>NZ_CM173490.1:0-5260781 GCF_057782505.1 Pseudocitrobacter sp. CD920760
GTGTCACTTTCGCTTTGGCAGCAGTGTCTTGCCCGATTGCAGGATGAGTTACCAGCCACAGAATTCAGCATGTGGATCCGCCCGTTGCAGGCGGAACTGAGCGATAACACGCTGGCCCTGTACGCGCCAAATCGTTTTGTGCTTGATTGGGTAAGAGATAAATACCTGAACAATATCAACGGGCTGCTGAATGATTTCTGCGGTTCTGACGCCCCACAGCTGCGCTTTGAAGTGGGCACCAAACCGGTCACCCATACCCTCAAAGAGACGGCAAACGTCGCGATCCCAGCACAGGCCGCGCAGGTGCATACGCCACGTGCCGTGCCCGCACCGCGTCAGGGTTGGGATAACGTACCGGCCCCGGCTGAGCCTTCTTACCGCTCCAACGTCAACGTAAAACACACCTTCGATAACTTCGTTGAAGGTAAGTCGAACCAGCTGGCTCGCGCGGCGGCGCGTCAGGTGGCGGACAACCCTGGCGGCGCGTATAACCCGCTGTTTTTATACGGTGGAACGGGCCTCGGTAAAACGCACTTATTACATGCGGTCGGTAACGGCATCATCGCGCGTAAACCGAATGCCAAAGTGGTGTACATGCACTCCGAGCGTTTTGTGCAGGACATGGTAAAAGCCCTGCAAAACAACGCCATTGAAGAGTTCAAACGCTACTATCGCTCTGTCGATGCGCTGCTTATCGATGACATCCAGTTCTTTGCCAATAAAGAACGATCCCAGGAAGAGTTTTTCCACACCTTTAACGCCCTGCTGGAAGGTAATCAGCAGATCATCCTGACGTCGGATCGCTATCCAAAAGAGATCAACGGCGTGGAAGATCGTCTGAAATCCCGCTTCGGCTGGGGCCTGACGGTGGCGATTGAGCCGCCGGAACTGGAAACCCGCGTTGCCATTCTGATGAAAAAAGCCGACGAGAACGACATTCGTCTGCCGGGTGAGGTGGCGTTCTTTATTGCCAAGCGTCTACGCTCTAACGTGCGTGAGCTGGAAGGGGCATTGAATCGCGTGATTGCCAACGCCAACTTTACGGGCCGGGCGATCACTATCGACTTCGTTCGCGAAGCGTTGCGCGATTTGCTCGCGTTACAGGAAAAACTGGTCACTATCGACAATATTCAGAAGACGGTGGCCGAGTACTACAAGATTAAGGTGGCGGATTTGCTCTCCAAACGGCGTTCCCGTTCGGTGGCGCGTCCGCGTCAAATGGCGATGGCGCTGGCTAAAGAGCTGACCAACCACAGTCTGCCAGAAATTGGCGACGCATTTGGTGGTCGTGACCATACTACCGTGCTTCATGCCTGCCGCAAGATTGAGCAGTTGCGTGAAGAGAGCCACGATATCAAAGAAGATTTTTCAAATTTAATCAGAACATTATCGTCGTGACGCTATGAAATTTACCGTAGAACGTGAACATTTATTAAAACCGTTACAACAGGTGAGTGGCCCGTTAGGTGGCCGCCCGACGCTGCCTATTCTCGGAAACCTGTTGTTGCAGGTCGCTGACGGTACGCTGTCATTGACCGGTACCGATTTAGAAATGGAGATGGTCGCTCGCGTGGCGCTGGTACAGACGCACGAACCCGGCGCAACCACCGTCCCGGCGCGTAAATTCTTCGATATCTGCCGTGGTCTGCCAGAAGGCGCCGAGATCGCCGTGCAGCTGGAAGGCGACCGTATGCTGGTCCGTTCTGGCCGTAGCCGCTTCTCGCTTTCCACGCTGCCTGCCGCAGATTTCCCGAATCTGGACGACTGGCAGAGCGAGGTGGAATTCACTCTGCCACAGGCGACCATGAAACGTCTGATTGAAGCGACCCAGTTCTCGATGGCGCATCAGGATGTTCGCTATTACTTAAACGGCATGCTGTTCGAAACCGAAGGTGAAGAGCTGCGTACCGTGGCGACCGATGGCCACCGTCTGGCGGTATGCTCTATGCCGGTCGGCGAATCGCTGCCGAATCATTCGGTGATCGTGCCGCGTAAAGGCGTGATTGAACTGATGCGTATGCTCGACGGCGGTGATAACCCGCTGCGCGTACAAATTGGCAGTAATAACATCCGCGCGCATGTCGGCGATTTTATCTTCACTTCTAAGCTGGTTGATGGCCGTTTCCCGGATTATCGTCGCGTATTGCCGAAGAACCCGGACAAACATCTGGATGCCGGCTGCGATATTCTCAAGCAGGCATTTGCCCGTGCGGCCATTCTTTCCAACGAAAAATTCCGCGGCGTGCGTCTGTTTGTCAGCGAAAATCAGCTGAAAATCACCGCCAACAACCCGGAACAGGAAGAAGCGGAAGAGATTCTGGACGTCAACTATTCCGGTACCGAGATGGAAATTGGCTTTAACGTCAGTTACGTCCTCGACGTGCTGAATGCCCTGAAATGTGAAAACGTACGTATTTTGCTGACGGACTCTGTTTCCAGCGTTCAGATTGAAGATGCCGCATCACAGTCGGCTGCCTATGTTGTCATGCCAATGAGACTGTAATGTCGCTCACCCGCTTGTTGATCCGCGACTTTCGCAACATCGAAAGCGCGGATCTCGCCTTATCTCCCGGCTTTAACTTCCTGGTTGGCGCAAACGGCAGTGGCAAAACCAGCGTGCTGGAAGCCATCTATACGCTCGGCCATGGCCGGGCGTTTCGCAGTTTGCAGATTGGTCGCGTGATTCGCCATGAACAGGACGCGTTCGTGCTGCACGGGCGTTTGCAGGGCGAAGAGCGCGAAACCACCATCGGCCTCACCAAAGATAAGCTGGGCGACAGTAAAGTACGCATCGACGGCACCGACGGTCACAAAGTTGCCGAACTGGCGCTGCTGATGCCGATGCAGCTCATCACGCCCGAGGGGTTTACTTTACTCAACGGCGGCCCCAAATACAGAAGAGCATTCCTTGATTGGGGATGCTTCCACAACGAAGCCGGGTTCTTTACCGCCTGGAGCAACCTCAAGCGCCTGCTGAAGCAGCGCAATGCCGCACTGCGCCAGGTCAGCCGCTATGAACAGCTGCGCCCCTGGGATAAAGAATTGATTCCCCTGGCGGAACAAATCAGCCGCTGGCGTGCCGAATACAGCACCGGTATCGCCGAGGATATGGCGGATACCTGCAAACAGTTTTTACCGGAGTTCTCCCTCACCTTCTCATTCCAGCGTGGCTGGGAAAAAGAGACGGATTATGCCGAGGTGCTGGAGCGGAACTTCGAGCGTGACAGAATGTTGACCTACACCGCGCACGGCCCGCATAAAGCGGACTTTCGCATACGCGCCGACGGCGCGCCGGTGGAAGATACGCTGTCGCGCGGGCAGCTTAAGCTGCTGATGTGCGCACTGCGCCTGGCACAAGGCGAGTTCCTGACCCGTGAAAGCGGTCGGCGCTGCCTGTACCTGATAGATGATTTTGCCTCTGAACTTGATGACGCGCATCGCGGGCTGCTGGCCAGCCGCTTAAAAGCGACGCAGTCACAGGTTTTTGTCAGTGCGATCAGCGCTGAACACGTTATGGACATGTCGGATGAAAATTCGAAGATGTTTACCGTGGAAAAGGGTAAAATAACGGATTAACCCAAGTTTAAATGAGCGAGAAACGTTGATGTCGAATTCTTATGACTCCTCCAGTATCAAAGTCCTGAAAGGGCTGGATGCGGTGCGTAAGCGCCCGGGTATGTATATCGGCGACACGGATGACGGCACCGGTCTGCACCACATGGTATTCGAGGTTGTGGATAACGCTATCGACGAAGCGCTCGCAGGGTACTGTAAAGACATCGTTGTCACCATCCATAGCGATAACTCCGTATCCGTACAGGATGATGGCCGTGGTATCCCAACCGGCATTCACCCGGAAGAGGGCGTGTCCGCCGCCGAAGTTATCATGACCGTACTGCACGCAGGCGGTAAATTCGATGATAACTCCTATAAAGTTTCCGGCGGCCTGCACGGCGTAGGCGTTTCCGTGGTTAACGCCCTGTCGCAGAAACTGGAACTGGTTATCCAGCGCGATAACAAAGTTCACCGTCAGATTTACGCGCACGGCGTGCCGCAGGCTCCGCTGGCCGTGACCGGCGATACCGAAAAAACCGGTACCATGGTCCGTTTCTGGCCGAGCCATGAAACCTTTACCAACGTCACCGAATTTGAGTATGACATCCTGGCGAAACGCCTGCGTGAACTGTCATTCCTTAACTCCGGCGTGTCTATTCGCCTGAAAGACAAGCGTGACGGCAAAGAAGACCACTTCCACTACGAAGGCGGCATCAAGGCGTTTGTTGAATATCTCAACAAAAACAAAACGCCAATTCACCCGAATATCTTCTATTTCTCCACCGAAAAAGACGGTATCGGCGTGGAAGTTGCGCTGCAGTGGAACGACGGCTTCCAGGAAAACATCTACTGCTTCACCAACAACATTCCGCAGCGCGACGGCGGTACGCACCTGGCAGGCTTCCGTGCGGCGATGACCCGTACCCTGAACGCCTACATGGACAAAGAAGGCTACAGCAAAAAAGCTAAAGTCAGCGCCACCGGTGACGATGCGCGTGAAGGCCTGATTGCGGTAGTCTCCGTAAAAGTCCCTGATCCGAAATTCTCCTCTCAGACCAAAGATAAACTGGTTTCTTCTGAGGTGAAATCGGCGGTTGAACAGCAGATGAACGAACTGCTGAGCGAATACCTGCTGGAAAATCCGTCTGACGCGAAAATCGTGGTCGGCAAAATTATCGACGCCGCGCGTGCGCGTGAAGCGGCACGCCGTGCTCGTGAAATGACCCGTCGTAAAGGCGCGCTCGACTTAGCAGGCCTGCCGGGCAAACTGGCCGACTGCCAGGAACGCGACCCGGCTCACTCCGAACTGTACCTTGTGGAAGGGGACTCTGCGGGCGGCTCTGCAAAACAGGGGCGTAACCGTAAGAACCAGGCGATTCTGCCGCTGAAAGGTAAAATCCTCAACGTTGAGAAGGCGCGCTTCGACAAGATGCTCTCTTCTCAGGAAGTTGCCACGCTGATTACCGCATTGGGCTGCGGTATTGGCCGTGACGAATACAACCCGGATAAACTGCGCTATCACAGCATCATCATCATGACCGATGCGGACGTCGATGGTTCGCACATCCGTACCCTGCTGCTGACCTTCTTCTACCGTCAGATGCCGGAAATTGTTGAACGTGGCCACGTCTACATCGCGCAGCCGCCGCTCTACAAAGTGAAGAAAGGCAAGCAGGAACAGTACATCAAAGATGATGAAGCGATGGATCAGTACCAGCTTACCATTGCTCTGGATGGCGCAACGCTGCACACCACCGAGGGCGCGCCAGCCCTGTCGGGCGAAGCGCTGGAAAAACTGGTTTCTGAATACAACGCCACGCAGAAAATGATTGGCCGTATGGAGCGTCGCTTCCCGAAAGCGCTGCTGAAAGAGCTGGTTTATCAGCCGACGCTGACTGAAGACGATCTGTCGAATGAACAGACCGTCACCCGTTGGGTGAATGCGCTGGTTACCGAGCTGAACGAAAACGAACAGCACGGCAGCCTGTGGAAGTTTGATGTTCGCCATAACAGCGAACAGAACCACTTCGAACCGATCATTCGCGTGCGTACGCACGGTGTGGATACCGATTACCCGCTGGATCACGAGTTCGTGGTTGGGCCGGAATATCGCCGTATCTGCACGCTGGGCGAGAAACTGCGCGGTCTGGTGGAAGAAGATGCCTTTATCGAACGTGGTGAACGCCGTCAGCCGGTTGCCAGCTTCGAGCAGGCGCTGGAGTGGCTGGTGAAAGAGTCTCGTCGAGGACTGGCGATTCAGCGCTATAAAGGTCTGGGCGAGATGAACCCGGAACAGCTGTGGGAAACCACCATGGACCCGGAAAGCCGCCGCATGCTGCGCGTTACCGTGAAAGATGCGATTGCTGCCGACCAGCTGTTCACCACCCTGATGGGTGATGCCGTTGAACCGCGTCGCGCGTTTATCGAAGAGAACGCCCTGAAAGCGGCGAATATCGATATCTAAACCGTTGGCAAATGCCCGGTGGCGCTGCGCTTACCGGGCCTACAAAAGATTATTTGTAGGCCGGATAAGGTGTTTACGCTGCCATCCGGCAAAACAATGCCAGCACAAAACGCCTGAATTTATTCAGGCGTTTTTTTTCGTCTACTGATGCAAGTTCGAAATCACAAACGGCAGCGCAAGTAGCTGTAGCGGGGAGGTGACGATATCGACAGCGACGGATAGTGGGTAGAACGCCTTGCTGTAAGCAGTACCCTCCTCTCTGATTTCGAAGGTAAAGGGCTTATCAATGCGCTCGATTCGGTCACTCGCGTTTTTGGCAATAACATCATTCCTTGAAAGGTAAAAACTTAAATCAAAGGCCCTGATGTTTTGTCCCTTTTGAATATCAGGTGCAAACGTTTGTACCTTCTTCAATTGCTGTTCATCGAACGAGCCCACGTCATAGAACAAGTCGGCACCGTAGTTCTGATTATAAAAAATCGTGATCGCGTTTTGCGGTGAGTTCATATAACGCTTATCAAATTCGGGGTTATCCATAGCTTTTGCTAGTCGACCACGGATGTTACTGACTGGATAGTTCGATTTTTCCCCCGCGAAAAGCCACTTACCGCTCTTTTCATCTTTAATGATACCGATGATTTTATCCGTTGTGACAACCTGCCCTTCCTGGTGAACATCATCAACATGCTCCTCAAGCATCATGGTCGCGCATCCACTGAGCGATATAACAGTAGGTAAGATTAAGATAAAAAGTCGTTTTTTCATCGAACGTTCCTTGTTCTGGCAAATGTGATTTGGCGGGAGTTTACGCCAGCTAACGCCAAAAGCTTTGATGTTTTGTGGGACTGAAAAAGACGACTTCAGCCCACACTGACCTATACTTCTCTCATCATGTATTCACCACTAAAAGGAGTGGAAGATGGGGCTTTTTGATGAAGTTGTCGGCTCGTTTCTTAACGGCGACGCCGGGAAGTATCAGGCTATCCTGAACTGGGTGAACGAGCAGGGCGGCATTCAGGCATTGCTGCAAAAACTGCAAAACGGTGGGTTGGGTGACATTCTGTCCACGTGGATTAGCAATCAGCACAGCAACCAGCCGGTGAGTGGCGATCAGCTTGAATCGGCATTGGGCACGCCGGCGGTCTCCGATCTCGGCCAAAAACTGGGCATCGATACCGGTTCTGCGTCGAATATGCTGGCGGAATATCTGCCGAAAGTCATTGATGCGCTCTCGCCGCAGGGCGAAGTTGACCCGCAGGCGCATAACGATTTACTCAGCGCAGGAATGGATCTGCTGAAAAGCGGCAAACTTTTCGGCTAACTACGCTACAAAAGGGGAGCACGCCAGGCACGTTGCATCCCCGTTTTAACCCGTCACGGCTGCTGTTTTTTGAGCGGAATCGCGTTAGCATGAGGAAGGACTCATCTAACCTGGGGTATTCATGGCTATCAAACTTATTGCAATCGACATGGACGGAACCTTGCTGTTGCCGGACCATACTATCTCTCCTGCAGTCAAAAAGGCGATCGCCGACGCGCGTGCGCGTGGCGTTAACGTGGTGCTGACCACGGGTCGCCCATACGCAGGAGTGCATAGCTATCTGAAAGAGCTGCACATGGAACAGCCGGGCGATTACTGCATCACCTACAACGGTGCGCTGGTGCAGAAAGCGGGTGATGGCAGCACGGTGGCGCAAACCGCACTGGGCTATGACGACTATCGTTATCTGGAACAGCTCGCGCGCGAAGTGGGCTCGCACTTCCACGCCCTCGATCGCAATACGCTTTATACCGCCAACCGCGACATCAGCTATTACACGGTGCATGAATCCTACGTTGCCACAATCCCGCTGGTCTTCTGCGAAGCCGATAAAATGGACCCGGCGACGCAGTTCCTGAAAGTGATGATGATTGATGAGCCTGCCATCCTGGATAAAGCGATTGCCAAAATTCCGGCGGAAGTGAAAGAGAAGTACACCGTGCTGAAAAGTGCGCCGTACTTCCTCGAAATCCTCGATAAACGCGTCAATAAAGGCACTGGCGTGAAATCACTGGCCGATGCGCTGGGCATTAAAGCGGAAGAGATCATGGCGATTGGCGATCAGGAAAACGACATCGCAATGATCGAATTCGCAGGCGTCGGCGTGGCGATGGATAACGCCATTCCGTCGGTGAAAGAGGCGGCGAACTTCGTCACTAAATCCAACCTTGAAGATGGCGTGGCGTACGCCATTGAAAAGTTTGCGCTAAATTAATTACGCACGCGAATATCGCTGATACGGCTGCGCATAATGGCTTTTCGCAGGCGCGGCTGTGTCAGTATTCTGGCTTTCATAATTTTTCCCAGCAGTTTCAGGCGCAGGCTGAGCGTCGCGCGCGTATAAGCGCGGTTAGCGTCTTCACATTGCCGCTGTAGAATCTGGCTGAGCAACTCCGCGCTATCCAGCGCATAACTGATCCCTTCCAGCGAACTGGCGCTGATAAACCCTGCCGCTTCACCAATCAGAAACGCGTTCTCTTTACCGCAAACAAAATCCTGCCAGCACGACGGAAACAGTACGGTGCACTTCTCGCTTTTTACCGGCTCGCCAAAATGAAACGCAAAATCTGCCATCTTTGTTTTCAGCGCCTCAAAGCGTGTCTGGCCGTCTTTCATTGGGTACGCGCCGCCAAAGATAAAATAGCCGTCTTTACTGATGCTCCATGAATAGCAGTCCGTCACCGCGTTATCAAAAATGCAGGAGTAAAACGGCACAGCATGCGCTTCGGCGAACCACTGCTGTATCGCAACGTATTTGCGAATCTGGTGTTTGGGATAAAGATGACGGCGCACCAGTGAATTCGCGCCGTCGGCACCTACCAGCCAGCGGGCTGTGATGTGTTGTTCCTCGCCGCTAACCTGAAACAGTACGTGCCACAATTCACCTTCGCGCCATACCTTTCGGCACAGCGTCTCGTGATGAACGGTCACCACGTCGGGAATTAATGATTTCATCCATAAATCAAATGCATGGCGATTAATGTTGATATAGCTTCGCTGGTAATTGCGGGTCAACCCGGCGGCAACATCGACCGTTTTGACGCTGAATATCTGTGGGTTGGCGATAACCTCAATGGGGAGGGTAATTCCGTCGCGAATAAACGCCCGTTGCGCATCCGGCGCTAACAGTCCACCGCAGGGTTTGCTGAAGCCTTCCGTGCCGCACTGACACTTTTTATCCAGCGCGATGACGCGCATTTTCCCTGCGAGTTTCCGCGCCAGCGCAGATCCAGCCGGGCCGAGGCCGATAATCGCTACGTCAAAATGTTCCATCTTTTTGCTCATCAAAGTTGAGATGGCGATACGCTAATGCCTGAAAGTGAACTCTGTGTGAAGTATGATGACGGAAATTGTCTTGCATCAGGACTGCACCATGAAACAGGTCACCTTCGCTTCTCGCCATCATCAGCTCACCAACATCAATACCTGGACGCCAGACAGTCAGTGGCTGGTGTTTGATGTGCGTCCTTCGGGGGCCTCATTTACCGGTGAGACTATCGAACGCGTGAATATTCGTACCGGCGAGCTCGACGTTATTTACCGCGCTACCCAGGGTGCGCACGTCGGCGTGGTGACCGTTCATCCTCTGCAAGAGAAATATGTGTTTATCCACGGCCCGGAAAAACCGGATGCTGACTGGCACTATGACTTCCATCATCGCCGGGGCGTGGTGACTGAGTGCGGTGAAACCCGCAACCTTGATGCGATGGATATCACTGCGCCTTACACGCCTGGCGCGCTGCGTGGCGGGAGCCACGTGCATGTGTTTAGCCCTAACGGTGAGAATGTCAGCTTTACCTATAACGACCACGTGATGCACGAATACAACCCGGCGCATGACCTGCGCAACGTCGGCGTTGCCGTCCCGTTTGGCCCGGTGGAGGTCACCGCTCAGCATCCGCGTGAATACAGCGGTAGCCACTGGTGCGTATTAGTGAGTAAAACCACGCCCGCGCCGCAGCCGGGCAGCGACGAGATCAATCGCGCCTATGAAGAGGGCTGGGTGGGGAATGAGACGCTGGCGTTTATCGGCGATACGCTGTCGGAGAAGGGCGAGAAAGTGCCGGAGCTGTTTATTGTCGAACTGCCTAAAACCGCGCAGGGCTGGAAACAGGCGGGCGATGCGCCGCTGGCCGGAACGGAAACCACGCTGCCTGCGCCACCCGCAGGTGTGGTACAGCGCCGCTTAACCTTCACGCATCAACGGGCGTATCCGGGGCTGGTCAACGCGCCGCGCCACTGGGTGCGCAGCAACCCGCAGGGCACGGAAATCGCGGTGCTGATGCGCGATGAAAACGGTGTGGTTCAGCTGTGGCTGATATCGCCAGAAGGCGGGGAGCCGCGCCAGCTTACCCATGTTGAAAGTGATATTCAGTCGGCGTTTAACTGGCATCCGTCGGGGAATGCGCTGGGCTTTGTGCTGGAAAATAGAATCGCGATAGCCGACGCGATGAGCGGAAGCGTGCGCTTTTTGACAACCGATCACGGTAACCCGCCGTCTGCGGATGCCGTCGTTTTCTCACCCGATGGCAATGACATTGCCTGGATGGAAGAGACGGCGGGCTTCCGTCAGCTGTGGGTAACCGAAACCGGCCTCTGAATTACGGCGAAGGCATCGGCGCTGGCGGAATAACAGAGTTTGTCGCCAGCGTCTCCTGCTCACTCTTCTCTACGCGTGAACGCACGGAGCTATCGGTGCGGAACATGTCCCACGGCAGCAGCAGGGTATCCATCACCGCAGTAAATGGCATGTCGAGTGCCACCAGCGATTTGGTGCCCCAGTTGCTGTCATCATCACCGAGCATGGTCGCGCTTGCTCGCGTACCCGGATATGTTCCCTCTTTGCCACCCGTATGCGACATCACGCTTGAGCAGCCGCCTACTAACATCATCCCACTGAACAGAGCCAGCTTAAGCAGATTATTTTTTATCATGATTTAATCATCGTATCGGAGCCGGGAGGGCTCATCTGTACGGGTTATAGCCACCCGTAGCGAAAATGGATAGTCCTGGCTTCCCGCTCTGTGGCGGTTGTCGCACTTTAACCAATAGTGCTCTACCCCAGTCTATGCCTTCAGCACGAAAGTGCAAAAAAAGTAAGACCCGCGCCCTTGAAAATCGTTCCTCAGAACACATTTTAAGAGTGTAGCCCAATGAGGAGCACGCCTGATGGGTGCTTCGGGTATCACCGCCTGTCCATGATGGAAGGCCGTAAAAATTCTCGCTGATTTCAGGAGCTATTGATTATGCGTAACTTTGATTTATCCCCGCTATACCGTTCTGCTATTGGTTTTGACCGCCTGTTCAATCTGTTAGAAAACAATCAAACCCAGAGTAACGGCGGCTACCCTCCGTACAACGTTGAGCTGGTAGACGAAAACCACTACCGCATTGCGATTGCCGTTGCCGGTTTTGCTGAAAGCGAGCTGGAAATCACCGCCCAGGACAACATGCTGGTGGTGAAAGGCGCTCATGCGGCTGAGCAGAAAGAGCGTACCTATCTCTATCAGGGGATCGCCGAGCGCAACTTTGAACGCAAGTTCCAGTTAGCGGAAAACATCCACGTGCGTGGCGCAAACCTGGTGAATGGTCTGCTCTATATCGAGCTGGAGCGCGTGATTCCTGAAGCGAATAAACCGCGCCGCATCGAAATCAACTAATTCAGTGAGCCGCTACGGCGGCTCAAATTACCCAGGCTTGCCGTCAGGGAGCCTAATGCGAATCTTCATGATTCGCAGGACTTCACTCGCTTCTTAGAAGGAGAATGTATTATGCGTAACTACGATTTATCCCCACTGCTGCGTCAATGGATCGGTTTTGACAAAATGGCTAACGCGTTGCAAAACGCCGGTGAAAGCCAGAGCTTCCCGCCCTATAACATTGAAAAAAGCGACGATAACCACTATCGCATAACCCTCGCGCTGGCCGGTTTCCGTCAGGAAGATCTGGATATTCAACTGGAAGGCACGCGCCTGACCGTGAAAGGCACGCCGCAGCAGCAGGAAAAAGAGACCAAATGGTTGCATCAGGGTCTGGTCACCCAGGCGTTCAGCCTGAGCTTCACGCTGGCTGAAAATATGGAAGTGGCGGGCGCAACCTTCACGAATGGCTTGTTGCATATCGATTTAACCCGCAACGTGCCGGAAGAAATCGCCCCGCAGCGTATCGCCATCAGCGAGCGCCCGGCGTTGAACAGCTAGCAATGTATTGAATTTGCATGATTTTGTAGGCCGGATAAGGCGTTCACGCCGCATCCGGCAACAACAACGCGCACTTTGTCAGCAATCTAAAGCCTCGTCTTAAGACGGGGCTTTTTTGTGCCTGCTAAAAATCCAAAGTAATTGTGCGCAAATCCCCATACAACCCTCGGCATTTCTGCGAGAATCCCCACTACAGGTAATGTTATTCACAGGGAAAATTGTATGAGTGATATAGCAATGACCGTCAGTGTGCTTGCTCTGGTTGCCGTCGTCGGCCTCTGGATAGGCAACGTCAAGATCCGCGGGATTGGCCTCGGTATTGGTGGCGTGCTGTTTGGCGGGATAATCGTAGGACACTTTGTCGAAATGGCAGGCGTCGAGCTTAGCGGCCCGATGCTGCACTTTATTCAGGAATTCGGCCTGATCCTCTTCGTCTACACCATCGGGATTCAGGTGGGGCCAGGATTCTTTGCCTCATTACGCGTCTCCGGGCTTAGGCTTAATCTCTTCGCCATATTGATTGTGCTGCTGGGCGGCGTGGTCACGACGCTGCTGCATAAAATCTTCGCTATTCCGCTGCCGGTGGTGCTGGGGATATTCTCCGGCGCGGTCACCAACACGCCAGCGCTGGGCGCGGGTCAGCAAATTCTGCGCGATCTTGGCGTACCGTTTGATGTGGTCGATCAAATGGGCATGAGCTACGCGATGGCTTATCCTTTCGGCATCTGCGGTATTCTCCTCACCATGTGGCTGCTGCGCCTGTTCTTCCGCATTAATGTCGAGAAAGAAGCCCGACGTTTTGATAAACAAGTGGGTAACAATCACGAAAATCTGCAAACCATCAACATTTGCGTCGAAAACCCAAACCTGCACAGCATGGCGATTCAGGATGTCCCCATTCTGAACAGCGACAAAATTATCTGCTCGCGGCTGAAACGCGGTGACATCTTGATGGTGCCATCGCCCGCTACGCTCATTGAGCAGGGTGATTTGCTGCATCTGGTGGGCCGACGAGCCGATCTGCACGATGCCCAACTGGTGATCGGTAAAGAGGTTGAAACGTCGCTCTCCACGCGCGGTACGGACATGAAAGTAGAGCGCATCGTGGTCACCAACGAGAAGGTGCTCGGCAAGCGAATCCGCGATTTGCACTACAAACAGCGCTATGACGTGGTTATCTCGCGCCTGAACCGTGCGGGCGTGGAACTGGTTGCCAGCAGCCATGCGACGCTGCAATTTGGTGACATCCTCAATCTGGTGGGGCGCCCGGCGGCAATCGATGCCGTGGCGGCTGAACTGGGCAACGCGCAGCAAAAACTGCAACAGGTGCAAATGCTTCCGGTCTTTATCGGTATCGGCCTTGGCGTACTGTTGGGTTCTGTGCCGTTGTTTATTCCCGGCTTCCCGGTGGCGTTAAAACTGGGCCTCGCCGGTGGGCCGCTGATTATGGCGCTGATCCTCGGACGTATCGGTAGCATTGGGAAGCTGTACTGGTTTATGCCGCCGAGCGCCAACCTGGCGCTGCGTGAGCTGGGTATTGTGCTGTTTTTATCGGTGGTTGGCCTGAAATCGGGCGGCGAATTTGTCGATACCCTGGTGCACGGCGACGGTCTGAGCTGGATTGGCTATGGCATCTTCATTACCGCGATACCGCTCATTACCGTGGGTATTCTGGCGCGTATTTTTGCGCGCATGAATTACCTGACGCTGTGCGGCATGCTGGCAGGCTCAATGACGGACCCGCCCGCACTGGCCTTCGCCAACAACCTGCACGCGACCAGCGGCGCGGCTGCGCTCTCTTATGCCACCGTGTATCCGCTGGTGATGTTCCTGCGCATCATTACCCCGCAGCTACTGGCGGTGCTGTTCTGGGGAATGGGTTAACGGGCTATTATCGGTGTGGACGCGCCGTAAATGGTAGTCCACCTGATATTCACTGGCATTACGGAACATCACCGAATAATTAAGGAACTCGCCGCTGTCGCTGTAGGAAAGAGAGGTAATACGCAGCAGCGGCGTCTGTTCCGGCACATTCATCGACTGCGCCAGCTGCCTGTCCGCCAGTACGGGCGTCAGGCTTTCATAGTTACCGCTGATGGTTATTCCGCACTCCTTCTCGATGTAATCAAACTTTGACCCCTCCAGATGCCCCAGCGAGAGCGTACGAAACAGTTTCACCGGCATGTAGCTGTCTTCCAGCATTAACGGTTTCCCGTCTACATACCGCACGCGGCGTGAAAAGTAGATCCGCTCATTGATCTGGATGCGCAGCTGGCTGGCGATGGCAGGCGGCGCAGGCATCACTTCAAACACCAGGACCTTGCTCACCACCTCTTTCCCCTGCTGGCGCAGCACCTCCGCTAGCCCGGTGAGGTTGGTGGTCTCATGATGAACATCTTTGCGCGCCACGTAGGTCCCGCTGCCGTGGCGACGGACGACCAGCCCCCATGCAATCAGCATATCCACCGCTTTGCGAATGGTCATGCGTGCAACGCCAAATTCCTGGGCGAGAATTTTCTCGGCCGGAAGCGGGCTTCCCACACTGTAATCGGAGGAGTTGAGCCGTAAACGCAGTTTGTCAGCGATAGATTTGTAGATCACCAGTAGACCTCTGTTTTAGGGTAAGCGGTAAGAATCGAACCTCTGTTTCTAATTATTAATTCATACATATCATTAAGATAAACCGTGTTCTCTCGGTGAATCTTTGCGTGCAAATTCATGTTGTCTATTTTTCTACGAAAAAGTAGACAACATCAGCGCAATTAAAACCATGAATGGGATCACGAATCGAACCGGCGCGACATGTTGTCTGCCCGGCAAATTCCTATTCTCGAAGCAGGCTGATAGAGAAGATAAATAAAGCCACTCACCCTACAAGTTGTTAAATGAGGATTACCAAATGCTCAGTCAAATACAACGCTTTGGCGGCGCCATGTTTACCCCGGTATTGCTGTTTCCTTTTGCCGGGATCGTGGTGGGTATCGCCATTATGTTGCGTAACCCGATGTTTGTCGGCGAAGCGCTCACGGCTCCCGATAATTTATTTGCTCAGATTGTTCATATTATTGAAGAAGGTGGCTGGACCGTATTTCGCAACATGCCGCTTATTTTCGCCGTTGGCTTACCGATTGGCCTGGCAAAGCAGGCGCAGGGCCGAGCCTGTCTGGCGGTGCTGGTGAGTTTCCTCACCTGGAACTACTTTATTAACGCGATGGGAATGACCTGGGGCCACTTTTTTGGCGTCGATTTTTCCGTCGATCCTACCGCCGGTAGTGGCCTGACAATGATCGCCGGAATAAAAACGCTCGACACCAGTATTATTGGCGCGATCGTTATTTCCGGTATCGTTACTGCGCTGCATAACCGTTATTTTGATAAACCCCTGCCGGTATTTCTCGGTATTTTCCAGGGAACATCGTTTGTGGTGATTGTCGCTTTCCTGGCGATGATCCCCTGCGCCTGGTTAACCCTGCTCGGCTGGCCCAAAGTGCAATTAGGCATTGAATCACTGCAGGCATTTTTACGCTCTGCCGGGGCGCTGGGGGTATGGGTTTATATCTTCCTGGAACGTATTTTGATTCCGACCGGTTTACACCACTTTGTCTATGGCCCGTTCATCTTTGGCCCGGCGGTGGTTGAAAGCGGCATTCAGGTTTACTGGGCGCAGCATTTACAGGAATTCAGCCAGAGCACCGAACCGCTGAAAGCACTGTTCCCGGAAGGCGGTTTCGCCCTGCACGGCAACTCGAAGGTCTTTGGCTCCGTTGGCATTGCGCTGGCGCTCTACTTCACCGCCGCGCCGGAAAACCGCGTCAAAGTCGCTGGTTTGCTGATTCCCGCCACGCTGACGGCGATGCTGGTTGGCATCACCGAACCGCTGGAGTTCACTTTCCTGTTTATCTCGCCGCTTCTGTTCGCCGTACACGCCGTGCTGGCCGCAACGATGGCGACGGTGATGTATATGTGCGGTGTCGTCGGCAACTTCGGAGGTGGCCTTTTGGATCAGTTCCTGCCGCAAAACTGGATACCGATGTTCCACAACCATGCGTCGATGATGTTTATCCAGATTGGCGTTGGCGTGTGCTTTACCGCGCTCTACTTCGTCATCTTCCGCACCCTGATTCTGCGCTTCAACCTGAAAACGCCGGGCCGCGAAGAAAGCGAAATCAAACTCTACAGCAAAGCCGATTACCAGGCTGCACGCGGCAAAACCAGCGCCGCAGGCGCACCTGACACCAAACTGGGTCAGGCCGCCGGATTCCTGCAAGCGTTGGGCGGCGCGGCAAATATTGAAAGTATCAATAACTGCGCCACCCGACTGCGCATAGCCCTGAAAGACATGGCGCATACGCAAAGTGACGAGATCTTTAAAGCGCTGGGCGCACACGGCGTCGTGCGCCGTGGCAACGGAATTCAGGTGATTGTCGGCCTGCATGTCCCCCAGGTTCGCGACCAGCTTGAAACCCTAATGAAAGAATCTTTCCCGACCGAACAATCCACCATGACGGAGGCAGTATCATGAAAAAATTCTCAGTTGTTATCGCAGGCGGCGGCAGCACATTTACTCCCGGTATCGTCCTGATGTTGCTGGCAAACCAGGATCGTTTCCCTCTGCGTTCACTGAAATTTTACGACAACGACGGGGCGCGTCAGGAAGTGATCGCCGAGGCCTGTAAAATCGTTCTCAAAGAGCAGGCGCCGGATATCGAATTCAGCTACACCACCGATCCAGAAGCGGCCTTTACCGATGTTGATTTTGTGATGGCGCATATCCGCGTTGGCAAATACCCGATGCGTGAAAAAGATGAAAAAATCCCGCTGCGCCACGGCGTTCTGGGTCAGGAAACCTGCGGACCGGGTGGGATTGCCTACGGCATGCGCTCCATCGGCGGCGTGCTGGAGCTGGTGGATTACATGGAAAAATATTCGCCGAACGCCTGGATGCTGAACTATTCCAACCCGGCGGCAATTGTGGCGGAAGCGACCCGTCGTCTGCGTCCGAACGCCAAAATTCTCAACATTTGCGATATGCCGATCGGTATTGAAGGGCGCATGGCGCAAATCGTGGGCCTGCAAGACCGCAAACAGATGCGCGTACGCTACTACGGCCTGAACCACTTCGGCTGGTGGACCTCCATTGAGGATCTGCAAGGTAACGATTTGATGCCGAAATTACGCGAATATGTGGCAAAACACGGCTATGTACCGCCTTCTAACGATCCACATACGGAAGCCAGCTGGAACGATACCTTTGCCAAGGCGAAAGATGTGCAGGCCCTCGACCCGCAAACCCTGCCCAACACTTACCTGAAATATTACCTGTTCCCGGACTACGTGGTGGCCCACTCCAACCCGGAACGCACGCGCGCTAATGAGGTGATGGACCACCGCGAGAAACACGTCTTCAGCGCCTGCCGGGCAATTATTGAAGCGGGTAACTCATCCGCAGGTGAGCTGGAGATCGATGAACATGCGTCTTACATCGTCGATCTGGCGGCGGCGATTGCCTTCAATACCCAGGAGCGCATGCTGTTGATTGTGCCGAACAATGGCGCCATTCCTAACTTTGATGCTGATGCGATGGTCGAAATTCCGTGCCTGGTGGGCCACAACGGGCCAGAGCCGCTGACGGTTGGTGAAATCCCGCACTTCCAGAAAGGGATGATGGGCCAGCAGGTGATGGTCGAAAAACTGGTGGTGGATGCCTGGGAAGAACGCTCATACCAGAAACTGTGGCAGGCGATTACGCTGTCGAAAACGGTGCCGAGCGCGTCGGTGGCGAAGGCGATTCTTGATGATTTGGTTGAGGCGAATAGGGAGTATTGGCCGGAATTGAATTAACCGCCAGGGGCAGCGTCCTGTGGGCGCTGCCCCTGATGTTTTAACACCGCCGAAGGAGCGTAGCCAAATTTCTGTTTAAATGCTTTGCTGAAATGAAAAGCATCAAAAAAGCTCAGCATATCTGCCACATTACCTACCGTATTTCCCTCCTGCTTTAATAATGACAGTGCGAGATCCAGCCTGGCATCCAGATAATACTCATTAGGTGTTTTGCCAGTGTAACGAAGAAAAAGACGGCGCAGCCACGCCTCACTACAGGGGATAAATCGTGCCATTTCGGTAACCGTCCAGCGCTTTTGTGGGCTGGCATGCAACGCGGTAATTAACTTCTCGACCTGATTTCGCTGCGGATCTTTTTTCTCATTCTGGGAAATAAGATAAATCCACTGGTATATAATTTTCGTGAGATAAGCAACGGCGAGATTATGTTGCATGGCATTATCGCTGGTAATTAAATCAGAGACCTCTTTTAATTCAGCACTAAAGATTTCTCCGTTATAAATAATACCTTTCTGTAATATCGGAATTTCCATTACGCTGGTGGGGATAAACTCCATCCAGTACTGTTCCCAGAGTAAACCATCACAGTGATAGGATTGGATGTCTGTAGGCTTCAAAAAGATAATGCAGTTGCCATTGAGTGTGATCAGATCGTTGTTTTTAAGCAAGATTTTACCGCAGCCCTGTACCGTGTAGACGGCCACCCATGAGTTCGCGATCAGCGGTTTTTTCTTATCGCGTGGCCAAAATACCTGATAACGTTCATCGGCAAAGGTATGCCAAAGAGAGAGCAACGAAATTCCGCTAGAGATCACATTTTCGTTAATCAGTAGCGGAATATTAAAAGTGGTTTCGTTTTTTACATGCGAAATACTCTTTTTTCCATTCATTTTAATTACTCGTCGGAGAATTATGCCTGCAACCTGACACAAACGTTATCAGAAAACGGTGATGCCAGGGAAGCGACGTATTTATTTTGAAAAATCTATGCCTGTAGACCGGTGGTATTCAGATATTACAGCCGCCGGGGTTAGATTATGATTCAGGGCTAAAAAATGAATATTCAGCAAATTGTGAGCTTTATCGGATTTACGTTGTTGGTTGCCGTGATTACCTGGTGGAAAGTCCGCAAAGCGGATACCGGTTCCCAGCAGGGATATTTTCTGGCTGGTCGCTCGCTCAAAGCACCGGTGATTGCCGCTTCTTTGATGCTCACCAATCTGTCGACCGAGCAACTGGTGGGGCTCTCCGGCCAGGCCTACAAAAGCGGGATGTCGGTGATGGGGTGGGAAGTCACCTCGGCGGTGACATTAATCTTTCTCGCGCTAATCTTCCTGCCGCGCTATCTGCAACGTGGCATTGCCACGATCCCCGATTTTCTTGAAGAGCGATACGACAAAACGACCCGCATAATTATCGATTTTTGCTTTCTCATCGCTACCGGAATCTGCTTCTTACCCATCATTTTGTACTCGGGGGCGTTAGCGTTTAATAGCATGTTCCATGTCACCGAAACGTTCGGTATTTCACATGGCGCCGCCATCTGGATATTGGTTACGGTGCTGGGGGTATCCGGCATTTTATATGCGGTTGTTGGGGGTATGCGCGCGATAGCCGTCGCGGATGTCATTAACGGTATCGGTCTGGTCATCGGCGGCTTATTGGTACCCTTTTTTGGTCTGGTGGTGATGGGGGAGGGAAGCTTTACTGCGGGTCTTAGCAAACTCACTACCGATCATAGCGAAATGCTTAACTCTGTCGGCAGCAACTCTGACCCTCTACCTATCGGGGCTGCATTCACCGGTCTGATTCTGGTGAATACGTTCTACTGGTGCACGAATCAAGGTATCGTTCAGCGCACACTGGCGTCAAAAAGTTTGGCGGAAGGGCAAAAGGGCGCGCTCCTGACTGCGGTGCTGAAAATGCTTGATCCGCTGATTCTGGTGCTACCTGGCGTTATTGCATTTCATCTCTTTCAGGATTTGCCAAAAGCCGATATGGCTTATCCGGCTCTGGTTAACAGGGTTATGCCGTTACCGCTTATTGGATTCTTCAGCGCGGTGTTATTTGGTGCCATTATCAGCGCGTTTTGTGGCTTTCTGAATAGCGCATCAACGCTCTTTAGTATGGGGATCTATCGTCGAATTATTAATGAGCAAGCGACACCAGACAGGCTTGTTGTGGTTGGACGACGTTTTGGTTTTATTGTGGCCGTAGTCTCTATTTTGGTTGCGCCGTGGATAGCGAATGCCCCGCAGGGGTTATACAGCTGGATGAAACAGCTCAACGGAATTTATAACGTTCCGTTAGTCACCATCATCATCATGGGTTTTTTCTTCCCTCGCATTCCTGCGCTCGCAGCGAAGGTGGCGATGGGATTGGGAATAGTCAGCTATATCACCATCAACTATCTGGTGAAATTCGAATTCCATTTTCTCTATGTGCTGGCCTGCACCTTCTGTATCAACGTTGTCGTCATGCTGATTATTGGCGCAATTAAACCACGTGCGACGCCGTTTAAGTTTCACGACGCTTTTGCGGTGGACATGAAACCGTGGAAAAACGTGAAGATCGCCTCTCTTGGCGTTTTGTTCGCGATGATTGGCGTCTATACCGGCCTTGCCCAATTTGGCGGATACCCGACTCGCTGGATTGCCATCATCAGCTACTGCATTACCGCACTGGTCGTTATCTACCTGATTTTTGACAGCTTACGTAGCCGTAAAACAGCCTCTTACGCGAAGGATTCCCTATGAAACGCCCAAATTTTCTCTTCATCATGACGGACACCCAGGCCACCAACATGGTGGGCTGCTATAGCGGGAAGGCGCTCAACACGCAGCATATCGACCAACTCGCCCGCGAAGGATTACGCTTTAACTCTGCATATACCTGTTCGCCCGTATGCACGCCCGCACGCGCCGGGCTGTTTACCGGTATTTATGCCAACCAGTCCGGGCCGTGGACGAACAATGTCGCACCGGGAAAAAATATCTCTACCATGGGGCGCTATTTCCAGGATGCGGGCTACCACACCTGTTACATCGGCAAGTGGCATCTTGATGGACACGACTACTTCGGTACCGGCGTATGCCCGTCAGAGTGGGATCCGCAATACTGGTATGACGGCGCTAACTACCTGGCGGAGCTGACGGATGAGGAGATTGGCCTGTGGCGGAATGGCCTGAATAGCGTTGAAGATTTGCAGAATCACCAGATTGACGAAACCTTCACCTGGGCCCATCGCATCAGCAACCGGGCGGTAGATTTTCTGCAACAACCGCAACGGGACGATGAGCCATTTTTGATGGTGGTCTCCTATGATGAACCGCATCATCCTTTCACCTGCCCGGTTGAGTATCTGGAAAAGTATCAGGATTTCTATTACGACCTTGGGCCCAAAGCCCATGACGACCTCGCGAATAAACCCGAGCACCATCGCCTGTGGGCTGAGGCAATGCCTTCCCCGGTCGATAACAGCGGGTTGTATCATCATCCGATGTACTTTGCCTGCAATGATTTTGTCGATGATCAGATTGGTCGAGTTATCAACGCATTAACCCCTGAACAGCGCGAAAATACGTGGGTGATTTACACTTCCGATCACGGTGAAATGATGGGGGCGCATAAACTGATCAGTAAAGGGGCAGCGATGTACGATGACATCACGCGCATTCCACTGATTATCCGCGCCCCTCAAGGGGGGGCTGCACAGGTGGATACCCCAGTTAGCCATATCGACCTGTTGCCTACAATGATGGCGCTGGCGGGTATTGATAAGCCAGATATTCTACTTGGAGAAAATATACTTAAGGTGGATTCTCCACGCGGTGTGATGGTGGAGTTTAACCGTTATGAAATAGAACACGACAGTTTTGGCGGGTTTATTCCGGTACGCTGTTGGGTAGCGGATCGCTTTAAATTGGTGCTTAATCTTTTCACCAGTGACGAATTGTACGATCGTGTGAATGATCCGGACGAACTTAACAACTTGATTAACGTCGCTGAATTCGCCGCGATACGCGATAAAATGCACGATGATTTACTGGATTATATGGATAAAATCCGCGATCCGTTCCGTACTTATCAGTGGAGCCTGCGCCCCTGGCGCAACGATGCGACGCCGCGCTGGATGGGGGCATTTCGCCCGCGCCCGGAAGACGGCTATTCACCGGTGGTGCGAGATTACGACACTGGGCTGCCAACACAGGGCGTCAAAGTGGAAGAGAAAAAGCAGAAGTTTTGATGACCGATTAAGCCCAACGACAAGGAGCCACAATGAAAATTTCCCGCCTCGGAGAAGCCCCGGATTACCGTTTCTCGCTGGCGAATGAACGCACTTTTCTGGCGTGGATTCGTACCGCTCTGGGGTTTCTGGCAGCGGGTGTCGGGCTTGATCAACTCGCTCCTGACTTCGCAACGCCGGTCATTCGTGAGCTGCTGGCGCTTTTGCTGTGCGTGTTCGCGGGTGGGCTGGCGATTTACGGTTACCTGCGTTGGCTGCGTAATGAAAAAGCGATGCGGCTGAAGGAGGACCTGCCTTACACCCATAGCTTACTGATTATCAGCGTGATTTTAATGGTTGTTGCCGCCATTGTGATGGGCCTTGTGCTTTATGCCGGCTAACCGTAAAGCGCGCAGGGAGAGTGATCCAGGTCTGCAGCCTGAGCGTACCTCGCTTGCCTGGTTTCGTACCCTACTTGGTTACGCTGCACTGATGCTGCTAGCGATTAAACATAACTGGCATCAGGCAGGGATTTTGTTCTGGATCTCAATTGCGGTACTGGCAATAGCCGCACCGGTGCTTTGGCGATATACTCGAAATCGCATTTTAATGGACGTTGCGCAAAATGATTTTGCGCAACCCCGCGTGGTGCGCGATAAGTTTTTTATCGCGCTTGCGGTTCTCTCACTGGCGTTGCTGTTTGCGGTAACGCATCTGCGTCAGGTGGGGTTATTGATAAAGGATTATCTATGACAGGCTGTCAGGTCATGGTCAAACCGGCCAGTTCCCGTTGTAATCTGCGTTGCAGATACTGCTTCTATATTGAAAAACCACAACAATGCGTAATGGATGACGACACGCTTGAGGCGTTTATTCGTCAACATATCGACGCGCAGCCGGGCGATGAAGTGCTGTTTGCCTGGCAGGGTGGCGAACCTACGCTCTGCGGGCTGGATTATTTTAAACGTGTTGCCGCGCTTCAGCAGCGCTACGCAAATGGCAAGCGCATTGCTAATGCCTTCCAGACCAACGGTATTCTGCTTAACGATGCGTGGTGTCAGTTTTTCCGCGAGCATAACTGGCTGGTAGGAATTTCTATCGATGGTCCCGCGCCGTTGCATGATGCACTTCGGGTTAGCAATAGCGGCAAGCCCACTCATCACAAAGTTGTCGATGCTATCCATCTTTTGACCACACATCGCGTTGAATTCAACCTGCTGGTGGTCGTCAATAACCTTAATAGTCAGCATCCGCAGGCGCTTTATCGCTACTTACGTACACTCGGCACGCCGTTTATCCAGTTCATCCCACTGGTTGAGCAGGGTGAAAACGGTCAGTTAAGCGCAGAATCGTTGACCGCAGAAAGCTGGGGAACCTTCCTGACGCGTGTCTTTTCCGTCTGGGTGAGAGAAGATATCGGCCGCGTTTACGTGCAACTTTTCGATTCCACGCTGGGGGTCTGGTGTGGCTATCCTTCCCAAATGTGTGCGCAAAGTGAGCGCTGTGGCCACGCTTTTGCGTTGGAATCTAATGGCGATCTTTATCAGTGCGATCACTATGTCTATCCGGCGTATCGGCTGGGCAATATTCACGAGCAACCGCTGAAGGTGCTAAACGCACAGCCAGAGGTCGCGGCTTTTGGCGCAAACAAACAGCACGCGCTGACGGAGACTTGCCGACAATGCCCTGTGCTGCGCTTGTGTCAGGGTGATTGCCCAAAACATCGTCTGAATGCAGGCAAAAGCGCCCTGTGCGAAGGCTATCGCCACTTCTTCACCCATTCCGCGCCGCATATGAAAGCGATGCGCGATCTGCTGAAGCACCACCGTTCACCCGTTGAGCTGATGATGATGCTCCAGCAAAGCTAAAACTTCTTTTGCCTGCCATTTGGGTGATGCAAGTGGCAGGCATATAAAGGTTTTTACACTTGCGATGTGGTAAGAGTGTTATCTCGAGCGAGACGCAATCAGCAGGAACGCCTATGCCACTCGTATTGCCCCGTGATACCCATTTTCTCCACCCACTGGAAAGCGTGGTGTTCCACTTCTGGCACCCGGAGAAAAGCATCAGCCACGAACATACCCATGAATACTTTGAGCTTTTTCTGGTTAACGGCGGCAGTGGCATTCATGTGATTAACGAAAAACCCTACCTGCTTACGCGGGGAACGCTTTGCTATCTGAATCGCCAGGATTACCACCTGTTTGAAGAGATGAAAGATCTCAGCCAGTGCAATCTGCTCTATCTGGGGCGCGATCGGTTCAACGTGATTAAGAATATCGATCACCTTTTACCGCAGCCGGAAGAGAGCAGCGTCTGGCAAATCGACAGCCAGATTATGCAGCAGGTTTATGCGCGTTTATCAGCGCATCAGGAATCGGCGTTTACCGATAAATGGCTGTCAGAGAGTCATAAGGAGATGATTTTTCTGGAAGTGCTGCACACTCTCAATCAGTGGCGTTATAAAACGCAGGATTTTCATTCCAGCGACGATCGTATCAGCCAGATTTTGATTCGTCTCAACGGCCAGTGGCGGGAGCCGCTAGACCTTGAAGCCTTATGCCGGGAATTTGGCATGGCGAAGCGAACGTTGCAGCGGGGGGTCAGTGATTACACGGGCGTCTCGCCGCAGCAATATCTCGCCCGTGTTCGGTTATTGCAGTCTCGCTATCAGCTACGATTTACCACTGACTCGGTAAACGACATTGCCGTTCGCTGTGGCTTTGGCGACGTTAGCTACTTTTCTCGCGCTTTTCGTCGCCAGTTTGGCATATCACCGAACCAATGTCGTTAACGCCCTTTCGCCAGATACTGCGCCATCTCTTCTTCCGGCACCATGCCGCCGCCCGTCGCCCATACCAGATGGGTGGCGTGGCTAAGTTGTTCGGTACTGAAACCGTGCATCTGCTGATACGCGGTGGACGCGCAAACGCGCTGCGGCCCGGCCATACCTGCCAGTGCTGAAGGCTCCAGACGAATATTTTCTTCCTGCGCCAGCCAGCCCAGCATGTCATACATTGTCTGATCGTCGAGCGTATAAAGCCCGTCGAGCAGGCGTTCCATCGCGCGGCCTACAAAGCCGGATGCGCGGCCTACCGCCAGCCCGTCTGCCGCCGTCAGGTTATCAATGCCGATATCCTGAACGGAAAGCGCATCGTGCAGGCCGGTGTACACGCCCAATAGCATGCACGGCGAGTGAGTTGGCTCAGCAAAGAAGCAGTGAACGTTATCGCCAAAAGCCAACTTCAGGCCAAATGCCACGCCGCCAGGGCCGCCGCCCACGCCGCACGGCAGATAAACAAACAGCGGATGATCGGCATCGACCACACGCCCCTGCTGGGCAAACTGCGCTTTCAGGCGCTGCCCGGCGACGGCATAGCCAAGGAATAAGGTGCGGGAGTTTTCATCGTCGATAAAGAAGCAGTTCGGGTCTGACTCCGCCGCTTTGCGCCCCTGTTCGACCGCCACGCCGTAATCTTCTTCGTACTCGACCACCGTTACGCCGTGGCTGCGCAGCTTCGCTTTTTTCCAGGCGCGGGCGTCGGCGGACATATGCACGGTAACCTTAAAACCGATGCAGGCGCTCATGATACCAATCGACAACCCCAGATTCCCGGTTGAGCCCACCGCGATGCTGTACTGGCTGAAGAACTGTTTGAACTCAGGCGAGAGCAGCACGCTGTAGTCATCTTCGGTGCTCAGCAGGCCCGCTTCCAGCGCCAGTTTCTCGGCGTGGGTCAGCACTTCATAGATGCCGCCACGGGCTTTAATCGAACCGGAAATCGGCAGATGGCTGTCTTTCTTAAGCAGGAGTTCACCGCTAATTTTCTGGCCGAATTGCTGTTCCAGCCGCTGCTGCATGGCCGGAATTGCCACCACGTCAGATTCAATAATTCCGCCGGTTGCGGCCGTTTCTGGAAACGCTTTTGCCAGGTACGGCGCAAAACGCGTCAAACGATCGTGTGCTGCCTTAACGTCTTGTTCCGTCAGGCCAACATAGGGTAAACCTTCCGCAAGAGAAGTGGTGCCGGGGTTAAACCAGGTAGTCTCTTTGAGCGCGACCAGGTCGTCCACTAAAGGATATTGAGCGATGAGTTTTTGAATGTTTTCCATAGTACGTCTCTTTGCGCTTAGATGATAAAGGAAAGCAGGAATGTGCATGCCAGTGCAACGACGGAGGCAATAAATGTCGCCGTTGTATAGTATTTGAACGTTTCGTTAAGGGTCGCGCCGCAATACTGTTTCACCAGCCAGAAGAGGGAATCGGTGACGATCGTGCAGCCAATTGCGCCAGAACCAATAGCAATGGCGATGATCTCCGGGCTTACGTTTGGGTAAAGCGGCAGCATCGGGGCGACAATCGCCGTTGCACCCATCATCGCTACCGTGGCGGAACCAACCGCCGCATGCAGAATCAACGCCACCAGCCATGCCAGCAGAATCGGGTGCATATGCATGTTGGAGAGGATCAGCGCCAGCGTATCTGCCAGGCCGCTGCTTTTCAGAATCGCGTTGAACGCACCGCCCGCACCGATAATCAGCAGAATGTTGGCGATGGAACCAAAACCGTTCTCCGTATGGGTCAGCAGGGTGCTCATGCCAATGTGCTGACGCAGGCCAAGGATGTAATAAGCCACAAACACGGCGATAAACATGGCGGTTATCGGGTTGCCGATAAACTCCAGCAGCGTGTAAAGCGTACTGCCTTTCGCCATATTGAGCTCGGCGATGGTTTTCACCAGCATCAGGCCAATCGGCAGGAGAACCGTAAACAACGTTGCGCCAAGCGACGGCAGCGTTTTTTCATCGCGTACTTCAAGGTCTGAAAACTCGGCGGGTACCGCCTTAAAGGGCAGGCGATGACCGAGGAATTTCAGGTATAGCGGGCCGCCGATAAGTGAGGCCATTAGCCCGACCAGCAGGCCGTAGACGATAACCGTACCCAGATCCGCGCCCAGTTTATTGGCCACAAACAGCGCAGCCGGGTGCGGTGGCACAACGCAGTGAACGGCCATCAATGCAGTACACAGCGGAATCGCCAGCTTTAACAACGACGTATTGGTTTTTTTGGCGATGGAAAACGCCAGTGGGATCAGCAGCACGACGCCCACTTCCACAAACAACGTAATCCCACAAATCAGCCCCACCAGCACCATAATGACGTCAGCAGATAGCCAGCGGCAGCGCTGAAGCGTCAGCCCAATGCGCTCTGCCGCACCGGAGACTTCCATCATTTTGCCCAGAATGGTGCCCAGGCCGATAACGGCGGCCAGGAAGCCCAGCGTACCGCCAATCCCGCTTTCCACGGCATTAACCATATCCAGCGGGCCCATGCCCATCATCGCGCCCACAAAGAAGCTGGCTAACAGCAGCGCCAGAAACGGGTGGAATTTAAACTTCACGATGGTCAAAACGATCAACACGATGCTTATCAGCAGCGTGCTCACAACCCAGATTTGAGAGTGCATATCTCACCTTGCCCTGTGATTAACCTGCCCCTATTGGACAGAAAATGGGCATAGCCTGACAAACGATGTATTTGACCTTTCACATGAGCCAGATTGAATCAAAGTGGTGAGTTATGTCGAATAATGAGGGTAAATTGCGAGATGGTTCACTCTGATTCATCATTACGCTGATTTTTGCAGCATATTTTTTTACACTGATAAGCATTATTTGGGTTTGATGAGGTGGTTATGGATCCCTTGCGCGATGTGCGAAATCGGCTGCTGAACGGCTGGCAGTTATCGAAGCTCTACACTTTTGAGGTTGCGGCGAGGCATCAATCTTTTGCGCTGGCGGCGGATGAACTCTCGCTGAGCCCCAGCGCTGTCAGCCATCGTATTAATCAGCTGGAAGAGGAGTTGGGCATCCAGCTGTTTGTCCGCTCGCATCGTAAAGTAGAGCTGACGCACGAAGGAAAGCGGGTGTTCTGGGCGCTGAAATCGTCGCTCGATACCCTCAACCAGGAAATTCTGGACATCAAAAACCAGGAGCTCTCCGGCACGCTGACGGTTTATTCGCGTCCGTCCATTGCTCAGTGCTGGCTGGTACCCGCGTTGGGTGATTTCACCCGCCGCTATCCAGCAATTTCGCTGACTATGCTAACCGGGAATGACAACGTTAATTTACAGCGGGCGGGCATCGACCTGGCGATTTACTTCGACGATGCGCCATCGACGCAGCTCACGCATCATTTTTTGATGGATGAAGAAATTTTGCCGGTGTGCAGCCCCGATTACGCGCGGCGTTTTGATCTGCATGGACGGCTGGTGAATCTGCCGCACTGCACATTGCTGCACGACAGGCAGGCGTGGAGCAACGACTCGGGCACCGATGAATGGCACAGCTGGGCGCAGCATTTTGCAGTGAATCTGCCGACATCATCGGGCATTGGCTTCGATCGTTCAGATTTAGCGGTGATTGCCGCGATGAATCATATTGGCGTGGCAATGGGGCGCAAAAGGCTGGTACAAAAACGCCTCGACAGCGGGGAGCTGGTGGCTCCCTTCGGCGACATAGCGCTGAAATGTCATCAGCACTATTACGTCACTACGCTGCCTGGCCGTCAGTGGCCGAAAATCGAGGCGTTTATTGGTTGGTTGCAGGAGCAGGCGGCTTACACCGGTTGCTGATGAAAAGGAACATCTGGCGCAATTGTCATGCCAGATTGCATTTTGGGATTGATATTTGATGGGGAAAAACATGAAGCCCCGGTTTTTAGGCAATTTAAGGGATTTATTCACGGCGATGCAGAGGGATGGTGTGGGTGCGGCTAACTTTCCTGATGATTTTGAAGTTGCCACTATTGAGCAAATTCATCATGCCGTCACGCCTGTCGCGCAAGCAATGCTGGAACCCAGGGGGTTTAAGGAACAAAAGCCACTCTGTTGGTTACGCAGTGAGGATATACCCATTCGCCAGGTATTCCGACTGTTACAGTGGAAAGGCGGCACTATTGCGCCATCCTGGGGATTATCGTTGGATTTTGTCCCGCATGTTTCCACTCATGCCGTGAAATGGCACAGGACTGAAAAATCAGCTGGGTTTGATGTAATTCATGATGCAAATGACCGTGCGCTGGAAATGTCGTTCCATTATGGTACGAAAGACATAATCGAACGTGCTCCAGAGGTATTACGCCAGGCATTAGCACGAGCGGATATTTTCTGGCATAGCGTACGAACCATTGATGAGCTTCCCGGTGCGTTTGCGGCGCTGAAGCAGGAAAATGGTGTCCACTTCTACAGGCGAACGCAGCACGCCCTTGCCTGTGCTTTTTCGCTGGCGAAAAATGGGCAGCGGGAAGCAGGGATAAAAGAGTTAGAGATATTTATCGCACAACAGGAGCCATTTATTTCTCCAGCCAGCACGGACGCGATTAAAAAACGGCTATGGGATTTATTCGATGCGGCCTGTGAACAGGGGGGCAATTCTTAGTAGGCCGGATAAGGCGTTTACGCCGCCATCCGGCAATGCACACCGGCGCGGCGTTATAGCAGGTTACTTACAGAGGCGGCTTACACCGGCTGCTGATGTTGATGAAAGCGTGAAGCCAGCGGCAGCCAGCAGAGGAAAATCAGCAGGCCCATCAGTGTCATCAGCAGGCCAAGGCTGGCCTGACCCGTCTGTGGCATCATCGCGGAAAGCCATGCCAGCACGCCGGAACCAATGTTCTGCAAGCCACCGACCAGCGCGCCTGCGGTACCGGCGAGGAACGGGAAGGGTTCCATCGCACCGCTGGTCGCCAACGGAAAGAGCATCCCCGCGCCGAAGAAGAACAGTGCGGCGGGCACCAGCAGCGTCCAGACGGTCATCACGCCGAACAGGCCCGGTATCCACATCATCAGCCCGGCGACCAGGCAACTCATGACCGACTGCCACATTAGCGTAGAGAAACGTTTATTCGGACGCCCGGCGAACCATGCGCCAAAGAATGCCGCCGGGATCGGCAGAATAAACAGAATGCTCACCACCATGCTGTTCAGACCAAGCACCGCGCCCATCAGTACGCCGGAGCAGGCTTCAAACACCGCAATGCCTGCGAGGCCACCAATCAGCATCAGCAAATAGCAGTTGAATGCGCTGCTGCCAAATAGCGTTTTATAGTTGCTGATAAGACGCGTTTTCGGCGCACCGGTCGGGCGCGTTTCCGGCATCCAGCGCGCCATGCTGAAGGTAACAATCACGCACAGGGTCAGCAGGAAGCCGTAGCATGCACGCCAGCTCCAGGCGGTATCAAGCAGCCCGCCAATCAGCGGTGCGAGCAGTGGGCTCACCAGAATACCCATATTCAACAGGCTGTTAGCGTGGCGAAGCTGGCTGCCCTCGTACAGATCGCGCGGCAGGGTGCGCGCCATTACGCCGCCCACGCCTGTACCCATTCCCTGTAACGCGCTGGCGGCAATCAGCACCGTCAGGTCGTGGGTGGACATGGCGATAACCGTCGCCAGCATGAAAATCGACATCCCGACGAGGATCACCGGGCGGCGACCTACGCGGTCAGATAGTGGGCCATAGAAAAGTTGCGAAACGCCATAGGTCAGCAGATAGGCGGCCATGACGCTTTGCACCGCGCCCTCGCGAACGTTGAGATCGCGTGCCATATCAGCAATTGCAGGAATATATATGGTTTGCGCCATCTGTCCGACGGCAACCAGCAACACCAGCATCAGTAAGATAGTGACGTTTCTTTGGCTTTTCATTTCTCTGATATTTTATAAAAAAAGAAAATATAAGAATAAGCTGCTGCTTATTACCCTTAATGCGGGTGGAATCTACCATATCAAGATGACAATTTAACCATCAGATATGTGAATGATTTGTAGCAGCCAGGCAGGATTTATAGACGGTGACGGCAACTAATCTTGCCAGTCTCAGCATGACTCTGGAGTGTGATCGCGCAGACATTTTCGCGCAGATGAATTTTTTTCCGTTGCCAGCGCCCACGACCTGTGTTTGTATAAATTCAATTGATGAATTGATAAACAGGTCCCTAATGACTCCTTTCATGATGACGTCGACCCTACTAAAAACCGCGCTACCAGCCGCGGTGGTCGTCGTGCGTGTGGTGGTGGTCGTCGGCAATGCGCCGTAGGGTCCGGAACAACACACGATTCCAAAACCCCGCCGGCGCAAACCGGGCGGGGTTTTTCGTTTAAGGACCCCTCCCCGGAAAGTCGGCTCAGAATAAAAGGACTGGAGCATGGCAAGTTCGGGCACAACATCACAGACCAGACGCTTTACCGGCGCAGAATTGATAGTCCATTTACTGGAACGTCAGGGGATCACCATGGTCACCGGCATCCCCGGTGGCACCGTGCTGCCCCTGTACGATGCATTAAGCCAAAGCAAAAAAATTCGCCATATTCTGGCGCGTCACGAGCAGGGCGCCGGGTTTATCGCGCAGGGTATGGCGCGTACGGCGGGGAAACCTGCGGTGTGCATGGCCTGTAGCGGCCCCGGCGCCACCAACCTGGTGACCGCCATCGCCGACGCGCGTCTCGACTCGATTCCGTTAGTTTGCATCACCGGCCAGGTGGCCTCCTCGTTAATCGGCACCGACGCGTTCCAGGAAGTCGATACCTACGGCATTTCTATCCCCATCACCAAACATAACTATTTAGTCCGCAACATCACGGAGTTACCGCAGGTTATTGCGGACGCTTTCCGCATTGCGCAGTCTGGCCGTCCGGGCCCGGTGTGGATAGACATTCCTAAGGATGTTCAGACCGCTGAAATCGAACTGAATGAACTGCCGGAGCCCGGCGACCGCGCGCCAACGCCTGAATTCAGCGCTGAGAGCGTGCGTGAAGCCGCCGCGATGATCAACGCCGCGCAGCGTCCGGTACTGTATCTGGGGGGCGGCGTCATTAACGCGCCGGAGCGCGTACGCGAGCTGGCCGAGAAAGCAAATTTACCGACCACCATGACTCTGATGGCGTTAGGTATGCTGCCGAAAGCGCATCCGCTGTCGTTAGGCATGCTGGGGATGCACGGCGCGCGCAGCACCAACTTTATTTTACAACAGTCTGATTTACTGGTTGTTTTAGGGGCGCGTTTTGATGACCGGGCGACGGGTAAAGTGGCTGAGTTCTGCCCGAATGCGAAGATCATTCACGTTGATATCGACCGCGCCGAGCTGGGGAAAATCAAGCAAGCCCACGTGGCGATTCAGGCCGATGTCGATGATGTTCTGGCGCAACTGTTACCGCAGATTGACGCGCAGCCGCGTAACGCATGGCGTGAAAAAGTGGCTGAACTGCAACAGGAATTCCCGTGTGCGATCCCGCAGGAAACGGACCCATTAAGCCATTATGGTCTGATCAACGCCGTTGCCGCCTGCGTGAACGACGACGCGATTATCGCCACCGACGTGGGCCAGCACCAGATGTGGACTGCCCAGGCGTACCCGCTCAATCGCCCGCGTCAGTGGCTGACTTCCGGCGGCCTTGGCACGATGGGCTTCGGCTTGCCTGCGGCGGTTGGCGCAGCGCTGGCGAACCCGGATCGCAAAGTGTTGTGCTTCTCGGGTGATGGCAGTTTGATGATGAATATTCAGGAGATGGCGACGGCGGCGGAAAATCAGCTGGATGTGAAAATCATTCTGATGAATAACGAAGCGCTGGGCCTGGTGCATCAACAACAGAGCCTGTTCTACAAACAGGGCGTGTTCGCGGCGACCTATCCGGGCATGATCAACTTTATGCAAATTGCCGCCGGTTTTGGCCTGGCGACCTGCGACTTAAACAGCGAAACCGACCCGCAGGGCGCGCTGCAGGCCATTATCAATCAACCGGGCCCGGCGCTGATCCACGTGCGTATCGACCCGCAGGAAAAAGTGTATCCGATGGTACCGCCGGGTGCGGCCAATACTGAAATGGTGGGGGAATAAACCATGCAAAACACAGCACACGATAACGTCATTCTCGAACTCACCGTTCGCAACCACCCCGGCGTCATGACCCACGTCTGCGGCCTGTTTGCCCGCCGCGCGTTTAACGTCGAAGGCATCCTTTGCCTACCGATTCAGGACAGCGATCAAAGCCATATCTGGCTACTGGTCAACGATGACCAGCGGCTGGAGCAGATGATGAGCCAGATAGACAAGCTGGAGGACGTGGTGAAAGTGCAGCGCAACCAGTCTGACCCGACGATGTTTAATAAGATTGCGGTGTTTTTTCAGTAAGTAACCTGGCAGTCGACAGCGCTGAAATTCTCTTTATGATGTCGGGGTTGAACGACATTGAGAGGGCGCATGATCTGGATAATGCTGGCGACGCTGGTGGTGGTTTTTGTGGTGGGTTTCCGGGTGATGACATCCGGCCCGCGCCGGGCGATTCGTCGTTTGAGTGAACGTATGGGCATTACGCCAATGCCCATAGAATCGATGATCGATCAACTGGGGAAGGAACCCGGCAACGAGTACCTGCACTATCTTGAGCGTCCGAATGAAGCGCATTTACAAAATGCCGCGCAGGTACTGCTGATTTGGCAGGTGTTTATCGTCGACAGCAGCGAAGAGAGCATGCACCGCTGGCATCGCCTGCTGCAAAAATCGCGTCTTGCGGCGCCGATTACCGATGCGCAGGTACGGCTGGCGCTGGGGTTTATGCGTGAGCTGGAGCCTGATGCGGGCGAATTGAATGCGTTTCAGAATCGCTACAACGCCCTGTTCCATGATGAAGATGGGGTACGTTGGTTGCATTGATGCGCCGCGAGAGGTTAAGTGAGTGCGGTTTTCTCCCTCTCTAGTTGTCAAAACGTTAAATACGTCACACTCAGGATGTTACACTGCGCGACTTTCCCGCATAAAAACTAACGCCTGGTGACCTATGACCGAACCGCTTTCCTCCCCACAGCCCAAAGACACCGTAACCCGACCGAACTGGTCGGCGGTTTTTGCCGTGGCCTTTTGCGTCGCCTGCCTGATTACCGTTGAGTTTTTGCCCGTCAGCCTGCTGACGCCGATGGCGCAGGATCTGGGTATCTCTGAAGGCCTGGCGGGGCAGTCGGTCACCATGACCGCGTTTGTGGCGATGTTCTCCAGCCTGTTTATCACTCACGTCATTGGCCGCACCGATCGCCGCTACGTGGTGGTGATGTTTGCGGTGTTACTCACGCTCTCCTGCCTGCTGGTATCGTTCGCCAATAGCTTTGCGCTGTTGCTGCTGGGGCGCGCTTGCCTCGGCCTGGCGCTGGGTGGGTTCTGGGCGATGTCGGCGTCGTTGACCATTCGGCTGGTGCCGATGCGCGTGGTGCCCAAAGCGCTGTCGGTCATTTTTGGCGCGGTATCGATAGCCCTGGTGATCGCCGCGCCGCTTGGCAGTTTTCTCGGTGGAATCATTGGCTGGCGCAATGTGTTTAACGGTGCGGCAATCATGGGCGCGCTGTGTATTCTGTGGGTGATTAAAGCGCTGCCCTCGCTGCCTGGCGAAGCGGCGCACCAGCAGCAGAACATGTTCAGCCTGATGAAGCGCCCCGGCGTACTGGCGGGAATGAGCGCCATCTTCCTGGTGTTCGTTGGTCAGTTCTCTTTCTTCACTTATATTCGCCCGGTTTATACCACGCTGGCAGGCTTTAGCGTGGATGGCCTGACGCTGGTGCTGTTGAGCTTTGGGATTGCCAGCTTTGTCGGCACCTCGCTTTCATCCGCTATTCTGAAACGTTCGGTAAAAGGCACGCTGGCCTGTGCGCCCTTCGTGCTGACGCTCAGCGCGCTGGCGCTGATATTCTGGGGGAGCTCGCCCGTTGTTGCGTCTGCGGTGGCGATTATCTGGGGATTTGCGTTTGCGATGATTCCGGTTGGCTGGTCGACGTGGATCACCCGCTCGCTCTCCGATCAGGCAGAGAAAGCGGGATCTATTCAGGTGGCGGTGATCCAGTTCGCCAACACCTGCGGTGCGGCGCTGGGCGGCGTTGCGCTGGACCATTTCGGCGTGCTGTCGCCGCTGGCGATTTCCGCCTGCCTGATGCTGCTGACGGCCACGCTGGTGGCGACGAAGGTGAAAGTGAGTTAATGAATATTGCCGGATGACGCTGCGCGTATCCGGCCATCATTTACGGGAAATCACTCCGCTTTCGGACACTGTACCTGTTTCACTGCGGCGCCATAGCGTTCCGCATCATTGCGTTCCAGCGCCAGCGTCGCTTCCCGCACGCGCAGACGATTCTCTTCCGTCGCCAGCACCAGATTCGCAAATTGATCGTCCGACACCGCGCCCGCCGGGGCGCAGTTTTTCTTCACGTCCTCAATCACCTGCCGCTTTTGCTGCTCAAACTTAAGTCCTTCCATCGGCGACTCGGCATACGCCGCGCCGGAGGCAGCCAGACAGGCCGCCAGAGAAAACAGCACCGGAATCATTTTCATGCTCATATCCTTATAGGGAATTCATTCCCCTTAACTATATGTGCAGCTGGCGATTCTGGACAATTTAGTGACGCTCTACCGGCGTACTGCGACGGCGGGAATCCAGCGAAATCAGGATAACCGAGGAGAGGATCAGCAGCGTGCCCAGCCAGTCCGGCAGGGTGAAGGTGATACCGAGCAGCAACAGTGACAGGAACGCGCTGCTCAGCGGTTCGGCGCAGCTCAAAATGCTGGCGCGTGGGCCGCCAATCATCTGCGCACCTTTCAGATACAGGCTAAAGGTCAGCGAGGTGCCAATCACCACCAGATAAAAGAACGCCAGCACCACGTTGCCGGAAAGCGTGAAGCTCTCGCCCTGGCCTGCGTAGAACGGCAGCAGCACCGCGCCACCGATGAGCATACTCCAGCCGACAATCGGTAGCGTGCCATAACGCGCAATCAGCTGTGACGGATAGGTGGTGTAGAACGCCGCCGTAAAGGCCGAGACAATCCCCCAGAACAGCGCGCCGCCGGAGATAGAAAGTGATGTCGGGTTACCGTGGGTGACCAGCAAAAACGTACCGATTAATGAGGTGCCGATAGCGGCAAACACCAGCATACCGGGGCGAGATTTACGCACCAGCGAGAACCACGCCACGATGATTGTCGGGGCCAGAAATTGCAATACCGTCGCGGTGGCAGCGTTGGATTTCTCAATGGTCATCAGAAACGACAGCTGTACCGTCAGGGCGCCCACCAGAGTGAAGAACAGCAGGCTGAGCGCGTCTTTGCGGTTTTTCATAATGCGGAAGATGCGGTCGCCATGTACGAAAGAGAGTGTCAGCAGAATCAGCCCCGCGAATAGCAGGCGCGTCATAGTTAAAAACTGCGAGGACATCTGGCTTTGTTCCATGATGTACTGCGCGCATACCCCTGAACTTCCCCACAGCACGGCGGCGATAAGGACGTTCATCATCCCTCTTCTGGTGGAACCCATGTTGTTGTGATCTCGTCTTAATTTTTATCAGACGAGAATCATAGCACGCAGAAATAGAAGCCCCCAGCACAGGCCGGGGGTGGGGGATTAACTGAGATCGACGTTTTTACTGCCGAACAACCAGGTGAGCAGGAAGCCACAGAAGTAGGCTACCGCAAGGCCCGCGGCGTAAACCGCCATCCCGGCGTAGATACCGCTGTTGGAGGTCATTAACGGCAGCGCCACCAGGCCCGACGGGCCGAATACGGTGTTCAGGCCGACGGGCAGGCCCATCCACGCGACCAGGCCGATAAAGAAGCCGCCGCACGCGCCGCCAAAACAGGCGGTGATAAACGGTTTCATGCGCGGCAGCGTGACGCCGTAGATCAGCGGTTCGCCGACGCCCAGCAGACCGGGAATGATCGCCCCTTTAATCTGCGTACGCAGCAGCGCGCCATGCTTCGCGCGGAAGTAAAGCGCCAGCGCCGCGCCGACCTGACCTGCGCCCGCCATCGACAAAATGGTGAACAAGGAGTTGAAGCCCTGTGCATCCATCAGCGCGAAGTAGACCGGCACGAAACCCTGATGCACGCCAAACATAACCGCCAGCAGGAACAGCCCGGCCAGCACCGCAGAGCCGAACGGGTTGCCGTTGAGATGCAGGAACAGCCAGGACATGCCGGTGAACAGGTAACCGCCGAGCGGCATAATCACCACAAAGGTGACCGCGCCCATAATCAGCAGCGTAATGGCGGAGGTGAGGATCATATCAAGGTTGGCGGGCATGATGCTGCGTACCCGTCTTTCCACCCATGCGCCCAGAATCGCCGCGATCAGCACGCCGATGATGTTACCGCGCGGATCGATATCGTGACCGAAGAACTGCGTGATGCCGGAATAAAACCCAACCGTTGCTTCCGGGTTATAGCCCAGCACAAACAGCGAGGCGATAATCGCGCCGTTTACGCCCGATCCGCCGAACGCTTTTTGCGTGTTGTAGCCAATGAGGATACTCAGGAAGGTGAACATCCCCTTGCTGAAGACCTTCATATAACCAATCACTTCCACCAGCGTGGCGTTCGGATGGGCGCTTTTCAGCACGAACATCTGTTCCGCCAGCGTGGCGAAGCCAAGCAGCAGGCCCACGGCAATAAAGCCAGGGATTAACGGGGTAAAAATGGTGGCGAACTTCGCCAAAAACTTCTGAATTCCGCTGGTTTGTTTCTCTTTCAGTGCTTTTTTCTTTTCGCTGGCGACGTCAGCCAGTGAAGGTTCGGCCGTGGGCGAATCTTCCAGCAGCGCGTTCATCATTTCGGCGGCCGTCTGCGCTTTGCCGGGGCCGAGGATAATCTGGAACTGCTCTTCGCTGACCACCACGCCCAGCACGCCTTCCACCTGGCGGATGTTGGCGATATCGGCCTGTTGTTCATTACGCAGGGATAAGCGCAGTCGGGTCATACAGTTCCCGGCCTGAACGACGTTTCCGGCTCCCCCCACCAGGGAGAGGAGACGGGCTATCATCTCTTTATTTATTTTCGCCATTCAATTTGTTCTCCAGGACGGTTTAGCCTTGCTGTAACGCCTTGCGGATATAGCCGTTATTTTCTGCGAGCAGGGTGGTGGCCTCGTCAGCATTCAGGTTTGCCAGCACCATCACGATGGCGGTTTTACAGTGGCGATGACAGGCGTTAAGCGCATTGACGGCGGCTTCGCGGTCACACTCGGTCGCTTCCATCACGATGGACACCTGACGCTCAATCAGCTTGGCGTTAGTGGCTTCCACATCGACCATCAGGTTGCTGTAGACCTTGCCGCTGCGAATCATCGCGCCGGTGGTAATCATGTTCAGCACCAGTTTCTGTGCGGTACCTGCTTTCAGGCGGGTTGAGCCGGTCACCACTTCCGGGCCCACAACCGGGGTAATGGCGATATCGGCCAGTTGTGCCATTTCGCCGTGCGGGTTGCAGGTAATGGTTGCGACCAGAGCGCCCACGCTTTTGGCGTAGTTCATCGCGCCAATGACGTACGGCGTACGCCCGCTGGCGGCGATACCGACCAGCACATCATTTGCCGTGAAATTCAGCGCTTTCAGGTCTTCCGCGCCCTGAGCAACGTTATCTTCAGAGTTCTCAACGGCACTGAGAATCGCTTTATGCCCGCCAGCAATCAGGCCAACGACCTGTTCCGGGCGGGTGCCGAACGTCGGTGGGCACTCGCTGGCATCAAGAATACCGAGGCGACCAGAGGTGCCTGCGCCGCTGTAAATCAGACGACCGCCTTTCTGGAATGCCGCTGCAACCGCGTCAACCAGTTGGGCAATCTGCGGCAGATAAGGCGTGATTGCGTGAGCAACCAGCTGATCTTCGCGGTTGATCACCGCCAGCATCTCTTCGGTGGAGAGGGTGTCAATATTGGTACTGTTGGCGTTGCGGCGCTCAGTCAGCAGTTTGCTCAGGTCGATACTCATAGTGGCCTCGTCTTCGTCAGTGGCGGTCAGTATAAGGAATTTTTTATTCCTTTCGTGTGAAGGGTATCACGATTAAAGCCTGGCGAATAAGAGGGAATGCAGATGGGTAGTGACTTACTGCGGTAATAAATTTGGAATATTTTATTACCGCAGTGAATTTTATCGGACTTTGCTGAGCGAGAAGAAGAGGGCGATAGCGTAGGAAATTGCCATGGCGAGACTCATTTTGAGCATGGTTTCGCCACCCAGGCCGGCCAGCGGCGCGGCGATGCCGCCGCAGACGAACATCAGCGTACCCATCAGCGCAGATGCTGTACCAGACTGCTCGCTGCTGACTGCGCTCATCGCTTCAGAGCCGGATACCGTGCTGATCCCACTCATAAACGAGACGGTAAAGAACAGGCCAACCAGCGCCGGAATAGCAAGATGCAGCCAGGCCAGCAGCAGCGTGATGCCCGCGCAGGCGACCGCCAGCAGCAAGCCACGACGCAACAGCACTTCGGCGGCCACGCGGTGAGAAAGCTTCGAGAAAATCAGCGCGGCGATAATCAGGCCAATGCCGTTCAGGCCGAACAGCAGGCTGAACTGCATCGCGCTCATGCCGTACTCGCTCTGAATCACAAACGAGGAAGAGCCGATATATGAAAACAGCCCGGCCATCATAAAGGCCTGAATCAGGCAGTAGCGCAGGAAGCGGCGGTTTTTCAGCAGCGGCGTATTACGCGTTTCCTGGCTGGTGACGGCGCTTTTCGCGGGCAGCGTTTCAGGCAGCACCGCCAGGCTTAACAGCAGCAGAAGCACGCCGATCCCCGCCATACACCAGAAAAGAGTGCGCCAGTCGAAAGCGGTGATGATATAGCCACCAAGCACCGGCGAGAGCACAGGCGCAATACCGTTGACGGTCATCAGCAGGGCGAAAAATTGCGTCAGCATCGCGCCCTGATAGCGGTCACGGGCGATAGATCGCGACAGCACGGAACCGCCCGCGCCGGCGAAACCCTGTAAGAAACGCCAGCCAATCAGCAGGTGAATATCCTGGGTCATCGCACACATCGCGGAAGAGAAGATAAACAGCAGCAACGACAGCGCCAGCGGTTTTTTGCGGCCAATATGGTCGCTTAGCGGGCCGAAGAACAGCTGGCCGAGGCCGAGACCGATTAACGCGGCCGTTAAAGAAAGCTGCGTTTGCGTGCCGGTCGCACGAAGCTGGTCGGTGATTTCCGGCAGTGCGGGAAGGTAAAAGTCAGTACAGAGTGGGCCGATGGCGGTCAGCAGACCCAGCGTCAGCACCCATGAGGGGGCGATGCGCGACATAGAAGCTCCTTTTTATGATTGTGGGGGCGGTTTCACCCCTCACCCTAGCCCTCTCCCTGTACAGTCCGGGGACATAGTGAACACTTGTTCGGGGACATGGTAGACACTTACAACTAAGGCATAAGAACCCGTTTATGGAGTCGCTTATGCCCTGGGATGCGAGAGATACCATGTCATTACGTTCCGAGTTTGTTCTGTTCGCCTCGCAAGAGGGGGCGAACATCCGTTCCCTCTGCCGTCACTACGGCATTTCTCCCGCCACTGGCTACAAGTGGCTTCGCCGCTGGGCTGAGGAAGGCACATCCGGTCTTCTGGACCGTCCCCGAACGCCTCATTATTCTCCCAACCGCTCGCCCGACGACATCACTGACCTGCTGCGCATCGCCCATGCCCGTCATGAGCGCTGGGGCGCCCGCAAGATAAAGCGCTGGCTCGAAGACCAGGGACACCGTATGCCCGCCTTCAGCACCGTCCATAACCTGATGGCCCGTCACGGTCTGCTACCGGGCACGGCTCCGGGCATTCCGGCCACAGGGCGCTTCGAACATGACGCGCCGAACCGGCTCTGGCAGATGGATTTTAAGGGTCACTTCCCCTTCGGCGGGGGCCGCTGCCATCCGCTCACCCTGCTGGATGACCACTCCCGTTTCTCCCTGTGTCTGGCACCCTGCACCGATGAACGCCGTGAGACCGTGCAGCAGCAGCTGGTCAGCGTGTTTGAACGCTACGGGCTGCCAGACCGGATGACGATGGACAACGGCTCGCCGTGGGGCGACACCGGTACCTGGACGGCACTTGAGTTGTGGCTGATGCGCCAGGGCATCCGGGTGGGGCATTCCCGGCCATATCATCCGCAGACACAGGGCAAGCTGGAACGTTTTCACCGCAGCCTGAAGGCGGAAGTGCTGCAGGGTAAATGGTTCACAGACAGCGGTGAGCTGCAGCGTGCTTTCGACCACTGGCGTACGGTGTATAACCTTGAACGGCCCCATGAAGCACTGGGTATGGCCGTTCCGGCCTCGCGGTATCAGCCGTCTGTGCGGCAGTACAGCGACAGCATTACGCCACCGGAATATGATGAAGGGGTGATGGTGAGGAAGGTCGATATCAGCGGGAAGCTGAGCATAAAAGGTATCAGTCTGAAGGCAGGCAACGCGTTCAGGGGAGAGCGGGTCGGGCTGAAGGAGACGCAGGAGGATGGCTGCTATGAAGTGTGGTGGTACAGTACAAAAGTGGGGGTGATCGACCTGAAGAAAAAGTCGATCACCATGGGTAAAGGATGTTAAAAAGTGTTCACCATGTCCCCGAACACCTGTCTACCATGTCCCCGGACCGTACACTCCCAAAGGGAGAGGGGACCGATTGTGCACGGTGCTGCCTTTCGCCCTCTCCCTCAGGGAGAGGGCGGGGTGAGGGTGGCCCCACCGCCCAGCGATTGCCACAATGTAATGCGGTTATCCAGCTCGGTCTGTTGCAGCGCAATCAACGACTGCTGCGCCGACCACAACGTACGCTGTGCGGTCAGCACCGTCAGGTAATCGCTGCTCCCGGCCTGATAACGCTTCATCGCGATATCCAGCGTCTGCTGTTCAGCAGCGACATACTGGCGCTGGGCGTCCAGCTCTTCACTCAGCGTCTGACGACGCGCCAGCGCATCGGCGACATCTTTAAACGCGCTCTGAATCGTTTTTTCATAAGTCGCAATCAGCCCTTTTTTCTCCGCCTCCGCATAGCGAAGCTGCGCCATATTGCTGCCGCCGGTAAACAGCGGCAGGGTGATGGACGGCGCAAATGACCACACCTTCATGCCATGGCTGAACAGCGACGAGAGCGAATCGCTGCCTACGCCCGCGCTGGCGGTCAGGGAAATTGTCGGGAAGAAGTTCGCGCGCGCCGCACCGATATTGGCGTTAGCGCTCAGCAGGTTGTGCTCCGCTTCCTGAATATCCGGGCGGTTGAGCAGCACCGAGGAGGACACGCCCGCCGGTACCAGCGTAATGGTGTTGTCGCCTAAACTTTCCAGCGTGCCCGGCAGCAGCGAGTCGGGCACCGTTTGCCCGGCCAGCAGGTTGATGGCGTTTTTATCCTGCATCACCAGCGTCTGATAGCTGGCAACGCTGGCGCGCGCCTGCTGATACACGCTCATCGCCGAACTGACATCCGTCGCGGCGGCGGTGCCGACTTCCATCTGCCGTTTCACTATCTTCAGCGAATCCGCCGCGCTGTTCATCGTCTGCTGCGCCAGCGCCAGATTACTGTTATCGGCGGCAAGCGTTACCCACGCGGTGGTGAGTTCGGAGATCATCGTCAGACGCGTGTTCTGCGCGGTGTATTCGCTGGCAAGCCAGGTTTCCCGCGCGGCGCGAGAAAGGCTCTGGTTGCGGCCAAACAGATCCAGCTCGAAGCTGGACACTGCGCCATCCGCCTGCGTAGACGTTGCCACGCCGTTCGCCAGCGTACGGCTACGGCTGCCGCTTAACTCGGCATCCACCGTCGGAAACAGCGAGGCGCGCGTTTCGCCATACTGAGCACGCGCGGCATCGATATCGGCAATCGCTTTTTGTACATCGCGGTTGCTGTTCAGTGCCATGCTCACCACTTTGTTCAGGCGGGCATCTTTCACTACCTGCTGCCAGTTACCGATCACCGCCGTCGCCTGGCCCTGCGTGCCCGGCAGCGTTGCCGGAACGGGCGCGTCGGGGCGTTGATAGTTTGGATCGAGTGACACACAGCCGACGCTCAGGAAGGCAATAAATAAAACAGAGAGACGAAACATAACTTACCCCTGACGGCGTTTACCGGTGAACAGGCTCTTCACCAGCACAAAGAATAATGGAACGAAGAAAATTGCCAGCAGCGTCGCCGTCAGCGTACCGCCGATAATCCCGGTACCAATGGCGATGCGGCTGTTCGCGCCTGCGCCTGTGGCAATCGCCAGCGGCGTTACCCCGGCGACAAACGCCAGCGAGGTCATGATGATCGGACGTAAACGCGTCTGCGCCGCACGCAGGGCCGCACGAGAAAGCGAGTAGCCTTCGGCTACGGCGGCTTCGGCAAATTCAACAATCAGAATGGCGTTCTTCGATGACAGGCCAATCGTGGTGAGCAGCGCCACCTGGAAGTAAACGTCGTTACTTAAGCCGCGCATCCATGCCGCCAGCGCCGCACCCAGCAGGCCGAGTGGGATAACCATGATGACCGAAATCGGCACCGACCAGCTCTCATACAGCGCCGCCAGGCACAGGAACACCACCAGAATGGAGATGGCGTACAGGCTTAGCGCCTGACCACTGGCCAGTTTTTCCTGTAATGACAACCCACTCCACGCCCAGGTCGAGCCTGCTGGCAGATTGTTGGCGAGCGTTTCCATGGTGGTCATCGCGGTACCCGAACTGGAACCGGTGGCGTTTTCACCCTGAATTTCATAGGCGGCTGCGCCGTTGTAACGCACCAGACTTTCCGGGCCGTACTCCCAGCGGGTGGTGGCGAAAGCGGAGAACGGCGTCATGCTGTCATCGCTGCCGCGCACAAACCATTTACTGAGATCCGACGGCGCCGAGCGGGAATCGCTATCGCCCTGGATATAGACCTTTTTCACGCGCCCACGGTCGATAAAGTCATTCACATACGTGCCGCCCCAGGCGCTGGAAAGCGTCGAGGTGACATCGCTTAAAGACAGGCCCAGCGACACCGCTTTGTTGTTGTCGATATCTACCTGCAACTGCGGCGTTTGTGGCATATCGTTAGCGCGAACGGCGTGTAGCGTGGTGTCCTGGTTGGCTTTGCCAATCAGTTCATCGCGCATTTTCAGCAGTTCAGCACGATCGGTACCGCCGCTCGCCATCAGTTCGAAGGTAAAGCCGTTACTCTGACCGAGACCATCGACCGACGGCGGCGTCATAGCGAACAGCGTTGCATCACGAATGGCACCGAGCTCTTTGGTGGCGCGCAGGGCAATCGCCTGAGCGGTATTTTCCGCGCCCTTACGATCGGACCAGTTTTTCAGCGAAACGAAGGCCATCCCGGCGTTCTGTCCGCTGCCGCTGAAGCTAAAACCGTTCACGGTGAAGATAACGTTGGTGTTGTCTTTTTCGTTGTTGAGGAACCAGTCGGTGACCTGCTTACTCACTTCAGCGGTACGTGAATTGGTTGCGCCCGCAGGCAGCGTGTACTGCACCATGATCTCGCCCTGGTCCTCGGTCGGCAGGAAGCTGCCGGGCAGTTTCCACATCGCCAGCGCCATACCGCCGCAGATCGCCAGATACACCACCATCACCAGCCCGGAGCGGCCTAGCGTGTTGAGCACTTTGTGTTTGTATTTGCGTTCGGTCGAACCATAGAAGCGGTTAAATGCCCCGAAGAAGCCTTTTTTATGTGGCGGAGTGTGGCGCAAAATCGAGCCGCACAGCGCAGGCGTTAAGGTCAATGCCACTACCACCGAGAGCATCATCGCCGAAATAATGGTGACCGAGAACTGACGGTAAATCACCCCGGTCGAGCCGCCAAAGAAGGCCATTGGCAGGAATACCGCCGAGAGCACCAGCGCGATCGCAATCAGCGCCCCGGAGATTTCACCCATCGATTTTTCCGTGGCTTCGCGGGCGGGCAGCCCTTCGTCGCGCATTATTCGCTCGACGTTTTCCACCACCACAATGGCGTCATCCACCAGAAGCCCGATGGCGAGCACCATCGCAAACAGCGTTAAGGTGTTGATGGAGTAGCCGAACAGCGCCAGTACGCCAAAGGTACCGAGCAGCACAACGGGCACTGCCAGCGCCGGAATCAGCGTCGCGCGGATGTTTTGCAGGAACAGATACATCACGCAGACCACGAGGATAATCGCCTCGAACAGCGTCTGCACCACGTCTTCAACGGAGATTTTAATAAATTCAGTGCTGTCTTTCGGATACGCCACGTCATAGCCCTGCGGCATATTACGTTTGTATTCGTTAATTTTGTCTTTCACCAGCGTGGCGGTGCTCAGGGCGTTTGCGCCAGGTGCCAGCATTACCGCCATCCCGGCTGCCGGGTGACCGTTCAGTTTGGCGATAGCGGTGTAATCTTCACTGCCCATCTCCACGCGCGCCACGTCGCCGATGCGCACCACCGCGCCGTTAGACTGGCTTTTTACGATAATATTTTTGAACTGTTCGACCGTTTGCAGACGCGACTGCGCGCGCACGGTGGCGGTCAGCTGTTGGGTATCTGGTGACGGTAATGCACCGATTTTACCGGCGGAAACCTGCACGTTCTGCGCTTCAATCGCCGTTTGTACATCTGATGGCATCAGCGAGTAGGACGCCAGCTTCGCCGGGTCCATCCAGATGCGCATCGCGTATTCCGCACCGAACACTTGCAGGCTACCGACACCGTCGAGACGGGCCATCGGGTCCTGCATATTACTCACCAGCCAGTCGGCGATATCCGAACTGCTGGCTTTATCGGTTTTATCGTAAACGCCCATAATGAGCAGGAAGTTGCTCTGGGATTTCACCACCGTCACGCCGGCCTGCTGAACTTCGCTTGGCAGGCGCGATTCGGCCTGCTGCACTTTGTTCTGTACCTGCACCTGCGCGGTATCCGGGTCGGTACCTTGTTCGAAGGTCACGGTAATGCTCACCGAACCGTCAGAGCTGCTGGTGGAAGTGAAATAGAGCAGATTATCGAGCCCGGTAAGCTGCTGTTCGATAACCTGCGTTACGCTGTTTTCCAGCGTTTGTGCCGATGCCCCGGTATAGGTGGCAGAGATTTTAATCGACGGCGGCGCAACATCCGGGTACTGCGCAACCGGCAGCGTTTTGATAGCCAGCATCCCGGCCAGCATGATCAGAATAGAGATAACCCAGGCAAAAACCGGGCGACGCACGAAGAAACGGGCAAACATCAGGCGTTTCCTCCGGTGGACTGCACTTCAACGGGTTTCACCTGCTGGCCTGCGACCACTTTTGCCGAGCCTTCAACAATCAGTTTATCGCCCGCTTTCAGGCCCGTTAGCACCAGCCATTTGTCGCCGTAGGTATCGCCGGTTTCCAGCTCACGTTGTTCAACTTTGTTATCCGCGCTGACCACCAGCGCCGTGGCAACGCCTTTCGCATCGCGCGTGACGCCTTGCTGTGGCGCAAGGATCGCATCGTTCATGATCCCTTCATCAACTTTGGCGCGCACAAACATCCCCGGCAGAAGCTGCTGTTTCGGGTTCGGGAACACGGCGCGCAGGGTGACGGAACCGGTCGATTCATCCACCGCCACTTCGGTGAGTGCCAGGCGGCCTTTCTCGCTGTAGGTTGAGCCATCTTCCAGAATCAGCGCCACGTTCATGGTGTCGCTGTTGGTGGCAAGTGATTGTTTGCGCAGGCGTAGCAGGTCGACGCTTGAGCGGGTGAGGTCAACGTACATGGTATCGAGGCCGCGAATGGTCGCCAGCGCGGTGGTTTGCTCGGCGGAAACCAGCGCGCCTGGCGTCACGGAAGAAATACCGATGCGCCCGGCAATCGGCGCGGTGATGGTGGTCCAGTTCAGGTTGATGCGCGCGCTCTCCAGCGCCGCTTTTTTTGACTCAACGCTGGCTTTGTCCTGCGCGCAGGTTGATGCCGCATCGTCTGCATCCTGGCGCGATACGCCGTTCTCTTTCACCAGCTGCGCGTAACGCTGGGCTTTCGAGCAATCGGCGGTGACCAGCGCCTGCGCCTGTTTCAGCGCGGCGGCGGCTTCGTTATAGGCCACGCGGAAGCTGTCCGGCTCAATCTGATACAGCGCCTGCCCGGCTTTGACGTTGTCGCCTTCATTAAAAAGCCGTTTCTGGATAATGCCGGTGACCTGTGGACGCACTTCCGCGCTCATCGCCGCAGTTGTGCGCCCGGTCAGTTCGCTGACCACCGAAACGGGTTGACTTTTTAATGTTACGACACCCACTTCCTGCTCCGGACGTTGGGGCGCTGATGTTTGCGCATTATCGCATCCGCTCAGGAGAAATAATGCGGCAAGTGTGGTTGTGATGTATTTCATCTTTATTCTCAAGGTGAATGACGTCCTCCCCGCAAATAGATTGCGAGGATTTAAGGGTGAACGAATCCGCATCGCCGGTCGCCCGGAAATGACAAAAAAGGGGAATTAACTCCCCCGTTATTTACAGGATTAAATTACTTAGCAGTGATAAGCATATTTATAATTTCCTGATAGATTTTTTCTAACGCCTCGGGTGACACTTTTTGCGGCGTTAAACGGCGGTAGATGGAGCCTTCCATCATGACAGCGATCACTTCCACACAGCAGCGCACGCGTTCCGGGCTGAGGTGAGGGTGTTCTTTTTGCAGATGGGCGCAGGCATTGTTGAACATGCGTTCATCGGCCTCCGCCAGCCAGGCGGCGACCTGTGGGTTGCGCGTGGCTTCCGCCGACATCTCGAGCATTAAGGCATCGTCATCCTCGCTCAGTGTAAAGCGGCAGGCAAGCAGATGTGGCATCAGTTTTGTCTGGGTTTTGCCTTCCATCTCGGCGATGCGGTAGTCGATGATTCGGCGGATCATCTCTTCGATAATGGCGTCTTTATTGGCGAAGTAGCGGTAGATTTGCCCGACACTGAGCTTCGCTTCCGCGGCGATTTGCGACATGCTGGCCGCGTGGAAACCACTGTTGCGAAAGCAGCGGCGTGCGGCGGCAATGATGTCGTCTTGCCGTGCTTTCTGTCGGGCTTCCAGTTTGCTGGTCATGCATTTCTCCGCGTTTTGAAACAGTGAGAACGATCGTTCTCATTTTGGCTCATTATACGTCGATGATGACCAATGGAAAGTATTTTCTGGCGCTGTTTTTTTTCTTTCTGTTTCGTACAAAAAATAATGGAGGAAAAAAGGAGATTTTGTGAAATTAACGGGGGCAGGAATAAAAATAATGGAGAAAATATGGGTTGTGTAATTAAAAAAGTTATTACATAGGTAGGTCATCAAAAGAATATTAATTGGGTGCGGGAGTTTCCCTCACCCTAACCCTCTCCCACAGGAGAGGGAACCGATCGCATGCGTGTTAATGTTCTGCGCTGGTTTTCTCCCTCTCCCGGTGGGAGAGGGCCGGGGTGAGGGCGCTCACTACTCATGCCGCGTTTTCAACGGCGCTTCCTTCAGCAACCACGACAGCACAAACGCCAGCACCATAATGCACGCTGCCATAATAAAGGCCGCGTGGATGGCCGAGCCAAAGGCATCCAGATAATCCGTACGCACCGCATCGGGTAGATGATGGATGGTGGCGGGATTCATATCGCGCGGCACTTCCGCGCCTTCTGGCAGCAGACGCGTCAGGTTTGACTGCAACACGGAAGTAAACACCGCGCCAAACAGCGCCACGCCGATAGAACCGCCAATCGAACGGAACAGGGTCACGCCGGAAGTGGCCACGCCGTACAGATTCGGCGCAACGGTGTTCTGCACTGCCAGCACCAGTACCTGCATCACCAGCCCTAATCCCATTCCCAGCACGCCGGTAAAGAGATAAAGATGCCAGGTTGGCGAGGTGATCGTAATGCGCGTCAGCAACACCATGCCCACAGTGCCCAGCAGCGTGCCGAGAATCGGGAACAGGCGATATTTCCCGGTGCGGCTAATAATCCGCCCGCTGATGATCGAGGTCAGCAGCAGCCCGCCCATCAGCGGAATCAACTGCAAGCCCGCCTGCGTCGGCGTCGCCTCTTTGACCACCTGCAAATAGAGCGGCAAAAACGTCACCGAGCCAAACAGCGACATCCCGATGATAAAACCAATCATGCTGCACAGCAGGAAACTGCGGTTGCGGAATAACGACAGAGGGATGATAGGCTCCCACGCCAGCCGCTCTTCATAGATAAATCCGGCAATGCCCACCAGGCCAAAGGCGAGAATGCACCATAGCTGCGGGTCGCTCCATGGGCGAACGGTGCCGCCTTCAGTGGTGAACAGAATGATGCATACCAGTGCCATGGTCAGATAAATCGCGCCAAGCCAGTCTATCTCATGCTGGTTACGTTTGGTGTTGGCATGGAAGACCGCGCCGATCACCAAAAGGGCGAACAGCCCCAACGGAATGTTGATATAGAAAATCCAGCGCCATGACGCGTGCTGAACGATAAAGCCGCCAATCAACGGGCCAATCACCGTCGCCAGGCCGAACACGCCGCCAAACAGCCCCTGATAGCGGCCACGCTCAGCAGGCGGAATGACATCCGCCACCGCCGCCATACTGATCACCATCAGTCCGCCGCCGCCGAGCCCTTGCAGGGCGCGCATCAGCACCAGCTGCGTCATGTTCTGCGCGACACCGCACAGAGCCGAGCCCAGTAAAAACAGGACGATAGCGATTTGCAAAACCCGCTTACGGCCAAACAGATCGCCAAATTTTCCGTACAATGGCACCACAATGGTGGAGGTCAGAATATATGCCGTGACCACCCAGGAGAGCTTATCCAGCCCGCCCAGTTCGCCAACGATGGTGGGAAGCGCGGTCGAGACAATCGTCTGATCGAGCGCGGAGAGCAGCATCACCAGCAGCAATGCGCTGAACAGCAGGCGGATAGAAGGCGCGCCCGCGTGTGATGATGACGTTTTTTGAGTCACGGTATCGGACTCCATAGTGTGCTCACTTGAAATTAATTAACTGTATAATTAATATTTATGGAAGATGCTTCACTGGTCAAGAGATCGCTCCCTTATGACGGCACAAAAAGACAACTCAAAACTCCTAAAAACACGTAAGCCGGGCCGCCCGCGCGGCAGTAAACCGAGCGGCGATAACCGCGAGCATCTGCTCGATATCGCGCTGCGGCTCTTTTCGCAGCAGGGTATTGGTCATACTTCATTGAACGCGATTGCCCGCGAGGCTGGCGTGACACCCGCCATGCTGCATTACTATTTCAATTCGCGCGAACAGCTGCTGGACGTGGTGATTGAAGAACGTTTCTTACCGTTGAGAAGTGAGATCACAGCGATTTTTGCCGCGCATCCAGAAGACCCGGTTACCGCGCTGACCGAGATGGTCAAAACGCTGGCAGAACTTGCCGCGCGCTACGAGTGGTTTGCACCATTATGGATGCAGGAGGTGATTGGGGAAATGCCGGTGCTGCGCCAGCATCTTAACGCGCGCTTTGGCGAGGATCGCTATCAGCAAACGCTGGCCTCCGTGAAACGCTGGCAGCAGGAAGGGAAATTAAACCCACATTTGACGGCGGAATTACTGTTTACGTCTTTATTAAGTTTGGTTTTAGTGCCATTTTCCCGAATGCGTAACGATGAAAGACTTGCCTCATTAACGACAGAAACAATCATTAGCAATGCATTAGCATTAATGCGTCAGGGAATAAATAATTAAGCGATTATTCTTTGATTCTTATTAATAGTGGTATTTTTACAGCGCTTTAATTAATAGCTGTAAATCACCACTTCCCGCATCGGGCGAGCACCATGAGGTGTGATGTCTCTGACCGTAGAGACGACCGGCACCTCGCCTTCTGCGGCGCAGCGCTGTGCCTGCATGCGGTAAATCGCATCGTCGACGCACTTGCTGGTTGATGTTATAGATGCCCCATAAATCTCACCGGAAAAACGCACGTTGCTGCCCGCGTGTGCCGGGGTAATTAAAGCTGAAAAAAAGAATGAAACTGCAAGCAGCATGACGCCAGATAAGTTTTTCATTTGGTTATTACTCGTTATTGAAAAGAGCGCGAATAATATGCCTATTCCTTAAAGTTACAATATTTCTGGTTATTTTCTTTAATTACATAACCTGGCAATGTGAATAAAACGCATACAGAACCTACCTTTGCGCTGATGAAAGGTAATTCCAGTGGTTTGTGAACAAAATCGCAATAGTCTATTGCCGAAATGACCGTTTATCCCGCCTGCCCCCCGCCGTATTCTTGTCGCCATCGAGTTGCCGAACGCAACGTTATGCCGAATACAGGATACCCATTATGAAAACCCTCACTCAGATTGCAGCTGCTTCTCTTCTCTCCGTTATGGCTTTTGGCGCATCTGCGCAAAGCGTAACGGCAACCGCCTCTACCCTCGATTCTGCTGAAGCGGCGATTGCGCAGAAAGCGAAAGAGATGAATGCCTCTCAGTACAAAATCACCAGCGCCCACATGGGCAACCGCGTCACCATGAGCGCTGAACTCTACAAATAAGCGTGCGGCAAGACGGTTTTCCAAAAAACATGAGAACCGCCTGTTTATTACCCTCACCAGGAGATGATGATGTTATTTGAAAACTATGCACTGAATGCCGTCGCGCTGAAAAACCGAATTGTTATGCCACCGATGACCCGCTCACGTGCCGGAGCGGGCGATGTCGCCACCGATATGATGGCGGAATATTACGCACAGCGCGCCAGCGCCGGGCTCATTATTAGCGAAGGTACGCAGATCAGCCAGCAGGGCCAGGGTTATGCCTGGACGCCGGGAATGTACACCGAATCACAGATTGCAGGGTGGAAAAAGGTCACCGATGCCGTGCATCAGGCGGGCGGTAAAATCTTTGCGCAGCTGTGGCACGTTGGCCGCGTTTCGCATACCACGCTTCAGCCGGGCCACGCCGCACCGGTTTCTTCATCTGCTATTCAGGCCGAAGGCGTGAAGGTGTTTGTGGATGTAAAAGGCTGCGGCCCGGAGAGCGGCGTGGGCGAGATGCTGCAACATACGATGCCGCGTGCGCTGACTTCTGAAGAGATCCCCGCTATCGTCAATGACTATGCGCAGGCTGCGCGTAACGCGATTGCCGCAGGTTTCGATGGTATCGAACTGCATGGCGCGAACGGTTATCTCATCAACCAGTTTATTGATTCGCAGGCTAACCTGCGCGATGACCAATACGGCGGCGCACTGCAAAATCGTCTGCGCTTTATGAAAGAGGTGGTTACTGCCGTTTCGAACGCGATTGGCAAAGAACGCGTCGGTATTCGCCTGGCGCCATTGACCACCCTGATGGGTTCTCGCGACGATACGCCGGAAGCAACCTATCTGGCGGCGGCCAGCGTGCTGAACGATCTCGGCATTGCCTATATCCATATTGCCGAAGCGGACTGGGAAGATGCGCCGGTGATGCCAGCGGCTTTTAAAGAAGCGCTGCGTCTGATATTCCGTGGCACGCTGATTTATTCCGGTAAATACACCAAAGCGCGTGCGGAAGAGGCGCTGCAAAACGGCTGGGCGGATTTGATTGGTTTTGGTCGTCCGTTTATCGCCAACCCGGATTTGCCGTATCGTTTACAAAACGATCTGCCCCTGAACCAGCCAGTGAAAGAGCAGTTCTTTGGCGGCGGAAAAGCGGGATATATCGATTATCCGCAAGCGAAATAAAACAGGCTGCCGGGTTTCGCATCGTGCGGGCCCGGCACTGTGCGTTACCAGAACTTAACGGCCAGGCTCAAAATAAAGACAAAGCCGACAATGGCAACCGTCCAGCAAAACGCCAACATATGGGCTTCATGTTTTTGTTGTTTTAATACTGCTTCGTTTTCCATTTTTCTTTTCCTTGCTCACATCGTGTAGGGGCAGAGGCGCCCCAAATTACCGTGGGACGTTAATCCCTCCCGGTACTCCGTGCGTCAGAACCACCTGCCAGAGCTGAATGTTTCTGGCCCTGAAGGCACCGGCGCAGGCTTTCAGGTAGTAGGTGAACATCCGTTTGAAACGTGCTGAATAGACATCTTCTAATTGGCCCCATGAATCCTGGAATCGCTGTTCCCAGGCCATCAGGGTTTTATCGTAGTCAGAGCCAAAATTGTGCAGGTCTTCAATCACAAAGAAGGGCTCACAGGCGGAAGAAAGTTGTGAAACCGACGGCAGGCAGCCGTTCGGGAAGATGTATTTATCGATCCACGGGTCAACGTTGAGGTCGCTTTGATTGGAACCGATAGTGTGCAGCAGGAAGATGCCGTCTTCCGCCAGGTTTTTATTGGCCACGGTGAAGTAAGTTTTGTAGTTTTTCGGCCCGACGTGTTCAAACATCCCCACCGAGACAATGCGGTCAAATTTGCTGTCGAGGTCGCGATAGTCCTGCAACAGAATTTCCACATCCAGCCCGGCGCAGCGCTGCTGTGCGAGCTTTTGCTGTTCAGCCGAGATGGTGACGCCGGTGACCTTCACGCCGTAGTTTTCCGCCGCATAAGCCGCCAGCCCGCCCCAGCCGCAGCCGATATCCAGCAGCGTCATACCTTTTTGCAGATTGAGTTTGCGGCAGATAAGCTCCAGCTTGTTTTGCTGTGCTTCAAGCAGATTGCTGGCGTCACGCCAGTAGCCACACGAGTACTGCATGTACGGGTCGAGCATCAGCGTGAAGAGGTCGTTGCCGAGGTCGTAGTGTTCTTTCCCGACAATCCACGCCCGCTTTTTTGATTGCAGGTTGATTATCTTCGCGCTCACCACGTGCATTAAATCTTTCAGGTTGTGCTTAATCTGCGACTCAATATCGATTTTCAGCAGGCGGGAGATAAACTCATCGAGCTGTTCGCACTCCCACCAGCCATCCATATAGCTCTCGCCCAGGCCGAGAGAGCCCTGCTGAAGAACGCGTTTGTAGAAGTGTTTGTTTTTAACCTGAATGTCGAAAGGACGTTTGCCGTTGATTTCAATGTCTGCGCGTTGCAGTAAGTCACGGCAGATGCGATACCACTGATTGCCGCCATCGGGCATGATTAGTTTTTTGTTCATCGTTTGTGCGCCTGAGCGAGAATCTATTTGTCATACAAATGTGCTAAGGGCAGGTTATACCCATGATGAATATTCGTAAAGTGAATCTCATCAATGGAAGGGATGCGGAAATGGAATGGGGAAGGGAGCACGCTGATGCCCTCACCCCGGCCCTCTCCCACAGGGAGAGGGGGAAAAGCGGGAATCAGAAGTCGTACTGCAACGTCAAACGGTTCTGCCAGAAGTCTTTCTCATACAGCGGTGAAGTCTGCACGCCGACAAAATCGCTCAGGCTCAGGCCTTTCAGCGCACCCTGGAAGTTCCAGATAAAGTAAACCAGATACTCGGACTGGCGCAGGCTGCCGGTATTCACCGTCGGCGTCAGGTCCATCCACGAATAGCGTGCACCCAGCGTCAGGTTCTCGTTAGCGTTCCAGTTCACGTTAGTGGCATATGCGTCACCGCTGCCCAGATCCTGAGTGCTGGTGAAGTACGGCTGCGCGAAATACGGGCCCGATGAACTGTTATGCGCATACGGCGTTACCAGTGAACCATAGCCGTAGCTGTTGCCGCTGGAGGCGATATGGTCATAACCCGCCGCCCAGGAGAGCGCTGGCGTGAAGTTCAGCGACAGTTGCGCGCCGTAAGAGCGGTTATCCACTTCGCCCGCCAGCGCTTTTCCTTCACTGGTGCCGCGAATGTATTGCAGCGCCACATCCGGCGTGAACAGCGCCTGCTGCCACTGGAGATGACCTTCGGTATAGAAGATGTTGGAGAAATCCGCGTAGCTTTCGTACCACATCTGGCCGGTCAGCTTTTTGTCATCCCACATCATGTGGCGACCCGCGCCAACGGCCCACATGCCATCGGTCTCTTCAGTAACTTCGGTATACGCGGTGGTGCGTTTCACCTGATCGCTGCCCCAGCCTTTATAACGCCAGATTTTGGTCGCGCGCAGGAAGTCGTCACCGCTGCCGTACTGCATATCCAGCGCCTGATAAAGAATCGGGGTAATACGCCAGTCATAGTCGCCGACAAACGGCAGGTCCAGACGCTGGTTCCCGCCGGTGATGCGGAAATCGCCATAGCGCCAGTTGAGATACGCTTCGCCAATATTGGTCTGGTTTTCGCCGATGTCGCTGATCACGCGTTCTTCCGGCGGATGGTTAATGCCGCGCAGGAACAGACCGCTTACACCCACATTGAAGCCGTACATCGGGGCTGTTTCGTACTTCAGGAAGCCGCCGTAGCTGATGGTGTCCTGGTTAAAACCTTTGGCGAAATAGGCGTTGTGGGTGGTGTAGTAAAGAGATCGAACGCTGCCGCTAACTTTACCGCAGCTGAATACATCGCTCAGGCTGCTGACGTTGCCGTTGGCGTCGAAACACTCGCTGTCGGACTTAAAGGAGAGAGCCGCTTCTGCGCTGGCGGGAAGCGCCAGGGCCGCAAGCGTGACCAGGGCGGTGAGACCACCGGTTAATCGTGATGGTTTAACTGCACCTGCTGCCCGACACATCTTCATGCTAATACCTTGTAAACAGAGATAAAAAAAGAAAAAGTGTGCGAATATCGCCTCCGCTATGTCGCCACTCTCGCGGGTGGAGAGACCCCTGATAGACGCACTAAACGTATGGGCGGTTTCGCACAGGGCTGCGATTATCTTCATCGGAAGGGGTGTGATCCAGATCTAAACGCAAACGTTTGCTTTCTTTTTGCAGGCATTGATGCTGAATCAGTGATTTAAATTGAATTATTTATGATGCTAATTATTAATGGACGGATATTTAAACTGCATATTGATTGGATGAATGGTAGATAGTACTTATTTTGCTGTTTTGCTTAAACCGCACCGATTGGATAGTTTTCAGGCGCTTCCCGCGCAATAACGCGCGGGAAATCGGTCATCAAAAATAGTAGCCGATATTGACGTTGGTGCGGAAATACCATTTTCCGCTGCCTTCCGACTGTGTGCTGGTCCAGCCCGTGGCGTTAAGCGCACCGCCCCACGGATTAACATTTTTCGCCCAGCTCAGGTCGACCCAGAACATCACCGGTAGCGCGAAGACCTGCACCCCGACGGTGTTCATCTGGGAGTTACTCCAGTCGCTTTTGTCTTTCCATAACACGCTGTAATCGTTATAGAACCGTAGTTTTGATACCGCGCCCCATTTGACGTCCACATCACGGGCCACGTTGAGCGACGCGGTGGTGGCTTTTGCCGGGATTAAATACGACGGCGTCAGGCCGTTGCCACCCATCAGAATGGTATCGTCGCTGACGCCCGCCGGATTTTTCGGATCGTACTGGTAACGGATCACCTGTGAGGAGAGCTGCCACGGTCCGTTTTGCACGGTTCCGTGCAGGCCCGCCGCCCAGAAAGTGCCGTCATCATTGGTCTCGCGATTGTGCAATCGCGCCAGCGCCAGCGATCCGCCCAGCTCATTATTCCAGCCCCCGCCGTGGAATGTTCGCGCCAGCCGCACGTTCACCTGATCGCGTTTCTCATTACGCTGCTGATGCTGGCTGGGATAATTGGTATTTTTTAAGCGGTCATAATCCCCGACATCTGGCGCATAGCGCAGGTTCTCAGGCTCCATCCACGGGAAATAAGCCACATCCAGCGACCAGTTATTATCGTGATATTGGTAATTTACCCCGCTACCGGCATTGACGCCGAACCCTAAATAAAAGGGAATGCCGTATGACCAGCCAAATTGTGGATACGGCTCCAGGCCAAAAGGCTTGCCGGGAATACCGAGCTGCACGCTATTATTCTGATCTAACCGATACCCCACATAGGCGCGGTCAATCGCATATTTATGGTGATCCTGGAACCAGAATCCGGCATCAAAGAAATAGTTATTATAAAAACCACTGCTGTCGATACGGAATGTATCAAAACGCAAATGCGGCGGATCGCGGTAATTACTACCTTTCCAGTCTTCATAGCGATAATTTGCCCGCAACGCCCCGCCAATATCTAACCCGGCGCTGCTGTCCGCACTGCGCCAGCCAATATGCGGGAAGGGCTTACCGCCTTCCGCCAGCGCGGATGCGGCGGTGCATGCGCCCAGCAGCAGCGCGAAAAATTGTTTACGCATAGCTCACCTCTTATTTCATATTCAATATGCAATAGCTCGCCGCCGCGGATAAAATCAGCGAGAATTAATTGATGTCGTTTCGCCAGTGAAACGAATATTATTTTTTATGAATTTGTTTCAAATATGAAACTCAGTTTATTATTTGATATAAAGAAAATCGCACGTGAAAGGTAGGCCGTCAAGGCATAAAACTTGAGCTATAACGCAATATTATTAAATGATTGAATATCGATTGGTATTTTTTAGAGGGAGGAGGGTATGTCTCAAATATGAAACAAAAGAATTTATTGGCGGCTAAGTGGAGCCCTATCCGCCATGTAATGACTAGATAAGTAGGCTATTCCCAAGGATGATGATGAGCACAAAGAGTGTCTAGTTAAGCCGCTTAAATAGCATACGCCTTCCTTTCTGCTTTTTAAAAGCCGATATAATGATGGCGATGAGGAGAGGGAATATAAACAAACCGAATATAACGTAGGTTAAGTATTCACTTTGGGTTCCTGCATCAGGATAAGGCTTTAACAGAATATACTCACCTTTGAGTGCATTAATAAAAAATAGAATCGCGAACAATGGTAGTGATAAAACGTAACACATACTTAATCCTTAATGGCCTTTGCAGACTGCATAATTCCCATGATTTCATCATAATACTCATCAGCATATTTCTGATCGATAACCGCCGCCACCTGGATAAAATGGGTATTATCAAATAGCGTCATCAAAATAGACCGTTTTTCATCGCCATCATCGGTTGTGGCGATATAGTCCTGATAGGCGCAGCGGAAGCCGTCAACCTGACAGGGAAAAAGCGTAAACACATCCGCCTGATAGCTACTCTTGAAGCGAATCTGCTGTGATGTGAGTAATTCATCAAAGTTATGAACATTACTTGAATCCTGCATGCTGGATATCACGGAGATCCCGGCATGAGCATTTTTCATTACCACCGTCATACGGTAGCCATGAGGCGTGGTCACCACCGTTTTCCACTCGTTACTCGGGAACGTCAGCGTGATGGGCGCATTCGGTGCGGTGTACTCCCAGCTAAAAAATTGCCAGAAGTGTGTGGCGCAGCTGAACAGGAGTATTATCCCCATCACCCAGCTTGTACCGGCAATAATTTGCGGCTGCGCCGTTTTACGAAATATTACGCAGAATGCAGCCGCCACAAGGCAAGCGGTACCTAACGGATAAAAAAAGACGAGATTAACATAGGAGATAATATTACCAGCGTCGTCCGTGATCAGGTTTTTCCATTGCAGATGCTTGATAATAATAACTGAAATATATAAAACGCCTAAAACTATAAATCGCATATATACATCCGTGTATAAAAAAAGGGGAAATAAATTTCCCCTATATCATATGCGAATTATTTACTCGATATCCAGCGGATCTTCAGAAAGGATAATGCCGGTGTTATCAGCATAGAGATGGTCGCCGGAGAAGAAAGTTACGCCGCCGAAATTGACGCGCACGTCGCTTTCACCAATGCCTTCGCCAGCTGCGCCAACCGGAATGGCGGCAATGGCCTGGATGCCGATATCCAGCTCTTCAAGGTCATCAACCTGACGCACGGCACCGTAAACCACAATGCCTTCCCACTCGTTCTGGGTGGCGATACGCGCCAGTTCCGCATCAATCAGCGCGCGGCGTACAGAACCGCCGCCGTCAACCAGCAGAATGCGGCCACGGCCATTCTGTTCGAGCAGATCATACAGCAACCCGTTATCCTCGAAACATTTCACGGTGGTGATTTGCCCACCAAACGACAACCGCCCGCCAAAGTTGGAGAACAGGGGTTCCACGACGTTGACATCTTCCTGGTAGATGTCGCAAAGCTCGGAAGTATCGTATTTCATAGGATTAACACTCAGTTGCTGCGAGTGATTTCAGTATATCGCGCTCTGTGCACTGTTGGCAAAATCATCAATTGTTAATTGATATTTGTCAGTTAACCCAGTGCCTTGCTCAGGATAATACCAACGATAAACAGGACGTTAGTGAGCAGCGCGCCTTTGACCGTGCGTTCAAGCATCGGGCGCATTGCGACCGGCTCACGCTGCGTCATGACGTAGCGCGCCTGTTTGAACAGCAGCGGCGTGGCGAGAATAAACAGCCAGCCCCATACGTTTTGCAGCGAAATCAGGTTAAACAGTGCCAGACACACCAGAGTGCCGCCAAGCAGGCAAGCGTGATAGCGACGTGCGCCCACCGGGCCTAAACGTACCGCAAGCGTGTTTTTGCCGTTTTCGCGATCGCTGTCGATATCGCGCAGGTTATTGATATTCAATACCGCCGTTGCCAGCAGCCCGCACGCCGTGGCGGGAAGAATCAGCGTGGCGCTCAGCATATGCGCCTGCAAATACCAACTTCCGATAACGCTCAGCCAGCCGAAGAAAATGAGTACAGAAATATCACCCAGACCGATATATCCGTAAGGGCGAGTGCCCACGGTATAGGTGATTGCGGCGACAATTGAAAGCAACCCCAGTACCAGGAAACCGATAAAGTCACCGATGTTTTGATACGCCGCAAACAGCAGCCCCAGACCGGAAAGACAAATGAGCGCCACGGTAATCATCAGCGCGCGTTTCATTTGCGACTGGGTGATGGCACCTTTTTGCATGCCGCGTAGCGGCCCGATGCGATCGGGTTTATCACTGCCCTTCACCGCATCGCCATAATCGTTCGCGAGGTTAGAGAGGATTTGCAGCAGGCCCGCAGTAACCAGCGACAGCACAGCCACAGTTGCATCGAAGTGCCCTTGCCACCAGGCGAGCGTAATGCCCACAAGGATAGAGGCGAAGGCCAGAGGTAACGTTTTAGGGCGCAGGCTTTCAAGCCAGGCCTGGGTGCGGCTGATTTCAGTCATAGTGATTTTTTGCCAATAAAAATGGGGCTTTTCAGCCCCATCAACAGTGATGAATATGCATTGAACGCGATTATAGGATAAAACGGCTCAGATCTTCATCTGCAACCAGCGCATCCAGGTGTTTGCTCACGTATTCCGCATCAATTGTGATGCTTTGACCATTTAAATCACTGGCGTCATAGGAAATATCTTCCATTAAACGCTCCAGAACCGTGTGCAGACGACGCGCACCGATATTCTCGGTGGTTTCGTTAACCTGCCATGCGGCTTCGGCAATACGCTTGATACCGGATTCGGTGAACTCAATGTTCACGCCTTCGGTCGCCATCAGCGCTTTGTACTGAACGGTAACGGACGCATTTGGTTCGGTCAGGATGCGTTCGAAGTCGCTGGTGGTCAGCGCCTGAAGCTCAACGCGAATCGGCAGACGGCCCTGCAGTTCCGGGATCAGGTCAGACGGTTTTGCCACCTGGAATGCACCGGAGGCAATAAACAGAATGTGATCTGTTTTCACCATACCGTGCTTGGTGGACACGGTGCAGCCTTCAACCAGCGGCAGCAGGTCACGCTGTACGCCTTCGCGGGAAACGTCCGGACCGGAGGATTCGCCGCGCTTACAGATTTTGTCGATTTCGTCGATGAACACGATACCGTGCTGCTCAACCGCGTCGATAGCGTCTTGTTTCAGCTCTTCCGGATTAACCAGTTTCGCCGCTTCTTCTTCAATCAACAGCTTCATCGCATCTTTGATTTTCAGCTTACGCGGTTTCTGCTTCTGCCCGCCGAGGTTCTGGAACATCGACTGCAGCTGGCTGGTCATTTCTTCCATTCCCGGAGGCGCCATGATTTCAACGCCCATCGGTGCAGCAGCGAGATCGATCTCAATTTCTTTGTCGTCCAGCTGGCCTTCACGCAGTTTTTTGCGGAATGCCTGACGCGCGGCAGACGGTTCAGCCTGCTGCTCCGCCTGGCCCCAGTTGTTTTTGGCCGGTGGGATCAGCACGTCGAGGATACGCTCTTCGGCCATCTCTTCCGCGCGGAAACGGTTCTTTTCGATGGACTGCACGCGCACCATTTTGATGGCGGAATCGGTCAGATCGCGGATGATGGAATCCACTTCTTTACCCACATAGCCCACTTCGGTGAACTTGGTCGCTTCAACTTTGATGAATGGCGCGTTAGCCAGCTTGGCCAGACGACGCGCGATTTCGGTTTTACCGACACCGGTCGGGCCGATCATCAGAATGTTTTTCGGGGTTACTTCGTGACGCAGCTCTTCATCAAGCTGCATACGACGCCAGCGGTTACGTAAGGCGATCGCAACGGAGCGTTTGGCCGCGTCCTGACCAATAATGTGTTTGTTCAGTTCGCTGACAATTTCGCGTGGGGTCATTTCAGACATGGTCAATCCTTACGCTTTAGACGGTAATTCTTCAATGGTGTGGAAGTGGTTGGTGTAAATGCAGATATCGCCTGCAATATCCAACGCTTTCTCAGCAATATCGCGCGCGCCCAGTTCGGTGTTTTCCAGCAGGGCACGGGCTGCGGCCTGGGCGTATGGACCACCAGAACCGATAGCAATCAGGTCATTTTCCGGCTGAACGACGTCGCCGTTCCCGGTAATGATGAGGGATGCGGTTTCATCCGCGACGGCAAGCAGGGCTTCCAGCTTGCGCAGCATACGGTCGGTACGCCAGTCTTTCGCCAGCTCAACGGCGGCTTTCACCAGGTGGCCCTGGTGCATCTCCAGCTTACGTTCGAACAGCTCGAACAGGGTGAAGGCATCAGCGGTGCCGCCAGCGAAACCGGCAATTACTTTGTCGTTGTACAGGCGACGGACTTTCTTCACGTTGCCTTTCATCACGGTATTGCCAAGCGTAGCCTGTCCATCACCGGCGATTACGACGTGGCCGTTACGGCGAACACTTACTATTGTTGTCACGAGCAGACCCCTTGTTGCAAATACGGAATAGGGGCCCCGCAAGCTTTGCGGGGCAGAATGTCATTATAGATGGGGGGTATTTCGGGGGTTTCAACCCCCGGAAGCGAGTCTTATGCAGTTTCCGTGACCGGCCATTTTCAGGCGGTTGAGGGTGCTGTCGGCATTATCTTTGCCTTTGATAGGCCCGATGACGACGCGGTTCCAGCCATTATTGGTGGTGATACGCGAATCAAACCCTTCGAACGCCAGCTGTGCACGCACGGTTTCGGCCTGCTCCGCGCCTTTAAACGAACCGCACTGTACCATCCAGCGGCGCTCGTCTTTTTTCTCGGTTGCCTTAGGCGGCGTGGTTTCACGCGTCACTGGCGCGGCGGCCTGCTGTTTAGGCGCAGACGTCGTGGTGTGCGCAGGCGTTTGCAGCAGATCCTGATACGGCTGCTGGTTAGACGCGGCCGCTTTCGGCTGCTGCGTCTGACGCGGCGGCTGTTGTGTGGTTTGCGCCTGGCGTGCCGGTTGTTGAGTCTGCTGTTGCGCGCGCGGCTGCTGCACTGGCTGCGTTTGCGCCCATTGTTGCTGCTGTTGCGCTTGCTGAGCCTGCTGCGCTAAACGCTGACGTTGCAGCGTTTGTTGACGCTGTTCCGGCGTTTGCTCGTTCCACGGCACTTCCGTCAGCTGCGTCGGCTGCTGGCGCATATCGGCCTGCATTTGCGCAAGCAGCTGGCGCTGTTCGTCGGTCAACTGGTTCGGGTTCATGACTTCCCCGCCCGCAGACGGTTCCGTTGGCGCACGCACGCCTGGCTGGCGGCTTTCCAGTTCTTTAATGTAGCGCCAGCGTTCTTCCGGTTTTGGCGGTAGACCATTCCCTGTCATCTGACGGCTTTGCAGCGTTTCAGAATCTTCTTTTTTATGATGGGTAATAAAGTACAAACCACCGATAAAGGCGACGACCACCGCGGCGGCAATGGCCACCATCGCCGGTGATACCGCCGGGAAGCTACTTTGATTTTTCCGCGAACTCCGTGAGGTGCTCTTTTTGCGCCGCGAAGGAGCCTGTTGGCTGCGGCGTACATAATCTCGTTGTGCCACTATCGTTTCGCTGTATTTATTCGTTCGTGAACCCGACATGTTACTTAAGCGACGAGGCTTTGACCAGACAAGCAAGTCCTAAAGCCCCACACTTTTATGTCATATTTTTTGTGTGCTGCCGCGAATGACCAGTTCACAGTCCAGAAGACGCGAGCCGCTGTCGACATATTGCCCACTTAGCTGATTCAGCAACAACAGCATCGCTTCCCGGCCAATGTCGAAACGCGGCTGAGAAACGGTCGTGAGCGGTGGGTCGCAGAACTCCGCCAGCGAGATGTTATCAAAGCCGATAATCGACAGATCGTCCGGGATTTTCAGACCGTGACGTTTGGCGCAGGAAAACGCGCCGAGTGCCATGATATCGCTATGGCAGAACACGGCGGTCGGCGGTTGCGGCAGCGCCAGAAGCTGCTCAAGCGCCTTAGCGCCCGCTTCGTAGGTAAAGTTGCCGCGCGTAATGTACGCCGGATCTACCGTGATACCGCTGCGGCGCAGGGCCTGCACGTACCCCTGTAAGCGGTAGTGGCACAGCGGCATCTCTTCTGGCCCGGCGATACACGCAATGCGTTTATGACCCAGCTCGTGCAGGTAGTTAACGGCATTGAACGCGGCGGTGAGGTTATCGATGTGCACTGTCGGCAGCCCCAGCTCCGGGGCGAATTCGTTGGCCATCACCATCGGCGGCAGATTGCGCTGCTCTTCAATGCTGGCATCAAATGGCAGCTGTGAACCGAGCAGTAACATACCGTCGATCTGCTTGGTGATGATTAAGTCGATGAAGGTTTTTTCCTGCTGATTCTGATGCGCGCAGTCGCCTATCAGCACCAGATAACCCTGCGAGGCAGCGGTGACTTCGATACCGCGGATCACTTCGCTGAAGAAGGGATCGCAGATATCCGGCACGATGACCAGAATGGTCCGGGATTCATTGCGTTTCATGTTACGCCCCTGCGCCTGCGGGAGGTAACCGACTTCCAGTGCGGCCTGCTCAACGCGAGTTCTCGTTGCCTGTGAGACCTTCTCGGGGTTCATTAATGCGCGTGATACGGTTGCCGTAGAGACTTTCGCCTGCATAGCAACGTCTTTCATGGTTGCGGCCACAACCGGTTTTTTAGCCTTCACCTGATTTCTCCTCGCTGACTGGCGCAGACACGTCCCCTGTGTCTGACATCAGACACACTTTTATCAGATAGTTAATCCGATCTGTTACAGAATTTTCATAAAAAGTGTGACGATTGTTAGATTCCTCGATCTTGCTCGCAACCTGAGAATTAACCTTCAATCGGGTCAACGTCGAGGACCCACTTCACTTTGCGCGCTTCCGGCAGCGTATTGATGAGGACCAGCGCGCCGTTGACGATATGTTGCAGGCGCACGCGGGAAGGGTGTTGCAGCAAGATTTGCCAGCGATAACGCCCGCCGCGTTTCGGCGCGAGGGCCGGAACCGGGCCGAGAACCCACAGTTTGTCATCCGCCAGCGGGCTGGCCTGCAGCAGATTACGCAACTGTTGCAGGAACACTGGCGCCTGCTGATTGTTGTGATCTTCCGCGCGAATCAGCACGTGGCTGGTCCACGGTGGAAGCTGCATGGTCTGGCGCTCGGCCAGCGCCTGCTCGGCAAAGGCGTCGTAGCCTTTATACAGCAGCGTTTGCAGCAACGGGTGATCCGGATGGTGCGTTTGTAAAACCACTTCGCCCTGTTTACCTGCACGGCCTGCGCGCCCGGAAACCTGGGTGTAAAGTTGGGCAAAACGTTCCGCTGAGCGGAAGTCTGCCGAGAAAAGCGCGCCATCAACATCGAGCAGGGCAACCAGGGTGACGTCCGGGAAGTGGTGGCCTTTTGCCAGCATCTGAGTGCCAATCAGAATACGTGCGCCGCCGCGATGCACTTCCGCCAGATATTGTTCAAGTGCGCCTTTGCGGCTGGTGGTATCGCGGTCGATACGGGAAAGCGGTACGCCGGGGAAGAGCGGGGCCAGCACCTGCTCCAGTTGCTCGGTTCCCAGCCCAACTGGCACCAGATGTGTTGAACCGCAGGAAGGGCATTGGCGCGGGATCGGGCGCTGGCTGTCGCAATGGTGACAACGCAAATGATGCTGCGACTGGTGCAGCGTGTAGTAGCTGTCGCAGCGTGGGCATTCGGCTATCCATCCGCAGTCGTGGCATAGCAATGTGGGCGCGAAACCGCGGCGATTGAGGAACAGAATCACCTGATTATCCGCCTGCAAATGCTGGCGCATGCGGTTGATGAGCGCCGGAGAAAGCCCCGCCTGCAACTGCTGCCCTTTTAAATCAAGCACGTGCTGCGTAGCTGGCCGCGCATTCCCGGCGCGACGCGTCAGGCGCAGCATGTGATATTTATGCTGGCGCACGTTGAGCAGCGTTTCCAGCGCAGGCGTCGCCGAGCCGAGAATTATCGGAATTTGCTCGCTGTGCGCGCGCCAGACAGCGAGGTCGCGGGCATGATAGCGCCAGCCTTCCTGCTGTTTATAAGAGCTGTCGTGCTCTTCATCGATAACAATCACACCAAGATTTTTAAATGGTGTAAACAAGGAAGAACGCGTGCCGATAACGATCGCCGCCTCGCCGCTTTTAGCTTTCAGCCAGGCGTTCAGGCGCTCGCTGTCGTTAAGCCCGGAGTGCAGCACTTCCACGGGCGCGTTAAAACGTTCACGAAAGCGGGCGATAGTCTGCGGCGTTAGGCCAATTTCTGGCACCATCACCAGCGCCTGTTTCCCCTGCGCCAGCACGTTTTCCAGCACGCTGAGATACACTTCGGTTTTACCGGAACCCGTCACCCCCGCCAGCAGCCACGCAGAGAAGCGGTCAGATGCGCTATGGATCGCGCCCACGGCGGTAGCCTGTTCGGTATTCAGACGCAGTCGTTCGCCAATGGCGGAGTAGCCTTCGCGCCAGTCGTTCAGAGCGGGGGCTTCGCTCGCCAGCTCGCTTAAACCTTTGCTGCGCAGCGACTGCAACGCCGCTTCGGTAAATTCCAGTTCCGCGACCTGATGACGCCAGATTTTCCCCTGACGCAGCGCGGCCAGCGCCTGTTGCTGTTTTGGTGAGCGCTTCAGACTATTGATATCCACCGCCTGGCCCTGCTCGGTGGCAAACCAGTACCACAGCGGCGCATGGCTGGCCGGTTTCCCCTGACGCAGCAGAATCGGCAGCGCGTGGAACAGCACATCGCCAATCGGGTGATGATAGTAATCCGCCGCCCACAGCAACAGTCGCCACACCGAGGTGGTGAACACCGGTTCGCTGTCGAGCACTTCAATGACCGGTTTCAGCTCATCCAGCGGCAGTTCGCTTTTTTCGCTGACTGACACCACCATGCCAACGCGCTCCTGTTTGCCGAACGGCACGCGAACGCGACATCCCGCTTTGGCGCTGAGGCCTTCAGGCAGCAGATAGTCAAACGTACGCGGTAGCGGAACGGGCAGGGCGACGTGGGCAACAGGCATTTTTTCTTCCTGGACTTGAAAAGTGGCGGGTTAGTATACACATTGTATTCAGGTGAAGAACGGATCAGTTTGCATACCCTGCTCAGATTCTGTATGATCCGCCGCCTTTGATGCAGAAAAAATGCGTCGAAAGCCGAGAAGTTTACTATCAACATCGCGTGGTGTCTGGCGTTAGGGCTGGAAGAGCGACGCGGCCTTAACTGAGGTTTCCCATGAAAAAAGGTATTCACCCGAATTACGTAGAAATTACTGCAACTTGTTCTTGCGGTAATGTTATCAAGACTCACTCCACTGCGGGTCATGATCTGAACCTGGACGTTTGTGGCGCATGCCACCCGTTCTACACTGGTAAGCAGCGTGACGTTGCTACCGGTGGCCGTGTTGACCGCTTCAACAAGCGTTTCAGCATCCCGGGCAGCAAATAAGTTTTGCTTCTCCGAAAAAGGCGCCGAAAGGCGCCTTTTTTGTATCTGTAAGAAATGTAATTGACAAATTCTATTACTATCTTGAATGTATATAAAATGCAAAAAATAAAACCATGTTTTATTTTTATGTGCAATGTGTCATTTTAGTGATCGTTATCTTCTCGATCTTTTGTTTTTTGCCATTTTATATTCACAGGTGGCAAAAAACAGAAGGTGTCGCCACTTCCCCTGAAACTAAAATTGCCAGCGTAATTAAATCATCTCTAAATATATTTTCGTGAATAATATGTCTAAGGAGTGACATCATGCCTGGCAATGAATATATTACGAAAAACAGCAGTGTGGCGATCAGACCTTTTGGATTCAGAGATAAAATCGGGTATTTATGCGGTGACCTGGGAACCTGTTTTATTCTTGGGTTGGTCAATAGCTTTTTAATGATTTACTACACCAACGTACTGGGCGTTTCCGGTGTGATTGTCGGTTCGCTTTATTTTATCACCAAACTCTTCGATGCATTTGTTGATGTTACCGTTGGGCGCTTATGTGATACCTCGAAACTGACGGCAACCGGGCGTTTTAATCCGTGGGTGCGAAGGATGAAGTACCCTTTCTGCATTATTTCGGTGGTGCTTTTTCTGCCGTTTGTGCATGATTTTTCGTATACAGCGAAAATTATTTATATCTGCTGTTCCTATTTTATTTATGGTTCGTTGTTATCGACCGTCAGTATTCCTTACGGCGCGATGTCAGCGGCTATTACCTCCAACCCGGACGAACGTGTTTCGCTTTCAACGTATCGCAGTATTGGTTCAGCGATCGGCGGCGGGACAACCGGTTTCTTTATTCCAATTCTGATGTATACCACCCTGGTTGACGGAAGCCAGGTGATTTCCGGTCAGCACTTTTTTTGGATTTCAATTGGCTGCGCCACGCTGGGTTTTATCTTTTTAACGCTCACCTGCCAGCTCACTACAGAACGGGTGCGGGTAGAGAAAAAAGAGAGCATGCCGGTCTCCGTTTTACTGAAAGGTTTGCTGCGTAATAAAGCGCTGATAGTTTTGGTGGTGGTAGATTTACTGATTGTGATTAATCAGGGGCTTTCCGGCACTAACATGACCTATCTGTTTAATGACTATTTCCACAATAAAGAAGCGATGTCCGTCGCCCTGTTGTTTACCTTCGGCTCGCTGGTGCTGCTGGCACCGTCGGCGTCCTGGCTGACAAAACGGTTTGGTAAAAAAGAGGCCAGCGTCGGCGCGCTGCTGTTTGCGGTGGCGATGTACCTGATCATGTATTTTATTCACATCACCGATGCGAAAGTGTACCTGGTATTCCTTTTCCTCGCGACGCTGGGGGCCGGGCTGTTCAACCTGATGATTTGGGCATTTATGACCGATGTCTGTGACTACCATCAGTATGTGACCGGCGATCGTGAAGATGGCACCGTTTATGGCGTGAACTTCTTCGCCCGTAAAGTGGGTCAGGCGTTCGCGGGGGCGATTGGCGGCTTTATGCTGGCGATTATCGGTTATCAGTCTTCATCGACCGGCGGCGCGGTGCAAACCAGCGTGGTACAGGAAAATATCTACACTATGGCCAACCTGTTACCGGCGTTATGCTTGTTTCTGGCGGCAGTGATTTTGATTTACTTCTATCCGCTGAACCGAAAACAGACGCTAAAAATGGAAGAAACGCTGAATAAACTCAATGGGATCAGTAAGTAATCCGGAGTAAGTCATGTCGGGCGCGGAGTTGCTTGTCGGGTGGCGCTTCGCTTACCCGACCTACGGGTTGCGGGTTACTTGTCGGGTGGCGCTGCGCTTACCTGGCCTACGGGGTGCGGAGTTGCTTGTCGGGTGGCGCTGCGCTTACCCGACCTACGGGGTGCGGAGTTGCTTGTCGGGTGGCGCTGCGCTTACCCGGCCTACGGGTTGCGGGTTGCTTGTCGGGTGGCGCTGCGCTTACCCGACCTACAGATTGCAGAATTTGTAGGCCTGATAAGCGCAGCGCCATCAGGCATTTTCTTCAGCGTGCACTACCACGAAAATAACGGCCACTTTTTATCAACCGTTTCCAGCCCCGGCGCATCAAACACGGCCTGCGGGGAGATAACGGTTTCATTGAGCGGCACATTCTTGCCGTAGCGTTCTTTCAGTTTGGCCTGCACCGTCGGATTACTGAGATCGAAATCCTTCAGTTTTTGCAGCTTACCCAATTTCATTCCCAGCGCTTTGTCATACACCTTCCACACCACTTCAGAGCAGTACTGGCGGTCATCGCTCCAGGAAAAGGCCAGATCGTAAGGTTTACCGAGATAGCGCTTCGCGGTTTGTGCCAGCTTCTGTTTTTGCTGAGCCGATAACCCGCCGTCCACACGACGCACGATATATTTCCCGTCTTTTCCGTGCCTTATCCATTTTTGCAGCGGCGTATAGATAACCGGACCAACGGCCTCGAAGACATACGGTTTTTTCTCGCGGATAACAATCATGCCGGTGTGACTATAGTCAGAATGGGTGGCCAACTGAATGGCTTTACTTTGTGAAGATTGAGAAATTTGAAAGATGATGTCGCCGGTTTGCGGCTCCCAGGCATAAGCCGGATAAGCCAAAACCAGGCCGAATGCCAGTAAACAGGGTTTCATGGCACAACCTCCGTGTCATCACATTAAAAAGCGCGGCTCGTACTCCGTGAGCCGCGCTCCCTGAATCAGTACTCCCACGTCTCCGGGTCGATACCCAGTTCACGCATAATCACCTTCGCCTCTTCCGGGATTTCATCGCTGCGCTCTTTACGCAGGTCTTCATCGTTAGGCAGCGGTTGCCCGGTGAATGCATGCAGGAACGCTTCACACAGCAGTTCGCTGTTGGTGGCGTGACGCAGGTTGTTCACCTGACGACGCGTGCGTTCATCGGTGAGGATTTTTAACACCTTCAGAGGAATGGAAACCGTAATTTTTTTTACTTGCTCACTCTTCTTACCGTGCTCAGCGTATGGGCTGATATATTCGCCGCTCCATTCAGCCATGAGATACCTTAATCCTCTTTATCATTAATAAAAGGTCGAGCTTCGGCCCTGACCATAATCGCGCATAGTTTACCGTAGTGACGCGGCCCTGACACGATATGAGCCGCCGCAGTTGTGCGCTAATGCATATAATTTTAACGGCTATTCGTCTTTTGCTCAATCTATACGCAAAGAAGTTTAGATGTCCAGATGTATTGACGTCTATTGTGACAATGTTTACTCTGGTGCCTGACATTTCACCGATTAAGTCAGGAACGAATCACAATGACCCGTAAACAAGCCACCATCGCAGTGCGCAGCGGTTTAAATGACGACGAACAGTATGGCTGCGTTGTCCCGCCGATTCATCTCTCCAGTACCTATAATTTCACCGGTTTTAATGAGCCGCGCGCTCATGACTATTCTCGTCGCGGCAACCCAACGCGTGATGTGGTGCAGCGGGCGCTGGCCGAGCTGGAAGGTGGCGCGGGTGCGGTAATGACCAATACGGGCATGTCGGCGATTCATCTGGTGACAACCGTGTTCCTGAAGCCGGGCGATCTGTTAGTTGCCCCGCACGACTGCTATGGCGGCAGCTATCGTCTGTTTGACAGCCTGGCAAAACGCGGCTGTTATCGCGTGAAGTTCGTTGATCAAGGTAACGAACAGGCGCTGCGCGCGGCGCTGGAAGAAAAACCGAAGCTGGTGCTGGTCGAAAGTCCGAGTAATCCGCTGTTACGCGTGGTGGATATTGCGAAAATATGTGGGCTGGCGCGTGAAGTCGGCGCGGTCAGCGTGGTGGATAACACCTTCTTAAGCCCGGCGCTGCAAAATCCGCTGGCATTGGGCGCGGATCTGGTGTTGCATTCCTGTACTAAATATCTGAACGGCCACTCTGATGTGGTTGCCGGGGTGGTGATTGCCAAAGATCCGGAAATCGTCACCGAACTGGCCTGGTGGGCGAACAATATCGGCGTGACCGGTAGCGCATTCGACAGCTATTTACTGCTGCGCGGTTTGCGTACACTGTCGCCGCGCATGGAAGTGGCGCAACGCAATGCCTACGCGATTGTCGACTTCCTGAAAAACCAGCCGCTGGTGAAAAAACTGTATCATCCTTCTTTGCCGGAAAATCAGGGGCACGAGATTGCCGCTCGCCAGCAGAAAGGGTTTGGCGCGATGCTCAGCTTTGAGCTGGACGGCGATGAGCAGACGCTGCGCCGTTTCCTGAGCGGGCTGTCGCTGTTTACGCTGGCGGAATCGTTGGGTGGGGTTGAGAGCTTAATCTCCCACGCCGCTACGATGACCCACGCGGGCATGGCGCCGGAAGCGCGCGCCGCCGCCGGGATTTCTGAGACGCTGTTGCGTATCTCAACCGGTATTGAAGATAGTGAAGACTTAATTGCCGATCTGGAAAATGGCTTCCGGGTTGCAGCCGAGGGATAAAAATGAGTGTGATTGCGCAGGCAGGGACGAACGAACGTCAACTGCATAAATTTGGTGGGAGTAGTCTGGCAGATGTGAAGTGTTACCTGCGTGTTGCCGGGATTATGGCAGAGTATTCTCATCCCGGCGATATGATGGTCGTTTCCGCAGCCGGTAGCACCACTAACCAGTTGATTAGTTGGCTGAAACTCAGCCAGAGCGATCGTCTCTCTGCGCATCAGGTTCAACAGACGCTGCGTCGTTATCAGTCTGATCTGATTAGCGGTCTGCTGCCCGCTGAGATTGCCGATGGCTTGATTAGCGCATTTATTCATGACCTCGAACGTTTAGCCGTATTGCTGGATGGAGGTGTCACCGATGCCGTGTATGCGGAAGTGGTGGGGCACGGTGAAGTGTGGTCAGCTCGTCTGATGGCGGCCGTGTTGCAACAGCAGGGTCTGGAAGCCGCCTGGCTCGACGCGCGTGAGTTTTTACGTGCCGAGCGCTCCGCCCAGCCGCAGGTGGATGAAGGTTTATCTTACCCGCTGCTGCAACAGTTAATGGCGCAGCATCCGGGTAAACGTCTGGTAGTGACCGGGTTTATCAGCCGCAACAACGCGGGTGAAACCGTCCTGCTGGGGCGTAACGGTTCTGACTATTCCGCGACGCAAATCGGTGCGCTGGCGGGCGTTTCCCGCGTGACCATCTGGAGTGATGTCGCCGGGGTATACAGCGCCGATCCGCGTAAAGTGAAAGATGCCTGCCTGCTGCCGCTGCTGCGTCTCGATGAGGCCAGCGAACTGGCGCGTCTTGCCGCGCCAGTACTGCACGCGCGTACCTTACAGCCGGTTTCCGGCAGCGATATCGACCTGCAACTGCGCTGTAGCTATACGCCGGATCAAGGCTCCACGCGTATTGAACGCGTGCTGGCCTCCGGTACGGGCGCGCGTATTGTCACCAGCCATGACGATGTCTGCCTGATTGAATTCCGCGTCCCGGCAAGCCAGGACTTTAAGCTGGCGCATAAAGATATTGACCAATTACTGAAGCGTGCGGGTATTCGTCCGCTGGCTGTTGGTGTTCATACGGATCGCCAACTGCTGCAATTCTGCTACACCTCGGAAGTGGCGGATAGCGCACTAAAAATTCTTGATGAAGCAGGATTGCCGGGCGAGCTGCGTTTACGTCAGGGCCTGGCGCTGGTCGCGATTGTCGGGGCGGGCGTCAGCCGTAACCCGCTGCACTGCCACCGTTTCTGGCAGCAACTGAAAGGCCAGCCGGTCGAATTTACCTGGCAATCGGAAGAGGGTATCAGCCTGGTGGCCGTGCTGCGTACCGGCCCAACCGAAAGCCTGATTCAGGGCCTGCATCAATCTGTCTTCCGCGCTGAAAAACGCATCGGCCTGGTGCTGTTCGGCAAGGGCAACATCGGTTCTCGCTGGCTGGAGCTCTTCGCGCGCGAGCAAAGTACGCTCTCGGCGCGTACCGGGTTTGAATTCACGCTGGCAGGCGTGGTGGACAGTCGCCGCAGCCTGCTGAGTTATGAAGGGCTGGACGCCAGCCGCGCGCTGGCATTCTTCGAAGATGAAGCGGTCGAACAGGACGAAGAGTCCCTGTTCCTGTGGATGCGCGCGCACCCGTATGATGATTTGGTGGTGCTGGATGTCACTGCCAGCCCACAGCTGGCGGATCAGTATCTCGATTTCGCCAGCCACGGTTTCCATGTTATCAGCGCCAACAAACTGGCCGGAGCAAGCAGCAGCCACAACTATCGCCAAATCCACGATGCGTTCGAAAAAACCGGGCGTCACTGGTTATATAACGCCACCGTCGGCGCGGGCCTGCCGGTAAACCATACCGTGCGCGACCTGATCGACAGCGGCGACAGCATTCTGTCCATCAGCGGGATTTTCTCCGGCACGCTTTCGTGGCTGTTCCTGCAGTTCGACGGCACCGTGCCGTTCACCGAACTGGTGGATCAAGCCTGGCAGCAGGGCTTAACGGAACCCGACCCGCGTGACGACCTTTCCGGGAAAGACGTGATGCGTAAGCTGGTGATTCTGGCGCGTGAGGCAGGCTACGATATCGAACCGGATCAGGTTCGCGTGGAGTCGCTGGTGCCGTCGCACTGTGAAGATGGCTCGATCGATCACTTCTTTGAAAACGGTGATGAGCTGAACGATCAGATGCTGCAACGCTTTGAAGCTGCGCAGGAAATGGGCCTGGTGCTGCGCTACGTGGCGCGTTTCGACGCCAACGGCAAAGCGCGCGTCGGTGTGGAAGCGGTGCGTCCGGAACACCCGCTGGCGGCACTGCTGCCGTGCGATAACGTCTTTGCCATCGAAAGCCGCTGGTATCGCGACAACCCGCTGGTGATCCGTGGGCCAGGCGCGGGGCGCGATGTCACCGCCGGGGCGATTCAGTCGGATATTAACCGGTTGGCGCAGTTGTTGTAATAATCCATTTGTCGGACGGCGGCTACGTCTTATCCGACCTATACAAAACGTAGGCCGGATAAGATGCGTGAGCATCGCCATCCGGCGTTACGGCTGATGGGTAAAGACCTCTTTTGCCGCAAACAAGCCATTCAGCGCCGCCGGGAAACCGGCGTAAACCGCCATCTGCATGATCACTTCAGTAATTTCTTCCTGCGTTAACCCAACATGAAGCGCCGCCGCAATATGCACTTTCAACTGTGGCGATGCGTTTCCTAATGCAGTTAAAGCAGCGACGGTGGCGATTTCACGACTGCGTAAATCCAGACCGGGGCGGGAATAGATATCACCGAACGGAAATTCGATCAGGTAACGGGCAAAGTCTGGAGCGATATCTTTCAGGCTTTCGACGACAGCATTGCCTCCTTTACCATCCACTTTTTGCAGCATGTCCTGGCCGGTAATAAAACGTTCTGAATGCATGGGGAAATCCTCGTTTATCTTAGGTGTGACGGGAGAATAGTCCGCCAGATGCTGTTTGGATAATACCGTTTCCGTGATACCTTTTCGGTATGACAAACACCCCCATTCATTCTCTCGATATTCGCCTGCTACGCTACTTTGCCGTGGTGGCGGAAGAGAACAACATGAGCCGGGCCGCTCAACGACTCTTTATGTCGCAACCGCCGCTCAGCCGTCATATTCGCCAGCTTGAGGAGCGTCTGGGGGTAACGCTGTTTGTCCGTCATACCCGAGGGCTAACGTTGACGGAGGAAGGGGCACGCGTGCTGGAGATCGTTCGTCCGCTGCTGGCGTTGCAGGAGAAAACCTATGCTGCGCTCGATAAACTTGCGCTGGCAAATGGCCCATTACTGCGTATTGGGCTAACCACGGCGTTTGAGCAGGGGGTTTTTACGGCGTTAGAAACCCGGCTACGTGCGCGGGTTGATACGCTACGTATCGCGCGGCACAGTTCTCTTGAACTGGTACGTCAGGTGCAACGAGGAAAACTGGATGCGGCGCTGGTGGCACTGCCGCTTGAGATCGGTGGATTATCTGTTGTACCGCTTGGTTGGCAAGAACCGCTGATTGCCGCTTTGCCCGCTATCTGGCCAGAGGCAGAATCTGCTTCGATCTCTTTATCCTCTTTAAGTTCTCGCCCTTTATTCTGGTTCAAGCGAGAGCGTAACCCGGCTTTTTTTGATTACACTCGTCAACGTTTCCAGCATGCCGGTTATGTGCCATCCTGCATCGAAGAGCCTCTCGAACATGATGTTCTGCTCGCCAGAATCGCAAATGGAGATGGCTTAAGCCTGCTTCCGGCATCTTTCGCCGCCATTCAGCGGCAGGGTGTTGTTTTTCGTCCATTATCAGACAATAGTCTGCGAGTCAGCGCAGGCGTCGTGGTGTTGCCTGAAAAGCAGCCGAAACTTGAGTGGTTGATAACTCTTTTAAAGAATCAGTTCACAGCACCGGAGTAAGATGAATTTTTTTCATCTTGCCTGAATATTCCTCACCGTTTGCGCGGATCTTTCTATTGACCTTCCCCCATTTTTCCTTCATCTTTACATCTAGACGTCTAAACGTATAGCAGTTCACAACACAACAAATAATGACACGCGATTGATGAGGTAAGGTATGAGCTTTTTTCACGCCAACCAGCGGGAAGCCCTGAATCAGAGTCTGGCAGAAGTCCAGGGGCATATTAACGTTTCGTTCGAATTTTTCCCGCCGCGCACCAGTGAAATGGAGCAAACCTTGTGGAACTCTATCGATCGTCTGAGCAGCCTCAAGCCAAAATTCGTTTCCGTCACCTATGGCGCAAACTCCGGCGAGCGTGACCGCACGCACAGCATCATTAAAGGCATCAAAGATCGTACCGGCCTTGAGGCCGCGCCGCACCTGACCTGCATTGATGCCAGCCGTGATGAACTGCGCGCCATCGCCCAGGACTACTGGAACAACGGCATTCGCCATATCGTCGCCCTGCGCGGTGACCTGCCGCCAGGCAGCGGCAAGCCGGATATGTATGCGGCGGACCTGGTTGGCTTGCTGAAAGAAGTGGGCGATTTTGATATCTCCGTTGCCGCTTATCCGGAAGTGCATCCGGAGGCGAAAAGCGCGCAGGCGGATCTGCTCAACCTGAAACGTAAAGTCGATGCCGGGGCCAATCGTGCGATCACCCAATTCTTCTTCGACGTGGAAAGCTACCTGCGTTTTCGTGACCGCTGCGTTTCTGCGGGTATCGATGTTGAAATTATTCCGGGCATCCTGCCGGTCTCTAACTTTAAACAGGCGAAGAAATTTGCCGACATGACCAATGTGCGTATCCCGCACTGGATGTCTACAATGTTTGAAGGGCTGGACGATGACGCGGAGACGCGCAAGCTGGTGGGCGCATCCATCGCCATGGACATGGTAAAGATTTTAAGTCGGGAAGGGGTAAAAGATTTTCATTTTTATACACTTAACCGCGCTGAGATGAGCTACGCCATTTGCCATACGCTGGGTGTCAGACCTACCTTATAGTCGAAAAAGCCCTCGCATGAGGGCTTTTTTACATCTACTTTGATCTACATCCCTGCAACCAAAAATATAAAAGTTTCCAACTATCGAATCTGTGGATTATTTCAATTATAACTTATCTCTGATGCTGTATATCGTAACGGTAACATTGTAGAGGGAGCATATTGATGAGTACGTCAGACGATATCGAGAACAAAACGTCCGCAGGTAAGTGCCCTTTCCATCAGGGCGGTCACGATCAGAGCGCTGGTGCAGGGACGACCAGTAAAGACTGGTGGCCAAAACAACTTCGCGTGGACCTTCTGAATCAACATTCCAACCGTTCTAACCCGCTTGGGGAAGACTTCGATTACCGCAAAGAATTCAGCAAACTGGATTATTCTGCGCTGAAAGGTGACCTGCGCGCGCTGCTGAGTGAATCGCAGCCGTGGTGGCCTGCCGACTGGGGTAGCTATGCCGGTTTGTTTATCCGCATGGCGTGGCATGGCGCAGGTACCTATCGTTCTATTGACGGACGTGGCGGTGCGGGCCGTGGTCAGCAACGTTTTGCGCCGCTGAACTCCTGGCCAGATAACGTAAGCCTCGATAAAGCGCGTCGCCTGTTGTGGCCAATCAAGCAGAAATATGGCCAGAAAATTTCCTGGGCTGACCTGTTCATCCTTGCGGGCAACGTGGCGCTGGAAAACTCCGGCTTCCGTACTTTCGGTTTTGGTGCCGGTCGTGAAGACGTCTGGGAACCGGACCTCGACGTAAACTGGGGTGACGAAAAAGCCTGGCTGGCTCACCGTGACCCGGAAGAGCTGGCGAAACGTCCGTTAGCGGCCACTGAAATGGGCTTGATCTACGTGAACCCGGAAGGCCCGAACGCCAGCGGTGAACCGCTTTCTGCGGCGGCGGCAATTCGTGCGACCTTTGGCAACATGGGGATGGACGACGAAGAGACCGTGGCGCTGATTGCCGGTGGTCACACTCTTGGTAAAACCCACGGCGCTGGCCCGGCAACCCACGTTGGCCCGGACCCGGAAGCCGCACCGATTGAAAACCAGGGCCTCGGCTGGAAGAGCGATTTCGGCACTGGCGTTGGTAAAGATGCGATTACCTCAGGTCTTGAAGTGGTGTGGACGCAGACACCAACCCAGTGGAGCAACTACTTCTTCGAGAACCTGTTCAAATACGAGTGGGTTCAGACGCGCAGCCCGGCTGGCGCAATTCAGTTCGAAGCCGTTGATGCGCCTGAAATTATACCTGACCCGTTCGACCCGTCGAAAAAACGTAAGCCGACCATGCTGGTCACCGACCTGACGCTGCGTTTTGATCCGGACTTCGAAAAAATCTGCCGTCGTTTCCTGAACGATCCGCAGGCGTTTAACGAAGCATTCGCCCGTGCATGGTACAAACTGACCCACCGTGATATGGGGCCGAAAGCGCGCTATATCGGGCCGGAAGTACCGAAAGAAGACCTGATCTGGCAGGACCCGCTGCCGCAGCCGACTTACCATCCGACGGAAGAAGACATTCTGAGCCTGAAAGCAGAAATCGCTGCTTCTGGTCTCTCGGTGAGTGAACTGGTTTCCGTTGCGTGGGCCTCCGCGTCTACCTTCCGTGGTGGTGATAAACGCGGTGGTGCCAACGGTGCTCGTCTGGCGCTGAATCCGCAGCGTGGCTGGGCGGTGAACGCGACTGCAGCTCGCGTGCTGCCTGCACTGGAGAAAATCCAGCGTGCATCCGGCAAGGCGTCACTGGCGGATATCATCGTCCTGGCAGGCGTTGTGGGTGTTGAGAAAGCAGCGAGCGCTGCGGGCGTCAGCATTCATGTTCCGTTCACGCCGGGCCGTGTAGATGCGCGTCAGGATCAGACCGACATCGAGATGTTCGAGCTGCTCAAACCGATCGCCGATGGTTTCCGTAACTATCGCGGCGAACCGGGCGCGGCAACCACTGAATCTCTGCTGATCGACAAAGCTCAGCAGCTGACCCTGACCGCGCCGGAACTGACGGTGCTGGTGGGCGGTATGCGCGTTCTGGGCGCGAACTTCGACGGCAGCAAGCATGGCGTCTTTACTGACCGTCGGGCGTGCTCAGCAATGATTTCTTCGCAAATCTGCTGGATATGCGCACCGAATGGAAAGCCACCGACGACACCAGCGAGCTGTTCGAGGGCCGCGACCGTCTGAACGGCGAAGTGAAATACACCGCCACCCGCGCGGATCTGGTATTTGGCTCTCACGCGGTACTGCGCGCGCTGGCCGAAGTGTACGCCAGCAGCGATGCTCACGTGAAGTTTGTTAAAGACTTCGTGGCAGCATGGGTGAAAGTGATGGAACTGGACCGTTTCGACCTGCAATAATCTCAGCACTTAATCCGTCAGCGATTGCTTTGCAGCAGTCGCTGACGTTTTTTTTGAGGCGTATAGTGCACGTAGAAAACGTCACTCTACGGGATTCATCATGTCTGCCTCAGGAAAGAGCAACCCCCTGGCCATTAGTGGCCTCATCGTACTGACCCTCATCTGGAGTTACAGCTGGATTTTCATGAAGCAGGTCACGGGCTACGTTGGCGCGTTCGACTTCACTGCTTTGCGCTGTATTTTCGGCACCCTCGTTTTATTCCTTGTCTTGCTGGTACGTGGTCGCGGCCTGCGCCCGACGCCGTTTAAATTTACCTTCGCTATCGCCTTACTTCAGACCTGCGGCATGATCGGCCTCGCTCAATGGGCGCTGGTGAGCGGCGGCGCGGGGAAGGTCGCCATCCTCACCTATACCATGCCGTTCTGGGTGGTGATCCTCGCTGCGCTGTTGCTGGGCGAGCGTTTGCGACGCCTGCAATATGCCGCCATCGGCATTGCCGCGATAGGCCTGGTGCTGGTGATGCAGCCGTGGCAGCTTGATTTTGGTGCCATGAAAAGCGCGTTGCTGGCGATTCTTTCCGGCGTAAGCTGGGGAGCGAGCGCTATCGTCGCCAAGCGGATGTATACCCGTCATCCGGGGATTGATCTGCTGTCGTTGACCGCCTGGCAAATGTTGTATGCCGCGCTGGTGATGAGCCTTGTGGCCTGGCTGGTGCCGCAACCCGAAATCGACTGGCAGCCTATCGTTTTCTGGGCGCTGGCCTATAGCGCAATACTGGCGACCGCGCTCGCCTGGAGCCTGTGGCTGTTTGTGCTGAAAAACTTGCCTGCCAGTATCGCCAGCCTGAGCACCCTGGCTGTTCCCGTTTGCGGCGTACTGTTTTCCTGGTGGCTGCTTGGCGAGAATCCAGGCCCGGTCGAAGGTGCGGGGATAGTGCTAATTATCCTGGCGCTGGCGGTGGTGAGCAGGAAGAAGCGTGATGTGACTGTCATCAAAAAAGAATGATGGGGGAGGCGGAAAATGGAGTTAGATCTCGATTTACTTGAAGCTGTCGTGATAAAAGCCCTACGTGAAGTAAAGCAAAATGGCGCGATAATGCTGGATGCCGATTATTACTGGGATATTCCGGCTGAGTCCGTACACAACGTATATGAACCGCCTGCTAACTTTACCATCGGGCAGTTGTCGGAAGATTATTTGATGATTGCCAATGCACTTGAAGGTGGTTTCACGGTCAGGCAAGACTTAAAAAAAGTGGCCACTTTGCTGCGGTACATTGCTGAAAGATAATTTTATTATCGATTTGAAATGGAGATTCATTCATGGTGACTATTCGTTGTGAAAATATTATTATATTAATGCATATTATGTGTGGGCTGCTATGAAATTCTTTAGAACTATTATCGATCTTTCTTTGGGTGTTGCGTTGGGATTGTTAGCCGTATTTATTGCGTATTTGTTTGTTTTATATGGACCCATTCACAATGCTTCCGCATTGGTGGTCGCGTTCATTCTATTTATCGTTCTCGATGTTGTGTTTTATTCATTGCGCGGAAGAATTATGCGTAAATTATTCAAATCACATCCGCATTAAATAGAGAGTATCATTGATGCATGTAATACCGATAATGCCCCACAATCCGCCAGCTAAATAACACATTCTCTTCCTGCGCGCCCGCGCCGATGTTATGCACAACCAGCGGTGTGCCGTCGTATGCGTGGTTCAGAGAAACCACGCCAATATGTGCGAGGCCGTTACTCAATCGCCACGAGACAACGTCGCCCGGCTGATAGTCGCTGTATTTATCGCTAACAGGTAAGGCTTTATCGTGGCGCTGAAACCAGGTTTCCAGATTGGGTACGCGGCGATGGTCGATGTTGCTGTCCGGGCGTTTCAGCTTCCAGTTTTGCGGATAGGCCGCAAAATCCGCCAGCATGTCTTCATGCAATAATTTCTGCAAATTAACCTGTTGAGTACGTAACGCGCGTATCACTACGTCGGCGCAGACGCCGCGTTCTAGCGGGATATCGCCGTTGGGGTATGTCAGCCGAACATAGGCCGCGTCGTAATACAGCGTTTTGCCAACTTGTTGTGCTGCGCCCTGAGCGATAGCGGCATTAGTTTGCGCCTGTACAGTGATGGGTTTGGTATCAAGAGGTGGCGAATGGTGAATAAAAATAGCGGCAAAAAGAGTGATAAACGCCAGCAGGAGTTTCATTCGCATCGTCCGTGAAATGTGTCTGGCGATTTGACCTTCAGAAGAAGAAATGGTGCGTGACAGAAAAGGTTCGTTTCAGGACATGCGCAAAGAATCGCCCGGTGGCGCTGCGCTTACCGGGCCTATAGTCAGATGTTTGTAGGTCGGGTAAGCGTAGCGCCACCCGACGAACAACGGTCAATCAGGCCTTACCAGCCGTTATTCCCACTCATGCAGAAAACGCTGACCGTACTGGTCGGCAACCAGCAGCGCGGCGTAAACGCGGTCCGGGTCGGCGCCGCCAGGCATATTGTGGATAGTTTCGCCTTCCGCGCAGGACGCTTCAGCAACCTTACGCATTTTCGCCGGGATATCCTCTTTGATATCCAGTTGCGCGAGGGTTATCGGCAGTCCGACGGAGTGGCACAGGGCGGCGACGGTTTCAATCTCTTCTACCGGCGCGTTCTCGAAGACCAGTTGCGTCAGCGTACCGAACGCCACTTTCTCGCCGTGATAATAATGATGTGCATCCGGAATGGCCGTCAGACCGTTGTGGATAGCGTGCGCAGCCGCCAGGCCGCCGCTTTCAAAGCCGACGCCGCTCAGGTAGGTGTTGGCTTCAATCACGCGATCCAGCGCCGGGGTAACAACGTGTTGCTCTGCCGCCAGCATCGCTTTCTCGCCTTCTTCAATCAGCACGTTGTAGCATAGTTCAGCCACCGCCAGCGCGGCCTGAGTGCATTTACCGCCTGCCATGGTGGTGGCACCGCTGCGCGAACAGGCGCGGGCTTCAAACCAGGTGGCCAGCGCATCGCCGATACCGGCGGCCAGCAGACGAGCCGGTGCGCCCGCGACGATTTTGGTATCGACAATGACCACGTTCGGGTTGTGCGGCAGCATCAGGTAACGGTCGAATTCACCGTCATCGGTGTAGATGACAGACAGCGCACTGCACGGCGCATCGGTAGATGCGATGGTCGGCGCGATGGCGACCGGAAGCGACATAAAGTGCGCCAGCGCTTTGGCGGTATCGAGCGTTTTGCCGCCGCCGATGCCCAGCACGGCGCCACACTGCGCTTTTTCGGCTACGCCGCGTAAGCGATCGATTTCGTTTTGTGAACATTCGCCGCCAAACGGAGCGATTTCCAGCGCCAGGCCCGCATCACGGAAACTCTTTTCCAGCGCGGCCTGAGCGAAGCCTAAGACAAATTTGTCACCGACAACCAGCCAGCGTTCCGCCATTGGTTTCAGGTAGTCGCCCAGACGGGTGATGACATCGGCGCCCTGGATGTATTTACCAGGTGATTGAATAATGCGATCCATACTCTATTTCCCTCACAGGTTGATATGACCAAATGCGTTATTCCAGTCCTGCTCAAACTTCTCTATTGCCGACTCTACCGCAGGGGTGTTGATCATTTGTTGCGCTACATCTAAAGGAAGGGTAATTGCTTCACATCCAACGAGTAAGCAATCCAGCGCCTGACGAGGTGTTTTAAAGCTCGCTGCCAGTACTGTGCTGTTGGGGGCATGCCGTTCCAGCAACGTTTGCAGTTCCTGCACCATGCCAATGCCGTCGCCACCCTGGGCATCGACGCGGTTAACATAGGGCGCAACATATTTGGCGCCTGCCAGCGCCGCCAGTAACCCTTGCGATGCGCTGTATACGGCGGTGCCGAGTGTTGGAATGCCTTCTTTTTTCAGCAACTTGATAGCCGCGAGACCTTCAGCAGTGACCGGGATTTTCACCACAATGCCGGGAACGGCGTTGCTCAGGCGTTTCGCTTCCGCCACCATACCCGCCGCATCACGGCTCATGGTCTGGGCGAACAGAATGCCTTCCGGGCCGACGGCTTTTTGCAGGCGTGGCAGCACATCCCAGATGGATTGTTTGCTGGCGGCGACAATGCTGGGATTGGTGGTCACACCCGCCAGCGGGAAAATGCGCGCCAGACGTTCAACTTCCACGACATTTGCGGTATCCAGATACAGTTCCATGATTCGTCCTCTTACAGTTCCAGTTCGTGTTGCAGCAGGCTGGCGATGGCGTCGGCAGATGCCGCGTTCACCAGCGCGTTACGGAATTCTTCATGCATAATGCGGCGCGCCAGGCGGGAGAAAATCCGCATGTGCTGGTCGCCCGCGGCGTGTTTGTTGAGCGTCAGCATAATGATGAACTGTGCGTCTTCATCGCCCCAACGTACCGGTGCGTTCAGGCGCGCGACGCTAATGGTCGATTGCTCAATATGTTCTGATTTGCTGTGCGGAATGGCGAAGCTGAAGCCCAGCCCGGTCGAAAACACCGCTTCGCGCGCCCAGAGGTCGGCTTCCAGCTTGCGCGGGTAACGGCAGCGCCCGGCCAGCAGCAGGTTATCGGTCATGCCTTTGATCACTTCTTCTTTGCTCTGCCAGTCGTTATCCAGCGAGATACAGGAGGTGGCGATCAGCGGCGCGTCCTGCTGGCTCATGCGGAACTGCGCCAGCAGATGCTCCACTTCCAGCGAGGTGCGGCAGGCCATCGCCTGATTCAGCAACTGGCGGCAGGCACGGCTGTCGAGCTGTGCGAGGCGCGATTTGGTCGCCGGAATCGACGGTGCGCTCATGCTCAGTTCGTCCAGCCCCAGGCCAACCAGCAGCGGCAGCACGGAACCTTTTGCGCCCAGTTCGCCGCACAGGCCAATCCATTTCCCCTGGCGATGCACCGCCTGTACCGCGTAATCGAGTGCGCGCAGGAACGCCGGGTTCAGGCTGTTGTAATGACGGGTAACTTTGGCGTTATCGCGGTCTACCGCCAGCAGATACTGGGTTAAATCGTTGCTGCCGATGCTGAAGAAGTCGATCTCTTCGCAGCACTGATCGATGATGAACATCACCGAGGGCACTTCCAGCATAATGCCCAGCGGAATACGCTCATCGAACGGAATATGTTCATTACGCAGTTGTTGTTTGGCTTCCGCCAGCTTCTCTTTGACCCATAAGATCTCTTCCATCGAGGAGATCATCGGGATCATGATTTTCAGCTTGCCGTGCGCCGAGGCGCGCAGGATCGAACGCAACTGGGTGGTGAACAGCGCCGCATACTCTTCATAAATACGCACCGCGCGATAGCCGAGGAACGGGTTGTTTTCTGCCGGAATATTGAGGTAATCCACCGGCTTATCGCCGCCAATATCCATTGTGCGCACGATAATGCTGCGGCCATTGGCGGAACTCAGCGCCTGGCAGAAAATGTTATACAGCTCGTCCTCGCCCGGTGCGCAGGCGCGGTCCATATAGAGCATTTCGGTGCGGAACAGACCGACGCCTTCCGCGCCGTTGCCGAAGGCGGCCTGCGCTTCTACCGAATGGGCGATGTTAGCGGCCACTTCAATGCGTAAACCATCGGCGGTTCGCGCTTCCTGGTTCAGCCAGACGCTCTGCTGCTGGCGCAGTTGTTCCTGTAGCCACGCTTCCTGCTGGTAATAGCGCGTCACGGCGGCATCTGGCGCAACGACTACCGCACCCGCGTTGCCGTCGAGATAAATGTGCTGCCCCTGCCAGGCGTTGAGGGCGTCAATATCCACGCCGACCAGCGTTGGGATATTAAAAGAACGCGCCAGAATCACCGTGTGTGAGGTGGTGCCGCCGCTTTGCAGCAGCAAACCTTTGAGCAGGGTTTTGTCCAGTTCGAGAAACTGGCTTGGGGTGAGTTCTTCCGCCATGCAAATGGTCGGCTGCGTCAGTTTTCCGGGGGCCGGGAAACGTTGTTCACCATAAATTTGCTGTAACAGTTGATAGCCGACGTCACGCACGTCCAGCGCACGTTCCTGTAAATAGCTGCTGCTGGAGCGGGCGAACTCATCGCAGAAATGGTTGGCGCTGCGAACAATCGCTTCGGCACAGCTCAGGCCATCGTTCACTCCAGCCAGCAGATGCTGGCGCAGGGAGGTGTCGGTGGCGAGCGAACGATGGGCTTCCAGAATCGCGCTGGCAGTGGTGTCGCTGTCCAGCAGATGCAGTTCCAGCATTTTTGTCAGCCGTGCCAGGCCGCTGTCCAGCGCCTGTTGCTCCTCTTCCACGCTGCGTGAGGCAGGCAAATCGCCCAGACGATTTAAATCGAGCGAGGCAAGACGCGTTAAAACGCCACCTGCGCTACCGCTACAGACGGGCTGCGCGCGAAACAGCGTTGGATTGAGATGGGTGAGCGATTCCGGCAGCGGCGCTTGTTCAACCGTGGCTGCCTGCGCCAGCGGCGCGTCGCACAGAGGAAATTCTTCGCTTATCCAGCGGGAGAGATGCTGCCAGGCGGCCTGTTCATCCTCGCCGGTAATCAGCAACTGGCAGGCATCGTTCACCAGGGTATCGGTGCCGATCAGCGCCAGCGCGCTTTTGGCGTTACCTTTACGGTCGGTGCGCAGGTTGTGCCATTCAATGGTGCTGGTAAATTTATTGCACTGCGTTTCGACGTGGCTGGCGGGGCGTGCATGGACGCCATTAGGTAATTCACAGACAAACTCTACAACCTGAGCCATCACTTCATCTCCCAAATCATTCGATATAGGGAACAGGATGGAGGGTTGAGCGCGGCCCCGCTATCTGACAAATCTGTCAAAAACTGGATAAATGTAATATCCGGCGTAAAGTGAGAGATCCTTCACAAGTTCCCATCTGGTGGGCTATAGAGATGGCACCAGAACTTTTGAGACCGATCGCATTTTTCTGATGCGATCACAAATATCCAGTAAATGCCCCTTTTATCCACTGTCTGTCACTTCGTCAATTGCCTATCGTTTCCACAACCTCGTTATGGATATGGGCGCGTAACGCCCGGGAGCAACTGATGAAAGAGTTGGTGCAGATTCTAAAAAACACCCGTCAGCATTTAATGACCGGTGTGTCGCACATGATCCCGTTTGTGGTGGCGGGTGGGATCCTGCTGGCGGTTTCCGTCATGTTATACGGCAAGGGCGCGGTGCCGGATGCCGCCACCGATCCAAACCTCAAAAAGCTGTTTGATATTGGCGTGGCCGGCCTGACGTTAATGGTGCCGTTTCTGGCGGCGTACATCGGTTACTCCATCGCCGAACGTTCAGCGCTGGCACCGTGTGCGATTGGCGCGTGGGTGGGCAACAGCTTTGGCGCAGGCTTCTTCGGCGCGTTAATCGCCGGGATTATCGGCGGGATTGTGGTCTATTACCTGAAAAAGATCCCGGTGCATAAAGTGCTGCGCTCGGTGATGCCGATCTTCGTGATCCCGATTATCGGTACGCTGATCACCGCAGGCATCATGATGTGGGGGCTGGGTGAACCGGTCGGCGCATTGACGGCCAGTTTGACCCAATGGTTGCAAGGTATGCAGCAGGGCAGCATCGTCGTACTGGCGGTCATTATGGCGCTGATGCTGGCGTTTGATATGGGTGGCCCGGTGAACAAAGTGGCCTACGCGTTCATGCTGATCTGCGTATCGCAGGGCGTGTATACGGTAGTGGCGATTGCCGCCGTCGGGATATGCGTACCACCGCTGGGGCTGGGCCTCGCGACGCTGATTAATCGTAAAAACTTCAGTAGCGAAGAGCGCGAAGCGGGCAAAGCGGCGCTGGTGATGGGCTGCGTGGGCGTGACGGAAGGGGCGATTCCTTTTGCGGCCGCTGACCCGCTGCGCGTGATCCCGTCCATTATGATCGGCTCCGTTTGTGGTGCAGTGACGGCAGCGCTGATGGGCGCACAGTGCTACGCCGGGTGGGGCGGGCTGATTGTTCTGCCGGTGGTGGAAGGCAAGCTCGGCTACATCGTGGCGATTGCCGTTGGCGCGGTCGTGACGGCGGTGTGCGTGAATCTCCTGAAAAGTCTGGCACGTAAAAATGCGAAACCGGTCGCGGAAAAAGAAGACGACCTGGATCTGGATTTCGAAATTAACTGATTGAAGAGGTAACTATTATGACCATGATTATCGCGGTAACCGCTTGTCCGTCTGGCGTCGCACATACTTATATGGCGGCGGAAGCGCTGGAAAGCGCGGCAAAAGCCAAGGGCTGGGACGTGAAGGTTGAAACGCAGGGTTCCATTGGCCTCGAAAATGAACTGACGGCAAGCGATGTTGCGGCGGCGGATATCGTGATTCTGACCAAAGATATCGGTATCAAGTTTGAAGAGCGTTTTGCCGGGAAAACTATCGTGCGGGTTAATATCAGCGATGCCGTAAAACGCGCCGACGCGATTATGGGCAAAATTGAAGCGCATCTCGCACAAACGGCGTAAGCGCGAATACCGGGCTGGCGGGGAGACCCGCCAGCATGCATGAAACCCGAAGCAGGAGAAGACGATGACGGTATCCCCCGGTAGACGATTAGTCGCAGTCACCGCCTGCGTGAGCGGTGTGGCGCATACCTATATGGCCGCTGAACGCCTGGAAAAACTGTGCCAGCAGGAAAAATGGAGCATCAAGATCGAAACCCAGGGCGCGCTGGGGATTGAAAATGCGCTTACCGCAGAGGATATTCAGCGCGCTGATGCGGTGCTGTTGATCACCGATATCGAGCTGAGCGGGGCAGAACGTTTTACTCAATGTCGCTATGTGCAGTCCGGTATTTATGCGTTTCTGCGCGAGCCGCAGAAAGCGATGAGCGCAGTGCGTAAGCTTATCTCCGCGCCGCAGCACACGCACATTATTCTGACGTAGTTTTCTTTTCCGTGAGCTGACTGTGGTACTGGCGACGGTATTCTGACGGCGAGCGTTCGGTATTTTTGCGAAACAAGCGGCAGAAGTAGTTACTGTCGACAAAGCCGCAGGCGTGCGCAATCTCTTTTACCTTCAGGTCGTAACCCTTCAGCAGCATTCTGGCGTGTTCCAGCCGCGTATGATTCAGATATTCGTTAAACCCCACCGCACCGGTTTTCTGAAACAGGTGTGAAAGATAGTTGGGCGAGATATAAAACGCCTGAGCCACCGATTCACGAGTGAGCGGCGAGGCGTAATGTTCGTCGATATAGTCACGAATGGCGTCGAAAAGTGCCTGACTGCGCGAAGCAGTTTGGATTTGGCTGCCCAGCAGGTCGCAGCAGTGGCTCAACAGGCTGGCGACAATCAACCGCGCGGTGTGTTGTTCCTGCGGCTGCATCTGCATTTCATGCAGCGTTTGCAGCAGAAACGAACCGATACGTGGCCCACGCCGGGCAACGTGCTGGCGATTGAGACTGTGCGAATGGCTGCCGTCCCAGTGCACCAGGCTAAAGCCGAGCTGCTGCTTACCGAACAGAATGCTGAGGGTGGTTACCGGCGTTTGCCATTGCGGGAAGTTCCAGCCGCCTGCGGGTACAAACAGGACATCATGATGCTGCATGCGCGTGGCCGCTCCTGCATCGCTAAACTCGCCCTCCAGCACAATTTCCAGACGTGGGAAATCGACCTGATACGCCAGTTCAGGCGCCGGGCTGGTGGTGCTGGCAAAGTGAATTTTTTGCAGTTCAGACGGCGTATTGATTAGCCGGGTGAGCAGTTGCGTGATGTCGTGATGCATAGCGATCCCTTCTCTGTTGCATTGCTCGCAACATTAACGGGATGCGAAAAAAAAGGCCACTCCTGAATGAAGTGGCCTCAAAGATTGCAGACAACGTGCGCTTTGTTTTGCCGGATACGGCGTAAACGCCTTATCCGGCCTACATTCAATAAATTGCAGAAAACCTGTAGGCCTGATAAGCGGAGCACATCAGGCAATTCTTACTGATTACCCTGGAGTTCTCCGTAAGGCAGTGAATCGTAATCTTTTAAGCCGTTTTTCTTGTACGGGTTGCCAATCCAGCGCGTCATAGGCGTGAACTGCGGGCTGGTGATGGAACGCGTCGCGTCATAACCGTCATAACTCAGCCCTGCTAAGTCGGACCAGGTATGGATCAGCTCCGAGCTGCTGTACTTGCGGTTAACGTCCTGCGAGAAATCACGCGGATGCGCAGCCTGCCATTTTTCAGACGTCCACAGCATAAACGGTACGGTATACATGTGACGCGTCGGTGCCAGTTCGTTGCGCCCCTGAATGTTATGCGGCGGCGTGTCGTAAACCTCTTCACCATGATCGGAGAAGTAGAGCAGGAATCCGTTCGGGTCCGTTGCTTTGTACTCGTTGATCAGGCTGGCGACAACGTGGTCGTTGTACAGGTTCGCGTTATCGTAGGCGTTGTATTCGTCCTGCTGTTCCTGCGATAAACCGGCAGGCAGATTGTCGGTTTTGCCGTCAAACTTGCCCCATTTCTCCGGGTAGCGATACTCATACTTGATATGCGTACCCAGCAGGTGAACGATGATCAATTTCTTCGGCGCCGGGTCAGCCATCACTTCTTTAAAAGGGTCCAGCACGTTGGTGTCGTATTCGCGCGCGCTCTGCGTACGCTGCTGGTTCATATAGAACTGTTTGTCCGTTTGCTTCGAGAACACCGTCAGCATGGTGTTACGTTCGGTCATCGTCTGCTGGTTAGTTATCCAGAACGTTTTGTACCCGGCCTGTTTCATCATGTTCATCAATGACGGTTTGGTCAGATAGAGGTCCGGATTTTTCTCGTTCGCAAAGGTCAGCGCCTGTTGCAGGATTTCGATGGTATAAGGGCGAGACGTCACGACGTCGTTGAAGACGGTCAGGTTCTTATCGCTCTTATGCAGGGCATCCAGTTCCGGCGTGGTTTCACGCGGGTAGCCATACAGGCTCATACGGCCACGTTGGGTCGATTCCCCAATCACCAGCACCAGCGTGCGCGGCGCATCGCCGGAGCTGTCTTTTAAATTCGCCAGTGGCGGTAATGCGTTGTTCGCGCTTAACAGCTTGTTCAGGCTGGTTAATTGCTGGCGATATTGATAGTAGCCGGTAATAAACTGCCACGGTGCGGCGGGCTCCATACGGGAGGCCATACCGTTCAGCGTTTTTTCCAGCGGTTTATCACCGACAACGCTTCCAGCCACGATAGGATTAAGAATTAACCCATACAGTAGCGCAAAAGAAACCAGCCAGCGGCTGAGGTGTGGGATATAGACAGGCTTCAGTCTCGACCACAGGAAAATCGCCACCGCGGTATACGCCACCGCCGTCAGCACAATCTTCAGGCTGAAATACTGGCTCATGTATTCGCTGGCTTCATTAGCGTTCGATTCGAACATAATGAACAGCACGCTTTGCGAGAATTCTTGCCCATAGATAACGAAGTAGCACAGCGTCGCCAGCGAGGCGGCCCACAGCACTATCCCAATAACGGCAGCAATAATGCGCGTTTTACTCGGGAACAGAAAAATGGGGATCAGCCACAGCGAGCTGAATAAGAGAGAGTCACGAAATCCGTTCGTACCGCTATAGCCCGTTAAAAGAATAATGGCCTGTAGCAGGGTTGAGAAAAACCAAAAGTAGAGCAGCGCCCAACCAAGGGCCTTCCAGCTAAACTTAGTTTCAGCCGGGGTAGTAGTGGAGAGCATAAATTAAGCCTGTCAGAATTCGTGGCGCCAACCGTAACAATATTTTATTAAGTGAACCTTAAGGTGCACTCCAGCCGTTATTGTTGCAGCAGTAAAAAATCACGTCGAGCACATTGATAGACAGAGCAAATATGAAAAGGTTTTGCGGCGAAATCAAAAAAATAAATGCGCTTAACTCGGTGTGAGCCAGCGCACTTATTTCATTGAGACTTAACTTAAATTGATTAGCCGGTGTTACGCATACCTGCCGCAACGCCTGCGATGGTGACCATTAGCGCCTGTTCAACGTTAGGATCCGGCTCTTTGCCTTCTTCTTCCGCCAGACGAGAACGGTGCAGCAGTTCGGCCTGGAGTACGTTCAGCGGGTCGGTATAGATGTTACGCAGCTGGATTGACTCGGCAATCCACGGCAGGTCGGCCATAAGATGTGCGTCATTGGCGATTGCCAGTACCACTTTGATATCGGCTTCCAGCAAGGTGCGAAGTTCTTCACCCAGACCCCACAGCTCTTTTTTCACCAGGCGCTGATCGTAATATTCCGCCAGCCACAGGTCCGCTTTGGCGAATACCATTTCCAGCATCCCCAGACGCGTGGAGAAGAACGGCCAGTCGCGGCACATGGCTTCGAGCTGGCTCTGTTTGCCATCTTCCACCACTTTTTGCAGCGCTGCACCCGCGCCCAGCCAGGCGGGAAGCATCAGGCGGTTCTGCGTCCAGGCGAAGATCCACGGAATGGCGCGCAGGGATTCCACACCGCCGGTCGGGCGACGTTTTGCCGGGCGCGAACCGAGCGGCAGTTTGCCCAGCTCCTGTTCCGGCGTCGCGGAGCGGAAGTAAGGCACGAAATCTTTGTTTTCACGCACGTAGCCGCGATACATCTCGCAGGAGATATCGGACAGCTCGTCCATAATGCCGCGCCACTCTTCTTTCGGCTCCGGCGGCGGTAACAGGTTCGCTTCCAGAATCGCACTGGTATACAGCGACAGGCTGCTGACGGTGACTTCCGGCAGGCCGTATTTGAAGCGAATCATCTCGCCCTGTTCGGTCACGCGCAGGCCGCCTTTCAGGCTTCCCGGCGGTTGAGAAAGCAGTGCCGCATGGGCTGGCGCGCCGCCACGGCCAATGGAGCCGCCACGACCGTGGAACAGAGTCAGTTCGATACCGGCTTTTTCGCAGGTTTTGATCAGCGCGTCCTGTGCCTGGTACTGCGCCCAGGAGGCGGCCATCACGCCCGCATCTTTCGCGGAGTCGGAATAGCCAATCATCACCATCTGTTTGCCCTGAATAAAGCCGCGATACCAGTCGATATTCAGCAACTGCGTCATGACATCGTTCGAGTTGTTCAGGTCATCAAGCGTTTCAAAGAGCGGCGCAACCGGCAGAGCAAAAGTAATGCCCGCTTCTTTCAGCAGAAGATGCACGGCCAGTACGTCGGACGGCGTTTTCGCCATCGAGATGACATAGGCGGCGACCGAGCCAACCGGCGCATCGACAATCGCTTTACAGGTATTAAGGACTTCGCGCGTTTCGTTGCTCGGCTCCCAGCTACGCGGCAGCAGCGGGCGCTTGGAATTCAGTTCACGAATCAGGAACGCCTGTTTGTCGGCTTCGGACCAGCTTTCGTAGTCGCCGATGCCCAGGTAGCGGGTCAGCTCGCCGAGCGCTTCAGTGTGGCGAGTGCTCTCCTGACGGACGTCAATACGTACCAGCGGCACGCCGAAACACTTCACGCGGCGCAGGGTGTCGAGCAGTTCGCCGTTGGCGATAATGCCCATTCCGCAGGCTTGCAGGGATTTATAGCAGGCGTAAAGCGGGTCCCACAGCTGTTCGTTCTGGCTGATTAAGCCTGCCGGTTTTGGCAGACGCTGGCCTTTCAGGCGTGCTTCCAGCCAGGACTGGGTCGCCATTAACTGGCTGCGAATGTTTTTCAGCAGATAGCGGTACGGCTCCTGCGAACCTTCTTCGCCCACCAGGGCACGCAGCTCGTCGGTGCACTCGACCATCGACAGTTCGGAGATCAGCAGCTGAATATCTTTCAGGAACAGATCGGTCGCTTTCCAGCGGCTCAGCAGCAGGACGTGACGCGTGATTTCGGCGGTGACGTTCGGGTTGCCGTCACGGTCGCCGCCCATCCAGGAAGTAAAGCGAACGGGGACGAAATCGACCGGCAGGCGGTAGTTCAGGTTCTCTTCAAGCTGTTCGTTAAGCTCGCGGAGATAATTTGGCACGCCTTCCCACAGGCTGTTTTCCACCACGGCGAAGCCCCATTTGGCTTCATCCACCGGGCTTGGGCGGTGCTTACGAATTTCGTCCGTATGCCACGACTGAGCAATCAGCTGGCGCAGGCGGCGCATCAGCTGGTGACGTTCATAATCGGCGATATCTTTGTTATCCAGCTGCTTCAGGCAGCCGTTGATTTCGCCCATTTTATGGATAAGCGTGCGGCGCGTGATTTCGGTCGGGTGCGCGGTCAGGACCAGCTCCAGCGACAGTGATTCGACGGCTTTTTTAATGGTGGCTTCGGTGAGATTGGGTTGGTCTTTGAGTTTACGCAGCGTACGTGCAATCACTTCCGGGTTGCTCGCGCCTTCGCCTTTTGGCGAGATGCTGTGATACTGCTCGGCGGTATTCGCCAGGTTCAGAAACTGGCTGAAGGCACGCGCCACTGGCAGCAGTTCATCATTGGAGAGGTTTTGCAGCGTTGTCAGCAGTTCCTGACGGTTGGCTTCATTGCCAGCGCGGGAGGATTTCGACAACTTACGGATAGTTTCTACACGGTCAAGAATGTTCTCACCAAGCGCATCCTTGATGGTATCGCCTAGCACTTTACCGAGCATACTGACATTACTACGCAACGCGGAATATTGTTCGTTCATGTTAACCCAGACACCCCATCTCATTTTATTTTGTTATACCCCAGGCTTCGGAACGCAAAGCCAGGATAAGCAACCTCCTTTATAAAGCCACGTAAAAACCCCCACGTCAATTGCTGCGAAATCGCTTCAGCAATCGAGTAAATAGCGGCAATTTACGAAATTTAATTCGCATCGTGTCAGATAAGTAATGCTTATGGAAATGTGCGCGCGGATGCCCTCACCCCGGCCCTCTCCCACAGGGAGAGGGAGAAAATCGGGTCCCCTCTCCCTTGAGGGAGAGGGTTAGGGTGAGGGGGGCATATCAATGCCAGCAGAAGTGATGCACAACCTGGGTAATCAATTCACGCGTCGGCTTGATAAACCGCGTTTCCAGATATTCATCCGGTTGGTGGGCCTGGTTGATAGAGCCCGGTCCGAGTACCAGCGTTGGGCACAGGGTCTGGATAAACGGCGCTTCGGTACAGTAGTTCACGACTTCGGTTTGTGCACCGAGCAGTTTTTCCACCACCTGAACCAACTGGTGGTCCGGCGGGCATTCGTAGCCCGGGATCGGCGGGTGCAGTTCGGAGACAGTCAACCGGCCAGGCCACTGGGCGCTTACCGGTTCCAGTGCTTCATCCAGCAACCCGTTGAGATCGTTCAGCGTCATACCCGGCAGCGGGCGAATATCCATATGCAGTTCGCAGCAGGCACAGATGCGGTTTGACGCATCGCCACCGTGAATGGCGCCGAGGTTGAGGGTTGGGTAAGGCACGGTAAACGCCTCGTAGTGATAGCGCTCTTTCAGTGAGTCACGCAACTGCATCACGCGGCCAATCGCGTCGTGCATAATTTCAATCGCGTTGACGCCGCGCGCCGGGTCGCTGGAGTGGCCCGATTGCCCCATCACGCGAATGGCGCTGGAGATATGGCCTTTGTGCGCACGTACAGGCTGCAATGACGTTGGCTCACCGATGATGGCGCAGTCCGGACGCAGGGCGGTGGTTTCGGCAAAGTAGCGCGCGCCTGCCATGCTGGTCTCTTCATCGGCGGTCGCCAGAATATAGAGCGGCTTTTTCAGCGTTGTCACGTCCACATCGCGCAGGGCATCGAGAATAAAGGCGAAGAAGCCTTTCATGTCGGCGGTGCCCAGACCGTAGAGCTTGTTTTCATGCTCGGTCAGGGTGAAGGGATCGCGCGTCCAGCGGCCATCGTCAAACGGTACGGTATCGGTGTGACCGGCAAGCAACAGGCCGCCTGCGCCGTTTCCGGTGCTGGCCAGCATATTGAATTTATTGCGCGTGCCGGGAACCGGCTGGATTTCGACGTTAAAGCCTAACGAGGCAAACCAATCGCCCAGCAGAGTGATTAAAGACGCATTACTTTGATCAAGCGCTTCTTCGGTCGCGCTGATGGAAGGTGTGGCGATCAATGCACGGTAAATCTCGATAAATGGCGGTAAATTGTTTTTCATTGTTGACACACCTCAGGTCGTGATAGTATCAATATTCATGCAGTATTTGTGAATAAAAATACAATATCGTTGAGCGTAAGAAAACCCTTAAACCGTAGGGTAAAAGGCAAAAGACGCTCAACAGGGTGAGGAAGATAAGCATTCTTCCCAGGCATATGACGTAAGAAGGTGAACCGCCCCGATGTTGAATACGCTGATTGTAGGTGCCAGTGGCTATGCTGGCGCAGAGCTTGTGACCTATGTAAATCGCCATCCGCATATGAACATAACCGCTTTGACGGTCTCAGCGCAAAGCAATGATGCAGGAAAGTTAATCTCTGACCTGCATCCGCAGCTGAAGGGCATTGTGGATTTGCCGTTGCAGCCGATGTCGGATATCAGTGAATTCAGCGCCGGTGTGGATGTGGTTTTCCTCGCCACCGCGCACGAAGTCAGCCACGATCTGGCCCCGCAGTTTCTGGCCGCCGGTTGCGTGGTGTTTGACCTCTCCGGGGCGTTTCGCGTGAACAACGCGCCTTTCTACGAAAAATATTACGGCTTCACCCATCAGCATCCTGAATTACTTGAGCAGGCGGTGTATGGCCTCGCCGAGTGGTGCGGCGACGCGCTGAAAGAGACCAACCTGATCGCCGTGCCGGGTTGCTACCCGACGGCGGCACAGCTCTCGCTTAAACCGCTGATTGATGCCGATCTGCTGGATCTCACCCAGTGGCCGGTGATCGACGCCACCAGTGGCGTGAGCGGCGCCGGGCGTAAAGCGGCGCTCTCTAACAGCTTCTGCGAAGTGAGCCTGCAACCGTATGGCGTTTTTAACCATCGCCATCACCCGGAAATTTCAACCCACCTGGGGGCGCAGGTGATTTTTACCCCGCACCTGGGTAACTTTAAACGTGGCATCCTCGAAACCATCACCTGCCGCCTGAAACCGGGCGTGAATGCAGACCAGGTGGCGGCGACCTTCCAGCAGGCATATGCCCACAAACCGCTGGTGCGTCTCTATGACAAAGGCGTTCCGGCGCTGAAAAACGTGGTCGGTTTACCGTTCTGCGATATCGGTTTTGCCGTGCAGGACCAGCACCTGATTGTGGTGGCCGCGGAAGATAACCTGTTAAAAGGCGCCGCGGCGCAAGCCATCCAGTGCGCCAATATCCGTTTCGGTTTCGCCGAGACGCAGTCTCTTCTTTAAGGTGTGATGACGATGAATCCATTAATTATCAAATTAGGCGGCGTGTTGCTGGATAGCGAAGAGGCGCTGGAGCGTCTGTTTACCGCACTGGTGAATTATCGTGAGTCACATCAGCGCCCGTTAGTGATTGTGCACGGCGGCGGCTGCGTGGTGGATGAACTGATGAAACAGCTCAATCTGCCGGTGAAAAAGAAGAACGGCCTGCGCGTGACGCCTGCCGATCAGATTGACATTATCACCGGCGCACTGGCGGGTACGGCCAACAAAACGCTGCTGGCGTGGGCGAAGAAACATGATATCGCCTCTGTTGGCCTGTTCCTGGGCGACGGCGATAGCGTCAAGGTGACGAAACTCGATGAAGAACTGGGCCATGTCGGCCTGGCGATGCCGGGTTCGCCAAAACTCATTAACCTGCTGCTGGACGGCGGCTTCCTGCCGGTTGTCAGTTCAATTGGCGTGACGGCCGAAGGCGAACTGATGAACGTCAATGCGGATCAGGCGGCGACGGCGCTGGCGGCGACGCTGGGCGCGGATCTTATTCTGCTTTCTGATGTGAGCGGCATTCTCGACGGGAAAGGCCAGCGTATCGCAGAGATGACGGCGGAAAAAGCAGAGCAACTGATCGAGCAGGGCATTATTACCGATGGCATGATTGTGAAAGTGAATGCGGCGCTGGATGCCGCTCGCACGCTGGGTCGCCCGGTGGATATCGCATCATGGCGTCATGCGGAGCAACTCCCGGCGCTGTTTAATGGCACGCCGATTGGCACGCGGATTCTGGCGTAACACTCTTTTGCCCGATGGCGGCTACGCCTTATCGGGCCTACATGGTTGGCCCGATAAGCGAAGCGCTATCCGGCATTGAAATTCAAAATAAGGAACAGATTTATGGCACTTTGGGGCGGGCGTTTTACTCAGGCAGCGGATCAACGGTTCAAACAGTTCAACGACTCTTTGCGCTTCGACTATCGCCTGGCGGAACAGGATATTACTGGCTCTGTTGCCTGGTCTAAAGCGTTGGTCACGGTCGGTGTGCTGACGGCTGAAGAGCAATTGCAGCTGGAAGAGGCGCTGAACGTGCTGCTGGAAGAGGTTCGTGCAAACCCGCAGCAAATTCTGCAAAGCGATGCCGAAGACATTCATAGCTGGGTGGAAGGCAAGCTTATCGATAAAGTCGGCCAGTTGGGCAAAAAACTGCATACCGGGCGCAGCCGTAACGACCAGGTGGCGACTGACCTGAAACTGTGGTGCAAAGATACCGTCGCGGAACTGCTGTCGGCTAACCGTCAGTTGCAGAGCGCGCTGGTGGAAACCGCGCAGCAGAATCAGGATGCAGTAATGCCGGGTTACACCCACCTGCAACGTGCGCAGCCGGTGACTTTTGCTCACTGGTGTCTGGCCTATGTTGAGATGCTGGCGCGTGATGAAAGCCGCCTGCAGGATGCGGTAAAACGCCTCGACGTTAGCCCGCTGGGTAGCGGTGCGCTGGCCGGTACGGCATACGAAATTGACCGTGAACAACTGGCTGGCTGGCTGGGTTTTGCCTCTGCGACCCGCAACAGCCTGGACAGCGTTTCTGACCGCGACCACGTGCTGGAACTGCTGTCCAATGCCTCTATCGGCATGGTGCACTTGTCGCGCTTTGCTGAAGATTTGATCTTCTTTAACTCCGGGGAAGCGAATTTCGTCGAACTGTCTGACCGCGTGACCTCAGGTTCTTCCCTGATGCCGCAGAAGAAAAACCCGGATGCGCTGGAGCTGATTCGCGGTAAATGTGGCCGCGTGCAGGGCGCGCTGACCGGCATGATGATGACGCTGAAAGGTCTGCCGCTGGCGTATAACAAAGATATGCAGGAAGACAAAGAGGGCCTGTTCGACGCACTCGACACCTGGCTGGATTGTCTGCATATGGCGGCGCTGGTGCTGGACGGTATTCAGGTGAAACGCCCGCGTTGCCAGGAAGCGGCGCAGCAGGGTTACGCCAACGCGACAGAACTGGCGGATTATCTGGTCGCCAAAGGCGTGCCGTTCCGTGAAGCGCACCACATCGTGGGCGAAACAGTGGTTGAAGCCATTAAACAGGGCAAACCGCTGGAAGCGCTGGCGCTGGCCGATCTGCAAAAATTCAGCAGCGTGATCGGCGATGACGTGTATCCGATTCTGTCGCTGCAGTCTTGTCTGGATAAACGTGCGGCGAAAGGCGGTGTGTCACCGAAGCAGGTGGCGCAGGCGATTAGCGATGCGAAACAGCGTTTGATTTAACGCCGTGTGGGTAGAGCCAGCAGATTGCTGGCTCTGAGCCGTTGTGTGCGAGTATATGTATCTCTCTGCGCTAGGCGGGTGTATCAAGTGGTTGGTAATTGAAATAAGCAAAGTCAGAGAAACAAGATTGGTGGCTGATATCTTCACAGTGCAACCCGACGAAGGCTCCAGTGAAGAACCCTTTCCCGATATTGTAATCATCTGAAAGTTTCCAGGATTCCAGCGACAGTGGAATGTCGATCCACTCCATGTTATCGAGAGTATAGCTATAAATGTAATTCAGACCATCAACTCTGACGCGTAAACCTATTTCTTCCACCTGTTCGGGGACTTCAATTCCAGGCTCCCATAGAAGGTATTTTGCCTCGCCTTTATCTACTTGTATAATTTTGATCACGCGCTGACCTGAATAATTCATCGTAATGCAGCAGTAAGACCAGCATTGCGTACTGTAATAGCAAGTCAATCCAGCCGATTGCTGATAATGCAGTGGTCGGAAGGTGATGCGGGTCTCGGCAACAAAGTGAAAATCTTTCCAGCGCATCGCGACGGTCGATTGAAGAAAAGTGGAAACAAGTGAATCGTTGCCATACAAGCGCAGAAAGCCTGGTCTTGCCGTTAAGCTTCCCATTTCTTCACTAAACGGAACACGCAATGTCTGGAGTTCTTCCGGGAGTTTTGGTGCGTAAAAGTCATAGTGAATAGGCTGTGCCATAGGTGTGGGATAATCGGATACGCCTTCCGGCGGTGGTAATGTAAGGGAGGGGTGTTTATCCGCCACCCATGGCCATCCATCATGCCATTCAACACGAGCAATTGCCGTTTCGCGGCCAAGTGGACAGTAGCCTCGGACTTCACTGGTGAGTAACGCCATTTCGGGACGTTTTAGTGGGCGGGCAGTAAGGTACGCGATATACCATTCGTTGTCGCCATAACATACCAGCGATGCATGTCCGGCTTTTTGCAAAGGAAAGCGCGGAATATCCCAGGCAGATAAAATATAGCGTTCAGGGTGAAGTTCGTAGGGGCCATCGATATTTTTTGCTCGTGCAACAGTCACAGCATGCGCATATCGCGTCCCACCCTCTGCAGTAAAGAGGTAGTAATAACCGTCCTTGTAATAAATATGCGGCGCTTCGGTGTATTTTAGGTCTGTTCCTTCGAAAATAGTTTTCCAGTTTGACGCAAGCTGCTGACGATCGTGAAAATACTCCTGCAATACAATGGTGTTGTACGGGTTGCTATGGTGCTGCGGTCCCCATAGCCGATATGTCAGGTATTTTTTGCCATCTTGAGCATGATAGAGTGAAGGGTCGATGCCTCCTGCACCTAACAGGATTGGTTCGCTCCATGGCCCCTCAATACTTTCTGCCGTAATTAAATAATTGTAACCCGTTTTCCATGGTGCGTTAACCACTTTGATATTTGTGAATACGATCCAGAAACGTCCATCATGCCAGGTAATATCTGGGGCCCAGATACCGCCAGAATCTGGATTGCCGAACATTTGCAAAGAGGTTGCATCGTTGAGGGCATAACCACAAAATTCCCAGCTCATTAGATCTCGTGAGTGATAAATCCGAATCCCAGGAAACCACTCAAAGGTTGACGTTATGATATAGTAATCATCATCCCGCCGGCATATGCAGGGGTCTGGATGAAAACCTTTTAGTATAGGGTTGGTAATCGGCATTTGATGTTCCTTATTGTTATATATGTCTCATTTTCAAACCAGCCTCTACGCTGGCGATATGTATTTACTCGGATCAATTAATTTATTAAGTTCAACGGAATTCACTTGCTTGTCACTTTGAGTTTTCCTTATTTATTCCGTGTATAAATAACGTTAACTTATTTGCTGTTTCTGACGTTTTAACTTTAAGTTACTGGCAATGTCATTCACTGTCTTAGAATCAAGTTTGTAAATAAACAGTAAGGCAATTTGTAGTGCTGAAAAAACCGATGGAATGATACAGAAGATAGCTTTAACCATTAATGATACTGATTGATCTTGTATCACAACGCCTGGTTGATAATGTGCAAAATGTAGTGACCATCCAAGTAATGCGCCTCCAACAGCTAACCCCATTTTTATACCAAAAAGATATGTTGAAAAAATAAGGCCATCTAAACGATGTCCACTACGATACTCTTCATAGTCAACAACATCTGATGCCATTAACCACTGTAATGGATTTGTTAGATTATAGAAAAACATGAATAACATATTAAGGAAGAAGATAATTTCAATGTTGCTATTGGGTGTTAAGAATACAACTATATTAAGAATAATGTAGACTAAGACGGTTAACTTGCAGCTACTGATACGGTCATATTTGCCTAATAGTTTTGCTGACATCAATGAACCAAGCATTGCAGCAAGGCTACCATAGAAAACGAATTCTGGTGCCAATTCTGGGCGATCCATAACATATTTTACAAAATACATCATCGCGCCGACACGAATGGTGTTTGCCGCGTTTCCTACGATCTTGAATAATATGACAATACGCCATTGTGTGTTTTGGAAGAGCACTTTAATGTCTTCTCTGACATTTGAATGACTACCGCTATTGAGTTTTATATTTTCCTTCGTGAGGGTAAAGCAAAGTAGGAAGCATAGTACACCAAGCCCACCTAAAATAGCCATGGCACTGAAATAACCTTGTGCTTCATTTCCTTTACCAAGTATTTTTACTAATGGTAACGCGATACCGGAAACGATAAGCGCCGCGATAGCGGCCATAAAAAAGCGCCATGATTGTAATGAATGGCGCTCTGACGGCTCAGACGTAATGGTTGCGGGCATTGAGCAGTATGGAACATTGACGGCTGTATACACGAGTGTCAAAGCAATATATGTTGCTGTCGCATATATTACTCTCCCTGTATAACTCCAGTCTGGCGTGTAGAATGTCGCAGCTAAAATAATCCCGAATGGCACCGCACACCAGAGTATATATGGGCGGAACTGTCCATGACGAGTGCGAGTTCTATCAACAATCATTCCCATTAATGGATCAGTGATCGCGTCCAATAGTCTGGATACTAAGAATATTGTTCCCATTGCTGCAGCGGAAATGCCAAAAACATCAGTGTAGAAGTATGCCAGAAAAAGCATTGTCGGCTTTAAAACAAGATTTGATGCAGTATCGCCAAGGCCATAGCCTATTTTTTCTTTAAAGGTAAGCATAGATTTCTCCTGCTTTATATAGGGAAATTTACTATAGGCAGTTCAATCTTTTTCTGTCTTTTAATATATTTTGTTTCTGAGTTATGAAAAAAAATAAGTGTAATGATGATCACATTTATTGTTGATATTTTACGGAAATATAAAATAACAATGTTATTGTTTTATAATATAATTGGTGCAGATAAACATAAAGGTTGTGTTCTTTTTGGGCATTTAAACATATACCTGTCAGCAGAATTAGAATACACGAGAACTCATTATAATTACATCGCCGTAATGAACTTATGAACCATAGAGGTATTGTATTTCGTTATAAAAAAATGCGGACCTGAGGGTCCGCAAAAGTTCACGTTGGCTTTAGTTATTTCGAGTTTGAGAGAAACTCTGCGAAACATCACGGTGACTTCAAGGGTTAAGGAGGTACCGCTCCGTTTCTGTGTTGCATTATTGAACAGAAAGCTTGATAGGGATAATCGTTCATTGCTATTCTATCTATCGCCGCGAACTATCGTGGCAATGGAGGATGAATAATGAATATTCGTGATCTTGAATACCTGGTCGCGTTAGCCGAACACCGACATTTCCGTCGGGCGGCAGACTCGTGCCACGTCAGTCAGCCAACGCTGAGTGGGCAAATCCGCAAGCTGGAAGATGAGCTGGGCGTGATGTTGCTGGAACGCACCAGCCGTAAAGTGCTTTTCACCCAGGCAGGCTTGCTGCTGGTGGATCAGGCGCGCACGGTGCTGCGTGAGGTCAAAGTGCTCAAGGAAATGGCAAGCCAGCAGGGAGAGACCATGTCTGGTCCGCTGCATATCGGTTTGATTCCGACGGTCGGCCCGTACCTGCTGCCGCACATTATCCCAATGCTTCACCAGACTTTCCCAAAACTCGAAATGTACCTGCATGAAGCGCAAACGCATCAACTGCTGGCACAGCTCGACAGCGGTAAACTGGATTGCGCCATTCTGGCGCTGGTGAAAGAGAGCGAGGCGTTTATCGAAGTGCCTCTGTTTGATGAGCCAATGATGCTGGCGATCTATGAAGATCATCCGTGGGCCGAGCGCGATCGCGTGCCGATGTCCGATCTGGCGGGTGAGAAGCTGCTGATGCTGGAAGATGGTCACTGTCTGCGTGACCAGGCGCTGGGCTTCTGTTTTGAAGCGGGCGCTGATGAAGATACGCATTTCCGGGCAACCAGCCTCGAAACGCTGCGTAATATGGTGGCGGCAGGCAGCGGCATTACGCTGTTGCCGGCGCTGGCTGTGCCGAAGGAGCGTCGCCGCGATGGCGTTGTCTACCTGCCGTGCATTAAACCAGAACCTCGCCGCACCGTGGGCCTTGTTTATCGTCCGGGATCACCCCTGCGCAGTCGCTATGAGCAACTGGCAGAGGCTATCCGTGGAGCGATGGAAGGTCACTTCGACGAGAAAGCGTTACCAAAGGCGGTTTAAGCCATTAAGCGCCGCTACCCGATAGGCTTCGGCCATGGTCGGGTAGTTAAAGGTGGTGTTAACAAAGTACTCGATGGTGTTACCGCCGCCTTTTTGCTCCATGATCGCCTGGCCGATGTGAATAATCTCCGCCGCGCGTTCGCCAAAGCAGTGAATACCCAGAATCTCTTTCGTCTCCCGGTGGAACAGAATTTTCAGCGTTCCCACGTTCATGCCGACAATCTGCGCGCGCGCCAGGTGTTTAAACTGCGCCCGACCCACTTCATACGGCACTTTCATCGCCGTCAGTTGCTGTTCGGTTTTACCCACAGAACTGATTTCCGGAATGGTGTAAATCCCGGTTGGAATGTCTTCCACCAGGTGCGCCGTCGCTTCGCCTTTTACCATCGCGTGCGCGGCAATGCGGCCCTGATCGTAAGCGGCTGAGGCCAGGCTTGGATAGCCAATGACGTCGCCCACCGCGTAAATGTGCGGCAGCGCGGTCTGGTACATGCTGTTCACTTTTAACTGACCACGGCTGTCACATTGCAGGCCGATGTTTTCCAGCGCCAGTGAATCGGTATTCCCGGTGCGCCCGTTGGCGAACAGCAGACAGTCGGCTTTCAGTTTCTTGCCGGATTTCAGGTGCATGATGACGCCGTCGTCCAGACCTTCAATTTTCTCGTACTCTTCGTTGTGGCGAATCACCACACCGCTGTTCCAGAAATGATAAGAAAGCGAGTCCGACATCTCCTGGTCAAGGAACGCCAGCAGACGGTCGCGGGTGTTGATCAGATCTACTTTGACGTCCATTCCACGGAAAATGGAGGCGTACTCACAGCCAATCACCCCTGCGCCGTAGATAATGACGTGGCGTGGTTCGTGATGCAGGCTGAGGATCGAGTCGCTGTCGTAAATGCGTGGGTGGCTGAAATCAACATCGGCAGGGCGGTAGGGGCGCGAGCCGCAGGCGATGACGAATTTTTCCGCCGTCAGGGTTTCGACCGAGCCGTCCGGGCACTCCAGCGCCAGCGTGTGTTCGTCAACGAAATGCGCGTTGCCCTGCAAAATTTCGCAGTGATTACGCTCATAAAAGCCCTGACGCATGCGAGTCTGCTGATTAATCACGCTGTCAGCATGGTTCAGAATGTCGGCGAAAGAGGAACGGAGAAGTCGGGTGTGGTCGCTGTAAAGGGGGTTCTGGTTGAATTCAATAATACGGCTAACGGCATGACGAAGTGCTTTTGAGGGGATGGTGCCCCAGTGGGTACATCCGCCGCCGACATTATGATAACGCTCAATAACGGCGACACGCGCTCCCTGTTTCACCAGACCCATAGCAGCGCCTTCGCCGCCGGGGCCGGAACCAATTACTATTGCATCATAATCGTAGGAATTTGGCATGGTAAGGCTTACCTGTTCTTATACATAAAAGCAACAGAATCATAACATCTTCACCGGGATAACCCAATTATCATTGTGCTTTTTTCATGCAAAAGAGCATAAATCGCCCGTAAACAATCATTCACAAAGCAGTGTAAGTCGATTAGTTTTAATCTCTGGTATAGTGCCAACAAGGCATTTGGAAGGATTCAATCATCGTGATGGGCGTTAGAGCGCAACAAAAAGAAAAAACCAGGCGTTCGCTGGTGGAAGCAGCATTTAGTCAACTGAGTGCTGAGCGAAGCTTTGCCAGCCTGAGTCTGCGTGAAGTGGCTCGCGAAGCGGGCATTGCGCCAACCTCCTTTTACCGACATTTCCGTGATGTCGATGAACTAGGGCTGACGATGGTGGACGAAAGCGGCCTGATGCTGCGTCAGTTGATGCGCCAGGCGCGTCAGCGTATCGCTAAAGGCGGCAGCGTGATCCGCACCTCCGTATCGACATTTATGGAGTTCATTGGCAATAACCCGAACGCTTTTCGCCTGCTTTTGCGCGAACGTTCCGGCACGTCTGCGGCGTTTCGTGCTGCGGTTGCGCGCGAAATTCAGCACTTCATTGCGGAACTTGCCGACTATCTGGAAATCGAAAACCATATGCCGCGCGCGTTTACCGAAGCGCAGGCGGAAGCGATGGTGACGATTGTCTTTAGCGCAGGCGCGGAAGCGTTAGATGTCACGCCGGAACAGCGACGCCAGCTGGAAGAGCGGCTGGTGCTGCAATTGCGCATGATCTCGAAAGGTGCGTATTACTGGTATCGTCGCGAACAGGAAAAAACGACACATCATTCCGAATAAGGTGGAAGACGAGCAATGAAACAGTCAGGACAAGATAAAGGAACGCTGTTGCTGGCGCTGATCGCTGGCTTATCAATTAACGGAACTTTTGCGGCGCTGTTTAGCTCCATTGTGCCGTTCTCTGTATTCCCGATTATTGCGCTGGTGCTGACGGTGTACTGTCTGCATCAGCGGTATCAGAATCGCACGATGCCGGTGGGTTTGCCTGGCCTGGCGGCGGCCTGCTTTATTTTGGGCGTGCTGTTATACAGCACCGTGGTGCGCGCGGAATATCCGGATATCGGCTCTAACTTCCTGCCAGCGGTGCTGTCGGTGATTCTGGTGTTCTGGATTGGCGTGAAAATGCGTAATCGGAAGCACGAGATTTCTGAATAGCGCAATGCTGTATGCCGGATAAGGCCCTGACGCCGCATCCGGCAATACAAAGAGTCTATTTCTTCGTCAGCAGAACGCCGCACTCCATATGGTGCGTATACGGGAACTGATCAAACAGTGCCAGGCGCTCCACATTATGCGTCTGGCCTAATGTTTCAAGATTCTGACACAGCGTTTCCGGGTTGCAGGAGATATACAGAATACGCGGGTACGCCTGCACCATTTTCTCGGTTTCGCTATCCAGCCCGCTGCGCGGCGGATCGACAAAAATCGTTTCACACTGATAGCTTTTTAAATCAATTCCCTGCAAGCGGTTGAATTCCCGCACACCGTTCATCGCCTGGGTAAACTCTTCCGCCGACATGCGAATAATCTGCACATTATCAATGTGGTTCGCCGCAATGTTGTATTGCGCGGCGGCGACGGACGGCTTGGCGATTTCGGTTGCCAGCACGCGGTCAAAGTTGCGCGCCAGCGCCAGCGAGAAGTTGCCGTTCCCGCAGTAGAGTTCCAGCAAATCACCGGTTGAGTTTTCCGTGGCGTTGAGCGCCCACTCCAGCATCTGCACGTTCATTGCCGCGTTCGGCTGGGTGAAGCTGTTTTCCACCTGGCGGTAGATCATCTCTTTCCCGGCTACCGGCAGACGCTCGTCGATATAGTCCTGATCCAGCGCGATTTTCGTTTTCGTCGCGCGACCGATGATATGCACATTCAGGTTCTGCGCACGTAATGCATCGCGCAGCGCCTCCGCTTCCACACGCCATGCGTCGTCGAGCTTCTTATGGTACAGCAGAGAGACGATCGCCTGATTGCTTTGCGTAGACAGATAATCAATCTGGAACAGTTTGTGGCGCAGCGCGTGGTTATTACGCACGCCGTCCAGCATGGCGGTCATCAGCGTATTGATGAGCTCGCTGGCTGCCGGGAAGGAATCGACGCGAATGCGGCTTTTGGTCTGCTGATCGAAAATGATGTGGTACAGGTCGTCCCCATCATGCCAGATGCGAAATTCCGCACGCATGCGGTAATGACTGACTGGCGAGCGAAACACCTCCGGAACCGGCGCGTTGAACGGGGCCATCATCGTTTGCAGACGGACCACTTTCTCGGCCAGCTGCGCTTCGTATTGCTCGGTAGGAAGGTGTTCGGGGGTCATGATGCATCCTGAATAATAAAAGTACGCGGGGATTGTAGGGCCTGCTCAGGGGATGTCCAGCGATTGATGTTTTCCTAAATCGTGATGGCAGTCTGGACATCTATATGTAACTAAATGTAGCATCCGGGTTCCGGTCCTGTGAGTTAAAAGGGAATCCAGTGAAAATCTGGGGCTGACGCGCAGCGGTAAGGAGTGGTGGGATGAACGCATTTTGCAGACACTGCCTGAAAAGGTGGGAAGTCTTCATCCGGTAAACGCCCCCGAGCCCGAAGACCTGCCGGGTGACGTCGCACTGGGTTTTCATCATCGCGGGCTATCGATGAAACCGGCGGCATCCTTTTTCTATTGTGGATGCTTTAACAATGATTAAAAAAACTTCGCTGATGACGGCGTTATCCGTCTCGGCTTTTTCCGTTTGGGCGCAGGACAGCACTTCAGACACTCTCGTCGTAACCGCCAGCCGTTTCCAGCAACCGGTTAATACCGTCCTCGCACCGATGGATGTCGTCACCCGAGATGACATCGACCGCTGGCAGGCCAAAAATCTTAATGACGTCATGCGTCGCCTGCCGGGTGTGGATATCGCGCAATATGGTGGGATGGGGCAGAGTTCTTCGCTCTTTATCCGCGGTACTGAGACCAAGCAGGTTTTGGTGCTGGTCGATGGCATTCCGATGACCCGCCCCGGTATCTCAAATAACCCGGACCTGAACCAGATCCCGCTTTCGTTAGTTCAGCGCGTGGAGTACATCCGTGGGCCGCGCTCGGCGATTTATGGTTCCGGCGCGATGGGCGGGGTTATCAACATCATTACCCACTCTGACGAGGAACAATCGAAAATTTCCGCCAGCATGGGCTCTAAAGGCTATCAACAATACGATGGCACGTTGCGTCAGCGTTTTGGCGACACGGTAGCGACGGTGGCGGGTTCTTATGAAACCACCAAAGGGTTTGATGTGCAGCCGGGCTCGACCTGGAGCCACGACAACGACCGCGATGGCTTCCGCAATAAGACCTTCTGGGGTAGCCTGGAGCATAAATTCAACGATAGCTTCGATGGCTTCTTCCGGGGCCACAGCTATACCAATAATGTCGATTACGACCTGGGAAGCCCGCCGTACTCGCCTGCGTACAGCGCTGATGAAGAGCAGCTTTATAACCAGACCTGGGATACCGGCCTGCGATTCCATTCCGGAATCTACTCTTCTGAGCTTATCGCCAGCTATCAGAAGGTGAAGGACTATAACTACAGCAGTATTTATGGTCGTTATAAAGACGGCACGACGCTTGACCGCATGACCCAGCGCAATCTCCAGTGGGGGAACAACCTGATTGTCGGGCATGGTTCGGTAAGCGCCGGGGTAGACTGGCAGCAGCAGCGTTTGACCTCGTCGGATACGGCGATATCCGATACCTATAAGCGCGACAATACCGGGCTTTATCTTACCGGCCAGCAGCAATTTGGCGACGTGACGCTGGAAGCCTCTGGCCGTGAAGATCACGATGAGCAGTTTGGCTGGCACGGAACGTGGCAAACGGCGGCGGGCTGGCAGTTCGTTGAGAACTATAAAGTGACGTTATCGTATGGTACCGGCTTCCTGGCACCATCGTTAGGTCAGCAGTTTGGTTCTACACGCTTTGGTATCAGTTCGAATCCGGATCTGAAACCGGAAGAGTCAAAACAGTGGGAAGCCGGTCTGGAAGGTCTGACGGGGCCGCTGGACTGGCGTTTGTCAGCATATCACTACAAGATCTCTAACCTGATTACCTACTATTCCGACCCGGTTACCTATGACGGCGAGTACGCCAATATCAACTCGGCGACCATTAAAGGTGTGGAGTGGACCGGCAGTTTTGATACGGGGATCTTTAATCACCGCGTGACGCTGCAATATATGGACCCGCGTAACGACGAGAATGATGAAGTGCTGGCACGCCGCTCTAAGCGTCAGGCGAAATATCAACTCGACTGGACAATGTTTGATGTGGACATGGATGTGTCGTGGCAGTACTACGGTCGTCGCTACGATAACAACACGTCACAATACAACCCGAAACAGCAGGTTTTACCGAGCTACAGCACGGTTGATATTTCCGCGTCATATCCAGTCACCTCACAGCTCACAGTTCGTGGTAAAATAGCCAACCTGTTCGATAAAGATTACGAGACAGTTTATGGCTACCAAACTGCAGGACGGGAATACACCTTGTCTGGCAGCTACACCTTCTGAACCACGGCCTACCGTACTGGTGTTTGACTCCGGTGTCGGTGGGCTGTCGGTCTATGATGAGGTCCGTCAACTTCTGCCGGACCTTCATTACATCTACACCTTCGATAACGTTGCCTTCCCTTATGGGGAGAAAAGCGAAGAGTTTATTGTTGAGCGCGTGGTTGAGATTGTGACCGCCGTCCAGCAACGTTACCCGCTCTCCCTGGCGATTATCGCCTGTAACACCGCAAGCACAGTTTCTTTACCCGCCCTGCGCGAGAAGTTTGGCTTCCCGGTGGTCGGTGTGGTGCCGGCCATTAAGCCGGCGGCGCGTTTATCGGCGAACCGTATTGTCGGCTTACTGGCAACGCGTGGCACGGTGAAGCGTCCTTATACGCATGAGCTCATCGCCCGTTTTGCCAATGAATGCAAAATCGAAATGCTGGGTTCGGCCGAACTGGTGGAGCTGGCGGAAGCGAAATTGCATGGCGATCCCGTTTCGCTGGATGAGCTGCGTCGAATTCTGCGCCCGTGGCTGCGGATGCAGGAGCCGCCGGATACGGTTGTGCTTGGCTGCACACATTTCCCGCTGCTGCGCGATGAACTGCTGCAGGTGCTTCCGGAAGGCACGCGGATGATCGATTCCGGCGCGGCGATTGCGCGTCGAACGGCCTGGCTGCTGGAACATGAAGCGCCAGATGCGAAATCGACGGAAGAGAATAAAGCATTTTGCATGGCGTTGACGGCGGAGACTGTACGACTTTTACCCGTTTTACAGCGCTACGGCTTCGAAACGCTTGAAAAACTGCCAGTTTAAGGCGGTTTTGCTCAAAAAAGAGACGGTTGAAAAGTTTTTTTTAAACAGGGGTTGTCAACGTCTCAGAACTCCCTATAATGCGCCTCCACTGACACGGAACAACGGCACGCAAGCCGCCGGGTCAGCGAGGTTCTTAAGAGAACTTCAGCAGAGAAAAGTGAAATAAAACTTGACTCTGTAGCGGGATGGCTTAATATGCACACCCCGCGCCGCTGAGAAAAAGCGAAGCGGCACTGCTCTTTAACAATTTATCAGACAATCTGTGTGGGCACTCAATGATACGGATTCTTAACGTCGCAAGACGATAAATGAATACCAAGTCTCTGAGTGAACACGTAATTCATTACGAAGTTTAATTCACGAGCATCAAACTTAAATTGAAGAGTTTGATCATGGCTCAGATTGAACGCTGGCGGCAGGCCTAACACATGCAAGTCGAACGGTAACAGGAATCAGCTTGCTGATTCGCTGACGAGTGGCGGACGGGTGAGTAATGTCTGGGAAACTGCCTGATGGAGGGGGATAACTACTGGAAACGGTAGCTAATACCGCATAACGTCGCAAGACCAAAGAGGGGGACCTTCGGGCCTCTTGCCATCGGATGTGCCCAGATGGGATTAGCTAGTAGGTGGGGTAACGGCTCACCTAGGCGACGATCCCTAGCTGGTCTGAGAGGATGACCAGCCACACTGGAACTGAGACACGGTCCAGACTCCTACGGGAGGCAGCAGTGGGGAATATTGCACAATGGGCGCAAGCCTGATGCAGCCATGCCGCGTGTATGAAGAAGGCCTTCGGGTTGTAAAGTACTTTCAGCGAGGAGGAAGGTGTTGAGGTTAATAACCTCAGCAATTGACGTTACTCGCAGAAGAAGCACCGGCTAACTCCGTGCCAGCAGCCGCGGTAATACGGAGGGTGCAAGCGTTAATCGGAATTACTGGGCGTAAAGCGCACGCAGGCGGTTTGTTAAGTCAGATGTGAAATCCCCGGGCTCAACCTGGGAACTGCATTTGAAACTGGCAAGCTTGAGTCTCGTAGAGGGGGGTAGAATTCCAGGTGTAGCGGTGAAATGCGTAGAGATCTGGAGGAATACCGGTGGCGAAGGCGGCCCCCTGGACGAAGACTGACGCTCAGGTGCGAAAGCGTGGGGAGCAAACAGGATTAGATACCCTGGTAGTCCACGCTGTAAACGATGTCGACTTGGAGGTTGTGCCCTTGAGGCGTGGCTTCCGGAGCTAACGCGTTAAGTCGACCGCCTGGGGAGTACGGCCGCAAGGTTAAAACTCAAATGAATTGACGGGGGCCCGCACAAGCGGTGGAGCATGTGGTTTAATTCGATGCAACGCGAAGAACCTTACCTACTCTTGACATCCACGGAACTTTTCAGAGATGAATTGGTGCCTTCGGGAACCGTGAGACAGGTGCTGCATGGCTGTCGTCAGCTCGTGTTGTGAAATGTTGGGTTAAGTCCCGCAACGAGCGCAACCCTTATCCTTTGTTGCCAGCGGTTCGGCCGGGAACTCAAAGGAGACTGCCAGTGATAAACTGGAGGAAGGTGGGGATGACGTCAAGTCATCATGGCCCTTACGAGTAGGGCTACACACGTGCTACAATGGCATATACAAAGAGAAGCGACCTCGCGAGAGCAAGCGGACCTCATAAAGTATGTCGTAGTCCGGATTGGAGTCTGCAACTCGACTCCATGAAGTCGGAATCGCTAGTAATCGTAGATCAGAATGCTACGGTGAATACGTTCCCGGGCCTTGTACACACCGCCCGTCACACCATGGGAGTGGGTTGCAAAAGAAGTAGGTAGCTTAACCTTCGGGAGGGCGCTTACCACTTTGTGATTCATGACTGGGGTGAAGTCGTAACAAGGTAACCGTAGGGGAACCTGCGGTTGGATCACCTCCTTACCTTAAAGAACCGTTCCTTGAAGTGTCCACACAGATTGTCTGATGAAAATTAGCAGTAAAAAATCTCTGCAGGCTTGTAGCTCAGGTGGTTAGAGCGCACCCCTGATAAGGGTGAGGTCGGTGGTTCAAGTCCACTCAGGCCTACCAAATTTCTGCTGATGCTGCGTTGCGGCGACACTCACATACTTCAGTATGCTTCGTGTCACCACGCCTTGCCTCAACAGAAATTACGGTCAGAGATAAAAACGATGGGGCTATAGCTCAGCTGGGAGAGCGCCTGCTTTGCACGCAGGAGGTCTGCGGTTCGATCCCGCATAGCTCCACCATCTTTACTGCAAAAAACAAGAAAACTTCAGAGTACACTGAATAAGTGTGCTGCGAAGTTTTGCTCTTTAAAAATCTGGATCAAGCTGAAAATTGAAACGACACACTTTTAAGTGTGTTCGAGTCTCTCAAATTTTCGCAACACGATGGTGTTTTACGAAACATCTTCGGGTTGTGAGGTTAAGCGACTAAGCGTACACGGTGGATGCCCTGGCAGTCAGAGGCGATGAAGGACGTGCTAATCTGCGATAAGCGTCGGTAAGGTGATATGAACCGTTATAACCGGCGATTTCCGAATGGGGAAACCCAGTGCAATTCGTTGCACTATCGTTAAGTGAATACATAGCTTAACGAAGCGAACCGGGGGAACTGAAACATCTAAGTACCCCGAGGAAAAGAAATCAACCGAGATTCCCCCAGTAGCGGCGAGCGAACGGGGAGCAGCCCAGAGTCTGAATCAGCATGTGTGTTAGTGGAAGCGTCTGGAAAGTCGCACGATACAGGGTGAAAGTCCCGTACACCAAAATGCATATGTTGTGAACTCGAAGAGTAGGGCGGGACACGTGGTATCCTGTCTGAATATGGGGGGACCATCCTCCAAGGCTAAATACTCCTGACTGACCGATAGTGAACCAGTACCGTGAGGGAAAGGCGAAAAGAACCCCGGCGAGGGGAGTGAAAAAGAACCTGAAACCGTGTACGTACAAGCAGTGGGAGCCTCTTTATGGGGTGACTGCGTACCTTTTGTATAATGGGTCAGCGACTTATATTCTGTAGCAAGGTTAACCGAATAGGGGAGCCGAAGGGAAACCGAGTCTTAACTGGGCGTTAAGTTGCAGGGTATAGACCCGAAACCCGGTGATCTAGCCATGGGCAGGTTGAAGGTTGGGTAACACTAACTGGAGGACCGAACCGACTAATGTTGAAAAATTAGCGGATGACTTGTGGCTGGGGGTGAAAGGCCAATCAAACCGGGAGATAGCTGGTTCTCCCCGAAAGCTATTTAGGTAGCGCCTCGTGAACTCATCTTCGGGGGTAGAGCACTGTTTCGGCTAGGGGGTCATCCCGACTTACCAACCCGATGCAAACTACGAATACCGAAGAATGTTATCACGGGAGACACACGGCGGGTGCTAACGTCCGTCGTGAAGAGGGAAACAACCCAGACCGCCAGCTAAGGTCCCAAAGTCACAGTTAAGTGGGAAACGATGTGGGAAGGCTCAGACAGCCAGGATGTTGGCTTAGAAGCAGCCATCATTTAAAGAAAGCGTAATAGCTCACTGGTCGAGTCGGCCTGCGCGGAAGATGTAACGGGGCTAAACTGTGCACCGAAGCTGCGGCAGCGACACTATGTGTTGTTGGGTAGGGGAGCGTTCTGTAAGCCGTTGAAGGTGTGTCGTGAGGCATGCTGGAGGTATCAGAAGTGCGAATGCTGACATAAGTAACGATAAAGCGGGTGAAAAGCCCGCTCGCCGGAAGACCAAGGGTTCCTGTCCAACGTTAATCGGGGCAGGGTGAGTCGACCCCTAAGGCGAGGCCGAAAGGCGTAGTCGATGGGAAACAGGTTAATATTCCTGTACTTGGTGTTACTGCGAAGGGGGGACGGAGAAGGCTATGTTGGCCGGGCGACGGTTGTCCCGGTTTAAGCGTGTAGGTGGGAAGTTTAGGTAAATCCGGACTTCTGTTAACACTGAGACGTGATGACGAGGCACTACGGTGCTGAAGTAACAAATGCCCTGCTTCCAGGAAAAGCCTCTAAGCATCAGGTAACATTGAATCGTACCCCAAACCGACACAGGTGGTCAGGTAGAGAATACCAAGGCGCTTGAGAGAACTCGGGTGAAGGAACTAGGCAAAATGGTGCCGTAACTTCGGGAGAAGGCACGCTGATATGTAGGTGAAGCGGTTTACCCGTGGAGCTGAAATCAGTCGAAGATACCAGCTGGCTGCAACTGTTTATTAAAAACACAGCACTGTGCAAACACGAAAGTGGACGTATACGGTGTGACGCCTGCCCGGTGCCGGAAGGTTAATTGATGGGGTTAGCGGCAACGCGAAGCTCTTGATCGAAGCCCCGGTAAACGGCGGCCGTAACTATAACGGTCCTAAGGTAGCGAAATTCCTTGTCGGGTAAGTTCCGACCTGCACGAATGGCGTAATGATGGCCAGGCTGTCTCCACCCGAGACTCAGTGAAATTGAACTCGCTGTGAAGATGCAGTGTACCCGCGGCAAGACGGAAAGACCCCGTGAACCTTTACTATAGCTTGACACTGAACATTGAGCCTTGATGTGTAGGATAGGTGGGAGGCTTTGAAGTGTGGACGCCAGTCTGCATGGAGCCAACCTTGAAATACCACCCTTTAATGTTTGATGTTCTAACGTAGACCCGTGATCCGGGTTGCGGACAGTGTCTGGTGGGTAGTTTGACTGGGGCGGTCTCCTCCCAAAGAGTAACGGAGGAGCACGAAGGTTAGCTAATCCTGGTCGGACATCAGGAGGTTAGTGCAATGGCATAAGCTAGCTTGACTGCGAGCGTGACGGCGCGAGCAGGTGCGAAAGCAGGTCATAGTGATCCGGTGGTTCTGAATGGAAGGGCCATCGCTCAACGGATAAAAGGTACTCCGGGGATAACAGGCTGATACCGCCCAAGAGTTCATATCGACGGCGGTGTTTGGCACCTCGATGTCGGCTCATCACATCCTGGGGCTGAAGTAGGTCCCAAGGGTATGGCTGTTCGCCATTTAAAGTGGTACGCGAGCTGGGTTTAGAACGTCGTGAGACAGTTCGGTCCCTATCTGCCGTGGGCGCTGGAGAATTGAGGGGGGCTGCTCCTAGTACGAGAGGACCGGAGTGGACGCATCACTGGTGTTCGGGTTGTCATGCCAATGGCATTGCCCGGTAGCTACATGCGGAAGAGATAAGTGCTGAAAGCATCTAAGCACGAAACTTGCCCCGAGATGAGTTCTCCCTGACTCCTTGAGAGTCCTGAAGGAACGTTGAAGACTACGACGTTGATAGGCTGGGTGTGTAAGTGCAGCGATGCATTGAGCTAACCAGTACTAATGAACCGTGAGGCTTAACCTTACAACGCCGAAGATGTTTTGGCGAAGAGACATCGATAAGTAAGCTTGATAACAGATTAAATTAACCGGCGTAAGCGGGTTAATACAACAGAATTTGCCTGGCGGCACTAGCGCGGTGGTCCCACCTGACCCCATGCCGAACTCAGAAGTGAAACGCCGTAGCGCCGATGGTAGTGTGGGGTCTCCCCATGCGAGAGTAGGGAACTGCCAGGCATCAAATTGCAGTAAACCGGGATGAAAATCCGGGTAGTGACAAAGAAATTCGGTGGAGCGGTAGTTCAGTCGGTTAGAATACCTGCCTGTCACGCAGGGGGTCGCGGGTTCGAGTCCCGTCCGTTCCGCCACTTATTAAAAAAATTAAGCCTGCTACATTAGCAGGCTTAATGATAAGAAAATTTAGGGGCGTAGCTCAGTTGGTAGAGCACCGGTCTCCAAAACCGGGTGTCGCGAGTTCGAGTCTCTCCGCCCCTGCCATATATAATCCTTTGCTTATGCAAAGGATTTTTTTTTGCCTGAAATTCAGCGAAGTGACATCTCGCGATCCCACTCCTTCCCTTAAAATACCCCTAAATCAAAACGTTATTTTTCAGGATATCGCGAATTTGCGCCTGTTTATCGCTGTTCTGTAACCAGATGGCATATAACGGACGAGAAAGCGTCGCGCTATCCGCAACCGTATGTAGCCCACCTTTCTCTTTCGCCCACGCGGTAGGTAGCCAGGTGCAGCCTTTCAGCGGCTCCAGCTGCTGTCTTGCCAAATCAGCTGAACTGGTGGTCAATAGCGGAACGTCGTCGTGCGCGATCAGGCCAGCCTCATGTTGCTGAAAATCCGGGCCCCATTCCAGACGCAGATAGTTGAGCTCTGCTTTCTCACTGGAGGGCGATGCGCAGTAAAGTGCGAGTGTGAAGTTTCCCAATAACTGGCTGCTAAATTCATCCATTTTGGGGGCTTCTGTCGTGATTAGCAGATCAAGCTGCCGCTCATGGAGCTGCTTCACCAGCGACTGACGCTGCGCAATTCGCGCCTCAAACTGAAGATTATCAAATGATTGATAGAGCCTGCCGAGCCAGCCATTCAACATGCATTCCCACAGCGAGGCGCTGGCTCCGATGGAGAATTCATTATGCCGCGAGGTATGGGCGACCTCTTTCCGCGCCGCCTGCCAGGTATTCATCAGCGTTTCCGCGTAGGGCAGCAGTTTTTCGCCAGCGGCGGTCAGACGGATATTGTTGCGATGTCGGGTGAAGAGATTGACCCCCAACTGGTTTTCCAACTGACGGATGCGAAAACTTACCGCAGATTGCGTCAAATAGAGGGCTTCCGCAGCGCGCCCGAAGTGACGAGTTCTGCTCACTTCGAGGAAAGTTTTTAGCAATTCCGTATCCACAGCTTTCTCCACAAAATTATTTGTCGTTATGATTTAAATCTTTTGTTTTACACTCTGTCAAGCGTAACTAATACTCCGCGCCATAAATAGCTCGGCCAAAGAATTAGGAGCGTGTAGGATGGCGGAAAGCTTTACGACGACTAATCGTTTTTTCGACAATAAAAATTATCCACGCGGGTTCTCTCGCCATGGTGATTTCACCATCAAAGAGGCTCAACTGCTTGAACGTTGTGGCTATGCCTTTAACGAACTCGATCTCGGCAAACGTGAACCGTCTACCGATGAAGAGAAGCAGTTTGTTGCGGTGTGCCGTGGCGAACGTGAGCCAGCGACCGAAGCTGAACGCGTATGGAATAAGTATGTGACGCGCATTAAGCGTCCTAAGCGTTTTCACACGCTGTCTGGCGGGAAGCCGCAGGTGGAAGGCGCTGAAGACTACACTGAAAGCGACGACTAACAAGAAAGGGGCTTCGGCCCCTTTTTTAATGCAACAGCTTTTGCAGATGAATCAGTACCCGGTCAATACCCCGATAACTCAGCGCCTCCTGGAGATGATGACGCGCAATAGCGTCCACCCCTTCCAGATCGGCAATAGTGCGCGACACCTTTAACAAGCGCTGCCAGGCGCGTATCGATAACCCCAGCGTGGTGAGCGTTTGCTCCAGCCATAGCGCATCCTCATCACACAACGCACAGAAGCGACGAATATCACTACTGCCAAGTCTGGCGTTGAGCTGCCCCTGCCGATGATACTGACGCGTCTGGGATTCAATGACGCGAGCCTGTACTGTCTGGCTGTTTTCTTCCCCCTGACGCGCCTGACTCAATATTCCTGGCGGCGGTAACGGTATCTCAAGGGAAAGATCAAAGCGGTCCAGAAACGGACCCGATAAACGCCCCAGATAACGTAGCGTTTGCTCTGGCGTACAGCGATTGTGATTTCCCTGATAATGCCCGGTTGGGCTGGGGTTCATTGCTGCAATCAATTGAAAACGCGCCGGATAGGTAATTTTCGCCCTTGTTCGCGAAATGTGAATCTGCCCTGACTCAATGGGTTCGCGCAAGGCATCCAGCACCCGACGTTCAAATTCCGGAAGTTCATCGAGAAACAGCACGCCGTTATGCGCCAGCGAGATCTCGCCAGGCCCCGGAATTGACCCGCCGCCCACCATGGCGGTTAACGATGCGCTGTGATGTGGAGAACGGAAAGGGCGCTGACGCCACTGTTTCTGCACGCTACTGGCATTCTCCAGGCTGACAATTGCCGCCGTTTCCAGCGCTTCCCGATCGTTAAGCGGAGGTAGCAGCCCGCGCAGACGCGAGGCGAGCATCGTTTTGCCGGTACCTGGTGGGCCAATAAGCAAAAGATTGTGGCCACCCGCAGCGGTAACTTCCAGCGCCCGTTTTCCCTGCTGCTGGCCGATGACGTCGCTCAAATCTTCGCATATCAGGTGCACCGGCGTCGTATCAGGCTGCGCCGTGCGTAATGCGTGATTTCCTTCAAGAAAGGCGCAGACCTCCTGCAAATGATTCGCGATATAGCATTCACTGCCGCCCAATAAGCCAACCTGCGCAGCATCATCTTCAGCCACCACAATCTGCCTACCGGCTTTACTCGCTTCAATTGCCGCTGAAATTGCACCGGGAATGCCGCGTAGGGCGCCTGTAAGCGCAAGTTCGCCCACAAACTCGTATTGACCCAGCTTCTGTGGATTGAGCTGCTCAGAGGCCGCCAGAAGCGCGAGAGCGATAGGTAAATCATATCGGCCTCCCTCCTTTGGCAGGTCGGCCGGTGCCAGATTGATCGTAATTTTTTTAGCCGGGTATTCATAACCGCTGTTGATAATTGCGCTACGAACGCGGTCGCGCGCTTCCTTTACGGTGGTCTCCGGCAGGCCAACCATGGTGAGGCCAGGCAACCCCTGGCTGATGTGAACTTCAACGGTAATGAGCGGGGCGGTAACGCCAAGCGCCGCGCGCGTGTAGACAACGGATAGTGACATAATGCCTCCTGATGTGCGGCATTATGCGCGTCATTGTGATGCAAATAACCGTCGAGTTTTTGATTTTACGGCGAGGATTCCGGCATATCGCTGCTGTTTCATGGTATTTCAATAATATTCGAGTGTTTCTCGCATTTTTCGCCGTCTGGGCATTCCTGAAGGTGCAACAGTAGTGAAAATGCCCAACAGGTGAAAAAAATTCAATTCATAATTTTTTCATATAAAACAAATGTCTTGTGCAAAATTCGCAGCATGATGAATATCACAGTAATAAAAAAAACTTGTGCTGTTCTTAACGTCTGTGGTAACTCTGTAGGCATTCCTTCGAACAAGATGCAAGAATAGACAAAAATGAAAGCCCTTCTACGAGTGATTAGCCTGGTCGTGATTAGCGTGGTGGTGATTATTATCCCACCGTGCGGGGCTGCACTTGGACGAGGAAAGGCTTAGAAATCAAGCCTTAACGAACTAAGACCCCCGCACCGAAAGGTCCGGGGGTTTTTTTATGACTTAAAAACAATAGCGAGGAGCAGATTATGAGTTGTAGCACAAAATCCTGTTTCTCCCGATCTACGGCGGGGAACTAACTATGAATGGGGCACAGTGGGTAGTACATGCGTTGCGGGCACAAGGAGTCGAGACAGTTTTCGGTTATCCGGGTGGCGCAATTATGCCGGTTTACGATGCATTGTATGACGGCGGCGTGGAGCACCTGTTGTGCCGACACGAGCAGGGCGCGGCGATGGCGGCAATTGGTTATGCGCGTGCCACCGGTAAAACGGGTGTCTGCATCGCAACCTCTGGTCCTGGTGCAACCAACCTGATAACCGGCCTCGCTGATGCACTGCTGGACTCTGTTCCGGTTGTGGCGATCACCGGCCAGGTGGCTTCTCCGTTCATCGGAACGGATGCGTTTCAGGAAGTGGACGTCCTCGGTTTATCACTCTCCTGCACCAAACACAGTTTCCTGGTGCAGTCGCTGGAAGAGCTGCCGCGCGTGATGGCAGAAGCATTCCAGGTGGCAAACTCAGGCCGTCCGGGCCCCGTTCTGGTTGATATTCCGAAAGATATTCAGGTGGCGCAGGGCGATCTGGAACCCCATTTTTCCACCGTCGCCAGCGAAGATACGTTCCCGCACGCCGATGTTGATGTCGCTCGTCAGATGCTGGCGCAGGCAAAAAAACCGATGCTGTATGTGGGCGGCGGCGTCGGGATGGCGCAGGCGGTTCCCGCGTTACGTGAATTTATCGCCGTCACTCAGATGCCTGCGACTTGCACACTGAAAGGCCTTGGTGCGGTTGATGCTGATTATCCGTATTACCTCGGCATGCTGGGGATGCACGGCACCAAAGCCGCGAACCTGGCGGTGCAGGAGAGTGACCTGCTGATCGCCGTTGGCGCGCGCTTTGACGACCGCGTGACCGGCAAGCTGAATACCTTCGCACCGCACGCCAAAGTGATCCACATGGATATCGACCCGGCGGAAATGAACAAGCTTCGTCAGGCACACGTTGCACTGCAGGGCGACCTGAATGCATTACTGCCCGAGTTGCAACAGTCGCTGTCGATTGATGCGTGGCGTCAGCACAATGCAGAACTGCGCGCGGAACACGCGTGGCGTTACGATCATCCGGGCGAGGCTATCTATGCGCCGTTGCTGCTCAAACAGCTTTCCGATCGTAAGCCTGCTGACAGCGTTGTCACCACCGACGTGGGTCAGCACCAGATGTGGTCCGCACAACACATGACCTACACCCGCCCGGAAAACTTCATCACCTCCAGCGGATTAGGCACCATGGGCTTCGGCCTGCCGGCGGCGGTTGGCGCGCAGGTTGCCCGCCCGAACGACACGGTCATCTGCATCTCCGGGGACGGCTCGTTCATGATGAACGTACAAGAGCTGGGCACCGTGAAGCGTAAACAGCTGCCGTTGAAAATCGTCCTGCTGGATAACCAGCGTTTAGGCATGGTTCGCCAGTGGCAGCAGTTGTTCTTCCAGGAGCGCTACAGCGAAACCACGCTCACCGATAACCCTGATTTTCTCACTCTGGCCAGCGCCTTCGGCATCCCTGGCCAGCACATCACCCGTAAAGACCAGGTTGAAGCGGCACTCGACACCCTGCTGGCAAGCGAAGGCCCGTACCTGCTTCATGTCTCAATAGACGAACTTGAGAACGTCTGGCCATTGGTACCGCCCGGTGCCAGTAATGCAGAAATGCTGGAGAAATTATCATGATGCAACATCAGCTCGCCGTGCAGGCTCGCTTCAACCCAGAAACGCTGGAACGTGTGTTACGCGTCGTTCGCCATCGCGGTTTTCAAATCTGCGCCATGAATATGGAAGCGGCCTCCGATGCACAGAATATAAATATCGAATTGACCGTTGCCAGTCCCCGCCCGGTCGAATTACTGTTTAGTCAGTTAAGTAAACTGGTGGACGTTGCTTCTGTCGCCGTCCATCAGTGCCAGACAACATCACAACAAATTAGCGCCTGAGCGCAAAAGGAAGAAAAATGACGACGAAAAAAGCTGATTACATTTGGTTCAACGGTGAGATGGTTCCATGGGGTGAAGCGAAAGTTCACGTGATGTCCCATGCGCTGCACTACGGTACTTCCGTCTTCGAAGGTATCCGTTGCTACGATTCTCACAAAGGGCCAGTGGTGTTCCGCCATCGCGAACACATGCAGCGTCTGCATGACTCAGCCAAAATCTATCGCTTCCCGGTCTCTCAGAGCGTTGATGAATTAATGGAAGCCTGCCGCGCGGTGATCCGCAAAAACAATCTGACCAGCGCCTATATTCGTCCGCTGGTCTTCGTGGGCGACGTCGGTATGGGGGTGAATCCGCCGGATGGCTACAAAACTGACGTGATTATCGCTGCGTTCCCATGGGGCGCGTACCTGGGCGCAGAAGCGCTGGATCAGGGGATTGATGCGATGGTCTCTTCCTGGAATCGCGTTGCGCCGAACACCATCCCGACGGCGGCAAAAGCCGGTGGTAACTACCTCTCTTCCCTGCTGGTTGGCAGCGAAGCGCGTCGCCACGGTTACCAGGAGGGCATCGCGCTGGACGTGAACGGCTATATCTCTGAAGGTGCGGGCGAAAACCTGTTTGAAGTGAAAGATGGCATCCTGTTTACACCGCCGTTCACCTCTTCCGCGCTGCCGGGCATCACCCGTGACGCCATCATCAAACTGGCGAAAGATCTCGATATTGAAGTTCGCGAACAGGTGCTGTCGCGCGAATCCCTGTACCTGGCGGATGAAGTCTTTATGTCCGGTACGGCGGCAGAAATCACGCCAGTACGTAGCGTCGACGGCATCCAGGTAGGCGCAGGCCGCTGTGGCCCGGTCACCAAGCGTATTCAGCAAGCATTCTTTGGCCTCTTCACCGGTGAAACCGAGGATAAATGGGGCTGGTTGGATCAGGTTAATCACTAACAAAGAAAGGGGACGGCACGCACCGTCCCTTTTATTAGACAGACACTGGGAGTAAATAAAGCATGCCTAAGTATCGTTCCGCTACCACCACCCATGGCCGCAATATGGCGGGTGCCCGCGCACTGTGGCGCGCCACCGGGATGACCGACGCCGATTTCGGTAAGCCGATTATCGCGGTTGTAAACTCGTTTACCCAGTTCGTGCCGGGCCATGTGCACCTGCGCGACCTCGGTAAACTGGTTGCTGAACAGATTGAAGCGGCAGGCGGCGTAGCCAAAGAGTTCAACACCATTGCGGTGGATGACGGTATCGCCATGGGCCACGGGGGCATGCTTTATTCACTGCCGTCTCGCGAACTGATCGCCGACTCCGTTGAGTATATGGTGAACGCCCACTGCGCCGACGCCATGGTCTGTATCTCTAACTGCGACAAAATCACCCCGGGGATGCTGATGGCCTCCCTGCGCCTGAATATTCCGGTGATCTTTGTTTCCGGCGGCCCGATGGAAGCCGGAAAAACCAAGCTGTCCGATCAGATAATCAAACTCGATCTGGTGGATGCGATGATCCAGGGCGCAGACCCGAAAGTCTCTGACTCGCAGAGCGATCAGGTTGAACGTTCCGCCTGCCCGACCTGCGGTTCCTGCTCCGGGATGTTCACCGCTAACTCGATGAACTGCCTGACCGAAGCGCTGGGCCTGTCGCAGCCGGGTAACGGCTCGCTGCTGGCAACCCACGCGGACCGTAAGCAGCTGTTCCTCAATGCCGGTACGCGCATTGTTGAGCTGACTAAACGCTATTACGAGCAGGATGATGCCTCTGCGCTGCCGCGTAACATTGCCAGCAAAGCGGCGTTTGAAAACGCCATGACGCTGGATATCGCGATGGGCGGCTCTACCAACACGGTACTCCACCTGCTGGCGGCGGCGCAGGAAGCGGAAATCGACTTCACCATGAGTGATATCGATAAGCTCTCCCGTAAGGTTCCGCAGCTGTGTAAAGTCGCGCCGAGTACGCAGAAGTACCATATGGAAGATGTTCACCGTGCGGGTGGTGTACTGGGGATTCTGGGCGAGTTGGATCGTGCTAACTTACTGAATCGCGATGTGAAAAACGTGCTGGGCCTGACCTTGCCACAAACCCTTGAGCAATACGACATCGTCGTGACTCAGGATGATGCGGTGAAAAATATGTTCCGTGCCGGCCCGGCGGGTATCCGTACCACCCAGGCGTTCTCGCAGGATTGCCGTTGGGATTCTCTCGATGACGACCGCGCCAATGGCTGCATTCGCTCGCTGGAGCACGCGTACAGCAAAGACGGCGGCCTGGCGGTACTCTACGGTAACTTTGCGGAAAACGGCTGCATCGTGAAAACCGCGGGCGTCGATGACAGTATCCTCAAATTCACCGGCCCGGCGAAAGTGTACGAAAGCCAGGATGACGCGGTTGAAGCGATCCTCGGCGGTAAAGTCGTCGCGGGTGATGTCGTGGTGATCCGCTACGAAGGTCCGAAAGGTGGCCCTGGCATGCAGGAAATGCTCTATCCGACCACCTTCCTGAAGTCGATGGGCCTTGGCAAAGCCTGTGCGTTGATCACCGACGGTCGTTTCTCTGGCGGCACTTCCGGCCTTTCCATCGGCCACGTTTCACCGGAAGCGGCAAGCGGCGGCAATATCGCGATCATTGAAGATGGCGACCTGATCGAAATCGACATTCCGAATCGCGGCATTCAGTTGCAACTGAGCGACCAGGAAATTGCCGCGCGTCGTGAAGCGCAGGAAGCCCGTGGTGACCAGGCCTGGACGCCGAAAAACCGTGAACGCCAGGTTTCCTTTGCCCTGCGTGCCTACGCCAGCCTGGCGACCAGCGCCGACAAAGGCGCGGTGCGCGATAAATCGAAACTGGGGGGTTAATGATGGCTGACTCGCAACCCCTGTCCGGCGCCCCGGAAGGCGCCGAATATTTAAGAGCGGTGCTACGCGCGCCGGTCTACGAAGCGGCGCAGGTCACGCCGCTACAGAAAATGGAAAAACTGTCGTCGCGTCTTGATAACGTGATTCTGGTGAAGCGCGAAGACCGCCAGCCGGTGCACAGCTTTAAGCTGCGTGGCGCATACGCCATGATGGCGGGCCTGACGGAAGAACAGAAAGCGCACGGCGTGATCACCGCCTCGGCGGGTAACCACGCGCAGGGCGTGGCGTTTTCTTCTGCGCGGTTAGGTGTGAAGGCGCTGATCGTCATGCCAACCGCCACCGCTGACATCAAAGTTGATGCGGTACGCGGCTTCGGCGGCGAAGTGCTGCTTCATGGTGCGAACTTCGATGAAGCAAAAGCCAAAGCGATTGAATTGTCTCAGCAGCAGGGCTTCACCTGGGTGCCGCCGTTCGATCATCCGATGGTGATCGCCGGGCAAGGCACGCTGGCGCTGGAACTGCTCCAGCAGGATGCCCATCTTGATCGCGTATTTGTACCGGTCGGCGGCGGCGGCCTGGCGGCGGGTGTGGCGGTGCTGATCAAACAGCTGATGCCGCAAATCAAAGTGATCGCCGTGGAAGCGGAAGACTCCGCCTGCCTGAAAGCGGCGCTGGATGCGGGTCATCCGGTTGATCTGCCGCGCGTAGGGCTGTTCGCCGAAGGTGTTGCGGTAAAACGCATCGGCGATGAAACTTTCCGTTTGTGCCAGGAGTATCTCGACGACATCATCACCGTCGATAGTGATGCGATCTGTGCGGCGATGAAGGATTTATTCGAAGATGTGCGCGCGGTGGCGGAGCCGTCTGGCGCGCTGGCGCTGGCAGGAATGAAAAAATATATCGCCCAGCACAACATTCGCGGCGAACGACTGGCGCATGTGCTTTCGGGGGCGAACGTCAATTTCCACGGCCTGCGCTACGTCTCGGAACGCTGCGAACTGGGCGAACAGCGTGAAGCGCTTCTGGCGGTAACCATCCCGGAAGAAAAAGGCAGCTTCCTGAAGTTCTGCCAGCTGCTTGGTGGGCGCTCGGTCACCGAGTTCAACTACCGTTTTGCCGATGCCAAAAACGCCTGCATCTTTGTCGGCGTGCGCTTAAGCCGCGGCCTTGAGGAGCGCAAAGAAATTTTGCAGATGCTCAACGATGGCGGCTACAGCGTGGTCGATCTCTCCGACGACGAAATGGCGAAGCTACACGTGCGCTATATGGTCGGCGGGCGTCCATCGCATCCGTTGCAGGAACGCCTCTACAGCTTCGAATTCCCTGAATCACCGGGCGCGCTGTTGCGCTTCCTCAACACGCTGGGTACGCACTGGAATATTTCTTTGTTCCACTATCGTAGTCATGGCACTGATTACGGGCGCGTACTGGCGGCCTTCGAGCTTGGCGACCATGAACCTGATTTCGAAACCCGGCTGAATGAGCTGGGCTACGATTGCCACGACGAAACCAATAACCCGGCGTTCAGGTTCTTTTTGGCGGGTTAGTGGCTGGGTAAAATCTTCCAGAACGCCTCAATCAGCGGCTCATGCAGCCGCTTTTTTTGTGCACAAACGCCCAGCTCAAACGGCGTTTTCTCATCGCTACGCTCCAGAATCATCACGCGGTTGCGCACGGGTTCCGGGCTGTTTTCCAGCACCACTTCTGGCAACAGCGCCACGCCACAGCCGAGCGCCACCATCGAAACCATCGCTTCATGCCCGCCAACCGTGGCGTAAATCATCGGGTTGCTGATTTTGTTGCGTCGGAACCACAGTTCAATGCGGCGGCGCACCGGCCCCTGATCGGCCATGATGAACGGTATTGTTGACCAGTCCGGTTGCTCTACCGAAACTTGATTGCGCACCGGGCAGGGCAGCGCGGGTGCAATCAGCACCACCGCGAGGTTCTCCAGCATCGAAAACGCCACCGCGCCTGGCAGAGTCTCCGGTTTCCCGGCAATCGCCAAATCTGCTTCGCCAGTGACGACCTTTTCCATCGCATCCGCCGCATCACCGGTGGTGAGTTTGATCTCCACCGACGGGTGTTCCGCGCGGAATCTGTCAAGAATCGGCGGAAGATGGCTGTAAGCGGCGGTCACCGAGCAGAAAATATGTAACTCGCCAGAGAGCGATGGCCCTTGCTGGTCGATGGTGTGGCGCAACTGCTGGTACTGCAACAACGTTTGCTGGGCGAAAACACGCAGCTCTTCGCCCGCTTCGGTCAGCGTCACCGTACGGTTATCGCGCACAAATAATGCCTGACCGAGATCGTCTTCCAGCCGCTGAATCTGACGCGAAAGCGTGGACGGGCTAACGTGCATCGCCCGCGCACTACGGCCAAAATGACGGCTTTCCGCCAGATGCAGGAAGGTTTTCAGATCGCGTAAATCCACAGGCTCAGCCCTCGATTTTGACGTTGCAGAAATTGCAATGTGACGTTGTGAATATATCAATTTCCGCAATAAATTTCCTGTTGTAATGTGGTGACATTCTCGCTCAACAGCGAACCGAACAATAAGAAGCACAACATCACGAGGAATCACCATGGCTAACTACTTCAATACACTGAATCTGCGCCAGCAGCTGGCACAGTTGGGCAAATGTCGCTTTATGGGCCGCGACGAATTCGCTGACGGCGCGAGCTACCTTCAGGGTAAAAAAGTGGTCATCGTCGGTTGTGGCGCACAGGGTCTGAACCAGGGCCTGAACATGCGTGATTCTGGTCTGGACATCTCCTATGCCCTGCGTAAAGAAGCGATCGCTGAGAAGCGCGCATCCTGGCGTAAAGCGACTGACAACGGTTTCAAAGTTGGCACTTACGAAGAACTGATCCCGCAGGCGGATCTGGTGGTTAACCTGACGCCGGACAAGCAGCACTCCGACGTGGTGTGTTCCGTACAGCCGCTGATGAAAGACGGCGCGGCGCTGGGTTACTCTCACGGTTTTAACATCGTAGAAGTGGGCGAGCAAATCCGTAAAGACATCACCGTAGTGATGGTGGCGCCGAAATGCCCAGGCACTGAAGTGCGTGAAGAGTACAAACGTGGATTCGGCGTACCGACGCTGATTGCCGTTCACCCGGAAAACGATCCGAAAGGCGAAGGCATGGCGATCGCTAAAGCATGGGCGGCAGCAACCGGTGGTCACCGTGCGGGCGTGCTGGAATCTTCCTTCGTTGCGGAAGTGAAATCTGACCTGATGGGTGAGCAAACCATCCTGTGCGGTATGTTGCAGGCTGGCTCTCTGCTGTGCTTCGACAAGCTGGTGGAAGAAGGCACCGATCCGGCATATGCCGAAAAACTGATTCAGTTCGGCTGGGAAACCATCACCGAAGCGCTGAAACAGGGCGGCATCACCCTGATGATGGACCGTCTCTCTAACCCGGCGAAACTGCGTGCTTACGCGCTGTCAGAACAGCTGAAAGAGATTATGGCACCGCTGTTCCAGAAACATATGGATGACATCATCTCCGGCGAATTCTCTTCCGGCATGATGGCTGACTGGGCCAACGACGATAAGAAACTGCTGACCTGGCGTGAAGAGACTGGCAAAACCGCGTTCGAAACCGCGCCGCAGTATGAAGGCAAAATCGGCGAGCAGGAGTACTTCGATAAAGGCGTACTGATGATCGCGATGGTAAAAGCAGGCGTTGAGCTGGCGTTCGAAACCATGGTTGATTCCGGTATTATCGAAGAGTCTGCTTACTATGAATCACTGCACGAACTGCCGCTGATTGCTAACACCATCGCCCGTAAGCGTCTGTATGAAATGAACGTGGTTATCTCTGATACCGCCGAGTACGGTAACTACCTGTTCTCTTACGCTTGTGTGCCGCTGCTGAAATCGTTCATGACGGAAATTCAGCCAGGCGATCTGGGTAAAGCGATTGCCGAAGGTGCTGTTGATAACGCGCAACTGCGTGATGTGAACGAAGCGATTCGTGGTCATGCGATTGAGAAAGTCGGCCAGAAACTGCGTGGCTATATGACGGATATGAAACGTATTGCGGTTGCAGGATAACTGCGCGCTGATGCCCTCACCCCGGCCCTCTCCCACAGGGAGAGGGTGAAAACCGCACACATTTAACTATTTGCACCATCCGTTCCCTCTCCCTGCGGGAGAGGGTTAGGGTGAGGGGCATTAGTTACGGTACAGCACCTTAATGATGTGATAGCCGAACTGGGTGTGCAGCGGGCCAGTCGGCTCCAGCACCGGGCAAGAGAACACCACTTTATCGAACGCCGGAACCATCTGACCCTGACGGAATTCACCTAAATCCCCACCGCGTTTGCCTGACGGACAGGTAGAGTGCTTCTTCGCCAGCTTTCCGAAATCGGCGCCGTTTTTAAGTTGTTCCAGAAGATCCAGAGCCAGTTTTTCTTCTTTAACAAGGATATGCAGTGCTGCTGCTGTTTTTGCCATGATATGCGCCTTCGAAAGGGGTCAATAAGGCTGGCGATTTTAGCACGCGTTATCGGCGATATAACACCTTGATGATGTGATAGCCAAATTTGGTTTTCACCGGCCCGTAAGGTTTCAACAATGGGCAACTGAAGACGGCGTCATCGAACGCTTTCACCATCATGCCCTGTTTGAATTCGCCTAAATCGCCGCCGTTGCGCCCGGACGGGCAGCTCGAATAGCGTTTTGCCAGATGATCAAAGCTGACGCCGCGATCCAGTTTGGCGAGGATCTCCAGGGCGAGTTTTTCGGTTTTGACCAGGATGTGCAGGGCTGCGGCGCTCTTTGCCATGGTGGCCTCGTATAGAATTTGTGATCCCTGATTTATACAACAATAATACAAAGAGAGTATGCTTATTATTTCGTGTTGAAATTATTCGCAAGGAGTTAGCGATGGCCAACCGTGCCTACCTGTATAGCCTGAGTAACCGCCCCACCTCTTATTTCGATCGTCCTGAAAGTGTATCAAGTCTGTCTGAGTGGGGTTATCTTGTTCCTCTTTCCTATCGCATTCTGATGTCAGGCGATCCTCAACTTTGCGCTTCACTCATTTCTGACGGTTTCGACGATGAGCCTGCTGGGGAAAAAACGAAGCTGCATGCCATCTGTAGTGATTTTGAGATTGGCTTCGCAAGGTTAAAGAAATTTTTTATCGTTCTGAAGGCTGCTATTCCTGCCGCCGAAGCATCTTATCTCTCTGAAGAAATTACCGAAGCACTGGATTTCCTGGAATCTCACCGTAATAAGTATCTGTTACTCGAGACTATTGAGCTGGATATGATGACGGAAAGCAGTGAGGAGGAACTTGAACAAAGAGTTAAGGATGAGCTATCCAATTGTTTTATGGCTGGAATTGCGGTGCAGGCGCTTTCTGATAATATTGCTGAAGCGGTTGAACAGATGCGTCACGCGGGTGAGTTATCTGCTGGTCTGGCGATGGTTCCTTTCAGTCTGCTCCAACTGAATAAAAATTATGATCGTAGTGACGATGGATACCCTGCCGGTGTAGGTTACTGGAGCGAGCATTTATACTTTGGTCTCTGGAATCGAGCTGAATTTGAAGCGTCTCTTCAGGATTAATATTTGATGTAACCCCGCGGCCACGTAGCCGCGGTTACCGGTCGACACTCCCAGCCCACTTTCTGCTACAATCCTCCCCCCGTTCGAAGATTGAGCAATATTTCTATGCGTTTAAACCCCGGCCAACAACAAGCTGTCGAATTCGTTACCGGCCCCTGCCTGGTGCTGGCGGGCGCGGGTTCCGGTAAGACTCGCGTGATCACCAATAAAATCGCCCACCTGATCCATCAATGCGGTTATCAGGCGCGACACATCGCTGCGGTCACTTTTACCAATAAGGCGGCGCGCGAGATGAAAGAGCGTGTCGCGCAGACGCTGGGGCGCAAAGAGGCGCGCGGCCTGATGATCTCGACGTTCCATACCCTGGGGCTGGATATCATCAAACGCGAATACGCCGCATTGGGAATGAAATCCAACTTCTCTCTCTTTGACGATACGGATCAGGTCGCCCTGCTGAAGGATCTCACCGAAGGGTTGATCGAAGACGATAAAGTGCAGCTGCAACAGCTGATCTCGACGATCTCCAACTGGAAAAACGATCTGAAATCACCCGCGCAGGCGGCGGCTGGCGCGAAAGGCGAGCGGGACCGTATTTTTGCCCACTGCTATGGCCTGTACGACGCGCATATGAAAGCGTGCAACGTGCTCGACTTCGATGATCTGATTTTACTGCCGACGCTGCTGCTGCAACGTAATGAAGAGGTGCGCGAGCGCTGGCAGAACAAGATTCGCTATTTGCTGGTGGACGAATATCAGGATACCAACACCAGCCAGTATGAACTGGTGAAGCTGCTGGTGGGGCAACGGGCGCGTTTTACTGTGGTAGGTGACGATGACCAGTCGATTTACTCCTGGCGCGGCGCGCGTCCGCAAAACCTGGTACTGCTGAGTGAGGATTTCCCTGCTCTTCAGGTGATTAAGCTTGAGCAGAACTACCGTTCCTCCGGACGCATCCTGAAAGCGGCGAATATCCTGATCGCCAATAACCCGCACGTCTTTGAAAAACGCCTGTTCTCTGAGCTGGGTTATGGGAAAGAGCTCAAAGTGCTGAGTGCCAACAATGAAGAGCATGAAGCCGAGCGCGTAACCGGCGAGCTGATCGCCCATCACTTCGTGAACAAAACGCAGTATAAGGATTACGCCATCCTTTATCGCGGCAACCACCAGTCGCGGGTGTTCGAAAAATTCCTGATGCAGAACCGCATCCCGTACAAAATTTCCGGCGGCACGTCGTTTTTCTCACGTCCGGAAATTAAAGATCTGCTGGCGTATCTGCGCGTGCTGACCAACCCGGACGACGACAGCGCGTTCCTGCGTATCGTCAACACGCCGAAGCGTGAAATCGGCGCGGCAACAATGCAAAAGCTGGGTGAGTGGGCGATGACCCGCAACAAAAGCCTGTTTGCCGCCAGCTTTGATATGGGCCTGACGCAGACGCTCACCGGGCGCGGGTACGAATCCTTAACCCGTTTCACTCAGTGGTTAGGTGAAGTGCAGCGTCTATCCGAACGTGAACCTATCGCGGCGGTGCGCGACCTTATCCACGGCATTGATTATGAGTCCTGGCTGTTTGAAACCTCCGCCAGCCCGAAAGCCGCCGAAATGCGCATGAAAAACGTCAACACGCTGTTTGGCTGGATGACGGAGATGCTGGAAGGCAGTGAAATCGACGAACCGATGACTCTGACGCAGGTGGTCACCCGCTTTACGCTGCGCGATATGATGGAGCGCGGGGAAAGCGAGGAAGAGCTGGATCAGGTGCAACTGATGACCCTGCACGCGTCAAAAGGCCTGGAATTCCCGTATGTGTTCCTGGTCGGGATGGAAGAGGGGTTATTGCCGCACCAGAGCAGCATCGATGAAGATAACGTTGATGAAGAGCGCCGTCTGGCCTACGTGGGTATTACCCGCGCGCAGAAGGAGTTGATCTTTACCCTGTGCAAAGAGCGTCGTCAGTATGGTGAACTGGTGCGCCCGGAGCCGAGCCGCTTTTTACTGGAACTTCCGCAGGATGATTTACAGTGGGAGCAGGAACGTAAAGTGGTCAGCGCGGAAGAGCGAATGCAGAAAGGGCAGAGCCATCTGGCGAATCTGAAAGCGATGATGGCGGCAAAACGCGGTCAATAAAACAGTGCCGGGGAGCAGCCTCGCCTTACCCGGCCTGATATAGCAAAAATTCTCTGTAGGTCGGATAAGCGAAGCGCCATCCGACACCAGCTTTTTTACTCTACAATCAATGGCCAGTGCACATAGCTCTGCCACTGACACTCCTGATCGACAATCTCTTTACCCAGCGGATGATGTTCCAGCCAGCCCGCAGGTAGTCTCAGCGTCAACGTCTCTTCATTAGCTGTAATCGTGATTTGCGGCAAAAGGTCGTCGCGGCGGCGGTTGGCAAAGATAATCGCCAGGCGCAGCAGACGACACAGATGCTCGGCCACGCGTGGCGGCACGGCATTTTGCTGATGCAGCGACGAGAGATCGATAGCGTTGGTTTGGTTGAGCAGCAGCGTCGCCAGCAGTTTTTTCTGCGCGGGCGTAAAGCCTGGCAAATCAAGATTACGTACCAGATACGCCGCATGTGCTGGCGCTTGTTTGAAATCGACGCTCAAACCAATTTCATGAAGATGACATGCACTTAGCAGCAGTTCACGGCTTAATGGCTCAATATCCCACTGTTTTTCGATCTGATCGGCAAAGTGAGATGCCAGCTGTGACACGCGCGCCGCCTGTTCGGTATCGACAATAAACCGGCGCTGTACGTTACGCAGCGTGCGGCTGCGGATGTCTTCGTCCACCGCCAGATGCAGCATGCCGTAAACCAGGCCTTCGCGCAGAGCGCCACCGGCCAGCGTCATACACTGGATATTCAGCTCAGTGAAAATGGCGATTAAAATCGCCAGACCGCTCGGGAACACTAACGCGCGTTCCAGCGTCAGACCTTCGATTTCCAGCTCTTCCAGACGTCCGCACTGAATCGCGCGCTGTTTTAACTGCTGAAGTTTGGCAAGCGTTATGCGCTCGTCCATCCCCTGCGCCATCATGATTTCCTGCAACGCCTGTACCGTACCAGACGCCCCCACGCACACTTTCCAGCCGTGCGTACGCAGCTCATCAGCGACCGGACGCAGCACATCGCGCGCGGCTTTTTCTGCTTCGTCGAAGTTTTCCTGCGCCAGATTACGATCGGTAAAGAAACGCTCAAGCCAGGTGACGCAGCCCATCGACAGGCTGAACAGCGAGGTGGTTTGCGCACCTTTGCCCGTGACCAGCTCGGTACTGGCACCGCCGATATCCACGACCAGACGACGATCGTCGCCGCCTGTCGTGTGTGCGACACCCTGATAAATCAGGCGCGCTTCTTCTTCACCGCGAATCACCTGCACCGGGCAGCCAAGAATCTCCTGCGCTTTATCGAGGAAGTCTTGTGCATTAACGGCCAGACGAAGCGTTGCGGTTGCGACGACGCGAATTTGCGGTTGGGGAATATCCTGTAAACGTTCGGCAAACAGGCGCAGGCATTGCCACCCGCGCTCCATCGCTTCCGCCGACAGAATATTATCGCTGCTGAGGCCAGCAGCCAGACGGACTTTGCGCTTGATGCGCGTCAGCGTCTGAATACTTCCAGCCACCTCACGAACAACCAGCATATGGAAACTATTGGAACCAAGGTCTATAGCTGCATACAGCGAGGTGGAGCTGGGCATATTCTTTTAACCTGAACGACGACGATTACGCGGCGCACCGGAACGGCGCGGACCATTGCCCTGACGCACGCGCGTCAGACGTAACGGTTTCGGCAGATCGGTTAACAGCGCATCGGGGTTGTACTTACTGACCGGAATGGAGTGACCGATATAGGTCTCAATCGCCGGTAGGTTCAGCGCATACTCTTCACAGGCGAGGCTGATGGAGTGACCGCGTGCGCCCGCGCGACCGGTACGGCCAATGCGGTGAACGTAGTCTTCGCAGTCGTCCGGAAGATCGTAGTTAAAGACGTGCGTAACGGCAGGAATATGCAGGCCGCGCGCAGCAACGTCGGTCGCAACCAGAATATCGAGGTCGCCACGGGTAAATTCTTCGAGAATACGCAGACGTTTTTTCTGCGCCACGTCGCCGGTCAGCAGACCTACGCGATGGCCATCTGCCGCCAGGCTACCCCAGATATCTTCACAACGGTGCTTGGTGTTGGCGAAGATAATGGTGCGATCTGGCCACTCTTCTTCTAACAGCGTTTGCAGCAAACGCATTTTTTCTTCGTTAGAAGGATAGAAGAGCTCTTCTTTAATACGGTGGCCCGTTTTCTGCTCAGGCTCGACTTCAACGTATTCGGCGTTGTTCATCTGTTCGAACGCCAGTTCGCGAACACGGTAAGAAAGGGTGGCAGAGAACAGCATGTTCAGGCGCTGGTTTGCTGGTGGCATACGACGGAACAGCCAGCGGATATCTTTAATGAAGCCCAGATCGTACATGCGATCGGCTTCATCCAGCACAACAACCTGAATTGCCGCGAGGTTAATATGGTTTTGCTTCGCGTAGTCGATCAGACGGCCGGTGGTGCCGATAAGAATATCGACGCCGCTTTCCAGCACTTTCAGCTGTTTATCGTAGCCGTCGCCGCCGTAGGCCAGCCCCAGTTTCAGGCCCGTTGCCTGAGCCAGCGGCTCGGCATCGGCGTGAATCTGCACGGCGAGCTCACGCGTCGGCGCCATGATCAGCGCGCGCGGTTGGTTCACCTGGCGGTCAGCAATTGCCGGGTGAGAAAGAAGATAATGAAACGTCGACGTCAGAAACGCCATCGTTTTCCCGGTACCGGTTTGCGCCTGCCCGGCAACGTCACGGCCCGCCAGCGTCAGCGGGAGTGCGAGTGCCTGAATGGGCGTACAATTATGAAACCCTTTAGTTTCAAGGGCTTCAATCACCTTCGGGTGCAGGGCGAAGTCGGAAAACTTCTGTTCTGTTAAATGTGTTTTGCTCATAGTGTGGTAGAATATCAGCTTACTATTGCATTAAGAAAGCGTATCCGGTGAAATAACGTCAACCTTTGTTGGCGAAAGTAGAATCAACACGCCGTTGATTAATGCTACACAACACATCAGGCTTATTCCTGTGGAGTTATATATGAGCGATAAAATTATTCACCTGACTGACGACAGTTTTGACACGGACGTACTCAAAGCTGACGGGCTGACACTCGTCGATTTCTGGGCAGAGTGGTGTGGTCCGTGCAAAATGATCGCCCCGATTCTGGATGAAATCGCTGACGAGTATCAGGGTAAACTGACCGTTGCTAAACTGAACATCGATCAGAACCCGGGCACCGCGCCGAAGTATGGCATTCGTGGTATCCCAACCCTGCTGCTGTTCAAAAACGGCGAAGTGGCTGCAACCAAAGTGGGCGCACTGTCCAAAGGTCAGCTGAAAGAGTTCCTCGACGCTAACCTGGCGTAAGAGATCCTTATACGGGCGTGCAGTGGTCCTAAAATAGCCAGGACTCTGGACGCCCGGCTTCAGTCGTGCTAAGTTAACTTTGACTTCGTTTTAAACATATCTTTGTTTGAATCTTGTTCGACCCGATACTTCCCGTTGGTACAACGCGTGAAGTTGACAGATTCCTGGCTTGTCACTCTTTCCGTCTTGTCGTTTCAGCTCTGTGTACGCTCTTGTTACCAGACCGCGAACAGACATGAGTTGATGGCCGTAAACAGGCATGGATGACCCTGCCATACCATTCACAACATTAAGTTCGAGTATTACCCCGAGTTTAAGAACCCACACCATTATGAATCTTACCGAATTAAAGAATACGCCGGTTTCTGAGCTGATCACTCTCGGCGAAAATATGGGGCTGGAAAACCAGGCTCGTATGCGCAAGCAGGACATTATTTTTGCCATCCTGAAGCAGCACGCAAAGAGTGGCGAAGATATCTTTGGTGATGGCGTACTGGAGATATTGCAGGATGGATTTGGTTTCCTCCGCTCTGCAGACAGCTCCTACCTCGCCGGTCCTGATGACATCTACGTTTCCCCCAGCCAAATCCGCCGTTTCAACCTCCGCACAGGTGATACCATCTCTGGTAAGATTCGTCCTCCTAAAGAGGGTGAGCGTTACTTTGCGCTGTTGAAAGTTAACGAAGTTAACTACGATAAGCCGGAAAACTCGCGCAACAAGATCCTGTTCGAGAACTTGACCCCGCTGCACGCAAACTCTCGTCTGCGTATGGAACGTGGTAACGGTTCTACCGAAGACTTAACCGCACGTGTACTGGATCTGGCCTCGCCAATTGGCCGTGGTCAGCGTGGTCTGATTGTGGCACCGCCGAAAGCGGGTAAAACTATGCTGCTGCAGAACATCGCGCAGAGCATCGCCTACAACCACCCAGACTGCGTACTGATGGTACTGCTGATTGACGAACGTCCGGAAGAAGTGACCGAGATGCAGCGTCTGGTAAAAGGTGAAGTTGTCGCTTCTACCTTTGATGAACCGGCATCTCGCCACGTTCAGGTTGCGGAAATGGTTATCGAGAAGGCGAAACGCCTGGTTGAGCACAAGAAAGACGTTATCATTCTGCTCGACTCCATCACCCGTCTGGCGCGTGCCTACAACACCGTCGTTCCGGCTTCCGGTAAAGTGTTGACCGGTGGTGTGGACGCCAACGCCCTGCATCGTCCGAAACGCTTCTTCGGTGCGGCGCGTAACGTGGAAGAGGGCGGCAGCCTGACCATCATCGCAACGGCGCTGATCGATACCGGTTCCAAAATGGACGAAGTTATCTACGAAGAGTTTAAAGGTACAGGTAACATGGAACTGCACCTCTCTCGTAAGATTGCTGAAAAACGCGTCTTCCCGGCTATCGACTACAACCGTTCCGGTACCCGTAAAGAAGAGCTGCTCACCACTCAGGAAGAGCTGCAGAAAATGTGGATCCTGCGCAAAATCATTCACCCGATGGGCGAAATCGATGCGATGGAATTCCTCATCAATAAACTGGCGATGACCAAAACCAACGACGACTTCTTCGACATGATGAAACGTTCGTAAACATCGTTGAGTAGAAAAACGCCACGCTTTGCGTGGCGTTTTTGTTTTGCAGTTCCATACTGTCAATTAATAACAAATTTATCACTGATAGTTATCCTTTACGGCGACAGGATTGCTTTGTTCGTAGAATTGGTTGTAAATCAGTCGATTTTCGGCAAATCTCATCCGACTTCCTCTTCTGATGAAGGCCTATCGTGGGTATACTTTCGCTATTAATATTCTCTGCGAGTATATATTGTGAGTTTGCTGACCGTCGGTGCTGATCTGATCAGTATTTTCTTGTTCACGACCCTGTTCCTCTTTTTTGCGCGCAAAGCAGCGAAAAAAGTGGGTTTGGTGGACAAACCTAACTACCGTAAGCGTCACCAGGGATTAATTCCGCTGGTTGGCGGGATTTCTGTGTACGCAGGGATCTGCTTCACCTTCGGTATCGTGGATTACTACATCCCTCACGCTGAACTCTACCTGGCCTGTGCCGGCGTTCTGGTCTTTATCGGCGCGCTGGATGACCGCTTTGACATCAGTGTCAAAATCCGCGCCACGATTCAGGCGCTGATCGGCATCGTGATGATGGTGGTGGGCAAACTCTATCTTAGCAGCCTGGGCTATATCTTTGGTTCCTGGGAGCTGGTGTTGGGGCCGTTCGGTTTCTTCCTGACGCTGTTCGCCGTGTGGGCCGCCATCAACGCCTTTAATATGGTGGATGGTATTGATGGCCTGCTGGGCGGGCTTTCCTGCGTCTCCTTTGCGGCGATGGGACTGATTCTGTGGTTTGACGGACAGACCAGCCTGGCGATGTGGTGCTTTGCGATGATCGCCGCCATTCTGCCGTACATCATGCTCAACCTCGGTATCCTTGGCCGCCGTTATAAAGTCTTTATGGGGGATGCGGGCAGTACGCTTATCGGCTTTACCGTTATCTGGATCCTGCTGGAAACCACGCAGGGTCAGCGTCACCCGATTAGTCCGGTTACGGCCTTGTGGATTATTGCGATTCCGTTGATGGACATGGTTGCCATCATGTATCGTCGTCTGCGCAAAGGGATGAGCCCATTCTCTCCAGACCGCCAGCACATTCATCACCTGATCATGCGCGCCGGTTTTACTTCCCGTCAGGCATTTGTCCTAATTACGCTTGCCGCTGCGCTTCTGGCCTCCATTGGTGTGGCCGCGGAGTATACTCACATCGTGCCGGAATGGGCCATGCTGATATTATTTTTGGCTGCTTTTTTCCTGTATGGTTACTGCATCAAAAGAGCGTGGAAAGTGGCGCGTTTTATCAAACGCGTGAAGCGCAGAATGCGCCGCAACAGTGGCAAAACACAAAACTTAACCAAGTAATACTGGGGATGTAATGACTCAACCATTACCGAAAGCGCCGCTGCAAGGTGCTGAGAATGAACTGGATATTCGCGGTCTGTTTCGCGCGTTGTGGTCGGGAAAACGTTGGATTATTGGCTTTGCGGTTCTGTTTGCCGTCATCGTCCTGATTTATACCTTTTTTGCCCGTCAGGAGTGGAGCGCTACGGCGATCACCGATCGCCCAACGGTAAACATGCTGGGCGGCTACTATTCCCAACAGCAATTCCTGCGTAATCTTGATGCGAAGGCGAGTCCGGCAGGCACTATCCAGCCTTCGGTAATGGATGAGGCGTATAAAGAGTTCATCATGCAACTCGCCTCATGGGATACGCGTCGCGATTTCTGGTCGCAGACCGATTACTACAAGCAGCGCATGGTGGGGAATTCTCGCGCCGATGCGGCGTTGCTTGATGATCTTATCAACGACATTCAGTTTATGCCGGGCGACGTGCTTAAAAGCGTGAGCGACAGCGTGAAGCTGACGGCGGAAACCGCGCCGGACGCCAACAACCTGTTGCGCCAGTACGTGGCATTCGCCAGCCAGCGAGCGGCGGGTCATCTTAACGATGAGCTCAAAGGTGCCTGGGCGGCGCGCACTATCCAAATGAAAGCGCAGGTCAAACGCCAGGAAGAAGTGGCGCAGACCATCTTTAAGCGCCGCATCCATAGTGTAGAATCTGCGCTGAAAGTCGCGGAGCAACACAATATTTCCCGCAGCGAAACGGACGTTCCCGCCGAGGAACTCCCGGATTCCGAACTGTTCATGCTGGGCCGCCCGATGTTGCAGGCGCGTCTGGAAAACCTTCAGGCCAGCGGGCCGACCTACGATCTGGATTACGATCAGGGTCGCGCCATGCTCAACACGCTCAATGTTGGCCCAACACTCGACCCGCGCTTTCAGACATATCGTTATTTGCGTACGCCAGAAGAACCTGTAAAACGCACCAGCCCACGCCGCGCATTCCTGATGGCGATGTGGGGTATCGTAGGTGCGCTGGTCGGTGCGGGTGTTGCGCTGACGCGTCGTCGCGTCCAGTAACTGCATCGTCATAATGAAGGGCGATGGGCCTGTCTCATCCAATCGAAGAGAATCGATGTGAAAGTACTGACTGTATTTGGTACGCGTCCGGAGGCGATCAAGATGGCGCCTCTGGTTCATGCGCTGGCAAGAGATCCTCATTTTGAGGCCAAAGTCTGTGTCACCGCACAGCATCGTGAGATGCTCGATCAGGTGCTAAATCTCTTCTCTATCGTCCCTGATTACGACCTCAATATTATGAGTCCGGGTCAGGGGCTGACGGAAATTACCTGCCGAATCCTGGAAGGATTAAAGCCGGTTCTGGAATCATTCAAACCGGACGTCGTGCTGGTGCACGGCGACACCACGACCACCGCTGCCGCGAGTCTGGCCGCTTTCTATCAACGTATTCCGGTCGGTCACGTCGAAGCCGGGCTGCGAACCGGTAATCTCTACTCTCCGTGGCCGGAAGAAGCCAACCGCACCCTGACCGGGCACCTGGCCATGTATCACTTCGCGCCCACGGAAACGTCGCGCCAGAATCTGCTGAAAGAGAACATTGCTGACACGCGTATTTTTGTCACCGGCAACACGGTCATCGATGCGCTGTTTTGGGTGCGCGATCGCGTGCTGAGCAACCAAACGCTGCGCAATGAGTTGTCACAGCGCTATCCTTTCTTAGCCAACGGTAAAAAGATGATTCTGGTTACCGGCCATCGCCGCGAAAGTTTTGGCCGTGGATTTGAACATATCTGCCATGCGCTGGCTGAAATCGCCGCCACCCACCCGGACGTGCAAATTGTCTACCCGGTGCACCTCAACCCGAACGTCAGCGAGCCGGTAAACCGCATTCTGGGCCATGTGGAAAACGTCATTCTGATTGAGCCGCAGGATTACCTGCCTTTCGTCTGGCTGATGAATCACGCCTGGCTTATCCTCACCGATTCCGGCGGTATTCAGGAAGAAGCGCCGTCGTTGGGTAAACCGGTACTGGTGATGCGTGACGCCACCGAACGCCCGGAAGCGATTGATGCCGGCACGGTACGTCTGGTGGGCACCGACAGCCGTCGAATTGTCGAAGAAGTGTCGCGCTTGCTGCACGATGAAAACGAATATCAGGCGATGAGCCGCGCACACAACCCGTACGGTGACGGCCAGGCATGCGAACGTATCTTATCAGCCCTTAAAAATAATCAGGTAACGCTATGAGTTTCTCTACCATCTCGGTAATTGGTCTTGGCTATATTGGCCTCCCTACTGCGGCGGCCTTTGCTTCCCGGCAAAAAGAGGTCATCGGCGTGGATATCAACCAACACGCGGTTGATACGATTAACCGTGGCGAAATTCATATCGTTGAGCCAGACCTCGACAAAGTTGTGAAGACGGCGGTAAGCGCAGGCCATCTGCGCGCAACCACCACCCCGGTAGAAGCGGATGCCTATCTGATTGCCGTGCCGACACCGTTTAAAGGCGATCATGAGCCGGATATGGTCTTTGTTGAAGCGGCGGCGAAGTCGATTGCGCCGGTGCTGAAAAAAGGCGCGCTGGTGATACTTGAGTCAACCTCGCCGGTGGGCGCAACGGAGCAAATGGCTGCCTGGCTGGCTGATTTGCGCCCGGATCTTACCTTCCCGCAGCAGGCAGGCGAGCAGGCGGATATCAACATCGCCTACTGCCCGGAGCGCGTATTGCCGGGGCAGGTGATGGTCGAGCTCATCAAAAATGACCGCGTGATTGGTGGTATGACGCCGGTGTGCTCCGCGCGCGCCAGCGAACTGTACAACATTTTCCTCGAAGGCGAATGCGTGGTGACCAACGCCCGCACGGCGGAGATGTGCAAGTTGACGGAAAACAGCTTCCGCGACGTTAACATCGCCTTTGCCAACGAACTTTCGCTGATTTGCGCCGATCAGGAGATCAACGTCTGGGAACTGATTCGCCTGGCGAACCGTCACCCGCGCGTAAACATCCTGCAACCGGGCCCGGGTGTGGGCGGACACTGCATTGCCGTCGACCCGTGGTTTATCGTGGCGCAGAATCCGCAGCAGGCGCGTCTGATTCGCACCGCCCGCGAAGTAAACGATCACAAACCATTCTGGGTGATTGGCCAGGTCAAAGCCAACGTGGCGGATTGCCTCGCGGCGACCAACAAACGCGCCAGCGAACTGAAAATTGCCTGCTTCGGGCTGGCATTTAAACCAAACATTGATGACCTGCGTGAAAGCCCGGCAATGGAAATCGCCGAACTGATTGCCCAATGGCACGCCGGTGAAACGCTGGTCGTCGAACCGAACATTCATCAGTTGCCGAAAAAACTCGACGGGCTGTGTACGCTGGTTTCCACCGCTGACGCGCTGGCTCAGGCCGACGTGATCGTCATGCTGGTCGATCACAATGAATTTAAAGCCATCGCCGCCGAGAACGTGACTCAGCCCTTTATCGTTGATGCGAAAGGGGTGTGGCGTTGAAACGGATTCTGGTCACCGGTGGGGCTGGGTTTATTGGTTCAGCGGTCGTTCGTCACATCATCGAACAGACGGCGGATGCCGTCGTGGTTGTTGATAAACTGACCTATGCGGGAAATCTGGCGTCGCTGGCCCCCGTCGCCAATAGTGCGCGTTTTGCATTCGAACAGGTCGATATCTGTGACAGCGCGGCGCTTACGCGCGTCTTTGACGAATACCAGCCGGATGCGGTGATGCATCTGGCGGCGGAAAGCCACGTCGATCGCTCTATTGACGGCCCGGCCGCTTTTATCGAAACCAATATCGTGGGTACTTATACATTGCTGGAAGCGGCGAGAAGCTACTGGAGTACGCTGGCTGATGACGAAAAATCAGTGTTTCGCTTCCATCATATCTCGACCGACGAAGTGTATGGCGATCTGCATTCCGCGGAGGATTTCTTTACCGAAACCACGCCGTACGCGCCCAGCAGCCCTTATTCCGCGTCGAAGGCAAGCAGCGACCATCTGGTTCGCGCATGGCTGCGTACCTATGGCCTGCCGACGCTGATCACCAACTGTTCCAACAACTATGGCCCGTATCACTTCCCGGAAAAACTGATCCCGTTAATGATCCTCAACGCGTTGGCGGGGAAACCGCTACCTGTGTACGGCAATGGTCAGCAGATCCGCGACTGGCTGTATGTGGATGACCATGCGCGAGCGCTTTATCGGGTGGCGACGGAGGGCGTCGTAGGCGAAACCTACAATATCGGCGGCCATAACGAGCGTAAAAACCTTGAGGTGGTCGAGACTATTTGCGCTCTGCTCGAAGAACTGGTGCCGCAGAAACCGCAGGGCGTTGCATACTATCGCGATCTCATCACCTATGTTGCCGACCGTCCGGGGCACGACCTGCGTTATGCAATCGACGCGTCGAAAATCGAACGTGAACTGGGCTGGGTGCCTGAAGAGACATTCGAGAGCGGAATGCGCAAAACCGTGCAATGGTATCTTGCCAACGAAACCTGGTGGAAACAGGTGCAGGACGGCAGCTATCAGGGCGAACGTTTAGGTCTGAAGGGTTAACCCGGAGGAGAAAACGGATGAAAGGTATTATTCTGGCTGGCGGGTCTGGTACTCGCCTGCACCCTATTACGCGCGGCGTATCGAAACAGCTACTGCCTGTTTATGATAAGCCGATGATCTACTATCCGCTGTCAGTGTTGATGCTGGCGGGGATCCGCGACATTCTGATTATTACCACGCCTGAGGATAAAGGCTACTTCCAGCGCCTGCTGGGCGACGGCAGCGAATTCGGTATTCATCTCGAATATGCAGAACAACCGAGCCCGGATGGGCTGGCGCAGGCGTTTATCATTGGCGAAACGTTCCTCAATGGCGAACCTTCTTGCCTGGTGCTGGGCGATAACATCTTCTTCGGCCAGGGCTTTAGCCCGAAATTACGCAGCGTCGCTATGCGCACCGAAGGCGCAACGGTCTTTGGCTATCAGGTGATGGACCCGGAACGTTTTGGTGTGGTGGAGTTTGACGACAACTTCCGCGCGATTTCGCTGGAAGAAAAACCGAAGCAGCCAAAATCCAACTGGGCGGTAACCGGCCTCTATTTCTACGACAGTAACGTAGTGGAGTATGCGAAACGGGTAAAACCGTCTGAGCGCGGTGAGCTGGAGATTACCTCAATCAACCAGATGTACCTGGAAGAAGGGAAACTCACCGTTGAGCTGCTGGGGCGTGGCTTTGCCTGGCTTGATACCGGCACGCACGACAGCCTGATTGAAGCGAGTATGTTCGTGCAGACGGTAGAAAAACGACAGGGATTCAAAATTGCCTGTCTGGAAGAGATCGCCTGGCGCAACGGCTGGCTGGATGACGAAGGCGTTAAGCGCGCCGCCGCTCAGCTCGCCAAAACAGGCTACGGCCAATATCTGCTGGAGCTGCTCCGTGCCCGTCCGCGCCAGTATTGAACCGCTGAACTGGGAAAACCAGTTCTTCGGCATTAACAGCGCGAAGGTTTGTTTTGACGAACAGGCCGCGCCGATGACGCCTGAAGCGCTGAACGGCTGGTCACGCGTGCAGGCGAAAATTGCCGCCCATCAGACGGACCAACTGGATGCGTTGCAACAGCTGGGTTTTCAACTGGTGGAAGGTGAGGTGGATTTGGCGCTGCCGGTTAAAGCCGTTGTCCATTCATCTGCCGAAGTGGCGAAGGTTGACGATATTCCGCAACTCCGCCAGCTTGCCGCGCAGGCATTCGCGCAAAGCCGTTTTCGCGTGCCGTGGTATGCCATCGACGCCAGTGGGCGCTTTTACGCGCAGTGGATTGAAAATGCCGTAAAAGGTACATTCGACGATCAATGCCTGGTTTTTCGCCACGATGACGGCACGATCCGTGCATTTGTTTCTCTGCGTGAAGTGAACGGCAGCGAAGCGCGTATTGGCCTGTTGGCCGGGCGCGGCGCGGGGGCAGAATTAATGCAGGCGGCACTGTGCTGGGCGCAGACGCGCGGCCTGTCGACGCTGCGGGTTGCGACGCAAATCGGCAATACCGCAGCACTGAAACGCTACATTCAAAGCGGGGCGAACATTGTCAGCACCGCATACTGGTTATACAGGTGACACCATGATTCCATTTAACGCCCCGCCGGTGGTGGGAACCGAACTCGACTATATGCAATCCGCGATGGGCAGCGGCAAACTGTGTGGCGATGGGGGGTTTACCCGTCGCTGCCAGCAGTGGATGGAGCAGCATTTTGGTAGCGCGAAAGTGCTGCTGACGCCGTCCTGCACCGCATCGCTGGAGATGGCGGCGCTGCTGCTGGATATTCAGCCGGGCGATGAAGTGATCATGCCCAGCTACACCTTCGTTTCCACCGCCAACGCGTTTGTCCTGCGCGGAGCCAAAATCGTCTTTGTGGATGTGCGTAAAGACACCATGAACATCGACGAAACGCTGATTGAAGCGGCGATCACCGACAAAACCCGCGCGATTGTACCGGTGCATTATGCGGGTGTGGCCTGTGAAATGGACACCATTATGGCCATCGCGAAAAAGCATAATCTGTTTGTGGTGGAAGACGCCGCGCAGGGCGTGATGTCGACCTACAAAGGCCGCGCGCTGGGTTCTATCGGCCACATTGGCTGCTTTAGCTTCCATGAAACCAAAAACTACACCGCAGGCGGGGAAGGCGGCGCGACGTTAATCAACGATAAAGCGCTGGTGGAACGTGCGGAGATCATCCGCGAGAAAGGCACCAACCGCAGCCAGTTTTTCCGTGGCCTGGTGGATAAATACACCTGGCGCGATATCGGCTCCAGCTACCTGATGTCGGATTTGCAGGCGGCGTATCTGTGGGCACAGCTGGAAGCGGCGGAACGCATTAACCAACAGCGCCTGGCGCTGTGGCAAACCTATTACGACGCGCTGCAACCACTGGCGAAAGCCGGGCGTATTGAGCTGCCGTCGGTACCGGAAAACTGCGGCCACAATGCGCACATGTTCTACATCAAGCTGCGCGATAACGACGATCGCAGCAAGCTCATCGCCTTCCTCAAAGAAGCAGAAATTCTGGCGGTCTTCCATTACATTCCGCTGCATGCTTGTCCGGCAGGCGAGAAGTTTGGTGAATTCCATGGGGAAGATCGTTTCACCACCCAGGAAAGCGAGCGTTTGCTCCGTCTGCCGCTGTTCTACAATCTGGCGGCGGTCAATCAGCGTACGGTGATCAATACGCTGCTGAATTACTTCGCCTGATATGTCGCTGGCTAAAGCTTCCGTGTGGACCGCCGCGTCCACGCTGGTAAAAATTGGCGTCGGCCTGCTGGTGGTTAAACTGCTGGCGGTGTCATTCGGGCCGTCGGGCGTGGGGCAGGCGGGCAACTTCCGTCAGATGGTTACCGTACTTGGCGTGCTGGCGGGCGCAGGGATTTTTAACGGCGTCACGAAATTTGTTGCCCAACATCATGACGACCCGGCGCAGCTGCGTAAAGTGGTTGGTACCTCGTCGGCGATGGTGCTGGGTTTTTCCACGTTGCTCGCCATCGTTTTCCTGCTGGCTGCCGCACCTATCAGCCAGGGCCTATTTGGTCACACGGATTATCAGGGGCTGGTGCGTCTGGTTGCGCTGGTGCAGATGGGCATCGCGTGGGCGAACCTGCTACTGGCATTGATGAAAGGCTTTCGCGATGCGGCGGGCAATGCGCTTTCGCTGATTGCCGGGAGCGTTATCGGCGTCGTGGCCTATTACGCGTGTTATCGCTTTGGCGGCTATCAGGGCGCGCTGCTTGGCCTGGCGCTGGTGCCGGCGCTGATTGTTATTCCGGCGGCGGTCATGTTGACGCATCGCGCTACCCTTCCGTGGAGATATCTGAAGCCGCAGTGGGATAAGTGGCTTGCCGGGCAATTAGGTAAATTCACCCTGATGGCGCTCATCACCTCGGTCACGCTCCCCGTGGCGTATGTGATGATGCGAAACCTGATGGCGGCGCATTACAGCTGGGATGAAGTGGGGATCTGGCAAGGGGTGAGCAGTATCTCCGACGCCTATCTGCAATTTATTACCGCGTCTTTTAGCGTCTATCTGCTGCCCACGTTATCGCGCTTAACGGGCAAATCGGAGATCACCCGCGAAATTCTTCGCTCGCTGAAGTTTGTCTTACCCGCTGTTGCGGCGGCGAGCTTTACCGTCTGGTTGTTGCGCGATTTTGCTATCTGGCTGCTCTTCTCCGCGAAGTTTGCCGCCATGCGCGATCTTTTCGCGTGGCAGCTGGTGGGCGATGTGCTGAAAGTCGGCGCTTATGTATTTGGTTATCTGGTGATTGCCAAAGCGTCGCTGCGCCTGTATATCCTTGCGGAAATCAGCCAGTTCACGTTACTTACCGCGTTTTCACACTGGTTGATCCCGGCGCACGGTGCGTTGGGCGCGGCACAAGCCTATATGGCAACCTACATTGTTTATTTCGCCCTTTGTTGCGGCGCGTTTTTAATCTGGCGTAAACGGCTATGACAGCACTGATACATGTACTGGGATCGGATATCCCTCACCACAACCAGACCGTACTGCGTTTCTTTGCCGAAGAACTGGCGAGCGTAAGTGAACATGCGCGTCGGTTTATGGTGGTGAGTCGCGACGAAAGCCTTGCGGCGGCATTTCCCGCCCTGGCCATCGAGTGTTACCCCGATAAAGCGACGCTGGCGAAAGCGGTAGTGGCGCGGGCGAAAGCGTCACGCGCGCAGCATTTCTTTTTCCACGGTCAGTTCAATACTGGCCTGTGGCTGGCGCTGCTGAGCGGCGGTATCAAACCCGCACAGGTTAGCTGGCACATCTGGGGAGCGGATCTCTACGAGGTCTCTCAGGGGCTGAAGTTCCGTCTGTTCTATCCGTTACGCCGCATGGCGCAAGGGCGGGTGGGGCGCGTGTTCGCTACGCGCGGCGATCTCAGCTATTTTTCCCGTTTGCACCCACGCGTGCCCAGCGAGCTGCTCTACTTCCCGACGCGCATGGACCCGGCGTTAAACACGCTGGCGTCGGATGCGCCGCGTAGCGGGAAACTCACCATTCTGGTGGGGAACTCTGGCGATCGCAGTAACGAGCATGTCGCCGCGTTAAAGGCGGTTCATCAGCAGTTTGGCGACACGGTCACGGTGATTGTGCCGATGGGATATCCGGCCAATAACGACGCGTACATTAACGAAGTTCGCGCCGCTGGCCTGGCGCTGTTCAGCGAAGAAAATCTGCAAATCCTCAGCGAAAAGCTGGAATTTAACGACTATCTGGCGTTATTACGCCGCTGCGACCTGGGCTATTTCATTTTTGCCCGCCAGCAGGGCATTGGCACGCTGTGTCTGTTGATCCAGGCGGGTGTACCCTGCGTGCTCAACCGGCAGAATCCCTTCTGGCAGGATATGACCGAGCAGCACATCCCGGTGCTGTTTACCGAAGATGCGCTGGATGAAGCGGTCGTGCGCGAAGCCCAGCGCCAGCTGGCGCTGGTCGATAAAAGCGCGATCGCTTTCTTCCGCCCGAACTATCTTGAGCCCTGGCATCGTGCCCTGCGTTTAGCCGCTGGAGAGCCGACATGACGGAAATGCAATTCACCGGTCTGTTTGTCGTCTGGCTGCTGTCATCGCTGTTTATCGGCACGCTCACGTGGTTTGAATTCCGCCGGGTGCGTTTTAACTTCAACGTTTTCTTCTCGTTGCTGTTTTTACTGACGTTCTTCTTCGGCTTCCCGCTCACCTGCACGCTGGTGTTCCGCTTTGACGTTGGCGTTGCGCCCCCGGAAGTTCTGCTGCAAACGCTGCTGGCCTCGGTCTGTTTCTACGCCGTGTACTACGTCAGTTACAAAACCCGTCTGCGTCCGGCGGCGTCCCGCGCACCGCGCAGGCCGCTGTTTACCATGAACCGGGTGGAAACTAATCTGACATGGGTCCTGCTGATGGGGCTGGCGTTGCTGACGGTCGGCATCTTCTTTATGCATAACGGCTTCCTGCTGTTCAAGCTGCGTTCTTATAGCCAGATTTTTTCCAGCGAAGTTTCCGGCGTGGCACTGAAGCGTTTCTTCTACTTCTTTATCCCGGCGATGCTGGTGGTTTACTTCCTGCGCCCTGGCTGGAAAGCGTGGATCTTCTTCCTGCTAAGCACCGTGGCATTTGGTTTACTGACTTACGCCATCGTCGGCGGCACGCGCGCGAACATTATTATCGCCTTCGCCATCTTCCTGTTTATTGGCATTATTCGCGGCTGGATCTCTCTGTGGATGCTGGCGGCGGCGGGCGTGATGGGGATTGTCGGCATGTTCTGGCTGGCGCTGAAGCGCTATGGCATGAACGTGAGCGGCGATGAAGCGTTCTACACGTTCCTTTATCTGACGCGTGATACCTTCTCGCCGTGGGAAAACCTGGCGCTGTTGTTGCAGAACTACGACAAAATTGATTTCCAGGGGCTGGCGCCGATTGCGCGCGACTTCTATGTTTTCATCCCGACCTGGCTTTGGCCTGATCGCCCTGGCATTGTGCTTAATACCGCTAACTACTTCACCTGGGAAGTCCTGAATAACCACTCCGGGCTGGCGATTTCGCCGACGCTGATTGGTTCGCTGGTGGTGATGGGCGGCGTTTGGTTTATCCCGCTGGGTGCGGTCGTGGTCGGGCTTATCATTAAGTGGTTCGACTGGCTCTACATGCTCGGCAATGAAGAGACCAACCGCTATAAAGCCGCCATTCTTCACAGTTTCTGTTTTGGCGCTATCTTCAATATGATTGTGTTGGCAAGGGAAGGGCTGGATTCATTCGTTTCGCGCGTGGTCTTTTTCCTGGTTGTTTTCGGCCTCTGTTTACTGGTGGCAAAATTGTTGTACTGGCTGTTTGAAAGTGCGGGGCTGGTTCACCAGCGATTTAAACAGTTTAAGCATGTTTGAAAAGGATACTCATGACTGATTCACATACCGCGCCAACCTACGAGCTGCGCGGTCTGAAGCTTGTCGGCTGGCGCAACATGCAGCATGCGCTGGACTTTCTGTATGCCGATGGGCAGCTCAAAAGCGGCACGCTGGTAGCGATTAACGCCGAGAAGATGCTAACGGCGGAAGATAACGCCGAAGTTCGCGCGCTGATTAACGCGGCGGAATATAAATATGCCGATGGCATTAGCGTGGTGCGCTCGGTACGCAAAAAATACCCGCAGGCGGACGTGTCGCGCGTGGCTGGCGCCGATCTCTGGGAAGCCTTGATGGAACGCGCGGGCAGAGAAGGTACGCCGGTCTTTCTGGTGGGCGGCAAACCGGAAGTGATGGCTCAGACGGAAGCGAAGCTGCGTCAGCAGTGGAATGTAAATCTGGTCGGCACGCAGGACGGCTACTTTAAACCGGAACAACGGCAGGCGCTGTTTGAGCGCATTCGCGACAGCGGGGCGAAAATCGTCACTGTTGCCATGGGCTCGCCTAAGCAGGAGATCCTGATGCGCGACTGTCGCGAAATCTATCCGGATGCGCTCTATATGGGCGTGGGCGGCACCTACGATGTCTTTACCGGCCACGTGAAGCGCGCGCCGAAGTTCTGGCAGAATCTGGGGCTGGAGTGGCTTTACCGCCTGCTTTCACAGCCAAGCCGCATTACCCGCCAGCTTCGCCTGCTGCGCTATCTGCGCTGGCACTACACCAATCAGCTGTAATCCCTTCCTGAAAATGTGAATGGTTGCGCAATATTTGCGCGATTCATTCACATATTTAATACTTTATTTGCCATTTATCAAAAATTGTTAAACCATTCGCCCCCTTGATGGAAAATCCGTCTGTTTTTTGATATCCCCCTACCTGTAAGCGTTATGCGTTTTACACATAAAAATAACCGGCAATGACCGGAAATCATGCAAACACAAGAGGATTTATGGCAGAGAAAAAACCGGAGCTCCAGCGCGGTCTGGAAGCCCGTCACATCGAATTAATCGCCCTTGGCGGCACCATTGGTGTCGGCCTGTTTATGGGCGCCGCAAGCACGCTGAAGTGGGCAGGTCCGTCCGTACTGCTGGCCTATATTCTGGCTGGCGTATTTGTCTTCTTCATCATGCGATCAATGGGTGAAATGCTGTTTATCGAGCCGGTCACCGGGTCGTTCGCTGTTTACGCACACCGCTATATGAGCCCGTTCTTTGGTTATCTCACGGCCTGGTCCTACTGGTTTATGTGGATGGCAGTGGGGATCTCGGAAATTACCGCTATTGGCGTCTACGTACAGTTCTGGTTCCCGGATATGGCGCAGTGGATCCCGGCGCTGATTGCTGTCGGGCTGGTGGCGCTGGCGAACCTGGCGGCGGTGCGTCTGTACGGCGAAATCGAATTCTGGTTCGCGATGATCAAAGTCACCACCATCATTGTAATGATTGTGATTGGCCTCGGCGTGATCTTCTTCGGCTTCGGTAACGGTGGCCATTCGATTGGTTTTGAAAACCTGACGGCACACGGCGGCTTCTTTGCGGGCGGCTGGAAAGGCTTCCTGACGGCGCTCTGTATCGTGGTCGCCTCGTATCAGGGCGTTGAATTGATCGGTATGACAGCGGGTGAAGCGAAAAACCCGCAGGTCACACTGCGCAGTGCGGTAGGTAAAGTGCTGTGGCGCATCCTGATTTTCTATGTTGGCGCTATCTTTGTCATTGTCACCATCTTCCCGTGGAATGAAATCGGCACCAATGGCAGCCCGTTTGTTCTGACCTTCGCCAAGATTGGTATTACCGCGGCGGCGGGGATTATTAACTTTGTGGTGCTGACGGCGGCGCTCTCAGGCTGTAACAGCGGGATGTATAGCTGTGGGCGTATGCTCTACGCGCTGGCGAAGAACCGTCAGCTTCCGGCGGCGATGGCGAAAGTATCGCGCAGCGGTGTTCCGGCGGCGGGCGTGGCGCTTTCTATTGTGATTCTGCTGATTGGCTCCTGCCTCAACTACATTATTCCTAATCCGCAGCGCGTGTTCGTTTACGTGTATAGCGCCAGCGTCCTGCCGGGGATGGTACCGTGGTTTGTCATTCTGATTAGCCAGATTCGCTTCCGTCGTGCGCACAAAGAAGCGATTGCCAGCCATCCGTTCCGCTCGTTGCTCTTCCCGTGGGCCAACTATTTAACGATGGCGTTCCTGGTTTGTGTGCTGATCGGCATGGGAATCAACGAAGATACGCGCATGTCGCTATTTGTCGGCATTCTCTTTTTGGCGCTTGTCACGCTGGTTTATAAAGTTTTTGGCCTGAATCGGGGCGTAGATCTGCAAAAAGTGGAGAAATAAGCGACAAAACGCACAAACCCTGAGCAAACGATAATTTTCTTTAAAAAGGCACTAGACAGCGGGGTAGGAAGTCCGTAATATCCGACCCCGCAACGGCGCTAAGCGCCCGTAGCTCAGCTGGATAGAGCGCTGCCCTCCGGAGGCAGAGGTCTCAGGTTCGAATCCTGTCGGGCGCACCACTTACCCGGTGCTGGAGCTGCGGTGGTTTTGATAACCGCGTAAAAGATTTGCAGTGGTGGCTATAGCTCAGTTGGTAGAGCCCTGGATTGTGATTCCAGTTGTCGTGGGTTCGAATCCCATTAGCCACCCCATTATTTAAAAGTTGTGACAATGCGAAGGTGGCGGAATTGGTAGACGCGCTAGCTTCAGGTGTTAGTGTTCTTACGGACGTGGGGGTTCAAGTCCCCCCCCTCGCACCACGACTTTAAAGATTGAACTAAAAATTCAAAAAGCAGTATTTCGGCGAGTAGCGCAGCTTGGTAGCGCAACTGGTTTGGGACCAGTGGGTCGGAGGTTCGAATCCTCTCTCGCCGACCAATTTTGAACCCCGCTTCGGCGGGGTTTTTTGTTTTCTGCGCCTCTGTACTTCCCTCGTTTTCCTTCAATACCCTGATTACTATGATGTAAATCTGCCTGCTGACAGTTTGAGCAGAAAATTCCCAATCCTTAATAAAGTAGATGTCTTTGTGTCAAAGTGTGTGCAATAATGCGCGCCGTAGATGCTCATTCCATCTCTTATGCTCGCCTTCTGGCCTCATAAACTCAGGAATGACGCAGAGCCGTTTACGGTGCTTATCGTCCGATGACAGATGTCGCTCAGGCCTCATCAGACACCATGGACATAACGTTGAGTGAAGCACCCATTGTTGTCATAAAGACCTGTTTTAACGCCTGCTCCTGTGAGCAGGCGTTTTTTTATGGATAAAAAAAGGGGGCCGGATGGCCCCCTGAAGCAATGATTATTGCGGCGGGTTATTTTGCAACGTCAGCATCAACCCATCGCGGCGCATGGCCGCTGCCTCTTCCGGTTTTTTCAGACGGTCAAGCGTGTCGGCAAGCCAGGCATAGTCGAAGGCATCGGGACGCTGTTTAAGCGCGGCGCGGAATGCAATGCTGGCTTCCTGCCACTCGCCGTGTTTCATCAGCGACTGGCCCAGCGTACTCCACAGCAGCGGACGATCGCCGACGCTCTTGATCTGCTGGCGCAGTATTTTTTCCAGCTGTTCCGGGTTATTGGTATGCAGGCGAGGAATCAGCATCACCAGGCGGTCGTCATACTGACGTTTCAGCCCGTCGATGATGATCTGCTGCGCGGTATCATGATCGTCACACTCAATTAAGTGCTCCGCCATGGCCACCTGAAGCGGCACTTCGTGGCGAGTTTTACGGCTCTGATTTTTCCACCAGTTCCGCAACCCTTCGCTTCCTTCGTCAGCACGCGCTTTATCCATTAAGCCAATCCACGCCTGTTGCTCCAGCGCCGCGCGATGAGCTTCATCGCCCACGTTCGCTTTCGCCATCGACGGGATGATGTCCAGCAGCGAGCTCCATGCGCCGGTACGGATGTAAGCCTGCTCGGCGAGACGAAGGACTTCCGGATGACGCGGCGTGATTTCCAGTAACTTATCGACGCCGTGGCGAGCGGCGTGATCTTCATTACGCGCCAGCTGTAAACGCACGCGGGTGATTTCGACCGGAATCAAATCGTTGCCGGCATTCTCTTCCGCGCGTTGCAGATGCTGGTTGGCCCGCGCTTCATCACCGCGCTGTTGAGCGGCCTCGGCGGCAAGCAGATAGTTAACCACCGGCTGTTCTGCGTGATCGGCATTTTTCGCCATCAGCTTCTCAACCTGCTGATAATCACCTTCTGCCAGTTTGAGCAGCGCCTGTTCCGTTTGCTTACGCGCGCGGCGACGTTTGCGGCCCACGAACCAGCCGCGCGTATGCGCACCGGTGCGGAAAATGCGGCGCAGCACCCATTCGAGGGCAAACAGCACCACCATGATAAGGATCATGATGATCACTAACCCGGTGACGCTGGTTTCTACGTTGTAGTTATCCGTTTGGATCAGGACGTAACCCTGGTGCCCGGCGATCATCGGGCCGACGACGATCCCGGCGATCAACAGTGCGAAGAGTAATAAGACTTTCAACATAATTACTCTCCTTGAGGCGCGGCAGGGGCGGGCGCGGGCGTTTCAGCCGGTGCGGCCGCAGCGGGCTGCGCCATCAGATTACGCACGCGCGTCTGCATCAGTTTTTCCAGAATCGGCTGGCTTAGCAGTGTTTCCGGCACGTTCATGGTGATGCTCTGCTGGCTGAGTTTGTCCACATCATCGAGGAAGCTTTTGGTGGTGGCATCGTCGGTGTCGTAGTAGGCGCGAACCCACGTCGAGACGTTATCCAGCGCCTGTTTGTAAGTCTCTTCCTGATGACGCGGTACAGCCTGTGCTGCAACCAACAGACGCGAGCGAATGTTTTCGCGCAGGTAAACGTCCTGATTGGGCGCTAACAGCGGCACGGCGGTTTCATCACGACGACGGATGGTGATAAAGCTGTCCATAAAGTTCTGCCAGCTTTTTTGCAGATTTACCCGCCACTCGCCAATTGAGCTGGAGAGCTCATCGCTATCGGAATCCATCGGGGAATCATCGGTGTTGTTATCCGCCAGACGCAGGTTATCCACCTGATTCGCCAGCTGATTCACTTTCAGGATGATGCCATCGTAGTCCACCTGAGAAACCGCGCCCAGGCTGGCGATATCTTCGGTGATGGCGCGACGGGCGCTAATCAGGCTTGGGTCGTTCATGTCGGCCAGACTGGCGTCGGCGCTTTTCAGCAGCGCGGCGGCGGTGGTGACATCCTGATCGCTCCACAGCTTGCGGCCAGCCAGCTTCACGAGGAAGTCGGACTGTGCCAGCAGCCAGGTTTTCGCATCGGTACCGGAGATGGCCGCTACCTTTTGCTGCACTTCATCCAGTTGCTTCGCCAGCGTATCGCGTTGGTTCTGCGCCTCGGCAAGCTGTGCGGCCTGCTGTTTCAGCAGAGTGTCGAATTGCGTTTTCTGGTCGTCCTGCGCTTTTTGCAGCGCGACGAGTTGATTTGCCAGCGTGTCATTGGCAGTGGTTTGATTTACGGCCTGCTGTTTTCCCCAGCCATACAGCCCCACGCCCGCCGCCAGCGCAATAGCGATCGCCACGGCGCTCAGCACCAGGCTGGTTTTCGCGCCGCCGGTTTTCTTTTCGGCGTCAGTGGGTTTTTGTGCTTCTGGCTGTGGCGTGGTCTCCACGGCCTCCCTGGTCTCTTCAACCACGGCGGAGTTTTCTTTTTGATCCGTCATTATGGCTTCCAGTTTTGAAGTTATTGTAGTGCGCGCAGCAGCGCATCGTTGTCAGCGCTATCGGCAACCTGAATTTCCTGCCAGCCCAGCTCCCGGGCCAGTTGTGCAAGACGCTCACTGACAACCAGCAAACGGCAGCGCAGCAGCCAGTGCTCGCGATACCATTGCGGAATGAGTGCCCAAAGTTGGTGTAACATTTCCCCGCTGGTGACGACGAGAGTCGACACCTCACGTTTCTGCCAGCGCATGGCTTCTTCCGCGCCATCATAATGGACAGCGCTGCGTTGATAACATTCACAGAATGTGACTTCAGCGCCGCGTGCGGCCAGCGTTTCGCCTAACAACTCACGCCCGCCATTGCCACGTAAGATGAGCGCTTTCTTACCCGCAATATTTTGTAATTCAGGTAATTGTAGCAAGACTTCGCTGATTTCCCGATCCAAAGGATACCGCACCTGGCAGCCGCTCACCTGATGCAACGCCAGCGCGGTGCTGCGCCCAATGGCGAAACAGGCCGCCTGCTGCGGCCAGTGCTGGCCCTGTTGCTGCAATTGAGACTGGGCAAATGACACAGCGTGCGGTGATAACGCGAAGAGCAAATCGTCAGAGCTTAGGGCGTTCAGTGCGGGAGAGAGGCGCGCAAGTTCGCGACCGGGGGTGATTTCAATCAGCGGAAAGCTCCAGGCCACTCGCCCCAGTGCGCGCAAACGGCTCACTAATTCTTCTCCTTTTGGAGACGGGCGGGTGACCAGGATACTCATTCGGGCTTCTCTCCGTTGTAGACGGCGGTGAGGATCTCGCGCGCACCGTTGTTCAACAGTTCCTCAGCGAGCTCAACGCCCATGCGTTCAGCGTCTTCCGGCTTGCCGCGTCGTTCGCCGCGCACCATCTGTGAACCATCCGGCGCGCCAACCAGCGCACGTAGCCACAGTTCGCCGTCAGTCAGTTCGGCGTAGCTGCCAATCGGCACCTGACAGCCGCCTTCCAGACGCGTGTTCATGGCGCGTTCCGCCAGTACGCGGGTGGCGGTTGGCGCATCGTTAAGCGGTGCCAGCAGCGTACGCGTAACGTCATCATCCAGGCGACATTCGATGCCGACGGCGCCCTGGCCGACAGCCGGTAATGATTGCTCAGGCGGCATCGCCTGTCGAATGCGATCGTCAAGTTTCAGACGTTTCAGACCGGCGACGGCCAGAATAATGGCGTCGTAATCGCCGTTATCCAGTTTTCCAAGACGCGTGCCGACGTTACCGCGCAGCGAACGAATCTCTAAATCGGGACGATATTCCGCAATCTGGCACTGGCGACGCAGGCTGGAGGTGCCGACGATGCTGCCTGCCGGTAAATCGTCCAGCGAGGCATAGTGGTTAGAGACGAATGCATCGCGCGGATCTTCACGCTCGCAAATGGTCACCAGCCCCAGGCCTTCAGGGAAATCGACGGGAACATCTTTCATGGAGTGAACGGCGATATCGGCCCGGTTTTCCAGCAATGCCAGCTCAAGCTCTTTTACAAAGAGCCCTTTACCGCCCACTTTTGCCAGCGGGGTATCAAGGATCACATCGCCGCGCGTCACCAGCGGCACGAGTTCAACCGTCAGCCCTGGATGACAGGCCATCAGGCGGTCTTTAACATAGTGTGCCTGCCAAAGTGCAAGAGGACTTTGGCGTGTGGCAATTCTCAAAACTTTGTCTAACATGCTTGTTACCGTCATTGTCGTCCACGGCCCATCCTAACATTGTTGCTTTAATGATGTTAGTTTTCACGGTGTTTGCGCAATGTCTGGGTTGCCCGTATTTTCTGGAAGTTTCCAATATAGACCTAAACGTATTGTGGAATTTACAGATAACAAACGGTGCTACACTTGTATGTAGTGCAACTTTCTTTACGGTCAACCAGCAAGGTGTTAAATTGATCACGTTTTAAACCATTTGTTCGTCCGCACCACCATAATCATAAGGACGGGCGACAAAGGCCACGATTCTTGTTGAAATTCTAAAAACCTCCGTACTTCCCTTCACGGGCGCTACGCCAGGTTTTGAACATCAGGCGATATGTCTTGTACCTCTATATTGAGACACTGAAACAGAGACTGGATGCCATCAATCAACTGCGTGTGGATCGCGCGCTTGCTGCCATGGGGCCTGCTTTCCAACAGGTTTACAGTCTGCTGCCGACATTATTACATTATCATCACCCACTGATGCCGGGTTACCTCGACGGTAACGTTCCCAAAGGCATTTGCCTCTACACGCCTGATGAAACCCAACGCCACTACCTCGACGAACTTGAACTGCACCGTGGTATGCCGCCGCAGGCCTCGCCAAAAGGCGAGCTGCCGATAACCGGCGTCTACTCAATGGGCAGCACCTCGTCCGTTGGGCAAAGCTGCTCTTCTGACCTCGATATCTGGGTTTGTCACCAGTCCTGGCTCGATAACGACGAACGTCAACTTCTGCAACGCAAATGCAGCCTGCTGGAAAGCTGGGCCGCTTCGCTGGGCGTGGAAGTCAGCTTCTTCCTGATCGACGAAAACCGCTTCCGTCATAACGAAAGCGGCAGCCTGGGCGGCGAAGACTGCGGCTCCACGCAGCACATCTTGCTGCTGGATGAATTTTATCGCACTGCCGTGCGCCTCGCGGGGAAACGTATTCTGTGGAATATGGTGCCGTGCGAAGAAGAAGAGCATTACGACGACTACGTCATGACGCTCTACGCGCAGGGCGTGCTGACGCCGAACGAGTGGCTCGACCTTGGCGGGTTGAGTTCGCTGTCGGCGGAAGAGTACTTTGGCGCCAGCCTGTGGCAGCTGTATAAGAGTATCGACTCACCGTACAAAGCGGTGCTGAAAACCCTGCTGCTGGAAGCCTACTCCTGGGAATATCCCAATACGCGCCTGCTGGCGAAAGATATCAAACAGCGCCTGCACGATGGCGAGATTGTTTCATTTGGTCTCGACTCCTACTGCATGATGCTGGAACGCGTTACTGACTATCTCAAAGCGATTGACGATGATACGCGTCTTGACCTTGTACGCCGCTGCTTCTATCTGAAAGTGTGCGAAAAGCTGAGCCGCGAACGCGCGTGCGTCGGCTGGCGTCGTGAAGTGGTCAGCCAACTGGTGAAAGAGTGGGGCTGGGACGAAGCGCGTCTCGCCATGCTGGATAACCGGGCAAACTGGAAAATCGATCAGGTGCGCGAAGCGCACAACGAATTGCTCGACGCGATGATGCAGAGCTACCGTAACCTGATTCGTTTCGCGCGTCGCAACAACCTGAGCGTCTCCGCCAGCCCGCAGGATATCGGGGTACTGACCCGTAAACTGTACGCGGCGTTTGAAGCGCTGCCGGGCAAAGTGACGCTGGTGAACCCGCAGATTTCACCGGATCTTTCCGAGCCGAACCTGACCTTCATCCACGTGCCGCCGGGCCGTGCCAACCGTACCGGTTGGTATCTCTACAACCGCGCGCCGAATATGGAATCGATTGTCAGCCATCAGCCGCTGGAATATAACCGCTATCTTAATAAGCTGGTGGCATGGGCCTGGTTTAACGGCCTGCTGACCTCACGCACCCGCCTGTTTATTAAGGGCAACGGTATTGTCGACCTGGCAAAATTGCAGGAGATGGTGGCGGATGTTTCCCATCATTTCCCATTACGCCTGCCTGCGCCGACACCAAAAGCGCTTTACAGCCCGTGTGAAATTCGCCATCTGGCGATTATCGTCAACCTGGAATATGACCCGACGGCGGCTTTCCGCAATCAGGTCGTCCATTTCGACTTCCGTAAGCTCGATGTCTTCAGCTTTGGCGAAGAACAAAACTGCCTCGTCGGCAGCGTTGACCTGCTGTATCGCAACTCGTGGAACGAGGTGCGTACGCTGCACTTCAACGGCGAGCAGGCGATGATTGAAGCGCTGAAAACGATTCTCGGCAAAATGCACCAGGACGCCGCTCCGCCGGATAGCGTGGAAGTGTTCTGCTATAGCCAACATTTACGCGGCCTGATTCGTACCCGTGTCCAGCAGCTGGTTTCGGAATGTATCGACCTGCGCCTTTCCAGCACGCGCCAGGAAACCGGGCGCTTCAAAGCGCTGCGCGTCTCCGGCCAAACCTGGGGCCTGTTCTTCGAACGTCTGAACGTCTCGGTGCAGAAGCTGGAAAACGCCATCGAGTTCTATGGCGCTATCTCGCACAACAAACTACATGGTTTGTCGGTGCAGGTGGAAACCAACCACGTCAAACTGCCGCAGGTGGTGGATGGCTTTGCCAGCGAAGGGATCATTCAGTTCTTCTTTGAAGATTCCGGCGAAGAGCAGGGCTTTAACATCTATATTCTGGATGAAACCAACCGCGCGGAAGTGTATCACCACTGTGAAGGCAGCAAAGAGGAGCTGGTGCGCGACGTTAGCCGCTTCTACTCGTCTTCGCACGATCGCTTTACCTACGGCTCAAGCTTTATCAACTTCAACCTGCCGCAGTTCTACCAGATTGTGAAAGTTGATGGCCGCGCGCAGGTTATTCCTTACCGCAGCCAGGAGATTGGCACGATCCCGCCGAGTAATCAGGATAACGACGCGCCGTTATTGCAGCAGTATTTTTCGTAAGTATTGCGCGCCGTTGGTTACGGTAGGCCGGATAAGGCGAAGCCGCATCCGGCAATAAAACTCAGCGGAAACTCACCGCTTCACCCGCCTGATGCGTCGCCGCCTGCTCCAGTAAATCCCAGAAGGTTTCGCCGCTGCGATCGCAAATCCACTCATCGCCTTTCAGGTCAAAATGGTAGCCGCCCTGCTTGGTCGCCAGCCACACCTGATGCAGCGGCTCCTGACGGTTGATAATGATTTTGCTGCCGTTCTCAAAACTGATGGTCAGCACGCCGCCGTTGATTTCGCAGTCGATATCGCTGTCGCCATCCCAGTCGTCCAGACGCTCTTCAATGGTCATCCACAGGGTGTCGGCAAGGCGATGAAATTCACTGTCGTTCATTGTAGTTTCCTGTTTTTAAGTGATGGCGGCAGTATAAGTTGTTTCGTCTAACAGTGAAATCAACATGGTTCGGCTATAAAACTTAACCTTCATACCTCGTCCCATTCCAACGCAAGATTGCATCCTCGTCGCATAACAGGTTGTGTACGCCATGATTCTTTTCTTTCATCAGGCTAATTTTGCTACAAAAATAGTCAATGTTAATTTTGGAGTTATCCGGGGTCATAATACTGCAAGCCATAGTCGGTGCGTCACTCGCGGTATATCCACAATCATCTTTCCCGCAGGCAGCGGGAGGCGTGGAAGGTGAATACGTGCAGTTAAGCGTTTCGGAAATGCCATCATCGTTAATGTCGAGGGGACGGCTAATCTCATCGCTGTCAGTGCCTAATGTGGTTGCATCCAGGATGATGTTTGGTTTTTGTATCTCGCTTGTGGCCGCGTAATTGAAGCTGCTTGCGGCCATGATGCTTAGAGCTATGCCAATCCGTAAGGCTATTTTTTGCATTCCATTTCCTTCTTTAATAATCATCATGAGCGGTGGAAAATGCTCTGTGCCAGTTTGTCCTTCCGGCCAAAGGAAAATGCGCGTCACGGGACTGCTAGCCAATCCTGGCGAGTCATCTTCCCCACAAAACCCCAAGTAAACCCTATTCCCCAACCTGAATACGTTACAATCATGACAATCCGCTGCTTTTCGGATTCCATAAAGAGATGCTAAACGCTTGCTTTTACGCCTTCTCCTGCGATGATAGAAAGCAGAAAGTCTTGAACTACAGGTACCCTGGAATGAAGAACATTTTCCGACCGCTGGCCGTGTTGGCTGTGCTGTTTAGCCTTACCGGTTGCGGCCTTAAAGGCCCGCTCTATTTCCCACCGGCTGATAAAACGGCGCCAACGCCGACTAAACCCGTGGATAGCCAGATCCAAACGGATTCGCCGGATCGTAACGATCGCGGTGACGACGGCGGCCCGACGCAAGTCAACTATTGATATCACCGTTCTGTTCCGCGTAACTGGAGTAGATAATGCAGTTCTCTAAAATGCATGGCCTTGGCAACGATTTTATGGTCGTCGACGCGGTGACGCAGAATGTGTTTTTCTCGCCGGAATTGATTCGTCGTCTGGCGGACAGGCATCTGGGCGTCGGCTTCGACCAACTGCTGGTCGTCGAGCCGCCTTACGATCCCGATCTCGATTTCCACTATCGCATCTTTAATGCCGACGGCAGCGAAGTGTCGCAATGTGGCAACGGGGCGCGCTGCTTTGCGCGTTTCGTGCGTCTGAAAGGCCTGACCAATAAACGTGATATTCGCGTCAGCACCGCCAACGGGCGTATGGTATTAAGTGTGACAGATGACGATCTGGTTCGCGTGAATATGGGCGAGCCGAACTTCGAACCTTCGCAGGTGCCGTTCCGCGCCAACAAAGCGGAAAAGACCTATATTATGCGAGCGGCCGAGCAGACAGTATTGTGCGGCGTGGTCTCAATGGGTAACCCGCACTGCGTGATTCAGGTCGATGATGTTGAAACGGCGGCGGTTGAGTCGCTGGGCCCGGTGATGGAAAGCCACGATCGCTTTCCGGAACGCGCCAACATCGGTTTTATGCAGGTGGTTAAACGCGATCACATCCGTTTGCGCGTCTATGAGCGCGGCGCGGGTGAGACGCAGGCTTGCGGCAGCGGCGCTTGTGCGGCGGTGGCTGTGGGTATCCAGCAGGGGCTACTGGACGAAGAGGTTCGCGTGGAGTTACCGGGCGGACGTCTGGATATCGCCTGGAGAGGCCCGGGTCAACCGTTGTATATGACTGGCCCGGCGGCACACGTCTATGACGGATTTATTCACTTATGAAACAAGTCGGGGAAGAACAGCAGGAAGCATTAAGCGCGCTCGACGATCGCGCCGTCGTGGATTATCTGTTGCAACATCCTGAATTCTTTATACGTAATGCCGCGGTCGTGGAACAGATGCGTGTTCCACACCCGGTGCGCGGTACGGTGTCGCTGGTTGAGTGGCACATGGCGCGCGCGCGTAATCATATTCATACGCTTGAAGAGAACATGTCGCTGCTGATGGAGCAGGCCACGGCCAACGAAGGGCTGTTCTACCGTTTGCTGCATCTGCAAAATCGCCTGGCGAGCGCGGAAAGTCTCGACGATTTGCTGTTGCGCTTTCACCGCTGGGCGCGCGATCTGGGCCTTGCGGGCGCATCAATACGTCTCTTTGCCGATCGCTGGCGTTTGGGCGCGCCGTCGAAATACACCCAACTGGTGCTGTCGCGCCAGGCGTTTGAACCGCTGCGTATTCAGCGTCTTGGTCAGGAGCGCCACTATCTGGGCACGCTGAACGGCCCTGAGCTGCTGGTGGTGCTGCCGGAAGCGAAAGCCGTTGGGTCGGTGGCGATGTCGATGATGGGCAGCGACGCTGACCTCGGCGTGATTCTGTTTACCAGCCGCGATGCGCATCACTATGAAGCCGGGCAGGGTACGCAGCTTCTGCAGGAAGTGGCGCTGATGCTGCCAGGTCTGCTGGAGCGCTGGATTGAGCGCGCATGAATGACGAACTTCTCTCTGCGGCAGTAACGCGTTTTCTGCGTTATCTGGGCGTCGAGCGCCAGCTTAGCCCGATTACGCTTCTCAATTATCAGCGTCAGCTTGATGCCATCATTGAACTGGCCCAGCAGATGAGCCTGAAGCGCTGGCAACAATGTGATGCTGCCATGGTGCGCAGCTTTGCCACCCGCAGCCGCCGAAAAGGGCTGGGGGCGGCCAGCCTGGCGTTACGCTTGTCGGCGTTGCGCAGCTTTTTTGACTGGATGGTGAGCCAGGGCGAGCTGCCCGCGAATCCGGCAAAAGGGATCTCCGCGCCAAAAGCCCCGCGCCATCTGCCGAAAAATATCGACGTTGATGACGTCAATCGCCTGCTGGATATCGATATTAACGATCCGCTGGCGGTACGCGACCGCGCGATGCTGGAAGTGATGTACGGCGCCGGTCTGCGTCTTTCTGAACTGGTGAACCTGGATATCAAACATCTCGACCTCGACACCGGGGAAGTGTGGGTGATGGGCAAAGGCAGCAAAGAGCGCCGCCTGCCCATTGGCCGCAACGCGGTGGCGTGGATTGAGCATTGGCTCGATTTACGTGGGCTGTTTGGTAGCGACGATGACGCGCTGTTTCTTTCCAAACTGGGGAAACGTATCTCGGCGCGTAACGTCCAAAAGCGGTTTGCCGAGTGGGGTATCAAGCAGGGCCTGAACAGTCACGTGCATCCGCACAAACTGCGTCACTCATTTGCGACCCACATGCTGGAGTCGAGCGGCGATCTGCGCGGTGTGCAGGAGCTGTTGGGGCACGCCAATCTCTCGACCACCCAAATCTATACCCATCTTGATTTTCAACACCTCGCCTCGGTGTACGATGCCGCGCATCCACGCGCTAAACGGGGGAAATAATGCGTTTTTACCGACCACTGGGCCACATCGCCGCACTGACGTTTGACCTGGACGACACCCTGTACGACAACCATCCGGTGATTGATCGCACCCAGCAGGAATCGCTGGCATTTGTGCGCAGCTATCATCCGGCACTGCGCCATTTCGAAAACCGCGATTTACAGCAACTACGCGACGCGCTGCGCAAAGCGGAGCCGGAAATTTATCACGATGTCACCGAATGGCGTCGCCGCGCACTGGAACTGGGCATGCTCAACGCGGGCTTAACCGCGCAGGAAGCGGCGATTGGCGCAAATGCGGCGATGGCCAATTTCGCGCAATGGCGCAGCCGAATTGATGTTCCGCAGGAAACGCACGATACGCTGGCAAAGCTTGCGGAAAAATGGCCGCTGGTGGCGATCACCAATGGTAATGCCCAGCCGGAGCTGTTTGGCCTGAACGATTATTTTAAGTTTGTGCTGCGCGCCGGGCCGGATGGGCGCTCGAAGCCGTTTGCCGATATGTATCATCTGGCCGCTGAAAAGCTGGATGTGCCGCTTAGCGCCATTCTGCATGTGGGCGATGACCTGACGACGGACGTCGCGGGCGCGATTCGCAGCGGGTTACAGGCATGCTGGATCAAACCGCAAGATGCAGACCTGATGCAGGTGGCTGATAGCCGTTTACTGCCGCATATCGAAATTTCCCGGTTGGCATCGCTGACCTCGCTGATATAATCCTCAATAGTTCTGTATAAAATTCCAGGGGTTTTGGCGGATGGCGCTACGCTTATCCGCCCTACGGTAACGTAGGCCCGGTAAGCGAAGCGCCACCGGGCATTTCGCAGTTTATCTATTCTTAACGCGGCGGTGCCATCAATGGACGTTTCTTACCTGCTCGACAGCCTTAATGACAAACAGCGCGAAGCCGTCGCCGCTTCGCGCACCAACATGCTGGTGCTGGCTGGGGCGGGCAGTGGTAAGACGCGCGTACTGGTTCACCGTATCGCCTGGCTGATGACCGTGGAAAACTGCTCGCCGTATTCCATTATGGCGGTAACGTTTACCAACAAAGCGGCGGCGGAGATGCGTCACCGTATCGGGCAACTGATGGGCACTACGCAGGGCGGCATGTGGGTCGGCACCTTCCACGGGCTGGCGCACCGCTTACTGCGCGCGCACCACCTGGACGCCAATCTGCCGCAGGATTTTCAAATCCTTGATAGCGAAGACCAACTGCGCCTGCTGAAACGTCTGATCAAAGCGATGAACCTCGACGAGAAGCAGTGGCCGCCGCGTCAGGCGATGTGGTACATCAACAGCCAGAAAGACGAAGGGCTGCGTCCGCACCACATTCAAAGCTACGGCAACCCGGTTGAACAAACCTGGCAGAAAGTTTATCAGGCTTATCAGGAAGCGTGCGACCGCGCAGGGCTGGTGGATTTCGCCGAACTGCTGCTGCGCGCGCATGAACTGTGGCTTAACAAGCCGCACATTCTTCAGCACTATCGCGAGCGCTTCACAAATATCCTGGTGGACGAATTCCAGGATACCAACAACATTCAATACGCTTGGATCCGCCTGCTGGCGGGCGACACCGGTAAAGTAATGATTGTGGGCGATGACGACCAGTCAATCTACGGCTGGCGTGGCGCGCAGGTGGAAAATATCCAGCGCTTCCTCAACGATTTCCCCGGTGCCGAAACTATCCGTCTGGAGCAGAACTACCGTTCTACCAGCAATATTCTGAGCGCGGCGAACGCCCTGATTGAGAACAATAACGGTCGTCTCGGTAAAAAACTGTGGACCGACGGTGCCGACGGCGAACCTATCTCGCTCTATTGCGCCTTCAACGAACTCGACGAAGCGCGTTTTGTGGTCAACCGTATCAAAACCTGGCAGGACAACGGCGGCGCGCTGGATCAGTGCGCCATTCTCTATCGCAGCAACGCCCAGTCGCGCGTGCTGGAAGAGGCGTTACTGCAGGCGAGCATGCCGTACCGTATTTACGGCGGTATGCGCTTCTTCGAACGTCAGGAAATCAAAGATGCGCTCTCATATCTGCGCCTGATTGCCAACCGCAACGACGACGCGGCGTTTGAGCGCGTGGTGAACACGCCGACGCGCGGCATCGGCGATCGCACGCTGGATGTGGTGCGCCAGACCTCGCGCGATCGTCAGCTTACGCTGTGGCAGTCGTGCCGCGAGCTGTTGCAGGAAAAAGCGCTGGCAGGACGCGCGGCGAGCGCATTGCAGCGCTTTATGGAACTGATTGACGCGCTGGCCCAGGAAACGGCGGATATGCCGCTGCACGTGCAGACAGACCGCGTGGTGAAAGACTCCGGCCTGCGCATGATGTACGAGCAGGAAAAGGGCGAGAAGGGACAGACGCGAATCGAAAACTTAGACGAACTGGTGACGGCGACGCGCCAGTTCGCGTACAACGAAGAAGACGAAGATTTAATGCCGTTGCAGGCGTTTCTGTCTCATGCCGCGCTGGAAGCGGGCGAAGGGCAGGCGGACACCTGGCAGGACGCGGTGCAGCTGATGACGCTGCACTCGGCGAAAGGGCTGGAATTCCCGCAGGTGTTTATCGTCGGCATGGAAGAGGGCATGTTCCCGAGCCAGATGTCGCTGGAAGAAGGCGGGCGTCTGGAAGAGGAGCGCCGTCTGGCCTACGTTGGCGTGACGCGTGCGATGCAGAAACTGACGCTGACCTACGCCGAAACGCGCCGCTTGTACGGTAAAGAGGTCTATCACCGTCCGTCGCGCTTTATCGGCGAGCTGCCGGAGAACTGCGTGGAAGAGGTACGCCTGCGCGCCACCGTCAGCCGCCCGGTAAGCCATCAGCGCATGGGGACGCCAATTTCCGAAAATGACACCGGTTATAAACTCGGCCAGCGCGTGCGCCACGCTAAGTTTGGCGAAGGTACTATCGTCAATCTTGAAGGCAGCGGCGAGCACAGCCGCTTGCAGGTCGCGTTCCAGGGGCAGGGGATCAAATGGCTGGTTGCGGCATACGCCAAGCTGGAAACAGTCTAACTGTCCGAAAAGTATCGTTATTTTCTGAGAGTCTGCTAGCCTTACAGTGAATGAGGTAAATCTTACCATTTAGCATTCCGTTGCGTGTTGACGCGGTTTTTTTGCTGGCGTAACATGCGCGCACGATTACGCTAAGAGGACAAATGCCTTGGACACACCCAGTAGATGCTGGCTCACTCTCCTGTCATTCAGGAACAACTCCTAAGGCTATCCTCTTATGCTGATAGCCTTAGCGGTTGTCGGCGACTCGTGTCATTTCCCCGTCGCAATGAGTCAGGCTGTTTAATGGTCTGAAACCCAATTTGTTTCTGTGTGCCCACCGGCTGTCCGATAATTTTTTGCATTGGGAGTCCCGGTCATGCTGAGCGCATTTCAACTGGAAAAAAATCGTTTAACGCGTCTTGAAGCGGACGAAATCAGCCATCTCGCCAGCTCGGTGTGGGTTGATTTAGTCGAACCCGACGATGAAGAACGAAACCGTGTGCAAAAGGAATTGGGCCAGAACCTGGCCACGCGCCCTGAACTGGAAGACATCGAAGCATCCGCGCGTTTCTTTGAAGACGAAGACGGTTTGCACATCCACTCCTTCTTCTTCTATGAAGATGCAGACGATCACGCAGGTAACTCCACCGTGGCGTTCACCATCCGCGAAGGGCGACTCTTCACCCTGCGCGAACGTGAGCTACCGGCGTTTCGTCTTTATCGCATGCGTGCCCGTAACCAGTCGATGGTTGACGGGAATGCTTATGAGCTGCTGCTCGATCTCTTTGAAACTAAGATTGAACAGCTGGCGGATGAAATTGAAAACATCTACAGCGATCTGGAAAAACTCAGCCGCGTCATCATGGAAGGTCATCAGGGCGATGAATATGACGAGGCGCTTTCCACGCTGGCAGAACTGGAAGATATCGGCTGGAAGGTGCGTTTGTGTCTGATGGATACCCAGCGCGCGCTTAACTTTCTGGTGCGTAAAGCGCGTTTACCGGCGGTGCAGCTGGAGCAGGCGCGTGAAATTCTGCGAGATATCGAATCCCTGCTGCCGCACAACGAATCACTGTTCCAGAAGGTCAACTTCCTGATGCAGGCGGCGATGGGCTTTATTAACATCGAGCAGAACCGCATCATTAAGATCTTCTCGGTGGTTTCCGTGGTCTTCCTGCCGCCGACGCTGGTGGCCTCCAGCTATGGGATGAACTTCGAGTTTATGCCGGAGCTGAAGTGGAGCTTCGGCTACCCAGGCGCGATTATCTTTATGATGCTCGCCGGGCTGGCGCCATATCTGTACTTTAAACGGAAGAACTGGCTGTAAGTTCGTTGCCTGATGGCGCTGCGCTTATCAGGCCTACTTCCCCGTTCAAACATAACGCCAAAACCCAGGCCGGATAAGGCGAAGCCGCCATCCGGCACACGGTTATCCCCGACGTCCCCGCCGCTGCGTATACACCGCATCCATAATAAAGATTGCCAGTGCCACCCAGATAAAGGCAAATGTCACCATTTTATCGGCACCCGGCGTTTCACCGTAGAAGGTCACCGCCAGGATAAACATCAGGGTTGGGCCGATATACTGGAAGAAGCCCAGCGTTGATAAGCGTAAACGGGTTGCCGCACCGGTGAAACAGAGCAACGGAATCGTCGTCACCACGCCTGCGGCAATCAGCAGCAGATTCAGCGACAAACTGTTGCTGCCCATATGGCTGGTCGCGCTGTCGGCAATGCCAAACAGATAAATGGCCGCGACCGGCAGCAGCCACAGGGTTTCAAATAGCATGCCGGTTTGCGCATCGACAGCGATTTTTTTGCGCACCAGGCCATAGAAGGCGAAGCTGAATGCCAGTCCGAGCGCGATAATCGGCAGTGAGCCGAACGTCCAGAGCTGTACCAGCACGCCGCAGGCAGCGAGGGCCACAGCCAGCCACTGCATCCGGCGGAAGCGCTCACCGAGGAACAGCATCCCCAGTAGAATATTCACCAGCGGGTTAATAAAGTAACCCAGGCTCGCTTCCAGCATATGGTGATTGTTCACCGACCAGATAAACAGCAGCCAGTTACCGCCAATCAGCAGTGCAGAGATCGCCAGCATGAAGATTTTCTTCGGCGTTTGCAGCAGCGCTTTCACCATAGACCACTGACGGCTGATGCTGATGAGCGCCACCATGAAGAAGAAGGACCAGATCACGCGGTGCGTCAGAATCTCATCGGCAGGCACATAGTAGATAAGTTTGAAGTACGCCGGAGCGATACCCCAAATAAAATAGGCGGCGAGGGCGAGAAGCACGCCCTGCCGCGTCTGTTTGGCATCCATCGGAGTCATCCGTTACAAAAAAGTAAACTGATTTTACCCGATTTTACTGTTTATCCCACCATATATGTGGCGGTCGCGCTGGCGATGTGGACCTGCTCTTCGTTGTGCAGCTCCACGCGCGCGACGGCGACTTTGTTGCCTGCGCGCAGCAGGGTGCTGGTGGCGGTGAAGCGGTTGCCGCGCCCCGGCCGTAAATAATCAACGCGTAAATCGATGGTTCCCATCCGTGAGAGACGCTGACGCAGCTCTTCTTCGTTGATGGTGTCGTGGCGCGTCAATGTACTGCCGACGCAGACCAGGCCTGCCGCGACATCCAGCGCTGAAGCGATCACACCGCCGTGCAGAATACTTTGCGCCCAGTTACCCACCATCATCGGCTGGTTATTAAAGTTGAGTTTGGCGAAGTCTTTTTCATAACGTTCCAGCTCCAGGCCAAGCGCCCGGTTGAACGGCATGTGATAAACAAAGATTTCACCGACCAGCTTCAGCGCGGCATCGGCAGTGAGTTCAGAAGACATAACAACCCTTTCATTCGTTAACGAAATGTTGATTTTATGCCTATGAAATGTTGTTTTCTACATTAGGAATGGATTACTGAGCATTAAATGCTTAAGTATGTAAAATGAATGACATTCAAGCATTCACTATATGAATTTATTTGTTCAGGAGAACATGACTGATGCAGCTCACCCGGAGTTGGTTATTGGCGGCAGTGCTGCCTGTTTCAGCGTTCGCGCAGGAAGCGACAATTAAATCGGTTCACGACACGCCTGCTGTAAAAGGCAGTATCATGGCTAACCTGCTGCAGGAACATGATAATCCCTTCACGCTTTATCCTTATGAAAGCAACTACTTGCTTTACACCTGGACCAGCGATCTCAATAAAGAAGCGATCAGTTCCTACGATTGGGCCGAGCACGCGCGCAAAGATGAAGTGAAGTTTCAGCTCAGCCTGGCCTTCCCGTTATGGCGCGGCATTCTGGGTGATAACTCGGTGCTGGGCGCATCGTATACCCAGCGTTCCTGGTGGCAGTTGTCGAACAGTGGTGAATCTTCGCCGTTTCGCGAAACCAACTATGAACCGCAGCTGTTCCTGGGTTTCGCCACCGATTATTCATGGGAAGGCTGGACGCTGCGCGACGTGGAATTTGGTTTCAACCATGATTCAAATGGTCGCTCAGACCCCACGTCTCGTAGCTGGAACCGTCTCTATACGCGCCTGATGGCGCAAAATGGCAACTGGCTGGTCGAGGTGAAACCCTGGTATGTGGTGGGGAACTCCAACGATAACCCGGATATCACCAAATATATGGGCTACTATCGTCTGAAAGTCGGTTACCAACTGGGTGACGCGGTACTGAGTGCGCAGGGCCAGTATAACTGGAACACCGGTTACGGCGGCGCGGAAGTGGGCGTCAGCTATCCTATCAGCAAGCACGTTCGCCTTTATACCCAGGTTTATAGCGGCTACGGCGAATCGCTGATTGACTACAATTTCAATCAAACGCGTGTGGGCGTGGGTGTCATGCTTAACGATCTGTTTTAACGCGGGCTTTCCCATGATGTTGCGAGCATGGCCGAAGGAATTCGTCTAAAACGTTGCAGTTTAGAACGCAGGCGCTGAAAATAGCGCCTGTTTTTATTTTTTCGGTAAACGGAGTCAATGTGGCACAGGCGGAAGTATTGAATCAGGAATCGCTGGCTAAACAGGTTTTGCAGGAAACCTTTGGCTACCAGCAGTTCCGCCCGGGCCAGGAAAACATTATTGATACCGTGCTGGAAGGGCGCGATTGCCTGGTGGTTATGCCGACAGGCGGCGGCAAGTCGCTCTGTTATCAAATCCCGGCGCTGGTGCTGAATGGCCTGACGGTGGTGGTATCGCCGCTGATCTCGCTGATGAAAGACCAGGTCGATCAGCTTACCGCCAACGGCGTGGCGGCGGCCTGCATCAACTCAACGCAGAGCCGCGAGCAGCAGCAGGAAGTGATGGCGGGCTGTCGTAGCGGGCAGATTCGCCTGCTCTACATCGCTCCGGAACGCCTGATGCTGGATAACTTCCTGGAGCATCTCGCCCACTGGAATCCGGTGATGCTGGCGGTCGATGAAGCGCACTGTATTTCGCAATGGGGCCATGATTTCCGCCCGGAATATGCGGCATTAGGCCAGCTGCGTCAGCGCTTCCCGGCGCTGCCGTTTATGGCGCTTACCGCCACGGCTGACGACACGACGCGTCGCGACATTGTTCGCCTGCTGGGGCTGAACGACCCGCTTATTCAAATCAGCAGTTTCGACCGCCCCAACATTCGCTACATGCTGATGGAGAAGTTCAAGCCGCTCGATCAACTGATGCGTTACGTGCAGGAGCAACGCGGCAAGTCCGGCATTATCTACTGTAACAGCCGCGCGAAGGTGGAAGACACCGCCGCACGCCTGCAAAGCCGGGGTATTAGCGCCGGCGCGTATCACGCCGGGCTGGATAACGCCGTGCGGGCAGAGGTGCAGGAAAAATTCCAGCGTGATGACCTGCAAATCGTGGTTGCCACTGTGGCGTTCGGGATGGGCATCAACAAACCCAACGTGCGCTTTGTCGTGCACTTCGACATTCCGCGTAATATTGAATCCTACTATCAGGAAACGGGCCGCGCCGGGCGCGATGGCCTGCCTGCGGAAGCGATGCTGTTTTACGATCCGGCGGATATGGCATGGCTGCGCCGTTGCCTTGAAGAGAAACCCGCCGGGCCACTACAGGATATCGAACGGCATAAGCTCAACGCGATGGGCGCGTTTGCCGAGGCGCAAACCTGCCGCCGTTTGGTGTTGCTGAACTATTTTGGCGAAGGGCGTCAGGAGCCGTGCGGTAACTGCGATATCTGCCTCGACCCGCCAAAGCAGTACGATGGGTTGAACGACGCACAGATCGCGCTCTCGACGATTTATCGGGTGAATCAACGCTTCGGGATGGGGTACGTGGTGGAAGTGATTCGCGGCGCCAACAACCAGCGTATTCGCGAGTTTGGCCACGATAAACTCAAGGTCTACGGCATGGGGCGTGAAAAGAGTCATGAGCATTGGGTGAGCGTGATTCGCCAGTTGATTCATATGGGCTTTGCGATGCAGAACATCGCCCAGCACTCCGCCTTACAGCTCACCGACGCCGCGCGGCCCATTGTTCGTGGTGAGATGCCGCTGATGCTGGCGGTACCGCGCATTGTCGCCCTGAAACCGCGCGTGATGCAGAAAGCCGCAGTGGGCAATTATGACCGTAAACTGTTTTCCAAACTGCGCAAGCTGCGTAAAGCCATCGCCGATGAAGAGAACATTCCGCCTTACGTGGTCTTCAACGATGCGACGCTGATTGAAATGGCAGAGCAGATGCCGGTTTCCGCCAGCGAAATGCTTAGCGTCAACGGCGTGGGGATGCGTAAACTGGAGCGCTTTGGTAAAGAGTTTATGGCGTTGATCCGCGCACATGTGGATGGCGACGATGATGAGTAGTCAACTGCAATAAAAAGTGCCAATATGGTTACTCACTGAATTATTCCCCGCGAGTACGTTATGTTAACTCTGTTTCTGACAGTGGCGCTGGTGCACATCATTGCGTTGATGAGCCCGGGCCCGGACTTCTTTTTCGTGTCGCAGACCGCGATCAGTCGCTCCCGCAAAGAAGCGATGATGGGCGTACTCGGCATTACCTGTGGCGTGATGGTCTGGGCGGGCGTGGCGCTGCTTGGTCTTAACCTGATCATCGAAAAAATGGCGTGGCTGCACACCATTATTATGGTCGGTGGTGGCCTGTACCTGTGCTGGATGGGTTACCAGATGCTGCGCGGTGCGCTGAAAAAAGAGAATCACGCCGCACCGGAACCGCAGGTTGAGCTGGCGAAAAGTGGCCGCAGCTTTATGAAAGGGCTGCTGACCAACCTGGCGAACCCGAAAGCGATTATCTATTTTGGCTCTGTGTTTTCACTGTTCGTTGGCGACAATGTCGGTGCAGACGCACGCTGGGGGATTTTCCTGATGATTATCCTCGAAACCCTCGCCTGGTTTACCGTGGTGGCGAGCCTGTTCGCGCTGCCGACCATGCGTCGTGGCTACCAGAAAGCCGCGAAGTGGATCGACGGCTTTGCTGGTACGCTGTTCGCGGGCTTCGGCATTCATTTGATTATTTCGCGCTAACCCATTGACCCACTCCGAACCTATCGGGGTGGGTTACCGCCTTAGTGCTGAAGCTGCTTAAGGTCATCCTGCGAAAGGCCAGTCATTTCCATGATGGTCTGAAAATCAAACCCGCGTTGCAGCATGGTTTTCGCGACGTCGAGAAGGGCTATTTGTTTGCCCTGTCGCATTCCATCACTCAATAATTTTTCCGCCAGAGTCATCAGTTCTTCTCCATGTTGCGGCACGCGCTGTGCCAGCCCATACAGTAATGTTTGAACGTCTTTTTCTTCACCTGCCAGCATCATGTATTTTACCAGGGTGCGGATTTGTTGTCCGCTCATCTGCTCTAACGTCAATAGCTGCGCCAGTTTATCCAGCAACGTTGCCATGTCGCGCTGGCGGATATGCTTCTGAACCAGCGTCAGAGCCGCCATGCTGCGGTGCTGCATGATTTCCTCATCGGGGATCAGGGTGATGTCGACCAGGGGAAATGCGTGAAAATAGAGCTCGCGCGCGGTGTCCGGATCCGGAAAAGCATCGAGCCAGTTCATTGACCAGGGGTAAGGGCTGCGCTTGCCCTGATAAAACAGAATCGGGATCACCAGCGGCAGGGTTTTGTTCCCGGCTTCCAGATGACGCTGCATGGTGGCAATGGCATAGCGAAGCAAACGAAAGGCCATATTCTCATCCGGTGAACTTTGGTGCTCAATCAAAACATACACATACCCGTTTCCCTTACTGGTTTCCAGCGAATAGAGCACGTCGTTGTAATACTGGCGGAGATTCTCTTCTACAAAACTGCTGGCTTCCAGATGGAGCGTGTCGAGGCGGCAGAGGTTTACCAGCGCAGGGGGCAGGTGAATTTCCATAAAGTCGCGCGCCGTTTCTGGCCGGGATAAGAATGCTTTAAAGACTGCATCATGAGGAGTGGTTGCATCCGCCATTTTTCATCATCCATGTGTGAAATTTGGCGGCATTCTGGCACTGAGATGAGCGCGGTAACAGCGCGAAAATAAAGTTTCAGCGCAGGTTCCGAGCTTCCTCGAATGCGGGTGTTAACGTCTTTTCCCGTTCACTAAAATTTGCGGGCACGCTTCCATTTCACGCATGCCTCGCCGATGCCAGCAGCGCGCCAACCAGCATAAACAACGAACCAAAGACTTTGTTCAGCGCCATCATCTGGCGTGGGCCTTTAATCCAGCTCGCGATTCGCTGGGCGAGGGTGGCATAGCCAATCATCACAATAATATCGACCACAATGGTGGTGATGCCGAGCACCACATACTGCATCACCTGCGGTTGATGGGGCACGATAAACTGCGGGAACAGCGCCGCCAAAAAGACGATGCTTTTCGGGTTGGTCAGATTCACAAACACCGCGCGTCGATAGAGTTTTGAGCGTGACTGCGATTGCGCGAGGGTGTTGAGGTCAATTGCCCCCGCAGCGCGCCATTGCTGGATGCCGAGCCAGATAAGATAGGCTGCGCCCGCCCATTTCAGCACTTCGAAAGCGAGCACGGAACGGGAGAACAGCGTCCCCAGTCCAACGCCAACCAGCACGATATGAATCGCGAGCCCGGTCTGTAATCCGGCTATGGAGGCGACCGCGCCGCGATAGCCGTGGCTAATGGATGTGGTCATGGTATTGATCGCGCCGGACCCCGGCGAAAGGCTGAGAATTATGGATGTCAGCAGGTAGGCGAACCACCACTCAAAGGTCATGAGAATCTCCCTGGTTATCTGTTTTTTATGCCACAATACGCTATTGTATGAGTGTTGTGTCAGGCCTCACAAAAAAACGATTTTCAGCGGTTAGCAGGGGTGGAAGCCCGATGTTTCAGCAGCAAAAGGACTGGGAAACAAGAGAAAACGCGTTTGCCGCGTTTGCGATGGGGCCGCTGACGGATTTCTGGCGTCAGCGCGAAGAAGCGGAATTTCGCGGCGTGGATAACGTTGCGGTGCGCTTCGTGCGTTTTTGCTCTGCGCATCACGATCGCGTGGTGGTCATTTGCCCAGGCCGTATCGAAAGCTACGTGAAGTATGCCGAACTGGCCTACGACCTCTTCCACAGTGGGTTTGATGTATTAATTATCGACCACCGTGGGCAGGGGCGTTCAGGCCGAATGCTGTCGGATACCCATCGCGGTCATGTGGTAAAATTCAGCGACTACGTTGACGATCTGGCGGCATTCTGGGAACAGGAGGTCGCGCCCGGTCATTGGCGTAAGCGGTTTATTCTCGCGCATTCGATGGGCGGCGCGATAGCCACGCTTTTTTTGCAGCGTTATCCGCATCAGTGTGACGCACTCGCGCTTTGTGCGCCGATGTTCGGTATTATCATGCGCCTGCCGGAATGGATGATCCGTCATATTCTCGATTGGGCTGAGGGCCATCAGCGTCTACGGGAAGGGTATGCCATTGGCACCGGGCGCTGGCGAGCGCTGCCGTTTAGCCTTAACGTTCTGACGCACAGCCGTCAGCGTTATCGGCGTAACCTGCGCTTTTATGCCGATGAGCCGCGTCTGCGCGTGGGCGGTCCCACCTATCACTGGGTTCGCGAGGGGATTATTGCCGGTGAGCAAATCATTGCCGGTGCGCCCCACGATACGCTACCGACGCTTATCATTCAGGCGGAAGAAGAGCGTGTGGTGGATAACCGCATGCATGACCGTTATTGTGAACTTCGCTCCATGGCGGGGCATCCCTGTGAAGGGGGTAAACCGCTTGTCATACAGGGCGCGTACCATGAGATCCTTTTTGAAAAGGACGCCATGCGCTCGGTCGCACTCAATGCTATCGTCGATTTTTTCTATCGACACACTTAAACCGGCATTTATGCCGCCAGGCTTAAAGGTAGAATTCTCTTATGTACCAGGTTGTTGCATCTGATTTAGATGGCACGCTCCTCGCTCCCGACCACCGCTTAACGCCGTATGCGAAAGAGACGCTGAAATTATTGACCCAAAAAGGGCTTAATTTTGTGTTCGCGACGGGGCGTCATCATATCGACGTAGGGCAGATCCGCGATAATCTCGGGATTGAGGCCTATATGATCACCTCTAACGGCGCGCGCGTGCACGATACTGACGGCAATCTGCTGTTTGCTCACAATCTCGATCGCGATATTGCCGCCGATCTCTTTGGCGTAATGCACAGCAGCCCCGATATCATCACCAACGTTTATCGCGACGACGAGTGGTTTATGAACCGCCATCGTCCGGAAGAGATGCGTTTTTTCAAAGAGGCCGTGTTCAACTATCAGCTTTTTGAGCCAGGCCTGCTGGAGCCGGAAGGCGTCAGCAAAGTCTTCTTCACCAGCAGTAACCATGAAGTCTTACTGCCGCTGGAGCAGGCGATTAACGCGCGCTGGGGCGATCGCGTGAATGTGAGTTTCTCCACGCTCACCTGTCTGGAAGTGATGGCAGGCGGGGTCTCCAAAGGTCATGCGTTGGAAGCGGTTGCCAAAAAGCTGGGTTATAGCCTGAAAGACTGTATCGCGTTTGGCGACGGGATGAACGATGCCGAAATGCTGTCGATGGCGGGTAAAGGCTGCATCATGGCCGGGGCGCATCAGCGTCTGAAAGATCTGCATCCGGAACTGGAAGTGATTGGCTCAAACGCGGATGACGCGGTGCCGCACTACCTGCGTAAGCTCTATCTTGATTAAAAAATGACGACTGAGTATTTATTGCTCAGTCGTCAACCGTTCTCTTCGCTACAATGCGTGTTCATCTTCCTGAGAGACATTCATTGTGGCGCTACTCATTATCACCACTATTCTGTGGGCCTTCTCTTTTAGCTTTTACGGTGAGTACCTTGCCGGTCACGTTGACAGCTATTTTGCCGTACTGGTGCGCGTTGGTCTGGCAGCACTCGTATTTCTGCCGTTTCTGCGTACCCGTGGCAACAGCCTGAAAACGGTCGGCTTGTATATGCTGGTGGGCGCGATGCAGCTTGGCGTGATGTATATGCTCAGCTTCCGCGCGTATCTCTACCTGACGGTGTCCGAACTGTTGCTGTTTACCGTGTTGACGCCGCTCTATATCACCCTGATTTATGACCTGATGAGCAAGCGTCGCCTGCGCTGGGGCTATGCGTTCAGCGCGTTGCTGGCGGTGATTGGCGCCGGGATTATCCGTTACGATCAGGTGACGGACCATTTCTGGACCGGCCTGCTGCTGGTGCAACTCTCCAATATCACCTTTGCGATTGGCATGGTGGGTTACAAACGTCTGATGGAAACCCGCCCAATGCCGCAGCATAACGCGTTTGCGTGGTTCTATCTTGGCGCGTTTTTGGTGGCGATTGTGGCGTGGTCGCTGCTGGGCAACACCCAGAAGATGCCGGAGACCACGCTGCAATGGAGCATTCTGGTCTTTCTTGGCGTGGTGGCTTCCGGGATTGGTTACTTCATGTGGAACTACGGCGCGACCCAGGTGGATGCCGGAACGCTGGGCATTATGAACAATATGCACGTGCCGGCGGGGCTATTGGTTAACCTGGCTATCTGGCATCAACAGCCGCACTGGCCGACATTCATTACAGGCGCGCTGGTGATCCTGGCGTCGCTGTGGGTACATCGAAAGTGGGTCGCTCCGCGCTCTTCACGAACGGAAGATGATCGCACGCGTGGTTCCGCGCTGAACGAATAAACGCCTCCGTGACCGGCTGACGCTGCTCGCCATCGCGTACGGCGGCGTACAGTCGGCTCCACAAGCCTTCACCCAGGGTTTTGGTGACCACCAGACCCTGGCGTTCGAAACTCTCTACCACCCAATGCGGCAGCGCGGCAATCCCCATGCGGGCGGCAACCATCTGAATCAACAATAACGTGTTATCGACGCTTTTCAGCGATGGGCTGATGCCCGCCGGCTGCAGGAAGTGACGCCAGATATCCAGGCGCGAGCGCTGCACCGGATAAATCAGCAGCGTTTCGCTGGCGAGATCTTCCGGTGTAATGCGCGTTTTTGCCGCCAGTGGATGGTCAGGCGCGATAACCAGACGCACCTCATAATCAAACATCGGCGAATAGTGCAGCCCGCTGCGCGGCAGAATATCGGAGGTCATGACCAGATCCAGCTCGCCCTGCTGAAGTGCGGGTTGTGGGTCAAACGTGACGCCGGATTTAAAATCCATCTCAACCTGCGGCCAGTTTTTATGGAAGTTTTCCAGTGCAGGCGTCAGCCATTGAATGCAGCTATGACACTCAATGGCAATGCGCAGACGCGTTTGCTGCGGCTCGTTGCAGGCCTGAAGCGCCTGACTGATTTGCGGCAGCACCTGGTTTGCCAACTGGAGCAGGATCTCGCCCTGCGGCGTAAAGCGCAGCGGCTGGCTCTTACGTACAAATAGCCGAAAGCCAAGGCGCTGTTCCAGATCGCTGAACTGGTGGGAAAGGGCGGATTGGGTCTGATGCAGCGTGGCCGCCGCAGCGGCGAGCGACCCGCAGTTCCGCAACGCTTGTAGCGTCTTCAGATGTTTAACTTCGATCATGAAAGTCCTTCACTTCGGCATGAACAATTTGCGCTTGAGGAATATACAGTAACCGCCAATTATGGATGTGTAAACATCTGGACGTCTAAATCATGAAAATTCCATAAGGGGCATACCATGACAATTCTCAATCACACCCTCGGTTTCCCTCGCGTTGGCCTGCGCCGCGAGCTGAAAAAAGCGCAAGAAAGCTACTGGGCGGGGAATTCGACTCAGGAAGAACTGCTGTCGGTTGGGCGTGAACTGCGCGCGCGTCACTGGGAGCAGCAGAAACAGGCCGGTATCGACCTGCTGCCGGTGGGCGATTTTGCCTGGTACGACCATGTTCTGACGACCAGCCTGATGCTGGGCAACGTTCCGGCTCGTCATCAGAACAGCGATGGATCGGTGGATATCGACACCCTGTTCCGTATTGGCCGTGGGCGTGCCCCCACCGGCGAACCAGCGGCGGCAGCGGAAATGACCAAATGGTTTAATACCAACTATCACTACATGGTGCCGGAGTTCGTCAAAGGCCAGCAGTTCAAACTGATCTGGACACAGCTGCTGGAGGAAGTGGATGAAGCGCTGGCGTTGGGCCACCAGGTGAAGCCCGTTCTGCTGGGGCCGGTGACCTATCTGTGGTTGGGTAAGGTCAAAGGCGAGGCATTTGACCGTCTGAACCTGCTCAAAGATATTCTGCCGGTTTATCAGCATGTGCTGAGTGCGCTGGCAAAACGCGGTATTGAGTGGGTACAGATTGATGAACCGGCGCTGGTGCTGGAACTGCCGCAGGCGTGGCGGGAAGCTTATCAATCCGCCTATGACGCTCTTCAGGGGCAGGTGAAATTGCTGCTGACGACTTACTTTGAAGGCGTCACACCTAACCTGGATACCCTTACTGCTCTGCCGATCCAGGGCCTGCATGTTGACCTGGTTCATGGCAAAGATGATGTTGCCGAACTGCATAAGCGCTTGCCTGCCGACTGGCTGCTCTCCGCCGGGTTGATTAACGGACGTAACGTCTGGCGCGCCGATCTTACGGAAAAATATACACAAATTCGCGAGATCGTCGGCAAACGCTCACTGTGGGTGGCATCGTCCTGCTCGCTGCTGCACAGCCCGATCGATCTGAGCGTGGAAACGCGTCTGGATGCGGAGGTGAAAAGCTGGTTTGCCTTCGCTCTGCAAAAATGTGAAGAACTGGCGCTGTTGCGCGATGCGCTCAATAGCGGTGATACGTCTGCGCTGGCAGCGTGGAGCGCCCCGATTCAGGCGCGTCGTCACTCAACCCGCGTTCATAATGCGGCGGTAGCAAAACGTCTGGCGGCCATTACCGCGCAGGATAGCCAGCGTGCAAATGCTTATGACGTGCGAGCGCAAGCCCAGCGTGCGCGTTTTAACCTGCCTGCCTGGCCGACCACCACGATTGGTTCCTTCCCGCAAACCACGGAAATTCGCACCCTGCGCCTGGATTTCAAAAAGGGTAATCTTGATGCCAACAACTACCGCACGGGCATTGCGGAACAGATTAAACAGGCCATTGTGGAGCAGGAACGTTTAGGGCTTGATGTGCTGGTCCACGGCGAAGCTGAGCGTAATGACATGGTGGAATACTTTGGCGAACATCTGGACGGTTTTGTCTTTACGCAAAACGGCTGGGTGCAGAGCTACGGTTCCCGCTGTGTGAAACCGCCGATTGTTATTGGTGACGTCAGCCGCCCGGCTCCGATCACCGTGGAGTGGGCGAAATACGCGCAGTCGCTGACCGACAAGCCAGTGAAAGGGATGCTCACGGGGCCGGTGACGATTCTCTGCTGGTCCTTCCCGCGTGAAGACGTGAGCCGTGAAACCATCGCCAAACAGATTGCGCTGGCGCTGCGTGATGAAGTGGCGGACCTGGAAGCCGCTGGAATTGGCATCATCCAGATTGACGAACCGGCACTGCGCGAAGGCTTACCGCTGCGCCGCAGCGACTGGGACGCGTATCTCCAGTGGGGCGTGGAAGCCTTCCGTATCAACGCCGCCGTGGCGAAAGATGACACGCAAATCCACACGCATATGTGTTACTGCGAGTTCAACGACATCATGGATTCGATTGCGGCGCTGGATGCAGACGTCATCACTATCGAAACCTCGCGTTCCGATATGGAGTTGCTGGAATCATTTGAAGAGTTTGATTACCCGAACGAAATCGGGCCTGGCGTGTATGACATTCATTCACCGAACGTGCCGAGCGTGGAGTGGATTGAAGCGCTGCTGAAGAAAGCCGAACAGCGCATCCCGGCGGAACGCCTGTGGGTCAACCCGGACTGTGGCCTGAAAACCCGCGGCTGGCCAGAGACCCGCGCGGCGCTGGCGAACATGGTGCGGGCGGCGCAGAATTTGCGTAAGGGGTAAAGTGTACTGGCCCGGTAAGCGAACGCATTACCGGGCAAAATCCTTATTTTTTCCCACCATACTGCTTAAACCACTCCAGCATGCGCTGCCAGCCATCTTTCGCCGATTCTTCATGATAACTTGGACGATAATCCGCATTAAACGCATGCCCGGCGTCCGGGTAAACAATAATATCCGCTTTGGCATTGGCGGCGCGCAGTGCGTGACGCATGGTTTCCACGGTATCAACCGGAATGCCAGTATCCTGACCGCCGTATAAACCCAGTACCGGTGCATTGAGATCGACGGCGATATCGACAGGATGTTTCGGTGAATTCAGTGATTTATCGCCCAGCAATTTTCCATACCACGCGACGGCGGCTTTTAACTGCGGGTTATGTGCAGCATACAGCCAGGCGATGCGGCCCCCCCAGCAGAAGCCGGTGATCATCAGGCGACTGGCATCCCCACCATTGCGTGATGCCCAGTTGGCAACGTGGTCAAGATCGGCCAGCACCTGTGCGTCAGGTACTTTCGTGACCAGGTTATTAAAGAGGGTCGGGATATCGGCATAGTCGTTCGGATCGCCCTGACGGAAATAGAGCTCCGGCGCGATGGCCAGATAGCCTTCTAAGGCCAGTCGGCGACAAACATCGCGGATGTGTTCATGGACGCCAAAAATCTCCTGCACTACGATTACCACCGGAAGTGGGCCATCGCTGTGCTTTGGACGCGCGTGATACGCGGGTAGCTGATCGCCCTGAGAGGGGATCGATGTTTCGCCAGCGGTAATTTCGGCCTCTGGTGTGCGAACAGCTGTTGTTGCGTGAGGTGATGCGGCAGGTGCAAACCCAGGTTGGTTGTTGGTGGTCATGGCATTCTCCGTACCTTTAAATGAGCCTTTAGCGCTTCTGTGATGTTCTTTAATATAGATAAATCACAGTGCCTGAATACGGGCGATTTTTGTGCAACCCCAGAAGATATAACTTGTTAATGTGATGTAAATCACTTTCCTGATGGAATCTTATGCAAGATTTTTAATTCTTGGTGATGGTGGTCACGAAATATTGTCATGGTCTTCTGTAAAGTGGCTTTTTGCTTCTTCTGACAAAACCGATCCACAGAGGAGTTTTCTATGTCTAAGTCTGATGTTTTTCATCTCGGCCTCACTAAAAACGATTTACAAGGGGCTACGCTGGCTATCGTCCCTGGCGATCCAGAGCGTGTGGAAAAGATCGCCGCGCTGATGGAAAAGCCGGTCAAACTGGCATCACATCGCGAATTTACCTCCTGGCATGCTGAGCTTGATGGCAAGCCGGTGATTGTGTGCTCTACCGGTATCGGCGGCCCGTCTACTTCTATTGCCGTTGAAGAGCTGGCGCAGCTGGGCATCCGCACTTTCCTGCGCGTCGGTACCACCGGGGCGATTCAGCCGCATATCAACGTAGGCGACGTGCTGGTCACCACCGCATCCGTTCGTCTGGACGGTGCGAGTCTGCACTTTGCGCCGATGGAATATCCGGCTGTGGCTGATTTCGACTGCACCACCGCGCTGGTTGCGGCGGCCAAAGAGATTGGCGCGACCACGCACGTTGGCGTAACCGCGTCCTCCGACACCTTCTATCCGGGTCAGGAACGCTACGATACCTTCTCTGGCCGCGTGGTTAGCCGCTTCAAAGGCTCCATGGAAGAGTGGCAGTCGATGGGCGTGATGAACTACGAGATGGAATCCGCGACGCTGCTGACCATGTGTTCCAGCCAGGGGCTGCGCGCAGGGATGGTCGCGGGCGTGATTGTGAACCGTACTCAGCAGGAGATCCCGAACGCTGAGACGATGAAACAAACCGAAAGCCACGCGGTGAAAATCGTTGTGGAAGCGGCACGCCGCCTGCTGTAATCCTTCTTCTCTTCTTAAAGGCCGACACGTTCGGCCTTTTTCAATTTGCGTACCTCCTCGCAGGAAAAACCTTTCCAACTGGACATCTATACAGCACAATTCTATTTTTGCCGTAAGTCGTTCATGCAGGGGGCATTGTGGATATCGCCATTCTTATTTATTTTCTGGTTGCACTGGCGGGCGTTGCGCTGGGTTGGCTGGCCGCGAGCTATCGCGTCGCGCAGCAGCGGGCGGAACAGCTGGCCGAAGAGCGTGATATCTACGGCGAGCTGAGCGCTGCGAAGCAACAGCTGGCGCAGAACGCGCACTGGCGCGAGGAGTGCGAGCTGCTGAATAATGAACTGCGTAGCCTGCGTGAAATCAATACCTCGCTGGAAGCCGATTTGCGTGAAGTGACCACGCGGCTGGAAGCCACGCAGCATCATGCGGAAGACAAAATTCGCCAGATGATCAACAGCGAGCAGCGCCTGAGCGAGCAGTTCGAAAACCTGGCCAACCGTATCTTTGAACACAGCAATCGTCGGGTGGATGAGCAAAACCGTCAAAGCCTCAACAGTTTACTTACCCCGTTGCGCGAGCAGCTTGACGGCTTTCGCCGCCAGGTGCAGGACAGTTTTGGCCAGGAAGCAAAAGAGCGCCACACGCTGGCCCATGAAATTCGTAACCTGCAACAGCTGAATGAACAGATGACGCGTGAAGCCGTCAACCTGACGCGCGCGTTAAAAGGCGACAATAAAACTCAGGGCAACTGGGGCGAAGTGGTGCTGACGCGCGTGCTGGAAGCCTCTGGCCTGCGTGAAGGTTACGAATACGAAACTCAGGTTAGTATCGAAACCGATACCCGCGCCCGCATGCAGCCGGACGTCATCGTTCGCCTGCCACAGGGAAAAGATGTGGTGGTCGATGCCAAAATGACGCTGGTGGCTTATGAACGCTACTTCAATGCCGAAGATGACGTCACCCGCGAGCTGGCATTGCAGGAGCACATCGCCGCTGTGCGAAACCATATTCGCCTGCTGGGGCGCAAAGATTATCAGCAGCTTCCGGGGCTGCGAACGCTGGACTACGTCCTGATGTTTATCCCTGTTGAACCTGCCTTTTTGCTGGCATTAGACCGACAGCCCGAACTGATCAATGAAGCTTTAAAAAATAACATTATGCTGGTAAGTCCTACCACTTTGTTGGTAGCGCTACGCACCATTGCTAATCTCTGGCGCTATGAACACCAGAGCCGCAATGCGCAGCAAATCGCCGAGCGGGCCAGCCGTCTGTACGACAAAATGCGCCTGTTTATTGATGATATGTCCGCTATCGGGCAGAGCCTGGATAAAGCGCAGGACAACTATCGTCAGGCGATGAAGAAACTCTCTTCCGGGCGCGGGAATCTGCTGGCGCAAACGGAAGCTTTCCGTCACCTCGGTGTCGAGGTGAAACGCGAGATTAATCCGGATTTAGTCGAGCAGGCTACGGCGCAGGATGATGAGTTTCGTTTACGGCAAGGGACTGATTCTGACGATGATGATCCTCTGGCCGTGGAAAACGGTTAACCCCGTTTGAGGGAGTGTGGCGGGGTTGAATCGTAGGGCAATTGCGCCCAATCTGTTACACTCCATGAACATTTTCTTTATAAGCAGGCTTAGAGATGGCTGAGGAATCACAAGACACGACGCACTTTGGCTTTAAGACAATCGCCAAATCCCAGAAGGAAGACATGGTCGCTCACGTTTTCCACTCTGTGGCCGCAAAATACGATGTGATGAACGACTTAATGTCGTTTGGTATTCACCGTTTATGGAAGCGTTTTACCATTGACTGTAGCGGCGTACGTCGTGGGCAAACCGTCCTCGATTTGGCAGGCGGTACGGGCGATTTAACGGCGAAATTCTCCCGCATGGTGGGTGAAACCGGTCGCGTCGTGTTGGCTGATATCAACGACTCTATGCTGAAAATGGGGCGCGAAAAGCTGCGCAACCACGGTGTTATCGGCAACGTGGAATATGTGCAGGCGAACGCCGAAGCGCTGCCGTTCCCGGATAACACCTTCGACTGCATTACTATCTCTTTCGGTCTGCGTAACGTCACCGACAAAGAGAAAGCGCTGCGTTCGATGTATCGCGTACTGAAACCCGGTGGCCGCCTGCTGGTGCTTGAGTTCTCAAAACCGATTATCGAACCGCTGAGCAAAGCCTACGATGCTTACTCCTTCCATATCCTGCCGCGCATTGGTGAAATGGTAGCGAATGATGCAGAAAGCTACCGCTATCTGGCGGAATCCATCCGTATGCACCCCGATCAGGAAACCCTGAAAGCGATGATGCAGGATGCCGGGATGGACAGCGTTGAGTACTTCAACCTGACGGCAGGCATCGTAGCGCTGCATCGCGGTTATAAGTTCTGACAGGAGGGCCTGATGCCTTTAAAACCCTTAGTGACTGCCGGCGTCGAAACGGCACTGAATACTTTTCTGTGGCGTGAGCGGGCGCTTAAGCCTGCCCGGCAACGTCTGGTGGGAAAAGTGCTGCGCGTTGAACTCAAAGAGTTCACGTCGCCGCTGGTGCTGGTGTTTAGCGAGCGGCAGGTCGATGTGCTGGGGGCGTGGGAAGGCGAGGCCGACTGTACTGTCGCGACGCGTATCGGCGTACTGCCGCAACTGCGTAATCGTCAGCAACTGACGGCGCTCATCCGCAACGGTGACCTGGAAGTGCAGGGCGACATCCAGGTCGTGCAAAACCTTGTCGCACTGGCCGACCTGGCCGAGTTTGACCCGGCAGAACTGCTGGCACCCTATACCGGCGATATCGCCGCTGAAGGCGTCAGTAAAGTTCTGCGCGGCGGCGCGAAGTTCCTGCAGCAAGGTCTGGCTCGCCAACAGCATTACGTGGCGGAGGCCGTCACCGAAGAGTGGCGGCTGGCACCCGGCGCGCTGGAATTAGCCTGGTTCGCTGAAGAGACAATGGCCGTGGAACGCGCCGTTGAAGCGCTGACGAAGCGGCTGGAAAAACTGGAGGGGAAATGACGCCAGGAGAATTACGGCGCCTGTATTTTATCATCCACACCTTTTTGAGTTACGGGCTTGATGAGCTCATTCCCAAAATGCGCATCACTCTGCCGCTGCGAATCTGGCGTCGGATGCTGTTCTGGATGCCAAATCGCCACAAAGACCGCCCGCTGGGTGAACGCATGCGTCTGGCATTGCAGGAGCTGGGCCCGGTCTGGATCAAACTCGGCCAGATGCTCTCTACCCGCCGCGATCTCTTCCCGCCGCATATTGCCGACCAGCTCAGTATGTTGCAGGACCGCGTTGCGCCGTTTGACGGCTTACAGGCGCAAAAGCTGATGGAAAAAGCGATGGGGGATATCCCTATCGAAAGCTGGTTTGACGATTTCGATATTAACCCGCTGGCATCCGCGTCGATTGCCCAGGTGCATACCGCGCGCCTGAAAGAGAACGGCAAAGAGGTGGTGATCAAGGTCATCCGCCCGGACATCCTGCCGGTTATCAAAGCGGACATGAAACTTATCTACCGTCTGGCGCGTTGGGTTCCTCGCCTGCTGCCGGATGGTCGTCGCCTGCGCCCGGTTGAAGTGGTGCGCGACTATGAAAAAACGCTGATTGATGAGCTGAATTTGCTGCGCGAAGCGGCGAACGCCATTCAGTTGCGGCGCAATTTCGAAGACAGCCCGATGCTCTATGTGCCGGAAGTGTACTCCGACTATTGCAGCGAAAACATGATGGTGATGGAGCGCATTTACGGTATTCCGGTGTCAGACACCGAAGCGTTACTGAAGCAAAACACCAACATGAAACTGCTGGCCGAGCGTGGCGTGCAGGTCTTCTTCACCCAGGTATTCCGCGACAGCTTTTTCCATGCGGACATGCACCCGGGCAATATTTTCGTCAGCTACGAGCACCCGGAAGATCCGCAATATATCGGCATCGACTGCGGGATTGTCGGCTCGCTGAACAAAGAAGATAAGCGCTATCTGGCGGAGAACTTCATCGCCTTCTTTAACCGCGACTATCGCAAAGTGGCCGAGCTGCACGTTGATTCTGGCTGGGTACCGCCGGACACCAACGTCGAAGATTTCGAGTTCGCGATTCGTACCGTGTGTGAACCTATCTTCGAGAAACCGCTGGCGGAAATTTCCTTCGGGCATGTGTTGCTAAACTTATTCAACACCGCGCGCCGTTTCAACATGGAAGTTCAGCCACAGCTGGTGCTGCTGCAAAAAACGCTGCTTTATGTGGAAGGCGTCGGGCGACAGCTCTATCCGCAGCTCGATTTATGGCAAACGGCGAAGCCGTTCCTTGAATCCTGGCTGAAAGATCAGATAGGCATTCCGGCGCTGGTTCGCGCGCTGAAAGCAAAAGCGCCGTTCTGGATCGAAAAAATGCCTGAATTACCGGAACTGGTGTACGACAGTTTGCGCCAGAGCAAACATTTACAGAGCAGTTTGGATAAGCTTGCCGGCGACATCACCGTGCATCGTACCCGTCAGGGTCAGTCACGGTATCTCTTTGGTATAGGTGCTGTTTTATTATTGAGCGGTACACTACTGCTAATAAATCGCCCGGAATGGGGCTTCATGCCCGCGTGGCTCATGGGCGCGGGGCTGGTGGTATGGTTCGCCGGCTGGCGTAAAACGCGCTGAATTTTGCATCGCTATCACGAGGGCGCATAACGTATAATGCGTCAATGGTTATTTCATCATCTATCACAGAGGAAGATGTATGGGTGGTATTAGTATTTGGCAGTTGCTGATTATCGTCGTTATCGTGGTTCTGCTTTTCGGGACTAAAAAGCTGAGCTCACTGGGGTCTGATTTGGGCGCGTCCATCAAGGGCTTTAAGAAAGCCATGGGTGATGAAGACGACAAGAAAGACAAGTCGACTCAGGATGCGGATTTCACTGCAAAATCAATCACTGACAAGCAGGAAGACGCCAAAAAAGACGAAGCGAAACGCCACGACAACGAGCAGGTGTAATTCGTGTTTGATATTGGTTTCAGTGAACTGCTGCTGGTATTCGTGATTGGCCTTGTTGTATTGGGGCCAAAACGTCTGCCGGTCGCGGTTAAAACGGTTGTTGGCTGGATTCGCGCGCTGCGCTCGCTGGCGACAACGGTGCAAAACGAGCTGACCCAGGAGCTTAAACTTCAGGAATTTCAGGACAGCCTGAAAAAAGTGGAGAAAGCGAGCCTGGATACCCTATCGCCAGAGCTGAAGGCGTCGATGGACGAGCTGCGTGAAGCGGCGGAATCCATGAAGCGCTCTTACTCCGTTCACGATCCTGAAAAGGCGAGTGATGAAGCCAACACTATCCATAATCCGATAGTGAAGGACAGCGAGGAGCAGCGCGCCGGGGTTACCCCGTCGACGGCCGAACATCAGGCCAGTACCGACGAGCAGGTTCCATCCCCCGCTGAAACCCACACGCCAGAAGCGGCGGCGGTTAGCGACTCTGAAAAAGAGAAAAAAACCGCTTCCGTTCCTGATTCATCCCCTGCATCAAGTGATAAATCGTAAACATGGGCGTAGAAGATACTCAACCGCTGGTGTCGCACCTGATTGAACTGCGTAAGCGTCTGCTTAACAGCATCATGGCGGTGTTCATCATTTTTCTGGCGTTAGTCTATTTCGCCAACGATATCTATCAACTGGTCTCTGCGCCGCTGATCCGGCAGATGCCCGTTGGGGCGACGATGATTGCGACCGATGTCGCGTCACCGTTCTTTACCCCCATCAAGCTGACCTTCATGGTGTCGATTATCCTGTCGGCGCCGGTGATTCTTTATCAGGTGTGGGCCTTTGTTGCGCCTGCGCTGTATAAGCATGAACGCCGCCTGGTGGTGCCGCTGCTGGTTTCCAGTACGCTGCTGTTCTATACCGGTATGGCTTTTGCCTATTTCGTGGTGTTCCCTCTGGCTTTCGGCTTCCTGACGCATGCCGCGCCTGCGGGCGTGCTGGTCTCGACCGATATCAAGAGCTACCTCGATTTTGTGATGTCGTTGTTCATCGCTTTCGGGGTCTCCTTCGAAGTACCGGTGGCGATTGTGCTGCTTTGCTGGGTGGGCGTGACCACCCCGGAAGACTTGCGCAAAAAACGTCCGTACGTACTGGTTGGCGCATTTGTGGTTGGCATGCTGCTGACCCCGCCGGATGTTTTCTCGCAAACGCTGTTGGCGATACCGATGTACTGTTTGTTTGAGGTTGGCGTCTTCTTCGCCCGCTTCTATACCGGCAAGCGAGCGACGCGTGACGAAGACGCGGAAGCCGAAGCTGAAGCCGATAAAAACGAAGAATAAAATCACCGCCCGTCAGGGCGGTTTTTGTATGGAGCCGAGATGTTTGATATTGGCGTAAACCTTACCAGCTCGCAGTTTTCCCACGATCGTGACGATGTTATCGCCCGCGCTCAGGCCGCAGGCGTCAGCGGGATGCTGCTGACCGGAACCAATCGACATGAGAGCGAAGAAGCGCAACAGCTCGCACAGCGGTTTGCCGGGTGCTGGTCTACTGCGGGTGTGCATCCGCACGATAGTAGCAGCTGGAACACGGAGGTGGATGCGAGCATCCGTAAACTGGCGCAGCAGCCGGAAGTGGTGGCGATTGGCGAATGCGGGCTGGACTTCAACCGCAATTTCTCCACCCCAGCAGAGCAGGAGGCGGCGTTTAGCGCGCAGCTGGCACTGGCGGCGGAGCTGTCGATGCCGGTCTTTATGCACTGTCGCGATGCCCACGCGCGTTTTCTGGACTTGCTCGACCCGTGGCTGGATAAGCTGCCTGGCGGGGTTTTACACTGCTTCACCGGTACGCGCGAAGAGATGCAGGCCTGCGTCGATCGCGGCCTGTATATCGGCATTACCGGCTGGGTTTGCGATGAGCGTCGCGGGCTGGAACTGCGTGAGTTGCTGCCATTTATTCCGGCAGAGCGATTGATGATTGAAACGGATGCGCCTTATTTGCTGCCGCGCGACCTGTCGCCAAAACCGAAATCACGACGTAACGAGCCCGCCTTCGTGACGCACATCCTGACGCAAATTGCCCACTGGCGCGGCGAAGAGGCGCAGTGGCTGGCGTCCGTCACTGACAATAACGTTAAGACACTGTTTAATATTACGTTTTAGTTGCTGTCGGTTTTGCGAAAGTCGGTGTTCTTCACGCTTTGCATGACCTGCTTGTTGAGCAGATTGAGCAGCAACATTGAGCGGGCTTCGCCGTCAGGCTCAGAGAAAATCGCCTGCAAGCCTTCAAACGCGCCCTCGGTGATCACCACGCTGTCGCCGGGGAACGGTGTGCTGGGGTCGGTAACGCCTTCGGGTTTATACACCGAAAGCTGATGAATAACGCTGGAAGGAACCGTCGCCGGATGCATACCAAAACGCACAAAATGGCTGACGCCACGGGTCGCATTAATGGTAGTGGTATGAATCACTTCCGGGTCAAACTCAACAAAAAGGTAGTTGGGGAAAAGCGGTTCACTGACTGAAGTACGCTTACCGCGTACGATTTTCTCCAGGGTGATCATCGGCGTCAGGCAACTCACCGCCTGCCGTTCGAGATGTTCCTGAGCGCGCTGAAGTTGACCGCGTTTGCAGTACAGTAAATACCAGGCTTGCATAATGACTCGTTTCCACAATGTAGCGTGCAAGCATATCAAAAGAGTGATGCGATCGCGATTATAACTGATAGTGATAAGTCGAGCGTATTGGTTCACGTGATTTTAACAAAAATACAGCATCACAGCCGCATTCGCCGTATAATGAGGCGCTTACCAGGAGGCCATTAATTTCCCCATGAAATACCACGATCTACGCGACTTTCTGACATTGCTGGAGCAACAGGGTGAACTGAAACGTATTACGTTACCTGTTGACCCTCACCTGGAAATCACCGAAATTGCCGATCGCACCCTGCGTGCTGGCGGCCCGGCGTTACTGTTTGAGAACCCAACGGGTTACGACATGCCGGTGCTGTGTAACCTGTTCGGTACGCCAAAGCGCGTGGCGATGGGGATGGGGCAGGAAGATGTCAGCGCACTGCGCGAAGTGGGGAAACTGCTGGCTTTTCTGAAGGAGCCTGAACCGCCGAAAGGGTTCCGCGATCTCTTCGATAAACTCCCTCATTTCAAGCAAGTGCTTAACATGCCGACTAAGCGTCTGCGTGGCGCGCCGTGCCAGCAAAAAATCATCTCCGGTGATGACGTCGATTTATCGCGTATTCCGGTGATGACCTGCTGGCCGGAAGATGCGGCACCGTTAATCACCTGGGGGCTGACGGTAACGCGCGGCCCGCACAAAGAGCGACAGAACCTGGGTATCTATCGCCAACAGGTGATCGGCAAAAACAAACTGATTATGCGCTGGCTGTCGCATCGCGGCGGCGCGCTCGATTTTCAGGAGTGGTGCGCGGCGCATCCGGGCGAGCGATTCCCGGTATCCGTGGCGCTGGGTGCCGATCCTGCGACGATTCTCGGCGCGGTCACGCCGGTGCCGGATACGCTGTCGGAATACGCGTTCGCGGGTTTGTTGCGCGGCACCAAAACCGAAGTGGTGAAGTGCGTTTCCAACGACCTGGAAGTGCCTGCCAGCGCGGAAATCGTGCTGGAAGGGTATATCGAAATCGGTGAGATGGCACCGGAAGGCCCATATGGCGACCACACCGGTTACTACAACGAAGTGGATAACTTCCCGGTGTTTACCGTCACGCATATTACCCAGCGCGATGATGCTATTTATCACTCGACCTACACCGGACGTCCGCCTGATGAGCCGGCGGTGCTGGGTGTGGCGTTAAACGAAGTCTTCGTACCGATTCTGCAAAAGCAGTTCCCCGAAATCGTCGATTTCTATCTGCCGCCGGAAGGGTGTTCTTACCGTCTGGCGGTTGTTACGATGAAAAAACAGTACGCCGGGCACGCGAAACGGGTGATGATGGGCGTATGGTCGTTTTTACGCCAGTTTATGTACACCAAGTTTGTTATCGTCTGCGATGACGATGTGAATGCGCGTGACTGGAATGATGTTATCTGGGCGATTACCACCCGTATGGACCCCGCGCGGGACACGGTTCTGGTGGAAAACACGCCGATAGATTATCTGGATTTTGCCTCGCCGGTTTCCGGTCTGGGGTCAAAAATGGGGCTGGATGCCACCAATAAATGGCCAGGAGAAACCCAACGTGAATGGGGGCGTCCGATCAAAAAAGATCCGGCGGTCACGGCGCGTATCGACGCTATCTGGGATGAGCTGGCCATTTTTAGCGACAGCAAACGCGATTAACGCGGCTGTTCTGCCTGTTCAGGCACTAACGATTGGGGCAGTATTCAGACCCTGAAATGACTATAAGATCCGACAGAGGGAGCGCATGACAATTTTAAGCTGTAAAGTGACCTCGGTAGATGCCATCACCGACACTGTATATCGCGTCCGTTTAGTACCCGAAGCCCCATTCTCGTTCCAGGCGGGTCAGTATTTAATGGTCGTGATGGATGAGCGTGATAAACGCCCGTTCTCCATGGCCTCCACGCCGGATCAGCAGGACTATATCGAACTGCATATTGGCGCATCGGAGCTTAATCTGTACGCGATGGCGGTTATGGATCGCATTCTGAAGGATCGCGAAATTGTCGTTGATATTCCTCATGGTGAAGCCTGGCTGCGCGACGATGAAGAACGTCCGCTGATTTTAATCGCGGGCGGTACTGGCTTCTCCTACGTGCGCTCCATTCTGCTGACTGCGCTGAAGCGTAACCCTAACCGTGATGTCACCATTTACTGGGGCGGTCGTGAAGAGAAACATCTGTATGACCTTGCCGAGCTGGAAGCGTTAACGGTTAATCATCCGAAGCTGAATGTTATTCCGGTTGTTGAGCAGCCCGATAATGAGTGGCGTGGCCGCTCCGGTACCGTGCTGACGGCAGTATTGCAGGATTACGGTACGCTGGCGGAGCACGATATCTATATTGCGGGCCGTTTCGAAATGGCGAAAATCGCCCGTGACCTGTTCTGCAACGAACGTCAGGCGCGTGAAGACCGCCTGTTTGGCGATGCGTTTGCGTTTATTTAAGCAATAAAAAACCCGCCCCTGACAGGCGGGAAGAACGGCAACTAATCTTTTAATTTATCGGCCGGGGGCGCTATGCTTGCCCGGCCGACTTGCACTTATACGCGTTCAAATACGGTCGCAATCCCCTGACCTAACCCGATACACATTGTCGCCAGGCCGAACTGGGCGTCTTTGCGTTCCATCAGGTTCAGCAGCGTGGTACTGATACGCGCACCTGAACATCCCAACGGATGACCCAGGGCGATCGCCCCGCCGTTGAGGTTGATCTTCTCGTCGATCTGTTCTGTCAGCCCCAGATCTTTAATACATGGCAAGATCTGCGCGGCAAACGCTTCGTTCATTTCAAACAGGTCGATATCGCTTACCGACAGGCCCGCTTTTTTCAGCGCCAGCTTAGAAGCCGGAACCGGGCCATAACCCATGATAGACGGATCGCAGCCGACAACCGCCATTGAGCGAATGCGCGCGCGTGGCGTGAAGCCCAGTTCGCGGGCGCGACTTTCGCTCATGACCAGCATGGCGGAAGCGCCATCGGAAAGCGCGGAAGAGGAACCAGCGGTAACCGTGCCGGTTACCGGGTCGAATGCCGGTTTCAGCGTTGCGAGCGCTTCAACGGTGGTTTCCGGTCGAATCACTTCATCGTAGTTAAACTGTTTCAGAACGCCGTCGGCGTCGTGGCCACCGGTCGGGACGATCTCATTTTTGAACGCGCCGGACTGGGTTGCGGCCCAGGCACGCGCGTGAGAGCGGGCGGCAAAGGCGTCCTGCATCTCACGGCTGATGCCGTGCATCCGCGCCAGCATTTCGGCGGTTAAACCCATCATGCCCGCCGCTTTGGCGACGTTACGGCTTAAACCTGGGTGGAAATCGACGCCGTGGCTCATCGGCACGTGACCCATATGTTCAACACCGCCGATAAGGCAGGCGTGCGCATCGCCGGTCATGATCATACGTGCGGCGTCGTGCAACGCCTGCATCGATGAACCACACAGGCGGTTAACAGTGTTTGCAGGCACCGAGTGCGGTACTTCCGCCAACAGGGCGGCGTTACGCGCAATGTTAAAACCCTGCTCCAGCGTCTGCTGCACGCAGCCCCAGTAAATATCATCAAGAGACGCCGCTTCCAGCGCCGGGTTGCGCGCCAGCAGGCTACGCATCAGATGCGCCGAGAGATCTTCCGCGCGCACATGACGGAATGCGCCGCCTTTTGAACGGCCCATCGGGGTACGAATTGCATCGACAATGACAACCTGTTCCATTGTGACTCCTTAAGCCGTTTTCAGTGCGCCAACCGGACGGGCGGGCTCCACTGCGGGATAATACGGTTGGTTATGACGCGCTTTATTGCGTAGACCTTCCGGCACGTCATACAACGGGCCGAGGTGCTGATACTGCTGCGCCATATCGAGATATTTCGCGCTACCCAGCGTATCCAGCCAGCGGAATGCGCCGCCGTGGAACGGAGGGAAGCCCAGGCCGTAGACCAGTGCCATGTCCGCTTCTGCCGGGCTGGCAATGATGCCCTCTTCCAGGCAGCGCACCACTTCGTTGACCATCGGGATCATCATGCGGGCGATGATCTCTTCGTCGCTGAAGTCGCGCTTCGGCTGGGAAACATCGGCCAGCAGGCTGTCGGTTTGTGCGTCTTCTTCTTTTTTCGGTTTGCCTTTGCTGTCTTCTTTATAGCGCCAGAAGCCAAGGCCATTTTTCTGCCCGAAGCGGCTGGCATCAAACAGGGCGTCGATCGCGTCGCGATAATCTTTCTGCATGCGCTGCGGGAAACCTGCTGCCATCACCGCCTGGGCGTGATGTGCGGTGTCGATACCGACCACGTCCAGCAGATAAGCCGGGCCCATCGGCCAGCCGAACTGTTTCTCCATTACTTTGTCGACTTTGCGGAAATCCGCGCCGTCGCGCAGCAGCTGGCTGAAACCGGCGAAGTAGGGGAACAGCACGCGGTTAACGAAGAAGCCGGGGCAGTCGTTGACCACAATCGGCGTTTTGCCCATCTGGCTGGCCCAGGAAACCACTTTGGCGATGGTTTGCTCGCTGGTCTTTTTACCGCGAATGATTTCAACCAGCGGCATGCGGTGCACCGGGTTGAAGAAGTGCATGCCGCAGAAGTTTTCCGGGCGTTCCAGCGCGTCGGCCAGTTCGCCGATCGGGATTGTTGAAGTGTTGGAGGCCAGCACAGCATCCGGGCGGACTTTTTGCTCGGTTTCCGCCAGCACTGCTTTTTTCACCTTCGGATTTTCAACAACCGCTTCCACAACGACGTCTACACGGTCGAACCCGGCGTAATCCAGTGTGGGCTGGATGGTGGAAATGACGCCTGCCAGTTTCAGACCATCAATTTTGCCGCGCTCCAGCTGCTTATTGAGCAGTTTGCTGGCTTCCGTCATGCCAAGCGTCAGCGATTTCTCATTGATATCTTTCATGATCACCGGCACGCCTTTCCAGGCCGACTGATACGCGATGCCGCCGCCCATAATGCCTGCGCCCAGAACCGCCGCGTGCTTCGGCGCATCGGTGGTTTTGGCGAGTTTTTTCGCCAGACCTTTTACATATTGATCGTTAAGGAAGATGCCAACCAGCGCGCGCGCTTCGTTGGTGTGCGCCAGCGGGACAAAGCTTTGGTTTTCCAGCTTCAGCGCGTCATCGCGCCCCAGACGGGCAGCGGCTTCAATGGTTTTCACCGCCGTAATCGGCGCCGGATAGTGTTTACCCGCCGTCTGCATCACCATGCCTTTGGCGATAGTGAAGCTCATGGTGGCTTCCACTTTACTGAGCTTCAGCGGTTCCAGTTTCGGACGACGCTTCGCGCGCCAGTCGAGATCGCCGTTTATCGCCTGGCGCAATACGGCCAGCGCACCGTCGATCAGTTTCTCGTGTTTAACAACGCCATCCACCAGACCGATTTTCAGCGCGTGTTCAGCACCAACATCTTTCCCGGCAGCGATAATTTCCAGCGCGCTGTCCGCGCCCAAAAGGCGAGGCATACGCACGGAACCGCCAAATCCGGGCATGATCCCCAGTTTGGTTTCCGGCAGGCCGATGCGCAGGTCTGGCGTGGCTAAACGGTAATCGGTCGCCAGTACGCATTCGCAGCCACCGCCCAGCGCGTAGCCGTTAACGGCGGCGATGGTTGGAACCGGTAAATCTTCCAGACGGTTGAAGACGCTGTTGGCGAAATGCAGCCATTCGCTGAGTTGCTCTTCCGGCACCAGGAACAGCGAGAGGAATTCGGTAATATCTGCGCCGACGATAAACGCCGCTTTTTCAGAGCGCAGCAGCAGCCCTTTCAGCTCTTTTTGTTTTTCGAGGACATCGAGCGCGTGCCCGAGGCTGGCTACGGTCGCCGTATCTAATTTATTCACCGAGCCGGGGGCATCGAACACCAGTTCGGCAATGCCATCTTCCAGCCAGTTGAGGTACAGGGTATCGCCTTTGTAGAGCATGTCAGTCTCCTGAATCCAGCAGTGTAATCTGGTCGTACCAGATGAGGCTGAGTGTGGTTTTTATGTTAATAAAATGCAAATTACTCTTTAAATATTTGCTGGGGAGATCACGACTGGTGGAGATCACGCAGGTTCGGCGAGGTGTGCTAAGATGCGAAAACTTGAGGGCAAAAATGTACAAGGACTAAAAATGGAATCACTGGCTGCACTCTACAAAAATCATATCGCTACCCTGCAGGAACGTGCGCGTAACGCGCTGGACCGCTTCAAGCTGGATGCGCTGTTAATTCATTCCGGCGAACTGATGAATGTGTTCCTCGATGACCACGCGTATCCGTTCAAGGTTAACCCGCAGTTTAAAGCCTGGGTGCCCGTGACGCAGGTGCCAAACTGCTGGCTGCTGGTGGATGGCGTCAACAAACCGAAGCTGTGGTTCTACCTGCCGGTCGATTACTGGCACAACGTTGAGCCGTTGCCGACCTCCTTCTGGACCGAGGAAGTTGAGGTGATTGCGCTGCCGAAAGCAGACGGCATTGCCAGCCAGCTGCCAGCGGCTCGTGGAAATATTGGCTATATCGGTCCGGTTCCGGAGCGCGCGATTGGCCTGGGCATTGCTGCCGATAAGATCAACCCGAAAGGCGTGATTGATTACCTGCACTACTATCGTTCTTATAAAACGGATTACGAACTGGCCTGTATGCGCGAAGCGCAGAAAACAGCGGTCAACGGCCATCGCGCAGCGGAAGAAGCTTTCCGTTCCGGGATGAGCGAGTTCGACATCAATCAGGCGTACCTGACGGCGACCGGCCATCGCGATACCGATGTACCGTATGGCAACATCGTGGCACTGAATGAACACGCCTCTGTATTGCACTACACCAAACTGGATCACCGCGTGCCGTCTGAAGTGCGTAGCTTCCTGCTGGACGCTGGCGCGGAATATAACGGTTATGCCGCTGATCTCACCCGCACCTGGGCGGCGCACAGCGACAATGATTTCGCCCATCTGATCAAAGACGTGAATGACGAGCAGCTGGCGCTGATCGCCACCATGAAAGCGGGTGTCAGCTACGTGGATTACCATATCCAGTTCCATCAGCGCATCGCAAAAATCCTGCGTAAACATCAAATCCTCACCGATATGAGCGAAGAGGCGATGGTTGAAAATGACCTGACCGGGCCATTTATGCCGCACGGTATTGGTCACCCGTTGGGATTACAGGTTCATGATGTCGCGGGCTTTATGCAGGATGACACCGGCACGCACCTGGCAGCGCCGTCGAAATATCCGTACCTGCGCTGCACCCGCGTGTTGCAACCGCGCATGGTGCTGACCATCGAACCGGGCATTTACTTCATTGAATCTCTGCTGGCGCCGTGGCGTGAAGGGCAGTTCAGCAAGCACTTCAACTGGCAGAAAATTGAAGCACTGAAACCGTTCGGCGGGATTCGCATCGAAGATAACGTCGTGATCCACGAAAATAACGTTGAGAACATGACGCGCGATCTGAAACTGGCGTAATGGAAAGTTGGCCGATACCGGCGTCGCCGGTCACGTTTACTGAAGAGATTAAAAAGAGCCGTTTCATCACCCTGCTGGCGCATACCGACGGGGTGGAGGCGGCGAAAGCGTTTGTTGAGTCGGTGAGGGCGGAACATCCTGATGCCCGTCACCACTGTGTCGCCTGGGTTGCCGGGCGGCCAGATGACTCACAGCAGCTTGGCTTTTCAGATGATGGTGAACCGGCGGGAACGGCGGGTAAGCCCATGCTGGCGCAGCTTATGGGAAGCGGCGTCGGCGAAATTACCGCCGTGGTGGTTCGCTACTACGGCGGCGTGCTGTTGGGAACGGGCGGCCTGGTGAAAGCCTATGGCGGCGGTGTCCAGCAGGCGCTAAATCAACTCACAACACAAATCAAAACGCCATTAACCGAATATACTCTGTTGTGTGAATACGGTCAGTTGTCGGGGATAGAAACGCTGCTGGGGCAATTCTCTGGCGTGATTGTGGCCAGTGACTATCAGGCATCGGTACAGCTACGCGTGGCGCTTCCGCAAGCGAAAGTGGATGCTTTTACAGCAAAACTGGCTGATTTTAGTCGTGGTTCATTGCAATTGTTAGCGATTGAAGAATAATCCCCCTCCTTACTTTTATACCAAAGGAAGCGCCAGAGATGCATTTTCGTGCCATAACCCGAATCGTCGGACTTCTGGTCATCTTGTTTTCGGGAACCATGATCCTTCCCGGCCTGGTGGCATTGATTTACCGCGATGGCGCCGGGCGGGCATTTACCCAAACCTTTTTTGTCGCGCTGGTGATTGGATCGTTACTGTGGTGGCCGAACCGCCGCGAGAAGGGCGAACTCAAATCGCGCGAAGGGTTTTTGATTGTGGTCCTGTTCTGGACCGTACTGGGCAGCGTGGGTGCGCTTCCCTTTATCTTCTCTGAGCAGCCAAACCTCACGATAACTGATGCTTTTTTTGAATCCTTTTCCGGGCTGACAACGACCGGCGCGACGACGCTGGTGGGCCTCGATTCACTTCCGCATGCGATTCTCTTTTATCGACAGATGCTGCAATGGTTCGGCGGTATGGGGATCATTGTGTTAGCCGTGGCGATTCTGCCTATCCTCGGCGTCGGGGGGATGCAGCTTTATCGTGCCGAGATGCCGGGGCCGTTGAAAGATAACAAGATGCGGCCGCGTATTGCGGAAACGGCAAAAACCCTGTGGCTCATCTATGTATTGCTGACCGTCGCCTGTGCGCTGGCGCTGTGGTTTGCGGGTATGCCGGCGTTCGACGCCATCGGTCACAGCTTCGCGACTATCGCGATTGGCGGTTTTTCGACGCATGATGCCAGCGTGGGCTACTTCGACAGCCCAACGATTAACACCATTATTGCTATCTTCTTACTGATCTCCGGGTGTAACTACGGTCTGCACTTCTCGTTACTGAGCGGGCGGAGCCTGAAGGTTTACTGGCGCGATCCGGAATTCCGGATGTTTATTGGCGTTCAGTTGACGCTGGTCTTTATCTGTACGCTGGTGCTCTATTTCCATAACGTTTACAGCTCTGCGCTGACGACGCTAAACCAGGCCTTCTTCCAGGTGGTGTCGATGGCGACGACGGCGGGCTTTACGACGGACAGCATCGCTCGCTGGCCGCTCTTCCTGCCGGTGCTGTTACTCTGCTCGGCGTTTATCGGCGGTTGCGCCGGGTCGACGGGCGGTGGTCTGAAGGTGATTCGTATCCTGCTGCTGTTCAAGCAGGGGAACCGCGAACTAAAACGTCTGGTGCATCCGAATGCGGTGTATAGCATCAAGCTGGGCAACCGTGCGCTGCCGGAACGTATTCTCGAAGCGGTATGGGGATTCTTCTCTGCGTATGCGCTGGTGTTCATTATCAGTATGCTGGCGATTATCGCGACCGGCGTGGATGACTTCTCCGCGTTTGCCTCGGTAGTGGCAACGCTGAATAACCTGGGGCCAGGGCTTGGCGTGGTGGCGGATAACTTTGCCAGCATGAACCCGGTGGCGAAGTGGATCCTGATTGCGAACATGCTGTTTGGTCGTCTGGAAGTCTTTACGCTGCTGGTGTTGTTTACCCCAACCTTCTGGCGCGAATAAGTGGAGCTTGCGTTGAAAACATTAATTCTCTTCTCTACCCGTGATGGTCAGACGCGTGAAATTGCCGCGTACCTCTCTTCCGAGCTCAAAGAGCTGGGTATTGATTCCGAGCTGGTGAATCTGAATCGCACTCAGGACGTTGAGTGGGAACAGTATGACCGCGTTGTGGTGGGAGCGTCGATTCGCTATGGGCACTTCCATTCAGCGGTCGATCGTTTTGTGAAAAAGCATGCCGCGCAGATGCAGGCATTACCGAGCGCTTTCTTCTCGGTGAACCTGGTGGCGCGTAAACCCGAGAAGCGCTCGCCGCAGACCAATAACTACACGCGTAAGTTTCTGCTTGCCTCTCCATGGCAGCCGGATGCCTGCGCCGTTTTTGCCGGGGCGCTGCGTTACCCGCGTTATCGCTGGTATGACCGCTTTATGATCCGCCTGATTATGAAGATGACGGGCGGCGAAACGGATACCCGTAAAGAAGTGGTTTATACGGACTGGCAGCAGGTAGCCCATTTCGCCCGCGAAATTGCGCATATTCCGCGCAAATAGCGCACGAATGTAGCGCATTGCCTGGAAAATGAGCGAACGAAAAGTTTTTTGTATTTTATGCTTGCGAGATCTCAATTACTCCCTATAATGCGCCTCCACTGACACGGAACAACGGCCTCTAAGCCGCCGGGTTAGCAGGCTTCCTTCGGGAACGCCGCCAGAGAAAAGCGAAAATAAGCGCTTGACTCTGAAGGAGGAAAGCGTAATATGCGCACCTCGCAACGGTGAGCTTCACGCCGCGTTGCACTGCTCTTTAACAATTTATCAGACAATCTGTGTGGGCACTCAATGATACGGATTCTTAACGTCGCAAGACGATAAATGAATACCAAGTCTCTGAGTGAACACGTAATTCATTACGAAGTTTAATTCACGAGCATCAAACTTAAATTGAAGAGTTTGATCATGGCTCAGATTGAACGCTGGCGGCAGGCCTAACACATGCAAGTCGAACGGTAACAGGAATCAGCTTGCTGATTCGCTGACGAGTGGCGGACGGGTGAGTAATGTCTGGGAAACTGCCTGATGGAGGGGGATAACTACTGGAAACGGTAGCTAATACCGCATAACGTCGCAAGACCAAAGAGGGGGACCTTCGGGCCTCTTGCCATCGGATGTGCCCAGATGGGATTAGCTAGTAGGTGGGGTAACGGCTCACCTAGGCGACGATCCCTAGCTGGTCTGAGAGGATGACCAGCCACACTGGAACTGAGACACGGTCCAGACTCCTACGGGAGGCAGCAGTGGGGAATATTGCACAATGGGCGCAAGCCTGATGCAGCCATGCCGCGTGTATGAAGAAGGCCTTCGGGTTGTAAAGTACTTTCAGCGAGGAGGAAGGTGTTGAGGTTAATAACCTCAGCAATTGACGTTACTCGCAGAAGAAGCACCGGCTAACTCCGTGCCAGCAGCCGCGGTAATACGGAGGGTGCAAGCGTTAATCGGAATTACTGGGCGTAAAGCGCACGCAGGCGGTTTGTTAAGTCAGATGTGAAATCCCCGGGCTCAACCTGGGAACTGCATTTGAAACTGGCAAGCTTGAGTCTCGTAGAGGGGGGTAGAATTCCAGGTGTAGCGGTGAAATGCGTAGAGATCTGGAGGAATACCGGTGGCGAAGGCGGCCCCCTGGACGAAGACTGACGCTCAGGTGCGAAAGCGTGGGGAGCAAACAGGATTAGATACCCTGGTAGTCCACGCTGTAAACGATGTCGACTTGGAGGTTGTGCCCTTGAGGCGTGGCTTCCGGAGCTAACGCGTTAAGTCGACCGCCTGGGGAGTACGGCCGCAAGGTTAAAACTCAAATGAATTGACGGGGGCCCGCACAAGCGGTGGAGCATGTGGTTTAATTCGATGCAACGCGAAGAACCTTACCTACTCTTGACATCCACGGAACTTTTCAGAGATGAATTGGTGCCTTCGGGAACCGTGAGACAGGTGCTGCATGGCTGTCGTCAGCTCGTGTTGTGAAATGTTGGGTTAAGTCCCGCAACGAGCGCAACCCTTATCCTTTGTTGCCAGCGGTTCGGCCGGGAACTCAAAGGAGACTGCCAGTGATAAACTGGAGGAAGGTGGGGATGACGTCAAGTCATCATGGCCCTTACGAGTAGGGCTACACACGTGCTACAATGGCATATACAAAGAGAAGCGACCTCGCGAGAGCAAGCGGACCTCATAAAGTATGTCGTAGTCCGGATTGGAGTCTGCAACTCGACTCCATGAAGTCGGAATCGCTAGTAATCGTAGATCAGAATGCTACGGTGAATACGTTCCCGGGCCTTGTACACACCGCCCGTCACACCATGGGAGTGGGTTGCAAAAGAAGTAGGTAGCTTAACCTTCGGGAGGGCGCTTACCACTTTGTGATTCATGACTGGGGTGAAGTCGTAACAAGGTAACCGTAGGGGAACCTGCGGTTGGATCACCTCCTTACCTTAAAGAACCGTTCCTTGAAGTGTCCACACAGATTGTCTGATGAAAAGTAAATAGCAAGGCGTCTTGCGATTGAGACTTCAGTGTCCCCTTCGTCTAGAGGCCCAGGACACCGCCCTTTCACGGCGGTAACAGGGGTTCGAATCCCCTAGGGGACGCCACTTGCTGGTATGTGTGAGTGAAAGTCGCCGACCTTAATATCTCAAAACAGACTGTTAAGTCTTGTTTGAGATATTTGCTCTTTAAAAATCTGGATCAAGCTGAAAATTGAAACGACACACTTTTAAGTGTGTTCGAGTCTCTCAAATTTTCGCAACACGGTGGTGTTTTACGAAACATCTTCGGGTTGTGAGGTTAAGCGACTAAGCGTACACGGTGGATGCCCTGGCAGTCAGAGGCGATGAAGGACGTGCTAATCTGCGATAAGCGTCGGTAAGGTGATATGAACCGTTATAACCGGCGATTTCCGAATGGGGAAACCCAGTGTGATTCGTCACACTATCATTACGTGAATACATAGCGTAATGAAGCGAACCGGGGGAACTGAAACATCTAAGTACCCCGAGGAAAAGAAATCAACCGAGATTCCCCCAGTAGCGGCGAGCGAACGGGGAGCAGCCCAGAGTCTGAATCAGCATGTGTGTTAGTGGAAGCGTCTGGAAAGTCGCACGATACAGGGTGAAAGTCCCGTACACCAAAATGCATATGTTGTGAACTCGAAGAGTAGGGCGGGACACGTGGTATCCTGTCTGAATATGGGGGGACCATCCTCCAAGGCTAAATACTCCTGACTGACCGATAGTGAACCAGTACCGTGAGGGAAAGGCGAAAAGAACCCCGGCGAGGGGAGTGAAAAAGAACCTGAAACCGTGTACGTACAAGCAGTGGGAGCCTCTTTATGGGGTGACTGCGTACCTTTTGTATAATGGGTCAGCGACTTATATTCTGTAGCAAGGTTAACCGAATAGGGGAGCCGAAGGGAAACCGAGTCTTAACTGGGCGTTAAGTTGCAGGGTATAGACCCGAAACCCGGTGATCTAGCCATGGGCAGGTTGAAGGTTGGGTAACACTAACTGGAGGACCGAACCGACTAATGTTGAAAAATTAGCGGATGACTTGTGGCTGGGGGTGAAAGGCCAATCAAACCGGGAGATAGCTGGTTCTCCCCGAAAGCTATTTAGGTAGCGCCTCGTGAACTCATCTTCGGGGGTAGAGCACTGTTTCGGCTAGGGGGTCATCCCGACTTACCAACCCGATGCAAACTACGAATACCGAAGAATGTTATCACGGGAGACACACGGCGGGTGCTAACGTCCGTCGTGAAGAGGGAAACAACCCAGACCGCCAGCTAAGGTCCCAAAGTCACAGTTAAGTGGGAAACGATGTGGGAAGGCTCAGACAGCCAGGATGTTGGCTTAGAAGCAGCCATCATTTAAAGAAAGCGTAATAGCTCACTGGTCGAGTCGGCCTGCGCGGAAGATGTAACGGGGCTAAACTGTGCACCGAAGCTGCGGCAGCGACACTATGTGTTGTTGGGTAGGGGAGCGTTCTGTAAGCCGTTGAAGGTGTGTCGTGAGGCATGCTGGAGGTATCAGAAGTGCGAATGCTGACATAAGTAACGATAAAGCGGGTGAAAAGCCCGCTCGCCGGAAGACCAAGGGTTCCTGTCCAACGTTAATCGGGGCAGGGTGAGTCGACCCCTAAGGCGAGGCCGAAAGGCGTAGTCGATGGGAAACAGGTTAATATTCCTGTACTTGGTGTTACTGCGAAGGGGGGACGGAGAAGGCTATGTTGGCCGGGCGACGGTTGTCCCGGTTTAAGCGTGTAGGTGGGAAGTTTAGGTAAATCCGGACTTCTGTTAACACTGAGACGTGATGACGAGGCACTACGGTGCTGAAGTAACAAATGCCCTGCTTCCAGGAAAAGCCTCTAAGCATCAGGTAACATTGAATCGTACCCCAAACCGACACAGGTGGTCAGGTAGAGAATACCAAGGCGCTTGAGAGAACTCGGGTGAAGGAACTAGGCAAAATGGTGCCGTAACTTCGGGAGAAGGCACGCTGATATGTAGGTGAAGCGGTTTACCCGTGGAGCTGAAATCAGTCGAAGATACCAGCTGGCTGCAACTGTTTATTAAAAACACAGCACTGTGCAAACACGAAAGTGGACGTATACGGTGTGACGCCTGCCCGGTGCCGGAAGGTTAATTGATGGGGTTAGCGGCAACGCGAAGCTCTTGATCGAAGCCCCGGTAAACGGCGGCCGTAACTATAACGGTCCTAAGGTAGCGAAATTCCTTGTCGGGTAAGTTCCGACCTGCACGAATGGCGTAATGATGGCCAGGCTGTCTCCACCCGAGACTCAGTGAAATTGAACTCGCTGTGAAGATGCAGTGTACCCGCGGCAAGACGGAAAGACCCCGTGAACCTTTACTATAGCTTGACACTGAACATTGAGCCTTGATGTGTAGGATAGGTGGGAGGCTTTGAAGTGTGGACGCCAGTCTGCATGGAGCCAACCTTGAAATACCACCCTTTAATGTTTGATGTTCTAACGTAGACCCGTGATCCGGGTTGCGGACAGTGTCTGGTGGGTAGTTTGACTGGGGCGGTCTCCTCCCAAAGAGTAACGGAGGAGCACGAAGGTTAGCTAATCCTGGTCGGACATCAGGAGGTTAGTGCAATGGCATAAGCTAGCTTGACTGCGAGCGTGACGGCGCGAGCAGGTGCGAAAGCAGGTCATAGTGATCCGGTGGTTCTGAATGGAAGGGCCATCGCTCAACGGATAAAAGGTACTCCGGGGATAACAGGCTGATACCGCCCAAGAGTTCATATCGACGGCGGTGTTTGGCACCTCGATGTCGGCTCATCACATCCTGGGGCTGAAGTAGGTCCCAAGGGTATGGCTGTTCGCCATTTAAAGTGGTACGCGAGCTGGGTTTAGAACGTCGTGAGACAGTTCGGTCCCTATCTGCCGTGGGCGCTGGAGAATTGAGGGGGGCTGCTCCTAGTACGAGAGGACCGGAGTGGACGCATCACTGGTGTTCGGGTTGTCATGCCAATGGCATTGCCCGGTAGCTACATGCGGAAGAGATAAGTGCTGAAAGCATCTAAGCACGAAACTTGCCCCGAGATGAGTTCTCCCTGACTCCTTGAGAGTCCTGAAGGAACGTTGAAGACTACGACGTTGATAGGCTGGGTGTGTAAGTGCAGCGATGCATTGAGCTAACCAGTACTAATGAACCGTGAGGCTTAACCTTACAACGCCGAAGATGTTTTGGCGAAGAGACATCGATAAGTAAGCTTGATAACAGATTAAATTAACCGGCGTAAGCGGGTTAATACAACAGAATTTGCCTGGCGGCACTAGCGCGGTGGTCCCACCTGACCCCATGCCGAACTCAGAAGTGAAACGCCGTAGCGCCGATGGTAGTGTGGGGTCTCCCCATGCGAGAGTAGGGAACTGCCAGGCATCAAATAAGCAGAAGGCCATCCGGAAGGATGGCCTTTTTGCGTTAGTGCGGAAAAAACCTGCCGGATGGCGGCTGCGCCTTATCCGGCCTACAAAAGAATAACCCCCACCGAATGGCACGAACCCGTAGGCCCGGTAAGCGCAAGCGCCAACGGGCGATACCACGCGCACAATCCCCTCATATACGGTAAACTAGCGACGTTTTTGCATCAGGAAAGCAGCTATGAACCATTCCCTAAAACCCTGGAACACCTTCGGCATTGATCATCATGCGAAGCACATTGTATGCGCGGAAAACGAACAACAACTACTGAGCGCCTGGCAGCATGCGACCGCAGAAAGTCTGCCAGTTCTTATTCTGGGTGAAGGAAGCAACGTTCTCTTCCTGGAAGATTTCGCCGGAACCGTCATCGTTAACCGGATTAAAGGTATCGATGTCACCGAGTCGGCAGATGCCTGGCATCTTTATGTCGGGGCGGGTGAAAACTGGCATCAATTGGTTAGTTATACGCTGGATAACAACATGCCGGGTCTGGAAAACTTAGCGTTGATCCCTGGCTGTGCCGGTTCATCACCCATTCAAAATATCGGAGCCTATGGCGTCGAGCTTCAACAGGTCTGTGAATTTGTTGACTGTGTCGAACTGGCGACCGGTAAACACCTGCGTTTATCGGCAGCAGAATGTCGCTTTGGCTATCGCGATAGCATCTTTAAACATGAGTATCAGGACAAATTCGCTATTCTGGCCGTGGGTTTCCGCCTGGCGAAAGCATGGAAGCCCGTGCTGACGTATGGCGATCTGACGCGTTTAGATCCGCAGACCGTTACGCCGCGTGACGTTTTTGATTCCGTATGCCATATGCGAATGACGAAACTCCCGGACCCTAAAGTCAACGGCAACGCAGGAAGCTTCTTTAAGAACCCGGTCGTTGATCGCGAGCACGCCGATGCGCTGCTGGCTTTATTCCCCAATGCGCCGCATTACCCGCAGCGTGATGGAACTGTGAAACTGGCGGCGGGCTGGCTTATCGACCAGTGTCAGTTGAAAGGCTATATTCACGGTGGTGCGGCGGTACATCAACAGCAGGCGCTGGTTCTCATCAATCAGGGTAATGCGACCAGTAATGATGTGGTTGGCCTGGCCCACCATGTTCGGGCGCAGGTTGGCGAGAAATTTAATGTCTGGCTGGAGCCTGAAGTGCGATTTATGGGGCCAACGGGCGAAGTGAACGCGGTAGAGGTCATTGCATGAAAGACAACACGGTACCCTTAACGCTGATAGCCATCCTTTCCGACGGTGAATTCCATTCCGGCGAACAGTTGGGCGAAAAACTGGGCATGAGCCGCGCGGCGATTAACAAACATATCCAGACCTTGCGTGATTGGGGCGTGGATGTTTTCACTGTTCCCGGCAAAGGTTACAGCCTGCCAGAGCCTATCCAGTTACTGGAAGAAGAACGCATTCGTCAGCAAATTGAATATGGCAACGTGGCGGTCTTACCGGTTATTGATTCCACTAACCAGTATCTGCTCGATCGTATTCACGACCTGCATTCCGGTGATGCCTGCGTGGCAGAGTATCAAACCGCAGGGCGTGGCCGCCGTGGTCGTAAATGGTTCTCTCCATTCGGAGCGAATCTCTACCTTTCGATGTACTGGCGGCTGGAGCAGGGGCCTGCGGCGGCAATTGGTTTGAGTCTGGTGATTGGCATTGTCATGGCCGAAGTATTGCAAAGCCTGGGCGCCGATCAGGTACGTGTAAAATGGCCGAATGATCTGTACCTTAATGACCGTAAACTCGCCGGGATCCTGGTGGAATTAACCGGAAAAACGGGTGATGCAGCGCAAATTGTCATTGGCGCGGGGATTAACCTCGTGATGCGTAATGTCGAAAATGATGTCATCAATCAAGGCTGGATCAACCTTCAGGAAGCGGGGATCTCCATCGATCGCAACACGCTTGCCGTCCGCCTGATTAAAGAGTTGCGTGATTCGCTACGTCTGTTTGAGCAGGAAGGGCTGACACCGTATCTGACACGCTGGAAAAGACTCGATAACTTTATTGATCGCCCGGTGAAGTTAATTATCGGCGACAAAGAGATCTTCGGTGTATCACGTGGTATTGATTCGCAAGGCGCATTATTACTTGAGCAGGATGGAGTGATTAAGCCCTGGGTCGGCGGCGAAATTTCGTTGCGTAGCGCAGAATGAAAAAAAAGGGAGCCTCGGCTCCCTTTTCTATAAAAGTATTTATTTTCTCAGGCGGACCTGCTCAACCGAGTGATTTGCGCTTTTCGTCAAAATCAGGCTCGCGCGCTCGCGCGTAGGCAAGATGTTTTCCTTAAGATTCACAAGGTTAATCTCATTCCATAAATTAGTCGCTACGTTTATCGCTTCATCTTTTGAAAGCTGTGCATAGTTATGGAAATAAGAATCCGGATCGGTAAATGCACCTTCGCGGAATTTCAGGAAGCGGTTGATATACCACGATTGAAGTAGTTTTTCCGGCGCATCAACATATATTGAGAAGTCGACGAAATCGGAAACAAATACATGATGTGGATCGTGTGGATAATCCATCCCGCTTTGTAGAACATTTAATCCTTCAAGAATTAAAATATCCGGATGCGTTACCGTTTTATCGCCGTCCGGGATGACATCATAAATCAGATGCGAATAGACAGGCGCCGTCACGTCAGGCACGCCGGATTTAAGGTCTGAAACGAATTTCACCAGGCGATGCATATCATAAGATTGCGGGAAGCCTTTCTTCTTCATCAGCCCACGCTCTTTCAGCACCTCATTAGGGTGCAGGAAGCCATCGGTGGTAATCAGCTCTACACGGCGATGCTCAGGCCAGCGGCTCAGTAACGCCTGCAAAACGCGCGCGGTGGTGCTTTTCCCCACGGCGACGCTGCCGGCGATACTAATGATATAAGGAATACGTTGCCCGTTGGTGCCCAGGAACTGTTCCAGCACAGCCTGGCGACGCAGGTTAGAGCTGATATAGAAGTTGAGCAAACGCGATAAAGGCAAATAGATCTCGGCGACCTCTTCCAGCGACAGATCTTCGTTGATACCTTTCAACCGTTTGATTTCCCCTTCAGTCAGGGTCATCGGCACGGAATCACGAAGTGCAGCCCACTGGCTACGATTAAACTGTAGGTAAGGTGTCATTAACGTTTGCTCTTTTTTTCTCATAAGCATGTTCTGACCGCCGCCTTAACGAACACACGACGCATCAACATTCAGTTAATCAGGACAATGGGCAGGAGGTTAACACCAGATGGAAGAGAATAAGAAGAAAAAATCTAAATGAGTGGCGCTTTCGTGCACAAACGCAACACATCACGACTCCCTTCCGAAGCGTTATTAACACACCCTTGAGGGGCTGATACCCGTTAAGGCAGATAACACGGTAAAACGCCCATTGTGCGGCGCGTCAAAAATGTCCATTTTCTGCTCTCATATTCGCCACCTTGCCGTGTTTTTACGCAGTTGCGCACAAAATATGAGCAAGAGAACATTTTATGCAAATTTTTAGTTGCATGCAGGCGCAGGTCTCCCTAGAATGCGCGCTACTTGATGCCGACTTAGCTCAGTAGGTAGAGCAACTGACTTGTAATCAGTAGGTCACCAGTTCGATTCCGGTAGTCGGCACCATCAAGTGCCTGGTGGGGTTCCCGAGCGGCCAAAGGGAGCAGACTGTAAATCTGCCGTCATCGACTTCGAAGGTTCGAATCCTTCCCCCACCACCATCTTCGGTTACGCGAAAGCGCAGCCAGAGTCGGAAGCTGTATCCACCGGCTCAAACAGGAGAGTGTTCTTCTCCTTAAACAGAAAGAACTGGGTAGCCGAGTTTCAGGATGCGGGCATCGTATAATGGCTATTACCTCAGCCTTCCAAGCTGATGATGCGGGTTCGATTCCCGCTGCCCGCTCCAGACGTGCTGATATGGCTCAGTTGGTAGAGCGCACCCTTGGTAAGGGTGAGGTCCCCAGTTCGACTCTGGGTATCAGCACCACTTCACTTCTCCTTCCCGTTTCTCTCTGTTTACTTTTAAATGCATTCAACAAGTCGGGCGTGTTGCCTGGTTGATGTGGTGATATCACCGATTTATCCGTGTCTTAGAGGGACAATCGATGTCTAAAGAAAAGTTTGAACGTACAAAACCGCACGTTAACGTCGGTACTATCGGCCACGTTGACCATGGTAAAACAACGCTGACCGCTGCCATCACTACCGTACTGGCTAAAACCTACGGCGGTGCTGCTCGCGCATTCGATCAGATCGATAACGCGCCGGAAGAAAAAGCTCGTGGTATCACCATCAACACTTCCCACGTTGAATATGACACCCCGACTCGCCACTACGCGCACGTAGACTGCCCAGGCCACGCCGACTATGTTAAAAACATGATCACCGGTGCTGCGCAGATGGACGGCGCGATCCTGGTTGTTGCTGCGACTGACGGCCCGATGCCGCAGACTCGTGAGCACATCCTGCTGGGTCGTCAGGTAGGCGTTCCGTACATCATCGTGTTCCTGAACAAATGCGACATGGTTGATGACGAAGAGCTGCTGGAACTGGTAGAAATGGAAGTTCGTGAACTTCTGTCTCAGTACGACTTCCCGGGCGACGACACTCCGATCGTTCGTGGTTCTGCTCTGAAAGCGCTGGAAGGCGAAGCAGAGTGGGAAGCGAAAATCATCGAACTGGCTGGCTTCCTGGATTCTTACATCCCGGAACCAGAACGTGCTATCGACAAGCCGTTCCTGCTGCCGATCGAAGACGTATTCTCCATCTCCGGTCGTGGTACCGTTGTTACCGGTCGTGTAGAACGCGGTATCATCAAAGTTGGTGAAGAAGTTGAAATCGTTGGTATCAAAGAGACTGCTAAGTCTACCTGTACTGGCGTTGAAATGTTCCGCAAACTGCTGGACGAAGGTCGTGCTGGTGAGAACGTTGGTGTTCTGCTGCGTGGTATCAAACGTGAAGAAATCGAACGTGGTCAGGTACTGGCTAAGCCGGGTTCTATCAAGCCGCACACCAAATTCGAATCTGAAGTTTATATCCTGTCCAAAGATGAAGGCGGCCGTCATACTCCGTTCTTCAAAGGCTACCGTCCGCAGTTCTACTTCCGTACTACTGACGTGACTGGTACCATCGAACTGCCGGAAGGCGTAGAGATGGTAATGCCGGGCGACAACATCAAAATGGTTGTTACCCTGATCCACCCGATCGCGATGGACGACGGTCTGCGTTTCGCAATCCGTGAAGGCGGCCGTACCGTTGGCGCGGGCGTTGTTGCCAAAGTAATGAGCTAATTGCTGATAACATTTGACGCAATGCGCAATAAAAGGGCATCATTTGATGCCCTTTTTGTACGCTTTCGAAGCAGAACCTGGCTCATCAGTGATTTTATTTGTCATAATCATTGCTGAGACAGGCTCTGAAGAGGGCGTTGAGTCCGAAACTTACTTTCGGTTTGGATCGCCTCGCACCCGCGGGGTGAAAATGTTTGTAGAATTCTTCTGACAGGTTGGTTTATGAGTGCGAATACCGAAGCTCAAGGGAGCGGGCGCGGCCTGGAAGCGATGAAGTGGGTTGTGGTTGCGGTGCTGCTGATTGTGGCTATCGTCGGCAACTATCTTTATCGTGACATGATGCTGCCATTGCGCGCGCTGGCCGTAGTAATTCTTATTGCTGCAGCGGGTGGTGTCGCGCTGTTAACGACAAAAGGAAAAGCGACCGTTGCGTTTGCACGTGAAGCGCGTACTGAAGTTCGCAAGGTTATCTGGCCGACTCGCCAGGAAACACTGCATACTACGCTTATTGTTGCTGCGGTTACCGCGGTAATGTCGCTGATCCTGTGGGGACTGGATGGTATTCTGGTTCGCCTGGTCTCTTTTATCACTGGCCTGAGGTTCTAAGATGTCTGAAGCACCTAAAAAGCGCTGGTACGTCGTTCAGGCGTTTTCCGGTTTTGAAGGCCGCGTAGCCACTTCGCTGCGTGAGCACATCAAATTACACAACATGGAAGAGCTGTTTGGCGAAGTCATGGTCCCGACTGAAGAAGTCGTTGAGATCCGTGGCGGCCAGCGTCGCAAAAGCGAGCGCAAATTCTTCCCGGGTTACGTTCTGGTCCAGATGGTCATGAACGATGCGAGCTGGCACCTTGTGCGTAGCGTGCCGCGCGTAATGGGCTTCATCGGCGGTACTTCTGACCGTCCGGCGCCGATCAGCGACAAAGAAGTTGATGCGATTATGAACCGCCTGCAGCAGGTTGGTGATAAGCCGCGTCCGAAAACGCTGTTCGAACCGGGTGAGATGGTTCGCGTTAACGACGGTCCGTTTGCCGACTTTAACGGTGTCGTTGAAGAAGTGGATTACGAGAAGTCTCGCCTGAAAGTTTCTGTTTCTATCTTCGGTCGTGCGACTCCGGTAGAACTGGACTTCGCGCAGGTAGAAAAAGCGTAACGCAGCGATCAAAAAAGCAGCGATTTAATCGTTGCATGGGGCGCGAAATTGGCATACAATTTCGCGCCTTTTGTTTTTACGGGCACAGCCCGTAAAACGATATTTATCACGGGGAGCCTCATTGAGGCGCTATTACCCACTTAGAGGAAATTGCAATGGCTAAGAAAGTACAAGCCTACGTTAAGCTGCAGGTTGCAGCTGGTATGGCAAACCCGAGTCCGCCGGTTGGTCCAGCACTGGGTCAGCAGGGTGTGAACATCATGGAATTCTGCAAAGCGTTCAACGCAAAAACTGATTCCATCGAAAAAGGTCTGCCGATTCCGGTTGTTATCACCGTTTACGCTGACCGTTCTTTCACCTTCATCACCAAGACTCCGCCGGCAGCAGTTCTGCTGAAAAAAGCGGCTGGTATTAAGTCTGGTTCCGGTAAGCCGAACAAAGAGAAAGTTGGTAAAATTTCTCGCGCTCAGCTGCAGGAAATCGCGCAGACCAAAGCTGCCGACATGACTGGCGCCGACATTGAAGCGATGACTCGCTCCATTGAAGGTACTGCACGTTCCATGGGCCTGGTAGTGGAGGATTAAGAAATGGCTAAACTGACCAAGCGTATGCGCGTGATCCGTGAAAAAGTTGATGCAACTAAACAGTACGACATCAACGAAGCTATTGCTCTGCTGAAAGAGCTGGCCACTGCTAAATTCAACGAAAGCGTTGACGTTGCTGTTAACCTCGGCATCGACGCTCGTAAATCTGACCAGAACGTACGTGGTGCAACTGTACTGCCGCACGGTACTGGCCGTTCCGTTCGCGTTGCCGTATTTACCCAGGGCGCAAACGCTGAAGCTGCTAAAGCTGCAGGCGCTGAACTGGTAGGTATGGAAGATCTGGCTGACCAGATCAAAAAAGGCGAAATGAACTTCGACGTTGTTATTGCTTCCCCGGATGCAATGCGCGTTGTTGGCCAGCTGGGTCAGGTTCTGGGCCCGCGCGGCCTGATGCCAAACCCGAAAGTTGGTACTGTAACGCCTAACGTTGCTGAAGCGGTTAAGAACGCTAAAGCAGGTCAGGTTCGTTATCGTAACGACAAAAACGGCATCATCCACACCACCATCGGTAAAGTGGACTTTGACGCTGACAAACTGAAAGAAAACCTGGAATCTCTGCTGGTTGCGCTGAAAAAAGCAAAACCGACTCAGGCGAAAGGCGTGTACATCAAGAAAGTTAGCATCTCCACCACCATGGGTGCAGGTGTTGCAGTTGACCAGGCTGGCCTGAGCGCTGCTGCAAACTAATGCCTTTACGTGGGCGGTGATTTTGTCTACAATCTTACCCCCACGTTTGCTAACAATTAATTGTTAGCGGCTAAAAGATTTGGTCGTTGGAGCCTGGCCTATCCAGGCCTCCGTCGAAGACCGCAGGAGTTTCGCAAGAAACTTAATCCCCTGCGTAGACGGTGACAGAACGCTAAGATTATTTTTTAAAGTACTCTTTGGCTTGTTTCTGCTCACCGTATTTAAGACGCTCTCTCCATTTTGGAGGAGTGAAGTGAGTTCCAGGGCATGAGCCCTGGCAAACATCCAGGAGCAAAGCTAATGGCTTTAAATCTTCAAGACAAACAAGCGATTGTTGCTGAAGTCAGCGAAGTAGCCAAAGGCGCGCTGTCTGCAGTAGTTGCGGATTCCCGCGGCGTAACTGTAGACAAAATGACCGAACTGCGTAAAGCAGGTCGCGAAGCCGGCGTATACATGCGTGTTGTTCGTAACACCCTGCTGCGTCGTGTTGTTGAGGGTACTCAGTTTGAGTGCCTGAAAGACGCGTTCGTTGGTCCGACCCTGATTGCATACTCTATGGAACACCCGGGCGCTGCTGCTCGTCTGTTCAAAGAGTTCGCGAAAGCGAATGCAAAATTTGAGGTCAAAGCTGCAGCCTTTGAAGGTGAGTTGATCCCGGCATCGCAAATCGATCGCCTGGCAACCCTGCCGACCTACGAAGAAGCAATTGCACGCCTGATGGCAACCATGAAAGAAGCTTCGGCTGGCAAACTGGTTCGCACTCTGGCTGCTGTTCGCGATGCGAAAGAAGCTGCTTAATCGCAGTTATCTTTATCAAGTATTCGCTTACGTATAAACTTATTCTGATTTTCAGGAACAATTTAAATGTCTATCACTAAAGATCAAATCATTGAAGCAGTTGCCGCTATGTCCGTAATGGACGTTGTAGAACTGATCTCTGCAATGGAAGAAAAATTCGGTGTTTCCGCTGCTGCTGCTGTAGCTGTAGCTGCTGGCCCGGCTGAAGCTGCTGAAGAAAAAACTGAATTCGACGTAATTCTGAAAGCTGCTGGCGCTAACAAAGTTGCTGTAATCAAAGCAGTACGTGGCGCAACTGGCCTGGGTCTGAAAGAAGCAAAAGACCTGGTTGAATCTGCTCCGGCCGCTCTGAAAGAAGGCGTGAGCAAAGACGACGCAGAAGCACTGAAAAAATCCCTGGAAGAAGCTGGCGCTGAAGTTGAAGTTAAATAAGCCAACCTTTCCGGTTGCAGCCTGAGCAATTAGGCTGATGGCTGGTGACTTTTTAGTCACCAGCCTTTTTGCGCTGTAAGGCGCCAGTAGCGTTTCACACTGTTTGACTACTGGTTGTCCTGACAATGCTTGTTTCTATCGACGACTTAATATACTGCGACAGGGTGCTCGCTCTGTGTAAATCGCAACGAAATGATTTAAGCGTGATAGCAACAAGCATTGCGGAAAGTGTTCCATTTTCCGGTCAACAAAATAGTGTTGCACAAACTGCCATTCAATTGGGCAGATGGGTCGACTTGTCAGCGAGCTGAGGAACCCTAATGGTTTACTCCTATACCGAGAAAAAACGTATTCGTAAGGATTTTGGTAAACGTCCACAAGTACTGGATGTGCCTTATCTCCTTTCTATCCAGCTTGACTCGTTTCAGAAGTTCATCGAGCAAGATCCTGAAGGGCAGTATGGTCTGGAAGCAGCCTTCCGTTCCGTATTCCCGATTCAGAGCTACAGCGGTAATTCCGAGCTGCAATACGTCAGCTACCGCCTTGGCGAACCGGTGTTTGACGTCCAGGAATGTCAGATCCGTGGCGTGACCTATTCCGCACCGCTGCGCGTAAAACTGCGTCTGGTGATCTACGAGCGCGAAGCGCCGGAAGGCACCGTAAAAGACATTAAAGAACAAGAAGTCTACATGGGTGAAATTCCGCTCATGACTGACAACGGTACCTTTGTTATCAACGGTACTGAGCGTGTTATCGTTTCTCAGCTGCACCGTAGTCCGGGCGTCTTCTTTGACTCCGACAAAGGGAAAACCCACTCTTCGGGTAAAGTGCTGTATAACGCGCGCATCATTCCTTACCGTGGTTCCTGGCTGGACTTCGAATTCGATCCGAAGGACAACCTGTTCGTACGTATTGACCGTCGCCGTAAACTGCCTGCGACCATCATTCTGCGTGCGCTGAACTACACCACTGAGCAGATCCTTGACCTGTTCTTTGAGAAAGTTGTTTTCGAAATTCGCGACAACAAGCTGCAGATGGAACTGGTGCCGGAACGCCTGCGTGGTGAAACCGCATCCTTTGACATCGAAGCTAACGGCAAAGTGTACGTTGAAAAAGGCCGCCGTATTACTGCGCGCCACATTCGCCAGCTGGAAAAAGACGATATCAAACATATCGAAGTTCCGGTTGAGTACATTGCTGGTAAAGTTGCGTCTAAAGACTACGTTGACGAATCGACTGGCGAGCTGATCTGCCCGGCTAACATGGAGCTGAGCCTGGATCTGCTGGCTAAGCTGAGCCAGTCTGGCCACAAACGTATCGAAACGCTGTTCACCAACGATCTGGACCACGGTCCGTACATCTCTGAGACTGTACGCGTTGACCCAACCAACGATCGTCTGAGCGCGCTGGTAGAAATCTACCGCATGATGCGCCCGGGTGAGCCGCCGACTCGTGAAGCAGCTGAAAGCCTGTTTGAGAACCTGTTCTTCTCCGAAGACCGCTATGACCTGTCTGCGGTTGGTCGTATGAAGTTCAACCGTTCTCTGCTGCGCGACGAAATCGAAGGTTCCGGTATCCTGAGCAAAGAAGACATCATCGAAGTGATGAAAAAGCTCATCGATATCCGTAACGGTAAAGGCGAAGTCGATGATATCGACCACCTCGGCAACCGTCGTATCCGTTCCGTTGGTGAAATGGCGGAAAACCAGTTCCGCGTTGGCCTGGTACGTGTAGAGCGTGCGGTGAAAGAGCGTCTGTCTCTGGGCGATCTCGATACCCTGATGCCTCAGGATATGATCAACGCCAAACCGATTTCTGCAGCAGTGAAAGAGTTCTTCGGTTCCAGCCAGCTGTCTCAGTTTATGGACCAGAACAACCCGCTGTCTGAGATTACGCACAAACGTCGTATCTCCGCACTCGGCCCAGGCGGTCTGACCCGTGAACGCGCAGGCTTTGAAGTTCGAGACGTACACCCGACTCACTACGGTCGCGTATGTCCAATCGAAACGCCTGAAGGTCCGAACATCGGTCTGATCAACTCCCTGTCCGTGTACGCACAGACTAACGAATATGGCTTCCTCGAGACGCCGTATCGTAAAGTGACCGACGGTGTGGTAACTGATGAAATTCATTACCTGTCTGCTATCGAAGAAGGCAACTACGTTATTGCTCAGGCGAACTCCAACCTGGACGATGAAGGCCACTTCGTAGAAGACCTGGTAACCTGCCGTAGCAAAGGCGAATCCAGCTTGTTCAGCCGTGACCAGGTTGACTACATGGACGTATCCACCCAACAGGTGGTATCCGTCGGTGCGTCCCTGATCCCGTTCCTGGAACACGATGACGCCAACCGTGCATTGATGGGTGCGAACATGCAACGTCAGGCGGTTCCGACCCTGCGCTCTGATAAGCCGCTGGTTGGTACCGGTATGGAACGTGCTGTTGCCGTTGACTCCGGTGTTACTGCAGTTGCTAAGCGTGGCGGTACCGTTCAGTACGTGGATGCTTCCCGTATCGTTATCAAAGTTAACGAAGACGAGATGTACCCGGGCGAAGCAGGTATCGACATCTATAACCTGACCAAATACACCCGTTCTAACCAGAACACCTGTATCAACCAGATGCCTTGCGTATCTCTGGGTGAGCCGGTTGATCGTGGTGATGTGCTGGCTGATGGCCCGTCCACCGACCTCGGTGAACTGGCGCTGGGTCAGAACATGCGCGTGGCATTCATGCCATGGAACGGTTACAACTTCGAAGACTCCATCCTCGTATCCGAGCGTGTTGTTCAGGAAGACCGTTTCACTACCATCCACATTCAGGAACTGGCATGTGTGTCCCGTGACACCAAGCTGGGGCCGGAAGAGATCACCGCCGACATCCCGAACGTGGGTGAAGCTGCGCTCTCCAAACTGGATGAATCCGGTATCGTATATATTGGTGCAGAAGTGACCGGTGGCGACATTCTGGTTGGTAAGGTAACGCCGAAAGGTGAAACCCAGCTGACCCCAGAAGAGAAGCTGCTGCGTGCGATCTTCGGTGAGAAAGCGTCTGACGTTAAAGACTCTTCTCTGCGCGTGCCGAACAGCGTGTCTGGTACCGTTATCGACGTTCAGGTCTTTACCCGCGATGGCGTGGAAAAAGACAAACGTGCGCTGGAAATCGAAGAAATGCAGCTCAAACAGGCGAAGAAAGACCTGTCTGAAGAACTGCAGATCCTCGAAGCTGGCCTGTTTAGCCGTATTTACGCTGTGCTGGTTGCCGGTGGCGTTGAAGCTGAGAAGCTCGACAAACTGCCTCGCGATCGCTGGCTGGAACTCGGCCTGACCGACGAAGAGAAACAAAATCAGCTGGAACAGCTGGCTGAGCAGTATGACGAACTGAAACACGAGTTCGAGAAAAAACTCGAAGCGAAACGCCGCAAAATCACCCAAGGCGACGATCTGGCACCGGGCGTGCTGAAAATCGTCAAGGTATACCTGGCCGTTAAACGCCGTATCCAGCCTGGTGACAAAATGGCAGGTCGTCACGGTAACAAGGGTGTAATTTCTAAGATCAACCCGATCGAAGATATGCCGCACGATGCTAACGGTACGCCGGTAGATATCGTACTGAACCCGCTGGGCGTACCGTCTCGTATGAACATCGGTCAGATCCTCGAAACCCACCTGGGTATGGCTGCGAAAGGTATCGGCGATAAGATCAACGCCATGCTGAAACAGCAGCAGGAAGTCGCGAAACTGCGCGAATTCATCCAGCGTGCGTACGATCTGGGCGCCGACGTTCGTCAGAAAGTTGACCTGAACACCTTCAGCGATGAAGAAGTTCTGCGTCTGGCTGAGAACCTGAAAAAAGGTATGCCGATCGCAACGCCGGTCTTCGACGGTGCGAAAGAGTCTGAAATCAAAGAGCTGTTGCAGCTGGGTGGCCTGCCGACTTCCGGTCAGATCACACTGTTCGACGGCCGTACGGGTGAGCAGTTCGAGCGTCAGGTAACCGTCGGTTACATGTACATGCTGAAACTGAACCACCTGGTTGACGACAAGATGCATGCGCGTTCTACCGGTTCTTACAGCCTGGTTACTCAGCAGCCGCTGGGTGGTAAGGCGCAGTTCGGTGGTCAGCGCTTCGGGGAGATGGAAGTGTGGGCGCTGGAAGCATATGGCGCGGCATACACCCTGCAGGAAATGCTCACCGTTAAGTCTGATGACGTGAATGGCCGTACTAAGATGTATAAAAACATCGTAGACGGTAACCATCAGATGGAACCGGGCATGCCGGAATCCTTCAACGTACTGTTGAAAGAGATCCGTTCGCTGGGTATCAACATCGAGCTGGAAGACGAGTAACTCTCGCTCAAACAGGTCACTGGTGCTGGCGTAACAGCCAGCACCAGATTGTGCTAACTCCGACGGGAGCAAATCCGTGAAAGATTTATTAAAGTTTCTGAAAGCGCAGACTAAAACCGAAGAGTTTGATGCGATCAAAATTGCTCTGGCATCGCCAGACATGATCCGTTCATGGTCTTTCGGTGAAGTTAAAAAGCCGGAAACCATTAACTACCGTACGTTCAAACCTGAGCGTGACGGCCTTTTCTGCGCCCGTATCTTTGGGCCGGTAAAAGACTACGAGTGCCTGTGCGGTAAGTACAAGCGCCTGAAACACCGTGGTGTGATCTGTGAGAAGTGCGGCGTTGAAGTGACCCAGACTAAAGTACGCCGTGAGCGTATGGGCCACATTGAGCTGGCGTCTCCGACTGCGCACATCTGGTTCCTGAAATCTCTGCCGTCCCGTATCGGCCTGCTGCTGGATATGCCGCTGCGTGATATCGAACGTGTTCTGTACTTCGAATCCTATGTGGTTATCGAAGGCGGTATGACGAACCTGGAACGTAACCAGATTCTGACCGAAGAACAGTATCTGGACGCGCTGGAAGAGTTCGGTGACGAATTCGACGCGAAGATGGGTGCGGAAGCTATTCAGGCCCTGCTGAAAAGCATGGATCTGGAGCAAGAGTGTGAAACTCTGCGTGAAGAGCTGAACGAAACCAACTCCGAAACCAAGCGTAAAAAGCTGACCAAGCGTATCAAACTGCTGGAAGCGTTCGTTCAGTCTGGTAACAAACCAGAGTGGATGATCCTGACCGTTCTGCCGGTACTGCCGCCAGATCTGCGTCCGCTGGTTCCGCTGGATGGTGGTCGTTTCGCGACGTCTGACCTGAACGATCTGTATCGTCGCGTCATTAACCGTAACAACCGTCTGAAACGTCTGCTGGATCTGGCTGCGCCGGACATCATCGTACGCAACGAAAAACGTATGCTGCAGGAAGCGGTCGACGCCCTGCTGGATAACGGTCGTCGCGGTCGTGCGATCACCGGTTCTAACAAACGTCCTCTGAAATCTTTGGCCGACATGATCAAAGGTAAACAGGGTCGTTTCCGTCAGAACCTGCTCGGTAAGCGTGTTGACTACTCCGGTCGTTCTGTAATCACCGTAGGTCCATACCTGCGTCTGCATCAGTGCGGTCTGCCGAAGAAAATGGCACTGGAGCTGTTCAAACCGTTCATCTACGGCAAGCTGGAACTGCGTGGCCTCGCCACCACCATCAAAGCCGCTAAGAAAATGGTTGAGCGCGAAGAAGCTGTCGTTTGGGATATCCTGGACGAAGTTATCCGCGAACACCCGGTTATGCTGAACCGTGCACCAACTCTGCACCGTTTGGGTATCCAGGCGTTTGAACCGGTTCTGATCGAAGGTAAAGCTATTCAGCTTCATCCGCTGGTTTGTGCGGCATACAACGCCGACTTCGATGGTGACCAGATGGCTGTTCACGTACCGCTGACGCTGGAAGCCCAGCTGGAAGCGCGTGCGCTGATGATGTCTACCAACAACATCCTGTCCCCTGCGAACGGCGAGCCAATCATCGTTCCGTCTCAGGACGTTGTATTGGGTCTGTACTACATGACCCGTGACTGTGTTAACGCCAAAGGCGAAGGCATGGTGCTGACTGGCCCGAAAGAAGCTGAGCGTATTTATCGCGCTGGCCTGGCCTCTCTGCATGCGCGCGTTAAAGTGCGTATCACCGAATACGAAAAAGATGAAAACGGCGAGTTTGTTGCTAAAACCAGCCTGAAAGACACGACCGTTGGCCGTGCCATTCTGTGGATGATCGTACCTAAAGGTCTGCCGTTCACTATCGTGAACCAGGCTCTGGGTAAGAAAGCGATCTCCAAAATGCTGAACACCTGCTACCGTATTCTGGGCCTGAAACCGACCGTTATTTTTGCGGACCAGACGATGTACACCGGCTTTGCTTATGCAGCGCGTTCAGGTGCATCCGTTGGTATCGATGACATGGTCATCCCGGAGAAAAAATACGAGATCATCAGCGAAGCGGAAGCTGAAGTTGCTGAGATCCAGGAACAGTTCCAGTCTGGTCTGGTTACCGCGGGCGAACGCTACAACAAAGTTATCGATATTTGGGCTGCGGCGAACGATCGTGTATCCAAAGCGATGATGGATAACCTGCAAACCGAAACCGTGATTAACCGTGACGGCGTAGAAGAGCAGCAGGTTTCCTTCAACAGCATCTACATGATGGCCGACTCCGGTGCGCGTGGTTCTGCAGCACAGATTCGTCAGCTGGCAGGTATGCGTGGTCTGATGGCGAAGCCGGATGGCTCCATCATCGAAACGCCAATCACCGCGAACTTCCGTGAAGGTCTGAACGTACTCCAGTACTTCATCTCGACCCACGGTGCTCGTAAAGGTCTGGCGGATACCGCACTGAAAACAGCGAACTCCGGTTATCTGACCCGTCGTCTGGTTGACGTGGCGCAGGATCTGGTTGTTACCGAAGACGATTGTGGCACGCTGGAAGGCATCACCATGACCCCGGTTATCGAGGGTGGTGACGTTAAAGAGCCGCTGCGCGATCGCGTACTGGGTCGTGTAACCGCTGAAGACGTTCTGAAGCCGGGTACGGCGGACATTCTTGTTCCACGCAACACGCTGCTGCACGAGCACTGGTGTGACCTGCTGGAAGAGAACTCCGTTGACTCCGTCAAAGTTCGTTCCGTCGTATCCTGTGACACCGACTTTGGTGTATGTGCGCACTGCTACGGTCGTGACCTGGCGCGTGGCCACATCATCAACAAAGGTGAAGCTATCGGCGTTATCGCGGCACAGTCCATCGGTGAGCCGGGTACACAGCTGACCATGCGTACGTTCCACATCGGTGGTGCGGCATCGCGTGCGGCTGCTGAATCCAGCATCCAGGTGAAAAACAAAGGTAGCATCCGTCTGAGCAATGCGAAGTCGGTTGTGAACTCCAGCGGTAAACTGGTTATCACCTCGCGTAACACCGAACTGAAACTGATCGACGAATTCGGCCGTACCAAAGAAAGCTATAAAGTGCCTTACGGCTCTGTTATGGCGAAAGGTGATGGCGAACAGGTTGCTGGCGGCGAAACCGTTGCAAACTGGGATCCGCACACCATGCCGGTTATCACCGAAGTAAGCGGCTTTATTCGCTTCACTGACATGATCGACGGCCAGACCATTACGCGTCAAACTGACGAACTGACCGGTCTGTCTTCTCTGGTAGTTCTGGATTCCGCAGAACGTACCGCGGGTGGTAAAGATCTGCGTCCGGCGCTGAAAATTGTTGATGCGAACGGTAACGACGTTCTGATCCCAGGTACCGATATGCCTGCTCAGTACTTCCTGCCGGGCAAAGCGATTGTTCAGCTGGAAGATGGCATTCAGATCAGTTCTGGTGACACCCTGGCCCGTGTTCCGCAGGAATCCGGCGGTACCAAGGATATCACCGGTGGTCTGCCACGCGTTGCGGATCTGTTCGAAGCACGTCGTCCGAAAGAGCCGGCAATCCTGGCAGAAATCAGCGGCATCATTTCCTTCGGTAAAGAAACCAAAGGGAAACGTCGTCTGGTTATCACCCCGGTAGACGGTAGCGATCCGTACGAAGAGATGATTCCGAAATGGCGTCAGCTCAACGTGTTCGAAGGTGAACGTGTAGAACGTGGTGACGTAGTTTCCGACGGTCCGGAAGCGCCGCACGACATCCTGCGTCTTCGTGGCGTACACGCGGTAACGCGTTATATCACCAACGAAGTTCAGGACGTATACCGTCTGCAAGGCGTTAAGATTAACGATAAACACATTGAAGTTATCGTTCGTCAGATGCTGCGCAAAGCCACCATCGAAAACGCAGGTAGCTCCGACTTCCTGGAAGGCGAACAGGTTGAATACTCTCGCGTCAAGATCGCTAACCGCGAACTGGAAGCGAACGGTAAAGTTGCGGCGACATTCTCCCGCGACCTGCTGGGTATCACCAAAGCGTCTCTGGCAACCGAGTCCTTCATCTCTGCGGCATCGTTCCAGGAGACAACTCGTGTCCTGACCGAAGCAGCCGTTGCGGGTAAACGCGACGAACTGCGTGGCCTGAAAGAGAACGTTATCGTAGGTCGTCTGATCCCGGCCGGTACCGGTTATGCGTACCACCAGGATCGTATTCGCCGCCGTGCAGCAGGTGAAGCTCCTGCTACTCAGCAGGTGAGTGCGGAAGAAGCGTCTGCCAGCCTGGCAGAACTGCTGAACGCAGGCCTGGGCGGTACCGATAACGAGTAATCGTTAAGGTAGCGCTTAAAAAGCCAGTCGGGTTTCCCGGCTGGCTTTTTTTATATCTGTAAAAAATCAATGGCTAAAAATTCTACGCATATCAAAAAACCACATTTATAAAGTGGATATAGTCGAAGCACCATAGCAATCAAATGAATGACTTATAGAACCGGCACAGCACCGTCGGACGGGGTTTATTTGCCCTGAAAAAGGCAAAGGAGGAAATCCAAACAACAAAAATCAGCGCTCGACAAAATAGCGGATATTAACGGACAGGATTTGGGGGATGCATGGAATTTGCTATACAACTTATTATCATCTTAATTTGTTTGTTCTACGGCGCGAGAAAGGGCGGTATTGCGCTGGGGCTTTTGGGCGGTATCGGGCTGGTTATTCTGGTCTTTGTTTTTCATCTTCAGCCGGGTAAACCGCCTGTCGATGTGATGCTGGTGATTATTGCCGTGGTGGCCGCATCGGCAACGCTTCAGGCTTCCGGCGGCTTAGATGTGATGCTGCAAATTGCCGAAAAACTTCTGCGACGTAACCCGAAATATGTCTCCATCGTCGCACCTTTCGTGACCTGTACACTGACCATTCTCTGCGGTACCGGGCATGTCGTGTATACCATTTTGCCGATTATTTACGATGTGGCGATCAAAAATAATATCCGGCCGGAACGTCCTATGGCGGCGAGTTCTATCGGCGCGCAGATGGGCATTATTGCCAGCCCGGTCTCGGTTGCCGTGGTGTCATTAGTGGCGATGCTTGGTAATTTCACCTTCAACGGCAAGCATCTCGAATTCCTCGATCTCTTATCCATTACTATTCCCTCGACGCTACTCGGCATCCTGGCGATTGGTATTTTCAGCTGGTTCCGCGGGAAGGATTTAGATAAAGACCAGACCTTCCAGGAATTTATTGCCGTACCGGAAAACCGTCACTATGTGTATGGTGATACGGCGACGCTTTTGGATAAAAAACTCCCCACCAGTAACTGGGTGGCGATGTGGATCTTCCTGGCATCCATTGCGGTAGTGGCACTGCTGGGGGCATTTTCAGAACTGCGTCCGGCCTTTGATGGTAAGCCATTGTCGATGGTGCTGGTCATCCAGATGTTTATGCTGCTTTCCGGCGCGCTGATCATCATCATCACCAAAACTAACCCGGCGTCGATTTCCAAAAACGAAGTGTTCCGTTCGGGCATGATTGCGATTGTTGCGGTGTACGGCATCGCCTGGATGGCGGAAACCATGTTCGGCGCGCACATGTCTGAAATTAAAGGCGTGTTAGGCGAAATGGTGAAGGAGTATCCGTGGGCCTATGCGATTGTACTGCTGCTGGTCTCGAAATTCGTGAACTCACAGGCGGCAGCGTTGGCGGCGATCGTTCCGGTTGCGCTGGCGATTGGCGTGGATCCCGCGTATATCGTGGCATCAGCGCCTGCCTGCTACGGTTACTATATTCTGCCAACCTATCCCAGCGACCTGGCGGCAATTCAGTTTGACCGTTCAGGCACCACGCACATTGGTCGCTTCGTGATTAACCACAGCTTTATTCTGCCGGGCTTGATTGGCGTGAGTGTCTCGTGCGTATTCGGCTGGGTATTCGCCGGGCTGTACGGTTTTCTGTAATAAAAAAGCAGGTGCCTTACGGCACCTGCTTTACTGCGTTTGATTACGCGGTACGACGATAGAGTTCAATCATATCCGTCGCTAAATCCTGAATTACCATCGCGTTCATCAAATGGTCCTGAGAGTGAACGGTAATCAGGTTTACCGGTAATTTACCGGTGCCTTCATCCAGACCAATAAGCTGGGTCTGAATGGTGTGTGCATGCTTCACGTAGTCGTGTGACTCCGCCATCGCTTTTTCTGAACCGGTGAAATCGCCTTTACGCGCCAGCTGTAACGCGGTTAATGCAGCACTACGCGCAGCGCCAGCGTTCACCAGCAGCTCCATAATGGTAGTTTCCAAATCTTCCATGCCAGCTTACTCCATCAGTTTGAGGGCTTTTTCCAGAACGGCATCACCTTTCATCATGCCGTAATCCATCATGTCGATAACCGCGACTTTTTTGCCCAGCGGATCGGCCTGCGCCTGCAGCTTAGCTTGCTCATACTTGACCTGTGGGCCAAGCAGGATGATGTCGGCTTCATTGAGATTGTCTTTAAACTCCGCGACCGGCACGGCCTTGATGGAAACCTCAATACCTTTCTTCTGAGCTGCGTCTTTCATACGTTGAACCAGCATACTGGTGGACATACCTGCAGCACAGCATAAAACGATGTTCTTCATAATTCGCCCTCATGTTCCTTGATGTCACATCTTTATCGCGGGAGAGGGGGTTCAACAACTGCTTTGCGGCGATTGTGTGTAAGCCATCACAAAGAAAGGCTGAAAAAACTGAAACCGGTTACATTTTTGCTGGTGGTGTAAAAAAAGCCCACGACGGTGGGCTCATTGAGTGGAAGGGAAATCAGGCCACGGTCGTGCGCAAAATCCGGTTTTTCCCTTGCTGTTTTGCTTTATAAAGCGCTTCATCAACGCTAACAATCAGTTGCTCCAGCGATTCCATATTCCATTCGCCCAGTCCGCCGCTGAAGGTCACGCTGAGCCCCTCTTCACGCCACGTGCGTTGCGCGACTTTCTCACGCCAGTTTTCCAGCAGGGTACGGGCAGAATCGATATACGTTGCCGGAAAAATAACGGCGAACTCCTCACCGCCATAGCGATAAATCGATATCTCATGCGGTTGCAGAATTTGTATCCCTTCGCGCGCGACGTTACGCAGCACGATATCGCCGTTCAGGTGACCCCAGGTATCATTGATCGACTTGAAGTTATCGATATCTACCAGCGCTAATGCGAACGGCTGGTGATCGTTCATCAGCGCGGCGATATCGCTGTCGAAGGCGCGACGGTTTTTACAGCCGGTCAGGGCATCAATTGTGGCCTGGCGGACGTAGGCAATTTCGCGTTCTTTATTGGTTTCAATGGCTTTGCTTAACATCGCTTCCAGCCGGGGCGCGCGGTTAACGTCGCCCGTTTTAATGGCATTGATGATATTCATCAGCACGGTGCGCGAGGCGTGGCGTAAATAGAGGGCAAAGACGATGATGACAAAGGCGGCGACGGCAAATCCCCAGGCCACAATAACCGTTTCATGGTGGGCGAGGTCGGCGAGCGTATGGTCGGACACTTTATAAATGACGAACCAGTCGGGATTGGTGAACGAGTAATAGTAGAGCCAGGTTTTGCTCTTGCCGTCGTGTATTTCCCCTTCCGCATTGGTCATTTGGTCCATCAGCGTTTCAGGCACCATATTACTGAACAGGCGGGTGGTATCCGGGTGAAGCACGGCCTTGCCATCGCGGTTAACCACAAAAAATTCCCCGCTGACCGGTGATTGCATTTGTCGCAGGGTATAACTCATTGACGGCAAATCCAGGTGAAATGCCAGCGTTCCTTTCAATTTCCCATCCGGAGAAACGACAGGCTTGGCCATAGTAATGGTGGTTTCGCGGGTAAAGTAGTCCGTATAAGGCTGCGTATAGCGCGCAAATAACCCAGAGTCACCCTGCGCCCGGAACCAGGGACGCGTTGTGGCATTGAACTCCTCGCTGTCGGATGTCGCCATAACCTGCGGGACGCGCAAATAATTCCCATGAGGGTCGGCGACAGAGATGGACGTTACCGTTGGCATCAGCGCCAGCAGGTGCATCATGAGCTCAGTGCCTTTCTCCGGATCGCGATTAACGACGTTATCCAGCTGTTCATTGTTCGATAAAAAGGTCGTCGCGCGGCTTAAAATATAATCATCTTCGCGCAGGATAGATTCCATGTAATTCACCGCCATGTTGTGGGTGAAGTTACGGTTGATATGGTGGTAATCCTCAATGATATCTTTACGCTGATTGAGCATCACGAGGGTGGCAATGACCAGGAAGCTCAAAAGGATACCCGCGAAACTGATGATTATCGGCGTGGTAAACGACAGTTTCCTGCTATGAGTACTCATAACGTTTTCTTCGTTCCAGAAGGTGAATGGCAAAAGTATAAGGGGCCAGGGGGTGTTGTGCGGCGATATATAAAAGTTATGCTTTCCTTATTGTTTATAGGGTAATCAAATCAGAGACGCAAAAATAGTTGCCGATTATCTTAAAAGCGAAGCGGAGGCAGGGCGGTAGAGGAAGGAAGAGCCGCCCTGGTCAACATCCTGCTGACGAGGGCTAGCGTATTCCGCCACGTGCTTTTCAACAACGCGCAATGTGCTGCGCTGCGAGTCTCTTCGCAAACAACATCATGCGCTTACATCACTCTCCTCAGGGTTGCGAGGCGCGTCCCAGCCAGCCGTCCCAGTCTTTCCATACTGGCTGTAAACCACGCTCGCGCAGGGCATCTGCCACCGCTTCCGGCCTGCGAGCGTCGTGCGGGGAAAATTGTTCCAGTTCAGGGTGATCGTCGGCATAACCGCCGGGCTGCGTTTTTGAGAACGCGCTAACGTTGTTGATTGCCAGGGGGATCACGTTGTCGCGAAACCAGGGCGATTCGCGGGTGGAGAGCGACAGCTCAATTTCCGGTGAGAAAAGGCGAAACGCGCAAATTACCTGTACCAGCTGCTTTTCATCCATCAGGGACGCGGGTTCTACGCCGCCTGCACACGGACGCAGGCGGGGAAAGGAGACAGAGTAGCGGCTTTGCCAGTAGTGGTGCTGAAGCCACAACAAATGCTCAGCCACCATAAAGCAATCCACCCGCCAGCTGTCCGACAGGCCAATCAGCGCGCCGAGGCCGATTTTATCAATCCCTGCCTGGCCCAGGCGGTCCGGCGTATCCAGCCGCCAGAAGAAATCCTGCTTTTTGCCTTTCAGATGATGATGGGCGTACTGCGCCTCGTGGTAGGTCTCCTGATACACCATCACCCCATCCAGCCCCAGCGTTTTCAGCTCAGCATACTCTTCGGTAGAGAGCGGCTGTACTTCCATTTGAAGCGAGGAAAACTGGCTGCGGATGGCGGGAAGATGGCGGCGAAAATAGTCCATCCCGACTTTACTCTGATGCTCGCCGGTCACCAGCAGCAGGTGCTCGAAATTCATGGCGCGGATGGCGGCACATTCGCGGGCGATTTCAGTTTCGTCCAGCGTCTTACGCTTGATGCGATTACTCATGGAGAAACCACAGTAAGTGCAGTCGTTGGCGCACAGGTTCGAAAGATACAGCGGTACGTAAAAACTCACGGTGTTGCCGAAGCGCTGACGGGTGAGTCGCTGCGCGCGCTGCGCCAGCGGTTCAAGATAATCGGCGGCGGCGGGAGAGAGCAGCGCCATCATATCGTCGCGCGTCAGATGACTGGCGGCCAGCGCGCGCTCAACGTCGGCCGCGGTTTTACTGCTGATTTTCAGGCGCAGATCGTCCCAGTTGAGCTCGCGCCAGCGATCGCTAAAGGCGCTCATACACTGGCCTCCAGAAAACCGGTTAACGGGCTGGTGGCGACGGCGTGCGTGCGGCGTGCGCCCGGTACTGCCTGGCGTGCCAGAATACCGGCATCGACTGCCATACGAAACGCGTGTGCCATCATTACCGGATCATCGGCGACGGCAATGGCGGTATTCACCAGCACCGCGTCGGCACCCATCTCCAGCGCCTGCGCGGCGTGGCTCGGCACGCCAATGCCCGCATCAACCACTACCGGAACATTCGCCTGAGCGATGATAATCTCTAACATCGCGCGGGTTTCCAGCCCCTGATTCGAACCAATCGGCGCACCCAGCGGCATCACGGCGGCGCATCCAGCTTCTTCAAGACGCTTACACAATACCGGATCTGCGCCGCAGTACGGCAGCACCACAAAACCGTCTTTCACCAGCAGTTCAGCGGCTTTCAGGGTTTCGATCGGGTCGGGCAACAGCCAGCGTGCGTCAGGGTGAATTTCCAGCTTCAGCCAGTTTGTGCCCAGCGCTTCGCGGGCTAACTGCGCGGCGAATACCGCTTCTTCCGCCGTTTTCGCGCCGGAGGTATTTGGCAACAGCGTGACGCCCGCCTCGCGAAGCGGTTCCAGAATGGCATCGTTATTCTGACGTAAATCGACGCGCTTCATCGCCAGCGTGACAAGCTGACTGCCCGATGCGCGAATGGCATCGACCATCACCTTCGATGATGCGAATTTTCCGGTACCCGTAAATAAGTGAGAATCAAAGATTTTATCGGCAATGCGTAACATGTCAGCCCCCGGCTATAACCTGAAAAAGCAGGATCTGATCGCCGTCCTGCACAATGTGATGTTCCCAACGCTCGCGCGGCAGGATTTGCTGATTGAGCGCCAGCGCGACGCCCGGCTTTAACTGTTCCAGTTGGGTGAGCAGGGCGCTGACGGAGAGCCCCTCCGCACACTGCATGGATTCGTCATTAAACTGAATCTGCATGACGGCCTCCACAAACCGGGCAGCCCGCCGCGCGATGCAGCGCCAGGTTTCGCCACTGGTGGGCGCGTGCGTCAAACAGACGCAAGGTATTGCTGGTGGGCATACCGCTTAACAGCTTGATGGCTTCCAGTGCCTGCAATGTACCCATTACGCCCACGACCGGGCCGACCACGCCTGCCGTGCGGCAGTTGCGTTCCGGTTCGGCGTCATCGGGCCACAGACAGCGGTAACAGCCTTGCGTCCACGGCGGTGTCAGTACCATCATCTGCCCACCGAACCCCACCGCGCTGGCCGTAATCAGCGGCGTGTTCAGCGCCACGCAGGCCGCGTTGATCGCCTGGCGCGTCGCCATGTTATCGGTGCAATCAAGCACCAGATCCGCGTCGTGCACCGCCTGCTTTAGCGCATCGCCCGCCAGCCGTTGGGCGATCGTTGTGAGAGTGATATCCGGGTTTAACGCCGCCAGTCGCGCGCGCGTTGCCTCTGCTTTTGAGCGCGCGATGTCGGGCGTGGTAAAGGCAATCTGACGATGCAGATTACTCAGATGCACCTCGTCATCGTCGGCAAGCACCAGCGTGCCGACGCCCGCACCGGCAAGATACAGCGCCGCAGGCGCGCCTAAGCCGCCGAGCCCGACGATAAGCACCCGGCTGGCGAGCAGTTTTTGCTGGCCCTCCACGGCGATATCCTCCAGTAACATCTGGCGACTGTAGCGCATGAAATCGCGATCATTCATCGCCCACTCCCGCCAGCGCCAGCAGTTTCGCGGTGGCATCGCGCCAGTCTGCGGCTTGCGTAATCGCGCTCACGACGGCGATGCTGCCAACGCCCGTCGCCAGCACTGCCGGCGCACGTTCAAGGCTAATTCCGCCAATGGCGACGGTGGGGTAATCGTCCAGGCGTTTAATATGCGCGGCGAGCTGTTCCAGCCCCTGCGGCGCGGAGGGCATCTGCTTGGTTTGCGTTGGGAACACGTGACCCAGCGCGATGTACGAAGGCTGCGCCGCCAGCGCCACGTCAATTTCCATATCATCGTGAGTCGATACGCCAAGCCGTAAGTTGGCCGCGCGAATCGCGTCGAGATCGGTGGTTTCCAGATCTTCCTGCCCCAGATGCACGCCATAAGCCTGGTGTTTAATCGCCAGGCGCCAGTAGTCGTTGATAAACAGACGCGCGTTATAGCGACGGCCGAGATCTATCGCGGCAACCACATCGGCCTCGACCTCGTCGTCGTGTTTGTCCTTAATGCGTAACTGAATGGTGCGTACGCCCGCTTCCAGCAAACGTGCGATCCACTCCACGCTATCAACAACCGGGTAGAGGCCCAAACGGAAAGGAACCGGGGGAAAATGAGGCTGGTACATTATAAATTCTCCTGAGGGATATAGAGTTCGCCACCCCGGGCGCGGAACTGACCAGACATCTCGTTCATCCCGGTCTCTGCGGCCTGTTTTGCCGCGTAATCGCGAACTTCCTGGGTGATTTTCATTGAGCAGAATTTGGGGCCGCACATCGAGCAGAAATGGGCAACTTTGCCCGATTCCTGCGGCAGTGTTTCATCGTGATAGGCGCGAGCGGTGAAGGGGTCGAGCGCCAGGTTAAACTGATCTTCCCAGCGGAATTCAAAGCGTGCTTTCGACATGGCGTTATCGCGAATCTGCGCGCCGGGGTGACCTTTTGCCAGGTCTGCCGCGTGGGCGGCGATCTTGTAAGTGATAAGTCCTTGCTTCACATCGTCTTTATTCGGTAAGCCGAGGTGCTCTTTTGGCGTGACGTAGCAGAGCATCGCGCAGCCGAACCAGCCAATCATCGCCGCACCAATCCCGGAGGTGAAATGGTCGTAGCCTGGTGCAATATCGGTGGTGAGCGGCCCTAACGTATAAAACGGCGCTTCATGGCAGTGCTCCAGCTCTTCGGTCATATTACGGCGGATCATCTGCATTGGCACATGGCCGGGCCCTTCAATCATCACCTGCACGTCATATTCCCAGGCGATTTTGGTCAATTCGCCCAACGTGTGAAGTTCTGCAAACTGGGCTTCATCGTTGGCATCCTGAATTGAGCCAGGACGCAGGCCGTCGCCCAGCGACAGCGATACATCATAGGCGGCGCAAATTTCACAAATTTCGCGGAAGTGCTGATAAAGGAAGTTTTCCTGATGATGCGAGAGGCACCACTTCACCATGATTGAGCCACCGCGCGACACAATACCGGTCAGGCGTTTGGCGGTCATCGGCACGTAACGCAGCAGCACGCCCGCATGAATGGTGAAGTAGTCTACGCCCTGTTCGGCCTGTTCCAGCAACGTATCGCGGAACGCTTCCCAGCTCAGATCCTCGGCGATCCCATTGACCTTCTCCAGCGCCTGGTAGATCGGCACGGTGCCGATTGGTACCGGGCTGTTGCGCAGGATCCATTCGCGGGTTTCGTGGATGTAACGCCCGGTGGAGAGGTCCATCACCGTATCGGCGCCCCAGCGCGTTGCCCACACCAGTTTTTCCACCTCTTCTTCAATCGAGGAGCTCACTGCGGAGTTACCGATATTGGCGTTCACCTTCACCAGGAAGTTACGCCCGATGATCATCGGTTCCGATTCCGGATGGTTAATATTGGCCGGGATAATCGCCCGACCTGCCGCCACTTCGGCACGGACAAACTCAGGCGTGATGTTTTGTGGTAGCAGCGTGTCGAAGCTTTGCCCCGGATGCTGCTGGCGCAGTACTTCGCTGCGAATGCGCTCGCGCCCCATATTTTCGCGCAGGGCGATAAATTCCATCTCCGGGGTGATTACCCCCCGACGAGCATAATGGAGTTGGGTGACGCGCTTGCCGGGACACGCGCGTTTTGGCGTCAACAGGCCGGTGAAGCGCAATTCGTCGAGAAATTCGTCCGCGAGGCGGGCCTGAGTATAGGCGGAGCTGCGCGCCGTTAAGGTTTCGCTATCGGCGCGCGCGTCAATCCACGGCTGGCGCAGTTTTGCCAGGCCCTGGCGGATATCGATTTTTTCGGCTGGGTCGCCGTAGGGGCCGGAGGTGTCATACACCGGGATCGCTTCATTCTCTTCGTACTGCGCATTATCCTCGCTGCCGCCAATGAGCGTGGGGCTAAGCTGAATTTCGCGCATCGGCACGCGTACGCCAGGCTGTGTACCGGCGAGATAAATACGGCGCGAGTTAGGGAAAGCGGTGCCTTCCAGAGTATCAATAAAGCGTTGAGCCTGTTCGCGTTGTTCGCGGCGAGTCAGTTTTGTTGTAGACATAGCGCATACCAAATAAAAAAGGATATGGCTTGTCAGACGACGGATGGAGTAATGGATGCACAGCGCCCGTGAAGGCAGAGGCATAAAGCTGAATTACTCTTGTTCCCTTCGCAGGTATTAGCCTGATCAGGTTCCGCGGATCCCGAATTAACGGTCTCAGCCTGTGTTTTCACACGTGGCACTCCGACAAGATGTAGCCCCATAAATGGGACGATGAATGTAAACTACGCGTTAATGCGTAAAATCTCAAGCGGGACGTTTGATCCCGGCGCTATCGTGCATCGCATCCAGCACGAGCATGATGAGCTTATCTTCGAGCACAAAACGTGCCTCCAGCGCCTCGCCGATATCCGACAATGCTTGTTGAAATTCAAAGCAATTATCGTGATCGATGGCCGTCTCCAGGCTGGAGTCGTAATAGTCCATAATCAACTGGGTGTTGGCTTCCAGCTTGGGCCAGATTTTAGTGGCCGTTAAAAGCGCGGCGTCGCCTTCCAATTTATGGAGAATGCGTTCATAAATACTGAAGTGGCAGGAGGAGAGGTAGTCCACCAGTCGCTGACAAAAATCATCCAGTGCTTTTTCATTCAGCCGTATAAACGATTCTTTGCCAGGCTTAATCCCAATCAGGTTGGAATAAGCGACAAGCAATTGCTTGCGTATGTTGAGCCAGCGGTCGACCAGTTTGTTACTGCCTCCAACATGCTCCGTCAGGCTTTCGAGCTGGTTTAACATGTGATTGACTCCGCACAAGTGGGTTTAAAGACTGCGCACTAAGATGTAACGATAATGTAAATAACATGCCAGTGAAGCAAAGGTAGTGCAATAGATATGGATCGTATAATTGAAAAATTAGACATCGGCTGGTGGGTCGTCAGCCATGAGCAAAAATTATGGCTGCCGGGCGGAGAATTACCCTGGGGCGAAGCGGGAAAATTCGACCTTGCGGGGCAACGCGCGCTGCTGATTGGTGAATGGCAAGGCTCGCCGGTGTGGCTGATTCAGCAACAGCGTCGTCATGATATGGGCTCGCTGCGGCAAATTCTCGACCAGGATGCCGGGCTGTTTCAACTCGCCGGGCGCGGCGTGCAGCTGGCGGAGTTCTACCGCTCGCATAAATTCTGCGGCTACTGTGGGCATACCATGCACCCCAGCAAAACCGAATGGGCGATGCTGTGCGACCACTGCCGTCAACGCTACTATCCGCAAATCGCGCCCTGCATCATCGTCGCCATTCGTCGCGATGACACCATCCTGCTGGCGCAGCATACGCGTCATCGCAACGGCGTACACACCGTGCTGGCCGGGTTCGTTGAAGTGGGCGAAACGCTGGAGCAGGCCGTCGCGCGCGAAGTGATGGAAGAGAGCAGTATAAAAATCAAAAACCTGCGTTATGTCACCTCCCAACCGTGGCCGTTCCCGCAATCACTGATGACCGCGTTTATGGCCGAGTATGACAGCGGCGATATCGTGATCGACCCCAAAGAGCTGCTGGAAGCCAACTGGTATCGCTATGACGATTTACCGTTACTGCCGCCGCCGGGAACCGTCGCCCGTCGACTCATTGAAGATACTGTCGCACTCTGCCGGGCAGAGTATGAGTGACACTCATGTTACACTGGCGTGAAAGAGCTCAAGGAATGGAAAAATGACCGAACTGAAAAACGATCGTTACCTGCGTGCGCTGCTGCGTCAGCCTGTAGATGTCACCCCTGTCTGGATGATGCGCCAGGCGGGCCGCTATTTACCGGAATATAAAGCGACCCGTGCCCAGGCCGGGGATTTTATGTCCCTGTGCAAAAACGCCGAGCTGGCATGCGAAGTCACACTTCAGCCGCTGCGCCGTTACCCGCTGGATGCGGCCATTCTGTTCTCCGATATTCTGACTATCCCGGATGCAATGGGCCTCGGGCTCTATTTTGAAGCGGGCGAAGGCCCACGCTTTACCTCGCCGATAACCAGTAAAGCGGATGTTGATAAGCTGCCGATTCCGGACCCGGAAGGCGAACTGGGTTATGTGATGAACGCGGTGCGTACGATCCGCCGCGAACTGAAAGGCGAAGTGCCGCTGATTGGTTTCTCCGGCAGCCCGTGGACGCTGGCGACCTACATGGTCGAAGGCGGCAGCAGCAAAGCGTTTACCGTGATTAAAAAGATGATGTATGCCGAGCCGCAAACGCTGCATCTGCTGCTCGATAAACTGGCGAAAAGCGTCACGCTCTATCTGAATGCGCAGATTAAAGCCGGTGCGCAGTCGGTGATGATTTTCGACACCTGGGGCGGTGTGCTCACCGGGCGTGATTATCAGCAGTTCTCGCTGTATTACATGCACAAAATTGTCGATGGTTTGCTGCGTGAAAACGACGGGCGCCGCGTGCCGGTGACGCTGTTCACCAAAGGCGGAGGGCAGTGGCTGGAAGAGATGGCGGAAACCGGCTGTGATGCGTTGGGTCTCGACTGGACCACCGATATCGCCGATGCGCGTCGCCGTGTGGGCCACAAAGTGGCACTGCAGGGCAATATGGACCCATCCATGCTTTACGCACAGCCTGCGCGCATCGAGGAAGAAGTGGCGACTATTCTGGCGGGCTTTGGCAAGGGCGAAGGCCACGTCTTCAACCTCGGTCACGGCATCCATCAGGATGTGCCGCCGGAACACGCCGGGGCGTTTGTCGAGGCGGTACATCGCCTCTCTGCGCCTTATCATCAGTAAGGAGTGGTTATGGATCTCGCGTCGCTACGCGCTCAACAAATCGAACTCGCTTCTTCCGTGATCCGCGAGGATCGCCTGGATAAGGATCCGCCGGATCTGATCGCCGGGGCTGACGTGGGTTTTGAGCAGGGCGGTGAAGTGACGCGCGCGGCGATGGTGCTGTTGAAGTATCCATCGCTTGAGCTGGTGGAGTATCAGGTGGCGCGTATTGTGACCACCATGCCCTACATTCCCGGCTTCCTGTCATTTCGTGAATATCCGGCGCTGCTGGCGGTGTGGGAAAAGCTGTCGCAAAAACCGGATTTAGTGTTTGTCGATGGTCACGGTATTTCGCATCCGCGTCGTCTGGGTGTTGCCAGCCATTTTGGCCTGCTGGTGGATGTGCCGACGATTGGCGTGGCGAAAAAGCGCCTCTGCGGCACGTTTGAGCCGCTCGACAGCGAACCCGGCGAGTTATCACCGCTGATGGATAAAGGCGAGCAACTGGCGTGGGTATGGCGCAGTAAAGCGCGCTGCAACCCGTTGTTTATCGCGACGGGGCACCGCGTTAGCACTGACAGCGCGCTTTCATGGGTGCAACGCTGTATGAAAGGCTACCGTCTGCCGGAGCCAACACGCTGGGCGGATGCCGTCGCATCCGAACGTCCGGCATTTGCGCGGCTTACAGCAAAATAACCACAATTCAGGTAAACTGCGGCTAATTTCCGCATTTGAGAACTCATCATGTTACAAAACCCGATTCACCTGCGTCTGGAGAAGCTGGAAAGCTGGCAGCACGTCACCTTTATGGCCTGCCTGTGCGAACGCATGTACCCGAACTACGCCATGTTCTGCAAAGAGTCAGAGTTTGGCGACCCGCACGTTTATCGTCGTATTCTGGATCTCATCTGGGAAACGCTGACGGTAAAAGATGCCAAAGTGAACTTCGATAGCCAGCTTGAAAAGCTGGAAGAAGCGATCCCGGCGGCGGACGATTTCGACATGTACGGCGTTTATCCGGCGATCGATGCCTGCGTCGCGCTGAGCGAACTGGTGCATTCTCGTTTGAGCGGTGAAACCCTGGAACACGCCATCGAAGTCAGTAAGAGTTCAATCACTACCGTCGCGATGCTGGAGATGACTCAGGCTGGTCGCGAAATGACCGATGAAGAGCTCAAAGAGAACCCGGCAGTGGAACAGGAATGGGACATTCAGTGGGAAATTTTCCGAGTTTTAGCGGACAGCGAAGAACGGGACGTTGAACTGATAAAAGGCCTGCGCGCAGACCTCAAAGAGGCTGGCGAGAGCAATATTGGTATAAATTTTAAGCAATGAGACAACAAAACGTGATTTACCGCCTGAATTGTCGTGCCTGAAGGCTTCCCTTCCGCCCCCCGTCTGGTCTACATTTGGGGGGCGAAAAAAAGTGGCTATCGGTGCGTGTATGCAGGAGAGTGCTTTTCTGGCATTTTCGTCGCACTCGATGCTTAGCAAGCGATAAACACATTGTAAGGATAACTTATGAACAAGACTCAACTGATTGATGTAATTGCAGACAAAGCAGAACTGTCCAAAACCCAGGCTAAAGCTGCTCTGGAATCCACTCTGGCTGCTATTACTGAGTCTCTGAAAGAAGGCGATGCTGTACAACTGGTTGGTTTCGGTACCTTCAAAGTGAACCACCGCGCTGAGCGTACTGGCCGCAACCCGCAGACCGGTAAAGAAATCAAAATCGCCGCAGCTAACGTGCCGGCATTTGTTTCTGGCAAAGCACTGAAAGACGCAGTTAAGTAAGACCGCGTGGCAGTGAACAGTTTTAGCGAAGGGGTGGTCTCACCCCTTTTGTCTATCTGGCGCTCCGTGGCGGCGTTGGGTGGCGTACTGTTGCTTTCTGCCTGTAGCCATAACAGCGCGTTGCCGCCATTCACCGCCAGCGGCTATGCCGACGACCAGGGCGCTGTACGCATCTGGCGCAAAGACTCCGGCGGAGAAACCCATCTTCTGGCTGTTTCCAGCCCGTGGCACAATGGGGCCACCACAACCAGCGAATACCGCTGGCAGGGCGATCAGCTCTCGCTGATTGAACTGAATATCTACAGTAAACCTTCCGAACATATTCGTGCCCGTTTTGACAGTCGCGGTGAACTGAGCTTCATGCAGCGGGAAGTTGACGGACAAAAACAGCAGCTTTCCAGCGATCAGATAGCGCTATACCGCTACCGTGCTGAGCAAATCCATCAGACCAGCGACGCCTTGCGTCAGGGGCGCGTGGTACTGCGCCAGGGGCGCTGGCATGCAGATCATAGCGTAACGACCTGCGAAGGCGAGGTGGTGAAGCCTGACCTCGACAGCCGCGCGCTGGCGCATGTTGAGAATCGCCAGCGTCGTTCATCGGTAGAGGTGAGCATTGCCTGGCTGGAATCATCTGAAGGGACACAACTGCTGCTGGTGGCTAACCAGGACTACTGTACCTGGCAGCCAACAGAAAAAACCTTCTGATCACCAGTGGTTCATGCCGCGCGAGTTCCCTCGGTCATGATTCCCCTGGCATCCGCCATAACCCATGCCTGCATCGTGAGTGAAACCCGCCTGGGCCATCGCAATATCTCGCTTAACGTTCAGCGCATCTAGCGATTGGCGTAATGTTTCCATCTCTTTGGCCGTCGCATTAATTTTGCTGGCGTCCGGCGCCGTGGCGGTTAGCAACGCGTTGTATTCATAGCGTTTCGACATCAGTTGCTGGCGCAGCGTACCCGACTGCGCGGCATAGTCATTATCAATTTTTTGCGCGGCGGCCTGTTGCTCTGTCGTGAGTGCCCGGCCATTTTGCTGCCAGTCGTGACCATTGTTACCGTGATGGCGGGCGAACGCCGGGCTTGCGCTCATCATTGTTAAAGACAGTGCAACCAGCGCCAGTGCTAATTTGTTATTCCGTTTCATGGTCTTATCCTCAAGGTAGGGGTATCACGTTGACTGTTGCATCTTCCATGCCAGAAAGGGAAATGCCGTCTCATGCGGTAATCGCAACTACGTCACGGTAAAAGCGGGTAAAAATGACCCGGTCGTTGCGTTATGGCGCGTCATTTTTACTCATTGAGCGCGTGCATTTGTGTCACAGAGCAGAACAACACGCGCGCAAACATGGCATGATTTCTGCTGATACAGGGAACCCACCGCCGATTGAACGGAAGCAAGTCATGTCACAATCAAAAGACTCTCTGGCCATTAGGCTGAGTATGTTGCTACCCGCCATTATCTTCGTACTGGTGGGGCTTTTTGCCGTAACGGTGATTCGCGATTTCGGACGAGCGAGTCAGGCCGACCAGCAAGCGTTGCTGGAAAAAGGCAATGTGCTCATTCGGGCGCTGGAGTCAGGCAGCCGTGTCGGTATGGGCATGCGGATGCATCATGCGCAGCAGCAGGCGCTTCTGAAAGAGATGGCGGGCCAGCCGGGTGTGGAATGGTTTGCGGTAACGGATGCGCAAGGCGTTATTGTTCTGCACAGCGATGCTAGCCGCGTGGGGACGCTACTTTACTCTCCCGAAGAGTTGCAAAAACTTAGCCCCGGCCATGACGTTCAATGGCGGAATACGGAGATGTCTGACGGAATGCCCACAATGGAAATCTATCGTCAGTTCCAGCCCGTGCGCCACGGCATGCACAACATGGCTCGAGATGAGCGTAACGGCTTTTCCGATCAAACGATTTTTATCGCCGTGGATGCCAGCGATTTCATGGCGACGCGGGCGGCTGAATGGCGCAATACCCTGATTATCCTCTTCGCCCTGGCGACGGTCTTGCTGGCAAGCGTATTGTCATTCTTCTGGTATCGCCGCTATCTGCGCTCGCGCCAGCTTCTACAGGATGAAATGAAGCGCAAAGAGAAGCTGGTGGCGCTGGGGCATCTGGCGGCAGGCGTCGCCCACGAAATCCGTAACCCGCTTTCCTCAATTAAAGGGCTGGCGAAATACTTTGCCGAACGCGCGCCTGCGGGGGGCGAAGCGCACCAACTGGCGCAGGTAATGGCGAAAGAAGCCGACCGTTTAAACCGCGTGGTAAGCGAGTTGCTGGAACTGGTCAAGCCAACGCATCTGGCTTTGCAGGCGGTGGATCTCAACACTCTGATTAACCACTCATTACAGCTGGTAAGCCAGGATGCAAACAGCCGGGAGATCCCGTTACGTTTTACCGCCAACGACACATTACCGGAAATTCAGGCCGATCCGGACAGGCTGACTCAGGTCCTGTTGAATCTCTATCTCAATGCCATTCAGGCGATTGGTCAGCATGGCGTGATTAACGTGGCGGCCAGCGAAAGCGGCGCGGGCGTGAAAATCAGCGTTACCGACAGCGGTAAGGGAATTGCGGCGGATCAGCTTGAAGCCATCTTCACCCCGTATTTCACCACGAAGGCCGACGGCACCGGGCTGGGGCTGGCGGTCGTGCATAACATCATTGAACAGCATGGTGGAACTATTCAGGTCGCAAGCCAGGAGGGAAAAGGCGCAACGTTCACCCTCTGGCTTCCGGTCACTATTACGCGTAAGGACCCACAAGGATGACGCACGATAATATCGATATTCTGGTGGTGGATGATGACATTAGCCACTGCACTATCTTGCAGGCATTGCTGCGCGGCTGGGGCTATAACGTATCGCTTGCAAACAGCGGGCGACAGGCGCTGGAGCAGGTGCGGGAACAGGTGTTTGATCTTGTGCTTTGCGATGTGCGAATGGCAGAGATGGATGGCATCGCCACGCTCAAAGAGATCAAAGCGTTAAACCCGGCGATTCCGGTACTGATTATGACCGCGTACTCCAGCGTCGAGACGGCGGTAGAGGCACTGAAAACCGGGGCGCTGGATTATCTCATCAAGCCGCTGGATTTCGATAACCTGCAGGCGACGCTGGAAAAGGCGCTCGCGCATACGCACAGTGTCGATGCTGAAATACCTGCGGTGTCCGCCAGCCAGTTCGGGATGGTTGGTAAAAGCGCAGCGATGCAACACCTGCTCGGTGAAATTGCCCTTGTCGCGCCATCGGAAGCCACGGTGCTGATCCACGGCGATTCCGGTACCGGTAAAGAGCTGGTCGCCAGGGCGATTCACGCCAGTAGCGCACGTAGCGAAAAACCGCTGGTAACGCTCAACTGTGCTGCACTCAACGAATCCTTGCTGGAATCTGAATTGTTCGGTCACGAAAAAGGGGCGTTTACCGGGGCCGACAAACGGCGGGAAGGGCGCTTTGTTGAGGCGGACGGCGGCACGCTGTTTCTCGATGAAATTGGCGATATCTCGCCGATGATGCAGGTTCGTCTGCTGCGTGCGATTCAGGAGCGCGAAGTTCAGCGTGTCGGCAGCAACCACACCATCTCGGTTGATGTCCGGCTGATTGCGGCGACCCATCGCGATCTTGCCGCAGAGGTAAATGCCGGGCGTTTTCGCCAGGATCTCTACTATCGCCTGAACGTGGTGGCGATTGAAGTACCGTCGCTGCGGCAACGGCGGGAGGATATTCCTCTGCTGGCTGGCCATTTTCTTCAGCGCTTTGCCGAACGTAATCGCAAGGCGGTAAAAGGCTTTACGCCCCAGGCGATGGATTTGCTGATTCATTACGACTGGCCGGGAAATATTCGTGAACTGGAAAACGCGGTGGAACGGGCGGTGGTGCTACTGACCGGGGAATATATTTCCGAACGCGAGCTGCCGCTGGCGATTGCCAGTAGGCCGATCCCGCTGGCGCAAAGTCAGGATATTCAGCCGCTGGTGGAAGTGGAAAAAGAGGTGATTCTGGCGGCACTGGAGAAAACGGGCGGCAACAAAACCGAAGCCGCCCGTCAGTTAGGGATCACGCGTAAAACGCTATTGGCAAAACTGTCGCGTTAGTTCTGCTCGCGTTCGATAGCGCGCCAGCCGATATCTTTCCGGCAGAAGCAGTCGTCCCAGTGGATATCGGTCATTAAGGCATAAGCGCGTTTCTGCGCTTCTGCCACGGTATGACCCAGCGCGGTGACGCACAGTACGCGCCCGCCGCTGGTCACTACCTGCTCGTCATCTGCCAGTTTTGTGCCCGCGTGGAACACTTTGCCGTCAGCCACTTCTTCCAGCGGCAGGCCGTGGATCACATCGCCGGTGCGGTAATCGCCCGGATATCCACCCGCAGCCATCACCACGCCGAGAGAAGCACGTTCATCCCACTCGGATGTTTTCTCGTCCAGTTTTCCTTCACAGGCCGCCAGGCAGAGCTCAACCAGATCGGACTTCATGCGCAGCATAATCGGCTGGGTTTCTGGATCGCCAAAGCGGCAGTTAAATTCGATAACCTTCGGATTGCCCTGTTTGTCGATCATCAGGCCCGCGTAGAGAAAACCGGTGTAGGTGTTGCCTTCCGCCGCCATGCCTTTCACGGTTGGCCAGATGATGCGTTCCATGGTGCGCTGATGAACTTCATCGGTTACTACCGGCGCAGGGGAGTAAGCGCCCATCCCGCCAGTGTTTGGCCCGGTATCTTTATCGCCTACGCGTTTGTGATCCTGGCTGGTGGCCATCGGCAGCACATGCTCGCCGTCCACCATCACGATAAAGCTCGCTTCTTCGCCATCGAGGAACTCTTCGATAACAATGCGATGACCCGCGTCGCCAAAAGCGTTGCCCGCCAGCATATCGTGAACAGCCGCTTCCGCTTCTTCCAGCGTCATCGCCACGATAACGCCTTTCCCGGCAGCCAGACCGTCCGCTTTAATGACGATTGGCGCACCTTTCTCACGCAGATACGCCAGCGCAGGTTCTACCTCGGTGAAGTTCTGGTATTCCGCCGTAGGGATTTTATGGCGGGCCAGGAAATCTTTGGTAAACGCTTTTGAGCCTTCCAGTTGCGCGGCACCTGCGGTTGGGCCGAAGATTTTCAGCCCGGCGGCGCGGAAGGTATCAACCACGCCTTTCACCAGCGGCGCTTCCGGGCCGACGATGGTTAGATCTACCTTTTCGTTTTGCGCGAAATCCAGCAGCGCCGGGATATCGGTCACGCCGATAGCGACGTTTTGCAGCGTGGGTTCCAGCGCAGTGCCTGCGTTACCCGGAGCAACAAAAACAGTCTCAACCAGCGGCGACTGGGCCGCTTTCCAGGCCAGCGCGTGCTCGCGCCCGCCGTTACCAATCACTAATACTTTCATCTGTCGCTCCATTAATGGCGGAAGTGGCGCATGTCGGTGAAGAGCATCGCAATACCGTGCTCGTCGGCGGCGGCAATCACTTCGTCATCACGGATAGAACCGCCAGGCTGGATTACGCAGGTCACGCCCGCAGCGGCGGCGGCATCAATACCGTCGCGGAACGGGAAGAACGCGTCAGAAGCCATCGAGGAACCTTTCACTTCCAGACCTTCATCGGCAGCTTTAATACCGGCGATTTTCGCGGAGTACACGCGGCTCATCTGGCCCGCGCCAATTCCGATGGTCATATTGTTTTTGGCATAGACAATGGCGTTGGATTTCACAAACTTCGCTACTTTCCAGCAGAACAGCGCATCACGCAGTTCCTGTTCGGTCGGCTGGCGTTTGGTGACGACGCGCAGTTCTTCCGCGCCGACCATCCCCAGGTCACGATCCTGAACCAGCAAACCGCCGTTCACGCGTTTGAAATCAAGACCCGGAACACGCTCGCCCCACTGACCGCAGGTCAGGACGCGAACGTTCTGTTTGGCGGCGGTGATTTTCAGGGCTTCTTCGCTGGCGGACGGCGCAATAATCACTTCGACAAACTGACGAGAAATGATGGCCTGCGCGGTTTCAGCATCCAGCTCGCGGTTAAAGGCGATAATGCCGCCGAATGCGGAGGTTGGGTCGGTTTTGTACGCGCGATCGTAAGCATCAAGAAGGGAATTACCGATAGCCACGCCGCAAGGGTTGGCGTGCTTCACAATCACACATGCCGGCTCGGCGAACTCTTTCACGCACTCCAGCGCCGCATCGGTATCGGCGATGTTGTTATAAGAGAGGGCTTTACCCTGAACCTGGGTTGCGGTGGCAACGGAGGCTTCTTTCACATTCTCTTCTATATAGAAGGCAGCCTGCTGGTGGCTGTTCTCGCCGTAGCGCATATCCTGCTTCTTAATGAAGTTCAGGTTCAGCGTGCGCGAGAAGCGACCGGCGGCTTCTTTGCTTTCGCCGTGGTAAGCCGGAACCATGCTGCCGAAATAGTTGGCAATCATGCTGTCGTAGGCGGCGGTGTGTTCGAAGGCTTTGATGGCGAGGTCGAAACGGGTTGCAAGCAGAAGCGATCCTTCGTTGGCATCCATCTCATTAATAATGGCGTCGTAGTCGCTGCTCTTCACGACGATTGCGACATCTTTATGGTTCTTGGCGGCGGAGCGCACCATGGTTGGGCCGCCGATATCGATGTTCTCAACCGCATCTTCCAGCGAGCAACCTTCACGGGCCACGGTCTGGGCGAACGGATACAGGTTAACAACCACCATATCGATAGGTTGGATCTGATGTTCTTCCATAATGGCATCGTCCTGGCCGCGACGGCCCAGAATGCCACCATGTACTTTCGGATGCAGGGTCTTCACGCGTCCATCCATCATCTCCGGGAAACCGGTGTAATCGGAAACTTCGGTTACCGGCAGACCTTTTTCTGCTAACAGACGGGCAGTGCCCCCTGTAGACAGCAGCTCCACACCGCGTGCGGAAAGTGCCTGGGCGAATTCGACGATACCGGCTTTGTCAGAAACACTGAGCAGAGCGCGGCGGACTGGACGACGTTGTTGCATGGTAAATCCCCTGGATTTGACTATTACAGAGAGCGTTAGCTGAATTTTTCGCGAAAAACTCAGCTAACGCCCCTTACGGGGTATCCTTGTTTTGCGGTGGCATTGTAACGAAAACGTTTGCGCAACGCTCGCGAATTTTTCTTTTTCATTTGAGCTATCCGGATTATTCGGTCACGATACCCTTTATAGAGAGAAAAGATCTGCCTGGTTGTGGATAACTCTGTGGTTAAGTTGGTATAAAGCGGGGTTTTGCTGTGGATTTCAGCAATCGGTAAAATTACCGCATATTTAGGGTTGCAGCCTCACGAGAACTCCCTATAATGCGCTCCCACTGACACGGCAGATGTGAATCACTTCACACAAACAGCCGCTTCGGTTGAAGAGAAAAATCCTGAAAATCAGGGTTGACTCTGAGAGAGGAAAGCGTAATATACGCCACCTCGCGACAGTTCGCTAAAGCGCGTCGCAACTGCTCTTTAACAATTTATCAGACAATCTGTGTGGGCACTCAATGATACGGATTCTTAACGTCGCAAGACGATAAATGAATACCAAGTCTCTGAGTGAACACGTAATTCATTACGAAGTTTAATTCACGAGCATCAAACTTAAATTGAAGAGTTTGATCATGGCTCAGATTGAACGCTGGCGGCAGGCCTAACACATGCAAGTCGAACGGTAACAGGAATCAGCTTGCTGATTCGCTGACGAGTGGCGGACGGGTGAGTAATGTCTGGGAAACTGCCTGATGGAGGGGGATAACTACTGGAAACGGTAGCTAATACCGCATAACGTCGCAAGACCAAAGAGGGGGACCTTCGGGCCTCTTGCCATCGGATGTGCCCAGATGGGATTAGCTAGTAGGTGGGGTAACGGCTCACCTAGGCGACGATCCCTAGCTGGTCTGAGAGGATGACCAGCCACACTGGAACTGAGACACGGTCCAGACTCCTACGGGAGGCAGCAGTGGGGAATATTGCACAATGGGCGCAAGCCTGATGCAGCCATGCCGCGTGTATGAAGAAGGCCTTCGGGTTGTAAAGTACTTTCAGCGAGGAGGAAGGTGTTGAGGTTAATAACCTCAGCAATTGACGTTACTCGCAGAAGAAGCACCGGCTAACTCCGTGCCAGCAGCCGCGGTAATACGGAGGGTGCAAGCGTTAATCGGAATTACTGGGCGTAAAGCGCACGCAGGCGGTTTGTTAAGTCAGATGTGAAATCCCCGGGCTCAACCTGGGAACTGCATTTGAAACTGGCAAGCTTGAGTCTCGTAGAGGGGGGTAGAATTCCAGGTGTAGCGGTGAAATGCGTAGAGATCTGGAGGAATACCGGTGGCGAAGGCGGCCCCCTGGACGAAGACTGACGCTCAGGTGCGAAAGCGTGGGGAGCAAACAGGATTAGATACCCTGGTAGTCCACGCTGTAAACGATGTCGACTTGGAGGTTGTGCCCTTGAGGCGTGGCTTCCGGAGCTAACGCGTTAAGTCGACCGCCTGGGGAGTACGGCCGCAAGGTTAAAACTCAAATGAATTGACGGGGGCCCGCACAAGCGGTGGAGCATGTGGTTTAATTCGATGCAACGCGAAGAACCTTACCTACTCTTGACATCCACGGAACTTTTCAGAGATGAATTGGTGCCTTCGGGAACCGTGAGACAGGTGCTGCATGGCTGTCGTCAGCTCGTGTTGTGAAATGTTGGGTTAAGTCCCGCAACGAGCGCAACCCTTATCCTTTGTTGCCAGCGGTTCGGCCGGGAACTCAAAGGAGACTGCCAGTGATAAACTGGAGGAAGGTGGGGATGACGTCAAGTCATCATGGCCCTTACGAGTAGGGCTACACACGTGCTACAATGGCATATACAAAGAGAAGCGACCTCGCGAGAGCAAGCGGACCTCATAAAGTATGTCGTAGTCCGGATTGGAGTCTGCAACTCGACTCCATGAAGTCGGAATCGCTAGTAATCGTAGATCAGAATGCTACGGTGAATACGTTCCCGGGCCTTGTACACACCGCCCGTCACACCATGGGAGTGGGTTGCAAAAGAAGTAGGTAGCTTAACCTTCGGGAGGGCGCTTACCACTTTGTGATTCATGACTGGGGTGAAGTCGTAACAAGGTAACCGTAGGGGAACCTGCGGTTGGATCACCTCCTTACCTTAAAGAACCGTTCCTTGAAGTGTCCACACAGATTGTCTGATGAAAAGTAAATAGCAAGGCGTCTTGCGATTGAGACTTCAGTGTCCCCTTCGTCTAGAGGCCCAGGACACCGCCCTTTCACGGCGGTAACAGGGGTTCGAATCCCCTAGGGGACGCCACTTGCTGGTATGTGTGAGTGAAAGTCGCCGACCTTAATATCTCAAAACAGACTGTTAAGTCTTGTTTGAGATATTTGCTCTTTAAAAATCTGGATCAAGCTGAAAATTGAAACGACACACTTTTAAGTGTGTTCGAGTCTCTCAAATTTTCGCAACACGATGGTGTTTTACGAAACATCTTCGGGTTGTGAGGTTAAGCGACTAAGCGTACACGGTGGATGCCCTGGCAGTCAGAGGCGATGAAGGACGTGCTAATCTGCGATAAGCGTCGGTAAGGTGATATGAACCGTTATAACCGGCGATTTCCGAATGGGGAAACCCAGTGTGATTCGTCACACTATCATTACGTGAATACATAGCGTAATGAAGCGAACCGGGGGAACTGAAACATCTAAGTACCCCGAGGAAAAGAAATCAACCGAGATTCCCCCAGTAGCGGCGAGCGAACGGGGAGCAGCCCAGAGTCTGAATCAGCATGTGTGTTAGTGGAAGCGTCTGGAAAGTCGCACGATACAGGGTGAAAGTCCCGTACACCAAAATGCATATGTTGTGAACTCGAAGAGTAGGGCGGGACACGTGGTATCCTGTCTGAATATGGGGGGACCATCCTCCAAGGCTAAATACTCCTGACTGACCGATAGTGAACCAGTACCGTGAGGGAAAGGCGAAAAGAACCCCGGCGAGGGGAGTGAAAAAGAACCTGAAACCGTGTACGTACAAGCAGTGGGAGCCTCTTTATGGGGTGACTGCGTACCTTTTGTATAATGGGTCAGCGACTTATATTCTGTAGCAAGGTTAACCGAATAGGGGAGCCGAAGGGAAACCGAGTCTTAACTGGGCGTTAAGTTGCAGGGTATAGACCCGAAACCCGGTGATCTAGCCATGGGCAGGTTGAAGGTTGGGTAACACTAACTGGAGGACCGAACCGACTAATGTTGAAAAATTAGCGGATGACTTGTGGCTGGGGGTGAAAGGCCAATCAAACCGGGAGATAGCTGGTTCTCCCCGAAAGCTATTTAGGTAGCGCCTCGTGAACTCATCTTCGGGGGTAGAGCACTGTTTCGGCTAGGGGGTCATCCCGACTTACCAACCCGATGCAAACTACGAATACCGAAGAATGTTATCACGGGAGACACACGGCGGGTGCTAACGTCCGTCGTGAAGAGGGAAACAACCCAGACCGCCAGCTAAGGTCCCAAAGTCACAGTTAAGTGGGAAACGATGTGGGAAGGCTCAGACAGCCAGGATGTTGGCTTAGAAGCAGCCATCATTTAAAGAAAGCGTAATAGCTCACTGGTCGAGTCGGCCTGCGCGGAAGATGTAACGGGGCTAAACTGTGCACCGAAGCTGCGGCAGCGACACTATGTGTTGTTGGGTAGGGGAGCGTTCTGTAAGCCGTTGAAGGTGTGTCGTGAGGCATGCTGGAGGTATCAGAAGTGCGAATGCTGACATAAGTAACGATAAAGCGGGTGAAAAGCCCGCTCGCCGGAAGACCAAGGGTTCCTGTCCAACGTTAATCGGGGCAGGGTGAGTCGACCCCTAAGGCGAGGCCGAAAGGCGTAGTCGATGGGAAACAGGTTAATATTCCTGTACTTGGTGTTACTGCGAAGGGGGGACGGAGAAGGCTATGTTGGCCGGGCGACGGTTGTCCCGGTTTAAGCGTGTAGGTGGGAAGTTTAGGTAAATCCGGACTTCTGTTAACACTGAGACGTGATGACGAGGCACTACGGTGCTGAAGTAACAAATGCCCTGCTTCCAGGAAAAGCCTCTAAGCATCAGGTAACATTGAATCGTACCCCAAACCGACACAGGTGGTCAGGTAGAGAATACCAAGGCGCTTGAGAGAACTCGGGTGAAGGAACTAGGCAAAATGGTGCCGTAACTTCGGGAGAAGGCACGCTGATATGTAGGTGAAGCGGTTTACCCGTGGAGCTGAAATCAGTCGAAGATACCAGCTGGCTGCAACTGTTTATTAAAAACACAGCACTGTGCAAACACGAAAGTGGACGTATACGGTGTGACGCCTGCCCGGTGCCGGAAGGTTAATTGATGGGGTTAGCGGCAACGCGAAGCTCTTGATCGAAGCCCCGGTAAACGGCGGCCGTAACTATAACGGTCCTAAGGTAGCGAAATTCCTTGTCGGGTAAGTTCCGACCTGCACGAATGGCGTAATGATGGCCAGGCTGTCTCCACCCGAGACTCAGTGAAATTGAACTCGCTGTGAAGATGCAGTGTACCCGCGGCAAGACGGAAAGACCCCGTGAACCTTTACTATAGCTTGACACTGAACATTGAGCCTTGATGTGTAGGATAGGTGGGAGGCTTTGAAGTGTGGACGCCAGTCTGCATGGAGCCAACCTTGAAATACCACCCTTTAATGTTTGATGTTCTAACGTAGACCCGTGATCCGGGTTGCGGACAGTGTCTGGTGGGTAGTTTGACTGGGGCGGTCTCCTCCCAAAGAGTAACGGAGGAGCACGAAGGTTAGCTAATCCTGGTCGGACATCAGGAGGTTAGTGCAATGGCATAAGCTAGCTTGACTGCGAGCGTGACGGCGCGAGCAGGTGCGAAAGCAGGTCATAGTGATCCGGTGGTTCTGAATGGAAGGGCCATCGCTCAACGGATAAAAGGTACTCCGGGGATAACAGGCTGATACCGCCCAAGAGTTCATATCGACGGCGGTGTTTGGCACCTCGATGTCGGCTCATCACATCCTGGGGCTGAAGTAGGTCCCAAGGGTATGGCTGTTCGCCATTTAAAGTGGTACGCGAGCTGGGTTTAGAACGTCGTGAGACAGTTCGGTCCCTATCTGCCGTGGGCGCTGGAGAATTGAGGGGGGCTGCTCCTAGTACGAGAGGACCGGAGTGGACGCATCACTGGTGTTCGGGTTGTCATGCCAATGGCATTGCCCGGTAGCTACATGCGGAAGAGATAAGTGCTGAAAGCATCTAAGCACGAAACTTGCCCCGAGATGAGTTCTCCCTGACTCCTTGAGAGTCCTGAAGGAACGTTGAAGACTACGACGTTGATAGGCTGGGTGTGTAAGTGCAGCGATGCATTGAGCTAACCAGTACTAATGAACCGTGAGGCTTAACCTTACAACGCCGAAGATGTTTTGGCGAAGAGACATCGATAAGTAAGCTTGATAACAGATTAAATTAACCGGCGTAAGCGGGTTAATACAACAGAATTTGCCTGGCGGCACTAGCGCGGTGGTCCCACCTGACCCCATGCCGAACTCAGAAGTGAAACGCCGTAGCGCCGATGGTAGTGTGGGGTCTCCCCATGCGAGAGTAGGGAACTGCCAGGCATCAAATAAAACGAAAGGCTCAGTCGAAAGACTGGGCCTTTTGTTTTATCTGTTGCTTGTCGGTGAACGCTCTCCTGAGTAGGACAAATCCGCCGGGAGCGGATTTGAACGTTGCGAAGCAACGGCCCGAAGGGTGGCGGGCAGGACGCCCGCCATAAACTGCCAGGCATCAAATAAGCAGAAGGCCATCCGGAAGGATGGCCTTTTTGCGTTGGCGCGAAAAAACCTGCCGGATGGCGGCTGCGCCTTATCCGGCCTTGTATCTTGAACTGGTAGCTGATTAGCTATCAGCTACATGAAACGGGAGAAGCTTGTATCCGGCCTGAAGACATCGATCTTTCGACGTAGCTTAAGCCTCCCGTTTCACCTTTCACGTCACTCAAAATCCGAACGGTAACCAGAAGCTCTGACTTCGTATGTACAAGGCTGGAATGACGTGTTGGCTCAGGTGAAAGGAGATTCTCGATGTGTACTCTCGGTATTGATGTCAGTAAAAATAAAATCGATGTTTGTCTGCTTACTGCCGGTCCCGGCGGCAAAAAAAAACACAAAGTTCTGACCAATGAACCCGACGTCTCCAGCAAAGTTATCGACTGGCTGAGCGCACAAAAATGCGTTCCGGAAAGTGTGACGGTCGTGCTGGAAGCGACGGGTATCTACCATGAAAATCTGGCATATGGCCTGCATGAAGCCGGTGTCAGAGTCTGCATGGCTAATCCCTATCGTGTTCGTGAATTTGCCAGCGGGATGGGTATTCTCAACAAGAATGATGCTGTGGATGCCTTCGTTCTGGCCTGTTATGGCGAGCTGAAACACCCGAATGCCTGGGTTCCACCTTCGCCCGAAGTCCGCAAGCTGAGGGCGCTGCTGCGCCAGCGGGATGCCCTGAAAGAGGATGTTCAGCGCACGGTGAACCGGCTGGAAAAAGCGAATTCCACAACCACTCCGCAGGAGGTCATCCGTTCACTTGAGCGGACGAAAAGCTGGCTGAGCGATGAACTGGCCCGGATAGAAAAACTCATAACCGATCATACAGATAACGATCCGGGGTTGAAGGCTGATCTTGATTTACTGAAATCGATCAAGGGCGTTAAAGATCAGGTCGGGCGGGAGATGCTGGCACTGCTGAAAGACGGGACGTTCAAAAGCGCCTCACAGGTCGCGGCTTATCTGGGTATCACGCCGGTAGAGAAAACGTCGGGGAGTTCGGTACGTGGCAGACCCCATATGTCAAAGACAGGGCCGTCGGAAGTACGGGCTAAGCTGTATGTTGCAGCGCTGAGCGCGTGCCGCTGGAACAAACAGGCAAAAGCTGTTTATGAACGACTGGTCGCAAAGGGTAAAGCCAAAAAAGCCGCACTGGGAGCGGTTATGCGCAAACTGGTGCATTTATGCTTCGGAGTGTTAAAAACGCGGCTTCTCTGGGACGAAAATTATGCAGCTACCGCTTGACGTTCAAGACGGTAGCTACAAAAGAACAAACCCCACCGAATGGCACGAACCCGTAGGCCCTGTAAGCGCAGCGCCACCGGGCAACACAGCGCGCACTATCCCTTCAAATACGCCAGGTTCAACAACGGATACGGCTTCCCAAGATCGTCCACCTCACTGCGTCCTGTCACCCTAAACCCCATCTTCTTATAAAACCCAACCGCCTGCTCGTTCTGCTCATTCACATTGGTCGTTAACGCCGGTGCCTGAGAAAGCGCATGTTCAACCAACAAACGGCCAACCCCCATACCACGCACATCAGGGTCCACAAACAATGCATCCATATGCTGCCCGCTCAACAACATAAAACCAACCGGCTCATCCTGCGTATTGGCTGCAACCCACAACGGTGCCTCCGGTAAAAATGAGCGTACCAGCCTCTCCAGCTCAGCCCGATACTCAGCAGACAAAAAATGGTGCGTGGCATCAACAGAACGGCACCAGACGGCCACCAGTTTTTCCCCTTCATCGTGCCGGGAACGGCGAATACTAATAACCATAGATACTCCTTTTATTTATTCTTATATTCTACGGTAATGTTGTCGGTGAAACTTTCTCACCTTTCACATGCAGACTCGACATTTCACTTATTCCTGGTTATTGTCAGCTATCTGGATGTCTAAACGTTTATACGTATGTTGTGAGGTAACAAGGTTATGCCGATTCGGGTGCAGGACGAGCTACCAGCCGTCAATTTCTTGCGTGATGAAAATGTCTTTGTAATGACCGCATCACGCGCAACAGGTCAGGAAATCCGTCCGCTTAAGGTCCTGATTCTTAACCTGATGCCGAAGAAAATCGAAACGGAAAACCAGTTTCTGCGTCTTCTCTCTAACTCGCCGTTGCAGGTGGATATCCAGCTGTTACGCATCGACGCGCGGGAATCTCGCAATACGCCAACTGAGCACCTGAATAACTTCTACTGTAATTTCGACGAGATCCGCGATCAGAACTTCGACGGACTGATTGTCACCGGTGCGCCGTTGGGGTTGGTCGAGTTTAATGATGTCGCCTACTGGCCGCAGATAAAGCAGGTGCTGGAGTGGGCAAAAGATCACGTTACCTCCACGCTGTTTGTCTGTTGGGCCGTTCAGGCCGCGCTGAACATTCTGTATGGCATCCCAAAACAGACCCGCAGCGACAAACTCTCTGGCGTCTATGAGCACCACATTCTTCAGCCACACGCCTTGCTTACGCGCGGGTTTGATGACAGTTTCCTCGCCCCACACTCACGCTATGCCGATTTCCCGGCAGCGTTGATTCGCGACTATACCGACCTCGATATTCTGGCGGAAACAGACGGCGGAGATGCTTACCTCTTTGCCAGCAAAGACAAGCGCATTGCATTTGTGACGGGTCACCCTGAGTACGACGCTAACACGCTGGCAGGCGAATTTTTCCGGGACGTGGATGCCGGCCTTAGTCCGGAAGTGCCGCACAATTACTTCCCGAAAAACGACCCGCAGAATAAACCGCGCGCCACCTGGCGTAGCCATGGCAATCTGCTGTTTGCCAATTGGCTCAACTATTACGTCTACCAGATCACGCCATACGATCTGCGGAATATGAATCCAACGCTGGACTGATCGTCTACGTCTCTCGATCCTAAAGCGTTTCAGCACTCTTCCTCAGGCACCTTCGGGTGCCTTTTTTATTTCCGAAACGCACCTCAATCAATTAAAAAATTTTAATTCCATTCTAATCATCAAGTTACATGTAATTTAAATTAAAAATGGAAATCGTTTTTGATTTTTATTAATTCCTGGATAGTCTTAAAAGTGTTGAATGAAAACTATGCATAGATCGTCCGTTCACCCCAGCGGATCGATCGGAATACATAATGAGGATCAGCACAATGACACAACAGGCAACAACGGCGGATGAACTGGCGTTTACCGAACCTTTTACCGGGCAGGAGCAGCAGATTTTAACGGCAGAAGCCGTTGAATTTATCAGTGAACTGGTGACGCGCTTTACGCCGAAGCGCAATAAACTGCTGGCTGCGCGCATTCAGCAACAGCAGGATATCGATGACGGAAAGTTGCCTGATTTTATTTCGGAAACTGCTTCCATTCGTAATAGTGACTGGAAAATCCGCGGTATCCCGGAAGACTTACAGGATCGCCGCGTAGAGATCACCGGTCCCGTTGAACGCAAAATGGTGATTAACGCGCTGAATGCCAACGTAAAAGTCTTTATGGCTGATTTCGAGGATTCACTGGCGCCGGACTGGAACAAAGTGATTGATGGGCAAATCAACCTGCGCGATGCCGTGAACGGCACCATCAGCTACACCAATGAAGCCGGGAAAATCTACCAGTTGAAACCCAATCCCGCGCTGCTGATTTGTCGCGTGCGTGGCCTGCATTTACCGGAGAAACACGTTACCTGGCGCGGTGAAGCCATTCCGGGCAGCTTGTTTGATTTCGCGCTCTACTTCTTCCACAACTACAAAGCATTGCTGGAGAAAGGCAGCGGCCCTTACTTCTACCTGCCGAAAACCCAGGCCTGGCAGGAAGCGGCCTGGTGGAGTGAAGTCTTCAGCTATGCGGAAGATCGCTTTGACCTGCCGCGCGGCACCATCAAAGCCACCCTGCTGATTGAAACGTTGCCCGCCGTCTTCCAGATGGATGAAATCCTGCACGCGCTGCGCGATCACATTGTCGGCCTGAACTGTGGCCGCTGGGATTACATCTTCAGCTACATTAAAACCCTGAAAAACCACCCGGACCGCGTGTTGCCTGACCGCCAGGTGGTGACGATGGACAAACCGTTCCTCAGCGCTTATTCACGCCTGCTGATTAAAACCTGCCACAAACGCGGCGCGTTCGCGATGGGCGGCATGGCGGCGTTTATCCCGAGCAAAGACGCCGAGCGAAATACGCAGGTGCTCAACAAAGTCAAAGCGGATAAATCGCTGGAAGCCAATAACGGTCACGATGGCACATGGGTGGCGCATCCGGGGCTGGCGGACACCGCAATGGCGGTTTTCAACGATGTGCTCGGCGAGCATAAAAATCAGTTATTCGTGACCCGCAGCGCCGATGCGCCGATCACCGCCGAACAACTGCTGGCCCCCTGTGACGGTGAACGTACCGAAGAGGGCATGCGCGCCAATATTCGCGTCGCGGTGCAGTACATCGAAGCGTGGATCTCCGGCAACGGCTGCGTCCCTATCTACGGCCTGATGGAAGATGCGGCGACGGCGGAAATCTCGCGTACCTCCATCTGGCAGTGGATCCATCATGAGAAAACCCTGAGCAACGGCAAAGCCGTCACCAAAGCGCTGTTCCGCCAGATGCTGGCCGAAGAGTTGTTGGTGATTCAGGAAGAGCTGGGCGAGCACCGCTTCAGCAGCGGGCGCTTCGACGACGCCGCGCGCCTGATGGAGCAGATCACCACCTCCGACGACCTTATCGACTTCCTGACTCTGCCAGGCTACCGCCTGTTAGCGTAAATCACCACATAACAATATGGAGCATCTGCACATGAAAACCCGTACACAACAAATTGAAGAATTACAGAAAGAGTGGACTCAACCGCGCTGGGAAGGCATTCGTCGCCCCTACAGCGCCGAGGAAGTGGTGAAATTACGCGGCTCGGTTAACCCGGAGTGCACGCTGGCGCAACTGGGTGCGGCGAAAATGTGGCGACTGCTGCACGGTGAGTCGAAGAAAGGCTACGTCAACAGCCTCGGTGCGCTGACCGGCGGCCAGGCGTTGCAGCAGGCGAAAGCGGGTATTGAGGCGATTTACCTCTCCGGCTGGCAGGTAGCGGCTGACGCCAACCTGGCATCAAGTATGTATCCGGATCAATCCCTTTATCCGGCGAACTCGGTGCCTGCGGTGGTGGATCGGATCAACAACACCTTCCGTCGTGCGGATCAGATCCAGTGGGCGTCCGGTATCGAACCGAACGATCCGCGTTATACCGATTATTTCCTGCCGATCGTCGCCGATGCTGAAGCCGGTTTCGGCGGCGTGCTGAATGCGTATGAACTGATGAAATCGATGATTGAGGCCGGTGCAGCGGCCGTTCACTTCGAAGATCAGCTCGCGTCGGTGAAGAAGTGCGGTCATATGGGCGGTAAAGTGCTGGTTCCGACGCAGGAAGCTATTCAGAAACTGGTTGCAGCGCGCCTGGCGGCCGATGTTATGGGCGTGCCGACGCTTGTCATTGCGCGAACAGATGCGGATGCGGCGGATCTGATCACCTCTGATTGCGACGCTTACGATAGCGAATTCATCACCGGCGAGCGTACCAACGAAGGCTTCTTCCGTACCCGTGCGGGTATCGAGCAGGCAATTAGCCGTGGCCTGGCGTATGCGCCGTATGCAGACCTGGTATGGTGTGAAACCTCTACGCCGGACCTCGATCTCGCGCGCCGTTTTGCCGAGGCGGTCCACGCTAAATATCCGGGCAAGCTGCTGGCCTACAACTGCTCGCCGTCGTTCAACTGGCAGAAAAATCTGGACAATAAAACCATCGCCAGCTTCCAGCAACAACTGTCGGATATGGGCTACAAATACCAGTTCATCACCCTGGCGGGCATTCACAGCATGTGGTTCAACATGTTCGACCTGGCGCGCTCTTACGCGCAGGGTGAAGGCATGAAGCATTATGTTGAAAAAGTGCAGCAGCCTGAATTTGAAGCGGGCAAAGACGGTTACACCTTCGTTTCTCATCAGCAGGAAGTGGGGACGGGCTACTTCGATAAAGTGACGACCATTATTCAGGGCGGCGCTTCCTCAGTAACCGCGTTGACCGGTTCAACGGAAGAGTCACAGTTCTGATCCAGATGCCCGGTAGCGCGTCGCTTACCGGGCCTACACCGTTTTGTAGGCCGGATAAGCGTCAGCGCCATCCGGCATACCGCGCACCGGACGAGGTCGATTATGCCGCGTGGCCTGGAATTACTGATTGCCCACACCATTTTGCAAGGTTTTGACGCCCAGTACGGGCGCTTCCTGGAAGTGACGTCCGGCGCGCAGCAGCGCTTTGAACAGGCCGACTGGCATGCCGTACAGAAGGCGATGAAAAGCCGTATTCACCTTTATGATCATCATGTTGGCCTGGTGGTGGAGCAGTTGCGCTGCATCACCGATGGCAAAGGCGCGGATGCCGAATTTTTGTTACGCGTGAAAGAGCACTACACCGCGCTTCTCCCTGATTACCCTCGCTTCGAAATCGCGGAGAGCTTTTTTAACTCGGTTTACTGCCGGTTATTTGATCACCGCTCGCTCACACCGGAGCGGCTTTTTATTTTTAGCTCACAGCCGGAGCGCCGTTTCCGCACCATTCCACGCCCGCTGGCGAAGGATTTCTTTCCTGAACATGGCTGGGGGCTGCTGTTCAATCGCCTGCTGACAGACCTGCCGCTACGCCTGCCGTGGCAGAATAAACAGCGTGATATCAACTACATCATTGCGCATCTGAGTGAAACCTTCGGCCAGGCGATACTTCAACAATCGCACCTGCAGGTGGCGAACGAACTGTTTTATCGGAATAAAGCGGCATGGCTGGTGGGCAAGCTGGTGACGCCTGCCGCCACGTTGCCCTTTTTAGTACCCATTCACCGCACGGATGAAGGGGAACTGTTTGTCGATACCTGTCTGACCACCGCGACGGAAGCGAGCATTGTCTTTGGCTTCGCCCGCTCCTATTTCATGGTTTATGCGCCACTGCCGGCGGCGATGGTGGAATGGTTGCGCGAGATTCTGCCCGGCAAATCCACGGCGGAACTGTATATGGCGATTGGCTGCCAGAAGCATGCAAAAACCGAGAGTTACCGCGAATATCTGCATTACATCGCCAGCACCGATGAGCAGTTTATTGAGGCGCCAGGCATTCGTGGCATGGTGATGCTGGTATTTACGCTGCCAGGTTATGATCGCGTCTTCAAGGTCATCAAAGACAAATTTGCTCCGCAAAAAGAGATGAATGCCGCGCACGTTCGCGCCTGCTATCAACTGGTCAAAGAGCACGATCGCGTCGGGCGGATGGCGGACACTCAGGAGTTCGAAAACTTTGTGCTGGAGAAACGGCAAATCTCGCCTGCGCTGATGGCGCTATTGCAGCAGGAAGCGCCGGAGAAAATCACCGAACAGGGCGACCACATCGTTATCAGCCATCTTTATATCGAACGGCGCATGGTGCCGCTCAATATCTGGCTGGAGCAATCAGAGGGCCAGCAGTTGCGCGACGCGATTGAAGAGTACGGCAACGCCATTCGCCAGCTCGCCGCCGCCAATATTTTCCCCGGCGACATGCTGTTTAAAAACTTCGGCGTCACGCGTCATGGCCGCGTGGTGTTCTATGATTACGATGAAATTTGCTACATGACTGAAGTGAATTTCCGCGATATACCGCCCCCGCGCTACCCGGAAGACGAACTGGCCAGCGAACCCTGGTACAGCGTCTCGCCGGGCGATGTCTTCCCGGAGGAGTTTCGCCACTGGCTCTGCGCCGACCCGCGTATCGGCCCGCTGTTTGAAGAGATGCATGCCGACTTGTTCAGCGCCGACTACTGGCGCGGCCTACAGACGCGCATCAAAAATGGTCATGTGGAGGATGTTTACGCCTACCGTCGTCGCCAGCGTTTCAGCGTGCGTTATGGTATGCCAGAATCCCGCTTTTGCGAGCCTCTTTCCAGGAATACATCAAGTCATTTGTGAAACGCGATTTTGCGTTCTATGGTGGCCCCAGTTTGGATCAGAACGTATGTCATGTTGATTTCACTGGAGCAACCGATGCCTTCTTTCTATGATATTGCTAATAGCTATTCGAGCCATTTTAGACGGAAGGAGGCGGTATGCAGAGCATGCCCGCACAGCAAGCCAAGAACCAGTTTGGTGAATTATTGATGAAAGCCCAGCGCGAGCCCGTTGAAATCAGCAAGCATGGAAAACGTGTGGCCGTCGTTATCTCGCCAGAAGAGTATGACCACTATGTCCAGCTTAAATTGCAGAGCCTGAAATCCGTACTGGCAGAGTCTATCGCCCAGGCGGATAGAGGTGAACTTCATACCGCCGATGACGTATTTGGCCCACTGACTGATGATGAGCTCAACGCAAAGTAAGGATACAGTTCAGGGATGAGCGTACGGTTTACCACAATGGCGAAGGCGCATATCCGGGCGATTCGGGTTTACTCTGCGCAACGATGGGGAAGAGAGGTCGCTGAGACATATGCGGCTGTTTTACGTGCCACAATAACGAACGTTCTCGACAGGCATCCCTCGCCAGGCCGCGATCGCAGCGGCGATTTATTTTCTGGCGTGCGTAGCTTTCCGGTCGAAAGCCACGTGATTTACTATTGTGAGGTGCCGGCAGGGATTGTGGTTTTAGCCGTGCTGCATGAAAGGCAGGACCCAAATAATTATCTTTAGGCCCGCCAAAGTGCTTTAGCGCACCCCACCATACGCCAGCGTCACTTCCTTCGCCGCTTTGATCACCATCGCGCCAAACTCCGTTACCCGGTCGTCGGTAATGCGTGAAATCGGCCCGGAAATGGAGATCGCCGCAAACGGTTCGCGGTGCTCGTCGTAAATGCAGGACGCCACGCAGCGCAGCCCCAGCGCGTGTTCTTCATCATCAAAGGAATACCCGCGCTTGCGCGTTTGGGCGAGGTCTTCTTTTAAATGCACCGGCGATACCAGCGTCGCATGGGTATAGGCGTGCAGCCCTTTGCGGTGCAGTAAGCCGGTAACTTGCTCTTCACTCAGTTGCGATAAGAACGCCTTGCCCGCGCCGGAGGCGTGCATCGGCAGTTTGCCGCCAATGGGCGCAGACATGCGCATCAACTGCGTGCACTGAACCTGATCAATAATAATGGCCTGATGATCGCTTTGATCCAGCACCGCCAGGTTGACCGTCTCGCCGGAGTCTTCCATCAGTTTGCGCAGGATAGGATGGACAATCGCCAGCAAATTACGGCTCTGCAAAAAGCTGCTGCCGACGATAAACGCATGCGCACCCACCGCCCAGTGCCCCAGTTCGCCCACCTGGCGGACGAAACCCTGCTGCTGCATGGTGGTGAGCAAACGGTGAGTGGTGGAATTGGGCAACCCGGCCTGCTGGGCGAGTTCAGTCAGCGCAACGCTACCGTTTGATTCGGCAATCCATTCCAGTAATTTCAGCCCGCGCGTTAAAGACTGAACCTGGCCACTCGGCACAGCGGCGGCTGCGGCGGGTTTTCTTCCGCGCTTTGCGGGAACGGTGGCAACCATAGCGAACTCCTGTTTCTGTATCGTGGAAATCATTTTCGTTTTATTTGATTATAATGCAATCACCAGACTTACTGATCCGATGAGTCATGGTGAACTTGTCTCATGTAGCGCGTTGTTCTCTTTTCCACCATCAGGGTTTATGCCAGTATGGTCTATTGCCGTTTTTTTCTCTGGGTTTGGTTGAGCGTGGTCGGGAGTGCGTGTGAGCAGCAAAGTTGAACAATTACGTCAGCAGTTAAATGATCGAATTCTGGTTCTGGACGGGGGCATGGGCACCATGATCCAGAGCTATCGCCTGAGCGAAGCGGATTTTCGCGGCGCGCGTTTTGCCGACTGGCCGTGCGACCTCAAAGGTAACAACGACCTGCTGGTGTTGAGCAAGCCGGAGGTGATCTCCGCCATTCATGATGCCTACTTCGACGCGGGCGCGGATATCATTGAAACCAACACCTTTAACTCCACGACCATCGCCATGGCGGATTACCAGATGGAATCCCTGTCGGCGGAAATCAACTTCGCTGCCGCCAAACTGGCGCGCGCCTGCGCCGATGAGTGGACCGCACGCACGCCGGAAAAACCGCGCTATGTGGCAGGCGTTCTTGGCCCCACCAACCGCACGGCGTCCATCTCACCGGACGTCAACGACCCGGCATTCCGCAATATCACCTTTGATGGGCTGGTGGCCGCATACCGGGAATCGACGAAAGCGCTGGTGGAAGGCGGCGCGGACCTGATCCTGATTGAAACCGTCTTCGACACCCTCAACGCCAAAGCGGCGATTTTTGCAGTCAAAGAAGAGTTTGAAGCGCTGGGCGTCGACCTGCCGATCATGATTTCCGGCACCATCACCGATGCCTCCGGGCGTACCCTCTCCGGGCAAACTACGGAAGCGTTTTATAACTCCCTGCGCCACGCCGAAGCGCTGACCTTTGGACTGAACTGTGCGCTGGGGCCGGATGAACTGCGCCAGTACGTACAGGAGCTGTCGCGGATTGCGGAATGCTACGTCACCGCGCACCCCAACGCCGGGCTGCCAAACGCCTTTGGCGAATACGATCTCGATGCCGACACGATGGCAAAACAGATCCGCGAATGGGCGGAAGCGGGTTTCCTCAATATCGTCGGCGGTTGCTGTGGCACCACGCCGGAACACATTGCTGCGATGAGCCGCGCCGTTGCCGGGCTGCCACCGCGCAAGCTGCCTGAACTGCCCGTCGCCTGCCGCCTGTCTGGCCTGGAGCCGCTGAACATTGGCGACGACAGCCTGTTTGTGAACGTGGGTGAACGCACCAACGTCACCGGTTCCGCTAAGTTCAAGCGCCTGATTAAAGAAGAGAAATACAGCGAAGCGCTGGATGTGGCTCGCCAGCAGGTGGAAAGCGGCGCACAGATTATCGATATCAACATGGATGAAGGGATGCTCGATGCCGAAGCGGCGATGGTGCGTTTCCTCAACCTGATTGCGGGCGAGCCGGATATCGCTCGCGTGCCGATTATGATCGACTCCTCGAAATGGGACGTCATCGAAAAAGGTCTGAAGTGCATTCAGGGCAAAGGCATCGTCAACTCCATCTCGATGAAAGAGGGCGTGGAGACCTTTATGCACCATGCCAAACTGCTGCGTCGCTACGGCGCGGCGGTGGTGGTGATGGCCTTTGACGAGCAGGGTCAGGCCGACACCCGCGCGCGTAAAATCGAAATTTGCCGCCGGGCGTACAAAATTCTCACCGAGGAAGTCGGTTTCCCGCCGGAAGATATCATCTTCGACCCGAACATCTTCGCGGTGGCGACCGGGATTGACGAGCACAACAACTATGCGCAGGACTTTATCGGCGCCTGTGAAGACATCAAACGCGAACTGCCGCATGCGCTGATTTCCGGCGGTGTCTCTAACGTCTCGTTCTCGTTCCGTGGTAACGATCCGGTGCGTGAAGCCATTCACGCGGTATTCCTCTACTACGCCATCCGCAACGGTATGGATATGGGGATTGTGAACGCCGGGCAACTGGCGATTTACGACGACCTGCCTGCTGAACTGCGCGACGCGGTGGAGGATGTGATCCTCAATCGTCGCGACGATGGCACCGAGCGTTTGCTGGATCTTGCCGAGAAATATCGCGGCAGCAAAACCGACGACACCGCCAACGCCCAGCAGGCCGAATGGCGTTCGTGGGACGTGAAAAAACGCCTCGAATACTCGCTGGTGAAAGGCATCACTGAATTTATCGAGCTGGATACGGAAGAGGCGCGTCAGCAGGCTGAACGCCCCATTCAGGTGATTGAAGGCCCGCTGATGGATGGCATGAACGTGGTCGGCGACCTGTTTGGCGAGGGCAAAATGTTCCTGCCGCAGGTGGTGAAATCGGCGCGCGTTATGAAACAAGCGGTGGCGTATCTCGAACCGTACATTGAAGCCAGCAAAGAGAAAGGCTCCAGCAACGGTAAGATGGTGATCGCGACCGTAAAAGGCGATGTCCACGATATCGGCAAAAACATCGTCGGCGTGGTGTTGCAGTGCAACAACTACGAAATCATCGACCTGGGCGTGATGGTGCCTGCCGACAAAATCCTGAAAACCGCCAGGGAAGTGAATGCGGACCTGATTGGCCTCTCCGGCTTGATCACCCCGTCGCTGGATGAAATGGTTAACGTGGCGAAAGAGATGGAGCGTCAGGGCTTCACCATCCCGCTGCTGATCGGCGGTGCGACCACTTCAAAAGCGCATACAGCGGTAAAAATCGAGCAGAACTATAGCGGCCCGACGGTGTATGTGCAGAACGCCTCGCGCACCGTTGGCGTGGTTGCGGCGCTGCTTTCCGATACCCAGCGTGACGACTTCGTCGCCCGCACGCGTAAAGAGTATGAGACCGTGCGTATTCAGCACGGGCGTAAGAAACCGCGCACGCCGCCAGTGACCTTGCAGGCCGCGCGCGAAAACGATCTGGCATTCGACTGGGCGAGCTACACGCCGCCGGTGGCTCATCGTCTTGGCGTGCAGGAAGTGGAAGCCAGTATCGAAACGCTGCGCAACTACATCGACTGGACGCCGTTCTTTATGACCTGGTCGCTGGCCGGGAAATACCCGCGCATTCTTGAAGACGAAGTCGTTGGTGAAGAAGCGCAGCGTCTGTTTAAAGATGCCAATGAGTTACTCGACAAACTGAGCGCCGGGAAAACGCTGAATCCGCGCGGCGTGGTCGGCCTGTTCCCGGCAAACCGTGTGGGTGACGACATTGAAATCTACCGTGACGAAACGCGTACTCACGTGCTTACCGTCAGCCGTCATTTACGCCAGCAGACCGAGAAAGTGGGCTTCGCAAACTACTGTCTTTCCGACTTTGTCGCGCCAAAACTGAGCGGTAAAGAAGACTACATCGGCGCGTTCGCCGTCACCGGTGGGCTGGAAGAAGATGCGCTGGCGGATGCTTTTGAAGCGCAGCACGATGATTACAATAAAATCATGGTGAAAGCGATTGCCGACCGCCTGGCGGAAGCCTTTGCTGAATATCTGCATGAGCGCGTGCGTAAAGTTTACTGGGGCTATGCGCCGAACGAGAACCTCAGCAACGAAGAACTGATCCGCGAAAACTATCAGGGCATTCGCCCGGCGCCCGGTTACCCGGCTTGCCCGGAACACACGGAAAAGGGCACTATCTGGGAACTGCTGGACGTCGAAAAACACACCGGCATGAAGCTGACAGAATCGTTCGCCATGTGGCCCGGCGCGTCGGTCTCCGGCTGGTATTTCAGCCACCCGGACAGCAAGTACTACGCGGTCGCGCAAATTCAGCGTGACCAGGTGGAAGATTACGCCCGCCGCAAAGGAATGAGCGTAGAGGAAGTTGAACGCTGGCTGGCTCCGAATCTGGGGTATGACGCGGACTAACGTCACTTTTCCTTACAACAAACAGGGCGCTCATTGAGCGCCCTGTCTCTTTCTTGTGAGTAAACCCTTATACTGGAAGAAGGCTTCGTCGGTTTTGCCCGGTGGCGCTGCGCTTACCGGGCCTACATGGTTCGCCGTCGGATTCACGACTTGCCTGTAGGCCGGATAAGCGCAGCGCCATCCGGCAGAACCGCGCAGATAGCCTCAGGAAAACAATAACGATAAGGAGAACCCCACTCTGTGTTAACGCTGTTACACCTGCTTTCCGCTGTCGCCCTCCTGGTTTGGGGCACCCACATTGTCCGCACGGGCGTGATGCGCGTCTTCGGCGCGCGCCTGCGTACCGTCCTCAGCCGTAGTGTTGAGAAGAAACCGCTCGCCTTCTGCGCGGGCATTGGCGTCACTGCGCTGGTGCAGAGCAGTAACGCCACGACCATGCTGGTGACGTCGTTCGTCGCCCAGGACCTGGTCGCCCTGACGCCCGCCCTGGTGATTGTGTTGGGGGCCGACGTGGGGACCGCGCTGATGGCGCGTATCCTCACCTTCGATTTATCCTGGCTGTCGCCGCTGCTGATTTTTATCGGCGTGATCTTCTTCCTCGGCCGCAAACAGTCGCGTGCCGGGCAACTGGGGCGCGTCGGGATTGGCCTTGGCCTGATTTTGCTGGCGCTGGAACTCATCGTCCAGGCGGTCACGCCGATCACCCAGGCCAACGGCGTACAGGTGATCTTTGCCTCGCTCACCGGCGATATCATGCTGGATGCACTGATTGGCGCGATGTTCGCCATCGTCAGTTATTCGAGCCTGGCTGCCGTGCTGCTGACCGCCACGCTAACCACGGCGGGGATTATTTCCTTCCCGGTGGCGCTGTGTCTGGTGATTGGCGCTAACCTCGGCTCCGGCCTGCTGGCTATGCTCAACAACAGCGCCGCCAATGCTGCCGCTCGCCGCGTGGCGCTGGGTAGTTTGCTGTTCAAGCTGGTGGGCGGTCTGGTCATTCTGCCGTTTGTCCATGTGCTGGCGGATACTCTGCACAAACTGCCGCTGCCGGAATCGGAACTGGTTATCTATTTCCACGTCTTCTACAACCTGATTCGCTGCGTGGTGATGATCCCGTTCGCCGAGCCGATGGCGCGTTTCTGCAAACGAATGATCCGCGATGAACCTGAACTGGACGCACGCCTGAAGCCCAAGCATCTCGATACCACCGCCCTCGACACGCCAACGCTGGCGTTAGCCAATGCCGCGCGTGAAGCGCTGCGTATCGGCGATGCGATGGAGTTGATGCTTGAAGGGTTGAAAAAGGTCATGCACGGCGAGCCGCGCGAGGAGAAAGAGCTGCGCAAGCTGGCGGACGACATTAACGTGCTCTACACCGCCATCAAGCTCTATCTGGCACGCATGCCGAAGGATGAACTGGCGGAGGAGGAATCCCGGCGCTGGGCGGAAATCATCGAGATGTCGCTCAACCTGGAGCAGGCGTCGGATATCGTGGAACGTATGGGCAGTGAGATCGCCGATAAATCGCTGGCGGCCCGCCGCGCGTTCTCGCTTGAAGGGCTGAAGGAACTGGATGCGCTTTACGATCAACTGCTGAGTAACCTGCAACTGGCGATGTCGGTGTTCTTCTCCGGTGACGTCACCAGCGCGCGCCGCCTGCGCCGCAGCAAGCATCGCTTCCGCATCCTGAATCGCCGTTACTCGCACGCGCACGTTGATCGTCTACACCAGCAGAACGTGCAGAGTATTGAAACCAGCTCGCTACACCTTGGCCTGCTGGGCGATATGCAGCGTCTCAACTCGCTATTTTGTTCAGTGGCTTACAGCGTGCTGGAGCAGCCGGACGAAGATGACGAACGGGATGATTATTAGTGCGTTTTGACACCGGATGCGCAGCCCTTATCTCGCCTACAATTGGCACAATCTGTAGGCCGGATAAGCGCAGCGCATCCGGCAAAATCTTTTACAAACGGTGTCCAGCCTCCAGCGGCACCGCCTCTTCACCTGCTTTAAACAGATAGTTGGTGTTTGGCCCACCAAGCGTCGCGATTTCACCGTTCACCTGAATCCAGTTACCCTCCGGTAAACCAATCACCGTCAGCTCTGGCGCGGCAACCAACAGTTCGCGGATGCGTTGTTCGCGCGTTTCACCCTGGTGCCCTTCCGGCAGCGCATTGGTGAAGTGCGGGTTAATTTGCAGCGGGAACAGCCCCAGTGCATCAAAACCTTGCGGATCGACAATCGGCATATCATTGGTAGTGCGAATGGTTGGGCAAGCCAGGTTCGAGCCTGCGCTCCAGCCGATGTACAGCGCGCCGCGCTTCACCACATCAACAATCGGTACCAGCAGCCCGCGTTCGCGGCTCTCTTTCAGCAACTGGAAGGTATTCCCTCCGCCGACAATCACGAGGTCCGCATTTTCAATAGCCGCAATCGGATCGGCAGCGTTATGAATACCGACGACCGACACGCCCATTGGCTCAAAGACCGCTGCCGTTTTTGCCGTGTAGGCGTCCCACGTTTGTGTCACGCCCGCGAAGGGAATAAATACCGCCGAACGGCGACCGTTTAGCGCGCCACGAATCAGCGGCAGCGCATGTTCCAGCCAGGCTTTACCCGGCAGCGTCGAGTTACTTAACAGCAGCAGTTCCATTCTTTCTCCAGACAATCAGGGAATTAAGGGGTTGATGACTATGCTATCACGCCGGGTGATAAGACTCGCTGACGAGGTTCACGGAGTTCTGGAAGAAGCACGCAAGTTGAAGATTAATCTGTCAGCTGTGTTAACCGAAGCGCTGCTGGAGAAATTTTGCGAAAAAAGAAGGGAGACGTGGCTGCAGGAGAATAAAGAGTCAATTGAATCCGTTAACCAATGGGCTGACGGGAACGGTTCGTTCAGCGATTTTCAACGACCGTTCTGATGGACCCATTCTGCATTTGTATGTATTAGCGTTCGATGATTGATAAAGTGCGCTTTGTTCATGCCGGATGCGGCGTGAACGCCTTATCCGGCCTACAAACGCGTGCAAATTCAATATAGTGAAGGAACTCGTAGGCCTGATAAGCGTAGCGCATCAGGCAATTTCGCGTTTGTCATCAGTATGAGCGCCTGTTAAGGCGCTCATGTCCTCACCCCTCGCGCGCAAACCTTGCCGCTTCAGCAATCAGCTGCGCATCGGGTCGCACGCCGGTATACATCGCGAATTGCTCGACGGCCTGTAAGGCAATCACCTCCGCGCCGCTGATCGTCTGCTTATCAAGCCGTTGCGCCAGGCGAATGAGCGGCGTTTCCGGCGGCAATGCCACAACGTCAAAAACGACGCTTGCCGCAGAGACCATCGCTTCGCTGAAGGCCAGCTCATGGCTCTCTTTACCGCCGGTCATGCCGACGGGCGTCACGTTGACCAGAATATCGCAGGCGATACCTTCCGGCTGCGGTTGCCACTGAAACCCATACTGCTTCGCCAGCGCCAGGCCGCTCTCGCGGTTGCGGGCGGCGATGACGACATTCGTAAACCCCGCGTCGCGAAAGGCGGCAATCACCGCTTTGCCCATTCCACCGCTGCCGCGAATCATCACGCGTGCGGCGGCATTCAGCTGGTGGTGGGTTATCAGGCTTTTCACCGCGATATAGTCGGTATTAAACCCAGTCAGCCTGCCGTCGTCATTCACGATAGTATTCACCGAATCAATGACCTTCGCCGACGGATCGATAGCATCGAGCAAGGGCATGCAGCTTTCTTTAAACGGCATCGACACGGCGCAGCCGCGAATACCCAACGCGCGAACGCCGTTCACCGCCGCAGCAATATCCTCGGTGGTGAACGCTTTATAGATGAAATTCAGCCCCAGCTTTTCATACAGATAATTGTGAAAGCGCGTGCCGAAGTTACCGGGGCGACCGGCCAGCGACATGCAGAGTTGAGTCTCGCGATTAATCATGGGTAATTGCCTCTGCATGAGCGAGCAGGTATTGCTCCGCTTCACCGGACCAGACTCCCTGATGACGTGTCATAATCGCCGCCAGTCCTTTATCCTGGATCTGCGTGAGTGAAGTCAGCGGCAGATATTTTCCGGTATACACCAGCTTTTTCCCGCCGCCGACGGCAGGCAATTCCAGCGTGGTTTCGCCCGCGGCATTCAGCCCAAGAATATGTGTTACCACTTTTGCAGCCTGCACTTTTTTCTCTTCAATCAGTTTGACCGCCGCGCGCATGTCGTCGGTATTGCCGCCTGACGTGCCCACGTAGTGGGTAAACGCGTAATGCACATCGTAGAAATTAATCGGCGCGCTGAAGTGTTTATCCTGTGGCCCGGCGAAAAAGTTCATACAGCCGTCGGCCGCCAGCAGCGAAGAGGCGAGGGTAACCAGCCCTTCATTGGGCACGAAAACGAAAATATCATCGAAACCGTGGCCGCCGCTGAGCGCCATTAACGTCTCGTACGAGGCGTCGGTTGCATTGAGATAATGAATCAGCGTTTGCGGCTCTGACGGATAGTGTTTCCGCGCATAGCTCAGCTTGTCGTTATTGGTATCGGTGACGATTAATAGCGACGGGTTAACCGGCCCATGCAGGGCGTAATCAATCGCCAGCAGCCCCATCGGGCCTGTGCCGCCGAGGATCAGCGTCCGTCCCTGCGGGCGAATCCCCATCTTGTGGTTATAAGTGCCTTCCTGCAGATGATAGTTGGCGTTGAATGCGCCAATCACGCAGGAGAGTGGTTCAACCAGCGAGCCTTCAAAGTAGGTTTCGCCTTCATATGCCAGCAGGCAATCCTGTTCCATAACCTCGTTGGGGATAACCACATGCGTCGCTTCGCCGCCCACCCACGGGAAGGAGTAGCCTGGGCAGTCCGGGCGATCCGGCAGTTGCAGGTTAGCCTGAATCACATAGCGCTGGCCGGGCTGGAACTTATGCTGCCATTTTTTACCGACGGCCAGAATATCGCCGCAAAACTCATGGCCGATGATGATCGGGTTAGTCGCCACATCGTTGGGTACTTTCTTGTGGTTTTCGCCCAGATTGGCCTCTTTCCAGGAGGAAAGACACAGGCTGTCGGTGACCACTGTCGCCAGAATTTCATCTTCCTGCATTTCAGGAAGGTCAAAGGTTTCCAGACGCAGGTCACGTTTACCGTAAAGACGCAGAGCTGTTGTTTTCATAAACCACCTCATGTTGAGCGATGGCCCCGGCAGTTGCGCCGGGGCGAAGAATCAGGACAGGAAGCCCAGCGCATTGCCGATAATCCCTAAGCCAAACAGGGCAAAGATCAGCCATACCGGGTTAATTTTTTTGTTGAGCAGACGCACCATCAGCAGCGTCAAACCCAGCGCCAGCAGGCCAGGGCAGAGCTGATCGAGAATGTTCTGCACGGTCATGGTGACGGTGGAACCGTCTGCGGCAGGTGTTTGCGAGACGACCAGCGGCACGTTGATTGAGGTCCATTTGGTGACCAGCACGCCCATCACGAACAGGCCAAGAATCGAGGCACCTTCGGTCAGTTTTTGCAGCACATTCCCGCCCATATCGCTGACGATATTCACGCCTTTGCGAAAGCCGAGCTGTAGCCCATACCACTTCATCGCCAGACGCACTGCGTTGAAAATAAAGAAGAACAGCAGCGGGCCGAGAATGTTGCCGGATAACGCCAGCGAGGCGCCAAGCGCGGCGGTAATCGGGCGCAAGGTCCCCCAGACCAGCGGATCGCCGACCCCGGCCAGCGGGCCCATCAGGCCAACTTTGATACCGTTGATGGCGCCGTCATCAATTTCGGCGCCGTTGGCGCGCGCTTCTTCCATGGCGGCGGTCACACCGATGACCGGGCCACACACGGCTGGCGTGGTATTGAAGAACACCAGATGGCGCTTCAGCGCGGCGACCTGGTCTTCTTTCAGTGGATAGAGGCGCTTAATGGCAGGGATCATGTCGTAGCAAAAGCCCAGCCCATGAATACGTTCAAAGTTAAAGGACGCCTGTTGCAGGTTGGAGCGCAGAAACATGCTCACCAGATCGCTGCGTGTGATTTTTCTCTGTTCCATGATGGGCTCCGTTAGTCGTCAAGCTGGTCAAGGGCGGTGGAAGAGGTGGCCTGCGTTTGCGGTGCGGCTTTACGCCACTGTGGATTCAGCTGGATATAGACCAGCGCGATAATCACGCCGACGCCGCCAAAGGCCAGCAGGCTGAGGTCGAGATAGCCGCCCGCGATAAAACCGAGGAAAAAGAAGGGCATCAGATACTTCACGCCCATCATGCGCAGCACCATGGCATAGCCGACGACGACAATAAAACCGCCCGCAATTTGCAGACCACGCGTGACGAATTCCGGTATCGCGCTCAGCATATTGCTGACCATGTCGGCGCTGACGAACAGCGAGACAATCAGTGCCGGAATGGCGACGCGCAGCGCCTGCACACCCAGTGCGGAGACATGCAGAATATCGATGGTGCGAAAGCGCGCCTCTTCAGCAGCTTTATCCGCCGCGTGCTGGAACACCACGGTGATGGTGCGGGCGAAGACCGTCAGCACCTGGCCTGCCGCCGCCACAGGAAGGGCGATTGCGATGCCCGTGGCGATACTTTGCTGCCCGACGATAACCAGAATGGCGGAGATAATGCTGGCGAGCGCGGAATCCGGAGACTGTGCCGCGCCGACGTTCATCCAGCCGAGCGCGATAAGCTCCAGCGTGCCGCCGAGCATAATCCCGGTTTTGATGTCGCCAAGTATTAAGCCGATCACCGTACAGGCGATAAGCGGACGGTGAGTCTGAAATTCATCCAGCACGCTGCCCATTCCGGCAATACAGGAAAAGAGAAATATTGCTATGATTTGTAGGGTACTTATTTCCATTATTTGTCACCTTTTAAGTGTCGTCATCCCTGCCTGTTAAAGCATTCGTACACAGGCGCTATTATTTAATATGTAGCTAACTGTTCGTTTATTTTGTCGATAATATTGATTGAGAGATCGGACGCCACGACGCGTAAATCCAGGGTGACGCCAAGATTATTCAACTCATTAAATGCGTTAATATCATCGTCATCTAATGATACGGCTTTGGTTAACTGTTTTTTACCGGGCCGCCAGGCCATTCCCCCAATATTCAGGGTGCCGATTTTTACGCCCTGGCGAACCATCTCTAAGGCATCCTGAGGTCGGGTGAAAAGATAAAAAACGGTTTCGTCCTGATATTGTGGGTTGTGATAAACCGCGACGGCTTTTTCAATATTGACCACGTTAACCTTCATTCCCGGCGGCGCAGCCTGACGCAATAAGGTTCGGCGAACTTCATCGTTATACACCTCGTCATTGCAGATAATAATGCGCTGGGCATTAGCCACTTTCGACCATACGGTGGTGACCTGGCCGTGGATCAGGCGGTCATCAATGCGGGCGAGCGTAATGTTCATCAGAAATCCTCCTCAGCCGTTTCCAGTTGTTTCCAGACGACGCAGGTTTGCGTTGCGATTTGCGTCAGGTGTTCACACAGTTCATCAACGTTCATGCTGCCCTGGTTATCGACCAGTTCGAGCGCCAGGGGCAGAGAAAGGCCGCTGATCACCCGCAGGCACGGGTTACGCATTGCAAGCGTCGCGGCCGCATTCCATGGGCTGCCGCATTGTAAATCCACGGCAATCAGCCACTCGTCCTGATTGTGAATACTCACTAACTTTTCCAGCTTTGCCACGATGTCTCCGGCGTTCTCGCCGGGTACAAATTCAACCGCCTCGACATTGGCGTCGCCGTATACCATCTGAACCGATTCCAGCATGGCGCAGGCTAATTTGCCGTGGGCGCAAAAAATGGCATTGACCATAAAGCCTCCTTACCCGCGCGTTTTGCCGCCCGCGATGTTAGTGGTTACTCCGGTGATGTAGCTGGCGCGTTCGGACAGCAGATAACAAACAAAATCAGCTACTTCTGCTAATCTTCCGGAACGCCCAATAGGAATGGAATTTTTGGTGTAGCCTTCGCGCAGTTGCTCAACGGTGATATTGCGCGTCCACGCCAGCGCTTCTTCATATTCCGGCGTGCGCAGCCCGGTTTTTTCCAGAATTCCCGGCGCGATGCCGACCACACGGATACCGTGTTTACCCAGCTCTTTCGACCAGGAGCGGGTGAAACTATTGAGCGCTGCTTTGGTGGCGGCGTAGCAGCTCTGGCCCTCTGAGCCTTCCAGCCCGCTTTCCGAGGAGACGTTCACAATCACACCATCGTGTTGTTTGACCATCTGTCGCGCCACTGCCTGTGACATCAGAAAAACGCCTTTCTGGTTGATATTGACCATTTTTTCGAATGCCGCTTCGTTTAATTCATACTGACCAGCAGGCGCTTTCTCATCGACCAGCAGACGCGGGAAATTGACCCCAGCGTTGTTGACCAGGCCATCAATACGGCCAAAGCGCTGGATAATTTCAGCGACCGTATGATTCACCTCTTTGGCGCTGGAAATATCGGTCGGCCAGAACTGATAGCCTTTATGACCTTCATATTGACCGTCGCCACCGTGAATATCGGCCATCTGCACGTTTGCGCCTTGTGCTAATAATTCTTCCACAATTGCCAGACCAATGCCGGATGCGCCGCCGGTGACAATAATGGTTTTATCCTGCAAATTTAACCACGTTTGCATAACAGACTCCTGATTTTAGGTAACAGAGGCCCGCCGTAATTTTTCATTACGGTAAAAGTCGGGCAGATTTTTTATTTCAGTAACAGTTCCGCTGTGTCGCTATTCGTAACCAGACAATTAATATATTTTCCGCGTAGTGCGCCAATAATTCCGCTGTATTTTTCTTCGCCCATGGCAATGCCGATGGAATAACGTGCCTGCTTTAATTTATTCATTTCGATTGAGAGCGTTTTCTCACTCATATTGGTATCGACCGTTACGCCGTGAATATCATAAAAGCGTGAGCAAATATCGCCGGCGACCTGGCGGGCATTCAGGTCGTCACTCTCTTCGCCGCCATAAAATGCATGCCAGTTAGCGCCATCGCGAATGGCCGGGGAACCAATCCCCACTAGGGCGACATCCAGATTATCCCAGTAGGCCGAGATGGTTTTAAAGTGCTGAGACTGCATGATCCCATTACGAATTAATGGGTTATCCAATAGGGCAGGAAAATCTGCGAGATGCGATTCCCCTTTCAGCTTCGCCGCCGCGCCGTAGGTTAATGTGTTCACGTGATAGCGGCTTTCAAGTTTTCCGGACGGCCCACCGATAATCGGCACACAGATTAACTGCCGGGATTGCGCCGCCTGCGGTAGATTTTCGACCAGTGCGCGTACCGCGCGGCCCCAGGAAAAACCGACAATATCGCCAGGTTCCAGCAAGCGATCCAACAGCTGCGCGCCGTGTAACCCCATCACCGCCAGTTGCACGTCTTCCTCTTCATCGTGCCCCGACACCACCACAGCTTCTTTCAGGGCAAACTTTTGCTTCAGCTGCTGCTCCAGCCAGAGGTTTTCGTTGTAGTCGTAGTTGATGGCGATGATGACAATGCCCTGCTCGCGGCCCCGCTTAAGCAAGCGGCTGATGGTGGTCCGATAAATCCCCAGTTCGCGTGCGATTTGTGCCTGCGTCATATCCTGTTCGTAATAGAGTTGGGCAATCTTCACAATCAAACGGATATCGTCACTGTTTTCCATTGCCGCCTCCTGGTTCTGCACATTTGTGCAAATACGCTTTTTAACCGCTTGATCTGATATAACCCCATCCCGTTAGCCTTTAAAAGCGATTTTTCACTCTTTGCGCGGGCTGAAATGGCGCTTTCTCTTGCACATTTGTTTCTGTTCGTAGCAGTCATCAGCACAGGTGTGCAGAAATTCGTAATGCCTTGATTATCCTGGTTTTGGCTACGCAAAATTGCAGCCGGTTTGCGGCGACACTTTTGTGATAAAAGGCGCGGCAGATCACATTTAATTTCGACGTTGCCGCATAACCCTGTTTTTCCTCGCTAAGAGGTAAGGTATATTCCGCGTTTTAGAGGAGAACTTATGCTGCCCGACTCATCCATCCGTTTAAATAAATACATCAGCGAAAGCGGAATTTGCTCTCGTCGCGAAGCCGATCGCTATATCGAACAAGGTAACGTTTTCCTTAACGGTAAACGCGCCACCATTGGCGATCAGGTGAAGCCTGGCGACGTTGTAAAAGTAAACGGTCAGTTGATTGAGCCACGCGAGGCAGAAGATCTGGTGCTGATCGCACTGAACAAGCCGGTGGGCATTGTCAGCACGACGGAAGATGGCGAGCGCGATAACATCGTCGATTTCGTCAACCACAGCAAGCGCGTGTTCCCGATTGGCCGCCTGGATAAAGATTCTCAGGGGCTGATTTTCCTCACCAACCACGGCGATCTGGTCAATAAGATCCTGCGTGCCGGTAACGATCACGAAAAAGAGTATCTGGTTACGGTAGATAAACCGGTGACGGATGAGTTCGTGAGCGGCATGGCGGCGGGCGTACCGATTCTTGGGACGGTGACGAAGAAGTGCAAAGTGAAAAAAGAAGCACCGTTTGTGTTTCGCATCACCCTGGTACAGGGCCTGAACCGTCAGATTCGTCGCATGTGCGAGCACTTTGGCTATGAAGTGAAGAAACTGGAACGTACGCGCATCATGAACGTCAGCTTAAGCGGTATTCCGCTGGGCGAGTGGCGTGATTTAACCGACGATGAGCTCATCGACCTGTTTAAACTTATCGAAGGCTCCTCTTCGGAAGCGAAGCCAAAGGCGAAGGCCAAACCGAAAACGGCGGGCATTAAACGCCCGGTGGTGAAGATGGAAAAAACCGCTGAAAAAGGGGGCCGCCCGGCGTCCAACGGTAAGCGTTTTAACTCGCCGGGGCGTAAAAAGAAAGGACGTTAATCAGCGTCTGCCGCGCGTTGGCGTACTTGCTGACCAGGAAAACGACGCTTCCGCATCCGGTTTATAAGCCTGCTTTTTCTTCAACTGGCGGGCTTTCTTCGCTTCAGCTTCACGCTCAACCATCAACTTATCGATGTACTCTTTCTTGATGCTGTTGGTTTCGGCGTTGGTCAACACGCGGCCATGCGCGATACGGGCGCGATCAAGCAACGTTTTCAGTTCACGCTGCTCGCGTTCGGTCATCTCTTTTTGGGTGATGCGGGGGAGTGCCATGATGGTGCCCTCAGTTAGCCAGAGAGTCCAGTGTACGGGAAATTAGCTGAGAGCAGAATGGTTTAATCGAATCGCCAGGTCAGGCGAGGCGAGCGTAGTGTATTTTCTTTTCCGGCCCGATGATATCCATCGACTTTTCGTTTTGGCCGATTGCAGCGAGCTTACGGCCATCAATGGTTGACCAAAATGCTAAGGCACGTGTTGCAGCAGCCCTGACGTCGACGGCATCAATTTTTTTATGGGTTATGGTCATGATGACTCCTGTATGAATTTTGTCCATCGAACATCACTTTAACTGAAAATAGTTCGCATCACAAATAGGGAGAATAACGCGACATTCAGTACGCAATATCTTGTGCGTTGAGCGTTCTTCTTCGAATGGTCTCTTTTATATCAATGACTTCAGCAGACATTTTATTATAGCCGTTGGCGACTTGTGCAAAGTCATACGCACGATAACGCGGCTGAGCGTCCGGAACCGGATCACAAATGAAAACCTCGCTTAATCCGAGCATGTCGCAAAAAGTGGTTGAGTAGATGAGGGCAATCGTCAGGATGTTTCCCGTTAGCATACTCACTTCATGCGCAATAAAGTTTTCCAGCATACAAATTGCGAATTCATTTCTTCTGGAATCGTACTTACAGAGGATAACCGCATGCAGCGAACCCGGTGTTGATCGGTCGGTGAGCTTGAGATGGATATCCAAAATACCGTTGCTGATACCACCGCAATAATGGCGTATCCCCCATGACCAGTTGAGAGAACTATCTGCAACCCCCGCAGCTAACAGAGATTTATCTTCTGCGCTTTGGATGTCTACCGAAATGGAGCGCCATCCCAAAATCAGAATGATTTCCTGAGTGATATTAAGACAGTAATGATGAATTTCATGAATTGATAAGTTGCTCATCCGTGCTGCATCCCTCTGCCAGCGATCCTTGTACGAATCTTATCGCGGAGCGTTATCTACACGAGATTTGCAATAAAAATCCGGAAAGCGCCTCGCAAAGAATTTCTGGACAGAGCATAAAGCCCGGCAAGTTCACCTCACCGGGCCGCAAATCATCCCTCTTTCACCGCATCCCGCGCCTTCTCATCAATCGGCTTCCCGGACCAGTAACCCGCAAGCAGTGAGCCGGAAAGATTGTGCCACACCGAGAACAGGGCGCCGGGCAGCGCCGCGAGTGGGCCGAAGTAGATTTTACCCAGCGCAGCCGCGAGGCCGGAGTTTTGCATCCCCACTTCAATCGCCAGCGTGCGGCAGGTGGACTCATCAAAGCCAAACAGTTTCCCACCCCAGTAGCCGCCGAGCAGGCCAATCGTGTTGTGCAGAATGACGGCGATAATCACCACAAAACCGACCGAGGCGATGTGTGAGGCCGAACCGGCCACCACGGCGCTGATGATCGCCAGAATGCACACCATCGAAAAGGCGGGAAGAAAAGGCTCTACGGCTTTCACCACGCGCGGGAAGAGGTGGTGCACAATCAGCCCCAGGCCGATAGGGATCACCACGATTTGCAGAATGCTCAGCAGCATGCCCATTACATCAACCTGAATATGCGCATCGACGTACAGACGGGTGAGCAACGGCGTGGCAATTACGCCAACCAGCGTTGAAACAGAGGAAATGGTGACCGACAGCGCGACGTCGCCTTTCGCCAGATAAATCATCACGTTGGATGCTGTACCGCTCGCCACGCTGCCAACCAGCACCATCCCGGCAGAAAGCTCCGGGGGCATCTTAAACAGCAGCGCCAGCAGCCAGGCGGCGAGCGGCATCACCAGATAATGCAGAAAAATCCCCGCCGCCACCGGTGCCGGGCGTGAAAGCACGCGCTTAAAATCGTCCACTTTGAGATGTACGCCCATGCCGAACATAATCAGCATCAGCAGAGTCGGCACCCACGGGCCGATGGCTGTGAAGGTGGGCGGCGTGTAATAAGCAATAACGGAGAGCAGCAGCGCCCATAACGGGAACAGCCGGGTCAGAACAGCGAGCATGTTGTATTCCTTGCGATAGCGTTGTGTTTGCATTGTTTGTTATAAAAATGGCCGGGTTCGAGCCCGGCCATAGGTATTGTTTATCGCGAGGAAGGGGATTATTCAAACAAATTATGCTCATGTTCCCCTGTGAATACTCTCCCAGCTCAATCCAAAACGTGCCAGATATTTACGTAATCGATCGGCGTCGTTAGGGTTGGCCTTTTTCTGCCGGGAGACAGCAAACAGCATTCTTCCTGCTTCTGAAAGCGATGCGCTGGTACGGCATACGTCCAGAACGGTCTCCAGTTGGCGCTGATCAAAGAGATCAATTTCCTGATTAACGATTGTCGTTTCACCTGTGGTTTGCCACTCTGCCTTTAAGCGAGCAATTTCTTCATCGACGACAGCGAGCGTTATGCGCCCCTTCTCTGCAAGTGTTGCCATACGCGTGATTGATGCGCTTAATTCCCTGAAGTTTCCACGCCATACTGCTTGTTGCGAGCAGGCAAAGGAGAGGTAACGCTCACGCGCCTCTTTATCGAAACGCACCTGTGATTGTTGTTCACGCGTAAATCGCCCCAGTTCATACTCAACGTTGGGTGCGATATCTTCCCGCCGCTGTATCAGTCCTGGCAGTGCGAAACTCCACATATTAATACGGGCGTAAAGGTCTTCGCGAAAACGCCCCTCGGCGATCCATTGGCGCATATCGCGATGGGTGCCGGCAATCAGTTGAAAATCGCTATGCACCTCTTTATCAGAGCCAAATGGGAAGAAGGTTTTTTCCTCAATGGCTTTTAACAGCATTGCCTGTTCGTCCAGCCCCAGTTCGGCGATCTCATCAAGAAATAGCACGCCGCCATCGGCTTCCCGCAGCAAACCGGCGCGAGGCGTTAATGCGCCGGTAAATGCGCCTTTGACATGCCCAAACAGCGTGGACATGGCGTTATCGCCGCGCAATGTGGCGCAGTTGATGGCCACGAATTTTCCGTCGACCCGATGACGCGACTGACGAAGCTGAAATATCCGTTTTGCCAGAAATGACTTCCCGGCACCGGTCGGCCCGGTAAGCAAGATCGGCGCACTGGAACGCAGGGCCACGCGCTCAATCTGGTCAATCAGTTTGTTAAATGTGGCGTTTCGCGTCTCGATACCGGCTTTCAGAAAAGAGACCGATTGCTGCTGTTCGTGCTGAAAACGACTGGTCAGGGTGGCGTAACGACTTAAATCAAGGTCGATAACCGAGTACTCGCCTGCTGCGATGGCTTCATCAGATGAACCTTTCGGCGCCGGGCTGGTTTGCAGCAGGCTGGCGGGAAGATAGCGAGCCTCCGTGAGCAGGAACCAGCAGATTTGCGCCACATGCGTACCGGTGGTGATATGCACCAGATACTCTTCATTCTCGGTATCAAAAGGGTAATGCGTCGCAAAGTCGAGAAAGGCGGCGTAAACCTCTTCAAAATCCCACGGGTCATTAATCATCACGGTATGTGGACGCACATCGGTGCGAGGCGAGAGCAGGGCAACATCTTCTGCCAGCCGTTGCGCCATGTTTTCATCTCGTGGCTGGTGGAGTAATTCCAGGCGGTCTATGGGGAAATCAGCCTGCTGGCATAATCCTACCGTGGGCCGCCATTTCTTAAATCGGTTTGCTCGCTTGCCGCGTTTATCCAGGACTGTACCCAGGACGCCAATCACCACCCGCCGTTTTTTCATGGTTTATCCATAAAAATAAATATCGATATCAAAAGATAAAATTTTCCTGACGGGCAGGCAATGCCTGTTACGGACAGAAAAAATAAAACCATTATTAATCATATGATTATAAATATTTATCGTGATTTTCTTCTTCTGGCACACTTCTGGCAATTACGTCATAGGTCAACGTGCTGAAAATGCAGGGGATTAAAACCCCGCCGGCGCCCCAGGAACAGCTGAAGCTGTTTTCCCGAGAGCGTTCCGTCTCAGTCGATGACACGCAAGGGTTCGATTCCCGATTCATTTACTCAATGAACACTGGTTGTTATTCATCGAACAAAACCGTGGATTGTGCAGGTGGCAATTCGCAAAACAGGCTGCCGGTAATGATGCCGTGCGGCAGGCAAAAGGGAGTTTCCCTGTCGCTTCGCCTCTGCACTCGCACCTGGTTTTAAAAAGGAACAGAAAATGACGAAGAAAATCACAATACGAAAAGGTCAGTTGGGATTACTGGCAAAAAATGGCGATTACTACAGCGTGCTGGAAGCAGGCGAACATCGTTTATCCTGGTTCACCACGCCGGATGTGTTGGTGGTAAACCTGGACGGTGGTGAGGTGCCTGAAGTACTGGCGAACTGGCTGCGTCGCTATCAGCCAGAATGGGTTGAACGCTACTGCGTGATCGCGGATTTAACCGATTCTGAAGCGGGTGCCTTGTATATCAATGGCGTGTTGCAGGAGATTCTCGCGCCTTCCACACGTCGTTTGTACTGGAAGCCTGTTGAGGAGATGCACGTGATGCGTATGGATACGCGGCAGGTTCAGGTCCCTGCGGAGGTCATGAACGCGGTGTTACAGCCACGACGCAGTGGTGCGGTAAAAGGGCGCGATATTATTCTCACGGTATCTATCGCTGCATGGCATGTGGGGGTTTTAAAAGTTGATGGTGAAACACAGGCATTGCTGTCACCCGGATTGAGTGCCTGGTGGAAGGTGAATCACCTTGTGGAGGCAGAGGCGGTCGATACCCGACTTCAGGTTCTGGAAGTGGGCGGGCAGGAGATTCTGACCAAAGACAAAGTGAATCTGCGTTTGAATCTGGCGGCTAACTGGCGTTATCAGGATGTTTTACAGGCTTTTGGACAACTGGCGAAACCGATAGATCACTTGTACCGCGAGCTGCAATTCGCGCTACGTGAAGCCGTGGGAACACGCACGCTTGATGAATTGCTGGAAGATAAGCAGGTTATCGATCAGGTGGTGAGCGCACAGGTGAAAGCCCGTATGGCGCCATTGGGTATTGAAATCGCGTCTTTAGGCGTGAAGGACATTGTGCTGCCGGGCGAAATGAAAACCATCCTGGCGAAAGTCGTTGAAGCCGAGAAATCGGCGCAGGCGAACGTTATCCGTCGACGCGAGGAGACGGCTGCAACGCGTTCGCTTTTAAACACAGCCAAAGTCATGGAAAACAACCCGGTTGCGCTGCGACTCAAGGAAATGGAGACCTTAGAAAAGGTGGCTGAGCGTATCGATAAAATCTCGGTCTTTGGCGGTCTTGACCAGGTGCTACACGGTTTAGTGAATATAAAAGGGTAGAGTAAATGATGAATAACGGCGTTAACGGCGCGATGCGCGAGCGGGTGTTACGACAGCTCGAAGAGGTGGAGCGCCGTTATGATGTAAGGGTGCTTTTTGCCTGTGAATCCGGTAGCCGGGGCTGGGGGTTCGCCTCGCCTGATAGTGATTACGACGTGCGCTTTTTATATGTTCACCCGCCGGAATGGTATTTGCGGGTTGAGCCCCAGCGAGATGTGATCGAACTGCCGATAGATGATGAACTGGATGTTTGTGGTTGGGAGTGGCGTAAGGCTCTTGGGCTACTGAAAGGGGCAAATCCGACGCTTATCGAATGGCTGGATTCGCCAATCGTTTATCGGCAGGACGATGTGACATTTTCGGCGCTGAAAGAGCAGATCCCTCATTGGTTCTCACCGCTTCGCGCACGCTGGCACTACCTCTCAATGGCGCGGAAAAACTTTCGTGGTTATTTGCAGGGGGATGAAGTCAGATTGAAAAAATACTTCTATGTACTGCGTCCGCTGCTGGCAGTTCGCTGGATTGAAGCGGGAAAAGGTGCTCCACCGATGCGCTTTGCCGAGTTGTTGGCAGGTAGCGATCTGGAGGTGTCATTGCGTCGGGAGATAGACGAATTGTTGATGCGTAAAATGCGCGCAGGTGAAGCGGAATATGGCATGCGGCGTCCGTTGTTGCATGCATTCATCCACTCGGAACTGGCGAGAGGCGAAGTGACGCCTGCGTTGCCAGATGCCCGAACGGGAAATGTCAGCGCGCTTGATAAACTGCTTTATCAAACGGTGATGGCATGAACAAATTGCCCGAAAGCGATAACGCTTGTCGGGCAATATTCGGTGCCAATTTATTCAAACAAATTCTGATGCAGCTTCTGCACAACCTGTTCGGCTTCGCTACCTGGCACCAGGAAGCACAGATTGTGGCTGGATGCGCCATAGCAAATCATGCGGATGTTGAATGGTTCCATCACCCCGAATACCTCTTTGCCGACACCGCAGGCTTTAGAGAGGTCGTTCCCAATCAGCGCGACCAGCGCGAGATTTTCTTCCACTTCGACGCGGCACAGTTCGGAAAGCTCCATCAGCAGCGACTGAGTCAGCAGCGTATCGCCGGTGGAGGTTGAACCGGTGGTATCCAGCGTTAACGCCACGCTCACTTCCGAGGTGGTGATTAAATCGACCGAGATATTATGACGCGCCAGAATGCCGAAAACTTCCGCCAGGAAACCGCGCGAGTGCAGCATATTCAGGCTATGCAGGGTTACCAGCGTTTGTTTACGACGTAGAGCCAGCGCGCGGAACAGTGGTGGATTCTGCGTTTTGTTGCACACCAGCGTGCCGCCCGCTTTCGGATCTTTGCTTGAGCCAACAAACACTGGAATATCGCTGCGCACGGCCGGCAGCAGCGTGGCCGGGTGCAGCACTTTCGCGCCGAAGGTCGCCATTTCCGCAGCTTCTTCAAAGGCGATTTCATCAATGCGTTTAGCGGCAGGGACGACGCGCGGGTCGGTGGTGTAGATGCCCGGAACATCCGTCCAGATATCGACGCGGGTGGCGTGCAGCGCTTCGCCCAGCAGAGCCGCAGTGTAGTCGCTGCCGCCACGGCCCAGCGTGGTGGTGCGGCCTTTGGCTTCGCTGCCGATAAAGCCTTGTGTGATGACCATGCCTTCCGCCAGACGCGGGGCCAGTTGCTGGGTTGCCAGCTCGGCCAGCGCGGCAACGTCCGGTTCGGCGCGGCCAAAGCGATCGCTGGTGCGCATCACTTTACGCACGTCAAACCACTGCGCCTGCACATCCCGCTGGCGCAGCACTTCAACGAACAGCAGGGTGGACATCAGCTCGCCGTGGCTGACCAGTTCATCGGTCAGCGCAGTTGAGGTGGCCAGAGAAGCCGCTTCCGCAAGCGTGGTGATATTTTCCAGCAGGCGTTCCACTTCTTCTCGGATCACGTTCGGGTTCGCCAGGCGTTCCAGAATGGAGAACTGGATTTTGCGGATGGCATCAAGTTTGGCGAAGCGTTCGGTGGCTTCCAGCCCTTCGGCCAGCGCAACCAGCAGATTGGTCACGCCTGCGGAGGCGGAAAGCACCACTAAACGGACGCGGGAATCGGAGAGGACCACGTCCGCGCTGCGGTTCATGGCATCAAAATCGGCTACGCTGGTGCCGCCAAATTTGGCGACGACAAAATCTGTCATTGTGTACTGCCTCGTGTCAGGGGTTCCTTTTTTCAGCCTTGGCACAAGGGAAGAGCGGTATACAGGGGGACGCAGAAACTACGATTTCCCCAGAAGTGCTCCACCTTGCGAAACGCCGGACTGCCAACGTTTCTGGTGACAACCCAGGGGATTCAGCCCCTGTAGCCGATAGCGAACGTGACCAGGCGTTCAGCCACCTCGGCGTTACTCCCCCTCACGTATCTTTCGCGGACTGGCTCCTGAAATACGATTACCTGGGCAACGCGCCTCTTCTGGCCTGCGCCATGTGCAGGTAGTGCCTTTATAAATAAAGGCTTAAGCCACCCCTGTCAACGCTGGGGTTATGCGGATTTTTCATGCAAAAAGGGGTGTCAGAAAAAACACTTATGACAGCTATACTTTTTGCGACTTTATGCCTTGTTTGTTGCCTGTAACACTAAAACGATCACAAATTTTTGTAACTGGCGCTACAATCGAGGGCAGTAACGATTCTCAAATCAGAAGGGTATTGCTAATGAAAAACATCAACCCAACGCAGACCGCTGCGTGGCAGGCACTACAGAAACACTTCGATGAAATGAAAGATGTCACTATTGCCGAGCTGTTTGCCAAAGATAGCGACCGTTTCAGCAAGTTTTCCGCTACGTTTGACGATCTGATGCTGGTGGATTTTTCCAAAAACCGCATTACGGAAGAGACGCTGAGCAAACTGCAGGATCTGGCGAAAGAGACCGATCTGAGCGGCGCGATTAAATCGATGTTCTCCGGTGAGAAGATCAACCGCACCGAAGACCGCGCCGTGCTGCACGTGGCGCTGCGTAATCGCAGCAATACCCCGATTATCGTTGACGGCAAAGATGTGATGCCGGAAGTTAACGCTGTGCTGGATAAAATGAAAGGTTTCTCTGAAGCCATCATTTCCGGTAGCTGGAAAGGATACACCGGTAAAGCGATCACCGACGTGGTCAATATTGGTATCGGCGGTTCCGACCTCGGCCCGTTCATGGTGACCGAAGCGCTGCGTCCGTACAAAAATCATCTGAATATGCACTTTGTGTCTAACGTCGATGGTACCCACATCGCGGAAGTGTTGAAAACCGTTGACCCGGAAACCACCCTGTTCCTGGTGGCGTCTAAAACCTTCACCACGCAAGAAACCATGACCAACGCCCACAGCGCGCGCGACTGGTTCCTGGCGACTGCGGGCGATCAGAAACACGTGGCGAAACACTTCGCGGCGCTTTCTACCAACGCCAAAGCGGTGGGCGAGTTTGGTATTGATACCGCCAACATGTTCGAGTTCTGGGACTGGGTGGGCGGCCGTTACTCTCTGTGGTCAGCTATCGGCCTGTCGATCATTCTCTCCGTGGGCTTCGACAACTTTGTGGAGCTGCTCTCCGGCGCGCACGCGATGGACAAACACTTCTCCACCACGCCTGCTGAGAAAAACCTGCCGGTTCTGCTGGCGCTGATCGGCATCTGGTACAACAATTTCTTCGGCGCGGAAACTGAAGCGATTCTGCCGTACGACCAGTATATGCACCGTTTCGCGGCGTACTTCCAGCAGGGCAACATGGAGTCCAACGGTAAGTATGTTGACCGCAACGGCAACAAAGTGGCGCACCAGACCGGCCCAATCATTTGGGGCGAGCCGGGTACTAACGGTCAGCACGCGTTCTATCAGCTGATTCACCAGGGCACCAAAATGGTTCCGTGTGACTTCATCGCGCCGGCTATCACTCACAACCCGCTTTCCGATCACCACCCGAAACTGCTGTCTAACTTCTTCGCCCAGACCGAAGCGCTGGCGTTCGGCAAATCCCGCGAAGTGGTTGAACAGGAATATCGCGATCAGGGTAAAGATCCGGCAACGCTGGAACACGTGGTGCCATTCAAAGTGTTCGAAGGCAACCGCCCAACCAACTCCATCCTGCTGCGCGAAATCACCCCGTTCAGCCTGGGCGCGTTGATTGCGCTGTATGAGCACAAAATCTTTACTCAGGGCGCTATCCTGAACATCTTCACGTTCGACCAGTGGGGCGTTGAGCTGGGTAAACAGCTGGCAAACCGTATTCTGCCGGAACTGAAAGATGGTAGCGAAATTAGCAGCCACGACAGCTCTACCAACGGCCTGATTAACCGTTATAAATCCTGGCGTGCATAAGTCGTCTTAATCTGAAAATGCCGGCGTAATAGCCGGCATTTTTTTATCGGATAAATCCCCTTGTCCGTGATCTCAGCTGAAAATTACCGATGAGCATATTCCTAAAACATAAAAAGACCTGAATTAAATAAGGTCTCATTTTCGGATATTACGCAGGGTAATAAAAAGAACACAAATCGTAACCTGTTGATTTAATGTTCTTTATAATCAATAAATAATACTTATCTGTTTCTTTTTTCTCATTTTCTTAAAATCCCTTGCTCACTTCCCCCAACGCTAATTCCCGGTATTGAGTTGTGTATACTCGATGACGCCTGAATATTTCAGGTATACCCGCTTATTTTCAGGTTGTATGTGCGTGAGCCACGCATGTATTTCATGCCGACTTTCACTCTGCAACCCGGAATTCCCAGGGTATGTACCTCCATTTATTCAATGAAGGGAAATTGTTATGAAGAAAATCCTCTATGGCATTTTTGCCATATCTGCGTTTGCGGCGGCATCCGCGTCAGCAGCACCGGTGGAAACCGGTGACGCGGCGGGCTCTGCGGCGACGTCTGTCTCCGCGGGGAGTTCTACCGCGACCAGCGCCAGCACCGTGAGTTCTGCGGTGGGTGTCGCGCTGGCAGCGACAGGTGGCGGTGATGGCTCCAATACCGGAACCACGACCACCACAACCACCAGTACCCAGTAATACGGGTGCGTTTACCCATAACCACACTTCGGTGTGGTTATTTTGCCCCTTCGGAGAAACGTCGTGAAGCGACTTGCCATTATCACTCTTTGCCTGCTGCTTCAGGCGTGTTCATCCAGCACAAAAGGGCTGGGAAAATCGTTATGGGATAGCCTGTTCGGCACGCCCGGTGTGCATCTCACGGCGGACGATATCCAGAATATGCCCTACGCCAGCCAGTACATTCAGCTCAATAACGGCCCGCAGATTTTTGTGGCGCTGGCTTACTCGGAAAACGGCCAGCACAAGTGGGTGACGCAGGATCAGGCCACGCTGGTCACGCAGCACGGTCGTATCGTCAAGACGCAACTGGCGGGCGATAACCTGCTGGATGTTAACAATCTCGCCAGCGACCCGTTAGCCAAACCTAATCAGGTGGTGGATGACGCAAGCTGGACGCGCACCATGGGATGGACCGAACACCGCCAGGTGCGCTACGCCACCGCGCACTCCACCTTCCACTGGGGCGAGCGCGAAACGCTGACCTTAGCCGGAAGCGAGACGCCGGTCCGCGTGCTGGAAGAAACGGTGACCACCGACCAAACAAACTGGCGCAACCGCTTCTGGATTGATGACGAAGGCCAGATTCGACAATCAGAACAATACCTTGGGGCGGGCTATTTCCCGGTGAAAACGACCCTGATCAAGGCCGCAAAACAATGAAAAAAATCACGCTCATCGCAGGACTTTTCTGCGCCATCTCGGGTGGCGCTTTCGCAGCAGGTACAGTGGATGTTCATCGTGAAGGCGAGGCAAAAACACTCACGTTGACCAACGCCGATCACCTGGCGGATCTCGTCGCACAACCACGACTCGCCGGAAGCTGGTGGCGCGGCGCGGTGATCGCCGAACAGCAGGCGACTACGGTTGCCGAGCAACAGCATCAGGTATTGCTTGCCGCGTTAAGCCGCGCGGCGATGGAGGCGAGCGGAACCGATGCTGCCGCCATTAACGCCTTACGCCAGCAGCTTCAGGCTATCAAAGTCACGGGGCGACAGTTTGTCTCGCTGGACCCGGATGAGGTTCGCATCGGCGAAGGGAAAAATCCGCCGCTTCAGGGGAAATACAGCCTGTGGGTGGGCAATGAACCCTCGACGATTACGCTTCTCGGTTTGATCAATCGCCCCGGCAAAGTGGCGTTTACGCCCGGTCGCGATGTTGCCAGCTATCTCAAAGAGGTTGATCGACTGAGCGGCGGCGAGCGCAGCTACGCGTGGGTGATTTATCCCGATGGCCGCACGCTGAAGGCCCCCATCGCCTACTGGAACCGACGTCATATTGAGCCGATGCCCGGCAGCATCGTGTTTGTTGGCTTTGCCGATTCACTGTGGACGAAGAAATACGATGAACTCAACGTCGCCATTCTTCGCTCCCTGTCGCAGCGGATACCTGATTAATGAAGAAAAAATACCTCTATAGCCTGCTGGCGCTGGGCGTCAGCGCCGCGTGCCATGCCGAAACGTATCCGGCGCCCATTGGCCCTTCGCAGTCTGATTTTGGCGGCGTCGGCCTGCTGCAAACGCCTACCGCTCGAATGGCGCGGGAAGGGGAAATCAGCCTTAACTATCGCGATAACGATCAGTACCGCTACTACTCTGCCTCCGTGCAACTGTTCCCGTGGCTGGAAACGACGCTGCGTTATACCGACGTGCGAACCAAACAATACAGCAGCGTCGATGCGTTCTCGGGCGATCAAACCTATAAAGATAAAGCCTTCGACCTGAAGCTGCGCCTGTGGGAAGAAAGTTACTGGATGCCGCAGGTCTCCGTCGGCGCGCGCGACATCGGCGGTACCGGGCTGTTTGACTCGGAATATATCGTTGCCAACAAAGCCTGGGGGCCGTTCGATTTCTCCCTCGGAATGGGCTGGGGCTATCTGGGTACCAGCGGCAACGCCACCAACCCGTTCTGCTCTTACAGCGATAAATATTGCCACCGCGACAACAGCTACCGCGAAGCGGGATCGATGGACAGCAGCCAGATGTTTCGTGGCCCGGCGGCGTTTTTTGGCGGGGTAGAATATCAAACGCCCTGGCAGCCATTGCGCCTGAAGCTGGAGTATGAAGGCAATAACTACCAGCAGGATTTTGCCGGAAAACTGGACCAGAAAAGCAAGTTTAACGTCGGCGCTATTTATCGCGTTGCGGATTGGGCCGACGTTAACCTGAGCTATGAGCGCGGGAATACCGTGATGTTTGGCTTCACCCTGCGCACGAATTTCAACGACCTGCGTCCGTCTTACAACGACAACGCGCGGCCAAAATATCGCCCGCAGCCGCAGGACCCGATTCTGCAACATTCAGTGGTAGCGAACCAGCTCACGTTGCTGAAATATAACGCCGGATTTGCCGACCCGAATATTCAAACTAAAGGCGATACGCTCTACGTCACCGGCGAGCAGGTGAAATATCGCGACTCGCGCGAGGGCATCGATCGGGCGAATCGCATCATCATGAACGATCTGCCGGAAGGCATTCGCACCATCCGCATTACCGAAAATCGCCTCAACATGCCGCAGGTGACCACGGAAACTAACGTCGCCAGCCTGCAACGTCATCTGGAAGGCGAACCGCTCGGCCACGAAACGCCGCTGGAGCAGAAACGCGTCACGCCGATCGTGCCGGAAACCACCGAGCAGGGCTGGTATATCGACAAATCGAGCTTCGATTTCCATATCGACCCGGTGCTGAGTCAGTCGGTCGGTGGGCCGGAAAGTTTCTACATGTACCAGTTGGGTGTGATGGGCACGGCGGACTGGTGGGTGACCGACCACCTGCTGACCAGTGGCAGCCTGTTTGCCAACATCGCCAACAACTACGACAAGTTTAACTACACCAACCCGCCGATCGACTCGAAACTGCCGCGTGTGCGTACTCACGTACGTGAATACGTTGAGAATAACGTCTATGTGAACAATCTCCAGGCCAACTATTTCCAGTATCTGGGGAATAATTTCTACGGCCAGGTTTACGGCGGCTATCTGGAAACCATGTTCGGCGGTGCGGGCGTCGAAGCGCTTTATCGCCCGGTGGACAGCAACTGGGCGGTGGGTATCGACGCCAACTACGTGAAACAACGTGACTGGCGCAGCGCGCAGGACATGATGAAATTCACCGACTACAGCGTGAAGACCGGGCATCTCACCGCTTACTGGACGCCGCCGTTTGCTCAGGATGTTCTGGTGAAAGCCAGCGTCGGCCAGTATCTGGCGGGTGATAAGGGCGGCACGCTCGATATTTCTAAACACTTCGACAGCGGCGTGGTGGTCGGGGGCTACGCTACCATCACCAACGTTTCCGGTGATGAATATGGGGAAGGGGAGTTCACCAAAGGCGTGTATGTCTCTGTGCCGCTGGATCTCTTCTCCTCCGGCGCCACCCGCAGCCGTGCCGCGGTGAATTGGGTACCGTTGACCCGTGATGGCGGCCAGAAGCTGGGGCGCAAGTTTGATTTGTATGGGATTACCAGCGATAAGAGTATGAATTTCAGGTAATCACTTTTGTTGAAAGTGCCAGCCCCTGAGGCTGGCACGTCATATCACTAATGCCCGGTAGAGGCATCAGGAATACAGTTTATGCCCGGCTTCCTGTCTGGTATGTAGATGCGATAACACGGTGTTACATGGCTATCAGGATACGCCTGAATCTCGGCAATTTTGGCTGATTGCCCTTTTAGTGGGCTATGAACGTTGCTTGTGGGTAGCGCAGAGGACTCTGAATCTTCATCCAGTCCAACGGCGGAAGCATAAGAGCAGGTCATCAACGTTGATAACATCAGAGTAGTAAAATACCGCTTCATTTTCACCACCTTATCAAACGATTAGAAGAATGTTCCCGCAGGAACATGCATCATTATCTCGCATTAATCAGGCTAAAAAATCACCTAAAAGGGTGATTGTTATTGGTGTGATAAATTGGGTATAAGCAAAAAATGTAGATCCAGATCACATTTCTGCGTTATACAAGAGGCTCAGCCTGAACAGGAGATGCCGCCATGACATCACTCCCCCGTCCACGCGTCGAGTTTATCTCGACGATCTTACAGACTGTCCTCAACCTTGGGCTACTCTGCCTTGGTATGATTCTGGTCATCTTTCTCGGCAAAGAGACGCTGCACTTAGCCGACGTGCTTTTTGCGCCTGAGCGCACCAGCAAATACGAGCTGGTGGAAGGCCTGGTGGTTTATTTCCTCTATTTTGAATTTATCGCACTGATTGTGAAGTACTTTCAGTCCGGTTTTCACTTCCCGCTACGCTACTTTATCTATATCGGGATCACCGCGATTGTGCGCCTGATCATCGTCGATCACACCTCGCCGCTTGACGTGTTGATCTACTCCGGAGCGATCCTGTTGCTGGTGATCACCCTGTGGTTGTGTAACTCCAAACGCCTGAAACGGGAATAAAAAAATGGCGCTCCGAAGAGCGCCAAACAACAGTCACAAGTTAAGTCGAGGATTGCAGTGGCTTTTCCCGTTTCCGGGAGGGTAGAACGAGGGTATTAACCTTTCACACCGCCTGCCGTCAGGCCATTAACCAGCCAGCGCTGCGCCAGCAGGAACACGACGGTAATCGGAATGGCAGAGAGCACAGCGGCTGCGGCAAAGTCGCCCCACAGATAGTTTTGTGGGTTGAGATATTGCTGCATACCAACGGCCAGGGTGTAGCTGTCCACATCACGCAGCAGCAGTGACGCTACCGGTACTTCGGTGATGGCGGCGATAAACGACAGAATAAACACCACCGCCAGAATCGGTACGGAGAGCGGCAGCAGCACCAGGCGGAATGCCTGCCACGGGGTTGCGCCATCCAGTGCCGCCGCTTCTTCCAGCGAATTATCGATGGTTTCGAAGTAGCCTTTAATCGTCCAGACGTGCAGCGCGATACCGCCTAAGTAAGCGAAAATCACGCCGCCGTGGGTGTTCAGGCCGATAAACGGAATGTACTGGCCCAGACGGTCAAACAACGCGTACAACGCCACCAGAGAGAGCACTGCCGGGAACATCTGGAAAATCAGCATCCCTTTCAGCAGTGTCGCTTTACCCGGGAAACGCATGCGGGCAAAAGCGTAAGCACAGGTCGTGGAGAGGGTGACGATGCCAATCGCAGTGATGCCTGCAATTTTCACCGAGTTCCACAACCACAGCAGAACCGGGAAGGGTGGCGGTGTGACGCGGCCATCAGCGTGTTCTACGCTGAAGCCCAACGCCAGCCGCCAGTGCTCCCAGGAGATTTTTTCCGGGATCAGGCTCCCGGTGGCGAAGTTACCTTCGCGCAGTGAAATGGCGATAACCATCAGCAGCGGGAACATGATTGCCGCGATGAAGATCAGGAGTAACAGGTGCGTTGTAAACAAGCGCAGTTTCTGAGATTTCGGTTGTACCATAGCCATTGTCGTTATCTCCCTTAATCAAACTTCATACGCGTGGCTTTCAGGTTCACTATCGCCAGCGCACCGACCAACAGGAAGATAAGCGTGGCAATCGCTGCGGCGAGGCCGAAGTCCTGCCCGCCGCCGCCTTCGAAGGCGATACGGTAGGTGTAGCTCACCAGCAGGTCGGTATAACCGGCAGGCGTTGTGGTGCCGAGTCGGTCCGGGCCGCCGTTGGTCAACAACTGAATCAGAACGAAGTTGTTAAAGTTAAAGGCGAAGCTGGCAATCATCAGCGGCGTCAGCGGCTTAATCAGCAGCGGCAGTGTAATCTTGAAGAAGTTCTGGAACGGGCCTGCGCCGTCCATTGCCGAGGCTTCATACAGATCGTCCGGAATCGCTTTCAGTAAGCCCATGCACAGGATCATCATGTACGGGTAACCGAGCCACGTGTTGACGATGATAATCATCGAACGCGCGGTGGTCGGGTCGCTGAACCAGGCCGGTTTGATACCGAACAGTGCGCTCAGCATCATGTTGATTTCACCAAAGCTCTGGTTGAACAGCCCTTTGAAAATCAGAATCGAGATAAACGACGGTACGGCGTAGGGCAGAATCAGCAGCACGCGATAAATTGCTTTGCCTTTCAGGGACTCCCACTGTACCAGGCACGCCAGCACCATGCCGACGGCAACGGTCAGGATGACGGTCAGTACTGAGAAGACAATCGTCCAGATGAAAATCGCGAAGAACGGTTTCTGAATCCCTTCGTCGGTGAAGACGCGGGTGAAGTTATCCCAGCCGATGGTGACGGTATAGCCGGGGCTCAGCTTTTCGCCGGTCAGGTTACCGGCGGCATCGACCGCCTGATAGTAGCCTGCGTCGTTGTTCGGCAGATATTTTACGCCGGTTTGGTTGTTGGTCAGTTCTTCGTTAGCACCCAGCGTGTACAGCGCGCGAGTGCCGGAGAACTGACGTAAAGAACTCATCACGACTTTGCTTTCGTCAGGCAGAACGGCGGTTAACTGGTTCAGGGCCTGACGATTTTGGGTGATCACGCGCAGCGCCGCACGCTCGCCTTCCGGCAGGGCGTCCGTCTCTTTGAGCGTAATTTTCTGCTCGCCGCCCAGGGTAAAGGCGTCGGAGAGATAATTTTTGCCACTTTCACCATCGGTCAGCGCCAGCTGCCAGTCGTCACCCGCCGGGATCAGCGTGAAATTATAGGATTTCCCCGCCTGATAGGAGCGGTCCATCAGAACCTGCTGGGCACGTTCAAAGGTGAGCTGGTTAGTGCTGCTGTAGTTGGTGAAGGCGATGGCGATGGTGCATATCAGCGGAAACAGGACAAACAGCCCCATCCCGGCCATGCCCGGATAAACATAGCGCCAGGCGTACGCTTTACGATTGGCGAAAATATACAGGCCAGCAGAGCTCAAAATCAGCGTCATGATGGCGAACAGGTACTCCCCTTGTGCGTACATTAAAACTACAAGGTAACCCACCAGCAGGCCGAGCAGACCGATCGCTGACCATTTCAGCGTGTCGCTTTGCCACCAATGTTTCTTTTTAATGACATCCATGGGGATCTTCCTCTACAACGGTGAAACTTCCTGGCCGGAGATGTGCCGGATGGCGGCATAAATGCCTTATCCGGCCTACAATCCTCTGTAGGCCTGATAAGCGAAGCGCCATCAGGCACATCGACAGCATTACTTAGTGATACGGCCCTGCGCGTCTTTCAATGCAGCATCGACAGTCTGACGACCGCTTGCGGCGTTAATGACTGCGGTGCGAACGGCATACCAGAAGGCGGACATCTGCGGGATGTTCGGCATGATTTCGCCTTTCTGGGCGTTATCCATGGTGGCCGCGATACGCGGATCTTTCGCCAACTGATCCTGGTAAGATTTCAGTGCAACGGCGCCCAGCGGTTTGTCCTTGTTCACTTCTTCCAGACCCTGATCGGTCAGCAGATAGTTTTCGAGGAACTCTTTCGCCAGCTCTTTGTTCGGGCTTGCGGCGTTGATACCGGCGCTCAGCACACCGACGAACGGTTTAGACGGCTTGCCTTTGAAGGTCGGCAGCAGCGTCACGCCGTAGTTCACCTTGCTCTTATCGATGTTGGACCATGCCCACGGGCCGTTGATGGTCATCGCGGTATCGCCTTTGTTAAAGGCCGCTTCAGCGATGGAGTAATCGGTATCCGCGTTCATGTGTTTGTTTTTAATCAGGTCAACCAGGAAGGTCAGGCCCGCTTTCGCGCCAGCGTTGTCCACGCCGACATCTTTCACGTCATATTTGCCGTTTTCAAACTTGAACGCATAACCCCCATCGGCGGCGATCAGCGGCCAGGTGAAGTACGGTTCTTGCAGGTTGAACATCAGCGCGCTCTTACCTTTCGCCTTCAGCTCTTTATCCAGCGCAGGAATTTCTTCCCAGGTTTTCGGCGGGTTCGGTACGAGGTCTTTGTTGTAAATCAGGGAGAGCGCTTCAACCGCAATCGGGTACGCGATCAGTTTGCCGTTATAGCGAACGGCGTCCCAGGTAAACGGATAGAGTTTGTCCTGGAAGGCTTTGTCCGGGCTGATTTCAGCCAGCAGGCCAGACTGCGCGTAGCCGCCGAAACGGTCATGCGCCCAGAAGATAATGTCCGGGCCGTCACCGGTTGCCGCAACCTGCGGGAATTTCTCTTCCAGCTTGTCCGGGTGTTCAATGGTGACTTTAATGCCGGTGTCTTTCTCGAATTTCTTACCTACCTCGGCGAGGCCGTTATAGCCTTTATCGCCGTTGATCCAGATAACCAGTTTTCCTTCTTCGATTTTCGCGAGGGCTGAGGCGGAAAACATCATCGTGGTCAGAGCAGACAGCGCGAGGATGCGAGCGCCAGTTTTAATTTTCATATATCCCGTCCTTTTTGGTGATGTACTCGTGGATACACAGAGGTGGTTTTTACATTGTTGAGTCTCCTTTTTTAGCAACCTCTTTCCATCCTCCCTTCCTCTACGCCCCGGGGGGTGTTTATGTGATCTCTGTTACATAAATCAGAGTTATGAGTCCTGGCGCACATAAAAAACCCCCCGTTTTTGCAGGCCAGCTCACGATTTTCCCTGTAGCCCCTAACCCCCGGTGGCAGAAGGCGTTTTCTCATCCTCCCGCCTCCTCCCCCATAAAAAACAGGGGGGGTGGAGGATTCGCGACAACAAGGGATACCCCATAGTTCAATCCATCTTGAATGTTTCTGTTAGTGACGGGTTGTAACAAGGGAGAAGGCGATGGCAAACGTACAACTGCGAAATGTAACGAAAGCCTGGGGCGACGTGGTGGTATCGAAAGATATCAACCTGGATATCCAGGAAGGGGAGTTCGTGGTGTTTGTTGGGCCGTCGGGCTGTGGCAAATCTACACTGCTTCGCATGATCGCTGGGCTAGAGACTATCACCAGCGGCGACCTCTATATCGGGGAAACCCGGATGAACGAAATCCCGCCTGCGGAACGCGGTGTGGGCATGGTGTTCCAGTCCTATGCGCTGTATCCGCATCTCTCCGTCGCCGAGAACATGTCCTTCGGCCTGAAACTGGCGGGCGCGAAAAAAGAAGTGATTAACCAGCGGGTGAATCAGGTTGCCGAAGTATTACAGCTGGCGCACCTGTTAGAGCGCAAACCAAAAGCGCTTTCCGGTGGTCAGCGTCAGCGTGTGGCGATTGGCCGTACGCTGGTGGCGGAACCTAACGTGTTCCTGCTCGATGAACCGCTTTCCAACCTGGATGCCGCACTGCGTGTGCAGATGCGTATCGAAATTTCCCGCCTGCACAAACGCCTGGGCCGCACGATGATTTACGTCACCCACGATCAGGTTGAAGCGATGACGCTTGCCGACAAAATCGTGGTGCTGGATGCAGGCCGCGTCGCGCAGGTCGGCAAGCCGCTTGAACTCTATCACTACCCGGCCGACCGCTTCGTTGCGGGCTTTATTGGTTCGCCGAAGATGAACTTCCTGCCGGTAAAAGTCACGGCAACGGCAATTGATCAGGTGCAGGTTGAGCTGCCAAACCGTCAACAGGTCTGGCTGCCGGTAGAAAGTAACAATGTGCAGGTCGGCGCCAATATGTCGCTGGGTATTCGTCCTGAACATCTGCTGCCCAGCGACATCGCCGATGTCACCCTGGAAGGCGAAGTCCACGTTGTGGAACAGCTTGGTCACGAAACGCAAATTCATATCCAGATCCCCGCCATCCATCAGAACCTGGTCTATCGCCAGAATGATGTGGTGTTAGTAGAAGAGGGAGCCACATTCGCCATTGGTTTGCCACCAGAGCGCTGCCACCTGTTCCGTGAGGATGGCACCGCATGTCGTCGGTTGCATAAAGAGCCCGGCGTTTGATTCCCATAACAAAGGCACAAAACCCGGCTACAAGGGTTCGTGTTTCAAAGAAAAGCAATGATCTCAGGAGATAGAATGATGATTACTCTGCGCAAACTTCCACTGGCAGTCGCCGTTGCGGCAGGCGTTATGTCTGTTCAGGCGCTGGCAGTAGATTTCCACGGCTACGCTCGTTCCGGTATTGGCTGGACTGGCAGCGGCGGTGAACAACAGTGTTTCCAGGCAACAGGTGCACAAAGTAAATACCGTCTCGGTAACGAATGTGAAACCTATGCGGAACTGAAGCTGGGCCAGGAAGTCTGGAAAGAAGGTGATAAGAGTTTCTACTTTGACACCAACGTGGCGTACTCCGTTGCTCAACAGAATGACTGGGAAGGTACTGACCCGGCATTCCGTGAAGCTAACGTACAGGGTAAAAACCTGATTGAATGGCTGCCAGGTTCCACCATCTGGGCCGGTAAGCGCTTCTATCAACGTCATGACGTTCACATGATCGACTTCTACTACTGGGATATTTCTGGTCCTGGTGCCGGTATCGAAAACATCGACCTGGGCTTCGGTAAACTGTCTATGGCAGCCACCCGTTCTCAGGAAGCTGGCGGTTCTTCTACCTTCAGCAGCAACCATATTTATGACACAACTAAAGACACGGCAAACGACGTCTTCGACGTGCGTTTAGCAGGTCTGGAAACCAACCCGGACGGTGTGCTGGAACTGGGTGCGGACTACGGTCGTGCGAACACGACTGACGACTATCGTCTGGCCGATGGTGCATCGAAAGATGGCTGGATGTTCACTGCTGAACATACTCAGAGCATGCTGAAAGGCTACAACAAATTTGTTGTTCAGTACGCAACTGACGCAATGACCACCCAGGGCAAAGGTATTCCGCAGGGGTCTTACCACGATGCGGGTTCTGAGTTTGATAACCGCAACATCAACAACGACGGCAAAATGTGGCGCATCCTGGATCACGGTGCGATCTCTCTTGGCGACCGTTGGGACCTGATGTATGTCGGTATGTTCCAGAAAACCGATTTGGACAGCAATCTGGGTACCGATTGGTGGACCGTGGGTGTGCGCCCGATGTTCAAATGGACGCCGATCATGAGTACCTTGCTGGAAGTTGGCTACGACAACGTGAAATCTCAGGAAACGGGCGATCGCAACAGCCAGTACAAAATCACCCTGGCGCAACAGTGGCAGGCAGGCGACAGCATCTGGTCTCGTCCGGCTATCCGCGTCTTCGCAACCTACGCGAAGTGGGATGAAAAATGGGGTTACGTGAAAAACAGCAATGGCTCTACCAGCCGTTATGCAATGAGCGACTCCTCCGGTAACGGTCAGATGACTAACAGCCGCGGCGACGATGACGAATTCAGCTTCGGCGCACAGATGGAAATCTGGTGGTAATTGTCGTTTAACCCGATGTAATGCCTGAAAAGAGGGGCGCAAGCCCCTCTCTCTTTACGCGCAGCGCGCTATTGCCTGGCGAGCGCTGAGCTCTGTATCTGAGGTAATAACAATGAAAATGAAGAAAAGTCTCGTCGCCCTCGGCCTCTGCGCAGGTCTTATGGCAAGCGTACCGGCAGTCACCTTTGCCGATGTAAACTACGTGCCGCAGAACACCTCTGCCGCGCCAACTATTCCGACCGCAGCGTTACAGCAACTGACCTGGACGCCGGTGGATCAATCTAAAGTCCAGACCACCACGCTCTCCACGGCTGGCCAGAGCCTGAATGTGGCTGGCATCAGCGGCCCGGTTGCGGCCTACAGCGTGCCCGCCAACATTGGCGAACTCACGCTCACGCTGAGCAGTGAAGTCAACAAACAAACCAGCGTATTTGCGCCGAACGTCCTGATTCTGGATCAGAACATGACGCCATCAGCGTTCTTCCCGTCAAGCTACTTCACCTATCAGGAACCGGGCGTCATGAGCGCTGACCGTCTTGAAGGCGAAATGCGTCTGACACCTGCGCTGGGTCAGCAGAAACTGTATGTGCTGGTGTTTACCACCGAACAAGATCTGCAAAAAACCACCAAATTACTGGACCCGGCTAAGTCCTACGCCAAAGGTGTCGGTAACGCGATTCCGGATATCCCGGACCCGATTGCCCGTCATATCACTGATGGCACACTGAAGCTGAAAGTGAAAACTAATAGCACCTCCAGCGTTCTGGTTGGCCCGCTGTTTGGCTCTTCCGGCCCGGCACCGGTTACCGTCGGTAACACCGCAGCACCGACTTACGCCGCCCCTGCCGCTGTAGCCGCCGCACCTGCGCCAGCACCGGCGAAGAAAAGTGAACCGATGCTGAATGACACTGAATCTTACTTCAACAAAGCCATTAAACAGGCGGTTGCGAGTGGTGATGTAGATAAAGCGTTGAAACTGCTGGATGAAGCTGAGCGCCTCGGCTCCACCTCTGCGAGATCCACCTTTATCAGCTCTGTAAAAGGCAAGGGGTAATCATATCCCCACAGCGCTGATGTTTAGGCTATGCCTTTCGGTGCGCCCCCTGGGGCGCACTTTTTTTATCCTGCTCTTCATGCTGTTGCATAACTGTTGCGTCGATGATCGTATTTAGCCATTACTGCACTCCCGCCCGCCCCATTCTGCGATACAATAGCCGCACAATATGTACTGGAGAGTCAGGCATGACGCATCCCGCACTGACGCAACTGCGTGCGCTGAACTATTTTGACGCAATCCCCTCGCTCGACGCTGAACAACTCGACTGGCTGCTGCTGGAAGATTCCATGACCAAACGTTTCGAACAATATGGTGTGGTCAGCGTCACACTGATTGACGAAGGGTTTGTCACCCGCGATGCTATAGCGGAAGAGTTACCCTTGTTGCCCGACGAGCAACGCTACTGGCTACGAGAAATATTGCTGTGTGTGGACGGCGAACCCTGGCTTGCCGGGCGCACTGTGGTACCCGAATCGACGCTGAGCGGCCCGGAACTGGCGCTGCAACAGCTTGGCAAGACGCCGCTGGGTCGTTACCTGTTTACGTCTTCCATGCTCACGCGTGATTTTATTGAGATAGGTTGCCATGCAGACCTCTGGGGGCGTCGTTCCCGCCTTCGGTTGAGTGGGAAACCGCTGCTTCTGACCGAGCTGTTTCTGCCTGCATCGCCGTTGTACTAAGAGGAAGAGAAAATGGAGAGGAGTCTGACGCAGAATAAGCTGCTGGCCTTTCATCGCCTGATGCGCACCGACAAGCCGATTGGTGCGCTGCTGCTGCTGTGGCCGACCTTATGGGCGTTATGGGTTGCCGCGCCCGGCGTACCGCCGCTGTGGATTCTGGCGGTATTTGTCGCGGGCGTCTGGCTGATGCGTGCCGCCGGTTGTGTGGTGAATGACTATGCTGACCGCAAATTTGATGGTCATGTAAAACGCACCGCCAATCGCCCGTTACCGAGCGGTGCGGTGACGGAAAAAGAGGCTCGAACCCTGTTTGCCGTGCTGGTGCTGCTGTCGTTCCTGCTGGTGCTGACGCTCAACACCATGACTATTCTGCTTTCGGTCGCGGGGCTGGCGCTGGCGTGGGTTTATCCGTTTATGAAGCGCTATACCCATCTGCCGCAGGTGGTGCTGGGCGCGGCGTTCGGCTGGTCGATCCCCATGGCTTTTGCCGCCGTCAGTGAATCGCTGCCGTTGAGCTGCTGGTTGATGCTGCTGGCGAATATCCTGTGGGCGGTGGCGTACGACACGCAGTATGCGATGGTTGACCGCGACGATGACGTGAAAATCGGCGTGAAATCGACGGCGATTCTGTTTGGTCAGTATGACCGCTTAATTATCGGCATTTTGCAGGTGGGCGTGCTGGCATTAATGGCGGCGATTGGTTATCTGAACGGACTTAACTGGGAATTCTACTGGTCCATCTTGATTGCGGGCGCGCTGTTTGCGTACCAGCAGAAGCTGATCCAACACCGCGAACGCGCAGCCTGTTTCCAGGCGTTTATGAACAATAACTACGTTGGGCTGGTGTTGTTTATCGGTCTGGCGATGAGTTACTGGCACTTCTAAAAATGAAAAAGCCGGATTTTATCCGGCTTTTTTATGGCGGGGGCGCTGCGCTTGCCCGCCCTACAAGCTCCGTGCCGTAGGCCTGATAAGCGAAGCGCCATCAGGCGTCTTTCGGCGCCGGTTCTTCGTCCTGCGTCACACTCTCAATCGTCAAACGCACGTCCGGAGTGATGAGGTTCGCCATCATCTGGTAAACCTTCATCGTTTCTTCCGGCTCGGCGTCGCCGCTGTCGCTGATATAGCCTTCATCACGCAGCGTCAGCACCAGCGATGAGAACACCGCTTTGTCAAAGAACTCCGGCGAGTTAATACCGTGCAGCACCGACAGACGTTGCGCCACGGTACGGCTCTCTTTCTCCAGCGTACTACGGTTCATCGATGGGTTGGCGCTCAGCAGCCAGAACGTAATGGCATACCGTTGCAGCGTTTCACGCGCACCGGCGGCCAGCAGTTGCAGGGTGCGGGAGTGGGACGGATTAATATGCAGCTCATCGCCCTGACGGGTGATCAGCGCCTGGCGTTCCATCTCGTCAACCAGCGTATCAATCACCGACGCCAGCTCTGCTTTTTCCCAGCGCAGGAACAGCTCGGCCTTCAGCATCGGGTAGATCACCTCAACCATATTCTGCACATCCGCGCGCGAAACATGGCGATGCTGGGTCATGATGGTCGCCAGCAGCGACGGCATGATCAGCATATGGGCGATGTTGTTGCGGTAGTAAGTCATCAGCACCGCCTGCTCGCGCGGCAGAATGATGATATCGCCGATAGTGTCTTTCTCGACTTCGAACTTGTTCATCTGCAGCGCGTGGTCGATAAGCTCGCTGGCCGTCACGTTTGGCGTGGTGGCATCCGGCGAATACGGCGCATTGCGCAGCAGCGACAGGTAACAGTCCAACTGTTGAGTTAACTGCTCGCGGGTCAGAGAACGCTGACGAGACGCCAGCAGCGCGGTACAGCACAGGTTCATGGCGTTCGCCGCACCTGCGTTGTTAATGCGCACCATCAGTTCGGCGGCGATACCGTTCACCGTTGGCGTCAGCCAGGCCGGACGAATGGCTTCGATAGGATCGATAGATTCGCGCCACTCCGGTACGTGATGGTTCAGGTAGTTCATCAGCGGAATCGGCTCGCCGAAGTTCACATAGCCCTGGCCCAGGTTGCGCAGCTTGCTCAAGCCCTTGAGCATCTGCGGCAGGCTCTCTTTCTCTTTGGTCGCACCGCGCAGCTCTTTCGCGTACGTGCCCACTTCCATCACGTGCTCGTAACCGATGTAAATCGGCACCAGTGTGATAGGACGCGTACCGCCGCGCAGCATCGCCTGAATGGTCATCGACAGGGTGCCGGTTTTCGGGTCCAGCAAGCGGCCAGTACGGGAACGCCCGCCTTCCACAAAGTATTCAACGGAATAACCCCGGCTGAACAGCTCGCCGAGATATTCGCGGAACACGGTGGAGTAGAGTTTGTTGCCCTTAAAGGTACGGCGAATAAAGAACGCGCCCAGGCGACGGAAAATCGGGCCGGCTGGCCAGAAATTCAGGTTGATACCGGCAGCAATGTGCGGCGGCACCAGCCCCTGATGATAGAGCACGTAGGAGAGCAGCAGGTAGTCCATATGGCTACGGTGGCACGGCACATACACAATCTCGTGGCCGTCGTGCGCCAGCTGGCGAACGCGCTCGGCGTTGTGCACGTTGATACCCTGATAGAGACGGTTCCAGGTGAAGCCCAGAATGCGGTCCGTCAGGCGAATCATCTCGTAGGAGAAGTTGGCAGCAATCTCTTCCATCAGCGCGATGGCGTTTTGCTGTGCTTTTTCATGAGAGATTTTTTTGCTGCGCGCTTCATCTTCAACCGCTTTGGCAATCGCGCGCGAGGCGAGCAGCTTGTTGAAGAGATCCTGACGCGCTGGCAGGCGCGGGCCTACCGCGGCCAGACGCTGGCGGGCAAAGTGCATACGCGCCACGCGCGCCAGTTTTTGCGCGATAATTTTATCGGTACCGTGTTCATCGGCCATGCGGCGCAACGAGACGGACGGCGAGAAACGCACAAAGCTGTCGCGGCCGAGCCAGGAGACGGCGAAGAATTTCTGGATGCCGTTCAGCATGCGCAGCGGCGGGTTCACCTCGCCTTTCTCGCGCCCCGGACGACGACCAAACATCACCGACACCGGCACCATCTGCACGTCCAGATTCGGATTGCTGCGATGCAGATCGAGATAGTCGTGGAACAGCTTGATAGACTCTTCTTTCGGCGTGTAATAGGTGAACACGCGCGGGCCGCCATGGATAAACACATAGCGGGGCAGTAAGGTGCCGTCGATCTCCAGCGGCTCAAGCGGGTCTGGGAGATCGTGCGCCAGGCACTGGGCGCGCAAGGTCAGTAAGTCGGCCTTAGAGTTATAAGGCAGGACGTACATGATCGGGCGCGACGTATCGAGCCCCAATTCCTGGGCAGGCTCTGCCGGAATAGACTTGCTTTTTACCAGTATGCTTAATGGTAAATTCAGTAATTTGTAGTAAATTCGTGGCCAACCGGACATAAACGATGTAAAGCCTCTGGTTAATCATGCAAATGCGCGGCAAGAATATCAGAAAGTCAGCAGGATTTCTGTTCTACCGCCGATAACAGCTACTGTCATTGATGCGTATAACGCTAAAAGGTTCTATTTGATGGCCAATAATACCACTGGACTCACCCGAATTATCAAAGCGGCTGGTTATTCCTGGAAAGGTTTTCGCGCGGCGTGGGTAAACGAAGCCGCGTTCCGCCAGGAAGGGGTCGCCTCGGTTGTGGCCATTATCATCGCTTGCTGGCTGGACGTTGACGCCATTACCCGCGTCTTGCTGATAAGCTCCGTCCTTCTGGTGATGATAGTGGAAATTCTCAATAGTGCGCTGGAAGCGGTGGTTGACCGCATTGGTTCTGAATATCACGAACTCTCCGGGCGGGCGAAAGATATGGGTTCTGCGGCGGTATTGCTGGCGATTTTCGTCGCGGTGATGACCTGGGGCGTGCTGCTGTGGTCGCATTTCCACTGAGCCTCGCATAATCTGCGAAAACTCCTGTATTTTGTGTGTTTTGCGGTTCCAAAATAGCCGTTAACTGTATATACTCACAGCATAACTGTATATACACCCAGGGGGCGGAATGAAAGCGTTAACGACCAGGCAGCAAGAGGTGTTTGATCTCATCCGGGATCACATCAGCCAAACGGGCATGCCGCCAACGCGTGCGGAAATTGCTCAGCGCCTGGGGTTCCGTTCCCCGAATGCGGCGGAAGAGCATCTGAAAGCACTGGCGCGTAAAGGCGTCATTGAAATTGTTTCGGGCGCCTCGCGCGGCATTCGTCTGCTGGTGGAAGAAGAAACCGGCCTGCCGCTGATTGGCCGCGTTGCCGCCGGTGAGCCGCTGCTGGCACAGCAGCACATTGAAGGTCACTATCAGGTCGATCCTTCACTGTTCAAACCAAACGCTGACTTCCTGCTGCGGGTTAGCGGCATGTCGATGAAAGATATCGGCATTATGGACGGCGACCTGCTCGCGGTGCACAAAACCCAGGACGTGCGTAACGGTCAGGTGGTTGTTGCGCGTATCGACGAAGAAGTGACGGTAAAACGCCTGAAAAAACAGGGCAACGTCGTTGAACTGTTGCCGGAAAACAGCGAGTTTTCCCCGATTGTCGTCGATCTTCGCCGTCAGAACTTCTCCATTGAAGGGCTGGCCGTTGGCGTGATCCGCAACGGCGAATGGCTGTAATCCTCTCCCGATAACAACGGCGCATCATGCGCCGTTGTTCGTTCTCTTTTCTGTTCAGGTTCCTAACCATGTCGCTCTTCACGGCTGCCGACAAGGCATTATGGCGTCTCGCCCTCCCCATGATTTTCTCCAATATCACGGTTCCCTTACTGGGGCTGGTGGATACGGCGGTGATTGGTCATCTGGATAGCGCGGTCTATCTCGGCGGCGTGGCGATTGGCGCAACGGCAACCAGCTTCCTGTTTATGCTGCTGCTCTTTTTACGTATGAGTACCACCGGCTTAACTGCGCAGGCCTTCGGCGCGAAAGATCCCCTTCGGCTTGCCCGTGCGCTGGTGCAACCGCTGCTGCTGGCGCTGGGGGCAGGGTTACTTATCGTACTGTTCAAAGGTCCGCTGATTAATCTGGCGCTCACCGTTGTCGGCGGCAGCGATGCGGTGCTGGAGCAGGCGCGGCGCTTCCTTGAAATTCGCTGGTTAAGCGCGCCCGCCTCGCTGGCCAACCTGGTGTTGCTGGGCTGGTTGCTCGGCGTTCAGTACGCGCGTGCACCGGTAATTTTGCTGATCGTCGGCAACGTCCTGAACATCGTTCTCGATCTGTGGCTGGTGATGGGCCTGCATATGAACGTGCAGGGGGCGGCGCTGGCGACGGTGATTGCCGAATATGCCACGATGTTAATTGGCCTGCTGATGGCGCGTAAGGTGCTGGTGCTACGCGGTATTACATCTGAAATGCTGAAGACGGCCTGGCGCGGAAATATGCGCAGCCTGCTGGCGCTCAATCGCGACATTATGCTGCGCTCGTTACTGCTTCAGCTCTGCTTTGGCGCATTAACCGTATTTGGCGCGCGGCTGGGCAGCGATGTGGTGGCGGTCAATGCGGTACTGATGACCATGCTTACCTTCACCGCCTATGCGCTGGATGGCTTTGCCTATGCTGTGGAAGCGCACTCCGGGCAGGCTTATGGCGCGCGTGATGATAGCCAGTTACAGCAGGTCTGGCGCGCGGCCTGCCGACAGGCAGGCATTGTGGCGCTGGCGTTTGCGCTGGTGTACGCCCTGGCAGGTAGCCATATCGTGGCAATGTTGACGTCACTGCCGTCGTTGCAGCAGCTTGCCGATCGCTATGTGCTCTGGCAGGCAGTCTTGCCGGTAATCGGTGTCTGGTGTTATCTGCTGGATGGCATGTTTATTGGTGCGACACGGGGTGCGGAAATGCGTAACAGCATGGCCGTGGCTGCCGCCGGGTTCGCCTTAACGCTGCTGACGGTGCCGGTATTAGGCAACCATGGTTTATGGCTGGCACTGGCGGTATTCCTTGCGCTGCGTGGCCTGTCGCTGGCGGTTATCTGGCGTCGTCACTGGGAAAAAGGCACCTGGTTTTCGCCGCAGACATAACGGCGTGGATGGTTAAAGATTCTGAATAGTGAATCGTCAGCGATATCCTCTTCTACACTTATTATCACGTTCAGCAGAAATGAACGCCGAAGGACGAAGTGATATCTCATCCATGATCGAATGATAAGGAGCTGATGATGAACAAAGACGAACTCAGCGGTAACTGGAAACAGTTCAAAGGTAAAGCGAAAGAGAAATGGGGCAAACTGACCGACGATGACATGACCGTTATCGAAGGTAAACGCGATCAGCTGGTCGGTAAAATCCAGGAACGTTATGGATATGCCAAAGATCAGGCTGAGAAAGAAGTCAGCGATTGGGAAACCCGTAATGATTACCGTTGGTAATCTCGCTGATGCGTAACGCTTAACTCCCCTCAATAAGCGTTTCTACCCGCTGGTACAAGGATGTGCCAACCCTCGAATTACCGTGCCTTTTTCTTGATCTGAATGGTGTGGTCGTGGTGGCAATGCCCGTGTGAACTGCATGCCTCTACTTCCACACATTCTGCGCACAGACCGTGTGCTTCAATCACATTATGGCGTAACGCAAAGCCCATTCGTGCCGCGACCATATGCATAATATCTTCCACGCCTTCCGCACACTCTTCCTTCACCACGCCGCAGCGATCGCAGATAAACATCGCCGATGTATGCGTAGGTTGATCAAAAAGATGGCACAGCACATAGCTGTTGGTGGATTCCACCTTATGCACAAACCCTTGCTCGAGTAAGAATTCCAGCGCGCGATAAACGGTAGGCGGCTTAGCCTGCGGCTCTTTCACGCGTAATAGATCGAGAAGATCGTACGCGCTGATGGCACCCTGTTGCAGGCTCAACAGACGTAGCACTTCCAGACGCTGTGGAGTCAGGCGCACGCCGCGCTGCGCACACAGCTTTTCAGCCTGCGCCAACATATCTTGCGAAGTGGTCTTATCCATTTTGCGTCCTCGCGCTACGGGGGAAATAGACCTCTACTTTACCATGTTATGGCAAAAACACCGAGTGCCTGAATAATCGCCAACCTGAGGTAAATCCTAAACATCGCCATTTCTTGCCGACAACGCGAGAAAAGCTGGGAAGCGCTTTTGACCTCATCTATAAATAAAGCTGACGTTAATCATAATTATAAATTGCCAATAATCCTGACATATCCTGTGTTTTTTCCTCTTAATTCAACGCATTCACAGCAATAGTTCACCCTTATGCTTCATGGGTATGGGGCGTATTCACCTGCAAATGAACGGAATAACTGTGAAAAAAAACATTAGAAACACGATTCTCCCGCTTACGGCATCTTTGTTTATGGCAAATCAGGCGCATGCCGCCAACACCTGGTCAGAAGCGCGAAATGATGCGATGGGGGGCACCGGCGTGGCGTCGGCAAATTACGGGAGCGGCGTGCTGATTAACCCCGCGCTGTTGGCGAAAGCCAAACCGGACGATGACATTACGGTGATTCTTCCTGCCGTGGGTGCGCAAATTACCGATAAAGACAATCTTCAGGATGAAATCGACGAGATTAATGACAAAGTTAATAACTATCGCGGCGTACTTAATGACCTAACTTTGCAGGATATTCTGCTCGACCCACAGGGTACGTTAGGGCAGTTTCAGGGCGCGGCAGGCGATCTGGCCAGCGAGCTGGATTATCTGAAGGGCAAAACCGCGCGCGCCAGCGGAGGGGCAGGGATTGCCGTCAGCATTCCAAACGACGTGCTGTCGGTGGCGTTTGTCACCAAAGCCTATGCCCATGGGCGGGTGAGTTCCGCTATCGATCAAGGTGATATTGATTACCTGAGAGGAATTGAAGGCAGCCAGACGACGGCGATTACTGAGGCCGGAAAAGCCGTGGTGGGGGGCTCGGATGAAATCACCAAACACCTTAATTCAACAGCTTCAGGGCGCGTGGCGATTGTCTCTGACTACGGCGTCGCGGTGGCGCGGCAATTTGAGCTGGGCGATGTGCCCGTTTCGGTCGGCATCACGCCAAAGCTGCAAAAAACCTGGCTCTATAACTACACCACCTCTATCTACAACTATGACAGCAGTGACTGGAACAGCAGCCGCTACCGCAACGATGATACCGGCTTTAACGTCGATGCCGGTATTGCGGCTGACTTTGGCGAGAACTGGACGGTGGGCGTGAGCGGGCAAAACCTGATCTCCCGGGATATCGACACCAAAGATGTCTTTATCACCAATGGTGAAACGGGCGTGACGACCAACTATAAAGACACCTACCAGATCCGCCCGCTGGTGACCGCTGGGGTGGCGTGGCATAACGATTTGGTGACGGTGAGTGCCGATGGCGATTTGACCGAAACAAAAGGGTTTAAAAGCGAGGATAACTCGCAGTATGTTGGCGTCGGGGCGGAAGTTCGCCCACTCGACTGGCTCGCCGTGCGCGCTGGTTATCGTGCGGACGTGAAGAATAATGACAGTAATGTCTTCACCGGCGGTGTGGGTTTCGCGCCGTTTAACCGCGTGCATGTCGACCTGATGGGGCTGGTTGGTGAAGATGAAACCTGGGGGGCTGGCGCGCAGTTAAGCGTCACGTTCTGAGCCTTTTGCCGGATGCGCTACGCTTATCCGGCCTACCCGGTAGATGCCCCCGTAGGCCCGGCAAGCGCAGCGCCTCGGGCAGCCAGCCGCACCTTAGCCACCGTAGGCCCGGCAAGCTCAGCGCCCCGGGCGATTCACCGCGCCCACCGCCGATACACCATCGCAACCTTGCCTCACCGCTTTTGCTTTGTGCTATAGTAGCGCCCCTTTTTCAGAATGCTTAATAAATCGCCATGCCAGAATCTTCGTCCACCGTTTTCCCTGCACACCGTTTTTCCATCGCGCCGATGCTCGACTGGACCGACAGACACTGCCGCTATTTCCTGCGCCAGTTGTCGCGCCACACGCTGCTGTACACGGAAATGGTCACCACTGGAGCGATTATTCACGGTAAGGGCGACTACCTGGCCTACAGCGAAGAAGAGCACCCGGTCGCATTGCAGCTTGGCGGTAGCGATCCGGCGGCGCTGGCGCAGTGCGCGAAACTGGCAGAAGAGCGTGGTTATGACGAGATTAACCTCAACGTCGGCTGCCCGTCCGATCGCGTACAGAACGGGATGTTCGGCGCCTGTCTGATGGGCAATGCCCAACTGGTCGCCGACTGCGTGAAAGCGATGCGCGATGTGGTATCCATTCCTGTGACGGTGAAAACGCGTATTGGCATCGATGACCAGGATAGCTACGAATTCCTCTGCGACTTTATCAATACGGTGGCCGGACGCGGCGAGTGCGAGATGTTCATCATCCATGCGCGCAAAGCCTGGCTTTCTGGTCTCAGCCCAAAAGAGAACCGTGAGATCCCGCCGCTGGACTATCCGCGCGTGTATCAACTGAAGCGTGACTTCCCGCACCTCACAATGTCGATCAACGGCGGCATTAAATCGCTGGAAGAGGCGAAAACCCATCTGGAACATATGGATGGCGTCATGGTCGGGCGCGAGGCGTACCAGAACCCCGGTATTCTGGCGACGGTCGATCGCGAAATCTTTGGTATCGAAGGTGCGGATGCGGACCCGGTTGCGGTGGTGCGCGCGATGTACCCCTACATCGAACGTGAACTGAGTAACGGCACCTATCTGGGCCACGTGACGCGTCATATGCTGGGTCTGTTCCAGGGCATTCCGGGCGCGCGCCAGTGGCGTCGCTACCTGAGTGAGAACGCCCACAAAGCCGGAGCGGATATCAACGTGCTGGAGCACGCACTGAAGCTGGTTGCCGATAAGCGTTAAAATTTCACTAAAAACTGGTCAAATTCACCACGCCCGGCACGTAGTTGTCGGGCGTTTTTATTGAATATCAATAAGTTAATTTTGGCATGATTCTTGTAATAGCACAGACAGAGAATGACGATATCTTTGGGAGAGAGCCATGTTTGAGCTACTGTTTGTGATTGGATTTTTTGTGATGCTGCTGGTAACGGGCGTTTCACTACTGGGCATTATTGCCGCGCTTTTTGTCGCCACGGCGCTAATGTTTGTCGGCGGCTTATTCGCGCTGATGTTTAAATTACTGCCCTGGTTACTGCTGGCGATTGCCGTGGTATGGGTGATTCGGGCGATTAAAACACCAAAGATCCCCGAGTATCGGAGTAATAACCGTTGGCGTTACTAAGGTATTGAGGGGTTCGTCACACAATAGAAATTTTGCATAAAACTGCATAGGTTTCGCGTAATAAATCTGTCACTATTGCGCCGTTAACGAATTCATCGAGCTGTACCCTACATACAGCCGAACTAAAAAAAGTAAGGGCTTCCCATGTGGAAGCCCTAAGCTTTTCTAGGGGATTAACAGGCTCGAACCCTGTGTCGCCCGGCTCTCAAGAACCTCGTGCGCATGCTTCGCATCCGACAGCGCAAACTTCTGTTTCTCTGCCACATCCACTTTAATCACACCGCTGGCAATCAACGAGAACAGCTCATTGCTCGCTTCCTGCAACTCTTCGCGCGTTGTCACGTAGCCGTACAGGGAAGGGCGGGTCACGTATAACGAACCTTTCTGGTTGAGAATTCCCAGGTTCACACCCGTGACTGGCCCGGAGGAGTTGCCGAAGCTCACCATCAACCCGCGACGTTGCAGGCAATCCAGCGACGCTTCCCAGGTATCTTTCCCGACCGAGTCATACACCACGCGCACTTTCTTACCGCCGGTAATCTCCTTCACACGTTCGACGATATTCTCATCGCGATAGTTAATCACCTGCCACGCACCGGCCTCCAGCGCACGTTTGCCCTTCTCCGCGCTGCCGACGGTACCGATAAGTTTCGCGCCCAGCGCTTTCGCCCACTGGCAGGCAATCAGCCCTACGCCGCCCGCTGCGGCATGGAACAGGAACGGCTCGTCCGGTTGGATTTCATAGGTTTTGCGCAGCAGGTAAAACACCGTCAGTCCTTTCAGGAACGACGCCGCCGCCTGCTCAAAAGTGATGGCATCTGGCAAAATCGCCACCTTATCTTCCGCCACGTTATGCACTGCGCTATAGGCACCCAGCGCAGACTGCGCGTAAACCACCCGATCGCCGATGTTAACGTGTTTCACGTCTTTACCGATTTTCGTCACCACGCCCGCCGCTTCGGTACCCAGGCTGCTTGGCAGCGACGGTGGTGGATAAAGCCCGCTGCGGATGTAGGTATCGATATAGTTAATACCGATAGCCTTGTTCTCGACCTGCACTTCGTGGCTCGCCGGATCGGCGGGGGTGAAGTCTACGGCCTTGAGTACTTCGGGGCCGCCATGCTTGTCAAATTCGATGCGTGTTGCCATGCTTCCTCCTGAACAATGTGGTAATCTTTCGACCCAATCTTTATCTCGGTAACTCCATTCACTATGGCAGCAAATAAACCCTTCAACAAACAACAGACTGAAGCTCGTGAGCGTGATCCTCAGGTCGCCGGGCTGAAAGTGCCGCCGCACTCGATTGAAGCGGAACAGTCGGTGTTGGGCGGTTTGATGCTGGATAACGAACGCTGGGACGACGTCGCCGAGCGTGTTGTCTCTGATGATTTTTATACCCGTCCGCACCGCCATATCTTTACTGAAATGGGGCGCTTACAGGAAACTGGCAGCCCGATCGACCTGATTACGCTCGCGGAATCGCTGGAGCGTCAGGGGCAGCTTGATAGCGTTGGCGGTTTTGCTTATCTGGCGGAGTTGTCAAAAAATACGCCAAGTGCCGCGAATATCAGCGCCTACGCCGATATCGTGCGCGAACGTGCCGTTGTCCGTGAGATGATTTCGGTGGCGAATGAAATCGCCGAAGCCGGGTTTGATCCTCAGGGTCGCACCAGCGAAGACTTGCTCGATCTCGCGGAATCCCGCGTGTTTAAAATTGCGGAAAGCCGCGCCAATAAAGATGAAGGCCCGAAAAATATTGCCGATGTGCTGGATGCCACCGTCGCGCGTATCGAGCAACTTTTCCAGCAGCCGCACGATGGTGTGACGGGTGTAAACACAGGTTATGACGATCTCAATAAAAAAACCGCGGGGCTGCAACCGTCGGATTTGATTATCGTCGCCGCGCGTCCGTCGATGGGTAAAACGACATTTGCAATGAACCTCGTCGAAAATGCGGCGATGTTGCAGGATAAGCCGGTGTTGATCTTCTCGCTGGAGATGCCATCGGAACAGATTATGATGCGTTCACTGGCGTCACTGTCGCGCGTCGATCAAACCAAAATCCGTACCGGTCAGTTGGATGATGAAGACTGGGCGCGAATTTCCGGCACCATGGGCATTCTGCTTGAGAAGCGTAACATCTACATCGATGACTCCTCCGGCCTGACGCCGACGGAAGTGCGCTCCCGCGCGCGTCGTATTGCCCGCGAACATGATGGCATTGGCCTTATCATGATCGACTACCTTCAGCTGATGCGCGTGCCGTCGCTCTCCGACAACCGTACGCTGGAAATCGCGGAAATCTCCCGCTCACTCAAAGCGTTAGCAAAAGAATTACATGTGCCTGTGGTGGCGCTGTCGCAGCTTAACCGTTCACTGGAACAACGAGCCGATAAACGCCCGGTCAACTCCGACCTGCGTGAATCCGGCTCAATCGAACAGGATGCCGACTTAATCATGTTTATCTACCGTGATGAGGTTTATCACGAAAACAGTGACTTAAAAGGTATCGCCGAGATTATTATCGGTAAGCAGCGTAACGGTCCGATCGGTACCGTGCGTCTTACCTTTAACGGGCAATGGTCGCGTTTCGATAACTACGCGGGCCCGCAGTACGACGACGAATAACAAGATTGATTCAGGTAACTCAAGCAAACACTTTTCAAGGAACACAAATGCAAGCGGCAACTGTAGTGATTAACCGCCGCGCTCTGCGACACAATCTGCAACGTCTGCGTGAACTGGCGCCCGCCAGCAAACTGGTTGCGGTGGTGAAAGCGAACGCCTACGGACACGGTCTTCTGGAGACCGCGCGAACGCTCCCCGATGCCGACGCCTTTGGCGTCGCACGTCTGGAAGAGGCCCTGCGGTTGCGCGAGGGCGGCATTACGCAACCCATCTTACTGCTGGAAGGCTTCTTTAACGCCACCGATCTGCCGCTTATCGCTGAACAGCAACTGCATACCGCTGTGCATAATATGGAACAGCTGGAAGCGCTGGAAACCGCGCAGCTCAGCCGCCCGGTAACGGTGTGGATGAAGCTCGACACCGGTATGCATCGGCTGGGTATTCGCCCCGAAGAAGCGGATGCGTTTTACCAGCGTCTGAGCCAGTGTAAAAATGTCAGTCAGCCGGTCAACATCGTCAGCCACTTTGCGCGTGCCGATGAACCCGAGTGCGGCGCGACGGAAAAACAGCTCGATATCTTCAACACTTTCTGTGAAGGCAAGCCGGGGAAACGCTCTATCGCAGCGTCTGGCGGCATTTTGCTGTGGCCACAGTCGCATTTCGACTGGGCGCGTCCGGGCATCATTCTCTATGGCGTATCGCCGCTGGAACAAAAGCCCTGGGGGCCGGATTTCGGCTTCCAGCCGGTGATGTCGCTGACCTCCAGCCTGATTGCCGTGCGCGAGCATAAAGCCGGTGAGCCGGTCGGCTACGGCGGTACCTGGGTCAGCGAGCGTGATACGCGGCTGGGCGTGGTGGCGATGGGCTATGGCGACGGCTATCCGCGCGCTGCGCCGTCCGGCACCCCGGTGCTGGTTAATGGCCGTGAAGTGCCGATTGTCGGCCGCGTGGCGATGGATATGATTTGCGTTGACCTGGGGCCAGAAGCGCAGGATAAAGCGGGCGATCCGGTGGTGATGTGGGGCGAAGGGCTGCCCGTTGAACGCATCGCGGAAATCACAAAAGTGAGTGCTTACGAACTTATCACGCGTCTGACGTCGCGCGTGGCGATGAAGTATATTGATTGATTGTGCGGTTTGGCGTGGTGCCGGGTGGCGGCTGCGCCTTACCCGGCCTACTATTTGATAACATCCGGCGACAACATCCTCTCGACCTTCTCCCGCTTCCGGTTTATTGTGTAATTACCTGCCTTCTGTAAACCTGGAGAACCACCTCGTGTTTCAAAAAGTTGACGCCTACGCTGGCGACCCTATTCTTTCGCTGATGGAGCGTTTCAAAGACGATCCGCGCAGCGATAAAGTGAACCTCAGTATCGGTCTGTACTACAACGAAGAGGGCATCATCCCCCAGCTTCAGGCCGTTGCTGATGCGGAGAAGCGCCTTGCCGCCGAGCCGCATAGCGCCTCGCTTTACCTACCAATGGAAGGGCTGAACAGCTACCGTCAGGCCATTGCGCCGCTACTGTTTGGTGCCGACCACCCGGTGCTGGCGCAGAAACGCGTCGCCACCATTCAGACGCTGGGCGGTTCCGGTGCGCTGAAAGTGGGGGCGGATTTCCTCAAACGTTACTTCCCGGATTCCGGCGTCTGGGTCAGCGATCCGACCTGGGAAAACCACGTCGCTATCTTTGAAGGCGCGGGCTTTACGGTCAAAACCTATCCGTGGTTTGACGGTGAGACCAATGGCGTGCGTTTTGACGCGCTGCTGGAAACCCTCAACACGTTGCCTGCGCAAAGCATCGTGCTGCTGCATCCGTGCTGCCACAACCCAACCGGCGCGGACCTGACGAACAGTCAGTGGGATGCGGTGACGGAGGTGCTGAAGGCGCGTAACCTGATCCCGTTCCTTGATATCGCCTATCAGGGCTTTGGCGGCGGCATGGAGCAGGATGCCTATGCCATCCGTACGATTGCGGCGGCGGGCTTACCGGTGCTGGTGAGTAACTCATTTTCAAAAATTTTCTCGTTGTACGGTGAGCGTATCGGCGGCTTGTCCGTGGTCTGCGAAGATGCTGATGCGGCAGGGCGCGTGCTGGGCCAGTTGAAGGCGACGGTACGTCGTAACTACTCCAGCCCGCCGACGACCGGTGCGCAGCTTGTGTCTACCGTGTTGAACGACGACGTGCTGAAGGCCTCGTGGCTGGCGGAAGTGGAAGCCATGCGCGCGCGTATTCTGGACATGCGTCAGGCGCTGGTGAACGTACTGAAAGAAGCCATGCCGGACGGGAATTTCGATTACCTCCTCAAGCAACGCGGTATGTTCAGCTATACCGGCCTGAGCGCGGCACAGGTTGATCGCCTGCGTGATGAGTTTGGCGTCTACCTGATTGCCAGCGGTCGTATGTGCGTTGCCGGGCTGAATTCGCGTAACGTGCACCGTGTCGCGCAGGCATTTGCGGCGGTAATGTAAGCGAGTACTTACTCTTCATGCGGCATTGCTGCCGCATGAAGAGTCCCGCCACGCAAAAGTGTGATCCCTTATCCTTTTTCCAGGATAAATCCTGGAAAATCCTTCCCTTCACACCCTGTAACCGTTAAGGTCTTTCTAATTTTTTGAAGTATCACTCACTTTAAAACAAAAACAAGACGACGATTTAGGGAAAACTATGCGCAAGATCACACAGGCGCTGAGCGCCGTTTGTTTGTTGTTCGCGTTAAATAACACGGTTACCGCTCACGCTTCATCACCATCTCCGCTCTATCCGGGTACGGATGTCGCTAAACTGGCCGAACAGGCACCCATCCACTGGGTATCAGTGGCGCAAATTGAAAACAGCCTGATGAATCATCCACCGATGGCGGTGGGTTTTGATATCGACGATACGGTGCTGTTTTCCAGCCCCGGCTTCTGGCGCGGGCAGAAAACCTGGTCTCCGGGCAGCGAAGAGTATCTGAAGAATCCTGCATTCTGGGAAAAAATGAACAACGGCTGGGATGAGTTCAGCATTCCGAAAGAAGTGGCCCGTTCACTGATTGCGATGCACGTGAAGCGCGGCGACAGCATCTATTTCGTTACCGGGCGTAGCGAAACCAAAACCGAAACGGTCTCCAAAACGTTGCAGGACTATTTCCTGATCCCGGCGACCAGCATGAATCCGGTCATTTTTGCCGGTGACAAACCGGGCCAGAATACCAAAACACAGTGGCTGAAAGAGAAGGGCGTGAAGGTCTTCTACGGCGATTCGGATAACGATATCTCGGCGGCGCGTGAAGCCGGTGCCCGTGGTATCCGCGTGCTGCGCGCCTCAAACTCCACGTATCGACCGCTGCCGCAGGCGGGCAAGTACAATGAAGAAGTGATTGTTAATTCTGAGTACTAAACGCCCCCTGTAAATAAATGATGCTTTTTTAGTCAAAAATCAGTCGCCGGAAGGTTTCACCTTTCGGCGACTTGTTGCACACTGAGGTGATGACGTTTGGCACACCGTGGCTCGTGAGACTAAGAGGTATAATATGACCAGTTCGGATCTTTTGGTGTACTGCATGGCGAAGAGTGGCGCAGAGCAAAGCGTACACAGCGACTGGAAAGCGACGCAGATTAAGGTCGCGGATGTGCTTTTCGCGATGATCAAAGAGGTGGAAGAACGCCCGGCGGTGTCGTTGAAAACCAGCCCTGAGCTGGCAGAACTGCTGCGCCAGCAGCACAGCGATGTGCGTCCCAGCCGTCATCTCAATAAAGCGCACTGGAGCACGGTTTACCTCGACGGCACGTTGCCGGATTCGCAAATTTACTACCTGGTGGATGCCTCGTATCAGCAGGCAATCACGCTACTGCCGGAACAAACCCGGCAGCAGCTAGTGAAATGACTACTTCAGCATCGGTTTAAGGAAACGCGCCGTATGTGAGGCTTCGCATTCGGCGACGGTTTCTGGCGTGCCGGAGACGAGAATCTCCCCGCCGCCGCTGCCGCCTTCCGGGCCGAGGTCAACAATCCAGTCGGCGGTTTTGATCACATCAAGGTTGTGCTCAATTACCACGATGGTGTTGCCCTGGTCGCGCAACTGGTGCAGCACTTCCAGCAGTTGCTGAATATCCGCGAAATGCAGGCCGGTGGTCGGCTCATCAAGAATGTACAGCGTCTGCCCGGTACCGCGTTTGGAGAGCTCACGCGCCAGTTTGACGCGCTGGGCTTCACCACCCGATAGCGTCGTCGCCGCCTGGCCGAGACGAATGTAGGTCAGGCCGACATCCATCAGGGTTTGCAGCTTACGCGCCAGCGCCGGTACAGCATCGAAGAACTCACGTGCTTCTTCGATGGTCATATCCAGCACTTCGTGGATGGTTTTGCCTTTGTACTTAATCTCCAGCGTTTCGCGGTTATAGCGTTTGCCTTTGCACTGGTCACACGGCACGTAGATATCCGGCAGGAAGTGCATTTCGACTTTGATCACGCCATCGCCCTGACACGCTTCGCAGCGCCCGCCGCGTACGTTAAAGCTGAAACGCCCCGGCGTATAGCCGCGCGCGCGTGATTCCGGCACGCCCGCAAACAACTCACGCACAGGCGTAAAGACGCCGGTGTAGGTTGCCGGGTTAGAGCGCGGCGTACGGCCAATTGGGCTTTGGTCGATGTCGATGACTTTGTCGAAGTGCTCGAGCCCCTGAACATCGCGATACGGCGCAGGTTCGGCGATAGTTGCGCCATTAAGCTGGCGCTGAGCAATCGGGAACAAGGTGTCGTTAATCAGCGTTGATTTACCGGAACCGGATACCCCGGTGACGCAGGTAAACAGGCCGACGGGCAGCGTCAACGTGACATCTTTCAGGTTGTTGCCGCGCGCGCCGCTCAGTTTCAGGACTTTTGCCGGGTCCGCGGGGACACGATTTTTCGGCACGTCGATTTTTCGTTTGCCGCTCATGAACTGGCCGGTTAACGACTCTGGCACTGCCATGATGTCGTCCAGCGTCCCTTCCGCGACAACCTGACCACCGTGTACACCCGCGCCCGGTCCGATGTCGATCACGTGGTCAGCGGCGCGAATGGCGTCTTCGTCGTGTTCGACCACGATCACCGTGTTACCGAGGTTACGCAGGTGAATCAATGTGCCGAGCAGACGTTCGTTGTCGCGCTGGTGCAGGCCGATGGAAGGCTCATCCAGCACGTACATCACGCCGACTAACCCTGCGCCAATCTGGCTTGCCAGACGGATACGCTGGGCTTCACCGCCGGAAAGGGTTTCTGCCGAGCGGGAGAGCGTCAGGTAGTTCAGGCCAACGTTGACCAAAAACTTCAGGCGATCGCCAATCTCTTTCAGCACTTTTTCAGCGATTTTCGCGCGCTGGCCGGAAAGTTTCAGATTATTGAAGAAGTCCATCGCATGGCCGATGCTCATGTCGGAGATGGTCGGCAGCGGAGTGTTTTCAACGTACACGTGGCGCGCTTCGCGGCGCAGACGCGTGCCGTCGCAGCTGGTGCATGGACGGTTGCTGATGAATTTCGCCAGCTCTTCGCGCACCGCGCTGGATTCCGTCTCTTTGTAGCGGCGTTCCATGTTGTGCAGCACGCCTTCAAACGGATGACGACGCACGGAGGTATCGCCGCGATCGTTCATATATTTGAATTCGATAGATTCTTTACCGGAACCGTACAGCACCACTTTCTGCACTGACGCATTAAGGCTGCCCCACGGCGCTTCAACGTCGAAATCATAATGCTCCGCCAGCGAGCGCAGCATCTGGAAATAGTAGAAATTACGGCGATCCCAACCGCGAATCGCGCCACCCGCCAGCGACAGCTCCGGGTTCTGAATGATGCGATCCGGGTCGAAATATTGCTGCACGCCCAGACCGTCACAGGTTGGGCACGCGCCCGCCGGGTTGTTGAACGAGAACAGACGCGGTTCCAGTTCGCTCATGCTATAGCCGCAAATCGGGCAGGCGAAGTTGGCGGAGAAGAGCAGTTCGTCCGCTTTCGGATCGTCCATATCGGAGACGATCGCCGTGCCGCCGGAAAGCTCCAGCGCGGTTTCAAACGACTCGGCCAGACGCTGCGCCAGGTCTTCGCGCACCTTGAAGCGGTCGATAACCACTTCAATGGTGTGTTTCTTTTGCAGTTCCAGCGTCGGCGGATCGGACAGGTCACACACTTCGCCATCGATACGCGCGCGGATATAGCCCTGGCTTGCCAGATTTTCCAGCGTTTTGGTGTGCTCGCCTTTACGCTCTTTAATGATAGGCGCCAGCAGCATCAGGCGTTTGCCTTCCGGCTGCGTCAGCACGTTGTCTACCATCTGGCTGACGGTTTGCGCCGCCAACGGCACGTCGTGATCGGGGCAGCGCGGCTCGCCTACGCGCGCATACAGCAGACGCAGGTAGTCGTGAATTTCGGTAATGGTCCCGACCGTGGAACGCGGGTTATGGGAGGTCGACTTCTGCTCAATAGAGATAGCAGGCGACAGCCCTTCAATATGATCGACATCCGGCTTCTCCATCAGCGACAGGAACTGGCGCGCATACGCAGAAAGCGATTCGACGTAGCGACGCTGCCCCTCGGCGTAAAGGGTGTCGAAAGCCAGTGAAGATTTGCCAGACCCCGACAGCCCGGTAACGACAATCAGTTTGTCGCGCGGGATGATGAGGTTGATATTTTTGAGATTGTGGGTGCGGGCGCCCCGAACTTCGATCTTATCCATTTACCTTTCCCGGTAGAGACTCGGCTTGCCAGATTTGCTTGAAGGACAAACGGCGGAAACGGCTAATTATGACACAACTCACCCTGAATGAATATACAGTGGTGGAATGTGCATTCCATTGTTGAGTGTAAGATATTCAACGTAAACGAGTTTAGTGGAATCACCGTCGCATGCTATCAAAACGCCTCTTTGAAATGCTACAATCGCGCGTTTACACTATTAAGAAACACATTCAGGAGAGACAATCATGGCCAGCAGAGGCGTAAACAAGGTGATTCTCGTCGGTAATCTGGGCCAGGACCCGGAAGTACGCTACATGCCGAATGGTGGCGCAGTTGCCAACATTACGCTGGCTACTTCCGAATCCTGGCGTGATAAAGCGACCGGTGAAATGAAAGAGCAGACTGAATGGCACCGTGTTGTGCTGTTCGGCAAACTCGCGGAAGTTGCGGGTGAATACCTGCGTAAAGGCTCTCAGGTTTATATTGAAGGCCAGCTGCGTACCCGTAAATGGACCGATCAGTCCGGCGTTGAAAAATACACCACCGAAGTGGTCGTCAACGTTGGCGGCACCATGCAGATGCTGGGTGGCCGTCAGGGCGGTGGCGCACCGGCAGGTGGTCAGGGTCAGCAGCAGGGCGGTTGGGGCCAGCCTCAGCAGCCGCAGGGCGGCAACCAGTTCAGCGGCGGCGCGCAGTCTCGCCCGCAGCAGCAGGCCGCTCCGGCACCGTCTAACGAACCGCCGATGGATTTCGACGACGATATCCCGTTCTGATTTTCAGACATAAAAAAACCTGCGAAAGCAGGTTTTTTTATGGATAAAATTTTTATCAGGTCAACACCATCGGCCATTCTGGCGGTGTCTGGCTCATCACTTCCACCATCACCTCTTTGATGTTATTGCAGATAGTCGCAATATCCACCATCGTAATTCCCAGCAACCCCGTTGCGAACCAGCAGGCCGACGCCACGCCCAGCGCGCTACAAATCACCGCGAGGCCCGCGTAATCAGCTTTGCGTAAGCGGATTTTCAGAGTACTGGCAAGGAACATCAGAATGGCGCTGAAAAGCGGCCAGCGTAACAGTACGACACCTGTAGAGATAGAAACCATGAGACCTTATCCTCAGAGATAAACGGTATGCCCTGACAGCGCGGCGTTCTCACGGAGGTGTAGTCCACTCTGGCTATCGACAGGCATTCACAAATGATATGAAACGCTGTTTTTGTTTCACTCTATAGTGTGAACTATATCACAATTGCTGTTTTATTCACCAGAGGTAAACGCAGCAAATTGCGCCATTTATCGCTGACAATAGTTACATAAGGAAAGGGCTCTGTTTTACCTGTAGGCCGGATAAGCGCAGCGCTATCCGGCGTGATACTCATGCTGACAGACGGTGGCGATAGTCGCTCGGCGTGCGGTCGAATTCACGGCGGAAAACACGTGAGAAGGTCTGCTGGGAAACATAACCCAGATCCATCGCAATATCGAAAATCGGGCGCTGGGTATTACGCAACTCCTGCGCAGCCAATAACAGACGACGCTGGCGAATGTAGTCGCCCAGCGTTTGATGCATCTCGGTGCGGAACATCCGTTGCAGATACCATTTCGAATACCCGGATTTTTTCGCCACGATATCAATGTTAAGTGGTTGATCGATATGTTCATCTATCCATTCGATAAGCGTTTGAATAATTTCCCGATGGGACATAAGGCTCTCCCCGTTGTCTATTTTTGCTTCAACTTTTGTCTTGCTGGCGAGTATAATTCCTCAAGTTAACTTGAGGTAAAGCAGAAAATGGAAAAAAAACCAACGCGCATTAAAACGCTGCTCACGCCGGGTGAAGTCGCCAGACGTACCGGGGTTGCCGTCTCCGCTTTGCACTTCTATGAGAGCAAAGGGCTCATCCGCAGCCAGCGCAACGCGGGCAACCAGCGGCGATACAAACGTGACGTGCTGCGCTATGTAGCAATCATTAAAATCGCGCAGCGGCTGGGCATTCCGCTTGCCACGATCGGCGAGTCGCTGGGCGTGGTGCCAGAAGGGCATACGCTGGGGCAAAAAGACTGGAAACGGCTGACCACTCAGTGGCGTCAGGAGCTGGATAAACGCATTCACTCGATGGAAGCGCTACGCGATCAGCTTGATGGCTGCATCGGTTGCGGCTGTATGTCGCTGCGTGACTGCCCGCTGCGCAACCCTGGCGACAAACTGGGGGAAGAAGGAACGGGCGCACGCCTGCTGGAAGACGAATAAAAAACGAAAGCGCCACAACTGGGCGCTTTCGTATGTTCCGGTCTTTGTCTTTCGCTCTATCCCACTGGTTCATGGGAGGGTTTCCCCCGACATCAGCATCCCTCGGTCGAGCTACGGGTTGGAGGTTCCGGTTTGTGCTGACACTTTAAGTCTACCTCTCCTCCCCCTGTTCGCCAGTCGGATTGACGTTTTTTTCGCCGCAATTTTTACGGGGATTGCCGTCTGTTCCTATAGTTAATTTGAACAAACCTGCGGAGAAAACCATGTTAACCGTCCACCATCTGAATCAATCCCGCTCGCAGCGCGTGCTCTGGGCGCTGGAAGAGTTGAACCTGCCTTACCAGATTATCCGCTATCAGCGCGGGGCTGATATGCTGGCTCCTGACTCTCTGAAAAAAATCCATCCGCTGGGTAAATCGCCGATTGTCGAGAATGACGGCCACGTTATCGCTGAATCTGGCGCGATCCTCGAATATCTCCAGGAAATCGGCGATCCCGAAAGCCGCTTTAAACCGCAGGATATCGAAGGCAAATTGCAGTATCGCTTCTGGCTGCACTATGCCGAAGGCTCGTTGATGTCGCTCATGATGATCAAGCTGGTTTTGCAGATGCTGGGCAAATCCCCGGTGCCGTTGGGGTTGCGCACGGTGGGAAAAGTGCTGGGAACGGGCGTTCAGAAAGCCTGGCTGAATAATCAGATTGCCACGCATGCCGGGTTTATCGAGTCGCATCTTGCGAAAACGCCGTGGTTTGCGGGGGAAAACCCGAGCATGGCGGACATCCAGATGAGTTTTCCACTGTTTGCGCTGCTTTCTCGCGGCGGGATACCGTCTCTGCCCAATATCGCCGCATGGAAGGCGCGTGTGGAAGCGCGTCCGGCCTGGCAGCAGGCGATTGAAAAGGGCGGTCCCTTTTCTCTGCCCGGCGAGTAGCGCCCGATTTGCAACGAAATTGTTGTCGGATTGCGCATGAACGATAACGTTTGCGCACAGGTTGGCGATTTCTTCATCGTCATAAGCGAAATTTAGCGAAATGGCGTAAACATCAGTTGAAAATGGTGCCATAAAAACCAGATAATCGTTTGCCTTAAAATTCTGACGCCTTCTTCTGGCATTTTTGACGTTTTATGCTTAGTCAATTTGCCGGAGTCGTCCAGAAAGTACCCATTCTGCATGTGCAGCGTGGAAGGTAACGCTCAACCGTTTTGTATGCGCGGAGTTAAACGTTTGCTTTTTTGCGGCTCCCCTTTGCCGCGAGGTTTAAGCACAAGGAGATGACGTTTAACTGTCAGTGGATGCTCCACCACGTATGCGAACGAATGATAAAAATTTTCAGGGGATGTTTTCTATGTCTACGCCTTCAGCGCGTACCGGCGGTTCACTCGACGCCTGGTTTAAAATTTCTGCTCGTGGTAGCTCCGTTCGTCAGGAGATTGTCGCCGGTCTTACCACCTTCCTGGCGATGGTCTATTCCGTTATCGTCGTGCCGGGGATGCTGGGCAAAGCGGGCTTCCCGCCTGCTGCGGTCTTCGTAGCCACCTGTCTGGTGGCGGGTGTCGGCTCCATCGTGATGGGCCTGTGGGCGAACCTGCCGCTGGCTATTGGCTGTGCTATCTCACTGACCGCGTTCACCGCGTTCAGTCTGGTGCTGGGCCAGCATATCAGCATTCCGGTCGCGCTCGGCGCGGTCTTCCTGATGGGGGTTCTGTTCACCATTATTTCTGCGACGGGCATCCGTAGCTGGATTTTGCGCAATTTGCCGCAGGGCATCGCGCACGGCACCGGTATCGGTATCGGCCTGTTCCTGCTGCTGATTGCGGCAAACGGCGTTGGCCTGGTGATTAAGAACCCGCTGGATGGTCTGCCGGTTGCGCTGGGTCACTTCGCCAGCTTCCCGGTGATTATGTCGCTGGTCGGTCTGGCGATGATTATCGGCCTCGAAAAACTGAAAGTACCGGGCGGCATCCTGCTGACCATCATCGGTGTGTCGATTGTCGGCCTGATTTTCGACCCGAATGTACACTTCTCCGGTTTCTTCGCCATGCCTTCTCTGAGCGATGACAACGGTAACTCCCTGATTGGCAGCCTGGATATTATGGGCGCGCTCAACCCGATCGTGCTGCCAAGCGTACTGGCGCTGGTGATGACGGCGGTGTTCGATGCCACCGGCACCATTCGTGCCGTAGCGGGTCAGGCTAACCTGCTGGACAAAGACGGGCAGATCATCAACGGCGGCAAAGCGCTGACCACTGACTCCCTGAGCAGCGTGTTCTCCGCGTTTGTTGGCGCAGCGCCAGCGGCAGTGTATATCGAATCTGCGGCCGGTACGGCGGCGGGCGGCAAAACGGGCTTGACGGCGATCACCGTCGGCGTTCTGTTCCTGTTGATCCTGTTCCTCTCTCCGCTTTCTTACCTGGTTCCGGCCTATGCCACCGCTCCGGCGCTGATGTACGTCGGCCTGCTGATGCTAAGCAACGTGGCGCGCATCGATTTCAACGACTTTGTTGATGCGATGTCTGGCCTGATTACCGCCGTTTTCATCGTGCTGACCTGTAACATCGTGACCGGCATTATGATTGGTTTCGCTACGCTGGTGATTGGCCGCGTGGTATCGGGCGAATGGCGTAAGCTGAACGTTGGCACTATCGTGATTGCGGTGGCGCTGGTGGCGTTTTATGCGGGCGGCTGGGCGATTTAAATCGTTCGGGCCTTAAAAGAAATGGGTGGCGAAAGCTGCCCATTTTTTTTCATTTTAAGGATCGTCTCGTTTCCTTTTGCGTTACTCTGGTATGCGTATGATACAGAGGCATGACGCTTCATATTTTACGTTCCATATAATAAGACAACGCTGCAAACAGGGATCGCATGGAAATATTCTTCACCATACTCATCATGACCCTCGTGGTCTCGCTCTCCGGGGTTGTAACCCGTGTCTTGCCATTTCAGGTGCCGCTGCCGCTGATGCAGATCGCCATCGGTGCGCTGCTGGCGTGGCCGACCTTCGGCCTGCACGTGGAGTTCGACCCGGAGCTGTTCCTCGTTCTGTTTATTCCGCCGCTGCTGTTCGCCGATGGCTGGAAAACGCCGACCCGCGAGTTCCTTGAACACGGGCGCGAAATCCTCGGCCTGGCCCTTGCGCTGGTGCTGGTGACGGTGGTTGGTATTGGTTTCCTGATTTACTGGCTGGTGCCAGGGATCCCACTGGTGCCTGCGTTCGCGCTGGCGGCGGTGCTGTCGCCGACCGATGCGGTGGCGCTCTCCGGGATTGTCGGTGAAGGGCGCATTCCGAAGAAAATCATGGGCATCTTGCAGGGCGAAGCGTTGATGAACGATGCTTCTGGCCTGGTCTCGCTGAAATTTGCCGTGGCAGTTGCCATGGGCACGATGGTCTTTACCGTTGGCGGCGCGACGCTGGAATTTATGAAAGTGGCGATTGGCGGCATCCTGGCCGGTTTTGTGGTCAGCTGGCTGTATGGTCGCTCGCTGCGCTTCCTGAGCCGCTGGGGCGGCGATGAGCCTGCAACGCAAATCGTGCTGCTGTTCCTGCTGCCGTTCGCGTCTTATCTGATTGCGGAACACGTCGGCGTTTCCGGTATCCTCGCGGCGGTTGCGGCGGGGATGACCATCACCCGTTCCGGCGTGATGCGTACCGCGCCGCTGGCGATGCGTCTGCGTGCCAACAGCACCTGGGCGATGCTGGAGTTCGTGTTTAACGGCATGGTGTTCCTGCTGTTGGGCCTGCAATTACCCGGCATTCTCGAAACATCGCTGGTGGCCGCAGAAGCAGATCCGAACGTTGAAATCTGGATGCTGTTTACCGACATTCTGCTGATTTATGCGGCGCTGATGCTGGTACGCTTTGGCTGGCTGTGGACGATGCAGCGCTTCAGCCAACGCTTCCTGAAGAAAAAACCGATGGAGTTCGGGAGCTGGTCAACGCGCGAGCTGGCCATTGCCTCCTTCGCCGGGGTGCGCGGGGCGATTACCCTTGCCGGTGTGCTCTCCATCCCGCTGCTGCTACCCGATGGCAACGTCTTCCCGGCACGCTATGAGCTGGTGTTCCTGTCGGCAGGCGTCATTCTCTTCTCACTGTTTGTCGGCGTGATTATGCTGCCGATTCTGCTGCGCCACGTTGAAGTTCGTGATCTGCCGCAGCAGCAAAAAGAGGAGCGTCTGGCCCGGTCCGCAACGGCGGAAGTGGCGATTGTCGCGATTCAGAAGATGGAAGAACGACTGGCGGCGGATACGCAGGAGAACATTGATAACCAGTTGCTGACGGAAGTCAGTTCCCGCGTGATTGGTAACCTGCGTCGCCGCGCCGATGGGCGTAATGACGTGGAAACCTCAATGCTGGAAGAGCAGCTGGAACGTCGTTTCCGCCTGGCGGCGCTGCGTTCAGAGCGCGGGGAGCTGTATCACCTGCGTGCGACAAGGCAGATCAGTAATGAGACGTTGCAGAAACTTCTGCATGACCTTGATTTGCTGGAAGCGCTGTTGATTGAAGGTGAGTGATGCCCCTCACCCCGGCCCTCTCCCACAGGGAGAGGGAGACAACCGGCGCTGTTCTGTCATTTATCTGCGAGCGGTTCCCTCTCCCTGTGGGAGAGGGTTAGGGTGAGGGTTGCCTACTTCGGTAACCAAAACCCTTCGCAGCACTTCAGCCACGCCTGAGCGCTGTGCGACAAATACACCCCTTCGCGCCAGATCATGCCCAGTTGCCAGTGCAGTTCGCTCTCGAGCGGCAGCCAGCGCAGCGTTTTCGCATCCAGCCTTTCGCAAATCGGTTCCGGTAAAATCGCCACGCCGACACCCGCCTGGACCATCGCCGCGAGGAAATCCCATTGGCCGCTGCGCACCGCGATACGCGGCTTCACGTTATGTTGATTAAACAGATGCATCAACTGACGACTCAGCGCGAAATCTTCGTTATAGATAAGCAAAGGATGTGCCGCGAGCTGCTCCGGGGAAACCGACGTCTGTTCCAGCCACTCGCCGGAACGGGGAACCAGCACGCAAAGCGGGTGGCTGAATAGCGGCAATGTCGCAAGGCCGCTCTCTTCTTCCACCGGCAGCGCGGTCATGGCTAAATCAAGTTCGCCGTTCATCACCGCCTGCTGCACCGTCAGCCCGCCGAATTCGGACACTTTGAGTTCTACGCCGGGGTAGCGCTGGCGAAACAGGCTGATAGGCCCGGCCATCATCATGCCGACCATGGGCGGGATGCCGAGGCGCAACTGGCCTTTGTTGAGATGGTTGATATCGGTCAGTTCGGCTTCCAGTTGGCGGAATTCGTCGAGGATCACCAGCCCGCGTTCAAACACTACCTGCCCGGTATCGGTGAGCAGTAATTTGCGTCCGTCGCGGATAAGCAGGGTGCTGTTGAGTTCATCTTCAAGGTTTTTCAGCATCTTGCTGATGGTGGGCTGCGTAACGAAGAGTTTCTCCGCCGCGCGGGTAAAGCTTTGCTGACGTACCACTTCAACGAAATAGCGCAGCGTTCTGATGTCCATGATTATGCCTCGAAACTATACCTGCGATGAGTTTAATTCATTTCTGCCATCCTCGTGCGCTCACTATACTGTGCGTCTCTGATTTTTTCTGGACACTCCTTTCATGGCTGAGGCCTTAGGGCGCGTGATGCCCTCCGTTTTGCAACGTCTTCAGGTGCCGGTGCAGGTCATTCTGTATGCGGGGCTGTTTGTTTTTGCTGAATATCTGGTGAACTGGCTGAATCTGCCGCTGCCCGCCAATCTGGTGGGGATGGTGCTGATGCTGGCGTTGATTGTCTGCCATATTGTGCCGCTGAAGTGGGTGCGCGCGGGCTCGCGCTGGCTGCTGGCCGAAATGCTGCTCTTCTTCGTGCCAGCCGTGGTGGCGGTGGTGAATTATGCACAACTGCTGATGGTTGATGGCTGGCGCATTTTCCTGGTGATTGCGCTCAGCACCATGATGGTGCTCGGGGCGACGGCGTGGGTGGTGGATAAAGTCTATCGCTACGAACTGAAGCGGATGCGCCATGAGTAACTTTCAGCTGAGCGTGCTGTGCCTCGCCATTACGCTGGTGCTCTATTTCGCCAACAAACGGCTCTATCGCCGCTTTCGCAAACTGCCGCTGATGCCGCTGGTGTTAACGCCGGTTCTGCTGGTGCTAATGCTGGTGTTCGGTCATATCTCCTATCAAAACTATATGGGCGAAGCGCACTGGCTGCTGTGGCTATTGGGTCCGGCGACCATCGCGTTTGCCGTGCCGGTGTATGACAATCTGGCGATCATCAAGCGACACTGGATGTCGCTTTCCGCCGGGGTGATTACCGCAACGGTGGTGGCCGTGACCAGTTCCGTGTGGCTGGCACGATTATTTACGCTGCCCGATGAAATTCAGCGCAGCCTGGCGGTGCGCTCGGTGACCACACCGTTTGCGCTGGCGGCGGCCAAACCGCTCGGCGGGCAGCCGGATCTGGTCGCGTTGTTCGTGGTGGTGACCGGCGTCTTTGGCATGGCGATTGGCGATGTACTGTTTTTACGCCTCTCCATTCGTGAAGGCATGGCGAAGGGCGCAGGATTTGGCGCCGCGTCGCACGGCGCCGGAACCGCGCGCTCCTACGAGCTGGGCCCGCAGGAGGGCGTGGTGGCAAGCCTGGTGATGATGCTGTCAGGCGTGGTGATGGTGCTGGTTGCGCCGCTGGTGGGCTGGGTGATGTTTTAAAAATTAACGGTTCAACCGCCGGACAATACGCTCAACCTGCTGACGGAATGTGACGGCAACCTGCGCAGGCGTCTGGCCGCCATGATCCATTTTCTCGCGCGCCGCAGTGAACTGATCCACCACCTGCAAATCCTCAATGTAAGGTGTCGCAACGGCGGTTGTGGGCAATGATTGTGCCTGGCGCAGCCCGGCAACGACCGGGTCGTTCGGATCAATCGTGCCGTTGTCGGTCAATATTTTCTCTGCGGTTTTACTCAGCGGAATCCCGCGCTCGAGCCCTAATGCTTCCACCGCCTGCGGGTCATTCAGCAGGAAGTTGATAAGCGTTGCGGCTTCCTGCGGATGACGGGTCGATTTCGATATGGAGAACATCTGCGCGGTTTTAAAATAGACACCAGAATCACGTGCTCCCGGCTGCATAACATAATCGCCTAACACCAGTTTGGCGGGCGGTGTCATGTTATTGATATACATGCGGATAGAGATATTCCAGGTAAACGTACCGCCCCATTCGCCGGTGATCCAGGGCTTCATCTCATAGAGATTGCCTTTGCCATAAGAGGACATCGTTTTTGGCCCTGGAATAACGTGATCGTCGCTGAGACGTTTCACAAAAGAAAAAGCCTCTTGCCACTGCGCGTCATTCCAGGTGAATTTACCACTGGGGTCAAACATCGGTTTACTGTATTTCTGCATCATCCACGCGTTGAGTAGTAAAATAACATCCTGATCAACCATCGCATACGGATAATAGTTTTCCCCTAACGTGCTGCGAAAGGTTTTCCCCGCCGCAAAAAGTTCATCCCAGTTCTTTGGATACGCCAGCCCCGCTTTTTTCCAGGTGACATCGTTGTAATAAAACACCGGGGCATTCACCGAAATCGGCAGACCATTAAGTTTACCTTTCACGGTGGTGGAATTGAGATCGCCCGGCGCGTACTGCGCCAAATCCAGCACCTCTTTCAGCTTATTTAAATCGTAATAGCCTTCGCCATTTTTAGAGAAAATAATCAGCCATGGCCAGTTGGTTTGCATGACATCGGGCTCGGTACCGCTCGCCATTTGCGTGGTTAAACGCGAAAGATGGCCATCCCAGCCGGTATATTCCGCCTTTACTTTTATATCGGGGTATTTTTGTTCAAACGCGGCGATAGCCTTTAACGTTGACTGATGACGGCTGTTGCCGCCCCACCAGGACATGCGTAATTCCACGGGCTGCGCCCAGGCGGTGGTGCAGGACATTAAAAGGGTTGCGATAACACCTGTAGCTATTTTATTCATTATCGACTCCGAAACAGAGAAGCAGGTGAGTAACAGCAAAATACTAACCAGAGGTCTCGGCGCGGCAGGTCGCCGCGCCGTGGTGATTAACGTTTGGTCAGGCGGGAAACGAGTTCAAACTCTTTAAAATTGACCGGGCGCTGCTGCTGCATCGAAATATTCCCGGCAATTCCGGTGAGAATGGACATCGCCCCGGCCCGGTGGTCGGCGGCGCGTTGTAGCGGGTCGTTGCCCGGCACGCCGAACAGATCCGCCAGCATGGCGTTATCGCCACCGCCGTGGCCGCCTTCGCCGAGGGTGAAATCCGCTTTCCACGGCTCGGCAAACATCGGGAAGACGGTGATATCACACAGCTCCAGGCTGCCTTCGTTCTCGCGTTTGCCGCCCGCGTTAACGTAGGATTTCTCGATGATTTTCATCTCCAGACGCCCTTCGGTACCGTTGAACACCACGTTCAGCCCTTCCCACGGTAAGTAAGCGTTCAGGGAGTAGGTGAGCTGTACCTGGTTCTGGTATTTCACCAGTACCGACATGGTATCTTCGATGGTAATGCCATCGCTGAAGACGCTCTGGTCACGGAAATAGTTATCTTCATGTTCGGCGTCCAGATAGAGCGCTTTAAGCTGTGCGTTTTCCGCCATTTCCAGTGCAAACGGATCGTTCTTCGCTTCCGCGTAGCCGTGAGTGCGTGGATAGAACTGCGTCACGCCGCGTTTTTCGGCGTTTTCTTTGCCGTAGAATTGCAGGCTGCCCTCGGCGTAAACGCGTTCCGGGTAGCTTGCCAGCCAAAAATTCATCAGATCGAAGTGGTGGGTGGATTTATGCACCAGCAGGCCGCCGCTGTTGCGTTTTTCGCGGTGCCAGCGGCGGAAATAGTCTGCCCCGTGTTCAGTGTTGAGCAGCCACTCGAAGTGCACTGATGTGACCTGACCGATCACGCCCTGCATCAGCAGTTCGCGCACCTTGCTGTGGTGTGGTGCATAGCGATAGTTGAACGCCACGCGCACGGTGTGCCCGGTTTCTTCAATGGCGTCCAGAATGCGCAGGGCGCGCTTCTCATCGATGGTCATCGGTTTTTCGGTGATTACATCGCAGCCCGCGTGCAGCGCTCGAACGATATAGTCATCATGCGTGCGGTCCATGGTGGTGACGATAATAATATCCGGACGGGTTTCGCGGATCATCTCCTCAAACTGCGCGGCTTTCCAGGTGGAAACGGGCTCGGCGCCTTCCTTTTGCAGCAGCGTATTGGCGTAATTCATGCGCGTCTGATTGGTATCGCAAAAGGCCACCAGTTTGGCATTTTCGCGCCATTGACCGCCGATAGCTGAAATATATAAACCTGCACGTCCTCCCGTGCCGACCAGCGCATATTTTTTCATTGTGTCCTCGATTATGATAAACGATCAAATAATGGCAGGATGTCGCGATGAAACGTATTCCCCACCAGTTGATGGAACTGAATAGCACCTTTATCTGGCACTGGCCCTGGTTTGTTCAGGGCGTGCAGAGTGCGAAACAGCATGGTTTCACCGGGATAATCCTGCACCAACAGGAACTGCTTTCTATTCTGGCTACGCCCTCGCCATTGAGTCAGAAACTGAATGTCGAGAACCTTATTCATCAGCAAAATTACGCGTTGCTGTATTTAAAACGAGTTGACCGTTATCTGGCCGACAATAATTTATCCTTCTGGCTTCAGGGTGAAGCCGCGCCGACGGATGACATTATTAAGCGCAAATTTCCCGAGATGGCTTTCGATGAAAAAAGCGCGCCCGATTTCTGGCCGCAGTTTTATGCGGCAATCATGCATCCGTTATTGCAGGCGTTGCCGCATCTGAGCGGTTTAATTCTCAGCCTGACCACGCCCGCGTTTCAGACCTCCGGCTGGCAGCGCAGCCTGCATTCCGTCTGGAGCCTGCTGCGCGGGCAGGGCAAGAAGCTGGTACTGCGCGACTTTATCGATGACAGCTGGCCGCGCCAGCAGCTCTCGAGCATTCTCGCGACCCTGCCGGGCGATGTGCGCGCCTCCATCAAAGCCACCGAGCTGGATTACCACCCCGGCTTCGCTAACCATCCCAATATCGCCACGCTGCCCGGCCACAATAAGTGGATCGAGTTTGACCTCTTCGGCACCGGCTACGGCTGGACGGCGCTACCGTGCTATCTCGCTGATGAAATCAGCGGTCGCCTGAGCTGGGCGCTGAGCGTGGCGGAATACGAAGTTGAAGCCATCACTTCCCGCGTCAGCTGGCAGTGGTTACCCGACAGCCGGGTGATGGACTCCGTCAACGCCATCAATCTGCTCGGCCTGTCGGCGGCGAATCAACTTCAGGAGGGCGCGCCCTCCACCTTCGAACGCTGGGTGGAGCAGCATCAGCTCCGTTTCCGTTCCGCGCAGGATAAACAACGTCTCGCCACATTGCTGCACACCAGCTATGACTGGTTGTGCAAAACGCCCAACCTGCTGGGGCGGCGTATGCACTATCAAAGCCAAATCCCCGAAAGCCTCGCTCAGGCGCAACAGCTGCTGCACATGGATACCCGCAGCGCCAACTGGATGCAGGCGTACCAGCCGCTGATGCCCACCGATGACCCGGCGCTTGGCAATGAGCAGCGGGAGCTGATCGCCCTTGAGAAAGAGACTGCTTGCTTCCTCGCCGCCAACGCCGTGCAGAGCCTGCGGGAACTGATGCCGCGCATCACCTGCCCGAACGATTCACTGGAGCAACTGCTCGCCGCCTGGCGTAGCGCCGAGGTCTACAGCCAGATGTTTTCCCGCGTCGCCGCCAGCGTGACGCTGCTCACCTGGCACGATCACTACGGTAGCGAGCCCTCTACCAGTACGCTTGCAGAACAGCAAAATGCGCTGCTGCGCTATGCCGATACGCTCGACCGCTGGCTGGAAACGCCGCCAGCGGGCAGCCCGCTGTTTTTGTCGATGTTGTTGAATCCTGAACGTCTGAGCCGTTTCGCTTACAGCCTGTCGATGGGGTAAGAATAGGGAGCGGTCTGCGAAAAGTCGCCAGTGGGGAGAGGGAAGAACAGGGATGTGGGACGGAAGGGGTAAAAAGTGTGATAAGTATGGCAGCTTGCGAAAAATCAATGTGATGCTGATCGTTTTTTAACGATCACAAAGCGTGATTTCAGTCACCCGACGCGGGCAGAAATGTGATCTGACGGTAGAGCACGTCCGGCAATAATAATTATCTCTACGAATAGATATAAAATAATAATAATCCAGCGAATAGATACTGATTTCAGATAATACGTTTTGTGACCGCTGGCGAATTAATTATCAAAACGGAACTCTACGCTGGTGGCGTTTTTCTGCTGTTAATGAAAACGGAAGCTTTTCTCAGGCATCGTGTCATGGAGACGGCGTAGCATGTTAACGTTCAATCAAAAATTAGTTCGGGATATTGATTTCCACATCAGGAAAATAAAAGACAACATTTATTCTCCGCTTGCTGAATTAACTGTTTACGGTTTTATCACGCCGGAACCAGTGCCGTTTTCACAGCGACAGCAGGGTAAATCTTTCGAATTCCGCATTGGGGAAAAATGGGGCGATTTATGGGACTGTGCGTGGGTTAACGTGCGCGGTACGTTGCCATCTGCCACGTATGAAAAAAATATCACTCTCTGTTTTGACTGCGGCGGTGAGGCGCTGATTGTTGATGGCAGCGGCGTACCGTTGCGGGGGTTGACCAATGTGGATTCGACGTTCGAGCGTAGCCTCGGCATGCCGGGAAAAACGGTCTGGCGACTTCCGGCAGAGTATTACCGCTCTGGCGAAGTGAATATCTGGATCGAGCTTGCCTGTAACGATCTCTTTGGTGCATCGACCGGCGGCGTGATGCTTCAGGCGCATCTTGCCCATTGCCGCGACGATCTGCGCGATCTCTATTATGACGCCTGGATATTGTTCGATTTGCTGAGCTGCCTGGATGCAAAATCACCACGGTATAAAGCGGTACTGGCGTGCCTGAACGATGCATTGAATGGGCTGGGCGATTTCAGTGAAGCGAGCGTTGCGCAGTGTCGGCAGGCGCTGGCAGAAGAGTTGAATAAGCAGGGCGGCGATCCTTCTCTCACCGTCACCGGCGTGGGCCATGCGCATATCGATCTCGCCTGGTTGTGGCCAATTCGGGAAACCAAACGCAAGGGCGCACGCACCTTTGCCACCGCGCTAGACCTGATGTCGCACTACGCCGACTATATTTTTGGCGCCAGTCAGCCGCAACTTTTTCAGTGGATCAAAGACGATCATCCCGAGCTTTATCAGCGGGTGAAACAGCATGTTCAGCAGGGACGTTTTGAAATTCAGGGTGATATGTGGGTGGAAGCAGACACCAACGTTCCGTCTGGCGAATCGCTGGTGCGGCAATTTCTCTATGGCCGCCAGTTCTTCCGCGAAGAATTCTCGCAAACCACGCGTATGCTCTGGCTGCCGGATGTGTTTGGCTATAACGCCAACCTGCCACAAATTATGCGCAAAAGCGGCGTCGATTACTTTATGACGCAAAAGCTCTCCTGGAACGAACACAATAAATTTCCGCATCATACCTTTACCTGGCAGGGTATCGATGGCAGTAGCGTACTGACGCACATGTTGCCGGAAGAGACTTACAACGGGCCCGCCGCGCCGCGCAGCATCCGCCGCATTGAAGAGGAGTATCGTGAGGCAGGCGTGTGCGATAGTGCGCTGATGCTGTTTGGCATCGGCGACGGTGGTGGCGGGCCGGGGCCGGAACATCTGGAACGTTTGCAGCGTATACGCAATCTCAGCGGTATTTCGCCGGTGAAGCAGGGCAAAGCGGTCGATTTTTTCCGCCATATCGAAAAAACGCAGCCGCGTTATCCACGGTACAAAGGCGAGCTTTATCTGGAGAAACATCAGGGCACGCTGACCTCGCAGGCCAACAATAAGCGCTTTAACCGAAAAATGGAGAACGCGCTGCGCGAACTGGAGTTTGTCGCCAGCCGCCAGTGGCTCTGTTGTCAGTCGGTCTATCCGACCGACGCGCTGCGCGCCCTGTGGCAGGAGACGCTGCTTTATCAGTTCCACGATATTTTACCGGGTTCCTCCATTAAGCGGGTTTATGATGAGTCCTGCGCGCGCTATCAGGCGATGCTTACGCAGGCACAAACTCTGACACAGCGCTATCTCGATGAATTCACTACCACTTTGGCCATTCCGCCAGGAAAAACGGTGGTGCATAATACCGTGGGATTTACCCGTGAAGCCTGGCTGGCGCAGCCGGACGGTTACCATCATGTGACGCTACCCGCATTCGGTTACGCGGTGCTGGGGGATGCGCAGTTCATACCGCCCATTTTGGCTACGCCGGATCATCTGGAGAACGCGTTGATCAGCGTGGATTTTAACGATCAGGGGCACATTGTGGCCTTTTTCGATAAACAGGCTCAGCGTCCGGTACTGCAACCCGGCAGCATCGGCAACCGGCTGGCGGTTTACGACGATATTTGCGCCGACTGCTGGGATATCAACATCACCTATCGCGACCGCCAGCCACAGGCGTTTACGCTGGTATCAAGCGCGGCGTATCAGGATGGGCCGCACGCGGTGGTCGAGCAGCATTATCGCTACGGTCAGTCGCAGCTGTGCCAGAAAATCAGCCTGCTGCCAGGAAGCAAGCGCCTCACTTTTGAAACGCACATAGCGTGGCATGAAGATCTGAAAATGCTCCGCACGTCATTTGTGACCGCGACGCCGAGCGATGACGTGAGCTGCGATATTCAGTTCGGTAAAATTCGTCGTCGGGCGTTGACCAATAACGTCTACGATGCCGCTCAGTTTGAGATTTGCGCCCACAAGTGGATCGACTATTCACAGCGGGATTACGGCGTGGCGCTGCTTAACGACGGCAAATACGGTCATTACGCCAAAGACGGTGTGCTGGACCTCAATCTGCTGCGTTCGCAAAATCATCCTGGCGTGGGGGCCGATCGCGGAGAACATACATTCTCCTACGCGCTGTTCCCGCACACCGGCGATGAAATTGAAGGGCTGGTGAATCGCGAGGCCATGCTGTTCAACAACCCGGTGCGAGTCAGCGTGAGCGAAGGGCGAACAGCGGAAAAAACCGTGGCGTTGCCTGACAGCTTTATTCACTGCGACTCGCCGCATATTTGCATCGAAACGGTGAAAAAAACCGAGCAGGGCGATCGGCTGGCCGTGCGTTTGTATGAGTTTGACGGCGTTCACGCTGCCACAACCATCACGCTGAATGCGCATATGGGCCACTGCAGCCTGAGCAATCTGATGGAAGAGGATGAAGAACCGCTAACGGTGAGCGACGGCTGCGTGAGCCTGACCTTTACGCCATTTGAAATCAAAACGTTGCTGATTGACGTAGCATAATAATAAAGCCCGGTCAGCATGCTGGCCGGGCTGGCTGTCAGCGACGCATCGCCGCTTTTTTCAGAATACGTTCTGCGCGCATTAAGAACTCATCGGCGGCCTCATTGGCCGTTTTTTTACCGTAGTCCATATTTTGCCGTCCTGAACTCCACAGCGCCTGAATTTGCTCGTCTTCCATCCACGAGGTGGCGACCGACTCGGACTGCAATTTCTTCGCCATCGCCATACCCGCCACGGAAGGATTATCGTTCGTTAAGGTGCCGTTATCCGTCAGCGTTTTTACTGCGGCCTGGCTGATCGGAATGCCATTTTCCAGCTTAATGAACTCAACCGCCTGCGGATCGTTAAGCAGGAAATTCAGCAACATTGCCGCTTCTTTCGGATGCTGGGTATTTTTACCGATCGCATAGGTGAGCGAGACTTTAAAATAGGCGCTGGCGTTGGTGGCGCCTGGCGCCATGATCCAATTGCCCGGCTCCAGTTTGGCAGGTGGCGCGACTTTATGCGTGTAATACTGAATGACTACGTTCCAGGTATAGGCACCGGCCCACTGCCCCTGCTGCCAGTAGCGGGTGTCGGTAAAATCTTGCTTGCCATAGGAGGCGAGCATTTTGGGCCCTGGAATAACGTGATCGGCAACCAACCGCTGGGCGAAACGGAAGGCTTCGCGCCACTGTTCCTGATTCCAGGAGAAGCTTTTGCCGTCGGCGGTAAACATCGGCAGATTATATTTCTGCGACATATAGCAGTTGGTCATCAGGAAAATATCCTGATCGTTGGCAATTAACGGATAATAATCATCTCCCAGTTTCTCTTTAAACGTTTTCCCGGCGGCAAACAGCTCGTCCCAGTTTGTGGGATATGCCAGTCCGGCTTTTTTCCAGGTTTCATTATTGAAATAAAAACCCGGCACATTAAGGGAAATGGGAAGCGCAGTGAGCTTGCCTTTTACGGTCGTCGACTGCAAATCACTGGTGGGGAACTGGCTTAAATCCAGCGTATCGCTCACCTTGTTGAGGTCGTAAAAGCCTTCGCCGGTACGCGAGAAAATCGGTAACCACGGCCAGTTTATCTGCATCACGTCCGGCTCTTTGTTGCCGGAAATTTGAGTCGTCATACGCGCCAGATAGCCATCCCATCCGGTGTACTCGGCGTTAACGTCAATCCACGGGTAGCGCTTTTCAAAGGCATCGATGGCCCTGAGCATCACATCATGGCGCGTTTTTCCACCCCACCATGACATGCGTAATTTCACTTCTTGTTGTTGGGCAAAACTGTGTGTTGCCGGAATTAAACAGCAACTACAGAGCAGACTGGCCAGTAATATTTTCTTCATCATAGGCGTTCCTGTAATAACAGGGCTAATGAGATATTATTTGACCTCAGCTAATTAATTGCTCAAATATTATCTGCGTCCTGAATGGTTGGTAAATACAATATCAGGACAGGATAAAAATAAAGGATGTCGGGGTGATTCTCTTTAAATGCTATTTCTGCATAATAAACAAAATGGTGAAATATTTACGGATAAGATCACATATTCCCTGCCTTGTTTAGATCTCTTTATGCAAAAGATCCTGATAAATCTCACTCAAAATACCGCCGGGGGCGAACTCTTTTTTAATCCACAGCGTCACCTGCCCGGTGGCGGAGTGGCGCGTCGCCAGCAGCATACGGGAATCCTGGCGTGGGTTGTGGATTTGCCGGGTCACCAGCAGCGATTGTTCTGCCGCTTTACGCACCATATAGTCAGGCAAAAAACCGATCCCCGCACCGAGGATCTGACACTGGCATTTGGTATTAAAATCGGGCACCAGCACCGATTCCTGACCATGCAGCAGCCAGCCCACCTTTTTATTGATGGTATGCGCGGTGTCTTCCACCATGATATTGGGATAAAGGCGCAGCTGACTTTCGGCGATGGGCTCCGGCATAAAAGCCAGCGGGTGATCGGGGGCGATAGCGAAGACCCAGCGAATTGCGCCAATTTCGGTGTAATCGATGCCGCCGCCGTCGAGCAGGGTATCCGGCGCGCCGATGGCAATGCTGGCCTGGTTGTTGATCATCGCATCCCAGACGCCGTTATACACTTCAGTCGTGACGGTTATCTGGCAGGTTGGAAATTGCTTTTTCAGCACCTGAAGCAGGCGGGCAGTGTGTTTCGGTGTATACAACAACTGGTTGATACAAATACGAATTCTTGTCTCTATTCCCTGCGCGATAGTGTCGATGCTGCGGCGAATGGCGTGAAAATCGTTGAGCAGATCGCTGGCTTTACGCAGAAAATAGCGCCCGGATTCCGTTAGCTCAATGCTGCGCGTATTGCGGGTAAACAGCACCACATCAAGGCCGGTTTCCATCCTGCGGATCGTGTAGCTGATAGCGGAAGTCGTCAGCCCGAGTTCCTCCGCTGCTTTACTAAAGCTGCCGTAACGTGCGGCGGTGGTAAACGCCAGCAGGTTTTCTTCCGTAAAAATTGAGTTCATTTTCCTGCTCCGGTTGCCGCAATACACGCCTGTTTACTGTAGTGATTCTCAGGGCAAAGAGACAATCACTTTTGAATAACTTTTAAAACTCATTACGCCTTCTCTTTTGAGGTGACCTCACTCAGCCTGCGCCCGGTATATTCCGAGATGAGTCCGATGCCGTTCCCGACGATAAACCCTGACAGCGCAACGGCCCAGTTAAGCCCGGTGGCAAAAAACAGCGTCATGCCAAGAAAGCCGCCGGGAATAAACGAGGTCAGCCAGAAGCGCCCCTGCCAGACGATAACCGCCGAGAAGGGAATGGTCATTATCACGCCAGCCAGCCACGGCGAGAGCCCGGACGCGGTGGCTAACCAGCCCGTCGCCAGCGCTGCCAGAAAAGCCCATACCGCCCCGGAGACGTTAACGAACAGGCTTTTCGTAAACCCGGCTTTTCCGCCGCCTGCCGCATAGAAACTACAAAACGAGACAAAGCCGGTGGTGCCCAATAACTCCCAGCCTGGCGTCATTCCGGCCTTAGAGGCCACCATTTGCCAGAGCCCTGCGCAAATACCGACAGTGATACCTGTTGCGGTGAGTCCGTTCATGGTGCCCCCAATGTGATGTTGTCTGAATGTGTTGGTTTCGTTTCGGAACTATATCCAAATAAAACCCGGTTGAGTTAAGGGGTATAGCGGGAAAAGAACAAACAGTGCCTTAACGCACACTCTGCTTTCATTGTTGAATTATTTTCAATAATAAAGCGTATTACGGCGAATTAAATTTAACCGCCTTCTTTTCCTGAAATTTCATTGCTATTCTCGATTCATGGAACAAACAGCCACACCATCATCAGGGGAATGTTTATGACCACGAATAATTTGGCTAGTGAGTTTTTGCTGGCAGCCCAACACGGAAATATCGATGCGCTCAGAAACTGCCTACAGCAGGGCGTTGATATTAATACCCGCAATGCCACTAAGCAAACAGCTATTATTCTGGCAAGCCTGCATAAACACTATGATTGCGTGCAAATACTGATAGAGGCAGGTGCCGATATTAATATACAGGATAATATCTGTGCAAACCCTTTCTTGCTAAGTTGTCTGACTAATGATTTAACGCTTTTAAATTTAATTCTACCCGCTAATCCCGATCTCAATCGACTAACCCGTTTTGGCGGCGTAGGGCTGACACCCGCCTGCGAAAAAGGCCATATCAATATTGTGCGGGAATTATTAACGCGCACCGATATTAACGTTAATCAGACCAACTATGTTGGCTGGACGCCGCTGCTGGAAGCCATTGTGCTCAATGATGGCGGTGAAACGCAGCAGGCAATTGTGCGTCTTTTACTGGAATACGGCGCCAGCCCGCATATGACCGATAAATATGGTAAAACGCCACTGGAACTGGCGCGCGAAAAGGGTTTTTCCGACATTGCTGAACTGCTGATTGCGGCGGGTGCATAACGAAGGAGAATCGCCATTAACACACCTCAACTCCGGTGTGTGCAGGCGCTAACGGCTGATGCGCGTTTTCTGGCCGAACGAGGCTCAGGGCAGATTGCACAGGTATTTAACCGGGCGGTTAATCTCTGGCTGCCTGCCCGGCAGCGATGGCTGACGCTGCTTAGTGAAACCTGCGACAACGCCCCAAACAGCTGTAGGTTAGCGCTCACTCACTTTGATGATTCATTTCAGCCGGGCCAGTTGATTCAGTTGCATCCTCACGGAATCAGGGTTGCTGATAAGCTGAAAATTGATACGGTTTCATGTCGTTGCTGGCAACCGCCGAAATTAACGCTGAGTGCCGAACGTTTTCACCAGATACCGTGGCTTAAATGGCGCGATACAATTACTCAGCAACTGCAAACGCATGAAACGCTTTTTCTTGGCGGTGGGAGTAACCCTTTTTATCAGGCGATCTCTGAGCAATTGCAGTGCAATCGGAAAATACTTCTTAAGGCGCTGCTTAATAATTTAAATATCACGTCCGCCGTTACGCAAATGATAGGTTTAGGCATCGGGCTCACGCCGTCTTCCGATGATTATCTGGTGGGGATGAGTGCGATTCTTTTTATTCCTGGTCACCCGGCAGCGCATCTGCGTGATGAATTTATATCGGCTTTGGCGTGTGCCAGAAAAAATACAACATCCTTGAGTGCCACGACGCTCGAGGCGGCATTTGATTATCGTTATCGTGAAAATATCTTTGCGTTTGTTGCCAGCCTGATTAATGAACCCTGGCAGTTATCGGAAAAGAATATCGCTGGTATTAAAAATATTGGCTCCAGTTCCGGCTGCGACATGCTGTATGGCATGGCCGATGGTTGTGCGCTGAGCCAAACCTACGGAGGGAATTATGTCAGTTAAAATAGTCATTAAACCGAATACCTATTTTGATTCTGTCTCGCTGATGTCTATCTCCACGCGTGCAAATAAACTCGACGGCGTCGAGCAGGCATTTGTGGCGATGGCGACCGAAATGAACAAAGGCGTGCTGAAAAATTTAGGACTGCTGACGCCGGAGCTGGAACAGGCGAAAAACGGCGACCTGATGATTGTCATCAACGGTAAAGCGGGCGCGGACAACGAGCAGTTGCTGGTTGAGATTGAAGAGCTATTCAACAGCAAAGCGCAAAGCGGCTCGCATGAGGCGCGTTACGCTACCCTTGCCAGCGCCAAAAAGCATATCCCGGAAAGTAACCTGGCAGTGATTTCGGTCAACGGTCTGTTTGCCGCGCGCGAAGCGCGTCAGGCGCTGCAAAACGACCTTAACGTGATGCTGTTTTCCGATAACGTCTCGGTTGAAGATGAACTGGCGCTCAAACAACTGGCTCACGAAAAAGGGCTGTTGATGATGGGGCCAGACTGCGGCACGGCGATTATCAACGGCGCGGCGCTCTGTTTTGGTAACGCCGTGCGTCGCGGCAACATCGGTATTGTTGGCGCATCCGGCACTGGTAGCCAGGAACTGAGCGTCCGTATCCATGAATTTGGCGGCGGCGTTTCACAACTGATCGGCACCGGCGGGCGCGACCTGAGCGAGAAAATCGGCGGCCTGATGATGCTCGACGCTATCGGGATGCTGGAAAACGATCCGCAAACTGAAATCATCGCGCTGATCTCCAAACCGCCTGCGCCTGCGGTGGCCCGCAAAGTGCTGGAACGCGCGCGCACCTGCCGTAAGCCAGTGGTGGTCTGCTTCCTCGGTCGTGGTGAAACGCCAGTGGACGAGCAGGGGCTACAGTTTGCCCGCGGCACCAAAGAGGCGGCGCTGAAAGCAGTGATGCTCTCCGGCGTGAAACAGGAACATCTCGACCTGCATACGCTGAACCAGCCGTTGATTGCTGATGTGCGTGCGCGTCTGCAACCGCAGCAGAAGTACATTCGTGGCCTGTTCTGCGGCGGTACGCTATGTGACGAAACCATGTTCGCGGTGATGGAAAAACATGGCGATGTCTACAGCAACATTCAGCCCGATCCTGAATTCCGCCTGAAAGATATCAACCGCAGCATCAAACACACCTTCCTCGACTTTGGCGATGACGACTTCACCAACGGCAAGCCGCACCCGATGATTGACCCGACCAACCGTATCAGCCGTTTGATCGAAGAAGCGCGCGATCCAGAAGTGGCGGTGATCGTGATGGATTTTGTGCTCGGGTTTGGATCACATGAAGATCCGGTCGGCTCCACCATTGAGGCGATCAAAGAAGCGAAAGCGATCGCCGCTGCCGAAGGCCGTGAGTTGATCATTCTCGCCTATGTGCTGGGTACCGATCTCGATACGCCATCGTTAGCACAACAAAGCCAGATGCTGCTTGATGCCGGAGCGATTCTGGCCAGCAGCAGCACCAATACCGGATTGCTGGCGCGTGAATTTATCTGCAAAGGGGAGGAAGCCTGATGAGCCAGTCACTGTTTAGCCAACCGTTGAACGTTATTAACGTCGGCATCGCCATGTTTAGCGATGACCTGAAAAAGCAGCATGTAGAAGTGACCCAACTCGACTGGACGCCGCCGGGGCAGGGCAATATGCAGGTGGTGCAGGCGCTGGACAACATTGCCGATTCACCGCTGGCGGACAAAATCGCCGCCGCTAACCAGCAGGCGCTGGAGCGCATTATCCAGTCGCATCCGGTGCTGATTGGTTTTGATCAGGCGATCAACGTGGTACCGGGCATGACGCCGAAAACCATTCTTCACGCCGGGCCGCCGGTTACCTGGGAAAAAATGTGCGGCGCGATGAAAGGCGCGGTCACCGGGGCACTGGTGTTCGAAGGGCTGGCGAAAGATCTCGATGAGGCGGCTGAACTGGCGGCCTCCGGGGAGATCACCTTCTCGCCGTGCCACGAGCACGACTGCGTGGGATCGATGGCGGGCGTTACCTCTGCCTCGATGTTTATGCACATCGTGAAAAACAAAACCTACGGCAACATCGCTTATACCAATATGAGCGAGCAGATGGCGAAGATTTTGCGTATGGGTGCCAACGATCAGAGCGTGATTGACCGCCTCAACTGGATGCGTGATGTGCAGGGGCCAATGCTGCGTGACGCGATGAAAATTATCGGCGAGATCGATCTGCGCTTAATGCTGGCGCAGGCGCTGCATATGGGCGATGAGTGCCATAACCGCAATAACGCCGGGACGACGCTGCTGATTCAGGCGCTGACGCCGGGGATTATTCAGGCAGGCTATTCCGTCGAGCAACAGCGCGAAGTGTTTGAGTTTGTCGCCAGCAGTGACTACTTCTCCGGCCCGACGTGGATGGCGATGTGTAAAGCGGCGATGGATGCGGCGCACGGCATCGAATACAGCACCGTGGTGACCACGATGGCGCGTAACGGCGTCGAGTTCGGCCTGCGGGTCAGCGGCCTGCCGGGGCAATGGTTTACCGGCCCGGCGCAGCAGGTCATCGGCCCGATGTTTGCCGGTTATAAGCCGGAAGATTCGGGGCTGGATATCGGCGATAGCGCCATCACCGAAACCTACGGTATTGGCGGATTTGCTATGGCGACCGCGCCCGCTATCGTCGCGCTGGTGGGCGGCACGGTGGAAGAAGCTATCGATTTCTCCCGTCAGATGCGTGAAATCACCCTCGGTGAAAACCCCAACGTCACCATTCCGCTGCTCGGTTTTATGGGCGTGCCGTCGGCTATCGATATCACCCGCGTCGGCAGCAGCGGCATTCTGCCGGTGATCAACACCGCCATCGCCCATAAAGATGCGGGCGTGGGCATGATTGGCGCGGGTATTGTGCATCCGCCATTCGCCTGCTTCGAGAAAGCCATTCTTGGCTGGTGCGAACGTTACGGCGTCTGACTTACATGTTTATGCCGGATGCGGCGTGAACGCCTTATCCGGCCTACGAATGGCGCAAGAATGGTAGGCCTGATAAGCGTAGCGCATCAGGCAGTCTGGCGTTGGTCATAACCCCATCACCCTCTGTAGCGGACATAACAATATGAAAGAACTTGTGGTCGTTGCCATTGGTGGCAACAGCATTATCAAAGATAACGCCAGCCAGTCGATTGAGCATCAGGCGGAGGCGGTGAAAGCCGTGGCCGATACGGTGCTGGAAATGCTGGCTTCCGATTACGACATTGTGCTGACCCACGGCAACGGGCCGCAGGTCGGGCTGGATTTACGCCGTGCGGAGATTGCCCACGAGCGCGAAGGGCTGCCCTTAACGCCGCTGGCGAACTGTGTGGCAGATACGCAAGGCGGCATTGGCTACTTGATCCAGCAGGCGCTGAACAACCGACTGGCGCGTCACGGCGAGAAAAAAGCCGTCACCGTGGTGACTCAGGTGGAAGTGGATAAAAACGATCCGGGGTTTGCCCATCCCACCAAGCCCATCGGCGCATTCTTCAGTGAAAGCCAGCGTGACGAATTACAAAAGGCAAACCCTGACTGGCGTTTTGTTGAAGATGCCGGACGGGGCTATCGCCGCGTGGTCGCCTCGCCGGAACCGAAACGTATTGTCGAAGCACCTGCCATTAAGGCGCTGATCCAACAAGGCTTTGTGGTCATCGGCGCGGGCGGCGGCGGAATTCCGGTGGTGCGCAGCGGAGCGGGGGATTACCAAAGCGTGGATGCGGTTATCGACAAAGATCTCTCTACCGCACTACTGGCTCGCGAAATTCACGCCGACATTCTGGTGATCACCACCGGCGTGGAAAAAGTGTGTATTCACTTTGGCAAGCCGCAGCAGCAGGCGCTCGATCGGGTGGATATTGCCACCATGACCCGCTATATGCAGGAAGGGCATTTCCCGCCCGGCAGCATGTTGCCAAAAATCATCGCCAGCCTGACGTTCCTGGAACAGGGCGGCAAAGAAGTGATTATCACCACGCCGGAATGCCTGCCCGCGGCGCTGCGTGGCGAAACGGGCACCCATATTATTAAAACGTAAGGACGTAAGATGAAAGAAAGCAATAGCCGTCGTGAGTTTTTGAGCCAGAGCGGTAAGATGGTTACCGCCGCCGCGCTGTTTGGTACCTCTGTGCCGCTCGCCCATGCGGCGGTAGCTGGCACCTTAAACCGCGAAGCGAACAACACCATGAAAATCACTGACCCGCATTACTATCTCGATAACGTGCTGCTGGAAACCGGTTTTGACTACGAAAATGGCGTGGCGGTGCAGACCCGCACGGCGCGCCAGACCGTGGAGATTCAGGACGGCAAAATTGTTGCGCTACGCGAGAACAAGCAGCATCCGGACGCCACGCTGCCGCACTATGACGCTGGCGGTAAGCTGATGCTGCCTACCACCCGCGACATGCATATTCATCTCGACAAAACCTTTTACGGCGGGCCGTGGCGCTCGCTCAATCGTCCGGCAGGCACCACCATCCAGGACATGATCAAACTTGAGCAGAAAATGCTGCCGGAGTTGCAACCTTATACCCAGGAACGGGCGGAAAAACTGATCGATTTATTGCAGTCGAAAGGCACCACCATTGCCCGCAGCCACTGCAATATCGAACCGGTATCCGGCCTGAAAAATCTGCAAAATTTGCAGGCGGTGCTGGCGCGACGTCAGGCAGGCTTCGAGTGTGAAATTGTCGCCTTCCCGCAGCACGGTTTGCTGCTGTCGAAATCGGAACCCTTAATGCGCGAAGCGATGCAGGCAGGGGCGCATTACGTCGGCGGGCTGGACCCGACCAGTGTTGATGGCGCGATGGAAAAATCCCTCGACACCATGTTCCAGATTGCGCTGGACTACGACAAAGGCGTCGATATTCACCTGCACGAAACCACTCCGGCAGGCGTGGCAGCCATCAACTATATGGTTGAAACGGTAGAGAAAACGCCACAGCTGAAGGGCAAGCTGACCATCAGTCACGCCTTTGCGCTGGCAACGCTCAACGAGCAACAGGTCGATGAGCTGGCGCACCGGATGGTGGCGCAGCAAATTTCTATCGCTTCGACGGTGCCGATTGGCACGTTGCATATGCCGCTCAAACAGCTACATGACAAAGGTGTAAAAGTGATGACCGGCACCGACAGCGTTATCGACCACTGGTCGCCTTACGGCCTGGGCGACATGCTGGAAAAAGCCAATCTGTACGCACAGCTCTATATTCGCCCTAACGAACAGAATTTATCCCGTTCGCTGTTTTTAGCCACCGGTGATGTGTTGCCGCTGAATGAAAAAGGCGAGCGCGTGTGGCCAAAAGCGCAGGATGACGCCAGCTTTGTGCTGGTGGATGCCTCCTGTTCTGCCGAGGCGGTGGCGCGTATCTCGCCGAGAACGGCGACGTTCCATAAAGGGCAACTGGTGTGGGGGAGTGTGGTTTAAGATGCGGGCTTCCCCGGCCTTTCGACCGGGGAATCTAACATTAATGCGCGCGTCCCTGCTCGACGCCGAGTCCGGTTTGCGAACGGATAAACTGGGCGCGGAACTGCTCGCGCTCAAGGTTACCCTCAGCAGAGTTGTCGGTTGCCGAGAAGAACCAAATTCCCAGGAATGCCACGGTGATGGAGAACAGCGCCGGGTATTCATACGGGAAGATGGCTTTTTCGTGGCCGAGGATCTGTACCCAAATGGTTGGGCCGAGAATCATCAGCACCACCGCTGTCAGCAGGCCTAACCAGCCGCCCAGCATCGCGCCACGGGTGGTCAGTTTTGACCAGTACATGGAGAGCAGGATGATTGGGAAGTTGCAGCTGGCGGCAATGGCAAACGCCAGGCCAACCATGAAGGCGATGTTCTGATTTTCAAACAGCACGCCCAGTACGATAGCAATCACGCCCAGAATCAATACGGTGATTTTCGATACACGCAGCTCATCACGCTCAGTCGCCCCTTTACGGAAGACGTTAGCGTAAAGGTCATGTGAGACCGCGGAAGCGCCTGCCAGCGTCAGCCCGGCGACGACCGCCAGAATGGTGGCGAAGGCCACAGCGGAGATAAAGCCGAGGAACAGGTTACCGCCGACCGCATTGGCCAGGTGAACCGCCGCCATGTTGTTACCACCAATCAGCGCGCCAGCCGCATCTTTATAGACCGGGTTCGCCCCCACCAGCATGATTGCGCCAAAGCCGATGATAAAGGTCAGGATGTAGAAGTAACCCATAAAGCCGGTGGCGTAGAACACGCTTTTACGCGCTTCGCGGGCATCGCTGACCGTGAAGAAACGCATCAGAATATGTGGCAGCCCCGCCGTACCGAACATCAGGCCAAGGCCTAACGATAGCGCGGAAATCGGGTCTTTCACCAGCCCGCCAGGACTCATAATGGCTTCGCCTTTCGGGTGAACCGCCATGGCTTCAGTGAACAGGTTATTGAAGCTGAAGCCCACGTGTTTCATCACCATAAAGGCCATAAAACTCGCGCCAAACAGCAGCAGCACGGCTTTGATAATCTGTACCCACGTGGTGGCGAGCATGCCGCCAAACAGCACGTACATCATCATCAACACGCCAACCAGCACCACCGCGATGTGGTAGTTCAGGCCGAACAGCAGCTCAATCAGTTTACCCGCACCGACCATCTGGGCGATGAGGTACAGCGCGACGACGACCAGCGAGCCACAGGCAGAGAGAATTCGAATCGGCCCCTGCTTCAGGCGATAGGACGCCACGTCGGCAAAGGTATAGCGGCCCAGGTTACGCAGGCGCTCGGCAATCAGGAACAGAATGATGGGCCAGCCCACCAGGAAGCCCAGCGAATAGATAAGCCCATCGTAGCCGGAGGTAAACACCAGTGCGGAGATCCCAAGGAATGATGCGGCAGACATATAATCGCCCGCAATCGCCAGCCCGTTCTGGAAGCCGGTGATATTGCCGCCCGCGGTGTAATAGTCATTACGCGAACGTACGCGTTTGGAAGCCCAGTAGGTTATCCCCAGCGTAAACAGGACGAAAATCAGGAACATGATAATCGCCTGCCAGTTAGTCGGCTGGCGCTGTACAGCACCGCTAATCGCATCGGCTGCATTGGCGGCGAAGGGTAGTGTGGCGGCAAGCGCCGTCAGGACTCGCTTCATGATGCTTTTACCTCGTGCAGTACCGCTTTGTTAAGACGATCGAACTCGCCGTTTGCGCGCCAGATATAAATACCGGTCAGGGCGAAGGAGATAAGAATCACGCCCACACCAATCGGAATACCCCGGGTGACGCTGGTACCCGCATGCAGCGGTGTGCCCAGCCAGCCAGGCGCGAAAGCAATCAAAAGGATAAAGCTGATATAAACCACCAGCATGATAATCGACAGAATGGTGGCAAACCGTTGCCGTTTTTCGACTAACTCCCTGAAACGCGCACTGTCTTCTATCCGCTGATAAATGGTGTCATTCATCACAGAGTCTCCAGAGGTAAAAGTGGGGTTTGTTATGGGGCAAGCAGTTGCCGGATGGCGCTTCGCTTATCCGGCCTACCGTAGGCCCGGTAAGCGAAGCGCCACCGGGCAAGGTATGGTTATGAAGGCATGGTAATCGCCTGCTTCTCTTCGAGCAGTTTATCCACCACGCCCGGATCGGCGAGCGTCGAGGTGTCGCCGAGGTTGCTGGTATCGCCCGCGGCAATTTTGCGCAGAATGCGGCGCATGATTTTGCCCGAACGCGTTTTGGGTAATGAATCTGTCCAGTGCAGCACGTCCGGCGTCGCCAGCGGGCCAATCTCTTTACGCACCCAGTTACGCACTTCGGTGTACAGTGCCGGCGTCGGCTCTTCACCATGATTCAGCGTCACGTAGGCGTAAATCGCCTGGCCTTTAATGTTGTGTGGAATGCCAACTACCGCCGCTTCCGCGACTTTCGGATGCGACACCAGCGCCGACTCGATTTCTGCCGTACCCAGGCGGTGACCGGAGACGTTCAGAACGTCATCGACGCGCCCCGTTATCCAGTAATAGCCATCTTCGTCGCGACGTGCGCCGTCACCGCTGAAATACATATTTTTGAAGGTGGAGAAGTAGGTCTGCTCAAATCGCTCGTGATCGCCGAAAAGCGTGCGAGCCTGGCCTGGCCAGGAGTCGGTGATCACCAGGTTGCCTTCGGTCGCGCCTTCCTGCGGATTCCCTTCGTTATCCACCAGTGCAGGCTGTACGCCGAAGAACGGACGGCTGGCGGAACCGGCTTTCAGCTCAGTCGCGCCCGGCAGTGGGGTGATCATGAAGCCACCGGTCTCGGTCTGCCACCAGGTGTCGATCACCGGGCATTTCTCTTTGCCGATTTTCTTCCAGTACCACTCCCACGCTTCCGGGTTAATCGGCTCGCCGACGGAACCGAGAATGCGCAGGGAAGAGCGGTCGGTACCCTCAATTGCCTTATCGCCTTCCGCCATCAGGGCGCGGATCGCCGTTGGCGCGGTGTAGAGAATGTTAACTTTGTGTTTATCGACAACCTGGCACATACGCGCCGGGGTCGGTGAGTTCGGCACGCCTTCAAACATCAGCGTAGTCGCGCCGCAGGCCAGCGGGCCGTAAAGCAGATAGCTGTGGCCGGTGACCCAGCCGACATCCGCGGTGCACCAGTAGATGTCGCCCGGATGATAATCAAACGTATATTTGAAGGTCGTCGCCGCGTAGACCAGGTAGCCGCCAGTGGTGTGCAGTACGCCTTTCGGTTTGCCGGTTGAGCCGGAGGTGTAAAGGATAAACAGTGGATCTTCGGCGTTCATTGCTTCCGGCTGATGCTGGTCGTCAGCTTTTTCAATCAGGTCGCTCCACCACAGGTCGCGACCTTCATGCCAGTCGATATTGCCGCCGGTGCGCTTCAGCACCACCACGTTTTCGATGGTCTTGACGTTCGGGTTTTTCAGCGCATCATCGACGTTTTTCTTCAGCGGGATCCCGCGCCCGGCGCGCACGCCTTCGTCAGCGGTGATAACCAGACGTGAACTGGAGTCGATAATACGCCCGGCTACCGCTTCCGGTGAGAAGCCGCCGAAGATAACCGAATGCACCGCGCCAATACGGGCGCAGGCCAGCATAGCGACTGCGGCTTCCGGCACCATCGGCATATAAATTGCGACCACGTCGCCTTTCTTAATGCCCAGCGAGAGCAGGACGTTCGCGAAGCGGCAGACGTCGCGATGCAGTTCTTTATAGGTAATGTTTTTGCTCTGGCTGGCGTCGTCGCCTTCCCAGATAATGGCGGTCTGGTCGCCGCGCTCTTGCAGGTGTCTATCCAGGCAGTTCGCCGCCAGGTTCAGGGTGCCATCTTCATACCATTTAATGGAGATGTTGCCCGGCGCAAACGAGGTGTTCTTGACCTTTGTGTAAGGTTGGATCCAGTCGAGAATTTTACCTTCTTCTCCCCAGAATGCATCAGGATCGGAGATAGAGAGCTGGTATCTCTGCTGGTACTGCTCCGGGTTGATCAGGCAACGGTCTGCAATGTTCGCAGGAATTGAGTGTTTGTGTATTTGGCTCATGCTTTTTTTCTCCTTGTAAGATGTTAATAATATGTCGCTAAAAAGTTAATTGTAGGGGTATTGCGACCTTTGTTTACTATTTGGGCGACAGATCACGCATTATTAGAATTGTTCAAATAATGTGCATTTGATTCTTTGAAGGAAAATAATTGCCAGCCGTTATTTATGAAAAATGTGAAAAAAAATTATTATTTATAACAAAAACTTATAATAGTTTATTGGTAGAAATTAATGAGAATATGCGTGAAGGGAGTGAAAAGCCCTGTTCTTAAAGGGTTGCGCAACATACCGTCCAGATGATACTGATACTGCGCGTTAAAAAACCCCATAAACAAACGCAACACAAATCATCCCTTTCAAGTAGATGTCATTCCTTTTTGGAATGGTAGCTTTCATTGAGGAAGTCTGTTGTTATGAAAAAAACGAGAATCAGCCTCGCCTGGCAGATTTTGATTGCCCTTATTCTGGGCATCCTGCTGGGTAGTTACCTGCATTATCAAAGTGATAGCCGTGAATGGTTGATTGCTAACCTTTTATCACCGGCGGGTGATATCTTTATCCATCTGATTAAAATGATCGTCGTACCGATTGTGATCTCCACCCTTATCGTGGGGATTGCGGGCGTGGGCGATGCCAAACAGTTGGGCCGAATCGGCGCAAAAACCATTATCTATTTCGAAGTGATCACCACGGTGGCGATTATCCTCGGGATTACGCTTGCCAACGTCTTCCAGCCGGGTGCGGGCATTGATATGTCGCAACTGGCGACGGTGGATATTTCGAAATACCAAAGCACCACGGCGGATGTCCAAAGTCATGCGCACGGTCTGATGGGCACGATTCTTTCGCTGGTGCCGACCAATATTATTGCGTCGATGGCGAAGGGCGATATGCTGCCGATCATCTTCTTCTCGGTGCTGTTTGGTCTTGGCCTTTCCTCGTTGCCTGCGACGCACCGCGAACCGCTGGTTACCGTTTTCCGCTCCATCTCTGAAACCATGTTTAAAGTCACCCATATGGTGATGCGTTATGCGCCGGTCGGTGTCTTTGCGCTGATCTCGGTGACGGTCGCCAACTTTGGGTTTGCATCACTGTGGCCGCTGGCGAAGCTGGTGATTCTGGTTTATGCCGCGATCCTGTTCTTCGCGCTGGTGGTGCTGGGCGCGGTTGCGCGCATCTGTAAACTGAGTATCTGGACCCTGATTCTTATCCTGAAAGATGAGCTGATTCTGGCGTACTCCACCGCCAGTTCCGAGAGCGTGCTGCCGCGTATTATCGAGAAGATGGAAGCCTACGGCGCGCCACCGGCGATCACCAGCTTCGTGGTCCCGACCGGATACTCCTTCAACCTTGATGGTTCAACGCTGTATCAGAGTATTGCGGCGATCTTTATTGCGCAGCTGTACGGTATTGAGCTTTCGATCTGGCAGGAAATCATTCTGGTGCTGACCCTGATGGTGACCTCGAAAGGGATTGCTGGCGTACCGGGCGTTTCATTCGTGGTTCTGCTGGCGACATTGGGCAGCGTGGGTATTCCGCTGGAAGGCCTGGCGTTTATTGCCGGTGTTGACCGTATCCTCGACATGGCGCGTACCGCGTTGAACGTGGTAGGTAATGCTCTGGCGGTGCTGGTTATCGCCAAGTGGGAACACAAATTTGACCGCAAAAAAGCGCTGGCGTATGAACGCGATGTGCTGGGTAAATTTGATAAGAAAGCGAATATGTAAAAAAACGCCGGGTGGCGGCTATGCCTTACCCGGCCTACGGATCGTATCGTAGGCCGGATAAGCGCCAGCGCCATCCGGCGTTTCGTTATTAACCCAACGCGCTTTCGCGCAGACGGGCTTTCAGCTTGTCGTATTCCTGAATCACATACTGCTCTGCCGCCTGTTGGTCCGCAATCGGCTCAACGTTGACCGCACAGTACTTGTACTCCGGCGTCTTGGTAATCGGGCTTAAGTTTTCACTCACCAGCTCGTTACACGCGCCAATCCACCACTGGTAGGTCATGTACACCGCGCCTTTGTTCGGGCGATCGCTCACCTGAGCACGAGTAATGATTTTCCCTTTGCGTGAATTGACCCACACCAGCGCTTCATCTTCAATGCCGAGACGTGCCGCATCAGCCGTGTTGATTTGCGCGTAGCCTGGTTCATCCGCCAGCGCGGCAAGAGCCGCACAGTTACCGGTCATTGAACGGCAGGAGTAGTGGCCTACTTCACGCACCGTGGAGAGCACCATCGGATACTCGTCGGTCAGTTTGTCGATAGGCGCAACCCAGTCGCAGGTGAAGAACTGCGCCAGACCGTTCGGCGTGTCGAACTTCTCTTTAAAGAGATACGACGTCCCCTGGTCGGCGTCAGATTCATCGCGGCACGGCCACATGACATATCCCAGCTCGCCCATTTTTTCATAGGTCGCACCGAGGAAGTCCGGGCAAAGATGACGCAACTCATCCCAGATTTCCTGAGTGTTGTTGTAGTGCATCGGATAGCCCATGCGGGTGGCGATTTCACTGATGATCTGCCAGTCGGTTTTCAGGTCCCATTTCGGCTCAACGGCCTTGAAGAAACGCTGGAAGCCACGGTCAGCCGCGGTGTAAACCCCTTCGTGCTCACCCCAGGAGGTGGACGGCAGAATGACGTCAGCCGCCGAGGCGGTTTTGGTCATAAAGATGTCCTGCACAATCACCAGTTCCAGTTCGTCGAACGCTTTACGCACGGCAGAGAGTTCAGCGTCAGTCTGGAGCGGATCTTCACCCATAATGTAGGCGGCACGCACTTCACCATGCGCGACGCGGTGCGGCAGCTCACTGATACGATAACCGGTGTGTTCCGGCAGGCTGTCAACGCCCCAGGCTTTGGCGAATTTCTCGCGGTTTTCCGGGAATTTGACGTACTGATAACCCGGATAGGTATCCGGTAGTGCGCCCATATCGCACGCGCCCTGTACGTTGTTCTGACCGCGAACCGGGTTTACGCCGACGCTTGGTTTCCCAAGGTTGCCGGTCAGCATCGCCAGGCTGGTCAGAGAACGCACGGTTTCTACGCCCTGATAGAACTGAGTCACGCCCATGCCCCACAGGATCGCCGCGCTTTTCGCTGAAGCATACATACGGGCGCACTGGCGAATTTCCTGCGCGCTCACGCCGGTGATTTCCTCGACGGACTCCGGCGTATAGCCTTCAACAATTTTACGGTACTCTTCGAAGCCTTCGGTACGGCCAGCGACGAACGCCTGGTCATACAGATTTTCTTCGATAATGACATGCCCGATAGCATTGAGCAGCGCGATGTTCGAGCCGTTTTTCAATGCGATGTGCATATCAGCAATGCGCGCGGTTTCAATTTTGCGCGGATCGCAGACGATAATTTTTGCCCCATTGCGTTTGGCGTTAATCACGTGATTCGCCACAATCGGGTGTGAATCTGCCGGGTTATACCCGAAGATGAACACGAGATCCGTGTTATCAATTTCTGTGATGGCATTACTCATTGCGCCATTACCGACCGACTGGTGCAGACCTGCAACCGATGGGCCGTGTCAGACACGTGCGCAGCAATCGACGTTATTGGTACCAATAACGGCGCGCGCAAATTTTTGCATCACATAGTTCGTTTCATTACCGGTACCACGAGAGGAGCCGGTCGTTTGAATGGCGTCTGGGCCATATTTTGCTTTGATCGCGCTCAGGCGGTCAGCAACGTAATTCAGGGCTTCGTCCCAGGAGACGGCTTCCAGCTTGCCGCCGCGCTGGCGACGGATCATTGGGCTTTTTAGGCGCGGAGTCAGGATCTGGGTATCGTTAATAAAATCCCAGCCGTAATAACCCTTCAGGCACAGCGTGCCCTGGTTGGTTTTCCCCATCGCCGCTTCAGCCTTAACGACTTTCCCGTTATCGACCACCAGGTTGATTTTGCAACCTGAGGCGCAGTACGGGCAAACCGTGACGACTTTTTTCATCGGTCTTGCTCCAGTTATCAATCAGCGTAAACGCGCTTAACGGCTTTTATTATGCAGGTTCTATGCCATGTTTTTATTGTGGGTATCCACGGATATTACGGGGATTTTTTAGACAAAACCCTGACGAAAAACAGTCTGTCGTCAGTTTTGACGTGTCGAAGGGTCGCCGCGTGACGGGGCACGCGGCGAGAAGATTACTTTTGATTGATGGCCTGATAGCCGCCGCCCAGCGATTTTATGAGCTGAATATTTTCAATGACCCGATGGGTGTCGAGCATCATCAGCGACATTTGCTCCGCCAGTACCGGAAGCTGGGCTTCGGTTGCCTGCAAGCGACTGCCTAGGCCCTGCCTGTACGCGGCTTGTGCGGCGGCCTGGGTATAACGCGCGGCGTCGATGCGTTCGGTCTGCATGACGCGCTGGTCGTTAAGCGTTTGCAGGCGTGAGCCGTTAATCGCCACATCGCGCACTGCGTTGAGCACCGACTGGTTGTAGCGCTCAATCAGCATGTTGCTGCTGGCGCGCGTACTCGCCAGATTGGCGTTTAGCCTTCCACCGTCAAACAGCGGTAAGCGCAGGCCGGGGATGAAGTTGATCTGCTTGCTCGGGCTTTTGAACATATCCTCAAGGTGAATAGCGTCGAAGCCGAAGAAGGCTTTGATATCAAAGCTCGGATAGAAGAGCGCGCGTGCGGCATCGACCTGGCTCAACGATGCCTGCACGTACCAGCGCATGGCCTGAAGGTCCGGACGACGAGCGAGCAATTCATACGAGAGCGACGACGGTAGCCCGGTATCAACCTGCGGCAGCGCTACCGGTTTGAGGTCCGGCATATCGGTTGCGCCGATGATGGCGCGCAGCGATTCCCGCGTCTCTTTAATTTGGCCTTTCACAGCGGCGATTTGTTTTTCCACCGCCAGCAACTGCGCGCGCGCGCCGTGCCACGGTACTTTTGCCTCCAGACCCTGATTAACTTTACTTTGATGCGCCTGCACCGCGTAATCAATGACATCACGCGTTTGCTCCAGTAAATCAAGCATCTGGTAATTCGCCTGCTGGCTGTAATACAGCTGGGCGACGCCCGTGGTCAACGACAGTTCGACGGCGGCGGTTTCTGCCAGCGCCGCGTTTTTCGCGCCAATGGCGGCCTCGACGGCTGAACGATGCACGCCCCATAAATCGAGATCAAACCCGGCGACCACGCCGACGGTCGCTTCCGTGTAATACGGCCCGTCCATGCCTAAACGTGGCGCATCCATCGCATAAGGGCTCAGGAAGCCGCTGGCCGAAACGCGCTGGCGGTTCAACATACCGATCGCCGCCATTTGCAACCGTGAACCGGCTTCCAGCAGTTCAGCCTGCGACTGCGCTTTTTCTTCATGCTGCTTCGCCTCGGCCAGCGTGTGCGATCCGGCAAGGGTTCTGGCGATCAGCGCATCCAGTTGCGGATCGTGAAACTGTTTCCACCACTGGGCCTGCGGCCAGCCCTGGCTTGCCAGATGAATGTCGTCGGCGAGCTTGATCTGCTCGGGGGCGATTTGCGGGCTCGGCGTTCCGTCTTTGCGGATCAACGCGCAGCCGGAGAGCAGCGTGGTGGTGCCGAGCAGGCTGCAAATCAGCAAGCGGGAAAAATGTCGGGTCATTGTGGCATAGCTCCTTGCGCCCGCGCGGCCTCTACGGGCGGCGGGTTGCTCCAGTCGGGTAAAAGAGTGAGGTGCTGCGCGGTGGGGTTGTCGCGTGCAGCCGGGCTCAATGTGGGCGTGATGCTGCCGTTCTGCGCTAGCCCGCTGGCGTAGGCGTCCAGCGCATCAGCAAGCGCAGCGGCGTGTTCTGCATCGGGGTGCTTATCCCAGGCGTAGAGCATTTCGCGCCCCTGGCGGATCACCGCCTCGCTGTGGCTGACTAATCGGTCGCGCTCATCGGCAGAAAAATGGCGCTCCAGCGCGACGCGCTCGCACATCTCTTCGCTGGCATTAAACGCCGCGTGACAGCCAATACGCAGTTGCAGATAACCCGTCAGCGCCGCGCCGCCCTGGGTATGCGGCAGGCGGATGGCTTTGGCGAGTATCGCCAGCGCACCGGCCAGTTTCTGCGGCAGCGATTGCGCTTCGCTCTCAGGCCAGATAAAGGTGTAGATAACAGCGGAAACGGCGGTACCGATTAGAATGCCGAGTGCGCGGTCGCGGATTTCAACCAGGTCGTAGCTGGGGCCGAACACATTCTCAAGCGTTGCCAGCGCAAAGGTGACAACCATTTGTGTGCCGATGTAAGACGAGCGTTCGGAACTGGTCGCCAGCCATGAACCGAGCAGGAAAATCGGCGCCAGCACGCAGAGCAACTCAACGATATTGTCCAGCCACGGCATGACCAGCAGGGTAAACAGCAGGGCAAAAATCGCGCCGAAGAACGCGCCACCAAAACGCAGACTCATCTTCTGATAAGAGGAACCGATGCTGGGGTTTGCGACAATCACGCAGGTGAGCATACAGGTATGAATGCCTTCCCACTCGACGCCGGAATAAAAGAGGTAGCAAATCATGCAGGCCAGCAGCGTTTTCAGCGCATAGCGGATGTAGGCCGGGTTAGTCCAGGCATCCGCTGCCATCGACGGTTGTTTTGCTGCCGGGGCGGGTGGAGTATCCGGGTCCATTTTTCCAAGCTGAATCAGTGCCTGACACACGCCGCTAAGGCCGCAACGCTGCGCGGCGGCATGCTGTTCTTCCGTGGGTTGCCAGCTTCCGCGCCACGGTTCGCCAGCGCTAATCGCGCCGCTCAGCGAGCGCATTTCTGCGGCCAGTTCAGGCAATAAATTTTGCACTGCCGGGTCATTCGCCCACGCCGCAGCATCAAAGCGGTTGAGCGTGGTGCGCAGGTACGTCACGGTTGCCACGCAGGTTTGCCACCAGGGGCTGTGATTTTTCCACGCGGCGTCATCGGCCAGGCAAAAAACGTTCAGCTTTTGCAGCGCCAGCGCGTCGCGTTCAAGCTGTTTTTCACCCGTTGGTATGGCTGGCTGCGTTAAGCGATGAATGGCTTCGTCAAGGTGACTGCATAGCCCGCCGCGCATCTGGCCAATCGCCCGCTCCGGGAACCACAGCACGCCCATCAGTACCATCAGCAGCGTTGGGTAGAGGCCGACCACGATGCACCAGAGCGTCAGGCGCAGCACGACTTCCGGGTAATCGAGCATGCCGGGGAAGGTCTGGCCGTAAATCGCCACTATGGCGACGGCAAAGAACACCAGCCCCAGCTTGTGAGTGCGCATCAGAAACATACAGCCGATGAGGATCAACCCGGCCACGACCATGCGTACCAGCGGATAACCGTAGGACCATTTATAGATCAGGAACAGACTGCCGATTTCCAGCACCGTGGCGACCACAAAGAGGATCGCCACGAATTTGGTATAGAAGGCGTTGGACTGAATACCGTAGAACAACACCGCCAGCGAGATTGCCAAAAAGGGGATCTCGAAGGTCATGGAGATAAGCACCACCAGCAAACAGCCCGCCCAGAGCTGCATTGTCTGCGGGAAGCGGCCAGGGCGCTGCTCGCTGAGTTCTTCGTGGAAGAAACTCAGCAGCTTCACCAGCGGCAACGGCAGGTAATCAAGCGCCTTCATCATTGCGGCTCAAGGTTAGCAACCGCCGATGCGCCGATGCGGAACATGTCAGCATCCGGTTTATCGACCATGATTTTCACCGGGAAACGCTGGGCAACGCGAACCCAGTTAATGGAGCGGGAAACGCGCGGCAGGCCGCCGAGCACCATGCCGCCATCGTCCGGCATTACGCCGTAGCCGATAGAGTCCACCTTGCCGGTAAAGGTTTTACCGGAGTCGCTCATCAGGCGAAGGGTGGCGGGAGTACCGCTGTGGATGTTCTTCAGCTCGGTTTCGCGGAAGTTGGCGATAACGTACCAGTGGTTGGTGTCGATCAGGGTAAAGACCGGTTTCATGGCAGAGGCGAACTGACCGACGGTCGTTTTCAGCGCCACCACACGGCCATCAAACGGCGCGCGGACGGTTGCCATTTCCAGATGCAACTCGGTTAAGGCGATGTCTGCCTGTACCACATCCCGCTGGGCTTCCAGCGCATCGACGCCGCTGACTGCACTGGCCGCTTGTTTCGCCTGTTCCAGAATGGCATTGAGATCGGCTTCTGCGGCACGCTGTGCCGTACGAGCGCGGTCAACGTCTTCGGCGGAGACAAAGCCCTGCGCCAGCAGCGGCTCGGTACGTTGCAGCGTTTTGGTGGCCTGTGCGGCGGCGGCGCGCGCTTTGGCGACGGCGGCTTCCACGGAATCGGCGCCGTGCTGTTGCGCGTCAACGCTGCGCTGCATCAGCATAATTTGTTTATCGAGCGCAATCAGCGACGCTTTGGCTTTATCCAGACTGGCTTCATACGGGCGCGGGTCAATGCGCATCAGCACATCGCCTTGCTTAACCAACTGGTTGTCCTGCACCGCCATATCGACAATACGACCGCTAACTTCCGGCACCACATCGACGGTATCGGCGTAAACATAGGCATCGTTGGTGGATGGCGCGCTGTCGACGCGCCAGATGACATAAATCATAACCACGATAGCCACCAGAACGAGGATCAGAGCGGGTGCCTTTGTGTTGGTCGATTTTTTTGGCGTACTTTCCATGTGTGCGTCTCGATAAAATTAAAAGAAGGCCAGCCATAACAGCATGGAGAAAAGCGCAAACAGCGCGGTATAAATCAGCCCCGGGAAACCCAGGTGCGGAACGCTGTTCGTACGAATGAGGAAGCGGCGGACGATAAGCGTCAGGAGGACCCCGCCAATGATGCAAAAAAGCCAGTCAGGATAATATGCGCCAATGACCGGGATGGCCGGCGAAAAGGTGCATCCTGACAGCAGAAGCAAGGGAAGCAGTAGCAGCTTGCCTGAGAGAGAAAAAAACCTGTCCATGTTCTATTTTCCTGAAGGATAAATGAATCTATTAATAGCCCTGCTAAATGTTTAAAACGCCAGCGCCGCCGAGTCTGGGCATTATAAACAGAGCGATTTTCGGAAAATTGATTTTACTTGCGCTATTTAATATCTGATTCATGAATAATTTAAATAATTAAAAGCGCCCCTCATATAAAGGGGCGCTTTTTAATACAAGTTAATGATTAATTAGGAGTGACAACATTGGTCCACAATTCAAAATTATCCATGCACGATATGATTTCATTTAATTTATTGGCATTACCAATAACTTTAACCTTTTTCGCTTTTATCAAATCGACCATTTTAGCCTGACCGACCAACACATCGTGCAGATCGCTGCGGCTCATATAGAATGAGGCGTCTGCTTTTGTCTGCAACGCTTTGCGGTAGTTCAGCACGCTATTATCGAGCGAAAGGTTCAGATTATCGTTGCCTGAGAGGTTAAAGTTCAGGCTGATAGATTTACCTGCGGCTTTCTCGCTGTCCAGTCGTACGGCGAGGTAATCGAGCAGCATCTCAACGGTCATGCCTTTGATGGTATCGGAAGAGGCGGTGCTGGCGTGGGAGAACTTGTGCACGCCTTCACGCAGCTCTTTCGCACCGGTCAGGTAGAAACCGCGCCAGGTGGCGGACTCTGCCTGATAGCCGAGCTGTTCAAAGGTATCTGCTTGCAGGTTTTTCGCGACCTGATCGCCTGGATCGGCTGCAATCACCTGTTTCAGCAGTTCGGATGCCCAACGGTAATCGCCCTGGTTGTAGGCTTCACGTGCGAGGTTGATAGCATGTGCGGAGCCGCCCAGCGCTTTGACATAGCGTTTACCCATATCCACCTGACCATACGGATTCAGGTTGGCCGGGTTACCGTCGTAGTAGCCGAGATAGAAGTTATACACCGCACGGGCGTTATGGCTGACGGAACCATAGTAGCCACGACTGGCCCAGTTTTTATCCAGCGTTTCCGGCAGATGAATCATATTGCCGATTTCATTCATGGTGTAACCCTGATTCGCTAAATGCAGCGTCTGGTCATGAATGTACTTGATGGTGTCGCGATATTTGCCGATGTAATCATTAATGTGCTGATTACCCCACACCGGCCAGGTGTGTGGCATAAACAGCACTTCAGCCTGGGAACCCCATTTATCCAGCGTTTCGTTCAGGTAATCGGTCCATTTCGCGGTATCACGGGTTTTCGCGCCGCGCAGGGTGTAGAAGTTATGCAGAGTATGGGTGCTGTTTTCCGCTGTGCAAAGGGCTTTCAGCGCCGGAATATAGAGGTGCATTTCTGACGGTGCTTCGCTGCCTGGCGCCATCAGGAACTCGAAGTCCAGCCCGTCGATATTCAGTTTTTGACCGGTTTTAGTGATGGAGCGAGTCGGCGCAATAATGCTCGGATCGCCTGTAGCCAGCGTTACGCCAAGGCCGTTGCCGATATTACCCTGCGCATTATGCGGCAGCAGCAGACCATAAGAGTAAAGTGCGCGGCGGCTCATGATATTGCCTGCCAGCACGTTTTCGCTGATCGCCTCTTCCATAAAGCCTTCCGGGGCGATGATCTGTACTTTGCCCGCTTTCACATCGGCTTCCGAGACGATACCTTTCACACCGCCATAGTGGTCAGTGTGGCTGTGAGTGTAAATCACGGCCACAATCGGTTTCTGTGGACGGTGTTTGTAGTAAAGGTCGAGGCTGGCTTTTGCTGAGTTTGGTGTCACCAGCGGGTCGATGACGATGATGCCGGTATCGCCCTCGATGAAGGTGATGTTTGAAATATCCTGGCTGCGCACCTGATACATACGGTCAGTGACTTTAAACAGCCCGGAGATGCCGTTGACCTGCGATTGACGCCACAGGCTGGGGTTGATGGTATCCGGCGCTGGCGCATTGATATCAAACTGGTAATCCAGTGCGCGGTAATAGACTTTGCCATCAGGTGTTTTTAATTCACCGTCATTTAATAATGGTGCAATAAATCCGCGTTGCGCGTCGTCGAAATCCTGGCGATCGCTAAAGGGTAATGATTGTTGATACTGCTGGTTGACTGATTTAGTAAAGGTTGTCGCGTCTTTTGCTGTTTCTGCCGCGCTGACGGATTGAATCATAAAACCCATAATTGCGGAAAGCGCCAGACAGGTTTTCGTTAATCTGAAATTTCCATTCATAAAATATCTAATCTCCATTTAATTATTCGTGAAATAAATAATAAGAAGGGCAAAAATGGAGATTATTATAATAATAACCTTTTAAATGGGGATAGTTTCATTGTGACCGAATTAACTATTATCGTTAGGTTATTGTGCTATTCAAATTTGAGAATTCTCCGCTGTTTTACTTTCTAACGTTTCATTAACGTCTTCACACTCTGGTTGTGTGAGACTTTCCTGATGAAACGTTACCTTACCGTCTTGTTGTTTGTGCTGATGAGCCCACTTGCGCATGCCGATGTGATTGATGATGCGATAGGCAACATTCAGCAGGCAATTAACGATGCCTACAATCCCTCCAGCAATCGTGCCAGCGATGATGATGACCGCGACTATGATGACGGGCGCTATCAGAATGATAACAGCCGCCAGCAATATGACGACCGTCGCCGCCAACTGGAGGACCGACGCAGGCAGCTTGATGACCGCCAGCGCCAGCTTGATCAGGAACGTCGGCAGCTAGAGGATGAGCGGCAGAGGCTGGAAGATGAGTATGAGCGGTGAGGGGGCAGCGCGCCCATGACCAACCCTATCACGCTACCCTAATCTCCATCCCATCAAACCCGGCCTCAAACCCTGACGGCAGCGCGTTCTCCATCAGCCACGCATCAAACTGGTGGCTGATGTGCGTCAGAATCACCCGTGGCGAGCGGATAACCTCATTCAGCGCCAGCACGGTGTTTAAATCGCAGTGATTACGCGGCGCATCCTCGCGCGGCGGGTGGCTGCAATCAATCACCATCACCTGCGGATGATTATTGAGTAAAAATTTCAGCGTTTTTTCCGGCAGGCCAGCGGTGTCTGACAGCCACGCCACCCGGCTATGCGCCGTTTCCAGTAAATAGCCGAATGTGAGTTTCGAATGGTTGAGCGGCAGCGGCGTGACCTGCAACCCCTGCAAATCAAACACCACAAACGGCTCCACCGAGTGGCTGAAATCAAGCAGGCCCGGATGTTTAAACAGATCGTCGCAGCCCTGTTCATCCGGCGGGCCGTAAACCGGGATCGCATCGCCCACGCCCCAGCGCAGCGGAAACAGCCCCTGCACGTGATCCATATGGTAGTGCGTCAGCAAAAACTGCTGGAACGATCCGGGCGACCAGCGATCGGCGAGATCGTGCCGCCCGGCGTCGATCAGGGTGACAGCCTCGTTAAACTTCACCACGCCGCTGCATGGCTGGCGGCGATACTGTGGCGAGCGCCGAGCTCTGGCGCAGGCCACGCACTCGCAGCCCCATGCGGGAACGCCCTGTGCGCCGCCGGTGCCGGTGAGCGTGAGGGTCAGGCTCATGTTACAGCGCCTTCGTGAAGCGGAAGTGGCTCTGCTCGTAGCCTTCGCGCAGATAGAAACGGTGCGCGTCGTGGCGCTTCACGTTGGTGGAAAGCTCGGTCATTTCGGCCCCGGCCTGGCGGGCTTCTTCTTCTGCCCATGCCAGCAACTTGCTGCCAACGTTCAGACCGCGCGCCTGCGGCATCACCACCAGTTCCTGAATTTCGCCGATCCAGTTGACATGATGCAGATGAAACTGCAAATGCAGGCCGATCATGCCGACAACTTCGCCATCCAGCAGCGCCAGATGGTAGCGCATGTTCGGGTCGCGCAGATTGGCGTTAAAGCCCACGCGAAACGCGTGATGGTCAAACTCCGCCTGTTTTAGCTCACATATCAGCGCGTAAACCGCGTCGGTATCGTACTGCGTGGCCGGGCGAAGCTCACAAGCAGGCATGGTGTTTCTCCTTCTGATGGATCAGCGTCAGCAGCGTGTCGACCGACTGGCGCAGGCTGCCGTCATTGTTGAGCGTATGGCAATCCTGAGGAGTATAGCGGGCGGCGCGCGCCAGGCGGGCGTTAATTTCACTGGCGTTTTCACGGCCACGGTTTTCCAGGCGCTGGCGCAGGATCTCCGGCGAAACCTGTAAACAGATGGGCAGCAGCGCCGATTCATAGCGCGCCCGCGCCTGCGGCAAATGTGCACGTGAGCCGTTGACCACCACGTCGAATCCGGCGTGCAGCCAGAGGTCGATCTCCAGCCCGACACCGTAATAGTAGCTGTTGGCATGCCAGCTTAACGCGAAGAGTTGCTGCCCCGCGCGGGAAAAAAACTCCTGCTCGCTCAGGGCGATATGATTTTCACTTCCGGCACTGGCATCGCGCGTGATGTAGCGATGCGCCACCAGTAACTGAGTTTGTTCCCGCAGGCGGAGTTCCGCCAGCAGGCTATCTTTCCCGGAGCCGGACGGCCCCATCAACCAAATCAGTTTTCCCATCATCAAAACACCCTTTTCCCCTGACGCCAGACGTGGTCGATGTGAATGTGATTGCCCTTGCGATGCGCCAGCACCAGGTCGGCGCGTTTACCCTCGCCAATCACCCCGCGATCCTGAAGATTCAGCGCCTGGGCCGGGTTTTTGGTCACCAGCTTCACCGCCTGCGGCAGCGTAAAGCGGTTGCTCTCGTCATCGGCGACGCGGAACGCCGCATCCAGCAGGCTGGCGGGGTAGTAGTCGGAAGAGAGGATATCCAGCAGGCCAAGCTGCGCCAGTTCACTGGCCGCCACGTTGCCGGAGTGCGAACCGCCGCGCACGATATTGGGCGCGCCCATCAGTACGTTCATGCCATGCTTACGCGAAGCTTCCGCTGCTTCGAAGGTGGTGGGAAATTCGGCGATTACGCTGCCAAGCTGGTGGGATTCGGCAACGTGCGCGTGCGTGGCATCATCGTGGCTGGCGAGAGCAATTTGTCGGGCGCGGCACAGGGCGGCGATGGTTTCGCGATTCGGCTGCGACCAGCGTGCGGCAAGCGCCAGCTGCTCCTCTTCATACTGCTGCATCTGCGCATCGGTGAGCGAGTATTTGCCCTGATAATATTCGCGATACTTCTCGCGGTTGGCGAACTGGCGCTGGCCCGGTGAGTGGTCCATCAGCGACACCAGCGTGACCGGCTCGCGCTGCACCAGTTTTTCAAACAGCGGCAGCGTAGTGTGATGCGGCAGTTCGCAGCGCAGGTGCAGACGGTGCTCGGCGCGGTTGACGCCGCGTTTCTGCGTCTCTTCGATGGCGTTGATCATCTTCTCCAGATTCTCCAGCCGATCGCCGCCGTCGCGCACATCACCAATCGCCACGGCGTCCAGAACGGTGGTGATGCCGCTCGCCACCATCAGCGCATCGTGGCTGCTCATCGCCGAGTGGGCGGGCCAGTCAACTTTCGGGCGCGGGGTGAAGAATTTATCCAGATTATCGGTATGCAGCTCAATCAGCCCCGGCAGCAGCCAGCCGCCTTCGCCGTCCATCGCGTCCGGCAGGCGGCTCTGGCTTTCGGCAAAGGCGCGGATTTCGCCATCCTGTACTTCCAGCGAACCGTGTACCACTTCGTTTTCCAGCACCAGTTTGACGTTATTGATAATCATGCAGAGGCTCCCATTGGGTGCAGGCGGTCGGCGACGTCATTGCGTACGGCTTCGTCATGGAAGATGCCGACGATGGCCGCGCCACGGGCTTTGGCTTCGCGGATCAGTTCCACTACGGCGGCGCTGTTTTTGGCGTCCAGCGAGGCGGTGGGTTCGTCGAGCAGCAGAATGGGGTAGTCGACGATAAAGCCGCGGGCGATGTTGACGCGCTGCTGTTCGCCGCCGGAGAAGGTCGATGGTGCCAGGTGCCACAGGCGTTCCGGCACGTTCAGGCGGGTGAGCAGATGCGCGGCTTTAGCGGCGCAGGCTTCACGCGGTACGCCGGTATCGAGCAGCGGCTGCATCACCACTTCCAGCGCCGAAATACGCGGGATGACGCGCAGAAACTGGCTCACCCAGCCGACGGTGGTTTTGCGGATTTCCACCACCTTGCGCGCTGGCGCGGTGACCAGGTCTACCCATTCGTCACCGTGTTTAATCTGAATTTGCCCTTCATCGGGCAGATAGTTGGCGTACAGCGAGCGCAGCAGGGTTGATTTTCCGCTGCCGGAGTGGCCGTGGAGCACCACGCATTCGCCCGCGTTGACGGTGAGCGAGGCACGTTGTAAGACGGGCAGGCGCACGCCGTTTTGCTGGTGCAGGATGAAGGTTTTACTGACGTTTTCGACGCGGATCATTTTGGCCTCTTCGTGTTTTTGCCGGATGGCGGCTGCGCCTTATCCGGCCTACAAATTAATCAATATCAATGTATTACGATGGTTTTGTAGGCCTGATAAGCGAAGCGCCATCAGGCACCGGCTCAATTCTGCAAAACCGATGACACCAGCAGCTGGGTATACGGATGATGCGGGTCGTCGAGCACGCGGTCGGTTAACCCACTCTCCACCACTTGCCCCTGCTTCATCACCAGCAAACGGTCTGCCAGCAGGCGGGCAACGCCCAGATCATGGGTGACAATCACCACTGCCAGATTCAGCTCCACCACCAGACCGCGCAGCAGATCGAGCAGGCGTGCCTGCACCGACACATCCAGCCCGCCGGTCGGTTCATCCATAAACACCAGCTTCGGATGCGTCACCAGGTTGCGGGCAATCTGCAAACGCTGCTGCATACCGCCGGAAAAGGTGGTTGGCAGGTCGTCGATACGGTTGGCGGGAATCTCCACCTCTTCCAGCCATTTCTGCGCGGTGGCGCGAATGTCGCCGTAATGACGCGCCCCGGTTGCCATCAGCCGCTCGCCGATATTGCCGCCTGCCGAGACCTGGCGGCGCAGGCCGTCGAGCGGATGCTGATGCACCACGCCCCATTCGGTGCGCAGCAGGCGGCGGCGGTCGGCCTCGCTCATGCCATAGAGGGAACGGTTTTCATAGTGAATCTCCCCCTGCTGCGGCGTCAGGCGTGCGGAGATTGATTTCAGCAGCGTGGTCTTCCCGGAGCCGGATTCCCCGACGATGCCCAGCACTTCTCCCGGCCATAAATCAAAAGAGACATCGCTAAAGCCTTTGCCCGGCGCGTAAAGGTGGGTCAGGTTATTGACCGAAAGTAACGGTTGATTCATTGGCTTTTCGCCTCGCTCTGTTGGCGGCAATAATCGGTATCGGAGCAGACAAACATGCGGTTTCCGGCGTCATCCAGCACCACTTCATCAAGATAGCTGTGGGTCGATCCGCAGATGGCGCACGGCTCATCCCACTGCTGGACGGTGAACGGGTGATCGTCGAAATCGAGGCTTTCCACGCGGGTAAACGGCGGCACCGCATAGATGCGCTTCTCGCGCCCCGCGCCGAACAGCTGCAGGGCGGGCATCATGTCCATTTTTGGGTTATCGAATTTCGGGATCGGCGACGGGTCCATGACGTAGCGCCCGTTCACTTTCACCGGATAGGCATAGGTGGTGGCGATATGACCGAAGCGGGCGATATCTTCATACAGCTTCACCTGCATCACGCCATACTCCTCCAGCGCGTGCATGGTGCGGGTCTCCGTTTCGCGCGGCTCGATAAAGCGCAGCGGTTCCGGGATCGGCACCTGGAAGATAACTATCTGATCTTCGGTCAGCGGCGTTTCGGGGATGCGGTGGCGCGTCTGGATAAGCGTCGCATCATCCGTGCGTTCGGTGGTGTTCACCCCGGTCACGCGCTTAAAGAAGTTGCGAATCGACACGGCGTTGGTGGTGTCATCCGCGCCCTGGTCAATCACCTTCAACACGTCGCTTTCGCCAATCACGCTGGCGGTGAGCTGTATGCCGCCGGTTCCCCAACCGTACGGCATCGGCATCTCGCGCCCGCCAAACGGCACCTGATAACCGGGGATCGCCACCGCTTTTAAGATGGCGCGGCGGATCATGCGTTTGGTCTGCTCGTCGAGGTACGCAAAGTTGTAGCCGCTCAGATTAGCCATGGTTCTGCTCCTGTTGCAGACGTTTGAGTAGCTCCAGTTCGGCCTGGAAATCGACGTAGTGCGGGAGTTTGAGGTGCGAGACAAAGCCTGCGGCTTCGACGTTGTCGGCATGCGCCAGCACGAACTCTTCATCCTGCGCCGGGCCCGTCGCGTGCTCGCCGTATTCCGGGGCTTGCAGAGCGCGGTCAATCAGCGCCATCGCCATCGCTTTGCGCTCGCTCATACCGAACACCAGCCCGTAGCCGCGCGTGAAGTGCGGCGGCTCATCCGGCGGGTCGATAAAACCGTTGACCATTTCACACTCGGTCATCAGCAGTTCGCCGACGTTCACCGCAAATCCCAGCTCTTCCGGCACAATCGACACGTCGATATAGCCGCTGCGGATTTCGCCCGCGAACGGGTGATTGCGCCCGTAACCGCGCTGGGTGGAGTATGCCAGCGCCAGCAAGTAGCCTTCGTCGCCACGCATTAACTGCTGCAAACGGGAAGAACGTGAACAGGGGTAAACCGGCGGCGTGCGGGTGATGTCATCCGGCTGTGCGCCGCTCTCTTCTTCAAACTTCGCCAGCCCCTGACGCGCCAGCAGACTGAAAACGTGCGGCGACGGCTGTTGCTCGCTGTCGGCGGTGGTCAGCGTTGGCGCTTCGCCGTTTGCCAGCAGGGTGAAATCGAGCAGGCGATGGGTGTAGTCGTAGGTTGGGCCAAGCAGCTGGCCGCCGGGAATGTCTTTATAAACGGCGGAGATACGGCGTTCGAGACGCATCCCGGTGGTGTCGAGCGGCTCGCTCACCGCCAGTTTTGCCAGCGTGGTGCGGTAGGCGCGCAGCAGGAAAATTGCTTCAACGTTATCGCCGCTGGCCTGTTTCAGCGCCAGCGCTGCCAGTTCGCGGTCGGCAATGCCGCCTTCAGTCATCACGCGATCCACCGCGAGATTAAGCTGCTGTTCAATCTGGGCGACGCTCAGTTCAGGCAAATCGGTATCGCCCCGGCGTCGATTCTCTTGCAGGGCGTGGGCGGCGTCGATCGCCTTTTCGCCCCCTTTCACGGCAACGTACATCAGCACACCTCCACATGAGTGGTTCGCGGAATAGCCAGCAGGCGCTCGCCGCAGGTCAGGATCAGGTCGATGCCGAGCGGGAACGGGTGCGGGCGCTCGGTGAGTTCGTGCAGAATGCACTCCGGTAGCTGCGGGGCGATCATTCGTTCTTCGGCAATACCCGCGCCGGTTAGACGCAACATGCGCCCGCCGCTCAGGCTGGCGACCTGTAAAATCAGCGTCGCGCCCGCTTCCGGCGCAACGGCGGTGCCGGTGGAAAGGGCGTTGAGCTGTTCGCTGGAAATCGCCTCATCCGTTACCGCGAAGGTCGCCTGTTCCGGTTGATTGACCAGCGGCGCATTGGTATGAAAACGCAGGCTCTGGCTGACGATATCGTTACTTAATGGCGCGGAAAGCCACACCGGCGTGTCGTTATCGGCCAGCGTGAGCAGCACGCTGGTGGTGGCGATATTCAGCGGCTGCCAGCCGCGTTTGAGCTGATGCAGGGCGACAATCACGCCCGGCTCGCTCATGGCCTTTAACAGGCGACGAAAACTGTGCTGGGCATCCTGCACGGGAAGCATAAAAGCGGTTTCCAGGGTCATGCGTTGTCTCCGCGAACCATCGTAAAGAAGTCGACCCGGCTGGCGTTCACTTCGGCCTGGCGTGCGGCAATGCGTGCCATACGGTCAGCGTCCAGCGGGGCAATAAGGGTTTCTGATAAGTTTTGAAAATGACGGGTTTGCTGCATCAGCGCGTCAATCAGCGCGCAGCGTTCGGCATGCTGTTTATCACGCCCCAGCACCCAGCTGTAGCCGAGCGTGCCGTCAGTCAGGCGCACGGCGGCGCGGGTCAGCGTGGCGTCGCCGGCAAAAAAACGTTCGCCGGTGCCGCCCATCCGCGCCTGAATCTGCACCAGGCCAGTTTCGGCGGCGCGGATAACGTCATAGTCGGCGGTGATGTTCAGCGCGTTCAGGCGGGCTGCCAGTTCAGCCGGTTGGCTGTGCGCCAGTACGGACATCCAGTGCTGGCGGGTCGCGGTATCTGCGTGCATTCAGTGCTCCATAGTGAATTCAATCATGTCGGCGCGCGTCAGGCTGACGGAGTACTCCGCCGGGCTGCTTTCACCGTCACGGTGGTTAAGGGTGCGCACGCACAGCAGCGGCGACATATTCGGGATTTCAAGACGCTGGCACTCTTTGGCCTGGGCGCGGCGGGCGCTGATCCGCGTCTGGCTGCGGCGCAGCGCAATCCCCGTTTGCTCGCGCAGAAAATCGTGCAGCGAGCCGCTGTCGAAGCGTTGCAGTGTCGGCCAGAGCGTGAGGTCTGCGAAGTAGTGGTCGATCAAACAGAGCGCGACGCCGTTGACCCGACGCAGGGTGCGCAGGTGGATGACGTTCTCCCCCTCGGTTATCCCCAGCGCGTCAGCGACGTGACCGGAGGCGGGGCGCAGCACCGACAGCAGTTTTTCGCTGGTGGGATGGCTACCTTGATCCAGCAGGTTCTGGCTAAAACGCGCCTGGGCGTTGAGCGGGTAATCGAACGGGCGCATCAGCACCAGCACGCCGACGCCCTGACGGCGCTGTACCCAGCCTTTTTCCACCAGTTGGTCGATGGCGCGGCGCAGGGTGTGGCGATTCACCTCAAAGCGCGCCGCCAGTTGCTGCTCGGCGGGAAGATAGTCGCCGCAGCGATAGTGTTGACGAAGCTCCTGCTCAAGTTTTGCGGCTATCTCCTGATAGCGTGTTGGGTAGCTGGTCGGATGTGTAGACAAGTGCATAGCTATCAATGCCTCGCTTATCAGATAAAGTGCTTACGCAACCGTTGAGAGAGGAAATCCAGCAGGCTGACCGTGACGATAATCAGCACCATCAGGGCGCAGGTTTGCTGGAACTGGAAACCGCGAATCGCTTCCCACAGCGTGACGCCAATTCCGCCCGCGCCGACCATGCCGACGACGGTCGCCGAACGGACGTTGGATTCGAAGCGATAGAGGGAGTAGGAAATTAGCAGCGGCATCACCTGCGGCAGCACACCGTAGAGGATCTCTTCCAGCTTGTTGGCGCCGGTGGCGCGAATACCTTCCACCGGGCCGGGTTCGATCGCTTCCACCGCTTCGGAAAGCAGTTTGGAGAGCACGCCGGTGGTGTGGATAAACAGCGCCAGCACGCCAGCGAACGGGCCGAGGCCGACGGCGACCACGAACAGCATGGCGAAGACCATTTCGTTAATGGCGCGGCAGGCGTCCATCAGGCGACGTACGGGCTGGTAAACCCACCACGGCACCAGGTTTTCGGCGCTCATCAGACCGAAGGGGATGGAGAGAACCACTGCCAGTGCGGTGCCCCAGACGGCGATTTGCAGCGTGACGGCCATTTCGGTGAGGTAATCCTGCCACTGGCTGAAATCGGGCGGGAAGAAGTCGGCGGCGAACGTCGCCATGTTGCCGCCGTCTTTAATCAGCGTGAGCGGGGCCATTTCCGCGCCCTGCCACGAGACGACCAGCACGGCGAGAACAACGGCCCAGCTGAAGATCGAGAACCAGCTGCGCTTGGGTGGGGCGATGGTGATGGTTTGCATGTTTGGCTCCGTTTAATGTTTTCTCCCTCTCCCTGTGGGAGAGGGCCGGGGTGAGGGCACCAGCGTGCGCATTTCCCCCTCACCCTAACCCTCTCCCTCAAGGGAGAGGGGACCGATCGAGCACATTACTGCACCGCTTTACTCACCGAACTCATCGCGCTTAACGCGTTGTTCAGGCGGTCCAGGTCATCCAGCTGTGCCTGAATCTCGGTGGTTTTCGCCAGCTTGTCCTGCTCATTCAGCCCTTTATTGCCTTTTACGCCCTGCATCTCTTTAAACAGCGCGAGCTGGCGAATGGGTACCAGTTGCAGGTCGCTGGAGGCGCGGAACGGCGCCCAGCCCAGGCGTTCCAGCACCGCTTTCTCTTCCGGCGTTTTGCCGTAGTTCATAAAGAAGTCGTAGATCTTGTCTTTGGTGGTTTCGGACAGATTTTTGCGCCAGACGATCGGATCGCCTGGGATCAGCGGCGATTTCCAGATCACTTTCAGTTCTTTCAGCTTCTCCGGTGCGGAGGTTTTCAGCTTGTCGAGGTTTTCGGTGTTGTTGGTCGCCACATCCACCTGCTTGTTGGCGACGGCCAGCGCATTGGTTTCATGTCCGGCGTTGACGGTGCGCTTGAAGTCGCTGGCGGAGATATTGTTTTTGGCAAAGACGTAGTAACCGGGGACGAGGAAGCCAGAGGTGGAGTTAGGATCGCCATTGCCGAAGGTGAGATCTTTTCGCTTCGCCAGCAGATCGTTCAGGTTGTTGATCGGGCTGTCTTTGTTGACGATCAACACGCTCCAGTAACCCGGCGATCCATCCGCCGCGACCGTTTGGGCGAAGACCTGGCCGTTGGCGCGATCCACCGCTTCCATTGCCGACAGGTTGCCGTACCAGGCGATATCCACTTTATTGAAGCGCATTCCCTGGATAATGCCCGCATAGTCCGGGGCAAAGAAGGCGTTCACCTTCACGCCCAGCTTCTTCTCCATATCCTGTAAGAATGGCGTCCATTGCGGTTTCAGGTTTTGCTGTGATTCCGTTGAAATAATGCCGAAATTCAGTGCCTTTTCCTGCTCTTCGGCGTGCGCCGGGCTTAACAGGGTGCTGAGGCTGAACATGCTGGTGAAGGCCAGCGAGGCAATTATCTTAGCGTTCATTCGTTTTCCTCAATGATGGGGATGTCAGGCAGCTTTCGCGTTCTCTTCGATGCGATTAATGCTGCGGTAGAGATGGTCAAAACGTTCGTTATCAAACTGTTGGCTGCTGCCGTCGTAGAAGACGTGCCCCTGGCGCAGCGCGACGATGCGTTCGCAGTAGCGCAGGGCGTAATCCACCTGATGCAGCGTGACGACCACGGTGATGCCGTCGTTCTGATTGATGTCGCGCAGGGTGTCCATCACGATGCGCGCTGATTCCGGGTCCAGCGAGGCGATCGGTTCGTCCGCCAGAATCACCTTCGCCTGCTGCATCAGCGCGCGGGCAATCGCCACGCGCTGCTGCTGACCGCCGGAGAGCGTGGAAACGCGCTGGTATGCAAAGTGCGCCATACCGACGCGGGTCAGCGCCTGTAACGCGCGCTGTTTCTGCTCGCGGGTAAACCAGCTAAAACAGGTGCGCCAGAACGGCGTGCTGCCGAGCGCGCCAATCAGCACGTTTTCCAGTACGCTCAGGCGATTCACCAGGTTGAATTGTTGGAAGATGTAGCCGGTATGGGCGCGGCTTTTGCGGATATCGCGCGCCAGACGGCCATTTTGCTGGACGGTGCGGCCCAGCAGTTCGACGCGGCATTCTGGCTTTTTATCGCCGACAATCAGGCCGCTTAAGTGACGTAAAAGGGTGGATTTGCCGGAACCCGACGGCCCAAGCAGAGCCACCATTTCACCGTGATGAATGTTCAGATCAACCGCGTGCAGCGCCTGATGCTGATTGAAGGTTTTGCTCAGTTGTTCGACGCGGATAATCGTTTGCATGCTGGAGCCTCCCTAAAAAAGTGGCTCCATCGTGGCGAATTTTTGTGACAGTTGGGTTAAGCGTGAGTGACGTAAAGATGAAGAGTTAGGGTGAAAATGATGACAGCGGGAGGGCGTGCCTCCCGCAGAGTTTATCCGCCAGGCTGTTTGACGACGTTGATCATCCAGGGCAGGCCGTAGCGATCGGTGACTTTGCCGAAACCGTGCGCCCAGAAGGTTTCCTGCCAGGCCATTTCGATCTGGCCTTCTGCCGCCAGGCTATCGAACCAGCGTTTTCCTTCGTTGACATCCTGGGTATCCAGCACCAGCGTAAAGCCGCTGTAGCCAGTATTTCCGCTTTGCGCGCCGTCGCTCATCATGATGTCGCTTCCCGCAACTTTCAGGTTGGCGTGGGCGATGGCGTTTTCAGGGTAGGTCTGGCCGGAGGGGCAGCCGTCGCTGCTTTCCTGCGCATCTTTCGGCATTTCGCCAAAGGTGATTTTGTAGAGTAATTCCGCGCCCAGCGTCTGTTGATAGTAGGCGATGGCATCGGCGCAGTTTCCGGCGAAAGCAATGTAGGGACTTAACGGCATAATCGTTACCTCAGGTAAGAAGAGCCCATTAAGTGTAGTTCGAATTTTGTACAGATGAGGGTGGGGGCGGGGGATTTGTAGGCCTGATAAGCGTAGCGCATCAGGCAGCCGGCACCGTTGCCGGATGCGGCGCGTGCGCCTTATCCGGCCTACCGATCGTGTGCCAACAAATACAATCAGTTCTTTTTAACGAACTCAGATTTCAGCTTCATCGGGCCGAAACCATCGATTTTGCAATCGATGTTGTGGTCGCCTTCAACCAGGCGAATGTTTTTCACTTTGGTGCCGATCTTCAGCATCGAAGAGCTGCCTTTCACTTTCAGATCTTTCACCACGGTGACGCTGTCGCCGTCGGCCAGCAGATTGCCGTTGGCATCTTTCACAATCAGCTCATCGCTGTCCTGTGCGGGTTCAGCATCGTTCCATTCGTGGGCGCATTCCGGGCAGATATACATGCCGTTATCTTCGTAAGTGTATTCGGAATTGCATTTCGGGCAGTGGGGTAATGACATGGGGATTTCCTCAAAAGTGCGAAAGGGCAATAAGCCCCTAAAAACCGGCATAATGCCGCAAACAGTCGCTAATGATAGCGCAAAACCACACTTTTGTCGGCGTTATTCCTGGGCGGAAACAGAACCCCCTCGAAGAGGGGGCGGGGGATGTTAGTGGTGCGCGGCCTGAGAGACGCTCGCGGTGGTGCTGGTTTCCGCTGCGGGAACCTTGCCGAAACGTCTGGCGTAAAGCGCCGTGATGATAGGTACCAGAATCGCCGTGACGATGACGCTTGCTGCGACCAGCGCTGTTGCAGAAGCGGCAACTGGAGCAAACGATGGGTTAATCTGGGCAATAATCACCGGGTTGGCGACTGCCGCACCGGCTGCGGAGGAAGCCGCAATGCCCGCTGTACCGTTACCACCGCCAATCACGCGGTCGGCAATAATCAGTGGAATACCGGTGATAACGATAACCGCAACGCCCAGGGCGATGCCCAGCAGGCCGGTGTCCATAATCACGCTCAGGTTGATGGTATTCCCCAGCGCGAAGCCGAAGAATGGAATCAGTACCGGCGTTGCTTTGCTGAAGAAGGCGCGCAGATCGTGGTCCAGGTTACCTAACGCGAAGCCAACCAGGAACGGCAGTACGGCGCCGATAAAGTGATGCGGTTCGAAAGTGGCCAGGCCAGCGGAACCCAGAATAACCATGGTCATCAGTGGGCCGGACTCCAGCGACATTAATACGAACGCGCCGGACTCTTCTTTCGTGCCATATTGGTTCATCAGGCTGGCATATAAGCCACCGTTGGTCATATCCATGGCGGAAACAATTGCCAGAACGGACAGACCCGCAAAGAATCCGGTCTGGATACCGTTTTCTGGAATAAACATGGCTGCAATCAGTGCCACGATCCAGGCGACGCCAATTTTGGTCAGTACCAGCGTACCGGATTTACGTAACACCGTTCCAGTCGCGCGTAAATCAATTGAAGCACCGATACAGAAGAACCAGACTGCCAGAATCGGCACCGTTCCGCCAATCATGCCTTTCGTGAATGAACCAAAGTATTCGCCGGTGTTTGGCGCAAAGGTATTTAATACGGCACCCAGCAGTAAAGGGATCAGCATCATCCCGCCAGGGATTCTTTCCATTGTGGCTTTAATTTTCATATTGCATCCTCGCTTCTCATCTGAATGACGATGGAAGAGGTTAAGAATAATAATTTCAACCAGTTACCCGAGTCTTTCCTTTCGGGCATCTCTGTCCATGCGGCCGGAACGCGGTGGGTACAACGAGGGAGAAATTCTCCCTGAAAAGCCCCGTGGTGCTGTTCCTGAAACTATGATGCATTTGCTGGAATTATGATTCAATGAAAATAAAACAGTGTTTTAGTTATATCGATCACATATTTTGACGAAATCTTACATCTGGCAGGATGAGATAAATTGGCTGTGAAAACTTTGTGAATTTAAATGATGAGATTTATCTTAAGTAAATAATAATGTGGGTAATTATTTCGAGGGTTATTTGACATTTTTGGGTGTGTTTTTGGTAACAATACCGGGCCGCGCTTTGACGTAAAAATCCATTAAGATTGAACTTATTTACGAATATCGACTCAACTTAACAACAGCGTGCATTTATTTGCGAAGTTGATCACAAATTTAAACGCTGGTAGGGTAAAAGGCCTGAGTCCAAACCGGAACCGACATTCCGGGGATTTTTTAACCACCTGTAATTAGCCAGTACAGGCGTCAACAGGTTTGATTGCACCGGCGGCTTTCGGCACTTCATGAACCCTGAGAAGTGTAACGCGAAGCTGTCACCCCCGGATGCGCTCCCGCGCAAGGGGCGCGCCAGCAGTACAAGCAAACCTGCTACGCTTGATTAACAGGAGTCTGCATTTTCCCGACTCCTCCGTACACCATGCGAACAGCGAGCTGTTCGACTCCACAGGGTGTGCGTTAACGGCGAATGTAAATGAGGAATACCCATGCTTCGAAGGAAAAAAGTAAAGCCGATCACGCTCCGTGATGTCACGATTATCGATGATGCCAAGCTCCGTAAAGCCATCACCGCGGCCTCGCTTGGTAATGCTATGGAATGGTTCGACTTTGGTGTGTATGGCTTTGTCGCCTACGCCTTAGGTAAAGTCTTCTTCCCGGGCGCCGACCCAAGCGTGCAGATGATTGCCGCACTGGCGACGTTCTCCGTACCGTTCTTAATTCGCCCGTTGGGCGGTCTGTTCTTCGGGATGCTCGGCGATAAGTACGGGCGTCAGAAAATCCTCGCGATCACCATCGTTATTATGTCGATCAGTACCTTCTGTATTGGTCTGATACCGTCATATGCGTCTATTGGTATCTGGGCCCCCGTCCTGCTGTTGCTGTGTAAAATGGCGCAGGGCTTCTCGGTGGGCGGTGAATATACCGGGGCATCCATCTTTGTTGCCGAATATTCACCTGACCGTAAACGCGGCTTTATGGGCAGTTGGCTTGATTTCGGCTCCATTGCGGGCTTCGTGCTGGGCGCGGGCGTGGTGGTACTGATTTCCACCGTAGTGGGTGAGGAAAACTTCCTTGAGTGGGGCTGGCGTATTCCGTTCTTTATCGCGCTGCCGTTAGGGATTATTGGCCTCTATCTGCGTCATGCGCTGGAAGAGACGCCAGCGTTCCAGCAGCACGTTGAGAAACTCGAACAGGGCGACCGTCAGGGTCTGCAGGAAGGGCCGAAAGTTTCCTTTAAAGAAATCGCCACTAAACACTGGCGCAGCCTGCTGACCTGTATTGGGGTGGTTATCTCCACCAACGTAACCTACTACATGTTGCTCACTTACATGCCGAGCTACCTGTCGCATAACCTGCATTACTCTGAAGATCACGGCGTGCTGATCATCATTGCCATCATGATTGGTATGCTCTTTGTGCAGCCGATTATGGGCCTGCTGAGCGACCGTTTTGGTCGTCGTCCGTTTATCGTGATTGGTAGTGTGGCGCTGCTGGTGTTCGCGATCCCGGCCTTCATTCTGATTAACAGTAATGTGATTGGCCTGATTTTCGCGGGTCTGCTGTTGCTGGCGGTGATCCTGAACTGCTTTACCGGCGTGATGGCTTCGACGCTCCCGGCGATGTTCCCAACGCACATTCGCTATAGCGCACTGGCCGCAGCCTTTAACATCTCAGTGCTGATTGCGGGCCTGACGCCGACGCTGGCGGCCTGGCTGGTGGAAACCTCGCAGGACCTGATGATGCCGGCTTACTATCTGATGGTGATTGCGGTGATCGGCCTGATTACCGGGATTACGATGAAGGAAACGGCGAACCGTCCGCTGAAAGGCGCGACGCCTGCCGCATCGGATATTGAAGAGGCTCGAGAAATTTTGCAGGAGCATCACGATAACATCGAGCATAAAATCGAAGATATTGATGCCGAAATCGCGACGTTGCAGGAGCAGAGAACGCGTCTGGTGCAGCAGCATCCAAAAATTAACGAGTAATCATTCGTTCATCATCAAGCCGGGTAGACGCGAGTCTTACCCGGTTTTTTTTTGGAAACATTCAACAAAAATATTCATATGTCCCCGCGACTTTTTAAATTGAATATTATTCATATTATGGATGTGTGCATAATGATTTATTTACAGTAATTAACTTTTTAACTCAATGGTTTTCTATTTATTGCACAGGCGACAAAAAAACGTAATTCACTTTGCCCGAATAGCTAAACTCCCCGATAATGCGCCTGTTTATAATTTTAATATGGCGCAATTATATATATGCTAAATTTATTTATGGGCTTGGATATATACACCGGGCTTTTATTATTGCTTGCTCTGGCATTCGTCCTGTTTTACGAAGCGATTAATGGCTTTCACGATACGGCCAACGCGGTGGCGACGGTTATCTACACGCGCGCTATGCGCCCACAGCTGGCGGTGGTTATGGCCGCAGCGTTCAACTTTTTTGGCGTGCTGTTGGGGGGCCTTAGTGTGGCTTACGCCATTGTGCATATGCTACCGACGGATTTGCTGCTGAATATGGGCTCTTCGCATGGGCTGGCGATGGTCTTTTCGATGCTGCTGGCGGCAATCATCTGGAACCTCGGCACCTGGTTTTTCGGCTTGCCGGCGTCCAGTTCGCATACGCTGATTGGCGCGATAATCGGGATCGGGCTCACCAACGCGATTATGAATGGCAACTCCGTAGTGGATGCGCTGAATCTGCGCGAAGTCACGAAAATTTTCACCTCCTTAATTGTATCGCCGATCGTCGGCCTCGCGCTGGCGGGCGGGCTGATTTTTCTGCTGCGTCGCTTCTGGAGCGGCACCAAAAAACGCGCCCGTATCCATCGCTCGCCGGAAGAGCGTAAAAAGAAAGGCGGCGTGCGCAAACCGCCGTTCTGGACGCGAACCTCGTTGATTGTCTCGGCGGCGGGCGTGGCGTTTTCTCACGGCGCGAACGATGGCCAGAAAGGTATTGGCCTGGTGATGCTGGTGCTGGTTGGGATTGCGCCCGCCGGGTTTGTGGTCAATATGAATGCGTCGGGGTACGAAATTGCCCGTACTCGCGATGCCATCAACAATTTTGAAGTGTTTCTTGAGCAGCGCCCTGAGCTGCTGAAAACCATCACCACGACGGAGCAGCCGGTGGCGACTGCGCAATCAGGCGATGTGCAATCCAGCGTATTCCACTGTCATCCGGCAAATACCATGGACGCCTTTGAGCGCGTTAAAACCCTGCTGGCAGGCAATGTGGCTAACTACAGCGCTTTAGAAGTGGGGCAGCGTAGCCAACTGAGGCGCATCATGCTCTGCATCTCCGATACGGCTGAGAAAGTGGCGAAGTCTGAAGGGGTGAACCGCAATGACCAGCAGATGCTGAAAAAACTGCGAAGCGATATTCTGAGCACCATCGAGTACGCGCCCATCTGGATAATTATGGCCGTGGCGCTGGCGCTGGGTATCGGGACAATGATTGGCTGGCGGCGCGTGGCGATGACCATTGGCGAGAAGATCGGTAAGAAAGGCATGACTTACGCTCAGGGCATGTCCGCCCAAATTACGGCGGCGATTTCTATCGGCCTGGCGAGCTACATCGGGATGCCGGTTTCCACAACACATGTGCTCTCTTCTGCGGTAGCAGGCACCATGCTGGTGGATGGCGGCGGGTTGCAGCGTAAAACGGTGACCAGCATCCTGATGGCGTGGATCTTCACGCTGCCAGCGGCCATCTTTTTATCCGGGGTGCTTTACTGGATTGCGCTACAGCTCATCTAAGTTGCACCGGTTAAGCCCGGTCATGGATCGGGCTTAACCGGGTAATCAGGCGTGTGACGAAAGCGTATATCCCCGGCTTTCCATAAAGCGCATCACTGCATTTTCCGCATCGCTCAACACTTCATCCAGCGGTTTGTTGGCATCGATATCAATCAGTTCGGCACCGTTAAAGGTCAACTGCGGTGTGATGGCAATTTTGCGCGCCAAAGCTTCTCGCTTGTGATCGGGTTTCCGCGCGCAGGCCACCTCAAGGTCAACGTTCAGTTTAATCACTAAATCCGGCTTATAGCTCGCCATCCAATGAAACGCCTTACGCTCCAGGCTTGCCAGCCAGGAGACGAACCCGCTGCCTGATACATTCGGTGGAAAAACGGTTCCATCGTAAGCACCGGGGATCTGCTCCTGCGGGTAGCGGTCGGTTAACACGATTAACCCCTGTTTGTGGCACGCCAGCATATGGCGAAAACGCAGCAGGCGGCGTGCCACAAAGGCGGTAATCACCAGCGCCGGGATCGGGCCGGGTAATTTTTTCGCCGTTTTGACTTTATTTCGCTCAATGCTCTTATTCAGCGATTTTCCCATCAGCGGAAGTTTTACCACCGCTCGTCCGACGTTGCCTGCCTGTTTTCCTAAATGCACCTGTTCGGCAGGGCCATATTTTTTTACAGTGGTAATCAGACGTTCACAAACAGTGGATTTACCGGAGCCGTCACTGCCAATAACGGCAATAACCGGAGGAGTTATTGACTGCATAAATATATCCCTTATTTAATATATCCACATTAAATATTATTTTGATAAATGTATTTTGGTGCGGCGATAGTTTATGCCGTGCTGACATTTAATTATTGTCACGACAAAGCCGAGAAGATATTCTGAGCACAATGCCAGTAATATACAATCATTTCTTCAATAGTGGGTTTTTCATGAGTCAATATAATACCCGAAAGGTTAATCCACCTTTTGTCAGAGTGATTGCTATAGTCGGTTGTGATGGTTCAGGTAAATCCACGCTGGCGACGGCGCTACTTGAAAAGCTGGCCCCGAAAGTGCCCACGCAATTACTTTATCTCGGGCAATCTTCCGGGCGTATTGGCGAATGGATTTCGCAGCTACCGATTATCGGCGCGCCGTTTGGTCGTTATTTACGCGCCAAAGCTGCCAACGTTCATGACTACCCTTCATTGCCACCGGGCAACGTCAGCGCACTGGTTATCTTTTTGCTCTCCTGCTGGCGGGGCTGGAAGTTTCGCAAAATGCTACGCAAAAGCGAGCAAGGGTATGTATTGATAACCGACCGTTACCCGCAGGTGGAAGTGCCCGGCTTTCGTTTCGACGGCCCGCAGCTGGCGAAGACCGAGGGCGGCAACCGCTGGGTGTGTCTGCTCAGAAAAAACGAGCTGAAACTGTATCGCTGGATGGCCTCTTATCTTCCCGTGTTATTAATTCGCCTCGCGATTGATGAGCAAACGGCCTTTAGCCGCAAGCCCGACCACTCACTGGCGGCGCTGCATGAGAAAACCACCGTGATCCCCACGCTCAATTTTAACCATGCGCCCATCCTCGAGCTGGATGGTCGCCAGCCTGCGGAAGATATCCTTGCTGAATCATTACGTTCGATTCAGTCCGCGCTTTCCTGATTGCCGCACCTGATTGTGACGAACTCAAGAGTAAACACCATGGAAACTACCAACTTCACCCAGGCCGCAATGTCCCAGACCGAATGTATTCCCGGCCTGATTGCGGTGGTGGGCTGTGATGGCACCGGTAAATCAACCCTGACCACGGATCTGGTTAAACAACTGCAAACGCAATGGGTCACCGAGCGCCGATATCTGGGGCTGCTTTCAGGAGAAGACGGTGACAAAATCAAAAAGTTACCGTTTATTGGCGTCTGGCTTGAGCGGCGTTTAGCCGCGAAGTCATCAAAGACGCAGAGCATGAAAAACCGCTCGCCGGCGCTATGGGCTGCGTTGATTATGTTCGCTTTTTCGCTTCGTCGACGCGTGAAATTACGCAGGGTCCAGCAACTGACGCAAAGCGGCGTATTGGTAGTGAGCGATCGCTTTCCCCAGGCTGAAATCTCCGGTTTTTATTACGATGGGCCAGGTATAGGCATTGAGCGTGCAACGGGGAAAATAAAGCAGCGGCTGGCAGCGCGCGAGCAGCAGCTTTATCAGCAAATGGCACGTTATCAACCGGAATTAATTATTCGACTGATGATTGATGTGGAGACTGCGTTTTCGCGTAAGCCCGATCACGATTATGAAGAGCTGCGGGATAAAATCGGTGTGATGTCGAAAATTCGTTATAACGGTTCGCACGTTATTGAACTGGATGCGCGAGCGCCTTATGCCGAGGTGCTGGAAAAAGCATTATCGGCGGCCTCTGCTGTGGCGTCTGTTTCGCAGCGCCAGCGTGTCGCACATTAATACTATTGGTCGCGAATTATTTAATTAAATTATAAATGCGAAGTAATTAATTCTTTGCTGAATATTTTGAGCCTGAATGGATTGTTATTATCACGATGAAAAATTGGTTTTCCGATGGCGCGTTTCGCACCATTATTCGCAATAGCGCTTATTTAGGCTCCAGTAATGTGGTGAGTGCTTTGCTGGGCTTGCTGGCGCTCTCCTGTGCCGGTAAAGGCATGACACCCGCGATGTTTGGCGTGCTGGTGGTGGTGCAGTCTTATGCCAAATCCATCAGTGATTTCATCAAGTTTCAGACCTGGCAATTGGTGGTTCAGTACGGCACGCCCGCGCTGGAAAATAATAACCCGCAACAGTTTCGTGATGTGGTGTCGTTTTCTTTCGGTCTGGATATCGCCAGCGGGGCCGTCGCCATTGTCGGCGGCATGGCGCTGCTGCCGTTTCTCTCTCATTCCATGGGGCTGGATGCGCAAAGTTTCTGGTTAGCCATGCTTTATTGCACGCTGATCCCCTCGATGGCGTCATCCACGCCGACCGGGATTTTGCGTGCGGTTGACCGTTTTGATCTGATTGCCATTCAGCAGGCGACGAAACCCTTTCTGCGCGCGCTGGGCAGCGTAATTGCTTACTTCGGTGATTTTGGTTTCGCCGGGTTTGTGATCACCTGGTACGCCTCTAACCTGGTCGGCGGCACCCTGTACTGGTGGTTTGCCGCACGCGAGCTGCGCCGCCGCAATATTCATGGTGCGCTGCGCCCACGTTTGTTTGAATCCGCGCGACGGATACCGGGCGCCTGGGGTTTTGTCTGGTCAACGAACATCGCGCACTCCATCTGGGCGGCGCGCAACTCCTGTAGCACCGTGCTGGTTGGTGTGGTGCTGGGCCCGGCGGCAGCGGGGCTGTTCAAAATCGCGATGACCTTCTTTGATGCGGCCGGCACGCCCGCCAGTTTACTGAGTAAAAGCTTTTATCCGGAAGTGATGCGCCTTGACCCGCGCACAAAGCGTCCGTGGATGCTGGGTATCCGCTCTGCGCTGCTGGCGGGGGGGATCGGCGTGCTGGTCGCGCTACTGGTGATTCTGGTCGGTAAGCCGCTTATCTCGCTGGTTTTCGGGGTGAAATACCTCGAAGCGTACGACTTAATTCAGGTCATGCTGGCGGCCATTGTTATCTCGATGGTGGGCTTCCCGCAGGAGTCGCTGCTGTTAATGGCGGGCAAACAACGTGCTTTCCTCGTCGCCCAAACGTTCGCCTCTGCGGGCTATCTCATTCTGCTTATTGCGCTATCGCATGTTTTTGGCGTGATGGGCGCAGCGTTCGCTTACTTCTTTGGCCAATGCCTCGACGTCTTGTTTTCGCTGGCGCCGACGCTACGGGCCTATTTTCAGCGTCATTTACTGGTATTTAAAGGATCGACGGAGGGCGGAAAGTGATTGATAAACGTTTTGCACCTGAAGTGACCCAGCGCCTGTTTACGGCGGTAGAAGAGGACGATTACGTGGATGCGCAGGTTAGCCTGCCGCCGGTGATTGATTTGCACTGCACGCCGGAAATCATTCAAGGCAACTATGCGTTATGTCTGCAATTTTGGGAGGACGGCGTTAAGCGGCGAGATTTATTGCAGTTAACGTTGAAACAGGCGGCAGGCCGCGAGCTTTCGGAGCAGGAACGCATGCAGTACAAATACATGCGCGCGCGTTTTAAGCATTTACGTTTCGCCCAACGACTGTATCTGCAACGCCATTATGCGGGGTTTATCTTCGGTAAAACGACCGTATTTCTGGGGCGTTTTCAGGATGGATTTCGTAATCAAAAGAAGGATGCCATTGCATTTTATGGCAGGCTGCTGCGTTTTTATCTGAGCGCGCCCGCCTGGGCGATGCTGCGCTATTGTTTGCGTCACAGTCGATTAGCCAGCGTTGATGATTTCATTGCGTATCGGCAGGGGCAAATACGGTTGTTGAAGGCGCTTGTGGAAAAACCGCTGCTGACGGGACGGGAATTTCATGACGTGCGAAAAATCATCAGCCAGCAGGTTTCTTACTACGATACCCTGCGTTCCATCGATCCTGAAAACCGCGAAGCGCGGCAGGTCTCCCGCTTTCTTGCTGCCATCAACGGCCTGATGGGAGACAAGCATGATGAGATGGTGGCCGACGACATGGAAAATCGTCTGGCCTATGAGACGCCCGTGGCGCTGGATGAAGACATCCGCCAGCGTTTAGCGCTGCTACTCGCGCGCTTTCCGCTGTAAAAGGATGCACAACACGATGACGGATAATCGATGGCGCGGCACGCGCGCCATTCTGTTGATAATGGCGTTGCTGTGCCTTCCCGGCCTGGCGATGGCGCACAATTTTGTCGTCGGTAAAGCCGTTTCGCCGATCGCCATCAGCGACGGCGGCGAGCTGGTGCTGAACGACGACGACAGCATTCGCTACCAGCCCTGGAACAGCGCGCAGCTGGCGGGAAAAGTGCGCATTGTGCAGTACATCGCCGGGCGAAAATCGGCAAAAAAGCAAAATTCACTGCTGATAAAAGCCGTCGAGAAAGCGCAGTTTCCCGGCGATGTGTTTCAGCCCACCACTATCGTGAATACCGATGATGTCATCTTCGGTACCGGCTATTTCGTGCGCGGGAAGATTGAGAAAAACAAGCGTCGGTATGCCTGGGCGCAGTTCATCATCGACGGCGGCGGCGTGGGGCGCAATAGCTGGCAGCTTCCGCAAGAGAGTTCCACCATTTTTGTCCTCAATCACCAGGGGCAAATCGTGTGGGCCAAAGACGGCGGCCTGACGGAACAAGAGGTCAGCGAGGTGATTAAGCTGCTCTGGGTGCTCATTTCTGAACAAGAAAGGTCTGCGGCTAAACATGAAACTGATTGAGCGCTACATCATGGGGGGAACCTGCCGCCTGATGCTGATTATGGTCGGCTTTTTGATCTTCATTTTTACCTGCTACTGCGCACAACGTTATCTCACCGAAGCGGCTAACGGCACGCTGGCGCTGGAAGTGGTTATGCGGGTAGTTTTCTATAAAGTGCTGATTGCGCTGGAGATGCTGCTGCCCGTCGCGCTGTATGTGTCGGTCGGCGTGACGCTGGGCCAGCTTTACACTGACTCGGAAATCACCGCCATGTCCGCCGCTGGCGCCAGCCCGCTGCGCCTGTATAAGGCGGTGATATCTTTGGCTATCCCACTGAGTGTTCTGGTGATGTTGCTCTCTGTGTACGGCAGGCCGTGGGCGTATGCGCAAATCTATCTGTTAGAACAGGAATCGCAGTCGGAGCTGGACGTTCGCCATTTGCAGGCGAAAAAATTTAACGTCAATGACAATGGCCGTATGATTATGGCCGAGATGATTAACCCCACGTCGAATCATCTGACGGAGGCGCTGATCTACACCTCGGCAGACGGCAAAACCAGCCTGTTTCGCGCGCACTCCATTGATGTGATCGACCCTTCCCCCCTGACACCCACGGTGATGCTGCATGCCGGAACGGCATATACGCTTTTCCATGAAGGCAGTGATGATAACGAACAAATTTATCGTAATCTGGAATTGCATCTCAACCCGCTCACGCAGCGCGTGGAAATCAAACGTAAGGCCAAACCGGCAGAGACGTTGTCCGTTTCCAGCGATCCGGCGGACCACGCAGAGCTACAGTGGCGTAAGAGCCGAGGTATTACCGCACTGCTGATGGCGTTGCTGGCCATTCCATTAAGCCGCGTTAAACCCCGACAGGGACGCTTCGCGACATTAATTCCGCTCACGCTGATGTTCGTCGCGATTTTTTACGGCGGCAATGTTTGCCGAACGCTGGTGGCGAATGGCGCGATACCGCTGACGCCAGGCGTCTGGCTGGTGCCTGCTCTTATGCTTCTCGGCATGGTGGCGCTGATGGCGCGTGACTTCTCCTGGCGACAGAAACTCTTCCGATGACTCTATTTAGCCGTTACCTGATTCGTTACTTTTTCACCGGATTTGCGGCGGCGGCGGGCCTGCTGCTGCCGCTGTTTAGCACCTTTAATCTGATCAACGAACTGGATGATGTGAGTCCAGGCGGTTATCACTGGACGCAGGCGGTGCTGGTGGTGTTGATGACGCTTCCACGCTGTCTTATCGATCTTGGGCCCTTTATCGCCCTGCTCGGCGGGATTGTCGGGTTGGGGTTGCTGTCGAAAAGTAGCGAGCTGACAGCCATTCGCAGCACCGGTTTCTCTATTTTCAGAATTGCGATGGTGGCGCTGTGTGCGGGTGTAATGTGGGCGGTATCACTGGGAGTCATTGATGAGTGGGTGGCTTCGCCGTTACAGCAGCGTGCGCTGCAAATCAGAAACGTGGCGATGGCCGCCGAGAACGGTATTGATATCACAGGAAACGTATTGTGGGCCCGCCGCGATAATACCTTTATGACCGTGAAATCCCTGAATGAGCAGGGGCAACCTGTGGGTGTGGAGATTTTCCACTATCGTGACGATCTCTCTCTTGAGTTCTACATCTATGCCCGGAAGGCGACCATTGTGAAAGGCGATAAGTGGGTGCTTCAGGACGTGTGTAAAAAACAGTGGAATGAGGGCAGGGAAACCATTGAAAGCAAAGCAAGTTTACCGTGGAGCGCCTTTTTCACCCATATGAGCCTGGACGTGCTTTCGTTGCCGGGGAACACCTTCTCCATTCGCCAGCTCAATCATTACATTGCCTATTTACAGCAAACGCATCAGCCCAGCATGGAATACCGGCTGGCGCTCTGGCAAAAGCTGGGACGGCCCATTTTGACGCTGGCGATGATTTTACTGGCGATTCCGTTTGCTCTCGTCACGCCGCGCTCGTCGGGGCTCGGCAGCCGTTTAGCCGTGGGCGGAATTCTGGGGTTACTGCTCTACATCAGCTATCAAATCATGGTTAATCTGGGATTATTGTTCGCCCTCAACGCGCCGTTAACCGCGCTGGCGTTGCCGACAGGTTGTGTGATTGCCGCGTTATTATTGGTGCGGCGATATGATCGGGTGCGGTGAGTGGTTCAGCCATGCGGCGTAACACGCGCATGGCTGAACCCGGATTCAGGACTTCAGCGTGGCGAATGCCTGAATAATGGCATCGATTTCTTCATCGCTGTGCGCGGCGTTCATGCTACAGCGCAACAGAGTGATGCCGGCTGGCGCGGCTGGCGGCAGAATCAGGTTCACATAAACGCCTGCTGTGATGAGTTCGCGCCAGATCCTCAGCCCTTCCTCTTTCGAACCGATAATCACCGGCACGACCGGGCTGATATGCGAGCCTAACTGATAGCCCAGCTTTTCTAAGCCTTCATACAGACGATGCGCGTTATCCCACAGTTTTTGCCGCAGCGCGGGTTGGGTGGCGATGGTATGTAAAGAGGAACGCACGGAAGCGATGCTGGAAGGCGATGGCGAGGCGGTGAAAATATAGGGGCGGCTGCCGTAGCGCAGCACTTCCATCTCTTTACCGCCAACGGCGAAGCCGCCGATAGACGCCAGGCTTTTACTGAAGGTGCCGACGATGATATCGACATCCTGCTCCACGCCGACCGCTTCAGCCAGACCCCGGCCATGCAGCCCCATCACGCCAAAAGAGTGCGCTTCATCAACGATCAAAAAGCCGCCCAGACGGCGTTTGATATCGACAATTTCTGCCAGCGGCGCAACGTCGCCGAGCATGCTGTAAATGCCTTCGACGATAATGATGGCTTCACGCGCCCGCTCGCCCAAGCGCAGCATTCGGCGCTCCAGGTCTTTCGCATCATTGTGGCGAAAGCGAATGATTTCCGCGCCGCCCAGGGTACAGGCATCGTAGATGCTGGCGTGGCTGTCGGCGTCCAACAGGACCACCGCGTTGTGGTCTGCCAGCGCGCTGATGACGCCCAGGTTAGCGGTATAGCCGGTTGAAAAGACGATTGCGCTTGGACGATCAAAGAATTGCGCCAGTTCCTGCTCTAACGCGAGGTGCGGGCCGTAGCTGCCGTTTGCCATGCGCGACCCGGTCGTGCCGGTACCCTGTGCGGCTAACGCCGCCTGGCCCTGGGCGATAGCGTCGGCATTAAAGGTCAGACCGAGATAGTTATTGGTTCCCGCCAGAATGACGCGCTGCGTACCAATGCGCCCCTGCGTGGCGGAGTAGACTTCGTCAATGCAGGTGCCAAAGGGGGTAATGCCGGAGGTGGAAAACTGCTCGCGCTCGCTGGCGAGACGCGAAAACTTATCATACAGACTCATTACGGTTCTCCAGGAAAGGAATTAAGGCGTCACGCAATTGCACAGGCGTTCTGACATCCAGCAAAATATTGATAGGTATGGAGATATCGAACTCATCCTCAAGCTCCATCAGTAAATCCATCACCTTAATCGACTCCAGGCCCAGGTCGTTGACGAGGTCACTGTCAGGCTTGATTTCCCGTCCCTTTTCGATCATCTCCCGCAAGCAGGAGAGAATGTAATCCATCACTCTTTCACGATTTACCATAGAAATGTTGCCACACCTGTTATGTAGAAAATCAAAATAGCCTGTGGTGTATTGCGTGTGTCAGGCTAATCCCTGGAGACCAGTTAAAATCGTCAACTGCGTTTTTGATGCTTACCGACCAGTCCGGATGTGTGAGTTCACAGATTTTTGACCGGGTAAGCATGGGTTCATTTCCGGCCAGCAGGCTGAGCCGCGTGCTGATATCCGCCATAATTTGCAGCAGATACAGCGGAACAGGGATTAATCGGACCGGGCCATGACGCGCGGTTGAACCGATGTCCTGAAGATCCTTCCAGCAATAGCTTTTGTTGCCATCGCATAATTCGTAGGTATGCGCCTGCGGAACGTCACTGGATAACCACTGTGTAACGGCCTGCGCGAGGTCGATGGCGTGAATGAAAGTGAGTTTTGTCTTCGCCGCGCTAAGCTGGGGAAGGACGCCCCGCAGCATCCAGTTGAATAGCGGTTTGAGTTCTTTGTCGCCCGAGCCGTAAACGGCGGTGGGGCGGAAAATCCCCAGCGCGATCCCGGAAGACATCGCCGCTAATTTCTGCTCGGCAATATATTTAGAGTTGGCGTACCAGGAGAGTTCAGGATGCCGCGCCGCCAGCGAAGAGATAAACAGAAAGCGCTCGCAATATCCGCCTTCTTTTGCGGCCTGCAGCAGGCGCAGGCTGCCCATTACATTGCACTGGGTAAAAACGTCTTCATTGTGCCCACGTACCTGACCCGCACCATGCACGACGTAATGCGCGCCTTTTACCAGCTCCGCAAGGGCGTTCCTGTCTTCCAGCGAGCCCTGAACCCAGGTGAGGTGATGGCTCGAATCATTACGCGGCGCGCGGGTTAAGGCGCGTACCGTAAAGCCGCGGGAAAGCAGACTGGCAAGAATATGCCTGCCGATAAAACCGGTTCCACCGGTCACCGCGACGGTATGACTCATTGTACGTAACCTGCCACCGGCGTTTGTTGCGGGCTGATGGTCTCGCCAAATGGGGTAAGATAGCGACGTTTAGCCTCGGCGCGCGCCGGTTTGCCGGATGAGGTGCGCGGGATGCTGTGCGGCGGGACAAATTCGATGTCCGCCGTCACGCCGAATTCACTTTGAATGCGCGCGGTAAGCGCATGCAGCGTTTGCTGACGATGTTCTTCAGAGCTGATGCGGCACTGAATCTGCAAGACAATGCGTTCCTGCGCGGTGACAAACGCAATGGCATTGCCCGAATGAATCCCCAGCTCTTTTTCCGCGACGTATTCAATATCCTGCGGCCAAATATTGCGGCCATGAATAATAATCAGGTCTTTAATGCGCCCCGTGACGTAGAGGTTGTCGTCCAGCAGGTAACCCAGATCGCCTGTGTCCATCCAGCCGGTAGACTGAATCTCTTTTTGCGAGGCAAGGTCCTGGAAATAACCGCTCATCAGACTCGGCCCGGAAATATAGATATGACCGATTTCCTGCTCCGCCAGACGTTTACCCATTTCATTACGAATTTCGATGGCATGCCCGGGAAGCGCCTTGCCGCAGTTAACAAAGGTGGAGATGGCGCGAGTTTGTGCGGTGGGTGCAACAGCTTTACCTTTGCACTCAAGAATATCACGGTCAATCTCATGGACCTGCAATCCAGCCGCTTCGGCAGAGAAGCTTACCGCCAGCGCATTTTCGGCCAGGCCATAGCAGGGCATAAAGGCATGAGGGTCAAACTGCGCCTGACGAAAGCGTTCGCCAAACTCGGTTATCTGTTGCCCAGGAATAGGTTCTGCGCCAATGCCCGCCACACGCCAACAGGAGAGATCGAGCTCGGCGAGATCGCGATCGTTGATGCGGCGCAGGCACAGGTCGTAGCCGAAAGGTGGCGCAACCGAGACTGTGCAGCGGTTTTGGTTGATAAGCTTTAGCCACTGGAGCGGGCGCATAGCAAAATCTTGCGTGCGCAGATAATCGACGGAGAGCTGCGTCGCCACCGGCGTTAACAGAAAGCCGACTAACCCCATATCATGATAGAACGGCAGCCAGGAGACGCAGCGATCGCTGGCGCGTAATTTTATTCCATCGTGGCTAATTACCTGTAAATTCGCCATAACTTCCCGATGCGTAATAATGACGCCGCGCGGGAAACGCGTGCTACCGGAGGTATATTGAAGGTATGCAATATCATCGGGAGACGGTAGCGAGAGTTCGATCTCTTTTTCTGTCAGCGCATTAAAATCAGCATGACTTAAAATATGCAGAGAGGCGTTATCTATATTTCCCACATCAATTAATGAAAGCCATTCATCACTGCTGATAATAGCAGCGGGTTTACAACTGGCTAATAAACCCTGAAGTTTGGTGGTGTAAGAGTCACGTTGTCCGACGCCCATTGGAATGGCGAGCGGAACGGCCACCAGACCGGCGTACTGACAAGCAAAAAAGGCTTCGACAAACCCGGCACTGGTTTCCGCGATAAGCGCGACGCGTTCGCCTTTACGAATGTTCAGCGACAGCAACCGCCGCGCGCCTGCTTTGGCGCGTTGTTGCAACTGGCGGTATTCCAGCGTGTTCTCAAGCTGGATACGGCGATCGTAGAAATACATACCGGCGCAACCCAGGGCTGCATAGTCCAACGCTTCCACCAGAGTGGGGAAGTCCGCATAGCGCATCGGCAGAGTCTGTGTTGGGGTTTTGTTGGACATATACACCATGAATAATATTCAATTAAAAAGTTTCAGGATAATAAGGCGAAGGTAATATAGTTTATATTGTCATGAAAGGTAAAGTTTAGTGCGATGTTTATTTTGATTGTCTGAGTGATATATTCATTGTGTGTAACGTATTGGCTTTATTTATTATCTTTATCAATTAATAAGCGCTTTTACAGGCATTTATTGTAAATCTAACCTGCGGATTGTTTAGTAGTCTGAGATGCTCTTATTTTAATTATTCATTGCTGTTATTTTTTAAAATATATAATACGGATTGTTTATGATTAGCGTTGAAAAAGTGGTGAGTAAGCGCGAGCGTCAGGCTTTTATCTCTTTTCCGTCTTCACTTTATGGCGACGATCCCACCTGGGTCCCACCTCTGATGATGGAACGCGAAGAGCATCTTTCCGCGAAGAACCCTGGTACGGAGCATATCCGTTGGCAGGCGTGGGTTGCGCGTAAAAACGGCGCATTGGTTGGGCGAATCACCGCACAAATCGATACGCTGCACCGCGAATGCTACGGTGATGACAGCGGGCATATCGGGATGATTGATGCGATTGATGACGCAGAGGTCTTCAGGGCGCTATTTTTGGCCGCAGAGGCATGGCTACGCGCGGAAGGCGCACGAAAAATTACCGGTCCTTTTAGCCTGAACATTAATCAGGAGAGTGGCTTGCTGGTTGACGGATTCGACACGCCGCCTTCGGTGATGATGCCGCACGGCAAACCCTGGTATGGCCCGCGCGTAGAGCAACAGGGATACACCAAAGGCATTGATTTGTTGGCCTACTGGATGAAACGCACTGATTTAACGTTCTCACCCTCACTCACCCGGCTGATGGATCAGGTACGTAAAAAGGTGACAATTCGCTGCATTGACCGAAAACGCTTCGCTGAAGAGATGCAGATATTGCGCGAGGTATTTAACTCCGGCTGGCAGCATAACTGGGGGTTTGTCCCCTTCACCGAACGTGAATTTGCCGCGATGGGCGATCAACTGAAGTTTCTGGTGCCTGATGACATGATCTACATTGCGGAGATCGATTCGACGCCCTGCGGCTTTATCGTGGGCATGCCCAACATTAATGAAGCGATTGCCGATTTAAACGGACATCTGTTTCCCTTTGGCTGGGCGAAGCTGCTATGGCGCTTAAAAGTCAGCGGCGTGCGCACGGCACGCGTGCCGTTGATGGGGATTTGTAAAGAGCACCAGTTCAGCCGCATTGGCCCGGTGATTGCGCTGTTGCTGATTGAAGCGCTGCGCGCGCCGTTTGCGAAGCGCCGCATTGATGCGCTGGAGATGTCCTGGATTCTGGAAACCAATACGGGAATGCGGACGATCCTGGAGAAAATAGGTGCGGTGCCTTACAAACGTTATCGGTTGTATGATAAGGACTTAGGTGAGCCGTTGCGCTGAACTGAGCCTGATGGCGCTTCGCTTATCAGGCCTACGGGATCTCGTAGGCCGGATAAGGCGACATTACGGTTTACACGATTACCGCTCGCGGAAGGCTTCCGCTTTGGCGCGCAGAATCGGTTTTAGCAGATAGGCCAGAATGGTTTTTCGACCGGTAATGATATCCACCGATGCGACCATTCCGGGGATAATCAGCAGCGGTTTTTGATCGCTGCCGAGGTGATTCTTCTCGGTGCGCAGGCGCACGATATAGAAGCTTTTCCCGTCTTTATCGGTCACCGTATCCGGGCTTATCTGCTCAAGCGTGGCTTTCAGGCCGCCATAGATGGTGTAGTCATAGGCGGTGAATTTCACCATCGCTTCCTGGCCTGGGTGCAGGAAGGCAATATCCTGCGGGCGAATTTTGGTTTCAATCAGCAGGGTATCGTCGAGCGGGACGATTTCCACCAGATCGCTACCCGGCTGGATAACGCCGCCGATGGTATTGACCATCAACTGCTGCACGACACCGCGCACCGGCGAGGTCACCAGCGTACGATTCACCCTGTCTTCGATAGCCTTGCCCGACGCCTGCGTTTTGCTGAGATCGGTGCGCGCTTCGTTAAGCTGCGACAGCGCTTCACTGCGATAACGATCGCGCGTTTCGCCAATCTTGTTTTCGATCTCTTTAATTGCGGCCTGCGCGCGCGGGATCGCTAATGTCACCGATTCCAGCTGACCACGTGTGTCCACTTCTGAGCGGCGCAGGCGCAGGATTTCCACCTTCGAAATCGCCCCTTTGGCGACCAGCGGCTCTGACATGCTGATTTCCTGTTGCAGCAGGCCAAGGCTGCGGCGGGTCTGGCTGGCTTTCGCCTGGTAGTCCAGCAGCTCCTGCTTCTTCTGCACCAGTTGTTCATTCAGCCCGCCAATTTCGCTTTGAATACGCTGTTTGACGCTGGTAAAAAGTTGCATCTCGCCATTGGCGATATCCGGCGATTTCTGCGCGATTTCCGGCGGCAGTTCGAGAGTTTCTTTATCGGCAAGCTGCGCCGTCAGACGCTGAACGCGCGCTTCCAGCGCCAGGCGGTCGGCCTCCGACTCCCCGGCGTTCGAGCGGAAACGGGTATCGTCCAGACGCAGCAGTGGCGCGCCAGCCTTCACAATTTCGCCTTCATGCACAAACACTTCCGAGACAATACCGCCTTCCAGGTTTTGCACTTTTTGCAGGCGCGATGACGGGATAGCCCGGCCATCGCCGCGCGTCACTTCATCAATATCGGCGAGCGCAGCCCAGGTCAGCATAACCACAAAGAATGCCAGAATCGCCCACAGGGTGATGCGCACCACGCGCGGCGAGTCGTCGAGAAGGGCTTTGTTCACTTCGTTAGCAGCAAAAGTGGAGGTGTTTTTATCGCCAAACAGCCACTTCATCAGGCGGCTAAGCAGGTTACCGGTTTGCATGGATTTGCCCCTTTTTCAGTGCGTTCATCACGCTTTCTTTCGGGCCATCAGCGATGATTTTGCCGTTGTCGAGGATGATCAGGCGATCAACCAGCGTCAACAGCGACGCGCGGTGGGTCACCAGCAGCAGTGTTTTATTGCTGACGATGGGCGTGAGCGCTTTTTTGATCAGGTCTTCGCTGGTGTTATCCATCGAGCTGGTGGGCTCATCCATTAACAATATTGGCGGGTCGAGCAGGAGCGCGCGGGCGAGGGCAACCGCCTGACGCTGGCCGCCGGAGAGGTTCATCCCGCGTTCGCCAACCTGCATGTTGTAGCCGGAAGGGTGGCGACGGGCAAACTCGTGGACGCCAGCGATCGTCGCCGCGCGGATCATGGTTTCTTCATCGACGTAGCTGGCGCCGGTTAACAGGTTATCGCGCAGCGTGCCGCTGAACAGGTGGATATCCTGCGGTGCGTAGCCGATGTTGTGGCGAATATCGTTGACGTCAAGCTGGCGCGCATCAATGCCGTCAATCAGCACCGTACCGGCATCCGGCTGATAAAACCCAACCAGCAGCTTCGCCAGCGAGCTTTTTCCCGAACCGCTGCGGCCAATAATCCCCACTTTTTCACCGGGGGCAATCTTCAGTGAGATCCCGTTCAGCGAGACAAACTGGTTTTGCGGATAGCGGAACGAGACATCATAGAACTCCAGCGCGCCTGATAACGTTTCACGCTTCAGTGGCACTTCATCGCTGTGCGTTTCCTGCTCGAGGTCCATCATGCTGTCGATGGTGGCCTTGGTCATTTTGGCGCGCTGATAGCGGGTGATTAAGCCACAGAGCTGGCCCACGGGCATCATCGCGCGGCGTTGCAGCAGGTAGCAGGCAATCAGGCCGCCCATACTGAGGTTACCGGCGATAATCCAGTACACCCCGGCGACGATAATCACCACGCCGCTAAACTGTTGCAGCCAGCTGGTGAAGTTGACGGCAATGTAAGAGAGCGATTTTACCCGCAGCTCCAGCTTGCTCAGGCTGCCAATCACCTGTTCCCACTGATACTGCCGCTCGCTTTGCGCGTTATTCACCTTAATGGCATCCAGCCCCGTGAGCGTTTCAACCAGCATCGCCTGACGCTCGTTAGCCAGGCGATAGGTTTTTTTCACCTGCGCCAGCAGCGGGCGCTGGAGCATCCAGTTCACCAGTACGGCAATCGGGTACGCCAGGATGGGAATAAACACCAGCGGGCCGCCGATAATGCCGATGACCAGTAAAATAATCAGCGTGAAGGGGAGATCGATAAGCGCAGTCAGGGTCAGCGACGAAAGGAAATCGCGCACGGACTGATACTCCTGGAAGTTCTGCGCAAAGCCGCCCACGCGGCTGGGGCGAAGCTTCATTTTCATGCCCAGCAGACGTTCGAAAAGCGCCGCCGACACAATAAGATCGGTCTTTTTACCGGCCAGGTCGAGGCAAATGCCGCGCAAAATCTTCAGAACGAAATCAAACGCAAAGGCGATGGTAATCCCGATTGCCAGCATCCATAACGTGGCGGTCGCCTGATTGGGTACCACTCGGTCATAGACGTTCATCACGAACAGCGGCGTGGCAAGCGCGATCAGGTTGACCAGGAAACTGGCGACAACGGAATCGAGATAGAGAAACTTCGACAGCTTCAGCGTGTCCTGGAACCAGGATTTGGTTCGTGGAATCGAGGCGTTCGGCTGGGTATCGAATTCATGTTCCGGCTGGATAAATATCACCTGACCGCTGTAGTCGGCGGCCAGTGTTTCCCGCGCGACGGTGATTTCACCGCCCCGGGTTTCTGCAGACAGCAGGCGGGCGCGTTGATTATCGTCCCAGCCAATGAGCACCGCCGCCTGCGAATTCTTCAGCATTAAAATTGCCGGCAACGAGATAGCCGAGATGGCATCCAGCGGGCGCTGAATGACTCTGGCTTTTAATCCGGCCCGCTGGGCGGCGCGCGGAAAGGTGCTTTGGGTGAGACGATTTTCCTCCAGGGGGAGGCCGGCGGTCAGCGCATTGCGGCTGGTGATGATGTTATGAAGCTGACAGACAACCAGTAAACAATCCAGCAGCGGGTCATCGTGGCTGTGCTGGGGATCATAGCGGGTGCTGTTATTTTCCGGAGAAGAGTTACCAACTGAATCAGTTTGAGGTGCCATCGTCTGACCTTACATAAGCGAAAAATCGCAGGGCACGGATAGCCGTTATCCTTCAAAATGGCTGAAGTATTGCGTCTATCCGCTTAGGGTTATTTTCATCATCGCTGACGAAAATAACCCATAAACCCATTAGTCGTTACTTCAATTCCGGTAGGTCGACTTTCGACGTTTTCATCTCTTCCACCGGTTGGGCGGCGGAAGGGGCCGGAATATTCAGTGCTTTTAGCAGTTCGCCCGTCCGGGCGTTGATACGGTAGTGCGTAAACATTTCGACGTATTCCAGTTCCACGTAGCGGCGCTGTGCGCTGAACACTTCGTTTTCACTGTCGAGCATATCCAGCAGCGAACGGTCGCCGAGGCTGAACTGTTCCTGATAGGCGGTTCGCACCACCATGCTGCGGTCGGCATAGTCTTTCGCGATAGGCACCTGTTGTTTCGCGTTCACCAGGGCGTTCCACGCGAGGCGCAACTCTTCGTTGAGCTGACGCAGCGCATTCTTTTTCACATCCTGCGCTTCCTGCATTTTGTAGGCGTAGGAGGTGAGTTGTGCCTGATCGCTGCCGCCGTTAAACAGGTTGTAGCGCATGCGCACCATCGCCTGCCACTCCTGATCGTGGCCGCGCGTGCCGTCAACGTTATTGTCCATCCGGCGTCCAACATCGACATCCACGCTTGGGTAGAAGCGCGATTTCGCCGCTTCATACTGCTGACGCGTGGCTTCCACATCGGCATCGGCTTGTTTCAGCAGCGGGCTGTTATCCAGCATCACTTTCTTTGCATCATCCAGCGAGGCCGGGATTTTTGACGGCTGCGGGTTGGTGAGGTCGGTCGCTTCACGGCCTACCACGCTCGAGTAATTGGCGCGGGCGTCTTCGAGATTGGTTTGCTCCGTCAGCAGATTGTTACGCGCCTGCGCCAGACGCGCTTCAGCCTGCTCATAGTCAGCCTGGCGACCAACGCCCTGCTCGGTGCGCAGGCGGATCTGGTCGAAAATGCGTTCGTGGTTTTTCAGGTTATCTTCCGCCAGCCTGACCATTTTCTCCTGCATCAGCACGTTGAGATAGCTCTGGATGGCGGTCAGCGCGGTGCTTTCTGCGGTATTCATCACCGTGAACGCGCGCGAGTTGACGGTCGCTTTCTGACGCGCCACTTCGCTGGTGGTGGCAAAGCCGTTAAACAGATTCTGGCTCAGGTTGATGCTCGATTCGCTGCGGTGCAAATCGCGCAGGTGATCGCCCGAGGCGCGCGTGGTGGCGTTATCGGTTTGTTCCCAGCCGGTGCCGGCAGAGACATCCAGCGTAGGCAGATAACCGCCTTTGGCTGCTTTTAAATCCTCATCGGCAGAATGCCGACTATTGATGGAGCCGCTAATTTGCGGATGCGTAATCAGTGTTTCTTTTACAGCCTGCTCAAGCGTCGTCGCGCAGGCATACCCTGACGTCAATAATGAAAGCGTTAATCCGAAAGCGATCTGATCGCGGTAGTGCATTTTATTGTCCTTATCGTTTCTTAAATTCTCCGGCCTGAGCGCTTTCCTTGCCGGAGACCTTGCCCGCTCTCCGCATATGCGTTTTGGGCAGAATCAGCCCCTCGCGCGTATCGGCTACGAGAGGCTTACCGTGGTCAGGAGTCGGTATCGGGTTTGGCGATTAAGTTATCGACGTGCGCGTCGTCCCCTCCAGTATAGGCATCGTTTCCGTCAGCCGCCGAATCCGCCGAGACGATCTGGTCGGTCGCATTGCTGCTTTCGGCACTGACGTCGGCCACAGGCAGCAGTTTGCCCAGGTCGTCGTCGCTGCTTTCATCGTGGATAATATCGCTGAAATTGAGCGGCTCTTCACTGCTGAGCGTTGTGGCGCTGGCTGGACTGTCGCCGTGATCGGCGTCGCTGTTGTCCGTTGCGCTCTCGGCGACATTCGCGGTTACCGTCTGACTTTCTCCTGTGGAAGCGTCTTCGCCGCCCACAAGATTGCTTAACGAGTTCTCTGTGGCGCTGTCAGTAGCCGCCGCAGGCGTCGCATCATTTGGCGTTGATTCGTTATCAGCGGCGGTGTCAGTTTGCGTCAGATAAAGATCTTCACTATCGATAAGCGAGGCGTGCGTGTCGGCTGCGTTGTCTGCCTCGCTGCTCTCTGCTTGCGTGTTGTCACCGCTGACCGTTGTGTCATTTTCCGCGACCGACGCGTGGATGTCTGCACTATTGTCCGTTTCCTGACTTACGGCATCGTGATGGGTTGATTGATCGTCAACCAGCTCGCTGGACGTCGCAGCTACACTTTGCGTTGCATCCGTCGTTTCGCTTTGCGACTGCGTATCGTGCGTCGTATCGCTATCGTTGGTGTCATGATGTTCATCGGCGGAGGTGGTCAGCACATCTGCATCATGACTCTCCTGCGTTGTTGACGTATCCGCATCACTACCGGAGAGCGTAATGCTGTGGTGATCGTCGCTGACGGCAATATCCCCGCTATCGTGATGTTCGCCGTTTACGCTGGTCTCGATATCCACCTTCACGTCGTCCAGATTGACCTGGCTGTCGGTGGTCAGCGTGATATTGGCGTTCAGATTGGTGGTGTCATCGACGTCGATCACCACGTGGCCGTCGGCCTCGACGGTGTACGTCTGGCCGTTATATTCAATCGTACCCTGCGGCAGGCCGGAGAGCGTAATGGACGTTATCTGGTCGTGCTCACCGCCACCGTTGACGGATGCATCCAGCGACAGCTCGTAATGCCAGGAGGTTTTACTTTCCGGTGCATTAGGGTCCCAGCCCTGACCGCCGTCAGACGAGGTGACGTCTGAGATTGAGTTTGAACCCTGAACGATGGTTTTGTCGCCGATGGTGATCGTGACGTTATCGACATAGTTAATATTGCCGTTAACGTTCGCCGGGCCTTTGTCGGCATGCCAGCCTTGACCATCATCCTGCACATAGATGGTGTCGCGCGCATCGCCATTTGGACCGGAGGCAGAGGTTGTATTGCCTTTAATTGAGTTCAGGTCGCGGAAGTTTCCGTCCTGCCAGTAGCCGCTGCCTTCGTGAACGAGGAAGACATCACTGTGGCTTTCGTCACCCGATGGGTTGCCGTTGGTATAGACCTTAATTTGATCTTTCGGGATTTGATCGGAGACGCGACCTGCTTCGATATCCCCTTCGGTGATCCACAGAATCACGTTTTCACCGATGGCGACGATATTGCCATTTTCATCCACGTCGTAGCCGTTAGGATCGTCACTGCCGCCGTTGATTTCGGTGACCTTCGAGGATTCAGTGCCGCTGAAATCGACTTCTAAGGTGATGGAGTGATCGGCGTCTGAATCGGAATCAGCATCGCTGTCGGAGTCGGAGTCGGAGTCGGAGTCGGAGTCGGAGTCTGAATCGCTGTCGGAATCTGAGTCGCTGTCGGAGTCTGAGTCGCTGTCGGAGTCTGAGTCGCTGTCGGAGTCTGAGTCGCTGTCGGAATCGGAGTCGCTGTCCGAGTCGGAATCACTGTCGGAATCGGAGTCGCTGTCCGAGTCGGAATCACTGTCGGAATCGGAGTCGCTGTCCGAGTCGGAATCACTGTCGGAATCCGAGTCGCTGTCGGAGTCTGAGTCGCTGTCGGAATCTGAGTCACTGTCGGAATCGGAGTCACTGTCGGAATCGGAGTCACTGTCGGAATCGGAGTCACTGTCCGAGTCGGAATCACTGTCGGAGTCTGAATCGCTGTCCGAGTCCGAGTCACTATCTGCGTCTGAATCGGAGTCGCTATCAGAGTCAGCATCGCTATCGGCGTCAGAGTCGGAATCGCTGTCAGAGTCAGCATCGCTATCGGCGTCAGAATCGGAGTCGCTGTCAGAGTCAGCATCGCTATCGGCGTCAGAATCGGAGTCGCTGTCAGAATCGGAATCACTGTCAGAATCCGAGTCACTGTCTGAGTCAGAATCGCTGTCCGAGTCGGAGTCACTGTCGGAATCTGAATCGCTGTCAGAATCTGAATCGCTGTCGGAATCTGAGTCACTGTCCGAGTCGGAGTCGCTGTCCGAGTCAGAATCGCTGTCAGAGTCAGAGTCAGAGTCAGAGTCAGAGTCAGAGTCAGAATCGCTGTCAGAGTCAGAGTCAGAATCGCTGTCAGAGTCAGAATCGCTGTCGCTATCCGAATCCGAGTCACTGTCTGAGTCAGAATCGCTGTCAGAATCTGAATCGCTGTCGGAATCTGAGTCACTGTCCGAGTCGGAGTCGCTGTCAGAGTCAGAATCGCTGTCCGAATCGGAGTCGCTGTCGGAATCTGAATCGCTGTCAGAATCCGAGTCGCTGTCCGAATCCGAGTCACTGTCGGAATCCGAGTCGCTATCCGAATCCGAGTCGCTATCCGAATCCGAGTCGCTATCCGAATCCGAGTCACTGTCTGAGTCAGAATCGCTGTCCGAATCCGAGTCGCTATCCGAATCCGAGTCACTGTCTGAGTCAGAATCGCTGTCCGAATCGGAGTCGCTGTCGGAATCTGAATCGCTGTCGGAATCTGAATCGCTGTCGGAATCTGAATCGCTGTCGGAATCTGAATCGCTGTCGGAATCTGAATCGCTGTCAGAATCCGAGTCGCTGTCCGAGTCGGAGTCGCTGTCAGAGTCAGAATCGCTGTCCGAATCGGAATCACTGTCGGAGTCGGAATCGCTGTCCGAGTCCGAGTCGCTGTCAGAGTCGGAATCGCTGTCGGAATCTGAGTCGCTGTCCGAGTCGGAATCGCTGTCCGAATCGGAGTCGCTGTCAGAGTCAGAATCGCTGTCCGAATCGGAATCACTGTCAGAATCTGAATCGCTGTCGGAATCTGAGTCACTGTCCGAGTCGGAGTCGCTGTCCGAATCGGAGTCGCTGTCGGAATCCGAGTCGCTGTCCGAGTCGGAATCACTGTCAGAATCCGAGTCGCTGTCAGAATCCGAGTCGCTGTCCGAGTCGGAATCACTGTCAGAATCCGAGTCACTGTCTGAGTCAGAATCGCTGTCCGAATCGGAGTCGCTGTCGGAATCCGAGTCGCTATCCGAATCCGAGTCACTGTCTGAGTCAGAATCGCTGTCCGAATCGGAGTCGCTGTCAGAGTCAGAATCGCTGTCCGAGTCGGAATCACTGTCAGAATCCGAGTCGCTGTCAGAATCCGAGTCGCTGTCAGAGTCAGAATCGCTGTCCGAATCGGAGTCGCTGTCGGAATCCGAGTCGCTGTCCGAGTCGGAATCACTGTCAGAATCCGAGTCGCTGTCAGAATCCGAGTCGCTGTCCGAGTCGGAATCACTATCCGAATCCGAGTCACTGTCTGAGTCAGAATCGCTGTCGGAATCGGAGTCGCTGTCCGAGTCGGAATCACTGTCGGAATCGGAATCACTGTCGGAATCCGAGTCGCTATCCGAATCCGAGTCACTGTCTGAGTCAGAATCGCTGTCCGAATCGGAGTCGCTATCCGAATCCGAGTCGCTGTCAGAGTCAGAATCGCTGTCAGAGTCAGAGTCAGAGTCAGAGTCAGAGTCAGTGAAGTGGTCAACTAAAACTGGCCACAGCTTTAGAGTTTTTCCAGTATCGGTTTTCCGATTCGTTTGGGGGTAACCCACCGTTATAGTCATGCGGCCTTAGCGAGCTGTAATAACCGACGATATAGTCTGTGATCGCATGAGCAGCTTCGCTAAAGTTTATATAACCTGTCACTGGCACCCACTCGTTTTTCAGACTTCTGAAGAAGCGTTCCATCGGGCTGTTGTCCCAACAGTTTCCACGTCGGCTCATACTCTGCCTGATCCGGCAACGCCACAGTAACTGCCGGAACTGCCTACTTGTATAGTGGCTACCCTGGTCACTGTGGAACATCACTCCGACTGGTTTACCGCGAATTTCCCACGCCATTTCCAGCGCTTTGATGGTCAGCCTGCTGTCTGGTGAGAATGACATTGCCCAGCCCACCGGTTTCCTTGCGAACAGATCGAGAACAACAGCGAGGTAAGCCCAACGCTTGCCTGTCCAGATATACGTCACATCGCCGCACCACACCTGATTAGGCTCTGTCACTGCGAACTGTCGCTCAAGACGATTCGGGATAACGATGTGTTCATGACCACCGCGTTTATACCGGTGGGTAGGTTGCTGACAACTCACCAGCCCCAGTTCTTTCATGAGCCTGCCGGCAAGCCAGCGTCCCATTCTGAAGCCTCTCAGGGTTGCCATAATCGCTATACTTCTTGCGCCAGCAGAGCCATGGCTGATGTTATGCAGCTCCAGAACCTGACTGCGTAACACCGCTCGCCTGCCGTCTGGCTTTTCGGGGCTTTTTTCCCAGTATTTGTAGCTGCTGCGATGAACCCCGAACACGTGGCAGAGTGTGACCACAGGATACTGCGCTCTGAGTTTCCCGATTAACGAGAACTGTTCAGGGAGTCTGACATCAAGAGCGCGGTAGCCTTTTTTAATATGTCGTTTTCCATTTCAATGCGTTGTAGCTTTTTCTTCAGCTGACGTATTTCAATCTGTTCGGGGTTATAGGGGAGGCTTTAGGTATTTTGCCCTGTCGTTCATCCCGCAACTGCTTTACCCATCGCGTCATTGTCGAAAGACCCACATTCATAGCACTGGCCGCAGCTGCAACGGTGTAGTTCTGATCAAGGACCAGTTGAGCGGATTCGCGTTTAAACTCTGCGCTGAAATTTCTTTTTTCATTGGGACACCTGTATTGTTCTGAGATGAGCATATCACCTCTGTTCAGGTGGCCAAATTCAGTAAACCACTTCACAGAGTCAGAGTCAGAGTCAGAGTCAGAGTCAGAGTCAGAATCGGAGTCAGAATCGGAGTCGCTGTCCGCGTCAGAATCTGCATCCGCGTCGCTGTCCAGCAGCGTCAGTTCTTCTTCGCGAGTATCATCAGGGAAATCGAGCCCGGTCGTTGGATATCCCGCATTCGGATCGAGAATTTCACCGGTTAGATCGAGAATAACGTGAGTGTGTGAGCCGCCTCCGCTGGCACCGGGTTGCCCTGTGGCGGGTTGTGGGCCAGCGGCGGTAGCCTCAAGAATTTGGGTCGGGTCCTGTCCGTCAGCGATGGCCTGCTGGATGGCGGCAATATCGGTTGGGTCAACTTCAGGTGTCGAGACGGGGGCAATACCGTTACTGTCCCAGTGGGTGTCGCGGCCCAGATCGAGGGTTTTGCCGTCCGCGAGGGAGAGGGTCACCGCGCCAGCGGGGCCGGTATCAATTTGTTCTCCGCTCAGTATGTGATCACCTTCAGTCAGCAGACGCCGGCTTCCATCAGGGGCGATAGCGAAAACTTGTCCTATTATCGCTTTAATTGTTCCGACTATAGCGCTCATGATGTTTCTCCTGACTCTTTACGTGACCCGTACACCTGTGTTTTCGTCCCTGTCATTCGATGATATCAACGAAACCTGTTGACATATAGACGGCCAGAAGGCCAATTTGCTGGGTTTTATAAGAAAATATTGGAATATTAAATAATTATCTGAAAAATCAATACGAATTTACTTATAAAATAATCGAATGCTTAGGAATTTTCTTTGATTTAAATAAGGGATTGGTAGGAATCTGAAGTAAAATTCGGGGAAGAGATATTTAAGTCAAATCATTAGCAAGCTATCTAACTGTTTTAATATTAAATCCGGGCGTATTGTAAGGTATTTCCGAATATTGAAATCGTGTCGCATTCAGGCGTTATACCTGAATGCGTTTAAACTACGATTAACCCGCTTTAAATCAGCCGGTCTTCCTCTTCGCCAATTAAATCTTCCAGCCCGCCCAGCGTTTGTCGGGCTTTCGCGCGGCTGAGTAATTTGTTTTGTGCCGCAGGCGGGAGATCGGTAATGCTGATCACCCCTTTGCTCATCAGCACCTCAATAAGATCCTCAAGGACACGGACCATTTCGAGATCGCTCTGCTGCAACTGCTGTAGCGTGGCGGCACGCAGCGTATTGACCTTTAACCACTCGTCAATTTCAGCGGTGGTTTCATGGCTTTGTTCAGTCGATTCGGGGAATGGAGCAGGCTCCACCCGGACGATCCGACCCTCACTGTCACGTTCGATAAAATGCATGATTATGCTCCTGAGAATTATTTAGTGAGAGTGCTGGCATCGCTAAAATATCGTCCCATTGCACCATACAAACCTATTTTTTCCAACACGGCCAGTTCACCTTCCGTTTCCACTCGCTCAGCAATTAACGGTAAATTGATCTGACGCGTCGCCCAGTAAATGGCTTCGATAAAGAGTTTTTTATCCTCTTCCTGATCGATGTGACGAATATAACCGCCGTCCACTTTAATCCATGCCAGCCCCCACTGTGGCAGGTTGCCAATCAAATGGAAACGCCCGCCGAAGTGTTGAATGCCCAGACGGCAACCCAGCGTATTGAGTTTTTGCACCAGCAGGCTGACCTGTTCCGGATTTGGCAGCTCATTTTCATCGAGCTCCAGCGTGAGTCGGCCCGCGAGATGGCGCGCGCCTTTTAGCGGTTGCAGCAGCGCGTTCATGCTCTCCTCATCGGCAACACTTTCGCCACTGATGCTCAGTGCCAGCGGCTGGGTGCTTTTCTCCATTGCTTTCAGCGTCTGTTTCAGCATGACGATGTCCATCCGTCGGCTCAGCGCCTGGCGGTGTATCCACGGCATAAAGCGCCCGGCGGGGATAATTTCGCCCTCCGGCGTCTTGATGCGGGCAAGAATTTTTTGATGCAGGATGATGTTTTTATTGTTGCACTCATATACGGGCTGGGAGAAAAGCTCGAAGTTCTCTTTCGCCAGTACGGTTTCCAGACGTGTGTGCCAGTGATGGTGATCGTCTTCGTTTTCCACTTCCTGCGGTGCCTGCGTGTCGGCAAAGAAACGCATCTCCGTTTCCGCCATCGCCAGTGCCTGGTCAGCCTGACGCAGCAGCGCCTGCGGCGTATCGCCCATATTGAAACTTACCTGCGAGAAGTGGGCGACGGGGGTGACGTCGCTCATGCCGGTTTCATGCAACGCTTTTAATTGTGTGCTGAGAGTGGCAATGAGATTTTCCATCTCCTGCGGCCAAATCGGGGGCGCGATAATTGCGAACTCACCGCCGCGAATACGCGCGAGGAAACCTTCGTTATGGAAAAATCGCTGCTGGAGCTCGTTCAGAATATCGGCTACGGCAACCAGCAACTGATCGGTTTTAGCCCCACCGAGACGTTGGTTCAGGCCGATGAGGTCTTGCACGCGCAGTAAAATCAGATGGCCCGCGGCGTGTTCTTCATCGCTCAGACGCGACTGGAGTTTAATATCAAATGAGCGACGATTGTTCAGCCCCGTCAGGCTGTCATTATAGGCCTCCTGACGCAGCGTTTCGGTCCGCGTGGCCTGTTCGCTGAACAGCGCTTTAAGCTGGGTGACCATCATATTAGTGGCTTCTACCACCCGGCGAAGCTCCGGCGTTTTGGGGCGTTCCGGCAGATTGAGAAATTCGCGGCGGCTGATCGCCAGCGCCTGATCAACAATGTGATTCAGCGGGCGCAGGCTGCGGCGCAGCATAAACATCGCGCCCAGTACGCAAAGAATGCTGCACACGCTTAACAGCAGGAAACTGGCGACCAGGCTATCCCACAGGCGCGTCAACGCGAACATCGGATGGCTGATCACTTCCACCTTCGCCACCTGGTTCCAGCCGCGCATCACTACCGCTTCACCCTGGCCGGGGTTCAGGCGTACCATGCGCACAAACCAGTTCGGGACGCTGGCGCTTTGCGGCGTGTTCTGGCGTTCAATCAGCGGCTTGCCGGTTTTGATATCGACAACCCGAATCCGGTAAAAGTAGCCGCTGTCGAAGATGGAATTCACCATCAGTTCCGTCATCACCGGATCGTCAATATTGGCCGTGAGCGAAAGGCCCAGTGCGGTGGCGCTATCCTGTGCGTGCGCACTCAGTTGGTTGTGGTACTGTTCGCGCGAACTCTCCAGCGTCACATAAAAGCTGCCGCAGAAGATGATGACCGTGAACAGACAAATACCAATGAGTAGCTGTTTATAGAGAGACATGGCTACTTCCTATTCATTAATTACAAATCCTTCTGCACGCATCTTGGTGAGAAGATCCTGCCAGCGAGAAATCTTTTTACTGTCGCCCACGCGCTTGTTTTTACCTGCCTGCGGGATCCATAACCCTTCACCGTTGAAGGAGTAAACCGGCAGCAGGTCATTACGCTGTGTCGCGGGTAAAATAGTGGTTTTTAAGTTATCCAGAATTAACGGTACCGCGTCGGGCGTGGCGTACCAGGCGACAACCATATGCGCCTGATTTAACTGCAACGCTTTGACATAGGTGATTCGAAGCTGGCTGGCTGGCACGCCCAGTTCACGCAGGGTGAAATATTTCGCCAGCGCGTAATCTTCGCAGTCGCCCGCCCCTTTGCGTAAGAATTCAATCGGCGTTGCCCAATAATCCTGCTGTCCCCATACGGCGATATCATCACGAAAACGCATGCGGGAATTAAAAAACTGATTAACGCGGTTTAATTTATCCTGAATAGTGCCCTGCGGCGGATTTTTAAGCAATGCCGCCCACTCATCGATATTGCGCTGCGCCGTTGGCGTGGCGGGGCCGTATAGCTGCTGGCTGCGCGAGTTGATGGTGTTGAAATCCCAACTGGCGCCGAGGCCAGGTGAGAGCACGAGCAGCAGCGCCAGCCAGAATGCCAGCCAGCGTTGCCAGAGTGTGCGACGGCTCAGTCGAACGTTCACGCGCGGTTCTCGACCCCTTTATTTTCGCGGGCGGCCAGTGCCTGCATCTCCTGCCACCAGGTCTGCCAGAGTGTGGCAACCTGTTGTTCAGAATAGCGTGTGGCGTGGCGCAGGGCGTTTTCCTGCATTTGCGCACGTTGCTGCGGGTTCTGTAAAACCTCAATCAGCGCCTCTGCCAGCGCGGTTTCATCATTCGACTTCACCAGAATTCCGGCACCGGAATTTTCCAGCAAATCGCGCGGGCCATACTGGATGTCAAAACTGACCAGCGGCGTGCCGTGGGCGAGTGACTCCAGGCCAAACAGTGAAAAGCCTTCATGGCTGGAACACAGAACTGCGCAACTGGACTGACGATGTAGTAATTCCAGTTCGTCGGTCCGATCGTGAAGATAAATATGTTTATCCAGATGATTAGCGATAACCCATTGTTCAAGTTCTTTTTTTATTCCGCCGGAACCATATGTGTGTAGCTCTGCATCCGGCATTTTTTCCACAACCTGAGCAAAGACTCTGAAAAGAAGTTGATGCTGTTTTTCAGGGGCATAACGCGCCATATAGAGCACCCGTTTGCCGGCGTTTTTCTGCGGATTTACAACCGGCAGAGCAAGCGTCAGATGATGGGGTATAACGAGTAAGCGTTTTGCGTTGGAGATAACCTTCGCCAAATCATGCTTTTGCGCGTCAGTCAGCACAATAATACGGTCGAGCAGCGTTGCGTCGCGCAACACATGTCGATATGCCTGTTTAAATTCACCGTCTTCCCGTTGATGCGTCGAGTGAATTACCGACGTCAGGGTCGCATTCAGCCAGTTTTTGGGTTTTGAAGAGACAAACTCCCGCCACGGCAGATTTTTATCAACCAGAAAATGCCACGTGGTTTGCCTGTCCAGATTATGCGCCAGCATGGCGGCGGCGAACTCCTCTTCGCTGGCATAGCGGCGTTCATGGTCTGTGAAGCGCAGCTCAATGCCGGAAAGATACGCCGTGCCTTTCAGAGAGCGATAGTGCCGACGCAGCACGATTTTCTGCGTGGGCAGATGGACAAAATCTTCGTGACTGAGATTGCCCTCCGCGCCGACATACCGACGCGCCGCGAGAATGTTGCGGCTGTCTTTACGCGTTTGCGCACGCGTGCCGGGGCGCAGTTCCTGCATCGGGCGAATATCACCGCGCTCCAGCATGGCTGGCAGCCAGTCATAAACGGTCAGCGCTTTAACCGGCGCGGGCAGTTTTCCGCTTTCATTAAGCGCCTCCACCGTGCGCGCCAGCTGCGGGTTCCAGCTGGAAGTGATCACCCACGGCGAAACGCCGAGCTGGCGAATAAACAGCGCGCAGCGGCGGATGGAGGCGATTTCAATCCCGTTGCCTTCATGGCGGAAATTACCACACAGGAAAACCAGCTGCTGCGGACGACTCGCCTGCTGGAGGCGATATTTACGATAGGCCACATAGCCGGAAAGATAGTGTTCGACGTCATCAATGCGCACGCGATAGCTGTGATGGCGAATGAAAAAGCTGCCGACAATTTTTTGCGGATTTTTGAAAAACATCGCCAGTTCCGGCCAGAAAAAACCGTTAGCCAGATAACGGGCGCGGTACTCCAGCGCACGGTAAAATTTATCGACGTCAAAATCAGCCAGCAGATGCCGGTGGGTATCATCGGCCTGAAGACGCTCAATCATGCGCTGCGCCGCCATCATCAGTTCCAGCAGCGTCGGGTAGGTGGTCACTCTTTTCAGCACGAAATCGAGATGATCGCGCACGTTGTCCAGCCCGAACTGATAGTAGCGGGCCTGCGGGCGATAGCGCGTCAGCTCGTTCACGCAGTAGCTTAACCAGTGATCGTGCGCCTGCCAGTGTTTCCGGGCGATAAAATTGTCCATCGCCCGTTCAACAATTGACAGCCAGCGCGGGTTTTTGGTCAGCCCGTACAGACGCATCAGTGCGAATGCCGCTTCTCCGTCGTAGTAAATAATGCGCTGTTCTTCTTTCAGCGAAAGATCGGCGGCATGCAGCACGTGAACAAATGCGCCGCTTTCGGCGTTTTGCATAAAGGCAATACCGTTCGCCAGGCGTTCCATTTGCGCCAGATAGCGCTCATTTCCCGTCAGTTCGCTGTATTTTGCCATCGCCAGAATGCACACGGCGTTGCCGCCGAGTTTAATCTCATCGCCGGTGTCCACCAGAAAATCGGCGTCGCTGCCGTCGGGCAACGTACAGGTGCGGATAAGCTCGCTGGCGAGATCGTGTAGCGCGCGTTCGATGGCGGCAAACTGCGTGTTGTTCTGCGTGACTTCCCAGCCTTCTAACAGCGCGTAGGTCGAGCTGGCGTGGCGCAGGGCGTTATAGGTGGGGATCGCGCGATCGAAGCAGGGGAACCAGCCGTAATGAAAGCGGCCCGATTTTTTAACCTGCCGTGCAAGATAATCACTGGCCGAGTGGATCATCGGCTCCAGTTCATCCTGCCAGTGCGGGAGCTGGCGATAGCCTGAATGCGGCCCGCCAGATTCAAGAGGATATGCCCGATTACCGTCGCTGAACGCACCAAGGGTGGTAAAACGCCAGAGGGTTTTTTCCGGTGCGTCCGGCCAGTGCAGTTCGCTGCCAAAACGCTGACGCGTATAGCTGACCAGGTTTTTATCGTTAGGGGTGGCGACGCCTTCGGTGCCCACGTAGAGCAGGGCGTTGGCGGCAATTTCTTGTTCAAGCAGGGCGTGCTCAAAGGTCTCGGTGAAGCTTAAGCCAAAGCGGAAATAGTTACGCTTGGTTTTGCGCAGTTTATCTTGCAGCGCATCCCAGCGTAGCGCTTCAACGTGATTGACGACATCCACGCGTAGCCAGCAAGGTTGCGTGGTTTGCTTCTGCGCCCAGCGTTGCAACGCTTTTGCGCCCGCAATCCAGGCATTGTCCAGCGTATCACCACGGGCTTGTTCGATGTGAGCACGTTCCTGACCATTACTCACGCTAAAAAAAAGCACATAACCCGGAACGTGAGAAGCATCGGCGGCAATATTAAATTGCTCAACCAGAGGCCGGGTTTGCGCGAGCAAATGGCTCAATGACATATCGGTATCCTGCTGCGCGAAGAAAATCCCTGTGTTTTATAAGATAACATTATAGCGTTCGGCCTGGATATTCCGCATTCGCATGGATTAGTGCGGGACTCCCTTTTTCAGAAAACCGATCGAGTTATACGCCAGGCCGCTGATTGCGCCCTGGCGTGATATTACCTTTCGCGCAGGGCTTCGGCTTTGGCGCGTAAAATCGGTTTCAGCAGGTAGCTGAGCACGGTTTTTCTGCCGGTCATGATATCGACCGAAACCACCATGCCTGGAATGATCAACAGCGGTTTCTCTTCATTACCGAGATGGTTACGCTCCGTGCGCAGGCGGATCTGGTAGAAGCTGCGACCCTCTTTGTCGGTGATGGTGTCAGCGCTGATGTGTTCCAGTGAGCCCTTCAGCCCGCCATAGATGGTGTAATCATAGGCGGTAAACTTGATCATCGCTTGCTGGCCCGGATGTAAAAAAGCGATATCCTGCGGGCGTACTTTGGCTTCAACCAGCAGCGTATCGTCCAGTGGAACAATCTCCACCAGTTCGCTACCCGGCTGGATAACGCCGCCGATGGTTGTCACCAGCAACTGCTGCACCACGCCGCGTACCGGTGAGGTGACCAGCGTACGGTTGACCCGATCCTCAATCGCTTTACCGGAAGCTTCCGTTTTGCTCAGGTTGGTGCGGGCCTCGTTGAGCTCCGCCAGAGCATCACTGCGATAGCGACCTTTGGCTTCGGCGATCTTACTTTCAATCTCTTTGATCGCCGATTGCGCGCGCGGGATCGACAAGATCACCGAATCGAGCTGGCCGCGCGTTTCCACTTCCGAACGGCGCAAACGCAGGACTTCGACTTTCGAGATAGCGCCCGCGGCAACCAACGGCTCCGACATCCGCACCTCCTGCTGAAGCAGGCCAAGACTGTTACGGAACTGCACCTTTTTAGCTTCGAAATCCAGCAGCTCCTGACGTTTTTGCGACAGCTGTTCTTCGAGGCCGGAAATCTCACTACGAAAACGTTCGCGCTGGGTGTTGAACAACTCGCGCTCGCCGCTGGCGATGCCTGGGGCATCGCGCTCAATTTCCGGGCTGATTTCCAGCGGTTTGTCGTCAATTTGCGCCTGCAGGCGCGAGATGCGCGCAATCAGCGCATTGCGATCGGCCTCGCTTTCGCCCACGTTGGAGCGAAAACGCGTGTCATCCAGGCGCAGTAACGGCTGCCCGGCTTCCACAATTTGCCCTTCATGAACAAATACTTCCGAGACGATCCCACCTTCCAGGTTCTGGATCTTTTGCAGGCGCGATGAGGGAATTGCTTTTCCTTCGCCGCGCGTCACTTCATCGACCTGAGCGAACGAGGCCCAGACAACAAAGGCGATGAAAAACGCAAAGCAGGCCCAGAGGGTGATACGTGTTGAACGCGGCGCGCCTTCGGTGATCACGCCGTTGATGTCATTGACCGTGAAGGGCTTCTCCGTAGAGAGGAGGCCCATACGGCGCAGGAGTGCTTTGATAGCCTTAGTGACTCGCATGGATTTGCCCCTTCTTCAGCGCCGCCAGGACGTTATCGCGAGGCCCATCAGCAATAATGCGGCCACGATCGAGAATAATCAGTCGGTCAACCAGCGCCAGCATCGACGCGCGGTGCGTCACCAGCAACATCGTTTTGCCACACGTGTTTTCTATCAATGCGCGGCGCACTGCGTCTTCGGTGGTGTTATCCATTGAGCTGGTAGGTTCATCGAGCAACAAAATTGGTGGGTCGAGCAGCAGCGCTCGCGCCAGTACCACCGCCTGACGTTGACCGCCAGAGAGATTCAGCCCACGCTCGCCAACCTGCATGTTGTAGCCATCCGGGTGTTTACGGGCAAACTCATGTACACCTGCCAGACGCGAGGCGCGGAGCATGACATCATCATCGACATAGCTTGCGCCGTAGATCAGATTTTCACGCAGCGTGCCGCTGAACAAGTGGATATCCTGTGGGCCATAACCGATATTGTGGCGCAGATCGTTTACGTCGATTTGATTCGCGTCCATGCCATCTATCAGTATTTCGCCCGTATCGGGCTGGTAGAAACCGATAATCAGCTTCGCCAGCGAGCTTTTTCCCGACCCGCTTCGGCCAATAATACCCACTCTTTCGCCCGGTGTGATGGAGAAGGAGATGGCGCGGAGCGAAGCGTATTTCTGGTCCGGATAAGTGAAGGTGACGTTCTGAAAGGCAATCGCGCCCTGTAATTTTTCGCGCGCGACCGAAGGCGCATCTTCCTGACGCTCCTGCGGTAAATCCATCATGTTTTCGGTGGTTTCCATCGTCATGCGCGCCTGCTGATAACGCGTGACGAGCCCGCTGAGTTGACCCATCGGCACCAGCGCGCGTCCGTTCAGCATGTAGCAGGCAATCAGGCCGCCCATACTGAGGTTGCCATCAATAATGAGATAGACCCCGGCGACAATCATCGCAACACCAGAGAACTGCTGTAGCCAGGCGGTAAAGTTGACCGCCAGCGTCGAGAGCGTTTTTACCCGCAGCTCTTTTTTGCTCAGCGTGCCCAGCGTGTTTTCCCACAGATACTGACGCTCGCTTTGTGCATTGTTCACTTTGATGGCATCGAGGCCGCTCAGGGTTTCAATCAACACCGCCTGGCGCTCTGAGGAGAGTTTCATGGTGTCGTCGATGGTTTCATTGAGCGGTCGCTGAATCAGCCAACTGACGACCAGCGCCAGCGGAAACGCAACCAGCGGGATAAACACCAGAGGGCCGCCGATGATACCAATCACCAGCAGCATCAGCAGGGTGAACGGCATATCGATAAGCGTAGCGAGCGTAAGTGAAGAGAGGAAATCTCGCAGAGACTGAATTTCGTGGATGTTTTGCGCGAAGCTGCCCAGACGCGCAGGGCGCGCTTTCATCGCCATCCCGGTGATTCGGCTGAACAGCGACGCCGAGACGATCATGTCGGTTTTCTTCCCGGCCAGATCAAGACAGCGGCTGCGCAAGGTTTTCAGCAGTAAATCAAACAGAAAGGCGACGGTGATACCAATCGCCAGCACCCACAGTGTTGAGGTCGCCTGATTGGGCACCACACGATCGTAGACGTTCATCACAAACAGCGGTGTACACAAGGCGATGACGTTAATCAGGAAGCTGGCAACGATAGAGTCAGTGTACAGCGTACGCGAGAGTTTTAGCGTATCGCGAAACCAGGTTCGGGTTCGGGGTATGAGCGCCGTTTCGCTGCGTTCGCGCTGGTGCATCGGCTGAATAAACAACGCCACGCCGGTGTATTCATCCGCCAGCGTTTGCGCATCAATCGACAGCTCACCACCGAGCGTTTCGCTTGGCAGAATGCGCGCCTCGCCGTGTTCGCTCCAGCCAAGCAGTACGGCAGTGCGGTTGCCTTTGAGTAACACAATGGCGGGCAGAGAGACGGCGGTGATTTTTTTCAGCTCACGCTTGAGCATGCGTACCCGCAGATTAGCGCGGGCGGCGGCGCGTGAGAAAATTGCCAGCGTGAGTCGGTTTTTTACCAGTGGTAATCCGGCGGTTAACGAGACGCGACTGGCCGGTCTGCCATGCAGCATGCAGATGGCCATCAGGCTATCCAGCAACGGATCGTCGTGAAGTGTACGTGGGTCGATGCCGATATCTTCCTGATTATCAACAGTATCGCCGCCGGAAGAGGGGATTGAATGTAGTGCCATATTTTATGTCCTTATAACAATACCGGCTGTTAATACAGAGGGAGCTGGGCTCCCTCTGTATTAACGATTTATTTCAGGTCCGGTAATGACTGCTGATCCTCAACCCAGGTCGCCTCACTGGCTGATGGCGGTTGAATGGACATTGACTTCAGTAATTCGCCCGTACGCGCTTTAATTCTATAGCCGGAAAATAATTCAACGTATTGCATTTCAATATTTCGGCGCTGCGCAGTGAATACTTCATTTTCACTGTCGAGCAAGTCTAATAACGTACGCTCGCCGATACTGAATTGCTGGCGATAGGCGTCACGCACTTTATAACTCTGGTCAGCATATTGCTGTGCAATCGGAACTTGCTGCTGCGCATTTTTTAATGCGTTCCACGAAAGACGTAATTCTTCCGTTAATTGACGCTGCGCATTATTTCGTACATCTTGTGCTTCACGTAATTTATAAGCATTTGATGTAAGATTTGCCTTATCTGTCCCGCCATTAAACAGGTTGTAGCGCATACGCAACATCGCCTGCCATTCCTGGCTGTGGCCGCGGGTGCCATCGATATTGTTATCCATGGTACGGCCTGCCTCGATATTCACATTCGGGTAGAAGGTGGATTTCGACGCTTCATACTGCTGGCGGGTTGCTTCAACATCTGACTCGGCCAGTTTCAGCAGCGGGCTGTTGTTCAGCATCACTTTACGCGCATCTTCGAGGGTGCCTGGCGTGGCGACCGTCGTAGGCTGGTTCAGCGCCTCGGCTTCGCTTCCGGTGATACTGAAGAAGTTGGTGCGTGCATCTTCCAGATTGGTTTGCTCGGTCAGCAGATTATTTCGCGCCTGGGCCAGACGGGCTTCGGCCTGCTCGTAATCAGCCTGACGGCCTACGCCCTGCTGGGTTCGCAGGTTGATCTGATCAAAGATACGTTCATGGCTGGCAAGATTTTCTTCCGCCAGTTTGACGAACTGCTGGCGCATCAGGACATCCATATAGACCTGAATCGCACTCAGCGCGGTGGTTTCGCTGCTGTTGCTTACCCCGTAGGCGCGGGAGTTAACGGTGGCTTTCTGGCGGGCCACTTCGCTGGTGGTGGCAAAACCGTTGAAGACGTTTTGCGTCAGCATCAGCGACGATTCGCTACGGTGCAGGTTACGGCGGTGATCGTTCGCCGCGCGGGTGGTGGCGTTATCGGTTTGCTCCCAACCGGTTCCGGCATTTAAATTTAATGACGGTAGATATCCGCCTCTTGCGGCTTTCAAATCATAGTCAGCTGAATATCGGCTATTGATTGAGGCGCTAACTTCTGGATGTGTGTTAAGAGTGTTCTTAATGGCTTGTTCGAGTGTTAATGCGTGCGCGGAGCCAGTGACAAATAATGGCAACGACAAAGCAAGCATAACCGTATCGCGCTTTTTCATGATGTTATCCCTTCGCATTGAATATCCCAGTCGACTGCTAAGATAAACCAAACACGAAAGACTTCGAGTGTTTAAATACGCTGTTTTACAAAAATAATAAAAAGATATTATTACTCATACAGGTCTGAATATATATATTTGAATTACTGGTCTGAATATAGTCTGTTAATCAATAAAGCGAACTATAAAGATAACCTTATCATTTGTTTCCTGAATATATAAGAGGAAATAAATAAATTTCCAAAATGATACGGAATTAACACTCCAAGGAGAGATGCCATGTCAACGGTTATTGGAACAATCAAAGCAATTATAGGGCAAGCCTGGATTGTTGCCTCAGATGGTACCCGCCGTCAGGCGACAGAAGGTGAGCAGGTGATGCGCGGCGAACAGATTGTGACCGAGCAGGGCGCAGTCACCGTGACCTTACCGAATGGTAAAAATCTGGATCTTGGCAGGGCAAGCCATTGGGGTGATGACACTACGGTAACGGCATCAACAGAGAACTCACCGCCGCAGGATTTAGCGGCTGCCCAACAGGCGATTGCGGAAGGTGCTGACCCCTCGCAGGTGCTTGAAGCTACCGCTGCGGGTAACCCGGTTACCTCCTCAGCGACGGGCGAGGCGGGAGACGGTGGAGAGGGGCATACGCACGTCGTGCTGGACCTGACCGGGCAAATTCTTGACCCCACGGCGGGATACCCCACGGACGGCATTGACGCCACGTTCCCGGGGCCGCTGGAAGAGGAGACGTTGCTGGAAACAGACCAGGACGTCAACGATACCGATGATGACCCCATTATTACGCCAGAGCCTCCCGTTCCCCCAGTCCTTCCTGAAGCCAGTATTACCATTGATGCCATCGCCGGCGACAATATCATTAATATGCGTGAAGCAATGCAGGAGACCACAGTCGTTAGCGGTAAGACGGGGCACGACGTTCGTCCGGGCGATGTGGTCACGGTGACGGTCAACGGCAATCATTATCAGACCACTGTACAGGCAGATGGCAGTTGGTCAGTGAATGTGAATACCAGCGACCTGCTTGCCTCTGGCGATGTACAGGCCAGCGTCACCACGCGCGATGACAACGGTAATGAAGCCACGGCGAGTGCGCAGAGTAGCGTTGGGCAGGCGGCGTTAAACGTTGAGGTGGATATTGACCCGATTGGTGGGGACGGCTGGATCAACGCCGAGGAAGCGAAGGCGGAGAACACCACCATCACCGGTACCGTGGGCGGCGACGCGAAAGCGGGTGACGTGGTGCATCTGGAAGTGAACGGCAAGCCGTATGAAGCAGTGGTTCGAGAGGACCTGACCTGGAGCACCGAGGTGAAAACTGCGGACCTGCTGGCCGATCCGGAAGTGAACGGCACCATTACCATAAAAGATGAAGCCGGGAACGAAGCGACGGCCACGGCGGTGGAGCCGGTGCAGGTCGATACCACGCTGCCGACGGTCACGCTGGATATTGATGTGATCGCGGGCGACGGCTGGATCAACGCCGAGGAAGCGAAGGCGGAGAACACCACCATCACCGGCACCGTGGGCGGCGACGCGAAAGCGGGTGACGTGGTGCATCTGGAAGTGAACGGCAAGCCGTATGAAGCAGTGGTTCGAGAGGACCTGACCTGGAGCACCGAGGTGAAAACTGCGGACCTGCTGGCCGATCCGGAAGTGAACGGCACCATTACCATAAAAGATGAAGCCGGGAACGAAGCGACGGCCACGGCGGTGGAGCCGGTGCAGGTCGATACCACGCTGCCGACGGTCACGCTGGATATTGATGTGATCGCAGGCGACGGCTGGATCAACGCCGAGGAAGCGAAGGCGGAGAACACCACCATCACCGGTACCGTGGGCGGCGACGCGAAAGCGGGTGACGTGGTGCATCTGGAAGTGAACGGCAAGCCGTATGAAGCAGTGGTTCGAGAGGACCTGACCTGGAGCACCGAGGTGAAAACTGCGGACCTGCTGGCCGATCCGGAAGTGAACGGCACCATTACCATAAAAGATGAGGCCGGGAACGAAGCGACGGCCACGGCGGTGGAGCCGGTGCAGATCGATACCACGCTGCCGACGGTCACGCTGGATATTGATGTGATCGCAGGCGACGGCTGGATCAACGCCGAGGAAGCGAAGGCGGAGAACACCACCATCACCGGTACCGTGGGCGGCGACGCGAAAGCGGGTGACGTGGTGCATCTGGAAGTGAACGGCAAGCCGTATGAAGCAGTGGTTCGAGAGGACCTGACCTGGAGCACCGAGGTGAAAACTGCGGACCTGCTGGCCGATCCGGAAGTGAACGGCACCATTACCATAAAAGATGAAGCCGGGAACGAAGCGACGGCCACGGCGGTGGAGCCGGTGCAGGTCGATACCACGCTGCCGACGGTCACGCTGGATATTGATGTGATCGCGGGCGACGGCTGGATCAACGCCGAGGAAGCGAAGGCGGAGAACACCACCATCACCGGCACCGTGGGCGGCGACGCGAAAGCGGGTGACGTGGTGCATCTGGAAGTGAACGGCAAGCCGTATGAAGCAGTGGTTCGAGAGGACCTGACCTGGAGCACCGAGGTGAAAACTGCGGACCTGCTGGCCGATCCGGAAGTGAACGGCACCATTACCATAAAAGATGAGGCCGGGAACGAAGCGACGGCCACGGCGGTGGAGCCGGTGCAGATCGATACCACGCTGCCGACGGTCACGCTGGATATTGATGTGATCGCAGGCGACGGCTGGATCAACGCCGAGGAAGCGAAGGCGGAGAACACCACCATCACCGGTACCGTGGGCGGCGACGCGAAAGCGGGTGACGTGGTGCATCTGGAAGTGAACGGCAAGCCGTATGAAGCAGTGGTTCGAGAGGACCTGACCTGGAGCACCGAGGTGAAAACTGCGGACCTGCTGGCCGATCCGGAAGTGAACGGCACCATTACCATAAAAGATGAAGCCGGGAACGAAGCGACGGCCACGGCGGTGGAGCCGGTGCAGGTCGATACCACGCTGCCGACGGTCACGCTGGATATTGATGTGATCGCAGGCGACGGCTGGATCAACGCCGAGGAAGCGAAGGCGGAGAACACCACCATCACCGGTACCGTGGGCGGCGACGCGAAAGCGGGTGACGTGGTGCATCTGGAAGTGAACGGCAAGCCGTATGAAGCAGTGGTTCGAGAGGACCTGACCTGGAGCACCGAGGTGAAAACTGCGGACCTGCTGGCCGATCCGGAAGTGAACGGCACCATTACCATAAAAGATGAAGCCGGGAACGAAGCGACGGCCACGGCGGTGGAGCCGGTGCAGGTGGATATCACGCTGCCGACGGTCACGCTGGATATTGATGTGATCGCAGGCGATGGCTGGATCAACGCTGAGGAAGCGAAGGCGGAGAACACCATCATCACCGGCACCGTGGGCGGCGATGCGAAAGCGGGCGACATGGTGGTGCTGGAAGTGAACGGCAACCGCTATGAGGCAGAAGTGCAGGGCGACCTGACCTGGAGCACGGAGGTGAAAACTGCCGATCTGCTGGCGGATCCGGAAGTGAACGGCACCATCACCATTCAGGATGAGGCCGGGAACGAAGCGACGGCCACCGCGATGGAGCCGGTGCAGGTGGATATCACGCTGCCGACGGTCACGCTGGATATTGATGTGATTGCGGGCGACGGCTGGATCAACGCTGAAGAAGCGAAGGCGGAGAACACCACCATCACCGGCACCGTGGGCGGCGATGCGAAAGCGGGCGACATGGTGGTGCTGGAAGTGAACGGCAACCGCTATGAGGCAGAAGTGCAGGCCGACCTGACCTGGAGCGCGGAGGTGAAAACCGCCGATCTGCTGGCGGATCCGGAAGTGAACGGCACCATCACCATTCAGGATGAGGCCGGGAACGAAGCGATGGCCACCGCGATGGAGCCGGTGCAGGTGGATATCACGCTGCCGACGGTCACGCTGGATATTGACGTGATTGCGGGCGACGGCTGGATCAACGCTGAAGAAGCGAAGGCGGAGAACACCATCATCACCGGCACCGTGGGCGGCGATGCGAAAGCGGGCGACATGGTGGTACTGGAAGTGAACGGCAACCGCTATGAGGCAGAAGTGCAGGGCGACCTGACCTGGAGCACGGAGGTGAAAACTGCCGATCTGCTGGCGGATCCGGAAGTGAACGGCACCATCACCATTCAGGATGAGGCCGGGAACGAAGCGACGGCCACCGCGATGGAGCCGGTGCAGGTGGATATCACGCTGCCGACGGTCACGCTGGATATTGATGTGATTGCGGGCGACGGCTGGATCAACGCTGAAGAAGCGAAGGCGGAGAACACCACCATCACCGGCACCGTGGGCGGCGATGCGAAAGCGGGCGACATGGTGGTGCTGGAAGTGAACGGCAACCGCTATGAGGCAGAAGTGCAGGCCGACCTGACCTGGAGCGCGGAGGTGAAAACCGCCGATCTGCTGGCGGATCCGGAAGTGAACGGCACCATCACCATTCAGGATGAGGCCGGGAACGAAGCGATGGCCACCGCGATGGAGCCGGTGCAGGTGGATATCACGCTGCCGACGGTCACGCTGGATATTGACGTGATTGCGGGCGACGGCTGGATCAACGCTGAAGAAGCGAAGGCGGAGAACACCATCATCACCGGCACCGTGGGCGGCGATGCGAAAGCGGGCGACATGGTGGTACTGGAAGTGAACGGCAACCGCTATGAGGCAGAAGTGCAGGGCGACCTGACCTGGAGCACGGAGGTGAAAACTGCCGATCTGCTGGCGGATCCGGAAGTGAACGGCACCATCACCATTCAGGATGAGGCCGGGAACGAAGCGACGGCGATTGACAATGAGCCGGTTAAGATCGACACAACGATTAACGTAGTTGTTACGATCGACCCTGTTACGGGCGATGATTTCCTGAGTTTCTCCGAAACGAATAAGCTACCAAACGAAGATTCACCGTCAATCAAAGTCACCGGTACTGTTACCGGCGAAGCCACAACCGATGATTTCGTCGAGGTGAAAGTTGGCGATGTCACTATCAAGGTGCCGGTTCAGGATGATGGCGAAGGCAACTTGTTCTGGGAAGCGGAATTCACGGCTGAAAACCTGATGAAAAATCCGGAGGTCAGTGCGTCAATTACCGTACAGGACGAAGCAGGTAATATTGCAAGTGATTCCACCGAACGCCCGGTCACTATTGAAACAGGGAATGTGATCACGGGTAATGAATACGATAACGTGCTGGAAGGTGGAGAAGGCACAAGTGACGTCATTATTGCCGACACGCAAGGTTTCCAGCAGCAGCCAGGACAGGACTATAACATCGCCTTTATCGTAGACAGTTCCGGAAGCGTGGGGGCGAAAGATGTTGAGGCCATTATTAAGTCGCTCACACAGGTCTTTAATACGCTTTCCCAGAATGCTCAACTTGATGGTTCAGGTGAGGTCAACATTCTGTTGGTTGATTTTGATGCTCAGGTGAACTTCGCTGTATCGGTCAACCTTACTGACAAAAATGCATTGAAAACACTGACGGATGCGTTGGCGAATATGAAAAGCGGCGGCGGTACGAACTACGAGGATGCCTTTAAAACGGCAGCCAACTGGTTTACTGAGATGGGATCTGACGGCGCCGAGAACCTGACCTACTTTATTACCGATGGGAAACCGACGTACTACCAAAGTAATGAGATTTCCAGCATTGACGTTGACGGCCGACAAGGCAGTACCACGATGCTTGACTTGAGTACAGTCGATTACAAGGAAGGCACCGCTTTCTCAATGAACATTGATGGTGTAGATCGTGTTGTTATTGATGCCGCCGGTAACGTTTACTCGTGGTCAACGAATAGGTCGGGAAACTGGGTTTCAACCAAAGAAGGAGAGCTCTACAAAAACGGCAAGGGCGGGTATGAAATCTCAACGCGTGCGGGGAATGGGAGTTCGACCACCAATACAACGACGTCGAATTCAAAAAGTGCTTTTGCCCTGCTTTTGCTGGCTTGTGACAACGTTGAAGCGATTGGTATCAACAACGGTATTAGTGCGAATGACCTGGAACCGTATGACTCCGATGGTAACGTAATGGCAGGAATTGCCGCAGATGAATTGGCGAATGCCATTCTTGGCGGCGACGATGTTCAGATGGCTGGCGCTCAGGATACGGTTCACGGAAATGCCGGGAACGATATTCTTTTTGGTGACATGGTGTTGTTTGGCAACAGCAACGGCTTTGCGGCTATCAAAGAGTATGTCGCCGGAAAATTGAATGTTGACGCCAGCCAACTGGATGTATCCCATATATCACAGTACATCAGCGAGCATCCTGAAGAGTTTGACCAGTCTCAGAATGATGGCGGTAAAGACGTTCTGTTTGGCGGCGTAGGTGATGACATTATCTACGGTGGCGGTGGTGACGATATTCTTGTCGGCGGCAGCGGTGATGATGTGCTGTTTGGTGGCAAAGGTGATGACATTCTGATTGGCGATGGTTTTGATAGCTCGGCTGAACTTGCCAGCCACATGGGCACTACCGTTGGCGATCTCACCTTCGATAAAGTGGCGGATTACGTTGTTCAGAATAGCGATGAACTTGGTGCTATGGGTTCGGGTAACGATATCCTCCATGGCGGTGAAGGCGACGATATTCTGCTCGGCGGTGGCGGTAACGACATCCTTAACGGCGGACTTGGGGACGATATCCTCTATGGTGGAACCGGAAATGACACCCTAACCGGTGGTAAAGGTGACGATATCCTCACGGGCGGCTCTGGCAGCGATACCTTCACCTGGCTGAAAGGCGATGACGGTCATGATGTGATTAAAGATTTCAATGCAGAAGAGGGAGATCGTATCGATCTCAGCGATTTGCTGGGAGGCATTACCGAAAGCCTTGAAAATTACCTTCAGGTTATTGATGACGGGAAAGGAAATGCTGTCATTGAGATTAGCACCAGTGGTCAAATTATGAATGGGGCTAACGTCAGTATCACTGTGGAGGGCTCCTCAGTGGCTGATATAAATAGCTTACTGGCTAACCCGGATAATACCTCCATCATAATCTAACCCGACCCAGCGCCACGTTACTCACGTGGCGCTACTCTTTCAGGAGATAAGATGTATTACTTACAACGTAATCCCCGGGGAACACTGGTGCGGGTAGATACTCAACCGTTCGAAGGAATGACCGAAGAATCTGAACAAACCACGCTGGAAATCAACCACTGGCAGAATCATCAGAAGGCGCTGCTTGCGGGGCTGCAAAAAAGCGATCTTGAACTGGTTCGCGTGCTGGAAGATTTGATCTATGTACTGACCAGTAAAGGCATTCTCAGTATCACGGACCTGCCGGTTGCGGCGCAGAACAAGTTATCGAACCGAAGTCTATTGCGCCAGGAGCTGGACAGCCTGGAGAATCTGCTTAATGAGGATGAGATCTTGCTCTAGCCCAGCGATCCCGAAACGCAAAGCCCAACCACGAGGTTGGGTTTCTTCTATATGAGTACGAAAAGGATCTCTTTTATCGCATAACGATCGTATAAGCGGAGACCGAACGACAAGAAAACTCTCCAGTCTGTGGGTAACTCTGTGTGTAAGTGGGTATAAAGCGGGGTTTTGCTGTGTATTTCAGCAGTCGGTAAAATTACCGCATATTTAGGGTTGCAGCCTCACGAGAACTCCCTATAATGCGCTCCCACTGACACGGCAACAGCCGGTTCGGTTGAAGAAAAAAATCCTTGAAAATGGGGTTGACTCTGAAAGAGGAAAACGTATTATACGGGACCTCGCAACGGTGAGCGTAAAGCCGCGTTGCAACTGCTCTTTAACAATTTATCAGACAATCTGTGTGGGCACTCAATGATACGGATTCTTAACGTCGCAAGACGATAAATGAATACCAAGTCTCTGAGTGAACACGTAATTCATTACGAAGTTTAATTCACGAGCATCAAACTTAAATTGAAGAGTTTGATCATGGCTCAGATTGAACGCTGGCGGCAGGCCTAACACATGCAAGTCGAACGGTAACAGGAATCAGCTTGCTGATTCGCTGACGAGTGGCGGACGGGTGAGTAATGTCTGGGAAACTGCCTGATGGAGGGGGATAACTACTGGAAACGGTAGCTAATACCGCATAACGTCGCAAGACCAAAGAGGGGGACCTTCGGGCCTCTTGCCATCGGATGTGCCCAGATGGGATTAGCTAGTAGGTGGGGTAACGGCTCACCTAGGCGACGATCCCTAGCTGGTCTGAGAGGATGACCAGCCACACTGGAACTGAGACACGGTCCAGACTCCTACGGGAGGCAGCAGTGGGGAATATTGCACAATGGGCGCAAGCCTGATGCAGCCATGCCGCGTGTATGAAGAAGGCCTTCGGGTTGTAAAGTACTTTCAGCGAGGAGGAAGGTGTTGAGGTTAATAACCTCAGCAATTGACGTTACTCGCAGAAGAAGCACCGGCTAACTCCGTGCCAGCAGCCGCGGTAATACGGAGGGTGCAAGCGTTAATCGGAATTACTGGGCGTAAAGCGCACGCAGGCGGTTTGTTAAGTCAGATGTGAAATCCCCGGGCTCAACCTGGGAACTGCATTTGAAACTGGCAAGCTTGAGTCTCGTAGAGGGGGGTAGAATTCCAGGTGTAGCGGTGAAATGCGTAGAGATCTGGAGGAATACCGGTGGCGAAGGCGGCCCCCTGGACGAAGACTGACGCTCAGGTGCGAAAGCGTGGGGAGCAAACAGGATTAGATACCCTGGTAGTCCACGCTGTAAACGATGTCGACTTGGAGGTTGTGCCCTTGAGGCGTGGCTTCCGGAGCTAACGCGTTAAGTCGACCGCCTGGGGAGTACGGCCGCAAGGTTAAAACTCAAATGAATTGACGGGGGCCCGCACAAGCGGTGGAGCATGTGGTTTAATTCGATGCAACGCGAAGAACCTTACCTACTCTTGACATCCACGGAACTTTTCAGAGATGAATTGGTGCCTTCGGGAACCGTGAGACAGGTGCTGCATGGCTGTCGTCAGCTCGTGTTGTGAAATGTTGGGTTAAGTCCCGCAACGAGCGCAACCCTTATCCTTTGTTGCCAGCGGTTCGGCCGGGAACTCAAAGGAGACTGCCAGTGATAAACTGGAGGAAGGTGGGGATGACGTCAAGTCATCATGGCCCTTACGAGTAGGGCTACACACGTGCTACAATGGCATATACAAAGAGAAGCGACCTCGCGAGAGCAAGCGGACCTCATAAAGTATGTCGTAGTCCGGATTGGAGTCTGCAACTCGACTCCATGAAGTCGGAATCGCTAGTAATCGTAGATCAGAATGCTACGGTGAATACGTTCCCGGGCCTTGTACACACCGCCCGTCACACCATGGGAGTGGGTTGCAAAAGAAGTAGGTAGCTTAACCTTCGGGAGGGCGCTTACCACTTTGTGATTCATGACTGGGGTGAAGTCGTAACAAGGTAACCGTAGGGGAACCTGCGGTTGGATCACCTCCTTACCTTAAAGAACCGTTCCTTGAAGTGTCCACACAGATTGTCTGATGAAAAGTAAATAGCAAGGCGTCTTGCGATTGAGACTTCAGTGTCCCCTTCGTCTAGAGGCCCAGGACACCGCCCTTTCACGGCGGTAACAGGGGTTCGAATCCCCTAGGGGACGCCACTTGCTGGTATGTGTGAGTGAAAGTCGCCGACCTTAATATCTCAAAACAGACTGTTAAGTCTTGTTTGAGATATTTGCTCTTTAAAAATCTGGATCAAGCTGAAAATTGAAACGACACACTTTTAAGTGTGTTCGAGTCTCTCAAATTTTCGCAACACGATGGTGTTTTACGAAACATCTTCGGGTTGTGAGGTTAAGCGACTAAGCGTACACGGTGGATGCCCTGGCAGTCAGAGGCGATGAAGGACGTGCTAATCTGCGATAAGCGTCGGTAAGGTGATATGAACCGTTATAACCGGCGATTTCCGAATGGGGAAACCCAGTGTGATTCGTCACACTATCATTACGTGAATACATAGCGTAATGAAGCGAACCGGGGGAACTGAAACATCTAAGTACCCCGAGGAAAAGAAATCAACCGAGATTCCCCCAGTAGCGGCGAGCGAACGGGGAGCAGCCCAGAGTCTGAATCAGCATGTGTGTTAGTGGAAGCGTCTGGAAAGTCGCACGATACAGGGTGAAAGTCCCGTACACCAAAATGCATATGTTGTGAACTCGAAGAGTAGGGCGGGACACGTGGTATCCTGTCTGAATATGGGGGGACCATCCTCCAAGGCTAAATACTCCTGACTGACCGATAGTGAACCAGTACCGTGAGGGAAAGGCGAAAAGAACCCCGGCGAGGGGAGTGAAAAAGAACCTGAAACCGTGTACGTACAAGCAGTGGGAGCCTCTTTATGGGGTGACTGCGTACCTTTTGTATAATGGGTCAGCGACTTATATTCTGTAGCAAGGTTAACCGAATAGGGGAGCCGAAGGGAAACCGAGTCTTAACTGGGCGTTAAGTTGCAGGGTATAGACCCGAAACCCGGTGATCTAGCCATGGGCAGGTTGAAGGTTGGGTAACACTAACTGGAGGACCGAACCGACTAATGTTGAAAAATTAGCGGATGACTTGTGGCTGGGGGTGAAAGGCCAATCAAACCGGGAGATAGCTGGTTCTCCCCGAAAGCTATTTAGGTAGCGCCTCGTGAACTCATCTTCGGGGGTAGAGCACTGTTTCGGCTAGGGGGTCATCCCGACTTACCAACCCGATGCAAACTACGAATACCGAAGAATGTTATCACGGGAGACACACGGCGGGTGCTAACGTCCGTCGTGAAGAGGGAAACAACCCAGACCGCCAGCTAAGGTCCCAAAGTCACAGTTAAGTGGGAAACGATGTGGGAAGGCTCAGACAGCCAGGATGTTGGCTTAGAAGCAGCCATCATTTAAAGAAAGCGTAATAGCTCACTGGTCGAGTCGGCCTGCGCGGAAGATGTAACGGGGCTAAACTGTGCACCGAAGCTGCGGCAGCGACACTATGTGTTGTTGGGTAGGGGAGCGTTCTGTAAGCCGTTGAAGGTGTGTCGTGAGGCATGCTGGAGGTATCAGAAGTGCGAATGCTGACATAAGTAACGATAAAGCGGGTGAAAAGCCCGCTCGCCGGAAGACCAAGGGTTCCTGTCCAACGTTAATCGGGGCAGGGTGAGTCGACCCCTAAGGCGAGGCCGAAAGGCGTAGTCGATGGGAAACAGGTTAATATTCCTGTACTTGGTGTTACTGCGAAGGGGGGACGGAGAAGGCTATGTTGGCCGGGCGACGGTTGTCCCGGTTTAAGCGTGTAGGTGGGAAGTTTAGGTAAATCCGGACTTCTGTTAACACTGAGACGTGATGACGAGGCACTACGGTGCTGAAGTAACAAATGCCCTGCTTCCAGGAAAAGCCTCTAAGCATCAGGTAACATTGAATCGTACCCCAAACCGACACAGGTGGTCAGGTAGAGAATACCAAGGCGCTTGAGAGAACTCGGGTGAAGGAACTAGGCAAAATGGTGCCGTAACTTCGGGAGAAGGCACGCTGATATGTAGGTGAAGCGGTTTACCCGTGGAGCTGAAATCAGTCGAAGATACCAGCTGGCTGCAACTGTTTATTAAAAACACAGCACTGTGCAAACACGAAAGTGGACGTATACGGTGTGACGCCTGCCCGGTGCCGGAAGGTTAATTGATGGGGTTAGCGGCAACGCGAAGCTCTTGATCGAAGCCCCGGTAAACGGCGGCCGTAACTATAACGGTCCTAAGGTAGCGAAATTCCTTGTCGGGTAAGTTCCGACCTGCACGAATGGCGTAATGATGGCCAGGCTGTCTCCACCCGAGACTCAGTGAAATTGAACTCGCTGTGAAGATGCAGTGTACCCGCGGCAAGACGGAAAGACCCCGTGAACCTTTACTATAGCTTGACACTGAACATTGAGCCTTGATGTGTAGGATAGGTGGGAGGCTTTGAAGTGTGGACGCCAGTCTGCATGGAGCCAACCTTGAAATACCACCCTTTAATGTTTGATGTTCTAACGTAGACCCGTGATCCGGGTTGCGGACAGTGTCTGGTGGGTAGTTTGACTGGGGCGGTCTCCTCCCAAAGAGTAACGGAGGAGCACGAAGGTTAGCTAATCCTGGTCGGACATCAGGAGGTTAGTGCAATGGCATAAGCTAGCTTGACTGCGAGCGTGACGGCGCGAGCAGGTGCGAAAGCAGGTCATAGTGATCCGGTGGTTCTGAATGGAAGGGCCATCGCTCAACGGATAAAAGGTACTCCGGGGATAACAGGCTGATACCGCCCAAGAGTTCATATCGACGGCGGTGTTTGGCACCTCGATGTCGGCTCATCACATCCTGGGGCTGAAGTAGGTCCCAAGGGTATGGCTGTTCGCCATTTAAAGTGGTACGCGAGCTGGGTTTAGAACGTCGTGAGACAGTTCGGTCCCTATCTGCCGTGGGCGCTGGAGAATTGAGGGGGGCTGCTCCTAGTACGAGAGGACCGGAGTGGACGCATCACTGGTGTTCGGGTTGTCATGCCAATGGCATTGCCCGGTAGCTACATGCGGAAGAGATAAGTGCTGAAAGCATCTAAGCACGAAACTTGCCCCGAGATGAGTTCTCCCTGACTCCTTGAGAGTCCTGAAGGAACGTTGAAGACTACGACGTTGATAGGCTGGGTGTGTAAGTGCAGCGATGCATTGAGCTAACCAGTACTAATGAACCGTGAGGCTTAACCTTACAACGCCGAAGATGTTTTGGCGAAGAGACATCGATAAGTAAGCTTGATAACAGATTAAATTAACCGGCGTAAGCGGGTTAATACAACAGAATTTGCCTGGCGGCACTAGCGCGGTGGTCCCACCTGACCCCATGCCGAACTCAGAAGTGAAACGCCGTAGCGCCGATGGTAGTGTGGGGTCTCCCCATGCGAGAGTAGGGAACTGCCAGGCATCAAATAAAACGAAAGGCTCAGTCGAAAGACTGGGCCTTTTGTTTTATCTGTTGCTTGTCGGTGAACGCTCTCCTGAGTAGGACAAATCCGCCGGGAGCGGATTTGAACGTTGCGAAGCAACGGCCCGAAGGGTGGCGGGCAGGACGCCCGCCATAAACTGCCAGGCATCAAATAAGCAGAAGGCCATCCGGAAGGATGGCCTTTTTGCGTTGGCGCGAAAAAACCTGCCGGATGGCGGCTGCGCCTTATCCGGCCTACGGGTACGGTGCACACTGCAGGCCCGGTAAGCGCAGCGCCACCGTGCAACACAGCGCGCACAACCTCTCCCTGACGACATCTTAACGATACCTTCCCAGGACAATACCCAACAGATTAAAACGCGTCTCGTGGATTACAGCGATGATTTAAAAGCGGAAGGGAGGAAAGCTGGATGAGTGGAATACAAACCCCAGAAAAGCAAGAACCCAGCCAAAGGCTGGGTTCTTTAAATAGTGGTGCCCGGACTCGGAATCGAACCAAGGACACGGGGATTTTCAATCCCTTTAAAAGAGCCCAAACGATCCATCAGCACTAACAGTTTTTTACTGGTTTACCTTGAGAAAAATGTTTAAGTTTGGTTCTTCATGACTTAAGTATTGCTTAAATACGGCGTTTCGAAGCTACCAGAATCCTACCATTATGAGCCTATACCCATAGAAGAGAAATTATCTCCCGTTCTCGCGATTCAATGACTAAAAATCAGACGGTGCAGGCTTTTAGATACTGATATTATATCTTTTGGGTAAAGTATTAATCTCTGTTGAGATAGGCTCTTAGCCCTAAAATAGCCGAGCAGCAAACGCCAAAACAACAATACTGACATTACCATTAACTGTCGCGATGGTTCTGAGTCGATCGTCTTTAAGTGTTTTACCATCAAATGTTGCGATGGTGCGGAGTCGATCGTCTTTCAAGGTCTTGCCATCAAATGTTGCGATGGTGCGGAGTCGGTCGTCTTTCAGGCTTTTACCGTCAAAGGTAGCGATGGTGCGGAGTCGGTCGTCTTTCAGGGCTTTACCATCAAACGTCGCGATGGTCCTCAGTCGATCATCTTTCAAGGTCTTGCCATCAAAGGTCGCGATAGTCCTGAGTCGATCGTCTTTTATAGTTACGCTCATAAGTATTCTCCTGTGATACATCCATTCAGTACTTTACCATCCAAAATCAAGCACTGGTTTCTGTAAGTTCTGGACGCTAATTGTTTGAATGTGCGTTAAAAATTCATCCAGTTAGCATTAACATTAACCAGCGCTTCATCGATCGTACAGGTCTGACGCAGTTTAAAAGATACAATCTTACCTATAAATTGCGGTGGCGCATTGTTCTTTTATCTGGCAACTAGAGGTGTCCTCCAACCCCTTTAAATTTTTCGATAAACGCCCCAATTTTCTGGAATACAGTCTGCTTTTTCGTTTTGTACTGAGGATTCAACGGACTGAGCTTTGGTAGCGTCTCGTTTAACTCCGTCCCATTTTCGGTAGCATATTCCCGTTTTAGTGATGTGCGGATATAGCGCCTTGCAGCCTCTTCATTGAGGTTTTCTTCCTTAATCAACGCTTCTGCTTCCCGCTGCTGTTCATGCTGAGCATAGGTAAAGAATGCATCAATGATACTGGCCTTGTCCGGCATGTCATCAAGGTTAGTTTGCTGAATAAAGTCAACAATCAGACCTTCTTTGGCACGGTTGCCCAGACTTGAGCGGATTAAGCGTCTGACCTCTTCAGTCAGGGCTTCTTTACCTTTTTTCTCTCTGTTGTGGTCGAAAATCAGACCAAGGATGTAGTCCAGGTTAATCTCCTGCGACTTAAGCAGGTCAATTTCAAACACCACGTCATCCCAGTCTGTGGTTGATGTATCCCTGTCGTTTGCTGCTTTTTCGCGTCGCTGCCAGTCCCGGATATCATTGTATGCTGAGCGATAGTCCTGAACTTTACGTTCTGCCGGGAGACGAATGGTTTGTAATTCAGCAAATTTTTCATCATCCACATAGTGCTCTGCTTTAAAGGTTGCTACCGCTTCCGGGTCACTAATATCAACCTTCTGCAGGGCTTTCAGCGTGGCAAATTCATCGTAGTTTTGCAGGATGTTTTCTGCCCGCAGATATTCACCAAACAGTTTGACGAAGGCTTTTTTCTCTTTTTCACTGTCGATACTGGCAGGGTCAGGGAAGCGCTGCTCCAGCTCCGAAACAACAGCCATAAAACCTCGTTTAGCCTCACCGGTTGCCGCATCGGTAAAGCCCTGCATGTACTCTTCGTAGCTTTTTTCTAGTACCACATTCTTGGTGTTTTTGTCGCCAAAAAGCGTGATGGCATCAATGGTCGGACGCTCCAGGTCCCTGAAAGTCACGATATTGCCGAAGGTTTTGGTGGCATCATAGATACGGTTTGTGCGGGAAAATGCCTGCATCAGACCGTGATAACGCAGGTTTTTGTCAACAAACAGAGTGTTCAGCATCGGGGCATCGAAGCCGGTTAAGAACATTCCCACCACGATGAGAAGGTCAATATCCTGATTTTTCACTCGCTGAGCTAAATCGCGGTAGTAGTTCTGGAAACCGTTACTGTCGGTGCTGAAATTGGTTTTAAAGTGGTTGTTATAGTCATCAATAGCTGAATCCAGGAATTCCTTCGCGCTGCGGTTCATTGCACTGGTATCAAAGCTTTCGTCAGTAATATCACCAATGGCGCTTTGCTCTTCATTTGCAGCAAAGGAGAAGATGGTTGCAACCCGAAGGCGTTTATAGCTGCCAGATTTCTTCTCTGCTTCTTCCTGTAGCATTTTAAACGTCGTGTAATAAGCTTTCGCCGCGTCCACGCTGCTAACTGCTAACATGGCGTTAAAGCCCTTAGCTCCCGGGAAGGTTCGGTGTGTTTTCTGACGGAAGTTATTGAGAATGTATTGCGTTATTTCCTGGATACGCAGTGGGTGCAGAAAGGCCTGGTGGTTTTCAGCCGCGCTGAGTTTTTTCTCATCAGTTTCCGTTTCAAGAGACTTAAACTGTGGGCGGACATCGTTATAGTCCACCTTAAACTTCAGCACTTTTTCATCACGAATCGCATCAGTAATTACGTAAGAATGTAATTCACGTCCGAACACGCTGGTTGTGGTTTCTGCTCCCAGTGCGTTTTCGGGGAAAATAGGCGTACCGGTAAAACCAAACTGATAAAAGCGTCTGAATTTCTTTTTGAGGTTTTTCTGGGCCTCACCAAACTGGCTACGGTGACACTCATCAAAGATAAACACCACCTGCTGTTGGTAGACGGGCAGGTCAGCTTCAGATTTCATCAGGTTATTGAGTTTCTGAATGGTTGTGACGATGATTTTGTTATCGTCTTTATCCAGGTTTCTTCTGAGGCCTGCTGTATTATCCGAACCATTGACACTGTCCGGAGAGAAGCGCTGATACTCCTTCATGGTCTGGTAATCGAGGTCTTTCCTGTCGACCACGAAGAAGACTTTATCGATAAAGTCCAGCTCAGTAGCCAGACGTGCGGCCTTAAAGCTGGTCAGGGTTTTTCCTGACCCTGTGGTATGCCAGATAAATCCACCGCTTTCGGGTTTTGACCAGTTCTTCGCTTTAAAAGAGCTGTTGATTTTCCAGAGAATGCGCTCGGTGGCGGCAATCTGATAGGGGCGCATGACGAGCAGCGTCTGGCTGCTGTCAAACACGCTGTAATTAAACAGAACATTCAGCAGGGTATGCTTCTGGAAGAAAGTGGCGGTAAAGTCCTTCAGGTCCTTAATCAGAGTGTTATCCGACTTTGCCCAGTTCATGGTGAAATCAAAGCTATTTTTATCCCGTTTAGTGGTACTGGCAAAGTACCGGGTATCAGTCCCGTTGGAAATCACGAAGAGTTGCAGGTATTTAAACAGGGAGTTATCGCTGTTAAAGCTTTCCTTGCTGTAACGGTGTATCTGGTTAAAGGCTTCACGAATCGCCACGCCACGCTTTTTGAGTTCGATTTGCACCAGCGGAAGGCCGTTGACCAGAATGGTGACGTCATAACGGTTAGCGTGTGAGCCAGTCTGCTCAAACTGCTGAATGACCTGCACCTTATTGCGCAGCAGGTTCTTTTTATCTATCAGATAGATGTTTTCCAGACGACCGTCATCAAACGTGAAATCACAGATATAGTCGATATGGATTTTACGGGTTTTGTCCAGGCTGCTGTCACTGGGGCTATCGAGATACTGCTCTGCGAAACGCCGCCATTCACTTTCGTTAAACTCCACACCATTAAGACGCTGAAGCTGGTCCCGCACATTCGCCAGCATCGCTGTCGGTGACTTAACGGAGATAAACTCATAACCCTGATTAAGAAGGTCCTGAATCAGCTCCCGCTCAAGATCCGATTCGCTCTGGTAACTCTCACCAGTTTCCTGCGCTTTAGTGTACTTATCAAGGACGATAAAGTTATTGGATTCAGCAATGGTATGTGTTTGTTGTGTCATGGTGCATCCTGTGCGTCATCTGGCAAAGTCCGGAAGGGTATCAGAAGCATCTTCCGGAATTCGTAAGGCCTGACACTGGCAGGGGAAAACATACCCTACCGGTATCAATGGTCTGTCAGTTGCTGGCGGTTTCTGTTTTCGGGAAGCTGAACAGCAAGTCACGATAATACTCGTACTGCTTCTGACGTAGCTCGATTTCACGAGGTAAGCCTTCGGTGATAGAGCTTGTTAATGTGTCGAATTTATCGAGTATATTGACGATACGTAATTGTTCATTAAGCGATTTTTCAGGGTTTTCTGCAAAAGGGACCGGGATTTTTATATTTTTAACAATCTGCGCATTTATGTTCGTCTGGGAGCCAGTCCCAAGTGACTTAATATATGCGTACTGACTGCATAAGAAATGAAACACATATCTGTAATGTACAATTTCTTCGTCAAGTTGAATATTTGCGCATGCTTGATTAGTTGTCATTGGGATTTTATTAATGCCAATTTTACCAACAGTTGCTCCATACATAGCAATTATGATGCAATCCTTTGGTATCCATTTCGCGCTTGAGGTTTTCAAACCTTCTTCGGTGATTTTTATCTCCGTGTCCCATATCTCCCTAAAATCCACTTCTTGGGTTCTCAGCCAGGGGATAGTGCCATCATAATATTCAGTCACCCCAGTTTTTGGGGTTCCTCCGGATGAAATCTTTCTCGAAATTTCCCCCAATGTTTTCCACGCAACGTTACCCTCTTTGAAACTCAGTAATTGATCGCGATAGTAGTTGTACTGTTTTTTACGCATGGTAAGCTCAGCTGTAAGCTCAGCTGTAAGCGCAGTAAATTTATCAAGAATCCGCACGATTTCGGACTGGATAGCAAGAGACTTTTCTGGATCGCCCGGGCAAGGAATGGGGGCTTTATATGCTGAAATCATTTGAAGATTCAGCCCACCACGCCCGCTGTTCCCAGATGATATCTGACGTAGATTATCATACTGGGTTTCCAAAAAGTGGAAAATATAATCTGAATTGATCTTCCGCTCATCAAATGTAATGGCTGCAAGCGATTGATTGGTGGTTAATTTAATGCGGGTTCTTGCTACTTTACCACGAGTTTTACCCTGACCTGCTAATGCCATAACAATGGAATTTTCAGGAACAAATTTAGCACTTGAGTTATTTAATCCATCCTCAGTAATGAATGTCTCAGTTTCTTTGATGGTTTTTAAATTTACTTCACCTGAACTCATCCAGGGGATAGTTCCATGCTCCCAATATTCTGTTTTTTTAGTATCAGGGGTGCCACCAGAATAAATTTTTTTTGCAACCTTACCGAGAGGGAACCACTCAACCTCAATCCCCTCCAGCAGTTTTTCCAGATAATTTAGCTTACTCATGCCTGCGCCTCGTAGCCTTCAATTTCTGCCACAATCGCATCAATGTCTTTGCGTAACTGGTCGATTTTGCTGACCGTGGTTTTAAGCTCAACATTCAGTTCGGTGATATCGACGATTTCACGGGTATCTTTTGCTTCGACGTAGCTACTGACAGACAGATTGTAGTCATTACCAGCAACAGTCTCTAATGGCACCGTTTTCGCCAGATGGTCAGTATCTGCCTTACTGTTGAACACATCCATAATCTGCTTAATATGACCATCAGTCAGGATATTGTTATTGGTTTCTTTCTTAAACAACCCGCTGGCGTCAATAAACTGAACGCGGGTATCTGTTTTGTGCTTGGACAGCACCAGAATGTTAACGGCAATGGTGGTGCCAAAGAACAGGTTTGGTGCCAGAGAAATCACCGTTTCAACATAGTTGTTGTCGACCAGGTACTGGCGGATTTTCTGCTCTGCTCCGCCACGGTAGAAAATACCGGGGAAGCAAACTATTGCTGCACGCCCTTTAGCTGACAGGTAGTTTAGTGCATGTAGCACAAACGCAAAGTCAGCTTTTGATTTCGGGGCCAGTACGCCAGCAGGAGCAAAACGCTCATCGTTAATCAGGGTCGGGTCATCACTACCAATCCACTTAACCGAGTACGGTGGGTTAGAGACAATAGCATCAAACGGTTTTTCATCGCCAAAGTGAGGCTCAGTCAGGGTATTCCCCAGTCTGATATCAAATTTGTCGTAGTTGATGTTGTGCAGGAACATGTTCATACGCGCCAGGTTAAAGGTTGTATGATTTATCTCCTGACCATAAAAACCGTCTTCAATGATATGGTTATCAAAGTGCTTCTTCGCCTGAAGCAGCAGTGAGCCAGAGCCTGCAGCAGGGTCATAGATTTTGTTGACATGAGTCTGACCGTGCATCGCAAGCTGAGCAATCAGCTTAGATACGTGCTGAGGTGTGAAGAACTCCCCTCCAGACTTACCGGCATTCGCCGCATAGTTTGAAATCAGGAACTCGTAGGCATCACCGAAAAGGTCAATCTGGTGCTCATTAAAATCCCCGAGCTTTAGCCCCTCAACGCCTTTCAGAACGGCAGCAAGACGGCTGTTTTTGTCCTTGACGGTGTTACCCAGTCGATTGCTTGTCGTATCGAAATCGGCAAACAGGCCTTTGATGTCAGCTTCAGACGGATAGCCGTAGGCAGAGCTTTCAATAGCGACGAAGATACTGTTTAAATCAGCATTCAGCCTGTCGTTGGTGTTCGCTTTAGCGGCAACGTTGCAGAACAGCTGGCTCGGGTATATGAAGTAACCTTTAGTCCTGATGGCATCGTCTTTGATGTCATCGGTAATGATGCTGTCATCAAGTGCTGCATAATGTATGCTCTCATCCCCTGCTTCCATGTAGCTGGAAAAATTCTCACTGATGAAGCGGTAGAAAAGTGCACCGAGTACATACTGTTTAAAATCCCATCCATCTACTGAGCCCCTGACATCATTGGCAATGGCCCAGATTTGACGGTGTAGCTCTGCACGCTGCTGAAGGCTTGTCATCTTGTATCCTGTTGTATGATTCTTAAGTACTGTTATTGGCCCGATTTTATCGCAATTTCATATGGATGACAGGCTTTGTATGTCATGCCTTGCACTGAGAGTTCGTTTGCCCGGTTGTGTAGCCAACACTCTTTCAGTCAGGCCAGTAGAAACGTTGTGCTGACGATAAATACTGAAGCCCCAATACTATCGGGGCTGAACGTTCAGTCGGTGAGAATTTCTTCATCCGTATCCATTGTGGATGGTGATGAATCTATTTTTGTTGTAAGAAATACCCGATTCAGTAGTCTTTGCTTCAGGGCGTTTCTTCGCTCATTGTAGAATTCCGGGAAGCGACTGAACTCAATATTGTCATCTGAAACTAACAGCATTGATGGCGTATAGTTGTTTGATGAATGAGATAGCCATTGTTTCAGGGAAGTATCCTGTTTACTTATATTCTGAGAATGATTCAGTAAATGAAGATTCGGTATGGTGTCCCAGTGTTCCGGGTTTTCATAAAAGCTGAGGTTCTCTGGTGAGTTCGCAACATAATCTAATCTTTCAAGATATTTCTTTGAGAAGTGATTTCTTGGGTGAAGGTGATCAATATGAAACACCTCGGTCGGATTCATTTCAGGGAACAGAAGATGCAATAGTGCGCGGCAACGACCTTCGCCATATCTGATATTGAGAAGGCTTTCGATGTATTCGTCGTCAAATCTGAGGTCCTTATTCGAGCCTTTATATCTGTCAATAATCTTCTCAAGAGGAAAATGAATATCTGAAAGACTATTTTTCATTACATCTCTGATGCTCGTGAGTAGCGCATCGGCCTGGCTTCCAAAGATCCCTTTCAGAAGTACCATGTAAAACCACTGGCTAATTACTGAGCGTTCATTGTGGTTCTTATTCAGGAGATTAATCGTTGTATATAATGGATGTCCACTGGTTTGCTTTTTGTAAAGCCAGTAGACCACAGGAATGACTGCATTTTTAGATATCAAAGACTGTGGATTGATGCCGAATCGCCTGACAAGAATAAAAGTCTCCTTGATACAGGATTTTATTTCAGACCATTGCTGTTGTATCTTACCGACCTCCTCTGAAGTGAAGTTTTTTACTTTGAACCGGACGTCAGAGTCAATAAGCATCAGGCTGGTTTTTAAGAACCAGTCTCTTTCAATATAAAACCCCATCTCGTTGTTCTGATAAATATTTTTTGTCAGTTCATCCAGTTCTCTTCTGAAATCCCCCTGCCAGTGCGCTACCGCTATTGACATCAGTAAGTCGGAGAACTCAAGTTTTGTCCCCCCGCTGTTCGTGCGTATGAAAACATCCAGCACATGGTCAATATCCTGACTACTCTCATTGAAGTAGTGGATGATGTTCTCAGTTCTTATTTTTGTATAAAGTCTCAGCAGAGTTTTTCTGGAAAACTCACTGGAAATGAGATCTCTTTTTTCAAGTTCTGGTACGACAACGTTAAATAAAATATCATCAGGGGAATCATACTGCTCGTATTTGAATATTTCGTGCAGGCAGAACCAGTGATGTTTGTTGTCTGTAAGTGAATCAGTGTATTGCTTGTCGGTCAGGAACCTGAAGTTATACTTCATCATGAGCTCATCGTCTGAATTAAGTGGCGCTGTTAAATCGACGTAAAGCTTTCTTGGCGGCAGGATGCGATCATCCTGTGCCGAAGGCCACCACACCCGGGGCTGTTTATACGCATACGTTCCACACAATCCAATATATAATGATGTGAGACGTTGCTGACCATCAATCACAGCCTTGAAATCATGAAATCCAGCATTTGTTGCTACGCAGGGATTTTCTTCATTAAATCGCTGACAGTATTCTTTTAGGAATTCATAGAATTTGTAATCGTTTTTAATACTGGCACTACGGATATCCCACATCATGAAAGAGTTTATCGGGTAGTCTCGCATGATGGAATCAAACAGCAGACATATCTGCCTGCTGCTCCAGACGAACTTCCTCTGAATTGCAGGCAGAAGATAGTGGCGTAAATTAATTGAGTCTATCGCTTGTTTTATCGTTATTGCTTTTTCATACTGGCCAGCCATCATAAACCTCATATGTTATATTAGCTGGCCTATTTTAATTTAAAGCGTGTCGGTAGTACAGTCTTTGCACAAACTAATTTATGCAGTGGAAAAGCTGACGGCTCGGTTTGTGTTTTTCGTTAGGGTAGACTCGCATTGCGGATGCACAAAGTGATGAAACCTGTCTTGCTATATTTTTACCGAAGTTAACAAGAAGGCCGTGCTTTATTTTTTCACCCTCTGCCCTGATGCTGATGATAAAGCTGAACTGATATACGATTACCTCAATGAGGTCATTGCCAAATGTTATAATGGCGGCGTTGTTTATTTCATGTTCATAATCCCTCAGGTCAGTGTTAAGTCTTGCGGTCGCATCTACAAGTGCGTATTCTTTATCGATAATCATAACTTTCTCACTTATCATGTTAATGTGATTTAATCATCACTAATAATATGTTGTGATTTTAATTACGATTATTCGTCTGTTTACTCCCGTAATGCATTATCTGATGAATAATGTTCATGTGGGGTAAGGCTTCCATAAAGTCAGACTGTTCAATCAGCGAAATGAGTGTGTTATCGATCTCAAACGTTGTATCCGGTAATACCTCAACCAGCCTGATTCGGGACAGGGAAATAACGAACACGCCCGATGACGTACATCCGGCAAGAAACCACTCCGCATGGCTGCAAAGCAGACGGTAGGGATGAACGGTATGGCTGACGTTTTCGTCGGTTCTGATACGCACCTGGGTCTGGTTAAGTATGGCGAGCGTCAGTCTGCTGAAATCACCGAACAGCGTGGGTTTCTGGCGCGGCTCCGGTAGCATAATCCTGTAGGGCGAGGGGCGTTCCCCGTCAAGCATCAGGCTCAGCAGTTTGGCGTCCATCGCGGGTAACAGACGGTCAAGATGCAGCAGTCTCGCCAGTATCTTCATATCCCGTTCCGTGCGGCGACGAAAGTAATGCGAAGCAAGCTGATACACGCCGTTGCTCTGTTCAATATCAAGGTACGTCAGACGGACGTTGAAATCCCGTCGCAGTGTTCGCGTCGTCACTCCAAATTCTTCTGCCAGCGTCCCGATATGCAGCTTTTCACCCTGAAACAAACGGCTCAGGATGATGGAAAGGCGGGTTGCCAGTCTGTCATGTTCGTTTTCTTGTGTTATCAGCGTCATACATCATTTCCGAATTTAGCCGGGAAATAATGCCAGCAGTAGCGGACAGGATTTGTCCGCCCTCTGAAGTTTTTTAAAGTCTGAATACCTTAAATGTAAGTGCTAAACGTCAGTATTCTCAGGTGAATAAAGATGCTTCTGGCGCATGTAGGCAATAAAAATGCAGGATGGTAGCGTCACCCGGTATGCGGGACCGGCTAAATCAATCAGCAGCCAGAGAGAACTGAGCACCCAGCCCACGGGACCGGCAAAAGCGCCCATGGTACGCGTCAGCATGGCATTTCCTGCAACGGTCAGCCCTCTGCCTAACAGGGCTTTCGCCACACCATTTGTGACAACAAGTGCCATCTGATAGGCCGCAAACCCGGATGTTTTTATCCCCGCCTGGATTGCCATGGTCAGCAACTCCGGCGTGGGGTTGCTGTAGCCTGTCTGCAATTCTTCCGCCACGGTCTTTAGCTGATCGGGCGTCATCTTCTCAAGGCTTTTCTCCAGGATCTTCATCAGCAGATTCATTTCAATGGTTTCAACACTGGATTTGTTGTTGTAGTTCACCTTCATTTTATCGCAGGCATCGGTGAGAATTTCCCGGTACAGCACCCCTTTACCCCAGCGGAGCAGCGTGGCAAAGCTGTTCGCCCCAAACGTCTGAACCTCGGCGGCAATGGCATCCCAGTAGCGCGGGTGGTTGGGTTTGTGTTTTTTATACTGAGGATCATAGGTCAGCGTTTCCGTGATGCGTGCCAGTCCGTCTTTCGGATCGCAGATAAGCACAGAAACCAGTAAATCCAGATCGTCACGATGGCAGTGGCGCAGAAACTCAAGGTCGGGGTCGTGTCGGTAGGTAGCCATATTTCACCTCATTGCAGACATTGGACCTGACAGTTTAAGGAAGCCCCCGGACAGCGTTTGTCCGCCTGAAAATAAAAAAGTAAAAAAAAAACCTGCCCAAAAGCAGGTTTCTGTTCACCGGATAGAGGTATAACGCGTCGGGATTACTTTCCGCGCCATTCCTTTTCCACTTTATCCGCAAAAGCATCGCACTGCCGGGCATATTCCGGGTTATACAGAAGCTCCGACTGCGAAAGTTGCATGGCGGTCATGCTGCCGTTACGGGCATTTGATTCGAGCCAGGTTCTGCCATAGGTCTTGTTCATCACCTGAAGTACCCTGTTGAATACCGGTCCGTTGATGCGGGCATTGAGATTGACGCCTTTTAACTGAAGGCCGCTGTCGCTGGTCTGGGTCAGGCGGGTGGAGTACATCGCGCAGAAGGTCGAATTGGTAATCATCTGAGCGTCAGCCTGCTCGTCGGCGAACGCGCTGTGGCTGAAGGCGGAAAGCAGAATTGCGGCGGTTAACAGTTTTAAAACTTTCATCATGTTCCCTTATGGATTGAAAAGCGGAGACAGCCTGCCATACGGAGTGGTCAGGAGATGTCCGGCAGAGAAAAAAGTTAGGGTTTCAGCGAGGGAGCCAGTCGCCAGCGGTGAGGGCCAGCGGATTCCAGCACAAAGGCCAGATGAGTGAGGTCCCGTCTTGCCGTACGGGGAGATACGTCAAACTGCCGGGTGATATAGCGAACAGATATCGTCTGACCATAAAACAGGGCCATGGTAAGCCGGATAAGCCGTTCTCCCTGCCCGGCGACACGTTGCCTGTAACGGCTGGCCTTCATCGTTGCCATACACGCCATCGGTCCCCTTTCTGAAATGAATCGAGGTGTCTGGCAAGCCAGATATCAGGGCATGAATTGCCGGTAACGCAGCGGGCAGTGAACCGGTGGCAGTTAAAGTCGAGCAAGCTGTAGGGATAGCGCTGGCCCACTGCCGCCTTTGCCCGTTCAGCGGCCTGAGCACAACCCTGAGGCGTCAAATCCATACAGTCGGTATACACCGAGATAGCGGAGTTCCAGCCATCGAGCCGGTCAAGAAACCCTTTGGCCTTACTTTTGATAACGGTTCCATCTCCATCAAGATGAACAATATCGCCGTTACCCACATAGATACCGCTGTGTGCGGCAAGGCCAAAAAGCAGTTCGCACTGCACGATACCGCCGTAAGCCGGTTCATCGACGCAGGACAGAATGCAGTTATCGATAAATGAATCCACGAAGTTCAGCAGCAGAAGCCGGTACATAACATTCAGTTCCTTACTACGGGGGAGAGGGGGGATGCGGGGGAAACGTTGTGAACACTCAGCTTTCCCACAACGTACGGACCGTGAAAACCCCCATATCGTGGTAAGCCATAAAGTTACTTTCCCATAGCGACCAGAACTCACGGGCGTCGACATGAGAGATATCGCCGCAGCGGGAGAGCCACGTGTACTGATGCGTCCAGCTCACATCGACATCTTTTTCAAGTTCAGGCCACGGATGTCCTGCATAGTGAAAATCGGTGACGTAATCGAGCTGCCAGTCTTCTCCGGCAGGGATGAGGCGTATTTCGACCGGATGCCAGCCACCCGTTTCCGGTGAGTATTCAGGGTCACGAAAGTTAATGGTTAATCCGGTGATGGGGTGACGATGAGGCGGTTTTTGCGCGACGATATCCAGAAGCATTTGGGTGAACGACCGGGAGAGCGGCAGCACATAGCCGCCCTGCAATATAGCGGGTGATGACATAGTGAATTTCCTTTTTAAGGGGTATGGAACACAGAAAAAGCGGGGGATTAGTCCTGGCTGATTGCGGCAAGCTGCGTCAGACGGTGCTGCCAGTCGGCGTAGCAGCGGTGCATAAAGAGTCTGCTGCTGTCCGCTTCGATAAGGCAGATATCCGGACTTCTGAGTACGGCGGCAAGAAACCCGGCGTTGTTGGTACTGCCCTGACCAAACAGCGGTCGAAACACACGGGACGGGAAGCTGTCCTGCTGCTGTTCCAGAATGGCGTGAATCGCATCAAGCGCTATCCATTCACGAGAGAACAGGCCTCCTTCGCCATTGGCGGTTAAGCGCAGGGCAAGGCTGCCGGTATCACCCTCCTTACCCAGCTCAAACGTCAGCAGCCCCTTACTGTGGGGGCTGATTTTCTCGGCGTCCCCACTGTAGAACACGGTATAGCTTTCGGTGACGGCGGCTTCGGTAGCGATTTTTTTCTTACTCATGGGTCAGCGCCTCAATCAGATTCTGTAGCTCAGTGATAACGGTCGTGCCCGGGAACACCAGATAGATACCCTGACCGTTATCGCAGACGATACCCAGCAGGAGATACCAGCCATCATCAAGTGCGGTGACGTATTCCGGGTTAGCCAGAGCGACTGCCAGCAGCGGGTCTTCGGGCAGCGTGTCATCGTGGTTGAGATGCCAGAGCAGGGTTCCCGTTTCGTTCCAGAAGGCGGTAAACAGGTCGATATCATCGACGGGGCCAAGGATTTCATTGCTGAGGGCTTCCAGCGCGGAGGCGGGCAAGTTGAGAAGGGGAAGACTGGTAGGGGTCGTGAGTTTAAACATGATTATCTCCATAATTAATTGATTTACATGGAAATAATATGTGCATAAAAAGAGGTTTTTTACGGTCATAGTCGTTGGTGTGGGTGAGCTTTGTGAATGTACAAAATCAAAGCACCCGCAGGCGTGAAATGTGACGAGTGTCACAATAATAAAAAATGAATAGAGTGTGGTTTTGATTATGGAAAGGTTGATTACCCTTAAGTTGGGCTGCATATTGTTAAAACCATTACTTTAATCTATTGATTTAAAAGGTATTAATTTTAAATGCCTTATGAGGTCGTTTTTCAGGCGAAAATCGGTGAGGTGTATCACCATTTTCTTATTTCAGAGCCTCAAAAGTTGACTTACTTTGGGCGACGCATCCGGAACACAATTTTTTTATATGGTTTAACGCTATTTTCCCTTTTCCCTGAGCAGGAGTACTCCTGATGAGTCATCATGGTCTTTCTGACTTGAGTATTAAATGTCAATGGGCATGTAAGAGCTGATTTTTCATGGGCTTGAAAGTGATGTCACGAATAAATAAGCTTATCCCATTGTTGGCCGACATATTAACTTACTCATTATCATCTGAATTTTCAGAGGACCATGTACATATTATGGATGTTAATTACCCTTTAAATAAATTAACGCAAGCGCTGGATAAAAAGAGCATCGCTGCTGCTCATAAAAATTCCTTCAATGTAGATGAAGAGATTCATGGATATTCCGACCATGGAGTATCTAATGCTATAGAATATTCAGAGGTTGCACCTAAAAATACTGGAGGTGTTTTTACTAAAGCCTTTCTTGATGAATATAAAATCCGTGCAGTACAAACTGGCCGGACTATCGAAGCCAGCGATACAAAATGTACCGGGCTTAAGGCTATATTCCACTCATCCGGACGCATTAAGTTTATTGTCCGCAAAAGTATTCGCGGAAAGAATGTTTACGTTTCCGTAGGAAGTTACCCTGAATTTTCCATTAATAACGCAAGGGAGCATGCCTTTAAAATAATTCAGGAGCTTAAGGCTTCCGTTGAGACTTATGGTGAGCGTTTTCTTACTCACAGTAAAATGACGTTTAATGAGCTTGTGGATGAGTATGAGAAAAGCGTACTCAGCACGGGCGTTAAGCGTTCAGCTAACACCGATCTTTCTAAGATCCGTAAATACCTGCGCCCTCTTCTCGGTGCCAAAAAGCTGGCAGGTATGACGGAGGCAGATATTCTGAGCTATCTGCATAATCTCGATCTCAAGCCTGCCACCCGCAACCGCCATCTGGCGCTCATTAAAGCGGTGTTTACCTGGGCTATACGCATGGGATACATCAGCCGCTCTCCGGCGCTTTATATCAAAGCGCTGCCTGAAGTGACGTCAGATCGCCGTGCCATGGATGACTCCCAGCTTCAGCGCTGGATGGACGTCTGTGAGCGCTGGCGTAATGGTAAACCCGATCATGAAGCCCTTGCTCTGCTCATGTTCCTTGCCCTGACGGGGCTGCGTCTGGGGGAAACCCGTCATCTTCGTCTTGAAGATGTGGACTGGAGCCGCAAGGTTATCACCCTTCGCCATACCAAAAACGGCAAACTACGCCGTGTACCGGTATGTGATAAGGCTTTCGTTCTTCTGACAGAACAGCGTCAGCATCTGGGTGATGAAGGCTGGGTATTTCCGGGCAAGGGAACCGACAATCCGGTTGCTGAGCCACGTCGCCTGCAAAAACGACTTTGTGAGGCTGCGGGCATTCCTCCGTTCACCATCCATGAGATGCGTCATACCTTTGCGACAAAGCTCATTGAGAGCGGGGCCGACATTCACACCGTCAAAGACTTACTGGGCCACAGCACTATCAAAGTGACGGAGCTTTACTTGCACGCTTCTCCGGCGCGTTACCACGAAGCTGTTAACCGGGCGATGAATGTTTTTCCGGCCTAAACAGAATTCCCCCTCAGGCAAGTGAGTTCTGCGCTTTACTGCCTGTGGTTCACATTCAAAAGGACCCTGTAAATGAATAATAAATCAACACCATCACCCTTGACTACAACGACCCCCGCTCGTTTTGCCTGCACGAAATTAAATGCATTTCTGGCTCGTCGTGCTCTTCATCTGAAGGTGGTAAGAAAAAACCTGAACAAGGCTGCTGCAATCGACATCGATCTCGATGACATTTCTAAGTGCGGATGCCGTGATGGTCTGCCTGAAGGCTTTGTCAATACTGCAAAAGGGCTTTTCTATTATGAAGGTAAAAAATGGTACCAGTTAAGCTCGACCCCCATTCTCCCTGTCTACAGGCATTATTCTGATTGTAAAACGCGCAATATGGGCGTCGAGTTGATGACTATCAACCATGCTGGAGAGTTCGCCTGTGCTGATGTCTCATTAAGTGATGCAATGGTAAAACCTGATCACGTCATGGCTTCTCTGGCGGGCAAAGGTTTTGGTATCTCCCTGACGATAAAGTCTAAAGAGCTGCTGGTGCAATTCTTACAGGTGTGTATGAAGAAATCGCTGGAATTGCCTACTTATCTTGTCGCAGATTCGATGGGTTTTGTGCCTGGCAACAAAGCATTTCTTCACGGCAGTATGCCTATCGCGCAGCACCTTTTGGGATTTGACTATTTGATTCCGGCTTACCGTGTTCCACGAGGGCTTGTCGAGTCGGGAACGCTGGATGACTGGAAAACGATGGTAGCTGAGCTGGTTCATGGCTGGCCTCAGGTCTTTGCATTATCCACAGCTTTTGCTTCGATGCTGCTGTCGTTGTGCAAAATGGATGTCGCATTGTTTCATTTTTACGGGGGGTCAACGACCGGAAAAACAATTCTTCTTCAGCTTCCCATGTCAGTTCACGGCCATGGTGGAGAACCCGGCAGTGCGCCAGATGTGAACATTTTACGCTGGAATACTACAGCGAATGCGCTTGAGAAAAACCTGAGTCGGTATTCAGGGATATTAGCCTGTATTGATGAGTTGGGTGCTTACAAACAGAAGGACTTTGCTTCCTTGCTGTACAATATTACTGCTTCGAAGGGTAAGGATAGAATGAATCAGCATCTGGAGATAGATGAGGCCTTTACCTGGAAAATGTTTATTCTTTCGTCAGGGGAAATGTCTATCCCTGAGAAGCTTGCCACGCAGAAAGAGCAAATTCAGGGAGGGCAGGAGCATCGTGCCATCAGTCTTAACATCCGCCCCGAAGATGCCCGTAAAGACGGTGAGACCTCTGAAGACGTACGTAATCGAGCTGAGAGACTGAAACATGGGTTGTGTGAGACTTACGGCACTGCGGGTAAGGAATTTATTGCCTGCCTTCTAACGTTGAAGGGTGAAAATGATGAGGCCTTATCTTATCAGGAGATGTGTAAATTCATCCAGGGTGCATCAAAAGATTGCTATGGCATTCTGATCGGTGAGTTGCAGAAAGAAGGCTATTCTCTCAGTGATATTCAGAAGCGTGCATTAGAACGTTTTGCTCTGTGCTGGTGCGCTGGGATTCTCGCAACTGAATGGAATATTCTTCCCTTTGGTGAGGATGTTATTGCAGATGCGGTAATGAGTGCCGCTCGCCGCTGGCTTGATGATAAGCCTAACCAGTATAACCCCGTGTTACTGGCTCTTATTGATATTCAGCGTGACCTTGTAAAGCGAGAGGGTGCGCATTTTATCGGTCTTAAAGAACCGGATAACCGTAAACCCGGAAATCACTGGGGCTATATTCACCATGCTACTGAGGATTTTTTAATCTTCGCACCTGTATTTGAAGAGTGGTGTCAGAAACATTCATTAAGCGCCAGTGACGTCGCTAAGGAGCTGGTACGACGAAAACTTCTGCGGGTAGAAAGTAAAGGGCATTACAAAAAGCGTCCTCTTACTGGTATGGACAGGTGTTACTACCACATTAAGCGAGGGTTTATCAGTGCTGATTTGAATTGTGCTTGAGCATTATCTGAATGTAGTTAACTAACTTATCTTTAAACTTATTATTCTGTATAAATTAACAGAAGGGGAACCCCATGACTGAATTCTGCGAATTAAATGAAACTCACACTTTTCCTGGTGCTATTACAGGCTGTGAAACTATTCGCCCACCATTTACGCCTCATGGTCTTATCATGACGCAGGCTAAATGCAATTTCTATGATATCTGTAGGGAAGTGACAGACAGTGAGTATCCTGAATTAAAAGCAATGATTAACCGAAATGAAAATATTCGTTTCTTTGCCAGTTATATTTTCAAAGGTAACGTTCGTTATGATTATCTTGGCGAATTTCCAACACTATCAATCGATCAGGCTCGCAATAAAGCCCGATATCTTGCCAGAAGTAATGGGGATGAGACCGCTTATGAATACATCCCATTCTGATTGATGAGTTTAACCTCAAAAAAAGCAGGGGCATTTGCCTCTGCTTTTCATTTATCGCAAGGACGGTAGCTGAGCTGTTATCCTTTCCGCCAGTAGCTGGCTGGTGTTTTGTAAACGCTGAGGATGAAGATGCGCATACCGTTGTGATGACTGACTGCTGCGATGCCCCAGCTGAGCCTGAACGTCATACAGTGTTCCACCGTAGGACACGATGAGGGCGGCAACCGAATGGCGGCAGGTATGAATACACACCTCTTTGTCGAAAATTCCCGCCCGACGCACAATACGCTGAAAGGCTTTAACCGGGTTACTCAGCGGCATTCCTTGTTTTTTACCTATAAACAACCACGGATTTCCCCGCTGTGTTGGCAGTGTTCTGATTACGTCCATCGCCAGTGAATTAAGATGAACAATCCGTCCATAGCCATTCTTGGTTTCAGGAAGCCATAGGGTGCGTTTAACCGGGTCAACATGCTCCCACTTAGCCAGACGCAGTTCATCACGACGAAGGCCGGTCAGTAACAGCAGTTTGACATAGCGGGCAGCTACGGGGCTGGTATCGTTATCGGCGGAGAGAAAAATACGACGTATTTCGTCCTCGGTGAAATAGCGCTGTCGGGCGTTGTTCTCCCTGAGAAGCTGTACCACTCTTGCCGGATGGACAGAGGTGATGCTTTGCCTTCCGGCCCAGGTAAACACCGCTTTAATCAGTACGATGACACGATTACAGGTTGCTGCTGATAATGAAGTGCTTAACGTCTGCTGGAGGCGGAGAATGCGGGCAGGCGTGATATCGCTAAGCAGCATCTGACCAATGGCGGGACGGATATGATCCCGGTAGCGCTGGAAATCCTTACCCCAGCTACGTTTAGCAGACTTTGCCCAAACCAGATAATGCTGGTTAAAGAGTTCATCAAATGTCATCTCTTGTCTCTTGTTTTCGCGTTCCTGCTTAGGGTCAGTTCCGGTGGCAAGTGAGCGTTTATGTTCCATGGCAATCTTACGGGCTAAGGTGACATCCACCTCAGGCCAGCGACCAATAGCGATGGCACGTTTTCTTCCATGGTAGAGGTAGCGGAGCAAAAACTTTTTACGTCCTTCTCCTTTGCTGACCAGACATTTCAGGCCAGAAATCTCGGTGTCGCTGTATTCGGCATCGGTGCTGCGTGAATCTGATGTGTTAGGGGGCAGGGATTTAATGAGCTGGTTAGTAAAACGGAAGCGTTTCGGACTGGACATATTACCTCCTGTGACTGGTGTAAAGAACGTCAGGGTTGACCCATCCCCGGCACGGCGCTGTTAATGGCTGAGTTGATTTTCTAGCGTGGCGAAGGGGATGCTGGTGTTACATGAGATGATTGAAGGCGAGAAATGCCGCAAAAATAGGTGTTACGGTCTGTTTCTGGTCTTAATGGAAAAAATACCGGTGGGGGATGTATTCAAAAAAATAATATGTGCTTTGATTGATTTTAATTACATATATGGGCGACATTATCCAGAAATACCTTATTGGAGAGTATGTGCTTATTTTGAGAGCATGCTTCTGCATTAATGATTAATCATTAATTTAGTAGGTGTTGTTTTTTATAGGGCTACATTTTTTAATTTTGGTGTTGTAGGTTTATTTCATGATTATGTGGAATACATCGTCTTTGTTCTGACCCCCCTATCTCAGTTGATATAGTTGTTTTTTTTTGGGGAAGGGAGGGCTTGTGGGTTGATTTTAAATTTAATTTTCATTATCTTCTTAAGGTAACCTCATATCAAAAGGACAATGTCAATGAAGTTTTTCTCCACTGGTTTCTATGTTTCGAATGATGTTTTATTTGACGATGTATTCAATGAGTGCTTTTCTTGGATTCATGAATCACCACACACAAACTTTATACCTGCACAATTGGCGTGTGACTATCTTAGTGAAGATTTTTATGTAGAGTCAAGTAATGAAAGGATTGATGTAATTACTCATGGCAACCAAGATGTTCAGTTAGGTTGCTTCAGATATTCTAAAATTTCCGAACCACACAAATGGGTAACTGATATATCTATAAATAAGAACTTAATAAATAATACGGTATGGATCCAAGTTGAATCAAGTGTGGTTAGTCAGGAGGCTGCGTATTTAGCACCTCAACCTAAAAAACCTTTGATAGTAATTAGGTTGATAGATAAATTTTCTGGTGGTTTGGATGATGCCTTCAAAACATCAATAGAACCTGATTACCTTTCGAATTCTGAAGAGCATTTAAAGTTGGCGGCAAAAGTTATCAATGGAGAAACTGAAAACAGGCTGCCAATAATCTATGTCAGTTCGAAATATTTTTACAATGAACATCCTCATAACATTATTCCTGAGCGATTAGCAAGAAAGGTGTGTGGCATAGCTCATGTTCTAATTGAACCTCGTGAGAAAATGTTTTCAATAAAACTAAAAAATGAGACAAATTCTAAAAATGCTTACGCAGGTGCAGTCGGAATTTACTGGCCGCGAGGACAAAATATCTCCTTTTACCGTCGGGGTGAGAAAACAGCGAAGGAGTTTGAAGATGAATTATTTGATGATGTCGTAAAAGCCACATCTACAATGGCTCCCGTCTCTGAGGGGGGATGGAGTGAAATACAAAAAAGAAGAACTAAGGATTCTATTAATACACTTAAGATTAGAGGTGAATACACAAGTGAATTGATGGGTTTGTATGAGGCCGATAATGTTGCAAAAGATGAAACAATAGAAGAACTCAAAAGTAATATATTATCTTTAGAATATCGTGTTCGAATGCTTCAATCACAAGCTTCAGCTCAAGGAAGTATAGTAATGAATGCAGGGGAAGAAACTGACTTTTTCAATGGTGAGATCAAAGATGTAATAATAGAAGCACTGAAGGTTGCTATTGTGAATACGAAAGAGGGTAGTCGAAGTAATCATATATTATCTTCTTTAATTTCCAATAACCCTCAAACTATGGAAGCAAATTCGCGTCAAACTCATTTGAAAAGAGCACTTAATGGCTACAGGAGTATGGATAAGGCAACGTCAAGGCAGCTTAAGGAACTTGGGTTTGAGTTGTCTGAGGAAGGTAAGCATTGGAAGTTAGTATATAATGGTGATTCCAGATACTCTTACATTCTTCCTAAAACAGGGAGCGACTATAGAGGATCTTTGAATGCTATTTCTGATATAAGTAATATTATTTTCTAACAAAATCTAGCCCCTTATAAAGGGGCTGGGTTATGGCTATTTTAAATCGGTAATACACATTGTTTAATGTAAGTATTACAGTTCAAAGTTTATGTTCAGGTAAGGAATTCCGATGGGGCTGAGTCATTTTTTAATGACGTGGAAAGCGGGGGATTTTGCTGATGCGAAGAATCATAAGGTGAAAAACAGGAATATTACAGGTGGAGTAGATGGTGGAAACACCCGACTGACAAGGGGAGTTGATAACGCTGAGTTCTTCCCCCTTGCCTGAAGAGGAGTCTCCCCGGTCTTCCCCCGGGGGTAATGGAAGGTAATTTGTTGTTAAATAAAGTAAATTATGAAATCCCCCATTTCCCCCGTATTCTCTGCTTCATTATGAATAATCTTAGAGAAAGGAACCGTAGAGGACCGTAGAAAGACCGTAGCAGTGGGGTAAGGAAGAGACACATCAGAGGGTGTTGAGGTGTGTAAAAGTAACGAACATCTGCGAAAATGGCGAGAAATCCAGCAAACAAATAACGTGTTGCAACGACCAGAAATCTACCGTAGCTAAGAAAGGAAAAAGCCCCGCTTTGCAGCGAGGCCTTATGAATAGTGGTGCCCGGACTCGGAATCGAACCAAGGACACGGGGATTTTCAATCCCCTGCTCTACCGACTGAGCTATCCGGGCAACGGGGCGCATTAAACCGTAATCTGCACATCTCGTCAACTCAATTTCACGTTTCGCTGTCTGGTTGCTTATCTTTGCGGCAGTTTGTGCAGTTCTGGACCATTATTGTGGAAAATTACATCACTCCCATATCACCTTCCCGCTGTTTCCAGCCGCTTTGGATGGCGGTGACATGCCGTTTACCTGTAAGCGAATAGCCTGGGATAAAACTGTCTTCTTGTCTCGGGGAGTTGATAATTATTTCTGCATCTACACCTTTTTGGTAGTAACCGTGATGGCTGGCAACGGTGCCTATGTAACAGTTGTTATTCAACCAGACAGGAATGACGGCAACACGTTCAAAGGTGTAATGCAGTGGCTCTCCAAAGCGGTAGTTATCAGCATCTGCGGCAGACGTGTTTGGTGGAATTGGGCATATAGCAGCAGGAGGTTGATTTGAGGGCATATCTTTAATGAGATGGTCCTGCATCCGGGCGAGAGATTTCAACAGGCCTTTGCGGTCTGTATCACTGATTGCCGGGAGTTCTTTGCTGTCGGCTTTCATTATTTCTAATGCATAGCGATAACGAATCGTCACAGCAGGAACTTTTTCTTCGTTGCTAAAAGGCCGCAGTAGATAAAGGTTATCTTCGCCAAACTGGCCGTTATACCAGAGCGCATAAACCTGGCCGTTTATGCGTACCCATTGGCTCCACTGGTTAGCACCACGTCCGGGTTCCGAGAACAACGCACCTGCTACGTAGACGTTTTCATCGTCAGTGCTATTAACCGCATAAAACGACTTATCTCCGCGTTTTAGTACGCCCGTGTAACTGACAAGCCCCGTACCACCAGCGTAACAGTCAATAATGAGATCGCGTTTTCCGTCACCATCTAAATCAACCAACACATAGTCAGTTCGCCCATTTTCGGAAACTCCTTCGACAGGCGATTGTTTAAAGGCCTGCCATTCATCGTCACTGATTTCTGCTGAGGGTTTTTGATCGGGTAATGGATTACCTTGTTCATCGATGCTTTGCACTGAGAAATCCGTAGCCTGCCCCATTAATGGAAACTGGTCGGCAACTTTCTTCAGATTCAGTTCTGGGTTAATCGCTTTTTCTTTATTGATGGCATCATAAAGGGACTTTAGCGCGGCATTATCTTTGTCGATGTCTTGTTGCGTGCGGACATGGCTCACGAACGTGGGCAGCGTCCAGACTCCGTTAACAGAGAAAGTTCCCCGACCACCGCTACGGTATTCATCGGTTAATGCAAACGTTTTTCCGGTCCAGCGCCAGATCTGTATCGGCTCGGCAAATTTTCTTATTTCTCCGTCCTCATAGCCGCTTGCATCGCTGGTTATCAACTGCGGAGGGGCTGTTAGCGTGGAGTTAGTTAGCCACATAGCGTAACGGGAAATATCGAAACACGCTGTTTGAATTAACGTATGAATTTTATCAACCGGAATGGCGTAATAGCGGTTTTTGTCCCCCTCTGTCGGCCCGCTACAGTTCATCTCTGGTGTCAGTTGAAGCTGTGACTGGATATTTTGAAGCTGTATTTCCGTTAATGGTGTCATTTTCGGCGATGAGATAACGGGGCGTGTCGCGATAAGCGGTGTGGGAGATTCGGGGAGTGCTTCGAAAATGTTGTCAGGTCCTGGCTTAAGCAGGGCGCTTGCGGTATTGATACGTTTTTGGAACGCATCCATTTTCAGTAGTACGGCATCAGATCCTGCCAGAGAGAGCATTTTACGTTCGCCGTCGGCTTCAAATTCAATCACGTCATTTTGTTGTAATGCCCGAATAAAGTCAGACCTGATGTCACTTCCCAGCAAAAAATAGCCATCAGAAACAGGGATAAGCGGCCTTTGTTTTTGATTATTAATAAAAAGCACGGCAGTGGAGATGGGGGATTGCCCTTGCTCTCGTTGGGAAAAAGTCACCTCTATTCGGGTATCAGAGGATATACCCGCTCGACGCGTCAGTAATGCACTGACGTTATCACCATAGCCCGCAGCGCGGCAGGTGCCAGTGTTGTCGCAGGCGAGTTCCCAGTCTTTATGGCTGAAAGTAAGGCCACTTATGGCATTGGCAAAAAATGGTATAACGAAAAGACTGGCAAGTGTGGCGTGGTGAAGCAGGCGCATATAATTCCCTTTTACATATCCATGTTGGTGGAATTATATGCGTATACGAAAGGACCAGAAATCCGAATTACGTCAGTGCACCGCCCTGGCGGCAGCGGGCGAAGCGCAGGATATCTTCCGCCAACCGGTGTGCGGTGTCGACATCCGCCTGGCTACGATTCACCAGCATTCGGCTCAGGCAGCCTTCGAGTACCAGTTCCATCTGTTTTGCCACCATTGCCGGGTCATCGACTTCCAGTTGGGTCAGCAGCTCGTGGCTGAACGTATATGCCGCTTGCTTCTGTTGATCCGCCAGTTGATGAATCGGGTGATCCGGGTCTGGATAAAACGTACAGGCGGCGATAAACAGGCAGCCTGGATAGCGCTGATTACTGACGCAGTCCGTCAGGGCGTTATAGCGCGCCAGCAATTTTTGCTCAGCGGTCAGTTCATCATCCAGCATCAGTTGACGACGCCAGATATCCACCTGCTGACTGAGATAGCGTAGTGCGTCATAAAGCAGCGCCTCGCTGTCCGGCCAGTAACGTCTCAGCTCGTCGAGCGGACGATCGACACGTTCGGCAACCATCTCAAGCGTAGTGCTGGCTATCCCTCTGATCTCAAGTAAATGTAGGGCTTCTCCCAGGACATCTTCACGTTGCACGGTGTTCTCCTTCGTTCCCAACGGTTTTTCCCGTCTAAAGTGTTGTCTACGGTTGGCGATCGCGCAAATGCGCGTTGAATGCAGCAGCATCCATAAAGCCGGTTACCCGTTGTGTCGGCTGTTCCTGCCCCTCTTTATCGAAAAAGAGGATGGTGGGCAGGCCCAGTACATTTAAATGTTTCAGCAACGCGGCGTTCTGCGCGCTGTTGGCGGTGACATCCGCCTGCAACAATACGGTGTTGCTCAGCGCCTGTTGCACCTGTGGATCGCTGAATGTGTATTTCTCAAACTCTTTACAGGCCACGCACCAATCGGCGTAAAGATCTAACATCACCGGCCGACCTTTGGCTTTCGCCAGCGCCTGGGTGAGTTCTTCGACGCTGCTAACCTGAGTAAAGTTCAGGTGCGATCGTTCCTGTGCTGCTGCCGTGTTGCCGAAGGCCCAGTCCTGTAACGGGCGTACGCTGATTAACGCGGCGGCGAGCAGGATAATCTGCCCAAGTCGCATCCACGGCTTTTGCGCGCCCAGGCTGGTGATAAAGGCCCAGCCAAAGAACGCGACACCAAGCAGCGACCACAAACGCAGTCCCCACGCCTCGCCAATAACGCGTTCTAGCAGGAATACCGGCAATGCGAGGATCACAAAGCCAAACGCCGTTTTGACATGCGCCATCCACGGCCCACTTTTCGGCAACAGGCGGTTGCCAAAGACAGTGACCAGAATCAGCGGCAGACCCATCCCCAGCGCATACAGATAAAGCGTCCCGCCGCCCAACAGCAGGTTGCCACTTTGCGCGATGTAGAGCAGGATGGCGCTCAGCGGCGCGGTGGTGCACGGCGAGCAGATGAGCCCGGCGATCGCGCCCATCGCGAAAACCCCGCCCAGCGAACCGCCCTGCTGGCGATTGCTCATCAGCGTTAATCGCGTCTGTACAGACGATGGCAGTTGCAGCGAGAACGCGCCAAACATCGAGAGCGCCAGCAGGATAAACACCACAGAGAGGCCAATCAACACATACGGATGCTGCAACGCGGCCTGGAACTGCATACCTGCGGCGGCGACAACCAGCCCCAGCGCGGTATAGGTCAGCGCCATCCCCTGGACGTAGATAAACGCCAGCAGTAGCGCGCGCGCCGTGGAGAGGCGCTGTTTACCACCCAGCACGATCCCCGAGATTAACGGATACATTGGCAACACGCAGGGCGTGAAAGCAATGCCTATACCGATAAGCAGCGCCCAGAGCGCAGAGAAGGGCAAATCCGCGCTGGCAGGTGCCGATGTTTCAACAGGGGCAGATGTCGCTGCGACGACGCTTAGAGGGACGGTTCGGGTTTCTGGTGGGTAACAGAATCCCGCGTCGGCACAGCCCTGATACGTTACCGTCAGCGTCGCCCCCTGGGACGCCTGATTAATCGTCACCGGTACGGTTAGCTGTTGGCGATAAATCTCGCTCTTACCGTAGAATTCATCTTCATGCCACTGCCCGGCGGGCAGCACCAACGGCGATGTTTGCGCCTGATTGGGCACGACTTTAATTTGCTGGCGATAGAGGTAGTAGCCTTCCTTTACCTGCCAGGTGAGGTTGAGATCCTGTTGGTTCTGCTGAAAATCGAAAGCGAACGCCTGGTCCGCCGGAACAAAGTTAGTGCGGCCGGGTGCGTCGAACAGACCGGCAAAGGCGGATGTGCTGCACAGCAGCAGGATCAGCGTAAGGATGCGTTGAGCCATGAGAGATAATCGCTGTCTCCGTGAGTAACGGGTAAAACCAATAATTCCGGGGTCTGATACGGGTGATGAGACTTCAGGCAATCGAGCAGCGCCTGCTGATGTGTCAGATTGGTTTTGAGGACCATCTGCACTTCGTACTCCTGCTCCAGCTTTCCTTCCCAGTAATAAAGCGACGTCGCGCCGGGAATAATCGTTGCGCAGGCGGCAAGTTTTTCCGCCAGTACTTTGGCTGCTAAATCCTGGGCAGTCGCTTCATCCGGGGCAGTACAGAGAACAACAACAGCGTCGGTAGTGCTCATCATCAACCTCGTATCGGTGAAAGAGGCAACTATAGCACGGTGTGGCGGAGGGAAGGCGCGAATCGGGCCGCAGAGCGGCCCGGGTTTAAGGTTTTTTACTTACAGCATGATCCCGCCGAAGATGAAACCTAAGATGACGCACAGAGCAATGGCAATGACGCCAGGCACCAGGAAGGCGTGGTTAAAGACGTATTTGCCGATACGCGTCGAACCGGTGTCATCCATTTCGACCGCTGCCAGCAGGGTCGGATAGGTTGGCAGAACGAACAGCGCAGAAACCGCAGCAAAGGACGCAATCGCCGTCAGCGGGGTAACACCCAGCATCAGCGCCGCAGGCATCAGTGCTTTGGTGGTTGCCGCCTGGGAGTAGAGCAGGGTAGCGGCAAAGAACAGCACCACGGCCAGCAGCCATGGGTAGTTGTGCAGCAGGTCACCCGCCACTTCCTGGATATCGGTGATATGCGCTTTGACGAAAGTATCACCCAGCCAGGCCACACCCAGTACGCAGACACAGGCGCTCATACCGGATTTAAAGGTGCTGGCATTAAGGATTTCGCCGGTATCGATTTTGCAGGTAAAGCAAATCAGCGTCGCGATAGTCAGCATGAAGACCACAATCGCTTCGTTACGCGGCAGGACCGGGTTCTGAATCAGGCCAACCGTATCGCTGATGGCGGTGGCGTAGAACATCACCGCGATGATACCGATCAGGAACAGCAGAACGGAGCGTTTCGCGTGTGGTTTCAGTTTGAAGACCTGGCTTCCGCGCAGCTTCACTTCGCCTTTAGCCAGACGTTCCTGATAAACCGGATCATCTTTCAGTTCGCAGCCCAGGAAGTTACACACGCAGGCGGTGATCATGACGGCAATCAGCGTGACCGGAATACAGATAGCCAGCAGTGTCAGATAGCTTACGCCCATCGGCTCCAGAATACCGGCAAAGAAAACGACGGCAGCGGAGATAGGGGACGCGGTGATCGCGATCTGTGAGGCGACAACGGCGATAGAAAGCGGACGAGATGGGCGAATACCCTGCTCCTTCGCCACTTCGGTGATAACCGGCAGCGTGGAGAACGCGGTATGCCCGGTCCCGGCCAGAATGGTCATAAACCAGGTAACCAGCGGCGCGAGGAAGGTGATGTACTTCGGATGACGGCGCAGCATACGCTCCGCCAGGCTCACGAGGTAATCCATCCCCCCGGCAACCTGCATAGCGGCAATAGCCGCGATAACCGCCATGATGATTTCAATAACATCGAACGGGATAGCTCCCGGGTTAATCTGGAAAATAAGGGTGAGGATAAGAACGCCGAAACCACCGGCAAAACCAATGCCGATACCGCCGAGCCTTGCTCCGAGATAGATCGCAAGCAGGACAATAACGAGCTCTGCACCAAACATATGTAGCCTTCCTTGTGTTTACAAGTTGATATTAGAATGTTGTAGGTTGGTAAATCATAAAAAGCAAAAAGGGCATGTCATCGCTGACATGCCCCTTGTATCTTAACCACTACTGTTACTGTTCGCTTTCATCAGTGTAGCGTTTTGCTTTGTAAGCCGGATGCATCAGGTTTTGTGCCGAAAAGATATCGTCCAGCTCAGCTTCTGTGAGCAAGCCACGCTCCAGAACGACCTCACGTACGCTCTTCCCGGTTTCAGCACAAATCTTACCGACGATATCGCCGTTATGGTGGCCGATGAACGGGTTCAGGTAGGTCACAATCCCGATGGAGTTGTAGACGTAGCCTTCGCAAACCGCTTTGTTGGCGGTAATGCCATCGATGCATTTTTCCAGCAGGTTGTAGCAGGCGTTGGTCAGGATGTGGATAGACTCAAACATTGCCTGGCCAATCACTGGCTCCATCACGTTCAGCTGCAGCTGACCGGCTTCAGAGGCCATGGTGACCGTAATATCGTTACCGATGACTTTGAAGCACACCTGGTTTACGACTTCCGGAATGACCGGGTTAACTTTAGCTGGCATGATGGAAGAACCGGCCTGCAATTCTGGCAGGTTGATTTCGTTCAGACCGGCGCGAGGGCCTGAAGAGAGCAGGCGCAGGTCGTTACAAATTTTGGACATCTTCACTGCCAGGCGCTTCAGCGAGCTGTGAACCATCACGTAAGCACCGCAGTCAGACGTTGCTTCAATCAGGTCTTCCGCCGGAACCACCGCCAGGTTGCTGACTTCCGCCAGTTTCTGTACTGCCAGTTGCTGATAGCCGTCCGGGGTGTTCAGGCGTGTACCGATAGCCGTTGCGCCGAGGTTAACTTCCAGCAGTAATTCTGCGGTGCGCAGCAGGTTTTTGGTTTCTTCATTAAGAAGCACGTTGAACGCGTGGAATTCCTGGCCGAGGGTCATCGGTACCGCATCCTGCAACTGGGTACGACCCATTTTCAGGATATCCTGGAACTCAACCGCTTTACGCTGGAAACCTTCGCCCAACTGATGAATTGCATCCACCAGTTTTACAATGGAGGTGTACACCGCGATGCGGAAACCGGTCGGGTAAGCATCGTTGGTGGACTGACATTTGTTAACATGATCGTTCGGATTCAGATACTGATATTCGCCTTTCTGATGTCCCATCAGTTCGAGGCCAATGTTCGCCAGCACTTCGTTGGTGTTCATGTTAACGGATGTGCCCGCGCCGCCCTGGTAGACGTCAATCGGGAATTGATCCATGCATTTGCCGTTGTTCAGGACTTCATCACATGCCGCAATAATCGCGTTAGCAACGCCTTTTGGAATGGTCTGGAGTTCTTTGTTTGCCAGCGCAGCGGCTTTCTTCACCATCACCATACCGCGAACAAACTCAGGGATATCACTGATTTTACTGTTGCTGATGTAGAAGTTTTCAATCGCTCTCAGAGTATGAACGCCATAGTACGCGTCCGCAGGGACTTCCCTTGTACCTAACAGGTCTTCTTCGATACGAATGTTGTTTAGCATGTGAACCTTCTTTTGCAATCTGCCAATGAATTCACCAAATACGCAGAATTTACGAGGTTATGCGTATTTTCTGGCCGACGATTATGTCCTTAATCGACCCGGTGCCCGTGATCATATGCTGATGATAGCGAATTACAGTAATCTTGATCACTTATTACGAGGCGATTCTCATAAGATTTATTGATTTGTGAAATGGGTCACCGCTTGACCATTGCTGACAAAAATTTCTCGACTGTCTGATTGAAAAATGACAGGCCGCCACCATTTACACAGGGTGACAGCAGCAAAATTTTTACGTGGAGGCGAGAGCATCCACGATTAACAGGAGAAGCCAGTGCGCTGGATACCGTTTATTGCTATTTTTCTTTATGTTTACATAGAGATATCGATTTTTATTCAGGTCGCCCATGTCTTTGGCGTCCTGCTCACATTAGTTTTGGTCATCTTTACTTCCGTGATTGGTATGTCGCTGGTGCGTAACCAGGGCTTCAAGAATTTCGTGCTGATGCAGCAGAAAATGGAAGCAGGAGAAAGCCCGGCGGCAGAGATGGTGAAAAGCGTTTCTCTGATTCTGGCAGGTTTACTGCTGTTGTTGCCTGGCTTCTTCACCGACTTCCTCGGCCTGCTGCTTCTGCTGCCGCCGGTACAGAAACATCTGACCATGAAACTGTTGCCGCATCTGCACTTCTCACGTATGCCGGGTGGTGGGTTCAGCGCCAGCAACGATGGCGGACAGACGTTTGATGGTGAATATCAGCGTAAAGATGAAGAGCGCGACCGTCTGGATCACAAAGACGACCGCTAATCGGTTCCGAAGTGGCGCGGTTTACGCGCCACTGCTTTTTGGCAGGAACAGCCAGAACACCGCCAGCATCACCAGCGCGTACAAACACTTCCATCCCACCATCGCCAGCAAAACGACGCAAAGCAGCGCGCCCGTCACCGCCAGCGCTTTATAACGCCCCTTCAGCAAGCGGCATCCCGCCAGCATGCACAGCAAATAGATAACAATGAAGATGCCGTTAGCGTAGACGATCAGCGCATCAAGGTTGATATTGAGCCAGAAAATTGCCAGCGTGCTGATCACACAGCAGCCTAATACCGCGTTCAGCGCATTAACGGGAAGCTGCTTTTTCGACAGGCGTGACAGCGGGCTCTGCGGCTTATTTTGCGCCTGTGTCCAGACCAGACGCGCGAAGCTCTGGATATAGATGTTCAGGCTGGCAAAGCAGGCGAGATAGCCTATCACGCAGGCCACCCACAACGCCTGAACGCCAAAGAGTTGCACCACAATAGTGGGCAGTGAGGCGGCGGCCGCCAGTTCGCTGTTATAGGCGTTGAAGTGCAGCACCACCACTGTACAGGCCCAGTAAACCGTACCCGCGAGCAGCAGGCCAATCATCAGTGCGCGCGGGAAATCGCGCTCAGGATTTTTAAATTCAGAGGCCAGATGGGCGAACGCTTCCAGCCCGACGAAGCACCAGAACATCACGGAGAGCGCTGAGAACAAATGGTCGGGTGCAATTTGCATGACGGGCGGGAAGGGGATTGCGCCCAGGCGAATATCGCCAAACCACCAGATGGCGGCAATGAGTGCCACGATGAGTACCGCAACCAGCGTTTGCAGGTTGGCGCTGGAACTTGCCCCGCGCGAGCCCAACCACCAGACAATCGCCAGCGTGCCAATCTCCGCCAGCAACAATTGGCTGTCGTGCCAGCCAAACAGCGCCTGACCAAAACCGGTGGCGATGTGCAACGCCGCAGGGAGACCAACGGGGATAACCGAAAGGAACAGCCAGCCGGTCACGCGCGCCAGACGAGGGCCAAACGCCATGTCGACAAAGTGCGCCACGCCGCCTGCGCTGGGGAAGCGACGGCCCAGAATGGCGAAAACAATGGCGACGGGAAAGACAAGAATAATCAAAACGGGCCACGCCCACAGGCTATCGCCCCCGGCAACTAACGCCGCCAGTGCAGGAACCGCAAAGACGCCGGTTCCCAACAATGAAGTTGAAAGTAAACCTACACCCTGAGCCAACCCCAGCTCTTGTTTCAGACCACTCATGACCGCGTCCCGGCATTCGTAAAGAAACGGATAGTAACACAACCGTTATTGGCTGAAACGCAAGCGATTTACCCTGCTTTTCCTCGGGGTACACCGTTTCGCAGCGATCGCAATTTTTTCTGAAATTTTTTCGACTTGCCCCTTGAAGGGCAGAGGGCCCATCCCCATCTCTCTGGTCACTAGCCGGAAAACCGATCGCGGCCCGGCGTCACCCATAACTGATAAAGACTTTCTCAAAGGAGAGCTATCAATGAGTATTCGTCCGTTACATGATCGTGTGATCGTCAAACGTAAAGAAGTTGAAACGAAATCTGCTGGCGGCATCGTTCTGACCGGTTCTGCAGCAGCAAAATCAACTCGTGGCGAAATCATCGCTGTCGGTAAGGGTCGCATCCTGGAAAACGGGACTGTGCAGCCGCTGGACGTTAAAGTTGGTGACATCGTTATTTTCAACGATGGCTACGGCGTGAAATCCGAGAAGATCGACAACGAAGAAGTGTTGATCATGTCCGAAAGCGATATTCTGGCAATTGTTGAAGCGTAATCCGCGAACGACACTGAACATACGAATTTAAGGAATAAAGATAATGGCAGCTAAAGACGTAAAATTCGGTAACGACGCTCGTGTGAAAATGCTGCGCGGCGTAAACGTACTGGCAGACGCAGTTAAAGTAACCCTGGGCCCGAAAGGCCGTAACGTGGTTCTCGACAAATCCTTCGGTGCGCCGACTATCACCAAAGATGGTGTTTCCGTCGCGCGTGAAATCGAGCTGGAAGACAAATTCGAAAACATGGGCGCGCAGATGGTGAAAGAAGTTGCCTCTAAAGCGAATGACGCTGCAGGCGACGGTACCACCACCGCGACCGTACTGGCTCAGTCCATCATCACTGAAGGCCTGAAAGCTGTTGCTGCGGGTATGAACCCGATGGACCTGAAACGTGGTATCGACAAAGCGGTTCAGGCAGCAGTTGAAGAACTGAAAACCCTGTCCGTACCGTGCTCTGACTCCAAAGCTATCGCGCAGGTAGGTACTATCTCCGCTAACTCCGACGAAACCGTAGGTAAACTGATCGCAGAAGCGATGGACAAAGTCGGTAAAGAAGGCGTGATCACCGTTGAAGACGGTACCGGTCTGGAAGATGAGCTGGACGTGGTTGAAGGTATGCAGTTCGACCGTGGCTACCTGTCTCCGTACTTCATCAACAAACCGGACACCGGTGCTGTTGAGCTGGAAAGTCCGTTCATCCTGCTGGCTGACAAAAAAATCTCCAACATCCGCGAAATGCTGCCAGTTCTGGAAGCCGTTGCGAAAGCAGGCAAACCGCTGGTTATCATCGCTGAAGACGTTGAAGGCGAAGCGCTGGCGACCCTGGTGGTTAACACCATGCGCGGCATCGTGAAAGTAGCAGCTGTTAAAGCTCCGGGCTTCGGCGACCGTCGTAAAGCTATGCTGCAGGACATCGCAACCCTGACTGGCGGTACCGTTATCTCTGAAGAGATCGGTATGGAGCTGGAAAAAACCACGCTGGAAGATCTGGGTCAGGCGAAACGCGTTGTTATCAACAAAGACACCACCACCATCATCGATGGCGTGGGTGAAGAATCTGCGATTCAGGGCCGTGTTACTCAGATCCGTAAACAGATCGAAGAAGCGACCTCTGACTACGATCGCGAAAAACTGCAGGAACGCGTTGCGAAACTGGCAGGCGGCGTTGCCGTTATCAAAGTCGGTGCTGCTACCGAAGTTGAAATGAAAGAGAAAAAAGCACGCGTTGACGATGCCCTGCACGCGACCCGTGCTGCGGTAGAAGAAGGCGTGGTTGCTGGTGGTGGTGTTGCCCTGGTTCGCGTTGCAGCGAAACTGAGCGCCCTGCGCGGCCAGAACGAAGATCAGAACGTCGGTATCAAAGTTGCGCTGCGCGCAATGGAAGCGCCGCTGCGTCAGATCGTCCTGAACTGCGGTGAAGAACCGTCTGTTGTCGCTAACGCGGTTAAAGCGGGTGAAGGTAACTACGGTTACAACGCCGCAACTGAAGAATACGGCAACATGATCGACTTCGGTATCCTGGACCCAACGAAAGTAACCCGTTCTGCTCTGCAGTACGCGGCATCCGTTGCTGGTCTGATGATCACCACCGAGTGCATGGTAACCGACCTGCCGAAAGGCGACGCGCCTGACTTAGGTGCTGCTGGTATGGGCGGCATGGGTGGTATGGGCGGCATGATGTAATCGTGCGCTATACCCCATAGCAACAAAGAAACCCCTGGTCAGAAATGACCGGGGGTTTTTCTTTTGGTCATCTTTTTAGTATAAGGTTTACACACGGACGACATGCGTCCAGCTCATTGATTGTGGGGAATAACATGCAGGTAAAATATTTAGCAGGGATCGTTGGCGCCGCGCTGCTGTTAGCTGGCTGTAGTTCCAGCAACGAATTAAGTGCGGGTGGGCAGAATGTTCGCTTCGTTGAAGATAAGCCGGGCGCAGAATGCCAGCTGTTAGGTACTGCAACAGGTAAACAGGGAAACTGGCTTTCTGGCCAGACGGGCGAAGAGGGTGGCTCGATGCGCGGTGCGGCGAATGCGCTGCGTAACCATGCGGCAGAGATGGGCGGCAACGTGATTTACGGTGTCAGCAGCCCAACTCAGGGTATGCTTTCAAGTTTTGTGCCGACCGACACCGAAATGAACGGCCAGGTTTATAAGTGCCCGAACTGATTTTTCAGGGGCGCTAATTGCCGGATGGCGACGTTATCGCCGCCATCCGACGCCATCAGGCCGGTGTTTTCACCGACTGGACGCGTAAATGATACAACGCACGTAAACACTGCTCTTGCGTCAGCTGCTGCCCGTTATTCGCGTTTAAGGTTCTGACATATACCTGGCACGGCGTGCCGGCCAGTTTTTTCAGCCGTGGGCTGAAATCGATCAAACGACGAGAAATTGCCTGCGCTTCTTTACTGCCTGATGGCGTACGCGTTTTAACAATGCTGCCGCTAAAACACTCTTTGCCTTCTTTATCGGTAAAGCGATAAAGCACGGCCAGATAATGGCTGAACAGATCGTGTTTCCACTGCGCCTGGTCGTAGAAGTCATATTCCAGACTGCCTTTCTCCTGACAATCAGCATCATACAGTGGCAGGAAGTCCAGCAGTGAAGAAATACGCAGCGCCAGCTCTTTCATTCCTGCATTATTAATGGAGTGAATAATTGCTTTGACCAGCAGGTCAATCTGCAATTCATTAATCGTCAATTCGACGCTTTCCCCACGATGCAGTTTTAGCGTAATGGTTAATTCATCTTTACCGTTTTTAGACAGTTCCAGCCCATCGACGCGGAAATTGACATCGGCATGGCGTAACTCCTCTTCCTGAAGCGCAGGTACGCTTTCCAGCATCTTTTTACCGGCTTTATCGCGGGCTTTCTCATACTTCTGCAATTCATCGCCTTGCAGCTGATGCAGCGCCGCAAGGCGGCTTTCCATGGCGATGAGGAGATCTCTGAGTACCAGCGCAGGGAAAAAGAAGAGAGATTCTTTATTTTTTTGCTCTTTGATTTTTAAGGCTAATGCGACAAATGCATTTCCCTGACGAATAACACCGGTATTAACGCTTTTAATATTCAATGCCATGTTGGTTCTCCATAACCATATATCTTGTAAATGCTTAAATGAAAATTATAGATATATATTATTAATTAGGGCGATATCAGCTGGTGAAGTAAAATATCACAGCTATTACTGATGTCCAGATAAACTCAGTCCAATAACTATTATTAAGTTAATAAATATATTTTAATCAAATAATAATGCCCTCATAATAGAGGGCAGATGAATTAATGCTGGCGAAGCTGAAGATCCAATGGCGTTTTGCTGGGCTCGCCGCCAATTTCACGTGCCAGTTTCGGCACCATATAACCAGAAATCAGCGTCAGCAGTTCACGCATAATGGCACGCGCTTCGTCATCGCTCACCAGGAAATGGGCTGCGCCCTGTACTTTATCGAGCACGTGAAGGTAGTAAGGCATCACGCCCGCATCGAAGAGCGCGTTACTGAGGTCAGCCAGCGTTTGAGCATTATTGTTCACGCCGCGCAGCAGCACGCTCTGGTTTAACAGCGTCACGCCCGCCTGGCGTAAACGCGCCATCGCAGCACGAAATTCATCGTCTATCTCTCTGGCATGGTTGATGTGATTCACCAGCAGAATTTGTAGCCGACTTTGTGCGAAACACGTAACCAGCGCATCGGTGATGCGTGCCGGAATAACGATTGGCAAGCGGCTATGAATGCGCAGACGTTTAACATGTGGAAGGGCTTCAAGGTGCGTTATCAACCACTCCAGCTCATGATCTTTCGCCATTAACGGGTCGCCGCCGGAGAAAATAATTTCGTCCAGCTCAGGATGCTGCGCGATATAGTCGAGCGCGGCCTGCCAGTTGCGTTTGTTGCCCTGGTTTTCCGCATACGGGAAGTGGCGACGGAAGCAGTAACGGCAGTTCACCGCACAGCCGCCCTTCACCAGTAGCAATGCCCGGTTACGGTATTTATGCAGTAGCCCTGGCACCACGCTGTGCTGCTCTTCCAGCGGGTCGGTTGAGAAACCGGGCGCGGTGATGAACTCGTCCTGCACGGTTAAAACCTGACGCAATAACGGGTCATTTGGGTTACCTTTTTCCATCCGGGCGATAAACGCACGGGGAACGCGAAGCGGGAAAAGACGTTTCGCGTCTCTTCCTGCGAGCAATTTTTCATCAGCGTCTACATTTAAAAGACGTAATAGTTCATCCGGATCGGTCACAACATCGGCAAGTTGCGATAACCAATCTTCTCTGGATGGGGTATTTAGGGTTACAATATGCGCCATTTTGTGGCTTAGCTACCATTTCACAATTTCAGAGGGCCTTATGGCGACTTACTATAGCAACGATTTTCGTGCTGGTCTTAAAATCATGTTGGACGGCGAACCGTACGCGGTTGAAGCCAGTGAATTCGTTAAACCAGGTAAAGGTCAGGCGTTTGCTCGCGTTAAACTGCGCCGCCTGCTGACCGGTACCCGTGTAGAAAAAACCTTCAAATCTACTGACTCCGCTGAAGGTGCTGACGTTGTCGATATGAACCTGACTTACCTGTACAACGACGGTGAGTTCTGGCACTTCATGAACAACGAAACCTTCGAACAGCTGTCTGCTGACGCAAAAGCGATTGGCGATAGCGACAAATGGCTGCTGGATCAGGCTGAATGCATCGTGACCCTGTGGAACGGTCAGCCTATCTCCGTTACCCCGCCGAACTTCGTTGAACTGGAAATCGTTGAAACCGATCCAGGTCTGAAAGGCGACACCGCAGGTACTGGCGGTAAGCCGGCGACCCTGTCCACTGGCGCAGTGGTTAAAGTGCCGCTGTTCGTTCAGATTGGCGAAGTTATCAAAGTGGATACCCGCTCTGGCGAATATGTATCCCGCGTGAAGTAATCCATGTTATAAATGGATGAATGAGGGCGCAGCACGGCGCTGCGCCTGATGATTTCAGGCAAGGATGATGACCCGTACCGTAAAAACACTTCTACTGCTGATTGTCGCCGGCGCATTGCTGAGCGGATGCAACACCGCCCGTGGTGTTGGGGAAGATATCAAAGATCTCGGCAGCATCATTTCTCACGCCGCCAGCTAACCCTTCATAATTCTTAAATCGTTCTCCTTTTCCGTCGAAGCGCGGGAATTTGTCTATGCTTAACAGGCTACATGCATAAACATTGACCATTAAAGGACGATATGATGATTAAGAAAACAATTGCAGCGTTTTTTACCGTGGTAGTGCTTTCATCCGTACTGACGGCGTGTAATACAACACGCGGCGTTGGCGAAGATATTTCTGATGGTGGCAATGCGATTTCCGGTGCGGCCACTAAAGCTCAGCAGTAATTTGCGCCTTTAAACGGTACGGCGACCTCTCCGTACCGTTCTTCCTGTTTGCCCCTCGCGTTTACGATTGATAAAATAACGCTTCACCATCGCCTTGCGGGACGACCCGTAAGCGCCTCTTTTCATCGGGGACGGCCCCATTTCTCTGGAGCCTGTTATGTCCTGGATTATTCTACTTATCGCTGGTTTACTTGAAGTGGTTTGGGCGGTTGGCCTGAAATACACCCATGGGTTTAGCCGCCTGACGCCAAGCGTCATCACCATTGCGGCTATGATTGTCAGTATGGCGTTGCTTTCCTGGGCGATGAAAAGCCTGCCGGTCGGCACGGCTTATGCGGTCTGGACCGGCATTGGCGCGGTGGGCGCCGCCATTACCGGAATTCTGCTGCTGGGTGAATCTGCAAGCCCCATGCGTCTGGCGAGCCTGGGGCTGATTGTTGCGGGGATCATCGGCCTGAAACTCAGCACCCATTAATGGGGCTGTTTCACCCAAATTAGCTTACTGATATCAAACCCCTGCCGGGTTGCGACGGCCAGCATCTGCTGTTTCATCTCATCTGAAATGGTCGGTGTGCGTGAGAGTATCCACAGGTAGTCGCGATCCGGCCCGCAAACCAATGCGTGGCGGTACTCTTTATCGAGGGCAATCACGTTATAGCCACCGTAGAAGGGTCCGAAGAACGACACTTTTAGGGCGGCGCGGTTTGGATCGCCGGTGAAATACGCTTTCCCCTCGGTTTTCTGCCACATCGCCCGATCCGGGTTATAGCCTTTATTTGTCACGTTCAGACCACCGTCATCACGCAGACGATAAGTTGCGGTGACTTGTTCCAGCCCGCTTTCAAATCGGTGATCAAAGCGGGCAATTTCGTACCATGTGCCAAGGTAGCGAGTAGTATCAAATGGCGTCACAACGGTAACGCCTTTTGGCGGCGTCGGGGAGCTGCAGGCAACCACCAAAAACGCGGCGGCGACGGCGGCGACAACGGGCAGGATGCGCATAAGAGTTTCCTTACTGGTTTTCTGTTAAGTGTAGATGACAGCAGGAAAATCGAGTGGGAACGGCCTGCCGAAACAGGCCAGAAATCACTTATTTCAGCGAATTCAGAATTTGATACGCGGCGGCTACGCGCGCAGGGTTGGGGTAGTTCTTGTTTGCCAGCATCACAATGCCGAGTTCTTGCTGCGGCACAAAGGCGACGTAGCTACCAAATCCGCCGGTTGCGCCGGTTTTATGCACCCATGATGCGCTTACGGCGGGCGCTGGCGGCGTTATCGCTTTCGTTGGCAGCGCGGCGAGGGCGATTTTACTGTCGCTGCCGTTGACGATGGTGTCAGGGTTGACCGGCCAGTTCAGCATTTCCCAGCCTAATCCCTGATACATTTCGCCAATTTGCCAGTAGCGCGACTGTGCCAGTGAAATGCCCTGTCGCAGAGTTTTCTCTTTGATTTTGCTGGCATTCATATTGAACTGCACCCAGTGCGCCATATCCTGAATACTGGATTTCACACCATAGGCTTCGGCATCCAACTGGCCTGGTGAGACGTGCACGGCTTTCCCATCGCGATATCCCCAGGCGTAGTGTTTCTGTTCGGCTGGCGGGACGGTTACCCACGTCTGCGTGAGCTTAAGCGGTTGCAACACGCGCTCGGTCATGGCCTTCTCAAAGCTCAAACCGGACGGTTTCACCGCCATCGCGCCAAAAAGCCCAATGCTGGCGTTGGCATATAAGCGGTGCGTGCCCGGCGCCCATTCTGGCTGCCAGTTTTGATAATAGCGACGTAGTTCAGCATCGGTCGTCACGTCGTCCGGTACCTGTAGCGGTAAACCACCTGCGGTGTAAGTCGCGAGATGCAGCAGCGTAATACCCTGCCACTGTTTCCCGGTGAGTTCGGGCCAGTATTTCGTCGCCGGGTCGTTCAGGCTAATTTCCCCACGCGCGATAGCGTCGCCGCCCAGTACGCCGGTGAAGGTTTTACTGACTGAACCCAGCTCGAACAGCGTCTGTTGCGTGACGGGCTGCTTTTTCGCGACGTCGGCGTCACCCCAGGTAAAGTAATACGGTTTGCCCTGATAGATGACCGCGACGGCCATGCCAGGAATGGCCTGCTCTTTAATGAGTGGCGTAATGACGCGATTAACGATTTCCGTTATCTGTTGTTCAGTGTGAGGTGCGGCAAGTGCGGTGCAGGAGGCGCCAAGCAGCAGCGCGCAGAGAGACGTTTTGAACATGACCAGGCTTCCATACAAAACGGCCCGCCAGTGGCGGGCCGGATTAACATTAGGACTTCATCAGATGGTGACGATACCAATCAGCGTCACAACCGTCAGAATAGCAGCCAGGCCGTAGAAAACCCACTTTCCGCTTGGAACGTGAATTTTCAGGTCGTGCATCGCGTGGTGAATACGGTGTAAACCGCACCACAGCGGCAGCACAATCATCAGGAACAGAAACGCACGGCCAATAAAGCTTTGTGCAAAGGCCAGCACGCGCTCATAGCTCAGCGCATCGCCCGGGAACAGCCCCAGCGGCAGCATGATGCCAACCAGCAGGACAATCACCGGCGCAACGATTGCGCCCCACATCCCGCCTGCGCCAAACAGGCCCCAGAATACCGGTTCGTCAGAACGTTTTGGATTTGGATTAATCACCCTGGCCTCCTTACCAGAACAGTGCCACAAACAGCACGACCACGGTGACGAGAGCCGTCACCACCCAGAGCCCTTTGATAATTGGCTCCGGCCCCATTTTTGCGCCTTTTACGATAATATTGGCGGCTTTCGGCGCCAGCTCAAACCAGGTTTTGGTATGCAGCAGCGCACCCGCGAGGGTGATCAGATTCAGGATCACCACAATCGGGTTTTGCAGGAAACTGACATAGTTCGCCCAGGACTCTGGCCCGTGCTTCAGCGAAAAAATGCCGCAAATCAGCAAAACGCTGAACCAGACAACGGTCACCGCCGTTCCTTCACGCAGCATATAGAAGCGATAAAACGGCAGATTTTTCCACCAGGTGGACGGCATTGGCCGCACATAGGGTTTGCGTTTAGTCGTCATGATGCACTCCTTAGCGTGGTTTCAGGGTAGCGATAAGAAAGTCTTTCGAGCTTTCCACTTTACCCTGCTGAATGGCCGCTGCCGGGTCGACGTGTTTCGGACACACTTCGGAGCAGTAACCGACGAAGGTACAGCTCCAGACACCATTCTGGCCGTTCAGCTGTGCCATACGCTCTTTCTTCCCGTGATCGCGGCTGTCTTCGTTATAGCGGTGCGCCAGAGTAATGGCGGCAGGGCCGATAAACTCAGGGTTCAGACCAAACTGCGGGCAGGCGGCGTAGCACAGGCCGCAGTTAATGCAGCCGGAGAACTGATGATACTTCGCCATCTGCGCAGGCGTCTGGTTGTTCGGACCCTGATCCGGCGTACGCGAATTGCCGATGATGTACGGCTTAATCGCTTCCAGGCTTTCGATAAAGTGCGTCATATCGACAACCAGATCGCGTTCGATCGGGAAGTTGCCCAGCGCCTCAACCTTAATGCCTTTGGTGTAATCGCGCAGGAAGGTCTTACAGGCCAGCTTCGGCACCTTATTGACCATCATGCCGCAGGAACCGCAGATCGCCATACGGCAGGACCAGCGATAGCTCAGGTCCGGCGCCAGGTTATCTTTGATGTAGCCCAACGCATCCAGCAGCGAGGTGGTTTCATCATAAGGCACTTCATAGAATTCGCTGTGCGGCGCGGAGTCCACTTCCGGGTTGTAGCGCACCACTTCGATTTTCAGGTTATGCATCTCAGCCATTCGCTTTCTCCTTTTTATCGGCTGCTTCAGCTTCGCCACCGTAGACACGCTTGGCTGGCGGCAACGTTGTGATTTTCACATCGCTGTAGTCCAGACGCGTGGTGCCGTCGGCATCGCGGAAAGCAAGCGTATGCTTGAGGAAGTTAACGTCATCGCGCTCGGTGCAGCCTTCGTCCAGACGCTGGTGCGCGCCGCGAGACTCTTTACGCGCCATTGCAGAGTGCGCCATACATTCGGCAACGTTCAGGCCGTGGCCCAGCTCAATGGTATAGAGCAGGTCAGTGTTGAACACACTGGAAGTATCGGTGATGCGTACGCGTTTGAAGCGTTCCTGCAGCTCGGCCAGCTTATCGATGGTTTTCTGCATCAGTTCCGGCGTACGGTAGATACCGCAGCCTTCTTCCATCGACAGACCCATTTCGTCGCGGATCTTCGACCAGTTTTCGCTACCTTCCTGATTAACCAGTGCTTTCAGGCGGCTTTCAACGTCAGCAACCTGAGCATCCAGCGCGGCGCTATTGGCTTCGCCTGCCGTTGCAGCGCGTTCCATTGCCTGTTCGCCCGCCATGCGGCCAAAGACCACCAGTTCAGCCAGCGAGTTGGAACCCAGACGGTTCGCGCCATGCAGGCCGACGGAGGAACATTCGCCGACGGCAAACAGCCCTTTGATGCGGGTTTCACACTGCTGATCGGTTTCGATACCGCCCATGGTGTAGTGCGCGGTCGGGCGAACCGGAATCGGCTCTTTCACCGGATCGACGCCCACGTACGCTTTCGCCAGTTCGCAGATGAACGGCAGGCGTTCCAGCAGTTTTTTCTCGCCCAGATGACGCAGGTCGAGGTAAACGACATCGCCGCGCGGCGTGGAAATGGTGTTGCCTTTACGCCACTCGTGCCAGAAAGCCTGAGAAACTTTGTCGCGCGGACCCAGTTCCATATATTTGTTTTTCGGCTCGCCCAGTGGGGTTTCCGGGCCCATGCCGTAATCCTGCAGATAACGGTAGCCGTTTTTGTTGACCAGAATACCGCCTTCACCACGGCAGCCTTCCGTCATCAGGATGCCAGAACCTGGCAGGCCGGTTGGGTGATACTGAACGAATTCCATATCACGCAGCGGAATGCCATGGCTGAGCGCCATACCCATACCATCACCGGTGACGATGCCGCCGTTGGTGTTGTAGCGATACACACGGCCTGCGCCGCCGGTCGCCATCACCACTGCGTTGGCGCGGATCTGTACCAGCGTGCCTTCCATCATATTCATCGCCACCAGGCCGCGAGCCTGACCATCATCGACCAGGATGTCGAGAACGAAATGTTCATCGAAGCGTTGAATTTGCGGGAATTGCAGAGAGGTCTGGAAGAGGGTGTGAAGCATGTGGAAGCCGGTCTTATCGGCGGCGAACCACGTACGTTCGATTTTCATTCCCCCGAAGCGGCGAACGTTCACGCTACCGTCCGGACGACGGCTCCACGGGCAGCCCCATTGCTCAAGCTGGGTCATCTCTGTCGGGCAGTGATGGACGAAGTAGTCCACGACATCCTGTTCACAGAGCCAGTCCCCACCGGCTACGGTGTCGTGAAAATGATATTCAAAGCTATCGTGATCCTGCGCGACGGCAGCGGAGCCACCTTCAGCCGCAACGGTATGGCTGCGCATCGGATAAACTTTTGAGATTAAAGCTATTTTGGCGTTTGGATTAGCTTGCGCCGCGGCGATGGCTGCTCGTAGACCAGCTCCGCCAGCACCTATAATGGCAAGATCGGCTTGAAAGGTTTGCACGACATTCCTCCAGATTATTGTTATTCCGCACTCGCTCTAAGCAAAAGGTAGTTCACCTGATTACGACTCGCTATGGCGGAAACGTTTCCACTGCTCCTTTATGGGTAAAGCAGTATACCCGTAGAAATCTGAGGGAAATTTGATGTGTTCGATTATTTTTGAGTCTGATGGCCTCTAATCATCACTAATTTTGATTAATTTAATTACTAAACTACCCCTCGCTACTCCCTTGCGCCAGCTGACCAGACTAATAATTTCCGCACAAAATTTGTCTCGCTGACAGGTTACGAGTAGACTTCGTGCCCTTGTTTGAATCTGGAGAAAAAACCATGAGCGAGACGGCAACCTGGCAGCCGAGCGCATCCATCCCCAACCTGTTAAAACGCGCGGCTGTTATGACGGAAATTCGTCGTTTCTTTGCTGACCGCGGCGTGCTTGAGGTGGAAACGCCCTGTATGAGCCAGGCAACGGTAACCGATGTCCATCTGGTACCGTTTGAGACTCGCTTTGTGGGCCCTGGTCATTCTCAGGGTGTGAATCTCTATCTGATGACCAGCCCGGAATACCACATGAAGCGTCTGCTGGCGGCAGGCTGTGGCCCGGTATTCCAGCTGTGCCGAAGCTTCCGTAATGAAGAAATGGGGCGTCACCACAACCCGGAATTCACCATGCTGGAATGGTATCGTCCGCATTTTGATATGTACCGACTCATCAACGAGGTGGATGATTTACTGCAACAGGTCCTGGAGTGCCAGCCGGCGGAAAGTCTCTCTTATCAGCAGGCGTTCCAGCGTCATCTGGAAATTGATCCACTTTCAGCGGACAAAACGCTGCTGCGTGAAGTGGCCGCGAAACTGGATCTCAGCAACGTTGCCGATGCAGAAGAAGACAGGGATACCCTGTTACAGCTGCTGTTCGCTTTCGGCGTAGAGCCGCACATCGGTAAAGATCGCCCGACCTTTGTTTACCACTTCCCGGCAAGCCAGGCGTCGCTGGCGCAAATCAGCGCGGAAGATCACCGTGTGGCGGAACGTTTCGAGGTCTATTTCAAAGGCATGGAGCTGGCGAACGGTTTCCATGAACTGACCGACGCGCGTGAACAGCAGCAGCGTTTCGAGCAGGATAACCGCAAGCGCGCCGCGCGCGGTCTGCCGCAGCAGCCTATCGATAAGAACCTGCTGGACGCCTTAGCCGCCGGTCTGCCTGATTGCTCCGGCGTGGCGCTGGGCGTCGATCGTCTGGTGATGCTGGCGCTGGATGCGGAGCAGATTGCCGACGTTATCGCCTTTACGGTCGATCGCGCCTGACGTCTTCGCGCGGCTATTATTGATGAAATATAGCCGCGCCTTATTTAAAGGAATCGTAATATTCACGTCACTTAGATAATGTAACCATTCCCTCTCTTTTTTACAGTTTTTCCTTCGTTATCCTCCAATATTGTCACAATAATAATCTGGTTTTTTGCTACTATCCGTGCTTTCGTCCCTGCCAGTCGGCGTGGGATAGCGTTATTTGCGTTATGACTCTTTTTGGAACGGCAAGATGAACCAGTCTCTAAAAAAGATGAGCCTCACCGGGCTTATTCTGATGATCTTTACGTCGGTGTTTGGCTTTGCCAATAGCCCGTCGGCATTCTATTTAATGGGCTACAGCGCCGCCCCTTTTTATATTCTCTCGGCACTCTTCTTCTTTATTCCTTTTGCATTAATGATGGCGGAAATGGGCTCGGCGTACCGCAAAGAAGAGGGCGGTATCTACTCGTGGATGAATAACAGCGTAGGGCCGCGCTTTGCGTTTATCGGTACCTTTATGTGGTTCTCATCCTATGTGGTCTGGATGGTCAGTACTGCGGCGAAAGTGTGGGTGCCGTTTTCCACCTTTTTGTGCGGCTCGGATCAAACGCAGGTGTGGGCCTTCGCTGGCCTGACGCCCACACAGGCCGTCGGCATTCTCGCGGTATGCTGGATGCTACTGGTGACGTTTGTCGCCTCCCGTGGGATCAACAAAATCGCCAAAATTACCGCAGTCGGCGGGATTTCGGTCATGTGCCTGAATCTGGTCCTGCTGGTGGTGAGTATCACGATTATGGCGCTAAACGGCGGAAACTTTGCAGAGCCAATTAACTTTGTCGCGTCGCCGAATCCGGGCTACCAGTCTGGCCTGGCGATGCTGTCATTTGTGGTCTTTGCTATCTTTGCCTACGGCGGCATTGAAGCCGTTGGTGGGCTGGTAGATAAAACCGAAAACCCGGAGAAGAACTTTGCGAAAGGCATTATCTTCGCGGCGCTCGTTATCTCAATTGGCTACGCGCTGGCGATTGTCCTGTGGGGTGTGAGCACAAACTGGCAGGCGGTGCTGAGCAACCGGGCGACCAATCTTGGGAATATCACCTACATTCTGATGCACAGTCTGGGCGAAACGCTGGGGCATGCGCTGGGCTTATCGCCTGAGGCAACGACCTCGCTTGGCGTATGGTTTGCGCGTATTACCGGTCTGTCGATGTTCCTCGCGTATACCGGTGCGTTCTTCACCCTGATTTACTCGCCGCTGAAAGCTATTGTGCAGGGCACGCCAAAAGCGCTGTGGCCGACCTCCGTCACGCGCCTGAACGCGAGCGGTATGCCGGAAACCGCGATGTGGGCGCAGTGTGGCCTGGTGTGTCTGTTTATTCTGTTGGTGTCGTTTGGTGGCGATACGGCTTCTGCGTTTTATAACAAACTAACGCTGATGGCGAACGTCTCAATGACGCTGCCGTATCTTTTCCTGGCGCTGGCGTTCCCGTTCTTCAAAGCGAAAACCGATCTGGAAAGGCCGTTTGTTATCTTTAAAACGCGCGCTTCTGCGCTGGTCGCCACGGCCGTGGTGGTGCTGATTGTATCGTTCGCTAACATCTTCACCGTTATCCAACCGGTGATTGAAGCAAATGACTGGAGCAGCGCCCTGTGGATGATTGGCGGGCCAATCTTCTTCTCGCTGATGGCGATGGGGATTTACGAGAACTATCGCCGCCGGACGGCGAATACGCCCGAGCTGGCGATAGAGTAATCAAAAGGATCGGTAGGCCTGATAAGCGAAGCGCATCAGGCGGTGGCGGGGGGCGCGATGCCTGCCCGCCGCTCTACCGACTACTATAAACTTCCCGCCTTACGCCCACGTCCCGTTGAGGATAACGTTCTGCCTGCCGGGGTTTTAGTGCCGCCCATGCTTTCCAGACGCATCTGGAACGGTGGGAACGGCATATCGATACCGTGCTCGCGGAAGCCCGCCAGAATCAGCTGGTGGATTTCGTGACGTAGCGGCATACGGTGGCCCATCTCCGCTGCGTAGATACGCAGTTCGAAGATTTGAATCCCCTGTTGCAGGTCGACCAGGAAGGCTTCCGGCGCTGGGTTATCAATTACCAGCGAGCAACGCTGTGCGGCGGTCAGCAGGATCTGCGTCACTTCTTCACTATTAGCGTCTGACGGCGCCGGAATGCTCAACACCACGCGGGTAACCGAATCCGACAGCGACCAGTTGATGAACTGCTCGGTGATAAAGGCTTTATTCGGCACGATAATCTCTTTGCGGTCCCAGTCGCTGATGGTGGTGGCACGGGTGTTGATTTTGGTGACGCTCCCGGTCAAATCGCGAATGGTGACCGTATCGCCGATACGAATCGGTTTTTCGAACAGGATGATCAGGCCAGAGATAAAGTTGGCGAAAATTTCCTGTAAACCAAAACCTAACCCGACACCCAGTGCCGCTACCAGCCACTGTAATTTCGACCACTCAATACCAATCATCGAGAAGCCAATCAGCCCGCCAAACAGCATCAGCAGATACTTGGTGATGGTGGTAATGGCATACCCGGTGCCTGGCGTCAGATTGAGATGCTGGAGCAGCGCCAGCTCCAGCAGCGCGGGCAGATTGCGCACCAGTTGAGTGGTGATGATAAACACCAGAATCGCAATCAGCACCGCGCCGAGCGTAATGGGCTCAATACTTTCCACGCCCTGCACGGTTGAGGAGACATCCCACAGCGAGATATTTTCCAGGAAGCCGAAAGCGGAGTGAATTTCCGACCACAGTACAATCACCGAAACCAGCGCAATCAGCATCAGAATCGAGCGTACCAGCCGCAGCGACTGGGCGCTGATGGTGTCGAGATCGACTTCACTGACCTCGGCTTCGACCGAACCTTCCAGGCTGGTGGAGTGGGTCTCTTCTTCGCCTCTGGCGCGGTTAGCCAGCATCTCTGCGCGTCGATGTTTGGCACGGTCAAATGCCAGACGGCGGCGCTGAATCAGCATCCAGCGGCGGATGACGTGATAAATCACCAGCAACAGGAACCAGATGGCGACCGAGGTTTCCAGACGCGCCAGCAATGCCTGTGATGTTGCCAGATAACCGACGGCAGCCGCGAGGATCGCGACCATCGGCGCACCGGAAAGCAGGTTCCACAGCAGGCGGTTTACCATGTTATCGCCATCGCCCTCTTTATCGAGCCAGAGGGGAATGCCTGCGCGTTTCAGGCTGAGCGTGACCACCGCCAGCGCGCCGCAAATCAGGATGAAACACAGCCTGCCTAATGAGGCGGAAAACTCGCGATCGTTGAGATTATCGAACATGATCAGCGCCATAATCAGCGGCACGATAAGCCCGATGCTCATCAGATAGTAACGCATCGCCCGCAGCACGCGGTTGCGCGGCCAGCCGAAGTGCACGATGAACAGGCCATTTGGACGGGCAAAGGCGGCGCAGATCATCACCACCCACAGCAGCGGTACGGTGGCGGTTACGCCATCGCCAATCGCCACGGCAAGCGGATAAGGCCAGGCCTCCTGAAGGCCATAACCCAGCGTTGCCCAGAGGACGGGCAGGGGAGAAGCGACCAGAATCGACCAGAAAACGGTACGCATGGTCAGCCAGAAATGATCCTGGGTGACTTTGCCAACGCGCGCGCTGGAACGTTCCAGAAAACGGGTGAAGTGTTTGCGCGAACTGATACTGAAGCCCACCAGAATCAGCGCTGCAAAGAGCGGTAGCAGCGTCTGCTTGCTGGTAAGCATCATCGCGGTGGCTTTACCTAGCTGGCTGAAGGTATCCAGCGAGATTAAGCGGCGCAGATCCTGCACCACTTCCAGCGGCCAGCTGAAGTCCATTGGCCGCACGTCTGAGGTCCAGAACAGATAGCGGTGGGTGGCTTCATTCACCTCTTTTAAGGCGTCTTCCAGTTGGCTATTGGAAACTTTTAGCTTGGTAAGTTCCAGAATCAGCGTGTCGCCACCCTGCAACAGCGAGTTGAGGAGTTCACGCTGAGTGCGAAGCTGCGCTTCCAGAATACGATTTTGCTCGGCGGTAAGTGGTTTGCCATCAGCCTGCTGGATCTGGCGCAGTTGTGGCTGCTTATTGAGTAAATCTTCATAGCGCAGACGATGCACGCGCAGCTGCGCCATTTCGGTATCAAGCTGCTGGGGCTTGGGCATTTCCGGCAGGCGAGCAACCTGCGCGCGTAACGCTTCGCCTAACAGATTAGAGGAACCCAGCCATTGCGACTGTTCGCGCAGCGTGTTCAGCGCCTGACGAACCTGCAAGGTTTGGCCTGTCGCCTGACGCTGCTGCGAGGCCACCAGGTCCATACGCTGAGCCTGTTGATTCAGTGCCTGGGAAAGCTCACGGTTAACTTTGAACTGATTAACAATCCCGACGGGCAGATTCGCGCTGTTTTCGGCAAGCAGTTCGGTGCTTTCCAGCGCCCGCTCGGCTTCGCGCTGGCGCTGGCTGTTGAGCTGATTGCGCAGCGCCTGAAGATACGCATCCAACTGTTCGCCCTGTTTCTGCGCCAGTTCTGAACGCATGCGTGACAGCTCCTGGCGATTGTTCGCCGAAAGCTGCGCCAGTTCCAGTTCATCAACCAGCGCCTTCAGGCGTGCGGAATCGGCCTGTAACGCCAGGTTTTGCGCCTGCGCCTGTGGTGTGTTGGCCGTTTGCGTACCGACGCGGCGTTCCACTTCATTCAACTGGCGACGGGCATCGGTTTGCTGTTGCGGCAGCTGATTCAGGGAGTCGGCGATTTCCCGTGCGCGTTCCTGCTCCTGCTGCGCCAGGCGGCTTTTTTCCAGCAACTGGCTGCTGACCTGAAGAATTTCCTGACTTAGCGCGTCAGCGCTCATGCCTTCAGGAACCTCGCGCGGCTCTTCGCGCAGGTTATTCAGTTGGGAGCGTAATGTTTGGGAAAGTTTAGGAAAGTTGTCGATCACATGCTGATACTGCGTGGCGCGCTCAAGGGAGCCTTTTCGCTCCTCAAGCGCGTTCAGCGCACCCTGCAAGGTTTCAACGGTTTCGGGCTGGGCAGGTTTGGCGGATTTAGCCTGCTCCAGCTCCTGAGCTATCTGTTTACTGTCGGGGGCCGTCGCTGCGTACGCCCCCAGGCTGAGGCACCAGGCCATCAGGAAAGTGATAATCAGGCGCACGTCAGAACCCTTTTTTGAAGTTAGCTTTCGTCTTTCTTATCGTCGACCAGCGGGCTGGCTTCAATTTCAGCCGCCACTTCTTCCTCTGGCAGAACTTCCGGCTCTGGAACGACAACGGCTTCGGTTGAGACTGCCAGGGGTTGGCCCAGCTTCGTCACAGAGAGGCTTTTCAGCTCTTCAATCAGCTGGACTTTGCCTGGCGCGAAGAGGTTGATGACCGTGGAACCCAGTTTGAAGCGGCCCATCTCCTGGCCTTTCAGCAGGGCAATGGAACCTTCGCTGTCTCCCGCCGGCCAGGTCCAGCGTTTGATCACGCCTTCACGCGGCGGTGTGATCGTACCTGCCCATACGGTTTCGATACTGCCAACGATGGTCGCACCGACCAGAATCTGTGCCATCGGGCCAAATTCGGTATCGAACAGGCAAATAACGCGTTCGTTACGGGCAAACAGGTTAGGTACGTTCTGCGCGGTCAGGTGGTTTACGGAGAAGAGATCGCCCGGCACGTAGATCATTTCGCGCAGGATACCGTTGCACGGCATATGTACGCGGTGATAGTCACGCGGAGACAGGTAGGTGGTGGCGAAAGTCCCGTTGCGGAAAAGATCCGCCATCAGGTAGTTGCCTGCCAGCAGCGCTTCCAGCGAATAGTCGTGGCCTTTAGCCTGCAAAATTTTGTCTTCTTCGATACGGCCTAACTGGCTGATTACACCGTCGGCAGGCATCACCAGCACGTTAGGATCGGTATTGAGTGGGCGCACATCGTCACGCAGCGGACGCACAAAGAAATCGTTGAAGGTGCGATAGCTGGCGGTATCTGGTTTCTGCGCCTCTTGCATATCGACCTTGTAGTATTTCACAAACAGATCGATAACCAGTTTGGTCAGCCATCCTGCTCGCTTGCTCGCCCCCCAGCCTGCGAGGCGGGTAAGCCACAGTTTAGGCAGAATGTATTGCAGTGAAAGTTTAAGATCGTTTAACAAAGTAGCCTCCAGGCCATGATGTGTCGTTCCTGAACCCGCATCATGCGCGGGTCCCAAAAGAAAAGGTGGCGATTTTAACGACGCACGCGATAAATGTCAGTCGCTAAAGCATAATTCTCAGTTATCACCATCAGAAAAGTTTTTACGCGTTTTTACCTGCGACATACTTTCCAGAATGCGGTGATAATTTTCGAATCGCGTCTCGGCAATTTTACCTTCTTCAACGGCTTCGCGGATGGCGCAGCCGGGATCGGTGTCATGTTTGCAGTCGCGGTATTTGCACAAACCCAGATAATCATGGAATTCGACAAAGCCGTTGGTGATTTGTTCCGCCTCAAGATGCCAGAGGCCAAATTCTCGAACGCCAGGAGAATCAATCACATCGCCGCCATGCGGGAAGTGATAAAGGCGTGCGGCGGTGGTGGTGTGCTGGCCTAAACCGGAGTTATCGGAAACATCATTGGTGAGGATCCGTTCTTCGTTGAGACCAAGCAAAGCATTCAACAGACTCGATTTCCCGACGCCGGACTGCCCGGCAAAAATACTGATGCGGTCGGTCAGCGCTTCTTCCAGCGGTTTCAAACCATCCTGTGTATGGCTGGAAACCATCAGCACGCGATAGCCAATGTTGCGGTAGATATCCATCTGCTCATTCACGAAAGCCATGCTTTCGTCATCCAGCAGATCGATTTTGTTCAGCACGATGATTGGTTCGACGTCCAGCGTTTCGCAGGCAACGAGATAACGGTCGATAATATTCAGCGACAGTTCCGGCAGAATGGCCGAGACGATAACGATTTGGTCGATATTGGCGGCAATCGGTTTTACACCGTCGTAAAAGTCCGGGCGCGTCAGCACCGAGGTACGTTCATGTACCGCTTCCACGATGCCTTTGACGTTCACGCCTTCGGCTGCCGCTTTACCCGGACGCCAGACAACGCGATCGCCGGTAACCAGCGAACGAATGGTGCGGCGGATGTTGCAGCGGTGCGTCTCGCCGTCGGCGGATTCAACGTCAGCATGCATGCCAAAACGGCTGATAACGGTGCCTTCAGCGGTTTCACCAAACAGATTGTCATCGTAGTCGGGCTTCTCCGCAGTCGTTTTAAGACGGCGCTGGTGGTTAGCCGACACGCGACGCTGCTGACCTTTGGAGAGTTTATTTTTACTCAATCGTACAGACTCCTGGTCGCCCATAATGGGCAAAAGATCTATGATACACGCTATTTTTGATGAATATAGTCACGCGACAAGGGTGGAAAATAACATGAGTGCAGATGAAAACAACCTGATTTGGATCGATCTGGAGATGACCGGTCTCGATCCCGAGCGCGATCGCATTATTGAAATCGCCACCCTGGTGACGGATGCGAATCTTAACATTCTGGCTGAAGGCCCGACGATCGCGGTGCATCAGTCTGATGAACAACTGGCGCTGATGGATGATTGGAACGTGCGCACGCATACCGGCAGCGGGTTGGTCGAACGCGTGAAAGCAAGCACCCTTGACGACCGCGCGGCGGAACTGGCCACGCTTGAATTCCTCAAGCAGTGGGTTCCGGAAGGGAAATCGCCGATTTGCGGTAACAGCATCGGCCAGGACCGTCGTTTCCTGTTCAAGTATATGCCGGAACTGGAATCCTACTTCCACTATCGTTATCTGGACGTGAGCACGCTCAAAGAGCTGGCGCGTCGCTGGAAGCCGGAAATTCTCGACGGCTTTAAGAAGCAGGGTACGCACCAGGCGATGGATGACATCCGTGAGTCAGTGGCTGAACTGGCCTACTATCGCGAAAACTTTATTAAGCTCTGATTCTCGTCTTTGCCGGATGGCGCTTGCCATTCGGCGTAAAAAGCACCAGGATGATGAATTATTCGTCACTTGAACGATATTTCAAAAAAAACGCTTCAGGGGGGGTTGCAGCAAAAAGGATTTCTCGTATAATGCGCCTCCCGTAACGACAGAGAAATCAACGTTACGACAGCGTCAAATTAATCACAAGATTTCAGGTTTAGAACTTAGAAATCATGATGATGCGGGAATAGCTCAGTTGGTAGAGCACGACCTTGCCAAGGTCGGGGTCGCGAGTTCGAGTCTCGTTTCCCGCTCCAAAATTTGAAAGATGCTTTCTAAGCATGCACCACCCAAGCGGGAATAGCTCAGTTGGTAGAGCACGACCTTGCCAAGGTCGGGGTCGCGAGTTCGAGTCTCGTTTCCCGCTCCAAAATTTGAAAAGTGCTTTCTAAGCACGCACCACCCAAGCGGGAATAGCTCAGTTGGTAGAGCACGACCTTGCCAAGGTCGGGGTCGCGAGTTCGAGTCTCGTTTCCCGCTCCAAATTTTCTTTCTGATTTATCGAAATCCACAGTGATGTTAATTCGCTGGGGTGATTTTTCGTTTCTGAAATACTCTTGTAAACAGAGTTATCCACAGAGTCGGGCACTATTCCTGGAATTCAAAATTCTTCGAATGGTGAATAGTATCTTTGTATCTTATTGATAATTAGTGAAAAATTAACATTTCAAAATGTTAATTCGATCACTTGACCTCTCTGTGTGCTTTGAATCCCTTTGCTTTTTTATTTTTATTCACAGCCTGTGAATGTTTTACGCGTCACGCGGTAATCCTTTCTCAACCACTCTCACCAGACGCTGTTTCTTCGGCAATTGCACCTCGACTACGCAGGCATTTCGCTTCTCAATTTGCTGCGCAATCGCCCATTCTATGTGTTCATCGAGAAGTGGGTGCTCACCTCGGCGCGTCTCCAGCGCCTGAATAACCGCTTCACTCCACGGCGCATTGCCGAGCGCAACGGCAATATTACGCAGCCAGCGCAGATGGCCGATGCGGCGAATAGGCGAACCTTCAGTGACTTTCAGGAACCAGGCTTCATCCCAGGCAAAGAGTTCAATCAATTCCGGGGTATGCAGCGCCTTACGCGGGCTGAAGTCTGCTTCATCTGTCAGTTGCGAAAAACGATTCCACGGGCAAATTAGCTGGCAATCGTCACAGCCGTAGATGCGGTTGCCCATCAGCGGGCGAAATTCTTCCGGAATGGCGCCTTCCAGCTCAATGGTGAGATAGGAGATACAGCGACGCGCATCGACGGTGTATGGCGCTACGATAGCGCCAGTCGGGCAGATGGTCATGCAGGCGACGCATCGTCCGCACTCTTCCTCTACCGGTTTATCGATGGGCAGGGGCAGGTCAATCAGTAACTCACCGAGGAAAAAGAACGACCCGGCATCGCGGTTGAGGATAAGTGAGTGCTTACCTGTCCAGCCAATCCCGGCTTTTTCGGCGAGCGGGCGCTCAAGGATGGGCGCGGAATCAACAAAAGGTCTAAAATTCAGCGAGACGCACTGTTCCTGAATCAACTCGCCCAATTTTTTAAGGCGATTACGCAGCAGCTTATGATAATCGCGCCCGAGCGCGTAGCGGCTGATATAACCGAGATCGGGATTTTTTAGGGTGCTGGCAAAGGCCGCATTGGCGGGCAGATAGTTCATTCGCACGCTGATGACGCGCAATGTGCCGGGCTGAAGCTCGTGAGGGCGGGCACGCATCATACCGTGGCGGGCCATCCACTCCATTTCGCCGTGGTATTGTTTGTCCAGCCATGCCTGTAATTTGGGCTCAGAGGCGCTGAGATCGGTATCGGTGATACCCACCTGCTGAAAGCCCAGTTCAGTGCCCCATTGTTTGATTTGTTGCGCTAACTGATTGAGATCGAGGGGCTGTGACATGACGGACCATACATTGACGAGAAACCCTGCAAGTATACCACACTCCGTGTGGGCTGCGGATGACCTGCGTCGCGCAGAAAAAGAGGCGGCGGATAGCCTTGGTATGACGCTGTTTGAACTGATGCTGCGCGCGGGCGACGCCGCGTTTACGCTGGCGCGTGCCACGTACCCAACAGCGTCACACTGGCTGATTCTCTGCGGCCACGGCAATAACGGCGGCGATGGCTACGTGGTGGCGCGTCTGGCGCAGGCGGCGGGCATCAACGTTACCCTGCTGGCGCAGGAGAGCGATAAACCGCTGCCGGAAGAGGCCCACGCCGCGCGCGAGGCCTGGCTGAACGCGGGCGGGGTGATCCACTCGCCGCAAACCGTGTGGCCGGAAGAGACCGACCTTATCATCGACGCGCTGCTCGGCACGGGCTTACAGAGCGCGCCGCGCGAGAATATTGCTCGCCTGATAGAGCTTGCGAATATGCATTCTGCCCCCGTTTTCGCAATCGATATTCCCTCTGGCCTGAACGCGCAAACCGGCACCACGCCGGGTGCGGTGATTCACGCCGCGCATACCCTCACGTTTATTGCCCTGAAGCCCGGCTTATTAACCGGCAAGGCGCGAGACGTGGTCGGGCGTTTGCATCATCATGCGTTGGGTCTGGAACGCTGGCTTGACGCGCAGACGACCGATATCAGCCGTGCCGACGCATCACAACTCACCGCGTGGTTCCCACCGCGCCGCCCGACGTCGCATAAAGGCGACCACGGCAAACTGGTGATTATCGGCGGCGATCACGGTACGGCTGGCGCGATACGCATGACCGGTGAAGCCGCGCTGCGCGCGGGGGCTGGATTAGTGCGAGTGCTTACTCGCATTGAGAACGTTGCGCCGATTATTACCGCCAGGCCGGAGTTGATGGTGCATGAACTGACGCCTGAAATTCTTGATGAGAGTCTGCAATGGGCGGATGCGGTGGTGATTGGCCCCGGCCTTGGGCAAAGCGCGTGGGGAAAACAGGCGCTGCGTAAAGTTGAAAACATCAACAAACCGATGCTCTGGGACGCCGATGCGCTGAACCTGCTGGCAATCAATCCCGATAAACGTCACAATCGCGTGTTAACGCCGCATCCCGGCGAAGCCGCGCGGTTACTGAACTGTCGCGTGTCAGAAATTGAAGCCGATCGCTTACTTTCTGCGCAGCGTCTGGTAAAACGGTATGGTGGCGTAGTGGTGCTGAAAGGCGCGGGCACGGTGGTGGCCTGTGAAGCGGGGGCAATAACGCTGATTGACGCCGGAAATGCAGGGATGGCCAGCGGCGGAATGGGCGATGTGCTCTCCGGTATCATTGGCGCATTGCTGGGGCAGGCCTTCTCGCTTTATGATGCTGCCTGCGCGGGCTGTGTCGCGCACGGTGCGGCGGCGGATGAACTCGCGGCGCGCTTCGGTACCCGCGGTATGCTGGCCACTGATCTCTTTTCCACGCTGCGGCGTGTTGTTAACCCGGATGTGATTGACGTAGACCATGATTAATCGAGTGATTCCCTTACCCGACGAGCAGGCGACCTTAGACCTCGGCGACCGCGTGGCGAAAGCCTGCGACGGCGCGACGGTTATCTATCTGTACGGCGATCTCGGCGCCGGCAAAACCACCTTCAGCCGTGGCTTCCTGCAAGCGCTGGGCCACCGCGGCAACGTCAAAAGTCCAACTTATACGCTGGTCGAGCCGTATACCCTCGATAAACTGATGGTTTACCATTTTGATTTGTACCGCCTTGCCGATCCCGAGGAGCTCGAATTTATGGGGATCCGCGATTATTTTTCTAACGATTCCATCTGCCTGGTGGAATGGCCGCAACAGGGCGCGGGTGTACTGCCTGAACCGGATATCGAAATACACTTAGATTACCAGGCGCAAGGGCGTGAGGCGCGCATAACCGCTGTCTCCTCATTGGGTGAGTCTCTGCTGGCGCGGTTTGCCGGTTAATTTTAGGGATCACGGGATGATTTTACGCGCAAAAGGTTGGCTGGCTGCGGCGCTGATGCTGTTCAGTGTCGGCGCAACAGCGGCAACGTTATCCGATATTCAGGTTTCAAATGGCGATCAGCAGGCGCGCATTACCTTCAGTTTTATGGGCGATCCTGAGTACGCATTCAGCCAGGATGGCCCGCGCAGCGTGGCGCTGGATATCAAACAGACGGGCGTGATTCAGGGGCTGCCGCTGCGTTTTAGCGGCAATAACCTGGTGAAAGCAATTCACTCCGGTACGCCGAAAGACGATCAGTCGTTACGTCTGGTGGTCGATCTCACGCAAAAGGGTAAAACCCAGGCGGTGAAAAAGCAGAACGGGGCGAGCTATATGGTGGTGTTTACCATCGATGCCGATGTTCCGCCTCCACCGCCACCACCACCTGCGCCAGTAGTGGTCAAACAGGTAGAAACGCCGGTAGTGACGCCTGCACCGCGACCGGTTGAACCTGCGCGTAATCCGTTTAAAACGCAAAACGATCGCATTACGGCGGTGACCAATACCGATACGGCGATTTCACGCCCGGCCAGCCGCACGCGCGTTGCCTCGGGTGACAAAGTGATTATTGCCATTGATGCGGGGCACGGTGGTCAGGACCCAGGCGCTATTGGCCCGGATGGCACACGTGAGAAGAACGTCACCATTGCCATTGCCCGTAAATTGCGCACGTTGCTCAATGACGACCCGATGTTTAAAGGCGTGCTAACCCGCGATGGCGATTACTTTATTTCGGTGATGGGGCGTTCAGACGTGGCGCGTAAACAAAACGCGCACTTCCTGGTGTCGATTCACGCCGATGCCGCGCCAAGCCGTTCAGCAAGCGGAGCATCCGTGTGGGTGCTCTCCAACCGTCGCGCCAATAGCGAAATGGCGGGCTGGCTGGAGCAGCACGAGAAACAATCCGAGCTGCTGGGCGGCGCGGGCGATGTGCTGGCAAACAGCCAGGCTGACCCGTACCTGAGCCAGGCGGTACTTGATTTGCAGTTCGGTCACTCTCAGCGCGTAGGCTATGACGTGGCCACCAATGTGATAAGCCAGCTACAGCGCGTGGGCAATATCCACAAGCGTCGCCCGGAACACGCCAGCCTTGGCGTACTGCGCTCGCCGGATATTCCGTCGATTCTGGTCGAAACCGGCTTTATCAGTAACACATCGGAAGAACGCCTGCTGGCCAGCGACGACTACCAGCAGAAACTGGCGGAAGCGATTTACAACGGGTTGCGTAACTATTTCCAGGCGCATCCGATCCAGTCTGGCCCGAGAGAAGATCAGGCCCAGACTGCCAGCGCCAACGCATCAACCGGAACGTTGATTAACTAAGGAGTCTTCATGCCGATTCAGGTTCTGCCGCCACAGCTTGCGAACCAGATTGCCGCTGGCGAGGTGGTAGAGCGACCTGCGTCGGTGGTGAAAGAGCTGGTGGAAAACAGCCTCGATGCGGGCGCAACCCGCATCGATATTGATATCGAACGCGGCGGTGCGAAGCTTATCCGCATTCGCGATAACGGCTGCGGTATCAAAAAGGACGAGCTGGCGCTGGCGCTGGCCCGTCACGCCACCAGTAAAATTGCCTCGCTCGACGATCTGGAAGCCATTATTAGCCTCGGCTTTCGCGGCGAAGCGCTGGCCAGTATCAGCTCCGTCGCCCGTTTAACGCTCACCTCCCGCACGGCCGAGCAGCCGGAAGCCTGGCAGGCTTATGCGGAAGGGCGCGACCAGGACGTGACGGTGAAACCCGCCGCGCATCCGGTCGGCACTACGCTGGAAGTGCTGGATCTCTTCTACAACACTCCGGCGCGGCGCAAGTTTATGCGCACCGAAAAAACCGAATTTAATCATATTGATGAGATTATCCGGCGCATTGCGCTGGCGCGTTTTGACGTGGCGATCACCCTCAATCACAACGGTAAGATGATCCGTCAGTACCGTGCGGTTACGCAGGGTGCTCCGCGTGAACGTCGGCTGGGCGCGATTTGCGGTACCGCGTTTCTTGAACACGCGCTGGCAATTGAGTGGCAGCACGGTGATTTAACCCTGCACGGCTGGGTTGCGGACCCGAACCACACCACCCCGGCGTTAGCGGAAATTCAGTACTGCTACGTGAATGGCCGCATGATGCGCGACCGCCTGATTAATCACGCGATTCGCCAGGCTTGCGAAGATAAACTGGGTGCCGATCAGCAACCGGCGTTTGTGCTTTATCTGGAAATCGACCCGCATCAGGTGGATGTCAACGTGCATCCGGCGAAGCATGAAGTGCGATTCCACCAATCGCGGCTGGTGCATGACTTTATCTATCAGGGCGTGCTGAGCGTACTGCAGCAGCAACTGGAATCGCCGCTACCGTTGGATGAAGATGACGACGAGCTCGCGCCGCGTCCCATTGCGGAAAACCGTGCGGCGGCGGGCCGCAATCAGTTCGCTGAACCTGCGGCGGCGCGCGAGCCTGACGCCCCGCGTTTTAACGCGCCGTCTTCGGGCGTGAGCACGCGCGGCGGCGCAAGCTGGCCGAATGCGCAGCCGGGATACCAAAAGCAGCAGGGAGCGCTCTATCGCCAGTTGCTCGATACCCCGAAAGCGCCGGAGAAACCGCAGCCATCGACGCCGGAGTCTCTTGCCGGACACAGTCAGAGCTTTGGCCGTGTTTTAACCATTGCGCCACCGTGCTATGCGTTACTGGAACGCGGCGGCAAACTTAGCCTGCTGGCGTTGCCCGTGGCGGAACGCTGGCTGCGCCTGGCGCAGTTGACGCCTGGCGAAACGCCGATTTGTGCGCAGCCGCTGTTGATTCCGTTGCGCCTGAAAGCGAGCGATGTTGAAAGCCAGGCGTTGCAAACGGCGCAGCCGCAACTCGCCTCGTTGGGCATTGATATTCTGGCAGAAGGCCAGCACGTGACCGTTCGCGCGGTGCCTTTACCCTTACGCCAACAAAATTTACAAAACTTGATTCCTGAACTGATAGGCTATCTGGTGCAACAAAGTCAGGTTGAGGCGGGTGATATTGCCCAATGGCTGGCCCGTAACCTGGCGAGCGAGCATGTTCAATGGAACATGTCTCAGGCTATCGCGATGCTGGCGGATGTTGAACGACTCTGCCCACAGCTGGTCAAAGCACCTCCAGGTGGTCTGTTACAACCTGTTGATTTAGATTCTGCGATGAACGCCCTGAGAAATGAGTGACGTGACCGAGACTCGCCTGCCAAAGGCAATTTTTTTAATGGGGCCAACCGCTTCCGGTAAAACGGCGTTGGCTATCGAATTACGTAAAGTTTTACCTGTAGAGTTGATTAGTGTTGATTCCGCCCTCATTTATCGAGGGATGGATATCGGGACGGCCAAGCCGAACGCGCAAGAATTGTCAGCCGCGCCGCACCGATTGTTAGACATTCTCGACCCGGCACAGGCGTACTCTGCTGCGGATTTCCGTCGCGATGCGCTGGCCGAAATGGCTGAGATTACCGCTGCAGGGCGTATCCCGCTTCTGGTTGGCGGTACGATGTTGTATTTCAAGGCGTTGCTGGAAGGATTGTCGCCGTTACCGTCGGCAGATCCCGAGGTCAGAGCGCGAATTGAGCAACAGGCAGCAGAGCAGGGGTGGACAGCGCTGCATGAGCAACTTAAGTCAATTGACCCGGTTGCCGCTGCGCGAATTCATCCAAATGATCCGCAAAGACTTTCCCGGGCACTGGAAGTTTTTTTCATTTCGGGTAAAACTTTAACGGAACTGACGCAAACGTCAGGAGACGCTCTGCCCTACAAGGTGCATCAGTTCGCCATCGCCCCGGCGAGCCGTGAACTGCTCCATCAGCGCATTGAGCAGCGTTTTCATCAGATGTTAGCTTCAGGTTTTGAAGCAGAAGTGCGGGCGCTTTTTGCCCGTGGAGATTTGCATACGGATATGCCTTCCATTCGTTGTGTTGGATATCGCCAGATGTGGTCATACCTCGAAGGCGAGATCCCATACGATGAAATGGTTTATCGAGGAGTTTGCGCCACGAGACAGTTAGCCAAGCGCCAGGTGACCTGGTTGCGCGGTTGGGATGGGGTTCACTGGTTAGATAGCGAACAACCTGAACAGGCGTTCAACGAAGTAATACAGGTAGTTGGTGATTGTGTAGACTGAATGTGTACAATTGAACCGTATTCGTGCGCAATTTTAAGGACCTGTGGGTTCTAAGTACAAATAAGCATATAAGGAAAAGAGAGAATGGCTAAGGGGCAATCTTTACAAGACCCGTTCCTGAACGCACTACGTCGGGAGCGTGTTCCGGTTTCTATTTATTTGGTGAATGGTATTAAGCTGCAAGGTCAAATTGAGTCTTTCGACCAGTTCGTGATCCTGTTGAAAAACACGGTCAGCCAGATGGTCTATAAGCACGCAATTTCCACTGTTGTTCCGTCCCGTCCGGTATCTCATCACAGCAATAACGCTGGCGGCGGCACCAGCAGTAACTACCATCATGGTAGCAACGCGCAGGGTTCTACCACTGCGCAGCAAGACAGCGACGACACAGAATAAGTTAACGCTGTTTCCCGGTCGGGGAGCCTGGTTTACCCGGTTCCCCGCTGGTATTTTATGAGGAATTACGCTTGTTTGACCGTTATGATGCCGGTGAGCAGGCGGTGCTGGTACACATCTATTTTTCGCAAGACAAAGATATGGAAGACCTCCAGGAGTTTGAATCTCTGGTCTCTTCCGCCGGTGTCGAAGCAATGCAGGTGATTACTGGTAGCCGTAAAGCACCGCACCCAAAGTATTTTGTTGGTGAAGGTAAGGCTGTCGAAATTGCGGAAGCCGTAAAAGCGACAGGGGCTTCTGTCGTACTCTTTGACCATGCATTAAGCCCAGCCCAGGAACGTAACCTGGAACAGCTGTGTGAATGCAGGGTGATCGACCGTACCGGTCTGATTTTAGATATTTTCGCCCAGCGTGCGCGCACCCATGAGGGTAAGTTGCAGGTTGAGCTGGCGCAGTTGCGCCATCTGGCGACGCGCCTGGTGCGTGGCTGGACCCACCTTGAACGGCAGAAAGGCGGGATTGGTTTGCGCGGCCCGGGTGAAACCCAGCTCGAAACTGACCGTCGTTTACTGCGTAACCGTATTATGCAAATCCTCTCGCGGCTTGAGAAAGTAGAAAAGCAGCGTGAGCAGGGACGTCGTTCCCGTACTAAAGCTGATGTCCCGACGGTATCGCTGGTGGGTTACACCAACGCCGGGAAATCGACGCTGTTTAACCAGATAACCGAAGCGAAGGTTTACGCGGCGGATCAACTCTTTGCGACGCTGGACCCAACGCTGCGTCGTATCGATGTCGCCGACGTTGGCGAGACGGTGCTGGCGGACACGGTAGGCTTTATTCGCCACCTGCCGCATGACCTGGTGGCGGCATTTAAAGCGACATTGCAGGAAACCCGTCAGGCGACGTTGCTGCTGCATGTTATTGACGCAGCTGATGTTCGCGTGCAGGAAAATATAGAGGCCGTAAATACAGTGCTGGAGGAGATCGACTCGCTTGAGATCCCGACGCTGTTGGTCATGAACAAAATCGACGTGCTGGACGATTTCGAACCGCGCATCGATCGTGATGAAGAAAACAAACCTGTCCGGGTCTGGCTTTCCGCGCAGACCGGGGTGGGTGTGCCACTGCTTTTCCAGGCTTTAACCGAACGGCTTTCCGGGGAAGTAGCGCAGCATACTCTGCGTCTACCGCCTGAGGAAGGGCGTTTAAGAAGCCGTTTTTATCAGCTTCAGGCGATAGAAAAAGAGTGGATGGAGGAAGACGGCAGTGTCAGTCTGCAAGTTCGAATGCCGATTGTTGACTGGCGTCGCCTCTGTAAACAAGAACCGGCGTTGACCGATTACTTGGTCTAGCCGGCAGCTTGCCTGGAGCATGGAGTCATTTCGCCTGTCCCCTGCCGTCGCAAGACATTGGGGATCACCGCATAACAAATATGGAGCACATACATGGCGTGGAATCAGCCCGGTAATAACGGACAAGACCGCGACCCGTGGGGAAGCAGCAAACCTGGCGGCAACTCTGAGGGAAATGGAAACAAAGGTGGTCGCGAACAGGGGCCGCCCGATCTGGATGATATCTTCCGCAAACTGAGCAAAAAGCTCGGTGGCCTCGGCGGCGGTAAGAGCGGTTCTGGCGGCGGTACAACCCAGGGGCCTCGCGCGCCAATGGGCGGTCGCATCGTCGGTATCGCAGCGGCAGCCGTCGTCATTATCTGGGCAGCCAGCGGATTCTATACCATTAAAGAAGCCGAACGTGGCGTGGTCACGCGTTTTGGTAAGTTCAGCCATCTGGTTGAGCCGGGCCTGAACTGGAAACCAACGTTTATCGACGAAGTGACGCCGGTGAACGTGGAGGCCGTACGTGAACTGGCCGCTTCCGGCGTGATGCTGACCTCTGACGAAAACGTGGTGCGCGTTGAAATGAACGTGCAGTACCGCGTGACCGATCCGCAGCGCTATCTGTTTAGCGTCACCAGCGCCGACGACAGTCTGCGTCAGGCGACCGACAGTGCCCTGCGTGGTGTCATCGGTAAATACACCATGGACCGCATCCTGACGGAAGGTCGTACCGTTATTCGTAGTGATACCCAGCGTGAGCTGGAAGAAACCATTCGTCCGTACAACATGGGTATCACCCTGCTGGACGTCAACTTCCAGGCCGCTCGTCCACCGGAAGAAGTGAAGTCTTCCTTCGATGATGCGATTGCCGCGCGTGAAAACGAGCAGCAATACATTCGTGAAGCGGAAGCGTACACCAACGAAGTTCAGCCGCGTGCGAACGGTCAGGCTCAACGTATTCTGGAAGAGGCGCGCGCCTATAAGACGCAGACCGTTCTGGAAGCGCAGGGTGAAGTGGCTCGCTTTGCCAAGATCCTGCCGGAGTATAAAGCAGCGCCGCAGATCACCCGTGAGCGTCTCTACATCGAGACCATGGAAAAAGTCCTGAGCCATACGCGCAAAGTGCTGGTTAACGATAGCAAAGGTGGCAACCTGATGGTTCTGCCGCTCGACCAGATGCTGAAAGGCGGGAATACCTCCGGTGCAAAGAACGATAACAGCGGGGCCAACAACCTGCTGCGTCTGCCGCCGGCGTCTTCCTCCAGCAACAGCGGAGCGAGCAACTCATCGTCCACCAGTCAGGGCGACATTATGGACCAACGCCGCGCTAACGCGCAGCGTAACGACTACCAGCGTCAGGGGGAATAACGATGCGTAAGTCAGTTATCGCGATTATCATCATCGTGCTGGTAGTGCTGTACACCTCTATCTTTGTGGTTAAAGAAGGTGAGCGTGGGATCAAGTTCCAGTTCAGCAGCGTCGTGCGTGATGGCGACAAAAAACCGTTGATTTATGAGCCGGGCCTGCACTTTAAAGTTCCGTTTATTCAGTCGGTTAAAATGCTGGATGCGCGTATTCAGACCATGGACAACCAGGCCGATCGCTTTGTAACCAAAGAGAAAAAAGACCTGATCGTTGATTCCTATATCAAATGGCGCATCAGCGATTTCAGCCGCTACTTCCTGGCAACAGGCGGTGGTGACGTTTCTCAGGCAGAAGTGCTGCTGAAACGTAAGTTCTCTGACCGTCTGCGTTCTGAAATTGGTCGTCTGGATGTGAAAGACATCGTCACCGATTCCCGTGGTCGTCTGACCCTGGAAGTGCGTGATGCGCTGAACTCCGGTTCTGCGGGTACCGAAGACGAAGTGGAAACGCCAGCCGCGGATAACGCGATTGCCGAAGCCGCTGAGCGCGTCACCGCTGAAACCAACGGTAAAGTGCCGGTCATCAACCCGAACAGTATGGCGGCGTTAGGTATTGAAGTAGTCGATGTGCGTATCAAGCAGATCAACCTGCCGACCGAAGTGTCTGAGGCGATTTACAACCGTATGCGTGCTGAGCGTGAAGCGGTTGCCCGTCGTCACCGTTCACAGGGTCAGGAAGAAGCTGAAAAACTGCGTGCGACTGCGGACTATGAAGTGACCAAAACGCTGGCGGAAGCTGAGCGTCAGGGCCGTATCCTGCGCGGTGAAGGCGATGCCGAAGCGGCTAAGCTGTTTGCTGATGCATTTAGTCAGGATCCGGATTTCTATGCTTTCATCCGTAGCCTGCGTGCGTACGAAAACAGCTTCCAGAGCAACCAGGACGTGATGGTTCTGAGTCCGGACAGCGATTTCTTCCGCTACATGAAAACGCCGAACGCTACGGCGCGTTAATCGCCCACAGCGTGACTGCTTAAAAACCACCGCATCTTCGGATGCCGGTGGTTTTCTTTTATAAGGACGAAAAATGAACTCCACTATCTGGCTCGCGCTGGCGTTAGTTTTGGTGCTGGAAGGGCTTGGCCCGATGCTTTATCCGAAGGCCTGGCGCAAAATGATCGCTACGATGACCCAATTACCCGATACGATGTTGCGCCGATTTGGCGGCGGTCTTGTGGTTGCGGGCATTGTGATCTACTACATGTTGACGAAAACGATTAGCTGAACAAAAAGCGGCCTTTTCAGCATGATTTTGAATATAAAAAGTGCTGTATATCTGAAAAAGCGATGGTAGAATCCATTTTTAAGCAAACGGTGATTTTGAAAAATGGGTAACAACGTCGTCGTACTGGGCACCCAATGGGGTGACGAAGGTAAAGGGAAGATCGTCGATCTCCTGACAGAACGGGCTAAATATGTTGTACGCTACCAGGGCGGTCACAACGCAGGCCATACTCTCGTAATCAACGGTGAAAAAACCGTCCTCCATCTTATTCCATCAGGTATTCTTCGCGAGAATGTCATCAGCATCATCGGTAACGGTGTTGTGCTGTCTCCTGCCGCGCTGATGAAAGAGATGAAAGAACTGGAAGACCGTGGTATCCCGGTTCGTGAACGTCTGCTGCTCTCTGAAGCATGTCCGCTGATCCTCGATTATCACGTTGCGCTGGATAACGCACGTGAGAAAGCGCGTGGCGCGAAAGCGATTGGTACCACCGGTCGTGGTATCGGCCCGGCTTACGAAGATAAAGTCGCGCGTCGCGGTCTGCGTGTTGGCGATCTGTTCGACAAAGAAACCTTCGCTGAAAAACTGAAAGAAGTGATGGAATATCACAACTTCCAGTTGGTGAATTACTACAAAGTAGACGCAGTTGACTACCAGAAAGTGCTGGACGATGTCATGGCGGTTGCCGACATCCTGACCGGCATGGTCGTTGATGTGTCTGACCTGCTGGACCAGGCGCGCAAACGTGGCGATTTCGTCATGTTCGAAGGCGCGCAGGGTACGCTGCTGGATATCGACCACGGTACCTATCCGTACGTAACGTCTTCCAACACCACTGCGGGTGGCGTGGCGACCGGCTCCGGCCTGGGCCCGCGTTATGTTGACTACGTACTGGGTATCATCAAAGCTTACTCCACTCGCGTGGGTGCGGGTCCGTTCCCGACTGAGCTGTTTGATGACACCGGCGAATTCCTGTGCAAACAGGGTAACGAATACGGTGCAACCACCGGTCGTCGCCGTCGTACCGGTTGGCTGGATACCGTTGCGGTTCGCCGTGCGGTGCAGATCAACTCCCTGTCTGGCTTCTGCCTGACCAAACTGGACGTACTGGACGGCCTGAAAGAGGTTAAACTCTGCGTGGCTTACCGTATGCCGGATGGCCGCGAAGTCACTACCACTCCGCTGGCAGCAGACGACTGGGAAGGTATCGAGCCGATTTACGAAACCATGCCTGGCTGGTCTGAATCCACTTTCGGTGTGAAAGAGCGTAGCGGCCTGCCACAGGCAGCGCTGAACTACATCAAGCGTATCGAAGAAGTGACCGGTGTGCCGATTGATATTATCTCTACCGGCCCTGACCGTACCGAAACCATGATTCTGCGCGACCCGTTCGACGCGTAATTGATGGAAATGCCCGGTAACGAGAGTCACCGGGCCTGTAGGCCGGATAACGCGCATTGCGCTGTATCCGGCTTAATATCTTGCAAGATCCGCGCTTTTTTCCTTCCCGCACCGAAAAAATTAGCGACCTGGCTGGTGGCTGGTTTATCATCAATATAAATATTCGAAATTATTCTTCCCGAGTTCCTGTTCCCCTGAGGTTGATGTGCAGTTAACAAGCTTTACCGATTATGGATTACGCGCGCTGATCTACATGGCGTCGTTGCCAGATGGCAAGATGACCAGTATCTCTGAAGTGACAGAGGTCTATGGCGTGTCACGTAACCATATGGTGAAAATCATCAACCAGCTAAGCCGCGCGGGCTACGTGACGGCAGTGCGGGGGAAAAATGGCGGGATCCGGCTGGGCAAGCCGGCGGAGACGATTCGCGTAGGCGACGTTGTCCGCGAACTGGAACCTCTCTCGCTGGTCAATTGCAGCAGTGAGTTCTGCCACATCACACCGGCCTGTCGATTGAAACAGGCGCTTTCTCAAGCCGTGCAAAGTTTTCTCAAGGAACTGGATAACTACACACTGGCCGATTTGGTTGAAGAGAATCAACCGCTTTATAAATTATTGTTGGTGGAGTAAAGACTATCGCCGACAACGATGACTACGGAGGAACCGATATGTCACAAGACCCTTTCCTGGACCGCGAAGCTGAAAAATACGCCAATCCTATCCCGAGCCGGGAATTTATCCTCGATCATTTAACAAAACGTGAAAAACCTGCCAATCGTGAAGAGCTGGCGGTTGAACTGAACATTGAAGGCGAAGAGCAGATTGAAGCCCTTCGCCGTCGCCTGCGCGCCATGGAGCGTGATGGGCAACTGGTCTTCACTCGTCGTCAGTGCTATGCGCTGCCGGAACGCCTCGACCTGCTGAAAGGCATGGTTATCGGTCATCGCGATGGCTATGGCTTCCTGCGCGTAGAGGGGCGTAAAGACGACCTGTATCTCTCCAGCGAACAGATGAAAGTCTGCATGCATGGCGACCAGGTGCTGGCACAACCGCTGGGCGCGGATCGTAAAGGCCGTCGCGAAGCGCGTATTGTGCGCGTGCTGGAGCCGAGAACCGGGCAAATCGTTGGCCGCTACTTCACCGATGCGGGCGTCGGTTTTGTGGTGCCCGACGACAGCCGCCTGAGCTTTGATATTCTCATCCCGCCAGAAGCGGTGATGGGCGCGCGTATGGGCTTTGTGGTGGTGGTCGAACTGACCCAGCGCCCAACCCGCCGCACCAAGGCGATTGGTAAAATTGTCGAAGTGCTCGGCGATAACATGGGCACCGGCATGGCCGTTGACATGGCGCTGCGTACGCATGAGATCCCTTACGTCTGGCCGCCAGCGGTAGAAGCGCAGGTTGCCGGGCTGAAAGAGCAGGTGCCGGAAGAAGCGAAAATTGGCCGTGTCGATCTGCGTGATTTACCGTTGGTCACTATCGATGGTGAAGACGCCCGTGACTTTGACGATGCGGTTTACTGCGAGAAAAAACGCGGTGGCGGCTGGCGTCTGTGGGTGGCGATTGCCGACGTAAGCTATTACGTTCGTCCGCCAACCCCGCTGGACAAAGAAGCGCGCAACCGTGGTACGTCCGTTTACTTCCCGTCTCAGGTTGTACCGATGCTGCCGGAAGTGCTCTCTAACGGTCTGTGCTCGCTGAACCCGCAGGTTGACCGCCTGTGTATGGTCTGCGAAATGACCGTCTCATCAAAAGGCCGCTTAACGGGTTATAAATTCTATGAAGCGGTGATGAGCTCGCACGCGCGTCTGACCTACACCAAAGTGTGGCATATGCTGCAGGGCGATCAGGATCTGCGTGAGCAGTATGCGCCGCTGGTTAAGCACATCGAAGAGCTGCATAACCTCTATAAAGTGCTGGATGAAGCGCGCGGCGAACGTGGCGGTATCTCGTTCGAGAGCGAAGAAGCGAAGTTTATCTTCAACGCCGAACGCCGTATCGAACGTATTGAGCAGACGCAGCGTAATGATGCGCACAAACTGATTGAAGAGTGCATGATTCTGGCAAACATCTCGGCGGCGCGTTTCGTCGAGAAAGCGAAAGAACCTGCGCTGTTCCGTATTCACGATAAGCCAACGACGGAAGCGATTACCGCATTCCGTTCCGTTCTGTCGGAGCTGGGCCTGGAACTGCCGGGCGGCAACAAGCCGGAGCCGCGTGACTACGCCGAGCTGCTGGAATCCGTCGCCGATCGTCCTGACGCCGAAATGCTGCAAACCATGCTGCTGCGTTCGATGAAGCAGGCGATTTACGACCCGGAAAACCGGGGTCACTTCGGCCTGGCGTTGCAGTCGTATGCACACTTTACCTCGCCGATTCGTCGTTATCCTGACCTGTCGCTGCACCGCGCCATTAAGTATCTGCTGGCGAAAGAGCAGGGCCATAAAGGTAACACCACGGAAACCGGTGGCTATCACTACTCGATGGAAGAGATGCTGCAACTGGGTCAGCACTGTTCCATGGCCGAACGCCGCGCTGATGAAGCCACGCGTGACGTCGCTGACTGGCTGAAGTGTGACTTCATGCAGGATCAGGTGGGTAACGTCTTTAAAGGCGTCATTGCCAGCGTGACCGGTTTTGGCTTCTTTGTCCGTCTCGATGAGCTGTTTATCGATGGCCTGGTCCACGTTTCATCGCTGGATAACGATTACTATCGTTTCGACCAGATTGGTCAGCGTTTGATTGGTGAATCCGGCGGGCAGACCTATCGTCTGGGCGACCGCGTGGAAGTACGCGTGGAAGCGGTAAACATGGACGAGCGTAAGATTGACTTCTCGCTGATTTCCAGCGAACGTGCGCCGCGTAATGTCGGCAAAACTGAACGCGAAAAAGCGAAGAAAGGGCCGGCGAATAAAAACGGCAGTCGCCGTCGCCAGGTTGGCAAGAAAGTGAATTTCGAGCCGGACAGCGCTTTCCGCGGTGAGAAAAAGCAGAAGCCGAAAGCCGCGAAGAAAGACGCGAGAAAAGCGAAAAAACCGTCTGAGAAAACGCAGAAAATTGCTGCCGCAACCAAAGCGAAGCGCGCGGCGAAGAAGAAAGTGGCGGAGTAAAACCTGCCCCTCACCCCTACCCTCTCCCCATAGGGGAGAGGGAGAATAATCGGTAGGCCGGGCAAGCGCAGCGCCCCCGGCAAAACGTTAGCAATGAGACCCATCAATGAGTGAAATGATTTACGGTATCCACGCAGTCCAGGCCCTGCTGGAGCGCGCTCCTGAACGTTTTCAGGAAGTCTTTATTTTAAAAGGCCGCGAAGATAAACGTTTGTTGCCGCTGATCCATGCGCTGGAAGCGCAGGGCGTGGTGATCCAACTGGCGAACCGCCAGTATCTGGATGAGAAAAGCGAAGGTGCCGTGCATCAGGGCATTATTGCGCGCGTGAAGCCGGGCCGTCAGTATCAGGAAAACGATCTGCCGGATCTGATCGCTTCGCTGGAAAACCCGTTCCTGTTGATCCTCGATGGCGTCACCGATCCGCACAACCTCGGTGCCTGCCTGCGTAGCGCCGATGCAGCGGGTGTTCATGCGGTGATTGTTCCGCGCGATCGCTCCGCGCAGCTTAACGCGACCGCGAAGAAAGTGGCCTGTGGTGCGGCGGAAAACGTTCCGCTGATCCGCGTCACTAACCTGGCGCGTACCATGCGCGTGCTGCAGGAAGAGAATATCTGGATCGTCGGCACTGCGGGCGAAGCGGATCACACCCTCTATCAGAGCAAAATGACCGGCCGTATGGCGCTGGTGATGGGGGCTGAAGGCGAAGGTATGCGCCGTCTGACCCGTGAACACTGCGACGAGCTGATCAGCATTCCCATGGCGGGCAGCGTCTCCTCGCTGAACGTCTCCGTGGCGACGGGCATCTGCCTGTTTGAAGCGGTACGCCAGCGCGGTTAATGCATCATGCGTTAAAATCAAGCCATCCCACGGGATGGCTTTTTTGTGACCGCCATCCGGCGCCAAATCCTTACCTCTGTCCATACTTAAAGCACTGCCACTTGACGGAGGGAGACACATGTCCTGGCAAACGCACACCGTTTTTAATCAGCCTGGCCCGTTAAATAACAGCAATCTGTTTTTGTCCGATGGCGCATTGCGCGAGGCGCTGGCGCGCGAAGGCGCGGGCTGGGATAGCGACCTGCTGGCAAGTATCGGTCAGCAACTGGGTACCGCCGAATCGCTGGAACTGGGGCGGCTCGCCAACACCAATCCCCCCGAGCTTCTGCGCTACGACGCCACCGGCACACGTCTGGACGACGTTCGTTTTCATCCCGCGTGGCATCTGCTGATGCAGGGGCTGTGCGCCAACCGGGTACACAACCTGCCGTGGGAAGAGGATGCTCGCGCGGGCTCGTTCGTTGCCCGCGCCGCGCGTTTTATGCTGCATGCGCAGGTGGAAGCCGGAACGCTTTGCCCGATTACCATGACGTTTGCGGCCACTCCCTTGCTGCAACAGGCGCTACCAGGCGAGTTTAAAGAGTGGCTAACGCCACTTCTGAGCGATCGCTACGATCCGCATTTGCTGCCCGGCGGGCAAAAACGCGGGTTGCTGATAGGGATGGGGATGACGGAAAAGCAGGGTGGTTCGGATGTGTTAAGCAATACCACGCGTGCGGAGCGTCTGGCGGATGGCAGCTATCGGCTGGTGGGTCACAAATGGTTTTTCTCAGTGCCGCAAAGCGATGCGCACCTGGTGCTGGCGCAGGCCACTGGCGGGCTTTCCTGTTTCTTCGTACCGCGTCTGTTGCCCGACGGGCAGCGCAACGCCATTCGTATCGAACGCCTGAAAGATAAGCTCGGTAACCGTTCTAACGCCAGCAGTGAGGTTGAATTTCAGGACGCTATCGGCTGGCTGCTGGGCGAAGAGGGCGAGGGCGTGCGGCAAATTCTACGCATGGGTGGCCTGACGCGTTTTGATTGCGCAATGGGCAGCCACAGCATGATGCGTCGGGCGCTGTCGGTGGCGCTTTATCATGCCTTCCAGCGTCAGGCGTTTGGCAAGAATCTGGTCGATTTACCGCTGATGCGCCAGGTGCTGGGGCGAATGGCATTACAGCTTGAAGGACAAACGGCGTTTCTGTTTCGCCTTGCTGGCGCATGGGGACGGCAGTCACATGAGGCTGAGCGCCTTTGGGCGCGGCTGTTTACACCAGCGGCGAAATTCGCCATCTGCAAGGCGGGTATGCCGTTTGTCGCCGAGGCGATGGAAGTGCTGGGCGGTTCCGGGTATTGCGAGGAGAATGAACTGCCGCGTCTCTATCGCGAAATGCCGGTGAACAGTATCTGGGAAGGCTCTGGCAATATCATGTGTCTGGATGTGCTGCGCGTGCTGACAAAGCAGCCGGATGCGCTGGAACTGCTGGCGGAGATGTGCGGCGACGTGAAAGGCCAGGATCGCCACTACGATCGCCAGTGGCGGCAGTTGCAACAGCGTTTACGTAAGCCGTCGGAAGCGCAGGGGCGCGAAATTGCGATGCAAATCTATTTACTGGGTACGGGCGCGCAGATGCTGAAATATGCGTCACCACCGATGGCGCAGGCCTGGTGTCGAATGATGCTGGATATGCGCGGCGGCGTGTTGCTTAACGATCAGGTTATCAGTGACGTACTGCTGAGGGCGACAGGGGGCGTGTGAGGAAATGGTGACGTCGTGGAAGAGCGGCTTTCTGCCGGTTACTCTTCCACGCGTTTTATTGTCTCAGGCATAGATAATCGCCTGTGCTCGCCAGTTGTCCGGTTGCTGCTCTTCGTACATCTGAACAATGCGATACCAGGAAGCACCTTGTTCATCCGCTTTCTGGGCGATGGCATCTTCGACATCTTGCTGGCTACCGGAAATATTGTTCACGGAAATCAGCCCGATTTCATTCAGCCCGGTAACGCAATCCGCGCTGGCAAATTCAGCCGACTGCGCCGCGCTGGTGTTGGCGCCGCCAGAAAAGAGCAGGGTAGATAAGGTAAGAGATCGTTTCATCGTCAGCTCCATATACAAAACCCCGTAGGGCAGTCCATAGCAGACGTCAGGGCATACTTGCATCCGCTCCTTCGGATGGGTCGTTGTTGACGCCATATTGCATCAGGGAAACGTGAATAAGGTACAAACCTGCGTAAATCTGGTTCAACAATGTTGTCCACTATTTACGGTAAAGGATGGCCTGCGAATACCACTGCCCCGGAACCACCGTGCTGTCATCAATCATAATGATGACGTAGTAATCCGCTTTGGCCGCAGTCGCTTTGGCTTTCAGCGCGGCTTCGACATCCATTGGCGAGCCATATATCATGACGCTGATGGTGCCCATCCGCTGCAAACCTTCCGTCTGGTTACGACGAATTTCTTGTGGAGTATCCGTTGCCGCTGGAGGGGCCGTAGGCGTACCTTCCAGAATGCTGCAACTGCTCAACAGTAACGCCAGTAACAGAGGAGTAAAGCGACGCATAACCATATCCCGTTTCCTGATATTCACAGTGTAGTGGTATAAGGAAATTCCCATTAGGGGAATGTTCCCGATTTGTTATCTCAAGCGCTATTTTCGAATGAAAATCTCACGAAAGTGCAACTTGGTTCTCAATGTTAAAAATCAGACAAAGGATCATCTGCTAAAGCCCCACTGCTTTGCCTGATATTCAGTATGCCGGAAGGAGGCAACCGATGATTGAACTGGAAATGCGCATGCTCGCGGGGAATGAAATCCTGCATGCGTTCCCGAAAGGCTGCGCTGAACAACCGCTGCCATGCATCGTTTTTTATCATGGATTTACCTCCTCAAACCTGGTTTACAGCTATTTTGCCGTCGCGCTGGCGCAGGCTGGTTTTCGCGTGGTGATGCCGAGCGCGGCGGAACACGGGGCGCGCTTTAACGGTGACGAGCAGCAACGGTTACAGCACTTCTGGCAGATCCTGCTGCAAAACTTTCATGAGTTTCCGGCATTGCAGGAAGCGCTATACCGTGAGCGACTGGTGAGCGAGGGGCGTCTGGCGGTGGCGGGGGCTTCGATGGGCGGAATGACGGCACTGGGGATCATGACACATCATCCTGAGCTTAAATGCGTGGCTAGCCTGATGGGGTCAGGCTATTTCGGTTCGCTTTCCACAACGCTATTCCCCCCCGCCGAAACGCAGCGTGCTGGCCTTGCGCCGCTGCTGGCCGAGTGGGATGTCAGCCAGCAGCTCGCCCGTGTCGCAGACAGGCCGCTGCTGCTCTGGCACGGTGATGCTGACGATGTGGTGCCGCCTGATGAAACATTTCGTCTGCAGCAGGCGTTGAAGCGCGACCAACTGGACGCTAATTTGACCTGTGTCTGGCAAGCTGGCGTGCGTCATCGCATTACGCCAGAAGCCTTAACCTGCGCCGTGGATTTCTTTACGCGCCATCTCTAAACGCGCAGCACCTGCACGCCTTGTGCTTCCAGCGCTTTGAGGATATCCGGGTCAGCCTGCTTGCCGGTGATAACCATATCGATTTCATCGGCGCGGCTGAACAGCATGCCTGCTCGCTCGCCGATTTTGCTGCTATCGACCAGCACGGCGAGTTTACCGACAACATTGAGCATCTTTTGTTCGGCCATCGCGGTGAGCATGTCGGTTTTATACAACCCTTCGGCGGTAAGGCCCTTACCGCTGGTGAACATCCAGTGCCCGGCGTATAGGCTGTTTTCACTGCCCTGTGGGCTGAGCGTAATGGCGTGGCTGCGGTTGTACTGCCCGCCCATGATGATCACGCTGTCATGTTCCTGCTCAATCAGATAGTTCGCCAGTGGTAAATAGTTGGTGATGATTTGCACCGGTTTACCGCAGATTTCCTGCCCCAGCAGAAAAGCGGTTGACCCGCAGTTAATGACCACGCTTTCACCGGGCATCACCAGCTGGGATGCGGCTCTGGCGATACGAACTTTCTCGTCGTGATTCAGCGCCTGATGAATATTCATCGGTGACCAGCGCGGGCGCGGTTGATTGATAGCTTCGGCACCGTTGCGCACTTTTTTCAGTTTGCCGCTTTCATCGAGCTTGTTGATGTCCCGGCGAGCGGTGGCCGGTGAAATCCCCAGTCGGGTCATCACCTGTTCTACGGTGACAAAGCCTGTCTGCGCCAGCAGTTCGAGTAATATTTGATGCCTTTGCGCTTCCGTCATGAGCTAATCCGATAAAAAATGATGAGCAAAGATGATATTTGAAATGTCACGAAAATACTATGTCAGGAGAGCGCCGGATAGGATCTATCCGGCAAAGGAGAGCGTTGCGAGCCGGATACGTGAAGGGTATCCGGCAGAACAAGTGCTTACAGGAACGATTTGAACGGCAGATCGGGTTCAATCGTGAAGCAGTCGTCGAAACCACGCGGGTAGTGGTACTCAAAATTGTCTTTATCCAGCGGCCAGGTGAATTTGCCGCCAACCAGCCAGATAAACGGCTTAAAGCCATACTTCAGACGATCTTTTTTCATCTCCCACAGTACGCGGATTTCCTGCGGATCGGCCTGGAAGTTTGACCAGATGTCGTGATGGAACGGGATCACCACTTTCGCATTTAACGCTTCGCCCATACGCAACATATCGGCGCTGGTCATTTTATCGGTAATACCGCGCGGGTTTTCACCATACGATCCTAACGCCACGTCGATCTGATGCTCGTTACCATGTTTTGCATAGTAGTTAGAGTAGTGGGAGTCGCCGCTGTGATACAGCGTGCCGCCAGGCGTTTTGAACAGGTAGTTCACCGCGCGATCGTCCATACCGTCTGGCAGTACGCCAGCCGCTTTTTGATCCGCAGGCAGGGTAATCAGTGCCGTACGATCAAAGGCGTCAAGTGCATGAATTTCAATGTCTTTCACTTTCACCACGTCGCCCGGTTTAACCACGATGCAACGCTCTTTCGGCACACCCCAGCCGATCCATAAATCCACGCAGGTTTTTGGCCCGATAAACGGCACATCATCAGCGCAGTTTTGCATTACGGCTGCGGCGACGTTCACATCGATATGATCGTTATGATCGTGAGTAGCCAGCACGGCGTCGATCTGGCGTATGGCAAATGGATCAAGGACAAACGGGGTGGTGCGCAGGTTTGGCTGCAATTTTTTCACACCCGCCATGCGCTGCATCTGGTGGCCCTGCTTCATTAGCGGGTTGCCGTGGCTCTGCTTGCCAGTACCGCACCAGAAATCGACGCAGATATTGGTGTTACCCTCAGATTTCAACCAGATACCGGTGCAGCCCAGCCACCACATCGCAAATGTCCCCGGTGCCACTTTCTCCTGCTCAATCTCTTCGTTCAGCCAGCAGCCCCATTCCGGGAAGGTGCTCAGGATCCAGGATTCACGCGTGATAGTTTCTACTTTACTCATGATTTATCCCTCTTAAAGATTTCAAAATACGTCACATGGTGATTTGTTGTGATTGATAATGACGCTGTTTTTTCAAGATTGCAATGGGCATTGATCACAAGACAGGCAGGAGGCTATGTCTCTGTATGTATTTTATAACGGCTTGAATTAATGTGTTTTGTTTGTATTTTATTGATTTTAAATGGATAAATTAATTGATAATCAGAATCATTTATATCCATATAAGGATGGGGGTTATTATTGCGGCGCAAGTCACATTTAATCAAATTAAATCTTGTTGTGATTATTTTTGATTATTAGAGTGAGCATTCAAAACAGACAGACGCATGCTGACCGCTGCGCCTTCAATCCCGGAGAGCGTTATGGATATCCTCTACAACATCTTTACCGTTTTTTTTAATCAGGTAATGACCAATGCCCCGCTGTTACTGGGTATCGTGACCTGCCTGGGCTACATCCTGCTGCGTAAAAGCGTCAGCGTGATTATCAAAGGCACCATCAAAACGATTATCGGTTTTATGCTGCTGCAGGCCGGGTCCGGCATCCTGACCAGCACCTTCAAACCGGTGGTGGCGAAAATGTCGGAAGTTTATGGCATCAACGGTGCGATTTCAGATACTTACGCTTCGATGATGGCCACTATCGAGCGCATGGGCGATGCCTATAGCTGGGTGGGTTACGCGGTGCTGTTGGCTCTGGCGCTGAACATCTGTTACGTACTGCTGCGTCGCATTACCGGCATTCGCACCATCATGTTGACCGGCCACATCATGTTCCAGCAGGCCGGGCTGATTGCCGTCACGCTGTTCATCTTTGGCTACTCCATGTGGACCACCATTATCTGCACCGCGATTCTGGTTTCGCTCTACTGGGGCATAACCTCCAACATGATGTACAAGCCAACTCAGGAAGTGACGGACGGCTGTGGTTTCTCCATCGGTCACCAGCAGCAGTTTGCATCCTGGATTGCCTATAAAGTTGCGCCGTTCCTCGGCAAAAAAGAGGAGAGCGTTGAAGACCTCAAACTGCCGGGCTGGCTGAACATTTTCCACGACAACATCGTCTCCACGGCGATTGTCATGACCATCTTCTTTGGTGCCATTCTGCTCTCCTTCGGTATCGATACCGTGCAGGCGATGGCGGGCAAAGTGCACTGGACGGTCTACATCCTGCAAACCGGTTTCTCCTTTGCGGTGGCGATCTTCATCATCACTCAGGGCGTGCGCATGTTTGTGGCGGAACTCTCTGAAGCGTTTAACGGCATTTCCCAACGCCTGATCCCCGGTGCGGTGCTGGCGATTGACTGCGCGGCTATCTATAGCTTCGCGCCAAACGCCGTGGTCTGGGGCTTTATGTGGGGCACCATCGGTCAACTGATTGCGGTTGGCATTCTGGTCGCCTGCGGCTCTTCCATTCTGATTATTCCGGGCTTTATCCCGATGTTCTTCTCTAACGCCACTATCGGCGTGTTCGCTAACCACTTCGGCGGCTGGCGTGCGGCGATCAAGATTTGTCTGGTGATGGGGATGATTGAAATCTTCGGCTGCGTCTGGGCGGTGAAACTTACCGGTATGAGTGCCTGGATGGGGATGGCGGACTGGTCGATTCTGGCACCGCCGATGATGCAGGGCTTCTTCTCCATCGGTATCGCCTTTATGACCGTCATCATCGTCATTGCACTGGCTTATATGTTCTTCGCTGGCCGCGCGCTGCGCGCAGAAGAAGATGCAGAAAAACAACTGGCAGAACAGTCTGCTTAATAAGGAGTTTTGATTATGACCGTACGTATTCTGGCTGTGTGTGGCAACGGACAAGGCAGTTCCATGATCATGAAGATGAAAGTGGACCAGTTTTTAACCCAGTCGAACATCGACCACACGGTAAACAGCTGCGCGGTTGGCGAGTACAAAAGCGAGTTGAGTGGCGCGGATATCATCATCGCGTCTACCCATATCGCGGGCGAAATCACCGTGACCGGCAACAAATACGTGGTTGGCGTGCGCAACATGCTCTCTCCGGCTGACTTTGGCCCGAAACTGCTGGAAGTGATCAAAGAACATTTCCCGCAGGACGTGAAGTAAGGGCGCGCCATGAAATTACGTGATTCGCTGGCTGAAAATAAATCCATCCGTCTGCAGGCTGAAGCTGAAACCTGGCAGGACGCAGTGAAAATCGGCGTTGACCTGCTGGTGGCGGCCGATGTTGTTGAGCCGCGTTACTACCAGGCGATTCTGGATGGCGTTGAACAGCACGGCCCATACTTTGTGCTCGCTCCAGGCCTGGCAATGCCGCACGGTCGCCCGGAAGAGGGCGTTAAGAAAACCGGTTTTGCGCTGGTGACGCTGAAAAAGCCGCTGGAGTTCAACCACGAAGATAACGACCCGGTGGATATCCTTATCACTATGGCGGCGGTCGATGCCAACACTCACCAGGAAGTGGGCATCATGCAGATCGTCAACCTGTTTGAAGATGAAGAGAATTTCGACCGTTTACGTGCCTGCCGTACCGAGCAGGAAGTACTGGATCTCATTGACCGCACCAACGCGGCAGCTTAAGAAGGAATTGAACATGTCATTACCGATGTTGCAGGTCGCGCTGGACAACCAGACTATGGATAGCGCCTACGAAACCACTCGCCTGATTGCCGAAGAAGTCGACATTATCGAAGTGGGCACCATTCTGTGCGTGGGCGAAGGCGTGCGTGCGGTTCGTGACCTGAAAGCACTCTACCCGCACAAAATCGTGCTGGCAGACGCCAAAATTGCCGATGCGGGCAAAATCCTTTCTCGTATGTGCTTCGAAGCCAACGCTGACTGGGTGACCGTGATTTGCTGTGCGGATATCAACACCGCCAAAGGCGCGCTGGACGTGGCGAAAGAGTTTAACGGCGACGTGCAGATCGAACTGACCGGCTATTGGACCTGGGAACAGGCGCAGCAGTGGCGTGATGCGGGCATTCAGCAGGTGGTTTATCACCGCAGCCGCGACGCACAGGCCGCAGGCGTGGCGTGGGGCGAAGCAGACATCACCGCGATCAAACGTCTTTCTGATATGGGCTTCAAAGTGACCGTCACCGGTGGCCTGGCGCTGGAAGATCTGCCGCTGTTCAAAGGTATTCCGATTCATGTGTTTATCGCGGGTCGCAGCATCCGTGATGCTGCGTCTCCGGTTGAAGCCGCGCGTCAATTCAAACGTTCCATCGCCCAACTGTGGGGCTAAGGAGCGGATATGTTGTCCAAACAAATCCCGCTTGGCATCTATGAAAAAGCGCTCCCCGCCGGGGAGTGCTGGCTGGAACGGCTGCAACTGGCAAAAACGTTAGGCTTCGATTTTGTCGAGATGTCGGTGGATGAAACTGACGAACGCCTGTCGCGCCTCGACTGGAGCCGCCAGCAGCGTCTGGCGCTGGTCAACGCGATTGCGGAAACCGGCGTGCGTGTACCGTCTATGTGCCTTTCTGCTCATCGTCGTTTCCCGCTGGGTAGCGAAGATGACGCGGTGCGGGCGCAGGGGCTGGAGATTATGCGCAAAGCTATCCAGTTCGCCCAGGATGTCGGTATCCGTGTGATCCAGCTGGCGGGCTATGACGTTTATTATCAGGAAGCCAATAACGAAACGCGTCGTCGTTTCCGTGACGGCCTGAAAGAGAGCGTTGAGATGGCAAGCCGCGCGCAGGTGACGCTGGCGATGGAGATCATGGATTACCCATTGATGAACTCCATCAGCAAGGCGCTGGGCTACGCGCACTATCTCAACAACCCGTGGTTCCAGCTCTACCCGGATATCGGCAACCTGTCGGCGTGGGACAACGATGTGCAGATGGAGTTGCAGGCCGGAATCGGGCATATCGTCGCGGTACATGTGAAAGACACCAAACCTGGCGTCTTCAAAAACGTGCCGTTTGGCGAAGGTGTAGTGGATTTCGAACGTTGCTTCGAAACGCTTAAACAGAGTGGCTATTGCGGGCCCTATCTGATTGAGATGTGGAGCGAAACGGCGGAAGACCCGGCGGCAGAAGTGGCGAAAGCGCGTGATTGGGTGAAAGCGCGCATGGCCAAAGCAGGCATGGTGGAGGCGGCATAATGCAAAAGCTGAAACAGCAGGTGTTTGAAGCCAACATGGATCTGCCGCGTTACGGACTGGTGACCTTTACCTGGGGCAACGTCAGCGCCATTGACCGCGAACGCGGGCTGGTGGTGATTAAGCCCAGCGGTGTCGCCTACGAAATCATGAAAGCAGACGATATGGTGGTGGTCGATATGAGTGGTGAAGTGGTAGACGGGCGGTATCGTCCCTCTTCAGACACCGCAACGCATCTCGAACTCTACCATCGTTACCCGTCGCTGGGCGGCATTGTCCATACTCACTCGACTCATGCCACCGCATGGGCGCAGGCGGGGCTGGCGATCCCGGCGTTAGGTACTACGCACGCTGACTACTTCTTTGGTGATATCCCGTGTACGCGCGGGTTAAGCGAAGAAGAAGTGCAGGGTGAATACGAGCTAAACACTGGCAAAGTGATTATCGAAACGCTGGGTGACGCCGAGCCGCTGCATACGCCGGGAATTGTGGTGTATCAGCACGGACCGTTCGCCTGGGGGAAAGACGCTCACGATGCGGTGCATAACGCAGTGGTGATGGAAGAAGTGGCGAAAATGGCGTGGATTGCGCGCGGTATTAACCCGCAGCTAAACCCTATCGACAGCTACCTGATGAATAAACACTTCATGCGTAAGCACGGGCCAAACGCCTATTACGGGCAGAAGTAACTAAGCGCCCCGTTGCCGAATCTCCTCAGGGATGTCGTCGGTCAGGCGACGGGGCCTTTCTTTACTGCATCATCATGATGCTTAACGATAAACAGCGGCACTTGCATGTATCACGCCATTACTCCCCGGCTCATGCATTAATATCGGGCGGAAGTATTTCGCGCCCTGAGCGTCGCTTTCTTCATTCAGCGCCAGCTCAGCCTCGCTGACCGTCGCGAGATTATGGTTGATATAAATGACCCCTAAGCTCTGCACATCGTCCATATTGCGAGCCTGACGGGCGTCGATTTTGATGGCGGCGGAGACGTTTGCACTTAGAAACAGCGCCGCGAGAATGGCAATGGTGATATTTTTCATCCTGTACGCTCCACTTCAGCACTGACGTTACGGTAACTTCGCTCCTCTCAATACGGTTGTTCTCTGAGTAAAGTGTAATCGTTTCTCTTAGGGTAAATCGTGACCATTTTTGATGGGGTTGTTCAAAAAAACAGCGTATCTCATGCTGTTTGATTCTAAATCATCGCCTTAGACCCGCTTTACGCTTTGTGCGAATTATTTGTGCAATCACCTTGAGTTTCACAGGCCGTACAAGTATTATGACGCGTCAATTTTTCAGCCGCCCTTTAACACGTTCCTTGCCTCCATGGGCCGCGGCTGACCCAGACAGGAGGCTGAATAATCCGTAAGGAGCAATTCGATGCGTCATTACGAAATCGTTTTTATGGTCCATCCTGACCAGAGCGAACAGGTTCCGGGCATGATCGAGCGCTACACTGGTGCAATCACTGCAGCAGAAGGTACGATCCACCGTCTGGAAGACTGGGGCCGCCGTCAGCTGGCTTATCCGATCAACAAACTGCACAAAGCTCACTACGTTCTGCTGAACGTTGAAGCTCCGCAGGAAGCGATCGATGAGCTGGAAACTAACTTCCGCTTCAACGATGCCGTTATCCGCAGCATGGTTATGCGTACTAAACACGCTGTTACCGAAGCATCTCCGATGGTTAAAGCGAAAGACGAGCGTCGTGAACGTCGCGATGATTTCGCAAACGAAACCGCAGATGATGCTGAAGCTGGGGATTCTGAAGAGTAATTTCTGATGACCAACCGTCTGGCGCTGTCCGGCACCGTGTGCAGGGCTCCCCTTCGAAAGGTCAGTCCATCAGGAATTCCTCACTGCCAGTTCGTGCTTGAGCATCGTTCTGTGCAAGAGGAAGCCGGCTTTCACCGGCAGGCGTGGTGCCAAATGCCCGTTATTATTAGCGGACACGAAAACCAGGCCATTACTCACAGTATAACGGTCGGTAGCGCAGTCACCGTTCAGGGCTTTATCTCTTGCCACAAAGCAAAGAATGGCCTGACTAAAATGGTCCTGCATGCCGAGCAGATTGAATTGATAGATTCTGGAGACTAGCCATATGGCACGTTATTTCCGTCGTCGCAAGTTCTGCCGTTTCACCGCGGAAGGCGTTCAAGAGATCGACTATAAAGATATCGCTACGCTGAAAAACTACATCACCGAAAGCGGTAAGATTGTCCCAAGCCGTATCACCGGTACCCGTGCAAAATACCAGCGTCAGCTGGCTCGCGCTATCAAACGCGCTCGCTACCTGTCCCTGCTGCCGTACACTGATCGTCATCAGTAATCGGTCACGGTCCATTAATACGACTTTGAGAGGATAAGGTAATGCAAGTTATTCTGCTTGATAAAGTAGCAAACCTCGGTAGCCTGGGTGATCAGGTTAACGTTAAAGCGGGCTATGCTCGTAACTTCCTGGTACCACAGGGTAAAGCTGTTCCTGCTACCAAGAAAAACGTTGAATTCTTCGAAGCACGCCGTGCTGAACTGGAAGCCAAACTGGCTGACGTTCTGGCCGCTGCTAACGCACGTGCTGAAGCAATCAATGCACTGGGCACCGTTACCATCGCGTCTAAATCTGGCGACGAAGGTAAACTGTTCGGTTCCATCGGTACTCGCGACATCGCTGATGCAGTTTCTGCTGCTGGCGTTGCTGTTGCTAAGAGCGAAGTTCGCCTGCCGAACGGCGTTCTGCGTACCACTGGTGAGCACGAAGTTGACTTCCAGGTTCACAGCGAAGTATTCGCTAAACTGGTTGTAAACGTTGTTGCTGAGTAATTAATTACTCATCACCACGACAAGACGCCGGCCCTGTGCCGGCGTTTTGCTTTTTATCGCTTCTGCTTTAGCGCTGGTATGGTAGCTATTTCTCATACAATCCATGATAATAAATGAAACGTCATTTTAACTCTGGTGTATGGAATGGAAACTGCCTGCCCGGCTCCCGTCTTTGCCCGTAAACATGTTGCTTACGCCTGTGCAACGCTCTGTTGCCTGCTGTGGGGAAGTTCTTACCCCGCCATTAAAAACGGTTATGAACTCTTTCACATCGCGACCGACGATATCCCGTCGAAGATAGTCTTTGCTGGCTACCGGTTTCTGTTTGCCGGGCTGGTGTTGCTGCTTTTCGCGCTGGCGCAGCGTAAACCTATCGCACGCCTGAGCGGTCGCCAGTTCGGTCAGCTCACACTGCTGGGGCTCACGCAAACCTCCATCCAGTACGCCTTCTTCTACATCGGTCTGGCGTTCACGACGGGCGTGAAGGGGTCCATCATGAATGCGACAGGCACCTTCTTTAGCGTGTTACTGGCGCACTTTATCTATCAGAATGACCGCCTGAGCTATAACAAAACCATCGGCTGCGTGCTGGGCTTTATCGGCGTGATGCTGGTGAACTTCAACCACTCGCTGGCGGATTTCAGCTTTGTCTGGCAGGGCGATGGCTTTGTAGTGCTCGCCGCCTTTATCCTGTCGGCAGCCACGCTCTATGGCAAACGTATCTCACAAACGGTTGACCCTACGGTCATGACGGGCTGGCAACTGGCGATCGGCGGTGGCGCGCTGGTGGTGGGCGGCTATCTCACGGGGGGGCATCTGGCAATTGAGAGCACGACGGCGCTGGCGATCCTCGCGTATCTGGTATTCCTCTCATCCGTCGCTTTCGCTCTGTGGAGCGTGATTCTCAAATACAACCGCGTCAGTATGATTGCGCCATTTAACTTCGTTATTCCGGTCGCGGGAACGGTGCTGTCCGCTATCTTCCTCGGTGAAAATATTCTGGAAGTGAAATACGCGGTGGCGCTGGTGCTGGTGTGCTCGGGGATTTGGTGGGTGAATAAGGTCAGCAAAAAGTAAGGTCAGCCCGATGATGATGTCATCGGGCTAATGCATTACCGCGCGCGAATAAAACTGCCGTTCGGCTGGCGGGTAAACAGCACTTGTCCATTCCCGGTATCAATGGTTAGCCCTGTTACCACACCGCTGGCGTTCTGGCGAATTTGTACCATTTGGCCGTTTTGCAGGTTGCTCAGCGGCTTGCCAGCACCTTCGACCTGCGCCATCGCGTAAACATCGGTTGCCGGAAGATTATGGTCGCGGAACAGCTGTGCCAGCGTTTTACCGGGTTCTACGCGGTAGGAGCGCCACTGCTGGTCGATGCCCTGATTTTCCTGGAACGGCTGCGTTTGCGGCTGGCTCTGCGCCTGTGGCTGCTCTTGCTCCTGCGGCTGTTCTTCAGGAACAGGTTCCGGCTCAACAGGAGCGACCAGGCCGGGATCGTTGCTCGGCGTCACCAGCTGCGTTTGCATTGGCGCGTTGTCGGGCTGTGGGCGTGATTGCGACTGCACATCGAGCTGCGCAGTGCGGCTTACCGGATCGGACGTTGTGTCGTCGTTTGACGGCAGCAGGAAGCCGATGATCACCGCCAGCGCAGCAATAATAATGCCGCGACGGTGCATGGGTGGTAGCGGGTCCATGATGCGAAGATTATCCGGCGCATGCCAAATCTTCACCAGCGTAGGTTTTAACTCAAATCGCCCGGGCATGGTTTTCCTCCTGCTCCGCGTCTTTTATTATCCTCGTCACGAGTATAGCTGGCTAACTGCCTGAACGGCGAGGCAAAGCGCGCTTTCGCAACACATCCTTAGGCAAGATCATTCTCCCAGCCTATTGTTTCTTTTTCCCCGCGATTTGTCATCTTTCCTGACACAAAGTTTACCGTTCAGGGCATGGCTGTTATGCTGCCCGCTACTTTATACCCGAAGAAAGGAAAGACAATGGCCACCCCGACTTTTGACACCATCGAAGCACAGGCAAGCTACGGCATCGGCCTGCAGGTAGGACAGCAGCTGAGCGAGTCCGGTTTGCAGGGCCTGCTGCCGGAAGCGCTGGTAGCTGGCATCGCTGACGCACTGGAAGGCAAACAGCCTGCTGTGCCTGTTGAAGCTGTGCACCGTGCGCTGCGTGAAATCCACGAACGTGCTGATGCTGTGCGTAAAGAACGTTTTGCAGCGATGGCGGCAGACGGTGTGAAATACCTGGAAGAAAACCGTGAAAAAGAAGGCGTGAACAGCACCGAATCCGGTCTGCAATTCCGCGTTCTGACTCAGGGCGAAGGCGCTATCCCGGCGCGCACCGACCACGTTCGCGTGCACTATACCGGTAAACTGATCGACGGCACCGTATTCGACAGCTCCGTTGCGCGCGGCGAACCGGCTGAATTCCCGGTTAACGGCGTTATCGCAGGCTGGATCGAAGCGCTGACCCTGATGCCGGTTGGCTCCAAATGGGAACTGACTATCCCTCATAACCTGGCCTACGGCGAGCGCGGCGCTGGTGCGTCCATTCCGCCGTTCAGCACCCTGGTCTTTGAAGTCGAGTTGCTGGAAATCCTGTAAGCTCGCGTCATCCCCTCTCCTTATGGTGAGGGGATACTTAAAATGAGTAGTAAATTCTTAAGTTAGACATTTGCTGGAGTTTTATCTTGCAAATACATCTATTGCGTGTATTTTTGTGACGTGATTCCCATAGTTGGAGTGATATAACACTCACTTTCAACATATAATTAACATTATATTCAAATCATAGTATTCATCCCGCCGATTCTTACCTAATATCGAGTCATCCTATTTTCGGGATCGTCTCATTAGATGAAATAAAGGCCACAAGAGCCTGCACAACACAGACAGAACCAACAGGAAGAAAATCACATGGTAGATCAGATAAAAGTCGCAGCCGACGAAGAACAGGCTCCGGCTGAACAATCGCTGCGGCGAAACCTCACGAACCGGCATATTCAGCTTATTGCAATTGGTGGCGCAATTGGTACCGGGCTGTTTATGGGTTCCGGGAAAACCATTAGTCTTGCCGGCCCGTCGATTATTTTTGTCTATATGATAATCGGCTTCATGCTCTTCTTCGTGATGCGTGCGATGGGCGAGCTGCTGTTATCCAACCTCGAATATAAATCTTTCAGCGACTTCGCCGCCGACCTGCTTGGCCCGTGGGCGGGGTATTTCACCGGCTGGACCTACTGGTTCTGCTGGGTGGTCACCGGCATGGCCGACGTTGTGGCGATAACCGCCTATGCGCAGTTCTGGTTCCCGGGGCTGTCGGACTGGGTGGCATCACTTGCCGTTGTCGTGCTGCTTTTGAGCCTGAACCTTGCTACCGTGAAGATGTTCGGTGAGATGGAGTTCTGGTTTGCGATGATCAAAATCGTCGCCATTGTGGGACTGATTGTCGTCGGCCTGGTGATGATCCTGATGCACTTCCAGGCACCAAACGGCACCGAGGCCTCATTTGCACACCTGTGGAATGACGGCGGCTGGTTCCCGAAAGGCATTAGCGGCTTCTTTGCAGGCTTCCAGATAGCGGTCTTCGCCTTCGTGGGGATTGAGCTGGTGGGTACGACGGCTGCGGAAACCAAAGACCCGGAGAAATCCCTGCCACGGGCGATCAACTCGATTCCGATTCGTATCATCATGTTCTACGTCTTCGCGCTGATCATCATTATGTCCGTGACGCCGTGGAGCTCTGTTGTCCCGGATAAGAGCCCGTTTGTAGAACTGTTTATGCTGGTCGGCCTGCCGGCGGCAGCAAGCATTATCAACTTCGTGGTGCTGACGTCAGCGGCGTCTTCCGCGAACAGCGGCGTATTCTCAACCAGCCGTATGCTGTTCGGCCTGGCGCAGGACGGCGTGGCACCGAAAGCGTTCGCCAAGCTCTCTAAACGCGCGGTACCGGCGAAAGGGCTGACCTTCTCCTGTATCTGCCTGCTGGGCGGCGTGGTGCTGCTGTATGTGAACCCAAGCGTGATCGCGGCGTTTACCATGATCACCACCGTCTCCGCGATTCTGTTTATGTTCGTGTGGACGATTATCCTGTGTTCTTACCTGGTGTATCGCAAACAGCGTCCGCATCTGCACGAGAAATCGATCTACAAGATGCCGCTGGGTAAAGTGATGTGCTGGGTCTGCATGGCGTTCTTTGCGTTCGTTATCGTTCTGTTGACGCTGGAAACCGATACCCGTCAGGCGCTGATCGTCACTCCGCTGTGGTTCGTGATTCTGGGGCTGGGCTGGATGTTCCTGAGAAAAAAAGCCATCGCCAAATAAGCGGATGAGAAATGTCAAAAAGGTGCTTAACGGCACCTTTTTTTATGCCTGTCTAAACGTATTCCGAAAATTGAAACTTGCTGTATAAATAAACAGTGTTTTGTGTGGCGAAGGGTATGATTGCTGGCGGGTGCCTGAGGCTTTCTGACTTCAGGCTACTGCGGAGGTTGGAGAGAGGAGGCCCCAGGAAGATGTTAACTATCAACCTGAGGCTGACTACCCGACCCAAACAATCGGATAGTAGCCTCTTCTTCGCATGGAGGCAACGCGATGCTGACAAAATACGCCCTTGTGGCAATCATAGTGCTCTGTTTTACGGTGCTGGGATTGGCGTTAATGATGGGAGATTCGCTCTGCGAATTGAGCGTCAAGGAGCGCGGTATTGAGTTTAAGGCTGTTCTCGCTTGCGAAACGAAGAAATAGCCGTTATGCGGGGAGCAATCCCCGCATAGTCGGGTCCGATTCCTGGGAAAGGAACCTAAGGCACCTTTTTTATTCCCCCGCCAGCGCGCGTGGGAACAGTACGTTGTTTTCGAGGCTGATGTGTTCCATCAGGTCATCGATCATTTCATTAATGCCGTTATACATCGCCTTCCAGGTGGTGCAGGCCTCTGGCGGAATGGTCACGTTTTGGGTGGTGTGTTTAATGACTTCCAGCAGTTCACCTGCTTCGTCGTGCTCGCTTTCCATCACGCTGATTGGCCCCATCGCCTGGCTGCCCATGCCCTGTTTGATCATCGGGAACAGAATCTGCTCCTCTTTCATCATGTGGCTGGAGAGCTCCTGATGCAGCATCGTCAGATATTTTGCCAGGCCTTTTGGCACGTTCGGTTTGTCGGCGTGTACGCGTTCGACTTTGGTGGCCTGTAAAATCAATTCCGGCAGTTGTTCACGGTGGCGATCGTGGTAGCGCGGAATAATGTAATCGATGATTTCACCCAGCGGGGCGGTACGCCAGTCTTTCTCAACCGGCTGCTCAGCCAGTTTTGCCAGCTCAGCCTCAATCACGTCAACGTCCAGTTCCTTGCGAGCCGCAGCGCGAGCCAGGGTTTGCTTACCGCCGCAGCAGTAGTCCATATCGTATTTACGAAACAGCGCAGATGCGCGCGGGATGGAGAGCGCCAGCTCACCTAAAGGTTGGTCGCGGAAGGCCATAGTCGTTACCTCGTCATCGATAATATAAGATGTATTTTAAATGCATCTTTAAGGCGAAGATATACCCCTTTGGGGGTGATCTTCCTCGGAACGGGGTGGCCTGACAGGCAAAGTGCGCTTTGTTCTTGCCGGATGCGGCGTAAACGCCTTATCCAGCCTACAAAGTAGCGCTAATTCAATATGTTGCACAAACTCTGTAGGCCTGATAAGCGCAGCGCCATCAGGCATTTTTTGTCTCCTGACTCAACTCCCGTAGCGCAGGCTTAACGGGCTTTGCGCGTACCGCAATCACCACGCCCAGCACCAGCAGGGCAATTCCGCTCAGCGTCAGCAGCGGCGGTACGCTCTGGCGAAGTATGAAGGTATAAAGCAACCCGGCCAGCGTCTCGAACACGATCAACGGCCCAAGGATGACGGTAGGTAAACGCTGGCTGGCGATGTTCCAGCACAGCGCGCCGACCCACGAGCAGAGCACGGCAATAGCGATCATCAGCGTAATAAACACCATCGGACGCGGGCCAAACGGCAGCGGAAAACCTTCAGGCTGGGTGCTCAGCCAGCCACAGGCGGCAAAATAACCCAGCAGCGACACCGGCAGCGTCACCAGCGCCTGCGCGGTGGCCCACATCATTGGGTGCTTATCCGGGTTTTCCCGTAGCCAGCGGGCGTTGCGCAGGGCATACCACGCCCAACACACCACCGAGACTAACGCCAGCGCAATACCGGATGCGTAGCGCGTCCAGTTGAAGTCCTGTAAGCCGTGGCTTAACTCGGCGATATTCACGCACGCCAGGCCAATACCAATGCAGATAAGCGCCGGAGCCAGTTTCGACCAGGCGAGTTTGCCGTCGCGCTGGCTGTAGAGCAGATTAGCAAAAACCGGAATAACCACGGGCAGTGTGCCGATGATCATGGTTGAGACGGGCGCGCCGGTGCGCTGAATCGCGCTCGCCAGACACACGTAATAAATCAGGTTGCCCATCATAGTCAGCGCCAGGGCGGTAAACCAGTCGCGCCGGTTGAGCTGCTTTAGCCTTGTGCGCCCCAGCCATGCCAGCGGCAAGGCGATAAGCCCCAGCGCCAGATAACGCCCGGTCGATTGCAGCACCGCAGGATATTCCGGCACGATCAACGGCCCGACAAAAATCAAACCCCACATCAGCCCCGCCAGCAGAGCGTACAGCACACCACTAATCATTTTTACATCCACATTGACCACTGTTCGCCACAGTGTAGGCGGGTGCAGGGCGGGAATATTGTACCGGATTGCGCATTAGCGCCTGGCAACCTGCTTCTGGTAGCGCACCGGAGTGATGCCGTAGCGCCGGGTAAAGGCGCGGGTGAGATGCGACTGATCGGTAAGGCCTGTGGCCGCCGCCACCTCGGCCGCAGGCATGCCGTGGGTCAGAAACGCTTTCGCGCGCCACAGGCGGATCGCCATCAGCATTTGATGCGGAGTGACGTGGAAATGCGCTTTAAACTGGCGCTGAAAATGATACGGGCTTAGTGCCACGACCTGCGCCAGTTCGTCGAGTGTCACGGGCTGCATGTAGTTATCGTGCAGATAGTCGCGAACCTGGTCGAAGCGATGGCTGGCTTCCGCACTCTGCGGCGCATGATGGGCGAAGGGGCGGAAGGTATCAATAAGATCGAGCAGAACGCCTTGTTGAGCCAGCGGATCGCGGGTATGCCACAACTGATAAATCTGCTGGCCGATAAGCTGCGAGCGCTGCGGGTCATGGCGCAATACATCGCTAAACCACCAGTGACGGACACCGGTGATCTCTTCAAGCTGCGTCGGGTCGAGGTAAATCATGCGATAACGCCAGCCGTCGGCGGTTTCCGCTTCACCGGTATGGAGTTCGTCGGGGTTCATGGTGACAATCGAATTCACCGATGCCACATACTGGCTGCCGCGATAGCGAAAACGCTCCGCGCCCAGCTCAATGGTGCCGATGCCGAAGGCTTCATGCGTATGCGGTTCGAAGGCGTAGCGCGAGATATGCGCGTGATACAGCTCCACGCCCGGCACCTGCGCCAGGTGCCGGAAGTTGGCGCTGTCTTTTTCGTCTGTGAAGTGGTCAGGTACGCCCTGCACGGATAGGCTCCTCCGGTATCATCTTTTCATTATCGAAGATGACCCGGAGGGACGCTACAAAAATTAACCAAATAGTAACCTTCAGAGGATACCTTTGACGCTCTCAGCAAGTGTCGTGGTTGGACGGCCAATCAGTTTACTCAGCGTTTTGCTGTCATCAAACAGACCGCCTTTTGACGCGCCAGTATCCGAATCCGCCAGCATATCCGCCAGACCCGCAGGCAGACCAACCCCTTTCAGCGCGGCAGCGAAATCGGCTTCGCTCAGGTTCTGATAGGCAACCGGTTTGCCACTCTGTTTGGTCAGTTCCGCTGCCAGTTGCGTCAGCGTCCAGGCGCTGTCGCCCGCCAGTTCATAGACCTTGCCTTCGTGACCTGCTTCGCTAATTACATGCGCCGCCGCGGCCGCATAATCGGCGCGCGTTGCGGATGCAATTTTGCCGTCGCCTGCCGCGCCAATAAATACGCCATGTTCCAGCGCTGCCGGGGCGCTGGCGAGATAGTTCTCGGTATACCAGCCGTTGCGCAGCAGAGTGTAAGCGATGCCGGAATCCGCCAGCATTTTCTCGGTTTCAACGTGTTCATCAGCGAGGCCGAGCGGGGAGGTATCCGCATGCAGCAGGCTGGTGTAAGCGATAAATTTCACGCCCGCAGTCTTCGCCGCGTTAATCACGTTGCGATGCTGCGGGGCACGCTGGCCCACTTCGCTGGAAGAGATCAGCAGCAGTTTATCCACACCCTGAAGGGCCGATTTCAGCGCGGCTTCATCGCTGTAGTCGCCCTGGCGTACGTGAATGCCCTGCGCAGTCAGTGCCTGTGCTTTTGCCGGGTTACGCACGATAGCCACAACAGTGCTCGCAGGAACGGTTTTCAGTAAGGATTCGATAACATGCTGGCCCAGTTGGCCGGTTGCGCCGGTAATTGCAATCATGGGAAGTCTCCATCGGTTTGTCTTGTGTTTAAATACGCTAACACCTAAACTTACTTTTAGTAAGTACGCACAAAAAGGTAAGTGTAAAATGAGTCAGGTGAGCCTGTCGCAACAACTGAAAGAGGGTAATCTCTTCGCCGAACAGTGCCCGTCGCGCGATGTGCTGAAACATGTCACCAGCCGCTGGGGTGTATTGATTCTGGTCGCGCTGCGCGAGGGTACGCATCGTTTTAGCGATCTGCGCCGTAAGATGGGCGGGGTGAGTGAAAAGATGCTCGCCCAGTCGTTACAGGCGCTGGAGCAGGATGGTTTTCTCAACCGCATCGCCTATCCGGTCGTACCGCCGCATGTGGAGTATAGCCTTACGCCGCTGGGTGAGCAGGTGAGTGAGAAGGTTGCCGCGCTGGCCGACTGGATTGAGCTGAATTTGCCAGAAGTGCTGGCGGTGCGGGATGAACGTGCGGCATAAATGCCCCCTCACCCCGGCCCTCTCCCACAGGGAGAGGGAGAAAACCGGCGCAGAGCGTTCATACCGCACTATCGGTTCCCTCTCCCTGTGGGAGAGGGTTAGGGTGAGGGGCATTACTTCCTCAAATCCACCTGATAAATCGCAAAGCCGATATCATCGGTCGCGACCTGCTTCATCGGATACTGCGCCTTCTGTTTAATAAACGCCGCTGCTTTCTCAGAAGGTGAGGTTTCAAAGCGAATATCCAACGCGGCCTTGCTGGCAATCGGCGCTAAGCGCCAGTTGTTATCCGCTGCCGGGTGAATAGCGCCTGCACGTTTCGATTCGGCACTTATCCAGCTGGCCAGCACGGAACGGTTCTCATCCGGTGAGGCGAACGCGATATGCCCGTCGCCCGTGCCCGCGAACTTGCCGCCGTAAGCGCGATAGTTATTGGTCGCCACCAGGAATGTTGCGTTCGGGTCGATCGGTTTCCCTTTAAATTTCAGATCTTTCACGCGCTCCGCTTTTGGGTTCACCGTCTGGCATTCACCGTCGTAGCGTGCCGGTTGGCTGACATCAATTTGATACGTCACGCCGTCAATAACGTCAAAGTTATAGGTGCGGAAGCCATCCCAGTTGATGAGCGACTGCGGTTTGGTGCTGGTCGGGTCAATCTGGTTAAACTGTCCGGCTGAACACTCCAGCCACTCTTTCACCTCTTTACCGCTGGCTTTCACCACGACCAATGTGTTCGGATAGAGATACAGATCGGCGGCGTTACGGAAAGTCAGTTGCCCTTTCTCGACCTCGACATAGCTCGCCGGGTCGTTCTTACGTCCACCGGCTTTAAACGGCGCGGCGGCGGAAAGCACCGGCAGTTTTGCCAGATCCGGATCGCCCTGAATATAGTGCTCGACGTAGGCTTTCTGCGCCATATTGACGACCTGCACGGTCGGATCGTCCTGCACCAGCGACAGGAAACTGTACATATTGTCGGACGATTTTCCGATAGGCTTGCTGACAAACTCGCGCGTGGCGTCGTGATCCGCTTTTAAGATTTCAACCAGCTTGCTGTCTTCCGCCGCCAGCGATTTCTTCGCCGTCGTATCGTAGATTGGGCGTGCTTCCGCTTTCGACGAGGTGATCTGCCATTTGCCGCTGTCATTATTCAGCACCAGATCGACCACGCCCAGATGGTCGCCCCACATTCCGGGCATCACCGCAGGCACACCGTTCAGCGTTCCTTTATCAAGGTCTACGCCTTTGATATCCGCGAAATCTTTCCCCGGGAAAACGGCATGCGCGTGGCCAAACATAATCGCATCAACGCCCGGCACTTCACTCAGGTAGTAAACGGAGTTCTCCGCCATCGCCTTATACGGGTCGGCAGAGAGCCCGGAGTGGGCAATCACGACGACCACATCCGCACCGTTTTTACGCATCTCTGGCACATAGTGGCGGGCGGTTTCGGTGATGTCGTTGACTGTCACTTTGCCGTCAAGATTGGCTTTATCCCACGTCATGATTTGCGGCGGCACAAAACCGATATAGCCGATACGCAGCGTATGCGTTGCGCCGTCTTTATCTTTCACCGTGGTTTCTTTTATCAGATAGGGTGTAAAAAGCGGTTTCTTGCTCTTAACGTCGATGATATTGGCGTTAATATACGGGAATTTTGCGCCGGCGATGGCCTTATGCAGGAAGTCCAGCCCATAGTTAAACTCATGGTTGCCCAGGTTTCCCACCACGTAATCGAGCGTGTTCATCGCCTTATAAACCGGATGCGTATCCCCGGCTTTTAAGCCTTTGGCTGCTGCGTAGTCGCCCATCGGGCTGCCCTGAATCACATCGCCGTTATCCACCAGCACGCTGTTGGCGGCCTCCGCGCGGGCGGCATTAATTAAACTGGCGGTGCGGACCAGTCCGAATTTCTCGGTGGCAGAATCTTTGTAATAGTCGAAATCCATCATATTGCTGTGCAAATCAGTGGTTTCCAGAATGCGGAGATCGACCGTGGCGGCGTTGACGCTGGCAGCAATCAGCGTGGCCAGGAGCGTTGCGCTAAACTTAATCATCAGGGGGCGTCCTTTTCAGATCCAGGGCACATAAGAAAATGTATGTACATTCTGTTGCTTACGAGAATGTGAATCATGCCAGAAAAGGATGACCGGAAACCGGCAGCGCTTCACAGATATCCTGACCCGGCGTCGCCGATGGGAATGGCGCAATGCGTGACGATGCGATATAAATAAAACAACGAGTTAACACCACTGCAATCTCAACGAGGTGGAGAATGTTAGAACAAGTATGTCAGCTTGCACGGAACGCGGGCGATGCCATTATGCAGGTTTATGATGGAGCGCTACCGATGGACGTTGCCAGCAAGAAAGACGATTCTCCCGTCACGGCAGCGGATATTGCGGCGCACCATGTGATTGTTAACGGCCTCAAAGCGCTGGCGCCTGACATTCCGATTCTGTCGGAAGAGGACCCGCCGGGCTGGGATGTGCGTCAGCACTGGCAGCGCTACTGGCTGGTGGACCCACTGGATGGCACCAAAGAATTTATTAAGCGCAACGGCGAATTCACCGTCAATATCGCCTTGATTGAGCACGGTAAGCCGGTACTGGGCGTGGTGTACGCGCCGGTCACGAAGGTGATGTACAGCGCAGCCGAAGGCAAAGCGTGGAAAGAAGAGTGCGGCGTGAGTAAACAAATTCACGCCCGCGATGCACGCCCGCCGCTGGTGGTGATTAGCCGTTCGCACAGTAGCGATCCGGAACTCGCTGAATATTTACAACAGTTGGGTGAGCATCAGACCACCTCTATTGGCTCATCGCTCAAGTTCTGCCTGGTCGCAGAAGGGCAGGCGCAGCTCTACCCGCGTTTTGGGCCGACCTGCGTCTGGGATACTGCCGCAGGGCACGCGGTGGCCGTTGCCGCCGGGGCGCGGGTTCACGACTGGCAGGGGAAAACCCTCGATTACACGCCGCGTGAATCCTTCCTCAACCCCGGCTTCCGCGTCGCTATTTTTTAAGTAATGTGTGCAGCAGGGTAACCACCTGCTGCACTTCATCCTGCGTCAACGCGCCATCTTTTGCCCACTGCACGCGGCCGTCTTTATCCAGCACCGCAATCGCTGAACTCTCTTCTTCCAGCTGCCAGGCTTTCATCACCACGCCGTTGCTGTCGACCACAATCTGCGACCATGGGAAGAGCTTTTTATTGCTCTCCAGACTGTTACGCACAAACATTCCGGTGCCCGGAATGGCGTCGTCGGTGTTGACGATGGTGGTGGTCTGGTAGCGGTCATGCGGCAGGTTCGCCGCTTTAATGGCTTCAATCAGCCCGGCATTCTTCTCTTTGGCGGAAGTGCGTCCGGCAATATGTTGCACCACTCGCACTTTTCCAGGAAGCTGCGCGCTATTCCAGCTTTTGTAGCTAAACTTATCATTGTCGAGCATCAATTCACCGCGATCGGCAACGCCTACCGCAGGTACGCGTTCACCCTCTTTCAGCGCGTGGGCGGACGCCATCAACGGCATTAACAGGCATGAAATGGCCAACAGAGAACGTAAGGTCATGGTGTGTCCTTCTTTTTATGCAGGTGATCCGACCACTTGGCCGATGCTTTTAAGCATAAGTGCTATTGATATGTTTTTCCCGCAAGGTTAGTGCCACTTTGTGGCGGAACGCACATAACCGCAGTAAATCGAAGGCTTATACTGTATTCATCGTATAGCTGAAAAGAAAATTCTCAATTATTGTAATAAAAAGGTAAATAAAGCTCCCTATACTAGGGTAGCTCTGTGGTTATGGACTATAGTTAACGGGTATTTAACATTGCGCCCCGGAGCGTTGAACCAAATTTGGAATCAACAAGGGCGTTATACTCGCAGGAGATAAGAATGAAAATTTTCCAACGCTACAACCCGCTTCAGGTGGCAAAGTACGTAAAAATCCTGTTCCGTGGACGGTTGTACATCAAGGACGTTGGTGCTTTTGAGTTTGATAAGGGGAAAATTTTGCTCCCCAAGATTAAGGACAAGCAGCACTATTCTGTGATGTCCGAGGTCAACCGCCACGTTATGCGTCTGCAAACCGAGATGGCATAACGGCAGCTAGCGGCAGAAAAGCAAACGGCTCCCAATGGGAGCCGTTGATGTTTTCAGGGAAGCGATTTATGCTGCTGTACCTTTCTCTTCGATTTCAGCCTGTTTTGGCACTAATACCGTCGGCTTGTTATCAATGCGCGTGACCAGCAGCTGGTCGATGCGGTAGTTATCAATATCCACCACCTCGAACTTGTAGCCGGAGAACTTCACCGCATCGGTGCGTTTCGGGATTTTACGCAGCATAAACATCATGAAGCCACCGATGGTTTCATAGTTGCCAGACTGCGGGAAGTCATCGATATCCAGCACGCGCATCACGTCGTCAATCGGCGTACCGCCATCGATGAGCCATGAGTTTTCATCGCGCGCCACAATCTGCTCTTCCAGGCCCTGGCCGACCAGGTCGCCCATCAGGGTGGTCATCACGTCGTTCAGGGTGATGATGCCCACCACCAGCGCGTATTCGTTCATGATAACCGCGAAGTCTTCACCCGCCGTTTTGAAGCTTTCCAGCGCTTCAGAAAGGGTCAGCGTGTCCGGCACAATCAGGGTATTGCGGATCTGCACCCCGCTGTTCAGCGCCATGCTTTGGTTTGCCAGCACGCGGTTCAGCAGATCTTTCGAATCGACATAACCAATGATGTGGTCGATATCTTCGTTACACACCAGGAACTTAGAGTGAGGATGCTCGGCCACTTTGTTTTTCAGGCTCTGCTCATCTTCATGCAGGTCAAACCAAATCACGTTTTCGCGCGACGTCATGGAAGACGGCACGGTACGTGATTCCAGCTCAAACACGTTCTCAATCAGTTCATGTTCTTGTTTACGCAGCACACCCGCCAGCGCACCCGCTTCCACCACCGCATAAATGTCGTCAGACGTAATATCGTCTTTACGCACCATCGGCAGTTTGAAAATACGGAAGATGTTGTTGGCGAGGCCGTTGAAGAACCAGACCAGCGGACGGAAGACCAGAAGACAGAAGCGCATCGGGTTGATGATGCGCAAAGCCACGGCTTCCGGCGAAATCATACCGATGCGCTTCGGCGTCAGGTCGGCGAACAGAATAAACAAGCCGGTCACCAGCGAGAAGGAGAGAATAAAGCTCAGCTGCTCGGCGAGCTCAGGAGACATGTAATTCAAAAACAGGCTGTGGAACGCCGGTGAGAATGCCGCATCGCCCACGATACCGCCTAAAATGGCGACCGCGTTAAGGCCAATTTGCACCACGGTGAAGAACATACCGGGGTTTTCCTGCATTTTCAGGATGCGTTGCGCATTCACATTGCCTTCATCGGCCAGCAGCTTGAGTTTGATTTTACGGGAGGCAGCCAGCGAGATCTCGGATATCGAGAAAAAGGCGCTGACGGCAATCAGGCAAAGTATTACTAAAATACTGTTTAACATATCTTATCCGACCGTTAAGGCCAGATCCTCGGAAGGGAAGTTGAACGTCGTGTGGAATACACTAAAAACCGGTCCGAAGGCACTGGACCGGCGAATTCGCAGCTAGTATAGCGTAAAAGAGTGTAAATTCGCCAGTGGGCGCATTTTGCTTAGCGGGGAAGGTCAATCCAGCGACGCTGCGCCGAGGATTGATAAAGGGCGTTGACCATTCTCAGCGATACCGCCGCATCGTGAATATCGGCCCCGCCGTATTGCGTCGGGTCGAGGATTGCCGCATAGAAATCGTTTATCGCCTGGCGGTGGCTGTCGCCCCAGTAGCGTTTGACGTTGCCGTGCGGCAGCTCGTCATTAACGAGCGCCGTGCGTTGCTCATCGACAACCTGCCAGAGCGTGCTGCGTTCGAGCTGTAAGAATCCGCGCTCAAAGTGGATCTCCAGCGCCAGTGGGGAATCGGTGGTGTAGCAGTTGGTGGCGTAGAAAATGCCGCGCGCGCCGTTGTTGAACTCCATCGTTGCCATCGCCGAATCTTCGGTTTCGATAAGCGATTCGAGCAGGCTGGTTTCCACCACACCCTTAATGCGCCGCACGCCGCCGGCAAACCACTGCATCAAATCCAGCGTATGAATCGCCTGATTTATCAACAGGCTGCCGCCCTCCGTAGCCCAGCGACCACGCCACGGGCTTTCGTTATAGTACGTGCCGTGGCGATGCCAGGTCAGGCTGGCTTTGACGCTTAACATGTTGCCGAGCGTTCCATTCTGGATAATCTGGCGGATGCGCTGGCTGGTGGGGTTAAGGCGATTCTGGTAGCAGACCGCAAGCTGCGTATCGGCACGCTCGACCGCAGCCTGGATCTGCGCCAGTTCACTCCCATTCATGACGACAGGCTTTTCACTAAAGACGTGTTTGCCCGCCGCCAGTGCGGCGATAATCATCTCCCGGTGCAGATGATGGGGTGTACAGATGTGCACCACATCGACGTCTGCATCGGCCAGAAGGTCGCGGTAGTCGGCGTAAAAGCGGCAATTATACTTTTCTGCCAACGCCCGGCCCTTGTCAACATCCGTATCAACAAGTGCGTACAACCGGGCTTGCGGGTGCTGGAGTATCGGGTCTGCATGGCAACCATGAATGGAGCCTGCGCCGATAATCGCTGCATGAATGGGTCCCATAGTGCCTCCGTTAGGCCTGAGCGTTGGCCAGCATTTGCGCCTTCACGCACAGCTCGGCGGCTTTAAACGTGTGTTCCTGGGTCATGGCATTTTCGGTGCGGTTCAGGCAATCGAGAATCAACTCGCCGAAGTAGGGGAAGCCTACTTTACCCGCCACCGGATAGCGGAACTCGCCCTCTTTGTTGACCAGATAAACCACATCCTGCTCCTTGCGGGTGATATCGACATACTTGCGAATTTCGATATAGCCCTCGGTGCCCAGCAGCGTCAGACGGCCGTCGCCCCAGCTTGAAAGGCCGTCCGGTGTGAACCAGTCGCAGCGGAAATAGCCGGTTGCGCCGTTGTCGCCCGCCAGCATCGCGTCGCCGAAATCTTCAAACAGCGGATACTGCGGATGATTAACGTTGCGCACCTGGCTTGCCACCACGCGCGCGTTGCGGTTGCCGGTATAAAAGAGGAATTGCTCAATCTGATGGCTGCCGATATCGCACAGAATGCCGCCGAACAGGGCTTTATCGTAGAACCATTCCGGGCGTCCTTCGCCTTCACGGTGCGGGCCAACGCCGAGGGTTTGCATTACGCGGCCAATCGCCCCTTGTTCCACCAGTTGCCCGGCGAAGACGGCACTTTCAACGTGCAGGCGTTCGCTGTAATACACCGCGTATTTACGCCCGGTTTCCAGCACTTTGCGTTTTGCCTGTTCCAGTTGCGCCAGGGTGGTCAGGGGCGCTTTATCGGTGAAATAATCTTTGCCTGCATCCATCACTTTCAGGCCCAGCGGGCAGCGCTCAGAAGGCACGGCGGCACCAGCAACCAGCTGCACGCTGGCATCGGTCAGAATGGTTTCCAGAGAATCAGCCACCTTCACCTGCGGATACTGCTCGACGAATTTCGCCACCTTAGCCGGGTCGGGATCGAACACCCACTTCAGCGTTGCACCCGCTTCAATCAAGCCGTTACACATGCCGTAGATATGGCCGTGATCCAGCGCGGCGGCGGCAATGATAAATTCGCCCGGCGCAACCACCGGCTGAGGTTTGCCCACCGGGGCGTAGTTCATTCCGTCTTTGATGCTCATTGTTGTGTTCCTTTATGGCTGCGGTGCAGGGTTTTCCCCCTCACCCTAACCCTCTCCCTCAAGGGAGAGGGGACCGGTTTTCTCCCTCTCCCTGTGGGAGAGGGCCGGGGTGAGGGCATTACCAGGTTCCGGACGCGTCCAGGGTTTTACTCTCGACGTTTTTATCCACTGACGTTGCAATGCGCTCATCCAGCAGCTGTTTGAACAGTGCTTCATTCAGCGGCAGATCGACCCAGTTGTCCGTCCAGGTGGAAAGGTGCATTGCGTTAGAGAGCGTCAGGCCGCGAATGCCTTCCTGACCGGGTGCCAGCAGCGGCGTACCGTGCAGCACGGCGGCAGCGAAGTTGGTGGTGATCACGTGATGATCGCTGCACTCCGGTGCCACCGGCATAGTCACTTCCCAGCACTCCGGTTCGCCAAAGCCGTTTTGCCAGCGGGCGTTGAATTCGGTTTCCGATTCGCGCAGTCGCCAGAAGCGCAGCTTGCCCTCTTCAACCACCACTTTGCCGCGATCGCCGGCGATTTCCAGGCGGTTCGTACCGGGGGCTTCTGCGGTGGTGGTGATAAACACGCCCGTCGCACCGTTGGCGTACTCCGCGTAAGCGGTGACTTCGTTTTCGACTTCAATCTGGCGATGTTTGCCGAACTGGCAGAACGCGCGCACGCGAACGGGCATACCGACCAGCCATTGCCAAAGGTCAAGCTGGTGCGGGTCCTGGTTGAGCAGCACGCCGCCGCCTTCGCCTTTCCAGGTGGCGCGCCAGCCGCCGGAGTTGTAGTAGCTTTGTGAGCGATACCAGTTGGTGATTATCCAGTTAGAACGGCGAATTTCGCCCAGTTCGCCGCTGTCGATCAGGTCTTTCACTTTCTGATACAGCGGGTTAGGGCGCTGGTTGAACATCATGCCGAACACCACATTGCAGCCGCGCGCGAATTCGTTCATCTCGCGTACCTGCGCGGTGTACACGCCAGCCGGTTTTTCGCACAGCGTATGAATGCCCAGGCGCATCGCCATCATCGACAAACGCGGATGCTCGTAGTGCGGTGTAGAGACAATCACCGCGTCAATCAGCCCGCTTTGCAGCATCTCCTGCGCATCGCTAAACAGTGCGACTTCTTCGCCCACTAACGCGCGAATGGTCGCGTGTTTTTCAGGATTGTTGTCGCACACCGCCGTCAGGCAGGCCTCTTTGACCGTTCCCGCCAGCAGATAGCGGGCGTGAACCGTACCGATATTCCCCACACCAATAATGCCAAACCGTACCTTCTTCATGCTGTACCTTGCGTCGTAAAAAGGGTTGATGTCTGCAACATAGAAAAGGTGAAACGGGGCGACAAACGGATTTTGTGAGAATGCTCGCAGGGAAAGCAGGAATATGGGCGAAAGGGTAAAAAAAGGTTTTAAAATCAGCTTACTGGTTCTGCAAATATTTGCAGAATTTGATTGCGAGCGAGATCACATCATGTCCGGTAAGCTGAAAATGAAGCAGATCGCCACCCAAACGGGCTACTCCATCAGCACCGTTTCACGCGTGCTGAGCGGGAAATCGTACACCAGTGAAAAAGCGCGGGCGGCGATAGTGAAATGCGCGCGCCGTTTAGGTGTGCTGGAAGAGATGGCGAGCGGGCGTTTGCTGATTAATGGCATCGCCGTGTTTGCGCCGGCGCGTACGTTTACCGCCAACGGCGACACCTTTTATCAGGAAGTGACCAAAGGCATTGCTGACGCGGTGGCCCCGCACGATGTGTATCTCTCCTGGTGCGGGCTGGAGGAGCGGCAGGCGGACATTCGTCTTTTTCTCGATAAGACCGGCAGTAAGCACATCAACGCGATCATTATTATCGGCACCGACGACCCAACTATCTTTAAGCTCGCAGCCAGTCTGAATAAACCCTGCGTGCTGATTAACTCTCATGACAAAGAGATGGCGCTCGATGCGGTATCGCCGGATCACCACGCCATTGGTTACAGTGCGCTGCGTCATCTGTTTGAGAACGGGCATCGGCGCGTGTTATCGCTCACCTGCCTGCGGCGCGAAACGCTCTATACGCGTCTGGAAGGTATAAAACAGGCTTATCGCGACTACCACGTTCCGTTTGATCCCGAGCAGTCTTTGATTGTGACGGAAGGATTTTCAGCTCACGAAGCGGAACAGGCGCTGGACGCCTGGCTGAGTAGTCACCCACGCGGCCTCTGGCCAGAGGCGATTTTCCCCGGAAGTTCAGGGATGACGGTGGGCGTGCAGCGCGTGCTGACGCGTCATGGCCTGCGCGTGCCGCAGGATATCTCGCTGTTGACCACTGATTTTAGCTGGCACCTGAGAAATGCCTCAGTGACGGGCGTTGAAGTGCCGTGTCGGGAACTCGGCATTGAGGCCGTTCACCTGTTGCAAACGCGGCTGAATCGCCCGCAGGCCCCCATTTTCAACCTGCTGTTGCAGGGTAAAATACGCGAAGCGGGCAGCGTGGTTAGCGCCACGCGGCATACGGCCCGCGCGGCGATTTCTCCGTAGCGTTATGCCAGCTGAGGCGGCAGGCAGACGCCAATTCCACCGATACCGCAGTAGCCATACGGGTTTTTGTGCAGATACTGCTGGTGGTCATCTTCCGCGTAGTAGAACGGTTTGGCGGTGGCGATTTCCGTGGTAATGCGACGATCGTCGCCCGCACTTTTCATTGCGGCCTGGAAGCGTTCTGCGCTGGCGTGCGCTTCGCGCTCCTGCTCCGGCGTCAGCACATAAATCGCTGAGCGATATTGTGTACCGTGGTCATTGCCCTGCTGCATGCCCTGCGCCGGGTCGTGATTTTCCCAGAATACCTGCAACAGTTGTGCATAGCTGATAACGGACGGGTCATAGACCACGCGTACCGCCTCGGCGTGTCCGGTCTGCCCGGAGCAGACTTCGCGGTAGGTCGGATTCGGCGTGTAACCGCCGCTGTAGCCAGCCGCCGTGCTGTATACGCCAGGAAGCTGCCAGAACAGGCGCTCAACGCCCCAGAAGCATCCCATCGCGAAAATAGCCACTTCCATTCCATCCGGAATATTCGTCATTGAGTGACCGTTAACGGCGTGTAACGTATCTACAGGCATCGGTGTATTGCGCCCTGGGAGTGCATCCGATTGAGACACAAGGTGATTTTTCTCAAATAAGCTCATAGGACGGTCTCCAGATTACGGGATGAGCAGTTAAGGTTGTAACCAGGCGTGAGTTTTAACACAATAAACACGCCGAATACGTCTAGATTTAAACATAAGAATAATTTGGGGTGTTGTCTCTTTTTCAACCCGAGAACGTTTAGGGTTATTAAAAACAGAGCGCCATACGTATGAGCAGGGAATCGGTTGATACGTATCCGACGCCGTTATTGCCGTGGAAAGGCTTTCGTTTCCATTGGGGTGGAAACAGGATATTCAGGAGAAAATGTGCGACAAATCCGCCAGTTATGTGTGGTCGGTTTACTGCTGACCAGCGGTGTTGCCAGTGCAGCGAATATACGTTTGCAGGTTGAAGGACTTTCAGGGCAACTGGAAAAAAACGTTCGAGCGCAGCTCTCGACAATTCAGGGTGATGAGGTCACGCCAGATCGCCGTTTTCGCGCGCGCGTCGATGACGCTATCCGTGAAGGCTTAAAAGCGCTCGGTTATTACGAACCGACGATTGATTTTGAACTGAAACCGCCGCCGGCAAAAGGGCGTCAGGTGCTACTGGCGAAAGTCACGCCGGGTGAACCGGTGCGCATTGGCGGCACCGACGTGATTCTGCGTGGTGGTGCGCGTACCGATAAAGATTATCTTGCGCTACTGAAAACGCGTCCTGCTATTGGCACTATCCTCGATCACAGCGATTACGACGGTTTCAAAAAAGGCTTAACCAGCGTTGCGCTGCGTCGCGGCTATTTTGATAGCGAATTCAAAAAGAGCCAGCTTGGTATCGCGCTCGATCGCCATCAGGCGTTCTGGGATATCGATTATGACAGCGGCGAGCGCTATCGTTTCGGCGCGGTCACTTTTGAAGGCTCGCAGATTCGTGAAGAGTATTTGCAGCATCTCGTGCCGTTTAAGCAGGGCGATTATTACCAGTCCAGCGATCTGGCAGAGCTGAACCGCCGCCTGTCGGCGACCGGCTGGTTTAAATCGGTGATTGTCGCGCCGGAATTCGAAAAATCACGCAAAACGAAAGTCTTACCGCTGCATGGCGTGGTTTCGCCGCGCAGTGAAAACACCATCGAAACCGGTGTCGGCTACTCGACGGACGTCGGGCCGCGCGTGAAGGCCACGTGGAAAAAACCGTGGATCAACTCCTATGGGCATAGCCTGACGACCAGCGCCAGCGTCTCCGCACCTGAGCAGATCCTCGATTTCAGCTACAAGATGCCGCTCTTAAAGAACCCGCTTGAACAGTATTATCTGGTGCAAGGGGGCTTTAAGCGCACCGACCTGAACGATACGGAAGCCGACTCCACCACGCTTGCGCTGTCGCGCTACTGGGACCTCTCCAGCGGCTGGCAGCGGGCGATTAACCTGCGCTGGAGCTTCGACCACTTTACCCAGGGTAACGTCACCAACACCACCATGCTGTTTTATCCGGGCGTGATGATCAGCCGTACCCGCTCGCGCGGCGGCCTGATGCCGACCTGGGGCGATTCCCAACGGTACTCCATCGACTACTCCAACACCGCCTGGGGCTCAGACGTTGACTTCAGCGTCTGGCAGGCGCAAAACGTCTGGATTCGGACCTTATACGACAAACACCGCTTTGTAATGCGCGGCAACCTCGGCTGGATTGAAACCGGCGATTTCGACCGGGTTCCGCCGGATCTGCGTTTCTTCGCCGGGGGCGACCGCAGTATTCGTGGCTACAAATACAAATCGATCTCGCCGGAATACGATGACGGCAAGCTGAAAGGGGCTTCTAAACTGGCGACGGGCTCGGTTGAGTACCAGTACAACGTCACCGGTAAATGGTGGGGCGCGGTCTTTATGGACGGCGGCGAAGCGGTGAGCGATATCCGCCGCAGCGACTGGAAAACCGGCGCGGGCGTCGGCGTTCGCTGGCAGTCTCCTGTGGGCCCGGTCAAGCTCGACGTTGCCGCACCGCTGGGCGACAAAGACGAGCATGGATTACAGTTCTACATCGGTCTGGGGCCTGAATTATGAGTTTATGGAAGAAGATAAGCCTCGGCGTACTGATTTTTATCGTGCTGCTTATCGGCGCGGTGGCGTTCCTGATTGGCACCACCAAAGGTTTGCATCTGCTGTTTAATGCAGCGAACCGCTGGGTGCCGGGGCTGGAGATCGGCCAGGTGACCGGCGGCTGGCGCAATCTGACACTGAAAAACGTGCGCTACACCCAGCCAGGTGTGGCGGTGAACGCGGGTGAGTTTCATCTGGCGGTGAAAACCGAATGCCTGTGGAGCAGCAGCCTGTGCGTGGACGACATCGGCCTGCGTGACGTCAACGTCGCCATCGACAGCAGCAAAATGCCGCCGTCCGCACCGGCGGCGGAAGAGGAAGAGAGCGGCCCGCTGAATCTCTCCACGCCATATCCCATTACCCTTAGCCGCGTGTCGCTCAACAATGTGAATATCAAAATCGACGACACCACCGTGTCGGTGATGGATTTCATGACCGGGCTGAACTGGCAGGAGAAAAACCTGACGCTGACGCCAACCACGCTGCAAGGGCTGCTGATCGCCCTGCCGAAAGTGGCGGACGTGGCGCAGAAAGAGGTGGTTGAGCCGAAGATTGACAATCCGCAGCCGCAGGAAAAACCGCTCGGCGAGACGATGAAAGATCTCTTCTCGAAACCGGTGCTGCCGGAGATGACCGATGTGCATCTGCCGCTCAATCTGAATATTGAATCTTTCAGCGGCGAGCAACTGCGCATCACCGGCGATACGGACCTGACGGTGTACAAGATGCTGCTGAAGGTGAGCAGCATCGACGGCAATATGAAGCTGGACACGCTGGATATCGATTCCAGCCAGGGCACGGTAAATGCCACCGGCACTGCGCAACTGACCAACGACTGGCCGGTGGATATCACCCTCAACAGCACGCTGAACATTGACCCGCTGAAGGGCGAGAAAATCAAGCTCAAGCTGGGCGGTGATGTGCGTAAGCAACTGGAACTGGGTGTGAATCTCTCCGGCCCGGTGGATATGTCACTGCGCGCGCAAACGCAACTGGCCGAAGCCGGGTTGCCGCTGAATCTGGAAGTGACCAGCAAGCAGCTGTACTGGCCATTTACCGGCGAGAAGCAGTTCCAGGCCGACGATCTGAAACTGAAACTCAGCGGCAAAATGACCGACTACACGCTGTCGTTCGCGACGGCGGTGAAAGGTCAGGGCGTGCCGCCTGCCAACATTAAGCTGGATGCGAAAGGCAACGAACTTCAGGTCAATCTCGACAAACTCACCGTCGCGGCGCTGGAAGGCACCACCGAGCTGAAAGCCCTGCTCGACTGGCAGCAGGCGATCAGCTGGCGCGGCGAGCTGGCGCTGCACGGCATCAACACGGCAAAAGAGGTGCCGGACTGGCCGTCGAAACTGGATGGCCTGATCAAAACCCAGGGTAGCCTGTACGGCGGCACCTGGCAGATGGATGTGCCGTCGCTGAAAATTACCGGCAACGTGAAGCAGAACAAAGTGAATGTTGACGGCTCCCTGAAGGGCAACAGCTACATGCAGTGGACCATTCCAGGTCTGCATCTGGAGCTGGGGCGCAACAGTGCGGACGTGAAAGGTGAGTTGGGCGTTAAAGATCTCAATCTCGACGCCACCATCGACGCGCCTAATCTGGATAATGCCTTGCCGGGTCTGGGCGGCACGGCGAAAGGTCTGGTGAAAGTGCGCGGCACGGTGGAAGCGCCGCAGTTGCTGGCGGATATCACCGCGCGCGGCCTGCGCTGGCAGGAGCTGACCGTCGGTCAGGTACGCGTGGAAGGCGATGTGAAATCCACCGACCAGATCGCGGGCAATCTTGATGTGCGCGTCGAGCGTATTGCGCAGCCTGGCGTGGATATCAGCCTCGTGGATCTCAGTGCCAAAGGTAGCGAGAAACAGCACACGTTGAATCTGCGCATTAACGGTGAACCGGTCTCCGGGCAACTGGCGCTGGCGGGTAGTTTTGATCGCAAAGAAGAGCGCTGGAAAGGTTCGCTGAGCGATACCCGTTTCCAGACGCCAGTCGGCCCGTGGTCGCTGTCTCGGGCGATCGCGCTCGATTACCGTAACAAAGAGCAGAAAATCAGCGTGGGCCCGCACTGCTGGACTAACCCGAATGCCGAGCTTTGCGTGCCGCAGACCATCGACGCCGGGGCGACGGGGCGTGCGCAGGTGAACCTTAACCGTTTCGACCTGGCGATGCTTAAACCGTTTATGCCGGAAGAGACGCAGGCCAGCGGCGTGTTCAGCGGTAACGCCGATGTGAGCTGGGACACGACCAAAGAAGGCCTGCCGCAGGGGAAAGTGACGCTTAACGGGCGTAACGTGAAGGTCACCCAGATTGTCAACGACGCGCCGCTGCCGGTGGCGTTCGACACGCTGAATCTCAATGCGGACCTGCACAACAACCGCGCCGAGCTGGGCTGGATGATTCGCCTGACCAATAACGGGCAACTTGATGGACAGATTCAGGTTACCGATCCGCAGGGGCGGCGTAACCTGGGCGGCAACGTCAACATCCGCAACTTCTCGCTGGCGATGATTAACCCTATCTTCGCAAAAGGCGAGAAAGCGGCGGGAACACTGAACGCCAACCTGCGTCTCGGGGGCGACGTTCAGGGGCCACAGCTGTTTGGCCAAATGCAGTTGAACGGTGTCGATCTCGACGCCAACTTCATGCCGTTCGACATGCAGCCGAGCCAGATAGCGATGAACTTCAACGGCACGCGATCCACTCTGCAAGGGGAAGTGGTCACGCAGCAGGGGAGCATTAGCCTGAGCGGCAACGCCGACTGGACGCAGATCGACAACTGGCGCGCCAGCGTGGCGGCGAAAGGCAGCCGGGTACGTATTACCGTGCCGCCGATGGTGCGCCTCGACGTTTCGCCGGATGTGGTATTTAACGCCACGCCGAGCCTGTTTACGCTCGACGGCAGCGTTGATGTGCCGTGGGCGCGCATTGTGGTACACGACGTACCGGAAAGCGCAGTGGGCGTCTCCAGCGATGAAGTGATGCTCAACGATCAGCTACAGCCGGAAAACCCGAAAAGCGCGTCGATTCCGATCAACAGTAACCTGACCATTCACGTCGGCAACAACGTGCGTCTGGATGCGTTTGGACTGAAAGCGCGACTCACCGGTGATTTGAAAGTGGCGCAGGATAAACAGGGGCTCGGCCTGAACGGGCAGATCAACATTCCGGAAGGGCGCTTCCACGCCTACGGCCAGGATTTGATTGTGCGTAAAGGTGAGCTGCTCTTCTCCGGCCCGCCGGATCAGCCGCTGCTGAACATCGAAGCGATCCGTAACCCGGACGCCACCGAAGATGATGTGACTGCCGGTATTCGCGTCACCGGCCCGGCAGACCAACCGAAAGCCGAAGTCTTCTCCGACCCGGCGATGTCGCAACAGATGGCGCTCTCTTACCTGGTTCGTGGACAGGGGCTGGACAGCGATCAGAGCGACAGTGCCGCGATGACATCCATGCTTATTGGCCTGGGGGTTGCACAAAGTGGTCAGGTTGTGGGTAAAATCGGCGAGACATTTGGCGTAAGCAATCTGGCGCTGGACACGCAAGGGGTGGGCGACTCTTCCCAGGTGGTGGTCAGCGGCTATGTACTGCCAGGTCTACAGGTGAAATATGGTGTAGGGATCTTTGACTCCTTAGCGACTCTCACGTTACGCTATCGCCTGATGCCTAAGCTATATCTGGAAGCGGTGTCTGGTATCGACCAGGCGCTTGATTTGCTCTATCAGTTTGAGTTTTAGCAATGCGAATATTTGTATACGGCAGTTTGCGGCGTAAACAAGGCAACAGCCACTGGATGACCAACGCCCAGTTGCTGGGCCAGCACAGCGTGGCCGATTATCAACTGTACAGCCTGGGCCACTATCCAGGCGCAGTGCCGGGAAAGGGCACAGTACACGGTGAGGTTTACCGGGTTGATGCGGCGACGATGGCTGAACTTGACGAGCTACGCACCAAAGCGGGTGAATACGCTCGTCACCTTATCCAAACGCCATACGGTAGTGCCTGGATGTACGTCTATCAGCGCCCGGTCGATGGGCTGCCGCTGATAGAAAGCGGAGACTGGTTAGATAAAGACCAGTATTAATCCACATAACGCCACCTTCGGGTGGCGTTGTTTTTTGTGCGCCATACCGCGCTTATTCTGCAATCTGTTCCCGTTGTCTCTTCACGCTACGTTCTTCTTTCCAGATTAAAGAAAACCTTAAAAAGGACGCTGGCGCGTTTTACCCCAAAAAGGCAAACTCGACGGTGAACTGCTGAGTTATACTTTGTATAACTTCAGGAGGGCGCTATGCACGTTACCATCAAAAAATGGGGAAACAGTATGGGGATGGTCATTCCAGGTACCGTCGTCAAAGAGTTGAATCTGTCTGCCGGGCAGAACATGGAGGTAAAGGTGAAAGAACATCAGATAATCCTGACGCCGCTAAAACGGCACTATTCGCTGGATGCGCTGTTGGCCCAGTGCGACATCAACGCGCCAGCGTTAAGCGAAGAAGAGCTTTGGGGGCAAAGCGGTCCGCAGGGTGACGAAGTATGGTAAAAAGCACAATGTTTGCGCGCGGCGATATTGTGCTGGTGGGGTTTGACCCCACGAGCGGGCACGAACAAAAGGGCGAAGGGCGTCCTGCATTAGTGCTCTCTGTTAGCGCCTTTAATCGCTTAGGAATGGTGCTTGTCGCGCCTGTTACACGCGGTGGAAACCATGCGCGCTATGCCGGTTTCGCTGTTCCACTGAGCTGCAAAACCGGCGACGTCAGCGGCGTTGTGCTGGTTAATCAGTTTCGCATGATGGATCTTAACGCGCGTGGGGCAAAGAAACTGGGCGAAGCAAGTGCGGAAGTGGTGGAAGATGTTCTACTTCGGGCGCAGGCAATTCTGGATTAGGCGGAGTACGCGGTGATGCCTTCGGGCATAAAAAAACACCGCCGAAGCGGTGTCTTTTATCACGCAAAAAGAAAGCTTATTTCTTCGCACGTTCGAAGGAAGCAATGATTTCCGCTTTAGCCGCTTCAGCATTGTCCCAACCGTCAACTTTAACCCATTTGCCTTTTTCGAGGTCTTTGTAGTGCTCGAAGAAGTGGGTGATCTGCGCTTTCAGCAGTTCCGGCAGGTCGTTCACATCTTTGATGTGATCGTATTCTTTGCTCAGTTTGGTGTGCGGTACTGCAACCAGTTTGGCATCTTCGCCAGACTCGTCGGTCATTTTCAGCACGCCAACCGGACGGCAGCGAATCACAGAACCCGGCTCCAGTGGATACGGCGTCGGGACCAGTACGTCAACCGGGTCACCGTCCAGAGACAGGGTGTGGTTGATGTAGCCGTAGTTGCACGGATAGAACATCGCAGTGGACATGAAGCGGTCAACGAACAGTGCGCCGCTCTCTTTGTCGACTTCGTATTTGATAGGATCCGCATTCGCCGGGATCTCGATAACGACGTAGATATCTTCCGGCAGATCTTTACCCGCTGGGACGTTGAGTAAGCTCATGTCTGTTTCCTTTAAAATGTATGGCAAACAAGTGGCGGGTATTATAGCCAACTCATCGCGAAAGTCTTGAGCTGTTTTACCTCTTCTCTAACCGACGGTGCCTTTTTCAGCGCCTTCCGATGACTCTAAAATCCATAAAGTTAGCCGCATCCTGAATAAATTTGTGAAACCGTTTACATTGGTGCTTTTACGCACCTCGGATCGTACGAAAATTCTGCAATATCAATCATCGCCCGATCCCTTGTTCCTCCTCAGCTCCTGTCAACACTGACAATTAACATTGCATTCACTTTCCTGAATTGTGATGTAACGCATTCTGTTACATTTGCCATTGTCTATAGTTTGTCCGCAGGCGTGTTTTTCACCAACAATAACCCTATGAGGATAACTTTATGTGGAAGCGCTTACTTCTTGTCACAGCAGTTTCCGCAGCCATGTCGTCTATGGTCATGGCTGCCCCTTTAACAGTGGGATTTTCGCAGGTAGGTTCTGAATCCGGCTGGCGCGCAGCGGAAACCAACGTTGCGAAGAGTGAAGCGCAGAAACGCGGCATCACCCTGAAAATCGCCGATGGTCAGCAGAAACAAGAGAACCAAATCAAAGCGGTACGCTCGTTCATCGCCCAGGGCGTGGACGCCATCTTCATTGCGCCAGTGGTGGCGACAGGTTGGGAGCCAGTACTGAAAGAGGCCAAAGAGTCGCAGATTCCGGTGTTCCTGCTCGACCGTTCGATTGATGTGAAAGACAAATCGCTCTACATGACCACCGTCACGGCAAATAACGTCCTCGAAGGGCAGTTGATTGGCGAATGGCTTGCTAAAACCGTCGATGGCAAACCGTGTAACGTGGTTGAACTGCAGGGCACCGTGGGTGCGAGCGTGGCGATTGACCGTAAGAAAGGGTTCGCCGAAGCGATTGCTAAAGCGCCAAACATCAAAATTATCCGTTCTCAATCCGGCGACTTTACCCGCAGTAAGGGGAAAGAAGTGATGGAAAGCTTCATCAAGGCTGAGAACAACGGCAAGAACATCTGCATGGTTTACGCCCATAACGACGATATGGTGATCGGCGCGATTCAGGCGATTAAAGAAGCCGGGCTCAAGCCGGGCAAAGATATCCTCACCGGCTCTATCGACGGCGTGCCAGATATCTATAAAGCGATGATTGCCGGTGAAGCAAACGCCAGCGTGGAGCTGACGCCAAACATGGCTGGACCGGCGTTTGATGCGCTGGAGAAATTCAAAAAAGACGGCACCCTGCCGGAAAAAGTGACCGTCACCAAATCGACGCTTTACCTGCCGGATACGGCAAAAGAAGAGTTAGAGAAGAAGAAAAATATGGGGTATTGAGTTTGGCCCCTCACCCCGGCCCTCTCCCGCAGGGAGAGGGAGAAAACCGGAGCAGGACCCAACCATTATGCACATTCTATCCCCTCTCCCTGCGGGAGAGGGTTAGGGTGAGGGGGAAACCATGAGTACCAACCAACACCAGGAAATCCTCCGCACTGAAGGATTAAGCAAATTCTTCCCCGGCGTTAAAGCGCTGGATAACGTCGATTTCAGCCTGCGGCGCGGTGAGATCATGGCGCTGCTCGGCGAAAATGGCGCAGGGAAATCGACGCTTATCAAAGCCTTAACCGGCGTTTATCATGCCGATCGCGGCACAATCTGGCTGGATGGCAACACCATCTCGCCTAAAAATACTGCTCACGCCCAACAGCTGGGTATCGGCACCGTGTATCAGGAAGTGAACCTGCTGCCTAATATGTCGGTAGCGGATAACCTTTTCATTGGTCGCGAACCGAAACGCTTCGGTTTTCTGCGCCGTAAAGAGATGGAAAAGCGCGCCACCGCGCTGATGGAATCCTACGGCTTTTCGCTGGATGTCCGCGAGCCGCTCAACCGGTTTTCCGTGGCGATGCAGCAAATCGTCGCGATTTGTCGTGCTATCGATCTCTCCGCCAAAGTGCTGATCCTCGACGAACCCACCGCCAGCCTCGATACCAAAGAAGTGGAGATGCTGTTCACGCTGATGCGCCAGCTGCGCGATCAGGGCGTCAGTCTGATCTTCGTTACCCACTTCCTCGATCAGGTCTACGCGGTGAGCGATCGCATTACCGTGCTGCGCAACGGCGCGTTTGTGGGCTGCCGGGAAACGCGCGAGCTTCCGCAGATTGAACTGGTGAAAATGATGCTCGGCCGCGAACTGGACACCCACGCATTGCAGCGTGCAGGCCGTACTTTGCTGAGCGATAAACCGATCGCTGCGTTTGAAGGATTTGGCAAAAAGGGCACTATCGAACCGTTCGATCTCCAGGTACGCCCCGGTGAGATCGTCGGCCTGGCCGGATTGCTCGGTTCCGGGCGAACCGAAACGGCGGAAGTGATCTTCGGTATCAAACCCGCCGACAGCGGCAGTGCGACGATCAAAGGCAAAAGCCAAACCCTGCGATCGCCGCATCAGGCGTCCTGCCTGGGGATCGGCTTCTGCCCGGAGGATCGCAAAACCGACGGGATCATTGCCGCCGCGTCGGTGCGGGAAAACATCATTCTGGCGCTTCAGGCCCAGCGCGGCTGGCTAAGGCCCATTGCGCGCAAAGAACAAAACGAGATTGCCGAGCGTTTTATTCGTCAGCTCGGCATTCGCACGCCGAGTGCTGAACAGCCGATCGAATTTCTCTCTGGCGGCAATCAGCAAAAAGTCCTGCTCTCACGCTGGCTGCTGACGCGCCCACAGTTCCTGATCCTCGACGAACCCACGCGCGGGATCGACGTCGGCGCACATGCGGAGATCATCCGTCTGATCGAAACCCTGTGCGCTGATGGGCTGGCGCTGCTGGTGATTTCATCTGAACTGGAAGAACTGGTGGGCTATGCCGACCGGATAATCATCATGCGCGATCGCCGACAGGTGGCGGAGATCCCGCTCGATAAGCTCTCCGTTCCGGCCATTATGAATGCTATTGCGGCATAAGGAGTAAACCGTGATGCCACAATCCTTACCCCAGCCAGGCCAGCCCAAACGCCGCTTCAAATGGCCGACGGGCATGCCGCAAATTATCGCGCTTCTTCTGGTGCTGCTGGTCGATAGCCTTGTTTCACCGCACTTTTTACAAGTGGTGTTGCAGGATGGTCGTCTGTTCGGCAGCCCGATTGATATTCTTAACCGCGCCGCACCCGTCGCGCTGCTGGCGGTGGGTATGACGCTGGTGATCGCCACCGGTGGGATTGATCTCTCCGTTGGCGCGGTAATGGCGATTGCAGGGGCGACGGCGGCCTCGATGACCGTCGCCGGGCATAGCCTGCCTGTAGTCCTGCTGGCGGCGCTCGGCTCTGGCGTACTGGCGGGTTTATGGAACGGTATTCTGGTGGCGATCCTGAAAATTCAGCCCTTTGTGGCGACGTTGATTCTGATGGTCGCCGGGCGTGGGGTCGCGCAACTGATCACCACCGGACAAATCGTCACCTTTGATTCGCCGCATCTGGCATGGCTGGGCAGCGGCTCGCTGCTGCTGTTCCCGACACCGGTGATCATCGCGCTGGTGACGCTGCTGATTTTCTGGCTGTTTACCCGCAAAACGGCGCTGGGGATGTTTATCGAAGCGGTAGGTATCAACATTCGTGCGGCAAAAAATGCCGGGGTAAATACCCGTATTGTGGTGATGCTGACCTACGTCCTGAGTGGCGTGTGCGCAGCCATCGCCGGAGTGATTGTGGCGGCGGACATTCGCGGCGCGGATGCCAATAACGCCGGGCTCTGGCTGGAGCTGGACGCCATTCTGGCGGTGGTAATTGGCGGTGGGTCGCTGATGGGCGGGCGCTTTAACCTGCTGCTGTCGGTGGTGGGGGCGCTGATTATTCAGGGGATGAATACCGGGATTTTGCTCTCGGGTTTTCCGCCGGAGCTCAATCAGGTAGTGAAAGCGGTGGTGGTGCTGTGCGTGCTGATTGTTCAGTCGCCGCGCTTTATTAGCATACTGAAGGGGATGCGCGGCCATGATAAAACGTAACTTACCGCTGATGATCACGCTCGGCGTTTTCATTCTCGGTTATCTCTACTGCCTGACCCAGTTTCCCGGCTTCGCCTCAACGCGGGTGATTTGCAATATTCTCACTGACAACGCCTTTCTGGGGATCATCGCGGTCGGCATGACGTTTGTGATCCTCTCCGGCGGGATCGATCTCTCGGTCGGGTCGGTGATCGCCTTTACCGGCGTGTTCCTCGCCAAAGCGATTGGGTTCTGGGGGATCTCACCGCTGCTGGCTTTCCCGCTGGTGCTGGTGATGGGCTGCGCGTTCGGCGCATTTATGGGGCTGCTGATTGATGCGCTGAAAATCCCGGCATTCATCATTACGCTTGCGGGGATGTTCTTCCTGCGCGGCGTCAGCTATCTGGTGTCGGAAGAGTCGATTCCGATTAACCATCCTGTTTACGACACGCTCTCCAGCCTTGCGTGGATGATCCCCGGCGGCGGGCGCTTAAGCGCGATGGGGTTGTTGATGCTGATGGTGGTAGTGGTGGGGATTTTCCTCGCCCATCGCACGCGATTTGGTAATCAGGTTTATGCCATCGGCGGCAGCGCGACGTCGGCGAACCTGATGGGCATTTCCACTCGCAGCACGACGATTCGCATCTATATGCTTTCAACCGGGCTGGCGACGCTGGCGGGCATTGTCTTCTCGATTTACACCCAGGCGGGCTATGCGCTGGCGGGCGTGGGTGTGGAGCTTGACGCGATTGCGTCGGTTGTCATCGGTGGCACGTTGTTAAGCGGCGGGGTTGGAACTGTGCTGGGCACACTGTTTGGCGTGGGGATTCAGGGCTTGATTCAGACCTACATCAACTTCGACGGCACGCTCAGTTCATGGTGGACGAAAATCGCCATCGGCATTCTGTTGTTTGTCTTCATCGCCCTGCAACGTGCGCTGACCGTGTTGTGGGAAAATCGGCAGAATGCGCCAGTGACAAGGGTCGCGACGAAGCAATAAAAAAGGGAGCGAGGCTCCCTTTTCATTTTTTGGCGGATTTACGCGTCCGGGAACTCACGGATAAAACGTTCAACGTCGTCAACCATATGGTCGTTACCGACGAAGAACGAACGACGCTGGTGCAGGGTTTCCGGGATGATATCCAGAATACGATTCTCGCCATCGCTGGCTTTACCGCCCGCTTGTTCCGCGAGGAACGCCATCGGGTTGCATTCGTACAGCAGGCGCAGTTTCCCTTCCGGGTGGCTGGCGGTGCTTGGGTAGAGGTAGATGCCGCCTTTCAGCAGGTTACGGTGGAAGTCCGCCACCAGAGAACCGATATAGCGCGAGGTGTACGGGCGCTGCGTGGACTTGTCTTCTTCCTGGCAGAACTTAATGTATTTCTTCACGCCAGCCGGGAAACGAATGTAGTTACCTTCGTTAATGGAGTAGGTGTTACCTCTTTGCGGGAAGCGCATGCGCTCCTGGCTCAGGCAGAACACGCCCAGCGACGGGTCGTAGGTGAAGGCGTGGACGCCGCAACCGGTGGTGTAAACCAGCATGGTTGAGGAGCCATAAACCACGTAACCGGCAGCGACCTGCTTGTTACCCGGTTGCAGGAAATCTTCTTCGGTGACCGGCGTACCGACAGGCGTCACGCGGCGATAGATAGAGAAAATCGTCCCGACAGAGACGTTCACATCGATGTTGGAGGAGCCGTCCAGTGGATCCATCAACACCACATATTTCGCGTGTTCACACCCTTCAAAGACCACAATCTCGTCTTCTTCTTCGGATGCGATGCCAGCGACGATATCGCGGGCGCGCAGTGCGGCTTTCAGTTTCTCGTTGGCGAACAGATCGAGTTTTTGCTGCACCTCGCCCTGAACATTTTCAGCACCGCTGGCACCCAGGATATCAACCAGACCTGCTTTGTTGATATCGCGGTGGATGATTTTGGCACCTAACTTTATTGCCGACAGCAGAGCGGTAAGCTCACCGGTCGCATGAGAAAACTCATGCTGTTTCTCGACAATAAATTCACCTAACGTTTTCATAACACTTTCCCTGCAGTTAATGTGGAGTAAAGCGACTGCAACAATCTTAACAAAGAATAAAAAGAATGCGCACAGGTGAATCGCGCCAGCAAAGTACGGAATATCCTGAAATGCATTTCTCTGCTGGCGAACATGTGGGTAAAATGTGCGGCAGATAAAAGAAGGATAGTGACGTATGCGCATTCATATTTTGGGAATTTGTGGCACTTTCATGGGCGGACTGGCAATGCTGGCCCGCTCCCTCGGCCATGAAGTAACGGGCTCGGATGCGAATGTGTATCCGCCAATGAGCACGCTGCTTGAGAACCAGGGCATTGATTTAATTCAGGGTTACGACGCCAGCCAGCTCGACCCGCAGCCGGATCTGGTGATCATCGGTAACGCCATGACGCGCGGGAATCCGTGTGTTGAAGCGGTGCTGGAAAAGAACATTCCGTACATGTCCGGCCCACAGTGGCTGCATGATTTCGTCCTGCGCGACCGCTGGGTGCTGGCCGTTGCCGGTACGCACGGTAAAACCACCACTGCCGGTATGGCGACCTGGATCCTCGAAGCGTGCGGCTACAAGCCGGGCTTTGTGATCGGCGGCGTGCCGGGGAACTTTGAGGTTTCTGCGCGTCTGGGCGACAGCCCGTTCTTCGTCATTGAAGCGGATGAATACGACTGTGCCTTCTTCGATAAGCGTTCTAAATTCGTACATTACTGCCCGCGTACGCTGATCCTCAACAACCTTGAGTTCGATCACGCGGACATCTTTGACGACCTGAAAGCGATTCAGAAACAGTTCCATCATCTGGTACGCATCGTACCGGGGCGGGGGCGCATTATTTGGCCGGAAAACGACATCAACCTGAAGCAGACGATGGCGATGGGTTGCTGGAGCGAGCAGGAGCTGGTGGGCGAGCAGGGCCACTGGCAGGCGAAAAAACTGAACGCCGATGCCTCCGAGTGGGAAGTGCTGCTCGATGGCGACGTCGTCGGTCAGGTGAAATGGGGCCTGGTGGGCGAGCACAACATGCACAATGGCCTTATGGCGATTGCTGCCGCGCGTCACGTCGGCGTTACGCCTGCGGATGCGGCGAACGCGCTGGGGACGTTCATCAACGCCCGTCGTCGTCTCGAACTGCGCGGTGAAGCCAACGGCGTGAGCGTTTACGATGACTTTGCGCACCACCCGACGGCCATCCTCGCCACGCTTCAGGCGTTGCGCGGCAAAGTGGGCGGCACGGCACGCATTCTGGCGGTGCTGGAACCGCGCTCCAACACCATGAAAATGGGCGTCTGCAAAGACGATCTCGCCCCGTCACTGGGACGTGCGGATGAAGTCTTCCTGCTTCAGCCGCAGCACATTCCGTGGCAGGTGGCTGAGGTGGCGGAAGCCTGCGTGCAGCCTGCGCACTGGAGTGCCGACGTTGATACGCTGGTGGACATGGTGCTGAAAACCGCGCATCCGGGCGATCACATTCTGGTGATGAGCAACGGCGGTTTCGGCGGTATCCATCAGAAACTGCTGGACGGCCTGGCGAAAAAAGCGGAACAGCAACAACAGTAACCTCACTCAGGTCAGGTTTCTGCGCAGCCAACCGGGAAACCGGTTGGCTTTTTTATTGGCAATTTTCAGAAGGGAACACGGATGCTTTCGACACATAAAATCACTTCAACTGATTCGGTGCTTTTTGCGCGCGTCGATGCGCTGTACGCGCAGGCTTTTCCGTGGCATGAACAGCGTGAACCTGCGGCGAAAGCGCAAGCGCTTAACGACCCGCGCTATACGCTGGAGGCGTGGTTCGACGGTGAGCAATTTGTGGGGATGAGCGGTAGCTGGCGGCTGGGAGAGATGCTTTACATTGAGCATCTGGCCGTCGATGGTACATTGCGCTCGAAAGGTTACGGTAAAATCTTGCTGGCTGAACTTCTGACCCGCGCACCGTTAACGGTGCTGGAAATTGATCCGCTTACCACGGAAATCGCCCACCGGCGGCTACGGTTTTATGAATCAATGGGTTTTGTCGCCAACCCGTGGGCGCACGCGCATCCGACGTATCATCAGGGGATTGCCGACCATGAACTGGTGGTGCTGAGTTACCCGCAGGGGATCGATGCGGTGGAGTATCAGCGGTTTAATGAGGGGTTGTGTCAGGTGGTGATGCAGTGAAAAACCGCGTCGGATGGCGCTGCGCTTATCCGACCTACAAACTCGGTGAATCGTAGGCCTGATAAGCGAAGCGCCATCAGGCAAAGCGATATCCGGCCAGCAGGCCGGATAGAGCATAGGGCGACTTACCCTTCGTTCTCCGCCAGTTCGCGCAGATACTGGAAAATCAGACGCGAAGACTTCGGCGGCTTATTCCCTTCTTTCTCTTTCTTCGCGTTGCGGATCAGTGAACGCAGTTGCTGACGGTCAGCATTCGGCCACAGATTCAGGACTTCATCCATCGCTTCATCACCGTTATCAATCAGACGATCGCGCAGTTGTTCCAGTTTATGGAACAGGGCAACCTGCTGGTTGTGGCGGTTCTTCAGCTTATCCAGCGCCTGGCGAATCGGCTCGACGTCGCGGCTACGCAACATTTTACCAATCAGCTGCATCTGGCGGCGGCGACCTTCTTTCTTGATGCGCTGTGCCAGTTCAATGGCGGCACGCAGGTCATCATCGAGCGGGATTTTATCCAGCGCGTTTTTACCCAGGTCTACGATCTCACCGCCAAGCTGCTTCAGCTCTTCGGCGTCACGTTTAATTTCACTCTTGCTGACCCAGATAATTTCATCATCTTCGTCTTCGATATCATCACCGGGGACGTCGTCGAGCCAGTCTTCGGGCTGCTTTGTCATTTCAGGCTCCTTAAAAAAGAGGCTAATACTAACAGCTTGGGCGCACACTGAGAAAGGGTTCTCTGTTAGACTTCAGGTAACTTTACCTAACATTATGGCATTGGCGATGAAAGTAATCACACAAGTTGCAGAACAGCGTATTGCGCTGGAAAAAGCTGTCTCCACCGCACTGGAACTGGCATCAGGCAAATCAGATGGTGCTGAAGTCGCGGTGAGTAAGACCACGGGCATTGGCGTCAGCACCCGTTATGGTGAAGTGGAAAACGTTGAATTTAATAGCGATGGTGCGCTTGGCATCACCGTATATCACCAGAATCGTAAAGGCAGCGCGTCCTCAACCGATCTCAGCCCGGACGCCATCGCGCGTACCGTTCAGGCGGCGCTGGATATCGCCCGTTATACCTCGCCAGACCCGTGCGCGGGCGTCGCAGAAAAAGATCTGCTGGCCTTTGATGCGCCGGATCTCGATCTATTCCACCCGGCTGAAGTGACGCCGGATGAAGCCATTGATTACGCAGCACGTGCGGAACAGGCCTCGCTGAAGGCGGATAAACGCATCACCAATACCGAAGGCGGCAGTTTTAATAGCCACTACGGCATCAAAGTGTTCGGTAACAGCCACGGTATGCTGCAAAGTTACTGCTCAACGCGCCACTCGCTCTCCAGCTGTGTGATCGCCGAAGCCGACGGCGATATGGAACGTGACTACGCCTACACGATTGGCCGCGCGCTGGGCGACCTGCAAACGCCGGAGTTCGTCGGCGAAGAGTGTGCCCGCCGCACGCTGGCGCGCCTGTCGCCACGTAAACTCTCTACCATGAAAGCCCCGGTCATTTTCGCCAACGAAGTGGCAACCGGTCTGTTTGGCCACTTGGTTGGTGCGATTGCCGGTGGCTCGGTGTATCGCAAATCAACCTTCCTGCTCGATTCCCTCGGCGAGCAGATCCTGCCGGAGTGGCTGACCATTGAAGAGCATCCGCACCTGCTGAAAGGGTTGGCCTCAACGCCGTTCGATAGCGAAGGCGTGCGCACCGAGCGTCGCGACATCATCAAAGATGGCGTACTGATGCAGTGGCTGCTGACGAATTACTCTGCGCGGAAACTGGGCCTGAAGAGCACCGGTCACGCGGGCGGCATTCACAACTGGCGCATCGCCGGACGTGGGCTGAGTTTTGAAAAGTTGCTTAAAGAGATGGGGACAGGTCTTGTCGTCACCGAACTGATGGGACAAGGTGTCAGCGGTATTACCGGCGACTATTCTCGCGGTGCATCCGGTTTCTGGGTTGAAAATGGTGAGATCCAGTATCCCGTCAGTGAGATTACGATCGCAGGAAATCTGAAAGATATGTGGCGTAATATCGTCACGATTGCTGACGACATTGAAACGCGCAGCAATATCCAGTGTGGCTCCGTGCTTCTGCCGGAGATGAAAATCGCCGGGCAATAACGCCCGGTTTTTACGGACGCGCCCTGCGGCGTCTGATTGCTTAATAATAAAAAAGGAAGTGAGCAATGCGTAAAAAACTCTTAGCAATGTTGGCCGTATCCTCCCTTGCATTGGGCGCGGCAGCACCTGCGTTCGCCGATCTCGAAGAGGATATGGAAACGCTGGCGAAAAACCTCAAAGTGGTGGAAAGCACCTCGGATGCGACCGAGCTGAAAGCGGCGCTCACCGAAATGCGTACCGCCGCGCTGGACGCCCAGAAAGAAACTCCGCCGAAGCTGGAAAGTAAAGCGGCTGACAGCGCCGAGATGAAAGATTATCGTCACGGCTTTGACGTGCTGGTCGGTCAAATCGACGGTGCGCTGAAGCTGGCCAATGAAGGCAAAGTGAAGGAAGCCAAAGCGGCGGCGGAAGAGTTTAAAGCCACCCGCAACGAGAACCACAAGAAGTTTCGTTGATTTTAAGCAGGCGGTGATATCACCGCCTTTTTTATTCCTTGTTTTCTCTGATACTATATATTCTAGATTGTTTCGACGTATTCTTGAAAGTTATTATTTGGACGTTTATATTAAATGGAATATATAATTATCATTGCTGTTTTATTTGTTGTGCTAGGAGCATTAGCAAATAAAAAGAAACCGCGAAAAACATTCAAGCCAACGAGTAAGCCTGAAAACCAACTCGATATTGTCGCCCGTAGCGATTTCCACAAAAGCAAGCTGATGAACAAAGAGGAGTATGGCCTCTTCATCCGTCTGGAGCCGTTACTGAAAACCAACCGCCCAGGCCATCGACTCTTCACTCAGGTCAGTATGGGCGAACTTATTGGTTCCCCGAATAAAAACGCCTATTTTTGCATCAATAATAAACGCGTCGATTTTGTTATTATTTCCCCTTATGGCGATCCGCTTGTGGTCATTGAGTATCAGGGTGGTGGTCATTATCAGGGAAATGCGGTTCAGCGTGATGCGGTAAAAAAAGAAGCCTGCCGAAAAGCCGGTATTGCTTTTATTGAACTTAACGATAAATACAGCGACAGGGATTTAGATAATATTATTTTGCATATTCCAAAATAGTGCACGCTGTTATGCCGGATGGCGCTACGCTTATCCGGCCTACGGGGGCGGTGATTTGTAGGCCGGATAAGCGTAGCGCCATCCGGCAATGACACCGCACATAAGCAAACCTTATCTACCTCACATTTCCGTACAAATTCACAAGACCACTTCCCCCGTTAAATTTCCGTTTCAGGACATATTCGCGTGATGAATATCACGCTTTTCCGCCGATAAATCGTCAAAACCGCCAATTTTGTGGCACGGATCACTGGCCTCCTTCACCTTTCCACTTCGAAGTGGAAAACAACTCGCTACAAACCTGCAACCCGCGCCGTTACTTTAACTCCAGAGCCATTAACGGGGTAAGACGAGTGATGAATGCAGCGGTATTGAACAATGATGTGGAACCGGCAGCGCAAACAGAACAGCTTGCCGACACCATGCTGAAGCAGGTTTTCGCCCTGTTACGCAGCCACAACATTATCCCCAACGACGTACAGGAACAGATGTTGACCTCTCACCTGCGCGCAATGGCGCATCGGTCTGTGACCGGTGAGCCGCTGCCAGAAGTAGATGCCAGCCTGTTCGACGAAATTTCACCAGAATCAATGCAACTTGCCCGCGAAGTGGTCGCGCAGTTTGGCAATCTTCCTGAAGAAGAGTCCTGGCTGCTTTCCGTGCACTTCGAAGTCGCAAAAGAAAACCTTTAAGGAGCAAAACATGGAACAGATTACCGTTGTGATTGGCGATCGTTTAGGCAAAGGCCAGAAAGTGGCAGCAGGCGTTGAGAAAGCCGGTGGTCGTGCCGTGGTCGTACCGGGTGTCGCTGCTGACATGAAGCTGGGCGACATGATGAAAGCGGAAAACGCCACGTTCGGCATCTCCTTCTGCGGCAGCGGCGGTGCGGGTGCGATTACCGCGCAGACCAAATATGGCTACAAAGCCAAATACGGTATGCGCTCGGTGGAAGAGGGCGTGACCGCCATCAACGAAGGCTGCAACGTACTGGGCTTCGGTTTTATGGATAAAGAAGAGCTGGGCGAGCGTCTGGTACAGGCGTGGCAGAAGAAGTACGGCGCGTGAGTATGAAACAACAATTCACCAAAACGGTGAGAGTCAAAGGTAAAGGCGACGCCAAAGCGCGCGCCTTTGCCGACGCGCTAAACCATGTCCAGGCCGCGGTGATGAAAGATACACCGCACATCTTACTGCGTATTGAGCCACAGGATGTGCAGGTTGTTCATGCGTATGAAGCGGTGCGCAAAGAAGCGTTCTTATTCTTCTTTTTGCGCCGGGAACGACGCACCTACAGCGTGGAGCTGGATGTGACCGTCAACGTGACCGCCATCAATCTCGACAACGTGGATTTCGTCACGCAGAGCTAAATCACACAGAAGGGCAGACTGATGTTCTTAATTATATTAATAAAATCGCTCATTATCGGCGGCCTGGTCGGCGTCGGTGTAGGGGCCGGTGCTGCACGCATGTTCCATGCGCCTACTACGCAAGGTATGGGCGCGTTTCGTACGTTGGGGGAGCTGAACTCCTGTGAAGGCGACCCGGCGTCACACTTCTCCTTTGGTCTTGGCTTCTTCTTTAACGCCTGGGCCTCTTCCGTTGCAGCAGGTTCATTTACCCAGGACGTTGACCACCGCATCATCCCGAACTGGGGCGCGGCGGCACTGATGATCAAAAACCGTAACGTCGGCGAGACGCTGCACGATCCGAAGAAAATGGCGATTGCCTGCGGCGTGATCGGCATGCTGGTCGTCACCTTCCTCAACTTAACCGCCTCCTCAGTACCGGAATCACTTCAGGTGACCGCCGTTAAGGTACTGGTTCCGGCAGCGAACCTGCTGGTGAACACGGTGATGCCGGTTATCTTCTGGCTGGCGGCGATTGACGCGGGCAAGAAATCGGGCTTCTGGGCGACCGTCTTTGGCGGCGCAGCGCAGATGATCATGGGGAACGCCGTACCGGGTCTGGTGCTGGGTATCCTGATTGGTAAGGGCGTTGAAGAGAGCGGCTGGAACCGCATCACCAAAGTGATGATGAGCGCCATCGTGGTGCTGTTTGTCCTGAGCGCCTTCTTCCGCGGCTTCGATATGAAGATGATCGAATCCTTCCATCTGACCGTGCCGAACTGGCTCGATCTGATCCACAGCTCGCTCAGCGGCAAATAACGGGAGCCTCGAAATGGAACAGAATAAAGGTTTTTGGTATGCCGACTGGTCGTTCCCGATCTTTGTTGGCCTGCTCTCTTCCGGCGTGTTCGCCGGGACGCACATGTACTACCTCTACGGCATTGGCGCATTTAACGAAGTGGCGTTTGTCTCGATGCTGCGTGCCGGGATTGATACCGGCGCTTACGGCGCGGTAGCAGCGTTTGGCGCAAGCTTCCTGTTCGCCCGCATCATCGAAGGTTCGCTGGTGGGGATTCTGGATATCGGCGGCGCGATTCAAACCGGCGTCGGCCTTGGCGTTCCGGCACTGCTGCTGGGCGCGGGCATCATGTTCCCGGTGACCAACTTTATCGCTTCACTGATTACCGGCCTGGTGATTGGCCTGGCGATTGGTTACGTCATTATTCTGGCGCGTAAGTTCACCATCAATCAGAGCGACTCCACCTACGGGGCCGACGTGATGATGGGGGCAGGTAACGCCTCTGGCCGCTTCCTCGGGCCGTTGATTATTCTCAGCGCGATGACCGCATCCATTCCAATCGGTATCGGTTCCCTGCTTGGCGCGCTGCTTTTCTACCTCTGGCAGAAGCCGATTACCGGCGGTGCGATTCTGGGCGCGATGCTGTTTGGCGCACTGTTCCCAATCGCGATTAGCTAACTGCCTGATGGCGCTTCGCTTATCAGGCCTACGAACGGTAGGCCGGATAAGGCGGTAACGCCGTCATCCGGCAATGACCCTGGCGGGCGTGAAAACGCCCGCTCTCTCAGGAGAACGAGATGTTTGATTTACTCCTGCGCGGTGCGCGCCTCGTCGACGATACCCTGACCGATATCGCCATTCAGGATGGCTTAATCCACGCGCTGGGCGACCTGACGTCACCCGCCAAGAAAACGATCGACCTGCACGGCAACTACTACGTCAGCGCGGGCTGGATTGACTCCCACGTTCACTGCTACCCGAAATCGCCGATTTATCACGACGAACCCGATAGCGTCGGTATCGCCACCGGCGTAACCACCGTTATCGATGCCGGTAGCACCGGGGCAGATGACGTGGATGAATTCTATGAACTCACCCGCCAGTCGGCGACCGACGTTTATGCGCTGCTGAATATCTCCCGCGTTGGGCTGATTGCCCAGAACGAGCTGGCCAATATGGCCAATATTGACGCCGATGCGGTGCAACAGGCGGTAAAACGTCACCCTGATTTTATCGTCGGCCTGAAGGCGCGGATGAGCAGCAGTGTGGTGGGCGAAAACGGCATCACGCCGCTGGAACATGCGAAAGCCATGCAGCAAGCCAACGGCGATTTGCCGCTGATGGTGCATATCGGCAACAACCCGCCGAACCTGGATGAGATTGCAGACCTGCTGAGTTCTGGTGACATCATTACCCACTGCTACAACGGCAAACCGAACCGCATCCTGACGCCGGAGGGCGAACTGCGCGCCTCGATTACGCGCGCGCTGAAGCGTGGCGTGCGTCTGGATGTCGGCCACGGTACCGCCAGCTTTAGCTTTGAGGTAGCGAAACGCGCCATCGCAATGGGCATTCTGCCACACACCATCAGTTCCGATATCTACTGCCGCAATCGCATCGACGGCCCGGTACGCTCGCTGGCGCTGGTGATGTCCAAATTCCTCGCCATCGGTCTGTCGCTGCCGCAGGTCATTGCCTGCGTCACCTCGCATGCCGCAGAAGGCTTACGACTGACTCATAAAGGTCACCTGGCGCCGGGGATGGATGCGGATCTGACGATTTTCACTGTGAAAGATCAACCAATGAGCCTGACCGATGCGGAAAACGTTTCGCTTCAGGCTGACAAAATTCTGGTGCCGCTGGCTGCCGTTCGTGCAGGCAAGGGCTATATGACCGAACAAGGGAGTGCAGAAAATGCCTTCGATTTTTGAGAAATACAATTTAAAGCAAGTGATCAACACCTCTGGCCGTATGACGGCGCTGGGCGTTTCAACCCCACGCCCGGAAGTGGTACAGGCGGCGATGGACGGCATGAACCAGTACTTCGAGATGAAAGACCTGGTCAATAAAACCGGCGAGTACATTGCTAATTTGCTGGATGTGGAAGGGGCGACGGTCGTCTCCTGCGCATCGGCAGGCATCGCGCAGTCCGTGGCGGCGGTGCTGGTGAAAGACAGCGACTGGCTTCTGGAAAACCTGCACGTCACGCCAGTTGAAAACAACGAAATCGTGCTGCCGAAAGGTCATAACGTCAACTTCGGTGCGCCGGTGGGCACGATGGTTGCGCTGGGCGGCGGCAAACTGGTGGAAGCGGGTTACGCCAACGAATGTTCCGCAGCACAACTGGCGGCGGCAATTACCCCACGCACGGCGGCTATCCTGTATATCAAATCTCACCACTGCGTGCAGAAAAGCATGCTCAGCGTTGAGCAGGCGGTTGTTGTGGCTCGCAAACATAACCTGCCGCTGATTGTCGATGCCGCAGCGGAAGAAGACTTGCAATGCTACTACCGCTCGGGCGCGGACCTGGTCATTTACAGCGGTGCGAAAGCCATCGAAGGGCCGACCAGCGGACTGGTGATCGGCAAAACCCAGTACGTTGAGTGGGTGAAGCGCCAGACCGCGGGCATTGGCCGCGCAATGAAAGTGGGCAAAGAGGGCATTCTCGGCCTGACCTGCGCCATTGAACACTACCTTACCGCAACGAAAGAGAGCGGCGCGGAGATGGTGGCGAAGATGACGCCGTTTATCGACGCACTGAATACGCTCAATGGCGTGTCTGCTCGCGTGGTCTGGGATAGCGCCGGGCGTGATATCGCGCGTACCGAAATTAAATTCGACGAAGCCGTTACCGGCATTGGCACGGGCGAGCTGGTCGATGCGTTGAAGCAGGGACAATACGCCATTTACTTCCGTGGCTACAAAGCCAACGAAGGCATTATCGAAGCCGACGTGCGCAGCGTCGACCAGGCGCAGCTGGATATCGTGGCCCGCCGTATTGCTGAAGTGATCAAACAGGAGATTAACGCATGAAACTGACCCCAAACTTTTACCGTGACCGCGTCTGCCTGAACGTTCTGGCGGGTAGCAAAGAAAACGCCAGCGAGATTTATGAAGCGGCGGAAGGTCATGTGCTGGTGGGCGTGCTCTCCAAAAATTACCCGGACGTGGCCAGCGCCGTGGCGGATATGCGTGATTACGCGGCGCGGATTGATAATGCACTCTCCGTGGGTCTGGGCGCGGGCGACCCGAATCAGTCGGCAATGGTCAGCGCCATCTCTGCTGAAGTGCAGCCGCAGCACGTCAACCAGGTCTTCACCGGTGTAGGAACCAGCCGTGCGCTGCTGGGCCAGAACGACACCGTAGTGAACGGTCTGGTCTCTCCAACCGGCACGCCGGGCATGGTGAAAATCTCCACCGGGCCGCTGAGCAGCACCGCGCCGGATGGCATCGTGCCGGTTGAAACGGCGATCGCTCTGCTAAAAGATATGGGCGGCAGCTCAATCAAATACTTCCCGATGGGTGGCCTGAAGTGTCGTGAGGAATACAAAGCGGTGGCGGAAGCCTGCGCGCGTCACGATTTCTGGCTGGAACCAACGGGTGGGATCGATCTGGAAAACTTCAGCGAGATCCTGAAAATTGCCCTCGATGCTGGCGTAAGCAAAATCATCCCGCACATCTACAGTTCTATTATTGATAAAGCCAGCGGCAACACTCGCCCGGACGACGTGCGCGCGCTGCTGGAGATGACGAAGGTGTTAGTGAAGTAATAAGGGCACCCATCACCCCGGCCCTCTCCCGCAGGGAGAGGGTGAAAACCAGCGCAGGTCTTTCACATTTGCACTGTCGGTCCCCTCTCCCTGCGGGAGAGGGTTAGGGTGAGGGGAAACCAACCACACCATTCCCAAGGAGCCATCATGCACCCATCCCACCACCTGCTTGTCGCTTCACTTTCTCTGCTTGCTACTACCGCCATCGCGCAGACGCAATACGCGTGGGTGGGCACCTACAACCCCAACGGCGAAGGCGTGTACCGCTTTACCCTCGACAGCCAAACCGGGGCGTTAAGCGACAAAACTCTGGTCAGCTCGTTGCCCAATGCTGCGCAGCTTACCGTCTCTGCCGATGGCAAAACCCTGTATGTCGCGAGCGAAGAAGAGAAGGGCATGGTGCAGGCGTTGCGGGTGGATGAGAAGGGCGCACTCCATGAGCTGAATCAGGTTTCATCTGGCGGCGCGGGCCCGGTGTATCTCTCGTTGACGCCTGGTGGAAAGCATCTGCTGGTGGCGAATTACGTCAGCGGTTCCGTGGCGATGTTGCCAGTGAAAGCTGATGGCAGCCTGGCGGAGGCCAGCGATTTTCATCAGGATGCGGGTGATCCCGGCGCCGCAAAACCTGCGGCTGCGGTAAAAGGCAGCTTTGCCGCCAGCGATCATAATGGCCCGCATGCTCACATGATCGCCGCCGATCCCAGCGGGAAATATGTTTTTTCAACCGATCTGGGCCTCGATCGGATCTACCAGTATCGTCTGGATGAAAAGAACGGCAAGTTGATCCCCAACACGCCGCCATTCATCAATGCTTCGTCGCCGGGCGCGGGGCCGCGTCATTTTGTGTTTACAGCAAAAGGCGATGGGCTTTGGTTGATCAACGAAGAGTCTTCCACGCTGACGCATTACCGACTTGATGCAACAACCGGGCAACTCCAGGAAGGGAAAACGGTATCGTCGCTGCCGAAAGCGTATCAGGGAACCAACTTCGCCGCCGGGCTGGCAATCAGTGAGGACGGAAAACAGCTGTATGTTGCCAACCGCCTGCACAACAGTATTGCTCACTTCACGGTTATGAATGACGGTTCATTGATTCAAAATGATAATATATGGACGCGAGGCGACTACCCGCGCAGCCTGACGCTGGATAGCGCGGGTCGCTGGCTGTACGTGATGAATCAGCGCAGCGATAACATCACCCGTTTTCGCGTCGCGCCTGACGATGGCAAGCTAACGTTTGTCCCCGAATACACATCGGTGGGCAGCCCATCGCAGATGGTGATTTCGTTTAACCCCTGAGGCGTAATAAGGAAACTGACGTGCGATTCCCCAACCAACGTTTAGCCCAACTGTTCAATTTACTGCAAAACGAAGTTTTGCCGCAGGATGAGCTGGCTGCACGGTTGTCCGTTTCCACCCGTACCGTTCGCGCCGATATCACGGCGCTCAATGCCTTGCTGGCGAGCTACGGCGCGCAGTTTACACTCACGCGCGGCAGCGGCTATCAGCTCAATATCAGCGACCCGAATCGCTATCAAAAGCTGGAAGAAAGCGCGCCGAGCACGCTACGAATTCCGCGTTCGGCAAGCGAGCGTGAGCATTCACTGGCGGTGCGCTTTCTGACATCCGCGTTTTCACTCAAGCTGGAAGATCTGGCGGATGAGTGGTTTGTCAGCCGCGCCACGCTGCAAAACGACATGATCGCTGTGCGTGAACGTTTTCAGCGTTATCAGTTGACGCTGGAGACGCGCCCGCGCCACGGCATGAAGCTGTTTGGCAGTGAAGTCTCTATTCGCGCATGCCTGACGGATATTCTTTGGGAACTGCCGCAGCAGGAAGGGTTTAATGCCCAACTGATGGCGGAAGCGCTCAATGCGGGGGCTATCACATCGCTTACCGCGACGTTGCAGGAAACGCTCACCCGCCACGCGATTCGCCTGACCGACGAAGGTGAACGCTTCATTCGTCTTTACTGCGCAGTAGCGGTACGCCGTATCAGCGAAGGTTTCCCGCTGGCAGAGTTTGCGGCGGAAGAGGAGGTCTCGCAGAACGTGCGCGAAGCGGCGCGCGATATCGCGGCGGCCATGCAGAAACTGGCGGGCAAACCGCTGGCCGACTCGGAGAAAGCCTGGTTGTGCGTGCATATCTCCGCGCGTCAGACGCAGCAGGTTTCGCCAAGCGCCATCAGTGCCGACGATGCCGAAGCGCTGGTGAACTACATTCTCAGCTACATCAACAGCCACTATAACTACAACCTGCAAAACGACGATCAGCTGCACGCGGACCTGCTCACCCATATCAAAACCATGATCACCCGCGTGCGTTATCAAATCATGATCCCCAACCCGCTGCTGGATAACATCAAACAGCACTACCCGATGGCGTGGGACATGACGCTGGCGGCGGTGTCGAGCTGGGGAAAATACACCCCGTACACCATCAGCGAAAACGAAGTTGGGTTCCTGGTGCTGCACATCGGCGTCGGGCTGGAGCGACATTACAACATTGGCTATCAGCGCCAGCCGCGTGTCCTGCTGGTGTGCGACACCAGCACGGCGATGGTGCGCATGATTGAAGCGGTGTTGCAGCGCAAATACCCGCAAATTGACGTGACCGATGTGCTCTCGCTGCGTGATTACGAACAGCGGGAGAGCATCAGTGAAGACTTTGTTATCTCGACCGCCCGCATTAACGAAAAAGATAAACCGGTGGTGACCATCGCCCCGTTCCCGACCGAGTTCCAGCTTGAACAAATCGGCAAACTGGTGCTGGTGGACCGCACCCGTCCGTGGATGCTGAACAAATATTTCGATGCTGCGCACTTTCGCATTATCGACGGCGATATCGACCAACAGACATTATTTAGCGAACTTTGCGCTCAGCTTCATGATGAAGGCTTTGTTGACGCCGAGTTCCACTCTTCAGTTGTGGAGCGTGAAGCCATCGTCAGTACCATGCTCGGCGACGGCATCGCGCTGCCTCACGCCCTGGGATTGTTGGCACAAAAAACGGTGGTCTACACGGTGCTGGCACCGCAGGGAATTGCGTGGGGCGAGGAAACCGCGCACGTCATCTTCCTGCTCGCGATCAGCAAACGCGAGTATGAAGAAGCGATGGCGATCTACGATATTTTTGTCACCTTCCTGCGCGAACGCGCAATGGCACGGTTGTGCACCTGTCGGGATTTTGCGGAGTTTAAAACCGTGGCGATGGAGTGTGTGAGCCGGTTTTGAGAGGCGTTTTCCAGAATCGAATGTAAAACGAGTGTAATGCTATAATGCATTACACTTTTTCTTTTTCTGGGGGCACAATGGCGACCATCAACGTCAGGCTTGACGATCAACTCAAGAAAGAGGCATACGCCGTGCTGGAAAAACTCAACATCACTCCCACGGAAGCCGTGCGATTACTGTTTCAGTATGTGGCGGATAACGGGCGGATGCCGGTAAAAAACGTCACTATAAGCGACAGTGAAGAGGCGCTGCTGCATTCTGTCAGGGAAAGACTGGCCAATCCGCAAGAGGCCGTTAAGGTCAGTCTGGATGATCTATGAACTGGCCTTTGACCCGAGGGCGTTAAAAGAGTGGCAAAAGTTAGGTGCGACCGTCCGGGGGCAGTTTAAAAAGAAACTGAAGTCAGTTTTGCTTCATCCTCGCAATGAAGCTGACAGGTTACGAACGTTTCCCGATTGCTACAAAATCAAACTAAAGGCTTCCGGGTTCAGGCTGGTTTACCAGGTGCAAGAGGCTCAGGTTACGGTGCTGGTGATAGCGATTGGCAAACGGGAGAAATCTGCCGTTTATCAGGATGCTGACAAACGGCTCGAAGACTAGCGCAGGTGGTGCACCACCTGATTGCTGCTGCCGCGCCAGATAAGCGCAGGGTCTTTTAAATCTTGCACAAACTTACCGTCAACCAGCACGTTGATGAGGTTGACCACTTCCATTTGCGCGGCGTCCAGCTCGTCCAGCTTGTAGCCGGTCCACACCCAGATATCCTTTCCCTGGCATTCCGCGTGGATGCGTTTGACCAGTTTAAGAATCTCCGGCACGTTTTGCGGATGCAGCGGGTCGCCGCCGGAGAGTGAAATCCCCTGACGTTTCACGCGCGTGTCGTTGAGATCGGCAATGATGCGGTCGGCCATTTCGGTGGTGAATGGCTGACCTGAATTCACGCGCCAGGTGCTTTTGTTATAGCAGCCGGGGCATTCGTGAACGCAACCTGCCACAAACAGCGTGCAGCGTGTGCCGGGGCCATTGACGATATCGACGGGGTAGTACTGATGGTAATTCATGGTTGTTCTTCTTGAGTATTGTGCGGGCTGGAGCCCCTCACCCTAACCCTCTCCCACAGGGAGAGGGGACCGACCGAGCAGAACATTTAGGCCGGAGCGGTTTTCGCCCTCTCCCTGTGGGAGAGGGCGGGGTGAGGGGTAGTCGTTTAACCGATCTGCCCGTTGCCGAGGTGTTTCACGCGGCGTTTCACTTCTTCCTGCTTACCGGCGTTAAACGGACGCGCATCCGGGCTACCTAAATAGCCGCACACGCGGCGGGTGACCGATACGCGGGAGGCGTCGTGGTTGCCGCATTTCGGGCAGGTGAAGCCTTTGCTGGTGCACTCGAACTCACCGGTAAAACCGCACTCGTAGCATTCATCGATCGGCGTGTTGGTGCCGTAGTACGGCACGTGCTTGTAGCTGTAATCCCAGACATCTTCCAGCGCTTTCAGGTTGTGCTGAATGTTCGGGTACTCGCCGTAGCAAATGAAACCGCCATTCGCCAGCGGCGGGTACGGGGCTTCAAAGTCGATTTTGTCGTACGGGTTAACTTTTTTCTCAACGTCTAAGTGGAAGCTGTTGGTGTAGTAACCTTTATCGGTGACGCCAGGTACCACGCCGAATTCAGCGGTGTCGAGGCGGCAGAAACGATCGCACAGGTTTTCACTCGGTGTGCTGTAGAGGCTGAAGCCGTAGCCGGTTTCATCTTTCCACTGGTCAACGGCCTGACGCAGACGCTCAACGATGGCGGTGCCTTTGGCGCGCAGCGCTTCATTGTCATAAACGTGCTGATTACCAAACAGCGCATTGATGGTTTCGTGAATGCCGATGTAACCCAGTGAGATAGACGCACGACCGTTTTTGAAGATTTCAGAAACGTCATCGTCAGCCTGCAAACGCACGCCGCACGCGCCTTCCATATACAGGATAGGAGCCACGCGGGCTTTCACGCCTTCCAGACGTGCGATACGGGTCATCAGCGCTTTACGCGCCAGCTGCAGACGTTCGTCCAGCAGTTTCCAGAACGCGTCTTCATTGCCTTTGGCCTCCAGCGCGATGCGCGGCAGGTTCAGGCTGATGACGCCGAGGTTGTTGCGGCCATCGTGGATCTGCTCGCCGTTTTCGTTTTCCCACACGCCGAGGAAGCTGCGGCAGCCCATTGGGGTTTTGAACGAACCGGTGACTTTCACGACCTGGTCGTAGTTCAGGATGTCCGGATACATGCGCTTGCTCGCGCATTCCAGCGCCAGCTGTTTGATGTCGTAGTTCGCATCGCCCGGTTTGTGATTCAGGCCGTCGCGGATAGCGAACACCAGTTTCGGGAACACGGCGGTTTTACGGTTTTTGCCGAGGCCCGCAATACGATTACGCAGAATGGACTGCTGAATCAGGCGCGATTCCCAACTGGTGCCGAGACCAAAACCGAAGGTGACGAACGGCGTTTGGCCGTTGGCGGTATGCAGCGTGTTGACTTCATATTCCAGCGACTGGAAGGCGTCATAGCACTCTTTTTCCGTACGGGAATGGGCGTAGCCTTCTGCGTCCGGAATCTGCCACTCTTCAGCGGTCTGGCGATGTTTATTGAAGCTGGCGGTCACGAACGGGGCCAGGACTTCATCAATACGGTTAATGGTGGTGCCGCCATAAATGTGGCTGGCAACCTGCGCGATGATCTGCGCGGTAACGGCAGTCGCGGTAGAGATGGATTTCGGCGGCTCGATTTCCGCGTTACCCATTTTAAAGCCCTGCGTCAGCATCCCTTTCAGGTCGATCAACATGCAGTTGAACATCGGGAAGAACGGGGAGTAATCAAGGTCGTGATAGTGGATAACACCACGTTCGTGCGCCATCACGACGTCGTGCGGCAGCAGGTGCTGACGTGCGTAGTGTTTCGCGACGATACCGGCCAGCAGGTCACGCTGGGTTGGGATCACTTTACTGTCTTTATTGGCGTTTTCATTGAGCAACGCCGAGTTGGTTTGCTCGACCAGGCCGCGAATCTCCTGGTTCAGGCGGCCACGCTTTTCACGCTGGCTGTCGCGGTCATGGCGATATTCGATATAGGCGCGCGCCAGCTGCTTGTACGGGCCAGACATCAGCTGGTTTTCAACCGCGGTCTGGATCTCGTTGATATCAACCTGGCTGCGGCCTTGCATCTGCTCGCTTACGATTGCCGCGACGGTGGCGCAATAGTCTGCGTCATCGACTCCCGCTGCTTTAGCGGCACGCAGGATAGCTTCCTGGATGCGCTCTGATTTGAACGGCACTTTACAGCCATCGCGTTTCATCACATGCGGTGTCATGATCACTCCATTATAAAAACAGGTTATCCACAGAACTGAAGTCGGGGCGGGGGCGAGATTTACAAAGCCTGTCCGCGTGTTAGCGCTTCTCCAGTCAAATTTATCCACATATCACCCCCTTTCTTCATTGGAAGGGTATGGTGATATTGTAGACGATAAAACCCAACATGTTGGGTCGGCGAGCATTCTAAGGTCTATATATAGTGATTTGCATCAAACAAGTTTGCGATTTTATTGATGTAGAACAAAGTAAAAATCGAAGCGTACAGATGACGGGCGCTACGGCTAATGTAAATTTTGCAGTACTGAAGACCGCTTAAAAATTCAACAAAAACAGTAAGATTTGCAGAGGGCCGGCGACCGAAAGTCGCCGGTTGAGAGGGTTAATTTTGTAGCCACCAGACCGCTTCAAAAGGCCGTAGCGTCATTTCAGACGGGGCGCTTGCCACTTCGTCGTAGTTACTGATTAAGGCCGTCCAGTCGCCGTGAGGGGCGTCTGGCTGCCAGTGCTGGAGCTCTGCGCTAAGGTTAGCGACCACCAGCAGCGTTTGCCCCTGCCACTGGCGGCGATAGCACCACAGGGACGGATGATCGGGCAGAAGATCCTGATAATCGCCCCACGTCAGAATCGGCGTGGTTTTACGTAGCGCAATTAACTGCTGATAGGTGTAGAACACCGAATTCGGATCGTTCAGCGCCGTATCGACGTTGATCGCTTCATAGTTGTCGCACAGGGCGATCCATGGCGTGCCGGTGGTGAATCCACCGTGCGCTTCGCCATTCCATTGCATCGGCGTGCGGCTGTTATCGCGTGATTTACTGGCGAGGATCGCCAGCAAGGTTTGCGCGTCCTGGCCCTGCGCTAACCGCTCGGCGAACATATTGTGGCTCTCGACATCGCGGTAGTCAGTTATCTGCGTGAAATGCGGGTTAGTCATGCCTATCTCTTCGCCCTGATAAACATAAGGCGTGCCCTGCATGCCGTGCAGCACCATGGCCAGCATTTTGGCGGCGGGCAGGCGATACTCGCCTTCATCGCCAAAGCGCGAAACAATGCGCGGCTGATCGTGGTTACACCAGAACAGCGCATTCCACGCGCGATTATGCATGCCCTGCTGCCAGTGGCTGAACAGTGCTTTCAGGGCGACGTAGTCCGGCTTCGCCAGCGTCCACTTCTCGCCGCCGGGATAATCGACTTTCAGGTGGTGGAAGTTAAAGGTCATCGACAGTTCGCGGCCATCCAGCGCGGCGTACTGCTGGCAGTTCTCCAGCGAGGTTGACGACATTTCGCCCACGGTCATCAGCTCGCGTGGGGTAAAGACATCGCGGCTCATCTCCTGTAAGAACTCGTGAGCGCGCGGGCCATCGGTATAGAAGCGACGTCCGTCACCGTCCGGGTCAGACGGGAATGCCTGATCTTTTGAAATCAGGTTCACTACATCAAGACGCAGGCCATCGACACCACGATCGGCCCAGAACTCGCACACTTTTTTCAGCTCGGCGCGCACCGCCGGGTTTTCCCAGTTGAGGTCCGCCTGTTCCGGCGCAAACAGGTGCAGGTAATATTGTTCGCTCTCAGCGTGCCACTGCCAGGCGTTGCCGCCAAATTTCGAGCGCCAGTTATTGGGCGGGGTGCCCGGCTCGCCATCGCGCCAGATATAGAACTCGCGGTACGGGCTCTTTTTGTTCAGCGATTCACGGAACCAGGCGTGCTGCGTGGAGGAGTGGTTGAGCACCATATCCAGCACGATACGAATACCGCGTGCTTTCGCCTCGGCCACCAGTTCATCGAAATCGTCCAGCGTACCGTAGGCCGGGTCGATGGCGGTGTAATTCGCCACGTCGTAGCCGTTATCAACCTGCGGCGAGACATAAAAAGGGGTCAGCCAGATGGCGTCGACGCCCAGCGTCTTCAGATAGTCGAGGCGATAGGTTACGCCGCGCAAATCACCGGTGCCGCTACCGGTCGTGTCCTGAAAACTCTTTGGATAAATTTGGTAAATAACGCCGTTCTGCCACCAGTGGGGAAGAATATTCATAGTGCTATCCTGAAATGCGAAGGGGCGCAAGAGCGCCCCAAAGTGAAAACATTAAACAATCTGCAAGGTGCCCTGACGGTGTTTACGCTGGTAAACCACCGAGGTGAGGATGATAGGAATAACGATGGCAATCAGCATTGCCAGGCTAAAGACCTGCCAGTAGGTCGGTTGGATGGAAAGAATACCCGGCAGGCCGCCGACGCCAATGCCGTTTGCCATTACGCCGCTCAGGCCGCACAGCAGGCCAGCGAGGCCAGAGCCTACCATCGCGCACAGCATCGGGAAACGATACTTCAGGTTGATGCCGTACATGGCCGGTTCGGTTACGCCGAGGAAGGCGGAAATGGCGGCGGGCACGGAAATTTCACGCTCGTTCTGCTTGCGGCTGCAAATAATGATGCCCACTACCGCCGAAGCCTGCGCAATATTAGAGAGCGCAATCAGTGGCCAAACCGGCGTGCCGCCCATGCTTTGAATCATCTGCATGTCGATAGCAAGCGTAGTCTGGTGAACGCCGGTGATCACCAGCGGAGCGTACAGGAAGCCGAACAGCGCAGCGCCAACCGGCGCGAAGCTACCGGTCATCAGGTGACGCACGGCAAAGGCGACGCCATCACCAATCATACGGCCAAACGGGCCGATAAAGGCGTGGGCGAGGAAGACGGCCAGAATCAATGAGCAGACCGGAACCACGACCAGATAGAGGTAATCCGGCACGATACGCTTCAGGCGCGTTTCAATAATGCCCAATGCGAGTCCCGCCAGCAGCGCAGGGATAACCTGTGCCTGATAGCCAACCTTCGCAATGGTAAACAGGCCGAAGTTCCATACTTCCGGCACCTGTTGGCCCAGCATGTAGGCGTTCATCAGCTGCGGGGAGACCAGCGTAACGCCGAGCACGATACCCAGAATCGGCGTACCGCCCATTTTGCGCACCGCCGACCAGCAGATACCCACCGGTAAGTAGAAGAAGATGGCTTCGCCAATCAGCCATAAGAAATCGTAGATGCTTTGCAGCGACGGGTACATTTGCGCCAGCGTCTGGCCGTTGCTCATCGGTAGGTCGCCGATCACGTTGCGGAAACCGAGGATCAAGCCCCCGCTAATCAGCGCTGGCAGCAGCGGGAAGAAGATCTCCGCGAAGTGCGAGATCATGCGTTCATGCCACTTCATGTTCTGGCGCGCCGCCAGTTTGGCCTGCTCTTTATCTGCTGCCGCCTGGCCGGTTGAGGCGATCAGTGCCTGGTAGTAATCTCCGACTTCAGTGCCAATGACCACCTGAAACTGCCCGGCGTTGGTGAAGCAGCCTTTTACCATTGGCAGTTCTTCGATGGCTTTCGGATCGGCTTTCGCCGGGTTGTTGAGGACAAAACGTAAGCGGGTAATGCAGTGGCTGACGGTGGCGATGTTATCGCGTCCGCCGACCAGCTCGATAAGTTTATCGATGTTCTGCTGATTTATTTTACTCATTATGAAAACCTCAGTGCCGAGGAGAGATATTGTGTTGATGACCTGAGCAGTAGCCTATCCGTTAACCGATTTTTAGAAAATGGGAACGTTCCCGAAACGCAGCGAGGATCACATAATTTACGCGTTCAGGCTTAGATGAGGTTGGCGGGAATAATAATCTGACGCGGTTCGGCGCGTCCGATTACCTGGCCTATCAGCTGTTCTGCCGCCTGACGTCCGGCGTCGGCATAGCCGGGATCGACGGTGATAATTTCCGGGTGCAGGAACTTCATCAGCGGCGTGTTGCCGACGCTGGCGAGTTGCACGTTATCCATGCGTTCCTGCTGGAAATATTTACTTGCGCCCAGCGCCAGCGTATCGGTGGCGCACAGCAGGGCGGTAGTGTCCGGCGTCATCACTTTGCTGGCATATTCAAAGCCCTGCTTCATGGCGAGGCCGGGCAGCGCGGCGACCGGGTTGAGTTTATGTTTTTTGCAGAAGGCGAGATACGCATCGTGGCGGCGTTTGCCGGTGGTGACGTCGCTGTGGGGAACGCCAAGGTAGCTAATATGGCGATGCCCCTGGTCGTAGAGGCGCTGCATCAGGATGTTGATGGCGCCTTTATCGTCATAACAAACCGAGGCGAAACCTTTGGCATCGCGCGCCACCATCACCAGCGACGACTGCCAGTTCGCCAGCATAGCTTCGCTAACGCCGGTAAAACCGAACAGCACCACGCCGTCGATGTTACGTCGCTTCAGCATGCCGAGATGCTCTTCCACTTTCTCCGGCGAGAACTGGCTTTCCATCATGATGGGGTCGTAACCCTGCTCGTAAAACACCGGCAGCATGGTTTGTACGGCAAGGTTTTCTGAAAGGGAATCGAGACGCGTGACGATAATGGCGACCACTTTATCGCTCTGCCCGCGCATCGCACGCGCGGAGCGAGAAGGGGAGAAACCGTGCTGGTTCATCACTTCTTCAACACGTTCACGGGTACGATCGCTGACGCCGCTTTCATTATTCAGCACGCGGGAAACGGTCGATTTTCCCACTCCGCTCAGGCGTGCAATATCTTTAATGGTCAGCCGGTTCTGCATCTCGTTTTCCATGTTAATAAAATGTTATTTCAGACTAAGTGTTTCATCCTACGCAAACAATCCGCAATGAGCAAAGTCTGGTTTACGTTCGGTTTAGTTGCCGGGGGGTATTATACCGCCCGAACTGGCACAAACATTATGGTTTTATACGTATAATGTGCGGCGCTATTAATCATTCATCTTACCGGAGGCCGTATGGATCCCGATCCCACCCCTCTCCCGCACGGGAGCGTAATTTTCCGGTAAGTCAGTTTTCGCTGCCTTACCGAACACGTGAGGCAGTGACATCCTCGATGTCCCTGTTTGAAAAATTAAGTGCCTGACAGGTACGGATTACCTGTGCCTGTCAGCCGATCTGCGTCCATATTCAATGGATGCGGGGGACGTTTTATGCTGAAAAATATGACCCGGCAGCTGCTTGCGCAGCTCAGCCGCCACCTGCCACGCCGTTTAGTCCAGCGCGACCCGATGCCGGATGGCAAAAATCTCTCTGGCGTTCCGATGCCGGATTCTCTGAGCCAGCACTGCCTGAATGTGGCAATGATGGACGAAGAGGCCGTATGGCATGCTTTTGGTACGCATCCGGAAGGGCTTAACGAGGCTGAAGTTAACGCGAAACGCGAACGTTACGGCGATAACCAAATCCCGGCGCAGAAGCCCGCGCCGTGGTGGGTTCACCTGTGGAGCTGCTATCGCAACCCCTTCAACCTGCTGCTGACGGTGCTGGGCATCGTCTCTTACTCGACCGAAGATCTCTTCGCCGCCGGGGTGATTGCGCTGATGGTGGTGATTTCCACGCTGCTTAACTTTGTGCAGGAGGCGCGTTCCACTCGCGCTGCCGACGCATTAAAAGCGATGGTGAGCAACACCGCCACCGTGCTGCGCGTGGTGAATATTCAGGGCGAAAGCCGCTGGTGTGAAATACCGCTCGACCAGCTTGTACCGGGCGATATTGTCAAACTGTCGGCGGGCGACATGATCCCAGCAGACCTGCGGGTTGTGCAGGCGCGCGATCTTTTCGTCGCTCAGGCATCGCTCACCGGCGAGTCGCTGCCCGTTGAAAAAGTCGCGCGCAGCCGTGACCCACAGCAGGCAAACCCGCTCGAGTGCGATACCCTCTGCTTTATGGGCACCACCGTGGTGAGCGGCTCGGCGCAGGCTATCGTCACGGCGACGGGCGGTCACACCTGGTTTGGTCAACTGGCCGGGCGCGTCAGCGAGCAGGAGAGTGAACCGAATGCGTTCCAGAAAGGCATCAGCCGCGTCAGTATGCTGCTGATTCGCTTTATGCTGGTGATGACGCCAATCGTGCTGCTGATCAACGGCTACACCAAAGGCGACTGGTGGGAAGCGGCGCTGTTTGCGTTGTCGGTTGCCGTCGGCTTAACGCCGGAAATGTTGCCGATGATCGTCACCTCGACGCTGGCGCGCGGGGCGGTGAAACTCTCCAAACAGAAAGTCATCGTCAAGCATCTCGATGCTATTCAGAACTTCGGCGCGATGGATATCCTTTGTACCGATAAAACCGGTACCCTGACGCAGGATAAAATCGTACTGGAAAATCATACGGATATCTCTGGTAAAGCCAGCGAGCGCGTGCTGCATACCGCCTGGCTCAACAGCCATTATCAAACCGGGCTAAAGAACCTGCTGGATACCGCCGTGCTGGAAGGCGTGGATGAAAATGCTGCGCGCGAGCTATCCGGGCAGTGGCAGAAAGTGGATGAGATCCCATTTGATTTCGAGCGTCGCCGCATGTCGGTGGTGGTTAGCGAACGTCCGTCCGTGCACAAACTGATCTGCAAAGGCGCATTGCAGGAGATCCTCAACGTCTCAACGCAGGTTCGCCATAACGGCGAAATCGTTCCGCTGGACGAAACCATGCTGCGCCGCATTAAACGTGTCACCGACACGCTTAACCGTCAGGGGCTGCGCGTGGTGGCGGTGGCGAGCAAGTACCTGTCCGCGCGTGTTGGCGACTACCAGCGTATTGATGAGTCCGACCTGATTCTGGAAGGGTACATCGCATTCCTCGATCCGCCGAAAGAGACCACCGCACCGGCGCTGAAAGCGCTGAAAGAGAGCGGTATCACCGTGAAAATTCTCACCGGCGACAGCGAGCTGGTGGCGGCGAAAGTGTGCCATGAAGTGGGGCTGGACGTTGGTGAGGTGGTGGTCGGCAGTGATATTGAAACCCTGAGCGACGACGAACTGGCGGCGCTGGCGCTGCGCACCACGCTGTTTGCTCGCCTGACGCCGATGCATAAAGAGCGCATCGTAACGTTGCTGCGCCGCGAAGGTCATGTGGTCGGCTTTATGGGAGACGGTATCAACGATGCGCCCGCGCTGCGTGCGGCGGATATCGGAATTTCTGTCGATGGCGCGGTGGATATTGCCCGCGAAGCCGCCGACATCATCCTGCTGGAAAAAAGCCTGATGGTGCTGGAAGAGGGGGTTATCGAAGGCCGCCGGACGTTCGCCAACATGTTGAAATACATCAAGATGACGGCCAGTTCCAACTTCGGTAACGTCTTCAGCGTGCTGGTGGCGAGCGCCTTCCTGCCGTTCCTGCCCATGCTGCCGTTACATCTGTTGATTCAGAACCTGCTGTACGATGTATCCCAGGTCGCGATTCCGTTTGATAACGTTGATGACGAGCAGATTCAGAAACCGCAGCGTTGGCAGCCGTCTGAACTGGGGCGCTTTATGATCTTCTTCGGGCCGATCAGCTCCATCTTCGACATTCTGACCTTCTGCGTGATGTGGTTTGTCTTCCATGCCAACGTGCCGGAAGCGCAGACCCTGTTCCAGTCCGGCTGGTTTGTAGTGGGGTTACTGTCGCAGACGCTGATTGTGCATATGATCCGCACGCGCCGCATTCCGTTCATCCAGAGCCGTGCCGCCTGGCCGCTGATTATCATGACGCTGGTGGTGATGGTCGTCGGTATCGCGCTGCCGTTCTCGCCGCTGGCGGGGTATTTGCAGCTGCAGGCGCTGCCGCTCTCCTACTTCCCGTGGTTGATTGCGATTCTGGCGGGATATATGACGCTGACGCAGATGGTGAAAGGGTTCTTTAGCCGCCGGTACGGCTGGCAGTAAAACAGTGCCGGGTGGCGCTGATGCTTACCCGGCCTACGCGCGATATGCCGTAGGCCTGATAAGCGTAGCGCCATCAGGCGCTTGCCGCGTCGCTATTAGCGACGTACCGCAATCGCTTCAATTTCAATCTTCACATCTTTCGGCAGACGTGCGACTTCCACACAAGAACGTGCCGGGAAGGTGGCGTTATGCTCGGTAAAGAAGGCTTCATAAGTCGCGTTAACGGTCGCGAAATCGTTAAGATCTTTCACGAAAACGGTAGTTTTCACGATATCGCCGACTTTCAGGCCTGCTGATTCAACGATTGCTTTTACGTTATCCAGCGACTGACGCGCCTGAGCGGCTACGTCTTCCGGCACTTCACCGGTTTTCGGGTTTACCGGGATCTGACCGGAGGTGATGATCATGCTACCCAGATCAACGCCCTGAACGTATGGGCCGATAGCGGCTGGTGCATTTTCCGTCGCGAGTACTTTGCTCATGTTTTCTCCAAAATTACAGCGTTAAGAATGTTCCCGGCCATTATAGCAGCCGGGATTTCATTACCAACCTCAATTAGTTGGCCAGCACCACATAATGGGAAAACTCTTTTTCGCAGTATTTACATTTGAGTGCGATATCATCGGCACGTTTTTTCACTGCAAAGCTGGATGAAACCGGCTCGGCGTGGCTGATGCAGTTGCTGTTCGGGCAAACCAGCACGTTATCAATACGTTCCGGCAAGCTTGGGCGCGATTTGCCGACCACTTCATATTCGTCGATGCGATTCACCGTCGCCTGCGGGGCATACAGGGAAAGCTGGTTGACCTGCTCGTCGGTCAGGAAGGTATTTTCGATTTTAATCAGGTCCTTGCGGCCCATTTCGCCGGAAGGCAGATTCAGGCCGATGGTGATGCGTTGGTCTGTCTCAGTCAGTTTGAACAGGGTCAGCAGCTTAAAGCCTACCTGCGCCGGGATATGGTCGATTACCGTGCCACGTTTGATGGCTTCTACCTGAAGTTTGTTATCGTGTGTCATAGTCATTTCCCCTTACAGATCCAGGTCGCGAGTCAGAACCAGTGCCAGTAACGCCTGGCGAGCGAAGATACCGTTGCCAGCCTGCTGGAAGTACCAGGCGTGCGGCGTTTTATCGACATCCGTGGTGATTTCGTCAATACGCGGCAGCGGGTGCAGCACTTTCATATTGTTGCGTGCGCCTTCCAGGTCGGCGGCGCGCAGCACGAACTGCGCCTTCACGTTGGCGTATTCTGACGGGTCCAGACGCTCTTTCTGCACGCGCGTCATATAAAGGATATCCACTTCCGCCATCACTTCTTCAATGGCGCTGTGCAGGCTCCAGGCAATGCCTTTCTCGTCGAGCATATCCAGAATGTACTGTGGCATCGCCAGCGCGTCCGGGGCGATAAAGTAGAAGCGGTTGCCGTTAAATTTCGCCAGCGCCTGGGTCAGGGAGTGAACGGTGCGGCCATATTTCAGGTCGCCAACCATCGCCACGTTGAGATTTTCCAGACGGCCCTGTGTTTCCTGAATGGTAAAGAGGTCGAGCAGCGTTTGCGTCGGATGCTGGTTAGCGCCGTCACCGGCGTTTAACACCGGAATGCCGCCGGAGAACTCGGTTGCCAGACGTGACGCGCCTTCCTGCGGGTGACGCATCACGATGGCGTCGACGTAGGTGCTAATCACCGAGATGGTATCCGCCAGCGTTTCGCCTTTTTTACCGAGCGAGGTGTTGTTGCTGTCGGAGAAACCGACCACGCTCGCGCCCAGGCGATGCATTGAGGTTTCAAACGACAAGCGGGTACGGGTTGACGCCTCGAAGAAACAGCTGGCAATCACTTTGTGCTTCAGCAGTTCCGGTTGCGGGTTTGCTTTCAGCTTTGCAGCGGTAGCCAGTACCAGTTCCAGATCGTCGCGACTCAGGTCGTTGATGGAAATGATATGTTTTTGATACAGCGGATTAGCCATGTTTTTCTCCTGACGCCTGCGCAAAAAAAAAGCCCCTTAAATAAGGGGCTTCGAGAATGAGTGAGCAACGGAAAGAAAACGGCAGGCCAGCGTCTGTTTTCAGACGCGGTAAGACGCGATGTCGTACACACTGAACCATAATTCCTCCCGGCAAACGGGACGGGATTATACGCAGGTCTGTTTTTGAATCAAGTATCAGATTCATAATTTACGCGACGAAAACGATTCTCTTTGAATACTAATGCACATAATCACCACTGATATGCAGTTGTAACCCATTCATTACCATCATCATTCAATAACTATGCGCCAGCGCAAATCCCCATCAAAAAGTAGTGGTATGGCAGCCTGAATTCTCGTATAACAACTAAAAATGAAACGATGTTTTAATTGAGGTATTACCATGATTGTTGGCAACATCCATAATGTGCAGCCGTGGCTGCCGGAAGCACTGCGCCAGGCGATCGCGCATGTTAAAGCCGAAGTGAACGATGCGACCGCGTTGGGCAAGCACCCTATCGACGGCGACCGCGCCTTTTATCTGGTAGCGGAAGATATGACCGAGCCGTGTGAAAAACGTCGTGCCGAGTATCACGCACGTTATCTGGATATCCAGATATTGGTGAAAGGCCAGGAGGGGATGACCTTCAGCACGCTGCCTGCGGGCGCGCCGGAGACCGACTGGCTGGCAGATAAAGACATCGCTTTCCTGCCGGAAGGAAAAGAAGAGAAAACCGTTATTCTGAACGAAGGCGATTTTGTGGTGTTCTATCCGGGGGAAGTGCATAAGCCACTGTGTGCGGTCGGCACGCCCGCGAAAGTGCGCAAGATTGTGGTGAAGATGTTGGTTGAGTAAGACTTTTGAGCTGGGGGCGAGTACCCCAGCTCGTACTTGCCCCGTTACATTCCGTTGCTCCCCATTTTGTGATCAAGCCTAAAAAACGCACAACCTTCCCCTCTCTCTGATTTACCTCTACGCCTGCCCTGGATTACAGTGAATTTATAAATAAGAACACTGTTCTATAATGTAGAACAAAATTAAAATGAAGGAGTTCCCATGCAACCAGCAGTGCAGTTCTCAGGCATCATTCCTCCGGTTTCAACATTGTTCACGCCAGATGGGCAATTTGATGCGAAGAGCACCGGTGTATTGATTGACGATCTTATTACCGCGGGTGTGGATGGGCTTTTCTTCCTCGGCAGTGGCGGTGAGTTTTCCCAGCTTTCGCTGGATGAACGCAAGGCGGTTGCACAGTTTGTGACGTCGCATGTTAGTCAGCGAGTACCGGTGCTCATCGGTACAGGCGGCACCAACGCGCGTGAAACGATCGCGCTTAGCCAGCATGCGCAAGAGTGCGGCGCGGATGGGATCGTGGTGATCAACCCTTACTACTGGAAAGTGTCGGAAGAGAACCTGGTGAATTACTACCAGCAGGTGGCGGATAGCGTCACGCTGCCGATAATCCTGTATAACTTCCCGGCGCTGACCGGGCAGGATCTCACGCCTGCCATCGTGAAACGTCTGGTGGCATCGCGCAAAAATATCGTTGGCATTAAAGATACCATCGACTCAATCGCCCATATCCGTAGCATGATTAACACAGTGAAAGCAGAGCATCCGCACTTTAGCGTGCTGTGCGGCTATGATGATCACCTGTTCAATACCCTGATGATGGGGGGCGACGGTGCGATTTCAGCAAGCGTAAACTTTGCCCCGCAGCTGTCGGTGAATCTGCGTCGCGCATTCCTTGAGGGCGATCTCGGTACGGCGGCGAAAATTCATCAGAAGCTGGTGCAGGTGCCGCAGATTTATCAACTGGATACCCCGTTTGTGAACGTGATTAAAGAGGCGATGGTGCTGTGCGGACGCGAGATGTCGACCTGGACGATGCCGCCTGCTGGTGTGCTGGATGATACGCGTCGCCAGCAGTTAAAAGCGCTGCTGAAACGCCTTGAACTCTGCTGATCGGGAGAGCGAAAAGATGTCTATCGACACCATTTTTACACCGCAGGATGAACCGTTTTATGCGGTGAAAACCCATGCTGCCGGCCCGCAGGGCGCGCTGCCGTTGACGCCGCAAATGCTGCTGGAGTCGCCGAGCGGCAATCTGTTCGGCATGACGCAAAACGCAGGAATGGGCTGGGACGCCAACAAGCTTACCGGGCGTGAAGTGTTGCTGATTGGCACTCAGGGCGGTATTCGCCACTCGGATGGCCGCCCAATCGCGCTGGGTTATCACACCGGGCACTGGGAGATTGGCCTGCAGATGTCGGCGGCGGCAAAAGAGATTACCCGTCTGAGCGGCATTCCGTTTGCGGCCTTCGTCAGCGATCCCTGTGACGGGCGCTCGCAGGGTACACATGGGATGTTCGATTCGTTGCCCTACCGTAACGATGCGGCGATCGTTTTTCGCCGTTTGATCCGCTCACTGCCAACGCGCAGAGCGGTAATTGGTGTGGCAACCTGTGATAAAGGCTTGCCCGCGACGATGATCGCCCTTGCGTCGATGCACGATCTGCCGGTGATCCTCGTGCCGGGCGGGGCGACATTGCCCCCGACATTTGGTGAAGATGCCGGAAAGGTACAGACCATCGGCGCGCGCTACGCCAATAATGAACTGAGTCTGAAAGAGGCATCTGAGCTGGGCTGTCGTGCCTGCGCATCACCCGGCGGCGGCTGCCAGTTTCTGGGCACGGCGGGCACTTCGCAGGTGGTGGCGGAAGCATTAGGCCTCGCATTGCCGCATTCGGCGCTGGCACCGTCGGGCCAGGATGTGTGGCTGGAGATCGCCCGTCAGTCGGCACGCGCGGTGATGGCGCTGGATGAAAAGGGAATTACTGCCCGCGATATTCTGACCGATAAAGCGATCGAGAATGCGATGGTGGTACATGCGGCCTTTGGCGGTTCAACCAACCTGCTGCTGCATATTCCGGCCATCGCCCATGCGGCGAAGTGTCGCTTGCCGGATGTGGCGCAGTGGAGCGCCATTAACCGTAAAGTGCCACGGCTGGTGAGCGTGCTGCCCAACGGGCCGGATTATCACCCGACGGTACGCGCGTTTCTTGCTGGCGGCGTGCCGGAGGTGATGCTGCATCTGCGTCGGCTCGGGTTGCTGCATGAAGATGTGATGACGGTGACCGGGCAGACGCTCGGTGAGAATCTCGACTGGTGGGAGCACTCCGAGCGTCGTGCGAAGTTCCGTCAGTGTCTGCGTGAGCAGGACGGCGTGGCGCCTGATGAGGTGATTCTGTCGCCGGAAGGCGCGAAAGCGAAAGGGATGACATCAACGGTGGCCTTCCCGGTAGGCAACATCGCGCCTGAAGGTTCGGTTATCAAGGCTACGGCTATCGACCCTTCCGTTGTCGATGACGACGGCGTGTATCGCCATACGGGCACGGCGCGCGTATTTGTGTCTGAAGAGGCGGCGATCAAAGCCATCAAACAGGGGCAAATCCAGCAGGGCGATATCATGGTGATCATCGGCGGCGGCCCGTCGGGCACCGGGATGGAAGAAACCTACCAGCTTACGTCTGCGCTGAAACATATTTCCTGGGGGAAAACCGTGTCGCTGATTACGGATGCGCGTTTCTCTGGCGTTTCTACTGGTGCATGTTTAGGGCACGTTGCGCCAGAAGCGCTGGCTGGGGGGCCGATTGGCAAACTGCGCGATGGCGATGTTATTGAGATAATCGTCGATCGCCTGTCGCTTAAAGGTAGCGTGAACTTTATCGGTAGTGCGGAGGTGCGTATAGCGCCGGAAGAGGGCGCTGCCGTGCTGGCAGAACGTGAGCTTCATCCCGGCCTGAAAGCGCATGACTACCTGCCGGATGATACGCGTTTATGGGCGGCGTTGCAGGCGGTCAGCGGCGGTACCTGGAAAGGTTGTATTTATGATACGGATAAAATTATCGAGGTGATTAACGCTGGTAAAAAAGCGTTGGGTATTTGATTTATTAAAAACTATTTTTCTGCCCGCTAAATAAATATATTTGGCGGGCGGTAATCTATTTATTAAAATATTTTATCCTTCGCAGGAGGCTTCGGTGTTTCTATTTTTAGGTAAAGTGAATCGTTATCACAGAAGTTAAAATACATAATCAATAAAGTAAAAATGGTAATTGTTGCTGCATACATTCCCTTCTTACAATCTATCTCGTAAGAATCATCTAATAAGCATACGAATAAAGGGTGTATTCCTCACAAATGCACAAGCAGGCATTTTATTTTGTAGGTCCCGGCCATTCGGAATGAATTCCTCTCATATGACCTGGAGGTAGAAAAATGCAGTTAACCATGAAAGATAAAATCGGCTACGGGCTGGGTGATACCGCCTGCGGTTTTGTCTGGCAGGCCACCATGTTTTTGCTGGCGTACTTCTATACGGATGTCTTTGGCCTGTCAGCGGGCGTAATGGGCACGCTATTCCTGGTATCACGCGTGCTGGATGCGGTAACCGATCCGTTGATGGGGCTGGTGGTAGACCGCACCCGCACCCGCTACGGCCAGTTCCGCCCGTATCTGCTGTGGGGGGCGATTCCATTCGGCATCGTCTGCGTATTGACGTTCTATACGCCAGACTTCTCGGCTAACGGGAAAATTATCTATGCGTCCATTACCTATATTTTGCTGACCCTGGTTTATACCTTCGTCAACGTTCCTTACTGTGCAATGCCTGGCGTTATAACGGCCGACCCGAAAGAGCGTCATGCATTACAGTCGTGGCGCTTTTTCCTCGCCGCCGCTGGTTCACTGGCGATTAGCGGTATTGCTTTACCGCTGGTTAATATTATTGGTAAAGGCAATGAACAACTCGGTTATTTCGGCGCAATGTGCGTGTTGGGCGTTTGCGGCGTGGTGCTGCTGTTTGTCTGTTTCTTCACGACCAAAGAACGTTATACCTTTGATGTTCAACCGGGGGCTTCTGTTAAGCAAGACCTCAAGCTATTAATGGGTAACAGCCAGTGGCGAATCATGTGCGCCTTTAAAATGATGGCGACCGGTTCTAACGTCGTTCGTGGCGGCGCAACACTTTATTTTGTGAAATACGTCATGGATCATCCGGAACTGGCTACACAGTTCCTGCTCTATGGCAGCCTGGCGACCATGTTCGGCTCTTTGTGCTCGTCTCGCCTGCTCGGGCGCTTCGATCGCGTGACCTCGTTTAAATGGATTATCGGTATTTATTCACTGATTAGCCTGAGTATTTTCTTTGTACCGTCGGACAATATCGCGGCGATCTTCGCACTGAATATTCTGTTCCTGTTCGTCTTTAACACCACGACGCCGTTGCAATGGCTGATGGCGTCGGATGTGGTGGATTACGAAGAGAGCCGCAGTGGACGCCGCCTCGACGGCCTGGTCTTCTCGACGTATCTGTTCAGCCTGAAAATCGGCCTGGCGATAGGCGGCGCGCTGGTGGGCTGGATCCTCGCGTTCTCCAGCTACTCCGCAGGCAATGCCGTGCAGCCGGATAACGTACTGACCACCATCAAAATTCTCTTCTGTATCGTTCCCGTCGTGCTCTATGTCGGCATGTTTACGCTGCTGTCGTTCTACAAACTGAGCAGCAAACGTGTGGAAGAGATCAGCCAGCAGCTGCAACGTCAGCGTACGGCACAGCCTGAAACGCACCCTGCCGACACCGCAGCGGCGGTGAACTGAGGAGAAGCATTATGTACCAGATTGAAAATCCCATTCTGACCGGTTTCAACCCGGACCCTTCACTGTGCCGCGTAGGGGACGATTATTACATCGCCACCTCTACCTTTGAGTGGTTCCCTGGCGTGCGTATCTATCACTCCCGCGATCTGAAAAACTGGTCGCTGGTCAGTACGCCGCTCAACAGCGTGGCGTTGCTGGATATGAAAGGTAATCCGGATTCTGGCGGCATCTGGGCACCTTGCCTGAGTTACGCCGATGGCAAATTCTGGCTGCTTTATACCGACGTAAAAATTGTCGATTCGCCGTGGAAAAATGGCCGCAATTTCCTGGTCACCGCGCCATCGATAGAAGGGCCGTGGAGCGACCCGATTCCGATGGGCAACGGTGGATTTGACCCTTCGCTGTTCCATGACACTGACGGGCGGAAATACTACATCTATCGCCCGTGGGGGCCGCGCCACCACAGCAATCCGCATAACACCATTGTGATGCAGGAATTTTTCGCCCACACGCAGAGGCTATCCCCAGAACGGACCACGCTCTTTACCGGTACGCCGTTGGGCTACACCGAAGGCGCGCATATTTATCGCCGCGAGGGTTACTACTATCTGCTGGTGGCGGAAGGGGGAACCAGCTATGAGCACGCGGTGGTGGTGCTACGGGCTAAAAACCTGGCCGGGCCCTACGAGCTGCATCCTGATGTCACGATGATGACCAGCTGGCACCTGCCGGAGAATCCGTTGCAAAAGAGCGGCCACGGCTCGCTGCTCGAAACCCATACCGGTGAATGGTATATGGCGTATTTGACCAGCCGCCCTTTGCATCTTCCGGGTATCCCGCGATTAGCGTCCGGTGGGCGTGGATACTGCCCGCTCGGCCGTGAGACGGGCATTACCCGCATTGAATGGCGTGATGGCTGGCCTTACGTAGAGGGTGGAAAACATGCGGCGCTAACGGTGCAGGGCCCGCGCATGATAGAGCAGCCGGCTTCAGGTTCAGGGGCATGGCGCACCGATTTTGACAGCGACAGGCTTGACCCGGAGTTGCAAACCCTGCGTATTCCGTTTGATGACACGCTGGGTTCTCTCACCGCACGACCCGGTTTTTTGCGTCTGTACGGCAATGATTCGCTGAACTCTACCTTTACCCAATCTACCGTGGCTCGCCGCTGGCAGCATTTCCGTTTCCGCGCACAAACGCAGATGGCCTTTTCACCACGCCATTTCCAGCAGAGCGCCGGGTTAACCTGTTATTACAACAGTAAAAACTGGACCTACTGTTTTATGGACCGGGAAGAGGGGCGCGGGCGGACGCTGAAGATTATTCAGCTCGATCATAACGTGGCGCACTGGCATCTGTACGATAACCCGATAGCGGTGCCGGAAGAGGTGGAAAACGTCTGGCTGCGAGTGGAGGTCGATACGCTGACGTACCGCTACAGCTATTCATTCGATGGGGAAAACTGGCAAACCATCCCGCTGACCTTTGAGGCGTGGAAACTCTCCGACGACTATATCGGCGGCAGAGGCTTCTTTACCGGAGCATTTGTGGGGCTTCACTGCGAGGATATCAGCGGTGACGGCTGCTACGCCGACTTTGCTTCGTTCTCTTATCAGCCAGAAAACTAATAGCAGACTGGGCTAGCGTTCGCGGTAGCCCAGCGTTTTCGATAACCCCAGCCCGGCATCCATCAGCATCTGGCGATAGGTCGCCAGTTCGTCGTCGTTTACGCGAGAGGTCAGCGTTGAGAGGCTAAGCGCGGCGATGACGCGCGATTCATGATTCCATACCGGTACCGCGATACAGCGCACGCCAGGCTCGTTCTCTTCGTTATCCATGGCGTAGTGGTTGTTACGGGTTTCTTTCAGCGCAGCAAGCAGAGAGGCACGGTCGGTGAGGGTTGATGGCGTAAAGCCTTTGTACACATATCCCTCCAGCACGGCGGCACATTCTTCCTCGCTAAGCCAGGCAAGCAGTACCTTACCGATGGCGGTGGCGTGCACAGGTAAACGGCGACCGATACGAGAATAGGCGATAGCCGCCTGTTTACCTTCGATTTTCTCGATGTAGACGCCTTCGTTGCCGTCCAGAATCCCCAAATGGGTGGTTTGTCCGGTTTCCTGAGAAAGCGTTGTGAGCCAGCTTTTCGCTTTCTGGCGAATATCCATAGTGCCAACCACAAAGTGCCCACGCTCAACCAGTTTCATTCCCAGGCGATATTTGCCGTTTTCCGGATTCTGATCGATGTAACCATGAAGCTGAAGGGTTTTAAGAAGCGAGTGGAGGGTGCTTTTGCTCAATCCCATCTGTTTGCTGATTTCGGTGATTTTGAGCTCCGTCGCCTGCTCATTAAACAGGTCGAGGATCTGCAAAGCACGTTCAACAGACTGAATTATTGGCATAATTTATTACCGTCCACGAAGAATTCCTTTCGTGTGACCGTACTATTTTCGCTGCCGAAAAGCAATGCCGGATGGCGGTGTAAACGCCTTATCCGGCAATTGATGAGTTACTGGCTTAACGTCGCCACCATCACCGCTTTGATGGTGTGCATGCGGTTTTCTGCCTGGTCGAAAACGATGCTTGCCGGGGATTCAAATACCTCATCGGTAACTTCCATTCCACCGTGCATCCCATACTCTTCGGCCATTTTTTGGCCGAGCGTGGTCTGATCGTCATGGAAAGCAGGCAGGCAGTGGAGGAATTTCACCTGCGGGTTGCCGGTGAGCGCCATCATTTGGCTATTCACCTGATAATCACGCAGCAGCGCAATGCGTTCTGCCCATTTCTCTTTGGCTTCGCCCATCGATACCCACACGTCAGTGTAGATAAAGTCCGCGTCTTTCACGCCCGCCGCAATATCTTCGGTGAGGGTAATGTTACCGCCATTCTTTTGCGCCAGCGCTTTGCATTCGGTCACCAGGCTCTCTTCCGGCCAACAGGCCTGCGGGGCAACCAGGCGCAAATCCAGCCCGGTTAATGCGGCGGCTTCCAGCATTGAATTACCCATGTTGTTACGCGCGTCGCCTGCATAAACCAGCGTCATTTCATTGAATGCTTTACCCGGTAAATGCTCCTGCATGGTGAGCAAATCAGCCAACAATTGTGTCGGATGAAATTCGTTGGTGAGACCGTTCCACACCGGCACCCCCGCGTACTGCGCCAGCGTTTCGACAATCTCCTGGCCGTAGCCGCGATACTGAATACCGTCATACATCCGACCCAGCACGCGGGCGGTATCTTTAATCGATTCTTTGTGGCCAATCTGGCTGCCGCTTGGGCCGAGATAAGTCACGCGAGCGCCCTGATCGTATGCGGCAACTTCGAAAGAGCATCGTGTGCGTGTTGAGTCTTTTTCGAAGATGAGCGCGATGTTTTTACCGATCAGTTTTGGCGTCTCTTTGCCGCTTTTTTTATCGGCTTTCAGCTGGGCGGCGAGTTGCAGCAGCGTGTTCAGCTCGGCAGGGGTGAAATCGAGTAATTTTAAAAAGTGCTTCTGATAAAAATTCGGCATCTTGTCCTCGCATGGCTTAGGCCACTTATTGAATTAAAATTCAATTTATATGTATGAATATGCAATTGCAACCCCGGTGCACAAATCTTTCTCACAAAGGTGGAGGCAATGCTTGCGGTATGTGACAATAAGAGTAACGCCACATTACGAGGAACGAGCCATGGCAAACCCGGAATTACTGGAAGAGCAGCGTGAAGAGACGCGCCTGATCATCGAAGAACTGCTGGAAGACGGCAGCGATCCTGATGCGCTGTATACCATTGAACACCACCTCTCTGCCGATGACTTCGACGCGCTGGAGAAGTTTGCGGTTGAAGCCTTCAAAATGGGTTATGAAGTGACCGAGCCGGAAGAGCTGGAAGTGGAAGAGGGCGACACCGTCATCTGCTGCGATATCCTCAGCGAATCCGCGCTGAATGCCGATCTTATCGACGCGCAGGTTGAGCAACTGATGACGCTGGCCGAGAAGTTTGAAGTCGAGTATGACGGTTGGGGCACTTACTACGAAGATCCTAACGGCGAAGAAGGCGAAGACGACGAAGATGACGTCGACGAAGATGATGATGGTGTACGTCACTAAGCATCACTCACCCACGGCAGCGCCCGCTGCCGTGGGGCAAGGATAAAGCATGGATTACCCGCAAACTCTCTCCCCTGTTCTCAATTTTCTTCACTGCACCACGCCGCAGGCCTGGCTTGATAAAGCCCGTGACCCGGTGAATCTGCCGCTTTTGTTAACCGACCATCTGGTGTGCGAGCTCAAAGCCGCGCAAACCGCCATGCTGCTGGTGCGTAAATATGTCGCTGATAAGCAAGGCGCGGACTCGCTGCTGGCGTGGCTACAGCCGTATGAAGCGTTTGCGTTTCGCGATGGGCCGGAGCCGGATTTTGTCGCGCTGCATAAGCAAATCGGTAAAAGCGTAATGCCGCAGACCGACGATCCGTGGGGGCAAGCGTTGATCGACAGCATGGTGCTGTTGATCAAAGAGGAGCTGCATCACTTCTGGCAGGTACGCGAAGCCATGACCGCGCGTCAGATCCCCTATGTGAAGATAACCGCCAGCCGCTACGCGAAAGGCATGCTCAAAGAGGTGCGCACGCACGAGCCGTTGACGCTGATTGATAAACTGATTTGCGGGGCTTATATCGAAGCGCGTTCCTGCGAGCGTTTTGCCGCGCTGGCGCCGTATCTCGATGAGCCATTGCAGAAGTTTTATCTCTCGCTGCTGCGCTCTGAAGCCCGCCATTATCAGGATTACCTGGCGCTGGCGCAGCAGGTATCGAAAACGGATATTACCCCGCGCGTGCGTTTCTTTGGTGAAGTGGAAGCGGCATTAATTAGCACGCCGGATGCGGAGTTTCGTTTTCATAGTGGCGTGCCGATGTGAGGCATAGCCTTACAACGCTTTCAGCATCCGCACTTCACAATCCACGTGGCCGGTGCAACCCAACGGCTCGCTGATATGCTCGAAGCCTAAGTGTTCATACAGACCAATGGCTTCGCGCAGAAACTCGGTGGTTTCGAGATAGCAGTGCCTGAAACCCTGTTCACGCGCGTGATCGAGCGCCATCAGCGCTAACTTCTTCGCCAGCCCCTGACCGCGCACGGAAGAGAGAAAATACATTTTCTGTAATTCACAGATATCCGGCTCGCTACAGCCTAATGGGGCAACGCCGCCGCCGCCAACCACCTGACCATCTTGCTCAACCACCCAATAGGCGGCACCTGGCTGGCTGTAGAGCTGGTATAGCTCATCCAGATTCGGGTCAGCAACGGTATAGCCTTTGTCGGCGGTCAGGCCATATTCGGCGGAGACCTGACGGATAACGCTGGCAATAGCGGGATTATCGTCAGCGGCGAGCGGGCGCAGCGTGACGGCGACCGGGGATATAACACTCATAGCGAAACTCGAAATAAATTATGACGGAGATATGCAGTTAATAACACCGCAGGGCAGGTGAGTGCAAGCGAGGATAATTCAGGAAGGAAAATCAGGCGGGTGCCTGAATGCAGGCCGGATAAGCAACGCGCCATCCGGCAAACAAACAGGCACAACCTTAAGGCATTACAGCGCGGCAATCACCGCCTGCTGTTCAATCAACTTCGCTTTCGCTTCTGCGTAACCGTCCAGCTTCTCACGCTCTTTGGCGATCACCGCTTCCGGTGCGCGCGCCACAAAGCCTTCGTTAGACAGTTTGCTTTCGATGCGGCTGATTTCACCTTCAATCTTCGCCACTTCTTTCGCCAGACGCGCCAGCTCATCTTCTTTGTTGATGAGGCCAGCCATCGGGATCAGCAGCTCTGCGCCGTCGATGATTTTGGTCACGGATACCGGGCCTTTGTCATCGGCTGGCAGCACGGTGATGCTTTCCAGACGCGCCAGGTTCAGCAGGAAGCTACGGTTATCGTTTACACGACGCTGTGCATCTTGACTGCAACCGCGCAGCAGCAGCTCCAGCGGTTTGCCCGGCGCGATGTTCATTTCCGCACGGATGTTACGTACGGCAACAATCGCCTGTTTCAGCCACTCGGTGTCGGCCAGCGCCGCTTCATCCACCTGAGACGCATCGTATTCCGGGAACGGCTGCAGCATGATGGTGTCGGCGGTGATACCGCAAATCACTTTCACACGCTGCCAGATGGTTTCGGTGATGAATGGAATGATCGGATGCGCGAGGCGCAGCAGACCTTCCAGAACCGTCACCAGCGTATGGCGAGTACCGCGCAGTTCAGACTCAGAACCCCCGGTCATCACTGGCTTGGTCAGCTCCAGATACCAGTCGCAGAACTGGTTCCAGGTGAATTCATACAGAATGCCTGCGGCGATATCGAAGCGGTAGCTATCCAGCGCTTCACGGTACGCTTTCACGGTCTGGTTGAATTCCGCCAGAATCCAGCGGTCCGCCAGCGACAGCGTCATTTCACCGCCGTTGAAGCCGCAATCCTGATCTTCAGTGTTCATCAGCACAAAGCGGCTGGCGTTCCACAGCTTGTTACAGAAGTTACGATAACCTTCCAGACGCTTCATATCCCAGTTGATGTCGCGGCCGGTAGAGGCCAGCGCCGCCAGGGTGAAGCGCAGAGCGTCGGTGCCGTGCGGCTCGATGCCGTTCGGGAACTGTTTCTCGGTACGCTTGCGGATTTTCTCCGCCATCTGCGGCTGCATCATGTTGCCGGTGCGTTTCTCAAGCAGGTCTTCCAGCGAAATACCGTCAACCATATCCAGCGGGTCAATCACGTTGCCCTTGGATTTAGACATTTTCTGGCCTTCGTCGTCACGAATCAGGCCGGTCATGTAGACGGTGTGGAACGGCACCTGCGGCTTGCCATCTTCATCTTTGATGAAGTGCATGGTCATCATGATCATGCGGGCAATCCAGAAGAAGATGATGTCGAAACCGGAAACCATCACGCTGGTCGGGTGGAACTGACGCAGGGCGTCGGTGTTTTCCGGCCAGCCGAGCGTGGAGAAGGTCCACAGCGCGGAGGAGAACCAGGTATCGAGAACGTCTTCGTCCTGACGCAGCGCAACGTCCGCGCTCAGGTTGTTTTCCTGACGTACTTCTTCTTCGGTGCGGCCAACGTAGACGTTACCTGCTTCGTCGTACCATGCCGGGATGCGGTGACCCCACCACAGCTGACGAGAGATACACCAGTCCTGAATATCGCGCATCCAGGAGAAGTACATGTTTTCGTACTGCTTCGGCACAAACTGAATGTCGCCGTTTTCAACGGCTTCAACCGCCGGTTTCGCCAGCACGTCGGCACGCACGTACCACTGGTCGGTCAGCATCGGTTCGATAACTACGCCGCCACGGTCGCCGTAAGGGACGGTCAGGTCGTGCGGTTTGATCTCTTCCAGCAGGCCGAGGGCGTCTACGGCAGCAACGATCGCTTTACGCGCGGCAAAACGTTCCAGTTTCTGGAATTCAGCCGGGATCTCACTGGAGTAAACGTCAGATTCATTGCCTTTGGTGTCGTACACTTCCGCCGTTTCGCGAATGTCACCGTCAAAGGTCAGAATGTTGATCATCGGCAGCTGATGACGACGACCCACTTCATAGTCGTTAAAGTCGTGCGCCGGGGTGATTTTCACGCAGCCGGTGCCTTTTTCCATGTCGGCGTGTTCGTCGCCCACGATCGGAATGCGGCGGTTAACCAGCGGCAGGACAACGAATTTACCGATCAGATCTTTATAACGCGGATCTTCCGGGTTAACGGCCACGCCGGTATCGCCCAGCACCGTTTCCGGGCGGGTGGTGGCGACAACCAGATAATCTTTACCGTCTGCGGTTTTCGCGCCGTCGGCCAGCGGATAGCGGATATGCCACATCGAGCCTTTCGACTCGCGGTTTTCCACTTCCAGGTCAGAGATGGCGGTGCGCAGTTTCGGGTCCCAGTTTACCAGGCGTTTGCCACGGTAAATCAGGTCTTCTTTGTAGAGGCGTACGAAGACTTCTTTCACGGCATTGGAAAGCCCTTCGTCCATGGTGAAGCGTTCGCGCTCCCAGTCTACGGAGTTACCAAGACGGCGCATCTGACGGGTAATGGTGCCGCCGGATTCCGCTTTCCACTGCCAGATTTTGTCGATGAACGCATCGCGTCCATAGTCGTGACGGGTTTTACCTTCTTCAGCGGCAATTTTGCGCTCAACCACCATCTGGGTGGCGATACCGGCATGGTCGGTCCCCGCCTGCCAGAGGGTGTTTTTACCCTGCATGCGCTGGTAGCGGATCATGGTATCCATGATGGTTTGCTGGAAGGCGTGACCCATATGCAAACTGCCGGTGACGTTCGGCGGCGGGATCATGATGCAGAAACTTTCCTGGCTTTCATCGCCATTCGGTTTGAAATAGCCCTGCTTTTCCCAGTGCTCGTAAAGCGGCTGTTCGATATCGTTTGGGTTGTATGTCTTTTCCATTATTTCCAGGTTGCCGTGTTCAGGTTGAAACCAGCCACGCGGTAAGCTTTGTATCGTTCGCGCGCCAGTTGTTTAAGCGAATCTTCGTAAGGAACGAAGTCTATCACTTCTGTGAAAGCGGTGGCAAAATCTGCGAAATTGAGTCGCAGACTGATCAGTATATCGCGCGGGCTGCTGTTACGCTTTTGCGGCCAGGCAATCTCGACCGGCGCACCACCCCGAGGGCCTTCGCCCGCGAGATTATGCGGCACAAAGCTCTCCGCCGGACGCGCCCACAGCGCTTCATCCAGGCGGATGGCCTGCTGCTCATCCTCACAGGCGATCAGCACGCGCTTACCGCTACGCCAACGTTCTGCGGCAACGTCGCACACCAGTTGCTCGACGGCGCTTAAGCCATCGACGGTGGTTTCGTTGTCCAGAAGATAGAACGTCGCATTCTTCATATATGGGGCTTCTTGTGGTGGATTTAAATGCGTTGACCCCTCACCCTAAACCTCTCCCTTAGGGAGAGGGGACCGACAGTGCAAAGTTTAAAGACTTGCTCTGGTTTTCTCCCTCTCCCTAAGGGAGAGGGCGGGGTGAGGGTGTTTCCCTTAAAGCCTTAATTTACTCTTCGCCGTTAAACCCGGCGCGGTTGAGCAGGAACTGCGACAGCAGCGCTACCGGGCGGCCGGTTGCACCTTTAGCCTTGCCGGAGCGCCATGCGGTACCGGCGATATCCAGGTGCGCCCAGTTATACTTACGGGTAAAGCGCGACAGGAAGCAGCCAGCGGTAATCGCGCCGCCAGGACGGCCACCGATGTTCGCCATATCCGCGAAGTTGGACTCCAGTTGATCCTGGAACTCATCCGCCAGCGGCAAACGCCATGCGCGATCGCCCGCCTGCTCAGACGCGCCAATCAGCTCGTGCGCCAGCGGGTTGTGGTTCGACATCAGGCCGGTGATGTGATGGCCGAGGGCAATCACGCACGCGCCGGTCAGCGTCGCCACATCGATAACCGCTTCCGGCTCGAAACGCTCAACGTAGGTTAACACGTCGCACAGCACCAGACGGCCTTCGGCGTCGGTGTTCAGCACTTCGACCGTTTGGCCTGACATGGTGGTCAGCACGTCGCCCGGGCGATACGCGCGCCCACCCGGCATGTTTTCACAGCCTGCCAGCACGCCAACCACGTTAATCGGCAACTGAAGTTCCGCGACCATGCGCATCACGCCGTAAACCGCCGCCGCGCCGCACATGTCGTACTTCATCTCATCCATGCCTTCGGCAGGCTTGATGGAGATACCGCCGGAGTCGAAGGTCAACCCTTTACCAACCAGCACGATCGGACGGGCATCTTCGGAGGCGTTACCTTTATACTCAATCACCGACATCAACGATTCGTTCTGCGAACCGTGGCCGACCGCCAGATAAGAGTGCATTCCCAGCTCTTTCATCTGCTGCTCGCCAATCACGCGCGTAACCACATTTTTGCTGTAGCTGTCTGCCAGTTGACGCGCCTGAGACGCCAGATACGCGGCGTTACAGATATTTGGCGGCATGTTGCCTAAATCTTTCGCTGCTTTAATCCCGGCGGCAATCGCCAGACCGTGCTGAATCGCACGCTCGCCGCTGGTCAGTTCACGGCGGGTTGGCACGTTGAAGACCATCTTACGCAGCGGACGGCGCGGCTCGGTTTTATTGGTTTTCAACTGATCGAAGCTGTACAGCGTCTCTTTTGCCGTTTCTACGGCCTGACGCACTTTCCAGTAGTTGTTGCGCCCTTTTACGTGCAGCTCGGTCAGGAAGCAAACGGCTTCCATCGACCCAGTATCATTCAGGGTGTTGATGGTTTTCTGGATGACCTGCTTATACTGACGCTCATCAAGCTCGCGTTCTTTACCGCAACCAATCAGCAGAATGCGCTCTGACAACACGTTCGGAACGTGGTGCAGCAGCAGCGTCTGGCCGGGTTTACCTTCCAGTTCGCCGCGACGCAGCAGGGCGCTGATATAGCCGTCGCTGATTTTATCGAGCTGTTCGGCAATCGGGGAAAGACGGCGCGGTTCAAAAACGCCGACCACGATGCAGGCGCTCCGCTGTTTTTCCGGGCTACCGCTTTTTACACTGAACTCCATGGACTACGCTCCTGAATCTTAAAGACAACGGCGGTGGCTACAGTTAGAATTGCAAGCTTTCGTAACTCATTTCCGCTGTTGCGGTGACTTCGTGTTAATCTTAACGTTATTACGGTGTTGGCACGTCAGAACCGAGTCCTGAAACGTGAAACCGCTGAGTCATATAATCTTAGCGATGTTTTCGACGACTCAAGAGAATAAATGACGTTTAAGCCATGAAACAAGCTATTTTCCTGCAATAAGACGGGTTTTTACGGGCGTATTTATAGTGATAATCATAAGATATCTGGTGCGAGAGACGCTTAAAAGCCAGCTTGCGATCCTCTTCATCCTGCTTCTGATCTTCTTTTGTCAGAAACTGGTGAGGATCCTCGGCGCGGCGGTAGACGGCGAAATCCCGACAAATCTGGTGCTCTCATTACTGGGGCTGGGCGTGCCTGAAATGGCGCAATTGATCCTCCCCCTGAGCCTGTTCCTCGGCTTATTGATGACGCTGGGCAAACTCTACACCGAAAGTGAAATTACGGTGATGCACGCCTGCGGCCTCAGTAAAGCGGTGCTGATTAAAGCTGCCATGGTGCTGGCGCTGTTCACCAGTATCATTGCTGCTGTGAATGTTATGTGGGCGGGGCCATGGTCGTCTCGTCACCAGGATGAAGTGCTGGCGGAAGCGAAAGCTAACCCCGGCATGGCGGCGCTGGCGGCGGGCCAGTTCCAGCAGGCAACCAACGGCGACTCGGTGCTGTTTATTGAAAGCGTGGATGGCAGCAGCTTTAACGATGTCTTTTTGGCGCAGTTGCGTCCTAAAGGCAATGCGCGTCCTTCCGTGGTGGTCGCCGATTCGGGGCATCTTTCGCAACTTAAAGATGGCTCTCAGGTGGTGACCTTAAACGAAGGTACTCGCTTTGAAGGCACCGCGATGCTGCGCGACTTCCGCATTACCGATTTTAAAGATTACCAGGCGATTGTTGGCCACCAGGCGGTAACGCTCGATCCGAACGACACCGATCAAATGGATATGCGCACGTTGTGGAATACCGACAATGACCGCGCGCGTGCCGAGTTCCACTGGCGCATTACGCTGATTCTGACGGTGGCTATTATGGCGCTGATGGTGGTTCCGCTGAGCGTGGTCAACCCTCGTCAGGGCCGCGTGCTGTCGATGCTCCCGGCGATGCTGCTTTATCTGGTCTTCTTCCTGCTGCAAACCTCGCTCAAATCCAACGGCGGGAAGGGCAAGCTCGACCCGGCTATCTGGATGTGGGTGGTGAACCTGTCCTATCTGGCGCTGGCGGTGGTGTTGAACCTGTGGGATACCATTCCGATGCGTCGCTTCCGTGCGCGTTTCTCGGCAAAAGGAGCGGTGTGATGCAGCCATTTGGTGTACTTGACCGCTATATCGGCAAAACGATCTTTACCACCATCATGATGACGCTGTTCATGCTGGTGTCGCTCTCCGGCATCATCAAGTTTGTCGACCAGCTGAAAAAGGCCGGGCAGGGGAACTACGATGCGCTGGGCGCCGGGGTGTATACCCTGCTGAGCATGCCGAAAGATATCCAAATCTTCTTCCCGATGGCGGCCCTGCTGGGCGCGTTGTTAGGTCTGGGGATGCTGGCACAGCGCAGCGAATTGGTGGTGATGCAGGCTTCCGGCTTTACGCGCATGCAGGTGGCGTTATCGGTAATGAAAACCGCCATCCCGCTGGTCTTGTTGACCATGGCGATGGGTGAGTGGGTTGCGCCGCAGGGCGAACAGATGGCGCGTAACTACCGTGCGCAGGCGATGTATGGTGGCTCGCTGCTCTCAACCCAGCAGGGGATGTGGGCGAAAGATGGCCATAACTTTGTCTATATCGAACGGGTAAAAGGTAACGACGAACTGGGTGGCGTAAGCATTTATGCCTTCAACGCGGAAAAACGTCTGCAATCCGTTCGCTACGCGGCCTCCGCGAAGTTTGACCCGGAAAACAAGGTGTGGCGTTTGTCGCAGGTGGATGAGTCCAACCTGACGGACAGCAAGCAAATCACCGGTGCGCAAACCGTTAGCGGCACCTGGAAAACCAACCTAACGCCAGACAAACTCGGCGTGGTGGCGTTAGACCCGGATGCGCTCTCTATCAGCGGCCTGCATAACTACGTGAAGTACCTGAAGTCGAGCGGCCAGGATTCCGGCCGTTATCAGCTTAATATGTGGAGCAAAGTCTTCCAGCCGCTCTCTGTAGCGGTGATGATGCTGATGGCGCTGTCGTTCATCTTCGGCCCGCTGCGTAGCGTGGCGATGGGTGTGCGCGTAGTCACCGGTATCAGCTTTGGTTTTGTGTTCTACGTGCTGGACCAAATCTTCGGGCCACTGACCCTGGTGTACGGCATCCCGCCAGTGATTGGCGCGTTGCTGCCAAGCGCCAGCTTCTTCGTCATTAGCCTCTGGCTGATGATGCGAAAAGCGTAACGTTTTAAAAAAGGGAGCTTTCGCTCCCTTTTTTATGCCGGGGGCGCTGCGCTTGCCCGGCCTACGGTTAAGTACGATCTGTAGGCCTGATAAGCGAAGCGCCATCAGGCAATAACAGACCGCACAACCCCTTACCGACGTCTTCCCCCGAGCAAACTTCCCAGCATCCCACGCACAATCTGGTTGGTCACCTGGCGCACCGCGCTTTTCGCTGCCGTCTGCACGATGCCATCTTTTTTACCGCCGCGCGGCCCGGTGGTGCCGAACAAAATATCCTTCAGCCCGCCAAGAATACCGTCATCCACTTCAACGGCTTTTCCTTTTGCCGCAGGCGCATTGGCCTGCTCGGTGCTGGTCTGCACGCCTTTTTGCAGCATCTCGAACGCTGATTCGCGGTCAACCGCATCCTCATACTTGCCATACAGCGGCGAGTTGTTAATCAGCCCGTTACGCTCATCGTCGGTAACCGGCCCCATGCGCGAGCAAGGTGCAATCACCATTGCGCGCTCGACCACCGACGGGCTGCCTTTGGCATCCAGGAACGAGATTAACGCCTCGCCAGTGCCCAGCTCCTGAATCGCTTTCTCCGTATCAAACGCCGGATTGGCACGCATGGTCTGCGCCGCCGTTTTCACCGCTTTCTGATCTTTTGGCGTAAAGGCTCGCAGCGCATGCTGCACGCGGTTCCCCAGTTGGCCGAGCACCGCATCCGGGATATCCGACGGGTTCTGCGACACAAAATAGACGCCCACGCCCTTCGAGCGAATCAGGCGGATCACCTGCTCGATTTTATCCAGCAGCACCTGCGGCGCATCGTTAAACAGCAGGTGCGCCTCATCGAAGAAGAACACCAGCTTCGGTTTCTCCAGGTCACCCGCTTCCGGCAACTGCTCGTAAAGCTCGGAGAGCATCCACAGCAGACTCGCCGCATAAAGCTTCGGCATCTGATAGAGCTTCTCGGCGCTGAGGATGTTAATCACCCCTTTGCCGTTGCTGTCGGTGCGCATCCAGTCTTTGATATCCAGCATCGGCTCACCGAAGAAGTGCTCGGCACCCTGCTGCTCCAGCGTCAGTAGCCCGCGCTGAATCGCCCCGACCGACGCGCTGCTGATATTGCCGTACTGGTTCTGGAACGACTTCGCGTTATCACCGATGTACTGGGTAATGGCGCGCAGATCTTTAAAGTCCAGCAGCAGTAAGCCCTGGTCGTCGGCGATGCGGAAGATAATGTTCAGCACGCCGGTCTGCACTTCATTCAGGTTCAGCAAACGCGCCAGCAGCAGCGGGCCGAGATCTGATACCGTGGCACGTACCGGGTGGCCTTTCTCGGCAAAGATATCCCACACCACCACCGGATTCGCATGCGGCTCCCAGTCGGTGACGCCAATTTTGTTCAGGCGCTCCTGAAGCTTCTCTGATGCCTGGCCTGCCTGCGCAACGCCCGTCAGGTCACCTTTTACATCCGCCATAAACACCGGCACGCCAATCTCCGAGAACGACTCGGCCATCTTTTGCAGGGTGACGGTTTTCCCGGTACCGGTCGCCCCGGTGATCAGCCCATGACGGTTCGCCATACCGGGCAACAGGTGCAGCTCTTTATCCTGCGTGCGTGCAATTAGCAAAGGTGCGCTCATTGAATTATTCCTCCATTTATCTGCGTCGAGTATAGGCAAATTGCGGGCAAAAGGCGGCAGGAAATTCCGCGCTTTGCGGCGCTTTATCCAGCGCGAACTATGCTTTGCATACGGTTTGCATTTTTTTGGAAGGTTATGTCCAGATTCTTTTATGACGATCGCAAACAGCTGGTCAACGATGCGATTGAAGGTTTAGTGTTATCCGCACCGCACGGCAACCTGATGCGGCTCGATATCGACCCGGCGATTCGGATTGTCGCGCGCAGCGACTGGGATAAAAGCCGGGTGGCGGTGATTTCCGGCGGCGGCTCGGGCCATGAACCCGCGCATGCCGGGTTCGTCGGCAAAGGCATGCTGACGGCGGCGGTGTGCGGAGACCTGTTCGCCTCGCCAAGTGTAGATGCGGTACTTAACGCTATTGTGGCGGTGACGGGTGACCGTGGCTGCCTGCTGATTGTCAAAAACTACACCGGTGACCGCCTCAACTTCGGCCTGGCGGCGGAGAAAGCCAAACGCTACGGCCTGAAGGTCGAGATGGTAATTGTCGCCGACGACATCGCGTTGCCGGATAACAAACAGCCGCGCGGCATCGCGGGCACTGCGCTGGTGCATAAAATTGCCGGTTATGCCGCTGAGCACGGCAAATCGCTCAGCGAAGTGCGCGACATCGCGCAACAGGCGTGCGACAGCGTTTTCAGCCTGGGCGTGGCAATGGAGAGCTGCAACCTGCCGGGCAGCGATGATGCAGAAGGGCGCATCAAACCGGGGCAGGTGGAGCTGGGGCTGGGTATTCACGGCGAACCGGGCGCGTCGGTGGTGGAAAGCCACAACAGTAAGGCGCTGATTGATATGCTGATTAAGCCCCTCAAAGAACAGGTGGGAGACGCCCGCGTGGCGGTGCTGATCAACAACCTCGGCGGCGTCTCGGCGCTGGAGATGGCGCTGCTCACCAAAGAGCTGGCACACTCGGCGCTACAGGAACAGATTGCCTGGCTGATTGGCCCGGCGCCGCTGGTGAGCTCGCTGGATATGAAAGGCTTCTCGCTCTCGGTATTAAAACTGAACCCCGACTTTGAACGTGCCTTGCAGGCGGATGTCGAGACGGTTGGCTGGTTAAAACCCGTCGCCTTCGCGCCGGTAAAAACCGTCAAGCACAGCAAAGTGTACGACGCCCTCGAGATTCAGCCTTCCGACAACCCGGCGATTGCCGCGCGTGTGGGGCAGATAACCCAGACGCTTATCCAGCTTGAGAACCGCCTGAACGCGCTGGATGCCAAAGTGGGCGACGGCGACACCGGCTCAACGTTTGCATTGGGCGCGCGTGATATCGCCGAACTGCTCGACAAGGGCGAACTGCCTCTCAACAACGGCGCGCAGCTGCTGCAACTGGTGGGGGAACGGCTGGCCACGGTGATGGGCGGCTCCAGCGGCGTGCTGATGTCCATTTTCTTTACCGCTGCCGGGCAATCACTCCAGCGCGGCGACGCACTGGCGGATGCGCTGTTGAAAGGGCTGACGCAGATGAAACAGTACGGCGGAGCCGATCTGGGCGACCGCACGCTTATCGACGCCCTGCAACCGGCGCTGGAAGCGCTGCGTGATAACAACATACAGGCAGCCGCAAGCGCCGCAAAAGCCGGTGCGGAGAAAACCGCGACCATGCAAAAAGCAGGCGCGGGGCGCGCGTCGTACGTAAACAGCCAGAACCTGGAGGGCGTGACCGACCCGGGAGCGGTAGCGGTAGCGGAAGTCTTTGCCGCACTGGCAAAAGGCTAAACGAGAGAACCGGCGGCAGAACGCCGCCGGCATAGCATCAAAAATCAGCCTTCAGCACTACGCGATACCGGGCTTTGCCGTCGCGCAGATGCTGCAACGCATCGTTGATTTTCGACATCGGGAACAGCTCGGTCGTCGGCGTCACGCCGCTACGCCCGGCGAACTTCATCAGCTTACGCAGCTCAGCCGGGTTACCTGTTGCTGAACCGGAGATACTGCGGTCGCCGCCAATCAGCGTAAAGGCCGGTACCGGCAGCGGTTTCAGCACCGCGCCAACCGTATGGAAGTTACCGCCGTAAGCCAGCGCTTCGAAATACGGCTGCCAGTCGAGATCAACGCTCACGGTGTTGATAATCAAGTCGAACTGGCCCGCCAGCGCTTTCAGTGCTTCCGGATCGCGGCTGTTCACCACGTTATCGGCACCCATCGCCCGCACTTCCTGCTCTTTCGACGGGTTCGAGCTGAACGCCGTCACTTCCGCACCCATCGCACGCAGCAGCTTAATGGCGATATGTCCCAGCCCGCCAATACCAATAACCCCAACGCGGCTGGTGGCCGTCACATGATGCATCAGCAACGGTTTAAAGACGGTGATACCGCCGCACAGCAGCGGGCCTGCGGTTTCGATATCAATATTTTCCGGCAGTGGGATCACCCATTGCCAGTCCGCACGCAGCTTATCGGCAAAGCCGCCGCGATTGAGAATGGTCGGCAGCGACCCTTCCGTACAGTTAATCTGATTGCCGCTGATGCAGGCATCGCAGTGCCCACAGCTACGCGCCGTCCAGCCAATGCCCACGCGCTGGCCCACTTTCAGGCCTTTATTCTGCGCAGCGCTACCCAGCGCCACCACATGACCAATCACCTCGTGACCCGCAACCAGCGGATACTGAGACATGCCCCATTCGTTATCGATCATCGACAAATCAGAATGGCAGACCCCGCAGTAATCAACCTGAACTTCCACGTCTTCCGGCAGAAGTTCCCCCGCGTCGTACTCCCAGAGTTCCAGAGTATCGCCCGCATTTTTCGCGGCGTAGCTTTTGATGATGGACATCGTACTTCCCTCACTATGGTGTTGAACTGACAGTGTAGAGCAAGCGGCAGGGCGGTGCTTAGCGGAATGCGCCGGGAAAAGCGTTTGAGGAAGGTAAGAGTGTGACCAGGTTCGGGGAACGCTGATTTTTTCGACACTTAGCGCGCAGAACGCGCGGTGTCGCTTGCAAGGTGGCGTGCGACAGGTATAATCCACTCGTTTTCCGCATACCCTTCAGTGCCGAAGTGGCGAAATCGGTAGACGCAGTTGATTCAAAATCAACCGTAGAAATACGTGCCGGTTCGAGTCCGGCCTTCGGCACCAAAATTACATAAATAGACGTCAATCGACGTCTTTTTTTATGTCCGAAATCCGCGCCACACAAGGCTTTACCCGCTTTTTCCCTCAACTGAAGTCAACCTAACTCAACCCACATCAACAAGCTTGTGAGTATACTAATGAGTATATTTGTCGATTCGATATTGCTTGTATACTCACGCTATACCAATGGAAGGAGGACCATTATGGCCCTAACGGATACTAAAGTTCGTTGTGCGAAACCTGAGGAGAAAGAGTATTCACTTGTTGACGGCGACGGCATGTCCTTACTTGTAAAACCTAACGGCTCAAAGTATTGGCGATTTCGTTTCCGTTTTGGCGGTAAACAGCATTTGATGGCATTCGGTGTCTATCCTGAAATTTCACTGGCGGATGCCAGGAAGAAAAGGGAAGAGGCCAGAAGGTTGGTAGCTGCTGGTATCGATCCTCGTGAGCATAAACGTGCTGTGAAAGAAGAGCAGGCGAAAGAGATTATTACTTTCGAGAAGGTTGCCAGAGAGTGGCTTGCGACTAACCAAAAATGGTCGGAAGATCACGCTAATCGCGTAAAAAAGAGCCTGGAGGACAATATCTTCCCGGCAATTGGTACTCGCAATATTGCTGAATTGGGCACTCGTGACTTACTGGCACCCATTAAAGCGGTGGAACTGTCTGGACGTCTTGAGGTGGCTTCTCGTCTCCAACAGCGTACCACGGCCATCATGCGTTATGCAGTGCAAAGCGGGCTGATTGATTACAACCCAGCGCAGGAGATGGCTGGAGCCGTCGCCTCTGGCAATCGACAACATCGCCCGGCGCTGGAATTAAAGCGTATCCCTGAGTTACTTGAGAAAATAGACGGCTATACCGGCAGGCCGCTAACCCGCTGGGCAACTGAGCTCACTCTGCTTATCTTTATTCGCTCCAGTGAGCTGCGTTTTGCTCGCTGGTCAGAGATAGATTTTGAAACGTCAATGTGGACTATCCCGCCTGAACGAGAGCCTATTCCGGGCGTGAAACATTCCCAGCGAGGATCAAAGATGCGTACACCTCATCTGGTGCCGCTTTCAAAGCAGGCGCTGGCGATTCTGAAGCAGATAAAACAGTTCTGCGGTGAACATGAACTCATTTTTATTGGAGACCACGATCCGCGTAAGCCCATGAGTGAGAACACGGTAAACAGTGCGCTACGGGTGATGGGTTATGACACTAAAGTTGAGGTTTGCGGCCACGGCTTTCGCACAATGGCCTGTAGTTCGTTAATTGAGTCAGGGCTATGGTCGAAGGATGCGGTGGAGCGCCAGATGAGCCATATGGAACGTAACTCGGTACGCGCAGCATATATCCATAAAGCGGAACATCTGGATGAACGCAAGTTGATGCTGCAATGGTGGGCGGACTTTCTGGATTCGAACCGGGAGAAAAGTATCAGTCCGTTTGATTTTGCTAAAATTAATAACCCCATGCTGACAAGATGACACGTGCTACTGCTGGCTCTATTACCCCTTAGATTGAACATGAGTTATTTCATAAAAAGGCATCCGTTCATTAACGTTTGGGTGCCTTTTTGCTTTTAACAACCGTAAATCAGGAGAATAACAGATGACTACGATATGCCCGCAATGTGGTTCTGACCGTGTAAGTGAGCGAAATATTGGTAGGAAGGCAGGAGGTATAGCTGGAGGCGTGGCAGGAGCACTTAGTGGTGCAGGTACGGGGGCGGCAATAGGTTCTGTTGTTCCGGTGGTGGGAACAGCTACGGGAGCTGTCATTGGCGCAATACTGGGAAGATTTGTCGCCGGTGCGACGGCTGGAGCGGTAACAGGAGCATCGCTTGATGGCGTCCTGTTCGATCAGTATGAATGCCGTGACTGTGAACACACTTTTGACTAATTAGCTTTGGTTTTCCTTCTATCTACTCACCCAAAAACTCAGTAAATCCCCATCAATTTTCTCAATTATTTTTTCTTATTGATCTGCGCGACCGATCGGTATCGAGTATTTTAATAGCTTGTAGCTATCATTTTTGCATTATTGATCGATTTTATCGATAGGTAAAACAGATCGGTTTATCTATTTCGATCGGTATTAACAATTTTACACCTCTCTACCTTCCTGAAAAGATCACAAAAATTTGTCTTCGTCAGCAAGTTACCTGCCGGGATTTTTGGACGTTGTTTGATGATTTTCGCAGCAAGATTTTTGTCTGCACTGATTAGTAAAGAGAGGGAGTTAATGGAATACAAAGAGAAAGGCGGTTTCAACCCGGTCAAAGATGCACTGGAGATTTTACCTGAAAATATCAGGGAGAGTATTTCAAGGCGAATAAATGAGGTCATCAACTATGAGCCAGTGATTGGCATCATGGGTAAGACCGGGGCGGGCAAATCCAGCCTGTGTAATGCGATCTTCAAAGGGGATATCTGTGCTGTCAGTGATGTGGAAGCATGTACACGAGAAACGCAGGAAGTACGCATCCAGTTTGGTAAACGCGCAATCAGATTGATTGATATTCCGGGAGTAGGTGAAAGTGCAGTGCGTGATGGTGAGTACGAGAAGCTTTATCGGGAATTACTACCGAAGCTCGATCTCGTTCTCTGGGTCATTAAAGGGGATGATCGAGCATTTTCAGCAGATGAACATTTTTACAAAAACGTTCTGAAACCTGCCGGGGGTGAAGAGAAGACGCTGTTTGTGCTTAATCAGGTAGACAAGATTGAGCCTTTCCGTGAATGGGATGTACAGAATGCTCAACCCTCGCCAGCGCAGAAAAAAAACATCCTCGATAAAAAAACCTACATTACTCACCGACTCGGTTTTACTGATCATCCTGTTATCGCTGTAGCGGCCAGTGAGGGCTATAACGTCACGCAACTGGTTGAGGCAATGGTGCGGGCTCTCCCAAAGCACGCACAAAGCGGGGTGGCCTCCCAGGTCAGGGAAGAACACAAAACAAAAAACGTAATAGAAGAAGCAACAGAAGGGTTCGGAGACACCGTTGATCGGGTGATTGATGAATTCATTGATGCCTCTCTTCCTAAGCCGGTGGCAAGCGTGGTTAAAGCAGCCAAAAAAGCGGTTGTCAGCGGGTTAAAGAAAGCCTGGAATTTCTTCTTCGGGTAAAAGTCTGTTCAGCCTCCTGAATATCAGGAGGCTTTTATCACTAAAGGATTACATATGAAAAAAATACTCGGCGGTGCCATGCTGTTAGCCGCAGGTATGTTCTCGATATCTGTTTATGCCAATCCTGATAATTCCTGCGACGGTGAACAAACCATCTTTGATGCTTATACCGTCAAGGGTGGCAAGCACGTGGGTGTGTGTTACGTATACGGCAATATTCGTTATGTGTATGGAAAGGATGATAATCCTGAAATTTTAATTAATGTTCCACGTGAAAAGGTTGATTTCAGTCTGTCTGGAAATGGTGATCAAAGTGTCACTATTCCCAATGGTGAGTATCGATATGAGATAGGTGAATATTTACGTGGTGGTCCATTTATACAGGTATGGAAGGGGAGTAAGTTTATTACCGAGATCAAGTTAAATGGCGCTAACTTTGAAAATAATATCGAGCAATATATTAATAATTAATACCGTTAAAGGTAAGGGGTATTATCGTGAAAGGACTATCTTTAGTTCGTGAATGTTTTTTGATTTCAGGTCTTTTATTCTCAAGTTTTCAGGTGGTTGCATCAGATTCCCCTATAAAAGTTGATGCAAATGGAGAACAACTCAGAGCGGGCACGGTCTCTTTTCCTGTATGGCGCTATACCATTACCAGTGTTGATAATGAAGTCACAATAAAGTCTCTCGTGCTTAACCGTGGCAACTGCGTTATCTCTACAGCGGACAGAGGCGAAAACGTAAATAAAAGACTTGGGTTCGGCCAGTCTTATACATTTACCAGTCCGACTAATAAATCATTTTCGCAGTGCAGACCACTTGAATTAGTCGTCAGTACAAATAAAGGCTCATTCACCTTTTCCTGGTGATAACTTACTGAAAATGGAGATGGACATATGGAAAACATTAATACGTTAAAAGCTAAAATCGATACAAAGGTAACGAAGTTTGTATTGCTGTCTGTTGTAACTGGTGGAATTTACCCAATGATGTGGTTATATCTGAACCAGCCAAAGTTAACAGAGCACATTCATAATGACTTTGTTGCCAAGGATTATCCTCTTTGGCTGGCTATTGTTACTGGATTTGGATGGTTATTGACTGATATAAGTTATTCTGTAAGTGAAAGTGAAACGGTGTTGGATCATATTGCCACACTACTTTCTGTCGCTTCAACTGTAATGATTATCGTCTGGGCTTTTAAAGCTAAAACAGCTTTACAGGCTTATGCTTTAAATGAATTTAAATTCGAATTAAAGATGAATCCATTCTATACATTTATTTTTAGCATATACTATATTGTTTATTGCATCAACGATATGGAATCAGAGTTGCAGAAACACAACATTATTTATAGTAAACAAATTTCCTGATTGAATGATTGTAAATAAAAGTACTCGCCAGTAATGGCGAGTATCCAACCTCTAGTTATTTTTTTTTGAATTGATTGGGAATATTCTCAAGTGTAGCTAAAGAAATAATATCATCTTAGGTAATTACAAGTAATTACTTACTCTAAGGTCTATAGCTTTTCCTTTAGTTTTGTTTACAGCTAATTCTGAATTTTTATCTATTCTCATTTTTTAGTACCTTCGTGTTTATGTTCTCAATGAACATATGACATTCTTCGCTCATTCTCTTATTAAATTCAGGGGCAGAGTTATTAGGGATTTTCAAGAAAAGCAAATAAAAAGGAATATCTTTTCCCTGCTGATGAATCTCATCAGAAATCACCCCATGCGTTTTATCCATATTAAGTGCATTCCACCTGTTTTCAGATATTGGATAAATAAAGCCGCATCCTTTTATAAGGCCTCCATTCCCATACTGCCCTATGTAAGTATGTAGTTGAAAAATATCTTCACGTTTAACCCCAAACTGCGGATCAAAGGTTTTATACTTCACATCAAAAACGTACATGCCACCATCATTCTCAAAAACTAGGTCGGGTTCAATTTTGCGTACATAGCTTCCGAAAGCTCCGGTCGGAATTTCATAATTTCGCTCGAATTTACTTAGCATCCTTATCCCACTTCGTTTTAGGATTTTTCGGATGAAATATTCGAAAAGCATCGATATATCAAAAAAGAAAGCACTTGATTCTTGTTGGTATCCAAAATCAGAACCTTCCTGATTGATGATTTTCTTAGATAAATCTATCAGTATGTTATAGTCGTTATAAAATGGGTTAGTAAAATATGGAGTTCTCAAGATCTCCTGACGAGACCTTCTCACCCCCAGATTAGCAGTGATGAAAGCATTGTAGATATTCCTCGTATGCTTACAGAATGATTGATGTTCAATCGTCTCATAGGCTTTGATGAACAACGAAGTTGCAGGACTGTCGTAACTGTGTTCGCGGTAGGTACATAAATATTTTCCTGAGGTATTATTTCTGAAGTAGTCAATTGTATCGATTGTCCCACGTATCCGTGAATTTCGTTCTTTTTTCGTAATATAGGTTTTAGGGATACCCAGTCGGTAAGCCTTCTTCAACTTGATGTTCCAAAGATATGCCAGGAGCCACTCATATCCTTCAGTGTGATTTTCGCCACCAATATTTTCCATCTCCAGAAAACCGTCAGCGTCCGCTATGATGTACCGAAGGAAGGCATTGCCAAAACGAGAACCAACTTTCAGGGAATATTCGCCACGTTTTACAAATCCAATAAGATTACCTGTGTTTAACGTAAAATTTCTGGAATCAGTACCATTTACAGTAATAAAACCATCATCGGTATTATGTTCATACTCTCGATCGTTGAAGAGGATGAGTGCATTTGCAAGATTATTATTAAGTTTATTTTCTACATCATGCGAAACTGAATTTAAAAAATGCCAAATGGTAGACTCATCATTTTTAATATTAGTCCGCTGACCTTTTGTTTTAAAATTAAGACTAATTGATTCCCCCAGAGATTTATTAGTAAATATTCCGTTATTTGCAAAATAAGACCTGTTATCGACCAGTGTACCATCCTTTATAATATCGAATAGCCACATGGTTTAAATTCCAAATGCTTTTGCAAAAGAATCGATGAGTTCTGATTCGTTGCTGCCACGAAGGTATTCTTGAAGTAAAGGTCGGATACAGTCATCCCAGATACGAGATCTCACTTCTGTAACTGTAAGGCTCCTGGCATACTTCAGATTCATTAAATAGGCATGTCCAATTTGGTAATCAGCCCCCAGTAAAGGCTCTTTCGTAATCTGGGTATTCAGTCGTTCGAGGTTATCTGCCAGAGGAGTCCAAGCTTTACAGAACTGGCTAAGATGGTATCTTAAAAGTCTCGTATCTGGCGTAACTTCTTCCCAACGAAATCTACGTCTGAGTGCAAAGTCAAAACTCTCAATACTACGATCAATCGTATTCATCGTACCTATCAGGTAGATATTTGTTGGAATAAAAAATTGGTAACCTTGTGCGGTATGAAGCATGCCTGTTTGTTGGTTATTTAGATTAGCATATTGGGTTTTGACGCTTCCTTTAATTCCTCGATACTCCAGGCAATACATAAGCTCACCAAAAACACGTGATAACTCGGCTCGGTTCACTTCATCTATTATAAAAAAGAACGGAGGCACTGCATCTGCTATCAGCTTCGAAAAGTCAGATATTTCGAAGATGTATTCCCAATGACCACCTGATAATTTATTTTGATATGTACGGAGTTCACCGATCGTGATTGATTCCCAATCCCTGTTAAGGTCGAGGCGTTCAATATCCATTTCCCACTTTCCTGCATTCCGGCAAAATTCCTTAAAAACACCATTAATCAACGTCAGCTGTGCTTTACCATTGTTATCCAGAACTGGGCGCAAACCTTCCATGAAGTCTTCATAACTAAAAGAAGGGTGAAATTGAATCAACTCAATCTGACTTGAATGTGTGAGGCTGCTATTTGGCGCAAACTCTTCTTTCCAGATATCAAAAAGAAGCGATGTTTGTTGACGAGCCTGGTATGTCTTTCCCGTTCCAGGAGGCCCGTACTTAACGATCTGCTTTTTCAGACTGAATGGATTAGAGAGATTCTCGTACAGAACCCAGACAAATTGGCTGAGATAAAACTCATCAGTTTCATTATTGCGAAGTTCATCGTTGAACTCATTTTTTATAATTTTCATCAGGAATACATTTTTTGAAAACCAGTCCTGATTATTTTCTGCTGGGTATGCAGGAATTATCCCTTCGTGTGTAAGCCAGCTAAATACCTGATTGAACTTAGCGGAATCAACAGTTGTGGAAACTTCAAGCGTGCAGGCTGCCGCTACGCGATTGATAAGAACAGGATTATTAGACTTCCCATGTTCTGACCATGTGCACTCAAACTTTTTCAGTTCCTCTCTGTTGGGATTCAGGATGAATTGTTGTAATATAGCAATGAAGTCCTTGTTTTTAATAAAACCGTCAAAGTTTTCGTTGCTTAGAACCGACTGACCACGAGAAGCAATTCCATTACTTCTTTCAAAGATGAGTTGCTTTAGGAAAATCTCATCACTTGGAGATAATTCCTTTCCTGATTTTATACGTTCGCGAATTTGTCCGACCTGCTCATAAAACTCACGATAAGCATCATGCCAGCCTTTAAGTTCATGCTTATGGTTTTCAATCAAATGCTTGTATAAATTTTTTAGTCTGCTTTTCATTGTATCACTTGTATTTACTAGTTTGTTTTAGTGACAACCGGGTCCTGTTACCTGTTTCCCTGGATTCGCGAGAACCTAAGATGTAATGATAACAGCGAAGATTATACAAATTTTCTTCAGCTTCAGAATCTACTAATTCTGTTGATTATGATATCCATTACACCACTTTTATAATCTTTGTATTGAGTTGGCTAATCTCTTTTCATTACCAAATCTGGTAGTGTAAAATCTTTGTTCGATACCGTACAGCAAATATTTTAACTCTTCTTCTGATGATACTTCGAATTTACTCTCAGTAGTGTCATATTTAAGTTTTTCAGCACAATAATCATTAATGTAATTCAGCATCTCACCTCTGTCTTCCACTGGCATCGCTGCAAGAGTATCCATAGCTAATGCAATTCTCTTTCGGTTTGGCTTTGATACCTTTTCTACATCATAGTCAGTTGAAAGTACAATGAAGGATTCACTTAAAAACGACTTAACTTCTTCTTCCGTGGCTTCTTTGTATAGAATATCGATACCTTTAAATATACTTGAAATTGTGACGAGATTTCTGAATAACAATATATTTCTTTCCTTTAAGTATACAGCATCAGGTATATGGTTAACAATCAATCGTCCTTCATTTTCTTCTATTTCTGCTGATTCACCAAAAGCAATTGTTTTTCTCTTGATAAATAGGGATGGGGTTATTTTCTGAAAATAAAAGTCTTCATTCTGATGAGAGAATATATATGAAATCTTCGCGAAGTATTGTTTTGTTAGATCGTCGAAGTCCTTAGAATCAAATTCATCCTTAATGCATGATAAGCAGAATGATTGCTGACTAAAATTTTCAATTTTAAACCACGAATCTTCATCAAGATTATGGTCAGGGTTATATGGAATGAGGCTAAGAGTAGATAAGTCTAAAGCGTCAAACAAAGTGTAGTCTGATACCAATTTAAAAAAAGGTTTCTTACGAGGTCCTTTTACTTTCGCAAAAATGTTATTCATCATTTTTTCCTTTCGATAAAGGTATAGTTGTTTATTCTAAATGCAACGGGGATCTTGATTTCTTTGGGGGTTTTGTATTTATGACGACTAATTAAAAAAATGGATGCGCCGCTCTTGTTTTTTATGTTATAAAACTCATATCTAAACAGTAGAAATAAAGGGTTAAAGTATAATGCTTGAGACATAAAGGTAAAAATAAATAAAACGGCATAAACAAAAAACAAGGCAGACCAACTAGTTATACTTAAAGCCACAAAGAAATAACCAAGATAGCTTGGAAGAAATGAGTTGTTCGCATGCTCCACAGAAACTACTTCACCTTCTTTAAACTCATCCTTGCCCAGTCTGGAGCTTAAAAGCAAACTAATCCAAGTTAGTAATATGGGGATTAGCATGTAAAATACGTATGATGTCATTTGTGGTAATAAACTCAACCAATGACTGTGTTCAAACCTTTGGAAAAAGTAATAAAGGGTGTACTTCTTTTGTACAAAGAAAATTATAGCCAACAACGATGTTGCGTTAAATGTTAAAAGAACTCTAAAAAGGAAATTTATTATCATAATGTTTTCCTGTATCAAATACTGCTTGCAATTATTTTATAGTATATCAATTAATAATTTACTTTCCACCTACAATATTTCGCTCAAGCGGGTAAATATATCAATAGCGAAGCCCCAATTGGGGCTTCGCTACCCTCAGAACCCACGCATTCCATTGATAAAAGTATCAATCACACCACAAACCTTGTCATAGACACGTTTAAGGACGGTCTTCCTTTCAAGGATCTTTGGTGTCCATGTTAGAGCCCTGGCTACCTCATCCTCGCGTGGGGTTACATCGGTAAACAGATAGTTATCCAATAAAGCGGCAACTTTGCTTTCATCCAGCTTTTCCTCAGAACATAGCGTTGCAACAGCTTTACGTTTTTCACGTTCAACGTAGGTTTCAAAGGTCTGGGTGATATCTTCATCATGCGAAACATGCAGCAGGTTTTCTTCGATGAAGTTATCAATCAGTTCGCGTTTGCTGCGCAGCGTGACGTCACTGTCAACGATATCCATGACCTTCTTCTTCTGCTCCTGCTGCGCTTCTGGTGGCATAGCCTGGATGCCAGCCAGTAGCCTCAGGATATAGCCGACATTAATTTCATCCCGATGAATCAGTGACACTTCAAAATCGACCTCATCCAGAATCGAGACTTTATCTTTACCAGTGCGTTTTTTCACCTTGTCATAAATATCGAGATATTTACTGGTGTAATCGGCAAGAGTCTGATCCGATAAAGGCTTACTCACTTCATCAAAATCAGCAAAGCTCTCCAGGATATTCTTCAGTCGCATCATGTCGCGGAAAGCCGTCACAAAAGCAAGCTGAGCTTTTTCATCCGGGAGGCTGTCCACGCTTTCCACTGTAGGTGTCAGGGTCAACAGGGTATCTACAGCAGCCTGATAGTCGCTCAGGTACTCCTCAAAAGGTTTAACCAGCACGACTGATGATGCGTCTTTGTTCGAGAATAACGCTATGGCATCATCAGTGGCTTTCTTGAGGTTGCGGAAGCAGACTATGTTACCGTGGCTTTTCTTCTCATTAAGAATACGGTTGGTTCGGGAGAATGCCTGTATCAGCCCGTGGTAACGCAGGTTTTTATCCACATAAAGCGTATTGAGGGCCGGGCTGTCAAATCCCGTCAGGAACATATTGACCACCAGCAGGATATCAATCCCTTTTTCTTTGGTTCGCTGTGCAATGTTCTTGTAATAATTGTAAAAGCTTTGCGAATCATTAGCTGAATAGCTGGTGCCATACAGCGTATTGTAATCCTTGATGAAACTGTCCAGATGATCCCGACTGGAGATATCGATTTTCCCGCCCTGAGGCAGGCTGATGTCTTCTTCATCCAGTAAGTCGTTAACCGCTTCCTTATCGCTTTTGTCTGCTTCGTTTGCTGAATAAGTAAAGATTGTTGCGATACGCAACGGTTTGTAACCCAGATCGGTCTGCTGAAGCTCTGCTTGTTTATCTTTAAAGAGTTTGTAGTACTTAATCAGCATATCCACCGAGCCCACGCAGAACATTGCAGTAAACTCACGGCTTCGGGTTTTTGCATTGTGGTGAGCCAGGATGTAGTCGGTTATCTTGCCCAGCCGGATATCGCTTTCCATGACCTCTTTGGTGTCAATATCTTCCACATCGATATCGATCTCATTGCTGGTTTCCTTACGGCGATAGGTTCCTACATACTCCACGGCAAATCGCAATACGTTCTCATCACGGATGGCATCGACAATGACATACTTGTGGAGGCATTTATCAAACAGCATTTCAGTGGTCTGTTTGACGCCGTTGGTGATGTTGACGTTGTCGGCAAAGATAGGTGTACCGGTGAAACCAAACAGTTGCGCATTTTCAAAGAAACTTACGATAGCCTTGTGAGTGTCACCGAACTGGCTGCGGTGGCATTCGTCGAAGATAAAGACAATCCGCTCTTTTCGCAGGTGCTCCAGATGTGCCTTATATCCTTCATGGGTAATGGCATTGTTCAGTTTCTGAATGGTGGTCAGTATCAGTTTACTGTTGTTAGCCTTAAGTTGCTTAATCAGCGTACTGGTATTGTTAGTCGTATCTACGCTGTCTTTGGCGAAACTGTTAAACTCTTTAGCTGTCTGATAATCCAGATCGCGACGATCGACGACGAAAATAACCCGATCAACTTCGGGCATCGACATGATCACCTGGCTTGCCTTAAAGCTGGTCAACGTTTTACCGCTACCTGTGGTATGCCAGATATAGCCATTACGGGGCTTGCCCTGTAGATGGAGATTGTCCTTAACATGGCGGATCATCGCTTCACAAGCGTAGTACTGATAGGGGCGCATGGCCATCAGGCACTTACGGGTTTCGTTCAGCACCGTGTAGTGAGTGATCATTTTTGCAATGTGACAAACTTTCAGGAAGGCTTCGGTAAACTTCTCCAGCGACTTAATGGGTTCATTTTTCTCGTCTGTCCAGAAGAAGGTCTGCTCGAAATGGTTCGCACGATTATTGGCGTAATATTTGGTATCAACGCCGTTACTGATAATAAACAGCTGGACATACTGGAACAGGCCACTGCCTACCCAGAATGCATCCCGATGGTAACGGTCAATCTGATTAAAGGCTTCTTTCAGGCCCAGTCCACGGCGCTTAAGCTCAATCTGTACCAGTGGCAGGCCATTAATCAACAGCGTAACGTCAAAGCGCGTTTTGCGTGTGTTTTGCTCAGCGTTGAACTGCTTAACCTGACGGGTGACCTGAAACTCGTTCTGGCACCATTCATCTTTATTGATAAAGCTGAGCCATTTCTCCGTACCGTCATCACGCAGCAACTGGTAGCGATCGCGCAAGATCCTGGCGCGATCGATCACTTCATTGCCTTTGGTCAGATGCAGAAAAACACGGTTAAATTCGCTGTCAGTGAGTGGGGCAGCCTCCAGCCGATTGTGAATTTCAATCTGCTTGCGGAGGTTGGCTTTCATACTGGTTTCGTCGGTGACATTGACCAGTTCGTAATGCATACCCACTAACTGGTTAACCAGTTGCGTTTCTAACTCGTATTCGCTTTGCGTTGCCATCGGTATGTTGTGCCTTTTGTTGTTATGCCGGGCTGAAGTTGGCCGTATCTGATGATTTCTAAACAAACATCTGCTGGAGCAGGCCTTGCTTCCAGTTTTTTAACATATCTAACTCTGCTCTTTTGATTGCGATCTTGTCCTCAATTGCAGAGAGAAAATGGGCTATTTTATCTTGCTCTGCAAGACTTGGTACTTGAAGTTCGATATCAAAAAAGTCGTTAACGCCAATATTCAATAAGCCGTGGTTGCGAGCCCCTTCCTGAGCGACCTTTTCAATAGCCCGATTCTGTAAACCGCTTTCAAAGTAATGTTGATAAAAGCCACACGATTGCTCATCATTTAATTTGAAACAGATATACAAAGTAGAAACAACACCTTTTTCATAGTTAGACAGCATTTTTATTGCCCCCATCGGATAACCTTGAGAGTAACTTTTATTATACGCAAACTCACCTTTCTTGATCAAAAAATAACCTGTCACATTTTTAGATGCGATTTGCTTATTAAAATAAGTCATTTGATCAACCAAACCATCTTTTCCTGAAATGGTTAATATTGTATTGTTATTTTCTTTATTTTTTCTGGTTACACGAATTGCAATATCTTTTAGCTGAAGGATGCTCCATTGAGGAAATGAATTTTCATTATCATCCTTAAAACGCAACTCCTGACTAAAAATTTTCTGCATCATACCTTTTTTGTACTGGCACAGCAGGTCGTATTGTTTGTTCAGTAACATGATTTTTTCGTCAACAGAGGATAGGAATTCTGCAATTTTATTCTGTTCTTCTTTTAAAGGGAAAAACATCATTTCCGATGAAATGACGGACCAATCAGCCCTAGGCATTTTAGAACCAGAGGATTTATTTGCAGCCTCAATAAACTTTTTGGTTTGGATGTAACAGAAAAGAAAACTATTATTAATGGTCAGTCCATTTAGAACCCATATCTCAGATGAACATGCGCCATCAAATGGTGCTAAAATATATTTTTTTAGGTATGGTCTTAATTTTCCGAATAACACATCACCGGCTGAAAATTTATTTTTTATACTTACTTGTTGTTTTGCAGAATATATATGTAGTATGCGTCCATCTTCCTGTGAAATACTATCCATTTCTAAGCAGGGTAAATCTTTACTTTCTGTTGATGGATTGTACTTTGATGATTTATTTGTCACAATTCGGCCAAATAAATCATTTTCCCATTCCCCGCTAAACTCTGAAAACCTCAGTTTAGGAACCATCATTTACCTTCCTTTACCTTGGCAAACGGAGCATCAATTCCCAGTTCTTTACAGAATCCAGCAATGACCTTATCGATTTCTCCTACTTTGCCTTCCAGGTTACGAATCTCCTTCGCCACGGCGTTGAGGTCAATTTCATCTTCCGCTTCAAAGGTATCGACATAGCGGGGGATATTGAGGTTGTAATCGTTGTTGCGGATTTCTTCCAGCGTCGCAATATGGCTGTACTTCTCCAGCGCTTTCCAGTCGTTGTAAGTATCTGCAATCTTGTCGATATGTTCCGGCAGCAGGCGATTCTGAGTCTTCACCTTCTCAAAGTCGTTGCTTGCATCAATAAACAAAATACCGTCGTTGTGCTTGCGGCACTTACGCAACACCAGCACACAGGTTGGGATACTGGTGCCATAGAAGATATTCGCAGGTAGCCCAATAACGGCATCAATACAGTTCTGCTGTTCAATCATGAACTTGCGAATATGGCCTTCCGCCGCTCCACGGAACAGAACGCCATGAGGCAGGACCACAGCCATTGTGCCGTCATCTTCCAGGTGATAGAACATATGCTGCACAAACGCCATATCTGCTTTACTGGACGGGGCAAGTTTGCCGTATTGCGCAAAGCGGTCATCGTTCATAAACAGCGGACTGGCGCTCCACTTGGCGGAGAATGGCGGGTTGGCGACAATCGCATCAAACTTCAGATGCGTGTGCTGCGGATGCTCCAGCGTATCTTCCTGCATGATTTCAAAGTCAGCATAGTGAACACCATGCAGAATCATGTTCATACGGGCCAGGTTATAGGTGGTGCGGTTCATTTCCTGACCGTAGATTTTACCTACGGAAGAGGCTTCACGTTTTACACGCAGCAGCAGAGAGCCAGAGCCACAGGTCGGGTCATAGACGTTTTTAAGTTTGAGCTTATGTGTGGTAACAATTTTTGCCAGCAACGTAGAAACCGGCTGCGGTGTATAGAACTCGCCCGCTTTTTTACCTGCACCTGAAGCGAATTGCCCAATCAGATACTCGTAAGCATCGCCCAGAATGTCAGAACTGGCTTCACTCAGGTTAAAACTCAGTTTGTCGAGTTCGGTGATAACCTTTCCAATCAGCTCATTTTTGGCTTTGGCAGTATTACCCAGTTTGCTGGAGCCTAAATCCAGGTCTTCAAACAAGTTGCTGAAGTCATCAGCAGAGTCAGTGCCCAGGGTGCTCTGCTCAATATTACGCAGGGTAGTAGCAAGATCTTCGAGGATAAAACCTTCTCCGGCACCTTTCTGGTCCTTCGCTACACGCTGAGCCATGGTGTGGAACAGGTCAGTCGGGGGCAGGAAGTAACCCAGCGTCTGAATGCTGTCGTCTTTTACCGCATCAATGATGTCCTGATAAGCCGGATGCTCAGCGGTCAGCTCGTTATACTTAATCCCGTCTTCCTTCAGGATTTTGTTGGCATAGGTGACAAACTTCTCGGAAAGATACTTGTAAAAGATGAAACCAAGGCAATAGTCACGAAATTCATCGGCATTCATCTTGCCACGTAGCGTATCTGCAATATTCCAAAGGCGGCTTTGCAGTTCACTTAAATTCTGGGCTTCAATCTGGGGCGACATACTTCTTCCTGTTGTTCTTGTAAGTCCCGGTTAAGGGATAATTACTGAATCATATCACTGAGCTGGCTCAGGATCTGTTGTTCGTTAAGAGCGGCCAGGCGCTCCTGGTAATGGCGTTTTTCAATGGTTGCCAGATAGAGCCCACCGATTGCCTTCTGCTTATTAAGAGGAGGCAGCGTTGCAGTAAACTGACGTACTTCAGTAAGAGACAAACGCAATACAAACGTTGACCCCTGCGTTGCCAGTGCCTGCTGGCGGCGGCTTTCCCTGCTTTCATTGAAGTGCCAGACAAACCACGCAGGAACAACCTTCCGGCTGTCAACTTCGACCCTGACATAGTTATTACTGAGCAGACGCCCGGCATGCTCAGGGCTGACGATAGCGGCCTTACGATGGATCAGGCTAATGACCACATCTCCCGTCCGGACTGACAGAACAGCCTGAGTGGGGCGTACAACCTGTTCTTTATCACCGTTCATGGTATTACCCGGTTGCCAGCAGTCACTCATAAACTGCTCGGTCGCGTAAAAACGACATGCTTTAGCCTCATCATTCTGTCTGATGCGACTGACATGGGCACCGGGCGTAAATGAAGCAACGGTGGAATAGGGTACTGGCTCATTTTTCATTGAATAAACTTAAATTACAATGTGTGTGATTAGTGTATCGAACCATATGGTGAAGTCAACTGAATTTAACTTTATTACGTAAGGCTCTCGTTTTCAGGCCAGGTCGGAGGAGTCATGCTGGAGATTTGTATGTTACTTATTGAGTGATTTTCCTGATAATTATGCGTACTAAATTCCGGTTACTTGTTGGTTTTGATTGGTTAATACGAATTTTTAATTACTTTATTGCGTTTTTGTGATATTGATTCATCTAAAACGGTTAGAATGCAATGAGGTTGTAAATTCGTATGGAGAGCTATCAGAATAAGATGACCTGGGGAGAGCCTCCTCTGCCAAAAGGACCTGAGCACTTTGGTGAGCGCCTGAAAACTGTTATCGGGAAACAGTCTGTCGCCTCTTTTGCCAGGGATTGCGGGGTTTCCGAAGCCTCCATGAGGAAATACCTTAAAACCGATACCGTGCCGGGTATCGACAGTGTGGCTATGATTGCTGCCTGCACGGGGCGTTCTCTGACCTGGCTCATTACTGGTGAAGGCGACCCCTTTACGGACAACGCTAGGCAGAAATGCTTTTCAGAAGAAGAAATCAAAAAGTGGTGGACCCTGATTTTTGACGCTCTGGATACGGACGATAAATACAGTGTTATCAAGGCTTTTCAGCAAGGCGGCCTGAACGCGGTGTTCAACTCTGAGGTTATGACTGGCAAAAGGAAGGGATAACGGTATGAGCCACAAGAAAGAACACACCGTCATGGTCAACAATGTGCTCCGGGAGCTTGCCAGGCAGCAGGGCCAGACTGCCGAGGCTGTTCTGGAACAATTATTCTGCCGGGCCAGCATCGTCAATACGGGGCTGCTGAATGAGTCTTTTCGTAAAGCCTTTCGGCAGCATTATCCCGGCGAGCCATTCAACCACGTTACCTGGTGCCCTTTTTGCCAGTGTTTCGACCTTATGCAGCGCTCCGAACCAATGGTACAGGATGAAGCTTGCTGGACATTCAGTTCCACACAGTTTTGATAACTGATGCTCTTTTCCTCTCTTTAATAGATAATCAATTAAAACAATGAAGTAAGTTAATTCCTGTCGTCAGTGAAATACGCTGTCAGCGATTTTTACGCTCAGGGCAGGCAAACGTAAGGGGTGATACGGTTAACGCTGTCAGGATGGGATACAGGCTGTCTGGTGATGATGATTTATGTTGATGGCTGTATGGTCGCTGATTTCTGGCGTATTTTCCTTGTGGTTATAATTCCAGCACCAGTCGCCATGGCTGATGCTGTATATCCCCGTGTTGCAGGCTTTACAGTGTTTCTCCCCTTCATAATGCGCTTTACACCATACACAGAACCAGTACCGCGTTGCTGTCAACGTCTCCAGTTCGTCAATCATCGTGCGTAACCGCAGGATGAAGACACGCCTTTTGATTTCAGTGTTGAGATAACCACAATTCGCCAATAGCGGTTTAGTTGCCTCATCGGGGTTGTGTACAAACCAGGCATCTTCTCCAGGGATATTGTTGCGGAGTTTCACAGGGCAAGAGCAGGAGGGACAGAACCACTGAGCATCGGAAGCGTTTTTCATCTCTTTCGAAATCACGTAATGACCGTCACTGTCGAGAGCCAGGTATAACTTCAGATTGTGTAACGTGGACTTATGCATAATTATTCACTCTCAGATGCTGGATGATTGTGTTTTATGAGGTATTTGAAATAGCTATTCGTGTTATTCGATATGCCATCTTTCCCATCGATGTTGTTTAAACGCACTGTAAGGCGTTTTGAGAAGGGATTATGGTTAATACGATGAATTTACTGGGTTTATGGTGTGAGGGTCTTACAGGGCTTTACAGGCTGCCCAATGGGTGCGATAAGATTAATGGATTGTTATTATTGGAGTTTAATTACTTCCGTGACTGACTGATACGCTGCTGAACCCAGGCTTCGACTTCGCTTTGCATCCAGCGGGAACTGCGGCCCAGTTTAATCGGCTTAGGAAATTCACCGTCTTTAATCAGCTTGTAGAACCATTTGTCGGTTAAACCCGTAAAGCGGGTGATGAATGCCATATCGACCATTTTGTCGTTGAGCAGGCTGGTGTTGTTATTTTGAGTGGTCATGATGGCTGTCTCCATAGAGATAATGAGATATGGAGAAGCGCTGATGATATTTAGCTTTTGACGCATTCTCCTTCTCAACATCCACCTGCCAGTAATGATTTACGGATTAGTTCTGAGAGCAACCAAAGTTACGATAACCGTCCGATTTATCTTTGCTACGTTCTTTTGCCAGATACATAGCTCTTTCAGTTAGTTCTTCATAATCGGCTTTGAAGTCAGGGTTATTGCGGTTTAACTGGTAAAAACCAGAAACAGGAAGGTGAATCAGTCCATGAAAGTCTTTATCAGAGTCTGTACGTTTAATAGCTCGTATCCAGGCATTAATGACCTTCTGAAACACACTGTAGCGGTCGAATGACGTTTCGGTATGTCTTTTACCCGGCCACGGATAAGCGTCTTTGTTAAGCAACAGAACCACGTGATAGTGGTGCTTTGACTCCTCCTGATTAATCTCCCTTACCCAGAAATATCTCATCTTGCAGGTTAACGATCCTTTACCGGCTTTTCTCTTGCGCTTAATGTCTTCCGCTATCTGGGATTTTACTGAGTCAATGAAGCGGGATATAACGTCAGGGTAGTCGTAGTAACGTGTAGGGCAGTCCAGACGTTCTTCTTCGTCAGGAAAGCGAAGGTCAAACCTGACCGCCAACAACCGGGGATAGTATTCCAGGGCTTTATCAATGGTTTCTGTTATACGCCGGGCGTAGTGCTGATTAGAGACATTTTTACCTGATGTCTTCTTGCTCATTGCGTTGAGTCCTTAGCTGATTGAATTCAGTTCATCGGATCTCTGGTATTGATTTACGGAATGATGCTTATCCCTTCTGCTCAGGGTTATACCCCCTGTCATCTGCTCAAGTGCTTCTGCTCACCGTTGTATGTCTGATCTTCCCCTGGGGGTGACTACTGGTGCATTACTACTGTTTGTCTGTGAATACTGTCAGGTTATTACTACTGTAGGGTCATTATTAACAATACGGAGCCCGGAAGGGCTGGAGCAGGAGATTTGCAATAGAAGAAGAAAACCATCAGAAAGAGCATACAAACACCTGAAAATCACTCCGTAGTTAGCAGCAGGAAATCTCTGGGCTTAAGACCTGCCGCTCAAACCATCAATTAATGAAGAAGATGTGGACTGGCGGGAAGAAACATCAGGGAGTATTCCAGTATTTTTTTACGATAAACCTGTGATCCATTACCGATAGACCCCCTCCCATCAACGAATGCTGGAGAAACTGTTTTTTTTGCGTTATTTTATTAACTGTTTGTTTTTACAGAAGGTGATTCACTTTGTGGGGATTCACTTTTTAACAAAAATATACAATCATGGAAATATGAAAAGTGCGTCCCTTTGTTAAGGCGGCACAGAGAATCAGGAGGGTACTAATGGCCGGAAAAAACCGAATGATCGTCAATTTCTCATCGAAAAAACTGAGGGATTTGATTGTTGAAATCGCGGAAAAAAACCATATGAGTCACTCGAAAGTCATCGAGAAACTGGTTTCATTCAGGCTTTTCGAGAGCAACGGTGATCCGGTGATTGATGCTTTCTGTGATGCCAGTAAGACTGTCATGGAGCAGCAGCAGAAAAACGATGGTGAGTTCAATGTTGCTTTGCGTACTCCTTATATAAAACATAACGTACGTCTTTATAAAGTCTTTGGGGATTTATCCGGTAAGTTCTCTATTACTGTTAATCATATAAATAATGAAAAGTTGAATGCCCTGAATTTTGAAAAAGAACTAAGAAAATTAATAGAAGATAAAATAAACGGAACGAAGCCCCATGAATGGGAGGGGGTGTTCGACAGCGCAAGGATTACATTTGCCGATTTGTGGTTGATCTTTTTTAACAAAATAAATGTTGAGTATAAAGTTGAAAGGCGGGGGAGCAATTTCAGTGAGGTCAGTGTTAAATACAAAGCCAGTGATGTATGTTGCATTCCTTTTAGTTTTAATAAACATGCTTCTCTGAAAGAAAAATATTGTAATGCAATGAACCATCTTGATTTTAGTTCTGTCAGATACCACACTTTCAAAAGTGTAGCGACAAAAGGGTGGTGCAGGAATAAATATTCACATCTTCTTTTTATTCATCAGTCTTCGTCATCTGATAAAGGCGGTTTTTTTATTGGTGTGCAGTATGAAAAAAATGATGTGACTTTCTCTGATGAATCGCCACGTTCTCCTTTTGTACACCCTGAGGGGACTCATATGTATACTGAGAAGGACAGCGCGGAGGATTTATATTCTCTCCACCGCTATGCGCCATACAGCGATGTTAATCCTGAACTGAAAATCAGCATTTATCATGAGCCCGCAAATATTAAAATCCAGAATCTAAATCCTGAGTTAAAAAGTAAAATCAAATAAGGGGGCACAGACAACATGCATAAAAATTCAGGAATACATAATCTGTATGTATAACAGAGACCGGCTGGTGCAAGCTTATCTTCGGGCAGGATGACGATGAGCAGGTGAGTGGTAATATTATCTCTCATCGCATCTTGTTTGACTGAGAAAAGCGGGTTCCCACGAATTAACTCGCTGCGACATCGGTTTCGCAGTCTCTGAGAGCAATACCTGTTTTTTATATCAATCAGAAATAAAGGCCATGTTCCGTAAGGGGCATGGCCTTTTCTTTTGTTTCTTTGAGAAAGGAAATTGACCATGAAATTAGCCAGTCGTTTTGGTCGGGTGAACCAGATACGCCGCGACCGTCCTTTAACACGTGAAGAGCTGATGAGCCATGTTCCCAGCGTGTTCAGTGAAGAAAAGCATGAATCCCGCAGTGAACGTTACACATACATCCCTACCATTACTCTGCTCGAAAGTTTAAAGCGTGAAGGCTTTGAGCCTTTCTTTGCCTGCCAGACACGCGTTCGGGACCAGAGCCGACGGGAGCACACAAAACACATGCTGCGTCTGCGTCGTGCCGGACAGTTAACCGGCCACCAGGTGCCCGAGATTATCCTCCTCAACAGCCATGACGGCTCATCCAGCTATCAGATGCTGCCGGGCCTGTTTCGTGGTGTCTGCACCAACGGCCTGGTCTGCGGGCAGTCGTTCGGGGAGGTGAGAGTTCCGCATAAAGGGGATGTGGTGGAAAAAGTCATTGAAGGGGCTTACGAGGTGCTGGGCATTTTTGACCGTGTGGAGGAGAAGCGCGATGCGATGCAGTCCCTGATGTTACCGCCACCCGCGCAGCAGGTACTGGCGCAGGCCGCGCTGGCGTATCGCTTTGGTGAAGACCACCAGCCGGTGACTGCCGCCCAGGTGCTCTCACCCCGTCGCTATGAAGACCGCAGCAATGACCTCTGGACCGTCTACCAGCGTGTGCAGGAGAACCTGATGAAGGGAGGACTGCCAGGACGGACCGCACAGGGTAAATGCAGCCGGACCCGCGCCGTGAATGGCATTGACGGGGATGTGAAGCTCAACCGCGCCCTGTGGGTGATGACCGAAAACATGCTGGCCCTGTCTGACCGCTAATGCCAGTCATTTTGATTACAGGAGATATTTCAATGGATAAACGTATTTCACTGCCCCCTGAGGTGACAGAGCCATTTATCCTCACGGCCACTGTTGTACCGGATGAAGAGCGCCTTCGTTTCTGGCCTCAGCGCTTTGGCTCCATCCCGCAATGGATAACCCTTGAGCCCCGTATCTTTGCGTGGATGGACCGGCTGTGTGTGGATTACAGCGGTGGCGTCTGGAACTTTTACACCCTCAGTAACGGCGGTGCCTTTATGGCTCCGGAAGAGAGTGATGGTCTCTGGTCGCTGTTTAATATCCTGAATGGTAACGGGGCTGAAATGAGTGCTGAAGCTGCGGGTATTGCCGCCTGTCTGATGGCTTACAGCCACCATGCCTGCCGAACGGAGTGCGATGCCATGACGGAACATTATTACCGTCTGCGGGATTATGCGCTGAACCACCCTGAGTGCAACGCCATTATGCACATCATCGACTGAGGTACTGCACCATGGAAAAACAATTACCGTTGTTTGCATATGAACTGACGGCATCAGCACAACAGACCATCCGCGAGGCGTTGACTCTTCTGGAGCGCCAGTTACGAGAACCCGGCGCGTCGTTTACGTCCAGCAGCTCAGTACGTGACTGGTTACGGCTCCATCTGACAATGGAGGAAAGAGAGGCATTTGTTCTGCTGCTGCTGGATAACCAGCACCGCCTGATTACGCATGAAACGCTGTTCAAAGGCACCATCAGCCATACCGAAGTTCATCCACGGGAAGTGGTGAAGACCACCCTTAAATACAATGCGGCAGCGGTCATTGTCGCTCACTGCCATCCCTCATGCCATGCCGAACCCAGCCAGTCTGACAGACGGGTGACTGAGCGACTGAGGAATGCTCTGGACCTTGTGGGTGTGCGTCTCCTGGACCACCTCGTCATCGGCGGAATGGATATCGTCTCGTTTGCTGAGCGGGGCTGGTTGTAAGGGAGGAGTATTAATGAAAATTATCAGTAAGCGTCAGGCAATGGCGATATACCACCAGCATCCACATTCCCGGTTGTTCCGCTTCTGTACCGGCAAATATAAATGGTCCGGTAGCATCTGTCACTATGCCGGTCGCAAGGTGGACGATATCAGCGGTGTACTGGCCGTATTCGCTGAGCGCCGCCAGGACCGCAATGGCCCGTATGTCGTATTACGCAGCGTAAGCCTGAATTAATTCATAATTAAGGAGGACTACATTTTGTCGAAGAAAACCACACTAACAACGCATGATATCAGCGAACCCTGGTGGGGGCTCAGACGCAGTATCTCCCCGTGTTTTGGTGCCCGTCTGGTCCAGATGGGAAACCGCCTGCACTACCTGGCTGACCGCGCGAACTTTGATTGTCAGTTCTGCGATGCAGATTTGCGCCATCTTGACCAGGCTTTCCCGGTATTGATGAAACAGCTGGAGTTAATGCTCACCAGCGGTGAACTGAATCCCCGCCACCAGCATGGCGTCACGCTGTATGCAAAAGGCCTGACCTGCGAGGCCGATACGCTCGGTTCGCATGGCTACGTTTATATCGCGATTTATCCCGCTCCCGTCACCACAGAATAACACCGTACTACTTCGCCCTTCAGCAAACTACATCTTCCACTAAAGAGATAACGTTTATGCAAACGAAATTACCCTTCATGCGGGCGGCATCGTCACGTCCGTCTCCCGTTGATGTCTGGCAGACTCTCCTGACCTGCCTGCTGGAACACCACTATGGTCTCACGCTTAACGACACGCCGTTCAGTGATGAACAGGTGATTCAGCAACATATCGACGCGGGCATCTCGCTGGCCGATGCCCTGAATTTTATTGTTGAGAAGTATGAACTGGTCCGCACTGACCGGCCAGGCTTCAGCATCAGGGAGCAGTCTCCGTTTATTACGGCCATTGATATTCTCCGGGCCAGAAAGGCTACAGGGCTGATGAACCGTGGCACGTATAAAGAGGTGACGGCTATTACCAGAGGACAACATCCGCAGGCCAGCACTTCAGGCAAGCGATGACTCGGATAAAAAGAACCGCATCCCACAAGTACATAAACACTAGCCCTGAACGGCTGGTGTTTTTCTGACTATAAAGGAGAGAAATAATGGCCGGAAATAATGTTAATGAACCCGAAGTGTTAACCGGGCACACTGATGTGATTTGCTCCACCAGCATTGAACGTATTGTTACAGGCCGTAATGCTGCGCTGACACGGATTCAAAGCCTTATCAGTGAACTTGATGATATCTCCATTCTGACCCACGATATCGGCGGTGGTACAGCACAAGAGTGGGGAATGCGGGAGGGCCATCGCTACGATTGCTGGTTCACGGAAAAAACCGATAAAGCAATGAAAGCGATGACCCGCAATATTGATCGCCGCATCTGGCGAGAGCTGATGAATAAATCAGGCATGCTGAGCCTGATGGATGCTCAGGCGCGTGACGAGTGGCACAAAAGTCTGGAGAAAGACGATATCCCCGCGATCTCTGAAGACAATATCCTGAGTACCTTTCAGCAACTGCATCAGAGCAAAGGTGAGGTATTTGAGCGTGGCGTAATCAATGTATTCAAGGGATTAAGCTGGGACTATGAAACCAATAACCCCTGTTATTTTGGCAAGAAGATTATCGTTAACAATCTGGTGAAGTACGACAAATGGGGTTATAGCCTGAGTTGGGGCTGGCGGCGTGACCAGTTAGCCGATCTAGAACGCATGTTGTTCCTGCTGGATGGTAAAACCATTCCTGATAACCGGCACGATGTAACTATCCGACTGATGAACTTCATTCGCGATAATCCACGACAGCAGGTATTCAGAGATGATCTCTTCACTATTCGCCTTTTCCAAAAGGGCAGTGGTCATATCACGTTTAAGCGTATGGATTTGGTAGAGAAGATGAACGATATCATCGCGAAGCACTATCCGGGAATGCTGGCTGCTAAGTGAGTGTAAAAGATCTTCGCTTTTGGGTAGTGGTCTTTCAAATCTTCCACACTTATACCGAACATTCATCTGAAAACACATAAATGTGTTTTTACGCTTTTTTGTGTTTTAATGCTTGTCATCAATCTCGTCAGAAGAGCGATACCATGACACAGAACAATATCAAACAGCTTCGTACCCAACTGTCGATCACTCAGCGCGAGCTGGCGTATATGGTCGGCACCAGCCAACAGCAAATCCAGCGTATAGAAACCGGAAAGGTCGCAGCAAAGCTAGGCCTTGCACAGACAATATGCAATGCCCTGGATAAGCCTTTAAATATCGTATTCCCGGAAAGTGATCAGTTGATTAATGACTTTCACAAGAAGCGCCGTAAAACTGATGAAGATCTTGAGACGATAGCCACAAGCGGTATTGAAATGGATAGCGGTCTCTGGACCGTAAAGCTTTGGCTTCAGGGACAACAGGACTATTTGTTGTTGCCCATTTCAGCTGCGGATAAGCGGAGGTTTTATTATTATTTTCAGGAAAAAAACGCTCCAAACACAGAGCGCTTCTTCGTTCTTGATTCTTCCGAGTATCGTTATGCGTTAAATATGCGCGAAGTGGTATTTCATCAGTTCCTGTCTGATGGCTTTGCTCCCATAATGAGCGAAGAAGAAGACGACTATGAAGACGATTATTTTAATGTCCATATCACCTTGGTGAACGGTGGCCCTGTGATTCCGCTGAGCGTTGAGCCTGATGCGCCGCAAAACGAAGAGGCGGATGATATCGGTCAGTTGAATGCGTTCTTTGAAAAACTGGACTGCGAGCCTGAAACGACAGATCGTTATATGCTAACCGACGAAGATGGGGAAGATGCTTTTATCCGCATTGGTTCTATTGCCATGGTGCGAGTCGTACTTGACGCGCTGGAGCCTGTGGAAGAAGATGAAGAATAGTTTTTAGCTGCTGTATTCACAGGGAATCGCGTTGAGTATACATGTGAGTATACACCGTGATCTCTTGTTTTTATAAATACATTTATTTCAATTGGTTATGTCATGAATCGCGGTGCGGCCTTCGCACCATACAGTATGCAAGATAAGTCGCTTAGGGCGGCTTTTTTTGTGTCTGAAATCCGTGCCTTATAAGCTTTTCCGCAATTCTATACCCAACCGACACTAGCCTATCGATAAGTCTCTATATCGTTTCGACAATATATACATAAAAATCATACCTCACTCTGGGTGAAACCTATTGGCTCCATATATATGATTCGGAATGGTTTTCTGTAGGGTAAAGGAAGTACTTCTCAATGCCATACAAATCTGCAAAAGAAATAAACTTGCGGTAAAATCGCACGAAAAGCAGAAGTTAAATAAAAATTAAAGGATAAAAAATGACCAGTCTTCAGCAGCGCGCGGAGCTTCATCGCCAAATCTGGCAAATTGCTAACGATGTCAGAGGTTCGGTCGATGGATGGGATTTTAAGCAATACGTTCTGGGCGCGCTTTTCTACCGTTTTATCAGCGAAAATTTTTCCAGCTATATTGAAGCCGGTGATGACAGCATCTGTTATGCGAAACTGGATGACAGCGTAATTACTGATGACATTAAAGACGATGCCATCAAAACCAAAGGCTACTTCATCTACCCAAGTCAGCTTTTCTGCAACGTAGCTGCGAAAGCAAATACCAATGACAGACTGAACGCAGATTTAAACAGCATCTTCGTTGCTATCGAAAGTTCTGCTTACGGTTATCCTTCAGAAGCAGACATCAAAGGTTTGTTTGCTGATTTCGATACCACCAGTAACCGCCTGGGTAACACCGTTAAGGATAAAAATGCCCGCCTGGCTGCGGTTCTGAAAGGGGTTGAAGGATTAAAGCTTGGCGACTTTAACGAACATCAGATTGACCTGTTCGGCGATGCCTATGAGTTCCTGATTTCTAACTATGCGGCGAATGCTGGTAAGTCAGGCGGCGAGTTCTTTACACCGCAGCACGTCTCTAAGCTGATTGCACAATTGGCAATGCACGGCCAGACCCACGTTAACAAAATCTACGACCCGGCAGCAGGTTCCGGTTCGCTGTTGTTGCAGGCTAAAAAACAGTTCGATGACCACATCATCGAAGAAGGCTTTTTCGGTCAGGAAATCAACCATACGACCTATAACCTGGCGCGTATGAACATGTTTTTGCACAACATCAACTACGACAAGTTTGATATCAAGTTGGGCAATACGCTGACTGAGCCGCACTTCAGAGATGAAAAACCGTTTGATGCCATCGTTTCTAACCCGCCGTATTCGGTGAAATGGATTGGCAGCGATGACCCGACGCTGATTAACGATGAACGTTTTGCCCCGGCTGGCGTCCTGGCCCCCAAATCCAAAGCTGACTTCGCCTTTGTACTACATGCGCTGAACTATCTTTCGGCCAAAGGTCGCGCTGCGATTGTTTGCTTCCCGGGTATTTTTTACCGTGGCGGCGCGGAGCAGAAAATCCGTCAGTATCTGGTCGATAATAACTATGTCGAAACCGTGATTTCACTGGCACCGAACCTGTTCTTTGGCACCACCATTGCCGTAAATATTCTGGTGTTGTCTAAACATAAAACCGATACCAAAGTTCAGTTTATTGACGCCAGCGAACTGTTCAAAAAAGAGACTAATAACAACATCCTGACCGATGCCCATATCGAACAGATTATGCAGGTATTTGCCAGCAAGGAAGATGTTGCCCATCTGGCAAAATCTGTCACGTTTGAGACCGTTGTCGCTAATGACTATAACCTGTCGGTGAGCAGCTATGTTGAAGCAAAAGATACTCGCGAAATTATCGATATCGCTGAGCTGAATGCTGAGCTGAAAACCACGGTCAGCAAAATCGACCAGTTGCGCAAAGATATTGATGCGATTGTGGCTGAAATTGAAGGCTGCGAGGTGCAGAAATGAGCGAGATGAGTTATCTGGAAAAATTGCTGGATGGGGTTGAGGTTGAGTGGAAAACTCTTGAGGATATAACTTTACGAACTAGTAATATTAAATGGCGAGAGGTTATTCGTTCCTATAGATATATAGATTTAACTTCAGTTGATATAGCGACAAAAAAATAACTGAGACAACAGAAATTACAAAAAATAATGCACCGAGCAGAGCTCAAAAACTTGTAGATGAAAATGACGTAATTTTTGCAACAACTCGCCCTACACAACAGCGATTCTGTTTAATTGATAGCGAATACGCTGGTGAGGTAGCAAGTACCGGGTACTGTATTTTACGAGCAAAACAAGATCAGGTTTTACCTAAATGGATTTTACATTGGATTTCAACTTCTGATTTCAAAAAACATGTCGAAGAAAATCAAAGTGGCTCTGCATATCCTGCGATTTCTGACTCAAAAGTGAAGGAGTGTCTAATCCCAATCCCCTGCCCGGATAATCCGGAAAAATCCCTTGCCATCCAGTCCGAAATTATTCGGATTCTGGATAAGTTTACTGCACTTACCGCTGAGCTTACCGCTGAGCTTAACATGCGTAAAAAACAGTACAACTACTATCGCGACCAGTTGTTGAGTTTTAAAGAAGGTGAGGTTGAGTGGAAATCTTTAGGTGAAATTGCCACTAAAATATACTCAGGGGGAACCCCGGATACAAAAATAATAGATTATTGGGAGAATGGAACTATTCCCTGGATGAGTTCTGGCGAAGTAAATTTAAAAAATATTGAAAGGACAGAGAAATATATTACTGAGGCTGGATTAAATAACTCTAGTGCCAAGTTAGTACCTAAAAACTCTGTGGTCATAGCCTTGGCTGGTCAGGGAAAAACTCGAGGTAAAGTCGCAAGAATCCGTATCGCATTAACTACCAATCAATCGCTTGCAGCACTTACATTTGATGAAAAGAAATTTAGTTCCGATTACGTATTCCATTTTTTAGAGACTCAGTATGAGAGTTTGCGCCAAATATCATCTGGAAACAGCGGACGCGGCGGGCTGAATCTGCAAATGATTTCAGCATACAAAATCCCAATCCCCTGCCCGGACAACCCAGAAAAATCCCTTGCCATCCAGTCTGAAATTGTTCGGATTCTGGATAAATTCGACACCCTGACCAACTCCATCACCGAAGGTCTCCCGCGTGAAATCGAGTTGCGCCAGAAACAATACGAATACTACCGTGATTTACTGTTCAGTTTCCCAAAACCTGAAACTGTCAGTAATTAATTGACCATTGCTACCGACCGGGCCACCTTAACACTTGGTCAGTATATAGACTATTTTTTACACGCTGGAAGTCACCATTAACGCCCTTCCGGCCCTTGCCAGACGGCACAAAGGATGCGCTATGACTCATCAAACACACACCATTGCTGAATCCAATAACTTTATCGTTCTTGATAAGTACATCAAAGCTGAGCAAACAGGCGACAGCTATCAGAGCGAATCGGACCTGGAACGGGAACTGATTCAGGACCTGCGAAATCAGGGCTATGAATTTATATCCGTAAAATCACAGTCGGCGATGCTGGCCAACGTTCGGGAACAGCTTCAGAACCTCAATGGTGTGGTGTTTAATGACAGCGAATGGCGGCGTTTCACGGAGCAGTATCTGGACAACCCGAGTGATGGCATTCTGGATAAGACCCGTAAAATCCATATCGACTATATTTGCGACTTTATTTTTGATGACGAGCGTCTTGAGAACATCTATTTGATAGATAAAAAGAATCTCATGCGCAATAAGGTGCAGATTATCCAGCAGTTCGAACAGGCGGGTTCTCATGCTAACCGTTATGACGTCACGATCCTGGTTAATGGCTTACCACTGGTACAAATCGAACTGAAAAAGCGCGGCGTGGCGATTCGTGAGGCCTTTAACCAGATACATCGTTACAGTAAAGAGAGTTTTAACAGCGAAAATTCCCTGTTTAAGTATCTGCAACTGTTTGTCATTTCTAACGGTACCGATACCCGTTACTTTGCCAACACCACAAAGCGCGATAAAAACAGTTTTGATTTCACCATGAACTGGGCGAAATCAGACAACACGCTGATTAAAGACCTCAAAGATTTTACCGCTACCTTTTTCCAGAAACATACTCTGCTTAATGTTCTGGTGAATTACAGCGTGTTCGATATTAGTCAGACGCTACTGGTGATGCGACCGTACCAGATTGCCGCAACTGAGCGTATCTTATGGAAAATCAACAGCTCTTATAAAGCTAAAAACTGGTCTACCCCCGAAAGCGGTGGCTTTATCTGGCACACGACCGGTTCTGGTAAAACCCTGACCAGCTTTAAAGCCGCACGTCTGGCAACAGAACTGGACTTTATTGATAAAGTTTTCTTTGTGGTCGACAGGAAAGACCTCGATTACCAGACCATGAAGGAATATCAGCGTTTTTCGCCAGAGAGTGTCAATGGCTCGGAAAATACCGCAGGTCTTAAACGAAATCTGGATAAGGACGATAACAAAATTATCGTCACCACTATTCAGAAACTTAATAACCTGATGAAAGCAGATAGCGACCTGCCGGTATACAATCAGCAAGTGGTGTTTATATTTGATGAATGCCACCGCAGCCAGTTTGGAGAAGCACAGAAAAACCTGAAGAAGAAATTCAAACGCTATTATCAGTTTGGTTTTACCGGCACACCTATTTTCCCGGAAAACGCTTTAGGCTCAGAAACGACCGCCAGCGTATTTGGTCGTGAATTGCATTCGTATGTGATTACCGATGCGATTCGTGATGAAAAAGTGCTCAAATTCAAGGTGGACTATAACGATGTGCGGCCACAGTTTAAGTCTTTAGAGACAGAAACCGACGAGAAAAAACTGAGTGCGGCTGAAAATCAGCAGGCGTTTCTTCATCCCATGCGTATTCAGGAAATTACGCAATATATCCTGAACAACTTCCGTCAGAAAACCCACCGTACTTTCCCTGGCTCCAAAGGCTTTAATGCCATGCTGGCAGTAAGCAGCGTGGATGCCGCGAAAGCCTATTACGCGACGTTTAAACGGTTACAAGATGAAGCAGCTAATAAATCGGCCACCTATAAACCGCTACGTGTTGCGACAATCTTCTCCTTTGCCGCCAATGAAGAGCAAAATGCCATTGGCGAAATTTCCGATGAAACTTTTGATACCAGCGCAATGGACAGTAGTGCTAAAGAGTTTCTCGACGCTGCAATTCGTGAATATAACAGCTATTTTAAAACTAACTTCAGTACCGACAGTAACGGTTTTCAGAACTACTATCGTGATTTAGCCCAGCGGGTTAAAAATCAGGATATTGATCTGTTAATCGTCGTGGGGATGTTTTTAACCGGCTTCGATGCTCCAACATTGAACACGCTATTCGTCGATAAAAACTTGCGTTTTCACGGCCTGATGCAGGCATTTTCCCGCACCAACCGCATTTATAACACCACTAAAACCTTCGGTAATATCGTCACTTTCCGCGATCTGGAACGCTCAACCATTGATGCCATAACGCTGTTTGGTGATAAAAACACCAAAAATGTGGTGTTAGAAAAGAGTTATGCAGAGTATATGGAAGGCTTTACAGATGCTGCCACCGGTGAAGCTAAACGCGGCTTTATGGCAGTAGTTTCAGAACTGGAACAACGGTTCCCTGACCCTGCCAGTATTGAAAGTGAAAAAGAGAAGAAAGACTTCGTTAAACTGTTTGGTGAATACCTGCGTGCCGAGAACATCCTGCAAAACTATGATGAATTTGCCACGCTAAAAGCCCTGCAACAAATCGATCTTAGCGATCCTGTTGCGGTAGAAAAATTCAAAGAAGAACATTATGTGGATGATGAAAAGTTCGCTGAATTGCAAACGATTCGTCTCCCTGCTGAACGCAAGATTCAGGATTATCGTTCTGCCTATAACGATATTCGTGACTGGCAGCGCCGTGAGAAAGAAGCTGAGAAAAAAGAGAAATCAACCACTGATTGGGATGACGTGGTTTTTGAGGTCGATTTGCTGAAGTCTCAGGAAATAAACCTGGATTATATCCTTGGACTGATTTTCGAACACAACAGACAAAACAAAGGTAAGGGCGAAATGACCGAAGAGGTCAAACGCTTAATTCGTTCAAGCCTTGGAAACCGTGCCAAAGAAGGATTGGTGGTCGATTTTATTCAGCAAACGAACCTGGATGATTTGCCGGATAAAGCCAGCATCATTGATGCGTTCTTTATCTTTGCTCAACGTGAACAGCAGCGTGAAGCAGAAGCGTTGATTAAAGAAGAAAATCTCAATGAAGAGGCGGCGAAACGCTATATTCGCACATCTTTAAAACGCGAATACGCTACCGAAAATGGCACAGAATTAAATGAGACATTACCAAAACTTAGCCCATTAAATCCGCAATATAAGACGAAAAAACAGACTGTTTTCCAGAAGATCGTCGCGTTTATTGAGAAGTTTAAAGGAGTAGGCGGGCAGATATAATTAGATGTAGGTGGAGGGAGCGTCTTCGAAAACTCCCTCCATCTAATTTAATATGATATATCTCTGATCGGATATCCGATGTAGAACGAAGAGGTGATATCTCCTCGAATTAATTTTGTGTTTATTCATGTATTTGAGAGATTATCTTATACGCCTCATCGTGAAAAAGATCTGTAGTCATGATTATAGAGTATAAATCATAATCATTAACTAATTTGTTGGCATTTACACTTACGCTATCTTCAGGCCTGAAGAAGGCATCATCAGTATCAGCAATAAACGCAAGATCATTACGTTGAATTGTTTGATTTACAAGATACCCAGCGATTTCTTCCTCGGTTGTAATCTCTAACCAGACACGGTTTGGAATTTGCACAATTCTCACGGAGACAATATCGGCGCGCATATATTCGGAATATTTCTCATGGAGTCTTGTGGTCACATCTTCAGCTACAAACTGTTCTGTGGAGTTTTGGGTTGGTTTCGATAATTTAAGCAAGAGTTCAATAGCTTTGTCCAAAGGATATCGGAAAAACTCGCGGGTTACATTTACGCGGAAATCTGCCAGCTCATAATGAATCTTTTCCTCCAGGGCTTCGTGTTGATCGGCAAAGATCTCGAATGCCACTTGAAACGGCGTGGGAACCCCTGTAGAGGAGAGTTCACGTGCCCGCATGCGAGAATCACGCAGCGTCCGTCCAATTTTAATTAACCCCGGCATACTCTGGTTGACCAAAATATACACATAACCTGGAACCATTTGGAGATCACCCTTTTTTGAAACAAACTTAGCCTAAATATGCCAAAACTATCCTTTCCATTGCTAAGAAATTTGCCTAAAACTCCGAAAACAGACTTTCGACTGAGGTCTAAGAGCTTAGATACTTCACCTAATCCTCAAATACCACACTCCTATGCCACTCCAGATACTCCAGCGATCTCTCCGGAAACGGACTAATCCTCCCCGGCAAATTCAGCGCCTTATACGTTTCATAATCCAGCCGATTGCTGACAATAACGTCACCTTGGTCAGCAAAGGAGATCCACCCCCCATCAAACAACACATCAATATGCGCGGCCAACATGATCCCATTAAACGGATCCAGTCTCTCCGTAGATGTCGCACAATCAGTCCACGGTTTGATATGGCTGGCGCGTAGTAAAGGCTGAAATGCGAAATGAGTGACCGGGCAAGCGGGATAGAGATTCAGGCAGCCAGAGCGGAACTGGCCCTGGCCCAGACGGGCATTGATCAAACGTTGACGCGTTGTCGCATCCAGAGAGGCGTCTTTTTCTAAAAGCGCGATATCGCGCTGAATGATCGTAATCTTACTGGAAGGTTCAGGCATCTTATGCGCGCTAAATCCCAGCTCTTTCATTAACGCTTGCTGATGCTGGGCAGGAATAAATGCGCGGGCGATATCAAAGGCTAACGTATCGATAAAAGAGGGATGCTGCTTCAGAAATGCAAAGCTGGCGTCATCGAACCCGCCAGCCACCTGAAACGCCTTAAGCTCCGACTCTTTTGGTTCACGGGTACCCTGTGAAGAGCAACGCTCTGCATTTTTGAGCTGCCAAAAACCATCGTTACGCAGACGCCAGAACGGCATATCAGTGGCATAAACGTTACGCTCCGGCCCATAGCGCTTCAACAGCTCACGAAGGTTCGGCTTCACCTCGCTGGCATAATCAAACAAGCAGCCATGCCCTTTTTTGTACTGCGAGAGGGCATAAAGCACCAACAGCGGCTTGTTTAATGTGATGTCATCGCCGTATTTGGCGGTTTTCATTGCCAGAACTTTTTGGCTGAGGAACTGTGCTCCAGGCATGGTCGGGTTACCTATTTACGTCATTATTGGCGATGATGCTCGCAAAACGTGCCATATTCAACCCAGCATCGGCAGCCCCAGCCCCCGTTTTACCTCCTCCAGCGTCGCCTGCGTCACTTCCCGCGCTCGCTCACTCCCTTCACGCAATATCGCCATCAGCGCGCCTTTATCCTGAATAAACGTGTTCCGCCGTTCGCGCATCGGCGCAATCAACTCCTGTAAACAGGTTTCCAGTTCGTTCTTGCAAACGCGATCCCCGAGCCCGCCCTGTTGATAGTGTGCTTTCATCGCCGCGACTTTCGCCGTGTCAGGATGAAACGCATCCAGATAAGTAAAGACCACATTCCCCTCCACACAGCCCGGATCGCTTACCCGGAGGTGGTTCGGGTCGGTGTACATTGCGCAAACGGCCTTGTGAATTTCTTCCTCGCTGGCAGAAAGGGTTAGCGTATTGCCCAGCGATTTGGACATCTTGGCGTTACCGTCAATGCCCGGCAGGCGGCTGGTCTGGCTGAGCATCGCCTGGCAGTGGCGCAGCACCGGGGTGCTCAGCAGACTATTCATCTTGTGGACGATCTCATTGGTCTGCTCAATCATTGGCAACTGATCATCGCCCACCGGCACCAGCCCGGCCTTAAAGGCGGTAATGTCCGCCGCCTGGCTGATGGGGTAGACCATAAATCCGACCGGCAACGAACGGGCAAACCCTTTCTGGGCAATCTCATTTTTGACCGTTGGGTTACGCTCAACGCGCGCGACGGTGACAATGTTCATATACAGCACGGTAAGTTCCGCCAGAGCGGGCAGGGCGGATTGCAGGCAGATCGTGGTGAGGCGAGGATCGATACCTGCGGCCAGATAGTCTGCCAGTACTTCAGGAATATTATCGTGGATTTTCTGCGGGTTACTGCCGTTATCCGTTAGGCCCTGAAGGTCGGCGATTAGCACGAACTGTTGATGGTCGTGCTGCAATGCCACGCGCTGGCGCAGCGAACCGACGTAATGGCCCAAATGCAGCGGGCCGGTTGGACGGTCACCGGTGAGGATCGTAGGTTTGTTCATGTGAAGCTCCTTGGCTTAATCAGCCGAAAGGCGCCCCTGAAATGATATAGCCGCCTTTCGGCGGCTATAAAAAATGGGATGAAAATATCCGTGCCGCCTTTAGAAAGGCAGCCACCAACGAGTGTAACGTGAGGTGGAGACGACGGAACTGTTCATGGCTCCATCCTGTCACTATCCATCATGAAGGTCAATATGTTGTACCTCTCCGATGTCGTTCGTATCTGCTACACCTTCTTGCTGAGTGCTGATGGGTAACCTTACTCAACAATACATAAGCGGCGATGAACTTGAGAAAAAGCGCCTTATCATAACCAGCATGATTGGATGGTTATTTACCGCGTTTCAGGAACAAGCTGATGAGAAAAGCACTGCGTAATACTCTCCGGGTTCCGATTCTGCTGGCCCTCTCGGTGGGCGTTTTATTCCTCCTGCTTCCCATTCAGGAGAGCGAATCGGCGACGGAGTGCCGTCGTAGCCTGACCCGGCAGGCAAAAAATCTGGTGCAGGAGGATTACCTGAAGAGCCGTTTTCCTTACTGGCAGATTGAAAAGAAAATGCTGGGTACGCTGACGCCCAACTTAAGCTTTGGCAAAGTGACGATTGAAGACGACGCTTACCACGTGCCGTTCACCGCCGTGGGGCCCGACGCCACGCTTGTGCGCGTCGGGATTATCGATTGTGAACTTCAGGAGATTGATTACGCGTTCGCATCCTGATCCATCGCCCGATGCACGGCCTCGCCGAGCTGTTCCATCACCTGCCGATGCTTCTCCGTGGTGGGCAGCGCGCAGTTGATGCGCAGGCAGTTGCGGTATTTTCCTGAAGCGGAAAACAGCGAACCCGGTGCCACCTGAATCTTCAGGCGGCACAGCTGTTTGGCGACGCACACCATATCCACCACTTCCGGTAGTTCCACCCACAGCATATAGCCGCCGAGCGGGCGGGTAACGCAAATCCCGCAGGGAAAATACTGACGCAGCCAGCAGGTGTAGGTTTCCATATTGTTCTGATAAATCTGCCGCATGCGCCGGACGTGGCGGTGATAGTGTCCCTCGCGCACAAAGGTCGCTACCGCAAGCTGCGTGGCGGGTGGCGTGGTGCCGCTCGATGCGTATTTCATGTGCATCACCCGGTCACGATAGCGACCCGGTACAATCCAGCCTACCCGCAGGCCCGGCGCCACGGTTTTGGTAAACGAGCTGCACAGCAGTACGCGGCCATCAATATCGAACGAATGAATGGTGCGCGGGCGCGGGTACTCCATCGCCAGTTCGCCGTAAATATCATCTTCAAAAATCACAATATCGTGGCGCTGCGCCAGCGCCAGCACCGCGCGTTTACGCGCTTCCGGCATGATAAAACCGAGTGGGTTATTGCAGTTGGGTACCAGAATCACGCCCTTGATCGGCCACTGTTCCAGCGCCAGTTCCAGCGCTTCGATGCTGATACCACTTTCGGGATCGGTCGGGATTTCAATCGCTTTAATGCCAAAGCCGCGTAGCAACTGCATGGTGCCGTAAAAAGTCGGCGATTCCACGGCGACGATATCGCCAGGTTTACACACCGCCAGCAGGGCAATCGACAGCCCGCTATGACACCCGCTGGTGATGACCACATCGTCGGCGGTCACGATTGACCCGCCATCCAGCATCAGGCGAGCCACCTGTTCGCGTAGCTCGCGTCGCCCGGCCAGCTCATCGTAGCTCAGAATTTCCGTCGGATGGTGCTGCACCACGCGGCTCATCTCGCGCCACAGCGGTTTCAGGCTGGGCTGGGTGACATCCGGCGAGCCGCCGCCAAAGAGAATAACCTCTTTATCGCGACGCGCTTCCAGCATCTCAAGCACCTGATCCCACTGGGTAACCTCCACCGGGCGCTGCACCGGGCGGCTCATCGCCGGCACCGGTGGCTGCGCTTTACGCGACGCCACGAAATAGCCCGAGCGCGGCTGTGGTGTGATCAGCCGTAGCGTTTCCAGCGTCTGGTACGCCTGCTGAACGGTGCTGATGCTGACGCCGTGTTCCTGACTCAATGTGCGCACCGAGGGCAGCTTTTCGCCCGCACGATACAGGCCCTGCTCAATACGTTCTGCCAGAAGATTGGCCAGATGTTGATAACGCGTCATGCTGTATTCCTCGGTGTCACCATACAGATCGCAGAACCCGTACAGATGGAGGTGAAAACTGCCGTGCAGATCCCTTTTTAGACCATCTGTATGTTAAAGAAAAGTTATTTGTGAATCTGTATTGCAGTGGTGCTTTTTGGCGAAGATAAAGCCTCTGGCAACGCGTGGAGGTGCGATATGGAATTTTACGAAAACCGCTCAAAAAGGCCGTTTATCGGGCTGGTGTGGCTGTGGCAGGCGCTACGAAAATGGTACGACCGCGAGCGCGCACGCCGCGTGCTCGACGGGATGACTGATGCGCAGCTGAAAGATGTCGGGCTGAGCAGGGATGATTATCGGTGAGGATATCACCCCTCACCCCGGCCCTCTCCCGCAGGGAGAGGGAGAAAACCAGCTCAGTTCTGTAAGACACGCACAATCCATCCCCTCTCCCTTGAGGGAGAGGGTCAGGGTGAGGGGGAAAACCCCGCACCATCCCGCCAACCATCCCACCACTGTTTTTCACATTCAATGCTATCCATCCCGCCGTTTCTTGATACTTACCATGATAAGTATTATCTTCCTCAAGGTAATCACTGAGGAGTTCGCCATGACTGAAGATGAATTGTTTGCCCGCAGGCCGATGGGGATGCGGATGGCGATGGTTGTTCGCCAGTGGCGGGGCATCATCGATCGGGCGATCACCGACACCGGGTTAACGCAATCGAGCTGGACGGTGCTGATGCAGCTTCAGCAACTGGGCGACAATGTGTCAGTCAGCGAACTGGCGGAAGTGCAGGGCATTGAACTGCCGCCGCTGATGCGCACGCTGACGCTGCTGGAACAGCAAGGTTATCTGCTGCGCACGGTGTCGCCGTATGACAAGCGTATTCGCCTGCTGACGCTCACGCCGGAAGGTCAGGCGGTGCTGCAACGGCTGACGCGGGTTATCGAAGATTTCCAGACCCGCGTTTCCGAAAACATCCCGCCGGAACAGATCGCTCTGTTCAGCGAAACCCTGAATCACATTGCCTGCAATTTGCGGATGCTCCGCGAAGAAAATAATAAAACCGAATAACACCATGATGACGCCAGAACAGAAATTTGCCCGCTGGGTAAGGGTCAGTATTGCCTCTTTCCTGCTTATGTTTGTCTATTTTATCATCGCCGATATCTGGATCCCGCTCACGCCGGATTCTACGGTGATGCGCGTGGTGACGCCGACGTCGTCGCGCGTCTCCGGCTATGTTGCGCAGGTGTATGTGCACAACAACAGCCAGGTGAAGAAAGGCGACCTGCTGTATGAACTCGATCCGACACCGTTTGTGAATAAGGTGGAAGCCGCGCAGATTGCGCTCGAACAGGCGAAACTGAGTAACCAGCAGCTGGATGCGCAGATCGTCGCCGCGCAGGCGAATCTGAAAACCGCGCAGTTCACCGCCCGCAACGATCGCGTGACCTACGAGCGTTACCAGCGCTTAAGCACGATGCAGAACGTTTCGCAGTCGGATCTCGATAAGGTGCGTACCACCTGGCAGACCAGCGAACAGTCGGTGAGCGCGCTTAACGCGTCCATCCATAACCTGCAAATTCAGCGTGGTGAGCGCGATAACCATCGCAACGTCACCATTCAGAAATACCAGAATGCGCTGGAAGAGGCGCAGCTTAATCTTGGCTGGACGAAAATCCGCGCCGAAGAAGACGGCACGGTGAGTAACCTGCAATTAAGCCCTGGCCTGTATGCCAGCGCCGGGACGGCGGTAATGGCGGTCGTGAACGATCATACCGACATCGTCGCCGATTTCCGCGAAAAAAGCCTGCGTCACACCAAAACCGGCACCGATGCCGCCGTGGTGTTTGATGCGCTACCTGGTAAGGTTTTTACTGCAAAAGTAACCAGCAGCGACGCCGGGATCTTAGCCGGTCAGGAAGCGGTAAACGGCCAGCTTTCTCAGCCGGATACCTCCACGCGTTGGGTGCGTGATGCCCAGCGTATGCGCATTCACGTGGCGCTGGATGAACCGCTTGCGCAAACACTGCCAACCGGCGCACGCGCCACCGTTCAGCTCTATAACAGCGATGGACCGTTCGCCCGTTTTTTCTCCGGGGCGCAAATTCATCTTGTGAGCCTGTTGCACTATGTCTATTAAAACACTCGCTCAGGTCTTCACGCCGCACGGCAATATCGTCTACACGGCGAATGATTTTCGCCAGACGTTGCGCACCGTGTTCACCGGTATGACGGCGCTGAGCATCTCCACTTTCTTCGATACCCAGTATGGCGTGTTCTTTGTCGTCTTCCCCATTCTGCTGGTGTCGCTTGTTCCGGTCTTCAACGGCCATATCGCACGGCAGTTTTTGCTCAGTGCGGTGCTGAACTGCATCGAAATGGTGATTATCGTCGGCTATCTGATTGAATGGCCGCTGATCATGACGATTGTCGTTTTCGGCATGTATGTGATGCGTTTCCGTTTTATGAGTAAGGGGCCGCTGTTCCTGTTCGGCTCGATGGGCGTGGTGTGTCAGAGCGTAATGCTCAATTTTATGAGCTACCCAACCACCAACTGGCACACGCTGCTGTTCTCTAATATGGAGGCCAGCGTCATGGCGGTGGCGCTGAGCGCTCTGTTCCACTATCTCATTCCCGATGTTGAACCGCGTAAGCCGCCGCCGCTGATTGAAAAAGACGCCGCGCGCGTGCGTCATGAATCGCTGCTCTCAGGCACTGTGGCAACGTTGCTGTTTATCGTCTTTCAGATAAGCGATTTACAGGATTCATTGTCGGCGCTGATGGCGGGGATCTTAATTCTCTTCCCGATGCACTATCGCGGTTCGGTGGTCAGTTCCCTGTGGCGCGTGGTCGGCGTGGTGCTTTCGTGTCTGTATATTCTGGTGGTGCAGCTGATTTTGTACGATCACAGCAGCCACATGATTCTGATGATGCCGCTGATTGGGCTGGGCCTGGCATTCAGCGCGCGAATGCACGTGATGGAAAAAGTGGGCGCAGGCGTCGGTTTTGCCAGCATTACCACCATCGGCATTATGTTTGGCCAGAACCTTCAGCCGGACCAGGATCTGGTCTTCAGTGACATGTACCGTGTTACGTCTGTTACCGTTTCGTTATTAGGAACGCTCACAATGGTGTTTCTGGTGCACCGAATTTTGAACTGCTTCCAGGCAACGCGTTTTATTGTGAAGTAGCGCACTTCCGGTCCCAGACGCTGTGCCGCGTTTGTGCTTAGAATAGCTCCCCCCGCAATGGATGGAGAAGGACGATGTGGCAAACGCGCGCGCTGGAACTCAATAATCAGGAGTTCTGGAACTGGGATAAAGCCCGTGAATTAGTGAAGTGGGCCATCAATCACAACTTCAATACGGTGATTGTCGGCCAGGCTAATTTGTTCGACAAACTGGTCTCGCCAAAAGGCTTTACGCCGCATCAATACAATGATGGTCTCTCCAGCCATCAGCGCGCTCGCTGTGTTTACCTCAACCGGCTGGCCGGTTTTTGCCAGCAGCACGGCCTGAAATTTTACCTGCAGGCCAAAGAGTTTAGCTTCCCCGTTGACCTGCTGGCGGCGCACCCCGAACTGCTGAATAAAAAAGGCGGCGTGCATTTTGACGCGGAGTTCTGGTGCCGCTATCTGGCGGATAAAATGACCCTGCTGTGTCAGCGTATTCCGCTGATGAGTGGGCTGCTGGTGGCGCTTTCAAATACAGACGGTCTGCTGCCTATCTCGCGCCCTAACTGGGAACTTACCGGGCACGACGATCCTTCCCCTCATATCGATCCGCGCAGTTTATCGCTTTACAGTCAGTGCTTTAGCGCGATGGCGAGGGCGGTGATGCGCGAAGGCAAGCACCTGGTGCTGCGTGCGTTTCCGGCGGGCAATCACGATATCAGCAACGTTCTGGAAGCGATCAGCACATTACCGGAAGCCGTCTCAGTCTCGATTAAAATCACCCCGGAGCGTTTCTGGCCTAATTTTCCCAATAACCCGGCGCTGCAAGCGGTACAAAACCGCGACGTGTGGGTCGATCTCGATCTGGTTGGTGAAGAAGTGGGTTGGGGGATTTTCCCGTTCCCGCGCATCGACGAGTTGCAGGGGCGTTTGTTGTGGTGCCGGGGGAATCCGGCAATTCGCGGCGCGGTGTGCAAAGCCAGCTGGGAAGGCGTGGATAACCACTGGATTATGGGCTCGTTGAGTGAGTGCAACCTCGTCGCCTGTAGTCAGTTGCTGGCCCATCCTGAAAAAGCAGTAACCCGCACCTCGCTGATGATGCATTGGCTGGATGAATGTTACGGCTGGCGTCCGGACGACGAGACGTTCACTGAATTTCAAACGCTGTTAGAGCAGGCCGGGCAGGTACTCTACCGCGCCATTTATGTACGCGACCACGTTTTCCACCGCCACAGCCAGGTGCCGGAAAGCTACGGGCAGGGCGTCTGGAGCCTTTATGGCCAGCTCAACCGTAACCACTGGCTGCCGGGCTCTGAGCGTGATATTGCCTTCAGCCCTCACGATGTCGCGACCGCCGGGCGTAATTTGTCGTTGATTGCCAAAGAAAAAGATGAAGCCTGGCAGGAGGCGCAAACGCTCCAGGCCGAAGCGCTTGGCTTCGCGCAGCGCGCGGCATTCCCCCATGCGCTGGCTTGCCGCTGGCAGGAAGAGTGGCAGGGGTTTGCCCTTTACTGTCAGCTGTTTATGCATGCGCAAAAGGCCTTTTTCACGCTGCACTACGCCACGGTGGTGGAGAATAACTGGAGCATGCGCGAGATTTGCCAGGTGAATATTCAGGAGCTCTACCGCTGCGCCGTTGAAATGGACACATTTTGCGCGAAGCATCCCGAAGCATCGCCAGGCATGCACGTTATCTTTGACGCATCGCGCGTAAGAGCACTGGCAGACAGCCTGCATCATCAGCTGACTCAGCTAAAAGCGTGATTAAGATCACATCATAAAACGGCGGATCGCGGAATAAATGCGATCCGCGCCGTTTTCATCCCCTACGGCAAACAGCAAAATGTGATGAAAATCTCATTTGCCGCCCCGCGCAGCGCTGGATTGTGAATCCCCAGGCAGATCCATAAAACCTCGCGTTCACTCACATAGCCCCAACGCCCCTGAATCCTGATGATACGGCGCTAACACAAGCGTAGTGAGTGAGGAGACAACATGAGGCTGGCAGCGGGTGACGCAGTAATGCGTTTTGCAGTTTCAGCGCCGCACAATGAGCGGTTTGCTGAGTTTTACACGGGTGAAACCCTTGATGCGTCAAATGGATACGTGGTGACGGAGGATGCCGGGCCGGAACAGACCTCGTTCTGCCGCCGCGTATTCTGCGATAGCACCGCCCAACGCGCCGTGCCGCTTACCCGCGCGTTGCCTGCCAGCCACACCATCCAGGCGGACGAAAGCGGGACGGTTCACTTATCGGTATTTAAACCGATCGCCACCCACAGCCAGCGCTGGCTGTACGTTAACCTTCATGCTGATAAATCGGGTGAGTACGCTTTTCAACTGGCGACCTGCGGCGGCATGCGTATCTGGGTTAACGGTACACAAGCCGCCCGCTTCACGCCTTTTACCCGCAACAGGCTGCAAATTTGCCAGGTTAACCTGCCGCTCCAGCAGGGGAAGAACTCGCTGTTTATTCATCTTGAAGAACTTTGCGAACGTGATACGCAGTTTGTGCTGCGGATGATTTATCAGGGCAAGGAGCCGATCGACGCACGGCTGGCTGAACAGGACGACGCACTCCCGTTGTATCAACGCCCTACCACAGAACGGCACGAGGATGAAGGTCGTGCGCTGCTTACACGGCTCAAATTGGGGAAAGCAGACGAGCAGGCGCAATCGCTGCTGGTGCGCCTGTTACAGCGTGTCAGCGCCCGGGAAGAGGGCTCAAGCTCTGCGCTTATTTCGCTGCTGTGGGTCTGGCATGACTATCACGGTGAAATTTTTGCGCCGGTGCTGTGGCGCCGCGTGCGTTCGGCGATAGTAGGTTATCGCTACTGGTTTGATGAACTGGGCAACGACGTCATGTGGTTTACCAGTGCAAGCAATGCCTTAAGCTTCCACACCGCGCAGTATCTTGCAGGGCAGATGTTCCGCGATGAACGCTTCACCTCCTCTGGTCGCGATGGGCGCGAACAGCAGGAAATCGCCGCGCAGCGCCTGGCGTACTGGTCGGTAAACGTTGCCCCGCAGGACGACGCAGCGCCCAGCCTGCTCGCGTTGTCGCAGCTGGCGGATGACGCGGGGCTTCGCGCTCGCGCACAGCGTCTGCTGACCAGCGATCTTTCTCTAACGTCCTCACAAGCAGGAGCCGCATGATGCGCCACGCTGAATTACATCAAACTCTGGAACAGGTTGTGCAGGGATTCTGCCGCCTGAAAAATATCGGCGAAGTGAGCAGCGGCGAAGGGTTTGCCATCAACTTCGAAGAGTGGGAATGGGAAGTGGGCGTCGGCCTGTACGGTTTCTGGCAGTATGCGTTATCGCAGAATGATGCCGGGTTGCAGCAGTCGATTCTGGCCTGGTATGAAGGACAGCTGGCGAAGGGCCTGCCTGCGGTACAAATCAACACCACCGCGCCGATGATCGCGCTCTCGCTGGTGGCCGGGCACACGGGCCGTGAAGATCTGCTGAAGGTCGTCAACGACTGGGCGGATTCTCTGCTGCAAACGCTGCCCAAAACGGAGGAGGGCGGTTTTCAGCACGTCGTTAAAGAGCAGCCGAACACCGGGCATTTGTGGGATGACACGCTGTTCATGACCTGTCTGTTCCTCGGCTCGGCGGGTGTGGTACTTAAGCGTAAAGACTTGATTGACGAAGCGTCATATCAATTTTTGCTGCATACCCGCTATCTCAGCGAACCAGCCAGCGGCCTGTGGTATCACGGGTGGACGTTCGTCGGTCAGCATCACTTCTCGGGGGCGTTCTGGGCGCGGGGTAATGCGTGGATCACAGTGGCCATCCCGGAATTCATCGCTCTGCTCGGCGACAGCCTGGACGCCAGCGTGAAGCGCTATCTCTCGCAGGTCGTGGCGCGGCAGGTGAAAACCCTGTGCCAGATGCAGGCTGAAAACGGCATGTGGCACACGCTGCTGGACGATCCGCTCTCGCCGCAAGAATCGTCCGCCACGGCGGGGATCGCCTACGGCATGTTACGCGGCGTGCGGATGGGAATTCTGGACGCTGACGTTGCCGGTTCGGCGCTACGAGCATGGGACGCGTTGCGCGATCGTATTGATGAACGCGGGATCGTGCTGGAAGCCTCGAAAGGAACGATGGTAGGGCCGGATCTGCAATATTACTGCGATATCGAAATGGCCCCGGTACCGTACGCGCAGGCGCTGATGATGCTGCTGTTGCTGGAGTTGCAGCAGGGGGAGTGGCTGGCGTAATTGTACCGGATGGCGGCTACGGTGCGGCTTTTTGCCGGATGCGGCTGCGCCTTATCCGGCCTACGGGGCGGCGATCTGTAGGTCGGATAAGGCGTAGCCGCCATCCGACACCGCAGCGTTCACCGCCGCCTAAATCAGCGCCGGTATCTGCGACAACAGCCACAATACCAGCCCAATCGTCCCGCCGACCAGCGTGCCGTTGATACGAATAAACTGCAAATCCTTCCCGATATTGAGCTCGATCTGACGCGACATATCGCGCGCATCCCAGCTCTTCACCGTGTCGCTAATATGGCGGGTAAGGAAGGCGGAAAACTCCGGCGCCACGCGCATCGCGGCCTGTTCCAGATGGTTGTTGAGCGACTCACGCAGTGCGGCGTCGTGAATCAGCGTCTCACCAAACCACTGCCCGGCTTCGGCGATCCGCGTCTTCACCCGCGAATCGTCAGAGGCCATATCGTCCTTAATCCACTGGCGATAATCGGCCCAAATCTGCCCCAGATAGCGGTTAAACGCTTCATCATTTTTCAGATAGCTTTTGATATTCTCGGCTTTGGCTTCCATCTCCGGCGACGTTTTCAGATTCTCAATAAAGCGGAAAATCACCCGATCAAACGCCTGGCGAATCTGATGATGGCGATTCTCGGTAATATCGTCGAGCACCGAGTCCACCGCATCGGCAACCAGATCCGCCCCCTGATCGCCCAGCCACTCCGTCGGCAGCAGCCGCGCTTTGATCGGATGCTCCTGCTCCATCCAGTGCACGATCATCTGCGCGATCACATCGCGCGTGCTCTCCTTACGCAACAGCGCAATCAACTGCGCCACCAGAGAATCGAGCAGCTTCTGATGGCGATTATCTTTGGTCATGCTTTCGAGGATCACCGCGCTGGTCTGGGTGAGATCGACCTTATCAATCGCCTTATGCACCGCGCGTTTCAGCAGCCCCTGCACCCGTGAATCATCCGTAAGCTCAATAAAACCGCTCATCACCTTCACCAGGTTTTGCCCCACGCGCGCGGCGTTCTCCGGCTGGCTGAACCAGTTGCCAATGAGCAGCGCCGGTTCGTGCCGGCGAATCAGCGCAACCAGCGATGGCGTGTCGAGGAATTTCTCCTGCACAAACTGGCCGAGATTGTCGCCGATTCGGTCCTTATTGCGCGGAATAATCGCTGTATGTTGCGAGATAAACGGCAGCGGCACGCGACGAAACAGCGCCACTACCGCGAACCAGTCCGCCAGCGCGCCGACCATCGCCGCTTCGGAGATAGCCTTCAGCGCGCTGACCCACCGGGAAGGCGGCAGCATCAGCGTGGTCACAAAAATGGCTGCGGCAATCAGCAGCAGCGACAGCGCCAACAGCTTGGCGCGTTTAAGCGAAGTGAGTTTTTCCATAGGGGTAAGCATATAACCTGGCGGCGAGAACGTCATGTTAGCTGCTGAAGTTGCTTGTGAATTTACGAGAAGCCTTCCGGGAAAATGTCGCCGTTGCAGGCGATGAAAAACCTTTTGCGAGGCGTTACGCAGTGCCATGTCGAAGCCGGACATAAAACGCTACCGCTGGTGGTGCCGATGCTCTTTTATCATGGCGAAAAAAGTCCGTATCCGTACCCAATGTGCTGGCTGGATCTCTTCCCGCAGCCAGATGTGGCGAAATCGCTCTATACCACTGATTTTCCATTGGTTGATATCACCGTTACCGACGATGGCAAGATTATGCAGCACCGGCGTATTGCGCTACTGGAGCTTATCCAGAAGCATATTCGCCAGCGGGATCTCACTGTGCTGGTGGAGCAACTGGTTGCACTTCTGGCATTGGGATACACTAGCGACACTCAGGTGAAAACGCTGTTTAACTATATTTTCCAGTACGGCGGAGCGGCTCGCGCCAGCGCATTTTTTCGCGAAATGGCGGAACGCTCGCCAAAGCATAAGGAGGAGCTGATGACGCTTGCTGAGAAGTTACACGAAGAGGGAAAGGTTGAGGGGTTGCAGATAGGGCGACAGGAAGGCCGACAAGAAGGTCGCCGCGCTGAAGCATTGAGAATTGCCCGCTCTATGCTGGCGAATGGGCTTGATAGTGAGGCCGTGACGAAAATCACCGGCTTGTCAGCAGAAGATTTGCAGACCGTCGCGCACTAATTATTATCGTGCCGCATGCGGGCAACCCTCATTCGGCATCCTTCCCTTTTCTTAAAAGTCCGCCGTGTCTCATCAGAACACTCCGTTTCTCTCCCTAAGCCAGATATCTCAACTACCCTTAATACTTTGAATGGCATTTTTGACTGCTTTCATCACTGAACCAGGAGCGAGATATGGCCTATCAGACAGTAAATCCTGCTAATAACCAACTGATTAAAGAGTACACCCCACACAGCGACAAGGACATTGAGGCCGCGCTGCAAAAAGCCGATGCGCTTTATCACTCAGAGTGGGCAAAAGGCGATATCAGCCAGCGCCTGCCCGTTTTGCATAAGCTGGCCGATCTTATCGACAGCCGCGTTGAGGAACTGGCGAAAATCGCCAGCCAGGAGATGGGCAAGCTTATCGAACAGAGCCGTGGTGAGGTGAAGCTTTGTGCGCAGATCGCCCGCTATTACGCGGACAACGCGAAGCAGTTTCTTGCACCCGTACCGTATAAAACCGAGTTTGGCGACGCATGGGTCGAGCATCATCCGATTGGCGTGATTATGGCGGTTGAGCCATGGAACTTCCCTTACTACCAGCTGATGCGCGTACTGGCCCCGAACCTGGCCGCCGGTAATCCGGTGCTGGCGAAACATGCGAGTATCGTCCCACATTGTGCCGAGACCTTTGCACATCTGGTGCGTGAAGCGGGTGCGCCGGACGGGGCATGGACCAACCTGTTTATTTCTTCCGATCAGGTGGCGAACATCATCGCCGACCCGCGCGTTCAGGGTGCCGCGCTAACCGGTTCCGAAAAAGCGGGCAGCGTGGTCGCCGCGCAGGCCGCGAAACACGTTAAAAAATCGACCCTCGAACTGGGCGGTAACGACGTGTTCGTGGTGCTGGATGACGCCGACCTCAACAAAGCGGTGAAAATTGGCGTACAGGCGCGGCTGAACAACGCCGGGCAGGTTTGTACGGCGGCAAAACGCTTTATTCTGCATGAGAAAATCGCCGATAAATTCCTCAGCGCATTCACTGACGCCTTCAGCAAAGTGAAGGTAGGCGATCAGATGGATGCCTCAACCCAGCTTGGTCCACTGTCGTCGAGAGACGCGCTGGAGACGCTGGCCAAACAGGTTGAAAACGCGGTGAAAAACGGGGCGAAGCTGCACTTTGGCGGCAAGCCACTGGAGAGTAAAGGCAACTTCTTCGAACCAACGATTCTGACTCACATTTCTCGCGATAATCCGGCGTACTTTGAAGAGTTCTTCGGCCCGGTGGCGCAGATTTATGTGGTTAAGGATGACGACGCGGCGGTGAAACTCGCCAACGACTCCCATTACGGCCTCGGCGGCGCGGTGTTCAGTGAGGATATCGAACGTGCCAAACGCATGGCCTCGCGGATTGAAACCGGGATGGTCTATATCAACTGGCTGACCGACACCGCCGCAGAACTGCCGTTTGGCGGCGTGAAGCGCTCCGGATTCGGGCGCGAGCTGTCGGACCTGGGGATTAAAGAGTTTGTGAACCAGAAGCTGGTGGTGGTGAAGAAATAAGTTGTTGAGGTGCGCAGTGCCGGATGGCGGCGCTGCGCGCCTTATCCGGCCTACGGGGGCACCATCAGACGCTTTTACATCATCTTCCGCGTCTTACCTGCAATCACCCCAATAAACTCCTGCACCTGCTTTTGTTTACGCGCCGACAGCTTGCACACCTTGCGCAGCGACTGCATCAGTTCGCTCTCTTCGGGGGCGGGTGATTGAGCGGTGAGGACGATGCAGCCGTCCATCACTTTGACATCAACGGGCGTGCTGGTGGCAAAACCGGCGGCTTCCAGCCACTGACCTTTCAGGGTGAGCGCCGGAATGTGCGCGTGATCCGGGTAGCGGCTCGCATAACCGACGGTAACATGACGGTTATTTGCCGGGGAGACTTCTGGATCGAATGATTCTGAAATAGAATGCGTGTCAGTCATGATTACTATTCTCGTGAAATAGGGATTGTGATGAGCGGTACGGGTGTGTTGGTAGCACACCCGCATCGCGCTAAATACCTGAATATATCAACAGTAAATAAAAACAAAGTCCAGCGAATAACTGGACATAATAACGACGTAACTGGAAATATTCAGCGGAGTAATATAAATAAGCACTGGTAGGCCGGATAAGCGACGCGCCATCCGGCATTGAACTTTAATTACACCGGCAACGTTATCTTTCCTGCCGCGATATCAAACATCAGATATGCGAAGCCTTTTGCTCGCTCAGCGTCTGAAAAATACTGCATCGTAAATTCCTGACCTGCTTCATTACTGTCTATGACCGCATTATCCACCGCCTGGAAAAAACCACCCAGAATTGCCTGCTCCGGCGGATTATTTTTTATCTGGGTCATAATTGTTTCGTTCTCTGTTATTTTGTTATAGACCGTAAAGACACGGCTGATCATATCTTTATCAGTCAGATTATCGCTAATAAATAACTCATTCATTCGCGATAATACCAATGACATAAACTCCTCTTTCTTATCCTTAGGTTTCGCAGTGCCGACGTCATTGCTGGGATCGAGGGTGTACTCTGCGGCATCTTCCTGCAACTTCAGATGCTGTTCGTGGATTTTCGATAAACGATAGTGACTCATCTCCACATTACTGAGATCAATTTCATCCTCTTCCAGATGTTGCTCATGCAGCAGTGGGCGTAAATGGCGGGCAAACAGGCTTAGCTTTTCCAGATCCTTGTCATCGTACTCAACGATCTGCGACATAAACTCATAAAAGCGAACAAAGCTGCCGAGATCTTTCTTGAAAATCTCTAGACGATCTTTCTCCTGCTTACAGGCTTTAAAACTGTTTTCCGCATTGGTGATTAACACCGTATCGCCCGTTTTTTTGGTGCGCTCGAACATCTCTTTGGCGGTCAAATAGGCGTCTATCGCCATCAGATAACGCTTTTTCCAGCGTTCTACCGCCGGTTTGCAGATATTACTGATCGCCGCATTCGATTTATTTTTGGTGAAGAATGCCTCGCAGAGCTGCTCGACTTCATGCCACTGAAAAATCTGCGTGGCGCGCAGTTTTTCAAACAGATCGAATACCTGCTGCGGATCGCTGACATCGGTCAGTTCCGCTGTCTGGAAATAGGGCTGGAATGCGTCGAGGATCTCGTCCGGATCGTTATAAAAATCGAGGATAAAAGTGCCTGATTCCGCTTTGCCCGGATAGGTACGATTCAGGCGGGAGAGCGTCTGCACGCACTCGACGCCGCCGAGGGCTTTATCCACGTACATCGCGCACAGCTTCGGCTGGTCAAAACCGGTCTGGAATTTATTGGCGACCAGCATGACCTGATAATCGTCGCTGTCGAAGGCTTTGCGCATATCCCGCCCTTTCAGGCCGGGGTTCATGTTTATTTCAGTAAATTTCTGGTTTAACAATGCCAGGCTGTTATGGTCGCCTTCCTGGAATTCAACTTCTCCGGAAAACGCCACCATCGCGCTGATTTTCGGGTAATTGTTCTCGCTAATGTATTTATCAAATGCCAACTTATAGCGCACGGCGGCTTTACGCGAACTGGTGACCACCATCGCTTTGGCCTGGCCGCCAAGCAGATGCATCACATGTTTGCGGAAGTGCTCCACAATCACCTTCACCTTCTGTGAGATATTGTGGTCGTGCAGCGTTACCCACTGGTTGAGCTTTATCTTTGCCTTCTTGCTGTCGACTTCGCGGTCCTTGTCTTCCAGCTTTTGCAATAACTGATACGCCACTTTGTAGTTGGTATAGTTTTTCAGCACGTCGAGGATAAAGCCTTCTTCGATTGCCTGGCGCATGGAGTAGACGTGGAAGGCCTCAGGTTTATTGGTCTTTGACGCCGGTTCATCGGGACGTGGACGGCAACCAAAAAGTTCGAGGGTTTTGGATTTTGGCGTGGCGGTAAAGGCGTAGTAGTTCAGGTTACTGCTGCCTTTCCGGGCGGCAATGGTCGCATCCAGAATATCTTCTGACGACAGCACCACGTCATCATCCATCTCTTCGCTCATCAGCACTTCTTTAAGCTGACGGGCGGTGGAACCGCTCTGCGAGGAGTGCGCTTCATCGGCGATCACCGCATATTTACGCTGCTTCAGGCTAACGCTGTTTTCGATAGCTTTCAGCACGAACGGGAACGTCTGGATGGTGACGATAATAATTGGCTGCGAGTTTTCCAGCGCGTTGGCCAGCTTTTCCGATTTAGAGCCATCGCCCTCTCTGTTATTGATGCGCCCGACCACGCCGTCGGCATGTTCGAACTGATAGATGGTGTCCTGAAGCTGATCGTCCAGCACCGTGCGGTCTGTCACCACGATAACGGAATGAAACTGTTTTTCCCCGTTTGCGTCGTACAGACGAGAAAGCTGGTGGGCGGTCCAGGCAATGGAGTTCGACTTTCCGGAACCTGCGCTGTGCTGAATCAGGTATTTATGACCGGTGCCTTCGACCGTCGCGGCCTCCAGCAGTTTGTTGACCACATCCCACTGGTGATAGCGCGGGAAAATCAGGCTCTCTTTCTTCGCTTTCAGCCCGTTCCACTCCTCTTTTTCTTCTATCTGCAAATGGACGAAACTGGCGAGGATTTTTAATAAGTTGTCCGGCAGCAGCACTTCATTCCACAGGTAATCGGTGGCATAGCGGCGGGTATCTTCGGGGAGCTCGTTGCCTGCACCGCCATCTTTGGTGCCTTTGTTAAACGGCAGGAAGAAGCTGCTGTCACCGGCGAGTTTGGTGGTCATAAAGACGTCATACTGGCTGACGGCAAAATGCACCAGCGCCCCGCGCTTAAAGGTCAGCAGCGGTTCCGGTTTATTGGTCGCGGGATCTTTCGGCAGGCGGGTCTTTTTGTACTGGGCAATGGCGTTCTGCACCGCCTGTTTAAATTCGGATTTCAGTTCCAGTGTGGCAACCGGCAGGCCGTTGATAAACAGCACCAGATCGATACGCCATTTTTTGGCTTTCACGCCCGTTTCTGCAAAGACGCTATTTGAGGCATACGGGCTGTAGACCAGTTCCGGCACAATACGGCAGATATTCTGCTGATATCGCGCCAGCGTTTCCGGGTTGAGATTATGTTCCGGTTTAAACTGGCACAGTGAAAAACGGGCATTGCGGATTTTCAGGCCGTGGCGAAGTACGCCGAGCGTACCCCAGGTGCGCGACTGGATGTCGGTGGCGTTGCTGTCGGCTTTTTTAAGCTGCGCAACCAGCGCGTCGAGGAAATGGCGCTCGGTGTCGTTGGGGTAAACGCGGGCGAATTTCTCCCACTCCTGCGGTTGGGTGGTTTTTACGAAGTTTAAGGTGTCTTGTGCGTATAGCGCACGTTCCCGGTCGTAGCCGTCACCTTTGCCGACAATCCAGCCTTTTTCCACCATCTGCGCGATAATGTCGTTTTGCAGGTTAACCTCTTTTGTAATGTCGTTGCTCATGCGCTGGCCTCCGTGGGTGTTTCCGCTTTGGGGATGGGGGCGGTCCAGTTGCGTAGGTCGATTTTGCCGGTGACAGCGGCGGAGATAAGGGCGGTGCGGCGTTCTTTTAGGAGATCAATTTGTTGGAGTTGTTTCTCAATTAGGGTATCGATTTTTATTGTTTGGTTATCGAGAAATGCAACAATACGTTCTCGTTCTGATAATGGTGGAAACCATATCGATGTACTTCGAAGAATGGCTTGAGTAATACTAAATACTTTGACGCCTTTCACTGCATTACTAATTTGTGCTCGTAGTGCTTTGCTATCTAATATATATGCATAGAACCTTAAGGACTCTCTATTAAGAGGGCGTAATATAATAGTGTGATAACCGGCAAATATTTGGTTATTGCTAATCAATTGTGTAAAATTACCAGCGCCGTCAATGTCTTCAGATGTATCTGCAAATATAATATCTCCTTTATAGATCAATGAGTCGGGGTTATTAAGAATGTACGATTCATCAACACATTTTAATTTGTGAATTTGAGGGTCGATTTCGAAACCAAATTTAGAGTGTATTTCGCCATAGTTAACACATGGAACCCCCTCATCTTGCAGATGTTCTTTTGTAATTGTTAGACCTTTTCCGAAGCGAAACATATAGCGAAGTTTACTCAATTCCCAATGTTTTGGTATTTTCCCCAACCACGCAACCCCAGAATCTTTCATCGGCACATCGGGATTTAGCCCTTTGGTCACCGCATGGCTAATCACTGCCTGACGTTTTTCTTTCAGTAGTTCAATAAGTTGTTGTTGTTTCTCGATCAGGTTATCGATTTTTGTTGTTTCGTGGTCGAGGAAATCAATTATTTTCCCCTGTTCGTTTTTCGATGGAAGCAGTAAGGGCAATCTTCTGAAATCCTCAAATTTCATTGATTGTCTCAATCCTCCTCCCATGCCATAAAAAACTTTAGTTGTATCATATGAATGAAGTAGGCGATATAAATATTCGGATAGCATACTTCCTTGTGAACTGAGTTTTAAATATGCAGATGTAATAATTCCCTTTTGTTTGGCTAATCCTACGCGTAAACTGTTTTTATCATTTTGTAGATCAGTTAATCTTAAAATGATATCGCCATTTTCAACGATTTGATAAGTATTAAATGACTCTGGTAAAAGCCCAAAATTTGTTTCTATATCTTTGGGGATAATATTTCCATAACTCAATGAGAGCACATTGTTTTCTGCTCCATCGATATTTTTCTTCGTCGATGCCTCACAAAGAGAAAATGTTGGTAGCACTTCCCAATGAAAAGGGATTGCATCGATCCACTCCACCCCAGAATCCCTGTACTCCGGATACGCCTGATACTTATTTAACCCTGCCATCAGGAATGTACCTCCTGCAACAGTTTCATAATCTCAGCACTTACAGCATCCAAATCAGCATCAATCTCCTCCAGCGGCCTTGGCGGCTGATAAACATAAAAATGACGGTTAAACGGAATTTCATACCCCACAATCCCGATATCCCCATCTATCGCATCGCGCTTATCGGCGTTTATCCACGCATCCGCAACGTGCGGCAACACTTCCGCTTTGAAGTAACCCTCGATCAACTCGCTGGTAGATACAGACGGATTTAACGGCACATTCTCGTTATCGCGCAGGTCGCCATCCGGCTCAAACTCCACAACCTTTCCGTGGTACTCAAACGCGCCGTACAGCGGTTGAGCCGCCTCTTTCAGTACCTTGCTGATAACCGGCTCGGCATCCGGGTTTTTGCGGGTAATAGCATCGATAAACTGCTTGTTCTCTTTCGCATCCAGCTTCACGCCTGCGGTTTTGAACGCCTCTTTCAGCGTTAACTGGAACTGATTAAAGTCATTGCTAACGGTCTCTTTGCCACCCGCCAGCATCCCCATCGCCGCCTGAATACGCCGCGCTTTTTCCATTAATGCGCGCTGGGCCAGCCATAATTTGCTGTCGAGCAGATCTTTAATTTGCTTCTCTTTCAGCTCGCTAAAATCGGCTTTAACAATGGCGCGGGCTTCACTTTCTATCTCTGTGAAGTCACCGTAGTTACCGTCCTGCCAGTGGAAGGCAAAGGCGTCATACAGTTGTGCCATCGGCGCGTTAAACGGCTTCGGCGCAAAGCGCAATGTGGCAATGGCGTCATCACTTATCTGAGCCGACAGGCGTAACGGGCGCTCAATGGTGATGCGACGATAGCCAAAGTCGGTGCTGTGAAAGACTTTGCTGGCAAAGGTTTTTGCCGCCTCGGTTTTGGTTGTGGTCGGCTGGCGTCCCCGGCTGGATTTTTGCTCTGGCGCTTTCTCCAGGCCTAACACCGCAAGCGTAGTGGTGGCAACGGGTTCGAAATCGCCAAACGTGCGGGTGATTAAGCGAATATCTTCTTCCCCGAGAATATTACGTTTTGACCCCAGCGATTTACGCATCTTGCCGCACAAGTTGCTGCCGTCGATTAGCTGGACTTTACCTTTGCGTTCTGGCGCTTTTTTGTTGGACAGCACCCAAACATAGGTAGCGATACCGGTGTTGTAAAACATGTCGGTGGGCAGGGCGATAATGCCTTCCAGCAAATCCGCTTCCAGAATGTAGCGGCGGATCTCGCTTTCACCACTGCCAGCGCCGCCGGTGAATAACGGTGAACCATTAAGAATAATGCCGATCCGCCCGCCACCGCTTTTGGCATCGCGCATTTTGCTGATTAGGTGCAGCAGAAACAGCAACGAGCCGTCCGAAACACGGGGCAGGCCGGGGCCAAAGCGACCATCGGCACCTTTGAGTTTGTGTTCGTCGTTGATGTCGCCTTCGATCTTTTTCCAGTCCACGCCGAAAGGTGGATTAGAGAGCATGTAATCGAATTTTTCTGCGGGTAGCTGATCGTTGGAAAGGGTGTTGCCGAGTTTGATAAGGCTGACATCCTGGCCCTTAATCAGCATGTCGGCTTTGCAGATGGCGTAGGATTCCGGGTTTAACTCCTGACCAAACGCGCGCATCACGGTATTAGGGTTTTGTTTGTGGACGTACTCCATGCCGGAGGAGAGAAAGCCGCCGGTTCCCGCCGTTGGGTCGTAAATGGTGCGGATGATGCCGTCTTTATTGAGCGCATCATCATCATCGAAAAACACCAGCGAGGTGGTCAGATTGACGATATCACGCGGGGTAAAGTGCTCCCCGGCGGTTTCGTTAGAACTCTCGGCAAAACGGCGGATCAGCTCCTCAAACACCAGCCCCATATCGTGGTTGGTGACGTGCTCCGGGTATAAATCTGCTTTAGCGAATATTTGCACCACTTTGAACAGCAAGTTCGCATCGGCCAGCTGTCCGACAAACTCGCTGAACTTGAAGTGTTCGAAAATTTCGCGGGCATCCGAAGAGAACGACTGGATGTAGTTTTCCAGGTTGTCCTGTATGCCATTTTGCCCCATTTTGCTGAGGTCCATCGCTGAGGCGTTAAAGAACGTGAGGCCATTAGTCGCCCGCAGGATCATTTTCTCCTGGGCTTCCTCCGGCAGTTTCATGGCTTTTACTTTTTGCGCCTCGGCAATGACCGCGTCTTTGGTAGTTTCGAGTACGCATTCCAGACGTCGAAGAAGAGTGAAAGGGAGAATAATTCGCCCATATTGTGATTGTTTAAAATCGCCGCGTAACAGGTCGGCGACAGACCACAGGAAGGCTGCAATCTGAGAGAAGTTTGTCGATGACATAAGGTATTCCTTACCTTTAGGTAACGCCTTTTTATAATAAAAGATAGATGGCTATTTTTATCGTAAAATTCGCGTAAGTCGATCATTTTGTTGAAGAAAAACCATTGCCAATATTGATTTAAATATATTAAATGATCTGTTTTATGAATATTTAAAGGCTAAATGACGGGGATCTTTACGCTGGCTAGCCAGGAGTTATTTAGTATTTGAATATTTCTATATCTATTGCCCGATTAGAAATAATGGATGTTTAGATTGCGTCCTATGAAAGGAGTCATAATTTAATGAAAGCCACCGAAGCCCGATTACTCGATTTTTTAAAACGCTCGCAGCAATTCGTTATTCCCATTTATCAGCGCACATATTCGTGGACGCTGGAGCAGTGCCGCCAACTGTGGGAAGACGTGATGCGCGCAGGCCAGCGCGATGATATCCCGGCCCATTTTATCGGCTCGGTGGTGTATATCGAACAGGGTCTGTATCAGGTTTCCGGCATCTCGCCGTTGCTGGTAATTGACGGGCAGCAGCGTCTGACGACGGCGATGTTGTTACTGGAGGCCTTGTCCCGGCATTTGGGCGAGAACGAGGTGATAGACGGTTTTTCCGCCATGAAGCTTCGCAATTACTACCTTCTTAATCCGTATGAGTCTGGCGAGCGCAACTACAAGCTGCTGCTAACGCAAACTGACAAAGAGAGCCTGCTGGCGCTGATTCGGCAAAAGCCGTTGCCAGAAAATTGCTCCCTGAGAGTAAGGGAGAATTTTGAGTACTTTTATGACCAGATAAGCAAACTTCATGGTGACTTTATGGCGCTGTGTCAGGGATTATCCAAACTGTTGATTGTCGATGTAGCCCTGAACCGTGGTCAGGATAATCCACAGCTTATCTTCGAAAGTATGAACTCGACGGGGAAAGCGCTGAGTCAGGCGGATTTGGTGCGTAACTATGTGTTGATGGGGCTGGAGCCTGAGCATCAAACGCAACTGTATGATGACTACTGGCGACCAATGGAGCTGGCGTTTGGTCAAAAAGGGTACAGCGACTATTTTGATAGCTTTATGCGCAACTATCTCACAGTCAAAACAGGTGAGATCCCGCGTATTGATGATGTTTATGACGCCTTTAAACGCTATGCGCGAAAATCTGCTGTGATGGAGGCGGGTATGGAGGCGCTGGTGGCAGACATTCGCACCTATGCCGACTATTTTTGTGCGCTGACGTTGAATAAAGAGAGTGATAAAACGTTGGCGATGGCGTTTCAGGATTTACGTGAGCTGAAGGTAGATGCCGCCTGGCCGTTTCTGTTGGTGCTCTATCATGACTACAAGCAAGGGGTACTGTCATCGGCGGATTTCCTGAGCGCTACCCGTTTAATCGAATCCTATATTTTCCGCCGCGCCGTCTGTGCCATCCCCACGAACTCGTTTACCAAAACCTTCGCCACGTTTTACAAAGTGCTGGATAAAACGCGTTATCTGGAAAGCATACAGGCGCATTTGCTCAACTTGCCTTCTTATCGGCGATTTCCCGATAACCGTGAATTTCAGCACGAACTTAAACTGCGAGATCTCTACAACTTCCGTAGCCGCAGCTACTGGTTACGTCGGATGGAAAACCATGATCGCAAAGAGAGAGTATGTGTGGATGAATACACGATTGAACACATCATGCCGCAAAACAAAAATCTTCCGATGAACTGGCGCAAAGAACTTGGGAGTGACTGGCAGCGAATTCATTCAAGGCTTTTGCATACATTAGGCAACCTGACATTAACGGGTTACAACTCGCGCTACAGCGATCGCTCTTTTGCTAAAAAAAGAGATATAGAAGGCGGTTTTAAACAAAGCCCACTGCGCTTGAATGCAGGATTAGGGCAATGCGAGAAATGGGACAGAGCTGCAATGCAGAAACGTGCCCAGCGCTTAGCCGATTGTGCGCTTGAAGTATGGGAAATGCCGAGTCTTTCAGAAACTGTGCTTGAAAGCTATCGAGTTTCAGCAGAGAAGGGGGCTGACTACAGTCTGGCTGATTTCCCACAGCTAGAGGAAGGGACGCATAGCCGGGTACTGTTCGATGCACTTTCTCAGGAAGTGATGAACATGGACGCTGGCGTTACGCGAGAGGTACTTAAGCTCTATATCGCGTTTAAAGCGGAAACGAACTTTGTGGATGTTGTGCCGCAGAAAAGTCGGTTACGCTTAACGTTAAATATGCCATTTCCTGAACTCGTCGATCCTAATGCTATGGCCCGCGACGTTACGGAGATTGGCCGTTGGGGAAATGGTGACGTTGAAGTTGGCTTCAGCGATCTATCTGAACTCCCTTACGTGATGGGGCTGATTCGACAAGCATTTGAAAAGCAGATGGATAACGCGATGGTTTAATATGAGATAATATCTTACTAACGAAAGCAACAAAGGATTGGACCATGACCCAACTGCTCGAGCTAACCTGGGATGCCACCGTAATCCCGGCGATGCCAAACGTTGGCACGCGCGTCGCGCTGTTTACCTTCAAGACGCATATGGCGGGTTTTGTCTGGGATGCTGCGCAACTGGAAAATAACCCTTATACCTTCGTTGAAGTGAAAACGCTGCTTGATGGCGTCACCGTTGGCGGGCACAAGGTCAGTGACACAGAACAGGTATTAAACCTGGCGGACAGCGCGAAAAAGCTGATCGAGCTGGTGCAATCGGGCCGATTTGAACTCGATAAAAAAACGTTCACGTTATTGCACGGTATCATTGCCCGCAATGAGGCGCTGGAGTGGGGTGTTTTTCGTGGTGAGGGGGATGAGTTGCACTACAACGCGCGCGTTCACCTCGGCGAATTGGGCACCCATTTTCCTCCTGCTACCGAAGCGGGCGCGCCCGAGCTGAACCGTATATTTGCGCAGGGTGTTGTACATATTAAAACGCTTCCCCCGTTTGAAGGCGCGCTGGCGATGTTCCTTTTCGGCGCTTACTATCAGTTTTTCTTCGACGGTAACAAGCGCACCAGCCGCCATATGATGAATGGCTGGTTAATGATGCACGGCTATAATCCAATCAGTATTCCAGCAGCTAAAGCGCTGGAATTTAACAGCAAAATGGTACGCTTTTATCACAGCAAAGACGCGACGGAGATGATGGCATTTTTGGTGGCGTGCTATCAGCTCTGAGCAGATGCTACAAAACCCTATTTCCTCAACCCCGCAAACGCCGCCCTGATCTCTTCTTCCGGCAACTGTATCCCAATAAACACCAGTTGGCTGCGCGGCGCTTCATCGCCCCACGGTCGGTCCCAGTCGGCGCTGTAGAGGCGTTGTACGCCCTGGAATAGCAGGCGGTTTGGCTCGCCGTCAATCCACAGCATCCCTTTGTAGCGCAGCAGTTTATCGGCGAACTGTAGCAGCAGGTTTTCCATCACGCGCGATACGTCGCTGATATCGACCGGGTAATCCAGTTCCACCACAATCGACGACACATCATTCTGCTTATCCGCCATAAAGTGGAAGCGCGGTTTACCCGCCAGCACGTTCTCTTCCAGCATAAAGCCGCTGGTGTTGAACAGCTGCGCCAGGTCGATATCGCCATGCACCACGGTGTAAATCGGCGCGCGGGCGTTAATGCGCGCCAGGCGTTCGCGCAGTTTCTCGGTATCGCCTGCGACGTCGGTTTTGGTCAGCAGGATGCGGTCGGCATAGCCAACCTGTGACTGGGAGATAGTGAACTGGTTCATCTGCTCGTTGGCGTGAACCGCATCAACCAGCGCAATCACGCCGTCCAGCAGGTAGCGCTCGCACAGGACGTCATGAGAGAAAAAGGTCTGAATAATTGGGCCGGGGTCGGCCATGCCGGTGCACTCAATCACCAGGCGGTCGAATTCAATTTCGCCGCGATCGCGGCTGTCGAGCAGGTCGAGCAGGGCGTCTTCCAGTTCGTTAGCGCGGGAGCAGCAGATGCAGCCGTTGGTGAGGGTTTTGATTTGCGTGGCGCGGTCGCCAATTAGCTGGGTATCAACAGAAACTTCGCCGAACTCGTTCTCAATGACGGCGATTTTGAAGCCGTGCTGTTCGTTGAGGATATGACGCAGCAGGGTGGTTTTGCCCGCGCCAAGAAAACCGGTAAGTAGGGTAACTGCAATCGGGGTCATGTTGTCTCCTTCTAACAGCAGCGCATGCCGCCTTTTCCGTCTCCGCCGTAGCGCGCCTGTTGCCGCTCGCGGAAGAACTCTTCGTAGGTCATGTACGGCTTGTCCGGATGCGTGGCTTTCATGTGTTCGACGTAGTTGTCGTAGTCCGGGATGCCAATCAGCATCTTCGCCGCCTGACCGAGGTATTTTTTCGCCTGACCTAAGTTACCAAACATTGTGCTATCCAGATATGAATAAAGCCGGATGGCGGCTAGCGCCATCCGGCAATCTGTTAATGGTGTGAAGAGGTCTTCACGCCGCCTTCCGGCACAGGAACGTAAGGCGTTTCTTTGTCGGAGCGTTCTTCGTTATTACGCACCTGCATCCAGGTTTTGAAACCGTAGAAGATGATGCTGTACACCACCACCAGGAACAGAATACTCAGGCCTGCGTTGGTGTAGTTGTTGATAACGATGTGGTTCATGTTGGCGATTTGCTGCGCCGTCAGTTCACCACCTGCCGCAATTTTCGCTTTGTACTGGCTCGCCATGTAGAAGAAGCCTTCCATCTGCGGGTTGGTGCTGAACAGTTTCAGACCCAGCGCCCAGGTGGTGCAGACCAGCAGCCAGAATGCCGGGATGATAGTAACCCAGACATATTTGCTGCGTTTCATCTTCACGAGGATAACGGTGCCGAGGACCAGCGCCACAGCGGCCAGCATCTGGTTAGAGATACCGAACAGCGGCCACAGGCTCTTCACGCCGCCCAGCGGGTCGACAACGCCCTGATACAGCAGGTAGCCCCACAGGCCTACGCAACCTGCGGTCGCCACAACGCCTGCTACCAGAGAATCGGTTTTCTTCAGGAACGGAATGAAGTTGCCCAGCAAGTCCTGCAACATGAAGCGGCCCGCACGGGTACCGGCGTCCAGCGCGGTGAGGATGAACAGCGCTTCAAACAGAATACCGAAGTGGTACCAGAAGCCCATGTCCGCCCACGGCAGCACTTTGTGGAACACGTGTGCAATACCGACAGCCAGGGTTGGCGCGCCACCGGCACGGTTCAGAACAGACGGTTCACCGATGTCTTTCGCGGTTTGCAGGATCTCTTCCGGCGAAATCACGAAGCCCCAGGAACTGACCGTTGCCGCCGCATGAATAGTGACTTCTTTCAGCTGCGCCGCAATCATGGCCGCATTTTCACCGCCCATTTCGTGCAGGTTCGGCATGGTGATGCCAAGGCCAGCAGGCGGGGTGTTCATCGCAAAGTAAAGGCCCGGTTCGATGATGGAGGCTGCAACCAGCGCCATAATCGCCACGAAGGACTCCATCAGCATTGCGCCATAACCGATGAAACGCGCGTCGGTTTCACAGGCCAGCAGCTTCGGCGTGGTGCCGGAGGAGATCAGCGCATGGAAACCAGACACCGCACCACAAGCGATGGTGATAAACAGGAACGGGAACAGAGCACCTTTCCACAGCGGGCCAGTACCGTCGATATACTGGGTGACGGCTGGCATTTTCAGATCCGGGTTGAGGATCACGATGCCGATTGCCAGGCCAACGATAACGCCGATTTTCAGGAAGGTGGCGAGGTAGTCGCGCGGTGCCAGAATCAGCCAAACCGGCAGCAGAGCGGAGATAAAGGCATAACCGATCAGCGTGAAGGTGATGGTGGTGTCTTTAAAGGTCAGCGCCGGGCCCCAGTACGGGTCGTGAGCGATGACGCCACCGAACCAGATAGAGGCGACCAGCAGCACGATACCGATAACGGAGACCTCCCCCACGCGGCCCGGGCGAATAAAGCGCATGTAGATACCCATAAACAGCGCAATCGGCACGGTCGAGCAGACGGTGAACACACCCCACGGGCTTTCGGCCAGGGCTTTCACCACGATCAGCGCCAGCACCGCCAGGATGATGATCATAATCAGGAAGCAGCCGAACAGGGCGATAGAGCCCGGCACGCGGCCCATCTCTTCTTTGACCATCTCACCCAGCGAAGAACCGTTACGGCGCGTGGAGATAAACAGCACCATAAAGTCCTGCACCGCACCGGCAAGCACGACGCCCGCCAGCAGCCACAGGGTACCGGGCAGGTAACCCATCTGGGCGGCCAGCACCGGCCCAACCAGCGGGCCCGCGCCTGCGATAGCCGCGAAGTGGTGGCCGAACAGCACGTAGCGGTTGGTCGGCACATAGTTCAGGCCATCGTTGTTAATGACCGCCGGCGTCGCACGCGTTGGGTCGAGTTTCATCACCTTCTGGGCGATGTAGAGGCTGTAGTAGCGGTACGCCACCAGATAAACAGAAACCGCCGCAACCACGATCCACAGGGCGCTAACGTGTTCTCCCCGACGTAATGCCACAACTGACAGGCAAAACGCGCCGATGATTCCAAGAATCACCCAGGGTATGTGCTTGAATAACTTTTTGGTATCCATAGTAAAACCTGGTTTTTTAAGATTAATAATGAGCCGAAGCTGTATGGGTTTTGTGTTAAATGAGTGAGGAGGTATGACTGCTATGCTGATGAGCATCTTGCCAGAGATTCACGCGCGTAAAGTTGGGTAAAGTCGTGAGTGGTTGTATGGGGAGTTAAGCGGTTGTGTGTCAGGGCGAGCGGTTGGGTAAGAAGTGAGCGGCTGGGGAATATGTGATTGAGATCACAAGATTTTACTGCGGGTATACAGGCAATTGCCGGACGGCGGCTGCGCCTTATCCGGCCTACCTATCGCGTAGGTCGGATAAGCGTAGCGCATCCGACAACAGTGCCGGGCTTACACCGCCACCTCCATCTCCATCATCACCGGATGAAAACGGCGCTTAAAGTAAATCAGCCCGTGTCCTTCCTCGCTGAGAATGATGTTCTTAATCTCGACCAGATACACCAGATGCGTACCGATGGTCTGCACCTGGCTTATCTCACCTTCCAGGCTTGCCAGCGCGCCCTTCAGTACCGGTTGCGCCAGCGGTCCTTTTTGCCAGCAGGAGAGGGTAAAGCGCTCTTCCATCTCCATTCCCGTCATCCCGGCGAAGTGGCGCGCCATCAGCTCCTGTTCGTGGTTGAGGACGTTGACGCACAGCTTACCGTTACCCTGGAATACCGGGTTCATGGCGCTGTTGGCGTTGATACACACCATCACCGATGGCGGCGTATCGGTAACCGAGCACACCGCGGTAGCGGTGATCCCGCAGCGACCCGCCTCGCCTTCGGTGGTAACGATATTCACCGCCGCCGACAGGCTGGACATAGCATCGCGAAAGCGTAAACGTTGTTCATCTACTTGCATGGTGATCTCCCGCTGCGTTACTTCAGCAGCTTGTCTAACATATTGATATCATTGTTGTTGTGCAGGTGCGGCACGGTCCAGCCATGTTGGTCGTACTCGGAAAGGCAGCGATCAACCATTGCCATCATTTTGTCCATGTTGCCGGAGGTCTGAGCCTGACGCAGACATTGCAGGCGAATCTCATCCTGACTGCCGGAATAGTTGATCTCGTAAAGCTCATGACGCCCGCCGAATTCGCTGCCGATCGCATCCCACATCAGTTTGAGGATCTTGATGCGCTGGACGTGATCCATACCGTTCGATCCGCGCACGTATTTCGCCAGGTACTGGTCGATCTGCGGGTTATTCAGATCGCGCGCGCTCGACGGCAGGTAGATCAACCCGCTGGTGACGTTGCGCTCGATGATGTTTTTGATCTTCGCGTAGGCCATCGGAGCCATCACGCGGTAGGTTTGCAGTGCGGCGTGATCCGGCAGATACGCGCCGTTCACCCACGGTGTCGCTTCTGAACACATGGAATCGCTCAGCGCCCAGAAGGTGTTACGCCAGGCGACCACTTCACCGAGATCCGCCTGCACGCCGCGGAATTCCAGCGTGCCGGTACATTCGAGGGATTTTTTCAGCAGCGCGGTAATAAAGTCGAGCTTCACCGCCAGGCGCACACAGGCCTGCAACGGATACATACGGGCGAAGCCGCCTTCCATGGTCCAGCGACGGCAGCGATCGAAATCGCGGTAGATCAGCACGTTTTCCCACGGGATCAGCACGTTATCCATCACCAGGATCGCATCATTCTCATCGAAGCGGCTGGAGAGCGGGTAGTCGTACGGGGAGCCGGTTGCGCCCGCGACCATTTCATAGGACGCGCGGGAGATAAGCTTCACGCCGTCGGCGTCCATCGGCGCGACGAACATCAGCGCGAAGTCCGGGTTTTCGCCCATCACCTGTGCCGAGCCGAAGCCGATCATGTTGTAGTGGGTCAGCGCTGAGTTGGTGGCGACGACTTTCGCGCCGCTGACTACGATCCCGGCATCGGTCTCTTTTTCCAGCTTGATGTACACGTCTTTCACTTGATCGGTCGGTAAATGGCGATCGATCGGCGGGTTAACGATAGCGTGGTTGAAGTACAGGCCGGTTTCCTGAATGCGCGAGTACCAGTTGCGGGCGTTCTGCTCGAACTGGCCGTAGAAGCCCGGGTTTGCGCCCAGCGCGCAACCGAAAGCGGCTTTGTAATCCGGCGTGCGGCCCATCCAACCGTAGCTCAGGCGTGACCACTCTGCGATGGCGTCACGCTGCTGGCGCAGATCGTCCGGGCTTTTCGCCACGCGGAAAAACTTGTGGGTGTAGCCGCCACTGCCGGTGTCGGTGTTCCAGCACAGGGAATCCTGCATCTCTGGTTTGTGCAGCGCGTCGTAGAGTTGCGCGACGGACGCCGCCGCGTTACGGAATGCCGGATGGGTGGTGACATCCTTCACGCGCTCGCCGTAGATGTATATTTCACGGCCATCCTGCAAACTATTCAGGTACTCTTCACCGGTAAACGGACGCTGGGTACTGGCGCGGAAATCTTCAGGTTTCATAATCAGACTCTCTTTTTGTAATCGGATGGAAAGCCAGCGCCAATGGGCGCTACTGGCTTTAATGTTAAATTTGTGTTTTGTTTTTGTTGTTTAATTGAAGCAGTTAGACCGGTATTCGTGAAGAGACTTTTGGGTCAATGGCGGGTACTTTTCGGGGAGGTGAGGGTTTTGTGATCGGGCCCTCACCCTAACCCTCTCCCGCAGGGAGAGGGGACCGATTGTGCCCGGTGTGAATGTGAGTGTGCTTTTCTCCCTCTCCCTGAGGGAGTGTACGGTCCGGGGACATGGTAGACAGGTGTTCGGGGACATGGTGAACACTTTTTAACATCCTTTACCCATGGTGATCGACTTTTTCTTCAGGTCGATCACCCCCACTTTTGTACTGTACCACCACACTTCATAGCAGCCATCCTCCTGCGTCTCCTTCAGCCCGACCCGCTCTCCCCTGAACGCGTTGCCTGCCTTCAGACTGATACCTTTTATGCTCAGCTTCCCGCTGATATCGACCTTCCTCACCATCACCCCTTCATCATATTCCGGTGGCGTAATGCTGTCGCTGTACTGCCGCACAGACGGCTGATACCGCGAGGCCGGAACGGCCATACCCAGTGCTTCATGGGGCCGTTCAAGGTTATACACCGTACGCCAGTGGTCGAAAGCACGCTGCAGCTCACCGCTGTCTGTGAACCATTTACCCTGCAGCACTTCCGCCTTCAGGCTGCGGTGAAAACGTTCCAGCTTGCCCTGTGTCTGCGGATGATATGGCCGGGAATGCCCCACCCGGATGCCCTGGCGCATCAGCCACAACTCAAGTGCCGTCCAGGTACCGGTGTCGCCCCACGGCGAGCCGTTGTCCATCGTCATCCGGTCTGGCAGCCCGTAGCGTTCAAACACGCTGACCAGCTGCTGCTGCACGGTCTCACGGCGTTCATCGGTGCAGGGTGCCAGACACAGGGAGAAACGGGAGTGGTCATCCAGCAGGGTGAGCGGATGGCAGCGGCCCCCGCCGAAGGGGAAGTGACCCTTAAAATCCATCTGCCAGAGCCGGTTCGGCGCGTCATGTTCGAAGCGCCCTGTGGCCGGAATGCCCGGAGCCGTGCCCGGTAGCAGACCGTGACGGGCCATCAGGTTATGGACGGTGCTGAAGGCGGGCATACGGTGTCCCTGGTCTTCGAGCCAGCGCTTTATCTTGCGGGCGCCCCAGCGCTCATGACGGGCATGGGCGATGCGCAGCAGGTCAGTGATGTCGTCGGGCGAGCGGTTGGGAGAATAATGAGGCGTTCGGGGACGGTCCAGAAGACCGGATGTGCCTTCCTCAGCCCAGCGGCGAAGCCACTTGTAGCCAGTGGCGGGAGAAATGCCGTAGTGACGGCAGAGGGAACGGATGTTCGCCCCCTCTTGCGAGGCGAACAGAACAAACTCGGAACGTAATGACATGGTATCTCTCGCATCCCAGGGCATAAGCGACTCCATAAACGGGTTCTTATGCCTTAGTTGTAAGTGTCTACCATGTCCCCGAACAAGTGTTCACTATGTCCCCGGACTGTACAGGGAGAGGGCCGGGGTGAGGGAAAAACCCTCACGACACCGGCACTTTCCTTGCCCGGTAAACGCTCGGCGAGCACCCCACCAACCTATTGAAAAACCGTGCGAAATAGGCCGGATCTTTAAACCCCAGTTGCCAGGCGATGTTATTCACCGCACTGTCGGAGAAAAGCAGCAATCGCTTGGCCTCGCGCAGTTGCCTGTCGAAAATTAGCCGTTTCGGCGGGCGGTTTGCAAAGCGACGACAGATGTCGGTGAGCCTTGATTCGGTGATGTGCAGCTCGCTGGCGTAATCCGGTACCGTCCAGTGCTGGTGGAAGTGGCTGTCGATCATCAGGTTGAAGCGCTGGAACAGTTTTAGCTCACCGCGCATACCGCTGGCGGCGTGGTCGTCGAGCCGGGCGTTACGCAGCAGCAGAGTAAACACCGCCTGCGCCAGCAGCGTGAGCGTATGTTCGCGCCCCGGCAGTTGCTCAACCGACTCCCGTTCGATCAGCCGCCAGTAATGTTCCAGCGCCGCCAGTTCATCCGGTTTATCGGCCAGCGACAGGCAGATCCCCGGCAGACCGAAGGTTTCCCGCGTGCCGGGATAAAGCACCTCCAGCAGCGGCCAGATAAGATCCTCATGCACCGTCAGCACATGTCCGTCAGCGTCTGATTCGGTGATAAACGCGTGCGGTACCGACGGTGGCGTCAGCACAAACAGCGGCGCTTCTACTGAGTAGCGATGATCGTCAAGCTGAAGCTCGATCTGCCCGGTCAGCAGGAAATGCATCTGGAAATAGTGTTCGTGGCGATGGGCCTGCATATCGCGGCCAAAGAAAGCCGCCATCCGCGCAAATGACTGATAATGCACATCATCCGTACCCAGGCTTTCATCGTATTCGGTGCTGATATCGATGTTATAGATCGGGTTCTCGCACATGCAGGCTCCTTACGGCGTCGCGCGCGGGCGAGACGATTTCATCGGGATCGCCCAGATAATCACCGATCCAATTACCAGCAGCGATGCCACAAACCACAGGCCGCTGTTAAAGCTGCCGGTCATATCTTTCAGCCAGCCGATCATAAACGGACTCAGCGCCGATCCAATATTGCCGGTGGCGTTGATCACCGCGATACCGATAGCCCTGGCGCGCAGGCTGATCGACTGATCCGGCGTGGTCCAGAAAATGGCCATCGCGCTGAACGATCCGGTAGAGGCCATCACGATCCCCAGCAACTGGATCAAGTTATGATCGGTGGCGGAAGCCAGTAACCAGCCTGCGGCGGCAAAAAGGAACGGCAGGGCGGTGTGGTGTTTACGTTCCTGATGTTTATCTGAATGGCGGCTCCAGTAGATCATCCCCAGAATGGTGCAAATCTGCGGTACGGCGGCGAGCAGGCCGATGGTGATATTGCTGCTGGCCTGGTTGAAGCTTTGCAAAATCTGCGGCGTCCAGATGCTTATGGCGCTTAAGGTGTTGGTCAGGCAGAAGTAGGCGAGGGTGTACATCAGCACGATCGGCGTGAAAATCTCGCGCCACAGGCTGCGCTGTTGAGCGGCGTGGTGGCTGATTGCGCCTTCCGGCTGAACCAGCGTCAGGCGATCGTTATCCATCATCTGCTGAAGATTTTTTTTATCCTCAGCGGTCAGCCATTTGGCTTTGTCAGGGGAATCATCAAGATAGAACCACACCATGATACCCAACAGCAGTGACGGGAAGCCTTCCAGCAGGAATAGCCACTGCCAGCCTTTCAGCGCCATCACACCGTCCAGGGCCAGAATATAACCGGAGACGATGGAACCGAGGGCGGTTGTCACCGGCATTGCCACCATAAATAAGGCGTTCGCGCGGGCGCGGAAATAGGCCGGGAACCAGTAAGTGAGATAAAGCAGAATGCCCGGCAGAAAGCCGGCTTCGGTGATGCCGACCAGAATACGCAACACATACAGGCTGGTAGGGCCGGTGGCGAACATCGTCGCGGTGGAGGCAATACCCCACAGCACCATGATGGTGGCGATCCAACGTCGCGCGCCGACAATCCCCAGCATGATGTTGCTCGGAATACCGAAAATTACGTAGGCGGCGTAAAACAGGGTCGTGGCGAGGCCGAACATGGTGGCGCTCAGGCCGAGATCTCGCCCCATCGTTAACCCGGCAAAACCGATGTTGATGCGATCGAGAAACGAAAAGATAAACAGCACGAACAGAAAAACGATCAGGCGACGGAAGAGTTTATTGATGACTGCCTGCTGGCCTTCCGTGAGCGATTTATGCGCATTAGCGGGGTTTGTCAGTGCAGATGATGTGTCGCTCATGGCTATTCCTCTAAGGGGATTTTTGTAGGGTACGACAACGGTTCTTGCCGGATGGCGGCGTTGCCTTATCCGACCTACGGTTTGGTGCGGTTGTAGGCCGGATAAGCGCAGCGCATCCGGCATTAATACACGCCGGGCTTAATGGCGGTGGTCTGCGCGCCAAACCGTGCTGCCAGCGCTTCGGCGGCGCGGGCGAGCAGGGTGGTATCGACGCCGACGGCGACAAACAGCGCGCCTAATTCCAGATAGCGTTTCGCCAGTGGCTCATTGGCTGTCAAGATCCCCGGCGCCTTACCCGCCTCACGGATCTGTACGATCGCCTGCTCAATCGCGGCCTGCACTTCCGGGTGCTGGGGATTACCGGCATAACCCATATCGGCGCTCAGATCCGCCGGGCCGATAAACACGCCATCCACTCCTTCCACATCCAGGATCTGCGGCAGATTTTTCATTGCTTCACGGGTTTCGATCTGCACCAGTACGCACATTTGATCGTTGGCTTTTTGCAGATAATCAGGAATGCGGTTCCAGCGCGAGGCACGCGCCAGCGCGCTTCCTACGCCGCGAATACCGGCGGGGGGATAACGTGTAGCGCGTACCGCTTCACGGGCTTCATCGGCGTTTTGCACCATCGGCACCAACAAGGTTTGCGTGCCGACATCCAGCAACTGCTTGATCTGCACGGGATCGTTCCACGACGGACGCACCACCGGCTGGCTGGGGTAGGGCGCAATCGCCTGCAACTGGGTGAGTACGGTTTGCACATTGTTCGGTGCGTGCTCCCCATCGATCAATAGCCAGTCGAATCCCGCCCCGGCCAGCAGTTCGGCGCTGTAGCTGCTGCTCAGCCCCAGCCATAACCCGATTTGTGGACGACCCGCTTTCAGCGCCGCTTTGAAGGTGTTTTCCATGGTTCTCTCCTTAAACAAAACGGCAGCTAATGGAACCCATATTGCCGTAATCGACGTGGAAGGTGTCGCCCTTGCGCGCTGGAACCGGGCGGGTGAACGAACCGCCGAGAATGATTTGCCCGGCTTCCAGCTGCACGTCATACGGTGCGAGCTTGTTCGCCAGCCAGGCCACGCCGTTTGCCGGATGATTGAGCACGCCAGCGGCGACGCCGGTTTCTTCAATCACGCCATTGCGGTACAGCAGAGCGGAGATCCAACGCAAATCAAGTTCGTCAGGTTTGATCGGGCGACCGCCGAGGATCACTCCGGCGTTGGCGGCGTTATCGGAAATGGTGTCGAACACTTTGCGCGGGCGCTGGGTTTCCGGGTCGATGTTGTGACAGCGGGCGTCGATCAACTCCAGCGCCGGGATCACATAATCCGTGGCGTTATAGACATCGAACAGGGTGCAGTTCGGCCCGCGTAGCGGTTTTGCCAGCACGAAAGCCAGCTCCACTTCGATGCGTGGCACGATAAAGCGGTCGGTCGGGATATCGCTGCCATCGTGGAAGAACATGTCGTCGAGCAGCGCGCCGTAATCCGGTTCGCTGATCTGCGAGCTGGCCTGCATCGCTTTTGAGGTCAGGCCGATTTTGTGGCCTTTCAGCGTGCGGCCTTCGGCAATTTTCAGGCGTACCCATTCGCGCTGTACGGCGTAGGCGTCTTCGATGGTGATCTCCGGGTAATCCAGGGAGATCGCGCGGATCTGTTCGCGCTGTTTTTCTGCCTGATCCAGACGCTGGGCGATCAGGGCGTGAGTTTGTTTATCGAACATAGCGATATCCTGTGGCATTGCCGGATGGCGGCTGCGCCTTATCCGGCCTACGGGTTGGGTGCCTGCTGTAGGCCCGGTAAGCGCAGCGCCACCGGGCAACCTGCGCCTTACTTAAACAACGCGTGCACGTTGTTTTGTTTAAAATTCAGCGTCGGGTGTAGCTCTTCAATTTCAAACGACAGCGCCAGCAGACGGCTCTCCATCAGGGCGGCGAAGTGCGTTTTAATCAGCTCAAACAACATTTCACCCGCCTGCTGACGGCTTTCCAGGCTGCGACCCGCGCCGATTTTCAGCGTCATATGCACGAAAGCATAATCGCGCTGACCGTCGGCCATCTGCCAGGTATCGACCCAATGCACGCGGCTGCGAATACCCGCCAGCGGAAAAATCCCCGTGGCGGCCAGCGCCGGATTCACTTTGGCGAACAGCCCCGGCAGGTCGGCTTCTTCGCGGATGTTGTCACTGCATTCAACGATAAAGTGCGGCATAGCAATTCCTTACGCGGGAAGCGGGAAAACAGCGTTAACCTGACCAGTGCCGGAGCTTGGGAACAGCTCGGTGATAAACTCCACCTTGCCGTCGTATTTATCCCAGCCAAGCATCCCCAGCAGCATCACCGTGTCGTGCATATTGCCTTCGCCGTAGCAGTAGTCGGCGTACTCCGGCAGCATGCTGCAAAACTCTTTGAACTGACCTTCGCGCCACAGCTTCACTACGCGCTCGTCCATCTGGCGGTCGAACTCGCGGGTGTAGCTATTCATGCCTTCCTCGGCGCGCTGGTCGTCAATAAAGCGGTGCGACAACGAACCGCTGGCAAGCACCGCTACGGTGCCGTCGTACTGTTCGATCGCTTTCAGAATGGCTTCGCCCAGCTTGCGGCTGTCGGCAAAATCGTGAACCGTGCAGAACGCCGAAATGGAGACCACTTTGAAGCGCTTGTCTTCATTCATGTAGCGCATCGGTACCAGCGTGCCGTACTCCAGTTTCAGGCTGGGAATGTTGTGAGCTTTGGCCCGCACGCCGAGTTTCACCGCTTCATCGGCAATAAGCTGCCCCAGCGCCGGGTTGCCTTCGTAGTTGTAGGTCATGTCGCGGATAAAGTGCGGCAGCTCGTTGCTGGTGTAGACGCCTTCGAAATGGTCTGCGCAGTTGATGTGATAAGCGCTGTTCACCAGCCAGTGGGTGTCGAAAACGATAATGGTATCGACACCCATTTCCCGGCAACGCTTGCTGATCTCTTTATGTCCGTCGATTGCGCCCTGGCGGCAGCCATGGTTTTTCCCCGGCAGTTCAGAGAGATACATCGACGGCACGTGCGTGATTTTTGCTGCTAATGCTAACTTACCCATATCAGACTCCCCATTTCGGAATGGGATGGTCGCCCATGGAAATGCAGACGTTCTTCATTTCCGCGAACACCTCAAAGCTGTACTCGCCGCCTTCACGCCCGGTGCCGGAGGCCTTCACGCCGCCAAACGGCTGGCGCAAATCGCGCACGTTCTGGGTGTTGACGAACACCATGCCCGCTTCAATGCCGCGCGCCAGACGCAGCACTTTGCTGACATCCTGGGTCCAGATGTACGACGCGAGGCCGTACTCTACGTCGTTGGCCAGGCGCAGACCTTCGGCTTCATCTTTAAACGGCAGCAGGCAGGCGACCGGCCCGAAAATCTCTTCCTGGGCGACGCGCATACGGTTATCAACGTCTGCCAGTACGGTCGGGCGCAGGAAGTTGCCGCCTTTCAGGTGCGCAGGCAGGTCGGACGGTTTATCCGGGCCACCCGCCAGCAGAGTTGCGCCTTCTTCAATGCCGAGACGGATGTAGCCGGAAACTTTTTCCCAGTGCTGCTGGCTGATCAGCGCCCCAACCTGGGTATTCGGATCGGTTGGATCGCCCACGCGCAGACGATTCGCGCGTTCGGCAAAGCGTTTAACGAATTCCGGGTAGATGCTCTGTTGAATAAAGATGCGCGAACCGGCGGTGCAGCGCTCGCCGTTGATCGAGAAGATGGTGAACAGGGCGGCGTCCAGCGCGCGTTCAATATCGGCATCTTCAAAAATCAGCACCGGCGATTTACCGCCCAGTTCCATGGAGTATTTTTTCAGCCCGGCGTTTTTCATGATGTTACGCCCGGTCGCCGTACCGCCGGTGAACGACACGGCACGCACGTCATGATGACGGACCAGCGCATCGCCAGCGGTAGCGCCGTAGCCCTGCACCACGTTCAGCACGCCCGCCGGAATACCGGCTTCCAGCGCCAGTTCACCCAGGCGGTCAGCGGTCAGCGGAGAGAGTTCCGACATCTTCAGCACCGCGGTATTGCCCAGCGCCAGACACGGCGCGACCTTCCAGGTGGCGGTCATAAACGGCACATTCCACGGCGACACCAGCGCACAAACGCCCACCGGCTGCACCAGCGTGTAGTTGAGCATCTTGTCGTCGACCGGGTAGGTCTTGCCGTTCATCTGCTGGCACACTTCGGCGAAAAATTCAAAGTTGTGGGACGCACGCGGGATCAACACGTTTTTGGTTTGATGGATAGGCAGGCCGGTGTCCGCGGTTTCCATCGCGGCAATCTCCGGCACGTTCTGGTCGATCAAATCGCCCAGACGGTGCATCAGGCGCGCGCGCTCTTTCATCGGCAGGCCAGCCCATTTCGGGAACGCCTCTTTCGCTGCCGCTACCGCCTGATTGATCTCCGCTTCACCGCCGGAGGCCACCTCTGCCAGCACCTCGCCGGTTGCCGGATTAGTGGTCTGGAAGTAGTCGTTACCAGCAACGTTTTTACCGTTGATCCAATGATTTATCTTTTTCATTTCGCTGTTTCCTCACTGACAATTCGGTTCACCAGGCGGCCCACGCCTTCCACTTCCACCACCACTTCATCGCCGGGCACCACGTCAGATAAGCCTTTCGGCGTGCCGGTGGCGATCATGTCGCCCGGATTCAGGGTCATAAATTCACTTAAGTAAGCGATAAGGGTTGGCACGCTGAAAATCAGATCGGCGGTGGTACCCTGCTGGCGCAGCTCGCCGTTAACGAAGGTGCGCAGAGTCAGGTTATGCGGATCGGGAATGGCGTCTTTCGGCACGATGGTTGAAAGTATTGGCGTCAGGCCGTCGCGGCTTTTTACCCGCAGGTTAGGGCGGTAGTAGTTTTCCAGGTAGTCGCGGATGGCGTAGTCGTTACACACGGTGTAGCCCGCGACATAATCCATGGCATCGGCTTCGCTGACGTTACGCGCCTGCTTGCCAATCACCACCACCAGTTCCGCTTCGTAGTGCATGTATTCAATATTGTTCGGGCGCACGGAGGTCTGGTTATCGCCCGTGAGGGTATTCGGCGCTTTCAGGAACACCAGCGGTTCTTCCGGCGGCTTAAAGTCCAGCTCGCTGGCGTGATCGGCGTAGTTCAGGCCGAGGGCAAACAGCGTGCCGTGCGGGTGTGGCAGGGTTGGGAAGGTTTTGCGCGTGGTGACTTCGCGCTCGTCCACCACCGGGTTTTCCAGCGGCGGGAAACCTTCTGCCAGAATGCGTATCTGGTCGCCGGGGTGAATGGCCACGCGGGTCTGCGGTGTGCCAATCAGTATGGCGTCGCCAGGGTTCAGGGTGGCGAATTCGCTCAGAGCACTCAGCAATTGCGCTGCGTTGCGTTGTAAATCGGTGGTGTTCCAGCGATCCGCTTCGCGACCGTTGATTTCGGTAATAATTGTCAGGTTATCAACATCTTTCAGCGCCACCATTTCACCTAACGGGCAGAAGCCATCCCTGCATTTGGCTTTGATCGCCGGACGGTAAAAGCTCTCTTCTGGCAGGCTGACGTCGTTCGCCAGCGCGTATCCCGCGATGTACTCTGCGGCGTTCTCTTCGCGCACTTTGGTTGCCGCTTTGCCGACAATCAGCGCCACGGTTGCGCCGCTTTGTACCGTTTCGCCCTGTGGGAAAGGAATGGCCTCTCCCGCACTAATTACGGTGTTTCGCGGTTTGATAAACCAGACGGCGGTTTTGGGCGCGGTTTTATAGGGCGCTTGCTGGAACGCGTTGTGCCAGGCGTCAATCTGGCTGCGGTGGTTTAGAGCGACGGCGAAGACGGTGCCTTTCATTGACCTCTCCTCAGGGCTGATTCGGTGAGTTTCATTTTCATTAATATGTTAATGATCTTTTTTATTCCTGATCGCGTCATTTGGCAAAAGTAAGTGAAATATTTGTGATGCTATTAACAATATATTTACAGTTAAATTTATTAAATCACTTAAAATCAATCAATTAGATTAAGTTTGTTGTTTTGGTTAGATGACAAAACAAAGAAACCGGTTGCCGAATAACGCCGTGTTTGCTAATTGTTTCGTTATTAATGATTTTTTTGAGTACTCTGGGGAAGAACGATGCACGAATCTTTGACAATCGCTCTGTTGCAGGCGCGCGAAGCGGCGATGAGCTACTTTCGTCCCATCGTTAAGCAGCATAATTTAACCGAGCAGCAGTGGCGTATCGTGCGCATTCTGGCCGAGAACCCGTCGATGGATTTTCACGATTTGGCGTTTCGCGCCTGCATTTTGCGCCCGAGCCTGACCGGTATTTTGACGCGCATGGAACGCGATGGTTTGGTGTTGCGCTTAAAGCCGGTCAACGATCAGCGCAAGCTGTTCGTGTCGCTTACCAAAGAGGGGCAGGCGCTTTACGCGCGTGCGCAAACGCAGGTAGAAGAAGCCTATCGGCTGATTGAAAATGAGTTTACGCCGGAGAAAATGCAGCAGCTTACCGCGCTGCTGGGCGAGTTTATTGCGCTGGGCAGTTTGCGCCAGAGCGAGAATACGGACGATAAAAACTAGTTAGCACACAACAGAAGCGGCGAGTAGAAATTACCGATAACAATGGCGTGTTCCGGCGTGCGCTGGATGCTGAGTAAGCGCTTCTGGCCCAGCAGAATACCGGCGGTGTAGGCTTCGAAAATTTTATCCGGTACGCGATCGTGGCTAAAACGTTCGATGTTCTGAATGTGAATTTCGTACAAACTATCGTGCAGGTTGCGCCAGCTGAAATTCTCCTGCCGCGAGACGGTATGCGTCTTCTCGTTCGCCATCAGGCTTCCGGTCATGATGAAATAGCCGCTGCCGCCCGGATTAAAGTGCATCACAATCTGGCCGTCAAAATTAAACGGGTTATTGTCCCGGCTTTCCTTGAAGTTGAGCTGCCCCTGGCAGTTAAACGCCAGCGGTTCTGGCTTGTTAAGCCACCATATTGTCGCGGCGATAAGCGTGATGTTAACGAAAATAAAGGCAATGATCAGGAGGGTACGGGACTTCATCTGTCACCACTCATAAAAGTAATTGGTGCTACAGGTGCTGGTGTTTTGGCTTGAGCGTGAGCACTGCGAAAGCACCAGTCGGCCCTTATCCCCATAAAACAGCGTGTTCTGAATATGCACATAGAATACGGAGTTTTCCAGGCAAGATAAGCCGCTGTTTTCTTTAATTTGACGGGTGAGCGCCACGGCCTGCTTCTGAAAAACGTCAGCAATAGGCGTGAAAGTATAAACCGGGCAACCATCAATCTGGGTCAGTAAATAGCGACCAGTCACTAACGGTGACTGTTTTTGCGAGAGATAACTGCCGCAAATAGCCGCGACGATCATCGTGGCAATGGCCAACCAAATGGCTAATGTCGGGCGGGAACGCGGCGCACGTTCCGGCGCGGGAAGCGCGGGCGCGCTTTCTCGGCTGAGCGGTTGCACACTTATCTCGGCATTCAGCATAAAACCTGTTTTCGGTACGGTAATGATAAACGTGGTGCCGGGCACCATGTTATCCAGCAGTTTGCGCAAGATGCTAATGTACTGATTAAGCGAGTTATTGGAGCCTGTTAAACCACGCTCATCCCACACCTCTTGCAAAAATTTCTCGCGATCCACCACCATGCCATGATGGGCAATTAATAAACTGAAGATATGATTTGCGGTGCTGGTCAGCATCTGACGCTCGTCGCTCTCCTCTCCCTTCAGGGAGAGCGAGCCATCTTCGTTGTCATAGATGATCGCGTCAGCGAGCAGATATTTCATGTGCGGTAAGCGCGTCCGGAATCGAGAGAGCCAAAGGCAAAGTGCCTTTATATTAGCTTAAATTATAGGTTGTTATGTTACCTATAACATTGAACCCAGCAATGATTACCGCCTGCGCATTAGTTGTACAGGGCCTGTCGTTCCATCAGGTTCATTTTGCGGTTGAACTCTACCAGCGTATCGCAGTGGAATTTATCCATTGCGTTGCGCTTATGGGTATAAATCGTTTTCGGCGACTTATTGAGGATTTGCGCAATCCGCACCAGCGTAAAGCCCTGACGGATCAACGAGCACACACGCGCTTCAGAGCGGGTGAGCTGTTTATCGCGACGGCGACGGCTGAACGTTGGGTTTTTCAGTTGTTCTATCAACTCACCCATTGCCTGACGATCGGAGAGAATATTGACTCTGTCATCCGGCAGCATCACGCTCAGGTTGTCTACCTGCTCGCTTTCCGTAAAGACCAGCCACTTTTGCGCAATCGGGGTGGCATAAATTTCCTGGCACAGTAAACGCTGCTGGCCGTCGCTGTTCTCTTTTACCCACTGAATATCAGCGGTTGGTTTTCCCTGCTGACGTACCAGGTTTTTCACGCCCAGCCAAAAGAAATAATTGTTACTCAGAACCCGGACCTGATAGCGGGGTTCTGCCAGAGTTAATGCGGTCATCATCATTTTCACACCCGTTCTGGCCCGCGATGACATTATCGCCGGCTCGGAGAAGAATGAGAAAAAGCCTACCCCGCCGGGGGCGCTTAAAGATATTTATAAATACATTTAGCTTTTATATGGTTATTTATTCCAATTTATAAACTGTATATATATTTTTCATCTGTTTGGCGAAAATAGTTGTGCCATTGTTGTTAAGTGAAAATTAATATACGGTTAGGTAACCCTGCCGTCTCTGATCAACGTTATTGGAGATGAAAATCATAAAGGAGCTTTTCATGGAAACAGTAAACCTCTCTCTGGATGAGGCTTACGCGCTGGCGTATCACGCGCTCAGCAGTAATGGATTCAGTGAACAACATGCGGCGGTGATTGCGCAAAACGTCACTGCCGGTGAACGTGACGGCTGCGCATCGCACGGCCTGTGGCGATTGTTGGGCATTGTCGACACGTTGCGCAAAGGAAAAGTGTCAGCAGATGCGCTGCCTACGGTGATTTCTCAGGCTCCGGCGATTGTCAAAGCGGATGCGCATGGCGCGTATTCGCTGCTGGCCTTTGAGCAAGCGCTGCCGCTGTTGATTGAGAAAACGCGTCAGTGCGGGATTGCGGCGCTGGCGATCAACCGCTGTGTACACTTCTCCGCCTTGTTTGCCGATGTAGAACCGCTGACCGATGCCGGGCTGGTGGCGCTGGCGACCACCCCGAGCCACGCCTGGGTTGCACCAGCAGGTGGTACGCAGCCGCTTTTTGGTACTAACCCGATAGCCTTTGGCTGGCCGCGTGGCGATAAGCATCCGTTTATTTTTGATATGGCGACCAGCGCGGCGGCGCGCGGCGAAATTCAACTGCATCATCGTGCCGGGAAAGCGATTCCTGAAGGCTGGGGAATCGACAGCGAGGGCAACGCCACCACCGATCCACAGGCGGTGCTGGAGGGTGCGATGCTTACCTTTGGTGGGCATAAAGGTTCTGCGTTAGCGGCAATGGTTGAACTGCTGGCCGGGCCGCTGATTGGCGATATGACCAGCGCGGAATCTCTGGCGTGGGATAACGGCGCAGGCGGCCTGCCGTACGGTGGCGAATTGATTCTGGCGCTTGACCCGACGCGCTTCCTCGGCGAGGACGCCAGCGCCCATCTGGCGCGGGCCGAAACGTTATTCAGCGGTATGCAGGCGCAGGGCGCGCGGTTGCCGGGCGAGCGTCGATATTTGTCGCGGCTAAACAGTGAACAGCAGGGCGTGGAGATAACACAGTCGCTTTACGATGATATCCGTGCGCTAAGCGCCTGATGCGCTTCGCTTATCAGGCCTACGCGCTGACCAAACGTTGCGCCGAACCGTAGGCCGGATAAGGCGCAGCCGCATCCGGCAATTCAGGGTTGCACCTTTTCTTAAAGTTTTCTCTATCCAGGCCGAAAACCGTAATTCGCCAGGAGGAAGAGAAAGCATGTTAAAACGTATCAAGATCGTGACCAGCTTAGTGCTGGTTTTGGTGTTATTTGGACTATTACAACTCACGTCGGGCGGGCTGTTCTTCAGCGCGCTCAAAAACGACAAGGAAAACTTCACCGTTCTACAAACCGTTCGCCAGCAGCAGTCTGGCCTCAACGGCAGCTGGGTGGCTTTGCTGCAAACCCGTAATACCTTAAACCGCGCCGGGATCCGCTACATGATGGATCAGAACAATATCGGCAGCGGCGCGACGGTGGCGGAACTGATGCAGGTCGCGCAGAAATCGCTGAGCGATGCGGAAAAGCGTTGGGCCGAGTACGAAGCGATGCCGCGTGACCCGCGTCAGAGCGAGTCGGCGGCGCTGGAAATCAAACGCAACTATGACATCTACCACGGTGCGCTGGCAGAGCTGATTCAGCTGCTGGGCGCGGGGAAAATCAACGACTTCTTCGACCAGCCTACCCAGGGCTATCAGGACAGATTTGAGCAAGCCTATGTCGATTATCTGCAACAGAACGATCGTTTATACGATTTGGCCGTCGCCGATAACAACCGTTCGTACGATCAGGCGATGTGGATTTTGGCCGGCGTCATGATTGCCGTACTGCTGGCGATTGCGATTGTCTGGTTTGGCATCCGTAAAACCCTGATCCTGCCGCTGCAAAGCCTGATTGAAAGCATTCGCCATATTGCCGGGGGCGATCTCATTCGCCGCATTGATGTGGAAGGGCGCAACGAAATGGGGCAACTGGCCAGTACCTTGCGTCATATGCAGGGTGAGCTGGCGCGCACCGTCGGTGAAGTGCGCAACGGCGCGGATGCGATTTATAGCGGCGCGAGCGAGATTGCGATGGGCAACAACGATCTCTCTTCACGTACTGAACAGCAGGCCGCTTCGCTGGAAGAGACCGCTGCCAGCATGGAAGAACTGACCGCGACGGTGAAGCAGAACGCCGAGAACGCACGTCAGGCGAGCAACCTCGCGCTGAGCGCGTCGGAGACGGCGCAGAAGGGCGGTAAAGTAGTGGATAACGTGGTGCAAACTATGCGTGACATTACTGCCAGTTCGCAGAAGATTGCCGATATTATCAGCGTAATCGACGGTATTGCCTTCCAGACCAACATTCTGGCGCTCAACGCGGCGGTCGAAGCGGCGCGAGCAGGCGAGCAGGGGCGCGGTTTTGCGGTAGTGGCGGGGGAAGTGCGTAACCTGGCCCAGCGCAGTGCGCAGGCGGCCCGCGAAATTAAGAGCCTGATTGAAGACTCAGTGAGCCGTGTTGATTTGGGTTCGACGCTGGTGGAAAGCGCCGGGGAAACCATGGATGAGATTGTGAATGCGGTGACTCGTGTGACCGACATTATGGGCGAGATTGCCTCAGCGTCTGATGAGCAGAGCCGGGGTATCGACCAGGTCGGGCTGGCGGTGTCCGAGATGGATCGCGTCACCCAACAGAACGCCTCGCTGGTGGAAGAATCCGCCGCCGCAGCTGCGGCGCTGGAAGAACAGGCCAGCAGATTGACCCAGGCGGTAGCGGTGTTCCATATCCAGCAGGAAAAAGCACTTCAGGAGAAAGCGGAAGAGCGCGTGGTGGCGGTGAAGCCAGTGCAACGCAAAGCTGCGGCGACGGATGCCGGGGAGAACTGGGAGACGTTTTAAGGCCCTCATCCTAACCCTCTCCCACAGGGAGAGGGGACCGATGGTGCCAGTGATGAGCTATGTGCGGTTTTCTCCCTCTCCCTGCGGGAGAGGGCGGGGTGAGGGGATTATCCCTGCGCCTCAACCACCTTAATCTCCACCATCCCAATCCCCAGCTGACGTGGGGAGTGGCCGAGGATATTCCCTTCGTTCGTAGACTCAGGCGCTGGTGGGACAATCACCAGCGTGCTGGCCTGCGTCGGGTTATCGAAGTGCAGCGTAGTGGTGGTCACATCGTGACCAAGCGTCAGCGTTTGCTCGCTATTGCCAACGCGCACGGGAATCGGTTTATCGGCATTCTGACCAAACGCTTTCGCGGTGATCACCAAATCAAATTTCTTCGGCAGCGGATGCTGATACTCAATTTTCACTTCGTTGCCCAACTGTGCGTTGGACCAGCGCCCCCAGCCTTCCGGACGCGAAATGCCGCTAAACTGCTTCACCTCTTCCGGCGCACCGGCGACATTGAAAATGAAGCTGTCGGCTTTGTAGCGAATATCGTTATCCACCACTTTCAGGGTGTCGACGTTACCGTTATAGCGTGTCATGTCGATTACCGTGTCTTTGAATGCCGTTTTGCCTTTCCACTGCGCTTTATCGACGTGCTGTACTTTTTGTTCTCCGCCGAGCTGCCCCTGCGAGACGCACCAGTCGGTGGAGAGCGCGAATTCTGGCGCCCAAAGCTGGCCCATTTTGTAGCAGCGGTCAATCCAGACGAAGTTATCGCGTGGGGCAAAATCAGCTAACTGGTAGCGCAGTGGCGCGGAGTATTCGCTTTCCGGCAGCGGTTCGACGCGTTTTTCCGACACGCGCAGCAGCAGCGGCAGGCGGAAATGGCTGCCAGAGAAGGCAATCATGTTTTTCTGCGAATCGATGGTGAAATCTTTCATCTCTTTCGGGAAATTCCACAGGCGGATGATGTCGGGTTTCCACGCCAGCACTTTCTCTTTCATATTGAGGAAAATGGTCGACAGCGATTCGCCCGAGAGGCTGCTGCGCCCCAGGCCGATGAAGTTATCACCGCCCAGAATATCGAGCACCGTTGCGCCGTTATCCATGGTGTTACGCTTTTGCGCCATCACTTCCTGCTGAGGCTGGTCGCCGCGCAGGACGAAGAACAGGTTGTTGCGATCCTGCTTATTGAGGTAATCCCAGGCGGTATTTTTCATCGCCAGATGATCGGAGGACACCACGATCACCGTGTTTTTAAAGTACGGCGAGGCTTTGATTCTGTTAATGAATTCCGCAATATTCTGCTGACTACAGCTTACGGCGCTGAAGGATTGATTGGCTTTGCCGCCAATTTCATAGCTTTTACGCGAGCAACTGCGCGAGATAAAACCATCCGGGTGATGCGTGTCGACGGTCAGCGTAAACAGCGAGAAACGCTTGCCCTCTTTAGAGAGCGTTTCGAATTTTTTCCACGCTTCGTCCAGCACCGTGTCATCGTAGAAGCCCCAATCGTTGCGGTAGTTTGGGTCATCAACGGTGGCTTTCAGCTCTTCGGAGCCATAGAGGTTGTCGAAACCGTGCGACTTCAGGAAGACATCTTTCCCTGCGAAGCGCAGGTTCGCGCCCTGCACGAAATAGTTTTCATAACCGGAGTTTTTCAGGATATCGCCAAGGCAGATATTCTGCGGAAAGAAGCTGGAGAGTGACGCGGAAGCGTTGCCTTCAAACGGTGCGAACAGCGGAATGCCGCATTGTGAAGCGACCATCCCGGCAATGGTGTAGTCGGTGCCCGGCAGCTGCATGGTGTGGCTGAAATCGATGCTGTTATCTTTCAGCGCGCCAAGCTCCGGTGCGAGATCCGGAAACGCCTCGTTATCAAAATAGGTGCGCTCCAGGCTTTCACCGTAGATGTAGACGAGGTTCAGCTTTGGCTGTGGAATGCTTTTGGCCGGCTCTTTGTAATAAATAGAAAAATCAGGATCGCCATCGCGCGACTGGGATTTTACCAGTTCGCTAATCTGGCGAAACGCCGGGCTGGCATCGACGGAACCCACTGCCAGCACCAGCGCCAGCAGGCTGTAACCAAAATGATGCGGATGATGACGGCGGCGACGCAACAGCCAGCCGAGCGTGCCGAATACAGCAACCAGCCCAAACACCAGGCCGATACCTGGCAGGATGTACTTGCTGACCCCTGCGCCGGTCAGGCTGTTGGTGAGCGTGTAAAGTACAGCGTCATTGATGCCGTCGCCGGTGAAATAGTCGCTGGCATAGAGCGTAATGTTGAGTACGACAAAAAATCCCAAAACAATCAGCGTAGCGGCGAACCACCACGTATTGCGGCCTGCCTTCAGGGCGTAAATCGCCACGGAGGCAAGAAAAAGAGCAAGGGAGAGCAACTCTGACACTACGTATCCTCAACAGCGCCAGTTTTCTGGCCAGACATTTATTAAACAGCATAATGTAATCATGCCGTCGTATAGCTGCAATTCTAGCGTCATCAAAGTGTGCTGTTGTTCAGAATTGGTTTATAAATAGCCGATTTTATCGTCGAAGAAGGGAACTTTTGTGCATGAGGGGTAACACGGATGTTGCAGCGTGCGGATAAACGAATGGGCGCCCATCCGCACGCTCAGCGGGATCAGGAGAGGAAGTTCACACCCTGTTTCAGCACCAGATCGCAGGCTTTGGCTTTCACTTTTTTACCCAGATCGGTATTGCCCAGGCTTTCAAGATTCAGCTGCTGGCCATCTTTTGCATTCAGCAGGCCCTGGATGCCGTCCATATAGCTGGTGTCTTTTTTCTGCTCAGCGGCAGTGTCCAGACCCAGTTTATCCAGCACCTGAGATTTGATGTTATCGACGTTGGCAACAGAGGTGATTTTCTCTTTTGCGCAGTAACCCATAATGCCCGCCGCGTTATTCATAGTGCTCGAGCTCAGAGACTGTGAACCGCCATTCAGCAGGCTGGTTAATGAGGAGAGCGATGTGCCGCTCTGCTGGCTGCTGCTCTGGCCGCCCAGTTGGCTAGCCGCGCTGCTCAGCGTGTCGGTCAGAGAATTGGCGTTGGCCGCCGTTGCGAAGAAGGCGCCCGCAAGGATGGCGCCACATAACAGGGATTTGGTCGTTTTCATGAGAAGCACTCTATTCATGCAATGAATGTATTAGGCCGCCAGTATACTCCCGGTAGGCACTAAGATTTATCTCAATACTCTTTGCCGGTGACCCGGCTGCGATAGCTGTCCCAGTTAAAGATGACCCACAGGCTGTTGCCGAGGCGCATACGGTCCATCACGCGTTCTCCCAGCAATTTATTCATCTCATCCATATTGCTGTTGGTGAGCATACCGGTAGGGCGCTTGGAAGAAGAGCGACGATCGACAATCTGGTTGATGATCACTTTCTCGTAGCGCGACTCCGTTTGCACACCGATTTCGTCGATCACCAGCAGGTCGACCTGGCTGAGATCGTTCAGCAGTTGCTCTTCGCTGGTTTCCCGATTGCTGAAGGTATCCTTCATTGCCGACATAATGTCGGCTACTGTGATGATCAGCACCGATTTCCCGCGGAGGAGCAGTTCATTGCAGATGGCCGCCGCCAGATGGTTTTTCCCGGTACCAGGCTTGCCGGAGAAGATAAAACTGGCAATGTTGCCATCGAACTCTTCTACGTACTGACGCGCTTTTGACAGCGCGTTCATCTGGCCTTCGTTTTCCACACGATAATTGTCGAACGAGCAGTTCTGGTGCAGCGGGCGAATGCCCGAGCGGTTAAATGTGCGCTGCATTTTCATGGCGCGGTTTTCCCGCTCCAGCGCAGCGGCGCGGATTTTTCCCTGCTCTTTTTGCCAGGCCAGCAGCTCTTCACCGGTGGTGAAGGCGGGCTTGACGTTCGCCGGCATCATCTTTTGCAGGCGTTTCATTAAATCGCCAACGTTTTTCATGCTCATCCTCTGAAACCAGGGGGAATATGATTATCGGGTTCTGATACGCTGTTCAGGTCGCGCTTCGGCTGGCCGTTATTGCTCGCGCGGCCCATTTGCACGCTACGCGCCAGTTTTTGCTGCCACTGCACGTGATGGAACACTTTCCCTTCTGCCTGCCAGTAGGCGACAAATGAGGCCAGTTCCTCTGGGGTGACCGGCTCGCTGAGGGCAATTCCCCACAACGCGGAAAGCCGCAAAAATTCGGCATCCGGCTGCCAGCCTGCATACATGGCAAATTTGCCCATCGGCACGGCGACAGGCATGGGCGCAGGCTCTTCAAAGAACTGCGTATCCAGCGCCACATCGCTGCCCGGACGGGCGAGTTTTTCTTCCAGCGCTAACAATTGTGCCAGCCGTTCCGGCGTGATGGCGTAGAACGCGGGCGCATTGTTAGCAAATACGGCCAGTGCGCCACCTTCTGTTTTAGCAAGAATGGCAGCAGGATCGGCGACAAAGGCGTCAATACCAATCACGTTCGGCGTCAAAATACGAGAAGACATAACACTATCTCAATACAGAAAAACAACAGGAAGGCTGCGGGGACCCCGCAGGTTAATGTGCATATAGTAGCACAGAGCATGAAAGGGACGGCAGCCTTAATCCCGGCTGCCGTCGCGTAGAGGATTAGACACGCGGGCGTTTACGATACAGCCACAGGCCTGGAATCGACAAACCGATAGAGAGAGCGCCGACAATCGATGAGGCCTTAAGAAAGTTGCTGATGAGCGCAATCATCATCTCTTCGGTGTAGCCTAAGTGGCTGATTTTTACCGCCGAAATCATGGCGGTATAGGCTGATATACCAGGGAACATGGGGATGACGGCGGCGACGGTAAAGATCTTCGGGTGCGCCAGGTACCAGCGCGACCAGCGAATGCCGATACTGCCCACCAGAATAGCGGCAAGGAACGTCGCCCACTCAATGTTAAACCCGGCAGTCATCATCACAAAACGCGAGCCGTGGCCGATCGCGCCCAATAGTGCGCACCACGGCAGCGCCCGGTGCGGTACGTTGAACACCATCGCAAAACCCACCGCCGGAATGGACGAGAGAATAATGTCCTGAACCAGTGCCAGCAAAAAATCGATTATACCCATCCGCGCAGCCCCCAAACGGTCATGGCCATCACCACGCCTACGCAGGTGGCGAGCGTCAGCAGGCTGGCAATGGCCCAGCGCGCCAGCCCGGTATTGATGTGGCCTTTAAACATGTCGGCCACGGCGTTAATGAGTGGGAAACCCGGTACCAGTAGCAGCACGCTGGCCGCCATCGCCACGGTGGAGGTTTGGCTGAACGCAGGCGCGCGCAACAGCAGGCCAGAGACGGTCGTCGCGGCGAAGGCGGTGATACAGAAATTGATTTGCGGGTGCATCGCGCGGTGAGTGAGGATCTGGCGAATATACATCGCGATAGTACTGGCGCAGAGCGTGACGAATGCGCCATCCCAGCCGCCGTTGTTGAGTTTGCAGAAACAGGCGCACGAGAGGCCGACCATCATCACCACGAGCCAGCGCGGATAGCGCAGCGGCTTGATTTGCGTGAAGCGTTTGGCGACATCGCGCGCATCCAACAGTTTGTGCTCTGCCATGATGACGATGTGCTGAATTTCTGTGACGACATGCATGTTGATGCCACGATCGGCATTTTTACGCGTCGACGTAATGCATTGCCCATCTTTAATCGTCGATAAAACAATGGCATTCGGTGAAATGGCTATCTCGACGCTGTCCATTCCCAACGCGCGGCCTAAACGTGACGACAGCTCATCAACCAGCGCGCTTTCCGCACCGTGCTGGAGCAGAAAAAGGCCGCACTGAATACAGAGCCGCGTTATGCCTCGCTGGGTATCGTGATCTATTTCCGTGGTCATCCTGCATCCTCGGTACAACTGCCTGATGGCTTACTTTTACCCGAAGCGCCAGTGATGAGAGTCCGTGTCGGATCAAATAATGTGCAAAAAGGTGTCAGTGTTTTGTGGTTGCTCATAATTTGATGCCCGCCACACTTTCTGAAAATTGTCGAAAAGTGCAGCTTTTGAACAGGTTTTGCTCTTCTTTTCCCACGCCCCCTTATCAAAAATGCATGAATAAACTTTATGCAAACATAAAACAAACAAATAATTAACCTATTCAACGTGAGGCGACCCTATGAAGACACAAGTGGTGATTATCGGCGCGGGACCTTCAGGGCTGCTATTGGGGCAGTTGCTGCATAACGCGGGCATTCAGACTTTGATTCTGGAGCGTCAGACGCCGGACTACGTGTTGGGGCGTATCCGGGCCGGGATTCTGGAAAGCGGCACGGTTGGTCTGCTGCGTGAAGCGGGCGTGGCGAAGCGGATGGATGCGGAAGGGCTGGTGCATCATGGCGTGGAGTTTTTGTTTAACGGCAAACGCATTCCGGTGCCACTAAGTGAACTGACTGGCGGCAAGAGCGTGATGGTTTACGGGCAAACTGAAGTGACGCGTGACCTGATGGAGGCCCGGCAGTCCAGCGGCGCGCCTGCTATTTATGGTGTGAGCGATGTGCGTATCGATGACATCAAAAGTGACAGCCCAACAGTCACCTTTACCAAAGGCGGCGAAACCTGCCGCGTTACCTGCGATTTTGTCGCCGGATGCGATGGCTTTCACGGCGTTTCGCGGCAAACCATTCCGCGCGAAATTTTGCGGGAATACGAAAGTGTCTGGCCGTTCGGCTGGTTAGGGATGCTGGCCGATACGCCGCCGGTGAATCTGGAGCTGATTTACGCCCATCACGAACGCGGGTTCGTTCTTTGTAGTCAGCGCTCACTAACTCGTAGTCGCTACTATTTACAGGTACCGCTAACGGAAAAAGTTGAGCAGTGGTCTGACGAACGCTTCTGGCAAGAGTTGAAGCGTCGCCTGCCAGAAGATCTGAGCCAGAAGTTAGTGACTGGTCACTCACTTGAAAAGAGCATCGCCCCACTGCGCAGCTACGTGGTGGAACCGATGCAGTATGGCCGCCTGTTCCTGGTGGGCGATGCGGCGCACATCGTGCCGCCAACGGGCGCGAAAGGGTTAAATCTGGCGGCGTCGGACGTCAATTATCTGTGGCGTATCCTGTGCCAGTATTATCAACACGGACGGGCTGACCTGCTGGATCGTTACTCGCAGCTGGCGCTTAATCGTGTCTGGAAAGGTGAACGGTTTAGCTGGTTTATGACTCACCTGCTGCACGATTTCCAGGATAAGAGTGAATTCGATAAAAAGATGCAGGAAGCGGATCGTCAGTATTATCTGGGCTCACGCGCTGGCCTGACGACGATTGCGGAGAACTACGTTGGGCTGCCGTATGAGGCGGTCGAGTCGTTGTAAATGGTTGCCTCTCACTTTTATCCATTAAGGGTGAGGGGCGCGCCTGCATATTTAATAAATTCAAAAATTAAATAACACTCAAATAAACCATACAATTAATTAATGTTTTAATTATAGCTTACGCGTTTATTCATTTTTTCTAATTGCATTTAGATTACCATTTTATAAACAATGTGACATATTATATCGGTTAACCTTTTGCCGTGACGCCTCATATTTAATTATAGCAATTTGATTTAATTTATTAGGGCAAGAAAAGGTATTTCTGGAACAAGGAAGAACAGGTCCATTTTTTAACAAATCATCCGCATGGGTGAGCATAAAAAAGGATCGTCGATTGGATGCGGAGGTTTTATGTTACAAGGATACTGCAAGTTCGGCGTCATTATCAGTAAAATACCGGTGATGCAATCCGGGTTGAATGCGCTCATGACCGCGCATTTCCCCGATTATGAGCTGAACGTTTGTCACTCTCTGGAAGAGCTTACGCTGCTCCAGCTGCGTCGGGCTGACCTGGTGCTGGTCGATCTCTCTGGCGATATTCACCAGCCGCGCAATGTGTGCCAGCAATTTTACGCTTTACTGTCGCAATACCGTGATATTCATTGGGTTTTCCTCGTTAGTCGCCCTCACTATTCCCTTGCCATTGAATTTTTGATGCGTCCGGAAAGCACTCTGCTGTCTGACTCCGAGCCTGTTGAACGTGTGGTGATGGCGATTCGTCAGGGCGGTGTTTCTGCGGAACGCATTAGTCAAAAGTTATTGGCGCCGGACTACAACGATTTTCATGCTGAAAATGAAAAAATGGTGATGCTGACGCTGTCGGAACGTAAGGTTTTACGTCTGCTGGCGAAGGGATGGGGCATTAATCAAATCGCCACGCTGTTGAAAAAGAGCAATAAAACGATCAGTGCGCAGAAGAACAGCGCGATGCGTCGTTTGTCATTGCGCAGCAACGCTGAAATGTACGCGTGGATCAACAGCACTCAGGGAATGAAGGAACTCAATCTCTACTCAGCATATGGAGAACCGGCAGAATGGAAAAACATCACGGAAAGCAGCATGTCGCTATAGTCGAACCCTGCGTGATGGCGGAAGTCGGCCTGCGTCATTTGTTAGCCGCGTCTTCCAGAAGCCCCTATGTATTTCATTTTTTCCGTTCCGCCGATGCGTTAAGAGAATCGATGCTGAGCGACGACTATTTTGCGGTGATTTGCTGTTTGTCAGGTACGCGTGAACTACGCCTCGAGAGCCTGCTGATTCAGGATGAAATTGCGAACAGCAGGTCAGACATTATTCGCATTATCCTGGCTGGCGATCGGCAAGAAGTGGAACTGATTAAGCAACTTTCACCAACGCTGTTGAACGGCGTGGTGAGCAAAGCGGAATCGCTCTCCAGGTTGAAGAATACTATCCTCGAAATCTTGCGCAGCGGCGGTACGCAGCAGCCCGCGCAAGATGAAAGTGATATCACCGTACATCACCGTTTTTTAAGCCCGACCGAGCGGGCCATTTTACGTTACATGACCTGCGGTTATTCCTTAACGGATATCGCCGCGCGGCTTGAGCGGAATATTAAAACCATTCGCGCACATAAATTTAACGCCATGGCGAAACTGGGCGTCAATTCTGATATCGGGTTGCTGAGCGCGGCGGATTTACTGATGTCATTGCCCGATCGGGAAGGCTTATCCGGCGACCTGCCCTATTTTTTGTAGCTGAAAACCGGAGCGGATACATCAGCTCCGGCCTGTGAGGCTTACAAACACACATCAACCCAGGTCGCGTTGGTCAGCTGCGCCATGCGTTCGGGGGATATCCGAACTGCGCTGTGCGTAGCCCCGGCGGCGGGCAGTACTTCCGCATACTGCTGTAAAGAGACATCACAATAGACGGCAAGTGGGTTTTCCAGGCCAAACGGGCAGACGCCGCCAACCGGGTGGCCGGTCAACGTCACCACTTCATCGCTACTCAACATGCGAGCTTTCGCGCCAAAGGTTGTTTTCAGCTTTTTGTTATCCAGGCGGGCGTCGCCTTTTGCCACGATCAGAATGACCTGCTCTTTAACTTTCAGTGACAGCGTTTTAGCTATCTGGCCGGGTTCAACCTGGTGGGCCTCGGCGGCAAGGGCGACGGTAGCGGTGCTTTGCCCTGATTCGATAATCTCAATATCGGGGGCGTGTTCGGCGAAGAATTGCCGCACAGATTGCAGGCTCATTGGACTCTCCTGAAAAATTGTGGCGTTCAATCTGTCACAAGCCTCGAATCCTGTAAATATTTGCCTTAAGGGAATCGGATAAAACCGCGTTTTCTGGATCTCCTTCACAATCACTGCAACCGGTTACAGTAACCGGTTGCAGTTCCGTTGAGAGGAGATTAAAACTGTGAGTGTCATTTACGCTGTACCCAATAATAAAAGCCCTGTACGACGTGTCGCGTAACACGCGTTTGTATAGCGGCAAAATCGTTGTTGCTGTGCTTACGTCTCAAGCCTGTCAGGAGGGCTGCTATGTCTGCTGGTCACACTGCGTTTAATTTAATTTTCCGGTTCGTGGAAAACTACGTCAGCCCCGTTGCCGGGCGTATTTCCTCGCAACGTCACGTGATGGCAATCCGTGACGGCTTTATCTCTGCGATGCCGTTTATGATTGTCGGCTCGTTCTTACTGGTCTTCGCCTATCCGCCATTTTCGCCGGACACCACCTGGGGCTTTGCCCGCGCGTGGTTAGATTTAGCGAAAGAGTTTGAAGGTCGTATTCTGACACCGTTTGATATGACCATGGGCATTATGTCCATCTACATCTGTGCGGCGATTTCTTATAACCTTGGCAAACATTACGAAAAATCCCACCAGCTTGATCCATTTATGTGCGCCATGTTGTCTATTATGGCGTTCCTGCTGGTGGCTGCGCCGAAAAGCAACGGCACGCTACCGGTTGATAGCCTCGGCGGAACCGGGATTTTCACCGCCATTCTGGTGGCCATTTACTGCGTTGAGCTGATGCGCTTTTTGAAAGCGCACAACATCGGTATCCGCCTGCCGGATCAGGTGCCGCCGATGATCAAAAACTCATTTGACCTGCTGATTCCGGTGCTGGTGGTGGTGCTGACGCTCTATCCGCTAAGCCTGCTGATTCAGAGCCAGTTTGGTATGCTGATCCCGCAGGCGATTATGTCGCTGTTTAAACCGCTGGTATCGGCGGCGGATTCCCTGCCGGCAATTCTGCTCGCCGTGCTGATTGGTCACCTGCTGTGGTTTGCGGGCATTCACGGGGCGGCGATTGTCTCCGGGATGCTGCAAATGTTCTGGCTGACCAACCTTGGCCTGAACCAAACTGCGCTGGCGCAGAGTGCGCCGCTACCACATATCTTTATGGAAGCGTTCTGGACCTTCTTCATTGTCATCGGTGGCTCGGGGGCGACCATGGGGCTGGTGTTCTGCTACCTGCGTAGCCGTTCAGCGCACCTGCGTTCTATTGGCCGTCTGAGCGTGGTGCCGAGCCTGTTTAACATCAACGAACCGGTGATTTTCGGTACGCCAATCGTGATGAACCCGGTGTTCTTTATTCCGTTCCTGTTAGCGCCAATGGTTAACGCTGTACTGGCCTGGGCGGCAATGAAACTGGACCTCATTGGCCGCGTGATCTCGGTTGTTCCGTGGACGGCTCCGGCACCGATTGGCGGGGCATGGGCGTTAGGCTGGGATTTCCGCGCGGCGATTCTGGTGGTGCTGCTGGCCTGCGTATCCGCCATCATCTACTACCCGTTCTTCAAGGTGTATGAGAAGCAGCTGCTGGCGCAGGAAGAAGAAGAAGCGCAGCGTGCGGCTGAAGAGAGCCAGCAGGTTGCGTAACGGTTGAGTCGGGATTGTTGCCGGGTGGCGTTGCGCTTACCCGGCCTACCGATGATATTCCATATTTTGTAGGCCCGATAAGCTTGCGCATCGGGCATTGCTCGATCTAACTATTTGAGCGTGCAGTCACCGCATTGCTGCACATCCGGCAGGCGGTAACGCTGACAACAGGTACGGCGAACCAGCAACCCCTCGCGCGGCACAACGGTGCGCCACAGCGGGTTGTCCTGGCCGCAGGAAAGGGTTTTCGCAAAGAAGAATTGTTGGCGCAGGCTATTAACCTGCTCTTCGCCCAGCACGGTTTTCATCTCACCCAGATACCAGTTAATCAGATAACCGGTGTTGCTCCAGATAAGCTTTCCGTTAATGTCACCCGTGGCTTCCAGGGCCTCAACAACCGGGATCAACGCCTGTTTAATCAGCATTTCCATGCGATGTGACGCCGAAGCCTGGCTGGCACACGCATCTTCCTGCACATCGACCCAGAAGCAGGCGGCACGGCCCGTTTCATGAAATTCAACGTGAAAATGCTCCGGTGAGAGGTCAAGCGCGGCGTCTTCTGTCAGCAGCGCCAGCATCAGCGGCGGCACCATCAGGCCGATATACCATTGCGCCCACAACGAGATCAGCGGTTTATTCTCCCGCGTCATGGTTGGCTGGTTACGGTAGATGTGATCGGAATAGAGCGCCAGCAACGAACTGAGCTCTGAGGGCCGCATCCACTCCGCCAGGGTTTTGGCTTGCGCAGGATGAGGCTCATCAAGTTTGAAGCACTCCAGCATATGCGGGCGCTGTTCGGCGATTTTGTCGCGCACAGACTCAGCCAGCGGTCGCTCACGTGTTGGAAGCGGCGCGCGCCAGATAATATCCTCTGCAATCGGTGCGGAACGGTAGGCCATAGAATTCGCTGGATACAAATCTAAATGATAATGATTGCCAATCCTAGCTATAGATAAAACCGAGCGCAAGGAATTTGTGTGCCTTACGCTCGGGTTGTGAGGTTAGTACTGGAGGAGGGCGTCGCTGGTCAGTATATGGTTGCGGCCCAGGCGCTTGGCCTCATAGAGGGCTTTATCAGCATTTTCCAGCGCTTTATCAATCTCTTCGCCTTCCAGTGGGGCGATGCCAATACTGATGGTCACGTTGGTTGCCACGCTGGCGTTCAGAATGTGCGGAATTTTCAGATCATACACTTTCTGGCGGATACGCTCTGCGGCACGTTGGGCGCTATCTGCATTGCTGTTTGCCAGCAGGACAACGAACTCTTCGCCGCCGAAGCGAGTCACAATATCGCGTGAGCGCACGGCATCGCGTACCGCTGCGGAAACCTGAATCAGCGCCTGATCGCCCATCATATGACCATAGTGGTCGTTATAGGCTTTGAAATGGTCGATATCCAGCAACAGGACATAATGACTTTCCGGCGCCAGCGACATTAGCGTGGCGAAACGGTGCTGGAAGCCACGGCGATTATAAAGCCCGGTTAAGGGGTCGAGCATACTTAAATCATTCAGCGTTTCCCGCTCTGCCAGCAGCTTGTGCATCAGGCTCTGGGCAAAGGCGTCGTTACGCTTTTCAATCAGATGCTGAATGCTAATGCCGACAATGGGCAGCGCAAGGCAGAATGCCATCCTTGCCCATTGTTCACTGTCACTGAACAGCAGACAGATGATAAATACCGGCAGTGAGTGCAGCAGGAACGCCACGATATTATTCGAAAAGGCGATGGTGCCAATGAACAATACGTTGAGCAGGACGACGATTAAGAAATTAACTTCATCCGGATGCGTGCCCGGCATTTTTATCACGATGTGCCAGGCCCATAAACAGCCGAAAATAACTGAAATTATAGGAAGATAGATTTTTCGCTCTGCATTCAGCCAGTGCCAGAGTAACAGTACGCTACTTATGCCCAAAATAAACGCCAGGGGAATCGTAAACGCATGAACTTTATAGATAGGGTTCAATAACGAAAATAGCGACGACACCAGATTGAGAAAAAGGAAGAGCCTCAGCGTGAGCTGATACTTTTTGCTGTGCAAAGACCGCCAGGATTGTACTGTCATAAGAGATCGTTATTAATCTTCTGGTTATTAATGAAAGGTCGCCAGCTGTGAACAAGACAAAATAGAACATGCAAGAAGTGCACGCAAACCCCAGGAATTAAGAGGGGGAAGTTTACGGTCGCACAATTTATCACCTTACAACCGTCGTGTCATTATTCGTAAGCGAAAGTTATCAATTCATGGAGTTCTCAAATGATAAAAATTATCATATGATATTGGTTATCATTATCGATTTGAGAGATAAAACCATGTTGATGAGAACGTTGGGCAGTGGCTGGGGCGTGCTGATCTCGGGAATGGCGATTTTTGCTCTTGGCCTGATTGGCCTATCGATGGACGCCTGGCGCGGGATTATTGCCGTTGGCATGCTGCTGAGCTGCGTGATGATCTGGCATCGACAATGGCGACATTACGTATTGCTGCCGTCATGCGTTGCGCTGATAAGCGGATTGATGCTGATTGTGATGAACGTAAAATGATGGAGTAAAACAGGAAAGGACTACAGGGAGAGAACGAGGACTGGTGCGAGGGGGGGGACTTGAACCCCCACGTCCGTAAGGACACTAACACCTGAAGCTAGCGCGTCTACCAATTCCGCCACCTTCGCACAGATATCTCGTTGTTTATATCGCCCTCGTGGTGCGAGGGGGGGGACTTGAACCCCCACGTCCGTAAGAACACTAACACCTGAAGCTAGCGCGTCTACCAATTCCGCCACCTTCGCACAGTGCGAGCGATATATCGTGGTTTTTTATGGTGCGAGGGGGGGGACTTGAACCCCCACGTCCGAAAGGACACTAACACCTGAAGCTAGCGCGTCTACCAATTCCGCCACCTTCGCATACCATCGATACTGTAAAAAGTATCGTTACCACGGAGGCGCATTCTAGAGATTTTCAGCTTGACGTCAATAGTTAATTATTGGATGTCGCGCGATTGCTGCAAAAAACGGCGATTATGCTGCGCCTGATGGCGCTGCGCCGCATCTGGCAAGGGTGCCGAACTGCGCCTGATGCGCTGCGCTTATCAGGCCTACGGGATCGGTAGGCCGGATAAGGCGGGTACGCCGCATCCGGCAAGGGGGCAGAACTGCGCCTGATTAGGCTTTCTTCGCCTGACGGGTCATGATGGCGCGGTACACCTTGAAGCGACCTGTCTGTGCGATAACTTCGTGGAAACCAAAGGTTTCGTCGAGGATCGCCGGGTACGGCAGGAAGGCGTTCGCCACAATTCGCAGCTCGCCGCCGCTGTTCAGATGACGCACGGCGCTACGAATCAGCGTTTGCGCGGCATCGAGGCTGGTTTGCAGGCCATCGTGGAACGGCGGGTTGGAGATAATCATATCGAAGCGGCCTTTCACTTCGGAGAAGACGTTGCTGGCAAAAACTTCGCCTTCAAAGCCGTTTGCCGCAAGCGTGGCGCGGCTGGCTTCGACCGCGGGTGCGCTTACGTCGCACAGGGTTAAACGCACTTTTGGCGAATGGCTGGCAAGCATCGCGGCTAACACGCCCGCGCCGCAACCGACATCCAGCACTTTACCTTTGGTGTGCGGCGTCAGGGTGGAGAGCAACAGCTGGCTGCCCACGTCCAGCCCATCGCGGCTAAATACGCCCGGCAGCGTTTTGATGGTCAGGCCGTCGAGCTGATACTCGCCCCACTGTTTTTCCACATCAAATGTGGTCTGTTTTTCCAGGCGACCATGATACAGGCCGCAGCGACGGGCGCTGTCGACTTTGTTCAGCGGCGCGTAATCCGCCAGCATTTGTTCGGCGCTGCGCACGCCGCTGCGGTTTTCACCGACCACAAAAATATCGGTGCCGAGCGGCAGCAGTGACAGAATATTCATCAGCTGGAACTGGGCTTCTGGCTTGTTCTTCGGCCAGTAATAAATAAACGTGTCGCAGTCGGCGACGTCTGCCGCTTCAGCCACCAGACTGTAGCGCACATTTTCGCCCATTTGCTGGCTCAATACCTGCCAGTGGTGGAACTGCTGGGTATGGGCGCGGCTGAATGCCGTGTCGAGGCGGGCAGGCAGGTCATCCTGCAAATCTCCGGCAAACAGAATACGGCTTTGTTCGAAATCATCACTGTGGCGCAGCAAGACTTCACTTGCCGGGGTAAAAGCAGACATGAAAAGCTCCTTCGTTAAACGTGGCGGCGATTATACACTGTTGTTTGCGCACGAGCGCGTAATTGGCGCACTTTCGCTGAGTTTGCTATATTTGCGCCCTTGATAGACAGGAGCGTTTCACATGACATCCCGGCGAGACTGGCAATTACAACAGTTGGGCATCACCCAGTGGTCACTCAGGCGCCCGGCGGCGTTGCAGGGGGAGATTGCGATTTCGCTACCGGAGCATATCCAACTGGTGATGGTCGCCGATGATCTGCCGTTGCTGACGGAACCGCTTATTAGCGATGTACTGCGCGCGTTGCAGCTTACGCCAGACCGCGTCCTGCAACTCACGCCTGAAAAAGTGGCGATGCTGCCGCAGGGAAAACGCTGCAACTGCTGGCGTCTTGGCAACGATGAGCCCGTCTCGCTGGAAGGGGCTCAGGTCTCAACGCCTGCCTTTAATGAATTAAAAGCCAGCGCGCCAGCACGCGCCGCGCTTTGGCAACAAATTTGCGCACATGAACACGATTTCTACCCTCAGCACGACTGATTTACCCGCAGCCTGGCAGATTGAAAAACGCGCCCACGCCTTTCCGTGGAGCGAAAAAACCTTCGCCAGCAACCAGGGCGAACGTTACCTGAATCTGAAGTTAACCGTTGGCGATAAACTGGCTGCCTTCGCCATCACGCAGGTGGTGCTGGACGAAGCGACGCTCTTCAATATTGCGGTCGATCCCGCTTATCAACGTCGCGGGTTGGGGCGTGAGTTACTGGAACACGTGATTGACGACGTCGAGAAGCGGGGCGTTGCCACGCTATGGCTGGAAGTGCGCGCCTCGAACGCGCCCGCCATTGCGCTCTACGAGAGTTTAGGTTTTAACGAAGCGACAATCCGCCGCAATTACTACCCGACAGTTGACGGGCATGAAGATGCGATTGTAATGGCTTTGCCGCTCAGTATGTAAGTAAAACAAGGTGATACGATGAAGTGGGACTGGATTTTCTTTGACGCCGACGAAACGTTGTTTACGTTTGATTCTTTCAGCGGCTTACAGCGGATGTTTCTCGACTATAGCGTGACCTTTACCGCCGAAGATTTTCAGGACTACCAGGCCGTAAACAAACCGTTGTGGGTGGATTACCAGAACGGGGCAATCACCTCGTTGCAGCTTCAGCGCCAGCGTTTTGTTGGCTGGGGTGAGCAGCTTAGCGTACCGCCGGAAGAGCTGAACGACGCGTTTATGAATGCGATGGCGGAAATTTGCGCGCCGCTGCCGGGTGCGGCCTCGCTTATCAACGCGCTGAAAGGCAAAGTGAAAATGGGGATCATCACCAACGGTTTCACGTCGTTGCAGCAGATCCGCCTTGAGCGCACCGGTTTTCGCGATCACTTTGATTTACTGATTATTTCAGAAGAAGTCGGCGTCGCTAAACCTGACCGCCGCATTTTCGACCACGCGCGGGAATTAGCCGGTAACCCGGACCCTTCGCGCATCTTAATGGTCGGTGATACCGCGGCGTCGGATATCCTCGGTGGCATGAACGCGGGATGGTCTACCTGCTGGCTGAATGCGCACCAGCAGCCGCTGCCGGAAGGCATCAAACCCGACTATACCGTTTCGTCATTAAGCGAACTGGAGTTACTCCTGTGTAAACAGTGATTGCCTGTCCCCCTTTGATGGGTAAAATAGCCGCAATTTTTCGTATTTAACGTGCGCAGCGCTTTGCTGCGCCTGGAAAGAAGATCCCATTATGACGTTGTCCCCTTATTTGCAAGAGGTGGCGAAGCGCCGCACTTTTGCCATTATTTCCCACCCGGATGCCGGTAAAACGACGATTACCGAAAAGGTTCTCCTGTTCGGACAGGCGATTCAGACTGCGGGTACGGTAAAAGGCCGTGGTTCCAGCCAGCATGCGAAATCTGACTGGATGGAGATGGAAAAACAACGTGGTATTTCTATCACCACGTCGGTGATGCAGTTCCCGTATCACGATTGCCTGGTGAACCTGCTGGACACCCCAGGGCACGAAGACTTCTCGGAAGATACCTACCGTACCCTGACGGCGGTGGACTGCTGCCTGATGGTTATCGATGCCGCGAAAGGCGTAGAAGACCGTACCCGTAAGCTGATGGAAGTTACCCGTCTGCGCGATACGCCGATTCTCACCTTTATGAACAAACTCGACCGTGACATCCGCGACCCGATGGAGCTGCTGGATGAAGTTGAAAACGAGCTGAAAATTGGCTGCGCGCCGATCACCTGGCCGATTGGCTGCGGCAAGCTGTTCAAAGGCGTTTACCATCTCTATAAAGATGAAACCTATCTTTATCAGACCGGTAAAGGCCATACCATTCAGGAAGTGCGCATCGTAAAAGGGCTGAATAACCCGGAACTGGATGCCGCTGTCGGTGAAGATCTGGCGCAGCAACTGCGTGATGAACTGGAGCTGGTACAGGGCGCATCGAACGAATTTGATGAAGAGCTGTTCCTGGCCGGTGAAATCACCCCGGTATTCTTCGGTACCGCGTTGGGTAACTTCGGCGTAGACCACATGCTGGATGGCCTGATCGAATGGGCGCCCGCACCGATGCCGCGTAAAACCGACACCCGCGTGGTGGAAGCGGCAGAAGAGAAATTCTCCGGCTTCGTCTTCAAAATTCAGGCCAACATGGACCCGAAACACCGTGACCGCGTGGCGTTCATGCGTGTTGTTTCGGGTAAGTATGAGAAAGGTATGAAGCTGCGTCAGGTGCGTATCGGTAAAGACGTGGTCATTTCTGACGCGCTGACCTTTATGGCAGGCGACCGTTCGCACGTGGAAGAAGCGTATCCTGGCGACATCATTGGTTTGCACAACCACGGCACCATTCAGATTGGTGACACCTTCACCCAGGGCGAAATGATGAAGTTCACCGGTATTCCGAACTTCGCGCCGGAACTGTTCCGTCGTATTCGTCTGCGCGATCCGCTGAAGCAAAAACAGCTGCTTAAAGGGCTGGTACAGCTTTCAGAAGAGGGCGCGGTGCAGGTGTTCCGTCCGATTGCCAACAATGATTTGATCGTCGGCGCGGTGGGTGTGCTGCAGTTCGACGTGGTTGTGGCGCGCCTGAAAAGCGAATACAACGTTGAAGCGATTTACGAATCGGTGAACGTCGCCACCGCCCGTTGGGTGGAAGGCAAAGACGTTAAGAAATTCGAAGAGTTCAAACGTAAGAACGAAATTCAGCTGGCGCTGGATGGTGGCGATAATCTGACCTATATCGCCCCAACCATGGTTAACCTGAACCTGACGCAGGAGCGTTACCCTGACGTTGTGTTCCGCAAAACTCGCGAGCACTAATCCCCCTGGAAGCACGGCCAGCGCCGTGCTTCCTCGTTTTACCCTTCTCTTTTTCCCGCTGCGGAAAGTTCTTAATTGCACCCCATTCTCATCCACTTTGCTGGTTTTTTAGTCAATTACGCCTGCAAGCTGCCGAGAGTGTTCTATATTTAACAGAGTGATGAGCGAGTTGCTGGTTTAATGCACTTTGTTATTTATAAATCTTAGCGCATTAACCCATCAAATATACCCATCGCAGTATGAATAACCATAGACAGGACGGGTGTCGTCCTCAGCAGCATAACGGCTACCGTGTCGGGTGCTCAAAAACCGGGCAATACAAGGAGATATGATGATGACTAAGATGAAAATGGGAAAAACGTTGCTGGCCGTCATTCTGGGCTCTGCGGTGATGAGCGGTTCTGCAATGGCAGAAAGCAATGCGGCTTCTGATGCAGGACAGAAAATTGACAGCTCGATGAATAAAGTCGGCGGTTTTATGGATGACAGCACCATCACTGCCAAAGTGAAGGCCGCGCTGGTCGACCATGACGCGATTAAGAGCACGGATATTTCGGTGAAAACCGACAATAAAGTAGTGACCTTAAGCGGTACCGTCGATAACCAGTCCCAGTCTGACCAGGCGACTTCCCTGGCAAAAGGGGTTGAAGGCGTAAGCAGTGTGGACAACAAACTCACCATCCGTGAAGGCAAGGCTGACAGCATGAAGGGCTATGCAGGTGATGCGGCTACCACCAGTGAGGTGAAGGCTAAACTGCTGGCTGATGACATTGTACCGTCACGCAAAGTAAAAGTTGAGACCACCGATGGCGTGGTGACGCTGACGGGTACGGTTGAATCCAAAGCGCAGGTGGAACGCGCGGAAAGTATTGCTAAAGCCATTGACGGCGTGAAAAGCGTAGAAAACGACCTGAAAACGCCGTAAGGGCTGTTCAGGAAAATATTGAAGTACTTTTAATTTTTTAATATCGCTGGTGTCGCCTGAGTGCGTTGAGAAGCGGTGACATTAACTATGGTAAAGGAGAATCGTATGTTTCGTTGGGGCATTATCTTTCTGGTTATCGCGTTAATTGCCGCTGCACTGGGCTTTGGTGGGTTAGCAGGTACCGCAGCAGGTGCGGCGAAAATTGTGTTTATCGTCGGTATCATCCTGTTCCTGGTCAGCCTGTTTATGGGCCGCAGACGTCCGTAGCGTCTGATTCAGACAATTTACAAAGCCAGTCTTCGGACTGGCTTTTGTCGTTTATGCGCAGTTGCCGGATGGCGGCGTACCGCCTTTTCCGGCCTACAAAACCATAAATCAAATGGGGTACACTGAAACGCTGCACGTTGCCGGAGAAAACCGCATGACCTTTCGTTTTATCGACACCCACTGCCACTTTGATTTCCCGCCGTTTACCGGTGATGAAACCGCGAGCCTTGCACTGGCCGGTCAGGCGGGCGTTGAAAAAATCATTGTTCCGGCAACAGAGGCATTGCGTTTTGATACGGTGCTCTCGCTGGCCTCCCGGCATCCGCCGCTGTATGCCGCGCTGGGTCTGCATCCTATTGTCATTGAAAATCATGATGACAGAAGCCTGGCGGAACTGGAGACGGCGCTGGCGTCAAAGCCGGAAAAACTGATTGCCGTCGGCGAGATTGGTCTCGATCTCTATCGTGAAGACCCGCAGTTTGAACGCCAGCAGCGCCTGCTGGATGCGCAGCTACAACTGGCAAAGCAATATGATTTACCGGTCATCCTGCATTCACGTCGTACCCATGACAAACTGGCGATGCATCTTAAGCGCCATGCGCTGCCACGTACGGGTGTGGTACATGGTTTTTCCGGCAGCCTGCAACAGGCGGAGCGATTTGTTGAACTGGGGTACAAGATTGGCGTCGGCGGGACGATTACTTATCCGCGCGCCAGCAAAACGCGCGCCGTGATGGCGCAGCTTCCGCTCAGCGCACTGGTGCTGGAAACAGATGCGCCGGATATGCCGCTGAACGGTTATCAGGGCCAGCCCAATCGCCCGGAACGCGTCGCTCAGGTTTTCGCTGAACTTTGCGTATTACGCCCTGAGCCACCGGAGCACATTGCCGACATGTTATGGGCCAACAGCAGCCAGCTGTTCTTCTAGTATGTTAAGTGTAATGATGTGATTTGCGTCTCATTATTGCTTTTTGATCTCTGAGTATTGCGTAAAAGTTGTGATGTCGTGCGAGAAGGATAGTGCCTGGACGTTATAATCAGGGCGCGTTATATACGCTGCGCTTATTATAAATTTCAATACACAGGGACTCTGTATGCAAATCCTCATGGGACTCATCGGCATGGTGGTGCTGCTTGCCATTGCCTTACTACTCTCCAATAACCGTCGAGCGATCAATCTCCGTACCGTGCTGGGTGCCTGGTTAATTCAGGTCGGAATTGGTGCGCTTATCCTCTATGTTCCCGCCGGCCGCAAGGTGCTGCTGGCGATGTCCGAGGGCGTGGCGAACGTCATCGCTTACGGTAACGAAGGTATCGGCTTCCTGTTTGGTGGGCTGGTATCCGATAAAATGTTTGAAGTCTTCGGCGGTGGCGGCTTTGTTTTCGCGCTGCGCGTGCTGCCGGTTATCGTCTTCTTCTCCTCGCTGATTGCGGTGCTCTACTATCTCGGCATTATGCAGTTCGTGATCCGTATTCTGGGCGGTGCGCTGCGTGCCGTGTTGAAAACGTCGCGTACGGAATCGCTCTCCGCGACGGCGAATATTTTCGTCGGGCAAACCGAAGCCCCGCTGGTGGTGCGTCCGTATATTGCTACCATGACGCGTTCTGAACTGTTCGCGGTGATGTGTGGCGGCCTGGCGTCGGTGGCGGGTTCTGTGCTGGCTGGCTACGCGCAGATGGGCGTGCCGCTGGAGTACCTGATTGCCGCGTCTTTCATGGCGGCTCCGGGTGGCCTGCTGTTCGCGAAAATCATTGTGCCGGAGACGGAAAAACCGCACGACTCACCGAACCTGGAAGCCGAAACGGATAACCCGGATGCCCCGGCGAACGTGCTGGATGCTGCGGCGTCTGGTGCTGCGTCGGGTATGCAACTGGCGTTAAATGTGGGCGCAATGCTGCTGGCGTTTATTGCCCTGATTGCCTTGCTGAACGGCATGCTCTCCGGGATTGGCGGCTGGTTTAACCATCCGGATTTATCGCTGCAAATGATCCTCGGCTGGGTCTTCTCACCGCTGGCGTGGGTGATTGGTGTGCCGTGGAGCGAAGCCATGGTGGCGGGGTCGTTTATCGGCCAGAAACTGATCATTAACGAATTCGTGGCTTACATGAACTTCGGCGCATACCTGAAGCCGGATGCTGAAGTGGCCGCTGCCGGGTTACAGGTCATTTCTGCGCATTCGAAGGCGATTATTTCGTTTGCCCTTTGCGGCTTTGCTAACCTGTCGTCAATTGCGATTCTGATTGGCGGATTAGGCGGCATGGCACCGAGCCGTCGCCAGGATATCGCCCAGCTTGGCCTGCGCGCGGTAGCGGCGGGGACGCTCTCGAACCTGATGAGCGCCACCATCGCCGGGGTATTCCTCGCACTATAAATACAGCGCCGGAGGGATAATCTGCGTTATCCCTCTGGCCCGCAGCGCCTGCGCCAGCGCTTCAATATCGTCTGGCCCGGCGCTGCGCCACGTTTTTGCCTCGCCGTATACCCCATACGCATGAAACGCATTCAGCCGCACCGGCACCTTACCCAGATCGCGAATAAATGCGCTTAGCGCCTCTATTTCTTTCAGATAATCAGTTTGTTGCGGAATAACCAGCAAACGCAATTCCGCCAGTAGGCCACGCTCTGCCAGCCAGCGAATGCTCACTTTGATGCGTTGATTGCTTCGCCCGGTCAGCGACTGATGCGTGGTTTCACCCCAGGCTTTTAAATCAACCATCACGCCGTCGCACAGCGGACGCAATTTTTCCCAGCCAGCGGTAGACAGCTCGCCGTTGCTGTCTAGCAGGCAGGTGAGATGGCGCAAGGCCGGCGACTGGCGAATCTGTTCAAACAGCGCGCAGACGAACGGTAACTGCGTGGTGGCCTCGCCGCCGCTGACGGTGATGCCCTCAATAAACGGCGCGGCGCGGGTAATCTGCTGGAGAATCTGATCTATGCTCCAGAGTTGGGCCATCGGCGTTGCCTGCTGAGGGCACATTTGCAGGCAGGTGTCGCATTGCTGACAGGCATCCTCCTGCCAGTAAACGCGTCCACTCTGAACAGAAAGCGCCTCGTGCGGGCAGTGCAGCACGCATTCGCCACAATCGTTACAACGGCCCATCGTCCATGGGTTATGGCAGTTTTTACAGCGCAGATTACACCCTTGCAGGAACAGGGCCAGGCGGCTACCTGGCCCATCCACGCACGAGAAGGGGATGATTTTACTGACTAAAGCGCATCTGCTGTTCATGGCTGACCACTCGCGGTTGGCGTTCCAGAATGCGCGTATTGCGCGCGGCTTCTTCACCCAGCCAGGTGGTATTCGTCCGCGAGCCATCGGCGCGGTACTTTTCCAGATCTGACAAACGCACCATGTAGCCCGTGACGCGAACCAGATCGTTACCGCTGACGTTAGCGCTAAACTCACGCATCCCAACCTTAAACGCGCCCAGGCAAAGCTGCATCACCGCCTGCGGATTACGTTTCACCGTTTCATCGAGCGTCAGGATATCGCTGATCCCTGCCGGATAATGCGCGTGATGCGGCGCAACCGCCAGCAGATGACTCACCGGATCGGGCTCATCGCCGTAAGGCAGACGCGCACCCGGCGTGGTGCCGATATCGGAGCTGATCCCCGATTGCGCATGCAGCATCGCACGCTGCTGCCAGCCATAGCGTACGGGGGTGTTCGCGACAAATTCCGCGAGTTGTTCACTGATGCGATAGCCCAGCGCGTTGGCCTGAGGATCTTTGCCATAGCGGGCGCTAAGACCGTCTTTCTCGCAGAGAATATTGACCGCTTCTGCCAGCGCGTAGATGCCAAACATGGGCACAAAACGATCGGGGTCGATCAGACCTTCTGCCACCAGGAAGCTATGATCAAAGAAGTGCGACTGCTCATAGAGGAAGGCGCAGCGGGCGTCGATGATGTCGATTTGCTGCTGGCAGTAGTGCGGCAGCGTCTGGCTAAAGAACGCTTCAGTTGAGGCGCTGCGCTTTGCCACCTCCTGCAAATTGAGGCGTACCAGCGTACTGCCGCCGCCCGCCATTGGCAGGCTGTTGTAACAGCTCACGATGCCATAGTGACCTTTTGTGAAAATATTATCATTTATCGGTCCGTTGGCGATGTGGGGTTTGCTGCACTCGCAGATATTTTTGCTGACTTCCAGCAGCAGATCGTCTGGGGTGATTTTCGGATCGTAGATAAAGGTGAGATTCGGCGCGACCTGCTTCAGTTCAGCATCTGCACGGAGAATGGCGCGCGTTATTGGTGTGTCGGCGGGGCCAATATTCACATGTGTGAAGGCATCCGGGAGCGTGCGATCGAGATAGCGCCAGAAACGTTTTATTCGGCTATTGATTTCTTCTTGTGTTAGAATTCTAACATACGGCATCAGAAGCGCATCAAGATGACCGAGGAACACCGGCATGGCGGTGACGGAAGGAACGTGGTGATAAAGAATGGTGAGCAAAGAGAGCGCATCGTCTAAATCCTGAGCGCCTTCCAGCTCCAGCCATTCTGAACCGTGTGCCAGAAAACGCGCGTAGTCCGGCAGCACGTAACGCGGTTTATAAGGGGCATGACCTTCGAACATATCGCAGATAACGCCCTCCGCCAGCGCGGCTTGCGCAGCGGGCGTCAGCGCCGGATAAGGCAGTGCGTTTTCCGCCTCCAGCGCCAGAAAATGGCGTTTCTGTTCCGGGCTTAAAACAGGGCTTGTCACAATTTTCTGGCACTGTTGCAGCACCGATGAAGAGGTTGATGTTGGCATGGTGTGTTCCTCAGGCGAGAGATGGGCGAAGTGTAGGAAAAAGCGCGTAGCGATCTTTTGATCCCATACGGCGATCCACGTGTTTTCTTGCGCTGAAAGAATGAGAAGTTTGATTAATGTCTCATTATGGTTATGCAAACTTTTAGGTGTGTTTCATTAACTGTGATGAGTGTCGAAGTGTGAGTGCGGGTCGGTGTTACAATAGTCACATACCCGCAAGGTGAAATTTTAAAGTCGGAGAACAAAATGACTGATTTAACGGCAAGCAGCCTGCGTGCATTAAAACTGATGGACCTGACCACCCTGAATGAAGACGACACTGATGCGAAAGTGATTGCGCTGTGTCATCAGGCGAAAACCCCGGTCGGCAACACGGCAGCGGTCTGCATCTACCCGCGTTTTATCCCGATTGCGCGTAAAACCCTGAACGAGCAGGGCACGCCGGATATCCGCATCGCCACCGTCACTAACTTCCCGCACGGTAACGACGATATCGATATTGCGCTGGCTGAAACCCGCGCGGCAATCGCCTACGGTGCTGACGAAGTTGACGTGGTCTTCCCGTACCGCGCACTGATTGCTGGCAACGAGCAGGTTGGCTTCGACCTGGTGAAAGCCTGTAAAGACGCCTGTGCTGCGGCAAACGTACTGCTGAAAGTGATCATCGAAACCGGCGAACTGAAAGAAGAAGCGCTGATTCGTAAAGCGTCTGAAATCGCGATTAAAGCGGGCGCGGACTTCATCAAAACGTCTACCGGTAAAGTGCCGGTTAACGCCACCCCGGAAAGCGCGCGCATCATGATGGAAGTGATCCGTGATATGGGCGTATCTAAAACCGTTGGTTTCAAACCGGCGGGCGGCGTACGCAGTGCGGAAGACGCACAGCAGTTCCTGGCGATTGCCGACGAACTGTTCGGCGCAGATTGGGCGGATTCCCGCCACTACCGTTTCGGCGCATCCAGCCTGCTGGCGAGCCTGCTGAAAGCACTCGGTCACGGCGACGGTAAAAGCGCAAGCAGCTACTAAGTAAGATGCTTTGCGCCTGATGCGCTGCGCTTATCAGGCCTACGGGTAGTTACGTCTCGTAGGCCGGATATGGCGACAGCCGCCATCCGGCAATGCTGACGGGCAAAAACCGCCTTCATACTCTTTTCCTCAGGGAGGTTACCTTGTTTCTCGCACAAGAAATCATTCGTAAAAAACGCGATGGTCACGCATTAAGCGACGAAGAGATTCGTTTCTTTATCAATGGCATTCGCGATAACACCATTTCAGAAGGGCAAATTGCTGCTCTGGCGATGACCATTTTCTTCCACGATATGGCTATTGAAGAGCGCGTCTCGCTGACCATGGCCATGCGTGATTCAGGAACCGTTCTGGACTGGAAAAGCCTTAACCTTAATGGCCCGATTGTTGATAAACATTCCACCGGCGGTGTAGGCGATGTCACTTCACTGATGCTGGGGCCGATGGTTGCCGCATGTGGTGGCTACATTCCGATGATCTCCGGGCGTGGCCTGGGGCATACCGGCGGTACGCTGGACAAACTGGAAGCGATCCCTGGGTTTGATATTTTCCCAAGCGATGACCGTTTCCGTGAAATTATTAAAGACGTGGGTGTGGCGATCATTGGGCAGACCAGCTCGCTCGCACCGGCGGATAAACGTTTTTATGCCACGCGCGACATTACCGCGACGGTGGACTCCATTCCGCTTATCACCGCGTCCATCCTCGCCAAAAAACTGGCTGAAGGTATCGATGCGCTGGTGATGGATGTGAAAGTGGGCAGCGGCGCATTTATGCCGACCTACGAACTTTCTCAGGCGCTGGCCGAAGCGATTGTTGGCGTGGCCAACGGCGCAGGCGTGCGCACAACCGCGCTGCTGACCGACATGAACCAGGTGCTGGCTTCCAGTGCGGGTAACGCCGTCGAAGTACGCGAAGCGGTGCAGTTCCTGACCGGCGAATATCGCAACCCGCGTCTGTTTGACGTCACCATGGCATTGTGCGTGGAAATGCTGATTTCCGGCAAGCTTGCCAAAGACGACGCAGAAGCACGCGCCAAATTGCAGGCGGTGCTGGATAACGGCAAAGCGGCAGACGTATTTGGCCGGATGGTGGCAGCGCAGAAAGGCCCGACTGATTTCGTGGAAAACTACGCGAAATACCTGCCGACCGCGATGCTCAGCAAAGCGGTATATGCTGACACCGAAGGCTTTGTCGGCGCGATGGATACCCGCGCGCTCGGTATGGCGGTGGTGGCGATGGGCGGCGGACGCCGCCAGGCTTCCGATACACTCGATTACAGCGTCGGCCTGACCGACATGATTCGTCTGGGTGACAGCGTTGACGGACAGCGTCCGCTGGCGGTCATTCACGCGAAAGATGAAAACAGCTGGCAGGAAGCGGCGAAAGCCGTCAAAGCGGCCATTCGCCTTGACGACAAAGCGCCAGAAATTACACCGACAGTCTATCGTCGAATCACTGAATAGCGATATACTGATCTGATCGCTTTTTTGCAGCGCAAGATGTATGGAGAACAAGATGAAACGTGCATTTATTATGGTGCTGGACTCCTTTGGTATCGGCGCAACTGAAGATGCCGACCGCTTTGGCGATGTCGGTGCGGATACAATGGGCCATATCGCAGAAGCCTGCGCCAAAGGTGAGGCTGACAATGGCCGTAAAGGCCCGCTGAACCTGCCTAACCTGACCCGCCTGGGCCTGGTGAAAGCGCATGAGGGTTCTACCGGTAAAATCGCCGCGGGTATGGACGGCAATGCAGAAGTCGTTGGCGCGTACGCGTGGGCGCATGAACTCTCTTCCGGTAAAGACACCCCGTCGGGTCACTGGGAAATCGCTGGCGTGCCGGTTCTGTTCGAGTGGGGCTACTTTAGCGACCACCAAAACAGTTTCCCGCAGGAGTTGCTGGATAAACTGGTAAAACGCGCGAACCTGCCGGGTTACCTGGGTAACTGCCACTCTTCCGGTACCGTGATTCTGGACGAGCTGGGCGAAGAGCACATGAAAACCGGTAAGCCGATTTTCTACACCTCCGCCGACTCCGTGTTCCAGATTGCCTGCCACGAAGAGACGTATGGCCTGGATAAACTTTACGAGCTGTGTGAAATCGCCCGTGAAGAGCTGACCGAAGGCGGTTACAACATTGGCCGCGTGATTGCGCGTCCGTTTATCGGCGACAAAGCCGGTAACTTCCAGCGTACCGGCAACCGTCACGACCTGGCTGTAGAACCGCCAGCGCCGACCGTGTTGCAGAAACTGGTTGATGAGAAAGACGGCCACGTGGTGTCCGTGGGTAAAATCGCGGATATCTACGCTAACTGCGGTATCACCAAAAAAGTGAAAGCCACCGGGCTGGATGCGCTGTTTGACGCGACCATCAAAGAGATGAAAGAAGCGGGCGATAAGACCATTGTCTTCACTAACTTCGTTGATTTCGACTCTTCCTGGGGTCACCGTCGCGATATCGCGGGGTATGCTGCGGGTCTTGAGCTGTTCGACCGCCGTCTGCCGGAGCTGATGGAGCTGGTAGGGGAAGATGACATTCTGATCCTGACCGCTGACCACGGCTGCGACCCAAGCTGGCAGGGCACCGACCATACCCGTGAACACATCCCGGTACTGGTTTATGGCCCGAAAGTGAAACCGGGTTCGCTCGGCCACCGCGAAACGTTTGCGGATATCGGCCAGACGCTGGCGACGTACTTCGGTACGTCACCGATGGAATACGGTAAAAACATGCTGTGATTGCTTGCCCGGTGGCGCTGCGCTTACCGGGCCTACGATTCTGTTTTTGTAGGCCCGATAAGGCGTAGCCGCCATCGGGCATTAACAATTAATAAAAGGATAAAACGATGGCTACCCCACACATTAACGCAGAAATGGGCGATTTCGCTGACGTAGTTTTGATGCCAGGCGACCCGCTGCGTGCGAAGCACATTGCTGAAACTTTCCTCGAAGACGTGCGTGAAGTGAACAACGTTCGCGGCATGCTGGGCTTCACCGGTACCTACAAGGGCCGCAAAATCTCCGTAATGGGCCACGGCATGGGTATCCCGTCCTGCTCCATCTACACCAAAGAGCTGATCACCGATTTCGGTGTGAAGAAAATCATTCGCGTGGGTTCCTGCGGCGCGGTGCGCCCGGACGTAAAACTGCGTGACGTAGTTATCGGTATGGGCGCGTGCACCGACTCTAAAGTAAACCGTCTGCGCTTTAAAGATCACGACTTTGCAGCGATTGCTGACTTCGGTATGGTGCGTAACGCGGTAGACGCAGCGAAAGCACTGGGCGTTGATGCGCGCGTGGGTAACATCTTCTCCGCAGACCTGTTCTACACGCCGGACCCGCAAATGTTCGACGTGATGGAAAAATACGGCATTCTGGGGATCGAGATGGAAGCGGCGGGCATCTACGGTGTGGCAGCAGAGTTTGGCGCGAAAGCGCTGACCATCTGCACCGTGTCTGACCATATCCGTACCCACGAGCAGACCACTGCCGCTGAACGTCAGACCACGTTCAATGACATGATCAAAATCGCGCTGGAATCTGTACTGCTGGGCGACCAGGAGTAAGGTGCCTGTGGTGCCCGGTGGCGCTTCGCTTACCGGGCCTACGGTGTAGGCCGGATAAGGCGCAGCCGCCATCCGGCATTTTTACCGCGAAATTGCGAACTCCCTTCCTGTTATTTCCCCACCCAATTGCTTTTTATTTTCTGCACGCTACGTTTGATTTTTTGTTTATGGAGATAAACAAAATGTCGAACTATCGGCGTTATTACATCAACGGCGGGACCTGGTTTTTCACGGTGAATTTGAAAAATCGGCAAACTGATTTGTTGGTCAACCATATTGCAGACCTGAGATCTGTGGTGAAAGACGTTAAACAGAAAAAACCTTTTTACATTGATGCCTGGGTTGTTCTGCCGGAACACCTTCACTGTATCTGGACACTCCCTCAGAACGAATATGATTTTTCGGCACGCTGGCGAGAGATTAAAAAACGCTTCTCCAAAGCAATCATGTGCGGCGCTGTTTGGCAGCCTCGCTTTTGGGAACATGCTATTCGCGATGAGGAAGATTATCGCCGTCATGTGGATTACATCTACATTAATCCGGTAAAACACGGTTGGGTAAAACGTGTTCAGGATTGGCCATTTTCCTCGTTTCATCGCGATGTGCGAGAGGGAATTTATCCGGCGGGTTGGGCGGGGGATATCAACGAATTCAGGACCGGAGAGCGATAATAACGCCCGGTGGCGCTGCGCTTACCGGGCCTACACCGCGCACGGATTCGTAGGCCGGATAAGGCGCAGCCGCCATCCGGCAATAATTACCGCACCGCCCCCGCAATCCACGCTGACAACTCCCGCAACTCTTTCTCCTGCTCCGGGAAATCACCTAACAGCGCTTCGCACTCCTGCTGTAACACATCCGCCCGATACAAACACCCCTGCAAACGCGCGGCCAGCGCTTCTAGCGGCGCAGGATTCAAACTGTCGGTAAATACCTGCGTACGGGTGATGTGCCCCTTTTCGACGTCGAAATGCAGCTCTACGCCGCCCCAGGTGAAGCGTTCGTCCAGCAGATGACTAAAGACCGGGGCCTGACCGAAATTCCACTCCCAGCTACTTTGACGCGCAAACGTCTCGGCAAAGTTCGGCAGGTCTGGTGTTTTATCCGGCGAGATAATCTCGGCGTCTACGCGTTCGCCATAATGGGCGAAAAACGCCTCCGTAATCGCTGTACAAATTTGCTCATGCGTCACGCCCGGCAGCAGTTCGACGAGGTTTGCCACGCGCCCGCGCACGGAGGTAATGCCCTTCGCCTGTAGTTTTTTCTTATCCGGGTTGAGGTAGTTCGCCAGACGACTGAGGTCGGCGTTGAGCAGCAGCGTGCCGTGATGGAACCCGCGATCTTTGGTCTCGCGATAGGCCGAACCGGACACCTTGCGATCGCCCTCCGGCGTTTTCACGATGAGGTCGTTGCGTCCGGACGCTTCCGCCACCGCGCCCAGCGAATTCAGCGCGTCCAGCACGATGCTGGTTGAGACGGTTTTGTCATACTCCGGTTTACCCGCCATAAATGTAAAACAGGTATTGCCGAGGTCATGGAACACCGCGCCGCCGCCGCTGCTGCGACGCGCCAGGCGCACGTTGTCTTCTTCCATGCGCCGCGTATTACACTCTTTCCACGGGTTTTGCGCGCGGCCAATGACCACGGTATCGGCGTTACGCCAGAGGAACAGCACGCGCTGAGTGGCGGGCATCTGACGGAAAATACACTCTTCAACCGCCAGGTTAAACCAGGGGTCGTATGAGTCTGAGAGGAGCAGGCGTAAAGTGGCCATATTGAGTTCCCTTTCTACTCTTTTTTCTCTTCTTCCTCTTCCTGTACCGGTTTATTGGCGGTGAGAAGGAAGGGTGATTGTTGCCAGCGGGTGCGTTTACCCTGTAGCAGCGTTCGTGTGAGCACTACGCCAATGGCAAGCGACAGCAACAGCATCAGGCGCAGAATATTGGTGGTGTTATCGACCTGTTTGGCTTCTGTTGGCAGCGTATGGGTGTCGAGCGTCAGACGTAAATACCCCAGCGGCCCATTTTTGCCCTGAATGGGTTCGACGATTTGCTGATTGAAATAGCCGCCCGCTTTTTTGCCATCCAGCGCCAGACGGTCACGCAGTTCGACGCTCTCGCCGGCGCGGGCGATCATGTCGCCTTTCTCATCATACACCCCGGCGTCAAGGATGCGGCTTTCAGCGGTGAGTTGCGTGAGCAACTGGCGGACTTTTTTCTCATCTGGCGTCTCACTACGCACCAGCGGCGCAAGATTCAGCGCCACCTGACGGGCGAGCGTGCGCGCCAGTTCTTCAAGCTGCGGATTACGCTGCTGCTGGTGTTGTTGACTGAACCATGACGCCCCTTGCATCAATGCCACCAGAAGTGCGAGGCATATCAGGACAATCACGGCGCGATGCAGTCTAAATTTCAGTTTTGCGCGTACCATATTCCACCTTTGAAAATTTGCAGCTTAATGTTGCCAGAAGCGCTGGTTACAAGGTAGCCTCATGCGTTATTTTCCTGGCCTTAATGAAGTGGAGTGGAGCTGTAATGCCGAACAGTTTGACCTGGTGCGACCTGCCTGAAGATGTCTCCTTGTGGCCTGGGTTGCCGCTTTCTTTAAGTGGCGATGAAGTGATGCCACTGGATTATCATGCCGGACGTAGCGGCTGGCTGCTCTACGGACGCGGGCTGGATAAACCCCAGTTAACCTCTTATCAGCGCAAGCTGGGCGCGGCAATGGTGATTGTTGCGGCCTGGTGTGTGGAAGATTATCAGGTTATTCGCCTGGCCGGGTCATTAACGCCGCGCGCGACCAAACTGGCACACGACGCTGGGCTGGATGTTGCGCCGCTGGGGAAAATCCCACACCTGCGTACGCCTGGATTATTGGTGATGGATATGGATTCCACCGCTATTCAGATTGAATGCATTGATGAAATCGCCAAACTGGCCGGTACCGGCGAGCTGGTTTCTGAAGTGACCGAGCGCGCGATGCGTGGTGAACTCGACTTCGCCGCCAGCCTGCGTCAGCGCGTTGCGACGCTTAAGGGCGCGGATGCCAATATTTTGCGTCAGGTCCGCGACGATCTGCCATTAATGCCGGGCTTAACCCAACTGGTACTGAAGCTGGAATCGCTGGGCTGGAAAGTGGCGATAGCCTCCGGTGGTTTTACCTTCTTTGCGGAATATCTACGCGATAAGCTGCGTCTGACTGCTGCGGTCGCCAACGAACTGGGCATTATGGATGGCGTGCTGACGGGCGAAGTGGTAGGCGATATCGTTGATGCGAAATATAAAGCCAATACGTTGCAGCGCCTTGCTGAACAGTATGATATTCCGAAAGATCAGACCGTCGCTATTGGCGATGGCGCGAACGATCTGCCGATGATCAAAGCGGCTGGGCTGGGTATCGCTTATCATGCCAAGCCGAAAGTTAATGAACAGACGGAAGTCACCATCCGTCACGCTGACCTGATTGGGGTGCTGTGCATTCTGACGGGCAGCCTGAATCAGGAATAAGAGGTAAAACGTGGCGAAAGCTCCAAAACGCGCATTTGTCTGTAATGAATGTGGTGCGGATTATCCGCGCTGGCAGGGGCAGTGCAGCGCCTGCCAGGCCTGGAATACCATCACCGAAGTGCGTGGTGTGGCGGCTTCTCCAACCGTTGCGCGTAATGAACGTCTGAGCGGCTATGCGGGCAGCGCTGGCGTGTCGAAGGTGCAGAAGCTGTCGGATATCAGTCTGGAAGAGCTGCCGCGTTTCTCAACCGGTTTTAAAGAGTTTGACCGCGTACTGGGCGGTGGCGTGGTGCCGGGGAGCGCGATTCTTATCGGCGGTAACCCTGGGGCCGGGAAATCAACGCTGCTGCTGCAAACGCTGTGTAAACTCGCTGAGCAGATGAAAACGCTGTACGTCACCGGCGAAGAGTCATTACAGCAGGTGGCGATGCGTGCGCATCGTCTCGGCCTGCCGACCGCCAATCTCAATATGCTGTCAGAAACCAGCATCGAACAGATTTGCATGATTGCTGAGGAAGAGCAGCCGAAGCTGATGGTTATCGACTCCATTCAGGTGATGCACATGGCGGATATTCAGTCATCGCCTGGCAGCGTGGCACAGGTGCGCGAAACCGCAGCTTACCTGACGCGGTTTGCGAAAACGCGCGGCGTGGCGATTGTGATGGTTGGCCACGTGACCAAAGATGGCTCGCTGGCGGGCCCGAAAGTGCTGGAACACTGTATCGACTGCTCGGTGCTGCTGGACGGCGATGCTGATTCGCGCTTCCGCACCCTGCGCAGCCATAAAAACCGTTTTGGCGCAGTGAATGAACTGGGCGTGTTCGCGATGACCGAACAGGGGCTGCGCGAAGTCAGCAACCCGTCAGCTATTTTCCTGAGCCGTGGCGATGAAGTTACCTCGGGCAGCTCGGTAATGGTGGTGTGGGAAGGTACGCGCCCGCTGCTGGTTGAGATTCAGGCGCTGGTGGATCACTCGATGATGTCGAACCCGCGTCGCGTGGCTGTTGGGCTGGAGCAGAACCGTCTGGCGATTCTGCTGGCGGTGCTGCATCGTCATGGCGGTTTGCAGATGGCGGATCAAGACGTGTTCGTTAACGTTGTCGGCGGCGTGAAGGTCACCGAAACCAGCGCCGACCTGGCGCTGCTGCTGGCGATGGTCTCCAGCCTGCGCGACAGGCCGCTACCGCAGGATCTCGTGGTATTTGGTGAAGTGGGCCTTGCCGGAGAAATTCGCCCGGTGCCGAGCGGCCAGGAACGTATTTCCGAAGCGGCCAAACACGGTTTCCGCCGCGCAATTGTGCCTGCCGCGAACGTACCGAAAAAGCCGCCCGAAGGCATGCAGGTATTCGGCGTGAAAAAACTCGCGGATGCGCTAAACGTCTTTGACGATTTATAATTAACATCGCGCCGTTGCCGGATGGCGGCGTAAACGCCTTATCCGGCCTGGCGATCCCGTAGGCTTGATAAGCGCAGCGCCATCAGGCGCAGTTCGGTGCCGTTGCCGGATGCGGCTACCGCCTTATCCGGCCTGGCGAGCCCGTAGGCCTGATAAGCGCAGCGCCATCAGGCGCAGTTCGGCGCCGTTGCCGGATACGGCGTAAAATTGTTTTACCATCGTTTATCCCCATCAGCAGGAGGCTCTTGTGTCATCGTTCGACTATCTTAAAACCGCGATCCGTCAGAAAGGTTGCACGCTACAGCAGGTAGCTGACGCCAGCGGCATGACCAAGGGCTACCTCAGTCAGTTGTTGAACGCCAAAATCAAAAGCCCAAGCGCGCAGAAACTGGAAGCACTGCATCGCTTTTTAGGCCTGGAGTTCCCGCGTCTGCAAAAGACCGTTGGCGTGGTCTTCGGTAAGTTCTACCCGCTGCATACCGGCCACATCTACCTGATTCAGCGCGCCTGTAGCCAGGTGGACGAGCTGCATATCATCATGGGTTACGACGACGTGCGCGACCGCACGCTGTTTGAGCAGAGCGCCATGTCGCAACAGCCCACCGTCCCGGACCGCCTGCGTTGGTTGCTGCAAACCTTTAAATATCAGAAAAACATTCGCATCCACGCTTTCAATGAAGAAGGCATGGAGCCTTACCCGCACGGCTGGGATGTGTGGAGCCGCGGCATGAAAGCCTTTATGGAAGAGAAGGGCATTCAACCCGACGTTATCTACACCTCCGAAGAGCTGGATGCCCCGCAGTATATTGAACATCTCGGCATCAAAACCGTGCTGGTCGATCCGAAGCGAACCTTCATGAACATCAGCGGCGGGCAGATTCGTGAGAACCCGTTCCGCTACTGGGAGTACATCCCCACCGAAGTGAAGCCGTTCTTTGTGCGCACGGTAGCGATTCTTGGCGGCGAATCCAGCGGTAAATCGACGCTGGTGAATAAGCTCGCCAATATCTTCAACACCTCCAGCGCCTGGGAGTATGGCCGCGATTATGTCTTCTCGCATCTGGGCGGTGATGAGATGGCGCTGCAATATTCCGATTACGACAAAATTGCGCTCGGCCATGCGCAGTACATTGATTTTGCTGTGAAATATGCCAACAAAGTGACCTTTATCGATACCGATTTTGTTAGCACCCAGGCGTTCTGCAAAAAATATGAAGGCCGCGAGCATCCGTTCGTGCAGGCGATGATTGATGAATACCGTTTCGACCTGGTGATTCTGCTGGAGAACAACACGCCGTGGATCAACGACGGACTACGCAGCCTGGGCAGCTCTGTCGATCGCAAAGAGTTTCAGTCGCTGCTGGTATCGATGCTCAAGGAAAACAACATTGAGTTCGTACACGTAGAAGAGGCGGACTACGATGCGCGCTTCCTGCGCTGCGTAGAGCTGGTGAAGCAACTGATGGGCGAAGCGGGATAAAGCGACCTATTATAGCGGCAGATTAAATCGCGTTGTCTGCCGCGAACCCCAAACCCTCACCCGAAAATATATATTAATTAAATAATTCAATTTAAACTCATCACTATTTTATTTATTAAGAAAAACTAAAATCAATATTTAGTTTATATTGCCACAATAGAATAGGAACTTGTTCTATTTAGGTCTACATTACGCACGTTGGGATATTCCTGAATTATACATCAAGGGAATGATGTTGATTTATTAATTGCAATGGAAAATGGATTTCTACTGCACTCTCACTCATTCCCCGCCTGATACCTCCCTTCACACACTTTTAATGATTACCGGCGCTCTGGCAGCCTGAAGCCAGGGGCGGTAGCGTGCCTGATTCAACTATCGGATAAACCATGGCCAGAAGTGGTATTGAAGTTCAACGAGCTGCCGTTAGCGCGCTCTTCCTGCGTGAGATTAAAACCCGATTCGGGAAATACCGTTTAGGCTATTTTTGGGCGGTGCTGGAACCGGCGGCGCATATGCTGGTGATGCTGGCAGTATTCGGTTTTATTATGCATCGCACGATGCCGGATATCTCTTTCCCCGTATTTCTGATTAACGGCATCATCCCGTACTTTCTTTTCAGCAATATAACGACACGGTCGATTGGCGCCATCGAAGCCAACCAGGGGCTGTTTAACTATCGCCCCGTCAGGCCGGTGGACACCATCATCGCCCGCGCGTTGCTTGAAACCCTGATTTACGGCTGCGTGTACATTGTACTGATGACCATCGTCGGCTTTGCCGGAGAAACCTTCGCAGTTACCCGCCTGGTGACGCTTATTCTCACCTGGTTGCTGCTGGTGATTTTCTCCTGCGGTGTGGGGCTCATCTTTATGGTGGTTGGGAATGCCTTCCCGGAGACGGAGAAGTTTTTGCCGATCCTGATTAAGCCGCTCTATTTTGTCTCCTGCATTATGTTTCCCCTGCATGCCATTCCGCGCGATTACTGGCCGTATTTGTTGTGGAACCCGATTGTGCACATCGTCGAACTGAGCCGTGAATGCGTGGTGGCGAACTACGTTAGCGAGGGCGTGAACCTGCCGTATCTGGCATTTTGTACGCTGGTAGTGCTGTTTCTCGGGCTGGCGGTGTATCGCCGTAACGAAGAGGCGATGCTCACATCATGATCAGTATCGAGAACCTGTCTAAATCCTACCCCACGCCGCAGGGGCGGCATTACGTTTTTAAAGATTTCAATATCGAACTGCCGAGCGGCAAAAGTGTGGCGATCATTGGTCGCAACGGTGCGGGGAAATCGACGCTGCTGCGCATGATCGGCGGCATCGACCGCCCCGACAGCGGGCGAATTATCACCGACAGCACCATCTCCTGGCCCGTCGGGCTGGCGGGTGGTTTTCAGGGCAGCCTGACCGGGCGAGAGAACGTGAAGTTTGTCGCGCGCCTGTATGCCACTCGCGACGAGCTGAAAGAGAAGGTCGCTTTTGTTGAGGAGTTCGCCGAGCTGGGGAAATACTTTGATATGCCGATTAAAACCTATTCTTCCGGGATGCGTTCGCGTCTGGGGTTTGGATTAAGTATGGCGTTTAAGTTTGATTATTATCTGGTGGATGAAGTGACGGCAGTAGGCGATGCCAGGTTTAAGCAGAAGTGTGCGGAGCTGTTTAAAGATCGGCACAAGGAAGCGAGTTTTTTGATGGTTTCGCATAGTTTAAGTTCACTACACGAATACTGTGATTCTGCAATATTATTAGGTCGGAATAATATCTTTTCATATTTTGATAATATATCTGATTGTATTGATTTATATATAAAAGAAGAACGATGCTGTATAAATAAATGAGAGGTTATATGACATTTCAAGAGTTTGTTAATTTAGTGGAGTCAAGGAATGGACATGTAATTGGTGAGCCAGTTATATGGAAAGCAGTTAATGTTTCTCTAAATGGAGAACGAACTGTTTTTGAATTTGATTCAAATGTTAAAGTTGATGGAGTATCAATTACAGATTACGGTGGTGACAATCGGATTTCTATTGGCAAAGGTTCAAAACTTAATGGAATGATAAAAATAGGGGCCAAATGTACTCTTGTTATAGGTGAGAGATTTTCTTCAACTGCCGGCTTAAAACTTCATCTAGCTGAAGGCAAAGGAATATTCATTGGTAATGATTGCATGTTTGGAATTGACGTAAATATATATAACCATGATTACCATCCTATTTTTTTCAAATCAAATGGAGAAAGAATTAATTATTCAAGAGATGTGGTTATTCAGGATTGTGTGTGGTTAGCAAATAAAGTAACTGTTTTAAAAGGAGTAACTATTCATAAAGGTGCCATCATCGGTTTGGGCTCCACGGTAGTAAATAAAATAGATTCATATTGTTTAGCTGTAGGAAGTCCTGCAAAAGTTGTAAAGGAAGGCATTGTTTGGCATAAGGCATCGTTAAATACAACACACCCTTATGGTATTAACAATATTTCGGAGTTGTTAAAATGAGTGTATTGTATAGAAAAGCCAGAAAACTAGTAAGTAACCCAAAAGGTTTTTTTCAAGATAGTAAGATATTTAATGGAAACAGACCTACTGAAAACAAAAGAAATATTTCCACCGATAAATTTTCATCTAAAGATAAAGAGCAGATACAGATTTACTTGAATGAATTGAGTCTGGAAAGTAAGGTTTTTTATAATCATTGCTATAAAATATTTAACGCCCATGCAACTTTAAACATAGGTAACTATAGGTTAAATGACAATGAGATATTGTTTTGTCTTAATGACGATGTATTTGTAGGGAAAATAGAACATCCTGTGGAGGATAATACTTTATTAAAGGGGGAGGTGCTTATTTCATCGGTAGAAAACTCTTGTGAAAGTAAGTCTTTTTCTGTTATTGAAGGTGTCGTTCATAAAATTAATGTACAACATATGAAGGAAATTAATGATTTCAATATGTTGTATTATTATTATCTTGAAAGGCCAGAGAGCACTGAGCAATCTCAGATTAAATATGCCTTGTCAGCTGGCATATATGAGGAAAAAGTAATTAGAGGCGTCGTGTCTATATTAAATGAAAGGTGCGATAAATTACAGTTAGATGATTTGATTCTATTTTTCAAGAAGGCTTATCGTATCCTTGGGACAGATGGTCGGTTGGAAAGTATAGCGAATAAAATTTGTAATCTTTCTAAGAAAAAAGCATTTCCGGTACATTTTTTAATGACTTTAGCGGCATTTTTTGTAGAGAGTGGCGCGTATGATAAAGCAATTGAAATTGCATTAAAAGCAAAGGAAAAAGATGTTGATGCATGGAATAATCATCGCTATCTTGGATTAACATATTTGTTGTTTAAAAATGGGTTGATCAATGAGTGTTGGGCTGAAAAAGAGCATGATCTTTTTCTTATGTTAAGTCGTAATGAATGGGAGTTTGAACAGTATTTAGAAACGTACTCACATAGATTGGCTGTAGTTGGTAATGCTCCTATTGAGTTGAACAAGAAAAAAGGAAAATACATCGACTCTTTTGATAAAGTCGTGCGTTTTAATGGGGCAATAACTGATTATCCGTACTGTATTGACTATGGGAAAAAGACAAATGTTCTGATCATTAACCCTCGTTATTATGAGACGCAACGAAATAGAAAATACAACCTTGATTATCTTGTTATATCTGATGGCAATTTATATTCTACAAAAAATCTCTTCTTTAAAGTTCATGATCTATTTCAGTACGCTGATAAAATATGTTTATTACCAAGGAAGTTGGATATAGCATTAACGCAAAAAATAGCAGCATCTCCAAGTAGTGGTTTGAAGCTTATGCATTGGGTATACACAATAAGTGGCGAACTGTGTCAGAACCAAGTATTTGGTTTTTCTTTAACTGATCAAGCTCAAGGCGTTTCGACATCTTATTCTTCAGGAAGGCGAGTAGGTTTAAATACAATTCATAATTGGCAACGTGAACGAGAATTTTTGGAATCATTAATTTCCTCGGAAGATGTAAAGGACTATAATAATGAAATTTGATATTATCATTCCATTCAAAGACTCTATGAATTTTTTGCCGGGTATATGTAGTGACTTAAATAATCAAAGTGATTTGAATTTTAATGTCTATTTTGTTTCTGATCATTGTGAAGATAACTCAATAGTTTTTTTGAATGATAGTGTTTTTAGGTTTAAATATGAAATTTTATACTCCTCTGGAGAGGGACCAGGGTCTGCAAGAAACCATGGAGTAAAAAAATCCACTAGTGATTATATTTTGTTTATTGATGCGGATGATAGGATTTGCAAAGATTACGTATCTGAGTTTAAACATAAAGCATGTGAAAATCATTCAGATATAATTGAATGTATGTATCGCTCAGTAAATGAAGAAGGCCAGGTTATATCAGGAACAAAAATTGAAGATTATGTGTCAGGCAGTGATCGTTTCTTGTCTCTATTGCTAGGGGAACTGCCAAGATTATCCTGGGGTAAAGCATATAAACGCTCCTATTTATCTAAAGAAAATGTAACATTTCCTGAGGGAGTACATAATGGAGAGGACCATATTTTTTTGCTTCAAGCCTACAAGCATTCACCAAGAATTGATTTGCTTTATAAGCGCTTGTATTCATGGGTGAGATATAAAACCAGTCTTACGAATAGGCCTGTAAACAAAAAAACAATTGAGGATTTTATCAATGTTTCTATCATGAAAGATGAAATGATTAGTTCTTATGTAATGGAGGGGGATTTTAATTATCTTTTATTTAGTCGTCGGGTTTTTAAAGAAGCAAGAGCTTTAAAAAATAAAATATTAAATGATGGTCAAGCAGATTCTGTAGAGCTAATTGAATTTTTGAAGTCTCTAATTATAGATGATGACAGATTTGCTAACATTTCAATGAGTATAAAATACGATGCGGATACAGATTATTGGAATGATATTTTTGGTTGAGTTTTTGCTTTAAAATATATTCTAGTATTTAACGTTTTTATGGGTTTTATTTTTTTTATTTAAAATTTCAATATTTGTGCTTTTTGAATGGTTGTTTATTACCATAAGTCTATTCTCATCCCCATAAAACACCGCATTTATCTGCGTAGTCTCCAGCAGATAACTGCGGAAGATCGCCAGTAACCCCATATCCGGCTGGAATTCCGCCGTCCAGAACTGATGCAGATGCCCCTGATACGTTAAGCCTTTCATATCGTACAGGGCATCGCCCATCACCTTCAGCGGTTTGTTGTGAATCAACGCCGACAGGCCCGCCGTACTGTTAATCGTCACCACCGCTTTGGCATGCTTTAGCATCTCCGGCATCGGGAGATCGTGCACGTACAGCACCCGGTTACGAATGCCGTATTTCTTACTGAGCTTATTAATTAGCGGGCGATACAGGCGATGACCGCGATCCATCGGATGATGCTTGAACACCAGAAACTTGGTCGCAGGGGCTTTGGTGGCAAAGGAGTACATCACGTCGTTGATGTAATCACGCACGTCGGCATAGCCGCTGTGGTTGCGGATCTGGCTGTCGTTATAAACCTGTAAAATCGCGAGGTAATAGCGTTTATCCAGCTGCGTCTGAAGCCGGGGAAGAACGTCGCGCTCTTTAAACGCATACCAGTGTTTGCGTCGCCAGGCGCGCACCCAGCAGCGCATCTCATACCACGGCGAGAAAGACTTGTGGTGTCGATAAAGCGGGTAGTCGTGACGGTGAAACCAGCCCTCCAGGTAGTACCAGGTCGCGTGCCAGTAGCGTAAGCGAGTCGAGGGTTTTAACGGCTGAATATTGCGTGGCGGCAGTTCGGGCAGATGGCGATAAAATTCAGGATCGCGAGGCAGGGAGGAGTAGGCGTTTACGCCGCCCTCTTCAAGGGTAATAAAGTGCGGGCGCAGGTATCCCTCTTCAAATGCCAGAAAACGCAGCCCTTTGGCCTGCGCCCATTGCCGGGCGACCTGGTGTAGCGGTCGGCAATCACCAAAACAGATCAATGTATCAAAGGGATAGGTTTTCCACGTCTCTTTTAGCCAGTGGGCAAAATATTCTGGCGTCTGGTCATATTGCAGCACCGGGCGATGCCGACAGTAAAAGCGATCGCCGCCGTTAAAGACCACGTTTACCGCTTCGCGGCCTTTGCTCTCCAGCCAGTCGGCCAGGTCGGCAAAGAACGGCCCCATCGGCCCCTGTAAAAGCAGATACCGCTTACCCGCCAGTAATTTGCTCATTGCTGTGCTGTCCATGCCTCAGCCCTCGCTAATTAAATTTCACCCGATAAAGATTCACGCCCTTGCGCACCCATCGCGTGATGCGTCCGGCTTTTTTCCTCGCGATCGTTTCTGGCCTTGTCTGCTCCATCAGCCATGCCGCCGCCTCTTCTACCGGAAGCACGCGCTTCTCCTGCGGATGAATGTAGGTGGGGTAAACTATCAGCGTCTGGTAAATCAGGTCTGCCAGAGTGAGCGTACGGTTGCGCCGCGAACAGGTATGTTCGTCGTGGGTTAACCCCCAGCCCGCGTAAAACGGCAGGCCGTAGCAGTACACGGTTTTGCCATGCATCAGCGCTTCAAACCCGGAAAGCGAAGTCATGGTGTGCAGTTCATCACAGGCGGTAATGCAGTCGATAATGTCGGCATCCATGGCCACGCAGTCAGCCAGATGTGCCATCACGTCGGCATCAATATGGCCGGGGCGATTGCCTGCCAGCACGTCAGGATGCGGCTTATAGACGATAAACGCCGACGGGTTACGCTCGCGTACGGTACGCAGCAGCGCCAGGTTGCTTTGAATATCGACACTCCCTGTGGCGATGGAGGCGTCGTTCTCCACCTGGCCGGGCACCAGCAGCAGGCGTTTACCGTCGGCGGCCTCAGGCCGTTGCCAGCCTTTGCCGAGGTTATATTTACTGAGCTTGCTGCTGACCAGCGTCTGCTGAAGCGCCAGCGCGCGGTCGCGTTCATCGAGGCGCAGTGTTGAATGGTTGAGTAGCGTTTCCAGGTCGCTGGCGCGGCGGGCATCGTAGTAAATCCCGGTTTTATCCAGCACCAGCGACAGCGGCATATGCAGGTCGGAACCCAGCCCGCTTGAGCGCAGAAAACCGTCCTCCATTCGCCAAATGGGCAGGTTCTGCGCGTGCGCCGCCTGGCTGAATTTGGTTTCGCCGTTCACGCCCCACACCACGCAGGCGGTGGCCGCTGGCGATTTTTTCTCAAAGCTCAGGGTGTTTTCCGGCGTTTTGAGGAAGGTTTTCATGATGGCGCTCTTCCACAGCGTCAGGCCGGGAACCCACAGATGGCCGCTGCGAGAAATCATATGCTGGCGTTGCAGCTGGAGCGCGTGCAGTACGTCGAATAAGGTGCCACGTTTGTGGGTGTAGGGGTCGAGATAACGCGGATACCGCAGCAGCGCTGCGCCAATTAATTGCAGCAGCGTCGCCTGGCCGCGCCTGCCGGTTAATGACTCCGCCAGTGGGTGGCGATCGTCCGTCAGCCCCCATCCGGCATACCACGGCAGGCCAAAGCAGGTTACCGATTTCCCGGCCATCAGCGCCTCGATGCCGTATTGCGAGGTAACGGTATAGACACGGCTCGCACTGCGCAGCAGCGACTGTGGGCTAACGTCCTGCGCCAGCAAGCGAATACGTGGGTCGCTGAAGCGGTCGGTAAGATAACCCCGCTTTTTACCGCTCAACACGTCGGGATGCGTTTTGACCCAAATTTCAGCGTCCGGATTTTCTTCACAGGCGGCGGCCAGCATGTTGCTAAAACTTTGCGCCGACCCTCCGCCCAGGGTTATCGACACATCGCCGTACGTCTGATCGATAACCAGCACAATCGGCTTTTCATGCGCGGCAGCGGGGAAGGGCAGGGCGTGGTTGTACTTCGATAAATCGCCGCTCACAATCAGGTCGATGGCCGATTGCGCCTCTTCAGCGAAGGCATTCTCTTCACACTCTTTATGGATGAGCCGTTCCAGCCTGCTCGGGCGGCTGGCATCGTAGTAAATGCCAAGATCGTCAACCACGATAGAGAGCGGCGGATGACCATTCACGCCCAGCCCGAGCGAGCGAATAAAGCCATCTTCCAGGCGCAGCAGCGGTAAATCCGCCGCCCGCGCTTTGGCGGCGGGCAGCGCAGTGTTGTCTTTCATTCCCCAGACGGCGACGGCGGAAATGTCGCCGGGAATGGCACCGCTAACCGACAGCTTGCGGCAGGGCTTGCCGAGCAGCTGGCTCAGATGGGGGATTTTCCAAATCCCCGAGGAATAGACGCCGATCATAATGCTCCCTGCATTCGTGCGTTAGATATCCAGAATGACTTTCGCCGCCACCGCCAGTTGATAAAGAATGGTGGAGATGCCGCGCGTCACTTCGATGTTTTTCGACTCGTACTTCGGCAGAACCATAATTTCATCGCCTGCCGCCAGAGCACCGACATCGTCCGCATCCACCGCAGAACCGTCCTGATGAATCACGATGATTTTCGACTGACCGGATTTCTGCGTCAGGCCGCCGCATTTCTCGATGTAATCGTCAGCGTCAAGCTTCTCTTCCCAACTGATGGCGTTCGGGAACAGCACTTCGCCATGCACCATAACCAGCGAGGTTTTCTCCGGAATGCTGATGACATCGCCATCTTCCAGTAGGACTGAATCGAGGTTTTTCTCGTTCAGCACCACCTGGCCTTTCGGCACCACCTGACGCGCTTTCGCCACAAAACGGCTGACCAGCTGCGCTTCCTGCATACGAAGCTGCGCTTCTTCCTGGGTGGATGACTGGGAAGAGAGCGACGCCTGTTCCAGCTTTTGCAGCTCAAGGGTGAGCATCTCTTTTTGCCGGATGGCGACAGAGTGGCGATAAAGCTGAATGCTGTTCATCTGCGACATGCTGTTCGGGCGCAGCTGTGTGAGCACCTGTTTCATGCTTGCGCCATAAGGCAGCACCAGCGCGTGTTCGCCGGAATGTGCGCCCTCGATGCGCACCTGAATGGTGCCGGCATAGCGGTCAGAACTGACGATCAGTTTGTCGCCATCCTGCAACGTGCGGCCCGCGGCACCGCTCAACGGATAATATTCCGTGCGTTTTACCGTGCCCTGCTGGCGGACGATGGTGAAGTGGGTTGCGCCCGGTTTTGGCCGCGCCCAGCTCAGCGCTTCATCCACCGAAATGGCGCTGCTGGCGAATTCGAAGTCATAGCTGTTATAGACGTCGCCATCCACGCTGAAGGTATATTTACGCGGGCCCACGACGATGGTATCGCCGTCTGAGAACTGCGACAGATTCAGCGTACCGTTAAGCAGGAAGTCATACAGGTTGACGCGGGAGCGCGTCGATTTGCCGCGCTTGATGGTGATGTCAACATAACTGCCGCGCTCGCTGTCTACGCCGCCCGCTTTACTCAGGTAGGAGAGCAGCGAATCGGACGCCACACCGCCGTACAGGCCGGGGTTTTTGACATAGCCGGTAACGAACACTTTCACCGGCTGCGCCTGCAACAGCGAGGCATAGACGTTAACGTTAGACTGATAAACCTCTTTGACCTTCGCGGTCACCAGGCCATTAAGCTGCCCGTTCGGTACGCCAGCCACTTTCAGCGGCCCGATATTCGGTACAAAGATATTGCCTTTCGGGTCGACCGGCAGCGCGCCGTCAAAGTTAAACGCGCCCCACAGACGCACCTGAATGGTATCGCCCAGCGAAACAACATAGCTCGGGTTAAATCCGATGCTGGTACCACTGTCGGCGCTGGTGCCGTTAAACAGCTGCGCGCCGAACATGCGGCTTAACGCCGGCGCTTCCATCATCGGCGGCGTGTTATCAAAACCGTTGTTCACCGCAGGTGACTTTTGCCCGCTGATGAGCGGTGATAACGGTGCGGCGCCGGTCAGTTCCGGGTCGGCGGTGACGCCTGTGGCGAGCGCCTGCCCAACGTGAAGGACTGCGAGCAGAACTACGGATTTAGCTAATTTCATAATGCACTCTGTTAAAAATGGCTCAGGCCGTCAGTCTTTATGGTCTTCAATAATGCCCAGCAGCAGTTTGGCAGTACCAAACAGCAGGCCGCACACCAGTAACCAGCTGATTAATAAATAAGGAATATTCGGGAATGACGACTCTTCCGGGCGCTGTGGCGAACTGATAACCGACAGGGTTTTCAGCTTGCGCGCGCTTTCCATGCGCGTTTTCTCAAGGGCTTTCAGCGCCAGAGCGTAAAGGTCCGTATCAAAGGCCACGGTGCCTTTTATCTCTTCGAAATCGACCGCCATGCTGTTGAGCTTTTTCCCTTCCGGCGCGGTGATTTTGCTTTGCTCTTGATCGATTTGCGCCTGCAACGCTTTAATGGCGTTTTTAGTGCTGACCACCTGCGGCGCGTCGGCGCGTAAATAGGTCAACAGATTTCGCAGATCTGCTTCCATCTCGATTTTTTTGGCAATCAGCGTATTCACAAGCGTAGTGGCGGCTTCAGCAGAGGCTGCGGGGTCGAGGACGTTGTTTTTATTCTGATAAGCGAGCAACTGCTTTTTGCTCTCGTTCAGGCGCTGACGGGTTTGGTGCAGCTCTTCTTCAGCAAACTGCATCTGCTCGCGCGAAATACGATGGGAAAGCTCGTTGATAAAGCGCTCGGACTCTTTCAGCACCGCGTGGTTAAAGGCCTGAGCAAACTCGGGGGTGAAGCCCTGCGTTTGAATATCCAGCAGGCCCGATTTTTCGTCATAAGCGATGGAAATCCGGCTGCGGTAGTAGTCGAGAAACTCTTCGGTGGTGGCGTCAGCGGGAAGATGGAAGAAGAGATCCCAACCGCTTTGGCTGAATGCCTGATGGAAGTTGAGTCGCTTATCCAATGCCATCAGCATATCGGGCGAGTTGATGTACTCTTTTAAATAGAGGGAATCTTCCGCCGACGACGGGTTCGACGCTCCCAGCAGCAGGCCAACGTTCAGGCTTGAACTGTCAATTTCATTGGGGCGTTTTACGGCGACTTTGGATTCGCTCATGTAGCGCGGCTGGCTAAAAATGAACAGATAAATCAAAAGCAACGCCATCGGCGCGGTAATAAAAATATGCGCAAGATAGCGCTGGAACGGTAGCGCGCAGGCGCACTGCCGACAGGTTTTCAGACGCTGAAAGAGATGAGTAATAAACACGTGATTAGTTTTCATAATTCCGAACGCGATTTAATTAAAAATATATTCGTCAAATAAATAATTAATAGTGATGACGTTGGGAATAATAGTGGGAATTATAAATAATAGACATATCAATCCTTTGTTAATGTCGATGATGAATGGTTTTAACGCATGCTGAATATAGCTGGCGCGAATAATTAACTCGCTAAACTAGATTAGCTGAATATATGGCGCAATTCCTTCTGGTGCCGCTATTTGTAGCATAGACCATCTGGCATCTCAATCTTGTTATTCCAGAATTGCAATGAATGTTTGTAATAATATTTGAAGCGTGGATTAGATTGGAGGATCTATTTATTGGATTTGTGGATATTAAAGATTAAATGAATTTAAATTAAATTTTTATTCGTGAAATGTATGTATTCGCAAGAAATGTAGGCCGGGGGCGCTAACGCTTGCCCGGCCTGCGATAATGTTATTACTTCGCAATACGCTTGTACTTGATACGCTTCGGCTCCAGCGCGTCTGCGCCCAGCGTGCGTTTCTTATACTCTTCGTATTCGGTAAAGTTACCTTCGAAGAATTCCACTTTACCTTCATCCTGGTAATCCAGAATGTGCGTGGCGATACGGTCAAGGAACCAACGGTCGTGCGAGATAACCATTGCGCAGCCAGGGAACTCCAGCAGGGCGTTTTCCAGCGCGCGCAGGGTTTCGATATCCAGGTCGTTGGTCGGTTCATCGAGCAGCAGAACGTTGCCGCCTACCTGCAACAGTTTCGCCAGGTGCAGACGACCGCGCTCACCGCCGGACAGCTCGCCTACGCGTTTACCCTGGTCAACGCCTTTAAAGTTAAAGCGGCCAACGTACGCGCGGCTTGGCATCTCGGTGTTGCCGATCTTCATGATATCCAGCCCGCCGGAAACTTCTTCCCACACGGTTTTGCTGTTATCCATCGCATCACGGAACTGATCAACGGACGCCAGTTTCACGGTATCACCCAGCGTGATAGAACCGCTATCAGGCTGTTCCTGACCGGACATCATGCGGAACAGCGTCGATTTACCCGCGCCGTTCGGGCCGATGATACCGACAATCGCACCTTTCGGTACCGAGAACGTCAGGTCGTCAATCAGTACGCGATCGCCGTAAGATTTACGCAGATTGCTGACTTCCACCACTTTATCCCCCAGACGCGCTCCTGGCGGAATAAACAGTTCGTTGGTTTCGTTACGTTTCTGGTACTCAACGTTGTTAAGTTCTTCGAAACGAGCCAGACGCGCTTTGCCTTTAGACTGACGGCCTTTCGCGCCCTGACGTACCCATTCCAGCTCTTTCTCGATCGACTTACGACGCGCCGCTTCCTGAGAAGCTTCCTGCGCCAGACGCTGATCTTTCTGTTCCAGCCAGGAGGAGTAGTTACCTTCCCACGGAATACCTTCGCCACGGTCAAGTTCCAGAATCCAGCCCGCCACGTTATCGAGGAAGTAACGGTCGTGGGTGATTGCCACAACGGTCCCTTCGAAGTCGTGCAGGAAGCGTTCCAGCCACGCGACGGATTCCGCATCCAGGTGGTTAGTCGGTTCGTCGAGCAGCAGCATGTCTGGTTTTTCCAGCAGCAGGCGGCACAGCGCGACGCGGCGACGTTCACCACCGGAAAGGGTGGCGATTTTGGCATCCCAGTCCGGCAGACGCAGCGCATCGGCGGCGCGTTCCAGCTGAACGTTCAGGTTATGGCCATCATGCGCCTGAATGATTTCTTCAAACTTGCCCTGCTGAGCGGCGAGTTTATCGAAGTCGGCATCCGGCTCGGCATATTTGGCGTAGACTTCGTCCAGACCTTTCAGCGCGTTAACCACTTCGGCAACCGCTTCTTCAACGGATTCACGAACGGTATGTTCCGGATTTAACTGAGGTTCCTGCGGCAGGTAACCAATCTTCAGACCTGGCTGCGGACGTGCTTCACCTTCGATGTCGGTATCGATACCGGCCATGATGCGCAGCAGCGTAGATTTACCGGCGCCGTTCAGGCCCAGTACACCGATTTTTGCGCCAGGGAAGAAGCTCAGTGAGATGTTTTTCAGAATATGACGTTTCGGCGGAACCACTTTGCCGACACGATGCATGGTATAAACGAATTGAGCCACGTTGGACTTCGCCTCTTTTATTTTGATGGTAAGTATACAAAGCCGAAGTGTAGCCTTTTTCGTTCGTTAATCCCAGCGAGGCGGTTAACGCGATAAAAGCGTAAAAATGTGTCCAGAACGTGGCGCGTTGCCTCATGTGTGGTTAGCATGAAATAGATATCTTATACGCGGCATGAAGCTGCAACATGTGATTGATTAGAGGAAGATCGTGTGAAAAAAGCCAAACCCATGGCGTGGCGCGTGTTAGCGGCCAGTGTTTGCCTGTTGTCACTTAACAACCTGGCTCACGCGGATTCACTGGACGAACAGCGCAGTCGCTATTCGCAGATTAAGCAGGCCTGGGATAACCGACAGATGGATGTCGTGGGCCAGTTGATGCCAACCTTGCGGGATTATCCGCTTTATCCTTACCTGGAATATCGCCAGATCTCCGGCGATTTGATGAACACGCCAGCCGTTACCGTCACCAATTTTGTGCGCGATAACCCGACGCTGCCGCCGGCGCGGACGCTCAAAAATCGCTTTGTAAACGAACTGGCGCGACGCGAAGACTGGCGCGGCTTGCTGGCCTTCAGCCCGGACAAACCTGGCACCACCGAAGCGCAGTGTAACTATTACTACGCCAAATATAATGTTGGCGAAACCCAGCAGGCCTGGGACGGTGCGAAAGAACTGTGGCTGACGGGGAAAAGCCAGCCAAATGCCTGCGACAAACTGTTCAGCGCCTGGCGTTCGTCCGGTACGCAGGACCCACTCGCGTATCTCGAACGTATCCGACTGGCGATGAACGCGGGTAATACTTCGCTGGTCAAAGCGCTGGCCTCGCAGATGCCGCCGGATTATCAAACCATTTCGCAGGCGGTGACCGACCTTGCGAACAATCCCAATAACGTGCTGACCTTTGCGCGCACCACGGGCGCGACCGATTTTACCCGCTCGGTGGCGGCGGTGGCGTTTACCAGCGTCGCGCGTCAGGATGCGGAAAACGCGCGTTTGATGATCCCGTCGCTGGTGCAGGCTCAGCAGCTTAATGACGATCAAACCCAGGAACTGCGCGATATCGTCGCCTGGCGTTTGATGGGCACTGACGTCACCTCTGAGCAGGAAAAATGGCGCGACGACGCCATTATGCGTTCTCAGTCTACATCGCTGATTGAGCGTCGGGTCCGTATGGCGCTTGGCACCGGCGATCGCCGTGGGCTGAATACCTGGCTGGCGCGTCTGCCGATGGATGCCAAAGAGAAAGATGAATGGCGCTACTGGCAGGCCGACCTGCTGATGGAGCGCGGGCGCGATGACGAAGCGAAAGAGATCTTCAAATCCTTAATGACTCAGCGCGGTTTCTACCCGATGGTGGCGGCGCAGCGTCTGGGGGAAGATTACACCTTGCGCATCGAAGGCCCGCAGGGCACCGTTTCGCCGCTACTGGTGAACGGCCCGGAAATGGCGCGCGTGCGTGAACTGATGTACTGGGATATGGATAACACCGCGCGCAGCGAATGGGCGAACCTGGTCAGCAGCCGCACAAAGAACGAGCAGGCCCAGTTGGCGCGCTACGCGTTTGACCAACGCTGGTGGGATCTCAGCGTACAGGCGACCATCGCAGGCAAGCTGTGGGATAATTTGCAGGAGCGTTTCCCGCCTGCCTATAACGATCTCTTTGTGCGTTACACCGCCGGTAAAGACATTCCGCAAAGTTATGCAATGGCGATTGCACGTCAGGAAAGTGCCTGGAACCCGAAAGTGAAATCACCGGTAGGGGCGAGCGGCCTGATGCAAATCATGCCGGGTACGGCGACGCACACGGTGCAGATGTTTAACATCCCAGGCTACAGCAACCAGAATCAGCTGCTGGACCCGGAAACTAACATCAACATCGGTACCAGCTATCTGCAATACGTTTACCAGCAGTTTGGTAACAACCGTATCTTCTCATCTGCCGCGTACAATGCCGGTCCGGGGCGCGTGCGCACCTGGGTTGGCAACAGCGCCGGGCGTATCGACCCCGTCGCGTTTGTTGAGAGCATTCCGTTCTCTGAAACGCGTGGCTATGTGAAGAACGTGCTGGCGTATGACGCGTACTATCGTCACTTTATGGGCGAAAAAGAGGCGATCTTTAGCGATAGCGAGTGGCAACGCCGTTACTGATCGGCAGTGACTATGTTATGCTGTACTCGTTGAAGAGTACATACAGCGGATGGCCCTGTGCCATCCGCCATAACATGGCGGTATACTATGACCCAACAATCCCCTTATTCAGCCTCCGTCGCGGAACAGCGACATCAGGAATGGCTTCGCTTTGTTGAGCTGCTTCGTCTGGCCTATGCTGACGAGCACGCACTGCCTTTACTCGACTTGATCATGACGCCTGACGAGCGCGAAGCGCTGGGCACGCGCGTGCGCATTATTGAAGAATTACTGCGTGGTGAGATGAGTCAGCGCGAGCTGAAGTCAGAGCTGGGCGCAGGCATTGCCACCATTACGCGCGGTTCGAACAGCCTGAAATCGGCCCCAGCCGAATTGCGCCAATGGCTGGAGCAGACGCTGCCGAAAACGGTGAACAACGCCTGATGGCGCTGCGCTTATCAGGCCTACGGACCGTAGTAGGCCGGATAAGGCGCCAGCCGCCATCCGGCAACAATGCACGATCTCACCGTATGCCGGGTAAGGCGTCAGCCGCCATCCGGCAAACTTACCCGCGTTGCCCGTAAATCGCGTTATGGAACGGGCTTAACGCTAACACCACCGCCTGATGATAAACGCTACTGCGCGTCAGGGCACCTTTGGTGAACACGCCGATAGCGCCTTCCTTGCGGCCAATCTTATCGATTCCGGTGAAATGCGACATGACCGGGCCGAGCTCTTCCCCTTCACGCACTTTTTCCAGAATGACTTCCGGCAACGGCAAGGTAGCGGAACGCGCTTCGCCGCGCTGATCTGCGCTCTCAATCACCACCCAACTGAAGGTACTGCCTTCATCAATACCCGCTTCAATCGCCACCCAAAAATCGGCATTCGGGCGTACGGCACGGGCGTTCTCCACGCGATTTCGTGCGCCAGCGCGCGTTTCTACACTGCCAATCGGCTGTTCAGGCACGCCAGTGTCGACGGAGATAGCGTCAATATGGCAGGATCCTTCACCGTAGATCAGCTCAAATGCAGCAAGAATTGCCTGAATTTTGGCAGGATTGGTGGTAGCTGTGACAACATTGTGCATAATCAGAACAACTCATAAGATTTAACATCACCGCAGTATACGGAAGAAAGACATGTTACAGGTATACCTTGTTCGCCATGGCGAAACGCAGTGGAACGCCGAACGGCGTATTCAGGGCCAGTCTGATAGTCCGCTCACCCAGAAAGGTGAGGATCAGGCAAAGCAAGTGGGCGATCGCGTTCGCTCACTGGGGATCACCCATATCATCACCAGCGATCTGGGCCGTACCCGTCGCACCGCAGAGATCATCGCTGATGCCTGCGGTTGCGAAGTGATCGCCGACCCGCGTCTGCGTGAGCTGAATATGGGCGTGCTGGAACAGCGCCATATCGACACGTTAACGGCGGAAGAAGAAGCGTGGCGCCGTCAACTGGTCAACGGTACACCGGATGGCCGTATCCCGGAAGGTGAATCGATGCAGGAACTGAGCGAGCGCATGCACAGCGCGCTGCAAAGCTGTCTGGAACTGCCGCCGGGAAGTCGTCCGCTGCTGGTCAGCCACGGTATCGCGCTGGGTTGCCTGGTGAGTACAATCCTCGGCCTGCCCGCGTACGCGGAGCGCCGTTTACGTCTGCGTAACTGCTCTATTTCGCGAGTTGATCACCAGCAGAGTGCCTGGCTGGCGTCGGGATGGGTGGTGGAAACCGCAGGCGACGTCTCACATCTGGACGCCCCTGCGTTAGACGAACTGCAGCGTTAACGACGTATTGGGATCAGGTATTCGCAGCGCAACTGAATTGGCGGCTCCTGGTCCCGCGCTTCGTCCTGCGGGAAGAAACGTTCGATATCCAGGCCCTTACGACGGGTCAGGTTGAGCATTGGCATGCAGGTGCCGTAAAGCGTGAGGATAAATTCCTGTAGCCCCGTACCCAAACCTTCATACGTGAACATCACGTACTCGCCGCCTTCCAGCGTCACCGGATGCGAATTATTCAGGTGGCCGTTAGCCATATCTGGCGTTACCGCCGTGGTGTAGAACACTTCCTGCTCATCGTCTTTTTCCAGACTCGGACGCGGCTCATGCAGGCCGTAAAGCATCGGCGGAATAGACGGAGAATTGCCCAGAAACTCCTGCCAGAACTGCACGCGCATTTGCTGACGGAATTCGGAAATCTCTTCCAGTTTGCAGGTATAGCTTTGTGTTACCCCAACCAGCGGCGTAGCAGGCAGCGTGACAAACTCATACGGCGGCATGGTGAACTCACCCAGGCGCAGCGGCGGACGCATGCCGAAGGAGCTCCAGTCCGGCGAGCGGCGATAGAGCGCAGGCGTCTGAGCAAACTGCTTTTTGAATGCACGGGTAAAGGTTTGCTGTGAATCGAAGCGATATTGCAGCGCAATGTCTAAAATTGGGCGAGCAGTCAGGCGTAGCGCTACGGCGGATTTCGACAGACGTCGGGCACGGATGTAAGCGCCAATGGCATGACCGGTGACATCTTTGAACATCCGCTGCAAATGCCACTTGGAATAGCCCGCTTTTGCCGCAACATTATCAAGCGACAGGGGTTGATCCAGATGACCTTCCAGCCATACAAGGAGATCGCGAATAATCCCAGCCTGATCCATATAATGTCCTCGTCCTTAAAATTATAGGTGCCTGATACTAAGGTAGCGGATAATAGCATTTTTTGATGTTTTAGCATTCAGTGTTTTTTTTGTGCATTCATGCGCTTTTACATTGGGTTGCGACGTAATATTTGTAAAGGTGTGATCTTTCAATACTTTATATCTGAAATGTTGAATAATCACTCAATCGAATCGTCAGGAATGGTAACAATATGAAATACAAGAAGTTAGTGGCGGGCCTGGTGCTGAGTGTCTGCGGTTTTAGCGCACATGCGGAACAAATTGGCTCGGTCGATACCGTTTTCAAAATGTTTGGCCCTGACCACAAAATCGTGGTCGAAGCCTTCGACGATCCGGATATCACCAACGTTACCTGCTACATCAGCCGGGCGAAAACCGGTGGCATCAAAGGTGGGTTAGGGCTGGCGGAAGATACCTCCGATGCCGCGATTTCCTGCCAGCAGGTTGGCCCGATCGAACTCTCGGATAAAATCAAAAACGGGAAATCGCAGGGTGAAGTGGTATTCCAGAAACGGACTTCTTTAGTCTTTAAAAAGCTGCAGGTTGTCCGCTTCTACGACAGCAAACGTAATGCGCTGGTGTATCTCACCTATTCCGATAAAGTGGTCGATGGTTCACCGAAAAACGCCATAAGCGCGGTGCCGATTATGCCGTGGGGCAAATAACAAGGAACGTGTATGCAACAACCGCTGATCTGGCTGGTGGAAGATGAGATAAGCATCGCGGACACGCTTATCTACATGCTTCAACAAGAGGGATTTACCGTCAGGGCGTTTGAGCGCGGCCTGCCCGCGCTGGAAGAGGCGCGACACCGCTTGCCAGACCTGGCCATACTCGATGTCGGCCTGCCGGATATCAGCGGTTTCGAATTGTGTCGCCAGCTGCTGGCACGCCATGCGGCGTTGCCGGTGCTGTTTCTCACCGCGCGCAGCGACGAAGTGGACAAACTGCTGGGGCTGGAAATCGGCGCGGATGACTACGTCGCCAAACCTTTTTCGCCGCGTGAAGTCTGCGCCCGCGTGCGCACGATCCTGCGTCGTCTGCAAAAGTTTTCTGCACCGCCTGCGCAGGTGCGCGTCGGTGATTTTCTTCTCGATGAACCCGCAGCACAGGTGAGCTGGTGCGGCCAGCCGCTATTGCTGACGCGCTACGAATTTCTGCTGCTGAAAACGCTGCTTCTTTCACCGGGACGGGTCTATTCGCGCCAGCAACTGATGGATATCGTCTGGGGCGATGCGGCAGAAAGCTTCGATCGCACCGTGGATACGCATATCAAAACGCTGCGCGCCAAGCTGCGTGTGATCGACCCATCACGGCAGCCTATCAATACCCATCGTGGCCTCGGCTATAGTCTGGTGAAAGCCTGATGCGCATCGGCATGCGTGTACTGCTGGGCTACTTTCTGATCGTGGCGGTGGCGGGCTGGTTCGTGTTGTCGATCTTCGTGCAGGAGATCAAGCCCGGCGTGCGGCGCGCAACGGAAGGTACGCTGATTGACACCGCGACGCTGCTGGCGGCGCTGGCGCGTGATGACATGCTGGCGGGTAATCCGGCGCAGGGCAAGCTGGCACAGGCTTTTCGCCAGCTGAGCACGCAGCCGTTCCGCGCCAATATCAGCGGTATCCATAAAGTTCGCAATGAGTATCACGTCTACATGACCGATGCGCAGGGGCGGGTGGTCTTTGACTCGGCCAATATTGCCGTCGGGCAGGACTACTCCCGCTGGAACGATGTTTGGCTGACGTTGCGCGGGGAATATGGCGCGCGAAGCACCGCGCAGGACCCCAGCGATCCCGAAAGCACGGTGATGTACGTCGCCGCGCCGATTGTTGATAACGGCAGGATAATTGGCGTGCTCAGCGTCGGCAAACCGAATGCCGCCATCGCGCCGGTGATCAAGCGCAGCGAGCATCGTATGCTATGGGCGGCGGGCGCGCTGCTGGGTATTGCGCTGCTGATTGGCGGCGGCGTGATTCTGTGGATCAACCGCTCTATCGGTAAACTGGTGCACTACGCTGATTCGGTCACGCTTGAACAGCCGGTCCCGTTACCGGAACTGGGCAGCAGTGAACTGCGCAAGCTGGCGCAGGCGCTGGAAAGTATGCGCGTGAAACTGGAAGGCAAAAATTATATCGAGCAGTACGTTTATGCCCTGACGCACGAGCTTAAAAGCCCACTGGCGGCGATTCGCGGTGCGGCGGAGATCTTACGCGAAGGGCCGCCGCCGGACGTTGTTTTGCGCTTTACGGACAATATTCTTCAGCAGAACGCGCGAATGCAGGCGCTGGTAGAAACGTTGCTCCGTCAGGCGCGGCTGGAGAATCGCCAGGAGATTACGCTCATGCCGGTGTCTGTGGCGACGTTATTCAACCTGCTACAGGAATCACGTAGCGTCACGCTGGCGGCAAAACAAATTGCGCTGCATGTCGAACCGACAACCCTGAGCGTGGCGGCGGATGAAGCCCTGCTGATGCAGGCGATGGGCAATCTGCTGGATAACGCTATCGATTTTACGCCGGAGCAGGGGAGTATCACCCTTAGCGCCGATGCGCAGGGCGACAGCGTGGTGCTGAACGTTATCGATACCGGCAGCGGTATTCCTGATTTTGCCCTGCCGCGCATCTTTGAGCGTTTCTATTCGCTGCCGCGCGCCAACGGTCACAAAAGCAGTGGTCTGGGGCTGGCGTTTGTCAGCGAAGTCGCGCGTTTGCATCAGGGAGATGTCCGGCTACGTAATCGAGAGCAGGGTGGCGTGGAAGCCACGTTCACACTTCACCGTCCCTTCACATAACTTCAAATTCACCGCACATAGCCCGATTACTCTGCTGCCATTGCAAAGGAGAAGGTTATGTCGAAATCAAAATCACCGCTGGCTGTAAAAATTGTTACCCTCGTTGGCACGATGCTGTTGCTGCTAATCCCACTGATGGTGGTGAGAGGGCTGATTGTTGAACGTGCGGATTACCGCAGCGTGGTCGAAGAGGCGATCGGCCAAAGCACCAGCGGGCCACAAAAGCTGGTGGGGCCGCTGATCGCTATTCCGGTGACGGAAGTGTATAGCACACTGGAAAATAACCACGAGGTTTCGCAAAAGCGCACGTTTATACATTTCTGGCTGCCGGAATCATTGATGGTGGAGGGCAATCAGAACGTTGAACCGCGCAAAGTGGGAATCTATGAAGGGCAGGTGTGGAAGACGGACATTAACGTTAAGGCCGAATTTGATACTTCGCGGCTGGAGGCGCTCAACCGCGACAATATCACGTTAGGTAAACCGTTTATGGTGATGGCGGTGGGTGACACGCGCGGCATTGGTGCGGTGAATCCCCCGAGCCTGGACGGCACGCCGTTGCTGGTTGAGCCTGGCACCGGTATTGCCAGAGAGTCGCAGGGGTTGCACGTTCAGTTGCCGAATCTCCCCTTTACGCAGAAGAAATTTAACCTCGATTTCTCACTGGTTCTGAGTGGTACAGGCAATTTTTCGATGGTACCGCTTGGGCGGAACAGCGAGCTGGTGCTCAACAGCAACTGGCCGCATCCGAACTTTATCGGTGATTTTCTTCCCGTGACCCGCGAGGTCAGTCCCACTGGTTTTCAGGCACGCTGGCAGAGCAGCTGGTTTGCCAATAATCTGGGTGAGCGTTTCGCCGAGGCCGATAAATTTTCCTCACCAGCACTGCCTTCATTTAGCGTTTCCGTCGCGACACCCGCCGATCACTATCAGTTGACTGACCGCGCCACCAAATACGCGCTTTTGCTGATTGCCCTGACCTTTACGGCCTTCTTCGTCTTTGAAACGCTCACCGGGCGACGCATGCACCCGATGCAGTATCTGCTGGTCGGGCTGTCGCTGGTGATGTTCTACTTTTTGCTGCTGGCACTGTCGGAGCATATCGGCTTTACCCCGGCATGGGTCACCGCAAGCCTGGTCGGCGCGCTGATGAACGGCGTGTATTTGCAGGCGGTGTTGAAAAGCTGGCGCAGCAGCGTGTTGTTTACGCTGGCGTTGCTGGTGCTTGATGGCGTGATGTGGGGGCTTCTGCGTTCAGAGGAGAGTTCGTTGCTGTTGGGGACGGGCGTGTTGCTGATAGCCCTGTGCGGCGTGATGTTCCTGACGCGAAATCTTGACTGGTATGCGCTGGGTTTGCCAAAAGCGCCGAAACTGCCGGAAAGTGATGAGTTACGAATCTGGAAATAAGACTTTCAGGCCCGGGTAAGCGAAGCGCCGCCGGGCAACATCTGGATAACCGCAGAAACGAAAACGGCGCTTAACGCGCCGTTTTTAATTATTCCTGCAGTTCGCCGCAGAAGCGGTAACCTTCACCATGGATGGTGGCAATGATTTCCGGCGTGTCCGGCGTAGATTCGAAATGCTTACGAATACGACGAATGGTCACGTCAACGGTACGGTCATGCGGCTTCAGCTCGCGACCGGTCATTTTTTTCAGCAGTTCAGCACGAGACTGAATTTTGCCTGGGTTTTCGCAGAAGTGCAGCATCGCGCGGAATTCGCTACGCGGCAGTTTATACTGCTCACCGTTAGGGCTCACCAGAGAACGACTGTTGATGTCCAGTTCCCAACCGTTGAACTTGTAGCTTTCCACGCTGCGACGTTCTTCGCTGACGGTACCCAGGTTCATGGTACGAGAAAGCAGGTTACGCGCACGGATGGTCAGTTCACGCGGGTTGAACGGTTTGGTGATGTAATCGTCAGCACCGATTTCCAGGCCGAGGATTTTATCGACTTCATTGTCGCGTCCGGTCAGGAACATCAGCGCTACGTTTGCTTGCTCGCGCAGTTCGCGTGCCAGCAGAAGGCCGTTTTTCCCTGGCAGGTTGATATCCATGATCACCAGGTTGATATCATTTTCAGAGAGGATCTGATGCATTTCCGCGCCATCGGTCGCTTCGAAAACATCGTAGCCTTCTGCTTCGAAAATACTTTTTAACGTGTTGCGTGTTACCAACTCGTCTTCAACGATAAGAATGTGCGGGGTCTGCATGTTTGCTACCTAAATTGCCAACTAAATCGAAACAGGAAGTACAAAAGTCCCTGACCTGCCTGATGCATGTCGTAAATTAACATCACCGGCGTAACATGACTAAAGTACGTAATTGCGTTCTTGATGCACTTTCCATCAACGTCAACAACATCATTAGCTTGGTCGTGGGTACTTTCCCTCTGGACCCGACAGTGTCAAAAACGGTTGTCATCCTAACCATTTTAACAGCAACATAACAGGCTAAGAGGCGCCAGACAGCCAATAAACCTACGCTTCGTTGACATATATCAAGTTCAATTGTAGCACGTTAACAGTTTGGTGAAATCATCGCTGCTAAATGCTAACGCTTATCACATTTTTTCCACAACTCAATTAGTTGCGTAGATTAACTGATAAATGCGTTGAATCCAATGGTGATGAGCTAAACAGCACGAAAATAGTATTTATAAACATGAGGATATATAAGCTCTGTTAACATTAAAGCACATAGTTTCCATCATGAATAGTTTAGTATCTTTTATATGTTATGAAACATCATTTCAGTGATTTTTGTTGCAATTTTGTAAATTCGCGCTGCGCAATATGTTGAACTACATCACATTTTTGCCGCGTCACCCGTGAGAAAGAGAACTTTAAATGCGCTTATCGATAGTGCTGGTTTCACCAGCAAGAGCTGAAAATATCGGCGCCGCCGCAAGAGCCATGAAAACCATGGGGTTTAGCGACCTGCGTATCGTGGATAGCGAGGCCCACCTGGAGCCAGCGACCCGCTGGGTCGCACATGGTTCTGGCGATATCATTGATAACATCACCTGCTATTCCACCCTTGCCGATGCGCTGCATGACGTTGATTTTACTGTCGCTACGACCGCACGCAGCCGGGCAAAGTTCCATTACTACGCCACGCCGCAGGAACTTTTGCCGATGCTTGTGGAAAAATCGCAGTGGATGGGACACGCCGCGCTGGTGTTTGGCCGCGAAGATTCCGGGCTAACCAACGATGAACTGGCGCTGGCTGACGTGCTGACCGGCGTGCCGATGGTGGCGGATTACCCGTCGCTGAACCTCGGCCAGGCGGTGATGGTGTACTGCTATCAACTCTCTTCCCTGTTGCAGCATTCGCCGCAACCGCTAACTTCCGGCGGTGAAAATCAGCTCCAGGCATTACGTGCGCGAATCACGGCGCTGCTGTCTCAACTTGAGGTCGCCGATGATGTAAAACTGGCTGACTGGCTGCAACAACGAATCGGCTTACTTGAACAGCGCGATACGGCAATGTTGCATCGTTTGCTGCATGATATTGAAAAAAAACTCACAGAGTAAAATTCTGTTAGTTTTTTGTTTTTCGGTGAAAGTGTCTGCTTTGTTGCGGTGGTGTTGGGTTTAAGGGTTGAAAATTCCCGCCCTGACGGCGGGTTGTGAAGTGGTTGCGAAACGTGACGAACTTAAAAATTCGTTGACTTAAGCGGGCAGATACTTTAACCAATATAGGTACAGCGCACAGACAGCGTAAAAATAACAGAGCACACAACATCCATGATTCGCATCAGCATTATTATCACCATGACAACCACCACTATTACCACAGGTAACGGTGCGGGCTGACGCGTACAGGAAACACAGAAAAAAGCCCGCACCTAAACAGTGCGGGCTTTTTTTTCGACCAAAGGTAACGAGGTAACAACCATGCGAGTCTTGAAGTTCGGCGGTACATCAGTGGCAAATGCAGAACGTTTTCTGCGTGTTGCCGATATCCTGGAGAGCAACGCCAGGCAGGGGCAGGTAGCGACCGTGCTCTCTGCCCCGGCGAAAATCACTAATCACCTGGTGGCGATGATCGAAAAAACCATCGGCGGGGTGGATGCCCTTTCCAATATCGACGACGCTGAACGCATTTTTTCCGAACTTCTTCAGGGGCTTGCTGCGGCCCAGCCGGGGTTCCCGCTGGTTGAACTCAAACAAACGGTCGACAGCGAATTTGCCCAAATCAAACACATTCTGCATGGTATCAGCCTGCTGGGTCAGTGCCCGGACGGCGTTAACGCCGGGCTGATTTGCCGGGGCGAAAAACTCTCTATCGCCATCATGGCGGGGCTGCTGCGTGCTCGCGGCCACAACGTGACGGTTATCGATCCGGTCGAAAAACTGCTGGCGACGGGCCATTACCTCGAATCTACCGTCGATATCGCCGAATCCACCCGCCGTATCGCCGCCAGCCAGATCCCGGCTGACCATATGATCCTGATGGCCGGGTTCACCGCAGGCAATGAGAAGGGCGAACTGGTTGTGCTGGGGCGTAATGGCTCTGATTACTCCGCCGCCGTGCTGGCTGCCTGTTTACGTGCCGACTGTTGTGAAATCTGGACCGATGTCGATGGCGTGTATACCTGCGACCCGAGACAGGTGCCCGACGCCCGCCTGCTGAAGAGTATGTCGTATCAGGAGGCCATGGAGCTCTCCTACTTCGGCGCGAAAGTCCTTCACCCTCGTACCATTGCCCCTATCGCTCAATTCCAGATCCCTTGCCTGATTAAAAACACCGGAAACCCACAAGCGCCAGGTACGCTAATTGGCGGCAGCAGCGCGGAAGATGATTTACCGGTGAAAGGCATTTCTAACCTTAACAACATGGCGATGTTCAGCGTCTCCGGCCCCGGCATGAAGGGCATGGTAGGCATGGCGGCGCGCGTGTTCGCCACCATGTCGCGCGCGGGTATCTCCGTGGTGTTGATCACTCAATCATCGTCCGAGTACAGCATCAGTTTCTGCGTGCCGCAAAGCGATTGCGCGCGGGCGAAGAAGGCGATGGAAGATGAGTTCTATCTGGAGCTGAAAGAAGGGCTGCTGGAGCCGCTGGCGATCATGGAGCGCCTGGCGATTATCTCTGTCGTCGGCGACGGTATGCGTACCCTGCGCGGGATCTCGGCGAAGTTCTTTGCCGCGCTGGCGCGTGCCAATATCAATATTGTGGCGATTGCTCAGGGCTCGTCTGAGCGCTCGATTTCCGTGGTGGTCAGCAACGACGATGCCACTACCGGCGTGCGCGTCACGCATCAGATGCTGTTCAACACCGACCAGGTGATTGAAGTGTTTGTGGTTGGCGTCGGTGGCGTCGGCGGGGCGCTGCTGGAGCAAATCAAGCGCCAGCAGGCATGGCTGAAAAACAAACATATCGACCTGCGCGTGTGCGGCGTGGCGAATTCAAAAGCGCTGCTCACCAGTGTGCACGGCCTGAATCTTGAAAACTGGCAGGCGGAACTGGCAGAAGCAAAAGAGCCGTTTAACCTTGGCCGCCTGATTCGCCTGGTGAAAGAGTATCACCTGCTCAATCCGGTGATTGTTGACTGTACCTCCAGCCAGGCTGTTGCCGATCAATATGCTGACTTCCTGCGCGAAGGCTTCCACGTGGTCACGCCGAACAAAAAGGCGAACACCTCGTCGATGGATTACTATCACCAGCTGCGCCACGCGGCAGAGAAATCGCGGCGTAAATTCCTCTACGACACCAACGTCGGCGCGGGCCTGCCGGTGATCGAAAACCTGCAAAACCTGCTTAATGCGGGTGATGAGCTGCAACGCTTCTCCGGCATTCTTTCCGGCTCCCTGTCGTTTATCTTCGGCAAGCTGGATGAAGGCATGAGTTTCTCTGAAGCAACAAAAGTGGCGCGCGAAATGGGCTATACCGAACCCGACCCGCGTGATGACCTCTCAGGGATGGACGTGGCGCGTAAGCTACTTATTTTAGCCCGCGAAACCGGACGTAGCCTCGAATTGAGTGATATGGTGGTGGAGTCGGTGCTGCCGGAAAGCTTCGACGCTTCGGGTGATACCGAAAGCTTTATGGCGCGTCTGCCGCAGCTGGATGACGAATTTTCCGCCCGCGTGGCGAAAGCGCGCGATGAAGGTAAAGTGCTGCGCTACGTCGGTAACATTGACGAAGACGGCGTGTGCCGCGTGAAGATCGACGCCGTTGACGGTAACGATCCGCTCTACAAAGTCAAAAACGGCGAGAACGCGCTGGCGTTTTACAGCCACTATTATCAACCGCTGCCGCTGGTTCTGCGCGGCTACGGTGCGGGGAACGACGTCACGGCCGCCGGGGTGTTCGCTGACCTGTTACGTACCCTGTCATGGAAGTTAGGAGTTTAAGATGGTCAAAGTATATGCCCCGGCTTCCAGTGCCAATATGAGCGTCGGGTTCGATGTATTAGGCGCGGCGGTGACGCCCATCGACGGCAGCCTGTTGGGCGATAACGTGTCGGTAGACGCGGCGGAAAGCTTCAGCCTGCGTAATGTCGGGCGCTTTGCCGATAAATTACCGACTGAGCCAAAAGAGAATATCGTTTATCAGTGCTGGGAACGTTACTGCCAGGAAATCGGTAAAACCGTTCCGGTGGCGATGACGCTCGAAAAAAACATGCCGATTGGTTCCGGGCTGGGTTCCAGCGCCTGTTCCGTGGTGGCGGCGCTGGTGGCGCTGAATGAATTCTGCGGTAAGCCGCTGGACGAAACCCGCATGCTGGCCCTGATGGGCGAGATGGAAGGGCGTATCTCCGGCAGCGTGCATTACGATAACGTTGCGCCGTGCTATCTGGGCGGCATGCAACTAATGATCGAGGAAAACGGCATCATCAGCCAGCAGGTTCCGGGGTTTGATGAATGGCTGTGGGTGCTGGCATACCCCGGTATCAAAGTATCGACGGCGGAAGCGCGGGCGATTTTGCCCGCCCAGTATCGCCGTCAGGACTGTATTGCGCATGGCCGCCATCTGGCCGGTTTTATTCATGCCTGTTATTCCCGCCAGCCTCTGCTGGCGGCGAAATTGATGAAAGATGTGATTGCCGAACCGTATCGCACCAAACTGCTGCCAGGCTTCAGCCAGGCGCGCCAGGCGGTGGCGGAGATTGGCGCACTCGCCTGTGGTATTTCCGGTTCCGGGCCGACGCTGTTCGCCCTGTGTGATAAACCAGATACCGCGCAGCGCGTGGCTGACTGGCTGGGCAAACATTATCTGCAAAATCAGGAAGGCTTCGTTCATATTTGCCGGCTGGACACGGCGGGCGCACGAGTAGTGGGATAACCGATGAAACTCTATAACTTAAAAGATCACAACGAGCAGGTCAGCTTCGCGCAGGCCATCACCCAGGGCCTGGGCAAGAATCAGGGGCTGTTTTTCCCGCACGACCTGCCGGAGTTCAACCTCACTGAGGTGGATGAGATGCTGGAAATGGACTTCGTGCCGCGCAGCGCGAAAATCCTCTCCGCGTTCATCGGCGATGAAATCCCGCAGGAGTTGCTGGAAGAGCGCGTTCGCGCAGCCTTTGCCTTCCCGGCGCCGGTAAGCCAGGTGCAGGAAGACGTCGGCTGTCTGGAGCTGTTCCACGGCCCGACCCTGGCATTTAAAGACTTTGGTGGTCGCTTTATGGCGCAGATGCTGACCCATATCAGCGGCGACAAACCGGTTACCATTCTGACCGCAACGTCTGGCGATACTGGCGCGGCGGTGGCGCATGCGTTTTATGGCCTGCCAAACGTACGCGTGGTTATCCTTTACCCGCGCGGCAAAATCAGCCCGTTGCAGGAAAAACTGTTCTGTACCCTGGGCGGCAACATTGAAACTGTGGCTATCGACGGCGATTTCGATGCCTGCCAGGCGTTGGTGAAACAAGCCTTCGACGACGAAGAGCTGAAAGTGGCGCTGGGGCTTAACTCGGCTAACTCCATTAACATCAGCCGCCTGCTGGCGCAGATTTGCTACTACTTCGAAGCGGTCGCGCAACTGCCGCAGGAAGCCCGTAATCAACTGGTGGTCTCTGTGCCAAGCGGTAACTTCGGTGACCTGACCGCAGGCTTGCTGGCGAAATCCCTTGGCCTGCCGGTGAAACGCTTTATCGCTGCCACTAACGTCAATGATACCGTGCCGCGCTTCCTGCAACAGGGCGAATGGGCGCCGAAATCGACGCAGGCGACGCTGTCTAATGCCATGGATGTCAGCCAGCCGAACAACTGGCCGCGCGTGGAAGAGCTGTTCCGCCGTAAAATCTGGCGTCTGAACGAGCTGGGCTATGCCGCCGTGGATGATGAAACCACCAAAGCGACCATGCGCGAACTGCGTGGGCTGGGGTATTTGTCTGAACCTCACGCGGCGGTGGCTTACCGCGCGCTGCGCGATCAGCTCAACCCAGGCGAATATGGTCTGTTCCTTGGCACGGCGCATCCGGCGAAGTTTAAAGAGAGCGTGGAAGAAATTTTGCAGGAAACACTGCCGCTGCCGAAAGAACTGGCGGACCGTGCCGATCTGCCGCTGCTCTCCCATAACCTGCCGGCGGATTTTGCCGCGCTGCGCCAGTTGATGATGAGTCAGGCGTAATCCACAGGTGTCCTCTCCTGATTGCCCGCTAAGCGGGCAATTGTGGAGAGAATGTGGACGGAAAAAGCAGGAAAAACACAGGAATTACCAATAGATGCGGGCCATCACAGAATAGGATTGCGGAGAATAACAACCGTCGTCCTATAAGGTTATTCTTATCTCATAGGCCGAAAGGCAGATGATGAATGAGGAATAACCTATGTCGAAGTTGAAACCTGTGATCCTTGCACTGTCTATGATGCTGGCGGCTCCGGCGATGGTTCATGCAGCAGAAATCACCCTGATCCCTGCTGTGAAGCTCCAGATTGGCGATCGCGATAATAACGGTAATTACTGGGATGGCGGCCACTGGCGCGACCGTGATTACTGGAATAATCACTATGAGTGGCGAGACAACCGCTGGCACGCGCATAACCCGCCAAAACCGCATCATGATAATCGTGATAAACACAAACATAACGATAAACATGATGGTCCCGGTAATCACGGGGGCAAGAATGATTATCGCCCCGGCCAGGGGAACGGCCATCGTTAATGCTTCTACGGCGCGGTATTTACCGCGCCGTTTTGTTTATGCCTGTTCGTGACGTTTAAACACCAGCTCATCCGCCGTGGATGACGGTGCATCAAAGCGATACCCTTCGCTGTTAAACGTTGACAGCTGTTCCGGCTTCGTCAGGCGATGCTCAATAATAAAGCGGCTCATCAGCCCGCGCGCTTTCTTGGCGTAGAAGCTAATGACTTTGAACTTGCCGTTTTTTTCATCGAGGAAGACCGGCTTGATAATGCGGCCCTTCAGCGCCTTCGGTTTTACCGATTTGAAATACTCATCGGACGCCAGATTGACCACGATGTCATCGCCCTGTGAGTCCAGCGCCGAATTCAGTTTTTCCGTGATGATGTCGCCCCAGAACTGGTACAGGTCTTTCCCGCGCGCGTTTTCCAGGCGAATGCCCATCTCCAGGCGGTAAGGCTGCATTAAATCCAGCGGGCGCAGTACGCCGTACAGGCCGGAAAGCATGCGCAGGTGTTTCTGGGCGAAATCGAAATCCGCCTCGCTGAAGGTTTCTGCCTGCAGGCCCGTGTAGACGTCGCCTTTAAAGGCCAGTATCGCCTGGCGGGCGTTGTCCGGCGTGAAATCAGGCTGCCAGTCGTGGAAACGGGTGGCGTTGAGATCCGCCAGCTTGTCACTAATGCCCATCAGCTTTTTGATTTGCGGCGCGGAAAGTTTCCGCGCTTCGCGAATCAGCTGTTGAGAGTGGTCCAGCAGCTCGGGCTGGGTGTAGCGCGTGGTCGCCAGCTCGCTTTGATAATCGAGCGTCTTCGCGGGGGAGATCAGAATCAGCATATCCAGTCCTTACTAAAAATTTCACTCAACTTTAACAAAAAAAGCGGGTGAGCGGATCGATTGCTGTGATTGCCGCGCTATTCGCGCGGCGGCTCATCCCACGCGCCAGGGGCCAGCTGCTGTTCGATATCCGGATAATAGCGGGCATTGAACACCGGCTGCACGCCCAGTTTTCGCTGGCGCAGATAGTCGCGGGCAATGATGCGCACTACCGGAGAAAGCAGTAACAAGGCTGTCAGGTTGGTGATTGCCATGAGCGCCATAATGACGTCTGCCAGTTGCCAGATTACTGGCATACTCAACAGGCTACCCGCCAGCACCATAAGAAGGGTGACTACCCTCAAAATCCAAACGGTTACGCGGTTGTGCAGGCGTAAGAAAACCAGGTTGTTTTTGGCGTAGAGATAGTTTGCGACGATGGACGTTATGGCAAAGAGCACCATGATAAAGGCCACAAAACCTGCACCCCAGTCGCCAACCAACATATTCATCGACTGTTGGATCAGGTGAACACCGCTGTGAGTCACTATTTCAGTATCGTGGCCGGAGAGTAAAACGACCATTGCACTGGCGGTACAGATGATAACAGTATCGATAAACACGCCAATCATTTGGACGATGCCCTGAGCCGCAGGATGCGGTGGCCAGGAGGCTGCTGCTGCCGCAATATTAGGCGTAGAACCCATGCCGGCTTCATTAGAGAACATCCCGCGTTGAAAACCGTTAGTAATAGCCTGACTGATGGTGTATCCCACTGCGCCCGAGGCGGCTTCCTGCCAGCCAAAGGCACTGCGCACGATCATTTCGATAAGTGCCGGGATCTCCACGATGTGCCAGAGACTGATGATGAGACTGGCGCCGACCCACAGAATGGCCATCAGTGGTGCCAGCCATTGCATCATGCGCGCGAGTTGCCTCAGGCTACGTGTTATCAACAGCATAACGGCGATCCCGGCGATGATCCCGGTGGCGAGCTTCGGCGTATCGAAAGCAAATTCCAGCGAGCGGGCCATCGAATTGGCCTGAACGGTATTGAAGATCAGGCCATAAGCCAGCAGCAGGAAAATCGAAAAGACCACGCCCATCCAGCGCATGCCTAATCCGCGCTCCATGTACCATGCGGGGCCGCCGCGAAAATGTCCCGCGTCGTCTTTTTCTTTATAGAGTTGCGCCAGTGAAGACTCGGCGAAACTACTGGCCATACCGACGATGGCTGAAACCCACATCCAGAAGACCGCCCCGGGCCCACCGACGGTAATGGCGATGGCGACGCCCGCCAGATTGCCGCTGCCAACGCGTGCGGCCAGGCTGACGCATAACACCTGGAAAGAGGTTAACCCCCCTTTTTGCGGCGTCAGACTACCTTTCAGACTTTTGCCAAACTGGCGGATATAGCGAAACTGTACGTAACCGGTGCGCCAGGTAAACCAGACTCCGCATCCGAGGAGCAGGTAGATCATCACGGAACCCCAAAGGATTTCGCCGATAAAAGAAAGGAAATCAGGCATTAAACGTCCTCTTGTTTATGCCGAAACAGGGGCCCAATGTGCAAAATGACCGTGAAAAGCACGATTCGATTCAGCCCGTGTAAGCGTTACCAATTTAAGGGCAAACCATTGCCAGCCCTGAATGTTGAATGAATCAGTTTATCATACTCTGCGCTCTCTGGACTCCGGCAGTTGCGCTGACGTTGGGGCGTGATATCATCGAAGAAGACCGGTTACATCCCCCTAACAGCTGTTTAAAGAGAAACACTATCATGACGGACAAATTGACATCTCTACGTCAGTACACAACCGTAGTGGCTGACACCGGAGACATCGCGGCGATGAAGCTGTATCAGCCTCAGGATGCGACAACTAACCCTTCTCTGATTCTGGGCGCCGCTCAGATCCCTGAGTATCGTAAACTGATCGACGAAGCGATTGCCTGGGCGCGTAGCCAGAGCAGCGATCGCGCGCAGCAGGTTGTCGATGCTACCGATAAGCTGGCCGTAAACATTGGCCTGGAAATCCTGAAACTGGTCCCGGGCCGTATCTCCACCGAAGTGGATGCGCGCCTTTCCTATGACACCGATGCGTCTATCGCCAAAGCAAAACGTCTGATCAAGCTTTACAACGATGCTGGCATCAGCAACGACCGTATTCTGATCAAACTGGCGTCCACCTGGCAGGGCATTCGTGCCGCTGAGCAGCTGGAAAAAGACGGTATCAACTGTAACCTGACGCTGCTGTTCTCCTTCGCACAGGCTCGCGCTTGCGCCGAAGCGGGCGTGTTCCTGATCTCCCCGTTCGTGGGCCGTATTCTTGACTGGTATAAAACCAATACCGACAAAAAAGAGTACGCACCGGCTGAAGATCCGGGCGTGGTTTCCGTGAGCGAAATCTACGAATATTACAAACAGCACGGCTACGAAACTGTCGTGATGGGCGCAAGCTTCCGTAATATCGGCGAAATTCTGGAACTGGCTGGCTGTGACCGCCTGACCATCGCTCCGGCACTGCTGAAAGAGCTGGCTGAAAGCGAAGGCGCTATCGAGCGTAAACTGGCTTACACCGGCGAAGTGAAAGCGCGTCCGGCGCGTATCACTGAGTCTGAGTTCCTGTGGCAGCACAACCAGGACCCGATGGCCGTTGATAAACTGGCGGAAGGTATCCGTAAGTTTGCTATCGACCAGGAAAAACTGGAAAAAATGATCGGCGACCTGCTGTAATTCAGCCTTAGGTTCCGCATAAATAACCCGCACTTCGTTATGAAGGCGGGTTATTTTTTTATCTGTGTCATGCGATCGCCCGTTATTCCCGTGTATCATTTCGCCTAACAGTACAAGTTTGAACGGAATGACTATGAACACTTTACGTATCGGCCTGGTGTCAATCTCTGACCGCGCATCCAGCGGCGTTTATCAGGATAAAGGTATCCCGGCCCTCGAATCGTGGCTCGGCAAAACGCTGACCACCCCTTTTGAACTCCAGACGCGCCTGATCCCCGATGAACAACCTATCATTGAGCAAACCCTGTGCGAGCTGGTGGATGAAATGAGCTGTCATCTGGTGCTGACGACTGGCGGTACGGGTCCGGCGCGTCGCGACGTCACGCCGGATGCCACGCTGGCGATTGCCGACCGGGTGATGCCGGGCTTTGGCGAACAAATGCGTCAGGTGAGCCTGCACTTTGTGCCTACCGCAATCCTCTCCCGCCAGGTTGGCGTGATCCGCAAACAGGCGTTAATCCTTAATCTGCCGGGTCAGCCGAAAGCGATTGAGGAAACGCTGGAAGGCGTTAAAGACGCGGAAGGAAAAGTGTTGGTCAACGGTATCTTTGCCAGCGTGCCCTACTGTATACAGCTGCTGGAAGGGCCGTACATCGAAACCGACAGCCAGGTGGTAGCAGCTTTTCGCCCGAAAAGCGCGCGTCGCGAAACGAACGCCTGAAAGTAACGCATTCATGAGATAACCTTCCGCTCCGCTGGAGTGGCAGTTTCCTTACGGTATATTAACTTTTAGTTTACATATGCCGTAAGGGGCGAAGGTTTCATGTCACACTACGCACGACCTCTCAATCGACAGGATTATAAAACCCTGACGCTCGCCGCGCTCGGCGGGGCGCTGGAGTTTTACGATTTCATCATTTTCGTCTTCTTCGCTGCCGTCATTGGCGAGCTTTTCTTCCCGGCTGATATCCCCGAATGGCTACGCCAGGTGCAAACCTTTGGTATCTTCGCGGCGGGGTATCTGGCGCGCCCGCTGGGCGGCATTGTGATGGCGCATTTCGGTGACATTGTCGGGCGTAAGAAGATGTTTACCCTGAGTATTCTGCTAATGGCCGTGCCGACGCTGGCGATGGGCCTGCTGCCCACCTACGCCAGCGCCGGGCTTGCCGCGCCGTTGCTTCTGTTGTTGATGCGCATTCTTCAGGGGGCGGCTATTGGCGGCGAAGTGCCGGGGGCGTGGGTGTTTGTCGCGGAACATGTACCTGCGCGGCGCACTGGTATCGCCTGCGGAACGCTGACGGCAGGGCTGACGGTTGGCATTTTACTTGGCTCCGTGGTGGCGACGTTAATTAACACCAATATGACGACGCAAACAATTCACGATGGTGGCTGGCGAATTCCGTTCCTGCTGGGCGGCGCATTTGGCCTGGTGGCGATGTACCTGCGGCGCTGGTTGCAGGAGACGCCCATTTTTCTCGAAATGCAGCAGCGTAAGACGCTGGCGCAGGAACTGCCGGTGAAGGCAGTGGTGGTCCACCACCGGAAAGCCGTGGTGGTATCGATGCTGCTGACCTGGCTGCTCTCCGCCGGGATTGTGGTGGTGATCCTGATGTCGCCGGTCTGGCTGCAAAAGCACTACGGCTTTGCACCTGCCCTGACGCTTCAGGCTAACAGTCTGGCGACCGTGATGCTTTGCGTCGGTTGTCTGCTCGCCGGTCTGGCGGCGGACCGATGGGGAGCCAGTCGCACCTTTATCCTCGGCAGCCTGCTGCTGGGGGGCTCCAGCTGGATTTTCTATCATTTTGCCGGGCTCAGCGTGGCGCATCTGTTTGGGCTTTATGGGCTGGTCGGTTTGTGCGTCGGCGTGGTCGGCGCGGTGCCTTACGTCATGGTGCGCGCGTTTCCTCCGGCGGTGCGTTTTAGCGGGATCTCCTTTTCGTATAACGTCTCGTACGCCATCTTTGGCGGCCTGACGCCTGTGGTGGTGACGTTACTGATGAGCGTCTCGCCGCTGGCTCCGGCATGGTACGTACTGGCGTTGTCGCTACTGGGGCTGGTTCTGGGGATAGCGTTGCGCCAGGATGCGCAGGAGGAGGGTAATTACGAGCAGGCTTCCAGATTAGATATGCATTCCTGACAGGCACGCGCGGCGGAGTAATACTGCGCCGCGAATCGGCTTATCAGGAGGAAACGATGACAGGGAAAGTCTCAGCAGGGCCGCACGATGCCTTTTTTCGCCAGGTGATGACACAGCCCGATGCGGCGCGCGATTTTCTGGATATTCATCTTCCGCAAGATGTACGCGCGATGTGTGATTTAAGTACGCTCCAGCTGGAGTCCGGTAACTTTATTGAAGACGACTTACGCGCCCGCTATTCCGATGTGCTGTGGTCGGTGCAGATGAACCAGCAAAAAGGCTACCTGTATGCGTTGATTGAGCATCAAAGTAAACCGGATAAACAGATGACCCAACGGCTGATGCGTTACTCGCTGGCGGCGATGCAGCGCCATGTTGAAGCGGGTCATGAAACGTTGCCGGTGGTTGTACCGATTCTGTTCTACCACGGCGCGACGCGGCCTTATCCCTACTCGATGTGCTGGTTTGATGCATTTTCCGATGCGGAGCTGGCAAAGCGGATCTACACGGCTCCCTTTCCGTTAGTTGATATTACCGAAGTCCCGGATGACGCGATTCTTACCCATCGGCGGATCGCGATTCTTGAGTTCCTGCAAAAGCATATCCGTCAGCGCGATCTCATGGCCCTGACGGCATCGCTGGTCAAGCTTTTACAGGCGGGATACACTTCGGATAGTCAGCTGCGAACCGCGCTGACGTATATCCTACAGGTTGGTTTCACCGAAGATAAAAGCGCATTTTTTCGCGAACTGGCGGAAGGCGTATCGCAGCAGGGAGAGGTTATCATGACATTGGCTGAGGAACTGAGACAGGAAGGTCTGGCGCAGGGGCTTGAACAAGGAATTGAACAAGGAATTGAACAAGGTCTGGTGCAAGGCCTGGAAAAAGGCCGTGAAGAAGCCACGTTCAAAATCGCTCAGGCGATGATCGCAAGCGGTATCGATCGGCTACAGATTTTACAGCTGACGGGGCTTTCGGAAGAGATGCTGGAAACGCTGGCGCGCTGATGTCGGATATCGCTCCTGCCCGCAGGCAGGAGCCACAACGATTAGTGAGATTCACCAATCGGCAGTACGGTGCGGCCAAACTGTTCGTTCAGCACTTCACCCATCGCCAGGTAGATGGCGCTGGCGCCACACACCAGGCCAATCCAGCCTGCAACATGAACGATGCTTTCATTATCCACCAGGTGGCCGATTGCCAGCAGGGCAAACAGTACGGTCAGGCTCAGGAAGACGAACTGCAACGCGCGCGCGCCTTTCAGCGTACCGAAGAACATGAACAGGGTGAAGACGCCCCACAGGCCCAGGTACACACCCAGGAAATGAGCGTCAGCCGCATCGGCCAGACCCATTTTCGGCAGCAGCAGAATCGCGACCAGCGTCAGCCAGAAGGAACCGTAAGAGGTAAAGGCGGTTAAACCGAAGGTATTGCCTTTTTTAAATTCCAGCAGGCCGGCAAAAATTTGCGCGATACCGCCGTAAAAAATGCCCATCGCCAGGATGATGCCATCCATCGGGAAAAGCCCAATATTGTGCAGGTTCAGCAAAATAGTGGTCATGCCGAAACCCATCAGACCCAGCGGAGCCGGATTAGCCAACTTAGTGTTGCCCATAATTCCTCAAAAAAATCATCATTAAATGGTGAAATAATTTTCCCGCGCAACGATACAGGCAGCGGGGCGCGGCATAATAATCAGGCGAAGTGTGGCTGTCTATGATCTGATCAGGGGAAAATGAAATATTTCCCCCTTTTATCATTGATGCGCGCTTAACCGCGCGTTTTCGATGATTCGCCGCAGGCAGGCGATGCGCAATACGGCGGGGATCGTCACCCGATAAGCGCTGCCGCTCATGGCTTTTACGCCGTTGACTGCCGCGCCGACCGGGCCTCCAAGACCCGCACCGCGCATCATGCCGTGGCCAATGACGCTGACGGCGGCATGAGTACGCAAAATATGGCCGAGTTGATCCCCTAACAGGTGTGAAACCCCGTGCGCCAGCTTCGGTGACTGGATAAGCTGTGGTAACAGGGTTTCAAGCTCATGAACTCTGCATTCTACGGCTTCCAGAAAGCGTCCCTTCTGTGCGTCGGTCATTTTTTTCCAGCAGCTGCGGATAAAATGGGCCAGCAGTTCATGCTCAATTTCCCAGGTGGACATGGTTTTGTCCGGTTTCAGACTCAATCGCTTAGCGACGTCTACCAGAATTGCGCGATACAGCTTCCCGTGCCCGCGAAATTTATTGGCGATGCTGTCTCCGCCAAAATGCTGGAGTTCACCGGCAATTAATTGCCAGTTTTGCCGATGTCGCGCCGGATGGCCGTCCATCGCCATAAACAGTTCGTTATGCAACAGGCCGCTGGATAAACGGCGTTTACCTTTTTCATTATGGGTTAGCAACCGGGCAAAGCTTTCCAGTTGCTCCTCGCTACAGTGTTGAAGAAACTGCAGATCGTCATCGTTAAGATAGGGGACGTTCATGGTTTGCTTATTTTCTACTGTGTGAATGACAGGTGATGTTAGTCATCACCAATGATTTTAAGGGTCGCCATATCGGAGGAGTTCACCGTATGGCCGGAGAAAGTGATTTTTGACACGCAGCGTTTGTTGTCATTGTCGCTGTTAATGTTGATCCACTCTGTCGTGACGCCTTCTTTCAGTTCGGATGGCACAGATAAACTCTGGCTGGCGCTTTTGGCCGCTTTAAAGTAGACGGAGGCCCCGCTGAGCTGCGCATCACCGTGGTCGACGGTGATTTGGATACGCTTCACGACCCGGCAAACGGGTAACTTGAGTGTCAGATCGTTGGTTTCATTGCGGGGGAGCGCAATCACGCCCAACAGCTTGTGATCGTTGGCGTGGGCCGCGTTGACCAGCAGCAAGCTTAATAACAGGCTGGCGGAGGCATGGGTGAATGGCGTCATGATTATCCCTGGCATAAAAAGGTTTTATTCCTCGCAGGATAATGATTTCAATAAGTGGGAGTTGAGCTTTTAGTGCCTGTTTTGTTTTTATTATCAATCGGTTAATGAATATTTTTGACGTTATTAATTCATTTGATAAATAAACTCCCGCAAACATCGCTTTCTGTTTATCGCGTTTTTTTCCGCCGTCTGTTTAGCAATACAAAAAATTTTTTACCTTTCCCCCTTGATGGATGCGGTTACGACCCCATCTTGTAGTCAACCGCAGTGGTGAGTCTGAAAAAAAACGATTCAGGGCAGTTGAAACGGCACGTTTCGCCCTTATTACAGATTCACAACCACATGTTGACCGAATTTTTAGTGGAGACGTTTAGATGGGTAAAATTATTGGTATCGACCTGGGTACTACCAACTCTTGTGTAGCGATTATGGATGGCACTACTGCACGTGTGCTGGAGAACGCCGAGGGCGATCGCACCACACCTTCTATCATTGCTTATACCCAGGATGGTGAAACTCTGGTTGGTCAGCCGGCTAAACGTCAGGCAGTGACAAACCCGCAAAACACCCTGTTTGCGATTAAACGCCTGATTGGCCGCCGCTTCCAGGACGAAGAAGTTCAGCGTGACGTTTCTATCATGCCGTACAAAATCGTTGCCGCAGACAATGGCGACGCATGGCTGGATGTGAAAGGCACCAAAACTGCACCGCCGCAGATCTCTGCTGAAGTGCTGAAAAAAATGAAGAAAACGGCTGAAGATTACCTGGGTGAACCGGTAACGGAAGCGGTTATCACCGTACCTGCATACTTCAACGATGCTCAGCGTCAGGCAACCAAAGATGCTGGCCGTATCGCAGGTCTGGAAGTAAAACGTATCATCAACGAACCGACCGCTGCCGCACTGGCTTACGGCCTGGATAAAGAAGTCGGCAACCGCACTATCGCGGTGTACGACCTGGGTGGTGGTACTTTCGATATCTCTATTATCGAAATCGACGAAGTTGACGGCGAAAAAACCTTCGAAGTTCTGGCAACCAACGGTGATACCCACCTGGGTGGTGAAGACTTCGATACCCGTCTGATCAACTACCTCGTTGACGAATTTAAGAAAGATCAGGGCATTGACCTGCGTAACGACCCGCTGGCCATGCAGCGCCTGAAAGAAGCAGCAGAAAAAGCCAAAATCGAGCTTTCCTCTGCTCAGCAGACCGACGTGAACCTGCCGTACATCACCGCAGATGCGACCGGTCCGAAACACATGAACATTAAAGTGACGCGTGCGAAACTGGAAAGCCTGGTTGAAGATCTGGTTAACCGTTCTATCGACCCGCTGAAAGTGGCTCTGCAAGATGCTGGCCTGTCCGTATCCGACGTTCAGGACGTTATCCTGGTCGGTGGTCAGACGCGTATGCCAATGGTTCAGAAGAAAGTAGCTGAATTCTTTGGTAAAGAGCCGCGTAAAGACGTGAACCCGGATGAAGCTGTGGCTATCGGTGCTGCGGTTCAGGGTGGTGTACTGACGGGTGAAGTGAAAGACGTACTGCTGCTGGACGTTACCCCGCTGTCTCTGGGTATCGAAACCATGGGTGGCGTGATGACTGCGCTCATCAACAAAAACACCACGATCCCGACGAAACACAGCCAGGTGTTCTCTACCGCTGAAGACAACCAGTCTGCGGTAACCATCCATGTGATTCAGGGTGAACGTAAACGTGCGTCTGATAACAAATCTCTGGGTCAGTTCAACCTGGATGGTATCAGCCCGGCACCGCGCGGCATGCCGCAGATCGAAGTCACCTTCGATATCGATGCTGATGGTATCCTGCACGTTTCCGCGAAAGACAAAAACAGCGGTAAAGAGCAGAAAATCACCATCAAGGCTTCTTCTGGCCTGAATGAAGAAGAGATCCAGAAAATGGTGCGCGAAGCGGAAGCGAACGCCGAATCTGACCGTAAGTTCGAAGAACTGGTTCAGACGCGTAACCAGGGTGACCATCTGCTGCACAGCACCCGTAAGCAGGTTGAAGAAGCAGGCGACCAGTTGCCGGCTGATGACAAAACCGCTATCGAGTCTGCACTGACTGCACTGGAAGGTTCTCTGAAAGGCGAAGATAAAGCCGACATTGAAGCGAAAATGCAGGCGCTGGCACAGGTTTCCCAGAAACTGATGGAAATCGCTCAGCAGCAGCATGCACAGCAGCAGGCTGGCGCAGCAGGCGCTGACGCTTCCGCGAACAATGCTAAAGATGACGACGTTGTCGATGCAGAGTTCGAAGAAGTAAAAGATAAAAAATAATCGCCCTTTGATTGGGTAATTACTGACACGGGCGAAGAGGGTTTCCTCTCCGCCCGTTCATGCATGTTAGGGGCAGATAAAAAACAATGGCAAAGCAAGACTATTACGAGATTTTAGGCGTTTCCAAAACAGCGGAAGAGCGTGAAATCAAAAAGGCGTACAAGCGCCTGGCCATGAAATATCACCCGGACCGCAACCAGGGTGATAAAGAAGCCGAAGCCAAATTTAAAGAAATTAAAGAGGCTTACGAAATCCTGACCGACGCGCAGAAGCGTGCGGCCTACGACCAGTACGGTCATGCTGCCTTTGAACAGGGTGGTATGGGCGGTGGCGGCGGCTTTGGCGGCGGCGCTGACTTCAGCGATATCTTTGGTGACGTATTTGGCGACATCTTCGGCGGCGGTCGTGGCCGTCAGCGTGCTTCACGCGGTGCCGACCTGCGCTACAACATGGAATTGACCCTTGAAGAAGCGGTCCGTGGTGTCACCAAAGAGATCCGTATCCCGACGCTGGAAGAGTGTGACGTCTGCCACGGCAGCGGTGCTAAAGCGGGGACCCAGCCGCAAACCTGCCCGACCTGTCATGGTGCAGGCCAGGTGCAGATGCGTCAGGGCTTCTTCGCCGTACAGCAGACCTGTCCGCACTGTCAGGGCCGCGGTACGTTGATCAAAGATCCGTGCAACAAATGTCACGGTCATGGTCGCGTTGAGAAAACCAAAACTCTGTCGGTTAAAATTCCGGCGGGTGTGGATACCGGCGATCGCATTCGCCTTTCTGGCGAAGGTGAAGCAGGCGAACATGGCGCACCAGCAGGCGATCTGTACGTTCAGGTTCAGGTAAAACAGCACGCTATCTTCGAGCGTGAAGGCAATAACCTGTACTGTGAAGTGCCGATTAACTTCGCCATGGCGGCGCTGGGCGGCGAAATTGAGGTGCCGACGCTGGACGGTCGCGTTAACCTGAAAGTGCCTGGTGAAACCCAAACCGGCAAACTGTTCCGTATGCGCGGGAAAGGTGTGAAATCTGTTCGCGGTGGTGCGCAGGGTGACCTGCTGTGCCGCGTAGTGGTGGAGACCCCGGTTGGCCTGAACGACAAGCAGAAACAGTTGCTGAAAGAGTTGCAGGAAAGCTTTGGTGGCCCGACGGGTGAGAAAAACAGCCCGCGCTCTAAAAGCTTCTTCGATGGCGTGAAAAAGTTCTTTGACGATCTGACGCGCTAACGTTCTGCTTGCGCAGCAAAATCTGAAACCCCGTGCCTGCATGGGGTTTTTTATTTGTGCCAGGCCGGAGTAGCGTAGCGCATCCGGTAAAAGTAAACCTCGTAAAAACTGAATTATAATCCAGATATAAACTGATTTTGCCGATCTTTCTTTCACGATACCCTAGTTTAATCGATGAATAAGCAGTAAAAGAGAGAGTAAAAGTGAAACATTTACAGCGTTTCTTTCATAGTGATGCTTCTGGCGGGATTATCCTGATTATTGCGGCGACTCTCGCCATGCTTCTGGCTAACATGGGCGCGACCAGCGGTCTCTACCATGCGTTCCTGGACACGCCGGTCCAGTTGAAAGTGGGCGCCCTTGAAATCAATAAAAACATGCTGCTGTGGATCAACGATGCGTTGATGGCGGTCTTCTTCCTGCTGATTGGCCTGGAGGTCAAGCGCGAGATGGTTGAAGGCGCGCTGGCGACCCGTCGGCAGGCGATATTCCCGGTAGTGGCTGCGTTGGGCGGTATGGTGGTGCCGGCGCTGGTCTATCTGGCGTTCAACTTCCAGGATCCTGTTGCCAGCAGCGGTTGGGCGATCCCGGCGGCGACGGATATCGCTTTTGCCTTAGGTGTGCTGGCGCTGCTCGGCAGTCGCGTGCCTGCGTCGTTAAAAATCTTCCTGATGGCGCTGGCGATTATCGATGACCTGGGCGCGATCGTTATTATTGCGCTGTTTTATACCCATGACCTGTCGCTGTTGTCCCTGGCGATTGCGGCGGCGGCCATTGCGGCGCTGGCGATTCTCAACGTCAGCGGCGTGCGTCGCACCGGACTCTATATTCTGGTGGGCGTGATCCTGTGGACAGCGGTGCTGAAATCGGGCGTGCATGCCACGCTTGCCGGGGTGATTGTCGGCTTCTTTATTCCGCTGAAAACGGAAAACGGTAAATCACCGGCCAAACAACTGGAGCATGTGCTGCATCCCTGGGTGGCGTTTATGATTCTGCCGCTGTTCGCTTTTGCCAATGCGGGCGTATCCTTGCAGGGCGTGACGCTGGAAGGGTTAACCTCGCTGCTGCCGCTGGGCATTATCGCCGGTCTGTTTATCGGTAAGCCGCTGGGGATTTCCCTCTTCTGCTGGCTGGCGCTGAAACTCAAGCTGGCGCGTCTGCCGGAAGGGGCAAACTTCTCGCAGATCATGGCGGTTGGTTTGCTGTGCGGTATCGGTTTTACTATGTCTATCTTTATCGCCAGCCTCGCGTTTGGCGCGGTCGATCCAGAGCTGATCACCTGGGCAAAACTGGGCATTCTGCTGGGCTCGCTGCTGTCGGCGGTCGTGGGATACAGTTTGCTGCGTATGCATCTGAAGCCTGAAGATGCATAATTAGTGTGAATGATTTGCCGGATGGCTACGTTGCCATCCGGCGCGATAACATTTCAGGGAGGAAACCACAGATGTCGCACATTAACTACAACCATCTCTACTACTTCTGGCATGTTTACAAAGAAGGCTCTGTTGTCGGTGCCGCCGAAGCGCTGTACCTGACGCCGCAGACCATCACCGGGCAGATCAAAGCCCTTGAAGAGCGCTTGCAGGGCAAGCTTTTCAAACGCAAAGGGCGTGGCATTGAGCCGAGCGAACTGGGTGAACTGGTGTTTCGCTACGCCGATAAGATGTTCACCCTGAGCCAGGAGATGCTCGATATCATCAACTACCGCAAAGAGTCGAATTTGCTGTTTGATGTGGGCGTGGCGGATGCACTGTCAAAACGGCTGGTTAGCGGTGTGCTGGACGCGGCCGTCGTGGAAGATGAACAAATCCATCTGCGCTGCTTTGAATCGACACATGAGATGCTGCTGGAGCAGCTCAGCCAGCATAAGCTGGATATGATTATCTCCGATTGTCCGATCGATTCCACCCAGCAGGAAGGGCTGTTTTCGGTGAAGATTGGCGAATGTGGCGTCAGTTTTTGGTGCATGAATCCGCCGCCGGAAAAATCGTTTCCCGCCTGCCTGGAAGAGCGTCGTTTGTTAATACCGGGTCGCCGCTCGATGCTTGGGCGCAAGCTATTGAACTGGTTTAACACCCAGGGGCTGAAGGTCGAAATCCTCGGCGAGTTTGACGATGCGGCATTGATGAAAGCGTTTGGCTCTGCGCACAATGCGATTTTCGTGGCACCCACGCTTTACGGGCATGATTTCTTTGCCGACGAGAGCATTATCGAGATTGGCAGGATGGAAAACGTCATGGAGGAGTACCACGCAATATTTGCTGAGCGAATGATTCAGCATCCGGCGGTGCAGCGGATTTGTAACCGGGATTATTCTGCGCTATTTGCGCTTCCGCAATAAAACGCAGACGTAAAAAAACCCGCACGAGGCGGGTTTTTTCAACAAAGCGATAACAAGCAGGCGATTAAGCCAGTTTGTTGATCTGAGCGGTCAGGTTTGCTTTATGACGCGCAGCTTTGTTTTTGTGGATCAGACCTTTAGCAGCCTGACGGTCCACGATCGGTTGCATTTCGTTAAATGCTTTAACTGCAGCAGCTTTGTCGCCAGCTTCGATTGCTGCGTATACTTTCTTGATGAAAGTACGCATCATAGAGCGACGGCTTGCGTTGTGCTTGCGAGCCTTTTCAGACTGAACGGCGCGCTTCTTAGCTGATTTGATATTAGCCAAGGTCCAACTCCCAAATGTGTTCTATATGGACAATTCAAAGGCCGAGGAATATGCCCGTTTAGCCTTCTTTTGTCAATGGATTTGTGCAAATAAGCGCCGTTAATGTATCAACGCTTCATTACGTATTGATGGCGCAGGATTCTACCAGCTTGTCGGCGATGAATACAGCCTTTCCGGCATAAAATTCGCACGACCGGCACAGATTTTCTTGCCTTTTATCGTGATGCTGATGAAATCATTGTCTCTTTCCCTGTACAAGGTGCAATCGCCGGTTAACGTCGACTGCTGTACAAGGTATACTTTGGCGATTTTCACTCTTTTGAGCCAGACATGAAGCTGATACGCGGCATACAAAATCTCAGTCAGGCCCCGCACGGGTGTGTGCTGACCATTGGAAATTTCGACGGTGTGCATCGTGGCCACCAGGCGTTGCTACAGGGTCTGCGTGCCGAAGGGCGTGCGCGTAATCTGCCTGTCGTGGTGATGATTTTCGAACCGCAGCCGCTGGAGCTGTTTGCGGGCGATAAGTCCCCCGCGCGTCTGACGCGTCTGCGTGAAAAACTACGCTATCTGGCCGAGAGCGGTGTCGATTATGTCGTCTGTCTGCGTTTTGATCGCCGCTTTGCCGCGCTGAGCGCGCAGGACTTTATCCGCACCCTGCTGGTGAAGCGTTTAGGCGTCCAGTTTTTGGCTGTGGGTGATGATTTCCGCTTTGGCGCTGGTCGTCAGGGTGATTTCTTGTTATTACAGAAGGCGGGCGCTGAGTTTGGCTTTGATGTCACCAGCACACAAACCTTCTGCGAGGGCGGTGTACGCATCAGCAGCACCGCTGTGCGCCAGGCGCTGGCGGATGACCAGCTCGAACTGGCTGAAAATTTACTGGGGCATCCTTTTACTATCTCCGGACGCGTGGTGCACGGCGATGAGTTAGGACGCACCATCGGTTTCCCGACGGCGAATTTACCGCTGCGTCGTCAGGTCTCCCCGGTTAAAGGGGTTTATGCGGTAGAAGTGACGGGGCTTGGCGACAAAGTGTATACCGGCGTTGCCAATATCGGTACCCGCCCAACGGTGGCTGGCGTGCGCCAGCAACTGGAAGTGCATCTGTTGGACGTTGTAATGGACCTCTACGGTCGCCATATAGACGTTATCCTGCGTAAAAAAATACGCAATGAGCAGCGATTCGCGTCGCTGGATGAGCTTAAAGCGCAAATCGCGCGTGACGAATTAACGGCCCGCGAATTTTTTGGGCTTTCAAAACCGGCTTAATGCCTGAATACGTACGTTTAAATACGGAATCGAGAATCTAATGAGTGACTATAAATCTACCCTGAATTTGCCGGAAACAGGGTTCCCGATGCGCGGCGATCTCGCCAAGCGCGAACCGGGAATGCTGGCGCGTTGGACCGAAGATGACCTGTACGGCATCATTCGTGCCGCGAAAAAGGGCAAAAAAACCTTCATTCTGCATGATGGCCCTCCATATGCGAATGGCAGCATTCATATTGGTCACTCTGTTAACAAGATTCTCAAAGACATTATTATTAAGTCCAAAGGTCTGACGGGTTACGACTCTCCGTACGTGCCGGGCTGGGACTGCCACGGTCTGCCAATTGAGCTGAAAGTCGAGCAAGAGTTCGGTAAGCCGGGCGAGAAGTTCACCGCCGCAGAATTCCGTGCGAAATGCCGTGAATACGCAGCGGGTCAGGTGGATGGTCAGCGTAAAGACTTCATCCGTTTGGGCGTGCTGGGCGACTGGCAGCATCCTTACCTGACTATGGATTTCAAAACCGAAGCCAACATCATTCGTGCACTCGGTAAAATCATCCATAACGGCCACATGCTGAAAGGCGCGAAGCCGGTTCACTGGTGCGTTGACTGCCGTTCAGCGCTGGCTGAAGCGGAAGTGGAATACTATGACAAAACCTCTCCGTCCATCGACGTGGCCTTCCACGCGGTTGACGCGGATGCGGTAAAAGCGAAATTCGGTGTTGCCAACGTCAACGGGCCGGTTTCCCTGGTTATCTGGACCACTACCCCGTGGACGCTGCCAGCAAACCGCGCAATCTCGCTTTCCAAAGAGTTCGACTACGCGCTGGTGCAGGTTGATGGCCAGGCCGTTATCGTGGCGAAAGATCTGCTCGATGGCGTGATGAAGCGTATCGGCGCGGCAGATTATACCGTGCTGGGGACCGTAAACGGCGCAGAGCTTGAACTGATGCGTTTCCAGCACCCGTTCATGGGCTTCGACGTGCCGGCAATTCTGGGCGACCACGTTACGCTGGACGCGGGTACCGGTGCGGTACATACCGCCGGTGGTCACGGCCCGGACGACTACACCATCAGCCAGAAATATGGTCTGGAAATCGCTAACCCGGTTGGCCCGGACGGCGCTTACCTGGCGGGTACGTACCCTGGGCTGGACGGTGTTAACGTCTTCAAAGCGAACGATAAAATCGTTGAGCTGCTGCAAGAGAAAGGCGCACTGCTGCACGTAGAAAAAATGCAGCACAGCTACCCTTGCTGCTGGCGTCACAAAACGCCGATCATCTTCCGTGCGACCCCGCAGTGGTTCATCAGCATGGATCAAAAAGGCCTGCGTATTCAGTCGCTCAAAGAGATCGACCGTATCGAGCAGGAAGGTCTGGCGAAAGAAAATCTGAGCGGTTGGATCCCGGCATGGGGTAAAGCGCGCATCGAATCGATGGTGGCGAACCGCCCTGACTGGTGTATCTCCCGTCAGCGTACCTGGGGCGTGCCGATGTCGCTGTTCGTGCATAAAGACACCGAAGAGCTGCACCCGCATACTACAGAACTGATCGAAGAAGTGGCGAAATACGTTGAGAAAGACGGTATTCAGGCGTGGTGGGATCTCGACCCGCGTGAGCTCCTCGGTGACGACGCAGACAACTACGTGAAAGTGCCGGATACCCTGGACGTCTGGTTTGACTCCGGGTCTACCAGCTACTCCGTGGTTGATGCGCGTCCGGAATTTGGCGGCCATACGCCGGATATGTACCTGGAAGGTTCTGACCAGCATCGCGGCTGGTTCATGTCTTCCCTGATGATCTCCACGGCGATGAAAGGCAAAGCGCCTTACCGTCAGGTACTGACCCACGGCTTCACCGTGGATGGTCAGGGCCGTAAGATGTCTAAATCCATCGGTAACACCGTTTCTCCGCAGGACGTGATGAATAAACTCGGCGCGGATATCCTGCGTCTGTGGGTGGCATCGACCGACTACACCGGTGAAATGGCCGTTTCTGACGAAATCCTGAAACGTGCTGCCGACAGCTATCGTCGTATCCGTAACACCGCGCGCTTCCTGCTGGCGAACCTGAACGGGTTCGATCCGCTGAAAGACATGGTGAAACCGGAAGAGATGGTAGTGCTGGATCGCTGGGCGGTAGGCTGCGCGAAAGAAGCGCAGGAAGATATCCTGAAAGCGTACGAATCCTACGATTTCCACGAAGTGGTACAGCGTCTGATGCGCTTCTGCTCCGTTGAAATGGGCTCGTTCTATCTCGACATCATCAAAGACCGCCAGTACACCGCGAAAGCAGACAGCGTAGCGCGTCGTAGCTGCCAGACTGCGCTGTACCACATCGCCGAAGCGCTGGTGCGCTGGATGGCGCCGATCATGTCCTTCACCGCAGATGAAATCTGGGGCTACCTGCCAGGCGATCGCGAGAAATACGTGTTCACCGGTGAATGGTATGAAGGCCTGTTTGGCCTGGGCGAAACCGAAGCCATGAACGACGGCTTCTGGGACGTTCTGCTGCAGGTGCGTGGCGAAGTGAACAAGGTTATCGAACAGGCACGTGCGGATAAGAAAGTCGGCGGTTCTCTGGAAGCGGCAGTGACCCTGTACGCGGAACCAGAACTGGCGGCGAAACTGACCGCGCTGGGCGAAGAACTGCGATTTGTCCTGTTGACCTCCGGTGCCAACGTTGCGGAATATAACGCAGCACCTGCTGATGCTCAGCAGAGCGAACTGCTCAAAGGGCTGAAAGTGGCGCTGAGCAAAGCCGAAGGTGAGAAGTGTCCGCGCTGCTGGCATTACACCCAGGACGTCGGCAAGGTGGCGGAACACGCAGAAATTTGCGGACGCTGTGTCAGCAACATCGCCGGTGATGGCGAAAAACGTAAGTTTGCCTGATGAGTAAATCGATGTGTTCAACAGGGCTACGCTGGCTGTGGCTGGTCGTCGTCGTGCTGATTATCGATCTGGGCAGCAAATTCCTGATCCTCCAGAACTTTGCTCTGGGGGATACGGTACCGCTGTTCCCGTCGCTTAATCTGCATTATGCGCGTAACTATGGCGCGGCATTTAGCTTCCTCGCCGACAGCGGCGGCTGGCAGCGTTGGTTCTTTGCCGGTATCGCTATTGGTATCTGCGTGGCGCTGACGGTGCTGATGTACCGCTCGAAGGCCACTCAGAAGCTCAATAACATCGCCTATGCGCTGATTATTGGCGGCGCGCTGGGTAATTTGTTTGACCGCCTGTGGCACGGCTTCGTGGTCGATATGATCGACTTCTACGTCGGCGACTGGCACTTTGCCACCTTCAACCTGGCCGATAGCGCAATCTGCGTCGGCGCGGCGTTGATCGTGCTGGAAGGTTTCTTACCTTCCAAAGAGAAAAAAGCCGCATAAAAAAATGCCGGATGGCGCTTGCGCTAATCCGGCCTACAATTATTGCGATCCTTGTAGGCCCGGTAAGCGTAGCGCCACCGGGCAGACAGGCGGCGCCATTTTAAAGAGCAAACCTGCATGTCTGAATCTGTACAGAGCAACAGCGCCGTTCTGGTGCATTTCTCACTGAAACTCGATGACGGTTCTACCGCCGAATCGACCCGCAACAACGGCAAACCGGCGCTGTTCCGCCTGGGCGATGGCTCGCTCTCTGAAGGGCTGGAACAACATCTGCTGGGCCTGAAAGCGGGTGACAAAAAAGAATTTTCTCTGGAGCCGGATGCCGCGTTTGGCGTCTCGACGCCGGACCTGATTCAGTACTTCTCCCGCCGCGAATTTATGGATGCGGGCGAACCTGAAATCGGCGCAATCATGCTCTTTACCGCTATGGATGGCAGCGAGATGCCAGGCGTTATCCGTGAGATTAACGGCGATTCCATCACCGTTGATTTCAACCACCCGCTGGCAGACCATACCGTTCATTTTGATATTGAAGTACTGGAGATCGATCCGGTACTGGAGGCCTGAAATGCAGATCCTGTTGGCTAACCCGCGCGGTTTTTGCGCGGGTGTAGACCGCGCTATCAGCATTGTTGAAAACGCGCTGGCGATTTACGGCGCGCCAATCTACGTGCGTCATGAAGTGGTACACAACCGTTATGTGGTCGACAGCCTGCGCGAGCGTGGCGCGATTTTTATTGAGCAGATCAGCGAAGTGCCTGACGGCGCGATTCTGATTTTCTCCGCTCACGGTGTGTCTCAGGCTGTGCGCAACGAAGCGAAAAGCCGCGATCTGACCGTCTTCGACGCTACCTGCCCGCTGGTGACCAAAGTCCATATGGAAGTCGCCCGTGCCAGCCGCCGTGGTGAAGAATCCATTCTGATTGGCCATGCTGGTCACCCGGAAGTGGAAGGCACCATGGGCCAGTACAGCAACCCGGAAGGGGGAATGTACCTGGTGGAATCGCCGGAAGATGTCTGGACGCTGGATGTTAAAAACGACGCCAAACTGTCGTTTATGACCCAGACCACGCTCTCCGTTGACGATACGTCTGATGTGATTGATGCGCTGCGCAAGCGCTTCCCGAAAATCGTCGGCCCGCGTAAAGATGATATCTGCTACGCCACCACTAACCGTCAGGAAGCCGTGCGCTCGCTGGCGGAACAGGCTGACGTGGTGCTGGTCGTGGGGTCGAAAAACTCCTCGAACTCCAACCGTCTGGCTGAACTGGCGCAGCGGATGGGCAAAGCAGCCTATCTGATTGATGACGCAACGGATATCCAGGAAGAGTGGGTGAAAGACGCCACCTGCGTCGGTGTTACCGCCGGTGCATCCGCGCCGGATATTCTGGTGCAGAATGTGATTGCGCGTCTGCAAACCCTCGGCGGCGGCGAAGCGATTCCACTGGAAGGCCGCGAAGAGAACATTGTCTTTGAAGTGCCGCGCGAGCTGCGTGTGGATGTTCGTGAAGTCGAGTAAGTTATTCCCTTCATAAATATGACAATATGCCAGACTTAATGTCTGGCATTTTTTTATGGAGGAAATATGCGCCTGCCGATTATTCTCGATACCGATCCTGGCATTGACGATGCCGCTGCCATTGCGGCTGCTCTGTTTGCCCCGGAGCTGGATCTCCAGCTTATGACTACCGTTGCAGGCAACGTTTCCGTTGAGAAAACCACGCGTAACGCTCTCCAGTTGCTGCATTTTTGGGAGGCTAACATTCCGCTGGCTCAGGGTGCGGCAAAGCCGCTGGTGCGCCCGCTGCGCGATGCGGCCTATGTGCACGGGCAGTCCGGCATGGAAGGTTACGACTTTACCGAACATCAGCGTCAGCCGCTGGAGAAACCGGCGTTTATCGCCATTCGCGATGCGCTGATGCACTCACCTGAACCTGTCACGCTGGTCGCCATCGGCCCACTCACCAATATCGCGCTGCTGTTCTCTCAGTATCCGGAGTGCCAGTTTAATATCCGCCGCCTGGTAATTATGGGTGGTTCGGCCGGGCGGGGTAATTTCACGCCAAACGCCGAATTTAACATCGCTATCGACCCGGAAGCCGCTGCGCAGGTTTTCCAGAGTGGGCTGGAAATTGTGATGTGCGGCCTGGATGTGACTAACCAGGCCGTGTTGACACCGGACTATCTGGCAACGCTCCCGGCTCTCAATAAAACCGGCAAAATGCTGCATTCGTTGTTCAGCCACTACCGCAGCGGCAGCATGCAAAGCGGCCTGCGCATGCACGATCTCTGCGCTATCGCGTGGCTGGTGCGACCGGAACTGTTTACCCTGAAACCGTGCTTTGTCGCCGTCGAGACGCAGGGAACCTATACCGCCGGTACCACCGTGGTGGATATTGAGGACCGACTCGGCCAACCGGCGAATGTGCAGGTTGCGCTGGGGCTGGATGTGGACGGATTCCGTAAGTGGGTGGCGGAGGTGCTCCGACTTGCGCCCTAGGTGTCTTCTTACGCAGAGAATAATTCTGTTGGGAAATGACAATAACTCAGACACTTTCCATTAGAACGGTGTAAAAGCGTTAGATTTACGCCTTAACCTTTCAGCTTTAGCCATGATTCGTCCTTTCCGATGAATCATGGCTTTTACTGATATTCCCCTCTGTTTATCATTTAATTCTAATTATGGGCGTTTTCGGCTGGCGGCCTCCGGGCGGGCTGGTTACTCTGAGAACGGTTTACGCAAAATTAACAAAAGAGAATAGCTATGCATGATGCACAAATCCGTGTTGCCATTGCCGGGGCCGGTGGACGTATGGGGCGCCAGTTAATTCAGGCGGCGATCGCAATGGAAGGCGTTCAGTTGGGCGCGGCGCTGGAGCGCGAAGGTTCCAGCCTGCTGGGCAGTGATGCGGGCGAACTGGCGGGCGCGGGGAAAACTGGCGTAACCGTTCAGAGCAGCCTCGACTCGGTTAAAGATGATTTTGATGTATTTATCGATTTTACCCGCCCGGAAGGCACGCTGACGCATTTGGCGTTCTGCCGTGAGCACGGGAAAGGCATGGTTATCGGGACCACCGGTTTTGATGATGCAGGCAAGCAGGCTATTCGCGATGCCTCTCAGGAGATAGCGATTGTCTTTGCGGCCAACTTCAGCGTAGGCGTGAACGTCATGCTGAAGCTGCTGGAAAAAGCGGCCAAAGTGATGGGCGACTATACCGACATCGAAATTATTGAAGCGCACCATCGTCACAAAGTGGATGCGCCATCAGGCACGGCGCTGGCGATGGGCGAGGCGATTGCCTCGGCGCTGGATAAAGATCTGAAAGAGTGCGCCGTTTACAGCCGTGAAGGTTATACCGGTGAGCGCGTACCGGGCACTATCGGTTTTGCGACCGTGCGTGCGGGCGATATCGTCGGCGAACATACGGCGATGTTCGCCGATATTGGTGAACGCGTGGAGATTACGCACAAAGCGTCCAGCCGCATGACGTTTGCCAATGGCGCGGTGCGTTCGGCTTTATGGCTCAAGTCGAAACAAAACGGTCTTTTTGATATGCGTGATGTGCTTAATCTTAATGAATTATAGTATTTATTACCCATCGTGATGTGGTATTGCAGTCAGTAAGGTATTGATTGCATAGGGCGATATTTTATCGCCCTTTATTTTATTAGTCTCGCGTTGTTTTGTGTGTGAAATGCATAAAATAACAACTTATCTTGGTGTTGTTGGTTGTTTAAATGTAAATTTTGACCATCCGGTCTACTTTTTTCACGCCCAAGTCCATTTTTAACATTCTTTAAGCCCCGCAAGCGTTTTACAGTGTGAGTTAGATGATCTTTTTGCCTGTTAAAAGCGTCAGTTAAAGCCAGTGGCGCAAAATAATAATAAAAAATGCCCTTTAAGGTAGACTTTTGTCTGGGCTCTCTCTAGAATGCCGCCGTTTGCCAGAAATTCAAAGGTAAGCAGATTTGCATTGATTTATGTCACCATTGTGAATTAATATGCAAATAAAGTGAGTGAATATTCTCTGGAGGGTGTTTTGATTAAGTCAGCGCTATTGGTTCTGGAAGACGGAACCCAGTTTCACGGTCGGGCCATAGGGGCAACAGGTTCGGCGGTTGGGGAAGTCGTTTTCAATACTTCAATGACCGGTTATCAAGAAATCCTCACTGATCCTTCCTATTCTCGCCAAATCGTTACTCTTACTTATCCTCATATCGGCAATGTCGGCACCAATGCTGCTGACGAAGAGTCTTCTCAGGTTCATGCGCAAGGTTTGGTTATCCGTGACCTGCCGCTGATTGCCAGCAACTACCGCAATACTGAAGACCTCTCTTCCTACCTGAAACGCCATAACATCGTGGCGATTGCCGATATCGATACCCGTAAGCTGACGCGTCTGCTGCGCGAGAAGGGCGCACAGAACGGTTGCATCATCGCAGGGGATAACCTCGATGCGGCGCTGGCGCTGGAAAAAGCCCGTGCATTCCCGGGCCTGAACGGAATGGACCTGGCGAAAGAAGTCACCACCCGCGAATCCTACAGCTGGACGCAGGGTAGCTGGACACTGGCAGAAGAGCTGCCGGAAGCCAAAAAAGAAGAAGAGCTGCCATTCCACGTCGTTGCCTACGATTTTGGCGCGAAACGCAATATTCTGCGCATGCTGGTTGACCGTGGCTGTCGCCTGACCATCGTTCCGGCGCAAACGTCTGCGGAAGATGTGCTGAAGATGAACCCGGACGGCGTGTTCCTCTCCAACGGCCCAGGCGACCCGGCACCATGTGATTACGCGATTACCGCGATTCAGAAATTCCTCGAAACCGACATTCCGGTATTCGGCATCTGCCTTGGCCATCAGCTGCTGGCGCTGGCGAGCGGTGCGAAGACCATCAAGATGAAGTTCGGCCACCACGGCGGCAACCATCCGGTGAAAGATATCGATAAGAACGTGGTGATGATCACCGCGCAGAACCATGGTTTCGCGGTGGATGAAGCAACGCTGCCTGCGAATCTGCGCGTGACGCATAAATCCCTGTTCGACGGCACGCTGCAAGGTATTCACCGTACCGATAAGCCAGCGTTCAGTTTCCAGGGGCACCCGGAAGCGAGCCCAGGCCCGCACGATGCCGCACCGCTGTTCGACCACTTTATCGAGCTTATTGAGCAATATCGTCAGTCCGCGAAATAATCAGGAGTTATAAGAGCCATGCCAAAACGTACAGACATAAAAAGTATCCTGATTCTGGGTGCGGGCCCGATTGTTATCGGCCAGGCGTGTGAGTTTGACTACTCCGGCGCCCAGGCGTGTAAAGCGCTGCGTGAAGAGGGTTACCGCGTCATTCTGGTAAACTCCAACCCGGCAACCATCATGACCGACCCGGAAATGGCCGATGCGACCTACATCGAGCCGATTCAGTGGGAAGTGGTGCGCAAGATTATTGAAAAAGAGCGCCCGGATGCGGTGCTGCCGACCATGGGCGGCCAGACAGCGCTGAACTGCGCGCTGGAACTGGAACGTCAGGGCGTGCTGGAAGAGTTCGGCGTCACCATGATTGGTGCCACCGCAGACGCGATTGATAAAGCAGAAGATCGCCGTCGCTTCGACGTCGCGATGAAGAAAATCGGTCTCGATACCGCGCGTTCCGGTATCGCGCACACTATGGAAGAAGCACTGGCGGTTGCCGCTGACGTTGGCTTCCCGTGCATTATCCGTCCATCCTTTACCATGGGCGGCACCGGCGGCGGTATCGCTTATAACCGCGAAGAGTTCGAAGAAATCTGCGAGCGCGGTCTGGATCTCTCCCCAACCAACGAACTGCTGATTGATGAATCACTGATTGGCTGGAAAGAGTACGAGATGGAAGTGGTGCGTGATAAAAACGACAACTGCATCATCGTCTGCTCTATCGAAAACTTCGATGCGATGGGTATCCACACCGGTGACTCCATCACTGTCGCACCAGCCCAAACGCTGACCGATAAAGAATATCAAATCATGCGTAACGCCTCGATGGCGGTACTGCGTGAAATCGGCGTCGAAACCGGCGGTTCTAACGTCCAGTTCTCGGTTAACCCGAAAAATGGTCGTCTGATTGTTATCGAAATGAACCCGCGCGTGTCTCGCTCCTCTGCACTGGCATCGAAAGCGACAGGCTTCCCGATTGCTAAAGTGGCGGCGAAACTGGCGGTGGGTTACACCCTCGACGAACTGATGAACGACATCACCGGTGGCCGTACTCCGGCTTCCTTCGAACCGTCCATCGACTACGTTGTGACCAAAATCCCTCGCTTTAACTTCGAGAAATTTGCCGGTGCGAATGACCGTCTGACCACTCAGATGAAATCCGTCGGGGAAGTGATGGCGATTGGCCGCACGCAGCAGGAATCCCTGCAAAAAGCACTGCGCGGCCTGGAAGTGGGCGCGATGGGTTTTGACCCGAAAGTGAGCCTGGATGACCCGGAAGCGCTGACCAAAATTCGCCGCGAGCTGAAAGATGCAGGCGCTGAGCGTATCTGGTACATCGCCGATGCATTCCGTGCCGGGATGTCTGTCGATGGTGTCTTCAACCTGACTAACATCGACCGCTGGTTCCTGGTTCAAATTGAAGAGCTGGTACGCCTGGAAGAGAAAGTAGCGGAAGTCGGTATCAACGGCCTCGACGCGGACTTCCTGCGTCAGCTGAAACGCAAAGGCTTTGCCGATGCGCGTCTGGCTAAACTTGCGGGCGTGCGTGAAGCGGAAATCCGCAAACTGCGTGACCAGTACAACCTGCACCCGGTCTATAAGCGTGTGGATACCTGCGCGGCAGAATTTGCGACCGACACCGCGTACATGTACTCCACGTACGAAGATGAGTGCGAATCCAACCCGTCCACCCGTGACAAAATCATGGTCCTCGGCGGCGGCCCGAACCGTATCGGTCAGGGTATCGAATTCGACTACTGCTGCGTACACGCCTCACTGGCGCTGCGCGAAGACGGTTACGAGACCATCATGGTGAACTGTAACCCGGAAACCGTCTCCACCGACTACGACACCTCCGACCGTCTCTACTTCGAGCCGGTAACCCTGGAAGATGTGCTGGAAATCGTGCGTATCGAGAAGCCGAAAGGCGTTATCGTCCAGTACGGCGGCCAGACCCCGTTGAAACTGGCGCGCGCACTGGAAGCCGCTGGCGTACCGGTTATCGGTACCAGCCCGGATGCTATCGACCGTGCGGAAGACCGTGAACGCTTCCAGCATGCGGTTGACCGCCTGAAACTGAAACAGCCGGCAAACGCCACCGTCACCGCGATCGAAATGGCGGTTGAGAAAGCGAAAGAGATTGGCTACCCGCTGGTGGTGCGTCCGTCCTACGTCCTTGGCGGCCGCGCGATGGAAATCGTTTACGATGAAGCTGACCTGAAACGCTACTTCCAGACCGCCGTTAGCGTCTCTAACGACGCGCCGGTACTGCTCGACCGCTTCCTCGACGATGCGGTAGAGGTAGATGTGGACGCAATCTGCGACGGCGAAATGGTGCTGATTGGCGGCATCATGGAGCACATCGAGCAGGCAGGCGTACACTCCGGTGACTCTGCATGTTCTCTGCCAGCGTACACGCTGAGCCAGGAAATTCAGGATGTGATGCGCCAGCAGGTGCAGAAACTGGCCTTCGAATTGCAGGTGCGCGGCCTGATGAACGTGCAGTTTGCGGTGAAAGATAACGAAGTCTACCTGATTGAAGTTAACCCGCGTGCGGCGCGTACCGTACCGTTCGTCTCTAAAGCGACCGGTGTTCCGCTGGCGAAAGTGGCGGCGCGTGTGATGGCAGGCAAAACGCTGGCCGAGCAAGGCGTGACCAAAGAAATCATCCCGCCGTACTACTCGGTGAAAGAAGTGGTGCTGCCGTTCAACAAATTCCCGGGCGTTGACCCGCTGTTGGGGCCAGAAATGCGCTCTACCGGGGAAGTGATGGGCGTGGGCCGCACGTTCGCAGAAGCCTTTGCGAAAGCGCAGCTGGGCAGTAACTCCACCATGAAGAAACAGGGCCGCGCGCTGCTCTCCGTGCGCGAAGGCGACAAAGAACGCGTTGTTGACCTGGCGGCAAAACTGCTGAAGCATGGCTTCGAGCTGGACGCGACGCACGGCACGGCGATTGTTCTGGGCGAAGCGGGTATCAACCCACGTCTGGTGAACAAGGTGCATGAAGGTCGTCCGCACATTCAGGACCGTATCAAGAATGGCGAATACACCTACATCATCAACACCACCGCGGGTCGTCAGGCAATTGAAGACTCCAAGCTGATTCGCCGCAGCGCGTTGCAGTACAAGGTACATTACGACACCACCCTGAACGGCGGTTTCGCAACGTCCATGGCGCTGAATGCGGATGCGAAAGAGAAAGTGATTTCGGTGCAGGAAATGCACGCGCAGATCACCAAGTAAGCGCATTTCTCTCGTCTGATTAAACGGTTCCTGTAAAGGAACCGTTTTTTTTCGCCTTCAGAACATTCCTGGCGCCTTAATCTCTTTTCATTGTAACAACCACGATTTAGATCACATCCCTCAACATTTAAGTCGCATACCATTTCACATAACCCTGATTTTAATGTGGCTTAATGTGAGCAGGCCATAACAGATTTTTAATTCGTAAAAATGGTGTGAATATGAGTGAACAATGTGTTGGTAAGCCACTCTACTTGTTAATTGCCGAATGGATCATGGCAGAAGATCGTTGGGTAACCGCAAGAGAGATCTCCATTCATTTCGATATTGAACACAGCAAAGCGATTAATACACTTTCCTATATTCTCTCTGAGGTGGGAGAAATTAGCTGTGAAGTCAAAATGATCCCCAATAAGCTGGAAGGGCGAGGGTGTCAGTGTCAGCGGTTGGTAAAAGTGGTGGCCATTGATTCTCAACTGTATGAGCGAGTCAATCATCATGTACGGGAAAAAATGGCTGGTGTGAGGAAAACGCCGCATATACCTGCGGTACCGCCAGCCGGGCTTAATCGTGAGCAAAAATGGCAAATGATGTTGTCTAAGAGTATGCGTCGATAATCCTGTTCCGCCGGATGGGTTGCGCCATCCGGCAACATCAGCGTTTCGGTTGTACCTCCGTCGTGCCCTTCAGGCGCGGTCGATTTTCTTCCTTCTCGCTTAACGGTTCGGTTAAACGTAATCCCGTCTTGCAGCGCGCTGCCAGGTCCTGATATTCCTGCGTGTTGAGCCGTTTCCAGCGCATCTCTTCGTCGGTCACCTCCCGCAGAAATCGTGCCGGGGAGCCGACCAGCATCTGCCGGGGCGCGCCGATATAACCGGCTTTCACAAAGCTCATGGCGGCGACAATGCTTTCATCACCAATTACCGCACCGTCCATGATGACGCTGTTCATGCCGACTAAAGCGTCGCGGCCAATCACGCAGCCGTGAAGAATCGCGCCGTGGCCGATATGGCCGTTTTCGCGCACGATGGTATCCGTGTCGCAATAGCCATGCATGATGCAGCCATCCTGGAGGTTTGACCCGGCCTCAAGGATTAACCGCCCGTAATCGCCGCGCAGCGAGGCGTGAGGGCCCACGTAGACACCCGCGCCGATAATGACATCGCCAATCAGCACCGCGCTGGGGTGGACGTAAGCCTGCGGGTGAACGACGGGGATCAGGCCTTCAAAGGCGTATATGCTCATGTTGACTCCTGTGCCGTGATTTGCCGGATGGTGGCGTAAACGCCTTATCCGGCCTACGGGGGCATTGCCGGGTTAACGCCCCTTCCACACCGGTTCACGTTTTTCGGCGAACGCTAATGGGCCTTCGATGGCATCTTCGGAATGCAGCACTGCCGGGTAATGTTTTAACGCGCCGCTGCGCATGAAACGGTAACCCTCTTCAACGGTCATTTCGCTGGTGGTGCGGTAAATTTCTTTCAACGCCGCCAGCGCCAGCGGGGCGCTTTGCACTAACTGCTGTGCCAGTTCGCGGGCGTTCGCCATCAGTTCTGGCTGTGACACTACGCGGTTCACGATGCCCCAGCGCTGCGCTTCTTCCGCCGTCATGCGGCGCCCGGTCATGACCATTTCGTTGAGGATTGCCGGAGGCAGATATTTCGGCAGACGCAGCACGCCGCCGCTGTCCGGAACGATACCGAGTTTGGCTTCCGGCAGGGCGAAGCTGGCATTATCCGCGCACAGAATAAAATCAGCGGCCAGAGCCAGTTCGAAGCCACCGCCAAAGGCGTAGCCGTTTACTGCGGCAATGACCGGTTTATCGAGGTCAAAAATTTCGGTTAACCCGGCGAACCCGCCCGGGCCGAAGTCGGCATCTGGCGCTTCCCCTTCGGCGGCGGCTTTCAGATCCCATCCCGCAGAGAAAAACTTCTCGCCCGCGCCGGTAATAATGGCGACGCGCAGTTCCGGGTCATCGCGAAAATTGAGAAAAACTTCGCCCATTTCGAAGCTGGTTTTTGCATCGATGGCATTGGCTTTCGGGCGGTCGAGGGTTATTTCCAGAATCGCGCCGTTACGGGTCAGATGTAATGAATCACTCATGTTCCACTCCTTTTTCTGTTTTCAGCGGGCAATAGCGGCCCCACAAAAACAGGTTCGTTTTTGTTTTCAGAGAATATTCAGCGGCATGACTGCCGCCAGAGTCGTTACTTCAGGTTCTTCTTAATTATTTTCCCTGAGCAGTTCCGGGGCAGGTCGGTTCTGATCTCCATATAAGACGGCACTTTAAATTTCGCCATATGCGTTTCGCAGAAGTGGAAAAACTCTTCCTGACTTAAGGTTTCGCCTTCATTGAGTACCACGAAGGCTTTTATGGCTTCGTCGCGAATATCGTCTTTAATACCAATCACCACGATGTCCTGAATTTTGGGATGCGCAGCGATAATATTTTCCAGCTCAACGCATGAGACATTTTCTCCCCCGCGTTTAATCATGTTGCAGCGGCGATCAATAAAATAGAAAAAGCCTTCGTCGTCGCAGTAGCCTGAATCGCCGGTGTGCAGCCAGCCATCCGCCTGCAATGTGCTGGCGGTGGCATCCGGGCGCAGATAGTACTCTTTAAAGAGCGTTTTCCCCGGCACGCCTTTAATGCAAATTTCACCGATTTCACCCGGCGGTAGCGGCCGGTTCTGGTCATCACGAATTTCCGCCTGGTAGCAAAAACCGGGGCGGCCAATCGACGGCCAGCGCCGTTTGTCACCGGGCCTGTCGCCAATAATGCCGACGATGGTTTCTGTCATGCCATACGAGGTGAGCAGCCGTACGCCAAAGCGCTCAATAAACGCGTCTTTCTCCGCGACCGAAAGATTCAGGTAATACATCACTTCGCGTAGCCGATGCTGACTGTCGGTCGGCGCAGGTGGCTGTACCATCAGCGTGCGGATCATCATCGGAATGCATTCCGTGACGGTCGCGCCGTAGTGACGAACCTGCCCCCAAAAGGCGCGGGCGCTGTATTTTTCAATCAGCACAAACGTCGCCCCGGCGGAAAAGGCTGCCATCGCTGCGGTACACTGGCAGTCGATGTGGAACGCGGGCATCACCGTCAGATAAACATCGTCTGCGCGCAACGCGCACTGCCAGGAGGAGTAATAGCCTGCGAAACGCAGATTATAATGGGTGATCACCACGCCTTTGGGGCGCGACGTGGTGCCAGAGGTAAACAGAATTTCGGCGGTATCTTCCGGGCTTAACGGTGGCGTATAGCGCAGTGTGGCGGGTTGCTCCGCTTTCAGGCGTTGGAAATCAAGTTCTTCATCTTCGCCATCTATCAGACAGATCGTTTCCAGTTGGGTGGTGTGCGCCGCGCGAATCCTGCGATACATCGGATAAAAACGTGTGGAGGTCACCAGCAGGCGTGCCTGGCAGTGATGTAAAATCCATGCGCTCTCTTCCTGTAACAGCCGCGCGTTAATCGGCACCATAATCGCGCCGATTTTGGCCAGCCCAAACCAGCAGAAAATAAACTCCGGGCAGTTATCGAGATGCAGCGCAACCTTGTCGCCTTTACGCACGCCCAGCGCGTGAAACAGATTTGCCGTGCGCGTGATTTCCGCATTGAGCGATGCATAACTGAATTGCTGCACGTCACCCGCGCAGGATTCCACTATCAGCGCCGTTTTCTCACCGTAAACTTCCGCCAGACAGTCCCACATCTGACGCAAGTGTTGCCCGCCAACCATATCCATTGCGCATTCACCCACAAAATAGTCCTGGTGGTTAGCCGGTGACCCCGGCTAACGCATCCTGTTAATCCTCAACTTTGGCCAGCCCTTTGCCAACCAGTGCCTGAATATCGCCCTCGCTGTAGCCGATATTTTTCAGAATGGCGGCGGTGTCCATGCCGTGCGACGGCATACCACGCCAGATTTTCCCTGGGTTGTTTTTAAATTTCGGCATTACGTTCGGGCCTTTGCAGGTGCGACCGTCCATGGTTTGCCATTCGGTGATGGATTCTCGAGCGACGTACTGTGGGTTGCCTTCCAGTTCAGGGATGGTCAGCACTTTGGCGCAGGCAATATGCAGCTCGGCAAAGCGGGCCTGGACCTCGGCGATCGTGTGCGCCGCCAACCATTCATCAAGCTTCTCTTCTACCAGTGAACCATAGGGACACTCAATGCGATGGATCAACTGTGTGCCTTCTGGTACTTCTGGCGTACCCAGAATGTGCGCGAGACCAATATCTTTAAAGCATTCATTGATTTGTGTGATGCCTACGAGTTCCATCACGATGTAGCCATCGGCGCACTTATAGAGCCCGCAACCGGCGTAGTAGGGGTCTTTCCCTTTGGTCATGCGTGGGCAGATTTCTCCGCCGTTGAAATAGTCCATCATGAAGTACTGGCCCATACGGAGCATGACTTCATACATCGCGATATCAATGCTTTCGCCTTTACCCGTTTCGCGCACTTTATACAGGGCCGCGAGGGCGGAGGTGGTGGCGGTCATCCCCGAGAAATAGTCTGCGGTGTACGGGAACGCGGGCATGGGCTGGTCGACATCACCGTTTTGGATCAGATAGCCGCTAAAGGCCTGAGCGATAGTGTTGTAAGCCGGAAGATTGGTGTACTCCTCTGTTCCGTACTGACCGAAGCCGGAGAGGTGGGCGATAACCAGCTTAGGGTTGTGCTGCCACAGTACTTCGTCGGTGATGCCGCGACGCGCAAAGGCCGGGCCTTTGCTGGCTTCGATAAAGATATCGGTGGTTTCCATTAACTTCAGAAACGCTTCGCGGCCTTCATCTTTGAAAATATTGAGCGACAGCGCGCGCAGGTTGCGGCGCGACAGCTGTGGGTAGTTGGGTTGCACGCGGATGGTGTCGGCCCAGGCGACGTTTTCAATCCAGATAACTTCCGCGCCCCATTCGGCAAACATTTGCCCGGCGAACGGCCCGGCGATTTCAATACCGGAAAAAACCACGCGTAGCCCGGCGAGAGGTCCAAAAGCAGGCATCGGTAAATGAGTGGTCATGATATAGCTCCTGTTGCCGGATGGCGGCTACGCCTTATCCGGCCTACAAAATCACAGGCCCGGGGTAGGTCGGATAAGGCGTAGCCGCCATCCGACATCGAAACCGCACCGGGCATGTTGCCTGGTTAACGATATTGTTTCAGCACGGCACGGCCCAGCGTCAGGATCTGCATTTCATCAGAGCCGCCGGAGACGCGGTCTACGCGCAGGTCACGCCAGAAGCGAGTGATACGGTGGTTACCCGCAATCCCCACGCCGCCGAGTACCTGCATCGCGGTATCTACCACTTCAAAAGCGGCATTGGCGCAGAAATATTTACACATCGCCGCGTCACCAGAAGTAATAGTGCCGTTATCTGCTTTCCAGGCAGCTTCAAACAACATGTTTTTCATGGAGTTAAGCTTGATGGCCATATGGGCAAATTTTTCCTGAATCAGCTGGAAGCGGCCAATGGTTTCGCCAAACTGCACGCGCTGGTTGGCATAGCGGGCGGCGTCTTCGAAGGCGCACATCGCGGTGCCGTAGTTGGTCAGCGCCACCAGGAAACGTTCGTGGTCAAACTCTTCTTTCACGCGGTTGAAACCGTTGCCTTCGCGGCCAAACATGTCTTTTTCTTCCAGCTCAACGTCGTCGAAGGTCAGCTCGCAGCAGCTGTCCATACGCAGGCCGAGTTTTTCCAGCTTGTTGATCTTGATACCCGGTTTGCTCATATCGACGCACCATTCGGTGTAAATCGCTTTGTCCGGGGATGCGCCATCGCGCGCCATCACCACCACGTATGGGGTGTAAGCGCTACTGGTGATGAAGCATTTGCTGCCGTTGAGGTAGACCTTGCCGTTTTTGCGGGTGTAGGTGGTTTTCAGACTGCCGACGTCAGAGCCCGCGCCCGGTTCGGTAATCGCCGAGTTCCACATCTGTTTCCCGGTGCCCTGGAAGGCCATGATCTTATCGATCTGCTCCTGGGTGCCTTCGCGCAGGAAGGTGTTGAAGCCGCCCGGCAATTGATAGAGCACGTAGGTCGGTGCGCCAAGGCGGCCCAGTTCCATCCATACCGCCGCCACGGTGACGAACCCGGCGTCGAGTCCACCGTGTTCTTCCGGCAGCAGCAGGCTGTCGATCCCCATATCGGCCAGCGCTTTCACAAAACGTTCCGGGTAGACGCTGTCGCGATCGCACTCGGTAAAATAGGCTTCCCAGTTTTCACTGGCCATCAGTTCACGAATACCGGCGACAAACAGTTCCTGCTCATCATTCAAATTGAAATCCATCTTCTAACCTCTTAATCGTGTTGGGTTTAATTAGTCTTTCCAGTTCTGCTTCGCGTCTTTGATAAAGGAGAGCGTCACCATGATGTTGACGAAGAACAGCGGGCAGCCGCCGGCGATAATCGCCGTTTGTATTGGTTTGAGGCCGCCAAGTGCCAGCAGGACAATACCGATAACACCGACAAGTACAGACCAGCCGATACGTACCAGCAGCGGCGGTTCTTCACCATCGCGCACTTCGCGACAGGTGGACATCGCCAGGGTGTAGGAGCAGGCGTTAATCAGCGTGACGGTGGCAATAAAGCAGAGGATGAAGAATCCCCACATGGTGGCGGTGCTGAGCGGTAATGCGGCCCAGGTTTCAATGATGGCGCGCGCCACACCGTGTTGTTCAATCAGTTGCGGAATGTTGAGGACGTTTTTATCCATCAACAGCAGGGTGTTGCTGCCAAGGACGGTCCACAAAATCCAGGTCGATGCGGTCAGGCCCAGTACCATACCGAAGCAGAGTTCACGCACGGTACGACCACGGGAAATACGCGCGAGGAAGATACTCATCTGGATAGCGTAAATGACCCACCATGCCCAGTAGAAGACTGTCCAGCCCTGCGGGAAGCCGCCTTTGCCGATCGCGTCGGTATAGAACAGCATGCGCGGCAGATACATCAGGAGCATCCCGACGGAGTCGGTGAAGTAGTTCATGATGAAGCTGGCGCCGCTAACGATGAACACCCAGCCGAGCATCAGGAAACTTAAGTAGCTTCGCACGTCACTGGCGATCCTGACCCCTTTTTGCAGGCCGCAGGCGACGCAGATGGCGTTCAGGATAATCCAGCAGGTGATGATGATGGCGTCGAGTTGCAGCGTATGCGGAATGCCAAACAGCCACTGCATACACTCGGTGACCAGCGGTGTCGCCAGACCCAGACTGGTGCCCATCGCGAAGATTAACGCTACCAGGTAGAAGTTATCGACGATGGTACCGAACAGACCTTTCGCGTGTTTTTCGCCAACCAGCGGCACCAGGGTGGAGCTGGGGCGAATCACGTCCATCTTGCGAACAAAGAAGAAGTAAGCAAACGCCACGGAGAGGAAGCTGTAGGTTGCCCACGGCAGCGGCCCCCAGTGGAACAGGCTATACGCCAGGCCAATCTCTTTCGCCCCGGTCGAGTTAGGCGCAAGCGCGAACGGCGGTGTGGAGATGTAGTAGTAGATTTCGATGGAGCCCCAGAACAGCACGGCAGCTGACGTACAGGAGGCGAACATCATAAAAATCCAGCTGGCGGTACTGAATTCCGGCGGTTCGTTACCGAGTTTCTTTTTAGCGTACGGGCCAAATACCAGCCAGAACCAACCAAACAGCATGACGACCATGTACCATTCAAATGCCCAACCCCAGACATTGGTGACATAGCTAAATACGGCATTAATAACGATGTTCGCCGCGTCAAGATCGCGAACGGTTAGCCAGCAAAGTATTCCAACAATAATTAACGGCGGGAAAAAAACCTTCGGCTCTATTCCTGACTTTCTCTTTTCATTTTTCATGAGTGAATTCCACTGTGAAGACTAAAATTATTTAGCGTTCCCGGTTGTTCCATTTTTTGTCTATTATTGTTAATAATTTATTAATAACTATTTAACCTCAAAGTGGCGTTAGAAAGTAATTCATAATGGGTATTCAAATTCAGGCATTCCGTGATATCTGTCACACTTTTTCGTGTGAGGATGTTTGCGGGGAAATCGATAAATTATCTTTATTAATCATTGGTATATTGGTTCTTTGGTGGCTAAATTAGGCCGTTGTCTTTCAATATTGGTGATCCGCCAAACAATATTGAAAATCTCGCAAATGAGAACCGTGTGTTCAATATTGTTGAGATAGATAACATTATTGAAAGTTGTATTTTTCAGCGTGTGACATTTTCAATATTGGTGATTATTGTTTTATTTCCGAATTAAAGTGCGTGATATCTATATTTACCACCGCCGATATGGACGATGATCCCTTCATGATTTCTGGAGATGCAATGAAGATAATTACTTGCTACAAGTGCGTGCCTGATGAACAGGATATTGCGATCAATAACGCTGATGGTTCATTAGATTTCAGCAAAGCGGATGCGAAGATCAGCCAATACGATCTCAACGCCATCGAAGCCGCTTGCCAGTTAAAACAACAGGCCGCGGACGCTCAGGTGATTGCCATGAGCGTGGGCGGTAAGGCGCTGACCAACGTCAAAGGCCGCAAAGATGTGCTCTCTCGCGGGCCGGATGAACTGGTTGTGGTGATTGACGATCAATTCGAACACGCGCTGCCGCAGCACACTGCCGCCGCGCTGGCCGCCGCGGCACAGAAGTCAGGCTTTGATCTGATTCTGTGCGGTGACGGATCTTCTGACCTTTATGCGCAGCAGGTGAGCCTGCTGGTGGGCGAAACTCTGGGCATCCCGGCGGTGAACGGCGTCAGCAAGATCCTGTCACTTACCGACAACACGCTCACCGTTGAGCGCGAGCTGGAAGATGAAACCGAAACGCTGGCTATCCCGCTGCCGGCGGTTGTGGCCGTCTCAACCGATATCAATACCCCACAGATTCCTTCAATGAAAGCCATTCTGGGTGCGGCGAAAAAACCGGTTCAGGTGTGGTCGCCGGCGGATATTGGCTTCACCGCGCAGGAAAGCACCTCTTCGCAGCAGGTTGCCGCGCCGAAACAGCGCGAGCGTCAGCGCATCATCATTGAAGGTGATGGCGAAGAACAGGTCGCCAAATTTGTCGATCATCTGCGAAAAATCATTAACTAATAGGGGATGTTATGAGCAAGTTTTCCAGTGTCTGGGTATTCAGCGATACCCCTTCTCGCCTGCCGGAACTGATGAGTGGTGCACAGGTATTAGGCGAAAAAATCCATACGTTCACCCTCAGCGACGCGGACAGCGCGCTGGCGTTCCAGTTGGGTGCCAATCAGGTATGGCAGCTGTGTGGCAAGCCGGACGATCGCATGATGGAAGATTATGCGGGCGTGATGGCCGATACCATCCGCCAGCAGGGGGCCAATGGCCTCGTGCTGTTGCCAAACAGCCGTCGCGGTAAATTGCTGGCGGCGAAACTCGGCTTCCGCTTGTCGGCGGCAGTCTCTAACGATGCCAGCGCAGTTGTGGCGCAAGAGGGTAGCGTTGCGGTTAAACACATGGTGTATGGCGGCCTGGCGATTGGCGAAGAGACGATCCGCTCGCCGTTCGCGGTGATGACGCTCAGTAGTGGAACGTTTGATGCCGTACAGCCGAACGCATCGCTCAGCGGTGAGGCGCAGAAAGTTGAGTGGCAAGCCCCTGCGGTAGCGATCGCCCGCACGGCGACGAAGCCGCGCCAGAGCAGCAACGTTGATCTGGACAAAGCACGTCTGGTGGTCAGCGTGGGTCGCGGTATCGGCAGCAAAGAGAATATCCCGCTTGCCGAGGCGCTGTGTCAGGCGATTGGTGCTGAACTGGCCTGTTCTCGCCCGGTCGCGGAAAACGAAAAATGGATGGAGCATGAGCGCTATGTCGGTATCTCCAACCTGATGCTGAAACCGGAGCTCTATCTGGCGGTCGGGATTTCCGGGCAGATCCAGCATATGGTCGGCGCGAACGGTGCGCAGACGATCTGTGCGATCAACAAAGATAAAAACGCGCCGATCTTCCAGTATGCCGATTACGGCATCGTGGGCGATCTGATGAAGATCCTGCCTGAGCTGACCCGCGCGTTAGCCCGCTAGCGCCTCTGTACAGGGCGTTTCGCGCCCTGTCTTCTGACTTCTGGAGTGGTTATGTCTGAAGATATCTTTGATGCCATTATCGTCGGTGCCGGGCTTGCGGGTTCGGTGGCGGCGCTGGTGCTGGCCCGTGAAGGCGCCGATGTGCTGGTTATCGAACGCGGTAACTCTGCGGGCGCGAAAAATGTCACCGGTGGGCGTATTTATGCCCATAGCCTGGAGCGCATCATTCCTGGCTTTGCCGAAATTGCGCCCGTTGAGCGGCGCATCACCCATGAAAAACTCGCCTTTATGACCGAAAAAGGGGCGATGACCATGGACTATCTCAATGCCGACGAGGCGAGCGCGTCGCAGGTCTCTTATTCGGTGTTACGCAGTAAATTTGACGCGTGGCTGATGGCGCAGGCGGAAGAGGCGGGCGCGCAGTTGATCACCGGGATCCGCGTCGATAACGTCGTACAGCGCGACGGCAAAGTGGTCGGCGTTGAAGCCGATGGCGATATCCTCGAAGCGAAGGTGGTGATCCTCGCTGACGGTGTGAATTCTCTGCTGGCGGAAAAACTCGGTATGGCGAAGCGCGTGGATGCCGCCAACGTGGCCGTCGGGGTGAAAGAACTGATCGAACTGCCGAAATCGGTGATTGAAGATCGCTTCCAGCTTCAGGGCAACGAAGGCGCGGCCTGCCTGTTTGCCGGCTCACCGACCGACGGCCTGATGGGCGGCGGGTTCCTCTATACCAATGAAGACACGCTTTCGCTGGGTCTGGTCTGTGGCTTGCACCATCTGAAAGATGCAAAGAAATCCGTGCCGCAAATGCTTGAAGATTTTAAACAGCATCCCGCTGTCGCCCCGCTAATCGCGGGCGGAAAAATGGTGGAATACTCGGCGCACGTGGTACCGGAAGCGGGCATGAATATGCAGCCGGAACTGATCGGTGATGGCGTATTAATCGCCGGTGACGCTGCCGGGATGTGTATGAACCTTGGCTTTACCATTCGCGGTATGGACCTGGCGGTGGCTGCGGGGGAAGCGGCGGCGAAAGCGGTGTTATCCGCGAAACAGAATAATGATTTCAGCCGCAACGGCCTGGCTTCTTATCGCCAGCATCTGGATAACGGCCCGATGCGCGATATGCGCATGTATCAGCGCCTGCCCGCGTTCCTCGATAACCCGCGCATGTTCACGCGTTATCCGGAAATGGTGGTGGGTGTCGCACGCGATCTGTTCACCATCGATGGCAGCGCGCCGGTGCCGATGCGCAAGAAAATCCTTCAGCATGCGAAGAAAGTGGGTTTTATCAATCTGATGAAGGACGGCATTAAAGGAGTGACCGTACTATGACTTCCCCTGTAAACGTCGACGTCAAACTGGGCGTCAATAAATTCAATGTCGATGAAGAAAACCCGCACATCATTTTGAAAACAGACCCCGATAAAGCGGCGCTGGATGTGCTGGTAAAAGCCTGTCCCGCCGGGCTGTATAAAAAGCAGGATGACGGCAGCGTGCGGTTTGATTACGCGGGATGTCTGGAGTGTGGTACCTGCCGCATTCTTGGCCTTGGGACAGCGCTGGAAAAATGGGAATATCCGCGCGGCACATTTGGCGTGGAATTCCGTTATGGGTGAGGTTTGTGCCGGATGGCGGCGACGCCTTATCCGACCGGGAAAAATTAACGAATGCTCTTCAGGAATATGTAGGCCGGGTAAGCGTTAGCGCCATCCGGCAAAAGTAACAAACAGGACACGACCATGCCGCAGCCCAGAAACTTTGATGACATCAAATTCTCCTCTATTCACCGCAGGATCATGCTGTGGGGAAGCGGCGGACCGTTTCTGGATGGCTATGTGCTGGTGATAATCGGCGTTGCGCTGGAACAGCTCACGCCTTTCCTCAAGCTCGATGCCGAATGGATTGGCCTGTTGGGCGCGGCGACGCTGGCGGGGCTGTTCGTCGGCACCACGCTGTTTGGCTACATTTCCGATAAGGTCGGGCGGCGTAAAATGTTCCTGATCGATATCATCGCCATTGGGCTGATATCGGTCGCGACGATGTTTGTCTCTTCGCCCGTCGAGCTGCTGGTGATGCGCGTACTGATTGGCATCGTGATTGGCGCGGATTACCCCATCGCTACTTCCATGATTACCGAGTTTTCCAATACCCGTCAGCGGGCGTTCTCCATCGGTTTTATCGCCGCGATGTGGTATGTCGGCGCGACCTGCGCCAACCTGGTGGGATACTGTTTGTATGACGTCGAAGGCGGCTGGCGCTGGATGCTGGGCAGCGCGTTCATTCCTTGTCTGATCATTCTGATAGGCCGTTTCGACCTGCCAGAATCGCCGCGCTGGCTGCTGCGCAAGGGAAGGGTGGAAGAGTGCCAGCAGATGATGATCAAACTGTTTGGCGAACCCGTCACATTCGATGATGAACCACCGAAAGAGACGCGCTTCCTGCAACTCTTCAATCGCCGTCACTTCCCGTTTGTGCTGTTTGTCGCGGCCATCTGGACCTGTCAGGTGATCCCGATGTTCGCCATCTACACCTTCGGGCCGCAAATCGTCGGCCTGTTGGGCTGGGAGCAGGGCAGAAGCGCGGCGCTCGGCAACGTGGTGATCAGCCTCTTCTTTATGCTGGGCTGTGTGCCAGCGATGTTCTGGCTTAACAGCGTTGGGCGGCGGATGCTGCTCATCGGCAGTTTTTTGATGATGACCCTGGCGCTGGCGTTGCTTGGCGTGGTGTCTAATCTGGGAATTGGGCTGGTGGTGTTCGCGTTTGCGGTGTACGCGTTTTTCTCCGGCGGGCCGGGTATTTTGCAATGGCTCTATCCTAATGAACTTTTCCCAACGGATATCCGCGCATCTGCGGTGGGGGTGATTATGTCGCTGAGCCGGGTGGGAACGATTATCTCGACCTGGGCGCTGCCGGTGTTTATTACCCGCTATGGGATTAACAATGTGATGCTGATTGGCGCGGGAATTTCTTTTATCGGGCTGGCGATTTCCGTGATGTTTGCGCCGGAAACGCGCGGAATGTCGCTGACACAGACGGCAAACATGACGATTCGTGGGAAGTCTGTGTCCTGAAAAGGTGACCTTAGGAGTGTTCTGGTTCTGTTATGTACATCAGCACGTTAGTCTATAGTTAACAATTAATTGACATAATGTGACTGAGAAGCAGGGAGAACACCATGCAAAAACGTATTTTGATTACCTCCATTTTTACCGCCGCAGCACTGTTTACTGTCGCGGGCTGTTCATCGAATCAGTCTGTGAAAACCACCGATGGCCGCACGATTGTGACCGACGGCAAGCCGCAGGTGGACGACGACACCGGGCTGGTCTCCTATGAAAATGCTGAAACCGGCAAAACTGAGCAGATTAACCGCGACCAGGTTAAATCCATGAACGAGCTCAACAACTGATTTTGATTTGACGATGGGTGGCCGCGCCACCCATGTACTTGTCGCGCAACTCCCCCCTAATTGTTCTGTTAGCCAGGCCTCTGGCGGTCTACACTGTTCCTGTTACATAACAATAATGCAGTGATAACAGGCTAAACATGATTCTCATTATTTATGCGCATCCTTATCCGCAGCACTCGCATGCGAATAAGCGAATGCTTGATCAGGTAAGGACGCTGGACGACGTAGAGGTTCGCTCGCTCTACAGCCTCTATCCAGATTTCAATATCGATATCGCCGCGGAGCAGGGCGCGCTTAGCCGTGCCGACCTCATCATCCTTCAACACCCCATGCAATGGTACAGCACGCCGCCGCTGCTTAAGCTGTGGATGGACAAAGTGCTGTCGCACGGCTGGGCCTATGGTCACGGCGGAACCGCGCTGCACGGCAAAAGTATGCTGTGGGCGGTCACCACCGGCGGGGCGGAAAGCCATTTTGAGATTGGCTCACACCCTGGGTTCGATGTGCTGGCGCAGCCGCTGGAAGCGACGGCGATTTACTGCGGCCTGAAGTGGCTGCCGCCGTTTACTCTCCATAGCACCTTTATCTGCGACGAAGAAACGCTGCAGGCGAAGGCGCGTCATTACAAACAGCGTTTGCTGGCCTGGCAGGAGGATAATCGTGGATAACCATACTCTGATTCAGGCGCTGATTTATCTGGGCTCCGCCGCGCTGATTGTGCCGATTGCCGTGCGTCTCGGGCTGGGCTCGGTGCTCGGCTACCTGATTGCCGGTTGCATTATCGGCCCGTGGGGCTTGCGGCTGGTCACTGATGCCGAATCTATCCTGCACTTCGCCGAAATTGGCGTGGTGCTGATGCTGTTTGTCATCGGCCTTGAACTCGACCCGAAACGGTTGTGGAAACTTCGTGCCTCAGTCTTCGGCGGCGGCCTGCTGCAAATGGTGGTGTGCGGCGCGTTGATTGGCCTGTTCTGTATGTTCCTCGGCCTGCGCTGGCAGGTGGCGGAACTGATTGGCATGACGCTGGCGCTCTCTTCCACGGCGATAGCCATGCAGGCAATGAACGAGCGTAATCTGACCGTTTCCCAGGTAGGGCGTAGCGCGTTTGCGGTGCTGTTGTTCCAGGATATCGCGGCAATCCCGCTGGTGGCGATGATCCCGCTGCTGGCAACCAGCGGTGCATCCACCACGTTGGGCGCGTTTGCCTTTTCTGCGCTTAAGGTTGCAGGGGCACTGGTGCTGGTTGTCCTGCTGGGGCGCTACGTCACGCGGCCCGTACTGCGTTTTGTGGCGCGTTCCGGCCTGCGGGAAGTGTTCAGCGCCGTGGCGCTGTTCCTGGTCTTCGGCTTCGGTTTCCTGCTGGAAGAAGTGGGCTTGTCGATGGCGATGGGTGCGTTTCTGGCGGGCGTATTGCTGGCGAGTTCGGAGTATCGACACGCGCTGGAAAGCGATATTGAACCGTTTAAAGGCTTGCTGCTGGGGCTGTTCTTCATTGGCGTCGGCATGTCTATCGACTTCGGTACGCTTATCGATCACCCGCTGCGTATTGTGACGCTGCTGTTTGGCTTCCTGATTATCAAATCGGTCATGCTGTGGCTGATTGCTAAACCGTTGCAGGTTCCGCGCTCTCAGCGCGCCTGGTTTGCGGTGCTGCTGGGGCAGGGGAGTGAATTCGCGTTCGTCGTCTTTGGCGCGGCGCAGATGGCAAACGTGCTGGATGCTGACTGGGCGAAAGCCCTGACGCTGGCGGTTGCCTTGTCGATGGCGGCGACGCCGATTCTGCTGGTGCTGCTGACCCGTATGGAAGCACGCAAAAGCGGTGGCGAGCAGCGTGAAGCCGATCAGATTGATGAAGAGCAGCCGCGCGTGATTATTGCGGGCTTTGGCCGTTATGGTCAGATTACCGGCCGTCTGCTGCTCTCCAGCGGCGTGAAAATGGTGATCCTCGATCACGACCCGGATCACGTCGATACCCTGCGTAAATTCGACATGAAGGTGTTCTACGGCGATGCGACGCGCGTTGATATGCTGGAATCCGCCGGGGCGTCGAAAGCGGAAGTGCTGATTAACGCCATTGACGATCCGCAAACCAGCCTGCAACTGACTGAGCTGGTGAAAGAGCACTTCCCGAACCTGACGATTATCGCCCGCGCCCGCGACGTTGAGCATTACATTCAACTGCGTCAGGCCGGGGTGGAATCGCCGGAACGTGAAACCTTCGAAGGCGCGCTGAAATCGGGCCGCATGGCGCTGGAATCGCTGGGGCTGGGCGCTTACGAGGCGCGTGAACGCGCTGACCTGTTCCGCCGCTTTAACACCCGCATGGTGGAAGAAATGGTGGAAATGGCTGAGAACGATGCATCGACGCGTGCGGCGGTGTTCAAACGCACCAGCGCGATGCTCACGGAAATCATCAATGAAGACCGTAATCATCTGTCGGTTATCCAGCGTCACGGCTGGCAGGGAACGGAAGAGGGCAAACACAGCGGTAACCCCGCAGACGAGCCCGAAATAAAGCCTTCCGCCTGAGCGTAAAAATGTGATGTTAAGCAGGGTTTACGGCTAACTCGCTGTTTCTACTTACCTGTAATGCTGGCGGTCCACTTCACACCCGTGGGCTCGCCAGCAATTCTGAAAATTTTCGTATTCTTTACTCTGCGCCCAGTCGACGAAAGATTATGCTTTCCGTATAGTGGCGACAATTTTTTTGTATCCGGGAAACACTCAATGATCAGTCTGATTGCTGCGCTAGCGGTAGATCGCGTCATCGGCATGGAAAACGCCATGCCCTGGAATCTCCCCGCCGATCTGGCGTGGTTTAAACGCAACACGCTTAACAAACCTGTCGTAATGGGTCGCCTGACCTGGGAATCGATCGGTCGCCCGCTGCCGGGCCGTAAAAACATCGTTATCAGTAGCCAGCCAGGCACCGACGATCGCGTCCAGTGGGTTAAATCTGTGGATGAAGCCATTGCCGCCTGTGGCGATGTCGAAGAAATTATGGTGATTGGCGGCGGCCGCGTTTACGAGCAGTTCCTGCCGAAAGCGCACAAGCTGTATCTGACGCATATTGATGCGGAAGTGGAAGGCGACACGCACTTCCCGGATTACGATCCGGACCAGTGGGAATCTGTATTTAGCGAATTCCACGACGCGGATGAGCAGAATTCACATAGCTACTGTTTTGAGGTGCTGGAACGCCGGTAATTCATTTGACTCGTTCCTGGAAGAGACAGGTTGGTCTGCCAGTTAACGCGCGACCCACTGCTGAATAACGTCAGGAAAGTGTTTTCTGAAGAGTTGAACCCAGACATTTTCATGGAAAAACTCACCGATTATGTCTGGTATTTCAAATAAATAAAGATCATCGGGACTGCTAAGTAGTAGTTCAAGTATTTCTCTGGCGCGCTGCTGCTCACTGGTCAACTTTTCTGGTGGGTAAAGAGTCTGAAGTTCTTTCCATATATCGACGAATCTGGATGCATGATTGTCTGTCAGCCAGACCGCCGACGCCATATCCGTCAGGTTCTGAATGGATTGTTGGGGAACCGGGTAAAAAAAGCCATCGTTGAGCGCCAGAACGATGCAGTCACAGAGAAACGCGATTCGCCTGCGATGCCAGGCTCGCTGTTCCACAAATGCTGGATTATCCGCGTCTTCAATAATTTTCTGTATGGCCATTCTGGCGGAAAGGCCATACAGAGCTGCCTCACCATCGATGACGTGTTCCCGCCTGAATTTTTCATCGCAGTGGGTGCAAAGCTGATGCGGCACTAACTTTGGCTGATTTTGACAGAGCAAACACTGTGTTTCATCCATGAAATACCTCCAGCCATGCCTTATGACGCCACAGCCTCGCCCATTCCGGGATCGATATGTCGATTCGAAGCCTGAGTAAAGTACTGCTTATCTTCCCAGCGCAGACAGGTTAAATCCCCGCCCCAGCAGCATCCTGTATCCAGTGCGTACACGCCTTCCGGTGTACCGCGACCTTCCAGAGACGCCCAGTGGCCAAACACTACGCTGTACTCCTCCGTAACCGGCCCAGGTATCGCAAACCACGGTTTCAGCGGTGCAGGGGCGTTTTCCGGCGCTTCTTTGGTGTACATATCCAGTTGCCCGTTCGGGAAACAGTAGCGCATGCGGGTGAACGCGTTAGTGATAAACCGCAGACGCGCCAGGCCCGTTAACTGTGGCGACCAGTTATTCGGCATATCGCCATACATCGCGTCGAGGAAGAAGGGATACGAGTCGCTCGACAGCACCGCTTCGACGTCGCGAGCGCACTGTTTTGCTGTTTCCATGTCCCATTGCGGGGTGATCCCGGCGTGGGCCATCACCAGCTTCTTCTCTTCATCCACCTGCATCAGCGGCTGACGACGCAGCCAGTTGAGCAGTTCGTCGGCGTCCGGGGCTTCCAGCAGCGCATTAAGCCTGTCTTTGGGCTTATTGCGGCTGATCCCGGCAAACACCGCCAGCAGATGCAGGTCATGATTACCGAGGACGATGCGCACGTCGTCGCCCATCGATTTAACATAGCGCAGCACGTCCAGAGAGCCTGGGCCTCGCGCGACGAGGTCGCCGGTCAGCCACAGCGTGTCTGTCCCAGGGGTAAACTCCACCTGATCGAGCAATGCGATCAACTCATCAAAGCAACCGTGAATGTCGCCAATAAGGTATGTAGCCATGTGTTTTTAATGGATTAGTGTCGGGACAAAGAGACGGAATACGGGAATGTCAATAGAGAACGGTTTGCCGTCGATATCGACCATTTCATAGTGGCCCTGCATGGTGCCAAGCGGGGTTTCGAGTACCGCACCACTGGTGTACTGATATTCGTCACCGGGTGCGATATGCGGCTGGACGCCAACGACGCCCTCGCCCTGTACTTCGGTTTCACGGCCATGGCCGTTGGTGATGAGCCAGTAGCGACCCAGGAGCTGAACCTGAGTTCGCCCGAGATTGCGGATGGTTACCGTGTAGGCGAAGACATAACGCTCTTCGTCCGGTAGAGACTGCGATTCAATGTAAACACTTTGAACCTGGACGCAAACTCGAGGCGAATCAATCATGGTTTAGCTCTCCTTCGGCGGCGCGTTCTCTGCCAGATAGTTGGCCATCTTGCAGTACTGCGCAACAGAGATATTTTCTGCCCGCATCGTCGGGTCGACGCCCAGCTCTGTCAGAACTTCAACGCTGAACAGGTTGCCGAGACTGTTGCGGATCGTTTTACGACGCTGGTTAAACGCCTCTGTGGTGATGCGGCTCAGCACGCGAACGTCTTTCACCGGATACGGCTTGGTGCTATGTGGCACCAGACGCACGACGGCGGAATCGACTTTTGGCGGCGGCGTGAAGGCGCTCGGCGGCACTTCGAGTACCGGGATAACCTGGCAGTAATACTGCGCCATCACCGTTAAACGACCATACGCCTTGCTGTTCGGCCCTGCAACCAGACGGTTAACCACCTCTTTTTGCAACATGAAGTGCATGTCGGCGATCGCATTAGTATAGCTAAACAGGTGGAACATCAGCGGCGTCGAGATGTTATACGGCAGGTTGCCGAATACGCGCAGCGGCTGGCCCAGCGTTTGCGAAAGCTCACCGAAGTTCATGGTCATGGCATCCTGCTGATAAATGGTCAGCTTCGGACCCAGGAACGGGTGGGTTTTCAGACGTGCGGCGAGGTCACGGTCAAGCTCGATGACGGTCATTTCGTCAAGACGTTCGCCAACCGGCTCGGTCAATGCGGCAAGACCCGGGCCGATTTCAACCATCGCCTGGCCTTTCTGCGGATTGATCGCCGAAACGATGCTGTCAATAACGAACTGATCGTTAAGGAAGTTTTGCCCGAAACGTTTACGGGCTAAGTGGCCCTGATGGACTCGATTATTCATTTAGAGTTAACAATCATTTTGATGGCGAGATTAAGCGCCGTAATAAAACTGCCGACCTCTGCTTTTCCGTGACCTGCCAGTTCAAGGGCAGTGCCGTGGTCAACAGAGGTTCGAATAAAGGGTAAACCGAGGGTGATATTCACGCCACGGCCAAAGCCCTGGTATTTTAGCACGGGTAGGCCCTGATCGTGGTACATTGCGAGCACCGCGTCGGCATTATCAAGATACTTAGGCTGGAAAAGGGTATCGGCAGGCAGCGGCCCGCTCAGATTCATTCCTTTCGCGCGCAGCGTATTCAGCACCGGGATAATGGTATCTATCTCTTCCGTGCCCATATGGCCGCCTTCGCCCGCGTGCGGGTTGAGGCCACAAACCAGAATATGCGGCGTAGCGAGGCCAAATTTGGTTTGCAGATCGTGATGCAGAATGGTGATCACTTCGTCGAGCAAATCGACCGTGATCGCATCGCTCACGTCCTTTAACGGCAGATGCGTCGTCGCCAGCGCCACGCGAAGTTCTTCCGTCGCCAGCATCATCACCACTTTCGGCGCGTGTGAGCGCTCTTCAAAGAACTCCGTATGCCCGGTAAAGGGCACGCCCGCGTCGTTGATGATGCCTTTGTGCACCGGCCCGGTAATCAGGGCGGCAAATTCGCCACTCAGACAGCCGTCACAGGCGCGTTCCAGCGTATCCACCACATAGTGACCGTTCTGCACGTTAAGCTCGCCTGGCGTCACTGGCGCGCGTAGCGGCACAGAGAGCAGGGTGAGTGTACCGGCGCGTTGCGGTTGGGCGGATTCGTCAGGGGAGTAAGGCAGAAGAGAAAGCGGAAGGCCGAGGAGAGCGGCTCGCTCACTGAGGAGTGCGCCATCGGCGCACACCACCAGTTCAACGGGCCAATCGCGCTGGGCGAGCTGGATAACCAGATCCGGACCAATCCCGGCGGGTTCGCCGGGCGTGATCACCACACGATGGGTTGTCGTCATTAGTTGCTCAGAATTTTGACATAGGCGCTGGCGCGTTGTTCCTGCATCCAGGTTGCCGCTTCTTCAGAGAACTTACGGTTCATCAGCATGCGGTACGCTTTGTCTTTCTGCGCGGCATCGGTGCGGTCAACCTTACGGGTGTCCAGCAACTCAATCAGGTGCCAGCCGAAGGAAGAGTGAACCGGGGCGCTCATCTGGCCTTTGTTCAGTTTCATCAGCGCATCGCGGAACGCAGGATCGTACATATCCGGCGTTGCCCAACCTAAATCACCGCCCTGGTTAGCAGAACCTGGGTCCTGAGACAGCTCTTTTGCCGCTTTATCGAAGGTGGTTTTACCGCTACGAATATCAGCAATAACCTCTTCCAGCTTCGCGCGCGCCTGCTCGTCGGTCATGATCGGCGACGGTTTCAGCAGGATGTGGCGAGAGTGAACTTCGGTCACGGAGATGCTCTGAGAGCCGCCACGCATATCGTTGATTTTCAGGATATGGAAGCCGACGCCGGAGCGGATCGGGCCGACGATATCGCCTTTTTTAGCGGTAGTCAGCGCCTGCGCGAAGATGCCCGGCAGTTCCTGAATGCGGCCCCAGCCCATCTGGCCGCCTTTCAGCGCCTGCTGGTCAGCAGAGTAGGAGATAGCGAGTTTGCCAAAATCAGCACCGCCGCGCGCCTGCTCAACGATAGACTCCGCCTGGCTCTGCGCTTCGTTCACCTGGTCAGAAGACGGGTTTTCCGGCAGCGGGATCAGGATGTGGCTCAGATTCAGTTCAGTGCTGGCATCGTTCTGGTCGCCAATCTGGCTTGCCAGCGCGTCCACTTCCTGCGGCAGGACGGAAACGCGACGACGCACTTCGTTGTTACGCACTTCAGAGATGATCATCTCTTTGCGGATCTGGCTGCGATAGGTGCTGTAGTTCAGGCCATCGTAAGCCAGACGGCTGCGCATCTGATCGGTTGTCATGTTGTTCTGCTTCGCGATGTTGGCGATAGCTTGATCCAACTGATCGTCAGAAATTTTAACGCCCATTTTCTGACCCATCTGCAGCATGATCTGGTCCATGATCAGACGTTCCAGGATCTGGTGGCGCAGAGTTGCGTCGTCCGGCAGTTGTTGCCCCGCCTGGCCCGCGTTGAGCTTGACGGATTGCATCAGACCGTTGACGTCGCTCTCAAGTACGACACCATTGTTTACGACGGCTGCTACTTTATCGACAACCTGTGGGGCGGCGAAACTGGTATTCGCGACTAACGCGATACCAAGAAGCAGCGTTTTCCAGTTCTTCATACTTTTTCCATTTCAATTAACAAACCGCTCGGCGGCTTAAGTTTCTGTCAGTGTCGTTACAATGAGTTCTGGTACGGCAGTATGTTCGAACGCAGCATCTGCTGGGTACCCAGTCCATAGTTCGAACTCAATCCACGAAGCTCAATATTAAAGCCGATTACGTTGTCGTAGACGGCGTGATCTTTCGCCCCTTCGTTATCCCAGCCGTTCAGCTTACGTTCGTAGCCGACACGGATGGCATAGCAGCAGGAGTTATACTGCACGCCCAGCATTTGATCGGCCGGTTTGTGACTGTTGGTGTCGAAGTAATACGCGCCCACAACAGACCAGCGATCGGCGATCGGCCAACTGGCTACGCCGCCCACCTGCGAAATCCCGTTCTTATACTGCTCTGACGTCGAGTAGTTAGACGGCAATGTCGCCTGGATATATTCCGGGCTGGCGTAACGGTAGCTCAACTGGACTAAACGGTCCTGGTCACGGCGATACTCAAGGGTGGTGCTGCTGGTGGAGATGTTATCCAGACGTTTGTCGTACTGGATGCCGCCACGCAGGCCCCAACGGTCGGTCAGACGTAAATAGGTGTCTCCCGCCCACACCAACGAACCGGTGTTGTCATCATTTTGCCAGGTCGTTGTATCATCACCGGTACGAGACTCGGTGAAATAGTAGATTTGACCAACAGAAACGTTAAAACGTTCAATAGCCGATTCATCATATACGCGAGATGTGAGGCCGGTCGTCACCTGGTTGGCTGACGCAATGCGGTCAAGGCCGCCGTAGGTACGGTCACGGAACAGCCCGCTGTAATCGGATTGCAGCAGCGAAGAGTCGTAGTTGTAGATGTTGCTCTGATCGCGATAAGGCACGTACAGGTACTGCGCGCGCGGTTCCAGCGTCTGGGTATAGCCCGCAGACCAGTCCATATCGCGCTCAAACACCATCTTGCCGTCGACTTTAAACTGCGGCATCGTGCGGTTTACCGAGTCATCGTACTGGGTGTTTTCAACGTTCTTTTGCTGATAATGAGTCGCTAACAGCTTCGCTTCAGTGTTCAGACTCCCCCAGCCGTTAGACAGCGGCAGGTTGATTGTCGGCTCAAGGTGCAGACGCGTCGCTTCCGGACGATTGCTGTTGGTGTTAACGAAATTCACCGCCTGGCCATAGATACGCGTATCAAACGGCCCAACATCGTTCTGATAGAAGTTCACATCCAACTGCGGCTCAGCAGAGTAGGAGTTACTGTTGTTACGGTCGAAGACCTGGAACTGTTTCGTTGACACGGTGGCGTCGAAGTTCTGCACCGCATAGCCAACGCTGAATTTTTGCGTCGCGTAGCCGTCGGTACTGGAACCGTATTTGGAGTCAAAGTCGTTGAAGTAGTTCGGGTCGCTGACTTTGGTGTAGTCGACGTTGAAGCGCCACACCTGATCCAGCACGCCCGCATGACGCCAGTAGAACATCCAACGACGGCTGTTATCGTCATCCGGGTGCTCATCGCTATAGACTTTATCCGATGGCAGGTAGTCGAGTTCCATCAAACCCGCGCCCGCTTTGGTCAGATAGCGGAATTCGTTCTCCCACATGATGCCGCCACGCCGGTGCATATAGTGCGGCGTGATGGTCGCATCCATGTTCGGCGCGATGTTCCAGTAGTAAGGCAAATAGAACTCAAAGTAGTTCTTCGTGCTGTACCGGGCATTGGGGATCAGGAAACCGGACCGACGCTTATCGCCGATCGGTAACTGTAAATAAGGGCTATAAAAGACCGGAACCGGACCCACTTTAAAACGGGCGTTCCAGATTTCCGCAACTTCTTCTTCACGGTCCTGGATGACTTCAGAACCGACAACGCTCCAGGTATTTGAACCCGGCAGACACGACGTGAAGGTACCGTTTTCCAGAATGGTATAACGGTTTTCGCCGCGCTGTTTCATCAGATCCGCTGTCCCGCGGCCCTGACGACCCACCATCTGGTAATCACCTTCCCAGACGTTGGTATCTTTCGTATTGAGATTCGACCAGGCTTTCGGACCTTTCAGGATCACCTGGTTATCGTCATAGTGTACATTACCGAGGGCATCAACCGTGCGCACGGGCGCCGTCTGGCCTTCAGGCTGTTTTTGATGAAGCTGAACTTCATCGGCCTGCAAGCGGCTATTTCCCTGGTTGATATCGACGTTGCCGGTAAACACCGCGTCATCAGGGTAGTTCCCTTTTGCGTGATCGGCGTTTATCGTGACAGGCAGATCGTTAGTCTCGCCTTTCACTAATGGACGGTCGTAGCTCGGCACGCCCAGCATACATTGCGAAGCGAGATCGGCAGCCATGCCCTGCTGGCTGTACAAGGCACTGGCAATCATAGTCGCCAGGAGGGTGGGAATACGTTTTTTCATACGTTGTATTTGTTGTTCCGTCATCTATAGCATTGCGGCTTGCAAACGGTCAGAGACTAACGTACTCAACGGCTTGACGCTAGTACTTATCCTGCCCGTCCCGGCCAGAGGTGTTAGGCACGGCATTGAATGACGGGTATGATAATGCATATTTTAGCCGCTGGCATGACGATTTGGGGAGTATATGCAGTATTGGGGTAAAGTGATTGGTGTGGCCATCGCCTTAATGATGGGTGGCGGGTTCTGGGGCGTAGTCCTCGGATTGCTCGTGGGCCACATGTTTGACAAGGCGCGCAGCCGCCGGATGAACTGGTTTGCGAATCAACAGGAGCGTCAGTCTCTCTTTTTTGCCACCACCTTTGAAGTCATGGGACACCTGACCAAATCGAAAGGGCGTGTCACGGAAGCGGATATTCATATCGCCAGTCTGTTAATGGACAGAATGAACCTGCACGGCGCTTCTCGCACCGCGGCACAGCAGGCGTTCCGCGTGGGCAAATCAGATAACTACCCGTTGCGCGAAAAAATGCGTCAGTTCCGTAGCGTCTGCTTTGGTCGTTTTGATCTGATTAGGATGTTTCTTGAAATTCAGATTCAGGCGGCGTTTGCCGACGGTTCACTGCATCCGAACGAACGCGATGTACTGTATGTGATTGCCGAGGAACTCGGGATTTCGCGCGCGCAGTTCGATCAGTTCCTGCGCATGATGCAGGGCGGGGCGCAGTTTGGCGGCGGTTATCAGCAGCAGTCGCAAGGCGCAGGCGGCTGGCAACAGGCGCAGCGCGGCCCGACGCTGGAAGATGCCTGCAACGTGCTCGGCGTGAAAAGCACCGACGATGCGACGACCATCAAACGTGCGTACCGCAAGCTGATGAGCGAACATCACCCCGATAAGCTGGTGGCGAAAGGTTTACCACCCGAAATGATGGAGATGGCGAAGCAGAAGGCGCAGGAAATCCAGAGTGCGTACGAGCTGATTAAGGAACAGAAAGGGTTTAAGTAACGTGCGATCATTGCCGGATGCGGCGTAAACGCCTTATCCGGCCTACCGTACCTCGTAGGCCGGGCAAGCGAAGCGCCCCCGGCATGCACTACTGCCTCAAAAATCCACCGGTGCTTTAAACGTCATACTGTTGCCAAACTCAGGATGCGTAATGGTCAGCGTCTGCGCATGCAGCAGCAGGCGCGGAGCCATCGCCAGCGCTTCGGGCGTCGCGTAAAAACGGTCGCCCAGAATCGGATGCCCTAACGCTAGCATGTGCACGCGCAACTGGTGCGAACGCCCGGTAATCGGCTTTAACAGCACGCGGGCGGTGTTATCGTCCGCGTACTCCAGCACTTCATACTCCGTTTGCGCCGCTTTGCCGGTTTCATAACACACCTTCTGCTTTGGCCGGTTCGGCCAGTCGCAAACCAGCGGTAAATCCACCAGACCCTCTTGCGGTTTAGGGTGTCCCCAAACGCGCGCTACGTACTGCTTTTTCGGCTCACGCTCGCGGAACTGACGTTTGAGCTCGCGCTCAGCCGCTTTGGTCAGGGCCACCACAATCACCCCGCTGGTCGCCATATCCAGACGATGGACGGATTCGGCCTGCGGATAGTCGCGCTGCACGCGCAGCATCACGCTGTCTTTATGCTCTTCCTGACGGCCCGGCACGGACAACAAGCCGCTTGGCTTGTTGACCACCATAATGTGCTCGTCCTGATAGAGAATAACCAGCCACGGGTCCTGCGGCGGATTGTAGTTTTCCATTCCCATAGCGGGCTCCTGTTACTGGTGCGTCACGACGATCAGACGCAACGCATCCAGACGCCAGCCAGCCTGCGACAGGCTCTCCATCACCTGCTGGCGGTTGCTTTCAATAGCGGAAAGCTCGTCATCACGAATGTTCGGGTTCACCGCTTTCAGGGCTTCCAGACGCGACAGTTCGGCACTCAGTTTTTCATCGGCTTCACTGCGAGCAGAATCGATCAGCGCCTGCGCGGCTTTGGCAATCTGGCCTTCACCCAGTTGCAGAATCGCGTGAACGTCCTGCTGTACGGCGTTAACCAGCTTGCTGCCCGTGTGGCGGTTAACCGCGCTCAACTGGCGGTTGAAGGTTTCAAACTCCACCTGAGCCGCCAGGTTGGTGCCATTTTTATCCAGCAGCATGCGTACTGGCGTTGGCGGCAGGAAGCGGTTGAGCTGCAGTTGTTTCGGCGCATTGGCTTCCACGACGTAAATCAGTTCAACCAGCAGCGTACCGACCGGCAGCGCTTTGTTTTTCAGCAGAGAAATCGTGCTGCTGCCCGTATCGCCGGAGAGGATCAGATCCAGGCCGTTGTGGATAATCGGGTGTTCCCAGGTGAGGAACTGCGCGTCTTCACGGGAAAGCGCAATATCACGCTCGAAGGTCACCGTACAGCCATCTTCCGGCAGTCCAGGGAAATCCGGCACCAGCATATGGTCGGACGGCGTCAGGACAATCAGGTTTTCGCCACGATCGTCCTGGTTGATACCGACGATATCAAACAGGTTCATGGCGAAGGCGATCAGGTTGGTATCGTCATCCTGCTCTTCAATGCTTTCGGCCAGCGCCTGCGCTTTCTCGCCGCCGTTGGAGTGGATTTCCAGCAGACGGTCGCGGCCCTGTTCCAGCTGTGCTTTCAGCGCGTCATGCTGTTCGCGACAAGTTTTAATCAGCTCATCAAAGCCTTCACTGTTTTCCGGCGCGGCTAAGTAGTTGATCAATTGATCGTGCACGCTGTCATAGATGGTGCGACCGGTCGGGCAGGTATGCTCGAACGCGTCCAGACCTTCATGGAACCAGCGAACCAGCACGGACTGTGCGGTGCGTTCCAGATACGGCACGTGGATTTGAATATCGTGCGCCTGACCGATACGGTCCAGACGACCAATACGCTGTTCCAGCAGGTCCGGGTTGAACGGCAGGTCGAACATCACCAGATTGCTGGCAAACTGGAAGTTACGCCCTTCAGAACCGATTTCAGAGCACAGCAGCACCTGAGCACCGCTGTCTTCTTCACCAAACCAGGCCGCTGCGCGGTCGCGTTCAATGATCGACATCCCTTCATGGAACACGGCGGCGCGGATACCCTCGCGCTCGCGCAGAACCTGTTCCAGCTGTAGCGCGGTGGCGGCTTTGGCACAAATCACCAGCACTTTCTGCGAGCGGTGGCTGGTCAGGTAGCCCATCAACCATTCCACGCGCGGGTCGAAGTTCCACCAGGTGCCGGTATCGCCTTCAAATTCCTGATAAATCTGTTCCGGGTAAAGCATATCGCGAGCGCGCTCTTCCGCACTCTTACGCGCGCCCATAATGCCGGAGACTTTAATCGCGGTTTGATACTGCGTTGGCAGCGGCAGTTTGATGGTGTGCAGCTCGCGTTTCGGGAACCCCTTCACGCCGTTACGGGTGTTACGGAACAGCACGCGGCTGGTGCCGTGGCGGTCCATCAGCATGCTGATCAGTTCCTGGCGCGCGGCTTCAGCGCCGTCGCGGTCGCTGTTCGCTGTTTGCAGCAGGGCTTCGATATCCTGCTCGCCAATCAGCTCGCCCAGGGTGTTCAGCTCATCGTTGCTGAGCTTGTTTCCCGCCAGCAGCAGCGCGACCGCGTCGGCTACCGGGCGATAGTTTTTCTGTTCTTCGACAAACTGCTCAAAATCGTGGAAGCGGTTCGGGTCGAGCAGGCGCAGACGCGCAAAGTGGCTCTCCATCCCCAGCTGTTCCGGCGTTGCGGTCAGCAGCAGGACGCCCGGCACGCGTTCCGCCAGCTGTTCGATGCACTGATATTCACGGCTTGGCGCGTCTTCGCTCCACACCAGGTGATGCGCTTCATCGACCACCATGATGTCCCATTCGGCGTCACACAAATGCTCCAGGCGTTGCTTGTTGCGGCGCACGAAGTCCAGCGAGCAAATGACCAGCTGTTCGGTTTCAAACGGGTTATAGGCGTCGTGCTGCGCTTCGGCGTAGCGCTCATCGTCAAACAGCGCAAAGCGCAGGTTGAAGCGGCGCAGCATCTCAACCAGCCACTGGTGCTGGAGGGTTTCCGGCACGATGATCAACACGCGCTGGGCCGCGCCAGAGAGCAACTGCTGATGCAGGATCATCCCGGCTTCGATGGTTTTACCTAAACCCACTTCATCGGCCAGCAGCACGCGCGGCGCGTGGCGGCGACCCACATCGTGGGCGATGTTGAGCTGGTGAGGGATCAGGCTGGTACGCTGACCACGCAGGCCGCTGTACGGCATGCGGTACTGTTCGCTCTGATATTTACGCGCACGGTAACGCAGGGCAAAGCGATCCATACGGTCGATTTGCCCGGCAAACAGGCGGTCCTGGGGTTTACTGAAAACCAGTTTGCTGTCGAGCAGCACTTCACGCAGCACGACATTGGCTTCTTCAGTATCCAGACGGGTGCCGACATAGGCCAGCAGGCCTTTTTCTTCAATAACTTCATCAACGTGCAACTGCCAGCCATCATGGCTGGTAATCGTGTCGCCAGGATTGAACATCACGCGGGTCACGGGGGAGTCGCTTCGGGCATACAGACGGTTCTCTCCGGTAGCCGGAAAGAGCAGGGTGACGGTGCGTGCATCCATTGCAACTACAGTACCAAGTCCCAGTTCGCTTTCTGTATCGCTGATCCAGCGTTGACCAAGTGTAAAAGGCATAAGTGTTCGGCTCTATCTCTTTGTAAATTGCAGGCAATACCCATCCACCGCCTGAAGGAGAGGCGGCGAATGAATGAGGTCCAGGAATGGAAAGGGCGCTATGGTACTGGATGGCGCGGCGTTAGTCACCTGTCAAAATAGCCCCAGTTGCCCTGTCACTATTGTAGCAAAATCGTCGTCGACAAAGGGGAGAATTCCTTCCGCAACGGGCTCTAATTGTTTCGTCAGGTAATGCTCGTAATCAAGCGGCGACTGTTGATAATCCAGTGGTTCCGGGCCGCTGGTGGTCCAGACATATTTGATGCTGCCGCGTTGCTGATACTGCAGCGGGCGGCCCAGACGCGCGTTGTGTTCGTCCGCCAGACGCGCGGCGCGCACATGCGGCGGCACGTTGCGCTGATATTCAGCCAGCGGGCGACGCAGGCGCTTGCGGTAGACCAGTTTACTGTCGAGCTTGCCCGACATCAGGTTATCGATGGTTTCAAGAATGTAGTCGCGGTAAGGCTCGTTGCGGAAGATGCGCAGGTAGAGCTCCTGCTGGAACTGTTGCGCCAGCGGCGTCCAGTCGGTGCGCACCGTTTCGAGGCCTTTATAAAGCATTCTTTGTTCCGTGCCTTCCTGAATCATCCCGGCATAGCGTTTTTTACTGCCCGTATCGGCGCCGCGAATAGTGGGCATCAGGAAGCGACAAAAGTGGGTTTCAAACTCCAGCTCCAGCGCGCTGGTTAAGCCCGATTTTTGTAGCTCATCGGCCCACCACTGGTTAACAAATTCAACGAGCTCACGGCCAATTTTCGCCGCGGCGTTTTCATCATGCGCTTTTTTAAGCCACACAAAGGTGGAGTCCGTATCGCCATAGATGACGTCGTAACCTTTGGATTCGATAAGCGCTTTGGTCTGGCGCATGATCGCGTGCCCGCGCATGGTGATCGACGACGCGAGGCGGGGATCGAAAAAGCGGCAGGCGCTGGTACCGAGCACGCCGTAAAACGCGTTCATGATGATCTTCAATGCCTGCGAGAGCGGTTTGTTTTTATGCTGTTTAGCGTCATCGCGAGCGTGCCAGATTTGGCCGACGATCCCCGGCAGGCAGTGTTTATCGCGTGAGAACCAGGCACCAAGAAAACCTTCGATACTGTGTTCCGCATCCGGCTGGCTCATCCCTTCAACCAGCCCCACCGGGTCAATCAAAAACGAGCGGATAATCGACGGATACAGGCTTTTGTAATCCAGCACCAGCACCGAATCGTACAAACCGGGGCGTGAATCCATCACGTAGCCGCCGGGGCTCGCCTGCGGGGGCACTTCGCCTAAATTAGGGGCGACATAACCCAGGCGATGCATACGCGGGAAATAGAGGTGGCTGAAGGCGGCAACTGAGCCACCGTGACGGTCAACCGCCAGCCCGTTAACCGTGGCGCGTTCCAGCAGGAATGGCATGATCTCCGTTTTGTGGAAAATCTGCGTCACCAGCTCGCAATCTTTGAGGTTATATTTCGCCAGCGCGGGCTTATCTTCGGCGAAACGGCGGTCAATTTCGTCCATTCTGTCCCACGGATTATCAATCGCTTTGCCTTCGCCCAGCAGTTCCTGCGCCACCGCCTCCAGCGAAAACGAAGAGAAATTCCAGAACGCGGATTTCAGCGCTTCAATGCCGTCGAGAATCAGCCGCCCGTTCGCCTGGGCGAAGAATACGCCATTCTTAAACCCGTGTTCGCGCCACTCCAGCTCGCTGTTGCTACGGCCCAGCATCAGCGGAATACGGTAGCGCTCGGCATGTTTTTGCAGCACGCGTAAATCGAACTGCACCACGTTCCAGCCGATGATCACATCCGGGTCGTGCTGAGCGAACCAGGCATTCAGTTTTTCTAAGAGCTGCGGGCGGCTGGCGACATACTCCAGCTCAAAATCTATCGCCGACGCCTCACCGTTGGCCGGGCCGAGCATGTAGACCACGCGCTGGCCGCAGCCTTCAATACCGATGCAATACAGCTCGCCGTGACGGGTGGTTTCGATATCGATAGAGGCCCATTTTAGCGCCGGGCGATAGGTGTCATGAGGTTTAAGCCGTGCATTCACCAGCCCATTACCGCGTGCGTCGCCATCGAACCACACCGGGGCGGTGATAAAGCGCTCCATCAGATAGCGTTCTGGCGGGCGAATGTCCGCTTCATAAACGGTGATGCCGTTTTCGCGCAGCAGTTTATCGAGGCGCATCAACTGGCGATGAGAACGGCAGTAGAGGCCGAACACCGGCTGGCGGTGAAAATCTTGTAAGGTGAGTGGGGCAAGGCGGGCATCGCGCTCACCCTGTAACAGGCGTTCCGTCTGCGCGCGCTGCGTTTCCGGGATAAAGGCGACCGACTCCTGCGGCGGCAGCGTCACGGCTAGCGGGCCTGCATCCGTCGCCAGCCAGAAGGTGACTTCTGTCCCCTGGGGAGTGTCCCGCCAGTGGTGGGTTAAGATAAAGCCAGCTTGCGCCTGCGCCACACGCGTTTCTCACCTGATGAATAAGCGCTGATTATAACCTGGTTTAGTTGGTTTTAACTGGTTTTTTGTACAGGTGCGTTTTCAATACGATTGAAATTTCCCCGGCTCGCCCTCGCAGTAAAACGCCACCTGCTCGCACAGCGACTGGTAGTCGGAAAAAATGACCCACTTTGTGCCGTGGCCATATCCCAGAAACCAGGTGGTTTTCTGCCCCGCGTGGTCTGCGATCGCCAGATGGTATTTTTTATTCATTGGGTAAATATTTGGGGTGAGTTTTATGGTCTCAATGTTTTTCCATTGCCAGCTTTTATTATCTATCGTGATGGCATCAGCGGTGAGAACGATTTGCGCCGGCGTTCTTGATTTTATCCAGTGAGAATAAAGAAAGATGGCCAGCGCCAGCAGAAGCTCGGCAACCAGTGTTACACCAAGCGCACCCAGCGCCATTGAGAGAAACGGTACGCCGATAAAAATTGAAAAAATGAGTAGAATCAGCAGGCTGACGGGAATGGTTGCCACAATAAAAAAGTTATCTTCGAGAACGATACGTGAGATTACTTTTTTATTCAGGGAGTATTTAATTTCAGGAGGCACGTTATTAATCCTGATTCATTCTTAATATGAATGAATACTTGTTTTTAATGATGGATAAAATAGCGTGCCTTTAAATAAAGTTAAAGAGAGGCTTGAAACAGAATAAAAATAAAAGAAGGTCTGTTTCCAGACCCTCTTCTTGTTACTGCCCGTAATACGCCTTCGCACCATGCTTGCGCAGATAGTGCTTATCCAGCAGCGTTTGCTGCATATCCGGCAACTGCGGCGCAAGCTGGCGACAGAAAATGCCCATATAGGCCACTTCTTCCAGCACGATTGCGTTATGTACCGCATCTTCCGCATTCTTGCCCCACGCAAACGGGCCGTGGGAATGAACCAGCACGCCCGGCATTTGCGCGGCGTCGATGCCCTGTTTCTCAAAGGTTTCGACAATCACGTTACCGGTTTCCCATTCGTACTCACCGTTGATTTCCGCATCGGTCATTTTGCGCGTGCAGGGAATGGTACCGTAGAAATAGTCAGCGTGGGTGGTGCCGGTCGCAGGAATAGCTTGCCCCGCCTGCGCCCAGATGGTGGCGTGGCGGGAATGGGTATGCACGATGCCGCCAATGGTCGGGAATGCCTGATAGAGCAGGCGGTGGGTGGGCGTATCGGAAGACGGTTTTTTGTTGCCTTCTACCACCTCGCCGGTCGCGATGCTGACCACCACCATATCGTCGGCGGTCATCACGCTGTAATCCACGCCGGAGGGTTTAATCACAAAAACGCCTTTCTCCCGGTCAACGGCGCTGACGTTGCCCCAGGTGAGGGTGACCAGGTTATGTTTTGGCAGCGCCAGGTTGGCGTCGAGCACCTGGCGTTTGAGATCTTCTAGCATGTTGGCTCCTGTGTGCCCCCTCACCCTAACCCTCTCCCCGAGGGAGAGGGATGAGACAGTGCTCGGTGTGGGGTTTTCACCCTCTCCCTCAGGGAGAGGGCCGGGGTGAGGGTGAGGGTGTTAACGACGTAACCCGTAATAAACCTCGTTCCAGCGCAGCGCGTCTTTAAACGCTGGCAGGCGGGTGTCGTTGTCGATAACCGTGATCTCGATACCATGCAGTTCAGCGAACTGACGCATATCGTCCAGCGTCAGGGCGTGGCTGAAGACGGTGTGGTGCGCGCCGCCGCCGATGATCCACGCTTCGGAGGCGGTTGCCAGATCCGGCTGCGCTTTCCACAGCGCGTTGGCGACCGGGAGTTTCGGCAGATCGTGCGGCGTTGCTACCGTTTCGATAGTGTTGACCAGCAGACGGAAGCGATCGCCCAGATCCACCAGGCTTGCGACAATTGCCGGGCCGGTTTGGGTATTGAAGATCAAACGTGCCGGATCGGCCTTGCCACCAATACCCAGCGGCTGTACGTCGAGGATCGGTTTCTCTTCCACGGCGATCGACGGGCACACTTCCAGCATGTGCGAACCGAGCACCAGGTCGTTGCCGTTATCGAAGTGGTAGGTGTAATCCTCCATAAAGGAGGTGCCGCCCTGCAGACCGGTTGACATCACCTTCATGATGCGAAGCAGGGCGGCGGTTTTCCAGTCGCCTTCGCCCGCAAAGCCGTAGCCTTGCTGCATCAGACGTTGTACCGCCAGGCCCGGAAGCTGTTTCAGGCCGTGGAGATCTTCAAATGTCGTGGTGAAGGCATGGAACCCGCCCTCTTCGAGGAAGCGTTTCATTCCCAGTTCGATGCGCGCGGCATCCAGCACGTTCTGGCGTTTGTCGCCGTTGATTTGCGCGGCAGGCGTCAGGCGGTAGCTGCTTTCATATTCATCAACCAGCGCGTTGATATCGCCATCGCTGACCGCGTTGACCACCTGCACCAGGTCGCCCACCGCCCAGGTATTGACGGAGAAACCAAACTTAATCTGCGCCGCGACTTTATCGCCGTCGGTGACCGCCACTTCACGCATGTTGTCGCCAAAGCGGCACACTTTCAGGTGACGGGTATCCTGCTTCGACACGGCCTGACGCATCCATGAGCCGATACGTTCGTGCGCCTGTTTATCCTGCCAGTGGCCGGTCACCACGCTGTGCTGCTGGCGCATACGCGCGCCGATAAAGCCGAATTCGCGGCCGCCGTGTGCGGTCTGGTTCAGGTTCATAAAGTCCATGTCGATGCTGTCCCACGGCAGGGAAGCATTGAACTGGGTATGGAATTGCAGCAGCGGTTTGTTGAGGATGGTCAGGCCGTTGATCCACATTTTCGCCGGCGAGAAGGTGTGCAGCCACACCACCATGCCCGCACATTTATCGTCGTAGTTGGCATCGCGGCAAATCGCGGTGATCTCATCCGGGCGCGTGCCCAGCGGTTTCAGCACCAGTTTGCACGGCAGTTTCGCTTCCGCATTCAGGGCATTGACCACCTGTTCTGCGTGCTGCGTGACCTGACGCAGCGCTTCCGGGCCGTAAAGGTGCTGGCTGCCAATCACAAACCAGACTTCATAATTATTAAAAATGGTCATCGTCGTATCCTTAATGAGTCAGCGCTGCTGTGGCGGACGGCGTGGTAGCCGATGGCGCAGCGACAGGGAGATAGTGTTGTTCGGCGCTCAGCGCCCATTGTTGGTAGCGCTGATAAAGCTGCTCGAAGCGTTTCGCCTGCAGCGGATCGGGCTGGAGCGTGCTTTCGACGCGGCTGGCCATCAGCAACTGCGCGGCAGGAATATCTCGGTAAACACCCGCGGCGACGGCGGCAAAGATGGCAGCGCCGAGCGCGCAACACTGGTCAGAGGCGACAATCTGTAACGGGCGATTGAGCACGTCGCAGCAGGCCTGCATGATGACGCGGTTTTTACGCGCAATGCCGCCCAGCGCCATCACGTTATTCACCGGGATGCCCTGGCGGGTGAAGCACTCCATAATGGCGCGCGCGCCGAAGGCGGTGGCAGCAATCAATCCGCCAAATAATGCCGGCGCGTCGGTGGCCAGATTCAGGTCGGTGATCACCCCTTTCAGACGCTGGTTGGCGTTTGGCGTGCGGCGACCGTTAAACCAGTCGAGTACCACTGGCAGATGATCGAGGGACGGATTGTTGGCCCAGGCTTCGGTCAGCGCAGGCAGGAGTTGCTTCTGGCTCTCTTTAATTTGCGTTTTCAGTTCAGGATGCTGAGCGGCGAGCTGTTCCAGCGGCCAGCCCAGCACGCGGCCAAACCACGCATAGATATCGCCGAACGCCGACTGGCCCGCTTCCATGCCGATGAAATCAGGCACTACGCTGCCGTCAACCTGGCCGCAAATGCCTTTCACCGTGCGATCGCCCACGCTCTCTTTTTCGGCGACAAGAATGTCGCAGGTGGAGGTCCCGATGACTTTCACCAGCGCGTTTGGCTGTGCGCCCGCGCCGACTGCGCCCATATGGCAGTCAAATGCGCCACCGGAAATCACCACTTTTTCGGAAAGCCCCAAACGCTGCGCCCATTCCGCGGTGAGCGTGCCCACCGGAACATCAGCGGTCAGGGTGTTGGTAAACAGCGGGCAGGGAAGGTGCTGATTGAGGATAGGGTCGAGTTCATCAAAGAATGACGCCGGTGGCAGGCCGCCCCAGCTCTCATGCCACAGGGATTTATGCCCGGCGCTACAGCGGCCACGGCGAATATCCTGCGGGCGCGTGGTGCCGGAAAGCAGAGCCGGAACCCAGTCGCACAGCTCAATCCATGACGCGGCGGCCTGGGCGACCGCGCTGTCTTCGCGTGTGACGTGCAGAATTTTGGCCCAGAACCATTCGCTGGAGTAAATACCGCCAATGTAGCGTGAGTAGTCTTCTTTGCCCGGCTGATGGCACAGGCGAGTGATGGCTTCGGCTTCTTCCACGGCGGTGTGGTCTTTCCACAGCACGAACATGGCGTTCGGGTTTTCGGCGAACTCGTCGCGCAGCGCCAGCACGTTGCCCTCGGCGTCAATCGGAGCTGGGGTTGAACCGGTGCTGTCAACGCCAATCCCGACCACGTCGGCCCGTTGGGCGTCGGTGAGTTGCGCCAGCACGCTTTTCAGCGCCGCTTCCATCGACTCAATGTAGTCGCGCGGGTGGTGGCGAAAACGGTTATTCGGGGCGTCGCAGAAGCGGCCCTCCTGCCAGCGCGGATACCATTCAACGCTGGTGGCGATCTCTTCGCCATTCGCGCACTCCACTGCCAGGGCGCGGACCGAGTCGCTGCCAAAATCGAGGCCAATTGCGATTGCCATCGTGTCACTCCATCGTAATAAAACAGGATGAGTTAACACTAGCGATCGCCCGGAAAAATCGTCAGGCAGGAACCGCTAATCTTATGGATAATTTTGCTGTCACATCCCAAAGTGTGACGCTGTGCAAATATTCAATGTGGACTTTTCTGCCGTCTTTATAGACACTTCTGTTACACGCCAGAAACCGTATGTCTCGCGGAATTGTTATCAAAATCGCGGCTTGTCGCGGGGTTAAATGTTTATCGTGAGCGGTGATGGTTTGCACAGGTCGACGGGAAGGGTGAAAACGTGAATATGGATAATTGGTTTCTTCACAACATGCGGAGAGCAGACTGAAAATGCCTGAATTGCAAAACGATCCCCTGCTGCCGGGTTACTCCTTTAACGCGCACCTGGTCGCCGGGCTGACGCCGATTGATGCCGGAGGTTATCTCGATTTCTTTATCGACCGGCCGCTGGGCATGAAGGGGTTTATTCTTAACCTGACGGTGAAAGGGGAAGGGGTAATTGAAAATCAGGGGCAGCAGTTTATTTGTCGGGAAGGCGATATGCTGCTCTTTCCCCCTGGCGAAATTCATCACTACGGACGTCATCCGGACGCCAGCGAATGGTATCACCAGTGGGTTTATTTCCGCCCTCGCGCCTACTGGCATGAATGGCTGAACTGGCCGACCATTCATGCGCAAACCGGTTTTTTCCGCCCTGATGAAGCGCATCAGGCGTCGATTTCCGCGCTGTTTGGGCAAATTATTGATGCCGGGCAGGGCGTTGGGCGTTATTCAGAATTGCTGGCGATCAACCTGCTGGAACAGCTTTTGCTGCGACGTATGGAAGCCATCAATGAATCGCTGCATCCGCCGATGGATAACCGGGTACGCGATGCCTGCCAGTATATCAGCGATCACCTGGCCGATAGCCATTTCGATATCGCAAGCGTCGCGCAGCACGTCTGCCTGTCGCCGTCGCGTCTGTCGCATCTGTTCCGTCAGCAGCTTGGCGTGAGCGTGCTGAGCTGGCGCGAAGATCAACGCATCAGTCAGGCGAAATTGCTGCTCAGTACCACGCGTATGCCGATTGCCACCGTGGGGCGCAACGTAGGCTTTGAAGATCAACTCTATTTTTCTCGCGTCTTTAAGAAATGTACCGGCGCAAGCCCGAGCGAATTCCGCGCGGGTTGTGAATAAAAAGTAAAGAAAAGGAAAGGCGGTGTGTGGAGTATTGTCTTTGCCAGTAAACTATTCAGACAATTGATGGCTTGACGAAAGTCGGGGTGATGACCAGAATCCCCGATTCGTTTTCAAACCGGACACACTATGCAAGCACTGCTGGAACACTTTATTACCCAGTCCACGACCTATTCACTTGTCGCGGTCGCGCTGGTGGCTTTTCTGGAATCATTAGCGCTGGTCGGTCTGATTTTGCCGGGCACGGTGATGATGGCGGGTCTGGGCGCACTGATTGGCAGCGGCGAGGTTAATTTCTGGCAGGCGTGGCTGGTCGGTATCGTGGGCTGTTTGCTGGGTGACTGGATCTCCTTCTGGCTCGGCTGGCGCTTTAAAAAGCCACTGCATCGCTGGTCGTTTATGAAAAAGAACAAGGCGCTGCTGGATAAAACCGAGCACGCGCTGCATCAGCACAGCATGTTCACCATTCTGGTCGGGCGCTTTGTCGGGCCAACGCGCCCGGTGGTGCCGATGGTTGCCGGAATGCTCGACCTGCCGGTTTCGAAGTTTATTCCGCCGAATATTATTGGTTGCCTGCTCTGGCCGCCGATTTACTTCCTGCCGGGGATTCTGGCGGGGGCCGCGATTGATATTCCTGCTGATATGCAAAGCGGTGGCTTTAAGTGGCTGCTGCTGTCAGCGGCGTTGCTGCTGTGGATTGCTGCGTGGTTGTGCTGGCGCTTGTGGCGCAGCGGAAAAGCGGCGAAAGATCGTCTGACCGATTACCTGCCGCGCCAGCGTTTGCTGTGGGTGGCCCCGTTGATGCTCGGTGTAGGTGTCGTGGCGCTGGTGGCGGCAATCCGCCATCCGTTGATGCCTGTTTACATCGAGATTTTGCGCAAGGTGGTTGGGCTTTAGCGCAGTTTGCCGGATGGCGGCGTAAACGCCTTATCCGGCCTACAAAAATAGAGGCGAACGAGTAGGCCGGATAAGCGAAGCGCCATCCGGCGCAGCGATGCCGAGTAAATGCGACGCGCTGGCGTGACCGCTCAGCAGCGCCGTCGTTTCGCCATCCCACGCAATGCGTCCGTCGGCAACCACTATCGCGCGTGGCGCAATCCGCGCCGCATCTTCCACGCTGTGAGACACCATCAACAACGTCATCTGCTCACGTTCACATACCGCTTTCACCAGTTGCAACATCTCCTGACGTAGCGCCGGGTCGAGGGCGGAAAAAGGTTCATCCAGCAGCAAAATCGGCTGCTGACGGACCAAACAACGCGCCAGCGCCACACGTTGACGCTGGCCGCCGGAAAGCTCACCCGGCAGGCGCGTCAGCAAGGACTCAAGCCCTATCTGTTGGGCGATCGCCTGCAACTTCTGTTTTTGCGCATCGTTCAGTTTCAGCGAAGGCGACATCCCCAGCCCAATGTTTTGCTGCACGCTCAGGTGGCTGAACAGGTTGTTTTCCTGAAACAACATCGATACCGGGCGACGGGCGGGCGGCGTACGGGTATGCGTCTCGCCGTTAATCACAATTTCGCCGCTGGCAGGCGTCAGAAAACCGGCAACCAGATTCAGCAGCGTACTTTTCCCCGCCCCGCTCGGCCCAAGAATGGCGAGGGTTTCGCCCTGCGCCACGGAGAGACTAAAGCGCATCGGTAAATGCTGATAAAGCCAGGTAACATCATTGAGTTTTAGCATCGCGTCCCGGTAGTTTTTCAATCACGGTAAAAAGCAGGAAACAGAGCAGCAGCAGAAGCAGGGCGGTCACCGCGCCATCCTGGCTGCGATAAGAGCCTATTTGCTGGTAAAGATAAAACGGTAGCGTGCGGAAATCATCATTGCCAAACAGCGCCACTACACCGAAATCGCCAATCGACAGGACGCAGGCGAACGCCAGCGCCTGGGCGAGGGGCCGTTTAAGTGCGCGCAACTCCACGATTTTTAAACGGTTAAACCCTTCCAGCCCCAGCGACTCACACAACGGTGTATAACGCGCGGTAATATCGCGCATCGGCGTCTCCAGCACTTTCAACGCGTAGGGGATGGCCATCAGCGCATTGGCGAAAATCACGATGCCATCGGCGGAGTCAGGCAGCCCGATAGTATTATTCAGCAGCAGGAAAAAGCCGGTCGCCAGCACAATCCCCGGCATAGCGAGAATCAACATGCCGCTCAGCTCCAGCGTTTGTCCGGCGAGCTGCGCATTACGCGCGCGCAGTTCGCGGCTGCTCCACAGCAGCATCATGGTGAGCACCACGCTCAATACCCCTGCGGCAACAGCGATGCGCAGTGAAGTCCACAGTGCCTGCCAGAGCGGCGGTTGTCGCAGGGCGTTGAGCATCGCCGGGTTGATGCCATCGACCAGCACCGCCAGCAGCGGCGGCAGCATCAATAACAGGGCCAGCGTAATCAGCAGACCATCGCTAAGACGGCTGTGCAGACGATCGTCCGGGTCGCGCCAGCCCTGCATTTGCGTATTACCGACGGCAATCGCCTTGCTCAGACGTTGGCTAACCAGCACCAACGTCAGGCAGCACGCCATCTGGATCAGCGCCAGCATCGCCGCCCGCGCCGGGTCATAATCAAAATTGAGCGCCTGATAAATCGCCAGTTCAATAGTCGTGGCTTTCGGCCCGCCGCCCAGCGATAGCACGGTGGCGAAGCTGGCAAAACAGAGCATAAAGATCAGCGTGCTGATGGGCAGAATTTGCCGACGCAGCCAGGGCCATTCCACGAAGCGAAAGAAATTGAACCCGCGCATCCCAAGCTGAGCGGCAAGCTGGCGCTGCTCGCCGGGGATTTGCTCCAGCGCCTGAAGCAGCAGGCGGGTCGCCATTGGCATGTTGAAGAACACGTGCGCCAGCAGGATGCCCTGCAATCCATAAGGCGAGAAATGCCACTCCAGCCCGAGTGATGTGAGTATCTGCGCCAGCCAGCCCTGACGCCCGTAGACGCTGAGGATGCCGAATACCGCGACCAGTACGGGCAAAATCAGCGTCATTGCGCACAGGCGCAGCAATGTTTCGCGGCCAGGGAAACGACGGCGATAGAGCGCGCGGGCGAGGAAAATAGCGGGCACAACCGACAGCAGCGCGGAGAGAAACGCCTGCCAGAAGGAGAAACGCACGACGTGCCAGAGGTAGCTATCCGCCAGCAGCGTCTGCCCGCTGGCATCCGGGGCGCTAAACCACAGTGCCAGAAAGGCGGCCAGCGCCACGGCGACGATAAGCGTCGCCGCCGTCACTCCAGGCCAAATCCAGCCGGGAATTAACGGCTGACGGCGCGTTGCCATGTCGCGATCCAGTTCTGACGCTGTGTGGCGACGTCCTGCGGGGTAAATTCCAGGGCAGTTTTCGGTTTATCGAGCGTCTCAAAGCCGGCGGGCAGCGTCACGTCAGCCACCGGATACATCCAGTTACCCGTCGGAATGGCCTGCTGGAACGCAGGGGAAATCATAAACTTGAGGAATTTTTCGGCCAGTTCAGGCTGTTTGCTGGCGGCGGTCCGCGCCGCCACTTCCACCTGCAAATAATGCCCCTCGGCAAATGAGGCGGCGGCGTAGTTATCTTTTTTCTCTTCGATAATGTGATACGCCGGAGAGGTGGTGTAGCTCAGCACCAGGTCGCTTTCCCCTTTCAGGAATAAACCATACGCTTCGCTCCAGCCTTTGGTCACGGTGACGGTTTTCGCCGCCAGTTTCTGCCAGGCTTCAGCTGTTTTATCGCCATACACTTTTTGCATCCACAGCAGCAGGCCCAGGCCCGGCGTGCTGGTGCGCGGGTCCTGATAAATCACCCGCCATTTCTGGTCGCTCTCGACCAGTTCTTTCAGGCTTTTCGGCGGATTCTTCAGTTTGTTTTTATCGTAAACGAAGGCGAAATAGCCGTAGTCGAAGGGAACAAAGGTGTCATCTTTCCAGCCGCCGGGGACGGTAACGTTACTCGTCGGCACGCCGCTTTTGGCGAACAGATTTGTCTGGCTGGCGGCTTGCAGCAGGTTGTTATCGAGCCCCAGCACCACGTCGGCTTTGCTCTTTTTTCCTTCCATGCGCAGGCGGTTAAGCAGTGAAACGCCATCTTCCAGCGCCACAAATTTCAGCTCGCAGCCACAGTCGGCTTCAAAGGCTTTTTTCACCACCGGGCCAGGGCCCCAGTCGGCGGCGAAGGAATCATAGGTGTAAACCGTGAGTACCGGTTTGGCGAAAGCTGGCAGGGCGAGAAGCGCCAGCAGCGGCAGACATTTTTTTAACACTTTGCACCTCAGTGAGCAGGTGGCAAAGGATTTTGAGTTGGCCTCAAATCCCTCCGCCGGCGTTATCCGGATCAGGTTCGACGGGTATCTCTCAGCAAATTTATGCACCCCGTTGAGTAGCTCGCTATTGTAATGATTACGTGAATAAATCAAAAGCGCTATGGATCCGGCGGGGCGAACCACGCGGATTTAAAGTCGAACCAGCCGAGGGTGTTCATGCGCACGCCGCGCATACTGCGTTGCCCCTGAATGCGCAGCCAGTGGTGGATGAGCGGCACAATTGCCTGTTGTTCCAGCAACTGTTTGCACCAGGTCGGGAGATCCAGTTCGCCCGCATGCCACTGTCGGATATCTGCCTGCCAGTCACGGGCGATGCAGTGCTGAAGCAGCGGCACTTCGCAAAGATGCGCGAACAGGGAGAAGTTTAACGGTAGCGTGAAGTTGGCGCTGTTGAGCCAGACATCGCTGACCACCTCGCCGCTGTGCCATTCGTCATAGTCCACTTCGTTAATCTCAAGTGTGACCTGATGCTCGGCCAGCAGTTGCGCCATGATGCGGGCAATCACTTTATGTTCGACATGATCGCGATAGAAACCAATCGTGATGCGCTCCAGCCCGGCGGGTTTTTCGTGGGTTTTGCTGTGCGCGTGGTGCCAGCGGGGCAGCAGGCCGTAGGCCGGGAACCAGTACTGTTGGTACTGTTCGCTGGCGTGATAGAGCAAATTCGCCGGGGCCAGCACGTGGCTTAACCACTGGCGTACGTGCTGATTGGCGCCGCGCGACGAGCGGGCGTCAAACAGCAGATAGTAGCATCCCTCTTCAAGCCGGCTTTCGACGGCCTGTTCGCTCTGGGTAGTGCCCTGTAACGTCAGACCACAGCTGAGATCTTCCGCCACGTCGGGTAATACCCAAACATTCACTTCATCTATTAATGCGCGAAAACCGAAATACTCTTCAAAGGCGTGGATTTTGAGCTGATTCTGGTTATTGCGCACCACCGCGTAAGGGCCGGTTCCGACCGGCTGGCGGGAGAAATGCGGCATGGATGACCACTCGTACGGCAGGATCATTGCCGGAGTATGACCGAGCAGCCACGGTAACCAGCGGTCCGCGTGGGAGAGATGGATATCCAGCGTCCATGCGGTTGGTGACACTATTTGAGTGATATGAGAATAGAGCGGCAGCCTGTTAATGCGTTCCAGCGAATGGATGATGTCTTCTATCTCCAGCTCGCGGCCATTATGAAAATGAATGCCTGGACGCAAATAAAAGCGCCAGTGCAGAGGGGATATCTCCTTCCAGTGGTGCGCAATATCGGCTTCCAGTTCCCCGTTTTCCTCATTTATGCGCGTCAGGGCACTGAAAATTTGTCGCGCAATATGGGTTTCAGATCGACGTAACGCCGTACCGGGCAACAGATTTTGCATCGGGCGGTAGTAGAGCACACGCAGAATGTGCCGCCCCTGGCGGAAGCTACGGCCCAGGTGAGAAACCAGCATCTGTCGCACCGTCGATTTGTCGCCAACCAGCTGTACCAGTTGGTCAATACGATCCTGCTCCAGCAGGTCTTCCGCCCGCTGCTGCTGCAATGCCAGCCCGGTATAGAGGAAGGTTAATCGCGAGCGTTTACCGCGCCCGGCCTCGGCTTCCCAGGTTAGCCAGCCCCGCGCTTCCATGGTGTTTAACAGGGTTCGCATATGGCGACGCGAGCAGCTCAGCAGCTCCGCCAGTTCGTTCAGCGTCGTTTCCTGCGCTTTGCCGTCGCAGCATTGCCACAGACGGATGAATTGTTGTTGCAGTCGACCAGAAGGCATAAAAGGGGAACTCCTGATAAAAACTCAGCAATTTATTAATCCCTATATTAAGCCAATAATCAATCTCGATGAAGCGGGGAGGTGAATATGAAGAGGTCAACCACAGGTCAGTTTTATCAGCACTATTTTTACGCAACACGTCATGTTTCCTGGCTGGCCCGCCAGATGGCAGGGATGCGGTTCAAAATGCTTGATGATCTGATGCAGTGGGAGGTTACGCGCTCGACCTCTGAACACTAAATCGCCAAATCATGTGTGACTGAGTATTTGCCAGCAGGTATTATCTGCTGGCTTTTTTTATTTCTCGCGCGCTAAAGGATTTCTCATGCTCTGGATTATGACGATGGGACGACGTCTCAACGGTGTCTACGCGGCCTTTATGCTGGTGGCGTTTATGATGGGCGTGGCGGGGGCGCTGCAGGCGCCGACGCTGAGCCTGTTTCTCAGCCGGGAAGTCGGCGCTCAGCCGTTTTGGGTGGGACTATTTTACACGGTGAACGCTATCGCCGGGATTCTGGTCAGCCTGTGGCTGGCGAAACGCTCCGACAGCCAGGGCGATCGTCGCAAGCTCATTATGTTCTGCTGCCTGATGGCGGTGGGTAACGCGTTATTGTTTGCGTTTAATCGCCACTATTTAACGCTGATCACCTGCGGCGTTTTGCTCGCGTCGATTGCCAACGCCGCGATGCCGCAGCTGTTTGCGCTGGCCCGCGAATATGCCGACAGCTCGGCGCGGGAAGTGGTGATGTTCAGCTCGGTGATGCGTGCGCAGCTCTCGCTGGCGTGGGTCATTGGCCCGCCGCTGGCGTTTATGCTGGCGCTGAATTACGGCTTTACGATGATGTTCGCCATTGCCGCCGGGATTTTTGCCATTAGCCTGGCGATGATTGCGCTGATGCTGCCCTCGGTGGCGCGCATTGAACAGGCGGCGGACGTTGAAATCACTCAGGTCAGCGGTTGGAACGATCCTAACGTGCGGATGCTGTTCATCGCCTCGACGCTGATGTGGACCTGCAACACCATGTATATCATCGACATGCCGCTGTGGATCAGCAGCGATCTTGGCCTGCCGGATAAACTGGCCGGGATCCTGATGGGTACCGCCGCCGGGCTGGAAATTCCGGCGATGATCCTCGCGGGGTATTACGTCAAACGCTTTGGTAAGCGTCGTATGATGGTGACATCGGTTGCGTTTGGCGTGCTGTTTTACGTTGGGTTGATTCTGTTCCACAGCGAAACGGCGCTGTTGATTTTGCAACTGTTTAACGCGGTGTTTATCGGCATTGTCGCCGGGATTGGCATGCTGTGGTTCCAGGATTTAATGCCGGGCCGTGCAGGGGCGGCGACGACGTTGTTTACCAACAGTATTTCCACGGGCGTGATTCTGGCCGGGGTGATTCAGGGGGCCATTGCGCAAAGCTATGGTCACGCGATGGTGTATTGGGTGATTGCCGGGATCTCGCTGGTGACGCTGTTTATGACCAGCAGGGTGAAAGACGTTTAAGGGTGTTGCGCATCAAACCGCCGGATGGCGGCTACGCCTTATCCGGCCTACAAAGGATTCACGTCCGTAGGCCGAACAAGCGAAGCATCATCCGGCAATCCACGGCTCCGTCCCGTAGGCCGAACAAGCGCAGCGCCATCCGGCAAAGCTGCACTAGCGCATAAACGCCGGCTGCTTATTCTCATACGCCGAAATAGCGTCTTCGTGTTGCAGCGTCAGACCGATGCTGTCCAGACCATTCAGCATGCAGTGGCGGCGGAAATCGTCAATCTTAAAGCTGTAAGACTTCTCGCCAGCTTTCACCACCTGCGCTTCCAGATCCACCTCAAAGCTGATGCCCGGATTCGCCTGCACCAGCGCGAACAGTTCATCAACCTGCGCATCGCTGAGCGTCACCGGCAGCAGCTGGTTGTTGAAGCTGTTGCCGTAGAAGATATCGGCGAAGCTCGGGGCAATGACCACTTTAAAACCGTAATCGGTCAGCGCCCACGGTGCGTGTTCACGCGAGGAGCCGCAGCCAAAGTTTTCCCGCGCCAGCAGAATCGACGCGCCTTTGTACACCGGGAAGTTCAGCACGAATTCCGGGTTCGGCTGCTCGCCTTTATCGTCCAGGAAGCGCCAGTCGTTGAACAGGTGCGCGCCAAAACCGGTGCGCGTCACTTTCTGTAAAAACTGTTTTGGAATGATGGCGTCGGTATCGACGTTCGCCGCGTCCAGCGGAACCACCAGCCCGGTATGTTGGGTAAATTTCTCTGCCATGATGGTTTCCTTATTTCAGACTGCGAATATCGGCGAAATGACCGCTAACGGCGGCGGCGGCGGCCATTGCCGGGCTGACCAGATGCGTGCGGCCACCACGGCCCTGACGGCCTTCAAAATTACGGTTGCTGGTGGATGCGCAGCGTTCGCCCGGATTCAGACGATCGTTGTTCATCGCCAGACACATGGAGCAGCCCGGTAAGCGCCATTCGAAGCCCGCTTCGATAAAGATCTTATCCAGACCTTCCGCTTCCGCCTGCGCTTTTACCGGGCCGGAGCCTGGCACAACCAGCGCTTGTACGCCCGGTGCGACTTTACGCCCTTTGGCGATTTCAGCCGCCGCGCGCAAATCTTCGATGCGCGAGTTGGTGCAGGAACCAATAAACACTTTATCGATCGCCACTTCCGTCAGCGGTACGCCCGATTTCAGGCCCATGTAGGCCAGCGCTTTTTCCGCTGATGCGCGTTCCACCGGATCGGTAAACGAAGCAGGATCAGGGATATTGTCATTGACGGAGATTACCTGGCCTGGGTTGGTGCCCCAGGTGACCTGCGGGGCGATCTCTTCGGCCTGTAAGGTAACGGTAGCGTCAAATTTCGCGCCTTCGTCCGTATGCAGGGTTTTCCAGTACGCGACCGCATCGTCGAAATCTTTCGCTTTCGGCGCGTGCAGACGGCCTTTGACGTAGTTAAAGGTGGTGTCATCCGGGGCGACCAGGCCCGCTTTCGCGCCCATTTCAATCGCCATGTTGCACAGGGTCATGCGGCCTTCCATGCTCAGGGCACGGATAGCGTCGCCGCAGAATTCCACCACGTGTCCGGTGCCGCCTGCGCTGCCGGTTTTGCCGATAATCGCCAGCACGATGTCTTTCGCGGTGATGCCCGGTGCGGCGGTGCCTTTGACTTCAATCTTCATGGTTTTGGCGCGACCCTGTTTCAGGGTTTGCGTCGCCAGCACGTGTTCCACTTCGGAGGTGCCGATACCAAATGCCAGCGCACCGAATGCGCCGTGGGTGGCGGTGTGGGAGTCGCCGCAGACGATGGTCATGCCCGGCAGGGTAATACCCTGTTCCGGCCCCATCACGTGCACGATGCCCTGATACGGGTGGTTCAGGTCGTACAGTTCGACGCCGAACGCATTGCAGTTTTTAATCAGTTCCTGCATCTGAATACGGGCCATCTCGCCGGACGCGTTGATATCTTTGGTTTGCGTTGAAACGTTATGGTCCATGGTGGCGAAGGTTTTACCCGGCTGACGTACCGGGCGATTGTGCGCACGCAGGCCATCAAACGCCTGCGGAGACGTGACTTCGTGCACCAGATGACGGTCGATGTACAGCAGCGGCGTTTCGCTGGGCGCTTCATAAACCACGTGGGCATCGAACAATTTTTCATACAGCGTCTTTGCCATGATTACACCCCTTCAGCGATATAGCGGGCCACGATATCGCCCATTTCATCAGTACTCACCGCCGCGCCGCCGCGTGCTAAATCGCCGGTGCGGATACCTTCTTCCAGCGCGCGGTTGATCGCGTTTTCAATGGCATCTGCTGCGTCGTTCGCGTCCAGGCTGTAGCGCAGCAGCAGCGCCAGCGACAGGATCTGGGCTATCGGGTTGGCGATGTTTTTCCCGGCGATATCCGGCGCAGAGCCGCCCGCAGGTTCATACAGGCCGAAACCTTGCTCATTCAGGCTGGCGGAAGGCAGCATGCCCATTGAGCCGGTGATCATCGCGCATTCGTCAGAGAGAATGTCGCCGAACAGGTTGGAGCACAGCACCACGTCAAACTGCGACGGATCTTTGATCATCTGCATGGTGGCGTTGTCGATATACATATGGTTCAGTTCAACGTCCGCATATTCCCGGCCAATTTCGGTAACGATTTCACGCCACAGAATGGAGGACTGCAACACGTTGGACTTATCAATGGAGGTCACTTTGTGACGACGTTTGCGCGCTGATTCAAACGCGATACGCGCAATACGCTCGATTTCGAAACGGTGATACACCTCGGTATCAAACGCTTTTTCGTACTGACCGCTGCCTTCGCGGCCTTTCGGCTGGCCGAAGTAGATACCGCCCGTCAATTCTCGCACGCACAGAATGTCGAAACCGTTGGCGGCGATATCGGCGCGCAGCGGACAGAACTCCTCCAGCCCCTGGTACAGTTTGGCCGGGCGCAGGTTGCTGAACAGTTTGAAGTGCTTACGCAGCGGCAGCAGCGCTCCGCGTTCAGGTTGATCGTTCGGCGGCAAATGTTCCCATTTCGGGCCGCCTACGGAGCCAAACAGCACGGCGTCAGCCTGCTCGCACCCTTCAACGGTGGCTTTCGGCAGCGGCGTACCGTGATTATCAATCGCGATACCGCCCACATCGTAGTGGCTGGTGGTGATACGCATATCGAAACGTTGACGAATCGCTTCCAGTACTTTCAAAGCCTGTGTCATGACTTCCGGGCCAATACCGTCACCTGGTAACACAGCAATATGGTAATTCTTCGACATTACACGGTTTCCTTTTTGTTCTCGTTATTCTGAGCTTTGCGTTGCAACTCTTTTTCTACTTCGGCGGCACGCCAGATGTTATTCAGGACGTGAACCATCGCTTTCGCTGAGGATTCAACGATGTCAGTCGCCAGGCCAACGCCGTGGAAGCGACGACCGTTATGGGTAACGACGATATCCACCTGACCCAGCGCATCTTTGCCGTGGCCTTTGGCGCTCAGGCCGTATTTCACCAGTTCGATGTCGTATTGCGTGATACGGTTAATCGCGTGGTAAATGGCATCGACCGGGCCGTTACCGTTGGCGGCTTCGGCTTTCACTTCATCGCCGCAGGCCAGCTTGACGGAGGCGGTGGCGATATCGCTGGAGCCTGATTGCACGCTGAAGTAGTCCAGACGGAAATGCTCTGGCTCTTCCTGCTGTTTGTTGATGAACGCCAGCGCTTCCAGGTCGTAATCGAAGACCTGGCCTTTTTTGTCTGCCAGCTTCAGGAAGGCGTCGTACAGCTGATCCATGCTGTAATCGGACTCTTTGTAGCCCATCTCGTCCATGCGGTGTTTCACTGCCGCACGGCCAGAGCGAGAGGTCAGGTTCAGCTGTACCTGATTCAGGCCGATGGATTCCGGGGGCATGATTTCGTAGTTTTCGCGGTTTTTCAGCACGCCGTCCTGGTGAATACCGGAGGAGTGCGCGAAAGCGCCGCTGCCAATGATCGCTTTGTTGGCCGGGATCGGCATGTTGCAGATCTGGCTGACGGTCTGGCTGGTACGCCAGATTTCATTGTGGTTGATGTTGGTGTGCAGATCCATGATGTCTTTGCGCACCTTAATCGCCATGATGACTTCTTCCAGCGAGCAGTTACCGGCGCGCTCACCGATACCGTTCATCGCGCCTTCAACCTGACGCGCACCCGCATGGACTGCGGCGATAGAGTTGCCAACGGCCAGGCCTAAATCGTCATGGGTGTGAACGGAGATAATCGCTTTATCGATATTCGGCACGCGTTCATACAGACCAGTGATGATATTGCCGAATTCGAACGGCATAGTGTAACCGACGGTATCCGGGATGTTGATGGTGGTGGCGCCCGCGTTAATCGCTGCTTCAACCACGCGCGCCAACTGGTCAATCGGGGTACGGCCCGCATCTTCACAAGAGAACTCAACGTCATCGGTGTAGTTACGGGCGCGTTTCACCATATACACCGCGCGCTCAATCACTTCGTCCAGCGTGCTGCGCAGCTTGGTGGCAATGTGCATCGGTGAAGTGGCGATAAAGGTATGAATACGGAATGCTTCCGCCACTTTCAGTGACTCGGCTGCCACATCAATGTCGTGCTCGACGCAACGTGCCAGTGCGCAGACGCGGCTGTTTTTGATGTTGCGGGCAATGGTCTGTACCGATTCGAAGTCGCCCGGTGAAGAGACCGGAAAACCGACTTCCATCACATCGACGCCCATACGCTCAAGGGCGAAGGCAATCTGCAGCTTTTCTTTCACACTCAGGCTTGCCTGTAACGCCTGTTCGCCGTCACGTAAGGTGGTATCGAAGATAATGACTTGTTGGCTCATGTTTGAGGTCCTTAGTTCACTTGGGGCGCCTTGCTACGAGCGAAAAAAAACCCGCGCAACGGCGCGGGTTCTGATTCTTACTGGATGATGACTTAACGCTTAACGTCGTCCAGCAGTCTACCGCGCACAAAAGAGGCGTTTAGTAGTAGTAGACCGTTGAAACGAGTAGTGCGGATCATTGTCGTCATGCTCCAGATGAATTCGATATGCTTTTAGTGGTACTGGATATGATGATTGATGTCAACACTTGTTGGTTAAAAGCCTGTGCCAATGACCTTCCTGGATAGGGTTTAAATTAGCTAATTGTGCTGACGGATGTCACAAAATACAGAGGATCGTTTTTTGGTCCGGCAATCATTTTTATATTTTGTCGCAAATAAAAATATTTTTTGGCAATTGCTTACGATGTTGTGGCGCCTGGGCCGCTGGCTTATCGCGCTGATTCAATGGCGTTTCTTCAATTTAAACATTTTTATTGTGAATATGTCGGAAGGGGAATTGCTAAAAAAACGTTAATAAATTTCAACGGGAAATATAACAGTTTAATAAAACTTAAAGTATCGTTAATTATAAGTGCTGTTGTTTATTTACCAAATCTATGGGTACACTACATCTAATTAGTTTTCTTGATGTGAATTTCATTTATGGCCTGGATGACTCGCCGGCTTTCGCCTTTATGAATTCCTAATTTTATCAATTTCTCTTTTTTGGATCTTATATGCATGGTAAATCATATTGTCATAATATATTTCTGCGATTTTGCAAAGGGAGTTTAGCATGACAGTGGAGTCAGAAAGTGTAGTAATGAAACCGGAACAGCATAGCGGTAATCTTCATGAAAGTAGCAAACCTCAACTCAGAATGGTTGACCTCAACTTGCTGACTGTGTTTGACGCCGTGATGCAGGAACAAAACATTACTCGTGCCGCACATATGCTGGGTATGTCGCAGCCTGCGGTCAGTAACGCGGTGGCGCGTTTGAAGGTGATGTTTAATGATGAGCTATTTGTGCGCTATGGTCGTGGTATTCAACCCACCGCGCGTGCATTCCAGCTTTTCGGTTCTGTTCGCCAGGCTTTACAACTGGTGCAAAATGAACTGCCAGGGTCGGGTTTTGAACCTGTCAGCAGCGAACGCGTATTTAATCTTTGCGTATGTAGCCCACTGGATAACTATTTAACATCGATTATTTTTAACCGCGTTGCAGAAATAGCACCAAATATCCATTTAGTATTTAAGTCATCCTTAAATCAGAATACCGAACATCAGCTGCGCTACCAGGAAATTGAATTCGTTCTGGGATATGAAGAGTTCCGTCGCCCGGAATTTGCCTGCGTACCGTTATTTAATGATGAGATGGTATTGGTCGCCAGCAAAAAACATCCGCGCATCAACGGGCCGTTAACCGAATACTCAGTGTATCAGGAAGAGCATGCTGTCGTTGCGCTGGATCGCTACGCATCATTTAGTCAGCCGTGGTATGACACGCCGGACAGACAAAGCCGCATTGCTTATCAGGGCATGGCGCTGATCAGCGTATTAAATGTGGTTTCTCAAACTAATCTTGTCGCCATTGCGCCACGCTGGCTGGCTGAAGAGTTTTCCGAGAAACTTGCGCTGCAAGTGCTGCCGCTGCCGATGAAGCTAAATAGCCGTACCTGCTATCTTTCCTGGCATGAAGCTGCCGGCAGAGACCGTGGTCATCAGTGGATGGAAGAGCTGCTGGTGAACGTTTGCCGTCATCAGTAATACTAAAGAATAGCCGGATGCGAAAACATCCGGTTTATTTTATAACGAAGGAAAAATAAAGAATTTTATTCTGTTGTTACCCGTGACGATTTGTCGTCGGGTGATAAAAAATGGAGGTTTTGCTACGAAACGCGTATTCCTCCGAGTATCTGCCAAACGCTTTTCTTATCGTTGAATTATTCCACCACCTTTATTGTTGTTTGCTTTCTTTTCTTCTTTTTCCCCTTTAAGACTCCGTAGTTACGCCGATTGCCTGCCTGATGCTGAGCGGTTATGTTGTTTCATTATGGTAATTACATAAGCATGCGCGGTCAGTTGGCTGACCGTGCGGCATGATTGCGCGGAAATGAATTCTGCCATCATCAAAATATCAGCCTGGAGGCAAACCATGGAGATGTTGTCTGGCGCCGAGATGGTCGTCCGGTCGTTAATCGATCAGGGCGTGAAGCAGGTCTTTGGCTATCCCGGGGGCGCGGTCCTCGATATCTACGATGCGCTGCATACCGTTGGCGGAATCGATCATGTGCTGGTGCGCCACGAGCAGGCGGCGGTACATATGGCGGATGGCCTTGCGCGCGCGACCGGCGAAGTCGGCGTGGTGCTGGTGACATCCGGGCCGGGCGCGACCAACGCGATTACGGGGATTGCAACAGCTTATATGGACTCCATCCCGTTGGTGGTGCTTTCCGGTCAGGTGGCAACCTCGCTGATTGGCTATGACGCCTTCCAGGAGTGTGACATGGTGGGGATCTCCCGCCCGGTCGTGAAGCACAGCTTCCTGGTGAAGCAAACGGAAGATATTCCGGGTGTACTGAAAAAAGCCTTCTGGCTGGCGGCCAGCGGTCGCCCTGGTCCGGTCGTCGTGGATCTGCCGAAAGATATTCTCAACCCGGCGAATAAGCTGCCGTATCACTACCCCGATTCGGTCAGTATGCGCTCCTATAACCCGACCACCACCGGGCACAAAGGGCAAATTAAGCGCGCGCTGCAAACGCTGGTGGCAGCCAAAAAACCAGTCGTTTACGTCGGTGGCGGGGCGGTCAACGCCGAATGCCATGAACAATTACGCACGCTGATTGAAAAACTGAATCTGCCGGTGGCGTCATCGCTGATGGGGCTCGGCGCATTCCCGGCAACGCATCAGCAGGCGCTGGGTATGCTGGGCATGCATGGCACCTATGAAGCCAACATGACGATGCACAATTCCGATGTGATCTTCGCCGTTGGTGTGCGCTTTGATGATCGCACCACCAATAATCTGGCGAAATACTGCCCGGACGCCACCGTGCTGCACATTGACATCGATCCGACGTCGATCTCGAAAACCGTCGCGGCGGATATTCCGATCGTTGGCGATGCGCGGCTGGTGCTGGAGCAGATGCTGGAACTGCTGGATCAAGAAGAGACAACGCAGCCGCTGGATGAGATCCGCGACTGGTGGCAACAAATCGAGCAGTGGCGCGCGCGTCACTGCCTGAGCTACGACAAAAACAGCGATCAAATCAAGCCGCAGGCGGTCATCGAAACGATCTGGCGTCTGACGGAAGGCGAGGCTTACGTGACCTCTGACGTGGGGCAGCATCAGATGTTCGCTGCGCTCTATTATCCGTTTGCCAAACCGCGCCGTTGGATCAACTCCGGCGGTCTTGGCACGATGGGCTTTGGCCTGCCTGCTGCGCTGGGCGTGAAAATGGCGCTGCCGGACGAAACGGTCGTCTGCGTGACCGGCGATGGCAGTATCCAGATGAACATTCAGGAGCTCTCCACCGCCTTGCAGTACAACCTGCCGGTGCTGGTGCTGAACCTGAATAACGGTTATCTCGGCATGGTGAAGCAGTGGCAGGACATGATTTACTCCGGTCGCCACTCGCAATCCTATATGCAATCGTTGCCGGATTTCGTGCGCCTGGCTGAAGCCTATGGTCACGTGGGAATACGCATCACCACACCTGACGAGCTGGAAAGCAAACTGGCGCAGGCGCTGGAGCAGGTGCGCAACAACCGCCTGGTGTTTGTCGATGTGGCGGTTGATGGCAGTGAGCATGTCTATCCGATGCATATTCGCGGTGGCGGAATGGACGAGATGTGGCTGAGTAAAACGGAGAGAACCTGATTATGCGCCGGATATTATCGGTATTACTGGAAAACGAATCGGGCGCGTTGTCACGCGTGATTGGTCTTTTCTCGCAGCGTGGCTACAACATTGAGAGCCTGACCGTTGCGCCAACCGACGACCCAACCCTCTCGCGTATGACCATTCAAACGGTCGGCGATGACAAAGCCATTGAGCAGATTGAAAAGCAGCTGCACAAGCTGGTGGATGTGCTGCGCGTGAATGAGATAGGACAGGGCGCGTACGTTGAGCGTGAAATCATGCTGGTTAAAGTGCAGGCCAGCGGCTACGGGCGCGACGAAGTGAAACGCAACACGGAAATCTTCCGTGGGCAAATTATCGACGTCACACCCTCTATTTATACCGTTCAACTGGCGGGCACCAGCGACAAGCTGGATGCGTTCCTCGCGTCGCTGCGTGATGTTGCCCGAATCGTTGAAGTGGCGCGCTCGGGCGTAGTGGGGTTATCGCGCGGCGATAAGATCATGCGTTAGTGCAGAACTCATCCGTTTTACGTAGCCCAGCGTCGCGTTGGGCTTTTTTTTGCGAAACGGGCAATAACTGCGAACAAAAGCTATTGCCGCTGCCAGGAATCTGCGGTTAGATGTTATAAATTTTATTCCATAATTTAACAATGGTTATGGATTGTACTTTTTGAAGCAAGGGGCAATTGTGAAACTGGATGAAATCGCCCGGCTTGCCGGTGTGTCGCGAACCACCGCCAGCTATGTGATTAACGGTAAGGCCAAGCAGTATCGCGTCAGCGATAAAACAGTCGAAAAAGTGATGGCCGTGGTGCGCGAGCACAACTACCATCCTAACGCCGTCGCTGCCGGCTTACGTGCGGGACGCACGCGTTCTATCGGGTTGGTGATCCCTGACCTGGAAAACACCAGCTATACCCGTATTGCGAACTATCTTGAACGCCAGGCGCGTCAGCGTGGGTATCAGCTGTTGATCGCCTGTTCGGAAGATCAGCCCGACAACGAGATGCGCTGTATTGAGCATCTGCTGCAACGCCAGGTCGATGCCATCATCGTTTCCACTTCTCTGCCGCCGGAACATCCTTTCTATCAGCGTTGGGCGAATGATTCATTCCCCATCGTCGCACTGGACCGCGCGCTGGATCGCGAACATTTCACCAGCGTCGTCGGGGCCGATCAGGACGATGCCGAAATGCTGGCGGAAGAGCTGCGTAAGTTCCCGGCAGAAACGGTCCTCTATTTAGGTGCGTTACCGGAACTCTCCGTGAGCTTCCTGCGTGAGCAGGGCTTCCGTACTGCGTGGAAAGATGACCCTCGCGAAGTTCACTACCTCTACGCCAACAGCTATGAGCGCGAAGCCGCGGCGGTGCTGTTTGAGAAATGGCTGGAAACCCATCCTATGCCGGATGCGCTGTTCACGACGTCATTTGCCCTGTTGCAGGGCGTGATGGACGTGACGCTACGCCGCGAAGGGAAGCTGCCTTCTGAACTGGCGATTGCCACCTTCGGCGATAATGAACTGCTCGATTTCCTGCAGTGCCCGGTGCTTGCAGTGGCGCAGCGTCACCGCGATGTCGCTGAACGCGTGCTGGAAATTGTGCTGGCGAGTCTCGATGAACCGCGCAAACCGAAGCCAGGCCTGAGCCGCATTCGTCGTAATCTTTACCGTCGGGGCAGTCTGAGCCGTCGTTAAGCCTGCTGGCGATAGAGCATCTATATTGTCTTTATCGCCAGATCATTAGCTGCCTTATATTATTCAGAATAATCCTCATTTTTTTAAGGTTCTTATTTCATTTACCGCATTATCCGTTTGATACGTCGTCAATTAAGTAAATGGAAAGTAAAATTAACTCGATTATGAATTATTTTGTTATATTCATATCTACGAATGCTGAAATAACAGCCACTTCTCCAGACCGGCCTCCGCGCCGCGCCAGACAAGCCTTTTAAATACTGATAACGGACATAACAAGGGCTGTTAACGGACATCAGAATGTCCTAAAATGCCGCTCGCGTCGCAAACTGACACTTTATATATTCTATCGATGATATTTAGTGACCTTAAAATGTTACGAATCTGTTGAGTTTTTTTCTTACACATATTCATGACGTTAATTTGCCTCGACAGTAGTACGGAATTTAATCGGGGCTATTAATGGCCGCAAAGAGTGGGTTTTTAAGCTCCGTTGGCAATGATGCTGGCTTGACAAGCTTTTCCTCTGCTCCGTAAACTCCTTTAGGTGGGAATTTGTGGGTTAAAGTGGCGAGAAGGGGTGAAGCTGGCATGTTCCGCGGGGCAACGTTAGTCAATCTCGACAGCAAGGGGCGTTTAGCCGTCCCTACCCGGTATCGGGATACGCTGATTGAGAACGCTACCGGTCAAATGGTGTGCACCATTGACATCCATCACCCATGCCTGCTGCTTTACCCCCTGCCCGAATGGGAAATCATCGAGCAAAAACTCTCGCGTTTGTCGAGCATGAATCCCGCAGAGCGCCGCGTACAGCGGTTGTTGTTAGGGCATGCCAGCGAATGCCAAATGGATAACGCGGGGCGACTCTTGATCGCACCGGTTTTACGGCAACATGCCGGATTGACAAAAGAAGTGATGCTGGTTGGGCAGTTCAATAAGTTTGAACTGTGGGATGAAACGACCTGGTATCAACGGGTCAGGGAAGATATCGACGCTGAGCAAACCGCTTCAGACGCGCTTTCGGAACGGTTGCAGGATTTGTCCTTATAAAATGATGGAAACTTTTAAACATAAAACGGTACTGCTGGACGACGCCGTCAACGGCCTGAATATTCGCCCGGATGGTATCTACATCGATGGTACTTTTGGTCGCGGTGGCCACTCGCGTCTTATCCTCTCGCAGCTTGGCGAGCAGGGGCGACTGCTGGCTATCGATCGCGACCCGCAGGCTATTGCCGTAGCAAACACCATTGATGATCCTCGCTTCTCCATCATTCATGGTCCTTTCTCCGCGTTGGCTGACTATGTTAGTGAGCGCGAACTTACAGGCAAGATCGACGGCATTCTGCTCGATCTTGGCGTCTCTTCACCGCAGCTTGACGATGCTGAACGCGGCTTCTCCTTTATGCGCGACGGGCCGCTGGATATGCGTATGGACCCGACGCGCGGCCAGTCTGCCGCCGAATGGCTGCAAACGGCGGACGAAGCGGATATCGCCTGGGTGATTAAAACCTACGGCGAAGAACGCTTCGGCAAACGTATTGCTCGCGCCATCGTTGAGCGTAATCGCATTGAGCCCATGACCCGCACCAAAGAACTGGCGGAAGTGGTGGCAGCGGCGATGCCGGTGAAAGACAAATTCAAACATCCCGCGACCCGTACCTTCCAGGCGGTGCGCATCTGGGTAAACAGTGAACTGGAGGAGATAGAGCAGGCGCTAAAAGGCTCGATCGACGTGCTGGCCCCGGGTGGGCGGCTGTCAGTTATCAGTTTCCACTCGCTGGAAGACCGTATTGTAAAACGCTTTATGCGTGAGCAAAGCCGCGGTCCGCAGGTTCCGGCAGGGTTACCTATGACTGAAGAGCAACTCAGGAAGCTGGGTGGCCGTCATTTACGAGCGCTAGGCAAGTTGATGCCGGGCGAAGAAGAAGTGGCTGAAAATCCACGTGCCCGTAGTTCAGTGCTGCGTATCGCAGAGAGGACGAACGCATGATCAGCAGAGTGACAGAAGCCCTAAGCAAAGTTAAGGGATCGATTGGAAGTAACGAGCGCCATGCCTTGCCTGGCGTTATCGGAGACGATCTTTTGCGGTTTGGGAAGCTGCCACTCTGCCTGTTCATTTGCATCATTGTTACGGCTGTCACCGTGGTGACGACGGCGCATCATACCCGTCTGTTAACCGCCCAACGCGAGCAGCTGGTGCTGGAACGTGATGCGCTGGATATCGAATGGCGCAACCTGATTTTAGAAGAGAACGCCCTCGGCGATCATAGCCGGGTTGAGCGTATCGCCACGGAAAAGTTGCAAATGCAACATGTTGATCCGTCAAAAGAAAACATAGTTGTACAGAAATAAGGATTATCGCAACGCATGAAAGCAGCGGGAAAGACGCTCAAACCAAAACGTCAGGAAGAACAGGCCAACTTTATCAGTTGGCGTTTTGCGTTGCTGTGCGGCTGTATTCTGGTGGCTCTCGGCTTCCTGCTGGGCCGCGTTGCGTGGTTGCAGATAATCAACCCGGATATGCTGGTGCGTCAGGGCGATATGCGCTCCCTGCGCGTTCAGGAAGTGTCTACTTCTCGCGGGATGATCACCGACCGCTCTGGCCGGCCATTAGCGGTGAGCGTACCGGTGAAAGCGATTTGGGCCGACCCGAAAGAAGTGCATGATGCGGGCGGCGTGAGCGTCGGCGATCGCTGGAACGCGCTCTCTACCGCGCTGAATCTGCCGCTGGATCAGCTGGCAAACCGTATCAATGCGAACCCGAAAGGGCGCTTTATCTACCTTGCTCGCCAGGTTAATCCTGACATGGCGGACTACATCAAAAAACTCAAACTGCCGGGTATTCATCTGCGTGAAGAGTCGCGCCGTTACTATCCGTCAGGCGAAGTCACTTCTCACCTTATTGGCTTCACTAACGTCGATAGCCAGGGGATCGAGGGCGTCGAGAAGAGCTTTGATAAGTGGCTGACCGGGCAACCGGGCGAACGTATCGTGCGTAAAGACCGCTACGGGCGCGTTATCGAGGATATCTCCTCAACGGACAGCCAGGCGGCGCACAACCTTGCGCTGAGTATCGATGAGCGTTTACAAGCGCTGGTGTACCGCGAACTGAACAACGCCGTGGCGTTTAACAAAGCGGAATCGGGCAGCGCAGTGCTGGTCGATGTGAACACGGGTGAAGTGCTGGCGATGGCCAACAGCCCCTCCTATAACCCAAACAACTTCTCCGGCACGGCCAAAGACACCATGCGTAACCGCGCCATCACCGACGTGTTTGAACCGGGTTCAACGGTTAAACCGATGGTGGTAATGACCGCGTTGCAGCGCGGCGTGGTGCGTGAAAATACCGTGCTGAATACTATTCCTTACCGTATTAACGGCCACGAAATTAAAGACGTGGCGCGCTACAGCGAATTGACCCTGACCGGGGTACTACAGAAGTCGAGTAACGTCGGTGTTTCCAAGCTGGCGTTAGCGATGCCGTCCTCAGCGTTAGTAGAGACTTACTCACGTTTTGGATTGGGAAAAGCGACCAATTTGGGGTTGGTCGGAGAACGCAGTGGCTTATATCCTCAAAAACAACGGTGGTCTGACATAGAGAGGGCCACCTTCTCTTTCGGCTACGGGCTAATGGTAACGCCGTTACAGTTAGCGCGAGTCTACGCAACGATAGGCAGCTACGGGGTTTACCGTCCGCTGTCGATAACCAAAGTTGACCCTCCGGTTCCTGGCGAACGTATTTTCCCGGAATCCATCGTACGTACCGTGGTTCACATGATGGAAAGCGTGGCGCTGCCTGGCGGCGGCGGCGTGAAAGCGGCGATCAAAGGCTATCGCATCGCCATCAAAACCGGTACGGCGAAAAAAGTGGGGCCAGACGGGCGTTACATCAATAAATATATTGCTTACACCGCGGGCGTTGCGCCAGCCAGCCAGCCACGTTTTGCGCTGGTGGTGGTCATCAACGACCCGCAGGCAGGTAAATACTACGGCGGCGCCGTTTCCGCGCCGGTCTTCGGTGCCATCATGGGCGGCGTTCTGCGTACCATGAACATCGAGCCGGATGCGCTGGCAACGGGCGAAAAAAGTGAATTTGTGATTAATCAAGGCGAGGGAACAGGTGGCAGATCGTAATTTGCGCGACCTTCTCGCTCCGTGGGTGCCAAATGCGCCGGAGCGAGCACTGCGAGAGATGACACTCGACAGCCGTGTGGCTGCATCGGGCGATCTCTTCGTAGCGGTGGTTGGTCATCAGGCGGACGGGCGTCGTTATATCCCGCAGGCAATTGCGCAAGGTGTAGCTGCCATTATAGCCGAGGCAAAAGATGAAGCGACCGATGGCGAAATCCGTGAAATGCACGGCGTCCCGGTTATTTACCTCAGCCAGTTGACGGAGCGCTTATCGGCACTGGCCGGCCGTTTTTACCATGAACCGTCTGACCGTTTGCGCCTCGTGGGCGTGACCGGCACCAACGGTAAAACCACCACCACCCAACTGCTCGCACAGTGGGGGCAACTGCTGGGCGAAACCAGCGCGGTGATGGGCACGGTCGGTAACGGCCTGCTGGGTAAAGTGATCCCAACAGAAAATACCACCGGTTCAGCGGTTGATGTTCAGCACGTGCTGTCCGGCCTGGCAGACCAGGGCGCGACGCTGGCGGCAATGGAAGTCTCTTCCCACGGGCTGGTACAGCACCGCGTGGCGGCACTGAAATTTGTGGCTTCTGTGTTTACTAACCTGAGCCGCGATCACCTTGATTATCATGGTGATATGGAACATTACGAAGCAGCGAAATGGCTGCTGTACTCCACGCACCACTGCGGCCAGGCGATTGTTAACGCCGACGATGAAGTGGGCCGCCGCTGGCTGGCAAGATTGCCGGACGCGGTTGCGGTGTCAATGGAAGAGCACATCAATCCGAACTGCCACGGGCGCTGGTTAAAAGCGACCGAGGTGAATTATCACGACAGCGGCGCAACCATCCGTTTCAGCTCGACCTGGGGCGACGGCGAAATCGAGAGCCGCCTGATGGGCGCGTTCAACGTCAGCAACCTGTTGCTGGCGCTGGCCACGCTGCTGGCGCTCGGTTATCCGCTGGCGGATCTGCTGAAAACCGCTTCCCGCCTGCAACCGGTTTGTGGCCGTATGGAAGTGTTTAGCGCACCGGGTAAACCGACGGTGGTTGTCGATTACGCTCACACGCCGGATGCGCTGGAAAAAGCGCTCGAAGCGGCGCGTCTGCACTGCGCAGGCAAACTATGGTGCGTCTTTGGCTGCGGCGGTGACCGTGATAAAGGTAAACGCCCGCTGATGGGCGCGATTGCCGAGCAGTTTGCCGATATCGCCGTTGTCACCGATGACAACCCGCGTACCGAAGAGCCACGCGCCATCATCAACGACATTCTTGCGGGCATGCTTGATGCCGGCCACGCGAAAGTGATGGAAGGGCGTGCGCAAGCGGTCACTAACGCCATCATGCAGGCGAAGCCTGATGACCTGGTGCTGCTGGCCGGTAAAGGTCATGAAGATTATCAAATTGTCGGCACTCAACGTCTCGACTATTCCGACCGTGTAACCGCAGCGCGTCTGCTGGGAGTGATCGCATGATTAGCGTAACGCTTAGCGAACTGGCTGGCATTCTGCACGGTGAACTGAATGGTGCTGACCTGCGTATCGAAGATGTCACCACCGATACGCGCAAATTAACGCCGGGCTGCCTGTTTGTGGCCCTGAAAGGCGAGCGTTTTGACGCCCACGATTTCGTTGAAAAAGCGAAAGAGGGTGGGGCGGGCGCGCTGTTAGTCAGCCGTAAACTGGATATCGATCTGCCGCAACTGGTGGTGAAGGATACCCGTCTGGCGTTCGGTGAACTGGCGGCATGGGTTCGCCAGCAAGTGCCAACGCGCGTCGTCGCGCTGACGGGCTCTTCCGGTAAAACCTCGGTGAAAGAGATGACCGCCGCCATTCTGGGTCAGTGCGGCAACACGCTTTATACCGCAGGTAACCTCAATAATGACATCGGTGTGCCGATGACATTACTGCGCCTGACGAAAGAACACGAATTCGCGGTGATTGAACTGGGTGCCAACCATCAGGGCGAAATCGCCTGGACGGTGAGCCTGACTCGCCCGGAAGCGGCGCTGGTGAACAATCTCGCGGCGGCGCATCTGGAAGGGTTCGGATCGCTGGCGGGCGTGGCAAAAGCCAAAGGTGAGATTTTCACCGGCCTGCCGGTTAACGGTATCGCTATCCTGAATGCCGACAACAACGACTGGCTGAACTGGCAAGCGATTATTGGCTCGCGCAAAGTGTGGCGCTTCTCGCCGAATGCGGCGAACAGCGATTTCACCGCGACCAATATTCACGTTACCAGCCATGGCACCGAATTTACGCTGCAAACGCCAACCGGCGACCTAGACGTACTGCTGCCGCTGCCGGGTCGCCACAACATTGCTAACGCGCTGGCCGCGACGGCACTGGCGATGGCGGTGGGGGCGGACTTAAACGCGGTGAAAGCCGGGTTGGCGAAGCTGACTTCCGTTCCGGGGCGTTTGTTCCCGATTCACCTGAGCGACACCCAACTACTGCTCGACGACTCCTATAACGCCAACGTCGGTTCGATGACCGCTGCGGTGCAGGTGCTCGAAGAGATGCCGGGTTATCGCGTGCTGGTGGTCGGCGATATGGCCGAACTGGGCGCAGAAAGTGAAGCCTGCCACATTCAGGTTGGCGACGCTGCGAAAACGGCGGGCATCGATAAAGTCTTAAGCGTTGGTAAATTAAGTCAGGCAATCAGTTCTGCCAGCGGCGTCGGCGAGCATTTCACCGACAAAGCAGCAGCCATTGCGCGTCTTAAAACGCTCATTAATGAACAGCAAACCCTCACCATTCTGGTGAAAGGATCACGTAGTGCCGCCATGGAAGAGGTAGTACGCGCATTACAGGAGAACGGGACATGTTAGTTTGGCTGGCCGAACATTTGGTCAAATATTATTCCGGCTTTAACGTCTTTTCCTATCTGACGTTTCGCGCCATCGTCAGCCTGCTGACCGCGCTGTTCATCTCATTGTGGATGGGCCCGCGCATGATCGCCCATTTACAGAAACTCTCCTTCGGACAGGTTGTGCGTAACGATGGTCCGGAATCGCACTTCAGCAAACGCGGTACGCCGACAATGGGCGGGATCATGATCCTCACCGCGATTGTGGTTTCCGTGTTGCTGTGGGCTTATCCGTCCAACCCGTACGTCTGGTGCGTGCTGGTGGTGCTGGTCGGCTACGGCATTATTGGTTTTGTCGATGACTATCGCAAAGTTGTCCGTAAAGACACCAAGGGCCTGATCGCGCGCTGGAAATATTTCTGGATGTCGGTGATTGCGCTGGGCGTGGCGTTCGCGCTGTATCTGGCGGGTAAAGATACGCCAGCCACGCAGCTGGTGGTGCCGTTCTTTAAAGACGTGATGCCGCAACTGGGGCTGTTCTACATCCTTCTGGCGTACTTTGTTGTTGTCGGTACCGGTAACGCAGTGAACCTGACCGATGGCCTGGACGGCCTGGCTATCATGCCAACCGTCTTCGTTGCCGGTGGTTTTGCTCTGGTAGCGTGGGCGACCGGTAACATGAACTTCGCTAACTATCTGCATATTCCGTATCTGCGGCATGCGGGGGAGCTGGTTATCGTCTGCACCGCGATTGTCGGGGCAGGGCTGGGCTTCCTGTGGTTTAACACCTATCCGGCACAAGTCTTTATGGGCGATGTCGGTTCGCTGGCGCTGGGCGGCGCATTGGGCATTATCGCCGTGCTGCTGCGTCAGGAGTTCCTGTTGGTGATTATGGGCGGCGTGTTTGTGGTTGAAACGCTGTCGGTGATTTTGCAGGTCGGTTCCTTCAAGCTGCGCGGTCAGCGCATCTTCCGTATGGCACCGATTCACCACCACTATGAACTGAAAGGCTGGCCGGAACCGCGCGTCATTGTGCGCTTCTGGATTATTTCGCTGATGCTGGTGCTGATTGGCCTGGCTACGCTGAAGGTACGTTAATCATGGCAGATTACCAGGGTAAAAATGTTGTCATTATCGGTCTTGGTTTGACCGGGCTCTCCTGCGTCGATTTCTTCATGGCGCGTGGCGTAACGCCGCGCGTGATGGATACGCGAGCCACTCCCCCTGGGCTGGATAAACTGCCGGAAGAGGTTGAGCGTTACGTTGGTAGTCTGAATGATGACTGGTTGCTGGCTGCGGATTTGATTGTCGCCAGCCCCGGCATCGCGCTGGCGCACCCGTCTCTGAGCGCGGCGGCTGATGCAGGTATCGAAATCGTCGGTGATATCGAACTCTTCTGCCGTGAAGCGCAAGCGCCGATCGTGGCGATCACCGGTTCCAACGGCAAAAGTACCGTTACCACGCTGGTCGGTGAAATGGCCAAAGCGGCGGGCGTGAATGTTGGCGTTGGCGGCAATATTGGCCTGCCCGCGCTGATGCTGCTCGACCCGACGCGCGAACTCTATGTTCTGGAACTCTCCAGCTTCCAGCTGGAAACCACGTCCAGCTTGCAGGCTGCGGCGGCAACCATTCTGAACGTCACTGAAGATCATATGGACCGCTATCCGTTTGGCCTGCAGCAGTATCGTGCCGCCAAACTGCGCGTCTATGAAAATGCCAAAACCTGTGTGGTGAACGCTGATGATGCGTTGACCATGCCGATTCGCGGCGCCGATGAGCGCTGCGTCAGCTTTGGCGTCGATGTCGGTGATTACCACCTTAATCGCCAGCAGGGGGAAACCTGGCTGCGCGTGAAAGGTGAAAAGGTCCTCAACGTTAAAGAGATGACCCTTACCGGACAGCACAACTACAGTAATGCGCTGGCGGCGCTGGCGCTGGCGGATGCCGTCGGCCTGCCGCGAGCCAGCAGCCTGAAGGCGCTGACCACCTTCGCCGGGCTAGCGCATCGCTTCCAGGTGGTGCTGAATCACAATGGCGTTCGCTGGATCAACGACTCAAAAGCGACCAACGTCGGCAGTACGGAAGCGGCGCTCAACGGCTTACACGTTGATGGCACACTCTGGCTGCTGCTGGGTGGCGACGGGAAATCCGCCGATTTCAGCCCGCTGGCGCGCTATCTGACCGGCGATAATATTCGTCTTTACTGCTTTGGCCGCGACGGCAGCGAACTTGCCGCTATACGTCCGGAAATCGCCACCGAAACGGAGACGATGGAACAGGCTATGCGCGCCATTGCGCCGCAGCTGAAAGCCGGAGACATGGTGCTGCTGTCACCGGCCTGCGCCAGTCTCGATCAGTTTAAAAGCTTTGAGCAACGCGGCGACGTGTTTGCACGACTGGCGAAGGAGTTAGGTTGATGCGTTTATCCCTCCCGCGCCTGAAAATGCCTCGCCTGCCAGGGTTTGCCATCCTGGCGTGGGTATTTGCCGCGCTGAAAGGCTGGGTGATGGGCTCCCGGGCACAGGATAACGACAGCCTGGTGATGTACGATCGCACCCTGCTGTGGCTGACCTTCGGCCTGGCGGCGATCGGTTTCGTGATGGTGACCTCGGCATCCATGCCGGTTGGTCAGCGTCTGGCGAACGATCCTTTCCTGTTCGCCAAACGTGATGGCCTCTATATCGTGCTGGCGTTTGCGCTGGCGATGATCACGCTGCGTCTGCCGATGGAGTTCTGGCAGCGCTACAGCACCTCGATGCTGATTGCGTCTATCGCCATGCTGTTGATTGTACTGGTCGTCGGGAGCTCGGTTAACGGGGCATCACGCTGGATTGCCTTCGGCCCGCTGCGTATTCAGCCAGCGGAGTTCACCAAGCTGTCGCTGTTCTGCTATATCGCCAACTATCTGGTGCGTAAAGCCGACGAAGTGCGTAACAACCTGCGCGGCTTCTTAAAGCCGATGGGTGTCATTTTCGTGCTGGCGATTTTACTGCTGGCACAGCCGGACCTCGGTACGGTCGTCGTGCTGTTCGTCACTACGCTAGCGATGCTGTTCCTGGCTGGTGCGAAGCTGTGGCAGTTCATCGCCATCATCGGTATGGGGATTTCAGCGGTGGTGCTGTTGATCCTCGCCGAGCCGTATCGTATTCGTCGTGTGACCTCGTTCTGGAACCCGTGGGAAGATCCGTTTGGTAGCGGTTACCAGCTTACCCAATCACTGATGGCTTTTGGTCGCGGTGAAATGTGGGGGCAAGGGCTGGGTAATTCGGTGCAAAAACTGGAGTATCTGCCGGAAGCGCATACCGACTTCATCTTCGCCATTATCGGCGAGGAACTCGGTTATATCGGTGTGGTACTGGCGCTTTTAATGGTATTCTTCGTCGCTTTCCGAGCGATGTCCATTGGGCGTAAAGCGCTGGAACTCAACCAGCGATTCGCCGGTTTTCTGGCCTGCGCGATTGGCGTGTGGTTCAGTTTCCAGGCGCTGGTTAACGTCGGCGCGGCAGCCGGTATGCTGCCGACCAAAGGTCTGACCCTGCCGCTTATCAGTTACGGTGGTTCCAGTCTGCTGATTATGTCGACAGCGATTATGTTCCTGTTACGTATAGATTATGAAACACGTCTGGAAAAAGCCCAGGCGTTTACCCGAGGTTCCAGATGAGCGGTGAAACGAAGCGGTTAATGGTGATGGCAGGCGGTACCGGCGGGCATGTGTTCCCCGGGCTGGCGGTTGCGCACCATTTAATGGACCAGGGCTGGCAAGTACGCTGGCTGGGTACCGCTGATCGTATGGAAGCGGATCTCGTGCCGAAACACGGTATCGAAATCGACTTTATTCGTATTTCTGGCTTGCGTGGCAAAGGTGTAAAAGCATTACTGCTTGCGCCGCTGCGCATCTTTAATGCTTGGCGTCAGGCGCGCGCGATCATGAAACGCTTTAAACCGGACGTGGTGCTGGGAATGGGCGGTTATGTCTCTGGCCCTGGTGGTCTGGCGGCGTGGTCACTCGGTATTCCCGTTGTGCTGCACGAACAGAATGGCATTGCTGGCCTGACCAACAAATGGCTGGCGAAGATCGCGAAAACCGTGATGCAGGCGTTTCCCGGCGCATTTCCTGATGCGGAAGTGGTGGGTAACCCGGTTCGCGTCGATGTGCTGGCGCTGCCGCTGCCGGAACAGCGTCTGGCGGGGCGTGAAGGCCCGGTACGCGTGTTGGTCGTGGGCGGTTCGCAGGGTGCGCGCATCCTGAACCAGACCATGCCGCAGGTGGCGTCGAAGCTGGGCGAAACCATTACCATCTGGCATCAGAGCGGGAAAGGCGCGCAGCAAACCGTCGAGCAGGCGTATGAAGACGCGGGCGAGCCGCAGCATAAAGTCACCGAATTTATCGATGATATGGCTGCTGCGTATGCCTGGGCTGATGTGGTGGTGTGCCGTTCCGGCGCGCTGACCGTCAGCGAAATCGCTGCGGCCGGTCTGCCGGCTATCTTTGTGCCGTTCCAGCATAAAGACAGACAGCAGTACTGGAATGCGCTGCCGCTGGAACAAGCCGGCGCGGCGAAAATTTATGAGCAACCGCAGTTTACCGCTGAAGCGGTTGCCACGACGCTGGAGCTCTGGGATCGCAAAACCCTGCTGGAAATGGCAGATCGCGCACGCGCGACGGCAATCCCGGATGCAACAGAGCGAGTAGCAAAAGCAGTAAGCCTGGCAGCTCAGGCTTAACCCTCGCGGCGCGCGTTGCGCTGCACGAATTTTAGAAGTCGATGGCGTTGAGAGAATGAATACACAACAACTGGCGAAACTGCGTTCCATTGTGCCCGAGATGCGTCGCGTCCGGCACATTCACTTTGTGGGTATCGGCGGTGCCGGTATGGGCGGTATCGCCGAAGTTCTGGCCAACGAAGGTTATCAGATCAGCGGTTCCGATTTGGCGCCGAACCCGGTTACGCAGCAACTGTCGCAGCTGGGTGCCACGATTTATTTCAACCATCGCCCGGAAAACGTCCGCGATGCGAGCGTGGTTGTGGTATCGACGGCGATTGCCGCCGATAACCCGGAAATTGTTGCTGCGCACGAAGCGCGTATCCCGGTGATCCGCCGCGCCGAAATGCTGGCTGAGCTGATGCGTTTTCGTCACGGCATCGCCATCGCCGGGACACACGGTAAAACGACCACCACCGCGATGGTCTCCAGTATTTACGCGGAAGCCGGGCTGGACCCGACTTTCGTCAACGGCGGTCTGGTAAAAGCCGCGGGCGTGCATGCGCGTCTGGGCCACAGCCGTTACCTGATTGCGGAAGCGGATGAGAGCGATGCGTCGTTCCTGCATCTGCAACCGATGGTGGCTATTGTCACTAACATCGAAGCCGACCACATGGATACCTACCAGGGCGACTTCGAGAATTTGAAGCAGACGTTTATCAACTTCCTGCACAACTTGCCGTTTTACGGTCGTGCGGTGATGTGTGTGGACGATCCGGTGATCCGCGAGCTGCTGCCGCGCGTAGGCCGTCAAACCACCACTTACGGTTTTAGCGATGACGCGGATGTGCGCGTTGAAGACTATCAGCAGGTGGGTCCGCAGGGGCACTTCACGCTGGTGCGTCAGGATAAAGAAGATTTGCGCGTCACGCTGAATGCGCCGGGGCGTCACAATGCGCTGAACGCTGCCGCCGCCGTCGCGGTCGCCACGGAAGAGGGCATTGAAGACGATGCGATTCTGCGCGCGCTGGAAAGCTTCCAGGGCACAGGCCGTCGTTTCGATTTCCTTGGCGAATATCCGCTGGACGAGGTGAATGGCAAAGCGGGTACTGCGATGCTGGTTGATGACTATGGCCATCACCCAACGGAAGTGGACGCCACCATTAAAGCCGCACGCGCGGGCTGGCCGGATAAAAATCTGGTGATGGTGTTCCAGCCGCACCGTTATACCCGTACGCGCGATCTGTACGATGATTTTGCCAACGTGCTGACGCAGGTTGATGCGCTGCTGATGCTGGATGTGTATCCGGCTGGCGAAGCACCGATTCCGGGCGCAGATAGCCGCTCGCTGTGCCGTACGATCCGCGGTCGCGGTAAAGTTGACCCGATTCTGGTCTCCGACCCGGCTCAGGTCGCTGAAATGCTGGCGCCGGTACTGACGGGTAACGACTTAGTACTGATTCAGGGTGCTGGAAATATCGGCAAAATCGCGCGTAACTTAGCTGAAATCAAACTCAAGCCGCAAACTCAGGAGGAAGAGCGTCATGGCTGATAAAATCGCTGTCCTTCTGGGGGGCACCTCCGCAGAGCGTGAGGTTTCGCTGAACTCCGGGGCCGCCGTGCTGGCTGGCCTGCGTGAGGCGGGTGTCGATGCGCATCCGGTCGACCCGAAAGAGGTTGATGTTACCCAGCTGAAAAATATGGGTTTTCAGAAAGCGTTTATTGCACTTCACGGTCGAGGCGGGGAAGATGGCACGTTACAGGGATTACTGGAACTGCTAAAACTGCCTTACACCGGTAGCGGCGTGATGGCATCGGCCATTTCGATGGATAAACTGCGCAGCAAATTGCTGTGGCAGGGCGCGGGTTTACCGGTCGCACCCTGGGTGGCGATCACGCGTAAAGAGTTTGAATCAGGGCTGAATGACGAAGTAAAACAGCAGCTTACCGAACTTGGTTTGCCGCTCATCGTCAAGCCGAGCCGTGAAGGCTCAAGCGTTGGGATGTCAAAAGTTAACGAGAGTGGTGAATTGACCCAGGCGTTAACGCTGGCGTTTCAACATGATGAAGAAGTTCTGGTGGAGAAATGGCTCAGTGGCCCCGAATTCACCGTTGCGGTGCTTGGCGAAGAAATTTTACCGTCAATTCGCATCCAACCTGCCGGAACCTTCTATGATTATGATGCGAAGTATCTCTCTGATGAGACGAAGTATTTCTGTCCTGGTTGCGAAGATAACGCCCAGGAAGCAGCAATGCAGTCTCTGGTGCTAAAAGCATGGACTGTTCTTGGCTGTCGTGGCTGGGGTCGAATTGACGTGATGCAAGACCGTGATGGTCAGCTTTATCTGCTGGAGGCGAATACCTCTCCGGGGATGACCAGCCACAGTCTGGTGCCGATGGCGGCGCGTCAGGCGGGAATGAGCTTCTCGCAACTGGTAGTACGAATTCTGGACCTGGCGGGGTGATATGTCGCAGGCTGCGCTGAATACGCGGAACCGTGAAGAAGAAGAGTACAATTCTTCGCGGCGCAATAATGGAACGCGTCTTGCAGGAATTGTCTTCCTGCTGGCGGTGTTGTTGACCGTGTTGATTAGCGGCTGGGTCGTGCTGGGCTGGATGGAAGATGCGCAGCGTTTGCCTATCTCGAAACTGGTGGTCACCGGCGAGCGGCACTACACGCGCAACGACGACATCCGCCAGTCTATTCTGGCGCTGGGATCGCCAGGAACCTTTATGACTCAGGACGTGAATATCGTTCAGGGGCAAATTGAACGCCTGCCGTGGATTAAACAGGCAAGCGTAAGAAAGCAGTGGCCAGACGAATTGAAGATTCATCTGGTTGAATATGTGCCGATTGCACGTTGGAATGATCAGCATATGGTGGATGCCGAAGGCAACTCCTTCAGCGTACCCGCCGATCGCGCCAACAAGCAGAGTTTGCCCATGTTGTATGGCCCTGAAGGCAGCGAAAGCGAAGTCTTGCAGGGATACCGCGACATGGGGGCCGTGCTGGCGAAAGGGAAGTTCACATTAAAAGTGGCGGCAATGACGGCACGCCGTTCCTGGCAGTTGACGTTGGGCGATGGTATCAAGCTCAACCTGGGACGGGGTGACACCATGAAGCGGCTTGAGCGCTTTTTAGAACTGTATCCGGTTCTTCAGCAGCAGGCGCAAACAGAAGGTAATCGGATTAGCTACGTTGATTTGCGCTATGACTCAGGGGCGTCAGTAGGTTGGGAGCCTGCCCCTGTCGAAGAAACCAGTCAACAACAGAATCAGGCACAGGCAGAACAACAATGATCAAGGCGACGGACAGAAAACTGGTAGTTGGACTGGAGATTGGCACCGCGAAGGTCGCCGCTTTAGTAGGGGAAGTTCTGCCCGACGGCATGGTCAATATCATCGGCGTGGGCAGTTGCCCATCGCGGGGTATGGACAAAGGCGGGGTAAATGACCTCGAGTCGGTAGTGAAATGCGTACAACGCGCTATCGACCAGGCTGAATTGATGGCGGATTGCCAGATCTCCTCTGTATATCTGGCGCTTTCCGGCAAACACATAAGCTGTCAAAATGAGATTGGCATGGTGCCTATCTCAGAAGAAGAAGTGACGCAGGAAGATGTCGAAAACGTGGTGCATACGGCGAAATCCGTTCGCGTCCGCGATGAGCACCGTGTTTTGCACGTGATTCCGCAGGAATACGCGATTGATTACCAGGAAGGCATCAAAAACCCGGTCGGCTTGTCTGGCGTGCGTATGCAGGCCAAGGTCCATCTGATTACCTGCCACAACGATATGGCGAAAAACATCGTCAAAGCCGTGGAACGTTGTGGTCTGAAAGTTGACCAACTGATATTTGCCGGGCTGGCAGCCAGTTATTCGGTCCTGACGGAAGATGAACGTGAGCTGGGTGTCTGCGTAGTGGATATCGGTGGTGGTACAATGGACATCGCCGTTTATACTGGCGGGGCGCTGCGCCACACCAAAGTCATCCCTTATGCAGGGAACGTGGTCACCAGCGATATCGCTTACGCCTTCGGGACGCCACCGAGTGATGCCGAAGCGATTAAAGTGCGCCATGGTTGTGCACTGGGCTCCATCGTGGGCAAAGACGAGAGCGTTGAAGTGCCGAGCGTGGGTGGTCGTCCGCCGCGCAGCCTGCAGCGCCAGACGTTGGCAGAAGTCATTGAGCCGCGCTACACCGAGCTGCTCAATCTGGTCAACGAAGAAATTTTGCAGTTACAGGAACAGCTTCGCCAGCAAGGGGTCAAACATCACCTCGCGGCGGGGATTGTACTCACCGGTGGCGCGGCGCAAATTGAAGGCCTGGCGGCCTGCGCCCAGCGCGTGTTCCATACGCAGGTACGTATTGGCGCGCCGCTGAATATCACCGGTTTGACGGATTACGCCCAGGAGCCGTATTACTCAACGGCTGTGGGCCTGCTGCACTATGGGAAAGAGTCCCACTTGAGCGGTGAAGCAGAAGTAGACAAGCGTGTGACCGCATCGGTTGGTTCATGGATTAAGCGATTGAACAGCTGGCTGCGAAAAGAGTTTTAATTTTTTAAGAGAGCGCAGAAAATTAGCGCTTTCAGGCGACAGGCACATACACGATGTCTTTCAGGCTGTGGTAGAGCGGTCTGATTGAAAAAGTGTATAAAACGGAGAGAGACTATGTTTGAACCTATGGAACTGACCAACGACGCGGTGATTAAAGTCATCGGCGTCGGTGGCGGCGGCGGTAATGCCGTTGAGCACATGGTGCGCGAGCGCATCGAAGGTGTTGAATTTTTCGCAGTGAATACCGACGCTCAGGCGTTACGTAAAACGGCTGTTGGCCAGACAATCCAGATCGGTAGCGGTATTACCAAAGGTCTGGGTGCGGGTGCAAACCCGGAAGTGGGCCGTAACGCTGCTGATGAAGACCGCGAAGCACTGCGCGCTGCATTAGATGGCGCAGACATGGTCTTTATCGCCGCAGGCATGGGTGGTGGCACCGGTACGGGTGCAGCGCCGGTTGTGGCTGAAGTGGCTAAAGATTTAGGTATTCTGACCGTTGCTGTCGTGACTAAGCCTTTCAACTTTGAAGGCAAAAAGCGTATGGCATTCGCGGAACAGGGTATCACTGAACTGTCCAAACACGTGGACTCCCTGATCACCATCCCGAACGACAAGCTGCTGAAAGTGCTGGGTCGCGGTATCTCTCTGCTCGACGCTTTCGGCGCGGCAAACGACGTACTGAAGGGCGCGGTTCAGGGTATCGCCGAGCTGATTACTCGCCCGGGCCTGATGAACGTCGACTTTGCTGACGTGCGTACCGTGATGTCAGAAATGGGCTATGCCATGATGGGCTCTGGCCTGGCAAGCGGTGAAGACCGTGCTGAAGAAGCGGCTGAAATGGCGATCTCTTCTCCACTTCTGGAAGATATCGACCTGTCTGGCGCTCGCGGCGTGCTGGTCAACATCACCGCTGGCTTTGACCTGCGTCTGGATGAGTTCGAAACTGTGGGTAACACCATCCGTGCATTTGCATCGGATAACGCGACCGTGGTTATCGGTACTTCCCTTGACCCGGATATGAACGACGAACTGCGCGTGACTGTTGTTGCAACCGGTATTGGTATGGACAAACGTCCGGAAATTACCCTGGTGACCAACAAGCAGACTCAGCAGCCGGTTATGGATCGCTACCAGCAGCACGGCATGACGCCGCTGACGCAGGAGCAGAAACCAGCCGCTAAAGTGGTTAACGACAATACGCCGCAGACCACCAAAGAACCGGACTACCTGGATATCCCGGCGTTTTTACGTAAGCAGGCTGATTAAGAATTAGCTCAAAGTTGGGAATGCCCGCTCTTTGTGCTAAACTGGCCGTCCGAATGTATAGTACACTTCGGTTGGATAGTTAATTTGGCGAGATTATACGATGATCAAACAAAGGACACTTAAACGTATCGTTCAGGCGACTGGCGTCGGTTTACACACCGGCAAGAAAGTCACACTGACCTTACGCCCTGCGCCGGCCAATACCGGGGTCATCTATCGTCGCACCGACTTGAATCCACCGGTAGATTTTCCGGCCGATGCCAAATCTGTGCGTGATACAATGCTCTGTACTTGTCTGGTGAACGAGCATGACGTGCGGATTTCGACCGTAGAGCACCTCAACGCCGCATTGGCGGGGCTGGGTATCGACAACATCGTTGTTGAAGTCGATGCGCCAGAAATCCCGATTATGGACGGCAGTGCTGCACCGTTCGTTTATCTGTTGCTGGATGCCGGCATCGATGAACTGAACTGCGCGAAGAAATTTGTTCGCATCAAAGAGACCGTGCGTGTCGAAGATGGCGACAAGTGGGCTGAATTCAAACCGTACAATGGTTTTTCGTTGGACTTTACCATCGACTTTAACCATCCGGCGATTGATGCCAGTACCCAGCGCTATGCAATGAACTTCTCTGCCGACGCATTTATGCGCCAGATTAGTCGTGCACGTACCTTCGGTTTCATGCGTGATATCGAATATCTGCAGTCCCGTGGCCTGTGCCTGGGCGGCAGCTTCGATTGTGCCATCGTTGTTGACGATTATCGCGTACTGAACGAAGACGGTCTGCGTTTTGAAGATGAATTCGTTCGTCACAAAATGCTGGATGCGATCGGTGACTTGTTCATGTGTGGTCACAACATTATTGGTGCATTTACCGCGTTCAAATCCGGTCATGCGCTGAATAACAAACTTCTGCAGGCGGTCCTGGCAAAACAGGAAGCCTGGGAATATGTGACCTTCGAAGACGACGCCGAACTGCCACTGGCGTTCAAAGCACCGACAATGGTTCTGGCATAAGCCTGACCATTTCATAAATTCGACTGGCAACCTGGCACTCTCTCCGGTCAGGGAACCAGTCGTTTTTTATTTCCCCTCGAAAATTCCTGTTTTTGTGCGATTGCTGTTTTCTTGCGCACTTTTCAGCGACGTTCTCTTCATTGATGCTGTCGATATCCAGCATTAATGGTAATATCTGTGCGCGAAAAATAATAATCTCTGGGGTAGACATTACGTGAGTGGGTTACTGACGCGTTGGCGACAGTTAGGTAGACGCTATTTCTGGCCGCATCTCCTGTTGGGGATGGTTGCTGCCAGTTTCGGCCTGCCTGCGCTCGCAAATAACGCCGAACCTGCTTCGCCTGCCCGCGAGACGTCCAGCAATCATAACCCTGCCGCGAAAGTCAATTTCACGCAGCTGGCCCTGCTGGAAGCGAATCGTCGCCCATCGTTTAACGTGGATTACTGGCATCAGCATGCCATCCGCACGGTGATTCGCCACCTCTCATTTGCCATGGCGCCACAAGCGCTGCCCGTCGCTGAAGCGACGGCCACCACGCCATTGCAGGCCGCCCAGCACCTTGCCTTGCTGGACACCCTTAATGCGTTACTCACGGTTGAAAGCAAGCCGCCGGCCATTGTGCGCCAGGCAGCTGTTGCCCCGTCGGTCGCACCTTCCGTATTTAGCATCCCTGCGTGGGTGAGCCAGGTTCAGGGCATTCGCGCCGGGCCGCAGCGCCTCGTCTGAAAATAGTCGTCTTTCTTTTATTTTCCTGACTCCGCAAAGCGGGGCGTTTGAGATTTTATTATGCTAATCAATTTATTAACGAAAGTATTTGGTAGTCGTAACGACCGTACCCTGCGCCGTATGCGCAAAGCGGTAGCTGTCATCAACGCGATGGAACCGGAGATGGAAAAACTCTCCGATGACGAGCTGAAAGGCAAAACCGCAGAGTTCCGCGCTCGCCTGGAAAAAGGCGCCAGCCTGGAAAGCCTGCTCCCGGAAGCATTCGCGGTCGTCCGTGAAGCCAGTAAACGCGTCTTTGGCATGCGTCACTTCGACGTGCAGCTGCTGGGTGGTATGGTCCTTAACGATCGTTGCATCGCGGAAATGCGTACCGGTGAAGGTAAAACCCTGACCGCGACCCTGCCGGCGTATCTGAATGCGCTGACCGGTAAAGGCGTTCACGTCGTGACCGTCAACGACTACCTGGCGCAACGTGACGCCGAAAACAACCGTCCGCTGTTCGAATTCCTCGGTATGAGCGTTGGCATCAACATGTCTGGCCTGCCAGCTCCGGCAAAACGCGAAGCGTACGCGGCTGACATCACCTACGGCACCAACAACGAATACGGTTTTGACTATCTGCGCGACAACATGGCGTTTAGCCCTGAAGAGCGCGTACAGCGTAAACTGCACTATGCGCTGGTGGATGAGGTCGACTCCATCCTTATCGATGAAGCGCGTACCCCGCTTATCATTTCCGGCCCGGCTGAAGACAGCTCGGAAATGTATAAGAAAATGAACAAAATTATTCCGCATCTGGTTCGTCAGGATAAAGAAGACTCCGAGACTTTCCAGGGCGAAGGCCACTTCTCTGTTGATGAGAAAGCGCGTCAGGTTAACCTGACTGAACGTGGTCTGGTACTGATTGAAGAGCTGCTGGTTAAAGAAGGCATCATGGAAGAGGGCGAGTCGCTGTACTCCCCGGGCAACATCATGATGATGCACCACGTTACCGCTGCGCTGCGCGCGCACGTGCTGTTCACCCGTGACGTTGACTACATCGTGAAAGATGGCGAAGTCATCATCGTCGATGAACATACGGGCCGTACCATGCAGGGCCGCCGCTGGTCCGATGGTCTGCACCAGGCCGTGGAAGCGAAAGAAGGCGTGGAAATCCAGAACGAGAACCAGACGCTGGCATCCATCACCTTCCAGAACTACTTCCGTCTGTACGAAAAACTGGCCGGTATGACCGGTACTGCGGATACAGAAGCCTTCGAATTCAGCTCTATCTACAAGCTGGATACCGTGGTGGTGCCGACCAACCGTCCGATGATCCGTAAAGATATGCCGGACCTGGTCTACATGACCGAAGCGGAAAAAATTCAAGCGATCATTGCGGACATTAAAGAACGTACTGCTAATGGTCAGCCGGTGCTGGTCGGTACTATCTCCATCGAGAAATCCGAAGTGGTTTCTAACGAGCTGGTGAAAGCGGGCATCAAGCATAACGTTCTGAACGCCAAATTCCACGCCAACGAAGCGGCGATTGTTGCGCAGGCAGGTTATCCGGCAGCGGTAACCATCGCTACCAACATGGCGGGTCGTGGTACCGATATCGTGCTCGGTGGTAGCTGGCAGGCGGAAGTTGCCGAGCTGGAAAATCCAACGCCGGAACAGATCGCACAGATCAAAGCCGACTGGCAGGTTCGCCACGATGCCGTGCTGGCATCCGGTGGTTTACACATTATTGGTACCGAACGTCACGAATCTCGCCGTATCGATAACCAGCTGCGTGGCCGTTCAGGCCGTCAGGGTGATGCCGGTTCTTCCCGCTTCTACCTGTCGATGGAAGATGCGCTGATGCGTATTTTTGCCTCTGACCGTGTTTCCGGCATGATGCGTAAACTGGGCATGAAAGAAGGCGAAGCCATTGAACACCCGTGGGTGACCAAAGCGATTGCCAACGCGCAGCGTAAAGTTGAAAGCCGCAACTTCGATATTCGTAAACAGCTGCTGGAATACGATGACGTCGCCAACGACCAGCGTCGCGCCATCTACACCCAGCGTAATGAACTGCTGGATGTGAGCGATGTTAGCGAAACCATCAACAGCATCCGTGAAGATGTCTTTAAAGCGACCATCGATGCGCACATTCCGCCGCAGTCGCTGGAAGAGATGTGGGATATCCCAGGCTTGCAGGAACGTCTGAAAAACGACTTCGACCTCGAACTGCCGATCTCCGAATGGCTGGACAAAGAGCCGGAACTGCATGAAGAAACTCTGCGTGAGCGTATTCTGCAGAGCGCAGTTGAAGTCTACCAGCGTAAAGAAGAAGTCGTTGGCGCTGAGATGATGCGTCACTTCGAAAAAGGCGTGATGCTGCAAACCCTCGACTCCCTGTGGAAAGAGCACCTGGCGGCGATGGACTACCTGCGTCAGGGTATCCACCTGCGTGGCTATGCGCAGAAGGATCCGAAGCAGGAGTACAAACGCGAATCCTTCTCCATGTTCGCGGCGATGCTGGAATCACTGAAATATGAAGTGATCAGCACCCTGAGCAAAGTACAGGTTCGCATGCCGGAAGAAGTGGAAGAGATGGAACAGCAGCGTCGTGAAGAGGCCGAGCGCCTGGCACAGATGCAGCAGCTTAGCCACCAGGACGAAAATACCGCCGCCGCGCAGGAACTGGCAGCGCAAACGGGCGAGCGTAAAATTGGCCGTAACGACCCGTGCCCGTGTGGTTCCGGTAAAAAATACAAACAGTGCCATGGCCGTCTGAGCTAAGGTCTGATAAAAGAGCAAAAGGCGCAGAGATCTGCGCCTTTTTTTTGGATGAGACACTATGAAAATACTGCAAATCGCCGTCGGCATTATTCGCAACGACGCGGGGGAGATTTACATTACCCAACGCGCCGCTGATGCTCACATGGCAAATAAATGGGAATTTCCGGGCGGTAAAATTGAAGCGGGTGAAACAGCTGAAGAGGCGATGATCCGCGAGCTTGAGGAAGAAGTTGGCATTACCGCCAGCGAACCGCAGCTGTTTGATAAGCTGGAGTATGAATTTCCCGATCGACACATCACTCTGTGGTTCTGGCTGGTGGAAAACTGGCAGGGTGAGCCATGGGGAAAAGAGGGGCAACCGGGACGATGGGTTGCACAGAGCGCGTTGGTTGCCGAAGAATTTCCGCCAGCGAATGCACCGATTATCGAAAAATTAGGGCAAACCCCGTAGGCCTGATAAGCGAAGCGCATCAGGCATTGTGCGCGTTAAGTGTCGGATGCGGCGCAAGCGCCTTATCCGACCTACAGTTAAGCGCGCAGGATTACTGCGGGGTTTCACTCCAGTCATCCGTGTCGGACATATCGCCTGCGCTCGGAATGCGCTTCTCTTCTGCCGCCCATTCTCCTAAATCAATCAGTTGGCAGCGTTTAGAGCAAAACGGACGGTACGGGCTTTGCTCGCCCCAGACAACCGGCTTCTGGCAGGTGGGGCAGTTAACGATAGTTTCTTCAGACATAGTGTCTCCTTAGCAACAAGCCAGTTCGAAATCCAGACGTTCAGGAATGACGCCATTCTCGCTGTCCAGCGGCACAAAGCGGATGGCAAAGCGGCTTTTATGCCCGGAAATTTGCGGGTAAAGCTGTGAGGACAAGTCTAACTGTAAGCGCAGCAGATCGGCATCTTCGCCGTTATCCTGGTAGAAACCGTTAAGGCTGGTCTGCTTGCGGAAAGGCGCGGAGTTACGCACCAGATCGAGGATCAGATCCAGCGCCTGATTCAGCGGCTCGAGGCTGGCAAGCCAGATTTCTACCTGCGCATCGCGCTGCTGCTGTGGCGCATGCAGCCACATGTGCAGCGTGGGCAGATCGAAACTGCAACAGCCGCCGGGAATACTTAAACGCTGACGCACAAGTGCAATCAGGCGATCTTCGCGCAGGAACTGACCGATGCGCGGCGCGGCCATCAGAATGCTGCCGCTGTTTTTCAGCTGCTGACGGACCGCATCAATACGGCTCTGGTCAACGCCTGGCACTTCATTCCAGGCCTGCAATTTACGTTGCTGGCGCTCCAGCTCTTTGAGCATCTCTGTGCGAACATCGCCACGTTCAAACACATCCAGTAAATCCCCTAAATTACGAAAAAAGTGTAATGCGCTGGCGTGATCCGTGATGGGTAACTGGGTGCGTAGCTGCTGGTTGAGAAATTCAATACGCAGCCAGGTACGCATTTTTTCGTTCAGGGGGTGCTCAAAAAGGATGTGGGTGTGCATTAAGGTTTTTCCTGTGATACAGCCTGCGTCGCGAGCTCAAGATAGCGTGCGTGAAGGCGAGCAACATCCGAAGCAATCGCTTCTGGTGTGCCGTTGTTATCAATGATGTCATCAGCTACCGCAAGCCGCTGTTCGCGCGTCGCCTGGGCGGCAAGTATGTGCTCAGCATGCTCTCGCGACACCTGGTCGCGCTGCATGGTACGAAGAATTTGCGTATCGCGTGTAACATCCACCACCAGCACGCGATCGGCACGGGCAGCAAGATTGTTTTCTACCAGCAATGGCACCACCCACAGAACGTACGGCGAGGTGGCCTGCTGCATTTGCTGCTGGGTTTCCCGCTGAATAAGCGGATGAAGCAGGGCGTTAAGCCAGGCTTTTTCATCAGGGTTAGCGAAAATGCGCTCGCGTAAAACGCGGCGATTAAGGGCGCCATCCGGCGTCAGGGTCTGAGGGCCAAAGTGTTCCACAATGGCATGTAAAGCCGGGGTCCCCGGTTCGACAACCTGACGGGCGAGGATATCGGCATCAATAACGTTAATTCCCAGGTGAGAAAATGCATCAGCGACGGTACTTTTGCCACTGCCAATGCCACCCGTTAACGCTACGGTATACGCCATTCCTGTGAATCCTGATGAGAATTGATTAGATAAATCAATTGGTTAAAAACAAAACACTTTAGCGCCTGTTTGCCTGCGCTCATGTTCACCGAACTAATGGTAAATTTATAGGATTGTAGCGTAAAAAAAGTGAAAATCGCAGTCTTGCGAAGCCCTGATTAGTGCGTATGATAACGTTACTGGAGTTGTGCTCTTATAATTAATGCCATTAACCCCAGGAATCCGCACATGCGTATCGAAGAAGATCTGAAGTTAGGTTTCAAAGACGTTCTTATCCGCCCTAAACGCTCTACTCTTAAAAGCCGTTCCGATGTTGAACTGGAACGCGAATTCACCTTTAAACATTCTGGCCAACGCTGGTCCGGTGTGCCGGTTATCGCCGCGAATATGGATTCCGTGGGTACCTTCGCAATGGCAAAAGCGCTGGCGTCTTTCGATATTCTGACGGCAGTGCATAAACACTATACCGTTGAAGACTGGAAAGTTTTCGCTCAGAACGAATCTGAAGAGGTTCTGAAACACGTGATGGTGTCTACTGGCACCTCTGACGCCGATTTCGAGAAAACCAAACAGATTCTGGCGCTGCACCCGATGCTGAACTTCGTGTGCATTGACGTCGCAAACGGCTACTCCGAGCACTTCGTTCAGTTCGTAGCGAAAGCGCGTCAGGCCTGGCCGACCAAAACCATCTGCGCGGGTAACGTGGTAACCGGCGAGATGTGCGAAGAGCTGATTCTTTCCGGTGCAGATATCGTAAAAGTGGGCATTGGCCCGGGTTCCGTTTGCACCACGCGTGTAAAAACCGGCGTCGGTTATCCGCAGCTTTCCGCTGTGATTGAGTGCGCGGATGCAGCGCACGGCCTGGGCGGCCAAATCGTCAGCGATGGCGGTTGTACGGTTCCTGGCGACGTGGCGAAAGCCTTCGGCGGCGGCGCTGACTTCGTGATGCTCGGCGGTATGCTGGCAGGCCATGAAGAGAGCGGTGGCACCGTGGTTGAAGAGAACGGTGAAAAATTCATGCTCTTCTACGGCATGAGCTCAGAATCTGCGATGAATCGTCACGTTGGCGGCGTTGCTCAGTATCGCGCAGCAGAAGGCAAAACCGTTAAGCTGCCGCTGCGCGGCCCGGTAGATAACACCGCGCGCGATATCCTTGGCGGCCTGCGTTCAGCGTGCACCTACGTCGGTGCTTCCCGCCTGAAAGAACTGACCAAACGCACCACCTTTATCCGCGTGCAGGAACAAGAGAACCGCGTGTTCAACAGCCTGTAATGCTTCGCGCTGGCGCTTCCTGCGCCAGCGCTTATCCCGCTCCGCTAATCGCATCCCCCAAATGAAATATCGGCAGATACATGGCGACGACCAGCGTGCCGATGATGGTGCCTGTCACCACCAGTAACATGGGTTCCAGAAGTGACGTCAGATTTTCCGCCAACTGGTGCGTCTTCTCACTGTGGTAGTCCGCCAGATTTTGCAGCATCTGGTCCAGCGCGCCGGACGCTTCCCCGGTTCGTACCAGTTGAATACACAGCGGCGTGAAAACCTGGCCATTTTCCATCGCCTGCCAGATGGGGCTTCCCTGCGAAATGTCATGATGGAGTCTGCTAATGACTTCCCGCCAGAGCGGTTGAGCGACGGTTTCCTCGACGGTTTCCAGCCCCTGTAAGAAGGCAATGCCCGCGCTTTGCGTCAGTGATAGCACGGTAAAAATGTGGCTCAGCATCTGCCCGCGTACCAGATTGCCCATCACCGGCAGTGAAAGTGCGACCCGCGCCTGAAGTCGCTGCCAGCGCAGATTGTTTTTCAGTATTCTGCCGGGAAGAAAAGGCAGCGTCAGGAGCAGCGCGATCAGCCCGTAATGCAGTTTAACAGCATCCGCCATGTTCATGACGACTTGCGTGAGCATGGGCAGCGGCGTATTAAAGGTGCGATAAATTGCCGTGAATTCGGGCAGCACAAAACCCAGCATCGCCACCACCACAGCGATAGCCAGCAGCAAAATGATGCACGGATAGCGCAGCGCTTTTTTCACCTTCTGCGTCATGGCTCGCTGCGATTTTTGTTGTTGTGCCAGCGCGCGACAGCAGATATCCAGCTTGCCCGTTACCTCCCCGGTGCGAATCATCGCCAGATAGAGCGGCGGAAAAGCTTCCGGCCACTGTCGCAACCCGTCGGAAAGCGAAACACCTTCCGCCAGCCGTTGAGAGAGCGTGCCGAGCAGGGCCTGCCACTGCGCAATAGGATGCTGGCGAGCCAGCATCTCCAGCCCATCCGAGAGCGTGAGGCCGGCATGCAGCAGCGTCGCCAGCTGTTCAATAATCTCGCAGCGCCAGTTTGTCTGCCAGTATGTGGCCCTGACGGTACAGCGGCGAAGCGTCAGCGCCGTGATGCCCTGCTGCTGCAATGACACCAGTGCTTCCGGGCGATTAGGCGCCCACAGCGTTCCGTGCCGTTCTTCAGCCTGAAGCGTCAGGCCGCGCCAGCGCCAGAGTTGATTAGCTGCCATGCGGAAGCCCCATCACGCGCAGTAACTCTTCCTGCGTGGTAAGCCCGCGCTCGACGGCCATACAGCCGTTCTCGAACAGGGTTGTCATTCCCGCCAGACGCGCTTTCTGTAGCAGTTCTTCGGTCCCGCGACCTGCGGCAATGGCGTGGCGTAGATCGTTGTTAAGCGGCAGGATCTCGAAGATCGCCGCGCGACCAAGATAGCCGTGATAGCAATGCTGACAGCCGGCTGCCTGCCAGTGTGGCAATGCACGGGGCCAGAGCGCGTGCGGCAGTGGCGCTTCCATGCCGTTTTTCTCCCGGCAGTGTGGGCACAGCTTACGCACCAGCCGCTGGGCGACGACAAGCTGGAGCGCCGATGAGATCATCCAGCGCGCTACGCCCATTTGTTCCAGGCGCACCAGCGTTTCAACGGTTGAGTTGGTGTGCAGCGTAGAGAGCACCAGGTGCCCGGTTTGCGCGGCTTTGATGGCAATTTCTGCTGTTTCGCCATCGCGAATTTCGCCAACCATCACAATATCCGGGTCCTGCCGCAGCAGGGCGCGCAGTACGCTCTGAAACGTCAGCCCGGCGCGAGGGTTGATTTGCGTTTGATTCAGCCCTTCGATGGGGATTTCAACCGGGTCTTCCACGCTGCAAATATTGACGTCGCTGCGATTACGCCGTTGCAGGGCGCTATACAGCGTCACGGTTTTACCGCTGCCCGTCGGCCCGGTCACCAGGATCAGCCCCTGCGGTTGATTGAGCGTATCGCCAAACAGCGCCAGTTGATCGCCGCTCATGCCGAGTTGATTGATATCCAGCGCCTGTTCAACGTTATGCAGCAGACGCAGAACCACCTTTTCACCGTATCGACACGGCAGCGTCGCGATACGAAAAGAGACGGACTGGCGGGCGATCTCCACGGTAAATTGACCATCCTGCGGAATGCGACGTTCGGCAATATCGAGATTGCCCAGCACCTTTAAACGTGCGGTGAGCGTTGCCGCCAGCGAAAGCGGTAGCGTAGAAAATACATGCAGCACGCCGTCTACGCGAAGTCTGAGGCGCAGGTGATGCTCGCCGGGTTCAAAATGAATATCTGATGCGCGCTGTAGCAACGCCTGCTCCAGCGAGCGGTTCAGCAGATCGACCGCGCTGCGGGAGTCGTCATTGGCGGCGGGTTGGCTGGCGGTTGCCGTGAGCTGCAAATGTTTATCCATCCGCTCCTGGCTCCAGCATTCGATATCGACACGTTTTTGTGTGGCAAAACGCAGCGCATCCATCAGTTCATCCGATGGCGCACCGACAACGGCGATGCTTAACACGCTCTGATCGTTGCCGATCAACAGGGCGTGATGCTTTTTACACAGAGCAAGCAACTGATCCTGATTCATCGCGGCCTCCGGCTTACTGCGCATCGAAGCGGAAGACATCTTCGCAGGCTTGTTGCAGGGCGCTGTCGCTCTGGATATCGCAAACGCGCGTCCAGCCGGTCACGCCATTGGCGTTATCCCAGCCCGGCGTCATGGTGACCGATAGGCCGTTCAGGCTCTCCTGGCCGGTGAGAATGACCACGCCTTTGGCGATACTCATGCCAGAGACATAACGCGTGGTGGTGGGCGAGGGAATGCCGTTACTGCCGCCATCGCAGCTGTTCAGCCCGCCGTGGTCGAGGGCGCACAATTCAATTGCCGTGCGATAGGGGACGAAGGTTTGCAACATGTCGGTGAGCGCGGCTTTGCGCAGGTAGTTTTGATACGCCGGGATCCCAATGGCGCTTAAGATGGCGATGATGCCGATCACTACCATCAGCTCGATAAGGGTAAATCCTTTTTGCTTTTCCATAATGCACTCCTGGTTGAGATGGCGGGAGTGTGTCAGGGGCGTGAAGCGGGCGCGAGGGGCAAAAAGGAATTCAGGAAAGCGCGTTCCAGAGAGTTTTTCTGCGTTGCAGAAGACAACATGAAAAATGGAAGGGAGTGCGGAAAATTGCCGGAGGGGCTGTGCTTGTCCGGCCTGCGAAGGAGGCAGGCCGGATTGCGGGAATTAACGAAAACGCATGGAGAGGTCTAATGCGCGCACGTGTTTGGTCAATGCGCCAACGGAGATGTAATCCACGCCGGTTTCAGCGAATTCGCGAATGGTGTCAAAGGTGACGTTGCCGGAGACTTCCAGCCGTGCCTGGCCTTTGGTGATGGCGACGGCTTTGCGCATCAGTTCAGTGTCAAAGTTATCAAGCATGATGATGTCGGCCCCGGCTTTCAGCGCGTCTTCCAGCTCTTCCAGATTTTCCACTTCCACTTCCACCGGCACATCCGGGTGTAGCCAGAAGGCTTTTTCCACCGCCTGACGCACGGAGCCGGAGGCGATAATGTGGTTTTCCTTAATCAGGAACGCATCGGAAAGACCCAGGCGGTGATTCGCGCCGCCGCCGCATAGCACGGCATATTTCAGTGCGGTACGCAGGCCAGGCAGGGTTTTGCGGGTATCCAGCAGCTGCGTTTTGGTACCTTCCAGCAGGTCAACATAGCGACGGACCTCACTTGCCACGCCCGAGAGGGTTTGCACGAAATTCAGCGCGGTACGCTCGCCGGTCAGCAGGACGCGGGAAGGACCATCGATTTCAAACAGCGGCTGATCGGCTTTCAGCAGGTCGCCATCTTCCACGTGCCAGGTCAGCGCAACATCGTCGCCCGCCAGTTGAATAAACACCTCTTCAACCCAGCGTTTACCGCAGAACACGCCGTCTTCGCGGGTGATCACCACCGCGTGAGAGCGCGTTTCCGCAGGCAGAAGTTGGGCGGTAATGTCGTTATTGGCATCCACTTCTCCGCCCAGATCTTCACGGAGCGCCTGTGCCACAGCGTTGGGAATGTCGAGATTGATACGTTCCAGAAGCGCGTCACGTCGGTGGTCTGGGTTGTAGCGGCGAGGCGGCATGATAAAACTCCAAATTGGTAACGATTCGAAAGGTTTAAACATGCTACTCTGAACCGAGAATCAGCACCACACATAAGGAGATCCAGCATGTTGTTAGATGAGGGATGGCTGGTGGGCGCACGTCATGTACCGTCGCCACACTTTGACTGCCGCCCGGACGATGAAACCCCGTCATTGCTGGTTGTTCACAATATCAGTTTACCCCCTGGCGAATTTGGCGGCCCATGGATAGATGCGCTGTTTACCGGCACGCTCGACCCGAACGCCCATCCCTTTTTCGCCGAGATTTCTCACCTGCGCGTTTCTGCCCATTGTCTGATTTGCCGCGATGGGGAAATTGTGCAGTATGTTCCTTTCGATAAGCGCGCCTGGCACGCGGGTATGTCGGAATATCAAGGCCGCGAGCGCTGCAATGATTTTTCGATTGGCATTGAGCTGGAAGGCACCGATACGCTGGCCTACACCGATACGCAGTATCAGCAACTGGCGGCGTTAACCCGATTGTTGATAACGATTTATCCGGCTATCGCCGATAATATGACAGGACACTGTGATATCGCGCCCGTGCGCAAAACCGATCCGGGCCCGGCGTTTGACTGGGCTCGCTTTCGCGCACTGGTCACCCCTTCGTCAGATAAGGAGATGACATGACGCTGTTTACCACGCTACTGGTGCTGATTGCCGAGCGTTTATTTAAGTTGGGCGAGCACTGGCAGCTCGACCACCGTCTGGAAGTACTGTTCCGTCGTATCAAACGCTTCTCTTTTGTCGCTACGCTTGCGATGACCGTGGTGGCGATGGTAGTGGTGTTTTTGATTCAGCGTGCGCTCGACGGGCTGCTGTTTAACGTGCCGCTGCTGGTGTTCTGGATTTTACTCGGCCTGCTGTGTATCGGGGCAGGGCGCGTGCGGCTGCACTATCACGCTTACCTGAAGGCGGCATCGCTCAATGATAGCCACGCGCGGGATGCGATGGCCTGCGAGCTGACGATGATCCACGGTGTGCCATCGGGTTGCGATGAGCGCGAGTTTCTGCGCGAGCTGCAAAATGCGCTGCTGTGGATTAACTACCGTTTCTATCTTGCGCCACTGTTCTGGTTTGTGGTCGGCGGCCCGTGGGGCCCGGTGATGCTGATGGGCTATTCTTTCCTGCGTGCATGGCAGTCGTGGCTGGCGCGTTACCAGACGCCGCATCACCGCTTGCAGTCTGGCATTGATGCTATTTTGCATATTGTGGACTGGCTTCCGGTGCGGCTGGTGGGTGTGGTTTACGCCCTGCTTGGCCATGGTGAGAAGGCGCTACCCGCGTGGTTTGCTTCGCTGGGCGATCGCCATACTTCCCAGTACCAGGTCCTGACGCAGCTGGCGCAGTATTCGCTGGCGCGCGAGCCACACGTTGACCGCGTTGAGACGCCAAAAGCGGCGGTATCGATGGCGAAGAAAACCTCATTTGTGGTGGTGGTGATTATGGCGCTGCTGACCATTTATGGGACGCTGGTGTAAGAGTTTGCAGGGTGCACGAGTATTGCCGGATGGCGCTGACGCTTATCCGGCCTACGAGTGAGTGCGGATTTGCCGGATAGACGTGTTTTGTAGGCCCGGTAAGCGCTAGCGCCACCGGGCACCGGCTCAAATCGTATCCGCTGGCGGCTCACCGAAATCCGGCATGCCATCTTCCTGCCAGCGCACCAGTTTCAACCGCGTATGGCGATTCGGGTCGTACAACGGGTCGCCTTCAATCTCCGTGTAATTCCTCGCGTGATACACCAACACATCTTCCCCGTCCGGCGTTTGGGTAAAGCTGTTGTGCCCCGGACCGTACTGGCGGTTTTCATAGCTGGTAGTGAACACCGGTTGCGATGATTTATGCCAGTTTCCCGGCTTCGTCATGTCAGCGTTCAGGTCAATCCACAGCAGGCCCATGCAGTAGTTCTCATCGGTGGCGCTGGCAGAGTAGCTGACAAAGAGCTTATTGCCATGCACCAGCACCGCAGGCCCTTCGTTGACCAGAAACCCCCGACATTCCCAGTCAAACTCTGGTTTGCTGAGCATTACCGGCTCGCCTTTAATCGTCCACGGGTTTTCCAGTTCAGCCAGATAGATGTTGGAGTTTCCAGCAATGTCTGGCGATTTTTGCGCCCACAGATACCACTGTTTTCCCTGATGATGGAATGTGGTGGCGTCCAGGCAGAAGGTATCAAACGGCGTTTTTACCTGGCCTCGCTCAACCCAGTTTCCACTGAGTGGATCGGCATCATCGCAGGTCAGCGCATACATCCGATGCTGGAACATGCCGAGAGAGTCCAGCGCCTGCGTATGCGCAGCGGCGAAGTAAATCACCCATTGACCGTCAATCTTATGCAGTTCCGGTGCCCAGATAAGCTCGCACATCGGGCCGCTTTCGGGTTTACGCCAGACCACAACCGCGTCGGCGCAGCGCAGCCCTTCAAGCGTGCTGGCGCGGCGGATCTCCAGCCGATCATATTCAGGTACCGATGCGATAAAGTAGTACGCTCCCTGATGCTGCAAAATGAAAGGGTCGGCGCGTTGTTCTATAAAAGGATTGGGCCAGCGGTTCATTATGCTTTCCTTACGTGTTCGGTGATTTTACCGGTCTGGTAGTCATTCAGTTCGCGATAGTTCTCGCGACGTTTTTCCAGATCGGACTGAATCTGTTTCATTAGGTCGCGATCCACCTTAAGCATCCGCACAATCCCGGCGGTAAGCAGATACCCGACGCCCGGAATGACGGTAAACAGCAGCATGATACCGTTGAGCGTGGTTTCGCTTTGCTGCTTCGCGCCCGCATCGTAGCCATACCAGGAGAGCAGGAAGCCCACCATTGCGCCGGCAATCGCCAGCCCGACCTTCAGGAAGAAGAGGTTGCCGGAGAAGCTGATCCCGGTGATGCGTTTACCGGTTTTCCATTCGCCGTAGTCATCGACGTCCGCCATCAGCGACCAGTGCAGTGGGGAAGGGATCTGATGCAGGATGTTGAGCAGGAAGTAGAGCACCACGATCATGACCGTCGCATGCGGGTCGAAGAAGTAGAATGCGATAGAGAAAATCGCCAGCGCGATGTTAGTCCAGAAGAAGACCTTGAGCTTACACCAGCGGTCGGTGAGCACCTTCGCCAGCATGCTACCGAACATCATGCCGACGACGCCGAGGCTGATAAACAGCGTGGCGAAATGCGTGCTCTGGCCCATCACCCAGGTGACGTAATACATGGTCGCCGCCATACGGATAAAACCGGGGCAGACGTTACACAGCGTCAGCAGCAGGATGCGCACCCACTGGTCGTTTTTCCACACATCTTTCAGGTCTTGCTTCAGTTCATCATTGGTCTGTACGGCGGGCTTCACGCGCTCACGCACGGTGGCAAAGCAGAACAGGAACATGCACATGCCGATAAAGGCCAGCACGGTCATCGCTATCTGGTAGCCTTTGGCTTTATCGCCACCGCCAAACCAGTCAACCATCGGTAGCAGGCTCAATGAGAGCAGCAACGTGGCAATACCCACCAGCACGAAGCGATAAGACTGGCAGGCGACGCGCTCTTTGGGGTCATTGGTGATGACGCTACCCAGCGAGCAATAGGGAATATTGATGGCGGTGTAGGTAATCGACAGCAGGAAATAGGTGACAAACGCATAGATAACTTTGCTGCTGTAGGTCCAGTCCGGGGTGGTAAACATCAGTACGCTGAATAGCGCGTAAGGGAACGCTATCCACAGCAACCATGGACGAAATCGCCCATACTTACTGCGGGTACGGTCGGCCAGCGCGCCCATGATGGGGTCGGTGACGGCATCAATTACGCGAACGGAAAGCAGCAGAACACCGACCAGCGCCGGGGCGAGACCAAAAATATCGGTATAAAAGTAGTTAACGAACAGCATGATAGCGCCGAAGATGATGTTGCATCCGGCGTCGCCCATGCCATAACCAATTTTCTCTCTGACTGATAACTTATTGTTATTCATTGCCGAAACTCCCTCTGACGGTATGGAGAGAATTATTGGCTGGTGGCCCGCGAAATGCGTTGCAGTATAACGGTGAGGATATGGACGAAATAGCTGAGCAGAGGAAAGTGTGAAGCGGGTAACAGAGTCGGCCCCTTCCACAGGGAAGGGGCCAGAGAAGAGATTAATGCGCCTTCACGGCCGTTTTCGCACCCTTCTGTTTAACCATGTAGCCAACACCCAGAATACAGATCCATACCGGGATTAAGTACACGGAAATCGCCATCCCCGGCGTCATCAGCATGATAACCAGCACCGCCGCCATAAACAGCAGGCAGACCCAGTTACCGACCGGATAGAGCAACGCAGGGAAGCGTGGTTTGACGCCCTGAAGCTGCTTCGCTTTGCGGAATTTCATGTGCGCAAGGCTAATCATCGCCCAGTTGATCACCAGCGCAGAGACCACCAGCGCCATCAGCAGGCCGAACGCGGATTCCGGTGCCAGGTAGTTGATCAGCACACACAGCGCGGTCACTACAGCGGAAACCAGAATGGTGTTGACCGGTACGCCGCGTTTATCGACGGAGAGCAGCGCTTTCGGCGCGTTCCCCTGCTGGGCGAGGCCGAACAGCATGCGGCTGTTACAGTAGACGCAGCTGTTATAAACGGAGAGCGCCGCGGTCAGAACCACAACGTTCAGCGCGTTAGCCACCAGCGTATCGCCCAGTTCGTGGAAGATCAGAACAAACGGGCTGACATCTGCGGTGACGCGCGTCCACGGCAACAGAGAGAGCAGGACCGCCAGCGAACCTACATAGAAAATCAGGATGCGATAGATAACCTGATTGGTGGCTTTTGGAATGCTTTGCTCCGGATTATCGGCTTCTGCGGCGGTGATACCGACCAGCTCAAGCCCGCCGAAAGAGAACATGATGATGGCCATCATCATCACCAGGCCTTGCATGCCATGCGGCAGGAAGCCGCCCTGTTCCCACAGGTTGCGAACTGTCGCCTGCGGGCCAGCGCTACCGCTGAACAGCAGCCAGCCACCGAACAGGATCATGCCAACAACGGCGACCACTTTAATGATGGCGAACCAGAACTCCATTTCCCCAAACACTTTTACGTTGGTGAGGTTAATGGCGTTAATCAGAATAAAGAAGGCCGCTGCGGAAGCCCAGGTCGGGATTTCCGGATACCAGAACTGGATGTATTTGCCAACTGCGGTGAGCTCCGCCATGGCAACCAGCACGTACAGTACCCAATAGTTCCAGCCTGACGCGAAGCCGGCGAAACTGCCCCAGTATTTATAGGCAAAGTGGCTGAATGACCCGGCTACCGGCTCTTCCACGACCATTTCACCGAGCTGGCGCATGATCAGGAAGGCAATAAAGCCTGCAATGGCATAACCCAGAATAATGCCCGGACCGGCTGACTGGATAACGGAGGCACTGCCGAGAAACAGGCCGGTACCGATAGCTCCACCCAGCGCAATCAGCTGGATATGGCGGTTTTTGAGGCCGCGCTTCAGCTGGTCGCTGTGCTGTTGACCTTCCATCATGAAACCTCGTGTGTGGTTGTTATTTGTACGTGTGTAATCAAGGAATTCCGTTTCCTGTATTTTTATGTTTACGAAAGAGAGTGAATAAAAATGAGAGGAACTCTTTCGTCCTGGGAAGAATAGTGGTAAGTGCGCGGAAATGCACCTGCTTTATGAATGGTTGATGACGGATTGAATAAAAAGAAACCAGTTGTAAGTGTAGCAGCCAGCCCCAGAAGTGGGTAAGCATGTACATTTTGTCAGCAATAAGTGCATAACTATTCATTAATTGGCAAAGTGAAACGCTTCAGTGTGCGTAATTTTCGTATATTTTTCGTTAATTGTACTTCCAACGTGGTAAAGACATTTTTTGTGCAAGGTTACAATTCTGAAACATCATTTCTGTAATGTTGTTAAAAAGTGCGTGGTTTACTGATTTCAATCAAAACCTGTATGGACAGAAGGTGAATACTTTGTTACTTTAGCGCTACGAACTTGAAATTGGTAAGACCAATTGACTCCGGGCTAATGGCAGGTACAGGGAACTATGGCCTACAGCAAAATCCGCCAACCAAAACTTTCTGATGTGATTGAGCAGCAGTTGGAGTTTTTGATTCTTGAGGGGACATTACGCCCCGGCGAAAAACTTCCACCTGAACGCGAACTGGCGAAACAGTTCGACGTATCCCGTCCCTCGCTGCGTGAGGCGATTCAACGTCTCGAAGCGAAAGGGTTACTGCTTCGTCGCCAGGGCGGCGGGACTTTTGTCCAAAGCAGCTTGTGGCAGAGCTTCAGCGATCCGCTGGTAGAGCTTCTGTCCGACCACCCTGAATCCCAGTTTGATCTGCTTGAAACCCGTCACGCGCTTGAAGGTATCGCGGCTTATTACGCGGCACTGCGCAGCACTGATGAAGATCGCGAACGTATTCGCGAACTGCATCAGGCCATCGAACGGGCTCAACAATCGGGCGACCTCGACGCAGAGTCGAGCGCCGTCGTCCAGTATCAAATCGCCGTGACCGAAGCCGCCCACAATGTGGTGTTGCTCCATTTGCTAAGGTGTATGGAGCCAATGTTGGCACAAAACGTTCGGCAGAACTTCGAGTTGCTGTATGCCCGTCGGGAGATGCTCCCGCAGGTCAGCAATCATCGCACCCGGATTTTCGAGGCGATTGTCGCCGGTGAACCGGAGCAGGCGCGTGAAGCGTCGCACCGTCACCTGGCCTTTATTGAAGAGATTTTGCTGGACAGGAGCCGTGAACAGAGCCGTCGTGAACGCTCGTTACGTCGCCTGCAACAGCGCAAGGATTGAGTTTTTTCTGGCAGCGGTTTTACCAGAAGATGAGAAAAGCGCCATCAGGCGCACGGCAACTAAACACAGAACCTGTCTTATTGTGTTTTCCACTGAAAGCACAATGGGACAGGTTCCAGATAAATCAACGTACTAGATAGATAAGGAAAACCCCATGTCAGAACGTTTCCCAAATGACGTGGATCCGATCGAAACTCGCGACTGGTTACAGGCGATCGAATCGGTTATCCGTGAAGAAGGTGTTGAGCGCGCTCAGTATCTGATCGACCAGGTGCTGTCTGAGGCCCGTAAAGGCGGCGTTCAGGTAGCTGCTGGTGCAGGTGCTAGCGGTTATGTAAACACTATTGCCGTTGAAGACGAACCGGAATACCCGGGCGATCTGGATCTGGAACGTCGTATTCGCTCTGCTATCCGCTGGAACGCGATCATGACCGTTCTGCGCGCATCCAAAAAAGATCTGGAACTGGGCGGCCACATGGCATCCTTCCAGTCTTCTGCAACCTTCTACGAAGTGTGTTTCAACCACTTCTTCCGTGCGCGCAACGAGCAGGATGGCGGCGATCTGGTTTACTTCCAGGGCCACATTTCTCCGGGCGTTTACGCACGTGCGTTCCTTGAAGGCCGTCTGACCGAAGAGCAGATGAACAACTTCCGTCAGGAAGTTCACGGTAAAGGTCTTTCTTCTTACCCGCACCCGAAACTGATGCCGGAATTCTGGCAGTTCCCGACTGTATCAATGGGTCTGGGCCCAATCGGTGCGATCTACCAGGCTAAGTTCCTGAAATATCTGGAACACCGTGGCCTGAAAGATACCTCTAAACAAACCGTTTACGCGTTCCTCGGTGACGGCGAGATGGACGAACCGGAATCCAAAGGTGCGATCACTATCGCCACCCGTGAAAAACTGGATAACCTGGTCTTCGTTATCAACTGTAACCTGCAGCGTCTGGATGGCCCGGTCACCGGTAACGGTAAGATCATCAACGAACTGGAAGGCATCTTCGGTGGTGCTGGCTGGAACGTTATCAAGGTTATCTGGGGCGGTCGTTGGGATGAGCTGCTGCGTAAAGACACCAGCGGTAAACTGATCCAGCTGATGGAAGAAACCGTCGACGGCGATTACCAGACCTTCAAATCCAAAGATGGCGCTTACGTGCGTGAGCACTTCTTCGGTAAATATCCGGAAACCGCAGCTCTGGTTGCAGACTGGACTGATGAGCAGATCTGGGCGCTGAACCGTGGTGGTCACGATCCGAAGAAAGTTTACGCTGCACTGAAAAAAGCGCAGGAAACCAAAGGCAAAGCGACTGTTATCCTGGCCCATACCATTAAAGGTTACGGCATGGGTGATACCGCTGAAGGTAAAAACATCGCTCACCAGGTTAAGAAGATGAACATGGACGGCGTGCGCTATATTCGCGACCGCTTCAATGTTCCGGTAACCGACGAGCAGGTGGAAAACCTCTCTTACCTGACCTTCCCGGAAGGTTCTCCAGAGCATACTTATCTGCACGCTCAGCGTCAGAAACTGCACGGTTACCTGCCGAGCCGCCAGACCCACTTCACTGAGAAGCTGGAAATGCCGACTCTGGAAGATTTCGCACCGCTGCTGGAAGAGCAGAATAAAGAGATCTCTACCACTATCGCTTTCGTTCGTGCCCTGAACGTGATGCTGAAGAACAAGTCGATCAAAGATCGTCTGGTTCCAATCATCGCCGATGAAGCGCGTACTTTCGGTATGGAAGGTCTGTTCCGTCAGATTGGTATCTACAGCCCGAACGGTCAGCAGTACACCCCGCAGGACCGTGAGCAGGTTGCTTACTACAAAGAAGACGAGAAAGGTCAGATCCTGCAGGAAGGTATCAACGAACTGGGTGCTGGCGCATCCTGGCTGGCTGCTGCGACCTCTTACAGCACCAACAACCTGCCGATGATCCCGTTCTACATCTACTACTCCATGTTCGGGTTCCAGCGTATCGGTGACCTGTGCTGGCAGGCAGGCGACCAGCAGGCTCGCGGCTTCCTGGTAGGTGGTACTTCCGGTCGTACGACTCTGAACGGCGAAGGTCTGCAGCACGAAGATGGTCACAGCCATATTCAGTCTCTGACTATCCCGAACTGTATCTCTTACGATCCGTCTTACGCGTACGAAGTTGCGGTCATCATGCATGATGGTCTGGAGCGTATGTACGGTGAGAAACAAGAGAACGTTTACTACTACATCACCACGCTGAACGAAAACTACCACATGCCGGCCATGCCGGAAGGTGCTGAGGAAGGTATCCGTAAAGGTATCTACAAACTCGAAACCGTTGAAGGTAGCAAAGGTAAAGTTCAGCTGCTGGGCTCCGGTTCTATCCTGCGTCACGTCCGTGAAGCAGCACAGATCCTGGCGAAAGATTACGGCGTAGGTTCTGACGTTTATAGCGTAACGTCCTTCACTGAACTGGCGCGTGATGGTCAGGATTGTGAGCGCTGGAACATGCTGCACCCGATGGAAACCCCGCGCGTTCCGTACATCGCTCAGGTGATGAACGACGCTCCGGCAGTGGCATCCACCGACTATATGAAACTGTTCGCCGAGCAGGTCCGTACTTATGTACCGGCTGATGACTACCGCGTACTGGGTACTGATGGCTTCGGTCGTTCCGACAGCCGTGAGAACCTGCGTCACCACTTCGAAGTTGATGCTTCCTATGTGGTTGTAGCGGCGCTGGGCGAACTGGCTAAACGTGGCGAAATCGATAAGAAAGTGGTTGCTGACGCAATTACCAAATTCAACATCGATGCAGAAAAAGTTAACCCGCGTCTGGCGTAAGAGGTAAAAGAATAATGGCTATCGAAATCAATGTACCGGATATCGGGTCTGATGAAGTTGAAATCACCGAGATCCTGGTCAAAGTTGGCGACAAAGTGGAAGCTGAACAGTCGCTGATCACCGTAGAAGGCGACAAAGCCTCTATGGAAGTTCCGTCTCCGCAGGCTGGCGTCGTAAAAGAGATCAAAGTCTCTGTCGGCGACAAAACCGAGACCGGCAAACTGATCATGATTTTCGATTCCGCCGACGGTGCAGCTGATGCTGCACCTGCCAAGGCAGAAGAGAAGAAAGAAGCGGCTCCGGCAGCAGCACCTGCTGCGGCAGCGGCGAAAGACGTTCACGTACCGGACATCGGCGGCGACGAAGTTGAAGTCACTGAGATCATGGTTAAAGTGGGCGACACCATCGTGGCTGAACAGTCTCTGATCACCGTAGAAGGCGACAAAGCCTCTATGGAAGTTCCGGCTCCGTTCGCGGGCGTGGTTAAAGAGATCAAAATCAACACCGGCGACAAAGTGTCTACCGGCTCGCTGATCATGGTCTTCGAAGTGGCAGGTGCTGCACCTGCTGCGGCTCCGGCGAAAGCGGAAGCTGCTCCGGCGGCGGCTGCTCCGGCAGCATCCGGCGCGAAAGACGTTAACGTTCCAGATATCGGCGGCGACGAAGTTGAAGTTACCGAAGTGATGGTGAAAGTTGGCGATAAAATCGAAGCCGAACAGTCTCTGATCACCGTAGAAGGCGACAAAGCTTCTATGGAAGTACCGGCTCCGTTCGCGGGCACCGTAAAAGAGATCAAAATCAGCACCGGCGATAAAGTAAAAACCGGCTCCCTGATTATGGTCTTCGAAGTGGAAGGCGCTGCGCCTGCTGCGGCTCCGGCTGCTGCACCGGCTCAGGCTGCTGCCGCTCCGGCTCCTGCGGCAGCTCCGGCTCCGGCGGCGAAAGCCGAAGGCAAGTCTGACTTCGCAGAAAATGACGCTTATGTCCACGCAACGCCGGTGATTCGTCGCCTGGCGCGCGAATTCGGCGTGAACCTGGCGAAAGTGAAAGGTACGGGTCGTAAAGGCCGTATCCTGCGCGAAGACGTTCAGGCTTACGTGAAAGACGCGGTGAAACGCGCGGAGTCTGCACCGGCTGCTGCCACTGGCGGCGGTATCCCTGGCATGCTGCCATGGCCGAAAGTGGACTTCAGCAAGTTCGGCGAAATCGAAGAAGTGGAACTGGGCCGTATCCAGAAAATCTCTGGCGCTAACCTGAGCCGTAACTGGGTGATGATCCCGCACGTTACGCACTTCGATAAAACCGATATCACCGATCTGGAAGCGTTCCGTAAACAGCAGAACGCCGAAGCTGAGAAGCGCAAACTGGATGTAAAATTCACCCCAGTTGTGTTCATCATGAAAGCGGTTGCCGCGGCTCTGGAACAGATGCCTCGCTTCAACAGCTCTCTGTCCGAAGATGGCCAGAAACTGACGCTGAAGAAATACATCAACATTGGTGTGGCGGTTGATACCCCGAACGGCCTGGTCGTTCCGGTCTTTAAAGACGTGAACAAGAAGAGCATCACCGAGCTGTCTCGCGAACTGACCACCATCTCCAAAAAAGCGCGTGATGGTAAGCTGACGGCTGGCGAAATGCAGGGCGGTTGCTTCACTATCTCCAGCATCGGCGGCCTGGGTACGACCCACTTCGCACCGATTGTTAACGCGCCGGAAGTGGCTATCCTCGGTGTCTCCAAATCGGCGATGGAGCCGGTATGGAACGGGAAAGAGTTTGTACCGCGTCTGATGATGCCTATCTCTCTCTCCTTCGACCACCGCGTGATCGACGGTGCTGATGGTGCGCGCTTTATCACCATCATCAACAACACACTGTCTGACATTCGTCGCCTGGTGATGTAATCGAAAAAGCCGGCCTGACGGCCGGCTTTTTTCTGATAATCTCTTCGTAGTTTTGGGGTTATTAGCAACAAAGGACAAAATCGTTTGCCGTTTGTTGTTTCAAAATTGTTAACAATTTTGTAATATAAACGCGGATAGAACGTCCCGGTGGATATGGGCGACAAGAGTACCCAGGACCGCCGGAAATAATTAAGAGGTCATGATGAGTACTGAAATTAAAACTCAGGTCGTGGTACTTGGGGCGGGCCCGGCAGGCTACTCTGCTGCTTTCCGTTGCGCGGATTTAGGTCTGGAGACCGTCATCGTAGAACGTTACAGCACCCTCGGTGGTGTTTGTCTGAACGTCGGCTGTATCCCTTCTAAAGCACTGCTGCACGTAGCAAAAGTTATCGAAGAAGCCAAAGCACTGGCTGACCACGGTATCGTCTTCGGCGAGCCGAAAACCGATATCGACAAGATTCGTACCTGGAAAGAAAAAGTTATCACCCAACTGACCGGTGGTCTGGCCGGTATGGCCAAAGGCCGTAAAGTGAAAGTGGTTAACGGTCTGGGTAAATTTACCGGGGCCAACACCCTGGAAGTGGAAGGCGAAAACGGCAAAACCGTGATCAACTTCGACAACGCGATCATCGCGGCGGGTTCCCGTCCGATCGAACTGCCGTTTATTCCTCATGAAGATCCGCGCGTGTGGGATTCCACCGATGCGCTGGAACTGAAAGAAGTACCGAAACGTCTGCTGGTTATGGGCGGCGGTATCATCGGTCTGGAAATGGGTACCGTGTACCATGCGCTGGGTTCACAGATTGACGTGGTTGAAATGTTCGACCAGGTTATCCCGGCTGCCGACAAAGACGTGGTGAAAGTCTTCACCAAACGCATCAGCAAGAAATTCAACCTGATGCTGGAAACCAAAGTGACTGCCGTTGAAGCGAAAGAAGACGGTATTTACGTTTCCATGGAAGGCAAAAAAGCACCTTCTGAAGCACAGCGTTACGATGCCGTGCTGGTAGCTATCGGCCGTGTACCGAACGGTAAAAACCTCGACGCAGGCAAAGCAGGCGTGGAAGTGGACGATCGTGGCTTCATCCGCGTTGACAAACAGCTGCGCACTAACGTGCCGCACATCTTTGCTATCGGCGATATCGTCGGTCAGCCGATGCTGGCGCACAAAGGTGTTCACGAAGGTCACGTTGCCGCTGAAGTTATCGCCGGTAAGAAACACTACTTCGACCCGAAAGTTATCCCATCCATTGCCTACACTGAACCAGAAGTGGCATGGGTTGGCCTGACTGAGAAAGAAGCGAAAGAGAAAGGCATCAGTTACGAAACCGCCACCTTCCCGTGGGCTGCTTCTGGCCGTGCTATCGCTTCCGACTGCGCAGACGGTATGACCAAACTGATTTTCGACAAAGAATCTCACCGTGTTATCGGTGGTGCGATTGTCGGCACCAACGGCGGCGAGCTGCTGGGCGAAATCGGTCTGGCTATCGAGATGGGTTGTGACGCGGAAGACATCGCGCTGACCATCCATGCTCACCCGACGCTGCACGAATCTGTTGGCCTGGCCGCAGAAGTGTACGAAGGTAGCATCACCGACCTGCCAAACCCGAAAGCGAAGAAGAAGTAAGTTTCTGCGCGACGGTGCCTGATGGCGCTTCGCTTATCAGGCCTACGATTGGGTAGGCCGGATAAGGCGTCAGCCGCCATCCGGCAAATAAAAAGCGGCTAACCAGCCGCTTTTTTTACGCCTGTTACTCTTCCGGCTGCCACGGCGCTTGCGCATCAAAGCGGGTTATTGCCGCCACTTTCTCCGCCGTTTCCTCACCGAAGTCTGCCTGATAGACCCGATCGTCCTGGCTGACCATAAAGCTCATCACCCCGGTTTCACCATACTCTACCGGCCAGGCTATCAGGGCAAAGCCGTCGGATTGATTACTGTCGATAATGCGAAAACGGTAGCCGTGATAACCTTCACCCGGCGTTACCGGGCTGAACGCTGGCCCCAGCGGGCTCGGTGCTTCGCCGGGCTGCATCGGCCAGTAAAGACCGTCCTGCTGACCTTCGCTGCTGATAAGCTTGCTGGCGTAACGCTGTTTTCTCAGGTGGTAATCTTCCTGCGCATCAACGTAGGCGTGCATTGCGCCAATAGCCGAAAGCTCGTTGCGCCCGATGGTGCGGGTAATGATTTCATCCTGCGCCGCCTGCATATCAAAGTGCCAGCCCGCCTCGGTTTTGACGATAGGCAAAGGCAGTTGCCAGCTATCGGCACCGACATTGATATGGGCGGTATCGCCTTTTTGGTCAATACGATGGCTGATTTTCCAGTCTCGTTCAAAGCGGGCGACCGCTTCCGGGTCAGCCCCATCCGGCGGTAAAAATTGCCGCCAGTCATCGCCCAGCAACGCGTTAAGCTGCGGTTCATTGCGGGTGGTCACCGCGTCGGCAAAAGCCGTTGCGGCGTCGAGCGGGTTAGCAAACTGCTGCTGGGCAAAACTCACCAGGGGAAGCGAGAACAGCAGCGTGCTGAGAAGGATCTTTTTCATGGTGCGCTCTCTTATCGACGGTGGAATTCACGCTGCCCGGAAGACCGTTCGCGAACGGCTTCCCGGTTGCTACTACGCACAACGTTGCGACTTTGCTGCCCGCGCTGCGCCTGCTGCTGCCAGGATGGCCCACGGCTTTCGTTGCCGCTAAAGACGTTCGCATTTCGCGTATTCACATGCTGGCGAACGTTTTCCTGCCGCTGCTGGCGTTGCTCTGGCGTGGTGGTGCTGCGACGTTGCTGCACCGCTTCCTGCCGCTGCTGGCGCTGTTCCGGCGTGGTGGTGCTGCGACGCTGCTGCACGGCTTCCTGGCGTTGCTGGCGTTGTTCCGGCGTGCTGTTATTCATCCGCTGCTGCATCTGCGCTTTTGATGCTTCACGCTGAGTGGACGTGCGCGGCGTGTCGTAACCACGGTAGTTATCGCGCTGGGCAATTTGCTGTAGCTGTTTTGAGGCGGCCTGACGCTGCGCATCTTTTGGCGCGGCGGCGATGGGCTGTGATGGCGTTTTAATGCCGCCCTGCGACAGTTTATCCATGGCCGCCTGGCGCTGGCTGTCGCGGGTCACCGGCGTCTGGGTTGCGCTCAGGCCGCCCGGTACGTTGGTCTGGCGGAATTGATTCGCCACGGTATTGCTGGGGTACGGCACCTGATTGCGGTACGCCGGATTATGCTGCCAGCGTGCGTTCTCGCCGCGCAGGTTCTGCCCGGTGATATGGTTAAAGTTTTCGACATTAATATTGATGTTGTTATCACCGTTGCGGTTGTAGCCCCCGCCGCCGTGGTAATCATCGTTATCATGGTGATGATGATCGTCATCGTCGTCCCAGTCGATATTGCTGAACAGCGCGTAGGTGGTAGCGACGCCCAAGCTGTAGCCAAAGCCTTTCACCAGGCTATTGGTAAACTCTTCACCGGGAGAAGGCGGAATATAAACGGGCGGATAGGCGGGCGTCGGCCAGGTGCCGTACACCGTTGACGGGTTGTAGCTTGGCACGTACACCACCTGCGGGTCGGCAGGCTCGATTTTAATCACCGTTGACGACGATGCCGGGGCCGATTTTTGCCCGGTTGATTGTGCAACAGACGCAGACGTCGAGACCGGGGCTACCGCCGTTTTGGGCACGCTGGTGACCGTTTGCTGCGGCGTCGATTTCAGTGAGCCGGTTTGCTGCGCCAGCGCACGCAACTGTTGCACCGCGTTCATTACATCCTGCGGCTGCGCCAGGAAAGCATTCCCCAGATTTTCTACCCACACCGGGTCCTGACCCATCATGGTCATCAAGGGCGGGAAGGCCACCAGCGATTTTACACTGGCATCCCACGGTTGGTCAGACACGCCCTGGATAGCGGCATCTCCCTGCAAGGAGGGATGATCCTTCGACCACTGCACCGCCTGAACAACGTTTGCCGGATAGGTGGCGGCCATCAACACTTGCGACAGCAGGGCATCAGGGTAAAGCGCAATCGGGGCGACCCACTGGTTAATTTGCGCCGGAGTGTAGGTGGTTTTCACCTCAGGCGCGGAAGCGGGTACGGGAGCAGGAACCGGGGTTGTCACCGGCGGCGCAACGGTTGTTGCAGGCGCGGGCGCGGGTTCTTCTGGCGCGCGGCTTTTAACGTACAGCGTACCGGCAGCGGCAAGCAATCCCGCGCTGCATATCAGCGCGAGCACATGAGGCTTAAAGGGCAGATTCATATTCATACTCCCGATTTCTGATGAAATCGCCAGGTCGAAGCGCCTGCATTCGGCAGGTACGATGAAGCGTGAGTATAAAGAGACGATAGTTTAATTTTTGACTAATCTTGGGATAAATTGCACAGATGAATAATCAAGGCAGGGAATTATGTGAGCAAACATTGCAGCTAAAAATTCCCCGTTTAAGGGAAGGGTACTGTTTATAGACCATCCTTAACGATTCAGCCAATATTTTATGTTGCTTTTTTGTAAACAGATTAACACCTCTCTAAAATCCTGCTATTCTGCCCATTGCGGTATCCGGCATACCCCCTACAAACTGCTGTCTCACAGGAGCGTGAAGAAGAGCCGACCGCATATGACAATGAGAGCGAGGAGATACCGTCGTGCTAAAAGAATACCGTGAGCACGTAGCTGAGCGTGCCGCCGAAGGGATTGTTGCTAAACCCCTAGACGCAACCCAAATGGCCGCGCTGGTTGAGCTGCTGAAGAATCCGCCTGCTGGCGAAGAAGAATTCCTGTTAGACCTGTTGATTAACCGTGTACCGCCGGGCGTTGATGAAGCTGCTTACGTCAAAGCCGGATTCCTTGCTGCTGTCGCCAAAGGCGAAGCGACTTCCCCGCTGATCACTCCTGAAAAAGCCATTGAACTGCTGGGCACCATGCAGGGCGGCTACAATATTCATCCGCTGATCGACGCGCTGGACGATGCGAAACTGGCACCGATTGCTGCCAAAGCGCTCTCCCACACCCTGCTGATGTTCGATAACTTCTACGACGTAGAAGAGAAAGCGAAAGCGGGCAACGCTTACGCGAAGCAGGTGATTCAATCCTGGGCTGACGCCGAATGGTTCCTGAACCGTCCGCAACTGGCTGAAAAAATTACCGTTACCGTCTTCAAAGTGACCGGCGAAACCAACACCGATGACCTCTCTCCGGCACCGGATGCGTGGTCGCGCCCGGATATTCCGCTGCACGCGCTGGCGATGCTGAAAAACGCCCGTGAAGGGATCGAACCGGATCAACCGGGCGTGGTTGGCCCGATCAAACAGATCGAAGCTCTGCAACAGAAAGGTTTCCCGCTGGCTTACGTGGGTGATGTTGTGGGTACCGGTTCTTCGCGTAAATCTGCGACCAACTCCGTGCTGTGGTTCATGGGGGACGATATCCCGCATGTGCCGAACAAGCGCGGCGGCGGCCTGTGCCTGGGCGGCAAAATTGCACCTATCTTCTTCAACACCATGGAAGATGCGGGCGCTCTGCCAATTGAAGTGGACGTTAATGACCTGAACATGGGCGACGTGATTGACGTTTACCCGTTCAAAGGCGAAGTGCGTAACCACGAAACTGGCGAATTGCTGGCTAGCTTTGAACTGAAAACCGACGTGCTGATTGACGAAGTGCGTGCCGGTGGCCGTATCCCGCTGATCATCGGTCGCGGTTTGACCACTAAAGCGCGTGAATCACTCGGCCTGCCGCACAGCGACGTGTTCCGTCAGGCGAAAGACGTGGCGGAAAGCGACCGTGGCTACTCGCTGGCGCAGAAAATGGTTGGCCGTGCCTGTGGCGTGAAAGGCATTCGTCCGGGCGCGTACTGCGAACCGAAGATGACTTCTGTTGGTTCTCAGGACACCACCGGTCCAATGACACGTGATGAGCTGAAAGACCTGGCGTGCCTGGGCTTCTCGGCTGACCTGGTGATGCAGTCCTTCTGTCACACCGCGGCGTATCCGAAGCCGGTTGACGTCACCACGCACCACACTCTGCCGGACTTCATCATGAACCGTGGCGGCGTGTCGCTGCGTCCGGGCGATGGCGTCATCCACTCCTGGCTGAACCGTATGCTGCTGCCGGATACTGTGGGTACTGGTGGTGACTCCCACACCCGTTTCCCGATTGGGATCTCCTTCCCGGCGGGCTCCGGTCTGGTGGCGTTTGCTGCTGCAACTGGCGTCATGCCGCTGGATATGCCGGAATCCGTTCTGGTGCGCTTCAAAGGCAAAATGCAGCCGGGCATTACTCTGCGCGATCTGGTTCACGCCATTCCGCTGTATGCCATCAAACAAGGTCTGCTGACCGTTGAGAAGAAAGGTAAGAAAAACATCTTCTCTGGCCGCATCCTCGAAATCGAAGGTCTCCCGGATCTGAAAGTTGAGCAAGCGTTTGAGCTGACCGATGCGTCCGCTGAACGTTCCGCTGCCGGTTGTACCATCAAACTGAACAAAGAGCCGATTGTAGAGTATCTGAGCTCCAACATCGTTCTGCTGAAGTGGATGATTGCCGAAGGTTACGGCGACCGTCGTACGCTGGAACGTCGTGTTCAGGGCATGGAGAAATGGCTGGCGAATCCTGAGCTGCTGGAAGGTGATGCAGATGCAGAATACGCGGCGGTGATCGACATCGATCTGGCCGATATCAAAGAGCCGATTCTGTGCGCGCCGAACGATCCGGATGACGCGCGTCTGCTCTCTGACGTGCAGGGCGAGAAGATCGACGAAGTGTTTATCGGTTCCTGCATGACCAACATCGGTCACTTCCGTGCCGCGGGTAAACTGCTGGATGCGCATAAAGGCCAACTGCCGACGCGCCTGTGGGTGGCACCGCCAACCCGTATGGACGCTGCGCAGCTGACGGAAGAGGGCTACTACAGCGTCTTCGGTAAGAGCGGTGCGCGTATCGAGATCCCGGGCTGTTCACTGTGCATGGGTAACCAGGCGCGTGTGGCAGACGGCGCGACGGTGGTTTCCACCTCAACCCGTAACTTCCCGAACCGTCTGGGTACCGGCGCGAACGTCTTCCTGGCTTCTGCGGAACTGGCCGCCGTTGCGGCGCTGATTGGCAAACTGCCAACGCCGGACGAGTATCAGACCTACGTTGCACAGGTGGATAAAACCGCTGTCGATACTTACCGCTATCTGAACTTCGATCAGCTTTCTCAGTACACCGAGAAAGCGGACGGGGTGATTTTCCAGACCGCGGTTTAAGGTTTTAGCTTGCTGTGAAAAGCCACTTCCCAAGAAGTGGCTTTTTTTTTGCCGGATGGCGCTACGCTTATCCGGTCTACGGGGACTTTATTGTAGGCCGGATAAGCGTAGCGCCATCCGGCACCGATATGCTCAGAAGTTGACCCATCGTCCCTCTTTTCGCCACAGAGAGGCACTTTATTTCCATTCCTTCAACCCGCTCCGCTTTTATTCTTCCTGTCGACTGCGATAATTACAGCATGGGTACAATGCAGCGCTGACGCATTGCCTTTGCAGAGGAAGACGATTATGGATTACGAATTTCTGCGCGATGTTACCGGAGGGGTAAAGGTGCGTATGTCGATGGGCCACGAAGTGGTCGGTCACTGGTTTAATGAAGAAGTAAAAGAGAATCTGGCGCTGTTGGATGAAGTCGAAGAGGCGGCGCGTGCGGTAAAAGGTAGCGAGCGCTCCTGGCAGCGGGCGGGCCACGAATACACGCTGTGGCTGGATGGCGAAGAGGTGATGATCCGCGCAAACCAGCTCGAATTCACCGGCGACGAAATGGAAGAAGGGATGAATTATTACGACGAAGAGAGTTTATCCCTGTGCGGCGTCGAAGATTTTTTACAGGTGGTCGCGGCGTATCGCGATTTTCTGAAGCAGCGCTAACGGTTGGCGCTTCGCTTATCCGGCCTACAAACCTAAAGTGGCTGTAGGCCGGATGGCTGCTCTGTGTTCAGGCAATATTGCGCGCGTAATAAATCTCGCGCATCTCCTTCCATAGCGCAGCGGTAATTTCTTTGCGCTCGGTGTCGGTTAAATCTTCCGGTTTGGTGTGGAACATGTAGTGTTTCAGGTCGAACTCTTTGAGCATCATCTTGGTGTGGAAGATGTTCTCCTGGTACACATTTACGTCAACCATGTCATACAGCGACTTCATGTCATCCGACATAAAGTTCTGAATCGAATTAATCTCATGATCGATAAAATGTTTCATGCCGTTGATATCGCGGGTGAAACCGCGTACGCGATAATCAATGGTGACAATATCGGATTCCAGCTGGTGGATGAGGTAGTTCAGCGCGTTCAGCGGTGAAATGACGCCACAGGTCGAGACTTCTATATCTGCGCGGAAGGTACACAGGCCGCCTTCCGGGTGGCTTTCCGGATAGGTGTGTACGCAAATGTGGCTCTTATCGAGATGTGCCACCACCGCTTCCGGCAGCGGGCCGGGATGTTCGGTTTTATCAATTAATTGTGGATCAACGGGTTCTTCGCTCACCAGAATGGTGACGCTCGCGCCCTGCGGTTCGTAATCCTGGCGGGCGATGTTGAGAATGTTCGCGCCGATGATGGAACAGGTTTCTGACAGGATCTCGGTCAGACGATTGGCGTTATAGAGTTCATCGATGTAGGCGATGTAGCCATCGCGCTCTTCTGCGGTTTTTGCATAACAGATATCGTAAATACAAAAACTCAGGCTCTTGGTCAGGTTGTTAAAGCCGTGCAGCTTCAGTTTTTTCAATTTTCCTCACCCCCTTAGCGTCACTGTGCGGACAGTGCGTCATGTAGATATTGCGGCAGCGCGAACGCCGCGGTGTGAATGGCCGGATTGTAGTAGCGACACGCAAGCTTCGCGGTGTGGAAGCGCGCCTGGATAATCTCTGTTGAGAGATGGCGCATTGCCGGGTTATCGGTCGCCCAGGCGAAGGTCATAATGCCGCCGTAATAGGTGGGAATTGCCGCCTGATAGAAACTGACATCATCAAAGTAGTGGCTCAGTTTGCGATGGCTGTCGAGGGCTTCGTCCTGCTGGAGGAAGCAAACGCCGTTTTGCGCGACGAAGACACCGCCGGGGTTCAGGCAGCGTTTGCAGCCTTCGTAGAACGCGGAGGTGAACAGGCTTTCGCCGGGGCCAATCGGATCGGTGCAGTCGGAGATAATCACGTCGAAGGTTTTCGCCGTTTGAGTGACGAAATTCACGCCATCGTCAATCACCAGCGTAAAGCGCGGGTCGTCGTAGGCACCAGCATTGTGATTGGGGAGATACTGGCGACAGAAGGAGACTACGCCTGCGTCGATTTCCACCATGGTGATGGTTTCGACATTCTTATGACGGCTGACTTCACGCAGCATCGCGCCATCGCCGCCGCCGATAATTAGTACATGCTTCGCCTGGCCGTGGGCCAGCAGCGGAACGTGGGTCATCATTTCGTGATAGATAAACTCATCGCGCTCGGTGGTTTGCACCACGCCGTCCAGCGCCATTACGCGACCAAAGGCGGCGTTCTCGAAAATGATTAAATCCTGGTGATCGGTTTTCTCATGATAAAGCACGTTATCCACGGCAAAGTACTGACCAAACTGGTCATGCAGCGTTTCATGCCACACGGTGTTATCGGACATCGCTTGAACCCTCCATTGTTAACACCTTTGAAACAGGCGCAACATCATAGCTAACAATGACCGTGGGCGCACGGTCGTTTTTTCAGCAGGAAGGTAGAGAGAGTTACTTCACGTAGGCGAGCAGGCTCAGGGAGTCGCGAGCCAGCGATTTGCATTTTTTCGCAGTCGGGATGCCAATACCGCTGAGATCGCGATAGCTGTCTTCGCCAAGCGATTTCATGTCAAAGGTATCGTAGTTGCTGAGATCCCACTGATTTTGCTGGGCAAAGAAAACGAGGGCACGACGAATCTGGCCATTCGGTAGATTTTGGTAACCACAGTCGTTTTTCAGGAACACAAACACCGCAGTGAGATCGGCCATGTCTTCTGCTTCAGACTCGCTTAATGCATAGCTGTGGCTGGACGTGGCTAACAGACATCCAAGCAGCATTGTACGGAAAAACGTCTTCATTTCTTCTACCTTACCTCGTCGAGATTCAACGTTAGCACACTTCCAGACGGGACGCAGAGCCTTTTTCAACGCTTCTTACTTGACCTTACCGCAAGGGTAGGGTTTAAGCTCAAATATTCACCCGCAGCCAGCAAAAGGATGTAATGATGCACCGTCGTGAATTTCTGAAATTGAGCGCCGCCGTCAGCGTGGCAAGCGCATTACCGCTCTGGAGCCGCGCGGTTTTCGCCGCCGATCGTCCCGCACTTCCTGTTCCCGCTTTGCTTGCCGCCGATGCGCGAAGCCAGGTGACCCTCACCGTTCAGGCGGGGAAAACGCAGTTTGGTGCGAAAAGCGCCACGACATGGGGCTATAACGGTAACTTACTGGGCCCGGCCATTCAGTTGACGAAGGGGAAACCCATCACCGTCAATATTCATAACCAACTGGCGGAAGAGACCACTGTTCACTGGCATGGCCTTGAAGTACCCGGTGAGGTAGACGGCGGCCCGCAGGGCATCATTAAACCTGGCGGCCAACGTACGGTCACCTTCACGCCCGCTCAACGTGCGGCAACCTGCTGGTTCCACCCGCATCAGCATGGCAAAACGGGGCATCAGGTGGCGATGGGGCTGGCGGGGCTGGTCTTGATTGAGGATGACGATATTCGTCGTCTGATGCTGCCAAAGCAGTGGGGCATCGATGATGTGCCGGTCATTATTCAGGATAAAAAATTCAGTGCCGACGGTGAAATTGATTATCAGCTTGATGTGATGACTGCCGCCGTCGGTTGGTTTGGCGACACGCTGCTGACCAATGGCGCCATCTACCCGCAGCACGCCGCGCCGCGCGGCTGGCTGCGTCTGCGCCTGCTTAACGGTTGTAATGCGCGTTCCCTGACTATTGCTGCCAGCGACAACCGCCCGCTGTATGTGGTGGCAAGCGACGGAGGCTTGTTGGCCGAACCTGTCAAAGTGACGGAACTGCCGATGCTGATGGGCGAACGTTTTGAAGTGCTGGTCGAGACCCGCGACGGGAAGCCGTTTGATATCGTCACGCTCCCGGTCAATCAGATGGGAATGGCCGTTGCGCCATTCGATAAAGCGCATTCGGTTCTGCGCGTACAGCCGGTCACGATCAACGCATCGGGCGAATTGCCGGATGTGCTGTCATCACTGCCTGCTCTGCCATCATTAGACGGCCTGACCGAACGCAGACTCCAGCTTTCTATGGACCCGATGCTCGATATGATGGGCATGCAGGCGCTGATGAAAAAGTATGGCGCGGGCGCGATGGGCAATATGCAGCACGGCCAGATGATGGGCCACGGCAATATGGATCATGGCAACATGGGCCATATGAATCATGGCGGTGGGGGTTTTGACTTCCACAACGCTAACCGTATTAACGGCAAAGCGTTTGACATGAACACGCCGATGTTTGCCGCCAGCAAAGGGCAGTATGAGCGCTGGTTTATCTCTGGCAAGGGCGACATGATGCTGCACCCGTTCCACATTCACGGAACCCAGTTCCGGATTGTGTCGGAAAACGGCAAGCCGCCAGCGGCCCATCGTGCAGGATGGAAAGATACGGTACGCGTGGAAGGCGATGTCAGCGAGGTGTTAGTGAAGTTCGATCACGATGCGCCGAAGGAGCACGCCTATATGGCGCACTGTCATCTGCTGGAGCATGAAGATACGGGGATGATGCTGGGTTTTACCACGGTATAACGCGCGACGCCTGTATTTTGTTATACAGGCTAAATTCTTAAAAATAGTCTCAGGTGAGCAGTTATCATTCTGAAAGGCATAAACTGGGCAAACACAATGGAATGCAGGCACAACCCCAATAATCAAAAAAGGAAATTTATGAATACACTTCGAAATCTGATTCTGACGTTTCTGCTTTTGTTTATGATTGCGAATGCTAACGCCGACATAAAGCTGAAAAACCAGTCTCTCCCAAACCTTAAATTGAGTATCGCAATCCCCGAAAATCTTCATGTTATGTCAGAGGAAATGGCAGCGACACTGCAACTGTCCCAAGCACCACAGGTAAATTATTATGATGAAGTAAAACGGGTATATCTTAATATTACGCAATGGCATCAGTCTTTGCCTGCTGAACACCTGGATAGATTCAAGGAAATGACGCTTAACTCCCTGAAAAATTTTGCTCCCCAGGCCGAAGAAGTGGTGGTGGATGGGCATAAAGCATGGCTGCTTTCATTTAGTCTGCTCCCGGGGAAAGTCAATGATTTAAGATTGATTATGTCACGGGACGGTAAGCTGCTCACGGGGGAGGTTTCTATGCCTGAAGATGCCGTTACGCAGTATCAGACAGTAATGAAAAATGCACTTCTGTCGCTGAAATTTTCGAATGAGTAAATGAAAAGCGCAAAACTGCCTGATGCGCTACGCTTATCAGGCCTACGTTACCTATGCAATCTATTGAATTTACACGGTTTAGTAGGCCGGATAAGGCGTTTTCGCCGCATCCGGCATGAACAAAGCGCACTTTGTCAGTAGTCTGAGCGAATCTTACTTCATATTATCCGGCAACGCATACGCGACAATGTAGTCGCCCATCTTCGTACCAAACGAACCATGACCGCCTGCGGAGATGACAACATACTGCTTGCCATTCGCTTCATAGGTCATTGGCGTTGCCTGACCGCCTGCCGGTAAACGGCCCTGCCACAGTTTTTCACCATTGCTCATGTTGTACGCGCGCAGATAGTTATCGGCGGTTGCCGCGATGAACAGAACGTTACCTGCGGTGGAGATAGGCCCGCCCAGCATTGGCATACCCATGTTAAACGGCACCGGAACCGGCATCGGGAACGGCATGCTGTCTTGTGGGGTACCTATACGTTTTTTCCACACTACTTCGTTGGTTTTCAGATCCAGCGCCGAGATGTAACCCCAGGCTGGCTGCTTGCACGGCAGGCCGAACGGCGACAGGAACGGGTTCAGCGTAACGCCGAACGGTACGCCGTACTGCGGCTGAATACCGGCTTCGGTACCGCTGCCTTTCGCGTCTTTTGGCGGCTCCATCGGGTTGCCTGGGCCGCGCGGGATCAGTTTAGAGACAAACGGCAGCGCCATCGGGTTAGCAATCGCCACCTGACGGTTCGGGTCAACGGAAATACCGCCCCACTCGAACATCCCCAGGTTACCCGGGAACACCAGCGTGCCCTGCTCAGACGGCGGGGTGAAGATGCCTTCATAGCGCATCTGATGGAACATCACGCGGCACACCAGTTGGTCGAACATGGTGGCGCCCCACATATCCGCGCCGGTCAAATCTTTCTTCGGACGGAAGCTCAGTTCGGAGAACGGCTGCGTCTTAGTGACGTAGTCGCCTTTTGCCGCGCCCTGCGGAACCGGTTTTTCCGGGGCCGGAACAACCAGTTCGCCGTTACGGCGATCGAGGACAAAGATGTTGCCGGTTTTCGCCGGTGCGTAAATCACCGGTACTTTCTCGCCTTTCACCGTGATATCCGCCAGCGTCGGCTGGGACGGCATATCCATATCCCACAGATCGTGGTGAACGGTCTGGTAGCTCCACACCAGTTTGCCGGTAGTGGCGTTCAGCGCCACGATGGAGCTGGCGTAGCGTTCCTGTTCCGGCGTACGGTTGCCGCCCCAGATATCCGGGGTGGTCACGCCCATCGGCAGGTAGACCAGATCCAGCTTCGCGTCATAGGCCGCCGGGGCCCAGGAGTTGGGTGAGTTGAACGTGAAGGTGTGTTCATCCGACGGAATAGCGTTCGGATCTTTCGCGCCTGGATCAAACGCCCACAGCAGCTTACCGGTGTTCACGTCGAAGCCACGAATAACGCCAGAGGTTTCACGGGTTGAGAAGTTATCGGTCACCGAACCGGCAATCACGATAGTTTTATCGGTGATAATCGGTGGAGAGGTGGGTTCATACAGGCCTGGCGTGGTATCCGGCATGTTGGTTTGCAGATTGAGGATACCTTTGTTGGCAAAGGTTTCGCACAGCTTGCCGGTTTCAGCGTTGACCGCAAACAGACGACCGTCATTCACAGGCAGAATGATACGACGCGGACAGTCGGCCACCACTTCCGGGCTCGCTGTTTCAGCGCGCGCTTCGTGGTATGAAACACCACGGCAGGTGACGTGCTGGAAGCTGGAATTGGAATTCAGCTGCGGGTCGAAATGCCACTTCTCTTTCCCGGTGGCCGCATCAAGCGCGAACAGACGCTGGTGGGCGGTACAGAGATAAAGCATGTTGCCGACTTTAATCGGCGTCACTTCGTTGGTCAGCTCGCCCGGATCGTCTTCGCGCTTCAGGTCACCCGTGCGGAAAACCCAGGCTTCTTTTAACTTGTGGACGTTCTCGGCGTTGATCTGCTTGAGGGGGGAGAAACGCTGCCCCTCCTGATTACGACCGTAGGCTGGCCAGTCTTGATCCGCCACGGTGGAAATCGGTTCGGCTGGAGTCGCATCTGCACTCAGCGTGCCATTGACCTCCTGCGGGTCATTGAAGCCAGCCCAGGTCAGGATGCCACCGCTAATCAGCAACGCCACAACCAGCGCGGCAACGGCCCCGCCGGAAGGGATAATCAGGCGACGCCAGACAAACGGCAGAATCAGCCAGACACCGAAGAAGACCAGAATATCGCTGCGTGGAGTCAGCGCCCAGAAGTCAAAGCCGACTTCCCAAACGCCCCAAATCATGGTCGCCAGCAGGAACGCGGCATACAGCCAAAGCGCCGCGCGTTTGCTGCGCCACAGCATCACCGCCACGGCCAGCATCACCAGGCCAGCGATAGGGTAGTACCATGAGCCGCCAATGGCGACTAACCAGCCTCCTCCGATGAGAAGATAGAGCCCACAGATAGCCGCAAAAACGGCCGTGAGCACCACGAGTAGCCGTGGTTGTTGTGAATTTGTTTCTGCCATAGAGAATACTCGCGTCAGTTTGTTAATTATTGCTTTCAATTGATTATAGGATTTAACAAGTGTGACGGGTATCACAAAATTTGCTTTATTATCCAGTTCAGCGGAGAAATCGATTTGCTGGTATACTGACGCGCTTGCCGAACGACGTCTGGGCGTAGCGCCGGGATGTCGATAGATTTACCTCTAAAATCATATGGTTAGTTTTATGAAACATACTGTGGAAGTGATGATCCCGGAAGCGGAGATCAAAGCGCGTATCGCTGAATTGGGCCGTCAGATTACTGAGCACTATAAAGACAGTGGCAGTGAAATGGTGTTAGTGGGTTTGCTGCGCGGCTCATTTATGTTCATGGCTGACCTGTGCCGTGAAGTGCATGTCTCCCACGAAGTCGATTTTATGACGGCTTCCAGCTACGGCAGCGGTATGTCCACCACCCGTGACGTGAAGATCCTCAAAGACCTGGATGAAGACATTCGCGGTAAAGATGTTTTAATCGTGGAAGACATCATCGACTCCGGGAACACGCTGTCGAAAGTACGCGAAATTCTCAGCCTGCGTGGGCCGAAATCACTGGCAATCTGTACGCTGCTGGATAAACCGTCCCGCCGCGAAGTGAACGTGCCGGTTGAGTACGTGGGCTTTGCCATTGAAGATGAGTTTGTGGTGGGTTATGGCATCGATTACGCACAGCGTTATCGCCATCTGCCGTATGTCGGAAAAGTGGTCCTGCTGGACGAGTAATTGACGTTTGGTGTCGGATGGCGCTTCGCTTATCCGACCTACCTGTCCTGAGCCGGGTGAGGCGATGCCGCCGCCCGGCTTTTTAACAGGTGTTACTTGTGGTTAGCGTGTTTCAGCTTGAGGTTGGAAATCCCGTGGCGATAGCGCTGCTCCAGGGTTTCGCGGTTGGTTGCCGTCACATCGAGATCGCGCAGCAGGCCGTCGTGAATACCGTAGGCCCAGCCGTGAACCGTCACTTTCTGCCCACGTTTCCACGCTGACTGCATAATGGTAGAGTGACCCAGGTTATACACCTGTTCCATGACGTTCAGTTCGCAAAGCGTGTCCAGACGGCGCTCCTGCGGCATTTCGCCTAACAGTGAGCTGTGTTTGAACCAGATATCGCGAATGTGCAGTAACCAGTTGTTGATAAGACCCAGCTCCGGGTTTTCAACGGCTGCCTGAACACCGCCGCAGCCGTAGTGGCCGCAAATGATGATGTGCTCAACTTCCAGCACATCCACCGCGTACTGAACCACGGAGAGACAGTTCAAATCGGTGTGAATGACCAGGTTGGCAACATTGCGGTGAACAAATAATTCGCCCGGCTCAAGGCCGGTTAAACGTTCGGCGGGAACGCGGCTGTCGGAACATCCAATCCATAGAAAGCGCGGTTTCTGCGCTTGCGCCAGTTTCTCGAAAAATCCGGGGTCCTCTTCCACCAGCATTTTTGACCATAGTTCATTGTTGCTGATGAGTGTATCTATGTCTTTCATGGAGGTTAACGACCTGTAACCAAGTAAGTGCGTTGCGCTAATATAGGTCAACTCGACTTTTTTTAAAACCATACATTGAACGCAAGAATTCAAAAGAGATATTCAATGACCATTGCACTGGAACTAAAACAGCTTAAAAAAACCTATCCTGGGGGCGTCCAGGCACTGCGCGGAATCGACCTGCAAGTGGAAGCCGGAGACTTCTACGCGCTGCTCGGGCCGAACGGTGCGGGAAAATCCACCACCATCGGCATTATCAGTTCGCTGGTGAATAAATCGTCCGGTTCGGTCAGCGTATTTGGCTACGATCTGCAAAAAGATGTGGTCAATGCCAAACGTCAGCTCGGCCTGGTGCCGCAGGAATTTAACTTCAATCCGTTTGAAACGGTACAACAGATTGTTGTTCATCAGGCGGGCTACTACGGCGTTGAGTACAAAGATGCGCTTGAGCGCAGTGAAAAGTATTTAAAACAGCTCGATTTGTGGGAAAAACGTAACGAACGTGCGCGCATGTTGTCCGGTGGGATGAAGCGTCGTTTGATGATTGCCCGCGCGCTGATGCACGAGCCAAAACTGCTGATTCTTGATGAACCGACAGCGGGCGTGGATATCGAACTTCGCCGCTCAATGTGGGGCTTTTTGAAGGATTTAAACGACAAAGGCACCACGATCATTCTTACCACTCACTACCTGGAAGAAGCTGAAATGCTGTGCCGCAACATCGGCATCATTCAGCACGGTACGCTGGTGGAAAACACCTCGATGAAAAACCTGCTTTCTAAACTGAAGTCGGAAACCTTCATTCTGGACTTAGCGCCGAAGAGCCCGCTGCCGACGCTGGAAGGTTATCAGTATCGACTGGTTGACACCTCAACGTTAGAAGTGGAAGTGCTGCGTGAGCAAGGGATTAACAGCGTGTTTGCCCAGCTTAGCGCGCAGGGCATTCAGGTATTAAGTATGCGTAACAAAGCGAACCGACTGGAAGAGCTGTTTGTCTCGCTGGTCCATGAAAAACAAGGAGAGCAGGCATGATGCAGCTTTATTGGGTGGCGCTGAAAAGCATCTGGGCGAAAGAGATCCACCGTTTTATGCGTATCTGGGTGCAAACCCTGGTGCCGCCGGTCATCACCATGACCCTCTACTTTATTATTTTCGGTAACCTGATTGGTTCGCGTATCGGCGAAATGCATGGCTTTAGCTATATGCAGTTTATTGTGCCGGGGCTGATCATGATGTCTGTTATCACTAACGCTTATGCTAACGTCGCGTCCTCATTCTTCAGCGCGAAATTCCAGCGTAATATTGAAGAGCTGCTGGTCGCACCCGTACCGACGCATGTGATCATTGCCGGTTATGTCGGCGGCGGCGTGGCGCGCGGGCTGTGCGTCGGCATTCTGGTGACGGCAATTTCCCTGTTCTTTGTGCCATTCCAGGTGCATTCATGGGTGTTTGTGGCGTTAACGTTGATTCTGACGGCGGTGCTTTTCTCGCTGGCGGGCCTGCTGAATGCGGTCTTCGCTAAAACCTTTGATGATATTAGCCTGATCCCAACCTTCGTGCTGACGCCGCTGACCTATCTTGGCGGGGTGTTCTACTCTCTGACGCTGCTGCCGCCGTTCTGGCAGGGGCTGTCGCATCTGAACCCGATCGTCTACATGATCAGCGGTTTCCGCTACGGCTTCCTCGGCATTCATGATGTGCCACTGGTGACCACTTTCGGCGTGCTGGTGATCTTTATCATCGCTTTCTACATGCTCTGCTGGTATTTGATTCAGCGTGGGCGTGGCCTGCGCAGCTAATTTACTGCCTCCCCCGGCTCTTCCGGGGGAAAAAGTAGACCGCTATCACCGACTTATCTCGTTATTCCCGATACAGTACGCTTTTACCAGGGAGGTAAGCGATGTTAGGTTGGGTGATAGCCTGCCATGATGATAAAGCAGAGGAACTGCTGGAGCGTCTGGAGAAAAAATTTGGCCCGCTGGCTCAGTGCCGGGCGGTGAATTACTGGCGCGGAATGAGCGCTAATATGCTCAGCCGTATGATGTGTGATGCGTTGCATCAGGCCGATTCCGGCGATGGCGTCATTTTCCTGACCGATAAAACCGGGGCTGCGCCTTACCGCGTTGCGGCTTTAATGAGCCATAAGCACGATCGCTGTGAAGTGATTTCCGGCATCGATTTCCCCTTACTCGCTCAGTACTATCCTTTGCGGGAAACGCTCAGCAGCGAGGCTTTCCGTAATGCGATTGTCGATCGCGGCCCGGCAGGCGTCAGCAGTCTTTGGCACCAGCAGCAAAAGAATCCTCCCTTTGTCCTGCTGCATGATGCGTATAAATATTAACCGTAGTTATTGATGTCGCTTTTGTTACAATAGCGACAGTTATTTGCTGCGGTTCTTATCCATGTTGATGCGCTTTGTATTCGTGCTGACGTTGCTGCTTTCCGGCAACGCGGCTGCTGCTCTGACAGCCCCACAAGGGCTTCCTCCTCGCTATATGCAAACCACTGAAGATGCGGCTGTTTGGGCGCAGGTTGGGGATCGTGTCATTACGGTGGGCAATATTCGCGCCGGGCAAATCCTTGATGTGGTGCCCACGGCGGCGGATTACTATGAGTTTCGCTTCGGGTTCGGCACCGGATTTATCGATAAAGATCATCTTGAACTGGTACAAGGGCGGCAGCGCGTCGAGGATGGGCTCGGCGATTTACATCGGCCTTCAAGCAATCAGAACCTGATCACCTGGAAAGATACGCCGGTGTATAACGCGCCGGATGCCGGCAGCGCGCCTTTCGGTACACTGGCGGAGAACTTGCGTTATCCCATACTGAGCGCGTTGAAAGGGCGCTTAAACCAGACCTGGTATCAAATCCGCATTGGCAATCGGCTGGCCTATGTGAGCTCGCTTGATGCACAAATCGACAATGGTATTCCCGTGCTCACCTATCATCACATCCTGCGTGATGAAGAAAATACGCGCTTCCGCCACACCTCCACCACCACCTCGGTACGTGCTTTCAACAACCAGATGACCTGGCTGCGCGACAGGGGCTATACCACCCTGAGTATGTATCAGCTGGAAGGTTACGTACGAAACAAAATGAATCTTCCGGCGCGGGCGGTGGTTATCACTTTTGATGATGGCCTGAAATCGGTCAGCCGCTATGCGTATCCGGTGCTGAAGCAGTACGGCTTTAAAGCGACGGCGTTTATTATCTCGTCGCGCATCAAAGCGCATCCGCAAAAGTGGGACCCGAAATCGCTGCAGTTTATGAGTATTTCTGAACTGCGTGGGATTCAGGATGTGTTTGATTTCCAGTCACATACCCACTTCCTGCATCGTGTTGACTACTCTCGTCATCCGATATTATTGAGCCGCAGTTATCACAATATTCTGTTCGACTTTAAACGCTCGCGCCGGGCGCTGGCGCAGTTCAACCCGCACGTGCTGTATCTCTCTTACCCCTTTGGCGGCTATAACGCCACGGCGGTGCAAGCGGCAAATGACGCGGGGTTCCATCTGGCGGTGACGACGATGAAAGGGAAGGTGAAGCCGGGGGATAATCCGTTCCTGTTGAAACGACTCTACATCTTAAGAACGGATTCGCTGGAGACGATGTCGCGGCTGGTCAGCAACCAGCCGCAGGGGTAGGGCAATCAGGCAACCTGAACCGGAATTGCTTTCGCGGTGCGTTTCATCTCGTTGTCGCCTTCGAAGTAAGCGACTTTCGGACGCCAGGTGCGGGCTTCTTCATCCGGCATGGTGACGAAGCTTGCGATGATCACGATATCGCCCACTTCCGCACAATGCGCTGCTGCGCCGTTTACGGAGATGATGCGGGAACCGCGCTCTGCCGCGATCGCGTAAGTGGAAAAGCGCTTACCATTGGTCACGTTCCAGATATCAATGGCTTCGTTTTCAAGAATACCGGCAGCGTCAAGGAAATCCTGGTCAATGGCGCAAGAGCCTTCGTAGTGCAGGTCAGCCTGGGTCACTTTGACGCGATGGAGCTTACCTTGCAGCATAGTGCGAATCATAACTTCTACCTTTCTACCATAACGATAACAAAGCTGATGTGAATATCAGCTTCAGGAAATTCCTGGCAGTATTGCCCGATTTTGGTTGGGTGTCTACTCATCTGGTGTCGTTTCTTCGCACAGTTTGCGTACAGCTGCGAGAAACTGACGGTAATGAATGTATGCCGTTGATTTTTATCCCGAGCCTGCTTGAGGCGCTAACAATACCTGGCTGACGCCGCGCAGTTGTTCCAGCGATACTGCGCGTACAGGATGCAGGACAAAGGCCGGGATAATGGAAACAGTCGCCACTACGCCGCATGATGCGGTATTCAAAAACTTTTTGACGCACACCGATACGGCACGGGATTTTCTGGATATTCACTTGCCGGAGGAAATCAAAGCGATTTGCGATCTGAGTACGCTCACGCTGGAATCCGGGAATTTTGTCGAAGAGAGTTTACAGGAGCAGTACTCTGACGTGCTTTACTCCGTATCGATGCAGGGACATCCAGGTTATCTGCATATTTTGATCGAGCACCAGAGCACGCCGAGCAAGAAAATTGTCTTTCGGATGATGCGCTATGCTATTGCCGCGATGCACCGCCATCTCGAAGCGGGGTTTCAGCAGTTACCGCTGGTGGTACCTATCCTTTTCTACCAGGGAAAAACATCGCCTTACCCCTACTCGATGTGCTGGATGGATATGTTTGCCTCCCCGGAACTGGCGCGACGCCTGTACAGCGAACCTTTCCCGCTGGTGGACATTACCACCATACCGGACGATGAAATTATGCAGCATCGGCGCGTGGCCATACTCGAACTGCTGCAAAAGCATATTCGCCAGCGCGACTTAATGAAAATGCTGGAGGATCTGGTCACCCTTTTAAGTGCGGAGTACACTACCGAAAGTCAATTAATCACGCTGGTAAACTATATGCTGCTGCGTGGTCATACTGACCAGCCGAAAATATTCTACCGTGAACTGGGAAGGCGCTTGCCGAAGGAGAAAACAATGGGGACTGTTGCTGAGTGGCTTGAAGAGCAGGGAATAATGAAGGGATTAGAACAAGGCATGCAGCAAGGCGAAAGCAATGCCACGCATCGGGTTGCGGCCCGTATGCTGAAAAGCGGCATGTCGCCAGAACTCGTTGCGGAGATGACCGACTTAACCCGCGAAGAAATCGACAAAATCCCCGACTGGCGCTAACCGTCGTCAGCGCCAGTTTCGGTCAATCAGCCTAATTCGACCATTTTGTTGTCGATCAGGCGCGCCTGTCCGAGCCATGCGGCCATCAGGATCACCGCACGTTTGCTGCTGTCGGTCAGGTCGAGCAGGGTATCGGCATCGCGGATCTGAATGTCGTCGGCGCGGAAGCCTTTTTCATTCAGTTCCTGCTCGGCGATGGCGATGATTTCCGGCTGGTCGCGTTCACCGTTTTGCAGTTTTTCTGCCACGTTACTGAGCACTTTATACAACCCAGGGGCGATCTTACGCTGATCTGACGTCAGGTAGCCGTTACGTGAACTGAGCGCCAGGCCATCTTTGGCGCGAATAATCGGCACGCCCACGATTTCAATATCGAAGCCCATGTCGGCAACCATCTTGCGAATGAGCGCCAGCTGTTGGAAATCTTTCTCGCCGAAGCAGGCGATATCCGGCTGGATCAGGTTAAAGAGCTTGCTGACGATGGTGGAGACACCGCGGAAGTGCCCCGGGCGGCTGGCGCCTTCGAGCATGGTCGAGAGACCCGGAACATCAACAAAGGTATGGTTTTCGGTGCCCTGAGGATAGATTTCCTGGGCTGACGGCGCGAAAACCAGATCCACTTTGCGCTTGTTCAGCTTTTCGCTGTCTTCCTGCAAAGTGCGCGGGTAGCGCGCCAGATCTTCCGGGCGATCAAACTGCATCGGGTTAACGAAAATACTGACCACTACCACATCGGCCCGCGCTTTCGCTTCATCAACCAGCTTCATATGACCATCATGCAGATTGCCCATGGTGGGCACCAGCGCCACGCGCTTGCCTTCCATACGCAGACGGCGGATATGTTGACGCAGCAGCGGCAGGGTTTCGATAATTAACACAACGTGACTCCTTAATGGAAACTGTGTTCTTCGCCCGGATAAACGCCGGACTCGACTTCAGCCATATACTGCCGCACCGCCGCGCGGATGTCGCCCGTTTCGGCAAGGAAATTTTTGGCAAATTTAGGGATATGACCGCCGGTAATACCGAACGCATCGTGCATCACCAGAATCTGCCCGTCGGTGACGTTGCCTGCACCAATACCGATAACCGGGATCGTAAGCGCTTCGGTAATACGTTTCGCCAGCTCAACCGGCACACATTCCAGCACCAGCAGTTGTGCACCTGCGGCTTCCAGCGCCAGCGCGTCGCTCAGCAACTGCTCGCCCGCATCGCCGCGCCCCTGCACTTTATAACCGCCGAAGACGTTGACCGACTGCGGCGTTAGTCCCAGATGGCCGCACACTGGCACAGCACGTTCGGCCAGCATTTTAACCGTGTCGGCGAGCCATGCACCGCCTTCAATTTTGACCATGTTCGCGCCCGCGCGCATCACGATAGCCGAGTTTGCAAACGCCTGTTCCGGTGTGGCATAGGCCATAAACGGCAGGTCAGCCAGCAGCAGGCAGTTTGGCGCGCCGCGACGTACGGCGGCGGTGTGATAGGCGATGTCTTCAACGGTCACGGGAAGGGTGGATTCATGCCCCTGAACGGTCATGCCCAGCGAATCGCCGACCAGCATCACGTTCAGACCTTCGTCAGCAAACAGTTTGGCGAAGCTGTAGTCGTAAGCGGTGATGGTGGCGAAGCGTTTTTTTTCTTGTTTGTATTTGTTCAGTAAGGAGATGGTGGTCGGTTTCATCATAACCCCTGTTAGCCATAAGTGTTATCGATAGGATTGGCGCATTGTAGGGGATGTGAGTGATGAGTGTTAGCCCTTTATGGTCAAAACCGGCAGCGTTAGCTGCCGGGATTTTACTCAGGGGTAGGTGATGGAGAAGACGCCCGTCGCTTTGAAATCTCCGCCCTGGATTTGCTGATTACCATCCTGCTTGAGCGTCGCGGTGAAATTCAGTGTTTGATCGGACGGAGACCCCGAAGCATTACTGCCAATAATACCGTTTGAGGTATCCGGGTTATCGCCATACGCTTTATAGATTGAGGAGGCGTCGTTTGGCTTGAGCACCACTTCCGGATAATGCGAGTTGGACTCGCCTTTAATTTCTACGCCTACGCCGCTGGCGGCATCTGTTGTCAGCGAGTTTCCCAATAGTGAGGTTGATACTGCAGGCGCCCCGGTGGTCAGTTTGACCTCAATGTTAGTCACCCGATAACACCCTTTCAGCACAATTGAAAAAGGCACGCCATTTACACCGTCGATAACCTCTTTCGAACTGTATTCACCCAACCCTACCGTATCGCCCTTACTGACGCTGCTGCCGGAGAGTATCGCCGACGTACAGGTTGGAGACGTTAATGTGACATTCCCCATATTGAAGGTCTGAAAAATAGTGTGGGTATTGAGGTTTCCGCCCGGAGACTGGTTTTTCAACGCGTAGTGATAGGTGGTATCACTCAGCAGGGCAATACTGCCGCTGGTGTCAGGATCGAAGGTAGCGTCGTTATAAAAGTCGATGTCGATATTAGAGACTAAGCCACCAAGGGTCTGATACCAGCCAAGATCGCTCGGGCAGCTTGTTGAGTGAAGGTTGAGTGATTGCGGATTAGTATCACCGATATAAAAGTCGTCTGGTGACGTCGTGGCATACGACCAAAGATTATACATGCGCATGGTGAAATACAGCCCTTGCATGTTGGTTTTCAAAAGTTGGTGACCATTGTAGATATACGGGCTTTTAATAAAATGACTCTCCAGTGAAATCTGTCCGCCCATACCGCCAGGGGAGCAGTAAATGACCCCCGTATTACCATTGCCAGCGGTATCGGCCTGTAGCTGGATTTTTACATTACTGTATTGCAGTGCTGTGGCGCGTCCGATCACCACCTGGCTGTTGCCCGTAGTAAAAGTGGTTGTGGAATAACCATCACCAGCCGGACCTTTGTTTTTCTCACTACCACCACCATCAACGGTTGTTTTACTGCCAACAATCAATGTATTTGCGGCCTGCAGGTAGCCTGAATATAAGGGCAGTAAAAGCAGAAGTATTTTGCCCCATTTGGGTAACAGAAAACGGTTCATTTCATCATCCTTGAGAACGAATAACATTATTCATAATAAACACCCACAAACACGCTGGCTCTTACTAAGCCGCCGGTCACGGCTTGTGCCAGATCGATCTTCTGCATCCGAGCATAAAAATGGTAGGTGGCATTGGCTAACTGATCCGCGCTCACGGGGTAAATACTTTGCGGTTGGCCGTGGGTGTTCAGCACATTGAAAATACTTTGCGCATCCTGGGTGGATAAAATCACGATGCCGACGTTTTTAGCGCCATTGGCAGCCTGATTGGCGAAAACTTGCTGATTGGTTGCGCCGAGGGTGCCGGCGACGGGCGTAAAACTCACCGTAAGACGTGAAGGATTCTTCCCTGCAACCTGCGCGCAGTCGCTGACCGTAATGTAGAACGACTGACCTCCGGTATAAACGCGATCAACGGAAGTATTCGTGTTCAGATAGTTGTAATCCACCGTGCCTAAATCAATGCTCCCACTATTATCGAGCGTGACCTTGCAACTGGTGCTGACAACGTTGGCGGTCATATTAATGTTGGTATTGGCGACGCAGACCCCTGATATAAGCCATAAGCTGGTGACGAACAGGCGAAAAAGTGATTTCATCGTCATTTACTCATAGGTTACTGAAAAGACAGCGTTAGTGGAGAACTGTCCCGCGCGTACATCGGCGATGGTATTGTCTGTGGCGACGACAATTCTGGCGCTTAACCACCAGTGAACGATGTTCATGCCCGCAGCGCCCGTTAGATCCACAATGCTGGTCGGTTTTGTTTTGCAGTTTAGCTGCACACTTCCCTGACCTTCCGGCTGATTGGTTGTCCATACTTCAATCGATACGCCGGTTGCAGCATCATCGTTGCTGGAAGCCAGGGCGTTGCGAAATCCGCCGCCCGTGCTGGAAGCGCCATCGCATCCGGTTTGTGGCGAGAGGGTAACTTTGGCCTGATCTTTGGCTAAACCTTCACAATTTGAAAACACCAGGCTGAAATTCTGATATTTAGTCTTATTCGCGAGTTCGTTCAGATAGACATCGCCAATATCGATAGTTGTCGCTTGCAGGTCCTGCGCGTTGTGAAGTTCTGCTGTGCAGGTACTGGCGGTAACGGTTGTCCTCACCGTCACGTTCAACGTACTGGAACCGGCCAGGCATTGCGTGTTTATTCCGATGATCAACAGTAGCGCCACAATTATGCGTTGATAATTCATACACTATCCCTGTTAGTTATAAGTAAAAACGAATATCGCTTTTGTCTGAATCACGCCGGGTATCATGTTGTAAGAATTGGTTGTCCGGCGAACTATCCCTGTAATATCAAAGCCGTTGGCGATATCGTTGCGTGTCCAGTTAATAGGCGTCGTTCCATCCACTTTAAACCGCAGGCTGTCATCATCATTAAGCCGTTTAAAGCCCACGCCAATGTAACTGGCTCCGCCTGTTAGCGAGGAATCATTCACCAGTAACGAGTCGGTATAACCGCTGTGTTTACCGCCAATGGTCATCGACATGCTGGAGATGTAGTTATTACAGTTAATCGGCAATAGCTTAAAGCTGGCTTCGGTTTTGGAAGTTTTATTGGTGACATCGGAAACCCCCATCGTCGGTAAATCCAGAAAGTAGTTCTCTGACGATGAGTCACCGCTGAGATTCGCGCCATTGAGCGCACTCACCGTCATCGCGCAGGTGGTCTCTTTGATAGTCGCGGTAAAGTTAACCGACATATCGACGGCCAATACCCACGGTGCATTGAGCAGCGTCGTCAGTAACAGGGTTAACCGTAAAAAGGATCTCATTTCCTCTCCTGTGATTGCAGGGTGCAGGGAACTGCATTTAATACAATGGTTTTGCCCGTCATGGTGGGAGAGGGCGGTATCTGGTAGTGAATGCGGCACTGTTGCTGGCTATTTTTCTCATACCAGGAAACCACCAGTTCCCCTTCGTCGGCAATACCGCGAACGAAAGCCTGGCTCCCCTGCCCAACCGTGCCGATGGACTTCCCGCTGCTGTCCGTCACATCGGAAGCAAACGGTACGGGCTGCTTATCACTGCGCAGCAGATTGAGAATGGCGCTGCGCCCGGTATCGGTGTCGAATTGGCTGAAGATAACCGCCCCCTGGCGCGGGATCGCGACGGTGCTGGTACTTTTCAGTTCCACATCTTCATCCAGGTTGTCCACATTGAGGGCGACGGTATTTTCGTGATACGGCGAGAGCGCGCTGGTCACGCCGTAGCCAAATCGGTCAACGGTACTGCTGCCAAAGTTGATTTGCGCCCCTTTCGCGCCGGGCGCGTTAACCAGCGCCAGCGTGTCTGAATCGGTAAAGCTGTCGTTACTGAACGTTAGCCCGTGGCGGTGTAACACAAAGCCGCCATCGGTGCTCACGCCGTACTGACGACTGTGGTCACTACTGGCGGAGACGGAACCAGAAAGGGTTCCCCAGGGCGACTCATAGCTGGTGAAGCCACTGACGGTTTTCAGGCTCTCCGTCTCTTTCATTGCGTTATAAGAGGTGTTGACGCTGTAGTTCCAGCGGTTGTCCCTGCTGTAGCCGGTGGCGTTAGCGTTGTATTGCGAACTGCCCTTCATATCGCTGTTGACGCTGGTATTGAGCGTTCTGAACCCTCCTTCTCGGCTATCGCGGCCAAACAGTTTGTCCAGCGGAATGGTCAAGCTGAGATAGATAGAGTCATCTTTGTTATTGTCTTCGTCATAGGTACGTTGCAGGCTGACGCTGTAGCTGGCCCAGTCAAAGCCGTTGCTGTAACCAAACGCAAAACTACTCTGCGATTCATTAGTGACCCAGTAGTCCGTCCAGGTCCCGTTCAAATAGAAGGAACCATAATCCTGATCGCCATTTTTTAACGTCTGGTTGAGGCTGACGCTGAACTGGTTTTTCATACGCCCATAGGAGACGATTCCGTTGTAGCCATCATCATAAGGATGGTTAGCGGCGTTAATCAGCGTTAAGGCGTCGTTCAGGCCGAGATAGTTTTTTGTCGAGTAGCGATACGCTGCAATGTTGAGTGACGTTTCGGTCGGCGCAAAATATTTGTTCCACGAAATACGATAGCTCTGGCCTTCATAGGTTTTGTCGTTGGGGATTTCGGTGTGCGACTGCGTCACATCCAGAGAAAATGCCCCCAATGAGGTGTTCATCCCAAGCCCTAACAGCCCGGCCCAGTAGCCGTTATCGGTCATTTGCAGGCCGGTATAGCCGGTAAAGGTATTGCTTAACCCGTAGTAGTACGTTCCCTGTATCAGGTTGGGCTTGTCCTTCAGCTCATCTTTTTTGACTTCACCCGCGCTGATGTCCCATTTGCCCACGCCGGGGCGCATCATCTGGATCACCGACGAATAGGCCTGGGTGAACGTCCGCTGTGAGCCGTCAGACTCGGTGACAGTAACTTCGAGGTCTGCGCCAAACCCGGCTGGCGACAAATCATCGATAGCAAAGGGGCCTGGTGGCACCGTCGTTTCGTAAATCTTGTAGCCGTTCTGGGTAATCGTCACTTTGGCGTTGGAGTTCGCGACCCCGCGGATCACCGGCGCATAAGAGGCGAGCGTCGGCGGCAGCATGCGGCTTTCGCTGTAGAGGCGAACCCCACGAATACGAACGGAATCAAAGGTTTCGCCCGTGGTGTTGGTTTCACCGACAACCAGTTGCGACTGCAGCCTGGTGATATCACGTTGCAGGTACTTATCCTGAAACTCGAAGCTGCCGCCGTTGTCCTGGTCCCACGAATAGTTGCCGTGCGACCGGAAATGCCATCCCCATAAATTAAAGCCGCCCATCAACCCGGCATAGGTACTCTCTGAGGTTTGATTTGGCGACTCACTGCGCCAGCCATTCAGCGTGTAAGAGAGCATTGCCGCGTTGATCCCCTCGTCCCACAGGGAAGGATCCACATAGTTGGCGTAGGTTTTTTGCAGCCAGAGCTGGGGAACATTAATGTCCAGCCGCTGATCGTTACTGCTATAGCTGAGGCTGGATTGGGGAATGGCGACCTCAAGATTAAGACAGTCCTGTGCTGCACTGTCCCGTTTTTGCAAAATCGCGGTATCGTCGAGATTATCCGGCTGGCGAATATGCAGTTGTAGCAGCGTGTTGGCAGAGATACAGGGTTTGGCGCTACGGCTTTTTGCTATTTCAATAAACTCGACAGACAGGTTGCTGGTCGGTTTATTGTTGATAAACACGCTAACGTCGTGACGACCAGGCAAAGCGGGATTGCCATCACTGTAGCGATCAACGTCGATGTTTTTGGCACCGGCGCCCATCAGGAAGGTGTTATCAAATTCAACGGCTTCCTCTGCCGCCACGGCGCTTTGCGCGCAGGGCAGCAGACTGCACGCCACCAGACAGGCGAGTGGAGAGAGGGGAAGTTTTGTGCCGTTGAAAGGCGTCGTCATTGTGCAATCCCTGCGTATTCAGTCAGCACGTCAAAGCTTCACTTTGCCGTCAATGGCGCCGCCAAAGTCGTTGATGGCGGTATATTCAATCGTCGCGCCAGCAGGTGCCGTGCTCAGACCTTTCACCGTCATATCAGCGCTGCTTTTCGGGGAGACCATCGTGGCGTCTACGGTGTATTTTTTTCCACCCGAAATCAGGCTAATGCCGCTAAAAGAGACGTGATACGGCGTTGGGTTAGTGGCCTGAAGCACGACTTTTCCGCCAGAGGATTGCAGATGCCAGGTCAGTTGTTTCGGTGAGTCCGGTGCGCTACCGGTCAGGTTAGCCGGACGGTAAAACAGTTTGATGCGGGTGCGGAAAGCCAACTGCAGGATATTTTTCCCCTGAGCATCGGCTTCGCTCATTTTGGGTGGCACTTCCAGCGCATTGAACCAGAAAACGCTTTCGCGATCGGCAGGCAAGGTTTGGCTGGTATTCCAGGCGATTTTCACCGTCTGCCCACGTTTACCGTCCACACGAGAGACCGGCGGCGTGACGGTAAAAGGCACGGTGATGGTGCTGGGGTCCGCGTTTTCGCTGCCGGTATCAATCCAGGTTTGCACCAGTAGCGGGCGGGTGCCTTTGTTTTCCATACGTAGGGAAACCTCTTTCTGGCCCGCGTTGTAAATAATACGCGTGCCGGAAAGCACAATATCGGCACAGGCGGAAAAGCTGGCTAATGCGCCTGCGCAGGTGAAAAGTGAAGCAAGGAGTAACTGACGCGTCCTGGTCATAACGATATCCTTAATGAGGTTATACAGGCAGCCCGACATCGACTGCCTGGTCGGTATCATGAATTACGGGTAAGTCACCGTATAAGCCGCGTTGGTTTTCACAAACCCGGCAACGACAGGAATCGTCGATGCCTGCTTAACGTAAGACGCCTGGAAGTTCCAGGTCCCTTTACCGTTGGTTAACGTGAGGGATTTAACATCGGTGCTGTCGTTAATTTTGACCTGTTCGTAGGTGCCAGCGCTTGGAACGTAGTGAACGGCAATGGCAACGCCGCTTGCCGCCTGGCTTACGGACATATCGTTATTCAGGGTGCCCTGGCTGTTACTGAAGAAGACCGAACTCATATTCAGTTTGGCTTCAGCGGCCGGGGGCAAGTTTGCTGAGCAGTCCACCGTAATGGAGAATGGCTCAGCTTTCGCACCAACAGCGGCAGCATTGACTACGCCAGCACCGTTAACTTCAGCTGTTGTTGCGGTTTCCAGGCCAATTTGCCCATCCTGTGCACCACCGTTGACGTGCAGGTTACAGGTGTTATCACTCACCAGACCTGCGAAATCCAGTTGGCCGCCATCCAGCGCGAAGGCCGAACTGGTAAACATAACTAATGCCGCAGCAATAGCGCTTTTCTTCAACATAAAAATATCCTTATAAAAGTTTATGGAGGTGATGGTATTCACCTGCGCGGATTATAAATAACGCCGAAACTGAAGAAAAATAATCACGTTGAATGAAAGCTCTGCGAATTATTTAGTTATTCATTATTTGTATGTTTTTGGTTTTTTCTCGCTATTTCGCACGGTATATCGTGTTACCGTGCGAAGAATAGCGCGACTCTTTAAGGATACGTTATCGTGTAAGCAGCATTGGTCTTAACAAAACCCGCAACGACAGGAGTAGATGCTGCCTGTTTGACAGAGGAAGCCTGGAAGTTATAGGTACCTTTGCCGTTCGTTAATGTCAGTTTCTTTGTATCGGTACTGTCATTAATTTTGACTTGCTCAAATGTGCTGGCGGCAGATTGATAGTGAACAGCAATTGCCACCCCGTTTGCCGCCTGACTCACAGACATATCGTTATTGAGTGTGCCCTGACTGTTACTGAAAAAGACTGAACTCATGTTCAGATTAGCTTCAGCAGAAGCGGGCGTATTTGCGGAGCAATCTACCGTGATGGAGAAGGGTTCTGGCTTAGCGCCTGTGGTTACAGCATTCACCACCCCGGCAGCGTTTACCTCCGTGGTGGTTGCGGTTGCAAGGCTGATTTGCCCATCCTGTGCCCCCCCATTGACGTGCAGGTTACAGGTGTTATCACTCACCAAACCGGAGAAATCGAGTTGCCCTCCATCCAGCGCTAACGCCGGTAATGAAACGAGAGAAAAGAGAATGCCAAGAGCGAGTTTTTGTTTTGCCATTAAAATATCCTTATTAAACAATAGATAGAAAAATAACCAGTAATGATACTTCTCGGCGCAGTTATACCGATGACTTTGTTTTTTGTAAAATTCACAAATTCAATGTTAAATTATGTTTCATTCGTTGTTTGCATTAAATTTCATATGGTTATATTTTCTTTTTTTATCATATTTTTGCTTTGATGATTTCAAAATGGGGATGGATGGCTCAGGTTTTATCCTAACGTCATGAAAGTACAGGTGGTATTTTCGTGTTTGTTAGGGTTTGCTAAGAAGTTATAATATATTTGCGGTGTGTATTTTGTTGTTGTTATATATTTTGATTATGAATATTATTTGCTATGGTGTATTGATTGCAGCAAACCATTAATTATATTTAAATGAGAATTAAGAAAATATAATTTCCTGGAGTCAAGGGATATTCAGTAAAATGTAAACATTAACAATAAAGATTAAAATAATCTTACTAAAACCGCCGCCCGTGCTGTACAGGCGATGTAACGGAAAGATTACCAGCGAGAAGGGCAGGGGGCTTTTATTACTGCAAGGCGTTGGCGTAATGTCTCACCATTCGGAAACACCAGCTCCGGCGCAATCTCAAACAGCGGCCACAGCATAAACCCACGATTCTTCATATCGTAGTGCGGCACCGTCAAACGCTCGGTGTTAATCACTGCATCGCCAAACAGCATGATATCAAGGTCCAGCGTGCGGGGCCCCCAGCGTTCCGCTTTACGTACGCGGCCCTGCTGCAATTCGATGCGTTGGGTATGGTCGAGCAGTGCCTCAGGGGCAAGAGAGGTTTCCAGCGCCACGGCGGCGTTCAGGTAGTCTGGCTGATCCTGCGGCCCGAGCGGAGGGGTGCGGTAGAAAGAAGAGAGCGCGACAATTCGGCTTTGTGGGATCTCGCCCAGCGCCTGAATTGCCGCATTGACCTGCTCCAGCGGAGAGGCCAGATTACTGCCGATTGCGATATACGCAAGGGTCATGCGTTGTTGCTCTCGCGACGCGGCGCGCGTTTGCGCGGGCGACGATGGCGACGGCGGGTATCCGGCTCGTCATCCAGGTTGGTAAGCATGTCTTTCTGCGCAGGCGGCGCGGCCACCTGGAATTCGCCCCACCATTGGGTCAGACGTTGCAGCTCCGTGTTGCGTTCCGCTTCGGCGCGCAGCGCCAGCAAATCGTAGGCGGCACGGAATTTCGGATGCTCCATTAACTTCCACGCACGTTTACCCTGGCGGCGAGACATACGCAGCTGTAATTGCCAGATATCGCGAACCAGTGAGGTAATGCGTTTTGGAATGGCAAGCGATCGGCAGGCTTCATCCAGCACGTCGTTCATTGCCAATGCGAACGCATCGTGATAGGTCAGGCCGCTTTCCTGGGTGATTTTTTGCGCCATCTCCAGCAGCGGATACCAGAACATCGCCGCAAACAGGAACGCCGGGTTCACACGCATATCGTTACGGATGCGGTTATCGGTATTTTTGAAGACCTGGCTGATGATCCGTTCCATCGCACTGTCGCCTTCTTCAGTGAAGTAGCGAGTAATGGTCGGGAACAGCGGCTGGAACAGATTGTATTCACGCAGCAGCTTATAGGTATCGTAGCCGTAGCCTGCCTGCAACAGTTTCAGCGACTCTTCAAAGAGGCGCGCTGGCGGGACGTCGTTAATCAGCGTCGCCAGACGTGGGATCGGCTCGGCGGTCTCTTCACTGATGCGCATGCTCAGCTTGGCAGCGAAACGCACGGCGCGCAGCATTCGCACCGGATCTTCGCGATAACGCGTTTCCGGATCGCCGATCAGGCGAATCACGCCTTCTTCCAGGTCCTGCATACCGCCGACGTAATCACGAACGGTAAAATCGGCCACGCTGTAATAAAGGCTGTTGATGGTGAAATCGCGGCGCTGGGCATCTTCTTCGATGGAACCGAAAATGTTATCGCGCAACAGCATGCCGTTTTGCCCACGCTGAGAGGTGGTACGGTCAGATTGCGTCTCTTCGTGGTGCCCACGGAAGGTGGCGACTTCAATGATTTCCGGGCCAAACATGACGTGGGCCAGACGGAAGCGACGGCCGACCAGGCGGCAGTTGCGGAACAGTTTACGCACTTGTTCCGGCGTCGCGCTGGTGGTGACATCGAAATCTTTCGGTTTTTTGCCCAGCAGCAGGTCACGAACACCGCCACCGACCAGATAGGCTTCGTAACCCGCCTTGTTCAGACGATAGAGAACCTTCAGGGCGTTTTCGCTGATATCTTTGCGGGAAATAGCGTGCTGCTCGCGCGGAATGACCGTCATTTGAGGACGGGCGACGGCATTGGCAGCCTCGCTTTCCTCACGGCTTAGCACCTTGCGGCAAAAATTAGCGACTCGGGTAAAAATGGTACACCTCGGTAGTGTCAGTCTTATGGACTAAAAAAATAGCGGCTAATCATAGCTCAGCATCATGCATTTGAGAATGGCGGATTTACAATCGCCCTTTCCGGCACAGTGTCAAGCGTCCAGTTATCTACAGCATTTTTCAGCAATTCAGCAAGCGTAAGATCCTGCCACTGCGCCACAACGTCCTGCCCTAAAAAGCGTAACGCCTGGGTTAAAATTGGACGAGGATCTCCTTGTGGTAAGGCAGGCGCATGATTTTGCTTGGAAAGTTTAGCGCCTTCTGCGTTGAGCGCCAGCGGCAGATGAATATATTCGGGCTCGGGCCAGGCAAAATGGCGATAGAGAGAAATCTGGCGCACCGTCGGCTCGATTAAATCTGCGCCGCGGACAATTTCCGTCACGCCCTGAAAGCGATCGTCAACCACAACAGCAAGATTATAGGCAAACAGACCATCACGGCGATGAATAATAAAATCTTCCGTGGCCAGTCGCGGGTCGGCGATAATTTCACCGCGCAGGTTATCGTGGAACGCCAGCACAGGCTCATTCTGACGAATACGCAGCGCGGCGTTTTCCGCCCCGAGGGCTAAATCCCGGCAGTGCCCGTCATACATACCGCCAATACTCTGAATGCGTGCGCGGGTGCAGGTGCAGTAATAGCTGAGCCCTTGCTGATGCAGCCAGGCCAGCGCCTCGCGATAGGCATCATGGCGCTGCGATTGCCACAGCACATCACCGTCCCACTCCAGCCCATAATGTTCCAGCTGGCGCAAAATTGTGGTTGCGGCACCGGGAACTTCACGAGGGGGGTCGATATCTTCAATGCGGACCAGCCAGCGGCCCTGCCGGGCGCGTGCCTGGAGATAGCTGCCAAGCGCGGCTATCAGCGAACCAAAATGCAGCTCACCGGATGGGGAGGGGGCAAATCGCCCGATGTAAGGTTGTGATGACATGCTTATAGAGTCTATAAAAACGGCAAGGCGGGAATCGCTCCCGCCTTGAGAATAGTTATGGTCGTTAGCGCTGGTTAGCCGGCCATCTGTTTTTCGCGGATTTCCGCCAGCGTCTTGCAGTCAATGCACAGATCGGCAGTCGGACGCGCTTCCAGACGACGGATGCCAATTTCGACACCGCACGATTCGCAGAAGCCGAAATCTTCGTCTTCTACTTTCTTCAGCGTTTTCTCGATCTTTTTAATCAGCTTACGCTCGCGATCGCGGTTACGCAGTTCGAGGCTGAACTCTTCTTCCTGGGCTGCACGGTCAACCGGGTCCGGGAAGTTGGCTGCTTCATCCTGCATGTGTGTAACGGTGCGATCGACTTCATCCCGAAGTTGATTACGCCATGCTTCCAGAATACGACGGAAGTGCGCCAGCTGGGCTTCGTTCATATACTCTTCGCCCGGCTTCTCCTGGTACGGCTCCACCCCAGCGATGGCGAGAATACTCAGGGACGATGTTTTACGGTTTTGCCCTTCTTGCATGTTGCTTCTCCTTAACACGCACTATCGATCCCCGTGTTCGGGGGAAAAATCAGGCCGCTATAAATAGCAGATGCGATTCCGTATGGCAATTATCTAAACGTAACACTTGACAATGCTGTGAGGAAAAGCGTATTTGCGACGCAGCCCGAACACTTAATATCCAGATCACACCCGTGGTAACGTGACGGGCAACGGTGATCTCAGAGTGATGTTATCGGCAGAAAGTTCCGCTTTATAAGCCAGAATCTCTACCCCCCGTTTATGTGCTTCCGCTAACAGTTGTGCGTATTGAGCATCAATATGGTGTGCAGGTGCGAAATATTCAATGGCTGAGTGTAAAACAGTGAACAATAACACCGCCCGATCGCCCGTTGCGACAACGCCCATCAGCTCGCGTAAATGCTTCTGCCCGCGCAAAGTGACTGCATCCGGGAAGTAGCCATACTCCTTTTCCGCCAGCGTGACCGATTTCACTTCAATATAGCACCGGGGGCGATTATCCGCCTGTAACATAAGGTCAATTCTGCTGCCTTCTGCACCATATTTCACTTCAGTTTTCAGTGAACTATAGCCAACCAGCGCCGGAATCGTTTCAGACAGAATCGCCTCTTTGGCAAGCTGATTGGCGCGTTGCGTATTGACACAAATGAATGCCCCGGACTGGGTCTGAGTCATTTCCCACGTATGCGGATATTTGCGTTTAGTATTTTCTGACGTGGAATACCACACGGTGTCGCCAGGCGTGGCGCAGCCGGTCATTGCGCCGGTATTTGGGCAATGAATGGTGAGAGTTTCGCCTTCCGGCGTAACCACGTCGGCAAGGAAGCGTTTATAGCGTTGAATCAGCGTGGCGTGCTGGAGAGCGGGCGTAAAATCCATAAGGCGTCCTTGATTATTCTGAAAGTGTCCAGCGTTGAAGTGGGGTATAGCGCGTTCGACCGTTAATGAAGTTCGACTCATAAAGCACAAACTCGCTCACCGGGATTTCCCAGTGAAAGCCGGGAGCCGGAATCGGCACCGCATGCGCCGTATTACGCAGCAAAGTAAGATGCGGATGAAACGGCTGCGGGCTCTGATAACAGCCGCTACGCGCCGCCTGGGCTCTTAGCAGATTAGCCAGCTGTAACAAGCCACGCGGCGGCTGACGCGTGCCCAGCCACACCACGCGGGAACGCAGCCATTGCCCGGCGTCGTCGAGATGCAGCGTAAAGCCTGGCTGGCGGATGCGGCCCGCCATTGTCGCCAGCGCGGCCTGCTTCTCGGCGCTAATCTCACCCAGAAACGCCAGAGTGATGTGCATATTCGCCGCCGCAACCGGCCTTCCCGCGTCATCCGGGAAGTTATCTGCTCGCCAGCGCACAATCTGGCGCTGGATTTTGGTCGGGATCTCAATGGCGAAAAAGACTCTTTTCGACTCAGACATAGTGGGTACTCGGTAATGAATTGTGGCGATGCTACAATGTCCGCCTTTCAATGTTAACCCTTTGGAGCCAAACGTGTCGCTGTTGCCGGTCGCCGCTGTTCTACCCGATCTTCTTTCCGCACTGGCAAACGCGCCTGCGGTACTGCTTAACGCGCCAACGGGGGCAGGGAAATCGACATGGCTGCCGCTGCAAATTTTGCGCGAGGGTAACATTAACGGGCGGATTATTCTGCTTGAGCCGCGCAGGCTGGCGGCGCGGAATGTCGCGCAACGACTGGCTGAGCTGCTGGATGAAAAGCCCGGTGAAACGGTCGGTTACCGGATGCGTGCGGAAACCTGTGTGGGGCCGAATACGCGTCTTGAAGTGGTGACAGAAGGTATTCTGACGCGCATGATCCAGCACGATCCCGAACTGACGGACGTAGGGCTGGTGATCCTCGATGAATTCCATGAACGCAGTTTACAGGCTGACCTCGCGCTCGCCCTGCTGCTGGACGTTCAGCAGGGGCTTCGCGACGACCTGAAACTACTGATTATGTCCGCCACGCTGGACAACGATAAGCTGCAAAGCTTGTTGCCGGATGCGCCGGTGGTCGCCTCGGAAGGGCGCGCATTCCCGGTGGATCGCCGCTATCAGGCGCTACCCGCCCATCAACGATTTGATGAAGCTGTGGCCATCGCCACGGCGGAACTGCTCCGTGCAGAGCCGGGCTCGCTGCTGCTGTTTTTGCCGGGCGTAGGGGAAATCCAGCGCGTGCAGGCGCATCTGGCATCGCGCGTGGCTTCTGATGTGCTGCTGTGTCCACTCTACGGTGCATTGCCGCTCAGCGAACAGCGTCAGGCTATTCTTCCTGCGCCTGTCGGCAAGCGTAAAGTCGTGCTGGCCACCAATATTGCCGAAACCAGTCTGACTATCGAAGGTATCCGCCTGGTGGTCGATTGCGCGCAGGAGCGCGTGGCACGCTTTGACGTGCGCACGGGCTTAACCCGATTGTTAACCCAACGCATCAGTCAGGCATCGATGACCCAGCGTGCAGGCCGCGCAGGGCGACTGGAACTGGGTATCTGTTTACATCTGCTGGGAAAAGAGCAGGCGGAACGCGCCGCTGCGCAAAGCGATGCGGAAATTCTGCAAAGCGACCTCTCTTCGCTTCAGTTAGAGCTGCTGCAATGGGGTTGCTATGACCCTCAGCAGTTAAGCTGGCTGGATGCGCCGCCCGCGGCCAATCTGGCTGCCGCACGTCGCTTACTTACGCAGTTACAGGCGCTGGACGGCGAACGTCTGACCGCGGAGGGGCAGAAAATGGCGGTGCTGGGTAACGACCCGCGTCTGGCGGCGATGCTGATTGCGGCGAAAAGTGACGATGAGGCTGCCACGGCGGCCCGGCTGGCGGCGGTTCTCGAAGAGCCGCCGCGCGGTGCGGGTAGCGATTTGGGTCAGGCGTTTTCGCGCAATCAGTCGAACTGGCAACAGCGTAGTCAGCAGTTGCTCAGGCGTTTGAATCGGCGCGGCGGCAAAGCGGATAGCGACGCCATTCCCGCGCTGCTGGCGCAGGGTTTTCCTGACCGTATCGCCCGCCGACGCGGGCTGGATGGGCGCTATCAGCTGGCGAACGGTATGGGCGCAATGCTCGATAGCGATGATGCGTTAAGCCGCCATGAATGGCTGATTGCGCCGCTGCTGTTACAGGGCAACGCGTCGCCCGATGCGCGTATTTTACAGGCGTACGCGCTGGATGTTGACGCACTGGCGGCACGATGCCCTCAGCTGCTTGAACAGTCCGATACCATCGAATGGGACGAGGCGCAGGGAACCCTGAAAGCCTTGCGCCGTAGCCGCATTGGGCAACTGACGGTAAAAGTCCAGCCGCTGGCAAAACCCTCGGAAGACGAATTGCATCAGGCGATGCTCAACGGCATTCGCGACAAAGGTTTAAATGTTCTGAACTGGACAGAAGACGCGCAGCAGCTACGCTTGCGTCTGCAATGTGCTGCGCGCTGGTTGCCAGATGAAGCCTGGCCGGCGGTTGATGAGGCGTCGCTGCTGGCGGAACTCGAAGCCTGGCTGCTGCCGCATATGGGAGGCGTACAATCGCTGCGCGCGTTGAAAAACGTCAATGTCAGGGCGGCGTTACACGACTGGCTTCCCTGGTCATTACGACAACGTCTGGATAGTGAGCTACCAACTCATTACACTGTGCCCACCGGAAGCCGGATAGCTATTCGCTACGATGATGAAAATCCGCCCGCGCTGGCGGTGCGAATGCAGGAGATGTTTGGTGAGGCGAGCACGCCGACTATCGCCCAGGGGCGCGTGCCGCTGGTGCTTGAATTGCTCTCCCCGGCGCAGCGGCCATTGCAGATTACGCGCGATTTAAGCGCATTCTGGCAGGGGGCGTACCGGGAGGTGCAAAAAGAGATGAAAGGGCGTTATCCCAAGCATGTCTGGCCGGACGATCCGGCGAACACCGCGCCGACGCGGCGGACGAAAAAGTATTCGTGAGGGAATTTTCCCCCCTCTCCCTCAAGGGAGAGGGGATAGATCGAGCAAAAATTGAGAGATATCTTCTTCTGTTCCAAAACGGAAGAACTGAGAATCAGGCCTTTGCGCCTGAATGTTGCGGAGAGAAAGCATGGCGGGGAATGACCGCGAGCCGATTGGACGTAAAGGCAAGCCTGCGCGTCCGGCGAAACAAAAGGTGAGCCGTCGTCGCCTCAGAGATGAGGATTACGACGACGATTATGATGATGACTATGAGGATGATGAGCCAATGCCACCACGTAAAGGTAAGGGCAAGGGCGGCAAGCCTCGTAGAAAACACGGCTGGTTCTGGCTGCTGGTGAAGCTGGCTATAGTTTTTGCCGTTCTGCTGGCGATTTACGGTGTCTATCTGGACCAGAAAATTCGCAGCCGTATCGACGGTAAAGTCTGGCAGCTGCCGGCGGCGGTGTATGGCCGCATGGTTAACCTTGAGCCGGATATGCCCATCAGCAAGAAAGAGATGGTGCAGCTGTTAACGGCGACACAGTACCGCCAGGTGACCGCGATGACGCGTCCGGGCGAGTTCACGGTGCAGGCCAACAGCATTGAGATGATCCGTCGTCCATTCGATTTCCCGGACAGTAAAGAAGGGCAGGTACGCGCACGTCTGACCTTTGACGGCGATCATCTGGAAACCATTGAGAATATAGAAAATAACCGCCAGTTCGGTTTCTTCCGTCTCGATCCGCGTCTGATCACCATGCTCTCGTCGCCAAACGGCGAGCAGCGCCTGTTTGTGCCGCGTAGCGGTTTCCCGGACCTGCTGGTGGATACTCTGCTGGCAACCGAAGACCGCCACTTCTACGAGCATGATGGTGTGAGCCTCTACTCTATCGGTCGTGCGGTGCTGGCGAACCTGACGGCGGGCCGGACGGTGCAGGGCGCGAGTACGCTGACTCAGCAGTTGGTGAAGAACCTGTTCCTCTCCAGCGAACGTTCCTACTGGCGTAAAGCCAACGAAGCGTACATGGCTGTGCTGATGGATGCGCGCTACAGCAAGGATCGCATCCTTGAGCTGTACATGAACGAGGTCTATCTCGGTCAGAGCGGCGATAACGAAATTCGCGGTTTCCCGCTGGCTAGCCTGTACTACTTTGGCCGTCCGGTGGAAGAGCTGAGTCTCGATCAGCAAGCGCTGCTGGTAGGGATGGTGAAAGGGGCGTCCATCTACAACCCGTGGCGTAACCCGAAACTGGCGCTGGAGCGTCGTAACCTGGTGCTGCGTCTGCTACAGCAGCAGAACGTTATCGACCAGGAGCTGTATGACATGCTCAGCGCGCGTCCTCTGGGCGTGCAGCCGCGCGGTGGGGTGATTTCACCGCAGCCAGCGTTTATGCAGATGGTACGCCAGGAGCTGCAGGCGAAACTGGGCGATAAAGTGAAAGATCTCTCCGGCGTGAAGATCTTCACCACCTTCGACTCAGTGGCGCAGGATGCGGCAGAAAAAGCCGCAACGGAAGGCATTCCGGTACTGAAGAAGCAACGTAAGCTGAGCGATCTCGAAACGGCGATGGTGGTGGTTGACCGCTTTAGCGGTGAAGTCCGCGCGATGGTCGGCGGCGCAGAGCCGCAGTTTGCCGGTTATAACCGCGCGATGCAGGCCCGTCGTTCCATCGGCTCGCTGGCGAAACCGGCCACCTATCTGACGGCATTAAGTCAGCCGAATCAGTATCGCCTGAACACCTGGATTGCCGATGCGCCGATTTCTCTGCGTCAGCCAAATGGCCAGGTGTGGTCTCCGCAAAACGATGACCGTCGCTTTAGCGGTCAGGTGATGCTGGTGGATGCACTGACGCGTTCTATGAACGTGCCGACGGTTAACCTCGGTATGGCGCTGGGCTTGCCGGCAATTACCGATACCTGGCAGAAACTGGGCGTGCCAAAAGATCAGCTGCACCCGGTTCCGGCGATGATCCTGGGCGCACTAAACCTGACGCCGATCGAAGTGGCGCAGGCGTTCCAGACCATCTCCAGCGGCGGTAACCGCGCGACGCTTTCTGCATTGCGTTCGGTAATTGCGGAAGACGGCACGGTGCTGTATCAGAGCTACCCGCAGGCTGAGCGTGCCGTTCCGGCACAGGCCGCGTATATGACGCTGTGGACCATGCAGCAGGTTGTCCAACGGGGTACGGGTCGTCAGCTGGGCGCAAAATATCCGGGCCTGCATCTGGCGGGTAAAACGGGTACCACCAACAACAACGTCGATACCTGGTTTGCCGGGATCGACGGCCGTGAAGTGGTGATCACCTGGGTCGGTCGCGATAACAACCAGCCGACTAAGCTGTACGGGGCGAGCGGTGCAATGTCGATTTATCAACGCTATCTGGCAAACCAGTCACCGATCCCGCTGGTGCTGACACCGCCGGAAGATATTGTCGATATGGGCGTCGATTACAACGGTAACTTTGTGTGCTCTGGCGGCTCACGTATGTTGCCGGTGTGGACGACCGACCCGGATGCGCTCTGCCAGCAGGGTGAGATGATGCAGCAGCAACAGGAGCAGCAGTCGGGCAATCCGTTCGACCAGTCCTCTCAGCCGCAGCAACAGCAGCAGCCACAGGAGCAGCCGAAGAAAGAAGAGAAAGACAGCGACGGCGTCGCTGGCTGGATCAAGGATATGTTTGGCGGTAATTAATATCGTCAACGCGCAAAGCCCGCTGAGTTAAGCGGGCTTTTTTATGCGCGATTGTCAGAATGTCGTAATGACTAAAACCAATCTATTAACCCTCTGTTTTCATCTGGTTATTTCTTGAACCTTTAACCCACCACACCCCCTATATTGCTTGCTATATCGCCGCCGTTTGGCCTATTATTCGGCGGTTATAATAATAATTCTCGTTTACGTTATCATTCATCATTTCATCAGAGATATACCAATGGCGCATCTGAAAACTGCTCAGCCAAACCACTCGCTGCGTAAAATCGCAGTCGTAGTAGCCACAGCGGTTAGCGGCATGTCTGTCTACGCACAGGCGGCGGTTGAACCGAAAGAAGAAACTATCACCGTCACTGCGGCTCCTGTTTCCCAGGAAAGCGCGTGGGGCCCGGCACCGACTATCGCGGCGAAACGTTCAGCGACCGCAACCAAGACCGACACGCCGATTGAAAAGACGCCGCAGTCTGTTTCGGTTATCACTCGTCAGGAAATGGATACTCGTCAGCCGACTACGGTAAAAGATGCGATGGCCTATACGCCGAGCGTTTTCTCCACCCGTGGTAGCTCTTCCACTTATGATGTTGTTTCTATTCGCGGATTTACTGCACCTACTACCGTAAACACCAACCAGTATCTGGATGGTATGAAACTTCAGGGTAACAACTATTCTGAAGTCTCCATGGACCCCTATTTCCTGGAACGCGTTGAAGTTATGCGCGGGCCAACGTCTGTGCTGTACGGCAACAGCAACCCAGGCGGTATCGTGAGCATGGTCAGCAAACGCCCGACCACCGAACCCCTGCGCGAAATTCAGTTTAAAATGGGAACGGACAACCTGTGGCAGACCGGCTTTGACTTCAGCGACGCGATCGATGATGCGGGCGTGTGGTCCTATCGTCTGACGGGTTTAGGACGCAGCCAGGACACCCAGCAAGAGATGGCGAAATCAACTCGCTACGCGATTGCGCCTTCCTTCAGCTGGCGTCCGGATGATAAAACTGACTTCACCTTCCTGAGCAACTTCCAGAGCGATCCGGATGCGGGTTACTATGGCTGGCTGCCGCGTGAAGGCACAGTTGTGCCTTATGTTGATGCGAACGGTAACTCACATAAGTTGCCGACCGATTTCAACGAAGGCGAAAAAGACAACAAGATGCAGCGTCGCCAGCAGATGGTGGGCTACAACTTCTCTCATGCGTTTAACGATACCTTCACCGTGCGCCAGAACCTGCGCTACGACCAGGTGAAAACGCTTTATAAAGCGGTATACGGTTTTGGCTATGACGGCGCGGGTAAAATTAACCGCAACTATGTTCGTTCTGACGAAGCCCTGAATGCCTTTACCGTTGATACGCAACTCCAGTCCAACTTTGCTACCGGCGACGTTGACCATACGTTGCTGACCGGCGTCGATTACTCGCGTATGCGTAATGACGTTGATGCGCTTTACGGCTCTGCCAGCCCGCTGGATATGAGCAACCCGCAGTATGGTAATGCGAATGTGTCCGTCAACTTCCCGTACGCGGTACTCAACCGTATGGAACAGACGGGGCTCTACGCGCAGGATCAAATCGAGTGGGACAAGTGGGTGCTGACGCTGGGTGGTCGCTATGACTACGCGAAAACCTCAACTCTTACCCGTTCAAGTAACTCTTTAGCTGAGAAGAACGACCAGCAGTTCACCTGGCGCGGTGGCCTGAACTATCTGTTCGATAACGGTATTTCTCCGTACTTCAGCTACAGTGAATCTTTCGAGCCGACTTCTGGCTCAACGAAAGAGGGCACGCCGTTTGATCCGTCTCGCGGTAAGCAGTACGAAGCGGGCGTGAAGTACGTGCCTAACGACCGACCGATTGTGCTGACTGCGGCGCTGTATGAGCTGACCAAAAATAAAAACCTGACGGCGGATCCGAACGATCCTACCGGTATGTATAGCGTACAGGCGGGTGAAATTCGCTCTCGCGGCGTTGAGCTGGAAGCAAAAGCGGCGCTGAATGCGAACATCAACCTGACGGCTGCCTACAGCTACACCGATGCAGAATATACTGAAGATACTATCTTCAAAGGTAAGCGTCCGGCGGAAGTTCCGCGTAATCAGGCTTCCCTGTGGACGGACTATACCTTCTACGATACCGTTCTGAGCGGTCTCACCTTCGGTGCGGGTGTACGTTATACGGGTTCAACCGTCAGCTACTACAAAAACGATACCTCGACCGGGAAGAAAAACGATTCGTTCAATGTCGGCAGCTACACCGTGGCTGATGCGATGGTAAAATACGATCTGGCGCGTTTCGGCCTGCCGGGTTCGTCTGTTGCTGTGAACGTCAACAACCTGTTTGACCGTGAATATGTCTCCAGCTGCTATAGCGAATATGCATGCTACTGGGGTGCGGAACGTCAGGTTGTCGCGACAGCGACCTTCCGCTTCTAATCTCTCCTATCGGGCGCGGTTTATCCGCGCCCTTTGACAAGTTGACGGCTATGCAGGACATCACAACCCCTCCAGATACCACCTTTGCACTCGATAGCGTCTCGTTTCGGGTTCCAGGTCGCACGCTGCTTCATCCTCTCTCGCTCACCTTTCCGGTTGGGAAAGTGACCGGCCTCATCGGTCACAATGGCTCCGGTAAATCCACACTGCTGAAAATGCTTGGGCGTCATCAGCCGCCATCGGAAGGTGAGATTCTGCTGGACGGACAACCGCTCGACAGCTGGAACAGCAAAGCGTTTGCCCGCAAAGTCGCCTATCTGCCGCAGCAGTTGCCGCAGGCGGAAGGGATGACGGTGCGGGAGCTGGTGGCGATTGGCCGCTACCCGTGGCACGGAGCGTTGGGGCGTTTTGGCGCAGCCGATCGTGAAAAAGTGGAAGAAGCGATTACCCTGGTAGGGTTAAAACCGCTGGCCAATCGCCTGGTGGATAGCCTCTCCGGCGGCGAACGTCAGCGCGCGTGGATTGCCATGCTGGTGGCGCAGGACAGCCGCTGCTTACTGCTTGATGAGCCGACCTCGGCGCTGGATATCGCGCATCAGGTTGATGTACTGGCGCTGGTGCACCGCTTAAGCCAGCAGCGCGGGCTGACGGTGGTGGCAGTGCTGCACGACATCAACATGGCCGCGCGTTACTGTGACTATTTAGTGGCGCTGCGTGGCGGCGAAATGATCGCTCAGGGCACGCCTGCTGAGCTGATGCGCAGCGAAACGCTGGAACATATTTATGGTATCCCGATGGGGATACTGCCACACCCGGCAGGCGCGGCGCCGGTAAGCTTTGTCTATTGATGGATGCCTCCTCTTTGATTAGCCGTCGGCGTTTACTGACGGCGATGGCGCTCTCGCCGCTGCTCTGGCAAATGCGCAACGCGCAGGCGGCGACGGTCGATCCTCATCGTATTGTGGCGCTGGAGTGGCTCCCGGTTGAGCTGCTGCTGGCGTTGGGCGTTACGCCTTACGGCATTGCCGATATCCCAAACTATAAGCTGTGGGTGAATGAACCCGCCTTGCCGGACTCGGTGATTGACGTTGGCCTGCGCACCGAACCCAACCTCGAACTGCTTACCCAGATGAAACCGTCGTTTCTGGTCTGGTCGGCGGGCTATGGCCCTTCGGCCGAGACGCTGGCAAAAATTGCGCCGGGGCGCGGTTTTGCTTTTAGCGATGGTAAGCAACCGCTGGCGCAGGCGCGTCACTCGCTTGTCGAAATGGCGCAACTGATTGGCCGCGAGCCGCAGGCGCAACAGCACCTGCGTGATTATGATGCCTTTGTTGAAAGCCTGAAGCCGCGCTTTGCGATGCGCGGCGAACGCCCGTTATTGATGGTCACTTTGTTGGATGCGCGGCATATGCTGGTTTTCGGACCGAACTGCCTGTTCCAGGAGATGCTCGACACGCTTGGTGTTAAAAACGCCTGGCAGGGTGAAACCAACTTCTGGGGCAGTGTGGCAGTGGGTATTGATCGCCTGGCCGCCTACAAAGATGCGGATGTGCTCTGTTTCGACCACGGCAACGACCCGGAGATGCGTAAGCTGATGGCGACGCCACTGTGGCAGGCGATGCCGTTTGTGCGGGCGAATCGTTTTCAGCGCGTGCCGGCGGTCTGGTTCTACGGCGCGACGCTCTCGGCGATGCATTTTGGCCGCGTGCTGGATAACGCGCTGGGAGGCAAAGCATGAGAACCAAAATCTCTCCATTTGCCGCCCTGTTGTTGCTGGCGTTGTTTATTGTCGCGCTGGCGCTGACCTGGTTTAACTTTAACATTGCACTGCCGCGTGGCCAGTGGTTACAGGCGCTTCGTCAGCCGAATATCGATTCTATCGATCAGATGCTGTTCCACTATAGCCTGACGCCACGGCTGGCGATTTCGCTGCTGGTGGGCGCGGGGCTGGGGCTGGTCGGCGTGTTGTTCCAGCAGGTGCTGCGTAACCCGTTGGCGGAACCAACCACGCTTGGCGTGGCGACCGGCGCGCAGCTTGGCATGACCGTCACCACGCTGTGGGCGATCCCAGGCGCGTTGACCTCGCAGTTTGCCGCGCTGGCCGGAGCCTGCATTGTCGGTGCGCTGGTGTTTGGCGTGGCATGGGGCAAGCGACTTTCGCCGGTGACGCTGATTCTGGCGGGGCTGGTGGTCAGCCTTTACTGCGGCGCGATTAACCAGCTGATGGTGATATTCCATCATGACCAGCTACAAAGCATGTTCCTGTGGAGCACCGGCACGCTGACGCAAACCGACTGGAGCATCGTCGAGCGTCTGTGGCCGCAGCTGCTGGGCGGAGTGATGCTCACGTTGCTGCTGTTGCGCCCGCTGACGCTGATGGGGCTGGATGACGGCGTGGCCCGCAACCTGGGGCTGGCGCTATCGCTGGCACGTCTGGCGGCGTTGACGCTGGCGATTGTGATCAGCGCCTTCCTCGTTAACGCGGTAGGCATTATCGGCTTTATCGGCCTGTTTGCGCCGCTGCTGGCGAAGATGCTCGGCGCGCGTCGTCTGCTGGCGCGTCTGATGCTGGCGCCGCTGATTGGCGCGCTGATCCTCTGGCTCTCGGATCAAATTATTATCTGGCTCACCCGCGTGTGGATGGAAGTCTCGACCGGCTCAGTTACCGCGCTGATTGGCGCGCCATTGCTGCTGTGGCTGCTCCCGCGCCTGCGCAGCATGACCGCGCCGTCGATGAATGCCAGCGACAGCGTCGCGCAGGAGCGTTATCACGTGCCTGTATGGGCCATCGCCGGGCTGGTGATTCTGCTGGTGGCGGTTTTTGTCGCGCTGGCGTATGGCCGTGATGCCGATGGCTGGCACTGCGCGAGCGGTACGCTGCTGGATGAACTGTTGCAATGGCGCTGGCCGCGCGTACTCTCTGCGCTGATCGCCGGGATGATGCTGGCGGTGGCGGGCTGTATCATTCAGCGCCTGACGGGTAACCCGATGGCCAGCCCCGAAGTGCTGGGGATCAGTTCCGGCGCGGCGTTCGGCGTGGTGTTGATGCTGTTTATCGTGCCGGGCAACGCCTTTGGCTGGCTGCTGCCTGCGGGCAGCGTTGGCGCGGCGGTGACGCTGCTGATTATTTTGATTGCCGCCGGGCGCGGTGGCTTCTCGCCACACCGCATGCTGCTGGCGGGGATGGCGCTCAGCACTGCGTTTACCATGCTGCTGATGATGTTGCAGGCGAGCGGCGATCCGCGCATGGCGCAGATCCTGACGTGGATTTCGGGCTCAACCTACAATGCGACCAGCACGCAGGTGCTGCAATCGGCGGTGGTGATGGCGGTGCTGTTCCTGCTGGTACCGTTGAGTCGCCGCTGGTTAACGATTCTGCCGCTGGGGGGCGATACTGCGCGGTCTGTCGGTATTGCGCTAACACCTGCGCGCATTGCCTTACTCTTGTTGGCAGCCAGTCTGACGGCGGCGGCCACGCTGACCATCGGCCCGCTGAGCTTTGTTGGCCTGATGGCACCGCATATCGCGCGCATGATGGGCTTCCGCCGTACAATGCCGCATATCGTGATGTCTACGCTGGTAGGGGGCTTGCTGCTGGTGTTTGCCGACTGGTGTGGGCGCATGATCATGTTCCCGTATCAGATCCCGGCAGGGTTGCTGTCGACCTTTATCGGCGCGCCGTACTTTATTTATTTGCTGAGAAAGCAGAGTCGTTAGAAAAGACCCTCACCCCGGCCCTCTCCCTGAGGGAGAGGGGGACAACAATTTCACGGTCGGTTCCCTCTCCCTGTGGGAGAGGGTTAGGGTGAGGGGCTACAGCTGCGCAAACACCTTACGCGCGGCATCAATAGTTTTATTGATATCTTCCGGCGTGTGCGCCACAGACATAAAGCCCGCTTCAAACGCCGACGGCGCCAGGTAAATCCCTTCGTCCAGCATCAGGTGGAAGAAACGCTTGAAGCGCTCCACGTCGCACTTCAGGACGTCCTGATAACAGGTCACCGTTTGGGCGTCGGTGAAGAAAATCCCGAACATGCCGCCAACGTGGTTAACCACCAGAGGAATGCCCGTCTCTTCAGCCACTTCCAGCAAACCTTCTGCCAGTTGGGTAGTGAGCTCGTCTAAGGTTTCGTGCACGCCCGGCTGCGCCACCTGCGACAGGCATGCGTAGCCTGCGGCCATTGCAATCGGGTTACCGGAAAGCGTACCTGCCTGATAAACCGGGCCGGTTGGCGCCAGTGCGTCCATCACATCGCGGCGTCCGCCGAATGCGCCGACAGGCATGCCGCCACCGATGATTTTGCCAAGGCAGGTCAGATCCGGCACGACGTCATAGTAAGACTGCGCGCCCGCCAGAGCGACGCGGAAACCGGTCATGACTTCATCGATGATCAGCAGCGCGCCAAATTCATCGCACAGGGCGCGCAGGCCCGGCAGGAATTCTGGCAGCGGCGGTACACAGTTCATGTTGCCCGCGACCGGTTCCACGATGATACAGGCGATCTCCTGCGGGAACTGCTCGAACGCTTCGCGCACAGAGGCGAGGTCGTTATAGGTGCAGGTCAGCGTGTGTTTGGCGAAATCTGCCGGAACGCCTGGGGAATTTGGCTGGCCGAGGGTCAGTGCGCCGGAACCGGCTTTCACCAGCAGGTGGTCGGCATGGCCGTGATAGCAACCTTCGAATTTGATGATTTTATCGCGGCCCGTGAAGCCACGCGCCAGACGAATGGCGCTCATGGTCGCTTCCGTACCTGAGTTCACCATACGTACCATGTCCATGGTCGGCACCAGTTCGGTCACCAGTTCCGCCATTTTTACTTCCATTTCGGTTGGCGCGCCGAAGCTCAGACCACGCTCAGCAGCTTCAATCACCGCGTTACGGATGGTGGGGTTATTATGGCCCAGCACCATCGGGCCCCAGGAGCCGACGTAATCCACGTACGCTTTGCCATCCGCATCATACAGGTAAGCCCCGTCCGCACGTTCGATAAACAGCGGCGTGCCACCCACGCCGGTGAAGGCGCGTACCGGTGAGTTGACGCCGCCGGGAATAAGTTTTCGCGCTGCGTTGTAGAGGTTTTCCGATTTGCTCATGAAACGGCTCCTGATTCGGGGGAGGAAAATGATTAACGGACTATTCTAATTATTCCAGGAAGGTTATGAAAGTTTTGCCGAAATGAAACACTCGGCCATTCAGGGGATTTTTTACGCGACGAGGGACGAGAGGCCCGCTAGAATGCCTCCTTCGGATTTGTATTACCAATTAATGATAAGCAGATGAAAGCAGATTCTTCCTCTTTTGAGTCACAGCAAATTGCACGCTTACGTCGTGGCGATACGATACGTCGGTTGTTGAACCGCGATAAAACGCCGTTAAAAATTCTGTTGATGGCCGCGCTGGTCGGTACCGTCGCTGGTTTCGTCGGCGTGGCGTTCGAAAAAGCGGTGAACTGGGTGTCTAACCTCCGGATGGCGTCGATCGCGCATGTCGCGGATCACTGGTTTATCGTCTGGCCGCTGGCCTTTATTCTTTCCGGGCTGCTGGCGATGGTGGGCTACCTGTTGGTACGCCGCTTTGCGCCGGAAGCGGGGGGCTCCGGCATCCCTGAAATCGAGGGCGCGCTGGAAGAGTTACGTCCGGTGCGCTGGTGGCGCGTGTTGCCAGTGAAATTCATCGGCGGGATGGGGACGCTCGGGGCCGGGATGGTACTCGGGCGCGAAGGGCCGACGGTGCAAATCGGCGGTAACATCGGGCGCATGATTGGCGATATCTTCCGTATGCGCAGCGCCGAAGCGCGTCACACCCTGCTGGCAACCGGCGCGGCGGCGGGGCTGTCAGCGGCGTTTAATGCGCCGCTGGCGGGGATCCTGTTCATCATTGAAGAGATGCGCTCGCAGTTTCGCTATAACCTGATCTCGATAAAAGCCGTCTTTACCGGCGTGATTATGTCCAGCGTGGTGTTCCGCATCTTTAACGGTGAAACGCCGGTGATTGAAGTGGGCAAACTGACCAATGCGCCGGTGAATACATTGTGGCTTTATCTGATACTGGGGATGATTTTTGGTATCGTCGGCCCCATTTTTAATACGCTGGTGTTGAGAACGCAGGATATGTTCCAGCGCATTCACGGTGGCGAAATCAAAAAGTGGGTCCTGATCGGCGGCCTGATTGGCGGGCTATGCGGCGTGCTAGGGTTGATTGAACCGGCGGCGGCGGGCGGGGGTTTTAACCTGATTCCGATTGCGGCTGCGGGTAACTACAGCGTAGGTTTGCTACTGTTTATCTTTATCGCGCGCGTGCTGACCACGCTGCTGTGCTTCTCCTCCGGCGCGCCGGGCGGTATTTTCGCCCCAATGCTGGCGTTGGGCACGCTGCTGGGCACCGCGTTCGGCATGGCGGCAATGAATGTGTTTCCGGGCTATCATCTGGAAGCGGGCACGTTTGCTATCGCAGGCATGGGCGCGTTGATGGCGGCATCGGTGCGCGCGCCGCTCACCGGAATTGTACTGGTGCTGGAGATGACCGACAATTATCAGCTCATTTTGCCAATGATTATTACCTGCTTAGGTGCCACGCTATTAGCGCAGTTCCTGGGCGGCAAGCCGCTCTACGCCACGATCCTGGCGCGAACGCTGGCGAAACAGGAAGCAGAGCAGGCGGCAAAAGCCCAGCAAGCGGCCGGGCAGAATACTTGAATGAATTACCAGGGTATTAGATAATGACCAAAAGAATCGGGTTATTATTTGCCCAGATTACAGTATTAATGGGAGCAAAAAATGAGTGATGAAGTCGTGCTGCCGCTGGAGTTTACCGACGCCGCAGCCTCTAAAGTAAAAGACCTGATTGCGGATGAAGACAATCCGAATATGAAACTGCGTGTGTATATCACCGGTGGTGGTTGCAGCGGTTTCCAGTATGGCTTCACCTTTGACGATCAAATCAACGAAGGCGACATGACCATTGAGAAACAGGGCGTGGGTCTGGTCGTTGACCCGATGAGCCTGCAGTACCTGGTCGGCGGTTCTGTTGATTACACCGAAGGTCTGGAAGGTTCTCGTTTCATCGTGACCAACCCGAACGCGACCAGCACCTGCGGCTGCGGTTCTTCGTTCAGTATCTAATGACGACCGGATGGCGCTAGCGCTATCCGGTAAAATCCAGCTATTTCCCCGGCTCGTCCAGCGCAAACGTCGGCAGCTTCAGATGCCAGTGAATCGCCGCCAGGCGAATGACCAGCGTCACCACCATGCCAATCATACTGGCGCTCTCCAGCGGAACGTTGAAGGTATAAAATGCCGTGGCGTGTACGATGCCGCCGATGATACAGGCGGTGGCGTAAATTTCCGTTCGCAGGATCATCGGCACTTCGCGCGCCAGCACATCACGGATAATCCCGCCACCGACGCCCGTGATCACCCCCATGCATATGGCGACCAGCGGCCCGGTTTCGGCAAGAAACGCTTTATTCACACCGATACCGACAAACACCGCGAGGCCGACGGCATCCAGCACCGGTAATACCCACTTTGGCAGGCGGCGCGGTTGACGCACCAGCACGATAGTGAGCATACAGGTGACCATCGCCACCACCAGGTCGGTAGGATCTTTTACCCAAAAGACCGGGCCGTGGTCGAGCGCCATATCGCGGATTGTACCGCCGCCGACGGCGGTGACCACGCCCAGCACCAGCACGCCAAAAGGGTCCATACGCAGCTTGCCGGCGAGCAGAACGCCGGAAACGGCAAATACCATTGTGCCAAGAATATCCAGCCAGTAGACGAGCATATCCTGAGTTAACCTATCAATTAACCTGCGCCAGGGCAGTACAGAGTTGTTTCGCGGCGAGGATAATACGTGGGCTTGCACGTTCAAACCAGTCGCTATTGAGAGGAATCACCGGGATTGTGAGCTGACTGCCCCAATACTGCTCGATTTTCGGAATTTGACTCGCGCCACCGGCGACCACAATCGCCTGTGGCTGGCGGGTGAGCACCTGTTCGCGGCTCACCTGTGGCCAGGGAACGCGGCTGTCGGCGAAGATGTTTTCACCCCCGCAAATTTCCAGCACCTGGTTCTGAATGGCGGCTTTGTTGCTGGTAAAGATAGGATTGAAACCGAACTGCAGGAATACCCGTTTTTTGGGCTGATTTGCATAGCGGGCTTTGAGTTCGGTGTAGTCGCGCAGCAGCTGGCTGGCGGCCTGTTCCGCTTTATCCGGGTGTGGGCTCCACCGGGCGATTTCGCGCAGCGTAGCGGCAATGCTTTCCACCGTATGGTTGTCTATCCATACGACTTTAATGCCCAATGAACTCAACTGGTTAACCTGCCGTTCGGCGTTGCCTTCGCGCCAGGCAAGCACCACGTCGGGCTTGAGCGCCACGATACGTTCAAGGTTAATTCCCTGCCACGAGGCGACCTGTTCAATACTTTTCGCCGCGTCTGGGTAGTCGGAATAGTTGCTGACGCCAATCGGTGTGATCCCGGCAGCAAAGGCCAGTTCCGTATTGGCAGGAGAGAGAGTAATCACCCGCGGCGCGGCGCAAAGCCACGCCGGGGCAACCAGTGCGAGGGCGAGAAGCCCTTTAAGCAGCGACTTAACCACGCGCCAGCTTCTGCACCAGGGTTTCCACCATCAGGGTGGATTGTTTTGCTGCAACCGCCAGGAACTCGTCAAAGCTCAGGTGAGACTGCTGGTCAGCGACGTCAGAGATCGCGCGGACCACCACGAACGGGACGTTAAAGTTGTGGCAGACGTGCGCGATGGCGGTCGCTTCCATTTCAACGGCCACTGCCTGCGGGAAGTTGTGACGGATTTTCGCCAGACCTACGGAGCCGTTGATGAAGGCGTCGCCGCTGACGATCAGCCCACGTACCGCATTCAGATTTAATGCTTTAATGCACTCTTCTGCCGCAGAGATCAGCTTTTCGTCGGCTTTAAAACCTGCCGGGCAGCCCGGAAGCTGACCAAATTCGTAACCAAACGCCGTGACGTCTGCATCGTGATAACGCGCTTCATCAGAAACCACGATATCGCCCACTTTCAGCGTCGGCGCCAGGCCACCCGCAGAACCGGTGTTGATAATCACGTCCGGCTGGCAACGTTCCAGCAGCAGGGTTGCGCCCATCGCGGCAGCGACTTTACCAATACCAGATTTCAGTAACGCGACATCCACCCCGTTAAGCTGCCCGGTATAAATTTCACTTCCGCCGATGGAGAGAGTTTCACGGTTTTCGATTTTGTCACGCAGCAGCGTAACTTCTTCTTCCATTGCGCCAATGATGCCGATTTTCATAGATTTACTCGCGATATGCCCTATTTGGATGCATAGTCTACCATGGGGTTCAGGGGAAGCGCATTTCTCGCGATGGAGAGGCTATGGCTAAGATTGATTTTCGCAACAAGATTAACTGGGGCCGGCGCTATCGCTCGCCAGAAGGCGTCAGTTCTGAGCATGAAATTCTGCAAATATTCGAAAGCGATCGCGGGCGCATTATTAACTCCCCGGCGATTCGTCGTTTACAGCAGAAAACCCAGGTTTTCCCGCTGGAGCGCAACGCGGCCGTGCGCACGCGTCTAACCCATTCGCTGGAAGTGCAGCAGGTGGGGCGTTACATCGCGAAAGAAGTACTCAGCCGTCTGAAAGAGAAAAAGCTGTTAGCCGCTTATGGGCTGGATGAACTGACCGGGCCGTTCGAAAGCATCGTTGAGATGGCCTGCCTGATGCACGACATTGGTAACCCGCCGTTTGGTCATTTTGGCGAAGCGGCGATTAACGACTGGTTCCGCCAACGCTTGGTTCCGGGGGATGCCACCCAACAGCCGTTCAGCCACGATCGCTGTGTGGTCGCTACGCTGCGTTTGCAGGAAGGCGATGAGACGCTGAACGAATTACGTCGAAAAGTGCGTCAGGATCTCTGCCATTTCGAAGGCAACGCGCAGGGGATTCGCATGGTGCATACCTTAATGCGTATGAATCTTACGTGGGCGCAGGTGGGGTGTATCCTGAAATATACGCGACCGGCCTGGTGGGCCAGCGATGTGCCGGCAAGCCACAGCTATTTAATGAAAAAACCTGGCTATTATTTAGCCGAAGAGCACTATATTGCGCGCTTACGTAAAGAACTGGATTTAGCCCCTTACAATCGTTTCCCCTTAACCTGGATTATGGAGGCGGCGGATGATATCTCCTATTGCGTGGCGGATCTTGAGGATGCCGTAGAAAAACGTATCTTTAGCGTCGAGCAGCTTTATCAACATTTACATGATGCCTGGCCCGAACATGGGAAAGGTTCTCTGTTTGCGCAGGTGGTCGAAAATGCCTGGGATAAATCGCGTTCCAATTCATTAAGTCGCAGCACGGTCGATCAGTTCTTTATGTATTTGCGCGTCAATACGTTAAATAAACTGGTGCCGTTCGCCGCCCAGCGCTTTATTGATAATCTGCCGGATATCTATCGTGGCGACTTTAATCATGCGCTACTGGAAGACGAAAGCGATTATAGCCAGCTATTAGATCTCTATAAAAAAGTCGCTATAAAACATGTATTTAGTCATTCTGACGTCGAGATGCTTGAGCTTCAGGGTTACCGGGTGATTAGCGGGTTGTTGGAAATCTATTCTCCCCTGTTGAAATTATCGCAAAGTGACTTCACGTTGTTGGTTGAGAAAGAGCGTATCGTTTCGCTGCCGATAGAATCGCGCCTGTTCCAGAAACTCTCGCGTAACCATCGACTGGCGTATATCGAGGCCGTAAATAAAGTATCGCGTGACGCAGCAGAATTCCCGGTGATGGAATACTATTATCGCTGTCGCCTGATTCAGGACTATATCAGCGGGATGACCGATCTCTACGCGTGGGATGAATATCGTCGTCTGATGGCGGTGGAATAATCACGAGATTTGTAAAGACGGACAATAAATTTTTACTTTTTCCAGCACCTTAAGCGCGGAACTTCGCGTGAGAATATGACTCTGATAGTCACGTACACAGCAACTTTGCATAATCTGAAATTGAGATTGAAACACATGAAAAAAACCACGTTAGCAATGAGTGCACTGGCTCTTAGTTTAAGTTTGGCATTGTCTCCGTTGTCCGCTAGCGCGGCTGAGACGGCTTCATCCGCCACGACCGCACAGCAAATGCCAAGCCTGGCGCCAATGCTGGAAAAAGTGATGCCGTCCGTAGTCAGTATCAACGTTGAAGGCAGCACGACCGTGAATACCCCGCGCATGGGGCGTAACTTCCAGCAGTTCTTTGGCGACAACTCGCCGTTCTGTCAGGAGGGCTCCCCATTCCAGAACTCTCCGTTCTGTCAGGGCGGTGGGGCTGATGGCGGCCAGGGCGGCGGTCAGCAACAAAAATTCCAGGCGCTGGGTTCCGGCGTCGTGATTGACGCGGCGAAAGGCTACGTCGTCACCAACAACCACGTGGTGGATAACGCCACAACGATTAAAGTACAGCTCAGCGATGGGCGTAAATTTGACGCCAAAGTGGTCGGCAAAGATCCGCGTTCCGATATTGCGCTGATCCAGATTCAGGATCCGAAAAACCTGACGGCAATTAAGATGGCAGACTCCGACGCGCTGCGCGTGGGTGACTATACCGTCGCTATCGGTAACCCGTTCGGCCTGGGTGAAACCGTGACCTCCGGTATCGTTTCTGCGCTGGGTCGTAGCGGCCTGAACGTTGAAAACTATGAAAACTTTATCCAGACCGATGCGGCGATTAACCGGGGTAACTCCGGCGGCGCGCTGGTGAACCTGAACGGTGAACTGATCGGTATCAACACCGCGATTCTGGCACCGGACGGCGGCAACATTGGTATCGGCTTCGCTATCCCGAGCAATATGGTGAAAAACCTGACCTCGCAGATGGTGGAATTCGGTCAGGTGAAACGCGGTGAGCTGGGTATTATGGGGACCGAGCTGAACTCCGAACTGGCGAAAGCGATGAAAGTTGACGCTCAGCGTGGGGCCTTTGTCAGCCAGGTGATGCCGAACTCTTCCGCAGCAAAAGCGGGGATTAAAGCCGGTGATGTGATTACCTCCCTGAACGGTAAACAAATCAGCAGCTTCGCGGCGCTGCGTGCGCAGGTTGGCACCATGCCAATCGGCAGCAAAATCAGCCTCGGCCTGCTGCGTGACGGCAAACCGGTGACCGTGAGCCTGGAACTGCAACAAAGCAGCCAGAATCAGGTTGATTCCAGCTCCATCTTCAGTGGCATCGAAGGGGCGGAAATGAGCAATAAAGGCCAGGATAAAGGCGTGGTGGTGAATACGGTGAAAGCCGGTTCCCCTGCTGCACAGATTGGCCTGAAAAAAGGTGACGTGATTGTGGGCGCGAACCAGCAGGCGGTGAAAAACATCGCTGAGCTGCGCAAAATTCTCGACAGCAAACCGTCGGTACTGGCGCTGAACATTCAGCGTGGCGATAGCTCTATCTACCTGTTGATGCAGTAATCCCCTCAGCCAACCCTTTCCCTGTCCTGGGGAAAGGGTTTTCTCATTGTTCTGTGAAGCCTTCCACAACTCCATATTTCTCACCCTGGCTTTGTGCATTTGCACAGTGCGACGGTTAGCCATCTTCCTTATGCTGTAACCTGCTCACAGGAGGATTACATGGCTGGCTGGCATCTTGATACCAAAATGGCGCAGGATATCGTGGCGCGAACCATGCGCATTATCGACACCAACATTAACGTCATGGACGCCCGTGGTCGCATCATCGGCAGCGGCGATCGCGAGCGTATTGGTGAATTGCACGAAGGCGCGCTGTTGGTGCTTTCTCAGGGCAGGGTGGTGGACATTGATGATGCGGTTGCCAGGCATCTGCACGGCGTGCGTCAGGGGATCAACCTGCCGCTGCGGCTGGAGGGCGAGATTGTTGGCGTCATCGGCCTTACCGGTGAACCGGAAACGCTGCGTAAATACGGCGAACTGGTCTGCATGACCGCCGAAATGATGCTCGAGCAGTCGCGTCTGATGCATCTTTTGGCGCAGGATAGCCGCCTGCGTGAAGAACTGGTCATGAACCTGATTCAGGCGGAAGAGAATACGCCCGCATTAACCGAGTGGGCGCAACGTCTGGGTATCGATTTAAACCAGCCGCGCGTGGTGGCGGTGGTGGAAGTGGACAGCGGGCAGCTTGGCGTGGATAGCGCGATGGCCGAACTTCAACAGCTGCAAAATGCGCTGACCACGCCCGAACGTAATAACCTGATTGCGATTGTTTCGTTGACTGAAATGGTGGTGCTGAAACCGGCGCTGAATCAGTTTGGCCGCTGGGATGCAGAAGATCACCGAAAACGCGTTGAGCAACTCATCGCGCGGATGAAAGAGAACGGACAGCTGCGCTTTCGCGTCTCGCTGGGTAACTATTTCACCGGACCGGGCAGTATAGCGCGTTCTTACCGCACGGCGCGGACCACCATGATGGTCGGTAAGCAGCGTATGCCGGAAAGCCGCAGCTACTTTTATCAGGACCTTATGCTGCCGGTACTGCTCGACAGCCTGCGCGGCGGCTGGCAGGCCAATGAGCTGGCCCGCCCGTTAACGCGGCTCAAAGCGATGGATAACAACGGATTACTCCGGCGTACGCTGGCGGCGTGGTTCCGCCATAACGTGCAGCCGCTGGCGACATCAAAGGCGTTGTTTATTCACCGTAATACGCTCGAGTACCGCCTGAACCGCATCTCAGAATTAACGGGGCTGGATTTGAGTAATTTTGACGATAGGTTGCTGCTGTATGTGGCGTTGCAGCTGGATGAGCAGCCGTAGCTGTAGCCATTGCCTGATGGCGCTTCGCTTATCAGGCCTACGATCCGACCCGTATGCCGGGTAAGGCGAAGCCGCCACCCGGCATAAATCCGCACTCTCACCGTAGGCCGGGTAAGGTGAAGCCGCCACCCGGCACGTTCAGCGGATTATTTATTCCGCGTCAGTTTTTCCAAATCCGCTTCAATCTCGCTGATCTTATTGGTCACCACCGACTCCAGGTGACGCAGATCGTCCAGGATCTTACGCTTCAGATCCACCTCGGTGCGATCGCGCTGGCAAATCTGATCAAGTTCATCAATCACATAGCGCAGGTTAGGGCTTATCTCCTGCACCTCTTTGTAACCCTGCCCAACGCCGTCGGCGGCAACGGTTTTGCGCTGACGCGGATACTTAAATTTCACGCTTTTGGCGAAAAACTCACCCTTATCCTTCTGGAAGTAGATTTTCAGGATATCGTTGTTGGCTTCCTGCCGGAGGCTGTAACGATCGATTTCATCAGGATTGGTAATGCCCAAACTTTTCAGATTATCGTACATAGCGGTACCTCAAAAGGAGTCAGTTAATTTTGATTATCTTATCATCCAGCCCGGTGGCCCCGGCTCGACTGAGATCGCACGAAAGCCTTTTTTGCCCGACTATTATCATGGCGTAAAAATTAGAAAATTACCTGTTTTATCTTAGCGATACCCCACGGCACCGGTTCGCATCCAGTTGTTTCATCATTCATATAGTCAACGACGGGTTGCCAGTCGGGAATGTTGTTGTAGAGACCGTGTTCATTGAGTGTGAGACCGAAGCGCTGGTGGAGATTATCGTGCAGATAGTGGCAGTGCGAGGTATGGAATTCACCACCATAATCCAGGCCAACAATATCATAGCCAATAAGCTGTTCATTCACGTTTTGCTTTTCCATCTCGTGAGCGGTCAGCCTCATCGGGATGCCTTCATCTTTGTAACACGCAAGGAAGCTATTGATGTCACGTTCAGTGAAATAGAGGGCAAAGAGATAAGTGTTATCAATCTCCGGCAGAAACATTTTCTTATAGTCTATGGCGGTTTCCGCATCCATAAATACATTAGGCCAGCCTATCTTTTCCTCATTAAATTTTTCATCTGCCCAAACATGGATGCGTTCCCTTGCTGAATCATCGATGGCGAAAACAGAATTGATGTGTTCATGAATGGTCATGTTAGCGTCGTAAAGGCTCTCTGCAGAGCTGGCCCAGGATAATGACCATGCGGAAAAGAGGCTTTCATTAAAACAGGTGCTGCACGTCAGTAGCGGTTTGCCATCCAGTTGCGGGTGTAAATGGTTAACCGGTAAACAACGCAATAAAAGATAGCCGCCCAGATAATAATCCATCATTTTCTCTCCCTTTAAACCAATTCCAGAATCGTCACTTCAGGCCGGCAGTTCAGCCGCAATCCATATAAGCTTCCCACGCCGCGCGTCGTGTAGATTTGTTGTTCGCCATACGCATTCAGCCCTGCGACATACCTTTTGTCCTCGACGGGGGCAAAAGGTTCGCCAATCAGCGGGATGTGCATTTGCCCACCGTGGGTATGCCCACACAGCATCAAATCCCATACAGGATTTTAAAAGGGGGTGAAGAGGGCGAAGGGGAATGAAAAAACGGAATGCGCTGGTGGATAACCGCAAGCCAGCCGGGCTCCCAGTAATGGGCGTAACTTATACCGCTTGCGGCGCCAGGCGTAGCAGCTGCCCCTAACAGAAAACGTCTGCGAGAAATCATTGGTCGTCCATGATGTTAAAACGGGTGACTTCATGTCACCCGTTGTCGCGATGATTAATCGATCGTGCGCAGCAGTTCGTTGATCCCCACTTTACCGCGAGTTTTGGCGTCCACTTTCTTCACGATGACCGCGCAGTACAGGCTGTATTTGCCATCTTTCGACGGCAGGTTGCCGGAAACGACAACGGAGCCCGCCGGAACGCGACCATAGAAGACTTCGCCGGTTTCGCGGTCGTAGATTTTGGTGCTCTGGCCCAGGTATACGCCCATGGAGATAACAGAGCCTTCTTCGACAATCACGCCTTCAACCACTTCAGAGCGCGCGCCGATGAAGCAGTTGTCTTCGATGATGGTCGGGTTAGCCTGCAGCGGTTCCAGGACGCCGCCGATGCCGACGCCGCCGGACAGGTGGACGTTTTTACCGATTTGCGCGCAGGAGCCAACGGTCGCCCAGGTGTCAACCATAGAGCCTTCGTCAACGTAAGCGCCGATGTTAACGTAAGACGGCATCAGTACGGTGTTGCGAGCAATATACGCGCCCTGACGAACAGCCGCTGGCGGAACCACGCGGAAGCCTTCTTTCTGGAAGCGCGCTTCGTCGTAGTCGGCGAATTTCATCGGCACTTTATCGAAGTAGCGGCTTTCCGCACCATCGATAACCTGGTTATCGTTAATACGGAAAGAGAGCAGAACCGCTTTCTTCAGCCACTGGTGAGTGACCCACTGGCCGTCAATTTTTTCAGCGACACGCAGCGCGCCGGAATCCAGTAAGGCGATAACCTGGTTTACCGCTTCGCGGGTTACGGTGTCGACATTGTTTGGGGTAATGTCGGCGCGACGCTCGAAAGCGGACTCAATAACGTTCTGTAATTGCTGCATTGTTACTCTTTCCATCTGTGTAAAAAAAATGATTACCCTTTATCGTTTGGATTGAGGGCTGCTGTCAACCGTTGTTGTACCTCTAATTGCAGCGCATTATTAAGCGCACGCCGGTCGGCGGTGGCGATTATAAATAAATCTTCTACTCGTTCACCAATTGTCGTAATTCTGGCCCCGTGAAGGGAAATTCCGAGGTCGGCAAAGACTTTCCCGACGCGCGCTAATAGACCTGGCTGATCGAGCGCAATCAGTTCGAGGAATGATTTTCGGTCCGTATGGGTCGGCAGGAAATTCACCTCGGTATCGACGGAGAAGTGACGCAATTTTGCCGGTTGACGACGCGGTTGCGGCACCTGCCAGCTGCGTTGGCTAATCGCCTGTTCCAGCCCAAGGCGGATAGCCTCATGGCGATCGGATGAGAGCGGGCTACCGTCGGGTTCCAGCACGATAAAGGTATCCATCGCCATGCCATCGCGGGTGGTGAATATCTGCGCGTCGTGCACGCTGAGGTTACGCCTATCCAGCTCTGCACACACCGCTGCGAAGAGATAAGGGCGATCCGGGCTCCAGATGAAAATCTCGGTGCCGCCACGGGTGGCCTGCGGGCTTAACAGGATCATCGGTTCCGCGAGATCGTGCTGCAACAGATGTCGGGCATGCCAGGCGAGCTGATTTGGCGTGTGGCGTACAAAGTAGTTGGCGCGGCAGCGGTTCCAGATTTGATGCAGCTTCTCTTCGTCGATGTTATCCATGCGCAGCAGCGCCAGCGCCTGCATCTGGTGATGACGCACGCGTTCGCGCATGTCCGGCGTATTATCCATTCCCCGGCGCAGCTGTTTTTCGGTGGCGAAATAGAGTTCGCGCAACAGGCTCTGCTTCCAGCTGTTCCACAGGGTTTCATTGGTGGCGCAAATATCGGCAACCGTCAGACACACCAGATAACGCAGACGGTTTTCCGTTTGCACAATTTCAGCGAACTGTTTAATCACTTCCGGGTCCTGAATATCACGCCGCTGGGCGGTGACGGACATTAACAGGTGATGACGTACCAGCCAGGCAACCAGCTGCGTTTCGCGGGAGTTGAGACCGTGCAGTTCAGCGAACTTCAGCACGTCTTCCGCGCCAAGAATCGAGTGATCGCCCCCGCGTCCTTTGGCGATATCGTGGAACAGCGCGGCCATCAGAATCAGTTCGGGATGGGTAAGGCGCGGCCAGAGATCGACGCACAAAGGGTGGCGCGGGCGCGTCTCTTCTTCGGCAAAGCTTTCCAGTTTGAGCAACACGCGGATGGTGTGTTCATCCACCGTGTAGGCGTGGAACAGGTCAAACTGCATCTGACCGACGATGTGCGACCACTGCGGCATATAAGCCCACAGCACGCTGTGGCGATGCATTGGCAGCAGGCCGCGTTTCACCGCGCCGGGGTGGCGCAGCATACTGAGGAAAATCGAGCGAGCTTCCGGGATATAGCACAACGGCTGCGCCAGATGACGACGCGCATGGCGCAGGTGGCGCAGGGTCGTGGAGTAAATTCCGGTAATGCTGCTGTTGCGCACCATAATAGAGAACATGCGCAGAATCGCCTGCGGCTCGCGCATAAACAGCGTGTCGTCGCGCAGGTCGATAAGCGTGCCACGTAGCTGGAAATCATCGTCAATCGGACGCGGTTTTTCATCTTCCGTCAGGGCAAGAATCGCTTCATCAAACAGCTGCAGCAGCATGTGATTAAGCTCGCCGACGCGGCGCGTCACGCGGTAGAAATCTTTCATCATGTGCTCGACCGGCTGATTGCCTTCACCGCCGTAGTTCAGGCGCTGGGCGACGCTAAGCTGACGGTCGAACAGCAGGCGATTGTCGTAGCGGTTGATTTCCAGATGCAGGGCAAAGCGGATGCGCCACAGCAGATGCAGACACTCATTGAGCTCGTTGCGCTCGGCTTCAGTCAAAAAGCCGAAACCGACCATTTCATCCAGCGACGTGGCACCAAAGTGGCGGCGGGCGACCCACTGTAGGGTGTGGATATCGCGCAGGCCGCCGGGGCTGCTTTTAATATCCGGCTCAAGATTATAGCTGGTGCCGTGATAGCGCTGGTGGCGTGCGTTTTGTTCTTCCACTTTCGCCGGGAAGAATTTTTCTGAGGGCCAGAAACCTTCGCTGAAAATGTGTTTTTGCAGTTCCAGGAACAGGGCGACATCGCCAATCAGCAGGCGGGATTCAATCAGGTTGGTGGCGACAGTCAGGTCTGAAAGACCTTCCAGCAGGCACTCTTCCAGCGTTCGCACGCTATGGCCTACTTCCAGCTTGAGATCCCAGAGAAGCGTTAACAGTTCGCCGATTTTCTGCGCCTGCTCGTCGGGCAGTTTCTTACGGCTTAAAATCAGCAGGTCGATGTCCGAGAGCGGGTGCAGCTCACCACGTCCGTAGCCGCCAACGGCAACCAGTGCCGCGTCTTCTACTTCGCCAAAACCGTACTGAATCCACAGGCGTTGCAGGAGCTGGTCGATGAATTCGGTGCGCGCTTCGATGAGCTGTTCGGCGGAAATCCCGCTATCAAAGGCTTCGCCCAGCCAGCGCTGGAAATCATCAAGATGGGATTTGATTGTGGCAATGTTCAGCGCATCCGCAGGCCAGGCACCGGGATTTTGCGGCTGATTGGGAAGGGTGGGGAGTGCGGTATTCGCGAGCTGTTCAGGAAGAGTTTTCATTTATGTTTGCGCCACCCATGTAAAAAGCCGGATGACGGCGCAAGCGCCTTATCCGGCCTACTGGATAGTGCAATTTGTAGGCCTGATAAGATGCGTGAGCATCGCCATCAGGCAAATCAATTATTCGTCGTGCGAGATGACAGCCGGGATGGTGTCATCCTTACGCAGCGTCAGAATTTCGCAGCCGTTTGCCGTTACCACAATAGTATGCTCGTACTGAGCAGACAAGCTGCGGTCTTTGGTTTTTACCGTCCAGCCATCTTTCATCGTGCGGATGCGGTAATCACCGGCGTTCAGCATCGGTTCGATGGTGAAGGTCATGCCTTCTTTAAGCACCACGCCGCCGTCATCTGCATCATAGTGCAGCACCTGCGGTTCTTCGTGGAAGCCGCGACCGATACCGTGACCGCAGTATTCGCGTACCACAGAGAAACCTTCCGCTTCCGCGTATTTCTGGATTGCCGCGCCGATGGTGCGCAGGCGAATACCCGGTTTTACCATTTTGATGCCGAGATAGAGGCTTTCCTGGGTGACGCGGCACAGGCGCTCGCCCAGAATGGTCGGTTTGCCGACGATGAACATTTTTGAGGTGTCACCGTGGAACTCGTCTTTAATCACGGTCACATCGATGTTGACGATATCGCCATCTTTCAAATGTTTAGCATCGTCCGGGATCCCGTGGCAGACCACTTCGTTAATGGAGATGCAGACCGATTTCGGGTAACCGTGGTAGCCAAGGCAGGCGGAGATCGCGTGCTGCTGGTTGACGATCCAGTCGTCACAGATGCGATCCAGCTCGCCGGTGCTCACGCCCGGTTTGATGTGCTGCTCGATCATCTCCAGCACTTCGGCTGCCAGACGACCCGCGACGCGCATCTTTTCGATTTCTTCAGGTGTTTTAATAGAAATAGCCATGGAGTTTGTCCATCAGGGTCGAATTTATCGACAATAATTGTGTAAGTGCTATCAATGTTAACAGTCTGAAGCATCCACTACCAGATTGAGAATCAGTTACAGCATAGAGTGCCAACAATTATTGGTGTCGGTGGCGTATTTGTGGTATAAAGCGCGCCGGACTTCCGTTCCATTTGATATACACAGAATGGACTGAAGCGACAATCTCACTTTGTGTAACAACACACACGTATCGACACATATTCCGGGGTGCCCTTTGGGGTCGGTAATATGGGATACGTGGAGGCATAACCCCAACTTAATCTATAGAGGTTTTAAATCATGGCAACTGTTTCCATGCGCGACATGCTCAAGGCTGGTGTTCACTTTGGTCACCAGACCCGTTACTGGAACCCGAAAATGAAGCCTTTCATCTTCGGCGCGCGTAACAAAGTTCACATCATCAACCTTGAGAAAACTGTACCGATGTTCAACGAAGCTCTGGCTGAACTGAACAAGATCTCTGCTCGTAAAGGTAAAATCCTTTTCGTTGGTACTAAACGCGCTGCAAGCGAAGCGGTGAAAGAAGCTGCTAACAGCTGCGACCAGTTCTTCGTGAACCATCGCTGGTTGGGCGGCATGCTGACTAACTGGAAAACCGTTCGTCAGTCCATCAAACGTCTGAAAGACCTGGAAACTCAGTCTCAGGACGGTACTTTCGACAAGCTGACCAAGAAAGAAGCGCTGATGCGTACTCGTGAGCTTGAGAAACTGGAAAACAGCCTGGGCGGTATCAAAGACATGGGCGGCCTGCCGGACGCACTGTTCGTAATCGATGCTGACCACGAGCACATCGCTATCAAAGAAGCGAACAACCTGGGTATCCCAGTGTTCTCTATCGTTGATACCAACTCCGATCCAGACGGCGTTGATTTCGTTATCCCGGGTAACGACGATGCAATCCGTGCTGTAACCCTGTACCTGAGCGCTGTAGCGGCTACCGTTCGTGAAGGCCGTTCTTCTGACCTGGCTTCCCAGGCTGAAGAAAGCTTCGTAGAAGCTGAATAATAAGGAACGCTCGTTAGAGCCCCCTTATAGACCAGGTAGTATCAAGTTTGGTTAAGGGGCCCTTTATGGCCCCTTTTTCACTTTTTTAAATCCGTTCGGTTATCAGGCCGGGCGGATCACTCTTCCGAGGATTTTAGAATGGCTGAAATTACCGCATCCCTGGTAAAAGAGCTGCGTGAACGTACCGGCGCAGGCATGATGGATTGCAAAAAAGCACTGACTGAAGCTAATGGCGACATCGAGCTGGCAATCGAAAACATGCGTAAATCTGGCGCGATCAAAGCGGCTAAAAAAGCAGGCAACGTTGCTGCTGACGGCGTGATCAAAACCAAAATCGAAGGCAACTTCGGCGTGATTCTGGAAGTTAACTGCCAGACTGACTTCGTTGCTAAAGACGGTGGTTTCCAGGCGTTCGCAGACAAAGTTCTGGACGCAGCTGTTGCTGGCAAAGTGACTGACGTTGAAGTCCTGAAAGCACAGTTCGAAGAAGAGCGTGTTGCACTGGTTGCTAAAATCGGTGAAAACATCAACATCCGTCGCGTTGCAATCCTGGAAGGCGACGTTCTGGGTAGCTACCAGCACGGTGCGCGCATCGGTGTTCTGGTTGCGGCTAAAGGCGCTGATGAAGAGCTGGTTAAACACCTGGCAATGCACGTTGCTGCAAGCAAACCAGAATTCGTTAAACCAGAAGACGTGTCCGCTGAAGTGGTAGAGAAAGAATACCAGGTACAGCTGGATATCGCGATGCAGTCTGGTAAGCCGAAAGAAATCGCAGAGAAAATGGTTGAAGGCCGCATGAAGAAATTCACCGGCGAAGTTTCTCTGACTGGTCAGCCTTTCGTTATGGACCCGAGCAAAAACGTTGGCCAGCTGCTGAAAGAGCACAACGCTGACGTGACTGGCTTCATCCGCTTTGAAGTGGGCGAAGGCATCGAGAAAGTTGAAGCTGACTTCGCAGCAGAAGTTGCTGCAATGTCTAAACAGTCTTAATTGTACTGTTCGGAGCCGCCTCAGGGCGGCTCCTTTTTGTACCCGTCATGTGAAAATCAGCCAGCTCTTATAGGGGCAAATCGGCAGAAAGCGCATGATGTCACCTGATTTAAATCATCCCATTCGTGACACTCGCAGGAAAGAAAATGGCTACCAACGCAAAACCCGTCTACAAACGCATTCTGCTTAAACTGAGCGGCGAAGCATTGCAGGGGACTGAAGGTTTCGGTATTGACGCAAGCATCCTTGACCGTATGGCGCAAGAGATTAAAGAACTTGTTGAACTGGGCATTCAGGTTGGCGTAGTGATTGGCGGCGGTAACCTGTTCCGCGGTGCAGGTCTGGCGAAAGCGGGTATGAACCGCGTTGTGGGCGACCACATGGGCATGCTGGCCACGGTAATGAACGGCCTGGCAATGCGTGACGCACTGCATCGCGCCTATGTGAACGCTCGCCTGATGTCTGCTATTCCGCTGAACGGCGTGTGCGACAACTACAGCTGGGCAGAGGCGATTAGCCTGCTGCGCAACAATCGCGTGGTGATCCTCTCCGCAGGTACCGGTAACCCGTTCTTCACAACCGACTCCGCAGCCTGCCTGCGCGGTATTGAAATCGAAGCCGACGTGGTGCTGAAAGCGACCAAAGTTGACGGCGTATTTACCGCTGACCCGGCGAAAGATCCTGCGGCGACCATGTACGAACAGCTGACCTACAGCGACGTGCTGGAACAAGAACTGAAAGTCATGGATCTGGCGGCGTTTACGCTGGCTCGTGACCATAAATTGCCGATTCGCGTCTTCAACATGAACAAACCTGGCGCACTGCGTCGCGTGGTCATGGGCGAAAAAGAAGGCACTTTAATCACGGAATAATTTCCGTCGAGGCCAAATACGGGTAAGATTCCGCTTTAATCATGCGGGTCACTTACCCGGTGGCATATTTTAAACAGGACTATACTTAGCGCATCTGTGCTACCGTCTGGTCTGACTGAGACAAGTTTTCAAGGATTCGTAACGTGATTAGCGATATCAGAAAAGATGCTGAAGTGCGCATGGAAAAATGCGTAGAAGCGTTCAAAACCCAAATCAGCAAAATACGCACGGGTCGTGCTTCTCCCAGCCTGCTGGACGGCATCGTCGTTGAGTATTACGGCACCCCAACTCCGCTGCGTCAGCTGGCAAGTGTAACGGTAGAAGATACCCGCACGCTGAAAATCAACGTGTTCGACCGTTCTATGGGCCCGGCTGTCGAAAAAGCGATTATGGCGTCTGACCTTGGTCTGAACCCAAGTTCTGCGGGTACCGATATCCGCGTTCCGCTGCCGGCTCTGACGGAAGAACGTCGTAAAGACCTGATCAAAGTGGTACGCGGTGAAGCTGAGCAGGGGCGTGTCTCTGTGCGTAACGTCCGTCGCGACGCGAACGACAAAGTGAAAGCGCTGCTGAAAGAAAAAGAGATCAGCGAAGATGACGATCGCCGTTCTCAGGACGACGTGCAGAAACTGACCGACGCAGCTATCAAGAAAATTGATGCGGCGCTGGCAGATAAAGAAGCGGAACTGATGCAGTTCTAATCTGCATTCGTTTGCAGGAAAAACGCCGTACAGGAAGCGTATCGCTTTGCTGGCGGCGTTTTGCATTTATACTCTTCACCCTTCAAGTCGCTAAGCTGGACCTTTCATGAAGCAAATAACCGTTCTTGGCTCAACGGGCTCAATTGGCTGTAGCACGCTGGACGTTGTGCGCCATAACGCTGACCATTTCTCCGTTGCCGCGCTGGTAGCCGGTAAAAACGTCGATCGCATGGTCGAGCAGTGTCTGGAGTTCTCCCCGCGTTTCGCGGTGATGGATGACGCCCATAGCGCCGAAGGCGTGAAAATCGCTCTGCGTGAACACGGTAGCCGCACCGAAGTGATGTGCGGGCAACAGGCGGCGTGTGAAGTGGCCGCGTTGGACGACGTTGATCAGGTGATGGCCGCCATCGTGGGCGCGGCGGGCCTGGTACCGACGCTTGCCGCTATTCATGCCGGCAAAACGGTTTTACTGGCGAACAAAGAGTCATTGGTGACCTGCGGACGCTTGTTCCTTGAAGCGGTGAAAGCCAGCGGCGCGCAACTTTTACCGGTCGATAGCGAACATAACGCCATCTTTCAGAGTTTGCCGCAAACTTTTCAGCAAGACCTGGGGTACGCTGATCTCGGGCAGCATGGCGTTACGTCCATTCTGCTTACTGGGTCTGGTGGCCCGTTCCGTGAGACGCCAATCAGTGAACTGCGCGCAATGACGCCGGATCAGGCTTGTCGTCATCCGAACTGGTCGATGGGACGTAAAATCTCCGTCGATTCGGCCACCATGATGAACAAAGGTCTCGAATACATTGAAGCCCGCTGGCTGTTTAACGCCTCTGCCGCGCAAATGGAAGTGGTGATTCATCCGCAATCGGTGATCCACTCGATGGTTCGCTATAAAGATGGCAGCGTCATTGCGCAACTCGGCGAGCCGGATATGCGTACGCCTATCGCCAATGCGATGGCCTGGCCTGGACGTGCGGAATCAGGCGTTAAACCGCTCGATTTCTGCAAACTGGGCGCACTGACGTTTAGCGAACCGGATTACGATCGTTACCCTTGCCTTAAGCTGGCGATGGACGCGTTCGAGCAGGGGCAGGCGGCGACAACCGCACTGAATGCGGCGAACGAAATTACCGTTGCCGCATTCCTGGATTCGCAGATTCGCTTTACCGATATCGCGGCGGCGAACCTGGCCGTGCTTGACGCGATGTCGCTTGCGGAGCCGCAGTCCGTCGATGAGGTGCTGGTGATTGACGCGCATGCGCGTGATGTGGCGCGAAAACAAGTGACGCGTTTCGCAAGCTGAGGATTATCAGCCTGGGAACTGTCATGGTATTTGTTAGCGTCTGGCTTCAGTGATATAGTCTGCGCCACCGATTGCGCCTCTATTTTCAGGGGCAATCGTGAAAGCCGTGCTTCAACACGGCTTTTTTGCGACAGAAATATCAGTATTCCGGGGTACCGCTCATTCCTTTTCATGGACTAAAAACGCGTTATGTTGTCTGCTAATCAACCAATCAGCGAAAATGTGCCTGCCCACGGGTGTCGCCATGTGGCTATCATCATGGACGGCAATGGTCGCTGGGCGAAGAGACAAGGGAAGATTCGCGCCTTTGGACATAAAGCCGGGGCGAAGTCTGTTCGCCGCGCCGTGTCGTATGCGGCGAATAATGGCATTGAAGCATTAACCCTTTATGCGTTCAGCAGTGAAAACTGGAACCGCCCCGAGCAAGAAGTTAGCGCATTGATGGAGCTTTTCGTGTGGGCGCTTGATAGCGAAGTAAAAAGCCTGCATCGCCACAATGTACGGTTGCGTATCATCGGTGATACCAGCCGGTTCAACGCCCGCCTACAGGAGCGCATCCGTAAAGCGGAAGCGTTAACCGAAAATAATACCGGGCTGACGTTAAATATCGCCGCTAATTATGGTGGGCGTTGGGATATTATTCAGGGAGTTCAGCGACTGGCTGAACAGGTTCAGGAAGGGTTACTCCGTCCCGACAACATCAGTGAAGATCTGCTGAGTCAGCAAATCTGCATGCATGAACTGGCTCCCGTGGATTTAGTAATTAGGACAGGGGGAGAACATCGCATCAGTAATTTTCTTATCTGGCAAATCGCCTATGCTGAACTTTACTTTACCGATGTTCTTTGGCCCGATTTCGATGAACAAGACTTTGAGGGTGCGCTGCATGCTTTTGCAAATCGCGAGCGTCGTTTCGGCGGCACCGAGCCTGGTGGCGAATAGGTCTGATGGGGGTAGCTTTTGCTGAAGTATCGCCTGATTTCTGCATTAATTTTAATACCCGTTGTTATTGCGGCGCTGTTTTTGCTGCCGCCAGTCGGGTTCGCCATTGTTACGCTGGTCGTCTGTATGCTGGCCGCGTGGGAATGGGGACAACTGAGCGGATTTAGCTCGCGTACGCAGCGGGTGTGGCTGGCGGTACTTTGCGGCCTGTTGTTGGCGGTGATGCTCTTCTTGCTTCCTGAGTATCACCATAACCTCCATCAACCGGTTGTTGAGATTTCGCTCTGGGCCTCACTGGCCTGGTGGGTCGTGGCGCTGTTACTGGTGCTGACCTATCCGGGTTCAGCGTCGTCATGGCGTCATTCAAAAACGCTGCGTCTGCTGTTTGGCCTGCTGACTATCGTGCCGTTCTTCTGGGGCATGGTGGCGTTGCGCGCATGGCACTACGACGATAACCACTACAGCGGTGCGCTGTGGCTGCTGTATGTCATGATCCTCGTGTGGGGTGCGGATTCCGGCGCGTATATGTTTGGCAAACTGTTTGGCAAACATAAGCTGGCGCCTAAAGTTTCACCGGGGAAAACCTGGCAAGGATTCATCGGCGGCCTGTTAACGGCTGCGGTTATTTCCTGGGCCTATGGGTTGTGGGCAAATCTGGACGTAGCCCCCTCAACCCTATTAATATGCTCCATTGTCGCTGCGCTGGCTTCTGTGCTCGGCGATCTGACCGAGAGCATGTTTAAACGTGAAGCCGGCATCAAGGACAGTGGACATTTGATTCCCGGTCACGGCGGAATTCTGGACCGTATTGACAGCCTGACGGCGGCGGTTCCTGTATTCGCGTGCTTGCTGTTGTTAGTTTTCAGGACGATTTAACGGATGGGTCTATGCTGAGCATACTCTGGAATCTGGCGGCATTTATTGTTGCCCTGGGTGTATTGATCACCGTCCATGAATTTGGTCACTTCTGGGTTGCTCGCCGCTGTGGCGTTCGCGTAGAGCGTTTTTCAATTGGTTTTGGGAAATCGCTCTGGCGTCGCGTTGATAAACACGGCACCGAATTTGTTATCGCCCTTATCCCCCTGGGCGGCTACGTCAAAATGCTGGATGAGCGCGTCGAGCCGGTTGCACCGGAGATGCGCCACTTCGCATTCAACAACAAAACGGTCGGCCAGCGCGCCGCCGTTATTGCTGCCGGCCCTGTCGCCAACTTCCTTTTTGCCATCTTCGCTTACTGGCTGGTGTTTATCATCGGCGTCCCTGGCGTTCGTCCGGTTGTCGGTGAAATAACCCCCAATTCGATTGCGGCAGAAGCACAAATTGCACCAGGTACGGAACTAAAAGCCGTAGATGGTATCGAAACGCCTGATTGGGATGCAGTGCGTTTGGCGATGGTCGCTAAAATTGGCGACGAGCGCGCCACCCTCACTGTTGCCCCTTTCGGGAGTGAACAGCGTCAGGATAAAATCCTGAATTTGCAGCACTGGGCGTTCGAACCGGATAAAGAAGATCCTATCGCTTCACTCGGTATTCGCCCGCGCGGTGCGCAGATTGAACCTGTCCTCGCCGAGATTCAGGCCGACTCTGCTGCCAGCAAAGCCGGTTTGCAAGCTGGCGACAGGATCGTTAAAGTCGATGGTCAGCCGCTGGAAAACTGGATGATGTTTGTCACGCTGGTGCGTGATAACCCCGGTAAAGGACTGCGGTTAGATATCGAAAGGCAGGGGAGTCCCTTGTCTTTGACGCTGATACCGGATACAAAACACGGTAACGGAAAGGCGGAAGGGTTTGCGGGTGTGGTACCAAAAGTTATCCCGCTGCCTGACGAATACAAAACAGTGCGCCAGTATGGGCCGTTCAGCGCCATCGCCCAGGCCACGGATAAAACGTGGCAGTTGATGAAGCTGACGGTTAGCATGCTGGGAAAATTGATCACCGGTGACGTCAAACTGAACAACCTCAGTGGGCCGATTTCGATCGCTCAGGGGGCTGGGATGTCAGCGGAGTACGGGTTGATTTACTATCTGATGTTTCTTGCGCTCATCAGTGTAAATCTGGGCATCATCAACCTGTTCCCGCTCCCCGTGTTAGATGGGGGCCATCTGCTGTTTTTGGCGATTGAAAAGCTGAAGGGCGGTCCGGTATCCGAGCGAGTTCAAGACTTTAGTTATCGCATTGGCTCAATACTGCTGGTGTTGTTAATGGGGCTTGCACTTTTCAATGATTTCTCTCGGTTATGAGAGTTAGTTAGGAAGAACGCATAATAACGATGGCGATGAAAAAGTTGCTTATAGCGTCGCTGCTGTTTAGCAGCGCGACCGTATACGGTGCTGACGGGTTCGTAGTGAAGGACATTCATTTCGAAGGCTTGCAGCGAGTCGCTGTTGGTGCGGCCCTCCTCAGTATGCCAGTACGTCCTGGTGATACCATAACTGATGACGATATCAGTAATACCATTCGCGCACTGTTTGCCACTGGCAACTTTGAGGACGTTCGCGTCCTGAGAGACGGCGATACGTTACTGGTACAGGTCAAAGAGCGTCCAACGATTGCCAGCATCACCTTCTCCGGCAACAAGTCGGTGAAAGATGACATGCTCAAGCAGAACCTTGAAGCATCTGGCGTTCGCGTGGGTGAATCTCTTGACCGCACCACGCTTTCGGATATCGAAAAAGGGCTCGAAGACTTCTACTACAGCGTGGGTAAATACAGCGCGAGCGTAAAAGCCGTTGTCACCCCGCTGCCGCGTAACCGTGTCGACCTGAAACTGGTCTTCCAGGAAGGCGTCTCCGCGCAAATCCAGCAGATCAACATCGTGGGTAACCACGCGTTCAGCACGGAAGATCTCATCTCGAATTTCCAGCTGCGTGATGAAGTGCCGTGGTGGAACGTGGTGGGCGATCGCAAATACCAGAAACAGAAACTGGCGGGCGACCTTGAAACCCTCCGCAGCTACTATCTGGATCGCGGTTACGCACGTTTCAACATCGACTCCACGCAGGTGAGCCTGACGCCTGATAAAAAAGGCATCTACATCACCGTTAACGTGACGGAAGGCGATCAGTACAAACTCGATAGCGTACAGGTGAGCGGCAATCTGGCCGGGCACTCCGCTGAAATCGAAGCGCTGACCAAAATCGAGCCGGGCGAGCTGTATAACGGCACCAAAGTGACCAAAATGGAAGATGACATTAAAAAGCTTCTGGGTCGCTATGGTTACGCCTATCCGCGCGTTCAGTCTCAGCCTGAAATCAACGATGCGGATAAAACCGTTAAGCTGCATGTGAACGTTGATGCGGGTAACCGTTTCTACGTGCGCAAAATCCGCTTTGAAGGTAACGACACTTCCAAAGATGCCGTCCTGCGTCGCGAAATGCGCCAGATGGAAGGGGCATGGCTGGGCAGCGATTTAGTTGACCAGGGTAAAGAGCGTCTGAACCGTCTGGGTTACTTCGAAACCGTCGATACCGACACCCAACGCGTATCGGGCAGCCCGGACCAGGTGGATGTGGTTTACAAGGTGAAAGAGCGTAACACCGGTAGCTTCAACTTCGGTATCGGTTACGGTACGGAAAGCGGCGTCAGCTTCCAGGTTGGCGTACAGCAGGATAACTGGTTAGGTACGGGCTACTCCGTTGGTATCAACGGCACCAAGAACGACTACCAGACCTATTCTGAGTTTTCTGTGACCAACCCGTACTTTACGGTCGATGGCGTGAGCCTCGGCGGTCGTATCTTCTACAATGACTTTAAAGCGGATGATGCGGACCTCTCCTCCTATACCAACAAAAGTTATGGTTTAGATGGAACGCTGGGCTTCCCGATCAACGAATACAACACGCTGCGTGCGGGTCTGGGCTATGTCCATAACGACCTGTCTAACATGCAGCCGCAGGTAGCGATGAACCGTTATCTGGATTCAATTGGTCAGAATGCCAGCACGACGTCTGATGATAATAACTTCTCGGCGGATGACTTCACCTTCAACTATGGTTGGACGTATAACAAACTGGACCGCGGCTACTTCCCGACGGACGGTTCGCGCGTTAACCTGAACGGTAAGGTCACAATTCCGGGCTCTGATAACGAGTTCTATAAAGTCACGCTGGATACCGCGTCCTACTTCCCGATTGATGACGACCACAAGTGGGTTGTTCTGGGTCGTACACGTTGGGGTTACGGTGATGGCCTGGGCGGCAAAGAACTGCCGTTCTATGAAAACTTCTATGCCGGTGGTTCCAGCACCGTGCGTGGCTTCCAGTCGAACAACATCGGTCCTAAAGCGGCTTACTATGGCCCGGGTACCGATAACTGTGAAACCACCAAAGACGGCAAACCTGGCATCTGTGATTCAGATGATGCAGTCGGCGGTAACGCCATGGCTGTTGCCAGCATGGAACTGATTGTACCTACGCCGTTCGTGAGTGATAAATACGCGAACTCTATTCGTACTTCTGTCTTCTGGGATGCGGGTACCGTGTGGGATACTAACTGGAAAGACACTGCAGAGACACGTGCTGCGGGGATCCCTGACTACAGCGATCCAAGCAACATCCGTATGTCTGCGGGTATCGCATTACAATGGATGTCCCCATTGGGGCCGTTGGTCTTCTCCTACGCCCAGCCGTTCAAGAAATACGATGGAGACAAAGCCGAGCAATTCCAGTTTAACATTGGTAAAACCTGGTAATTGCTGACTTGCAAAGGAAATGCAGTGCAGTGTAGTGACGCTGTATAGGCATAGCGTTAAGTGGCCTTCGGGCCACACAAAAAACGGTACCTTCGGGTACGCATGGGATGGTAAGGAGTTTTATTGTGAAAAAGTGGTTAGTAGCTGCAGGTTTAGGTTTAGCAATGGCTGCGTCTGCTCAGGCAGCAGATAAAATCGCAATTGTTAACATGGGCAACCTGTTCCAACAAGTTGCACAGAAAACCGGTGTTTCCAGCACGCTGGAAAATGAGTTCAAAGGCCGTGCCGGCGAACTTCAGCGTATGGAAGGCGACCTGCAGTCTAAAATGCAGCGTCTGCAATCCATGAAAGCAGGTGCAGACCGCACCAAGCTGGAAAAAGACATCACTTCTCAGCGCCAGACTTTCGCACAGAAAGCTCAGGCATTTGAGCAGGATCGCCAGCGTCGTACCAACGAAGAGCGCGGCAAACTGGTTACTCGTATCCAGACTGCTGTGAAATCTGTTGCAAGCAGCCAGAGCATCGACCTGGTTGTTGACGCTAACGCCGTTGCATTCAACAGCAGCGATGTTAAAGACATCACCGCTGATGTACTGAAACAGGTTAAATAAGTAATGCCTTCAATTCGACTGGCTGATCTCGCGCAGCAGTTGGATGCGGAATTACACGGTGATGGCGATATCGTCATCACCGCTGTCGCGTCCATGCAATCCGCGACCACAGGCCATATTACGTTCATGGTGAATCCTAAATACCGTGAGCACCTGGCCGCTTGCCAGGCTTCTGCAGTCGTCATGACCGCAGACGATCTTCCTTTTGCCAAAAGCACGGCGCTGGTAGTGAAGAATCCTTACCTGACTTACGCCCGTATGGCCCAAATTTTAGATACCACGCCGCAACCGGCGCAGGATATCGCCCCCAGCGCAGTCATCGACCCTACGGCGACGCTCGGCAAAAACGTCTCTATCGGCGCGAATGCGGTGATTGAATCTGACGTTGTGCTTGGCGATAACGTGGTAATTGGCGCAGGCTCTTTCGTCGGTAAAAAGACGAAAATCGGTGCCGGCTCGCGTCTGTGGGCAAACGTCAGTATTTACCACGACATCGAGATCGGTGAGAATTGCCTGATCCAGTCCAACACCGTGATCGGCGCGGATGGTTTTGGTTATGCCAACGATCGCGGTAACTGGGTGAAGATCCCACAATTAGGTCGCGTGATTATTGGCGATCGCGTGGAGATCGGCGCCTGTACCACCATTGACCGTGGCGCACTTGACGATACGGTGATCGGCAACGGTGTTATCATTGATAACCAGTGCCAGATTGCGCACAACGTGGTGATTGGCGACAATACCGCCGTCGCCGGCGGCGTCATTATGGCCGGTAGCCTGAAAATTGGCCGTTACTGCATGATTGGCGGCGCCAGCGTCATTAACGGACACATGGAAATTTGCGACAAAGTGACAGTAACCGGCATGGGCATGGTGATGCGCCCGATTACTGAGCCTGGCGTCTATTCTTCTGGTATTCCGCTTCAGCCGAATAAGGCGTGGCGTAAGACAGCAGCACTGGTGATGAATATTGATGATATGAGCAAGCGCCTGAAAGCTGTAGAGCGCAAGATCAATCAACAAGACTAAACAGTCACCCACATTGGATTGTCGCCGAATTTATTGGGCTAAGCCCTGTGATGACGGAGCGACATTTATCGGCCTGTCGGCTTTCTGAAAATCCGGCAGGCCGTGTTATTATTGCCATTCAGTATATTTTGACAGGAAGAGTATTTTGACTACCGACACTCATACTCTGCACATTGAAGAGATTTTAGAACTTCTGCCGCACCGTTACCCGTTCTTACTGGTTGATCGCGTGCTGGATTTTGAAGAAGGTCGTTTTCTGCGCGCAGTGAAAAACATTTCCGTAAATGAGCCGTTTTTCCAGGGGCACTTCCCTGGTAAGCCGATTTTACCTGGCGTGCTGATTCTGGAAGCGATGGCGCAGGCGACCGGTATTCTGGCGTTCAAAAGCGTGGGTAAACTGGAACCAGGCGAACTTTACTATTTCGCAGGTATCGACGAAGCGCGCTTCAAGCGCCCGGTTGTGCCTGGCGATCAGATGATTATGGAAGTCACCTTCGAGAAAACCCGTCGCGGCCTGACTCGCTTTAAAGGCGTTGCGCTGGTTGACGGCAAGGTTGTTTGCGAAGCGACTATGATGTGTGCGCGTAGCCGGGAGGCCTGATCCGTGATTGATAAAACCGCCTTTATCCATCCTACCGCCATTGTTGAAGACGGTGCCGTTATCGGTGCTAACGTTCACATTGGCCCGTTTTGTATTGTGGGGTCCAACGTCGAAATCGGCGAAGGTACCGTACTGAAGTCTCACGTTGTAGTTAACGGCATCACCAAAATTGGCCGTGATAACGAGATTTATCAGTTCGCCTCCATCGGTGAAGTGAACCAGGATCTGAAATATGCTGGCGAACCAACCCGTGTGGAGATTGGCGATCGCAACCGCATTCGCGAAAGCGTCACCATTCATCGTGGCACAGTACAGGGCGGTGGATTGACGAAGGTGGGTAGCGATAACCTGCTGATGATCAACGCGCACGTCGCGCATGATTGCCAGCTCGGCGATCGCTGTATCCTTGCCAACAACGCCACGTTGGCAGGACACGTTACGCTCGACGACTACGTAATTATCGGCGGTATGACTGCGGTCCATCAGTTCTGCATCATTGGTGCACACGTGATGGTTGGCGGTTGTTCCGGCGTTGCGCAGGACGTTCCACCGTTCGTGATCGCGCAGGGCAACCATGCCACGCCGTTTGGGGTGAACATCGAAGGTCTGAAACGTCGCGGCTTTAGCCGTGAGGCGATTACTGCTATCCGTAATGCGTATAAGGCGTTGTACCGTAACGGTAAAACGCTGGATGAAGCGAAAGCTGAAATCGCTGAACTGGCTGAGCAGTACCCGGAAGTTAAAGCGTTTACGGAATTCTTCGCGCGTTCAACTCGCGGTCTGATTCGTTAATGACTGAGCAGCGTCCATTAACGATTGCCCTGGTCGCCGGAGAAACTTCCGGCGATATTCTTGGCGCTGGCCTGATCCGTGCTCTTAAAGCGCGGATTCCCAATGCGCGGTTTGTCGGCGTTGCCGGCCCGCGTATGCAGGCTGAAGGCTGTGAAGCCTGGTATGAAATGGAAGAGCTGGCGGTGATGGGGATTGTCGAAGTCCTCGGGCGCCTGCGTCGTCTGTTACACATTCGTGCCGATCTCACAAAGCGTTTTACTGAGCTGCAACCCGATGTTTTCGTCGGCATTGATGCCCCGGATTTCAACATCACGCTTGAGGGCAACCTGAAGAAGCAGGGCATTAAAACCATTCACTATGTCAGCCCGTCCGTCTGGGCCTGGCGACAGAAACGCGTTTTCAAAATAGGCAGAGCCACCGATCTGGTGCTCGCATTTCTGCCTTTCGAAAAAGCGTTTTACGACAAATTTAACGTTCCCTGCCGCTTTATCGGACACACCATGGCCGACGCCATGCCGCTGGACCCCGATAAAAATGCGGCGCGGGATGTGCTGGGTATTCCGCACGATGCGCACTGTCTGGCTTTGCTGCCGGGAAGCCGTGGCGCGGAAGTGGAAATGCTCAGCGCTGATTTTCTGAAAACGGCGCAAATCCTGCGTCATCACTATCCGGATCTGGAAGTGGTGGTCCCGCTGGTAAATGCCAAACGCCGTGAACAGTTCGAACGCATTAAGGCCGAGGTTGCGCCGGATCTCCACGTTCACCTGCTGGATGGCATGGGACGTGAAGCGATGGTTGCCAGCGATGCGGCACTGCTGGCCTCTGGCACAGCGGCGCTGGAATGCATGCTGGCAAAATGCCCGATGGTGGTGGGCTATCGCATGAAACCGTTCACCTTCTGGCTGGCGGAACGACTGGTTAAAACTGATTATGTGTCGCTGCCTAACCTGCTCGCCGGGCGCGAGCTGGTGAAAGAGCTGTTGCAGGATGAATGCCAGCCGCAGGCGCTGGCTGATGCGTTACTGCCGCTGCTGGCGAATGGCAAAACCAGCCACGCTATGCACGACACTTTCCGCGAACTGCATTTGCAAATCCGCTGTAATGCCGATGAGCAGGCAGCTGACGCGGTTCTGGAGTTAGCACGATGATTGAATTTGTGTATCCGCACACCCATTTAGTGGCCGGTGTGGATGAAGTTGGCCGTGGCCCGCTGGTCGGCGCCGTGGTGACTGCGGCGGTGATCCTCGATCCCGCCCGCCCGATTATTGGGTTGAATGATTCTAAAAAGCTGAGCGAAAAACGCCGTCTGGCGCTGTTTGATGAAATCAAAGAGAAAGCGCTCTGCTGGAGCCTGGGCCGCGCAGAACCCCATGAAATCGATGAACTGAACATTTTGCATGCCACGATGCTGGCGATGCAGCGTGCTGTTGCTGGGTTAAGCATCGCACCGGAATACGTGCTGATCGATGGCAACCGTTGCCCTGCGTTGCCGGTGCCTTCAATGGCGGTGGTGAAGGGCGACAGCCGGGTGGCGGAAATCAGCGCCGCATCTATCATTGCGAAAGTGACGCGCGACGCCGAAATGGCTGCCCTTGATGGTATATTTCCGCAGTACGGCTTTGCCCAGCACAAAGGTTACCCAACCGCTTTTCATCTGGAAAAGCTGGCAGAATACGGTGCCACCGAGCACCACCGACGCAGTTTTGGCCCGGTTAAACGGGCACTGGGTCTGGTATCCTGACTCTATCTACGCCCTCAGTAAGCAACGCGGGATCTAACAATGGCTGAACCACGTTTCGTACACCTTCGGGTGCACAGTGACTACTCCATGATCGATGGCCTGGCGAAAACGGCACCGCTGGTGAAAAAGGCGGCGGCGTTAGGCCAGCCTGCACTGGCGATCACCGATTTCACCAACCTGTGTGGTCTGGTGAAGTTCTATGGTGCGGGCCATGGCGCGGGGATCAAACCGATCGTCGGGGCAGATTTCCACGTGCAGTGCGATCTGCTTGGCGATGAAATGACGCAGCTCACCGTGCTGGCGGCCAATAATACGGGCTACCAGAATCTGACGCTGCTGATTTCGCGCGCCTATCAGCGTGGCTACGGCGCCGCTGGCCCGTGGATCGATCGCGACTGGCTGGTCGAACTGAAAGAGGGATTGATACTGCTCTCCGGTGGTCGCATGGGCGATGTCGGGCGCTGTCTGCTGCGTGGCAATATGCCGCTGGTTGAGGAGTGCGTCTCGTTCTATGAAGAACATTTCCCGGATTGCTATTTTCTCGAACTGATTCGTACCGGTCGCCCGGACGAAGAGCCTTATCTGCATGCCGCCGTTGAGCTGGCGGAAGCGCGTGGTCTGCCGGTCGTGGCAACCAATGACGTCCGTTTCCTCGAAACCGGTGACTTTGACGCGCACGAAATTCGCGTCGCCATCCACGATGGCTTTACGCTTGATGACCCGAAACGCCCGCGTAACTATTCACCGCAGCAGTATATGCGCAGCGAAGAGGAGATGTGCGAGCTGTTTGCCGACATTCCGGAAGCGCTGGAAAATACCGTAGAGATCGCCAAGCGCTGTAACGTCACGGTGCGTCTGGGTGAATACTTCCTGCCGCAATTCCCGACCGGGGATATGAGCACCGAAGACTTCCTGGTTGCCAAATCCCATGAAGGCCTGGAAGAGCGTCTGGCGTTTCTGTTCCCGGACGAGGAAGAGCGTAAAAAACGCCGTCCGCCGTATGATGAACGTCTGGAAACAGAACTTAAAGTTATCAACCAGATGGGCTTCCCTGGTTACTTCTTGATCGTCATGGAGTTTATCCAGTGGTCAAAAGATAACGGCGTACCGGTCGGCCCGGGGCGTGGCTCCGGTGCGGGTTCTCTGGTGGCGTATGCGCTGAAAATTACCGACCTCGATCCGCTGGAATTTGACCTGCTGTTCGAACGTTTCCTTAACCCGGAACGTGTCTCAATGCCTGACTTCGACGTTGACTTCTGTATGGAGAAACGCGACCGGGTTATCGATCACGTGGCGGAAATGTACGGTCGCGATGCGGTATCGCAGATCATCACCTTCGGTACGATGGCGGCAAAAGCGGTTATCCGCGACGTAGGGCGCGTGCTCGGTCATCCGTACGGCTTCGTCGATCGCATCTCTAAACTGGTGCCGCCCGATCCGGGTATGACGCTGGCGAAAGCGTTTGAAGCGGAACCGCAGCTGCCAGAAATCTACGAAGCGGACGAAGAAGTTAAAGCGCTGATCGACATGGCGCGTAAGCTGGAAGGGGTCACCCGTAACGCCGGTAAGCACGCCGGTGGTGTGGTGATCTCGCCGACTAAAATCACCGATTTTGCGCCACTTTACTGTGATGAAGCGGGTCAGCACCCGGTTACCCAGTTCGATAAAAGCGACGTTGAATACGCCGGGCTGGTGAAGTTCGACTTCCTTGGCCTGCGTACGCTGACTATCATCAACTGGGCGCTGGAGATGATCAACGCCCGCCGCGAGAAGCACGGCGAACCGCCGCTGGATATCGCCGCCATTCCGCTGGATGACAAGAAAAGCTTCGACATGCTGCAACGCTCGGAAACCACGGCGGTATTCCAGCTTGAATCGCGCGGCATGAAAGACCTGATTAAACGTCTGCAACCTGACTGCTTCGAAGATATGATTGCCCTGGTGGCCCTGTTCCGTCCGGGCCCGTTGCAATCAGGGATGGTAGATAACTTTATCGACCGTAAGCATGGTCGCGAAGAAATTTCCTATCCGGACGTTCAGTGGCAGCACGAATGCCTGAAACCGGTACTGGAGCCGACCTACGGCATTATCCTGTACCAGGAACAGGTGATGCAGATTGCCCAGGAACTCTCTGGCTATACCCTTGGCGGCGCGGATATGCTGCGTCGTGCAATGGGTAAGAAGAAGCCCGAAGAGATGGCCAAGCAGCGCGGCGCGTTTGAAGAAGGCGCGAAAAAACGCGGTGTTGACGGCGAACTGGCGATGAAAATCTTTGACCTGGTGGAGAAATTCGCCGGTTACGGGTTTAACAAATCTCACTCCGCCGCTTATGCGTTGGTCTCCTACCAGACGCTGTGGCTGAAAGCGCACTACCCGGCAGAGTTTATGGCGGCGGTAATGACCGCGGATATGGACAACACCGAGAAGGTGGTCGGTCTGGTGGATGAGTGTTGGCGCATGGGGCTGAAAATCCTGCCGCCTGACATTAACTCCGGTTTATATCATTTCCACGTTAATGATGACGGGGAAATCGTGTATGGTATCGGCGCGATTAAGGGCGTCGGTGAGGGGCCGATTGAGGCTATCATCGAAGCGCGTAACAATGGCGGCTATTTCCGCGAACTGTTCGACCTGTGCGCGCGCACTGATACCAAAAAACTGAACCGTCGCGTGCTGGAAAAACTGATCATGTCCGGGGCGTTCGACCGGCTTGGCCCGCACCGCGCGGCGTTGATGAACTCGCTTGGCGATGCGCTGAAAGCGGCGGATCAACACGCGAAGGCAGAAGCCATCGGGCAGGCCGATATGTTTGGCGTGCTGGCGGAAGAGCCGGAGCAAATTGAACAATCCTACGCCAACTGCCAGCCGTGGCCGGAACAGGTGGTGCTGGATGGTGAACGGGAAACGTTGGGTCTGTACCTGACGGGCCACCCGATTAACCAGTATTTAAAAGAAATTGAGCGCTATGTCGGAGGCTACAGGCTAAAAGACATGCATCCGACAGAACGTGGTAAAGTGACCACGGCTGCGGGGCTCGTCATTGCGGCGCGGGTAATGGTCACCAAGCGCGGCAATCGTATCGGCATCTGCACGCTGGATGACCGTTCCGGGCGTCTCGAAGTCATGTTGTTTACCGAGGCACTGGATAAATACCAGCATTTGCTGGAAAAAGACCGCATACTTATCGTCAGCGGACAGGTCAGCTTTGATGACTTCAGCGGCGGGCTTAAAATGATGGCCCGCGAAGTTATGGATATTGACGAAGCCCGGGAAAAATACGCTCGCGGGCTTGCTATCTCGCTGACGGACAGGCAAATTGATGACCAGCTTTTAAACCGACTCCGTCAGTCTCTGGAACCCCACCGCTCTGGGACAATTCCAGTACATCTCTACTATCAGAGGGCGGATGCACGTGCGCGGTTGCGTTTCGGTGCAACGTGGCGTGTCTCTCCGAGCGATCGTTTACTTAACGATCTGCGTGGCCTTATTGGTTCGGAGCAGGTGGAACTGGAGTTTGACTAATACAGGAATACTATGAGTCTGAATTTCCTTGATTTTGAACAGCCGATCGCAGAGCTGGAAGCGAAAATCGATTCTCTGACTGCGGTTAGCCGTCAGGATGAGAAACTGGATATTAACATCGACGAAGAAGTGCATCGTCTGCGCGAAAAAAGCGTAGAGCTGACGCGCAAAATCTTTGCCGATCTCGGCGCATGGCAGGTAGCCCAACTGGCGCGCCATCCGCAGCGCCCGTACACCCTGGATTATGTCCGCCTGGCGTTTGATGAATTTGACGAACTGGCCGGCGACCGCGCTTATGCTGACGATAAAGCTATCGTGGGCGGGATCGCGCGTCTGGATGGACGTCCGGTGATGATCATTGGTCATCAGAAAGGCCGTGAAACCAAAGAAAAAATCCGTCGCAACTTCGGTATGCCAGCACCAGAAGGCTACCGTAAAGCCCTGCGTCTGATGGAGATGGCCGAGCGCTTCAACATGCCGATCATCACCTTCATCGACACCCCGGGTGCATACCCTGGCGTGGGCGCGGAAGAACGCGGTCAGTCTGAAGCGATTGCGCGTAACCTGCGTGAAATGTCACGTCTGAGCGTGCCGGTTATCTGTACCGTTATCGGTGAAGGTGGCTCCGGCGGCGCGCTGGCGATCGGCGTGGGTGATAAAGTGAATATGCTGCAGTACAGCACCTATTCGGTGATTTCACCGGAAGGCTGTGCGTCTATTCTGTGGAAAAGCGCGGATAAAGCCCCGCTGGCCGCAGAAGCGATGGGCATCATTGCCCCGCGTCTGAAAGAGCTGAAGCTGATTGACTCTATCATTCCAGAACCGCTGGGCGGCGCGCACCGCAACCCGGAAGTGATGGCGGCATCGCTGAAAGCGCAACTGCTGGAAGATCTGGCCGATCTCGACGTGCTGAGCAAAGACGACCTTAAAAATCGTCGTTATCAGCGCCTGATGAGCTACGGCTACGCGTAAGCGGTTAATCAGATATTTGCTAAAAAAGGGTCACATTGCGTGACCCTTTTTTTTATCTGTGATTTAGCTGGGCTATGATTAGCTAACATTTCCAGGAGGAGCGCATGAATATAATCGCCATTATGGGGCCGCACGGCGTCTACTACAAAGACGAGCCTATCAAGGAGCTGGAAAGCGCGTTACTCGCGCAGGGCTTCAAAATTATCTGGCCGCAAAACAGCGCTGACCTGCTGAAATTCATCGAACATAACCCGCGTATCTGCGGCGTTATCTTCGACTGGGACGAATACAACGTTGACCTGTGTAGCGAGATCAATCAACTAAACGAATATCTTCCGCTTTACGCCTTCATTAACACCCATTCGACGATGGACGTCAGCGTCCACGATCTGCGGATGGCGCTGTGGTTCTTTGAATATGCGCTGGGGCAGTCTGGCGATATCGCCACCCGCATCCGCCAGTACACCGATGAGTACCTGGATAACATTACGCCGCCGTTCACCAAAGCGCTGTTTACCTATGTGAATGAGGGTAAATACACCTTCTGTACGCCCGGTCATATGGCGGGAACGGCGTATCAAAAAAGCCCGATTGGTTGCCTGTTCTATGATTTCTTTGGCGCCAATACGCTGAAGGCGGATGTCTCGATTTCCGTAACCGAGCTGGGTTCGCTGCTCGATCACACCGGCCCGCATCTGGAAGCGGAAGAGTATATTGCCCGCACCTTTGGCGCTGAACAAAGTTATATGGTGACCAACGGGACCTCGACGTCGAACAAAATTGTCGGCATGTACGCCGCACCGGCCGGCAGCACGTTGTTGATTGACCGTAACTGCCATAAATCGCTCGCCCATTTGCTGATGATGAGCGATGTGGTGCCATTGTGGCTGAAGCCAACCCGGAACGCGCTCGGTATTCTCGGGGGCATCCCGCGTCATGAATTTACCCGCGACAGCCTGCAACAGAAAGTTGATGCGACTAAAAATGCACAGTGGCCGGTGCATGCGGTGATCACGAATTCCACCTACGATGGCCTGCTGTATAACACCAACTGGATCAAGCAAACGCTGGATGTGCCGTCGATTCACTTCGACTCGGCGTGGGTGCCGTATACCCACTTCCACCCAATTTATCAGGGCAAAAGCGGCATGAGCGGCGAGCGCGTGCCGGGGAAAGTGTTCTTCGAAACGCAATCGACGCATAAAATGCTGGCCGCGCTGTCGCAGGCTTCGCTTATTCACATCAAAGGCGACTACGATGAAGATACCTTCAACGAAGCCTTTATGATGCACACCTCGACATCGCCGAGTTACCCGATTGTCGCCTCAATCGAAACGGCAGCGGCGATGCTGCGCGGCAATCCTGGGAAGCGTCTGATTACCCGTTCGGTGGAGCGTGCGTTGCATTTCCGCAAAGAGGTTCAGCGACTGCGTGAAGAGTCGGATAGCTGGTTCTTTGACATCTGGCAGCCGGAAGAGATCGACGAAGCAGAATGCTGGCCGGTCTCGCCGGGGGAAGACTGGCATGGATTTGCCGATGCCGACAGCGATCATATGTTCCTCGATCCGGTCAAAGTGACCATCCTGACGCCAGGTATGGACGAGCAGGGCAACATGAGCGACGAGGGTATTCCTGCGGCGCTGGTGGCGAAATACCTCGATGAGCACGGCGTGGTGGTGGAGAAAACCGGGCCGTATAATCTACTGTTCCTGTTTAGCATCGGTATCGATAAAACCCGGGCAATGGGCCTGTTGCGCGGGTTAACGGAGTTCAAGCGTGCCTATGATCTTAATCTGCGGGTGAAAAACATGCTGCCGGATCTCTACGCGGAAGATCCGGATTTCTACCGCAATATGCGTATTCAGGATCTGGCGCAGGGGATCCACAAACTGATCCGCCAGCACGATCTGCCGCGTTTAATGCTGCGTGCGTTTGACGTGCTGCCGGAAATGAAGATGACGCCGCATCAGGCATGGCAGCGTCAGATTAAAGGCGACGTTGAAACGGTGGCGCTGGAAGAGGTGGTGGGTCGCGTTTCCGCTAATATGATCCTGCCGTATCCGCCGGGCGTGCCGCTGTTGATGCCGGGCGAGATGATCACCGAAGAGAGCCGCTCGGTGCTCGATTTTCTGCTGATGCTGTGCTCGGTCGGGCGTCACTATCCGGGCTTCGAGACGGATATTCACGGTGCGAAGCGTGATGAGAACGGCGTTTACCGGGTTCGAGTCTTAAAAAGCGGCGAAGGGGTTGCGCGTTAAGCCCCGGCACAGGTAACGTGCTGAAAACGATAAAGGAGAATAAGAATGCTGGGTTTAAAACAGGTTCACCATATTGCCATTATTGCGACCGACTACGCGAAGAGTAAGGCGTTCTACTGTGACATTCTGGGGTTTACCCTGCAGAGCGAGTTTTATCGCGAAGAGCGCGATTCCTGGAAGGGCGATCTGGCGCTGAACGGGCAGTATGTGATTGAGCTGTTTTCGTTCCCGTTTCCGCCCGCGCGTCCAAGCCGCCCGGAAGCCTGCGGCCTGCGTCATCTGGCCTTTAGCGTTGACGATCTCGATGCGGCGGTCGCGCATTTGCAGGCGCATGGCGTAACCTGTGAAGCGATTCGCGTTGATCCGTTTACGGACAAACGCTTTACCTTTTTTAATGACCCTGACGGCCTGCCGCTGGAACTGTACCAACAGTAGGGCTTGCAACCCTGAGTCCGGCCCGGTAACGTGCCGGGCTTAGCCTTCTAATGACAACATCATGACGACGCCTGCTTTCACTTCATCCCTTGAGCCTCACCGCCAGTTTCTGGTGGCCTTCAGCGGTGGCCTGGACTCCACGGTATTGCTGCATCAGCTGCTCTGCTGGCGGCGGGAAAATCCATCCGTTACGCTGCGGGCAATACATATTCACCACGGCTTGAGTCAGCACGCGGATGCCTGGGTTGCGCATTGCCAGCAGCAATGCTTAGCGTGGAATGTCCCGTTACAGGTTGTGCGCGTGACGCTGGCGCAGGATGGTCTGGGAATTGAAGCGCAGGCCCGGCAGGCGCGTTATCAGGCATTCAGTGAAGCGTTACAGGATGGCGAGGCGCTGGTTACGGCGCAGCATCTGGACGATCAGTGTGAAACCTTCCTGCTGGCGCTCAAACGCGGAAGCGGCCCGGCGGGGCTTTCCGCCATGCCCGCCTGCATGCCGTTTGCGAGAGGGTATCTGCTTCGCCCCTTACTGAATGCATCGCGTGCTTCACTGCTGGCGTGGGCGCAAGCGCACCAGCTCTCATGGATTGAAGATGAGAGCAATCAGGATGATGCCTACGATCGAAACTTCCTCCGTTTACGTGTCGTACCGCTGCTCAGCGAGCGCTGGCCCCATTTTGCACAAGCCACGGCCCGTAGCGCGGCGCTCTGTGCTGAACAGGAGCAACTGCTGGATGAACTGCTGGCCGGGGAACTGATCCGCCTGGTGACGCCGGAAGGCGCGCTGAATCTGTCGCCGATGCTAACTATGAGCGCCCCGCGCCGCGCCGCGCTGTTACGCCGTTGGCTGGCATTACATCATGCGGCTATGCCGTCGCGCGATATGCTGACGCGCATCTGGCAGGAAGTTGTCGAGGCACGCGAGGATGCGGCCCCATGCCTGCGCCATGGCGATCACGAGATTCGTCGCTATCAGCAACAACTTTGGTGGGTGAAAACGCGCGTATCGCCGGGGGATAAAACGTTTCTCTGGCCTGATATTGCGCAGTGCCTGAGTTTACCCGTTGGAGACGTGCGTTTGGTTTCGGGGGGCGATATCCGTCCACCGCACGAAAATGAAATCGTCACCATTCGTTTTAAAGCCCCAGGCACGCTTCACATCGTGGGGCGCAACGGTGGTCGTAAGCTGAAAAAAATCTGGCAGGAACTGGGTGTCCCACCGTGGCTGCGCGACACCACGCCGCTGCTGTTTTATAACGATGTGTTGGTGGCAGCGGCGGGGCGGTTTGTGACGCAGGAAGGGGCGATAACGCCAGGAACCGGTTTACAGCTGGAATGGAAAAAAACGGGCAGCTAAGCTGCCCGTTGTTCACTCAGGATTCGCTCACCACGACGGTGCCGATTTGCGGATGGCTGAAGCTGGTAATGCGGTCGAGGCGCACTTCGCGGCTCTCTCCGCCGGCTTCAAGGACCAGATACTCTACGTTTTTGCGTGAGAGCAGGTCGCTGGCTTTCGCTTGCAGCACTTCGCCGTCTTTAAGTTCCAGCGTCAGCACGAGGTGATGCTGGCAGGCGAGCTCGAGATTGTCATAGTCATCACAATTGATAGGTTGATAGGTCTCATTCATTGACATAATCGCTCACCAGTAAGTTTGCCGCCGCATAGGCCGCTTTTTCCCTGATCGACTCTGAAAGGGCGCTATCCGCCGCAACTTCGTTCAATACTTTCAGTACACAACCCAGCGCATCCGGGATGTACCCTAAATCTCCGCTGGCAATTTCCGCATAGCGTTGACGAATCAACTCACAATAATTGTCCACATGCCCTCCTGTCAGCGTTCTGACTCAACCGTGGATGCAAGTTAAGCCTACGAAGATAAACTCTGTTTAGCAAGGTGACTATATCATACTCATTTAAGCATTATCAGCAGGATGAATGTCGGCTCCTGTAAATCCCGACAGCCTTTTACCGTTGATTTCGTTACAATGAGCGCCATTTTTACAGGAGCTAATGTATGGCACTGAAAGCGACAATTTACAAGGCGGTGGTCAATGTGGCTGACATCGACCGCAACCAGTTTCTCGATGCGTCCCTGACGCTGGCGCAGCATCCGTCCGAAACGCAGGAACGCATGATGCTACGCCTGCTGGCGTGGATTAAATATGCCGATGAGCGTCTCCAGTTCACCCGTGGCCTGAGCGCCGATGATGAGCCGGAAATCTGGCTGCGTAACGACCATCTGGGCATCGATCTGTGGATTGAACTCGGCCTGCCGGACGAGCGCCGCATCAAGAAAGCGTGCAGCCTGGCGAAGGAGGTAGCGCTGTTCACCTATAACAGCCGCGCGGCTGAAATCTGGTGGCAACAAAACCAGAGCAAACTGGCGTCATTCGATAAACTGAGCGTCTGGTATCTGGATGACGAGCAGCTGGCGAAGCTCAGCGCCTTTGCTTCTCGCACCATGACGCTTCAGGCGACGCTGCAGGAAGGCGCGATTTGGTTATCGGATGCTCAGAATAATCTGGAAATTCATTTTACGACGTGGCAGCAACCGGCATGATTGTTCTCTCACGGGCGGTCAGTATCCCGGATGAAGAGATAACCATTACCGCCATCCGGGCGCAGGGGGCGGGGGGCCAGCACGTCAATAAGGCCTCGACGGCTATCCATTTGCGTTTCGATATCCGCGCTTCCAGCCTGCCGGACTATTATAAAGAGAAGCTGCTGGCAGCCAGTCACCACTTAATTTCTGCCGACGGTGTGTTTATCATTAAAGCGCAGGAGTATCGCAGTCAGGAGATGAACCGCGAAGCGGCGATTGCGCGGCTGGTGGCTGTCATTAAGGAATTAACGACAGAACAGAAAAGTCGTCGTGCAACCCGGCCAACGCGCGCGTCCAAAGAACGCAGGCTGAATGCCAAAGCGCAAAAATCGAATGTAAAAACATTGCGTGGCAAGGTGAACTACTAACGACTGCGGACGTAATAAGAAATCAAAGAGGGAATTGATGGTGAAAAAAGCAATATTGACGATAGCTGCCGCCGGTATGCTGTTTGCACTGTTTGGGTGTAACAATCGTGCGGAAGTGGAAACGCTGGCCCCGGCCCAAATGGCTGAGTTGAAACCGATGCAGCAAAGCTGGCGCGGTATTTTACCTTGCGCCGATTGCGAAGGGATTGAAACCTCGCTGTTCCTCGCCAAAGATGGCACCTGGGTAATGAATGAACGCTATCAGGGCGTGGCAAAAGAGCCGTCATCGTTCGCCAGCTATGGCACCTGGGCGCGTACCGCCGGGAAGCTGGTGTTAACCGACAGTAAAGGCGAGAAGTCCTGGTATCGGGTGAAAGGTGATAACCTGGAGATGCTCGACCAGGAAGGAAACCCGATTGAGTCCACGCTTAACTACACGCTGGCGCCGGTGAAGGCGAGCCTGCCGACAACGCCAATGGCGATGCGCGGGATGTATTTCTACATGGCGGATGCGGCAATCTTTACCGATTGCGCCACGGGCAAGAAGATGGCGGTGGCCAGCAATGCGCAGTTAGAACGTGATTATGCGGTGGCGCGTGGCACGGAAACTAAGCCTGTACTGCTGGTGGTGGAAGGGCATTTCACCCTGGAAGCTAACCCGGATACGGGCGAGATGGTGAAAACGTTACAACCGGACAGCAACACGAAGTTTATTCCGGGGAAAGGTTGTAACTGATCCGGCCTGTAGGTCGGGTAAGCGCAGCGCCACCCGACAAAAAAGCCTCGCAATCGCGAGGCTTTTTCATAACTTAACCCGAATTAGCCTTTGATGGCTTTCACCAGGTAATCGACGATATCGCCGGTTTTAATCAGCTGTTTCTCGCCGTTGCGACGGTATTTGTATTCGATATCGTCGTTGTCGAGGTTACGGTCGCCCAGCACGATGGTGTGCGGAATACCAATCAGCTCCATATCCGCGAACATTACGCCCGGACGCTCTTTACGGTCGTCCATCAGCACTTCGATACCCTGCGCACGCAGCTCAGCGTACAGCTTCTCAGCCAGCTCCTGCACGCGGTAGGATTTGTGCATATTCATCGGCAGAATCGCTACCTGGAACGGTGCGATAGCTTCTGGCCACAGGATCCCACGGTCATCAAAGTTCTGCTCGATCGCCGCCGCCACCACGCGAGTTACCCCGATACCGTAGCAGCCCATGGTCAGGATCTGGTTACGGCCATCTTCGCCCTGTACGGAGGCTTTCATCGCTTCGGAGTACTTGGTACCCAACTGGAAGATGTGACCGACTTCGATACCACGTTTAATCAGCAGCGTACCTTTACCATCCGGGCTCGGGTCGCCGGCAACCACGTTACGGATGTCCGCAACTTCAGGCGTCGCGACATCACGATCCCAGTTGATACCGAAGTAGTGTTTACCGTCGATATTCGCGCCAGCACCGAAGTCGCTCATTACCGCAACGGTACGGTCGATAACCATCGGAATCGGCATGTTTACCGGGCCGAGAGAGCCTGGGCCTGCGTTAACGACAGCACGGATTTCTTCTTCGGTCGCGAAGGTCAGCGGGCTGGCAACCTGCGCCAGTTTCTCTGCTTTGACTTCGTTCAGTTCGTGGTCACCGCGTACCAGCAGAGCAACCAGTGGAGATTTGCTGCCTTCCGCCGCTTTTACCAGCAGCGTTTTGACGGTTTTTTCGATCGGCAGATTAAACTGCTCAACCAGCTCGGCGATAGTTTTTGCGTTCGGCGTATCAACCAGCGTCATTTCCTGAGTGGCGGCAGCGCGCGGTTCTTTCGGCGCAACGGCTTCAGCAAATTCGATGTTAGCGGCGTAATCGGATGAGTCAGAGAAGATCACGTCATCTTCGCCACTCTGCGCCAGCACCTGGAATTCGTGGGATGCGCTACCGCCGATAGAACCGGTATCAGCCTGCACAGCACGGAAATCCAGACCCATACGGCTGAAGATTTTGCTGTAAGCGGCGTACATGGCGTCGTAGGTTTCCTGCAGGGATTCCTGAGAAGTGTGGAAAGAGTAGGCATCTTTCATCAGGAATTCACGGGAACGCATCACACCGAAACGCGGGCGAACTTCATCACGGAATTTCGTCTGGATCTGATAGAAGTTCAGCGGCAGTTGTTTGTAAGAGCTGAGCTCATTACGAATCAGGTCGGTGATCACTTCTTCGTGAGTTGGGCCGAGTACGAACGGACGATCGCCACGGTCTGCAATACGCAGCAGTTCCGGGCCATATTGTTCCCAGCGACCACTCTCTTGCCACAGTTCAGATGGCTGAACCACCGGCATTAACACCTCGATAGCACCGGCGTTGTTCATCTCTTCACGCACGATGTTTTCGACTTTTTTCAGGACGCGCACGCCGGTCGGCAGCCAGGTGTATAACCCGGAGGCCAGCTTGCGGATCATCCCGGCGCGCAGCATCAGCTGGTGGCTGATAACCTCGGCGTCGGCAGGTGTCTCCTTCAGAGTGGAGAGCAGGTATTGGCTAGTACGCATGTTGTTACGGTTCCAGTTGGACGATCGAACAGGCTCAAATCAAGCCTGATGCAAAAAAAAGTGATTTAGTTTACCAGCGAGAAGGGGATGTCAAAAGAGAGTGTAGCGAATTTACCTGGCTTCCAGCGCAAAGACTTCAAAGCCTGCGGGCGTTACGCGCCAGCGCACGTTGAAATCAAGGAGCCACACGGCGTAGGTTTTCCCTTCTTCTTCATTCTTACGGTAGGCCGGACGCGGGTCCTGCGCCAGTACTTCATGGATAAACTGCTGTAGTCGCGGGTAGCGTTTTTCCAGGGATAAAATTTGTTGCTGCACTTCACGGGTAAACGCGATATCGACAGCGGCCTGCGGCGCGTCCTGCGCATAGCTGGCGTTGGCGTGCGGCAGGGCTTCGGCAAACGGCAGATAGGGTTTGATATCCACCACCGGCGTGCCGTCCACTAAATCCAGGCTACCCAGTTCGAGGATCACCTGGTCTTTGTGGGTGCGGATCCCCCGCAGCTCAACCAGCGACATGCCGATGGGATTCGGGCGAAAGGTCGAACGCGTAGCGAAGACGCCCATGCGGGCATTGCCGCCCAGACGAGGGGGGCGAACCGTGGGGCGCCAGCCGCCTTCCATCGTCTGATGGAAAACAAACAGCACCCATAAATGGCTGAACCCTTCCAGGCCACGAACGGCGTCGGCCTGGTTATAAGGCGCAATCAAGTGAAGTTCGCCGCCGCCGCTTTTCACCAGACCTGGCTGGCGCGGTACAGCGAACTTCTCTCTATACGGCGAGCGGATAATGCCTATCTGCTCGAACTGGAAGGTGCTCATTTCGCCGAAACGTTAAGCGCCGAACCGATACATACGGCCTGACGATAGCAGCCTGGCGTACCGCTGGTGACTTCGCAGCTGTGCAGCAGAACCGCATTCGCTTTCATTTTAGAGGCGTTGATCTGCATACGCTTGCGGGCGGTCGGGATGTTTGGCGGAGAGTCCTGATTGGTTGCCTGGCAGGAATCGCCGGAGACTTCACCTAAATCGCGGAAAGGTTTGCCGACCAAATCTTCCGCCTTGGTGTAGATTCTCACCGGGGTGGCGCGGACAGGTTTTGGTTTTACGGTTTCCGTTTTAGGCGTAGACGCGGTGCTTTGAACAGGTTCAACGGGAGATCTGTTTAGCATCGAACAGCCGCCTAACATCAGTGCTATTAAACAGATCGGTAAAGCACGCATAGTATTTCCTCGAATTATGATAGACCAGCGCTTATTGAATCAGGTGCTTGCAGAAATGACAAGACGGGCATGCGCCCGTCCTGAAAGATAGTGCTTAGCGGGGGTAACTTACCAGCCTTTTACCGCGCCACCGTTGAAGACTTTGTTTGCGGCTTCGTACACTTCGTCAGACTGGTAAGCCTCAACGAATTTCTTCACGTTTTCCGCGTCTTTGTTATCTTCGCGAGTCACGATCAGGTTAACGTACGGGGAGTCTTTGTCTTCAACAAAGATGCCGTCTTTTGCCGGGGTCAGGCCAATCTGGCTGGCGTAAGTGGTGTTGATTACCGCCAGCGCGATTTGCGCGTCATCCAGAGAACGTGGCAGCTGCGGCGCTTCCAGTTCAACAATCTTCAGGTTTTTCGGGTTCTCGGTGATATCCAGAACGGTTGGCAGCAGGCCAATACCGTCTTTCAGTTTAATCAGACCCACTTTCTGCAGCAGCAGCAGGGAACGGCCAAGGTTGGTCGGATCGTTAGGTACGGCAACCTGAGAACCTGGCTGCAGTTCGTCCAGCGATTTAACTTTTTTCGAGTAGCCCGCGATAGGGTAAACGAAGGTCGCGCCAACGGAGACCAGTTTATAGCCGCGGTCTTTGATCTGCTGATCGAGATACGGTTTGTGCTGGAAGGCGTTTGCATCGATGTCGCCTTTGCTCAGCGCTTCGTTAGGCAGCACGTAGTCATTGAAGGTCACCAGTTCTACGTCCAGGCCGTATTTTTCTTTCGCCACTTTCTGGGCAACTTCAGCAACCTGCTGTTCTGCGCCGACAATCACGCCGACTTTGATGTGGTTGGGATCTTTCTCGTCCTGACCGCAACCCGCCAGTGCCAGAGTACCGATCAGAGCGCCGACCGCCGCAAAAGTTTTAAACTTAAACGCCATGTTATTTCCTTAATTCTTCGAGTTGTGTTGTCTATACTCTTCATCCTTCAAGTTGCTTCTGTGTTGGCTGCGGATTACTCGGCTCATCCATGAGCCTCGCCCTTACGGGCCACCGCTTTGCGGTGTTCAAATCTGTTCCTGACAGATTTGTCGCTCACCCCAGTCACGTACTTATGTACGCTCCTGGGGATTCACTCTCTTGCCGCCTTGAAGCAACTCGAATGATTTTGAGTATATTACGTTATTTATGAGTCACAGTCCGAACGATGCGATCGCCAGATAGCTGAATTAAATAAACCAGAACGACCAGTAATACCAGTACTGTATTCATTACCGTCGCGTTATAGCCGATATAACCGTACTGGTAGCCAATCTGACCCAGACCACCTGCGCCGACGGCACCGCCCATCGCGGAATAACCAACCAGCGTAATCAGCGTGATGGTTGCGGCATTCACCAGGCCAGGCAGCGCTTCCGGCAGCAGAACCTTACGGACGATCTGCATCGGCGTGGCGCCCATTGCGCGGGAGGCTTCAATCAACCCGGTCGGGATTTCCAGCAGGGCGTTTTCAACCATACGGGCGATAAACGGCGCAGCGCCAACGGTCAGCGGAACGATAGCCGCCTGCAAACCGATTGACGTGCCGACGATCACGCGGGTAAACGGAATCATCCACACCAGCAAGATAATAAAAGGAATAGAACGGAAGATGTTTACCAGCGCCGACAAAATGCGGTAGAGCTTTGCGTTCTCAATAATTTGCCCCGGACGCGTGACATACAGCAGCACGCCCGCCGGTAAGCCGATTACAAAACCGAAAAAGCCGGACACAAAGGTCATCGCCAGCGTTTCCCAGACGCCGCGCGCCAGTAACCACATCATTGGCTCAGACATAACCCAGTACCTCTACTTTTACATGGTGTTGTTGCAGCCAGGCAATGGCGGCTTGTGTATCGTTTTGTTCGCCGTGCATTTCAGTCAGCATAATGCCGAACTTCACGCCGCCGGCGTAATCCATCTGCGCGCTAATAATGTTGTTGTTGACGTTGAAGCGACGGGCGGTCTCTGAGAGCAGCGGCGCATCAACGGATTGGCCGGTGAACTCCAGGCGCAGCATCGGCACGCTGTCGGCGAACGGTTCGGCTTTCAGGCGCGCCTGATAGTCGTCCGGAATGTCCAGATGCAGCGTGGACTGAATAAACTGTTGCGCCAACGGGGTTTTCGGATGGGAGAAGACTTCGCTCACCGTATCCTGTTCAATCAGCTCACCGTTACTGATGACGGCCACGCAATCGCAGATGCGCTTCACCACGTCCATTTCATGGGTGATGAGCAGGATAGTCAGCCCCAGACGGCGGTTAATGTCTTTCAGCAGTTCGAGAATCGAGCGGGTGGTCGCCGGGTCCAGCGCGCTGGTGGCTTCATCGCACAGCAGCACTTTCGGGTTGCTTGCCAGTGCGCGGGCAATCGCCACGCGCTGTTTCTGGCCGCCGGAGAGATTTGCCGGGTAGCTGTCATGTTTATCGCCAAGACCGACCAGATCAAGCAGCTCGGTGACGCGACGTTTCACTTCCTCTTTAGAGGTGTTGTCCAGCTCCAGCGGTAATGCCACGTTACCAAAAACGGTACGGGAGGAGAGCAGGTTAAAGTGCTGGAAAATCATGCCAATTTGACGGCGTGCTTTGGTCAGCTCACCTTCAGAAAGCGCGGTCAGCTCCTGGCCGCCTACTTCAACGCTTCCCTGGGTTGGGCGCTCAAGCAGGTTCACGCAGCGAATCAGCGTACTTTTACCCGCGCCGGATGCGCCAATGACGCCGTAAATCTGCCCGGCAGGAACATGCAGGCTAACGTTGTTCAACGCCTGTATGGTGCGGTTCCCCTGCTGGAACACTTTGGTGATATTCGAAAGTTTAATCATTAGACTATTTATTATCGCTTATGGGTTTGCCGTGGCATTTTCTTCTGCCAGAAACGGTCGATAGCCGTCAACTGAACGGATGTTAAGGCATCCAGACGTCTAAATCAATCCGGCTTTGTACGATCAGCACTTTATTGCCCGTCGAAACATGAGATACTAGCGTCACACGCCTTATTCAGGAGCAACACGGTGGCAAAGTCTGTACCCGCTATTTTTCTCGATCGTGATGGCACGATTAATGTCGATCATGGTTACGTCCATGAAATAGATGATTTCGAATTTATCGATGGCGTTATTGATGCCATGCGTAAATTAAAAGAAATGGGTTATGCGCTGGTGCTGGTGACTAACCAGTCCGGGATTGCGCGCGGCAAATTTACCGAAGCGCAGTTTGAAACCCTGACTGAGTGGATGGACTGGTCGCTGGCCGATCGCGGTGTTGACCTGGATGGCATCTATTATTGCCCGCATCACCCGCAGGGAACGGTAGAAGAGTATCGCCAGGTGTGTGATTGCCGTAAACCGCATCCGGGCATGTTCAAATCCGCCCAGGAGTATCTGCACATCGATATGGCTTCTTCTTATATGGTGGGCGATAAACTGGAAGACATGCAGGCCGCTGCGGCAGCTAATGTCGGCACGAAGGTTCTGGTTCGCACCGGCAAGCCGGTAACAGAGGAAGCGGAACAGACGGCAGATATCGTGATTAACAGCCTTGCAGACCTGCCTGCGCTGGTTAAATCGCATAGCTAAGCCCTGCTTAAATGGCGGATTGTGGATAACTCTGTGGGCAAGTGGGTATAAAGTGGGGTGTTGCTGTGGAATGCAGCAGTCAGTCATTTTTCTGTCATTTTTCTATTGCGGCCTACAGAGAACTCCCTATAATGCGCCTCCATCGACACGGCGGATGTGAATCACTTCACACAAACAGCCGGTTCGGTTGAAGAGAAAAATCCTTGAAAATGGGGTTGACTCTGAAAGAGGAAAACGTATTATACGGGACCTCGCAACGGTGAGCGTAAAGCCGCGTTGCAACTGCTCTTTAACAATTTATCAGACAATCTGTGTGGGCACTCAATGATACGGATTCTTAACGTCGCAAGACGATAAATGAATACCAAGTCTCTGAGTGAACACGTAATTCATTACGAAGTTTAATTCACGAGCATCAAACTTAAATTGAAGAGTTTGATCATGGCTCAGATTGAACGCTGGCGGCAGGCCTAACACATGCAAGTCGAACGGTAACAGGAATCAGCTTGCTGATTCGCTGACGAGTGGCGGACGGGTGAGTAATGTCTGGGAAACTGCCTGATGGAGGGGGATAACTACTGGAAACGGTAGCTAATACCGCATAACGTCGCAAGACCAAAGAGGGGGACCTTCGGGCCTCTTGCCATCGGATGTGCCCAGATGGGATTAGCTAGTAGGTGGGGTAACGGCTCACCTAGGCGACGATCCCTAGCTGGTCTGAGAGGATGACCAGCCACACTGGAACTGAGACACGGTCCAGACTCCTACGGGAGGCAGCAGTGGGGAATATTGCACAATGGGCGCAAGCCTGATGCAGCCATGCCGCGTGTATGAAGAAGGCCTTCGGGTTGTAAAGTACTTTCAGCGAGGAGGAAGGTGTTGAGGTTAATAACCTCAGCAATTGACGTTACTCGCAGAAGAAGCACCGGCTAACTCCGTGCCAGCAGCCGCGGTAATACGGAGGGTGCAAGCGTTAATCGGAATTACTGGGCGTAAAGCGCACGCAGGCGGTTTGTTAAGTCAGATGTGAAATCCCCGGGCTCAACCTGGGAACTGCATTTGAAACTGGCAAGCTTGAGTCTCGTAGAGGGGGGTAGAATTCCAGGTGTAGCGGTGAAATGCGTAGAGATCTGGAGGAATACCGGTGGCGAAGGCGGCCCCCTGGACGAAGACTGACGCTCAGGTGCGAAAGCGTGGGGAGCAAACAGGATTAGATACCCTGGTAGTCCACGCTGTAAACGATGTCGACTTGGAGGTTGTGCCCTTGAGGCGTGGCTTCCGGAGCTAACGCGTTAAGTCGACCGCCTGGGGAGTACGGCCGCAAGGTTAAAACTCAAATGAATTGACGGGGGCCCGCACAAGCGGTGGAGCATGTGGTTTAATTCGATGCAACGCGAAGAACCTTACCTACTCTTGACATCCACGGAACTTTTCAGAGATGAATTGGTGCCTTCGGGAACCGTGAGACAGGTGCTGCATGGCTGTCGTCAGCTCGTGTTGTGAAATGTTGGGTTAAGTCCCGCAACGAGCGCAACCCTTATCCTTTGTTGCCAGCGGTTCGGCCGGGAACTCAAAGGAGACTGCCAGTGATAAACTGGAGGAAGGTGGGGATGACGTCAAGTCATCATGGCCCTTACGAGTAGGGCTACACACGTGCTACAATGGCATATACAAAGAGAAGCGACCTCGCGAGAGCAAGCGGACCTCATAAAGTATGTCGTAGTCCGGATTGGAGTCTGCAACTCGACTCCATGAAGTCGGAATCGCTAGTAATCGTAGATCAGAATGCTACGGTGAATACGTTCCCGGGCCTTGTACACACCGCCCGTCACACCATGGGAGTGGGTTGCAAAAGAAGTAGGTAGCTTAACCTTCGGGAGGGCGCTTACCACTTTGTGATTCATGACTGGGGTGAAGTCGTAACAAGGTAACCGTAGGGGAACCTGCGGTTGGATCACCTCCTTACCTTAAAGAACCGTTCCTTGAAGTGTCCACACAGATTGTCTGATGAAAATTAGCAGTAAAAAATCTCTGCAGGCTTGTAGCTCAGGTGGTTAGAGCGCACCCCTGATAAGGGTGAGGTCGGTGGTTCAAGTCCACTCAGGCCTACCAAATCCGTTCTGATACTGCGTTGCGGAATGACTCGCATACTTCAGTATGCTTCGCCCTCCCACGCCTTGTCTCAAAACGAATTACGGTTCAGAGATTGACCTACGATGGGGCTATAGCTCAGCTGGGAGAGCGCCTGCTTTGCACGCAGGAGGTCTGCGGTTCGATCCCGCATAGCTCCACCATCTTTACTGCAAAAACCAAGAAAACTTCAGAGTACACTGAATAAGTGTGCTGCGAAGTTTTGCTCTTTAAAAATCTGGATCAAGCTGAAAATTGAAACGACACACTTTTAAGTGTGTTCGAGTCTCTCAAATTTTCGCAACACGGTGGTGTTTTACGAAACATCTTCGGGTTGTGAGGTTAAGCGACTAAGCGTACACGGTGGATGCCCTGGCAGTCAGAGGCGATGAAGGACGTGCTAATCTGCGATAAGCGTCGGTAAGGTGATATGAACCGTTATAACCGGCGATTTCCGAATGGGGAAACCCAGTGTGATTCGTCACACTATCATTACGTGAATACATAGCGTAATGAAGCGAACCGGGGGAACTGAAACATCTAAGTACCCCGAGGAAAAGAAATCAACCGAGATTCCCCCAGTAGCGGCGAGCGAACGGGGAGCAGCCCAGAGTCTGAATCAGCATGTGTGTTAGTGGAAGCGTCTGGAAAGTCGCACGATACAGGGTGAAAGTCCCGTACACCAAAATGCATATGTTGTGAACTCGAAGAGTAGGGCGGGACACGTGGTATCCTGTCTGAATATGGGGGGACCATCCTCCAAGGCTAAATACTCCTGACTGACCGATAGTGAACCAGTACCGTGAGGGAAAGGCGAAAAGAACCCCGGCGAGGGGAGTGAAAAAGAACCTGAAACCGTGTACGTACAAGCAGTGGGAGCCTCTTTATGGGGTGACTGCGTACCTTTTGTATAATGGGTCAGCGACTTATATTCTGTAGCAAGGTTAACCGAATAGGGGAGCCGAAGGGAAACCGAGTCTTAACTGGGCGTTAAGTTGCAGGGTATAGACCCGAAACCCGGTGATCTAGCCATGGGCAGGTTGAAGGTTGGGTAACACTAACTGGAGGACCGAACCGACTAATGTTGAAAAATTAGCGGATGACTTGTGGCTGGGGGTGAAAGGCCAATCAAACCGGGAGATAGCTGGTTCTCCCCGAAAGCTATTTAGGTAGCGCCTCGTGAACTCATCTTCGGGGGTAGAGCACTGTTTCGGCTAGGGGGTCATCCCGACTTACCAACCCGATGCAAACTACGAATACCGAAGAATGTTATCACGGGAGACACACGGCGGGTGCTAACGTCCGTCGTGAAGAGGGAAACAACCCAGACCGCCAGCTAAGGTCCCAAAGTCACAGTTAAGTGGGAAACGATGTGGGAAGGCTCAGACAGCCAGGATGTTGGCTTAGAAGCAGCCATCATTTAAAGAAAGCGTAATAGCTCACTGGTCGAGTCGGCCTGCGCGGAAGATGTAACGGGGCTAAACTGTGCACCGAAGCTGCGGCAGCGACACTATGTGTTGTTGGGTAGGGGAGCGTTCTGTAAGCCGTTGAAGGTGTGTCGTGAGGCATGCTGGAGGTATCAGAAGTGCGAATGCTGACATAAGTAACGATAAAGCGGGTGAAAAGCCCGCTCGCCGGAAGACCAAGGGTTCCTGTCCAACGTTAATCGGGGCAGGGTGAGTCGACCCCTAAGGCGAGGCCGAAAGGCGTAGTCGATGGGAAACAGGTTAATATTCCTGTACTTGGTGTTACTGCGAAGGGGGGACGGAGAAGGCTATGTTGGCCGGGCGACGGTTGTCCCGGTTTAAGCGTGTAGGTGGGAAGTTTAGGTAAATCCGGACTTCTGTTAACACTGAGACGTGATGACGAGGCACTACGGTGCTGAAGTAACAAATGCCCTGCTTCCAGGAAAAGCCTCTAAGCATCAGGTAACATTGAATCGTACCCCAAACCGACACAGGTGGTCAGGTAGAGAATACCAAGGCGCTTGAGAGAACTCGGGTGAAGGAACTAGGCAAAATGGTGCCGTAACTTCGGGAGAAGGCACGCTGATATGTAGGTGAAGCGGTTTACCCGTGGAGCTGAAATCAGTCGAAGATACCAGCTGGCTGCAACTGTTTATTAAAAACACAGCACTGTGCAAACACGAAAGTGGACGTATACGGTGTGACGCCTGCCCGGTGCCGGAAGGTTAATTGATGGGGTTAGCGGCAACGCGAAGCTCTTGATCGAAGCCCCGGTAAACGGCGGCCGTAACTATAACGGTCCTAAGGTAGCGAAATTCCTTGTCGGGTAAGTTCCGACCTGCACGAATGGCGTAATGATGGCCAGGCTGTCTCCACCCGAGACTCAGTGAAATTGAACTCGCTGTGAAGATGCAGTGTACCCGCGGCAAGACGGAAAGACCCCGTGAACCTTTACTATAGCTTGACACTGAACATTGAGCCTTGATGTGTAGGATAGGTGGGAGGCTTTGAAGTGTGGACGCCAGTCTGCATGGAGCCAACCTTGAAATACCACCCTTTAATGTTTGATGTTCTAACGTAGACCCGTGATCCGGGTTGCGGACAGTGTCTGGTGGGTAGTTTGACTGGGGCGGTCTCCTCCCAAAGAGTAACGGAGGAGCACGAAGGTTAGCTAATCCTGGTCGGACATCAGGAGGTTAGTGCAATGGCATAAGCTAGCTTGACTGCGAGCGTGACGGCGCGAGCAGGTGCGAAAGCAGGTCATAGTGATCCGGTGGTTCTGAATGGAAGGGCCATCGCTCAACGGATAAAAGGTACTCCGGGGATAACAGGCTGATACCGCCCAAGAGTTCATATCGACGGCGGTGTTTGGCACCTCGATGTCGGCTCATCACATCCTGGGGCTGAAGTAGGTCCCAAGGGTATGGCTGTTCGCCATTTAAAGTGGTACGCGAGCTGGGTTTAGAACGTCGTGAGACAGTTCGGTCCCTATCTGCCGTGGGCGCTGGAGAATTGAGGGGGGCTGCTCCTAGTACGAGAGGACCGGAGTGGACGCATCACTGGTGTTCGGGTTGTCATGCCAATGGCATTGCCCGGTAGCTACATGCGGAAGAGATAAGTGCTGAAAGCATCTAAGCACGAAACTTGCCCCGAGATGAGTTCTCCCTGACTCTTTAAGAGTCCTGAAGGAACGTTGAAGACTACGACGTTGATAGGCTGGGTGTGTAAGTGCAGCGATGCATTGAGCTAACCAGTACTAATGAACCGTGAGGCTTAACCTTACAACGCCGAAGATGTTTTGGCGAAGAGACATCGATAAGTAAGCTTGATAACAGATTAAATTAACCGGCGTAAGCGGGTTAATACAACAGAATTTGCCTGGCGGCACTAGCGCGGTGGTCCCACCTGACCCCATGCCGAACTCAGAAGTGAAACGCCGTAGCGCCGATGGTAGTGTGGGGTCTCCCCATGCGAGAGTAGGGAACTGCCAGGCATCAAATTGCAGTAAACCGGGATGAAAATCCGGGTAGTGACAAAGAAATTCGGTGGAGCGGTAGTTCAGTCGGTTAGAATACCTGCCTGTCACGCAGGGGGTCGCGGGTTCGAGTCCCGTCCGTTCCGCCACTTATTAAGAAGCCCTGAGTTAACGCTCAGGGCTTTTTTTCGTCCACTGATTGATTATTGCGTTATCAGCAAAAATCCTCTGCATTTTTCACTCTTTTTCTCCCCCATCCGTATCGCCATAATCCTCTTTACTATCAAAACAAAGGATTTAAGAGGAACACTATGTCTATCCCTGCATTTGGTCTTGGTACTTTCCGTCTGAAAGATGACGTGGTCATTGCTTCGGTAAAAACCGCGCTGGAACTGGGTTATCGCGCGGTTGATACCGCACAAATCTACGATAACGAAGCCGCCGTGGGTCAGGCGATTGCTGAAAGCAGCGTACCCCGTGAAGAGATCTTTATCACCACCAAGATCTGGACCGAAAATCTGAGCAAAGAGAAGCTGATCCCAAGCCTCAAAGAGAGCCTTAAAAAGCTGCGTACCGATTATGTCGATTTAACGCTGGTCCACTGGCCATCGCCAAACAACGCCGTCTCTGTCGAAGAGTTCATGCATGCGCTGCTGGAAGCCAAAAAACAGGGCCTGACGCGTGAAATCGGTATCTCTAATTTCACCATCCCGTTGATGGAGCAGGCGATAAGCGCGGTTGGTGCTGAGAATATCGCGACCAATCAGGTCGAGCTTTCCCCGTATCTGCAAAACCGGAAAGTGGTGGACTGGGCGAGTGAGCACGGCATTCACATCACCTCTTACATGACGCTGGCTTACGGCAAGGCGCTGAAAGATGAAACCATTGTGCGTATTGCCGCAAAACATAATGCTACGCCAGCACAGGTGATTCTGGCATGGGCGATGGGGGAAGGTTACTCGGTGATTCCTTCTTCTACCAAACGTGAAAACCTGGCAAGTAACCTGCTGGCGTTGAAACTGCAACTGGATGGCGAAGACAAAAAAGCGATCGCTGCCCTGGATTGCAACGATCGCCTGGTCAGCCCGGAAGGCCTGGCGCCGAACTGGGATTAACTCTCCTGCGTGCGGGTAGCAAAGCTGCCCGCATGTTCACTCAGGAAATCAATGAATGCCCGGATACGCGGGCTCACCGCTTTATCACTGTAATACACTGCGCTAAACGGCATCTCGACCGGTACCCGCTGTTCGGCGAGCAGTTCCACGAATTCTCCCCGCTCCAGTTCCTTCGTAATCATGTAATCCGACAGACACGCAATCCCATTTCCGTTCAGGCAGAGTTGTTTAATGGTTTCTCCACTATTGGACGACAGCCCACTGGTAATTTCATGCAACTGGCCATCACAACAGGAGACCGGCCAGGTATTCAACGTAGCCGGTTCGGTAAAGCCTAAACAGAGATGATCCTTAAGATCGGCGACGGTATCAGGTTTACCATGACGCGCGATGTATTCCGGCGAGGCGACTATCTTGCGATAACTGGTAAATAGCGGCCTGGCACGCAGGCTGGAATCGCTTAACGCCCCGGCTCGAATCGCCACATCGACCTTTCTCTCAATCAGATTGATAAACGTCTCCGAGGAGACCAGCGAAAGCGTGATTTCCGGATAGCGTTCGCGAAAGGGCTTAATCAGCGGCGTCAGGAAATTGAGCGTCACGGGCGTCGCGGCATCCACACGTAGCACTCCACGCGGTACGCGGCGCGTCTCCATGACTTCATCTTCAGCAGCGGCCATCTCCTGAAGAATCACCTGCACACGGCGGAAATAGCGCTCGCCTTCTTCCGTCAGGCTGAGCTGGCGCGTCGTGCGGTTGAGCAGGCCGACCCCCAGCTTAGACTCCAGCTTTTTTACGGCCCGGCTGACCGCCGAGTTGGCCTGGCCGAGCTGCTCCGCCGCACGGCTGAAGCTGCCGCTTTCGACGACGGCAACGAAAATGGCAATTTCTTCTGAGGTTGCTTTCATTATTGCACCTGATGCAAAATTCAATTGATATTTTGATGGTTTTTGTTATTAAAACATCCCGGCATACTTCGTGTCATCTTAATACTGAATGATGTGGAGTAAATTATGCCTCTGGCGTTACTTGCGTTGACTATCAGTGCCTTTGCGATAGGCACAACGGAATTTGTGATTGTTGGACTGGTGCCAACCATTGCTGACCAGCTATCTATCTCTCTGCCGTCCGCCGGCCTGCTGGTTTCTATCTATGCATTAGGTGTCGCCATTGGCGCACCGGTTCTGACTGCACTCACCGGTAAACTGCCGCGCAAACAGCTATTGCTGGGGCTGATGGTGCTGTTTACGTTGGGTAACCTGCTGGCCTGGCAGGCTCCGGGCTATGCCACGTTAGTGTTGGCTCGCCTGATGACGGGCCTGGCGCATGGCGTATTCTTCTCAATTGGCTCCACAATCGCCACCAGCCTGGTGCCGAAAGAGAAAGCTGCTTCCGCGATTGCTATTATGTTTGGCGGGCTGACCGTCGCGCTGGTGACCGGTGTACCGTTAGGCACGTTTATCGGTCAGCACTTCGGCTGGCGTGAAACGTTCCTCGCGGTCTCCATGCTGGGCGTGATTGCCTTAATCGCCAGTGCGATTCTGGTGCCGAATAACATTCCCAGCCGTGCGCCAGCCAGCCTTCGCGAACAGGTTAAGGTGCTGACACATCCGCGTTTACTGATGATTTATGCGGTGACCGCGCTCGGCTACGGTGGCGTATTTACGGCGTTCACTTTCCTTGCGCCGATGATGCAAAACCTGGCCGGTTTTACACCGAGTGCAGTGAGCTGGATCTTACTGGGGTACGGGGTTTCGGTGGCCATTGGCAATATCTGGGGCGGCAAGCTGGCAGATAAACATGGTGCGGTGCCGGCGCTGAAATTCATCTTTGCTGCGCTGATGGTTTTGCTGTTGGTGTTCCAGTTCACCGCCTCTATGCAGTATGCCGCGCTGGCGACGGTGCTGGTGATGGGGATATTTGCTTTCGGTAACGTTCCGGGTCTGCAGGTCTATGTGGTACAGAAAGCGGAGGAGTACACGCCTTCAGCGGTTGACGTGGCTTCCGGGCTTAACATCGCCGCCTTTAACATTGGCATCGCATTGGGTTCTATTATCGGCGGCCAAACGGTAGAGCATTATGGCCTGGCGCAAACCCCGTGGATTGGCGCTGTGATTGTTCTGGTTGCTCTGTTGCTGATTGGCCTGAGCGGTCGCCTGGATAAGACGCCTCGCGTAGTATTAGGCTAATACAAAACGAGTAAGCACTTGCTTACAGAAGTTCACACAGCTTTATCGCGATTGGCGTTGAAACTGTAAGCAAAAATCCCTATAACTGAAGAACCACCCTGGAAACAGGTTGGTTCTTTGTTTATTGAGGTCAAAAAAAAGAAAGTGCGAAAAAATACCTATGCTATGCGTTACATCGCCGGTCAACCTGCGGAGCGAATTTTGCCTCCGCCTGGGATGTATGCAGGTATGGGGCAGGCACTGCCCGCGGGTACACCGTTAAGTACTGAAGAAAATATTCGCGTTCTGGTGTGGAACATCTTTAAGCAGCAGCGAGCCGAATGGTTGTCGGTGCTGAAAAATTTTGGCAAAGATGCCCACCTGATGCTGCTTCAGGAAGCGCAAACCACGCCCGAGCTGGTAAAGTTTGCGACCACCAACTATTTAGCCGCGGATCAGGTCCCTGCATTCGTCCTGCCACAGCATCCCTCTGGTGTGATGACGCTCTCCTCTGCGCAACCGGTCTATTGCTGCCCGCTGCGCGAGCGCGAACCTATTCTGCGCCTGGCAAAATCTGCGTTAGTGACCGTTTACCCACTTCCTGACTCGCGTCTGCTGATGGTGGTGAACATCCACGCGGTGAATTTCAGCCTTGGCGTCGATGTTTACAGTAAACAACTGCTGCCAATTGGCGATCAGATTGCGCACCACAGTGGCCCGGTGATTATGGCCGGTGATTTTAATGCCTGGAGCCGCCCGCGCATGAATGCGCTCTATCGCTTTGCCCGCGAAATGTCGCTGCGCGAAGTGCGTTTTTCCGATGACCAGCGCCGTCGCGCGTTTGGTCGCCCACTCGATTTTGTCTTTTATCGCGGTTTGAATGTGCACGATGCATCGGTTCTGGTGACGCGTGCTTCCGATCATAACCCGCTACTCGTCGAATTCAGTCCCGGCATACCTGTCAAATAGAGGTGCGTCAGGTCTGCCATGGGCAGACCTGATCCTTCAGTGCTGCCCTTTATTTCAAACACAACCAAGGACAGCACAATGACAACACATTCCCACCATGACAACGTTGAAAAACAGTTTGGCTCTCAGGCGCAAGCCTATTTAACCAGCGCGGTACATGCCTCAGGCCGTGATTTACAGCGGCTGAAAGCCCGTCTGGCGGATTTCCCTGAGGCTCACCTGCTGGATTTAGGCTGCGGTGCAGGACACGCCAGTTTTGTCGCGGCGGGTGAAGTGGCGCAGGTCACGGCTTATGATTTATCCAGCCAGATGCTGGCGGTGGTCGCTCAGGCGGCAACGGAGAAGGGGCTGGATAATGTCTCTACCCGTCAGGGTTATGCCGAATCATTGCCTTTTGAAGCGGCTAGTTTTGATGTGGTGATTAGTCGCTATTCGGCGCACCACTGGCACGATGTGGGTCAGGCCCTGCGGGAAGTGAAGCGAGTACTGAAGCCGGGCGGTACGCTGATTATTATGGATGTGATGTCACCAGGTCATCCGGTACGCGATATCTGGCTGCAAACGGTTGAAGCGCTGCGCGATACTTCCCACGTTCGCAACTACTCCAGCGGTGAGTGGCTGGCGCTGGCGGCAGAAGCCGGGCTGGCGGTGGATAATCTGATTACCGACAGGTTGCCGTTGAATTTCGCTTCATGGGTTGAGCGTATGCGCACGCCTGCGGCGCTGTGCGAGGCGATACGGCTCTATCAGGAGAGTGCGTCTGCGGAGGTGAAAACGTGGTTCGCGTTACAGGAGGATGGCTCCTTTACCAGCGATACCATCATGTTTGAAGCGCATAAAGCACGCTAGAAACAAAAAAGGCACCGGAAAACGGTGCCTTTTTTCTTATTTGCCGATCAGGAATCCGGACGGTCGTTATTTTTCACAAACAACGTCAGCTGATCGCCGGGTTTCAGGTTGTCAGTATCATCGTTCCAGCGCATCACATCTTTGATGTTCACACCGTGACGTTTAGCAATACTGGACAGCGAGTCGCCTTTACGCACGCGATAGGTAATGCTATCGCTGTTTTTAGCAAGCTGCGCTGCGCTGTTACCTGCGCCAACCGTTAAGCTCTGACCAATCTTCAGATTATTGCCGCGCAGGTTATTCCACTGCTTCAGGTTGCTCGCAGACACGCCGAGACGTGATGCGATACCTGACAGGGTGTCACCTGAGCGCACTTTATAGCTGCGGCTCTGCAATGGCGTATTGTCAGCAACCAGCGTTGGCTGGACTGCGGCAATATCACCTGAAGCCAGCGATTCACGCAGCTGGTCAGCATGCTTCTGCGGCACCATCACGTACTTCGGGCCACTTGCGCCCAGCGTGGAGCCTTTTACGCCCGCGTTAAACGTCTTCAGCTTGTTGACTGAAATACCCGCCATATCGGCCAGTTGTTTCATTTCAACAGGGCTATCGAGACGTACTCGCGCCAGTGCACGGCTTTCATCTGGTGTTGGCAGTCGCACACCGTAACGCTTACTGTTTTTGAGAATATCGCTCAAAGCCAGCATTTTCGGTACGTAAAGCTTGGTTTCCTGAGGCAGCGGCAGCGACCAGAAATCGGTGGGTTTACCACGCGCTTTGTTCGCTTTCATTGCCTTCATTACACGGCCTTCACCGCTGTTGTACGCCGCCACGGTTAATAACCAGTCGCCGTCAAACATCTTGTTAAGACGCTGCATCATGTCCAGCGCTGCTGTTGTGGAGGCAACAACATCGCGACGTGCGTCGTAACTGCGGGTCTGTTTCAGACCGTAATTGCGCCCTGTGCTCGGAATGATCTGCCAAATGCCTGCGGCATTGGCGCCAGACGTTGCGTGCGGGTCAAAAGCGCTCTCCACTATGGGTAGTAATACCAGCTCCATAGGCATGTTACGTTTCTTAACTTGCCCGGCTATCCAGTACATATACGGCTCTGCCCGTAAAGTTACATCGTGGAGATAGCTCTTATTGCTTAAATACTTCTGTTTCTGTTCGCGAATCCGGGTATTTTCCGGAATTCCCATCTTTAGCTCGTCGCCAATGGAAGCCCACAAGTCCTGATCCTGCGCGTAGAATGTCCCATCGTCCATCCACCGCGCCTGACTTGCAAACTTACCCGCTTCTCCTTGACTAGCCGCAGAAAGGCTCTGTGCGTGCTGTTGGATATTGCCATCGTGCTTTGACGCCTGGCACCCCACGAGCAGGACAGAGGCGAGTAATATCGCTTTTGCCTTCATGTGTGTGTCAATAGTTGCTTAAAAGACGACCGATCATAACGGCGAACTTTTCAAAACGCAACCGTGAAGTATCAGGAGTTGTCTTTCTTTGCCCTTAACCATGCAAAACGCTCAGAAGGTTGTAGCAATTTTGTTTCTTTTGAAATTTCATTAATAAAATCAGTGTCATCCGTTCTTAAAAAAATATTATTACGACGCTCATTTTTCAGAGTAACGGGGAGTGTCTTTTGATTTTTAGCACGTAACTCCTTAACTTCTCGATAGTATTCATTTATGAACAAATCATGCGGTAGGATACTCAGGGCAAACTTCATATTTGATAAAGTGTACTCATGTGCACAACAAATTAACGTATCGTCAGGAAGCGCGCTTATTTTCTTAAGTGATTGATACATTTGGATTGCTGTGCCTTCAAAAAGCCGCCCGCAGCCGCCAGAGAACATAGTATCGCCGCAAAATAGATAAGGCATGTTAAAGAAACAGATATGTCCTAAAGTGTGACCTGGCGTGGCGATAATACAAAATTCCTGTCCGAGAACGGACACATTGTCCCCTTCTGCGACCACTTTAGTGGTTCCCTTATCTTGCGTTTCGGCAGGGCCATAGACCTCAATATGTGGAAAATGCTGACGCAATTCGGCCACGCCGCCAACATGATCGGCATGATGATGGGTCAGGAAAATCGCTTCCGGCTGCCAGTTGTTTTCTTTTATTGCACGCAGAACCGGTGCGGCCTCGCCGGGATCGACAATCAGGCAACGGCCTGCGTCGTCGCTCAGAACCCAGATGTAGTTGTCCTGAAATGCGGGAATACTGTTAAGATTCATAAATTACCTCTTAAAACGAACGGAAGGTTGTGATGAAACCGGCAAGGATACCTCAAACAGTCGCAGCGCCCGGTCATTGGGCTGAAATGCCCTGGGGTGAGTATTATCGCGAGGCGCTGGAGCGTCAACTGAAACCCTGGCTTACGAAACTCTATGGTTTTCATTTGCTTAAAATTGGGAACCTGAGCGCAGAAATTAACACGGAAGCCTGCGCCATCTCGCATCAGGTTAACGTCTCGCTGGCAGGAAACCCGATTCAGGTAAAAGCCGACCCGCTGCAATTACCCTTTGCCGAGAAGTCGGTAGATGCCTGCCTGCTGGCGCATACGCTTCCCTGGTGTTCCGATCCTCACCGCATGTTGCGGGAAGCAGACCGCGTGCTGATTGATGATGGCTGGCTGATTATCACCAGCTTCAACCCCATCAGCCTGGTCGGTTTACGCAAGCTTGTCCCGGTGCTGCGTCATAAAATCCCGTACAACAGCCGCATGTTTACCCTCACGCGTCAGCTGGACTGGCTGGCATTGCTCAATTTTGAAGTACTGCATCAGGGAAGGGTACAGGTTTTGCCCTGGACGAAGCAGGGCGGGAAACTGTTAAGCACGCATCTGCCGGCATTAGGTTGCGTGCAATATATTGTGGCGCGTAAGCGGACGATCCCCTTGACGCTAAACCCGATGAAGCAGAACAAAGCGAAAAGCCGCATCACACAGGCCGTGGGCGCAACGCGGCAATATAAAAAGCCAAACGCTTAAGCGTCTGGCTGGTATCCAGTATCTTCCTGAGTGGGCGAAGACGCCGCCGCGCGCGCCAGTTCATCACAGCGTTCGTTCTCCGGATGCCCGGCGTGACCTTTTACCCACATCCAGCGAATTTCATGCTGGCCAAGCGCCGCATCCAGACGTTTCCACAGATCGACATTCTTAACAGGTTTTTTATCTGCGGTTTTCCAGCCGCGCTTCTTCCAGTTGTGGATCCATTGTGTGATCCCCTGACGTACATACTGACTGTCGGTGCTTAATACCACTTCACAGTGTTCTTTCAGCGCCTCGAGTGCGACAATTGCCGCCATCAGTTCCATGCGGTTGTTGGTTGTCAGATAATAGCCTTCACTGAAGGTTTTCTCCCTCTGACGATAGCGTAAAATGGCGCCATAGCCGCCAGGCCCTGGATTACCGAGGCAAGAACCATCGGTGAAAATTTCTACCTGTTTAAGCATCTCTGGTAGACTTCCTGTATTGAAATCGACACGTAAACGACAAGTCTGACATAAATGACCGATATGAGCACTGCAATTACACGACAGATCGTCCTCGATACGGAAACCACCGGTATGAACCAGATCGGGGCGCACTACGAAGGGCACAAGATCATCGAGATCGGTGCCGTCGAGGTGATCAACCGTCGTCTGACCGGAAATAACTTCCACTTTTATCTCAAGCCCGATCGGCTGGTGGACCCGGAAGCGTTTGGCGTTCACGGTATTGCCGATGAGTTCCTGCTGGATAAACCGACCTTTGGCGAGATTGCCGACGAGTTTATGGATTACATCCGTGGGGCTGAACTGGTCATCCATAACGCATCGTTCGATATCGGCTTTATGGACTACGAGTTTGGCAAGCTGAATCGCGGCATTCCGAAGACCAATACGTTCTGTAAGGTGACCGATAGTCTGGCGCTGGCGAGGAAAATGTTCCCCGGCAAGCGTAACAGCCTCGATGCCTTATGTTCACGTTACGAAATAGACAACAGCAAACGTACTCTGCACGGAGCATTACTCGATGCCCAAATCCTGGCCGATGTTTATCTGCTGATGACCGGCGGCCAGACATCGATGGCTTTTTCGATGGAAGGCGAGGGGCAGCAGCAGGCAGGCGATGTCGGGATTCAGCGCGTTACCCGTGCAGGAAGCAAACTGCGCGTTGTTTTTGCCTCTGACGAAGAGCTGGCGGCGCACGAGTCCCGTCTCGATCTGGTGCAAAAGAAGGGCGGAAGCTGCCTCTGGCGAGCGTAAACCACCTGTTTTTGCTGTGAAAATAGTCATGTGGGCGATTTTTGCAGCAAACGATTCAAAACGTCATAAAAAGCGTTGACGATTCCGAGGCTAACCCGTAATATTCGCCTCGTTCCCAAGGGAACACAGCGGAGCGGTAGTTCAGTCGGTTAGAATACCTGCCTGTCACGCAGGGGGTCGCGGGTTCGAGTCCCGTCCGTTCCGCCACTATTCAAAAGGCCTGAATCAGCAATGATTCAGGCCTTTGTCGTTTTGGAATAACGGGATAATTTCCCCTCACTCCAGCCCAAACCCATCCGCATCCCGCCATGCCGGAAACTTCTCTCTATACTCCCGCAACGCCGTCATCGACAGCTCAGCATCAATGCGCGTCGCCTGGTGTGCGTCGGCGGTGGCGATAATCTCGCCCTGTGGGTTAATCACCCGGCTATCGCCGCGGTAGTGGTGGCCGTTGCCATCGGTGCCGACACGGTTACAGCCTGCGACGTATGCCTGATTCTCAATCGCGCGGGCGACCAGCAGCGCCTGCCAGTGCAGGGAACGTGGTGCGGGCCAGTTGGCGACGTACAGGGCGAGGTCGTAATCGTTGCGATTGCGCGACCACACCGGGAAGCGCAGGTCGTAACACACCAGCGGCAGAATGCGCCAGCCGCGCCATTCAAACACCACGCGTTCGTTGCCCGCTTCATAATGATGATGCTCATCAGCCATGCGGAACAGATGGCGTTTATCGTAAAAATGCACGTTACCTTGCGGTTCGACCAGTAAAAAGCGGTTCACCGGGCCGCGATCGGTTTGTAGTGCCGCGCTACCTGCAATCAGGGCGTTGGTACGTTGTGCCTGCTTTTGCATCCACGAAATCACCTCCTCCTGAGAAGGCGACTGTTTCGCGGCTTCCATCGCAAAACCGGTGGTAAACATCTCCGGCAGGACGATGACATCGCGCCCGCTAATCTCTTCCAGTTGACGATCGAAATGGCGCAGGTTGGCAGGGCCATCCATCCACACCAGCGGTTGCTGCAAAAGCGTAATTTTCAAACCAGGCACGGCGGTCAACTCCTTTATTGCAGGGGGATTTTATAACTTTAACACCTTATCAGGCTGTTGCCGTGCTGCGGAATATTTCGATAAAAAAAGCTGTTATTGGAAATATCTGATTTGCATTTGGCTAGCTTGCCGCTCACTCTTAAGGGGATGAACAACAAGGGCAGGATAAGCCCGGGAGGAATGATGTATAAGGCAATAACCGCTGTCGCTGCGCTGGTCTTTGCAACCAGCGCTATGGCGCAGGAAGACTTGACGATCAGCAGCCTGGCAAAAGGTGAATCGACCAAAGCGGCGTTCAACCAGATGGTGAAAGGGCATAAGCTGCCGGCATGGGTGGTGAAAGGGGGAACGTATACCCCTGCGCAAACCGTTACGCTGGGTGATGAATCTTATCAGGTGATGAGCGCATGTAAGCCGCATGATTGCGGGACCGAACGTGTGGCGGTGCTGTGGTCTGAAAAGTCTAAGCAGATGACCGGCCTGTTCTCGACCGTTGATGAAAAAACGTCGCAGGAAAAATTAACCTGGCTGAACGTGAATGATGCGCTGTCTATTGACGGCAAAACGGTGCTGTTCGCGGCGTTGACCGGCAGCCTGGAAAATCACCCGGACGGGTTTAATTTTAAATAATCGGTTAGTTTGAGCCTGGAAACCATTGCCCGGTGGCGCTGCGCTTATCGGGCCTACGGTTCAACAGATAACAAAACGGAGCCTTTCGGCTCCGTTTTTACATTACGCTGCTTCAATCTTGCGGACTTTCTCCGGCAACTTTACCGGTTTGGTCGCCAGCGCGTCAGCGTCGAAATCATCTACGTTAATACTGCGCAGACGGCTCTCTTCAGCCTTAATCAGAATATTGGCTTCTTCCTGATCGATAAGCCCTTTCGCCAGTGCATTACGCGCCAGTTCATCCAGACGGGTAAACGGCAGGTTTTTGCCAATCTCTTTGCAGATCCGCTGGTGGATAGGGTCCGCGGCCATCACGTCGATCAACGCTTCTTCCAGCAAACCGACCGGGTTATGTTCGCTCGGCGTCAGATACTGACCACGGCCAATACGGGAGCGCGTGGCACATGGCGTTTGCAGGATCTTCGCCACCTGATGGTCCAGCTTATCCGACGGCGCATGATAATGGCGACCGGTCGGGAAGATAACCACGCTCAGCGCACCGGCCACAAAGCGATTCGGGAAGTTCTTCAGCAAATCATCTATCGCCTGCTCTGCCTGATACAGCGCATCCTGCACGCCCCAGTGAACCAGCGGTAAATCGGCTTCGTTACGCCCTTCATCGTCATAGCGTTTCAGTACCGCAGAGGCGAGATAGAGCTGGCTCAGTACATCGCCCAGACGCGCGGAGATACGTTCACGGCGTTTCAGGCTGCCGCCAAGTACCGCCATTGACACGTCAGAGAGCAGCGCGAGGTTGGCGCTCAAACGGTTCAGATTCTGATAGTAGCGGCGCGTCTGGTCATGCGTCGGCGTGGCGCTGGTTAAGCCGCGCGTCAGGCCAAGCCAGAAGCTGCGTACCTTGTTACTGCCCACATGGCCGATATGTTTAAACAGCAGGTTATCAAACGCTTTCACGTCTTTGTTCTGCGCGGCGGCCATTTCGTCCAGCACATACGGATGGCAGCGAATCGCGCCCTGGCCGAAGATCATCATGCTACGGGTCAGGATGTTCGCGCCCTCAACGGTGATAGCAATCGGCGCGCCCTGATAAGCACGGGCGAGGAAGTTGCCTTCGCCGAGCATAATGCCTTTACCGCCGGCGATATCCATTGCATCAATAATTGACTGCTGACCACGGTGGGTACAGTGATATTTCACAATCGCTGACAGCACCGCCGGTTTTTCGCCGAGCATAATGCCGTAGGTAATTAATGATGCTGCCGCATCCATCACGTAGGCGTTGCCGCCAATACGTGCCAGCGGCTCTTCAATCCCTTCCATCTTGCCGATGGAGACTTTGAACTGACGGCGGATATGCGCATACGCCCCGGTCGCCAGTGCGACGGATTTCACGCCGCCCGTCGAGTTCGACGGCAGGGTGATCCCACGGCCAACCGACAGACACTCAACCAGCATACGCCAGCCCTGTCCGGCCATTTTCGGGCCGCCGATGATGTAGTCGATAGGCACGAAGATATCCTGACCACGGGTCGGGCCGTTCTGGAACGGCACGTTCAGCGGGAAGTGGCGACGGCCAATTTCCACGCCTGGCGTGCTGGTCGGAATCAACGCACAGGTAATGCCCAGATTCTCTTCGCCGCCCAGCAGTTTATCCGGGTCGGTGAGTTTGAACGCCAGCCCCAGCACCGTGGCGATAGGCGCCAGCGTAATGTAGCGTTTGTTCCAGGTCAGGCGCATGCCCAGCACCTGCTCGCCCTGCCATTCACCCATGCAAACGACGCCGGTATCCGGAATGGCACCCGCATCGGAACCCGCTTCCGGGCTGGTCAGCGCAAAGCAAGGGATCTCTTGGCCACGTGCCAGGCGAGGCAGATAGTGGTTTTTCTGCTCTTCAGTACCGTAATGCTGTAACAGCTCACCCGGCCCTAATGAGTTCGGTACGCCCACGGTGATCGCCAGAATACCCGACACGCCGGAGAGTTTTTGCAGCACACGCGCCTGAGCATAAGCGGAGAACTCCAGCCCGCCGTACTCTTTCTTAATGATCATCGCAAAGAAGCGATGCTCTTTCAGATACGCCCACAGTTCCGGCGGCAGATCCGCCATTTCATGGGTAATTTCGAAGTCGTTTGCCATACGGCAGGCTTCTTCTACCGGGCCGTCGATAAACGCTTGTTCTTCCGCCGTCAGGCGTGGCTGCGGATAGTTATGCAGCTTTTTCCAGTCCGGGTTACCACGGAACAGGTCGCCTTCCCACCAGGTGGTACCGGCATCAATCGCTTCTTTCTCCGTGCGCGACATCGGTGGCATCACCTTACAGAAGGTGCGGAACACCGGCGCAGAGATCATCGCGCGGCGCATGGAAGGTACGTTGAACGGCACCAGAATAATCGCCAGCGGCACCAGCAGCCAGAGATTCCAAAGCCCTGCTGCGCCAAGTGCAGCGGTCCAGGCCAGTAATATCAGGCTGCTCAGCGTTAAGCTGACGCGGTGATAGAAGAGCACACCGAGTAAAGCAATGGTTGCAACAATACTCAAAATCATCATAGAGAAATGCTCCCTGTCTTGTAGGAGGTCTGACCACTTGTGATAGTATTGTTCTAGTTGATGTCATTTCTTTTAGCAATGTGATTACAAAATAATTACAACTCAGCTCACATTGTTGCCGCTTTCATAGGCACCAAAAATCAAAAGCCATCGGGAAGTGGTGGGCTTTAGCTTCTCGCTGCTGATGCTATCCGGTACACTGTGAAAAAGTTATTTCACCCATACTGAAGGATTATCCTCATGTACCAGGATCTTATTCGTAACGAACTGAACGAAGCGGCAGAAACGCTGGCTAACTTCCTGAAAGATGAAGCCAATATCCACGCGATTCAGCGTGCAGCGGTGCTGCTGGCCGACAGCTTCAAAGCGGGTGGTAAAGTGTTATCTTGCGGTAACGGTGGTTCCCACTGTGATGCGATGCACTTTGCTGAAGAGTTAACGGGCCGCTATCGTGAGAACCGTCCGGGCTATCCGGCGATTGCTATTTCCGATGTCAGCCACCTCTCTTGCGTGAGCAATGATTTCGGCTATGAATATGTCTTCTCTCGTTACGTCGAATCCGTAGGCCGCGCAGGCGACGTTCTGCTGGGGATCTCCACGTCGGGTAACTCCGGCAACGTGATTAAAGCGATTGAAGCGGCGCGCGCGCAGGGGATGAAAGTGATCACCCTGACCGGTAAAGACGGCGGCAAAATGGCGGGCTCTGCGGATATCGAAATTCGCGTGCCGCACTTTGGCTATGCCGATCGCGTTCAGGAAATTCACATCAAAGTGATCCATATCCTGATTATGCTGATCGAAAAAGAGATGGTTAAAGCGTAAGAACGACGGGGCTTCGGCCCCGATTAGCGGTGGGGGTGTAGAATGTGTGAACTGCTCGGGATGAGCGCCAATGTGCCAACCGATATCTGCTTCAGTTTTACCGGGCTTGTTCAGCGCGGTGGCGGCACCGGCCCGCATAAAGATGGCTGGGGAATCACCTTTTACGAAGGCAAAGGGTGTCGCACATTCAAAGATCCCCATCCAAGCTACCAGTCACCGATTGCCAAACTGGTGCAGGAATACCCGATAAAATCTTGCTCGGTGGTGGCGCATATCCGTCAGGCTAATCGTGGCAACGTGGCGCTGGAAAACACCCATCCGTTCACCCGCGAGCTGTGGGGACGCAACTGGACCTACGCCCACAACGGCCAACTTGACGGTTATAAATCGCTGGAAACCGGCAACTTCCGCCCGGTCGGCGAAACCGACAGTGAAAAAGCTTTTTGCTGGCTGCTGCACAAGCTCACCGAGCGTTATCCGCGCACGCCAGGTAATATGCCTGCGGTATTTAAATACATTGCGACGCTCGCCGCACAACTGCGTGAAAAAGGCGTGTTCAACATGCTGTTGTCCGATGGACGCTACGTGATGGCGTTCTGCTCCACCAACCTGTTCTGGATCACCCGTCGGGCGCCGTTTGGCGTAGCGACGCTGTTGGATCAGGACGTGGAAATTGATTTTCAGCAGGAGACGACCGCCAACGACGTGGTCACAGTGATTGCGACACAGCCGCTGACGGGTAATGAAACCTGGCAAAAGATTATGCCAGGTGAATGGCGCTTATTTTGTCTCGGGGAGCGTATAGTTTGATACCAGCTGCGGCTGCACCACTTCGTGGCTCAGCGGCTTGCTGACGACATAGCGCCCGTCAACCACAGAAACGATAGGCGGCTTATGCGTTTGCTGGAAGTAGTCATACCCCGGCTTCAGCTGCTGCCAGAAATCTTTATAGGTTGAGTATTTATGACGTTCCATATTGGCATCGTTCATGCGGAACGGATAAATACTCACCTGCACGCTCTGCTGGCCGAAGACTAACGCCCCGGTCACAAACTGGAAAATCTCATCAATGCCGGTATCGGTCATCGCATAACAGCCCACAGACACGCATGCGCCGTGGATCATCAAATATTTCCCTTCATAACCGTGTGCGCGGTCATAAGCATTAGGGAAACCGATGTTAATGGCTTTGTAGAAGCGGCTGTCAGGCTTGAGCTGGCTGCGCTGTACGGAGTAAAACCCTTCCGGACTTTTGAAGTCACCCTGGCGACGTTTCGGGCCCAGGCCGCCGGAGTAATTACAGATGCGGTAGCTATCAAGGAGCTGATACGTCTCGCCCATCTTGACGTACAGGTCAAGGGCGCGTTCTTCTTTGAAGATCTGAACGTAAACCGGTGAACCCATTAACTGTTGCTTATATTCTTTACTGACCGGCGTCATCGGGCTGTTGCTGCTCAGCAACCCGGCAAATGAAATGCACGGCATTAGAAGCATCGCAATGAAAAATGCGATTTTACGCATACTACGTGTTCCTTGATAAACAAAAACCACATGCCAGGAAGGCAAGAGAGAGACAAAATCAGAGTTATCTGTCTTTAGAGCGCTCACATTAGCATCACAGCATTTTTTCGCAAGAGGGTGATTATTGTGTTTACAATTAAGTTTTCACCCGCCAGTAAAAATCACTCCATAACCCGCCTCAATATCAATAAATTGCACACCGAACCCAGGCCTGATAAGCAACGCGCCAGCAGGCAAAAATGTCGATGCTTTGCGTAATAGCTCGCATTTTAGCGCCGAATTCAGCGGAACTGCTGCGAGCCGCAGAAATATAGTGTTAAGATTCACTAACGTTATCATTCTGGGGAAAATATGCCTTTTCTATATGGCTATCCTGTCTGATTCGTTCCTCAACGTCTGACAGACACCCTCAGGTGGTGGAAGTGTAAGAAAGGATGCGTTTCTCTCCTCATCGCCCATCATGGAATGATTCGGGGTTTATACCGCCACTCCTTTCTTTATGTATCGTTAATCACAACGCTGGCCTTAACGGATACCTGCTAACAGTATGATTAAAATAACAAAGGGTCTCGATATTCCCCTTGCGGGCGTACCCGAACAACAACGCATCGATAATGTCCCGGTGACGCGCGTCGCGGTAAAAGGCGACGATTATGTCGGCCTGCGTCCGTCAATGGCCGTGCAAGAAGGCGATCGCGTACTGAAAGGGCAACTGCTTTTCGACGATAAAAAAATCCCCGGCGTGCGCTTTACTGCGCCAGCCAGCGGCATTGTCAGCGCCATTCATCGCGGTGAGCGCCGTGTACTTCAGTCCGTCGTCATTGATATCGACGGCGATGACGCCGTTGAATTTCCCCATTTTGCCGCCGATGAGCTGGCAACGCTGCCGCGCGAAACCGTTGAAGCACAGCTGATTGAGTCCGGTTTATGGACTGCAATGCGTACCCGTCCTTTCAGCAAATCGCCAGCGCCGGGCACGCAGCCAGCGGCGATTTTTGTCACCGCGATGGACACCAATCCGCTGGCCGCCGATCCGCAGCCGATAATTCTTGCCCAGCGCGAAGCGTTTGACGCGGGCCTGACGCTGCTCACACGCCTCACCGACGGAAAAGTGCATGTCTGTCAGGCGAGCGGTGGCAAGCTCGGTGGCCATCCGTGTGGGCAGGTAACGTTTAATCAGTTCACCGGGCCGCATCCGGCGGGGTTAGTGGGTACACACATTCACTTCCTTGAGCCGGTAAGCCTCGAAAAACAGGTCTGGCACCTGAACTATCAGGACGTGATCGCTATCGGCAAACTGTTCCTCGACGGTGAATTGTGGGTAGAGCGCGTGATTGCGCTCGGCGGGCCGCAGGTGAAACAGCCGCGCCTGCTGCGCACGCGTCTGGGCGCCTCGCTGGAGGAACTCACGCAGGGTGAATTGCTGGAAGGCGAGAACCGCGTGTTGTCCGGTTCCGTACTCAACGGCAGCCAGGCGGTTGGCCCGCAGGCATTCCTGGGGCGTTTTCATTTGCAGGTGAGCGTGCTGAAAGAAGGGCGCGAAAAAGAGCTGCTTGGCTGGGTTGCGCCGGGCCGTGACAAATTTTCCATCACCCGCACCACGCTTGGGCACTTCCTGAAGCACAAACTCTTTAACCTCTCCACCGATACCCACGGCGGCGCGCGCGCGATGGTGCCGATTGGCAGCTATGAGCGTGTCATGCCGCTGGATATTTTGCCGACGATGCTGCTGCGCGACCTGCTGGCGGGCGATTCCGACAGCGCGCAGGCGCTGGGGTGCCTGGAGCTGGATGAAGAAGATCTGGCGCTTTGTACCTACGTCTGCCCAGGGAAATATGAATATGGCCCGGTGCTGCGCAGCGTGTTAACCCAAATTGAGCAGGAAGGATAAGTGATGGGCTTAAAGCATCTGGTCGAAAAACTTGAGCCGCACTTCACCCACGGCGGCAAGCTGGAAAAATATTATCCCCTGTATGAGGCGGCAGCGACGCTGCTGTATACGCCGGGGCAGGTAACGAAAGGTGCGGCGCACGTGCGCGATGCTATCGACCTCAAACGCATGATGATTCTGGTCTGGTTTGCGGTCTTCCCGGCGATGTTCTGGGGAATGTACAGCGTCGGTCTGCAAACCATCCCGGCGCTGCATAAACTGTACGGCGCGGAACAGCTTCAGCAGGTGATTGCCGCAAACTGGCACTACAGCCTTGCGCAGGCGTTGGGCGTGAGTTTCGCACCTGACGCCGGCTGGCTCAGCATGATGACGCTGGGCGCAGTGTTCTTCGTGCCGATTTACGCCACCGTTTTCCTGGTCGGCGGCTTCTGGGAAGTGCTGTTCGCGATTATTCGCAAGCATGAAGTCAACGAAGGCTTCTTCGTCACCTCCATTCTGTTCGCGCTGATTGTCCCGCCCACCATGCCTCTCTGGCAGGCGGCGCTGGGCATCTCTTTCGGCGTGGTGATCGCCAAAGAGATCTTCGGCGGCACCGGGCGCAATTTCCTTAACCCGGCGCTGGCCGGTCGCGCGTTCCTGTTCTTTGCTTATCCGGCGCAAATCTCCGGCGACCTGGTATGGACGGCAGCGGACGGTTTCTCCGGCGCGACGCCGCTTTCCCAGTGGGCGAGCCACGGCGGTGAAACGCTGGTCAACGTCGCGACCGGGCAACCGGTCACGTGGATGGACGCTTTCCTCGGCAACATTCCCGGTTCCATTGGTGAAGTCTCGACGCTGATGATTTTGCTCGGTGGAGCCATCATCATCTACGGGCGTGTGGCCTCCTGGCGCATTGTCGCCGGGGTGATGCTCGGCATGATGGCTAGCGCCACGCTGTTCAACGTTGTGGGTTCCGACACTAACCCGATGTTCGCCATGCCGTGGTACTGGCATCTGGTGCTCGGCGGTTTCGCGTTCGGCATGATGTTTATGGCGACCGACCCCGTCTCGGCGTCGTTTACCGATAAAGGGAAGTGGTGCTACGGCGCGTTGATTGGCGTGATGTGCGTGCTTATTCGCGTGGTAAACCCGGCCTATCCGGAAGGGATGATGCTGGCGATTCTGTTCGCCAACCTCTTTGCGCCGCTGTTTGACTACCTGGTGGTGCAGGCCAACATTAAGCGGAGGAAGTCGCGTGGCTGAAGTTAAAAGTAACGATAGCATCGGCAAAACGCTGCTGGTGGTGCTGGTGCTCTGCCTGGTGTGCTCCATCGTGGTGGCGGGCTCAGCGGTAGGATTGAAATCGCGCCAGCAGGAACAGCGCGCGCTCGATAAACAGCGCAATATTCTCGCCGTCGCCGGGTTGATGCAGCAGGGCATGTCCACCGACGATGTAGCCGATATCTTTAGTGAACGCATCACCCCACGCCTGCTGGATTTGAAAACCGGCAGCCTGCTTGATAGCGACCCGGCGTCCTTCAACCAGGCGCTGGCGCTGAAAGACCCGGAGCAAAGCGTCCAGCTCGACGCCCATGACGATCCGGCGGGCATTAAACGCCGTAGCAACGTGGTTGAAATCTATCTGGTCAAAGACGCACAGCAAAAGGTACAGGAAATCGTGCTGCCGGTTTACGGCAACGGGCTGTGGTCGATGATGTACGCCTTTGTGGCGCTGGATACGGATGGCCGCACGGTGAAAGGCATCACCTATTACGACCAGGGCGAAACCCCGGGGCTGGGCGGTGAAATCGAAAATCCGAACTGGCGCGCGCAGTTTATCGGTAAAAAAGTGGTCGATGACAGCGGCAAACCGGCGCTGAAAGTGGTGAAAGGTGGGGCGCGTCAGGGTGATGAATACGCGGTGGATGGCCTCTCCGGCGCCACGTTAACCGCTAATGGCGTACAGCATAGTTTTGATTTCTGGATGGGCGACCTCGGTTTTGGCCCATTCCTGAAACAGGTTCGTGAAGGAGTGCTGAATAATGGCTGAACAGGGCGATATGAAAGAAGTGAAGCGCGTGCTGGTGGGGCCGTTGATTGCCAACAACCCGATTGCGCTTCAGGTCCTCGGCGTCTGCTCGGCGCTGGCGGTGACCACTAAACTGGAAACCGCATTTGTGATGACTATCGCGGTGACGCTGGTCACGGCGTTTTCGAGCATGTTTATCTCGATGATCCGCCACCATATTCCAAACAGCGTACGCATCATCGTGCAGATGGCGATCATCGCTTCGCTGGTGATCGTCGTCGATCAGCTGCTGCGCGCCTTCGCTTATGAGATCTCAAAACAGCTCTCGGTCTTCGTCGGCCTGATCATCACCAACTGTATCGTGATGGGGCGCGCGGAAGCCTATGCCATGAAAGCGCCACCGCTGGCGAGCTTTATGGACGGCATCGGCAACGGCCTGGGCTACGGCGCGATTCTGATGATTGTCGGCTTTCTGCGTGAGCTTATCGGCAGCGGCAAGCTGTTTGGCATTACGATTCTGCAAACGGTGCAAAACGGCGGCTGGTACCAGCCAAACGGCCTGTTCCTGTTAGCACCGAGCGCCTTTTTCATCATCGGCCTGCTGATCTGGGCGCTTCGCACCTGGAAGCCAGAACAGCAGGAGAAGGAGTAACCGATGGCTCACTATATCAGCCTCTTTGTCCGTGCCGTCTTTATTGAAAACATGGCGCTGGCGTTCTTCCTGGGGATGTGTACGTTCCTCGCGGTATCGAAAAAAGTTTCGACCGCGTTTGGTCTTGGCGTTGCCGTTACGTTGGTACTGGGTATTTCCGTTCCAGCGAACAACCTCGTTTACAACCTGGTGCTGCGCGACGGCGCGTTGATGGATGGCGTGGATCTCAGCTTCCTGAGTTTTATCACTTTTATCGGCGTGATAGCCGCGCTGGTGCAAATTCTGGAGATGATCCTCGATAAATACTTCCCGGCACTGTATACCGCGTTAGGGATCTTCCTGCCGCTTATCACCGTGAACTGCGCCATCTTTGGCGGCGTGTCGTTTATGGTTCAGCGCGACTATAACTTTGGCGAATCTATCGTCTACGGTTTCGGCTCCGGGATTGGCTGGATGCTGGCCATTGTCGCCATGGCTGGTCTTCGCGAAAAAATGAAATACTCAAACGTCCCTGCGGGTTTGCAGGGCTTAGGGATCACCTTTATCACCACCGGTTTGATGGCGCTTGGCTTTATGTCGTTCTCCGGCGTGCAGCTATAAGGGGCGAAGAAAATGGAAATTATACTTGGCGTGGCCATGTTCACCCTCATCGTACTGGCGCTGTCGGTGCTGATCCTGTTTGCCAAATCGAAATTGGTGAACTCGGGCGATGTGGTGATTGAAATCAACAACGAAGCCGACCGACAGATCCGCACGCCGGCGGGCGACAAGCTGCTGAATACGCTCTCCAGCAACGGGATTTTCGTCTCGTCCGCATGCGGCGGCGGCGGCTCCTGCGGCCAGTGCCGCGTGAAAATTAAAGAAGGGGGCGGTGACATCCTGCCGACCGAACTGGCGCATATCACCAAACGCGAAGCCAAAGAGGGCTGCCGTCTGGCGTGTCAGGTCGCGGTGAAGCAGGACATGAAAATTGAACTGCCGGATGAGATCTTTGGTGTCAAAAAATGGGAATGCGAGGTTATCTCTAATGATAACAAAGCGACGTTTATCAAAGAGCTGAAGCTGGCGATCCCGGAAGGTGAGGTCGTACCGTTCCGCGCGGGGGGCTATATTCAGATTGAATGTCCATCGCATAAGGTTGCGTACGCCGATTTTGACGTGCCAGATGAGTACCGTTCCGACTGGGATAAATTCAATCTTTTCCGTTACGTTTCTGAGGTAAAAGAACCGACGGTGCGCGCCTACTCAATGGCGAACTATCCGGAGGAGAAGGGCATCATCATGCTCAACGTGCGTATTGCCACGCCGCCGCCGAGCGTGCCGGATGCGCCGCCGGGGATTATGTCCTCTTACATCTGGTCGCTGAAAGCGGGCGATAAAGTGACGATTTCCGGGCCGTTTGGTGAGTTCTTTGCCAAAGACACGGACGCCGAGATGGTCTTCATCGGCGGCGGAGCCGGGATGGCGCCGATGCGCTCGCATATTTTCGACCAGCTTAAACGCCTGCACAGCAAGCGGAAAATCAGCTTCTGGTACGGGGCGCGTTCGTTGCGTGAAATGTTCTATCAGGACGAATTCGAACAACTGGCGCGTGACAACCCGAACTTCACCTTCCACATCGCGCTATCGGACGCGCTGCCGGAAGACAACTGGACGGGTTACACGGGCTTTATCCATAATGTTCTGTATGAAAACTATCTGCGCGACCATCCGGCCCCGGAAGATTGTGAGTTCTATATGTGTGGGCCGCCGATGATGAACGCGGCTGTCATCAAAATGCTCAAAGACCTGGGCGTGGAAGATGAAAACATCATGCTCGATGATTTTGGAGGCTGATGATGCTCACGGTATTTCTGGCGACGTTTGCGATTTTCGCGCTGGTGATCCTCGGCATGTCGCTGGGGTACATCATTAAGCGCAAAAGTATCCAGGGCAGCTGTGGCGGGATTACCTCGCTGGGGCTGGAGAAAGTCTGCGACTGCCCGGAGCCCTGTGATGCGCGCAAAAAGCGCATGGCGCGCGAAGCGTTGCAACAGCAGAAGAGGATTTTGTAAACCCTCGCAAGCTGCGTGCATTAATGCCCGGTGGCGCTTCGCTTACCGGGCCTACCTATCACTCGAGCAGTAGGCCGGATCAGGCGTAGCCGTCATCCGGCAATGCAGACTGTTTTCTCTCTTCTCACGCCCTCTAATTATACTGTATACTTGTCCAGTAACATCCGGGGGCTATGTATGCGCAAAATTATCCACGTCGATATGGACTGCTTCTTCGCAGCGGTAGAGATGCGCGATAATCCTGCGCTGCGCGACATCCCCATCGCCATTGGCGGCAGCCGTGAACGACGCGGCGTCATCAGCACCGCCAACTACCCGGCGCGGAAATTCGGCGTACGTAGCGCAATGCCCACCGGCATGGCGCTTAAGCTTTGCCCGCACCTCACGCTTTTACCAGGCCGTTTTGACGCCTACAAAGAAGCCTCTGAGCACATCCGTGAAATCTTCTCTCGCTACACCTCGCTGATTGAACCCTTGTCGCTGGATGAAGCCTATCTCGACGTCAGCGACAGCGTGCACTGCCATGGTTCTGCCACGCTTATTGCGCAGGAAATTCGGCAGACTATCTTCAACGAATTACATCTCACGGCTTCCGCAGGCATCGCCCCGGTAAAGTTTCTCGCCAAAATCGCCTTCGATCTCAACAAACCCAACGGCCAGTTTGTTCTCACACCCGCCGACGTTCCCGCGTTCCTGAAAACATTGCCGCTGGAAAAAATCCCCGGCGTCGGCAAAGTTTCGGCTGCGAAGCTCGAAAGTATGGGGCTGAAAACCTGCGAAGACGTGCAGAAAAGCGATCTCGCCATGCTGTTGAAACGCTTTGGTAAATTTGGCCGCATATTATGGGAACGCAGCCAGGGCATTGATGAGCGCGCCATCAATAACGAACGGCTGCGAAAATCGATCGGCGTGGAACGCACACTGGCGGAAGATATTCACGACTGGTCAGCGTGTGAAGCGATTATCGAACGTCTCTACCCGGAGCTGGAGCGACGGCTGGCGAAGGTCAAACCCGACCTGCTGATTGCCCGCCAGGGCGTGAAACTCAAATTTAATGACTTCCAGCTCACGACTCAGGAACACGTCTGGCCGCGTCTGAACAAAGAAGACCTGATCGCCACCGCCTACAAAACCTGGCACGAACGCCGTGCCGGGCGCGGTGTCCGGCTGGTGGGGCTGCACGTTACGCTGCTTGATCCACAACTTGAAAGACAACTGGTGTTAGGACTTTAATCATGAACATTCGCCCCTGGCAGCCGCATGAACTGCCGCAACTGAGCCAGATTTTCCTGCGCGCGGTCCACGAAACCGCCAGTCAGCACTATTCCCCCGCGCAAATTGCCGCCTGGGGTCAGGTGGATGATGTGCAGTGGCGGCAGAAATTAGCCTCTTCCGTGGTGCTGGTCGCGGAGGCTGATGGCAAGGTTGTCGGTTTTATCACCGCCGTTGGTCATTACATCGACCTGCTTTTTGTCTCGCCAGATTACGCGCGGCAGGGGATTGCCGGGGCGCTGTTACGAGCATTGCTGGCGAAAATGTTGCCGGGAAAAGTGACCGTTGCGGCGAGCATTACGGCAAAACCGTTCTTTGAAGGTCAGGGATTTGTGCTGGTGCGCGAGCAAAATGTTGAGGCGCGGGGAGAGTGGTTTATTAATTACCTGATGGCGCGAGAGGTATAAAAAGCCGGGCAGTGATTGCCGCCCGGCTTAACGGATATTACTTCGCCGGAATCGCTTTCAGCAGTTCAGTCAGAAGCCGCCAGTAATGACCCACGCTTTCGATATGAACCTGCTCATCCGGGGAGTGCGGGCCCGTAATGGTTGGCCCGATGGAGACCATGTCCATTTCCGGATACGGTTTTTTGAACAGACCGCATTCCAGACCTGCGTGGATAACCTGAATGTTCGGCGTCTTGTTGAACAGACGCTGATAGGTTTCACGCACCAGATGCATCACCGGAGAGTTTGCGTCCGGCTGCCAGCCAGGGTAGCTACCTTTGGCTTCGGTTTTCGCGCCAGCCAGTTTACCCAGTGAATCCAGCATGCTGACCACATATTCTTTACCGGTGTCGATAAGCGAACGAATCAGGCAGTGGATTTCCACGTTGTCGTCAGTCATAGTCACAACGCCGACGTTCAGAGAGGTTTCAACCACGCCTTTTGCCACGTCAGAGTTGCGGATCACACCGTTCGGCGTAGCGTTCAGCAGGCGAACGAAAGCATCGCGAGACTGCGCGGTCAGCGCGGCTTTATCGTTGCTGACGGACTCCAGCAGCACGGTCAGGTTCTTCTCTTTCTCAGCCAGCTCGTTTTTCAGGATATCCTGATATTGGCCAACCAGCGCTTTCAGAGATTCTACTTTATCCGCCGCCACGGCAACGGTAGAGAAGGCTTCACGCGGAATGGCGTTACGCAGCGTACCACCGTTGAAATCAACCAGACGCAGATCCAGCTCTTCCGCGTGTCCTGCCAGGAAACGTACCAGCAGTTTGTTGGCGTTGCCCAGGCCGACATGAATTTCGCCGCCGGAATGGCCGCCTTTCAGGCCTTTCAGCGTCAGCTTAAAGCTCTGGAAGCCTGCCGGAATGGCTTCGCGATCGAGGTGCAGGTTGGAGGTAAAATCGATACCGCCCGCGCAACCCATGTAGATTTCACCCTCTTCTTCAGAGTCGGTGTTAATCAGGATATCCGCCTGTAACCAGTTGGCTTTCAGGCCGAACGCGCCGTCCATGCCCGCTTCTTCGGTCATGGTCAGCAGCACTTCTAGCGGGCCGTGCTCAACCTTATCGTCAGCCAGTACCGCCAGCGCGGAAGCCATACCGATACCGTTGTCGGCGCCCAGCGTGGTGCCGCGGGCTTTCACCCACTCGCCATCGATATACGGCTGGATTGGATCTTTAGTGAAGTCATGAACGGTATCGTTATTTTTCTGCGGCACCATATCGAGGTGCGCCTGCAGAACGACCGGTTTGCGGTTTTCCATTCCGGCGGTTGCACCTTTACGAATCAGAATGTTACCGACTTCGTCGCGTTCCGTATGGAAACCTTTTTCTTTCGCCCAGCCGATGATGTGTTCAGCCAGTTGCTCTTCGTGATAAGACGGGTGAGGAATAGAACAAATTTTGGCAAAAATATCCCACAGCGGTTGCGGGGAGAGTTGAGACAGTTCCGACACGATGAGTCTCCTTACGGCGTTATGCATCTGGAATAAGAGTAATAAATAGCGAAACAGACACCACAAGCTGCGCTTGCGAGATAGGGTCGAGAATACCACTTTCTGTATCATCTGGTAGAACAAACCACGGAAAAAGAGGGGCAGAGTGCCCTTAAGGCTGGTTTTTAGTGCGTCAGATCTCTATAATCTCGCGCAACCTATTTCCCCCTTGAACACTTTTTAAGCCGTATAACACAGGCTGGGATATTTTCACATGAGCGAAAAATACGTCGTCACCTGGGACATGTTGCAGATTCACGCCCGCAAACTGGCAAGCCGTCTGTTACCTGTTGAACAGTGGAAAGGCATCATTGCCGTTAGCCGTGGGGGTCTGGTACCAGGCGCTCTGCTGGCACGTGAACTGGGCATTCGTCATGTTGATACCGTTTGCATCTCCAGCTACGACCACGACAACCAGCGCGAGCTGACCGTCCTGAAACGCGCTGAAGGCGACGGTGAAGGCTTTATCGTGATCGACGACCTGGTTGATACCGGCGGCACCGCAGTGGCTATCCGCGAAATGTATCCTAAAGCCCACTTCGTCACCATCTTCGCTAAACCGGCTGGTCGTCCGCTGGTTGACGATTATGTGATTGATATCCCGCAGGATACCTGGATTGAACAGCCGTGGGATATGGGTGTGGTCTTCGTACCGCCTATTGCTGGCCGTTAATCCCTGCAATAAATGCGATTCCAGCGCCCGGCAATGCCGGGCGTTGTTTTTTTTACTGCCCGGCGCGGTACAATAGTCCAAAGCTCGTATTCATGGAGATCATGCGATGTCAGAGGCGAATCTTAGCGAAACCCTGTTCAAACCGCGTTTCAAACACCCTGAAACCTCCACGCTGGTGCGTCGATTTAACGCGGGGAGCGATCCTGCGGTGCAGTCTGCGCTTGACGGTAAAACCGTCCCACACTGGTATCGCATGATTAACCGCCTGATGTGGATCTGGCGCGGTATCTCGCCGCAGGAAATTCTTGATGTGCAGGCGCGCATCGTGATGAGCCAGGCCGAGCGCACCGACGAAGGCATGCTCGACACGGTGGTCGGCTATCGCGGTGGCAACTGGATCTACGAATGGTCAACTCAGGCGATGCAGTGGCAGCAAAAAGCGACGCAGGAAGATGACCCGCTGCTCAGCGGCCGCCACTGGCTGCACGCCTCCAATCTCTACAGCATTGCGGCCTATCCTCACCTGAAAGGCGATGAACTTGCCGAACAGGCGCAGGTGCTGGCCAATCGCGCTTATGCCGAAGCGGCTAAACGTCTGCCGGGTGAAATGCGCGAGCTGGACATTCCTGTTCCAGGCGGAGCGCCGGTCAGCGCGTTCCTGCACATGCCAAAAGGCGACGGCCCGTTTCCGACGGTGCTGATGTGCGGCGGGCTCGACGGCCTGCAAATTGATTACTACAGCTTATATGAACACTACTTCGCGCCGCTGGGCATTGCGATGCTGACGCTGGATATGCCATCGATTGGCGGTTCATCGAAGTGGAAGCTCACTCAGGACTCCAGTCAGCTGCATCAGCACTTGCTGCGCGAATTGCCGAACATTCCGTGGGTCGATCACACGCGCGTTGCGGCGTTTGGCTTCCGCTTCGGCGCGAACGTGGCGGTGCGCCTGGCGTATCTCGAATCTCAGCGCCTGCGCGGCGTGGCCTGCCTGGGCCCCATCGTTCACTGCCTGTTGAACGATCCGCTGCGTCAGGGCCGCGTGCCGGAAATGTATCTTGATGTGCTGGCTTCGCGTCTGGGCATGCATGATGCCTCTGATGAAGCGCTGCGTATCGAACTCAATCGTTACTCGCTGAAAACACAGGGTTTGCTGGGCCGCCGTTGCCCCACACCGATGCTGTCTGGCTACTGGAATAACGATCCGTTCAGCCCGGAAGAGGAGTCGCGCCTTATCGTTTCCTCCTCGTCAGAGGGTAAACTTCTGAACGTGCCGTTTAACCCGGTGTACCGCAATTTTGACAAAGCACTGAAAGAAATTGCAGGGTGGATCAATAATAGATTTAGTTAATAGATTGCTAAATTTTATTGATTTGGTAAAACAGTTGCATCACCAAAGGAGATCGCAATGACGTTACCGAGTGGACACCCGAAGAGCAGACTGATTAAAAAACTCACTGCGCTAGGCCCTTACATCCGTGAGGAGCAGTGTGAAGAGAACCGCTTCTTTTTCGATTGCCTTGCTGTATGTGTGAACGTTAAGCCAGCGCCTGAAAGCCGTGAATTCTGGGGATGGTGGATGGAAATGGAAGCGCAGGCGGACCGTTTCACCTACAGCTACCAGTTTGGTCTGTTCAATAAAGATGGCAAATGGCAGGCGACGGCGATTAACGATCCTGAAATTAATGAGCGCGTAGAGCAAACGTTACGCGGGTTTCACGAACGAGCACGCGAGTTACTGGCAACATTAGACCTGAAGCTGGAACCGGCAGAAGGTTTTGACGACGAGCCGATGCGTTTATCTGCTTAAGGCGATGAGAGTATGCCGGATGCGCTACGCTTATCCGGCAACGGTGCCGAACTGCGCCTGATGGCGCTTCGCTTATCAGGCCTACGGATCGGTAGGCCGGATAAGGCGTTTACGCCGCATCCGGCACATACAAAGCGCACGTTGTCAGCAATATGAGCCCACCTGATTAGGCGGGCTTTTTTATCAGAACTGGTAAGTCATCCCCAGCGCGACGATATCATCGTCGTTGATACCGAGTTTATTATCGCTTTTCAGCTGGTTGATGCGGTAATCAACAAACGCGGACATGTTTTTGTTGAAGTAATAGGTCGCACCCACATCAATATAATTTACCAGGTCTTCACTGCCGATGTTCTCAATATCTTTGCCTTTAGATAAGACATAACCCAGCGATGGGCGGAGGCCGTTATCGAACTGATACTGTGCGACGACCTCAAAGTTTTGTGCTTTATTAGCAAACCCACCCGAAATCGGCGTCATGTTGCGGGTTTCAGAATAGAACGTCGCCAGATAAATATTATTGGCGTCATATTTCAGGCCCGTAGCCCACGCTTCCGCTTTATTACCCTGACCACGCGGGGCAAGGGCGATATTTTGCTGGTCCGCCGTACGATCGGAAGACGTGTACGCGCCGCTGATGGCGAAATCGCTGCCGCCAAAGTCATAAGCCAGTGAGGTGCCAAAACCGTCGCCGTTTTGTTTCTTCACGTCGCGGTTTTCGTTTTTCCCTTGATATTGCAGGGTTAAATCAAGGCCATCTACCACGCCGAAGAAATCGGTATTGCGATAGGTCGCCAGGCCGCTGGCGCGTTTGGTCATAAAGTTATCGGTTTGCGCTGAAGAGTCACCGCCGAATTCCGGGAACATATCGGTCCAGGCTTCAACGTCATACAGTGCGCCCAGGTTACGACCATAATCGAAAGAACCGAAATTTTTCAATTTCAGACCGGCAAAGGCCAGACGTGTTTTTTGTGTAGAATCACTTTCGGTTTTATTGCCGGAGAATTCAGATTCCCAACGGCCATAGCCAGTTAAATCTTCATTAATCTGCGTTTCACCTTTAATACCAAAACGTACATAAGTCTGATCACCATCTTTGCTATCATAATCACTGATATAATGCATGGCCTTTACTTTGCCGTATACATCCAGTTTATTGCCATTCTTGTTATACACCTCAGCCGCCTGTACTGCGGAAGTGGTGGTTAACGCGCTAATCATCATTAATGCCAGAGTGCTTTTTTTCATTTCCATTTCCTGATTTTTTAATAAGACAAAATTTATAAAAATGTATCCAGATGAAAAAACAGGAAGGGTTGTAACGTTTCTCAATGAAAGATTTATGACAATGTCAGGAGAATGTCAGAATTATATTAAAAAAGTGCCGTTAATTAGATTTGTCATAAAAGCGTCAAAACGTGCGGTTAAGCTTACTGATCGCGCGCAATAAAATCCCTCGCTTTCCGCGCTGCCTGTTGGCAAGCGGGCTGACTCCTGATAAAACGTGAACCTGGTTTCATTTTTTCACTTTTAACGGCAGAGAATCATGAGTGATAGTCAGACGCTGGTGGTCAAACTGGGCACCAGTGTTTTAACGGGCGGATCGCGCCGCCTGAATCGCGCGCATATCGTTGAACTGGTTCGCCAGTGTGCTCAGCTTCACGCGGCCGGGCATCGAATTGTCATTGTAACGTCAGGAGCAATTGCCGCCGGGCGTGAGCATCTGGGTTACCCTGAACTGCCCGCGACTATCGCTTCGAAACAACTGCTGGCCGCTGTCGGCCAGAGCCGCCTCATTCAGCTGTGGGAACAACTGTTCTCTATTTACGGTATTCACGTCGGGCAGATGCTGCTGACCCGTGCGGATATGGAAGACAGAGAACGTTTCCTCAACGCGCGCGATACCCTGCGCGCGCTGCTCGATAACAATATCGTGCCGGTGATTAACGAGAACGACGCGGTCGCCACCGCTGAAATTAAAGTCGGCGATAACGACAACCTGTCTGCGCTGGCGGCGATTCTGGCCGGTGCCGACAAACTGCTGCTGCTGACCGATCAACAGGGCCTCTTCACCGCCGACCCGCGCAGCAACCCGGATGCCAAACTGATTACCGACGTGCACGGCATTGATGATGCGCTACGCGCCGTCGCGGGCGACAGCGTCTCTGGCCTCGGCACAGGCGGAATGGGCACCAAATTGCAGGCTGCCGATGTCGCCTGCCGCGCCGGTATTGAAACCATTATCGCCGCAGGCAGCCGCCAGGGCGTGATTGGCGACGTGATGGCGGAAGTCTCCGTCGGTACGCGCTTCCACGCGCAGGACACGCCGCTGGAGAACCGTAAACGCTGGATCTTCGGCGCACCGCCCGCAGGTGAAATTACCGTCGATGAAGGCGCAACCTCCGCGATTCTCGAACGCGGAAGTTCATTACTTCCAAAAGGCATTAAAAACGTGACGGGTAATTTCTCCCGTGGTGAAGTGATCCGCATCCGCAGCCTTGAAGGGCGGGATATCGCGCACGGCGTTAGCCGTTATAACAGCGATGCGCTGCGCCTTATTGCCGGACACCACTCACAGCAAATCGATGCTATTCTCGGCTATGAGTACGGCCCGGTTGCCGTCCATCGTGACGATATGATCACCCGCTAAGGAGTTCACCATGCTCGAACAAATGGGCATTGCTGCCAAACAGGCTTCTTATAAGCTGGCGCAGCTATCGAGCCGTGAAAAAAATCAGGCTCTGGAAAAAATTGCTGATTATCTGGAAACATTCAGCGCAGAGATCCTCGACGCTAACCAGCAGGATCTGGCTGACGCGCGCGCCAACGGCCTGAGCGAGGCGATGCTCGACAGGCTGGCGCTCACCCCGGCGCGTCTCTCCGCCATCGCCAGCGATGTGCGCCAGGTTTGCACGCTCGCCGATCCGGTAGGGCAGGTGATTGACGGTGGGCTGCTCGACAGCGGCCTGCGCATTGAACGTCGCCGCGTCCCGCTCGGCGTAATTGGCGTGATTTATGAAGCGCGCCCGAACGTCACCGTTGACGTCGCCAGCCTGTGCCTGAAAACCGGCAACGCGGCGATTCTGCGTGGCGGGAAAGAGACACATCGCACCAACGCCGCCACGGTGAAGGTCATCCAAAAAGCGTTGCAGGAGTGCGGCTTACCAGCGGGCGCCGTTCAGGCGATCGACAACCCGGACCGCGCGCTGGTCAGCGAAATGCTGCGCATGGATAAATACATCGACATGCTGATCCCACGCGGCGGCGCAGGGCTGCATAAACTGTGTCGCGAACAATCGACGATCCCGGTGATCACCGGCGGGATTGGCGTGTGTCATATCTATGTGGATGACACGGCTGAAATTGAACCGGCGCTGAAAATCATCGTCAACGCCAAAACCCAGCGCCCAAGCACCTGTAACACGGTGGAAACACTGCTGGTGAATCAGAATATCGCGGAACGTTTTCTGCCCGCGCTGAGCAAGCAGATGGCGCAGAGCGGCGTGACGCTGCACGCGGCAGACAATGCCATGGCGCTGTTAAAAGCTGGCCCGGCGCAGGTTGTGGCGGTGAAAGCGGAAGAGTACGACAATGAGTTCTTGTCGCTGGATCTTAACGTGAAGGTAGTGGCTGGTCTGGACGACGCTATCGCCCACATCCGCGAGCACGGCACCCAGCACTCCGACGCTATCCTGACGCGCACCCTGAGCCACGCTAACCGCTTCGTCAACGAGGTCGACTCCTCGGCAGTCTACGTGAACGCCTCCACGCGCTTCACCGACGGCGGCCAGTTTGGCCTGGGCGCAGAAGTGGCCGTCAGCACGCAAAAACTGCACGCGCGCGGCCCGATGGGCCTCGAAGCGCTGACCACCTACAAGTGGGTTGGCTTCGGTGACGATACCATTCGTGCCTAATTAACGCCGGGTGATGCAAAAGTAGCCATTTGATTCTCAAGGCCATTGACGCATCGCCCGGTTAGTTTTAACCTTGTCCACCGTGATTCGCACTCGTGAACATGTCCTTTTCAGGGCCGATATAGCTCAGTTGGTAGAGCAGCGCATTCGTAATGCGAAGGTCGTAGGTTCGACTCCTATTATCGGCACCATCATTTCATCCAGTACCATCCCCAATCGTCATTTTTTCCTTGTTTTTCGCGGTGTTGACTGTTTTGTTTGTCCGCCGTTATCCACCTTTTACCGTTGCAATCCAAATTTAAAACGGGTACATAAACGGGTATCTGAGTTTGAGGCGGGTACCTATGAAACTAAACGCACGACAGGTCGAGACGGCAAAGCCTGCCGAAAAAGACTACAAGCTGCCAGACGGTAACGGGCTTATTCTGCTGGTGAAAACCAGTGGGGCAAAATACTGGCGCTATCGCTATACCTTCGCCGGTAAAGAAAAGATGCTGGCGCTCGGTGTGTACCCGGCTGTTTCGCTGGCGGCCGCTCGCGAAAAGCGAGACGAGGCCAGGCGGAACGTTGCAGCAGGTGTTGACCCGGTGAAGGTCAAAAGCCATGTTGCAGCTGCGGCAGCAAAGACGATCACGTTTAAAGAGATTGCCGCAGAATGGCACGAATTCAAGAAGCCGCGCTGGTCGCCTGGCTATGCCTCTGACATTCTCGAAGCGTTCAACAAAGATATTTTCCCAGCTGTGGGTAAGCTGCCAGTTGCTGAAATCGAACCGGTTCAGATGCTGGCGGCACTGCGCAAAATTGAGAATCGCGGCGCAACCGAGAAAGCAGCCAAAACGCGCCGGTGGTGCGGTGAAGTATTCAGCTATGCAGTTGCGACCGGGCGCGCGAAGTATAACCCCGTCAGCGAACTGAACAGTGCCATGACCGGCCATAAGGGGGAGTCCTTTCCCTTCCTGACGGCTGAAGAACTGCCCGATTTTCTGGCGGCGCTTGAAGGTTACAAGGGGAGTCCGTTCCCCCGGTTGGGTTTGCAGATCATGATGCTGGCAGGGCTGCGTACTTACGAACTGCGGCATTCAAAATGGGAATGGGTAGATTTCGATAACCGGCTGTGGGAGATACCTGCCGAATTTATGAAGATGGACCGCCCGCACCTGGTACCGCTTTCCGATCAGCTTGTTGTATTGCTGAAAGAGTTGCACGGTCTGACAGGTCGATACGTGAATATGTTCCCCGGCAGGAATGACCCGTCAAAGGTAATGAGCGAGAACACAATAAACCGGATGATCCACACGCTGGGATATAAGGGGAGGGTAGTAGGGCATGGCTTCCGGCATACGTTCAGCACCATCCTGAACGATAAAGGATTCAACTCTGACTGGATTGAACTCCAGATCGCTCACGTGGACAAGAACAATATACGCGGGGTTTATAACCATGCCCTGTATATGGAAGGGCGTCGGGAGATGATGCAGTGGTATGCGGATTATATTGACCAGCTGCGTTTGATTTAAAGAAACTGTTTTTTCCACTCTTCGACCTCGCCGCGTACCCAGCGGGAGGTTCGGCTCCCGAGCTTCTTAGGCTTCGGAAATTCGTTATTACTGATGCGCTCATAAATGCTGGATTTTTTCAGGCCAACAGAGCGCTCAACTTCTTTGATATTAATCAGGTCAGTGTCAGAGATAACCGGTGTCATGCTATACCTCTCTTTTTCATGGCATCGAGCAGGATGTCCTGCACTGTTCGTTTTGAGTTACGCCGCTCCATCACCATTTCGTCCATAGTGTCGGCGGCGATAATGTAGTGAATGAACACCGGGCGGTTGTGTCCGGCCTGAATCTGCCGGGTTGGCCCGATGCGTTCGATAATTTGCTGGTACTGCTCCAGGTCCCACCAGTGCGAGAAAAACACCAGTATGTTGCCGCCGTCCTGCATATTCAGGCCGTGGCCTGCGCTGGCCGGGTGCGCGAACAGGACCGGTATTTTTCCGGCGTTCCAGTCGCGAAGGGTCTGTGGATCCTGGTCGAGGTGGCGACCGCGTGGAAATGCTTTAAGCAGGCGCTCAAGGTCGTGTTTCCAGTGGTAGGCCACCAGCACCGGCGCGCCGGCTGCTTCGGTGAGAATACTGTCCAGCGCCTGCAGCTTCGCGTCGTGCAGTTCGGACCAGCTCCCGGCGTCGTCGGTGTACACCGCGCCGCTGGCAATTTGCAGACATTTTACCGTCTTTGCCGCGGCGTTCGGCGCTTCGATGCCTTCGCCGTTCAGTTCAAGGAACATTTCTTTTTCCATTTCACGATATTGTTGGCGGGCCTTCGGCGGCATATCCACGCGGATCACGTTGTGGACAGGCTCTTTGATATCGAACCAGTCGGCGGCATCAAGGGAGATAGTGACGTCGGCCAGGGCGAGCTGTATTTCGTCCTGCGAGTGTGCGAACGGCTCCAGCTTCGTCCAGCTCTGCCCCGGAAATTGTATTGAGTTGAACCAGCGGGAGGTAAACGCGCCATAGGTGCGCCCGAGGCGCTGCCCCTGATCCACAAACCACGCCTGCCCCCACAAATCCACCAGGCCGTTCGGCGCTGGCGTACCGGTGAGATTCATCCAGCGCCGAACGTGCTTATGCGCCACTTTGCCCAGCGCCGCAGCGCGCTTACCACCACCGCGCAGCCGGAAGGATTTCAGCCGGGTGCTTTCGTCGGGAATGACGGTGCCGAACGGCCAGCGGCCGCCCAGCTCTTCCACCAGCCAGACCAGATTGTCGTAGTTGATGGTAAACACGCTCGCGTTGCTGTTCGCCAGTGCCGCCGCGCGCGCTTTGGCATTACCGACAATCGGCTGTACCTCGATATTGCGCAGATGCCCCCATTTAACCGCTTCATCCGGCCAGGTGCTGGCCGCCACGCGCAGCGGTGCGAGAACCAGCGCGGGCTGTGTCTCCGCTCCCGCCATAAAGAGATCTTCCAGCGTGGTGAGCGTCGCCACGGTTTTACCCATGCCCATGCCCGCCCAGATGTTGCAGCGCAGGATGTCGATTTCGTGGTTGATGATGAGGTCTTGATACGGGCGGGGGGTAAACATTTTAGAAGGGGAATTAACTGACACGTTTTTCCTCCCAATATAATCTGCCACCGCTTTGACCTGTATACCGCCCGGTCTGCCCCTTAGCTGTAAACTCCAGTGTGCCAGCGGTAAACAGCATCACCATAGCGCCATCGTACAGGCCGCCGATCAGGCGGAATTTACTGCGTCGTTGGACTTTTCGCACAATATCCCCTCCAGATTTTTGCTATCCAGTACCACCACGGTAAAGCCCAGCGCGCGGAGCCGTTCGTGCTCGCGCAACTGGTCGGCGCGTGGTGGTTTGCCGGGTGCCTTGCATTCAACAAAGACGAGGCGGCCACCAGGTAGCAGGACAATTCGATCCGGTACCGAGCGGCGACCGGGTGACACGAACTTAAAGGCGATCCCGCCAGCCTTTTTTACTTCGGTGACGAGGTGCTTTTCGATAAGGCTTTCACGTTCGTAGGCCATTTACTTCACCTGCTTTTCAGCCCTCAGTACCATCCGGCTACCATCATCAAGACCCCAGCTAATTTCGCCGCCTTCTGCCATTACCAGCTGCCAAACTAACTGCGCGGCTTCGTTCGTTACGTCACGCCCAGGGTCATTGCCAACACGCAAGCGACCGCCGTCAACATCGCGCATTTTTGCCAACATGATCTTTTTGGATAGCGGGGAGAACCCCAGTTGTAGTTTCGCTGTATTACGCATCATTCACCTCCCTACGCTTTTCGCGCATGTTCTGCATCAGGCAAAAATCAGACCGGCGTTCGCTCCAGTCCTGATTCAGTTCGTTACGTGATTCGCGGTTGGCTTTCGCCCAGACCTTCGCCGCCCGGCCATACTCGCCTGATTGCTCAAGGCGCAAAGCCTCCCGCGCAGTCCGGTAATAAAGCGGACTGTCCCGATATTTAAATGACATAGGGGTTACCTCAAGTAAAAAGCCCTGCAAATGCAGGGCTTTTTACTTTTTAGGAAAATGATTGATTAAGATGAAGCGTTCGCTATTTGAGCTTCATTAAATGTGAAACCGGCCTGTTTAAGGCGCTGGATTAAGCGAGGTACAGTTTCTCGAACATGATCATTAAAGTTGAGATAAAGAATACCCGCAGCATCAGAAGGCTGTTCAAGGTGTTGCTTCTGCAAGATGACCACGTTACTGCGGCCGAGTGATGATAACAACATCCCCATTTCTAGAACTACGTTTTGACGAGCCCTGGGCAGGGCTGCTTCTTGACCGTCTCTTTTGGAGTATCCCACATCATCGGGAGTGAGAAGAACAATGCCGAAACGAGTCGCTGTCTGCCCTTGACCAATTTCACGCTCAAGTTCTTCAATTATCGTAAGTCCAGTGCCACCTGTATTCTGCAAAATAAAATGATCAGGTAACCCAAGCTTATGAAGAATGAGCTCAAGCTGCTCTTTTGCTGCATGGTCGTGACCGTGAACGATGAAAATCTTTTTGGCTGGCTCTTGAACCAGGGCTGGCTGAACTCGTTGAGCTGGCGCGTTACCCAAGTGTTCATTAATAATGGCTTCAACTTCTGGTTTTGCCGCTTGTGAGCCTTGAATCAAAATCGTTCCGGTGTGGTAAAGCGTTATGATGGCACCATTACTTAAACGATAACAATCATGACCGGCTTTGTTTTCTTCTCCGGTAACATCAAATCCGGATTCGACTAAAAATTGACGAAAAGTTTCGACAGGGTGTGGGTATTTGAGAGCCATTTCATTGAGATCCTGCATCATTATTTTCCTATAAAATAAGCAATATTTGGCAAAGCAGCAATGACAGCGATCAGCTAATCCTTACGGTAGTGGTACGCCTCGAAGCCGCCAGCATTCAGCGGGATATCTGGCGCCCATTCGGGGTTAGTGGAGAGCAGCGCGGAGAGCGCCGTATCGTTAAAATCGTCAGTGTCCGGCGCTTCAGTGATCACCTCGTCGTGTACCGTCAGCACAATGCTGTAACCGGCATCCTCGATCAGCGGCATGTTTCCGGCCAGAACGTCGCGGGCAGCCGCCTGAGTGACGTTTTCCACCAGCTTTCCGCCGTAGGTTTTGAGCCGCTGCCATTTGCGTGAGTAGGAGTTAACGCCCTGATAGGTGATATTCCCCTTCTCGATGGACGGGGACGGGTAGCACAGTGCGCGCCCGGATGGCAGCTGGATGCGCAGCCATGCGCCATCGCGGCGGACTTTCAGATAACCGCAGTACAGTGTTTTTTGCGGTGTGGCGATGGCTGTGCGGACGGTGCGCTCGAGCTCGTACCAGAAATCGCAGGTTGCCGGGTGGGCTCTGCGCCACAGCCGCTTAAGCGAGTCACACGCGATGAATACACGTTCGGACAGGCCAAAGGTCGATTTACGTTTAACCGATTCGTCGTACCAGCTTTTTGCCTCGCGGATGACATCACGGGGGATGTTTGGCAGCGCGGCGTTCGCCAGCTCGTCGAGGTCGAGGCCGTAGACCAGGGCGAAAGTCAGGAATGCCGCAACGCCACCGCCAAAGCCGAGGCCCAGCTCCATCACCTTGCCGATCTGACGCTGGTATTTATCAACATCGTCCGGCGAGATATTGAAGGCGCGGGCGTAGGCCAGTTTATACAGATCCGGCCCGGTCCCCTCGTCGTACTCGCGGAACGCGTCCAGCTTCCACTGCTCGCCGGCAAGCCAGGCCAGTTTTCTCCCCTCGATATTCGACAGGTCGCTAACCACCAGCTTTTTGCCTGCGGGGGCCATGATGCAACCGCGCAGCGCCGAGCTGGTCAATTCCATGATGTTATCGAACAGCAGATCGGCGCATCCGGCTTTCAGCGCTTCGATGCCCTCGTCTATCTGGTCCTGCTCAAGTGAAGGGCGGGGCAGGTTCTGGGGCTGGAACAACCGCCCGGCCCAGCGTCCTGTTCGCGATGCGCCGCAGAACTGCAGCGTGCCGCGCAGACGACCGTCACTGCTCACGCCCTTCATCAGCGATTTGTATTTACTGGTGCTGGTGGTGCTGGCCTGCAGGCGGATAGCCAGCAGCTCTTTCACCGCAGACGGTAAATCAGGATCCGCCATACGGCGCTCCAGCGTGCTGCGCTGCATGTCCGGCAGCTCCACCCCGTACGATTCAACAATGTGCGTAATCAGCGCATCGCGCTGCGTGGCCGCCTGCACTTCGCCATCGGTCATCACCTGCGTGCGTTTCGCCAGGCGTTTTTGCTCGAGGTCTACCGCCTCGATCGCCGCCTGCGCAAGCTGCACATCCATGCAAACGCCGCGGTCGTTGATCTGCTGGTCACGATGCCAGAGCGCCAACTCTGCACCCTTATAATTCCATTTCGGCAGGCGCTTATGTACTTCGCGCATAGCCTCAATATCCAGCCCGGCGTAAGCAACAAAGCGCCGCCATTCTTCCGGGTGGGTTTTGCTGGTGGCCCGGCGCAGTTTGCTGTTCTTCGGACGTGGCTTGCAGAATAGCTGGATAAGCGCTTTACCTTCTTTGTCCTTCGCCTTGTCCTGCGGGACGCCCAGCACCTCGCATAGCGCGCCCAGCGCGCCGGGGAGGCCGTGCGCCAGCGCCTGCACCATTGTGTCACGCCAGCGCGTTACATCAGGGGCAAGTCGCGGTATTGCATGGCGCAGCACCGTGCGGTCAAAGTGCGAATTATGGAAATAAAGCAGGGTATCGGGGTCGGCGATAGCCTTCTGAAGCCTGCCGGGGATAGGTTCGCCAGCAGTCAGATCCCAGACGCTAACCGGCTCGTCGCCGATGGCCCAGGCGAACAGCATCACCTCGACACCTTCCGCATAAGCGTGCGTGCCGTTCGTGATGGGTATTTCGCAGTAGGTTTCCAGGTCGCCCCAGAGAATGGTTTCAGACATAGATATTCCTCGAGGGTGCTTTGCAAAAAGGGACGCTCTTTGCAAAACACCCGGCGCGTGGCCGGGTGGGAGAATGGTTAAATCAGTTGGTCGGCATCTGCGCCTTCGCTGATATCGTCGAAGTCGTCAGCGCTTGCCACTCCGCCGCCGCTGAACGCATCGCCATCTTTGTAGAACTGAACGCCACCGAGGGAAGCACTGATACCTTTACCGTTATTCTCATATGCGAAAATGGTAATGGTGACGTTAACGTAGCAGCCAGAATAAGGGCGACCGTCCTGAGCAGTGAGCGGGGAAAGATCGCGATCAATAACCAATGGCCGCGCTTTGTTGCTGGCGCTGATTACCATGTTGCCCGCATACCCTTCGTAATCGGCTTTCTCATCGCCGCTACGGTAGTTGAAGCGCATAGGGTTACCGCGAATCTGGGAAAGGATGGTATCCGCTTTGGCTCCCCATTTGTCCGTAGCGACTTTCTTGATAGCCTGCTCAATGGCTTTATTGCCCGGGTGGTCAGGTGGCAAAAGGAAGGATGCACGGAATTTGAAATCCCCCTGGCCGTTAACCTGGCTTGCTTCGAACAATTCAGGGAAGGAAAGACGAACATTTTGCAGTTTAACTTTCATGGTTGTTTCCTTAATCAGATGAGGTCTGCGGCGAGCGCATCGTCGGACACGTCGTCGAAATCGTTAATAGGGTTGAGATTGAGCGCTGGGCGCGGGTCGGACTCGGGGGCGACGGTAGGCTTACCGTCAGCGCGGGTGATCAGCGCTTCGACTTTCGTCCAGCGGCGAGGGCTGGCCTTTTTGATGAGCTTCTCGGCTTTGGTCGGGCTAATCAGCTTAAGGTCGAAAACCTCCTCAGTTTTATATCGGAACTGGTCTTTCAGCAGCGCGCGGGCGGCTTCTTCATCGCTCCAGGCGCGATTACCCTGTTTACCAGTAACCAGCTTAAACCCCGGTACCGGATGCCCGGCGTTCAGCTCACTGTTCACCCGGTCGCAGACCGCTTTGCAAAAAGACTCAATCAGGCCAACCTGGCTGTAAATATCCGCCAGCTGTTCGGCAGTCAGCAGCGGCACGCGTTTAACTGCCTCTGCGAGTTGCTCGCCCACTGGCTGGGTCAGGTCGACAAAATCGTCTTTCACATCGTTAAGTCTGGCCTGCGCCTCAGCGGTACACAGACCGCCTTTTGCCTTGCAGAACCGGCATTGTTTTTCGCCCGGAGTGAAGTTTTCCAGCGGCAGGGTTTCGACCCCTTCGCAATCGGCGATGTTGAACATCACGATCACACTGGCTGCCGCTTCCTGCGCTCGCTCGCCGAACGCCTGTAGCTCTTCCACCGTCAGGGCCCACTCTGAAACGTGGTTAAGCCGCGGCTGGTGGATGAACAGGCGCACCGTCTCGAAGTCGTACAGCATGCTGAACTGTTCGAGCGCGCCCAGGGCATACAGCTGCAGCTGCTCGTTCTGCTCGGCATCGACGCGCACACCCTTACCGTATTTCAGGTCGTGGATCTGCAGCTCGTTGCCCGCGATGATTACGCCGTCGGCGGTACCAAAGGACTCTTCGACCCCCACGATATGGGAGAAGTCGACACGCTGCTCGACAAGCAGTTCATTGCCCTGCGACAGCGCCCAGACGGTGTCGACGTAACGGCCAACGGCTTCGACCATTTCTTCATCCACCTGCGGGCCGGAAGTATCATCCGGGTGCTCGGCAAGTGGATAAGAGCCGAGGAACATAGCGACATTGCAACCCGCATAGTGCTCCGGGTGGCTTTGACGGTTGCGCAGCACCTTTTCGCCAAGCGCGTGCGCTGCTGTACCTTCTTCTGCGAATGAAGAGCTCTTATCCGGTTGCGTGGCTTCCAGCGCCAGACTACCGGGGCAGCGCATCCACCGATGCGCTGAAGACGGAGAAAGTCGTGCATGAACGTCCTGCATAGTTAACCCTCCAGTGCTTTTTCAGCCTGAGCGATCACGTCTGCGAGGTTCTCGTCAGCAACTTCGCCGAGTTTTTTGGCACCCTGTTTTTCCAGAATCGCCACCGCTTCGGCACGGTAACCACCTTTCGCCAGCTGGAGGATCAACCCTTCGGCCTTTTTACGCAGCGCCGAAAAATCGGTCTGCGTGTCAGTGTTATCCCCGGCATCATCACTCGTTTCGGTACCGCTTTTTGCCGCGTTTTTACGCGCAAAATCTTCCTGCAGCTGGAGGTATTCAACGCGGGTGATCTCGATATGGCCCTTTTTAAGCAGTTCATTCAGCTTGCGTAAGGTGTGGAGTTCACTGGCGGCGGAGCCATCGACGTTCTTGCAGTAGAACGGTCCAGTGCGTTCTTCATCTTTGCTGTCCGCCTTCTTCGGCTTCACTTCATGACGACCGTCTGCTGGGGCATCAAGAAGGCGCTCGGCAAATTCACGGCGTGCCGCGATGGTTGGTAAATCGTCCCAGAAACGCAGGATGTTACGCGACAGGTCAAGTAACGCTGGCTTGTTAAGATGGCCAGCGCGTTTAACACCCTGCAGGGCGCTGTCCAGTGCGTCGATCTGCACAACGCGTTTATCGCCTTCGGCGTCGCGGTAATCAACAACGCGCTGGACCATTGTTTCGCTGAGCTCCTGCGGGGTCGGGTAGAATGCAGCCAGGGCGATAATGTCGCTGAACTCCAGATCGTCCAGCGTAACCTTGCGGATAACGGTATTTTGCGCTTTGGTTTCCGGTACCGTTTCGCGGTATTCCTGAACCTGCGCGACGGTGTCCGGACGAAGCGCTACGCCAGAGGCCAGGGCAGTGATAAGGCGTTCAAGCAGGGCGTTATGCTGCGTCAGCAGTTGGTTGTTAAGTTCGAGACTGGTTTCTAAGCTCATACTGCGGTCCTCGCTACAAGGAGAATGAAGGTAATAGCCAGGCCGAACGCAGTAGCGAGGGCCAGACCGGTGAAGATGTCGAATTGTTTACGGCGCCAGCGGAGCACATCGCGCCCCGTCAGACGGTGGAGGTGTTCAGGTTTCATCGGTAGTGCTCCAAAAAAGAGCCCCTCTTGCGAGGGGCAAAGACTACACACAGCAATGCAATGGACTTAATGAAGCGCCTGACAGACGCTTGATAAATTCACTGCACGCCCCATCATCGGGGCGTTTCAACTTGCGTGACTTATCAGCTCGTCGCGGTGTGGTCCTCTACGCTTACCGTACGCATACGGACTCGGCGCTTACCTCGATCCCATCGGGTGCCATTTCGTTTTGCCAGGAGCACAGCGGCTTACCTGTCACGCGGTTCTGTTTGTTAAAGAGCGATTACTTCTTGGAGTTAAATCTACAATTTGAGTTGTATTGTGTAAACCACAAATGTGGTATTTATTGACGTGGAAATACCACGTTATTGATATTCAAATGAATTTAGTTTGTAAGATTTTACAAGATAGACATGAGGAGGGCTGCTAAGCCCTCCAGCGGAGGCGGGGTTTTAGCGTTTACGACGGTAAATGCGGTGCTCAATCATGACACCAATGATCTGTAACTTCATGTCAGCACTGCGCAAAACAGGATAGTCTGGATTAAGCGGAACCAGCTCGAAGTCATCAACACCTATTCCCAACGGGCGGTATTTTTTGAATGTGGCCTCATGGCCGCCGTTCTTGGCAACCACGAATTCTCCTGGGGTAGGACACAGATCCGGATCGATAATAACGATATCGCCTTCTTTAAACTCTGGTTGCATGCTGTCTCCATCGATGCGAAGAGCGAAACATGTTTCGGGTACGTCTGCATCAGCCAGAACATATTCAAACTCTCCAGTCAGGTCAGTAACGTCTCTTGCTTCAGTGAGACAACCCGCTTGTACGTAACTCAACACAGGGATTCTTCTGGTGCTGATTTCAGCTAGCGGCATTATGTTCTTACCGTTCAATAGCCAGTCCGGGCTGCATTTCAGAGCCTTAGCCAGATCGAGAAGGTTACGCGGCTTTCGGGTACGTCCGCTTTCTATCGACTCAATTGATTGCTGGCTAACCCCCGCAGAGTTTGCGACTTCTGTTTGTGTCATTCCGAGTTCGATACGGCGGGCTTTGAAGCGTGCTGCGAGAGACATTTTTAATACCTTGTAAGAGTTGAAATTATGACCTCCTATTATTAAATACAATTTTTGTTGTATTTGACAAACATCATTAGTTGTTGCTAAATACCACTAAAATTGTATGAGGTGATAACTATGACTCTGGCTACCCGATTAAAAGAGCGACGTAAAGAGCTCAAAATGACGCAGGTCACACTGGCTGAGCTAACAGGGGTTAGTCAGCAGGCCATCAACAGGATCGAAAGCGGTGTTATCTCCCGCCCTCGCTATCTTCTTGAATTATCCGTTGCGCTTGATTGCGACCCCAACTGGCTGCTGCACGGCTCACAAAACGATAAAAAGGCGTAACCCATGCCAGAGAAAAAGATCTGGGGGGCGACGCCTGACGAATGGTTCCACTTCGACCTGGTGCTGGGGCGTACTGACCAGCTGCTGCCGGTCGTGTGCAACCCGGGCGCGACCATATCCCCGAATAGCAAACTCAAGATGCTTGGCAAAACGCCAAGCCTGTATAACCGCGACCGCATGGCTACCGGGATCAAGGACTGGACAGAGCACGTAGTAACTGAGCGTGACTTTGCCCGCTGGTCGAACGAACCGGATTACGGCGTCTGCGTGCGTACAGGTCATGGCTGGCTGGCGCTGGACTGTGACAGCGAAGACGAAGACATTCAGGCCGATATTCGCAAAACGCTGGTGCAGCTGCTTGGTGAGCTGCCGCCGCGTCGCTGGCGCGCCAACAGTAACAAATGCCTGTACCTGCTGGCCGTTGACGGCGATTTCCGTAAGCGCATCCACCGTCTGGCGGGCGATATGGGGATTATCGAACTGCTGGCGAACGGGCAACAGTTCGTTGCCTGCGGTACACACAGCAGCGGCTCACGTATTGAATGGGACGGTGGGCTGCCGGACGAGCCCCCGGTCATAACTGCTGACCAGCTCGAAACGCTGTGGCAGCGCCTGGCGGATCAGCTCCCAGTGTCGGTCACCACCGAAGCGGGAAGCACGAAGATGCGAGACCGCTCAACATTCACGCCAGGCGCTACCGATGAGACGGCGGATTATCTCGACGCCAACGGCTGGACGCTGCTGGACGGCGCGAACGGCGAGCGCTATATCCGCTGCCCGTTCGAAGACGGCCACAGCACCGGCGGTGACCCGACCAGTACGGTTTACTTCCCGGGCGGTACTGCTGGATTTGAGCAGGGGCATTTCAAGTGCCTTCACGCCAGCTGTGCGCATCGCGACGACGGCGATTTCCTTAACGCCATCGGGATCCGAAACGACGATTTCGAAGATCTGACCAGCACCGATGTTGCAGAACCATTACCGCTGCCGGCGTTCGAGCGCGATAAGTGGGGCCGCATCGAGGCCACCATCAGCAACGCGGCCAAAGCCGTTGTGCGTCCTGACTTTGTTGACATCGATATCCGCTTTGACCAGTTCCGCGACGAAATCATGTTCGCCCCGGCTGGCTCCGGCCAGTGGCAGGCGTTCACCGATGCGGACTATGCGCGCCTGCGCATCACGATGGAAAAGCGCGGCTTTAAACCCGTGGGGCGCGAGCTCATCCGCGACGTCGTACTGCTGGCCGCTGACGAACAGCCCTTCGACTCGGCGACCACCTGGCTGAACGGGCTGGAGTGGGACGGCGTGCCGCGCATCGAAACTTTCTACCATACGCACTTCGGTACCGCCGACACGCCATACACCCGCGCAGTGTCCATGTACATGTGGACCGCGCTGGCGGGCAGGGTGCTGGAGCCCGGTGTTAAAGCCGATATGGTGCCGATCCTCGTCGGCCCGCAGGGCTGCGGTAAATCCTCCGGTGTGGAGGCGCTGAGCCCCGACCCGGCGTTCTTCACTGAGATTTCTTTCGCTGAGAAAGACGATGACCTCGCGCGCAAGATGCGCGGGCGTCTGGTGGCGGAGATTGGTGAGCTGCGCGGACTCAACACCAAAGAGCTCGAATCCATCAAGGCATTCGTGACGCGCACGCATGAGAACTGGATCCCTAAATACCGGGAGTTCGCCACACAGTTCCCGCGTCGTCTGGTGTTCGTCGGTACCACCAACGAGGACGAATTCCTCGCTGACAAAACCGGTAACCGCCGCTGGCTTCCTGTCGAAGTCTCAAGCGTCGATGTGCAGGCCATTAAGCGCGATTTGCTGCTGCTGTGGGCTGAGGCTCGCGAGACGTTTAAGCGCCTCGGCGGCATCCAGTTCCGCGATGCTGAGCGCCTCGGTGCGAGTGTCCATGAGCAGTACACCATTAAGGACGCGTGGCTCGAGACGGTCGAGAAATGGCTCGACACGCCCGACCTGATGACTAACGACATTCCGCGAAACTGCGAATTTTTACTTACTAGCGATGTATTGAAAGAAGCGATTGGTCTTGATTCTCGCAATATCGGAAAACGCGAAGAAATGCGAATAGGTAACGTTTTGCAAAATTGCGGATATTTACGAGATAGACGCTTTGTAAATGGCAAACAGATACGCGTTTGGGTGAAAACTAGTACCACCTAGACCACCTCTACAATTTAGGTGGTCTAGTCACAACGTGCTGTAAATTAAGGCGAAAGCCAACCTAGACCACCTAGACCACCTTTTTACTAAGAACCCCATATATATATATAAGTCGATTTGGGGAAAGGTTAGAAAATAGCGGTCTAGGTGGTCACAGGTGGTCTAGCGATGAACATGTAATTTATTGCAGGTATCGATATGCAAATACGATTTGATTCCACCACGGCGATTAACGAGCGCCAGAAGCTCAATAAAATCGCTCTCTATGCTCGCGCGTGCGCGCGTTTTGCGAGGTGACCTATGCCAGTTGTCGCAACGTTCAAAACAGACTGGTTCCGGGTGATTAACGACATCACGCGCAGCGGCATTCCCCTGCAGGAGATTGCCAGAGAGCTCGATGTGTCGAAGTCTGCTATCATCGGCTGGAAGCAGGGCGCAGCGCCGAACCATCACACAGGCGAAGCGCTGATAGACTTCTGGTGTTACGTCACACAGCGCCCGCGCTCCGAGCTGCCGGCGCAGGTCACATCACGGCGATTCGTTTACTCCTGGCGTTCTAAGCGTCTGGCACCATGAAAACTTGCAAAAACAGGGCGTTCATCGGTTAAAAACGCTATGCAAAAACCGCCCTGTTTTATGCACGATTTATGCAGTCCATTTTCTCTCCTTCCCGCCAGTAAACCGCAACAAATAAACCCTTCACGCTAAATCGTTAACGAGTGCCATTTCGCTGGTGCGCGCAACATAAGTTAAATAGGCCCTGTTTTTAACAAATCTTCCATTTGGTCGGGATCCCGACCGCGACCCCGTTTCACACTTACGGCTCAATCATCACAGGAGCCACCACAATGGGCCGACCAAAGAAACCTATCGAAGTACCGGGGCAGGAACCTGAAACGGGCGCAGAGCAGCCAACAAGCGCAGAGCTGGTTACAGGCGCAGAGAACCGCCTTATCGCGACTGAGATCCAGACGCTTAACGCTGACGGCCAGCGCGCAGAACAGGAAGTTATCCAGCAGCGCGTTGCCAGTCTGCTGGACGATGCCGCACTTGCTGAGCGCAATACTCTGTTGGGTACCATCAACGAGCAGGGCGCGGCCATCATCGCCCGCTTTGAAACGCTGGGTTACACCGATCTGGCTGACCAGCAGCTGACCGACAATCTCGAATTCCTCCAGCTCGTCAAAAAAGCCACCACGGCGGAGCCCGCCGCGCCGCTGGGCTACGTGACGAACGACGAGGGCAAGCGCCAGCCTGTTACGGGTAAGCCCGTTCTGACTGAGCACGGCTGGCACGTTCCGGACTAAGAGGGGAATTGCTATGTGTGGAGGTGGAGCACCTAAGGTCGTACAGACCGACCCGCAGGCCGAAGCGGATGCAGCTGCCGATGCAGCAGCAAAAGCGGCAAACGCAGATGCTGCAGCGCGCAAGAAGCGCAAGAAAGGCTCGTCCCTTCTCGCCAGTGGCGCAGAGGGTGCAGCTGATTCTGGCAGCTCTCTGCTGTCCTCTGGCGCACAGGCAGCGCAACAGAAAAACACTCTGGGGGCGTAACTGATGGATGAACTCGCCGTTAAGCTGATTAAGCGTTCCGACACGCTGAAAGCCAACCGCCAGGAGCATGAAAGCGTCTGGCGCGAGTGCTATGACTACACCTATCCGCTGCGCGGCGCGGGATTCTCTGACGAAGTGCTCGATGCTCAGAGCGCAAAACACAAGGTGGCGAAGCTACTGGACGGCACCGCCACCGACAGCGCCCGCATGCTGGCCTCGGCGCTCATGTCCGGTATGACCCCGGCAAACGCGCAATGGCTGAACCTCGACAGCGAATCGCTGCCGGACGATGCCAAAGCCTGGCTGTCTGAATGCGCAACGCTGGTATGGGAAAATATCCACGCGGCCAACTTCGACGCCGAGGGCTATGAGGCGAACCTCGACGTAGTGTGTGCCGGCTGGTTCGTCCTGTACATCGACGAGGACCGCGAAGAGGGCGGTTACACCTTCCAGCAATGGCCACTGGCGCAGTGCTATGTCACGTCCACCCGCAAAGACGGTATCGTAGACACGATCTACCGCCGCTACCAGCTGACCGCAGAACAGGCCATCAAAGAATTCGGCGCGGACAAGGTCAGCGAGAAGATTCGCGACGCGGCGAAGAAAAAGCCTGACGATAAATTCGATTTCCTGCACTGCATTTTCCCACGCGAAACCTACATGGTTGATGCCCGCCTGGCGAAGAACATACGCTTTGCTTCGTACAACGTCGACGTGAACAACAAGCAGATTGTGCGCGAATCCGGTTATCACGAATTCCCGTGCTGCGTTCCGCGCTGGATGAAAATCCCCGGCGGCTCCTACGGCATCGGCCCGGTGTACGACGCGCTGCCGGACTGCAAAGAGCTGAACGAAACCAAACGCATGGAGAAAGCCGCGCAGGATCTGGCTATCTCCGGCATGTGGATTGCCGAAGACGACGGCGTACTCAACCCGCGTACGGTCAAAGTCGGCCCGCGTCGCATCATCGTGGCGAACAGCGTCGAGAGCATGAAACCGCTACTGACCGGTTCAGATTTCAGCGTGGCATTCACTGCCGAAGAGCGCCTGCAGGCGTCAATCCGCAAAATCATGATGGCCGACCAACTGCAGCCGCAGGACGGTCCAGCCATGACCGCCACCGAAGTGCATGTGCGCGTCGCGCTGATTCGCCAGTTGCTCGGCCCGGTGTATGGCCGCTTCCAGGCTGAATACCTCCAGCTGCTGGTAGTGCGCTGCTTTGGCATCGCTTTCCGCGCTGGCGTTTTCTCCCCGCCGCCTGAAAGCCTGCAGAACGCCAATTTCAACGTGCGTTACATCTCACCGCTGGCACGCGCCCAGAAGCTGGAAGACGTGACGGCAATCGAACGCCTCGGCGTTAACGTGGCGAACCTCGCGGGTATCAGCCAGGACGTTGTTGATCTCATCGATACCGACGAGGCCACGCGCGTTGTGGCCGATGCGCTGGGCGTCCCGGCGAAGGTTATTCGCTCGTCCGATGCTGTGGCGGATCTCCGCGACCAGCGCCAGAAAGCACAGCAGCAGGCCGCACAGCAGCAGCTGATGATGCAGGCGGGCACCGAGGCGGCCGGAGCCGCAGGGCAGACCGCTGGCGCGGCAATAGGGCAACGACTGGCAGGTAACCAATGAGAACCAAAGAGGCTACACCCGCCGATTACAAGCGGATTTTTGAAGAAATGCCAGGCGGCGCGCCTGTGCTGGAAGAACTTACCAGGCGCTTCGGTCGCGAAGCGTACGTGAAAGGCGGTACCGAAGGTGACCGCGAAACATGTTACCGGGCCGGACAGCGTTCCGTGCTCGATTTCATTCTCAGTCAGATCAACAGAGCCGATGGAGTAGAAGACGATGTGGAAGCTTAAACACTTATTCATGAACGCAGAGCAGGGGGCAGAACAGTCTGGCGGTGGAGGTGATAACGATGGCGGTAACAGCAACGGCAATAATCCAGGTACTGGCGAACCTTCTGGTAATTCTTTGCTCAGCACCGGCGCGGGCGAACCGGGCGCGTCTGACTGGCTACCGGAAAAATATCGCGTTATGGGCGAGGACGGAAAACTCAATATTGAGGGCTCTGCCCGCAAACTGGCGGATGCTCACACTTCGCTTGAGAAACGTCTTGGCAGCGTCGGTACGCCGCCAAAAACTGCTGATGAGTATGAGCCTAAGGTAGAAGTCGAGGGTTTCAACTGGGAAAAGTTCAAAGCCGATCCTCGTATGCAGAGCTTTATGAAATCTGCGCACGCCAAAGGCATTACCAATGACCAGATGAGTTTCATCCTGGGTGAATACGCGCAGCGTGCTCCTGAGCTGGTGGGCGGTGCCGCTGCGCTGGATTCTGAAGCGGCCAGCACGCAGCTGCGTGAGGTGTGGAAAACCGACGCGGAGTTTAACAAAAACATCGGCCTGGCTTTCCGCGCGTTCAACTCCCTGGCTGACGACGCCGACAAAGGCCGTATTGACGAGATCGGCAATAACCCGATGGTTATCCGCATGCTGGCTAAAGTCGGTGCTGAAATGCAGGAAGATGCGCCTGCGGGTGGCGATGTAAACCTCGAAGAGCAGCAGACCATTCGCGATCTGATGAAATCCCCGGCGTATATGGACCCGAAACACGCCGACCACGAACGCGTATCTGCGAAGGTCAAAGCGTATTACCAGAAGCGTTACGGCGATCAAACCGTAGCGTGACATGTCACGATAAATAACTTTGAAGGTGAATATCATGGTATCAACCGCATCCCCGGCACCATCCTGCTTGGCTATCGAGCAAGAAATTCAGGCCAAAGGCTTAACCGCGCCGCGCGTCACGCCGCAGCACATAGATAGCGTCATTCTCGAAGAACATTATTTCACGGCTTATGACGGCATACGGGCAGTTAACATGGGCGTTGACGCTGCTTGGACCGCGCATAAATCTACTGACTTGCTCACGTTCTGCGTTCTGGTGTTGAAGAACGGCTTCACCGTCACCGGAGAAAGCGCCTGCGCCAGCCCAGAAAACTTCGATCCTGAAATTGGGCGCAAGATTGCCCGTGAAAACGCAGTCAATAAGATCTGGATGCTGGAAGGTTATCTGCTGAAGCAGCGACTTTTCGATCATCAGCAATGCTGGGGCGTCTGACAAAGCCCTGGAAGTTATATAACTCTCCGCATCTCCCAGCAAAAGCCAGCCTGACCCGCTGGCTTTTTCATTTGGTCGGGATTCCGACCGCACACCTCGCTAACAATCTCCCCACAACCAGCCCGGCGGGGACGCCGGATACCTGATTTTTCCCGCAGTGCGTAAGCGCCACCCGCATTGTGCAGATTTGGGCCGGGAAACCGATACCCCAGCAGGCGATATTTTCTGGAGTGATTGTTATGTCATTTGATGCCAATAAGAACATGATCACCGCTGCGTTTATCACGCAGTTTCATGATTCTTTCGAAATCGCCGCGCAGCAGAAGGATTCCCGCCTGCAGGCAGCGGTAAACGACCGTGGGATGATCACCGGCGAAGCGTTCACCATCAACGATATGGGCACCATCGAAATGACGCAGATCACCACGCGTTTCGGTGACACCGTATGGGACCTGCCAGAAGCCGGCACCCGTAACGCGTTGATGGCGGACTACGCTGTATTCGTGCCAGTTGAAAAACGTGACCTGCGTAAACTGCTGGCCGACCCGCAGGGGCCATATCTGCAGCTTACCCTGGCGGCCTCCAACCGCAAAAAAGACGATGTTGTTTATCGTGCTTTGCTCGACCCTGTGATGCGTAAAACGTCCAGCGGCGGCGCGTATGCACCGGTGGCGCTGCCTGCGTCGCAGAAAATCGTTGCAGGTGGCACTGGCATGACCAAAGCCAAGCTGATCGCCGCGAAAGCGATGTTCCGCCGCAACGAGTGCGACGAACAGAACGGTGAAGAGCTGTATATCACCTACAACGCCGACATGCTGACGCAGATCCTCAGCGATACCACGCTGACTTCTGCCGACTTCATGGCGGTGAAAATGCTGCAGGAAGGTGCTGTGTCCGGTAACTGGCTCGGCTTTAAGTGGCTGGCATATGAAAAACTGGATTCTGCGACCGCAGGCGATCCGGCAGTTACCACCAAAACCGCCGTCGCATGGTGTAAATCCGCTGTGCATTTCGGTACCGGCGCTGAGTACAACGTCGATATCGGCCCACGCCGCGATAAAAACAACACCATTCAGATCTCTGTTGATGCGTCTTATGGTGCTGGCCGTGCCAACGAGAAAAAAGTCGTCGCCATCGATTTTGTTGTTTAAGCCGCTGGCGTTTTTGCCGGGGTATACCCCCGGCCTTTTTTCATCTGAGGTTATGCCATGACTTCGAGTGTCTCTATCTGCTCAAACGCACTTCTGGCGCTGGGTGCTCACCCTATAAATGATTTCGACGAAGACACGGATCATGCTCGTCTTTGCGCCAACCTTTACCCTACTGTTCGCAATAAATTACTCCGCGCTCACCCCTGGAACTGTGCGATAAAACGCGTTGTGCTCTCACCTGTCAGCGGTGCGCCTGTCTTCGGGTACGGCTATCAGTTTTCTTTGCCGGGTGATCTGGTACGCGTCCTCTCCGTGGGCGAGCCACGGGATGATATTGATTACCGGATTGAGGGGAGCCGGCTGCTGGCAAACATCGATGTGATTCGTCTGCGTTATATCTTCCGTAATGAGGACGAGTCCACATGGGACGCCGCGCTGGTGGATGTTGCTGAAATGATGATGCAGTCCAAGCTGGCTTATGCAGTAACCGGGTCTACCAGCCTGCGCGATAGCCTGGCGCAGGAGGCCTCACTCCTGCTGAAACAGGCAAAAGCCGTCGATGGTCAGGAGGAACCGCCGGAAGAGCTGGGCGGCTATCCAACTTATGAGTCGAGGTTCTGACATGCGCGCGAACCTTATAAAAACCAATTTTACCGCTGGCGAAGTTTCCCCACGCCTGATGGGGCGCGTTGATATTGCCCGCTACGCCAACGGCGCGAAGATTATCGAAAACGCGGTAGTGGTCGTGCAGGGTGGTGTTGTCCGCAGACCTGGCACCCGATATGCGGCGGCCACGAAATTCGGCAATAAAAAATCCCGCCTTATTCCCTACGTGTTCAACCGTTCTCAGGCCTACATGCTTGAATTCGGCGATGGCTACATGCGCATTTATCAGAACGGTAAGCAGCTGGTTAATGGCGACAATACGCCGTATGAAATCGCCAGCCCATACACCGCCGATATGTTGGCTGCCGTAAATTATGTGCAGGGTGCTGACACCATGTTTCTGGTTCATCAGTCTGTTAAGCCGCATCGTCTCCAGCGACGCGGCCAAACCGACTGGGTGCTTGAGCCAGCGCCATTTGTCGTTGAGCCATTCGACGAGGTGCGCGATACACCACAGAAGTGGTGTAAGCCGTCCGTAAAAGAATTCGTGGGCTCTGAAATTACGCTCACGCTGAGCGACGCTGATCCAGGCACCAACCCAACACCTCCATTTACGGGGGGCGGCTGGGTTGCTCAGGACGTGGGCTCATACGTTCGCCTTAATGGCGGTCTGGTCCTGATTAAAAGCATCACCAGCCCGCAGGTTGCCGTTGGTACTATCCGCAGCGACTTAACCGCCACGCAGGCGGCATCACCGGGTTCATGGACGCGTGAGGACACGGTCTGGACCAATGAATTTGGGTACCCCGGCGCAGTGACGCTATACCAGCAGCGTCTTGTCCTGGCGGGTTCGCCAAAATATCCGCAAACAATCTGGTGGAGCGAAACGGGCGTTTACCTGTCCTTTGAGATTGGTACCGAGGACGATGACGCGATCAGCTTCACGCTGTCTTCTGACCAGCTCAACCCGATTGTGCATCTGGCGCAGATGAATACCCTGATTGCGCTGACCTACGGCGGGGAGTTTACGATCACCTCCGGCAATGATGCGGCCATTACGCCGACCAATATTTCGGTGAAAAATCCAAGTCCGTACGGTTGCAACGGGATCCGCCCGGTTCGCGTTGGTACCGAAATTATGTTTGTGCAGCGCGCTGGACGTAAACTCTACGCAGTAGCGTACGATCCCGACAGCTTTGTTTCCTATTCCGCCAACGATATGACGGTGCTGGCAGAGCACATCACCTCTGGTGGCGTGCTGGACATGGCATACCAGCAACAGCCAGATGCGTTTATCTGGATGGTCAGGGCGGATGGCGTTGCGGTCACCATGGCTATCGATCGCGCTCAGGATGTAATTGCCTGGTCACGTCAGGTAACCGATGGTGCGTTCGAATCGGTGGCTACCATCCCGTCTGACACCGACGATGTGGTCTACGCGATTGTTCGCCGTGAGATAAACGGTCAGATCGTCCGATATGTAGAGGTGTTCGACAGCAATCTGTATACCGATGCTGCGGTGACTGGCACCAGTAGCGCAGGTTCTGCCACGTGGTCCGGTCTTGCCCATCTCGAGCGCCAGACGGTCGATGTGGTGGCCGACGGCGCTGTAATGCCGCAGTACACAGTTTCCTCTGGTCAAATAACTCTGTCGCGTCCCGCGAAAAGCGTGGAGATTGGCCTGCACTTTGAAAGTACGATTGAGACGCTATCACCTGAGGTTTCCACTACCGAGGGTACCACCCAAAACGCGAAGAAACGTACGAGCGAAGTGACTATGCGTTTTCTCGAAACTACTGGCGCAGAGTGCAACGGCCAGGTCATCCCGTTCCGCAGGTTCGGTCCAAAAATCCTCAACCAGCCCGCACCACTTTTCACCGGCGATCACTACTGGGGGAAACTCGGCTGGGAGCGCGGGGAAGATACCCTGCTTATCCAGCAGCGCCAGCCGCTGCCATTCCATCTTCTTGCAATTATTTTCACTTTCACCAGTAACGGGGGCTGACATGGTACGTAATGCAACGGCCGGGGATATCCCGGCACTGATCGAGCTGGGGGCGCGGATGTATATCGAGTCCCGTTATTCACAGAATTCACCATTCGATGAAGAAAAATGCGCAGAGCTCGCCCGCACTCTTATTTCATCACCTGCAGGCTGTCTGCTGGTGGCCGAAAAAGACGGTGCGGTAATTGGCTGGCTAGCCGGGGGGATTGCTGAGCAGTGGTTCAGCCGCCAGCTCATGGCCTTTGAATACGGGCTATTTATCTCGCCTGAGCATCGCGGCGGTACAGCTGGCCCGCGTCTCGCGAAAGCGTTTATCACATGGGCCGAAGACCACGGAGCCGCGCTCATAAATATGGGTATCACCACGGGCGTACATGAAGAGCGCACCGGTGATTTGTATTCACGCCTTGGCCTGTCCCGCAGTGGCCTGCTTTATTCCAAAGAGGTTTAAGTATGTGTACTGGCGTTGAGGTTGCTCTTGTTGCGTCTTCTGTCCTTGCTGCTGGCGGAGCGGTTTACAGCGGGCAACAGCAGAAGAAAATGTCTAATTACCAGGCTGCTCAGGCTGAAGCCGATGCAGAGGCATCTAAAGCTGCGGCGAAAGTTGAAGCTGAACGTATTCGCAAGGCCGGGCGTGCACAGGCCGCGGCGGCGAATGCATCATTAGCGGCGTCCGGAGTTGATACCGGCGAAGGGACGGCGCTGCGTATTCAGTCCGACATCGTTGGTGATGCAGAACAGGATGCGTATCAAACCATTTTGAATGGTGCCAACCAGAGTGCTCGGCTGAATGCGCAGGCTCAGGCTGATCGCATAAGCGGCAAAAATGCTTCAACGTCTGGCTATATTAACGCTGGTAGTTCTCTGCTATCCGCAGGCGGAACGGCATATAACGGCTGGAAAAAAGCAGGGAGTAAATAACCGTGAGAATACCAACAGGTAATTTTGGCAACGTTACGCCGCAGGTGAATCCTACCCGTGTCAGCGTGGGGAACGCTGGCGCAATCGGCAATGCGATCGCAGGGCTTGGCGCTGCCATTGGACAGACTGCTGAAGATGTGCAGCGCGTGCAGGATAAAGCGGATGTGGCGGCGACACAGGCCATTCTTCTTGACCTGGACTCAAAGTCCAGCGACCGCTGGGAAAACCCGGAGACCGGCGCACTTACGACCCGTCAGGGGTTCAAGTCTTCCGGCGTCGGTCTTGATATGGATAAGCTGGATTCTTCCGACTATGAAGAAGCTCGCAAACGCGTTCCTGCCAGCCAGTTGCAGTATTTTGATGCGCAATGGAAAGCCGGGCAGATTCGACGAACCAGCACTTATAACAGCTTTGAGCGTAGTCAAACCGAACAGGCACAGCGTCAGCAGCTTGACGCAACGGTGAAATCATCAGTCGAGCAGGAAGCCGGTGCATTTGACGATTCGCAGGCAGCGGCGCTAATTCGGGGGGCACGTAAGCACTCCATTGAGCTTTACGGTCAGGCGCAGGGATGGTCTTCCGAACAAATTCTACAGGCGATATCGGAGGCTGATCAGCGAGCAACAGAACAGCGCGCCCAGAACTATGCGGTAACCAATCCGCAGGGCTGGCTTAATGGTGACTTCCCGATTAAAGATAGTGCCGGGCTTGATATGCGCGCAATCGGTATTGTGGAATCTGGGGGGAAGCATTTTAAAGCTGACGGCAGTCTGGTCGAAGGCCCCGTAACAAAATCCGGTGAGCGTGCTCAGGGTAAGTACCAGTTAATGCCGAGCACAGGCAAAGCGCTGGCGGCTAAACGCGGCGTTGAATACAACCCGGCGGATGAAGATCAGAATGCGCTACTCGCGAGCGATTACGCTAACCAACTGTACGGCAAATATGGTTCCGAAACGCTGGCTGGTGCTGCTTATAACTGGGGAATGGGTAATGTTGATAAGTTGATCGCCAAAGTGGGTGACCCGCGTAAGGGGGAAATCACAGAAGCGGCGTTTATCAGCAAACTCCCGGCGGAAACTCGCGGGTGGCTGTCACAGTACCGTAAAAATAAAACGGGGTTAGACCCGGTATCTGTCAACAAAATCGACAATATCGCCGAAAGTCAGATCCGTGAACAGCGTACAGCTTTGCGCCAGCAAATCGATCCTATCCTCAATAATACTATGGCACAGCTGTATAACGGTGAAGTGCCTGACGCGATGCCAGATAAGGCGTCGATTATGTTTGCTTATGGGGAGCAGGGGGAAAAAGCCGTAAAGCAACTGGACATAGCCATTGATAATGCGCGTACTTTCCAGGCCATTCAGTACGTATCCCCCGCAGAGCAGCAGGCAGAACTCGCCAAAGTAAAGCCGGAGGCCAACGATCCAGATTACGCACTGAAACTTGATGCTTACGGTAAGCTGGGTGCGCTTGTACAAAAAAACAATGTGGCAATTCAGGCGCAGCGTGATGCCCGTCGTTTTAACGAGGCTCTGTCAACTGGGGAGAAACTCGACCCGTCAAATAAATCAATGCAGAAAGCCGCCGATGCTACCGATACCGCTCAGAATTTCCGTATTAATGACGCAGGAACACATGACGGAATTGTGCAGCAGGTAGCGCAGACGGGCATTATTCCGTCGCAGGTGACAACGCAGCTTTCGGCAATTTCCCGCGCCCGCAGCCCGGAAGCGGTACGGCAGGGCGCTGAGTTGTTTAATCGCCTGTACGATACAGACCCCGCGTCTGTCGGCGATATGTCGAAGGATATGCAGGGTTTTTACCTGACGGTCAAACAGCTGACCGATTCCGGTATGGCGTCTGATGCGGCTATCGAGCAGGCGCAGAACCTGACCTACAACCAGACCGATGCGCTCAAAGCGCAGCTGGCATCAACACAAAGCACTAAGGAGTATAAAAAAGACCGCAGTAAGGCGATGGATTCCGCCGTAAGCAGCATGTCGCAGTGGTTCCGGTTTGACCCATCTGCTGACGATCAGACGCCTGAGGCGGCACGTTTTCGTAATGACTATCAGGCGCTGTATGACATTAATTTCCGTACTACAGGTGGTAATGCCGACGCGGCAAAGAAAATGACCAATCAGCAGGTCGCCCGCACCTGGAGCATCAGCGAAGTGAACGGTGGTGCAAAATTCATGAAGTACGCACCGGAGGCACTCTATAACTACGGCCCGTCCGGCTGGCAGGCTGCACAGTGGAAAACCGAAAAAGAGCAACTGATGTACGGTGACCGCAAAGAAACGATAACTACCAGTCCGACACAACTCGGTATCACCTCGGGTAATGCGCCGTTTGTTGATACGAAAACGCCTGCAAGCCGTATCGGTGGTGATCTGGAAATTACGCCTGACGTTCTTACTGCTCGCCAGGGGGATTACGCCATTATGGTGCGAATGAAGGATAAGGATGGTATCGAGTCCGTGCAGCCGTTCTATGACAAGTACGGGCGGCCGGTGCGCTGGAAGCCGTCGCTTGAGGACTGGGAACCTTATAAGAAAATGCAGCAGGAGCGGGAGGCGCGTGCACAGGATGAGCTTACGCGAGGACAGGATATACGCGGCTTCAAAGATAAACACCGCGCGCTGGATGAGCAGTACAAACGCCTGCATAACGAGCGCATGGACAGTGTAAAAAATTACTTTTCGTGGAGCACTGAATAATGCCGGTATACGCCACTCCTGAAGAATTGAATAACGGATTCACCCCGGCTGGCAATGTGCTGACCGAACCGACGGGCTTTGATGTCTCCCTTCCAGAAGGTACCAACCCGGCACCCCAGCTGGAAGAGCCGTCGGTGTGGGGTGCTGCATTCCGCCAGAATAACCTGCTGGGCGGAATGTTCCGCCCGGCTAAACAGTTTGAACAGGTAGAAGGGTATAACCCATATGCGGATAAAAACGAGCTGCACGGATACGAACAATGGGGATCTGCGTTTGCGGATTCCCGCTCGCCGGAAGAAACAGCCTGGCTAAAACAGCAGATTGACGATGAAAACGAAGACCGACGCGTACTTTCTGAAGCTGGCGGCGAGGGAGTGTTAGCCAGTATTGCCGCTGGCGTTGTCGACCCGGTAACCGTCGCATCGATGTTTATCCCCGGTGCTCAGGGCGGTGCGGCGGCGCGTATTGCATCACAGGTAGCGATCGGTGCGGCAGGTACAGCGTTAAGCGAAGTTGCGCTCAATAACCAGCAGATCACCCGCACGTGGGGCGAAAGCGCTTCCCACGTCGCAGCTGGTGCGTTGATGAGTGGCGTATTTGCCGCTGCTGGCGCGGCGCTCTCACCCTCTGTTCGCACTGCGGCCACGCGGGAAGTGGCGGAGGCGCTTGATAATATGAGCGTAACATCGCCGGTGGATACCGCAGCAGCCTCGCTTCCTGATGGGGGGAGTATTGGTGCAGCGCGGATCAGCGAAGCGACACTCGAAGATTTAACCCCGGTTGCGGGAGGGCCACTCGGCAAGGCTGCGCGCAAGGCAGGCAGCTACCTGACGCCGATCACCCGACTGATAGAATCCCCTTCAAAAACAGCACGCCGTACAGCGCTGGAGCTGGCAGAGAATAACTTCACGCTCCAGGGGAATGCGCGTGGTATTGAAACGCCCATTGCAGCGGAAACTCGCGTTCGTGGCTGGCGCCGTGAAGAAGCAGCGGTAGTCGTGACCAACAAACAGGCGTATGCAAAATATAAGGCTGATGGCGGTGATCTGAGTTTTGCGTCGTTCCGCGAAGAGGTTGGTAACGCCATGCGCAGCGGTGATGTGCATGCTAACACGGTAGTTCAGGAGACAGCGCAAGCCATGCGTACCGTCGTTAACCGTGTGAAGGTGGCGCAGCAAAAACTTGGGCTATTGCCCCCGGATGAAGAGCTGAAGGCCATCGGGCAGACCAGCTATTTCCCGCGCGTGTATAAGGTCGGGAAAATCGTCAACGAGCGCGATAAATTTCGCGATATGCTGGTCGACTGGTGGTCGCGCGGCGAAAAAACGATGTCCCGCGAAGAGGCTGAAATAACGGCAGACGCCACTATTAATAAAATTGTTGGCGCAAAAATACCGCAGGATTTCGCTAATGTATTTATGGTCAAATCCGCAGGCAGCACCAAAGGCCGTACGCTCAGCGTGCCAGACCGTCTGATGAAAGATTATCTGGAGAGTGACGCGAACTATGTTTTACAGCGCCACATTCGCGAGGCATCCGCGGAGGTTGAACTGACCCGCACTTTTGGCAATAAGACCATGGAAAAGCAGCTCAAGGATATTCAGGACGAATACGACGCGTTGATGCGTTCCCGCCCCAAAGACCAGGCAAAACTGGCAAAAGCCCGCGATAACGATCTGCGCGATATTACCGCGCTGCGTGACCGCCTTGTTGGCACGTACGGCATGCCTGACGACCCGTCGTCGTTTTTTGTTCGCGCCGGTGCGTTCCTGCGTAGTGCTAATTTCGTCACCAAACTGGGGGGGATGACGGTTTCATCAATCCCCGATTTGGCACGTGGTGTGATGGTTAATGGCTTCAAAAATATTACCCGCGGCTACGGGGCGATGATAAGCAAGTCTCCAGCATGGGCCGCCAGCCGGACAGAGCAGAAGAAAATGGGGGTAGCGTTAGAAACCATCCTGCACACTCGTGCACGTACGATGGGGGACCTGGTGGACAGTTCATCGCGTACCACAGCGGTGGAAGCCGGTATGGAGCGCGTTACCGATGTGTTCGGCAAGCTCACGCTGATGGGGCATTTCGACGATATGAACAAATCGGTTAACGGAATGATCACGTCTGACGGTATTCTTTCCGGTACGTTCGCAGGCCGTCGCCTGGCGAAGCTCGGCATTAACGACAATATGGCCGCACGTATCCGCACTGAATTTCAGAAGCACGGCGAGGTGATTGACGGCTGGCATATTGGTAATTTTGACAAATGGGACGATCAGCATGTCGCTGGCGTGTTTCAGTCTGCTGTACTGAAAGACGTTAACAATACTGTTATCACCCCCGGCATTGGCGATACGCCTCTGTGGGCCAGCACCCCCCTCGGCAAAACGGTATTCCAGTTCAAATCGTTTGCTACGGCGTCTTATAACCGTGCAACGCTGGGCGGGTTACAGGAAGGGACTGCGCAGTTTTATTATGGTACTGCATTCCAGATTGGCCTGGGCTCGCTGACGTATGCACTTAAAGAAACCGCTAACGGGCGTGAAGTGGACTGGTCGCCTGAGAAACTGGTGATAGAGGGCGTTGACCGCTCCGGCATTCTTGGCCCGCTGATGGAATACAACAATATGGCGGAAAAAGCATCCGGCGGTATGGTCGGGCTGGGTGCGCTGCTTGGCACAGGCACTCAGTCACGTTATGCCAGTCGTGGTTTTATCGGTTCCGCACTAGGCCCGACGTTCGGCCTGCTGGATACCGTTACTGACGTAACCGCTGGTGTTCTGAATGGCGATGCCGGTGATCGGGTGCTGCATAACGTGCGTACGCTTCTGCCAGGTAACAACCTTTTCTGGATTGCCCCACTGATAAATCAGGTTGACCCTGGCATGCGGTAATCGGTCGGGATTCCGACCTTGAACCCGCGCCATCATAGCCCTGTATTCACTACGGGGCTTTTTTATGCATCAGGATTACAAAACACGCCTTACCGCGCTCAGCGATAAACTTACCGATGTGGTGCTCGAAGAAGCCGATCCGGATAACTGGCCGGGGGCGGGGAAGAAACCGAGCGAACTGACCAAAGACGAACGCGGCGACCGCTACTGGGATAAGAAGAATGCAGCTGCGTCGTTGACGTTGCTGATCAAGGTGCATTCTCTTATAGGTATGCAGACGCGCGGCGGCACTCCTTCTGATAATCCAGGGCAGGATGATGAAGCCTTTGCGCTGGGCCAGCAGGTGTCGAAAGCTGAGCGCGAGGCCGCGGCGATTATTGAGCGCCTGCAGAAAGGGAAAAAATGATTTCGTTCCTCGCCTTCTTTTTAATGTGGGCGGAGCGGATGAACTGGGACGTTCCTGACTGCCACTATCGCGCCTGTCACTGGCTGGAGCATCGCGGAAATCTCGCGGTGCTTCGCTGTTTTCGTGGGTTCGGTAAATCTACTATTTTGGGCGTCTATAATGCCTGGCGATACTACTGCGATCGCCAGTACCGTATTCTGCACCAGTCGGAATCGGACTCCACAGCGCGCAAAACCAGCCGCGATACGCAGAACGTTTTACGCAACCACCCCCTGACTAAAGGCATGTTGCCTGACGGGCTGGGAACGGTTGAGCAGTGGTGGGTTAACGGGTCGCTGGATATGCGTAACGCCAGTATGTTCGCAAAAGGTATCCTGTCGAACGTCACTGGTGCCCGCGCTAACGAGTGCCAGAATGACGACGTGGAAGTCCCCGGCAATATCCAGACGCCGGAAGCTCGCGAGAAACTGCGTTATCGCCTGAGCGAGCAGACCCACATCCTGATCCCCGGCGGGCGCAAACTCTTTATCGGTACTCCTCACACACATGACAGCCTCTACGATGAAATGGAATCAGCGGGCGCTGACTGTCTGACCATTAAACTGTTTGAGAAAGAAAAGCGCATTGAGGCGAAAGACGCCACACAGCTGTGTTACGTTATTCCGTTCCGGCCTGAGTACGTTTTTGCAGGTATCCATAAGGCGGCCCGCCTGCTGGTCGAAGACGTTGACTATAAGCTGACCGCCGACGGCTTGGAGTTTGCTGCGGCGCCAGAGACGGTTATTGATTTCTACGCCGGATGTGCCTGGCCTGAACGCTTCGATCATGACGAGTTAGAGCTGCGTCGAAAAGAATGTCGTACAGTCAACGAGTGGGATAGCCAGTATCAGCTGCACAGTAAACCCGTTGGCGATGTTCGTCTCGATCCTGACCGCATCCGTGAATACAACATTCAGCCACAGATCCGTTATGCGAACCGTACGGCCTCGCTCTGGCTGGGTAACGTGCAAATTGTTGGTGCTGTTGCCTGGTGGGATGTGGCCACAGGAAAAGTTAAGGCTGATGCTTCGGCGTTCTCGCTGATGCTGACGGATGCCAGAGGACACTTGTACTGGCACATCTGCCAGGAGCTTGCAGGAGAGCTGGCAGAATTTGACGATAACGACAAAATCACTGGTGGGCAGGTCGCACAGATTAAAGAACTGGTAATCAAATATCAGATCCCTGTTGTCTGCGTGGAGGTAAATGGCCCTGGCAGCTTCGCGGGCAAACTGTTACGTCAGGCACTTAAAGGCACTGGCTGCGGTGTCAGGGAAGAATTCAGCGTTACTAACAAGCAGAAACGTATCCTCGACGCGTTCGAAGCTCCACTGTCTTCGCGTTTTCTGTGGGCACATTCCGACGTACTGGACGGGCCTATGTATGACCAGATGCGTGATTTCAACCCGGCGCTGACCACCCAGCCTGACGATTTCATTGATTCCGGAGCGGGCGCCGTTAGCGCAACACCTGTGCGTATAGGTAAAGTGGTCGGGATTCCGACCGGGCAGGCGCGCGAATATTGGCAGTTAAGTGACGGAGACCATGAAGTCGAAGTCGATTACTAACAATGCCAGAGGTTTCGCATCATGTCGGTACCTAACCAGACACCATATATCATTTATAACGCGAACGGTCTGACGACTGTTTTCCCTTTCGAATTTTACATTATCAATTCTGGCGATATTCAGGTATCGCTTAACGGTGACGTACTCACAACCGGATATAGTGTCTCTGGTGTGGGTAATGTTGGAGGAGGCGATGTTACGTTTTTAACCCCGCCGGCTAACGGTTCGGTGGTTATGCTTGAGCGCGTAGTCCCTACATACCGTTTAACAGATTATCAGGACAACGGTGATCTGCTGGCTGATACCGTTAATAAAGATTTTGACCGTCTCTGGATGGCTATCCAGCGTTCGTTTATCTATCTCGGTCTGGCACTACGCCGTCCACTTTTTGGTGGCCCATTTAACGCCGAGGGGTATCGGATTTCAAATCTGGCCGATCCGATAAACCAACAGGACGCTGCTACAAAGAACTATGTAGACAATGTTAGCCTTGTTCGGACATTGCGAGTGCCGGAGAACTACGTCAATGCTCTTCCTGCTGCTGACCAGCGAGCTAACAGGCTGCTGGCGTTCAACGAGGCGGGCAATCCTATCACGGTATTACCTCCATCTGGTTCTGCATCAGATGTTTTGATAGAGCTCGCCAAACCAACAGGTGCATGGTTAATTGGCAGGTCAAATTCGCTTCAGCAATTATTAACATTCAATGTTCAAGTTGGTTATGTATATGAAACGGAGGGTTATTACTCATCAGGCGATGGCGGTGGCGCTCGCTATCTGATTAGCTCAACGCAAGGGGAAATTCCTGAGCTGGCTTATCTGTGTACTAATGGCCTGTATGCTATTTTGCAACACAACGGGACTATCTCTATTGAGCAGCTTGGTGGGAAAGGCGTGTCATTAGGTCAAACTGCGACCGAGGACTCATGGCCTGCGTTCTATAAGGCGTACCAGATTAAGCGCGCTCACCTGTTCGACCTGTCAATTGAATTTGTTGCCGGTAAATCCGCATACTATTGCAGTAAGCCCGTGCTGTTAACCACTGGTATGACATTGAGGACACCTAACTCATCATGGGTTTGTAAAATTATCTACGGGGGTGGTACGGTATCAGCTACAGAAGTTCCAGACGTTACACCGCCGATTGTAGATGACCCTGTTATCCAATTCAGCACGATCCGAGCACATGTTCTTGTTATCGGCACTAACGGCAACCCTTGTTATTATGCCACTATTGATGGCTTTCAGTTCAGAAATGACGCCAGCATATCCGCAACTGGCCTGTACGGCGTGTACGGACCGTATATGAGTAAGGTTAATATAAAGAACTGTCGGCATGAAAAGGTTAACTACGGCATCCGATGGATTAATAATTGGGGTGGAAGCATCTCACAGACAATCTATCTCGGCATAGATACATCAGTAGCCCCAGTTGCTGGGTCGGTAGGAGTATGGGGCGAACCAGCCGCAGGGATTAGTTCGTACACAAACGGCGGCACGTCTCTTACGCTTGACGTTGTAGGGTCTTCCGGGTTTCAGACCGGGTTTAAATTAACTAACCAACAATACACTACTTTAAATTCCTGTTACTCCGAAAAAGGAAATAACAGAGCGCTAGAGTTTACGGGGTGCGACGGTATCGTCATAAACGCTTTTGGGCTTGAAAACCTGATAAACACACTGTTCTCGTGTATCCGATTTAACAATAGTAGAGTGACAGTTAACAGCTTAGTCTTCGCGTACAACAACACAGCTTCAGGGGGTAACGTATTTTTCGCTACCGACAGAAGTAAAATTAATATCGTCGGCGTGAGCTTCGGCAGGCTTACGAACATAGGTTCCGCATTATCACTATTCAACGTAGATGGTACTTCTGAAATGTCGGTAGACGGTCCTGTGGATATACCCGCTTCGCTTATTAGCTCGACTGGTTACGGGTTTGCCACTGTAAACGGCAAATTGTACAGCGATAACATTTTCACTGGTACTTTAGGAATTGCAAATGGTAGCGCGACTACTAACGCTGTAACATTCACTGCCAATGAATTTAGCTATAAGTTCAAGGGTGGATCTGTTTGGTTCAACTACTATGCTGCATGGACAGGTGGGAGTGGTTCTGACATGCAAGTCTATGGTTTCCCTAAAAACTTTGCTAAAGAGTGTACTTTCCATGCATCACTTCCAGCGGCGGCAAAGGTTGTTTATGCCAGGTCTGTGCTAGCAACTAATCGGGTACGTATTTCAGGAGCAGCTGACGCCAGCAATACAACCATCCCGACTTCCGGCGCTTTGTTTATTCAGGGAGAATATGTTATATAAAAAATCCCGCCATTAATTTGGCGGGACCTTATTTATCTATTGTAACCAGTGATGGATTTTACGTTGTAATATTTTGCCATCCACTGATTGAACCAAGCATGTTTGTATGGGGTAATATTCGCCGTTCCATTATATGCATTATACGATGAGACAGGCTTTGTTAATATTTTTAATGAAACATCATCATTGCTTGTCTTTGTTGAAAGTACCTTGTTGTTCTCTCTTACCTCAAAATAACTTCTTCTGATGTCCTTGAAAGCGCCTAGATAAACTATAATGGAAATTAAAGAAACGGAAATCAGTGAAATGTTTCTGTAAACACTGGAGTTGCTAATTAAATTATAAACATATGAGATTGTTATTATCAGAAACACGGATGAGCCAAACGCCGCCCTGGTAACAAAATAAGGTGATAACACCATGCTATAAAGTGCTGAAAAGTGCCCAAGCATCAATGTTGTAATGAAAAACCAATTTTTTACGCTTAGTTTATTACAAGTTATGGCGTACGCTACAAATGAGATTAAGCAGATGTAACCAACAAAAAATAATGATACATCAGCATTAAAGACATTTATGAAATGTTTTATTAAAACATCCATTGACATATCTACCCCACCCATTCTTTTTGATCCGGGAGCAGATATTATTAGATATGATCCAATGCATGAAAATATTAAACTAACTATTTTCCATAACTTAACCGCTCTAAACTGAAAATAATCATAGATTATTATGATAGAAGCAATAAGCATTGCAGCTGGACCAGAATTTTCGTTAGTTGCCCCCGCAAGAAAACCGATAGTGATTGCCAGGAGTACAGTTATTGAATTTGTGGGTTTGTCTTTAATGATAAATAATATAAATAATGAATAAAATAATGACATCCACAGGTAGTTACCAGCGCCAGACACCCACAGCACTGTTTTTCCAAAATCTGGTATCAATAGCCACATCATGCCAAATAGAATGTAGACTGTGGTTTTTGAATGCACCTTCGAATGCTCCGATATGATACTTTTGATTATAAACCCAAGAGATACGAAAGCGATTGAGTTGAAAATGTTGAACAGAATTTTATCAAACTGCATAAAAAATTGAACAACTGAGTGAGCCAGGAAGCGACCATTCCAGATATTATAGTGATGAATCTGTGATTTAATGATAGACGCAATTCCATCTATTTTCTCAACTGAGTCATCAGGCATTGGTTGGAATACAAACCTGTAGGCATAATCATCAGATGTATAGCCAGTCATATAATTCAACGCGAATATAAGAATAAAAACAACCCACGCGCAAACAATGTTATGAATATTAGACTTAATAAACATTCTCATTTCTTATTTCCAGTATTGTTTTTTACAATATATCTTGGCCTCTTTTTAACCTCGACATAAATTCTTCCGATGTATTCCCCCAGAACACCAATTCCTATTAATTGAATTCCGCCAAGGAAAAGTATGGATACAAGGAGGGATGGATATCCTCTCACAGCGTTTCCAAAAGCAAGGGTGTCTATAATCATCCATGAACCATACAGGAAGGCTGCCCCGGCAACAAAAAGACCGATGTAGGTCCACATGCGCAGCGGGAAAGTTGAGAAGCTTGTTATACCCTCAAGAGCAAGGTTCCATAGCTTCCAGCCGTTGAATTTGGTACTACCTGCTACGCGTTCTGCGCGCGCATATTCAACAACATCGGTCCTGCCGCCAACCCAGCTCAGCACGCCCTTCATGAAGAGGTTTCGTTCTGGCATGAGTTTAATATTTTCCACCACTTCGCGAGACATGAGCCGGAAATCGCCAACGTTTTCTTCGATCTGCGGGTTGCTGATTTTGTTGTGAAGTTTATAGAACCACTCAGCAGATTTACGCTTCAGCCGACTGTCAGTAGAGCGATCAGAGCGCTTAGCCAGCACCATATCTGCGCCGGACTGCCATTTCTCAATCAGGTTAGGAATAACTTCAATAGGGTCTTGCAGGTCAACGTCAATCGGAATAACCGCATCACCGGTAGCGTGGTCCAGACCAGCGAACAAGGCAGGCTCTTTACCAAAGTTGCGGGTGAATGACAGCGGAACCACAAGCGGATCGGCAATAGCAAGCGCGTTAATGATGGATTCTGTAGCGTCTTTGCTGCCGTCGTTGATGAAGACGATTTCTACTTCATGCTGCCTGAGTCCTTCAAATTCCCGAACCGTTTTATAAAAAATGGGTATCGCGTCTTCTTCGTTGAAGACGGGAACGACCAGAGAAATTTTCATTTCGCTTCCCTAAAGACAATGAACTTAGAATAGAAAAAGCCACATACAAGACTGATAGCAGAGAACGCCACCAGTGTGACGATTGGCGGCAAGCCACACCTGTCAGCAGCCCAACCTACAGCAGCACTCAGCGTTCCCATAAATCCAACGTAAAGCATGTAACGCAGCGTGGAAGTGGATGCTTTAAAAGTGAAGCGTGCGTTAGCGTAGAAACTAAAGCTGACGGCTACCACGAACCCCGCAAAGTTCGCCAATGCCTGACTTGTGGACAACCCATAAATGCAAACACCAAACACAACCCAGTGAATGAGCGTGTTGAGTAGGCCAATCGATGTGTACTTAGCAAAAAGTTTTAACATTAGAAAAATCAGTCAATTCTGAGAAGGCAGAAGTTTAGCACCTCAACAACTCCGGATCGACCACCTGTATACGGTCAGGATTCCGACCGCAAATCAGCCTTACCCTCTCTGAACTAAACTCAATTCCCTCTGGGGGTAAGGTATGAGGATGAACAACCTTTCAGACGCAGCGGCGGGTCTGTCGTACGGCACATCTATTGGCAGCTTTGGTTACTGGCTGCTGCAACTCCTCGATAAAGTGAGCCCGAGCCAGTGGGCTGCTATTGGGGTACTCGGCAGTCTCTTATTGGGTCTGCTCACCTACCTGACAAATCTCTATTTCAAAATCAAAGACGACCGTCGAAAAGAGGCTAGGGACAATGGCTACCAGCAAAACTAAGCTAAGCGCTGCCGTTCTGGGGCTGATCATTGCAGGCGCTTCTGCACCGCAAATCCTCGATCAGTTTCTGACTGAGAAAGAGGGGAACAGTCTGACGGCGTACAAAGACGGCGGCGGGGTCTGGACTATTTGCCGTGGCGCTACGATGGTGGATGGTAAACCGGTGGTTCAGGGCATGAAACTGACTCAGGCGAAATGTGACCAGGTAAACGCCATCGAACGGGATAAGGCGCTTGCGTGGGTTGAACGTAATATTCACGTTCCCCTAAGTGCTCCACAGAAAGCGGGTATTGCTTCGTTCTGCCCGTATAACATCGGCCCCGGTAAATGTTTCCCCTCGACGTTCTATAAGCGTATCAATGCTGGCGACCGTAAAGGTGCATGCGAAGCGATCCGCTGGTGGATTAAAGACGGCGGCCGCGATTGCAGACTAACCAAAGGTCAGAAGAACGGTTGCTATGGTCAGGTTGAGCGCCGGGATCAGGAAAGCGCCCTCACGTGCTGGGGGATAGACCTGTGACTATTAAATCAAAGCTGCTATTGCTGGCCGTTCTGCTGGCGCTCTTTGCTGGTACGTATTATGCCGGTTACCTTAAAGGTTGGTATGCGCACAGCGACAAGGTAAACAGCGAGCATACAGCGAAGGACAAAAAGGTGGAGAAAGCCGTCGCTACCGGCGAGCAAAAAGCAGCAGCGGCCAGCGCAGAAGGAAAAGTGATTTACCGGACCATTTACCGAGACGTGGTGAAATATGTTAACGACCCGAATCATATTAAGTGCAATTTTGACGATCACGCTGTGCAGCTGCGCCAACGAGCCCTCGATGCGGCCAACTCCATCAGCGGATTTGATGCAGGAGCCGTGCAAGGGAGCGAGTAAAGCTGGGACAGACAGCGACGAAGATCTGCAAGCGGACATCGAAACAGCGGAATGCCTGCGCCAGTTACGGCTGGATAAATATCGTTGGCAAGCTTGGTACAGGGCTACTGAATAGCCTGTTTTGTTCCTTAATCGGGAGCGAAATAAAAACGGGTATCAATTCGGGTATCTAGAGCATTTTTAAAAATAAAACACAGCAAAAACAGATTGTTATTTGCTGTGTTTTACTCCTATTATCGGCACCATTTCAAACTCCTCCCAGGTCTACCGAACTCAACTAAAAGCCCGTATACTGCGGTTCCTAGCCCGTATCTTATCTCCTGTTATCAACTGTACTCAACCAGAATCAAGTCACAGTTGGGGGCATAAGTGGGGGCATTCTGTGTTCGGTCCAGGGAGATGCCCCCAATGAAGCTTAATGCCCGACAGGTAGACGCTGCTAAACCCAGAGAGAAAGCCTACAAACTGGCAGATGGTGCTGGTTTGTATCTTGAAGTCGTTCCCTCTGGTTCACGATACTGGCGGATGAAATATCGCTTCAATGGAAAAGAGAAGCGTATGGCTTTTGGTGTCTATCCGACAGTGTCCCTTGCACAAGCGAGGGCATTACGTGATGAAGCCAAGAAGAAGCTGGCCGAGGGCATCGATCCGTCTTTCGCCAAGAAAGAAGAAAAGCTGGTTCGGGATGTGCAACTTAATAATACGTTCCAGTCTGTGGCGCTTGAGTGGCACGGAACGAAAGTGGGCCGGTGGTCAGAAGGCTATGCCTCTGACATTATCGAAGCCTTCAATAAAGATATTTTCCCCTATATCGGTCAGCAGCCAGTCAACGAAATTAAGCCTCTTGTTCTGCTGAATGTATTGCGTCGAATGGAAAGCCGTGGTGCGACAGAGAAGGCCAAGAAGGTTCGCCAGCGCTGCAGCGAAGTCTTTCGCTACGCCATCGTTACTGGCCGTGCGGAATACAATCCGGCTGCGGATCTAACCAGCGCGATGTCAGGGCATGAATCGAAGCATTATCCCTTCCTTACCGTTGAGGAGTTACCAGACTTCTTTAAAGCTCTTTCTGGCTATACAGGCAGCCCGATGGTTGTTCTTGCAGCACGTTTGCTGATCCTTACGGGAGTTCGCACCGGTGAGCTTCGAGGTGCTTTCTGGAGTGAGTTTGATCTTGAGAAGGCGGTGTGGGAAATTCCTGCCGAGCGAATGAAGATGAAACGGCCTCACCTTGTCCCCCTCTCTACCCAAGCGCTGGAGATCGTACAGCAGCTTAAAGTGATGTCTGGGCAATATCCTCTTGTGTTTCCTGGAAGGAATGACCCCCGTAAAACGATGAGCGAAGCGAGTATAAATCAGGTGTTCAAGCGGATTGGATATACGGGGAAGGTAACGGGGCATGGTTTCCGCCACACGATGAGTACGATTTTGCATGAAGAAGGGTTCAATACGGCATGGATTGAAACCCAACTTGCGCATGTCGATAAGAATGCGATCCGTGGGACGTACAACCATGCGTTGTATCTGGAAGGGCGGAGGGAGATGATGCAGTGGTATGCCGACTATATTAATAACATTGGCAAAAATAAACTTATCATAGCCTTATGATACTAGCTCCGAATTTAGCCATTTATTGGTAGATAGCGTGAAAACTCAAGCATAGCTCCTCCGTTTTGGAGGAGCTATGCACTAGAACTGTTTTTGCTAATTTACATTTACGTCTGGCGGTCTAATTAATACCAAAGGTGGAGGTTCCTGATTACTCGAAGTGTTAAGTAATGATGACCTGCATAATGGATCTTAAACCAAAGAAATAATAGATTCCAAAATATAGGAAGGAAAACTATGAGTCGTTACTGTGAGGACATCAATTCAGTAGTTTAGGGTTACATTTCAATGCAACCCTTTTTTTCATGAAAAATACACTGGAAAGAAATAAACCTATTCAATCGTAGTATCGATGTTTAAGTTTTAAACATCAACGCTTTCTTCTTGTAATTCCTTAACAAGCTCATCCCTAGATTTTTTTTCAATTACATCTCTTTCCATTTGTAATTTCTCAAGCATGAAACTATTCGTCAATTCAAACGTATCAAATATTGTGTACCAATTCTTAACGTAACGCTTCATATTTGCATCATCAGATACTAAACCAACATCACCACGGCCAGCATAGTTTGACAAGCGAGTAGGAATCTCTATATCTTGACTAGAAATCTTCCTACCTATAAGAATTAATTCAAAGTGCAAGTTTTGGCTAGAAAACTCAGGATGCCGTTTAATAATCCCAGCATAATCTTCCAGTTGACGTAAATGCTTAACATTAAGGGCTATGCTTGGTCTTTTAATTTCAATAATTATGCATCTAAAAATCTTATTGCCGTTAGAGTCAAAAGTTGGCATCCTTCTGGCTAAGAATAAATCCGTTTGTCTCTTAGCGCCTATAATATCCTCTCCATTTTCCACATCTTGTGCATCTATGTTATTTATGGAGTAAACACTATCCCTCAATGATTTTGCAATCTTAGTAAAAGTATCTTCCTCAGCACCTATAGTTTCGTATCTTTCACCAAATAACCATGTGTTATTTTCAATGATTTTTTGTAAGTCAGGCGTTTCTAGTACTTCTTTATAGTGCTCGTTCATTATTAGCTTTAACTTCTCAACTGCAAAACGCCTTCTTTGCAACTCCTCAATTGAACTTATAATATTTTCTAATTTTGTTTTTTTCAATTGTGATGCAAACCTAGAAAGATCACTATCACTTAAATCCAAAACACTTTCCAGAATATCAAATAAATCTTCATTTTGATTTGACACAAGCATCTTATCAAGAAGTCTGATGATTATTTTTTTCTGCTTTATAGTCAGTGATACCAAAAACTGAGGATCGGCAATATAAATACTTCTTACAACCTGCTTGATGTTATTTCTTTTCCAGTTAGCATATGTTATATCGTATTCATTGTATGTAGGGAAAGCACCATCCTCTTCAAGCTTTTGTATGGCTTTTTCAACCTGCACTCGCAGAAAATCATCATATATAGCTCTGGAGAATTTTAAGATGTTTTTAACTAGCTGCCGCCATGCTTTTGAATCAGGATTACTTTTAGCTGTTGAAAAAATGTCATCGCCATTAGCACTAAAAGTATCAGCCCAAATAGATGAAACAAACACACTCAAATGAAAATCTCTTTTTTTATTGAATGTTGTAGATTCTTTGTGAACTATCTTTCCTGAACTATCAGTCAAGTAAATAAATGATTTTTCCGTCGCTGGCTTTTTATCCCAGCGAATCCCTTTCACAGAGAAATAATTGTTTTCAATCTCGAAGGAGACCTCTTTTATTTCGTGTTCTGGGATGTCAACTTCAACACCATTTACAAAAATCTTCCTTTCATCATCCAATGCTAATTTACAACAGAATTCATTGGACAAAATAGAAATCAGTTCGCGTCTATCTGGAAGGCTTGAATGCAACAATGTTAACTCAACACACGTTCCCTTATCCATTGCATTCAATAAACAGTTTTGCTCATCAGCGTCGATATCTATTTGAGCTTCATATGCCTTAATATCCTCATCATTAATTTTGATATAGGCATTTCTACCTAAGTGTTTAGTATACCAGATAGCCTGATGACAAAGTCTATGAAATGATAAACGCCCTCGACCTTTAGATCCGTGTTGATCAATGCTTGTTTTTTTTAATGAATCGTTAAATCGATTAAAGTTGCTGCCTAAATCAGTAAAGTTTATCCCATCACCATCATCAAGAATGGTCAGTTTTTTTACTGTATCAAAATGGTCATAAACTATGTTTATGTTAATATTCTTAGCGCCAGCATCAAATCCATTCCATACGAGTTCCAATATCGCCTGTACAGGTTCAACTGACTCAAAATGATTCTTGATACCTAAGCTGTTGATTTCAGTTGTGCCCTGAATAATCTGCTTTGCCATTTGCGCTCACATCCTATGATGGAATTGAATTTTACATTTTATAGAGTAGTTTAGTAACATCAAGATAGGTTTTTAAAGAATCTTATCTAGATCAAACCAACCCCCATAAACTCGTTCAGAGTGCCGTAGAAATCTCAGTAAAAAAATCACGCCTAATCCCCTAAAACCCGCACCTTACCTATGGTCAGAACTTTCAGCATCAAGATTAACGCAATGCTAAAGCACCTCACATTTTGTAATGAAAATTTTATCGTTCCGGGAATCGCAGTCGGGTGCGGTGGAGTGCCGTAAGCGTTACGTGACAGCACAAATCCTCTTGTGGTGTTGCACGGTAGAGCAGTGATATTCAGGCCATTTGTCATTAGTAGCAGACAAAGGATGTGAAAACCACATGGGCTGCAATAAACCGTGCTGTGGGTAACTATCCGCGCTGATTAAGCCGCGACCGAAGGCCCGCTTCTTGTTCAAAGCAGCCCTTTAAACCTTAACGATGGCAGTTCAGTGCCATGAATCACCAGATATTTAAAAGCTCATGGATTACTAGGATGGATATGTGGTTGAGATATCGATCTGGTTCTGATCGATTTTTCCGCTGATGTGTAATAGGTGAAGATCATATTCTAGACGCTGGATGTTAAAACCGGGCTGAGCTTCGTTTTGAACAAGAAGCTTCTGACTCAAAAGGTCTTCAACTTTCGATGCTAGAATGAATTATCATTTGGGTGATCCTACGTAAGGATAAAAAAATGTAAAAGGTTAATGTTTTTTTATCCTTTCGGTGTTTCTATATCTCAATGGTGGCAATTTGTATTTTTTAGAGAAGACTCTCGTAAATGTTTGCTGGGAATCGAATCCATATTTATAGGCTATACCCATCACTGGCTCATTAGTCTCGATGAGATCTTTAGCTGCAAGTTTAAGTTTTTTATCTCTTATATATTTTCCAAGGCTGACTTCTTTCACCTGTACAAAAATACGCTGAAGATGCCACTTGGAGTATCCTGCCCGCGCAGCAACATCCTCTATCTTCAGCGGCTTATGTAAGTTTGAATCAATCCATTGAGTTATCTCATCGATGATGTCTTCTGTTCTGAACATAAATCGACGCTCACTATAAGAGGGCTGAGACACATCCTGTTCGAGATGCTAATGATTTACTTATAGATTTCAGCAACCCCGTGCAGTCGATTATTCCCCGTGGTTGACAGAATTTTGAACGACGTTGCTCCTTGCTCATCAGCCTTACGAGAGAGCGCATCCGATAACTCATCAAGTGTATAGGCATTGCTTGCCGAGACGACACCGATCTTTTCTTTCCCATCTGCATGATTAATTTCTTGAGCAGCAGAAACGGAATTCACAGAAATAAATCCCATGACCAATGTAGCAATAAGTAGTGCTTTCATATCTAATACCTCTTTAAACTCTATGTTTGAAACTGAACTCGTATCAGGGGGGAACGCCCACTGTCTATATATTCAAATATACAGACCTAAGCTGTCATGAGACTGACCGCTATATGACAAAATTGTCAGGGTTGTAGATTAGTTAATTTTTTGAATACAAATTCAGCTCGTTAACAATGCACTCCGGTTCTTCCCTGAGAGGCATATTGTCTATGTCTAAAACCCCATCATTTTTTTGTGCATCATCAGTCTGCAGGTCTGCAAACAGTGGGGTAAGATCCTGTGGTGCTTCACCTCGTTCAGCCACCAGCTCGAACGTTTTATTTTTTGCCTCGTCGTTGGTCAGGGCACTGACCAGAACCTCTGCGATTTGCTCACGGGATATCACACCATCTTCCGGTGTCCCTGCGTGGCGACGATCCCCCTGAAGCATAACAATTCTGTGTTCATCATCATTGTTGTAATCAAACCAGCCGGGCCGGACGATGGTATAGGGATGACCGCTGGCCCTGACCAGACGCTCGGCACGTCTTTTCCAGTCATGAACCTCAGTTCGTTGATTCCAGGTGCTGAGCCGCTCAGTCACGCCAATCGTGGTCATCAGGCTGATACGAACAGACGTATCCTTGAAAATTCGTAAAATATTACGTACTCCGCCATAATCGATCGCTCTGGCACCAATACGACCCTGACCATCGGAACCGAGCGTGAAGATGATGGCATCAATATCTTTCGGCAATTCGGTGAGTGTTTCCGGCATTGAAACATCGCCATAAAAAACATCTGTTCCACGAGGAAGCAATTTTACTTTGCGTTTATTTCTGACCAGTGCCACGGGCTGATGGCCCATTTCAATAGCGGTATTCACGACATGAAGACCAATACTTCCTGTCGCGCCTGCAACGAGTATTTTCATAATAAACCTTCTGATAATTCGGACTTATTTTCGATACGGTCAGAATATCAATTATCATTATTGTCAGTAATAGGGCTAAAATGATTGTGTCTATGAATACCCTTCATGAGTATGCGATGAAGGGAATGCCTCCATAAGGAAATCGCCGATGCTCAAAGAAAACTTCAACGAACTGCAAATCTTTCTTGTGGTGGCAAGGGAGCGAAGTTTTACCAAAGCGGCGGGCAAACTGGGCGTTTCTCAGTCTGCACTCAGCCATGCGATGAAGGCGCTGGAGGAAAGGCTGAATATCCGCCTTCTGACCCGTACGACCCGAAGTGTAGCCCCTACAGAGGCCGGTGAGAGAATTATTGCCTGCCTTGAGCCGCGTATTGCCGATCTCGAGCAGGAACTGGAATCGCTGGTTCAGCTGAACGGCACTGCCTCCGGTAATATCCGTTTATCTGCCGGGGAGCATGCCGTGCGAAGTCTGGTATGGCCGAAGCTAAAACCCTTCCTCAGAGAATACCCGGAAATCAATGTTGAACTGGTCGTTGATAACGGCTTTGTCGATATTGTTGAGGGGCGTTTTGATGCCGGGATCCGTCTGGGGGAAAGCGTGGATAAAGACATGATTGCGGTAAGAATTGGGCCGGACATGAGAATGGCCGTCGTAGGAGCGCCGTCTTATTTCGCGACAAATCCTGCACCTGAAACACCGCACCAGCTACAAAATCATCGGTGTATCAATATGCGCCTGCCGACAGCCGGTGGGCTTTACCACTGGGAGTTTGAGAAGGATGGGAAACCGTTACGGGTCAGAGTGGAAGGGCAGGTCACGTTTAATCTGCAGGCAGAAAGGATTGATGCGGCGTTATCAGGTTTTGGCATTGCCTGTATACCTGAAGACAGGGTGCAGGATTATATAAAGTCAGGAGAGCTTATTCAGATTCTGCAGGACTGGTGCCCATCTTTCCCCGGATATTACCTCTACTACCCGAGCCGCAAGCAGCATCCGCCCGCTTTTGCGCTGATGATCGATGCACTTCGCTACCAGGAATAACGGGTCCGTAGACCCGTCCGGGTATTAACGGCCCACGCGAGCCTGATGCTCAGGAGAGTAACGCTTGCCGACGATTTTAATCGTTTCAAGCGCCTGGGTTATCTGCAGTGAGTCATCCTGTGAAAGAATGATGTCGGCAGCCCCCAGATTTTCCTCCAGCCGGTGCATTTTGGTTGTACCTGGGATAGGAACAATCCACGGCTTTTGTGCCAGCAGCCATGCCAGAGCGATTTGTGCAGACGTCACACCTTTCTCTGCCGCCAGTTCACCCAGCAATGAGACCAGCTTTTCATTGGCTTCAATCGCCTGCCCGGCGAAACGCGGCACCGTGCTGCGGTAATCATCTTTGCCAAAAGTGGTTCCTGGCTTAATCGAGCCCGTCAGGAAGCCTTTGCCTAATGGGCTGAAAGGCACGAAACCAATGCCCAGTTCCTCCAGTAGCGGCAGGATCTCCCGCTCAGGCTCACGCCACCACATGGAGTATTCGCTCTGCAGCGCCGTAACAGGTTGTACGGCATGTGCACGACGAATAGTTTGCGCACCCGCTTCGGACAGACCGAAATGTTTAACTTTGCCTTCTGCGATCAGGTCTTTCACCGTTCCCGCAACATCTTCAATCGGGACATCCGGATCGACACGGTGTTGATATAGCAGGTCAATGACATCAGTCTTAAGACGGCGTAATGATCCTTCCACCGCTTTACGGATATGCTCCGGACGGCTGTTTAAAATCTGCTGCTTGTTGTCATCGCCAAAAGTAAATCCAAACTTGGTGGCGATGACCACGCGGTCACGGAATGGTTTTAAGGCTTCGCCAACAACCTCTTCATTAAGGAAGGGGCCATACACTTCAGCGGTATCGAAGAAGGTGACGCCACGTTCAACCGCTGCGCGAATGAGCTCGATAGCCTGTCTGGTATCGGTCGCCGGGCCGTAGCCGTGGCTTAAGCCCATGCAACCGAGCCCAAGCGCGGAAACTTCGAGTCGGGATTTACCCAGATAACGTTTTTGCATTGAATGAAACCTCTCTTATCGCGACTTAAACATCAAGTTTGCGGCCAGTCAGCCACTCTACCATCGCCGGGTCGCGGTGAGAGAAGAAGGCGCTGGTTGCGGTGTCGAGGGCGGCAATCTGCAGCATATCTTCAGCGCTGAGTTCAAAATCGAGAATGTTGATGTTCTCTTCCATGCGTTCTTTGCGCACCGATTTCGCCAGTGAAATGATGCCTCGCTGGAAGATCCAACGCAGCACAACCTGACCCACGCTTTTGCCGTACTTCTGACCAATTGCTGTTAGCACGGGATGCTGGAACAGACCATTTTTACCCTCTGCAAACGGTGCCCAGGCTTCCGGCTGAATGCCACGGCTTTGATTCCATGGAACGGCATGCAGCTGCTGGTTGAAGGGGTTAACTTCAATCTGGTTTACCGCAGGAGCCACTTTGTTGAAGGCGATAAGGTCGGCCAGTCGGTCAGGATGGAAATTGCTAACGCCAATGGCGCGGATTTTGCCAGCCTGTTGCAGTTCTTCCATCGCACGCCATGCCCCATGGACATCGCCGTAAGGCTGGTGAATCAGATACAGGTCAACGTAATCAAGCTGCAGTCGGTTCAGAGAGCGTTCGAACTGGGCTTTCGCGCCTTCATAATTAGTATCCTGCAGCCACAGTTTGGTGGTGACAAACAGTTCATCACGGGCGATGCCGGTCTGTTTCAGCGCGTTCCCGACCTGGGTTTCATTCTGGTAGGACGCGGCGGTATCTATCAGGCGATATCCCGTATCGATGGCATCAATAACGGCTCTTTCGCATTCAGCGGCATCAGACATTTGAAACACACCAAAGCCCAGCAGGGGCATTTCAATCCCGTTGTTCAGTTTTACAGTTTGCATGACGTTATCCTTCAGCTGTTGTGTAGGAAAAGCATAACGCAAAGTGATTTATTCGATTAGATGGGGTAATTAGCTAGGGTTTATTAGGTGTGTTCATTAATGTAGAGGGTCTGACGGTCGGCTTTGTGCCGGGAGCGGGAGTAGCTAACAACAGTTTGTGTGGAGCAACTGGGAGCAGGTCGGAACCACCGTGAGCGAAAAGTGGAAAATCAACATATAGTAAAGCTTGAAAAATTAGTTCAACTATTATTATAGTGCTTTCGATGTTGTTAAATGCGATCTGAAATCACTAAGAAAATTCGCTATAACGGCGTGCAAATATTACTTAACTGAAATATTGAGCTGTATATTTAAATGGAGTTAGCATGTCAGATACACAGAAAAACATTGATTTAATAAAAGATATTAATGAAATAGCCGAGAAAGGCATACAGGCTTTTGAATTGTCATATAGTGAATCTGGGCACTCAAATCTTCACGAGCCACTTTTGAGATGGTGCGATTTTATTTTACGATATATACCCCCAATGAAACGTGATGTTTTTAAATCGGATCGATTCACTAAAAATATTCCAGATGATGCAAAAGCGGGATTGCAGAGAATAGAGGGGTTATTTACTTCAGGTGGCGATGTCAATCCTTACCAGAGTAAAACATTGACATTATTTAATGACACAAGCGGTAAAAAAGCCGCGCAAAGAACGGATAACCTTTGGGCTGATTGGGGTATTCACCATCTTCACCTGTCATTAAACCCAGTGAGTTCTGGTGAAAAATACTCAGACCGCTCAGAATGGGTGTTATTCCTGAAGGTGTATGCTAATGCTGTTTTATTTATTGATATAAAAAGCCATGATAAAGACATCGAGCCCGAACTTTTTTCTCAAAAAGACTTGATTGAAACATTTATACGCAACTGGCCAGATGAGGCAGGGATGTATGAGATGAAAGGTGTTTCAAAGCTGGCAATTAACCAACCAATTACCGATGCAGACATCGCAAAAATGAGAAAGAATGGAATAAATCTCCCCTTTGAGGTAAACGGAAAGGTTTATGCACCATTAGGAATGGGAATGACGACCGCTATAACCTCTACGAGAGTTTCAATTTATCGAAATAAAATATGTAATTGGGCTAAACAAATAGAAGGAATATTCATGGATGAAGATGGCCCATTCCTGAAGGAAGTGAAATCTCAGAATGTACAAAACCCTAAATTCGAATTGTATATGTATGATGGTGATGTGTTCGGCATTACTGAGAAAAATATTGATAAAGGATGGATATTCACTAGAGGAAAATCCGACAACGTTTTTAGCTGTTTATTTGACTCATTTATGCCTGTGTGGGCCAGTCCTGTTGTATTGCAGTACTGGAAACAGAACCCATAACAAAACGGTTTGATGAACCGAGACCCTCATGCCAGCGTTCATATGGCGCGACGCATCATGATAAGTATGTCGCGCCATACGTTCAAATAAACATACAAGCATCAGTACAAACGTGCAGGCATACCGGTGCTTATATGATTAGACACATCATGGGGTTTACCTGCTCCCTGTTAATTCTTACAGAACGCTTTTAGCAATGTCTGCTCATCGCTCATTACTGACTGTCAGGTTAGATTGAAACTACTAACCTAAACTGCCATGTCAGAACTGAGCCACTACCTATAGCACCACTACAAATAAGTTAAGTTACTCAACTTTGCCAATCATCAGCTATCGGTTGCCAATTAACTTCGCGAGGCTCTTCTGTCGTGTTAGACCACACGTCCCAAAAATCAGGATCGTCAGATTGTGGTCTTTGTATTTCAGTAAGCTCTTTCATTCTAACTAAAACTGGAAGTTCAGACGCCCATCCTAGTAAAATAGCATGTCGAGATGGTAGCGATGGCAACTCTCTCAACAACCCTCGCATATTATCGGGAACAAGTCTTTGGACTTGCTCTTGATCTTTATCATTGCTTATCCTGTGCAACAAAAAAGTATTACATTGAGATAACACAGTCGGAGATAGCTCTGAGGGTCGTTGGGAAGAAACCACAAGCCCTAACCCAAATTTTCTTCCTTCACGTGCGATCTTTTCAAACACTTTGCAGCATACGTCAGAGACTGACTGACCCTCACTATCTTCTTTGTAGCGTTTAATAAATGTATGAGCTTCCTCTGCAACCATAACTGTTGGTAGTGGTTTTCCATTTAATCTTCGATAACGTTGTAATGCTTCAAAAGTTACTCTGGAAATTACAGCAGTTACCAAATGTATTATTTCATTTGGGACTAGAGATAAATCGATAACAGTTACAGAACCTTGTCCATCTTTACCGAGAAAAGTATCTAACCAATTAGTTAAACTAATAGGCTGTTCCGAATCATTTGTTACTGTACTTATACGGGTATCACCTAGCATTGTCCGAATACGAGTCAAAAGGAATTCCACAAATTGCTCAGTGCCTGTTTCTTGAGCTAGAATCTCAAGGTATGCGACAAAATCGTCACCTTTAAAACGAATAGGTGCATCTTCACTTTTTGGAAGAAGTTCTTGTTCATCGCCTCCAAGCGCTGCATGTGCATTTTTTAATTCATTAATCAACTGATCAGTGTCGGAAACATCAGGCTTTGCAGGCCACTGGATTCCTGCCCGAGTGGAAAGATACACGTTTATCGTGTTTATTAGGTTATCGAAAGGTTTTTTATCGATTTTGTCGTTTAATGAGGAAAGACTATTATTCCAAGACGTTAAGCTATCAACAAAACCTTTGGCATGTCCACCATTTACATATATCTGACCTTGGCTTGCAAATTGTCTTATGGATATGAGAAGGATGCCGCAAAAGTGCTTCGCTTGAATTGTAACATCATCTTCTGACAAAATATCATTCCTCATCGCTCTCAAAGCTCGACGTAGTAAAGGAAGTTGAACTTTTGAACTCGCTTGAGTGAAAGCAGCCCACTCAGAGCTATTCCATAACCATGACGGTACTTTAAGATCTATTTCACCAGCACCAGTGTTAGCTTCTACACGTAATAACTTGCCCTTGTATTTTGATTCTGGCCCGAATGCTCGACTATATTCTCCATTTGGATCAAGTATTATGAATCGAGCATTTGGAGTTTGTCCTTGTTGCAAAACAGCATCTAAAGACCATTGAATTAACCCCGCCACCGAGCATGATTTACCACTACCAGTATTACCCAAAATAGCTATATGTCGCCCAAAAAGCCTATCAGGATCCACTTTTATTTCCGCATTGTTAGCTAAGGGACTATCCCCTATTTTTACTCTTCTATTGTCACCTGATTCAATTATTGATTTTAATTGCCTGTCAGTAGGCAGGAGCACGGAGTCACCAACAGAAGGAAAAGCATCTGTACCTCTTGTAAACTTGAAACATTCATTTTTTCTATCGACTCTCAATGTACCAACGGGATTGATGCTGAGCTTTTTAATTGGAAAAGGAAGGTCTATCAAGCCAAAATCTTGTAGGCCTCTTCTTTTTGGATATGGAGAGTGTTCTACGGCAATCCACTCAACCTGTCCGACGAGAAATCCATCATCGCTACTGATCAGTACATAACTATTTATTCGGGGAAAATTGCGAGGGGAACCGCCTTGAAGTGATACCGAATCAGGGGAGTCAATCTCTAAAGAAACTCTAATTTCATTAGGTGATACAAATCCAACAGTACCAATTCTTAATTGTTCTAATCTTTCTAGTGGTAAGTAACTCATTGTGATACCTCGGAGCCAGTTGAATTACCTAATTCTTTGGACTGGATAAATCCTCTTTGCTTAAGCAATTCAGCCATTTTTATTGATGCTTTATCAATAGCTGGTTTAGGTAAATAGTTATCAACTAAAGTTTTGAGGTCTCCTAAATGGTCTCCCATTAACAGGGTGATCTGTGCTTTTCTTCCACTCTTACTAATGAAATTTATGATTCTTCCAAGCGGATCTCCGAAGGCCATTATGACTATATGAGTCGAAGGCACTGTAAGCATGTCTTCAATTACCCTGTTGATATGCTCATCACCAAAGCTATAGCCATAGGTGACTAATGTGCTATTTGGACGGCTAGTTGCTGCGGCTAGATCTCGAAATAGCTCAACATAAGGGTACTCGGCAGTTTCTCTGTCTTTTACTGAGTTAGGGTAAATCATCAGTTGTTCAAAGCTGTTGCTTTGATGGCCTTCAGCTTCTAAAAAAGGTTCAACAGAACGTGCTCCAAAAGGTAAACCAAAGCGCCTAATCGCGCTATTTTGTTCATGCCAATCAAGGGAGCCATGAAGCTTAGTAAAACGCGCTACTCCTTCTAAATATCTTGGTTCGCCACGAATTCCTGGAGGATTATAGTGATAATCAACCTCCAATCTTGAAGATCGAAACACTGGAGCGATGCTTCCTACAAAGCGATCTATAAGTCTCAAACCAGCAAGCTCAGCACCTACTTCGATAATGCGGTCATAGTTTGTTGTAAAAATATGCAGCCTATCCCGAGTAGCGGTCCTACTTGCAAAGCTCATCAAGAAGCTAACTAGATAGTTGAAAGTTTCCTCTTTACGCTTTGGTTCAGCAGTTTTAATCAAGTATTCTCCGGCACTCACAGATCTTGAAAACTCACCTAGGCAGCGAGAAAGCTCTCCTTTAAGTATCTCTAAATCCGCTTTTAGATTTCTATAAGCTACATGAGGGGCTGGAGGATTTTCAGGTTGAGGGGTGTTCAACACAGTCAGAATTTCAAGCCCTTTAATAAGTTCATTAATAGCTCTAATTTGATCTTCTATATTTCCGTTATCGCGACCTGCAGCTTTGGCAGCCTGAGTAGCAAATGCATCTATTTCACTTTTGCATACTGCTAGATCGCTGATCCAACCCATTCCAGCTGGAGGTGAATCTGTAGCCGATATTTGAATAGACGTGCTTAAACCCGCACCTATCAATAAATTTAAATGTTCGGATTGGAAGAGAGCTGTTAGCCAAGGCTCGATATTTTGGCGCAATTTCTCTATTGATATTTCTGCTCCCTGTTCTCCCCATGCACTGTTCGTCGATAGGATAAAAGGATGAGAATCAGCCTGCTCGCTAGAGTTTGGTAATAGCTCAATAATTTCGGGTACACTGCCAACCTTAATTTGCTGAGTATTCATAAATACACTTCTTTTATTTGTATGAAAAACATAGGATTGTAGACGAAAACGAGAGCCACTAGTGTGAATATCAATAAACTATTGGCTTTGAACCTTACGCCTCACAAGCCTCCAAGATCCTCAGAGCATCATCGATACAACCCTAAGGTACTCAATGTGTTTTCTAACTTAGCATGGCTAAATAGCAACCGAATAGCACATAAGTTCTTGGGATTCTACATAGGCGGAAGAGGAAAGCGGTTCGAGCCCTGAACAGAACTGTTTTTACTGGTTTGGCAGCCTCGAGGACTGGTGTCAGCACCAGCGCTAGCCCTAGTTTCTCTCCTATTCTAAAGAGATGACCTGCTCTTCGTTGATTAGTACACCCTGATATTAGGAATTGCTCCATTACCTATGTGAGAACTTCCGTTCCTCGCTCAAGGCAGACCTTAGAATTGAAAGCAGAGAGACTACCTGACACAATTTTGCACAGTGAAGAGTCGGTCGTTGTTATCGTTCAGATTTTCAATGTCTCAATGACCATCCGCAGGGCGGGGGATACGTTGCGATGAGGGTAATAGAGAAACAATCCCTCCATTCGCAGGCTGTAACGCTGCAACACCCTGATAAGCTTACCGTGTTCTAAATCATCCGCGACCAGTTCAACAGGAACATAGGCCAATCCTAGGCCCAACCGGGCGGCTTCTGCCTCCATATAGCTGTCAGATAAGGCCCATTGTCCTTCAGGACGATGGGTAATTTTTTTATCATCCTGATTGAGTTCCCACTGGTATACGCTGCCGTCGGCAAACTGATAGGCGATACAGGGATGTGCCTTTAAATCAGTCGGGGTTTGCGGAAAACCATAGCGACGAAAATGTTCCGGAGTCCCCACAATCGCCATCTCCATATCGGGCGTGATGCGCACCGCGACCATGCCCTGGCCGACTTCAGGCCCCAGACGGACACCAGCATCGAATCGCTCTTCGATGATATCGACGAACCGGCTCTCATTCATCAGTTCCAGTCTGATATCAGGATAGCGCTGTTTAAATACCGCCAGCTTTGGCAGCAGGCATTTATCAATCGCGTGCTGGCTGGCATTGATACGTACCGTACCGGAGGGCGTCTCTCGATAGTGCGCCAGCGTGGCAAGCCCAAGATCTAACGTATCAAATCCAGATGCCGTCTTCTGGTAGAGCTGCTCGCCTGCTTGCGTCAGCGATAGTTTACGCGTGGTGCGCACCAGCAGCTGGACGCCCAGCCTTTCTTCAAGCTCGCGAACAGAACGGCTGACTCCTGACTGAGCAAGCCCCAGCCGCTGAGCCGCTGCGGTAAAGCTGCCTTCCCGCACCACCTGCATAAACAGGTACAGCTCGTTGTAGTTCTCCCTTTTCGCCATTGAAAAATCCCCCCGGAATGACAGCAAATTCAGTATTAATTTATAACAATATGGTATCAATCTTAGCAGTAATCGCCCCCTAATCAGCACTAATTCTGCTCACTATAATGACCCCATCAAAGCAAAGCACCGCAGCGTTGTCCGTCGGAAACCTGTATCTCTCTGTTGTTTTTTATGGGGATTTTTATGAAAGCCTTCACCCGAACGCTAAAAACCGCGATGCCGGCCATGCTGTTATTCGCATCATTAAGTGGAGTCACGACAATCAGTTATGCTGATTCAACCAATCCTAATGCCCCTGTGTCCATGACAGATAAATGGGATAAAACGTTCGCCGAGAGCCAGAAAGTCGAACATCGTAAAGTCTCGTTCCCGAACCGATATGGCATCACCTTAGTGGGCGATCTTTACCTGCCTAAAGACCGTGGCGATCGCAAGCTGGCGGCGATTGCGGTCAGTGGGCCATTTGGCGCGGTGAAAGAGCAATCCAGCGGCCTGTATGCGCAGACGCTGGCGGAACAAGGGTTTGTTACCCTGGCGTTCGATCCTTCTTACACCGGGGAAAGCGGCGGCTATCCGCGAAACGTCGCCTCACCGGATATCAACACTGAAGATTTCAGCGCGGCGGTGGATTTCTTAGGGCTGCAAAAAGAGGTGGATCGCAACCGTATCGGGCTGCTCGGTATTTGTGGCTGGGGCGGCATGGCGCTGAACGATGCCGCGATGGATACCCGCGTTAAAGCGGTGGCTACCAGCGTGATGTACGACATGAGCCGGGCGATGGGCCATGGTGTGGGGGATGGCAAAGACCGTTATTCCACCGCCGACCGTCGTGCTGTTCTGCAATATCTGAATGAACAGCGCTGGAAGGATGCGCAGAGCGGCACGTTCGCACACGGTGCTCATGATATTAGCGTCGACAGCAACGGCAAGGTCAGCGCGGGCGAGCGCGTTCTGCCAGAAACGCTGCCGGCAAATCCACATCCGGTACTGAAAGAGTTCTTTGACTACTATCGCATGCCGCGCGGCTTCCACGAACGTTCCGTTAACTCGACCGGGGCGTGGACGGCAACGATGCCGCTATCATTTATGAATATGCCGCTGCTGAGCTACGCCAGTGAAATCACCATCCCGACGCTGATTGTGACTGGTGAAAAAGCGCATTCACGCTATTTTGCTGAAGATGCTTACAAGGCGGTCGGTAGTAAAGACAAAGAGCTGGTGGTGGTGCCTGGGGCAAATCACGTGGATCTGTACGATAACGTGGCCGGAAAAATACCTTTCGCGAAATTCGAACAATTTTTCCAGACCAAACTGAAATAAACCCTCTCCTGAATTGATGCAAAGCCACCGGCCTCTGGCTGGTGGCTTTTATCCTGGCCTTCGTGAAATTTCACTATGTCGACGCTAAACCAAACACCATCACCTCATCATCAGCGCGCATACTGGGGCGGTATTTTTGCCATGACCCTGTGCGTGTTTGTGCTGATTGCTTCTGAATTTATGCCCGTCAGCCTGCTCACGCCGATTGCCCGCGATTTAGGCGTGACGGAGGGGTTGGCTGGGCAGGGGATTGCTATCTCCGGCGCACTGGCGGTTCTGACCAGCCTGACGCTTTCAACGCTAGCAGGAAAGATGAATCGTAAATTCCTGCTGCTGGGAATGACGGTTCTGATGGCCGTATCGGGGCTTATTATTGCGCTGGCTTCCAGTTATCTGATGTATATGATCGGTCGCGCGATGATCGGTATGGCGATTGGCGGATTCTGGTCGATGTCTGCGGCAACGGCGATTCGTCTGGTGCCGCAGCAACAGGTCACGCGTGCGCTGGCGATTTTTAATGCCGGTAATGCGCTGGCGACGGTCGTGGCCGCGCCGCTGGGAAGCTATCTGGGTGCCACGGTCGGATGGCGAGGCGCTTACTTGTGCCTGGTGCCCATCGCGGTGGTCGCCTTTATCTGGCAGTGCATCAGCCTGCCCAGTATGGATGCGAATAAAAGCCGCACGTCACCTGGCGATGTATTCCGCATACTTAGCCGCCGCGTGGTTGCGGTTGGCATGCTGGCCTGCGGCCTGTTTTTCATGGGCCAGTTTACGCTATTTACCTATGTGCGCCCGTTCCTGGAGACCGTGACGCGGGTTGATTCCTCAGGCTTGTCGTTGATTTTGCTGATTATCGGCGTAGCCGGTTTTATCGGCACGCTGGTTGTTTCGACATTCCTCAACAGAAAATTCTACCCTACGCTGATGGCCATACCTGGGTTGATGGCCGTCATTGCCATCGGCCTGATGCTGACCGGGCATCTGGTCTGGACGGTTTCGTTGCTGTTAGGGCTCTGGGGCATGCTGGCCACCGCTGCGCCAACCGGATGGTGGACATGGATTGCGCGTACGTTGCCTGATAACGCAGAAGCCGGAGGCGGGCTCATGGTCGCGGTGATTCAGCTCTCCATCGCCCTTGGATCAACGGCAGGAGGCATCGTGTTTGACCACCTCGGTTGGCAGAGCACGTTTGCCATGAGTAGCGTACTGCTCCTTTGCGCGGGCGTACTGACCTTTTTTACAGCACGCCAGAAGGCCGGTGCGCGTTAATCCGGCGAGGGCCCGCGCTCCAGAAAAGTGGAAAGCGCAATATAGCTGCGTACGGAACGTACGCCCTCAAGGCTCTGAATCTCCATCAGGAAATTTTCCAGCGATTCGGTATCGGCGGCGCGTACTTTGATAAAGACGCAGCCGTCGCCGGCAACGGTATGCAATTCTTCCACCTCCTTGCGGCTGGTGAACTGCAAAAGGGCGCGCGTCGCCTGATAGCTACTGGTGTCGATAACCAGAAACGTTAACAGCGTCCGTCCCAGCTTGCAGCCATCCAGGACCGCCACGGTTCCCTTGATCACCCCATCGCGCTTCAGTCGTTTTACGCGATCGTGAACCGCCGGGGCTGATAAGTTCACAATCTCACTCAATTCCGTGTAGCTGCGTCCTGCATCCTCTGCCAGGGCACTTAATATTTTTCGGTCAATGGCATCCAATTCCGCCGGTTTATGTCTTGTCTGCCGAATACCATCTTTTTCTTTATCAAATGCGCTCATAGGGCTTCTCAATCTGAATGAAAATATGAATATACTTAATTCTACCTAATATTATTAAGCCATAAAACGAATAATGGAGTTGCAATGCCTATCGCACTTTTCGCCCTCGCCGTGGGCGCATTTGGTATCGGCCTGACGGAATTTGTCATCGCCGGGATCCTGCCACAAATCGCAGCAGAATTTAGCGTCAGTATCCCGAAGGCGGGAATGATGGCGACGTCATACGCGCTGGGCGTATTTATTGGTGCACCGCTGTTAACGATTATTGGCGCGAGGATCCCCCGCAAGGCCATGCTGATTACGCTGGCGGGTATTTTTACGGTCGGTAATATCATTACGGCCATCGCGCCGACGATGGCGATAGCAATTGTCGGTCGTATTATTACCTCTTTTAATCACGGTGCCTTTTTTGGTATCGGCTCGATTATTGCCGCATCGCTGGTGGCGCCCGGACGCCAGGCAAGCGCCATTGCCTTTATGTTTTCGGGGCTGACGTTAGCCAATCTGCTTGGCGTTCCGGCGGGTACGTGGCTTGCGCAAACCTTTAGCTGGCGGCTGGTATTCTGGATCATTGCTGGTATCGGGGTGCTGACGATGGCAAGCATAGCCGTGCTGGTTCCGCATATTGCGAAAGGCAAAGCGATTGCTTTACGCAACGAACTGAGAGCCTTTGTTGACCCGCAGGTGCTGCTGGTCATGGGGATCACGATTTTCGGTCCGGCCGCCTTTTTCACCTCGATTACCTATATTGCGCCAATGATGGTGCAGGAGGCCGGTTTCTCCTCAGGCGGCGTGGCAGGGTTAATGGTGCTGTTTGGTCTGGGACTTGCTGTCGGTAACTGGATTGGTGGACGCTTCGCTGACCGCTCTCTGTTTGGCACGCTGTTCGTTACCCTCGCGGCTCAGGGGTTGGTGCTGCTGGTCTTCTGGGCGGGTGTTGAAAGCCAGTGGGTTGCCGGCATCTCAGTCTTCCTGATGGCGGCCTTCGGCTTCGCGACGGTCTCACCGATTCAGAAACTGGTTATGGAGCGCGCCAGCCATGCAGGAGCCCCGACAATGGCGGCCTCGGTCAATATCGGCATGTTTAATCTGGGAAATGCGCTGGGGGCATGGGCCGGTGGGGTAACCATTGCTGCGGGTTTTGGACTGGCTTCTCCGAACTGGGCGGGCGCAATTCTGTCCTTCATTGCGTTGGGCCTCGCTGTTCTTGCATGGCAAAGTGCGCGTAAAGGTTATATTTTGCCGGTACTTGAATAAGTTACACAAGGCGATGAGCGCCCACTATGTGTTGGGCGCTCTTTTAAATGATTTAGGTGATTTTCTAAAACGGCTACTGCAGATTTTTCTCTTTCAAAAACTGACTCACCAGGTCAGCAATCTGCACATTATTGAGATCAGAGAACGGGAAGTGGGTATTCCCTTTGATTCCCACTTCAGGCAGATGCGTCACAGTGACATCCCCACCATGCTTGTTTACCACGTCACGCCATTCACGAGCCATCGCCAGACGTACACGCCAGCTGTCCTGCGCGGGCATGGCTACCGGTTTATCCGGTATATTATCGCCGTAAATTATCAAAATCGGGATTTTGGTCAGAGCCATAAACTGCTCAATAGGAACAGGCTCACCCTTCAGCGTGTCAAATGCGCTTGGCATAGGGGCCGGTAGCTCTTTCTCCGGGAAGACAAAGCCACTGCCTGGCTCGAAGGCGACAATGGCTTTGACCTTGTTGTTTTTCATCGCCGTGTACCAGCCTGGTCCACCACCCTGAGAGTGGGTGAAGAGGATTGCCGGGCCGGATTTGTCCACGACGGCGGACATTGCATCCGAGATAACATTGATATCAAACGGTCCGGTATTCGGGGTCATCTGACGAAAATACTGATTCAACGCTTCTTTGTCGTGAGAGAACTGAACGCCTTTAAAATACTCTGGCCACACGCCAACGCGGAACTGGTTGAACCACATTTGTTCATCCGGTTTAGGCGTAACCGTACCTTCTACCGTCGTGCGCCCGGCGCTGCCCCGGCGTGGTTGATCGACAAGATAGATTGAGAATCCACGACGCAGAAATATGTTCTGGAAACCTTCGCGACCATCCGGGGTGCTTTCCCAGGTACGGGAGAACTGACCTGCGCCGTGCAGCATGACAATGGGGTACTTATGCGGATTTTCCGGGATTTGGTAGAAAACAGACGCATGATCGCCATGATAGGTTTGGCCAGCAGAATCCATCGGCTTTTTCGCGTCAAATGTTCCTGGTGCGGTGATAATGGTGCCACCAGCAGAAAAGCTTCCCTGTTCCTGAATGACCAGCGGCTCGGCGTATACCGACTGAGCCACCAGGCCACCCGCCATTACGCAGATTGCCAACGTTTTTAAGATTGTCTTCAAGATTACATCCTCTGTTATGTTTGCCGTTCGATCATATCTGAGTTGTCAGCGTTAATTATTTAGCACCCCTGATTGGCCTTATTTGGCAGGCTCATGTATGCAGATGATTAACTGCGAATCGTCTCTAACCAACTGGTGACCGTTTCAGTGGTTCTTCGCTCCTGGTCGCATTCAATGACCAGCGGTTTTTCCCGACGCGCAGTTGGGGCGAGACTGGCAAGGATGTCGTCGCTGTCTCCTTTACCGTAGCCACCGTGAGTAATAAAGGGGATGAGTAATTTGCCCGCAAGGTTGTGGCTGCTGAGAAAGGTTTGCACTACAGGCGGCACGCTGGTCCCCCAGATCGGAAAGCCTAAATACACGGTCTCGTAGCGTGAGATATCTGCAACGCTATTTTTTAATGCCGGTTTTACGCCTCGCTCACGCTCTTTTTTCGCCTGTTCAACGGTCTGAAAATAGTCTTCCGGATAAGGCGTAGCCGGTTCGATTTCAAACAGATCGGTATTCAGGCTGCGGTGAATGACGCCCGCAATCACCCGTGTATTTCCGCTGCGGGAAAAGTACGCCACCAGAACACGGCTTTTACCCTGCACGTTTGCGGTTCCGGTCGCAACTGAGGGAAAAGAAACGTTCGCCAGCGTCAGCCCGGCAAGTGCGGTGATTAACATTCTGCGGTTGGGATCATGCTCCATAATCCACTCCTAATTGTTTGCGAGCGCTTGCTGCAGTGCCTTTTCAACTCGCGTTGCTGCATCACTTTCGCCATGTTCACGCAGAACCTGTGCCAGCTGCCGCAGCTGTGCTGCCGTCAGGCCGACCCGCATGCTCGCTCGAGTATGCGATAACAGCTGGGCTTCAACGCCTGGTGTGGCCGCTAATGCGCCAACCGTTGCCAGCTCGCGGCTTTGCCAGTTGAGGTTATCGCGGGCGAAAATGTCGCCGAAAAGATGCGATTGCAGGAACTGGTTAATCACCGGGGCAAAATCAAACAGCGGGCCCTGGACGGGAGCGCCTGAGATTTTTGTCTGATTTGCGGTACCGACACGGCGAAGCTCATCCCCGACAGGGATTGGGGCAACGGGTTCTTTACCCTCAATATCTTTGATACCACGTTGTTTACGTGCTTCGACGACCTTCATCAGTTCATTAAGCGCATTCAGGCTACGGGGGAAGCCCGTATAGGCATAAAGCTGGACGAGTATCTCTTTGGCTTCGTTTATCGTGAGTCCTGCGTCAAGACCCTGATTCAGGGCTGCATTCAGCTTATCCATCTGACTGCTGGCCATCGATGCCGCAATCAACGGGATAGCCTGTTGGCTGGCTGACAGCGTATCTGAAACCGTTTGTTCGTGGTTCATTTCTGAGGCTCCTTTATTGACGGGCGCAGCATGTGCCGCGAGACCAAAACCAAAGGTAAGCACTACCGCTGCCGCTAATGCTTTAATGGGCGTGGTATTGTTCATCTGTCACTTTCTCCATCCAGTTAACGCTTTTGCCATCCACAATCCCGGTTATCGCCAGGTGCGTCATCGCGCTGCCGGGTGCCGCCCCGTGCCAGTGTTTGACGCCCGCCGGGCAAGAGACAACGTCGCCAGCGCGAATAACCTGCACCGGCTGTCCTTCTTGCTGGGTGAGCCCAACCCCCGAGGTCACAATCAGCCGCTGACCTGCCGGATGCGTATGCCAGGCGGAACGAGCGCCGGGTTCAAACGTGACATAAGCCCCGGAAACAGGGATGTCGCTATCTTGCTTGAAGAGAGGATCAACTCGGACGCGACCGGTAAAGTTCTCGACGGGCCCATACACCGCATTCTGACTTCCTGCGGGGGCGATATGGACCGTGGGATTTTGCTCCGCTGCCCAGGATGAAAATGTGAAGAGGGGCAATATCATCCCGAGGTAACGTAAATGTCTGATCATGCAAAGCGTCCTTATCTACGATGATGGGGAGGGTCTGCAATGATTCTAATCAGTGGGACATGTCGTCAGACTGACGGCAGCCTGACAATTCTGTCAGTTAACATCTATTGGGGGGACATCGCTTTGCATTTTCTAAATATAAAAAACCAAAGCAAAAAGCGCGTCATTAGGGCAAATAAAACAATAATGGCCAGGTAGCGGAAATAAAAAACAAGGGCAGATTCATCGTAATCGAAAAAGGAGAAGTCGACCTTCATCAGCAAATAATCGATATAGTTCTGGCTCAGTAATCCGTACAAACCCAGTAGTGCGATGAGCGAAAAAACACCTGGCATAATGATATTTGCAAGGTGTGAGTTGCCGGATATGCTCAGGATCCGGCAGAAAAACGTTGCCAACATTTTCCAGTGCAACCCGATATGCAGCGCCAGAATGAGCATTCCCCAATGGACCGACGTCATGTGTACTTTTCTGACCCAGTTCGCCGGGTTGTGGAACGGCATAGCCAGAAGAATATGTCGGGACAGCATCATGCCAGAGACAATAGCGGTCAGGATCACAACGAAAGTCACTCCGTTAATGATCCTGTTCACTATCTGCATTGTTAACGGAATATTTGGCGATAGTGACCATAATCGATGACGATTAAGGTATAAATGCAATAAGATGAGTAGCGTAAAAATAATCCCCGCCCATTCATGTACGGTTTCACCGTGAAGATGAAACCCCATCAATATCAGCAGAAGTAACGTCATCAGGGTATCCTGCATGACCTGAAAAATATAAATTTTCTTCATATCGATGGATTAACGCTGTGGCTGGACTTGCTTTACCCATTGCTCAACCTGCTCGGGTACGTCAGGGCCGGAAACATCAGTGCGCGAGATCGAGAGTGCACGAGTGACTAACCTAGCCTGCGGCTGCATGCGGGCTATCTGTCGAAGGGAGTCGGCTAACCGGCTACCGCCATGGGTAGTAAAGGGAATGACCGTTTTACCGGCAAAGTCATTTTGCTCGAAGAGGCTATATATCACCATTGGCATGGTATACCACCAGATGGGATAGCCAACGTAAATGGTGTCGTAATCGCTGAGATCGGGGAGCGGTGTTTTTAGTGATGGCCTGGCATTAGTTTGTTGTTCCTTTTCGGCAACGCGTAACAGTGCATCATGCTGGCGAGGATAAGGGGTAGCGGTTTCAATGCGAAACAGGTCACCGTCAGTCTGCTTCTGAATCAGCTGCGCAACAAACTGCGTACTGCCGGTTTCCGGCGTATTTTTTTGCAATACGCTGGCCCCGGAAAAACCGTCCACGGCATCGGGCTTCATTTCCTCGGGCTGGGAAAAATAGATAATCAGCGTGCGAGACGGTGTGGATGAATTCTCTGCGGCGAACGCGGGTTGCCCTAAAAACCCCATAACTATCATCGCCAGAAACCCGCTAAATACCTTTCTTATTCTCACTGTTTCCTTCCTTTAATCAGCAGTGGTGAGTCTTAGCAGTGATTCTGGCGCAGATAGCCTGACATCAGACTGACGGCTCTCTGACAATTTTGTCAGCAGGCATAGAGGGAAGAGGCTCTGACATGGGTTCCTTTGTGCGGATAGGGTCAGGCTGTTTAGCAAACGTCAGCCCAAAGGTATTGATACCGTTCTCGCTCCGGGCAAAGACATCTCCCCTGTGCATAATGGCGACGGCACGTACGATCGACAGGCCCAGCCCATGGTGGGTATCACTTTTCGTCCGGGAGGTGTCAACGCGATAGAACCGCTCGAAAAGCCGGTGTAGGTGTTCTGGTGCTATTGGAACGCCCGGATTTGACACTTCAACACAGGCGTGATGACCTTTTTCGCTTAACCGCACCGTAACCGTGCTATTAGATGGCGAATGCCTTGCGCTGTTTTCCAGTAAATTAGCCAGTGAACGGTGGAACAGCCGCCGATCGATGTGGGCGGTGACGTCGCCTTCCACATCCAGAGAAAGCTGTTTTTCAGCAAAAGAAGGTTCCACATACTCCGCTGTTTTCAGGGTTTCTTCTCGCAAGGACACCTGGGTCAACTGGGACGCATGTTCACCCGCGTGGGCATGGGACAGGAACAGCATATCGTTAACGATAGACGTCATGCGTTCAAGTTCTTCCAGATTGGAACCCAATAATTCTTCCAGTTCATCATGCGAACGTCGGCGTGAGAGACTCAGTTGCGTCTGGCCGATAAGGTTTGTCAGCGGGGTACGGAGTTCATGAGCAACATCGGCGTTAAAGCTGTCGAGCTGACGCCAGGCGATTTCCTGACGTTCTAACACGCCATTAAATGATGACGCTAGTTGCTGCAGTTCTTCGGGCAACGCGCGGGTGTTCAGGCGCTGGCCATGGTCTCCCGGTGCAAGATGCTCTGCCTCTTTACTGAGTGCCCCAACCGGACGAAGACCGATCCTTGATACGATGTATCCCAGCAAGGCGACAATCACGACGCCCAGTGCGGCTATGATGATCAGCGTCCTGGTGAAGGCATTCAGTGTGCCCATGTACGGCGTGGAGTCGATGGCAACAATATAACGCAGCTCAGGCCGATCACCGTTGGCGGGGATGGTTTTCACTAACAGGAACAGCGAGCATGTGCCTTCTGATGCTCCGGGCACTTTATTAAAGCCCTCTTGTAAAGAAGACCACTGAACACCTACCGGTGGTGTTCCCCCCATGCTGAAGCGTGGGTTATCGCTCACTATCCAGTAGCGAACGCGTTCACCTTCAGAATTGGTTAACACGGTGAATTTATTGGCCAGCGTCGACCAGCCGTCAGCCGAGGTTCGTGCGGTGATCCACGGACTCATTAATGATTCCCGGAATAGCAGCTCGTTGTGCATCTGCTTTTGCAAAGAGTCATGCAAGGAACTTCTCAGCAGGATGCCAATAACGGACACAATCAGCAGCGCGGATAAGGCAAACATCAGCGCCAGGTGAACGGAGATGGAACGCTTAAGCATACATATCCCCTTCATTATTCTGAGCGGACTTCGAGGACATACCCCATGCCACGAACGGTATGTAATAGTTTGATATCGAACGGGGCATCCACTTTGGCTCGAAGTCGTTTAATGGCCACTTCGACCACGTTGGCATCGCTGTCGAAATTCATGTCCCATATCTGCTCAGCTATCATCATTTTTGAAAGAATCTCTCCCTGATGCCGGGCCAGAAGGCTCAGCAGGGAAAACTCTTTCGCAGTCAGTTCCAGTCGCGTTCCGGCGCGAAATACCCGGCGAGCCAGCAGGTCGAGATGCAGATCGTGAATTTGAAGTTGGGTGATGTCCGCACCATCCGTAGAACGACGACGCACCAGCGCCTGAATACGCGCCACCAGCTCAATAAGCGAAAAGGGCTTGGGCAGATAATCATCTGCGCCAAGACGAAGCCCTTTCACGCGCTCGTCTACCGAACCCCGTGCAGAGAGCATCAACACCGGCGTCTGTTTGGTTGCCCGCACACCCTCGAGCACCCGGTAGCCATCCATCCCCGGCAGCATCACATCCAGTATTATCGCGTCGTAGTCGAACTCCAGCGCGTAATGAAGACCTTCAGCTCCGTCTGCAGAGACATCTACCGTAAATCCGGACTCACTCAACGCACGGTTGAGATAGGTTGACGTTTTTTCTTCATCTTCGACTAACAACAGGCGCATAACGGGACTTCCTCTTAACTTTTCATCGGTGCTTCAACATCGGAATAAACCTGCACGGCATCCGGCAGACGTTGACCCTGGATAGTGATGGTGTCCAGTGAGCGGGTGAGTTCGGTCATCTCAGCGGAAGTAAGCGACACGCCGGTAGCCGCTGTGTTTTGCAGCATATGGTCTTTATTGGTGGTGCCAGGGATGGGAACAATCCAGGGTTTACGCGCAAGGAGCCATGCCAGAGCAATCTGTCCCGGTGCCGCATTTTTTCGTATTGCCCAGGATTTCAGTAGTTCAACCAGCTGTAAGTTGTGTGGCAAGTTTTCAGGCGAGAAACGCGTTTCTGTCGCGCGGAAATCACCGGCAGCGAACCGGGTATTCTCATCAATCCAGCCCGTTAAAAACTGCACGCCGAGTGGACTCCATGGCACGAACCCAATGCCCAGCTCTTCACACACCGGAAGCACCTGTTTTTCAGGGCCGCGCCAGAGCATGGAGTATTCACTTTGCACGGCGGTAACGGGTAATGCGGCATGGGCGCGTCTCAATGTGTTGATGCCCATTTCAGACAGACCCCAGTGCAGGACTTTTCCTTGATCCATTAAATCCTTAACCACTCCGGCGACATCTTCGATCGGGATCTGCGGATCAACCCGGTGTTGATACAGTAAATCGATACGGTCGGTACGCAGGCGTTTGAGCATATTGTCGACGACCTGTCGGATATGCTCAGGTCTGCTGTTAAGGCCCGGCAGACGCTTACCCGTCTGTTGGTCAATGTTCCAGCCAAACTTGGTGGCAATAACGATTTTGTCCCTGAACGGGGCGACGCCTTCCCCGAGAATTTTTTCGACTTCAAACGGGCCGTAGGCTTCAGCAGCGTCAAAGAACGTTACCCCTTCATCAAATGCCTGGTGGATAACATTGATCATCTCGGGACGCCAGGGAACGGACGTGTCGTATTTGCGACTCATGTTCTGCACGCCCAGACCGATGGCTGAGACCTCCAGCTTCCCGAGTTTACGTTTGCCGGGAGTAGCAGGGCGATGGTCGGATTGTCTGGATGAATCGACCTGAGAGGATTGGCTCGCTGCAGATACATGGGGAATCAGCGAGGCGGCGGCAATACCCGCTCCGGCGACTAATAGCTTGCGTCGTGCTGGCATCGCTGGGTCATTCTGACTTTTCATTGATTGCTCCTTTTCTCCGAAAATTGAATATGAATCGCATTTAAGCGAGACCATTCTGCCTCCTGATTGCCAACATAAAGCTGACGATCACCTGACAGCGTTGTCAGAAATGCTTCCCCATCCCAGTCTGTTTCCTGACAAAAATGTTATTTTCCTGTCACGATGCTGACAGCCCTCTCCGCCTACTCTGAGCCTGCAAATTTGATTCCGCGAGCCTGAATAATCAGGCCGACACTCATCGGGAGAGACCATGAAATTCACGCTTATTAGTGCAATGCTACTCACGGCAATGGCCGGGATGACCTCAGTCAATGCGGCTGATTACAAACAAAACCCTTTCACCCTGGCCTATGACGGTGCCATCACCGAGAACGTCAAAGGCAGGGTCAACATTCATCCAGTAAAATACGATCTGCATGGCATTCAGATTGCCGCGAATGTCTATACCCCTGCTAACTACGATCCCGCCAAAAAATACCCTGCGGTGGTGGTTGCACATCCCAATGGCGGCGTAAAAGAACAGGTCGCCGGGTTGTATGCCCAGCGTCTCGCCGAACAGGGCTACATCACTATCACCGCCGATGCGGCTTATCAGGGGGCCAGCGGCGGAATGCCACGCAGCGTGGATAAACCTGCTAATCGCATCGAAGATATCCACGGGATGGCTGACTACATCAGCCAGTATCCTGGTGTTGATACCGCCCGCCTCGGGCTGCTTGGCATTTGCGGTGGTGGCGGTTATTCACTGGTTGCTGCCGAAACAGACAAACGGTTCAAATCGATTGCAACCATCAGCATGTTTAATTCAGGACTTGTGCGCCGCAACGGTTTTCAGAATTCACAGCTGGATAGTATCCAGCAGCGTCTTCAGCAGGCTTCTGACGCTCGTGCTCAGGAAGCAGCCGGAGGCGAAGTGCTTTACTCCGGCGATGCCAACCTGACTGATGAACAGATTGCTAAGTTACCTTTTGCCTTATATCGCCAGGGCTACGAGTACTACTGGAAAACCCACGCACACCCGAACTCCACGTTTAAATACACCACCAGCAGTCTTCTGGATTTGATGAGCTTTGACGTAACGGACCATATCAATCTCATCAATAAACCACTGCTGATGATTGCCGGTACAAAAGCCGATACGCTCTATATGACTGAAGATGCGTTCGCTAAAGCGACCGGTACGAAGGACAAAGAACTCTTCCTAATCGATGGTGCTACCCACATTGAGACGTATTGGGTACCTAAATACGTTGACCAGGCGATGCAAAAGTTAGACGTCTTCTTCGATAAGAATATTTAGTTAGCCTCCGATGACACCCCAGCCGTGTAGGCTGGGGTGTGCCTATCAGTTGTAGCCAGTTTCCGCTGTGTTTCACATTGCATATTCACGCGATATATTCAGATTAACGAAGTTGCGGTTAAAGATAATTACGCAGCTTGAATAGGCGCTATGAGCTAAATTCATAAACGTGACGGATATGTGGTAGTCATTTTTTTAGTTGAACGGTCAGTGCCAACAAGGCGCTGGCCGCTGTAAACAATGCAATTATCCAGCCCATCGTCCATGGCGTGCCATCACTGAACAGAGCAAGAAGAAGTGAAGAGATGATGCCGCTGCCGTATTGTAACGCGCCCATTAGCGCCGACGCAGAGCCAGCCACATTAGGCACTGCGTCCAGAGCACAAGCCGTGGATGTCGCCGCGATGATGCCATTCATAGAGAAGAACACGAACACAGCTCCGACAATCACGGTAATTCCACCTACACCCAAGCCGGTGGTGACCACCAGCACTATTGCGGCAATTGTGGCGATGAATACAGCATTTCTGAGCAACGCTTCCAGTGGGTAGCGGTGAACCAGACGTCTGTTAACCATGCTCACCGCCATTAGTCCAACAATGTTTACTGCAAACAGCCAACCGTAGTGCTGCGGATCAACGCCGAAGTAAGTGATGTACACAAACGGGGAGCCGGTGATAAAGGCGTAGGCTGCAACGTAGTAGAACGTCAGGCATAACGTAAAACGCATGTATTTGGCGTTAGTTAGCAAGGCATAGTAGTTTTGGAAAGCTTTAGTTACGGAGGTTTGTGAGCGTTTTTCGGCAGGTAATGTTTCTGGTAACCAGAACAAAGACATCAGCATTAATGTTCCGATAATCGCCAGCAGCCAGAATATGGCATGCCACGAGGTGACTTTAATCATTTGCCCGCCGATCAAGGGCCCGGCAATTGGTGCGATGGCCATGATGATCATCAGTGTCGAAAGCATTTGTGCTGCGCGAGTGCGGCTAAACAGGTCACGGATCATTGCTCGTGCCAACATCGGCCCAGTACAGGCACCTAACGCCTGAAAAACTCGCCAGAAGACAATTTGTACAATATCTGTTGATAACGCGCAGCCCACCGAGCCGATGATAAATAGACCTAAACCGATAAACAGCGGTAGACGGCGTCCATAACGATCGCTAATTGGTCCCCAAATCAGTTGTGCAATGCAAAAGCCGATAAGGAACCCTGTGATCGTCAGCTCTGCATCACCCTGCAAATCCTTTGCCATGACGGGCATAGCTGGAAGATAGATGTCGGTTGATAAAGAGGTAACAGCCATCAGGGCGCTGAGAATGAGTAGAAACGATAGACCGGTTTTTTTTGCCGAAGCTGATTTCGTTTGTGCCTTTAAGTTTAGCATTGTGTTCCGTCTGGGCATAAATGGATAGGAGCATGTTAGCGGGTTTGCTCTTCCAGATAATGGCAATCTGAAGGATAGACACTATGAGATTTATTCATTAATAGAGATTTTTTTGCAGCCTATGTCGGTTCTTATTAATGAATTTGCTAGTGAGGCATTGGCACTCTATTTAACTGATAGTGTTGGAGGTATTCGATGTTTGCTTTTTAAGCATTAGTAGTCTGGCATTAAGCTATAAATACGTTGCTTGAGTAATGTATAAACATGATGAAAGTCTTCCTGGTCATTGCGATCCAGTTGTATGTATGAAGGGCTCGACAATGTTACACATTGTATTTTGGTTGCCAGTTCCCCCGCTTGGCTTAGGCAACAAATAATGGGGGCTATTGCGGCAGAGATCTCACCATCTTTGTAGGTTTGCCAGATGCTGTTTTGATTCAATAGCAACAGGCCATGGAGTGCTGGCTGAGTATGGAGCCGTATAAAACGTAGCTGTGTTGGTGGTGTGATTTTTCCTGCCTCGATTCTGTCGTTTATCAATGTGTCTAATAAGGGACTGAATTCGGCCTGAAACCGTGATTGCAGCATTTCTGAATCCCTGGTCTGAATATTCAGCGCGAAGGTCAGTGCAACCAGTCTGGGATACTGGTCGATAGCTGACTGAAGGGTTCGTTGTGCAGTGGTGAAATCCATTATGTTGTCCTAAAAAGAGTAATAATGGCGGGCAGAGGCCGACACGGAGGAAGTCCCGTTGATGCGTATCCGCCACAGGTCACAAGATATTGAAGTGATAACAACTCCGTAGAGGAAGAGTTCGGGGATAACTGGTGCTTCATGTTTACAGGATACTGCTGACTTTCTGAATGGGACTACCAGGCACTACTTTCCAGTGCACGGGCTTCGGAGCTTGTAACGTGTACCCGATCCCGTGCCATATCACTGATAAACCAGACTAACCGATTTAACTCTTCAGGGTAATCCATATGGCCGGGATCCAGCCGGTAAATATCATCAACTCTCTCGTAGAAAGTGACAGGTCCAGCAGATTCATCCCCTCCCTGCACGTTATCCCAGACCTGGTGCAGCAAGGGATCTAGAATGTCTTCCCCACTCCTGCCACCAAACGTATCCTGATTGACGAAGAGTAGGACGTGATAACAGGGATAGCTCTCATCTCTCGTCCACAGATAGTAAAGCCTGCTCTCAGGAGTGTTGTTCTCCTGGCTGTAGGTCGTTATTGCAGACCGTAACGCCTCGATAAAACGCTCAGCAAGCCAGCGACGCCGCATTTGAAGAGATTCAGGTGAGAGCCAGAGCTTTACCCTGATGGCCAGCGTTCGTGGATGGCCCCTTTGTGCCTGCGCGATGACCGTGGCAATTTTGTCCTGATAAGGCGGGTAAAAGGGTTCAAAATGCGTGTTAAAGCAAAGTGGGTAATGCATTGGGAAAGTTCTTGTTCTGTTGGATTATTGCGGGTACTGGCTACATGCATTCCACTGTGCAAACCCAGTCGCCGCACTTCGGGCATTGTTTATTTCCGTAATAGCGGTAGTCACACAGTACGCAGCGCCAGTTGTGCCCAATCGTGGGAAAGGGAATGACTTTTTGTTTGCGTGGCGTAAGCGAACGCCCGTGAGTTCTGCGGGAGCCTCCGGGACTGTTAGTACGGTAAGGACACGTCAATGCTACTGTTGCTGACAGAGGGTCGGACAAAATATGCTGGTAGTATCGTGCGCCATCAGTACCAGTCACCAACGCCAGACTGACGCCACAAAACTCACAGACCAGAGGGCTGCAGCCTGCGTAATTCCCATCAACCAGTTCGCCATCAGGCAGTGTGACGGCGTAAGGGATTTTCATGAAGAGCATTTGCACGTTGTGTATCCGTTAAGATTAGGGGAAAGAAGATGTACAGGGACACCGTCGGGATAAGAGAGGTGCAGTACAGTGAACCAGTAAAGATGTCTGTTCGCCTCAGAAGATAAGGATTATCGGTAATAAAATACGGAACCCAGTGTTATTCGTAACATCAACACCATCGGGGAAATTCCAGCGACTCTGAAAACCATTTTGATGGTAGGATTTGCGTGGAATATCAAAGAAGGCCCGTAGCTATGTCCCTTACACACGAAGAATTTCAGTCTTTTTTAAAGACACAGCAATCAGTTTCATCACTGCTCAGGACCTCTGAGGCCCTAAAACCGCTACAGCAACCACTCAGGAACCTGGAAATGGCGTCTGGATCAGCATTTTCAGCACAAATCCAGAAACTCTCAGCCAACGAAACCGTTAAGACTATTAACCGTCTGAGCCGTCAGGCCAGCAGCATCCTGTCGACAACGTTGAATGGGTCACTGATTGTTGAGCAGATGAAAATCGCCAACAGATTCCGTTCATTTGCCCTGGAAAATACCTTCGCCAGGCAAACGGCCCTGATGAGCAGTACTAAGGTCATTGCTTCATTGAGCGCGGTTAATACCCAGGTAGAACTGGTTCGCTCGCTTCAACACCATACTTTTGCTGAGTTGTTGAACTCCCGCTCTTCTGCTGTCGAACAGATTTTGCAACGACGGTATAGCGGCCTGAATACCCATGAGAGTATTGGGGAACTACTCGCAAGGCGTTACGGACTGAGCATTGATGAGGATGGCGATACTTCAGCCGACAACTCTACGTTGCCTGAATTGCCTCAGGAACTGCTACAACTGCCAATAGACCAGGCGCTTGCGAAAACCAACGTTCAGATATGGCTAAGCAAGCTTTCCGGTTATGCCAAAAAGGCCATTAATGCGATGCTGATCCAGTGGCTTCTCATAACGATTATTGGCGGGGTTGGCAATGACGCAGTAAAAGATGTCGTTAAATGTTACTTACCTGAAGCTATTGTAGGTGAATGCAGTTCAAGGCAGACGCGTAAAGAAATCCAGAACATTCTCAGCACAGAAAACCGTTGGGAGAATCTGAAAAACTTCAGGCTGGTAACCAGAGACAACGTATTTTTACGCGCAGGGCCATCCGAGCGCGCGGAGATACTGGAAATGCTTCCGATGAATACGCTTCTGCTCATTATGGATAAATCAAATCGCCAGTGGCTGGCTGTTGAAATTGAATATAACGGCGAAATTATCCAGGGCTGGGTATCCCGCCGTTATACCTTACCCTTACATCGACATTAGTTACACCCGCGAAGGAGCAGGTTATTGCGGTTTACGCGGGCGTCCTGATGCCGGGCGGGGAGGAACGTCATTACAGCCATAAGCACATAGTCCTTCTTTCTGTTCTTCCTTTGCCAGATAGCTAAGCACGCGGCGGATATTTAAAATACTGTCAGCATCATCGTAACGAACAGGAGTATTAATATTACCCTGATAATGCTCCCGGTATTCACAACGGTAAGTTCCTCCTTCCTGATGTGTTATTTCACGCCAGAGTTTCAATACCCATTCAGAAAAGGGATATGTGGTCTGCGTCTGCTGACGGTTCAGCCAGAATACGGCATGAGCATGATATCCGTGTCTCTCTGTCCATTCGATAACCCAGAAATATCCTGTTGACGCGTCTTTACCTTCAGTTGCTTTTATTAGTGTTCTTAGGTCGTATTCAAGCTTATGATGATCCAGTTGCATGAAACCCTCAGTATTCCTCTGATAAAAGAAATCCATTCGTAATGCCAGCAAGCAGGAATAGCGTTCGACCATTTCATTAATGTGCTGGTTGAGTAACGAAGAAAGGAACCAGTCCTCTGTAAAGGAGGTTGTGTAGGTATTACTCATAAATATTCTCCAGGTGTTTTGCTGCAATGCAGAGATGAGTTTGTGGAAACAAGGAAGTAGAAATACAGATCAAGATATGTGATGATTAATGAATGAAGAGCAGAGCGAAGTATTTATCTTTATGCAATGAGAGTTATCTAGCCTTTCTTAAAGACCAGAGATTAATCAGTGTAGATACATAGTGCTCAAAACAGGAGTGAGTTTAATTATATTAAAAAACCTTAATTACTAGCGAAGACTAAAATGATACCCGATACTTCAGCATCATTGTTCGTATCAATTCCCCTTCCGTCGTGTTGATGCTTTTATCCTGCTCTGCAGCCACTCCTCAATATCACTTCTGAACCACCGTGAACTTCGACCCAGTTTAACTGGTGCTGGAAATTCCCCTTCAGAAATGAGTTTATAAAACCACTTATCTGTCATGCCTGTGAAGTTCGTAATAAATGCCATATCCACCAGTTGGTCCTCAAGGAGAGAAGAAGATTCAGACTTGTGGGAAAAAAATGGTTGAGGTTTAGTTGTCATTGCGGGCTCCCATGAAATGATGAAGTTGGGAGACGAGTTCGGTTAGTAAACTGAAGGAAACCGAAATCGCTCTCATACAATGTCACCGCTGGTAAAAAAATACCTACTTACATCTTCATCTTTCAATAGAAACAGAGTTTCACCCATAATGACCAGCATTGTTACCCAAAAATACTCCGAGTTCCGCTGAACGAGAAAATTACAATAGCCTTTCTCATCAACATGCTTAAAGCCCTTTAGTGACAGGCTATAACGCATGTGTTTTTTGCGAAAAACACGTTAGTGTAATGTTAAAATTTTGATCTATTATTTTTTATGATTGATGAAATATCATCATTAATTTCTTCATAGTTAATAACATCATCACTAAAGCAACTGTTATATAGTTTTGCTATACGACGTTTGTCCTCTAAATTTATATTAAATTCAACACTGAACATTTTTTTAAACTCATGGAAAAAATCGTCAAATGAAACTTTGAATATCCCTTTTTCAGGATTAATCCATGATGACAGCTTATTAATAAACGTAAATCCACTTCCCGAGACTAGATAATAAAGAGAAAGTAATGCAAAGATCTCGAGATATATTTCTGGTAGCATCCATAACTTTTTTAAATTTAAAAATAAAAATCTTTCTTCTACAGGGTATACTCTCCTGAATTGCTGCTGCGCAAGATTATACAGTGGGAGTAAATTTTCTATTCTAGTATATCCAAATGGTTTAAAGTTATGTAGGGATGAACTGTCTGGAGTAATGGTTCGTTTGATTAATAACATGAAATCTTTTATTTCCCTTGCGGTGTTTTCTTTTTTAATTTTATTGTAAACACCTCCTGTTTTACGTACAATTATCATTCTATTATCTTTTGTGTTGCTATCAATTATATTCTGTAATAGAGGTTTTTTTATCTTTTTCTTCAATAGTGATTTTTTCAGAGAAACCATTCTTCTTATACGAGATGGAACCAGAACTATGTCCCTGCTATTAACACTAACATTTGTATCTTGATTGAAAATCCATGTCACCTCAAGTTTTAATGTAATTAGATATTTAAACCGTATAACGTTATAAGAAATGTATTTTTTATATGAGTTTTCTTTTTTAAGATACTCTCTGCTATAAAGTAATTTACATGTATATAATCTACAAATGTCCTGAACATATTTCATAAAATCCGGCCCTGTGCAAAGAATATACCTCCTGTTAATCAGTTCCTGCGTATTCAGCCATTCTCTTGACTTTAGGATATGGGTCAAAGCGCTTTTATTTATTTTTTTGTATTTCAACCAATCTCTTCTGATTTTCTTTCTTAAAATAGCATCTTTAACATTTCCACCAGTCATAAGTAGATCCAGTTCTGCCATTTTCTTTTTTGATATCAACTTTCCGGCTATTCTCTCTACATTATTTTTAAATAGCTTCTCTTTATTGCTTTTCCATTTCTGGTAATGTAATTCGCAAAGACGTAACTTATTTGCTTCACCACTTTCCAAAATTTGACTCGTACAATTTTTTATCCGGCAATAGCCTTTCTTTCCAGACATTATATATCCCTTATTTAAAAAAATCTCACGGCTATATTACCTCCATGATTATCCAGGCTGTCAACGCCCGGATACTTTTATCATACGGAGAGACTATGTCGACACCACATCCCGCACTTCAAAAACTGCACACACATCTTAATTTCCTGCCTGAAAATATCCTGCAGCAGCTGCTTGAGCACCTCCATCAGACCATTCATTACCGACCCGTTATTGGCATTATGGGCAAGAGCGGTACCGGTAAAAGCAGTCTCTGCAATGCCCTGTTCCGGTCGTCAGTTTGCGCCACGCATCCCCTGACAGGTTGTACCCGCGAGGCTGAGCGACTGACCCTTGAGCTCGGCGATCGACAAATGACCATTGTGGATCTACCCGGGATCGGAGAGACACCGGAATATGACCACGAATACAGCACGTTATATCAGAGGTTGCTGCCCGAGCTGGATTTGATCATCTGGGTGCTGAGGGCAGATGAACGGGCGTATGCTGCTGATATCGCCATGCATCGCTTTTTGCTGGCAGAAGGAGCAGCTCCCTCCCGTTTCCTCTTTGTACTGAGTCAGGCCGATCGCGTTTCCCCGGCAAATGAATGGAACTCTAAAGATATTATTCCCTCCCTTCAGCAGCAGGCTTCGCTGGCGGCTATCAGCGCCAGGGTTGCCGGATTGTTTCCTTCCTCATTCCCGGTTCTGCCTGTCGCTGCACCGTCAGGGTGGAATCTACCGACATTTGTTTCGCTGATGATCCATGCGCTGCCGCCACATGCCACCAGCGCCGTATTCAGTCATTTTCGTAAGGAGAATTGCTCGGAGCAGGATCAGCAGCAGGCCCGGGAGAACTTTGGTAAATCGGCTGGAGACAGTTTCGACCAGATTATCAGTACATTTTCCCTGCCTTCCTGGATGCTCGTTCTCCTTCACAGGGTCAGACAAAAAATCATCGATCTTCTTGTTACTCTGTGGGATAAATTTTTCTGATTTTATTCCCTCAACGACAGGTTGTGTCGCCATCACTTATCACAACGCCCCTTCGTGCAAATTTATCATTGAAAATCATCCAGTTAATTCAGGTGACTTTTTTAGTGTTTTTTGCATCCCCTGGTTTCTCAGCGACACAACCTGACCACCTCATATTGCATAATAACCTCATGAAATAACTGGTATTTACTGTCCAGGAGATCCCGTTTATGCCTGACAACAGCTCACGACACGATCGGCTGGCTGTTCGCTTATCACTGATCATCAGTCGCCTGATGGCAGGGGAGTCTCTGTCACTGAAAGCGTTATCTGACGAGTTTGGTGTTACCGAACGTACCCTTCAGCGTGATTTCCACCAGCGGCTTATTCATCTTGATTTAGAAAATGAGGAGGGCCGCTACAGGCTCAGGGCCGGTGTCGGCCAGGCATTCACGCCGGAAATGCTTTCCTTTATACGCAACACGGGAATTGCCCAGATACTTCCGGTTCAGAACTCCCGGCTGATGTCCTTCCTAACCGGGGATCAGGACTCTTTTCCCTGCCTTATCTGGCTTTCACCTTTAAATACTACTACCGCGCTGCCGGACTGCTTTTCACGGCTGATCCAGGCTATCAGGCAACAGCTTTGCATTTCCCTGTTATCGGACGGACGACGGCATTCGTCTCTGGATCCCTATCGTCTCATCTATTACGGATGCGACTGGTACCTGGTGGCTTCACAAAAAGGGGAGCTCCGGGTGTTCCTTCTGGCAAAGATCAGCACGGTCACCCTGACATCAGCGCGGTTTGAGCGGAGAGAAGATATCAGCAGCCTGACAGCTGAAGAGAACTTCATTTCTGCACTGCCGCATTTTCCTTTCATCAATAACCTCATAAACACCTTTCGCCAGTGACAGCCTGCCGTTCAAAGCGGCAGTCACACCGACAGGTATGGAGATAACATGTTAACTACCCGCAAATTACGAATACCTGTTCTCCGGTATTCCCTGATTATTGCTACTACACTGACCACGCTCACCGGATGTGACTACTTTTCGGATAACTGGGAAATTGAAGACGGTAAATGCCAGGCGCTCAGCAGCGAGGGAAATGAAATTGCGATCGTTTCTGAAGGCAGTGTGGGATTTCTTAAAATGGATAAAGGATGTCCGGATAATCTCGATATTCTGGGCTCCCGCTTTACTGATATTGAGATTAACGGGGAACCTTACAAGGCCACTCTGCTGTGTAGCGATGCCACAGCCAATCGCAGGGTTACCATGCTCGGTACCAGTGAAAATTCAGCATCAGGGCTCTCAGCCAGAGCGATGAAAGAATTTACCGGGTTTATGGGGGCAAAAGTCACTATTGAAGGTGAGTCCTCCCGTTTTTATAAAGGTAATTTTACCAAAGTTTGCCAGAAATATCTTTCCCGCCAGACGACCAGTACACATTCCCCGACCTCTGACAGTTCATCCCTGACGCTAGGGGATTTGCTGAATGGCGGAAGAAAAGATGAGCCCAAACCGGCCTCTGAACCCGATCCACAGGCGCAGATGATGGCTCAGGCGGGCTATGAAAAAATTGACGGGGAATGGAGGAAAAAATCTCGTCAGGTCACCATAGAGGTAACTGAACAGGATCGACAGGCTGCTGCAGCCCTGGAGAAAAATGGCGGGAGGTCAGTAACCGATCTGAGCAATATGCCGGGCTCGCATAACGACAATGTCAGCGGGGAATTAAGTCAGCAGAAACAGGACAACGGTCTCGCTCAGCCCTCAAGGGAAAATATTACCCGTGAAACGGATAACGCCATTCATACCCCCGGGACGGCAGTAGCGGATTGTACGCTGACCAACGGTAAACAGCTGTCAGTTCTGGCGCAAACCGTTGCACCGTACGCCTACAACCTGATGAAGAAAGACGGTACTCAGGAACTTGAACTGCACGAAGGCCTGTTCGGAGTGAAAGCCTTCCATTACTACCGTGAACTTAATCGGGGGAAAGGTGAGCTGAAATACCTGCGTTTTAACAAAGGGGCCTTCGATTACGTGGTGGTACAGCGTACCGATGGTGAAACAGCTGAATTCGACGGAGTGGTCGTGTTCAAAAATGGAGACAAACTGGCCACGCTGGCCTGCAAAGCGCCCTTCGATAACATGTTTGCCGTGGAGGAACTGCCTGAAAACAGCCATCAGGACAGCGAAGATATGGCGGACTTCATCCTTGACAACACCCGGATGGAATAGCGCTTTACAGATTTAAAACCCTGTCAATTTTCGATTTAGCTATTTTGGCCGCCTGTGTACAGGTGGCGGGTTTCTCTTTAACTGAACATTTATTGCACCGGATAATAAGGAAATATCAAATGAGCTCACAATCAATTACCGCTTTAAAAGAAAAACTGAATACTCCGACCTGGCATCTGGTATTACTGGCGGCTGCCACGTATGGCATATACCCCCTTATGTGGCTGTATAAAAACCAGGACACCATGATGAATGAAGTCGGGCAACGCTTCTCATCCGGGACATTCATTGTCTGGATGGCAGTATGCTCTGGCGTTTCCGTCATGATTAATTTGCTCTTTCCGGTTCAGGTTGATCAATATGGATACGCCTATGATAGTTCCGCACAAACGATGGCCGGACTGGCCTTTCTCATCTCACTGACCTGGATTGTGCTGACGATTGTCTGGGCGTTTAAGGCCAGAGCTGCGCTACAGCAGTATGCGCTGACACAGTTTCGTTTTGAGCTAAAAATGAATCCTGCATGGACCATTCTGTTCCATGTTTTCTATATCAACTACTGCATTAATGCGATGCCGGAAGCCCTGGCAAAGCATCAGATCATTCATGGGAAGCCAGAAGCCACACCAGCCGTATCTGATTCTGAAAAATAGTATTACCTGCAGCCATATTCACGCTGAAGAGCAGTGCGTTCCAGAGACGTACTGCTCTTTTCCATTTATACCGTTCCGACTGTTTTTTTAATCCCGTTAAATACCATACCAGCCCCCGTTCCTGACGGAGCAGGGGGTTATTCATTTATGTTTTCAAATAAGGAAAATCCCATGCGATTAGCCAGCCGTTTTGGCCGGGTGAACCTGATTCGTCGCGACCGTCCGTTAACCCACGAAGAACTAATGCTGCACACCCCCAGTGTGTTCGGTGAAGAGAAGCATTCTTCCCGCAGCGAACGATATGCCTATATCCCCACCATAACCCTGCTGGAGAGTCTCCAGCGTGAAGGTTTTCAGCCCTTCTTTGCCTGCCAGACTCGCGTCCGTGACCAGAGCCGCCGGGAACACACAAAACATATGCTGCGCCTGCGCCGTGCCGGGCAAATCACCGGTCAGCAGGTCCCGGAAATTATTCTTCTCAACTCGCATGACGGCTCCAGCAGCTACCAGATGCTGCCGGGCCTGTTCCGCAGCGTCTGCTGTAACGGCCTGGTCTGCGGGACGTCCTTCGGTGAGGTTCGCGTACCGCATAAAGGCGATGTGGTGGAAAAGGTCATTGAGGGGGCTTATGAGGTGCTCGGCGTATTTGACCGGGTGGAGGAGAAGCGTGATGCCATGCAGTCTCTGTTGCTACCCCCTCCGGCACAGCAGGCGCTGGCGAAAGCTGCCCTGATGTACCGTTTTGGAGAAGAGCATCAACCCGTCACGGAAACGCAAATTCTGGCACCACGCCGCTGGCAGGATGAGCAGAACGACCTGTGGACGGTCTTCAATCGTCTGCAGGAAAACCTGCAGAAAGGAGGGTTGTCCGGTCGTTCCGCACAGGGGAAACGCAGCCGTACGAGAGCAGTAAACGGTATCGACGGTGACATTAAACTGAACCGCGCATTATGGGTAATGGCAGAAGAGCTGCAGCAGGCACTGAGCTGATGCGGACGGTATCCGGTCTTCTGCCTAACCGACATGGCCTGCCGGTACCCATCTATCTGCCCCGAAGTTTGTCTCTCAACTGAAAGATCCCGTTTAACGGGATTTCAATAATTATCTGTCATAAGGAACATCCCATGAGTAACACCATCAGCCTGCACACGCCCGCCAATACTGACAACGCAGATCTCATCACCGCTACTTTGTTGCCCGATGCACAGCGGCTTCATTTCTGGCCGCAGCACTTTGGAGGTATCCCGCAGTGGATACTGCTGGAGCCGCGCATCTTCGCATGCATGGACCGGCTCTGTGAGGATTACCACGGCGGCATCTGGAATTTTTACACACTCAACAACGGCGGCGTGTTTATGGCACCGGAGCCGGATGGAGACACCGGTGATAAATGGACACTGTTTAATGCCATGAATGGCAACAGTGCTGAAATGAGCGCTGAGGCGGCGGGCATCGCGGCCTGTCTGCTGGAATACAGCCACCATGCCTGCCGCACGGAGTGTGATGCCATGACATCGCACTTTTACCGACTGAGGGACTTCGCCCTGAATCATTCCGATTGCAGCGCCATTATGCACATTATCGACTGAGGAGATGACCATGAAACAACAGCTATCTTTATTTGCCACGGCGCTGTCGGCATCTGCGCAGCATACCATCCGGGAAGCTCTGACCCTGCTGGAGGGACAACTGCGTGAACCCGGAGAGTCATTTACCTCCAGCCATGCCCTTCGCGACTGGCTGCGACTGCAGCTCTCACCGGAACAGCGGGAAGTCTTTACCGCCCTGTTTCTGGATAACCAGAACCGCCTCATTGCCCATGAGGTGCTCTTCCGGGGCACCATCAACAGTACGCAGGTTCATCCCCGGGAAATTGTAAAAGCTGCCCTGCAGCATAATGCCGCTGCGGTGGTGGTGGCGCATAACCATCCCTCGGGGTATTCAGAACCCAGTCAGGATGACCGGAACATTACCGGGCGTATTCATGAAGCCCTGGCGCTGGTTGATATCCGCCTGCTGGACCACATGGTTATCGGAGGGATGGAGATTGTGTCCTTTGCTGAACGTGGCTGGTTGTAGGGGAGAGATAAATGAAGACTATTAGCAAGCGTCAGGCCATGGCGATATACCGCCAGCATCCTCAGTCCCGTTTGTTTCGATTTTGTACCGGCAAATATAAATGGTCTGGCAGTATCTGCCATTATGCTGGTCGGGAAGTTCAGAACATACGCGGTGTTCTGGCCGTCTTTGCTGAGCGCCGTCAGGATCGCAATGGTCCCTATGTCATTCTTCGAAGTGTCACTCTCAATTAATCCTTTCCTTTAATCAGGAACAATAATGAATAATCACTCAGAGTCCGTTAACAAACCGGAGAATCTTACCTGCCAGCAGTGGGGGCTAAAGCGCACGATCAAACCCTGTTTTGGCGCTCGTCTGGTACAGGAAGGCAACCGGGTGCATTTTCTCGCAGACCGAGCCGGATTCAACGGTGCTTTCAGCGACGATGACGCGCTACATCTGGATCAGGCCTTTCCGTTGATACTTAAGCAACTGGAGCTGATGCTCACCAGCGGAGAACTCTCTCCCGGGCATCAGCACTGCGTCACGCTCTATCACAATGGACTCACGTGCGAAGCCGATACTCTTGGTAGTTGCGGCTACGTATACATTGCCATTTATCCCTCTCAATATTAATTAATCTCGCGAGAACAAAATGAAATATCAACCTGCAACAACCCTGCGGGCTGCGAAGCCATGCTTGTCGCCCGTGGCTGTCTGGCAAATGCTACTCACGCGTCTGCTGGAACAACATTATGGCCTGACACTGAACGACACGCCGTTCAGTGATGAAACTGTTATTAAGGAACATATTGATGCTGGTATTACCCTGGCCGATGCAGTCAACTTCCTGGTAGATAAGTATGAACTGGTTCGTATCGATCGCAGAGGATTTAGCTCACAGGGACCAGCATCATATTTGACCGTGACAGATATCCTTCATGCCAGGAGAGCATGCGGATTAATGAACAGTTATTCGTATCGGGAAGTAAGTAATATTGTTCTTAGCCGATCGCGGCAGTGAGGAAGACTTCAAGGGCCGAGAAAATTAGCACGGTCAGTGAAGAAATTGGTGATATTAGCGACTCAATGAAACCTCATTGAGTCGCATGAAAAACAAGCCGGGGGCACAAAAGGGGGCATTTATAAAGATGAAACAAGAGAATGTGTATATTTATCAATGGTTATATGGGTTGTGTTATGTTCCTATTATCGCACCATTTCAAACTCTTCCCAGGTCTACCTATATCAACCCAAAGCCCATCTTTGTTGTGTTTTGTCATCTGTAATCGTGACGTATAACGCGCTTGCGTCAGGGAATTCCAGGACTCTTAACTGCCTATAACCCATACCCGATAAAATATTATGTGCTGATACATATGTTTTTTCGGATGTGTTGATTGATCTTATTCTTTTAAGGCGTATCCTGACTTCGATAGAACAGGAGGCCTAATGTCACTAACTTCCCTACATCTCTTCAAAAACCTCTCCGATGAAACCCGCCTGGGAATCGTGCTGCTGCTCAGGGAGATGGGAGAGCTGTGCGTGTGCGATCTCTGCACGGCACTGGAACAGTCACAGCCCAAGATCTCCCGCCATCTGGCGATGCTTCGGGAATGTGGACTGTTGCTGGATCGCAAACAGGGCAAGTGGGTTCACTACCGCTTATCCCCGCATATTCCTTCCTGGGCTGCTCAGGTAATTGAGCAAGCCTGGTTAAGCCAACAGGACGACGTACAGGCCATCGCCCGTAAGCTGGCATCAGCCAACTGCTCTGGCAGCGGTAAGGCTGTTTGTATCTAAAAAATTTGCATGAACATATATGATTTTACGAATGTGAGGTGTCAAAGATGAAAACGTTAACCGTGTTTGATCCGGCGATGTGCTGCAGTACCGGCGTTTGTGGTTCAGATGTTGATCAGGTTCTGGTCGATTTTTCTGCTGATGTGCAATGGCTGAAAGGGCGTGGCGTTCAGATAGAACGTTACAACCTGGCACAACAACCGATGAGCTTCGTTGAGAACGCAAAAGCGAAAGCATTCCTGGAAGCATCAGAAGCCGAAGGGCTTCCGCTGCTGTTGCTGGATGGTGAAACGGTGATGGCCGGGCGCTACCCAAAACGCGCTGAACTGGCTCGCTGGTTTGGTATACCGCTGGAAAAGGTGGGCGTGGCTCCGGCAAGCTGCTGTGGTGGAAAAACTTCCTGTTGTTGAGTATGTCAGGAGGACATATGAATTTTTTACAGAATATCCCGCCTTACCTGTTTTTCACTGGTAAGGGCGGAGTAGGTAAAACCTCAATTTCCTGCGCAACAGCTATACGCCTGGCAGAACAGGGCAAGCGCGTCCTGCTTGTCAGTACCGATCCAGCTTCTAACGTCGGTCAGGTATTCGATCAGACTATCGGCAATGCTATCCAGCCCGTGACTGCTGTACCTGGACTTTCGGCTCTGGAGATCGACCCACAGGACGCTGCCCAGCAATACCGCGCCAGAATCGTGGACCCCATTAAAGGTCTTTTGCCAGACGACGTCGTTAATAGTATCAGCGAGCAGCTTTCAGGCGCTTGTACGACAGAGATTGCAGCGTTCGATGAGTTTACTGGCTTACTGACCGACGCTTCTCTACTGACCCGCTTTGATCACATCATTTTTGATACTGCCCCAACCGGCCACACCATTCGCCTTCTCCAGCTTCCCGGTGCCTGGAGCAGCTTTATTGAAAGTAACCCGGAGGGTGCTTCCTGTCTTGGGCCGATGGCCGGGCTGGAAAAGCAGCGTGAGCAGTATGCTCATGCGGTAGAGGCGTTATCCGATCCTGAAAGTACCCGCCTGGTTCTGGTTGCACGACTGCAAAAATCTACGCTGCAGGAAGTCGCCCGCACCCATGAAGAACTCGCCGCAATTGGCCTGAAAAACCAGTACCTGGTTATTAATGGTGTGCTGCCTAAAGCCGAAGCTGAACATGACGCCCTGGCCGCTGCAATATGGCAACGGGAGCAAGAGGCGCTGGCAAATCTTCCTGCCGGGTTATCTGAGTTGCCGACAGACAGCTTATACCTCCAGCCGCTTAACATGGTTGGTGTCTCCGCGCTGAAAGGCCTGCTAAACGAATATGCCGAATCAGTATCACTTCCAGTTCAGGACATGCAGAACAAGCCAGAGAATATGTCGCTGTCTGCCATGGTTGATGATATCGCCCGCAGTGAACACGGTTTGATTATGCTGATGGGCAAAGGTGGCGTAGGTAAAACCACGATGGCTGCTGCTATCGCCGTCCGACTTGCGGATATGGGTTTTGATGTACACCTCACTACCTCAGATCCTGCCGCGCACCTGAGTACAACCCTGGACGGTAGCCTCAATAACCTGCAGGTCAGCAGAATAAATCCGCACGATGAAACCGAACGCTATCGCCAGCATGTGCTTGAGACGAAAGGCAGGGATCTGGATGAGGCTGGAAAACGGCTGCTCGAAGAGGATTTACGTTCTCCTTGCACAGAGGAGATTGCGGTGTTCCAGGCGTTCTCACGCGTAATTCGTGAAGCAGGCAAACGGTTTGTGGTCATGGATACGGCACCGACCGGGCATACGCTATTACTGCTTGATGCGACCGGGGCTTATCACCGTGAGATTGCCAGGAAGATGGGGGATAAAGGTCATTTTACCACGCCGATGATGCAGCTTCAGGACCCGGAACGCACCAAAGTCCTGCTGGTCACGCTGCCTGAAACCACACCGGTACTGGAAGCGGCAAACCTGCAGTCCGATCTTGAGCGTGCGGGGATTCATCCCTGGGGCTGGATTATCAATAACAGCCTTTCGATTGCACAGACCCATTCACCACTGCTTTGCCAGCGTGCCCGACAAGAACTTCCTCAAATCGAGGCGGTGAAGAACCAGCATGCAAGCCGCATAGCGTTAGTACCGGTAATGGCTTCTGAACCCACTGGCATCGAAAAACTCAGAGAGCTGGCAGTTTAATTTTTTGTATATGCAGGGCGGCAGAGCCGTCCTGTCTGGAGGATTTATGTTACTGGCAGGCGCTATTTTTGTCCTGACCATCGTTTTGGTTATCTGGCAGCCGAAGGGATTAGGGATCGGCTGGAGTGCGACGCTTGGCGCAGTGCTGGCGTTGATCTCTGGCGTAGTCCATTTTGGTGATATCCCTGTTGTGTGGAATATCGTCTGGAATGCGACGGCGACCTTTATTGCCGTGATTATTATCAGTCTGTTGCTCGATGAATCCGGCTTTTTCGAATGGGCGGCGCTGCACGTTTCACGTTGGGGCAATGGTCGTGGGCGTTTGCTGTTTACCTGGATCGTTCTGCTCGGTGCAGCGGTGGCGGCACTGTTTGCCAACGATGGTGCGGCATTGATTCTGACGCCAATTGTCATCGCCATGCTGCTTGCATTAGGTTTCAGTAAAGGTACTACGCTGGCATTTGTCATGGCAGCCGGGTTTATTGCCGATACGGCCAGTCTGCCGCTAATTGTGTCGAACCTGGTTAACATCGTTTCTGCAGATTTCTTTGGGCTGGGTTTCACTGAGTATGCGTCGGTAATGGTACCGGTGGATATCGCCGCTATTATCGCCACGCTGGTGATGCTGCATCTGTTCTTCCGCAAAGATATTCCGCCGACTTACGACCTGGCTCTCCTGAAAGAACCGGCGAAAGCGATTAAAGATCTGGCAACCTTCAGAACCGGCTGGATCGTGTTGATCCTTCTTCTGATTGGCTTTTTCGTCCTTGAGCCGTTGGGTATCCCGGTCAGCGCGATTGCGGCTGTAGGGGCTGTCATTCTGTTTGCCGTGGCGAAACGAGGCCATGCCATTAACACTGGCAAAGTGCTGCGCGGCGCGCCCTGGCAGATCGTCATATTCTCTCTGGGGATGTATCTGGTGGTCTATGGCCTGCGCAACGCCGGTCTAACAGAATACCTCTCCGGTGTGCTGAACGTGCTGGCAGATAAAGGACTTTGGACCGCGACCTTTGGTACGGGGTTCCTGACGGCTTTCCTCTCTTCCATCATGAACAACATGCCGACCGTACTGGTTGGCGCGCTCTCTATTGATGGCAGCACCGCAACAGGCGTTATCAAAGAGGCGATGATTTATGCCAACGTGATTGGCTGCGATCTGGGGCCGAAAATTACACCGATTGGTAGCCTGGCAACGCTGCTCTGGCTGCATGTCCTTTCACAGAAGAATATGACCATCACCTGGGGATACTATTTCCGCACCGGGATCGTCATGACCCTGCCTGTGCTGTTTGTAACGCTGGCCGCGCTGGCGCTACGTCTCTCTTTCACTTTGTAATGAGATACTGATATGAGCAACATCACCATTTATCACAACCCAGCCTGCGGCACGTCGCGTAATACACTGGAGATGATCCGCAATAGTGGTACTGAACCGACCGTTATTCTTTACCTTGAGACTCCACCTTCGCGCGATGAACTGATCAAACTCATTGCCGATATGGGGATCACGGTACGGGCTTTGCTGCGTAAGAACGTCGAGCCGTATGAGGAACTGGGTCTTGCAGAAGATAAATTTACTGACGACCAGCTCATCGACTTTATGCTGCAACATCCGATTCTGATTAACCGTCCGATTGTGGTGACGCCACTGGGCACTAAACTGTGCCGTCCTTCGGAGGTGGTTCTGGATATCCTTCCTGATGCCCAGAAAGCGGCTTTCACCAAAGAAGACGGTGAAAAAGTCGTTGATGATGCAGGTAAAAGACTGAAATAAAGATGAAGGGGGGCATTTGCCCCCTTGATTGTTACTTCGCCATCTCTTCCAGCAGGTCAATACCAACCGGCTCTTCGCTCTGTAGCGCTGTTAATGCAATACGCTTTGCATACTGCTCTGCCACATCAGAGATGAGTGGCAACTCGCGGTTCGCCCTGGTCTTCAGGAAAGGCGAAGACGGTTCAGCTGCCGCCAGGCTGTTATTAACGACCCATGCCCACGGCTCGATGCCAGCGCGACGCAGATCCTGCTGCAGGTTTGCTGCTTCCAGTACAGGTGTCGTTTCGGCAAGCGTCACGATAATCACCTTTGTCTTCTCCGGGTCCTGTAATTGCATCATTGGCGTCATCACGTGGTCATGTGTTTGCCCCATCTGGCGCACCATTTCCCGGTGATAGGCTCCCGTCGCATCCAGTAGCAGAAGCGTATGGCCCGTTGGCGCGGTGTCCATAATGACAAAATGGTCGTCGGCCTCTTTGATTACCCGTGAGAATGCCTGGAAGACGGCGATCTCTTCAGTGCAGGGTGAGCGGAGATCTTCCTCCAGCACCGCCAGCCCTTCAGCGTCTAATCCTTTGCCCTGATTTTCCAGGACAAAGCGGCGATAACGCTCTGTCTCTACCTTCGGGTCAATACGGCTAACCTGAAGGTTTGGCAGTGAGCCATCCAGCGTGTAAGACAGATGTGCCGCCGGGTCGGATGTGGTCAGGTGGACTTTATGGCCACGTTTCGCCAGCGATACCGCGACCGATGCCGCAACGGTTGTTTTACCCACTCCGCCTTTACCCATCGTCATGACCAGCCCTTTTCCTGTCCGGCTGAGCTCATCCACCAATGAGGATAGTCTCGGCAAATCCAGAGTATTCAGCCTAGTAGCAGGGAGAGCCGGTGAGGCTTTGCTCTGGGTAAATAATTCCCGCAATGCTTCCAGACCGACCAGGTTAAATGGCTTCAGAGACAGCTGTGAGCGGGGAAGATTAGCCAGATTATCAGGCATTGCCTGTAATGCTTTTTCTTCCCGAGCCAGAATACTTTGCGCTAGTGGATCATTTTCACCCGCAAACGGCGGCAGCACACCATTGATGGCAAGGTGCTGATGCTGCAAACCGATAGCAGACAGCTCATCGTGCGTATGAGAAACCTCTTTCAGCGTTGAAGCCTGGGCGCGGGCAACCAGCACTAAGCGTGTGAGGGCGGCATCAGACAGCGCTTTAACCGCATCGGAGTACTGGTGCTGCTGTTTCTCCAGCCCTACCAGAGGTCCAAGGTTAGTGGCGGCATCGGGGTTCGCTTCGAGATAACCGCTCCAGGCTCCCGGCAATTCAAGCATGCGGATGGTGTGACCGGTTGGCGCGGTATCAAATACAATATGGTCATATTTTTCCCGCAGCTCATGGTTGGTCAGCAGACCGGTAAACTCATCAAACGCAGCGATTTCCGTGGTGCATGAGCCGGAAAGCTGCTCTTCAATGCTGCTGACCACATCGGCTGGCATCAGCCCGCGAACCGGATCGAGCACACGGTCACGATAGGCTTGCGCTGCAGCCATCGGATCAACTTCCATTGCGGTAAGATTTTCTACGGTACTGATATCTGTAATTCGATGGCCGATAGTCTGGCTAAATACCTGGCCGACATTGGACGCCGGGTCGGTACTCACCAGAAGCGTTCTCTTTCCCTGATCGGCCAGCCATACCGCAGTAGCACAGGCCAGGGATGTTTTACCCACGCCACCTTTGCCAGTGAAGAAGATGAACGGGGGAATGTCTTTTAAAAATGGCATATTCATCAGTGATTGCTCCTCTGGAATTAAGGCATACGTGGAATGTTGCAGCAGCGTGGTTGTGTGCTGTCTTCACTCCAGTCCTGAGTAAGCGGAATACCTGACCAACGGGCGATATCTTCACGCGTCGGGAGTTTGCCTGCCATCACGACTTTGCCGTCGAGCAAGGTGACGGGGAGGGATTCCACTCCTGATGTGTTCAGAAACTCTTTAATGACTGGCGTATTCAGGAACTGCTGCGGGTTCTTCGCAAGGCTGTAGCGCTGAATATCAACGCCATTCTTTTTCGCCCATTCGGCGCTGGCGTTCCATTTGACGGCTTCGTCGCTGACTACAACGCTACTGGTTGCGCAGCAGCCTGCTGTTTCAAAGATCTCAATTTTTGACATGGACTGTTTACCTCAGTGTTTAGTCATTTGGCTTTACACTGAGGTAAACGAAGAGGGTGGGAAAAAGATGCGCGATTAATTCATTTTTTTGTGGCAGCAGACGGAAGAAGTGTCATCCGTCTCAATTTGGCAAAGTTCTGTCATCGCTTCTTTCAGATGCTTTCTGGCCCGTAGCAAGCGGGATTTAAACGCTGTAAGCGTGATTCCCAGTTCATCGGCCAGAGACTGCTGAGGACGCCGGTTAAGGTCGGACTCTTCAATCAGCCAGCGCTCATCTTCAGGTAATGCCTGCAATGTTTCAGGCAGGCAAATATCCAGCGTTGAGATTGCATCAGGGGATGCATCTGTGAATGGAGCATCTTCTTCCAGTTCAACAAACTCCCTGGTGCTGCGGTACTCATCAATCAGCAGATTCCTCGCCGCCCGATACAGCCAGGCTCGTGGATTTTCCATCTCGCAAAAACTGTCTGAATGCGCGCGGGCACGCAGGAATAGATCTTGCAGAAGATCGGCTGCTTTTTCGCTATCACCTGTCTTCGATGTCAGAAAGCGAGAGAGTTCGGCTTCATGTTGCCGCCAGAACACGCTCATGCAGTTGTTGAATGCCGTTACATCACGCATACCAGACCTCAAATTTTGCTCTGATTTACCCGCCGGGAAAGTTCTTCTGCCGACTCTTTTCGTTCGCTGTAGCGATCAACGAGATAAGCGGAGTTGCCTCGGGTCAGCAGCGTAAATTTCACCAGTTCTTCCATTACATCAACGATGCGGTCGTAATAAGACGACGGCTTCATTCGCCCATCTTCATCAAACTCCTGCCAGGCTTTTGCCACAGAGGATTGATTCGGAATAGTGATCATCCGCATCCAGCGGCCAAGAATGCGCATCTGGTTTACGGCATTGAAAGACTGAGAGCCACCGCAGACCTGCATGACGGCCAGCGTCTTACCCTGAGAAGGGCGAACAGCGCCTTCCGAAAGGGGTATCCAGTCAATCTGGGCCTTCATGATGCCGGTCATCGCACCATGGCGTTCCGGGGAACACCACACCATCCCTTCGGACCAACGAACCAGCTCGCGCAGTTCCATAACTTTAGGATGCGAGTCAGGCGCATCATCAGGAAGAGGCAGGCCAGAGGGATTGAAGATACGCACCTCTGCGCCCATGGCGGTCAGTAACCTTGCGGCCTCCTCAGTTGCCAGTCGGCTGTAGGAACGCTCGCGTACAGAGCCGTACAGCATCAGGATACGAGGAGGATGGGGAACGGCAGGTACACCAAGTTTTGCCTCTGTGATTGAGGTGTCGAACAGGCTTGCATCAACATTCTTAAGTTCAATGGACATCTCATTCTCCGACATCGGTATCAGTATCACTTGGTTCACAAGCTTCCGAGCAGCACTCTTCTGTTAGAAAGGAAATCAACGCACCAAGATTTTCATAGCAAGCGTGGCAGTAAAGTGTTCTCCCGTGCCGTTCCTGACGAACCAGAGATACAGATATCAGCGATGAAAGGTGATGACTCAGTGTGGAAGCTGGGATCTCTAGTTGCTTCTGTAGTTCGCCCACTGCCATGCCTTTAGGTCCTGCTTTGAACAGTCTTTTGTAGATACCGAGCCTTGTCATATGTCCAAGTTCTTTCAGTACCGTCGCCGCAAAGTTCAGTTCCATAATCGTTCTCACAATTGATAATTCTATATTTCCAGAATAATGGAACTATTTATCGATTTCAATATCGAGTGTGTCTGGTTGGATATTGAAATTAGGAGAGGTTACTTAACTGCTGCGATCGATCGCTTATGTAGGACCAATGCGATGAACAGGCTAAGTTCTATACCTCCTCTTCATCCACTGCTGATACAGAATGGGAAAACTAACTGAGCTAAAGGTTCGATGTGAGCGAGGAGAGGAAGTTTGTGCTAACTGTGAGTTTGCACTGCAAAGCCATCCATATGGACTCTGACATATCGATTAGATCAGTGGCGATCCACATTTGTTCGTATCGGGAAGTAAGCAGTATGTTCTTAGCCGATCACGGTTGTGAGGGGATGGAGGTCTGAGACTGTTTCCACGATACGTGAGAAATTTGATGAGATTAACGACTTGATGAAAGACTCATCGAGTCGCATGAAAAACAAGGTAGGGGCATAAAAGTGAGCATTCATAAGGAAGAAACAAGAAAATATTTATATTTATCAATGGTTATATTGGTTGTGTTATGTTCCTATTATCTAACCGATTAAGCTGACGTAACAATAATCGACAACACTTTTATTTGGTCGGGATATTGAAAAACGCTTGGAACTAAAACGATTTTTTTTACGTGGCCATCAGCGGCGAGCGCCAGAAACTGTGTGGCTAGTACTGCAGTAATGGCCGAAAATGAGGAAAGCGGTTATTGCAACCGTCGCTGTGTGAATCTCAGAGTTCGCCGTATTGATGTTTTATGCGCTATAAGAGTGATAAAATAAACGCAACTATCTAATCTTCCAGAGAATAGGGAATTAGTCGCGTGGATAAGAAAATATCATCTATTCCTGACTATCCGGCGTTAGAAAAACTGGCGTCTTCATTGTGGCAGCAGGACAATACCTATCACGGCGCAGCGGTAATGGTTGGTGCGGGTTTTAGCCGAAGCGCGGCGACGACGGGGGATGCGCGTAAGAAGCTGCCATTGTGGAATGACTTTTCGCAGGTGCTTGCTGCAGAGCTAGAATCCAAGAGTAGTGATCCACTTCATCTGGCCGAGGAGTATTGTGCTTATTTCGGTAAGCTGCCTCTTCATGACTTAATTAAGAGAATGGTGAATGATGTTGCCTGGTGCCCGGGCGAACTGCATCAGAGCCTGCTTAAGTTACCCTGGTCTGAAGTACTCACAACAAACTGGGATACGCTTCTTGAGCGTGCCTCTACAGAACTTCACAGCCGTGTTTACAGCATCGTAAACAAACAAAGCGATCTTTCAGGCTGTCGATCTCCGCGAATAGTGAAACTTCATGGAACAGTTGATGTTACGGATGAACTGACTTTTACCCAGGAAGATTATCGAAGATATCCGCAGTCCTCAGCAGCATTCGTGAATTTTACTCGTCAGGTCTTTATCGAAAATGAACTCTGTCTGCTGGGTTTCTCCGGCGAAGATCCTAATTTTTTACAATGGGCTGGGTGGGTAAGAGATAATCTTACTACGCACTCCCGACGCATTTATCTTGTCGGTTCTTTGAGTCTCAATGGACCAAAGCGGAAATACCTTGAATCCATCAATGTCACACCGATAGACCTGCATGAACTGGTTGCAGAATTCGATGATCAAGACGCGAAACATCTTGAAGCGACCAAAATTTTTCTCCGGTATCTTGAAGAGAGTAAACCTGTTCCGGTTTGGGAGTGGGGGCCTACACAACTAAGCCCTAAGACTTTCAATAAAGAAGAAAATCCCAACTCCCATGACCCCACATATGGTGCAAAACTGCTGGAATCTCAGCTAACTATACTGAAGCAAGATAGAGAATCTTATCCGGGGTGGCTTGTATGCCCTGTATATTTGCGCGGGGAGGTGAGGTCGCAAATCTGTTATCCCGTACCTGAACCACGGCATTTACTTCTAATGTCTGCGGAAAATCGTGAAGCACTTTTATACGAAATGGTCTGGCGCTTTGATAAATCATTCGAGAGCTTGCCATCCTGGATGACTGAAGAGCTACTCAAGTTGTGCGATCCTTCAAAACCCTGTTCACTTAGCAAAAAAAAGCAGCTGGAAATGGCGCTTTTTCTGCTCAAAAGCACCCGGCGTATGGCTCCTGACGAAGGCGAAAACGTCATCCAGATCACCAGTTCGATCCTGGAGAAAGGAACAAAGTTCTGGCCAGAAAGCCACAATCAGCTGATCTACCATCAGGCGCTTGTGGCACGTGACGCTTTTGATTATTCAGCTCTGGAAGAGCTGGCCGAACAAATAGAAGGCAGCAGCACAGTCTGGAAGATGAGAAAAGCCGCACTGTATGCTGAACTGGGCAAGTTTAAACAAGGTGAAACATTCATTGCGGAAGCGTGTCGGGAGCTACTGGTCCAATATCGACACAACCGAAACTCATTGTATATTCAGTCCCGACTAGCATGGGCACAGTGGCTGCACCGCGGGGCTGCACCATGGTCCGTTAAAAATGATTTAGATAAAGTGACCATAGACTATCAGCTTTCAGGATGTAGCCCCTGGGATCAAATTGAAAATATCCGTAATCGCATCAATAAAGAGCGGGAAGAACAGCTGAGACAGAAAGCCATCGAACCCTCTTTCGAAGCTGGGTATTACAAAGATAACTCCAATCGGGTGACATTCAGTAATGAATTACATCCGTTACAACTGTTTGAAGGGCTCTCTACAACGGTTGGCATCCCGCTTCGCTGGTTGCATATGAGTTTTCTGACTGAACCAGCAGTCAAACTTACTGACCTGGAAGACTTAGCTCATCTCGACTATCTTACGCTCGCGATTCGCGCGGCAAGCAGCGATGACTGCGGAGTCATGAATAGTGTTTTTTCCAGGCTTAAAATTGCATGCCTGCCACAGACTGAGGTGGAAACTTTATTCAGTAGGTGTCCGCCAGCTATTGAGTACTGGTCTGTAAAACTAATGAGCGATTCGGGTAGCGATCGGTTGACCGTTCTGACTTGGCTACGTGTGTTTATTGAGGTACTGGCGCGTGTTTCGGTACGTGCAACTCCCGACCAGGCAATACAACATTTTCGCTTGGCCTGCTCACTGTGTGATAAAACCGATTTTCGCCATCCACGGCTTCGCGATGCGTTGCGCCATCTGGCTGAGTTTTCTCTGGAAAGTATCCCGGAGGATCAACACTTCAATGTTCTTCCCGATGCATTAAATGTTCCGCTAGCGTCTGAATTTGATGATAGTAACCCGCTCGAATGGATAAATCCTATTATCCAATGCCCTGGCATGAGAGTGAAAAATCCGACAATTGATCGTCGGATAGATGCCATTATTGACCAGATTACGCCGAACTCTGCAAAAAGTGCACCTGCACTTGAACGTTTGCTCCCTTTAATGTCAAGGGGCTTCCTGACGCCAGATGAGCGGCTAAAAATTCAGAATAGGGTCTGGAATGAAGAACTGGATCTTACGGCATTGCCGGTAACAGGATTATACCCTTCTGTTCTGCTTGAAATACCGTCCCCAGATCCGAACATCGGAAACAGGCTCATTAGAAAATATCTCTTTGATGTGCAGGGTGATGGACTGTTCGACCAAGTCCGTCTTGCATGTATGGTTAATGCCGCTCTGAATGACAGTGCTAAGGTTTTTCCTGAGCCCGATCGGGCAAGTGAATTGTTCGAGCGAATGGTTATGTGGCAACGCCAAAAACAAGAGTATGATATTCTGGGTTTTTTGCAGCAACGCGATGATCAGTGTGTCCGTTTGATTGGCAAGGCTCTCGCCAGGTCAGTAGTGCCTGCAATACCTCAATCGGATTTAACAGAAGCCAATTTTCAGAAGCTATATCATTTTGGTAAAGAATACGATCTGCCAGTCGTACTTATTGCCCTCCCTCGTTTTGTCTATGAAGGTTCTGTTCCTTCATCTACTCTGGAAAAAATTCTTCGTCGAGAATTACAATCGAGAGATTCAAATACTGTCGCACATGCTGCCTATGCATTACTGGCATGGCGAGAACAGGCAACTCCATCCACACTCGAAAATCTGATTACGCGTTTTATCATGATTGTTGAATCAGGTCGGATTGCCGGGCTTCAGGCGTTGATTTGGACGGCCTCAGAGATGTACTGCAAAGATTTTCTGGACAAAGAGAGTACAGCATCGTTAATTGATGCCTTACCCGTTATTTTTGATAACGCGGCGTACGAAAATATTGCCCCTTCTAGTCGAGAATCTGTCAGTATTTCATATGTTCGCGCGGCATGTATAAAGCTTGTGAAGTGGTTTACTGAATTTGGCCACCTGAACAGAGGTGATATGCTCATCTCAGAACAATACAGGTGTCCCAATGAAAAAAAGAAATTTCAGCGCAGAGTTTAAACGCGAATCCGCTCAACTGGTCCTTGATCAGAACTACACCGTTGCAGCTGCGGCCAGTGCTATGAATGTGGGTCTTTCGACAATGACGCGATGGGTAAAGCAGTTGCGGGATGAACGACAGGGCAAAATACCTAAAGCCTCCCCTATAACCCCGGAACAGATTGAAATACGTCAGCTGAAGAAAAAGCTACAACGCATTGAAATGGAAAACGACATATTAAAAAAGGCTACCGCGCTCTTGATGTCAGACTCCCTGAACAGTTCTCGTTAATCGGGAAACTCAGAGCGCAGTATCCTGTGGTCACACTCTGCCACGTGTTCGGGGTTCATCGCAGCAGCTACAAATACTGGGAAAAAAGCCCCGAAAAGCCAGACGGCAGGCGAGCGGTGTTACGCAGTCAGGTTCTGGAGCTGCATAACATCAGCCATGGCTCTGCTGGCGCAAGAAGTATAGCGATTATGGCAACCCTGAGAGGCTTCAGAATGGGACGCTGGCTTGCCGGCAGGCTCATGAAAGAACTGGGGCTGGTGAGTTGTCAGCAACCTACCCACCGGTATAAACGCGGTGGTCATGAACACATCGTTATCCCGAATCGTCTTGAGCGACAGTTCGCAGTGACAGAGCCTAATCAGGTGTGGTGCGGCGATGTGACGTATATCTGGACAGGCAAGCGTTGGGCTTACCTCGCTGTTGTTCTCGATCTGTTCGCAAGGAAACCGGTGGGCTGGGCAATGTCATTCTCACCAGACAGCAGGCTGACCATCAAAGCGCTGGAAATGGCGTGGGAAATTCGCGGTAAACCAGTCGGAGTGATGTTCCACAGTGACCAGGGTAGCCACTATACAAGTAGGCAGTTCCGGCAGTTACTGTGGCGTTGCCGGATCAGGCAGAGTATGAGCCGACGTGGAAACTGTTGGGACAACAGCCCGATGGAACGCTTCTTCAGAAGTCTGAAAAACGAGTGGGTGCCAGTGACAGGTTATATAAACTTTAGCGAAGCTGCTCATGCGATCACAGACTATATCGTCGGTTATTACAGCTCGCTAAGGCCGCATGACTATAACGGTGGGTTACCCCCAAACGAATCGGAAAACCGATACTGGAAAAACTCTAAAGCTGTGGCCAGTTTTAGTTGACCACTTCATTCTGACATTTTAGCTCGTAGCGACCAACAGCATGTAGAGCTACAACGTATCGTAGATGAATCGATGAATGATGCTTTGCCTGAGGTTAGGCATGCTCGTGCAGCGACGATACAGGCTTAAACTGACCGGCCGTGGCTGGATGTCAATCCTGCCACGGCGTATAACGAGTTAGGTAAAGTAAAAAGCATTCAAATCTATGAACATCGTAATTCTCTGATGATTGACACTGAAATTATGATGCAGTCGAATCTCTTGATGCTTTTCGCACCGGCATCCCATTCGCCACAAAATACGTTGCCAGGCTCTTTGGCAGCGCTTCTTGCCCACGAATCATATCCGCCATTTTCTCACCAATCATAATGGTCGTGGCGTTTAAATTGCCGGTGATAATCTGCGGCATAATCGACGCATCCACTACGCGCAGGCCTTCCAGCCCGTGCACGCGGCCTTCGCCATCCACTACGGACATCTCGTCGTAACCCATTTTACAGGTACCGCACGGGTGGAAGGCGGTTTCGGCGTGATTACGCACAAATTCATCGAGCTGCTCATCCGTCTGACATTCCGCGCCGGGGCTGATTTCGCGGCCACGGTATTGATCCAGCGCGGGTTGATGCATGATCTCGCGGGTGATGCGAATTGCATCGCGGAATTCCTGCCAGTCCTGCTCGTGCGACATGTAATTAAACAGAATTGCCGGATGTTGGTGCGGGTCGCGGGATTTAATCCGTACATGCCCACGGCTTGGCGAGCGCATCGAGCCGACGTGGCACTGGAAACCGTGCTCTTTCACCGCGTTCGAGCCGTTGTAGTTAATGGCCACCGGCAGGAAGTGGTACTGAATGTTCGGCCATTCAAATTCCTCGCGGCTACGAATAAATCCGCCTGCTTCAAAGTGGTTGCTGGCACCCACACCAGTGCCGCCAAACAGCCACTCCGCACCGATTTTCGGCTGATTCCACCACTGCAGGGCAGGGTAGAGGGAAACCGGTTCTTTGCACTCATATTGCAGATACATCTCCAGGTGATCCTGAAGATTTTCGCCGACGCCGGGTAAATCATGCACCAATGGAATATCAAACTCCGCCAGCAGTTCGGCGTTGCCGACGCCAGAGCGTTGCAGGATCTGCGGTGAGGCAATCGCGCCTGCACATAACAGCACTTCTTTGTTGGCCGTTGCGCGGGTTGGGATGGTGCTGTCGCCTTCCAGCCACTCGACGCCCACCGCGCGTTTGCCGTCAAAAATGATGTGATCGGTCATGGCGTGAGTACGAATGGTCAGGTTCGGGCGCGATTTGGCCTGATCGAGATAGCCGCGCGCGGTGCTGGCACGACGCCCCTGCGGCGTGACGGTGCGATCCATCGGGCCGAAACCTTCCTGCTGATAACCGTTGAGATCGTCCGTGCGCGGGTAGCCCGCCTGTACGCCCGCTTCAATCATCGCTTCAAACAGCGGATTGACGCCGGGTTTGGAGGTGGTGACGCTCACCGGGCCGTCGCCGCCGTGGTAGTCGTTCTCGCCCACATCGCGGGTCTCGGCCTTGCGGTAGTAGGGCAGGCAGTCGAGGTAGCTCCAGTTTTCCAGACCGGGTTCTTTGGCCCAGTTATCAAGATCCAGCGCGTTGCCACGGATGTAACACATACCGTTGATCAGCGACGATCCACCCAGACCTTTGCCGCGTCCGCACTCCATGCGGCGGTGGTTCATAAACGGTTCCGGCTCGGTCTCATAGGCCCAGTTGTAGCGTTTTCCCTGTAGGGGGAATGCCAGCGCGGCAGGCATCTGGGTGCGGAAGTCAAAGCGGTAGTCCGGGCCGCCCGCTTCAAGCAGCAGCACGGAGGTATTCGGATCTTCAGTCAGACGGGTAGCGAGAACGTTGCCGGCAGAGCCGGCACCGATAATGATGTAGTCAAATTGCAAATAAACCTCCTGGTTAGAATATGGACTGGAATTTAGCCATCTCAACCTGGATGGACTTCACCTGGGTGTAACTTTGTAGCGTCATCACGCCGTTCTCGCGGCCAATGCCGGAGTGTTTGTAGCCGCCAACGGGCATCTCTGCCGGGGATTCACCCCAGGTGTTGATCCAGCAAATGCCCGCTTCCAGCTGATGAATGACGCAATGTGCGCGGTTCAGGTCAGCCGTCACAATGCCCGCCGCCAGGCCGTAGTCGGTATCATTGGCGCGGCGAATGACTTCCTCCTCAGATTCATAAGTGAGGAGCGACATCACTGGCCCGAAGATCTCTTCGCGCACGATGGTCATTTCGTCGCTGCAATCGGTGAACACGGTCGGTGCAACCCATGCGCCGTTATCGAAGCCATCACCTTTCAGTACATCGCCACCGCACAGTACGTGTGCGCCTTCCTCTTTGCCTTTGGCGATATAGCGCAGTACGTTATCGCGGTGCGGGAAGCTGACCAGCGGGCCGAAGTTAGTTTGCGAATCGAAAACGTCGCCCGCACGGATGCGCTCAACGCGCGCCAGAATCTTTTGTTCAAATGCGGCTTTGCATTTCGCCGGAATAAACACGCGGGTGCCGTTGGTACACACCTGGCCGGAGCTAAAGAAGTTCGCCATCATGGCGATATCGGCGGCGAGATCGAGATCCGCATCGTCGAAAACGATCAGCGGCGATTTACCGCCCAGCTCCATGGTCACTTCTTTCAGGGAGGAAGCCGCCGAGTTAGCCATCACTTTTTTGCCGCTGGCGACGCCGCCGGTAAACGACACTTTGGCAATGCCAGGATGCTCGGTCAGATACTGCCCGGTTTCCGCGCCGATGCCAGGCAGCACGTTAAATACGCCGTCCGGCAGGCCCGCTTCGCTGTAAATTTCAGCCAGCTTTAACGCGGTAAGCGGGGTGACTTCGCTCGGTTTGAAAATCATCGCGTTGCCCGCCGCCAGCGCGGGGGCGGATTTCCATAAAGCAATCTGAATCGGGTAGTTCCATGCGCCAATCCCCGCCACCACGCCCAGCGGTTCGCGGCGGGTATAGACAAAGGATGTTTCACGCAACGGGATCTGGCTGCCTTCCAGCGACGGGATCAGCCCGGCGTAGTACTCGAGTACGTCCGCACCGGTAACGATATCGACGGTTGAGGTTTCCGAATACGCCTTCCCGGTGTCGAGGGTTTCCAGTTTTGCGAGTTCGTCATTGCGCTCGCGCAGAATATCAACGGCCCGACGCAGAATGCGCGAGCGTTCCATGGCGGTCATCGTTGCCCAGATTTTTTGCCCCTGCTGGGCGCTCTTCACGGCGCGATCGACATCTTCGCGCCCGGCGGCCTGCACGGTCGCCAGCACGTTACCGTTGGCCGGGTTAATGGTCTCGAAGGTGCGACCGCTGGTGGCGGATGTATAACCACCATGTATATAAAGCTGCTGTTCTGCCATTCGGGACATCACGTCTCCTCGGTTAATCGGTGGGTAAATGCTGAGTGATAAAGTGGCGGGTCAGTGAGTTAGCGCGAGTTTTATCCAGCGGTTTGCCGCTCAGAGCTGCGCGCAGCCATAATCCATCAATCAGCGCAGCCAGGCCGTAGCCCGCTTCCTGCGCCTGTTCGCGCGGTAATTCACGGCGAAACTCGCTCACCAGATTCGATAGCAAGCGGCGGCTGCTGACCTGCTGTAAGCGATAGAGCATCGGCTGATGCATACTGCTGGCCCAGAAGGCCAGCCAGGCTTTCATCGCCGCATTGCTCACCTGTGTTTCATCGAAATTCCCGCCGACGATCGCCTGTAGCCGCTGCTCGGCGCTGCCATCAGGAAGCGCGTGCAAGCGGTTTAAAACCGCGTCGCGCAGCTGGCTGGTGATATCACGCATGGTCGCTTCCAGCAGACCATTTTTGTCTTTGAAATAATGGCTGATGATCCCGGTGGAAACGCCCGCCCGGCGGGCGATCTGCGCGATCGTCGCATCGTGCATGCCTACTTCATTTATTGCTTCCAGCGTGGCGTCGATCAGTTGTCTGCGCCGGATCGGCTGCATCCCCAGTTTGGGCATTTTTGCCACTCCATTCATCAGCGTTGGTTATACATTAAAGCGGTTTTTGATTGGACGTTCAATATAAAATGTGTCTTAATTGTTGCGGATTTTGCTTTTAATAGTTACAAAAACAGTGGGGATACTGGATGACAGACCTTTCACACAGCAGAGAAAAGGACAAAATCAATCCGGTGGTGTTTTACACTTCCGCCGGACTGATTTTGTTGTTTTCCCTGACAACGATCCTGTTTCGCGACTTCTCGGCCTTGTGGATTGGCCGCACGCTGGACTGGGTCTCTAAAACCTTTGGTTGGTACTATCTGTTAGCGGCAACGCTCTATATTGTCTTTGTGGTCTGCATTGCCTGTTCGCGCTTTGGTTCGGTGAAACTCGGGCCCGAGCAGTCTAAGCCTGAGTTCAGTCTGCTGAGCTGGGCGGCGATGCTGTTCGCCGCCGGGATCGGTATCGACCTGATGTTCTTCTCCGTTGCCGAGCCGGTAACGCAATATATGCAGCCGCCGGAAGGGGCAGGGCAGACGATGGAAGCCGCGCGTCAGGCAATGGTCTGGACGCTGTTCCACTACGGCTTAACCGGCTGGTCGATGTACGCGCTGATGGGCATGGCGCTCGGATACTTCAGCTATCGTTATAATTTACCGCTCACGATCCGCTCGGCGCTGTATCCGATTTTCGGTAAACGAATTAACGGGCCGATTGGTCACTCGGTGGATATCGCGGCGGTAATCGGCACCATCTTCGGTATTGCGACCACGCTCGGTATTGGCGTGGTGCAGCTCAATTATGGGCTCAGCGTACTTTTCGATATTCCGGATTCGATGGCGGCGAAAGCGGCGCTGATCGCACTGTCGGTGATTATCGCGACTATCTCGGTGACATCTGGTGTCGATAAAGGCATACGCGTGCTGTCGGAACTCAACGTTGCGCTGGCGCTGGGGCTGATCCTGTTTGTGCTGTTTATGGGCGACACCTCGTTCCTGCTCAATGCGCTGGTGTTGAATGTTGGGGACTATGTGAATCGCTTCATGGGCATGACGCTCAACAGTTTCGCCTTCGACCGTCCGGTTGAGTGGATGAATAACTGGACGCTCTTCTTCTGGGCGTGGTGGGTGGCATGGTCGCCGTTTGTCGGCCTGTTCCTGGCGCGTATCTCACGCGGACGCACCATTCGCCAGTTCGTGCTGGGCACGCTGATCATTCCGTTCACCTTCACGCTGCTGTGGCTCTCCGTGTTCGGTAACAGCGCGCTGTATGAAATCATTCATGGCGGGGCCGCTTTCGCGCAGGAAGCGATGGTGCACCCGGAACGCGGCTTCTACAGCCTGCTGGCGCAGTATCCGGCGTTCACCTTTAGCGCCTCCGTTGCCACCATTACTGGCCTGCTGTTTTATGTGACCTCGGCGGATTCCGGTGCGCTGGTACTGGGGAATTTCACCTCGCAGCTGAAGGACATCAACAGCGATGCGCCAGGCTGGCTGCGTGTTTTCTGGTCGGTCGCCATTGGTCTGCTGACGCTCGGCATGCTGATGACCAACGGGATTTCAGCGCTGCAAAACACCACGGTTATCATGGGGCTGCCGTTTAGCTTTGTGATCTTCTTCGTGATGGCAGGGCTATATAAATCACTGAAAGTTGAGGATTATCGTCGAGAAAGTGCGAATCGCGATACCGCACCGCGACCGCTGAGCGTTCAGGATCGCCTGAGCTGGAAAAAACGTCTCTCGCGCCTGATGAACTACCCTGGCACGCGTTACACCAAACAGATGATGGAAACAGTCTGTTATCCGGCGATGGAAGAAGTGGCGCAGGAACTGCGGCTACGTGGCGCGTACGTCGAGCTGAAAAGCCTGCCGCCGGAAGAGGGCGAACATCTGGGGCATCTGGATTTGCTGGTGCATATGGGCGAAGAGCAAAACTTTGTCTATCAGATTTGGCCACGGCAATATTCGGTGCCGGGCTTTACCTACCGCGCGCGCAGCGGGAAATCGACCTACTACCGGCTGGAAACTTTCCTGCTGGAAGGCAGTCAGGGTAATGACCTGATGGACTACAGCAAAGAACAGGTGATCACTGATATTCTCGATCAGTACGAGCGGCACCTGAACTTTATCCATTTACACCGGGAAGCGCCGGGACACAGCGTGATGTTCCCGGATGTGTGAATAAAAAAGCAGGATCGGATGATCCTGCTTTTTTGTCGGCTGGCGCTGCGCTTACCCGACCTACGGATTATCTGCGGTCCGTAGGCCAGATAAGCGCCGCGCCATCAGGCAATTACAGTGTCCCGGTTCCGCCATCAGAACACCATACCTGCCCGGAAGCATACGAACACTCGTCGGATGCAAACAGCACATACAGAGGCGCAATTTCCACCGGTTGCCCCGGACGCCCCAATGGGGTGTCAGCACCGAACTGCTCGACTTTTTCCTGCGGCTGCCCGCCGCTGGTTTGCAACACCGACCAGTACGGCCCTGGCGCTACCGCATTTACCCGTATACCCCGAGGCCCCAGTTGCTTCGCCAGCGATTTGGTCAGCGCCACCAGGCACGCTTTAGTTTGCGCATAATCAACCAGAATGGGGCTGGGTTTGAACGCCTGGACGGATGTGGTATTGATGATAGACGCGCCCGCCTTCAGGTGACGAAGTGCGGCTTTGGTCAGCCAGAAAGCAGCGTAAACGTTGGTTTTGAAGGTGGCGTCAAACGCTTCGGTAGTGAGATCTTCCAGTGATTCACAATACTGCTGGCGCCCGGCGTTGTTCACCAGAATATCCAGTTTACCCAGTTGTTCCACTGTCTGTTCGATCAGCGAATGACAGAAATGTTCATCTCGCAAATCACCCGGGATCGCCACCGCGTTAACCCCTTCCGCTTTCATTACCTCAATGACGCTTTTGGCATCAGACTCTTCTTCAGGCAGATAATTAATGACGACATTCGCGCCTTCTCGGGCGTAAGCAATGGCTACCGCGCGACCAATCCCGGAATCACCACCGGTGATTAAGGCACATTTACCTTTCAGACGTCCGCTACCGCGATAGCTCTTTTCGCCATGATCGGGTTCTGGGATCATTTTCGAATCAAGGCCTGGCGGTTGCTGGGTCTGCGTCTGGAAAGGGGGGCGCGGATATTGCGGGTTAAGTGTGTCGCGATCGGCCATAAATATCTCCTTCAAAATAGGTTATTAATGGTGAATTTGAATGGTTTCCTTCAGTGCAGTGATATAAATATCAATAACTATTAAGCCTATACGAAATCGTTTCAGCAGATTTATATTTGAGATTTTTCTTTGTCTGGCTGATGATATTTCCGCCCCTCATTGAGGGCGGAAAAAAGATTAATGTGTACTAACCGGTGCGGCGTCGATTTTAATTCTTAACAGCGAATAGGGTTTCTGGCGCATATCTTTCCCCTGATGGAATCCGGGTTGACGATGCAATTGGTTTACCGTGAAGTAAAGATAGCCATCGTGCCCAACAGAGAGCGTATCCGGCCAGAGAATTTGCGGGCCATGGGCGATGGTTTGCCAGGTACCGTTTTTATCCATTTTACGGATGGCATTGCGTTCATAATCGCCAGCATACACCGCCCCATTGGCATCACTTTCGAGACCATCCGATGCGCCTTTTTCACCCAGATCCTGCACTGCCGCGGATAATTGCGCCTCGGTAATGGTCGGATCGCGCAGTAATGCTGTTGAAATGGCATACAGATGACGCCCTGACAGCGGGCAGTAATAAAGTGTTTTGCCGTCCGGGGAAAGGGCAATACCATCAGACGCCACGCTGAATGGCGCGGTGGTACCATCCGGATGACGTTGAAGCAGCGTTTCGCCCTCGACGACCGGCACAAAACCTTTCTCCGGGGAGGTTGAACGATCGCCCGTTAAGCGACGTACCGCCTTACCGGAATCCAGATCCACGACAATAATTCCGCCGATACCGGATAACGAAGAGTCGGTGATATAGGCGACGCCTGCTTTACCGACGCGATAATCAAATCGCACATCATTGATATAAGTCGCGGGCAGAATGACATCCGAATGCATGACGATCGTTTTAACGATTTTGTTGCTCTGTAAATCAATCGCGACAAGTTTCGCGCCACCCTCAACCGGTTTTGAAAATCCGGGCGCAGCCGTATCCAGCACCCACAGTTTTCCCTGACCATCGGCGACGACGCTCTGCACACTTAAAAAGTGTTCGCCGGGGCGTGCGTTATCCGCTTTGTTCACCGCGGCATCCGGGTAAGGAACCGGGGTACCCTTTTTAATTTCAGCAACGGTGAAGGGAACGTCGTCTCCCCAGCGCGGGAAGTTCACAAAAATACGCCCTGTTTCGGTAACCGTGACGCCTGTTGGCATCGCGCCGGTAAAGGTCGCGACCACTTCGGGATGACCGATGGCGCGATCGGCGGGCAATTGCGCCAGAGAGACCGATGCCGGAACAGATGTGGCAAATGTACTGAAGGATGTAGCAGCAGAGGCGAAGGTGATAGCCAGTGCGATAAGGGTTTTACCTGTTTTAACGTTACTCATTTTTTCCTGCCTGAATAGAATCAATTGTGACATAACGAGCAGAAGAGTAGGGGGGGAAGGCGGGGAGAAAAAGCCGTTGAAATGAACAGGACTTACATGCAAAAAGCGAAAATACCCGGAATAATCGCCCGGGAAATGAATTCTGCCAGGCGATTTATACCAGACGATGTCAATAAAAGAACGATATATTGTGACATAAAATCTTTAAAACTAGACAGTTGTCGAGTTTTTATCTTAAAGTTTTGTGTTCTGCACCGGACAAAATTAGTATCCGGTTGCTAAATAGTTAAATAATATTTTGCCTTATGTAAATGACTGACCCGTCTGATAAAGGGCCAGCGTGCATGACGGCGCTTGCAAGCAAGACAACACACCTCTTTTGGGAGAATCTATGCGTTCCTCTGTGAATAACACTGAAAGCCGAACTTTCTTCGGTCATCCTTATCCGCTCGGCTCACTCTTCTTTACGGAGATGTGGGAGCGTTTCTCGTTTTACGGTATTCGTCCACTGCTGATTCTGTTTATGGCGGCAACCGTATATGACGGCGGGATGGGGCTGGCGCGTGAAAATGCCTCGGCGATAGTGGGGATTTTTGCTGGTACGATGTACCTGGCGGCATTGCCAGGAGGCTGGCTGGCGGATAACTGGCTTGGTCAGCAAAAAGCCGTCTGGTACGGCTCGATTCTGATCGCGCTGGGTCACCTCTCCATCGCGCTGTCGGCGTTTATGGGGAACAACCTGTTCTTCATTGGCCTGATGTTTATCGTACTGGGTTCCGGCCTGTTCAAAACCTGTATCTCGGTGATGGTCGGCACGCTGTATAAAAAGGGCGATGCGCGTCGTGACGGCGGTTTCTCGCTGTTCTACATGGGCATCAACATGGGCTCATTTATCGCGCCGTTGATTTCCGGCTGGCTGATTAAGTCACACGGCTGGCACTGGGGCTTTGGTATCGGGGGCATCGGGATGCTGGTGGCGCTGATTATCTTTCGCGTCTTTGCGGTTCCGTCGATGAAACGTTATGACAGTGAAGTGGGTCTCGACTCCACCTGGAACAACCCGGTGGCGAAGAAAAATGGCGTAGGCGCGTGGCTGCTGGCGCTGGCTGTTGGGGTAGCAATTATCATCACCCTGATTGCGCAGGGCGTCATTGTGATTAACCCGGTTGCGGTCGCCAGCGTGCTGGTGTACGTCATTGCCGCGTCGGTTGCGCTCTACTTTATCTATCTGTTCGTCTTTGCGGGCCTGAACCGTAAAGAGCGCGCGCGTCTGCTGGTGTGCTTTATCCTGCTGGTTTCCGCCGCGTTCTTTTGGTCTGCTTTTGAGCAGAAACCGACCTCGTTCAACCTGTTTGCCAACGACTACACCAACCGCATGATCGGCGATTTTGAAATCCCGGCGGTATGGTTCCAGTCAATCAATGCCCTGTTCATCATCCTGCTGGCCCCGGTATTTAGCTGGGCGTGGCCGATGCTGGCGCGCAAAAACATCCGTCCAGGCAGTATCACCAAGTTTGTGATTGGTATTCTGTGTGCGGCTGCGGGCTTTGGCCTGATGATGCTGGCGGCGCAGAATGTACTGAGCAACGGCGGGGCGGGCGTATCGCCGTTCTGGCTGGTGGGCAGTATTCTGATGCTGACGCTGGGTGAACTGTGTCTGAGCCCGATTGGCCTGGCGACCATGACTTTGCTGGCCCCGGAAAGAATGCGCGGCCAGATGATGGGGCTGTGGTTCTGCGCCAGTGCGCTGGGTAACCTCGCGGCGGGCCTGATTGGCGGTCACGTGAAGGCCGATCAGCTCGATATGCTGCCCGATCTCTTTGCACGCTGCTCCATCGCACTGCTGATTTGTGCGGCGGTTCTGATGGTGTTGATCGTCCCAGTACGTCGCATGCTGGCGAATGCCCAGACACCAAATGAGCAGAAACCGGCAACCAACGCGTAAGTGTGCCTCTTTGAAAATCGGCGTGTAAGCGCCGATTTTTTTTATCATCTCAAATGACAGAACAGTTGTATCTGTTTACGTTGTTGTTTTTTCGCAGGGAAGCACATTCTCGCAGTAAAGCAGATGATTGTCCTTTGACCAGTAAAATCGCATATTTTCATTTAAATCAACGATCCACTTAAACACCCCGGCGTTCGCTAACTCTAAACAATACTGTTCATACGATGTTCTTCCCGCGAAGTGTCTTTTCGCCGCTACGCGCGTTAAAAATTTACTGGCATTTGCGCTTATTTTGATAATCCCCCGGCTACCTTCAACGGACACGTAATTATCTGATGTCGTTATCACCTTGACGTTTCCTGTCGCAACAAAATAGATGTAGTAGGAAACGTTATTGCGCTGGAGCTCTGTTAAAAAAGTAAGGAAATCTGACTTGCATCTGACCTGCTCGAAATACGATTTGAGCATTACCCTAAATTCCATCTTGCCCCTGCTATAAGTTCGTAGTCTTAAGTGTTGTTTAAGTGTTATGGGTTGTAAAATAATTGATTGGTCAACTAATTAGGATTCTTATAGTTAACAATGCGCATCTTAAGTGCAATTTAAGAATGGGAATAGCATTTCATTTGTTACTGAATATTGCTAACAACTCAGGTGGGGCATGCTCTGGCGGTAAGCGGGTGGTGGCAAGATTGCGCAATGGTTCATTCTGTCTGCGCAAACAAATATTTTTACTCGGAAGCTAATGTTTCGGTAATTCGAAAGTCGCAGAAAGGCTACTCATTCTCATGACTAATCAATGGCTGGTCGTTAATTCGCCGTATTTAGCAATTTGTGCTGTGAGTGAATGTTGTGAAAATAGCATTTTTAGGTGTGTAAATCCTAAATGTGCATTTAAATTTCTGAGTGCAAATTGTAGCGATTAATGTGCTGAAAGCGGCGCTGACTTTTTATAAAAGGTAAGGATAAGAATTTTTCTTCTAAATGGTTTCTTAATGTTATTAATTCAATGTTTGCTTCGTTGTGGCTATGTTGACAGCTTTTTTTGACGATGTGAAACTGGGACGACATTTTTATTAACAGGTTAAGTAAGTCGCCGCCTTCTGAGGGGGCGGTTTCGTATTGAACTGAAATAAAAATATCACCTGTCTGGAATGATTCTTAATACTCGTTCTTTCTTATTATCTTATTTTGATGTGGCGAATTTATAAGATAAATAAGTAAAAGGAATGAATGCATTGCACTGAAATATAACGCTTTTAAGCGTTTGCGGCTTCTGCTCGCCTGTCAAAAGGTCAGCCGGCTGCTGGTATTGCCTGTGAGAGCACCAAAACAAGGAGTAATAATAATGAATAAGATCTACCGCGTTGTCTGGAATTGCACCTTACGTGTTTATCAGGTTTGCTCGGAGCATACTCGTCGACTGGGTAAAACCGCGTCTGTTCGGCAAGCAGTAACGGTTTCACCCGGATACGCTGCGCTGAGCGTTAAATCTTTTCGTCCTCTGTCACTGCTGGTCATGCTGGCGCTATCCGGCACCGTGCAGGCTGAAGTTCTCACTATCGATAATGGCGATAGTCGTACCTATAGCAATGCGCTGACGGTTGAAGGCGTCGTTGTTGGGAATCAAACTAACGGAACACTGATAATCACTGACGGCGGCAGTATAACCAGTTCGTCGAGATCATCGGTTATCGGCGCGTATGCAACTGGCGTCGGTACTGCCACCGTCCAGGGCTCGGGGATCTGGAATCTGGTCCAGGCCAGGCTCTCAATTGGTGATAGCGGTACCGGTACATTGAAGGTACTGAATGGCGGAACAGTCATCACAGGTGATACCGACCTGGGTTATCGCACTGGTGGGAACGGAACGTTGCTCGTTGATGGATCGGGCTCCAGCCTCAGCACTGCCGGTATGTCTGTTGGCCGGTCTGGCAATGGCGCCATGACGATCCGTAATGAAGGGCGTGTTACCACGGCTGAAGATACCGTTATTGCCTCTGGTACTGGCGTAGTGGGGGTGGTTGAGGTGTCGAATAATGGTCGTTGGGATCTTATTAACAAGACGGGGCAGTTGCCGAATTTGAATATCGGTTATCACGGTACCGGCACCTTAGACATTAATTCGAACGGCAGCGTGACAACCGGCGTCATGACGCTCGGAAGCTTTGAGGATGGCAAGGGGAGCGCCACCGTATCGGGGAGCGGTTCCGTACTCACAACCACCTCCTTGCGCGTCAGTGATTATGGCGAAGGTGAACTGACCATTGCCGATTCCGGCGTTGTCTACAGCAATGGCAACAGCACTATCGCCCGCAGCGTAACGGGAACGGGCACCGTGACGGTATCTACTGGCGGCGAGTGGGAAGTGCTTAATGGCCAGCAGTTATTGGTGGGGCAAGCGGGCTCCGGGACGCTCAACATTAACAGCGCAGGGAAGGTCATTGCAGGAGATACCTCGATTGGCTTGAATGCCGATGCGCAGGGCCGCGTCACCGTTGACGGCGAAGAATCGAAAATGACCACCGCCGAACTTGTTGTTGCCGATTCAGGAACAGGCAACCTGTCGATCTCCAACCTTGCTGTTGTACAGAGCACCGGCGCAAGCGCGATCGGGCTTAATGGCAATTCTGACGGCGTAGTCGGTGTCACAGAGAACGGTCAGTGGAATCTGACAAATGCTAGCGGCAGCGCGCAAACGCTGGCCGTCGGCACTGGCGGCAACGGTACGCTGAACATTGCCAGCGGCGGTAAAGTGGATGCCGGAGACGTCTCGCTGGCGCGCTGGGAAATGGCCACGGGGGAAGTGAATGTCAAAGGCGAAGGATCCCAACTCAATACCGCTGAAATCATCATCGCCGAGAGAGGCGCTGGAACCCTCAATATCAGCGATGCCGCTGAAGTGAACACGTCCTCGACGGCGACCATTGGCGATGTGGGGGACAGTGTCGGCGTAGTGAACGTGGGCACCAAAGGCCAATGGAATGTTGTCTCGGCGGGTAACAGCCCGCAAACCCTGATGATAGGTGACTGGGGGAACGGCACGCTCAATATTGCGAGCGAAGGCACGGTTACCGCAGGCGGTACCACGGTGGGGGTCAATAACACCGGGGTCGGCCTGTTGAATGTGAACGGCGCGGGAGCGGTGATGAACTCTGCTGCTTTACGTGTGGGCCATGCGGGGCAGGGAACCCTGAATATCACCGATGCAGGTGTCGTTAACACCGCTTCCACCGGGCAGGTTGCAACCTATTTTAACGGCACCGGCGTGGTCAACGTGAATACCAACGGACAGTGGAATGTTGCGAGTAACTTACAGATAGGCGTAACGGGCAACGGCGCGCTGAATATTGCCTCGGGTGGCCAGGTTAACGGTGAAGATGCGATTAGCGTCGGGACTAACGATCGTGCTTTGGGCCGCGTGAACGTGGATGGAGAAGGTTCACTGCTGCGAGGCACCACCATCGATATCGGCGCACACGGCGATGGCGCAGTGACGCTCAGCAATGAAGGCACGCTGGCGTTGACGAATGGAAGCGTCTTGCTGGGTTTTGCTGAGGGAAGCACCGGCTCGCTCAACATTGGCGCGGCGCACGATGATATCGCGGCGGTAGCCGGGCATCTTATTGGCGCCGACAGCGTGGCATTCGGTGCGGGCAACGGTTCGCTGGTCTTTAATCATACCGATGATTCTGCAACGGGCTATGCCTTTAATCCGCTGATCTCAGGCGAGAACGGCGCGGTCATTCAGGACGCGGGTCACACCGTCCTTACCGCCGAAAATACCTACGGTGGGCGCACGGAGGTGAACGGCGGCACGCTTACCGTGGCCTCGCACTCCAGCACCGGCAACACCGGGCTGGGCAGCAGCGCGGTGAATATTGCCGATGCGGGTACGCTCTCGGTGACGGGAGCCAGTGAGGCTTCTGGCAATTATGCCCTGAGCAACGCGCTGACCGGTAACGGCTTGCTGCAGGTTAATCTCGCCAGCGCGGATAACGCCTTCAGCTTTACCGACGCTACCGGAACAGCCTTTACCGGTACGGCGGAGCTCAAAAACAGCATCTTCGATCTTTCCGGCGACAATACTCTGACGCTGGCCCAGGCAACGCTGAAGCTGGATGCAGGCAACACCACCACCGTTGGCGACGGCGTGCAGCAGATTGGCAGTTTGAATATAAACGGCGGTACGCTGGCGTTTGATGTTTCGATGCCTGCCGATACGCAGGCCGATGGCGTGGTTCAGACGCCGACGCTGGTCGCCAACAGCGGCAATGTGCAGGTCACGGTGGCCAGTCCGTGGAACGATCCGGGTGCGATGAACCCGGACACCACGCTGAACTTGCTGGAGCAGGATGACACGGACGTGAGTATGCAACTGGTGCAGGCGCAGGACGTGATCGGCTCGGGCGGCGCGCTGACCCTGACCGACCAGAACGGTAATCCGGTGGCAGAAAATGAACGCGTCGCCATTGCGCAGAACGGCACGGTAGTGGCGGACGGGGATTACGGTTTCCGCCTGACTACCGCGCCGGGCGATGGCCTGTATGTCAACTACGGCCTGAAGGCGCTGGATATCCACGCCGGGCAGACGCTGGTGCTGGCAGAGCACGCCGGGGCACAGGGTGCGGCGGCAGATATGTCGGCCGCTATCTCAGGTGAGGGAAATCTTGGCATCAATACCGCCGGGCTGGTGTCGCTGTCGAACGCGAGTAACCGCTACAGCGGCGAAACGCAGGTGCAGGCGGGCACGCTGCGCACCGATGCGGACGGCGCGCTGGGCAACACATCGGCGCTGGTTATCAGTGACGGTGCTATTGCCGACCTGAACGGCACCACGCAGACGGCGGGCAGGCTGAGCGGAGAGGCGGGCTCCACGCTGGCGCTCAACGGCGGCAGCCTGACGCTGCAGAACGGCGGCACTAGCCAGGGCAGCCTGACGGGGGCGGGCAATCTCGGCGTGGCGGGCGGCGTACTGACGATTGACGGGGCGAACGCGGGTCTGAGTGCCACCACCACCATCGAAAGTGCAGCGGAAGTGGTGCTGAACGATGCGCAGGGCGCGGGCAGCGGCAACGTGATTGATGACGGCACCCTGACGCTGAACGGCGTCACCGGGGAGCTGCTCAACAGCCTGAGCGGTGCGGGCATTGTTGACGTGGCGCAGGCATCGGCTGTGGCGGTGTCCGGTGAAAACCAGAGTTTCAGCGGGCAGTTCCGTATCGATGCGGACAGCGCCATGACGGTCACGGACGCGGCCAACCTCGGTACGGCGAGCGTGACGGACAACGGCCTGCTGACGGTGGCTACCGACAGCGACTGGACGCTGAGCCATACGGTCTCCGGCAGCGGCAACCTGAACAAACAGGGCAGCGGCACGCTGACGTTAACGGCGGATTCGGCGGGGTACACCGGCACCACGGACATCACCGGCGGCGAGCTGGCGCTCGGCGCGGATGCAGATGGCACAGTGGCGATGGCGAGCCAGCAGGTGAATATCCACGACGGGGCGATGCTCTCGGGCTTTGGCAGCACGGCAGGGGATATGGATATCCGTCAGGGCGGTACGCTGGCGGTGGCGAATACCACCGTGGGCGGCAATCTGCATAACGGCGGCACGGTGCTGATGAACCAGCCGGGCGCACAGCCGGGCAACCAGCTGGTGGTGAACGGCAACTACACGGGCAATAACGGCCTGATGGCCTTCAATACCGAGCTGGGCGATGACCAGTCGGCCACCGATAAACTGACGGTGAAGGGCGATACCGCAGGTAATACCCGCGTGCAGGTGAACAACGTCGGCGGCCTTGGGGCGCAGACGACCAACGGTATTGAACTGGTGAATGTGGGCGGTAACTCGGCGGGTAACTTCGCCCTGACAACCGGCACAGTGGAAGCGGGCGCGTGGGTGTATACGCTGGCGAAAGGGCAGGGCGATAACGCCGCAAACTGGTATCTGACCAGTAAGTGGAGCGGCATCACGCCGGCACAGCCGCCGATTGTCGACCCGACCGGGCCATCGGTACTGCGCCCGGAAGCGGGGAGCTACATCAGCAACCTGGCGACGGCCAACAGCTTCTTCACGCACCGTCTGCACGACCGTCTGGGCGAGCCGCAGTACACGGAAGGGCTGCAGGACGAGGACAGCTTCGCGGGCAGCCTGTGGATGCGTCACGTCGGCGGGCATGAGCGTTCGCAGGCGGGCGATGGCCAGCTGAAAACGCAGAGCAACCGCTACGTGTTACAGGTGGGCGGCGAAGTGGCGCAGTGGAGCACCAGCGGGCAGGACCGCTTCCACCTGGGCGTGATGGGCGGCTACGCCAACGCGCACAGTAACACCCGCAGCGACCGGGCGGGCTATGACTCTGACGGACGCGTCAGCGGCTACAGCGCTGGGGTGTACGGCACGTGGTACCAGAACGAAGCCGACCGCAGCGGGGCGTACGTGGACAGCTGGCTGCTGTACAGCTGGTTCGACAACAGCGTGGAAGCGGATGACCGCGAGCGCGACGACTACCGGTCGAAGGGGCTGACGGCCTCGCTGGAAGCGGGCTATACGCTGAAGGCGGGCGAGTTCAGCGGCAGCGCGGGCACGCTGAACAGCTGGTTCGTACAGCCGCAGGCGCAGGTGACCTGGATGGGCGTGAAGGATGATGCGCACACCCGTCATGACGGCACGCGCATCCGCAGCGAAGGCGACGGCAACGTGCAGACGCGTCTGGGCGTGAAGACCTTCCTCAACAGCCATCACAAGCAGGATGAAGGGAAAGGTCGCGAGTTCCAGCCGTACGTGGAAGCGAACTGGATTTACAACAGTGAAACCTACGGCGTGCGGATGGACGGGGTACGCGTCAGCCGCGACGGCTCGCGCAACCTGGGCGAAGTGCGCACGGGTGTGGAAGGGAATCTGAGTCAAAACCTGAGCGTGTGGGGCAACGTGGGCGTGCAGATGGGCGACAAGGGGTACAGCGACACCCAGGGGATGCTGGGGGTGAAATACGGCTGGTAAGGCCGGAAGTACAGAAGGGAGCCATTCGGCTCCCTTCTTATTTTTGCCTGATGGCGCTTCGCTTATCAGGCCTACGTGTTTTTCGCGATGTATTGAATTTACGTGAATTTGTAGGCCGGGCAAGCGCAGCGCCTCCCGGCAATGTCACCGGGCTAAAAACACCTGCGGCGCATCGCATTCGGGATGCGTCCGTACCTGGACCTCGGCGCCGTACCAGCGCGCCAGCGTCTCCGCCTGTAACACCTCATCAGGCGAGCCCTGCGAAACAATCATTCCGTCATACAGCAGCACAATTCTGTCTGCCCACAGCGCGGCAAGGTTTAAATCATGCAGCACCACGCACACGTGCAGCTCCCCTTGCCGGGTCAGCCGTTTTAACAACCGCAGCAGATGCTGTTGATGGAACAGATCCAGCGCCGAGGTGGGCTCATCCAAAAACAGCCAGCCGCGCGGCGAATCCTCACACCACAGCTGCGCGAGCGCTCGTGCCAGCTGTACGCGCTGCTGCTCACCGCCGGAGAGCGAGGCATAACGCCGGCCCGCCAGCGGCAGACATTCGGTTAGCTGCATTACCTGCTGAATCACGGCGTTTTCCGGCTGCGGTGTCCACGGCATGCGCCCCATGCCAATCACCGCTTCAACCGGCCAATCGAAGCCCATCTGCGTTTGCTGAAGCATCACCGCGCGCTGGCGGGATAGCGTGTTGGCCTCCCAGCTTTCCAGCGTTTTTCCCGCCAGCCAGCGCTCGCCGCCAGCGGGCGCAAGATAACCGGTCAGTAAGCGCAGCAGCGTCGATTTCCCCGCGCCGTTGGGGCCGATGAGCGTCAACAGTTCACCGCGTTCAAGGCTGAGTGACACATCACGGATGATCAACCGGTTTGCCACGCGGTAGTGGAGATTTTTTACGCTCAGTGAATCAGCCATGTTGCCCTCCACGACGGAAAATCAGCCAAAGAAACCACGGTGCGCCAAGAATGCTGGTCAGCAGGCCGACCGGCATCTCCGCAGGTGCCACCAGCGTGCGGGCAAACGTATCGGCGATCAGCAGCAGTAACGCGCCCGCGAGAACCGAACCGGGGATAACAGCACGGTGATCGGCACCCAGCCACATGCGGATTAAGTGCGGCACCACCAGGCCGATAAAGCCAATCACACCGCTCACCGCCACGGCGGCGGCAACCAGCAGGGCGCTGCATACCAGCAACAGTCGTTGAACCGACTGCACGTCCACGCCGAGATAGTGTGCCTCTTCCTCACCGAGCTGGAGCAGATTCAGCGCAGCGGCGAGACGCCAGATAACAAACACGGTGGGCACCATCAGGGAGGCAACGGTCAGCAGCGTTGACCACTGTGCCTGCCCCAGGCTGCCCATGCCCCATAGCGAGAGCTGGCGCAGCTGCGCATCGTTGCTCACCCACGACAGCACGCCCACTGCCGCACCGCACAGGGCGTTAATGGCGATGCCGACTAACAACAAGCGTGACAGCGAACTGTCGCGCTGGCGACTCAGCAGGAAGATAACCACCGTTGCCGCCAGCGCGCCGAAAAAGGCCGCTAACATGGGGGCGTAAAGCATGATCAGCGGCGGCAGCGTCAGCGGTAATACCACCCACAACGCCACCGCCAGCGCCGCGCCGCTACTGATACCGAGCAGCCCCGGATCGGCCAGCGGATTGCGGAACAGCCCCTGCATCACGCAGCCCGCCAGCGCCAGCGAGCCGCCGACAACCAGCGCCAGCAGTACGCGCGGCAGGCGAATGGTGAACCAGATTTGCCGCAGCGCGTCATCGCTGTTATTCCACAGCAGGCTGAGAGGCAGGCGCAACGCGCCAAAACCGCTTGCCGCCAGCGTCCCCACCGCCAGCAGCAGCGCCAGCGTAATGAGGGAGAGGGTGATCCGCCGTGACATCAGGGCAGCGACTCCGCTTTGGCACGCAACTGCTGAATCGCCTGCGGCGTACGTACGCTAAACCCGAGCAGCGCCATATCGTCTATAGCCAGAACCTGTTTGTGCTTCCCGGCGGGCGTTTGCGCCAGCCCCGGCAGCTTCCACAGATTCGCTTCGCCGCCAATCGCCGCTAAACCGTCGGCGGGGATCACCACCAGATCGGCCTGGCTTGCGATCACGCCTTCCTGCGACAGCGGCTGATAGCGGGCAAAACCCTGCATCGCATTCTTTAACCCGGCAGCGCGAATGGCCGCATCTGCCGCCGTTTGCTGCCCGGCGGCCATCGCGTTCATGCCGCCGTGGTTGAGAATAAACAGCACTTTTTTATCGAGCGGCGTGGTGGGCAGCGCGGCAATGGCCTGGCGCATGCTGTTGCGCAGCGTTTCGCCTTCCACTTCACGGTGCGTGGCTTTGGCGATGACCTGCACTTTTTCATCAATCACGCTGAGGTCGTTACGGCTCGGCACGCTGATCACCGGCACCTTATTCTGCTCCAGCTGTTTGAGCACCAGCGACGGTTGCGCCTGCTGGCTGGCGAGCACCTGCGTTGGGCGCATCGCCAGAATGCCTTCGGCATTGAGCTGACGAAGATAACCCACATCCGGCAGTTTGGCCGCTTCCGGCGGCCATTGGCTGGTGCTGTCACGCGCGACAAGCGAAGACTGCGCCCCGAGTGCGTAAACAATCTCGGTCACGTCGCCGCCCAGGGCGACGATCTTCTCCTGCGGAGCTGCCAGCGCCGCGACGGGCAGGGCGACCAGCAGGGCGAGCCATTTTTTCATGCTGCCAGCCCTTCCGCCGTGAGTGCATCAATCTGTTTGCGCCACTGGGTCTGTTCCGGCTGGCCTTCGGTACGTTGACCGTAAAGCTGGGCAATCTGCGTGCCGTCGTGGGCGAAAATTTCCAGGCTGGTGACGTGGCCGTCAGCGGTCGGTTTGCGGGTGACCCAGCTTTCGGCAATATGATCTTCCAGCAGATGCAGCGTGAACGCCGGGTTGAAAATGTTCAGCCAGCCTTTCATCGGCACCACTTTTTCCACCACGCCGGTGAAGATTTGCACGCAGCCACGATTGCCGACAAACACCATAATTTCATTGGCGTCCTGACGAGCGCTATGGAGAATCTGTGCCAGCGCGCTGTTAGGCACTTTGCAGGCAAGATCGTCGCCGACCAGCGAAAATGCCTGCTGACGCGTCAGGTTGTGGCGCTTCAGCAGGGTGAAGAACTGATGCACATCGGTCATCGCACGCCATTCGCTATCAACGGTTGCGGCGTCGGCGTGGCTTTCGCTGGCGGCTTCTTCCGCAGGTTTCAGCACCAGGGTTGTATTGTCGCTAATGATAAAGCGCGCCAGCACATCGGCCCATGCGGTCATGTCGGTGCGCTCGGTGGCGTAGACTTTCAGTAGCGCATCGCCCTGATGGTCAAAGAACTGAATGCTCTGGCGTTCGCCGCGCGCGGTCATCTCTTTGATGTGGAAAACGCTGGCCCACTGGTGCAGGAACAGGCGCAGGTCAAGCGCGCGCGGATTGAGGATCAGCCCCGCATGGCCGCTCAGGTGCTGGTTAGTGAATTCGCCAACCTGCTCGTGCACCGCATATTCGTTACGGCAGATGCACTTGGTTTCGCCAACGGTTTCCAGCGCGGCAAGGATGTCGCGCACGTCGCTGGCAAGACGCACCGCGTCATGGCCCACGCGGGCAAAGGTTAACTCTGCCTCGCTGATATTCATTAATGCTGCGATGTCACGCGCGTACTTACCTGGGTTTTGTTCTTTTAGCTCAAGCCAGCGTGTGTAGTGATTCATTGTCTCTTCCTTCCAGATGAAGCCCCGGCGAAGCGGGGCGATGTCGTTACCACTGATAACTTACGAAAATTTTCCCGTTGCGCCCGTCCTGCGGAATCCCCTGCGGCGACCAGTACTCTTTATCGAAGGCGTTACCCAGCACCAGGGTGGTGGTGACGCCTTTCAGCTGTTGCTGGCCCTCATAACTGACGTAGAAGTCGTTAACCGCATAGCCCGGCTGCTTGCTGTAGCTGCTGCTGACGTGGGTGGAGCGATCGGCAAACGTCCCAATCCAGCCGACCGAGAAGCCGCTGTGCGCCACCGGAATATTCAGCTTGCTGGTGACCGTGTCCGGGTTGATGCTGGAGATGTACTCCCCGGTGTCGGTGTCTTTCCCGCGCGTGCGGTTGTAGGCCACGTCGAGGCTGAACAGGTCCGCGCTATATTTGGTCATCACGTCCCAGCCCCAGATTTTGGCGTTCGGCACGTTATAGGACATCGTCGTTGCTGCCGCGAAATCGACCGCCGTGGAGATGTAATCCTTCGCTTTGGTATCAAAGTAGCTGGCTTTGAATTCGAGGGAATCGTTGGCCAGCATCAGGTCGTCGAAGCGCAAACCAAAACCGTACTCCTGCGTTTCGTTTGTTTCCGGACGCAGGTTCGGGTTCGGTACCCAGTAGTTAGTGTAGAAGCTACCGATGGAGAAGTGCTTCGAGTCGTTGTACATCTCGCCCATTGTTGGCGCGCGGAAGGCCTGCGCGTAAGAGCCGAACAGCATCAGCCAGTCGGTTGGGCTGACGGTCATCCCGGCGCGGGAAGACCATTTATCGGCATCCACGTCGTCGTAACCGTCGCTGCTGCCGCGATAGTTGTCATAACGCGTGCCGCCAAGCAGGGTAACAGGCAGATCGCGAAGGGTGATTTCGTCCTGGATCCAGCCGGAGCTGAAATCGATTTTCGCTTCCGGGAAACCGGTGGTAACGCCGCCGGGTTCCTGCTCCTGACGATAATATTCACCGCCCCAGGTCAGCAGGTGAGAGGCGAAGGAGTCGCTGAACAGACGGCTGCGGTTTTCGACTTTGCCGCCTTTAGTGGTTTGCTTGCGGAATTCGCCGGTGTTATCGATGTTTTGCGCGTTAATGCGTGCTTCCGACCAGTAGATTCTGGCGTCAGCGTTCAGCCAGTCATTGCCCTGCGGCGCGAGTTTATAGGTGAGCTGTGCATCGCGCTGAATGGTGGAGCGATCGACCATCGGGTTGCTGCTGGTGGAGGCTTCGATAGTCTGCGGGTTTTTCGGCTCCTGCGCTTTGTTGTTGTAGTAGCGGAATGAGCCACCCAACGTCTGAGCATCGTCAATTTTCCAGCTTCCTTTCGCCAGCATGTTATTGATCGACTCATCGTTTGGCGCCGTTGATCCATCGCCCTGGCGCAGATCGCCACGATCGCGGCTCGACCACGAGACGATGCCGTCAAGCGTATCCGTGCGACCAAAGGCGCTTGCGCCCATACCGATGCTGTGATCGCCCGTCGCCCCGGTGCCAAAGACGCGGAAGCCGCTGTTCTGGCCATCGCGCAGCAGATCTTTAGCGTCTACCGTGTCGTATGAAATGACCCCGCCCAGCGCGCCGCTGCCGTACAGCAGCGCCGACGGGCCGCGTACCACTTCGATACGCTTGATCAGCGCCGGATCAAGAAAGGTGCTGTTGAGGTGCCCGGTATCGGTGCCCTGGCGCACGCCATCCACCAGAATCAGTACGCCGCGACGATCGTAGCCGCGCATGTTGACGTCCTGACCGTTGGTGCGGCCTGTGCCGTCAAGCGTAATGCCCGGCACGGTGCGCAGCAGGTCAGCCGCGGAACTGGCGGTTTGATTTTCAGGTTCGGTGGTATCGATGACGCTGACCATCATGGGCGCTTCAAATACGCTGCGGGCGTTACCGGTGGCGGTTACGGTCATGGTATCGGCGGCGAGGGCAGTACCGGGCAGAATGCCGGCGATGGTCAGGGCCAGCAGCGTCGGGCGCAGCGGGGCGGATTGCGGGCGTAGCATAACAACTCTCCATAAGGAAAATGAAAAATTGCTGGCTGCCTGGGAGTCACCTGGGTGGCTGGCGAAATAGGATGATTTATTTAGTCAGGATCAATTTGCCGGATTGCGTCTGGCGAAGCTGATAATGTTGGCCATTGTGCTCAATCAGCACCGAACCCTCGTCGCCGAGCAACAATTTGCTGCTAATCAAGCGCTTCTCGTGCGAAGGGTACGGCGAGGCGCTGTGCTTTGTCCGGTCTTCTGCTGTGTTATTCATACCAGGCGCGTTCCGTTATGAAAATGATAACTAAGTCGATAACGAGAAGCATTATCAATATGTGTTGATTTGTATCAAGCTTTTTTTTACGGAAAAGAGAGATTGGGGGGAATTTGGGGGGGATGCGTGCTTGCTTCCCCCTCGCCCCTCACCTACATCGCATCAAACATATAACTCACCGACAACCCTACGCCATAATTGCGTCCCGGAGCCGGTTCGTAATAACGCCCGTTGCTTTCGTTGACGATAACCGAACCCACATACTCTTTATCAAACAGGTTATCGACGCGGGTATACACATCCACCACCCAGTTATCCGCCACGAACTTATAGCCGCTGTTCAGCGCCGTGACCGTGTACGCCGGAGCCTGTTCGGTATTCGCGTCGTTGGCCTGAATGTCGCTCATGTAGCGCATTTCCGCGCCTGCATACCAGCCTTCTTCCGGCACCCAGCCCAATGAGGCGTAAGCGCTGTTGCGGGCAATACCTGGAATACGGTTGCCGCTTTGGATCGTGCTGCTGGCGTCTTCGCGATAGGTTGCATCCAGCCACGTCCAGGCGAGTTTGGCGCGCCATGCGGTAGCGAACTGCTGATCCCACGCCAGCTCTACGCCGCGACGGCGTGTTTTCCCGGCATTTTGATAGGAGGTACGCCCGTTGTCGCTGGCGGCTACCACAATCTCATCCTTCGTATCGGTGTTAAAGACGGAAAGGCTGGCAAGCCCGGTGCCAACCTGCCACTTGCTGCCTGCTTCAACGGTGGTATTCGTCGCTGGCTGTAAGCCAAAGTTCAGGCCGGATTGCCCATCAGGGCGATACGACAGTTCATTAATCGTCGGCGTTTCGAAGCCACGCCCGGCGGAGAGATAAACGTTCCACGTCGGCGTCATGGCATATTTCAGCGCGGCCGCCGGAAGCCATTTGTGATAGCTTGCTTCGCCGCTGTCGTCGCCATTTTTACCCACCACATAATGGTCATTGGAATCAAACCACACCGAGCTGTAACGTACTCCCGCATCGAGACTCAGGGCAGAGGTAAGCTGCCAGTTGGTCTGAATGTACGGGTCGAGGTTCCACATCAGGTTACGTTCGTTGCGACGCATGTCGCCCTTCGTCCCCAGATCGTAATGACCGTCCTGATAGACAAAGTTTTCATACCCTTTGCGCTGCTCGGTCATTGTCTCGTAGTCGAGGCCCGTGGTGATAGAGTAGGGCAGGAAGCCGCTCTCTTCGTGGTGCGTCCAGCGGGTATCAATGCCCTGGTAGCGACGCGTTAAATCAATCACGCCGCCCGGATGCGTGTCGCTGCGCTGCTGCACAAAGTAAGGAATAGACTGGTACTGCACGGTTTCACGGATACCGGCCCAGGTCATCACGCTCAGGTCGTCGTGCTCGCCCAATCCTTGTTGATAGCGCAGCCCGGCCTGTGTCTGCTTGACGGTTTTGCGCATGCGATACTCTTCGCCGCGCGGCGCTTGCGCCGGGTTATCTTTCCACTCTTTGCGGGTTAAACCACCCGGATCGTCCGCGGTGATATCCACGCTGTTGAGCTGCAATGTCAGGCTGCCGGTGTCGTTGACCTTCACGCCCAGTTTGGCATTGAGCAGGTTTTTGTGCGCGGCGCTGTTGTCGCGAAAACCGTGTGTAGAGAAGCGACTGCTGGAGACGGTGTAGTTCACATCGCCTTTCTGCGTGCCATCGCCCACCGCACCCGTGGCTTTTAACCCGGTACGCCAGGTACCGAAGCTGCCGTAATAGTTGCTGCTTTCAATCGTCGTCGGCTGGCGGCCCGTTTCTGTTTCCACGTTCACCACGCCGCCGGAAGCGTTGCCATAAAGCGCGGAGAATGGCCCGCGCAGCACGTCGATACGGTCAATCGAGCCAACATCAATATTGGAGAGCTGCCCCTGACCATCCGGCATGGTCGCAGGAATGCCGTCCACGTACAGCCGAAGGCCTCGAATACCAAAGGTCGAGCGCGCGCCGAAACCGCGAATCGACATCTGTAAATCCTGGGCGAAGTTCTGTCGGTTTTGAATTTGCAGGCCCGGCACATCGGCCAGCCCTTCTGAAAGGTTAATTCGCGGCGCGGCGTGACGGATATCGTCACCGTAATTGACGGAGACGGCAGCAGGCGTATCTAACGCGGAGAGGCCGGAATGGGGCGCTGCGCTGACGATCATGGTTTGCTCACCATCATCTGTTGCGGCGTCCTGCGCATAAACGTATGAAACCGGAGACAGCACAAAGGTGGCCGCCAGCCCGGAGAGGGGCAGAGTTAATTTCATCGGTGTGTTTTTTATAGGAAAGGGAAAAAAATCAGGCGGGCCAATAGACCCGCCTGCAAGTGCATTATTTACCGGTATATTCGAAGACGATAATCGAACCCGGGTTGCTCAGGTTGTGCGTCGGATGGTTAGACTCATCCATCACGTTGCCGAAGTTATCGGTGGCAACGAAGATTTTACGCGTATCCGGGCTGACCACCACCATGCGGTAGCGGTTGGCGGTGTGGAAGTATTTCGCCACGTCACCCTGCACGTTTTTCTTATCGGCGTTCAGCAGAACACGATAGAGCGCGCCATTTTTCATCGAACTGACGATGATGGAGTTACGCCAGCTTTTGATGACGCCATCGGCCGGGTAGTACGCTACGCTTGACGGTGCAATAGTCGGCCAACAAATGTACGCAGAATCCGCGCTGCAGCTGGCGTCGTTATAGGTGTAGCCCTCTTTGACGGTGAAGAAGGTTTTGATTGGCGCTTTAAAGTCAGCAGCTTTCCATTCAGTCTCTTTCTGCACCGGTACGCCTGCCGGGATGTGGTTCGGGTCCCATGTCAGCGACGGGCAGTTTTCAGCTTTCGAGTAGTTTGCATAAACGTAAGCCTGATCGTCCTGGAAGCCTGCTACGTGCGGCCAACCGTAGTTTCCGCCCGCTTCCAGAATATTCAGCTCATCGTCAGAAGAGGGGCCTTGTTCAGAGGCGTAAAGGGTATCGCCGACAAAGACCAGCCCCTGCGGGTTACGGTGACCATAAGTGAACAGGTGGCTTTTAATGCCGTGAATGGTTGGGTTATCTTCCGGAATGGAGCCGTCGATATTCAGACGCAGCACTTTACCGGCATAAGCGGCGTAATTTTTATTTTTCAGCTCATCCTCAGTTGGAATTCGCTGTGCATCAATAGGTTTGCAGAAATTCGCGCCCTGGTTATGCCCTTGCTCACCGATGGTGTAATAGAGTTTACCATCTGGCCCAAAGCGCAGACGCCCACCATTGTGGTCATTCCCCGCCGGGAAACCGGCCAGGATTTTTTTTTCGTTACCCAGTTTTTGGGTTTTTTCGTCATATTCCAGACGAACAATTTTGGCATGTTCTTCATTACCGTTCATATAGGTATAAGCGGTATAAACATAATTATCGCCACCCGCTTTCATAAAGTTTGGCGATAATGCCAGACCCAGCACACCTTCGTGTTGCGGGCCGGTATGGACGCCGCTCAGCGTGATAGCGACTTTTTTCTCGCCGGTTTTCGGGTCGATGCGATCGATAGAAGCGGCTTTACGTTCGGTCACCCACAAATAACCATCCGGGCCCCACACCATATCCCACGGCGCATCCAGGCCGCTGATCAGAACGTGTGCGGAAAACGGCTCATTGGCCTGAACTTCCGGATGTTTTGCCGATGATGCATGACTCGTGGTTGCGGCATAGCTGACGCCACACAGGGCAAGCGATAACGCCACTGCCTGGCTGATTCGTTTGGTTTTATTATTAAACATTGCTGGCTCCATACCATAGAAATAGCCTCAGACTTATCCGAGGCTATCGGGATGGAATAACTATTGTCTGTGCGTCACATTTTGTCAAACTGTGACAAGTTGTGTGAAAGGTTATGATTAATGTAACTGTAAGCGCAAAAAAGAATATAGAGTCAATTTCTCCTCTCAATGGATTAGGAATTTTACGAGTCAACGCCGAATATTTTCACAGGATGTCTGGATTGATTGAGGATAACTATTGTTAAGAGGCGAAAAAAAATATTGTCGATATGATATTTAAATTTTTTGACTGAGTTATAAAAATTTTTTATCCATCATTTTAAAAGCTGGGAGGGAATTATCTGAAGAAAAGTTGTCGCTATTTAATATGTATGATAGCTGATGCATTATATTAATGTTAATTGTTTTTTGATTATTTGTAAAATCAAGCGATAAAGCAAAACGCTTTACCGCATGAGATTGTTTAACGTCAAAAAACGCATGAAATTAGTGATGGGTCTGGCGGGGGAGAGAATTGGCGTTGGATTGGCCAGCGGTCAGGGCTTCGATACTCTGCTCTTGCCACAGCAATCCCTGTAGCGCAAACCACGGCATGTTATCAAGCCAGGTCAGATGCTCCTGTGTTTCAATCCCTTCAACGATCACCTGATAATGGTTGGCGCTGAAGTAGTGCAGCAGCGAGGCCATCAACTGCTGCCCGTTTTTCTTTTCACGCAGATTCCACAGCAGATTTTTATCCATTTTAATAAAACGGAAAGACTGCATCGCCAGTGCGCCAAACCCGGCATAGCCCGCGCCAAAGTCATCCAGCCAGAACGAATATTTATCGCCCAGCGCCTCGATGGCCGGATTGCGTTTGACCAGGGTACTGGAAAACTCGCTCACCTCGAAATGCAGGCAGCCGATGGTTTTTACGCAATCGGCAATAAAGTCATCGTTCAGCGTATGCAGTGTGGCCTCGTCGACATTAATCGTGACCATCACGTCATTTTGCTGAAACCACCACTGATAGCTTTTCACCAGCGCAATTTGCTCCTGCAAAATGCGCGCGCGAAGCTCATCGGACGCGTCGCTAAAAAACTGTTCTACGGTGATGGCCGCGCTTCCCGGTTCCTGCGTAAACCGGGTTAAGCACTCAACGGCAATCATTTTGCCTGCACGGTCGAACATGGGCTGAAAAACATAGCGCAGTCCGGTTGGCTCGGCGGAGGTCAGCGACATTTTCGTAGAGTGTCCTCGTGTTATTTAAAGGTCACGTCAATATTAGCTGACGCGTTGAATTTGCCCACTTTCGGCGTTGCGCTGAGCCATTTCAGGCTGGCGAGGAAATTACTTTCGACAACGCTGCCGTTCACATAGCCCAGTTCTGTTGGCGTGTTCATGCTAAGCCAGGTGTTCGGCGAGTCGGCGCGGGAAAGCAAAATCCCGAAACCGCTGTTCTGTTCCGGCAGAATCAACTGATTATCCTGCGTCGGGTAGGTGGTGCTGAAGTTCGCCATCAGCGTCTGTTTTTCGCAATCCTGCCCCTGGCCGGTCAGGTCGGCGCGAATGCTGAACGGCACCTGCTTTTCAATCTTGCCGACGACCGCATTACGCGCCGGAATAGCGCCAAAGTTTACCGTTTCGCCATTGTTGGCAGAGACGGTAATTTTTGGGCTACAGGAGATGAACCTGATATTGCCAAGCCCGGAAACATAGGCACGGAAGTTACTGTTCGGTTGGTTGTTTAAGCCGCCTTCACCATCGACCTGAAAAGCGGCATATTTGCTCTGATCGTTGATCACGCCGTTGGACGGCGGTGGGTTCCCCGTCGCTTTGATATAGATGGCGTAAGTCGCGGTGATCGTCTGGGAAATTGCGGGTGCTTTACACCGGCCATTTGACCCTCGGTTACAGACAGTACCCGGCCCGATGTCGGTACTTTTGACCTTAGTAGGGTTGATGTCCGTACCAAGGAAGGTCACGCCGACCTCCAGCGAGTTGTGGATAGCCGACATTTGACGGTCCGGATCCCACCACAGATAGGCGTCTTCCCCCTGCGGGTGGTTGTTGGTATCGGTACATTTAAAGGTCGAGGTAAACGTTGACGATCGCCATAACACGGTGCCCGCCGTCAGATTCGCGGTAGAGACGTTGATCTGGTGATCCAACGGAATTATCTGCTCTACGCTGCCGTCGCTAGCGCGTTTACAGGTCAGCGCATAGCTGCTGGTGGAGAACAGCGCGCCGGACAAAATCAGCAGAAGCAGCCCGGTGCGCGGCGTTGGGGTAAAAATCCGCATGGTAAATATCCTTTAGTTCCGGTTACAGGTGAGAGAGACAACCTGGTAACCACCGGGTTGATCGCGGTCGACAGGAGGCAGTTCAGGTATCGGCATGGTGCAGGACGCGCTGTCGTCGTCGCCCCATTTCACCCGCAGACGTTCACCGCTTTCGATACCGGCAACATAGGCTTCGCCGCGCGTGCCGACGACGCCAACGTTCACGCCCTGCTGGTTAAAGATATTGGCGCCAATCATTGGCGCAGAGCCGTCCGCCAGTTTGGCGTGGATCAGCAGGCTGTGGCCAAGATGCGTTTCAAACTCGACGCGGCCAATGGCACGCTGTGTCGGCACGATATCTTTTGCCGCCAGTGGAATTTCCATGCCATTACCAATATCTGAAGTACGCAGTGCGACGCGGTTGTGGCGATACGGCATTGCAGAGGTCAACACCGCATAGCCAAACCGGTCGATTGCCACCCCTGGCTGGTTTTCCAGGCGCACACCTTGCGCGCCCGGCGCTTTCACCAGCACAAAGGTATTTTGCAGTGGCTGCGACAGCGTTACGCCGCCGGAGTGCGCCACTACGCCACCAGAGACGTTGAGGGACGTCTGTTGATAGTTGTTGTTGTAGTTGTAGCCCAGCGCCACGTTACCCATGCTGCCCATGTAACCCAGGTTCGCTACGCTGGTGTCACCGCCATACTGGGAATGGCCGCTCTGGACGAAGTAGTTCATGCGGTGGTCATCCAGCAGCGTGCCGCTCAGGCCCGCGCTGTAGCCATCGCCGCTCTGCTTGCTGTGCGAGGCGTTAAAGGACGCGACGGTCTGGTTATCCGGGCTAAAGATGTTGAACGGAATTGATACGCTGACGTTCACGCTGTTATCGCTGTAGCCATAGTTACTGCGGCTGCTTTGATAGAACAGGCTGTAGTTCACTGAATGGAAGCTGGTGTTGATCCCGGTCTGGATGGTGCGATCATACGACGAGGTGTTCCAGTAGTTCTGGCGGGTGAAAGTGGCATACAACGATGCCCCGGCCACGTGCTGGTTGACGGTCACCTCGACACGCTGGCGTTTGTTGTTATAACGCATCGATTCGTAATAGCGACGGCGCTGGCTCTGCGTCGCCCATGACGGCGCGCCGCTGTTATCGCCTTCCTGATCGTAATATTCCGTCTGGTAGAAACCGTTTTTCCAGTTGGAGCGTTCGGTCACCGCATCCGAGAAATCATAGAAGCCGGACGTGGAGTAACGATAACCGGCAATTTGTAATTCGGTGCCCAGCGCGTTCAGCGATTTCGAATAGAGGAAACGTACGCTGGCGCCGCGTTTGCTGTCGCCAGAGGCCAGATCGGTGTCAGACCACGACGCATCGACGGACGCCGCGCCGTACTCGCCCATATTCTTACCGATGCCCAGCACGCCGGAGCGGTAGTTTTCCGCCACGATCATCCCGCCGTACGGGGTGATGTCCCATCCCGCGCCGTGAGAAATCGTACCCTGAATAAAGTTCGGTTCGTAATCAGTCGTACCGTCGTGATATTTCCCGGCGGTTACCTGATATTCCCAAATCCCTTCGCGCAGCATATTCGGCACGGAAGAGTAGGGAAGCGTGAAGTTATGGCGCGTGCCATCGGCCTCAATGACCGTGACGGCCAGGTCACCGCTCAGGGTACTGGGGTGAATGTCTGTCAGCGCGAATGGACCTGGCGGCACGACGGTGCTGTAAACCGTATAGCCGTTCTGGCGCACTTCTACGCGGGCGTTACTGTTGGCGACACCGCGCACTACCGGCGCGTAGCCCTGGCGGCTGTCCGGCAGCATTTCCGGCACGCTGGAAAGCTGCGCGCCACGGAACTGGAAGCTATCGAAAACGTTGTTATTGGTGTTGCTCTGACCAATCAGCACGCGGCTACGCCACGGCACAATGTCTGTTTCCGCCCAACTGGACACGGAATTCCACTGCGCGTTTTGTCCGCTCTCTTTTGAGACGGTTGAGTTGTTGCGAAAACGCCATGCGCCGATGTTGATGCCGTTATTCAGCGTCAGGAAGGAGTAATCGCTATCGCGCTTTGCACCGTTGCTGGTGTAGCGGGAATGGCTGCCGCTGTAGGCGTAGTTGGAGTAGGCGGCGTTGATCCCATCGTCATACACCAGGGGAGAAATCATCCCCTGCGGGCGCGGTTCAAGCTCGGTTTGCGGCACGGAAATATCCAGCTCCTGAAGTGCCGCATTCCAGCTAACGCTGCTGCCGGGGATCCCTTTGACCAGATCGTAACACGCGCTGCTTCCTGCCGTTTCTGGCACCAGAACGCCATATTGACGGAAGCTCTCTGCATCTAAACAAAAATAGCCAGGGGAATTGGGGCCATCTTTTTTAAATTCAACGTCGCGGTGATCGACGCGAATTTTGTTCAGATAAATATCAAAGGGATAGTGACCCGGCAGGATATCATCGCTGTTGGATAAACTCTGCACAAGCGAGGCATTGTCGGCCCCGTGGATAAAAGAGGTATTGAACTGTTCTTCCGCGTTAACAAACGGCGTCGCCAACAATGGCATTGTTGATACGTAAACGGCGCAACGAATCCGCTGCGCCAGACGTCCTGGTGTTGTCCTTATCTTATGGCTGGCCATTGTGCTGGTCCCTTATTGTAGGCGGATGTCTTTAATTTCCGTGTGTCCGCCAAAATCATTAATAAAGGTAAAAGAGAGCTGATCGGCGATAGATGCGCCCGCCGGTAAGTTGATGCGCATAGAGTCCATCGGATTGACCATATCGGCATTCACTTTCCAGGTTTTGCTGGCGCCATTTTTCAGCGTCAGCGTGCCAAAAGTGATGTGGAGCGGGCCGTTATTGGTGACCACCAGCTGATTACCTTGTTTACGCCAGCTCAGCGCTTCCACTTCTTTTTGCAGGGTGGTTTTCAGCGTGGTTGGGCGATAAAAAAGTTTCACGCGAGTGCGAATGGCAATTTGCAGCACGTTCTCTTGTTTTGACGCAGGGGGAATTTCCTGAACGTTAATCCAGTACACGGTTTCACGGTCAGTCGGCAGACCTGCGCCGGAGTAAATGAAACGCAAAATTGCGTCTTTATTGCCCGCAAGTTTTAAAATGGGCGGGATTGCCTGCATCGGTAAATTCTTAGGCGTGGCGGATGAATCTCCGGTATCCAGCCAGGTCTGAACCATCCATGTTTCATCCGTATCGTTATGAATGGACAGCGCGGCGGATTTTTCATTGCCGTTATAAATCACACGCGTTTGATCGACCTGGATACCCGCAGATGCATCTAATGACGCCAGCAGTAATAAGGCTGCTACTATTTTTTTCATTTACCCGTTCCAGTTATATTTAATTAGCCATCCGTGGCTAACATCCGTTATCCGTAATTATTTGTATTCGATGGTGAAGGTTGCGCTGGCGTTTGCAGAACCGGCCGTCACTTTATCCAGGAAGGATTTGTAACGTGCTTTCAGGTTGAAGGTTGCAGTGCCGCTGGCATCACCAGTGGTGGCAACGTTAACCCATGGGGAGCTGGCATCAGCATCCTGGTTAATCGGGATGACTTTCTCGTCGTTAGTCAGAATTTCGATACCAACGCCGCCTGCCTGGTCAACGGACAGCAGGTTTGGGTTACCCGCAACTGACGGGCCGTCGAAACGCAGGGAGTAATCACCCGCTTCGCATTTTTCCAGGTTGATGGTGAAGGCTTTAGAAGCGGTGACGTCGCCTTTGGTGGCAAATGCACTGGTAGGATATTTACCAATGAAGACGTTTTTATTCTGGTCGCCAGAGGTCACTGTACAGGTGGATTCGATAATTTCACCGGTAAAATTGACTTTACCATTTACTGCATAAGCATTCATTGCGGATGCGGAAATAATGAGAGCCGCAATCGGCAGCAATTTCTTATTCATTTTAACTCCATGTATTTTTTTGAAAAACGACATAAGTAGTCAGCACTGAAAGTGAATGCAGTGCAGCCAGGCATGCAACCAGCCAGTGCAGGCAAGTTGAGTGCGATGAAATTTACAGCAACACTTTGATTACAAGGATTGTTTTAATATTTTAATGGATTGTTATTGATAGGCAGAAACAGTTGATTAGAACTCGTATTTATGTCTTATCGGAAAAGCCCTGGATTATTCGTAAGTTAGGCTAAGTCATATCCTAAATGAGAATTGATTATATACCGGTGTTAATCAATTAAACCGAATGCATTGATAGATAAAAGCAATAAGAACAGGTTAGCAATTCTGATAAGATCATCCGCCATATAAATGAAAAACGCAGATCTCTTTTTTAGCAAAAAGAGGCATATAGCGTTAACTCCGGCATATGTGTTTTTAAACAATAAATTTACGACTTAACAGCTAATTCACATATTGAGTACAGATAAACGTATTCTGTATTGATCTCGCCAGGCACTATTGCAAAAACTCAGCATATTTATGGAACTCAGCCATTTGAGGTTTGAGTGATATCTGCTTATTCAGCAGTTAGCTTATTGGCATACTTGCATTAACCCTGTCAGGGCGGTTAAGCGCAGTTTCCTCTGGTCAGAGAATTATGGACGAATCATACGTGAAGCAGGGTTTGTTTGAGAGCGTGGCGATTATTCGCGAGGCCCTCAAAAAAGGATGTCTGGTTGATATTCATAGCAAAAATACCGACGTGTTTTGCAAAATACAAAAACTGGATGCGTCCGGTTTTTACGTTCCGTGGGAGGGTGATGCGCCGGAAACGGAAGAAAATCTTGAGGTCGAAATTTTTGCCGATACCGGCAAATTCGAATTTCATGCCGCAGCTTCCGCGATTCACGCCCCGGGGGGCGAAAACTGGCTCTATATTCACTATCCCGATGCCATTAATGTTACGCAACGCCGTAAGCATCCCCGTTTAACGTTTAGCGATCGTCGTGTTTACACCGCGCAGGGAAAATTTAACGATGGTCTCTATTACCAGTTTCGAATTAAAGATCTGTCGCCGGGGGGCTGCGCGCTGATTGCGGAAGATGGTGAACGCGCCCAGGCGCTAATCAGAACCACGCTGCGCAATATCGAGCTGGATTTTGGCAGCCACGGTACCCTTGTGGCGGATCTCTTTGTGTTGAGCAGCGAAAAAATGGCGGCCTCTGAGGATGATGCGGCCCCCGCCTGGCATCTCTCCTGTCAGTTCAAACGCATCAGTGAACCCATGCGGCGCAATCTCGACAGTATTGTGATCAAACTGCTGCTGGAAGAGAAGCGCTTGCATCGGTTGTAGCTGCACGCCTTCTCAGGCGGGCGGCTGTATACCTAAAAGGTATCATTCCTTCCTTTATAAGGTATTGGTTTTCAATATAAAAATAACTTATAGATTCTCCCTCTGCTAAATAAAGAACTACAGATGGGGAAGGGGAAATGCATAAAGCAGGCGATGAACTGATCAAGAGCGTGATTGATATCCGCTTCTCAGCGTTGCAGTGGCGGGTTATCGCTATCTGTTTTCTGGTGGCGCTGTTTGACGGTTTCGATACGCAGGCGGTGGCTTTTACCGGGCCTGCGATGATTGATGCCTTTGGCGTGGATGTCAAAAATCTGGCGCCGGTGCTGACGGCGGGTATTGTGGGCATGACGGTGGGCGCGATGCTGCTGGGTATGCTGGGCGACAGAGTCGGCCGACGCATCACGCTGATGGTCTGCGTGCTGATTTTCTCCGTCGCCACGCTGCTGACCGCGTGGAGCACCCATCTTGATACCATTTTCATTTTGCGCGTCATTGCCGGGTTTGGCATGGGCGGCGCAACGCCAGTGTTACTGTCGCTGGCGGCGGAATATTCTCCGCATCGCCATCGCGGGCTGGTCACGACCGGCGTGCTGCTGGCGCTTCCCGCAGGCGCCATGTCCGGCGGACTGCTGGCGGCAGACATGTTGCCGCGTTGGGGATGGCAGAGTATTTATCTGATCGGCGGCGTCGCGCCACTGTTGTTGCTGGTGGTGATTTTCTTCCTGCTTCCCGATTCGCTGGAATCCCTTTACGCGCGTCGCAGCGCGCGCTCGCTGAAAAAAGCCAACGCCATTCTCAGCCGCATCGCCGGGCGTGAAGTGGTACTGCCTGATGCCTCAACTCAGGATGCCGCCGTTCCCGCGCGACCTGTTTCTCGTCTTAGCCATCTGTTCAGCGGGTCTCTGCGCCTGACCACCATGGGCATCTGGAGCGTCTACTTCTTCAACTGGGTGGCGTGGTTTATGCTGCTATCGTGGTTGCCAACGCTGCTCAAGCAGGCCGGCCTTGCGCCCGCCGATGCGCCCTACGCCTCGGTGACGGTCAATGCCGCGTTTATTGCCTTTGCGCTGCCTTTGTCGTGGTTCCTGCCGCGTATCAACACGCTTAAAATCCTCTATCTGATGTTTGCCGTCGGTATCGCGGTTGCGCTGGCATTGAGCGTGGCGATTCCTCAACAGCTTTGGCTGGCCTCATTCCTGCTTATCGCCTTCGCCGGGTTTGGCGTCGGCGGACAGCAGCTGGCGTTAAATTATCTGGTGGTCGCCACCTATCCCGCCGCCGTCCGCGCCACTGCGATGGGATGGGCGATTGGCATGGGGCGCATGGGCGCGATTGTGGGCTCAGCCATCGGCGGGCTTGTGCTGAGCGGCGCAGGCACGGGCGGTTTCTTCCTGGTGCTGATTGTGCCGCTGGCGATCTCCTTTGCCAGCCTGTTGCTGCTGCGTCGCCGTTATGTGCAGGCGACGAGCCCGCAGGATGAAGTTGCGGTTCACTGACAGCTTGCGGGGCGCAGCAGATTTTTGCAGCGTTCAACCAGCGGATTGGCCTCATGTCTGCGATAGCTCAGGATGATGGGTGAGGTGACATGAGGCTCCTTCACGGCGACATAACGCACGCCTTCACGGTTAATTTGCCGTGCCGATTCCGGTACCAGCGCAACGCCCATGCCAGCGGCAACCAAAGCAATAGCGGTTTGCATATCATTCGCCTGCTGGCTCGGGTTGACACGCAGATGATGTAGCTCAAAAAGGCGCAGCGTGTGATCCGCGTAGCCTGGACGCGGTTGTGCAGGATAGAGAATAAACGGCTGCTGGCTCAACTCGGCCAGACTGACCGGGTTACTGTTCAGGATATGGTTGCCCGGCAGTGCGGCAACCAGCGGTTCTTCACGGATCGTTAACTGTTCAATTTCGCTATCATGCAAATAAATTCGACCAAAGCCGACGTCAATCCGACCTTTCTTCAGCGCCTCAATTTGCCGCAGCGTAACCATCTCCTGCATCTCAACGGCAATCGCATTTTCATCGTGAAGCCGCCGGATAAGCGAGGGTAATTCCCCGTACAGCATGGAAGGCGCAAACCCGATAATTAAGCGTGCGCGAGACGCATGGGCAATCTGCCGGGTTTGCTGTGCTATCTCTTCCAGTCGGTTAAAGAGCGGCTCGATTTGCTGATAAAGATAAACACCGGCTTCGGTCAGCGCCAGTGGGCGGGTACGGGTGATGAGTGTGACGTTTAGCTGTGATTCCAGCTGCTGGATCTGCCGGCTCAACGGCGGCTGCGCGATGTGAAGGTTTTCCGCCGCCCGCGAAAAACTCAGCGTGCGACACACTTCCTGGTAGTAGCGCAAATGGCGCAGTTCCATGCATTCTCCTGCGGTAAAAAAATGGGATAGTGTTTACGGTTTCTTAATGATGACATTCAACTCTAGTCCATTTTTCTATGAGGAAGAGAGGGAGTGGGATAGTGTCGCCAGAATGATGCTTTTTCCACGATAAATGTCTGCGTCGAGCATGATATATCGATCGTTTTTTCTGATGTTTTCTTGGGGGAAGACCCTGAGTATTTTCTGGTGATTAAGTAGTAGTGCTAATCAAATGAACGTAGAATAAAAAATAAGTAACGGTTATTTATTAGATTTACTTAATGCTTTTTGCTACGAACATGTTTAATTAAATTTAATGATATTTTCTTTTCTCTATTTTACATTGCGTATCAGGATAGTTTCTTTTTTTGTATAACCAATTGAATTTAATGATGTTTTATAAAAAATATCATGTATTTATTATGAGTTTTGTTTTGTTTTTTAAATATGAGACGCCATTAACAAAATTCCTACATTGATAGTGTGGATATGAAGTGAATGTTGTGTTAGATTTTTCCTAAGTAAAATTCTTACAAGAAATTATTTTTGATTTTAGTACTGAACTATTTCTCTGAGCGAATGACGTGTAGAGAGACTAAAACTCTCAGAACAGCATTCTTTATCAATTCTACGAATCAGGTGTGGCAAAAAGTAATACGGCCTCCGAAATAATAATTAGACCTTAACTATGGAAAGCAACATGAGTGAGAAGGATGACACCTCTGAAAAAAAACGTATTTCCTCTGCTAATTGTTGCCACAGTAGTGATGCAAATCCCCCCGGCGATTGCCGCCCCTGCTCCGGCCTGGGCGTCTCGCCCGGATATTGCGCAGGCAGCGGTGGTGGATTTAAAAGAGAGCGTTCTGTTTGCGCTTAATCGCGATCCCTCCGTCAATGAGCAGGCCGCCCAGCTTGGTATAGGAGAGGGCATGGTGGATGAAGCGCGTAGCGCATGGTTCCCTCAGGTCGCGCTGTCTGGCAGTACCGGTCATAGCCGGACGACAGATTCCAGCGGTTCGATGAACAACTCTGCCCAGTGGGGAATGAGCATTACTCAGCTGGTATACGATTTCGGTCGTACCAATAGCTCGATTGATAAACAGTCATCACAACGGGATAGCTACCGTTTCCAGTTAATGAGCACCTTTACGAGCGTCGCGGAAGAAACGGCGCTTTCCTACATCGATATTCTGCGTTATCAGGCGCTGATTCGCGTGTCAGAAGAGGGCTGGAAAGCGCTTGATAACGTCCGTCAGCTGTCTGAGTACCGCGCAAATGCGGGGCTTAACTCTCGTTCCGAAGTGCTGCAAACCGAAACCCGTATGGCCGGGATGCAGGCGACGCTGGAGCAATATCGCGCCGGTCTCGAGAGCGCGACGGCTCGCTTCGGCGTGCTGACCGGGATCACCGCCAAAACCTATCGCCCTTTGCCTGAGGCATTAGCCCTCGAGCAAAAACCGCTCTCCGAAATTGAATACTCCTATATTCCGGCGGTGATGGCTGCCGAAGCCAACGAGCAGGCATCACGTTACAACGTCGAGGGTGCGAAATCCGATCACTGGCCGTCGGTCAGTGTACGCGGGGGACGCACGCGCTATGAATCCAGCAACCGTAACTACTGGGATGATCAAATCCAGGTGGTGGTTGATGCGCCGATTTATCAGGGGGGCGCGGTCTCAGCCCGCATCGCTCAGGCGCAGGAAGCGCGCAAAATGGCCTCCTCGCGCGTTGAGCAAGCCAAATTCGACGTGCTGCAAAAAGCCTCCGTTGCTGCCGCCGACTGGCGAGGCGCACAGGGGCGCGAAGCCGCGGGAGCATTGCAGCATCGCAATGCGATTCGCACGCGTGACGTTTACAAGGACGAGTACAAATTGGGCAAACGCAGCCTCAACGATTTGCTCAGCGTCGAGCAGGATGTCTATCAGGCAGCCTACTCACAAACCCTTGCCGATTTCGATGGCTGGAGCGCGGCGGTGAATTATGCCGCCGCAACAGACAATTTATTGCCGTTAGTAGGAATTCAAAAACACGTAACCTCGACACTACCGGAACTGAAATAGCCCGCAAAAAATAAATGCGCGCCAGATTGCGAAAAATGGGATTGATTTCTCAGGGGATCCCATATTCGCCATCTCAGGAAAAACGCAGTTCCGCAGATTACTTACAAGGAGCCTCCTGTGTCTAAAACTATCAATATCATCGCCCGTAAAACCGCCAGTAAAACTGTTCTCAACAGTGAGGGGAACCTCTCTATTTTACTGACCGAACCGAGCGTAGTGCAGATTCAGGGGGCGCCGGCAAATGTCGAGCGATATGTTCGGCAGGGAAAAGACCTGCTCATCTACATGAAAGATGGCTCGGTCATCCGTTGCAGCAACTATTTTTCGGCCTTTGGCGAAGAGGACGGTAAACAGTCTGAACTGGTGTTTATGGATGACAACCAGCAACTGACCCATATCACTTTTGCCGAAACGGGCGAAAGCCTGGGAATGGGCCAGGTTGCGCTGACGCCGCAGGCGACGCCAATTGCCAGTATTGAACCTTTTATCGAACAGAGCGCGCTGGATAACCTGCCTTGGGGCTGGATTGCAGGCGGTCTGCTGCTGGGCGGAGGCGTAGGCGCACTGCTGGCAAATGACAGCGGTGGCGGGCACAAGACAACGGTTATTGATAACACCACTCCTGTTGAGACGGCAAAGCCGTCCTTTGTCGTTTCTGACGATCAGGGCGATAAGCAGGGCGTGTTGAGCAGCAATGCGCTGACCGATGACACTACCCCAACGTTCTCCGGCACCGGGCAGCCGGGCAGCACGATTCAAATCAAAGATGCCAGCGGCAACACCGTCGCCAGCGCGATGGTCAGCAGCGATGGCACCTGGAAAGTGACATTACCGACTCAGGATGCCGGCAAGCATACCTGGAGCGTGGTACAGATCGACGGTAGCAAAACCACCGATGGCGGCAAAATCACGCTGGAAGTGGTGACGGCGAAGGCCAGTATTACCGCAGATACCGTGAGCGGCGATAACGTCGTCAACGCAACAGAAGCGGCCAGCGCCGTTATCGTCAGCGGGCAGTCGAAAGAACTGGCTGCCGGAACTTCACTTACCATCACCCTGAACGGCAAAACCTATACAACTGAAGTGGGCGCAAACGGCAGCTGGCAGGTCTCGGTGCCTGCCGCCGATATTGGCAAGCTGGCGCAGGGTACGCATCAGGTGAAGGTGACGGGTACGGACAGCACCGGCAATGTGATTACCGGTGAACAAACCCTGATGGTGGATACCCAGGCGCCAAATGCGACAATCAATAAGCTGACTGATGACAACGTTCTCAACAGCGGTGAACTGGCGACGGCGCAAAGCCTGAGTGGCACAACCGACGCCGAAGAAGGGCAGACGGTCACCGTAAACATCGGCGGCAAGAGCTGGACGACAACAGTGCAGGCTGGCGGGAAATGGCAGATTTCCATCGATGCCGATGCGCTTGCAACGCTGCCGCAGGGGGCGAACGCCATTACCGTCACGGTCAGCGACAAAGCTGGTAATGAAACCACCACCACGGGCAGCGTCACTATCAGCAGCGTAGGACCCGCGCTGACAGTTGACTCTTTGACCGCCGATAACGTCCTGAATGCGCAGGAACAATCGGAAGTGCAGATCCTGAGCGGCACCACGGACGCCGCGCCGGGCAGCAAAGTGGAAGTGACCATCAATGGCACCACGATAATCGGCGCGATCTCCAGCGACGGTAAGTGGAGCGCGCCGTTAACCCCTGCGCTGATTAGCCAGCTTGAGCAGGGCCAGCACACGGTCCAGATTACGATCACCGATGCGGCGGGTAACGTCAGCAGCGGTGAGCATACCTTTACAATGGCGGCTGAAGCGCCGGTGATCCAGATTGATGATATCAATGGTGCGCAGACGCTGAACGCCGATAGCGTCAGCCAGCCATTGACCATTTCCGGTACCACTAACCTTGCGGTGGGCACCGAATTAACCGTTACCCTGAACGGCCAGTCTTATCAGTCTACCGTTGAAAGCGCACAGGGCGGGGGCAACTGCTGGTCGGTTATCGTCCCGGTGGAAGACCTGGTGTCGCTGGACAACACCACCTACTCCGTGACCGTCGGCGGGACCAACGCGATTGGTAACGCGGTCGAAAACAGCGGCAAACTGGTGGTGGATACCCTGTCGCCGGTCGTGACGCTGAACACCGTTGCCGGCGATAACCTGCTGGGTGTGGACGATGTGGCGCAAAGCCAGTACATCACCGGCTCTGTCAGCTATGCGAAACCGGGCGATACCGTCGCGGTCTCGCTGAACGGCATTTTGCTGGGCAACGCGACCGTTAAGAGCGATCTGAGCTGGGAAATGGAAGTGACCTCCGCGCAGTTGCAGGCGCTGGGCGACACCGAAGTGAATATCACCGCCACCGTCACCAACTTCAGCGGCAACAGCGCCACAACCCACGGGGCGTTTGTGATCAGCGCTAACCTGCCGGGTCTCGGCGTGGATATCGTCTCCGGCGATGACATCATTAACGCCATCGAACTGAATCAATCACTGACCATCAGCGGAACCAGTAGCCATATTCAGGCAGGCACGACCGTACACCTGGAGATCAATGGTCAACAGTTTACCGCGCAGATTGGCCCTGGCGGGCGCTGGCAGACGGGCATCAGCAGCGAACAACTGAAAACATTGGTTGAAGGGCAGGACAGCCTGACCATCACCGTCTCCGCAGATGACGGCTACAACCAGGCAACCGGTAGCCACGGTGTGACCGTCGATCTCAACCCGGTCGCCGTCTCCATCAACCCGGCGACGGGCGATGACATGATCAATGCCGCCGAAAAAGGCACTGGGATCACCCTGGAAGGCCTGACGCAGAACGTGGAAGCGGGCCAGACCGTGGTGATCCGTATTGGCGGTGCAACCCTGACCGCCACCGTAGAGGGCGACGGTAGCTGGCATTGCGACGTGCCGGCAAACGTACTGTCGAATCTCGCGGACGGTGCGGCGGATATTCAGGTCAGCGTCACCAATACCAGTGGCAACACCGCCACCAGCGGTCGTCAGGTCACTGTCGATACACAACCTCCGGCTGTCAGCATTGACTCCCTGACCGATGACAACATTCTTAACGCGGCAGAAGCGACGCACACCGCCGGACAAATCCTGAGCGGCATCACCTCGGCAGAGCCGGGGCAGACCGTTACCGTTCGCCTCAATGGTAAATCGTACTCCGCAGATGTGGCAGATAATGGCACCTGGACCCTGACCGTTCCGACGGCAGATTTAACCGCGCTGGGTCAGGGCGCGCAAAGCGTCACTGTGACCGTACAGGACCGCGCGGGCAACAGTAGCACCACATCCCAGGAGATTCTGGTCGATACGCTCGCACCGACGGTGATTATCGACACATTCACCGCCGATAACGTGATAAACCAGGGCGAGCATCAACTGGCGCAGGTGATTTCTGGATCCAGCACCGGGGGCATCGCGGGTGATAGCGTCACGGTGACCTTGTGGTACGGTACGGATGCAAATGTGCAGAAAGAAACCTTCACCACCGTACTGGATGCCGCAGGCCGCTGGAGTATCGGCGTCGCGGCTGACAAGATCCAGGCCCTTGCCGCAGGTGAGGCGAAAATTACCGCCAGCATTACCGACAAAGCCGGTAACACCGGTGAGAGTGAAAATGTCTTTACCGTGAGCCTCGCCGCGCCGGAAATTGCCATTAATAGCGGTGTGGCAAGCGACGATGTGATCAACGCCATCGAAAAAGGCCAGAACCTGGAGATGAGCGGTAGCAGCAACCAGCCGGGCCGCCAGATAACGCTGACCCTCAACGGGCGTGAATACCACACGACCGCCAACGCGCAGGGTGACTGGTCGGTCACGATCTCCCCGGCAGACCTCGCGGCGCTGGGCGAAGCGCAATACACCCTCAGCGCAAGCGTGACCGATAGCGCCGGCAACAGCGCCTCAACCAGCCATAACGTGGTAGTGGATACCGCCGCGCCGCAGGTGGTGATCACCGGGCTTGACGGCAACGACAGCGTCATCAGCCTCGATGAAGTGAACGCCGGACAAATCCTGAAGGGCTACGTGGTCAACGCGGAAGCGGGCAGCATTGTCACGGTGACGGTGGGCGGCATTAGCAAAGACGCCATCGTGAACGGCGCAGGCGAATGGAACATCGAATTAACCAAAGATGAACTCACCGCGCTGGGCGATGGTGAACTGCACTTTACGGCGGAAGTCACTAACGTCCACGGCAACCGTGGCACAGGCGAATTCCAGGCCGAAATTGACGCCACTCTTCCGGGGATCCGCATCGACACCGTGGCAGGTGACGACGTGGTTAACCTGATTGAACAGGGCGCGCCGGTAGTGATCAGCGGTACGGTAAGCGGTGCGAATACCGGGGCGGACGTTCTGGTCTCCGTGAATGGCAAGGAGTACAGCACCACGCTGCACGCGAACGGTACCTGGTCGGTGACCGTTCCGGCGACCGATGTTGCACGCTGGCCGAACGACGCGCTGAAGATTGACGCCAGTGTCGATGACCATGCCGGAAATACCGGCTCCTGGCAGCATACGATCGATGTGGATCTGGATGCCGTGGCTATCTCAATTGAAAACGTCACCGCAGATAACGTGATTAACGCCACCGAACAGGGGCAGCCGCTGGTACTGAAGGGGACGACCTCCGGTGTGGAAGCGGGCCAGACGGTGACCATTCTGTTTGCGGGTCATCAGTACACCACCACCGTCGATGAAAACGGCGGCTGGCACTACACCCTGTCGCCATCTGATATGGCTTCGCTGCGCGAAGGTGACGCGACGGTGCAGGTAAGCGTCAGTAACCAGAATGGCAATCAGGCGCACAGCGCACAGGATTACGGGGTTGATCTCAGTACACCGACGATTGTGGTCGATGCGGTCACCGGTGATAACGTGATTAACGCGGCGGAAGCCACTGCCGGGTTTACCCTACAGGGCCAGAGCAATGCGGAACCGGGCCAGAAAGGCCTGGTGAGCTGGAATGGCAAATCGTATGAAATAGAGATTCAGGCGGACGGAAGCTGGAGCGTCACGGTCGATGCGGCGGACGCGGCCCTGATGCCGCAGGGCGCGCAGCAGGTTATCGTCACCCTGGCGGATAAAGCCGGGAACAGTACGACGACCACGCAAACGCTGCTGGTGGATACGCAAGCGCCTGTTGTCACCATTGATAACGTCGGTGGCACCGACAACACACTGAACAGCACCGAACATCGCCAGTCGCAAATTATCAGCGGCAGCGTCACGGGCGCATCGGCGGGCGATATTGTCACCGTTGTCGTAGGAAGCTGGAGTATCACCACCGTGTTGGACGCCGCCGGGCGTTGGAGCGTCGGGATGCCGGCGGATATCGTCAACGCGCTGAGTGAAGACAAGCACACCATCTCCGTGACCGTCAAAGACACCGCCGGAAACACCGGCAAGGGCAGCCATGATTTTGACGTTGCCCTGACCGCGCCGGACATTGCTATCAATGCGGTGGACAACAACGGCGTCATTAACGCACAGATGCGCGGCGAAGGCATCACGCTCACCGGCACAAGCAACCAGTATGGCGTTGACATCACCCTGACGCTGAACGGCAAAAATTATACCGCCACGACGGACGCGACGACCGGTGAGTGGAGTGTGGATCTGTCACCTGCCGATCTGGCACTGCTGGGCGAAGCGGGTTATACGCTGGTCGCCAGCGTGACCGATGCGGCGGGCAACACGGCCAGCACCAACCAGACTATCCTGGTGGATACGGCGTCGCCGGTGCTTATTATCGACGGCCTGCAAAACAATGATGATGTGATCAACATTGATGAACTCGCCGCAGGGCAGAAGCTGACAGGCTCTACCCTGAACGTTGAAGCCGGAAAAAAGGTGACCATCACCATCGGCGGCCAGGATTATGACGCGCAGGTTGGGGCTAACGGTACCTGGGAACTGGAGCTCCCGCAGGCGATGCTGGAGGCGCTAGGCGATGGACGCCTGACGGCGACAGCTTCCGTCACCAACGAACATGGCAACAGTACGCAAAGCCAGTATCAGTTCACGATTGATATCGACAAACCGGGCATTCGTATCGATACCGTGTCGGGCGATGACGTTATCAATATCCTCGAACACCAGCAGGATTTACTGATCAGCGGTACGTCGCAGGGCGCGGAAGCGGGCGCGGATGTGATTGTGACGGTCAATGGCGTTCAGCACACCACCACACTGCATGCCGACGGTAGCTGGTCTGTTACCGTTGACGCACAGGAAGTGGCTGGTTGGATCGGTAGCGAAGTCGTGATTGGCGCAAGCGTTGCCGATGTTAACGGCAACCAGAGCATTGAAATTGGTCATACGGTTGAACTGGATCTCAGTGCTGCGGCGATCACTATCGATCCGATCACCTCGGATGACGTTCTCAATTTGACCGAGCGCGGCGAGCCGTTGTCACTGGGCGGTGCGGTGGCGGGCATTGAAGACGGCCAGCATGTGACGGTCACCTTCGCGGGCCATCGCTACGAAGTTGAAGTGGTTGGCGGTCGCTGGGCGCTTGAGGTTGCCGCAGTGGATATGGGCAGCCTGAAAGAGGGCGATGCCAGCATCAGCGTCAGCACCAGCAATATCAACGGCAACAGCGCATCAGCGGAACGCCAGTTTGCGGTCGACTCCACGCCGCCGACCATCAGCATCAACACGGTCGAAGCGGATAACCAGGTCAACGCGCTGGAAGCAGGGGCCGGTTTTGACATTAGCGGTACAACCAACGCCGAAGCGGGCCAGCAGATTGTTGTTAAATGGCTGAATGAAACCTATAGCGCCGACGTCAATGCCGATGGCACCTGGCGCGTACACATCGATGCCGTTCAGGACGTCACGACGCTGGCGCAGGGGCTGCAAACCGTTGAGGTTAGCGTAGAAGATAAAGCGGGCAACAGCACCAGCCAGACGCACAGCGTGAATATTGACACGCTGGTGCCGGAACTGACGCTGACGCCGGTGACCGGCGACAACAAACTCAACGCCACTGAACTGAAACAGGCACAGATCCTTTCGGGCACCTGTCTGAACGCGGAGCCGGGCGCGGTCGTCACCGTGACCTTCAATAACAAAAGCTACACCACGGTGCTGGACAACAACGGCAACTGGCAGTTGGGCGTTCCGCCAGCAGGCGATTTGATCGCCGGTGATTACCCGCTGGTGGTCACAGTTACCGACAGCGCGGGCAACATCGACACGCTGACCAGCATTGTGGAAGTGGTGCTGGATTTGCCATTAATCGCCATTAATCAGGTCGCGGTTGACGACGTGGTGAACGATGCGGAGAAAGCCGCCGGTATCACCATTACGGGCAGCAGCGATCAGCCGGGGCGCGATATTCTCGTTACCCTGAACGGGCGTGATTACACCGTTCTTGCCGATGCCAGTGGCAATTGGCAGGTCACCGTTTCCCCGGCGGATTTAGCCGCGCTGGGCGAAGCGAACTATACGATCACCGCCAGCGTCACCGACGAAGCGGGCAACCATCAGAGCACCAGCCGTCCGATCACCGTGGATACCGCTTCACCGCAGGTCACCATTACGCCGCTGGCGGGTGACGATGTGATTAACGTCGAGGAAAGTAAGCAGGATCAATCTATTAGCGGTACGGCGAAAAATGCCGAAGTGGGCAGTAAAGTCGTGGTGACGTTGGGCGGGCAAACTTTCGAAACGACGGTTGAAACCGGTGGCGTCTGGACGGTCAAAATCCCGAAAGACACCTTCAGCGCCTTTGGCGACGGCCCGTTAACGGCGACCGCGACGGTTACTAACGGTCGTGGCAACAGCGGCAGCGCAGACTATGAATTGAGCGTGGATACCGGTGTACCGGGGCTGCGTATCGATACGGTGGCGGGTGATGACGTTATTAACATCCTGGAAGCCCAGGGCGATGTCACCATCAGCGGCACCAGCACGGGCGTGGCGAAAGGGCATGATGTCACGATAACCATTACCGAAATGCGTGACGGCGTGGCGGAAACCACTACCTATACCACGCAGGTCAATGCCGATGGTCGTTGGTCAGTGATCGTGCCGGAGTCAGATGTCAGCCGCTGGCAAAACGGTGAACTGAGCATTGTCGCCAGCGCAGAAAACGTGTCAGGTAACGCAGGCAGCAGTTTCGGCCATCTGGCGCAGGTTGATTTGAACGCGGTGGCGGTGAGTATCGATCCTGTCACAACGGATAACGTGATTAACGCTGAAGAAAGCGCAAACGGGATTACGTTGACCGGCAGCACTTCCGGTATCGAAGTCGGACAGAGCGTGATGGTCACTTTTGCCGGGCATCAGTATCAGGCCCGGGTGGAAGATGACGGAAGCTGGCACGTCGATATTTCGACGGAGGATTTAGCGTCGCTGCGCGACGGTTCCGCCAGCGTGCAGGTAAGCGTCAGCAGTATCAACGGCAATCAGGCCGATGCGGGGCGTCAGTATGAAGTGGACGTTACCCCGCCTGCATTAAGCGTTTCCAGCGTGGCGGGAGATAACGTTATTAACCTGGCCGAAGCCGAAGGTGGCTTTGTGGTTAACGGCTTCAGCGGCGCAGAGCAGGGGCAAACGGTACAGGTTGAATGGAACGGCGAATGGTTTAGCGGCACGGTGGCTGAAAATGGCGCATGGAGCATTACGCTGCCAGCGGCGCAAAGCGCGTTGCCACAAGGGCCGTTAGAGCTGACGCTTAAAGTCAGCGATCTGGCAGGCAATGAAACCACGATCACGACCGACGTCAATGTGGATACGCTGCCGCCGGTGATTACCGTAGAAAATATTACCAGTGACAATATCCTGAACGCCTCCGAACACGGTCAGGCGCAAATCATTAGCGGTACGTGCAGCGACGCGGAAGCCGGGGCGATTATTACCGTCTCTATCGGCGGGAAAAACTACACCACCGCACTGAACAGCGAAGGAAAGTGGAGCATTGGCTTACCGGCCTCTGCGGTTTCCGCACTGAGCGAAGGAAGCAACCCGCTAGTGGTGACGGTTTCGGACAAGGCGGGTAACGAAGGCCGTCTGGAAAGCGCCGTCACGGTGAACACCGCACTGCCGGACATTACTATTAATACGGTGACCAGCGATGACATCATCAACCTGAATGAAAAAGGTCAGGATCTGGCGATCACCGGGACCAGCAACCAGCCGAACCAGACCATTACCGTTACGCTGAACGGCGTGCTGTACACGACGGTTGCGAACGCCGATGGCGACTGGTCTGTCACCGTGCCGCCGTCAGCGTTGTCGGGCCTGGGTGAAGCCAGTTACACCGTGACCGCCAGCGTGACCGATACGCTGGGCAACCACAACATCGCCAGCCACGGTGTGCAGGTGGATACCACACTGCCGCTGCTGACCATCGACACCATCGCCGGTGATAACGTCATTAACGATGACGAAATCAAAACCGAGCAGACCATCAGCGGTCGCGTGGTGAACGCGGAAGCCGGGCAAAAAGTCTATGTTGATATCGGACTCAGTGATCCGCTCGAAGCCCTGGTGCTGGCGGATGGCACCTGGTCGGTGAACGTTAGCGCGGATGTGTTACAGGGCATCGGCTATGGCGACCTGACGGTGAACGCCTGGGTTGAGAACCAGAACGGTAACCGGGGCGACGCCAGCCGTGAGATCCTGATCGATGCCTCCTACCCGTCGATTCGTGTCGATACGGTAGCGGGCGATGACGTCATCAACGCCATCGAACTGGGCAATTCCCTGGTGCTTTCCGGCACATCAACCGGGCTGGATAATCTCAAAGGACTGACGATCACCATCAAAGGTGTGAGCTACGATGCCGCGCTGGATACCAATGGTAACTGGCAGCTTCTCTTCTCGCCGCAGACGATGCAAACCTGGCCGGAAGGCTCTTTGGTGATTGCCGTTAGCGGCACCAACGCCTCGGGCAACGTGCAAAACATTGCGCACACGGTTGAGGTTGATACGCAAGCCGTCGCGGTGTCGGTGAATACCCTGTTTGGCGACGATAGCCTGAACGCGGCGGAACAAGGCGCTGAACAAACGCTGACCGGCGAGACGCGCGGCGTTGAAAACGGTCGCCAAGTCATCATCACCCTGAACGGTAAACAGTACACGACGACCGTGAATAACGGGGCCTGGAGCCTGACGCTGAGTGACACTGACCTGGGCGCGCTGCGCGACGGCCAGACCACGGTGCAGGTTTCTGTCTCTAACGCACACGGCAATACCGCCAGTGCGGAGCGCCAGTTCGTGGTGGATAGCGAATCCCCGATGCTGACCGTCAACACGGTCGCGGGCGACAACATTATCAACGGCGCGGAAGCCAGTGCGGGTGTCATCCTCAGCGGCACAACAAATGCGGAAATTGGCCAGACGGTCACCGTATTCGTTGGCAACCAGACGCTGGGAACGGCGCTGGTACTTGCGGGCGGAGTCTGGAGCCTGGTCGTTGACGCCAGCACGCTGAATGCGCTGGGGCAGGGCTCACACGATCTGACCGTCGCGGTGACGGATAAAGCCGGGAACAGCACTTCGCTGGAACACGGTGTTCTCATCGACACCGTCGCACCAGGCATCACTATCGATAGCCTCACCGCCGATAACGTCCTGAACGCGACCGAAGCAGGTCAGGCGCAGGTGATCAGCGGCAGCAGCACGGGCGCTGTCGCCGGAGACAAAGTGGTTGTGACGCTGGGCGATCACACCTATTCGACCATCGTTGATGGCAGCGGACGCTGGAGCGTTGGGGTGAAAGCCAGCGATCTGGCGGCGCTCGATGACGGCGAACAGACTATTCAGGTGGCGATCACGGATGCGGCAGGTAACGTCGGGACGGAGTCCTTCCCGTTTGCCATCGACACGGCAGCACCGGTTCTAACCATCGCAGAGATCGCCGGAAACGATCTCCTGAGCAGCGAGGAGCGCGGTACAGATCTCACCGTGTCCGGTACGTCAGATATTCTGACCGCAGGCGTACAGGTGACCGTTCGTCTGAACGGCAAAACTTACTACGGCGTAACGGAAGCTAACGGTAACTGGTCGGCGATAGTGCCGAAAGAGGATCTTCCGGCGCTGGTGGACAACCATCAGTACGACGTCAGCGTGAGCGCGACGGATGCCGCCGGGAATACCGGAAGCGCCAGCCGTCCGCTGGATATTCAGGTCAGCCTGCCACGCATCACCATTGATGTGATTGCAGATGATGATGTGGTGAATAACACGGAAGCGCAGGAAGGTATCACCCTGACCGGCTCTACCGATGTTGCCGTGACCAACGTGACGGTGGCGATCGGCGGAAAAACCTATACCGCTGTACTGGGGGCAGACAACAAGAGCTGGTCTCTGGATCTGGATCCCGAAACGATCGCTGGTCTGGGAGACGGTTCGCTGTCGGTTAGCGTGACGGCGACGGATGCCAATAACAACCAGGGCGCGGCTGAACGTGAAATGACCATCGACGCCAGCCTGCCGGGTATCCGTTTCGATACGATAGCGGGCGACGATATCATTAACCTCGCCGAACTGAACCAGTCTCTGTGGGTAAGCGGAACCAGTGAGCATATCGCGAAAGGAACACCGTTCACCCTGACGTTGACCACTATCGATGGCGTGATTTTCTCGTCTGATAACGTGCTTATTGGCAACGATGGGCGCTGGATGATTGAGATACCGGCAGATAAAGTCGTCCAGTTGCGCGACGGCTCTGCAACACTGACCGCCAGCGGTGAAAACCTCTCCGGTAACGCGATTTCTGTCAGTCATGATGTGGACGTAGTGACCGCCGGACCTGCTATCGCGATTGACGCATTGAGCAGCGATAACATCGTTAACGTCAGCGAAGCGGGAACCAGCATGGTGCTTACCGGCACCAGTGCAGATACTGCCGCAGGTAACCCGGTGGTGGTGTATGTCGGTGGACAGCGACTGGATACCACCATTAAAGGGGATGGCACCTGGGAAGTGACGGTCACTAACGCGATGTTTGCCGCCATTAAAGACGGCAGCGTGGCTGTCGAAGCCAGCGTGACGAACTCGCAGGGAAATAGCGCCAGCGCCAGCGGGACTTTCGTTCTCGACACTACGCCGCCGACGCTTTCGGTGAACCCGTTGACCGCCGATAACGTGATCAACGCCAGCGAAGCGAAAGCGGAGCAGGTCCTCAGTGGTTACACCAACGCGGGTGAAGGGCGAATCGTCACCGTGAATATCGGTAGCACCAGTGTAGAGGCCGAGGTCAGAGCCGATGGCACCTGGGAAGTGAACATCCCGTCAAGTGCCCTCAGCAGCAATGGTACCTTGCAGTTTGATGTGAGCGTCAGCGATGTGGCCGGCAACCCAACGCAGATTCAGCACACCGTTGATGTAGACACCGTTATCCCACAGGTAACAGTGAACCCATTGACCGGCGATAACATCATCAACGCCACCGAAAAGGGCCAGGCACTGGTGATTGACGGCGGCAGCACAGACAGCGCCCCGGGCGACACGGTTATCGTGACCGTGAACAACGTGGAATATCACACCGTCGTCGACAGCAACGGAGAATGGCGCGTTGGCATTCCGGCCAGCGAAATGGCCAAACTTAGCGAAGGCGACAATAACTTCACGGTCGTGATTGCCGACCGGGCAGGGAACGAACAGACAGTCAACCATGACTTCACCGTCAACACCGGCAAGCCGCAACTGGACATCGATACGTTGGCCGAAGATGGCGTACTCAACGCAACCGAAAAAGGCCAGCCGCTGACCATTAGCGGAACCAGCGATCTGCCCGCCGACACCGAGGTGCTGGTGACGCTGGCGGGGCTGAGCTACACCGCGAAGACCGATGCCAGCGGTAAGTGGAGCGTGACGGTGAGTGAGGCTGACCTGGCAACGCTTGGCGAAGCAAACTACACCGTAAGCGCCAGCGCTGTGGCAGGCGATGGTAACAACGTGACCACTACGGAACCGTTGCTGGTCGATACCAAAGCGCCGGTGGTGACGGTTTCTATCATCGCCGCCGACGACACCATCAACAGCACTGAAGCACAGGGCTCGGTCCTGATCGGCGGCAGCGTCACGGGCGCCGTATCGGGCGATCGCGTCGTTGTTACCCTCAGTGGCATGGACGCGAAAACCACAACGGTGGATGCCGCAGGTAACTGGAGCATCTCCCTGACGCCAGCAGAGCTGGCAACGCTGGGCGACGGGCCGTTGACGGCAGACGTGGCTATCACCAATGGTCACGGCAACGTGGGCTCCGGCAGCCGTGATTTCACTCTCGACACGGGTGTACCAGGGATCCGTATTGATGCTCTGACCGGCGATAACGTGCTGAACATCGCGGAACTGGCGCTGGATGTGTGGGTCACCGGGATGACTTACGGCGTTGAGCCGGGCGCGACGGTGACCGTCACTATCGGCAACGAGTCCTGGAACGCGTCCGTTAATCCGGATGGCAGTTGGGCATTCAGCGTTCTACCGAGTGTGGCTGGCGGCTGGACTGGTGAAATTACCGTCGCGGCGTCCGTTGAGAACAGCGTAGGTAATATCGCCGCTATCAGCCAGGATGTGCAGATTGACAACGCTCCGGTATCGGTCGCGATGGGAATTATCACCCACGATAACGTACTTAACGCCGCAGAAAAAGCGGGCGACGTGGTGCTGAATGGCACAACCAGTGGCATCGAAGACGGGCAAATTGTCACCCTCACTCTGGGGAATAAACAGTACACCGCCACGGTGAATAACAATACGTGGAGCACGACCGTTCCTGCCGGTTCTCTCGCTGCGCTGCGCGACGGCGAAGTGACCGTGCAGTTGAGCGTGACGTCGGCCAACGGTAACCACGTCACCAACAGCCACACCTTCGACGTTGACACGCACGCACCGGTGCTGGCCATCGACCCGGTGACGGCTGACAACATTCTGAACAGTACCGAACTTAGCCTGCCGCTGACCTTAACCGGCACCAGCGATGCTATTGGGCAGACGCTCTCTCTGACTCTGAACGGCAAAACGCACGACGCCGTCGTGGGGAGTGATGGTCGCTGGTCATTGAATGTGAGTGCAGCGGATCTGGTCGGCCTGAACGACGGGCTAAACGACATCAAACTGGTCATTACGGATGCGGCGAACAATCGCACCGAAACGACTCATTCCGTGCTGGTCGATACGGTTGCGCCGACGCCAACCATTAATACGGTGGCGGGTGATGACAAGATCAACATCACTGAACTGGGCCAGGCGCTGGTCATCAGCGGCGGCTCCACGAACGGCACGACGGGCGATAAAGTGAGTGTGGTGCTGAACGGTAAAACGTACACCACGCAACTGGATGTGAACGGTAAGTGGAGCGTTGGCGTTCCGGCGGCGGATATGGCCGTGCTGGAAAGTATCGGTTATGACATTAAGGTGACCGTGACCGATAGCGCGGGCAATAGTCAGTCGCTCCAACACACCATTGACGTTGATACCGGTGTTCCAACGTTACGCTTTGATACGCTGTCCACCGACGGCGTGCTTAACGCCATTGAACAGATGCAGCCTCTGGCGGTATCGGGAACCAGTTCGCTGGCTGAAGGAACCGTGGTCACCGTCACGCTAAACGGCGTGAATTATCAGACGACAACGGTCGCAGGCGGCGGGTGGTCCGTTTCCGTTCCGGCAGATGCGCTGGCAAAACTGGGGGAAGCGGATTATACGCTGACCGCCAGCGCCGCAGGCAGCACCGGAAACAGCGTGACGGATACGACGTCGCTGCTGGTGGATACCCGCGCACCAACGATTACCATTCTGCCGGTGTCCGACGATGACATTATCGGCATGACTGAAACGAGCGGTGTCGTGACGATCAGCGGTACAGTGAGTGGCGCCGCTGAAAATGATGTGGTGACGGTGATTATCGCCGGGCAATCACATATCACAAACGTGAAGAGTGATGGCACCTGGACGGTCGCATTGAATGAAGGCGAACTCTCTGCACTGGGCAGCGGACCGCTGACCATCAGTGCCAGCGTCACCAACGGGCATGGCAATATCGGTTCCGGTCAGCACGGTATCACGCTCGACAGCACTGAACCGGGTATTCGTATTGACAGCGTGACCGCGGATAACACTCTGAACCTTGCTGAAAGGGCAAGCGATCTGCTCATCAGCGGCACGACCACGGATATTCCGGTCGGCAGTACTGTCTCTGTCCTCGTGAATGGTGAAGCGGTAGGCACAGCATCGACGCTGGCTGATGGTTCATGGCTGCTGAAACTCACGCCAGACCAGATGGAAAACTGGAGTGGGGCGTCGATCACCGTTACGGCGAGCGTAGAGAAAGGCAGCGGCAATCGCGCTGAAATTAACGAGTCCGTGGCGCTGGATCTGCGTGAAACCTCCGTTTCTATCAATCCGGTGACGGCAGATAACGTGGTGAACAGTGCGGAAAAATCAGGCGAAATCGTCCTGACGGGCGACACCACTAACATCGACAACGGGCGTACCGTGACGGTGACCGTGAACGGCAAGCAATTCACCGGCACGGTGCAGGACAACGCCTGGAGCGTCACGCTGGATGCGGGGGCGCTGAACGGGCTTCGCGACGGTGATGCCGTCGTGCAGGTGAGTGTTTCTAACGCCAGCGGCAACAGTACCAGCAACAGCCTGAACTTTGTTATTGATACCACCGCGCCAACAATCTTCATCGATGCGGTCACCGCAGATAACGTGCTGAACGGTGCGGAAGCGAGCGGTGAAGTGGCGGTATCGGGCACCACCACGGCGGAAGTGGGCCAGACGGTCACGGTGAACATTGGTGGTGTTGAACAAACCGCTCTGGTGACGGCTGGCGGCATCTGGACAGCGCTCTTTGCGGCCGATGCACTCAGTAATCTGCCGCAGGGTTTAACCACGATTAACGTCAGCGTGAGCGATAAGGCGGGTAACCCTGCGTCCGGCAACCACACCTTCCTGGTGGATACCCAGGCACCGACAGTCGCGGTAAACGATCTGACCGCTGATAACATCATCAACGCGGCGGAAAAAGGCCAGGCGCTGGTGATCAGCGGTACGACCGTTGATGCGAAAGTGGGCGATACGGTGGTGGTTGAGTTTAATGGCAAACCGTACACCACGCAGGTGGATGCCAGCGGCACATGGCGCATTGGTGTCACCGCAGAGGATATGGCGACCCTTCCGAACGGCAGCGGCGAATTGAAGGTCACCATCACCGACAGCGCCGGGAACAGCACGTCTATCACGAAAGACTATCAGGTCGATCTGGGTGTGCCGACGCTGACCTTTGAGGATATTGCCGACGACAATGTGCTTAACGCCATCGAGCGTGGAACCGATCTGGTTATCAGCGGTAAGAGCAGTGGTCTGGCAGACGGCGCAATGGTGACCGTCACGCTGGGTGGGCGCGAATATACCGCGCAAACCGATAACAGCGGCAACTGGTCGCTGTCGGTTGCGCCGTCCGATCTGGCCTTGCTGGGTGACGCGGGCTATACGGTTAGCGCCAGCGCCAGCAGTGCCAACGGTAACCCGGTTTCCGGCAGCACACAGTTGCAGGTCGATACTCGCCTGCCGGTGGTGCATATCGATCTGGTCGCGGGCGATGATGTGATTAACGTTAGCGAAGCGGGCCAAAATCTGACGGTTTCCGGTTCGGTAAGCGGCGCTGCGGTGGGCGATAGCGTGCAGGTGATTATTGCAGGCAAAACGCACAACACCACCGTTGAGGCGAATGGCCTCTGGTCGGTCACCGTTGATAGCACCGACGTTGCCGGCTTTGGTGACGGTCCGCTGACTATCGACGCCAGCGTCCAGAATGCGCACGGTAATACCGGTTCGGATAGCCGTGATATCGCGGTCAATACCGGTACGCCGGGGATCCGTTTTGATACGGTTGCCGGTGATGATGTCATTAACAGCATTGAGCAGGGCCATGCTCTGGCGGTGTCGGGAACCAGTAGCGGGCTGGCAGAAAATGCCATCGTTACCCTGTCCGACGGTCAGGGTGGAAGCTGGACCGGAAGCGTCAACGCTGACGGTAGCTGGACCGTCTCTGTGCCACAAAATGTGGTCGCAGGCTGGAGTGCGGGCACGGTGCAACTGAGCGCCACAGCGAAGAATACCGCCGGGACGTCAACCGCAATGGATCACCAGGTCACGGTAGATACCGCGCCGGTGGCGATCACCATTAATGCCTTCACCGCTGATAACGTGCTGAACGCGATTGAGCGCGGTGAAGCGCTGATGGTGAGCGGCTCAACCAGCAACGTGGAAAGCGGGCAGACCGTCACCGTGATGCTGGCGGGCAAAGCCTGGACCGCACAGGTGCAGGATGACGGAAGCTGGCAGTTTACCGTTCCGACAGGTTCACTGAACGCACTGCGCGATGGCACGGCAAACGCCTCCGCCAGCGTCACCAATCAGCATGGCAATAGTGCCAGCACCGAGTGGGCGTTCAGCGTCGATGCTTCCGCACCCACGCTGACTATCGCGGCGGTGACGGCGGATAACGTCCTGAATAAAGCCGAAGTCGAAGGCGCGGTCACCCTCAGCGGCACCACCAGCGCTGAAGCAGGGCAGAGTGTCACCGTTCTTATCAACGGCCAGTCCTATGGTGGCCCGGCAACGGTGGACAGCGATGGAAACTGGAGCCTGACGCTCGCCAGCGACGCGCTCGCAGGGCTGCCGCAGGGCAGTGCCAGCGTGACCGTTAGCGTGACGGATAAAGCCGGTAACAGCAGCACCGCGACGCATCAACTGACCGTTGATACCGTTGCGCCGACGGTGACTATCGACATGATTTCCGGTGATGACATCATCAACGCCGCAGAGCAGAACCAGGCGCTGGTCGTGACCGGAAGTAGCGTCGGCGGTACCACGGGCGATAGCGTGAGCGTGGAAGTGGGCGGTAAGCAGTACACCACCCAACTGGATGCGCAGGGGCGCTGGAGCGTGGGCATTCCGGCTGCCGATATGCAGGTGCTGGGTGCGGGTCAGCAGAGCGTAAACGTTTCGGTAACCGATAGCGCGGGTAACACCGGCACCGGGTCTCGCCCGGTCGTGGTGGACAATGGTCAGCCGTGGCTCAGCTTTGAAGCGATTGCCGTTGATAACGTACTGAACGCCGTTGAACAGGGTATTAACCTGACCCTTAACGGCTCAAGCGAAGGTCTGACGGCGGGAACGTGGGTCACGATCACACTGAACAGCAAAGAGTACCGTACGCAACTTGATACCAGCGGTAACTGGTCGCTGGAGGTGACGCCTGCGGATCTGGCGCAGATTGGCGATGGCACGTACACCGTAACGGCAAACGCCAGCAGCGACGCGGGTAACCCGGCGTCCGGCTCCGCGCAACTGGTTGTGGATACCCGCGCGCCAACCGTTACCATCAACGCCATCACCGACGATAACATTCTTAACAAGGATGAATCTGCGCTTGAAGTGGTGGTGAGCGGCAAGGTCTCCGGCGCGGCAGAAAACGACATTGTGTACGTTCTGCTCGCAGGGAAAACCTATGAAGCGACCGTTGACGCCAGCCTGAACTGGCAAGCGACAATCCCGGCGAACGAACTCTCCGCGATTGGCGATGGCGCACTGACGATCACCGCCAGTGTTACCAACGGCCACGGCAACCTCGGCACAGCCCAGCATGACTTTATGGTGGACTACAACGAACCGGGTATCCGTTTCGATATCGTGGCGGGCGACGATGTCATTAACCTCAGCGAACATAACCAGTCGCTGGTGGTGAAAGGCAGCAGTGAGGATCTGCCGGTTGGCGCGAAAGTCACGCTGGTTATCGGCGCGAAAAGCTACAGCGGCGTGGTCGCCGCAGACGGTAGCTGGTCGGTCGGCATTGATGCTGCCGACGTGAAGCAGTGGAACGAAGGCAAACTGGAGATGACCGTTAGCGCCAGCAGCGCAGCGGGAAATAAGGTTGAGATTAGCCATGAAGTCACCGTTGATCTCGCGCCTGTCTCTGTCTCGGTGAATGACGTGACAGACGATAACGTGCTTAATGCGCTGGAGATGAAGCAGGATCTGACCCTGAGCGGCACCACCACCGGCGTTGAAGCGGGGCAGGAAGTGACTGTCACCTTTGGCGGCAATGTGTACACCACGACCGTCGGTGCGGATGGCTCCTGGAGTCAGGTTATCCCAACGGCGGCACTGGCGGCCCTGCGTGACGGTTCGGCGCAGTTCACGGTTGAGGTCACCAACAAAGTCGGTAACCCGGCGAGTACCAGCCATGAATATCAGGTGGATACCACGCCGCCGCACATCACGCTGAACCCGATCACGGCGGATAACGTGATTAACATTGCGGAAGCTGAAGCGGGTGTGGCAGTCACGGGCACAACTAACGCTCCGGTAGGGACAACGGTGACCCTGACGCTGAACGGTGTGGATTACCTCGGTAGCGTACTGGCTGACGGCACCTGGCAGGTTGACCTGTCGCCAGACGCGCTGGCAACGCTGGCCTCCGGGCAATATACCTGCACGGTCACGATTGCTGATGCCGCAGGTAACCCGGCAAGCGTCAGCCAGACAGTCTCGGTTGATACCCTGGCGCCAGGCGTCAGTTTCGATACCACGGCGGGCGATGACATCATTAACCTGGTGGAGCATGGTCAGGCACTGGTGGTCAGCGGTACCACAACGGGCACCGTGGCGGGCAACACCGTCACCGTCACCGTGGGCGATTACACCGTCAGTACGGTCGTGGATGCTAACGGCAAATGGAGCATTGGTGTTCCGGCAGAGAGGGTTTCTGCGCTCAACAACGGCACGGTCGATATCAGTGCGACTGTCACCGACAGCGCGGGCAATGCCACCACGCAGGGCAAAGTGGTCACGGTCAATACCTCGAACATCCTGTTGACGCTGGATACGCCTGCGGTCGATGGCGTGCTGAACGCCAGCGAGCAGGGCAAAGCGCTGACGCTGACCGGGTCGAGCAGTGGTCTGCCGGAAGGCAGCGAAGTGACGATCACCCTGAACGGCCAGAACTACACGGCGACGGTGACGGGCGATCGCTGGACGACGACGATCCCGAAAGCCGATTTAGCCTTGTTGTCAGATGGCCAGCGTTACACCATTTCGGTGAGTGCTCAGGACAGTGCGGGCAACATCGGGCAGGTGGGGCAATCACTGCTGGTGGATTCCACACCGCCAGAAATCATTATTTCGCCAGTTTCCGGTGACGGAATGCTCAACGCAACCGAGCATGGGCTGGCGCTGGTGATCAGCGGCACAACCACGGCAGAAGTCGGGCGTACCCTGACGCTGACCGTTAACGGTAAGAGCTATACCGCGACGGTTAACGCCGACGGTAGCTGGCAGACAACCGTGCCGAAAGCCGATGTCGCCCTGATGGGTAACGGCACGATTCAGGTGGATGCGATGGTCAGCGATGCCTCCGGCAACCTCGGCAGCAGCAGCGAAACCTTTGTCGTGGATACCGTCGCGCCAGTGGTAACGATTAACGTCGTCGCCGGGGATGACCTGGTGAACTCGCCAGAGCAACTGGTGGCGCAGACTGTGAGCGGCAAAGCGGAAGGCGCTGCCGGGCAGACCATCACCGTAGAACTCGCCGGGCGTATCTATACGGCGAAAGTCGCGGCGGATGAAACCTGGGAAGTCACCGTACCGGCGCTCGATTTCGTCGGCCTGGTGGATGGCAAATACACCATTACCGCGACCGTGAAAGATGCGGCGGGCAACACCGGTAGCGGCACGCACGAGGTGACGCTGAGCGGTGAAAAACCGACTATCGCCATCAACACGGTTTCGCAGGATGACGTGATCAACGCCGCTGAACGCGGTCAGAGTCTGACCATTTCCGGTACCACCACGGCACCGCAAGGGCAGAAAGTGTTGGTGACGTTGAATAACGTCACCTATGAAACCACCGTGCAGGTGGGCGGGATCTGGTCGGTGCTGGTGGGGGCGGTTGCGCTGATGGCACTGACCGACGGCAACGCTTATGAGATCAAAGCCAGCGTCACTAACACCATTGGCAACAGCGGTGAAAGCGTTCACGGCATCAGCGTTGATCTCACGCCGCCGCAGATGGATATCTCAATTGATAGCCTGAGCAGTGACAGCGGGTTAGTCGGCAACGACTTTATTACCAACGTTGGCAATGTGGTGCTGAACGGTAAACTTGGCGCGGCACTGGGCCTGGGTGATAAAGCGCAAATCAGCCTTGATGGTGGCGTAAGCTGGATTGACCTGGTCGTCAACGGCACCCAGTGGAGCTACGCCGATGGCCGCACGCTTGCCGATGGTACGCACAACTATCAGGTGCGGGTCGTTGATCAGGCGGGCAACGTCGGCGCAACCGACAGCCAGAACGTGGTACTTGACCGCGTGGCACCGGATGCCAGCCAGAGCATCATTATCGACCGCATCTCCAGCGATACGGGGATTGCTGACAATGACTTTATTACGCACAGCCAGACCTACTCGCTGGAAGGGCGATTGGGCGCGGGGCTGCAGACCGGCGAGCATCTGCAAATTCGCATTAACGGCGGTGCGTGGATGGAGCTGGAAGTGAACGGCACCGACTGGATCTACGCCAACGGCACACCGCTGGCTGACGGAACCTATGCTTATCAGTTACGCGTCATTGACGATGCGGGCAACGTCGGTCAGACCGCCAGCAAAACCGTCACGGTAGACACGGTACGCCCGGATATGGCTAACCTGGTCACCATTACGCATATCTCGGAAGACAGTGGCCTGAGCGACAGCGACTTTATCACTAACGATAAAACGCTGACGATCCACGGTTCGCTGGTGAGTACGCTCCAGCCGGGTGAATACGTACAGATCAGCATGGATGGCGGCGTGACCTGGGTGAATACCATCGCTATCGGGACTTCCTGGTACTACAACGACACGCAGGTTCTGGACGATGGCAACCACGACTACTGGGTGCGCGTGGTCGATGCGGCGGGCAACGTCGGGGCGACCGATAGCGCAACGGTCACCATCGATACGGTGAAACCGGACGATGCGAAAACCATTACCGTGGACAGCATCTCGGATGACACCGGCTATAGCGAAACCGACTTCCTGACCAATGACACCTCCATCACCCTGTACGGCTCGCTGGGGGCGGAACTGAGCGCGGATGAACGTGCGCAGATAAGCCTCGACGGCGGCAAGACCTGGATTGATGTGGTGGTCAACGGCACTAACTGGCGCTATATCGACACCCGCGAGCTGGATGACGGTGAAAACCTCTACCAGCTGCGCGTTGTCGATAACGCCGGGAACGTCGGGCAGACGACGCAGCAGATTGTCACGGTAGATACCAACGCACCGGGCGGCGTCACCAAAGTGGTGGGTTACACCGACAATACCGGGTCGGATACCGGGAACTTCGGTGCGAATACGGTCACGGATGAACGCTTACCGGTACTGCGCGGTACGCTGCTTGAAACGCTGAAAACGGGCGAATTTGTCCGCGTTTACGACAGCAATGGCGACTATCTGGGCCGCGCCAGCGTGACCGGTACAGAGTGGACGTATGCACTGACGGAACCGCTGCGCGACGGGCAGACCTACGGTTATCAGGCGGCGGTTGTCGATGCCGCAGGTAACGAGGGCACGCTCTCTGACGTGATGAACTTTACGGTTGAGCTGCCGGTAACGATCAACACCCAGGACACGCTGGATACGACGCCAATCATCAGCGGTACGCTGAACTTCGCGCGCTACGCGGACGAGTATCTGGAAGTGACGATTGATGGCACAACCTATAGCTCGCGCACGGGCGATGTGGTTATTGAGCCGAACAAGAACAGTTGGTATGTACAGTTGCAGGATTCGCACGCGCTGGATGTTGGTACTCATGACGTGACGGCGGTGCTGTACAACAAAGACAGTCAGGAGATCAGCCGGGATAAAACGGGCAGTGAACTGACCGTCTCGGCAGCGCCGGTGATTAGCTTTAGTTCAACGGCGGCCACCAGCAGCGATAGCGGAACAGCGATGACTCTCGGGGAGGATGGCACCTGGCGCATTCTGAGCAACTCCACCATCTTTACGCAGAATGGCACCACGTCTTCGACGCTGGGATCGTTTAACTCCGTATCGTTGAACGGAACCGATCGTCAGCAGTCTTCATCGTTTATCGACTTTGACCGTGACGGCCTGATGGATTTGCTGGGATCGGATACGGAATATGGCAACGGTCAGCAGTCGTTTAAGTACAACAGCGACGGCACGTACACCACGTTCCAGGTGGGGTCTTACGGTGTGACCGGGCAAACCAACGATGGCAATGCCAACACCTACTCCTGGTGGGCGGGTGTGATAGGCATTGACTTCGACGGTGACGGCTACGTGGATGTGGCTTACGGCGACGGTACGCCAAACGACTCCGAGGCGCGCGGTGGCTACGACTCGCAACTGGTCATGAACACCAACGGCACCATTCTCGGGTTCGATAAAACCGGGGCCTATGTTTATACCTCCACGACTCAGGATGGCGTGGCGTCCACCAACAACAACAACGCCCAGCCAAGTCGTGAACTGTCGGGCGTTGACCTGAACAACGATGGTTATGTTGACCTGGCTTATCACGGCACGGGCGGGTCGAACACGACCGATACCGGCGGAAGCAGTTCATCGTCGAAACGTCTGGTGATCGTCAGTAATGGCGCGAATGAGGCGGGCAATATGACGCTGACCAACACCCAGATCATCAACGATGTGTTCTACGGTGATACCGGCACGACGGCGAACCGCTTTACCACCATGATGTGGGCAGATCTGAACGGCGATGGCTTTATGGATCTGTTCATTGGCGGGCTGGGTGGACAGGGAGGAAGCTACGGTGCTAACAGTGCCATTTACTATAACGACGGTAAAGGCAATTTGACGCTGGCGGCGAAAGGGATGGGCGCGGGCTACAACGTGCAAAACCTCGGCGATGATATCAGCAGCATGACGTCAATCGCTGTCGACTGGAACGGCGACGGTAAGATGGATGTGATTGAAATTGCTGGGGAAAGGGGCAGCACTGCTCTCGGTAACGCCAATAACATTGTCGCACTGTGGACCAACCAGGGAACGAACGTAACCACTGGACAGGTAAACTGGAGCATGCCGCAAACGCTGTTGCAGAACGCCAACCTGAGCGGAACCTACGTGAGCACCGGCGGTCTCGCCATTGACCTTGACTACGACGGCGACCGCGACCTGGTGGTGTTCAGGGCGCAGGGTGGCGCAACCGCCTACGTTGAGAACAAGAGCGTCATTAAAGACGGCACCAGCATGATCCTGCGTTTAACGGACGCCAACGGCATTAACGTCTTCTATGGCAACACGGTGCTGCTGGTGGATGAAGCGACGGGCAAAGTGGTCAGCTCGCAAATCATCAACCCGCAGGGCGGGGTCAACATGAACGACTCGACGGCACTGGTCTACTTCTACGGGCTGGATGCCAGCAAGTCGTACAGCGCGGTGCTGCTGGCAAACGGTCAGCACTACGGTGGTGTCGAGAACTTCGCCCTGGATAGTTCCGGCACACTGACGTCCGTGGCAAACGTCAACAGCACCTGGGCTGGTCTGAAAGCGGTGGAGAAAAACCATGCTTACGTTCTGACAGCGGAAAGCGGCGCTCGCGCGGAGGACAGCGCGCTGGCCGCCAGCGATGGCAGCAACACCACCGGGATTCTGGGCACGGGTTACAACGACACCCTGTATGCCACGGCGGGCACGCATGTTTACAACGGTGCGGGCGGCAGCGTAGTGGTCTCCGATGAAAACGTCTGGAGTTCAACGGGCGGTATGGACATCGTGGACTACAAACTGGCGGGCGATACGGCGCTGAAGATTGACCTAAGCAATGCCAACGCGCAGGAAACCGGCTTCGGTAAAGCGACCTTCGTCAATATCGAAGGCGTTGCAGGCGGTGGCGGTAACGATGTGTTTACCGGCAGCACCGGCGACAACATCTTCGAAGGGCGCGGCGGCAACGACACCTTCAACATCGGCAACGGCGGCCAGGATACGCTGCTCTACAAACTGCTCAACGAGGCTGACGCCACCGGCGGCAACGGCAGCGATGTGGTGAAAGGCTTCACGCTCGGCACCTGGGAAGGCACGGCGGACTCCGACCGTATCGACCTCAGCGACCTGTTGCAGGGCAGTGGCTACACCGCCAATGAAAGCGCGCACTACATCAACGGCATTGCGCAGATGGACGATCCGAACAGTGAATTGTTGAGCTACCTGAAAGTCACAACAGAAGGCAGCAACACGCTGATTCAGGTTGACCTGAGCGGGGAGGGCGGTGATTTCACCACCCTGGTGACGCTGAACGGTGTCCAGACCGACCTTGCCACTCTGCTGGCAAACCATCAGTTAATCGTAGGCTAACCCTTAACAGACCCGTCCGCCGTGCGCGGCGGGTCTTTGCAGTTCTTTAGCGGCAATGGAGAAATCCTGTCAGCCGCTTTCAAATCTTTACCGCATGGACGGGATAATGGTGAACGGTTTACCCGGACAAACCACTGGCTCATCCCGTCAGGCTGCCACAGGAAGTGATAATAATGAGAACACGAACACAACATGAACCCTGGCTGTTGGCGCTGCTCAGCGTCGCCCGCCATTATCGCCTCGATTTCTCCGAAGAGAATGTCCGAGTTGCGGTGAATCAGGGCAACAATCACTCGGCCCGCGAAATCCAGGAAGATATCGCCCGTCAGCTCGGGCTGGGGCTACGTTACACGCCGCCCGACCTTTCGCTTATCGATCCCTGGCGACTGCCGCTAATAGCGGTGCTCGACAACGACGCCGTTGCGGTTATCTCACGCATGGATGGCGAGGGTAATTTTATCCTGCTGATGAGCGGCGACGGTGAACAGCAAACGGTGGTCAACCGCGAAGAGCTGGCCTCCCGCCTGACCTCGCTGGCCGTGGCCAGGCCGCAGGACACCATTCCCGACGTGCGTGTCGATGAGTACATCAAACCCTATAAGAAAAACTGGTTCTGGCAACTGGCGCTGAAAGACTGGCGGCGCTACAGCGATATTATGCTGGCCGCGCTGGTGGCTAACGTGCTGGCGCTGAGCGGTATGATTTTCTCGATGCAGGTGTATGACCGCGTGGTGCCCTCTCAGTCAGAGGCTACACTGTGGGTACTGTTTGGCGGCGTCATGCTGGCGATTCTGTTTGAATTTACCATGCGTATGATTCGTGTCCATGTTTCCGATATCGTCGGCAAAAGGGCCGATTTACGCATCTCGGACCGCGTCTTCGCACGCGCCTTGCGCCTGAAAAATAACGCCCGCTCCAAATCGACGGGGACCTTTATCTCGCAGCTGCGCGAGCTGGAATCGGTGCGCGAGCTGATCACCTCCACCACCATCAGTACGGTGAGTGACATCCCGTTCTTCCTGCTGTTTGTCTTCATCCTGTGGATGATTGGCGGCCCGCTGGTCTTCGTGGTGCTGCTGGCAATCCCGTTGCTGTTAATCCCTGGCATGTTGATTCAAAAACCGCTGTCCAAGCTGGCCAATGACGGTATGCGTGAAAGCGCGATCCGCAACGCCACGCTGGTGGAAGCGGTGCAGGGTATTGAAGACATCAAACTGCTGCGCGCTGAGCGCCGCTTCCAGAATCAGTGGAACAACAGCAACGATGTTGCCGCATCCATTAGCATGAAACAGCGTTGGCTGACTGGCCTGCTGATGACCTGGACGCAGGAGGTGCAGTCGATTGTTTATGCGGTGGTCTTGCTGGTGGGCTGCTATCTGGTGATGAGCGGTGATATGACGACTGGGGCACTGGTGGGAACCTCGATTCTGGCTTCGCGCACAATCGCGCCGTTGGCGCAAATCTCTGGCGTATTGTCGCGCTGGCAGGCGGCGAAAGTGGCGCGTAAAAGCCTTGATGAACTGATGAAGCGCCCGGTTGATCAGCCGGAGCCGCGCGAGCGCGTGCATCGTACCAATCTGAACGGTAACTACCTGCTGGAAAACGTCGGTTTTTACTACGACGAAGAGGAAAAAGTTAACGTCCTGACGATACCGAAGCTCGAGATTAAAGCCGGTGAGAAGGTGGCGATTCTTGGGCGCAACGGATCGGGGAAAAGTACGCTGCTGCAACTGCTGGCCGGGATGCAGGACCCGCAAACAGGCACCGTGTCGCTGGATGATATCAGTCTGCCGTTGCTGGATGTTGCCGATGTGCGTCGCGATATGGCATTCCTGAGCCAGAATGCGCGTCTCTTTTTTGGATCGGTGCGGGAAAACATCACGATGGGCAGACCGCTGGCCTCCGATGACGATATTCACCGCGCGCTAGCCATGAGCGGGGCGCTGGAGTTTGTGCGTCAGCAGAAAAATGGCCTCAACTATCAGATTCTGGAAGGAGGCTTTGGCCTTTCCGGTGGACAGCGACAGGCGTTGCTCCTGGCGCGCATGCTGATTACACAACCAAATATTGTGCTGATGGATGAGCCAACGGCCTGGCTGGATGAGATCAGTGAACAGCGTTTGATTGGTCATCTTGAGCAATGGATTGGGCGTCGCACGCTGGTGATTGCCACCCATCGGTTGGCGATCCTCCACCTTGTCGATCGCATTATCGTGCTGGATAAGGGCAAAGTGGTTATGGATGGCCCGCGCGATGTCATTCTCAAGCAGCAGCGCCCCGCTGAGGCAGCCAAACCGGCGCAATCCGTTCGGCGCGCCACGCTGAATCGCGCGGCCACAGACCGTAGCAAGGAGGAAACGGTATGAGACGTGAAGATCTCTATGATGGAAACTTTAACGAGCCTCCCTTGCCGCGTGCGACGATTGTCGCCTGGGCGCTGGCGCTGCTGCTGGCGCTCTTTGTGGTCTGGGCCTGGTTTTTCGAACTCGACGAGGTGACGACCGGTAGCGGAACCGTGGTGCCTTCCTCCCGCGAACAGATTATCCAGTCGCTGGAAGGCGGAATTTTAACGCGCCTTAGTGTGAAAGAGGGCGATATCGTTGAGCGCGGTCAGGTACTGGCGCAGCTCGATCGCACCAAGACGGAGTCCGGCGTGCAGGAGAGTATTTCCCGTTACAACGCTGCGCTGGCGCGCGCCGCGCGTTTAAATGCGGAAGTGAACGATACCCCACTGACCTTCCCGGAAGAGTTACATCACTATCCTTCGCTGATTGCGCAGGAAACACGTCTGTATGAATCGCGTCGCAGCAGTTTGACAGAAGGCATTAAGGGGCTTCGGGATGGCATTGTGCTGGTCGATCGCGAGCTGGCGATGACCCAACCGTTGGTTCGCAAAGGGGCGGCCAGTGACGTGGAAGTGCTGCGTCTGCAACGGCAAAAAAACGATCTCAACAGCCGTATCACCGAAATGAACACGCAATATTACGTTCGCGCGCGAGAAGAATTATCGAAAGCGGAAGAGGAAATTGCCGCCCAGCGCTCCGTCATTCGCGGGCGCACGGATTCGCTCGATCGTCTGGAATTTACTGCGCCGGTTACCGGTATTGTGAAAGATATCGAAGTGACCACCGTGGGCGGCGTTATCCCGCCGAATGGCAAATTAATGAGTATGGTACCGCTTGACGATCAGATGCTGATTGAAGCGCATATTTCACCGCGTGATGTCGCATTTATCCACCCCGGTCAGGAAGCGTTGGTAAAAATTACCGCTTATGATTACTCGATTTATGGCGGCTTAAAAGGTGAAGTGGTCATGATTTCGCCCGATACGATTCAGGATGATGTGAAGCGCGATGTGTACTATTACCGCGTTTATATTCGCACTGACCACAACTTTGTCGAGAATAAAAACGGCCATAAATCGCCTATTTTTCCTGGCATGATTGCGACGGTGGATATCCGTACCGGCAGCAAAACCGTGCTCGATTATTTGATCAAACCGTTTAATAAAGTGCAGGAAGCGCTGCGCGAACGGTGAGGGGACCCTCACCCTAACCCTCTCCCTCAGGGAGAGGGAACTGATCGAGCTAACGGTTAAATATGCGCGGTTTTCTCCCTCTCCCTGAGGGAGAGGGCCGGGGTGAGGGGGAAAGCTCACAAACCCACTCCCTCTCCCAATTTCCCACTAATTCCCCTGTTTTTTATTTCTCACCTGATAATACCTCCCGAAATTATATTAGCTAAATATTCATGTTTACTGTTTGTTTACTATTTTATCGCATGATCGTTTTGCGTTAATGAAATGTTTTATCAGGATTGTCTAATTTCGAATTCATCCACCAAATAAGCTAGCTTGATCCTGTTTTTACATTTTGTTACATGTGCCTGCTATTCATTTCTGAATATTTCAATAACGTATAAAACGCTTCACAAAGAAGCACGTATGAATAGTCCTTTTTGGTGTTTCATACTCTTAAAATTAAATATAATGATGGTGGCTTAATATGAAAAAAATTCTCGCAGTCGTTATTCCTGCCATTCTGGCCGCAGGCGCAGCACACGCAGCAGAAATCTATAACAAAGACGGAAATAAACTCGATTTATATGGCAAAGTTGACGCTCGCCATATTTTCTCTGACGACAAAGGCGCTGATGGCGATAACACCTATGTTCGTTTCGGTTTCAAAGGGGAAACGCAGATCAATGACCAACTGACCGGTTACGGCCAGTGGGAATACAACATTCAGGGCAACAAAACCGAAGACGGCGCTGACACCGCAACCCGTCTGGCGTTTGCCGGCCTGAACGCGGGCGAATACGGCAGCTTCGATTACGGCCGTAACTACGGCGTTATCTACGACGTTGAAGCCTGGACCGATATGCTGCCGGTCTTCGGCGGTGATTCGTACACCCAGACCGACGGCTTCATGACCGGTCGTGCGAACGGCCTCGCGACTTACCGTAACACCGGCTTCTTCGGCCTGGTTGACGGCCTGAACTTTGCCGTCCAGTACCAGGGCAAGAACGGTGGCAGCGGCGAAACTAACAACGGTCGCGATAACGTGCTGAAACAGAACGGCGAAGGTTGGGGCGGTTCCGTGTCTTACGAATTCGCTGAAGGCTTCGCAGCTTCTGCGGCGTACTCCGGTTCTAAGCGTACCGACCAACAGCAGCAATTCACGCGTACTCAAAACACGGCTGAACACGCAGAAGCCTGGGCGGGCGGTCTGAAATATGACGCGAACAACCTGTACCTGGCGGCGACCTATGCGGAAACCCGTAACATGACCGGTGGTTCGTATGATTCCAGTACCATCGCATTCGACAAAACTAAAAACATTGAACTGGTTGCTCAGTATCAGTTTGATTTCGGTCTGCGTCCGTCCCTCGCTTATCTGCAATCTCGCGGCGACCATAATGGTTCCGGCGATATGGATATCGTGAAATATATCGAAGTAGGTGCGAACTACTACTTCAACAAAAACATGGCCGTCTACGCAGATTATAAAATCAACCTGCTCGACAGCGATAATGCCAATGTTCAGCGTCAGGGTCTGAATACGGATAACCAGGTTGGTATCGGCGCTGTTTACCAGTTCTGATTAGCCTGAATACGCCAGCCTTTACGCTGGCGTAAGCTTTACTACCCTCTATGCCTGTTATTTGCCGGATGGCATTATGCTATCTGGCAAATACTTTTAGCCTTTTTCCTGCTGTCTTTATCTCTGTCATTCCATTATTATTGCGCGTCGAAAAAGTGCGCTGCGCAGGAAAGAGTGAGATTTTGCTGAAGACTATCCCATTACCGTTAACCCTTCTGATGGGCATGTTCCTGACAGGTTGTCACTCCTCACTTTCCAGTAATCCGGTTGATACGCTGGATACCAATACTTCGCTGCACACGCTCTGCGACGCCCCCTTAAATCAGCAAATAGCACAGCTTTCCCGCGACCATTTTGCCCGCCAGCGTTCCACCGCGCTGGTGATTGGCGTGATTTCACATAATCAGCCGCCACAACTCTTCAGCTACGGTTTTACTGATTCAGATAAACGCGTGCCGGTAACCGGCGATACGCTTTTCGCTGTGGGGTCGGTTACCAAAGGCGTGACCGCTGAAATTGCCGCATTACAGGTGCAGGAAAATAAGCTGGCGTGGCATTCGACGCTCCGGGAATTATTGCCATCTGAGAAAGAACTGAGCCCGGATGCGCAAAAAATTACCGTCGAGCAGCTTGCCAGCCATACGGCGGGCCTGCCAAGACAGGCTTATGATTTGCCGATGTTAGGCAAACTGGTGCGCTACATTTTTACCGGCGAACAGTTTTACGATGATCTGGATCGCGGTGAGTATCAGGATTATCTCAGCACCTTCCGTGCGCCGGATAACGTTCAGGTGAATTATTCCAATCTGGGTTACGCCATTTTAGACAGCGCGCTGGAACAAAATGCCTCGCGAACGATTCCCAACATGGCGCAGCAGGACATTTTCACTCCCCTAAAAATGACGCATACGGGTTACGTGCCGGAAAAACTCCCCGGCTATATTCTGCGCGCGCGCGGGCAGGCGGGGGATCAGCCAAAATTCGTCGCCCGTGGAGAAGTCGTGCCGGAGTGGCGCTTCAGCCATGATATGGTCGGCGCGGCGTCAATGTGGTCAACGGGCAATGACCTGCTGCGCTATTTGCAGGCACATCTCTCCGGTACCGGTGACACACAGCTGGACCACGCTTTTGCTGACGCCATGACCCTTCGTCGCTTCCAGAGCGATGATGACGCGGCGGCCCTGGGCTGGTTAGGCTATTCCGCCTATGGGCAAACCCTGCTCTATCAATCCGGTTTTATAGGTGGTTACAGCAGCTATATCGGCCTGGATAAACGCCACGGCAACGCCATCGTGGTGCTGCAAAACAGTTTTAACTGGCAGAACGACATTGGCCATCGCTTGTTGCTGCGCATGGCGGTTGCCAGCGATCATCCCCGGATCTGCGCAGCGCAGTAACCCGCGTGTCCGCTTGTTTAGACCTGGTTTAGCCCGCTTCTGTAACAATCCCTGTAGTAAAAATGGACGACTTCCTTCACGGAATTTGAAGGAAGACTACAAGGGATATTTATGCCAAAAACCATCCGCCACGCCGTACTCAGCTGTGTGCTGATTGCCTGCTCGTTGAGCCCCGCTTTCGCATCGGCTATTGCCGTTCGCGTTTCTACCGTTGAAAACGTCAGCCATGCCGCCGAGCGCCAGATACCGGGCCGTATCGAAGCGATTCATACCGTTGAGCTGCGCGCACGCATTGAGGGCGCGATTCACACCATTCATTTCCATGACGGCCAGTATGTGAAGCAGGGTGACCTGTTATTTGAACTGGATGACGCGGAACATCAGGCGGCATTGCGCTTAGCGCAGGCAGAGCTAAACAGCGCGCAAGCCACGTTACGTCAGGCTCAGCAAGTGCTCAATCGCTATCAAAGCCTGAAAAGCAGCGACGCCATTAGCCGTAACGATGTGGATAACGCTCGTATGCAGCGCGATGTCGCCAGCGCCGCCGTCGCACAGGCCAGCGCGCGCGTGGAGGCACGGAAGGTCACGCTGGGCTATACGCGCATTACCTCCCCGGTAAATGGCCGTATTGGTCACACACAATTTCATGTCGGCAGTCTGGTGAGCCCATCCAGCGGTACGCTGGTTGATGTGGTGCAGCTCGACCCTATTCGCATCGCGTTCGCGCTGGAAGAGCAGGTCTTCGCCAGCAAAGTCGATCGTCATGCGGACGTTGGTGCGCTGAAAAAAGCGTGGCTGGCGCAGATTGAGGTGGGCGATGCACGCGAAGACGGCGTGCTGACGTCAGTGGATAATCGTATTGACCCGCGTACCGCCAGCGTCACGCTGCGCGCGGAATTTGCCAATCCACGTCATCGTCTGCTGCCGGGCGGCAGTATTAACGTTTGGCTCCGCCCGCAGGAGGCACAGCAGGTGGTCACGCTGCCCGCAGCCGCGGTCATGCAAAACGGCGACGGGTTCTACACCTGGGTTATCTCAAAGGACGATACTGCCGAAAAACGCCCGCTCAAATTAGCCGGGCAGATTGGACAGGCTTATCAGGTGCTGGAAGGCGTGAAAGCCGGTGAGCGCGTGGTGGTCGAGGGTGTGCAGCGCGTGCAAAACGGCGCTGCGGTCCAGGTGCTGAATTAAGGAGCCGCTATGCTGACTTTCTTTATTAAGCGCCCCCGCTTCGCGATGGTGATTGCGCTGGTCATTACCCTGCTGGGCGCGATTGCCCTGAAGATTATTCCGGTCGAACAGTACCCGCAAATCACGCCGCCGGTAGTTAACGTCAGCGCCAGCTGGCCAGGTGCCAGCGCGACCGACGTAGCAGAAGCCATCGCCACGCCGCTGGAAACCCAGCTAAATGGCGTCGATCATATGCTTTATATGGAATCGACCAGTTCTGATGAAGGCAGCTACAGCCTTAGCATCACCTTTGCTGCCGGAACCGATCCCGATCTCGCGGCGATTGACGTACAAAACCGCGTCTCGCAGGCACTGGCACAGCTCCCCGCCGAGGCGCAGCAGAATGGCGTCCAGGTGCGTAAGCGGGCGACCAATCTGATGATGGGCGTGAGTTTATATTCACCGAATCAATCTCACTCGCCAGAGTTTGTCAGCAACTATGCCAGTACCCAGGTGCGTGAAGCGCTGGCGCGTTTGCCGGGTGTTGGACAAGTGCAGATGTTCGGCGCCAGGGATTACAGCATGCGTATCTGGCTGCGTCCGGATCGCATGAACGCGCTTAATATTACGACCGATGATATTTCGCAGGCGCTGCGTGAGCAAAACGTGCAGGGTGCTGCCGGGCAAATTGGTACGCCGCCGGTCTTTAACGGTCAGCAGCAGACCTTGACCATCAAAGGGCTGGGGCGACTAAATGAGGTTGAAGCGTTTCGCCATATCATTGTGCGTACCGGCGAAAACGGCCAGCGCGTGCGGCTGGAAGATGTCGCGACCATCGAACTGGGCGCGCGCAACTATAACGCAGGCGCGCAGCTGAATGGCCACGATTCTGCCTATCTCGGTATTTACCCTACGCCGTCGGCGAATGCGCTTAACGTAGCGGAAAGCGTGCGTGCCGAGCTGGAACGGCTGGGCGCGCGTTTCCCGGCGGATTTAACCTATGAAGTGAAATTCGATACCACCCGTTTTGTCGCGGCGACGATAAAAGAGATTGGGGTATCGCTGGCGCTCACGCTGCTGGCGGTTGTGGTCGTGGTTTCGCTGTTTCTGCAAAGCTGGCGTGCGACGCTCATTGTTGCACTGGCGATCCCTGTTTCGCTGGTGGGGACCTTTGCGGTGCTTTATCTGCTGGGGTATACCGCCAACACATTGAGTTTATTCGCGATTATTCTGGCGCTGACCATGGTCGTGGACGACGCCATTGTGGTGGTCGAAAACGTCGAATCGCTTATGGCAGAAGGCATGAATCGCCGGGACGCCACGGCGAAAGCGTTGCAGCAAATCGCCGGGCCGGTGATCGCCACGTCGCTGGTATTGCTGGCGGTGTTTGTGCCGGTAGCCTTGCTGCCGGGGATCGTCGGCGAGCTGTATCGTCAGTTTGCCGTCACGCTGTCGGCGGCGGTGGTGTTGTCGAGCCTGGTGGCGCTGACGCTCACGCCCGCCCTGTGCGCATTATTGCTTCGTCCGCGCGCTGAGCGCCCGGCGCTGATATTCCGTGGGTTTAATCGTGGGCTGGAAGCCACGCGCCGCATTTATGTTCGGCTGGTGGGGCTGTTCAATCTGCGCCCGCAGCTGGCATTGCTGGCGATAGGCATTGCGGCGGCGGTCACTGCATTTTGTTTCAGCAGCATGCCGAAAGGTTTTCTGCCGCAGGAAGATCAGGGCTACTTCTTTGCCAGCGTGCAGTTACCGGATTCCGCTTCGCTTGAGCGCACGGAGGCGGTAATGGCGCAGGCACGGCAAATTATCGTGGAGAACCCGGCGGTGAGCGACGTTATCCAGGTTTCTGGTTTTAATATTCTCAACGGCACCACCGCGTCGAGCGGCGGGTTTATGTCCGTCATGCTGAAAGAGTGGCACGAGCGCGCGCCGCTGGAGGCGGTGATGGCGTCGCTTCAGCAGCAGCTTTTTGCGCTACCGGAAGCGACCATTATGACCTTCGCCCCCGCCACATTGCCGGGGTTGGGTAATGCATCCGGTTTCGACCTGCGTATTCAGGCGCAGGCCGGACAGTCACCGGATGAACTGGAGAAAGTGACTCAGCAGGTGCTGCGCAAAGCTAATCAGCATGCGCAACTAAACCGGGTCTTCACCACCTGGAGCAGCAACGTGCCGCAGTTGACGCTCACCGTTGACCGCGAGCGCGCGGCGCGGCTGGATGTCCCGGTCTCGCAAATCTTTAATAGCCTGCAAACGGCTTTCGGCGGCACTCGCGCCGGGGATTTCACTATCAACAACCGCTCGTATCACGTGGTGATGCAAAACGAAATGCAGTGGCGGGAACGCGCCGAGCAAATCAGCGAGCTCTACGTTCGCAGCACCGGCGGCGATCGCGTGCGCCTGAGCAACCTCGTGACCATCACGCCAACCGTCGGCGCGCCATTCCTGCAACAGTACAACCAGTTTCCATCGGTGTCGGTGAGCGGATCGGCAGCGGCGGGCGTCAGCAGCAGCACCGCCATGACCGCGATGGCGCAGATTCTGGAAGAATCGCTGCCGGAAGGTTACAGCTACGCCTGGAGCGGAATCTCCTATCAGGAGCAGCAGACGGGAAATCAGGCCATCTGGATTGTGCTGGCGGCGGTGGTGATGGCGTGGCTGTTCCTCGTCGCCCAGTACGAAAGCTGGACGCTGCCAGCAAGCGTGATGCTCTCGGTGCTGGTCGCTATCGGTGGTGCGCTCACCTGGTTGTGGATTGCCGGGTACGCCAACGACGTTTATGTGCAGATTGGTCTGGTATTGTTAATCGCTCTGGCGGCGAAAAACGCCATTCTGATCGTCGAGTTTGCCCGTACGCGGCGGGAAGAAGGGATGTCGATTGTGGATGCCGCGCGCGAAGGCGCGTCACGCCGCTTCCGTGCCGTGATGATGACGGCCGTCTCGTTCATTATTGGCGTCACGCCGATGGTGCTGGCGACGGGGGCCGGAGCGCAAAGCCGCCGCATCATTGGTACCACCGTATTCAGCGGCATGCTGGTGGCGACGGTGGTGGGAATTGTGTTTATCCCTGCGCTGTATGTGCTGTTCCAGCGTTTACGCGAGTGGGCGTACGCGAAGGCGGCATAACCGGTTTGGCCCGGTCAGCGGAGACCGGGCCGTGCGGTTTATTTCCCGACGCGCGCCTGTAAGGCCGCTGGATAACGCTCACCCACGATGCGCACGGTTTCCAGCGCCTGGGTGATTTTTTGCAAATCGGCTGGTGCGAGGACCACTTCTGCTGCCCCCAGGTTTTCCTCCAGACGATGCAGTTTGGTGGTGCCGGGAATCGGCACGATCCACGGTTTTTGCGCCAGCAGCCAGGCGAGGGCGATTTGCGCAGGCGTCACGTTTTGCGCTTTGGACAACTCACCGATAAGCCGTACCAGCTGCTCGTTAGCTTCACGCGCCTCGGCGGCAAAACGCGGCACTTTGCTGCGGAAATCGTCATCGCCGAAGGTGGTATTGGCGGTGATTGCGCCGGTCAAAAAGCCTTTGCCCAAAGGGCTAAACGGCACAAAACCAATCCCCAGTTCTTCCAGTAGCGGCAGAATCGCCTGTTCCGGCTCGCGCCACCACATGGAATATTCACTTTGCAGCGCGGCGACGGGCTGCACCGCATGCGCGCGGCGAATCGTCTCGACACCCGCTTCGGACAAACCAAAGTGTTTTACTTTGCCTTCGGCAATCAAATCTTTCACTACGCCAGCGACATCTTCAATCGGCACTTCCGGGTCAACACGGTGCTGGTAGAGCAGGTCGATAACATCGGTTTTCAGCCGTTTGAGCGAACCTTCAACGGCAACGCGGATGTGTTCCGGGCGGCTGTTGAGGATCTGCTGTTTGTTATCGTCGCCAAAGGTGAAGCCGAATTTGGTGGCGATGACCACCTGGTCGCGAAACGGGGCCAACGCTTCGCCCACCACTTCTTCATTAATATACGGGCCGTAAACTTCTGCGGTATCGAAGAAGGTAACGCCGCGTGAGACGGCGGCGCGAATCAGCTCAATCGCCTGTTTACGATCGGTCGCCGGGCCATAGCCGAAGCTGAGTCCCATGCAGCCGAGACCAAGGGCGGAGACTTCCAGCCCTGACTTGCCAAGTATGCGTTTGTTCATGATTGCGCTCCTGAGAGGGAATTTGCTGTGGGAAGAAGCATAGCGCAACGGGATTCATGTGATTAGACAGGGTGAATCGCTAGAGTTTATGAATCTGGATCATAAATCGCGCAATCAGGCATATCGCGCGCGATTGACCCATGACAAGGCAGCGCTGTTCGTCTGCTCCGTATAATCAGGCCTGTTTGCTCACTGATGGTATGAAAAAATGGCTTATCAACTTAACCTTAACTGGCCGGAGTTTCTTGAGAAATACTGGCAGAAAAAACCTGTTGTACTGAAGAAAGCGTTCGCTGACTTTGTTGATCCGATCACCCCGGATGAACTGGCTGGCCTGGCGATGGAACCCGAAGTCGACAGCCGACTGGTAAGCCATGCCAACGGAAAATGGCAGGCGAGCAATGGCCCGTTTGAGCATTTCGATGGCTTAGGCGAGACGGGCTGGTCGCTGCTGGCGCAGGCAGTGAACCACTGGCACGCGCCATCGGCGGAGCTGGTGCGTCCGTTCCGCGTCCTGCCGGACTGGCGTCTGGACGATTTAATGATCTCCTTCTCTGTACCGGGCGGCGGCGTGGGCCCGCATATCGATCAGTATGATGTGTTTATTATTCAGGGCATGGGCAGCCGTCGCTGGCGCGTGGGTGACAAACTGCCGATGCGTCAGTTCTGCCCGCATCCGGCGCTGTTGCACGTCGATCCGTTTGAGCCGATCATCGATGAAGATCTGGAGCCGGGCGATATTCTCTATATTCCACCGGGATTCCCTCACGACGGCTTTACCCATGAAACAGCGTTGAACTATTCCGTTGGCTTCCGAGGGCCAAACGGACGCGATCTGATCAGCAGTTTCGCTGATTACGCGCTGGAAAACGATCTCGGCAGCGAACACTACAGCGATCCGGATCTCACCGTACGTGAACACGCTGGCCGCATTGAAGAGTATGAACTTGAGCGCCTGCGCGGAATGATGATCGAGATGATCAGCAAGCCGGACGATTTTAAGCAGTGGTTTGGTAGCTTTGTGACTACGCCGCGTCATGAGCTGGATATCGCCCCGGCAGAGCCGCCTTATGAGCCGCAGGAAGTGGTAGACGCGCTGATGGACGGAGAAACGCTGGTGCGTTTGAACGGGCTGCGTGTGCTGAGCGTGAGCGGCAGCGTGTTCGTTAACAGCGAACCGCTGGACGTCAGCGACGCGGCGGCGGCAGATGCGCTCTCCCGCTACACGACGCTTGGCAAGGCTGAGCTGGGCGAGGCGTTAACCAACCCGGTGTTTGCTGAAGAGCTGACGGCGTTGATTAATCAGGGATATTGGTTCTTCGACGAGTAATATAGCGTCCGATTATCTGTAGGCCGGGTAAGGCGCAGCCGCCACCCGGCAATCCTCACCCCCCCATTTTGCATTTCCCTAACATACGCGGTATAACAACACCTTCATCTGGATGTTTAGATGTCCATACGTTTAGAAGGTCATAATGCAAACAACACAACAACAAGGTGGGCAACTCAAGCGCACCATGAAAACGCGCCACCTGATTATGCTGTCGCTGGGTGGGGTTATTGGCACAGGGCTGTTTTTCAACACGGGTTATATCATTTCGACCACTGGCGCGGCGGGAACATTGCTGGCCTATCTGATTGGCGCGCTGGTCGTCTGGCTGGTGATGCAATGCCTCGGCGAGCTCTCCGTGGCGATGCCGGAAACCGGGGCATTTCATGTTTACGCATCCCGCTATCTCGGCCCGGCAACTGGTTACACCGTCGCCTGGCTTTACTGGCTTACCTGGACGGTCGCGCTGGGTTCCAGCTTCACCGCCGCCGGGTTCTGTATGCAATACTGGTTCCCGCAGGTACCCATCTGGGCCTGGTGTCTGGTGTTCTGCGTGCTGATTTACGGCCTGAACGTTATCTCTACGCGCTTCTTTGCTGAAGGTGAATTCTGGTTCTCGCTGGTCAAAGTTATCACCATCATTGCCTTTATTATCCTGGGCGGCGCGGCTATCTTCGGTTTTATTCCAATGCAGGATGGCTCACCCGCGCCGGGGCTGCATAATCTCACCGCAGAAGGCTGGTTCCCGCACGGCGGATTACCCATCCTGATGACCATGGTGGCGGTAAACTTTGCCTTCTCCGGCACCGAGCTTATCGGCATCGCCGCCGGGGAAACGGAAAATCCGCACAAAGTGATCCCGGTTGCCATTCGCACCACCATTGCCCGCTTAATCATCTTCTTTATCGGTACCGTTTTTGTGCTGGCGGCGCTGATCCCAATGCACCAGGCGGGGGTTGAGAAAAGCCCGTTTGTACTGGTCTTCGAAAAGGTGGGCATTCCGTATGCGGCAGATATCTTTAATTTTGTCATTCTGACGGCGATTCTGTCGGCGGCGAACTCGGGGCTTTATGCGTCCGGGCGCATGTTGTGGTCGCTTTCCAATGAACGTACGTTGCCGCACTGTTTTTCCCGCGTCAGCAAAAACGGCGTGCCGCTGGTGGCGCTGTCGGTCAGTATGCTGGGCGGGGTACTGGCGCTCTTTTCCAGCATCATCGCGCCGGATACGGTATTTGTCGCCCTGTCGGCGATTTCTGGTTTTGCCGTGGTGGCGGTGTGGCTCAGCATTTGTGCCTCGCACTTTGTCTTCCGTCGCCGCCATCTGCAACAGGGCCGGGCGCTTAGCGAACTGCAGTACCGCGCGCCGTGGTATCCGCTGGTGCCGGTGCCGGTGCCGGTGCTGGGCTTTATCCTTTGCCTGGTTGCCTGCGTGGGCCTGGCATTTGACCCGAGCCAGCGCATCGCGCTCTATTGCGGGTTGCCGTTTGTCGCGCTGTGTTATGGCGCTTATTATCTGACGCGTTCCCGTCAGCCTGTTCAGGAGATCCAACATGTCGCAGAGTAATCCATTAACCGCCATTCTCGACGCAGAGCCGTTTGTATTGCTGGACGGCGCGATGGCCACCGAACTGGAAGGGCGCGGCTGTAATCTGGCGGATAGCCTGTGGTCAGCGAAAGTGTTGATGGAAAACCCAACGCTGATTCGCGATGTGCATCTCGACTATTTCCGCGTCGGGGCGCGGGTGGCGATCAGTGCCAGCTATCAGGCGACCCCCGCAGGCTTTGCCGCGCGTGGGCTGGATGAAGCGCAGTCTCGGGCGTTGATTGCCCGCAGCGTGGCGCTGGCCCAGGAGGCACGCGAGTTCTATCAGACGGAAAATTCGCAGGCGGGAACGTTGCTGGTGGCCGGCTCGGTTGGGCCGTATGGCGCGTATCTGGCGGATGGTTCGGAATATCGCGGTGATTATCAGCGCAGCGCGGAAGAATTTCAGGCATTCCATCGCCCTCGCGTAGACGCGTTGCTGGAGGCGGGGGCCGATTTGCTGGCCTGCGAAACGCTGCCGTCATTTGCGGAGATTTCGGCGCTGGCGGAACTACTCACGGCATACCCGACGGCGCGCGCCTGGTTTTCGTTCACCCTGCGCGATGCGCAGCACCTCAGCGACGGCACACCGCTGCGTGATGTCATCGCCACGCTGGCCCGTTACCCGCAGGTGATTGCGGTAGGCATTAACTGTATCGCGCTGGAAAACACTAACGACGCGCTACGCCATCTGCATAGCCTGACGCCGCTGCCACTGGTGGTGTATCCGAACTCCGGCGAGCATTATGACGCGGTGAGTAAAACCTGGCACCACCACGGCGAGGCGTGCGATACCTTAGCGCACCATTTGCCGCAGTGGCAGGCGGCGGGGGCGCGGTTAATTGGCGGCTGCTGCCGCACGACGCCTGCGGATATCGCCGCATTGAAACGCCTTCGTTAGCCCTTGTCGGATGGCGTCGCCGCCATCCGATATTTTCCTTCCCCATATCTTATCTATCTAATCCCACTTTTTTTCTAAAAACGAAAAGGCATTAACAAGACGTTTTAATTCCTTTAACAAAATTCCGCGCCCGGAAATACTGCACCCATAACAAGACACAGAGGGAGCAGACAATGGCTATTTCATCGCGTATTTCACTCTTCGCCGCCGCAGCACTGATCGCATTTCAGGCGCAGGCCGTGGACGTTACCATCGCATACCAGACTTCCGCCGAACCGGCGAAAGTCGCACAGGCGGATGACACCTTCAGCAAACTGAGCGGCGCAAAACCTGACTGGCGCAAGTTCGACAGCGGCGCGAGCATCGTTCGCGCGCTGGCCTCTGGCGATGTTCAGATTGGCAACCTGGGTTCCAGCCCGCTCGCGGTGGCCGCCAGTCAGCAGGTGCCAATTGAAGTGTTCCTGCTCGCCTCGCAGCTCGGTAATTCCGAAGCGCTGGTGGTGAAGAAAAACATCACCAAACCAGAAGATTTAATCGGTAAACGTATTGCCGTGCCGTTTATCTCCACCACTCACTACAGCCTGCTGGCTGCGCTGAAACACTGGGGCATTAAGCCAGGCCAGGTACAAATTCTTAATCTTCAGCCACCGGCGATTATTGCCGCCTGGCAGCGTGGCGATATCGATGGCGCATACGTCTGGGCACCGGCGGTGAATGAGCTGGAAAAAGACGGCACGGTGCTGACCGATTCCGAAAAAGTAGGCCAGTGGGGTTCGCCAACGCTGGATGTATGGGTCGTGCGTAAAGACTTCGCCGAGAAGCATCCTGACGTGGTGCGTGCCTTCGCGAAAAGCGCGATTGATGCCCAGCGCGGCTATATCGACAACCCGGAAGCCTGGCTGAAACAGCCGGATAACATCAGCAAACTGGCGCGCTTAAGCGGAGTGCCGGAAAGCGATGTCCCGGGGCTGGTGAAGGGTAATACCTATCTGACCGCCGACCAGCAGGTGAAGGAGCTGAACGGCCCGGTTAATAAGGCGATTATCGACACCGCCGAGTTCCTTAAAGCGCAGGGTAAAGTGCCGGCGGCGGCGACGGATTACAGCCAGTACGTGACCGATCGCTTTGTGAAATAAGGAGTCTGTAAGGAGTCTGTGATGCTGCAACTTTCTCATCTTTATGCCGATTACGGCGGCAAACCGGCGCTGGAGGATATCAACCTCACGCTGGACAGCGGTGAACTGCTGGTGGTGCTTGGCCCGTCAGGCTGCGGCAAAACCACGCTGCTGAACCTGATTGCCGGATTTGTACCGTATCAGCAGGGCAGCATCACGCTGGGTGGAAAACGTGTAGAAGGGCCGGGTGCAGAGCGCGGTGTGGTTTTCCAGAACGAAGGGCTGCTGCCGTGGCGCAACGTGCAGGATAACATCGCGCTGGGTCTTCAACTGAACGGAATGGCGAAGACGGAACGGCTGGAAATCGCCCGAGAAATGCTGAAGAAAGTCGGGCTGGAAGGGGCGGAAAAACGCTTTATCTGGCAGCTTTCCGGCGGACAGCGCCAGCGTGTGGGTATCGCCCGGGCGCTGGCCGCGAATCCGCAGCTGTTGTTGCTGGATGAACCGTTCGGGGCGCTGGATGCCTTTACCCGTGAACAAATGCAAACCCTGCTGCTGAAGCTGTGGAATGACACCGGCAAGCAGGTAATGCTGATTACACACGATATAGAAGAAGCGGTCTTTTTGGCGACCGAGCTGGTGCTGCTTTCGCCGGGGCCGGGAAGGGTGATGGAGCGTCTGCCGCTGGAATTTGCTCGTCGTTATGTCGCCGGGGAGTCCTGCCGCAGCATTAAATCGGACCCGCAGTTTATCGCCATGCGCGAGTACGTTCTGAGTCGCGTATTTGAACAACGGGAGGCCTTCTCATGAGCGTAGTTGCTAATGATAAACCGCGCCTGAAAACGGTGAAGTGGCGCTGGCCGCTTTCCCGCCAGATAACCCTAAGCCTGGCGACGCTGCTGGTGCTGTTAACGGTGTGGTGGGGCGTGGCTGCCCTGCAACTTATCAGCCCGCTGTTTCTGCCGCCGCCGGGGCAGGTACTGCAAAAACTGATAACCATTGCCGGGCCGCAGGGCTTTATGGATGCCACGCTGTGGCAGCACCTTTCGGCGAGCCTGGCCCGTATTCTGGTCGCGCTGCTGGCGGCCGTATTGATTGGCGTTCCTGTGGGGATCGCGATGGGCCTGAACGCCACGGTGCGCGGCATTCTGGATCCGATCATTGAGCTTTACCGCCCGGTGCCGCCGCTGGCCTATCTGCCGTTGATGGTTATCTGGTTCGGTATCGGGGAAACCTCGAAGATCTTGCTGATCTACCTGGCGATTTTCGCGCCCGTTGCGATGTCGGCGCTGGCAGGCGTGAAGAGCGCGCAGCAGGTACGCATTCGGGCTGCGCAGTCGCTGGGTGCCAGCCGCCTTCAGGTGCTGTGGTATGTGATTCTGCCTGGCGCGCTGCCGGAAATCCTCACCGGGTTGCGTATTGGCCTGGGCGTAGGCTGGTCGACGCTGGTCGCGGCTGAACTGATTGCCGCCACGCGCGGGTTAGGTTTTATGGTGCAATCTGCTGGCGAGTTTTTAGCGACCGACGTCGTGCTGGCAGGCATTGCGGTGATTGCGATTATCGCGTTTGTTTTAGAACTGGGGCTGCGCGCGTTGCAGCGTCGTCTGACGCCCTGGCATGGAGAAGTGCAATGAGTGAACGTCTGACCGTCACCCCGCTGGGGCCTTACATTGGTGCTGAAATTAGCGGCGTTGACTTAACGCGCCCGCTGAACGATAACCAGTTTGAGCAACTTTATCATGCGATGCTGCGCCATCAGGTCATTTTCCTGCGCAATCAGGTGATTACCCCTGAGCTACAGCGTGACCTGGCATTGCGATTTGGCGATCTGCATATTCACCCGGTCTATCCTCATGCGCCAGGTGTAGAGGAAATTATCGTTCTGGATACGCATGACAACAATCCGCCGGATAATGATAACTGGCATACCGATGTGACGTTTATCGAAACGCCGCCTGCGGGCGCGATCCTGGCGTCAAAAGAGCTACCCTCCACCGGTGGCGATACGCTTTGGACCAGCGGCATTGCGGCGTGGGAGGCGCTTTCTGAGCCGTTCCGTAAACTGTTAAGCGGCTTGCAGGCGGAGCACGATTTCAAGAAATCATTCCAGGAATACAAATACCGCAAAACCGAAGAAGAGCATCAGCGCTGGCTGGAAGCGGTGGCCAAACACCCGCCGCTGCTGCATCCGGTGGTGCGCACGCATCCGGTAACCGGTAAGCAGGCGTTGTTCGTCAATGAAGGTTTTACGACGCGAATTGTGGATGTCTCGGAGAAAGAGAGCGAGGCGCTGCTGAACTTCTTGTTTGCGCACGTCACGAAACCGGAGTTTCAGGTACGCTGGCGCTGGCAGCCGAACGATGTGGCGATTTGGGATAACCGCGTCACGCAGCACTATGCCAATGCCGATTATTTGCCGCAGCGCCGGATTATGCACCGGGCGACGATTCTGGGGGATAAGCCTTTTTATCGGGCTTGATGGGGGATATGTGCGGGCTGATGCCCTCACCCCGGCCCTCTCCCACAGGGAGAGGGAGAAAACCGGTCCCCTCTCCCTGGAGGGAGAGGGTTAGGGTGAGGGGGAAAGCACCCACTAGCGCAGAATTTTCTTCTCAGCCAAATCCAGCGCAAAGTAGCTAAAGATAAGATCCGCGCCCGCGCGCTTAATCGCACCCAGACTTTCCAGCACCACTTTCTCTTCATCAATCGCATCCGCCTGGGCGGCGAATTTGATCATCGCGTACTCACCGCTCACCTGATACGCGCCAATTGGCAGCTCAGTGCGTTCGCGGATATCGCGCAGAATATCCAGATATGGGCCTGCCGGTTTCACCATCAGGCAATCCGCACCCTGTGCTTCATCCAGCAGCGACTCGCGAATCGCTTCGCGGCGGTTCATCGGGTTCATCTGATAGGTTTTACGGTCGCCTTTCAGTGCCGTGCCCGCAGCTTCGCGGAACGGGCCGTAGAATGAGGATGCAAACTTGGTGGAGTAGGACATGATCGCGGTATCGGTAAACCCGGCAGCGTCCAGCGCCTGACGAATTGCCTGTACCTGACCATCCATTGCCGCAGAAGGCGCGATGAAGTCGGCACCCGCCGCCGCAGCGACAACGGCTTGTTTACCCAGATTCAGCAGGGTTGCATCGTTATCCACGCCGTGATCACACAGCACGCCGCAGTGGCCGTGAGAGGTATATTCACAGAAGCAGGTGTCGGACATGACAATCATTTCCGGCACCGCGTCTTTACAGATACGCGACATGCGCGCCACGAGGCCGTCTTCCTTCCAGGCATCGCTGCCGGTCGCGTCGGTGTGGTGTGAAATGCCGAAGGTCATTACCGAGCGGATACCCGCATTCGCAATACGCTCGATTTCGCGGGCGAGATGTTTCTCCGGAATGCGCATCACGCCAGGCATGGCGTCGATGGCCTTGTAGTCGTTGATCTCTTCTTCAACAAAGATCGGCAACACCAGGTCGTTTAAGCTCAGTGTTGTCTCTTCAAACATAGCCCGCAGCGCAGGTGAGCGGCGCAGACGGCGTGGGCGAGTGATTAAATCGGTCATGATTTGCCTGATGTTTGTGGAACATGCATCCATTGTAACCGAATCACCATCGTGATGTTTTACTAAAGTTGTGCTTATAAAGGAGGAGATCGGCGCAGGGGCGATGAAGACGGTTTCAGGGAATTCTTAAATTATTGCCAATGATGAATTGAATGGCGTTTTAATTGTTTTTATATATAACTATGTTTTTAATTATCGCATCAACCATAGATGCTGATTTTATTTTCAATGGTGGTTTGTTTTTGTATTTATTCTATAAATTGGATAAATGATTTTTTCAAATTTCGAAGGTGAATGTTTTATTTTATTTAGTGGTTTTTTTATGTTTTTATTAGAAAATTGAATTGTTGTTACTTATTGATATTATTGGGTTTGTTGTTGTTTTTGGCGAGCGGTTATCACTCAATTAAGTTGTCCGAATACAGACATTAAGTAAAGATTAATTGAACCTTTTATCCTGTGCATCGCATAATTACACCCGCAACAATACTCATATTGCATTGTTAATTGATGGACCAACGAATATACGTCCCTGAGGAGGGATGACAAATGCACTCCTGGAAAAAGAAACTTGTAGTATCACAATTAGCATTGGCTTGCACTTTGGCAATCGCCTCTCAGGCAAATGCTACAACAACTAACGACATTTCTGGCACGACCTACAATACTTTCCATCATTACGATGATGCCACTTATGCAGATGGTGTTTACTATGATGGTTATGTAGGTTGGAACAACTACGCAACTGACAGCTTCTATAACGGTGATATCTATCCTGTTATTAATAACGCAACTGTCAACGGCGTTATCTCCACTTACTATCTGGATGATGGTATCTCTACCAACACCAACGATAACAGCCTGACAATTAAAAACAGCACCATCCACGGCATGATTACTTCCGAGTGCATGACCACTGATTGTGCTAACGATCGCGATACTGGCTATGTGTACGATCGTCTGACTCTGACTGTCGATAACTCTACTATTGACGATAACTACGAACATTATACTTACAACGGTAAGTATACTGACGGTACCGCAGATACCCACGTTGTTGATGTTTATGATATGGGTACAGCCATCACTCTGGATCAAGAAGTTGATCTGGCAATCCAGAATAACTCTCATGTAGCGGGTATCACACTGACTCAGGGTTATGAATGGTCAGATGTTGACGATAATACCGTTGCTACTGGTGTTAACAGCCAGGAAGTGTTTAACAACACAATCACTGTTAAAGATTCTACTGTGACCTCAGGTTCATGGACTGATGAAGGAACGGATGGTTGGTTTGGTCATACGGGCAATGCCAGCAATTACAGCGGTAATCCTACTGCTGATGATGTTGCAATTGCTGCAATCGCCAATCCGTATGCTGACAACGCGATGCAGACTACTGCAACCTTCGACAATTCAACCCTGATGGGCGATGTTGTTTTCTCCAGCAACTTTGATGAAAACTTCTTCCCGAATGGCGCTGATAGCTATCGTGACACTAATGCTGACGTAGATACTAATGGTTGGGATGGCACAGACCGTATGGATGTGACCCTGAACAACGGTAGTAAGTGGGTCGGTGCTGCAATGTCTGTGCATCAGGTTGATACTGATGGTGATGGCACTTATGACGGTTATGCAGCTGGCACTGATGTGACAGCTACTCTACTCGATGTAGAGGCTAACAGCCTGTGGCCGGGAGTGATCACTCGTATTGTAGGTGTTGATGATCCTGATTCTTTGTATCCTGAAGATAATCATGTTGTTGATACCAGTGTTTACCAGAGCGGCCTGTTCACCGTGACCCTGAACGGTGCTTCAGAATGGGATACTACCAAAACCTCTCTGATTGATACCTTAAGCATCAACAGCGGTTCTCAGGTTAACGTAGCGGATTCAAGTCTGATCTCCGACACGATTTCCCTGACCGGTGGTTCTTATCTGAATATCGGTGAAGACGGCCACGTTGCTACTGATACGCTGACCATCGATAACAGTACCGTTAAAATGTCTGATGATGTAGCTGCGGGCTGGGGCATTACTGATGCAGCTCTGTACGCGAACACCATCACCGTGACTAATGACGGTCTGTTGGATGTGAACGTTGATCAGTTCGATGCTAACCCGTTCCAGGCTGATACCCTGAACCTGACCAGCACTACTGATACTGCGGGTCATATCCATGCAGGCGTATTCGATATCCATAGCAGCGATTATGTAATGGATACCGACCTGGTCAACGACCGCACCAACGACACGTCTAAATCTAACTACGGTTACGGCGTTATCGCGATGAACTCTGATGGTCACCTGACTATCAACGGTAATGGCGACAACGACAACACTGCATCCGTAGAAGCGGGTCAGAACGAAGTTGATAACACGGGCGACAACGTAGCTGCTGCAACCGGTAACTACAAAGTTCGTATCGACAACGCTACAGGTAAAGGTTCTATCGCAGACTACAAAGGCAACGAGCTGGTTTATGTCAACGACAAAAACAGCACCGCGACCTTCTCTGCTGCCAACAAAGCTGACCTGGGTGCATACACCTATCAGGCACAGCAAGTGGGCAACACTGTTGTTCTGCAACAGACTGAGCTGACCGATTACGCAAACATGGCGCTGAGCATCCCGTCTGCAAACACCAACATCTGGAACATGCAGCAGGATACCCTGAACAATCGCCTGAACACCTCTCGTCACGGCTTTGAAGACAATGGCGGCGCATGGGTGAGCTACTTCGGTGGCAACTTCAACGGCGACAACGGCACCATCAACTATGACCAGGACGTCAACGGCATCATGGTCGGTGTTGATAGCAAAATCGACGGCAACAACGCTAAATGGATCGTCGGTGCTGCGGCTGCCTTCGCGAAAGGCGACATGAATGACCGTACTGGTCAGGTGGATCAGGACAGCCAGTCTGCCTACGTCTACTCTTCTGCTCGCTTCGCGAACAACATCTTTGTTGATGGCAACTTAAGCTACAGCCGCTTCAACAACGACCTGAGCGCAACCATGAGCAATGGCGACTATGTTGATGGCGACACTACCGCCGATGCATGGGGCTTTGGCTTGAAACTGGGCTACGACTGGAAAATCAACGACGCTGGCTACGTAACTCCGTACGGCGCAATTTCTGGTCTGTTCCAGTCTGGCGATAGCTACAGCCTGAGCAACAGCATGGATGTCGGTGGTCAGGACTACGACAGCCTGCGTTATGAACTGGGCGTTGATGCTGGTTACACCTTCAACTACGGTGACCAGGCTCTGACTCCTTACTTCAAACTGGCTTATGTGTATGACGATTCCAACAATCACAACGACGTCAACGGCGACAGCATTGACAACGGTGTTGAAGGTTCCGCAGTACGCGTAGGCGTGGGCAGCCAGTTCAGCTTCACCAAAAACTTCAGCGCTTACACCGGTGTTAACTACCTCGGCGGCGGCGATGTTGATCAGGATTGGGGCGCAAACGCTGGTGTTAAATACACCTGGTAATGGCTCTCCGGTAAACGGGGAAGGTGACTTCCCTGTTTAACTGAACGTTACTCATGCCCGTCATTACTATGGCGGGCATTTTTACATGGATGGTAGAAAATGCCTGCATTGAGTAAACCACTGAGCGAATTTGTTACTCTTGATAAGCACTTATCTCCTCGCAGTATCCATTTTGATTTACCGGCTGGCGCTATTATCCTGTCGGAAGATAAAAAGACGGAAAACCATACTCTCGTTTTAACGCAAGGCTCGGTCTCTATCCGACGAAACCCCGGCAATATTATGTTCGGAATGTCGCAAAGCCCGGCTATTTTTGGCCTGGTCGGGGCCATCATGAAAATTCAACAGGATTACACGCTCACCACCGAAAGCGATTGTCGCGGGTACTACTTGCCTGTGCAGGACACGCTGCATTGCCTGACGCGCTATCAATTGTGGCGTGAAGCACTCTACTGGGTGACATGGCAGCATCGCATGCTGGAAGTGCGTGATGCGCAGCTTATTGGCTCCAGCAATTATCAACAAATCCGCAGCACTCTGCTGGTGATGGCAAAGTGGAACGATAATCTGCGTGCCAGAGTTGGCGTGATGAAGTTTATCCAGCACAGAACGAATATTTCACGCTCGGTCATTGCCGAAGTGCTCTCGGCTCTGCGTCAGGGAAATTATATCCAGATGGAAAAGGGCAAACTCGTCAGCATCACGCGTTTGCCCTACGACTATTAAGAGCCTGGAACAGCCAGCGGCTGATTGCCGCTCAGTTCCGTAACCAGATTATTGATACCGTCGCTCATATTGGCGAATCGGGTAAGTGGAGAACGGGTGACTACAACAAATGCGCCCACGTTTTCCTGCGGAATCATTGCCATATAGGTAATGAAACCACCGCCGCCGCCCGTTTTCTGAATAATCCCTGGGCGACCATTTTTCGGCGACATATAGACCCATCCCAGACCCAGCGCATCTGCTTTGCCTGGCACATCCATACCCACTACTCGGGTGAGCTGATTGCGCTGATAAATCAGCGTCTGCATCCGATCCGCCTGATTACTACGATGATAGAAATCAGAAGAGAGATACTGCTGCATCCAGCGCATCATATCGCCAGGCGTGGAATAAACCCCGCCGCTACCGACGGCAGCCAGCGTATTGTTACACGGACTGGCGCCTTTCTCGGCCACCATCAAACGACGGCACTGATCTGGCGACGGCGTAAAGGTGGTGTCTTTCATGCCCAACGGGCGACTGATTTGCTCTTCAAACAGCTGTGAATAAGGTTTCCCGGCAGCATTGCCCAGCGCATCGGCCAGCAGATCGAAAGCCAGGTTAGAGTAGCTGGCTTGGGTACCGGGCGCGGTTTTCAGCGTCGCGTTATTGAGATAAGACCAGCGTTGTGACTGGGTCGGCCAGACAAACACCGGGCGATGCGCCGCGCCGCCCGGCTGCTCGCGCGGCAGCGCGCTGGTGTGCGTGGCGAGGTTCACCAGGCGAATCGGTGAGCCCTGATAAGTTGGCACATGCGCGCCCGGCGGAGCATATTTGCTTAACGGATCATCAAGCTTCACCACGCCCTGGTCGAGCAATTTCACCAGCATCTCGCTGGTCATCAGCTTGGTCAGCGACGCAATACGAATCACTGAATCTAACTGTGGATGCACGTTGTTGCCCGGCCGGGTTTCGCCAAAGCTGCGGAATACGCGCTGGTTGCCATCGATAACCACCAGTGCCATCCCCGTAGCGCCGCTGCCGTAGAAGATATGGTTAGCGTAGCGGTCGACAATATCGGAAGCAAAAACGGGATCGGCGATCGGCTGAGCCGCCTGGACCGATGTCAATGACGCCACGCAGAGCGCGGCAGAAAAAAGCAGACTACGTTTCAACGAAGGCATCCATAAATGAAATGGGGGAACAGTGCGTATTTATACTACTTACACCGTGAATCGGCACCTGAGAAAGCGCCATTAAACGCTATCATAGCGGGAAAAACGTAACGGTGAGTAACCGTGGATATGAAACTTTGTATTGAAGACACACTTTTGTGATCCGTCGCGTATGATAGATAAGATGAATATTCCATTTGTGTCGCTGAATACGGTTAAAACGTGAGTCAAACCTTCCTGGAAACCGCGTTACAACTGAAATATCGTTAAGGCGATTTTGCACCTTTTACCGGCGAACTAAGCGCCTGTTTATCGGTCTCATTGTGCGGTTATCTTTCGTTTTTACGTGGTATCCCTTTGGTTGCAGCGCATGCTGCGACAGGACTTGTGTTGTACACAGCAAACGCCAGAACCATAAGAAGTTAGCAGGAGAGCACTATGTTTAAGTCTTTTTTCCCTAAGCCGGGGCCCTTTTTTCTCTCGGCATTTATTTGGGCGTTGATTGCCGTCATTTTCTGGCAAGCGGGTGGAGGAAGCTGGCTGCTGAATCTGGTTCATGCATCGAAGGATGTCCCGATTAGCGCAGCCCGCTTCTGGTCGCTGAACTATCTGGTTTTCTACGCGTTCTACGCCGTTTGCGTCGGGCTTTTCGCGCTCTACTGGTTTGTGCGCAGCCCACATCGCTGGCAATACTGGTCGGTACTGGGTACCGCGCTGATTATTTTCGTCACCTGGTTTTTGGTGGAAGTGGGCGTGGCGGTCAACGCCTGGTATGCCCCGTTCTGGGACCTCATCCAGCAGGCGCTTACCTCGCCAAATAAAGTCTCTATTAACCAGCTCTATCACGAAGTCGGTATTTTCCTTGGCATCGCCCTGATTGCGGTCACCGTCGGCGTGCTTAATAACTTCTTTGTCAGCCACTACGTCTTCCGCTGGCGTACGGCGATGAACGAACACTATATGGCGCACTGGGATCACCTGCGTCATATCGAAGGGGCAGCGCAGCGTGTGCAGGAAGACACGATGCGTTTTGCCTCCACGCTTGAAGACATGGGCACCAGCTTTATCAACGCCATCATGACGCTAATTGCCTTCCTGCCGGTGCTGGTTACGCTCTCGGCCCACGTGCCGACGCTACCCATTCTGGGCAGCATTCCCTATGGTCTGGTGATTGCCGCGATCATCTGGTCGCTGATGGGCACCGGGCTGCTGGCGATTGTCGGTATCAAACTGCCAGGTCTGGAATTTAAAAACCAGCGTGTGGAAGCGGCGTACCGTAAAGAGCTGGTCTACGGCGAAGATGACGAAGCCCGCGCCACGCCGCCAACCGTGCGCGAACTGTTCAGCGCCGTGCGTCGCAACTACTTCCGTCTCTATTTCCACTATATGTATTTCAACATTGCCCGTATCCTGTATCTTCAGGTCGATAACGTTTTCGGTTTATTCCTGTTGTTCCCCTCGATTGCGGCTGGTGCAATCACGCTGGGCCTGATGCAGCAGATCCTCAACGTATTCGGTCAGGTGCGCGGTTCGTTCCAGTATCTGATTAGCTCCTGGACGACGCTGGTGGAATTGATGTCCATCTACAAACGTCTGCGCAGCTTCGAGCACCAGTTGGATGACAAAGATCTCCAGGAAGTGACCCACACATTTAGTTAATTTCTACAAGGAAGCACGATGACGCCAGTATCACGTTATGTCTCACTCCCGTTAACGTTGCTGGCGGGGCTGGTATTATGCGCCTGTACCAGTCAACAGACGCCAACGTTGAAGAAAGGGGAGAAGCCCGTTGACGTGGCGTCGGTGGTGCGGCAAAAAATACCGGCCAGCGTGAAGGACCGGGAAGCCTGGGCGCAGGCGCTGGCAAAAACCTTTGAAAGCCAAAAGCTGGCACCGACAAAAGAGAATATCTGTTCGGTGCTGGCGGTGGCGCAGCAGGAATCCAACTATCAGGCGGACCCCGCCGTTCCAGGGTTGAGTAAAATCGCCTGGCAGGAGATTGACCGCCGTGCCGAGCGTATGCACATACCGACGTTCCTCGTGCATACCGCCCTGAAAATCACTTCGCCTAACGGCAAAAGCTACAGCGAGCGGCTGGATAACGTGAAAACGGAAAAACAGCTGAGCGCGATTTTTGACGACTTTATCAATATTGTGCCGATGGGGCAGACGCTGTTTGGCTCGCTGAATCCGGTACATACCGGCGGCCCGATGCAAGTGAGCATTGCCTTTGCCGAGGCGCATACGCGTGGTTACCCGTGGAAAATGGACGGCACCGTACGTCAGGAAGTCTTCAGCCTGCGCGGTGGGCTGTGGTTTGGCACGTACCATCTGCTGAACTATCCGGCCAATTACACGGCCCCAATTTACCGATTCGCAGACTTTAACGCAGGCTGGTATGCCAGCCGTAACGCGGCATTCCAGTATGCGGTCAGTAAAGCGACCGGCGTTAAGCTGGCGCTGGACGGCGATTTAATCCGCTATGATAGCGATGACGCGGGGAAGACCGAGCTGGCGGTGCGCAAACTGGCAGGCAAACTTTCGCTGAGTGATGACGAAATCCATCGCCAGTTGAAGAAGGGTGACAGCCTGGCGTTTGAAGAAACCGAGCTCTACAAGGGCGTGTATAAAATAGCGCAGCAGAAAACCGGCAAAACGCTGGTGAAAGAGATGTTACCTGGGATTCAGTTAGAGAGCCCGAAGATCACGCGCAATCTCACCACGGCGTGGTTTGCGAAGCGCGTCGACGATCGTCGGGCGAAGTGTATGGCGAACTAAGATTAGCGCTGGCGACGCCAGCGCATCACGAGCGCCACGAAGCCTAGAATCGCACAGCCGCCCAGGAACGGCACCAGACCAAACAGGGTTCCGACGGCCAGCCCCATTTCTACACGCGGGCGGCCCGTATCCTGCATTTGCATCAAATGCTCGTAAACCCCAGGCGCATGCACCAGCAGGTTTAGCAACTGTGCACCAGCCCAAAAGCAGAGCAGAACGAACACCGCATAGGCGACGTTGCCCGGCGCAGAAGATGCGCTTTTTTTCCCATTCAGGATGAGCTTCGACAAGGCGAAATCTGTCATAAAGACCTCCCGGACTTCATTACATGACCGTGACACTGGCATGAGTGTGACAGCCTTCCTCGCAGGGCAGTATAAGAATTATGGTAATTTCGGTTAAGGATTAGTCCTGGATTACCGGGAGTCGTGCGGCGATCACAAATCTCGAATGTAAACATTTTGCTAACATTAAATAATTGCTGTTCACACCACAGACCCATGGCCGGGGATATGCGAAGATGATTTTTTTATCTCCGGAGCCGTTATGAAGCTGCCTACAAAAATTCGCCGTGACTGGCACTACTATGCGTTCGCTATTGGTCTGATTTTTATTCTTAACGGCGTAGTTGGCTTGCTGGGTATTGAAGCGAAAGGCTGGCAAACCTACGCAGTTGGGATGGTGACGTGGGTGATTAGCTTCTGGCTGGCGGGGTTAATTATTCGCCGCCGCCCGGAGGGCGACGGCGTGGAAGAGGGGGCGAACTAACCCTTTCTTACATTGTCGTTTTGAGGGCGCTATCGGCCTGATGGCGCTCCAGTGCCAGCTCGATTAAACGTGTGATCAGCGAGGTGTAATCCAGCCCGCTCGCCTGCCACAGTTTTGGATACATGCTGATGTTGGTGAAACCCGGTAGCGTATTGATTTCGTTGATCACAACTTCATTCTCCGCCGTCAGGAACACATCGACACGCGCCATCCCGCTGCAACCCAGCGTCTGATACGCCTGCACCGCCACATCGCGGATTTTGTCGTTGATCTCTGCCGGAATCGCCGCCGGAACGACCACTTTCGCGCCATTATCATCAATGTATTTAGTATCGTAGGCGTAAAATTCGCTGTTCAGTACAATTTCGCCACAGGTGCTGGCCTGCGGTTCATCATTGCCCAGCACTGCGCATTCGATCTCGCGGCCTTTAATACCCTGCTCAACCACCACTTTATGGTCAAACTCAAATGCCAGCGCCACGGCCTGTTGATATTGCGCTTCGCTGTTAACCTTGCTGACGCCAACGGAGGAACCCTGATTGGCGGGTTTTACAAACAGCGGCAGGCCCAGCTTCGCTTCCACTTCCGCAAACGAGATACGGTTACGGTTGCTGCGCGTCAGGGTAATAAATGGCGCGATGGCCAGCCCGGCGTCGCGCAACAGGCGCTTGGTGACGTCTTTGTCCATGCAGGCGGCAGAACTCAGGACATCTGAACCCACAAACGGCAGATTCGCCACGCGCAGCATACCCTGAAGGGAGCCATCTTCGCCGAGCGTGCCGTGAACAATCGGGAAAATGACGTCAATGGCGCCCAGCGGTTGGCCGCTTTCTGCGTTGATCAACTGCTGCGAGGTTTTCCCTGGAATTTGCGCCAGCGTCACATCAGAGTGGCGAAGGGCGATTTTTGCCGGGTCCTGCGCATTCAGCAAATAGTTTTGCGCATCATTAATGTGCCACTGACCCTGCTTATCAATGCCCAGCAGTACTACGTCAAAGCGTGTTTTATCAATGGCTTCAACGATATTCTTAGCCGACTGCAGCGACACTTCGTGCTCTGCTGATTTCCCGCCGAAAACAATCCCAACCCGCAACTTCGCCATCTTTAATTCCATCCGTTCCAAACGCAAAACACATAACATACCACGTGATTTCCGGGCTATCTGCCATAATCTTTAACTTTATTGCAGGCAGGAGAGCCGATGAAAATCACGCGCTGGCTGGTATTTGCGGGGCTTATCGCTATTGGCTATGGTGGCTATCAGATGCTGCCATCCTGGTACAATCCATTTACGCCATTAATGCTTAACGATCCGCCCGGTCTGGTGACGCGCTGGAAGCTCAAAGCGATAACGGATGCGCAGTGTCAGACGCTGCTGGCCGAGGCAAATCAGCAAAATCTTATCAGTACGCAGAGCGTGGCGCCGAGCGGCGGCGCATGTCCGCTCACGGATGTGGTACAGGTGCGTGATTTTGGCACGGTGAAACTCAGCAATCGCTTTCTCGCCAGTTGCCGCCTGGCGCTGAGCAGCGCGTTGTATGTGGAACAGCAGGTGAAGCCACTTTCCCGCCAAATGCTGAACAGTGAAGTGACGCGCATTGACCATCTGGGGAGTTTTGCCTGCCGCAATATTTATCATCGCGCCGACGGCCCGCTGAGCGAACATGCCACGGCAAATGCGCTGGATATCAGCGGCTTTCGTCTGGAGAATGGTAAACAGGTTAGCGTGCTGAAAGGCTGGACGCAGCCGCAGACTCAACCGTTCCTGCAAACGCTGCTGGCGATTAGCTGCCAGTATTACGGTAATGGGCTTGGGCCCAGCTACAACGCGGCGCACGCCAATCATTTTCATCTCGGTATGCGCGGCTACGGGCTTTGTCGCTAAGCATAACTCTCTTTTTGGTGGAAATTAAAACGTGAGATCGTTCACAGAAAATAGCAAATCAATGATAAAACCCTAAACTCACCGCGAACGCATCTCTGACAATACCGACTGCCATACAACTTGCTACCCTGTGCACTTGTCCGCATAAGTGAACGAAAACGCGTAGTTATGGAATCCTGGAAGGTAAATCTCATCTCTGTCTGGTTCGGCTGCTTCTTTACCGGCCTCGCCATCAGTCAAATTCTGCCCTTTTTGCCGCTCTACGTGGCGCAGCTGGGCGTCACGTCTCATGAATCACTCTCGATGTGGTCAGGGCTAACGTTCAGTATCACTTTTCTGGTCTCGGCGATTGTCTCGCCCATGTGGGGCAGCCTGGCGGATCGCAAAGGGCGCAAATTGATGCTCCTGCGCGCGTCGTTGGGGATGGCGATTGCCATTTTGCTGCAAGCCTTTGCCACCAACGTCTGGCAGCTGTTTATTCTGCGCGGTGTGATGGGGCTGACGTCGGGGTATATCCCGAATGCGATGGCGCTGGTGGCCTCGCAGGTGCCGCGCGAGCGCAGCGGCTGGGCGTTGAGTACGCTCTCTACCGCGCAGATCAGCGGCGTCATCGGCGGGCCTCTGCTCGGCGGCTTCCTCGCGGATCACATGGGTCTGCGGATGGTCTTTTACATCACCGCGTTTTTGCTGATGATTAGCTTCCTCGTCACCCTGTTTTTAATCAAAGAGGGCGTGCGTCCGCAAATCAGCAAATCAGAGCGGCTGAGCGGGAAGGCGGTATTTGCTTCGCTGCCGTATCCGGGGCTGGTGATCAGCCTGTTTGTCACCACCATGGTGATCCAACTGTGTAACGGATCGATTGGCCCGATTCTGGCGTTGTTTATTAAATCGATGACGCCGGACAGTAACAACATCGCTTTCCTGAGCGGGATGATCGCCGCCGTACCGGGCGTCTCGGCGCTGATCTCCGCGCCACGGCTTGGCAAGCTGGGCGACCGTATCGGTACGGCGCGTATTCTATTGGCGACGCTGTGCTTTGCGGTGGTGCTGTTCTTCGCCATGTCGTTTGTTACCACACCGTTCCAGCTTGGCGTGCTGCGCTTCCTGCTCGGCTTTGCCGATGGCGCGATGCTTCCGGCAGTCCAGACGCTGCTGCTGAAGTACATCAGCGAACGCGTGACCGGGCGAATTTTCGGCTACAACCAGTCGTTTATGTATTTGGGCAATGTTGCCGGGCCGCTGATCGGGGCGTCTGTTTCTGCCATGGCGGGCTTCCGCTGGGTGTTTGTGGCGACAGCGATTATTGTGCTGATTAATATCTGGCAACTGGTGGTGATGCTGCGACGCAGTAAAACCAACCCTCACCCCGGCCCTCTCCCTGAGGGAGAGGGTGAAAAACAGCGTCATATGTAAGCCCAGGCACGGCCAGTTCCTTCTCCCTTGAGGGAGAGGGTTAGGGTGAGGGGGAAAAATGCGACTCCCTCACCCTCATTTCACACAAATGTTCCCTCGATCACAAAACGATCATTTTCCCCACAAGCGATCTTCTCAAAACAACTGTTACGCGTATACAGTTACGCGTAACAGTTCATATGCAAGAGGTTTTTTTATGGGTAATTTGTTTGATTTATCGGGTAAACGCGCGCTGGTAACCGGTTCAGCGCAGGGGATTGGCTTGCTGCTGGCTCGCGGCCTGGCCGAACACGGCGCGGAGGTGGTGATTAATGACATCACCCAGCAACGCGCCACGCAGGCGGCGGATGCCCTGACGGCTGAGGGATTCCGCGCAGTGGGTTACGGTTTTGATGTCACTCATGCGCAGGAGGTCGCCAAAGCTATCGACAACATCGAACAGGAGGTGGGCGCAATTGATATTCTGATTAATAACGCCGGTATTCAGCGACGTTATCCCTTCACTGAATTCCCGGAAGCCGAATGGGATAAAGTGATCGACGTTAACCAAAAATCCGTGTTTTTGGTTTCCCAGCAGGTGGCGAAATATATGATGCAGCGCCGACAGGGGAAAATAATTAATATCTGCTCGATGCAAAGCGAATTAGGTCGCAAAACAATTACGCCTTACGCCGCCTCAAAAGGTGCGGTCAAAATGTTAACCCGTGGAATGTGTGTCGAGCTGGCGGAATACAATATTCAGGTTAACGGTATTGCGCCGGGATATTTTGCTACCGACATGACCGCCACGCTGGTTAACGACGAAGCCTTTTCCGCCTGGCTCTACCAGCGTACGCCCGCTGCCCGCTGGGGAAAACCTGAGGAACTGATTGGCGCGGCAGTTTATCTCGCGGCGCCTGCCTCTAATTTTGTGAATGGTCATATTCTGTTTGTCGATGGCGGAATGTTAGCCGCCGTGTAACAACATAAAATAACGATAGATGATGCTCATCGTCTGAGGATTGAGTATGAAAACACTTAGCAAACTGCCAGTACGCCGCTGGTGGTATTTAATGCCGATTATTTTTATTACCTACAGCCTGGCGTATCTCGATCGCGCGAATTATGGTTTTGCCGCCGCCGCCGGAATTGAAAATGATTTAGGGATCACCAAAGGGACCGCATCGTTAATTGGCGCGCTGTTCTTCCTCGGTTATTTCTTTTTCCAGGTGCCGGGCGCAATGTATGCGGTAAAACGCAGCGTGCGGAAAATGATATTTTTCAGCCTGATATTATGGGGGTTCTGCGCGGCAGCTACCGGCTTCGTCAGTAATATTCCTACATTGATGGCGATTCGCTTTACCCTGGGTATTGTCGAAGCGGCCGTTATGCCCGCCATGCTTATCTACATCAGCAACTGGTTTACCAAAAGCGAGCGTTCACGCGCCAATACTTTCCTGATTCTCGGCAACCCGGTGACGGTGCTGTGGATGTCGATTGTCTCTGGCTATCTGATTCAGGCCTGGGGCTGGCGTGAAATGTTTATTATCGAAGGCATTCCCGCCGTGTTATGGGCTTTCTGCTGGTGGGCGCTGGTGCGCGATAAACCGTCAGAGGCCACCTGGCTCAGTGAGGAAGAAAAACAGACGCTCCAGCAGGCAATGGACAGCGAACAAACCGCCATCAAGCCCGTGCGTAACTACGGTGAAGCGATGCGTTCCCGCAATGTGATTATGCTGTGCGCCGTGCACGCGCTGTGGAGTATCGGCGTCTACGGCTTCATGATGTGGATGCCGTCGATTCTGAAAAATGCGGCGCAAATGGACATTGTCTCCGTTGGCTGGCTGGCCGCAGTGCCTTATCTGGCGGCAATTTGCCTGATGCTGGTGGTTTCATGGCTCTCCGATAAACTGCAAAACCGTAAGCTGTTTATCTGGCCTTTGCTGCTGATTGCGGGCGTCGCGTTCTTCGGGTCGTGGATGTTGGGCACGCAGGCGTTCTGGCTCTCCTATGCGTTGCTGGTAATTGCCGCAGCCTGTATGTACGCACCTTACGGGCCGTTCTTCGCGTTGATACCGGAACTGCTGCCACGCAACGTCTCGGGCGTGTCGATGGGGTTAATCAACAGCTTTGGCGCGTTGGGCGCTTTTATCGGCGCGTGGCTGGTGGGTTATCTCAACGGCATCACCGGCGGGCCTGGCGCGTCTTACACCTTTATGGCGACCGCGCTGTTTGCGTCAGTGGTACTGATGTACTGCGTGCGCGCGCCTGGCGAAACGACACGCGGCGCGCTGCAAACGAATAAAGCCGCTGGCTAAACGGGCTGGATGCAGATCCCGCCCGGCTGTGATAAGGTTCTCTGCGAGCAAAAACAGACATTTTGTCGCAGAGAATCTCATGAAAAACAATCGGATGACATTGCAGGATATCGCTAACCTGGCGGGGCTAAATAAGATGACGGTCAGCCGTTATCTGCGCGACCCTAATCAGGTGTCTGCGCGTAGCCGTGAATTGATTTCGAAAATCATGGAAGAGAACAACTACATTCCCAATCGCGCGCCGGAAATTTTGCTCAATGCGCGCAGTAAAACGATCGGCGTTTTGATCCCTTCGTTCCGTAATCAGATCTTCGCCGATGTGCTGGCGGGGATCGAGTCCGTGACCTCTGCGCATCAATACCAAACGCTGATCGCCAACTACGAATACGATCCCTGTCGTGAAGAGCGGGAAGTGCTGAATCTGCTTTCGTACAACATCGATGGGCTGATCCTCACGGGCCGCCAGCATACGGACAGAATGGTGCAGTACCTGCGCGCCAGCGGTATTCCGGTGGCGGAGTTAATGGACGTTTCCGGGCAACCGCTCGATATTCAGGTCGGCTTTGATAATGAAAAAGCCGCCTGGGAGATGACCACCGCGTTTCTCGACAGCGGCAAGAGACAGATCGCCTTCTTTGGCTCAATGGATGACCCGCGCGATCTCAGTCGATATCGCGGCACGCAAAATGCGCTGGCGGCGCACGGCCTGGAGCCCTACCACCTGGCGCCGAAAACCATCTCTTCGGTTTCACTGGGGCGTCAAATGTTTCAGCAAATGCGCCAGCAGCGCCCGGATATTGACGCGGTATTCTGCACCAATGATGACCTGGCGGTCGGCGTGCTGCTGGAGTGCCAGGCGCAGAATATCAGCGTGCCGGGCGAGCTGGCGATCGCCGGTTTCCATGGGCTGGAAATAGGGCGCGCGCGCCTGCAAAAAGTCGCCAGTGTGGTTACGCCGCGCTTCGAGATTGGCCAGGTGGCCAGCGAATTGCTGCTCAAACGACTGGCGGGTAAAGATGTGCCGGAAAGCGTGAATGTGGGCTATCAGATTTATTACGGCGATACGCTGTGATAACCTCCGCCGCCGGTAAAACCGCTATTCCGCCCACGCATTCTGGCGCTTCAGTTCCTCATTGACCTTGCCGTTAATCTCCTTCAATAATCCCGAAATATCGCTATTACAGTCGGCGTAAATTTTGTTAAATCCATCTGCCGTTATCTGGCGCACCGGGATCCAGTTCGGAATTTGCGGCATATAGCGTCCATCCTTCGCATAGGTTTCCGCGAATACTGCCCATTTCGGATCGGGATGATAATCCGCGATCGCCAGCTTCTTATTCACCGGCAGTCTGACGACCGGCATGGAGCTACTTTGCACCGCCATGCCAATTTCCTGCCCCTCGGGTGAGATCATAAATTCGAGAAACTTCATTGCTGCCGCTTTGTGCTGGCTGGTTTTCATCAGGAATGCGGTGGTACCTTCCGCCATTGATGTCGTACCACCCGGCCCGGCTGGCGGGGGCACTACTGTGTAAGCCGCTTTGCCCGGATCTTTATCAAACAGGGCGATGTGATACGGGCCAGAGGAGTACATTCCGCTCTGACCGGAACGATAGGACGTATTGGCGTCGGCGGTGGTCTGATTGATTGCGCCCGGTTGCGATACGCCTTCACAAACCATGCTGCGCATAAATGTCATCGCCGTGACGGCTTCTTTACTGTCGAGCGCGGCCTTAAATTTACCGGGCTGAGTCGCCACCAGATAATTGCCGCCCGCCTGCCAGAGGTAAGAAGAGGAGAACGAACTGGCGTAGCCGCGCGTGGTGGCGAGCGGCATCACAAAGCCGTAGGTGTCGTTTTTCCCGTTGCCATCGGGGTCGTTGAAAGTAAACGCGTGCGCGACTTTTTTCAGCTCATCCCAGGTGGTCGGGGCTTTCATACCGAGTTTATCCAACCAGTCCTGGCGGATAAACAGGGCATAGGTATGTGCTGAGGTGGGGACGCCGTAAAATTTACCATCGGGCAGCTGCGTTGATTTCCAGGCCGCCTCGTAAACATCTGCGCCGTGTTTCAGTTTTTTCGGGTCGATTTCATCGACTATTCCCAGTTGCACCATTTGCCCAACAATAATGGCATCGTTAAATACGACGTCCGGTAATGCATTTCCGGTTGCCGCGCGCGCCAGTCGTTGGTCGAAATCAGTTACTGCATTGAAATATTTAATTGAAATGCCGGTCTGTTGTTCGAAACTATCCGCCAGTTTTTGATAAATGACTTTCGAATCATTGCTGGCACGAATCCACACGTTAAGTTCTTCCGCGACGGCAGTGTGTGAAAGTGAAAATAACATAGCCAGGCTCAGTGCTTTGGTACGGTATCGCATAATAAGACTCCTGTTCTGCATTAAAGTAAAACATCGTTTTATATAGTGCGGCGCGATACCGTATAGCGGCAAGTGGGCGTGAAAGGCGGGAAAGTGTGACGCGCATAGGATTATTTCCAGAAAGTGTGATCCTGAATGTTTATTTCGTTTTGATGACAGCCTAAGCGGTACGATTTATTTTATTGTTGATAAAGATATCTTTCATTTTCCATCACGGCTCACGTTTTTCTCCTCATGTCCCTGGAAATCGCAAGCATGATAAAAATGTAAAAATAGTGTCATCTCACTGTCATCTCACTTTTATACAGTCGCTTCGATTTTATTTATTTAGTGTTTTCATGGAGATGAGAATAATGAAATACAGCGCACTCTTTGCCGCTTTATTACCTTTGCTGGGAACCCCTGTTATTCACGCAGAAACCACGACTGCACCCGCGCTTGATAGTCGTGCGGCGCAGGGTGATATCACCGCACCCGGTGGCGCACGTCGCCTGAGTGGCGACCAGTCTGCGGCGCTGCGCGCGTCGATTATTGATAAACCGGCGAAAAACATTATTTTGCTGATTGGCGATGGCATGGGGGATTCCGAAATTACCGCTGCGCGCAACTACGCGCTGGGCGCGGGCGGCTTCTTTAAAGGCATTGATGCGCTGCCGCTGACCGGCCAGTACACCCACTACGCGCTGGATAAGAAAACCGGTAAACCGGGCTACGTCACTGATTCCGCCGCCTCTGCCACCGCATGGAGCACCGGCGTGAAAACCTATAACGGCGCGCTGGGCGTGGACATCCATGAGCAGCCACATCAAACGCTGCTTGAGCTGGCAAAATCGGCGGGCCTTGCAACCGGCAACGTCTCTACCGCGGAATTGCAGGACGCGACTCCAGCAGCACAGATTTCTCACGTGACGTCGCGTAAATGCTACGGCCCGAGCGTGACCACGGAAAAATGCCCGACTAACGCGCTGGAAAAAGGCGGCAAAGGCTCCATTACCGAGCAGTTGCTGAACGCGCGTGCTGACGTCACTTTAGGCGGTGGCGCGAAAACCTTTGCTGAGACCGCTACCGCTGGCGAATGGCAGGGAAAAACTCTGCGCGAGCAGGCACAGGCGCGTGGTTATCAGCTGATAAGCGATGCCAGCGGGCTGGCGAGCATTACCGTGGCGAATCAGGACAAACCGCTGCTGGGGCTGTTCTCTGACGGCAACATGCCGGTGCGCTGGGAAGGGCCAAAAGCATCCTATCACGGCAACATTGATAAACCGGTCGTAACCTGTACGCCGAACCCGAAACGTGACGACAGCGTGCCGACGCTGGCGCAGATGACTGACAAGGCCATTACGCTGCTGAGTAGCAACGAAAAAGGTTTCTTCCTGCAAGTGGAAGGCGCGTCGATCGACAAACAGGATCACGCGGCGAATCCGTGCGGGCAAATTGGTGAAACGGTCGATCTGGACGAGGCCGTACAAAAAGCGCTGGCGTTCGCACAGAAAGACGGTAACACACTGGTGATTGTCACCGCTGACCACGCCCACGCCAGTCAGATTGTTGCGACGGATACCAAAGCGCCAGGCCTGACCCAGGCGTTAAACACCAAAGACGGCGCGGTCATGGTGATGAGCTACGGTAACTCGGAAGAGGAATCTATGGAACATACCGGCACTCAGGTACGCATTGCCGCGTACGGCCCACATGCGGCGAACGTCGTTGGCCTGACCGACCAGACCGATCTTTACTACACCATGAAGTCCGCGCTTGGTCTGTAATATTTCCAGTATTCCCGACGGCTAAATAGCGCCGTCGGCTTGTTTTATTTCCGCCAGCGTTCAGAATTGTAAGGATTATCTTATATAAGGATGGTGCAATGAAACTCGCAATACTGGGTGCTTTTGTTTTTGGTCTCTGTTTTGTTTCTACCGCAGGCGCGGCAGATCAAACATTAACGCCGCAGCAGCAGCGCATGCGCGACTGTAATGCGCAGGCAACGGCGAAAACGATCAAAGGTGATGAGCGCAAAACTTACATGAGCGCGTGCCTGAAAGGGCAGGATGCAGCGAAAGAGAAAGGTGTGACGCCTCAGCAGCAGAAAATGCGTGAATGTAATGCGAAATCAACCGAGCAGTCATTAAAAGGCGACGACCGTAAGAAATTTATGAGCGCCTGTCTGAAAAAATCCGCTTAACGCAATCGACTTTTTGGCAAGAAATACGCCCGGCAGATTTTAGCCGGGCGTTTTTATTCAGAGGATCAGGCTTTACTCATTTTCTCTGATTTTTCCATGCAGGCTGCCATGGCTTCGATGACGGCAGAGCGGAATCCTTTTTCTTCCAGTACGCGAACGGCTTCAATCGTCGTGCCGCCCGGCGAGCAAACCATATCTTTCAGTTCGCCCGGATGTTTACCCGTCTCCAGCACCATTTTCGCTGAACCCATCACCGCCTGTGCGGCAAATTTATAGGCCTGCGCGCGCGGCATCCCGCCCACAACGGCCGCATCGGCCATCGCTTCGATAAACATGAACACATACGCCGGTGCGGAACCGCTGACGCCGACGACCGGGTGAATCATCTGCTCGGCGATAATTTCGGCTTCACCAAAGCAGCGGAAAATATTCAGCACATCGGCGGTATCTTCCGGTGTGACCAGCGCATTTGGCGTAACGGAGGTCATTCCTGCGTTCACCAGCGACGGCGTATTTGGCATCGCACGGACGATTTTACGATCGTGGCCCAGCGCGCGCGCCAGCTGATCGAGCGTGATGCCTGCGGCAATAGAGACCACCAAAGAATCTTTATTAAAGCTGGAAGCGACTTCGCTCAGCACTTTAATCATGATGCCTGGCTTCACGGCACCGAAGACGATGTCCGCCACCTGGGCGACTTCCTGCGCGCTTTCGGCTGCGTTAATACCGAACTGATCGTGCAGGGCGGCGACTTTATCCGGCGATGGGGTATAGACCCAAATCTGGCCCGGCAGCACCTGACCGCTGGCAATCAGGCCGCCAAGAATTGCTTTACCCATATTCCCGCAGCCGATGAAGCCAATCTTCTTGTCCATGATGTCTCCCATTGTGTGTTTTTTTATTAGTGTACCTTTATAGGCGATTTGTCGCGACGAGTAACCTGAACATTACGCGACAGCACGCGCCGGGCATGTCATCATTACGTACCGTTTTGCCAAATTCAGGAGAGGTAATGACAATTTGGGTTGATGCGGACGCCTGTCCGAACGTCATCAAAGAGGTACTGTTTCGCGCGGCGGATCGTACACAAACGCAGGTGACGCTGGTGGCAAACCAGTATCTGCGCGTGCCCCCATCACGTTTTATTCGGGCGATGGTGGTGCCAAAAGGTTTTGACGTTGCCGATAACGAAATAGTGCGCTTGTGTGAACCGGGCGATCTGGTGATCACTGCCGATATTCCGCTGGCAGCAGAAGTGCTGGAAAAGGGCGCGGCGGCGTTAAACCCGCGCGGCGAACGTTACAGTAACGCGACGATTCGCGAGCGTTTAACCATGCGTGATTTTATGGACACCATGCGCGCAAGCGGCGTGCAAACCGGCGGCCCAAGCACGTTGAGCCAGCGCGACAGACAACAGTTTGCGGCGGAACTGGATAAATGGCTGCTGGCGGCAAAACATCCTTAATGTGAATTTCGTCACAAAAATGTGTTACCGTTTGCACCGTCTGCTCGCTTGTCAACGAAGCCTGCTTTCGTGTACATTTATCTAAACAATATGTGACACTTTTTCTTTACGCTTTTACACGTACTGTTTTCAGGCATATTTGTGCTTGTCTTACAGAGTCTGGATAGTTCTGTAACTCTATATTTACACTTACTTGTGTACTAGTTTGGTGATATCATTCTTAATTCAGATATGTGTCCCGCATCTTCATCGTTCCAGGGAGAACGCCAGGTCATGACTCAGCCTATTTTTTTGATTGGCGCGCGTGGTTGTGGAAAAACAACTATAGGTCAACGGCTTACCCATGCCTGTGATTTTCACTTTGTGGATACCGATCAAGTATTGCAACAGCGTGCCGGCATGACAGTCGCCGATATTGTGGTGCGAGAAGGCTGGGCCGGTTTTCGTGCCCGCGAGACGCAAACGCTGCAGTCCGTCACCCAACCGGGAACGGTCGTGGCGACGGGAGGGGGCATCATTCTGGCTGAAGTGAATCGCGACTTTATGCGTCAGAATGGCGTGGTGATTTACCTCAATGCGCCGGTATCCGTCCTGGCGGGCCGCCTTGAAGCCTTCCCGGAAGCATCGCAGCGCCCAACGTTAACGGGGAAACCGATCACTGAAGAAGTGGCGGATATCCTGGCACAGCGCGATGCTCTCTATCGTCAGACGGCGCACCATATTGTTGATGCATCGGCCTGCCCGGACGATGTTGTCGCTCAAATACTGACCGAACTGCGTCTTGCCCGCGCGTCCTGATCCCGCTATTGCCTATACTTAACGCTCTGACTAGCAAAAAAAGGAAGAGCGGATGCCAACGAACCCCCCGTATCCACGCGAAGCGCGTATTGAAGTTGTTGAGAAAGGACAGCCCGGCCAGACGGTCACCTGGTATCAATTACGCGCAGACCACCCCACACCCGATACGCTGATTAGCGAGCACACCACGAAGCAGGACGCGCTTGACGCCAAACAGCGCTATGAAGACCCTTCCAAAAGCTAACTCCTCGCAATAAGGCCCTATAATTAAAGTGGTTATATCGGGCCTTAATCACACTTTTTACTTATCGCAACTGTTATTAAAAGGTTAAAGTTAAGTTATATCAGGAGCGTGCCGGAATCATCCGGAACCTTTACATTCCGCCTGATAAATGAGCTGCTACGCTTCTGAACGGTGTTTTTTCATCCATCCAGGTGGCTAAGTGGTTAAAAGAGCCGTGTGCAGGCAGTGGTTGTAAAGAAGGTACATAACATGAATACGACGTTGGCGATTCTGACGGTAGGGGTTGTACCCGTCAAAGAAGTGTTGCCACTACTCACTGAGCACATCAGGGAAGATCAGATTACCCATAAGAGTTTGTTAGGGAATCTGAGTCGTGAGGAGGTTATGAAGGAGTATGGGGCGCAACCGGGAGAGGAGACAATCCTGGCGTTGCTTAACGATAATCAGCTGGCTGAAGTCTCCCGTTCTAAAATTGAACGCGACCTGCAAGCCATCATTGAAGTGCTGGATAATCAACAGTATGACGTCATTCTGTTGATGAATACCTTTAAACTGCAACATCTGGTGGCGCGTAATGCGATGCTGATCGAGCCCCAGCGGATTATTCCGCCATTAGTGGCGTCTATTGTTGAAGGCCATCAGGTTGGCGTGATCGTGCCCATTGAGGAGATCCTTCGCGCGCAACAGGAGAAGTGGCAGGTTCTGCCCTCTGAACCCTATTACGAACTGGCAAACCCGATTCACGGCACCGATCTTGAACTGGTGACCGCCGGGGGAAAACTCATCGAGCAGGGCGCGGATGTACTGGTGCTGGACTGTCTAGGCTTCCATCAGCATCACCGTGATTTGTTACAAAAAGCGCTGGATGTCCCTGTTTTACTGTCAAATGTGCTGGTCGCCAGGCTGGCGGCAGAATTATTGGTTTAACACTCTGATTTCGCGTGACAGGCTTCTGTTCGCAACCCTATATTGAGTCATTAAACACAAGACAATAAGGGCCTGTTTATGCTTCAAAGCAATGAATACTTCGACGGAAAAGTGAAATCGATTGGATTTACCAGCAGCAGCACCGGGCGCGCGAGCGTCGGCGTGATGGCGGAAGGCGAGTACACCTTCGGCACCGCGCAGCCGGAAGAGATGACGGTAGTCAGTGGTGCGCTGAATGTGTTGCTACCGGGTGCAACCGAGTGGCAAGTGTATACCGCTGGTGAAGTGTTCAACGTGCCCGGCAACAGCGAGTTCCATCTGGAAGTGGCGGAACCGACGTCTTATCTTTGTCGTTATCTGTAAGTGTGTCTCCTTCCTGCTGCGGCAGGAAGGAGATGTGAAGCATTAACGCTGCGCTTCCCCGCCTAACCCCTCAACCAGGCTCTTAATCAGAGCAGCCAGTTCCCCAGTCATCAGGATAAAGTCAGCGTCAAAACGCGCGGCGTAGTCTTCTCTGTCGATATCTTCGTTCTGGTCACGCAGTTCATCGCTGAACTTCAGACGCTTAATTGAACCATCGTCGCACATCACAAACTGAATGCGTTGCTGCCAGTCGAGCGCCAGTTTGGTCACCAGCTTACCGGCTTCGATATGCACCGCAATTTCATCACAAACCAGATCCTGTTTCTTCGCGCGGATCACGCCGCCATCTTCGAGGATCGCTTTCAGTTCTGCTTCGTCGAGGATCTGGAAGCTTTGCGCAGCCGAACCGGAACGCACCCATTCGGTCAGCGTCAGTTCGATTGGGTTTTCCATCGTCAGCGGGACAACCGGCAGTGAACCCAGGCTTTTACGCAGCAGGGCGAGGGTGTCTTCCGCTTTTTTAGCGCTGGCGCAGTCAACCATAATCAGATCGTTCACGGTGTCGATCCACATCATCGTCTGGCTGAAGCGGCTGAAGGCGCGCGGCAGCAGAGAGTGCAGCACTTCGTCTTTCAGCGAATCTTTCTCGGTTTTTTTCAGCTTACGACCCTGATCGGCTTCCAGCTTGTGGATCTTCGCTTCCAGCGCCTGCTTCACCACCGGAGACGGCAGGATCTTCTCTTCTTTACGGGCGCAAATAATAATCTGACCGTTGGCCGTGTGGGTCAACGCGTCGCTTTGCGACGAGCCCATCGGCGGAACCCAACCGGTTTTCGCCATATCCTGGCTTCCGCACGGGGTGAAAGTCCATTCAGCGAGCTGTTTTTCCATCTCTTCGGCGCGCAAAGAAATGTCGCGGCTGAGACGATAAACCATTAAATTTTTGAACCACAGCATGATATTTCCCACGGCTTTATCGTTAAATTCAGCGGGCATGATAACGAATTGTCTCTATGCTTGCATTGTTAATCGGGGAATTTCAGAAGGAGCGTTCTGTGCGTATTGGGATTGATCTGGGCGGGACAAAAACGGAAGTCATCGCGCTAAGCGACAAGGGAGAGCAGCTGTTCAGGCATCGCTTACCGACGCCGCGCGACTATCGTGAAACGATTGAAAACATTGCTCATTTGGTGGCAATGGCCGAAGAGGCGACCGGGCAAACGGGAACGGTTGGAATAGGTATTCCTGGCTCGATTTCGCCCTACACCGGGGTGGTGAAAAACGCTAACTCCACGTGGCTGAACGGGCAGCCGTTTGATAATGATCTCAGCGAGCGTCTGAGCCGGGAAGTGCGTCTGGCGAACGATGCCAACTGCCTTGCGGTGTCCGAAGCCATTGACGGCGCGGCGGCGGGGGCACAAACGGTGTTTGCGGTGATTATTGGCACCGGTTGCGGGGCAGGCGTGGCGATTAACGGGCGTTCGCACATTGGCGGTAACGGCACGGCGGGCGAGTGGGGGCATAATTCGCTGCCGTGGATGGACGACGACGAGCTGCGCTATCGTGCGGAAGTGCCGTGCTACTGCGGGAAACAGGGCTGTATTGAGACCTTTATTTCCGGCACCGGCTTTGCGATGGATTATCATCGGCTTAGTGGTAAACCGCTGAAAGGGCGCGAGATTATGCAACTGGTGGAACAGGGTGATGCGCTGGCGGAGCAGGCGTTCAGCCGTTATGAGCAGCGTCTGGCGAAATCGCTGGCGAACGTGGTGAATATTCTCGATCCGGACGTGATTGTGCTGGGGGGCGGGATGAGTAACGTTGATCGCCTGTATAAAACAGTGCCGGAGTTAGTGAAACCGTGGGTGTTTGGCCGCGAGTGCGAAACGCCGATTCGCAAAGCGGTGCACGGTGATTCCAGCGGCGTGCGCGGCGCGGCGTGGTTGTGGCCGTTGTAGGGGACGCGTTCGGGGGCATTGTGCGGCTATTTCCCCCTCACCCTGGCCCTCTCCCTCAAGGGAGAGGGGACCGATTGTGCGCGATGTGGTGTTCTCCCTCTCCCTGTGGGAGAGGGCCGGGGTGAGGGCATCAGCGCGCACATTTCCCCACATTTCCATTTCACTCCACCGCAAACACCTTATCCAGCCTGCTATACCCGAGCCCGTTAATTTTCTTCACTTTTATCTGCACCGGAATGCGCTCTTTCATCGCCTCAACGTGGCTAATCACGCCGATGATTTTGCCGCTGGCGTTGAGCGCATCCAGTGCGTCCAGCGCCGTGTCGAGGGTTTCGCTGTCCAGCGTGCCAAAGCCTTCGTCAAGGAACAGCGAATCGATGCGCGTTTTGTGGCTTACCAGGTCAGAAAGTGCCAGCGCCAGCGCCAGGCTGACGAGGAAACTTTCGCCGCCGGATAGGGTTCGCGTGTCGCGTACCGCGTCCGCCTGCCAGGTATCGACCACTTCCAGTTCCAGCGCTTCGCTGGCTTTACGTTGCAGCAGATAGCGCCCGTGCAGGCGGCTAAGCTGGTCATTCGCCAGCCACACCAGGTTATCCAGCGTCAGCCCCTGGGCAAATTTGCGGAATTTATCGCCCTCTTTGGAGCCAATCAACGCATTCAGGTGCGCCCAGTCTTCTACCTGCGCGCTGGTTTTTTCAATCTCCAGCAGCAGGTTTTGTTGCTGGCGGCGATTCTCTTCATCCTGTTTCAACTGCTGGCGAAGTTCTCCCTGACGCGCGCTGTTTTCCCGCAACTGCTGGGCCATCAGCGCCAGTTGGGTTTGCACCTGTTCAAGTGAGACATCATCGCTAAGCGTTGCCGGGCGTTGGGCCTGATGACGTTGCAGCGCATCTTGTGCCTGAGTATGCAGCGTGCGGCACTGCTGAAGCTTGCTCTCCAGCGACTGTTTAAGTTGCTCCAGGCGCTCGCGCTCAGGCTGTTCCAGCAATGCGGCCTGAAACGCCGCGCGGTCACTGAATTGTGATTCCGCCAACGCCTGGTCGAACTCGCGCTCGGCCTGATCCAGACGCTCTTTTTCCAGCGCTTCCTGCTGCGACAAGGTTTGCCACTGGCTGGCGAGCGAGATGCAATCGTTGTGGATCTGCTGCCATCCTTCCAGCGAAACAGGCGTTGTCTCTTCGATTTCACACGCAGGCAGCGTGTCCAGCAACGGCTGAAGCTGGGCGAGTTTATGCTGCGTTTCACCGTGCTGTGTCTGCTGGCTTTGCCAGAGCCGGTTTTCCTCTTCGCGCGCCGCCAGCCAGGCGTTCTCTTCCCCGGCAAGCGGTGCGGTGAGCGAAAGCGTCGCCAGTTGAGCCTGCAACGCCTCGCGGCGCTGGGTGAGTTCGTTCTGTGCCTGCGCAATCTGCTGCTGGAGGTCGGTTACCTGCTGTTGCAAATTCAGCCGCTGACTGTGCTGATAAAGCTGCTGTTCGTACTCTTCCTGTGCGGCAAGCCACTCGCTAATCGCTTCCTCGGCGCGTAGCGTCACGCCTAACGCGGCCGTCACCTCCTGCCATTGAGAGGTAAGCGCTTGCTCCTGCTGAGAAAGAGACTCCAGCTCGCTTTCTTCAACCTGCTGTTGTTTTTGCAGGGCATCCTGCTGGCCGCGCAGGGTTGCACCTTCTTCCGCCAGCCGTTTGACGTCGCGCTCCAGTACATCGCGACGCGCCTGATTCACGCCTGGCGTCAACGCCTGGTATTCCGCAATCGCCGGATGCTCGGTGGCACCGCACAGCGGGCAGGCGCAACCGGGTTGCAGCCTGGCGCGTTCGGCTTGCAGACTCACAATGGTTGCTTCCATCTCGCACAGCGCGCGGACGTCGTTCAGTTGCTGGTTTTGCTCTTTGTAACGCTGGCGGCGATCGGTCAGCTCAGTGGTCAGTTTTTCCAGCTGCTGGCGACGGTTGCTCTGTGCTTCTATCAACTGCTGACGCCGCTTTTGCAGCGGCAGGAACCGTGCATGCAGCGTGGTGAGCTGTTGGCGCAACGGGCGCGCGGCGCTGTGCGCGTTAATGGCGTTGGTGGCTTCGGCCAGATTCAGCGTCAGCGTGGAGGCCGGTAACTGGGCTAGCTGTTTTTCCAGCGTACTCAGGCGCTGCTGGTTGTTCTGCAACTGCGTGTTTTCACGCGCCTGTAACGCAAACGCAGCGCGCCAGCCGGTGAGTTCACTGCCCCAGTGTTTGAAACGATCGTGCTCCTCAAGCCACTGGTTAAGCTGAGTTTGCGTTTGCTGCAACCCGCGCATCTGTTCAACTGCCGTGGTGCGGATACGGTTACGGTGCGTGGTTGCTTCATGTAAGCGAGTATTTACTTGCAGCGTTTGCTGCTGGGTTCTGGCAAGCGTGATTGCCTGCTCCTGAAGGTGCGCCCAGCGCGGGCGCAGCAGCTCCGCCGGTTGGGCGCGGCGTAACGTTTCCAGCTGGGGCTGCGCAGCTGCCAGGGCCTGTTCTGCGGCGGTGAGCGCTTCCCGGGCGGTATGCGTTTCGCGGGTCAGTTCACTCTGGCGCAGCAACCACTGCTGCTGATGTTGGGCGATTATCTGCTGCTCCAGTGCGGCTTTCTCTTCGAGAGTAAGCGCCTGCAAACTTCCCAGCAGTGACTGTTGCTGCTCTTCACTTAGCAGCACCATTCCGGAGGATTGCGCCTGAAGCTTTTCCAGCTCGGTCCGCGCCTGCTTATGTTTTTCAAATACTTGTGCAGAAATTCGCCCATAAATTTCCGTGCCGGTGAGTTCTTCCAGCAGCTCGGCGCGTTCTTTGGGGCGCGCATTAAGGAACGCGGCGAACTGCCCCTGCGACAGCAACATCGAACGGGTGAAGCGCCCGTAATCGAGGCCGCTCAACGACGCGATAAGTTCGAGCTTATCTTTGACTTTATCGGCCAGAATTTTGCCGTCATCGCGACGCGCCAGCTCAACGCGCGGCGCCTGTAGGTTGCCGTCCGGCTGATTGCGCGCGCGGTTCTGGCTCCAGAATGCGCGATAGGCCACGCCCTGTACTTCAAACTCAACTTCCGCCAGACACTCGGCGGTGTCGCGGGTCATCAGATCGTTTTGCGATTGCGATACCGTGTTGAGGCGCGGCGTTTCGTGATACAGCGCGAGACAGATGGCGTCCAGCAGGGTGGTTTTCCCCGCGCCTGTCGGCCCGGTGATGGCAAACAGGCCGTTGCTGGCAAACGGTTCGGCGGTGAAATCGATTTTCCACTCGCCTTTCAGCGAGTTAAGGTTCTTCAGGCGCAGGCTGAGGATTTTCATGGCTGCGGCTCCTCATCAAGCGAGTGAACGGTGAGATCAAACAACGCCTTCAGGCGCGCCTGCTGGGGTTCTTCCAACGTTTCCAGCGCCAGCCGACGCTGGAAAACCTCTTCAACTTCCAGTTCGCTCAGGGTTTCACGCAGGCTGTTGTCCAGAATGCGCTGACGCTGTTCGCGGCTGCGCCGGACCAGCAGCACATCAACGGGTAAATCATCGGTGATGACCTGAATTTTACGCTGAATATCATGCAGATACTCATCGCTGGTGATTTCGATATCCAGCCAGACCGGGGGCTCTGACGGGGCATCGCGATACTGCGCCAACTGGCTGCTGATGCTGTCAAAGTCGCCCTTAATAACCGCCAGCGGTTGCGTGGCCGGGACATCGAGTGGCGTGACGTCCTGAAGCTTACCCTCGACAAAGGTCACCTGGTTAACGCTCTTACTTTTCCCCGTTTCATCGAAGCTGAGCGGGATAGGCGAGCCGCAGTAGCGAATATGCTCGCTGCCACCAATTTTCTGCGCGCGATGAATATGTCCGAGGGCGATGTAATCGGCGGGCGGGAAGTTTTGCGCCGGAAAGGCATCCAGTGTGCCAATATAGATGTCACGCACGGCATCACTTTTGCTGGCACCGACGGTGGTCAGGTGGCCGCTGGCGATAACCGGCAGCGGGCGGTCGCCGCGCAGCGTACAGGCCTGCTGGTATTGTTTCTGATAGTAGTCAGTAATGGTTTCCAGTAAATGCTGCTGTTTTTCCGCACCGGAAAGCCCGGCCTGGCTGACGACGATATCGCGCGGGCGCAGAAACGGCACCGGGCAGAAAACAGCGCCAGGTGTGCCGTCGCGGCGATTCAGAATAAAAGGTTCATGCCCGGCGCTGGCAATCACCGTAGTATTCAGGAACGACAGAATATCGCGCGATTCATTCAGCGTGGCGACTGAGTCATGATTGCCAGCAAGCACCACCAGATGACAGCCGGTTTGTTGCAGATTCACCACAAAGCGGTTGTAGAGTTCGCGCGCATAGCTTGGCGGCGAGCCGGTATCAAAGATATCGCCTGCCACAATAATGGCGTCTACCTGTTCGCGTTGCGCGGTCTCCAGCAGCCAGTTCAGAAATGCATCGTGTTCTGCGGCACGGCTTTTACTGTAAAAATTCTGGCCTAAGTGCCAGTCTGAAGTATGAAGAATTCGCATCGTCGTCCCTGTGGGGAAAAAAGCATAGCCGGGATTATACATTCCCCGGCAGCAGGATCGACGGGTGTATTCCGCGAGTGTCATATTTCGTAAAGCGCCATCATTTTACGGTCATGTTTTTCATAAAACTGTCATAAATCTGACGCATAATGACGCCGAATGTATACTGATGGCTAAAAAAACAGGGCATAAAATGGCGAGACGCATTCTGGTCGTTGAAGATGAAGCACCCATCCGCGAAATGGTCTGTTTCGTGCTGGAGCAAAATGGTTTCCAGCCGATTGAGGCGGAAGATTATGACAGTGCGGTGAATCAGCTCAATGAACCCTGGCCCGATCTTATTCTGCTCGACTGGATGCTACCGGGTGGCTCAGGGCTACAGTTTATTAAACATCTCAAGCGTGAAGCGCTGACCCGTGATATTCCGGTCATGATGCTGACGGCGCGCGGTGAAGAAGAGGATCGCGTACGCGGTCTGGAAACCGGCGCGGATGATTACATTACCAAACCGTTTTCCCCAAAAGAGCTGGTGGCGCGCATCAAAGCGGTCATGCGCCGTATCTCTCCGATGGCGGTGGAAGAGGTGATTGAGATGCAGGGCCTAAGCCTTGATCCCACCTCGCATCGCGTGATGACCGGGGAAAACCCGCTCGATATGGGCCCGACCGAATTTAAGTTGCTGCACTTCTTTATGACGCATCCTGAACGTGTCTATAGCCGTGAGCAACTGTTGAACCATGTCTGGGGCACTAACGTTTATGTGGAAGATCGCACGGTGGATGTGCATATTCGCCGCCTGCGTAAAGCGCTGGAACACAGCGGCCACGATCGTATGGTGCAAACCGTTCGCGGCACGGGCTACCGTTTTTCGGCTCGTTTCTGAATGTTGACAGGAGTGTGACGCGTGCTGGAACGGCTGTCATGGAAAAGACTCGCCTTTGAGCTTTTCTTGTGTTGTCTCCCGGCCCTGATATTAGGGCTGCTCATCGGCCATCTTCCCTGGTTTCTGCTGGCGGCAGTGACCGGGTTGTTGATTTGGCATTTCTGGAATCTTTTACGTCTTTCCTGGTGGTTATGGGTTGATCGCAGCATGACGCCGCCGCCGGGGCGCGGTAGCTGGGAACCCCTGCTGTACGGTCTGAACCAGATGCAGTTGCGTAATAAAAAACGCCGCCGCGAACTGGGGAATCTGATTAAACGCTTTCGTAGCGGCGCAGAATCGCTGCCCGATGCGGTGGTATTGACCACCGAAGAGGGCGCAATCTTCTGGTGTAACGGCCTGGCGCAGCAGCTGCTTGGCCTGCGCTGGCCGGACGACAGCGGGCAAAATATTCTTAACTTGTTGCGTTATCCAGAATTTACGCAGCATCTTAAACAACGCGAGTTTCTTAAACCGCTGCATCTGGTGCTCAATAATGGGCGTCATCTGGAAATCCGTATCATGCCCTATACCGACCGGCAGTTGCTGATGGTGGCGCGCGACGTCACGCAAATGCACCAGTTGGAAGGCGCGCGGCGCAACTTCTTTGCCAACGTCAGTCATGAGCTGCGTACGCCATTGACGGTGTTGCAGGGCTATCTGGAAATGCTTCAGGAGCAGGTACTGGAAGGGGCAACGCGCGAAAAAGCGCTGCATACCATGCGTGAACAGACGCAGCGTATGGAAGGGCTGGTGAAACAGCTGCTGACGCTATCGAAAATTGAAGCTGCGCCGACCCTGGCCCTCAATGAAAAGGTGGATGTGCCGATGATGCTGCGGGTGGTCGAGCGGGAAGCGCAGACCCTCAGTCAGCGTCAGCATGAACTTCATTTTGAGATTGATGACACGCTGAAAGTGCTGGGTAATGAAGAGCAACTGCGCAGTGCGGTGTCGAATCTGGTGTACAACGCGGTGAATCATACGCCTGCCGGCACGAAAATCACCGTGCGCTGGCAGCATGCGCCACACGGTGCGCTGTTTAGCGTGGAGGACAACGGGCCTGGCATCGCGGCGGAACATCTTCCGCGTTTAACCGAGCGTTTTTATCGGGTGGATAAGGCGCGCTCCCGCCAGACCGGCGGCAGCGGATTGGGGCTGGCGATTGTAAAACATGCGTTGAATCATCACGATAGCCGTCTGGATATTGAAAGCCAGCCAGGGAAAGGAACATGCTTCAGCTTCCTGCTACCGGAACGTTTAATTGCCAAATAAAGCGTCTGAACAGGCGCTTGTCACGATGAGTTTCCACAGACCAGCCCCGGCTGGTCTGTTTACTTTGCAGTCAATTTGCCCTCGAATAATTAATGAACAACTGACGCTTTTTTGTTCGCACGATCAGCCATGTGTTTTTCCTATATCTGGTTATTCGTTCCAGGTTTGTCTTTACTATCGGTATAATCGTCTGGTTTTGCGATCCCATATTGCTTTAAAACGTTATAAGCGTTTAAATTGCGCCTAATGCAGTAGGAATCAGACTGTATTTACGTAGCAAATCAAAAAACTATTCTTCCTCACGCTACGAAGGGAGCATATCCCGCTGAGTTTGTTGCTTGTTTCCTCTGAAAGATTCCGTTGGAGCGAGCGCAAAGTTTTTTATTTGTACAACACCACATCCACAGGCAGTAGTTACATATGACCCATCAGTTAAAAACACGCGATATCATCGCTCTGGGCTTTATGACCTTTGCGTTGTTTGTCGGCGCTGGCAACATCATTTTCCCTCCAATGGTCGGTTTACAGGCGGGTCCGAACGTCTGGATCGCCGCGCTCGGCTTTTTGATTACCGCAGTCGGTCTGCCTGTGTTGACCGTTGTCGCGCTGGCAAAAGTTGGCGGTGGCGTCGATAGCCTCAGCACGCCAATTGGTAAAGTCGCAGGCGTCCTGCTGGCGACCGTTTGTTATCTGGCCGTAGGCCCGCTGTTTGCGACGCCGCGTACCGCGACCGTTTCCTTTGAAATCGGTATTGCCCCGCTGACTGGCGATGGCGCGATGCCGCTGTTTATCTACAGCCTGGTCTATTTTGCGCTGGTGATTCTGGTTTCCCTGTATCCGGGCAAACTGCTGGATACCGTTGGCAACTTCCTGGCACCGATGAAAATTCTGGCGCTGCTGGTACTTTCCGTAGCGGCGGTTATCTGGCCTGCAGGCCCGATCAGCGAAGCGCTCGACGCTTATAAAACCGCACCGTTCTCTAATGGTTTCGTGAATGGTTATCTGACCATGGATACCCTGGGCGCGATGGTGTTTGGTATCGTTATCGTTAACGCGGCACGTTCTCGCGGCGTCACCGAAGCGCGCCTGCTGACTCGCTATACCATCTGGGCGGGCCTGATGGCCGGTGTTGGCCTGACGCTGCTGTACCTGGCGCTGTTCCGTCTGGGTTCCGATAGCGCGCTGCTGGTCGATAAGAGCGCGAACGGCGCGGCGATTCTGCACGCTTATGTGCAGCATACCTTCGGCGGGGCGGGCAGCTTCCTGCTGGCGGCGCTTATCTTTATCGCCTGTCTGGTTACCGCTGTTGGCCTGACCTGTGCGTGTGCGGAGTTCTTCGCGCAGTATCTGCCGCTGTCTTACCGCTCGCTGGTGTTTATTCTGGGTATCTTCTCGATGGCGGTCTCCAACCTGGGGCTGAGCCACCTGATTCAGATCTCCATTCCGGTGCTGACGCTTATCTATCCGCCATGTATCGCACTGGTTGTATTAAGCTTTACCCGCGGTTGGTGGCATAATTCGACCCGCGTAATTGCACCAGCGATGTTTATCAGCCTGATGTTTGGTATCCTTGACGGCATCAAAGCATCGGCCTTCGCTGATGTGTTGCCTGGCTGGACGGCGCGTCTGCCGATGGCGGAGCAAGGCCTGGCCTGGCTGCTGCCGACGGTGATAATGGCGGTTCTGGCGATTATCTGGGACCGTGCCGCAGGCCGACAGGTAACGTCTAACGCGCATTAATTTTCGCGCGATAACAATATGTTCAACCACGGGACTTCGCGTCCCGTGGTTTTTTGTTTTTTGGTAAGAAATGGCATTGGATACAATGGAAAACAACAAGCTGAAGCGCGGGCTAAGTACCCGACACATTCGCTTCATGGCGCTAGGGTCGGCAATTGGTACCGGGCTGTTTTATGGTTCCGCCGACGCAATCAAGATGGCCGGGCCGAGCGTACTGCTGGCCTATATTATCGGCGGCGCGGCGGCGTATATCATCATGCGCGCGCTGGGCGAAATGTCGGTGCACAACCCGGCAGCCAGTTCTTTCTCGCGCTATGCACAGGAAAACCTCGGCCCGCTGGCAGGCTACATCACCGGCTGGACTTACTGCTTTGAAATCCTGATTGTCGCGATCGCCGACGTGACCGCGTTCGGCATCTATATGGGCGTCTGGTTCCCCGATGTGCCGCACTGGATTTGGGTGTTGAGCGTGGTGATGATCATTTGCGCCATCAACCTGATGAGCGTGAAGGTCTTTGGTGAGCTGGAGTTCTGGTTCTCCTTCTTCAAAGTCGCCACCATCATCATCATGATCGCCGCCGGTTTCGGCATTATCATCTGGGGGATTGGCAACGGCGGGCAACCGACCGGCATACATAACCTCTGGAGCAACGGCGGTTTCTTCAGTAACGGCTGGCTCGGCATGGTGATGTCGCTGCAAATGGTGATGTTCGCCTACGGCGGTATCGAAATTATCGGTATTACCGCAGGTGAAGCGAAAGACCCGGAGAAATCCATTCCGCGCGCCATCAACTCGGTACCGATGCGTATTCTGGTGTTCTACGTGGGCACGCTGTTTGTGATTATGTCCATCTACCCGTGGAACCAGGTCGGCACCGACGGTAGCCCGTTCGTGCTGACTTTCCAGCATATGGGCATCACCTTCGCTGCCAGCATCCTGAACTTTGTGGTGCTGACGGCCTCACTTTCAGCGATTAACAGCGATGTGTTCGGCGTGGGGCGTATGCTGCACGGCATGGCCGAGCAGGGCAGCGCGCCGAAAGTGTTTGCTAAAACCTCGCGTCGCGGTATTCCGTGGGTCACCGTGATGGTGATGACCATCGCGCTGCTGTTTGCGGTGTATCTGAACTACATCATGCCGGAAAACGTCTTCCTGGTGATCGCCTCGCTGGCGACCTTCGCCACCGTGTGGGTGTGGATTATGATCCTGCTGTCGCAGGTTGCCTTCCGCCGTCGTCTGTCGCCGGAAGAGGTGAAAGCGCTGAAATTCAAAGTGCCTGGCGGTGTCACTACCACCATCATTGGCCTGATTTTCCTCGTCTTTATTATCGGGCTGATCGGCTATCATCCGGATACGCGTATTTCCCTGTATGTGGGTTTTGCGTGGATTGCCCTGTTGCTGGTGGGTTGGGCGATTAAATCGCGCCGTAGCCGTCGTTAACATGCGCAATAGGTTGGCCTGATAAGCGAAGCGCCATCAGGCAAAAAATAGTTAAATCGAAGCCCGATAACTAGGGAAGGTGCGAACAAGTCCCTGATATGAGATCATGTTTGTCATCTGGAGCCATGGAACAGGGTTCATCATGAGTCATCAACTTACCTTCGCCGACAGTGAATTCAGCAGTAAGCGCCGTCAGACCAGAAAAGAGATTTTCTTGTCCCGCATGGAGCAGATTCTGCCATGGCAAAACATGGTGGAAGTCATCGAGCCGTTTTACCCCAAGGCTGGTAATGGCCGGCGACCTTATCCGCTGGAAACCATGCTACGCATTCACTGCATGCAGCATTGGTACAACCTGAGCGATGGCGCGATGGAAGATGCTCTGTACGAAATCGCCTCCATGCGTCTGTTTGCCCGGTTATCCCTGGATAGCGCCCTGCCGGACCGCACCACCATCATGAATTTCCGCCACCTGCTGGAGCAGCATCAACTGGCCCGCCAATTGTTCAAGACCATCAATCGCTGGCTGGCCGAAGCAGGCGTCATGATGACTCAAGGCACCTTGGTCGATGCCACCATCATTGAGGCACCCAGCTCGACCAAGAACAAAGAGCAGCAACGCGATCCGGAGATGCATCAGACCAAGAAAGGCAATCAGTGGCACTTTGGCATGAAGGCCCACATTGGTGTCGATGCCAAGAGTGGCCTGACCCACAGCCTGGTCACCACCGCGGCCAACGAGCATGACCTCAATCAGCTGGGTAATCTGCTGCATGGAGAGGAGCAATTTGTCTCAGCCGATGCCGGCTACCAAGGGGCGCCACAGCGCGAGGAGCTGGCCGAGGTGGATGTGGACTGGCTGATCGCCGAGCGCCCCGGCAAGGTAAGAACCTTGAAACAGCATCCACGCAAGAACAAAACGGCCATCAACATCGAATACATGAAAGCCAGCATCCGGGCCAAGGTGGAGCACCCATTTCGCATCATCAAGCGACAGTTCGGCTTCGTGAAAGCCAGATACAAGGGGTTGCTGAAAAACGATAACCAACTGGCGATGTTATTCACGCTGGCCAACCTGTTTCGGGCGGACCAAATGATACGTCAGTGGGAGAGATCTCACTAAAAACTGGGGATAACGCCTTAAATGGCGAAGAAACGGTCTAAATAGGCTGATTCAAGGCATTTACGGGAGAAAAAATCGGCTCAAACATGAAGAAATGAAATGACTGAGTCAGCCGAGAAGAATTTCCCCGCTTATTCGCACCTTCCTTAACTGAGGGGAATTAAATGATGTTGAACGCCTGGCATCTGCCTGTCGCACCCTTTATTAAGTCGCACGACGATCGCTTGTCGATTACCTTGTGGCTGCGCGGAAACGACCTGCCGCAGCGCATCACGATGCGTGCGGAAATTGACAATGAAGAGTGCGTCCTGCCGATGAAACGCCTGAGCAAATCACCGGTACCTGGCGTGACGGCCTGGCGTGGTGAGATACCGCTCGACAGCGGGCAGCCGCGCCGCCGCTATGCTTTTAAGCTCTTGTGGCAAGACCGCCAGCTTTGGTTTACGCCAAAAGGATTTAGCCGTATTCCGCCCGCGAAGCTTGAGTTGTTTGCGGTCGATCTGCCCGACAGCGGCCCGCAGTGGGTGGCCGATCAGATTTTCTACCAAATCTTTCCTGACCGTTTTGCCCGTAGCGAAACGCGCACGCCGGAACAGGATAAGGTTTATTACCACCACGCCGCCGGGCATGACATCATTCTGCGCGATTGGGATGCGCCGCTAACGGCGAATGCCGGTGGTTCGACGTTCTACGGCGGCGACCTGGACGGTATCAGCGAAAAGCTGCCGTATCTGAAAAAACTGGGCGTGACCGGGCTGTACCTGAACCCGGTTTTCACCGCGCCAAGCGTGCATAAATATGACACCCAGGATTATCGCGAAGTGGACCCGCAGTTTGGTGGTAACGCGGCCTTGCTGCGCCTGCGCGAAAATACCCAACGCGAAGGTATGCGCCTGATCCTTGACGGCGTGTTTAACCACAGCGGTGATACGCATGCCTGGTTTGATCGGCAGAATAATGCAAGCAGTGGGGCATGCCACAACGCGTCGTCGCCGTGGCGCGACTGGTACAGCTTCTCGCCGGAAGGCCGCGCGCTGGACTGGCTGGGCTATCCAAGCCTGCCGAAGCTTGATTATCAGTCCGAATCGCTGGTCAACGAAATCTATCGCGGCGAAGAGAGCATCGTACGCCACTGGCTGAAAGCGCCGTGGAACATGGACGGCTGGCGGCTGGATGTGGTGCATATGCTGGGTGAGGGGGGCGGCGCACGCAATAACCTGAAGCACGTCGCCGGAATAACCCAGGCGGCGAAAGAGACACGCCCGGACTCTTACGTGTTCGGCGAGCATTTTGGCGATGCGCGCCAGTGGCTACAGGCCGATACGGAAGACGCGGCGATGAACTATCGCGGCTTTACACTGCCGGTGTGGGCGTTTCTGGCCAATACCGATCTCTCTTACGATCCGCAAAAAATCGATGCGCAAACCTGCATGGCGTGGATGGAAGATTATCGCGCGGGGCTATCGCATCAGCAGCAGTTACGGATGTTTAATCAGCTTGATAGCCACGATACCGCACGCTTCAAAACGCTGTTGGGCAAGGATGTCGCCCGATTAGGGCTGGGCGTGGTGTGGTTGTTCAGTTGGCCAGGTGTGCCGTGCATCTATTATGGCGATGAAGTCGGCGTGGACGGTGCGAACGACCCGATGTGTCGTAAGCCGTTCCCGTGGGATAAAAGCCAGCAGGACGGTGAACTGCTCGCGCTTTATCAGCGGATGGCGAAGCTGCGTAAAAAGAGTGAAGCGTTGCGACGCGGCGGCTGTCAGGTGCTGTACGCTGAAGATAACGTGGTGGTGTTTGCGCGTGTTCTGAAGAGGGAGCGGGTGCTGATCGCCATTAACCGTGGCGAGGCCTGCGAAGTAGTGCTGGAAGATACGCCGCTGCTGAGCTTTGACTCGCTCATGCAGCGGGAAGGCAGCGGCGAAAATCAGGATGGCGTACTGACGCTTCCTGCGCTGTCGGCCACGGTGTGGTCCGGCGAGTAAATCAGGGGTAAAGCGGGGCGGTCAGATTATGGTTAATCACCGCCTCGCGCCACCAAAGCTGTGCCAGCCCATCATGGCCGTTGCGCCAGGCGATATAGGCCACATCTTTTTGCCGACACGATACGACCGATTTTTCCACCAGATCGCCAGAGGCTATCCAGGGGTGAGCGATATGACGCGGCAGGAAACCGCAGCCTATTCCGGCGCGCAGCAGCGTGACCTTAGAGTGAAAATCATCGGTGCGAATCTGTTCCTGTTCATCAATGAGATTGGAACTGATTGGGCGACACTGACGGGCGCTATCGCTAATCACCACCGCACGGAAGCGAACTATTGTTTCCGCACTGATGGGCTCCACTTCTTTCGCCAGCGGGTGCGACGGCGCGATGACAAAGGCGTTATCCAGCATGCCGAGCATCTGCCATGACCAGGCCGCAGACGTGGGGGGATCGTTAATTGCACCCAGAATAATATCCGCGCCGTTATGCGTTAATTCTTCCCAGGAACCCGCCAGCGTATGATGACTGAAATTCAGGCGAGTTTGCTTATTTTTCGTGTAAAAGTCTTCGATGAGCGGTAACAGTGAGGCGAACGGAAAAGAGTCATCCAGCGCGATGGAAAGCTCTTTTTCCCAGCCGGAATTCACCTGCACCGCCTGTTTTTCCAGATCGTGCGCGGCGCTGAGCAACACGCGGCCCTTCTCCAGCATCATTCTGCCGGTATCGGTAAACTTTGCGCGATGCCCTGAACGGTCGAGAAGCGTAATTTCGAGTTCGCTTTCCAGTTTCAGCACCATATAGCTGAGTGCGGCAGGGGTTTTATAAAGCGACTCCGCCGCGGCAGCAAAACTTCCGTGTCGGTCAATCGCGTCAAGGATTTGTAAAACGTCCAGATTAATACGCATAACGTTAATTATTTCCCGAATAAAATCTTACCTGTTTTAACAAAAACCACGGCAACTATGCTAGTAATGAAATTTCTGAAATCAATAGTTTGCGTGCTAATTTATGATAACCCGTTCATTTCATAACATAATATTTACCGTCATCGAACCATAAATTTTCTTTAACAACTCGTTAAAAATTTCCCGCTATACTCACTCTGCATTCTGATTCAGTATCCACCTGTCATTTAGTCCTAAAATTTCCACTTAACTTATTGCTTAAGAAGGTGTTTTTTATGTCTATTCGGGAACTGATCGATCCATCTAACTCCACCCTCATTTTTATCGACCATCAACCGCAAATGTCTTTCGGCGTGGCGAATATTGATCGTCAGACGTTGAAAAATAACACCGTCGCGTTGGCGAAAGCCGGGAAAATTTTTAACGTTCCAACCATTTATACCTCCGTTGAAACCAAAAGCTTCAGTGGCTATATCTGGCCGGAACTGCTGGCGGTTCACCCGGAAATTAAACCGATTGAACGCACTTCCATGAACTCCTGGGAAGATGAAGCTTTCGTGAAGGCGGTAAAAGCCACCGGACGTAAAAAGCTGATTATTTCTGCCCTGTGGACTGAGGTTTGTCTGACCTTCCCGGCATTAATGGCGCTGGAAGAAGGTTTTGAAGTTTATGTGGTTACCGATACGTCTGGCGGTACCTCTGTGGATGCGCACGAACGTTCCATCGATCGTATGGTTCAGGCGGGCGCAGTTCCGGTAACCTGGCAGCAGGTGCTGCTGGAGTACCAGCGTGACTGGTCACGTAAAGAAACTTACGACGCAGTGATGGATCTGGTTCGTGAGCACAGCGGCGCCTATGGTATGGGCGTGGATTATGCTTACACCCTGGTTCACGGCGCGCCGGAACGCAAAGCGTAATGACGACGACGGGGGGCGAAACGCTTCCCGTCAGAATGCGACAGCAAGGAAAACCGTCATGACGCAAAAACATGTAACGCTGGTGATTACGCATGCGCTGCGTCCGGAAGATGCGGACCAGTATGAAGCCTGGCTCGGCAAAATCATGCCCGTTGCCGCAGAGTATCCCGGCCATCTTGGCGCTAACGTTATTCGCCCGGCGGACGGGCAGGGTGCCTGGAATATCATCATTCGCTTCGATACCCTGGAGCACCTCTACGCCTGGACGCAGTCCGAAACGCGCAAACAGCTGGTGGATGAAATCACTCCGTTGTTAGCCGAAGGCGATCACACGGAAGTTCGTACCGAAGCGGCGTTCTGGTTTACGCCACCGTCACCGCACGTGCGTCAGCCAAAACAGTGGAAACAATTTCTCATCACGCTGCTGGTGATTTTTCCCAGCACCAACCTGGTGCCGTGGGTAACCGGCGCGCTGTTCCCCGCCCTACAGGGCTCCTTGCTGCTTCATTTCATTAACGATGCCTGTGTGGTTGCGCTGGTTGTCTGGCTCTGGATGCCCATCGTGACCCGACTATTCGCCGGATGGCTTAAGAAAGCCTGATCCGGTTTGAGGAGAGTGACATGTCACAAAAAGCCACACTGATCCTGAACCAGGGACGTATTCACACGCTCGACCGTCAGCATCCGCTGGCGGAAGCGGTGGCGATTGCCAACGGTAAAATTCTGGCAACAGGCAGCAACGATCAAATTATGTCGTACGCGGGCGAAGGCACGCAGATTGTCGATCTGAAAGGGCATACGGTGATCCCAGGGCTGAATGACTCGCACCTGCACCTGATTCGTGGCGGCCTGAACTACAACCTTGAACTGCGCTGGGAAGGTGTACCGTCGCTGGCCGACGCGCTGAGAATGCTGAAAGATCAGGCCGATCGTACGCCGTCGCCGCAGTGGGTGCGCGTGGTGGGGGGCTGGAGCGAATTCCAGTTTGCCGAACGCCGCATGCCAACCATTGAAGAGCTGAATGAAGCCGCGCCGGATACCCCGGTGTTTGTGCTGCATCTGTACGATCGCGCGCTGCTCAACCGCGCGGCGCTGAAAGCCGTTGGTTATACCAAAGAGACGCCAAACCCGGCGGGCGGCGAAATCGTGCGTGATAATAACGGCAACCCAACCGGGATGCTGATCGCCAAACCCAACGCGATGATCCTCTACTCGACGCTGGCGAAAGGGCCAAAACTGCCGCTGGAGATGCAGGTGAACTCGACTCGCCAGTTTATGCGCGAGCTGAACCGCCTTGGGCTGACCAGCGCCATTGATGCCGGCGGCGGCTTCCAGAATTACCCGGAAGATTACGAAATCATCGAAGAACTGCACGCTAAAGAGCAGATGACGATTCGTATCGCCTATAACCTGTTCACGCAGCGGCCAAAACAGGAACTGGAAGATTTCGAGCGCTGGACGGATATGCTCAAACCGGGCCAGGGCACCGATTTCTATCGCGCAAACGGCGCGGGCGAAATGCTGGTCTTCTCGGCAGCGGATTTCGAAGACTTCCTCCAGCCACGCCCGGATCTGCCGGAAGGGATGGAAGATGAGCTGGAGCGTGTGGTGCGCCATCTGGTGGAACATCGCTGGCCGTTCCGTCTGCACGCCACCTATGACGAATCGATCAGCCGCATGCTGGATGTGTTCGAAAAAGTGAACCGCGACATTCCGTTTAACGGCCTGCACTGGTTCTTTGACCACGCAGAAACCATTACTGAACGTAATATCGAACGTGTTAAAGCGCTGGGCGGCGGGATTGCGGTACAGCACCGCATGGCATTCCAGGGCGAATACTTCATCGAGCGTTACGGTAAAGAAGCGGTGAAACATACCCCGCCGGTCGCCAAAATGCTGGCCGCCGATGTGCCTGTTGGCCTGGGAACGGATGCCACCCGCGTGGCGAGCTACAACCCGTGGACCGCGCTTTACTGGCTGGTTTCTGGCCGCACGGTTGGCGGCATGGCGATGTATGACGATGAAAACCGTCTGCCGCGCGATGTGGCGCTGGAACTGTGGACCGCAGGCAGCGCGTGGTTCTCCAGCGAGCAGGGTAAAAAAGGGCGCATCGAGAAAGATCAGCTTGCCGACCTGGTGGTGTTGTCGAAAGACTACTTCAGCGTGCCGGAAGAAGAGATCAAAGGCATTGAATCGGTGATGACTATCGTGGATGGCAAAGTGGTGTATGCCGCCGGTCACTTCACTCCGCTGGCGCCGCCTGCGATTCCGGTCGTTCCAGACTGGTCACCGGTGGTGAAAGTGCCGGGCCATTATCGCTCTGCGCCGCCGGTTGCCGGAAAAATGGGCGCCGTAGTGCAGATGCACCAGTGCTGCGGTAGCTGCGGCGTACACGGCCATCAGCATGATATCGCGCGTAAATCGTCGATTCCTGTCTCCGATGAACAGGCATTCTGGGGCGTGCTGGGCTGTTCCTGCTTCGCGTTCTGATGCTATCGTTAACCGGATGGGGCCTCCCATCCGGTTTTTTGTTGTTCTCTTCTGAAAATCCCTCCTCGTTGCAAAGATTAATGGCGTAAATGCAACCATTTGTGTCAATCTGCGTTTATCCGTGCTGGCTAAAGGTGGAAACATGGACGAGCTTGTAATCCTTGGCTGTATCGTGCTGTTCTTTGCGCTGGTGGTGGTGCCCATCCTGGCGATTGTCGCTATTAATCGTACTTCCGCCATGCGCTATGAAGTTTCGTTGCTTCGTCGTCGGCTGGAGGAACTGGAGCAACGCGGTGTTAACGTTGCGCCGGAGCTAAAATCAGTCTCGGTGGTTGAACCGGTGATTCCCATCGCCCCCTCTCAACCTGAGCCAGCCAATCCCTGGCAGCCCACAGAAAAAGACGCGCCGGTATCACCGCCCGAGCGCGAGACGCCATCGGCATTTGGCGGCGTATTCACTTCATTATTACGCTGGTTTATGCAGGGTAACCCACTGGCTAAACTGGGTATTCTGCTGCTGTTTCTTGGGCTCTCTTTCCTGTTGCGCTATACGGTCGAGCACGCGCTATTTCCGCTGGAGCTGCGTCTTGTGGCGACGGCGCTTTGTGCGGTGGTGCTGCTGGCTATCGGCTGGCGATTGCGGCATAAACAGCGTGTCTATGCGTTGATCCTGCAAGGTGGCGCGACGGGCGTGCTTTATCTCACCGTATTCGGCGCATTTCGCCTGTGGCAAATGTTGCCGATGACGCTGGCCTTTGCGCTGCTGGTGCTGATTTGTGCGGCAAGCGTTGGCCTGGCGGTGCTGCAAAATGCCCTGAGCCTGGCGATGCTGGCGAGCCTCGGCGGCTACCTTGCGCCAGTGCTTCTCTCTACGGGAAGCGGCAACTACATTGCGCTGTTCTCTTTCTACCTGCTTCTGTCCATTGGCATTCTGGCAATTAGCGCGCGGCAACACTGGCGCGAACTGAATCTGTTAGGGCTGCTTTTCACCTTTGGCGTGGGCGGATTGTGGGGCATGAATGATTATCGCCCTGAATACTGGCTTAACTGCCAGCTGTTCCTGATCGCCAATATCCTGATTTTCGGCGTCCTGAGCGTACTGTTCTCCTGGCGATCGCAGGAAAAAGGTAAACGTGTGGTTGACGGCGTGCTGCTCTTCGCGCCGCCGCTGATTGGCTTTGGAATGCAGTACGTCATGACGCAGCACATGACTTACGGCCCGGCGATTAGCGCACTGGGTTATGGCGCGTTTTATCTGGCGCTGGCGTGGCTGGTGCTGCGTCGATTCCCGTCGGCGGAACGTACCCTGGTGCTGGCCGCGCTGGCGCTGGGCGGCGCATTCACCACGCTTGCTATTCCGCTGGCGCTTTCCGCACGCTGGACGGCGATGGCCTGGGCGCTGGAAGGTGTGGGTGTGCTGTGGTTAGGCATACAGCAACAGCAGCGGCGCATGAGTTTTAGCGGCACCGCGCTATTACTGCTGGCACTGGGCAGCGGCGTCTGGGCCCTGGCGGACGAAACCACGCCGCTCTCCATCATGATGATTTTTGCTGTACTCAGCCTTAGCTGGCTCGCCGCCGCCTGGTTGTGGCGCGCAGAAATACGACGTCTGAGCCTGGCGCTGTTAATCGGCGGCGTTGCATTCTGGGTGATTGCCCTCGCGGGTGCGGCACAACTCGTCACTACCCAGGACGCGACGACAGGATTTGTCCTGCTCGCGTTGATATCCCTCTCGGCCTGGGCCTGGCGTTTTATGCGCCAGCGTCTGGCATGGGGGGAACTCGGTTTCGCACAGTGGCTGCTCTGGCCCGCCATGCTGTTGATGCTGTGCGAGCAAATTCATCAGCAGCAAATTTTCGCCGCAGGCTGGCACAATCTGGCGTGGGTGATTGCGCTGCCGTCTGCGCTCACGTTGCTTTATCGTGATGACAGTACGGTGCCATCGCGCCTTTCGCAGGGGCTGCATCTCGCGTTGTTATGGATGCTGATGCTCGCATTTGGGACCGAACTGCTGTGGTATGTGCAGTCGCTGCCGTGGGGCATGAGCGCCTGGCAAAGCGGCCTGCTGATGGCGGCGGGGGGGATTACCATTCTGCTGATACACGCCGCGCTTCGCCGGGCATGGTGGCCGTTCTGCCGCTGGCCGGAAATGTATGGCGGCGTGGCGATTGCCCCCGTGGCGGCCCTGCTGCTTGGTTTGCTGGTACTGAGCAACGTGCAAAGTGGCGTGGTCTATCGTCAGCTTTATCTGCCGTTGATTAATCCTTTGGAAGAGGGGGCGGCGTTTGCGCTGCTTGGGCTTTATGTGGCGGAACGCGCTGTTCGGCGTCATCTGCCGTCAGCGTGGCGCGCATCCGGCGCGTTGCTGCTTGCCGGGCTGGCTTTCTGGTGGCTTAACGGCATGCTGATGCGTGCGCTGGCGTGGTATGGCGACGTTGCCTGGGATTTCAGCGCACTCTGGCAGTCGCGGCTAATTCAGACGACCTTTGCGCTGTTCTGGATGCTGATAGCGCTCATTATTATGATTCGCGCAACGCGCAACGTCTCACGCAAAATGTGGCTGTGCGGTGCCGCGCTATTAGGCGTGGTAATCATCAAACTGATGCTGGTCGATAGCGCAGGCGGCGGTGGTCTGGCGCGCGCGGTGGCGTTTATTGGTGTGGCGATACTGGTATTGATTGTTGGTTATTTCTCGCCGTTGCCACCCAAAGCAGGAGAGCAAAAATGAAACGGATAAAAGCGATGGTGTGCAGCCTGCTTCTGGCGGGCAGTTCCTCCGCCTTTGCGGCGGAATCCCCGCGTGACTACGCCACGGGAATGACGCTGGAAACGTCTTCGTCATCACCCTGGTATCGCGTGGCGTTACCGCGTGAGGTCTATCAGCACAGCGCCTGGCCAGACTTGCGGGACGTTCGTGTATTTAATCAACAGGGCGAGCGCGTTCCCTTTACGTTAATGACGAAGCCAACGCCGCCTGCCGTCGCGGATTCGGTCGCCCTGCGCCTGTTTCCTTTAGCGGCCTCGCCGATCGCCACGACGGATGCCGGTGCGCCGCAGACGATCCGCCTGAAGGCAGCCAATGGCGTGGAAATTAACCTTCAGGGCGATGAGGCAAAATCGGTGGGTCAGAGCTATTTACTGACCTTACCGGACAGCCGGGAAGCGTCGCTACACCTGACGCAGCTGCGGCTGGACTGGGCGGCATCGAGCACAAGCTGGCAGGGTAAAGCTTCGGTTTACGCCAGCCGGGATCTCAGCCACTGGCAGCGCGTTCAGGAAAATGCGCCGCTGATGGATCTTTCCCGTGACGGCGAACGGTTGAAGATGAACACTGTGGCCGCCGAATTGACGCTGTCGCCCAAAGGCAGACGTTACTTGCTACTGGTTCTTGACCCACAAACGCCCATGCCGGAGTTAAAAGGCGTAATGGCCGTGGCGCAACCGCAAGAGCCGCTTACTGAGCGTATTCAGCTCCCGGCTGCGGTCGCCAAAGCCACATCAACCGAGGCCGTCTGGCAATGGGATCAACCGCAACCGTTAAGCGCGCTTTCCATCACGCTGATGGAAGAAGGGGTTTTGCCGGTCGATATCGCCTGGCGAAGCGATGAGAAAAGCGAATGGCGACCACTGGCAAAAAGCGTGTTGTATAACGTCAACGATCAAGCGCAGGAGGCGTTTCCGCTCTCTGCGAATGTTGTCGAGGCCATTCGTATTACCACGGTGGATGCCCATCTGCCGCAAACGCTGCCGAGGGTAAGCGGCGAGCGTGAGGTTAAAGTGCTGGTCTTTAATGCACAGGGCAAGGGCCCCTATATGCTGGCCTGGGGAAATAAGGCGGCGGAAAACGTCGCGTTGAGTCTGAAGCAGTTGATTCCTGAAGCGCTCCCGGCGAGCAAAAACATCGAGACGCTGCCCTGGGCGCAGCCGCTGGAGGCCGTCAAACTGGGCGGTGACGCGCGATTGCAGGCAGTGAGTGCGGGTGAACAGCAGAAACTGTGGGTAGCCCTCGCGGTGTGGGCTGTGCTTATCGTTGGCGTGGGGGCGTTGCTGATGGTGGCGTGGCGAATCTGGCGAGAAGCCCGGCGCTAAAAACAAAAAAGGCTCGCCTGCGCGAGCCTTTTCTTATTCGTCCGCCAATTACAGGCTGGAGACGTTTTCGGTCAGATATTTTGCAACGCCGTCCGGGGACGCCGCCATACCTTCTTTACCTTTTTCCCACTGCGCCGGGCACACTTCGCCGTGCTCTTCGTGGAATTGCAGTGCGTCAACCATACGCAGCATTTCGTCGATGTTACGACCCAGCGGCAGGTCGTTAACGACCTGGTGGCGAACAACGCCGTTAGCGTCGATCAGGAAAGAACCACGCAGCGCCACGCCCGCGTCCGGGTGTTCGATGCCGTAGGCTTTCTGGATTTCGCGTTTAATGTCAGCAACCATCGCGTATTTCACCGCACCGATGCCGCCTTTATCGACCGGGGTGTTACGCCATGCGTTGTGAACGAATTCGGAGTCAAAGGAAACACCGACCACTTCTACACCGCGTTTCTGGAACTCTTCGTAGCGTTTATCGAACGCGATCAGTTCAGACGGGCAGACAAAGGTGAAGTCCATTGGCCAGAAGAACAGCACGGTGGCTTTGCCGTTGGTGTGCTGTTTGAAGTTAAAGTTTTCAACGATTTCGCCGTTACCGAGCACTGCCGCAGCGGTAAAGTCAGGAGCCTGACGAGTAACCAGAACCATGGGTTCTCCTTTGAGTATAGAAAGTAAGTAGTACGCAACGCGGGCCAGTATAGAGAGTGAACCGCAATGACTCAAAGAGGCTACAGCAATCGATATTTAAAGTTCTGCCTATTAATAGACAAATGTTTGACAGGTCAGGATTAAAGCTCGCGTGCTTTGGCTTGCGCCATCATCTGCGGATAAAACTGCCAGAACTGTTTTTCCAGTTGCGCATAATGCTGGTCTAAATCGTGCCAGGAGTCGCGCAGGGCGTCCAGTTTCGGACGTCGGCTGGCCATGCCGTTAAGCACGCGCTGAATAAATTCCATTTCGCGATAGCGCTCCAGCCAACGTTCTGACCAAAGGTAATCGTTCAGATTCACGAAGCGCGGCGGCGAATCCGGCAGAATCAGTGACACCTGCTCATGGGCGTACTCGACGAACTCCGGCAGCGCCATCTGTGGCGAAAGCTGCGACCAGTGTCGCGAAAGAAAATGGTCCCACATCACATCGAGCGTAATAGGCGCGACGCGCCGCGTTTGCGGGCGGAACCATTCCAGGGCTTCTTTCACCTCAGGCAGGTTATCGGTCATCACGTCGATGCGCCGATGCATGTAAATCCCGTCGACCACCTCGGCCGGGTAGCTGTTATCCGGATTGCCGCGCACAAAATCGGCCAGCAGATTGCCGGACAACGAGCTGTCGGCGAGGTACGCGAGATGCAGGTGAGCTAAAAAATTCATCGATTATTATCTATCCAGAGGGGGATAGGGTTGCAGGGAGAACGCCCCGGCACTAGACTACCCGCCTCATTATTAAGTCCAGAGTCTTAGAGTCATGCGCCTTGCCGATTTTTCCTTTGAATTACCTGAATCCCTGATTGCCCACTATCCACAGCCTGAGCGCAGCGGTTGCCGCTTGCTGTCGCTGGACGGGCCGACAGGCGCGCTGACGCACGGTACTTTCACCGATCTGCTCGATAAGCTCAACCCTGGCGATCTTCTGGTCTTTAATAATACCCGCGTCATTCCTGCGCGTCTGTTCGGTCGCAAGGCCAGCGGCGGCAAGATTGAAGTGCTGGTTGAGCGTATGCTCGATGATAATCGTATTCTGGCACATATTCGCGCCTCTAAAGCGCCGAAGCCGGGTGCAGAACTGCTGCTGGGCGATGACGAAAGCATCAATGCGACTATGGTTGCACGTCATGACGCGCTGTTTGAAGTGCAGTTTAACGATGAGCGCCCGGTGTTAGACATTCTTAACAGCATCGGCCACATGCCGCTGCCGCCGTACATCGATCGCCCGGATGAAGACGCCGACCGCGAACTTTATCAAACCGTTTACAGCAGCCGCCCTGGCGCTGTCGCGGCGCCAACGGCCGGCCTGCACTTCGACGACCCACTGCTGGCGAAGCTTCGCGAAAAAGGCATTGATATGGCCTTTGTGACCCTGCACGTGGGCGCAGGGACTTTCCAGCCGGTGCGCGTTGAGAGCATTGAAGAGCACACCATGCACTCCGAATATGCGGAAGTGCCGCAGGACGTGGTTGATGCGGTGCTGGCGGCGAAAGCGCGTGGTAACCGCGTGATTGCGGTCGGCACTACCTCTGTGCGTTCGCTGGAAAGCGCGGCACAGGCGGCGAAAAACGACCTGATTGAACCGTTCTTCGGCGATACGCAAATCTTTATCTATCCGGGCTATCAGTACAAAGTGATTGATGCGCTGGTGACCAACTTCCACCTGCCGGAATCGACGTTGATTATGCTGGTTTCCGCGTTTGCGGGCTATAAAAACACCCTGCACGCTTATCACGAAGCGGTAAAAGCGGAATATCGCTTTTTTAGTTACGGTGATGCGATGTTTATCACGTACAATCCGCAGGCCATTAACGAACGTCCCTGATTGGGGCGTGTTTTTCCCCCTCTCCCTCAGGGAGAGGGCCGGGGTGAGGGTGAACCTCACCTCGCAACATTAACCATCAGACTGTCTCTCTGATGCAGGAGAATAGCGTGAAATTTGAACTGGACACCACCGACGGACGCGCACGCCGTGGCCGCCTGGTCTTCGATCGTGGCGTAGTGGAAACGCCTGCTTTTATGCCCGTCGGTACCTACGGCACCGTAAAAGGCATGACGCCGGAAGAAGTTGAAGCCACCGGCGCACAGATTATCCTCGGCAACACCTTCCACCTGTGGCTGCGCCCGGGTCAGGAAATCATGAAACTGCACGGCGACCTGCATGACTTCATGCAGTGGAAAGGCCCCATCCTCACTGACTCCGGCGGCTTCCAGGTCTTCAGCCTTGGCGATATTCGTAAGATAACCGAACAGGGCGTACACTTCCGTAACCCGATCAACGGCGATCCTATCTTCCTCGATCCAGAAAAATCGATGGAGATTCAGTACGATCTCGGTTCTGACATCGTGATGATCTTCGACGAATGCACGCCGTATCCGGCGGACTGGGACTATGCTAAACGTTCCATGGAGATGTCTCTGCGCTGGGCCAAACGTAGCCGTGAGCGTTTTGACGGCCTCGGCAATAAAAATGCGCTTTTTGGCATCATTCAGGGCAGTGTTTACGAAGATTTACGAGATATCTCCGTTAAAGGTCTGGTAGATATCGGTTTTGATGGCTACGCTGTCGGCGGCCTGGCAGTAGGCGAACCGAAAGCAGACATGCACCGCATCCTGGAGCACGTCTGCCCGCAAATCCCTGCTGACAAACCACGTTACCTGATGGGCGTTGGTAAACCAGAGGATCTGGTTGAAGGCGTACGTCGCGGTATCGATATGTTTGACTGCGTTATGCCAACGCGTAACGCGCGCAACGGTCACCTTTTCGTGACCGATGGCGTGGTGAAAATCCGTAATGCGAAGCATAAGAGCGATACCAGCCCACTCGACGCTGAGTGTGATTGCTATACGTGTCGCAATTATTCACGTGCGTACTTGCATCATTTAGACCGTTGCAACGAAATACTGGGCGCACGTCTCAACACGATTCATAACCTTCGCTACTATCAGCGTTTAATGGCTGGTTTACGCAAGGCTATCGAAGAGGGTAAATTAGAGAGCTTCGTGTCTGATTTTTACCAACGTCAGGGGCGAGATGTTCCAGCTTTGAACGTTGATTAATATTAATAATGAGGGAATTTTAATGAGCTTTTTTATTTCTGATGCGGTAGCAGCACCGGGTGGCGCAGCACAGGGCAGCCCGATGTCTCTGATTCTGATGCTGGTGGTGTTCGGTCTGATTTTCTACTTCATGATCCTGCGCCCACAGCAGAAACGTACCAAAGAGCATAAAAACCTGATGAACTCCATCGCCAAAGGTGATGAAGTGCTGACTAACGGTGGTCTGGTTGGTCGCGTAACCAAAGTAGCGGAATCTGGCTACATTGCTATCGCGCTGAACGACACCACTGAAGTGGTTATCAAACGTGACTTCGTAGCTGCCGTTCTGCCGAAAGGCACCATGAAGGCGCTGTAATTTACTGTTTTCCCAAAGGGAACTGCCGTGTTAAACCGTTATCCTTTGTGGAAGTACATCATGCTGGTCGTCGTGATTATCGTCGGCCTGCTTTACGCACTTCCCAACCTGTATGGTGAGGATCCGGCTGTTCAGATCACTGGTGCGCGCGGAGTCGCCGCCAGTGAGCAAACGCTGATCCAGGTCCAGAATACTTTACAACAAGAAAAAATCACCGCTAAGTCTGTGGCACTGGAAGAGGGCGCTATTCTTGCGCGCTTCGACTCCACCGACGTCCAGCTGCGTGCTCGTGAAGCGCTGCTGAGCGTGCTGGGTGATAAATACGTCGTGGCGCTGAACCTTGCTCCTGCGACCCCGCGTTGGTTGGCGGCCATTAAAGCCGAACCGATGAAGCTGGGTCTTGACCTGCGTGGTGGTGTTCACTTCCTGATGGAAGTGGATATGGACACGGCGCTCGGCAAGCTTCAGGAACAAAATATCGACAGTCTGCGCAGCGATCTGCGCGAGAAAAACATTCCGTATTCCAATATTCGTAAGTCAGATAACTATGGTCTGACGATTCTGTTCCGCGACAGCGCGGCACGCGATCAGGCGAATACCTGGCTGAGCACTCGTCATCGTGACCTGGTTATTACTAATCAGGGCAGCAACCAGCTGCGTGCAGTCATGAGCGATGCGCGTCTGAGCGAAGCGCGCGAATATGCGGTACAGCAGAACATCAACATCCTGCGTAACCGTGTAAACCAACTGGGTGTGGCCGAGCCTGTGGTACAGCGTCAGGGTGCGGATCGCATCGTCGTTGAACTGCCGGGTATTCAGGATACCGCGCGTGCGAAAGAAATTCTGGGCGCTACCGCGACGCTGGAATTCCGTCTGGTGAATACCAACGTTGACCAGTCCGCTGCCGCATCTGGCCGTGTGCCGGGCGACTCTGAAGTGAAACAGACCCGCGAAGGTCAGCCGGTTGTGCTGTACAAACGCGTGATTCTGACCGGTGACCATATCACCGATTCCACTTCCAGCCAGGACGAATACAACCAGCCGCAGGTTAACATCTCGCTGGATAGCGCAGGTGGTAACACCATGTCTAACTTCACCAAGGACAACATCGGTAAACCGATGGCGACCCTGTTTGTGGAGTACAAAGACAGCGGTAAGAAAGATGCGAACGGTCGTTCTGTACTGGTGAAACAGGAAGAGGTGATTAACATCGCCAACATCCAGTCTCGCCTGGGGAACAGCTTCCGTATCACCGGCATCAACAACCCGAACGAAGCGCGTCAGCTCTCTCTGCTGCTGCGTGCCGGTGCGCTGATTGCGCCGATTCAGATTGTTGAAGAACGTACTATCGGCCCAACTTTGGGTATGCAGAACATCAAACAGGGCCTGGAAGCATGTCTGGCGGGTCTGGCAGTTTCTATCCTGTTCATGATTTTCTTCTACAAGAAATTTGGTCTGATCGCGACCAGCGCGCTGATTGCTAACCTGGTACTGATCGTCGGTATCATGTCACTGCTGCCAGGGGCCACGCTGAGTATGCCGGGTATTGCGGGTATCGTGCTAACCCTTGCGGTGGCGGTCGACGCCAACGTACTGATCAACGAACGTATCAAAGAAGAGTTGAGCAACGGGCGTTCGGTGCAGCAGGCAATCAACGAAGGTTATGCGGGCGCATTCAGTTCCATCTTTGATGCGAACATCACCACGCTGATTAAAGTTCTGATCCTGTATGCAGTCGGCACCGGGGCAATCAAAGGCTTTGCTATCACCACCGGTATCGGTGTGGCAACGTCGATGTTTACCGCAATTGTCGGTACGCGTGCCATCGTAAACCTGTTGTATGGCGGCAAACGCATCAACAAGCTGTCAATCTGAGGAGTGCGTTGTGGCACAGGAATATACTGTTGAACAATTGAACCACGGCCGTAAAGTCTATGACTTTATGCGCTGGGATTACTGGGCTTTCGGCATCTCTGGCCTGCTGTTGGTGGCTGCCATCGTCATTATGGGCGTACGCGGCTTCAACTGGGGGCTCGATTTCACCGGTGGTACGGTAATCGAAATTACGCTGGAAAAACCGGCTGAAATTGATGTGATGCGTGAAGCGCTGCAGAAGGCGGGCTTTGAAGAGCCGCAGCTGCAGAACTTTGGTAGCAGCCACGACATCATGGTCCGCATGCCGCCAACTGAAGGCGAAAATGGCGGTCAGGTGCTGGGGAGCCAGGTTCTGAAGGTGATTAACGAATCCACCAATCAGAACGCGGCAGTGAAACGCATCGAGTTCGTTGGGCCGAGCGTGGGTGCAGACCTTGCGCAAACCGGTGCAATGGCGCTGATCGTGGCGCTGATCTCTATCCTCGTTTACGTCGGTTTCCGCTTCGAGTGGCGACTGGCGGCGGGTGTGGTTATCTCACTGGCGCACGACGTTATCATTACGCTGGGGATACTCTCGTTATTCCATATCGAGATTGACCTGACTATCGTGGCATCGTTAATGTCGGTTATCGGTTACTCGTTGAACGATAGCATCGTGGTATCTGACCGTATTCGTGAAAACTTCCGCAAAATTCGTCGCGGGACGCCTTACGAAATCTTTAACGTGTCACTGACCCAGACGCTGCACCGTACGTTGATCACCTCCGGTACGACGTTAGTGGTTATTCTGATGCTGTACCTCTTCGGTGGTCCGGTACTGGAAGGCTTCTCACTGACCATGCTGATTGGTGTTTCTATCGGTACCGCTTCTTCTATCTATGTTGCGTCTGCACTGGCGCTGAAACTGGGTATGAAGCGCGAGCACATGCTGCAGCAGAAAGTCGAGAAAGAAGGGGCGGATCAACCGTCAATTCTGCCGTAAGACGACTCTCCCGTCAGAATCGGAATCCCGGTCGCAAGGCCGGGATTTTTTTATTACAGCCTCGCCAATATTGGTTACTCTCCGTGGATGGCCTTTGACATGGAGTAACGCCAGTGACCATCACACTCGATTCACTTTCTCTGCAAACTGTACCGCAGCCAGCCGTCTGGCATCATCTGCCTTCCGTTACCTTAAACGACGACACTCTGCGCGATCGCAAAGCTAAAGTGCTGGCCGGGATGGCCTCTCGCGGGCTGGACGCGCTGGTGATTTATGCTGACAAAGAGCACGGCGGCAATTTTGAGTATCTCACCGGATTTATCCCGCGCTTCGAAGAGGCACTGCTGGTATTGCACAGTGAGGGGGATGCCGTGCTGGTGCTCGGTAACGAAAATCTGAAACTGGCGGCGCATGCGCGGCTGGAAAACCGGGTGGTGCACGCCCCATGGTTCTCCCTGCCTAACCAGCCGATGGACAATCAACAATCACTGCCGGATGTCCTGAACAGTGCGGGTATCGTTACCGGAAAAAACTATGGCCTGGTGGGCTGGAAACTGTTTACCGGTGCGCAAGATGACGCCTGGAAGATGTTTGATCTCCCGTCTTTTATCGTTGAGGCTATTCGTCAGGCGGCAGGGCCGGAAGCCACGCTGTGCAATGCCACCGGGATTTTTATCTCGCCAGAGCACGGTGCGCGAACGGTCAATAACGCCAATGAACTGGCACACTACGAGTACGGCGCGAATCTGGCATCAACGGCGATTCTCGATGCCCTGAATGCCATCGAGCCAGGGAAAACTGAAAAGCAGATCGGCGCATTGCTTGCGGCCCAGGGGCAGCCGAATAACGTCGTGATGATTGCCGCAACCGGCGATCGCTTCGCCAATGCCAATCTTTACCCTGGCGATAAACATATACAGCGCGGTGACAAATTCTCGCTCACCACCAGTTACAAAGGCGGCCTGAGCAGCCGTGCGGCGTATGTGGTGGCGGATGAAAGCGAACTGGCGCCGGAGGTGGCGGATTATCTCGACGTGGTAGCGAAACCCTACTATCGCGCCGTCGTGACCTGGCTCACCCACATTCGCCCAGGTATGTTGGGCAGTGAAATGTATGCGCTGATTGAACGGGTATTGCCGAAGGCGGAGTATCACTGGCACCTCAATCCGGGCCATCTGGTGGCGGATGAAGAATGGCTGTGCTCGCCGATTGGCCCGGACTCCAGCGCACCGCTGCGCAGCGGTATGCTGCTGCAAATCGACATCATTCCTTCCCGCGCAGGTTACGCCGGAGCCAGCATTGAAGACACGGTAGCGCTGGCTGATAAGCCGCTGCGAGATGAGCTTGCGCAGGCGTACCCTGAACTGTGGAACCGGGTGTTAATGCGTCGCCATTACATCAAAGAGCATTTAGGCATCAGCCTGCCGGACGAGGTGTTGCCGTTGTCGAATACGGTGGGGTATCTGCGCCCCTGGTTGCTCGACCCAACGCGAGCGTTGGCGTGTACATCTTAACGCTCAAGACTACTGACAGTACGCTGTCAGTAGTCTTGTCATACACTCCTCCTGAACTTATTCATGATGTCAGGAGGATGTATGAAAAACGTGGTTAATTGGTTTGAAATTCCCGTTACAAATATGGAAAGGGCAATTGCATTTTATGAACGGGTAATGCAAGTGTCGTTACGGCGAGAAGTTATGGACAGTGCAGATATGGCTATTTTTCCCTACGATGATCCTGCGACGGGCGGAGCATTAGCAAAATTTGAAGGTATGGCACCTTCGCTTCAGGGAACGCTGATTTATCTCCATACAGATGATCTTATAGCATCACTTAAGCGTGTTGCTTCCGCAGGAGGGGCCTGTGTTTTCGGTCCCGTTGAGCCTGGTGACGATATCGGTACTATTGCCCTGTTCACAGATAGTGAAGGTAATCGTGTAGGTTTACATCAACCGGCGTAAGCCACAACGATTTGGAATTCATATGACTCGACGCGCCGACCGTCTTTTTCAGATAGTGCAGATCCTGCGAGGTCGACGACTGACGACGGCGGCGCTATTAGCAGAGCGTCTTGAAGTCTCTGAACGCACAATCTACCGAGATATCCGTGACCTCTCATTGTCAGGCGTTCCGGTCGAAGGGGAGGCAGGAAGCGGTTATCGCCTGATGTCCGGTTTCGATCTCCCGCCTTTAATGCTTACTCAGCCTGAATCTGAAGCGTTGATTGTGGCAATTCGCCTTCTGAAAACCTGGGGCGGCGATTCTATTGCTCGGTCACTGGAGTCGGCGCAGGAAAAGGTACTGGCGATTTTACCGGATGAAAGCCGCCGTAAGGCCGAGCAGGCGAGGATTTTTGCGCCTGATTTTGGTACTCAGGCTCATTCACGTAGTGTCTTTGATCTCATCCATCGGGCCGTTTCGACGCAACGCGTACTGGCATTGCACTACCGCGATGAGGCGGGGCATCTTTCCTGGCGAAATGTGCAGCCACTGGGAATTTTTTTTGGAGGCGAGCACTGGATAGTGGTTGCATGGTGTGAGCGAAGGGTGGATTACCGTTGTTTCCGTCTTGATCGATGTCTGCAAGTTACCGCGCTTGAGCGGCATTTTATTGAAGCAGCAGATCGCTCGCTAAGTGATTTTTTGCGTAAAGTTCAAAATGAAGAGAAGGTGTAAAACGGAGATTGCTAAAAGGCTGTCTTCGCGGGAAACTGTCCAAAACCTTTAATTTCATTACCGAGCAATTATGGCCATCATCCCTAAAAACTACGCGCGGCTGGAAAGCGGCTATCGCGAAAAAGCACTGAAACTGTTTCCGTGGGTCTGCGGGCGTTGCTCGCGCGAGTTTGTTTACTCGAACCTGCGTGAGTTAACGGTTCACCATATGGATCACGACCACACCAATAACCCGGAAGATGGCAGCAACTGGGAGCTATTATGCCTGTTCTGTCACGATCACGAGCACTCGAAATATACCGAAGCGGATCAATACGGTTCGACGGTGATTGCCGGGGAAGACGCGCAGAAAGACGTGGGCGAGGCTAAGTACAATCCCTTTGCCGATTTGAAAGCGATGATGGATAAGAAGAAGTAACAAAAAAGCACCGACGTTGAGAACGTGCGGTGCTTCAGATTGCTGACAACGTGCGCGTTGTTCTTGCCGGATGCGGCGTAAACGCCTTATCCGGCCTACAAAATATTGCAAATTCAATATATTGCAGTAACGTTGTAGGCCTGATAAGCGCAGCGCATCAGGCAATGTTGCATTTGTTACCAGTCTCAAGCACCGACGTTGAGAACGTTCGGTGCTTTTTTCTGATTAGAAGTTGTAACCCGCCACCAGATACCAGCCGAAGCCGTTGGATTTAATCGGCTCAGCCTGCCATACCGGCTCGTCGCCATCTTTCCACTGACCACCGTTATGGAAGTAACGCGCGACCACAGAGTAGTGCCAGTGATCGTAGTTCAGCGCCAGAATGTGGCTGGACGCGATAGAGTTGCTGGTGCGGTACTGATCGTCGCCCAGGTCTGAACCCCAGTCGAAGTTGGTGAAGCCGATGTAGCTCAGCTTACCGCCCCACAGGTCAGTAATCGGCACGAAGTATTTGATTTTGAAACGATAGCCATCCCACTCGTTTTCGTTGGATGCGCCATAGTTCTGCCACTGATACTTGGCATAGACGTTCAGAGACAGCCCCATCGGCAGGCCGGTATCAATATCGGTACCCAGACCCATATACCAGGTGCTCTGACGGCCTTCGCTGTTGCGGCCCATATCGTAGATATAGTTGTTCGCGAAGTACCACTCTTTGAACGGACCAAAGCTCAGGTCAGTATTGGTCAGCTTGTCGATAGAGAAACGCGGCTCGATTTCCATAAACAGCGGGGAACCGTGGTTCCAGATCCCGCGGGAGTTGCTGTCGCCACCGAAGAAACGCGGCGCATCGACGTAACCGTAGAAATCAAACCAGTCTTTCTTGGCGAACGCTTCATATTCCAGATAGGTGTCGTTACGCAGCGTCGGCCCGAAACGGGTGTGGTAGCTGCCTACCACGTTGACACTCTGATGCCACCAGTCGGAAAGATATTGCGGTTTGTCATTTTCTGCTGCACCGGCAGTGAAAGACGCGGAGAGTGCTACTAAAGCACCGGCTGCTAATAATGTTTTTTTCATATGTTTGCCACTGATAAAAAATCCCTAACGGGAATGAAAGTAAGCGTCGAAGCTTTACAAAATGTTTCGTATTTCTGCGTGCCTATTATAAGAATCATTGCTCACAAAAATCAGTTACGGGTCACACATTTTTCATATACGTAATCGATTGCGTTCACGTTTGCGTAGATTGAACGGCGGCGATTGTACCTGCCATATCAATGATTGCCAATCTTCAGCAAAAAGAGATGAATGGATGGGGGGGAATTTGCGCCAGAGATGTCTGGCGCGAAGTCGCGTTTACTGTGCGGTGGCTGGCTGAATATCGTGAACGCGGACAAAACCGAGTTGATCCGGCGTGATGCCGTTCAGCTGTAGCGGAATATCGACATCGCTGGGCGCGAGAATACTGGCTGGCGCGTTAATGAGCTGATTCTGCACGTTAACTTCCTGAAAGTTATCGGTAGTGCCCTGAATCTGACCGTATTCTACGGTGCCGCTAAACGCCGGTAACGCATCGTTAGACTCGCCCTGAATACGCAGCGTCACCGCCGTACCCTGTGAATTTGGCGCGATGTTGCGCAAAGACAGGCGCAGCGTGCCTATCTGGCTCTTCAGCAGCGCAGGCGTATTGGAACCGGGGATGATGTAGGCGCCGCTGGCAGATTTCGCATTCAGCGCGTTCTGCTGGCTGATCTTCACCGTTTCTTTGTTCAGTTTGGTCATTTCCTGATTGAGCGTACTGATACTTTCGTGCATCTGACGAACCTCGGCTTGCTGTGCGCAGGCGGTCAGGCTAAAGAGGCTTCCCAGTACGGCAATTCTTAGGTAACGTCTTGTCATTATGTCTGTTTCCTTATGGTCGGGATCACGTAATGGTAGATCGCAAAAGGGATTCTGGCATCGATCCATTGTCTCAAAAACGCTCTTCCTTTGTTGTCGAGCCATATCAGGGTAAAATAGGTTTCAGTTACCACCTCATAGTCAGGACGATGTATGCACTGCCCATTCTGTCTCGCCGTAGATACCAAAGTGATCGACTCTCGTCTGGTTGGCGAGGGCTCCTCCGTCCGCCGCCGTCGGCAATGCCTGGTTTGCAACGAACGTTTCACCACGTTTGAAGTGGCTGAACTGGTGATGCCGCGCGTCGTAAAAAGCAATGATGTGCGCGAACCGTTCAACGAAGACAAGCTGCGTAGCGGCATGCTGAAAGCGCTGGAAAAGCGTCCCGTCAGTGCGGATGACGTCGAAATGGCGATTAATCACATTAAATCGCACCTGCGTGCCACCGGGGAACGTGAAGTGCCAAGCAAACTGCTGGGTAACCTGGTGATGGAACAGCTGAAAAAGCTCGATAAAGTGGCCTATATCCGCTTTGCGTCGGTTTATCGCAGCTTCGAAGATATTAAAGAATTCGGCGAAGAGATCGCTCGTCTACAGGACTAAGCTATGCACGACGAAATGTACATGGCGCGCGCGCTGAAACTTGCCGCGCGTGGTCGCTTCACCACTCATCCTAACCCGCGTGTCGGCTGCGTCATTGTCAATCAGGGCGAAATCGTCGGCGAAGGTTTTCACTACCGGGCCGGTGAGCCGCACGCGGAAGTTCATGCGTTGCGTATGGCTGGTGAAAAAGCCAAAGGCGCGACGGCGTACGTGACGCTTGAACCCTGTAGTCATCATGGTCGCACGCCGCCTTGCTGCGACGCGCTGATTGCCGCAGGTGTTTCCCGCGTGGTGGCCGCCATGCAGGACCCCAATCCCCAGGTGGCCGGACGCGGGCTTTATCGCCTGCAACAGGCGGGTATTGAGGTCAGCCACGGCCTGATGATGAGCGAAGCGGAAGCGCTGAACAAAGGTTTCCTGAAACGCATGCGTACAGGCTTCCCGTATGTTCAGCTGAAACTTGGCGCGTCGCTGGACGGGCGTACGGCGATGGCGAGCGGCGAAAGCCAGTGGATTACCTCCCCGCAGGCGCGTCGCGATGTGCAGCGTCTGCGCGCAGAGAGCCACGCAATTCTCACCAGCAGCGCCACGGTGCTGGCCGACGACCCGGCGTTAACCGTGCGCTGGAACGAACTGAGCGCGGAGACTCAGGCGCTTTATGCCGAGGAAAACCTGCGCCAGCCGGTGCGTATTGTGGTCGATAGCCAGAACCGCGTCACGCCGGAGCACCGCATCGTTCAGCAGCCAGGCGAAACCTGGTTTGCCCGCACCCAAAGCGATGAGCGCAGCTGGCCAGAGAGTGTAAAATCGATTACTACGCCGGAACATAATGGGCATGTTGATCTGGTTTTACTGATGATGCAGCTTGGCAAACAGCAGATTAACAGCATCTGGGTGGAGGCCGGGCCGACGCTTGCTGGTGCGCTGATTCAGGCGGGTGTCGTTGATGAGCTTATTGTCTACGTAGCGCCTAAACTATTAGGCAGCGATGCGCGCGGATTATGTGTTCTGCCGGGGCTTGAGAAACTGGCCGACGCCCCCCATTTCAAATTCAACGAGATACGCCATGTAGGCCCGGATATTTGCCTGCATTTGACGAACGCGTAATGCCTCCTGAAAAGGGAAGCAGCGCACAGAATATTATGATAAAATCCGCCCCCCTGCGGGGCAAATGAACCCAAAGGAAGAGTATGAACATTATTGAAGCTAACGTTGCTACCCCGGACGCTCGCGTCGCCATCACCATTGCGCGTTTCAACAACTTTATCAACGACAGCCTGCTGGAAGGTGCGATTGACGCCCTGAAACGCATCGGTCAGGTCAAAGATGAAAACATTACCGTTGTTTGGGTGCCTGGCGCTTATGAACTGCCACTGGCGGCTGGCGCGCTGGCGAAAACCGGTAAATATGACGCGGTGATTGCGCTGGGTACGGTTATCCGTGGCGGTACTGCGCACTTCGAATATGTCGCTGGCGGGGCAAGCAATGGCCTGGCGCACGTCGCTCAGGACAGCGAAATCCCGGTAGCCTTTGGTGTTCTCACCACTGAAAGTATTGAACAAGCCATCGAACGCGCTGGCACCAAAGCCGGTAACAAAGGTGCAGAAGCTGCACTGACCGCGCTTGAAATGATCAACGTATTGAAAGCCATTAAGGCCTGATTTTTTTGTAAGGGGAATTCCGTGAAACCTGCTGCTCGTCGCCGCGCCCGTGAGTGTGCCGTTCAGGCGCTTTACTCCTGGCAGTTGTCCCAGAACGACATCGCCGATGTTGAATACCAGTTCCTGGCGGAACAGGACGTCAAAGATGTAGACGTAATGTACTTCCGTGAACTGCTGTCCGGGGTGGCGACTAACAGCGCGTACCTCGATGGATTGATGAAACCTTACCTGTCTCGTCTGCTCGAAGAGCTGGGTCAGGTGGAAAAAGCGGTGCTGCGTATCGCGCTGTTCGAGCTGTCCAAACGTGATGATGTGCCGTATAAAGTGGCCATCAACGAAGCTATCGAACTGGCAAAAACCTTTGGCGCTGAAGACAGCCACAAGTTTGTCAACGGCGTGCTGGATAAAGCAGCTCCTGCAATCCGCCCCAAGAAAAAGTAATCTGCAGGCCGGTGCGAGTGTGGTTTTTGCCGCATTCCCCGGCCTTGTTTTATTCTTCTGCAGAGGCATAACGTATGGCATGCGGCGAATTTTCCCTGATTGCCCGTTATTTTGACCGCGTAAAAAGCGCCCGCTTTGATGTTGAAACCGGAATCGGCGACGACTGCGCGTTGCTCAATATTCCCGAAAAACAGACCCTGGCAATCAGCACCGACACTTTAGTGTCCGGCATTCATTTTCTTCCTGATATCGACCCCGCCGATCTGGCGTATAAAGCGCTGGCAGTGAACGTCAGCGATCTCGCGGCGATGGGCGCAGACCCGGCATGGCTGACGCTTGCCCTGACGCTGCCGTCGGTGGATGAAAGCTGGCTTAAAGCGTTCAGCGATAGTCTGTTTGAACAACTTGATTACTACGATATGCAATTGATTGGCGGCGACACGACGAAAGGTCCGCTTTCCATGACGCTGGGTATTCACGGCTATGTCCCCGTCGGCAGGGCGCTGAAGCGCTCGGGCGCAAAACCGGGTGACTGGATTTACGTCACCGGTACGCCGGGGGATAGCGCTGCCGGGCTGGCGATTCTACAGAACCGCCTGACGGTGAGCGATGAAACGGATAACGCGTATCTGGTTAAACGCCACCTGCGCCCAACGCCGCGCATTCTGCAAGGGCAGGCGCTGCGCGACCTTGCCAGTTCGGCGATCGATCTTTCCGACGGTCTGGTTTCCGACCTCGGCCATATTCTGAAAGCCAGCGAATGCGGCGCGCGAATCGACCTGGATGCACTCCCTTATTCTGAGGCGATGCAGCGTCATGTTGACGGCGAACAGGCGATGCGCTGGGCGCTTTCAGGCGGAGAAGATTACGAACTGTGCTTCACCGTACCGGAACTTAACCGTGGCGCGCTGGACGTGGCGTTAGGCCATCTTGGCGTGCCGTTTACCTGCATCGGCCAGATGAGCGCTGACGTAGACGGAATGCATTTTCAACGCGGCGGCGACGTCGTGACGTTCGACTATAAGGGATTCGATCACTTTGGCTAGCAAAGACGTGGCGAAAAGCCGTCTCAATTTACGCAACCCCTGGCACCTGCTGGCGGTCGGTTTCGGTAGCGGCTTAAGCCCGATTGTGCCGGGGACAATGGGCTCGCTGGCTGCGATTCCCTTCTGGTATCTGATGACCTTCCTGCCGTGGCAGCTCTATTCGCTGGTGGTGATGCTCAGTATTTGTATCGGCGTGTATTTGTGTCACCAGACGGCAAAAGACATGGGCGTCCATGACCACGGCAGCATCGTGTGGGATGAGTTCGTCGGCATGTGGATTACGTTGATGGCGCTGCCGACGATGGACTGGCAATGGGTTGCCGCCGGGTTTGTGATTTTCCGTATTCTCGATATGTGGAAACCGTGGCCGATTCGCTGGTTCGACCGCAACGTTCACGGCGGCATGGGGATTATGGTTGATGACATCGTCGCCGGGGTGATTTCGGCGGGGATACTGTATTTTATCGGGCATCATTGGCCGATTGGAATAATGTAGCGTGCTGTTTGCCGGATGGCGCTTCGCTTATCCGGCCTACAACCATCACCGTAGGCCGGATAAGCGAAGCGCCATCCGGCACGACTCCTTACTTAAACCCTACCACCGGATGCGGCTGATACGGCGTTTCCAGCTCCGCAATCTGTTCCGGCTCCAGCGTTAAATCCACCGCGTTCAACAACTCATCTAGCTGCTCTTCCCGCGATGTGCCGATAATCGGTGCCGCCACCCCCGGTTTGCTCAACAGCCACGCCAGCGCCGTCTGCGCGCGGGTAGCGCCAAGGTCTTCCGCCACGTGCGCCAGCCGGTCGGCAATTTGCGCATCGTTCGCCTCGGTGGTGCTGTAGAGCGTGTTACCAAACTCATCGGACACCAGACGCGCCGTGGTTTCTCCCCACGGACGTGTTAAGCGTCCACGCGCCAGCGGACTCCAGGGGATCACCGCGACGCCTTCGCGGCTGCACAGTGGCAGCATTTCATTCTCTTCTTCACGATAAATCAGATTGTAGTGATCCTGCATGGTGACAAACGGCGCCCAGCCGTGCTGTTTTTGCAGCGCCAGCGCATGGGCAAACTGGCGTGCGTGCATCGAGGACGCGCCGATATAACGTGCTTTCCCCGCTTTCACCACATCGTTTAACGCTTCCAGCGTCTCTTCAATCGGCGTGCTGTAATCCCAGCGGTGAATTTGCAGCAGGTCGACGTACTCCATCCCCAGGCGTTTCAGGCTGTCATCGATGGAGCGTAGAATTTGCGCGCGGGAAAGTCCTTCCGCCAGGTCGCCGACCTGATGATAAACCTTGGTGGCAACCACGACGTCTTCACGACGGGCAAAATCTCGCAGGGCGCGGCCTGTTATCTCTTCGCTGCTGCCGTCGGAATAGCTGTTGGCGGTGTCGAAAAAATTAATGCCGCCTTCAAGGGCGCGCTGGATGATAGGGCGGCTGCTCTCTTCGGGTAAGGTCCAGGCGTGTTTGCCCCGATCCGGTTCGCCAAAGGTCATGCAGCCCAGGCAAAGACGGGAAACCCGAAGGTCGGTGTGTCCTAAGAGATTGTATTGCATGGTTCCGCTCCTGCTTTTAAGGTTTACCTTTAAGCATAGCAGGAGCGGAGAGGGGAGTTATGCCAGCCAGCTCGCGATTTTCGCTTCGATGCCTGCCGCGTCAAGACCGAGGTCGGCGCGGATCTCTTCCTGAGTGCCCTGCGGAATGAAGAAGTCCGGCAGGCCAAGGTTCAGCACCGGCACCGGTTTACGGTGCGCCATCAGCACGTCGTTCACGCCGCTGCCCGCGCCGCCCATAATGGCGTTCTCTTCCAGGGTGACCAGCACGTCGTGCTGCGCTGCCATTTCAAGAATCAGGCTTTCATCAAGCGGTTTCACAAAACGCATATCCACCAGTGTGGCGTTGAGTTTCTCGGCGACCGCTGCGGCTTCAGGTAACAGCGTACCGAAGTTCAGAATGGCGATTTTCTCACCCTGACGTTTCATCACGCCTTTGCCCAGCGGCAGTTTCTCCAGCGGCTGAAGTTCCGCGCCAGTGCCACAGCCGCGCGGGTAGCGCACCGCGCTTGGGCCGTCGTTGTAGTGATAGCCGGTGAACAGCATCTGGCGGCATTCGTTTTCATCGCTCGGCGTCATGATGACCATTTCCGGGATGCAGCGCAGGAACGAGAGGTCAAACGCGCCCTGATGCGTCTGCCCGTCAGCGCCGACAATCCCCGCACGGTCGATGGCGAACATCACCGGCAGTTTCTGGATAGCCACATCGTGGATAACCTGGTCGTAGGCGCGTTGCAGGAAGGTGGAGTAAATCGCCACAATCGGTTTGTTCCCGCCAATCGCCAGGCCGGCGGCGAAGGTCACCGCGTGCTGTTCGGCGATTGCCACGTCAAAGTACTGGTCAGGGAATTTTTTCGAAAATTCGACCATGCCGGAGCCTTCACGCATTGCAGGCGTAACCGCCATTAATTTGCTGTCTTTAGCCGCCGTTTCGCACAGCCAGTCGCCGAAAATTTTGGAATAAGAGGGCAGACCGCCGCTGCTTTTCGGCAATTTTCCGCTGGTATGGTCAAATTTCGGCACCGCATGGAACGTAATAGGGTCTTTTTCAGCGGGCTCGTAGCCGCGTCCTTTTTTGGTCATGATGTGCAGGAACTGCGGGCCTTTCAGGTCGCGCATGTTTTTCAGCGTATTCACCAGACCCAGCACATCGTGGCCGTCCACCGGGCCGATGTAGTTAAAGCCCAGCTCTTCAAACAGCGTGCCGGGTACCACCATGCCTTTGATATGTTCTTCAGTGCGCTTGAGCAGTTCTTTAATCGGCGGTACGCCGGAGAACACTTTTTTGCCGCCTTCGCGCAGAGAAGAGTAGAGCTTGCCGGAAAGCAGTTGCGCCAGATGGTTGTTCAGCGCGCCGACGTTCTCGGAAATCGACATCTCGTTGTCGTTCAGCACGACCAGCATGTCTGGTTTGATATCGCCCGCGTGGTTCATCGCTTCAAACGCCATGCCAGCGGTAATTGCGCCATCACCAATGACGCAAACCGTGCGACGCTGCTTCTCTTCACGCGCGGCGGCAACGGCGATGCCAATCCCGGCAGAAATAGAGGTAGAGGAGTGGCCGACGCTTAATACGTCATACTCACTCTCGCCGCGCCACGGGAACGGGTGCAGGCCGCCTTTCTGGCGAATGGTGTCAATCTTGTCGCGGCGTCCGGTCAGGATTTTATGCGGATAGGCCTGATGACCCACGTCCCAAATCAGCTGATCGAACGGCGTATTGTAGACATAGTGCAGCGCCACGGTGAGCTCCACCGTGCCAAGCCCGGAGGCGAAGTGTCCGCTGGAACGGCTCACGCTGTCGAGCAGATAACGACGCAGTTCATCGCACAGCTTCGGCAGGCTCTCTTTTGGCAGCAGGCGCAACTCCTGAGTGGAATCGACCAACGCCAGGGTCGGGTATTTGGCAATATCAAAACTCATCAGAGACTCATTTATTGTTTATTTGTCGCGCAGGATGATGTAGTTCGCCAGCGCTTCCAGTGCAGTCGTATCCAGTGACTGTGCGGCCAGTTCAGTTAACGACTGACGGGCCTCTTCAATCAGGTCACGGGCTTTAGTGCGGGCTTGCTCAAGGCCCAGCAGTGCGGGATAGGTGCTTTTGCCTAATTGCTGATCGGCACCCTGGCGCTTTCCGAGGGTCGCAGTATCGCCCACCACATCCAGAATGTCATCCTGAACCTGGAATGCGAGGCCGATACATTCAGCGTACTTATCCAGCAGTGGCAGGGCGCTGCGGCCTTTCTCGCCCGCGCTCAATGCGCCTAAGCGCACAGCGGCGCGAATCAACGCACCGGTTTTATGACGGTGAATACGCTCAAGCGCTGCCAGATCAACATGCTTACCCTCTGCATCGAGATCCAGCGCCTGACCGCCGCACATTCCGGCGACGCCGCTGGCCTGTGCCAGCTCAGAAACCATCGCCAGACGATCGCGGTCCGACACGTTGGTCATCGGCGCATCACTCAGTATAGAAAACGCCAGCGTTTGCAGGGCATCGCCGGCCAGAATTGCATTCGCTTCGCCAAATTTAATGTGGCAGGTCGGTTGGCCGCGACGCAGATCGTCATCGTCCATCGCCGGAAGATCGTCATGCATCAGCGAATAGGCATGAATGCACTCGACGGCGGCTGCGGGGGCGTCCAGCGTGAGCTGATCGACGCCAAACATTTTCCCGGTCGCGTACACCAGGAACGGGCGCAGGCGTTTACCGCCTAATAATGCGCCATACTGCATCGCTTCAACCAGCGGAGTGTTCTGAAAGGGCTGAGGCTCAATAAAACGCCGCAACGCGCTGTTGGCGTGTTCGACGCAGGCATTTAACTGCTGCGAAAAATCCATTTATTCATTGTCCGGCGTAAAAGGAGTCAGAGAGGCGTTATCGTTATCTGCCAGCAGGATCTGCACGCGTTGTTCCGCCTGTTGCAGTTTGGCCTGCCCCTGACGCGCAAGCTGTACGCCGCGCTCGAATTCGTTCAGTGCCTCTTCCAGCGGAAGATCGCCGCTTTCGAGACGATTAACGATCTGTTCCAGTTCGGTGAGTGCAGTTTCGAAACTGGCCGGGGCTTCATTTTTCTTTGGCATAGTGAATGATCAGCTCTTTTTATATCGCGATGGCGACTATGGTAGCCCAGTCGCGTCCTGAATCAAATAACACACAATGGTATATGGGAAAGCGCGCAGCTTAACCTCGAAGATGGTATACTCCGCGACCTGGATGCAGGTACCCCGGTGCGCTGCAGTACAAATTTTACCTACAGCCCGCATCGGGCTTGCCAACGAACCATTGCCGCCATGAAGTTTATCATTAAATTGTTCCCGGAAATCACCATCAAAAGCCAATCTGTGCGGTTGCGCTTTATTAAAATTTTAACCGGGAACATTCGTAACGTTCTAAAGCATTATGACGAGACGCTTGCCGTTGTTCGTCACTGGGATCACATCGAAGTCCGCGCGAAAGATGAAAATCAACGCCTGGATATCCGTGACGCTCTGACCCGTATTCCGGGCATCCACCATATTCTTGAAGTTGAAGATGTGCCGTTCACCTCGCTGCATGACATCTTTGAAAAAGCGCTGGTGCAGTACCGCGATCAAATTGAAGGTAAAACCTTCTGCGTGCGCGTGAAACGTCGTGGTAAACACGAATTCACCTCGATTGAGATCGAACGCTACGTCGGCGGCGGCCTGAATCAGCACGTTGAATCGGCGAAAGTGAAGCTGACCAACCCGGACGTCACCGTTAACCTGGAAATAGAAAACGATCGCCTGCTGCTGGTGAAAGGCCGTTATGAAGGTATCGGCGGTTTCCCGATCGGTACCCAGGAAGATGTGCTGTCGCTGATTTCCGGCGGCTTCGACTCCGGCGTTTCCAGCTACATGCTGATGCGTCGCGGCTGTCGCGTCCATTACTGCTTCTTTAACCTTGGCGGTGCGGCGCATGAAATCGGCGTTCGTCAGGTGGCGCATTACCTGTGGAACCGCTTCGGCAGCTCCCACCGTGTGCGTTTTGTCGCCATTAACTTCGAACCGGTGGTTGGTGAAATCCTCGAAAAAATCGACGATGGCCAGATGGGCGTAGTACTGAAACGCATGATGGTCCGTGCGGCGTCGAAAGTGGCTGAACGCTACGGCGTACAGGCGCTGGTCACCGGTGAAGCACTGGGCCAGGTTTCCAGCCAGACGCTGACCAACCTGCGTTTGATTGATAATGTTTCCGATACGTTGATTCTGCGCCCGCTGATCTCCCACGATAAAGAGCACATCATCAATCTGGCGCGTGAAATCGGTACCGAAGACTTTGCGCGTACCATGCCGGAATATTGCGGCGTGATCTCGAAAAGCCCGACGATCAAAGCGGTGAAGGCGAAAATCGAAGCGGAAGAAGAGCACTTCGATTTCAGCATTCTCGATGACGTGGTGGCGAATGCCAACAACCTCGACATCCGTGAAATTGCGCAGCAGACCGAGCAGGCAGTGGTGGAAGTCGAAACCGTCAGCGGTTTTGGCGACAACGATGTGATTCTGGATATTCGTTCCGTTGATGAGCAGGATGACAAACCGCTGAAAGTGGAAGGCGTGGAAATTGCTTCTCTGCCGTTCTACAAGCTGAGCACCCAGTTCGGCAACCTCGACCAGAGCAAAAACTACCTGCTGTGGTGCGAGCGCGGCGTAATGAGCCGCCTGCAGGCGCTTTACCTGCGCGAGCAGGGCTTTGCCAATGTGAAGGTCTATCGCCCGTAAGTGCATGGTTATTGCTGAAGAAAAAACCTCGCGATGCGAGGTTGAGATTGATAACAAACGCAACATTGCCTGATGCGCTACGCTTATCAGGCCTACAAGTTTTCTGCAACATATTGAATTTGCGGTGTTTTGTAGGCCGGATAAGGCGTTTACGCCGCATCCGGCAAGAACAGCGCGCACTTTGTCAGCAATCTGAAACCTCGCGATGCGAGGTTTTTTTATGGCTGCGGTTTGGGAGTGTCGGATGGCGGCTGCGCCTTATCCGACCTACAAGATACCCAGGCTACCCGGTAGGCCCGATAAGCGCAGCGCCATCGGGCATTTCAAACGGGTTACTCGTAGTAGTTATAAATCCCCGCCGCCATCACCAGCTGTGAGGCAACTTCATGGGCTTTTTCACGCCCAACCAGTAGGTCGATAATCTTCAGGCCAAAATCAATCGAGGTGCCAGGCCCCTGGCTGGTGAGCAGGTTTACACGCGGATCCCACGCGACGCGTCTGTCCATCCACTGATCTTCCGGGATCTGATCTTTTAGCGTCGGGAAGCCGGTCATATTGCCGACAGGGAAGAGATCGTGCGGTACCAGTACGGTGGCGGGAGCGGCGCAAATTGCGGCCACAATCCGCCCGGAGAGATGGAACTGACGCACGGTTTCAACCAGCAGCGGGCTATCGCGGAAGCACTCTGCGCCTTTAATGCCACCCGGCAGGATGATGATGTCGTAATCGCCATCGGCGACTTCCACCAGCGGGGCATCGGCCAGCAGCTTCACGCCGCGCGAGCAGACGATAGTCAGGTTGCCATCGCTGGCGACGCTTGCCGTGGTGACGTTAATGCCGCCGCGAACCAGCAGGTCGATCGTGGTGACGGCTTCCGTCTCTTCACTACCAGGTGCGAGGCAAATCAGTGCCGACGCGCTCATATTCACTCTCCTTACGTTTAATCTGTTCATACAGGCGGGTGTTTTCCGGCAAGCTAAGGCCGTGGGAGCGGGCGCGTCGGAGCAGGTAACCGGTGATATAGTCGATTTCCGTGTGTCGCAGCGCCCGAACATCCTGAAGCATGGAGGAGATATTTTCTCCTGTGCGTTCAATCACCTGGGTGACGTAAAATAGCAGATTTTCCGTCGAAGTATGAATGCCTTCCCTCGCCATGGTATGCGCGACTTCCGCGCAGATAAGCTCAACCTGCGGTAAATGCTGGCTCAGTTCTCCGTTCGGGCAGTTCATCAGCGCGGTCAATGGGTTAATCACGCAGTTTACCGCCAGCTTGCGCCACATCGCCGAGTGGATGTTATCGTGCCAGGCGACATCGGGCAGAACGTCCTGTAGGGTAACCGCCAGATGGCTGTAATCGCGGTCGTAGTGTTTGGCCGGGCCAATGTGCGTGGTGCCGTTGGCGACGTGAATGATGATGTTGCCATCCCGGCGGGCGGCCTGCGTGGTTGCACCCAGCAGCAGCGGCTGCGTAACGTCGTTCAACTCTTCTACTGTGCCCATGCCGTTATGGATAAGCAAAATAGGGGACGTTGCCGGCAGTTTCTTTGCCAGCGTTTTTACCGCGTCGGAGACCTGCCAGGCTTTTAGCGTCACCAGCAAAAGGTCGCTGTGCGCCAGAAAGTCGGGGTCGTTGGCGGTAACGGACTGATTAAATACCGTGCCATCCAGCTCAAGCAGATTTACGCTACAGTAAGGCTGGGGGACGCGTAGCCAGCCCTGAACATCAAATCCTTTTTTAAATAACGCCGTGAGCCATAGCTGGCCCAGCGCGCCACATCCTAGTACTGTAATTTTCACACTGCCTCCTGAACGGCGTTGACACCCAAATTATAGCCTGAGGCGCTAAGCTTTCGGGGATAACAAGTTGAGTTATGCCGCGTTGCAGGTATTATGCAACGCAAAAGTCACTGAGGGAGAGGAAAAGATGCCATCTTTCGATATTGTCTCTGAAGTTGATCTTCAGGAAGCACGCAACGGCGTGGATAACGCGGCGCGTGAAGTTGAATCACGTTTCGATTTTCGCGGCGTAGAAGCGAAAATCGAACTGAACGATGCGAATAAAACCATCAAAGTGCTGAGTGAGTCTGATTTCCAGGTCAACCAGCTGCTGGATATTCTGCGCGCCAAACTGCTCAAGCGCGGCATTGAAGGGACGTCTCTTGATGTGCCGGAAGAGTTTGTGCACAGCGGAAAAACCTGGTTTGTGGAAGCGAAGCTGAAGCAGGGGATTGAGAGCGCGATTCAGAAGAAAATCGTTAAGCTCATCAAAGACAGCAAGCTGAAAGTGCAGACGCAAATTCAGGGCGAAGAGATTCGCGTGACCGGGAAATCCCGTGATGATTTGCAGGCGGTAATGGCACTGGTGCGCGGCGGCGATTTAGGCCAGCCGTTCCAGTTTAAAAACTTCCGCGATTAATCTGTATTGCCGGATGGCGGCTTCGCCTTATCCGGCCTACGGGGATGTTATGCTGTTACCGTAGGCCCGATAAGCGTAGCGCCATCGGGCATTTCAGGCTCAGGCGATGATAGCCTGCTCCACCTCAAACCGGTTGGTCACTTTGCTGTCGATTTTAACGTAAGCCGAGCGCTCATCACCCACCAGCAGCACCTCTTTAATCCCTTCTTTCGCCAACAGCCGCGCCTTCAGGGCATCATCAACCTCGACGCCGTCGGGAATTTCAATGCGTAAACTGCTGACATAAGCCGGTTCGCTCATGGTGATGGCGACCAGCATCCAGATTGTCGCCAGCAGTGCACCCGCCAGGAACACGGTTTGCGAATCGAAGAAGCCGTCAATCCAGCCGCCCAGCGAGCCGCCAATCGCCACGCCGAGGAACTGGCTGGTGGAGTAAATACCCATCGCCGTGCCTTTGTAGCCCGCCGGAGACTCTTTACTGATCAGTGACGGTAGCAGCGCTTCCATCAGGTTAAAGGCGAGGAAGAAAATCTGCACGCCTGCCACCAGCGCCCAGAAGTCGTTGCCGGAACCCCACAGCACAATTTCTGCAATCAGCAGCAGGGCGATACACAGCAGAAACACGCGCTTCATTTTGCGCTTCACTTCGGCATAAATAATAAACGGCACCACGGCGATAAACGAGACCAGCATGGTGACCAGATAGATTTTCCAGTGCTCGGGGGCCGGGAAACCTACCGCTTCCAGCTGGCCCGGCAGGGCGACAAAGGTAGACATCAGCAGAATGTGCAAACACATAATGCCGAAGTTCAGGCGCAGCAGTTTTGGCTCCATTAGCACTTTGCTAAAGCAGCCTTTTACCATGCCCGATTCGCGGTTCAGCGTGTGATTATGACTGTTTGGTACTACCCACAGCGTCAGTAGAATGGCCAGCGACGCGAGGATGGCGATCATCCAGAACAGCGCGTGCAGGCCCAGCTTGTGGGTGATAATCGGCCCTAATACCATGGCGATCGCGAAGGTGACGCCAAAACTCACGCCGATAAACGCCATTGCTTTGGTGCGGTTCTGCTCGCGGGTGAGGTCGGAGAGCAGCGCCATTACGGCGGCGGCGATCGCCCCGGAACCTTGCAAGGCGCGCCCAAGAATAATGCCCCAAATGGAGTCTGAGAGCGCGGCAATCACGCTACCGGCGACAAAAATCATCAGCCCGCCAATAATCAGCGGCTTGCGGCCAATGCGGTCGGAGAGTAAACCAAAGGGGATCTGGAAAACGGCCTGCGCCAGTCCGTAAATACCAATCGCCAGGCCAATTAGCGCTTCGCTTGCGCCTTGCAGAGCCATACCGTATGTGGTCAGAACCGGCAGGACCATAAACATGCCGAGCATGCGCAACGAAAATACGGTCCCTAAACCCCAGGTGGCGCGCAATTCACCCGGCGTCATTTTGTAATCGTTCATTCCCACCTCATTATTAATCGCCCCATAGTGTAGTGCGGAGCGCAGGCAGGGTAAACAGAGTGTTAATGAGCAAATATTACATTCGTGAATTATTTGTGCTGTATAGAAAAAGGCCCCTGCGCGGGGCCCTGGTCTGAAGGTCAAATTGCCTGGCGAATCTCGTCGATCACCTCCAGCGATCGCAGTGCATCGGCGGCGTCGATAATAGGCGTCGCCTCGCCGCGAATGACGGCAATAAAGTGGTTCAGTTGCAGGATAAATGGGTCGATGGCGTCTATGTGCAACGTTTCACTGATAAGCGGCTCGTGCCAGCCGCTTTTCTCGCCGTAGCGCCACCAGCGCATCTGCGGTATCGCCAGCGCGCCCTGCGTGCCGGAAATCAGGTAGCAGTTTTCCGGCGTATGCGCGTAAATCGGGTTCTCCGCCGAGTTCATCTCCCAGCTCCATGGGCTGACGCTGCAATCGCTTAACACCGCGCTGCCCAGCGTGCCGCGTGCGAAACGCAAATTCACCACCGCGCTGTCCTCGTTGGCAAAGCCTCGCGTTTCGCTGGAGGCCATCGCCTGTACCTCTTCAATTTCGCCCAGCAGATAGCGCATCAGATCGATATCGTGCACCAGGTTGACCAGCAGCGGCCCCGCGCCGAGCTCGCGTCGCCAGCTCACGTCAAAATAGTCGTCCGGTTTTTGCAGTATCCAGTGGGCGGAAACAGCGACAATTTTGCCGAGTTTGCCGCTATCGATGAGTGTTTTCGCTGCCGCCGTCAGGGCGTTATGGCGGCGATGATGGCCAACTAATACCGGCACGTTGTGCGCAAGCGCTGCGTCCACCAGTTCACGTGCGCGCTCAGGGGATTCTGCCACCGGTTTTTCCACCAGCACCGGAATACCGCGTGTTACGCAGGCCAGCGCGCAGGGTACATGCAGGGTGTTTGGCGTGGCGTTAATCACCCCGTCTGGCCTGATTTCATCGAGCATTTCCTCGACGTCAGCAAACCACGCAACGCCGAGTTCAGTGGCCAGTTCCCGCGCCTGTTCAGAGGGATCGGCAAGCGCCACCAGCGTGGCGTCTGACGCATGCTGAATAACCTCGATATGTTTGCGCCCGATGGCGCCCGCGCCGATCACGGCGAGTCTTGTCGGATTCATGATGGGCTCCTGAGCGAAGAGGTAACGGGAGGAACATGGTCGGGTTGGCCCGAGGCAAACCAGCCTTTTGCCGCGACGCCCAGCACGGTGAGCAGCGCCGGAATTCCCAGCAGCAGGAAGACGGTTTCAAATTTGAGGTCCATCGCCAGCATTTCAGCCCCGGCAAAGGCGCTGAGGATCGCCCCGATACGCCCGACGCCGTGCATCCAGCTTGAACCGGTGGCGCGCGCCTGGGTGGGATAAAATCTCGCAGAGAGCGCGTTCATGCCGGTATTCGCACCGTTCAGGCAGGCGCCGCTAATCAGCGCCAGCAGGCACAGTAGCGTGAAGCTGGCGGCCGCAAAACCAATTGCCATCGTCACCAGCCCGCCAACCGCAAAAATGGCTCCCAGCGCCCGATGTGGGTTAATGCGGTCCATCAGCCACCCGGCAAACAGTGAGCCCACTGTGCCGCCCGCCTGATAGATGGCGGTCATAATTGCCGCCTGGCTAACGGTGAGACCAATCTCTTTCACCAGCGTAGGCAGCCAGCTACCGAGGATGTAAACCAGAAACAGCCCCATAAAGTAGATGAGCCAGAGCATCAGCGTGCCGAAGCGGTATTGCGGTGAGAGCACAATGCGCATTGCGTTGCCGCTGACGGGCTGTGTCGGCAAAACAAAACTGACGTTATCGGCTATCTGGCCCGGATAGAGCCGCTGGAGGATCGCGCAAATCTGCCCGGCGGGGGCTTGCTTGATCACCAGAAAACGCACGGACTCCGGCAGCTTCCACAACAGAATCGGCACAAACAGCAGCGGCAAAATGCCGCCCAGCGCCATCAGTGAATGCCAGCCGTACATTGGGATTAGCCATGACGCGGTAAAGCCGCCAATCGCCGCCCCGAAGGTGAAACCGCAGAAAATTACCGTAATGATGAACGAGCGCTTACGTTCAGGCGCATATTCCGAGACCAGCGTACTGATATTGGGCATCGCGGCACCGAGGCCCAACCCGGTCATAAAGCGGAAGAAAATCATCTGTTCGATGTTCTGCGAAAAGGCGGTGGCGACGGTCCAGAAACCGAAGAAGAAGACGCTGTTAATGATTATCTTCTTGCGCCCCAGCCAGTCGGCGAGCGGGCCGGAGAACATCGCCCCCAGCGCCAGGCCAATCAGCGCGGTGCTGATCACAAAGCCCAGTTCATGGTTGCTGACGCCCCATTCCTGTTTCAGCACCGGGGCGATAAATCCCATGATGGCGATATCAAAACCGTCCAGCGCAATTACGGCAAACCCTAAAAAAATCACCAGCTTCTGATAGCGGCTGAGCGGCTGGGTGTTAATTAACTCTCTGACGTCCAGGCGTTGAGTCTGAGCCATAACGATTCCTCGGGTGAGTGATTCACAGGAAGGACTGCGCGGCGTTAAACAGCAGCTGTGCGCGTTGTTGGGCGGGAAGGGCACCTTGTGCGCCCGCCAGCGGAACTTCGAGAGAAACGGGGATTGTGGCAGGCAACGCCGCCAGCAAACCGCGTAAATCGAGGCCGCCTTCGCCCGGCACTTTTCGTGCGCTGCGCGCCTGGTAAATCAGCTCATCGGTGGTGTCAGGGATTTGTGCAGGGGCATCGCATAGCTGCATATAGTTCAACTGGGCAGCCGGAATGTCAGCCAGCGTGGTCAACGATTCCCCCGCCCGCCAGAAGTGAATCGCATCGACCAGAATGCCGACGTTGTTCTGCCCGCTGGCGGTAATCAACGTCTGCGCGTCACGTACGGTTTTCACCGCCGTCCACGGCATCGGTTCGAGGTTCATGGTCAGGCCGTACTGTTTCCCGGCCTGCGCCAGGCGCGCCAGATTCTCCGCGCAGCGGGCAACGTTGTCGTCATTTCCGGCGACCAGCACCTGCTGTGCTTCCAGACGCGCGGAGGTTTCCAGGAAGGGAAGCAGGGCGTCAAGATTGAAATCTGGCGTTAAACGTACAATCTCCACGTCCGATACGCGAACCCCCGTTTCCCGCAGCGCAGCAAGGGTTTCGCGCACGGTTGCGGTGTCGCCAAGCATATCGTAATCAGGATCGGTCGGCGTGGCGGGGAGCAGGCGCAGGCCAACGTGCGTAAAGCCCGTTTCGGCGGCGATGCGCACCTGTTCCGGTGGCGGAACGTCGAGCATCGTCAGTGCAGCAAGAGACAAGGAACGCGTGTTCATAGGGACTCCAGTACAGTTGCAGGTAAGGTTTTTGTTATGTTTTGGCCTTCCGTGGCAAAGCGATGTATTACGCTGTTTTTGTTATGTTTGCGGCAAGGTTTTTGCCCACCAGATACCCGAAAGTCATGGCCGGACCAAGCGTAATGCCGCCGCTGGGGTAGAACCCCTGCATGACGCTCGACATATCGTTCCCCACGGCGTACAGGCCGGGGATGGGCTGATGTTGGTCGTTCAACACCTGCGCATGTTCATCGGTCAGCAGGCCGCTGAACGAGCCCAGCGAACCGGGCAGAATGCGCACGGCGTAATACGGCCCCTGTTTTATCGCGCCCAGCGTCGGGCTGGGTTGATGCGTGGCATCACCCTGCGCGCAGTTGTAGGCGGATGCGCCGCGTTGAAACTCTTCATCCACACCGCGTTCGGCAAAACCGTTGAAGCGCGCGACGGTTTCAACCAGCGTGGATGCATCGATCCCACAGTTTTGCGCCAGCATTTCCAGCGTCTCGCCGGATTGCAAATAGCCGTTGCGCAGCCACGCCTTAACGTGAAACGGCGTGGGCCGCGCGTGGCCTAATCCGTAACGGCTCAGCGTGCGCTGGTCTGCCAGCAGCCATGCCTGCGGTTTTTCACCCTCTGGCGTCGCGGCAATTAACGCGGCGATAAAATCGTGGTAGGAATCGGCTTCGTTGGTGAAGCGTTTCCCGCTGGGTAACACGGCGATAAACCCCGGCTTGGCACGTTCGACGAGATGCGGGAACGCGAGCTGCAACCCGCTTGCCAGCGTGACGCGTGATACCGGCGCCCAGGCCATGGGGTGCTTGAGATTGTGCTCAAAATGACCGCCAGCCGCTTCGCCAAGCCGGATGCCATCGCCCTGATTCCCCGGCGGCGCGGCGGAAAAGTGGCCGTAGCCCTGACGCGCGTGCGGCACTTCCTGCGCCAGCCGCGCTTTATCGTGCGGAAATCCGCCGCAGGCCAGCACTACCGCGCCAGCGCTGACGGTTATCTCGCCTTCATCGCTATCGAGCACCGCGCCGATAATCTGCCCGTTCTGCTTCAGCAATCGGGCTACCGGGGCGTTCAACTGAAACTGAACGTCTGCATCCAGCGCCGAGCGCAGCAGGCGCGCGACCAGCGCATTGCCATTCACCAGATGCTGCCCACGTCCGTAGCGCAGACGCTGCCAGTTGTGGCGCAGCAGGCGACGGGTGGCGTAGAACGCCGATCGTGGTGAACGGGTGGCATTGAAAAAATGCGCCATATCCGCACCGCCCGCGATCCCCATGCCTGCCAGACTGATCGTCTCCAGCGGGGCGCGTAAACGGTGTAGCCAGTCACCCAGACCGCGTCCATCGTAAGGCTGTGCGGTGACCGAGCGCCCGCCGGTGGCAAAGCCGGGGGAGTTGTGAAAATCCGGCATTTTGCTGCCGGAGAGAAACTGCACCGCGGTATGCGAGCGAAAGAAATCGACCATCTCCGGGCCGTAGCGCAGAAATGTCTGCAAGCGCGCATCGGCAGGGCGGCCATCCATCTCCGCATTCAGGTAGGTAAGCGGGGCGGATTCCTCTTCATTGAAGCCCTCTTCACGTGCCAGCGGATTGCGGGGTATCCACAGCCAGCCGCCGGACCAGGCGCTGGTTCCGCCAATCACCGGCTCTTTTTCCGCGACCAGCACCCTCGCGCCATGCAGCGCGGCGCTGACGGCAGCGGATAACCCCGCTGCGCCGGAACCGACCACCAGAACATCTACCTTTACCTGCCTGCTCATCTCGGGCTCCTTATTGCAGCGGGGAGAAATCGGTCGGGCGCATCAGCACTGATTCCAGACGCTCAACCGCCGCCAGCTCGCGATTTTTACGCGAGAAGGTCAGCCAGCGTTCGTCCTGGGCCATGCGGCCACGGCGAACCAGACGGTCATCCAGGCTTTCATACGCCCAGATATGCACCACCTGATTCACCACGCCAATTTCGGTAAAGAAGAAGCCAATCAGTTTGCCGAGATGCTCGGTTTGCACTGCATACGCATCGCTCTTATACAGCGCCAGCCAGTCGGCCATTTTCAGAGGATTGATGGTGTAGGTGCGTTTTTCGTAGATCATGTTGTTCTCCTGGTTAAAGGGATTGTTGTTGAACCATATGTTTCGCGGCGAGATAGCCGAAGGTGAGCGCCGGGCCGAGCGTAATGCCGGGGCCGGGATAGGTGCCCGCCATCATGGAATCCATGTCATTACCGACCGCATACAGGCCGGGAATGGCCTCGTTTTGCTGATTCATCACCTGCGCGTCGGCGGTGGTGACCAGCCCGCGCGAGGTGCCTAAATCGCCGGTGTAAAGGGTGATGGCGTAGAACGGACCCTGACTGAGCGGCGCGTTGCAGGCGTTCGGTTGATGCGCCGGGTCGCCCATCGCCCGGTTGTAGCTGTTCCCGCCTTTGCGGAATTCGCTGTCGGTGCCGTTAGCGGCATCGCGGTTGTAGCGCGCGACGGTCTCTTCCAGCGTTTGCGGGTCGAGGTTGAGCTGCTGCGCGAGCGCGGCAAGGGTATCGGCTTTATGCAAATATCCCGCGTTGATCAGCGCGTCGTTATTAACCGGGGCCGGACGCGCGAGGCCAAGACCGTAATTTTTCATCGCCAGGGCATCACCAATCAGATAGCAGGGCGCGTTTTCCGGCTGCTGCTGCATCGCGCTGGCGAAGTGGTGGTAAGAGTTCGACTCATTTACAAAGCGAACGCCGCGCTGATTGACGGCAATTACGCCCGGTTTCGCGCGGTCGGTAACCAGATGCGGGAAGCGCTCTTCCGTGCCGTCCGGGTGACGTAAAACCGATACCGGTGCCCAGAAAAAGTTTGAGGGGAGATTGGCACCTTCTTGCGCGCCGACGCGGCCCGCCAGCTGAAATGCCGCGCCGTCGTTGGTGGCGGGCGACATGGTGAAATGTTGCTGCGTGGCCGGACGGAACTGCGCGGCAATCTGCCCGGCAGCAAAACCGCCTGCTGCCAGCACCACGCCGTAGCGCGCGCGCAGCTGTTCTTCTTTGCCTTCGCGTTTGAGGGTGACGCCCGTAACGCGCCCCTGTTCTTCGATTAACGCGGTCACATTGACGTTCAGCGCCAGGTCCAGCCCTTTGCGCAGTGCCAGTGTCGCCATCCGCGCAATCAGCGCGTTGCCCATCGCCAGACGCGTACCGCGCGGGTGACGCAGGCGATCGCGACCGTAGCGCAGCAGCAGGCGCGAACAGTGACGGAACGACGTCCACGAACGGCGCATATCCAGGAAGTGCTGAATATCGACGCGATTGACCATCATGCCGCCAAACAGCAGCATCCCCGGCGGCGGAGATCGCAGAGTGCTGAAGTGCTCGCCCAGCTCGCGACCGTCAAATTCCACCACTTCCAGCGCGCGACCCGCATCGACCGCCCCGGCTTCATCCGGGTAATAATCAGGTGAAAGCGGGCGCAGGCTGTATTTCACTGCGCCTTCCTGCTCAAGGAATGCCAGCGCTTCGCGTCCGGATTCCACAAACGCATCCACCAGCGCCGGGCGGTAATTCGCATCGCCAATGATGGTGCGCAGATAGGTTTTGATGGCGTCCGGTGAACCACTTTTACCCGCCTGGCGAGCCTGGTCGGTGTCGTTGATCCACACCGCACCGCCGGAAATCGCCGATGTGCCGCCAAAGTGCGGCGCTTTCTCCAGCATCAGCACCGACAAGCCTTTGCAGCAGGCCGTGACCGCTGTAGCAAAGCCCGCCGCGCCGCTGCCGATAACGATCACATCCCAGTTTTTCATGCGGCTACCTCGTGCTCACCAGGGATTGCGCCAATAAACTGGCCCATCAGTTTCATCTGCGCCAGAGCCATTTCAGGGCCGGTTTGCGCCGTGCAGCCGCGCGTTTGCGCAAAGGCCAGCAGTGGGGTGATCACCGGTGCGGTAACTACATCGGCGACGTGAGTGCTGTTTTGTAAGGTATCGAGCAGGGCCTGTGGCAACGGCAGCGGATCAAATCCCTGCATCCCCGCCGGAGATCCGTTGACCAGCAGGTCGAGGCCTGCAAGCGAAGAGGGCAGTTCACTGAGATGGACTTCCGGGAAGTGCGTCGCCAGACGGTTTTCCAGCCGCTGACGCGTGGCGTCATCCCGGTCGTACAGCGCCAGGTGGCTGATGCCCGCTTCACACAATCCCCAGGCAATCGCGCTGCCGACGCCACCGCAGCCGGACAGCAATGCGCTTTTCCCCGCCGCGGCAAAACCGTGCGCTTCGGCGGCCAACTGGAACCCGACGCCGTCGAGCATGTCGCCTTCCAGACGCCCGTCGGCCAGTTTTCTGACCACGTTCACCGCATTGAGATGGCGCGCGCGCGGCGTCAGGTTGTCCAGCAAGCCGGCAACACGCTGTTTATGCGGGACGGTAACCAGCACGCCGCTCATGTTCTGCCACCCTCGCAGGGCATTCAGGTAATCGGCAACCGCTTCCGGGGCGATATCGACCGGGATCATGACTTTGTCCATCTGCGTATCGGCAAAGTAGCGGTTGAAGTTTTCCGGCGATTTCACCTGTGTGATGGGATGCCCGAGTACAGCCACGATTTGCGTAAATCCACTGACCATTTTTCATCTCACTTGTTAATCAAATGTTGATTGAGTATTTCAGCGGATCCGGTGACCAACAACGCAGAATTCGGACAGGTGGGTTGTTAATCGCACTAACAGTGCGATAATCGCAGTAAATGGGCTTGTTTGTTGCGAAAGTGTGAACGACTATGCAAAATCAGATTCATTCCCGCGATTTGATCGTCGGCCTGCAAAAAGGGCTGGCGATTATTCAGCTTTTCTCCAAAGAACATCCGCGCCTGACGGTACCGCAGGCGGCGAAAATGAGTGGCCTGACGCAGAGTGCGGCGCGGCGATTTTTCCTGACGCTGGTGCATGAACGCTATCTCTGCACCGATGGTCGCTACTACTGGCTGACGCCCAAAGCGTTGCGGCTGGGGCAGGCGTACGTCGATTCCGCCCAGTTCCCGCGTATGGTGCGCCCCATCGTTGAGTACATCGCCAGCCGAACGGAAGAGCATGCGTCGGTGGGGGTGATTGATGAAAATGAACTGGTGTATATCGCGCGCAGTAAGCACACGCCGTTTAACTCGACATCGGTGCGCCTCGGCGAGCGCGTGCCGGTGTACTGCACGGCGGGTGGGCGTTTATGGCTGGCGTCGCTGCCGGAAGCGGAGTGCGAAGCGGTGCTGCGGCAAATCAAGCGTGAGCGCCGCACGCCGTACACCGCCGTTGAGATTGATGAACTGATGGCGCGTATTGCGCTGGTGCGTCAGCAGGGCTACGCCACCATCGAGCAGGAATTTGAAATCGGCATGCTGGTGGTTGCCGTACCGCTGGCCGACAGAGAAGGGCTCTACTGGGGCGCGTTGAGTTTGACCAGTCATCAGTCGCGTACGTCGCTGGATGCGCTGTGCCGGGATCATCTTGATTTGCTGTATAGCGCACGAGAAATGCTGGTGAGTTAATTTTTATCAGGCCAGTAAATAAATGCATTTTTTGATGAAAATACACTTTTACGATCGGTAGAAGTGTTATTTTTCTGTGGTTTATTAACCTCGCTTTTGATTGTTTAAATATCAGTTGGGCGAATATAAAACTATTTAAATATTTTTAAAATCTATTAAGTGTCGTCAAAAAATAAATTCAAGGACGAATGGATGTTGATAAATAAATGGAATTGGCTGTTTTTAGTATTGTCAGTTTCCGCGGTATGCCAGGCTGCCGATGATGCTGAGGGATATTATCACTCGCTTGCTGATGGAGAAAGCAAGGCGCTGTCCGGTTTGCAGGCGCTGGCGAAAGCGAAAGATCCCGACGCGCTAATGACGCTGGGTTTTGTCTATGAATACGGTGTTTCAGTTTCTGCCAGTGTCGAAAAAGCCCTCCACTTCTACGAGCAAGCCTGCGATCTGGATAGCCGCTACGGCTGCTACAGCGCGCGCTATTTTTACCAGTATGGCCAGGGCGTTGCGCAGAATACCACCCGCGCTCAGGCGCTTGCCGACAAAGCGAATAAAGAAGATATCCACGTTGATGCGACAACGCTTAATGAGCTGGTCGATGAAATCTATTCGGCAAAAGCTGCGGCAATAAAAGATCCCGGCCAGCGTTTTGCCTTTCTCCAGATGGTGATGAGTTACGCCAATACGGGGAATGAACTTCTTATGAATCGTCTGGGCTTCTCAAAATCAGATGTATTGAATCTTGCTGAATTTTGGGCGAAAGATAACGATCCCGACATTACATTTCTGGTTGGCCAGCTTTATGATGCCGGGTTCGTTAAGGTGGCCAATAAAGACGCGTTTAGAATGGAGTGGTATCGCAAGGCGGCGGAACTGGGCCAGTCTGGCGCCCAGAATATCCTCGGGCTTTTATATGCAACGGGAGAGAAGGGCGTTAAACCGGATATTCAGCAAGCGCTCAAATGGTATGAACGGGCTGCGAAGCAGGGTAACAAAGATGCATTAATCAATCTCGGCGCGATTTATTATCTTGGCGAGCAGGTTGATATTGATTATGCCAAAGCATTCCAGCTTTTTGATACGGCGAAAGAGCAGGGGAGCGCCATTGCGTGGCGTTATCTGGCCTGGATGTACACCAACGGGCAATATGTGCAGACCGACTGCAAAATGGCCGCCGACTATTTTGATCAAGGGCAGAGCAGGGTGGGGCGGGTTGACGGCTTTTTAGCCACCTGTGAAAAAGACAAGCTGGCTCGCGAAAAGGGGAGGGACGAACTGCCTGTGCTGACGCTGAAACAGGTGGGCTCGTTTATCGGCGGTAAAAACGATAGCTACGCCTGCCAGCTCAATCTGCAAGTTGATACCAACCATATTGGCGAAGTTGCCAATATGCGCGTGGGGTTAAACGTCAAAAATCGAGAAGGCGCGGTACTGACAGATATCGCGTCGTTTGCTCCGTTTGGCATGAATACGCTCAATCGCAACCTGGAAGGATATGAACATAATTCGCTCAGTCAATCCACATTGCTGCATATTGAGGATAACGCGTTTTGTGGTGAGCTGACCTTTGAAATGACCCATGCGACGGCAAAAATTAATGGCAAAGATGTGGATTTATTAAAGGCGGGAAGTTTGACGTTGGTCCAGTAAGATTACCCGATGGTTTTAATTAAACATTTTGAAAGGATTGCGATGATGTTTACGAATAGTATTAAATTCTGGAGCATATGCTTGCTCCTGCTGTGTTCCATACCAACCGCCTTTGCGCAAAGGACAATCACGCCAGCGGATGAACAGCAAATTAGCGCATTGATTTACCGGTGGAATGCTGTGTTGAATGCCGAAAAAGGCGCACAATCAGATTCTCTTTATGCTGACAAAGTGAAGTGGTATGGCGAGGAAATGACCTCGCAAAACGTTATTAATAATATTCAGGATTTCCTTAATAAAAATAAACAATATGAGCAAAGCATTGTTGATAAAATAAAAATACAAATCTTTGACCGTTTCGACATCGATAAGAATACCGATATTCTGCGTGTGAATTTTGTTAAACAGGCTGGATTAACCAGCGACAAACAACAGTACTATCCCGCTGAATTTTTAGTTAAAAAGGGAGCTAATGGGTGGCGAATTGTCAGTGAAACGGACAACATCACGCAGGCCAATCAAAACAAAGATCTCGCTTATCTCGTTGCAAAAGGAAAGTTTGATGGCAAAAACAGCAGCTACGCCTGGATGACGGAAGAGAATCCGCTTACAGGCGGCGCATGTCTGGGTGATGAGGATGGTTCCTACGCATGTCAGTGCAACTTGTGGAATAGCAACCTTAAGATACAGCCCGTCAAAATAAGGCAGTGCCTGGTGGGGGCTGTTGAAACCATAAAAGATCTGGATGGAAGTGGCCGCGATCGCGTTGCGCTGATCCCTGACTGGTGGAGTAGTACATGGCGAGTGGTTTATCTCTACGACATCCAGCAGGGGCAATGGATTAAAACAATGCCTTCTTTCTCAATGCATATTAGCCTTCAGGAAGGTACTACGGCTGATGCGCTCTTCCAGCCAGATCCTCAGCATCCAGGAATGGTAAAAGTGACGGATGTGGATATTGATGAAAATAGTGGCATACCCGAGCTTAAAGTCGAAACGCGTAAGTTATGGGAGTTAAAGTAAGCTAGCTTTTAAGAGGTAATAGGTGAATTTCAATAATAGGATTTTACTGCTTTGTAGCCTGATACTGTCATCAGGCTGTCTGGCAGTAGGGAAAGCTCGCGAATTATATGATCGTGGGTTAGTTGAAAAACCAGTACCTAAACTCCTGAGCGAGCTGCGCGATATGGCCAATAAGGGCGATGCGCAGGCGCAGGCATTGCTGGGTTGGGAATATTACCAGCCCAGGTATGACACGACACCTGATATTCAGGAAGCCTTAAAATGGTTTACGTTAGCCGCTGAACAGGGAGAGAGTGAGGCGCTGCTGGCGCTTGGTCAAATCTACTATTCCGGCGAGCTGGTCCGTGTGGATTACGCGAAAGCTTACTCATTCTTTAATCAGGCCGCAAAGCATGGAGAAAAAGCGGCCTGGTCGAATTTGGGGCTGATGTATGCCAATGGGCAGTACGTTGAGGCGGATTGTTCTAAAGCGAAGGAATATCTGGATAAGGGCGAACACATTTTCACAGGCCCGGAGGATTTTCTTTCCGCTTGCCGAAAAGATAGTGTTGATCGAAAAACGGCGAGTGCCACGTTACCCGTGCTGAAACTCCAGCGCGTGTATATGTTTTTGGCGGATGAAAATGACAAATTTGCCTGTCGATACGGCGTTATGGTGAGTACCAATAAACTGGGTGAAGTCGCAAACCTGCGCGTCACGCTAGGTATAAAAAACAACGCCGGTAAGGAGATAACGCAAACATTGGGCTTCGCGCATTTCGGTATGAACAGGATGGATATTAATTTCACCGATTATATCGGGAGTTCATCTTCCAGCGATGCGGAACTTGTCATCTATAAACCTGAATTTTGTTCTGCTGTGAAGTTCAGGATAACCGCAGCGACGGCAACCATTAACGGCAAAGACGTTGATGTTGCGAAAGCGGGGATTTTAAAACTGGCACCATAAATCTGTCGGATGGTTTCAGCACCATCCGACAAAATGTCTACGCTGCAATAATATGCTGAATGGCTAAAAACATCGGCACAGCGCCAAAGGCATTCGGCGTATCCGAAAGTTGCACAAAACCGAGGTGTACATAAAAATTAATCGCTGCCGGGTCAGCGTCGAGATAGACTCCTTTAATCGGCAATGCCTGGTGGATGATTTTGACATGCTCAAAAAAGTCGCACAACAAATCCTGACCATAGCCCTGTTTTTGGTATTTACGCGCCACGCCAAGCATGACCAGCCTTACGACGCCTATTTCTGACGGTTGCGAGCCTTGCAATACGCCCGACACGCGTTGTTTTTCCAGCGAGTAGGCGGTAAAGGTGCAGATGCCGATAAGTTCGCCGCTGTTACTGTCGATAAGTGCTTTTGCAGCACAGTCACTGTTACGCACGCTCTTCTTAAGTGACGTGCGAACAAATTTATCGATAACGGGGTTACCGCAATCGAAGTGTTTTTGCCCCGGGTAGGTAATGTCAGACTGATAATTACAGGAGAGCATCGGGGTGAGGGCCCGCTCCTCAGGCAGATTGACCATCGCTCTTTTTCCTTCTCATTAACGCCTTGAGTGCGAGCGTCGGCTGAGCAGGTTCCGCGATGAGCTGATTCATCAGTTCCCAGCTTTGATTCGAAAGCTCGCGACGACGCTGGTTATCCAGCACGCTTTCGGCGCGTTCCATGGCGGCGCTCAGGATAAAGGCGCTTAAATCTAACCCAACGGCTTCGGCAGCTTCGCGAAGTCTGTTCTTGGCGTCGGAGCTGGTTTTCAGTTCAACCCGCGCGTTTTTCAGCGCTTTCTCGACGTCGGGCAGAGTGGCGGTTTTACCAGGCATGATTGACCTCTTAATGTGGCTGAATGAAATCCTGGTGATGGATTCCATACATAGTACGGCTGTTAGCCGTATGAAATAATCTATACCCAAAGCGTTATCGCGTCAAACGATACGGTTAATAGCCGTATATTGAATTGCAGACAATAAAAAACCCGCCGCAGCGGGTTTTTTCACATCCTTCAAACCTTACCAGACGTACGTCAGCAGGCTTTGGGAGTTCGGGACCATAAAGTCGATGGACATCATTACAGAGAGCGCGGTAATGGCGATGATGGAGAAGCCGAAGAGCTTGCGCGCCCAGACCTTATCATCTTCCACTTTATAACCGCGCAGCGCCATGCCGAGCCACCACACGCTGACGGCCGCCGCAACGATCAGGTATTTATAACCTGCATAGCCGCCAAGCGTCAGCATCAGGGTAGCGATAGCAAACGCCACGATGTACAGCGTGATGTGGTTTTTCGCCACTGAAATGCCTTTCACCACCGGCAGAACCGGAATGTTCGCCGCCTGATAATCCTTGAAGCGGAAAATCGCGATGGCGTAGGAGTGAGGCATCTGCCAGAGGCTGAAAATCGCCAGCAGGATCAGCGCGCCGCTGTCAAACGTACCGGACACCGCGCAGTAGCCAATCACCGGCGGCGCAGCGCCGGAGAGAGAGCCAATCAGCGTGCCGTAGACGGAATGGCGTTTCATGTACAGGCTGTAAACGCCGACATAAACCACAAACCCCATCACGCCCAGCCAGCAGGCCAGCGGGTTAGCGCCGAACCACAGCAGCATGAAGCCAGCAATACCCAGCAAGGTGGCGTAGACCAGCGACGTTTTAGGCGCCATCAGTCCTTTGACCAGCACTCGGTTTTTCGTACGTTCCATCTTACGGTCGATGTCACGATCGATGTAGTTGTTGAATACACAACCCGAGGCGACCACCAGAGACACGCCAATCAGCGTCGCGACAAACAGCGGGTAATCGATGCTGCCCTTGGAGGCCAGCAGGAAACCGCCGATCACGGAGATCAGGTTGCCAAAAATGATGCCTGGTTTCGTTACTTGCAGGTATTGCTTAAACATCATACTCGCCGCTCTTAGTGAACCATCATGTTGTAGTTCAGGTTCCACATAATCCAGATGGAGCCTACAACCACGATGGCAATGATGATCACGGTGAAGACAAACGCAGTCAGGTTCCAGCCTTCGTCAGACTTCGAGTTCATGTGCAGGAAGTACACCAGGTGTACCAGAATCTGCACCACCGCCGTTACCAGAATGGTTCCCAGAATCACCGCCGGCGACGCTATACCCGTCATCACCATCCAGAACGGAATAACCGTCAGGATGATGGACAGGATAAAGCCCGTCATATAGGACTTCACGCTGCCGTGGGATGCGCCGTTGTGATCGGTAGAATGACTCATTACATCGCCCCCATCAGATAAACTACAGAGAACACACAGATCCACACTACGTCCAGGAAGTGCCAGAACAGACTCAGGCACATGATACGGGTGCGGTTAGTGCTGGTCAGCCCGCGACGGGAAACCTGAATCATCAGCACGGCCATCCAGATAAGACCAGAGGTGACGTGCAGACCGTGGGTACCTACCAGCGCGAAGAACGCGGACAGGAAGCCACTGCGATCCGGGCCCATACCTTCAGCAATCAGGTGATGGAATTCATAGATTTCCATCCCGATGAACCCTGCCCCGAAAAGGAAGGTCAGAGCGAGCCAGGAAACGACCTGGCTCTTGTTGTTTTTGTACATGGCGATAGCCGCCATGCCATAGGTAATGGAGCTGAATAACAGCAGGAAGGTTTCCACCAGAACGAACGGCAGTTCGAAGATGTCCTTACCGGTCGGGCCGCCTGCTGTGCCGTGCATCAGCACGGCATAGGTCGCGAACAGACAGGCGAACAAAATACAGTCGCTCATCAGGTAGATCCAGAAACCGAATACCTTATTCGGGCCTGCATCGTGGTGCCCATGTTCGTGCGCGTGGGCGTTATGCGCCAGAGTATCAGTTGCCATTTTTCAGCCCTGCCTTAGAAATCTCATCGAAATGCTGGTTTTCCAGTTTTTCGACTTCAGCGACCGGCACGTAGTAGTCCACGTCCTCGTCGAAGCTTTTCACAATCCAGCTGATAACAATGCCCGCGAAGCCGACGATTGCCATCCACCAGATATGCCAGATCATGGCGAAACCGAAGATAGTCGCGAAGGCGGCAATCACGATGCCCGCACCGCTGTTTTTCGGCATATGAATTTCTTCATATTTCGCTGGCTGTTTGTACGCTTCGCCTTTCTCTTTCATTTCCCAGAATGCATCGCGTTCATGGATCTGCGGCACAATGGCAAAGTTATAGAACGGAGGCGGGGAAGAGGTTGCCCACTCCAGCGTACGGCCACCCCATGGGTCACCGGTCAGGTCACGGTTCTGGTCGCGGTCGCGAATAGACACGTAGAACTGAATCAGCTGGCACAGGATACCCAGAGCAATCAGTGCCGCACCACAGGCTGCAACAACCAGCATGGTGTGGAACTGCGGGTCAATCTGCTGGCTGAGGCGACGGGTCATGCCCATGAAGCCCAGCACGTACAGCGGCATGAACGCCACGAAGAAGCCGATGATCCACAACCAGAATGCGCGTTTACCCCAGGTTTCGTTCAGCGTGAAACCAAAGGCTTTCGGCCACCAGTAGGTCAGACCTGCGAAGCACCCGAAGACCACACCACCGATAATTACGTTATGGAAGTGCGCAATCAGGAACAGGCTGTTGTGCAGCACGAAGTCTGCGCCCGGTACCGCCAGCAGTACGCCGGTCATACCACCTACAGAGAAGGTCACGATAAAGCCGATAGTCCACAGCATGGCTGAGTGGAATACGATACGGCCCTGGTACATGGTGAACAGCCAGTTGAAGATCTTCACCCCGGTCGGGATGGCGATAATCATCGTGGTAATACCGAAGAAGGCGTTTACGTTCGCGCCCGCACCCATGGTAAAGAAGTGGTGCAGCCAAACGATGAACGACAGGATGGTAATACACACGGTCGCCCACACCAGTGAGGTGTAGCCAAACAGGCGTTTACGCGAGAAGGTCGCCGCGATTTCGGAGAAGACACCGAATACCGGCAGAACCAGGATGTACACTTCCGGGTGGCCCCAGGCCCAAATCAGGTTGATGTACATCATCATGTTGCCGCCCATATCATTGGTGAAGAAATGGGTGCCCAGATAGCGATCCAGGGTCAGCAACGCGACGGTAACCGTCAGAATTGGGAAGGAAGCAATAATCAGGATGTTGGCGCACAGTGATGCCCAGGTAAATACCGGCATCTTGAACATGGTCATGCCCGGTGCACGCATCTTGATGATAGTGACGAAGAAGTTGATACCCGTAAGCGTTGTACCGACACCGGAGAGCTGCAATGCCCATATCCAGTAATCGACCCCGACGCCCGGGCTGTATTCAATTCCCGACAATGGCGGATAGGCCAGCCAACCGGTCTGTGCGAACTCACCGACGCCCAGAGAAAGGTTAACCAGAATCACACCGACAACCGTAAACCAGAAGCTCAGGTTGTTCAGGAACGGATACGCAACGTCACGCGCACCAATCTGCAGCGGAACCACGAGGTTCATCAGACCGATAACGAATGGCATCGCCACGAAGAAGATCATGATAACACCGTGAGCGGTGAAGATCTGATCGTAGTGGTGCGGCGGCAGGAAGCCCGCCTCGCCCGCGGAAGCCAGCGCCTGCTGGCTACGCATCATGACGGCGTCGGCAAAGCCACGCAGCAGCATGACGATAGCGACGATGACATACATAATGCCAAGGCGTTTGTGGTCGACCGAGGTCAGCCACTCTTTCCAAAGGTAGCTCCACTTACCGAAATAAGTGATCGCTGCCAGTATCGCCAGTCCCCCGACGATAATTGCAGCTATCGTTACCATGACAATTGGTTCATGGAACGGCACTGCATCCAGTGTCAATTTTCCGAACATCGTTTTCTTCCTCGGCCCCTTAGTGAGCGGCTTCCGCGTGGCTCATGTCCATGCCTTCCATCCCTTCATGCGCTGCGTGCTCGCCTTCAGGTTGGGACATTTTCATGTTTGTGTCGTGAGACATAAATTTGCCCGTAATAGCCTTAAACAAATCCGGTTTCACGCTGGAGAAGTACTCCACCTTGTTGTATTCACTCGGTGCAGCCACTTTCTCAAATGCCGCCATGTCATCCATGGTGTTCCCAGACTGTTTCGCTTTCGCGACCCACTGGTCGAACGCGGCACGATCCGGCGTCGCAATGGCTTTGAACTTCATACCAGAGAAGCCCGGGCCACTGTAGCTGGCGGAAATACCGTCATAGATACCCGGCTCGTTCGCGATCAGGTGCAGGTTAGTCTGCATACCGGCCATCGCGTAGATCTGGCTACCCAGACGCGGGATGAAGAAGGAGTTCATCACGGAGTTCGAGGTCACTTTGAACTGCACCGGAACGTTCGCCGGGAAAGCGATTTCGTTAACGGTAGCAATGCCTTGTTCCGGATAGATGAAGAACCATTTCCAGTCCAGAGAAACCACTTCAATAGTGATAGGCTTCTCGTCATGGGCTAACGGTTTGCTTGGTTCAAGAGCGTGCGTGGTTTTCCACGTCAGTACGGCGAGGAAAATGATGATCAGAATAGGAACCGTCCAGACCACAGCTTCCACTTTATTGGAGTGTGACCAGTTCGGGCTATACTTCGCATCTTTATTACTCGCACGGTACTTCCAGGCGAAACCAACTGCCATCAAGATGGCGGGAATAACGACAATCAACATCAGGCCGAAAGCCGTCAGTATGAGCGAACGTTGCTCCAGTCCTATCTGTCCTTTGGGGTCAAGAAGTGCAGAATCACAACCACTGAGTAAAACCGTGCCTGCGATTAATGACAACCATCCCAAACTTTTATTGTATTTCCTGAGTCTCATGTAACGACCTCAATTCCACGGGGTTTGGTGGCGCTTAAAGCGTGTGGGTATTTTACGGGAAAGTTACATTACTGTAAATGCGAATGGCACTCTGTCAGTTATCTGTTACTAGGTTCTGCCGTCGATGTCACACATGTTGCCAATTGTGTCTATTTTTCAGGCAGATTGCCCATTTGACGGGTGTTATAACGAAGGGGGGATAAAAAGCACATATGAAATGTCAATTGGTATAACCATTGTCAATAATATACAAATAATTAACAATTAATCATCAAATCCGCGACAAATCAGTAAAGAGAAAATAATAGAACGGTTGCTGAATCGGTTAATGAAATAAAGCACTTTTTATTGGTTCCAGTAATTTCCAGAATTCTAAAAAGCACGAAACAACAAATTATCCAGTTGGTTCATGGGAGTCCAAAATAATTACATATCGTGATTACAAAGGACTCGCATGATTTACATCTGATGCGTTTTACGTAGCGCCAGATAATCGAGCACGCAACCGACTAAAATCCCGGCAATGGCAATCAATGCTCCGGCTTCCAGAACGCTGGTCGAGAAGGGGAGTGACGCCAGATCCAGCGCATCAATTACCAGCATGACCAGCCACGCGCCTAACAACAGTGCGCCAATGAGCAACAGACGCAGGGCAAAGCGATAGCCCCCACTGAAGGTGCTGCGCGGCATAAACTGTTCGGTTTGCTGGGTATATTCCAGCGTCCGGCGGCAGACAAGCAGCAATAAAATTCCCGGAACGGCGGCGATAACCGAGAACAGATAGAACGTCGGCCAGCCGTGTGCTTCAACGAACCAACCGGCGATAGGCCCCACGTAGACGCGGCCCACGGCAGAAAGCGCCGATAACAGGGCGAACTGGGTGGCTGAGAACGACTTGTTACACAGCGTCATCAGCAGCGCGACAAACGCCGCGGTTCCCATCCCGCCGCACAGGTTTTCGAAGAATACCGCCGCGCCCATCGAGAAGAGATGTTTATCGGTGACCGACAGCAGCCAGTAACCCGCGTTCGATACGCCTTGCAGGATGCCGAAAATCAGCAATGCCCGGAACAGCGTTAAACGCTGCATTAACACGCCGCCGTACAACGCGCCGACAATGGTGGCGAACAGGCCAAGGGTTTTGTTTACCATTCCGACTTCACCGGCATCAAAACCGACGCCGCGAATCAAAAAGGTGGTGGTCAGGCTCATGGCGAAGGCATCGCCCAGCTTGTACATCACGATCAGCAACAGAATCAGCCACGCATTGTTGCGACCAAAGAAATCCTTTAACGGCGCAACAACGGCCTGTTCCAGGCTGCGCGGCACGGGAATGACGTCGCTGGGCTCTGGCGCGAGCAGGGTGGCGATAATACATGGTACCAGCAGTGCTGCCATCAGCCAGTACATGCCTTGCCAGCCCAGCCATTTATCGGCCAGCCACAGCGCCAGACCGCCGGAAACCAGCATCCCCAGGCGATAGCCGAGCACGCTGATTGCCGCGCCTGCCCCGCGTTCTTCCGCAGGCAACACGTCGGTTTTCCAGGCGTCGAAGACAATATCCTGCGAAGCGGAACAGAAGGCGATCACCACCGCCAGCGCCGCCATCCAGCGCAGCTGTGAGGCGGGCTCAAGGAAGCCCATCGCGGCAATAGCGATCAACAGCAAACATTGCGTGGTCAGCAGCCAGCCGCGACGGCGGCCCAGGAACGGCGGCGTGTAGCGATCCATCACTGGCGACCAGAGAAACTTAAAGACGTAAGCCTGGCCGACAAGGGAGAAGAAGCCGATCGTTTTCAGATCGATGTTTTCGACGGTCATCCACGCTTGCAGCGTCCCGGAGGTGAGCGCAAGGGGTAAACCGGAGGCAAAACCAAGAATCAGCAGAATGGCCGATTTAGGTTGTTGGAAAATACGTAAATAATGGCTGGACATGTTCTTATAGCACTGACCCGACGTGGTGTCGGGTCAGTTTAGTGGGATTAACGCGCGTTTTGCTTGATAAAGTCGTGGACGCTGGTGTCCTGAGACATATCGGCAATGGTATCGGTCAGAACGCTGTTTACAGCGTTAGCGATATTTTTGTTCGATGCCTGGAACGCCCCTTCAACGGAGTAGCTGGCGCGATAGTTTTTAGTCATCTTGTTGCCGTTCTTCGCGGTAGCGATGATGGCGATATCGGCTTTGGTCGCGATGTTGTAACGCACGTTGCCCTGAGAGACATCCGCGTACAGGTTGCTGACGATGATCTGCAGGTCGACCGCGCCGTTAGGTCCAATCATATAACCGCGCGCGGTCATCTGTTTTTCCAGCACTTCTTGTAACAGGAAGCGCAGGTCGCGAGAGGCAGTCAGAGTAACCTGCTGGTTGTCGCGGGTGACTTTGGCCAGTGCCTGATCCTGACGCTGGTCAGCGCCGTTGATGCTGACGGTTACGCCCATCAGGCTGGGATCCTGCTGCGGCAGAGTCATTTTAGGAGACACATCAATGGTGGTCGGCGGCGTGGCGCATCCTGCCAACATAAACAGTGCTACTAAGGGAAAGAGGATTTTTTTTAACATGTTCAGGCTCTCAAACGCATTGTTTACTGAAAATTCCCGCCATCATAACATCGCCAACGGCAAGGGGAAGTAGGCAATGCATGTAAATTCATCGTGTTGTGCGTTTTATAACCTTGCGCCGCAACAATGACCTCGGCGTGAGGCGTAAAAGGCGTGAGAAGGCAGTTAACGCCATTGGTTTGCCGGTTCACATCAGACAAACGCTAATTTTTTGTTGTCTTTGTGTAATGGAAACGGTAAAAGCGGCTAACATTTAAAGGGATAGACGGCATCTCAACGTTGTCGGAGGAGTAACTTCATGATGATACGTGAACATATAGAAGAAAAATTAAGGGCAGCGTTTGAACCTGTGTTCCTCGAAGTGACGGATGAGAGCTATCGTCACAACGTACCGGCGGGTTCTGAAAGCCACTTCAAAGTGGTGCTGGTCAGCGATCGTTTCACCGGTGAACGTTTTCTCAATCGCCATCGCATGATCTATGGCACGTTAACGGAGGAACTGGCTTCCACGGTGCACGCTCTGGCGTTGCACACCTACACGCGTAAAGAGTGGGAGGGGTTACAGGATACAGTCGTCGCATCACCACCTTGTCGTGGCGCGGGCAGTCTCGCGTAGAAAAGGCATTTGCAACTAACGGAACTTTTCCAGTATGTTGCGTACAGATTTATGAGAAAACGGCCTGCGGGCCGTTTTGTTTTGTCTGAAAAATGGACCTGTTTGACCTTTTTCAGACAAAAATTCGCCGGGAATTGTGAAAAAAGCCGCATCCAGGCATAACAACCGTTCTCGACTCATATCAGTGATGCCGCTATAATGCGCGTCTTATTTTTCGGAATGTCTTCGGGATGATTCTGGCGACACGGAATGTGAATCTGATTTAAAGAGAACATCCCGGTATTGCGAGGCAAAACTCAGAGTTGACCGAGCACTGTGATTTTTTTGAGGTAACAAGATGCAAGTTTCAGTTGAAACCACTCAGGGCCTTGGCCGCCGCGTAACGATTACTATCCCTGCTGACAGCATCGAAACTGCTGTAAAAAGCGAGCTGGTCAACGTAGCGAAAAAAGTACGCATTGACGGCTTCCGTAAGGGCAAAGTACCAATGAATGTTGTTGCTCAGCGTTATGGCGCATCTGTTCGCCAGGACGTGCTGGGCGACCTGATGAGCCGCAACTTCGTTGATGCGATCATCAAAGAAAAAATCAACCCGGCTGGCGCACCGAACTACGTTCCGGGCGAATACAAACTGGGCGAAGACTTCACCTACGCGGTTGAATTCGAAGTGTATCCGGAAGTTGAGCTGAAAGGCCTGGACGCAATCGAAGTTGAAAAACCGGTTGTTGAAGTGACCGAAGCCGACGTTGACGGCATGCTGGACACCCTGCGTAAACAGCAGGCGAACTGGAAAGACAAAGACGGCGCAGTTGACGCTGAAGACCGTGTTACCGTTGACTTCACCGGTTCTGTAGACGGCGAAGAATTCGAAGGCGGCAAAGCGACTGATTTCGTACTGGCAATGGGTCAGGGTCGTATGATCCCGGGCTTCGAAGACGGTATCAAAGGTCACAAAGCGGGTGAAGAATTCACCATCGACGTTACCTTCCCGGAAGAATACCACGCTGAAAACCTGAAAGGGAAAGCAGCGAAATTCGTTATCAACCTGAAAAAAGTTGAAGAACGTGAACTGCCGGAACTGACTGCTGAATTCATCAAACGTTTCGGCGTTGAAGATGGTTCCGTTGAAGGTCTGCGTGCAGAAGTGCGTAAAAACATGGAACGTGAGCTGAAAGGCGCAGTGCGTAACCGTGTTAAAACTCAGGCGATCGAAGGTCTGGTAAAAGCGAACGAAATCGACGTTCCGGCTGCCCTGATTGACAGCGAAATCGACGTTCTGCGTCGCCAGGCTGCTCAGCGTTTCGGTGGCAACCAGCAACAAGCTATGGAACTGCCGCGTGAACTGTTCGAAGAACAGGCTAAACGTCGCGTAGTGGTTGGTCTGCTGCTGGGCGAAGTGATTCGCACCCACGAACTGAAAGCTGACGAAGCTCGCGTTGCGACTCTGATCGAAGAAATGGCTTCTGCCTACGAAGATCCGAAAGAAGTGATCGAGTTCTACAGCAAAAACAAAGAACTGATGGAAAACATGCGCAGCGTCGCTCTGGAAGAACAGGCTGTTGAAGCGGTTCTGGAAAAAGCGAAAGTGTCTGAAAAAGCAACTTCCTTCAACGAACTGATGAACCAGCAGGCGTAATTTCGCTTCCTGCGTTTAAAGTTTGAGCAAAAACCCGTTGCCTTCCGGCAGCGGGTTTTTTTTATCGCACTGATAGACAGCGTAAGCGTGATAAAACACAGTTTCGGTGTTAGCGTAACGGCAAAATATTGTTATGCTTGAAATAGGGTGGATTCGTCCCCATAAAAGGGGAAGTATTAGCTGCGATGGCTGGTAAACCGTCCACAAGGTACTATGAGTACAGCAGAGCAGGCAGTACAGCAGGTTTCATTTTTTTATCCAGGAGACGGAAATGTCATACAGTGGCGAACGAGATAACTTTGCACCCCATATGGCCCTGGTGCCGATGGTCATCGAACAGACCTCACGCGGTGAACGTTCTTTTGATATCTACTCCCGTCTTCTTAAGGAGCGCGTTATCTTTCTGACCGGCCAGGTGGAAGACCACATGGCGAACCTGATCGTAGCGCAGATGCTGTTTCTGGAAGCGGAAAACCCGGAAAAAGATATTTACCTGTACATTAACTCCCCAGGCGGCGTCATCACCGCCGGGATGTCGATTTATGACACCATGCAGTTCATCAAGCCGGACGTGAGCACCATTTGTATGGGCCAGGCGGCGTCCATGGGCGCATTCCTGCTGACCGCAGGGGCGAAAGGCAAGCGTTTCTGCCTGCCGAACTCGCGCGTCATGATTCACCAGCCGCTGGGCGGCTATCAGGGTCAGGCGACGGATATCGAAATCCACGCTCGTGAAATCCTGAAAGTGAAAGGGCGCATGAATGAACTTATGGCTCACCACACGGGTCAATCTCTTGAGCAGATCGAACGCGACACCGAACGCGATCGCTTCTTGTCTGCTTCAGAGGCGGTAGAGTACGGTTTGGTCGACTCCATCCTGACCCATCGTAATTGATGCCCAGAGCGTGAGTGTGCCGCTATACTATGTATGGGCGGCACAACGCTTGCGAAGCGGCTTGCGCTTGAGAATGGCATTTGCGTCGTCATATGCGGCACAAAGAACTTAAAAAGAGGTTTTGACTCATGACAGATAAACGCAAAGATGGTTCGGGCAAACTGTTGTATTGCTCTTTTTGCGGCAAAAGCCAGCACGAAGTGCGTAAGCTGATCGCCGGGCCGTCAGTGTATATCTGCGACGAATGTGTTGATCTGTGTAATGACATCATTCGCGAAGAGATTAAAGAAGTGGCGCCGCATCGTGAACGTAGTGCATTGCCGACGCCACATGAAATTCGCCATCACCTGGATGACTACGTCATCGGTCAGGAACAGGCGAAAAAGGTCCTGGCTGTAGCGGTGTATAACCACTACAAACGTCTGCGCAACGGTGATACCAGCAACGGCGTTGAACTGGGCAAAAGTAACATTCTGCTGATTGGCCCGACCGGTTCCGGTAAAACGCTGCTGGCTGAAACGCTGGCACGCCTGCTGGACGTACCGTTCACCATGGCTGACGCCACCACCCTGACCGAAGCCGGTTATGTGGGTGAAGACGTTGAAAACATCATTCAGAAACTGCTGCAGAAATGCGATTACGATGTACAGAAAGCCCAGCGCGGCATTGTCTACATTGATGAAATCGATAAGATTTCTCGTAAATCTGATAACCCGTCTATCACCCGTGATGTCTCGGGCGAAGGCGTACAGCAGGCGTTGCTGAAACTGATTGAAGGCACCGTCGCTGCCGTTCCACCTCAGGGTGGGCGTAAACATCCGCAGCAGGAATTCTTGCAGGTTGATACCTCCAAGATTCTGTTTATCTGCGGCGGCGCATTTGCGGGCCTCGATAAAGTTATCGCTAACCGTGTAGAAACAGGTTCCGGTATCGGCTTCGGCGCGACCGTGAAATCGAAAACCGATAAAGCCAGCGAAGGCGAACTGCTGACGCAGGTTGAGCCGGAAGATTTGATCAAATTTGGTCTGATCCCGGAATTTATTGGTCGTCTGCCGGTGGTTGCAACGCTCAATGAGCTGAGCGAAGAGGCGCTGATTCAGATCCTGAAAGAGCCGAAAAATGCCCTGACCAAACAGTATCAGGCGTTGTTCAATCTGGAAGGCGTGGATCTCGAATTCCGCGATGAAGCGCTGGACGCCATTGCTAAGAAAGCGATGATCCGTAAAACCGGCGCGCGTGGTCTGCGCTCTATCGTCGAAGCCGCACTGCTCGATACCATGTACGATCTGCCTTCCATGGAAGACGTCGAAAAAGTGGTTATCGATGAGTCGGTGATTGGCGGCCAGAGCAAGCCGCTGCTGATTTACGGTAAGCCGGAAGCGCAGCAAGCCTCTGGTGAATAATTCGCCAATTCATACAATCAGTTAATCAAAAAGGGGGGATTTTATCTCCCCTTTTATTTTTCCGTAATCATGGCGTTGAATGTGTGGAATACATCCCCATATACTGACATACATGTTAATGATGGCATGACGCACACTTGTGTCATCTGATTACCTGGCGGACATTAAACTAAGAGAGAGCTCTATGAATCCTGAGCGTTCTGAACGCATTGAAATCCCCGTATTGCCGTTGCGCGATGTGGTGGTTTATCCGCACATGGTCATACCCTTGTTTGTAGGGCGGGAAAAATCTATCCGTTGCCTTGAAGCCGCCATGGATCATGATAAAAAAATCATGTTGGTTGCGCAGAAAGAAGCATCAACGGATGAGCCGGGTGTAAACGATCTTTTCACCGTCGGGACCGTGGCCTCTATTTTGCAAATGCTGAAGCTGCCGGATGGCACTGTCAAAGTGCTGGTTGAAGGCTTGCAGCGTGCGCGTATCACCACGTTGTCGGATAACGGGGAACACTTTTCGGCAAAAGCGGAATATCTGGAATCACCGGATATCGAAGAACGCGAGCAGGAAGTGCTGGTTCGTACCGCGATTAGCCAGTTTGAAGGCTACATCAAGCTAAACAAAAAAATCCCACCAGAAGTGCTGACGTCGCTGAACAGCATCGACGACCCTGCACGTCTGGCTGACACCATCGCTGCGCACATGCCGCTGAAACTGGCGGACAAACAGTCTGTGCTCGAAATGTCTGACATCAACGAACGCCTTGAATATCTGATGGCGATGATGGAGTCGGAAATCGATCTGTTGCAGGTTGAGAAGCGCATTCGCAACCGCGTCAAAAAGCAGATGGAAAAATCTCAGCGTGAGTACTATCTGAACGAGCAAATGAAAGCGATTCAGAAAGAGCTCGGCGAGATGGACGACGCGCCGGACGAAAACGAAGCGCTGAAGCGTAAGATCGACGCGGCGAAAATGCCGAAAGAGGCGAAAGAGAAAACCGAAGCCGAATTGCAGAAGCTGAAAATGATGTCACCGATGTCAGCAGAAGCGACCGTGGTTCGCGGGTATATCGACTGGATGGTGCAGGTGCCGTGGAATGCGCGCAGCAAGGTCAAAAAAGACCTTCGCCAGGCGCAGGAAATCCTCGATACCGACCATTACGGCCTTGAGCGTGTGAAAGACCGTATCCTTGAGTATCTTGCGGTTCAAAGCCGTGTGAACAAAATTAAAGGCCCGATTCTGTGCCTGGTTGGGCCGCCGGGGGTAGGTAAAACCTCGCTGGGTCAATCTATCGCCAAAGCGACTGGACGTAAGTACATTCGTATGGCGCTGGGCGGCGTGCGTGATGAAGCGGAAATTCGCGGTCACCGTCGTACCTACATCGGCTCTATGCCGGGTAAATTGATTCAGAAAATGGCGAAAGTGGGCGTTAAAAACCCGCTGTTCCTGCTCGATGAAATCGACAAAATGTCGTCCGATATGCGCGGCGATCCGGCTTCTGCGTTGTTAGAAGTGCTGGATCCAGAGCAGAACGTGGCGTTCAGCGATCACTATCTGGAAGTGGATTACGATCTCAGCGACGTAATGTTCGTTGCGACCTCGAACTCCATGAACATTCCGGCACCGCTGCTGGACCGTATGGAAGTGATTCGTCTCTCCGGTTATACCGAAGACGAGAAACTGAACATTGCCAAACAGCACCTGCTGCCGAAGCAAATCGAACGTAACGCCCTGAAAAAAGGCGAACTGACGGTGGATGACAGCGCGATTGTCGGCATCATTCGTTACTACACCCGTGAAGCGGGCGTGCGTAGCCTTGAGCGTGAAATTTCGAAACTGTGCCGTAAGGCGGTTAAACAGCTACTGCTGGATAAATCCCTGAAGCACATCGAAATTAACGGCGACAATCTGCACGATTACCTCGGCGTTCAACGCTTCGACTACGGCCGTGCGGATGACGAAAACCGCGTCGGTCAGGTGACTGGCCTGGCATGGACGGAAGTGGGCGGCGATCTGCTGACCATCGAAACCGCCTGTGTACCGGGTAAAGGCAAACTGACCTATACCGGTTCGCTGGGCGAAGTCATGCAGGAATCCATTCAGGCCGCGCTGACCGTGGTACGCGCGCGTGCAGAAAAACTGGGTATCAACCCAGATTTCTACGAAAAACGCGATATCCACGTTCACGTGCCGGAAGGGGCAACGCCGAAAGATGGCCCAAGCGCCGGTATCGCCATGTGCACCGCGCTGGTTTCTTGTCTGACCGGTAACCCGGTTCGCGCCGATGTGGCAATGACAGGGGAAATTACCCTGCGTGGCCTGGTGCTGCCGATTGGCGGTCTGAAGGAAAAACTGCTGGCGGCACACCGTGGCGGTATTAAGACTGTTCTGATTCCTGATGAGAATAAGCGCGATCTGGAAGAGATTCCGGACAACGTTCTGGCCGATCTTGATATTCACCCGGTGAAACGTATCGAGGAAGTTCTGGCCCTTGCGCTGCAAAATGAGCCCACTGGGATGCAGGTTGTAACCGCAAAATAGTGACCTCGCGCAAATAGCGTCAATAAAAACAGGGCTGGCAGGTGAAAACACACTTGCCAGCCTTTTTTTGTCTCGCTAATTTAGGACCCTGACAGGGCTGTTATCGACAACTATTGTTGTAAGGGCATGACAGTCCTGATATAACTGCTGCGCGTTGCACCGTGAAGGATTCAGGTGCGATATAAATAATAAAGAGAGGAAGAGAACAGTGAATAAATCTCAACTGATTGACAAAATTGCTGCTGGCGCGGATATCTCCAAAGCTGCAGCCGGACGTGCGTTAGACGCTTTAATTGCTTCTGTTACTGAATCTCTGCAATCCGGGGATGATGTTGCGCTGGTAGGTTTTGGTACTTTTGCCGTTAAAGAGCGTGCTGCCCGTACTGGCCGCAACCCGCAAACTGGTAAAGAGATCACCATCGCTGCTGCGAAAGTACCGGCGTTCCGTGCAGGTAAAGCACTGAAAGACGCGGTAAACTGATCGTTTTCCCGTTTGGGAATGTGACACAGTACAAGGGCGCATCGAACGATGTGCCTTTTTTTATGTCCAAAATGCCACTTTCTGCGAGTTTCTACGCGTTTCGGGCTGACAACGGCCCCGTTTTCTTGTCAAAATACGGCCTCACGCGCAGCGGTCGAGACGTGCTATGCTGCACGAGGTATTTGCTCTGAATTTGCCGGGTTGTCAGCAACCTGCGGCAGGACGGGTATAAAAGTCACCTACAGCGGAGTGTTGTTACACCATGATGGACAATTTACGCACGGCAGCCAATAGCGTCGTGCTCAAGGTAATTTTCGGTATCATTATTGTGTCGTTCATTTTGACCGGCGTAAGTGGCTATCTGATCGGCGGCGGCAACAACTATGCCGCGAAGGTGAATGGCCAGGAAATCAGCCGCGGTCAGTTTGAAAACGCTGTTGCCAGCGAACGTAACCGTATGCAGCAGCAGATGGGCGATCAATTCTCCGAACTGGCGGCGAACGAAAATTACATCAAAACGATGCGTCAGCAGGTGCTGAGCCGCCTGGTGGACGAAGCGCTGCTCGATCAATACGCCAAAGAGCTGGGCCTCGGCATCAGCGATGAGCAGGTGCGCAAAGCGATTTGGGCGACCCCGGCCTTCCAGAACGAAGGTAAATTCGATAACACCCGCTACAACGCGCTGGTGAATCAAATGGGCATGACCGCCGATCAATACGCACAGGCACTGCGTAACCAGCTGACCACTAACCAGCTGATTAGCGCCGTTGCGGGTACCGATTTTATGCTGCCGGGTGAAACCGACCAGCTGGCCGCGCTGGTTTCCCAGCAGCGTCTGGTGCGTGAAGCCACCATCGACGTCAACGCGCTGGCCGCGAAGCAGCAGGTAAGCGATCAGGAAATTGCCAGCTACTACGAACAGAACAAAGGTCAGTTTGTTGCGCCGGAGCAGTTCCGCGTCACCTATATCAAGCTGGATGCGGCGAGCATGCCGTCTTCCGCGTCTGAAGAGGACGTCCAGGCCTACTACGACCAGCACAAGGATGAGTTCACTCAGCCTGAGCGTAAACGTTACAGCATCATCCAGACCAAAACCGAAGCCGATGCGAAAGCCATCCTTGATGAGCTGAACAACGGCGGCGATTTTGCCGCGATTGCGAAAGAGAAATCCACCGATGTTATCTCTAAACGTAACGGCGGCGACATGGGCTGGATGGACGATTCTGCGACCGTACCGGAACTGAAAGACGCGGGTCTGAAAGAGAAAGGCCAGCTGTCTGGCGTCATCAAATCTTCCGTGGGCTTCCTGATTGCGCGCCTGGACGATATCCAGCCGGAACAGGTGAAACCGCTGGCAGATGTTCACGCGCAAATCGCTGACAAAGTGAAGCAGGAAAAAGCGCTGGATGCTTATTATGCGCTGCAACAGAAAGTGAGCGATGCCGCAAGCAGCGACAATGACTCTCTGGCGAGTGCAGAGCAGGTTGCGGGTGTGAAAGCGGCGGTGACCGGCTGGTTTGGTCACGATAACGTTCCGGCTGAACTGAACTTCAAACCGGTTACTGACGCTATCTTCAATGGTGGCCTGGTGGGCGAAAACGGCGCGCCGGGTAACAACTCCGACATCATCACCGTCGATGGCGATCGTGCTTTTGTTCTGCGTGTGGCTGAGCACAAAGCAGAAAGCGTGAAACCGCTGGATGAAGTGAAAGCGCAGGTGACCGATATCGTTAAGCACAACAAAGCAGAGCAGCAGGCGAAACTCGATGCTGAAAAACTGCTGGCTGCGCTGAAAGACGGTAAAGGTGACGAGGCGATGAAAGTTGCAGGTCTGCGCTTTGGCGAAACCAAAACCCTGAGCCGTACGGGTCAGGATCCGCTGAGCCAGGCAACCTTCGAACTGCCGTTACCGCAGCCTGGTAAACCAAGCTTCGGTATGGGCAACGACATGCAGGGCAACGTGGTTCTGCTGGCGCTGGACGAAGTGAAAGCGGGCGAAATGCCGGAAGCGCAGAAGAAAGCGATGGTTCAGGGTATCACCCAGAACAACGCACAAATTGCGTTCGAAGCATTGATGAGCAACCTGCGTAAAGCGGCGAAGATTAAGATGGGCGACATCGTCGATCAGCAACAATAATCGGAACCCTCCTCGCATTAATTTGTAATGCGATGCACACCTCAAAGGCCGCTTTCGCGGCCTTTTCCACATTTGAAATCTGCCTTTTGAATTGTTTTTCACACCTCGCTATGGTGGCTTCGCTATCAATCAACAAGGAGAAATCAGTATGAAACGTGGAATCAAAATGCTGGCAATTGCCGCAGTCATGTCTTGCATGGGGATGAGTTTAAGCGCACAGGCAGCTTCCACTGCCGGGGCAAAACCGACAGCGACGCAAAGCGCGAAGGCGAGTTCCGAGCAGATGAAAGCGGAGCCTGCCGCGAAAACCGATGATGAAGGTGGCAGTAAAGTCAGCATCAACTCGGCCTCGGCAGAAGAACTGGCGCAGGCAATGAACGGGGTGGGGCTGAAGAAAGCGCAGGCGATTGTCAGCTATCGCGAGGAGTACGGCCCGTTCAAAACGGTGGATGACCTGAAGCAGGTGCCGGGAATGGGCAACTCGCTGGTGGAACGTAATTTGAGCCATCTCACGCTTTAATTGCTTCTCACGGCTTGCGCTGGCGTCAAAGTTTGCCAGACTAAAGAGGTCATACCAGTGGTGTGACCTCTGACTCTTCTAATAACATGTAAGGCTATTGCGCTATGCAGACAAAAATTAAAGTTCGCGGGTATCACCTGGACGTGTATCAGCACGTCAATAACGCCCGGTATCTGGAGTTTCTGGAAGAAGCCCGCTGGGATGGGCTGGAAAACAGCGCCAGTTTCCAGTGGATGACCGCGCACCATATCGCCTTTGTGGTGGTGAATATCAACATTAACTACCGCCGCCCGGCGGTGCTGAGCGATGTACTCACGGTAACCAGTAAAGTGGAGCAGTTAAACGGGAAAAGCGGTGTATTAAGCCAGGTGGTCACGCTGGACCCTGAAGGGCAGGTAGTGGCGGATGCATTGATTACGTTTGTCTGCATTGACCTGAAAACGCAGAAGGCGTTGCCTCTGGAAGGGGAATTACGCGAACACCTGGAGCAGATGGTCGCGTAAGTGCATATTGCCCGGTGGCGCTGCGCTTACCGGGCCTACAAAGATTCCATCAATACCTGGCTCTGGTCTGTAGGCCGGGCAAGCGCAGCGCCCCCGGCAACCCACCGCGTTTACTTCAACCCGGTTTTCTGCTTCATCGCTGCCGCCACGCCGACTTTATCCGCCAGATAGTGGTTCAGCCCGTTAGCCCGCAGATGACAGGACGCGCAATGCCCGCAGCCATCGCCTTTAATGCCGTTATAGCAGGTCAGCGTTTCATTGCGCACCAGGTCGAGCTTGCCCCAGTAGTCCGCCAGCGCCCAGGTTTCGGCTTTATCAAGCCACATCAGCGGCGTTTCGAAACGAATATCTTTTGCCATGCCAAGACTAACCGCGTGATTCAACGCTTTCACGAATTCGTCGCGGCAATCCGGGTAGCCGGAAAAATCGGTTTCACAAACGCCCGTGATGATTGCTTCTGCCTTTACCTGATAGGCGTAAATCGCCGTCAGAGTCAGGAACAGAATGTTACGCCCAGGCACAAAGGTATTCGGAATACCGTCGGCGTCCGGTTCATAGTCTGGCACCGGAATGCTGTCGCGGGTCAGGCTGCTGACCGCCAGTTCATTAAGCAGGGTGACGTCGAGCACTTTATGAGCACGCGCGCCCAGTTTTAATGCCAGTTCACGGGCGACGTCGATCTCTGCGTGATGACGCTGACCATAATCAAAAGTGACGCAGTGGACCTCATCATATTGATGGAGCGCCTGCACCAGGCATGTAGTGGAATCTTGTCCGCCGCTAAAGACGACAACCGCGCGTTTCATAGCATTTCCTGTTGATGACGATAAAGACGCTATGGTAACGCGCGGGCAGCGTGGCGACCAGCTTCTTCACCGCGTTGATGGCGGTAGCCAGGCCTGGGTGAAATCAAACCAGCCACGTGCGTTAAGGTGAATGCCGTTTACACCCGGTGGCGCGCTGATTTGGTATTGATAGTTAAACAGCGGCGTGAGCATGCCTTCTTCCATTAACAGGGTGAAGATGGTTTTCAGCGCCGCGATGCGCTGTGTCTCGTCCTCCTGTGCCTGCGCGGCATCCAGCGCGGTAATCAGCGTTGCGTAACGTGACTCGCTCAGTATGGCGGGCCATAACGGATCGCAGCGCAGCCACTGCTCAAGCGTGTATTCCGGCATTTCGCCAATTAACCGATCGCCCATCAGCAGATCGGCCTGGTCCAGATCCGGATAATCGTCCCAGCTTTTCGCATCGTGGAAGCAGAGCGTCAGTTCACAACCCTGCTGTGCCAGCGCCCGTTTAAGCTCCCCGGCCATGGTGTGCAATTCAACAGGCAGATGATAATGCAGCGTCAGACGCGGCGGCAGGGGCGTGTCGTCTTCCGGCGCAGGCGGAATTGCCCAGCCGGGAAGCAGCGCCTGGCTGGGGGTAATCAGGTTTTCATCCACCGGCAATGATTGCAGCAGACCGCTGTGATGAATCAGTGAAATCACCCGCTGCGCCTGCGCTTTTGAAAGCCGTGAACTCTGACGAAACGTCAGGTAGCAGAAGCCGAGACTGATGCTGTTGCTCACCAGCCGCAACTGGCTGAGCTCTTCCGCTTCGCCGACGGCGATTTGCACCGGATGACGGCAACTGGTGCCGAGATCCTGTTCGAACAGCTGTGGGGTGATCCAGAACTCGATCGCCTGCAACAGCGGATGCCCCAGATGATAACGATGGTGGCTTTCCAGACGAACCAGCTCAGGCTCAAAGATCTTTAGCTGGAACGGGCCGCTGCCGAGCGTGGGATCGTCCGGATGCGCCAGCACGCTGCAATAGCTTGCCAGCCGATGCGGCAGCCAGTAATCCGGGCGAGCAAGCGTAAAGCTCAGGCACTGGGCGTGGGGTTGGGCGATTTGTTCCACGCTGGCAAACAGTCTGCGTAAACCGGGTAGCGTCAGCAGCATTTCCAGCCGTTGCCTGAGTTGTCGCGTTTCAATGGGGTCGCCATTGTGCCAGTGCAGGGTGGAGCGAATATAGAACTGCCAGCGCAGTCCATCTGCCGATACCTCCCAGTGATGCGCAAGATCGCCTTCCGGGCGGGCGGTATCGCGGCCAAAGCGGGTCAGTCCGGAATGGATCTGCCCGGCTAAATGCTGTTCGGCGCGACCCACTAAAAACCCAGGATGCAATGGCTCCAGCGGACGATAGTAAGGGATACGCAGCGTCGGCGTATTGTTCTGCCACTGACCGCCCAAAAAAGGGTGCAGCAGCGCGCGCAGTTCCACCGGCGCCAGCTGTGCCAGCTCCAGCGCATTGTGTTGCTGACCGCTGTTTAATGCCAGCTCCATCATCTCATTACGCAGTGCGTCCGGCGTCGTGTGGAAGGTTAGCGTACCGCGCTTCCCGCGCCCGGACTGCGCCTGCCAACTGAGCCAGCCCGCCTCGTTTGCCTGACGCAGCAGGGTGCGGACGTGTCGCTCACTACAAAAACAGCGCGCCGCGAGATCGGCAATGGTGACCTGCTGCGGTGCGCCGGAAGAGGGCAGCCACAGGCGCTGAAACTGGTTTAATCGGTTAAGCAGTCGCATAAAAACCCGGAACAATAAATATGAACAATTCAGTATTACTTCCGTATATCTCAGGCAATACTGGTACGCAAGAGAGCGGGATCACAGGCGGAGATAAAATGGCAAAACTGGCGGCATTTGATATGGATGGCACTCTGCTGATGCCCGATCATCGGCTGGGTAATGAGACGATCGCCACGCTCAAGCGCCTGCGTGAACGCGACATTACGCTGACCTTCGCCACGGGGCGGCATGTGCTTGAAATGCGCCCGCTGATTGATCAACTGGCGCTCGACGCTTTCCTGATTACCGGCAACGGAACCCGCGTTCACTCCCTGCACGGCGATGTCATGCATCGCAGCGATCTCTCTCCGGACGTGGCCGATGAAGTGTTGCATGCCCGCTGGGAAACCCACGCCAGCATGCATGTTTTCAACGATAACGGCTGGTTCACCGGCAAAGCGATCCCCGAAATGTTGCAGGCGCATATGTACAGCGGCTTTCACTATCAGCTGCGCGATCTGCGTCAGATCCCGGCCCACGAGGTGACCAAGATCTGTTTCTGCGGCGATCACGATGATCTTGCGCGTCTGAGCATTCAGCTACAAGAGGCATTGGGCGAACGTGCGCATCTCTGTTTTTCGGCAGTTGATTGTCTGGAAGTGTTGCCTGTTGGCTGCAACAAGGGCGCGGCGCTGACGGTGCTTAGCGCGCATCTTGGCCTGACGATGCAGGAATGTATGGCGTTTGGCGATGCCATGAACGATCGCGAAATGCTGAGCCTGGTCGGGCGTGGCCTGGTGATGGGCAACGCGATGGGGCAGCTGAAAGCGGCATTGCCGCACCTACCGGTTATAGGACACTGCCAGAATCAGGCGGTCTCCCACTATTTGACTCATTGGCTGGACAAACCCAACCTTCCTTATTCCCCCGAATAATGAGACCTTTCCAGCAAGCCGGGCATATTAGCCCGGCTTTTTTTGTTTATCTCGCCAGCAGGCACTCAATTTCCGCCTGCCACGGCGCGAGATCGCCGATATTTTCTTTTACCCATTCTGCATTGTAATAGGTTTCCAGATACCGCTCGCCGCTGTCGCACAGCAGCGTCACGATTGACCCGCTGCGCCCCTCTTTACGCATCCGCGCTGCCAGCTGCAACGCGCCCCACATATTCGTGCCAGTGGACGCGCCAACCTTACGGCCTAACTGGCTTTCCAGCCATTGTGCGGTGGCGACGCTTGCCGCATCCGGCACCCGCAGCATGTCATCGACAACATCAGGAATGAAGGAGGGCTCGACGCGCGGGCGGCCAATCCCTTCAATTTTACTGCCAACGCTGCTGCGCAGGCTGCCGTCGCGGCTTTGCCAGTAGTCCATAAACACCGAGTTTTGCGGATCGACCACCATTAACTGCGTGTTATGCCCCTGGCAGCGAATGTAGCGGCCGATGGTCGCCGACGTACCGCCGGTGCCCGCGCTCATCACAATCCAGTCAGGGATTGGATTAGGTTCATGGCTCATCTGGCGGAAGATACTGTCGGCGATGTTGTTGTTTCCGCGCCAGTCGGTCGCGCGTTCGGCGAAAGTAAACTGGTCCATATAGTGGCCGTTAAGTTCACGCGCCAGCGTCTCGGAGGCGGCATAAATTTCACAAGCGCTCTGCACGAAATGGCAGCGTCCGCCGTAAAACTCAATCTGTTCGATTTTGCGTTTTGCCGTGCACGACGGCATGACGGCGATAAACGGCAGCCCCAGCAGGCGAGCAAAATAGGCTTCCGACACGGCGGTGGAACCGGAAGACGCTTCAATAATGGGCGTGCCTTCTTTGATCCAGCCGTTGCACAGGCCATACAGGAACAGCGACCTCGCCAGACGATGTTTCAGGCTGCCGGTTGGGTGAGTGCTTTCATCTTTTAAGTAGAGCTGAATGCCGGGAAACGCCGGCAGCGACAGACGAATCAGGTGCGTGTCGGCGCTACGTTGATAATCGGCGTTAATTTCGCTAATGGCGTTTTTGACCCAGGTGCTGTTCATGGTGATTTTCCATTTGTCATTTTGTGCCTAGCTTAGCGAAAGATGCGGAAAAAATTGTTGCTATCTCCACTTTAAAATAGACTTACAGGAGAAAAATTTTCTCCTGAGGTGGGCGATGTTAGATAAAATTGACCGCAAGCTGCTTTCGCTGCTGCAAACGGACTGCACCCTCTCTTTGCAGGCACTGGCCGATGCCGTTAATCTGACCACCACACCCTGCTGGAAGCGGCTCAAGCGCCTGGAAGATGATGGCATTTTGCTTGGGCGCGTGGCGTTGCTGGATGCGGAGAAACTGGGGCTCGGCCTCACCGCGTTTGTGCTGATAAAAACGCAACATCACAGCAGTGAATGGTATAGTCGTTTCGTGAATGAAGTCAGCCAGATGCCCGAGGTGCTCGGCTTCTGGCGCATGGCGGGCGAATATGACTACCTGATGCGGGTACAGGTCGCCGACATGAAACGCTACGATGATTTTTATAAAAGCCTGGTGAATCGCGTCCCCGGACTGTCGGACGTCACCTCAAGTTTTGCGATGGAACAGATTAAATACACCACTGCGCTTCCCATCGAATAACACTATCTCTGGAATTTTACTGCGTGCGATTATTTGCTCAATTAAGCTGGTATTTCCGCCGGGAGTGGCGTCGCTATCTTGGCGCCGTCGCGCTGCTGGTGGTTATCGCCATTCTTCAACTGATCCCCCCGAAGGTGGTGGGCTACGTCGTTGACGGCGTCACCCAACAACACTACACCGCGACGACCATCTGGATGTGGATTGGCCTTATGGTGGCGATTGCTATCGTGGTCTATCTGCTGCGCTACGTCTGGCGCGTGCTGCTGTTCGGGGCGTCCTACCAACTCGCGGTCGAACTGCGGGAAGACTTTTATCGCCAGTTAAGCCGCCAGCACCCGGAATTTTATCTGCGTCACCGCACCGGTGATTTAATGGCGCGCGCCACCAACGATGTTGACCGCGTCGTCTTTGCCGCCGGGGAAGGCGTGCTGACGCTGGTCGATTCGCTGGTGATGGGCTGCGCGGTGTTGATTGTGATGTCCACGCAAATTAGCTGGCAACTCACGCTGCTGGCGCTGTTACCGATGCCGATTATGGCGCTGGCGATTAAGCGCTATGGCGACATGCTGCACAACCGCTTCAAGCTGGCGCAGGCGGCATTCTCCAGCCTGAACGACCGCACACAAGAGAGCCTGACCAGTATTCGCATGATTAAAGCCTTTGGCCTGGAAGATCGCCAGTCGGCGCTGTTCGCCGCCGATGCGGCGGATACCGGGGCGAAGAATATGCGCGTGGCGCGTATTGACGCCCGTTTTGACCCGACGATTTATATCGCCATCGGTATGGCAAATCTGCTGGCAATTGGCGGCGGAAGCTGGATGGTGATGCAGGGAACATTGACGCTCGGTCAATTGACCAGCTTTGTGATGTATCTTGGCTTAATGATCTGGCCGATGCTGGCGCTGGCGTGGATGTTTAATATCGTCGAGCGCGGCAGCGCCGCCTACAGCCGTATTCGCGCCATGCTGATGGAAGCGCCGGTGGTCAATGACGGCACCGAATCGGTGCCGGACGGGCGCGGCGTGCTGAAGGTCGCCATTGACCAGTTCCATTATCCGCAAACGGAAAAAGCGACGCTGACGAAAGTCCACTTCACGCTGCAACCGGGGCAGATGCTGGGCATTTGCGGCCCAACGGGCTCCGGCAAATCCACTATTCTGTCGCTGATTCAGCGCCACTTCGACGTGGAAAAAGGCGAAATCGATTTTCACGATATCGCCCTGCCAAAACTCAAACTGGATGCCTGGCGCAGCCGCCTGGCGGTAGTCAGTCAGACACCGTTCCTTTTTTCCGATACCGTAGGAAATAATATTGCCCTTGGTCGCCCCGGCGCGACACAAGAAGAGATTGAACACGTCGCCCGACTTGCCAGCGTCCATGAGGATATTCTGCGTCTGCCGCAGGGTTACGACACGGAAGTGGGCGAGCGTGGGGTGATGCTCTCCGGTGGGCAGAAGCAGCGCATTTCGATTGCGCGCGCGCTCTTGCTCAACGCCGAAATCCTGATCCTCGACGATGCGCTCTCGGCGGTGGACGGTCGTACCGAACACCAAATTTTGCATAACCTGCGCCAGTGGGGCGAAGGCCGCACGGTGATTATCAGCGCGCATCGTCTGTCGGCGCTGACGGAAGCCAGTGAAATCATCGTGATGCAGCACGGGCATCTGTGCCAGCGCGGGCAGCATGAACAGCTGGTGACGCAGCCGGGTTGGTATCGTGATATGTATCGCTATCAGCAACTGGAAGCGGCGCTGGATGAAGAACCGTCGGAGGTGACCGATGCGTAATTTTGGTCAACTGTGGCCGACATTAAAAAGATTGCTGGCCTACGGCTCACCGTGGCGCAAACCGCTCTCTATTGCCGTGGTGATGTTGTGGGTAGCGGCAGCGGCGGAAGTCTCCGGGCCGGTGCTGATAAGCTACTTCATCGATAACATGGTGGCGAAACACACGTTGCCGCTGGGCACCGTTGCGGGGCTGGCGGCGGCGTATATCGGCCTGCAACTGCTGGCGGCGACGTTGCACTATAACCAATCGCTGCTGTTTAATCGCGCGGCGGTGGGGGTGGTACAACAGTTGCGAAGTGACGTGATGGACGCCGCGCTGCGTCAGCCGCTGAGTGAATTTGATACTCAACCTGTCGGGCAACTGATTTCCCGCGTGACTAACGACACGGAGGTGATCCGCGATCTCTACGTCACCGTCGTGGCGACGGTGCTGCGCAGCGCCGCGCTGATTGGCGCGATGCTGGTGGCGATGTTCAGCCTCGACTGGCGCATGGCGCTGGTGGCGGTTTGCATCTTCCCGGCAGTACTGACGGTGATGGTGATTTACCAACGCTACAGCACGCCTATCGTGCGCCGGGTGCGGACGTATCTGGCGGATATCAATGACGGTTTTAACGAAGTGATCAACGGCATGAGCGTGATCCAGCAGTTCCGTCAGCAGGCACGCTTTGGCGAACGCATCGGTGAGCATAGCCGTCAGCACTATCTTGCGCGTATGCAAACGCTGCGTCTGGATGGCTTCCTGCTGCGTCCGCTGCTCAGCCTCTTCTCTACGTTGATACTGTGCGGTCTGCTGATGCTGTTTGGCTTTACGTCGGTGGGCACGATTGAGGTGGGTGTGCTGTATGCGTTTATCAGCTACCTGGGCCGTCTCAATGAACCGCTGATTGAACTCACCACCCAGCAGTCAATGCTGCAACAGGCGGTGGTCGCCGGGGAGCGCGTATTTGAGCTGATGGACAGGCCGCGCCAGACCTACGGCGATGATGCCCGTCCGCTGGAAAGCGGCGACATTGAAATTGATAACGTCTCCTTTGCTTACCGCGATGACCGGATGGTGTTGCAGGATATCTCGCTGTCGATTCCCTCGCGCAGTTTTGTGGCGCTGGTGGGGCATACGGGCAGCGGGAAAAGCACGCTTGCCAGTCTGCTGATGGGCTATTACCCGCCGAATTCAGGTGAAATTCGCCTGGGCGGTCGTCCGCTTGGCAGTTTGAGTCATCAGGTGCTGCGCCAGGGCGTCGCCATGGTGCAGCAGGACCCGGTTGTCCTGGCGGACTCTTTCTTCGCGAACGTCACGCTTGGCCGTGATATCAGCGAAGCGCAGGTATGGCAGGCGCTGGAAACGGTGCAACTGGCGGAACTGGCGCGTGGGCTGAGCGATGGTATCTATACGCCGCTGGGCGAGCAGGGGAACAATCTCTCTGTCGGGCAAAAACAGTTGCTGGCGCTGGCGCGCGTGCTGGTTGATACCCCGCAGGTGCTGATTCTGGATGAAGCCACCGCCAATATCGATTCCGGTACCGAGCAGGCCATTCAACAGGCGCTGGCTGCCGTGCGTGAACACACCACACTCGTGGTGATCGCGCACCGCCTTTCCACCATCGTCGATGCTGACACCATCATGGTGCTGCATCGCGGGCAGGCGGTGGAGCAGGGCTCGCATCAGCAACTGCTGGAAGCCAAAGGCCGATACTGGCAGATGTATCAGCTTCAACTGGCCGGGGAAGAGCTTGCCGCCAGTGCACAGGATGAAACGCTGACTGCTTGATGTGATGCTGGTCAGTTAAGGGCCGATTCACTTTTCAGAGCATCTCCCCGTTGCGCTCCTGTCTGGCTCCATGCCATATAAATCGTGCAGGCGCAGGGAGCACGCAGGGGGCGGCCAATCGCCGCCGCCCCCTGCACCCCCAGGCTCCGGCGGAAAAATCGCCGCTTCGCGGTTCCCTCAGCTTATCCCTTACGGCTTTCGGGTCGGGCGCGAGGTAACATCCCTGTAAAGCCGCGCCCTCAGCCCACATCCATGTGGGCTGCCCCGGTCTCCAGGGAACGCTTCGGCGATTTTGACGCCACCAACAGCGGTGCGGCCTTTACGTTAACAGCAAAAACCGGTGTATCTGAAACCGATGAGTCCCCGCTGGAATTGCGAAGGGGGGCGCGGTTGCCCCCCTTTGCCCGTTCACTGACTCAGATGTTACATATTGCGCAAAACATAAAGTGAACGGAACTTTGCGCTTAGCTGACCATCATTAACGGACTGATGCACTTTTTTTAAGCAATTTACTAACAGACGCACCAGCGCGTGCAATTTTAAAACGCACCCTGCACTCGCATGGTGCGTTTTTGTTTCATTTCTTACTAAAACGCGTGCATGACCTTTCGCCTCATGCCGTTACCCGCCCATTTTTCTCAATTTTCATTTCTGGCACGCCCCTTGCTTTATCTATCTCGTGTAGCAGCAGCCATTACCGAATTCTGACTGGAGGGGATCTATGAAGCTGGTTACCGTGGTAATCAAACCATTCAAACTCGAAGACGTCCGCGAAGCGCTGTCTTCAATTGGTATTCAGGGACTGACCGTGACGGAAGTGAAGGGCTTCGGTCGTCAGAAGGGGCATGCCGAGCTGTATCGCGGCGCGGAGTACAGCGTGAACTTCCTGCCGAAAGTGAAGATTGACGTCGCGATTGCCGACGACCAGCTTGATGAAGTCGTGGATGTGGTGAGCAAGGCGGCGTACACCGGAAAAATTGGCGACGGTAAGATTTTCGTCGCCGAGCTGCAACGTGTGATTCGTATTCGTACCGGCGAAGCCGACGAAGCGGCACTGTAATTCCTGGCGCACAGTGATAGGGATCGAGAAAATGAAAATAGCAAAATTGAAAACCGGTTTGGCGGCTCTGGCGCTGTTGCCGGGCCTGGCGATGGCGGCTCCGGCGACGATCGATAAAGCCGATAACGCCTTTATGATGATTTGTACCGCGCTGGTGCTGTTTATGACCATTCCGGGAATTGCCCTGTTTTACGGTGGCCTGATTCGTGGGAAAAACGTTCTCTCTATGCTGACACAGGTGGCAGTGACGTTCGCGCTGGTCTGCGTGTTGTGGGTGGTTTACGGCTACACGCTGGCCTTCGGTACCGGCGGCAGCTTCTTCGGTAACTTTGACTGGGTGATGCTGAAAGGTATTGCGATAACCGCGCCGATGGGCACGTTTTATCAGTATATTCACGTTGCTTTCCAGGGCTCGTTCGCCTGCATCACCGTAGGGCTGATTGTCGGCGCGCTGGCGGAACGTATTCGCTTCTCAGCGGTGCTGATTTTCGTGGTTATCTGGCTGACGCTCTCCTATATTCCGATTGCGCACATGGTGTGGGGCGGCGGTCTGTTGGGCTCGCACGGCGCGCTGGACTTCGCGGGTGGTACGGTTGTACACATTAACGCGGCGGTTGCGGGTCTCGTCGGGGCGTATCTGATTGGCAAACGTGTCGGCTTTGGCAAAGAAGCGTTCAAACCGCACAACCTGCCGATGGTGTTTATCGGGACTGCCATCCTTTACTTCGGCTGGTTTGGCTTCAACGCCGGTTCAGCGAGTGCGGCGAATGAAATTGCCGGTCTGGCTTTCGTGAACACCGTAGTGGCAACCGCGGCTGCGATTCTGGGCTGGGTATTCGGTGAGTGGGCGCTGCGCGGTAAACCGTCGCTGCTGGGCGCGTGTTCCGGGGCGATTGCAGGCCTGGTGGGCATTACACCTGCGTGTGGATTTATCGGTGTCGGCGGCGCGTTGATCCTCGGTATCGTTGCGGGTCTGGCCGGGCTGTGGGGCGTCACCATCCTGAAACGCTGGTTGCGTGTGGATGATCCTTGCGATGTCTTCGGCGTTCACGGCGTGTGTGGCATCGTGGGTTGTATCCTGACCGGTATCTTTGCCTCTACCTCCTTCGGCGGCGTGGGTTATGCGGAAGGCGTCACCATGGGCCATCAGGTGCTGGTACAGCTGGAAAGCATCGCCATCACCATTGTCTGGTCGGGCATTGTGGCATTCGTTGGCTACAAAGTGGCAGACCTCACTGTGGGCCTGCGCGTTCCGGAAGAGCAGGAGCGCGAAGGGCTGGACGTCAACAGCCACGGCGAAAATGCGTACAACGCCTAATCAGTGCTAACAAAAAAAGCCTCCGCTTGCGGAGGCTTTTTTGCTTTCAAACGTAATCTTATCCGCGATTACGCATCACGCCTTCCTGTACCGTCGATGCCACAAGTACGCCATCCTGAGAATAGAACTCGCCGCGCACAAAGCCACGTGCGCTGGAGGCGGACGTACTTTCCACGCTGTACAGCAGCCACTCATTCAGATTAAACGGACGGTGGAACCACATGGAATGGTCAATTGTCGCGACCTGCATCCCTTTTTCCAGGAAACCAATGCCGTGTGGCTGAAGCGCGACCGGCAGGAAGTTGAGATCGGACGCATAGCCCAGCAGATTCTGATGTACGCGTAAATCATCCGGCACCGTCCCGTTAGCACGCAGCCAGACCTGACGTTTTGGCTCCGCGACGTGGCCCTTCAGCGGGTTGTGGAACTCAACCGGGCGAATCTCCAGCGGGCGCTCGCAGAGGAATTTATCTTTTAGCACCTGCGGCAACAGATGTTCCAGTGAACGGGCGATATCGGTTTCTGACGGCAGGCTCTCCGGCGCGGGGGCATCGGGCATGGTTTTCTGATGCTCGTAGCCCGGTTCTGGCGCCTGGAATGACGCGGTCATATAGAAAATGGGTTTACCGTTCTGAATCGCCGACACGCGGCGAGCGCTGAAGCTGTTACCGTCGCGCAGCACTTCGACGTCATAGACAATCGGCTTCAGGCTGTCGCCAGGGCGCAGGAAGTAACTGTGGAATGAGTGAATCAGGCGCTCAACGGGAACCGTTTCTTTTGCGGCATAAAGAGCCTGACCCACAACCTGGCCGCCAAATACCTGACGCAGCCCCAAATCTTCGCTCTGCCCGCGGAATAATCCTTCTTCGATTTTTTCCAGATTCAACAATGCCAGTAAGTTAGATAGCGCCTGACTCATAAATTTCCTCAATAATTTTTATCATCGCCGCGGCGAGGGATTAGCACAGTATAACGCAGTTTTGCAGCTGGTCCGATGGGTGCAAAAGTCTGAATAAAGGGCAGTTTGCAGGAAAAAAAAGGAGATCTGTGCCACACTTAACCCGTTATGACTGTTTATGAATGGTCGCTCTGGCAGGAAAAAATCCTGCGGATGCATGAGCGAAAAGGAGAACGCAATGAAAATCGTGCCAATGTTAAGTGGAATAGCCATCGCCGTCGCCCTGTCTGCCTGTGCAGATAAGAGTGCTGACATCCAGACCCCGGCGCCGAATCCGAGTGCTGCGGGTGCGACGCAAGCGGCGATTCAGCAGCCGAGTGTCACGGGTACTGTATGGATCCGTCAGAAAGTAGCTCTGCCACCGGATGCGGTGCTGACCGTTACCGTTTCTGATGCGTCGCTCGCGGATGCGCCGTCCAAAGTTATCGCCCAGAAAGTGACGCGCACCGAAGGGAAACAGGCACCGTTTAGCTTTGTGCTGCCGTTCAACCCGGCGGACATTCAGCCTAATGCCCGTATTCTGTTGAGCGCAGCCATTACGCTGAATGATAAGCTGATCTTTATTACTGATACCGTGCAGCCGATTATCAACCAGGGCGGCACCAAAGCTGACCTGACGCTGGTTCCGGTACAGCAGACGGCCGTGCCGATGCAGCAGAGCGGTGGAGCGGCAACGACCGTGCCATCAACGTCGCCGACCCAGGTTAATCCGTCTTCTTCGGACCCGGCGCCGACGCAAATCCCATAAGTCTTTCAATGCCCTCCTCGTGAGGGCATTTTTTTAGTAGATCCAGCGATACTTCTGCAAATCAATCTTCCCGCCGCCTGATACCTGCACGCCCTCGGCGAGCAGCGCCTGACGCTGACGCTGTAAATCAGGGCCGGTAAGGGAAATCGTGCCATGACGATTCACCACCCGATGCCAGGGGAGAGTAGAACCTTCCGGCAGACGCTTTAATACGCCGCCAACCTGCCGTGCTGCGCGCGGCGAACCCGCCAGACGTGCCACATCACCGTAGGTGGTGACAAAGCCCTCGGGAATCGAGGCGACAATTTGCCAGACTCGCTGGGGAAAGGAATCGAATGCGTCCATAGTCTGTTCCTGATAAACCAGCGTCCAGCATAATCAGCAACCTGCGTGCTGTGAAGGGGCGATTGCGCAAGAATCCAGCAGGTAACCGCAGATGGCTTGCAATTGCATGGCGCAGCAGGGATAATGCGCCAGCGCGTTAGGTAACTAACGCTCTCAATGGGGGCTCTGTTGGTTCTCCCGCAACGCTACTCTGTTCACCAGGTCAGGTCCGGAAGGAAGCAGCCAGGGCAGATGACGCGTGTGCCGGGATGTAGCTGGCAGGGCCCCCACCCATTTCTGCTCCCCAATCTCAACGTCTCTTATTTCCCTTTTTATTTTAAGGGTTATTTCCTTTGTTTTCATAATATCGTCATATGCTTGTCATTCTTCTGTCATAAAACCTCATTACTTTATTATTGGGGTATATTTTCACATTTGCACTCATAAATATATTTGTGGATCGGTTATTTAATTTCCTGTATTAGTGATAATAACTTTTACAGGGGAAATGTTAAAAATGACCAGCGCCGTTTTGAATGTAAAAATCGACGAGACGTTAAAAGAAAAGCTTCGCCACTATGCGCAGGATAACGACCTTAATTTAAGTGTGGCAACGCAGCGACTCATCGCACAGGCGTTTGCCACCGAAGAGGCTGGTGTAACCGGACATGACGTGGACAGTCAACATACGGAAGAGGACACTTCCGCTTTTACGCCGAAAGAAATCAAAGCATTACGTAAACTTCTGAAGAAGAAAAAATGAAACAACAACCTTCTGTCGCCTGTAACTACACCGAAGCCTGCGAGCTGCTACGCTCGGGGTATGCTAAACATGTCCGTCTGAACTGGAATGTCGGCAGTGATGAATTCTTTCGTATTGCCTCGGACTGGTGCGATACCGGGGCAAAAATAAAAAAAGAGGGCGATAATTTTATTATTTCCCTTAAGGGCTTCCCGATCCCGCCACAGCATTAATATCGACAGGATCGTAAAAGCTGGTTATATAATTTTGCGTAAGCGATTGGTATTCTGCTGCCCGGCAAGTGTTTGCCAGAGTGGCTGTAATAATTCAAAGGCATTACGCAATGTTTCATCCGGCAGCGTAAAAGGCAGGCGCAGGTTGCGTTCAAACGCGCCCGCCAGCCCGAAGCGCGTGCCTGTGCCCAGATGTATTCCCACGCTTTCCGCCCGGGCAGCAAACTGCGTGGCCAGCATCTCGGGCAGCTCAACCCAGAAAGAGAGGCCGCCTTCAGGCTGGGTAAAGCGCCACGCCGGAAAATAATCCTGCATCAGTGCGGCACACATGTCGCGACGTTGCGCCAGCATTGCTCTTCTGGCAGGCAATAAATGATCGCTATTTTCCAGTAACCACAGCGCCGCTAACTGTTCCAGCAGCGGTGAGCCGAGATCGAGCGTATCGCGCGCCTGAATCAGCGACGCGAGCGTGCGTGTTGAGGCCCGAACCCACCCTAAACGTAACCCACCCCAGAAACTTTTCCCGGCAGAGCCGATGGTAATCACCGGTGCATCGGCATTGAATGCCGCCAGCGGCGGGGGAGGCGGGGCGTTGTACCATAAATCGACCATCGTTTCGTCTACCACCAGCGTGGTGCGCGTGCGAGCACTAAGATCGGCGACAATCTGTCGTGTGTCGTGGTCCATGCAGCGACCGGTGGGATTGTGAAAATCGGGCATCAGCCACGCCAGACGCGGCGCGGTTTGCGCGATTATGGCCGCCAGACCGTCGGTATCCCAGCCCTGCGTGGGTAAAGATAAACCTACGGGGCGGCAGGATGCGCCCTGAATCGCGGCAATCGCTAATGGGTAAGTGGGATTCTCAACCACCACGCGATCGCCCAGCCCGGTCATTGCGCGCAATACCAGCGCCAGCCCGCTGAGCGCGCCGTTTACCAGCATTATCTCTTCCGCTTTTGTCGGCAGGCCGCGTGCGCAGTAGCGACGCGCAATGGCTTCCCGTAGCACCATCAGACCATGCTGGTCATAACCCGTGTGGTGCAGATAGCCCGGCAACATGGTTAATGCATGGCTGTAGGCCTGATGAATTTCAGCGCCTGCGCTCAGCGCGGCGGTAGAAAGATCCAGCGCTTGCGGCGCTGACATGCGGGTCGGAATTTCGCGGCGGCCTTCCGGTAACATTACCCACGAGCCGCTACCGTGGCGACTTTGCAGATAACCTTCCTCACGCAGCTGCGCCAGTGCGCTGGCAATAGTGGTACGGCTGACGCCCAATACCGTGGCAAACTCACGTTCGCCGGGTAAACGACTCTCCAGCGGTAATCGCCCATCGAGGATCAGCAAACGTAGCGCCTGCGCCAGCTGTCGCCACAGCGGGGTGCGTGAGTTGGTCTCCTGCCAGTGGCCAAGCAGGCGAACCAATGAGTGTGTGGCCGAGCGTCGCGGTGTCATATGCAGTCCACTTTTTTAAAACTGGTCATTAATCATAATGCCATTTTCACCGATGATGAAGTTCTGAACGCTTATTCTGAGGTGCATCATGCTCCGTCGTCTTATCCAGCTTTATATCGGTTTGGCTCTTTACGGTGTCTCCACGGCGATGTTTGTTCGTGCGGATCTGGGCGCCGATCCGTGGAACGTGTTTCATCTCGGCGTTGCCAGCCTGCTGTCGATGAATATCGGCCTGGTGATTATCGCCACCGGCGTGCTGGTGCTGCTGTTCTGGATCCCTCTGCGCCAGCGTCCGGGGCTGGGCACAGTCAGTAACGTGATTGTGCTGGGGCTGACCGCCGATGCGACGCTGGCTATTCTGCCGCCGCTGGAATCTCTGGTGGCGCGTAGCGCGCTGCTGGCTGCGGCAATCGTGGTGAACGCGCTGGCCACGGGGATGTATATCGGCGCCGGTTTTGGCGCGGGGCCGCGCGATGGCCTGATGACCGGGCTGCACGCGCGTACCGGCTGGTCGGTGCGGGTGATTCGTACCACGATTGAACTGTCAGTACTGGTGATTGGCGTACTGCTGGGCGGAACATTTGGCGTTGGCACCGTGCTGTATGCTCTGGCGATCGGCCCATTAATTCAGCTTTGCCTGCCGTGGTTTCGTCAACCCAGCGGAACGCGCAGCGCGGCGGTAATTTCCTGAGAGTATTGCCGCGCTCACACTTGCTTTTTCGCCTTCAGGGTACACTCAGCCGCATGATTGAGTGACCCGAATGCTATGAAAACCCTGAAGTTTAAGCGGATTTTGATAGAGGTGGTTTCGGCACTCTGCGTAACATTTTGTTTATTCGCAAAGAGGTTGAAATGACGCATCTCTCTTCATTATCGCTGCAACAATGCCTGGCGCGTCGCGACTGGGAAAATCCGCAGCTTACCCACTGGCATCGGCTGGCGGCGCATCCACCATTTAATAGCTGGCGTTGCAGCATCGACGCGCAGCATGACAGCGCATCGGCGGCTCGCCTGGTGCTGAACGGTGAGTGGCAATTTTGCTTTTTCGATTCTCCCGAAGCCGTGCCCGATTGCTGGATTAACGAAGAGTTACCGCAGGCCGTCGCCATGCCGGTGCCCTCGAACTGGCAAATGCAGGGTTTTGATACGCCCATCTATACCAACGTCACTTATCCGATTCCGGTTACGCCGCCAACGGTGCCTGCACATAACCCGACCGGCTGTTACTCACGTACTTTTCAGGTTGATGCGCAGTGGCTGGCGCAGGGGCAGACGCGCATTATTTTCGACGGCGTCAATTCGGCGTTTTATCTTTGGTGCAACGGTCAGTGGGTGGGCTATTCCCAGGATAGCCGATTGCCCGCGGAGTTCGATCTCAGCGCGTATCTTCATGCGGGCGAGAACCGTCTGGCGGTGATGGTGTTGCGCTGGTGCGACGGCAGCTATCTGGAAGATCAGGACATGTGGCGGATGAGCGGTATCTTCCGCGACGTCACGCTGCTGCATAAGCCTGAGACGCGTATCGCGGATTATCAGGTGACGACTGCGCTGAATGGCGAATTGACCCACGCGATGCTGAATGTGGCGGTGACGCTGGAGGGGGCGTTTGCGGCAACGCAGGTGACCGCTACGCTGTGGGAAGGCGAGCGGCAGATCGCCCAATGCAGCCAGTCGCCCAGCAGCGCAGTGGTGGATGAGCGCGGAGGCTGGGCCGAGCGTCTGACGCTGGCGATGCCGGTTGATGAGCCCAGGCTGTGGAGCGCTGAGACGCCAAACCTGTATCGGCTGGTGGTGGCGCTGCATCGCGCGGACGGTAAATTGATTGAAGCCGAAGCCTGCGATGTGGGTTTCCGTCGTGTCGAAATCAGCAACGGCTTGCTGAAGGTGAACGGGAAACCGCTACTCATTCGCGGCGTAAATCGGCACGAACATCACCCGGAAACGGGTCAGGCGGTGGATGAAGCCACAATGCGCCGCGACATCGAACTGATGAAGCTGCATAACTTTAATGCGGTGCGTTGCTCTCACTACCCTAATCATCCGCTGTGGTACCGGCTTTGTGACCAGTACGGCCTGTACGTTGTCGATGAAGCCAATATCGAAACCCACGGGATGGTGCCGATGAGCCGTCTGGCGGACGATCCGCTTTGGTTGCCCGCCATGAGCGAGCGCGTAACCCGGATGGTGGCCCGCGATCGCAACCATCCGTCGATCATTATCTGGTCGCTGGGCAATGAATCCGGGCATGGCGCGAATCATGATGCGCTTTACCGCTGGCTGAAGAGTGTCGATCCTTCTCGCCCGGTACAGTACGAAGGCGGCGGGGCGAATAGTGCGGCGACCGATATCGTGTGCCCAATGTACGCGCGCGTCGATCAGGATCAACCCTTCCCGGCGGTGCCGAAGTGGTCGATTAAAAAGTGGATCGGCCTGCCGGATGAGACGCGTCCGCTGATCCTGTGCGAATACGCCCACGCGATGGGCAACAGCTTTGGCGGCTTCGCCAAATACTGGCAGGCGTTTCGTATGCATCCGCGTTTGCAGGGGGGTTTTGTCTGGGATTGGGTCGATCAGGCGCTGACCAAAACCGATGAAAATGGCCAGCCATTCTGGGCTTACGGCGGCGATTTTGGCGATACGCCAAACGATCGCCAGTTCTGTATGAACGGGCTGGTTTTTCCGGATCGCACACCGCATCCGGCGCTGTATGAAGCCCAGCGCGCGCAGCAATTTTTCCAGTTCCGCCAGGTGAGTACCGCGCCGTGCGTGATTGAGGTGACCAGTGAGTATCTTTTCCGCCAGACGGATAACGAGCAGCTGCGCTGGTCGCTCACGTGCGAGGGTGAGGTGATTGCACAAGGGGAAGAGACGCTGGATATCCCGCCGCAGGGCACCCAGCGGATCACGCTTTCCATTCCGACGTTACCGAGCGGCGAAAGCTGGCTCAACGTGGCGGTGCATCAGCAGGATGCCACCGCCTGGTCGCCAGCTGAACACTTATGCGCGTGGGATCAGTGGCGACAGCCGTCACCGCTTGCGCTGCCAGAAGTACCCCCGGCGGGCTTTGCACCCCAGCTGGCAACTAGCGAAACCGCGTTTGACGTCATTCACGGCCAACAGCGCTGGACGTTCGATCGGGCCAGCGGGTGTCTGAGCCAGTGGTGGCGCGATGGAGAAGAAAGTTTGCTGACCCCGGTCAGCGATAATTTCACCCGCGCGCCGCTCGATAACGATATCGGCGTCAGCGAAGTGACGCGCATCGACCCGAATGCGTGGGTAGAGCGCTGGAAAGCGGCTGGGATGTACGCGATGACGTCGCGCTGCGTGCTGTGTCGGGCGGAACAACAGGCTCAGGCGGTAAGCGTTGAAACGCAGCATGTGTGGGAATATCAGGGCAACGTACTGTTTATCAGCCACAAACGCTGGCAGATAGATGCGCAGGGCGTACTGCACGGTGATGTTGAGGTTGAGGTTGCCCGCGATATTCCCGAACCGGCGCGTATTGGCCTCAGTTGTCAGCTTACCGCTGTTGAAGCGCAGGTAAGCTGGCTGGGCCTGGGGCCGCATGAAAACTATCCCGATCGCCAGCTTGCCGCCCGTCAGGGCCGCTGGACGCTACCGTTTTCTCAGCTGCACACGCCCTATATATTCCCGAGCGAGAATGGGCTGCGCTGCGATACCCGGCAACTGGATTACGGTCGCCATCGCTGGCAGGGCCATTTCCACTTTGGCCTGAGCCGCTACAGCCAGCAGCAGCTGCATGAAACCAGCCATCATCACCAGCTACGCGAAGAGCCCGGCTGCTGGCTGAATCTCGATGCTTTCCATATGGGCGTCGGCGGTGATGATTCATGGAGCCCCAGCGTATCGCCGGAGTTTTTGCTCCAGGCGCGGCGGGTGCGCTACGCGTTTAGCTGGCAGCAGAACTAAACTTATCACCAGACGCAGCCAGGTTTTCTGGCTGCGCTGTCACTTCGGAGGTTTACCTGATGAAGTATGTTGATGGTTTTGTTGTTGCTGTTCCCGCGGAAAATAAGGAGGCATACCGCGAGATGGCCGCAAAAGCCGCGCCGCTGTTTAAAGAGTTCGGCGCAACCCGCATTGTCGAATGCTGGGCGGATGATGTGCCTAACGGCAATCTGACCGATTTTCGCATGGCGGTGCAGGCCGAAGAGCACGAAGAGGTGGTCTTCAGCTGGATTGAATACCCTTCCAAAGATGTTCGCGATGCGGCAAATGAGAAAATGATGAACGACCCGCGCATGAAGGCGCTGGGGGAATCGATGCCGTTTGACGGACGACGCATGATCTACGGTGGTTTCCTGCCCATCGTCGACGAGTAGCCAGGCTGGCTGTGCGGCGTGCCGCCAGCCAGACGCATGTCAGGAGACTTTGGTAAACAAGCGGTGGCGGTCAATTACCTCGCCGTCACCGCGAAAAATCCCGCCGCCGGTATAATGCAGCGTTTGCGGCCATTCTGGCTCGGGCTTCACGCGCGCGGCGACCACTTCAAAAATAAAGAAGTTGTAGCGTTCGACCAGTGCATCATCATACAAACGACACTCAAAGCTGGCGTGGCATTCCGCAATGCCCGGCGCAGCGACCTGCACGCTTTTTTCTGCCGTAAGATCAAAATGGGCGAATTTATCGGTGCTGTCGCCGCGACAGTTGCCGATGCCGGAGACGATATCGGCCATGCTGGCGTCGGGCAGATTAATCACACATTCGCCGCTCTGGCGGATTAAGGAATAGCTGACGTTGCCGGCAGAAATCATCAACCCCACCAGCGAGGGCGAAAACTCAAGAATGGTGTGCCAGCCCAGCGTCATAATGTTGTTTTTGCCCTGCCAGTGGCTGCTGACCAGCACCACCGGACCGGGCTCCAGCCAGTGACGCACGTCTTCCAGAGGCCAGTTTTGCTTGTTCATCGCGCTCTCCTTCTCGTTGGCTTTACCTTAAGCATAGCCCTTAGTGCGAGCGCAAATTCTCCTCGGCCCAGATAATAAAATCGGTTTTTGGCAGCGCTTTGCTGTACAGCCAACCCTGGCCGTAATGCACGCCGTGCTGGTACAGCCACTCCTGTTGGCAGGCATTTTCGATCCCTTCGGCCACCACATCCAGCTTCAGGCTTTTCGCCATTTCGATGATATGCGGCGTGACCTGCTGGTATTCCAGGGCATCCACAAACGATTTATCGATTTTCAGGGTATCGACTTCCAGGTCCTGCAGATAACGCAGGCTGGAATATCCGGTACCAAAATCATCGATATAAATCGCGTGCCCTGCTTTGCGATAGCTCGCGATGGCAGGCAGCGTGGTGGTTGGGTCGGCAAAACCGCGCTCGGTTAATTCCAGGGCAATTTGCGAGGGCCTCACCTGGCTGTGGTTGAGCTGCTGTCTTAATAGCTCAGGGAGCGTTGCAGAACGGAGATCCTCAACCGAGAGATTAATGGAGATATGGAGTTCCGGATGAACATGGAGCCATTTCCCCAAATCGTGGAATACGTTTTTTACCACCGTTTCCGTGAGTCGGGTGATAAGCCCGGTTTGTTCGGCGAGTGGAATAAAGATCTCCGGCGATAAATAGCTGCCATCAGTTTGCTGCCAGCGCGCCAGTGCTTCAGCCCCAACGATTCGCCCGCTTTTTAGCGAAACAATCGGCTGATAGTGAACGGTAATGGCCGATTCATTTAAGGCGTCCAGCATGCGGTGATGGGGAGATTGCAGGCGTCGTAACAGGCGCATAATAAACCAGGCGGCCAGTAAACTGATTAAGATGCCAATCGGTAACCAGATAAGCAGTTGATGATGCCAACTGGCGACTTTCGGTTGGACCGGCGACCAGGTGACCACGGCCAGATCAAGCTCGGGATAATGCCGAACGGTGTAAATCGTGTTATTGACCGTCAGGGTCTCCAGCCCCTCTTTTTGCATACGTTTGAACACCGCAATATCAATAGGCTGGCTGCTTGCCAGCACGCGGTCTCTTACCGTGCCCAAAAGCGCTGACTGAATATTGCTGAGTTCAGAGGGAATAACGTCGATAAAGGAGAGGGGGTCAATAATCACCATATGCTGCTTACTGGCAATAGCAATCATGTGATGGTCAAGGCCAAGATCGTTCTTCGCGGTAAACCAGGTTCGGTAGCCATCGGTTGTCACGCGATCGGGTTCCGGGTAAGTGACGGGGGCGCTTTGCACCTCCAGCGAGGAACATATCGGCGTTGAGCCCTTGAGATAAAGCACTTCCTGAACATAGCGCCAGGAGTAGGAGAGGCGTCAATCTGGACAAGCGCGGCTTTCGCTTGATCCAGCACCTGCAGCGTGCGCGCCATCACGCGAGAAGCATAGAGTTCCTGTTCATCCCTGAACTGGGCGTCCGCTTCTCGATGAGCCAGCCAGATGCTCAGTAAAATCGGCAAAAATATCGCCAAAATGAGCACGCCCGTCACCAGACCCACCAGATGTCGTGTTGTCACAGCGTTGTCCTTAATGTGGCAAAGTACGACAAGTATATCCCATCAAAATAATAAGCTTATTAAACAATAGGGTTATTCTGAGATTGATTGCGCAAATTATCGTCGATGTGCCAGTGCACGCACCAGACGATCGCCGATCATCTGCACGCCCTGCACCATAATGACCAGCGTCACGACCGTCGCGACCATGATTTGATCGTTAAAACGCTGATAGCCGTAACGAATGGCTAAATCGCCCAGACCACCGCCGCCAATCACGCCCGCCATCGATGAAAAACCAATCAGCATCACCACCGTTAAGGTGATCCCCGCCAGCAGGGCCGGCAGCGCTTCCGGTAGCAGCGCTTTGCTGATCACGTGCCAGGTGTTGCCGCCCATTGAGAGCACCGCCTCAATTCGCCCGGAATCGACTTCATCCAGCGCATTTTCAGTGAGCCGTGCAAAGAAGGGAAAGGCGCCAAGGGTGATGGGGACAATCGCTGCCGTGCTGCCGAGCGTTGTGCCAATCAGTAATCGGGTGAATGGGATCAGCGCAATCAGTAGCACAATGAACGGCAGCGAGCGTCCGGTATTGACCAATGCGCCAAGTAGCGCATTTAAACGCGGCATCGGTACCAGCCCGTGGCGGCGGGAAATAAACAGCAGCACGCCTAATGGCAGGCCGATCAGTACCGTAAACAGCGCCGCCAGACCCACCATATACAGCGTCTCCAGCGTGCCGTTGAGGAGAATGGGCCAAAGATCGTCCCAGCTCATGCGACCACGCATAAAGGCCTCCCGTTGATACCGTGACGAGCCAGAAAGCGACGCTCTTCATCGGCATCGCCTAACAGCATTTCGCGCAGGCGCGACCAGGGCGATACCAGCAGGTCAGCAATTTTTCCGCTCTCCTGCAATTCACCGTTTTCCAGCAATGCTGCGTGGTCGCAGAGGTTTTTCACCACTTCCAGTTGATGGGTGATGAGGACAATCGTCAGCCCAAGCTGACGATTGATGGTGTCGAGCAGCGTTAACACCGAGGCAGTGGTTTCGGCGTCCAGCGCGCTGGTGGCTTCATCGCAAAGCAGCACATCCGGCTTCGCCGCCAGCGCGCGGGCAATGCCGACGCGCTGCTTCTGGCCGCCCGAAAGCTGTGAGGGAAATGCCTGCGCTTTATCCGCCAGCCCGACTAAAAACAGCAGTTCTTCAATACGTTGCTGACGTTCTGCTTTCGCCACGCCCGCGATTTCCAGCGGAACGGCGATGTTGTCCGCCACCGTACGCGCATGAAGCAGATTAAAGTGTTGAAAAATCATGCCCGTGCGCAGGCGGTGCGCCCGAAGTTGGGGTTTATTGAACCGCAAGATATCTTCGCCGTTGAACAGAATGCGGCCCGCCGTGGGCCGCTCCAGTAAATTCAGGCAACGAATCAGCGTGCTTTTCCCCGCGCCACTCCGCCCGAGGATACCGTAAATGGCCCCTTTCGGAACGTGAAGCGAGACGTTGTTAAGCGCCGGTCGGCCTGTTCCGGCGTACTGTTTACTCAGCCCGTCGAGCGTAATCATGACTGAGGCGCACTGACCGGGATCACCGAACCGTTGTAGTGCTGGCGGATAAATTCCGCAACCTGCGGTGAGGTCAGATCTTTCGCCAGCTCTTTAATGCGCGGATCGTTGGCGAGCTGCGGGTTAGTCACCAGAATATTGGCGTACGGATTATGGGTCGCGCTTTCCAGCCCCAGCGCATCTTTCGCTGGCGTTAAACCGGCCTCCAGCGCGTAGTTGCCGTTAATCACGGCGAGATCCACGTCGTCCAGCGACCGCGGGATCTGCGGCGATTCGATCTCCAGGATCTTCACATTATGGGGATTCTCGACGATGTCTTTCGGCGTCGCGAGCGTACTCGCCGGATCGCTGAATTTGCTATCGAGTTTAATCAGCCCTTTACTTTGCAGCAGGAACAGCGCGCGGCTTAAGTTGGTGGTGTTATTCGGCACGGCGATGGTCGCGCCTTCCGGCAGCGATTTCAGATCCTTATGCTTGTGAGAATAAATGCCCAGCGGTTCTATATGCACCGTTGCCGCCACGGCGAAGGTTTTTCCTAATGCTTTTTCCTGGTCTTTCAGATAAGGCACGTGCTGGAAGTAGTTCGCATCCACATCGCCGTTTGCCAGCAGCTCGTTGGCGTTGACCCCGCTGGTGAGTTCCACCACCTGCAGGTCGAGTGACGGGTCCTGTTTTTTAATAAAGTTGAGGATTTCCGCGTGCGGAACCGGGTCCGCCGCGATGCGCAGCGGTGCGGCACCTGCACTCCAGGCCAGAGAAAGAGAGAGCGCGATACCTGCCAGTTTGAATGCAGCATTTTTCATGGTGTGATTCCTTTATTATTGTTTTCAGGCGATAAGTTGTTCGCTGCGAGCGCGAAGCACATCGGAATAATGACGTTTCGCGACGTCCGGATGCGAACGCAGGCGGCCTTTTAAGTAGTTCCAGCCCACATCGCGCAGCAGCGGATTGTGCGGGTCGCTTTGCGGCCCATGCGCTTCTCGCGCCAGTGCTTCCGGCAAATCGTAGACGGGGACGACCGCATCCAGTTGGGCACCGAGGAAGAAGGCGATCGACAGGCGGTCTTGATGGGCGGGAGGGGAAACTACGCGGTGCACGGTCGCGCGCAGATACCCATTGGTCGCCAGCTCGAGTAATTCGCCAATGTTGACGACAAAACTGCCCGGTAGCGGTGCGGCGTCGATCCACTCACCTTCACGCACCTCGACCTGCAACCCTTTTTGTTGGTCCTGCAACAGGAAACTGAGGAAGCCGGAATCTTTGTGCGCGCCTACGCCCTGGGTGCTGCTTTGCGTCTCCTGCTGGCCCGGATAGCGAATCAGCTTGATATGTTCGTTAGGCTTGTCGCCATACAACGTATCAAAGGCATGCGCAGGCAGTTGCAGCGCTTGTGCGAATGCGCGCAGCAGCGTCATTGCCATCTCCGTCATCGCACGTTGCCACGCCAGAAGTACCGGTTTCAGCGTGGGCAGCGCCTGCGGCCACAGATTGGGCCCCTGTAAGCGCAGCCAGCGCGGATCGTCCGCATTCAGATGCAACGCCTGACGCTCCGCGCCAATATCAAACTGCTCGCGCCAGTCGGGCTGGCCGCGTGTCAGTTCCGCAGCGCTGCGGTTGTAACCGCGAAAATGCGGGGAGTGGACCATCGCCACCTGCTGTTTTTGTGCGTCTGGCAGGGCAAAGAACCGTCGGGCCTGATGCTGGAGTTGCTGCGAAAGGGTGTCATCGATGCCGTGATGCGTTAGGTAAAAGAACCCTACGTCGCGTGCGGCGTGACGCAATTGTTCAAGAAAAACATCGCGTTCAGCGGCAGAGTGATAGTGCGCCAGATTGAGAACGGGCAGTGTCGTCAGGCTCATTGTTATCTCCAGAGTGCTGGGGGAAAAGGGCATTTTTATGAGTGAAGGGATAACAACAACAACGCATGATGATCGCTCCTGATGAGATGAGATAGCGCCAGCGTGCCTGATTCGATGACGCGTCACCAATAACGATATTTTCTATTTTATGCCGCTGCGGGGTGCTGAGCTTTTGCGAAAAAGAGATAAGGCAATAACCCTGATAAGCGAATGGTTGATCGCTGCGGAATAATGCCTTAGCATATTGTTATGTTATAACATACAAGATGAGGGCGTTATGAAAACCAATATTCATCCGCATTACCGTACCGTGGTCTTCCACGACACCAGCGCCAATGAGTATTTTAAAGTCGGTTCGACCATCAAGACCGATCGCGAAATTGAGCTTGAAGGAGAGACATATCCCTATGTCACTCTTGAGGTTTCTGCAAAGTCGCATCCGTTTTATACCGGGAAACAGAAGTCGTTTTCCAGCGAAGGTAGCGCCGCGAAATTCCGTCAGCGCTTTGGCCGTTTTCTTGATGTGAGAGGCCAGTAATGCAGGTACTGAATTCATTACGCAGTGCAAAACAACGCCACCCGGACTGCCAGATTGTGAAGCGCAAAGGGCGGCTGTATGTCATTTGCAAAACCAATCCGCGTTTTAAAGCGGTGCAGGGTCGTAAAAAAAGACGTTAATTTTTTCCATTATTGCGCCACTGTTCCAGGGTTTTTCGCTGCTTGCCGTCGGCATCGAAGTTGTCGGCGGCAAGCCAGTGACGAAACGCCGTATCAAGCGCAGGCCATTCGCTATCCAGAATCGAAAACCAGTCCGTATCGCGGTTATGCCCCTTAATCACCAGCGCCTGACGAAAGCGCCCTTCAAACTGAAAACCTAAACGCAATGCAGCATTGCGCGACGGTTCATTCAGACTATTACATTTCCATTCGTAGCGACGGTACCCGAGCGTATCAAAGGCGTAGCACATCAGTAGCCACTGGGCTTCCGTTGACATCGGTGTGCGGCTAAGCAGCGGCGAAAAGTGCACGTGCCCAACCTCCACCACGCCATTACTGGCATCAATGCGCATTAGCGACAGTGAGCCTACCGGCTTATCGGTACTTTTATCAATCACCGCAAAATGGATAGGATCGCTGAGATTTTCCACGCTGGCGACCCACTGGCGAAAATCGTCCACACAGCTGTCGGGTTCGCGCAGCAGCCATGTCCAGCTGCGCGTATCGGCGGCAAGCTGGTGGGCGGCAAACAGCGCATCAGCATGATGAACGGCCAGGGGCTCCAGGCGACACCAGGCGCCTTCAAGCACCACACGTGCCGGATGAGAACGCGGTTGCCAGTCGGGTAATGCATCACCAACGGGTTGATTAAACTGATTAAGCTGACTCATAACCTCTCCTTGCTGTAAGTGGACGAGATGAGAGTAGAGACTTACTGGTTCCATAAAAAGTGCCATGGATGTATCTTTTTATGGTGCCACGAGGAGCCCTGATGAATATCCCTGACGATCCCTTTTTTACTTTCCTGCAACGCGCGCTGGCAATGCGCGGCCCGCAGACGCTACAGCGCGCCCTTTACAACGCGCTGAGAGACGCCATTTTGCAGGGGCAACTGCAGGCAAACAGCCGCCTTCCTGGTTCGCGCATCATGGCGCAGCGGCTGGCGATTTCCCGCAATACGGTCAATAGCGCGCTGGAGCAGCTGGCGCTGGAAGGCTATTTACTGCGCGACAGGCAGGGAACGCGCGTGGCGTCACTCCCCAAATCGCAGGCGACAGCTTCACCGCCGACGTTACCCGCCGCCGTGGCCGCGCGGTTTCGCCGGCTCCCGCCCGCGACGCCCCGTGAATCGCCGCCGATGCTCTTTACGCCGGGAACGCCCGCGATTAACTATTTTCCCTTACCGTTGTGGCGGCGGTTGCTCGATCGTACCTTGCGGGAGGAGGGGAGCTTGCTGCTGGGCTACGGTGATTCCGCCGGAGAACCGTCGCTTCGCGAGGCGATTGCCCGTCACCTCGCGCTTTCACGGGGAATCGACTGCGATGCCAGCCAGGTCGTTATCACCGAAGGCGCGCTGGAAGGGGTAAATCTCTGTACCCAACTGTTGAGTGAGCCGGGGCAACTGGCCTGGGTGGAAGAGCCGGGTTACTTTGGCGCAAAAAGCGCCTTTCTGGCGGCGGGGTTATCGCTTGAGGGGATTCCTGTTGATGATGAAGGTATGCAGTTTGCGCAGGTCGCTTCGACGCCGCGTCTCATTTTTACCTCACCGTCGCATCAGTATCCCACGGGCAGCGTGCTGAGTGCGGCGCGGCGTCTGGCGCTGCTGGAGTTTGCGCATCGCGCGGGTGCGTGGATCATTGAAGACGATTATGACAGTGAGTTTCGCTACAGCGGTGAGCCGATCCCGGCGATGCGCGGAATGGTAAGAGACGCGCCGGTAGTCTATTTAGGTACCTTCAGCAAAACGCTGTTTCCGTCGCTGCGGTTGGGTTTTATGGTGTTGCCACCTGCGCTGGTCGCTGCCGCACAACCGGCGATTCGCGCCCTGCTGCGCGGTGGGCATCGCGCCGAGCAACGCACGCTGGCGATGTTTATTGAGGAGGGCCATTACGCGCGGCATCTGGCGGCGATGCGACGGCTTTATCGTAAACGGCAAACACAGTTACGCGAAGCGCTGGCGCAGGAGCTGTTGATTCCGCATCAGGTACTGGCCGGTGAGGGTGGGCTGCACCTGACGGTTCTTATCGACGGGATTGATGATGTGGCGGTGGTAAAACTTGCCCGCCAGCAGCAGATGTCGCCGGCGGCGCTCAGCCAGTTTTATCTGAATGCGCAGCATCAGCGTTCTGGCCTGGTGCTGGGTTATGGCAATACGTCCGCATCGCGCTTTATTCCAGCGATACGGACGCTTCAGCGGATTATTGCGTCGCTTCCGCGCGGGTCAGGGTGAAGACATCGTAGAACGAGAGTTCGCCTTTTCTGGCGACCATTTTTTCAAGCTGCGCCCGGGCCTGCGCGCTGACGCGGGGTGAGTTCTTGATGGATTGAATCAACTCTTCCGGCACGAAGCGCGTGTTGTACCACTCGCCGTTATAGCAGACGCGGAAATCCAGCACGTCAATATCTTCGTAGTGATAACGCGGGTAAACGTCGAAGAAGAAAAACGCATTCAGCAGGGCAAACAGTACCCACAGCAGCCAGACGGAACCTTCGAGCGTTTCAGAGCGCATCATGACAATCAGCGTGGCGAAAAACGCCGCGTACATCGCCAGGAAAAGGCCGGGGTGATTGCGGATAAAACTGATGCTAAAGCGCGGCCTGTTGTCGCGCTTTTCACGGATATTCAGTTCATTGATAGTTTGCGTAAGTAATCGCTGGATTTCTGTCATCATTGGGCTCTGCAACTCAGGGCGGATTCACCTATTCTATGTTGCATTAACCAATACAAAAAGTAACAGATTAGTTTCAAAAAAGCATAACAGTCGTATCAGCTCAGCATTTTAAGAATGCGGGCCGGATTGCCCCCAACGACCGCGTTATCAGGTACATCTTTCACCACCACCGCGCCCGAAGCCACCACTACGTTATCCCCAAGGGTGACGCCAGGGTTTATTACCGCACGTCCGCCAATCCAGACGTTATTACCGATAACCACCGGTTTGCCATATTCATAACCGCTGTTGCGTTCGGTGGCATCCAGAGGATGGGTCGCCGTATAAATATGTACGCCCGGCGCGAGCATGCAATTATCGCCGATGGTAATGGGGCAAACATCCAGCATTACGCAATCAAAATTGGCGTAGAAATTGGTGCCGAGAGTAATGTTATAGCCGTAGTCGCAGCGGAAATTGGGCTCAATATAAGCATCGTGGCTTTTATCGAAGAGTTCAGCCAGCAACTGATGGCGTAATGCTTTTTCGTCGGGCGACGAATGGTTGTAGCGGTGCAACAACTGTTTGGCGCGCAGGCTATCGGCTCTGAGCGTTGCATCAGCCGGGCGATAGAGTTCGCCGGCGATCATTTTACGTTTCTCTTCACTCATTGTGACACTCCTCGTCAGTCGAGAGTGTTCACCATAAGAGGCACAGGAGCAATTGGGAACGTTCCCTGTTAATCAATGTGAAGTTAATCACAAACTTACCTGGGGAAGTGGAACGTTACGATCGTTAGTTGACTTGACTGACGCCTGTAGCAATTGCAGAAAATAGCGATTAACGAATAAATTTCCAGACGGTGGATGGGATCTTGTCGTACAGCTTATTCATCGTCAATTCAGCCAGACGATGATCGGCAGCTGAGTAAAATACCGCCAGTTCATTGTCAGAAAGTTCATATTTATTTTTTTCAATGACGCGTTCCAGCGTATCAATTGACTGGCAACGGCGCAGTCGCATCAAATAATCCGTTTTAGTTAATGGTTTCTCAGACATAATTCACCCATGTGATTGTAATTATCTTAACAAGAGAGACTAACGGGGTTAGCCCGGCTGGCGTTGACGAAACAGCGGAAGAGTTTGTTCCCGGACTTGCGCCATTTTTGCAAGTCTTCACTATTTATGCCGTAGTTACTGAACAACATGAAAGTATCATCCAGATATTCGTCAATTTGTGCAATCAATTTATTATCTTCGTTGTACTTAATTTTATAATTAAGCGCAAAAGTTGCGATATGCTCGATCAACTCATTAAGTTGAAGATTGATAGCCGAGGTGGGGTCATTAACCCAACCATGGTTACTCTCTTCAAGATTGGCGAGGCAGTCATGATAGAGCGTTTCGCAGAGGAATCTGAGTTGCGCGATATCATGCCTTTTTGGCGAGTATTCGTCCATAACACATCCCCTTATTCGTGAGTAAACGACGAGAACAAACAGTGTGTGGGATGGGGTAACTACCGGCTTACCTGGCGCAGACGCACAGTCCTTATGCACTAACTATAATCTACTCTGAAAGAGATTTCACCGAGCTATTACGAAAAATTACAATTAAGTCTGTTTTCCTTAATTCCCCGATAATGAAATGTGGCTCAGATTAAGATTTTTCAATGTATCGCCAGAGAAACATTATTTGAATCATTAGAATTCATTCACTTACCCATTATCCACACGAATGTTGCGGCAGGCAGATGCCTGGATTTTCAGCAGGTCTAAGGCGATTCGCCGCAGAGTATCAGAGAAAACATCTTACACTTCGGAGTTTTCCTAAACATTTAAGCGTGGAAACCCTCCCGGTGATGAATCATCACTATTAAAGATAACCGCTGTTTTTTTAATTATAAAAATTTATTACTGCATTTTAAAAACGTTTATAACAATAAGTGCGATTATAAAAAGGCATAAAAAAAGGGCCGCGTCAGCGGCCCTTTTCAGCATCGGTCAGACTTAGTGACGTTCTGCCGGTTGGCTGTGCTCAGTCTCTTCAACTTTGCGGCCAAAGCGGCGGCGAACCACCACGAAGAACACCGGTACGAAGAAGATAGCCAGAACCGTTGCGGTGACCATCCCGCCCATTACGCCGGTACCTACTGCGTTCTGTGCGCCGGAGCCTGCGCCGGTACTGATAACCAGCGGCATAACCCCGAGGATGAACGCCAGAGACGTCATCAGGATTGGACGCAGACGCATACGTACGGCTTCAAGCGTTGCTTCAATCAGGCCTTTGCCTTCTTTCTCCATCAGATCTTTGGCGAATTCCACGATAAGTATCGCGTTCTTCGCCGACAAGCCAATGGTTGTCAGCAGGCCTACCTGGAAGTAAACGTCATTAGTCAGGCCACGGAAGGTGGCGGCCAGCAGTGCACCGATAACCCCCAGCGGAACCACCAGCATAACGGAGAACGGAATCGACCAGCTCTCATACAACGCCGCCAGACAGAGGAAGACCACAATCAGCGAAATCGCATACAGGGCAGGAGCCTGGTTACCAGAGAGACGTTCCTGGTAAGACATCCCGGTCCAGTCGTAACCGATACCCGACGGCAGTTTACCCGCCAGCTCTTCCATCAGCGTCATCGCTTCACCGGTACTTCTTCCCGGCGCTGCCTGACCGAGGATTTCCATCGACGGCAGACCGTTATAGCGTTCCAGACGCGGTGAACCGTATTCCCAGCGAGACGTTGAGAATGCGGAGAACGGCACCATCTGACCATCAGAACCACGCACGTACCAGTTGCTGATATCTTCCGGCAACATGCGGTACTGCGCTTCGGACATCACGTACACTTTCTTCACGCGACCACGGTCGATGAAGTCGTTGACGTAGCTACTACCCCAGGCTGCGCCCAGCGTGGTATTGATGTCGCTGATAGACACACCCAGCGCCTGCGCTTTTTCCTGATCGATATCGATCTTGAACTGCGGGGTATCTTCCAGGCCGTTAGGACGCACGCCGACTAACAGATCCGGATGTTTCGCCACTTCGCCAAACAGCTGGTTACGTGCCTGAGTCAGTTTCTCGTGGCCGAGGCCGCCCTGGTCAATCAGCTGGAAGTCGAAACCGGTCGCCGTACCCAGTTCAACAATCGCTGGCAGGTTAAAGGCGAACACCATCGCATCTTTAATTTTCGAGAACTCGCCCATCGCACGCTGGGTAATGGCTTCAACTTTATTCTCTTCACCCGGACGATCCGCCCAGTCTTTCAGAGAAACGAAGGCAATACCGGTGTTCTGGCCACGACCCGCAAAACCAAAGCCGTTAACCGCAAACACGGACGCAACGTTGTCTTTCTCTTTGGTGAGATAGTAATCGGTCATCTCATCCAGCACTTTCTGCGTACGTTCCTGTGTCGCACCCGCCGGAAGCTGGGCCATACTCAGGAACACGCCCTGGTCTTCATCTGGCAGGAACGAGCTTGGCAGACGAACAAACAGGAAGGCCATGCCGACCACGATGATGATATACAGCAGCAGATAACGACCGGTGCTGCGCAGGATGTTGCCTACGCTGTCGGTGTAGTGGTGCGTGCTCTTATCAAACATGCGGTTGAACCAGCCGAAGAAGCCTTTTTTGCCTTCGCCGTGATCGCCTTTGGCGACCGGTTTCAGCATCGTGGCACACAGCGCCGGTGTCAGAATCAACGCTACCAGTACGGACAGCGCCATCGCCGAAACGATAGTGATGGAGAACTGACGATAGATTGCCCCGGTAGAACCGCCGAAGAAGGCCATCGGGATAAATACCGCCGACAGCACCATCGCGATACCCACCAGTGCGCCCTGAATCTGGCCCATCGATTTACGCGTCGCCTCTTTCGGTGGTAGCCCTTCGTCGGACATAACACGTTCGACGTTTTCTACCACCACGATGGCGTCATCCACCAATAGCCCTATCGCCAGCACCATCCCGAACATCGTCAGGGTGTTGATGGAGAAGCCAAAGGCGGCAAGGATAGCGAAGGTACCCAGCAATACCACCGGCACCGCGATCGTCGGAATCAACGTCGCGCGGAAGTTCTGCAGGAACATGTACATTACGATGAACACCAGAAGAATGGCTTCGACCAGTGTTTTTACCACTTCGTTAATGGAGATCTGAACGAACGGTGTGGTGTCATACGGGTAAACAATCTGCAAGCCTGACGGGAAGAACGGTTCCATCTTCTTCAGTTCGGCACGGATAGCTTTCGCGGTGTCCAGCGCGTTCGCACCAGTTGCCAGCTTGATACCCAGACCGGAAGCCGGTTTACCGTTGAACTTCGCGATGATGTCGTAGTTCTCACCGCCCAGCTCAATCTTCGCCACGTCGCGCAGGCGAACCTGCGAACCATCCTGATTCACTTTCAGCAGAATTTTGCCGAACTCATCGGTGCTGGTCAGACGCGTTTGCGCGATGATAGAGGCGTTAAGCTGCTGGCCCTTCACCGGCGGCGTACCGCCTAACTGACCGGCTGCAACCTGGGCGTTCTGTGCTTTGATCGCCGCGATAACATCAACCGGAGTCAGCTGGAAGTTGTTCAGTTTGGTCGGGTCCATCCAGATACGCATCGCGTACTGAGAACCAAACAGCTGAACGTCACCGACGCCAGACGTACGGCTGATTGGGTCTTTCATGTTCGCCGCAACGTAGTCGGAAATATCTTCCTGGGTCATGGTGCCGTTGGTGTTGATGACACCAACAACCATCAGGAAGCTACTGGAGGACTTCTCAACGCTGATCCCTTGTTGCTGAACTTCCTGCGGCAGCAACGGTGTTGCCAGCGACAGTTTGTTCTGCACCTGTACCTGCGCGATGTCCGCGTCGGTACCGGATTCAAAGGTCAGGGTGATCTGTACCGTACCAGTAGAGTCACTGTTGGAGGACATGTACATCAGGTTATCGATACCGTTCATATTCTGTTCGATAACCTGTGTCACGGTGTCCTGCACCGTCTGGGCATCAGCACCCGGATAGGTCGCGGAGATCGTCACGGCTGGCGGCGCAATCGTTGGATATTGCGCTACCGGCAGTTTCATGATCGCGAGTCCCCCGGCAAGCATGATGATGATAGCAATCACCCATGCAAATATCGGGCGATCGATAAAGAAATTAGCCATGTCTTAACGGCTCCTGTTTAAGTTAAGACTGAGTTTTTTCTGACGCTGCGCCGGCTGCGGCTTGTTCTTTATTGTCAGAAGTCACTTCCTGCGCTTTCACCTGCGCGCCGGGACGGACTTTTTGCAGGCCGGTGATAATCACACGGTCGCCGTCTTTCAGCCCTTCAGTGACCAGCCATTTATCGCCAATCGCCTGGGTTGCTTTAATATCACGCGTTTCAACTTTATCGCCTTCACCCACAACCAGCGCGGTAGCATCGCCACGCGGCGTACGGGTCACGCCTTGCTGAGGAACCAGCAGCGCATTCGGATTCACACCTTCCTGCAGGCGTGCACGAACGAACATGCCAGGCAGCAGAGTATGGTCCGGATTCGGGAAGATAGCGCGCAGGGTGATAGACCCGGTGGTTTGATCAACCGTCACATCAGAGAACTCTAATGTGCCGCTCTGCGGATATTTGGTACCGTCATTCGTCACCAGGTCGACTTTCGCTTTGCCGTTTTCCTGCTTCAGCGTGCCGTTTGCCAGTTCCTGTTTCAGACGCAGGAAGTCGTTACTGGATTGCGTCACGTCGACATAGATAGGATCCAACTGTTGCACGGTTGCCAGCGCAGTAGACTGCCCGTTCTGCACCAGTGCGCCTTCCGTTACCGCGGATTTACCGATACGGCCGCTGATAGGGGAGGTGACTTTGGTGTAGGCCAGGTTGATACGCGCGGTTTCAACAGCCGCTTTGGCTGCAACCACGGCAGCATTAGCCTGCTGTGCATCCGCCTGCGCGGTGTCGTAGTCCTGTTGACTGATGTACTGCGTACCCAGCAGTTTCTGGTAGCGCTTCACGGTTAGTTGAGCAATGTTGGCAGCAGCCTGTGCCTTCGCCAGGTCACCTTTTGCGCTTTCGTAAGCGGCCTGATAAGTGGCAGGATCGATCTGATACAGAGACACGCCAGCCTCGATATCGCCGCCTTCAGTAAAGTTTCGCTTCAGAATGATACCGCTGACCTGCGGACGAACTTCTGCAATACGATACGCGTTGGTGCGTCCAGGGAGTTCAGTCGTGATTTGAAGAGGTTCAGATTTGAGCGTCACAACGCCAACTTCTGGCATCTGCTGTGCTCCTTGTTGAGCCCCTTTGTCGTCACATCCTGTAAGCGCTAAGCTGCCTGAGAGCATCAGAACGACCGCCAGAGGCGTTAACCCTCTGTTTTTGTTCATATGTAAACCTCGAGTGTCCGATTTCAAATTGATCAATGGTTCAGCGTCCACAAACCCATTGCTGCGTTTATATTATCGTCGTGCTATGGTACATACATTCACAAATGTATGTAAATCTAACCTCTGTAAATTCACCAACCTATGGCACGAAAAACCAAACAAGAAGCCCTTGCGACACGTCAACACATCCTGGATGTCGCCTTACGTCTATTTTCTCAGCAAGGCGTATCGTCAACCTCGCTGGTGGATATTGCCAGGGCGGCAGGCGTAACGCGTGGTGCTATCTACTGGCATTTCAAGGACAAGTCGGATTTATTTGGTGAAATCTGGGAGTTATCAGAATCCAGTATCGGCGATCTTGAGATTGAGTATCGGGCAAAATTCCCCGACGATCCACTCTCAGTTTTAAGGGAAATATTAGTATATATCCTTGAAGCAACGGTTGTAGAAGAGCGTAGACGCTTGATGATGGAGATTATATTCCATAAGTGCGAATTTGTCGGTGAAATGGCTGTTTTACAGCAGGCTCAGCGAAATCTTTGCATGGAAAGTTATGACCGCATAGAGCAAGTGTTAAAAGATTGTATATCCGCACAAATGCTGCCCGCCAAATTGTTAACCCGTCGCGCCGCCATTCTGATGCGCAGTTATGTCTCTGGAATCATGGAAAACTGGCTCTTTGCGCCTGGCTCATTTGATTTGAAAAAAGAGGCGCGTGATTACGTGGCCATTCTGCTGGAGATGTTTCAGTTTTGCCCAACGCTGCATGAGAAATCAGGTTAATCAGAAAATCCGGTATTACCAGGAATAATCCTGGAAAGTGGCGCTATTCCGCCGATTGCAGAAGTGCTATTCTTCGCACGCGTTTATCCCCCGGTTTTCTCCGGCTTTTGCAATCACTCATGTTAAAACTATGCTGCATAACATTCGCTCGCGGAACACATTTTTCGCTTTTATAGTCGTTATTGCATGTCTTTTCTGTGCTGTCACCGCCGCGCAGGCGCGTGCCACAAGCGGCAATGACCTTCCCGATCGTGCCGAAATTCAGGCGCAAATCGATGCTATCAATAAGAAGAAAGATCCCACCCCAGCGGACAAGCTGGAGCTACAGGATCTGACCGAGACCGTCCAGTTCCTGGATAAAATCGATCGCGTCAAAGACGAAACCGTCCAGTTGCAGAAGAAAGTCGATCAGGCCCCGGCGCAGCTGCGCGAAGCCACTGAGAAACTGAATGCGCTGAGCGACGTCGATAATGACGATGAAACGCGTAAAACGCTCTCGACGCTGTCGTTACGCCAGCTGGAAGCGCGCTTAACGCAGATGGTCGATGACCTGCAAAATGCCCAGAACGATCTGGCGACCTACAATACCCAGCTGGTTTCGCTACAAACACAGCCTGAGCGCGTGCAGAACGCCATGAATGCGGCGTCACAGCAGCTTCAACAAATTCGTAATAGCCTGAACGGCACCACGGTAGGGGAAGGCGCGCTGCGTCCTTCTCAGCAAACCATGTTGCAGGTGCAGCAGGCGTTGCTCAACGCGGAACTCGATCAGCAACGTAAAAGCCTGCAGGGCAATACCACTTTGCAGGATACCCTGCAAAAACAGCGTGATTACATTACCGCGTACAGCACCCGCCTTGAGCACCAGCTTCAGCTTTTACAGGAAGCGGTTAACAATAAACGCTTAACGCTGACGGAAAAAACGGCGCAGGAAACCGCCTCGCCGGAAGACACGGCGCGAATTCAGGCAAACCCGCTGGTCAAACAGGAACTGGAAATCAACCACCAGTTAAGCCAGCGCCTGATTAACGTCACCGAAAGCGGTAACCAGCTGGTTCAGCAAAATATTAAAGTGAAGAACTGGCTCGACCGTGCGCTGCAATCCGAGCGTAACGTGAAAGAGCAGATTGCGGTGCTGAAAGGTAGCCTGCTGCTTTCGCGTATTCTTTATCAACAGCAGCAGACTCTGCCTTCCGCAGATGAGCTGGAAGACATGACCAACCGCATTGCGGACCTGCGTCTGGAGCAGTTCGAAATTAACCAGCAGCGTGATGCCATGTTCCAGAGCGAAGATTTTGTCGCCAAACTGGAAGAGGGGCACGCCAGCGACGTCAACCCTGAAGTGCATGACGCCCTGCTACAGCTGGTTGACGCGCGGCGCGAAGCGCTGGACTTAATTAATAAACAGCTGGGTAACCAACTGATGATGGCTATCAACCTGCAAATCAATCAGCAGCAGTTGATGAGCGTATCGAAAAACCTTAAAGAGATCCTTACTCAGCAAATCTTCTGGGTAAACAGCAACAAACCGATGGGCTGGGACTGGATTAAATCCTTCCCCGGCGCGCTGAAAGACCAGTTTAAGGCGATGAAAATCACCGTAAACTGGGAAAAAGCGTGGCCAGCGGTGTTCATCGCCTTCCTGGCGGGCCTGCCGCTGCTGCTGATTGCCGGACTGATTCGCTGGAAACTGAGCTGGCTGCGCGCATATCAGGCGCGTTTAGCGGAGCAGGTAGGGCAATTACGCAACGACAGCCAGTTGCATACGCCCAAAGCGATTCTCATCGATCTGATAAGAGCCTTGCCAGTGGTATTAGTGATTCTGGCCGTTGGCCTGATTCTGCTGACCATGCAGCTCAACATCAGCGACCTGCTGTGGGCGTTCTGTAAAAAACTGGCAACCTTCTGGCTGGTCTTCGGCGTGTGCTGGAAAGTATTGGAAAAAGACGGCGTTGCCGTACGCCACTTCAATATGCCAGAACAGCTCACCAGCCACTGGCGTCGTCAGATTGTGCGCATCAGCCTTGCGTTGCTGCCGCTGCACTTCTGGTCCGTTGTGGCGGAGCTTTCGCCACTGCACCTGATGGACGATGTGCTGGGCCAGTTTGTTATTCTGCTGAACCTGCTGGTGATCGCCATTCTGGTGTGGCCGATGTGCCGCGATAGCTGGCGTGATAAAGAGTCGCACGGGCTGCGTCTGGTTACGATTACCGTATTGTCGCTGGTACCGATTGGATTGATGGTGCTGACGGCGACGGGTTACTTCTATACCACGCTGCGTCTCTCCGGTCGCTGGATTGAAACCGTCTACCTGGTGATTGTCTGGAACCTGCTTTATCAAACCGTTCTGCGTGGGCTGAGCGTCGCGGCGCGGCGTATCGCTTATCGCCGTGCAGTCGCGCGTCGTCAGAATATCGTGAAAGAAGGCGCGGAAGGTGCGGAGCCGCAGGAAGAGCCGACCATCGCTCTGGAGCAGGTCAACCAGCAAACGCTGCGTATCACCATGCTGCTGATGGTGTGTCTGTTCGCGGCGGCGTTCTGGGGCATTTGGTCAGACTTAATCTCCGTCTTTACCTATCTGGACAGCATTACCCTGTGGCATTACAGCGGCACGGAAGCGGGCGCCAGCGTGGTGAAAAACGTCACCATGGGCAGCCTGCTGTTTGCGGTGATTGCGGCCACCATTGCCTGGGCGCTCATTCGCAACTTACCGGGCCTGCTGGAAGTGCTGGTGCTCTCGCGGCTGAACATGCGCCAGGGCGCATCCTACGCCATTACCACGATCCTCAACTACGTGATCATCGCCGTCGGCGCAATGACGGTGTTTGGCTCGCTGGGTGTTTCGTGGGATAAACTGCAATGGTTGGCGGCGGCGTTATCGGTCGGTCTCGGTTTTGGTTTACAGGAGATTTTCGGTAACTTTGTCTCCGGTATCATTATCCTGTTTGAACGCCCGGTACGTATTGGCGATACCGTGACGATCGGCACTTTCTCGGGAACGGTCAGTAAGATCCGTATTCGTGCGACGACCATCACCGACTTTGACCGTAAAGAGGTGATCATCCCAAACAAAGCGTTTGTGACCGAGCGCCTGATCAACTGGTCGCTCAGCGATACGATTACACGTGTGGTGATAAGCCTGGGCGTGGCGTATGGTTCCGATCTCGATAAGGTGAAAGAGATCCTGCTGAAAGCGGCGATGGAGCATCCGAAAGTGATGCACGATCCGGAGCCGATTGTACTATTCACCACCTTTGGTGCCAGCACGCTGGATCACGAGCTGCGTCTGTATGTGCGTGAACTGCGCGATCGCAGCTACACCGTCGATGAGCTGAACCGCACCATCGATCGTCTGTGCCGTGAAAATAACATCAACATTGCGTTTAACCAGCTGGAAGTTCATCTGCACAATGAGAAGGGCGATGAAGTGACGGAAGTGAAGCGTGATAACAACGGCGGTAACAACCTCGCGATAGCGGATTAATACCTCTGTTGTAGGCCCGGTAAGCGTAGCGCCACCGGGCGGTTGCGCGGCGAGTTTGCCGGATGGCGGCTGCGCCTTATCCGGCCTACGGATTGTGTGATTTTGTAGGCCCGGTAAGCGCAAGCGCCACCGGGCATTTATTCGGCGCGATTGTCCAGAGTCGTTGCCAGCTTCTTCGCGAAATCTCGCTTCACTATCTCCAGCGCGCTTAACACCACATCCGGCGCGATATCGTGACTCTCCAGCAGCATTATCAAATCCACCGCCAGCTTAACGTCATCCGGCGCATTTTCCAGCGACATACTTTCCTCTTTAGCGCGTCAGGCGCGCCAGTACGTTTTCAATGTCCTGCAAAGCCTGTCGGCAACGCGCCAGACGGGCATCAAAGGCGGTAATTTCGCGGCCAAGCCGCTGCTGCTCTTCAAAGGTGGTTGCCTGTTGAAGCTGTTGCTCACGCGTCTGTTTCATCACCAGCAATCGGCGTTCAAACTCCTGGGTTTGCAGGCGTTTGCGCTGCCAGCGCGTTTGTGCGGGTGAGGCGCTATCCCAGGCACGCAGTGTCCAGGCCTCACTTTCCCGGCTGATGGCCTCAATTTGTGCAGCCAGTTGTTCGGCAAGCCAGGCCACCTGCGGAAGCTGATGTTGCTCAACGGCGCGCTGTAACTCGCTGAAATTCTTTTGTGCTTCATTCAGGCACGCCTGTAGCGTGGTGCTGCGGGTGTGGAACAGTTGCCGGTCAAAGCGGGGCGTCAGGGTGGCGTGCTGCGCCAGCGGTGCGATGCGCACTTGCAGCCGGGCAAGCTGGGCTTCCAGCGTTTGTAAAAGCTGCGCTATTTTCACGCCAATCTCCGTCGTATTTTTTATCGGCTATGCTACATTAGCAGCTGGTATTGATAACGATTCTCGCTATGCAACGCACTATTTTAATCATTATTGGCTGGCTGGCGGTAGCCCTGGGCACATTAGGCGTGGTTTTGCCGTTGCTGCCTACCACGCCGTTTATCCTGCTCGCCGCCTGGTGCTTCGCGCGCTCGTCGCCGCGTTTTCACCACTGGCTGCTTTATCGCTCCTGGTTTGGTGGCTATTTGCGCCACTGGCAGAAGTATCGTGCCATGCCGCGCGGGGCAAAGCCTCGGGCTATTATCTTAATTCTGCTGACTTTTGCTATCTCCCTGTGGCTGGTGAAGATGATGTGGGTACGCATACTGTTGCTGGTGATTCTGGCCTGTCTGCTGATTTTCATGTGGCGGATCCCGGTGATTGATGCGGAACAACAAAAGCCGTAAAGCGCATCAATGGTGTTGCAATTCTTATCAGCAGTCAGTAAATTCGACCGTTTTCGAGCACAGGCGCGCCGGTCAAAAGTTAATCAAATGTAACTTTGACCCATTTTGCACGCCTCGAGTAACATCGTTTTAAGCAGGCACAAACCTATGACCGCTACTGCACAGCAGCTTGAATTTCTGAAGAACAGCATTAAAAGCATTCACGACTATCCGAAGCCGGGCATTCTTTTCCGTGATGTCACCAGTTTACTGGAAGATCCGAAAGCCTACGCCCTCAGCATTGAACTGCTGGTGAATCGCTATAAAGATGCGGGTATCACTAAAGTCGTTGGTACCGAAGCGCGTGGTTTCCTGTTTGGTGCACCGGTAGCCCTGGCGATGGGCGTAGGTTTTGTTCCGGTACGTAAGCCGGGTAAACTGCCGCGCGAAACTATCGCGGAAAGCTATGAACTGGAATACGGCACCGATCAACTGGAAATCCATGTTGATGCTATCAAACCAGGCGATAAAGTGCTGGTTGTGGACGATCTGCTGGCGACTGGCGGCACTATCGAAGCGACCGTTAAACTGATCCGTCGTCTGGGTGGTGAAGTGACCGATGCGGCATTCATCATCAACCTGTTCGACCTCGGTGGTGAGCAGCGCCTGGAAAAACAAGGTATCACCAGCTACAGCCTGGTTTCCTTCCCGGGCCACTAAGCAAATCCCGATACTGAGCCTCGCCGTATTGGCGGGGCTGTGATAGCATTACCCCCCTCGTGAATCCACCTTCCAACGTCTCAGAGCCAGCCAATGAGTTATCAGGTCTTAGCCCGAAAATGGCGACCACAAACCTTCGCTGACGTCGTCGGCCAGGAACATGTGCTGACTGCACTGGCGAACGGCTTGTCGTTAGGGCGCATTCATCACGCCTATCTCTTTTCCGGCACCCGTGGCGTCGGTAAAACCTCTATCGCCCGTTTGCTGGCGAAGGGGCTGAACTGCGAAACCGGTGTTACCGCCACGCCCTGCGGCGTATGCGATAACTGCCGTGAAATCGAAGAGGGACGTTTTGTCGATTTAATCGAAATCGATGCCGCGTCGCGTACCAAAGTTGAAGACACGCGCGACCTGCTCGACAACGTCCAGTACGCCCCGGCGCGTGGGCGTTTCAAAGTCTATCTGATCGATGAAGTGCACATGCTCTCCCGCCACAGCTTTAACGCGCTGTTAAAAACGCTGGAAGAGCCGCCTGCGCACGTCAAATTCCTGCTGGCAACCACCGACCCGCAAAAGCTGCCGGTCACCATTCTTTCCCGTTGCCTGCAATTCCACCTTAAAGCGCTGGATGTCGAGCAAATTCGTCATCAGCTTGAGCACATTCTCGGCGAAGAGAAAATTGCCTTTGAGCCGCGCGCGCTACAACTGCTCGCCCGTTCAGCAGACGGCAGCCTGCGTGATGCGTTAAGCCTTACCGACCAGGCCATTGCCAGCGGGGAAGGGCAACTGACCACCGCGTCGGTCAGCACCATGCTGGGTACGCTCGATGATGACCAGGCGCTTTCACTGATTGAAGCGCTGGTCGCCGCCGATGGTGAACGCGTCATGGCGCTGGTCAACGAGGCCGCACAACGTGGTATCGAGTGGGAAGCGCTGCTGGTTGAAATGCAAAGTCTGCTGCATCGCATTGCGATGGTGCAGCTGTCGCCGTCCGCGCTGGGCAGCGATATGGCCCCGGTCGAACAACGGATGCGTGATTTAGCGCGAACCGTACCGCCGACCGACGTTCAGCTCTACTACCAAACCCTGCTGATTGGCCGCAAGGAACTGCCTTACGCACCAGACCGCCGGATGGGTATTGAGATGACGCTGCTGCGCGCGCTGGCCTTCCACCCGCGAATGCCACTGCCGGAGCCGGAAGTGCCCCAGCACAACTTCGCGCCGCAGGCCGCGACGGCAATGATGACGCCGCCACCTGTACAGCAACAGGCTGCGCCTGCGCCACGCGGGCCGGATGTGCCGTTACCTGAATCAACCAATCAGGTGCTGGCCGCCCGTCGCCAGCTTCAGCAGGGCAACGCAGGAGCGCCCAAAACAAAAAAGAGTGAACCGGCAGCCGCTTCCCGCGCGCGGCCGGTGAATAACGCTGCGCTGGAAAGACTGGCTTCGGTAACGGAACGCGTTTCTTCGCGTCCTGCGCCGTCGGCACTCGAGAAAGCTCCGGCGAAGAAAGAAGCCTATCGCTGGAAATCCACCCTGCCGACCCAGGAGGTCAAAGTAGAGGTGGCAACGCCAAAAGCGTTGAAGAAAGCGCTGGAGCATGAAAAAACGCCGGAACTGGCCGCGAAACTGGCCGCTGAGGCCATCGAGCGCGACGAATGGGCCGCGCAGGTGAGCCAGCTGGCGCTGCCGAAGCTGGTTGAGCAGGTGGCGCTGAATGCGTGGAAAGAGCAAAGCGGCAATACGATTTGCCTGCATCTGCGTCCCACCCAGCGACATCTGAACTCGCCGGGCGCGCAGCAGAAACTGGCCGAGGCGCTGAGCACTTTAAACGGCGCACCCGTTGAATTGACTATCATTGAAGATGATAATTCAACCCAGCGAACGCCGCTTGAGTGGCGTCAGGCCATTTATGAAGAGAAACTCGCGCAAGCGCGTGAGGCGATAATCGCGGATAACAACATTCAGACTCTGCGTCGATTCTTCGATGCAGACCTGGACGAAGAGAGTATCCGCCCCATTTGATCGTGAGCCTGGCTTATGGTCGTCACCCTTGAATGAAAGAGAGAAGCCTATGTTTGGTAAAGGCGGTCTGGGTAACCTGATGAAACAGGCCCAGCAGATGCAAGAAAAAATGCAGCAGATGCAGGAAGAAATCGCGAAACTGGAAGTGACCGGTGAATCCGGCGCAGGTCTGGTAAAAGTGACCATCAACGGTGCGCACAACTGCCGTCGCGTGGAAATCGACCCAAGCCTGCTGGAAGATGACAAAGACATGCTGGAAGATCTGGTTGCTGCGGCATTCAACGATGCGGCGCGTCGCATTGATGAAACCCAGAAAGAGAAAATGGCCTCCGTGTCCTCCGGTATGCAACTGCCGCCGGGTATGAAGCTGCCGTTCTGATGCAAACCAGCCCGCTGTTAACTCAGCTTATGGAAGCGCTGCGCTGCCTGCCGGGCGTTGGCCCGAAATCGGCGCAGCGTATGGCGTTTACGCTGCTGCAACGTGACCGCAGCGGCGGAATGCGTCTGGCGCAGTCGCTGACCCGCGCCATGTCGGAAATCGGCCACTGTGCCGATTGCCGCACCTTCACCGAGCTGGAAGTGTGCAACATCTGTTCGAACCCGCGTCGCCAGGAAAACGGCCAAATCTGCGTGGTGGAGAGTCCTGCGGACATCTACGCTATTGAGCAGACCGGGCAGTTTTCTGGCCGCTACTTCGTGCTGATGGGCCACCTGTCGCCGCTCGACGGCATTGGGCCCGATGACATCGGTCTCGACCGCCTGGAGCAGCGTCTGGAAACGGAATCGCTCACTGAAGTTATCCTCGCCACCAACCCGACGGTGGAAGGGGAGGCGACCGCCAACTACATTGCTGAGATTTGTGCTCAGCACGGTGTGGAAGCCAGCCGCATCGCTCACGGCGTGCCTGTGGGTGGTGAGCTGGAGATGGTCGATGGCACCACGCTGTCGCACTCGCTCGCGGGCCGCCATAAGATTCGTTTTTAATCAAACGAGAGCAGGATTTTCTGCTCTCGCTTGAAATTTTCCCCCGCTATCCCCATTTCCCTTTCAACGCATTTTTTACCTTGTAATTGGCATTGAGGTATTTTCGACATGAAAGGACAAGAAACTCGTGGTTTTCAGTCTGAAGTGAAACAACTTCTGCATCTGATGATCCATTCCCTGTATTCCAATAAAGAAATTTTCCTGCGTGAGCTTATCTCTAACGCCTCGGATGCGGCAGACAAGCTGCGTTTCCGTGCGCTCTCCAACCCGGACCTTTACGAAGGTGACGGCGAGCTGCGCGTGCGTGTTTCCTTCGATAAAGATAAGCGTACGTTGACCATTGCCGATAACGGCATTGGTATGAACCGTGATGACGTTATTGACCATCTGGGGACTATCGCTAAATCCGGTACCAAAGCGTTCCTCGAATCGATGGGCTCTGACCAGGCGAAAGACAGCCAGCTGATTGGTCAGTTTGGTGTCGGCTTCTACTCGGCGTTTATCGTGGCCGATAAAGTGACTGTACGCACTCGCGCGGCGGGCGACGCGGCAGAAAACGGCGTCTTCTGGGAATCAGAAGGTGAAGGCGATTACACCGTTGCCGATATCACCAAAGCCGATCGCGGCACCGAAATCACCCTGCATCTGCGCGAAGGCGAAGATGAATTCCTTGATGACTGGCGCGTGCGCTCCGTTATCAGCAAATACTCCGACCATATCGCGCTGCCGGTTGAGATTGAAAAACGGGAAGAAAAAGACGGTGAAACCGTTATTTCCTGGGAGAAAATCAACAAAGCACAGGCGCTGTGGACGCGTAACAAGTCTGAAATCAAAGACGAAGAATATACCGAGTTCTACAAACACATCGCCCATGACTTTACTGACCCGCTGACCTGGAGCCACAACCGTGTCGAAGGGAAGCAGGAGTACACCAGCCTGCTGTACATCCCGTCGCAGGCGCCGTGGGATATGTGGAACCGCGACCATAAACATGGCCTGAAACTGTACGTGCAGCGCGTGTTTATCATGGACGATGCCGAGCAGTTCATGCCGAACTACCTGCGCTTTGTTCGTGGCCTGATAGATTCTAACGATCTGCCGCTGAACGTGTCCCGTGAAATCCTTCAGGACAGCGCGGTCACTCGCAGCCTGCGCGGCGCGCTGACTAAACGCGTCCTGCAAATGCTGGAGAAACTGGCAAAAGACGACGCGGAAAAATACCAGACTTTCTGGAAACAGTTTGGTCTGGTGCTGAAAGAGGGCCCGGCGGAAGACAGCCCGCATCAGGATGCGATCGCTAAGCTGCTGCGCTTCGCGTCTACGCACACGGACTCTTCCGAGCAGACCGTTTCGCTGGCAGACTACGTTTCCCGCATGAAAGAAGGCCAGGAAAAAATTTACTACATCACCGCAGATAGCTATGCGGCGGCGAAAAGCAGCCCGCACCTGGAATTGCTGCGTAAGAAAGGCATCGAAGTTCTGCTGCTTTCTGACCGCATCGACGAGTGGATGATGAACTACCTGACCGAGTTCGACGGTAAACCGTTCCAGTCCGTGGCCAAAGCCGATGAATCCATCGACAAGCTGGCGGACGAAGTGGACGAAAGCGCCAAAGAAGCGGAAAAAGCGCTGACGCCGTTCGTTGAACGCGTGAAAACCCTGCTGGGCGATCGCGTGAAAGAGGTGCGTCTGACGCACCGTCTGACCGATACCCCGGCAATCGTCACCACCGACGCGGACGAAATGAGCACCCAGATGGCGAAACTGTTTGCCGCTGCGGGCCAGGCCGTGCCGGACGTGAAGTACATCTTTGAACTGAACCCGGACCACGTGCTGGTGAAACGCACTGCGGACACCCAGGATGAAGCCCAGTTTAAAGAGTGGGTTGAGCTCCTGCTCGATCAGGCGTTGTTCGCTGAGCGCGGTACGCTGGAAGATCCGAACCAGTTTATCCGCCGTATGAACCAGTTGCTGGTGTCGTAAACCCTTAACCCCTCACCCTAACCCTCTCCCGCAGGGAGAGGGGACCGATTGTGCCCATGGTTCATTTGGTGCCGGTCTTCTCCCTCTCCCTGTGGGAGAGGGCCGGGGTGAGGGCATCAAACCGCACTTTTCCCCCCATTAACCGTTTCAGCGCCGCCCCGCTTCCTTGAGCCAATGGCGCGTTGGTGGTATCGTTTAGCGCTTTTGAAAAATTTAGACAACCTTTGAGGGGATTTTCGCAATGCGTATCATTCTGCTTGGCGCTCCGGGCGCGGGTAAAGGAACTCAGGCTCAGTTCATCATGGAGAAGTACGGTATTCCGCAAATCTCCACCGGCGATATGCTGCGTGCAGCCGTGAAATCCGGTTCTGAACTGGGTAAACAAGCCAAAGACATCATGGATGCTGGCAAGCTGGTTACCGACGAACTGGTTATCGCGCTGGTTAAAGAACGCATCTCCCAGGAAGATTGCCGTAACGGTTTCCTGCTGGACGGCTTCCCGCGTACTATTCCGCAGGCAGACGCTATGAAAGAAGCGGGCATCAACGTTGATTACGTTCTGGAATTCGATGTTCCGGACGAGCTGATCGTTGACCGTATCGTTGGCCGTCGCGTTCACGCGGCATCTGGCCGTGTTTATCACATCAAATTCAATCCGCCGAAAGTGGAAGGTAAAGATGATGTGACCGGCGAAGAGCTGACCACTCGTAAAGACGATCAGGAAGAAACCGTGCGTAAACGTCTGGTGGAATATCATCAGATGACTGCGCCGCTGATCGGCTACTACTCTAAAGAAGCGCAGGCGGGTAACACCAAATACGCGAAAGTTGACGGCACCCAGGCCGTTGCTGCCGTTCGCGCAGAACTGGAAAAAATCCTCGGCTAAGGCCGTTTTGCCGGATGGCGGTGCGCGCACCTTATCCGGCCTGCATTTTTTGTAGGCCTGATAAGCGCAGCGCCATCAGGCAACTATCCGCACCACCTCTTACAGCAATTAGTTTTTCTTCCCCGCTTTTCCGCTACAATTATCAACGATTTGAATCAATGAGAGGCGGTAATGCGTTATAAAAAGACAGGAATTCTGCTGGTAAACCTCGGTACACCCGATGCGCCAACCGCCGACGCGGTTAAACGCTATCTTCGGCAATTCCTCAGCGACCGACGCGTTGTCGATACCTCCCGCCTGTTATGGTGGCCGCTGTTACGCGGTGTGATCCTGCCTATTCGCTCGCCGCGCGTGGCAAAACTCTATCAATCCGTGTGGATGGAAGAGGGCTCGCCGCTGATGGTATACAGCCGCAGACAGCAAAAAGCGCTGGCGGAACGTCTGCCAGACATGCCCGTTGCGCTGGGGATGAGCTATGGCACGCCGTCGCTGGAAAGCGCCGTTAATGATTTGCTGGCGCAGGATGTTGACCATATCGTGGTACTGCCGCTGTATCCGCAATACTCCTGCTCGACGGTTGCCGCCGTGTGGGATGAACTGGCGCGCATCCTGGGTAAAACCCGCGCCATTCCGGGCATCACGTTCATTCGCGATTACGCGACCGATCATGACTATATCAACGCGCTGGCGGGGACGGTGAAGGCCTCTTTTGCGCGCCACGGCGAACCGGATTTGCTGATGCTGTCTTATCACGGCATTCCGCAGCGTTATGCCAATGAAGGCGATGATTATCCGCAGCGCTGCCGCGATACCACGCGCGCGCTGGTTTCCGCGCTGGAAATTGACCCGGATAAAGTAATGATGACCTTCCAGTCGCGCTTTGGCCGCGAACCGTGGCTGACGCCGTATACGGATGAAACGCTGAAGATGCTGGGTGAGAAGGGCGTGAAACACATTCAGGTGATGTGCCCGGGCTTCTCCGCCGATTGCCTGGAGACGCTGGAAGAAATCGCGGTACAAAACCGGGAAGTGTTCCTCGAAGCTGGTGGGGTGAAATATGAATATATTCCGGCGCTAAATGACACACCGGAACATATCGATATGATGCAGGCGCTGGTGACGCCGCATTGCTAGCGAGTATGCAGTTGCTCGACAAAGAAAGCCGCGCCGTCCCGCAGCGCCTGGTCGGCGGTTTTCATCATCCGTGAATAGTGTAAGAACGCGTGCAGCACGCCGGGATACATCACATAACGGCTGGTTTGCTGATGCGCCTGTAGCGTTTGATGCAGCAGGCGGCTGTCGTCAATCAGCGGATCGTATTCCGCGCCGGCGATAAAACAGGGAGGCACGTCACGGGTGAGATCGTTATTGAACAAGCAGTACCACGGCGATTCTTTGTCCTGCGCATCCCGTAAATAGGCGCGTTCGTAGCTTTCCAGATCCTCACGCGTTAACCCGTCCCAGCTTCCGCCCATCAACCGACGGCTGACGGAATCCTGCAAACCATATAGCCCATACCACAGCAGCGTCCCCGCAACATGCCCGCAGTTTATCTGACGATCGCGTAGCCACAGCGCGCTGGCCAGCGCCAGCATCGCGCCCGCAGAATCCCCCGCAAAGCCAATTTGCGTCATATTGATGTGGTGGGCGGTATCGCGGCGCTGAAAGAACTGACAAACGGCGACGATTTCTTCAATCGCCTGCGGATAGCGGGCCTCCGGCGAGAGGGTGTAATCAATGCCAATCACCGTGCAGCCGCTGTATTTTGCCAACAGCCGCATAATACGGTCGTGCGTGTTCAGATTGCCGAGAATAAAGCCGCCGCCGTGCAGATAAAACAGCGTCGCCGGGCTTTCCGGCTGCGGTGAGTAAATCCGTGTTGCCACGGTGCCGTATGGCGTGGGAACCACACACTCGACGGTGGCCATCTCGGGCGCGCCCTCGTTCCAGAATTGTCGTTCGCGCGTGTAGTAATCGCGCTGAATTTCAAGCGTTGCATCGGCGGGCCAGGGCGGCAAGTCGGGCCGCTCAAATTGCATGACCTGCTGCATTTCTGCCGAGATTTTCTCCAGTACGGGGATCTTATTTTCCGCTTTCATCACGCGCTCCTTAGTATCCTCGCGATATTGTAGAGTTCCCAGCGCGGGAAACTGCGATCCCGCTGACCGATATTGAACGCTGACCTGCACGACGTTCGTCGCATGCGGCTGGTGGAATGTGCTACCATTTCCCGCTCGGCTATCCACCAGTAAACAGAATCATGAAATTTCCCGGTAAACGTAAATCAAAACACTATTTTCCCGTTAACGCCCGCGATCCGCTGTTAAAACAAATTCAGCCTGAAAGCGAAAATGGTGTCTCCTGGGTGGTTGGCATTGACCAAACCCTGGTGGATATCGAAGCCAAAGTCGATGACGCGTTTATCCAGCGCTACGGCCTGAGCGCCGGGCATTCGCTGGTGATTGAAGATGATGTGGCGGAAGCGCTGTATCTGGAGCTGGTGCAGAATAACCTCATCACCCATCAGTTTGCCGGGGGAACCATCGGCAACACCATGCACAACTATTCGGTGCTGGCGGACGACCGCTCGGTACTGCTCGGCGTGATGTGCCGCAACGTAGAAATTGGCGGCTACGCGTACCGTTATTTGTGCAATACCTCCAGCCGTACCGACCTCAACTATTTGCAGGGTGTTGATGGCCCGATTGGCCGCTGCTTTACGCTGATTAGCGAATCCGGCGAACGCACCTTCGCGATTAGCCCTGGCCATATGAACCAGCTGCGCCCGGAAAGCATTCCGGAAGCCGTGATCGCGGGCGCCTCTGCGCTGGTGCTGACCTCTTACCTGGTGCGCTGCAAGCCCGGTGAGCCGATGAAAGACGCCACCATGCAGGCGATTGCCTACGCGAAGAAATATAACGTTCCGGTCGTCCTGACGCTTGGCACCAAGTATGTGATTGCCGATAACCCGCAGTGGTGGCAGGCATTTCTCAAAGAGCATGTCTCGATTCTGGCAATGAATGAAGAAGAGGGGCTGGCGCTAACCGGGCTGGATGACCCGCTGTTGGCCTCCGATAAAGCGCTGGACTGGGTGGATCTGGTGTTGTGCACCGCCGGGCCGGTAGGGCTTTACATGGCAGGCTTTACCGAAAACGAGGCAAAACGTAAAACCCAGCATCCGCTATTGCCGGGGGCTATTGCCGAATTCAACCAGTATGAATTCAGCCGTGCGGTGCGTTTTAAAGATTGCCAGGACCCGCTGCGAGTGTATTCGCACATTGCGCCATATATGGGCGGCCCGGAAAAAATCATGAATACCAACGGTGCGGGAGATGGCGCGCTGGCGGCGCTGCTGCACGATATCACCGCTAATAACTACCATCGCAATAACGTGCCGAATTCCAGTAAGCACCAGCATCACTGGCTGACCTATTCGTCGCTGGCACAGGTGTGTAAATATGCCAACCGGGTGAGTTATCAGGTGCTTAACCAGCATTCACCGCGCCTGACGCGCGGCCTGCCGGAAAGGGAAGATAGCCTCGAAGAGGCGTACTGGGAGCGGTAAAAAGAGGTGCCTTATGAAATGCATTTCTGTTCCGTTAAATCAGGAGGCGATGGAACGCCTTGATTATGACTACTGCGTGCCTGGCGATCTTTGGGAATACATTCTAACGGATATGGATGAGCAGGCACTTAGAGAAACAGATATCATCTATTCACTTAATGCATCGCTACATATACTGATCGACGATTATGAAGATGAGTGTGTTATCGGATCGAAAAATCTTCAGTGCATGGCAGCGCTGATCAAACAAAAAATGTTATCCCATCCAGGTAATGCATTTCTTACTCTTTTATTGTCACAAACACGTCGCGCGATAACTGCCAATACTGGCGTGTTTTTCTATTTTTGATTATTTAGGACGTGAGATAAGGCTATGGATAAGGTCTGGATTTCTGGCACAAGTATTTCCGCTCAACCAGGAGCGATGATTTATTCCTGACTTAATCCGTGGTAAATCAGGGATGAAGCCTCTGGCATCTCATTTTGAGCCAGCCCGGTGGCACTTCGCTTACCGGGCCTGGAACGCTTTTGTGAATGAGTAGGCCGGACAAGGCGTAGCCGCCATCCGGCACTCCGGTTTTAGCCTGTCACCGCCTCTTCAAGCGGCGGTTTTTCTAACAACCCCAGCATGGTTTTCGCAATCTCACGTTCGCCCATCACCACCTGATTGGCGCCGCGTTCACTGATATACGCCACCTCATCGTCATAATGTGCGCGGGCGATAATCTCAATGCCCGGGCATTTTTCGCGCGCGGTGGCGACAATCTCACCGGCTTCGTAGCCGTTCGGAATGGTCAGCAGCAGCCAGCGGGCGCAATCCAGATGCGCCAGATTGAGGATCTCTTCATTAGCCGCATTGCCCAATACCGCGCGAATACCGCGCTCGCGCAGTTCATCGACGCGCGTGCGGGAGGTTTCAATCACCACCAGCGGAATACCCTGCGCCATCAGCTTCTCGCCGAGCAGGCTGCCGACGCGACCGTAGCCAACCAGCAGCGCATGATTACAGATGTCCACCGGGATCTGCTTCTCGTCCTCAATCGCTTCTTCAAGCGTTTGCTCTTCCAGCGTCTCGGTTTTCTCGAGATATTTCTCCAGCAGGGTAAACAGAATCGGGTTGAGCATAATCGACAGGATCGCCCCTGCCAGCACCAGGTTCTGCCCGGCCTGCGGCAGCAGATCCAGCGCCATGCCGAGCCCTGCCAGAATAAAGGCGAATTCACCAATCTGCGCCAGGCTGGTGGCGATAGTCAGCGCGGTACGCTGCGAGTGACCGAACAGGCGTACGAGGAAGAACGCCGCTAATGACTTACCGAAGACGATGATTGCCAGCGTGCCGAGCACCGCCAGCGGCTGCTCGATCAGAATCATTGGGTCAAACAGCATGCCGACGGAAACGAAGAACAGCACGGCGAACGCGTCGCGCAGAGGCAGCGTATCGTGGGCCGCGCGGTGGCTCAGTTCAGACTCATTCAGCACCATCCCGGCGAAGAATGCGCCCAATGCAAAGGAGACATCAAACAGCTCAACCGCACCGAAGGCGATGCCGAGCGCTAATGCCAGCACCGAGAGGGTAAACAGCTCACGTGAGCCGGTGGCGGCGCTACGAGAGAGTATCCACGGCACCAGACGACGGCCTACCAGCATCATAATGGCGATAAAGGCGACGACTTTGCCGATGGTAATCGACATGTCCAGCGCCAGCGAAGCCAGCCCAACGTCGCCTTTTTCCATCATACCTGCGACGGCAGGCAGCAGAACCAGCGTTAACACCATCACCAGGTCTTCAACAATCAACCAGCCGATGGCGATTTGCCCACGCTGGCTATCAATGAGTTGCCGTTCTTCCAGCGCGCGCAGCAGCACCACGGTACTGGCGGTGGAAAGACACAGGCCGAACACGATACCGGTCATCAACGACCAGCCGAGCAACGACGAAAGCGCCATACCCAGCAGCGTTGCCACCGCTATCTGTAAAATTGCACCGGGAATGGCGATGGCCTTTACCGCCATCAAATCTTTCAGTGAAAAGTGCAGCCCGACGCCAAACATCAGCAGAATCACGCCCAGTTCCGCCAGTTCAGGTGCCAGTTGCGTATCGGCGACAAAACCCGGCGTGAATGGCCCGGCCAGAACGCCTGCTAATAAATAACCGACTAAAGGAGATATGCGTAATCTGTTGGCAATCATGCCAAGGAAAAATGCGAGAACAAGACCACCAACAATGGTGGTGATAAGCGGTGTGGCGTGATGCATTCCGTCTCCTTTCGTGGTGGTGCGTTGTTCCATTTTTGGCTCAGATGCGTGACATCATCCGGAAAACCAAAAAACCTTGTAATAGTTTATGACAAAATGGGTCATCATGTTTATGAATAAATGTTGAATTTTAATAAAAAAAGGAATTAATGATCGGAATAACCCCAAAAGTGGGATTGGCTGAGGAATAGCAGGGGAAATGCCGCAGTGGCTGGGGAACTACGCAGCCAAAGTTTGACTTTGGCTGCGTGAAAATTACTGTTTTTGTCGGTTATCAGGCAGGAATATGGTCAACATCCCCAGAAGTGGCAGGAAAGCACAGATTTTATAGACCAGTTCGATGCTGGTATGGTCAGCAACCAGCCCCAGTACCGCAGCACCTAAGCCGCCCATGCCGAAGGCGAAACCGAAGAATAAACCGGAAACCATGCCAATTCGGCCAGGTAAGAGCTCCTGAGCGTATACCAGAATCGCCGAAAATGCGGAAGCGAGGATAAATCCAATGATCACCGTTAAAATACCGGTCCATTCCAGCGATGCGTAGGGTAAAACAAGCGTAAACGGTGCAACGCCGAGGATAGAGCCCCAAATAACATATTTACGCCCAATTTTATCGCCAACAGGCCCGCCAATCACGGTTCCCGCCGCGACCGCAAACAGGAAGGCAAAGAGGTGTATCTGCGCATTTTGGATGGATAAGCCAAACTTATGCATCAAATAAAAGGTGTAATAGCTGCTGATGCTCGCCATATAGAAGTATTTTGAAAAAATAAGCATCAGAAGTACGCAAACGGCCAGAATCACCTTATTGCGCGGCAGCGGATTAATAATCGCGGCTTTAGGTTTACCTTTATTAATGCGGTGCTGTGCGGCATACCAGCGGCTGATTTGCGCCAGTACAACAATCGCCAGCAGCGCTGCCAGCACGAACCAGGCGACGTTGCCTTTACCGTACGGGGCAATAATAACCGCCGCCAGCAGCGGCCCTAACGAACTGCCAAAGTTACCGCCAACCTGGAAGATTGACTGCGCCAGGCCATGACGTCCACCGGACGCCATACGCGCCACGCGCGAGGATTCCGGGTGGAAAACTGACGACCCGGTACCGACCAGCGCAGCGGCCAGCAGAACGGTATAGAAACTGCCCGCCAGCGCCAGCAGAATCAGGCCGCTTAGGGTAAAGCACATGCCGATAGGCAGCGACCACGGCATCGGGCGCTTATCGGTCACGTAGCCGACCACCGGCTGAAGCAGCGAGGAGGCGAGCTGGAAGGTGAGGGTAATCATCCCGATCTGCACGAAACTGAGCGAGAATTCAGCCTGTAGCAGCGGGTAGATAGCCAGAATTAACGACTGAATCATGTCGTTAAGCAGGTGAGAGAGGCTGATGGCCCCGAGAATTTTAAACGACGTGCGTGCCTGTTGCTGGGGCGCAGAGGAGCCGGACAGCCCAGGGCTGGTTTCACTGATTGCCATAGATTCCACTTATATTTGATGGTGCGATGTTGGAGATAATCGATGTTGTAATAGTTATCAGCCTAAGATACCTGTCTGCGGCGTATGAAGGAAGTCTCATTTCTAAAATGAAATTCGACTATTCTTTCAGAGCGTTGTAATTTCGGCACTTGTCATTCAATCAGGGAGTGGATCATGAAATTTGTTCGACGGGGCATAGCGCTGGCGATGCTGGCCGCGCTGTCTTTGGCAAGCACAGGCGTTCAGGCCTGGGAAAAAGATAAAACCTATAAAATCAAAATATTACATACTAACGATCATCACGGTCACTTCTGGCGCAGCGAATATGGCGAGTACGGTTTAGCGGCGCAAAAAACGCTGGTGGATGGCATTCGCAAAGAGGTGGCAGCGGAAGGCGGGAGCGTGCTGCTGCTCTCTGGCGGCGATATTAATACCGGCGTGCCGGAGTCGGATTTACAGGATGCAGAGCCCGATTTTCGTGGCATGAATCTGGTGGGTTATGACGCGATGGCGGTCGGTAACCATGAATTTGATAACCCGATGAGCGTGCTGCGCCAGCAGGAAAAGTGGGCGAAGTTCCCGTTCCTGTCGGCCAACATTTATCAGAAAAGCACCGGCGAGCGCCTGTTTAAACCGTGGGCGATCTTTAAGCGCCAGGATCTCAAAATTGCCGTGCTTGGCCTGACGACCGACGATACCGCCCGTATAGGTAACCCGGAAAACTTTACGGATATTGAGTTTCGTAAGCCTGCCGAAGAAGCGAAGTTGGTCATTCAGGAACTTCAGATGAATGAAAAACCTGATTTTATCATCGCCGCTACGCACATGGGCCACTATGACAACGGTAACCACGGCTCTAACGCGCCGGGCGATGTCGAGATGGCGCGCAGCCTGCCTGCCGGGGCGCTGGCGATGATTGTGGGTGGTCACTCACAGGATCCGGTTTGCATGGCGTCGGAGAATAAAAAGCAGGTCGATTATGTGCCAGGCACGCCGTGTGCGCCGGATAAACAGAACGGCATCTGGATTGTTCAGGCCCATGAGTGGGGGAAATACGTTGGGCGCGCCGATTTTGAGTTCCGCAACGGTGAACTCAAGCTGGTGCATTATCAGCTGATCCCGGTGAACCTGAAGAAGAAAGTGACTTACGATAACGGGCAAAGTGAGCGCGTACTTTACACGCCGCAAATCCCGGAAAGCGCGCAAATGCTCTCGCTGCTGAGCCCGTTCCAGAATAAAGGCAAAGCGCAGCTCGGTGTCAAAATTGGTACGGTGAATGGTCATCTGGAAGGCGACCGTAGCAAGGTCCGTTTTGTACAGACCAACCTGGCACGCGTGCTCCTTGCGGCACAAATGGCGCGTACCGGCGCTGATTTCGCGGTAATGAGCGGTGGCGGCATTCGTGATTCTATCGAAGCAGGGGATATCACCTATAAAAGCGTGCTGAAAGTTCAACCGTTTGGCAACGTGGTGGTCTATGCCGATATGACCGGCAAAGAGGTGACGGATTACCTCACCGCCGTGGCGCAGAAAAAACCGGACTCCGGTGCCTACCCGCAGTTTGCCAACGTCAGTTTTGTGGCAAAAGACGGCAAGCTGACGGACCTTAAAATCAAAGGCGAACCGATTGATCCGGCGAAAAACTATCGCCTGGCGACCCTTAGCTTTAACGCCAGCGGCGGCGATGGTTATCCGCAAATTGATAAATTACCGGGCTATGTGAACACCGGGTTTATCGATGCGGAAGTGCTGAAGCAGTTTATCGAACAGAACTCGCCGATAGATGTGAATGCTTACGAACCGAAAGGGGAAGTGAGCTGGGAATAGGGGCCCTCACCCTAACCCTCTCCCGCAGGGAGAGGGGACGGATTGTGCTCAATGCAAATACGAACTCGGTTTTCTCCCTCTCCCTGCGGGAGAGGGCCGGGGTGAGGGGGCCTGGCACTCAATCCCTGCGCGCAATATCCGCGAATTTTGCATCAAGGATCTTCGCCAGATCGCTTGCCGCGAGTTCAATATCCAGCCCGCGCTTGCCACCTGAAACATAGATGGTGGCAAAATCCTGCGCGGGCGCATCAATCACCGTCGGCAGGCGTTTTTTCTGCCCCAGCGGGCTGATACCGCCGACCAGATACCCGGTCGTACGCTGCGCTACCATCGGGTCTGCCATATCGACTTTCTTCGCGCCCAGCGCCTTTGCCACTTTTTTCAAATCAAGCTGCCCGGCCACCGGTGTGACCGCCACGGCCAGATGTTTCATATCGCCATTGATGGCGACCAGCAGCGTTTTGTAGACCTGGTCCGCATTCAGACCCAGTTTGCGCACCACTTCGTCACCAAAGTTGGTTTCGCTCGGATCGTGATCGTAGGCGTGGGTCTGGAAAGAAATTTTGTTTTTTTCGAGTAACTTAACGGCGGGAGTCATAATCATCCTTTCTTACTACTGAACAGATATGCCTTAAGCATACGCCTCTGAGCTGGCTAAAAAATAGTATTATCTTGCGCAATAGTAATGGAAGTGATGATGACTTTGAGCGACAATCAAAGGATCCGGAGTGCGAACTTCGGGATAATAATAATGATGAAATTCCTCTTTGACGGGCCAATAGAGATATTGGCCATTTTTTTATTTCAGCATCTGCGGCAGGTTGCCTTCGCCATACAGATGCAGCGCGCCAACTGCCACCACATAGCGCCCCGGCGGCAGCGCCAGCAGCGTATCGCGCCACGCCTGATTACGCTGCACCATCAACACATCATACAGCGACTGGCTAAAGGTATTCGGCAGCGGTGAGTTTCTGTCGGTCGGCGGCTGTTCCAGCCACCAGCCAATCATCACCTGCAACAACCGTGCGTTGGTGTGCCAGTGGGTGAGGGTGTCCTCCAGCAGCGCCAGCCCGTTATCAGGCAACTGAAGTAACAGCGCAATCTGACTTGATGCGCCTTCCAGCTCCTGAATGGGTAGGGATGCCTGCCGCGCCGCCTGCAAGAGCTGATAATCAATCCCGAAATCCGGGCGCAGGCCCAGCTTTTGCGCCTGCGTTGCCTGCATCACCATCGCGATTTGCCACAGTGGCTGGGTATCGAAACGCGCAAGAGGTATGCCTTGCTCATCGGCCAGTCTTTCCAGCTCGGCAAGCTGTGTTGCCGTCAGGCGTTCGGCAAGGGGAGCACAAAGAGGAAGGTTGTCAAAAGGCGCTTCATTGCCGGAAATATCCGCTTCTACAATCAGCGCGTCGGCCTGCTGAAGCTTTTTTATCAGCTTCGGTGGCAGCGGCGACATATCGCGGGTGCCCATATGAATGCTGCCGACCAGGTGAAGTTCACGCCCGCCAGGTAGGGAAATATCAACGGCGGGCCAGCTATAGGGGGCGCCTCGCAGCGCATGCCACAAGCGTTTTAGTTGATCTAACAGACTCATACGCGCTCCCTTTGAGAAAGGTTCATGCTAGCGCGTTGGGAAGAAGGGCGCAATGCGCCCCTGGTCAGCTTCCGAATTAGTCGCCTTCTGGGTCTTCGCCACCGAGATACGCGATACGTTCACCCGTTAATCGCTGCTGACATTGATAAATGTTGATGCGTTGAGCAGCAGGGACGGCCTCAGATTTAGCATCACTGATTTTGCCGCACTTCTGTGCCTTCTGCGTCACCCAAACCTGTTGCTCTTTTTTCAACGCGGCGCGAGATGAGTCAGGAAGCGATTGCCAGATGATGTTAAGTTCGCGATCGTCACGATTGAAGCGTTGTTCCGCCATAGAGATATCAGCATCATTTTTTTGCCTGATGAGAGCATCTTTGGCAACGGCTAATGTTGCGATATTATAAATTGATGTGGTCAGCGGTTTGATGTCCTGTGTAGCATTGACAATGATATCTTTGCCATTATCGGCGACCTGAATTTCGTATTTAACTTCTTTCCAGACCACATCGTTATTGAGTACTTGCCCATTACCCTGCGTAATATCGTTCAGGCTTTCTGGGAGTATTTTTAGGAGGTCAAGTGTCGCCTGAGGAATGCCGGCCGAGATTTTCGCCGTGCAGTTACGCTGTGTCATCCCCGTGCGCAAGCTCAGTGTTGTCACATCACCGAACTGAATGGGGATGGCACGGAGCTGCTGTTCGTATGTGTTCTGTGGAATACCGTGGAACAGTTCCGGGGTTTGAATATAACTATTTTGCAACTGACTTAATGATTCGTCATAGAACCAGGCCTTTGCCGCCGCAATGACATTGTCGTTACCGCATTTAAGTTCGGGTTCAGACTCAAATAACCCTGCGTGGCTGAGGGTCGGAGATAGGACTAAAAGTAAAAATATTGTTTTCCTTAACATAGTAGCAATAGTTCCTTATTTAATTGGTTTGTTATTGTAGAATAACATTGCTGAATTTACTATCTGGTTGAAATATCTAAACAACAGATAAATATTGAATTTAATTCATGGGGTGAATGTTATTTATGTAATATGATACCTTTTACTGAGAAATAAAATACTGATATAGCTTATGCTGTAGGCTAAAAAAATCAGCGTAACTCTCAATGGATTGAGAGCGAACCAGGAATAGCATAGATAAAACAGTGCCATTAATGAAAGTATAAAAGAGTGCTTTTTAGACAGGAATGATGTTGTTATGAGTAATGGGAATGATATAAACAAAATGTAATGCTTGACGAAGCCAAGGCCGATGCCATGGCTTTGCGGTAAGAAAAATGCATGATAGAGAATACTACCTTCATCGTGAATGATGTACATCACGATACAACCCGTAAATGCGATAATCATTCTGGTAATAAGTTGCTTCATTGCTTTTTCTCAGAATGGTCAAAATATTAGTAAATCGTTTAGTCGTATGTATCATCACCGCCAAGGTATTCAATTCTTTTATCGGTCAAACGACTCTGGCACTGGTAAATACTTATACGCTGCGCGGCCGGTAGTGTCTCAGATTGGGCATCACTAAGCTTCCCGCATTTCTGCGATTTTTGATTCACCCAAGTTTGCTGCTCTTTTTTTAACGCTGCGCGAGCAGAGTCTGGCAGCATTTTCCAGACTTCGTTAAGTTCACGGTCAACGCCTGAATATGCTTCCGCCGCCGCATACACTTCTGAGTCATTTTTTTTCTTAATTATGCTATCTTTGGAAACCGCCATTGTCGCCATATAGTAGATCGATGATGTGGTGGTATAAGCGCTCTGTGATGGGGTAACGATAATGTCTTTATTATTATCTGCGAGCTGAATATCGTAGGTAAAGTCTTTCCAGACAACCTGGTTATTGAGCACTTGCCCATATCCTTGCGTAATTTCTTTCAGTGTATCTGGGAGTACTTTCAAAAAATCCAGCGTGGCCTGGGGGATCGCGGCCGAGACTTTTGCAGAACAGTTACTTCTTACCTCTGAACTAGAGCTTTGCGTAACGATATCACTGAGTTGAACAGGAATGGCGCGTAGTTGTTGTTCATAATCACTTTGTGGCAGACCAAAGAAAAGACTGGAGTCCGAGAGGTAATCGTGTTGCAAATGGCCCAGTGCATCGTTATAAATCCAATCTTTAGCTGCGACGACAGCATCGACATCGCCACATTTTAATTCAGGTGCTGAATTAAATAACCCTGCATAAGTGACCAGCGGCGTAGCCATTAAAATGAGGGGGATAATCTTTCTGAGCATCGTTCTAATGTCCTTATCATTTGAAGTGGACATTATAAAACTGAGAGGAATATCTTTCCATCGGAGATATTTTATTTATCAATAGAGTGAAGCTATAAATAAACATAATTAATTTATTATGGTGATGCATGGAAAAAGGCAAACGGCGTTTTGACGTCTGCCTTTTTCCGCTTTATGCCTTCGGTTTAAACCGCAGCAATCTATTCGCGTTGCTCACAACCGTAATGGAAGAGAGCGCCATTGCCGCGCCAGCGACTACCGGGTTGAGCAGCGTACCCGTTATCGGCCAGAGAATACCGGCGGCGATGGGGATACCCAGCGAGTTGTAAATAAACGCGCCCAGCAGGTTCTGCTTCATATTACGCAGCGTGGCGCGGGAGATTGCCAGCGCATCCGCGACGCCCATCAGGCTGTGACGCATCAGGGTGATGGCAGCCGTTTCAATGGCCACATCGCTGCCGCTGCCCATGGCGATACCCACTTCTGCCTGCGCCAGCGCCGGCGCATCGTTGATGCCGTCGCCGACCATCGCCACTTTCTGCCCCTGACGTTGCAGATTTTTAATGGCTTCGGCTTTACCGTCCGGCAGCACGCCTGCGATCACTTCATCAATACCCGCTTCTTTGGCGATGGCATTGGCGGTAGTTGGGTTGTCGCCGGTCAGCATCACCAGGCGATAACCTTCGCGGTGCAGACGCTCAAGCGCCGCAACGCTATCGGCACGCAGCGGGTCGCGGATGGCGAACAGCGCAGCGGCTTTGCCGTCAACTGCCAGCAGCACCGGGGTGGCGCCCTGTGAAGCCTGCGCGTTGATGTCACTTTCCAGCTCAGCGGTTGAGATATTCTGTTCGTTGAGCAGCGCCTGGTTACCCAGCAGCAGCGTTTGACCCTCCGCTTCGCCGCTGACGCCCAGCCCGCGCAGGGTGCGGAAGGCGTTAACCTGCGGCAACGTTGTATCCCCCGCTTTTTCCAGAATTGCTCGCGCTAACGGGTGGCTTGAACCTTGCTCCAGCGCGGCGGCAAGACGCAGCGCCTGCGCTTCTTCTACACCTGAGAAGGTTTTCACTGCCACAACCTGCGGCTTGCCTTCCGTCAGCGTGCCGGTTTTATCAAACACCAGCGTGGTCAGTTCGCTTGCCCGTTGTAGCGCGTCGGCATCACGAACCAGCACGCCGTACTCAGCCGCACGACCCACGCCAGAAATAATCGACATTGGCGTTGCAAGGCCGAGGGCACACGGGCAGGCGATAATCAGTACGGTGGTGGCGATCACCAGAGTGTAGACAATCTGTGGCGCCGGGCCAAAGAAGTACCAGATGGCGGCGCTGAACAGCGCGATGGCGACCACGGCAGGCACGAACACCGCCGAGATTTTATCCGCCAGTTGGCCGATTTCGGGTTTACTGCTTTGCGCCTGGCGCACCATTTTAATAATGCGCGACAGCGTGGTATGGCTGCCCACCGCGCTGGCGCGGAACAGAACGGAACCGTCCTGTACCACCGTCCCGGCGTGAATAGCATCGCCATTGCTTTTTTCCTGCGGCACCGGTTCACCGGTGAGCATCGCTTCGTCAAACCAGGCTTCGCCCTGGGTGATTTCGCCATCGACCGGCACGCGGTCGCCGGTAGTCAGACGCAGCGTCATACCCGGCAGAACCTCGGCCAGCGGCACGGTTTTTTCGCCGTTTTCCGTCACCACGCGGGCAGACGGCGGCGTCAGGTCGAGCAGTTTCTCCAGCGCTTTTGATGAACGCTGACGGGCGCGCGCTTCCAGCATATGGCCGAGGTTAATCAGACCGATGATCATCGCGCTGGCTTCATAATAGAGATGACGTGCTTCCATCGGGAACCACTGCGGCCACAGGTTGACGCTCATCGAATAGAGCCACGCAACGCCAGTACCCAGCGCCACCAGCGTATCCATCGTCGCGGTGCCGTTTTTCAGGCTTTTCCATGCGCTGCTGTAGAAGTGGCCGCCGGCGAAGACCGTCACGGCCAGCGTCACCAACCCGATGACAAGCCACAGCGAGCGGTTGGCGTCGGTCACCATCATGTTGTCGCCGATCATTCCCCAGATCATAACCGGGATACCGACCAGCAGCGCGACAATCGCCTGCCAGCGGAAGCGCTTCATGGTGGCGAGCGCGGTTTCCTGCTGGCGCTCACGACGTTTCAGATCATCTTCAATCGCTTCCGCGCCGTAGCCTGCTTTCTCTACGGCGTGGACTAAATCAGCGGCGGAGGCGCTGCCCATCACCAGCGCAGTGCGCTCCGCAAGGTTTACCCGTGCCTGTGCGACGCCCGGTACCGCCTGAAGGGCTTTTTGCACGCGAGAGACGCAGCTGGCGCAGCTCATTCCGTTGATCAGCAACTGCTGGCTGTCATCCAGATCCTGGGCTGCCGGAAGCTCAGGGGTGACCGCTGTCAGTGCTTCCGACGGGGTTACTGCTTCCGCCAGCGGTTTAGCCTTTGGGTGGCTTAACTCTGCGCCGTAACCCGCTTCAATAATGGTTTCGATCAGCGCTTCCGCGCTGGCGCTACCGGTAACGTGGGCTTCGGTAATGGTGACATCAGCCTGCTCCACATCAGGACGTTTTTCCAGGCTCTCTTTAACACGTTTAACGCAGTGGCCGCAGGAGAGGCCATCAAGCGTCAGGTCGATAGTATTGGACATAACAAACTCCTTATCTTCTGAGTGTGAATAAGCTTAAACCTTCCCGCAAGGGGAAGGTCAAGGCGGTTTTTACAATGATGATGAAGAGACGTAAAAGAGCGCTCGGTTGGGGCGGCAATCAGGCGCGGGCGGGTTTCAGTTCGGGGTCAACCAGACTGTAAATCTGCTGGTGGAGTTGAGGCGCGCCTGCCAGTTCTGCCGCGTGCGCGGCGACATCTGCGCGCATCACGAAACCGTGCACCTCTCTGTTCTGGAAACGCTGTGCGTTACCTGTCGCGTCGCCCGTCAACAGGCCGCCGGGGCGAAGGATGGCGTAATCGAGCGTGCTGGTTTGCAGCCAGCTTTCGGCCAGGGATTTTTCGCGTATCGATTGACCAAATGCCGCGCGTGCGCGGGGAGAGAGCCAGCGCCAGCCTTCGCCGCAGCCCAACGACGTCACCAGGATCATGCGCGAGAGTCCCGCTTTTTCTGCGGCATCAATCACTGTGCGGTGCGCGAGATACTCCTGTGCGCCGCCCATGGATGACAACATAGTGGCGTTTGCCCCCGCCGCCTCACAGGCGAGGGTAACCAGCTCGGTGTTACAGGCATCGCCGGTGAACACGGTGACTCCCTGTTGTGTAAGGCGCTCGGCGACATCCGGCTTGCGTACCACGGCATATACCGGGCGCCCTTCAGCCAGCGCGTGAGTCAGCATTAGCGCGCCAACGCCGCTACCGCCCGCGCCGAATATTAACCACGGTCTCATCCGGCATCTCCTTTCAACGTGGCAGCAAGCATACGGAATGCCGTAACCTGATCGGCCAGCAGTTGACGATGATCGTCACGGCCCAGGAATATCTTGAGCATCGCGCTTTCCGCCGCGTTGAAGAACAAAATTGATGCCGTATCCATGCCCATGAACTTGCGCTCAATGAGCGCGATATGCGTGCAGTTTTCCGCTTTAATATGGCCGCTCATGCCGTGTTTCCCGCGCAGGTTAAAGTAGCCGTGGCGATGGAAGCCGGAAGGCAGGTCGCCGCTAAATTCGAGGATCACGTCTGAAGTATGGACCAGCGTCGTGACTTTGCCCCAATCAACAACGCTCTGCCAAACGGTGTCAAACTTATCGCCGGAGACCAGCGTTGCGTTCGGCAGATTCTGGACGACATCCAGCAGCGTGGTTTTATATTGTGTCGCAATGGCCTCCAGCGTGCCGTCTGGTTCCGTTTTCAAAAGATCCTGTAAAGAAACATGGCTCATAGGTTACTCCCTGATTGGTTTTCAACCACAATGCGCGGCGAATTAAGTTGCTGAATTAACTCATCAAGAGACTGCAAAATATTGCTGGCCCAGAATCGACCCTCATGGGTCAGGCGCAGGCAGGTGGAAGCGTCGAGCGTCAGCCCGGCGTTGTGCCACTGTGCCAGCAGCGGTGCCAGTTTTTCGGCATGAGGGGTCAGTTCATCGAGTGGTACCCTGGCGGTTTCTACACCAGCCTGTAATGTATGTCGCCACTGGAAGGCACGCTCGGCGGTGCGCATCATCATCATTAGCGGTTTTTGCCCGGCCTTGATGGCAGCGTGCCAGGCGTCGAGATTGCGTTCGATCATCCAGGAATAACCGTTTATGGAACCGCCGGCACCAGAACCGAGAGCAAGGCAATCGGCCCCTTGTTTAATTAACAGGTTGTAAAGATTGCGTTCGCGGGTCGTCCGTGCCCAGTGGCTGTTGCTGATACAGCGCCAGCCCGCACTCGCCATAAAATCATGCCCCTGCAGATAGAGATCGCAACGCTCACCCGGTGATGGAAGCGTGGTTCGCCCGTTTTCCACTGCTTTACCGAGTGTGGTATTCGGCAGCAGATTAAGCGCATAAAGGTCAACGCCATCAAGACCGATATCACGCGCGATAGCGAGATCCTGGCCCCACAGCGCGGTGTCCTGATCCGGAAGACCAAACAGCAGATCGCATACGACTGCTGCACGATCGCGCCGCACCAGCTTTTCCATAAACGCGATCGCGGTAGGGCCGTCAGAAGTACGTGCCATTTTCTTGCGAATTTTGCTATTAAATGACTGAATGCCAATAGAAAATCTGTTTGCTCCTGCATCCAGACAGGCATCTATGCGGTCATCATCAAAATTCAGGACCCGCCCTTCGATGGTGATTTCACAATCTGGCGCCAGCGGCAGGCGCTTACGCAGCGTGGTGATAATGCGGGCCAGATCGGGCGCCGAGAGTGCCGATGGCGTACCGCCGCCGAAATAGACCGCATGAATTGGTGCGGATTGATGCAGTACGCTGTCAGCCTCTTGCTCAATTTCGCGCAGCAGCGCATCCGTGTAACGGGTGCAGCTTTCCTCCTGATAGCGATTCTGATAAAAACCGCAGAAGGTGCAATGGGTGGCGCAAAAGGGAATATGGAGATACAGCAGGCGCTTGCGTGGCGGCGCCACCTCGCTGATGATCTGTTGCCAGGTTTGTGCCATCTGTTCTTTCGCGATGGGGACCGCGCCGCGCCAGGGCATCGTTGCCCGTCGATCTTTAAAGGGCTGATTGCCCTCCAGCGCGAAGTGGGGGGTGAGATCCAGCTCACCGACGGTATTCAATGTCATTGATATTCAACATCCGATTATTGAATGATAATTAAAATCATTTGCATTTATATTTTATTACCCCGGATGTCGTCTACGATGAAAGTGTAAAACGGTGGGCTCTTTTGATTTGTATCAACTGTTACCGCCATTGCGGCATGATGAGTGGAGTGGGTTATACTAGGCCGATCGGTATCACTGCATTCGGAGACGAGGATGAACATCAGCGATGTTGCCAAAAAAACCGGCTTAACCAGTAAAGCCATTCGCTTTTATGAAGAGAAGGGGCTGGTGACGCCGCCGCTGCGCAGCGAGAACGGTTACCGTAGCTACACGCAAAAACATATTGATGAATTTACGCTGTTACGTCAGGCACGGCAGGTAGGATTTAATCTGGAAGAGTGTGGCGAATTGGTGACGCTTTTCAATGATCCGAAACGGCACAGCGCGGATGTGAAGGCGCATACCCTGCAAAAAGTCGCTGAAATTGAAAAACATATCAGCGACTTGCAAGCGATGCGCGATCAGCTTCTGGCGCTGGCGGCGTCCTGCCCCGGTGATGACGGCGTGGATTGCCCGATAATCGACCATCTTTCGGGCTGCTGCCAGCATAAAAAGCAGGCTTAACGTTTTGCCTGATCAGAGAGACGAACGCGCAGCGTAATGCCCTCTACCGCAATGACTTCAACTTTTGACCCCGCAGGAAAATCGTCATCAGCAATAACGGGCCAGGCGCTATCGCCAACCCGAACCTGCCCACGCCCGTTAACCAAAGCGTTATCGAGGGTAAAACGCTGCCCCACAAGCTGTTGCCCGCGTTGATTAAGCTGACTGTCTGCGGGTTTCTGCTCCTTGACCTGGCGCGCCAGCCATTTTGACCACAGCCACGCCGCCAGCAGTGTCAGGATACAGAATATTACCGCCTGCCACTCCCAACTGACGGGCAGAACCCAGGTCAGCAGGCCGGTGATCACCCCGGCAACGCCGCTCCACAGCAGATAACCGTTGCCGCCCAGCATCTCGGCGGCCAGCAACAGGCCGCCCAGGCTTAACCAGAAAATATGCGGATGAGCCAGAATCATCTCGACCATTATCTTTTCCGTTCGTTGGCGCTGTCTTTGATCAGTTCGGCCACGCCTGCAATAGAGCCCATCAGGCTGCTGGCTTCCAGAGGCATCATGACCACTTTGCTGTTACTGGATGTCCCGATCTGTTGCAGCGCTTCGGTATATTTCTGTGCGACGAAGTAGTTCACCGCCTGAATATCCCCGGCGGCAATGGCTTCTGACACCATTTTGGTTGCACGCGCTTCTGCCTCTGCGGAACGTTCACGGGCTTCCGCTTCGAGGAAGGCCGACTGACGTTCACCTTCCGCTTTGAGGATCTTCGACTGTTTTTCCCCTTCGGCTTTAACGATTTCCGCCTGACGAATACCTTCAGCTTCCAGAATATAGGCGCGTTTTGTACGTTCAGCTTTCATCTGGGCGTTCATCGACGCAATCAGTTCTGCGGGTGGGCGAACATCGCGGATTTCGATACGGGTGACTTTAATGCCCCATGGATTGGTGGCCTCATCAACGATATGCAGCAGACGCGTGTTGATGCTGTCGCGCTGGGAGAGCATTTCATCAAGCTCCATAGAACCCAGCACGGTACGAATATTGGTCATCGTCAGGTTAATGATCGCCAGTTCAAGGTTACTCACCTCATAGGCAGCCTTTGGCGCATCAATGACCTGAATAAAACAGACTGCATCGATGGTGACGTTGGCGTTATCTTTGGAGATAACTTCCTGAGACGGAATATCTAAAACCTGCTCCATCATGTTGATCTTACGGCCAATCCTGTCCATGAAGGGCACGACAAGGCTAAGCCCAGGCTGAAGCGTATTGGTGTAGCGACCAAAACGTTCGACCGTCCATTGATAGCCCTGAGGAACGATTTTGACGCCAGCGGCAACGACCACCAGTACGACAAAAATCATGATAGGGATAAATATCAGCATGAAACCTCCTGTTATACCGTCCGTTTATCTCAGCGGTATGATGCCGCTGCTGACGTTAAGTATATCGGCTACTGCGACGAAATTCGCCTGCCAGATTTCGATATTACGTCACTTTATACCTTAAGTCCGGAACAGGACGTTTTAAAAGAACAGCTAAGCCTGATTAAAAAGCCCCTCTTAAAACCGGTAGTAAAAAGAGGGGAACATTATGCAGACAGTATAATTATTTTTTTAACATTTCGGGAAGTGCGAGCAGCTGTTGTACTTCTCCAATCAGCTGTTTATTCGACTGATAAACAGCTTCATGGACTTCATTGTTAACATTAATCGCATGGATGAGCAGTGTTAACAGTACCAGTTGCAGGAGGGCGAATATAAACGCAGCGATAACAACGGCATGTATGACCCCCTCCTGGCGAGACATCATTTTAAATATCCCTGGAATTGCCCCTGTTTCATCAACGCCACTTTACCGGTGCGGTGATAGACAATGACATTATAAAGGCCGCTCTGATAGGTTGTGGCGTCGGTATTGTCTTCATCAATAGCGCACAACGAATCATTCAGGTAAGCAAAATTTTTGCTGCTCATTCGGAACGCCACGCCATATCCCTTATAAATGTGGTTTTTATGCGCAGCCTGGCCATATTGTCTGGCGTGATGATGATGTTTATTCCCTGAATCGTCATTAGCCTCGCTGGCGTTTTTATAAGCTTGTGCTTGCGAGGCACCCAGGATAGCCGCTTGTCTGTTTTGCTCGGCAAGATAACAGGTATTGCGGGAAATTCCCTGTGCCTGACATTCCGCCATTCGGGAAGCAGATGATGAGCAACCGGCAAGCAGCACGAAGGCCAGCAGTGTTAATTTCTTCATTTCTTTCATTATGTTCATCATAAAAATCTGTTGACCAATATGTTTGAGGCAAAAAAAGAGCGCTCAGCAGAGCGCCCAATGGTGTGAAGCATTACCAGCCTACAGAGACGCCCGCGCCATACCCGACGTTCTGCTGAGAATCATCGCTGACGGTTGCTTTGACGGTGACGCTGTCTGCGGCACGGAAGGACACCCCAACGGCGATAGCGGATTCGCCATCATAGCCACCAACACCAGCACCGACGGCAACTGTCTGACCATTCAGTACTTGAGGAATGTTCGCCTGCGCCATTGCGGAGGAGGAGCCGGCCGCAGCTTCATGTTTATTTTCGTCAACGGTATGCTTCAGGCTGCTGAAATTACTGTTCAGTTTGCTCAGCTGTGCGGCATTGGAGTCCACGCGTTGCTGTGTGCTGATGATCTGCTGGCGATCGCTGTTGATCGCTGCACTGGCTTCATCGGCCAGGTTCTGAATCTGCCCTTCGTAATAATCTGACTCGGCTTTCTGCTGCTTCTTCAGATCGGTTAATGTACGATTGGTTGTATTGATAGATTCCCGGTTGGCAGCGATTTCCTTGCTGTGATCAACGGTAGCCGCAGGGATAGTTTCCGCCAGTGCGGTAATTTGCTGCTGGATGGCTTCCTGTTCAGCGTTATGTTTCGCAATCATCATGCCCTGAACGCGTGAACCATTTTGGATAGTTTCCTGTTTCTGGATGCCTTCTACGGTATTTTTTGTCTGAATGATTTGAGCGTGGTTGCCTTTCGCATATTCCGCAACGGACTGGATATCACTGCCATTTTGGTCAATAGCGGCCGTGTTATCAGTGGTGGTGTCACGGATATTTTGCATCTCTTTACCTACGGCGACTAAAACGCGGTGGTGCTGCTCAAGCGTGTTAGCATGCTCGGCAATCTCTGCTGAATTCTTCGCAACGTGGTCTTCCGTTGTGGTCAGCGTTACTGCTGTTGCCTGTCGATATTGCTCGGTGCTGATGACTGGTTTCGCTTTTGATTTATCCAGTGAGAGCGCGGCAGGTTTAGTCTGTGTGTATTGCCCCTTGACGGTTTCTGTCGCCGGTGCTTTAAGGGGAATCACCTCACCAGTTCCTCTGCGATAAGCATCGCGCAGCGCCTCATCTTTCATTGCGCTTTCATGTGCCCGTACACCTGGAAGATGAGGGCGTATTGCCGCAGACGAACCATTCAAATCATATCCAATCATTGCCTGTAAATTTTCTACGGTGCCCGCCATTGAGTTAATGTTAGTGATAGCCGATTCGAAATCACCCGCCTTTACCCCCAGTCTTGCCAGACCGGTAACCGCTTTATCATGTGCAGCATTGACTTCATCTTCTGGGGCATCCAGAGGAAGGGAATTGTAAAGGCTTGCGCCTTCATGGAACATGGAAAACGCGGCGTCGCGCTGGCCTTGAGTAAGGGCTGCATGCGCAGTGCCAGAACAAACCACACCGATAACTATAGCCAGGAATGTTTTGCTGATTGCCTTCATTTGTTAATTTCTCTTTAAAAATAATTGCTGTTTAAGTTTCTTTATGAACTTATTTTTGATTCCAATAGAATCAAATGTCGTTTCGAGAATCAGGAATCTACGCCGCATTAAATGTTAAGTAAAGCACGATAAAATGAGGGTGATTCTCTAAAAGTTTCCATTGGGTGGTTATTTAGGTTTTCATTGGAAACATATTTGGTTTTTGTTATGTGATAGTTGTTTTGTAAAGAAAAGTAAGCTTTTGATTAATCACACAAATGAATCTGTGTTTCTGAACGCCTAATGTTTGTGATGCCAAAATGTGGTAAAATACGTTTCTTTGATTAATCTCAATTTTGAGGTGTCTTGAAACCGGTAGGGATTCATGTAAATGAATGATTTTGCTAAGATATTTGAAGAGATGGGGCTAGATAAAGCTATCTTGCCGATACTGTTCAGGGCCAACCGTTCAACCATACATAAATATTTAGATGGTTCGGTTAATGTTCCTGCCTCTGCTATGTCATTGATAATGTTGCTACAACTGGTACAGAAACGAAACCCAGAGCTGTTTGCTGAGTGGATGGTGTTAAGTGACTTCACCATTCCGCCCGAAGTCTACCTCGAGCAGCCGGAGTACTGGAAAGGCTATAAATTCACAGAACACAAGGTCAATAAAAACGTTCTGGAATACTTAAAAGAGAACTTTCCTGACGGTAGTGAATAAGCGTTACACAGGGTACTAGAAAGGGCGTTTACCGATTTTGCCGGTGAGCGCCTTTTTTATTGTGCTGTGAAAAATAAATTATTTTCGATTAACTCCACCTGCAAAAATATCGTTACACTGTGTCCATTAGTCCGGAACAGGAGCTTCAAATAATCATGATGGAAAGCAACGCGATTCTGCAATTAACAGGCGTGGGTTATCGCATTGGTGAGCGGCAGGTGCTAAACGATATCAATTTCAGTATTGCGCCGGGTGAGTTTAAGCTGATAACCGGCCCCTCGGGCTGTGGTAAAAGTACATTATTAAAAATCATCGCCTCACTATTAAGCCCGAGTGAAGGGACGATTCAGTTTAAAGGCCAGGATTACACCAGCCTGTCGCCTGAGCAGTATCGTCAGCAGGTTTCCTACTGCGCGCAAACGCCTGCCTTGTTTGGCGAAACGGTCTATGACAACCTGATTTTCCCCTGGCAGATTCGTGATAAACGTACAGAGCCGGACACTTTTCTGGGTTTCCTGACGCGGTTTGGCTTACCGGAAGAAACATTGTCGAAATCAATCAACGATCTTTCTGGTGGCGAAAAGCAGCGTATTTCTCTGATCCGCAACCTACAGTTTTTGCCGGACGTTTTATTACTGGATGAAATTACCAGCGCGCTTGATGAAGAAAATAAGCATAACGTGAACGATATTATTCATCGCTATGTTCGGGAGAAAAATATCGCCGTGCTGTGGGTCACCCACGATAAAGATGAAATAGAACATGCGGATGATGTCATTACATTACCGCTCTCGGGAAAGGATATGCTGGAGGCCGCCGATGAATGAACACGCCATAACCAATGAGTCACTGGCACTCTCAATGGTATTAGTGCTGGTGGCCATTGTGGTGAGCTACCGGGAAAAACTGGCGCTGGAAAAAGATATTATCTGGAGTATTTGCCGGGCGGTTGTACAGCTTATTATTGTCGGCTATGTGCTGAAATATATATTCAATGTTAATCACGCGATTCTGACGCTGCTGATGGTGCTGTTCATCTGCTTTAACGCTGCTTACAACGCGCAAAAACGCAGTAAATACATCAGCAAAGCGTTTGTTTCGTCGTTTATCGCCATCACCACCGGAGCCGGGTTAACGCTGGTCGTACTGGTTTTTTCAGGCTCGATTGAATTTACGCCGATGCAGGTGATCCCTATTTCCGGGATGATTGCCGGCAATGCGATGGTGGCGGTGGGGTTGTGTTACAACAATCTTGGGCAGCGTTTTAGCGCGGAACAGCAGCAGATTCAGGAGAAACTCAGCCTGGGCGCGACGCCTAAAATGGCCTCAGCGCGATTAATTCGCGAAAGCATTCGCGCGTCGCTGATCCCCACGGTGGATTCGGCGAAAACCGTCGGACTGGTGAGTTTACCGGGGATGATGTCAGGGCTGATTTTTGCGGGGATTGACCCGGTAAAAGCGATTAAATACCAAATAATGGTGACGTTTATGCTTCTGTCTACTGCCAGCCTGTCGACGATTATTGCCTGCTATCTCACGTACCGGAAATTCTACAATTCACGCCATCAACTGGTGGTGTCGCAGTTGAAGAAGATGTGAGAAAAAGCCGGATGGCGCTGACGCTTATCCGGCCTACACGTTCACATGTCTGTAGGCCAAATAAGGCGCAGCCGCCATCCGGCAATCAATCAGTACAGCAGCGAATACAACTTACGACGATACTTCGACGCCAGCGCATCACCGGTACCTAACGCCGCCAGGATCTCCTGCAGCATTTTACGCGCTTGTCCGTCAGCCGCACCGAGGTCTTTTTGCAGATGGCTGAACAACAGCTCCAGCGCTTCTTCGTTACGACCTACCTGATGTAGTTGTAGCGCCAGCTGCGAGGCCAGCGCGGCATCGTCCGGGTTCTGCGCAACTTGCTGTTGTAACTGCTGAATTTCCGGCGTATCAGCGGCCTGTTTCAGCAGTTCAATTTTCGCCAGCAGACCCTGATAGCGGGTGTCCTGATCCTGTAATGGCACGGTTTTCAGTACGGCTTCCGCGTCTTCAGAACGGTTCAGCGCGATCTGCGTTTCTGCCAGCAGCAGGCCAATCTGGCTATCCTGATTCGACATGGACCACGCATCTTTCAGCAGCGGCAGCGCGTCAGCATAGTTGCCTTCCTGAATCAGTTCCATTGCCTGCTGGGCTTTCAGCTCTTCTTCACGCGGCAGAACTTTATCGAGCAGGGCGCGAATGGCTTCTTCCGGCTGCGGGCCCTGGAAACCGTCCACCGGTTGACCATTCTGGAACAGGTAAACCGTTGGGATAGCGCGCAGGCCGAACTGCGAGGCCACCATCTGCTCAGCGTCGCAGTCTACTTTTGCCAGAATAAACTGACCGTTGTACTGCGTGGCCAGGTTTTCCAGAACCGGTGTCAGCTCCAGACAATGTTGGCTGCGTTCAGACCAGAAATAGAACAGCACCGGCGTGGTGGCAGATTGTTCCAGCGTCTGGTGCAGGTTAGCTTCGGTAATATTGACGATATTCTGTACGGACATGAGCCACTCTCTTTTGTCGATTTGACTATTACATGGGGGCGCGAAGCTCGGCTTCAACTTAGCCGCGTAAAATTTTGTCCATCGCGCAGGCCGGGAGCAGGCGCTTCAACCAGCCAACGGCGTGGGTAACCAGCGTCACCGGGTAACGCAGTTTGGGTTTGTCGCTGATAAAGGCGTGACGCACTTTTTCCACGACCGCATCCGGGCCCAGGGTAAACCGCGCGGCAATGCCGGGGTTCTCAACCGGTTTATCCTGCTCGATTTGATTCACGTTGTCGGTGAAGCGTGTACGAATCGGGCCAGGCTCAATCAGGCTCACTTTTATGCCCGTGGTGTGCAGTTCCATGCGCAGCGCGTCGGACCACGCTTCGAGCGCATATTTGCTGGCGGCATAGGCGCCGCGACCGGGCGTAGAAATAAGCCCCATTACCGACGACGTCATCACGATGCGGCCTTCGCCATGCGGGATCATTGCCGGAAGAAGACGCTGAGTCAGCTGATGCGCGCCGAAAAAGTTGGCGGAAAATTGCTGTTCGAGCTGTGTCCGGGTAAGGGTGCTGAGCGGGCCGTAGACGCCAAAACCGGCGTTATTGAACAGGCCGAACAGGCGATTGCCGGTCAGGGCGATAACCTCATCGGCGGCACGGTCTACGCTTGCAGGGTCATCGAGGTCCAGCTCAATACCAATAAGCCCCATCCCGTTCATCCGCGCGACGTCGGCAGGGTTGCGGCAGGCCGCCAGCACGCGAAATCCCTGGCGCTTCAGCTCAAGGGCGCTTTCCAGACCAATACCGCTTGAACATCCTGTAATTAAAACCGTTTTTTGCATAACTTTACCTGAGAACGCCCCTTTACATTCAGGAGTCGTGATTAACTAGTGGTGCCAGGCGTGTCGCCATCCAGTCGGCGATAAACGGTTGGGCGTCACGATTGGGGTGAATACCATCATCCTGCATCCACTGCGGTTTGAGATAAACCTCTTCCATAAAGAAGGGCAGCAGTGGGATAGTGAATTCCTGGGCAAGCTGCGGATAAATCGCGCTAAAGGCCTCATTATAACGGCGTCCGTAGTTTGCGGGCAGGCGAATTTGCATTAACAACGGCTCGGCGTTGGCCGCTTTAATTTGCTGCAAAATGGTGCGCAGCGTTTGCTCGGTTTGCTGAGGCTGGAAGCCGCGCAGGCCATCATTGCCGCCCAGCTCAACCAGTACCCAGCGCGGCTTATGCTGTTTCAACAACGCAGGCAGGCGCGCCAGCCCCTGTGCTGAGGTGTCGCCGCTGATGCTGGCGTTAATCACCTCTGTTTTAGGCTGCCATTTGCTGTTGAGCAGGGCAGGCCAGGCCGTATTGGCGGCCATACGATATCCCGCGCTCAGGCTATCGCCGAGAATCAACAACGTGTCTGCGGCGGCGGCGCGGAAGCTTAACAGAATCAAAAACAGGACGGGCAAATGCCAGCGGAAAACGTGCTTGAAGTTCATCATCTTAAGAAATCCGTCGGTCAGGGAGAGCATGAGCTTTCCATCCTTACCGGAGTTAACCTGATTGTCAAACCGGCGCAGACCATTGCCCTGATTGGTGAGTCGGGGTCAGGGAAATCAACGCTGCTGGCGATTCTGGCCGGGCTGGATGACGGCAGCGGTGGCGATGTGAAACTGCTTGGGCAATCGCTGACGGCGTTGGATGAAGAAGCGCGGGCACGTTTACGCGCGCAGCATGTGGGTTTTGTTTTTCAGTCTTTTATGTTGATCCCGACACTCAACGCCCTGGAAAACGTTGAACTTCCGGCGCTGCTGCGTGGCGAAAGCGACAGTCAGAGCCGGGGCGGCGCGAAAGCGTTGCTCGAACAGCTTGGCCTTGGCAAGCGTCTGCATCATCTTCCGGCACAGCTTTCGGGCGGTGAACAGCAGCGCGTGGCGCTGGCGCGCGCGTTTAATGGTCGCCCGGATCTCCTCTTCGCCGATGAACCCACCGGAAACCTCGACAGGCAGACGGGCGATAAAATTGCCGATCTGCTTTTCTCTCTCAATCGTGAACATGGCACGACGCTCATTCTTGTGACCCACGATCCACAGCTGGCGGCGCGCTGCGACCGACGTTTGCGCCTCGTGGACGGTGAATTGCGGGAGGAAGCATGATTGCACGCTGGTTCTGGCGGGAGTGGCGCTCGCCGTCGCTGCTGATTGTCTGGCTGGCGTTAAGCCTGGCGGTGGCCTGCGTGCTGGCGCTCGGCAGTATCAGCGACCGCATGGAAAAGGGCTTAAGTCAGCAAAGCCGTGAATATATGGCGGGCGATCGCGCGCTGCGCAGTTCGCGTGAAGTGCCCGCCGCCTGGCTGGATAAAGCGCGGGAAGAGGGCCTGAAGGTTGGCGAGCAGGTCAGTTTTTCAACCATGACCTGGGCGGGGAATACTCCGCAGCTCGCTGACGTCAAAGCCGTAGACCGTGTTTATCCGATGTACGGCACGCTGCAAACCAGACCGGAGGGTGTGAAGCCGCAGCCTGGCACTGTGCTGCTGGCGCCGCGTTTGCTGGCGTTGTTAAACCTGAAGACCGGCGATGAAATTGACGTCGGGGATGCCACGCTGCGCATCGCCGGGGAAATAGTCCAGGAGCCGGATGCGGGCTTCAACCCTTTCCAGATGGCGCCGCGCCTGATGATGAACATGGCTGACGTCGAAAAAACCGGGGCAGTGCAGCCCGGCAGCCGCGTGAGCTGGCGCTACAAATTTGGCGGCACGCCAGAACAGCTGGCGAGCTATGAAAAATGGCTGCTACCGCAACTGAAGCCTGAGCATCGTTGGTATGGCCTGGAGCAGGACGAAGGCGCGTTAGGGAAATCGCTCGAACGCTCGCAGCAGTTCCTGTTGCTTTCTGCGCTGTTAACGTTGCTACTGGCGGTGGCGGCAGTCGCGGTGGCTATGGGGCACTACTGCCGCAGCCGTTATGACCTGGTGGCAATCCTCAAAACCCTTGGCGCCGGGCGGGCGCAGTTACGCAAGCTGATTATCGGTCAGTGGCTGTTGCTGCTCACGCTGGCGGTCATCACCGGCGGCGCGATGGGGCTGCTGTTCGAACATATATTGTTGATTCTGCTCAAACCGGTTTTACCGGCAGCACTGCCTTCCGCCAGCGCCTGGCCGTGGTTGTGGGCAATCGGCACGATGGTAGTGATTTCGCTGCTGGTAGGGCTGCGTCCGTATCGCCTGCTGTTGGCCACGCAACCGCTGCGCGTGCTGCGGCGCGATGTGGTCGCCAGCGTCTGGCCGCTGAAGTTTTATATTCCGGTGATTTGCCTGGTGGTTATCGGCCTGCTTGCCTGGTTGATGGGCGGTAGCCCACTGCTGTGGTCAGTGTTGGCGGGCGCTGTGGTGCTGGCGTTGTTGTGCGGCGTGCTGGGCTGGATGCTGCTTAACGTGCTCAGGCGCTTAACGCTGAAAGCACTGCCGCTGCGTCTGGCGGTCAATCGTCTGCTGCGCCAGCCGTGGTCGACGCTGAGTCAGCTGGCGGCATTTTCACTCTCCTTTATGTTACTGGCGCTTTTACTGGTGCTTCGCGGCGACCTGCTTGACCGCTGGCAACAGCAGTTGCCGCCGGAAAGCCCTAACTACTTCCTGATTAACATCGCGCCGGAACAGGTGCAGCCGGTGAAAACGTTCCTTGCGGAACATCAGGTGATCCCTGAAGCATTTTATCCCATCGTTCGCGCGCGTTTGACGCAGATAAACGGTCAGACCACGGAAGGGAATAAAGATGAATCGCTCAACCGTGAGCTGAACCTCACCTGGCAGGAGACGCAACCGGACCATAATCCTATCGTCGCCGGAAGCTGGCCGCCGAAAGCAGGGGAAGTGTCGATTGAAGAGGGGCTGTCGAAGCGTCTGAATATCAAACTGGGCGATAAAGTGACGTTCACTGGCGACACCCAGGATTTCAGCGCCACGGTCACCAGTTTGCGTAAGGTTGACTGGGAGAGCCTGCGGCCTAATTTCTTCTTTATTTTCCCGAGTGGGGCGCTGGATGGGCAGCCGCAGAGTTGGCTCACCAGCTTCCGCTGGGATCGCGATACTACGCTGTTAACGCAGCTGAACCGCGAATTCCCGACCATCAGCCTGCTGGATATCGGCGCGATACTGAAACAGGTGGGGCAGGTGCTGGAGCAGGTAAGCCGGGCGCTTGAAGTGATGGTGGTGCTGGTGACCGCCTGCGGCGTGCTGCTGCTGCTGGCACAGGTGCAGGTCGGCATGCGTCAGCGGCATCAGGAACTGGTGGTTTATCGCACGCTGGGCGCCAGCAAGCCACTGCTGCGCACCACGCTGTGGGCGGAGTTCGCCCTGCTGGGGCTGGTCTCCGGGCTGGTGGCGGCCATTGGCGCAGAAACGGCGCTGGCGATGTTGCAAACGCGCGTGTTTGATTTCCCCTGGGAGCCCGACTGGCGCTTGTGGCTGGCGCTGCCGCTTTGTGGCGCAGTGCTGCTTTCACTGTGTGGCGGCTGGCTGGGGATTCGCCTGTTAAAAGGCAAAGCGTTGTTCCGCCAGTTTAGTAGCTAAGAGATTGCCGGATGGCGGCTACGCCTTATCCGGCATTGCCGGATGCGCTGACGCTTATCCGGCCTACATGAGGGCCCGGTGAGCGCTAGCGCCACCGGGCAACTGCCTCCCGGCGGAAAAATCCGCGCGCCAAATCGCACTTTTCATCCTTACCCCCAAAAGTTCCATGGAATTGTTCAATAAAGGCACAGATTGTATAGAAGGGTCAGTTTAACCGCACAAATCATTAAAAAACGGTAAAGATAAGTTCATTTAGACAAGATAATATTCAGTGGCTAAATAAATGGCAGTTAACCTATCCAAGGAACAACCATGTCCATAAAAATAAAAGCGCTGGCATTATCGATCGGCGCAGCAGTGGCACTGACGACTTTCGCTTCTCAAGCGGAAATCACCGTTTTAAAAGCTGACCCGCAGGCTGGCGACCCGCTGAGCCGTCTTAACTTTACCGTTGGCGGGAGTATCCGTCCTCAGTTCAACATGATGACGGGCGATGGCGACAAAGGCTCCTACAAACGCAATGGCTTCGATGGCGGCACCCGTTTCCGTTTCGCAGCTGATTACTACCTGTTCGATGACATTAGCTGGATCAGCTACTACGAACTGGGTGTGAATATTCCGGCAGTCTTCAACTGGGATAATCACTATGATGACAACGCAAACAACGGCAACGACACCACCCGTCGTATGCTCTACACCGGTCTGAAAAGCGATACCTGGGGTACGCTGACCTTCGGCCAACAGAACAGCATCTACTATGATGTGGTTGGTGCGAAAACCGATATCTGGGACTACGACATGATTGGTCAGGCTCCGGGTAACGGTATCAACGGTGACTACGATGGTTCTTATCGTACCCGTAAATCTCTGAAATATAAGAAAACTGTAGGCGACGTTGATCTCTACGCTTCTTACCTGTTCAGCGATGATCTTAACCCGAACAACGGCCTGAAATACAAACGTCGTGGCGGCGGTTCTCTGGGTGTGGATTACCACATCACCAAAGACCTGACCTGGGGTACGTCCTGGAACTACACTCGTGCGGAAATGCGCGACCAGGATCAGAACAGCAAAACCTACGATCAGAACATCGTGGGTACCGCGTTTAGCTGGAAACCAGACAACTGGACCTTCGCTCTGGGCGGCGGCTGGTACCAGAACTTCATGACCACCAAGAAAATCGACGCGAAAGATTACTTCGCGGGCGACGCATGGGGTCTGGAATACTTCGCGGGTTACACCTTCCCGATTGGTCAATACGCAGTTAAATCCATCCAGCCGTACTTCATGGGTGACCGTATTGAATACGTGAATGGTCGTAACTACCTGCGTACCGACAACGGTGTAGGTATCAGCTTCCAGCTGGATTACGGTTTCCGTGTTGACTACGAACACGTGTTTACCTCCAGCACCGACAACCTGGGTGATATGAACCTGGTTCGTCTGCGTTACGACTTCTAAGTCGTTTCGAACATCTGAAGCCGGGCACTGCCCGGCTTTTTGCTATTTACAACTAAGCATTGTTATTAAACGCATATCCCCTCCCGACGCCTCTCAAAGACATACTTCGAAATATCATGAAATAATTTCAAGGACAGCAGGTTGTGAACTGTGTCATGTTAAGGATTGCCCCTTTTGTGGACATAACAACAGCGCCGCATCGCACGGCGATATGCACGACATCACAACGTTTAAAATGGAGAAGTTATGGGATTGCGTCAGAGTTTACGCGTCGCGACCGGAGCCTTGCTGCTGGCCTGTGGATTACAGTTTGCCCACGCCAACAGTGACCCGCACACCATTGTTTTCGGCGTTGCGCCGGGGCCGTATGGCGACATGGTGAAGCAGGCGATTGCGCCGTCGCTGAAAGAGAAAGGGTATAAAGTCGTGGTCCGCGAATTTAGCGACTACGTACAGCCAAATATGGCGTTATCTAACGGCAGCATCGACGCCAACCTGTTCCAGCATTCACTCTATTTCGATAAATTCACCGCTGACAAAGGTCTCAAGCTGACGAAGCTGATTGTGGTGCCGACAGCGGGTATGGGCTTCTATTCCCGCCAGGTGAAGAGTCTTGATGAGTTGAAGAAGGGCGATATCATCACGCTCTCGAATGACCCGACCAACCTTGCGCGCGGCCTGCGTTTCCTGCAGTCGCTCGATCTCATCACCATCAAACCGAATATCGACCCAACCAAAGCGTCTGAGCGCGATATCGCCAGCAACCCGAAAGGGCTAGTGTTCAAACCGCTGGAAGCCGCGCAATTGCCGCGTACGCTCGATGGCGTCACCGGTGCGCTGGTAAACGGTAACTTTGCCGTGGCGGCGGGGCTCGATCTCTCCAGTGCGCTCAAGCAGGAGCATCTGGACGAGAATCTGAAGAATATCATTGCGGTGCGTAGTGAAGATGCGGATAAACCGTTTGCCAAAGATATCGTCGAGGCGGTGAAATCCCCGGCCTACCGTGCAGTAATAGATGATCCGAAAAATATATACAGCGCCTTCCAGAAACCAGAATGGATGTCTGACGCGAAGTAATCGCAGGACGCAACCTGACAGGGCAGACCCGTCTGCCCTTTTCGCATTTCTGAGGTGAGTATGATTGAGATAGAAAAGGTCTGCGTGGATTTCTCCACCGGCCACGGGCCGTCCACGCGGGCGGTGAATAACGTCAGCCTGCATATCGGTGCGGGCGAAATCTTCGGTATTGTTGGTACCAGCGGGGCGGGGAAAAGTACGCTGCTACGCACGCTCAACGCCTTAACGCGCCCGAGCGAAGGCCGCGTTAAGGTTAACGGCGTGGAGATTTCCGCGCTTGAAGGCGCAAATCTGCGCAAAGCACGCCAGCGTATCGGTATGATCTTCCAGCATTTTAATCTGATGCACACCCGCACCGTTGCCCAGAACGTCGCCTTCAGCCTGAAAGCGGCTGGCTGGGATCGCGATAAAATTGCGCCGCGTGTAGCCGAGATTTTGGCGCTGGTGGGGCTTGCCGATAAAGCAAACCGCTACCCGGTGCAGCTCAGCGGCGGGCAGAAACAGCGCGTGGGGATTGCCCGCGCCATCGCGAATCATCCTGACGTATTGTTGTGTGATGAACCTACTTCGGCGCTGGATCTGGAAACATCGGCCACCATTCTGGCGCTGCTGAAAGAGATCAACGCAAAGCTTGGGATCACGATCGTGCTGATCACCCATGAAATGAACGTGATCAAAACGATTTGCGATCGCGTGGCGGTGATGTCCGGCGGGGAAGTGGTGGAGTCAGGCGAGGTGTTTGATGTCTTCGCCCATCCACAGCATGCGTTCACCCAGCAACTGGTGTCGCATACTCTGAACCTGACGCTGCCCGAGCGCCTGCGCGAACATCTGCCGGGCCAGTTGCTGAAGATCCTGTTCATTGGCGATTCCGCCGAGCAGCCGGTGCTGTCCGAAGTGGCGGTGAAATTTGGCGTGGCGGTGAATATTCTGCACGGCAAAATTGAGTATATCGCCGAGCGGGCGCTGGGGATTTTAGTGGTGCAACTGACCGCCCCGCATAACCCAACGTCCGTAGACGCTGCGGTGGCCTACATTCGGGAAAATACGGCACAGGTGGAGGTGATCCGTGGATGATTTACTGCCGGACTTAACGCTGGCCTTTAACGAAACCTTCCAGATGTTGAGCATTTCGACGGTGCTGGCGATTGTCGGCGGCCTGCCGCTCGGTTTTCTGATTTTTGTCACCGACCGCCATCTGTTCTGGCAAAACCGCTTTGTGTACCTGGTGTCGTCGGTGCTGGTGAACATTATTCGCTCGGTACCGTTTGTGATCCTGCTGGTCCTGCTGTTGCCGCTCACACAGTTTCTGCTCGGCAACACCATCGGGCCGATTGCGGCGTCGGTACCGCTCTCCGTTGCGGCGATTGCGTTCTACGCGCGACTGGTCGATAGCGCGTTGCGCGAAGTGGATAAAGGCATTATCGAAGCTGCTGAAGCGTTTGGCGCCAGCCCGATGCGGATTATCTGCACCGTGCTGCTGCCGGAAGCCAGCGCCGGGCTGCTGCGCGGCCTGACCATTACGCTGGTGAGCTTAATCGGCTACTCGGCGATGGCCGGGATTGTCGGCGGCGGCGGGGTGGGCGACCTGGCGATTCGCTACGGTTATTACCGTTACGAAACCCAGGTGATGGTCGTGACCGTTATCGCGCTGATTGTGCTGGTACAGGTGGTGCAGATGCTTGGCGACTGGCTGGCGAAACGAGCGGATAAACGCGAACGGCGTTGAGAATTGTGCTTTTTTGCCGGATGGCGCTGGCGCTTATCCGGCCTACATTTCGCATCACCACCGGTCGTGTCGATTTGTAGGTCGGGTAAGCGCAGCGCCACCCGACACCCACTAATGCCCCAACAACCAATGCTCCACCGCCTCCGAGGTGCCGCGAAAGACTATCTTGCTGGCCTTTTTCTCCAGCTGATAGCGGTACATCGGGTCGTAGTATTCATTAAGCAGCGGCACCAGCCAGGCAAAGTGCGGTTCGGTTGAACCGCTCTGCTGTTGCTCAACAAGCGCCTGGTCGAGCTTTTGCGTCAGCTCGGCGAAGCGTTGCAGACCAAGGCGACGACGAATGGCGAACAGGCCGTGATGCAGATATTCGCTGTACTCCGCCCAGCCTTTCTCTTCGCCGTACGCGTCAATAAATGCCTGATGCATATGCGTAAAATACTCTTCACGCAGGCGTTCAAGGCGCAGCTCAAACGGATCGTCCACCACCGCAATCGGTGATTGCGCCATGCGTTCGCGCAGGCACTCCGGCAGATGATTTGCGCCAATCATATGCCCCTCATCTTCCAGCACCCAGCGCACGTTTTCCTGCTCGTGACTGCGCTGAAGCAGCGCGCTGGCCAGATGGTTTTCAAACGTTGCTTGCGGATATTGCGCATCCAGCGTACGGCCAAAGGATGAACCGCGATGATGCGCCAGCCCTTCCAGGTCGATACCAAAAGGCTGATGGCGTACCAGCGGTGTTTTACCGTTTCCGGTACAGCCGCCAATCAAAATAATGGGATGCTGAACCAGCGCTTCGGTTGCCTGAATCGCCGCCTGGCGCAGCATCTTGTAGCCACCGACAACCAGCGGATAATCGACGCCGCTCTCTTTTAACCACGCCTGCACGATGTGCGAACGCTGGCCGCCACGGGCGCAGCAAAGATAGCCGTGTGGAAAACGGGCACAGGCTGCCCGCCACGCATCAATGCGCTGTTGACGCGTCTCGCCGGATACGAGTTGATGGCCCAGCGCTAAAGCCGCGTCAGCACCCTGGCGTTTGTAACAGGTACCGACCGCAGCACGCTCGTCATCGTTCATCAACGGCAGGTTGATTGCCGCAGGCAAAGAGCCTTGCTGAAACTCGACGGGAGCGCGAACGTCAATGATGGGGGTACCGGCTGTCAAAATGGCCCGGTAATCCGTCCCATTATTCATGGGCAAATCCTTCTGTAAAAATCGGGAGGGAAACTCGGACGGGATTCTACGCTTGTGACGAGAGCCGGGGAAGGGGAGGATCGTTCCCCGGCACGTTAGGCTTAAGCCAGTTTTGACTGCGCCCAGCTAATTCCGCTGGCGTACTCCGGCGGCAACAGCGGGGTAAGCGCTTCAAGCGTTGCGCTTAAACGCCCGGTATCGCTGTCGTTCAGGTTGAGATGACCCACTTTACGGCCTGGGCGAACCTCTTTATCGTACCAGTGCAGATGCACCAGCGGCAGCTTCAGCCAGTCGTAGTTCAGATCGCTGCCAATCAGATTGACCATCACTGATGGGCTGTTGACCACCGGCGGCGGCAGCGGCAAATCGGTTATAGCGCGCAGATGCAATTCGAACTGGCTGATAGACGCCCCGTTTTGCGTCCAGTGACCGCTGTTATGTACGCGCGGAGCCAGCTCGTTAATCAGCAATCCGGCAGGCGTAATGAAGCACTCCATCGCCATCACGCCCACGTAGTTCAGCTCCTGCATAATCGCTGACAGCATGCTTTCGGCCTGATCCAGCTGCTGCGCGTTCGCCTGAGGGAACGCCACACTCATGCGCAGAATGCCATCCTGATGCAGGTTGTGGGTCAGCGGATAGAACACGGTGCTGCCATCGTGGGCTCGCGCGCCAACCAGTGAGACTTCACCGGAGAAATTGATACCCTGCTCAACGATACATTCGCCGTAACACTCTTGCGGCAATTGTGCGGTTTCATCTGCGCGCAAACGCCACTGACCGCGACCATCGTAACCGCCGGTGCGGCGCTTCACGATCGCAAGCTCCCCCAGACGGTCAAAGACGGCGGGCCACTGGCTTGGTTCTGCCAGCAGTTGCCACGGCGCGGTCGGCAGGTTGAGTTTGTCGAACAGCTGCTTTTGCGTCAGACGATCGGCAATAATCGGGAATACGTCGCGGTTAACGAATGCCGGATGCAGCGCCAGCTCGCGGGTTAACGCGGTTTCCGGCCAGCGTTCGATTTCAGCGGTGATCACGCTCTGGTGGAACGGCACGGCTTCCGGTGAGGCTTCCAGCCCAACGGGCCACACGGCGATACCCAGCGGCTCGCCAGCCTGACGCAGCATGCGCCCCAATTGGCCGTTACCCAATACGCAAACCTGCTTCATGCGTCACCCCGCGGGTCCGGGTTTTCCAGCACTTCATCGGTTTGCGCGCGGCGCCATTCCGCCAGGCGTTGATGCAGTTCGGCATCGTGCTGGGCAAGAATTTGCGCGGCCAGCAGGGCGGCGTTAGCGGCACCGGCTTTACCAATCGCCAGCGTTCCGACCGGTATACCGCGCGGCATTTGTACGATGGAATAGAGACTATCGACGCCGCTCAGGGCAGCGCTTTGTACCGGCACACCCAGCACCGGCACTAAGGTTTTAGCCGCAATCATGCCCGGCAGATGTGCCGCACCGCCAGCGCCTGCAATGATCACCTGATAACCGTTCTCTTCGGCGCTTTCGGCGAAGCTGAACAGTTTATCGGGCGTGCGGTGGGCGGAGACCACTTCGACATGATGAGGAACATTCAGGATATCAAGAACTTCGGTAGCAAACTGCATGGTAGCCCAGTCGCTTTTGGACCCCATCACGATAGCGATACGTGCCGGATTATTGCGGGAAGACATACGTCTTAAAACTCCTGTGGGTGTGCTGCACACGACGTTGTAGGCCACAGAGAATAGCATGGAAAAGAGGGGAGGAAAACGATTGCGTTGAGTGGCTCAACACTCACTCTTTAAGCCGGGTATAAGCTCAATACCCGGCTGGTTAAAGGATTTAGCCTGTCATTGGGGGGAGGCCGTATAGCTATAGCCCGCGAGTTTTACACCGTTCTCAGTTTCTTCAAAATTGAACTCTTCTTCAACTGCAGGATATTGACTAAATGAAGAGTGGTACTTTAGTGAGTCCAGTGATGGTTTACCTGATTTAGTAGAAAATAATACACTTCTTTTATAAAGTTTTGCGCTTCCACTATTGTAAGTGCCTAAGTCAGATTTGGATTTTTCCAGCACTTTCGTTAAATCTTCTTCTGATATCTTATCTTTAAATGCAGACGAAGTGGCAGTATATATTTCATGATACTGCGAAGCAGCTAACTGTGTTCTGAACTGTGCGATTACAGCTTTTTCTTCTGCTAATTCCAATGGTTTTTCAGGAGATGCTTCATAGTGGTATCCTGCTAATTTTATAACGTCATCTGTTTCTTCAAAACTGAATACTTCCTCTACTGACGTATATTTACCGAATGAAGAATGGTAATACAGGCGAGTAATCGATGAACCATCTGTATTCACCGTCGTACTTTTTTTATAAAACTCCCCACTTTCGTTGTTGTAACTGCCTAAGTGGGATTTAGCCTTTTCCATGAATGTCGTTAAATCTTTTTCTGATGTTGTATTTTTAAAGGCTGAAGAGGCGTCAGCGTATATATCATGATATTGGGCGGCAGCTAGTTGTGTGTGGAATTGTGCTATTGCTGCTTTTTCTTCAGATGATTCTGAAGGTTCGCATCCTGTAAGCGTGAAGAGTAGGCCGATAATGATTATCGATTGTCTAAGATATCTTTTATTCATGATGATCTCTTGTGGTATTGTTTTTTTCTATGAGTTAAATATAAAAGCTAAATTGTACCACCACCCAATGATAAATCTACAGCATCGCTCTTTCCAATAGCACAAATGGTCACGATATTATTCAGGATGTATTTTCTTAATTAATGTTTACGATATTATCAATGCACGAGGTGAATAATGATGATGTGGGAATGAAATGTTGATGGGGATTTATTATTGCCAGCATCTGGCGAGATCTAACACAAGATAAACAAGCGGAATACTTTTACGCCGTTCAAAAAGGAAAACGCAGCAATTCAACATCTTCAGCCGTCACTTTCACCATCGACCCTTCCGTATGCCACGCACCCAGTACCACGCGATACGCAGGTTCGCCGTTAGCGCTCAACGTATGCACATCCGGGCGATGCGTGTGCCCGTGAATCAGCCACTGCACGTGGTGCTTTTCCATCACATCCACAACGGCCTGCGGGTTCACATCCATAATTTCCATCGATTTATGGCGGTTGGCGGCTTTGCTGTCGGCGCGCATGCGGGCGGCAATTTTCTGGCGGATAAACAGCGGCAGTGCCAGAAAGACTTTCTGGATCCACGGCGTATGCACTTTGGCGCGAAACGCCTGATAGCCTGCGTCATCAATGCAAAGCGTGTCGCCATGCAGAATCAACAGCGGGCGACCGTACAGCTCAAGGCGTTGTTCTTCTGGCAGCAGCGTCATGCCGCTTTCCCGGGCAAAGCGTTTGCCGAGCAGGAAATCACGATTACCGTGAATGAAATAACAGGGAACGCCGGAATCGACCAGCGCTTTTATGGCGCGGGCAATTTGCTGGTGCAGGGGATTCGGGTCGTCGTCACCAATCCAGGCTTCGAAGAGATCGCCGAGAATATAGAGCGCATCGGCGCGGCGCGCTTCACCGGCTAAAAAACGCAGAAAACCGGCGGTGATCGCCGGTTCTTCTGTTTGCAGGTGCAAATCTGCAATAAAGAGTGTCGCCACGATTACTCGCTGACGGTCACGCTTTCGATAACAACGTCTTCTTTCGGAACGTCCTGGTGCATGCCGCTGCGGCCCGTGGCGACAGCTTTGATTTTATCAACCACGTCCATACCTTCGACGACTTCTGCGAATACGCAGTAGCCCCAACCCTGCAGGCTTTCGCCGGAGAAGTTCAGGAAGTCGTTGTCAGCCACGTTGATGAAGAACTGCGCGGTTGCGGAGTGCGGAGCCTGAGTACGCGCCATTGCCAGCGTGCCACGGGTGTTTTTCAGACCATTGTTGGCTTCGTTTTTGATAGCCTCTTTGGTCGCTTTCTGATTCATGCCCGGCTCAAAGCCGCCGCCCTGAATCATAAAGCCGTTGATTACACGGTGGAAAATCGTGTTGTTGTAGAAACCTTCGCGGCAGTAGTCCAGGAAGTTTTTAACTGTTTCCGGCGCTTTGTCATCAAAAGTTTTGATTACGATATCGCCGTGATTAGTGTGGAAAGTAACCATTTCTGCATCCTGTTCCGTTATAGTGGTGCGTTAACTCGCGTGCGAGTCGTATATAGGCGCCTGTTATAGCATAACCGCGAGGTTCGATCACCTTGCAATGTGTGCTGCTTCAGAGTTGAATTAAAGGTAGAATACGCCGTTTCAGGCGCAAGCCCAGATCACACACGTCAACATGGAATTATCGATGCTAAAAATCTTCAATACAATGACCCGCCAAAAAGAGGAATTTAAGCCTATTCACGCCGGTGAAGTCGGCATGTACGTGTGTGGAATTACCGTTTACGATCTCTGTCATATCGGTCATGGACGTACCTTTGTTTCCTTTGACGTGGTAGCCCGTTACCTGCGTTTTCTTGGCTACAAGCTGAAATACGTGCGCAACATCACTGATATCGACGACAAAATCATCAAACGCGCCAATGAAAACGGCGAAAGCTTTGTGCAACTGGTTGATCGCATGATTGTCGAAATGCATAAAGATTTCGATGCGCTGAACATTCTGCGCCCGGATGCCGAACCGCGCGCGACGCACCATATTCATGAAATCATCGAGATTACTGAACGTCTGATTGAACGCGGTCACGCGTATGTCGCCGACAGCGGCGACGTGATGTTCTCCGTGCCGACCGATCCGAACTACGGCAAACTGTCGCGTCAGGATCTGGAGCAGTTGCAGGCCGGTGCGCGCGTCGAAGTCGCGGAAGTGAAACGCAACCCGATGGATTTCGTGCTGTGGAAAATGTCGAAAGCGGGCGAGCCGAGCTGGCCGTCGCCGTGGGGTGAAGGCCGTCCGGGCTGGCACATCGAATGTTCCGCGATGAACTGCAAACAACTGGGGCATCATTTTGATATCCACGGCGGCGGTTCTGACCTGATGTTCCCGCACCACGAAAATGAAATCGCGCAGTCTACCTGTGCGCACGACGGCGAATACGTCAACTACTGGATGCACTCCGGGATGGTGATGGTTGACCGCGAGAAGATGTCAAAATCGCTGGGCAACTTCTTTACCGTGCGTGACGTGCTGAAGTATTACGACGCGGAAACCGTGCGTTATTTCCTGATGTCCGGCCACTATCGCAGCCAGTTGAACTACAGCGAAGACAACCTGAAGCAGGCGCGCTCCGCGCTGGAGCGTCTTTACACGGCGTTGCGCGGCACCTTGGCCACGGATGTTGAATTCGTTCGCAGCGCGCAGTATGTCGATCGCTTTAAAGAGGCGATGGACGACGATTTCAACACTCCGGTGGCTTACGCCGTGCTGTTTGATTTGGCGAAAGAAGTGAACAACGCTAAACAGGCTGGCAACAGTGAAGAAGCGAATGCGGCAGCAACCTGTTTGCGTAAACTTGCCGCCGTGCTGGGCCTGCTGGAGCAGGAGCCTGAAGCGTTCCTGCAAAGCGGCGCGCAGGCGGACGACGGTGAAGTAGCGGAAATCGAAGCCCTGATTCAGCAGCGTCTCGACGCGCGTAAAGCGAAAGACTGGGCTGCGGCGGATGCGGCGCGTGACCGTCTGAATGAGATGGGTATCGTGCTGGAAGATGGCCCGCAGGGGACGACGTGGCGTCGTAAGTAACCCCTCACCCTAACCCTCTCCCATCGGGAGAGGGGACCGATTGTGTCAATGTTTAAGTGAGTGCGGTTTTCTCCCTCTCCCTGTGGGTGAGGGCCGGGGTGAGGGCATCAGCGCGCACTCATCAACGCCTTTGCCACCACAATATTCCCATCAACACCACGCCCGGCAGCCACACCCACAACAACTCCGAAAAAATCACCTGATGCCCGTACGGCGTGGTGTAACTCGACAGCGCAAAAGGCGCGACTTTTATTACCTGCCATGGCGCAAAGAAGCGTTCGTCCGACCACGGCCACAGCCAGCCAACACCTTTACCGCCCGTTGTCACTGAATCCAGCAGACTGTGCGATAGCAGCGATACGGTCAGAAAGAGCCAGCAGCGAATCAACCCGGCCCGGAACCACCTTCGGCCAATCAGTACGCAAAGTAGCGGAACCACGAAAGCGAAAAGCAGGGAATGGGTAAACCCGCGATGACCAAAAGCATTGCCGTAAGCCACGCCAAACTTAAATGCCAGCACGTCAGCGTCGGGGAGCATGGCGAGCACAACGCCGGTAAACAGTAATCGAGGCGGGATGACTCTGCTGCCAAGGCCTAAGCCCAGGCACAGCGGAACGGCGGCGTGTGTGATAACGGTTGGCATGGCGAAACATTCCCGGAGTAATCAGGAGAATATAGCAGCAAACGGGCGCAGTAAGGCCCGCGCACAATTCTGAAATTATGCCGATTCGCGGGTAATCAATTGACCGGAAAGCGTAATTTTCTGCGTTTGCAGTTCTGGTTCTTTGAGCTTACGCAGCATTAAGCCCGCTGCCTGCCGCCCGGTCTCTTCGCTTGACGACGAGACATAGGTAAAAGAGGGAGAGGTGAGATTCACATTGAGCATATCTTCAAAGCCAATCAGCGCGACCTGCTGAGTCAAAAATACATCTTTCCCGACCGTGCGCCCAATCTGGTGAATGCCGTTTATGCTGCCAATCATCGCCGCAGGCGAGTGGCACAGCAGGGCGGTGATGGTGTTGTTTTTCTCCAGCAACTGACGTGTGACGAGGCTGGCTGCGTGGGTATCTTCGCTACAGCATGGCGTCGTCTCTTCGCGATTCACCAGCCCATATTGCGTTAACACGCTGCGAAAACCTGCCAGCCGTTGCTGGCGAATTAAATCGTCTTCGCGCCCGCCAATGTAGGCAATGCTGCGATGCCCGCGCTCAATCAGATAACGTGCGGCAAGAACGGCGGCCTGACGGTTATCACGCATCACCAGGTTGCACTGCTCATCAAGCGGCGACTGGGAAACCACCACAAAGGGCAGCGGGCAGTGGCGAATTTTATCCGGAATATGCGGGCTGAAGGCGTCAGATGCGAGGTAGATAACGCCCGCTACGCCCTGCTGTTTAAACGACAGCAGGCTGCGTTCTAAATGATCATGGCTGTTGAGCGGTTGGCCGAGAAAAACCATAAACCCCTGTTTTTCCAGCTCCTGCACGATACTTGCCATCACTTTAATGGAAAAACTGTCGCTAAAATCAGGCAGGATCAGGCCAATAAGATTGGAGGTATTCGCGCGAAGGTTGGCGGCAGCGACGTTGTGAACGTAACCGAGCGCATCAATGGCGGCCTGGACTTTGCCGATCGTCGCGTCAGAAATTTTCCCTTTCTGACGCAGCACCAGCGACACGGTCGACACCGATACGCCCGCCTGCTTTGCGACATCAATAATGCTGACTTTCTTCAATTCCGCTCCCTGAAAATGATCGATTCATGCACGACGCCCCCTCAAGCGTAACGGAGGCGTCGTCGATCGGCATAGTATTATTTGCCAATCATCGTGGACATGGTTTGCGCGATAAATTGTGCTCTGGCACCGAAAATAACCTGAATGCCTTTATCCCCGACAAATACCACGCCGCGTGCACCGACGCCGTTCAGGCCATCCTTATCAACCTTGTCGCCCTGCGTGACTTCCAGACGTAAACGGGTGATACAGGAACCGACCGAATCGATATTCTGCGCACCGCCCAGCAAGGCAATAATTTCCGTCGCCAGCTCGGTATCGGTTTTATCTTTCGCATCCGCGACAACGTCTGCGCGGCCCGGCGTTTTGATATCAAAGCGGCGGATCACGAAACGGAAGGTGAAGTAATAGATAATCGCCATCGGAATACCGACGATCGCCGCGCTGAGGAAGTTGGTCTGATAACCGTTAAACGACGGCAGTATGCCGAACGAAATATAGTCAATCATCCCCGCAGAGAAGGATTTAGCGATGTGTGCATGCAACAGGAACATACACATATACGCCAGCCCGGCCATGATGGCGTTAAAGACGTAAAGGATTGGTGCAACGAAAATAAAGGTGAACTCGACCGGCTCGGTGATCCCGGTCAGGAAGCAGGTGAGGGCGGCGGAGAACAGAATACCGAAAGCGATTTTCTTGTTTTTGCTGTTCGCTTCGTGATACATCGCCAGACAGGCGGCAGGCAGCGCAAACAGCATCAGCGGGAATTCGCCCTGCATGAATTTACCGGCATTCTGGTAGGTATCGCTGCTGAAGGATTTCACCCCTTCTTCCAGCATTTTGAACCAGATAGTCTGGTCGCCGTGGATGACCTGGCCTGCCTGCGTGGTGTAGTCGCCAAAGGAGTACCAGAAAGACGGATACCAGATGTGATGCAGACCGAGCGGAATTAACGCGCGTTCGACCAGACCAAAAATAAACGTCGATGCCGCCTGATTATCACCGTTCACCACCGTGGAGAGCGAATCAATACCCGCCTGGATATGCTGCCAGACGTAAGGTAGCAGCAGGCCGAGCAGGAATGACAGCACTGCCGTGGCAATCGCGACAAAACGTTTGCCGGAGAAGAACCCCAGAAATTCCGGCAGCTGCATGGCATGGAAGCGGTTATAACACCAGGCCGCGAGAATGCCGCAAATCAGGCCGCCAAAGACGCCCATTTGCAGCGTCGGAATACCGACCACCATCGCATATTTCCCGCCCTGAGAGGCCATTTCCGGCGTAATCCCCAGCACGGTACCGATAGTGATATTGGTGACAAACACGGAAACGGCGGCAGAGAGTGCTGCGATACCCGATTCCGATGCCAGCCCTACCGCAGAACCAATCGCGAACAACATCGGCAGGTTATCGAAAATAACCCCCCCTGCGTTCATCATTAGCGGCAAATGGAATTTATCACCGAACGCCAGCAGCAAACCCGCCGCAGGCAGGAGTGAGATTGGCAGCATTAATGCGCGACCAATCATCGATAGTTTTGACAATGATTTAACAATACCGGACAGCAAACCCATACCCGTTCCCCCGACTGGAGATAATGAATTGCGCGTAAATCGCGCTGTTATTGTAAGTAGAACGTTCTAGTAGAACGTTCTACTTATGGTCGGAGAAACGTAAAGTTTCCGCAACAAAATTTTCATGAGTATGCCAGAGGAGATCGCGATTTTTTGAAGTTGATCGATAATCAACCGCTATGATGGCAGGGGTAATGCCTGTGGTTGGTTTGACTAATCGTGCTATTTCACTCTTCATGTGTGCCGCAGGAAAATGAGTAAAAGTCTTATGCAAAGATGTAAAAATCTAATTGCTATTTGTCCGGAATAAAGGGGTGAGACATTTTTTCAGACGTGCTGAGGATGAGTCTGTAAGAATTTTTCATAATATATAACTTCGGTGATTAATTAATTTCGTCATCCAGAAACTGGCGTCGTATTGACAGTTTTATTTCGCGGTGTGAGACTCGAATTGTAACCGGGAGTAAATTTGTTACCTGAAATATATTTTATTTCTTTGGCGTTTTTTATTAAATGCTATGGGTGTTCTGTACGTGCAATAAAGTATTAAGGATTAAATAAAAATATACCGCGCGGTGCGGATTTACTCATGGCTCTGTGTTTAGCCTGACGAACCGCATCCCCGCAGTAAGTCGTGGCGCAGTAGCATGGAGACACTGCAATGAATAAGATTTACCGCGTAATATGGAATAGTACATTAAACGTATTTCAGGTCTGTTCTGAATTAGCAAGTGGCAAACGTAAATCATCGTCCGTTGATCAACGTCAGCAACCGAAATATTCTGGTAACCTCAATCCTGTTGGGCGTTTTACGCTATCACCGAAGGCGTGTCTTTCCTTTTTTGTCATGATGGCTATTTCTGGGTCTGCCTTTTCCCAAATGAATATTGTGGATGGGCAAACGGTGAATATCAACGACAGGGAAACAGACACTTATTTAACAGTCGGTGGCAGCAATCGTACTGGTAACAGTGCAATACTCAATATTCTTCCTGGCGGTACCCTCACCCTAACAGGGGACACTGATTCTCGCATTGGTGTGTACACGGGAGCGCCTGATGCGGTGAATGTGCGTGGTTCCGGTGTATTAACTCTCACGAATGCCAAACTCCGTATAGGGATCAGCAGCGAAGGGAGTCTTAATGTTCTTAATGGAGGGACGGTGAATGCGAAGGACGTATATGTCGGTTCTTCAACCGGAACGGCTGGAACGATAACGGTAAGTGGCAATAATTCTACGCTTGCAACCCAGATATTCAATGTTGGCTATTCCGGGCAGGGCACCATGAAGGTGACTGATTACGGTAAAGTGACTACGAATGCAAGTGCAACAATCGCTAGCCTGAACGGCGGGAATAGCCTGGTTGAGGTCTCGTCGGGAGGGCGCTGGGATATCCTGAATTCAAGCTCGTTAACAGTGGGCAGCCAGGGCAATGCCGCATTGATGATTTCATCAGGTGGCCAGGTTTCGGCGGGAAGGACCACGCTCGGAAATTACGAAGGCTCGGCTGCGGTGGTGAAAGTTGATGGTAATAACTCCCGCTTAGACGCCACCAGTTTGATGGTTGGCGACGGCGGAAACAGTTCGCTTGATATTACCAATGGGGCGGTGGTTTCCAGCATCGGGCAAGTTTCCGTTGCGCGCCTGGAAGAGACTGAGGGGACGATTAACGTCAACAGCGGCGGGCAGCTTAATATCGTCAACGGCGAGGATATCGGGCAATGGCTTCGGGTTGGGCAGACCGGCTCTGGAATGCTCAATATTGCCAGCGGCGGCAAGGTGAAGGCCGGTGATGTAGATATTGGAAGCTCCACCACGTCGGTGGGAAAAACCGATGTAACAGGCAGTGGCTCAACGCTCAGCACCTCTGCGCTTAATGTTGGCTATCAGGGAAATGGCACGCTCACTATTAATTCTGCTGGGAGAGTGACAGCAGGCGCTATCATTCTGGGTTCCAGGGCGACAGCAGATGGACAGATTGTGGTGGATGGCGGGGGCTCTCTGCTTCAAGGCAATAACATGGTGATTGGCGATCTCGGATCCGGTGCTGTGACGCTGAGTAATGCGGGGACGCTGGCGTTGGATACCGCTGGCCTGGTGATTGCTGGCCGTGAAGGGGGAAGTGGCACCCTCAACATTGGTGCAGCACACGGTGCAAGTGCCGCAGTGGCCGGAAAAATCACCGGCACTGGCACCGGCAGCGTGACGTTCGGTGCGGGCAACGGTTCGCTGGTCTTCAATCATACCGATGATTCTGCAACGGGCTATGGCTTTAATCAGCTGATCTCAGGGGAAAACGGCGCGGTGATGCAGGACGCGGGTCACACTGTCTTTACCGCCGAAAACAGCTACGGCGGGCGCACGGAAGTGAACGGTGGCACGCTTACCGTGGCATCGCTCTCCAGTACAGGTAACTCCGGACTGGGCAGCAGCGCGGTGAATATTGCCGAAGCGGGCACGCTCTCGATTACCGGCTCCAGCCAGGCCAGTGGCGACTATGCTCTGAACAACGCGCTGACGGGTGACGGCCTGTTGCAGGTTGACCTCGCCAGCGCGGATAACGCCTTCAGCTTTACCGACGCTACCGGAACAGCTTTTACCGGTACGGCGGAGCTCAAAAACAGCATCTTCGATCTTTCCGGCGACAATACTCTGACGCTGGCCCAGGCAACGCTGAAGCTGGATGCAGGCAACACCACCACCGTTGGCGACGGCGTGCAGCAGATTGGCAGTTTGAATATAAACGGCGGTACGCTGGCGTTTGATGTTTCGATGCCTGCCGATACGCAGGCCGATGGCGTGGTTCAGACGCCGACGCTGGTCGCCAACAGCGGCAATGTGCAGGTCACGGTGGCCAGTCCGTGGAACGATCCTGGTGCGATGAACCCGGACACCACGCTGAACTTGCTGGAGCAGGATGACACGGACGTGAGTATGCAACTGGTGCAGGCGCAGGACGTGATCGGCTCGGGCGGCGCGCTGACCCTGACCGACCAGAACGGTAATCCGGTGGCAGAAAATGAACGCGTCGCCATTGCGCAGAATGGCACGGTAGTGGCGGACGGGGATTACGGTTTCCGCCTGACTACCGCGCCGGGCGATGGCCTGTATGTCAACTACGGCCTGAAGGCGCTGGATATCCACGCCGGGCAGACGCTGGTGCTGGCAGAGCACGCCGGGGCGCAGGGGGCGGCGGCAGATATGTCGGCCGCTATCTCAGGTGAGGGGAATCTTGGCATTAATACCGCCGGGCTGGTGTCGCTGTCGAACGCGAGTAACCGCTACAGCGGCGAAACGCAGGTGCAGGCGGGCACGCTGCGCACCGATGCGGACGGCGCGCTGGGCAACACATCGGCGCTGGTTATCAGTGACGGTGCTATTGCCGACCTGAACGGCACCACGCAGACGGCGGGCAGGCTGAGCGGAGAGGCGGGCTCCACGCTGGCGCTCAACGGCGGCAGCCTGACGCTGCAGAACGGCGGCACTAGCCAGGGCAGCCTGACGGGGGCGGGCAATCTCGGCGTGGCGGGCGGCGTACTGACGATTGACGGGGCGAACGCGGGTCTGAGTGCCACCACCACCATCGAAAGTGCAGCGGAAGTGGTGCTGAACGATGCGCAGGGCGCGGGCAGCGGCAACGTGATTGATGACGGCACCCTGACGCTGAACGGCGTCACCGGGGAGCTGCTCAACAGCCTGAGCGGTGCGGGCATTGTTGACGTGGCGCAGGCATCGGCTGTGGCGGTGTCCGGTGAAAACCAGAGTTTCAGCGGGCAGTTCCGTATCGATGCGGACAGCGCCATGACGGTCACGGACGCGGCGAACCTCGGTACGGCTGGCGTGACGGACAACGGCCTGCTGACGGTGGCTACCGACAGCGACTGGACGCTGAGCCATGCGGTCTCCGGCAGCGGCAACCTGAACAAACAGGGCAGCGGCACGCTGACGTTAACGGCGGCTTCGGTGGCGTATTCCGGCACCACGGACATCACCGGCGGCGAGCTGGCGCTCGGCGCGGATGCAGATGGCGCAGTGGCGATGGCGAGTCAGCAGGTGAATATCCACGACGGGGCGATGCTCTCGGGCTTTGGCAGCACGGCAGGGGATATGGATATCCGTCAGGGCGGTACGCTGGCGGTGGCGAATACCACGGTGGGCGGCAATCTGCATAACAGCGGCACGGTGCTGATGAACCAGCCGGGCGCACAGCCGGGCAACCAGCTGGTGGTGAACGGCAACTACACGGGCAATAACGGCCTGATGGCCTTCAATACCGAGCTGGGCGATGACCAGTCGGCCACCGATAAGCTGACGGTGAAGGGCGATACGGCGGGGAATACCCGCGTGCAGGTGAACAACGTCGGCGGTTCCGGGGCTGAATCCAATTATGGCATTGAACTGGTCAATGTCGGAGGCAACTCGGCGGGTAACTTCGCCCTGACCACCGGCACGGTGGAAGCGGGCGCGTGGGTGTACACGCTGGCGAAAGGGCAGGGCGAGAATGCCGCCAACTGGTATCTGACCAGTAAGTGGACGGGCACACCGCCTGTTGACCCGGTAGATCCCATCGACCCTGTTGATCCTGTAGACCCAGTCGATCCAGTCGACCCGGTTGACCCAGTGGATCCTGTAACGCCGGTAGATCCGGTTGACCCGGTGGAACCTGTGACTCCGGTAGAGCCTGTGGACCCTGTGGAGCCGATAGATCCTGTCGCCCCGGCACAGCCGCCGATTGTCGACCCGACCGGGCCATCAGTACTGCGACCGGAAGCGGGGAGCTACATCAGCAACCTGGCGACGGCCAACAGCTTCTTCACGCACCGTCTGCACGACCGTCTGGGCGAGCCGCAGTACACGGAAGGGCTGCAGGACGAGGACAGCTTCGCGGGCAGCCTGTGGATGCGTCACGTCGGCGGGCATGAGCGTTCGCAGGCGGGCGATGGCCAGCTGAAAACGCAGAGCAACCGCTACGTGTTACAGGTGGGCGGCGAAGTGGCGCAGTGGAGTACCAGCGGGCAGGACCGCTTCCACCTGGGCGTGATGGGCGGCTACGCCAACGCGCACAGTAACACCCGCAGCGACCGGGCGGGCTATGACTCTGACGGACGCGTCAGCGGCTACAGCGCCGGGGTGTACGGCACGTGGTACCAGAACGAAGCCGACCGCAGCGGGGCGTACGTGGACAGCTGGCTGCTGTACAGCTGGTTCGACAACAGCGTGGAAGCGGATGACCGCGAGCGCGACGACTACCGGTCGAAGGGGCTGACGGCCTCGCTGGAAGCGGGCTATACGCTGAAGGCGGGCGAGTTCAGCGGCAGCGCGGGCACGCTGAACAGCTGGTTCGTACAGCCGCAGGCGCAGGTGACCTGGATGGGCGTGAAGGATGATGCGCACACCCGTCATGACGGCACGCGCATCCGCAGCGAAGGCGACGGCAACGTGCAGACGCGTCTGGGCGTGAAGACCTTCCTCAACAGCCATCACAAGCTGGATGAAGGGAAGGGTCGCGAGTTCCAGCCGTACGTGGAAGCGAACTGGATTTACAACAGTGAAACCTACGGCGTGCGGATGGACGGGGAACGCGTCAGCCGCGACGGCTCGCGCAACCTGGGCGAAGTGCGCACGGGTGTGGAAGGCAAGCTGAGTCAAAACCTGAGCGTGTGGGGCAACGTGGGCGTGCAGATGGGCGACAAGGGGTACAGCGACACCCAGGGGATGCTGGGGGTGAAATACGGCTGGTAAGGCCGGAAGTACAGAAGGGAGCCATTCGGCTCCCTTCTCATTTTTGCCTGATGGCGCTTCGCTTATCAGGCCTACGTTTCATAGTAAGCCAGAGAATGAAAGGGCTTACGCCGTAACGGTAATGCTCTGCCCCGCAAAGCTCACCGTTTGTCCGGCGACGATTTTGCAGCGCTTGCGCGTTTCAACCGCGCCGTCAACTTTCACCTGGCCGTCGGCGATGACGATTTTCGCCTGCGCGCCGCTTTCGGTCCAGCCTTCCAGTTTCAGCAGATCGCACAGTTCAACGTGCGGGTGTTTTCCTAAAGAGAATGTGGCCATTATGCTTCCTCGACGTCGTGATACTCTTCACAGGCCTGAAGCGTATTCTGAATAAGTGTTGCAACGGTCATCGGGCCGACGCCGCCCGGAACCGGCGTAATGTAAGACGCGCGTTTTGCCGCATCTTCAAAGACCACATCGCCCACCACTTTGCCATTTTCCAGTCGGTTAATGCCGACATCCATGACGATCGCGCCTTCTTTGATCCAGTCGCCTGGAATAAAGCCGGGTTTCCCGACGGCAACAATCAGCAGGTCGGCATTTTCGACATGGTGACGCAGGTTTTTAGTGAAGCGGTGAGTCACGGTGGTGGTACAACCGGCCAGCAGCAGCTCCATGCTCATCGGGCGACCTACGATGTTAGATGCGCCGATAACGACGGCATTCAGCCCATAAGTGTCGATGTTGTAGCGCTCAAGCAGCGTCACGATACCACGCGGCGTACAAGGACGCAGACGCGGCGCGCGCTGGCACAGGCGGCCCACATTATACGGGTGGAAACCGTCAACGTCTTTGTCCGGTGCGATACGTTCCAGTACTTTTACATTATCGATGCCCGCCGGAAGCGGCAACTGCACTAAGATGCCATCAATGGTTTTGTCGGCATTCAGGGTATCGATAAGCGTCAGCAGCTCGGCTTCACTGGTGGTTTCCGGCAGGTCATAAGAGCGGGAGACGAACCCCACTTCGTCGCAGGCTTTGCGTTTGCTTGCGACATAAATTTGTGAGGCCGGGTTGCTGCCAACCAGCACAACGGCAAGCCCGGGTGCACGTTTTCCTGCTGCAACGCGCACCTGCACTTTTTCCGCAACCTCAGAGCGCACCTGCTGCGCAATCGTTTTACCGTCAATAATCTTAGCTGCCATCAGAGAGAAGATTCCATCTGTCACTTTCGAAAGGGGGATGGCCATATTTTGTCAGATGCGGGGCTTTCTGTCAGTCATCCTTTACGAGTTTTCGCGCGAAAGCCCTTCCCGCTGACGATAGTCTTACGGATTGCAGGGTTTTGTCCTGGTAAAAATTAGGACGTGGCTTAGCCTGAGCTCAGTGTTTATACGTATTTTCTCTTATTTAATTTCTGTACCTTACCGTCGAAATAAAGTTCTTCCGGTGTTCTCGCCGGAATATCTCGCTGTCCATTATTTGGCAGTGTTTTTAACTCTCTTAGGGACGCTGAGGTTATGCGGTCTGGCAATTATTTGCCGTGCTATGTCATGCGAGTCGTACAGGATATTCGGTTCGTCACAATGTTTTAATTCATCAAGGAATACCTATGAAACTGAGTACTATTGCCTCTACTGTGATGGCGTCTTTCGTATTAATGGCGGGTGCCGCACAGGCTGCGCCGGTTTCCGTTAATGGCGGCAGCGTTCACTTTAAAGGTGAATTAGTCAACGCAGCGTGTGCGGTAAATACTGAGTCTTCAGATCAAATTGTTGAACTGGGCCAGTATCGCACGGCGAAATTTACCGCAGTCGGCGATACCACCACCAATATGCCGTTCACCATCGTTCTGAACGATTGCGATCCAAGCGTATCAGCTACCGCTGCTGTTGCATTTAGCGGCCAGGCTGACGCCACCGACGCAACCCTGCTGGCAGTGAACTCTTCCAACAACAATACCGCGGCGAAAGGCGTGGGTATCGAGATCCTCGACAGCAAATCGAAAACCCTGAGCCCGGATGGCGCAACCTTCTCTTCTGCGCAGACTCTGCTGCAGGGCACCAACACCCTGAACTTCACCGCGCGCTACAAAGCAACGGCGGATACCGCTGAGCCGGGTCAGGCGAATGCGGACGCGACCTTTGTGATGAAGTACGAGTAATCGCTAATACAGGGAGTGACTTTGCCTCAGGGATGAGGCTCGAATCACCTGAAGAGAGCCACGAATGAGAGGGATTGTGTTCCTGCTGGCCACGCTGATGCTTTCTCTGCCCGCGCTGGCGCACAGAGTCGTCATCGAAGGTGGAAAGGTACAAATGCGCGGTGAGTTGGTTAACAGCGCCTGTGCTGTCGCCACTGAAAGCCAGAATATGCGCATCGAGATGGGGCAGTACCGGACCAACGCGTTTACCGGGCCGGGAAGCTTTGCCACCACCCAGGTGCCGTTTACGCTACGCCTGGTCGACTGCCGAAAAGATGTCTCGCAGACCGTGGGGATTGCCTTCCAGGGGCTGACGCCAACGGAAGATCCGCTGGTGTTTATGACCACGTCGCGCGTCGATGGCCGTCAACCAAACAGCGGGGTAGGGCTGGCATTATTTGATAATAGTCAGCGGCACATTATTCCGAACGCCCAGCCGGTTTCCTATTTTCCTATTAATGATGATGAGCTGATATTTCATTTCAGCGCGCGCTATCGGGCTATTTCCGGCCAGGTTATGCCAGGCGCTATTCAGTCTGATGTCTGGTTTACGTTGCTTTATCCCTGAAGCGTCAAAAAGAGAAAAGGTATTGTTGTGATTAACGCAATTATTAAATCAAGCATGGCCCTGTCATTTTTACTGCTGTGTGTCTCGCTGCCTGCGCAGGCATCCGGGGGAGTGGCATTGGGCGCTACGCGCGTTATTTATCCGGCAGACGCCAAACAGACGTCGCTGGCCATCACTAACAGCAATGATAAAGAACGTTATTTAATTAACGCATGGATTGAAAACGACCTTGGGAAAAAAGAATCCACATTTGTCGTGACGCCTCCACTGTTCGTCAGTGAGCCAAAAAGTGAAAACACTCTGCGGATTATTTATGCCGGGCAGCCTTTGCCGTCCGATCGCGAGTCGCTGTTCTGGATGAACGTGAAGGCGATTCCGTCCGTCAATAAAGCGAATATCGAAGGGAAGAACGTTCTGCAACTGGCGATTTTGTCGCGCATCAAACTTTTCGTTCGCCCAAAAAATCTGGCGATGCCGCCGGAAGAGGCCCTGTCGCACCTGCGTTTTGAGCGCAGCGGCACGCATCTGAAGGTGACCAATGCGTCGCCTTATTACGTTACGCTTGTCAATTTGCAGCTTGGCGGTCAGCGCATCAATAACCTGATGATTGCGCCGAAAAACAGCGCCCAGCAGGCGATTCCCGCCTCGGCGAGCGGTACGCTTTCGTGGCAGAGCGTGAATGATTACGGGGCTATCACGCCCGTTCACCGCGTAAACCTTTGATGAAGCCAGGGCAGGCCGACACCATGAAAAACCTTCACCCGCTCAGTATGCTGACGCTGGCTGTGATGGCGGCGCTCTGGTCACCCAACGGGCGCGGCGAGAGCTACTTTAACCCCGCGTTTTTGTCGGAAGATACGGCCACCGTGGCCGATCTTTCGCGTTTTGAGCAGGGGCATCAGCAAGCGCCGGGCGTGTATCGCGTCGATATCTGGCGTAACGATGAATTTATCGGCACCCAGGATCTTACCTTTGTCGCCGCCGAAGGGGCGGCCCCTCCCGCTGCGGGCCTCGCGCCCTGTATTCAGCGTGATTTCTTACAGCGTTTGGGCGTCAACATGACGGCCTTCCCGGCGCTGGCGAGTGAACCGAAAGAAAGCTGCGTGGCGCTGGAAAACCTGCTGCCAGGTAGCGTCGTGGCCTTTGATTTCGCCTCGCTACGCCTGCGACTGAGCCTGCCACAGGCGGCGATGAGCAACAGCGCGCGCGGTTATATTCCACCGGACGAGTGGGATGAAGGCATTCCAGCGCTGCTGTTGAACTATAGCCTGACCGGTAACAAAGGCAGCGATGACGACAGTCACTATCTCAATTTGCAAAGCGGCCTGAACTACGGCCCGTGGCGGCTGCGTAATAACGGCGCGTGGCGCTATACCCGCAATAACGGGCAGCGCCACAGCGAATGGGAGAATATCGGTACCTGGCTGCAGCGCTCGATTATCCCGCTGAAAAGCGAAATGGTGTTGGGCGACAGTAATACCGGCAACGATGTGTTCGACAGTATCGGCTTTCGCGGTGGCCGGCTTTACTCCTCAGACAGTATGTATCCGGACAGCTTGCAGGGCTATGCGCCGACCGTCCGCGGGATTGCGCGTACGCCAGCAAAGGTGGTGATTCGCCAGAACGGCTATGTGATTTATCAAAGCTACGTCCAGCCGGGCGCCTTTGCGATTAGCGACCTGAACCCAACCTCTTCGAGCGGTGACCTGGAGGTGACCGTAGAGGAGAAAGACGGTAGCCAGCAGCGCTACACCGTACCCTATTCCACGGTGCCGTTGCTGCAACGCGAAGGGCGACTGAAGTATGACCTGGTCGCCGGGGAGTACCGCAGCGGGAATAGTCAGAAAGATACCCCGTTCTTTGGTCAGGGCACGATGATTGTCGGCCTGCCGGGCGGTTATACGGTTTACGGCGGTACGCAGATGGCATCGCGCTACGTGGCAGCAGCCATTGGCGCGGGGAAAAATCTCGGCGACTGGGGCGCGATTTCTCTCGATGTGACCCATGCGCGCAGCCAGTTAGCAGACGACAGCTGGCATGAAGGGCAGTCGCTGCGTTTCCTGTACGCGAAATCCCTGAACGGCTATGGCACCAACTTCCAGCTTCTTGGCTATCGCTACTCAACGCGCGGTTTCTACACCCTTGATGACGTGGCGTGGAAACGGATGTCCGGGTATGAGTATTCCGAAACGGAAAATGATAAGAACGGCGTGCCGGATGTCGTGAGTTATCACAACCTCACCTGGAGTAAAAAAGGGCGTTTCCAGGTCAATATTTCGCAATCGCTGGGGGATTACGGTTCGGTGTATCTCTCCGGTAGCGAGCAAACCTACTGGGGAACCAGCGATTCCAATATCTGGTATCAGCTTGGCTATGCCGGCGGCTGGAAAGGCATCAGCTACTCGCTGAGCTGGTCCTGGAACCGCGCAGTGGGTATCGACAGTACCGACCGTATTGTTTCTGCGAACGTCTCTATTCCGTTCAGCCTGTTTACGCCGAACGGCTATCGTCGCGATAGCGTCCTGGACCGCGCTTATGCCACCGCTTCCGCCAGCCGTAATAAAGACGGTGATAGCAGCTGGCAAACCGGGGTGAGTGGCACGCTGCTGGAAGGACGCAACCTGAACTACAGCGTGACGCAGGGCCATACCAGCAACAACGGTTCCAGCGGCAGTGCTTCCGCTAACTGGCAGGCGACGTACGGTACGGTTGGCGCAGGCTACAACTACTCCCGTGACCAGCATGATTTCAACTGGCAACTGGCCGGTGGCGTGGTCGGTCATGCCGATGGCGTGACGTTCAGTCAGCCTCTGGGCGATACCAACGTGCTTATCAAAGCGCCGGGCGCCAGCGGAGTGAAAATCGAAAACCAGACCGGGGTGAAAACCGACTGGCGCGGTTACGCCGTCATGCCCTACGCCACGGTGTATCGCTATAACCGCGTGGCGCTCGATACCAACTCTATGAATGACCATACGGACGTGGAAAACAACGTCAGCAGCGTGGTGCCAACCCGTGGCGCGCTGGTGCGTGCAGCGTTTGATACGCGAATCGGCGTGCGTGCGTTGATCACCGTACGCCGAGGCGATCGCGTGGTGCCATTTGGCGCGATTGTGCGTGAAGTCAACAGCGGCGTCACCAGCATGGCGGGAGAAGAGGGGCAAATTTACCTTAGCGGCCTGCCATTGAGCGGCGAGTTGCTTATTCAATGGGGCGACAGTGCGCAGGAACGCTGCCGGGCGACCTATACGCTCCCGCAGGAGAGTTTAAATCAGGCGATTACCATGATGGGAGCACGCTGTGAACGTGAATAAGAGTATGAAAAGCACCCTTGCACTGGCGGTGGCGTGTCTGGGAATGACGGCGCTTCCTGCCTGGGCAACGGTGTGCGCGAACTCGGATGGTATCTCAAAGGATATTGCCTATGATCTGACCGATGTTTTTACGAGTGCGAATAATCAGGTGGGGCAAGTGGTGACGCTATCGCAAAAAACAGGGCTGGTGGGAGTGAAAGCCACCTGTCCAAAGGGCACTAGCGGTAATACAACGATGCGAAGCTATCGCACGGATTTACCTATCACCAGCGTTGAAGACCGCTTTCAGTATGTAAAGCTGAATGAATATCTCGACGGCGCGATGAAAATCAACGATGACTACGCTGGTGATTTTTATCCGCCAGCCGATTACATCCAGATGGGGACACACCCTAATGTCTCCAAAAATCAGCCCTTCCCGGTGAATGACTCCAAGTTGGTTTTCCGCCTTAAAGTGACGCGTCGCTTTATCAATATGGTGGTGATTCCGCAGCAGACAATGTTCCGGGTATACGTCACCACCACAAAATCGGACCCGCTTACCACCGTCGTTTACACCATCAGCTATAGCGGCACCATTGAAGTGCCGCAAAGCTGTGAAATTAACGCCGGGAATGTGGTCGAATTTGATTTTGGCGACATTGGCGCATCGCTCTTTTCGCAGGCGGGTGCCGGGCAGCGTCCGCCGAGCGTACCTGCGCAGAGCAAAACTATTGGGATTAAATGTACCAACGTGGAAGCCAATGCGTACCTGACGATGCGTATTGAGGCTGAAAAAGTGTCGGGTAATGCATTGGTTTCCGATAATCCGGATTTAGGTTTCGTGGTAGCCGATGCAAGCGGCAATCCGCTAACGCCGAATACGCTAGGCAGCACCATTCCGTTCCGTCTGGATGATGCCGCGCAGGCGCAGGTAGGCATTCGGGCCTGGCCGGTCAGCATTACCGGTAATAAACCAGCAGAAGGGATATTTACATCGCGAGGCTATCTGCGTGTTGATTACGATTAAGAGAGGCAAGATGCCACGTCATTTCACCTATGCCCTGTCATTGCTGGCGATGATGAGTACTGTGCAGGCGGCAACGCCGTTGGGTGAAATCAACATCGAGTTGCACGGTAATATCGTGGACTTAAGCTGTGTGGTAAACGCCAGTGACAGCGCGAAAGAAGTGCAGTTGGGATCGTGGCCAACGAAACAGTTGCAAACCGCGGGCAGCAAAACCCAGGCGATGCCGTTTTCGATTCGCTTAACCGGCTGCCCGCCAGGTGCCGTATCGATAACTTTTGCCGGAACGCCCGACGATCAGGACAACACCCTGCTGGCGCTGAATGGCGCAAGCCAGGCCAGTCGTGTTGCGGTGGAGATCCTCGATGAGGACAAAACTCGCTTACCGTTACAACAGGAGAGTAAAGAGGTGGCTATTGACGCACAAGGGGATGCCACACTGGCGTTTTACGCTAATTACATCTCCACGGCAGATAACCCTCAGCCGGGCAGCGCCGATGCGGATGCGACCTTTACGCTTAACTATAACTGACTTCCCGGGCCCGTTTCGGGGCCGGGATTCATGAAAGGCTAAAGTAATTCGTGGGCTTTCGCATAATCAATCAATTCAACGATAGTATGTACGCCAAGCTTGGTGAAAATATTTGATTTATGCGCGCTAATAGTTTTATTGCTCAACAATAGTTGGGCTGCTATCTCTTTATTAGATAAACCATTAGCAAGATAACGTAGTACGGTAATTTCTCGGTTAGATAACGGCATGTCGGTAAACTTATTACTACGCATGTTCCCGCCACCGAAGATATTCATAGAGTCTGCCGGGAAGAACGAATATCCGGCGAGAAGCATCTCCACCGCTTTATAGATATCACACAGATCCTTCCGTTTGCTGACGAAACCATTTGCGCCAGCCCTGATCGCCCGACACGCATAGAACGACTCAGATTTGGATGACAAGAAAAGAACCTTAGTGCTTTCACTGATGTTCTTTATCCGCTTAAGTAATGAAAACCCGTCTGAACCGGAAAGTTCGATATCGAGTATCACCATATCTACATTATTATTTCTAATATATTCAATGACTTCATGACTGTTGTCTGACTTCAGAACAACCTGTACCTGTAGGTTTTTTTGCAGCAGGACCTCGATCGACATTCTGACTATAGGGTGTTCGTCCATAATGATAACGGATGCCGGTTTCATCTTTATATGCCTCAGACTGGTGGAATAGTTACGTGGGATTCCTTTACGGAAACTATTACAAGTCGAATGGATAAATAAAAAGTTTTAATTTTTAGCTTACTTCCAGAGGAGTTATCTATCCCTACTTGTACCATTATAAAGTGACAATTCTGTCCGGTACTTAAACAATGCCTCAACCCTTGAAAAAGGCTTTTCTTATAACACGATAAGTACATGGCTATTATACTTGCTATGAATTGTCCGAAAAGCATTATTAAAGTCGCAACAATCAGTAATTAATATGATGTTCTAGTCAGAAAGTTTATTCAAATTATTTTTGGTATTTACCTCCAGGTGTTTAAAATCCTGTAGAGGAGTTAACTTTTTTCTCTGGCATAAATATAAATAGATGCTAAATGTTGAAAACGTGTTAATTGATATGGCGCAATTATTGGGGAATAATCGATCGGTAAACATATCCGGAATGGCGCAATTCAACGATTATTCCACAAAAAATTCCTTTTGATCTCAACTCAAGCTATGGGGAGGGCTTAAGGAAAATATTTTATCAGCACAATGCAAAACCCTACTATATCTGGTGGTTACCGACTGACAGCCCTACAAATAGCGCTAATCAGGAGGTTCCTGCCTGAATGTGCGACAGAGTAATGCTCTTTAGAGACCTTTTTCCATAGTGATTTTTGCTATCCAAATCCGGGTCTTAGGAATAGTTATAAACTTTGCAATATTGTTTAAATTTAACAAAAAAAGATCATTTTGATTAAGTAATTTCTTAAAACAATCTAAGATTTAAGAGGTTAATGAAATTGTCAGTTTGAACTAGCAGAAAGATTTTGCAGCAAGTGAATAAGTTCTGAGCGATGCTGAAGCTTGAGCCGTTCCACCATGCGCCCCAGACGATAGATAATCCTGTGGTAATCTTTGTCGTGATCGCTGGCAATAGATTTCAACGAACGCCCCTGGGTCAGCGCCATCAGAATAAGCCACTCATCGCGCGAAAAATGGCTTTTCCGGTTGAACTGTATCGGCTGAGGCATGAGCAGTTTTTTACGCAGGGTACGAAACGGCGAATGTCGACTGATTATCCGAAGTGCCGTCACTGCTTTCATAAAGCGCAGGGCTTTTTTATCCTGTGTCGGCGCAATCAGATGAATATAATTTTGTGGATACTCGAAACTGATGCGGCGCAAGCGATCCAACGTTTCGATGGCTGGCGCATCGGTGTAGTAAATATCGACCAGCAACTGCACGCCCGGTGCTTTGGGGAGCAGGTCCAGCGCATTATCCAGCGTTGACGTTACCCAGCCGTTGCTTAACGGATAAGGGGCGAAACGAAATCCTTGCCGCAAGAATTGATCGCTGCTGACCAGAATAAAATGAGGGGAGTCGGTTTTGTGCGTGAGGGCAAGTGAGTGAGTCAGGCGTTCGAGTCTATCAAAAAACGGGGGCCAGGCGTGTGGATTCTTAAATCCGGGGTGATCGGTGCCTGAACGACGCCTCCTTTCTCTGCGAATTGCGATGCGCATGCTTCTCTTCCTGGCGCCGTCACGCGCGTCTTCACTTATAGCTTATCTAACGATGCGGTCAAACAGCCAGTTGCAGACATTGTGACACCAGAGGCAGGTTCTTCTCTAAGGCAATACTTAAAGTTAGGTAAGGGTTTTCGCAGCGCCAGGGCTGCTATAAGAAGAGTGGTTAAAAAAAAGACAAGGGCTGTTCGCGTTATGCTCATCCTAACGAACAACCCTGATTTCACATTGAAATGGATTGACTCACCGCCCGGTGACCGTATAATTCCTCGCGTTTCACCCCCATGAAGTAACAACTTCTTCAGTGCGCCCTTAGCTCAGTTGGATAGAGCAACGACCTTCTAAGTCGTGGGTCACAGGTTCGAATCCTGTAGGGCGTACCATTTTCAAGTCAACACACCTCTACTGAATTCTCTTTTTATCCTTTATAATCCCTGATATTACTGGATTTTTCTGTCACGAGTTCTATCGAAGTCAACTCAGTTCTACCTAAATCAAGTGGTAGCTGGGGGCCTTTGAGGGGGCTCATCTCGTTCAATGGAAATTAGGGGCCCCATATGCCACTAAATGCACGACAGATAGACACTGCAAAACCAAAGGAGAAGGAATACAAACTTACTGATGGTGGTGGGTTGTATTTGCTGGTAAAACCTAACGGCGCAAAGTATTGGCGTTTGAAGTACCGATTTTTTGGGAAAGAGAAAAAGCTTTCTATCGGTGTTTACCCAGATATCTCTTTGGCTGATGCTCGCCTGAAGCGAGAAGAAGCACGGAAGGTTATTGCTTTGGGTGGTGACCCGGGAGAAGAAAAGAAAGCAGAAAAATTGGCTAAAAAAGCCAGTGTTGAAAATACCTTCAAAGCGATTGCGCTGGAATGGCATGAATACAAGCGTCCTAACTGGTCGAAAGGCTACGCTGAAGATCTGATGGAAGCGTTTGAGAACGATATTTTTCCTGATATCGGTAAACGACCCATTGCTGAGATTACGCCGCTAGAAGTGCTCAATTCGCTCCGTAAATTAGAAAAGCGAGGCGTCCTCGATAAGTTGCGTAAAATTCGTCAGGCCTGCAATCAGGTTTTTCGCTATGCCATTGTCACTGGCAGGGCTGAAACAAACCCAGCCTCTGAACTAGCCAGCGCACTGACTGCGCCTAAGTCTACCAATTATCCCCACCTGCTAGCTGGTGAATTACCTGATTTCTTACAAGCTCTTGCTGCGTATTCAGGTAGCCCGATAACTCGGCTTGCCACACGCATTTTGATGCTGACTGGCGTTCGCACTATCGAGCTTCGTCAGGCAGAGTGGAAGGAGTTTGATTTCGGTAAGCGAGTGTGGGAGGTGCCAGTAGAAAGGATGAAGATGCGCCGCCCGCATTTGGTCCCCTTATCTGATCAAGTTGTGGCGTCACTTCGTGAAATTCAGGCAGTTACTGGTCGTTACAATCTGGTTTTCCCTGGTCGTAACGACATCACAAAACCAATGAGTGAAGCGAGCATCAATCAAGTACTAAAAAGAGTTGGTTATCACGGAAGGGCTACCGGGCATGGTTTCAGGCATACGATGAGTACGATCTTGCACGAAAAGGGCTATAACACGGCGTGGATCGAGTTACAGCTTGCACATGTTGATAAGAACACTATCCGTGGTACTTACAACCATGCTCAATATCTGGAGCAGCGTAGGGAGATGTTGCAGTGGTATGCAAATTATATTGACTCTTTAGCAAACAGGACTGTGATGCAAGGAGTGTTTGATAAAACAGCGTGAAAACCCAATTGATTATTTAATTACTAAATAACCATTAACGATAAAATTACCTATGAGAAGGCATCCGTTCAGTAACGTTCGGATGCCTTTTTGCTTTTAACAACTGTAAATCAGGAGAATAAGAAATGACTACGATATGCCCGGAATGTGGTTCTGACCGTGTAAGTGAACGTAATATTGGGAGGAAGGCAGGAAGTATCGCTGGAGGTGTGGCTGGAGCACTTAGCGGCGCAGGTACAGGGGCTGCAATCGGCTCTGTTGTGCCAGTTCTGGGGACTGCGGCCGGGGCCGTTATTGGTGCTGTGTTTGGGAGATTTGTGGCTGGTGCAACTGCAGGAGCAGTTACCGGCTCAGCCCTTGATGGACTCGTGTTTGACAGATATGAGTGTGGCGATTGTGGTCATACCTTTGACTAGAAGGTTATGAGAAATGTCATATCCTTATGTTTTTAATGAATAAAAAATACCCACTACTTGCCTCATCAATTTTAATACACCACATGCCCCGCATAAACCGATCTACAAAAACGATCGATATCATTATAATGATAGTTGCAAGCTATCAAATATATAAAATTGATCGTTTATATCGATAGATTACGCAGATCAATTATTGAAATTCGATCGGTAATAACAATTTTACCTGCACTCGTAACCTCCCTATCTTAGAAAGGATTTGATTAGAATCAGGCCAGGATTCTCATCGGGTGACAATTAGGAGATGCACCATGCGCCTATAGCAAGGATGTTTCAATGCGGCAGGTATAAGTCTGCCCATCCATTCAACATGTTTATCGGACAAAGTGACGGCATTAAACCACCACTTCAATCATTTATTGCTATTTTTCAAGGAGCCAACGATGGCATTTATTCTTTTACTTTTGTGGATCGGAGCATCGATAGTTATTGGTAAATTGGCTCAGGCCAGTGGCCGTTCGTTCTTCATATGGTTTGTTATCAGTATGCTTATAGACCCCATATTTGGTGCGATTCTTTTTGCTGTAGTCGTGAGGTCAAAATGAAGCCAGAAAGAATTAAGAGGCTTTTTAAAGCCTATCTAGGCATTGGTGTTTTATTCATGTTGCTTGTTTGTATAGGGATTGTTGTTTTGTTATGTTTATAAGGGAAGTGATTACGTATTTTAATAATTCTTTTATATCTACCGCTATACTCACTTCCTGTTCAACACTCTTGAAGTATATCAGTTTAACGTTCTCTGTAATATTTTGGCTATTATGTAAAGATAAGGAATTATCATGATAAACTATTATGAATATCTTGAGCTGGATATGAATGTCAGCTTTGATGAATTAAACCATGCGATACAAAAAGTAAGTGAGCGTGATGATGCAGATTTAAAATTAATCCGTGAAATGAAGTCCATTTTGTTAAACGATGAAGCCAGGGTACTGTATAATAATAAATTGATTTCTTTTATTGTTGGCGATAGAAAAAAGTCTGATTTTGTAAGCGCTGAGAATATCCGTAAATTATTAAATATAGACAGCTCGTCTTTACATGAAAAATATATCTGGATTGCAACGGGATTGTTTGTTGTCGGCGTTTTATCCGCATGTTTGTTTAGTTTAGCTGTCAACTATACGGTTAATCTGTTCGTTATGATTGCCCTGGTTATTTTGTTCTATATGGACTGGAAGCTACTGGATAAACATGGTAAGGCAAGTTTTTCAAAATGGTGGATTCTTTTTTCGCCAGTTTATATTGCTAAACGTTGTAAAGCCGTTGGTCAGGGGAAAATGCTGTTGCTGGTCTGGCTTGGGATCTGGGTTGTATATGGCATCGGGAACTTTGCGTTCAATGGTAGCAAAGCGATGCTGGAACGTACAGCATGCGAGGTGGTAACGGATATCTATCATAAACAGTTACGTCAATACTCACAGCAATGTGAGAACGTAACGTTAACTGAAAGTGAAGGGAAACAGCACTATGGATTTGCTCAACTTAGTGATGGTACAACTAAAGATATTACCGTGACAGAACAATCAGATGGTAAGATTGTTGTATATATTGAATAGGCATTTTTGAGGCAAAGTACTTACCTTTGGGGTAAGTGCTTTTTATTTATTATTTATTTTTAGAGGGGATTTGTATGAGGTTTTTAAATGGAATTAAATATGTGACTGCTCTGGGAGTAATTACTATCTCCTGTTCAGTAATGGCATCACCTTATGGAGATTCAGATGTTCTGTTCGGATGTGTCATAAAAGGTAAAACCACTAAAGAGGTGGCTGTGTTAAGAAATAATAATGAGGTCGCTTATTTATTCGGTAAGTCGGATATTAACGGAGATGGTGGGGTTATTCCTGAAATCACTTTGGTGAAAAATGTGAGCCAGTTAAGTCAGGCCTGGAATTACAGTAGGGCTGAGGGTGTGTCGATACATACATTGAACATACCAGAAAACGAGTATACTTACTCTGTTTCCTATATCGATGATGGAAAAAATACTGATGGGGAAATAACTGTTTTAAAACAGGGAAAAGAAATCAGTACGATAAAATGCGATGATGTCTGGGAACAACATCTGGGTGACAGCAATATGATGCATGGTATCCCCGATGAGTCAGAGTGATGTATCTGATATGTACTGTACCAGTTCACATGAGTGTTAACTGGTACAAAATATAGAAATATCAACTTAGGTAACGGTTTAATAGTGGCAATTAATAACCACCTCCTATGGAGGTGGTCAAGAAAACTAAAAGGGTAACTGACCATTCTATCAGCATTTTTCAACTATCGAAGAAAGAAATCCACAGTCATGTGGCTTATCAAAACCAGAGCTACTTTTCAGATATTCAGTAATCAGCGCTCCAATAATCTTAACCGACTTTTTGTTAGTTGTTATAAAGCCCAATGGCATAGTCACTGGCAAAGTTTCAGGTTGAGAAATATGGTAGATAACAACAGATAATTCATTCTCGAGATGGAGGATCCCATTGTTTACCTTGACTGTATCGTCGGCTTTGTTGAATAAATCGAACTTTCAGGAGATGGGCGGATCTGATCGTTACAGACGTTTCAGCATCAGGTCCCCATGGCAAAGCAAAAGTTTAAAATCACCAACTGGTCTGCCTACAACAAAGTGCTCAGGCAGCGCGGTTCGCTGACGGTCTGGCTTGATGAGTCTGCCATTACTGATCTTGCCCAGCAACGGCAGACACAATCTTGGACAGACTGGTGCATAACGCGCAAAGAGTGGTTCTGCAGGGTAAATTTACGAGAAAAAACCGCCAGTAGTGGAAAGCGGCGAAAAAACAGGTTAAAAAGTAGAATGAAAAGTTAAGTTCCCAGTTGATAGAATGGATGAGAAACTCTGATAGAACTTCAATGCCAATCCGTAACCGAATAGAGCGAAATACTCAGTGAGAAGCACTGATCGGAAAAATGTATCAATATTAGTCTATTGTATTAGACTGAACCTTCCTTTTAAATGATTTGCGCATTCCTAAAATCATTATTTAGTGATAATATTAGGGGCATGGCATAGAGAAGATTCGTGGTCCTAGCTATTAGTCGCACTCAGGTTTACTGGATGAGAGGTATTTTTAGGAGGAGTAAAATGGAAAAAAAATCCTTAAGAAAAATAAAAAAATGGATAATCGCGGCTGCAATATTTACTCAGACTTTAGGGTCTGCATATGGAAATTTAAACTTCCAAGCAGGAGCAATGGAGGATGGAACGTTTCTACTTACCGTAAATGGAAGTATTTCTTCAGGAGATGCATACATTTTCGCAAAACAAATCGACTCATTTAAGCAAGATAACATGCCACTCAGTCAGATTTGGTTAAATAGTCTTGGTGGTAATGTTGCCGACGCCTTAAAGATGTCATTGATTATATCAAGTAATAATTTAACAACGGTAGTGCCAAATAGATGGGAGTGTGTTAGTGCTTGCGTTCTTTTATTTGGCGCGGGAATACGACGCCATGCTTTTCCCGAAAGTATAATTGGTGTTCATCGTATAAGCATTAATGAAATTGATAATGACCAAGCAAGATCATTATCACTTGATATGGACACTGTATACACCGCAATGAACTTCCCAGAAAACATTAAATACAAAATGTTAACGACGCCCCCTAATGACGTATATTATCTAACAACAATAGACAAAAAGAACATATCAACGACATACTCAAATACTAAGCAGGTTGATACATCGTATAGAAACTCTGGAATCTCAGCACCACGGGTAATAATCACTAAAAAAGATCGTTCAGAATCAAGAGCGCTAAATCAAAAGGCTATTATACAAATTAGGTCAAATCAGTTCATTTCTGCTATAGCTAATCTTGAAACAGCAAAAAAAATATACCCGTCAGATGCTGAAGTATTAGGGAACCTTGGATATGCATATTACATGATCGGCGATTATACTGCAGCACAAATGAATCTGACATCATCACTTAAACTAGCTCCACGTAGAGGTTCATCATGGAATAACCTTGGATTAGTTTTAGCATCGACTAATCAAATAGAATGGGCCGTAAATTGCTTTATAAATTACTGGAACTTTTCAAAAAATAAAAAAGCGGCAACAAATCAGTTCTTTTCATGGGAGCAAGAACGTCCAGGAACTGGTATTGATATAGCATCAAAAAGAGCTCGTTCTACCCTTGGGATTTATTCACCCGAGTGATGTCGCCCCCTGAAACCCCAGACTGTAGCTGTATCCCCAGATAAGAGATAGGCTTGAATATATGTCTAACACTAACGCCAATTTTGAGATGACCAGAATCCTGTTAGGGCAAGAAGTCCGTAAACGTAAACTCCTCAGGAGAAGATCGCCATTATCCAGCAGACGATGGAGCCGGGCATGAATGTCTCCCACGTCACACGCCTGCACGGTATTCAGCCCAGTTTGCTGTTCAAGTGGAAGAAGCAATACCAGGAAGGCAGCCTTACCCCCGTTGCGGCCGGAGAGGAAGTCGTTCCAGCTTCAGAGCTTACTGCTGCTCTGAAGCAGGTCCGGGAGCTTCAGCGCCTTCTGGGCAGGAAGACGATGGAAGTTGAGATCATGAAAGAAGCCGTGGAGTACGGTGTATCCCGAAAATGGATAGCGCATGCGCCCTTGTTGCCAAAGGACAAGGAATAGCACAGGTCAGCCGCACCATGGGCGTGTCGCGTGCGCAATTATCACTTCGGGTTAATCGTTCCGCCGACTGGCAGGATGGGCGGTGTAACCAGCGCGATGAAGAAGCGGATGCGGCGCTGCTATGGCGCATACTGGTGGTTATCGCCGATATGCCGTGTTATGGCTACCGCCGGGTCTGGGCGGTGCTGCGGCGTCAGGCCCGCGATGAGGGGCTTGCGCCGGTGAATGCTAAACGGGTTTATCGGGTGATGAGCGAAAACAGCCTGTTGTTGCTGCATGACAGGCCGCCGCGCCCGGTGCCGGGTCGGGAACACAACGGTAAGGTGGCGGTGGCGCAGAGCGATCAGCGCTGGTGCTCTGACGGCTTCGAGTTCGGCTGCGACAATGGCGAGAAACTGCGGGTAACGTTCGCGCTGGACTGTTGCGACAGAGAAGCCATAGACTGGGCGGCGAGTACCGGTGGCTACGACAGTTCGACCGTGCAGGATGTAATGCTGAGGTCGGTAGAAAAGCGCTTCGGCGATAAGTTGCCGGACACAGCGGTGCAGTGGCTGGCGGACAACGGTTCCGCGTATACCGCGCATGAAACGCGGAGGTTCGCCTGAGAGCTGAATCTGGAGCCCTGCACAACAGCGGTGAGCAGCCCGCAGAGTAATGGCATGGCCGAACAGTTCGTGAAGACGATGAAGGAAGACTATATCGCGTTCATGCCAAAACCGAATGTGAGAACAGCCCTGCAAAACCCTGCAGCAGCAGCGTTCACGCATTACAATGAACCCCGCACAGTGCGCTGGGATATTACTCCCCTGGGGAATACCGGCGACAGCGGGCATCGTTAACTTAAGATACAAAAGCTGTCCGGGGATGGCAGGGTAAGATCAGTCCGGGCTAGAGATTGTCACCATGATCTCTGCGGAATGCCTTTCAGGAGATCCGTTCATTATTCAGGCCTCCTCAGCATTTCTTTAGTGACAAGAACGATCCCTTCTTCAGAACGATAAAAACGACGGGCGTCCTCGACAGCATTCTCACCAATGACCGTTCCTTCAGGGATCACACATCCACGATCAATCACACAGCGTCGTAACCGACAGGAACGTTCTACCCACACACCGGGTAATAAAACAACCGAATCAATATTGCAAAAAGAGTTAATCCGTACGCTGGAGAATAAAACTGAATGAACAACGACAGAACCAGATATAATGCAGCCGCCGGAGACCAGTGAATTCATGGTCATTCCATGACTGCCTGTGCGGTCCTGAACAAATTTTGCGCTCGGTAAAGACTCTACATAAGTATGGATCGGCCAGTTGCGATCATAAACATCTAGTTCAGGTACCACGGAAGCTAAATCAAGGTTCGCTTTCCAGTAGGCCTCCAGAGTTCCGACATCACGCCAGTACGGTTCTGCATTATTATCTGTCTGCACACAGGAGCGCGGGAAAGGATGTGCCCAGGCTTCTCCGGATACCGTAATTGCTGGAATAATATCTTTGCCGAAATCGTGGCTGGACTGTTCATCCCGACCATCTTCATCCAGTAGCTGATAGAGGTATTCAGCATCAAATACATAGATCCCCATACTGGCAAGCGATTTGGTTTTATCCCCCGGCACAGTAGGAGGATTAGAAGGTTTTTCAATAAAATCAATGATTTTATCATTTTCATCCACAGCCATGACACCAAAAGCACTTGCGTATTCCACAGGTACAGGAAGGCAGGCCACAGTACACCGGGCTCCTTTTTTAACATGGTCAATCAGCATCCGGGAATAATCCTGTTTATAGATATGATCACCCGCTAGAATAACGACATATTCCGCACCATAGCGTCGAATAATATCCAGGTTCTGTGTGACAGCATCGGCAGTACCCCGGTACCAGTTCTCACCATGCACGCGTTGCTGGGCGGGTAATAAATCGACGAATTCATTCATCTCTTCATTGAGGAAAGACCAACCGCGCTGGATATGCTGAACCAGGGAATGTGATTGATATTGTGTAATGACCCCAATCCGTCTTATCCCGGAATTAATACAGTTTGATAAAGCAAAATCAATAATCCTGAACTTGCCACCAAAATGTACCGCCGGTTTTGCCCGGGTTGCTGTCAGGTCTTTTAATCGTGTCCCTCGACCTCCCGCTAGGATCAGCGCCACAGATTTAAGCGGTAACTGGCGTGCCAGCATGACATTGTCATTATATTCATGTTTACTCATAGTGATGTCCTGCCATTAAAATAAAAACAACAAAAGGAAACAGCGAATAAAAAATATTCTTCTGTAAATTAATTCAGAAGAGACCACCTCCGGGAATAACTCAACTACCATGGCACTACTATTTAAATGAATAACCCCACCGCCGGGTAGTAGAAACCTCCGAAGTTTATTGATTATCAGGCACCCTTGTAAGCCAGATCGTCGCCAGCGGCGGTAGCGTAATGGAGAGGGAATGCTCGCGACCATGGCTGGCAATGACATCGCTTTCAACGATGCCGCCATTACCGGTATTGCTGCCATGATAGTGCATTGAGTCAGTGTTCAGCTCTTCGCGCCAGCGGCCAGGCTGGTTGATGCCGAAACGATAATCATGGCGCGGTACCGGGGTGAAGTTGCTGACGACGATAATTTCGTTACCCTCCCTGTCGCGACGCACAAAGACAAACACCGAGTGCTCATGATCGTCGACCACCAGCCATTCGAAACCGTAGTGGTCGAAATCCAGCTCATGCAGCGCTTTGTGGCGACAATAGGTATGGTTGAGATCGCGCACCAGTCGCTGAACGCCGTGGTGCCAGCTGTCTACGCCCTCAAGCAGACGCCAGTCGAGGCTTCCGTCGTGATTCCACTCACGTCCTTGTGCAAACTCATTGCCCATAAACAGCAGCTTTTTACCCGGGAAGGCGAACAGCCATCCGTAGTAGGCTCGCAGGTTAGCGAACTTCTGCCAGGCATCGCCCGGCATGCGGTCGAGAATGGATTTTTTGCCGTGCACCACTTCATCATGAGAGAGTGGCAGGACAAAGTTTTCGGTGTAGTTGTAGAGCATACCGAAGGTCATCTTGTTGTGATGAAAACGACGGTATACCGGATCCAGTTTCATATAGTCGAGGGTATCATGCATCCAGCCCATGTTCCACTTGAACCAGAACCCCAGACCGCCAGTGGAGGAAGGACGAGAAACGCCAGCAAAATCGGTCGACTCTTCCGCCATCGTTACCGCCCCCGGCGTCTGTTCGCCCAGCACGCGGTTGGTATTACGCAGGAACTCAATGGCTTCAAGGTTTTCCCGGCCGCCAAATTCGTTCGGTACCCACTCACCTTCTTTGCGGCTGTAGTCGCGATAAATCATTGATGCCACCGCATCGACCCGCAGCGCATCAATGCCAAAGCGTTCAATCCAGTACAGCGCATTACCAACCAGGAAGTTGCTGACCTCGCGGCGGCCGTAGTTGTAAATCAGGGTGTTCCAGTCCTGGTGGTAGCCTTCGCGCGGGTCGCAGTGTTCATACAGCGAGGTGCCGTCAAACGAGGCGAGCGCAAAGTCATCCGCCGGAAAATGGCCTGGCACCCAGTCCAGAATAACGTTAAGCCCCGCGGCGTGCGCGGCGTTGATAAAGTAGCGGAAATCCTCCCGGGTGCCGAAGCGACGGGTGGGCGCGTACAGCCCGGTCGGCTGATAGCCCCAACTGCCGTCAAACGGATGTTCGTTAACCGGCAGCAGCTCCAGATGAGTAAAGCCCATCCATTTGGCATACGGGACCAACTGGTCGGCAAGCTCGCGATAGCTCAGCCAGAAGTTATTATCGGTGTGGCGGCGCCAGGAGCCGAGGTGCACTTCATAAATCGATATAGGCGCATCAAACTGGTTAGCCTGCTTGCGCGCTGGAGGCTGCTCGACCTTTTCCGGCAACCCGCAGATAAGCGAGGCGCTTTCCGGGCGCATTTGCGCTTCGAAGGCGTAAGGGTCGGACTTCACCCGCAGATTGCCGTGGGCATCAATAAGCTCGAATTTGTACAACTGACCGTTAAACGCGCCGGGAACAAACAGCTCCCAGATGCCGGACTCTTTACGTAGTCGCATCAGATGGCGACGACCATCCCAGTAGTTAAACTGGCCAACGACCGACACCCGGCGGGCATTAGGTGCCCAGACCGAGAAGCGCGTACCGACAACATCGTCTATCGTATCGGGATGCGCGCCCAGCGTTTCATAGGGGCGAAGATGCGTGCCTTCCGACAGCAGCCAAATGTCCAGTTCCTGTAACAGTGGGCCAAAACGGTACGGGTCATCAATCAGATGCTGCTGTCCGTGCCAGGTGGCGGCCAGCTGATAGCGAAAAGGATTTTTACGACGCGGCAGAACGCCGCTAAAGAAACCGCGCAAATCAAGGCATTCCAGCTTGCCGACTTTGCGCCCGTTTTTTGGTTCAATGACCCACACATCGGTGGCATCAGGTAATAATGCACGAACTTCCAGTCCGGCGTCGGTACAATGCATACCAAGTGTAGAGAATGGATCCGAACAGCAACCAGTAAAAAGTGCTTCAATCACTTTTTTTTTCATCATGCCTCCCTACTATCATCTCTTATCGGCTATCTGTAAATATATGGCTGCTAACAGCCTGCGTGAACAACCCCAATAAGTAAATGATGTTTTTAATATTTATCTTTAGATTAATTATCTCTTAATCTTTTTCTGTGAGTAAACCGTCACTTTTGGGTCGTAATGCAGATTAGACTGGCCCCATGAATCACCAGACACTTCGACCCACTTTAAATTAATGACTAGTCGGGAGATAAGCATGATCGAAGAGTTGCTGGGACCAGAGCGCCACAGGCGCCGTTGTCCACAGGAAAAGATTGCCATCGTTCAGGAAACGCATCGCCTAGCATGACCATTTCCCATGTTGCACGGCTTCATAGTGTGAATGCAAACCAGATCTTCGCCTGGCGAAAGCAGTACAAGGAAGGTAGTCTCACCGCGATCATGGCTGGCGAAGATGTTGTTCCCGCCTCAGAACTTGCGGCGACGGTGAAACAAATCAAAGAGCTACAGCGCTTGCTGGGTAAAAAGACCATGGAGAATGCGCTGCTGAAGGAAGCCGTTGAGTATGGTCGGCAAAAATGAACCACCCCGTGAATCCTGGAGAGATTTCAGGCTGACAACTTTTCCTGAAGAACCAGCAGCGCTGCCATTTGCGCCAGTGCTTTATCTTTCCGGCGTAACTCTTTTTCAAGCGCCCGGATGCGGCTTTTCTCTGTGCGGGTCGCTCGTTGCTCGTCGACCAACTGGCGATGCTTCGGCTGGTTGGCGATCAGACAGTTTGGCTTCCATTCAGCGACATGTTCAGGATAAAGGCCATTTTTACGGCAGTATTCAGACAGCTCATGCTTAGAAAGTGCAGCTGTTTCAAGCAGAATAGTAAAAATTTGCTCTGCCTATTGTTCCACACCGGGTTTCACTTTTCGGATGATCAAGCCCTCAAGTTCCAGTTGTTTTCGCCAGCCATGTACCGTGGCAGTTCCAACGGCATCGTTCAAGCCATCTCTCCAATCGTCTTACGAAAACGTAGCAGTGCAATCGTAAAAAATACGCCACCGATAGCCAGCAGCGTCAGAAACTGCGGCCAGACAATCGCAAAATCTGCGCCTCGATATAGAATTGCCTGCGCCAGGCTGACGAAATGAGTTGTCGGCATGGTGAGCATGATGTCCTGCACCGCCTGCGGCATACTTTCTCGTGGCGTTGATCCCCCGGATAGCATCTGAAGTGGTAGCAGCACTAGAATCATCAACAGCCCTAACTGCGGCATCGAGCGGGCCACGGTTCCCATAAATATTCCAATTGAGGTAGTAGCAAACAGGCTCAGGGCTACTCCAAGCATAAACAGCGGTATAGAGCCTTCAATCGGCACCTGCAACACTCCCTGGACCATCAATATAAGCGATAATCCAGAAACGACCAGCACCACCAAACCCATTGACCAGATCTTTGCCATCATAATTTCAAACGGCGTCACCGGCATCACCAGCAGGTGCTCCACGGTTCCATGCTCTCGTTCACGTATCAACGCCGAACCGGTAAGCACGATGGCCAGCATAGTAATATTGTTGATAATCGCCATTACGGCCCCGAAACGTTCCTGTTCCAGATTCGGGTTAAAACGCATCCTGACGGCTAGCTCGACTGGCAACGAGCTGTTATCCCGATAGCGGGCGACAAAGCTATTTACCTCACCAGTGACGATATTCTGGATATAGCTATTGCCGGTAAACGCCTGGCTCATTCGCGTCGCATCAACGTTTACCTGCAGCTCCGGCTGGCGTCCGGCTAAAACATCACGCTGGAAGTTAGGGGGAATATTGATCGCGAATGTATATCGCCCGGCATCCAGCCCTGCGTCCATTTCATCAGCGGTAATCAGCTCAGGGGGTAAAAACCAGGGGCGATAAAAACCGTTGATAATGCGCGATGAGAGCTGCGATTTATCCATATCCGCAATAGCGATAGGGGCTAAATGTAACGACCCCGGCATAACGGTAGCGGAGGAGTAAACCGAGACGGTAAAGGCGAAGACAATTAATGTCAGCATCGCCTTATCGCCAAGCAGGCTGCGTAGCTCTTTCATGCCTAAATTATAAATATTGCGTAATCCGCGCATTATCCCTCCTGTTTTTTCAGCAGCCACACGCTCAGGCCCAGCACCAGCGGAACCGCAATAAGCAGTGGTATGAAGGATGCCCACAGGTCCGTCAGATTTAGCGCTTTGGAAAACGTTCCTCGCGCAATGGTCAGAAAGTGGCTGGTTGGATAAATCTGGCCAATCCAGCGGCCCGGCCCTTCCAGAGAAGCGACGGGATCGATCATCCCCGAGAACTGCGTCGCCGGGATAAGCGTAATAATCGCGGTACCGAAAATCGCCGCAATCTGGCTTTTCATAAAGGTTGAGATCAGTAGGCCAAGCCCGGTGGCAATCGTGACATAGAGCAGTGCGGCCAGCATAAGCGTCAGGAAGCTCCCTTTATGCGGTACGCCAAAGACAAACACCGACAGTGCACATAGTAGAAAGAAGTTAAACATCCCCAGCACGATATACGGCACCTGTTTGCCCAGAAGAAATTCACTGCGGGTGGTCGGCGTCACGTACAGATTGATGATCGAGCCCAGCTCTTTCTCACGCACTACGCTGAGCGCGCTGAGCATTGCCGGGATCATCATCAACAGCAGCGGAATAACTGCTGGAACAATCGCTGGCAGACTCTTCACGTCCGGGTTATAGCGATAGCGGGTTTCAATAGAAATCAGTGAGGTATCGCGATTGGGGCTGGCCTGGCGACCGGCCATCTCCTGAAGCCAGGCCAAATGCATCGCCTGCACGTAGCCGCGCACCGTTTCCGCCCGGTTTGGCATTGCGCCATCCACCCACACGCCGATTTGCGCTGGCGTTCCCCGAGCGATGTCGCGGCCAAAATTAGGCGGAATTTCGATAGCCACCGCCAGCTCGCCGTTGCGCATCCGCCGGTCCAGTTCACTGTAGCTTTGCAGCGGCGGCTGTTCGATAAAATAGCGTGAACCGGCGATATTCTGCGACCAGCCCTGGCTGCTGACGGTTTGATCGCGGTCGAGTACCGCAAATCGCAGATCCTCGACGTCCATACTGATCCCATATCCCATAATAAACATCAGGATCACCGTGCCCAGCAATGCCAGAGTCGATCGTACCGGATCGCGACGTAGCTCCAGCGCTTCGCGACGGCTGTAGCTAAACAGGCGGCGCAAGCTAAACGCCTGACGCGGAGCAATGGTTTCGGTTTTGTGTTCAATCATGGGAATCGGCGCAGCCTCAGCAGCAGGCGGCTGTGCGGCATCTGCTGCCTCCTGTAGCCAGGCGATAAAGGCCTCTTCGAGGCTGGCCGACCCGCGCTGTTCGACCAGCGCCTGCGGCGTATCGCTGGCCAGCACTTTGCCAGCATGCATCAGTGAAATGCGATCGCAGCGCTCGGCTTCATTCATAAAGTGGGTGGAGATAAAAATCGTCACCCGATCCTGGCGGGCCAGATTGACCATCAATTGCCAGAACATGTCCCGGGCCACGGGATCGACGCCGGAGGTGGGTTCATCAAGAATTAACATTTCCGGACGGTGAATGACCGCGACCGCCAGCGATAGCCGCTGACGAATACCTAACGGCAGCGAGGCGGGCAGGGTGTCTTCAACCTCTTCCAGCATAAAGCGCTGACTCATCTCGGCGACCCGACCGGGGATCTCCGCATCCGGAATATGGAACAGACGGGCATGTAGATCGAGGTTTTGCCTAACGGTCAGTTCACTGTAGAGGGAAAAGGCCTGCGACATATAGCCAACGCGGCGGCGGGTTTCAATATCCTTCGGGTCGACCGGTTGGCCAAATAGCCAGGCCTCGCCTTCGCTGGCCGGTAACAGCCCGGTCAGCATTTTCATGGTTGTTGATTTACCACAGCCGTTGGAGCCGAGGAAACCGAAGATTTCGCCACGGGCGATACGAAAGTTCACGTGATCAACGGCGACAAAATTGCCAAAGCGCATCGTCAGGCCGCGAGCTTCAATGGCGATTTCGCTCTCCTCTGCGTTGCGCGGTGGAATGATCACCTCTTTATGCGCCAGGCGCTGGGCTTCAGGAAGCAGGGCGATAAACGCCTGTTCCAGCGTCTGGCTCTTCGTTTGCGCCCTGAGTTCGTCTGCGCTGCCGGTCGCCAGTACTTCCCCCGCATTCATGGCGACCAGCCAGTCAAAACGTTCCGCTTCTTCCATATAGGCGGTGGCGACCAGCACGCTCATCTCCGGCTGGCGCTGACGAATGCTGTCGATCAGATCCCAAAACTGTGCCCGGGAGAGAGGATCAACGCCCGTGGTCGGTTCATCAAGGATTAACAGCTGCGGATCGTGAATGAGCGCGCAGCACAGGCCGAGCTTTTGCTTCATCCCGCCGGAAAGTTTCCCCGCCGGACGGTCGCGAAACGGCGCGAGTCCGGTGCTCTGGAGCAGCTCATTGATTCTGCTCTCACGCTCGGCCTTATCATGGCCGAACAGGCGGGCAAAGAAGTCGACGTTTTCATAGACCGACAGGGTATGGTAGAGGTTCTTCCCTAGCCCCTGAGGCATCCAGGCAATTTTCGGGCACACATCCTGGCGGTGGCGAACATCGCTCATGTCGCCGCCGAGCACGACCACATTGCCGTGCTCAATGACCCGTGCGCCGGAAATTAATGACAGCAGGCTGGACTTGCCGACGCCGTCTGGCCCGATCAGGCCCACCATACAGCGGGCGGGAATGCTCAGCGTAATGTCTTTTAGCGCGGTGGTTGCGCCAAAGTGCTGACTGACGTTCTCCAGGCGGGCGATCGTGTTCATTGTGGCAACCTCACCGTCAGCGCTTCAGGCCACGCCTGCTGGTTATCCAGACGCACCCAGGCCATACCTGGCAGGCCGGTTTTCACATACTCAAGGTGCTGTTCCAGCAGCTCCGGCGGAATGCGGGCTTTGACGCGGAACATCAGCTTCAGCCGTTCATCGCTGGTTTCCACCGTTTTGGGGGTAAACTGCGCCACGCTGGCGACAAAACTGATATTGGCAGGAATGGCCAGATTGGGTGCGGCATCAAGGATAATTCGCGCTTCGCTGCCCAGCGCCAGCAGGCCAGCTTGTTCAGTAGGCAGGAAGAAGGTCATGTAGACATCGGACAAGTCGACCATATTCAGCACCCGCCCGCCTGCCGCCAGCACTTCTCCCGGTTCAGCAACGCGATACTGAATACGACCATCGCGGGGCGCTTTCAGTTCGCTATCATCGATATCGGCGATAATCCGACGCTCCGTGGCCTGAGCTGCTTCAACGCGGGTTTGTGCCTGAATAATGCTGGTTCTTGACGCCTCAATAGCCGCTCTGGCGGCAGAGACCTGGGCTTTTGCTGATTCCAGCACTGCTCTGGCGCTTTCCGCCGCCGCCAGGTCGTCATCAAGCTGCTGAGCGGAGACCGCGCCGCGCTGTGAGAGTGTGCTGGAACGGCCGTAGCGTTTGGCGGCGGAGTTTAATTCAGCCTGCCGCTGCTTCACGACCGCCTCAGCGGCGCGCATTTCGCCTTGACGCTGATCGAGCAGCGCTTTCGCTGCGGCAATCGAACTTTCAGCTTCTTTAATTTGTGCGGCGGCTTCCAGCCGTTGTTCGTTGAGCACCCGGATATCCATGCGGGCTAAGACTTCACCCTGGCGGACAAACTGCCCTTCTTTGACCAGAATGGTATCGATACGTCCGGCGGTTTTGGTGGCGATATCGACCTCTGTGGCTTCAATTCTACCGTTGCTGCTGGCAAAGCCTGCCGGGAGTCCCGGTGGGCGCAGCATCCACCATGCGGCGGCGGCAATCACCACCAGTAAACCAATAACGTAGACTGCCCAACGCCGTTTGATTTTGTCCATACGCGACTCGCTTTGTTCCATTTGCTGAGTGGTGCGCGTTTCTCCTCCGCATAGCGAAGTATCGTCTCTCCAGGAAAGGAAGGTATGGGGGATAAGGCCAACCGGCGCATGACGCCTTCAGCGCTGCTAACCGGTCAGAAAGAGGTGCGATTAATGTGGTCATCATCAGCAATCCTCGCCTTAAATGAAACACGCATATTTATTGCTACTGTCAATGCAATACTAACACCCGCAACAAATATGTCCATATACAAAACATGGACTTGTCGTAGAGTTAACATAAAAAAACAGCTGAGGCACGGTGAGGCAATATTACCCATGATGCTTATTGGGTTTAATGCTCCGGGCCTTGCTCATACAATCTTCATCGTTTTTCATTAAGAGCCTATCCCAGTCGGATTTTATTCCAGACAATGACGCCGCAGGAAAAATATAGCATCGCTTCATAATTTTCGATTTTCTGTTCCCTGCGCGTCAGGACGCGGCGGTAGCAATTCATCCAGCAGTGTGTTCTCTCCACACCCCAGCGATGAGCCTTAAAATCTGTGTTTTTAATGGTTTCTGCTCCCTCTTTCCGTGACCGGATATGAGGTTCATAGCACCGGATTTTCAGATACGCCTCCAGCTATCCGGCTTCATACCCCTTATCCATGCAAAGGCGGAGTCTTCTGCCGGGTCTGCCCGCCTGAAGAGCGTCGAGGGTATCTGCAACCAGCTTTATGTCGTGGGTATTTGCACCGGCGACAGCCAGTGCAAGCGGAAGCCCGTTCGCGTCAGTCATCAGGCTGCGTTTTACTCCCTGTTTACCGCGGTCTGTGGGGTTGCGGCCTGTTTTTTTGAACCAGCCAGTGGTGATTTGGTCATACATCCATCGAGCGACAGCCACGACCAGTCAATAGCATCCAGATGTTCACAGGCAAGCAGGCCGTTCTGCCAGAAGCGTTCAAATACTCCGGCATCCCGCCATTCCTGAAAGCGCCGGTGAGCGGAGTTGGACGAACAAATCCCTGTGGCATTCAGGGCATTCCACTGGCAATCTTTCTGAACATAAAGAAAATGGCATTCATGCCGCACGATTATCAACGCGCTTGCGATGCGTACACAGTGGGGGGTGAATTTTGCGTTCCAAGATGAGTCGGGCCATTTTCTCCCAGAGTTCATCGCTGATCTGCCACTTGTTGCCCGCCATACTTTGATCTCAGAAATTTCCATCATTTATTACCTGACAATCCCTTTTGGGATAGGCTCTTAGCATCATTAACACTTTGTTAACTTGAGCTGGTTTAAGTTAATTTAAATTTGATAAAAAGATAAGGGTGCATGGCCTGTATGGACGCTAACCCGGTAACGTCTTTTGACGAATAATGCAGCAGTATTTTTTATGTTTTTTAACACATTGATTTAAAATAGGAATAATATTTGTAAGGAAGTTTGAGTTACTTATGGGTTACTTCTTGTGGGATTAAAAAACGTACAGAATGAAGGAGAGATTTAAAGTAACACTCGAACAAAACAATGTCGAGTGTTAACGAGGCGTATACTTTCTCTGAAAAGCCTTGCTTGCCTGATATCTTTCGTGGCTATGGATTTCATGTTGTAGCGCTTACAGTTGAAGTAAGGCTTCATGTAGGACGGTATAACGATTCGCACCATGTAAACCCCGCAATGAGCGAGAAGCAGATATCTGTCGCGCTTGTAAGTCATGTAAACCCCTAATATTTTGTCGGGACAGTTGACCATTGGCTGAAATCCGGTTGTTGCATATAGTGATTACCTGTCTGTTGATCATGAGATCGTTGATGCCAAAGATAACCCAAAAACAAAAGGTAGAGTTGACCAGGTGGTTTAAACCTGGCAACTATCTGGCGCTGAAAGACCTGACCCTCCGGGAACTGTACTATGAGTTCGTTCTTCGGCGTGAAATGCACGAACGCTATCAGGAAGCGGCTGAGTCCCCGGATGCTGAGTGGCTGCTGCCAGATGTGAACAAGAGTCAGGAAAAGCTGATTTTTGGTGGTAACCCGATACTTATCAAAAATGTTGATTTCATTGAGTCAGAGGATTTGCTTGAGGATTTTCATGTAAAACCGCTTACAGTTAAGCGGGTAAATTTGTTGATACGCAATATCAAAAAAGTGGCGGGTGTGCAATCCGACAAGCACAATACCCTGGCACCAGAACAAACAGACATGCTTGAAATGTCGTTTACCCGATTTAACCTGGAAAGTTTAAAAAAAGGGGCTGAACAATCAGCCAACACAGGTCGTGAGATTAATCCTGCGCTTAAAAACATGTGGGAACGCCGGATAAAAAAGGCCAGGGAACAGATCTACCTGCAAATCGATTTAGGCTGTGTCCCTTAATTACGTAACCGTTGATAAAAGAGTCGGATGCAGCCCAGTTTCACCATTGCCAGATAATTTCTCGCCGTTTTGTCGTAACGAGTAGCGATGCGACGATATTCTTTCAGGCGGCCAAAGCACCGTTCAACGACGTTACGATTTCGGTACGCATCACGATCAAGCTTCGCACGTCCATCCGATGCCATTTTCTCATTTGATTTTCGGAGGATAACTGCCTTTATGCCGTTGTTTTTCAGCTCATTGCGTAATGCGTGTCCGGAGTACGCTTTGTCGGCCAGTACTGCATGACCACGGCGTTTCATGCTGCCGTTCTGACGCTGAACGCCAATACCGTCCAGAAGTCGTTGCGCGAACAGGCTTTCATGAGCCTGCCCGGGGCTTAACACGATATTTAACGGGAGACCGCTTCCGTCTGTTGCCAGATGGATTTTGGTGCCGAAACCGCCGCGAGAGCGACCCAGCCCATTATCTCCGTCGATATCAGGATGCTTTTTTGAGCACCAGCGGCACATTTCAGCGCCCGGATATTACTGCCATCCAGCGCGGTGGCAGACCAGTCAACAAAGCCGTTCGCATCAAGTAGTGAAAGTAACCTGTTGAAAATAATGTTAATCACGCCTGACTTTGACCACCGGTTAAAGCGGTTATAAACCGTTTTCCATGGCCCATATCGTTCGGGCAAATCACGCCATGGAGCACCGGAACACAACACCCAGAACATGCCATTAATAATTTTACGATGCTCAGCCCATGGGCGTCCGGCTGGTCGTGTAGCAGGTTCAGGAGGCAACAGGGGCTTGATGATGGTCCATGCTTCATCGGGAAGGTCGTAGCGAGCCATAGTTCAATATGTCGTGGAAACAGACAGTTACTATAGCTCAGATGATTAAGGGACACAGCCTAGTCTCAGCATATGCTAATCAATGGGGAGCAGGTCAAATAGTTTCCGTTGTTGATTAAGTCCGGACGGATTGAATGAGTTAGATCAATTTTTTTAAACTTAGGTCTTTTAAGGTCAGAAAACAAGCTACACTAAATATGCTGCACGATGACAGACTGATACAAGGAGTTTTTATGAAAAAAGTTATGCTGGCCATTTTTTTAGCTTCATTTACTATTTTCGCCATAACAGCCTGCTCTTCTAATCAGGCTATAAAGACTACCGATGGGCGTACTATCGTAACCAACGGAAAACCAAGTATTGATAACGATACAGGACTGGTTTCTTACAAGGATGCCCAGACAGGGAAAACCGAGCAGATAAATCGTGATCAGATTACTAACATGAGTGAGCTGGATAATTAAAGAAGGATTAGTTATGAATAAAAAATTCCAGTGAAATACCACATTAACTGAGGTTTCTGCTCAGGACCTGTAATTATAGGCTCCGGGCAGACAACCATCTAAACGGGGAAAACTGCTCCAGAAATGATTTATTCAATAACGCAAAAATGAACATTAAATCCTGCCGGGAGGAGTAAAGGGGATGCAAGCCGTAAAAATCAGGTGGAGCAGCACTTAACTCAATGAATCTTGAAATAATAAAGGAGACAAGCAGTGGCTGAATGCTTTACCAGGCTGCAGCACTCATTTTACCGCTTACCATATCCCACCATAAACCGGAAAATCAAACCACAGGCTGGTGACAGGAAAAGGAAAAAACCCGTGATCATTTCATTTCCATCAGTCAACCATAAGGTAGTATAATATATTAATATTGCCAGAATGACCATTCCAATAAAAGAGCTGACAGATGCGACAACCCCCATGACCTGCCAGACGTAGCCACTCACGGACAATATACTAATTGTAAGAAAAGTCCATAGATAGATCATCATGTCCTCCTTCTGTTTACTCTAAGATTATACCAGATTTCATATTGTTAACCTATTTGGTTTATTACAAAACTCACAGACTGAAAAGAAAATCCGTGATGAAAGAATACTTTTAAACACAGGGTGCTGATTTTTCGAATGTAACTCAGCGGATTGGCCCCTATATTTCCATAGATCTTTTATCACTTAACCCAGTACTGGTCCGACGCTGTATATATTCCCGTGGCGAACGATATCCCGGCGCACTGGGCGGATGCCATTCGTTATAGTGTTCGAAGGTTTCCGCAAGGTGCTTCACTGCCGTTAACCTGTCAGGTTTCGGCATGATACTGGTACAGGTTCGAAAGAAAAGCGGCGATCATCACATGATTCTCGCTCAATATCCGTAACCAGTAAGCACATATCCTGAATCACTTCAAAGTGTAATTCCCAGGGTGCAAATGATTATATCTCGCTCATAGCGGATCCAACAGCCATTCTGAGTCTAAATAAGTGATCCTAATATCGCTACACTTTTACCAGTCCGTGTTTGCCACCGGGAAATGGACTGACGGTTTCCATAAAGTGGCGTACTTTTTTCAACAGTTTCCACATTGACCGGCACTGATGATTCCGGGTGATGGTTTCGTGCAGCGCCTGCCATAGCCTTTCAATGTGATTAACCCACGGCGAGTAAACAGGTTGATAAATGACTCTGAACTTCGGGTTGCACTTCAGCCAACGCAGCGTTTCTCTGCTCTTGTGAATAATATAGTTATCAACGATTAACGTGATGGTTTTTGCCCGCCGGTAAGTCGCTTTCAGGTGTTTTAGTAGGGCGATGAACAGCACCGAACTTTTACTGCTGCCACCCACATAACTGACCCGGCCGCTACTGCTGTGGAGTGCTCCCGCTAGATAATATTTTTCGTTCTGCCCCGGTGTGGCAACGCGTTTCTGATGGCCCCGTCTCTGCCAGTCTGCACCGATTTTAGGATTGAGATGGATATCCACCTCATCTTCGTAAAACACCGGATGCTCTGCACTACATTCGTCCAGCGCTTTGTGGATTGCCGCCATTTTTTCATCTTTGTGCGGGTCGCGAATATGCAGTGTGGGCGCGGTTCTGCGCCACACCAGACCGGCGGCGGGTAACCAGCGACGCACCGTCGAAGCATGCAGGCAGCAGCCTGTTATCTCTCTGATTTTTATTGCCATCAGTTCCGTACTCCAACGGGAACGCTGATAACCAAAATCGCCCGGCGTGTGTTTTATCAGTTCACGTAATAATGTGCATATATGCTCAAATGGCCAGCGACGGGAACGTCCTGCGGGTAATGATTTCAGGCCTTCAACTCCCGACAGCGTGAACCAGTTAATCCAGCGGCCGACGGATGAACGGGCACAACAGAGTGTTCTGGCTACGTCACTGACACGATCGCCCCGGTGCAACATCAGCAGAGCAGTGAGTCTGCGCGCATGATTTTTGTCACGCGTTTTATGGATAGTTTTCTGCATCAGGCGTCGTTCAGCGCGGGGGATGGGTGCTATGATCGGCATCGCTCAGTCCGGTTGGTGGTTTGTTTCTTTTTGGCAATTGATCAGATCGCACAATCCGGGCTGAGTTCCCCTAAAGTGATCTACTATTTGGAACGCTTATTTAGGATGAGCGTCAGTAGGCGTTCATTGTCTTTATCGTGTCCGGAAACAGGGTTATGCAACGACGGCAGCAGTATCGAGAGTCACAGGAAGTAGCTGAAGACTCTCTGAAGAAGATAATAGCAGCTTTCCCTCGCGCCATTGCTGGCGCGATTTGCCTGAGCGATATGGCCCAAGGAAGACCTTTTATAACCGTTTTAACCGATGGTCTAAATCGGGAGCAATTAACATTATTTTCAACAGATTACTTTCTTCTCTTGATGCTCATGGTCTCGTTGACTGGTCCACGACTGCGCTGGATGGCAGTAATATCCGGGTACTCAGGTGCGCCGCCGGTGCAAAAATAAACATTCCGATATCGCCGGAGATAATGGGCTGGGTCGCTCTCGCGGTGGTTTTGGCACCAAAATCCATTTGGCGACAGACGGAAGTGGTCTGCCGTTAAATATCATACTGAGTCCCGGTCAGGCTCACGAAAGCCAGCTTGCACAACGTCTTCTGGACGGTATTGGTATACAACACCAGAACGGCAGCATGAAGCGTCATGGCCATGCAGTGCTGGCTGACAAAGCTTACTCCGAACATATATTACATCAAGAACTGAAAAGAAAGGGGATAAAAAACGGTCTCCCCCGAAAAACCAATAAAATAATGGCAGCAGATAGTCGTTCACAACTTAATCGAGATGCCTACCGCAATCGCAACGTTGTTGAGCGGTGTTTTGGGTGCCTGAAAGAATACCGCTGCATTGCCACACGTTACGTCAAAATGGCGAGGAATTATCTGGCGATGGTGAAACAGGGGTGTATCCGGCTGTTTTACAGAAGGTTATGTAATTAAGGGATACAGCCTCGTTTGATGTTCATTTTGCTCTCCCCGAGCGGTAAAAGAACATCTGAATTACGCTCTCATAAACTGCTGGGTGTCCTGGCACAAATTACCTTGCATGAGCATACTTAATCACTCCTTGCTCGGTATTTTTTGCATGCGCTATCGGGTGAGGCGATCAAACGACAACCTTACGAGCATTTTTACTACTGACAAGTTCACCAGTAGCTAACTTGCTAACCTTTCTTAAAGCAGCATTAAAAGCAATCACGGTAACTGGGCTGTCACGGTTTTTAACGCGGTTTGAATGGCTCTGAAACACAAAAACATCTTGAGGATACGTCTCTCTTCTACGTTCCAGTATCGCGCAAACAGGCGCGCTTAACTCAATCCGTTTTGCTTTTATTCTTCCTTTCACTCGCAGATAAGCAGAACCTCTTTCAATGTCTGTATAACGAAGATCAATCAATCTACCAACACTTTGACCAGTATAAAAAATTACCGCCCATAAATCAGACCAGGTATCCGATACATGAACCAGATTGCTATTAATAGTTAAAAATTTCTTGAAACTTATTGCTTTCTTGCCTTTCACAACCAGACCATTCCCATAACCAAAACGCTTATTATCCTAAACATCGTACCTCTGCAAAACTACCTATGTTTTGGATGGCTAATGGTCGCCGTAAAGTATTTGTAAACCGTCTTTACCCCTAACTGAGAAGGATGGCAGTACCGTTGGCGAGTGCCGGTAACCTCCGCTGTCAGTTTGGTGTAGTGCCACTGACGGCAGCAACACTAGGGACAATTGCAGGTGACAACCCCGAACGCATGAAAAACGAACCTGCATTAGCATCATTCTGTGGCGTTGAAGGTGCCTCTTTATCTAGGCGTGAAAACTTTGGGTGGTGATACCGAGACGTATTGCAACGTCGGAAATAGAATGACCGCTATTAACAACCTGTCTGACTGCTTCAACTTTAAACTATTCTGGATAACGCTTAATACTCACAGGTATTTATATTTGAGCCATCTTGAATGACACCTCAGATGTATGTTAAACCTATTGTGATTAAGTGTTGGGCTGCTTAGTGGGCATCAAAGGAATTTAGTGAGATTCTCCTATTATCCGATAACAAAATGGGCAGGGCTTAGCCCCACAATACTGACGTTTGCATTGGTTACAGATACAACGGGACCGTTTGTTTGCGGTAGTATCTTGAGTGGAGTGAGTCCGTCGGTTAGTGTAGTCAATACGTTTTGCATGCATGGTTAGTTTCCTCTTGATTTTTCCATACGCTGTTTTAACCACGACTTTACTTCGCTTTCAGTCCAGCGAGAGCTGCTGCCCAATTTAATCGGCTTCGGGAATTCACCGTCCTTGATGAGTTTATAAAACCATTTGTCTGTTAATCCAGTGTAAGCAGTAATAAAGGTCATATTAACGAGGCGATCTTTTGTGAGGTCTGTATCTGACATGTGATTATTATTTTTATGATTAAATACTGATGCATGTTCTTTCATTATTAACTCTCTTTCGGTAAATATACAATATCTGGATTTGTTTGAAGCTTAGACTGATTTTTTTCTAAACTTTACCTTTAAAATATAACTGTGCGAAGAAAAATAATATTCGGATATTATAAATCTCATCATTCATGATGGATTATGAATTAACAGTTATTTTTGTATCTAGCCTTAATCTACCCATATGCTGACGTGAGTTGCTCTGACAACAGCAATAAAAATTGAATAGATTGTGTAAGCATTACATCTACAATATCAGATTGATATCGGGCGATTATTTAGCCAGTCGTCCAGTTCTGACTCCAGCCAGCCCACTGATTTAGTGCCCAGCCGACGCTGGATTGGAAAAGTTGGATCATATCGCGGTGATTTTGGATTCAGCCAGTCGTATATGGTGGATCTTTTGATCCCGGCTTTCTCGACTACTTCAGGTAACCTTAAAATCTTCATATCTTGTGTAGACATGGTTCATTGCTCTTGATTGCTTTAGATTGGTTCTTATATTAATGCGAGGGTTAGTATCGAAAAAGCTGTCTTCATAAAGTATTTTTTTAGCTTTACTACTTCACATTCACTTTTTGGTAACTAAATGAAAAATAACGACTTTGATATCCTTTTTGAAGAGGTTTTAAATGAGTTTGAGAAAGCGGTAGTGAAAGTGAAAACTTCCACTCACTTTGAGCCGTGTTCTGGCGAAGAGATGGTGCGTAAGCTCGAGAAAGATGCCCATACTGCCATTACTGATTACCAAAAATGCAGGATTCAGCCTTACAAACATGCTTACAGGGAACGTACTGTTGAAGAGTACATAAGCAGTATGAAGTCTCAAGCTATGTGGACGGGTACACCCAGCAAGCTTCTGGAATGCGCTTTTGCATCGCATAAATGGGGAATATCTCGGTACAGACAGGGCCGCAAAGCTGAAGGCCGTAAATATGTTTTGATGGCACTAAATTTGATAAACATGTGGAATGGAGCCTGCTGGGCTCTGGAAATGGTAGAATTTAAAGAAGAGTCTAATAAGTTAAAACGAGAAGCAGCAAGCCTCGGTGGTAAAAGAAAGTCGCAGAACTACAGGCCAGTCAAGGATGAAGTCATTAGGCTATTAAAGAAAAATAAGCCTGAAGACGGGTGGAAAAGTAAAGCTGCTGCTATTAATTCTTTAGAGGAAGAGATTTCTAAGTTTATTGAACTTGATTTCCATAAAAATAGTAATTGGACATCATGGGATAAATTATATAGGACCATTAGCGACTGGTCTAGAAATGACATCGAATTGAAGAATGCTTTCGCTGATGTTGTAAAGAGATAACTGATGAAAATAAGCGAATGAAAATGATTTTCAGAGTGTTAGATGTGGAGCCTGTCCGTAATTCTGTGTAACTGCCATCGTATTAAAGGTGATTGCTCGGGCGGTCACCGAACTCGATAATAAAACGACTCATTGTCAGCTGTCATTTGAGGCCTATTATTCAATGATGAAAATAAATGAGTTGAAAGGAGGGGGTTGAGAAAATAGAACATATAAATATCAACACCTCAATGCTGGGGAGTCACTAAGAGTCAAATGTTTATAACTGGTGATGTTTTTTATATGAGTGAATTACTGCTATTGTCTGCTACCAGTAGCAGACAATAGCAGCCCTTTATCTGTGGTTATCGATTGATAACGATTGTTTCGCCCATAGTTCCATTGTTGTTTCTCAATTTCTGAATACCCACTTTTCCTTCTTGTTCAAGGAATTCTAAAGCGGCGTTGAGTTTGATTTTATTTCTCAATTTATAAGGTCCTTTTCTTCTTATTTCCATTTTGTTTATATGGGTGGTATAACTATAGTAGTTATCTTTGCGAGAGACCAGCCAGGCATAGAGTAAATCAGCATTCTGATCCACTGTTTCACTACGTAAACCACCCGAAGTTAGTAAGTAAGAATAATAAAAAATCACAATCTTTGAGGCGTTTACAACATTCTTTGAGGAAATAACTCCTGAATTGTCACCGTCGAAATATTCAAATAAGGCAGCCACTCTTATAAGGTTTTCTGAGAATTTAGAAAACATGCCTTCAAAAAGAGGGGATTTGTCTTTGTGTTGAATTATAGCGTCTTCAGCCTTTTTCTGGTACTCGGATAAAGCAGTCTGAGCTTGTTCTGAGAGTGTATAGTAATCATGTGTAACAGTACCACTGTTACACATTTCTTCAAAACTGGATAGCGCCTCTTCGATTTTTTCATGAAATAATCTCAGGCTATCTCCTCCTGCATTTTGTACTGTCTTCGTGTCCCTGCGCCCTTGCATAGAGGTGACTCCGGTAATCATGAATCGAGAGAAAAAACCGGAACCCACTGCATAATCCCCTTGTTTTTTAACATATTTTTCGAATTCATCTGTCTGGATCATTAGTAAGATGGTGAACATGCAATCATCTACAGTGAAACTGCCTGTTTTGCGTTCTACATCGAATGAAGAGCCATCCCATAACTGGTTTAAAAAACCTAAATTACTCTTAGCTCTTCCCTTAAAGAATACCCCTGCTTCATCTGACATCAGGCTCGCAGAAGGTATATTGTTGTATAATCCCGACTGTAAAGCCTCAGGGGTAGTATCGTTGTAAATCATCTTAGGCAGAACAGGACTTTTCGGTTTTATTCTGTAATGGAGCTTCAGCCGCTCATTTTCACTTTCAATGCTGACACCTTTCTCCGTTTTCTTGCGGATACTCTTCAATATGGATTGTTCCTGTACCTTCCATGATTGAAGTTCTGCATTGTAATCAACTATTAGCATTTCATGTTTCTTTCGGCAGGCTTTCTCAAATGCAAAGACAGGTTGACCTACCACGTTATATACAGCAGTTTTCCGCTCTCCTGAGTCTGCAATCACGGTAAGATATAAGGAGAGGGGCCTGACTCGCCCGTCAGGATAACGAATTTTTTTTAACCCCTGCAACGCAAGTGATGCAATACCCAATATAGCGGTACCCACAAGTTCCGGAGGAGCCTGAACATCCCTTACTACAGATTCAATTGCATTCCGCATTATTTGAGGGAAGTATTCTACTGGGTAAGTAGCCTTTTTGTCTTTTACAACTCCAACACTCATATTCGACCTCTCATATGTTAATTTTTACTGGCAGGTACACTGCAGGACCAAGAATATGATACCCATCTGCTATTTGGAATACTCCGGCAGACCATTGGACTAAATTGGTTTTATTTGGATTGATATTATTTTTAGTCAGGATTGCTTTGCTACCTGATACTGTACAGATATGAGTCATGAACAGCTCTGTTCTGGTCTGTTTTACCCATGGGGAAATAGATAATTTGTGATGCCATTATTTAAAGCTACATCCAAAATTACGTTCACCATCTGTAAAGCATTTGCTTTTCTTTTTTGCAAAGTAACTTGTCCGGTAAATCAGTGAGCCATATGACTCACTTTTCTTGCCATCCTTTGCATTCAGGTAATAACAAGGATTGCTGGGTGTGTGGACTAACTCTTTATCGGGGGGATAAATGAAACTGACAGCACTCATCCATGACTCACGTATAAGGCGGAGGAGTGTACCTTTTTTACTATCGTACGCTCCCAGTGTATTGAAAGTGTCCCCGTTGAGTAAAAGTAATACGTGATAATGTTTTTTATGTGAATCAGGTGCAAACTCTCTGGCCCAGACAACGCGTAATGATGTCTTACGAACTCGCTTTCCCTCTTTCTCCCGCTTGTTAAGATAATGTGAAATTTTTGCTTTCAGAGAATCCGTAAAGCGGGATATTACTGATGAATCTGTCCTTGCGAAATTAGCCTCATCAGGCATGTCATTTAATGGCTTGAGAGCAGGAGTATGTAAATCTATTCTTACAGCCAATACTCTTGGGTGTTCACTCAATGCTTTATCAATAGTTTGTTCTATTTTCTTTAAATGGTATTGATTCAATTTTCCGTGAGAGGTGATATATTCGTACATACTATTTGTTTCCTTTTTTATATTTCGAAAGTGTTAGTCGTAGTAGAGCTGATTATTTAATTAAATCACTTTCTCTACGCTTGTATTGTTCATATGCATTATACATACGGTATATGTTTACTTGCCGAGTTATATGCATGAGCGTTGTTTTATTAGTGATGGAATGTTTGTTGGTTTCAATGTATTGAATTACATATGTTCTCATGTTTATTAATCTACAGGCATTGGTTTATATGTGTCGATATGTATCATTAACCTATATACACATCTATATACATACATAGACAAACGCCACTGTTCTTTAGTCAGGGGTTGAAATTGCAATAAAGGAAGGAATTAACGATATTCATGATTTTTATACCTTTTTAGCCATCAAATTGCTCTGGACTTATCACATATAATGTTTGGGCTTTTTATTAAGTTATGGATGAGTTTGAACCTATATTACTTTGGCGAAAATCCGTTATCCCTCGAAGGATATATCTATTCTTGAAGGTTAAGCGGTTTGGTACAAACAGATAAATTAAGGAGCTCATCATGAAACTAGCCAGTCGTTTTGGACGGGTAAATCAGGTACGGCGCGACCGCCCGTTAACCCGTGAAGAATTGATGCATTACGTCCCCAGTGTTTTTAGTGAGAATAAACACGAATCCCGCAGTGACCGATATACCTGGATACCGACCATCACTATTCTTGATAATCTGCAGCGGGAAGGTTTTGAGCCTTTTTTTGCCTGCCAGACCCGCGTACGTGACCAGAGCAGACGGGAGCACACCAAACACATGTTGCGCCTGCGTCGTGCCGGACAACTCACCGGCCAGCAGGTTCCCGAAATTATCCTCCTCAATTCACACGATGGCTCATCCAGCTATCAGATGTTGCCGGGACTGTTTCGTGGCGTCTGTACCAACGGACTGGTCTGCGGGCAGTCATTCGGCGAAGTACGGGTGCCGCATAAAGGGGATGTGGTGGAGAAAGTTATTGAAGGGGCTTACGAGGTACTGGGGATATTTGACCGGGTTGAGGAGAAACGTGATGCCATGCAGTCGGCTCTGTTACCACCACCAGCGCAGCAGGCGATGGCGAGGGCTGCTCTCCACTATCGTTTTGGTGAAGACCACCAGCCCGTCACTACCGATCAGATACTGACGCCACGACGTTACGAAGACCGCAGTGACGACCTCTGGACGGTGTACCAGCGGGTGCAGGAGAACCTGATGAAGGGAGGACTGGCGGGACGCACTGCACAAGGACGAAGCAACCGTACCCGTGCTGTGAACGGTATCGACGGCGATGTGAAACTTAATCGTGCGCTGTGGGTGATGGCAGAGAATATGCTCGAACTGCTGGGACAGGAATGACTTCGACGAGGAGAGACATACCCGTGAACACCGAAACTCACCCACACCTTCCCTCCGGCCCGTTTACGCGTGAGCAGGCCTCAGGCATCGCAGCGCAATATGACAACGTCGCCATTGAAGACGACCAGGGAACGCATTTTCGTCTGGTTATTCGTTGCGAAGGTGTGATGGTCTGGCGGGCATGGAACTTTGAACCTGAAGCCGGAGTGATGCTGAATCGCTACATCGCACGTTATGGCATCCGCAGGTCCTGACCAACCTTACCAGACTTCAGTCTCAGCCTTTCCCGCCAGCCCTGACCGGCTGGCTTTTTTATTTCCGGAGTCATTAATCATGAACAACGCATTAACGGATAACACCATTCCGACAGACACTCTTTGTGCCATACCTGTTAAAGATGAACAGCGCCTTCGTTTCTGGCCTCAGCATTTTGGTCGTATCCCGCAGTGGATAACCCTCGAACCCCGCATCTTTGCCTGGATGGACCGGTTGTGTGCGGATTACAGCGGTGGCGTCTGGGCTTTTTACACTCTCAGCAACGGTGGTGCTTTCATGGCTCCGGAAGAGAGTGACGGTCCCTGGTCGCTGTTCAATATCCTGAATGGTAACGGCGCTGAAATGAGTGCTGAAGCTGCGGGTATTGCGGCCTGTCTGATGGCTTACAGCCACCATGCCTGCCGCACGGAGTGCGATGCCATGACAGAGCATTATTACCGTCTGCGCGACTATGCGCTGAACCACCCTGAGTGCAACGCCATTATGCACATCATCGACTGAGGTCCTGCACCATGGAAAAACAGTTACCGTTGTTTGCATATGAACTGACAGCCTCCGCACAACAGACCATCCGCGAGGCGTTGACTCTTCTGGAGCGCCAGTTACGCGAGCCCGGCGCATCGTTTACGTCCAGCAGTTCAGTACGTGACTGGTTACGGCTTCAACTGACCATGGAGGAAAGAGAGACATTTGTTCTGCTGCTGCTGGACAACCAGCACCGCATGATTACGCACGAAACGCTGTTCAAAGGCACCATCAGCCATACCGAAGTCCATCCACGGGAAGTGGTGAAAGCCTCCCTGAAATACAATGCGGCAGCGGTGATTGTCGCGCACTGCCATCCCTCAGGCCATGCCGAACCCAGTCAGGCTGACAGACGGGTGACAGAGCGTCTGAAGAATGCTCTGGACCTTGTGGGGGTGCGTCTCCTGGACCACCTCGTTATCGGCGGAATGGATATCGTCTCGTTTGCCGAACGGGGCTGGTTATAAGGGAGGAGTATTAATGAAAATTATCAGTAAACGTCAGGCAATGGCGATATACCGACAGCATTCGCAGTCCAGGCTGTTTCGCTTCTGTACCGGCAAATATAAATGGTCCGGCAGCATCTGCCACTATGCCGGTCGCGAGGTGGAAGATATCAGCGGTGTACTGGCCGTATTCGCAGAGCGCCGCCAGGACCGCAACGGCCCGTATGTCGTATTACGCAGCGTAAGCCTGAATTAATTCACGATTAAGGAGAGCGACATTTTGTCGAAGAACACCACGATAGCAACGCATGATATCAGCGAACCCTGGTGGGGGCTCAGGCGAAGTGTCTCCCCGTGTTTTGGGGCCCGTCTGGTCCAGGAGGGAAACCGCCTGCATTACCTGGCTGACCGGGCGAATGTTAGCGGACAGTTCTGTGATGCGGATTTACGCCATCTTGACCAGGCTTTCCCGATATTGCTCAAACAGCTGGAGTTAATGCTCACCAGCGGTGAACTGAATCCCCGTCATCAGCACTGCGTCACGCTGTATGCAAAAGGTCTGACCTGCGAGGCCGATACGCTCGGTTCGCACGGCTATGTTTATATCGCGATTTATCCCACTCCTGTCGCCACGGCATAACACCGTAATACTTCGCACTTCAGCGCACATATCTTCCCACTAAAGAGATAACGCTTATGCAAACCAAATCATCCCCCCTCATGCGGGCGGCATCGTCACGTCCGTCTCCGGTGAGTGTCTGGCAGACCCTGCTGACCAGCCTGCTGGCACAACACTATGGCCTCACGCTTAGCGATACGCCGTTCAGTGATGAACAGGTCATTCAGCAACATATTGATGCCGGTATCTCGCTGGTTGATGCCCTGAATTTTATCGTTGAGAAGTATGAACTGGTCCGCACTGACCGCCCAGGCTTCAGCATCCTGACGCAGTCTCCGTTTATCACACCCATAGATATCCTCCGGGCCAGGAAAGCAACGGGGCTGATGAACCGTGACACGTATAAAGAGGTGACGGCTATTACCAGAGGGCAACATCCGCAGGTCAGCGCTCCAGGCAAGCGATGAGCTGGACGAAACAAACCGCGTCCCGCAAGCACATAAACACCAGCCCTGACCGGCTGGTATTTTTCTGACTATAAAGGAGAGAAATAATGTCCGGAAATAATATTAATGAACCCGAAGTATTAACCGGGCACACCGGTGTGATTTGTTCCACCAGCATTGAACGTATTGTCACTGGCCGTAATGCTGCGCTGACACGGATTGAGGCGCTAATTCGTCAGCTTGATGACGTTTCCCAACTTACTTTCGGGATTGGTGGCGACGTAGCTAATCATTGGGCGATGCGGCAGGGCCATTCTTTCGACTGCTGGTTGGTGCAACCTGTAGATAAAGCGATGCCAGTCATCACCCGCAATATCGACTGCAGCATCTGGCGCGATCTGATGTTGAAGTCAGGGATGCTGACATTGATGGATGCTGAGGCGCGTAGCCAGTGGGCTAAAAACCTCGAAGAGGGCGATCTCCCGGCAATCAGCGAAGCGAATATCCTGAGTACCTTTGAGCAACTTCATCTCAACAAACAGGAGGTCTTCGAGCGTGGCATCATCAATGTGTTCAGGGGATTAAGCTGGGATTACAAAACCAATAACCCCTGTTACTTCGGCAAGAAGATTATCGTTAACAATCTGGTGAAGTACGATAAATGGCGCTATAGCCTGAGCTGGGGCTGGCGGCGTGACCAGTTAGCCGATCTGGAGCGCATGTTGTTCCTGCTGGATGGTAAAACCATTCCCGATAACCGGCACGATGTGACTATCCGACTGATGGATTTCATTCGCGATAATCCACTACTGCAGGTATTCGGAGATGATCTCTTCACTATTCGCCTTTTCCAAAAGGGTAGTGGTCATATCTCGTTTAAGCGTATGGATCTGGTAGATAAGATGAACAACATCGTAGCGAAGCACTATCCGGGGATGCTGGCAGCACAGTGATTTACAGTTATAATCATCAGATTCGAAATCGTTTGTTTTTTCAGCGAAATACGATTGGGGGCCTAATTGGGGGCTCCTGAGTTTTTCGAACAGAAAAATATCCAGTTATAGCAAGGGTTGCAAGGCTTATATTCGAATCCTGTAGGGGCGTACCATTTCACTGCAAACCGTCATTTTCCCTTAGCAAGATAGTTCTCAAGCCACGGTAACAGCTGTTTTTTACGGCTCAGCATCCCTTCGACTAAGCAGGGTGCGTTTGCTTGCTGGCCTTTCGGCACGGCAAAGTAGAGCGTCGAATACCCGGCATTGATATCCGTCAGCATGACCACCACCAGTTGCGCGCCGGTTTCCTGGATATTCAGTGCCATCTCTTCCTGCAACTCATCCAGTACAGCATCCACCTGATTTAATGAAAACAGCTCAATCTGTGCGGCGTTAACCTTCACGCCCTGAATCTGGAACGTTTTAATATCTTTATTCAACAGCGCTTTCCCGCTTAACCCCTCAATGCTGGTTTTCGCGGTCAGTAGCCCGGCGATAAAGGCATCTTTCTCGATACCGGCGAGGGTTGACAGTTCTTCAACGGCAAGCTTGTCATCAGGCGTCGTGGTGGGGGAGCGAAGCGCGACGGTGTCGCTGATCACGGCTCCCAGCATTAATAGCGCTTCGGCGGGTGTTATCATGCGGCGGATCTCTGGCGTCATCAATTGCCACAGTAGCGTACTGCTGCTGCCCACCGGCTTCACCCACACTTCCGGCGGCAGGCGCGTCACCAGGCCGCCAAGACGGTGGTGGTCGATGATGCCGACAACGTTACTCTCAGCTAAAGAGGCAGGGCCCTGAGTGGGCTCGGTAAAATCGACCAGCCAGACATCGCGATCGGCGAGAGAGTCGGTGAGTAAGGCGGGAACCGGCAGTGCTGCCTGTTCAAATATAAACCGGGTTTCACGGTTAATTTCCCCACAACGCCAGGCCTGTGCCTGAAGACCGCGCAGCGTAAGCCAGCGGCTTGCCATATACGCGGTGCAAACGGCGTCGCTATCCGGGTGGAGGTGGCCAAGTACATTTATCATTGCTTAAACCTTTTCAGGGAAGCATGTTGAGCTGGAGAAGAAAGACCAGCCTGACACGCCCCATCGTGAATGAGAGTCATATCAGGCGTCATTAGCCTCAGAACGAGGCGGTTGGGGAAGGTGGAACGCCATCACCTTACGTGTAGTGTGAACCAGGGCGCGCTGGCTTTCAAGCGCTTGCGCGGCAGTAAAAATTTTTTGCGCAACAATGCAAAAAAAACGCAAAGCGGTTTAAAGGCAGAAATTAATTTTGAATTTGAGATTGTAGTTAGATGAAAATCTCACGCGATAGTGATAATAACAAATGATAATCAATTTCCACTTACATGTGGAAACAATATTTCATTTTTATTTTGTGGTCATTTCAGTCTTTTACAAATAACCTCTATATTAAAATAATTATCATTAGGTATTACCTCTGATATAAGAAGTGGTATCACATATTTGATACTTTTTTCTCGTGGTAAAATTCTTAGTGATAGCCGCAATTGTCCTGGATGATGTCTGTGTTATAAGAATGTTTATTATTTAAGTGTTGATTTTTAAAGCGTGTTTTTTTTGCGTTTATTTATTAAACCAGGAATATTGTCGTATATGTTGGTTTTAGCTGTATTGGTATGCTTCTGGCCGGGCAGGGAAGCCGTTGACAAGGATTTATGTCAATGGAACTATATATTTACAAAAGGGAGGAGGGTGGCAAAATGTTATCTGAAGTTAATTTAAACAAATTAAGCTGTATTACATGCCCTTTAAATTGTGAGATAAAACCTACAACATCTGTACGCATTTCTTTTTGCCAGAGCTTTTGTTTTAGCACCTGGCCAGAAGGCAGTCGATTTTTTGCACTGGGCATAGCAGAGGGGGTGTTGAAAAAAAGCCACACCTGGATCTACTCTGGTTGTGTTTTTGTTGATTTTTCAATAAGTTATTTCAGGAGTTATTTAGACAGAGTCTGGCTGGAGACGTTGATAGAAACCAAGCTTAAAATAATTCTTGTTTGTGACAGGCATCTGCAGGCATTGGCTAACTATTGGTTTAAAAACGACGATAATATTTTTTTGATTTTGTATCCTGGAGACAAAATCGATGCTGTCGCTGAAAAAATCAAAAGGAAGTTTCTCGGGCATCATGCAATGTCCGTTCGTGGTGAAGTTTTATCCAGACTTGAATTTAACATCCTGCATGATTTAAGCGCGGGCCAGGATTGTGTCGTGGTGGCTGAGGCATTTAATCTGGGGGTACGTAGCGTCTATGCGGCAAAGCAGCGGGTGGAGAAAAAAATGGGCGCTGATATTAATGATCTTTTCCGTTATTCCTATGCGGTGTAAATGTTTTCTATTCTGTTTTGACATTTTTTAACGATAGTTTCTATAACATTTAACGTTATCATTGTAAGTCTGGGACTTTTTATAAAAAGTATTATTTATCATATGCATGACGGGTTTGCGTTATATGGCTTCTTATTGATTATCGCGTTGATGAACATTTTTATATTGGTGTTTATTTTCTAATCTCTGTTTATTTTTTCGTTCCGATCGCACCGATCGGAACTCTCACCTGGTCGTGCTCCTCATCACTGTCAAAACTTTGATTCACTCCACACTTCTGCGTCATTGTCGAAAAGTGCAAGTTTTACTTACAAACTGGCCTTCTTTTTCGCTTTCAGCCTGTCAAAAATGCAGATGAAACAAAATTAAAACATAAATTAAACAAATTAAAACATTCATCTGCGAGGTACCCTATGAACAATCCTGGCGAGTGTCTTCTTCTTAGGGATAAGGGGAGGGGCTTATGACGATGAAGCAACCGGCACGTGAGTGTGACGTTCTGGTGGTTGGCAGCGGGGTAGGCGGTCTCTCGGCTGCGGTGACGGCGGGCCTGAATGGGCTGGATGTACAGGTCATTGAAAAAGATTCTGTTTTCGGCGGCACGACGGCGTTTTCCGGCGGCGTGCTGTGGATACCAAACAATCATCTGGCGCAGCAACAGGGCATTGAGGACTCTACCGATGCGGCGCGTACCTATTTGCGTAGCGAAGCGGGCGAAAGCTATCGCCCGGAGCTGGTGGACGCTTTCCTGCAACAGGCCCCGCAGATGCTGCGCGTTTTTGAAGAGAAAACCCGTTTTTGCTGCAACCTCTATCAATATCCCGATTACCATCCGGATACGCCGGGCGGCGTGATGCGCGGGCGCTCGGTGGTACCGGAAGCGTTCGATATCCGCCAGTTGGGCGATGACATGAAACGTCTGCGTAAACCGTTACGCACCATCACCTTTATGGGAATGATGTTCAGCTCATCAAACAACGATCTCAAACACTTCTTTAATGCCACCCGTTCGCTCAAATCTTTCGTCTATGTGGTGAAACGGCTGAGTCGCCATCTGCTGGAAATTGCTCGCTATGGTCGCGGAATTACCGCGAACGGCGGCAATGCGGTGGTCGCACGGCTGGCGTGCTCGGCGCGTGATCTGGGCGTGCCGATTCATACCGGGATGGCCGTCAAAGAGCTGATTGTGGAAAACGGCGTGGTACGCGGCGTAGTGGCTGAGCGCGACGGCGAGCGGGTGTCTCTGTATGCGAAGCGCGGCGTGGTGCTGGCTTCTGGCGGTTTTGCCCGCGATGATGAACGCCTGAAAAATCTTTATCCGCACGTTAAACGCGGCGGCATTCAGCTGTCGCCAACGCCGCCGGGCGCGGACACCGGCGATGGCATTGCGATGGCCGAACGCATTGGCGCGCGTTTTGATAACAGTTATCCGAACGGTGCAGCATGGATCCCGGCATCGAAAGTGCAGATTGGTCGCCAGCAATTTGTCTTCCCGCATCTGGTCGATCGCTACAAGCCGGGTTTTATCATGGTCAATCGACACGGTGTGCGTTTTTGCAATGAAGCGGACTCCTATCATGACGTCGGCATCGCCATGATTGAAACCTGCCGCGACGATAATGAAACCTTTGCGTGGCAAATCTGCGACCACAAAGCCTTGCGTAAATATGGCATGGGATTCGCCAAGCCTGCGCCGTTGCCCGTTTCGCTGTATACCCGCAACGGTTATCTGCTGAAGGGCAAAACGCTGACGGAACTGGCAGAGAAGATGGGGGTCCCCGTTGCCGCGTTAAATCATACGGTTACCGCCTTTAATGCCGATGCACGGCGCGGGAAAGATACCCAATTTGGCCGTGGCGAGTCGGCGTATAACCGCTATCTCGGGGATGCCAATCATCAGCCTAATCCCTGCGTTGCGCCCATTGAACAAGGGCCGTTTTACGCCGTGAAGCTGTTTATGGGCGACCTTGGCACGTTCCATGGTCTGAAAACCGATGGTGAAGCGCGCGTGCTCGACTTACAGGGCTTGCCCATTCCCGGCCTGTACGCCGCCGGAAATGAGATGGCAAGCATCATGGGCGGCAGTTATCCGGGCGCAGGTATCACCCTTGGCCCTGCCGCTACCTTCGGGTATATCGCCGCCAACTCCCTTGCCGCACGCGGTGAAACCACAGCGCTGCCTCAGCGTGAAGCATCCTGAATTCGGAGATAATTATGTCTGCACTCTTTACGCCCCTTACCGTAGGGCCGTTAACGCTGACCAACCGTATTGTCGTCCCGCCGATGTCGCAATATTCCGCCGCCAGCGATGGCATCGCTACGCCGTGGCACGCCCAGCATATTGGCGGCCTGGCGATTTCCGGCGCCGGGCTGGTGATTTGTGAAGCGAACGGCGTCACGCCGGATGGACGTATTACGCCGCACTGCCTCGGCCTGTGGAACGACGAACAGGCGCAGGCACTGAAAAAGCTGCTGGCGGATATTCGCACCTACAGCGCCACGCCAATTGGCGTGCAGCTTAACCATGCGGGGCGCAAGGCGGGCACCAATCCGCCGTGGCGCAATCAGGGCGCCTCACTGTCTGACGAAGAGGGCGGCTGGCCGACGGTCGCGCCCTCTGCCATTCCTTACAAACCCGGCTGGCGCGTGCCGGAAGAACTCGACGAAGCTGGCATGACGCGCATTATCGACGGTTTTGTTGCTGCGGCGTCTCGTGCTCTGGAAGCGGGCGTCGATTTCGTTGAGCTGCACGCCGCCAACGGTTATTTACTGAATCAGTTCCTGTCGCCGCTTAGCAACCAGCGCAAGGATGAGTACGGCGGCAGTCCGGAAAACCGGATGCGTTTCCCGCTGCGGGTGGCAAAAGCGCTGCGTGATGCGTGGCCGAAAACGCACCTGTTGGGTGTGCGTTTCAACGGCGGCGAATTCGCGCAAGGGGGGTTAGGCCTGGAAGAGGTGGTGCAGTTTGCTCGCGAACTTCATGCGCTGGGCTATGATTATCTTCATGTTTCTGGCGGCTACAATATCTACAACCAAACGCCGCCGGCGGATAAGCCCGGTTACATGGTGCCGTTTGCGGCGGCGGTAAAAGAGGCATTGCCGGATGCGGTGGTGATCACCGTCGGCCTGATTTATGAAGCGCAGCAGGCGGAAGATATCCTGCAGGAGGGAAGGGCGGATCTGGTCGCTATCGGACGCGGGATGCTCGACGACCCGAACTGGCCGATTCATGCCGCGATTGCCCTCGGCGAAACGCCGCCCTGGCCGAAACCGTATGACCGCTTCGGGCCGCTTGGCTGGCCGACGCACCAGACCCAGGAGGCCAAATGAATACAATGCCAATTGTCGATCACCGCATTTACACCATCCGCCTGCGTAAGATGAACGAGTTCATCGAGGTTTTTGATTCGCTGGCGATGCCGATATTGCTGGAAACGCTGGGGCACCCGCTGGGATTCTACACAAGCTTTGTGGGCCCACAGAACCAGTTTGTTCACCTGTGGGGGTACGAAAGCCTGGCGGAGTATGAACGCCGTAGCCGGTTGCGCGACGCGCATCCAGGATTTGCCGCCTATTTAAAAGCGTCGGAACCGTTTATTGTGGCGCAGGAGACGCGGCTGATTCGGGCGACGATGGCATGTGCGCGCTGATGCCCTCACCCCGGCCCTCTCCCACGGGGAGAGGGTGAAAACCGGCGCAGGATTTGGCAACTGAGCACAATCGGTCCCCTCTCCCTTGAGGGAGAGGGCTAGGGTGAGGGGGAAATGCTCGCGCCAATGTTCCCCATGATTTCCATCCAATGGAGGCACCATGAACCTGAGCAACAGCATTCCGGTCTTTAAGCTCTACGGTGAAAGCCTGCACTGGCCGACGCCGGATTTGCTGCATTGTGAATCTATTCACAGCCGTAGCAGCCTCTATGACTGGTGTATCCGCGTGCATCAGCATACGGATCTCATCCAGCTTCTCTACGTCCACAAAGGGCAGGGTGAAATTGAAATCGAAGGCGTGACGCACACTTTCGCAGACGCCTGCATCCAGATAATTCCCGCGCTTTGCGTGCACGGTTTTCGTTTTTCACCCGGAACGGAAGGGTTTTCTCTCTCGCTTGCCGCGCCGCTGGTGGCGCAGTTCGAGCAGCAGTTTGGCCGCCCGCTACAGGTGTTAAATCAGGCCACCTGCGTCCCGGTCGGTAATTCGCGGGAAAAAATTCAGTCACTCTTCGAGACGCTCCAGCAGGAATATCAGTCTGATAACGATGCGCGCGATATGATGATCCACTCCCTGCTCAGCGCCCTGATGGTATGGCTGAACCGCCAGGCCGCACCGCAGCCGAGCGCCAGCGACAAAGTAGAGCGCAAGCGCGCCGCAATTCGTCGTTTCAATCAACTGGTGGAGAATCATTACCGGGAGCACTTCCCGGTGGCGCATTACGCCAGTGAAATTGGCATGTCAGGCGTTCATCTCAACACATTGTGCAGGGAGTTTCACGGCTGTAGTGCCCTGAGCGTAGTACATCAGCGCCTGCTGCTGGAGGCCAAACGTAGCCTGCTGTACACCAGCATGACGGTGAGTCAGATTTCAGATTATCTTGGCTTCAGCGATGCGACCTATTTTTCGCGCTTTTTCCGCCGCGCAACGGGGGCGTCCCCTCGAGGCTTTCGTGACAAACCGACCGCAGTCTGCGAGATACCTGCCCACGTATAGTCGCGAGCAGGCATTTGTTTTTATTTTCCGCTAAACCCTGGTCGCGGCAGTTTCCCCATCAGCATGGTGGGCAGGCCGCCATCGACGCCCAGTTCCGCGCCGTTGATATACCCTGATTTGTCGCTCAGCAGGAACAATACCGCATTCGCGATATCTTCCGGCTGGCCAATGCGCTGGCTGGCGGTAAAGGCTTCGCGGCTCTCGCGTACGCCCGGTTGCGCATAATAATCTGCGGTCAATGCCGTTTCGATCATCCCAGGCGCGACCACGTTACTGCGTATGCCATCGGTACCCCATTCCACGGCAATCTGTTGTGATAACAGGCCAACCGCCGCTTTGCCCGGGCTATACGCGCCGCTCCACGGCTGCGGAATGCGCCCGGAGATGGAGCCAATATGCACAATACTACCGCTACCCGCCTTGCGCATATCATGGGCAAACTCGCGCGCGCACAGCAGATAACCGGTCAGGTTGACCGCCAGTTGAGCTTGCCATTGCTCAACGCTAATATCCGCAAGCCCAGCCGGGCGCAATATCCCGGCAGCGTTCACCAGCCCGCGGCACGGCCCCAGTTTTTCTCGCACGCTCAACGCCGCCTCTTTGATTTGCGCTTCGCTGCTGACATCGCAGGCCACGACTAAACGCCGCCCCGGATATGCCGACAGTCGTTGTTTTACCCCTTCGCAGCCTTCGGGGTTACGGTCGAGCAGGGCGACATCCGCTCCCTGTTGCGCCAGTGCCGTGGCGATGGCTTCGCCAATTCCGCTTGCCGCGCCGCTAACGGCAAATATATGTCCGGCAAGGCCTAACCAGTCGTGAGTTTGATGTGATTCGCGCATGGGGTTACTCCCTTGTTATGTGATGAAGGCAGGTGTCAGAAGTCAGTTAATTGTTTGATGCGCACGGGAAAAAGGGAATGGACGAAAAGAAAGCAGACTGACACTTTTCGATGTGAAAAGTCTTTTTGCGAACCCGCGCATGGTTGAGTTCATAAAACTGTTAGTGTATTTTTATTCACTAAAATCGCATAATTAACAAAATTGATTATTTAGGGGATGAATCATGTTGAAGAAAATCGCACTGGCGGGATGTTTACTGGCGGCGCTGGCAGCGCAAACTGTCGCGGCGGCACAAACCTATGTGGTGGGCTCTGGCGGAACCTATCGCCCATTTGAGTTTGAAAATAGCCAAAAACAGCTGGAAGGCTTTGATATTGACATCATCAAAGCGATCGCCAAAGCGGAAGGTTTTGACATTAAGCTGGTGAATACGCCGTGGGAAGGAATTTTCGCCACCCTGAACTCCGGCGATCGTGACATCATTATTTCCGGCATTACCATCACCGACAAACGTCAGCAAATGGTCGATTTCTCTGCGCCTTATTTCCCGGCGGATCAGTCCATTGTGGTGGCGAAAGATTCTGCGGTGAATTCCCTCGCCGCGCTGAAAGGCCAGAAAGTGGGCGTGGTGAACTCCAGCACCGGCGATATCGTGGTTTCGGATGTATTGGGTAAAAACAGCACCGATATCAAACGTTTTGATAATACCCCGCTGATGTTGCAGGAGCTGTATGAAGACGGCCTTGGCGCGGCGGTAGGCGATGTGGGTGTTGTGAAGTATTACATCAAAAATCACCCGGAAAAAGCCTTCAAACTGGTGCAGGATGATAAATTCCAGCGTCAATATTTTGGTATCGCGGTCGCCAAAGGGAACGATGAACTGCTGGGCAAAATCAACGCTGGCCTGAAGAAAATCGTCGCCGACGGCACTTATGCCAAAATTTACACCCAGTGGTTTGATGCTGATGTGCCTGTCTTACCTGCGCAATAACAACGCGGATACTTATTTTAAAAACGGACAGGATGTGTCATGACCGGATTTCGTTGGGAAATCATCCAGGAGTATGCGCCGCTCTTTGTTGAAGGCGCGTGGATGACCATTAAGTGTACCATTATCTGCGTGATTTTGGGCACCTTGTGGGGGTTATTACTGGGCCTCGGGCGGATGGCGAAAGCCGAACATGGCCCATGGCGTTTTATTCTGCGCTACTTTGTGCAGTTGCCGGTGCGCGTTTACGTCAGCGCATTTCGCGGTACGCCGCTGTTTGTGCAGATTATGGTCGTGCACTTCGCGCTGGTGCCGCTGCTCATCAACCCGCGCGACGGCGTGCTGGTGACGAGCGGCATCATGTCGGTCGATTTCGCCCGTATGCTGCGCTCGGACTACGGCGCGTTTCTCTCCTGTATTGTGGCGATTACCCTCAATGCCGGGGCGTATGTCTCGGAGATCTTCCGCGCGGGCATTCAGTCTATCGACCGTGGGCAGATGGAAGCCTCACGCGCGCTGGGAATGACGTGGGGCAAAACCATGCGCAAGGTCATCCTGCCGCAGGCGTTTAAACGTATTCTGCCGCCGCTTGGCAATAACGCGATTGCCATTGTGAAAGATTCTTCGCTGGCTTCGGCGATTGGCCTGGCCGATCTCGCCTACGCCGCGCGGACGGTTTCTGGTGCGTATGCCACCTATTGGGAACCGTATCTGGCGATCTCGATTATTTACTGGGTGCTGACGTTTATCTTGTCGCTGCTGGTCCAGCATATGGAAAAGAGGTTGAGCAAAAGTGATTCACATTGAAAATCTGCAAAAACGTTTTGGTGCGACTCACGTGCTGCGCGGGATCTCCTGCGAGATTAAGCCTCAGGAAGTGGTGTGCGTTATCGGCCCCTCCGGCTCCGGGAAAAGTACGTTCCTGCGCTGTCTGAATGCGCTGGAAACACCCGATGACGGCAAGGTGTCGGTGAATGGTTTTGATATTCATGAGCCCAAAACCAACCTCAACAAGATGCGCGAAAGCGTCGGCATGGTGTTTCAGCGTTTTAATCTTTTCCCGCACATGACGGTGCTGGAAAACCTGATTATGGCGCCCATGTCGGTGAAAGGGCTGTCGCGTTCCGAGGCGATTAGCCGTGCGGAATTGCTGTTACAGAAAGTCGGGCTGCTCGACAAAATCGACGCCTGGCCCTCCAGCCTTTCCGGCGGTCAGCAGCAGCGCGTGGCCATTGCGCGTTCTATGGCCATGGAACCGTCGATTATTCTGTTCGATGAACCGACCTCCGCGCTGGACCCTGAGCTGGTGGGCGAAGTGCTGGAAGTGATGAAAAATCTTGCCCAGGAGGGGATGACGATGGTGATCGTCACCCATGAAATGGGCTTTGCGCGGGAAGTGGCTGACCGCGTGCTGTTTATCGATCAGGGCATTATTCAGGAAGAGGGAACGCCGGAGCAGATCTTTACCGCGCCGCAAAACCCGCGCACGGCAGCATTTCTGAGTAAAGTGTTGTGAGGTTCGCCCGGCCTTTTGCCGGGCGTTATTTCAGTGCAGGCCAAACTCCGCCATCAACTGTTGGCGCAGTTCCACAAATGCGCCGTCGCTGCGTTCGCGCGGGCGGGGGAGATTCACATCGATAATTCTGATGGGGTTGCCTTTCACTTTCGGCAAAATTAACACCCGGTCAGCCAGATAAATCGCCTCTTCCAGGTCGTGCGTCACCAGTACCATGGTGATATTTTCCGTGGTGCGGATGCGTTCCAGCTCTTCCTGCATGGTGATTTTGGTCATCGCGTCCAGCGCGCCGAGCGGTTCATCCAGCAGCAGAATTTCCGGGTCGATCGCCAGCGCACGGGCGATACCGACGCGCTGGGCCATGCCGCCGGAAAGCTGGCCGGGCAGGGCATTTTCATACTGACTCAAGCCGACCAGCTCAATAGATTGTTTCGCGCGAAGGCGCGACTGCGCTTTTGATTTTCCCTGCACGTCCAGGCTGAAGCTGACATTATCCAGCACCGACAGCCAGGGCAGCAGGCGCGGTTCCTGGAAAATCACCGCGCGCTCGCGGCTCATTCCCTGCACTGCGCGCCCGTCGATGGCCACCTCTCCGGCGTCGGGCTGTTCGAGCCCGGCAAGAATACGCAGCAGGGTGGTTTTACCGCAGCCGCTGGGCCCGACGATGGCAATGCTTTGCCCGCTTTCAATATGCAGATTCAAATCGCGAAATACATCAAACGGCTGGCCGTCGAGAGAGAATGCTTTATGCAGGCGGCGAATGGCGATATCGCCGCGCGGTAAATCAGTATGTGGCATCGTCATGGCGGTTTCCTCAGACTTTTAACAGAATATCGCTGGTTTTCAGCTGATCTTTTTGCAGCACGCCGCCGCGTTGCAGAACATCCAGCCAGAACTGCACGTCGTGATCTTCCGCCAGCCCACCTTTACGCACGCCGTAGCCGGTGAAATATTTCGCCAGCTCCGGATTTTCGCCGCGCTCTTTCAGCTTCTGTGCCAGAATTTCGCGCGTTTTTTCCGGATTCTCACGGGCGAAATCGAGCGCGCGCGCGGATTGCAGCACAAAGTCACGCGCCGCCTGCGGGTGCGCTTTTACGAAATCCGCGCGCAGAACGGTAAACCCGCCCGCGATAGGGCCAAGAACTTCCGTATCGTTAAGGATCGGGCGCAGGCCGCCGTGGCTACGGGCCACGCCTTCAAAGGTGGTTTGCCAGTAGCCAAATGCGGCAACATCCACCTGGCCGGAGCGCAGGGTTTGCTCAAGCTGCGGGCCCGGTACGGCCACCAGGCGCGCGGCTTTTTCCGGCAGCCCGACTTTATGCAGCGCTTCGCGAACCGTGTAATCGAGATGTGCACCTAAGGTATTGATAGCGATACTTTTCCCTGCCAAATCTTTCACTGATTTGATCGGGCTGTCCTCCCGAACATAGAAAATCGATTTGGTGGTGTTATCGATGCCGTTGGTCGGATACGCCGCGACAAATTGGTTGCCCCCGGCGATGGAGTTGATCACCGCAGGCGTTGCCGCAGAACCGATATCAATGCTGCCTGAAGCCAGCGCAAACAGCGACTCTGGCCCGCCGCTGGCGTAACCGGCGCTTTTAAACGTGATGCCCGTGTCTTTGAAATAACCTAACGCATCCGCCAGTTCATGGGCGGAAATGCCGCCGTGGCTGGTCATATAGCGCATCGTTACGGCATCCTGCGCCTGTGCTGCGGAGGAGGCGCCAATAAGCATCAGCGTGGTCGCCCAAAAAAGCGGAAGAATTTTTTTCATGATCTGTTCCTGTCTGCGATGAGTGTTTTCTTATAGTGGGTGGTGCAAAACGTTACTGGTCACGCGGATTCCAGCGACACAGGCGGCGTTGCAGGAACACCAGAATGGTGTTGGCGAGCAGCCCGGCCAGCGCCAGCAGGAAGATGGCGGCAAACATGAGCGGGATCTGGAAATTGTACTGGGCGTTCATCACCTGGAAGCCAATTCCGCGATTTGCGCCAATCATCTCGGCGGCAATCAGCAGCAGCAGGGCGGTAGTGGCGGATAGACGCAGGCCGACGAAAATGCCCGGGATCGACGCCGGAACGATCACCCGGCGGAACAGCGTCAGTTCGCCTGCGCCGAAAGTTCGCGCCATCTCCAGCAGCTTGCCATCGACCTGCTTCACGCCGCTAATGGTCGATAACAGCACCGGGAAGAGGGCGGCCCAGAAGATGACGAACACTTTCGAGGTTTCGCCAAGGCCGAACAGCAGAATAAAGACCGGATAGAGCGCCAGCGCGGAGGTCTGACGGAACAGTTGCAGAATCGGATCCAGCGCGCGTTCAATCGGGCGGATTTGCCCCATAAACAGGCCCAGCGGAATCCCGATAATCACCGCCGAGAAAAACGCCAACCCGGCGCGTTGCAGGCTGATGGAGATATCCCCCAACAGCGCGCCGGAATGGACGCCGTTCCATAATGCCAGCACCACTTTATCGAGCGGTGGGATCACCGCCGGGTTCAGCCAGCCGACGCTGCTGGCGACCTGCCAGCCCGCGAAGAAAAGCATCAACAGGCCGTAACGGGCGAAGAAATTCAGGCTGCGCTTTGACCAAAGCGCCGCGGTTTTCGCCGCCGCGCGCGGGCGGGAAAGGGCGGCCCCGGTGGAGGGATATAACATGCTCATGGTTCACTCCTCAGGCGACTTTGGCGCGGTTCAGGGTGGAATGCCGATTCTCGGCAAACGGCAGCCCGAGGTTTTCACGCAGCGTCGTCCCTTCGTACGCCGTGCGGAACAGCCCGCGCTGTTGCAGGATGGGCAGCACCAGTTCAATAAAGTCATCCAGCCCGCCAGGCAGCCACGGCGGCAGAATGTTAAACCCATCGGCGGCTTCGTTCTCGAACCACTCCTGGAGCGTATCTGCCACCTGTTCGGCACTGCCGACGATGGTAAAGTGACCGCGGGCGGTGGCGACCCACTGATAGAGCTCGCGAATGGTGAAGTTGTTTTCATCGGCGATCTGGCGGATCAGCTCCGGGCGCGATTTCATCCCTTCGGTCACTGGCAGCGGCGGCAGCGGCCCATCGAGATCGTACTCCGCCAGATTGATCGCTCCCCCGGCCAGCCCGTTTAACAAGGCGATACCGTCAGACTCGACAATCAGCGAGGTAATTTTGCGGTACTTTTCCTGCGCTTCTTCTTCCGTACGCCCGACGAACGGTGCGACACCCGGCATGATCAGCACGTGATCCGGGTTACGGCCTGCCGCTCTGGCGCGTGCTTTGATATCGCGGTAGAAGGCCTGCGCAGTGTGCAGATGCTGATGGGAAGTAAATATCACCTCGGCGGTGGCGGCGGCCAGCGCGCGTCCGCTCTCGGATTGGCCGGCCTGGACAATCACCGGTTGCCCCTGCGGCGAGCGTGGCACGTTCAGTGGGCCCTTCACCTTGAAGAATTTTCCCCGGTGATGTGTGGCATGCACCTTCTGCGCATCAAAGAAAACGCCGGAGGCTTTATCGCGGATGAATGCGTCGTCTTCGAAGCTGTCCCACAGCTTTTTCACTACATCAACATGCTCGGCCGCACGCTGGTAGCGATATTCATGAGGATGTTGCGTATCAAGATTGAAGTTGTGCGCGGCGGCGTCGGTCGCGGTCGTCACCACGTTCCAGCCCACGCGGCCGCCGGAAATGAGATCCAGCGAGGCGAATTTTCGCGCCAGGTTGTAGGGCTCTTCATAAGTGGTGGAGGCGGTGGCGATAAAGCCGATATTTTTGGTTAACGGGGCGAGGGCGCTGAATAAGGTGACGGGTTCAAAACCGGCCACTTTGGCGCTGCCGCCTTCGGTTCCTCCGGCTGCGGGGACCGCCAGACCGTCAGCCAGAAAATAGGCGTCAAACAAGCCGCGTTCGGCCGTTTGCGCGAGCTGTTTATGAAACTCGAAATTGGTCGCGCCATCTGCTGGCTGGTCCGGATGACGCCACGCGGCGATGTGTTGTCCACCGCCGGGCAGAAAAGCGCCGAGCTTTATCTGTTTAGTCATGTGCCTTACCTCCTGATGGGATGCGGAATGTTCCGCCTGGAGGCCAGAATAGCGAGGGAGTTCCGCTAATTTGAAATAACAAATGTTGAATAGATTATCTGTTTTTTGGTTATAGTCAGACGACGACAGCAAGAATGCAGGCTGGCTTGAGTGAACTTTGTATTAATTGTTACGCTAAATTAGCGATAACTTTACTTGTAATCGAGAGTACGCCTAAGTGGGTAGGTTATTATTTAGTTTTACCAATAGTTCGCCCGCTTTTAATTTGCGATAACGTATAATCAGCGGGGTGCACCAGGATAAAATAACTTAAAAAACACGATGATGGTTGGGTTTTACTGGATATACGCAATAATTATAATTAAAATCATCGTGGCATTTATAAATTGCAGGGTCTTCAATCCGCCACGGGGTGGAGCGGGTTTAACCTTGGGTAAAAGAGAGAAAAATAGAATCGTATCATGGATATATCCCTGCAATTATCAATCAAGTTTATTAACGAACTCATAAAAATCGTCTCTCCGGAGTTAGTCAAACACATGGAGCGGACGGCCATCGTCGCGATGGAGCTTTGCGATTATCTTGAACTGAGTAAAGAGCAGCAGAAGAATGTCTATATTGCTGCATTACTCCATGATATTGGGGAGCTAATCGATATACGCAGTCGCGAGTACGGTGATTTTCATTCTAATAATGAATTGCATCAACGTTATACTTATAACATGCTGAACGGTCTTGATATTTTTGAGCAGACCAAAGCGATTGTCTATACGCGTCGTGCGGGGTATGAAGACAAGCATCAGCAGGAAAAAGCCATCCTCTCTTTCTGCGATCGATTTGAGTACGATTTGCGCCTGTACCCGGATAACCTGGCTTCCTGTAGCGAGGATATCTGCAATGGGTTTGCTCAGCGTTACAGTGATTTTCCCGCTGAGTTTTATGATTTTCTGAATACTGTCAGCCAGCGGGAATATTTCTGGTTCCGTTTGCAAACCGATAATATTCCTCGGGTTGTTAATGTTATCTCGCCGATAAAAGTCATTCATCTGGATATCGATGACTTCCAGCAAATTTGTACGCTGATTGCCCGTATTGTCGATACCCATAGCGGATTTACAGCGGCCCACAGCATGACCGTAGGGCTTGTGGCGAGAGAGTTGGCATATTACAGCGGAATGACCAGCTACGATCAGCAGCGAATTGAAATTGCCGGTTATCTTCATGATATTGGCAAACTGTATGTTCCTATTAGTCTGCTTGAGAAAAAAAGTGCGCTGTCGAGGAAAGAGTACAGCATGCTGAAAGAGCACAGTTATAAAACCGCAGAAATTCTTAGCGTTGTGGCGGAATTAGGCGAGATTGCGGCATGGGCAGCGAACCATCATGAACGACTTGATGGTTCAGGATATCCTTACCATCTGAACCGTATTTATCTCGATATCCCCAGTCGTATTGTGGCGGTGGCAGACTTCTTTACCGCATTGACAGAAGTCCGGCCGTATCGCGGCCCACTGAGTATTCAGGATGCACTGGATATCATGGATAAAGCCGTAGAAGACGGCTCGATTGACGGTGAAATCGTCGCGCTGCTGTATCAGCATAAAGAGGCCTTTTACGGTATTGTAAACCAGGCTCGCGAAGGGGGCAGGTCGCTGGTGCGGGATGTGGCGTCTATTCCTTAATAGTTGGGCTGCGATCGGCATAGATAACCAGCCCAATCCCCGATAATGTCACCACGATCGACATAAGCATACGTGCGGTTAATGCCTCACCCAAAAACACCATTCCACCCAACGCCGCCAGACAAGGCACGCTCAGTTGCAGCGTGCTTGCCGTGGCCGGGCTGAGCCTCGGGAGCAGTGAATACCACAGTAAATAGGCGGCGCCTGACGCCAGCGCGCCCGAGGTGACCGCCAGCATAAGTCCGCTCGCATCCATATGGCCTGTCATTCCGTTCAGTAGAAAAACGACCAGCGCAATCGGCACTGCCAGAATAAAATTACCGGCGGTGGCCGCGGCGGCATTTTGTACCCGTTTCCCGGTAATGCAGTACGCCCCCCAGGCGGCGCCGGATGCGATCATCATCAACGCGGCGGTGAGCGGAGGGCGCGCTGCGCCAGGCAGCAGCAATAGCACCAGACCTGCCATTGCGGCGATGATACCGACGGTTTTCAGCGGCGTCAGGCGCTCGCCGCCCAGGAATCCCCACCCGGTCATGACCAGCTGTACCGTGCCGAATAACAGCAGTGCGCCCATTGCCGCGCCCATCGAGACATAAGCAATAGAAAATGCGAAAACGTAGAGCGCGAGCAGGCAAGCGTTCAGCCAGTTAAATTCTGGTTTCTTCTTAAGGGCGGGGAGCTGGAGCAAAAGAAAAAGCGCAATCGCGCCGCTGAGCAGGCGCACGCTGCTGAAAGAGACCGCATCCATATGCAGACCCTTTAATGCCAGACGGCAGAGCAGGGAATTTGCCGCGAACGCGACCATCGCCAGAATAATTTTCAACAGCACCGATATTCCCCCTCTGTATAAGCGATCCATTCTACAGGCTCTGCTTCGTGCGTCATCCCTTTCATTACCCGGCTAATTATGCTTGATTGCTAAATTTTAATGAGTATAGTTCTCGTTCTCTTTATCGTTTGCGGCGAGTTCTGACGCTGTTCATCGGGCGTACAGGCAAATAAATAAGCATCGCCGCAAACGTCATCTTCAGCGTCTTTCACGAGCGAATTATGCACAACACAAAGGGTTTCACTTCTCCATTACGCAAAACGCTGCTGGCGTTAGCGATAGGCAGCGTAGCGCACTCCGCCAGCGCGGCAACTACCACCGATACTCCGGCTAAAAAAGCCCAGGAAGAGACGATGGTGGTTCAGGCCGTTGAGGGCAGCGATTTTAAACCGGGCGGCGACCAGCCGGTTCCGGCCTACCTCGATGGACAAATCGCTCACGGCGGGCGTCTGGGAATGCTGGGCGAGCAGAAAGCGATGGATGTGCCGTTTAACGTCATTGGCTACACCTCAAAACTGATGGCCGATCAGCAGGCGAAAACCATCGCCGATGTGGTCAGCAATGATGCGGGCGTGCAGACGGTGCAGGGTTACGGTAACTTTGCGGAAACCTATCGTATTCGCGGCTTTAAGCTCGATGGTGATGACATGACCATGGGCGGCCTGGCCGGCGTGGTGCCACGTCAGGTAATGGATACCCAGATGCTGGAGCGCGTGGAAGTCTTCAAAGGCGCGAACGCCTTGCTGAATGGCGCGGCGAGCAGCGGTGTCGGTGGGATGATCAACCTTGAGCCGAAACGGGCTGAAGATACGCCAATCACCCGCGTGGGCGTGGACTACACCTCTGACTCTCAGGTGGGTGGTTCGCTGGATCTGGGGCGTCGCTTTGGTGATAACAACCAGTTCGGCGCGCGCGTGAACGTGCTGCACCGCGAAGGAGAGGGGGCGGTCGATAACGACAAACGCCGCACGACGCTGGCGTCGGTGGGGCTGGACTATCGCGGCGATCGATTCCGTTCATCTCTTGATTTTGGCTACCAGAAGAAAACCTTCCACGGCGGCACGATGGGCGTCAATATCAGCGGCGTCGATTTCGTTCCTTCCGTTCCGGATACCACCAAAAACTACAGCCAGAAATGGGGCTATAGCGATATCGAAAACGAATTCGGTATGGCGAAAGCCGAGTACGATCTCACCGATAACTGGACGACCTACGCGGCCTGGGGCATGCAGCATGGTCACGAGCAGGGGACCTACAGCGCGCCGAAGCTGGTCAATGCCAATGGTGATGCGACGGTTGGCCGTCTGGATACTAATCGTCTGATCGATACCTACAGCGGAATGGGCGGCGTGCGCGGTAACTTCGAGACCGGGCCGGTCAGTCATCAGGTGAATATCGGGTATGCTGCACAGGTGCGCAAAGATGCGACGGCATGGCGCATGTCATCCAATAACCCGACCACGAACATCTATGATAATCATGATGTTGCGATGCCAGATAACGCGTGGTTTGGCGGTAATTATACCGACCCGCTGACCACCTCGCGCAGCCGCGTTCAGGGCTGGCTGTTCAGCGATACGCTGGGCTTCTTTGACGACAGCGTGCTGCTGACGGCGGCAACGCGCTACCAGAAAGTGGTGGTACGTAACTACAGTAATGCCACAGGCAATGAAGACCTTTCTGGTCGCTACACGGAAAGCCGCTGGACGCCAACCGTGGGCCTGGTCTACAAGCCGTGGGAAGAAGTCTCGTTCTACGCTAACCATACCGAAGCACTGCAACCGGGCTCCAACGCACCGAGCACCGCCGCCAACGCCGGGCAAAGCACCGGTATCGCACATTCCAAACAGAATGAGCTGGGCGTGAAGGTGGATTACGGCAACGTCGGCGGCTCGCTGGCGTTGTTTGAAATCAAAAAACCAAACGCCATTTCCGATGCGCAGAATTATTACAAAATGGACGGCGAACAGCGCAACCGTGGCGTTGAGTTAAACGTCTTTGGCGAACCGATGCTGGGCCTGCGCCTGAACGGCAGCACCCAGTGGTTGAACGCGGAACAGCGTAAAACGGCTAATGGCGCAACCGACGGCAAAGATGCCGTGGGCGTGGCAAACTTCTACATGGTGCTGGGCGCTGAGTACGATATCAAACCGGTGGAGGGCTTAACCGCCACCGCACGCGTGAATCATACAGGCTCTCAATATGCCGATGCGGCAAACACCAAGAAACTGGATAGCTATACCACCCTCGATCTCGGTATGCGCTACCGCATGCGCCTGAACGCGGATCAAAACGAAATGGTCTGGCGCGTCGGTGTGAACAACGTGACCAACGAGAAGTACTGGTCTGGCGTGGATGATACCGGCGTTTACCTGTTCCAGGGTGAACCAAGAACGCTGAAAGTCTCAATGACGTACGACTTCTAATCGCGCTATTTTGTGGTCTCGCGCCCCGGTAAGCCTGGCTTATCGGGGCGTTTCATTAATTACCACTCTGAATGTATTGCCTTGCGACAACGGCATCGAAGTGTTAAAAGATGCGCCTTCATAAAAAAGCTACAGGGGTTTGACGTGAAAGACACGTCCTCAGCATCCGAGAGTATTCAGGATGCTTCGTCGGAACAGGTTCCGACGCTGCAACGAGGCTTACAAAACCGACATATTCAATTGATTGCCCTCGGCGGCGCGATTGGCACCGGTCTGTTTCTCGGCATTGGCCCGGCGATTCAGATGGCGGGCCCGGCGGTACTGCTGGGCTACGGCGTTGCCGGGATTATCGCATTTCTGATCATGCGCCAGCTCGGCGAAATGGTCGTGGAAGAACCGGTATCCGGGTCGTTTGCCCACTTCGCCTTTAAATACTGGGGGCCGTTTGCGGGCTTCCTCTCCGGCTGGAACTACTGGGTGATGTTCGTGCTGGTCGGCATGGCGGAGCTCACCGCAGCGGGCATCTATATGCAGTACTGGCTGCCGGATGTGCCTACCTGGATCTGGGCGGCAGGCTTCTTTGTGCTGATTAACGCCGTCAACCTGGTGAATGTTCGCTTATATGGCGAAACGGAATTCTGGTTTGCGCTGATTAAGGTGCTGGCTATCATCGGTATGATCGGCTTTGGCCTGTGGATGTTGTTCACCGATCATGGTGGCGATCGCGCCAGCATTGATAATCTGTGGCGCTATAACGGTTTCTTCGCCACCGGCTGGAATGGGCTGATTACCTCACTGGCGGTGATTATGTTCTCCTTCGGCGGGCTGGAGCTGATTGGTATTACCGCAGCAGAAGCGCGTAACCCGGAGACCACGATTCCAAAAGCGGTTAATCAGGTGGTGTACCGTATCCTGCTGTTTTATATCGGCTCGCTGGTGGTTCTGCTTGCGCTTTACCCGTGGGTAGAGATCAAGTCCGATAGCAGCCCGTTCGTGATGATCTTCCATAATCTGGATAGCAACATCGTGGCATCGGCGCTGAACTTCGTGATTCTGGTGGCGTCACTTTCGGTGTACAACAGCGGTGTTTACTCCAACAGCCGTATGCTGTTTGGGCTGTCCGTACAGGGCAATGCGCCGAAGTTCCTCACCAAAGTCAGCCGTCGCGGTGTGCCGGTGAATTCACTGCTGCTTTCCGGGGCCATCACCTCGCTGGTGGTACTGGTGAACTATCTGTTGCCGAAAGAGGCCTTCGGCCTGCTGATGGCGCTGGTTGTTGCCACGCTGCTGCTGAACTGGGTGATGATCTGCATGGCGCACCTGAAGTTCCGTGCAGCGATGCGACGCAAAGGCCGTGAGCCGAAATTTAAAGCGCTGCTGTCGCCTGCAAGCAACTACATCTGTATCGCCTTCCTGCTGATGATCCTCGGCCTGATGTGTACCATGGACGGCATGCGCCTGTCGGCAATTCTGCTGCCAGTGTGGGTGGTGTTCCTGTTTGTGGCGTTTAAGACGTTGCGGCGCAAAGGGTAAAGCTCAGTCGGCGAAAACGTCTCTGTTTTCGTGCACGCATTATTGCCCGGTGGCGCTACGCTTACCGGGCCTACAAACATCGCACCCGTGCGGATCCCGCGCCCTCTATTTTAATCGTGACCCATCTCCCAGATCCTACTCATGATCCGCGATCTTCTGTTTGTAATCGATTACTTTTCTTTTCAGGGTTAAATGTAATCGATTACTTTTTGAGGGTTGCAAACATGGTGTCAACAACTGAAAGTAGTAATGGTCTCACCGTTCAGCATCGTATGCTGGTTCCACGGCTGTCGTTAATGATGTTTATGCAGTTCTTTATCTGGGGCAGTTGGTCGGTCACGCTCGGGCTGGTGATGACTCAGCACAACATGTCGCTGTTAATTGGCGATGCGTTCTCCGCAGGCCCCATTGCGTCTATTCTTTCCCCGTTTGTGCTGGGTATGCTGGTGGATCGCTTCTTTGCGTCGCAGAAAGTGATGGCGGTGATGCATCTGCTGGGCGCGGCGATCCTCTGGTTTGTGCCGCAGGCGTTAGTGGCGCAAAACGGTTCGCTGCTGATTGCGCTACTGTTTGGCTATACGCTTTGCTATATGCCGACCCTGGCGTTGACCAATAACATTGCCTTCCACAGCCTGGCGAATGTCGATAAAACGTTCCCGGTGGTGCGCGTGTTCGGCACCATTGGCTGGATTGTGGCGGGTATTTTTATCGGCGTGACGGGAATTTCCGATACCACGGGTATCTTTACCCTGGCGGCGATTTGCTCGGTGGCGCTGGCGATTTATAGCCTGACGTTGCCGCATACACCGGCTCCGGCAAAAGGGTTGCCGGTGAAGCTGCGCGATCTCTTTTGCGCCGATGCTTTCGCGCTGCTGAAAACGCGTCATTTCCTGGTCTTTGCTATCTGCGCGACGCTGATCTCCATTCCGCTGGGCACCTATTACGCGTATACCGCGTCCTACCTTGCCGATGCGGGCGTGGGAGATGTCAGTACAGCGATGTCCTTCGGTCAGATGTCCGAGATTTTCTTCATGCTGGTTATTCCCCTGCTGTTCCGCCGTTTGGGCGTGAAGTACATGCTGCTCATCGGCATGCTGGCGTGGTTTGTGCGTTATGCCTTCTTTGCGCTGGGCGTCAGCGAAGAGGGGCGCTTCCTGCTGTATCTCGGCATTTTGCTGCACGGCGTATGTTACGACTTCTTCTTTGTGGTGGGCTTTATCTACACCGACCGCGTGGCGGGCGAGAAGGTGAAAGGGCAGGCGCAAAGTATGGTGGTGATGTTCACCTACGGTATCGGCATGCTGCTGGGCTCGCAGATTTCCGGGGCGCTCTACAACCGTTTGGTCGCCGGGCACAGCGTGCCGCAGGCATGGGTAACCTTTTGGTGGATCCCGGCGGTTGCCGCCGCCGTTATTGCCATTATTTTCCTCTTCTCGTTTAAGTATGACGATAAGACGCAGGCGTAGTGTTTAAGGAGGTGGTATGAAAACAATCAAAGGACCGGGAATTTTTCTTTCTCAGTTTATCGCAGGCGATGCGCCCTTTAATACCCTGGATGGCCTGGCGGAATGGGCTGCTGGGCTGGGTTATAAAGCACTGCAAATTCCCTGCAATCATCCGGCGATATTTGACCTGGAAAAGGCGGTTGCCAGCCAGACTTACTGCGATGAGATTCGCGGTAGGTTGGCTGAAAAAGGGCTGGAGGTAAGCGAGTTGTCTACGCATCTGGAAGGGCAACTGGTGGCGGTGCATCCGGCCTATGATGATGCGTTCGATCACTTCGCGCCCGCTGTGCTGCGCGGCAACCCGCAGGCGCGTCAGCAGTGGGCGGTAGAGACGGTGAAGAAAGCCGCGCAGGCATCCGCCCGGCTGGGGTTATCGGCGCACGCGACCTTTTCTGGCGCGCTGGCGTGGCCCTATTTTTACCCCTGGCCGCCGCACAATGCTGCCCTGTTGCAGGACGCCTTTGCTGAGCAGGCGCGTCGCTGGCGGCCGATTCTGGATGTGTTTGATGAACACGGCGTGAACCTGTGCTATGAAATTCATCCCGGCGAGGATCTGCATGACGGCCTGACCTTTGAGCGTTTTCTGGAAGGCGTAGGACATCATCCGCGCTGTCATATGCTTTACGACCCCAGCCATCTGCACCTGCAAAATATCGACTATCTGGCGTGGATCGATATCTATCATTCACGCATTAAAGCGTTTCACGTTAAGGATGCCGAGTTTGAGCGCAACGGGCGCAGCGGCGTTTACGGCGGTTATCAAAACTGGCTCACCCGAGCCGGACGCTTTCGGTCATTGGGCGACGGGCAAATCGACTTTAAAGGGATTTTCAGCAAATTAACCCAGCATGATTACGACGGTTGGGCGGTGCTGGAGTGGGAATGTTGCCTGAAATCCGCAGAAGTGGGGGCACGCGAGGGAAGCGAGTTTATTCGTCGGCACATCATCCCGGTGTCCACTCGGGCATTTGATGATTTTGCCGCCGGCAGCGAGGCAAAGAAATGATTCAGGTGGGAATTATCGGCAGCGGATTTATTGGCCCGGCGCATCTGGAAGCGCTACGTCGCCTCGGTAACGTGCAGGTGGTGGCGTTGTGCGACAGCAGCCTGGCGCACGCGCAGGCTAAAGCAGATGAACTTTCGGTGCCGCACGCGTATGGCGATGTCGACACCTTTCTGGCGCATCCGGGCTTGCAGGTGGTTCATAACTGCACGCCCAATCATCTGCATGCGCAGATTAACCGGCAAATTCTTGCCGCCGGGAAGCATATCTTCTCGGAAAAACCGCTGTGCCTGACGCCAGATGAGGCGCGGGAACTGGTGACGATGGCGGAGGATGCGGGCGTCGTGCATGGCGTCAGCTTTGTTTATCGCCAGTTCGCGATGGTGCAGCAGGCGGCAAGTATGCAGCGCAGCGGCGCAACCGGGCGGCTGTTCTCGGTTTACGGTAGCTATTTACAGGACTGGATGCTCAACGAGACGGATTTCAACTGGCGCGTGGATGCCGCACAGGGTGGGGCGTCGAGGGCGATGGCGGATATCGGTTCTCACTGGTGCGATACAGTGCAGTTTGTAACCGGCAAGCGCATCGTAGAAGTGATGGCGGATCTCGCAATTGTTTGGCCGACGCGCAAAGCGAATGTTGCAGGTTCCTCAACGTTTAGCCAGCAGACGCAGGCCTTGCAGTACGCGGATTATCCTGTCACTACGGAGGATGCGGGTTCGGTACTGTTTCGATTTGACGATGGCAGTAAAGGTTGCTTTAGCGTCTCGCAGGTCAGCGCTGGGCGTAAAAATCGCCTCAGCTTTGAGCTCAACGGCAGTGAATGCTCGCTGGCGTGGGATCAGGAAGTGCCGCAGCAGCTGTGGATTGGCAAGCGTGAAGGGGCGAATCAACTGCTCAGTGACGACCCTGGATTACTGAATCGGGATATTGCTGACAGCGCCCATTTCCCCGGTGGCCATATTGAGGGCTGGCCGGACGCCTTCAAAAACATGATGCAGAACTTCTATCGCGCGGTGGCGCAGGGGGAAATGCCGCCAGCCGGGGCGCGTCGTTTTGCTTCCTTCCACGATGGCGCAAATGTGATGTATATCATTGACGCAATTATGAAAAGCCATCAGCAACAACGTTGGGTGCGCGTGGCGGATTAAGCGTCTGCCCGGTTCGCCGGGCGGCGTTTTTGTGATAGCCTGCAACCAACGCGTTAATAGCAGGATATCTCCTTCCTATGTCCATTCAGAAAATTGCGCGGCTGGCCGGTGTGTCGGTCGCCACGGTGTCGCGCGTGCTGAACAACAGCGACACTGTAAAACCGAAAAACCGCGAGCGGGTACTGCAGGCGATTAAAGAGAGCAACTATCAGCCAAACCTGCTGGCGCGTCAGCTACGCACGGCGCGCAGTTCGATGATCCTCGTGATGGTTTCTAACATCGCCAACCCGTTTTGCGCCGAGGTGGTGAAGGGCATCGAAGAACAGGCCGAGAAAAAGGGTTATCGCATTTTGCTGTGCCATTCCGGTTCTGATATCGAGCGTTCGAAATCCGGTTTGCGCTTGCTGACTGGTAAGATGGTCGACGGCATTATCACCATGGATGCATTCAGCAAGTTGCCGGAGCTGAAAATGATTATCGGCGATGCGCCATGGGTACAGTGCGCGGAGTATGCCGATACCGGCTCGGTTTCCTGTGTGGGAATTAACGATGTCGATGCCGCTCAACATGTGGTGAGTTATCTGGCTGACAGCGGTCGGCAGCGCATTGCGTTGATTAACCACGACCTGAGCTATAAGTATGCTCGCCTGCGTGAGCGGGGTTATAAAAGCGTGCTGCATGTACGCGAGCTGGATTATCAGACCGTAGAGTACGCGGCCGAGCTGAGTTCTGCGGCGGGGAAAGCGGCAATGGAAAAATTACTGGCGCAACAGCCGAGGCCGGATGCGGTATTTGCCGTTTCTGATACCCTGGCCGCCGGGGCGATGCGCGCGATTGAACAGGCGGGATTGAACGTTCCGCAGGATATCGCCGTAGTGGGATTCGATGGTACCGAGCTTGCGGAGATGGTCTCTCCGCAACTGACGACGGTGCAGCAGCCTTCGCGCGAGATAGGCGCGAAAGCGGTGGAACTGCTGCTGAAAAGAATTGAAAACCCGGCCTCAATGGCCGAGCGGGTGATGATGGACTGGCGCTTTATTTCGCGCGCCAGTGCCTGATTATTGTGGTTGAATGGCGCCTGCCAGTGAACGAATATCGTTCCCGGTAGGCGACTGATATACGCGCAGGCCAAACTCTTCTACCACCGCGAAAATATGGTCGAAGATATCCGCCTGAATGCTTTCATATTCCGCCCACACTACCGTATTGGTAAAGCAGTATATCTCCATCGGCAGTCCGTTATTATCTGGCGCAAGCTGGCGGACCATCAGCGTCATATCTTTACGAATACGTGGGTGGTTGCGTAAATATTCGTTGAGATAAGCGCGGAACGTGCCGACATTGGTCATTTTGCGCAGATTCAATACCGAAGCTTCGCTACCGTGCTCACGGTTCCATTCATCGATTTCCTGATGGCGCGAATCCATATACGGTTTCAGCAGTTTGGCCTGAATCAGACGCTGCTGTTCCTGCTCATCGAGAAAATGCACGCTGGTGGTGTCGATATTAATGCTGCGCTTAATTCGACGACCACCGGACGCGGACATGCCGCTCCAGTTTTTAAAAGAGTCAGAGACCAGCGACCAGGTAGGAATGGTGGTAATGGTGTTATCCCAGTTACGCACTTTTACGGTGGTCAGGCCGATGTCCGTTACCGCGCCGTCAGCGCCATATTTCGGCATCTCCAGCCAGTCGCCGAGCTTCAGCATGTCGTTAGCTGAAAGCTGAATCCCCGCCACCAGGCCAAGAATCGGGTCTTTAAACACCAGCATCAGCACAGCGGCCATTGCGCCAAGGCCGCTAATCAGAATCGCCGGAGATTGCCCCAGTAGCAGAGAAATAATCAGAATGCCGACCAGAATGGCGCTGACCAGTTTCACCCCCTGGAATATGCCTTTGAGCGGTAACTGAGATGCTGCGGATAATTTCTGGCTGAGATTAAAGATGACATCTAATAATGAGAAGAAAGACAACAGGGCGTAAAGCATGACCCACAGTTGGGCGCAGGTTGTCAGAATTTGTGCTGCATCACTGCCTTTTTGTAGCCATAAAACGGCCTGTACGTTGACGATAATCCCTTGCAGGGTAAACGCCAGGCGATGGAAAAGTTTATTCTGGGTAATGATTTGCAGCCATAATTTGCTGCTGGCCTGTGCGCGTCGTTCAAACGTCCGTAGCACAATGCGGTGCAGGATAATATGTACGACAATTGCAGTAAGTAAAATAATACCAAAGATAATCACCAGGGAACTGGTGTGATTTATTTCGATGCCGAGTTCTTCGACCTGAGCTATCAATTCCTGCATAACATCTCCTTTATAACCAGTGCCTATAATGGCGGCTGGGGGGATATTATGCAAATTGGGGGGGGGGCGCGGTGCGGTCTTTTGCCGGATGGCGGCTACGCCTTATCCGGCCTACAAGTGAGTAGGCCCGGTAAGCGCAGCGCCACCGGGCATCGCAGTTTAAATCTCAGTCAAGATTTCTGACAGCGGCAGACGGGATTTCGGCAGAGCCGCATTGAAATCTTCCACGCTGTGATGACCCACCGGCACGACTACCAGGCTGGTGAAGCCTTTCTCTTTCAGGCCAAACTCGGCGTCGAGTACGGCGGCGTCAAAACCTTCAATCGGTACCGCGTCCAGACCCATCGCGCCCACGCCCAGCAGGAAGTTACCGACGTTCAGGTAAACCTGTTTTGCCATCCACTGATCGTCATCTTTCAGATCGATGCGGTGCATATCGGCGAAGAAAGTACGGCCTTTGTGGTTAGCGGCTTTTGCTTCCGGGGTGGCGAAGCGGCCATCGGCCTCTTCCTGATCGACCACTTTCTCAAGCCAGGCGTCATCCATTGCGGTTTTGGCGCAGAAAACCACCACGTGAGAGGCGTCCAGCATTTTGCGTTCATTGAAGACGTAGTTACCGGCAGCGGATTTCGCGACGCGCGCTTTGCCTTCGTCGGTGCTGGCAACGATAAAATGCCACGGCTGAGAGTTGGTGCTGGACGGGCTGAATTGCAGCAGCGTCTTCAGGTTGTCTGCCTGCTCAGCGGTCAGTTTTTTGCTGGCGTCGAAGGCTTTAGTGGAATAGCGCTTTTTGGCAACGGAAATGATATCCATAACAACTCCTGAATGATAAAAAGCACCGCTCAAGCGGTGCGTTAAGTCGGAAAAGGGTACAGCGCAGGAGGCGATTTGAGAAGTGTGAAAAATGCGATAACAGTTATTGATAAAAACGGAAAATCATTGAGGACGAAACCGTTTTTGCTCGCGTTTTGGTAACTTATCGACAACGCGCTCCCATGAATCGGTAATCAGCGATTCCAGTAACTCAGGCGTAATATCATCACCCGGATAGACGGAGATCCAGTGCTTTTTATTCATATGGTATCCCGGTTTGATGCTGGGATAGATAGCCTGATTGAGCAGCGAAATTTCCGGATCTGACTTGAGATTTACAACGGGCAAGCCGCGTGTCCACAGGTTGATCATAAAGATTTTCCCGCCGATACAGAACACATCGTACTCCGGGCCAAACGGCCAGGTCAGCTCGGCAAACGGCATCTCCAGCGCCAGGCGTTTTGCGCTGGCGTGTAATGATTCACTGTCCATAGCTCCTCCGTTGTGCAAAACGGGAACGGCGGTACCGTTCCCGTTTCGCTTACAGTGATTTTGCCAGGCGATCGACCGCCTCAACTAACCCCTCGTGCGACACGGTGGAGTAGGAGAGACGCAGCGTCGTGACGTCAGGCGCATCGTTATAAAAGGCTTCGCCCGGTACAAAGACCACGCGGTTTTCCAGCGTCTTTTTCAGCCATTCGGTAGCATTGAACGGGTAGCGGAAATGGGCCCACAGGAACATCCCGCCTTTCGGGCGACTGAAAGCAAGATGATCGCCCAGTTTGGCTTCCAGCGCACTCGCCAGGGTGTCGCATTTTTTACGATAATCTTCACGGATCAGCGCAATTTGTGCGGGCAGTCGATTAAGCGATAAGTACTGTGCAGTGATTTGCTGCGACAGAGTGCTGGTATGCAGGTCGGTCGCCTGCTTCACGATAATGGCTTTGCTTGCCAGCCATTCCGGCATCACCAGCCAGCCTACGCGCATCCCCGGCGCCAGAATTTTGGAGAAGGTGGAGGTATAGATAACCTGGTCGGTGCAGCCGAGCGCCATGGCGTGTTGATAAAGCGGCTGCGGGCGTTCATCGGTAAAACTGATTTCCCCGTACGGGTCGTCCTCAACGATGATAAAACCGTGCTGTTTGGCCAGCTCAACCAGGCGACGGCGGCGCGGTTCGCTGAGCGTTTTGCCGCCAGGGTTGCCAAAGGTAGGCACCAGATACACCACTTTGACCGGGCTGGTTTGCACTAAATCGGCCAACTGTTCAACCAGCATGCCGTCTTCGTCAGTATCGACGCTCTGAATGTTGGCCTGCGCCAGCTGGAAGACCTGCAACGCCGCCAGGTAAGTTGGGCGTTCGACAACCACCACATCGCCAGGGTTAAGTAACGTACGGGCGACAATATCCAGCGACTGCTGAGAGCCGGACGTGATGTAAACCTGTGACGCGTCACAGGCCACGCCGCGCGCGCGACAAATATCGGCAATCGCCTGACGCAGCGGCGGGTAACCTTCGCTCAGGCTGTACTGCATCGCTTCCTGAAATTGTGACGCCATAACCTGCTGTACCGCGAGCTGAATACCTTCGTTATCAAACAGTTCTGGCGCAGGAATACCGCCGCCAAGCGAGATAACGCCGGGCAGTTTGCTGTGTTTGAGGAGTTCGCGGACGGCGGAAGGTTTCAGCCCTGTGGCGCGCGATGCCAGCTGATGTTCGAACATAATGACCCTGATTTCTGATGATGAGAAGAGGGTCTACTATAAAACAGTCTGCGGCGAAATGGCCGCAGCTTTTTAATTTTCAGAATATCGTGCTGTCAACATGGGGGAATCCGCTATCTGGCGGATGACGTTAAGGCTTTTCCTCGGCCAGTGCGCGCCACATCGCTTCAAAGCCCAGCGCTTTGAGTTTATCCGCACGCGCGGGCTGCTGGCTGGCGAATTCAATGGTGGCTTCCGCCAGCGAAAGGAACAGCGCGTCGCCGAAGGTTTCGAACTCGCCGGACAGGTAAACCGGGCGCACCGAACGCTGGCACAGGCGGTTGAGTTCCGGGAACATCTCTTTCACCTGCAGTTTTGTCTCTTCGGTGATCTTCTCGCTCATCGACATACGACGCATCGCGCGGTTGCCGACCGGATTACGCACGCCCCAGTCGATGTAACTGTTCCAGATACTGTGAATCACCTCTTTCGGCGCTTCAGACTCGCTAAGCCCGGCGATCATCGCCTGGCAAAGGTCGTATTTCAGATGCAGGTAAAGCGCATTAAGCAGATCGTCCTTGGTGGCAAAATAACGGAACAGGGTGCCTTCAGCGACCCCCGCGTTGCGGGCGATAAGCGCCGTCGAGGCAGCAATGCCGGATTGGGCAAAAGCCACCGTTGCGGCATCCAGTAACGCCTGCTTTTTATCTTCACTCTTGGGACGAGCCACTACACTTTACCTCACTGCGAACAAAAGAAGAGATTGAAACACGCAACCCGGCCTCACTTCAACGAGGCAGGTCAAAATTCGAAAATCGGCTTGACGATTTTTTCTTCCTCTCTCTATAATGAGTGCCTACTCACTCATAATCAAGTTTTTCACGCTGCTTCAGGATGAGGCATCTGTCTGGTCAGGAAATGAAACCTTTCATCATCAGTGTGGTTGTCATCATGCTTATTGCATCCGCAGCGAGTCTGCCATTTGTTCTGAATGCCGGTTTCGGCCAGGCTCCGCAAGGTACGGAGAAAAGTCGGGTAGAGGCGTCGCCAAACTACCGCGACGGTGTATTCAATAATCAGCTGCCAACGCCGGGGTTTACCAGCGACAAAAACATGCTGGTGGCCTGGTGGGAGTTTCTGACGGTCAAACGCGAGAACGCGCGCCCGGCGCAACCGCTGCCGATGGTCGCTACCGACCTGGCAAACATTCCGTTGCAGGAAGACGTTACGGTTTGGCTGGGCCATTCGTCGTGGTACCTGCAACTGGCCGGGAAACGCATTCTGATCGATCCCGTGTTCAGCAGCTACGCCGCACCGTTCTCGTTTCTGAATAAAGCGTTTGCCGGGGACTATCCGTGGCGTGCGCAAAATATGCCGGAAATCGATCTGCTGATTATTTCGCACGATCATTACGACCATCTGGATTACGCGACGATTAAGGCGCTGATCCCGAAGGTAAAAAGGGCAGTGGTTCCGCTGGGCGTAGGGTCGCACCTGCGTTACTGGGGAATGAATGAGGAGCGGGTGACCGAGGCCGACTGGCAGGAACAGGTTGAAATCAGCCCGTCGCTGAGCGTGCACGTGCTGCCCGCGCGGCATTTCTCCGGGCGCGGTATTAAGCGCAACCAGACCCTGTGGGCCAGCTTTATGTTCGTCACGCCGCAGCGAAAAATTTACTACAGCGGTGATTCCGGCTATGGACCGCACTTCAAAGCCATTGGTCAGCAGTTTGGTTTTGTCGATGTCGCGATTCTGGAAAATGGTCAGTATGACCAGGACTGGCGCTACATCCATATGCACCCTGAAGAGACCGCGCAGGCCGCCGTTGACCTGCACGCCGCTGCCGTGCTGCCGGGCCACTCCGGGCGCTTTGTGCTGGCGAAGCACACGTGGGATGACCCGTACAAGCGGCTTGCGCAAGCCAGCAAGGGTAAGGCTTATCGTCTGCTGACACCGATGCAGGGCGAGCCCGTAGCGCTTGCCAACCGTACACAACAATTCCGGGCCTGGTGGGAATAATCACCAGCAGTAATAAAAAAAAGAAGGAGAGGGAAGCATGACTATTTCCGCTCAGGTTATCGACACTATCGTTGAGTGGATCGATGACAACCTGCACCAACCGCTTCGCATTGACGATATCGCACGTCACGCGGGCTACTCGAAATGGCACCTGCAACGACTCTTTTTGCAGTACAAAGGCGAGAGTCTGGGGCGCTATATTCGCCAGCGCAAACTCAGCCTGGCGGCGCAGGAGCTGAGGACGACCAATCAGCGTGTGTATGATATTTGTCTGAAATATGGCTTTGATTCGCAGCAGACATTTACCCGCGTTTTCACCCGGACGTTTAACCAGTCGCCGGGGGCGTACCGTCGGGAGAATTATTGTAGTCAGATGCATTAGTGCAACATCTCCACCCGTGACTATCTATTGAAAACAATTCCCATTTGCATTAGCGTTGTTAACAAATTTCAACGGGAATGTGTGTTCGATGAAACTGGCGTGGAGTGGATTACTGATTGGGCTGACGGCGCTGCCTGCCTCGGCGATGGAGTGTGAAACCTCTCCCAACCGGGGCGAGCAGAAGGGGAAATTTGATGCCAGCGGCGAGGTTTGTTTTACTCTGCCGACACTGGGGGAGAATTATGTATCGGCGCGCTTATCGGGCGTGACCGATGCCCGATTGCTGGATGAGCAAAATAGGGCCATCCGCACGCTGGTTTCCGGTGGCCCGGCGGACGGGCAGCATATGTTGCTGTTTTCTCTGCCTGTTAAACAGGCCTCTTCGCTGGTATTACACGGTGAAGCCGGCTCTGCCTGGCATTTCCAGTGGCAAATCAATGAAACTCATGCGCTGGCAGTGGAAGAACAGCAATCGCCCGCCAGCCCACAGCTACAAAAACTCTCACGTGAACTTGCCGCAGGCGGGAATACTGACGCGTTCTGGCTGGCTCGCCAGCATGAAGGTACGCCGATGGTGGAGCCTGTCGACGCGCAGCATAAACGGGTGACTTTTCTGTGGCGCGGCGCGCGTAGCAATGTTTATCTGCTGGGCTCACCCGGTGGCGATCATGATGCGCTGTTTCGCTTAGGGCAGTCGGACGTCTGGTTTCGCAGTTATATCGTGCCTGCCGACACGCTGATGCAATACAAACTCGCCCCGGATGTACCTAAAGTCGCGGGGAGTTTGCGCGAGCAACAGCGCGCCATTCAGGTCAGCGCGCAGGCGGACCCGCTCAACCCGCAGACGCTGAGCCCATTGAGCCTCGATCGCTGGAACCGCTTTTCCCTGCTGGCGCTGCCTGCTTCCCGCTACTTTTCCGCCCAACGTATGGCGCAGCCGATCCGCTACGGCAGCCTGACGCGCCATACGCTGAGCAGCCACCATCTTGGTAATAGCCGCGAAATCAAAATCTATCGCCCCCGCGTCGCGCAGCCCGCACGCTGGACGCTGTTTATGTTTGATGGGCAAAACTGGCAGGATGAGTATCGCACTGCTAACGTGCTGGATAGCCTGATTGCTCGCCATCTGCTGCCGCCGATTAATATTGTTTTCATTGATAGCCTGGACCACGCAAGACGCGGAAAAGAGCTGCCGCCTAATCCCCATTTTGCTGATTTTATGGCCCACGAGCTGGTGCCGTTCCTGCAACGACAGGGCATTACGCTTACACGACAGAAAACGATTCTTTCCGGGTCGAGCTACGGAGGGTTGGCCTCCTCATGGGTGGCACTGCGCTATCCGCGTCTGTTTGGCAATGTGCTGAGCCTGTCAGGTTCGTACTGGTGGACGCCGAAAGGCGAACCGGTGAACTGGCTCGCCAGGCAATATGCGCAATCGCCGCGCTACCCATTACGCTTCTGGTTACAGGCCGGGCAGTTTGAGAGCAGCGGGCCCGGCGGCGGCAATTATCGCCACACGCTGGCGTTTGAGCAGGTACTGCGTGAGAAAGGGTATCCGGTCAGTTTTCATGCATCATCCAGCGGCCACGATTACGCCGGATGGAGTGAAGCGCTGGTGCTGGGACTGCGTGATTTAACCGGCTTAGCGCACGGCAAACCAGCGACGCCAGACGTAACGCAGAACAAAGTACTCTACAGCGCCCAGCACTAAGAACCACAGGCAAAACAGCAGGGTATAGAACTGGTCGAGATCCATCAGATGGAAGGTATCGACCAGTTTTTGCGCCAGCGTTAAGCCGAGGGAAGGCGCCGGTAGCAACAGGCACGAGAGCAGTGCCATAAGCAAAATACCGGCGGCAGAAATCAGGGTTTCGAGCGGGTGTTTCATGCGATGTTAATCTTAAGTTAAAAACTATATTTTCCGGCAATAGGCGGCATAACGCAATAACTCTTGGTAAACATATTTTAAAATATAAAAAACAACCACTACGTATTAATTCGTAGATGAATTAAATAAATATTCCTGGGTTTAAACGAACGCTAATTTACGTAAATAATCGTCATGTTTAACCCAGTAGTTTTACAAATGTATAGGTGCTGTAGCCGATCAGCGTAGCAACGATGATTGCAGCGGCGATGTACAGCGCCAGGCGGCGTCCGCGGTAGATTCCGAACATAATTCACCTCCGTTTAGTTTGAGTTTAAGAACATTCTGTAATATTAATATTATTAAATCAACTGGCATCATCTTTGAATTTTATTGGATAGCGAATGTTGCGTGAGATCAATTTTTTCATCCGCAAGGATTAATAATTATTAAACCGTCTTAGCCTTGGCCAGAAATGATTTCAGGCCTTCCGTATACAGGAATTTAGAAGGAAATTTATCGTGTCTAAAATGATGAACCCGCAGAACATACCGCCAACGGGCGGTAACACCCACCGGCAGGCTTATCAGCAAACCATTGCCCAGATCCTTGAGCAAAAGCAAACCCAGCCGGAAGGCCTCAACCAGGCCGAGGCCGTAGAGCGCTTGCAGAAGCTTGGCCCTAATGCGCTGCCGCAGAAGAAAGGTAAGCCCGCGTGGCTGCGCTTCCTTGCGCACTTCAACGACGTCCTGATCTACATCCTGCTGGCCGCTGCCGTGATGACGGCGGTGATGGGGCACTGGGTGGATACCGCCGTTATTCTCGGCGTTACGGTCATCAATGCGCTGATTGGTTATATCCAGGAGAGCAACGCGGAGAAATCGCTGCAAAGCATTCGCAATATGCTCTCCAGCGATGCGCAGGTGATCCGTGATGGCAAACACGCCACCATCCCGACCACCGATCTGGTGCCTGGCGATATCGTGGTGCTGCGTGCGGGCGACCGTATTCCGGCAGATATGCGTCTGATTGAAGCGCATAACCTGCGGGTGGAAGAGGCGATTCTCACCGGTGAGTCGACGGTTGTCGATAAGCACACCGACGCGCTGACCGGCGACCTGCCGCTGGGCGATCGCACCAATATGCTGTTCTCGGGCACCACCGTGAGCGCGGGCGGCGGCGTAGGCGTAGTTGTGGCGACCGGGCAGGCGACCGAGCTTGGCCGTATCAACCAGATGATGGCTGATGTCGAAACTAACCGCACGCCGCTGCTGGTGCAGATGGACAAACTTGGCAAAGCGATTTTCGTCATTATTCTGGCGATGATGGCGGTACTGTTCGTGTTCAGCGTCCTGCTGCGCGATATGCCGATGGGCGAATTGCTGCTGTCGCTGATTAGCCTGGCTGTTGCGGCGGTACCCGAGGGGTTACCGGCGATCATCTCGATTATCCTCTCGTTGGGCGTACAGGCGATGGCGCGTAAGCGGGCGATTATTCGTAAGCTGCCAACCGTTGAGACGCTGGGCGCGATGACCGTGGTGTGCTCTGATAAAACCGGCACTCTGACCATGAACGAGATGACCGTAAAAGCGGTGATCACCGCCGATAGCTGCTACCGCGTGGACGGCGACAGCTACGAGCCGGTCGGAAATCTCTATCTTGAGGGCAGCAACGAGCCGGTAAAAGTACAGCCTTACACGGTGCTGGAAAAATATCTGCGCACGATTGATCTCTGTAACGACAGTCAACTGGTACGCAATGAGCTGGGCCACTGGGGAATTACCGGCGGGCCAACCGAAGGCGCGCTGAAGGTACTGGCAACGAAAGCGTCGCTGGAGCCGGTGACCACGCAGCTGGTAGCGAAGATCCCGTTTGATTCACAGTACAAGTACATGGCAACGCACTACAAGCTGGATGCCGAAGAGTGGGTGATGGTCACCGGCGCGCCGGACGTCCTGTTTGCGCTGTGTGAGCAGCAGCAGACCGCACGTGGCCTGGCGACGTTCGACCGCACCTACTGGGAGTCAGAGATGGAGCGCTTTGCCCGCCAGGGCCTGCGTATGGTGGCGGCGGCCATTAAACCCGCTGACATCGGCGCGACCACGCTGGACCACAGCGACCTCCAGCAGGGCCTTATCTTCCTCGGTATCGCCGGGATGATGGACCCGCCGCGCCCGGAAGCGGTGGATGCGATCCACACCTGCCAGACGGCGGGGATCCGCGTGAAAATGATCACCGGCGATCACCCGCAAACGGCGATGAGTATTGGCCAGATGCTGGGCATTCATAACAGCACCGAAGCGATGACCGGCTACCAACTGGAGCACATGGATGACGACGAGCTGGCAAAAGCAGCCGTGGAGTATGACATCTTTGCCCGTACCAGCCCGGAGCATAAACTGCGTCTGGTTAAGGCGTTGCAGAAAAACGGCGAAGTGGTCGGGATGACCGGTGATGGCGTAAACGACGCGCCAGCGCTGCGTCAGGCTGACGTCGGCATTGCGATGGGGATTAAAGGCACCGAAGTCACCAAAGAGGCGGCGGACATGGTGTTGACCGACGATAACTTCGCGACCATCGCCAGTTCGGTCAAAGAGGGGCGTCGGGTGTATGACAACCTGAAGAAAACGATCCTCTTTATTATGCCAACCAACCTGGCGCAGGGTCTGCTGGTGGTGATTGCCCTGCTGGCAGGGAATATGATCCCGCTGACGCCGGTGCTGATTTTGTGGATGAACATGGCGACCTCCGCGACGCTTTCCTTCGGCCTGGCCTTCGAAGCCGCCGAGCGTAACGTGATGAATCGCCCGCCGCGTAAAACCGGCCAGCACGTCATGGACGCGTTTGCGGTCTGGCGTGTGGCGTTTGTCGGCTCGATGATTGCCATCAGCGCCTTCATTCTTGAGGCCTGGCTGGCGCCACGCGGCCACAGTGCAGAGTTTGTCCGCACCGTGCTGTTGCAGATGCTGGTAACCGCGCAGTGGCTGTACATGGTTAACTGCCGTAACACCGACGGTTTCTCTATCAACCGCGGCCTGCTGAAGAACAAAGGTATCTGGATGGTGACGGGGGTTCTGTTGCTGCTCCAGCTGGCGATTATCTATCTGCCGGTGATGCAGATGATGTTCGGTACCGAAGCGCTGCCTGCTCGCTACTGGTTCGTGACGCTGGCGATGGGTGCGGTGATGTTCTTCATCGTCGAGATTGAGAAGCGCCTGACGCGCAGATTCCGCAAAGCTGCTTAATTGAAAAATGCCCGGTGGCGCTTCGCTTACCGGGCCTACTCACTTGTAGGCCGGATAAGGCGTAGCCGCCATCCGGCATCTTTCAGGACGACGTTTTCCTCTCCACCGTAATCATCGTGACAAACGGATGATACTGCCACGGTACCGAACCTCCCTTCTGATACATCTTCGAAATGGTGCCATCAAGGTACAGCATCTGCCGGATATCCAGTTTCGACCGGGCATAGCAGGCGAAATCATAAAAATTGGTTTCTTTGGCGCTCAGCATAAACACCACGCGACCCTGACGGTTAATGCCCACCGCATTACGTAATTTTCTCGAACTGGCCGACGGTTTCAGACGCCAGTTGATAGTGCCGTTATCAATCAGCATCGGGCCGGACTGCACTGCGTAATCCATGCCTTTGGTGCTTTTCAGCGCATCGAGGGTCACAATGCCCGCTTTCTGATCCTTGAGATAAAACACGCCGCCCGGGCGAATAAAGAAGTTGCCGCCGCCGGATGCGCGATTAATCGGCGCGAGCTTTTTTCCCTTTTCGATATAGAGCCCCAGCGGCGCATAATCTTTGCCATAAATCCCGCCGTTCATCGCCATCAGCACCTGCCCGTTGCCGTTGATATCTGCCAGCAGCGAATAGAGCGAGCCCCAGGCTTTGCCGTCCGGTTTTTTCCAGCGCAGGGTGATGTTTTCTTGCTGTAGATCGACTTCATAGCTTTGTACCTGAAGAGATGGGTCGGTCAGCGTGCAGGCGGCGTGGGCGAAAGGCGTAAGTGGAAGCAGCAGGGCGGACAACAGCCAAAGACGCATCATATCTTCTTTCCTTGTGCGATGAGCGGGAGGGCAAAATAGCGCGTAATCCCGCTCATGCAAAGGCTTTCTGTGCTTACGCCGCCCAGGTGTCGCAGTGCTGTTGTACCAGGGTTATCAGCGAGCCGCCACCGGCGATGAACTCGCGCATGCGCTGGGCTTCGCTTTTCCCATGTTTCACCATCAGCGCCAGTTCTTCGAGCGCGCTTCCGCCACGGTGTTGATCGGCATACGGTTGCAACTGTTCCAGCAGCGTCTCCAGTTCATGGGCGATGGTGTGTTGCTCGCCGCTGGTCACGTCGGTGACCACACCCTGTAGACCATAACGGCAGGCCTGGAAGCGATTGAATTTATACAGCAGGTAATCCTGCGGGCCAGGTTTATGTGGCCGTTTTTCAAGTAACCAGTGCGCCAGCGCCTGAATCAGCCCGGCCATGTTGACCGCGTGGCCGAGAGTGAGCGGCGTATCCATGACGCGCACCTCCACCGTGCCAAAATGCGGGCTGGGGCGAATATCCCAGTGCAAATCTTTAATGCTTTCGACCATGCTGGTATAGCTGAGCTGGCGAAACAGCCGGGTAAACTCCTGCCAGTTTGCTGCCCAGGGCATGGGGCCGTTATCGGGAAAAGCCGAGAAAATATTGAGCCGCGCGCAGGCGAAGCTGCTGTCGGCACCCTGCAGATAGGGCGATGCGGCGCTGAGCGCAATCAGATGTGGAACGTACCGCGAAAGGCCATGCAGCAGATAAAGCGCGTCGTCACCGTTGGTGCAGCCAATATGCACGTGTTGACCAAACACCGTCGCCTGGCGGGCAAGGTACCCATAGGCTTCCAGGGTATGTTGATAACGGGGATTATCCCCGACTTCCTGACTTTGCCAGCGCTGGAACGGATGCGTCCCACCGCCGCAAATTTTGACATGCTGTTCTGACGCCGCGCGTAGCACGGCGCGCTGGATGGCGGCAAGCTGGGTGGCGGCCTGGTGGATATCGTCGCACACGCCCGTTGCCACCTCCAGCATGCTATTAGTGATGTCATGCTTGATTTCCCCCTGCGTCACACCGCGACTGGCGGCGGCAATCAGGGCGGAAGAGTCCTGGCAAAGATCGTAACCTGGCGGGTTAATGACCTGAAGCTCGAGCTCAATGCCGAGCGTAAAAGGCGCAGAAACATGAAAGTCAGGTAAAGGCATAGTCGTCTCACGGTGGTGACTGGTGCCTTTAGTATAGGTGGGAGAAAAAAAGAGAGCGGACGATACGATGAGTACCGTCCGCTATGTTAGGTTAACCGGCGCTCCAGGTATACGGCGCGGCGACGCCGAGCGGCATCCCCAGCCCCCACCAGGCCAGCAGGAACAAGCTCCAGCTAATAAAGAAGGCGATGGAGTAAGGCATCATCATTGATACCAGCGTGCCGACGCCCGCGCCTTTCACATAGCGCTGGCAATAGACCACCACCAGCGGGAAGAAGACCATCAGCGGGGTGATAATATTGGTGCTGGAATCGCCGATACGAAACGCTGCCTGGGTCAGTTCCGGTGAGATCCCCACGGCCATCAGCATCGGCACCATAATCGGTGATAACAGGCCCCATTTGGCCGAGGCGGAACCAATCAGCAGGTTCACGGCGGCAGTCAGCAGGATCATGCCGATAATCGTCGCTTCGCCCGGCAGCTCCATCGCTTTCAGGCCATCCGCGCCGACCAGCGCCAGCAGTGTGCCAATGTTCGAGTCGCTGAACGCTTTAATAAACATGGCGCAGAAGAACGCCATCACCATGTATGAGCCCATTTTACTCATCGAGTCATTCATCGACGCGATGACATCTTTGCCGGTTTTAAAGGTGCCGGATGCAAAGCCGTACACAATCCCCGGCAGAATGAAGATAAGGAAAATTAGCGGCACGATGGATTTCATAATGGGCGCGCTGTAAGAGGTGAGCGAGCCGTCGGTGCCGCGCAGCATCGAGCCTTCCGGCCAGGCCGCTGCCGCCAGCGCCGCGAGGCCCAGCAGCATCACCAGCGACGCGCGATTAAAGGCGCGGCTCTCTTTTTCTGAGACGCTGGACATATCCTCTTCATGCTTATAATCGCCGTCGATTGTCATTTTGCTGACGCGCGGCTCAACGATGCGCTCGGTGACCCACCAGCCGACCAGGGTAATCAGAATCGAAGAGGCAATCCCGAAGAAGAGGTTACACAGGGTGTTGACGGTATAGGTGCTGTCGAGCAGTTGTGCTGCGGCCTGGGTAAAGCCCTGCAACAGCGCATCGTTCCCGGTAGGCACCATGTTAGCGGCAAACCCGCCGGAGACACCCGAGAACGCTGCGGCGATCCCGACCAGCGGGTGACGCCCGGCAGACATAAAGATAATTGCGCCCAGTGGGATCACCAGCACGTAGCCCGCATCCGCCGCCACGTGGCTGAACATCGCGACAAAAATCAGCATCGGCGTCAGAAGTTTCTTTGGCGTTACGCGCAGCATCTTCTTCAGGCCCACGTTAATAAAGCCGGAGCTTTCCGCTACGCCGACGCCGAGCATCGCCACCAGCACAATACCGAGCGGGGCGAAGGTGGTGAACGTCGTCACCATATTGGCCAGCGTGTTGGTGAGTGCTTCGGCAGAGAGCAGGTTGTTGACCTGAACGGTCTCCTGCGTCATGGGATTGACGACATCAAAGGTCATTAACGACAGGACGGCAGACAGCCCCATCACGACCAGTAAAAAGTAGAAAAAGATCAGCGCCGGTTCAGGAAGTTTATTCCCGGCGCGTTCAATCGCATTGAGGAAACCGCTCATCAGACGGCTTTCACCGGCCCCGTTCCCTGGTGTTGTGGTGTGTGTACTCATTCGCTTCCCTTAACACTGACAAAGTGTTTCATAATTTGTCTGAATGTATCATCGGGGATGATAGGGGTAATTGCGCGGCTAAACTATCTTTTTTGCCAACAAAAACTCGACGAATGTCTTATTTATTTACTCACCATGCTGATTATTCGGTAATTGTTGGTGGTTTGCTCGGTGTGATCGAGTGATCTATTCCTTTACCGCCCCCGGAAACGCGTCATTCAGCCACTCGACAAACACCCGCAGCCGATGAGGAAGGTGCCGGTTTTGCGCATACACCACATAAAAGGGATAGGAAGCGGGTCGCCAGGGACGGAGGATCTCCACGACTTCACCGCTGGCGAGCTGATTTCTCAGTGAATAGGTGAACGTCTGGATAATGCCTAACCCCGCCTCGACGGCGGCAATGTGCGCGTTGCTTTCGTTGATGCCCAGGTGATGCTCCGTTTTCATCTCGGTCAAGATGTCGTTGTGCTTAAAGCGAAAAGGAAATGCGCGGCCGCTGGCGGGGGAAAGGTAGCTAATCAGGCGATGCCCGTTTTTGAGTTCATCAGGATAGGCAGGCGTGCCGTAGCGCCGAAGGTAATCGGGTGTGGCGCAGGTGATCAACGTCGCTTCACCTATTTTACGGGCGATCAGCGTTGAGTCTTCCAGCGCGCCGCCCCGGATTGCGCAGTCAATATTGCCGCTAATAAGGTCTGAGGGTTTATCCGCCACGACCAGGTCAATAAGAATATCCGGATAGGTCGCCATAAAATCGGCCAGCAGCGGAATCAGGACATCCCGGGCGGTGGAGCCGCCAATAGCAATTCGCAGATGACCTTTAATATTGTTTGTCGATGTCTTAAATGCGGCATCGACCTCTTCCAGCGCATTAAGGATCTCCCTCGCTTTTTCATAATACGCCTCACCTTCAGGCGTGACCGTAATACGCCGTGTCGTCCGTTGCAGCAGGCGAATGCCCAGGTGCGATTCCAGCTGTTGAATCGTTTTGCTAATTGTCGCGTTGGGCATATTCAGCGAGTCGGCGGCACGCGTAAAACTGTTAGCTTCGACCACGCGGATAAAAACGTTAAGCGCTAAAAATCGGTCCATTATTTTTCCTGACTCTGCATCGCCATTATTTACCTCTGTGAAGAGTGTTTTCTTATTTGCCCTGTTTTTCCGCCTGAGTGAGTGCGATTACAGTACTCACGAGCTTAGCAACCGGGTCGATGCGCTAAGTCGATGACTCACCTGACATATTTAAACTTTAGTTAAGGAAGTGCACCATGAGTAAAAAACTGGCGGATAAAATTGCGTTAGTCACCGGGGGAAGCACCGGTATTGGCCTGGCCGCAGCGCAGGCGCTGGCTGAGCAGGGCGCAACGGTGTATATCACCGGCAGACGTCGTGAAGAACTTGATGCGGCGGTGGCGTTAATTGGCCCTTCCGCAAAAGGCATTCGTGCCGACGCGTCTAATTTAAACGATCTTGATACCGTATTCTCGACGATTGCCAGCGAATCAGGACGGCTGGATGTGCTGTTTGCCAATGCCGGGGGCGGTGACATGCTGCCGCTGGGGCAGATAACCGAAGCGCATTTTGACCGCATCTTCGGCACCAATGTGCGCGGTGTGCTGTTTACTGTGCAAAAAGCGTTGCCGCTGTTGCGTAAGGGCTCTTCCGTTATCCTTACGGGCTCGACGGCGGCGGTGAAAGGCACTGCGAACTTTAGCGTGTACAGCGCAAGTAAAGCCGCGTTACGTAGCCTGGTCCGTTCGTGGGCGCTCGACCTGAAAGATAGCGGCATCCGGATCAATGTGGTCAGCCCTGGCCCCATTCGCACGCCGGGTCTTGGCGGCCTGGTGCCCGAGGAGCATCGCCAGGGGCTATTTGACGCACTGGCGGCCGAGGTGCCGTTAGGGCGACTGGGCGAACCGGAAGAGGTCGGCAAAGCGGTGGTTTTCCTTGCCTCCGACGACGCGAGCTTCATCAATGCCGCAGAGATTTATGTTGATGGCGGGTTGGCGCAGATATAGCTGATGAAAGTTGCCGGGAAGATTCTTGCCCCTGATGATGTCGTAAAATGGGCTTCCCGGCTTTTTCTGGCGTACAGTGGATGGCATACATAATTGTTTTGAATTCCCACAGTCATCCTCTGGAGAAAAAGGTATGTCGCAACCTAAGCTGTTTACCCCTTTTCGCATTCGAAACCTTGAACTTGATAATCGTATCGTGATTGCTCCTATGTGCCAGTACTCGGCAACGGATGGCTGCATGAATGACTGGCATGTACAGCATCTGGGTCAACTGGCGCAGTCTGGCGCGGGGTTACTGACCATTGAAGCAACCTCCGTTTCTCCCGAAGGGCGTATTACGTTTGCGGATGTTGGTCTGTATGACGATCGTTGTGAAGAAGCCATGGGCCGGGTGATAGCCTCCATTCGCCAGTGGTCAGATATGCCTATCGCAATACAGCTGGCCCATGCGGGAAGGAAAGCGTCCACGTCCAAACCGTGGGAGCAAAAAGGGCCACTCGCGCCCGATGAAGAGGGCGGTTGGCAGACCGTCGCACCCTCCGCGATTCCCTATAATGAGGGGCATTCGACGCCTGCGGCACTGGATAGCGAAGGCTTAGAAACCGTGCGTCAGCAATTTGCGCAGGCTGCGAAACGCGCGGCCCGGCTGAATGTGGATCTTATCCAGATACACGCTGCGCACGGCTATCTGCTGCATCAATTTTTATCGCCGCTGTCGAACAACCGAACGGACAATTACGGCGGCTCTTTTGAGAATAGAGTCCGATTCCCGCTGGAGATTTTTGACGTCGTTCGCGCCGCGTTCCCGGCGGACAAAGCAATCAGCGTGCGCATCTCGGCAACCGACTGGGTCGAGGGCGGGTTCAATATTGACGAGGCAGTAGCATTCTCCAGACTGCTGGAAGAACGCGGGGCAGATGCAATACATGTCTCCAGTGGTGGTTTGCATCCTGAACAGCAGATTGATGTTTTCCCAGGCTACCAGGTTCCGCTGGCCAGGGCGGTGAAATCAGCCGTTAACATCCCGGTCGTCGCGGTGGGATTAATTACCGAGCCAGAACATGCCGAGTCAATCGTGGCGGGCGGTGATGCTGATTTTATCGGGCTCGCGCGCGGCGTACTTTATAACCCAAGATGGCCATGGCATGCAGCAGCAGCGCTGGGGGCGCAGGTTCGCGCGTCGAATCAATATCTTCGCTGCCAGCCACACAGTCTGAAGCATTTATTTAAATAGTCAGGGTGCGCGATGCGAGACAACGTATCGCGCTTTCATTAAAGAGAAGTAACCGTGCAGGTCACCACTTCATCGCCCTTCACCTCATAAGCCACGCTGATTTCCTTCCCGGCAAGCTGGGCTGAAAACGCCGGTGTTAAGCGCAGACAAAGCGTGTTCTCATCAATCGCGATCATCTCAGCCGCCGCAAATCCTGGGCAGGGTTCCGCCTGTGAAGAGTACGCTTTATAGACGCTCTCTTTGGCAGAGAACGCCAGCGTCAGGGCAATCGCAAAAGGCAGGCCGCTGGTTTGCAGGCGAAAAATTTCCGCAGGCGAGGTAATTTGCGTCGCCACTTCGGCGGCTAACTGCGAGCTGAAGATGTGCTCGATATCAATGCCCACAGGCATCCTGGACACGGCGGCTATTGCCCGTTTTCCGCTGTGGCTGATGCTGCCAAAAATGCCTTCCGGCCACAGCGGTTGACGCTGTTCACCGATGCCAGGAATGGCTTTCAGGCCAAAGGGCTGTAGCGCATACGCGGCGGCAATCCGCCCGGCAAGATGCTCAATACGCCGTTTTTTGCCAAAATGCGCCAGGTCGGCGTGATGCGGTAACCACAGCAAATCGCCGTCGGTGAAGGTTTCAGGCTGAAAATCAATACGGTGTAGAAGGTAGTTTGCGAGGGTAAATGTCGTGTGATGGGTTTGCATCTTTTCCCCATACTTCTCTCCCCACAAAGGGGAGAGAAGACGGAACAGCGTTAAGTTTAGAAGTGCGTATTGACGCTCATAAACCAGGTACGGCCTGATTCGTTATAGGTATTCGCGCCTGCGCCATACATATAACCTGTCGCCCCGCCCGTGGTCTGGGCATTGCCTTCACGCCAGTGGCGTTTATCGAAGACGTTATCCACGCCGCTGGTCAGACTGACGTTTTTGGTCACATCCCAGGTCGCGCTCAGGCCAACGATGCTATAAGGGCTGACTTCGTCAGTTTCCGGGCCAGTAGCCGGTTGCCCTTTATAGTTGTATTTCTTCGGCTGCTGTTTGCCGTACCAGGTGAAGGTCGACTGCAAGGAGACATCCTGATGTACCTGCCAGCTCAGTGTTGAGTTCAGCGTGTACTCCGGAATGATCGACAGGCGATCGCCGGTCTCTTTATTCTTACTTTGCAGCATGTAGGTGATGTTGTTGGTCCAGTTAACGGTTTCGCTGACCGGAATATTCAACGTTCCTTCCAGGCCTTCAACTACGGCTTTCGGCACGTTTTCCCATTTGTAGATATCGGTACCGCTGGCGTTGCTGGAAACCGCAGAGTAGCCCGCTTCGATTTTGTCGCGGTAGTCATTACGGAACCAGGTCACACCGGCCAGCCAGCCATCGCGTCTGAACTCCAGACCAATCTCTTTGTTGATGCTGGTTTCTGCTTTCAGGTCGTCATTACCCTGCAAATAGCAGGCGCCGCCGCTGGCGTAGCAACCCTGACCTTTACTGTAGAGAATGTAGTTCGGGTTAGTCTGATACAGGCTTGGCGCTTTATAAGCACGCGCGATACCCATTTTCAGAGTGAAGTCATCGCCCAGACCCTGAGACAGGTTCAGCGACGGGCTCCAGTTGTTGCCGACGATGGTATGGTGATCGAAACGCAGCGCTGGCGTCAGCATGGTGCTGTCGGTCAGCTCAATGTTGTCTTCGGCAAACAGAGAGAAAATCTCAGCCTGCGAATAAGGGCTACGGTTAGTGCTGGTTGCGCCCGGAACGTCGCCGCCCATAAAGGTTTGGGTGTTAGAACCTAAATCTTTCATGCGCTGCTGGTTCCATTCGGTGCCCAGCGTCAGGTTCTGATTAACCAGCAGGTCGAGCGGAATGCTCACTTCGCTGTGCAACATCAGATCGGCAAGATCGATATTCACATAGTCGTTGGTGGAGAAGATCCCTTCCGTACCGCCCGCCAGACCTTCACCTTTACGGGAGTTACGGGTGTGCTCGTACTGGACCCAGTTGCTGGTGGTTACGCCGTTATCCCAGCCGCCATTCCAGGTGACAGAGTAGTTCTGGCGATAAAGACGGTTAGTCTCTTTGCCGTAGTTATCTTTCACTAACTGGTTGCTGTTGGTATTTTGAGTATCACCCGCGTAGAGGTTACCCTGTCGGCTATAGCCCGCTTCGAATTCCAGGGACTGCATCGGCGCAAAGTCCCAACGAACCTGGCCGTTGATATCTTTGTTGATGACGCCTTCACGGCCTGCAGGCAGCGTGCTGGAGTAAATACCGGTACGTTCAGACTGATGACCTTTGTTAATATCCCACGCATCCGCCTGCGTCTTATCCAGGTTACCGTACAGACGGAAGCTGAAATCGCCGCCCATCGGGCCGCTCAGGCTAAAGTTGGTACGCTTGGTGGAGCCTTCGTCTTTGTGCTCCGGCACATTGAAGTAGGTATCCCACGACCCGTGCCACTCGTTGCCGCCTTTCTTAGTGATGATATTCACCACGCCGCCCGCTGCGCCGTTACCATAACGGGCTGCTGCCGGGCCACGGATGACTTCAATACGTTCGATCATCTCCGGCGGTACCCAACTGGTATCGCCACGGGTATCACGCTCGCCGCGCCAGCCCTGACGAACAGAGTTACGGCTGCTGACAGGTTTACCGTCAATCAGGATCAGGGTGTTTTCCGGGCCCATCCCGCGAATATCAATCTGGCGGTTGTTGCCACGCTGGCCGCTGGTGGAGTTACCGGTCAGGTTGACGCCCGGCATGGTACGGATGATTTCAGACACATCGCGCGCCACCGGATTTTTACGGATTTCGTCAGCGGTAATGGTGGAAACACCGGGAGCCTGCAGGTTCTGCTGCGCGGCGGTGACGACCATCGTCTCGCCAGTTGATTCGGTTTCGCTGGTGGAGGCGGTCTCTGCGGCGTTGAGGGGGAAGGCGACGCCGTAGATACCCAAATTGACCAGTAAGGCCAGGGATTTGATCTTGTTATTCATCACTAATCCTGCTTTTCTTCGCCGTTCTCTCCACTTGCTCCATTCCCACGGGGAGGAGAGGCGGCATGAGTTGTGCCAGGGAACTGCGAAAGCTGCCGTCCATGGGGAAGAAAGCGGTTCCTGACTAATCTTTTATTTTGAAAGACATCTCTTGCGCGCCAATACGTTATTGCAAATGCAAATAGTTATCAATAATATTATCAATAGATTTTCACATGTAACAAAAAATTCCACACTAAACATGGGGTTAACGTGACGGAGAAGTTAGCAGCAGGAAGCGATGCCTGGTGGGCGACGATAAAAGGCCCGCAATTTGAACGAGTTGGCGATCGCTATCAGGTCACATTCTGGTGGCGCGATCCTAATGGCACCGCGCAAACATCCCCTGTTCGTCGGGTGTGGATTTACATCACCGGCGTCACCGATCATCACCACAACTCAGCACCACAGACGCTGGAACGCCTGCCTCATACCGATGCCTGGTTCTGGAAAACGACGCTTCCCGCCACCTGGCGGGGAAGCTACTGCTTTGCGCCTTCTGCACGCGAAGATGATTTTCCGGCGGCGATTTTTAGCCAAAGCGAGCCGGATCGTGCACTGCTGCGCGAAGGCTGGCGCAAGCTCCTGCCGCGTGCGGTGGCGGACCCATTGAATTCACAAAGCTGGAAGGGCGGGCGCGGGCATGCGGTATCGGCGCTGGAAATGCCCGAGGCCCCCGAACAGCCGGGATGGGCGACGCCTGCCACGCACTGGAACGCGCCGCAGTGTATTGAGTGGCATAGCACGAAACTGAATAACACGCGGCGGGTATGGATTTTTACCACAGGCGAAGCCGATGCCGGTGACAGGCCGCTGGCGGTATTGCTGGATGGCCAGTTCTGGGCGGAAAGTATGCCCGTTTGGCCCGCCCTGATGGCGTTAACCCAGGCTGGAAAACTGCCGCCTGCGGTCTATCTGTTGATCGACGTGATCGACAATGCGCACCGCAGCGTCGAACTGCCCTGCAACCCGGCGTTCTGGCAGGCGCTACAACAGGAACTCCTGCCACAGGTACAGGCCATTGCGTCGTTTAGCGATCGCGCCGATCGCACAGTGGTGGCCGGACAGAGCTTCGGCGGCCTCGCATCGCTCTACGCCGGACTTTACTGGCCAGAGCGTTTTGGCTGCGTCTTAAGCCAGTCGGGATCGTACTGGTGGCCGCATCGCGGTGGCCAGGAAGAAGGGCTGATTTTGCAACGCCTCAAAAGCGGCGAGATACAGCCAACAGGATTGCGCATCGTGCTGGAAGCTGGCGTACGCGAGCCGATTATCTTTCGCGCCAATCAGGCGCTTTTATCACAACTACAGCAAACACAGCAGTCGATTTTCTGGCGTCAGGTTGACGGCGGGCATGATGCGCTTTGCTGGCGTGGCGGGTTAACCGCAGGGCTGATGACGCTCTGGGAACCTTTGGTTCACGCCGACTAGCAAAGCACGATTAACGACAGGAGTTTGGTATGCAAGTTAGTAACCCCTTCGACGATGTGCAAGGGCAGTTTTATCTTCTGCAAAATGAACAGCAGCAGTTTAGCCTGTGGCCTGCCCAGTGCGCGCTGCCTGCGGGCTGGCGCGTGATTAGCCAGCCGCAATCTATAGACGGCTGCAATGCCTGGCTCACGGATAACTGGTCGACATTGATTCCGTCGCATTATGCGTCTGAGAAGGGGGCTGCATGAGCCCGCGTTTACCGTTAGTTGCCGCGCAACCGGGGATCTGGATGGCGGAAAAACTCTCAACGTTACCGAATGCCTGGAGCGTGGCGCATTACGTTGAGCTGGAAGGTGAAGTGGATGGCGAACTGCTGGCGCGTGCGATTGTTGCCGGGGTGAATCAGGCTGATACGCTACGTATGCGTTTTGGCGAGGACAACGGCGAACCGTGGCAGCAGGTCGATGACAGCCTGATGTTCACTATGCCTGAGGTACACGATCTTCGCGCGGATGCCGATCCGCACCAGGCTGCCATGACCCTGATGCAGGACGACCTGGCGCAGAACCTGCGTCTGGAAAGCGGTAATCCGCTGCGGTGTCATCAGCTTTATCGCGTCGGCGATCGCCGCTGGTACTGGTATCAGCGTTATCATCATTTGCTGGTGGATGGCTTCAGTTTCCCGGCCATTACCCGTCAAATAAGCGAAATTTACCGCGCATGGCAGCAGGGCGAACCGACGCCGGAATCGCCATTTACCCCGTTTGCGGAGGTGGTGGAGGAATATCAGCGCTACCGGGAAAGCGAGGCGTATCAGCGTGACGGTGCGTTCTGGCGCGAGCAGCGTCAATCGCTGCCGTCACCGGTATCTCTCTCTCCCGTTCCGCTGCCGGGGCGCGCGGAAACCACCGATATCTGGCGGCTGAAACTGACCGCCGATCGCCACGCGTTTTCTCGTCTGGCCGCCGCCGCACCACAGTGCCAGCGTGCCGATTTGGCGCTGGCATTGAGCGCGCTGTGGCTTGGGCGTTTATGCGGGCGCAGCGACTTTGCCGCCGGGTTTATCTTTATGCGTCGCATGGGATCGGCGGCGTTAACCGCCACCGGACCGGTGCTGAATGTGTTGCCGCTCTCCGTCACCCTGAACGGAAAAGAAACGCTGGCAGAGCTGGCGGTACGCCTTTCCGGGCAGTTGAAGAAAATGCGTCGTCATCAGCGTTACGATGCCGAGCAGATTGTGCGCGACAGCGGGCGTGCCGCGGGTGATGAACCGCTGTTTGGCCCGGTCTTTAACGTCAAAGTGTTTGATTATCATCTGGCGTTCACCGATGTACAGGCGACGACCCATACGCTGGCGACCGGCCCGGTAAATGATCTGGAGCTGGCGCTGTTCCCGGATGAGTCGGGCGGCCTGACGCTGGAAGTCCTGGCAAATCAACAACGCTACGATGAGCCGACGCTGAAACGTCACATCGCGCGCCTTAGTGCTTTATTGCAGCAGTTTGCGGATAACCCGGCGTTGGCCTGTGGCGATGCGGATCTGCTCTCTGACGACGAATATGCGCAGTTAGAAAAAATTAACGCCACCGCGCGCGAAATCCCGGCCGCTACGCTGAATTCGCTGGTGGCTGAGCAAGCGGCCAAAACGCCAGACGCCCCGGCACTGGCGGATGCGCGCTATCAGTTCAGCTATCGCGAACTGCGCGAACAGACGCTGGCGCTGGCGCGCCTGCTGCGCGCACATGGCGTACAGCCAGGTGATAGCGTCGCCGTGGCGCTGCCGCGCTCGGTATTTTTAACGCTGGCGCTGCACGGTATCGTGGAAGCCGGGGCCGCATGGCTGCCGCTCGATACGGGCTATCCGGACGATCGCCTGCACATGATGCTGGAAGATGCGAAACCGAAACTGTTGATCACCTCAGCCGATCAGCGTCATCGTTTCCCGAATATCGAAAGCCTTTGCTACAACGAACCGCTGCCGGTAGATGGCGATGAACCGCTGGCGATCACCACGCCGCAGCAGACGGCCTATATCATTTTTACCTCGGGCTCGACAGGCAGACCAAAAGGCGTAATGGTGGGCCATGAAGCCATCGTTAACCGCCTGCTGTGGATGCAGGACCACTATCCGCTTGGCGCGGATGACGTGGTGGCGCAGAAAACGCCATGCAGTTTCGATGTCTCGGTTTGGGAGTTCTGGTGGCCGTTTATCGCTGGCGCGAAACTGGTGATGGCAGAACCGGAAGCGCATCGCGACCCGCAGGCGATGCAGCAATTCTTCGCGGAATATGGCGTTACCACCACCCACTTTGTGCCGTCGATGCTGGCGGCATTTGTCGCCTCGCTGACGCCTGAAACGGCCCGTTGCTGTCGCACGCTGAAGCAGGTGTTCTGTAGCGGCGAAGCGCTGCCTGCGCAGCTTTGCCGCGAATGGGAACAGCTCACGCATGCCCCGTTGCACAATCTTTACGGCCCGACGGAAGCCGCCGTTGACGTCAGCTGGTATCCGGCGTTTGGCGAAGAACTGGCGAATACCACCGGCCACAGCGTGCCGATTGGTTATCCGGTCTGGAATACCGGGTTACGCATTCTTGATGCGATGATGCGCCCGGTCCCGATGGGGATTGCAGGCGATCTTTATCTGACCGGCATTCAGCTGGCGCAAGGCTATCTGGGGCGACCCGATCTCACCGCCAGCCGCTTTATTGCCGATCCGTTTGCGCCGGGCGAGCGTATGTATCGCACCGGGGATGTCGCGCGCTGGCTGGAAAACGGCGCGGTGGAGTATCTGGGGCGCAGTGACGATCAGCTGAAAATTCGCGGCCAGCGTATTGAGTTGGGTGAAATTGACCGCGTAATGCAAAGCCTGCCGGATGTCGCACAGGCGGTCACTCATGCCTGTGTGATCAACCAGGCGGCAGCAACCGGTGGCGATGCGCGTCAGCTGGTCGGCTATCTGGTGTCAGAATCGGGTTTACCGCTGGATCGTGACGCTTTACTGGCGCAACTGCGTGAACAGCTGCCGCCGCATATGGTGCCGGTCGTGCTGCTACAGCTGGATTCTCTGCCGCTGAGCGCCAACGGGAAACTCGATCGTAAAGCCCTGCCGCTGCCGCAGTTGACGGTGAGCACGCAAAGCCGCGCACCCTTGCCGGGAACGGAAACCCTGGTGGCACAGGCGTTCAGCGCGCTGCTCGGTTGCGAGATTAATGATGTGGAAGCTGATTTCTTCGCACTGGGTGGACATTCGCTGTTGGCGATGCGGCTTGCCGCGCAGTTGAGCCAGCAAACCGGGCGTCAGGTGACGCCGGGGCAGGTCATGGTGGCCTCTACGGTGAGCAAACTGAGCGTGCTGCTGGATGCTGAAAATGACGAACAGACGCAGCGTCTGGGTTATGAAACCCTGCTTCCGCTGCGTGAGAGCCACGGGCCAACGCTGTTCTGTTTCCATCCGGCTTCGGGTTTTGCCTGGCAATTCAGCGTGCTGGCGCGTTATCTGCCCGCAAACTGGTCGATAACGGGTATTCAGTCTCCGCGCCCGGAAGGGCCGATGCAGCAGGCTGCGACCCTGGACGAGGTTTGCGACTATCATCTTGCCACGCTGCTGGCGCAGCAACCGCATGGTCCGTACTATCTGTTCGGTTATTCGCTGGGCGGCACGCTGGCGCAGGGCATTGCTGCGCGGCTGCGTGCACGTGGTGAAGCGGTGGCATTCCTGGGATTACTCGATACCTGGCCGCCGGAAACGCAAAACTGGTCGGAGAAAGAAGCCAACGGTCTGGATCCGGAAGTGCTGGCTGAGATCGCCCGTGAGCGCGAGGCGTTTCTCGCCGCTCAGCAGGGGCAAGCCTCTGGCGAACTGTTTAATGCTATTGAAGGCAACTATGCCGATGCGGTGAGGTTGCTCACCACCGCGCACAGCGCCAGATTCGATGGCAAGGCGACGCTGTTTGTGGCTGAACGCACCTTACCGGAAGGTATGGACCCGCAGCAGGCCTGGGCGCCGTGGGTCGGTGAGCTGGAGGTCTATCGTCAGGATTGCGCTCACGTCGATATTATCTCTCCACAGGCGTTTGTGGCGATTGGCCCGGTTCTGAAGCATATCCTTGGCAAACAATAACCGCTTACCCTCCCTTTCGGGGGAGGGCTTCAGTTCAGTGCGGTAGTCAGTGGCGTGCGCTTCTTTTTGCTTTCCTGAAACGAAAGAGAAGGCGTAAGTGAGCGAGAATAGAGAATGTCACCTAATCTGCGATAGTAATTATCTGCGTAAAACGCGTCGATGGTGGCCGGTATGGCCGCGTGGTCGAACGTTATCTCACCGTTGATCATCGCTGAAATAAGCGCTGAAAGTTCTGCCCGTTCGCCTGGCGGATAGAGGCAACCATTCACGCCTGGAATGATGATATCGCCTGGCCCGGAGATACAGTCTGAACTGATGCAGGGAATGCCGCGTGCCATAGCTTCCAGTAGCGTCATAGGGAAACCTTCAAAAGAGGAGGTCAGTAGCAACGCCGTAACCTGGCCAATCTCTTGCTGCACCACTTTCCACGGTTGCGCCTGCCAGCCATGCCAGGTAATTCGATTCGCAATACATAACTCCTGCGCATATGTTTTGCAGCGATCGCTGTCAGAGCCGTCGCCGATAATGTGCAATTTCCAGCGACCGGGAACGCGGGAGAAACTGTCGAGTAAATCTTTTACCCGTTTCTGTCCTTCGAATTTTAATCTACCAACATAGATAAAGGCTGGAATATCATTCTGGCTATGCGCAGGAATAACGACCGGGGTTTTATCCGTTGGGTTATAGATGACGTGAATATTCTTTTCGGCCACCCCTCGTTTAATCATCTGCTGGCGGATGCCGCAACTGATAGCAAGATGCTCATCAGCGCAGGTGATATATTTCGCATGCTTTTTATGATCCAGCGAAAAATGTGGCCAGGAAAATAGCGTGAAGTAGCCATTCGTTTTTAAGCGAGCTCTACTGGCATAAAGGCATGAGAGGGGGTCGATAGCAATAACGACATCGGGCTGTTCATCCGAAAGCCAGCTACTCAAGGCATGGAGATGCTTAGCCCTGCGTAGCGGGGATAATTTGATATTTGAAATGGAGTAATGGGCATCAATATCTTTAAGCCATTTTTTATCCATGTCATTCTTGCGACAGGTAAAAAATATTTTACATTGCGCAGAGAAAGGTTCAGCACTCAATGTCTGGATAACATTGCGAATCACTGTTTCCATTCCGCCAAAACCTGAAATAGCTTCACCAATAAATACTATTTTCATTATTTTTTATCCACTTAAACCTTATTGTGATGATACTGTTAATGAAATAGCTGAGAGGAGCTGCCAATATTTTGCTAATTTTATCTTTCCAGGAAATAGGGCTCAATTTGAAATCATTCCGGAGGCAGATTAAATCTATAAAAATGTGACCATGATCACGGACTATTCGTAGTATAGGTATTTAACCGCGATGATTGTTCTGGATGCATTATTTTCGATATGAATTATTTGAATGCATTTTATTTGGATGAATGTTGTTTTGTTACATCGTGGTAACATTGCGCCGCGTTTTCCTGCCATTATTGGTAGCGTGCTTACAATACATACAATTTTGAGTAGGAATAATCTGAAGTTCTGGTATTATGTTGTCGGGATGTTATCTATCAGAATCGCTGCAGGACATACAGCATGTCATCACTCAATATAAAACCTAACAAAGATTCAGACTTCTCTTCCTATCCAGCTCTCTCATCAAACAGTAAAGAAATTGATTTGCTCCACTTGTTGGATATTTTGTGGCGCGCGAAAACTCGCATTATTGCTATCGCTTTCGGATTTGCCGTTGTAGGGCTATTAGCGTCGTTCCTGATGCCGCAAAAATGGACCAGTCAGGCGGTGATCACAACCGCCGAACCGAGCCAGTGGCAGGAGCTTGAGAGGACGCTGGTGGCATTACGCGTACTGGACGTTGATGTCAGCGTCAAAAAATCCGACGTGTTTACCCAGTTTATTAAGAAATTTAATTCACTTTCGCTGCTGGAAGAGTATCTGCGTACGTCTCCGGTGATTATGGACCAGCTGAAAGGGGCTGATATTGACCCGCTGGATCTGCACCGTGCCATTGTTGGCCTCAGCGATAAAATGAAAGCGGTCGATAACAACTTCGGTAAGAAGAATGAGCCGGCGTTATTCACCTCCTGGACGCTGAGCTTTACCGGCCCAAATCCGGAAGAAGCGCAGAAGGTTCTCAATGGCTATATCGATTATATCTCGGCGATTGTGGTGAAAGAGACGCTGGACGATATGCGCAACCGTCTCGATATTAAGACCCATTTCGAGAAAGAAAAACTGGCGCTGGAGCTGATAAAATTAAAGAATCAGCTCGATGCGAAGATTAATCGTCTGCACTATTCGCTCGAGATTGCGACCGCAGCGGGCATCGCTAAACCGGTGTACAGTAATGGTCAGGCGGTTAAAGACGATCCTGATTTCTCTATTGCATTAGGTGCCGATGGTATTGCGAAAAAACTGCAGATTGAAAAGGGCGTAACGGATCTTGCGGATATTAACGGTGACCTGCGTAACCTGCAATATCATGTGCAGCAGTTAACGGCGCTGAATATCTCTGACGTGTCGTTTGAGCCGTTTAAATATCAGCTCTCTCCATCATTACCGGTGAAGAAAGATGGTCCGGGAAAATCGCTGATTATCCTGTTGGCCGGGCTGGTTGGTGGGATGGTGGGCTGCGGAGCGGTGTTGCTGCAAAATGCACTGCTTTCCCGCAAGCTCGAAGAAGCATCGCCGCTGGAAGAGCAGTTAGCCTGATGAACATTAGCCGGATGCGGCGCATCCGGCCAGGCAAATCTCAGGCGCGCCCCGTTCGCCCTAGCGGCACAACTAACGGTGTTCCGGCAACCGGGTCTTCAATGATCAGGCATTTTAAACCGTAAACCTGCTCAATAAGCTCTGCGGTGACTATTTCACCCGGTGCGCCTTCCGCTACAATCTTTCCTTCCTTTAATGCAATCAAATGGGTGGCGTAACGGCAGGCCTGGTTCAGGTCGTGCAATACCGCCGCCAGCGTGTAACCCTGTTGACGATTGAGTTCGCTCAGTAGCTCCAGCAGGTCGATTTGATGGCTGATATCAAGCCAGGTGGTCGGCTCATCCAGCAGCATAATGGCGGTTTCCTGCGCCAGCACCATCGCTATCCACACGCGCTGGCGTTGCCCCCCCGAGAGTGTATCAACGCTTTGACTGGCGAGATTTGTCACGCCAGTGGCCCGCATCGCGTTCGCCACCGCGCGTTCATCCTCCTCGCGCCAGCGGGTAAACAGCGGCTGATGCGGATAGCGTCCACGTGCAACCAGTTCCTGTACAGTAATATCGCCCGGCGTGGTGGCGTTTTGCGCCAGTAACCCAATGCGGCGCGCCACTTCTTTACTGGCATATTGCTGAATGTGCTCACCATCGAGAAAAACATGCCCCTGTGAGGGCGTCATCAAACGGCTGAGCGTGCGCAGTAGCGTAGATTTTCCGCAGCCGTTGGGGCCTATAATGGCGGTGAAATGGCCGTCGGGAATGGTGACGTTAAGGTTTTCCGCAATCGTCTTTTTGCCATAGGCCAGCGTTAACTGTTCACCGCGTAAACGGGGCTGAGAAACGGTCATTTTTTGCGGGACTCCTGAATAAGCAACACAATAAGGTAAATACCGCCCAGGCTTACGGTCACGACGCCGACCGGAAGCTGATAAGGCAGGAACAGCTGCTGCGCGCAAAAATCGGCAGCGGCTAACAGCAGCGCGCCGCACAGTGCCGCCTGCATCAGGCCCCAGCGCGCAGTGCCGCTAAGACGACGGGCGATGTGGGGCGCCACCAGCGCGATAAAGGAAATCGGCCCTGCCAGCGCGGTGGAAGCCGCAGTCAGTATGACGGCAACAAACATCATCAGCAGGCGTGAATATTCGACGCGAACGCCAAGCGCGCAGGCGGTGTCATCACCCATCTCCAGTAACCGCAGGCGGCGTACCAGCAAAGCGGCGCAGGCCAGCATCACGATAATAATTGGCACCGACGGCCAGGCTTTTGCCCAGGTCAGGCCATTGAGCGAGCCCGCATACCACAGCCCGGCAGAGATTGCGGTTTCCAGCGAGGCGCGTAATAGCAGCCAGGTATTGAACGCCACCAACATTGCTCGTATGCCGATGCCGATGATGATAAGCCTGAAGGTATCAATCCCGTCACGCCAGGCCAGCAGCCAGACAATCAGCGCGGTCAGAATACCGCCCGCCATCGCGGCGACCGCAATGGCGGTAAGGTGCTGATCGAAGAACACCATAGCGACCAGTACGCCGCTCCATGCGCCGGTATTAAAGCCCATGACGTCGGGGCTGCCGAGCGGGTTGCGCATCAATGACTGGAAAATAGCGCCGCTGACGCCAAGCGCCGCGCCAATGACCAGCGCCATGACCACGCGTGGCAGACGCCATTCGGTCACCACCATGGTGATAGCGCGCGGTGCATCACCCAACAGGGCGGAGAGGACCTGGCTAAACTCCAGCGTGACCGCGCCGCTGCGAAGACTCCAGATCATGACCAACAGACAAGCGATAGCCAGCAGCAGGCAGGTTGCCACTAAACGACGAGACGGGGTCATCATCGGCCACCTCCCGCGCGCTGGCGGCGCACCAGGAAGATAAGCACCGGCGCGCCGATAAAGGCGCTGACGACCGAGACGCGCATCTCACCGGGCACAATTAAGCGGCCAATAATATCGGCGAATAGCAGCAGGGAAGGGGTTGCCAGCAACGTAACAGGCAGCGATCTCCGGTGATCGGCACCTACCAGCCAGCGAGAAATATGTGGCATCATCAGGCCAATAAAGGCGATCGGGCCAACAACCGCCGTGGCGCTGCCGCACAGTACGGTGATGATCAGCAGGCCAAAAATTTGTGTACGCGCCACTTTGCTGCCCAGCGCGGTGGCGGTGTCGGTGCCGAGGCTCAGGCTGTTCAGCGCCCGGCTGAGCATCAGAGCAGCGATACCGGCAATGAGCACGGGGGCCAGCACCACTTTCAGCGTGATAAAGGTGCGGATATCCAGCGAGCCCGCTTGCCAGAAGCGCAGTTGATCGTAAACGTCGGGGTTGAGCAGGGCGATGCCGCTGGTTAAGCCTTCCAGCACTGCCGCCAGCGCCACACCCGCCAGCGTCAGACGAACAGGGCTCAACTGGCCGCCGCCCTGGCTGCCGGTAAAGGCCACAATCAATGACGCCATAAACGCGCCGCAAAAGGCCATTAACAGTTGCTGTTCCGGTGAGGCGATACCGAGCAGCGCCGCACCCAGCACGATGGCAAAACTGGCGCCGGCGTTGACGCCGAGCAGGCCAGGGTCAGCCAGCGGGTTACGGGTGAGCGTTTGCATCAATGCCCCGGCCAGGCCCAGCGCGCCACCTACCAGTAATCCTGCCAGCGTACGGGGTAGACGGGCATCAAGCACGATAGTGCAGTCCGCACTCTGACAGGTGCCGCTAAAGGCATCGACAACCACGGAAACAGGAAGCGCTTTCGCGCCGATAAGTAAGCTGAGTGTTACTGCGAGGAGTAGCAGCAAAAACAAACCGGGCAGCGCAACGGCGCGCAACGCGGAAGTGGAAAACGACATAACACATCCCTGAAGTTGATAATGATAGTAATTATCGTTATCTATCTTATTCGTTTATGTTAGCATGTGCGCCCACGAAAATGGTATGAAAAAAAAGCATCAAGGCGCTGTAATGAATCGACAATCCTGGCTGCTGAATCTTAGCCTGCTCAAAACGCATCCGGCCTTTCGTGCCGTCTTTATCGCCCGATTTATCTCTATTCTCTCTCTGGGGCTCCTCGGCGTTGCCGTTCCGGTCCAGATCCAAATGATGACTCATTCCACCTGGCAGGTGGGGCTTTCCGTCACGCTTACCGGCGGGGCGATGTTTATCGGCCTAATGGTCGGCGGCGTGCTGGCCGACCGGTACGAGCGCCGCAAGCTGATTCTGCTGGCGCGTGGCACCTGCGGCATCGGTTTTATTGGCCTGTGGCTGAATGCCCTGCTGCCGGAACCGTCGCTGATTGCCATCTATTTGCTGGGGCTATGGGATGGTTTCTTTGCTTCGCTGGGTGTCACGGCGTTGCTGGCAGCGACGCCGGTGCTGGTCGGGCGCGAGAATTTAATGCAGGCCGGGGCGATCACCATGCTGACGGTGCGTTTGGGCTCGGTGATTTCACCGATGGTCGGCGGCCTGCTGCTGGCGTCCGGTGGCGTTTCCTGGAACTACCTGCTGGCGGCGCTGGGCACCTTTATTACCACGTTGACCCTGCTGCGCCTGCCGCAGCTTCCACCCCCGCCACAGCAGCGGGAACATCCGCTGGCTTCGCTGGTGGCGGGGTTCCGCTTTCTGCTTGCCAGCCCGTTGATTGGCGGCATTGCCCTGCTGGGCGGTTTGCTGACCATGGCGAGTGCGGTGCGCGTGCTTTATCCGGCGCTGGCGCTGAACTGGCAGATGTCAGCGGCGCAGATTGGGCTGCTGTATGCGGCGATCCCGTTGGGCGCGGCGTTTGGTGCGCTGACCAGCGGCAACCTGGCACGTCATGAGCGGCCTGGGTGCATCATGCTGCTCTCCTCCGTCGCGGCGTTCGTGGCGATTGGCCTGTTCGCGCTGATGCCGATGTGGGCAATGGGCGTGGTGTGCCTGGCGCTGTTCGGCTGGCTGAGCGCGATTAGCTCGCTGTTGCAGTACACCCTCATTCAGACGCAAACGCCGGAAGCGATGCTTGGACGGATCAATGGATTATGGACGGCGCAGAACGTGACGGGCGATGCCATTGGCGCGGCGCTACTCGGCGGATTAGGGGCAATTCTGACGCCGGTGGCGTCGGCCAGCGCCAGCGGTTGGGCGCTGGCGATTGTTGGCGTTATCCTGCTCGGCTTGTTGACCGAGCTGCGACGTTTCCGCCAGCAGCCGGTGATTGTTGAAGGGTAAGCGCTCTGTGCGGTTGCCCGGTGGCGCTGCGCTTACCGGGCCTACAAGGTGCAGGTGCGGCCGGTAATCCCCGCGAATGTCGGTAGGCCGGATAAGGCGCAACGCGCCGCCATCCGGCAAAACGTTACTTCGCGCTAAACAGCGCAGACAACCGCTCCAGCACCAGCATCGCGCTGTAGTAATCGAGGCGGAAGGTTTCGGTGCCTAAAGCATAAACATGCTTTTGCTGTACCGCAGGCAGATGGGAAAGCAGCGGGTTGGCATAGATAGCGTCGCTATCTTTCTGGTCGCCCGCGAACAGGAACAGGCTTTTGCCGTTCAGACCCGTTGCCAGATTTTCCCCGCCAAGTTGAATAATATCGTGACGTTTTCCCTGACTCTGGCTGGCGTGCAGACCTTCGGGCAGCGTCGCAAGCGTAAAGCCCAGTTGTTCCAGCAGCTTGCCCTGCGCGGACTCCGGCGTCCACAGGTTGGCGCTGTGCGCGGCGGCAGTGTAAACCATGGCGCTCACCGGCTGTGGCGGCAGGGTGATGTGCTGTTTCACCTCGGCCAGTTTTTTATCAAAGCTTGCAATACGCGCGCTCGCTTCTTTTTCCTGGCCGGTGATGTGCCCCAGCTGCATCAGCAGTTCCTGCCAGCTTTTATCGTCATAGTTGATGATAAGCGTGGGCGCGATAGGGGAAAGCTGGTCGTAGAGCGCCAGCGCCGAGTCACCACCGGTGGCGCTGATCAGAATTAAATCCGGCATTTGTGCGGCGACGGCTTCCGCGCTGGGTTCGCCAATATAGAGACGCGCCAGCTTGCGCTGTTTCGCCACCTCGCTCCACTGGCGCAGGAAACCCTGACCGTCGGCCACGCGGTTGTTCGGCGTGGTGGCCCCGCTGGCAATCACTGGCGCATCAATCGCCAGCAATGAACCGGTCAGCGTGACGCTGGTGGAGGCAATTCGTTCTGGCTTGTGCTCAAGCGTGAGTGTGCCACGGCTGTCGCTGACCTGGCGCGGCCAGTCGGCGGCGGTGGCTGAGGATAGTCCTAAAAGGCTGACAAAGCACAACAGCAACGTTTTGTGGTGCAGGGAAGGAAAGTTCACAGCGCGGTATCCTGTTTATGGTGTAGTGAATGCTTCTCATTTTCAATCATTGTGCCTGCTGGATGCAAGTCTATGAAGAAATACCGTAAAAAGCGCGAGGTTTAGCGCACTTGTACGGCAAAGCCGTCTATTGAGCACAACTTACTACCCCGTGCTGTTGACATACGAAGCATTTACTTTTAGGTTACCGACCGAAAATATAAATGATAATTATTCGTAATATCTTTATCGTTTTGGAGGATGATATGGAAACGTCACTGGCTGTGGATACGAGCGAGCAGCAAGAAACACTCTGCGCGGATAACTTCTTCTTTATGTCGCCTTACCGGAGCTTCACAGCCTCCGGTTGTTTTCGTCGTTTTTCCTGCCCTGCGGCAGGCGGCGATGCCCTGAACAGTTCTTTCCAGCAACAACTTGCTGCCGCATTTGCCGAGGCGAAAGCGGCGGGGATCGAAAAACCGGTGATGGTTGGCGCGATCCCCTTTGATACCAACCAACCCTCTTCACTCTTTATCCCGAAACAGTGGCAATCCTTCTCGCGTACCGGGAAGCAGCACTCTGCACGCTACATCGCATCGACCTCGCCGGTTGGCGTGACCGAACGCCGCGAAATTCCGCAGCAGCCGGTGTTTATGGAGATGGTCGCTCGCGCCGCGGCGCTGACCGCCACGCCGCAGGTCGATAAGGTCGTGCTCTCGCGTCTGATTGAAATCGCCACCGATCGCCCGCTGGACAGCGGTGTATTGCTTGAGCGCCTGGTCGCGCAAAACCCGGCGAGCTTTAACTTCCATGTACCGCTGGAGAACGGCGGCGTGCTGCTGGGCGCGAGCCCTGAACTGCTGCTGCGTATAGAGGGGAGCCATTTCAGCTCTCTGCCGCTGGCCGGTTCCGCGCGTCGTCAACCGGATGATGTGCTGGACAGGGAAGCGGGTAACAAGCTGCTGGCATCGGAAAAAGATCGCCACGAACACGAACTGGTGACCCAGGCGATGAAAGCCACGCTGGCCCCACGCAGCCGCTCGCTGTCGCTGCCGGAAACCCCGCAGTTGATTACCACACCAACACTCTGGCATCTGGCGACGCCGATTGAAGGCGAGGCGAATCCGGCGGAAAACGCGCTGTCTCTGGCGTGCCTGCTGCACCCGACGCCTGCCCTGAGCGGTTTCCCGCATCTGGCGGCGAAGCAAATCATCGCCGAGCTGGAACCTTTCGAACGCGACCTGTTCGGCGGCATTGTGGGCTGGTGCGATGCCGAAGGAAACGGCGAGTGGGTGGTCACTATCCGCTGCGCCGAAGTGAATGCGAACAAAGTGCGTCTGTTTGCCGGAGCCGGCATCGTGCCTGCTTCTTCTCCCGAAGCGGAGTGGCGTGAAACGGGCGTGAAACTTTCCACCATGTTGAACGTTTTTGGTTTGCAGTAAGGAGCAACGATGTCTGTGGAATTTACCCGCTGGCCAGCGGACCTGGCGGCACGCTACCGTGAAAAAGGCTACTGGCAGGATCTGCCGCTGACCGATATTTTGACCCGCCACGCGAATAGCGATGCCGTTGCGGTCATTGATGGCGAACGTGAAATCAGCTATCGCCAGCTTAACCAGGCGGTCGATAACCTGGCGTCGGCGCTTCAGCGCCAGGGGCTGAAACAGGGCGAAACGGCGCTGGTGCAGCTTGGCAATATTGTCGAGTTCTATATGACGCTGTTTGCGCTACTTCGGATTGGCGTCGCGCCGGTGAACGCGCTGTTCAGTCATCAGCGCACCGAACTTAACGCCTATGCCGATCAAATCGAACCGTCGCTGCTGATTGCCGACCGCGCGCATGCCCTGTTCACCGATGACAGCTTCCTGAATACCTTTATCGAAAACCATCCGTCGGTACGCGTGGTGCTTCTGCGCGGTGGCGAAGGTGAGCACTCACTCGATACCGCGCTGACGCAGGCGGCGGATAACTTTACCGCCACGCCAACGGCCGCCGACGAAGTGGCGTTTTTCCAGCTTTCCGGGGGCAGCACCGGTACGCCGAAGCTGATTCCGCGTACGCACAACGATTACTACTACAGTATTCGCCGCAGTAATGAAATCTGTCATTTCACCCCGGAAACTCGCTTCTTATGCGCGATTCCGTCGGCGCACAACTATGTGATGAGCTCGCCGGGCGCGCTGGGCGTGTTCCTGGCTGAAGGTACCGTCGTGCTGGCCGCCGATCCGAGCGCCACACTCTGTTTCCCGCTGATTGAAAAGCATCAGGTGAATGTGGCGGCACTGGTACCGCCGGCTGTCAGCCTGTGGTTACAGGCGATCACTGAATGGGGCGGCAATGCGTCGCTGCGTTCGCTGAAATTACTTCAGGTGGGCGGGGCGCGGCTTTCCGCTACGCTGGCCGCGCGTATCCCGGCAGAAATTGGTTGCCAGCTACAGCAGGTCTTCGGCATGGCGGAAGGGCTGGTGAACTACACCCGTCTGGATGATTCTCTGGAGCGCATCATCAATACCCAGGGCCGCCCGATGTGTCCTGACGATGAAGTATGGGTAGCCGATGAAAACGGCGAACCGCTGCCGCGTGGTGAAGTGGGGCGACTGATGACGCGCGGGCCGTACACGTTCCGCGGTTACTACAAAAGCCCCCAGCATAACGCCAGCGCCTTTGATGCTAACGGTTTCTATGGTTCCGGCGATCTCATCTCTATTGATGAAGAGGGCTATATCACCGTCCAGGGGCGTGAGAAAGATCAGATCAACCGTGGCGGCGAGAAGATCGCCGCCGAAGAGATAGAAAACCTGCTGCTCAAGCATGAGTCGGTTGTCCACGCCGCGCTGGTGAGCATGGAAGACGATCTGATGGGTGAAAAAAGCTGCGCGTATCTGGTGGTGAAAGACCCCCTGCGCGCCGTTCAGGTTCGTCGTTTCCTGCGTGAGCAGGGTGTTGCTGATTTTAAACTGCCGGATCGCGTCGAGTGTGTGGATGAACTGCCGCTGACCCACGTCGGTAAAGTCGATAAAAAACAACTGCGTCAGTGGCTGGCTTCCCGCGCGCTGGGCTGAAGGAGAGAACAGAATGGCTATTCCAAAATTAAAGGGTTACGTACTGCCGACGGCAATGGAGCTTCCGGATAACAAAGTGAGCTGGGCGTTTGAGCCTGAGCGCGCAGCGCTGCTTATCCATGATATGCAGGAATATTTCCTCAACTTCTGGGGCGATAACAGCGAAATGATGGAAACCGTGGTAGCGAATATCGCTGCGCTGCGTGATTTCTGTAAAAAGAATAATATTCCGGTCTACTACACCGCCCAGCCGAAAGAGCAGAGCGATGAAGATCGCGCCCTGCTGAATGATATGTGGGGGCCGGGCCTGACCCGTTCGCCAGAGCAGCAAAAAATTGTCGCCGCGCTGACGCCAGACGAAGCGGATACGGTGCTGGTGAAGTGGCGCTACAGCGCGTTCCACCGCTCACCGCTGGAGCTGATGCTAAAAGAGACGGGCCGCAATCAACTGATCATTACCGGCGTGTATGCGCATATTGGCTGCATGACCACCGCGACCGACGCGTTCATGCGTGATATCAAGCCGTTCTTTGTCGCCGACGCGCTGGCGGACTTCAGCCGCGACGAGCATTTAATGTCGCTGAACTATGTCGCCGGGCGCAGTGGCCGCGTGGTGATGACGGATGAACTGCTGCCGTCCGTTCCGGCCAGCAAAGCCGCACTGCGTGCGCTGGTGCTGCCGCTGCTGGATGAATCCGACGAGCCGATGGATGATGAGAACCTGATCGACTACGGCCTTGATTCCGTGCGCATGATGGCGCTGGCCGCGCGCTGGCGTAAAGTGTACGGCGATATCGATTTTGTGATGCTGGCGAAAAACCCAACGATCGACGCCTGGTGGGCGCTGCTTTCCCGCGAGGTGAAGTGATGAGCGGCTTCGATTTCAGCGGCAAAACGGTGTGGGTCACCGGCGCGGGCAGAGGCATTGGTTTTACCACCGCGCAGGCGTTTGTCGATGCAGGCGCAGCGGTAGTGGGGTTTGATCTCGCCTTCTCAGACGAGGCGTATCCTTTTACCACGCAGGTGCTGGATGTCTCCGACGCGCGTCAGGTGGCGCAGGTGTGTGAGCGCCTGCTCGCCACCACGCCGCGTCTCGATGTGCTGGTGAACGCTGCCGGTATTCTGCGCATGGGTGCGACGGATGCACTGAGCATCGACGACTGGCAGCAGACCTTTGCGGTCAACGTCGGTGGGGCATTCAACTTTTTCCAGCAGACCATGGCGACCTTCCGCAAACAGCAGGGCGGAGCGATTGTTACCGTGGCGTCCGACGCCGCGCATACGCCGCGTATCGGTATGAGCGCCTATGGCGCATCGAAAGCGGCGCTGAAAAGCCTGGCGCTCACGGTGGGCCTGGAACTGGCGGGTTCCGGCGTGCGTTGTAATCTGGTCTCGCCGGGATCGACGGATACTGACATGCAGCGCGGAATGTGGCAAAGCGACGATGCGGAGCAGCAGCGTATTCGCGGTTTTGGCGAGCAGTTTAAGCTCGGCATTCCGCTGGGGAAAATCGCAAAACCGCAGGAAATTGCTAACACGGTGCTGTTCCTCGCCTCAGATTGTGCCAGCCATATCACGTTGCAGGACATCGTGGTTGACGGCGGCTCGACGCTGGGAGCGTAAGATGATCTGGAAACGTCACTTATCACTTGAAGAACTCAACGCCACCAGCCTGAATACGATGGTGGCGCACCTGGGGATTGTTTACACCCATCTTGGGGATGACATTCTCGAAGCGGAAATGCCGGTGGATGCGCGCACCCATCAGCCGTTTGGCCTGCTGCACGGTGGCGCCTCGGCGGCGCTGGCTGAAACGCTGGGGTCGATGGCGGGTTTTATGATGACTCGCGACGGGCAATGTGTGGTGGGAACGGAACTTAACGCCTCGCATCACCGCCCTGTCTCACAGGGCAAAGTGCGCGGCGTCTGCCGCCCGCTGCATTCAGGTCGCCAGAGCCAAAGCTGGGAAATCGTCGTGTTCGATGAACAAGGGCGACGCTGCTGCACCTGCCGTCTGGGGACGGCGGTGATCGGCTAGATTAGCGCTGAATTGCCCGATGGCGCTGCGCTTATCGGGCCTACGGTTCGTGGACATTCGTAGGCCGGGTAAGCGAAAGCGCCACCCGGCAAAAGCAGCGACACACTTCACTCATCCTGCCTGTTTTTACACTTCTTTTCGCCACTTAAGTGATCCCGTTAACAATGTGATGTAAATACGTAGTGTTCTTGTTGTACTTATTGGTTTCTGAGTTGTTAAATCAAACCTGTTGATACAGAAATAAAATGTAACACTCTCAGCGACTCACACGGACAACATCTATGAACAATTCAGGGAAATACCTCACATGGGCATTGCTCTCCATTGTCGGAGCGTTTGCCCTGGGCTATATAGCCCTCAATCGTGGTGAACAGATTAACGCCCTTTGGATAGTGGTGGCGTCAGTTTGTATCTATCTGATTGCTTATCGTTTTTATGGACGCTATATCGCCAAAAATGTGCTGGCGGTTGACCCTTCGCGTATGACGCCTGCCGTGCGTCATAACGATGGACTGGATTATGTACCGACCGACAAGAAAGTGCTGTTCGGTCACCATTTTGCGGCGATTGCCGGGGCGGGGCCGCTGGTTGGCCCGGTGCTGGCGGCGCAGATGGGGTATCTGCCTGGGATGATTTGGATCCTCGCGGGCGTGGTGCTTGCCGGTGCGGTGCAGGACTTTATGGTGCTCTTTGTCTCCACGCGCCGCGACGGTCGTTCGCTGGGTGAACTGGTGAAAGAGGAGATGGGGCCAACCGCCGGGGTTATCGCGCTGATTGCCACCTTTATGATCATGGTGATCATTCTGGCGGTGCTGGCGATGATCGTGGTGAAAGCCCTGACGCACAGCCCGTGGGGAACCTACACCGTGGCGTTTACCATTCCACTGGCGCTGTTTATGGGGATCTACATTCGCTATCTGCGCCCGGGGCGCATTGGCGAAGTCTCCGTCATCGGTTTGTTCTTCCTGATTTTTGCCATTATTTCTGGCGGTTGGGTGGCGGAAAGTGAAACCTGGGCGCCGTGGTTTGATTTCACGGGCGTCCAGTTGACCTGGATGCTGGTGGGCTATGGTTTCGTGGCGGCGGTATTGCCGGTCTGGCTGCTGCTGGCGCCGCGCGATTATCTTTCTACCTTCCTGAAAATTGGTACGATCGTTGGGCTGGCGATTGGTATTTTGATTATGCGCCCGACGCTGACCATGCCTGCACTGACCAAATTCGTCGATGGCACCGGCCCGGTGTGGACCGGTAACCTGTTCCCGTTCCTGTTTATCACCATCGCCTGTGGCGCGGTTTCGGGCTTCCATGCGCTGATTGCTTCAGGTACTACGCCGAAGATGCTGGCGAATGAAGGTCAGGCGTGCCTGATTGGCTATGGCGGGATGCTGATGGAATCCTTCGTCGCTATTATGGCGCTGGTTTCCGCCTGTATCATCGATCCGGGCGTCTACTTTGCGATGAACAGCCCGATGGCGATGCTGGCACCAGCGGGTACCGTTGATGTGGTGGCTTCTGCCGCGCAGGTGGTGAGCAGCTGGGGCTTTGCGGTAACGCCGGAAACACTGAACCATATTGCCAATGAAGTGGGTGAGCAGTCGATTATCTCGCGTGCGGGCGGTGCGCCGACGCTGGCGGTCGGCATGGCGTACATTCTGCACGGCGCGCTGGGCGGCCTGATGGATGTGTCGTTCTGGTATCACTTCGCCATTCTGTTTGAAGCGCTGTTTATCCTGACGGCGGTGGATGCCGGTACACGAGCGGCGCGCTTTATGTTGCAGGACCTGCTGGGCGTCATTAACCCAAATCTGAAGAGAACTGACTCGCTGCCCGCGAACCTGCTGGCGACGGCGCTGTGCGTACTGGCGTGGGGCTACTTCCTGCACCAGGGCGTGGTTGACCCGTTAGGCGGTATCAATACCCTGTGGCCACTGTTTGGTATCGCTAACCAGATGCTCGCAGGTATGGCGTTAATGCTGTGCGCGGTGGTACTGTTTAAGATGAAACGTCAACGCTATGCGTGGGTAGCGCTGGTGCCAACGGCCTGGCTGCTGGTTTGTACGCTGACGGCTGGCTGGCAGAAAGCGTTCAGCCCGGATGTTCGTGTGGGCTTCCTGGCTATCGCCAATAAATTCCAGGCGATGATCGACAGCGGGGCGATTCCGCCGCAGTACACGGAATCCCAGTTGGCGCAGTTGGTGTTTAACAACCGTCTGGATGCTGGCCTGACCATCTTCTTTATGGTGGTGGTTGTGGTGCTGGCGCTGTTCTCAATTAAGACCGCACTGGCGGCACTGAAAGAGGACAAACCGACGGCGAAAGAAACGCCTTATGAGCCGATGCCGGAAAACCTGGAAGAGATTGTGACCCAGGCGAAAGGGGCGCATTGATAGATGCCCTCACCCTAACCCTCTCCCTCAGGGAGAGGGGACCGACCGAGCTCGTTGTGACATTTGCGTCGGTTTTCGCCCTCTCCCTGTGGGAGAGGGCGGGGTGAGGGGAACAAAACGCACCACAATTAATGAGAAATCACCATGTTCGACACATTATCAAAAGCAGGAAAATACTTAGGCCAGGCCGCGAAAATGATGATTGGCGTGCCGGATTATGACAACTATGTCGAGCATATGCGCGTAACCCACCCCGACCAGACGCCAATGACGTACGAAGAGTTCTTCCGCGATCGTCAGGATGCTCGCTATGGCGGAAAAGGCGGCGCGCGCTGCTGTTAGCCCTCTTTTGGCAGATACAGGCTGATTTGTTCCTGTTTACAGCCGTATATTGCCGCCAGTTTCTCACGCGTGCGTTTTTGCGGGCGAGATTCGGCAGATTCGAGTTGTGAAATGGCAGACTGGCTAATACCCAGTTTCTCCGCCACGTCCTTTTGTGATAAGCCGCAATGAATGCGCCAGGCCGCCTGTAAGCTCACGCCTTCTTTATCCATGATGTCGCACACGATGCCGGGCAGGCTGGTGTTGTCATCGTCATCATGTTCGCAGGGAATATCTTCCCATTCATCGTCATCGTCGCTCGCGGACTCAGCCAGTTGCAAACGCAGGCGGTAATATTCGTCGTAAGGGATCACAACGTACTGCGGTTTCCCGTTTTCATCCTTAATTAGCTGAATAGCCATAGGGTGCTTTCTCCTCGTGCAGATATGTCGTCGTAGTTCTGCGCTTCACGGCCACAATGTGGCAGGTGTTTTCGTCGTCTATCACCGTAAAAATAATGCGATAGTCACCCACGCGCAGGCGATAGTGGTCCTTTGGCGTGGAGAGCTTAACGAGATCGGGCATCGGCGCGTTTCTGTCATTTAACGCCATTATCTTCTCAGTGACCTTTTGCCGATATCTCACATCAATGCTTTCTAACTGCCGCCTTGCCACTCTTTACCAGGTAATAACCATCCTGTACCTCCACTGTACGCTTACGGTTTACATAAGTAAAATATAAGTTTATTAGAAAATTAAATTTTTCTAATAAGTGTCACGATAAGCAAGATTAGTGAGAGGGGAAAGAGGTAAAAGGCAAGGCTTCGTGAAGGCTCGCAAAAACCTCTGTCAACTGACAGAGGCTTGCATAAACAGCGGATTAATCCGCGAAGTTTTCCACTTTTTCAAAGGCTGCAAATAGCGTGTCCGGCGTCAGTTCGACGGGCAGGAAATGAATGGATTCCACCGGGCGCAGCGTGTGGGCGATGACTTTATCGAGCTCCGCGCGGTTGTGAATATCGACGTCCAGCTGCGCAAGCGTAGTGGGTAAATGGAAGCGCTTGTAGGCGTGAACCAGTTGCGCCAGCACATCATCCTGACCGAGCAGGGCGCTTTGTACCAGAATGCCGTAGGCGACCTTGGTGCCATGGAGGAATTTCTCCGTCTGCGGCAGTACGGTGAGGCCGTTATGCACCGCATGTGCGGCGGCAACGCGAGTGAAGCGCTCGCCCAGGCCGCCAACCATACCGCCGCCCGCGATAATGGCATCCACAACGTCGCGAAATGCCTGGGTTAATTTCCCTTGCTGCTGATCAATTAGCGCCTGCTCGCTGCTTTCCAGCAGCACATCCCGAATCGCCAACGCGCCATTAATGCCCAGGCGAACCGTCAGCGGCAGCGTTTCCGGTTGCGGGGCGAGAACCACGGCTTCATACCATTTCGCTAAGGTATCACCAATGCCCGCCAGCAGATATTCCGCCGGCGCATTGAGGATAATGCGTGGATCGACCAGTACCAGGAAGTTGGCATCGTCGAAAATCTCAAAATGCAGCGCCTGACCTGCATCGTTATACCACACGGAAAGCGGCGTCCACGCGGCGCAAGTCGCGGCGATAGTTGGGATAGCGACAAACGGTAAATTCAGTCGGCGTGCAACGGCTTTCACCGTATCAAGCAACGCGCCGCCGCCTACGCCAATGACAACGCTACGGTTATCGCCAGCCTGCGCGACCAGTGCGTTCACATCCCGTTCGCTACAGTGGCCGGTGAACAAAATCTGCGTTGATCCCGGCGCGGTGGCGCATTCCGGCAGATAAGGGCGTGCACCTGCAATTGCTTTTTCGCCGTAAATCCACACCGCGCGGGAGAGTTGCTCCGGGCTGAAAAAATCGTTGAGACGTTGCAGGCTGTCGGGGTGCGAGAAGTAGTTGGCGGGGCCGGGGACCACGCGAATATCAGTTTGATTCATAGATGTTGTGCCTCAGGATATTATTGTTTTATAGACGTCTAAACGTCTTGATTGCCAAATACTAGCATCGTGTTATAGTGGCTTCAACACTGCATCACAGATGGAACAACAATAATGACGCACAACCCACTGATCCCACAGAGTAAATTACCTAATCTCGGCACCACGATTTTCACGCAAATGAGTGCACTGGCGCTTAAACATCAGGCGATTAATTTGTCGCAGGGTTTCCCTGATTTTGACGGTCCGCGTTATTTACAGGAGCGACTGGCGTATCACGTTGCCGCAGGCGCGAACCAGTATGCGCCGATGACCGGCGTACAGGCGCTGCGTGAGGCCATTGCCGAAAAGACCGGCTCGCTATATGGTTACACCCCGGACGCCAATAGCGATATCACCGTGACGGCGGGCGCGACAGAAGCACTTTATGCGGCAATTACTGCCCTGGTGCGCCCTGGCGATGAGGTCATCTGTTTTGACCCGAGCTATGACAGCTATGCGCCAGCGGTGGAGCTATCGGGTGGCGTCCTCAAGCGTATTGCGTTGCAGCCGCCACATTTTCGTGTCGATTGGGCCGCGTTTCACGCATTACTCAGCGATAAAACGCGTCTGGTTATTCTTAATACACCGCACAATCCTTCAGCCACCGTCTGGCATGCGGCTGACTTTTCCGCACTCTGGCAGGCGATTGCGGAGCGAGAAATCTACGTGCTGAGCGATGAAGTCTACGAACATATCTGCTTTGATCCGCAGGGCCACGCCAGCGTGCTGGCGCATCCGCAACTGCGTGAACGGGCTATCGCGGTCTCCTCGTTCGGCAAAACCTATCATATGACGGGCTGGAAGGTTGGCTACTGCATTGCGCCAGCGGCGATAAGCGCCGAATTGCGCAAAGTGCATCAGTATTTGACCTTTGCGGTAAATACCCCGGCGCAGCTGGCATTGGCGGATATGCTGCGTGCCCAGCCGGAGCACTATCGCCAGTTGCCCACGTTTTACCGTGAGCGGCGAGATCTATTTATTGAAGCGCTTCGCGAGAGCCGACTGGAAATTCTGCCGTGCGAAGGCACCTATTTCCTGCTGGCCGATTACAGCGCTATCTCGGATATGGACGATGTGAGTTTCTGCCAGTGGCTGACGACGGAAGTGGGCGTCGCCGCAATTCCGTTGTCGGTTTTTTGCGCCGATCCCTTCCCGCACAAACTCATTCGTCTGTGCTTTGCCAAGCAGGAATCGACTCTGCTGGCGGCGGCAGAGCGCTTGCGCCAGCTCTGATTATTTAACGGTCCAGGCCTGTGAAAAATTACGATCGCCGAACATTTCGAGCAGGCCGTTAATCTGCTTTAGACGCAGCACTTCGTCGCTGTCCATCCCCAGCTCTTTGCTGATTTTCTCATCGTTCCAGCCCAGACGCGCCAGTTCCAGCACGATATCAGACATGGCATTAATTTGGTGTCGGCCACGAGCGCGGTTATGGCGCACGGTTGCTGCCATCCGTGAAGGTAGCGTGGTGCTGCGACTGTCGATACTGGTGATGGGCAGGTAGCCTTTAAACTGCTTTTTTAGGCCCGGTTTACTGCTCGCCAGCGCATAACGATGAAAGCCATCGACAATTTCGTACTGGCTGTCATGCTTCCCCATCACCACCAGAGGCTGCGTGAAGCCATCAACTTCCAGCGATTTTTGCAATAGCCGTTTTTCCGGCGGTGCCATGTTATTGGGATTGTAATCGTTTGGCGTCACCTGTTCTTCTTTCACCCAAATTACGCAATCAACGGGCTGATCGTTAAACGGGCTGACACCATGCAGCGCCTGGCGAAAGTGATTGATCGCTTCTACACGCGCCTCGAAATCAAGTGATTGCAGCCAGGTGGTCATATCATTAATTAATCGTTGTTGCACAGGATCCCCCATTGTTGACGTTTTTGGTTCATTCGTTCGCGATAGCGCTGATAGTGGATGGATTTGGTTGGGCTGAAAGAGAGCGCCCGGCACCAGTAATCGTTGTTTAACATGACCTTGCAAATACGTCGCCACGACGGAATATCTTTTGAGCCGACGTCGCCTTCCTGGCTGTCCGGAATATCCTCCATGCCCTGTTTTTGATACCAGTGCAGGTAGACCGCGATTTTATTGCGATAATGCTCGGCGGTGGTTTGCGGCATGCTCTGTAATAAAAACATCGCATAGCTGCGCCAGCTGTGATGCGCGGGCTTCTCAATTTTGCGATGACCATAAAACTGGTTATCGCGCCCGGCATACACCCCGCCGCTGTGCACGCCGCTCACGCGCTGGCACATCGCGGCCCAACGCTCAGGTTCGAGTACATGATAGAGCCATAGCCCCTGGCGCTGTTCCGGCCCGAAGGGTTCACAAATGCGCATGTTGCGGGGTGGTACGCCAGCCTGGTACATCAGGTTGTACAAGGGGTTATAGCAGTGCTTAGTGCGGGCGAACCATGTCCAGATATCTGCCGTTTTCCAGTCGTAAATGGGATACACGTACCAGGCATGGCCGCCAGGCGCGGCGGTAGTCCAGGGTTTATCATCGGCGAAACGCTGCTTGCGCTGCGATGAGATAGTCAGGAATCGATTATAGGATTCATCGGCGCGGATCCCGACCAGCATGGCTGCCGGGCGTTGTTGTGAAAACCACTCCGCAAAGCTTTGGACAAAGCTTTCGAAAGTACAGCCCTGGCGATAAAACGGGAATATTGTCGGGTCGGTTATCGCGCCTTCTGGCGGCTGCCGTACCCATTGCGCACCAGGCTCCCAGCATTGCCATTCGGGTTCAAACTGGGTAAGGGCGTTTTGCGTGGTGAGGGGAATCGCCACCCAATAGAAATTCTCGATAACATCCTGATAGAGATCGCGCATCCGTTCGCAATGGGCAATAGTGCTGGAAAACTGCGCCTCCCAGTCGATAAACAGGACGCTGATTTTTTTGCCCATTTCCCGCGCCAGTCGGGCGGTAATATGTAGCATTACCGTGGAATCTTTGCCCCCGGAAAAGGAGACACAAACGCGAGTAAAATTCTGCAAGGCCCAGGAGGCACGATGCTGGCTGGCTTCCTGTACGGTACAGGGTAAAGGTACCTTTAATAACGACATCGTCGGCAATCCTTGCGATATATTAAGCATGATGAGTCGCTATAATATAACGGCAAGGACGGCGAATGTAATATTTTAATTAATGGTTAACCTAATATACATTTATTAATGAGCATTCATTTTACATGTGAATATATATGAGTAATTAATTCACTCTGGTGATTTTTTGTAATGGGTGATTCGTTCTATAACTTTCGCAAATGCAGGCGTGTTCATCGACGAACGGTTATAGATAATGTATATCATTACGGAGGGTAATGGTTCCGGGGTGATGACTTCCCGTAACTTCATATTTTTGCCTAAATAATCAAAAAACTCGCGGGGAATAATCCCGATTAAATCGGTTTTTTGTATAATGTTGACCATACCGATAAGTGAGTTAGTGCGTAATCCTGTGCGTCGGCCCAGGTACTGTTCATCCACTTCCGTCTGATATCCCTTAATGCCGGGTTCATCCGTTGTGTAAGTTGCAAAGCGTTCCAGAAGAATCTCTTCTTTCGTGGCGCTTTCTCCCAGTCTTGGGTGGTCTTCACGGCAGACCAGAACGGTTGAAACCTCTTTAAATGGCTCGCAGGCAACCGAACGATTGATGATAGGCGAGGTGCTTAACACCAGATCGGCTTTCCTGTAACTCATTAAATCTTCGATGTTATCTGAAGTGGCAACGTAATCGTAATGGGCGATTTCGATGCTGGGGTCTTCCAGTAAACGTGTCACGATATTAATCAATGGGCCGGAAATGAATATCTGTGGGCCATAAATCACAAAGCGCTTCGTAAGTTCCGAATGGCTCATAATATTGATGGTTTTTTCCAGCTGATTCAGGTTATCCGCGAGGTGATGATGCAGGTTAACGCCGACCGTGGTAGGCGTGATCCCTTTGCCGGAACGCACGAACAACGGGTCGTTGAGCTGAATGCGCAAGCGCTGTAATGACTGGCTGACGGCGGACGGGGTAATAAACAGCGTCTCCGCGGCTTTACTGATGCTGAGATGTTGATAAATGCATTCAAAAATAACTAATAAGTTAAGATCGAACCGCTTTAGATCATAGAGGTTAGCCATTATGTTGTCCTTGTTTCGGTGCAGGTAGCAGAGAAGGCGCAGTTGCTCTCCTGTACCGCGAAGATTATTAACATTCCATGTTTTCGTAAAACTTAAAGCACCTTACATCCTGACTAAATATATATCAGAAAATAGTGTTTTACTACTGATCATAGAAAACAAGGTGATTGATATTTTATTTTTATACAATCACCCTGGGTTAATTACTCTTCGCCCATCATGACCTTCAGTTTTTGGGCATCAGGCAGGCCGACGACCTGCTGTAACTGGCCTTCTTTATTCATATAGTAAATGGCTGGGGTGACGTTTGCGCCCAGGTCATCCATCAGTTTCTGATTTTCATTTAATGTACGCATCGCATCCGCTGCTGGGGTCGCGGGAAGGGTGAGCTTCAGTTTTCCACCGGATTGCTCATAGTCATGCCAGGTTTTGGCAGGATCTTTCGTTGCCAGGATTGCGGCGGCGGTGTCCGGGCTTTCGGGTTTGATCACGCCAACCAGCAGCGTGCGAAGCTGAACCTTTCCTGCATCTACCCACGGACGCGCCTGCTGCCAGAACTGCTTGCAATACGGGCAGAACGGATCGGCGAAAACGTACAGGATGACCGGCGCGTCTTTTTTACCGTCCAGTAACCAGTGGCTTTTCTCCATGCGCTTCCACATTTCCTGCCCGGCCGGGGTATAAATCTCTTTCTGGAACAGCTGCTCACTGAGATTTTGCCCTTTCTCATCATACATATAGCCGGAAATGGCGTGTTTGCCGTCTGGTGTCACGTAGATAGCCACGCCCATATCCTGATATTTGCCGAGATACCCTTTCATACCTGCGGGCGCATCAAACGGCTTGATGATGGTAATGCCCTGTTTTTCGATGGCTTTTACCGGCGCAGGGAGTTCTTCCGCGTGGGCGAACAGAGGGAGGAGGGTGAGGAGTAAAGAACGTTTTAGCATAGAAAATCTCTGTAAAATCAGTCCGTAAGATGAAAGGAATGGTGTAGCCTATCACAACCATAGATAAGACCAACCGGTGGTGGATTGCCCTTTGAAGGGTAGGGTGATGTAATCCCTTAGCTGTTACAACCTTTGTTAAGGTAATGTAGAGCGCAACATATAGCCAGCCTGGCTGGCGCTGAATCCACCGACGGGTGTTCAGGTAACGGGGCCGCCTGAAGAGGGGGCCTTTTTACTTTACGCAGATTAGACGGGTAAGGGGCGTTTCGTGCCTTACTCATTTTCAGGTTCACAATGTTGTCTTGAGTCGGTTGTAAGGTAACGCTTATTGATTTGATAATGGAAACGCATTGGCCCTATCAACCAAATTTCGTTAACTTACAACTCAACGAAAACACGGAGGAAGTATAGATGTCCTTAATTAACACTAAAATCAAACCTTTCAAAAACCAGGCATTCAAAAACGGCGAATTCATCGAAGTAACCGAGAAAGATACCGAAGGTCGCTGGAGCGTATTCTTCTTCTATCCGGCTGACTTCACCTTCGTTTGCCCGACTGAACTGGGCGACGTAGCAGACCACTACGAAGAACTGCAGAAACTGGGCGTGGATGTGTACTCTGTTTCTACCGATACTCACTTCACCCACAAAGCATGGCACAGCAGCTCTGAAACCATCGCGAAAATCAAATACGCGATGATCGGCGACCCGACTGGCGCCCTGACCCGTAACTTCGAGAACATGCGCGAAGATGAAGGTCTGGCTGACCGTGCGACCTTCGTAGTTGACCCGCAGGGTATCATCCAGGCTATCGAAGTTACCGCTGAAGGCATTGGCCGTGACGCATCTGACCTGCTGCGTAAAATCAAAGCAGCACAGTATGTGGCTTCTCACCCAGGCGAAGTTTGCCCGGCTAAATGGAAAGAAGGCGAAGCAACTCTGGCTCCGTCCTTAGATCTGGTCGGCAAAATCTAAGTCTTTATTGCCCGGCGGCGCGACGCTTGCCCGGGCCTACAAATGTAGGCCGGGTAAACGCAGTGCCACCCGGCAACCAACGGGTGCTTAGCACCCGTTTTTCTTCCCCCACGCACTATGATGCAAGTTGCATCCAGGCCGCCCGAATGAGGCAGCTTGCATGATGATGTATTTAGCCCAGGAGATTAACAATGCTCGACACCAACATGAAAACCCAGCTCAAAGCCTATCTTGAAAAGCTGACCAAACCTGTTGAGCTGATTGCCACGCTGGATGACAGCGCCAAATCGGCAGAAATCAAGGAACTGCTGGCTGAGATTGCTGAACTGTCAGATAAAGTGACCTTCAAAGAAGACAACACGTTGGCCGTTCGTAAACCGTCGTTCCTGATTACCAACCCAGGTTCCCACCAGGGTCCGCGTTTTGCTGGCTCCCCGTTGGGGCATGAGTTCACATCGCTGGTACTGGCGCTGCTGTGGACCGGCGGTCATCCGTCGAAAGAAGCGCAGTCTCTGCTGGAGCAGATCCGTAATATCGACGGCGATTTTGAATTCGAAACTTATTATTCGCTCTCCTGCCACAACTGCCCGGACGTGGTGCAGGCGCTGAACCTGATGAGCGTGCTGAACCCGCGCATCAAGCACACGGCGATCGATGGCGGCACCTATCAGAACGAAATCACCGAACGTAATGTGATGGGTGTTCCGGCAGTGTTCGTGAATGGTCAGGAGTTTGGTCAGGGCCGTATGACACTGACGGAAATCGTGGCCAAAATCGATACTGGCGCGGAAAAACGCGCAGCGGAAGAGCTGAGCACCCGTGATGCTTATGAAGTGCTGATCGTGGGTTCCGGCCCATCCGGTGCCGCTGCCGCTGTCTACTCAGCGCGTAAAGGCATCCGTACCGGCCTGATGGGCGAGCGTTTCGGCGGCCAAGTGCTCGATACCGTTGATATTGAAAACTATATCTCCGTACCGAAAACCGAAGGTCAGAAACTGGCTGGCGCACTGAAAGCCCACGTCAGTGAGTATGATGTTGATGTGATTGATAGCCAGAGCGCATCGAAACTGATTCCGGCGGCACAGGAAGGTGGCTTACACCAGATTGAAACCGCGTCTGGCGCTGTGCTGAAAGCGCGCAGCATCATCATCGCGACCGGTGCAAAATGGCGCAACATGAATGTGCCGGGCGAAGATCAGTATCGCACCAAGGGCGTAACCTATTGTCCGCACTGTGACGGCCCGCTGTTTAAAGGCAAACGCGTAGCGGTTATCGGTGGCGGTAACTCCGGTGTGGAAGCGGCAATCGACCTGGCGGGCGTGGTTGAACACGTTACTCTGCTGGAATTTGCCCCGGAAATGAAAGCGGATCAGGTTCTGCAGGATAAAGTCCGCAGCCTGAAAAACGTTGATATCATTCTGAACGCGCAAACCACGGAAGTAAAAGGCGACGGCAGCAAAGTGACCGGCCTGGAATACCGTGACCGTGTAAGCGGTGATACGCATCAGATTGAACTGGCGGGGATCTTCGTCCAGATTGGCCTGCTGCCGAACACCACCTGGCTGGAAGGCGCGATTGAGCGCAACCGGATGGGGGAAATTATCATCGATGCGAAATGTGAAACCAGCGTTAAAGGCGTCTTTGCCGCGGGTGACTGCACCACCGTTCCGTACAAACAGATTATCATCGCCGCCGGCGAAGGCGCGAAAGCGTCACTCAGCGCCTTTGATTATCTGATTCGTACGAAAACGGCATAAAAAAAGAAGTAAGACGACACCTGCAAAAGTAAAAGGCTACCGAAAGGTAGCCTTTTTTTTTATCTCACCACCATCACCGGCACATGGGCGTGGCGAATAACGCTGGAGGCATTCGAACCCAGCAGGTGAGTGGAGATGGACGGATTACGGGAACCGATAACCACCACGTCAGCTTTCAGTTCTTCAGCGAGCTCGTTCACCACGTCGCGAACGCTGCCGATGCGCACGTGCAGTTTCAGGCGCTCGGGGTCGATACTGAAGTGGCTTTTCATCGTTTCTAAACGGTTGATCGCTTCCTGATGAAGGTGCTCTTCAAAGCGACGCACATCCGCCGCGAAACGGCTCATGGTGTAGCTGGCGGAGCCGGGCAGCACGTGGAGCAGATGAATAATCCCATCCTGCTGCGCCAGAAATTCAGCGTGAGCGATAGCCTTATCACTCAATTCCATCTCGAATACGTCAACGGGCATAATGATTGTCTTGTACATATGCATTCCTCCTTGTCTCTGTATTTGATATCAAAGCATATTATGACTTTTTAGTTTGTCATTGATATCTCAAATTTATCGTTCGCTGCGTGGAAGGGTGTAAAGTTTTTTCAATCTCGCCAGATACCGCCACCAGAGACAGAAAGAGGATGCCGGGGCATCCTCTTAATTCATCGCAATTAGCGTTGGTAATCACCGGCTGCTTCCGGCTGGTAGAGCAGTTCCAGCACCTCAAGATGCGTGGACGTGCCGCCGGGGAGTTCCCAGTGAATCGTGCTACCAACGCGCAGCCCAATCAGCGCCGCGCCCACCGGGGCCAGCACTGAAAGCTGCGTGTTGCTGTCTGTCATTTGCGTAGGAAATACCAGAGTTCGCACGCGCTCTTCGCCGCTGGTCAGATCGCGAAATCTCACCTTGCTGTTCATGCTCACGACATCAGGCGGAACCTGTTCCGGCGGGCACATTTGCGCGCGGTCCAGTTCGTCGTTCAGCGCGCCAGCCACCGGAGAGTTTGCGTAAGCAGGCAGTTCCAGCAGTCTGTCGATACGCTCCGCATCGAACTCATTAATGATGATGGCAGGTCTGGTCATAGTTACTCCATGTCGTTCCAGAAACGTCTATCCAAAAGAAAACCCTCACCGCCAGCGGCAAGGGTTCATCTCACACCATCATACGCATTCAATCATCAGGTTTGAAGTGATACAACGCACATTCAATCACTGAAAATTATCGATTTATCTCGATTATTGTCAGTATCCCACTTTATCCAGCACAAACTGTTTACCACAGTTGCCTGGGTGCGGCTGAGGCAGGAACGACGCGGCAGAAAGTGGCGCGTTGATGTTCCCGGCTTTTAGTGAAATTTGCATTTCGGTAAGGTAGTTTGGGTTGCCATTACAGGTCAGTTTAAACGCTTTGACGTTCTCTTTACCGAAGGCGCTGGCAACGGCGGCATCAAAGTCGCTGCGCTTCACTTTTTGCCCATAATTAGCGGCTAAAAATTGCCCCAGCGCGCTGGCTTTCACTTCGCTGTTCAGGCGCACCATGGTGCCGAAATACGTGTCCGGGTCGAAACCAAAACAGACGCCATGTTTGGCATATTCATAACGCTCAAGGCAGGATTTTCCACCGCTGCCGGGCATCACACCGTTCAGCTTGTTTGCCATTTCCAGCGATAAACCGGTTTCGGGGGCTGAACATTTACGGCTGCCTTTGGCTTCCGCCATATTCGGAATCGGGCGCGTCGCGCAACCAAAGCGCATCCAGCGGCCTTCATCAACGCCGCGAGAGGCGATAGATTTTGGCAGCCCCGGCCAGAGACCGTGGACGGTGAGATGATCGGCTTTGTTGGCCGTCTCTTTCTGGATTTTGCACTCCTGCGGCTCTTTGCGATTTCTGTCGTTCATGCTCTGACAAAAACCGGTTTGCCACGAAAGCGCCAGCACATAGCGGTCAAAATCGCCATATTGCGTGGGAGTGAGGGGGGCAGCACTGGCGCATTGCGCGACGAGCAGCAGGGTGCCTACGCATCCGGCCAGAAGATCCTTCCTGAACATAGTACGTATCCGGGGTGTTAACGATTCAAGGCAATTATTAAAGCATAAAAAAGGCGTCGTTAGACGCCTTTTATCAGTTTCGCGAATACTTACAGCGCGCTACCCGGTACCAGAATTTCAGTCGCGATGATCACCACGACCAGGCCAACCAGCACCGGAACGGAGGTGCGTTTCACCACTTCAAACGGCGAGATTTTTGCCATCCCGGCTACCGCAACCACGACGCCGGAAACCGGGGAGATGGTACGGCCAAGGTTGGATGCCTGCAGCATCGGAATGGAAAGATAAGCCGGGTTGATACCCGAGGTGTGCGCCAGCTTAGGAATCATTTCGACGAACGCATAGAACGGCGCGTTACCGGAACCGGTGGTCATCGCCGCCAGCATGGTCAGCACCACCAGCACCAGCATCAGAATAATGCTCGCGGAACCAAACGAGGTGGCGATGGAAATCAGGCTATCGATAAAGCCGATCGTGCTCAGGCCCTGGGCAAAGACGCCTGCGGCAACCAACAGCATCACCACGCCGGCGAAGGCGTCCGCCATGCCGCGATAGGCCACTTCCAGACCGGAGAAGACGTTCTGCGTGTTGAAACTGCGGCAGAATTCCAGCACCGCCGCCAGCAGCATGCAGATAACCAGAATGGTAATAATGTGCAGCTGCGGGCCCCATTTACCGTCGAAAATCAGCACGCCAATGATCGGCGCAAAGGGCAGAATGGCGTAAAAGCTCGGTGCGGTGGTGGTGATTTCATTCACATCGAGCATTTCATGGGACACGTTCTCTTTTTTATCGAGATAGCGCTGCCAGAAGAAGTGCGCAATCGCCATTGCGATAATCGCTGCGATTGAGATTGGGAGCGTCGTTTTAAAGGCAAAATCAATTAACGGCATCTCCGCCGCTTTTGCCGCCAGCACGACGTCACCGGAAGTAGGAGAAAGAATAATCGCCGCCGGAGAGGCGCAAATAGCAGCAGCCGCACCACGGCTAATGCCGACGTTTACCATCACCGGGAACAGTGTTGCCATTAACAATACGCCAAGGCCCGTCGCGGATGACACAGCCAGCGACATCAGGCAGGCGACGAAATAGGCGGCAATCATCAACAAATAGGGTGAGTTAATATAACGCAGCGGTTTTGAGGCCAGTTTTACGACCATGTCGTTGGCGCCAATATGCGTCATATAGGCGGCAAAACCACACAGCATCATGATCATCATGCCGAGGTCGCCGCCGCGGCTCATCAGCAGGATTTTGATGTATTCAACGATATCCGTTGCGGAATAGCCGGTGCTTGCTTCGCTGGCGGGTAACACTTTATGGCCCATCAGCGCGCTTGCGATCAGCAAGACAATCCCACCGACGAACAACACGCCGGTGGCGGAAAAGCCTTTAATGATATAGCGGGCAACGCCCACAATGACCACAACCCCAATCAGGAGCTCAAATGCCGTTAACATGAGTATACCTATCACCATTGTCGAAAATATGCGCTACAAATGGCGCATAAAAAAGAATAATAAAGGGAATGTGCCGAAATAAGCGGCAATACTTGCTGATGGAAATCAATAAAATGATTATTTGTAGTAATACAACAGGCAATTGATCGAGTAAATCACAAAGCTGAAAACCTCTTGATTATAGCGGGGCAGGGCGTATCTGAAAGCAATAAGTGAATTAATTGTTATAATTATTTCCAGTTTGTTGAATCGTAAAGCAATTAAAAAAGACTTTATTTCACGAATATTGCCTGCGTATACTCCGGTTACTTTCATTAACCGAATCGTGATTATGTACGCATCCTGGAACTGGCGCTTACGCTTCATCAGAAAACATTTTCTGATGCTTCTGCTCGCGTTCGGTTTTTGGTTTATCCAGTGCCAGGTAGCAATTGCTTCTCATGACTGTCAGTTAAGCCCGGCGGGCGAGGCGGCGATGATCCAGCATATGGATCACCAGATGTCATCGCATGCGACGGAAAACAACATGTCGCTGTGCGGGCAGCACTGTGTGCCCGACTCCTCGCAGAAAACGCACGATAACTCCTCTTTAGTCGCGATTCCGGTGGTTTCCAGCCTGGCGTTAGTTATGCCGACCTGTGAAGCCGTCCAGGAAGACGCGTGGTCACTGGCACCTCCCGCCGTAGGGCCTCCGGCAACGATCCGTTTTTGCCGGTTCCGCGAATAGAAACCTGATAATCCGTTTAACTATCAATTAATTAACGATTATCAGGAGTTTACTATGTCTGCAATTTATACTCGTGCGCTGGCTGGCGTACTGTTTGCTGTATCCGCATTTTCCGTTTCTGCTCACGAGATGAGCGCACACGCCACAATGACCATGCCGTCCGCCGCCAGTTGGCAGGGGGAAGGTGTTATCAAAAAAGTGACCCCCACTTCCATCACCATTGCCCATCATCCCATCCCCGCGCTGAACTGGCCTGCGATGACGATGCAATTTGCCCAACCGACAAGCCAACCCGTGACCGCGCAACGCGTGGGCGAGGATGTGGATTTCACCTTTACCGAAGGTGATAGCGGTTACCAGATTGTATCCCTGAATCCGCACCGCTAAGCCGGAGGTGATATGAAACAACGCACGTTGAGCCTTTGGCTCGGCGGGGTGTTGCTTGGGTTTTTTGGCTCCGCCGTGCAGGCGGAGTCATGGACACTCACGCAAACTCTGTCGCAAGCCCAGCGCTATTCCGCTGAACTTTCCGCTAATCGCAATGAAGCGCGGGCGCTGGAAAATATGGCGGATTCCGCAGGTGAATTGCCGGATCCGAAACTGAAATTTGGTATCGAGAACGTCCCGGTACAGGGCAGTAATAACCAACGTCTGACCCGCGAAGGGATGACCATGCAGCGCGTGGGCATCATGCAGCGTTACGTCAGCGCCGAAAAACGCGAACGCAAGGCGCAGACGTTACAGGCGCAGGCGCAAAGCGTTAGCGCGAAATCAGAAGCGATTCGTGCCGCGCTGCAACGCGATACCGCGCAAGCGTGGCTCGATCTCGCGCTCTCGGAAAAAGCGCTGCAATCGGCCAAAAAGCTGGTGGCGGAAACCGAGCGACAGCAGGGAACGCAGCGCGCCAGCGTCGGCAGCGGAACCGCCGCACCGGACAGCGTACTGGCGCTAAAGGTCACGCTGAACGCAATGCGCAATAACGTCACACTGGCGGAGCGCGATGTGCAGGTGGCGCGGGCAAAACTGATGAAGTTTACCGGTCAGCCGATTGAATCGGTTTCCGGCGCACTGCCGCCGTATCAACGCTTGCCTGCGGATGAAGCCACGCTGCTGGCCGGTGTGGATCAGCACCCGGAAGTGATTGCCGCCGCGCGGGAAGCCAACGAGGCCAAAGCGCGCTCGGCGCAGTCGGCGGTGGCGGCCATCCCCGATGTCGATGTCGAGGTGTACTACGGCCATCGCTCGGAAGGGTATGACGATATGGCGGGGGTGATGTTTACCGTCGATTTGCCGCTGTTCAAAGATAAACGTCAGGATAAAGATTACGCGGCGGATGTCTCTCGCACTATGCAGGCCAACGATCAGCTTTCGCTGACTGAACGCGATCACGCCGCCCAGATTAGCTCGCTGATTGCCGAATATCAGGCCGCGCAAAATATCTGGTTGCGCCTGCGCGATGAAACACTACCGCTCCAGCAGCAGCGCCTTTCCTTACTGACCGCCCAGTATCGCGCCGGGCAGTCTGACCTTTCCTCCTTGCTCGCCGCGCGTCGCGATGTGCTGGACAGCACCCTTGCCACCAGTCAGGCCGAACGCGAGGTCGCCCGAACCTGGGCGGCCATTCACTACTTAATTCCACAGGAGCTGGCGCTATGAACAAGAACTTACTGACGCTGGCGATTGTGGCCGTGCTGGCGGCGGGAGCGGGCTATTACGCCGGACATCGTAGCCCGGCGACAGACTCCGCCGCCACGGATGCGACGGCGCGCAAAGTGCTCTATTGGTACGACCCGATGGTCCCCGGCCAGCGCTTTGATAAGCCGGGAAAATCACCATTTATGGATATGCAACTGGTGCCGCGCTATGCCGATGAAACGCCGGATAACGGCGGCGTTAGCATTAGCCCGCAACAGCAGCAAAGTCTCGGCATGCGCATCGGCAGTGTGGAAAAACGCGCGCTGGTACAGCCTTTTTCCGCGTTTGCCACGGTCACCACCGATGAGCGTAGCCTGCAAATTATTCCGTCTCCGGCCAACGGCGTCGTCGAGAAACTGTTTGTTCGCGCCCCGCAGCAGTGGGTGAAAGCCGGTGAGCCGCTGGCGCAGCTGTGGATCCCCGAATGGACGGCGGCGCAGCAGGAGTATCTGGCTGTACGTCAACTTGGCGATGCCGCGCTCAGCCGGGCCGCTCGTGAGCGCCTGACGCTGACCTTTATGCCGGAATCCGTCATTCGCCAGGTGGAACGCAGCGGCAAACCGCAGTCGCGAATGGTGCTGCGTGCCGAGCAGGAGGGGTACGTTTCGAAGCTCGATACGCGTGAAGGCGCGCAGGTTACCGCCACCGCGCCGTTGTTTGAACTGGCAAGCCAGGACCCGGTATGGGTGGTGATTGATTACCCACAAACCCAGGCGCAACGCCTGATACCGGGCAGTGACGTCGTGGCGAGCGCTGACGGTTGGCCGGGCGAGCAGTTCCACGGCAAGGTAAGTGAACTGCTGCCGCAGATGGAAACCACCACACGCACCCTGAAGGCGCGCATTGTGCTGGATAACCCGCAGCACAAACTGAAGCCCGGGATGTTTTTAACCGTGCGTTTGCAGGATGAATCCGCGCAGCCGCCGGTGCTGGCTATCCCGGAAGAAGCGCTGATTGCCACCGGCAGTGAAAATCGGGTGATTGTCGCCACCGGAGACGGGCACTTCGCACCGGTACGCGTCACCACAGGCGTAACCGCCAACGGCTGGACGGAGGTAAAAGAAGGGCTGAAAGAGGGCGATAAGGTGGTGACCTCCGGTCAGTTCCTGATTGATTCCGAAGCCAGCCTGCGCAGCGCCTTGCCGCAGGAAACGAAAAAGGCGCAAGAGTATGTCGGCAACGGCGTCGTCAAAGCTATCGAAGGGAGCACGGTAACGCTGTCGCACCAGCCAATTCCTGAACTGCACTGGGGCGCGATGACCATGGACTTCACCCTCAGCGCCAGCGCGGCAAAACCGAAGCCTGGCGATAACATCATGTTTCACTTTACGCTGGATGATGCGCAGGGGCCGCTGATTTCACAATGGATGCCAATGACGGGAGGCGAGAAATGATTGCCGCCGTGATTCGAGCTGCGTTGCGTAATCGCCTGCTGGTGATTTTTGCGGCGCTGGGGATGGCGCTGTGGGGCGCCTGGGCGGTGCAACGCGCGCCGCTGGATGCGCTGCCGGACCTCTCTGATGTGCAGGTGATTATTCGCGCCAGCTATCCGGGAAAAGCGCCGCAGATTATTGAAGATCAGGTCACTTATCCGCTTACCACCACCATGCTTTCGGTGCCTGGCGCGAAGACGGTGCGCGGCTTTTCGATGTTTGGCGACGCTTATGTGTACGTGTTGTTTGAAGACGGTACTGACCTTTACTGGGCGCGTTCGCGCGTGCTGGAGTATCTGAGTCAGATTCAGGCGCAAATGCCGGAAGGCGTCACGGTGGCATTAGGGCCGGATGCCACAGGTGTGGGCTGGATTTACGAGTATGCGCTGGTTGACCGTACCGGCAAACACAGCCTTGCGGATCTGCGTGCGCTCCAGGACTGGACGCTGAAGTACGAACTGAAAACCGTGCCTAACGTTTCGGAAGTCGCCAGCGTCGGCGGGATGGTGCGCCAGTATCAGGTGATTGCCGATCCGACGCGGATGCGGGCGCTAAATGTGACGCATCAGCAAATTGTCGATGCGCTGAAATCCGCCAACCAGGAGGGCGGCGGCGCGCTGATGGAGATGGGCGAAGCAGAATACATGGTGCGCACCACCGGTTATCTGCATTCGCTTGATGAGTTCCGCAAGGTGGTGGTGACCAGCCGTGATGGCGTGCCGGTGCTGCTGGCAGATGTCGCCGATGTACGGATGGGGCCGGAAATCCGGCGCGGCGTCGCGGAGCTTAACGGCGAAGGGGAAGTGGCCGGCGGCATTATCATCATGCGTTATGGCAAGAATGCCCGTCAGACCATTATGGACGTGAAAGCGAAACTTCAGTCGCTGCAAAAAACGTTGCCGGAAGGGGTGGAGATCGTCCCGGTTTACGACCGTTCGCAGCTTATCGACCACGCGATCGAAACGTTAACCCATAAGCTGATCGAAGAGTTTATCGTCGTTGCCCTGGTTTGTACCCTGTTTCTGTTCCATTTCCGCTCGGCACTGGTGGCAATTGTCTCGCTGCCGCTTGGCATACTTGGTGCGTTTATCGTTATGCACTATCAGGGGATCAACGCCAACATTATGTCGCTGGGTGGGATTGCGATCGCCATCGGTGCCATGGTGGATGCGGCGATCGTGATGATCGAAAACATGCATAAAGTACTGGAACAGTGGCGGCACGATCATCCCGATAAAACGCCTTCCGGCCCCGATTACTGGCACATTGCCGGGCAAGCGGCGACCGAAGTGGGGCCTGCGTTGTTTTGCAGCCTGCTGATCATCACGTTGTCGTTTATTCCGGTCTTCTCGCTGGAAGCGCAGGAAGGGAAGATGTTCGCGCCGCTGGCGTTCACCAAAACCTGGGCGATGGCAATGGCTGCGGGGCTCGGTATCACCTTAGTGCCGGTGCTGATGGGCTATTTTATTCGCGGAAAAATCCCGGATGAGCAAGCCAACCCGATTAACCGCTGGCTGATTCGTGCCTATGAGCCGCTGCTTGATAAAGTGCTGGCCTGGCCGAAGGCGACACTGGCGCTGGCGTTGCTGCTGCTGGGCATTACGCTTTGGCCGCTCAGCCACTTGGGCAGCGAATTTATGCCACCGCTTGACGAGGGCGATTTGCTCTATATGCCGTCTACGCTGCCGGGCATTTCTGCACGCGAAGCGAGCCGTCTGCTGCAACAAACCGATCGGCTGATTAAAAGCGTGCCGGAAGTGGCCAGCGTGTTCGGTAAGGCCGGGCGCGCGGAAACGGCGACCGACCCTGCGCCGCTGACCATGCTGGAAACTACCATTCAGTTCAAACCTCGCGACCAGTGGCGACCGGGCATGACGCCGGACAAACTGATTGAGGAGCTGGATAAAACGGTGAAAGTACCGGGGATTGCCAACGTCTGGGTACCGCCGATTCGCAACCGTCTCGATATGCTGGCGACAGGCATCAAGAGCCCGGTGGGAATCAAAGTGAACGGCAATAACCTGGCGGATATCGAACGTGTCGCCCGCGAAATCGAGCAGGTGGTGAAAGGCGTACCTGGCGTGACGTCCGCGTTGGCTGAGCGGCTTTCCGGCGGACGTTATGTTGATATCGCCATCAACCGCCAGCAGGCGGCACGCTATGGCGTGTCGGTGAAAGAGTTGCAATCGCTGGTGTCGACGCTGGTGGGCGGCGAGAACGTTGGTCAGACTATCGAAGGGCGAGAACGCTATCCCATTAACATCCGTTACCCGCGCGAATGGCGCGATAATATCGATAAATTGCGGGCAATGCCGGTGGTGACGGCCAGTGGGAGTCAGGTGGCACTCAGCGAACTGGCGGATATCCGTATCACCGAAGGCGTGCCAATGCTGAAAAGCGAAAATGCGCGACTGTCGAACTGGATCTATGTCGATTTACGCGGACGTGACCTGAAATCCGCGGTGGATGAGATGCAGCAGCGTGTAGCGCAACAGGTGGCCTTGCCGCAGGGGGTAACGCTCTCCTGGTCCGGGCAATTTGAATATCTTGAACGCGCTACGGCAAAACTGAAAATAGTCCTTCCGGTGACCTTAGTGATTATTTTTACACTACTTTGGTTAACCTTTAGACGTATTTCAGATGTATTACTGATAATGGGAACTCTTCCTTTTTCGCTGATCGGCGGCGTCTGGCTGTTATGGCTGCTGGGGTATAATCTCTCGGTGGCTGGCGCGGTAGGATTTATCGCCCTTGCAGGCGTATCTGCTGAATTTGGCGTGATTATGGTGCTCTATTTGAATCACGCGCTTGAGAAACATCGTAAATCCGATCCTGATGGCGGTACACCGCTATTAATGCGCGCAATTCATGAAGGGGCGGTACTACGAGTGCGCCCCAAAGTGATGACAGTCGCGACCATCATGGCCGGCCTGCTGCCTATCATGTGGGGCAGTGGTACGGGCTCGGAGGTGATGAGCCGGATTGCCGCACCGATGATCGGCGGGATGATTTCCGCACCGTTACTCTCGATGTTGGTTATTCCTGCGCTTTATCGCATCATCCACCGTAAACAATGAATACAAGCACCCTGCGGGGTGCTTAATTACTTTACTTTATTTACTAAGAATTACCCTAAAATAAAGAATAACCCGATATTGTTAAGCCTTGATTAAGGTTAGCATTGGTACGCTATTTCTATTATGTAATAAGCTTTGGTAATGCTAACGTGTTAATGCTCAAACGAATTTATTTAGTGGCTGCGCTAATTGCGGCTCAACTCTGCATTCTGCCTGCGGCGAATGCCTCATTTACCGAATCGGTGCGCAACGGCTTCTCCACGCTCAACGATAATATTGCGCAAACCTGGGATGAACCCCAGCATTACGATCTCTATGTTCCGGCAATCACCTGGCATGCGCGCTTTGCCTACGATAAAGAGAAAACCGACCGTTACAACGAACGTCCATGGGGCGCGGGTTTTGGTGTCTCTCGCTGGGATGAAAAAGGGAACTGGCACGGCATCTATCTGATGGCGTTTAAAGACTCCTGGAACAAGTGGGAGCCGATTGGCGGCTACGGCTGGGAGAAAACATGGCGACCGCTGAGCGATGATAATTTCCGTCTGGGACTGGGCTATACGGTAGGGGTTACGGCGCGTGACAACTACAATTATGTGCCGATTCCGGTGCTGCTGCCGATGGCGTCTATCGGCTATGGTCCGGCAACCTTCCAGATGACCTATATACCGGGCACCTATAACAACGGCAACGTTTACTTCGCCTGGATGCGCTTCCAGTTTTAATCCTGGTTTTGCGCATGGGAGCAGTGGGGTTGACTGGGTTGCTAACAAACTCGAATTAAAGTCAACCCCCGTATAAAAGTTAGAGACATTTATCACTTTTTAGCTAACCTGCACTAGACAAAACGCAGCATTATTGTTGTACTGATACCTGACACAGCATTTGTGTCGTTTTTTCATATAAAGGTAATTTTGATGTCTAAGATTAAAGGTAACGTTAAGTGGTTTAATGAGTCCAAAGGATTCGGTTTCATTACTCCGGAAGATGGCAGCAAAGACGTGTTCGTACACTTCTCTGCAATCCAGACCAATGGTTTCAAAACTCTGGCTGAAGGTCAGCGTGTAGAGTTCGAAATCACTAACGGTGCCAAAGGCCCTTCTGCTGCTAACGTAATCGCTCTGTAATCAGCGCATTAGCAGTCAGAATTCAAAACCCGCCTAATCGCGGGTTTTTTTTCGTCCATTTATCGACTGGCGTTAAACAGCCAGAAGGCCAGGGCGGTCATCGCAAACGAGCCCAGCAGATTCACCCCGACATTCAGCAGCGCCCATCCCGGCTTCCCCGCCTGTAACAGAAAGACCACTTCCGCCGAAAAAGTGGAGAAGGTGGTTAAACCGCCGCAGAACCCTGTGGTGATAAGCAGTTTCCACATCGGGTCGATATGCGTCATTCGGTTAAACCACGCCAGCCCCGCACCAATGATAAACGCGCCCAGCAGGTTTGCCGTTAACGTGCCAATCGGCAGCGCATGATGCATTGGGTTGAGCCGGGTGCTGAGCATCCAGCGCGCGACGCTACCGGTTCCGCCGCCGATAAAAACTGCCAGGAGAACGTTGAACACCTGATTTTTCCTGTTTTCAAACCATCGAAGTGGGTGAGTTTAGCGTTGAAGCTGCTAATCTTGCCAGAACCAACGTAAAAAAGAGGACGTCATATGTGGGTCGCGGCGGGTCAATTTAGCGTTTCTGCCGACTGGCAGGCCAACGCGCAGGAATGCATCTCGCTGATGCGCACGGCAGCAGAACGTGGCGTCTCATTGCTGGTACTGCCTGAGGCGTTGCTGGCGCGTGATATCGCTGACCCCGATCTCAGCGTGAAATCCGCTCAGATGCTCGATGGCGGCTTTATGCAGGAACTGAAGGCACAGAGCCGTCAGGATACGCTGACGACCATCCTGACGCTGCACGTGCCCTCTACGGCGGGCAGGGCCGTGAACACGCTGGTAGCGCTGCGTGGCGGAGAGGTGATTGCGCAGTATCAGAAGCTGCACCTCTATGACGCGTTTAACGTGCAGGAGTCAAAACTTGTGGATGCGGGCGCGGTGGTGCCGCCGCTGCTTGAGGTTGGTGAGATGCGCGTGGGGTTAATGACCTGCTACGATCTGCGCTTTCCTGAGCTGGCGTTAAGCCTGGCACTTCAGGGGGCAAATCTGCTGGTTCTACCTGCAGCATGGGTACGCGGGCCGCTGAAGGAGCACCACTGGTCAACGCTTCTGGCGGCACGCGCGCTCGATACGACCTGTTATATCGTCGCCTCGGGCGAATGTGGCAGTCGGAATATCGGCCAGAGCCGTATTATCGACCCCCTGGGCGTCACGCTCGCCGGTGCCGGGGCCACGCCGCAACTTATAATGGCGGAAGTCTTTGAACAGCAGGTGAAAGAGGTGCGCGCACAATTACCGGTATTAACTAACCGCCGTTTTGCGCTACCGCAATTACTGTGACGTTTTTTTAAACAACACTTGATTCACCTTGTTACAGATTGCTATTGTGTGCGCGCGGTAAGATGACCGTTAATACGCTATGGTCATTTAACGCATTTTGCAGCCTGTTTTAGAGAAGAAGGTATCTATGGGTGAGATTAGTATTACCAAACTGCTGGTTGTCGCAGCGCTGATTGTTCTGGTGTTTGGTACCAAAAAATTACGTACGCTGGGCGGCGACCTGGGCTCAGCAATCAAGGGCTTCAAGAAAGCCATGAACGAGGATGAGGTCAGCGCTAAGAAAAGTGTTGATGCGGATGACATCCCGGCGGAAAAACTCTCTCACAAAGAGTAAGCAGCAGACATTGGATAAGGCGTGCGGATAAATTCTGCTCTAAGCAGGTGCATGTCTTATAGCGGGCAATTATAGCCTGTTAAAAAGGCCAACGCGGAGACGCAATGGCCTTTTTTGATACCTGAAATATGACGAAAGGTATTAAGTTGCAATCAGATGTTTCTAATGCCGGTATAAAAAAGCCGCTGCTTAAAAGCAACGGCTTCGCTAAACGCTGCGTCTGCGTTTATTTCACTTCCATTCCTTTCGCCTGAAGATCGGCGTGATAGGAGGAACGAACGAACGGGCCGCACGCGGCGTGGGTGAAGCCCATCGCCAGCGCTTCCGCTTTCATCTCTTCAAACTCATCCGGGCTCACATAACGCTGTACCGGCAGGTGATGGCGACTTGGCTGCAAATACTGACCCAGGGTCAGCATGGTGACGCCGTGGCGACGCAGATCGCGCATCACTTCGATGATTTCCGCGTTGGTTTCACCCAGGCCGACCATCAGGCCAGACTTGGTTGGGATTTCCGGGTGCGCTTCTTTAAAGCGTTCCAGTAGCTTCAGCGACCAGTTGTAATCCGCGCCTGGACGCACCTGGCGATAGATACGCGGTACGTTTTCCAGGTTGTGGTTAAAGACGTCTGGTGGGGTTGCCGTCAGGATCTCTAACGCGCGATCCATACGACCACGGAAGTCAGGAACCAGCGTCTCAATTTTAATCGTTGGGCTTTTCTCGCGGATGGCGCTGATGCAATCGGCAAAGTGCTGAGCACCACCGTCGCGCAGGTCATCACGGTCAACGGAGGTGATGACCACATAACGCAGCGCCATGTCGGCGATGGTTTGCGCCAGTTTGCCCGGTTCGTTGGCATCCGGGGCTACCGGGCGACCGTGGGCAACGTCACAGAATGGGCAACGACGGGTACAGATAGCACCCAGAATCATGAATGTCGCGGTGCCGTGGTTAAAACATTCCGCCAGGTTCGGGCAAGAGGCTTCTTCACAAACAGAGTGCAGGCCATTCTTGCGCATCGCCGCTTTGATACCCTGAATACGGGAGGAGTCAGCCGGAAGTTTGATTTTCATCCACTCGGGTTTGCGTAGCAGCGCTTCGCGCTCGGTGGCCACGTTTTTGACCGGGATAAGTGCCATTTTATCGGCGTCGCGGTACTTAACACCGCGTTCCATCACAATGGGTTTACTCATAGCGTGCGTGTTCCAGTTGCGAGTCTTTAAGGAAAGCGTTTCAATTCAATGAAATGTTGCATTTATCAACTATTTTTGAATTCATTGTAAGCAGTATACCATTGAAACGGGTGTCAAAGCAGCCTGCCAGTGCGGCAAATTGTAAAATAGTTGTTGTTTTATGCTTTTTAGTTATCGGACGGGCTAACTGTTTTCGCGATCAGAATGCCTGACGAATGACATCAATGACACCCTGTAAAACCGGATCGCGCAGGCTGAGCTTGTTGTAATGCAATGAAAATTCGACTTCTTCTTGCTGAATGGGCGCAAAATCAATGCAGGCCAGCGGCCAGCACTGACGATAAAGAGAGAAGAATCGACGCGGCATGATCCCCAGCAGGTCGCTGCCGCCAATCAGTGACGCAATGGTGAACAAATTGTAACTGCTGAAACTCACCTGACGGTCTGGCAGCATCTCATGAATGCGTTTATGCAGGCTGCTGTGGCTGCTGCCATCGGGCGTCAACAGTGTATATTCATACGCCTTCAGCAATGTCAGGGTAACGGATTGCTGTAAAACGGGATGCCCATGGCGACAGACCAGCACCAGCGGGTCGCGAAACAGCGTGTGGCTGTAAAGCGCTGGCATTGTCTGAGCATGACTATCGATGATCAAATCCGTCTGGAACTGGCTGAGCTGATTGCCTGTGTCGTTGACGGCAATATTACGTACCAGAATCTGCGGGTAGCTTTCTTTAATGGCCTGGTAAATCGCAGGCATGATAAGCGCCCCGACGGAGGGCGGCGTACCAATGGTGAGGATACGCTGTTTATCATAACTGCCGGTAAGATCCAGCGCGCCAAGTATCGACTCCAGCCCCTGGCTAATATATTCATGCAGATGCGTGGCATAGGCCGTTGGCGTCACCCCCTGACCTTTACGGATAAACAGCGGGTCAGGGAAAAGACCACGCAGTTTTTGAATCGACTGGCTGATGGCAGACGGCGTGATATTTAACACTTTCGCTGCGTTAACAATCCCCTTATGGACATAGACCGCTTCAAAAATCGTCAGCAAATTAAGATCAATATTACGTAAGGTGCGGAAAATCTGGGTTGTATCATTATCGATACGTGGCGGTGATTTATTTTCTAACGGTTGCTGATATTCCACTCTATTTACCCTTTTACATTCACTATGTGAATGGTTTATTGCTTTTGTCGTTATTATTATCTTCGATACAAAATTGCAATTTGTGATTTTATTTTAATTTTATCTCATTTATTCAATGAGTTGTCTTTATGTATTGGTTGCTGTGGTAGTCTGGTATGTTATTTTTGCTGAATGAAGCTGAAGAGAAAATATAGAATTTTGATATTTTTGTAAAGGGGGGCAGGAGGGAAATAACGCCAGCCCAACGGTAAGGTTGGGCTGGGGAGAATATATATTAACTGTGAATATATTCGTGTGGTGGATTGTTTAGCAGCGCTAAAAAATGTGAGACTAAAAGCGGTGATATATTGTCAGGCGTGGCATCAGCTTTCCACTGCTGTACCTGGGTCATCTCCATACCGGCGTAACCGCAAGGATTGATGCGCAGGAAGGGCGATAAATCCATCGCAATATTCAGGGCCAGGCCGTGGAAAGAACACCCTTTACGAATGCGCAGCCCCAGGGAGCAGATTTTTTTCTCACCCACATAAACGCCCGGCGCATCGGCGCGCGGATGCGCGTCAATACCGCACTCCGCCAGGGTATTCACCACCGTTTGTTCCAGCAGCGTCACCAGTTCACGCACGCCAAGCTTACGACGCTTCAGATTCAGCAATACGTACATCACCTGCTGACCCGGCCCGTGATAGGTCACCTGGCCGCCACGGTCGCTTTGAATTACGGGAATATCGCCCGGCACCAGTACATGTTCCGCTTTACCGGCCTGGCCCTGAGTAAAGACAGGGTGATGCTCAACCAGCCAGATTTCATCGAGCGTTGTGTCGTCGCGTTGATCGGTAAACTCATGCATGGCCTGCGATACGGGTTCGTACGGCTGTAAGCCAAGCTGGCGGATGAGAAGGGTATTGGTGTCCAAAACAGCATCTCCGTAGAGAGAGGAATTCATGGACGGGGAGTATATCACAAACAATTAACGTTACCCGGCAGGCCGGGTAACGTGGCAGGGATTACAGCACCATACGAACAATTTCGATATTGCCTAACTCTTCGTACAGCGTCTCCACTTGCTCAATATGCGTCGCGTTGATGGTAATGGACACCGAGTGGTAGTTGCCTTTGCTGCTCGGTTTTATCTGCGGAGAGTAATCACCAGGCGCATGGCGCTGTACCACTTCCACCACCTGGTCAACCAACTCAGGTTTCGCCAGACCCATCACTTTGTAAGTAAAGGGAGTCGGGAATTCAAGCAGTTCGTTCAGTTTGGTTTTCATGTCAGCTCCAGTGGTAAAAAGAACAACTCCCGCCGGACAGGCGGGAGTTGCTTAACGTTACATAGTATATGGGGATCGAAATCACACTTTCAAGTGGGTGATTTTTAACCAAACCAGTGATGGAACATTAATTTAATGTAATCAATGATTTTGCCGAAGAAGTTACCTTCCGGAATTTCCTGCAGCACTACCAGTGGACGCTGTTCAATTGTTTTGCCGTCCAGCTGGAAGTTAATAGTGCCCACGACCTGATTTTTCTGCAGCGGTGCATGCAGTTCGGTGGAGGTCAGCACATAGCTGGCTTTCAGATCTTTCATGCGGCCACGCGGGATGGTCAGATAAACGTCTTTGTCCACGCCGAGGGAAGCACGATCGCTGTCGCCAAACCAGGCGGGCTCAGAGGCGAACTCTTTACCGGCTTTCAGCGGGCTAACGGTTTCGAAGAAGCGGAAGCCCCAGGTCAGCAGTTTTTTACTTTCCGTTTCGCGACCTTTGTAGGTGCGACCGCCCATTACGGCGGAGATCAGACGCATCTGACCTTCGGTAGCGGAAGCCACCAGGTTATAGCCTGCTTTATCGGTGTGGCCGGTTTTAATACCGTCTACGTTGAGGCTGTTATCCCACAGCAGGCCGTTGCGGTTAGTCTGGCGGATACCGTTAAAGGTGAACTCTTTCTCTTTATAGATCGTGTATTCGTTCGGCACATCGCGGATCAGCGCCTGACCGATTTTCGCCATATCACGAGCAGAGCTGTACTGACCGTCAGCGTCCAGGCCGTGAACGGTCTGGAAATGGGTGTTTTGCAGGCCCAGCGCGCTAACGTAGCTGTTCATCAGACCCACGAAGGAATCCTGGCTGCCTGCCACGAAGTCGGCCATCGCCACGCAGGCATCGTTACCGGATTGCAGGTTGATACCGCGGATCAGCTGAGAAACAGGAACCTGCATGCCAGGTTTCAGGAACATCAGTGAAGAGCCTTTGAAGACCGGGTTGCCGGTCGCCCAGGCGTCGTTGCCGACAGTGACCAGATCGGACTCTTTGAATTTACCCGCTTTCATCGCCTGACCGATAACATAGCTGGTCATCATTTTGGTCAAGCTGGCCGGGTCGCGGCGGGCGTCGGCGTTCTGTTCAGCCAGAACTTTGCCTGAGTTGTAGTCGATCAGGATGTAGGACTCCGCGTCAATCTGCGGTACGCCCGGGATCATGGTTTTGATGTTTAAATCATCGGCATGGGCAGCGGAGGTCAGTACGGCGACTGAGAGCGCTGGGATAAGTAAGCAAGCAGAAAGAGAGGTCTTCATGGTCAGAACAACGACGTCCGTTTATGGAATTAAAAAAAGTGCCTTACTATAGCAAATGCAGTGCGGGCAGGCATCCGACATCGCATACGACTTTGTTAATGACTTTTACATTCATTAGCAAACGATATCGGAAGCCTGGATACATCTTAGTTGGCGCGAGTGATAAACGATTGCAGTTGGGCTTCGCTCTGCAAACGTTGTTGTAAGGTGCTGGCTTCGCCTTTGCTGCTGAACGGGCCCAGTTGAATACGCCAGACGGCACCGTTCTGCGTGACGCGTCCCGGTACAGAGAACTGCTGGCTCAGGCGCTGTTGATACTGTTGCGCGCGCGCTTGATCGCTGACGGCGCCAACCTGGACCACAAAGTCGCCGGTCGCGGCAGACGCCGCTACGGGTGCAGCGACAGCCGCAGGGGCAGGCGTTGCGGCGGGCGCGGTCACCGGTGCGGCTGTTTGCACGGGTTGGGTTGGCTCGCTGCTTTCCAGCACACCGTTGTTAAGTGGAGTAGGGGCGCCGAGGAAACCGCTGCTGCTGACGGGCGCACCCGCGGTGTCTTCAGGTTTCAGTGTATCGTTGCTGATAGCGCGCACATCGCCCTGCGGCGAAGAGGCTTGCGGAGCCGATGACGCGCTGCCTAACCCGCCGCTCAGATCCGGGCGGCTGGGTAAGGCGTAAGTTTGTTTCGCGACGGTCGTACAGGCCATGCCTGGGCCGGAAAGCGTGCCGTCCTGGGCTACGATAATCGGATCGATACGCACTTTGGTATTGTTTGACGTATTCAAACGATCGGCTGCCGCGCGGGAAAGGGAAATCACGCGATCGTTGCCGTACGGGCCGCGATCGTTAATGCGCACGACGATCATGCGGCCATTCGCCAGGTTGGTGACGCGCGCGTAGCTCGGCACCGGCAGCGTGGGGTGCGCGGCAGTGATTTGCGTCGGGTCAAACGCCTCGCCCGTCGCCGTCAGATTGCTGCCGGGTTCAGCGTCGTAGATAGCGGCAAAACCCGCCTGGCTGAAGTTGGCAGGATCCTGCACGATTTTGTAGTTTTTACCGTCGCGCTGGTAATCCTGGTTTGCGGTGGCGCTCAGCGGCTCAAAGCGCGGATCGGCCCCGCTGATTTCCACTATCGGGCCATTACATACTGCGGGCTGCGGAACGGTGACGGTTTTTTGTTGCACATCATCATTCGAACAACCTGCCAGCAATCCTGCTGCGATGCAGATCCCCAGCCAAAGCTTTTGCATTGAGCACCTCTTAGACGCTTTTCGACAACATTTTTCTGTGGGTATGTATCGACATGACGATACCGAACCCGGCCATCAGTACAATAAGGGCCGAGCCCCCGTAGCTGACCAGCGGTAGCGGAACGCCCACCACCGGAAGAATGCCACTTACCATACCAATATTTACAAAGACATAAACGAATAAAATCAGCATCAGGCCACCGGCCATGACGCGGCCAAAGGTGGTTTGCGCCTGGGCGGCAATCCAGAGCCCACGCATAATCAGCAGCACGTACAGCGCCAGCAGTACCAGAATGCCAATCAGCCCCAGTTCTTCCGCCAGAACGGCGAAGATAAAGTCGGTGTGACGTTCAGGCAGGAATTCCAGCTGCGACTGGGTACCGTGCAGCCAGCCTTTGCCACGCAGGCCACCGGAGCCTATCGCAATTTTAGACTGAATAATATGATAGCCCGCGCCGAGCGGGTCCGATTCCGGATCGAGCAGCATCATGACGCGCTGACGTTGATAGTCGTGCATCAGGAAGAACCACAATATCGGAATAAAGGCGGCGATAAGTACCACGGCGATGCCGATAAGTCGCCAGCTCAGGCCGGAGAGGAACAGCACAAATAAACCGGAGAGCAGAACCAGAATGGATGTTCCGAGGTCAGGCTGCGCCGCGACCAGCAGCGTTGGCATGAAGATCAATATCAGCGCGATACCGGTGTTTTTCAGCGACGGCGGACAGACATCACGGTTAATAAAGCGCGCGACCATCAGCGGGACGGCGATCTTGGCTATCTCTGATGGCTGGAAACGCACGACGCCGAGGTCAAGCCAGCGCTGAGCGCCTTTCGAAATCGCGCCGAAGGCATCGACCGCCACCAACAGAATAATACAGAAGATATAGAGCCATGGCGCCCAGCCTTCGTACACGCGCGGCGGGATTTGCGCCATTACAACCATGATCACCAGACCCATGGCGATCTGGCCGATTTTACGCTCCATCATGCCGATGTCCTGGCCGCTCGCGCTCCAGATGACCAGCGAGCTGTAGGTCAGCAGCGCCAGCAGGATCAGCATCATGGCCGGATCGATGTGGATTTTATCCCACAGCGATTTTTTGTTCGGATTATCCGTCATGTTTATTGGTCCTCCGCCGCCGTTGCGGCCGGATTTTCGGCTGGTAAATCGGTGTTGTTATCGCCAAGCATAATGTGGTCGAGAATTTGACGCATAATCGTCCCCACCGCCGGGCCTGCGCCGCCGTTCTCCAGAATAATGGCAACGGCAACTTTCGGATCGTTGTACGGCGCGAAAGCGGTCATCAGTTTATGGTCACGCAGACGCTCGGCAATTTTATGCGCGTTATAGGTTTCATTCGCTTTCAGGCCGAATACCTGCGCGGTACCGGACTTGGCCGCAATTTTATACGGCGCGCTGGCGAAGTATTTATGCGCGGTACCGTTGCCACGGTTGGCGACGCCATACATCCCGTCTTTGGCGATTTCCCAGAAGCCGGAATGAATATCACCAACTGGCGGTTCATGTGGCTGCTCCCAGGGGATCTGTTTCCCGGCTTCGGTGGTGCTCATCAGCAGATGTGGCACTTTCACCACGCCATCGTTAATCAGGATCATCAGCGCTTTGCTCATCTGAATCGGCGTTGCCGTCCAGTAGCCCTGGCCGATACCGACCGGAATGGTATCGCCCTGATACCACGGCTTTTTAAAGCGTTTCTGCTTCCATTCACGGGTCGGCATATTACCAGAGCGCTCTTCTGCAAGGTCGATACCTGTGTAATGGCCATAGCCAAATTTCCCCATCCACTCGGACAGGCGGTCAATACCCATGTCATAGGCGACCTGATAGAAGAAGGTATCCGCTGATTCTTCCAGCGCTTTCGTCACGTTCAGGTGGCCGTGGCCCCATTTTTTCCAGTCACGATAGCGTTTTTCAGAGCCCGGCAACTGCCACCAACCGGGGTCAAACAGGCTGGTATTGCGGGTGATCACGCCCGCGCTGAGCGCGGATACGGACACGTAAGGTTTCACGGTCGAGGCTGGCGGGTAAACCCCCTGGGTGGCACGGTTAACCAGCGGTGTATTCGGGTCGTTCAGTAGCCCCGAGTAATCTTTGCTGGAGATGCCATCGACGAACAGGTTTGGGTCATAGCTTGGCATGGAAACCAGCGCCAGAATGCCGCCCGTTCGCGGGTCGGTAACCACGACTGCTGCACGGCTGCCGGCCAGCAGCGTTTCAATGTACTGCTGCAGCTTAAGATCGAGCGTCAGGTGGATATCATGTCCGGCCTGTGGCGGCACTTCCTTCAACTGACGGATGACGCGCCCACGGTTGTTGACCTCAACTTCTTCATAACCAGTCTGGCCGTGCAGCACATCTTCGTAATAGCGTTCGATACCGAGCTTACCGATATCATGCGTTGCCGCGTAGTTTGCCAGCTTGCCGTCTTTGTCGAGCCGCTCAACGTCTTTATCGTTAATTTTTGAGACGTATCCAATGACGTGGGTGAGGGCGGATCCAAACGGATAATAGCGGCGTTTATAGCCTTTCACTTCCACGCCGGGGAAGCGGTACTGATTCACCGCAAAGCGCGCAACCTGAACTTCTGTCAGGTTGGTTTTCACCGGGATAGACGTAAAGCGATGCGAGCGCGAGCGCTCCTTTTTGAAATTGGCGATATCATCATCGTTGAGATCGACCACGCCGCGCAGCGCTTCCAGCGTGTCCTGCACGCTGTCGACTTTTTCCGGCATCATCTCCAGTTGGTAGATGGTGCGGTTGAGCGCCAGTGGGGTACCGTTGCGATCGTAGATAATGCCGCGGCTTGGCGCTATTGGCACCAGCTTAATGCGGTTCTCGTTGGAACGGGTTTGATAATCGGTAAAACGGACGATCTGCAGATTATAGAGGTTAGCGATCAGCACGCCGGTAAGCAGCAAAATCCCCGTAAAGGCGACCAGCGCCCGGCGCACAAACAGCGCAGACTCAGCCGAATAGTCGCGAAAAGAATTCTGTAGTTTCATTCGCTGCTTAATTTACCCTGGTCATCATTACTCGCGGTGGTAAGGGTGGTTAGTGGTGATGCTCCACGCCCGGTACAGGCTCTCGGCGACCAGCACGCGCACCAGCGGGTGCGGCATCGTCAGATTCGAAAGCGACCAGCTCTGTTCAGCGGCGGCTTTGCAGGCCGGAGAAAGCCCCTCAGGCCCGCCAATCAGCAGGCTGACGTCGCGGCCATCCTGCTTCCAGCGCTCCAGTTCGACCGCCAGATGCGGCGTATCCCACGGTTTGCCGGGAATATCGAGCGTGACAATGCGATTTTTACCGGCGGCGGCGAGCATCAGCTCGCCTTCTTTATCGAGAATACGTTTGATGTCCGCATTCTTACCGCGCTTGCCGGCAGGAATTTCTACCAGTTCAAACGGCATGTCTTTCGGAAAACGGCGCAGATATTCGGTAAACCCGGTTTGTACCCAATCCGGCATTTTGGTGCCGACGGCGACCAACTGCAGCTTCACAACTTAACTCCAGAGCTTTTCCAGTTCATACAGGCGACGGCTCTCTTCCTGCATGACGTGGACAATCACATCGCCTAAATCGACAACAACCCAATCGGCGACGTTTTCGCCTTCCACGCCCAGCGGCATTAAGCCCGCAGCGCGAGATTCCTGAACAACATGATCGGCGATAGACATGACATGACGGCTGGACGTGCCGGTGCAGATCACCATGCAATCGGTGATGCTGGATTTACCGTGAACGTCGATAGCCACGATGTCCTGACCTTTCAGGTCATCAATTTTGTCGATTACAAAATCCTGGAGTGCTTTACCCTGCAAGTGTGTTCCCCTTGGGTGTGTGAAGAAAATAGTCGTAGAGCCCGACAGTATACCCGAACTGAAGGCGTTGTCGGGACAAATGTCACCGGACGGGTCGTAAGGCGGGCTATCATCCCATTCATTAATAACGAATGCATCGCCATTTTTGTAAAACAATTTTTGCCAATAGCTGCATCTGGAATGATTCTGGCTGCGGAGAATAACAGTCTGTCGCCGGGTGTCAATGGCTGCGCCGGACGCGGCGGTAGAAATCGGGATTATCCCGCTTCCGGCTGCCAGCGCGCGCGGCTATTGAGGACGCGAAGCGTGGTAAACGTGGGCGTAAACTCAATCACGCTCCATGCGCCCTGGTCGATGCGAAAATGCCACATTGCCGACGACGGCATCTTCAGTAAAAGTGCGGTCAAAAGGCTTAGCACACCCTGATGACTGACCAGCAGCAGGTTCTGATAATCGAGCTCGGGAAGCCTGTCGATAAAGACATTAACCCGCGCAGAGAAAGCCTGGAAGCCTTCGCCGTTGGTGGGGATAGCATTCTGCCAGTCGTTACACCAGGCGTCATAATTGGCTGCGTCTTCAACAACCAAATCACGGTGATGGCGCATCTCCCAGTCGCCAAAAAACATCTCATTGAGCTGCGGGACAATTTCAGGTTGCAGTGGGCTGCTGCCCAGCAGCAGGCGCGCCGTTTGCTGCGTACGTTCCAGTTCGCTGCACATCACATGATCAAAAGGCACCTGTTGCAGAAGCGTACCGAGCGTTTCGGCTTGCCCGATGCCTTTTGCCGTCAGCGGGGTAGGCGAGTGGCCGGAGTACAGCCCATCGACGTTTGCCTGGGTTTCTCCGTGACGAACCAGCCAGAGTTTCATTGTGTTTCTCCCTGAATCAACAAACTGAAGTAAGATACTGCTTTTTGGCGGAGAAGTATCATGGCTAAGCTTACCAGCACCCACGGCGGTAACATTCGCGAGGCGGCGCAACTGCTGGGCATTGAACCCGCTTTGCTCGTTGATTTTAGCGCGAATATCAATCCGCTGGGTATGCCGGAACCGCTCAAACAGGCGCTAATGGCGCAAATTGGCGTGGCGGAACGCTATCCGGATGTGGAGTATCAGCGTCTGCATCAGCAACTGGCGGCGCACCATGATGTTCCCGCTGAGTGGATTCTGGCCGGTAATGGCGAAACGGAGTCAATTTATACGCTGGCGCAGGGGCTCCAACCGCAGCGAGCCATGCTGGTGACGCCGGGGTTTGCGGAATATCGACGCGCGCTGGCGCAGGTCGGTTGTCAGATCAGCGAATTTTCCCTGTGCGAAGAAGAGGGCTGGCAGCTTACCGAGCGCTTACTTCCGGCCCTGACCGCTGAGCTGGATTGCCTGTTTCTGTGTACGCCGAATAACCCGACCGGGCTTTATCCTGACGCATCATTACTGGCGGCGATTGTTGAACGCTGTCGGGCGCTGTCGATAACGCTGGTGGTGGATGAGGCGTTTCTCGATTTCCTTCCTGATGAACCAGGGCTGATCCCGCACCTGGAAAATAACCCGCATGTTTGGGTGCTGCGCTCGCTAACCAAATTTTATGCCATTCCGGGGCTGCGTCTGGGGTATCTGCTGAACAGCGACGCTGACGCCGTGGCGCGAATGCGTCAGCGCCAGATGCCCTGGTCTATCAATGCGTTTGCCGCGTTGGCAGGTGAGATGGTCCTGCACGACCGCGCGTATCAGCAGGCAACCTGGCAGTGGCTGGCGCAGGAACGCGATGGTTTGCTGACGCAGCTGCGAGGCTTTTCCGGGCTTACGGTCTGGGAAGGGCGTGCGAACTACCTGTTCTTACGCTGTAATGTTCTGGGTCTGGATTTACAGCAGGCGCTGTTGATGCGCCATGTACTCATCCGCAGCTGTGCGAATTATCCGGGGCTGGACGGGCGCTATTACCGTGTGGCGATCCGCAGTCGGGAAGAAAACGCCCGACTGTGCCAGGCGTTGAATGAGGTATTTAGCGGTACAAGCCCTGCTGCATGATGTATTCCAGCACTGGCGCGGGCATCATTTCGTCGCAGGATTCGCCGTTTTGTAATCGCTCGCGAATAATGGTGGCGGAGATATCAAACCACGGCGTCTCGGCGAGGAAGATTTTCCCCGCAGGCTGTTCGTGCAGATCTTCCGAACGTAGCGTCAGCCGATCATCCAGCCACTGCTGATGTTCCGGCTGTTGCATGGTCATCGGATAACCGGGGCGACGCGTGACAATCAGATGCGCGTTCTCAAGGATTGTTTCGTACTGGTGCCAGGTGGGAAACGTCAGCAGGGAGTCCTGGCCGATAATAAACGCCAGCGCGGCTTCAGGCCCTTCTTCCTGACGCCACTCCTGTAACGTTTGCGCCGTATACGACGGCATGTCACGGCGCAGCTCACGTTCATCCAGTACAAATAACGGTTTATCGGCAATCGCCAGTTCCACCATATGTTTGCGCTGGTCGCTGGTGGCTTCCGGCTGCGGGCGGTGCGGCGGCACGTTATTCGGCATAATAATAATGCGCGATAACCCTATCTGATTTGCCAGAATTTCTACCGGCTTCAGATGACCATAATGAATGGGATCGAAAGTACCGCCAAACAGTGCCTGGAGCTTTGTCATATCATCCGTCAATAAATACGTCGGCTAAGGCTTTATGGCAAAGCAGTAGCGACAGGCTTTCCAGTTCAGCCCAAACAGACTGACCGTAATCCTGCTTCAGAGTAAGTTCCGCCTGCGTCAACAGGGTGACCGCCTGGCGTAGCTGATTGCCGCTCAGACGATTAATGGCGTCGCCAACCAGACCACGGCGATTCTGCCAGACGCGATGTTTATCAAACAAGGCGCGCAGCGGCGTGTGAGCGCTTTGGCGCTTCAGGTTCACCAGTAATAGCAGTTCGCGTTGTACGGTACGCAGCAAAATGACCGGCTCGCTGCCTTCAAGCCGCAACTGTTGCAGGATGTGCAGGGCGCGTTTACTTTTTCCCGCCAGCAGGGCATCGACCCAGTGGAAGGGCGTAAAGTGCGCCGCATCATTCACCGCCTGCTCTACGCGCGGCAGTGTCAGTTTACCGTCTGGCCACAGCAGTGATAAGCGCTCCAGCGCCTGCGACAGCGCCAACAGGTTACCTTCGTAGCAGTAACACAATAGCTGGCTGGCGGGTTCATCTAACTGAAGATTCAGCAGTTTCGCGCGCGTCGCTAACCAGCGGGGAAGCTGGGCTTGCTCTGGCGTCTGACAGCTTACCTGAACGGCATTGCTGGCAAGTGCGCTCACCCAGGCCGCATTTTCCTGGGCTTTGGTGAGCTTATTGCCGCGAATAATGAGCAACAGATCGTCATGCAGCAGCGAAACCAGGCGCGTTAGCTGTTCGTTGATGGCGGCGTTCGGGCCATTTTCCGGCAGCAGCAGCAGCAGCGTCTGGCGGCTGGAGAACAGGCTCAGGGCCTGGCTTAGCGAGAAGATCTCGTTCCAGTCGGTGCTGGCGTCGAGTGAAAAGGTGTGATGCTCGATAAAGCCCTGTTCAGTGGCCGCATGGCGCACGGCGTCCTGGCTCTCCTGAAGCAGCAACGGATCGTTACCGAGCAGCAGATACGCCGCGCGCAGCCCTTCAGAGAGCTGCGCGCGGAGTTGTTCCGGATACAACCGAATCATCAGTTACCCAGAGTGGTGGAGACGCGGCCAGGACCAATCGGCGATTCTTCCGCCATTGGAACGGTATCTGGCGCCGTTTTACTGTCGGCGATGTGTACGCTCGGCAGTTTACGGATCAGCTGTTCAGCCGCCTTATCGTACATTTCGTTGATGATAATCGTCTGCTCGGCATCTTTCGCCAGAGCGCGCTGCGGGTTATCGAAGAACGAACGGTACACTTTGGTCGAGATCGGGAAGATATCCTGACCCGGGATCAGCACCGACGCACGCACGGTTAATACCATCTGGTATTCCGCCGTCTGGCCGTTCTGGAACACGGATGCCGTATCTTTCGAAATGCCGGAGCTGATAATACGCAGCGACGGCACATCTTTACGCAGAGTGCTGTCTTCCAGCAGGGTGATGTCGTTCAGACGCAGCTGATTACGCACCGCACGGCTTAACGGGCCGTTCGGATCGCCAGACTGGAAGATCATCGTTTTCATTTCGCTGGGAACCTGCGTAGTACTACGCAGGTGCCAGCCGCATCCGGCGGTGACGAGCACCGCCAAAGATAACAACAGAGTTGTCAAATATCGCACGCTTCCTCCCGCGCTTAGCCCACGACCAGGTTAAGGAGTTTACCCGGCACGTAAATCACTTTACGCACGGTAACGCCATCAAGGTATTTCGCGACCAGATGTTCCTGGCCTGCACGTTCACGAACCTGTTCTTCGGTTGCGTCAACGGCCACGGTGATTTTACCGCGCACTTTACCGTTCACCTGGACGACGACCAGCGTGGTGTTTTCCACCATCGCTTTTTCGTCAGCCACCGGCCACGGTGCGTTGTCGATATCGCCTTCACCGCCCAGTTCACGCCACAGGGTGAAGCTGGCGTGCGGAGTGAACGGGTTGAGCATACGCACAACCGCCAGCAGCGCTTCCTGCATCAGGGCGCGATCCTGCTCGCCTTCCACCGGCGCTTTCGCCAGTTTGTTCATCAGCTCCATGATCGCCGCGATAGCGGTGTTGAAGGTCTGACGACGACCGATATCATCGGTGACTTTGGCGATGGTTTTATGAACGTCACGGCGCAGAGCTTGTTGATCTTCGCTCAGCGCATCCACGTTCAGCGCCGCAACCGGGCCCTGAGAGGTGTGCTCGTAAACCAGTTTCCAGACACGTTTCAGGAAGCGGTTAGCCCCTTCCACGCCGGATTCCTGCCATTCCAGCGTCATATCCGCCGGGGAAGCAAACATCATGAACAGACGAACGGTGTCTGCGCCATAGCGCTCAACCATCACCTGCGGGTCGATGCCGTTGTTTTTGGACTTGGACATTTTGCTCATGCCGGTATACACCAGCTCATGGCCTGCCGCGTCCTTCGCTTTCACGATACGACCTTTGTCGTCACGTTCAACGATAGCATCAACCGGGGAAACCCAGTTACGCTCGCCGTTCGCGCCAACATAGTAGAAGGCATCAGCCAGAACCATGCCCTGACACAGCAGCTGTTTAGCCGGTTCGTCAGAGTTCACCATGCCGGCATCGCGCATCAGTTTGTGGAAGAAGCGGAAGTAGAGCAGGTGCATGATGGCGTGTTCGATACCACCAATGTAGATATCCACCGGCAGCCAGTAGTTGGCCGCATCGGAATCCAGCATGCCTTCCTGATACTGCGGGCAGGTGTAGCGCGCGTAGTACCATGAAGATTCCATAAAGGTGTCAAAGGTGTCGGTTTCACGCAGCGCAGGCATGCCGTTAACGGTGGTTTTCGCCCACTCCGGGTCAGCTTTAATTGGGCTGGTGATGCCGTCCATAACCACATCTTCCGGCAGGATAACCGGCAGCTGATCTTCAGGCGTTGGGATAACGGTGCCGTCTTCCAGTGTTACCATCGGAATCGGCGCGCCCCAGTAACGCTGACGGGAAACACCCCAGTCGCGCAGACGGTAGTTCACTTTACGTTCGCCCACGCCCATCGCGGCCAGTTTGTCGGCGATGGCGTTAAAGCCGTCTTCATAGCTCAGCCCGTCGAATTCGCCGGAGTTGAACAGGGTGCCTTTTTCGGTCAGTGCTTGCTCGGAGAGGTCCGGTTTCGAACCGTCTGCCGCCAGGATAACCGGCTTGATGTTCAGACCGTATTTGGTGGCGAACTCATAGTCGCGCTGATCGTGACCCGGAACGGCCATGACGGCGCCGGTGCCGTATTCCATCAGAACAAAGTTAGCCGCCCAAACCGGAATGGCTTCGCCGGTCAGCGGATGAATCGCTTTAAAGCCGGTATCGACGCCTTTTTTCTCCATGGTCGCCATATCGGCTTCGGCCACTTTGGTGTTACGGCATTCATCAACGAAAGCCGCCAGCGTCGGGTTGTTTTCAGCAGCCTGTTGCGCCAGCGGATGACCCGCAGCGACGGCCAGGTAAGTACAACCCATAAAGGTGTCTGGACGGGTGGTGTAGACGGTCAACTTATCGGCGTAGTCATTTACGTCGAAGGAGATTTCCACGCCTTCGGAACGGCCAATCCAGTTGCGCTGCATGGTTTTCACCGTGTCAGGCCAGTGGTCCAGCGTATCCAGGTCGTTCAGCAGTTCGTCAGCGTAAGCGGTGATTTTGATAAACCACTGTGGGATCTCTTTACGCTCAACTTTGGTATCGCAGCGCCAGCAGCAGCCGTCGATAACCTGTTCGTTCGCCAGGACGGTCTGGTCGTTCGGGCACCAGTTGACCGCAGAGGTTTTCTTGTAGACCAGGCCTTTTTTATACAGCTCGGTGAAGAATTTCTGCTCCCAACGGTAATATTCCGGGGTACAGGTCGCCAGCTCGCGGCTCCAGTCATAGCCGAAGCCCAGCATTTTGAGCTGGTTTTTCATGTAGGCGATGTTGTCATACGTCCACGGAGCCGGTGCCGTATTGTTTTTAACCGCAGCACCTTCTGCCGGCAGACCGAACGCATCCCAACCAATCGGTTGCAGTACGTTTTTGCCCAGCATGCGCTGATAACGGGCGATCACGTCACCGATGGTGTAGTTACGCACGTGGCCCATGTGTAGTCGACCAGAAGGATAAGGAAGCATCGACAGGCAGTAATACTTCTCTTTGCTCTCGTCTTCAGTTACTTCAAAGGTACGCTTCTCGTCCCAATGTTGCTGGACTTTCGATTCTATCTCTTCCGGGCGGTATTGCTCTTGCATGGCAGCCAGTGGTCCTGTTTTCAATACAGCTACAATGTAGCCAATGGATGTGGTAATCAGATCCGCATAGCATAGCCCAAAGCGCATCGTCAAAACAGCCTTTCACACATTATGGCGGTGAAAAGCCCGGACACTGATTTACGAACTCTGTGGGGTAGCTGACAGAGTAGTAAAGAAATAAGGTCTATTATAAGAGTAGGTTAACTGCCCGGGAGAGGAAACAATGAACAAGGTTGCTCAATTTTACCGCGAACTGGTGACGACGCTGACCGAACGTCTACGCAACGGCGAGCGTGATATCGATGCGCTGGTGGAACAGGCGCGTGCGCGGGTTGCTCAGACCGGCGAGTTAACGCGAACCGAGGTGGACGAACTGATTCGTGCGGTCAGGCGTGACCTGGAAGAGTTCGCCATGAGCTACAGCGAAAGCCAGGACGACGAAGAAGACAGCGTATTTTTACGCGTCATCAAGGAGAGTATCTGGCAGGAGCTGGCGGACATCACCGATAAAACGCAGCTGGAATGGCGCGAAGTCTTTCAGGACCTCAATCACCACGGCGTATATCACAGCGGTGAGGTGGTAGGGCTTGGCAATCTGGTGTGCGAGAAGTGTCATTTCCACCTGGCGGTGTATACGCCGGATGTACTGCCGCTGTGCCCGAAATGCGGGCATGACCAGTTCCAGAGAAGGCCGTTCGAGCCGTAAGGATTTGTGCCGGATGCGCTACGCTTATCCGGCCTACAATATGGCTTCTCCGTAGGCCCGGTAAGCGAAGCGCCACCGGGCGTTTATCAATGGTAAAACGCTAATCTTTCCGCCAGCAAATCCACAAACCCCTGACGATCCACATCCACCATCACCTGCGCGTTCGGTTTATTGCCGGTGAGGAAATAGTAATCCACAACGGTCATGCCCTGGGTATATTTGCCCTGTGTTTCCACGCCAACCCAACGTTCCACGGTGGTAAACAGCTCGGGTTTCAATAGCCAGGCGATGGTGCACGGGTCATGCAGCGGCGCGCCGACAAAACCCCATTTTTCATCTTTGTGATATTCGAGGAAGAAGTCGAGCAGCTCGGCAACGATGGTGGAAATCGGGTTACCAATGGCGCGGAATCGCTCTGTATCTTCGACGTGAATCTGTGCTTTGTGTGTGACGTCCAGCCCCGCCATCACCACCGGAATGCCGGACTGGAAGACGATTTCGGCGGCTTCCGGGTCAACGTAGATGTTGAATTCTGCGGCTGGCGTCCAGTTCCCCAGGCTCATGGCGCCACCCATAATCACGATTTGCGCGATCTTCGCGTGCAGTTCCGGGTGGCTGTTGAGCAGCAGAGCGACGTTGGTTTGCGGGCCGGTGGAAACAATCGTGATCGGTTCTGCACTTTCACGCAGCGTTTTGGCCATTAACTCCACGGCGGTGCATGTCAGTGGGGCAAAACCGGGTTCCGGCAGCGCCGGGCCATCAAGACCGCTTTCTCCATGCACGTTATCGGCAATAATCAGCTTACGCATCAGCGGTTTAATCGCTCCGCCTGCCACCGGAATATCGGGGCGCTTCAGCAGTGTGAGCATGCGCAGCACGTTACGCAGTGTTTTGTCCGGCGTTTGGTTTCCGGCGGAGGAGGTGATGGCTTTGACATCCAGTTCCGGGGAGGCAAGAGCCAGCACGATGGCAATAGCATCGTCGTGTCCTGGGTCGCAGTCGAGAATGATCGGGGTTGCCATAGTTACTCCTTGTCTGGTCAGGCATTTTTTGCGACAAGGTTAGCGCTGCATGGCAATGCATTCGAGGGGATATGCAGAAAAGCGTGAAGCGGCGCGCACTCTGAAGCGCGCGCCGAAAAGATTAATGCAGAATTTTCGCGAGGAAGTCTTTGGCGCGTTCCGATTTCGGGTTGGCGAAGAAGGCCTCTTTCTCGGAGTCTTCAACGATTTTCCCTTCATCCATAAAGATCACCCGGTTCGCCACTTTACGGGCAAAGCCCATTTCGTGAGTCACCACCATCATGGTCATGCCTTCGTTGGCCAGCTCAACCATAACGTCCAGTACTTCGTTGATCATCTCGGGATCGAGCGCTGAAGTCGGTTCATCAAACAGCATCGCCACCGGGTCCATACACAGGGCGCGGGCGATCGCCACACGCTGCTGCTGGCCGCCGGAAAGCTGAGACGGGAACTTGTTGGCGTGCGCGGAAAGCCCCACGCGCTCCAGCAGTTTCAGGCCTTTTTCGCGGGACGCTGCTTTGTCGCGCTTCAGCACTTTTACCTGCGCCAGCGTCAGGTTTTCGATAATCGATAAATGCGGGAACAGCTCGAAATGCTGGAACACCATCCCAACCTTTGAGCGCAGCGTGGCGAGGTTGGTTTTTTTATCGTTAACCTGAATCCCGTTCACCAGGATCTCACCTTTCTGTACTGGCTCCAGGCCGTTAACGGTTTTGATAAGCGTCGATTTACCCGATCCTGACGGGCCGCAAACCACCACCACTTCACCCTTTTTCACTTCGGTGGAGCAGTCGGTCAGCACCTGAAATTGACCATACCATTTAGAAACATTTTTCAGGGTAATCATTGAACTGTCCTTCTTTTCAAGTAGCTGACCAACAACGAAGCACTCAGGCTAATCACAAAATAAACGGCGCCGGCAAACAGGATCATTTCGACCTGGGTTCCGTCACGCTCACCGATGGTGGACGCGGTACGGAAGAAATCGGCAAGACTTAAGACATACACCAGCGAGGTATCCTGGAACAGGACGATCCCCTGGGTGAGCAGCAGCGGCACCATCGCGCGGAACGCCTGCGGCAGAATGATGAGCTTCATCGACTGCCAGTGAGTCATCCCGAGCGCCAGTGCGGCGCTGGACTGACCGCGCGAAATACTTTGAATACCGGCGCGGATAATTTCCGAATAGTAGGCGGCTTCAAACATCGAGAACGCCACCATCGCGGAGATCAGGCGGATATCGGTTTTCGGCGATAGCCCCAGCACATCCTGCAACAGCCCCGGCACAATGAGGTAAAACCACAGCAGCACCATCACCAGCGGAATGGAGCGGAAAACGTTAACGTAGGTTTTGGCAAACCAGGAAACGGGCGCGAAGGTTGACAGGCGCATCACCGCAAGGATGGTGCCCCAGACAATACCGACGATCACAGCCGTTACGGTAATTTTCAGCGTCACCACCAGCCCGGCAAGCAGATAGGGCAGGGAAGGAACGATAGAACTCCAGTCAAACTCGTACATTAATTGCCTCCCATATTGCCCGGCAGGCGAACTTTACGTTCCACCAGGGTCATCACCAGCATAATGAAGGCGTTGATCAAGACATAAGCAAGGGTGATAGCGGTGAACGATTCCCAGGCATGCGCCGAGTAATCCAGCAGTTTGCCTGCCTGCGCGGCCATATCGACCAGGCCGATGGTCGAGGCGATGGCGGAGTTTTTCACCAGGTTCATCATCTCTGAGGTCATCGGCGGCACAATCACGCGGTAGGCGTTTGGCAGCAGCACATAACGGTACGTTTGCGGCAGCGTTAAGCCCATCGCCAGACCGGCGTTTTTCTGCCCGCGCGGCAGCGACTGAATCGCCGCACGCACCTGCTCACACACGCGTGCCGCGGTAAATAGGCCAAGACAAATCATCGATGAGAGGAAGAACTGAATGTTAGGGTCCAGCTCTGCTTTAAACCACATTCCCAGATCTTCCGGCAGCAATTCCGGCACCACCAGGTACCAGGTAAAGAACTGCACGATCAGCGGAACGTTACGGAAGAGTTCAACATACAGGGTGCCGATCCCCGAGAGGAAGCGGTTGGGGACGGTACGCAGGATGCCGAACAGGGAGCCAACGAAGAAAGCGATAATCCAGGCGGTAATCGACAGGGCGACGGTGACCTGAAAACCACTCCATAGCCAGCCAAGATAGGTGGTGTTGCCGAACGGGGCTTGCTGCAGAAAGATCCCCCAGTTCCAGTCTATTGACATAAATCTACTCCAGAAAAAAAAGGGTAGCAGTGCTACCCTCGAAGATTGGTGAACGGCGTACTGCGATATTCGGGCCCGGCGGGGAACGACCGCCAGACCTGTAGTCTGTCCGTGCTATTCAACAATCGAGAGGGCAGGTAGTCCCGCCCTGGTTGTTATAATTAGTTCAGAGCTTTGTCATTCGGTTCTTTAAACAGGGCCTTCATTTCGTCAGACAGTTCAAAGTTCATGTTCAGGTTTTTCGGTGGGATTGGGTTTTTGAACCACTTCTCAAACCATTTTGCTGACTCACCGGAGGTTTGCGCCTGGGCGATGGTGTCATCCATCAGCTTTTTGAAATCCGGGTCGTTTTTACGCAGCATACAGCCGTAGGCTTCCTGCGACTGCGGCTTGCCGACGATTTCCCAGTTGTCTGGTTTCTTCGCTTTCGCGCGCTCACCGGCCAGCAGGGCATCATCCATCATAAACGCGACCGCGCGACCGCTTTCCAGGGTACGGAAGGAGTCACCGTGGTCTTTGGCGCTGATGATGCGCATATCCATTTTCTGTTCGTCATTCAGCTTGTGCAGCAGAATTTCAGAGGTGGTGCCGGAAGTCACAACAACCGCTTTGCCTTTCAGATCCGCGAAGTCTTTAATGTCGCCGCCTTTTTTGGTCAGCAGACGGGTGCCGACGACAAAGATGGTGTCAGAGAAAGCCGCTTGTTTCTGGCGTTCGAGGTTGTTGGTGGTAGAGCCACACTCGAAATCGAAGGTGCCGTTTTGCAGCAGCGGGATACGGTTCTGAGAGGTGATAGGAATCAGTTTCACCTGAAGGTCAGGCTTGTTCAGCTTCTTCTTCACGGCTTCAACGATGGCGTTGGAGTAATCCTGAGAATAGCCGACCACTTTTTGCTGGTTGTCGTAGTAAGAGAACGGAACGGAAGATTCACGGTGCCCGACAACGATTACGCCGTTTTTGGCGATTTTGTCCAGGGTGCTACCTGCCGCCGGTGCATCTTCTGCGTGAGCCAGCCCGGCGCATAATCCCATCGCCAGCATAGCAGCGGTCAGTTTACGTAATTGCATATCCAACTCCTTTATCCTCTGCGTCATCGACGCATAGATACCCATAGTGATGTTTGTGTTGTTATCGTCTGCAATTTCAGCGTGCAGCGTTATCTGTGTTTGTTAACATTTAGTGTGGCTTAATGTAAAGAATTTGCTGATTTATTGTTTATTTTTGCGAACTGCTCCGCACCGTTTTGAGGCAAAAATCGCAGATTGCACTAAAGAGGTGCTACCGGTGATTCGTTTTGGTGCTACCAGGTTGCGCTCATGCAGAATTCGTTACTGCCTGTATTTATTAAGCAATTGGCGTGCCAGAAAAGGCAGAAAAGGAGAGTGGTAGGCCGGATGGCGCTAACGCGTATCCGGCCTGAAACGTGGGGGATTATTTTTTACGCTGACGCAAACTCATCACCAGCGCACCAAAGCCAAACAGCGCGGTGAGCGCCCACAGCGGCCAGTTGCCGGTACGTGCATACGGCGTTAAGCCGGTTGTTGGCGTCACGGTGGTGGTTAATACCTGACGAGTAAACTGCGGGATCATCGCCTGAATCTCACCCTGCGGGCCAATCACGGCGGTGATGCCGTTATTGGTGCTGCGCAGCAACGGACGTGCCAGCTCCAGCGAACGCATGCGCGCCATCTGGAAGTGCTGCCACGGGCCGATAGACTTACCAAACCACGCATCGTTAGAGATGGTCAGCAGGAAGTCTGTATCCGGACGGAAGTTATCGCGTACCTGCTCGCCGAGAATAATCTCGTAGCAAATCGCCGCTGTCAGCCTCAGGTTGTGCGCCAGCAGCTGCGGCTGAACATATGCGCCTCGGCTAAAGGACGACATCGGCAGGTCAAAGAACGGTGCCAGCGGGCGCAGAATCGATTCCAGCGGTACAAACTCACCAAACGGGACCAGGTGGTTTTTATTGTAGCGATTCTTTGATTCGTAGCTGTACGGGCTATCTTTACCCAGCGTAATGATGGTGTTGTAGGTGTCGTAACGGTTCTGTTTATTCAGACGCGCGTCAACGATACCGGTCACCAGCGTGGTGTCTTTCGAACGTAGCAGGTCGTCCATCATGCGCAGGAAGTTCTGCTGATTAATTTCGAGGTCCGGGATAGCGGATTCTGGCCAGATAATCAGTTGCGACTTGCCCATCTCCGGCTGCGTGGCATCGAGATAAATTTTCAGCGTATTAATCAGCTGATTTTCATCCCATTTTAATGACTGCGCGATATCGCCCTGTACCAGAGAAACCTGCGTCGCGCGTTGTGGTTCAAGTTGATACCACTGAATGTAACGCAGCGGGAAGGGCAGCGCGAAGAGCACGATGGCGATAACCGCCGGACGCCAGTTGCGGGTACAGGCAGCAAGCACCAGCAGACCGCTGACCGACATCAGCAGGAAGTTGATCGCTTCCACACCCATAATAGGCGCAATGCCTTTCAGCGGGCCGTCAATCTGACTGTAGCCAAACTGCAACCATGGGAAGCCGGTCAGCACCCAGCCGCGCAGGAATTCAGTGATTTGCCACACCACAGGCGCAGCAATGGCGACACGTATCCAGGTCGCTTTTGGCCACAGGCGCGACAGAATACCGGTAAACAGCCCGGTATAAAGTGACATGTAAGCGGCGAGTAACGCCACGAGGAAGACGTTCACCGGGCCAGGCATACCGCCAAACTGGGCGATACTGACGTAAATCCAGTGAATGCCGGAGCCGAACAGTCCCAGCCCCCAGAAGTAGCCAATCCAGGCGCTTTGCAGTGGGCGGCGATTGAATGTGAGCCCCTGTAAGCCCATCAATGAGATGAGCGCGGCAGGCCAGATATCATAAGGAGAAAAAGCCAGCGTTCCGCTGGCTCCGAATAACAGCGCCAGCAGTAAGCGCACGCGCTGGCGTTCAATAAGAGAGGCAAATACCATTTAGGCTAAATGTCCTGTTAGTTTAGTCTTCCATTTTCGGCTGTGGCGCGTCATCAGGAAGTTTGACATGAACCTGAATGATACGGCGGCTATCCGCCATTGCCACTTTGAATTGGTAACCGTCGATGTCGATGGTCTCGCCGCGTGCCGGCAGATGACCAAACGCCTGCATCACCAGCCCGCCGATCGTATCGACTTCTTCATCGCTGAAGTGGGTGCTGAAGGCTTCGTTGAAATCTTCGATAGAAGCCAACGCGCGCACCGTCCAGGTGTGGCGGCTGAGCTGACGGAAGTCGATATCATCTTCTTCGTCGTACTCATCTTCAATTTCACCGACGATCAATTCCAGAATATCTTCGATGGTGACGAGGCCGGAAACGCCGCCAAACTCATCGATAACAATCGCCATGTGATAGCGCTGTGAGCGGAACTCTTTGAGCATCCGGTCAACCCGTTTACTCTCAGGCACGACAACCGCCTGGCGTAACACTTTGTCCATGCTGAAGGCTTCGGCATCGCTGCGCATAAACGGCAGCAAGTCTTTAGCCATCAAAATCCCTTCGATGTGATCTTTGTCTTCGCTGATCACCGGGAAACGGGAGTGCGCAGATTCGATGATGACGTCGAGACATTCATCAAGGGTCTGGTTACGTTTCAGGGTAATCATCTGGGAACGCGGGATCATGATATCGCGAACGCGCTGGTCGGCGATGTCCATTACCCCTTCGAGCATATCGCGCGTATCTTCGTCGATAAGGTCGTTCTGCCCGGAATCACGGATCAGCTCCAGCAGTTCATCGCGGTTTTTCGGTTCACCGTGGAAAAGCTGGCTGAGTAAGAGGGAGAAAAATCCCTTTTTGCTGCTTACTGTGTCACTACTGTGTGAATTGTCGTCGCTCATGGCGTCGTTTGGGTTCTCATGGTTAGTTAATCAGGGCCGTCACGCGCAAACTCAGCGTTAGACGGCAATAAAACACTGTCGGGCCGAAGCCCGGCAGTTACTCTTTCTCGGCAATGTACGGATCCTCATAGCCCAGAGCAAGCATTATCTCCGTTTCGATGCCTTCCATCTCTTCGGCTTCTTCATCTTCGATATGGTCGTAGCCCAGCAGATGCAGGCTGCCGTGCACCACCATGTGCGCCCAGTGGGAATCGAGCGACACGTTCTGTTCTTTTGCTTCGCGTTCAACCACCTGACGGCAGATGATGAGATCGCCCAGCAGCGGCATTTCCATTCCCGGCGGTGCTTCAAACGGGAAAGAGAGCACGTTGGTCGGCTTGTCCATCCCGCGATAGGTCAGGTTGAGCTCATGGCTTTCGGCGGTATCCACCAGGCGAATCGTCACTTCTGATTCTTCCTGAAATTGCGGGATAACGGCATCCAGCCATGTCTGAAATTGACTTTCGTCGGGCAGACCGGTGTTGTCTTCACAGGCCAACTGGAGATCGAGGATCACCTGACTCATTTCTGCTCCTGTTCCTGAGCTTCGCGTTTTCTTTCCGCCGCCAGCTCAGCTTTACGTTTTTGTTCTGCTTCTTCCCAGGCTTCATAGGCGTTAACGATGCGCGCCACCACAGGGTGACGGACCACGTCTTCGCTGTGGAAGAAGTTAAAGCTAATTTCATCGACGTTCGCCAGTACTTCAACCGCGTGGCGCAGGCCAGATTTGGTATTACGCGGCAGGTCAATCTGGGTGACGTCGCCGGTGATCACCGCTTTCGAGTTAAAGCCGATGCGGGTCAGGAACATCTTCATCTGTTCGATGGTGGTGTTCTGGCTCTCATCGAGAATGATAAAGGCGTCGTTGAGCGTGCGCCCGCGCATGTAGGCCAGCGGAGCCACTTCAATCACATTGCGCTCAATCAGTTTTTCCACTTTTTCGAAGCCGAGCATCTCGAACAGCGCGTCGTACAGTGGGCGCAAGTACGGGTCAACTTTCTGGCTTAAATCCCCCGGCAGGAAGCCGAGTTTTTCACCGGCTTCTACCGCCGGACGAGTGAGCAGAATACGGCGAATATCCTGACGTTCCAGCGCATCGACTGCCGCCGCGACCGCCAGATAGGTTTTACCCGTACCCGCCGGGCCCACACCGAAGGTGATGTCGTGGTCAAGAATATTGGCGATGTACTGCGCCTGGTTCGGCGTACGCGGTTTAATCACGCCGCGCTTGGTTTTGATATTGATCGCTTTGCCATATTCCGGCACGCTTTCGGCGCTCTGTTCCAGCACGCGCGCTTCTTTAATCGCGAGGTGGATTTGCTCGGGTTCAATATCCTGAATCTGACCGCGCATCGGGGCGGTATCGACATACAGGCTGCGCAGAATATCTGCCGCAGCGGTGACGCAAATCGCGCGTCCGGTGAGTTTGAAATGGTTGTCGCGGCGGTTGATTTCGATGCCCAGTCGCCGCTCAAGCTGTTTGATGTTGTCATCAAACGGGCCGCAAAGGCTCAGCAGGCGGGCGTTGTCTGCTGGTTCCAGCGTAATTTCGCGAGTGTCTATGTTCAAACTGTTCCTCTTTCATGTTTGCCGGAAGGCGATACGCGTATCCGGCCTACGATTAGGCTCATCCCGAAAATCGGGTCATCATTGATGAAATTATTCACGCCAGCGAATAAAGGCGCAAGCATTGCAGTGGATATTTGGGTGAAAGGCTGAGAAAACAAGGCCTGCCGGAGCGGCAGGCCGAAAGGTTTACGGCTGGTAGACACCGACGCCCAGGTCATTCTCTTTACGGGTACGAGAGATGACGGACTCTGGCGATTCGACCACGCGCAGCCCCATTTCATCTTCCGTACGCACCAGTTTGCCGCGCAGTGAGTTGGTGTAGACATCCACAATCTCAACATCGACAAACTTACCGACCATATCCGGAGTGCCTTCAAAGTTCACCACGCGGTTATTTTCTGTGCGCCCGGTCAGTTCCATCACGCTCTTGCGCGACAGGCCTTCAACCAGAATACGCTGGGTGGTGCCCAGCATACGGCGGCTCCACGCCATGGCCTGCTGATTGATACGCTCCTGCAAAATGTACAGACGCTGTTTTTTCTCTTCATCCGGCACGTCATCAACCATATCGGCGGCTGGCGTACCTGGGCGGGCAGAGAAAATAAAGCTGTAGCTGACGTCGAAATTCACTTCGCCAATCAGCTTCATGGTTTGCTCGAAGTCCTGTGTCGTTTCACCGGGGAAGCCGACGATAAAGTCAGAGCTAATCTGAATATCCGGACGCGCAGCGCGCAGCTTGCGGATAATCGATTTGTACTCCAGCACGGTGTGCGTGCGGCCCATCAGGTTCAGTACGCGGTCGGAACCACACTGAACCGGCAGATGCAGGAAGCTCACCAGTTCCGGCGTATCGCGATACACATCGATAATATCGTCGGTAAATTCGATGGGGTGGCTGGTGGTGAAACGCAGGCGGTCGATGCCGTCGATAGCCGCGACCAGGCGCAGCAGTTCGGAGAATGAACCCGTCGTACCGTCATAGTTCTCACCACGCCAGGCGTTGACGTTTTGGCCGAGCAGGTGAATTTCACGCACGCCCTGGGCCGCCAGTTGCGCCACTTCAAACAGAATATCGTCGCACGGACGGCTTACTTCTTCACCACGGGTATACGGCACCACGCAGTAAGTACAATATTTGTTGCAGCCTTCCATGATGGAGACGAAGGCGGTCGGGCCTTCTGCACGCGGTTCCGGCAGACGGTCAAACTTCTCAATTTCCGGGAAGCTGACGTCGATGACCGGGCGGCGGTTGCCACGCACGGTATCAATCATCTCAGGCAGGCGGTGTAAGGTCTGCGGGCCAAAAATAATATCGACGTAATGCGCCCGCTGGCGGATCAGTTTCCCCTCCTGAGAGGCAACACAGCCGCCCACACCAATAATCAGCTTCGGATTTTTTTCCTTTAATAATTTCCAGCGGCCTAATTGGTGGAAGACTTTTTCCTGTGCCTTCTCGCGGATTGAGCAGGTATTCAACAGCAGCACATCCGCTTCTTCAGCCACATCAGTGAGTTGATACCCGTGAGTGGCATCCAGCAGATCGGCCATCCTGGATGAATCATACTCATTCATCTGACAGCCCCAGGTTTTAATATGGAGTTTTTTTGTCATCGACTTGCTCTTGCTCAAATGTTTAAACCCCGAAAATGGCGGGGAAATAGCCAGGAATGCAGGGCGCGTATTGTAATGCTTTGACGCGGTTGTGACCAGTATGACCTCAAGCGGCGCAAAATCCGGTAAACTTAAGGCATTAACGGTTAAGGATAATTGACTATGACAATTCAGCAAACAGACATCGTCGTGGTAGGCGGGGGGATGGTCGGCGGCGCGCTGGCGTTGGGGTTGGCGCGGGAAGGGTTCTCCGTCACCGTGCTGGAGAAATCAGCGCCTGTTGCGTTTGATCCGGCATCGCCGCCTGATGTGCGTATCTCGGCTATCAGCGCCGCGTCCGTATCGCTCCTGCGCGGGCTTGACGTCTGGGATGCGATTCAGGCGATGCGCGTGCATGCCTGGCGTCGCCTCGAAACCTGGGAGTGGCAAAACGCGCACGTGGTATTTGATGCCGCTGAGCTGAAGCTGCCGCAGTTGGGTTACATGGTGGAGAACAACGTCTTGCAGCTGGCGCTGTGGCAGGCGCTTGAGGCACATCCGCAGGTCACGCTGAAAACCGGTCAAACCCTCAGCGCCATGACGATGGACGCTGGGCGCCGGATGGTGACGCTGGCTGAAGGCGAAACGTTGTCCGCGCGTCTGGTGATTGGCGCGGATGGCGCATTTTCTCAGGTACGTCAGATGGCTGGCATTGGCACACATGGCTGGCAGTATCCGCAATCCTGCATGCTGATCACCGTGCAGTGTGAAAACGATCCGGGCGACAGTACCTGGCAGCAGTTTTCACCTACCGGGCCGCGCGCGTTTTTACCGCTCTTTGAACACTGGGCATCGCTGGTGTGGTACGACACGCCCGCCCGGATTCGCCAGCTACAGGCGCTCACCATGACGCAGCTGCAACAGGAAATTCATACTCATTTTCCGCAGCGTTTAGGACACGTCACGCCGGTTGCTGCCGGTTCGTTCCCGCTAACGCGTCGTCATGCCTTACAGTATGTCCAGCCGGGGCTGGCGCTGGTGGGCGATGCGGCGCATACCATTCATCCGCTGGCGGGGCAGGGCGTGAATCTGGGGTATCGTGATGTGGATGCGTTAATTGACGTGCTGGCGAATGCGCGCGGTTATGCCGAAGATTGGGCCAGTGAAACGGTGCTGAAGCGCTATCAGGCGCGCCGTCGCGCGGATAACCTGCTGATGCAGTCCGGGATGGATCTCTTCTATGCTGGCTTTAGTAACGATCTCAGCCCGCTGAAAGTGGTGCGTAATATCGGCCTCATGGCCGCCCAACGCGCAGGCGTGTTAAAACGTCAGGCGCTGAAGTATGCGTTAGGACTGTAGTTTTTCGTGGGCCGGATAAGCGTAGCGCATCCGGCACTTCCTCTGAACGACAAAAACAAAAAAGCCCGCCGAAGCGAGCTTTTTTGTTTTATATGGCTGGGGTACGAGGATTCGAACCTCGGAATGCTGGTATCAGAAACCAGTGCCTTACCGCTTGGCGATACCCCAACAGGGTGCGCTCACAAGGTGAACGTCTTTTTAAAATGGCTGGGGTACGAGGATTCGAACCTCGGAATGCTGGTATCAGAAACCAGAGCCTTACCGCTTGGCGATACCCCAACAATTCTTGCTAGTTTACCGAAATAATCGATAAATTCCTAATTTGGTGGCTACGACGGGATTCGAACCTGTGACCCCATCATTATGAGTGATGTGCTCTAACCAACTGAGCTACGTAGCCAATTTACTGCTTTCTTCGATGGCTGGGGTACCTGGATTCGAACCAGGGAATGCCGGTATCAAAAACCGGTGCCTTACCGCTTGGCGATACCCCAATACCGTCGCGGTTATCCGCAAATATCGAAGAAATATGGCTGGGGTACCTGGATTCGAACCAGGGAATGCCGGTATCAAAAACCGGTGCCTTACCGCTTGGCGATACCCCATCCGTGCAACGCATATTGGTGAATGGTGCGGGAGACGAGACTTGAACTCGTACACCTTGCGGCGCCAGAACCTAAATCTGGTGCGTCTACCAATTTCGCCACTCCCGCAAAAAAGATGGTGGCTACGACGGGATTCGAACCTGTGACCCCATCATTATGAGTGATGTGCTCTAACCAACTGAGCTACGTAGCCATCTTTTTTTCGCGTTACCTTATCGGCGTTGCGGGGCGCATTATGCGTATTGAGCCTTGTAGCGTCAACCTCTTTTTCAAGGAAAATTGCCGGAATGTGACTGTTTGGTTAGGTTGCGAACAGCGTGATGGAATATTCGGCAAAAATTGGTTACTTCGTGTTTTTATGCACGGCATGAAGCTGTTATTTCAGCGTAAAGGATGAAATTCGGATTCCATCAATAGTGTTGAGAAATTGCTCTGTGAAATACTGATAACGCCAAATTTGTCAGGGCAGGAAGCGTTGCGCCTGCATGTTTGTCACGACCATAAGGGGATGCTCCCCATCGCTACATTATTGAGGGAATAGTATGTTGCGTTTGATTACCGCTTTTTTAGGTGTTTTTTTACTGATGCAGTCCGCGTTTGCCGATCAGGCTCGGCCGGAAACCAGCAAATATGTGCAGGCTTATCGCGGGCAGGAAGGTGCCGTTGTCTGGCTGATGCGCATCGGGCCACGCGAAGCGAATGAAGCGTTAGTGCAGGTTTCGCATGTCGATAACGACATTGACGGGCGTATTTTCCGCTGCAAAGTTCAAATTACGCGAGACGGCGAGAAAAGCTATACCGCTGAAATAAAAGGGAAACCGTTTGAACTGGCGCGCATTAAAGACGGCAACGGTAGCCTGTATCTTCCTGATGAGCAATCCAACTGGTGGATCAACTATAACGAGGAACTCTCTAACGGGTCGGGTGCTAACGCGGAACATTTCCTGACAGCGTACCTGGAACAGGATACGAAAAAACAGTAATAAAAAACCCCGGCTCGTGGGCCGGGGCATTTCACAACACGCTCTTATTTGTAGGCTGACTGGTGAACGCCCACCGCGCGACCAGACGGATCGTCCATGGTTTTGAACGCTTCATCCCACTCAATCGCTTTCGCGGAAGAGCACGCGACTGACGGGCCGCCCGGCACGCATTCCGCTGCGCTTGGCACCGGGAATAACTCTTCGAAGATTTCGCGGTACAGATAACCCTCTTTAGAGCTCGGCGTGTTGTACGGGAAGCGGAAGTGCGCGGTTTCCAGTTGCTGGTCGGTAACCTGTTTCGCCGCTACTTCTTTCAGTGTGTCAATCCAGCTGTAGCCTACGCCATCAGAGAACTGCTCTTTCTGGCGCCATGCGACGCTTGCCGGCAGGTAGGATTCAAAACATTCGCGCAGAACGTGTTTTTCCATTTTGCCGTTGCCGCACATTTTGTCCTGCGGGTTGATACGCATCGCCACATCGAGGAATTTTTTATCCAGGAACGGTACGCGAGCCTCCACGCCCCATGCTGACATCGCTTTGTTGGCACGCGCGCAGTCGTACATGTGCAGCGCCTGCAATTTACGTACAGTCTCTTCGTGCAGCTCTTTCGCGTTTGGCGCTTTATGGAAGTAAAGGTAGCCGCCAAACACTTCATCAGAACCTTCGCCAGAGAGCACCATTTTGATGCCCATCGCTTTGATTTTACGCGACATCAAATACATCGGCGTAGAGGCGCGAATTGTCGTCACATCATAGGTTTCGATGTGATAGATAACATCCCGAATGGCATCCAGACCTTCCTGCACGGTGAAGTGAATTTCATGGTGCACGGTGCCGAGGTGGTTTGCCACTTCCTGCGCGGCTTTCAGGTCAGGCGACCCTTCCAGACCAACGGCGAAGGAGTGCAGCTGCGGCCACCAGGCTTCGGAGCGTTCCCCATCTTCCACGCGACGTGCGGCGAATTTTTTGGTGATGGCGGAAATCACGGAGGAATCCAGACCACCGGAGAGCAGGACGCCGTAAGGCACGTCAGACATCAGGTGGCTTTTCACGGACTCTTCCAGCGCCTGACGCAGTTCGTTTTTATCGGTAACGTTGTCTTTCACCGCATCATAGTCAAACCAGTCACGCTGATAGTACTGACGAATTTCGCCATCTTTGCTCCACAGGTAGCTGCCTGCCGGGAACTCTTTGATGGTGCGGCAAACCGGCGTCAGCGCTTTCATTTCTGAAGCAACATAGAAGTTACCGAATTCGTCGTAACCCATATACAGCGGGATAATGCCGATGTGGTCGCGGCCAATCAGGTAGGCGTCTTTTTCGCTGTCGTAGAGGGCGAAAGCAAACATCCCCTGCAAATCGTCGAGGAATTCCGGGCCTTTTTCCTGATACAGCGCGAGGATCACTTCGCAGTCAGAACCGGTCTGGAACTGGTAGCGGTCAGCGTATTCCGCGCGCAGTGCCTGATGGTTGTAGATTTCACCGTTCACGGCCAGCGCATGCGTTTTCTTTTCGTTATACAGCGGCTGCGCACCGGCATTGACGTCAACAATCGACAGACGTTCGTGCGCCAGAATGGCTTTGTCGCACGCATAAATACCGGACCAGTCCGGGCCGCGATGGCGCATCAGGCGGGAGAGCTCAAGCGCTTTTTTACGCAGCTCGCCCGCGTCAGTTTTAATATCCAGTACACCAAAAATCGAACACATAGACTTCTCCGTTAACCCTGTAATGTCGTGAAATTGTTGTGGCTATGGGATAAAAAATGCCGCAAAGCGGGAGAGGGCGCAAGCGTTTTAGGGGCTGAAAAAGAAATAGTGCAACAGGAGTTGCCGGATGCTGAAAAATGGACAGGTTTTGAACTGAGGAATTAGCGAATCATCAATAATTTGACGTTTTCATTGAAGAATCGATGTTTGCGGAGGTTGCCGGATAAGCGAATGGTTATCCGGCAACGTAAATCTTAAATCACATCGATTTCCGCGACTGACGGATAAATCCACGATGGGCGGAACGGCATACTGTCGATATCGTCCAGCGTCGAGACGCCAGAGAGCACCAGGATGGTTTCCAGCCCGGCCTGGAAGCCCGCCAGAATATCGGTACGCAGGTTATCGCCAACGATCACCGTCTGCTCGGAGTGCGCCTGCATTTTGTTCAGCGCGGCGCGAATAATCCACGGGCTTGGCTTGCCCACGTAGAACGGCTTGCGCCCGGAAATTTTTTCGATACCCGCGCACAGTGCGCCGCAGGCCGGGTAAAAACCGCGACCGTGGGTGTCCGGGTTGGTGGCAATAAAGCGTGCGCCGTTGGCGACGAAGAAGGCCGCTTTATGCATCATCTCCCAGTTATAGGAGCGGGTTTCACCCACGATCACGAAATCCGGGTTCACATCGGTGATGGTAAAACCGGCTTTGTAGAGTTCGTGGATCAGCGCGCCTTCCCCGACAACGTAGGCTTTTTTTCCTTCCTGACGACGCAGGAAATCCGCGGTTGCCATCGCCGAGGTGTAAAACACGCTGTCCGGCACGTCAACGCCTGCGGTGGCAAAACGGTTCGCCAGGTCTTGCCCGGTTTGGGAAGGGTAGTTGGTCAACAGTACCAGCGGCAGGCCTTTCTCCAGAATTCGAGTTAGAAATTCTGCGGCACCCGGTACGGCCACGTTATCGTGCATCAGCACGCCGTCGATATCACAAATTACATTCTGAATGGTCATGGACTACCTGACATGGTCTGAAAGAGGCGTAATTATACACGGAATTACGCAGGCTGCCTTGCGAGAGGCCGCCTCGCGCAAGAGGATTAACCTTCCAGCAAATGCTGCAACAGAATACCGTTGAGCATCGCACGTTTGACCAGCGCAAACGCGCCAATCGCGGAGCGGTGATCGAGCGTAGAGCGCACCACCGGCAGATTTTTGCGAAACGCTTTCAGCGCCTGGGTGTTAATGCAGCCTTCGATGGCGGGCAGCAAAATACGTTCCGCCTCGGTAATTTCACCGGCAATGACGATTTTCTGCGGGTTGAACAGGTTGATAGCAATGGCGATGGTTTTACCCAAATGGCGTCCTACGTGCTCAACCACTTCTGTCGCCAGCGCATCGCCTTTATTAGCGGCTTTGCAGATAGTTTTGATATTGCAATCATCAAGCGTCATGCGGCTCTGATAGCCTTGTTCCAGCAGGTGACGCACGCGGTGTTCAATCGCGGCGTTGGCGGCAACGGTTTCCAGACAGCCGAAGTTACCGCAGTGGCAGCGCTCGCCGAGCGGGTCGACCTGAATATGACCAATTTCACCGACGTTACCGTTACGGCCAATGAAAATCCGCCCGTTAGAGATAATCCCTGCGCCGGTGCCGCGATGTACGCGCACCAGAATGGAGTCTTCACAGTCCTGGCTTGCACCGAAATAGTGCTCCGCCAGCGCGAGGCTGCGGATATCGTGGCCGACAAAACAGGTGACGTTAAAGCGTTTTTCCAGTGCGCCAACCAGCCCCCAGTTTTCCACCGCAATGTGCGGCATATAGCGGATCACGCCGCTTTCCGGGTCAACCAGGCCGGGCAAAATCACGGAAATAGCGATCAGCTCGCGAATTTTTCGCTGGCAGGTTTCTATAAAGGTGGCGATGGTATTGAGCAGCGCGTGTTCCAGCGTTTCCTGGGTGCGTTCAGGCAGCGGATAGTGCTCTTCGGCCACCGCTTTGCTGCTGAGATCGTAAAGGGTGAGCGTCGCATCGTGACGGCCCAGGCGCACGCCGATGGTGTGGAAATTGCGGGTTTCGGTGACGATAGAGATAGCGCGGCGGCCCCCGGTGGAGGCCTGTTGATCGACTTCTTTAATCAATCCGCGCTCAATAAGCTGACGCGTAATTTTGGTTACGCTGGCAGGAGCAAGCTGGCTCTGTTCGGCGATTTGAATGCGCGAGATTGGCCCATGCTGGTCAATCAGGCGGTAAACGGCCGCACTGTTAAGCTGTTTTACGAGGTCAACATTACCAATTTGAGCTTGTCCGCCTGATGTCATACTTTCGCTTACTCAGTTAACGACCTCGTCACCATTAACGATGGTCTTGGTGATTTTATAATCGCGCGTGAACGCGGTCAGGTTTGCGGTCATGCCCGGGGCAATCTGGCCCAGATGGCTATCGACGCCAATTGCGCGAGCCGGGTAGAGCGTGGCCATGCGCAGCACTTCGTCGAGCGCAATACCGCAGTGCTCAACCAGATTGCGAACCCCTTCAATCATGGTTAAAGAGGAGCCGCTCAGCGTACCGTTTTCATCTACGCACAAACCGTTACGGTAGTATATTGTTTTACCAGCAAAAATGAACTGATCAATGTTTGCACCTGCCGGCGCGGTGGCGTCCGTAACCAGACACAGTTTCTCACCTTTCAGGTGTTTGGCGTTACGGATGTTGGCGTAGTTGACGTGCAGGCCATCAGCGATGATCCCGCAGTAGACGTCGGCATTGTCAAAAATGGCGCCCGCCAGACCCGGTTCGCGGCCACTGATGTACGGCATCGCGTTATAAAGGTGGGTGGCAAACGTAATGCCTGCGCGGAAGCCGGTTTTGGCTTCTTCCAGCGTCGCATTGGAGTGACCGGCAGAAATCACGATCCCCGCGGCAACCAGTTTACGGATAACTTCAGGCTCTACCATTTCCGGGGCCAGGGTGATTTTAGTAATCACGTCCGCGTTCTCACACAGGAAGTCGACCAGCGAGGCTTCGGGTTTGCGGATATAGGCCGGGTTATGGGTGCCTTTCTTAATGATGTTCAGCCACGGCCCTTCCAGATGAAGGCCCAGCGCCTGATTCGGATGTTTGGCCAGGTACTCGCGCATCACGCGCACGCCCTGTTTCATGAGATCGTCGCTACAGGTAATCAGCGTTGGCAGGTAGCTGGTACAGCCCGATTTTTCGTTGGCTTTCTGCATGATTTCCAGCGTTTCAACGCTCACGGCTTCTGCCGTATCGTTGAACTGCACGCCGCCGCAGCCATTCAGCTGAACGTCGATAAAACCAGGGGCAATAATGGCGCCGTTGACTGAACGTTGTTCAATATCTGACGGTAATTCTGCCAGCGGGCAGAGACGTTCGATAAGGCCATTGGCGATAATAATCGCGTGGTCATCCAGAATTTCGCGGCCAGTGTAAATCCGACCATGAGTTAATGCATACATTACGACCCCCGGGTTTCTAAAAAGCGCCCTGCACATGCCGCAGGGCGATAATACATTACAGACCTTTGATGTTTTCCGCTTCCAGTTCGTTGAAATATTTCAACGTTTTCACTTTCAGCTCCATCGTGGACGGCTCATCGCACACCATAACGGCTTTCGGATGCAGCTGCAGGCAGCTGATGGTCCACATGTGGTTGACGTTGCCTTCTACAGCAGCCTGCAGCGCCTGTGCTTTCTGGTTGCCCAGCACCAGAATCATCACTTCTTCTGCGTCCAGCAGGGTGCCCACGCCAACGGTCAGCGCGTATTTTGGAACCAGAGAGACGTCGCCGTCAAAGAAACGGGAGTTTGCCACGCGGGTGTCGTGTGTCAGGGTTTTGATACGGGTACGGGAAGCCAGAGAAGAAGCCGGTTCGTTGAACGCGATGTGACCATCGTTACCTACGCCACCCATAAACAGGTGGATTTTGCCGTAAGAACGAATTTTTTCTTCATAACGACGGCATTCTGCGTCAATATCTGCGGCGTTACCATTCAGTAAATTAATGTTTTCAGCCGGAATATCAACGTGGTCGAAGAAATTACGGTGCATGAAGCTGTGATAGCTTTCCGGGTGCTCTTTCGGCAGGCCCACGTATTCGTCCATGTTGAACGTCACAACGTGCTTGAAGCTAACCTGGCCCGCTTTATGCATTTCTACCAGTGCTTTATAGGCAGTCAGCGGTGTGCCGCCAGTCGGCAGACCCAGCACGAACGGACGATCGGCGGTTGGGTTGAACGCGTTGATGCGGTTAACGATATGACGCGCGGCCCATTTGCCCACTTGTTCTGCTGTAGCCAGGGGAATCAGTCTCATTGTTCACCTCTATAGTTAATTTAAAAAGGTCGTGGATTGACGAATGCTTATCATAAAGCGTAACGCACTTTCGCGGTAACAAGGGGTCAATCCGCTTTGATTTTTTGAATGATAAAATAAGTTTTGCGAGTTAGCCAGCAAAAGGGAGAGAGTATAGCGATATTTGGTGACAAAAATCACAAAAAATGGGTGTTTAATTTGCGATACGAATTAATTTTTCACACACTCCACATGTCAATGAATAATTCGTCGTACTTATCAGTTGTAACACTATAAAAAAACAGCAAAGCGTGAGCCTAACAGGGTCTCATAGGGGGAATAAAGTGAGTATTCTAGGTTATTTACAGAAGGTCGGTCGCGCACTGATGGTGCCGGTCGCCACGCTGCCTGCAGCGGCAATTTTGATGGGGGTTGGTTACTGGATCGACCCTGTTGGCTGGGGTGGCGATAATGCCCTTGCCGCGTTCTTCATTAAGTCTGGCTCGGCCATTATTGATAACATGTCCGTCCTGTTTGCCATTGGTGTGGCTTATGGGATGTCAAAAGATAAAGACGGTGCTGCGGCGCTGACCGGCTTTGTGGGCTTCCTCGTGTTGACCACGCTGTGTTCTCCGGCGGCGGTAGCGATGATCCAGAAGATCCCGGCGGACCAGGTTCCGGCGGCGTTCGGTAAGATCAGCAACCAGTTCGTGGGTATTCTGGTCGGTATTATCTCTGCGGAACTCTACAACCGCTTCAGCAGCGTTGAGCTGCCGAAGGCGCTGTCGTTCTTCAGCGGTCGCCGTCTGGTGCCGATTCTGACCTCGTTTGTGATGATCGTGGTCGCTTTTATTCTGATGTACATCTGGCCGGTAATTTTCGACGGTCTGGTGAACTTCGGTGAGCACATCCAGAAACTGGGCTCCGTTGGCGCGGGCGTTTACGCCTTCTTCAACCGCCTGCTGATTCCGGTTGGCCTGCACCACGCGCTGAACTCCGTGTTCTGGTTCGACGTGGCGGGCATTAACGACATTCCTAACTTCCTCGGTGGCGCACAGTCTATCGAAGCGGGTAAAGCGGTTGTCGGTATCACCGGTCGTTATCAGGCGGGCTTCTTCCCAATCATGATGTTCGGCCTGCCGGGTGCAGCGCTGGCTATCTATCACTGCGCGCGTCCTGAGAACAAAGCGAAAGTGCTGGGTATCATGATGGCGGGTGCTTTCGCGGCATTCTTCACCGGGATCACCGAGCCGCTGGAATTCTCCTTCATGTTCGTGGCGCCGGTACTGTACGTGATCCACGCCTTCCTGACCGGTATCTCCGTATTTATCGCGGCCAGCATGCAGTGGATTGCCGGTTTCGGCTTCAGCGCCGGGCTGGTGGATATGGTGCTCTCCTCGCGTAACCCGCTGGCGACACACTGGTGGATGCTAATCCCGCAGGGCCTGGTGTTCTTCGTTATCTACTACGTGGTGTTCCGTTTCACCATCACCAAATTCAACCTGATGACCCCGGGTCGCGAGCTGGCGGTTGCCGGTAGCGAAGCGGATGGTCAGGACACGAATGTAGGTAGCGATAAAGAGCAGGATGTTTCCGGCCTGGCGCGCCAGTACATCGCCGCGATTGGTGGTTCTGACAACCTGACCGGCATTGATGCCTGTATCACCCGTCTGCGTCTGAACGTGAAAGACTCTTCTCTGGTGAACGACGCCATGGCGAAACGTCTGGGCGCATCCGGCGTGATTCGCCTGAACAAAACCAGCGTGCAGATTATCGTTGGCTTCGTGGCAGAGAAAATCGCCAACGCGATGAAAACCACAGGCCCGGTTGCGGCGGCTGAAGCCACTGCGGCACCGGCAGCAGCGCCTGCGGCTAAACCGCAAGCTGTGCCGAATAACAGCACGGTGATTGCCGAGCTGGTTTCCCCGGTAACCGGTGAAGTGGTGGCGCTGGAAGAGGTGCCAGACGAAGCCTTTGCCAGCAAAGCGGTAGGCGACGGCGTAGCGGTTAAACCAACGGAAAAAACCGTGGTTTCCCCGGCTGCGGGCACCATCGTGAAAATCTTTAATACCAACCATGCGTTCTGCCTGGAAACCGAGAAAGGCGCGGAAATCGTTGTCCACATGGGTATCGATACCGTTGCGTTGAACGGCCAGGGCTTTACTCGCCTGGTGGAAGAGGGTGCCGAAGTGAAAGCAGGTCAGCCGGTTCTGGAAATGGATCTCGACTACCTGAACGCCAATGCACGTTCAATGATTAGCCCGGTGGTTTGCAGCAACATTGACGACTTCAGCGGCCTGGTGATTAAGGCGCAGGGTCATGTCGTTGCGGGGCAAACAGCGTTGTATGAAATTAAAGGTAAATAATCGCTCCTGAGTTCGCGATTGCCTTAAGCGGCGGGGGACTTTCCTCCGCCGCTTTTTTTTGCAGCAAATGATCCCCATATTCCTCTTCAAAGACGCATTTTCTGCAAGTTAAGGGTTGTCTCTGCGTCCGGCTTATAAGATCATACGCCGTTATACGTTATTTACGCTTTTGAGGAATCCACGATGAGTGAGGCTGAAGCCCGCCCGAGTAACTTTATTCGTCAGATCATCGATGAAGATCTGGCCAGTGGGAAGCACACCACAGTCCATACCCGTTTTCCGCCTGAGCCGAACGGTTATCTGCACATCGGCCATGCGAAATCGATCTGCCTGAACTTTGGCGTCGCGCAGGACTATCAGGGCCTGTGCAACCTGCGTTTTGATGACACTAACCCGGTAAAAGAAGATATCGAATACGTCGAGTCGATCAAACACGACGTCGAGTGGTTAGGTTTTCACTGGGCCGGTGATATTCACTACTCCTCAGACTATTTTGATCAACTGCATCAATATGCCGTTGAACTGATCAACAAAGGCCTGGCCTACGTTGACGAACTGTCGCCGGAAGAGATCCGCGAATACCGCGGCACCCTGACTGCGCCGGGTAAAAACAGCCCGTTCCGCGACCGCAGCGTCGAAGAAAACCTGGCGCTGTTCGAAAAAATGCGTACCGGCGGCTTCGAAGAAGGTAAAGCCTGCCTGCGCGCGAAAATCGACATGGCGTCGCCGTTCATCGTGATGCGCGATCCGGTGCTGTACCGTATTAAATTTGCCGAGCACCACCAGACCGGCAACAAGTGGTGCATCTACCCGATGTACGACTTCACCCACTGCATCAGCGATGCGCTGGAAGGCATTACGCACTCCCTGTGCACTCTGGAATTCCAGGACAACCGTCGCCTGTATGACTGGGTTCTCGACAACATCTCTATTCCGGTTCACCCGCGCCAGTACGAATTCTCGCGTCTGAATCTGGAATACACCGTGATGTCCAAGCGTAAGCTGAACCAGCTAGTGATGGAAAAACACGTTGAAGGCTGGGATGACCCGCGTATGCCGACCATTTCCGGTCTGCGTCGTCGTGGCTACACCGCCGCCGCTATCCGTGAGTTCTGCAAACGCATCGGCGTGACCAAGCAGGACAACACCATTGAGATGGCGTCGCTGGAATCCTGTATTCGCGAAGATCTCAACGAAAACGCTCCGCGCGCAATGGCGGTTATCGATCCGGTGAAACTGGTTATCGAAAACTACCAGGGCGAAGGCGAAATGGTCACCATGCCGAACCATCCGAACAAACCGGAAATGGGCAGCCGTGAAGTACCGTTTAGCGGTGAAATCTGGATCGATCGTGCTGACTTCCGCGAAGAAGCCAACAAGCAGTACAAGCGTCTGGTGATGGGTAAAGAAGTGCGTCTGCGTAATGCTTACGTGATTAAAGCAGAACGCGTAGAGAAAGATGCAGAAGGTAATATCACCACCATCTTCTGTACCTACGATGCCGATACCCTGAGCAAAGACCCGGCAGATGGCCGTAAAGTGAAAGGCGTTATTCACTGGGTGAGCGCGGCACACGCGCTGCCGGTTGAAATCCGCCTGTACGATCGTCTGTTCAGCGTGCCGAACCCAGGTGCGGCAGATGACTTCCTGTCGGTGATGAACCCGGATTCGCTGGTTATCAAGCAGGGCTTTGCTGAACCGTCTCTGAAAGCTGCTGTTGCCGGTAAAGCGTATCAGTTCGAGCGTGAAGGCTACTTCTGCCTCGACAGCCGCTACGCTACCGCAGAAAAACTGGTGTTCAACCGCACCGTTGGCCTGCGTGATACCTGGGCGAAAGCGGGCGAGTAATCTTCTGTTTGTGAAAAACGCCGCATTTGCGGCGTTTTTTTTATCTCTCATATTCGCGATGCGAATTAATCTTTTTAATGCAGGCATCACCCGTTTGCATCATTTCATCAAGATACATCCTTGCAACCTGCGCTATTAACCTTTTCCCCTGATGAGATAAGGCATTGCGCCGCTTAATGTTAATAAATCGCATTTGTTACAAGACGCAACGAAATATGTGCGCTTTGTCATAGTCCTGCATTTTGCTTGCGAAAAAGGATTGATAATTCGCGTCGCGAAAAATACTCTAATCCTGTAGCAAAAGGTGCTTTTCACCCGCTACTTTTTATCAGTTTTTTATTTTTAGCCTCTGCTTTGCAGCGGCATTTTAAAAGTCAAAGAGGATACACATATGCGTACGTTCAGTGGCAAACGTAGTACGCTGGCGCTGGCTATTGCCGGTGTCACAGCAATGTCGGGCCTGGTAGTTGTTCCCCAGGCGAGTGCAGCAGGCTTTGTCGATGACTCCACGTTAACGGGCGGCATCTATTACTGGCAGCGTGAGCGTGACCGTAAAGATGTGACCGATAACGACAAATATAAAACCAACCTTTCTCACTCCACCTGGAACGCCAACCTCGATTTCCAGTCCGGCTATGCTGCTGATATGTTCGGCCTCGATATTGCGGCGTTTACCGCTATCGAAATGGCAGAATCCTCAGAAAGTGGTCACCCGAACGAAATTGCGTTCTCGTCTAAAAATAAAGGCTACTCGGAAGATTACTCCGGCGATAAAAGCGGTGTGAGCCTTTATAAAGCCGCTGCGAAATTTAAGTATGGCCCGGTTTGGGCGCGTGGTGGTTATATTCAGCCAACCGGCCAAACGTTGTTAGCGCCGCACTGGAGCTTTATGCCAGGCACCTATCAGGGTGCAGAAGCGGGCGCGAACTTTGATTACGGCGATGCTGGCGCGCTGAGCTTCTCCTACATGTGGACCAATGAATATAAGGCCCCATGGCATATCGAAATGGATAATTTCTACCAGAACGATAAGCGCACGAAAGTCGATTATCTGCACTCCATCGGTATGAAATATGACTTCAAAAATGACCTGGTACTGGAAGCGGCATTTGGTCAGGCGGAAGGCTATGTCGATCAGTACTTTGCCAAAGCCAGCTACAAATTTGATATCGCCGGTAGCCCGCTGTCTACCAGCTATCAGTTCTACGGTACCCGCGATAAAGTGGATGACCGCACCGTAAACGATATTTATGACGGCACCGCGTGGTTGCAGGCGCTGACCTTCGGTTACAAAGTGGGGCAGGTTGACCTGCGTCTGGAAGGGACCTGGGTTAAGGCTGAAGGCCAGCAGGGCTACTTCCTGCAGCGTATGACGCCAACCTACGCCTCCTCTAACGGTCGCCTCGATGTGTGGTGGGATAACCGTTCTGACTTCAACGCCAACGGCGAAAAAGCGGTGTTCTTCGGTGCGATGTATGACCTGAAGAACTGGAACCTGCCGGGCTGGGCTGTAGGTGCATCATACGTCTACGCCTGGGATGCCAAACCGTCTACCTGGCAGATCAACCCGGACGCGTACTACGACAAAAACAAAACTATCGAAGAGTCTTCTTACAGCTTCGATGTGGCATACACCGTACAGGAAGGCCGCGCGAAAGGTACTCTGTTAAAACTGCACTTCACCCAGTACGACAACCACTCGGATATCCCGAGCTGGAGCGGTGGTTACGGCAACATCTTCCAGGATGAACGTGACGTGAAATTTATGGTTATCGCACCGTTCACCATCTTCTGATAAGTATTCAGGCGGGCCGCAGAGCCCGCCGTGTCGTATAAGGCTAATAACATGAAAAAAACAGTGATGATTGCTGCGCTGGTCGCGGCGCTGGCGGGCTGCGCTCAGTCTGAAGCACCAAAAGAAGATACGCGTTTAAAAGATGCCTATAGCGCCTGTATCAACACCGCAGAAGGCTCGCCGGAAAAAATCGAAGCCTGCCAGCAGGTGCTGAACGTGCTGAAGCAGGAGAAGGCGCACCAGCAGTTTGCCAATCAGGAGACCGTGCGGGTAAGCGATTATCAGGCGTGCATTCTGGCGAGAAAAACCGGTAACGATCAGGCCGTGAAGAAAGATTGCGGGTTAATCTGGCAGGAAATTCGCAGTAATAACACGACAAAGTAAGACAATAAGGCCTGCACAGAGCCGGGGACCTAAAGCGTCTCCGGCTTTTTTTGTCTTTACAGAGGCAATAAAAAAGCCAACCCGAAGGTTGGCTTTTCAGAATCTCGAAGAAATTACTTCTCTACGCCATCGTGCGCGTGTTCATCTTCGCGGCAGTCGCCCTCAGCACAGTGACCATACAGGTACAGGCTGTGGTTGGTTAAGCGGATACCGTGTTTCGCGGCAATTTCACGCTGACGAGCTTCGATGGAATCATCGCTGAATTCGATAACCTTGCCGCAGTCGAGGCAGATCAGGTGATCGTGATGGTGTTGTTGAGTCAGTTCGAAAACGGACTTGCCACCTTCAAAATTATGGCGCGTGACAATGCCCGCGTCATCAAACTGGTTCAGAACGCGGTAGACGGTCGCCAGACCAATCTCTTCACCCATGTCGATCAGGCGTTTGTATAAGTCTTCCGCGCTGACATGGTGATTGTCTGGTTCCTGAAGCACTTCCAGGATCTTTAACCGGGGAAGTGTGACTTTCAGGCCAGCCTTCTTTAATGCGGTATTGTTGTCAGTCATGCGGAATCTGTCCTGTTGCTAAACGATTGACTTCCAAACGCGGAAGTATCACAGAGAGTGCACCGAGTGTAATGCGTCTCATTATAGAATGACGCCTTCTAAATGAAAACAGCAAGACCTGGGCGAATAAAGATTTCGAAAACGAGGCTTGACCAGCAAACTCGCTAAATTCAGAAGATATTGTACAGATTTACGCTCAAAAGTTAAAAAATTGTAGCTATTATTTTGATTGCTTCTACCTATTAATGCGGCGTGATTTGAAAAGTCACGCCGCATCAAGAATCAGGCGTTTTTGATCTCTTCCAGATGCAGCTCTTCAGAAATCTGTTTTACCCATTTTTCTACACGTTCAGCGGTCAGTTCCGGCTGACGATCTTCATCAATAGCCAGACCTACGAAGTGGTCGTCATCGGCCAGGCCTTTAGAGGCTTCGAAGTGGTAACCCGCTGTTGGCCAGTGGCCGACGATGGTCGCACCGCGCGGTTCGATGATGTCGCGGATAGTGCCCAGCGCATCACAGAAGTATTCCGCATAGTCTTCCTGGTCGCCGCAGCCGAACAGTGCAACCAGTTTGCCATTGAAATCAACTTCTTCCAGCGTCGGGAAGAAATCGTCCCAGTCGCACTGGGCTTCACCGTAGTACCAGGTAGGGATACCCAGCAGCAGAATGTCGAATGCAGCCAGGTCTTCTTTGCTGCTCTTGGCAATGTCATGCACGTCGGCAACGTCTTTACCAAGCTGTTTCTGAATCATTTTTGCAATATTTTCGGTATTGCCGGTGTCGCTACCAAAGAAAATGCCAACGATTGCCATGAGTTAAATAACCTCTTGAAACTTAATGATATGGTGGTGGCGTATTGCCCACAGATAAGGGCAATCATAGCAGAACAGAGAAGGGTGCGGAATCAGCAATCGTACCGGACTGCACACTCTGCTACATGAAAGCGGGATTTTATGAAATTTTCAGAGCTTTTCCTGCGCGCGAAGCAGGGCTAACTGGCTCATCAGAATCTCTTCGATAAGCTCACTGCGACTCATATCGCGCGCGGTTGCCAGTTCGTTCAGGGCATCTACCGCATCGTTATTGAGTTTCAGCTCGACGCGCTTCAAACCGCGAACTTTATCGCGTTTTAATTGATTACGCTTATTGATGCGCAGCTGTTCGTCACGCGAAAGCGGATTGGTTTTGGGTCTTCCCGGCCGACGCTCATTTGCGAACAAATCAATTGTCGTTCGGTCCGTTTGTTCTTTTGCCATGATTCAGAGTGACTTCGGGGAAACAAGCTACCGGGAAACGCCCGGTGCAGACAGCGCGCAATCATACATCAGTGCAACCGACACGCCAACGACCACGGCCATAATGGCGCGCGGTCGTTGAGTTTTTAATCAGTCTGCTAAATATCGGCGGATGGCGCGCAGCACCGCGTCCGGTTTTTCCGCATGCACCCAGTGGCCAGCGCCTGCAATGACGTGCGCACGCGCCTGTGGGAATTGCGAGAGCAGGTCGTTACGGTAAGTTTCGGTAACATAAGGCGAATTTCCGCCGGGGATAAACAGTGCCGGATGATCCCACGCCGGAATCGTCTCCCAGCCGACGATGTGCGGGTACTGATCCCACAGCACCGGTACGTTAAAGCGCCACTCGCCGTCAACAAACGACTTCAGCAGAAACTGAATCACACCTTCTTCGGCTAAAAATTCGCGCATCACGGTTGCGGCCTGCTGGCGTGAGGAGACACCTGCGTTGGTGACTGCGTTAATCGCCGCAAAAATCTCATCGTGGCGACGCACATGATAATCCACCGGCGCGATATCAATAGCGACCAGATTATCGATGCGTTCCGGGGCTAGCGCGGTCAGGGCCATCACCGCTTTGCCGCCCATCGAGTGACCAATCACCGTGGCTTTCTCGATGTTGTGGGCGTCGAGGGTATCCAGCAGATCCTGGGCCATCGCCGGGTAGTTCATCTCATCCGCTCGCGGAGAAAGACCGTGATTACGCATATCCACTTGCAGGATATCGTGGTCGGTCACCAGGTCGCGCGCCAGTACGCCAAGGTTGTCCAGGCTGCCGAAAAGGCCGTGAACGAGCAGAATGGGGGAATTATTGTGCAGGTTTTGTGCAGATTGCGCTCGGGTATTCAATTTCATAGCAAAGTTCTTTTTTTCGCTCTGTCGGGTTAGGGTATTATGTTGGACATTCTCACGTTCAGGGGCAAGATACGATTTTTATCCCATTTTTGCCGCTATCCTGGTATGACGCTATCCGCTGTTGGGTTTTGAACATATAATCCCAGCAACTTGTATTCAGAAAAAATAATTGCACTGGATTAAGATGAAAACGATCGAAGTTGATGACGAACTCTATCGCTATATTGCCGCCCACACACTGCACATTGGCGAGAGCGCATCTGACATTTTACGGCGAATGCTGAAGTTTTCCGCCGCATCACAACCTGTTGTTGCTGCTCCGGTTGCCAAAGCTGAAGTTGCGCCTGCTCAGGTTGCTCCAGTTGCCGAGGTAAAACCGGTTAAAACCGCGAAAGATAAAGTTCGCGCGATGCGTGAACTGCTGCTCTCTGACGAATACGCTGAGCAGAAAAAAGCCGTCAATCGCTTTATGCTGATCCTGACGACGCTCTACAAACTGGATAACAACGCGTTTGCCGAAGCGACGGAATCGCTTCATGGGCGTACGCGTGTCTACTTTGCCGCCAATGAGCAAACCCTGCTGAAAAACGGTAATCAGACTAAACCGAAACAGGTACCGGAAACCCCATATTGGGTGATCACGAATACCAACACGGGTCGTAAATGCAGTATGGTGGAACACATTATGCAATTTATGCAGTTCCCCGCTGAATTAATCGAAAAGGTATGCGGCACAATCTAACCCTTGCATAAGAAGGATCAAGCAATGGCAATCCATAACCGTGCGGGCCAACCTGCACAACAGAGTGATTTGATTAACGTCGCCCAGCTGACGTCTCAGTACTATGTGCTGAAACCGGAAGTGGGTAACGCAGAGCATGCAGTGAAGTTCGGTACTTCCGGACACCGTGGCAGCGCGGCGCGCCAGAGTTTCAATGAACCTCATATTCTGGCGATCGCGCAGGCTATCGCCGAAGATCGTGCGAAAAACGGCATTACCGGCCCTTGCTTCGTCGGTAAAGATACCCACGCGCTCTCTGAACCGGCGTTTATCTCGGTGCTCGAAGTGCTTGCGGCAAACGGTGTGGATGTCATTGTGCAGGAAAATAACGGCTTTACGCCGACGCCTGCTGTGTCGAACGCTATTCTGGTCCACAACAAAAAAGGTGGTCCACTGGCTGACGGTATTGTGATTACGCCGTCTCACAACCCGCCGGAAGATGGCGGTATCAAATACAACCCGCCTAACGGTGGCCCGGCCGATACTAACGTCACCAAAGTGGTGGAAGATCGCGCCAATGCGCTGCTGGCCGATGGCCTGAAAGGCGTGAAACGTATTTCTCTGGATGCCGCGCTGGCGTCCGGTCATGTGAAAGAGATGGACCTGGTGCAGCCATTCATTGAAGGGCTGGCGGATATCGTCGATATGGCGGCTATCCAGAAAGCGGGCCTGACGCTGGGCGTCGATCCGCTGGGTGGTTCCGGTATCGAATACTGGAAACGTATCGGCGAATACTACAAGCTGAATCTGACCATCGTTAACGATCAGGTTGACCAGACTTTCCGCTTTATGCATCTCGACAAAGATGGCGCAATCCGTATGGACTGCTCCTCCGAGTGCGCGATGGCGGGCCTGCTGGCGCTGCGCGATAAGTTTGACCTCGCGTTCGCCAACGACCCGGACTACGACCGTCACGGTATCGTCACGCCTGCGGGCCTGATGAATCCGAACCACTATCTGGCGGTTGCCATCAACTACCTGTTCCAGCACCGTCCGCAGTGGGGCAAAGACGTCGCCGTGGGTAAAACGCTGGTGTCTTCCGCGATGATCGACCGTGTCGTTAACGATCTGGGCCGCAAGCTGGTGGAAGTGCCTGTCGGTTTCAAATGGTTCGTGGATGGCCTGTTTGACGGCAGCTTCGGTTTTGGCGGCGAAGAGAGCGCCGGGGCATCGTTCCTGCGCTTCGACGGCACGCCGTGGTCTACCGATAAAGACGGCATCATCATGTGCCTGCTGGCTGCGGAAATCACCGCCGTCACCGGCAAGAACCCGCAAGAGCATTACAACGAGCTGGCAAAACGCTTCGGTGCGCCAAGCTACAACCGTTTGCAGGCTGGCGCGACCTCTGCGCAGAAAGCGGCGCTGTCTAAACTCTCCCCAGAGATGGTGAGTGCCAGCACCCTGGCCGGTGACCCTATCACCGCACGTCTGACGGCTGCACCGGGTAACGGCGCATCCATCGGCGGTCTGAAAGTGATGACTGACAACGGCTGGTTCGCCGCGCGTCCGTCAGGTACGGAAGACGCGTATAAAATCTACTGCGAAAGCTTCCTTGGTGAAGAACACCGTAAGCAGATTGAGAAAGAAGCGGTAGAAATTGTTAGTGAAGTGCTGAAAAACGCGTAAAAGCGAATAAATAAAAAAGGAGCCTTGCGGCTCCTTTTTTATTGGTGACTGATGACAACCGTAAAATTGCCTGATGCGCTACGCTTATCAGGCCTACAAGGTCCGTACATATTTTGTAGGCCGGATAAGGCGTTTACGCCGCATCCGGCAAGAACAACGCGCACGTTGTCAGCGATCTGAAGAAACAAAAGGAATTCAAAATGAAGACAAAAAGGAACGTTGTCATGAGAGTGGCATTTATTATCGCCACATTATTGCTCACTGCATGTGCCCAACCTGAACAATCATCCTTAACTGGCGATTGGTTACTAACCCCTGTGGATAAAACGAAGGCCCTAAAAGGCAGCTTTCCGATCAATATTGCACCTTCCCGGTGTAAGACTAATTGCCATGGCGATAACCAACCTGATAATACCCGCCGCTGGCAGTTGTCAGCCGGGAACGCGATAGAGGTGATTTATCTTCATGATATGTCGGCACAGGAAAAAGAAGGACTGCTACCCGGTTGGCAATGCTATACCTCATTTTTTATGCTGATTTGTCAGGGCAAGCCAGGCACTCGACCGATAGTTGATGAGGATTATGTCAGCGAAAGCGGATTTTTTGGAACGATGATGCATGTTGGGATTATTGAGTTGCGACGCTGCCAGTCAAAAAACTGCCAGCAAGAACTGAAAGCGATAAATACTCATTAACGCTGCTTTCATTTGATGCTGCACTTCCCGGAATTCAGTAAGCGGAATAACGGTTCTTGTTTCTTCACTTTGTAATCATAAAAAGGGTAGAACATGCATACATTGTTCTTCACAACATAAACCGATACCCAATCCCCGTCTCCGTCAGGAAATGTTTTGGCCGTGCCGGGTCGGCTTCCAGTTTCTGCCGAATATGGCCCATATAAATCCGCAGATAATGACTATGTTCCACCGCATTTGGCCCCCAGACGTGGTTCAGCAACTGACGCTGGGTGAGCACTTTGCCGGGGTTGTTGAGCAGTTCCGCCAGCAGGCGAAATTCGATAGGGGTGAGATGCACCTCTTCGCCGCCGCGCACAATGCGGCGAGCCGCGAGATCGACCTGCACATCAGAGAACGTCACCAGCGGGTCGTTGGGCTGGGTATTGGCGTGGCGGCGTAGCGCGACGCGCAGGCGGGCCTGCAACTCGCCGATGCCGAATGGTTTGCTGAGATAATCATCCGCGCCTGCGTCCAGCGCGGCGATTTTGTCGCTCTCTTCGCTACGTGCGGAAAGCACTATAACCGGCGTAGCGCTCCACTGGCGAAAATCGCGGATAAAATCGATCCCGTCGCCATCGGGTAAGCCGAGGTCGAGGATCACCAGATCGGGTTTACGCGTTGCCGCTTCCAGTAACCCACGCTGTAATGTTTGAGCGTCAAATACGCGCAGCCCTTCGGCTTCCAGCGCGGTGCGCAGAAAACGGCGGATGGCTTGTTCATCTTCAACAATCAGAACGCTGGTCACATATCCTCATGAAATTCTTCAAGATCCGGTGGAGACTCCAGCGGAAGTGTAACATGAAAACAGGCGCCGCCTTCAGGGCGATTGCTGGCTGAAAGCGTGCCGCCATGAATATCGACAATGGCCCGGCAAATCGCCAGCCCCAGCCCGACGCCGGGAATGGCGGACTCTTTATTTCCACGTGAGAATTTATCAAAAATTCGTGATTCCTGCCCCTGCGCAATGCCCGGCCCGTCATCCCAGATATCGAGCAAGAGCTGGTGATTTTGCTCGTGGGCGTTAATGCCAATCTGTGCCTGCGACCCGGCGTACTTAACCGCATTTTCCAGCAGGTTGATCAGTACGCGTTCAAACAGTGGGCCATCGACGTGAATAAGCATCAACGGGTCGGGAAGCGATAGCGCAATCTGCTGCCCGTTCAGGCCGGGTTCCAGCATACGCAGCGCGCTGCCGACCACTTCTTCCAGCGTCAGCCACTCTTTATTAAGATTAAAGCCGCCAGACTGGATGCGCGCCATATCCAGCAAATTATTCACCAGCCGCGTGGTGTTTAGCACGTGCTGGCGAATTTCATTGGCCTGCGGGGCGTAAGGCGAGCCGCTGCTGGCGAGATCGAGCGTCAGAATTTCCGCCTGACCAAACAGCACCGTCAGCGGTGTGCGCAAATCATGGGAAAGCGCGGCCAGCAGCGAGTTGCGTAAACTTTCCCGTTCGCTGGCAAATCGCGCCTGTTCTTCACTGGCGGTGAGCGCCAGCCGTTCCAGCGCGCTGGCGGCCAGCAGTGTGAATGTCTCCAGCAAACGCTGCTGCTCAGGGATCATCAACTGGCGCAAGTTAAGCGGTTCGACCACCACCAGCCCCAGCGTTTTACTGGCGCTTTTTAGCGGCAGGATCTGATACGGCACGCCGGGCAGGGTATCGGTGCCCGCCCCGGCGGGAAGGCCTTTATCGAAGCTCCAGCGCGCAATCGCATCATCCCACGGCGTCAGGCCGTCCTGCTGTGTGGACGGCGTGAGCTTATCGTTTTCGTCGGGAAGCAGCACCTGGCTGCGCGCATGGAAGGTTGACTGAATATACTGCTCGCAGGTGCGGGCGATATCTTCGGCGCTGCGTCCCACCGCCAGGGCTTTCGACATCTCGTACAGATGGCGGGTGCGCTGTTCACGATAGCGTGCCACCCGCGCCTGGTAGCGCACACCGGCGGTCAGGTTGCCAATCACCAGCCCCACGGTGAGCATCACGCCGAAGGTCAGAAGGTATTGCACATCAGACACCGCCAGCGTACCGCGCGGAGCGATAAAGAAGAGATCGAAACTGATAACGTTGATAACCGTCGCCAGCACCGACGGCCAGCGGCCATAGAAGAGGGCGACGATCACCACGCCGAGCAGATAGAGCATCACCAGGTTGGCGGCGTCGAAGGCCATTAACCATTGCGCCGCGATAAGCGTGATAGCAGCGCAAAGGGCAAACGCCACCGCGCAGCCACGGATTTGCACCTGCCATTTGTCAAAGAAGCTGCGCGGATCGCGGGTTGATGAAGGCAGCGGATCCGGTTTCTCGTCCATCGCGACAACCAGCAGATCGAGATCCGGTGCATGACGGGCCAGGCGGTCGCCAAAGCGCTCGCCGCTCCACCAGTGACGCTTCTCCTGCCTGCCGATCACGATTTTGCCAAGGTTGTGCTCACGGGCGTAGCGGATCACTGCTTTTTCTTCCGAGGGGTCGGAAAGGGTGGCGGTTTCCGCGCCCAGCTCCTGCGCCAGACGTAGCGAACTGAGGATCGCGCGGCGCTGGGCCTCTGGCAGGCGATGCAGCGTAGGTGTTTCTACATACACGGCATGCCAGACGCTGCCTAAACGCGCCGCCAGACGTGCGGCGGTGCGCACCAGTTTTTCGCTGCCCGTATGGTGGCCGACGCAGAGCAGGATCGCGTCGCGGGTATGCCAGACTTTTTCCTGGCCCTGGGTATCGCGCCAGGCGCGCATCTGTTCATCCACGCGGTCCGCCGTGCGGCGCAGCGCCAGTTCACGCAGGGCGATGAGATTCCCTTTGCGGAAAAAATTCTCGATAGCGCGTTCGGCCTGCCCGGCAAGGTACACTTTGCCTTCGTTCAGCCGCTGGCGTAGGTCGTCCGGCGGCAGATCCACCAGCACCACTTCATCGGCGGCATCAAAGAATGGGTCGGGCACCGTTTCACGCACCTGAATGCCGGTGACGCCGCTGACAATGTCATTCAGGCTTTCCAGATGCTGGACATTAACGGTAGTAAAGACGTCGATTCCGGCTTCCAGAAGTTCGTCGATATCCTGCCAGCGTTTGGGATGACGCGAACCGGGCGCGTTGCTGTGCGCCAGTTCATCCATCAGGACCAGCGCCGGGCGGCGGGCGAGGGCGGCGTCCAGGTCAAACTCATGCAGATAACGGCCCTGCCATGACAGCCGCTTTTGCGGCAGCAGCGTCAGGCCCTTGAGCATTTCCGCCGTCTCTTTACGCCCGTGGGTTTCCACCACGCCCGCCAGGATATCCAGCCCCTGCGCCCGCAGACGCTGGGCCTCCGCCAGCATCGCCCAGGTTTTCCCCACGCCCGCGCAGGCACCGAAGAAAATCTTCAGCTTTCCGCGATGCGGGGAGGCCGTCTGCTCCAGCAGGCGATCCGGGTTTGGGCGTTGCGGCTCGTCGGTCATCATCAGTTATCCTTGTGGGCATCCAGCGCCATATTCAGCTCAACAATATTTACCACAGGTTGACCGAGAAAACCGAGCAGCGGTTTCTGCGTGGCGGCATCAATTTGTTGATTGAGCCATTCCGCTGAGACGTGACGCGCGCTGGCGACGCGCGGCACCTGCCAGCGCACACTTTCAGGCGTCAGGCCGTAATCAAGCCCGCTGGCGGAGGCCGTCACCAGTTCCGTGGGAACGGCGGCCGGCGCATCCGGGTTGGCTGCCCGAAGTTGGGCGACACGTTGGCGAATGGCATCATCCAGCGCCGGGTTGCTCGCCGCCAGATTACTGCCGCCCGATGCCATCGGGTTGTAGGGCATGTCCGCCGTGGCGGAGGGGCGACCGTGGAAATAGCCGGGTTGGGTAAAGTTTTGCCCAATCAGCGTGGAACCGCGCACCTGATTGCCCTCAATGATCAGCGAACCGTTGGCGCTATCGTGAAACCACCACTGGCCGAGCGCGGTGGTCAGCAGCGGATAAGCACCGCCGGTAACCAGTGCCAGAAAAAGAAAAATCACAACAGCAGGACGAAGCAGAGACATGGTATACCTCACACCAGACCAAACAGAGTCAGTAACAGATCGATAGCTTTGATGCCGATAAACGGCACAATCAGGCCGCCCAGACCGTAAATCCACAGGTTGCGGCGCAGCATGGCAGAAGCGGAAAGGGGCTGATAACTCACGCCTTTCAGCGCCAGCGGCAGCAGAAAAACGATGATCAGGGCGTTGAAAATCACCGCGCTCAGAATCGCTGAGTCCGGCGAATGCAGATGCATGATGTTCAACACGCCAAGTTGCGGCCAGCTTGCGGCAAACGCCGCCGGGATAATGGCGAAATATTTCGCCACGTCATTGGCGATGCTGAATGTGGTGAGTGAGCCACGGGTCATCAGCATCTGTTTACCGATATGCACCACCTCGATCAGCTTGGTCGGGTTAGAATCGAGATCAACCATGTTGCCGGCTTCTTTCGCCGCCTGGGTGCCGGAGTTCATCGCCACCGCGACGTCAGCCTGCGCCAGCGCCGGGGCGTCGTTGGTGCCGTCGCCGGTCATCGCTACCATGCGCCCTTCAGACTGATACTGGCGAATCAACGCCAGCTTGGCTTCCGGCGTCGCTTCGGCGAGAAAATCATCGACGCCCGCTTCGGCGGCAATCGCGGCAGCGGTCAGACGGTTATCGCCAGTGATCATCACCGTCTTGATACCCATTTTGCGCAGTTGCACGAAGCGTTCTTTAATGCCGCCTTTTACGATATCTTTCAGGGCAATCGCCCCAAGGACTTTCGCGCCTTCCACGACCACCAGCGGGGTTGAACCCTGACGGGCGATCCCCTCGACCAGATGCTCAACATCCGCCGGGAATTGCCCGCCGTTACTTTCAACGTGGCGGCGAATGGCATCCACTGAACCTTTACGGATCATGCGGTTATCGATGTTAATCCCGCTCATACGGGTTTGTGCGGTAAAGGGCACAAAGGTGGCGTGCAACTGCTGCACGTCGCGCTCGCGCAGGTTAAAACGCTGTTTGGCGAGCACCACGATGCTGCGGCCTTCGGGCGTTTCATCCGCCAGCGACGACAGTTGTGCCGCGTCAGCCAGCGTTCTTTCATCCACGCCCTGTGCAGGTAAAAATTGCGATGCCTGGCGGTTGCCGAGGGTAATTGTGCCGGTTTTATCCAGTAGCAACACATCGACGTCGCCTGCGGCTTCTACCGCGCGGCCGCTGGTGGCTATCACGTTAGCGCCCAACATGCGGCTCATCCCGGCAACGCCGATGGCCGACAGCAGGCCGCCGATGGTGGTTGGGATCAGACACACCAGCAGAGCTATCAGCACGATCACGCTCACCGGTTTACCGCCCCAGGTGGAGAAGGGCCACAGGGTGGCGGTCGCCAGCAGGAAGACAATCGTCAGGGCGACCAGCAGAATCGTCAGCGCCACTTCGTTGGGGGTTTTGCGACGCTGCGCGCCTTCGACCATGGCGATCATTCGGTCAAGGAAGGTTTCGCCTGGGTTGACGCTACAACGGATCACCAGCCAGTCGGAGAGAATACGCGTCCCGCCCGTCACCGACGCGAAATCGCCGCCGGATTCACGAATAACGGGTGCCGATTCCCCGGTGATGGCGCTTTCATCCACCGACGCGCCTCCTTCAATCACTTCGCCATCGCAGGGAATGATGTCACCGGCTTCCACCAGCACCACGTCACCTTTGCGCAGTTCATCAGAAGGTACATGGTCCATTTCGGCCCCGTGCTGCGGGGCGCGAAGTTTGCGGGCGAAGGCGGTTTTCTGCACGCTCTTCAGGCTGTTGGCCTGCGCTTTGCTACGGCCTTCCGCCATCGCTTCCGCGAAGTTGGCGAACAGCACCGTAAACCACAGCCACAGGGCGATCGCGCCGCTGAACAGCGCGTTACCCTGCAGGTGCCCGGTTGCCATCGCGAGGCTCATCACGGTGGTCAGCACGCTGCCAATCCAGACGATAAACATCACCGGGTTACGCCACTGAATGGTCGGGCTGAGTTTTTTAATGGCGTCGAGTAGCGCCTGCCCAACCAGTTTGCGGTCAAACAGCGCCAGTTGCTTGCGACTCATAAACACATACTCCGCAATGCTTAAAACAGGGAAAGATGTTCCGCGACCGGGCCAATCGCCAGGGCGGGAATAAAGGTCAGGGCGCCGACCAGCAGCACGGTGCCAATCAGCAGGCCGATAAACAGCGCATCGTGAGTGGCGAGCGTGCCGGGAGTAGCTGGCTGGATTTTTTTGTTCACCAGTGAACCGGCAATCGCCAGCACGGGCACAATCACCGCAAAACGGCCCAGCAACATGCAAAACGCCAGCAGGCAGTTCCAGAACGGAGTGTTGGCGCTTAACCCTGCAAAGGCGCTGCCGTTGTTGTTGGCCGCAGAGGAAACGGCGTAAAGCACTTCACTAAAGCCGTGGGTGCCAGGGTTGAGCATGCCGCTGCGCCCGGCGTCGGTCATCATTGCCAGTGCGGTGCCGAGCAACACCAGCGTCGGCGTCACCAGAATCGCCAGCGCGGTCATTTTCATTTCAGGCACTTCGATTTTTTTACCGAGATACTCTGGCGTGCGGCCAATCATCAGCCCGGCGATGAACACCGCCAGCAGAACGAACAGCAACATGCCGTACAGCCCGGAACCGACGCCGCCAAACACCACTTCACCAATCTGCATCAACCACATCGGCACCATGCCGCCAAGGGCGGTGAAGGAGTCGTGCATCGCGTTGACCGCGCCGCAGGATGCCGCCGTAGTCACTACCGCATACAGGCTGCTGGCAAGAATGCCAAAGCGGCTCTCTTTCCCTTCCAGGTTAAGGTTGCTGTCTGCGCCCAGCGCCAGGAGGTGCGGGTTACCTTTAGTTTCCGCCCACATCACTACCGCGACGCAAATGACAAAGATGATGCTCATCGCCCACAGAATCGCGCGGCCCTGGCGTTTGTCATTCACCACTTCACCAAAGGCGAAGCAGAGCGCAGCAGGGATCAGGAAGATCGCCAGCATCTGCACGAAATTCGTCAGCGCCGTCGGGTTTTCGAACGGATGCGAAGAGTTGGCGTTGAAGAAACCGCCGCCGTTGGTGCCGATCATTTTGATCGCTTCCTGTGAGGCGACCGGCCCCATCGGCAACTGCTGGCTAACGCCTTCCAGCGTGGTGATAGGCTGATACGCCAGCAGGTTTTGCAGCGTGCCTTGCTGAATAAAGAACAGCGCGACCAGCAGCGATAACGGCAGCAGCACCCACAGCGTGATGCGCACAAGATCGACCCATGCGTTCCCGAGCGTAGTCACACGCTGGCGGGAAAATGCGCGGGCGAGGGCGAAAAGCACCGCGATACCGCTCGCCGCCGACAGGAAGTTTTGCACGGTCAGGCCCGCCATCTGGCTGAGATAACTGAGCGTGGTTTCCCCGCCGTACGATTGCCAGTTGGTATTGGTGACAAAGCTGACGGCAGTGTTCAGCGCCAGATGCCAGGAGAGCCCCGGAAACCCCTGCGGGTTAAACGGCAGCACACCCTGGAGCATCAGCAGCGCGAACAGAGCCACCAGGCCGCAAAGGTTGAGCAGCAGAATGGCGAGCGCATACCGCTGCCAGCTCATTTCGTCGGTCGAAATCCCCAGCGTTCGCCACAGCACCGTTTCACCGCGCAGCGGTTCGTTGGCGATCATGCCCGCCAGCATTTTGCCTAACGGGCGCGCCAGTATGAACAGAACGACTAAGAAACTGGCGATAAGTAAAAATCCCTGAGCGGCCATCAGAACGCCTCCGCATTCAGCAGGGCGTATACCAGATACGCCAGTAACAGGAACACCAGCACCATGCCGGCTATTACGCCTGTAGTCACAACCCACCTCCAACACATTAAGTGATTGGATTAACGGTAGGATTTTCGGTGCAAAGATTTCGCAAAAATCAGGGGGAGGGGTGTAAAAAAAGTATAAAAATGGCAAAGACCATGATTTAACTCATGGTTAGTATTAATTTAACTTTTTTGTAACTTAGTTACGGAGTGAATGTAAATTAAACTTAAATAACCAAAAATAAGTGGTCGGATGAGTAGTAAAATTACAGCCAAAGCGGTATTATTTTAGCCAGATTACTGAGATTCATTTTTATGGCGTTTATTGCCAGCCAACTATAGGGGAGAGAATTATGGAACTGTATAAAGAGTATCCAGCACATATTGTCATTTTGCGTCGTACTTTCGCCGTGGCGGCTGGCGTCATTGCCCTGCCGATCATGCTGTTCTGGAAAGATCGCGCACGTTTTTACAGCTATCTGCATCGCGTCTGGTCGAAAACCAGCGATAAGCCGGTGTGGATGGATCAGGCCGAAAAAGCAGCGAGCGACTTCTACTAAGCGCTGCACAGCCTGTAAATCAGACTTTTCAACGAGAACCGCCGTCATTTGACGGCGGTTTTTTTTATGCCTGCTGGCTACACTTACAGAGAGGAAGTAAGGAGTCAGTATGCAAAAGAAAATCCCCGTTGGCATCAGCGCCTGTCTGTTAGGCGAGCCCGTCCGTTTTGACGGTGGCCATAAGCGTTTACCCTTTGCGGTGGAAGAGTTATCGCCGTGGGTGCGCTTCGAGCCGGTTTGCCCGGAGATGGCGATTGGTTTACCCGTGCCGCGTCCGGCGCTACGGCTGGTGAAGGTGGCGGAAGACGAGGTTGCGCTGCGTTTTAGCGATGGTCGGGAAGGGGATTTAACCCAGGCCATGCGCGAGTTTAGCGCGCAGCGGATCGCCACCTTTGAGACGCTGTGCGGCTATATCGTCTGCGCAAAATCACCCAGTTGCGGTATGGAGCGGGTGCGCATTTATGAGGCGGACGGCAAAAACAATCGTAAAGCCGGGCGCGGTATTTACACCGAAGCGTTGATGGCGCGCTTTCCGTGGCTTCCCGTGGAGGAAGACGGACGGCTGCACGATCCGGTGCTGCGCGAAAACTTCGTTGAGCGTATTTACGCGCTTCATGAATTGAACAGCCTGCGCGAAGATGGCCTCACGCGCGGCAAACTGATTGCGTATCACAGCCGCTACAAACTCTCGCTGTTGGCCCATTCACAGCCCGATTACCGCGAACTGGGGCGTTTTGTCGCCACGTTACATGAATGGGAATCGCTGGACGCGTGGTTTATTGCTTATCGCCAGCGGCTGATGAGCCTGCTTTCTATTCCGGCCACCCGGCGTAATCACACCAATGTGCTGATGCACGTGCAGGGCTATTTCCGTAAACAGCTTAACAGTCGCCAGCGCCAGGAGCTTTCAACCCTGATTGAAGGCTACCGTCTGGCCACGCAGCCGCTGCTTGCGCCCGTTACCCTGCTCAAACACTATATGGCAGAATTTCCCGATACTTATCTTGCCACACAACGCTATTTCGACCCCTGGCCGGAGGCCCTTCGTTTACGTTATGGATCTTAATGCAGGAGCGCTATGCCCACCCATCTGATGTGGTTTCGCCACGATTTACGTCTGAATGACAATCTTGCGCTATCCGCTGCCTGTCGCTCTGCCGATGCGACAGTGATAGCGCTGTACATCGCCACGCCAAAGCAGTGGCTAAAACATGCGATGTCGCCCAGACAGGCGGCGTATATTCATGCCCACCTCACTGCGCTGCGCGCGTCGCTGGAAGAGAAGGGTATTCCGCTGGCGTTTGTGGAAGTCGATGACTTCGCTGCCAGCGTAGAGGCGTTAAAAACCTTTTGCGATGAGCATGAGGTGAGCTCTCTTTTCTACAACTATCAATACGAAGTGAACGAACGTCAGCGCGATGCGGCGGTAGAAAAAGCGCTGGACGGGGTGCGCTGTCAGGGATTTGATGACAGCGTGATCCTGCCGCCGGGCGCGGTGATGACCGGCAATCATGAGATGTACAAAGTGTTTACGCCGTTTAAAAAAGCGTGGCTGACGCGCCTGAATGATGGCATGCCTGAGTGTGTCGCGGCCCCCGCGAAGCGAAAAAACGTGGCGCACAACGTAACGAGTGCACCGATTACGTTCAGCTATCCGCAGCAGGATTTTGATGCGTCTCTTTTTGCCGCCGATGAAAAAAGCGCGATTCGCCAGCTACGGCAGTTTTGTCAGCAGGGCGCGGGTGAGTACGCGTCTCAGCGCGATTTTCCGGCGATTGAGGGTACCAGTCGTTTATCTGCGGCGCTTGCCGTCGGGGCTATCTCCCCGCGTCAATGTCTGCACCGTCTGCTGGTGGAACAGCCGAGAACGCTGGATGATGGGCCGGGAAGCGTCTGGCTTAATGAACTGATTTGGCGGGAGTTTTATCGTCACTTAATGACCTACAATCCGGCGTTGTGTAAACATCGGCCCTTTATCGACTGGACCGAACGGGTGAAATGGCGCGTCTCGCCTGAACATTTGAAGGCATGGCAGGAAGGGCAAACGGGCTACCCGATTGTCGATGCGGCGATGCGACAGCTTAACGCTACGGGCTGGATGCATAACCGCCTGCGGATGATCGCCGCCAGTTTCCTGGTGAAAGATCTGCTTATCGACTGGCGCGAAGGCGAACGCTACTTTATGTCGCAGTTGATCGATGGCGACCTGGCGGCAAACAACGGCGGCTGGCAGTGGGCGGCATCGACGGGCACCGACGCCGCGCCGTACTTTCGCATTTTCAACCCGACGACGCAGGGAGAGCGGTTTGACAAGGAGGGCGAGTTTATCCGCCAGTGGGTGAGTGAGTTAGCGGAGGTTCCGCAAAAATCGATTCATGAACCCTGGAAATGGGCGGATAAAGAGGGCGTTACGCTTGCGTATCCGCGCCCGATTGTCGATCACAAACAGGCGCGGAGTGAAACCCTTGCCGCCTATGAGGCGGCGCGGAAAGCGTGACGCCATTTGGCATCTGAGATTGATGACAAACGCAACATTGCCTGATGCGCTACGCTTATCAGGCCTACAAGGTTTCTGCAATATATTGAATTTGCATCATTTTGTAGGCCGGATAAGGCGTTTACGCCGCATCCGGCATCTGTCAGGCTTCAGCGGCCACACGACGGGCGCGGAATTTCAGCGCCTGATAGAGCCAAATCACCAGCACGGCACCTACGCAGGCCAGCGCGCCCCAGGTTATCTCGCTAAAGACGCCGATGTAGGCGTCGATAGCGTAGTTCACCGCGCCCGCCGCATCGAAGGCGCTTTGCGAGGTCTGGTCGGCAATCACGCCCGCCAGATAGTTGGCAATCGCCCCGGACAGCAGCATGTAGATCCCGGTCAGGACGCCGGTTACGCCGGGAATTTCAATACGCGTAATTTGCGACATGGCGACCGGGTCGATAAACAGTTCGGCAAAGCCCATCACTGCCATCCCCAGCACCATCAGTGGCATAGAGGAGTGACCGTAGGCCGCCGACCAGCGTGCGCTGAGAGTCAGAATGCAGAAGCCTGCGCTCATCAGCCCTAAACCCAGGGCGAATTTGCCCCAGATACGCACGGTACGGTTACCGCTCACGCCTTCTTTAATCAGCCACGCCAGCACCACGCCGCACAGCATCACTGCAAAGCCGTTCACCGACTGGAACATGGCGGTAGGGACCTCATAACCGAAGATATCGCGATTCACGAAACGGTCGATGTACAGGCTAATGGAACTGCCGCCCTGCTGCGCGAAGGCCCAGAACAGCATGCTGAAGAAAGTCAGCACCACAATCAGCCCCAGCTCTTTACGCTGTTTGCTGTTTTCCGCTTTGGTGTAAATCTTAGCCAGCACACACAGGCCAATTATCGTCGCGACAATCAGCGCATACACCGACCACTCTTTCCAGAACAGAACGGTGATCAGTAACGGCGTGGCAACCAGCAGCACCAGCAGCCAGCCCCAGTTTGGTAGACCAAACTGGCGTGCATGCAGCGCCGCTTTATTGACGCCCGCCGTATGGGTGAAGTGACGATTACCGCACAGGAAAATCACCAGCCCGGCCAGCATACCAATGGCCGCCAGCGCAAAGCCCATCGCCCAGCTATACTCCTGCTGCACGTAGCCGCAGGCGATGGGGGCGACAATTGAACCGATGTTCCCCGCGGCGTACAGCAGTGAAAATCCCCCGTCGCGACGCGGATCTTCCGGGTGATACAGCTCACCGAGCAGGCAACTGACGTTAGATTTAAACAACCCATAACCGCAGACAATGATCGCCAGCGACAGATAGAGGAACACCGGCGCCATTTCGCTGGCACCCAGCACCAGGTGACCCACCACCATCAGGAACGCGCCGATCATCACGGCCATACGGTTTCCTAATAGCTTATCGGCCAGAAAACCGCCGAGGATAGGCGTTACATAGACCAGCGAACAGTACGCGCTGAACAGCGCATAGGCGTGGTTATCATCGTACTTAAGCTGGTTGGTGAGATACAGAATCAGCAGTGCGCGCATGCCGTAAAAACTGAAGTATTCCCAAATTTGCAGGGCGACAACGTAGTAAATCGCTCGCGGCTGTGACGTGTTCATAGTGCTCTAACCTCGGTTCTATCGGGCATCTCAGCGCCGGATAGATTTGTTTTCGTAATGTATTTTTGCGAAGCAGCTCAAAATATTTATGTAATATGCTGTCTGTTTGCATAAATATACAGGATATCGTTCAGGTAAAGAAAAGTAATTTGTGTGATTAAATGTTGAAAAGGGCAAGTTTGACGCACGATTTCGACTACAAAGAATGGGTTATCGACGTCAGGCGCAGAGGACGCTATTTTAGTCTGTGATACGACATTCGCGCACAAGGGAGCGATGATGAAAAATACCGAGCTGGAACAACTGATTAACGACAAACTCGGCAGCGCCGCCTTCAGCGACTATGCGCCAAATGGCTTACAGGTCGAAGGTCGCGAAGAGATTCAAAAAATTGCCACCGGGGTGACCGCCAGCCAGGCGCTGATTGACGAAGCGGTTCGCCAGCAGGCTGACGCGGTTATCGTCCACCATGGCTACTTCTGGAAAGGCGAATCGCCGGTGATTCGCGGCATGAAGCGCAACCGCCTGAAAGCGTTGCTCAGCAATGACATCAACCTTTTTGGCTGGCATTTACCGCTGGACGCGCACCCGGAGCTGGGTAACAACGTGCAGCTGGCGCAATTGCTGGGCATCAATGTTATGGGCGAAATTGAGCCGCTGGTACCGTGGGGCGAGCTCTCCATGCCGGTTTCCGGGCTTGAACTGGCTTCGTGGATTGAAGCGCGCCTGGGGCGTAAACCGCTGTGGAGCGGCGATACCGGGCCGGATAAAGTAACCCGCGTGGCGTGGTGTACCGGCGGCGGACAGGGCTTTATCGATAGCGCCGCCCGTTTTGGTGTGGATGCGTTTATTACCGGTGAGGTTTCCGAGCAAACCATCCACTCCGCCCGCGAGCAGGGGCTGCATTTTTATGCGGCAGGGCATCACGCCACTGAACGCGGCGGCATTCGCGCATTAAGCGAGTGGCTGAATGAAACGACCGATCTGGATGTGACCTTTGTCGACATCCCTAATCCGGCCTGATTAAAGAGGGTAAAGAGTGCAGCGAGCGCGTTGTTATCTATTAGGGGAAACGGCTGTGGTGCTCGAACTCGAGCCACCGGTCACCCTGACGAGCCAGAAAAGAATCTGGCGATTAACTCAGCGTCTGGCTGAGCAACCGGACGTGGTGGAAGCCATTCCGGGCATGAACAACATTACGGTGATTCTGCGTAACCCGCAGGAGCTGGCCCTCGATGCCATTGAGCGTTTACAGCGCTGGTGGGAGGAGAGTGACGCGCTGGAGCCGGAATCCCGCTATATCGAAATTCCGGTAATTTACGGCGGTGAGCAGGGGCCCGATCTCAATGAGGTCGCGCAGCATAGCGGTCTAACGCCAAAGCAGGTCGTTGAACTGCACTCATCGGTGGATTACGTGGTGTGGTTCCTCGGCTTCCAGCCGGGCTTCCCGTACCTTGGCGGCCTGCCGGAACAACTCGCCATGCCGCGTCGTGCCGAACCGCGTTTGTTGGTTCCAGCGGGATCGGTTGGGATCGGCGGCGCGCAAACCGGGATCTACCCGCTCGCGACGCCGGGTGGCTGGCAGCTGATTGGCCTGACCTCGCAGCCGTTGTTTGATCCACATAAAGACGATCCGGTGCTGTTACGCCCCGGCGATACCTTGCGCTTTGTGCCGCAAAAGGAGGGCGTATGCTAAAACTCATTCGCGCCGGGCTTTATACCTCGGTACAGGACAGCGGGCGAGAAGGGCTGAGGCAGTCGGGGATCAGCCGCTGCGGCGCGCTGGATAAACCCGCGTTGATCACCGCTAACCTGCTGGTGGGCAATGACGCCAACGCTGCGGCACTGGAAATCACCCTTGGGCAGGTCAGCGTTGAATTTACCCGCGACGGCTGGTTTGCCTTAACCGGCGCAGGCTGCGATGCGCAGCTGGATGATAAACCGGTCTGGAGCGGCTGGCGGCAGTGGGCAAAAGCCGGGCAGCAGTTAGTCCTCAAACGCCCCGTCCACGGTATTCGTAGCTATCTTGCGGTAGCGGGTGGCATTGATGTTCCGCTGGTGCTGGGGTCGCGCAGTACCGACCTGAAAGTGGGCGTTGGTGGCCTGGAAGGGCGGCGATTGCAGGATGGCGATACACTGCCGCTGGGTGAAGCATTGCGCCAGTTCGACGGGCCGCAGGGCGTGAAACAGTTGCAGCACAGCAACCGCATCCGTGCGCTGCCGGGGCCGGAATATCACGAATTCGATAAGGCGTCCCAGGAAGCATTCTGGCGTTCACCGTGGCAGCTGAGCCCGCAAAGCAACCGCATGGGTTATCGCCTGCAAGGGCAACCACTGATGCGCCAGACCGATCGCGAAATGTATTCGCACGGCCTGCTGCCGGGTGTGGTGCAGGTGCCGCATAACGGCCAGCCGATTGTGCTGATGAACGACGCGCAAACCACCGGCGGCTATCCGCGCATTGCCTGCATTATCGAAGCCGATATGTATCAGCTGGCGCAAATTCCCCTCGGGCAACCGATCCACTTCGTTCCCAGTACGCTGGAAGAGGCGCTAAAAGCGCGCAACGATCAGCAGCGTTATCTGGAACAACTGGCATGGCGACTGAACGATGCTCATTGATTTAAATGCCGATTTAGGTGAAGGCTGCGGCAGCGATGCCGCCCTGTTACAACTGGTCTCTTCCGCCAATATCGCCTGCGGCTTCCACGCGGGCGATGCGCAAACCATGGTTGAAAGCGTGCGTGAGGCGCTGAAAAACGGCGTCGCGATTGGCGCACATCCCAGCTTCCCTGACCGCGAAAACTTTGGCCGCACGGCAATGCAGTTGCCGCCGGAAACGGTCTACGCCCAGACGCTGTATCAAATTGGCGCGCTGGATGCCATTACCCGCGCGCAGGGCGGTACCCTGCGCCATGTAAAACCGCACGGCATGCTCTATAACCAGGCGGCCAAAGATCCACAGCTGGCGGATGCCATCGCCCGCGCGGTGCATGACTGCTCGCCATCGCTGGTTTTAGTGGGCCTGGCGGGTAGCGAATTGATTCGGGCAGGCGAACATTACGGGCTGGTCACGCGCCAGGAAGTGTTTGCCGACCGGGGTTATCAGGACGATGGCAGCCTGGTGCCGCGCAGCCAGCCGGGCGCACTCATCAGCGATGAAGAGCAGGCGCTGGCGCAAACGCTGGAGATGGTGGAATCAGGACGGGTGAAAAGCATTAACGGCATCTGGACGCCGGTAACGGCACAAACGGTATGTCTGCACGGTGACGGGGAACACGCACTTCTTTTTGCCCGCCGCTTGCGTCGCGCTTTTGACGAGCGCAGTATAAAAATTAGCGCTTAAGCGCATATAACTAGATATTTTACAACAACATAACATATGACAGGGTGGAGAGTATGGGAGAGATAGTATCTCTCTGGCCGCTGATGGGTATCGCCGTCATTGTGGCTGGATTTTTATTGCGTTTTAACCCGGTACTGGTGGTGATTGCCGCCGGTATCGTCACCGGTCTGGCGGCGCATATGCCGCTGCTGACTATCCTCGAAAAGCTCGGTGAGGGCTTTCTCAACACACGTAACCTGCCGTTTATTCTGCTGGTGCCGCTGGCGGTTATCGGCCTGCTTGAACGTCACGGCCTGAAAGAGCGCGCTCAGGCGTGGATTGCCAAAATTCACAGTGCGACCGCCGGACGCTTGCTGGTGGTCTATCTCTTCGTGCGTGAAGCCACGGCGGCGCTGGGGCTGACCAGCCTCGGCGGGCATCCGCAAATGGTGCGTCCGTTGCTGGCGCCGATGGCGGAAGGCGCGGCGGAGAAGACGCATGGTGAACTACCTGGGGCGGTGCGTTATCGCCTGCGCGCGATGTCGGCGGCGACCGATAACGTCGGGCTGTTCTTTGGTGAAGATATCTTCGTGGCTTTCGGCGCGGTGATCTTCATGCATAACTTTATGCTGGAGTCGGGCGGTATTCAGACCGAACCGCTGCACATCGCCCTGTGGGGTATCCCTACCGCATTGTGTGCGTTCCTGATCCACGGCGCCCGGATGTGGCGGCTGGATAATTATCTGCAACGCGAAGTGGCGAAAGCCCATGCGGCGGCAGCCAGGGGAGACGCATAATGCATTTTCAACAAAGTTACCTCTACTGGCTGGCGGGGATCGTACTGCTGATTGTGGCGCTGATGTCCTGGGGCGATAAAGCCAACCCGCGCCGTCTGACGACGGGCCTTTTCTGGGGCGTCTACGGCCTGCTGTTTTTACTCGGCGACTGGGCTTATGAACTGGTTGGCGAGAAGCGTACGGTGCATATCGCGGTTGGCGCGGCGGTGGTGCTGATGGCGCTGATTGCCGGTTTCGGCGGCGTACGTTTGGGGAGCTATTCTCAGCGCACGCAGAAACAGCGTGAAGAGAGCGCCAGCCGTCTGGGGAACCGTCTTTTCTATCCGGCGCTGGCGATCCCGGTGGTGACCGTTATCGGCGTGCTGTTGTTTAACAACGTGCCGGGCTTACAGACCTCGCTGTTTGGCGAAGGCAATCACTCCACGCTGGTCACGCTTTTCTCGATGACCGTCGGCACGCTGATTGGTCTGGCAATGGCAATTAAAATGACCCACGAGCGCGTGCATCAACCGATTCAGGAAGCCCGTCGCCTGCTGGACTCTATCGGCTGGGCGTTTATTCTGCCGCAGATCCTGGCGACCCTAGGCCTGCTGTTTACCGCCGCAGGCGTAGGCGAAGGGATTTCGTGGTTGACCAAAACCTATCTTGCGGTCGACAGCCGATTCATTGCCGTGGCGGTCTATACCATTGGCATGGCCTTGTTAACGATGGTGATGGGCAACGCCTTTGCGGCCTTCCCGATTGTCACTGCGGGGATAGGCATTCCGATCCTGGTGTTGCAGCACGGCGGCAACCCGGCGGTGATGGCGGCGATTGGTATGTTCTCAGGCTACTGCGGTACGCTGATGACGCCGATGGCGGCGAACTTCAATATCGTTCCGGCAGCATTGCTGGAACTGCCGGATAAAAACGCGGTGATCAAAGCGCAGGTGCCGACGGGCGTGCTGTTGCTGCTGGTTAACGTTTTCCTGCTCTATTTCCTGATGTTCCTGTAAGGAGTGCAAATGCGCACAGTATTAATCACCGGGTTCGAGCCGTTTGATGGCGAAGCGGTTAACCCTTCATGGGAAGTCGTTTCGCGTCTTGATAATGCTATCATCGGCGGGTGCCGCGTCGTGGCGCGTCAGCTGCCGTGCGTCTTTGGCGAAGTGCTGATTGAACTGAACGCGGCCATCGATTCGCTCTCGCCAACGCTTGTACTGAGCGTTGGCCAGGCCGGTGGGCGCATGGATATCAGCGTTGAGCGCGTGGCGATTAACGTCGATGACGCCCGCATTCCGGACAATCGGGGCAACCAGCCGGTCGATACGCCGATTGTGGCGAGTGGCCCGGCAGCGTGGTTTAGTTCGCTGCCGATCAAAGCCATCGTGAGCGCGCTGCGCGAGGCGGGTATTCCCGCGTCGGTGTCGCAAACGGCGGGCACTTTCGTGTGTAATCACGTGATGTATGGTCTGTTGCATAAACTGAGCGGTATACCGGAAGCGAAGGGCGGTTTTATCCATATTCCGTATCTGCCGCAGCAGGCGGCGGCGCATCCTGGTGCGCCGAGCATGGCGGCGGAAACCGTACGTCAGGGCCTGGAGCTGGCGATTGCCACTGCCTTGCAGGTGGAAAACGATATTCAGGTTACCGGCGGTGCAACGCATTAACAAAGGATGACATTATGCCTGAAGGCCCGGAGATCCGCCGCGCGGCGGATAGCCTGGAGGCAGCTGTTAAAGGCAACCCCCTCACTGAGGTGTGGTTTGCCTTCGAACAACTGAAACCTTATGAATCTCAGCTGGTGGGGCAGCGCATTACCCATATCGAAACGCGCGGTAAGGCGCTTCTCACCCACTTCTCAAACGGACTGACGCTCTACAGCCATAATCAGCTCTACGGTGTATGGCGAGTGGTGGACGCGAATTCCGTGCCGCAAACCACGCGCGTTTTGCGTGTGAAGCTGCAAACGGCGGATAAAGCGATCCTGCTTTACAGCGCCTCGGACATCGAGATGTTAACGCCCGAGCAACTGACCACGCATCCGTTTTTACAGCGCGTTGGGCCGGATGTGCTCGACCTTAAGCTGACGGAAGCCGATGTTAAAGCGCGTTTGTTATCGCCACGTTTTCGCAATCGTCAGTTTTCCGGATTGTTACTGGACCAGGCGTTTCTCGCCGGGTTAGGGAATTACCTGCGCGTTGAGATTCTCTGGCAGACGCAGCTTGCCCCTCAACGTAAAGCCTCGCAGCTTTCTGATGCACAGCTTGATGCGCTGGCGCAGGCGTTGCTGGCTATCCCGCGGCTGTCGTACAACACGCGCGGGCGGGTAGATGAAAATAAACATCACGGCGCGCTGTTCCGCTTTAAGGTATTTCATCGTGATGGCGAAGCGTGCGAGCGGTGTGGGGGAGTGATTGAGAAGACGACGATGTCGTCGAGGCCGTTTTACTGGTGCCCGAATTGCCAGAAGTAGGGTGGTTTTTGCCGGATGCGGCTTTTGCCTTATCTGGCCTACAAGGGCGATGAATGGTGGTTATCCGGCACAAAAAAAGCGCCCGCAGGCGCTTTTTTCACATCCAGACCGATTAATGCTTAAGGTCTGATTTAAAATCGCGTTTTTCGTAGCCGGTGTACAGCTGACGAGGACGGGCGATTTTCATGCCTTCGCTGTGCATTTCATTCCAGTGCGCAATCCAGCCCACGGTACGCGCCATCGCGAAGATAACGGTAAACATGGAGGACGGAATGCCCATCGCTTTCAGGATGATACCGGAGTAGAAGTCCACGTTCGGGTAGAGTTTCTTCTCGATGAAGTACGGGTCGTTCAGCGCGATGTGTTCCAGCTCCATCGCCACTTCCAGCAGGTCATCTTTGGTACCCAGCTCTTTCAGCACTTCATGGCAGGTTTCACGCATCACGGTGGCGCGCGGGTCATAGTTTTTGTAAACACGGTGACCGAAGCCCATCAGGCGGAAAGAATCATTCTTATCTTTCGCACGGCGCACGAATTCCGGAATGTGTTCAACAGAGCTGATCTCTTCCAGCATTTTCAGCGCCGCTTCGTTGGCGCCGCCGTGTGCCGGCCCCCACAAGGAAGCAATACCGGCTGCGATACAGGCGAACGGGTTCGCGCCGGAGGAGCCTGCGGTACGCACGGTAGAGGTAGAGGCGTTCTGTTCGTGGTCAGCGTGCAGGATCAGAATACGGTCCATTGCGCGTTCCAGAATCGGGTTCACTTCGTACGGTTCGCACGGTGTGGAGAACATCATGTTCAGGAAGTTGCCCGCGTAGGAGAGGTCGTTGCGCGGGTAAACGAACGGCTGGCCGATGGAATATTTGTAACACATCGCGGCCATGGTCGGCATTTTGGACAGCAGACGGAATGCGGCGATATCGCGATGACGCGGGTTATTCACGTCCAGCGAGTCGTGGTAGAACGCCGCTAACGCGCCGGTGATCCCGCACATTACCGCCATCGGGTGAGAGTCGCGACGGAACGCGTGGAACAGACGGGTGATCTGCTCGTGGATCATGGTGTGGCGAGTCACGGTGGTTTTGAATTCGTCATACTCTGCCTGCGTCGGTTTCTCACCGTGCAGCAGGATGTAGCAAACTTCGAGGTAGTTAGATTCAGTGGCTAACTGGTCAATCGGAAAACCGCGGTGCAGCAGGATGCCTTCATCACCATCAATAAATGTGATTTTGGATTCGCAGGATGCGGTAGAGGTGAAACCAGGGTCAAAAGTAAAAATACCCTTTGAACCAAGACTACGGATATCAATAACATCCTCACCGAGCGTGCCTTTTAGCACATCCAGTTCGATAGCAGTGTCACCACCGAGGGTGATTTTTGCCTTTGTATCAGCCATTTACGGTCTCCTTAGCGCCTTATTGCTTAAGACTGCCGGCTACCTGGTTTGCATTCAAAAGATATTTCGACGTTACCACTTTGTTATTTGGCTCAAGGCTCTGCTGCAGAGGTGGAACCAGGGTACAGAGCAAATGGCGCTTGACGGTATGCGTCTAATCTACAGTGAAACAACAGCAAATCAGGGTATTAGCAGTCCGAATATTCAAACCTGTCTATCACTAATAACTTTCCTGATAACTTTGGTCAATAGCAGCACACTGTTACATAACTTATTATCAGGTGAAAGAGTGACCCCATAACTTTTGGGCATTATATGCTTTTTCAGGTGATGGTTGTAACAATAATGTTTAATATTTGTCAAATCACGTGATTAATTTTTAAAATATTGTTGTAATCGTGACGCTGATCACTGTTCAGCATAAAACCCGACAAACTATATGTAGGTTAATTGTAATGATTTTGTGAACAGCCTATACTGCCGCCAGGTCTCCGGAACACCCTGCAATCCCGAGCCACCCAGCGTTGTAACGCGTCGATTTAGCATCTGGAAGCAGATTTTTATATGACGCAAAGTTATAGATAAGGACGCTGTCTGACCCGCAAGCAGACCGGAGGAAAGGAAACAATAAGAACAGCATGTGGGCGTTATTCATGATAAGAAATGTGAAAAAACAAAGACCTGTCAACCTGGACCTACAAACGATCCGGTTCCCAATCACGGCGATAGCGTCCATTCTCCATCGCGTCTCCGGAGTCATAACGTTTGTGGCTGTCGGTATTCTGCTTTGGCTGCTGGGCACCAGTCTCTCCTCTCCGGAAGGCTTCCTTTATGCGTCATCCATTATGGGCAGCTTCTTCGTTAAATTCATTATGTGGGGCATCCTGACGGCGTTGGCTTATCACGCCATCGTGGGGATTCGCCATCTGCTGATGGATTTTGGCTATCTGGAAGAAACCCTCGAAGCAGGTAAGCGCTCCGCCAAAATTTCTTTTGTTATTACTGTCGTGCTTTCAATTCTTGCAGGAGTCCTCGTATGGTAAGCAACGCCTCAGCATTAGGACGCAACGGCGTACATGACTTCATCCTGGTACGTGCCACCGCCATCGTCCTGACTCTGTACATCATCTACATGGTTGGTTTTTTCGCGACGAGCGGCGACCTCACCTGGGAAGTCTGGAGTGGTTTCTTCTCCTCTGCGTTCACCAAAGTGTTCACCTTGTTGGCCCTGTTTTCTATCCTGATTCATGCCTGGATTGGCATGTGGCAGGTGCTGACCGACTACGTTAAACCGCTGGCACTGCGCATGGTGCTGCAACTGGCAATCGTTGTTGCGCTGGTGGTTTACGTCATTTATGGATTTGTTGTGGTGTGGGGTGTGTAATGAAACTGCCAGTAAGAGAATTTGATGCTGTTGTAATTGGTGCCGGTGGCGCGGGTATGCGTGCGGCACTGCAAATTTCCCAGAGCGGCCAGACCTGTGCGCTGCTCTCTAAAGTTTTCCCAACCCGTTCGCATACCGTTTCCGCGCAGGGTGGTATCACCGTAGCGCTGGGTAACACCCATGAAGATAACTGGGAATGGCACATGTACGACACCGTAAAAGGGTCGGACTACATTGGTGACCAGGACGCGATCGAGTATATGTGTAAAACCGGCCCGGAAGCGATTCTGGAGCTGGAACATATGGGCCTGCCGTTTTCCCGTCTGGACGATGGCAAAATTTATCAGCGTCCGTTCGGCGGCCAGTCGAAAAACTTCGGCGGCGAGCAGGCGGCACGTACTGCGGCAGCGGCTGACCGTACCGGTCACGCACTGCTGCACACGCTTTATCAGCAGAACCTGAAAAACCACACCACGATTTTCTCTGAGTGGTACGCGCTGGATCTGGTGAAAAACGCCGATGGCGCAGTGGTCGGGTGTACCGCGCTGTGTATCGAAACCGGTGAAGTGGTTTACTTCAAAGCCAATGCCACCGTGCTGGCGACCGGCGGCGCAGGCCGTATCTATCAGTCCACCACTAACGCGCATATCAACACCGGTGACGGCGTCGGTATGGCCCTGCGTGCCGGTGTTCCGGTGCAGGATATGGAAATGTGGCAGTTCCACCCAACCGGTATCGCCGGTGCGGGCGTGCTGGTGACAGAAGGCTGCCGTGGTGAAGGTGGTTACCTGCTGAACAAACACGGCGAGCGCTTCATGGAGCGTTATGCGCCGAATGCGAAAGACCTGGCGGGTCGTGACGTGGTGGCGCGTTCCATCATGATCGAAATCCGTGAAGGTCGTGGCTGCGACGGTCCGTGGGGCCCGCACGCGAAACTGAAACTTGACCACCTGGGTAAAGAAGTCCTGGAATCCCGTCTGCCGGGCATCCTTGAGCTTTCTCGCACCTTCGCCCACGTCGACCCGGTGAAAGAGCCGATTCCGGTAATTCCAACCTGCCATTACATGATGGGCGGTATTCCGACCAAAGTGACAGGCCAGGCGCTGACCGTAAACGAGCAGGGCGAAGATGTAGTGATCCCTGGGCTGTTCGCAGTGGGCGAAATTGCCTGCGTATCCGTACACGGTGCTAACCGTCTGGGCGGTAACTCGCTGCTTGACCTGGTGGTATTTGGCCGTGCGGCGGGCCTGCATCTGCAGGAGTCTATCGCTGAGCAGGGCGCATTGCGCGATGCCACTGAAGAAGAGATTGACGCTTCTCTGGAACGTCTGAATCGCTGGAATGGCAACCGCGACGGTGAAGATCCGGTTGAAATTCGTAAAGCGCTTCAGGAATGCATGCAGCATAACTTCTCGGTATTCCGTGAAGGTGATGCGATGGCGAAAGGTCTTGAGCAACTGAAAGTGATTCGTGAGCGTCTGAAAAATGCCCGTCTGGACGACACTTCCAGCGAATTTAACACCCAGCGTGTTGAGTGCCTGGAGCTGGATAACCTGATGGAAACCGCTTACGCGACTGCTGTTTCCGCGAACTTCCGTACCGAGAGCCGTGGCGCGCATAGCCGCTTCGACTATCCGGATCGTGACGACGCAAACTGGCTGTGCCATTCCCTGTATCTGCCAGAGTCTGAGTCCATGACGCGTCGTAGCGTCAATATGGAACCAAAACTGCGTCCGGCGTTCCCGCCGAAGATTCGTACTTATTAATGCGGAGACAGGTCAATGAAACTCGAATTTTCAATTTATCGTTATAACCCGGATGTCGATGACGCTCCGCGCATGCAGGAATACACCCTGGAAGGCGAAGAAGGGCGCGACATGATGCTGCTGGATGCGCTCATCCAGCTGAAAGAGAAAGACCCAAGTCTGTCGTTCCGCCGCTCCTGCCGTGAAGGGGTTTGTGGTTCCGATGGCCTGAACATGAACGGCAAAAACGGTCTGGCCTGCATCACGCCAATTTCGGCGCTGGGCAATGGCAAACAGAAGATTGTTATCCGTCCGCTGCCAGGTTTACCAGTCATTCGTGATTTGGTGGTAGACATGGGGCAATTCTATGCACAATATGAGAAGATTAAGCCTTACTTGTTGAATAATGGGCAAAATCCTCCTGCTCGCGAGCACCTCCAGGGGCCAGAGCAGCGTGAAAAACTCGATGGGTTGTACGAGTGTATCCTGTGTGCATGTTGCTCGACGTCCTGCCCATCGTTCTGGTGGAACCCGGATAAGTTTATCGGCCCGGCAGGTCTGTTGGCGGCGTACCGCTTCCTGATTGACAGCCGTGATACCGAAACCGACAGCCGCCTTGATGGCCTGAGTGACGCTTTCAGCGTATTCCGCTGCCATAGCATCATGAACTGCGTCAGTGTATGTCCGAAGGGGCTGAACCCGACGCGTGCGATTGGTCATATTAAGTCAATGTTGTTGCAGCGCAGTGCGTAAGTAATAACGCCCTTATCCGGCCTACAAGTGAGTACCCGTAGGCCTGATAAGCGCAGCGCCATCAGGCGTAACAAAGATATGCAGGAAACCTCTAAAAACTGCCCCTGATTATGTTCGACAGTTTTTAAAGGTTCCTTCGCGAGCCACTACTTAGACAAGAGCTCGCAGGTGAACCCCGGCACGTACAGCCAATGTACGTGGTAGTATCCACGGCGAAGTAAGCATAAAAATGCTTAAGGGATCACGATGCAGAACAGCGCTTTGAAAGCCTGGTTGGACTCTTCTTACCTCTCTGGCTCGAACCAGAGCTGGATAGAACAGCTCTATGAAGACTTCTTAACCGATCCTGACTCGGTAGACGCTAACTGGCGTTCGACGTTCCAGCAGTTACCTGGTACCGGAGTCAAACCGGATCAACTCCATTCCACAACGCGTGAATATTTCCGTCGTCTGGCGAAGGATGCCTCACGTTACTCTTCTTCGATTTCCGACCCTGACACCAATGCGAAGCAGGTTAAAGTCCTGCAGCTCATTAACGCTTATCGCTTCCGTGGTCACCAACAGGCCAATCTCGACCCGTTAGGACTGTGGCAGCAAGATAAAGTGGCAGACTTAGATCCGTCTTTCCACGATCTGACCGAGGCCGATTTCCAGGAAAGCTTTAACGTAGGCTCATTTGCTATCGGCAAAGAGACGATGAAGCTGGGCGATCTGCTTGAAGCCCTCAAGCAAACCTACTGCGGCTCCATCGGCGCGGAATATATGCACATCACCAGCACCGAAGAAAAACGCTGGATTCAGCAGCGCTTCGAGGCAGGGCATGCCACCTTTACGGCGGAAGAGAAAAAACGCTTCCTGAGCGAACTCACCGCGGCGGAAGGTCTGGAACGCTACCTGGGCGCGAAATTCCCGGGCGCGAAACGCTTCTCGCTGGAAGGCGGCGATGCGTTGGTTCCGATGTTAAAAGAGATGATTCGTCACGCGGGTAACAACGGTACGCGTGAAGTGGTGCTGGGTATGGCGCACCGCGGTCGTCTGAACGTACTGATTAACGTGCTGGGTAAAAAATCTCAGGACCTGTTTGACGAGTTCTCCGGCAAACATAAAGAGCACCTCGGCACCGGTGACGTGAAGTACCACATGGGCTTCTCGTCTGACTTTGAAACCGACGGCGGCCTGGTACACCTGGCGCTGGCGTTCAACCCGTCGCACCTGGAAATTGTCAGCCCGGTGGTTATCGGCTCCGTGCGTGCGCGTCTGGATCGTCTGGACAACCCGAGCAGCAACATGGTTCTGCCAATCACCATTCACGGTGATGCGGCGGTTGCAGGGCAGGGCGTGGTTCAGGAAACCCTGAACATGTCGAAAGCGCGTGGTTACGAAGTGGGCGGTACCGTTCGCATCGTGATTAACAACCAGGTCGGCTTTACCACCTCTAACCCGCTGGATGCGCGTTCCACACCGTACTGTACCGATATCGGTAAGATGGTGATGGCGCCGATTTTCCACGTGAATGCGGATGACCCGGAAGCGGTTGCGTTTGTCACCCGTCTGGCGCTCGATTTCCGTAACACCTTTAAACGTGATGTCTTCATCGACCTGGTATGCTACCGCCGTCACGGCCATAACGAAGCCGACGAGCCGAGCGCAACCCAACCGCTGATGTATCAGAAAATCAAGAAACACCCGACTCCGCGTAAGATCTATGCTGACAAACTTGAGCAGCAGAAAGTCGCTACGCTGGAAGATGCCACCGAAATGGTCAACCTGTACCGTGACGCGCTGGACGCGGGCGAGTGCGTGGTGAAAGAGTGGCGTCAGATGAACCTGCACTCCTTTACCTGGTCGCCGTACCTCAACCACGAGTGGGATGAAAGCTATCCGAACAAGGTTGAGATGAAGCGCTTGCAGGAACTGGCTAACCGTATCAGTACGGTGCCGGATGCGGTCGAAATGCAGTCTCGCGTGGCGAAGATTTATGGCGATCGTCAGTCCATGGCCGCAGGCGAGAAACTGTTTGACTGGGGCGGCGCAGAAAACCTGGCTTACGCCACGCTGGTCGATGAAGGCGTTTCCGTGCGTCTGTCTGGCGAAGACTCCGGTCGCGGTACCTTCTTCCACCGCCACGCGGTTATTCACAACCAGGCGAACGGCTCTACTTATACCCCGTTGCAGCACGTGCACAACGGCCAGGGCGAGTTCAAAGTGTGGGACTCCGTGCTGTCTGAAGAAGCGGTGCTGGCGTTTGAATACGGTTATGCCACCGCAGAGCCGCGCACGCTGACCATCTGGGAAGCACAGTTCGGCGACTTCGCTAACGGTGCGCAGGTAGTTATCGACCAGTTCATCTCCTCTGGCGAGCAGAAATGGGGCCGTATGTGTGGCCTGGTGATGCTGCTGCCGCATGGTTATGAAGGTCAGGGCCCGGAGCACTCCTCCGCGCGTCTGGAGCGTTATCTGCAACTTTGTGCTGAACAGAACATGCAGGTTTGCGTACCGACCACCCCGGCGCAGGTTTATCACATGCTGCGTCGTCAGGCGCTGCGCGGAATGCGTCGTCCGCTGGTTGTTATGTCACCGAAATCCCTGCTGCGCCACCCGCTGGCGGTCTCCAGCCTGGATGAACTGGCAAACGGCACCTTTATGCCGGCGATTGGCGAAATCGACGAACTGGATCCGAAAGCGGTGAAACGCGTCGTGCTCTGTTCGGGTAAAGTTTATTTCGACCTGCTTGAGCAGCGTCGTAAGAACGAGCAGAAAGATGTCGCCATCGTGCGTATTGAACAGCTCTATCCGTTCCCGCATCAGGCGATGCAGGAAGCGCTCAAGCCTTTCGCTCACGTACATGATTTTGTCTGGTGTCAGGAAGAGCCGCTCAACCAGGGCGCCTGGTACTGTAGCCAGCACCATTTCCGTGAAGTCATTCCCTTTGGAGCGTCTCTGCGTTACGCAGGTCGCCCGGCCTCCGCTTCACCTGCGGTAGGTTACATGTCCGTTCACCAGAAACAGCAACAAGATCTGGTCAATGACGCGCTGAACGTCGATTAATTAAAGGATACACAATGAGTAGCGTAGATATTCTGGTCCCTGACCTGCCTGAATCCGTAGCAGATGCCACCGTCGCAACCTGGCATAAAAAACCGGGCGACGCGGTTGTTCGTGATGAAGTGCTGGTAGAAATCGAAACTGACAAAGTGGTACTGGAAGTACCGGCGTCGGCAGACGGCATTCTGGATGCAGTTCTGGAAGACGAAGGCACGACCGTAACGTCTCGTCAGATCCTGGGTCGCCTGCGTGAAGGCAACAGCGGTGGGAAAGAAACCAGCGCCAAGTCTGAAGCAAAAGACTCTACTCCGGCGCAGCGTCAGCAGGCGTCTCTGGAAGAGCAAAACAACGATGCGCTCAGCCCGGCGATTCGCCGTTTGCTGGGTGAACACAACCTCGAAGCCAGCGCCATTAAAGGCACCGGTGTCGGTGGTCGCATCACCCGTGAAGATGTTGAAAAACATCTGGCGAAAGCCCCGGCTAAAGCGGAAGCACCTGCTGCCGCTACCACTGCGGCGCCGGTTGCACCGCTGGCTGGCCGTAGCGAAAAACGCGTCCCGATGACTCGCCTGCGTAAGCGTGTGGCAGAGCGTCTGCTGGAAGCGAAAAACTCCACCGCCATGCTGACTACGTTCAACGAAGTCAACATGAAGCCGATTATGGATCTGCGTAAGCAGTACGGTGAAGTGTTTGAGAAGCGTCACGGCATCCGTCTGGGCTTCATGTCCTTCTACGTGAAAGCGGTTGTTGAAGCGCTGAAACGCTACCCGGAAGTGAACGCGTCCATTGATGGCGAAGATGTGGTTTATCACAACTACTTCGACGTGAGCATGGCAGTGTCTACGCCGCGCGGCCTGGTGACCCCGGTTCTGCGTGATGTTGATTCTCTGGGCATGGCTGACATCGAAAAACGCATTAAAGAGCTGGCGCTGAAAGGGCGTGATGGCAAATTGACAGTAGAAGATCTTACCGGCGGCAACTTTACCATTACAAATGGTGGTGTTTTCGGTTCTCTGATGTCTACCCCTATCATCAACCCGCCGCAGAGCGCTATCCTGGGCATGCACGCCATTAAAGATCGCCCGATGGCCGTGGATGGCAAGGTAGAAATTCTGCCGATGATGTACCTGGCTCTCTCTTACGACCACCGTCTGATCGATGGCCGTGAGTCGGTTGGTTTCCTGGTGGCGATTAAAGAGCTGCTGGAAGACCCGACTCGCCTGCTGCTGGACGTGTAGTCATTTTGTCCGGCGCGCGTCGCCGGACAGGAGCATCACCTGTAGGCCGGAGGGCGTTAAGCTCTCCGGCGAAACAAAGAAAGTCAGGATGAATATAGCCTGGCGATGATTACCTGAAGGATGGATAGAACACATGAACTTACATGAATATCAGGCAAAACAACTTTTTGCCCGCTATGGCTTACCGGCTCCGGTGGGTTATGCCTGTACTACTCCGCGTGAAGCAGAAGAAGCCGCTTCAAAAATCGGTGCAGGTCCGTGGGTAGTAAAATGTCAGGTTCACGCTGGTGGCCGCGGTAAAGCGGGCGGTGTGAAAGTCGTGAAGAGCAAAGAAGAGATTCGCGCTTTTGCTGAGCACTGGCTGGGTAAACGTCTGGTGACCTACCAAACGGATGCGCACGGTCAGCCGGTTAACCAGATTCTGGTTGAAGCAGCGACGGATATTGATAAAGAACTCTATCTGGGCGCGGTTGTAGATCGTTCCTCTCGTCGCGTGGTCTTCATGGCTTCTACCGAAGGCGGCGTGGAAATCGAGAAAGTGGCGGAAGAAACCCCGCACCTGATCCACAAAGTAGCACTGGATCCGCTGGCGGGTCCGATGCCGTACCAGGGTCGTGAGCTGGCGTTCAAACTGGGTCTGGAAGGTAAGCAGGTTCAGCAGTTCACCAAAATCTTCATGGGTCTGGCGACCATCTTCCTTGAGCGCGACCTGGCGCTGATCGAAATCAACCCGCTGGTTATCACCAAACAGGGCGACCTGATCTGCCTCGACGGTAAACTGGGCGCTGACGGTAACGCACTGTTCCGCCAGGCTGATCTGCGCGAAATGCGCGACCAGTCTCAGGAAGATCCGCGTGAAGCACAGGCTGCACAGTGGGAACTGAACTACGTTGCGCTGGACGGTAACATCGGTTGCATGGTTAACGGCGCGGGCCTGGCAATGGGCACCATGGACATCGTTAAACTGCACGGCGGCGAACCGGCTAACTTCCTCGATGTTGGCGGCGGCGCAACCAAAGAGCGCGTGACCGAAGCGTTCAAAATCATCCTTTCCGATGACAAAGTGAAAGCCGTTCTGGTTAACATCTTCGGCGGTATCGTTCGTTGCGACCTGATCGCTGACGGCATTATCGGCGCGGTAGAAGAAGTTGGCGTAAACGTACCGGTTGTCGTTCGTCTGGAAGGTAACAACGCCGAACTCGGCGCGAAGAAACTGGCTGATAGTGGCCTGAATATTATTGCAGCGAAAGGTCTGACGGATGCAGCAGAGCAAGTTGTTGCAGCAGTGGAGGGGAAATAATGTCCATTTTAATTGATAAAAACACCAAGGTTATCTGTCAGGGCTTCACCGGTAGCCAGGGTACTTTCCACTCCGAACAGGCGATTGCATACGGTACGCAGATGGTTGGCGGTGTAACGCCAGGTAAAGGCGGCACCACGCATCTGGGCCTGCCAGTATTTAACACTGTGCGTGAAGCGGTAGACGCGACCGGTGCAACGGCATCTGTTATCTACGTTCCGGCACCGTTCTGCAAAGATTCCATCCTAGAAGCCATCGATGCAGGCATTAAGCTTATCATCACCATCACCGAAGGTATCCCGACGCTGGATATGCTGACCGTGAAGGTAAAACTGGACGAAGCAGGCGTGCGCATGATTGGCCCGAACTGTCCAGGCGTTATCACCCCGGGCGCGTGCAAAATCGGCATCCAGCCAGGCCATATTCATAAGCCGGGCAAAGTGGGCATCGTTTCCCGCTCTGGTACTCTGACGTATGAAGCCGTTAAACAGACCACCGACTACGGTTTCGGCCAGTCCACCTGTGTGGGCATCGGCGGCGACCCGATCCCGGGTTCTAACTTCATCGATATCCTGAAAATGTTCCAGGAAGATCCGCAGACTGAAGCGATCGTCATGATCGGTGAGATCGGCGGTAGCGCGGAAGAAGAAGCGGCGGCGTACATTAAAGATCACGTCACCAAACCGGTTGTCGGCTATATCGCAGGCGTTACCGCGCCGAAAGGCAAACGTATGGGCCACGCTGGCGCCATCATCGCGGGTGGTAAAGGTACGGCAGACGAGAAGTTTGCTGCACTTGAAGCGGCTGGCGTTCGTACCGTTCGCAGCCTGGCTGATATCGGCGAAGCGCTGAAAGTGGTACTGGGATAAAAATCCTCTCAGCTCCCCGGTAAGCTTCGAGAAATATGGAGCAGGGGAGCCTTATATGTTCGATTTCGACATGGTTGGCCATCGTATGATGGCCTTTTTTATTTCAGCATCACGCTGAACCCCGCATAAAGCGTGAACTGCGGCTGATAATCCCCTCTGTGCGCGACGGTCCACTGCGGCTCGACAAAGCTGTTAACGATATATCCGCCAATCGGCATCGCACGCCCCACACCGAGTCCCACCGGAACATAGTAATCATCGTTTTTGACGTTATATGTCCAGATGCCGCTGGAGCGCATATACCAGCCCTTTGACATTTTGTAGATAACAAATGGCTGGAAGGTGGCGGTTTCAACATGGCTACGGTCATCATCGCCGGCGAAACTTTTTTGCCATTGCACCAGCGCCACTTTTAACCATTTAGGCGATGTATCGACGGCGACCGCCGCAAGCCCGGTCTGCCACTGCCCGGTCCCCAGTTCATCGCTTGATGCGGTGTTGGCGGTAATCAGCGGCCCGACGCCCAGCATCACGCCTTTTTGCTTGAGCAGAAAAATATCGAACAGGTTGATATCACCCAGCCCGGTGTCATAACCACCAGAAACCTGCGGGCGCGTGGCGATGGGTGCCGTTAAGCGCAGAATTTGCGGCACCGGAATGAGATCGCCTGCGGCAACAGGCATGGTGGCACGCAGTAGCGTATCGTTGGTGTGCTGATCGCTGTCGTAGAGGTTAGGCGTGTAGTAATCCTGAACGGATAATGATGTTGCCAGATGTAGCGGGTTGTTGGCTTTATCGACGGTGTCTTCGGCCCAGACGTGCAACGTGCAGCACAGTAACGCGGGCGCCAGCAGATATTTTACATGAACCATAGCGTATCCTTTCCTGAATTCCCTGTGTAAGTGCGCATAAATTGCACTCAGTTCGCGGCGCGATTATAAAAACAGCCGTAAGTCAGGGAAAACGAGAAAGATGTAATTCATTGTAAAATAAGAATTTACTATAAATTCTGTGTAATGATATGGCTGATATTTATTCAGTGCACTGATTTATCCAGCCGCAGATCGTTTAATGCTGACGACGGGCAACCAGCGTAAAACGGTAATCGTCGCTTTTAAAAGCATTGCGGCTGTATTCGAAGATCCGCCCATCGCTCAGAAAACCGCGCGAGATTTTCTCCAGAATGGGTTTACCCGGTGCGAGTTCCAGAGCTCATCGGTGCGTTTCCGCCCTTGTCAGTCGCGCACCTTTAGCATCGCGCGCGTAAAATAAGTCCGTAGAGAGGCAAAAGCCGGTCTGGCCGTTTTTGCCTCTTTTTTGAATAATAAAGTGATGGTGTTAATTTTGTCTGCATTTCAAGTGAATAAAATGTAATTATTCAAAAAGGATTCAGGTTTCCTGGCAAAATACTGTGAGTCGGCTAACATTAACTATTCTGCATAACTTCATTCTTTAAATTCCTTCTTCGGTTAAAAACTCTCGTCTCTTTTTTCGCATTATCCCTTCATGAAAATTCTCTGAGATAATTTTTAAACATACATGTAACATTCATTTCACTGATCACATCTAATAAAAACATTATTAACAAAAATAGATAAAATTGATTTATATCAATACGTAAATACTGGATATGCACCATAAAAGTAGTTAAATTGTCCTGGATCAAAGTGGCTGCAACCCGCCTGATTAGCTATAAATTGATCACCGTCGAAAATCGTAAATCTAATACAATAAAAACCTGTTTATTGTAAGGATATTACAGAGTAATATATTTTAGGGATCAATTGAGTTGTTTTTTAACGTATTTGTAACCTTTGCTCACGACTGATATCGGCTAACGCGAACGGTCAGGAGTGGGGGAGGGCGCAAATAAATTTGTATTGGGGCATGTGTATGAACCCTGTCCGCAGGTTCATTCTCGGAGTCTTCATGCGATGAGCAAGGAGTCATGATGTTAGATATAGTCGAACTGTCGCGCTTACAGTTTGCCTTGACCGCGATGTACCACTTCCTTTTTGTGCCACTGACGCTCGGTATGGCGTTCCTGCTGGCCATCATGGAAACGGTTTACGTCCTTTCCGGCAAACAGATTTATAAAGATATGACCAAGTTCTGGGGCAAGTTGTTTGGTATCAACTTCGCACTGGGCGTGGCCACCGGCCTGACCATGGAGTTCCAGTTCGGGACTAACTGGTCTTACTACTCCCACTACGTGGGCGATATCTTCGGTGCGCCGCTGGCCATTGAAGGTCTGATGGCCTTCTTCCTCGAATCCACCTTTGTAGGTCTGTTCTTCTTCGGTTGGGATCGCCTGGGTAAAGTGCAGCACATGGCGGTGACCTGGCTGGTTGCGCTGGGCTCAAACCTGTCCGCACTGTGGATCCTGGTGGCAAACGGTTGGATGCAAAACCCAATCGCTTCCGACTTCAACTTTGAAACCATGCGTATGGAGATGGTGAGCTTCTCCGAGCTGGTACTGAACCCGGTAGCCCAGGTGAAATTCGTTCACACCGTGGCTTCAGGTTACGTCACCGGCGCGATGTTCGTGCTCGCTATCAGTTCCTGGTACATGCTCAAAGGCCGTGACTTCGCGTTCGCTAAACGTTCCTTTGCTATCGCAGCAAGCTTCGGTATGGCGGCGATTCTTTCCGTTATCGTTCTGGGTGATGAATCCGGCTACGAAATGGGCGACGTGCAGAAAACCAAACTGGCAGCCATCGAAGCAGAATGGGAAACCCAGCCTGCGCCGGCGTCGTTCACGCTGTTTGGTATTCCTGATCAGGATAAGCAGGAAAACCACCTTTCTATTCAAATCCCTTACGCACTGGGCATCATTGCGACCCGTTCTGTTGATAAACAGGTTACCGGTCTGAAAGATTTGATGGTGCAGCACGAAGAGCGTATCCGTAACGGGATGAAAGCTTACTCGCTGCTCGAACAGTTGCGTTCCGGCGCGACCGATCCGGCTGTGCGTGAGCAGTTTAACGATGTGAAGAAAGATCTGGGCTATGGCCTGTTGCTGAAACGCTACACGCCGAACGTGGCGGATGCGACGGAAGAGCAGATTGCCAAAGCGACCAAAGACTCTATCCCACGTGTCGCGCCGCTCTATTTTGCCTTCCGTATCATGGTGGCGTGCGGTGTGCTGATGCTGCTGATTATCGGCGCTTCCTTCTGGACCGTTATTCGTAACCGTATCGGTGAGAAAAAATGGCTGCTGCGCGCGGCGTTCTACGGCTTACCGCTGCCATGGATTGCTGTGGAAGCGGGCTGGTTTGTCGCCGAGTATGGCCGTCAACCGTGGGCAATTGGTGAAGTATTGCCAACCGCTGTGGCGAACTCTTCGCTGACAGCAGGCGATCTTATCTTCTCAATGGTGCTGATTTGCGGTCTTTACACGCTGTTCCTGGTGGCCGAACTGTTCCTGATGTTCAAGTTCGCACGCAAAGGGCCAAGCAGCCTGAAAACCGGTCGCTATCACTTTGAGCAGTCCTCTGCGACTACTCAGCCGGCACGCTAAGACAGGAGTCGTCAAATGATCGATTATGAAGTATTGCGTTTTATCTGGTGGCTGCTAATCGGCATCTTGCTGATTGGTTTCGCAGTCGCTGACGGCTTCGACATGGGGGTGGGCATGCTCACCCGTTTCCTCGGTCGTAATGACACCGAGCGTCGAATCATGATCAACTCCATCGCGCCACACTGGGACGGAAACCAGGTATGGCTCATCACTGCCGGCGGCGCGCTGTTTGCTGCCTGGCCGATGGTGTATGCCGCTGCGTTCTCCGGCTTCTATGTCGCGATGATTCTGGTGCTGGCGTCTTTATTCTTCCGTCCGGTGGGCTTCGACTACCGTTCGAAAATTGAAGACACCCGCTGGCGCAACATGTGGGACTGGGGCATCTTTGTGGGTAGCTTCGTTCCACCGCTGGTGATTGGCGTGGCGTTCGGTAACCTGCTGCAGGGCGTACCGTTCCATGTTGATGAGTATCTGCGTCTTTACTACACCGGTAACTTCTTCCAACTGCTGAACCCGTTTGGTCTGCTGGCAGGTGTGGTGAGCGTAGGGATGATCCTGACGCAGGGCGCAACTTACCTGCAAATGCGTACGGTGGGTGAACTGCATCTGCGTACCCGCACCACCTCTCAGATGGCGGCACTGGTGACGCTGGTGTGCTTCGCGCTGGCAGGCGTTTGGGTCTACTACGGCATTGACGGCTATGTGGTGAAATCGGTAATGGATCACACCGCTGCCTCTAACCCGCTTACCAAAGAAGTCGCACATGAAGCGGGCGCGTGGATGACCAACTTTAACAACATGCCGGCGCTGTGGGCGATTCCGGTACTGGGTGTGGTGCTTCCGCTGCTGACTATCCTGATGACACGTCTGGATAAAGGTGCATGGGCGTTCCTGTTCTCCTCACTGACGCTGGCGTGCATTATCCTGACCGCCGGTATCGCCATGTTCCCGTTCATCATGCCGTCCAGCACGATGTTTAACGCGAGCCTGACCATGTGGGATGCAACGTCCAGCCAGCTGACGCTGAGCGTGATGACTTATGTCGCTGCGGTATTCGTACCTATCATTCTGCTGTACACCACCTGGTGCTACTGGAAAATGTTTGGTCGTATCACCAAAGAAGACATTGAACGCAACACCCACTCTCTGTACTAAGTAAGGAGCTTAAAATGTGGTATTTCGCATGGATTTTAGGAACGCTTCTTGCCTGTGCCTTTGGGATAATCACTGCACTGGCGCTGGAACACGTCGAAGCGACCAAAGCAGGTGAAGAAAAATAGTGATGAAAATTATCGCAACGCTGTACGCGATAATGGATAAGCGCCCCCTGAGGGCGCTTTCCCTTGTTATGGCCCTGCTGCTGGCAGGTTGCATCTTCTGGGACCCGACGCGTTTCGCGGCGAAGACCAGCGAGCTGGAAATCTGGCACGGTTTTCTGCTGATGTGGGCTGTGTGTGCAGGCGTCATTCATGGCGTGGGTTTCCGCCCTCGCGCGCTCCACTGGCAAGGGATTTTCTGCCCGCTTATCGCCGATTTAGTCCTTCTTGCAGGTCTGATTTTTTTCTTCCTGTAACCAGGAAACATCCGCAAATATTTATGGGCTTGCAATAGCCCATAAAAATTTACTCTCCGTTTACCTCTCCCCATTCCAAACCACGATTACCGCGCGTATAGTAGCGAAGTTCAAAAGCTCAAAATTTTTTGCATTACCGGGATGTAAAGTGAATACAACGCTGTTTCGATGGCCGGTTCGTGTTTATTACGAAGACACCGACGCCGGTGGTGTGGTTTATCACGCCAGCTATGTCGCTTTCTATGAGAGAGCACGCACAGAGATGCTGCGTCATCATCATTTCAGCCAACAAGTGTTGCTGGAAGAGCGCGTCGCGTTTGTGGTGCGTAAAATGACGCTGGAGTATTTTGCGCCGGCAAGGCTCGACGATATGCTCGAAGTCCAGACGGAAATTACATCAATGCGCGGCACGTCACTCGTGTTCACGCAGCGGATTGTCAACGCTGAGAATAAAGTGCTGAACGAAGCTGAAGTACTGATTGTCTGTGTTGATCCACTCATCATGAAGCCTCGTGCGCTTCCCAAGTCTATTGTCGCGGAGTTTAAGCAGTGACTGACATGAATATCCTTGATTTGTTCCTGAAGGCTAGCCTTCTGGTTAAACTTATCATGTTGATTTTGATTGGTTTTTCAATCGCATCCTGGGCCATCATCATCCAGCGGACCCGTATTCTTAACGCGGCAGCGCGTGAAGCTGAAACGTTTGAGGATAAATTCTGGTCCGGAATCGAACTTTCTCGCCTTTATCAGGAGAGTCAGGGACGCCGCGATAGTCTGGCCGGTTCGGAACAAATCTTCTACAGCGGGTTCAAAGAGTTTGCCCGTCTGCACCGTGCAAACAGTCATGCGCCGGAAGCTGTGGTTGAAGGGGCGTCGCGTGCGATGCGTATCTCCATGAACCGCGAACTGGAAACGCTGGAAACGCATATTCCGTTCCTCGGCACCGTCGGTTCCATCAGCCCGTATATCGGTCTGTTCGGTACCGTTTGGGGGATCATGCACGCCTTTATCGCGCTGGGCGCGGTGAAACAGGCGACGCTGCAAATGGTTGCGCCGGGTATCGCAGAAGCGTTGATCGCCACGGCTATCGGTCTGTTTGCCGCAATCCCGGCGGTTATGGCTTACAACCGTCTGAACCAGCGCGTCAACAAACTGGAGCTGAACTACGACAACTTTATGGAAGAGTTCACCGCCATTCTACACCGTCAGGCGTTTACCGTTAGCGAGAGCAACAAGGGGTAAGCCATGGCCAGAGCACGTGGACGCGGACGTCGCGAACTGAAGTCCGAAATTAACATCGTTCCGCTGCTGGATGTGTTGTTGGTGCTGTTGCTGATCTTTATGGCGACGGCGCCGATCATCACACAGAGCGTGGAGGTTGATCTGCCGGATGCAACCGAATCGCAGGCCGTTAGCAGCAACGATGATCCGCCGGTGATCATCGAAGTTTCGGGTGTGGGGCAGTACAGCGTGGTGGTTGAAAAGGATCGCTCCGATCAACTGCCGCCAGAGCAGGTTATCGCTGAAGCGAAAAGCCGCCTGCAGGCCAATCCGAAAACGGTCTTCTTAATTGGGGGCGCGAAAGACGTGCCTTACGATGAAATAATTAAAGCGCTAAACCTGTTACACAGCGCCGGTGTTAAATCTGTCGGGTTAATGACCCAGCCGATCTAACCCTCGGCGTGTGGTCTGTAAGCGTTGCATGCATATTGGCAACGCTTACAGGCTGACGGGCGAGCAGTTTTTGGGAACCGAGAGTGTCAAAGGCAACCGAACAAAACGACAAGCTTAAACGAGCGATAATTATTTCAGCAGTGCTGCACGTTATCCTGTTTGCAGCACTCATCTGGAGTTCGTTCGATGAGCACATGGATGCTGCGGCCGGTGGCGGCGGTGGTTCGGCCATCGATGCTGTGATGGTCGACCCCGGTGCCGTGGTTGAAAATTACCAGAAGCAGCAGAAATCCAGCGCTAAACAGCAGGCCGATAACGCCGCGAAGAAAGCGCAGCAGCAAAAAGAAAAAGAAGCCAAAGAAGCTGCCGAAAAAGCAGCGGCTGAAGCGAAAGAAAAAGCAGACGCTCAGGCGAAAGAGGCAGCAAAAGAAGCAGCCGAAGCGGCGAAGAAAGCCGAAGCTGACGCGCAGAAACAGGCTGAAGAAGCCGCGAAAGCGGCAGCCGATGCCGCGAAGAAAGCGCAAGCCGATGCGGCCAAAGCAGCGGCTGACGCACAGAAACAAGCCGAAGCAGAAGCTGCGAAAAAAGCGGCTGCTGATGCGAAGAAAGCGGCAGAAGCGGAAGCGGCCAAAGCGGCGGCGGCCGCGAAAAAAGTAGCCGAAGCAGAAGCGGCGAAAGCGGCAGCTGAAGCGGCGAAAAAAGCCGAAGCCGAGGCTGCGAAGAAAGCGCAAGCAGAGGCTGATAAGAAAGCCGCTGCCGCTGAAAAAGCAGCAGCGGAAAAAGCTGCCGCCGCCGAGAAAGCGGCAGCAGACAAGAAAGCTGCGGCTGAGAAAGCGGCTGCTGATAAGAAAGCAGCAGCAGAAAAAGCGGCTGCCGATAAAGCCGCTGCAGCGAAGAAAGCAGCAGCGGATAAAGCAGCTGCCGACAAAGCGGCTGCGGCGAAGAAAGCAGCAGCAGATAAAGCCGCTGCCGCATCCGGCGTTGACGACCTGCTGGGCGATCTCAGCTCAGGTAAGAATGCGCCGAAAGGTAACACCAGTGGTACCGCTGGGGGCTCATCTCCTGCTAAAGGTAATAAGCCGGGGCAGGGTGGTGCGTCTCAGGCAGAAATCGCGTCCTATATCGCACAGGTTCAGGCCGCGATCCGTGGGCATCTCTATGACTGGGATACCTACAAAGGTAAAACCTGTACGCTACGTGTAAACCTGGCGCAGGATGGAACTGTATTGACCGTTAAACAGGAAGGCGGCGATCCGGCGTTTTGTCAGCAGATGCTGTCAGCAACCAGTCGGATGACCAAATTCCCCAAACCGCCTTCACAGGCTGTATGGGAAACGTTCAAAAATGCACCACTGGACTTCAAACCTTAAGTTATATTTTCCCCATGTAAATGGGGAAAATAAAGGCAGCGCGGTCGCAGGGTTTTGGTAGTTTTGTGTATTTGAGTTTGTTAACATTCTGCTAAATTATCGTGGGCTTTCCGTCCAGATAAGGGAGATATGATGAAGCAGGCATTACGAGTAGCATTTGGTTTCTTAATGCTGTGGGCAGCGGTGCTGCACGCAGAAGTACGTATCGAGATCACCCAAGGGGTAGACTCGGCACGTCCAATTGGCGTGGTTCCCTTCCAGTGGGCCGGGCCGGGCGCAGCGCCTGAAGATGTCGGCGGTATCGTCGGCGCAGACCTGCGTAATAGTGGTAAATTTAACCCGTTAGACCGAGCCAAACTGCCACAGCAGCCAGGCACAGCGCAGGAAGTTCAACCTGCGGCATGGTCTGCGCTGGGTATTGACGCGGTTGTCGTCGGCCAGGTCTCACCTAACGCTGATGGCAGCTATACTGTTGCCTACCAGCTGGTCGATACCGGCGGTGCGCCGGGTACCGTTCTGGCACAGAACTCTTACAAAGTGAACAAGCAGTGGCTGCGTTATGCAGGCCATACTGCCAGTGACGAAGTGTTCGAGAAGCTGACCAGCATCAAAGGCGCGTTCCGTACACGTATTGCCTACGTTGTGCAGACTAACGGCGGTCAGTTCCCGTATGAACTGCGCGTGTCTGACTACGATGGCTACAACCAGTTTGTGGTTCACCGTTCACCGCAGCCGTTGATGTCTCCGGCATGGTCTCCGGATGGTTCCAAACTGGCTTACGTAACCTTCGAAAGCGGCCGTTCTGCGCTGGTTATCCAGACGCTGTCCAACGGTGCGGTTCGTCAGGTTGCGTCGTTCCCGCGTCACAACGGTGCGCCAGCGTTCTCTCCGGATGGCAGCAAACTGGCGTTTGCCCTGTCTAAAACCGGCAGCCTGAACCTGTATGTGATGGATATCGGTTCTGGCCAGATCCGTCAGGTAACCGATGGTCGCAGCAACAACACCGAACCAACCTGGTTCCCGGACAGTCAGAATCTGGCCTTTACTTCTGACCAGGCCGGTCGTCCGCAGGTGTATAAAGTTAATGTAAACGGCGGTGCTCCGCAGCGTATTACTTGGGAAGGTTCTCAGAACCAGGATGCGGATGTGAGCAGCGACGGTAAGTTTATGGTAATGGTGAGCTCCAATGGTGGGCAGCAGCACATTGCCAAACAAGATCTGGAAGCGGGTGGCGTACAAGTATTGTCGTCAACGTTCCTGGACGAAACGCCAAGTCTGGCACCTAACGGCACTATGGTAATCTACAGCTCTTCTCAGGGGATGGGATCCGTGCTGAATCTGGTTTCTACAGATGGGCGTTTCAAAGCGCGTCTTCCGGCAACTGATGGACAGGTCAAATTCCCTGCCTGGTCGCCGTATCTGTAATAATAAATAATTGAATTATTAAAGGAATCAAAGAAATGCAACTGAACAAAGTGCTGAAAGGACTGATGCTGGCTCTGCCGGTAATGGCAATCGCTGCGTGTTCTTCTAACAAGAATGCAAGCAACGATGGCAGCGAAGGCGGCATGCTGAACGGCGCTGGCACTGGTATGGATGCAAACGGCAGCGGCAACATGTCCTCCGAAGAGCAGGCTCGTCTGCAGATGCAACAGCTGCAGCAGAACAACATCGTATACTTCGATCTGGACAAATACGATATCCGTTCTGACTTCGCTGCAATGCTGGATGCGCACGCTAACTTCCTGCGTAGCAACCCGTCTTACAAAGTCACCGTAGAAGGTCACGCGGACGAACGTGGTACTCCTGAGTACAACATCTCCCTGGGCGAACGTCGTGCAAACGCTGTTAAAATGTACCTGCAGGGTAAAGGCGTTTCTGCTGACCAGATCTCCATCGTTTCTTACGGTAAAGAAAAACCTGCAGTACTGGGTCATGACGAAGCGGCTTACTCCAAAAACCGTCGTGCCGTACTGGTTTACTAAGAGAATTGCATGAGCAGTAACTTCAGACATCACATGTTGAGTCTGTCGTTACTGGTTGGCATAGCGGCCCCCTGGGCCGCTAATGCTCAGGCGCCAATCAGTAGTGTCGGCTCAGGCTCGGTCGAAGACCGTGTCACCTCCCTTGAGCGTATTTCTAATGCTCATAGTCAACTTTTGACCCAACTCCAGCAACAACTCTCTGATAACCAATCTGATATCGACTCCCTGCGTGGTCAAATCCAGGAAAGTCAGTACCAGATGAACCAGATTGTTGAGCGCCAGAAGCAGATCCTGTTGCAGATTGACAGTCTGACGAGCGGCGGCGCTGGCGCACAGACGCAACAGGCGTCCGGTGAGCAGGGCGGCAGCGCGACGGCGACGCCAGCACCGGCAGCCGACGCAGCGGCCTCTGGCGTGCCTGCGCAGACGGGTGACGCCAATACGGACTACAACGCAGCGATTGCACTGGTGAAGGATTCCTCTCGCCAGGACGACGCAATGGCGGCGTTTCAGAACTTCGTCAAAAAATATCCTGATTCAACGTATCAGCCGAATGCCAATTACTGGCTCGGTCAGTTGAATTACAACAAGGGTAAAAAAGACGATGCGGCGTACTATTTTGCCTCCGTGGTGAAAAACTACCCGAAATCACCGAAAGCGGCTGACGCGATGTTTAAGGTCGGGGTGATCATGCAGGATAAAGGGGATACTGCTAAGGCGAAGGCAGTGTACCAACAGGTGGTTACGAAGTACCCAGGCACCGATGGTGCTAAACAGGCTCAGAAACGCCTTAATGGGATGTAATGCCTGAAGCATGACCAGGAATCGCGTTATTTCTGGTCATGCCGCATGAAACATAAGCACTTAAGTGATCTTCGTCGAAATATTTGTTGCGCTCAATTCTGAAATCAGTAATATATGCCGCCGTTGCAACGGGATATTAAACATCTCGAAAACAACGTAAAAGTGGGTCGTTAGCTCAGTTGGTAGAGCAGTTGACTTTTAATCAATTGGTCGCAGGTTCGAATCCTGCACGACCCACCACTTAAAGCAGTATCCAGCGCAGTATCGGGTGATTAGCTCAGCTGGGAGAGCACCTCCCTTACAAGGAGGGGGTCGGCGGTTCGATCCCGTCATCACCCACCACCGGGTCGTTAGCTCAGTTGGTAGAGCAGTTGACTTTTAATCAATTGGTCGCAGGTTCGAATCCTGCACGACCCACCATCATTCTGGTGGAGTCGGTGGAAGCAGTTTGTAGTATCCAGCGCAGTATCGGGTGATTAGCTCAGCTGGGAGAGCACCTCCCTTACAAGGAGGGGGTCGGCGGTTCGATCCCGTCATCACCCACCACTCGGGTCGTTAGCTCAGTTGGTAGAGCAGTTGACTTTTAATCAATTGGTCGCAGGTTCGAATCCTGCACGACCCACCAATTTTAGATTGGTAACCGAGTAAAAATCTTTCAGGCAACACCCGAATGGGTCGTTAGCTCAGTTGGTAGAGCAGTTGACTTTTAATCAATTGGTCGCAGGTTCGAATCCTGCACGACCCACCATCCTGAATGATTTAAGCAGTAAAATCCCGCAAGGGGTCGTTAGCTCAGTTGGTAGAGCAGTTGACTTTTAATCAATTGGTCGCAGGTTCGAATCCTGCACGACCCACCAATGTAAAAAGGCGCCCTAAAGGCGCCTTTTTGCTATCTGCGGTTTGGGAAATGCCTGATGGCGCTTCGCTTATCAGGCCTACACCTCGCATCGCCTTGTAGGTCGGGTAAGCGCAGCGCCACCCGACACCGCCCGCACAAAACTCTCCCTAAAATCTCCACGACTTTTCCCCTCATTTCAGCTATCTTGTTTAGCATATAAAACACCGGTGCCCGATTGATGCGTTTTATACGCCTGTTATCGGCAATATCGTTAAGTCAGTAAAACGAGACAGCATGATGAGCGTGATGTTTGACCCAGAAGCCGCAATTTACCCCTTCCCGCCGAAACCGGTGGCCCTCAGCGTGGATGAAAAGCAGTTCTACCGCGAGAAAATCAAACGCCTGCTGAAAGAACGCAATGCGGTGATGGTGGCGCATTACTACACCGACCCGGAAATTCAGCAACTGGCGGAAGAGACAGGGGGATGCATCTCTGACTCTCTGGAGATGGCGCGTTTTGGTGCAAAGCATCCGGCAACGACCTTGCTGGTCGCCGGTGTGCGTTTTATGGGCGAGACGGCGAAAATCCTTAGCCCTGAGAAAACCATTCTCATGCCCACACTGCATGCGGAGTGTTCGCTTGATCTTGGCTGCCCCATTGAAGAGTTTAACGCCTTCTGTGATGCGCATCCGGATCGCACTGTCGTGGTCTATGCCAATACTTCCGCCGCGGTAAAAGCGCGCGCGGATTGGGTGGTGACCTCCAGCATCGCGGTTGAACTCATTGAGCATCTCGATAGTTTAGGTGAAAAAATCATCTGGGCGCCGGATCGCCACCTTGGCAGTTATGTGCAGAAACAGACCGGCGCGGATGTGCTGTGCTGGAAGGGCGCCTGTATCGTGCATGATGAATTCAAAACCCAGGCACTTGCGCGTATGAAAGCGTTGTATCCCCAGGCGGCCATTCTGGTACACCCGGAGTCGCCTCAGGCGATTGTCGATATGGCTGATGCCGTGGGCTCAACCAGCCAGCTTATCAACGCCGCGAAAACGCTGCCGCATCCACAGCTGATTGTCGCGACCGACCGTGGGATTTTTTACAAGATGCAGCAGGCCGTACCGGAAAAAGAACTGCTGGAAGCGCCGACGGCGGGGGAAGGTGCCACCTGCCGCACCTGCGCACACTGTCCGTGGATGGCGATGAATGGCCTGAAAGCCATCGCTGAAGGGCTGGAGCAGGCCGGTGCCGCGCATGAAATCCACGTTGATGAGACGCTGCGTCAGGGCGCGCTGGTGCCGCTGAACCGCATGCTTGATTTTGCGGCTACACTTCGGGGATAGCGTGATAACCCTCTGGAGATAAAATGGATTTCTTTAGTACGCAAAACATTCTGGTGCACATCCCTATCGGCGCGGGCGGTTACGATCTCTCGTGGATTGAAGCCGTCGGCACGGTAGCGGGGCTGTTGTGCATTTGGCTGGCAAGCCTGGAAAAAATCGTGAACTACTTTTTCGGGCTGGTTAACGTCACCCTGTTCGCGATTATTTTCTTCCAGATTCAGCTCTACGCTAGCCTGCTGCTGCAACTCTTCTTCTTTGCGGCAAATATTTATGGCTGGTATGCCTGGTCGCGGCAAACGCAACAACATGAAGCTGAACTGCAAATCCGCTGGCTGCCGAAGCCGAAAGCCATCGGCTGGCTGGCGGCCTGTGTGGTGGCGATTGGCCTGATGACGGTTTACATCGACCCGGTGTTTGCTTTCCTGACGCGCGTGGCGGTGAACGTGATGCAATTCTTTGGCCTGAACGTCACGCAGCCCACGCTGCAGCCTGACGCGTTCCCGTTCTGGGATTCCTGCATGATGGTGTTGTCGATTGTGGCGATGGTGCTGATGACGCGTAAATACGTGGAGAACTGGCTGCTGTGGGTGATAATAAACGTTATCAGCGTGGTGATTTTTGCCCTTCAGGGCGTGTACGCCATGTCGCTGGAATACCTGATTCTGACCTTTATCGCGCTTAACGGTAGTCGAATGTGGATGAACAGCGCGCGTGAGCGAGGCTCTCGCGCGTTTTCTCATTAATGATGGTGATGATGCCCGTGTCCGGCTGTCGTCTCGTTGAGATGGCATTCCGGGCCGCTACAGGGCTGATACTCCATCTGGATGGTAGCGTGCTCAATCTGATAATGATGTTCAAGAAAGTGCTGAATACTGTCGAGTAGCGCATCATGATCGTGCGGCGGTACCACCTGAACATGCAGCGTCATGATCGGCTTTTCGCCCACCAGCCAGACGTGAACGTGGTGCACGTCGCGGACTTCAGGAATGGCCCGGCGCAGGTCCCGTTTCAGTGCCTGGACGTCCATGGTGCGCGGCGCGCCTTCCAGTAGTTCATTAACGCTCTCTTTCAGCAGTGACCACGCGCTGCGCAGCACCAGGCACGATACCAGCACTGACAGAATCGGATCGATAGGCGTCCAGCCCGTCATCATGATCACCACCGCGGCGGCAATCGCGCCTACCGATCCCAGCAGATCGCCCATCACATGCAGTGCCGCTGCGCGTACATTAAGGTTTTTCTCTTCGCTGCCGCGGTGCAGGATCCAGAACGAAAGAATATTGGCAATCAAGCCTGCGACGGCAATGATCATCATGGTTGCCCCGGCGATGGGCTGCGGATGATAGAAGCGCTGAATAGCTTCCCAGACGATCAGAATGGTAATGACCACCAGTGCGATGGCGTTAACAAACGCCGCAAGGGTGGTGAGACGCAGCCAGCCAAAGGTATGACGGGCATTTGGCGGACGACGTGCAAAGTGGACGGCCAGTAGCGCAAACAGCAGCGCGGCGGAGTCGGTCAGCATATGCCCGGCATCGGCCAGCAGCGCCAGCGAACCAGAAATGACCCCACCGATGGTCTCCACCACCATAAAACCAGCGGTGATAATAAACGCCAGTAGCAGACGACGGGCGTTTTTGTCTTCGGGAAGGTGGGGGGAAGCGTGCGAGTGTGAGTGCGCCATAATGTCATCCGTTTTTATGCTTTTGTTAACTGTATGACATCATACCTTTTTTGCGCCAACAAAATAAAAAAGGAGAGCATAAGCTCTCCCGTTTTCGCCGTGTTTCAAACGTTACTGCGTGGTACCGTCCGTTTTGGTGTCGGCATCGTTATTGACGCCATTACCGGTCTCAACTTTCTTGTTGATATCCGGGCATCGACCGTCTTTGCACATCGAATTTTTGTGCACTTCATCTTTGGTCATGCCGTCATGACCGCTGGCCGAGCCATTCGGGTGCAGCATGGTGCCGCCAGAACCGGTATTGATCTGGCTATTATCGACACCATTCGGCGCAACGTTTTCTTTCGCATCAGGGGCGACCTGGCCGGCGTCAGCGGCGGCATTCGCTTGACCATTGTTACTTTGCGCGCCCGTATCGGCCGCCAGGGCCGCGCCGCTGGCGAGGCTGAGCGTAGCGGTAAGGAGAAGTGTGGCCAGTTTAGTCGTTTTCATAAGGTGCTCCTGTTATGAATTCAGTACCGGATAGCATCTTCCGACGTACTTATGCCAGCGAGGGTGGCAGGCAATGGTTGAAGATGTCGCCACAGGCCGCTTAGGCCAGTAGAGAATCTCGAAAAAATAATAAAACAGAGTCGTTACAGTTAAAAATTGTAGGTTAGATCTCGTTATTCGCTACTTTCTGGCGTTTTTTAGGCTAATTCCAGGATTATTCTGCGCAAAGTGTAAAATCCCGTTTACACTTTCTGGCGAAAGATATAGATTGAGGGGATTGCATTCAATCATATAAGTATGGCAACACTGGAACGAACATGAATTATCAGAACGACGATTTACGTATCAAAGAGATCAACGAGTTATTGCCTCCGGTCGCACTCCTTGAGAAATTCCCCGCCACAGAAAACGCGGCTAATACGGTTTCCCGTGCGCGCAAAGCGATTCACAAAATCCTGAAAGGCAACGACGATCGTCTTCTGGTGGTGATTGGCCCATGTTCTATCCACGATCCGGCTGCGGCGAAAGAGTACGCTTCACGCCTACTGGCGTTGCGTGAAGAGCTTAATGATTCGCTCGAAATCGTCATGCGCGTCTATTTTGAAAAACCGCGCACCACGGTGGGCTGGAAAGGGCTGATCAACGATCCGCATATGGATCACAGCTATCAAATCAACGACGGCCTGCGCATCGCGCGTAAGCTGCTGCTCGATATTAACGACACCGGCCTACCGGCGGCGGGTGAGTTCCTTGATATGATTACGCCACAATACCTGGCCGATTTAATGAGCTGGGGTGCAATCGGTGCGCGTACTACCGAATCTCAGGTGCACCGTGAACTGGCTTCTGGCCTTTCCTGCCCGGTTGGTTTCAAAAACGGTACCGACGGCACCATGAAAGTGGCTATTGACGCCATCAATGCTGCGGGCGCGCCACACTGCTTCCTTTCTGTCACCAAATGGGGGCATTCCGCTATCGTTAACACCAGCGGTAACGGCGACTGCCACATCATCCTGCGCGGCGGCAAAGAGCCGAACTACAGTGCAGCTCACGTGGCCAGCGTAAAAGAATCGCTGAAAAAAGCCGATCTTCCGGCGCAGGTGATGATCGATTTCAGTCACGCTAACTCCAGCAAGCAGTTCAAAAAACAGATGGAAGTGGGCGCGGACGTCTGCCAGCAAATTGCGGGCGGAGAACAGGCGATTATTGGCGTGATGATTGAAAGCCATCTGGTGGAAGGCAATCAGAACCCGGATAACGGCGAACCGCTGGTTTACGGTAAGAGCATTACCGATGCCTGCATCGGTTGGGAAGATACGGAAACCATCCTGCGTCAGTTGGCGAATGCGGTAAAAGCACGTCGCGGATAAGGTGCCTTATGCGCTACGCTTATCAGGCCTACGTAACTTGTGCGATGTTTTGTAGGCTGGATAAGGCGTTTACGCCGCATCCGGCAGGAACTTTGAACGGGTAGCTTGCGCTACCCGTTTTTCATGATTACTTCGCTTTACCCTGGTTCGCAACGGCCGCCGCTTTCGCAGCGATTTCGTCAGCATTGCCCAGATAGTAATGTTTGATCGGTTTGAAGTTTTCGTCGAACTCATACACCAGCGGAACGCCAGTTGGGATGTTCAGATCGATGATCTCTTCTTCGCCCATGTTATCCAGGTATTTCACCAGCGCGCGCAGAGAGTTACCGTGAGCGGCGATGATCACGCGTTCACCGCTTTTAATGCGCGGCAGAATGGTTTCGTTCCAGTACGGCACAACGCGATCGATGGTCAGCGCCAGGCTTTCGGTAACCGGCAGCTCTTTGTCGGTCAGTTTGGCATAACGCGGGTCATGGCCTGGGAAACGTTCGTCATCTTTGGTCAGCTCTGGCGGGGTGATGGCAAAACCACGACGCCACTGTTTCACCTGGTCGTCACCGTATTTCGCTGCGGTTTCCGCTTTGTTCAGACCCTGAAGCGCGCCGTAGTGACGTTCGTTCAGTTTCCAGGATTTCTCAACCGGCAGCCACGCTTGATCCAGCTCGTCCAGTACGTTCCACAGCGTATGGATGGCACGTTTCAGCACAGAGGTATAAGCAAAATCGAAGGTGTAGCCTTCAGCCTTCAGCAGTTTACCGGCCGCTTTCGCTTCGCCAACGCCTTTCTCTGACAGGTCAACGTCATACCAACCGGTGAAGCGGTTTTCGTTGTTCCACTGACTTTCACCGTGACGAACCAGTACCAGCTTAGTTACAGCCATACTCTCACTCCTCAAGCTTTATTTGAATGATAACAATTCTCATTATATTGCCGCGATCGACTCGACGGCAACGCTTATGCATAACCATAGCGAAAATAGTGGCCGAGTGTAAGGTGGTTGTGAATGCAGGGTTGTGAATTTGTCGATGGTTGACGCTAAATTCAGCAAAATGCGCAAAAAATAGTGACCGGATGTCAGGGGGACATCCGGTCTGCGCGGTTAACCGGCAATAAACTGATATTCCGTCAGGCTGACATACTCTTCGCCTGGCAGAAGCACGCAGTCAGGTTGCGGCCATTCCGGGTGGTTCGGGCTATCGGGCAGGAATTCGCTTTCCAGCGCCAGACCTTGCCACGCGGTGTAAGCTTCACTGCTGCGCGATGGGGTGCCATCGAGGAAGTTGCCGGAGTAAAATTGCAGGGCAGGGGCTGAGGTATAGACCTTCATCTGCAATTTCTCGTCCTGCGACCACAGGCGGGCGACAACCTGAGAAGCATCGCCTTTCGCCTGTAACAGGAAGGCGTGATCGTAACCTTTTACTTTCTGCTGATCGCCGTCGGCAAGGAAATCGGCGGAAATTGCCTTCGGCTGGCGGAAATCGAAGCTGGTGCCAGCCACGTCTTTCAGGCCGTCATAGGGAATACCCATTTCATCCACCGGCAGGTAGGCATCCGCCAGCAGTTGCAGCTTGTGGCTACGCACGTCGCTCTGCTCGCCATTGAGGTTGAAGTAGACGTGGTTGGTCATATTCACCGGACAGGCTTTATCGACCGTTGCGCGATACTCGATAGAGATACGGTTATCTTCCGTCAGGCGGTAAAGCGCCGAAGCGTTGAGCGTGCCCGGGAAACCCTGGTCGCCATCGTCGGACGTCAGCGTGAACAGCACCTGGGTGTCATTCTGGTTGCTGATGGCCCAGCGACGTTTATCAAACCCTTCGGTGCCGCCGTGCAGCTGGTTTTCGCCCTGACTTGGGGTCAACGCATAGGTTTTGCCATCCAGCGTAAAGCGACTTTTGGCGATACGGTTGGCGTAACGGCCAATCGACGCGCCGAAGTAGGCGGCCTGCTGGCTGTACTGTTCCGGCGAGGCGCAGCCCAGCAGCGCTTCGCGAATAGAACCATCCGCCAGCGGAATACGGGCGGAGAGCAGCGTCGCGCCCCAGTCCATGAGTGTCACCACCACACCCTGCGCATTGCGCAGAGTGATAAGGCGATAGGGAAGGCCGTCGGGGGCCAGGGTTGGCGTTTCGGTTAGCACTGTCCAGCTCCTTGTGAAGGTTTGCAGACGTAGAATGTCTCTTTGATGCCGGTTTTGGTTTCATACTGGTCAGCCACGGCCTGCTGTACGGCATCCACCATCTCTTCCGGTACCAGCGCTACGATGCAACCGCCGAAGCCGCCGCCGGTCATACGTACGCCGCCTTTGTCGCCAATGGTGGCTTTCACGATCTCAACCAGGGTGTCGATTTGCGGTACGGTGATTTCAAAGTCGTCACGCATAGAGGCGTGAGATTCCGCCATCAGTTTACCCATGCGTTGCAAGTCACCTTTTTCCAGCGCCTCAGCGGCTTCTACGGTACGGGCGTTTTCGGTCAGCACGTGACGCACACGCTTCGCAACGATGGGGTCAAGCTGGCTGGCAACCGCGTTGAACTGATCCAGCGTGACATCACGCAGGGCAGGCTGCTGGAAGAAGCGTGCGCCGGTTTCACACTGTTCGCGGCGCGTGTTGTACTCGCTGCCGACCAGGGTGCGTTTGAAGTTGCTGTTGATGATGACCACTGCCACGCCTTTTGGCATGGACACCGCTTTGGTGCCCAGGGTGCGGCAGTCGATCAGCAGCGCATGATCTTTTTTACCCAGCGCGGAAATCAGCTGATCCATGATGCCGCAGTTACACCCCACGAACTGGTTCTCGGCTTCCTGACCGTTCAGCGCAATCTGAGCGCCATCCAGCGGCAGATGATACAGCTGCTGGAACACGGTGCCGACGGCGACTTCCAGCGAGGCGGAAGAGCTGAGGCCCGCGCCCTGCGGCACATTACCGCTGATCACCAGATCCGCACCGCCGAAGCCTGCGTTGCGTTTTTGCAGATGTTTCACCACGCCGCGCACATAGTTAGACCACTGTTGCGTGTCATGCGTAACGATAGGCGCATCAAGGGAGAATTCATCGGTCTGGTTATCGTAATCGGCAGCAATCACGCGAACGGTGCGATCCTGACGCGGTGCGCAGCTGATCACCGTCTGGTAATCAATGGCGCAGGGCAGCACAAAACCGTCGTTATAGTCAGTGTGTTCGCCGATCAGGTTAACGCGACCCGGCGCCTGAATGATGTGGGTAGCAGGGTAGCCAAATTTTTCAGCAAACAGGGATTGTGTTCTTTCTTTCAGACTCATTGTTATTCTCCGGACTCGCGAAAATGGATATCACTGACCGCGCGCAGGCGCTCGGCGGCTTGTTCTGCCGTCAGGTCGCGCTGGGTTTCTGCCAGCATTTCATAGCCAACCATAAATTTACGCACGGTGGCGGAGCGCAGAAGCGGCGGGTAAAAGTGCGCGTGCAGCTGCCAGTGTGCATTTTCTTCGCCATTAAACGGCGCGCCGTGCCAGCCCATCGAGTAGGGGAAGGAGCACTGGAACAGGTTGTCGTAGCGGCTGGTCAGTTTTTTCAGCGCCAGCGCCAAATCGTCACGCTGGGCATCCGTTAAGTCGGTGATGCGCAAGATATGCGTTTTCGGCAGCAGCAGCGTTTCAAACGGCCATGCCGCCCAGTAAGGGACTACGGCCAGCCAGTGTTCGGTTTCCACGACGGTACGGCTGCCGTCTGCCAGTTCGCGCTGAACATAATCGACCAGCATCGGCGCACCCTGCTCGGCAAAATAGGCGCGTTGCAGGCGATCTTCGCGCTCGATTTCGTTTGGCAGGAAGCTGTTGGCCCAAACCTGACCGTGCGGATGCGGATTAGAGCAGCCCATCGCCGCGCCTTTGTTTTCAAAGACCTGAACCCACGGGTAGGTTTGCCCCAGATCGTCGGTTTGTTCCTGCCAGGTTTTGACCACGTCCTGCAACGCGGGTAGCGTTAATTCGGGCAGCGTTTTGCTGTGATCCGGCGAGAAGCAGATCACGCGGCTGGTGCCGCGCGCGCTCATACAACGCATCAACGGATCGTCGCTTTCCGGCGCATCAGGTGTGTCGGTCATCAGCGCGGCGAAGTCATTAGTAAAGACGTAAGTGCTGGTGTAGTCGGGGTTTTTGTCGCCCGTCACCCGGGTGTTGCCCGGGCATAAAAAGCAGTCCGGATCGTGCGCGGGCAGCGTCTGTTTTGACGGTGTCTCTTGCGCCCCTTGCCAGGGGCGTTTTGCGCGATGCGGTGAAACTAAAATCCACTGCCCCGTTAAAGGGTTATAACGGCGGTGGGGATGATCGACGGGGTTAAATTGCGTCATCACAAATCCTTAGTCTGGATATCCCTGAGGATGACGGGACTGCCAGTGCCAGGTGTCCTGCGCCATTTCATCGAGATTACGGGTTACGCGCCAGTTCAGATCCTTGTCAGCTTTGGTGGCATCGGCCCAGTAGGCCGGAAGGTCGCCATCGCGACGCGGAGCGAAATGGTAGTTAATCGGTTTGCCGCAGGCTTTGCTAAAGGCGTTCACCACGTCAAGCACGCTGCTGCCTACGCCAGCACCGAGGTTATAGATATGCACACCGGCTTTGTTCGCCAGTTTTTCCATCGCGGCGACGTGGCCGTCGGCGAGGTCCATCACGTGGATGTAGTCGCGCACGCCGGTACCGTCAGGCGTGGGGTAGTCGTTACCGAAAATCGCCAGCGATTCACGGCGGCCAACGGCAACCTGAGCGATATACGGCATCAGGTTATTTGGAATGCCCTGCGGGTCTTCACCCATGTCGCCAGACGCATGTGCGCCTACCGGGTTGAAGTAACGCAGCAACGAAATGCTCCATTCCGGCTGTGCTTTTTGCAGGTCGGTCAGGATTTGCTCGACCATCAGTTTGCTTTTGCCGTACGGGCTTTGTGGGGTACCGGTTGGGAAGCTTTCAACGTAAGGGATTTTTGGCTGGTCGCCGTAGACGGTGGCGGAGGAGCTGAAAATGAAGTTTTTAACATTCGCGGCACGCATGGCGGAAACCAGTCGTAGTGTTCCGTTGACGTTATTGTCATAATACTCCAGCGGTTTTTGCACCGACTCGCCAACAGCCTTCAGGCCCGCGAAGTGGATCACCGCCTCGATGGCGTGATCGGTCAGGATCGTGGTCATCAATGCTTCATCGCGAATATCGCCTTCCACGAACGTGGCCTTTTTCCCGCCCAGACGTTCGATCACCGGTAACACGCTGCGTTTGCTGTTACACAGGTTGTCGAGAATGATGACATCGTGACCCTGTTGCAGCAGCTGCACGCAGGTATGACTTCCTATGTAACCGCTACCACCCGTAACCAGTACTCTCATTTTTCGCTCCATTAGGCATATGGTATGTAATGAAGATAGCATATCAGAGAAGGTAAAAGTGTGACATGGGATAAATTAGTGGAATCGTTTACACTAAACGCATGAAAGTGAATTTTATTATTAGTTCTTTATTTTCAATTGGTTATATCTAATCGTATAAATCTTAAAAATGTGCAGTGAAATTTTTGTGGAACAGCTTGATGTTGCGCCAGCGCAGTAAAGCCACACCGGCGCAGCAAGGGGAGGGCGGATTAGTCGTCAGATTTTTTACGGAACACCAGATGCTTCAGCCCGGCGCCGAAAGCGACCACGGCAATGGCGGCAATTTTCCAGAACTTGAGCAGGGTGATGCCAATCATCGCCAGCAGACCGATTTTCTTCGCCGCAATCCCGCCAATCAACGCGGCCAGACCATATTCAGCCAGCTTATCGGTTTTGGCGTTATAGTCGCTGTAACGCTGACCTTCGTTAAAGTTCACGGCGTTAAGCAGCGTTTTCGTCAGAGGTTTGGCGGCCTCCACGCTACCGCGATCGGTAATCAGGTTTAGCTCGAAATAACCTTCACGGCCCAGCAGATAGGTATTGTAGTTCACACCCTGTTCGTTCACGGGCACATTGCTGCCAATGTCTTTTAAGGCGGCAGACCAAATCAGGCGATGCGTGGCGGCATCGTAGCCTGGTTTTTCTACCCAGCCAATCACTTCAATGGCCGGAATGCCTTTTTTCACACGGTCTTTATTACCTTCTTTTGTACCTTCGCGAAGGCTGCTGAGTAATTCATCGGCATCCCAGTCTTTCGCATCATCGTCTTTGATATAACCGGAATTGTCATAATCGATAGAAATAAAGCCATCGATGTTTTTATGGAAAACCAAACCATAAAAATTCTCATCATCGACGTAATTCCCCAGTTCAATCATAAATACCGACGACTCTTTCGGTGGGAAATAGACGTAGTCTTTCGGTAATTGAATGGTGGCTTTTTTGCCCAGAGGAATGGTCGCCGGACCGGGAACGGCCACGCGCTTCATCGCGGCAAAGGCAATTTCTGCAGGGTCTTCGGCCTGCTGCTGTTCCGATTGATTAGCCGCAACAACCTGAAAAGATAATGCAAAAAGAAAACTGAGAAATACGCAACGTGTACGGGGAAGTCTAAACGACAGATTCATATATTTTCCTGTAAGTAACACCGCCGACCTCATTGTCAGCGCTAAAAAATAAACGAGCACCGGGATTTTATTCCGGGCGCTAGCTTTTCACTTTTTAGTTTTTGTTAATGCAGGATTAAGGTTCTCTTTATATATAATTCGGGCCCCTCAATTGGGGCCCTGATATTTATATTTTGCCTAACTGATAGCGGTATCCTTCGCCATCGGCAATAAATTCCAGCCGATGGGTAATGCAGTCTGGGGCATCTTCCGCATGGTGTGAGACAAACAGCAACTGCGTTTTCCCCTCGCTGATTAACACGTCGATAAAGCGGCGCACCACCTGGCGGTTGAGTGGGTCCAGCCCCTGCAACGGTTCGTCGAGGATCAGTAGCGTAGGATGTTTGACCAGGGCGCGGACAATCAGCGCCAGACGCTGCTGGCCCCACGACAGACTGTGGAATGGCGCATCGGCGGTACGCGCGTTCATACCGAGAATCGCGAGCCATTGATCGACCAGCTTGCGTTGCTTATCCGACACTGCCTGGTAAATGCCGATGGAGTCAAAATAGCCGGAGAGAATAACGTTGCGCACCGTGGTGCTGACGCGATAATCCAGATGCAGGCTGCTACTGACGTAGCCAATGTGCTTCTTGATATCCCAGATGGTTTCGCCGCTGCCGCGACGGCGACCAAACAGGGTGAGATCATTGCTGTAACCCTGGGGATGATCGCCGGTGACCAGGCTTAATAGCGTGGATTTCCCCGCGCCGTTAGGCCCCACAATCTGCCAGTGCTCATTTGGCGCAACGGTCCAGCTCAGGTGGTTGATAATGGGCCGATCGTTATAGGAGACGACGCCATCGCGCAGCACAATGCGTGCTTCATCGTCGGCAAGGGATAACCGCGCAGAAGGGGCGTCAGGCTCGGGCAAGGTCATGCCGGCCAGTTTTTCGCTGTGCGCCAGTTGAGCGACCAATGTTTGTGCCAGCAGCACGTTTTTCTCGCCGGTTTCGGTGAGCGTACAATCGGCCAGCACCCCGGCAAACGGCACAAAATCGGGGATATCATCGAAGCGGTTGAGAACCAGCACCAGCGTATAACCGGCTTCACTGAGGCTGGCGAGATGCTGTGCCAACTGTTGGCGGGAGGCAACGTCGAGCCCGTCAAACGGTTCATCAAGGATCAATAAATCGGGTTCCGCCATCAGCGCCTGACACAGCAGGGTTTTGCGCGTTTCGCCGGTAGACAGATATTTAAAGCGCCTTTCCAGTAAATGGCTGATGCCAAAACGTGCGGCAAGCGCTGCGCAACGCATGTCATTTTTGACCTCATCCTGAATAATTTCTGCGGTGGTGCGCCCAGTGTCATCCTCGCCGGGGCTGAGCAAATCCGTATTGTTGCGCTGCCATTCGTCGCTCACCAGTTTCTGCAATTGTTCGAAGGAGAGGCGGGTGATACGTGTGAACTGACATTCACGCGAACCGGAAAGCAGCGGAAGTTCCCCCGCCAGCGCGCGGGCGAGCGCCGATTTGCCGCTGCCGTTGCTGCCGACAAACGCCCAGCTTTCACCGGCGCGCAGGGTCAGTTGCTCAATTTTCAGCGTTTTTGTATCGCTAAGACGAAACGTGCCTTGCGAAATTTGCAATGATGACATTGTGTATCCCATTTTTTGCAGCGATTTTTATCAGGGATACGTCTTTCACATCATGATGTCAATGGCATCAGCACAACGTGGCGAGAATGATGCGGTCAGCATTAAAATATGCTGTTACCTCGGCGCCTTCTTCCAGTTCTGTGGCTTTCTCCAGCGGCAAGGTAGCGCACAGGGTTTGCCCATCCGGCAGCGTCATCAGTACTTCACACTGTTCGGAGCCGCGCTGGATGTGGCTGATACGGCAGGCGAGTTGATTGTCCGCATCGTGGGCCTGCGACGGGTCGCGCGTGACGCTGACCCAGGGGGCTTTCAGCAGGACCAGTACTTCTTTGCCTTCATCCAGCCCAAGGCGCTCGCCGCTTTGCGCGGTGATGGCCACTTTCAGACGGGTTTCGCCGTCGGCCAACAAAATATCCACATGCTGCTGCACCTGCTGGTGGTCGCGACGGGTGACAGTCCCAAACCACTGGTTGCGGGCGCTGGTTTGCAGAGAAAAACGGGAAATGGCGGCCAGCAGGCTATCGAGGGGCAGGGCGTCATCATCACTCAGCACGTCGAACGCTTTTTGCTGAATTTGCGCCAGCAGATCGTAAAGCTGAATCAGACGCTGGCCGTAACGCGTCAGCACCGCGCCGCCGCCGCCTTTCCCGCCGGTGGCGCGATCCACCAGAGCCTGCTCGCTCAGGGTATTCATCTCATTGATGGCATCCCAGGCGCTTTTATAGCTGATGCCAGCGTTTTTCGCGCCCTGGCTGATAGAGCCGGTTTGCGCGATGTGTTTCAACAGCGAGATGCGACGCGGGTCGGCAAACAGACGTTGCTGAAGCTTAAGGGTGAGGAGAATTTCTGCCTGCATAAAGAACGTCCTGAAAAAAGGGTTATTGTGACTTAAATGGCGGCAAGGGCAAAGCGCATCGCACAAAAGGGAGTGTTTTTCTCCGGAAGATGGTTACAATAAGGTAAACGTAATGTCTGGAGTAAACCATGTTAGAACTGCTGAAAAGTCTGGTTTTTGCCGTAATCATGGTGCCTATCGTAATGGCTATCATTATGGGGGCGATTTACGGACTCGGTGAAGTGTTCAACATCTTTTCTGGCGTCGGCCACAAAGATAACCGCCCGCAGAACCATTGATTTACCCCAACGCCCGGTCTTTACCGGGCGTTTTGCTTTCAAGCTTCCCGCCTTTTTGCCGATAATACCCCTTAAAAGTAATGAATTAACGCTAGGAAACGATCTGACTTGTCGCTATATTTGTCGCTATACAACGATATTCACAGGAGTTTCAAATGGCAGGTTCATGGGTACGTTTGGTTGCAGGGACAACGCTTGCGCTCTCAGTGGCAGGGCATGCGCTGGCAGATGACGGCAAAATCACCGTTTTCGCCGCGGCATCGCTGACGAACGCAATGCAGGATATTGCGAAAGAGTATAAAAAAGAGAAGAACGTGGAAGTCGTCTCCTCTTTTGCCTCTTCTTCTACGCTCGCGCGTCAGATTGAAGCGGGTGCGCCGGCAGATCTCTTTATTTCCGCCGACCAGAAATGGATGGATTACGCGGTAGATAAAAAGTCTATCGACACGGCGACGCGCAAAACGCTGCTGGGCAATAGCCTGGTCGTGGTCGCGCCTAAAGCCAGCACGCAGGGCGATATTACCATTAATGCCAAAACCGACTGGACGCGTCTGCTGAATGGTGGTCGTCTGGCGGTGGGCGATCCGGATCATGTCCCGGCGGGCATTTATGCAAAAGAAGCGCTGCAAAAACTGGGTGCCTGGGATACCCTGTCACCGAAACTGGCCCCGGCTGAAGATGTGCGTGGCGCACTGGCGCTGGTAGAGCGCAGCGAAGCGCCGTTGGGTATCGTCTACGGTTCTGACGCCGTTGCCAGCAAAGGCGTGAAAGTGGTCGGTACCTTCCCGGAAGATTCCCACCAGAAAGTGGAATACCCGCTGGCGGTTATCGACGGTCATAAAAATGCTACCGTTACTGCTTTCTACGACTATCTGCAAGGGCCGCAGGCTTCAGCCATCTTTAAACGTTACGGATTTACCACACAACAATGATATTGACGGATCCCGAATGGCAGGCGGTGTTGCTGAGCCTGAAAGTGTCATCTCTGGCAGTGTTATTCAGTTTGCCCTTTGGGATTTTCTTTGCCTGGCTGCTGGTGAGGCGTAACTTCCCCGGCAAAGCGTTACTCGATGGATTACTTCATCTGCCGCTGGTGCTGCCGCCGGTAGTGGTCGGCTATTTATTACTGGTGGCGATGGGACGACGCGGTTTTATCGGCGCCTGGCTTTATGACTGGTTTGGCCTGACATTTGCCTTCAGCTGGCGTGGCGCGGTATTGGCCGCAGCCGTGATGTCCTTCCCGCTGATGGTGCGCGCAATTCGCCTGGCGCTGGAAGGCGTAGACATCAAACTTGAACAGGCAGCAAGAACGCTGGGTGCAGGGCGCTGGCGCGTGTTCTGCACCATTACGCTGCCGCTGATGCTACCCGGTATTATTGTCGGTACCGTGCTGGCGTTTGCCCGCTCGCTGGGCGAGTTCGGGGCGACCATTACCTTCGTCTCCAATATTCCCGGTGAAACCCGCACCATTCCTTCCGCGATGTACACCCTGATTCAAACGCCCGGCGGCGAAAGCGCGGCGGCAAGGCTGTGTCTTATCTCGATTGTGCTGGCGCTGATTTCCCTGATGATTTCAGAATGGCTGGCGCGCGTGAGCCGTCAACGGATTGGGGCGTAACGCATGCTCGAACTGAACTTTAGCCAAACGCTGGGCACGCACTGCCTGACTATTCATGAATCACTGCCCGCCAGCGGGATCACCGCCGTGTTTGGCGTATCCGGCGCCGGGAAAACCTCGCTGATTAATGCCATCAGCGGCCTGACTCGCCCCGAGAAAGGCCGCATTGTGCTTAATGGTCGCGTGCTGAATGATGTCGAAAAGGGCATCTGCCTGGCCCCGGAAAAGCGGCGGGTGGGTTATGTCTTCCAGGATGCGCGTCTTTTTCCACACTACAAAGTGCGCGGCAATTTGCGTTACGGTATGGCTAAAAGCATGGAGAGCCAGTTTGATAAACTGGTGGCGCTGCTGGGGATTGAAGCACTGCTCGAGCGTCTGCCCGGAAGCCTGTCCGGTGGCGAAAAACAGCGCGTGGCGATTGGTCGGGCGCTACTCACCGCCCCGGAATTAATGCTGCTGGATGAACCGCTGGCCTCGCTGGATATCCCGCGTAAACGCGAGCTGCTGCCGTATCTGCAACGCCTGGCGCGTGAGATTAATATTCCGATGCTTTATGTCAGCCACTCGCTGGATGAAATTCTTCATCTGGCGGATAAAGTGCTGGTGCTGGAAACGGGTCAGGTCAAAGCCTTCGGCAACCTGGAGGAAGTATGGGGCAGCAGCGTGATGCATCCCTGGCTGCCGCAGGATCAGCAAAGTTCGATTTTACGCGTTACGGTGCTGGAGCATCATCCGCATTACGCGATGACCGCTCTGGCGCTGGGCGATCAGCATTTGTGGGTGAATAAACTTGAGCGTCCCCTTCAGGCCGCCGTGCGCGTACGCATTCAGGCGACGGATGTTTCGCTGGTACTGCAACCCTCCGCGCACACCAGTATCCGCAACGTGCTGCACGCGAAAGTGGTGCAATGTTACGACAGTAACGGGCAAGTGGAAGTGCAGTTAGACGTCAGCGGCAGAACGCTGTGGGCGCGGATCAGCCCGTGGGCGAGGGATGACCTGGCGGTGAAGCCAGGCCAATGGCTCTATGCGCAAATCAAGAGCGTGTCGATTACCGCCTGATTACAGCAGGCGGCTATAGATAAATTCGGCGATGGTGTCAGTGGTGTTATCACCAATCACCACGTTGGCGCGCGCTTTCACCGCGTCGTCGGCATTGCCCATCGCCACACCCATTCCGGCGGCTTCCAGCATGCTGATATCGTTAAAGTTATCACCAAAAGCGATGACGTCTTTCATCGATAATCCCTGCGATTCAACCCATTGGGTCAGACGTTTGCCTTTGCTGTTGCCCTGGCGCGCGATGTCCACCTGATCGTGCCAGGACCATTCACACTCCAGCTGTAACGTCTCTTCAACCTGCTCGCCAAATTTCCGCAGCTTCGGCAGGTCTTCATCGGTCAGGGCAAATTTCCAGACGTTTTTCACTTCATGAGCCGCCTGCGCCAGCGAATCCACCTGCGTAAATGACGGGCGCTGCGCTTCCGGCAAAGACTGCGCCCAGTTACTGGTGCGGACAACGTGCCCGGTGGGGTACTGGTACATCATGGTGTCATCCACATACATCAGGCCGTGAATCTGATATTCATCCAGCATAGCGATAAGTTGCTGCGCTTTATCGACTGGCATAGGATCGGCTTCTAACACCTTTTTTGCATGATAATCATACAAGTAAGTGCCATTACAGCAAATTGCAGGTGTATCTAACGCCAGTGCCTGATAAAAAGGATGAATGGCAACGTGATGGCGACCGGTGACGATAAGCAATTGGTATCCAGCCTCTTTCGCGCGCTTCAGCGCTTCCAGCGAGGAAGGCAGCAGCGTTTTTTTCGGAGTGAGAAGGGTACCGTCCAGATCCAGGGCAATCACACGTGCAGTCATAGTTGTGTCTCAAGTCATGTTAAAATTCACTGTGCAGGATGGTACACCGACTCGCCTGTGCAGCAAAATCGAGCGGAAAAATTCAGCATTGACCGCTAAAACAGACTATCCTGGTAATTTGCTTCCACGTGCAGTGAGGAAAGGAGTATTCATGAAACAAACCGTTTATACCGCCAGCCCCGAAAGCCAGCAGATCCACGTCTGGTCGCTGGGCCATGATGGCAACCTGACGCTGGTTCAGGTGGTGGATGTACCGGGTCAGGTACAACCGATGGTGGTAAGTCCTGACAAACGTTATCTGTACGTGGGCGTACGCCCGGAATTTCGCGTGCTCGCCTATCGCATTGCGCCGGACGATGGCGCACTGACCTTTACCGCTGAAGCGCCGTTGCCAGGCAGCCCGACGCATATTTCAACCGATCGTCAGGGTAACTTTGTCTTCAGCGGTTCGTATAACGCAGGCTGCGTCAGCGTGACGCGTCTGGAAGACGGCATTCCGCGCGAAACGGTAGACGTTGTTGAAGGGCTGGAAGGCTGCCACTCGGCAAATATTTCCCCGGATAACCGCACCCTGTGGGTTCCGGCGCTGAAGCAGGATCGCATCTGCCTGTTTACCCTGAGTGACGACGGGCATCTGGTTGCGCAGGATCCTGCGGAAGTGACCACGGTGGAAGGAGCGGGCCCGCGCCATCTGGTGTTCCATCCGAATCAACAGTACGCCTACTGCGTGAACGAGCTTAACAGCTCGGTTGATGTGTGGGAGCTGAAAGATCCGTACGGCAAAATTGAGTGCGTGCAGACGCTGGATATGATGCCGTCCGATTTCTCCGATACCCGCTGGGCGGCAGATATTCACATTACGCCGGACGGTCGTCATCTCTATGCCTGCGACCGTACCTCCAGCCTGATTACTGTTTTCAGCGTCTCTGAAGATGGCAGCGTGCTGGCAGTAGAAGGTTTCCAGCCGACGGAAACCCAGCCGCGCGGTTTTAACATTGACCACAGTGGTAAATATGTCATTGCCGCCGGACAGAAATCGCACCACATCGCGGTGTATGAAATTAAAGGCGAGCAGGGGCTACTGGAAGAGAAGGGCCGTTATGCGGTCGGGCAGGGGCCAATGTGGGTGGTGGTTAACGCCTACTAAGCGTTGAGCTTATGCTGAAAACAAAAAACCTCGCCGCGGCGAGGTTTTTTCGTTGTAGGCCTGATAAGCGTAGCGCATCAGGCAATTTTGCTAACCGTGACGCTTACTGCTTCGGCTCTGCCAGGACAGTACTTCCCACGCCGCGGTTGTTGTATTCCCACATGCGGTTGAAGTTACGGTCGTTCAGGTCACGCTGCACATTCCCTTTATCGTCTTTCGCACCAGTGTTACCTGCGAATGGACGTTTAGAGATTGCCGCATCGGCCCACGGTTTTGCCATGTTGAAGCCTTCGTTGATCACGCTGTCGCGAATAACGACCTGGCCGTTGGTGTTGCCATCGACGTCCAGAGAGCGGCCCAGCTGTGCAACGTTATCGCCAGACGCGGTAAAGCGGCTATTGATAGCCAGGAAACCGTAGTAAATGTTTGCCTGGGTTGCCGGTGCGAAGACGTAGCCTTCCTGCTGAGTACGAGAGTTCACCACGCGGAAGTCGGTGTTATCAAACACCACTGCGCCACGGCCAGAAACGATGTCCACATCGCCTTCGAGGTAGCTGTTGCTCACCAGCGTACGGGTCTGACGATCGTTTTGCAGGCGGTTGTTGACGCTGCTGTTGGTCACAAAGAAGGTGTTCTGGCGACCCAGAATGTTCACCTTGTTGATTTGTACCTGATCGCCATCGGTACGCAGAGCGACTGCCTGATGGGTACCGGCATCGACGCTGTCGCCGAGGTTGTTTTCAATGGTCAGGTTCTGCAGTTGCAGGCCGTTGTTCTGTGACCAGAAGACCGCTGAACACATCACGCCAATGGTTGCGCTGCGTTTGCTCTGGCAGTTGTCATACATGTACCAGGACGGTTTGCCCGGCATATATTTTCCGGCCGGGTTGACCAGATGACGCCAGGCGGCAGGGGCCATTTCAGAGTCGATCGCCAGACCAATTTTCACGTCGAGCGGTTTTTCGCCCGTACCGTACAGCGTTACGCTGCCCGGTGCGGCAGGAACATAGACGGTGCCCTGATACTCGCCCGGCAGAATCGCAATGTACTGACGCTTGCTGCTGTGACGCGCAATGGCGGCATCGACGGCGGCCTGGATGGAGGTGTGCGTTACGCCCTGCTGGCCCGCTGCGCCAACCACGAAATCAGGTTGTGCCGGGGTGCTAATCGAAGACGGCGACCAGGTCGCGCCATTAGGATCGAGAGCAGTGAAGTAACGTGCGGCAACGAAGTTTTGCGCTTCATCTGCGGATAAAACCGGACGGGATGACGTCCCCGGCGCGGCCTGTTCAGACGGGCGTTGATCCGCAGGGGTTGAGCTGCAAGCAGTCAGTGTCACGCCGAAAGCCAATGCCAGCGCCAGACGGGAAACCGATAAAGTGTTCATGTTGCTCCAGGCTAGTTGAGTAAAAGGGTTCCATTTAAACCAGCCTTTTTATACTAAGTTGAGCGAAACGGGAAGATGTGCTGCATAAAAAAGCGCAGTGACTGATGTAAAAGGTTTTTTAGAAAGGATTAGGGCCGGAATGCAGGGATACATTCCGGCAAATCGATTAGCTGAACAGGGCCGTAATTGAAGCGCTGCCGAGCGTATGGAAATGGACGTTAAAGCCAACCATCGCGCCGCTGGCGTCTTCGTCAACGTCGATGCGTTCCACATCCAGCGCGTGGACGGTAAAGATATAGCGGTGCGTTTCCCCTTTCGGCGGCGCAGCACCGCCGTAGCCCGCTTTGCCGAAATCGGTGCGGGTCTGAACGGCGCCTTCCGGCAAAGCGGCAATGCCGGAACCCGCGCCCTGCGGCAGCTCGCGCGTATCGGCAGGCAGGTTCGCCACCACCCAGTGCCACCAGCCGGAACCGGTTGGCGCGTCCGGGTCGAAACAGGTCACCACAAAGCTTTTGGTACCCGGCGGAACCTCATCCCACGCCAGATGCGGAGAGAGATTGTCACCCTCATAGCCCATGCCATTAAACACCTGACGCTGCGGCAGTTTTTCGCCATCACGTAGATCATGACTGACTAAAATCATCGTTGTCTCCATCCTTTAATTTACTGATTAATAAGCAGTATAGCGGGCAAGAGGCAACCTTACCGTGCATTAATCGATAAAAAATGTGTCCGTTTCAAGCGCTGCACAGACTGCGCGCGTCAGGCGGCTGAGTTGTTCCGGGGAAATGAGATACGGCGGCATCAGGTAGATGAGCTTGCCAAACGGGCGGATCCACACGCCTTGTTCGACGAAGAAGCGTTGCAGCGCCGCCATGTTCACCGGCTTGCGAGTTTCTACCACGCCAATCGCTCCCAGCACGCGAACATCCGCCACCTGTGCCATGGCTTTTGCCGGGGCAAGTGCACGACAGAGCTGTTCTTCAATAGCGGCGACCTGCTGCTGCCATTCGCCACTCTCCAGAATCGCCAGGCTCTCCGTCGCCACTGCGCAGGCCAGCGGATTCCCCATAAAGGTTGGTCCATGCATAAAGCAGCCCGCTTCACCGTTGCTGATGGTTTCTGCCACCAGCCGGGTGGTGAGCGCGGCGGAAAGGGTCATGGTGCCGCCAGTGATCGCTTTCCCAAGGCAGAGAATATCAGGCGTGATACCCGCATGTTCGCAGGCAAACAGTTTGCCGGTGCGGCCAAACCCGGTGGCGATTTCATCGGCAATCAGCAGAATGCCTTCCCGGTCGCACATCTTACGAATGCGTTTCAGCCACTCAGGATGATACATGCGCATCCCGCCCGCGCCCTGAACTATGGGTTCGAGGATCACCGCCGCAATTTCGTGACGATGTGCGGCCATCAGGCGAGCAAATGCCACCATGTCACGTTCATCCCATTCGCTGTCGAAGCGGCTGGTTGGTGCTGGTGCGAACAGGTTTTCCGGCAGGTAGCCTTTCCACAGGCTGTGCATGGAGTTGTCCGGGTCGCAGACCGACATCGCGCCAAAGGTATCGCCATGATAACCGTTGCGGAAGGTCAGAAAACGCTGGCGCGGCTCGCCTTTAGCCTGCCAGTACTGCAATGCCATTTTCATCGCCACTTCCACCGCGACGGACCCGGAGTCGGCGAGGAAAACGCATTCCAGTGATTCTGGGGTCATCGCCACCAGCTTGCGGCATAGCGCCACTGCGCTGGGATGCGTAATGCCGCCGAACATCACGTGCGACATCTGGTCAATCTGCGCTTTCATCGCCGCATTCAGACGCGGGTGATTGTAGCCGTGGATGGCGGCCCACCACGACGACATGCCGTCCACCAGCTGTTCGCCGCTCGCCAGCTGTAGCTCGCAGCCGTGCGCGGAAACCACCGGATACACGGGAAGCGGGGCGCTCATGGAAGTGTAGGGGTGCCAGATATGCTGTTGATCGAAGGCGAGATCGTCCGTTGTCATAATCGACTTGTAAACCATTTTGAAAAGTTTTAGGTTTACGAGTATAAACCGATCCGAAAATTAACAAAACCCCCGGAGAAGCCAATGGCTAACCCTTTACGCTGGACAATGTCGCAGGTCACCGAACTTTTTGAAAAACCATTGCTTGATTTGCTGTTTGAAGCGCAGCAGATCCATCGTCAGCATTTTGACCCACGCCAGGTGCAGGTCAGCACCCTGTTGTCGATTAAAACCGGCGCATGCCCGGAAGATTGCAAATATTGCCCGCAAAGCTCGCGTTATAAAACCGGGCTGGAGAGCGAGCGCCTGATGGAAGTGGAGCAGGTGCTGGATTCTGCCCGCAAGGCGAAGCTTGCCGGTTCTACCCGTTTCTGCATGGGCGCGGCGTGGAAAAACCCGCACGAGCGCGATATGCCTTACCTTGAACAAATGGTGCAGGGCGTGAAGGAGATGGGTCTGGAGGCCTGTATGACGCTCGGTACCTTGTCCGACACGCAGGCGCAGCGCCTGGCTTCGGCGGGGCTCGATTACTACAACCACAACCTGGACACCTCGCCAGAATTCTACGGCAATATCATCACCACCCGCAGCTATCAGGAACGCCTCGATACGCTGGATAAAGTGCGTGATGCCGGCATCAAAGTCTGTTCCGGCGGGATTGTTGGCCTTGGCGAAACGGTCACCGATCGCGCGGGGCTGCTGCTGCAACTGGCGAACCTGCCGACGCCGCCGGAAAGTGTACCCATCAACATGCTGGTGAAGGTGAAGGGCACGCCGCTGGCGGACAACGACGACGTTGATGCCTTTGATTTCATTCGCACTATCGCCGTGGCGCGCATCATGATGCCGACCTCGCACGTGCGACTGTCCGCCGGTCGCGAGCAGATGAACGAACAAACTCAGGCGATGTGCTTTATGGCCGGGGCCAACTCGATTTTCTACGGCTGCAAACTGCTGACGACGCCGAACCCGGAAGAAGATAAAGATCTGCAACTGTTCCGCAAGCTGGGCCTGAACCCGGAACAAACCACCGTTACTGCGGGCGATAACGAACAGCAGCAGCGTCTGGAGCAGGCGCTGATGACCCCGGATACCGAAACGTATTACAACGCGGCGGCGGTATGAGCTGGCAGCAACGCATCGATAGCGCTTTAGCACAACGGCGTGAGGCTGATGCTTTTCGTCGTCGTGTGCCGCTGGCTCAGGGCGCCGGGCGCTGGCTGGAGTGTGAAGGTCAACGCTATCGCAATTTTTCCAGTAACGACTATCTGGGGATGAGCCAGCATCCTAAGGTGATCCGCGCCTGGCAACAGGGCGCGGAACAGTACGGCACAGGCAGCGGCGGCTCGGGCCACGTCACCGGATTCAGTCATGCCCATCGCGAGCTGGAAGCAGAACTGGCCCAGTGGTTGGGCTACCCGCGCGCGCTGCTGTTTATGTCTGGTTTCGCCGCGAATCAGGCGGTGATCGCCGCGCTGATGAGTGATAAAGACAGGATCGTTGCCGATCGTTTAAGTCACGCCTCGCTGCTGGAAGCCGCAGCGTTAAGCCCGGCGGCGTTGCGCCGTTTTCAGCACAACGACAGCCTGCATCTGACGCGGTTGCTAAGCAGCCCCATTGAGGGGCAGCAACTGGTGGTCACCGAAGGTGTGTTTAGCATGGACGGCGATAGTGCGCCGTTGGCAAACGTCGCAGAGGTGACAACGCAAGCAGGCGCGTGGTTGATGGTGGATGACGCGCACGGTATCGGCGTGAAGGGCGAGCAGGGGCGGGGAAGTTGTTGGCAACAGGGCGTGCGCCCTGAGTTGCTGGTGGTGACTTTTGGTAAAGCCTTTGGCCTGAGCGGTGCGGCGGTGCTGTGTAGCGACTCGCTGGCCGATTATCTGCTGCAGTTTGCCCGTCATCTGATTTACAGCACCTCGATGCCCCCGGCGCAGGCCGTGGCGCTGCGGGCATCTCTTGAGGTGATTCGCAGCGGCGAGGGCGATGAGCGGCGGGAAGTCCTGGCGCAGCATATCGCCCGCTTTCGCGCGGGCGCGCAGGGGCTGGACTATCAGCTCACGCCATCGGAGAGCGCCATTCAGCCGCTGATTGTCGGGGAGAATGCGCGCACGTTGTCCCTGGCGCAAACGCTGCGTGAAAAAGGCTGTTGGGTGACGGCAATCCGCCCACCTACCGTACCCGCCGGAACCGCGCGTTTGCGCTTAACGCTGACGGCGGCGCATACGCGTGAAGATATCGATACTCTGCTGGAGGTGCTGCATGGCGTCCGTGAATAAACAGGCGGTGGCGGCGGCCTTTGGCCGGGCGGCAGCGCATTATCACCAGTTTAACGAACTTCAGCGCCAGAGCGCGGCGCATCTGCTCGAACAACTCCCGGTGCGGGCGTTTGCCCGTGTGCTGGACGCAGGCTGCGGCCCCGGTAGCTATAGCCGCTACTGGCGTGAGCGGGGGAGCGAAGTGACCGCGCTGGATCTCTCCGCTGATATGCTTGCGCAGGCGCGCCAGCAGCAGGCGGCACAGCACTACTTGCTGGCGGATATCGAAGCCATTCCCTTGCCTGATGCCGGGTTTGACCTGGTGTGGAGCAATCTTGCTGTGCAGTGGTGCAGCGATATCCGCATTGCGCTGGCCGAGCTTTATCGCCAGTTGCGCCCCGGTGGCGTGCTGGCCTTCACCACGCTGACCGCCGGATCGTTACCCGAGCTGAATCAGGCCTGGCAGGCCGTGGATGCGCATCCCCATGCGAACCGTTTTCTGCCGGAAGAGACGCTACGACAGGCGCAGGCGAGCTGGCCCCAGCACAGTAGCGCACGCTCGATGACTCTGCTGTTTCCCGATGCCCTGAGCGCGATGCGCTCTCTGAAGGGGATCGGCGCGACGCATCTGCATGAAGGTCGGGCGCGCGAGCCGTTAACCCGCAGCAAACTACAGCAGTTGCAACTGGCATGGCCAAAAATTCAGGGGCAATGCCCGCTGACCTACCATCTTTTTTCTGGAGTCATTACTCGTGATTGAACGTTATTTTGTTACCGGCACCGACACGGAAGTGGGGAAAACGGTGGCCAGCACGGCGCTGCTACAGGCCGCTCGGGCACTCGGATACCGGACAGCAGGCTACAAACCCGTCGCCTCTGGCAGTGACGAAACGCCTGATGGGCTGCGCAACAGTGATGCGCTGGCATTGCAGCGCAATAGCGTGCTGCCGCTGGCGTACGAGCGGGTGAACCCGTACACCTTTGCTGAACCCACGTCGCCACACATTATCAGCGAGGTGGAACAGCGCCCGATTGAGGCTGATGTGATGTCGGCGGGTCTTCGCACGCTGGAAGCGCAGGCGGATTGGGTGTTAGTGGAAGGGGCTGGTGGTTGGTATACGCCGCTGTCGCCCCATCTGACGTTCGCGGATTGGGTGCAACGCGAGCAGTTGCCGGTGATTCTGGTGGTCGGAATGAAACTGGGCTGCATCAACCATGCACTCCTGACCGTGCAGGCCGTTAAGCAGGCGGGCCTGCATCTGGCGGGCTGGATAGCCAACGATGTTGAGCAGCCAGGGAAGCGTCACCAGCCCTATCTGGCGACGCTGCAACGGATGATTGATGCGCCGATGCTGGGCGAAATTCCCTGGCTGGGCGCGACGCTGGTAGAGCACGACCTTGGACAGTATCTTGACCTCACAGCCCTGACTCAGGCGTCATCCACGCTTTAATCATCTGTTCATCCAACTGCGCCACACCGCCCTGGGCCACGTTTCTGCCGCGATGCAACAGGCAGAAACGGTCCGCCACGCGCTGAATAAACGGTAACTGCTGTTCCGCCAGCAATATCGTCAAGCCAATCTCCCGATTCAGGCGCAGGAGCAAATCCCCCAGCCGATGGATAAATGCGTGGCCCACGCCGCGTGTCGGCTCATCCAAAATCAGCAGCTGTGGCCGCGTGACCATTGCACAGGCTACAGCCAGTTGATAACGATCGTCCTCCGTGAGTGCGGAGCCCTTAAGTTGTCTGACAGCATACAGAGAGGGGAAGAGCGCGTAAATTTCCGGACTCACCGTTCCGCTGCTTTCACCCGCCGCCTTGAGGGCAATCAGCAAATTCTCTTCCACGCTAAGCTGCGAAAAAATACGTTTATCCTGAGGGACATAACCGATCCCAAGCGTGGTGCGCCGCACGGGTGAAAGGGGCATTAAATCGCAGGGGGGCGAACCGGTTTGTTGCCAAATCATGCTGCCGCTTTCAATGGGTTGATGGCCGGTAATACAGTTCACCAGCGTGGTCTTCCCCGTACCTGGAAGGCCGATTAAACAGGTGCATTCGCCGGAAGCCAGTTCGAGGTCGATGTTCCAGAGCGTGTGCTGGTTTCCGTAGAAATGATTGACTGCATGCAAACTCAACATCGTGTTCTCCTCAAGCCAAAGGACAGGGTCACGAAAGAAGATTGCAATTCTCTTGCCAGAACAGGTTTTCCTCAGCATAACGGCTGATTTTTAAGAATTAACTTAAGAAATAGAGGTGAAGCGGAGTAAGCGTGATGCACAGCACTGGCGCAAAAAACAGCGAGTGTTGAGCGAAAATTATACGAAAATGTGAGGGCTGTCACGCAGAAACCACATGATGATTTTCGCTGATAAAAATCAAAAATTAACGATAAAAAATTTTTACCCGCCGCTTTTGGGTCGATCGGCGAAAACGCCCGAGTGACAGGGGATAGGGGCTCCAGACACTTATCCACTATTCCTGTGGATAACCTTGTGTATTAGAGTTAGAAAACCTGCGGAAGGCGAGAGAATACGCGGCTTGCCAGTAAATTGATGCGAAACGCGGCTTTTCAATCTTTCCTTTTATTATCAGTAAGATGAATAAAAGCAATGGCAGAGGTTGGCGCGCGACTCACTGACATAAAAGTTTAATGACACATATTGACAAATGTTAAAACAGAAAAAGTTCTGGGGATAACCTCCTCAGGGCGTTTTTTTATCCTGCCAGAGCGCAAATTTCAGTCGCTACGCATGGATTCAGGACGGCGTAACAGTAATACCATAATGCGCTACTGTTTTTATATCCAGTGTTTTTTGTTGGCAAATTTAGCGCCGGGGAGTAGAATTAATCACCTGCCCGATCAACCCGCCACCAGGTAGCTTTGTTCATGAGTAAACCGTTCAAATTACATTCGGCCTTTCAACCCTCTGGCGACCAGCCTGATGCCATCGCGCGCCTGAAAGAAGGGCTGGAAGATGGTCTCGCGCATCAAACGCTATTGGGGGTAACCGGCTCGGGGAAAACCTTCACCGTGGCCAACGTCATTGCCGATCTCCAGCGCCCAACGATGGTGCTTGCGCCAAACAAAACGCTGGCGGCGCAGCTTTATGGTGAGATGAAAGAGTTTTTCCCCGAAAACGCCGTTGAGTTTTTCGTCTCCTACTACGATTACTATCAGCCGGAAGCCTACGTTCCCAGTTCAGATACCTTTATCGAGAAAGATGCCTCGGTAAACGAACACATTGAACAGATGCGTTTGTCGGCGACCAAAGCCTTGCTTGAGCGCCGCGATGTCATCGTGGTGGCTTCCGTGTCGGCAATTTACGGGTTGGGCGACCCGGATCTCTACCTCAAAATGATGCTGCATTTGACGGTCGGCATGATTATCGACCAGCGCGCCATTCTGCGCCGTCTGGCCGAGCTGCAATACGCGCGCAACGATCAGGCATTCCAGCGCGGTACCTTCCGTGTACGTGGCGAAGTCATCGACATCTTCCCGGCAGAATCAGACGACCTTGCGCTTCGCGTTGAACTGTTTGATGAAGAGGTCGAACGCCTGTCACTGTTTGACCCGCTGACCGGCCATGTTGAATCTACTATCCAGCGCTTCACGGTCTATCCAAAAACGCACTACGTTACCCCGCGTGAGCGCATCGTGCAGGCAATGGAAGAGATCAAAGACGAACTGGTTGAGCGTCGTAAGGTGCTGCTGGAAAACAACAAACTGCTCGAAGAGCAGCGGTTAAGTCAGCGCACGCAGTTTGACCTCGAAATGATGAATGAACTGGGCTACTGCTCGGGCATTGAAAACTACTCGCGCTACCTCTCTGGGCGTGGGCCGGGCGAGCCACCGCCAACGTTGTTTGACTACCTTCCGGCGGACGGCCTGCTGGTCATCGATGAATCCCACGTGACCATCCCGCAAATTGGCGGCATGTATCGCGGCGACCGGGCGCGTAAAGAGACGCTGGTGGAGTACGGTTTCCGTCTGCCGTCGGCCCTTGATAACCGCCCGCTAAAGTTTGAAGAATTTGAAGCCCTCGCGCCGCAAACGATTTACGTGTCTGCGACGCCGGGTAACTACGAGCTTGAGAAATCCGGCGACGAAGTTATCGATCAGGTGGTGCGTCCTACTGGTCTGCTTGATCCGGTCATTGAAGTGCGTCCGGTCGCGACCCAGGTCGATGATCTGCTGTCAGAAATTCGCCTGCGCTCCGCCATTAACGAGCGCGTACTGGTCACGACGCTGACCAAGCGGATGGCGGAAGATCTCACCGAGTATCTTGAAGAGCACGGTGAGCGGGTGCGCTATTTGCACTCGGACATCGATACCGTCGAACGTATGGAAATCATTCGCGATCTGCGTCTTGGCGAGTTCGATGTGCTGGTGGGCATCAACCTGCTGCGAGAAGGTCTCGATATGCCAGAAGTGTCGCTGGTGGCGATTCTGGATGCCGATAAAGAGGGCTTTCTGCGTTCCGAGCGTTCGCTTATCCAGACCATCGGTCGTGCTGCGCGTAACATCAACGGTAAGGCGATTCTGTACGGCGATAAAATCACGCCATCAATGGCGAAGGCTATTGGTGAAACCGAACGTCGTCGCGAGAAGCAGCAGCGCTACAACGAAGAGCACGGCATTGTTCCGCAGGGTCTGAACAAGAAAGTGGTCGATATTCTGGCGCTGGGTGAGGGGCTTGCGAAAACGAAAGGCAAAGGTCGCGGTAAGTCTCGTGGCAGCGCGCAAATTGTGGAAGCGGATCAGGTACTGACGCCGAAAGCATTGCAGCAGCAAATTCAGTCGCTGGAGGCGCAAATGTTGCAGCATGCGCAGAATCTGGAGTTTGAAGAAGCCGCCGAGATCCGCGATAAACTTCATCAACTACGTGAATTGTTTATCGCGGCGTCATAACCGCAAAAAATTGAGGCTGGCATCACACGAGTAAATGCCAGCCTTAATGTTCGCTTAATATCCAACATGGATAATTTCCTCATCAACAAGAGGATAGTTCCATGTCTAATCTAAATGTTCAGCAATCTCTGACTCTGTTATTTTCCGGCCTGATTGTCGTCGGTTTTCTCTGCCACTGGATTTTGACTTTCTAACTTCGGTTTCAGGTTCGCGGGCGTGAATGCAATCCATGCCCGCGTGCCGCTTCTCTCTTCCCGATTTTGCAAATAAAACGCCGCTTCGTGCAGTTGCGCAATTCGCGTGACAATACTTAACCCCAGCCCAATTCCGCCATAGCGGCTGTCCATTCGTACAAATGCCTGGCTCAGTTCGCCCACTTTAGATTCATCGATGCCAGGACCTTCATCCTCGACAATCAACATCGGTGTGGGAGATGCAGCAGCCGAAAGCGTAATGGATGAATGGGTTGGGCTGTAACGGTACGCGTTTTCGACCAGGTTACGCACCATCACCTTTATCAACGTGGCATCGCCGGCAACCGCGATATCGTGGACGTTTTCGCTTATCACCAGCGTTTGTTCGCGCCCTTTCAGCATCGATTCCAGCTCATCCTTCAGCGGCAAAATGACATCCGCCATTAACTCAACGCGCTGGTAGCTACCGGCAGAAAATGACTGGCCCACACGCGCGAGTTGCAGTAGCTGGGCTACGCTGTTAGTCATTTGATCCAGACGCTGAATCAGCGGTCCAACGTTAATGGCATGTGCTTTTTCAATGAGTTCCAGATGTAAGCGTAAACCCGCCAGAGGGGTGCGGAGTTCATGGGCCACATCGGCGGTGAATAATCGTTCGCGATCGAGTGTTTGCGTCAAACGCGCCACCAGTTGGTTGATGGCCGATGTCACGGCATCCACTTCCAGAACGGTTCTTTCCAGATGGATAGGTTGCAGATTATCCGGAGTACGCGCATCGAGCTCTTTTTGCAGGTCAGACAGCGGGCGGGTGATGCGTTTTACCGCCTTCATACACACAAACAGCGCCAGGCCGATAATCACCAGGCTTGGCACCAGCAAACTGGCAACCGCTTCGCGAACCTCGTGCTGAATATGTTTGGCGTTGTTGTGGCCCTTCAGGATGCTGGCAACCTCGAGGTCTATCTGCTCCTTGCTTTCATGCCAGAGCCAGAAAACGCTGATAACCTGAAAAACCACCAGAATGATACCGACGGTCAGTAAAAGCTGGTGGCGCATCGGCCATTTTCGGATTGCGGAAAGAGGCATAAGTTAATCTGTCACCTCGCTGTTTTCCAGCTGGTAGCCAAAGCCTCTGACTGTGCGAATACGTGATTTACCCACTTTATCGCGCAGGTTGTGAATATGCACTTCCAGCGTATTGGTCGACGGCTCGTTATCCCAGTTGTAAATATCGTTGTAGAGAATTTCGCGATGTACCGGGCTCCCGGCTTTCTGCATCAGACGCGAGAGCAGGGCAAACTCTTTTGGCGTCAGTTCCAGCGGTTGTTCATCCAGCCAGACCTGACGACGCGTTGTGTTAAGCCGTAAGTTCGCCACCGTGATTTCGTTTTCGCCCTGATTATAATGACGACGCAACAGCGCGCGGATTCGGGCGTTAAGCTCTTCCAGGGCAAAGGGTTTCACCAGGTAATCGTCCGCACCGGTGTCCAGGCCGCTGATACGATCGTCCAGGGTGTCTCGGGCAGTCAGAATCAACACCGGAAGGCTGCATTTTTCCTGACGAATACGTGAGAGAAAATGCAATCCATCTTCGTCTGGCAGGCCTAAATCCAGCACGATCAAACTATAGAGCCCGGATTGCAGGCTAAGCTCAGCCTGACGCGCGGTGGTTACGCCATCGCAGGCGTAACCTTCACTTTGCATCGCCAGAATTAAGCCCTGTAATAACAGCGCGTCATCTTCCACGACTAAAATTTTCATTTCATTATCCTCTGCACGTCTTGAGTATGTCATCAGTCGCGCGATATTCAGTGGTCTCTACGCCCAGTATACCCAACATCGTAGAGAAGAGATTATCCTGAGAATATTCATTTTGTGTCGATTCTTTTTTCAGACAGTCGTAATTCACGCCATAACGTTTCTGATAATCGTCGGACAGCCACAGCAGCATCGGGACATGTTTTTGGGTATCCGGCGCAATGGAATAGGGCAGCCCGTGCAGGTAAATGCCGTTTTCACCCAGTGATTCTCCGTGGTCTGACAGATAAACCAGGCTGGTGGTGAACTTATCCTGTTTGGATTGCAGTAATTTAATCGCTTTATCGACGATATAATCAACGTACAGCACGGTGTTATCGTACGTGTTTACCAGTTGCTCCTGAGAGCAGGACTGAATTTCGTTGGTGTCGCAGGTTGGCGTGAATTTACGAAATTCCTTTGGATAACGGTTGTAATAGGTTGGGCCATGGCTGCCAATGGTGTGTAACACAATCAGCCCATCGCCGTTTAATTTATCAATATAGTTGTCCAGGTCGTGAAATAGCACTTCATCATAACATTCGCCGTCAATACACTGGCCTGGCAGGTTCAGCACGTTCATGTTCTGATGCGGTACACGGTCGCATGCGCCTTTGCATCCACCGTCATTTTCATTCCACTGTACCTGTATACCTGCGCGCTGCACGATATCCAGCAGGCCTTCCTCATGATGTGCCAGTTGCTCGTCATAATGGGCGCGCGGCATATTGGAAAACATGCAGGGAACTGAAACGGCAGTGGCGGTACCGCAAGAGGTCGTTTTCGGGAAATAAACCACGTTGTCCTGTGCAAGCCGTGGGTTAGTTTCGCGCGAATAACCCCCGAGCGAGAAATCTTCACCGCGCGATGTTTCGCCGACAATAAGAATGGTCAGGTTTTTTCGCGGCCCGTTTTTCATCGCTTCTTTCTGTTTTGCATCTTCGCCAATGCGCACCAGCGGTAGGTTATCCATTTTATTATGGGCGTACCAGGAGTTGATTGCGGTGATGCTGTTGGAAGGATTTAATGACTTCACCAGCTCTTTATTGTTGCGGAACAGTGAGGCGTAATCTTTATAAAAGAAGGCCGCGACAATCACAATTAGTAAAACAGAAGCCAGCACCGAAGCGGCTCGCAACCCGACCTCACGCCATTTCCGTGTTGCCGGTTTTATTTTTATCCACCACGCAAGGGCGACGAAAAGCGCTGCGGTAAAAAGCAGTGTAAGAATCATCTTGCCCGACATCAGGGCATAACTTTCCGCCGGAGTGGTATCGAGAATATTGGTAATCATCGACCGGTCGATAATCACGCCGAAGGTCATAATGAAATATTGCGCCGATGCGCTGAGTAAAATAAACAGCGTCGTCAGCACTTTTTCCAGTCGCAGGAAGGAGGCCAGCGCAAGGCAAATCACCATCACCGAAAAGGCGACCAGCGGCATCGTGAAGAAGACCAGCGTGTTATGGACGGTATTTACGGGTAAAAGGGTCCAGGCCTGGCGATAAAAAGCAACATTCAGCGCCAGCGCAATATAGAGCGCAAAAAGCAGAATATAAGTTAAGCGGCTAACGGTGGGGCGATAGCGTAAATAGCGCAACATAGCGATCTTCCGGGATAAATGATGTTCGCTATGTTGCCGGGGAATTTTTAAGACAACCTTAAGATTTTAAGGAAAGCTAACCTAATGCCTGAATCGCTTTTTCCAGCGCGTCGCGCAATAGCTGACGATCGTGACGATAGCGAATATCGCTGGCTTCCAGCGGTTCCTGAATGACGACACGATCGCCAATATCAGTGGTATCGACTTTCGGCCCAACGACCACCGCATCAATTACCGGTTTCCCGACGTAATGTTCCAGAATGTCGAGTTTTTTCGCAAGCGTAAGGCTGGCTGCCGCCGGACTGAGCTCACGGCCTAAGTTACCGATATAGACCATTGGCGCAGGCGTACGACGCAGCGCCTGAGCCACATCGCTCAACAATAATGCGGGCAGCAGGCTGGTATAAAAACTGCCGGGGCCAATCAGGATGAGATCCGCTTCGCCAATCGCCTGCACCGCTTCACGCGTCGCACTAACTGAAGGCGAAAGCATCAGCTCCTGCGGCGGCAACGGCAGTTGATCAATATTCACTTCCCCATAGACTTCATGGCCTTCCTGGTCGATAGCCATTAAATCGACCGGTTGTTCAGACATTGGAATAAGTGATGCCTCTACTTTCAGTAGATTTCTTATTAAATTGATCGCCTCTAAAGGCCGCACACTCAGGTGGTCCAGCGCCTTTAACATCAGATTTCCGAGGTTATGACCGGAAAGTTCGCCATTGCCGCCAAAACGGTACTCAAACATGGCAGATGCTACGCTGGGTTCGGTGATCAACTGGTTGATGCAGTTTCGCATATCGCCCCAGGCGATGCCGCCTTCAGAGCGGCGAATACGTCCGGTTGAGCCACCGTTATCAGTGGTGGTGACAATACCGGTTAAACGAGAGCCGAGGGAGGAGAGTGAGGACATCACTCGTCCCAATCCATGTCCACCCCCAAGGGCGACGACGCGATCGAGATCGGCCAGAGTGCGATTGCGCATACAACTTCCTTATGTTGGTACATCTGCTTACATTAGCGTAACTACTCCCAAAAGACGATGCCGCACCCCAGGCAAAATGACGTATATCAATGCAAAAGCGTGATTTATGCGTATTCTGTAGGGAAAGTGCACGATCAGGTCGCTATATATCATTTTATATAGCGAAAGCGAAAATGGCGAAGTCGTCCATCTCGCGCTACTATCGGCATATCCCTTTCAGCAACATGGCTGAAAAACACTCTAGCCTCTGTGCCTAAGTCGAAAGATAAGGCGTTTTGGCCGTGATGCTCCAGGCTTTACAGAACATCACCAGGGCGAAGGAAGAAATGACCTCGCCTCCCGTATTTGGAAAGGTGTCTATGGCTTCACAACTGACTGATGCGTTCGCGCGCAGATTCTATTATCTGCGTTTGTCGATAACCGATGTATGCAACTTCCGTTGTACCTACTGTCTGCCCAACGGCTACAAGCCGGGCGAAGTCACCAACAATGGCTTTTTGTCGCTGGATGAAGTGCGGCGGGTTACCCGCGCCTTTTCCGCACTGGGTACGGAAAAAGTGCGTCTCACCGGCGGCGAGCCGAGCCTGCGTCGCGACTTTGTTGACATCATCGCAGCAGTAAGAGAAAACGCGGCCATCAAACAGATTGCCGTGACCACCAACGGTTACCGCATGGCGCGTGATGTTGCCGCCTGGCGGGAAGCGGGCCTTACGGCGCTGAACGTCAGCGTCGATAGCCTCGACGCGCGTCAGTTTCATGCGATTACCGGTCAGGACAAATTCCGCCAGGTGATGGACGGCATCGACGCCGCCTTCAGCGCGGGCTTTGAAAAGGTGAAGGTCAACACCGTGCTGATGCGCGATGTAAACCATCACCAGCTCGACACCTTTCTGGCGTGGATCAAACCGCGCCGCATTCAACTCCGATTTATCGAACTGATGGAAACCGGCGACGGCAGCGATTTGTTCCGCAAACACCATATCTCCGGGATGGTGCTGCGCGACCAACTGCTCAAACGCGGCTGGATACATCAGATCCGACAGCGCAGCGACGGCCCGGCGCAGGTCTTTTGTCACCCCGATTACGAAGGGGAAATCGGCTTAATCATGCCGTATGAAAAAGATTTTTGCGCCACCTGTAACCGTCTGCGCGTCTCTTCCGTGGGAAAACTGCATTTATGCCTTTTCGGCGACGGCGGTGTAGACCTTCGCGACCTGTTAGCGGCAGATGCCCAGCAGCAGGACCTCGAAGCACGCATTGCAGAAGCGTTAACCCATAAGAAGCAGACCCACTTCCTGCACCAGGGCAACACCGGGATCACCCAGAACCTGTCCTGGATTGGTGGATAATTCGTTTTCAAGGAGTGTTAAATGAGTCAGGCGAGCACTGAATTTTTCCCAACCCGTATCGCTATTCTTACTATTTCCAGCCGTCGCGGCGAAGAGGATGATACCTCCGGCCATTATCTGCGTGATTCCGCGCAGGAGGCGGGCCACACGGTTGTCGATAAAGCGATTGTGAAAGAGAATCGCTACGCCATTCGCGCAAAGGTCTCCGAGTGGATCGCGCGCGATGACGTGCAGGTGGTGTTAATCACCGGCGGCACCGGCCTGACCGATGGCGACCAGGCGCCGGAAGCGCTGCTTCCGCTGTTCGATCGTGAAATCGAAGGTTTCGGCGAAGTGTTCCGCATGCTCTCTTTTGAAGAGATTGGCACCGCCACGCTGCAATCCCGCGCCATTGCCGGGATGGCTAACCGGACACTGATTTTCGCCATGCCGGGCTCGACCAAAGCGTGTCGTACCGCGTGGGAAAATATTATTGCGGCGCAGCTCGATTCCCGCACCCGTCCTTGTAACTTCTACCCTCATCTGAAGAAATAAACGATGTCGCAACTGACCCATATCAATGCGGCGGGCGAAGCCCATATGGTGGATGTGTCCGCCAAGGCTGAAACCGTGCGCGAAGCCCGCGCGGAAGCGTTCGTCACCATGCTGCCGGAAACGTTATCGATGATTATCGACGGTAGCCATCACAAAGGCGACGTGTTCGCCACCGCCCGTATCGCAGGGATTCAGGCCGCTAAGCGCACCTGGGACCTGATCCCGCTCTGTCATCCGCTGATGCTCAGCAAAGTGGAAGTGAATCTTCAGGCCGAGCCTGAGCATAACCGCGTGCGTATTGAAACGCTGTGTCGTCTGACCGGGAAAACCGGCGTGGAGATGGAAGCGTTAACGGCGGCGTCGGTGGCGGCGCTGACGATTTACGATATGTGCAAAGCGGTGCAAAAAGATATGGTCATTGGCCCGGTGCGCCTGCTGGCGAAAAGCGGCGGCAAATCGGGCGATTTCAGGGTGGATAGCGATGATTAAGGTTCTGTTTTTTGCGCAGGTGCGCGAACTGGTCGGCACGGACGCGTTGCAGCTTCCGGCGGAGTTCGCCACGGTAGACGCTATTCGTCAGCATCTTGCGGCTCAGGAAGGGCGCTGGGCGCTGGCGCTGGAAGAGGGCAAACTGCTGGCGGCGGTCAATCAGACGCTGGTCAGTTTTGATACGCCCGTTGCTGATGGCGATGAAGTGGCATTTTTCCCGCCGGTAACAGGAGGTTGATGATGAGCGAAACGCGTATTCGCGTCGGCCACGAAACGTTTAACGTGGGCGACGAATATGTCTGGCTTGCCGAACGTGATGAAGATGGCGCAGTGGTGACGTTTACCGGCAAGGTGCGGAACCACAACCTTGGCGATAGCGTAAAAGCGCTGACCCTGGAGCATTACCCGGGCATGACCGAAAAAGCGCTGGCGGAGATCGTTGAGGAAGCGCGCGGCCGCTGGCCGCTGGGGCGCGTCACGGTCATTCACCGCATCGGCGAACTCTGGCCGGGCGACGAAATTGTTTTCGTCGGCGTTACCAGCGCGCACCGCAGCAGCGGTTTTGAAGCCACCGAGTTCATCATGGACTACCTGAAAACACGTGCGCCGTTCTGGAAACGAGAAGCCACACCGCAAGGCGACCGTTGGGTGGAAGCCCGCGACAGCGATAAGCAAGCGGCAGGGCGCTGGCATAGCGCCTGATGGCGCTGCGCTTATCAGACCTACAATACCAAATTTGATGGTTCCGTCTGCACAATGCCTGGTGGCATTTCGCTTATCAGGCCTACGACACCAGACCCGACGGTTTCGTCTGCATAATGCCTGATGGCGCTGCGCTTATCAGGCCTACAACACCAAGCCGGACGGTTTCGTCTGCACAATGCCTGATGGCGCTTCGCTTATCAGGCCTACGACACTAAATTCGATGGTTCCGTCTGCATAATGCCTGATGGCGCTGCGCTTATCAGACCTACAACACCAAATTCGACGGTTTCGTCTGCATAATGCCTGATGGCGCTTCGCTTATCAGGCCTACAACACCAGACTCGTAGGCCGGGTAAGGCGTAGCCGCCACCCGGCGGTTTCACCCGCACAATGCCGGATGACACAACACATACGTTTACTCTCCGTCGATGCACACCCGCAACATTTGCGATATCCTTGAGGTATTCCTTATATCATCAGGAGCTTCTCATGGACCGATTCCCTCGTTCTGATTCAATCGTACAGTCCCGTTCCGGGCTGCAAACGTATATGGCGCAAGTGTATGGCTGGATGACCTGCGGATTGCTGCTGACGGCGTTTATCGCATGGTATGCGGCGAATACCCCTGCGGTGATGATGTTTGTCTTCTCCAGCAAAATCACTTTCTTCGGCCTGATTATTGCGCAACTGGCGCTGGTCTTTGTGCTATCAGGTATGGTGCAGCGTCTGAGTGCAGGTGTCGCCACCACGCTGTTTATGCTCTATTCGGCGCTCACCGGGTTAACGCTTTCCAGTATTTTTATCGTTTATACCTACTCCTCCATCGCCAGTACCTTTGTGGTGAGCGGCGGGATGTTCGGCATCATGAGCCTGTACGGCTACACCACCAAACGCGACCTCAGCGGCTTGGGAAATATGCTGTTTATGGCGCTGATCGGCATCATTCTGGCGTCGGTGGTTAACTTCTGGCTGAAAAGCACCGCGCTGATGTGGGCGGTGACCTATATCGGTGTGGTGGTGTTCGTCGGCCTGACCGCGTATGACACACAGAAGTTGAAAAATATCGGCGAACAAATCGATGTGCGTGATACTTCAAGCCTGCGTAAAACCGCCATCCTCGGCGCGTTAACGCTGTATCTCGATTTCATCAACCTGTTCCTGATGCTGCTGCGGATATTTGGCAACCGCCGTTAACGGACAATCACGCAAAAATCCCGGACTGGTTCCGGGATTTTTTTCGGAATTTATAAAGGGGAATTACGCACGAATTAGCCAACAACGCAGCGTTGTGGCTGCCAGATTATGCCTGATAACAAGGATGTCTTCTAAAGGATCGCTGGCACATGAACACGTTCTCATCTATACGACTCAATCAGGTTCGCGCTGCGCCATCAAATATGATGATTCGCATCTGGTTTTCGAACGCGATTATGACGGGGTTGACGCCTGTTGTGGCGTGGCTGGCGATTATCTCTGGTGTACAAAACCTCGGCAGTCGATCAGGAATGTGTATGTTCAATCTTGTGCTTATCGTGCTGATTTCCTTCTGGGTTGATTCCAGGAGGGATAAATTCAGTACGTTTCTCACAAGTGCGATTGGCGTGGTGCTGATTGTTTTGGTGGGCACGACGTTATCGATGTTCTTTTCTATTCAGGGGATTGCCACTGTATTTGGCATTGTCAGCGTCATGTTTGCGCTTAATGCATTGATGAGCCTGTTTCTGGGGTGGAATCCTGGCTCCCGATGGTTGATATTGCTGATGGCGATAAGCGGGTCTATTCTCGCCGTCATAATTAACAGTTTGCTGGGCAGCTATTTCTCTGTATGGATCATGAGTATTCTGGCTGTACTGGTCTGGCCCCTGGCGGTTGGTTATAAATGCGATGTGTTAAGTGAACTCTCGCGTAAATTGTTCGCTGCCGAATTTTCTACAATGTCTCGCTGTATGGTGTTGGGCAGTGTCATTACCTATTTAAGTGCGCTGAGTCTTTTCTGCCAGGCTGTGATGTTCTTGCTTGAGGCGTTGTTTAGTTCGGTGTAGGGATGTGGGTATGGTGAAAATAATGTCATCATTAAATGACCTGGCGATGACAACAGTCGGTAAGAATTGCAATGCGAATAGATCTGGAAGTTTCTCACCCTCCAGCCTTCTCCTCATTCCTCTCCCGAATCCTTTTCGCCTGGCTCTCCAGCCCCAGATAACACACCAGCGCCAGCAGCAGCGGAATAAAGTAATACAGCACGCGCCACACCAGCAGCGCCGCAATTATTGTTCCGGAAGAGATTTCTTCACTGGCCAGTAGCGCGACAAAGACCGCTTCCAGCACGCCGATCCCCGCCGGAATATGCACAATCACCGCCACCACGCTGCTTACCAGCAGCACGCCGAGGACGAAGAAATAATCAACGGCCTGACCCATCAGCAGCCAGATGGTTGCGCCCATCGCCATCCAGTTCAGGCCGGAAATCGCCATCTGGGCGAGGGCGAACTTCCAGGTGGGCAGCACCAGCGTTTGACCTTTAACGGAATACTGGCGTTTTTTGGCGAATGCGCAAAATCCCAGATAAATCAGCACCGTCGCCAATAGCGCCGCGCCGAGCAGTCGAAGAGTCGTATCGTTGATGTACCAGTGTGCCGGCAGGTCGATTGCCCCCACGGTAAACATCACGCCTGCCAGTAATAAATAACCCAGCCAGTTGGTCGAGATACTCAGGGAAAAGATGCGGGTGATGGTGCCGGGTTTCAGGCCAAGCCGTGAGTACAGGCGATAGCGCATGCCAATGCCGCCAACCCAGGTGCTGAGCGTCAGGTTGAAGGCATAGCAGATAAACGACACCAGCATGACCTGGCGTTTTGCCAGCTTATGCCCGCACCAGACGCGCGCCAGCAAGTCGTAGCAGCCATACAGCAGGTAGTTAAATATCACCAGGCCTACCGCGCCCAGCAGCGCCAGACGGTTATAGTCGCGGATGACGTTCCACACTTCGTGCCAGTCAATTTTTCGCGCGTAAAGCACCAGCAGCACCGCAACGGCAACCAGAAATAGCCAGGTGAGCGCGCGTTTGGTCCACTTCCATTGTGACTTGCTCATCCATTTCATTGTCGGGCTCCGGAGTTCTCCGGCTCGACGCGGTCCTGCGTTTCCATTGCGGGCTGCGCGGGAGGAGGGACCTCCGCCAGTTTAGGTGTGTGCGCCGGTAGCCAACCGGCCATTGCCGGGAAATGGCGCAGGAAGTGGAACACCACCACACCAATTCCCAGATTTAACCAGCTGCGCTTAGGCACCATACTTTCGTCCACGCGCTGCGAATCACGGGTGATTAGCGTATTCAGATTGTCGCGTAAGGTCTGGTTAAACTGGCGATCGTGGATCATGAGATTGGCTTCAAGATTCAGCGACAAGCTCAATGGGTCGAGGTTGCTGGAGCCGACCGTCGCCCAGTGGTCGTCCATCAGGGCGACCTTACCGTGCAAGGGGCGGCGCTGGTACTCATAGATATGCACGCCGCTTTTCACCAGATAGCGATAGAGCAGCACCGCGCCCACTTTGACAATCGCCATATCCGGGTTGCCCTGAACCACCAGTTTCACCCGCACACCGCGTCGCGCCGCGCGTCGCATGGCATGCAGCAGACGATAGCCGGGGAAGAAGTAGGCGTTGGCGATGATCACCTCACGTTTGGCGGTCGCCAGCATCCGCAGGTAGTGACGTTCAATATCCGTACGGTGTTCGTCGTTGTCGCGCCACACCAACAGGGCTTGTGCCTCGCCTGGCGTGCGGTTCTCTTCTGCACGATGATGGCGGCGCCACCAACGGCGCAAAGGGGTGTTCTCGGGCAGATTCTCCAGCTCAAACTGCACGATGTCCTGTACCACCGGGCCTTCAACCTGTACCGCGTAATCCTGCTTGGCTTCCGGGCCATAGTCGGACATATGTTCGGCGGAATAGTTGATGCCGCCAATAAAGGCAATACGGGCATCGACCACCACGATTTTGCGGTGCATACGGCGAAAGAGATTGGTGCGCATCCCTAGCAGGCGTGGGCTGGGGTCGTAGTAGCGGAAAATAACGCCCGCTTCGGTCAGCTCATTGACGAAGTCGTCGCTCAAATCAGGGGAGCCGTAGCCATCCAGCAGCGCTTCTATCTGTACGCCGCGCTTCGCAGCACGCAGTAATACCGCATGCAGCTGTTTACCTACTGCATCTTCAAACCAGATAAACGTTTCAAGGATCACTTTACTCTGCGCACGATCGATGGCTTTGAAAACCGCAGGGTAGTACTGGTCGCCATTCTCCAGCAGGGTAATCTGGTTGCCTTCTCGCCAGGCGCATTTCATAGGTGGATCTCCGCGCTAAGGGGCGCATGGTCTGAAAGGTGTCGCCAGCCGCGCAGGGCAAGCTTGGTTGGCTGGCTGGCGTTAGCATTTTTCACATAGATGCGATCCAGGCGTAATAACGGCAAACTGACCGGGAAAGTGCGCGCCGGGCGGCCCCGGGCGCGGGTAAAAATCTCTTCCAGCCCGGCTTTTGCTTTTAATGGATGGTTAGCCTTCTGCCGCCAGTCGTTGAAATCACCGGCCACCAGCACCGGTTCGCCCTGCGGCAGCGCATTGACAAAATCGGCCAGCATCACAATTTGCGCCTGACGCTGTTTTTCGCCGAGGCCAAGATGCACGCAAATCACATGAATCGGCGTAGCAAGCTGCGGGGGGGCGATTCGGCAATAGAGTAATCCGCGCTTCTCGCTGTCGCCGATGGAAACATCGTGATTTTCAAAATGTTCGATAGGGTATCGTGAGAGCACCGCGTTGCCGTGATGCCCTTCCGGATAGACCGCATTTCGCCCATAGGCGTAATCGCTCCACATGGTGTCGGCGAGAAATTCGTAGTGGCTGGTATCCGGCCAGTTTTCGACGTGCAGCGGATGCACTTCATGCGCCCCCAGTACTTCCTGCAGGCAAACAATATCCGCGCCGACGGTGCGAACGGCGTCGCGAAGCTCCGGCAAAATAAAACGTCGGTTAAATGCCGTAAAGCCCTTATGGGTGTTAATTGTCAGTATTTTTACCGAAAAAGGCGTGCTGTTCGCGGACATTTGGCTCCCGTTATTTTTTTTATCCTGACTAAATAGTGTAGTCGGCGTCACAAAAAGATGCGGTGATACGGAATTTTCCGTAAAGTGGCGTACTCTGAATAGGCAAATAAAATCCTTCAGGAGAAGAAGCCATGAAGTGGCAACAACGCGTTCGTGTCGCAACAGGGTTAAGTTGCTGGCAGATTATGTTGCATTTGCTGGTTGTGGCGGTGCTGGTTATGGGCTGGATGGGCGGTGCATTAGTCCGCGTCGGCCTGGGCCTGTGTGTGCTCTACAGCGTAACGGTGATTCTGATGCTGGCATTACAGCGCCACCGTGAACAGCGCTGGCGTGATGTGGGCGATGTACTCGAAGAACTCACCACCACCTGGTATTTTGGCGCGGCAATTATCGCCTTATGGCTGCTGTCGCGAGTGTTACACAATAACTTCCTGCTGGCCCTTGCGGGGCTGGCGATCCTCGCCGGGCCAGCGTTGGTCTCTTTGTTAGTCAAAGAGAAAAAACGCAACTCAGGCGATCTTCCGGCGAAACATCGCGTACGCCACTGAGCCTGTCGTGGCCGCTATCACCAGTAGCGGCCACAAACTTCCCCACACAATCGTTAAGCTCGCGTCCTTCAGATAAATTTGCTTGGTGATATCCGTAAAGTGACGAATCGGGTTAATCCACGTCAGATTCTGCAACCAAACCGGCATGTTCTCCACGGGCGATACGTAACCCGACAGCAGAATCGCCGGCATCATAAAGACGAACACGCCGATAAACGCCTGCTGCTGGGTTTCGCACAGAGAGGAAATCAGCAGCCCAAAGCCTACCAGCGATAACCCATAGATAATCATAGTGAAGTAGAACAACGCCAGCGAACCGGCGAAGGGAATCTGATACGCCCAAATGCCGATACCCAGCACGATAGTGGCCTGGAAGGTCGCCACAATCAGCGCCGGAACCGCTTTGCCGATGAATATCTGCCAGGTCGCCAGCGGTGAAACCAGTAGCTGATCCAGCGTCCCCTGTTCACGCTCGCGAGCGACGGAGAGCGACGTTACGATCATCACCCCGATGGTGGTGATCATGGCGATCAGCGACGGCACCACAAACCATTTGTAGTCCAGATTCGGGTTATACCAGTTGCGCACCACCAGCTCGCTGTTGTTGGGTTTTGCCTGGCCGTCGGTTAACTCCTGCTGATAGTCTTTGACGATCTGTTGCAGGTAGTTGGCCGCGATTTGCGCGCTGTTAGAGTTTCGCCCGTCAAGAATCAACTGCATGGGCGCCTGCTGGAAGGTATCCAGATTACGCGAAAAATCCGCCGGAAAGCGCACCAGCAGCAGCGCTTTTTGAGTGTCGATGGTCGGTTGGATCTCCTGCGGGCTTTTCAGCAGCAGAATATGGGTGAACGCTTTGGCGCGGGCGAAACGTTGCGTCAGCTCCACCGCGTGCTTACCGTTATCCTCGTTATAGATAGCGATGGTGGCGTTGGTCACTTCCAGCGTCGCGGCAAAGGGGAAGAGGATCACCTGAATCAGCACCGGCAGAATCAAAATAGCGCGCGTCTGCGGCTCGCGCAGCAGCGATTGCAGCTCTTTGCGGATTAATGTCCATAAACGATAAAACATGGTGTCGTCCTCATGTCGGGTGGCGCTGCGCTCACCCGACCTACGAATCGTAATTGTGTAGGCCGGATAAGGCGTAGCCGCCATCCGGCGAAGTTTAATCCAGTCGACGTTTCGTTTTCAGCCATGTCAGGCCAATAAACATCACCGCCGAGGCAATCAGAAACAGGGTGTTAATCACCAGCACCACCGGGATATTACCGGCCAGGAACAGGCTTTGTAGCGTGCTCACGAAGTAACGGGCCGGGATGATATAGGTCACGATGCGAATTGCCGCCGGCATGCTGTCTATCTGGAAAATAAACCCGGACAGCATAATTGACGGCAGAAACGCGGCGTTCAGCGCCACCTGCGCGGCGTTAAACTGGTTGCGAGTAATAGTCGAAATTAACAACCCCATCCCCAGCGTGCTGAGTAAAAACAGGCTGGTAATGAAAAACAGTACCAGCAGCGAGCCGCGATAGGGCACGCCGAGAATAAACACCGAAACCAGCATACAAAGCAGCATCGCCAGCATGCCGAGGAAGTAGTAGGGAATCAGCTTACACAACAGCAGTTCAACGCGGGTCACTTCGGTTGAAAGTAGCGCTTCCATCGTACCGCGCTCCCATTCTCGCGCCACCACCAGCGACGTGAGGATCGCCCCAATTACCGTCATGATGATGGTTACCGCACCGGGAATGATAAAGTGCTGGCTGATGGCGGCCGGATTAAACCAGTAGCGGGTCTGGACATCAATGAGTGGTGTGAATGATTGCCCATTGTCTTCCGCACGCTGAGCCTGCCATAGTTGCCAAATCCCTTGCGTATAGCCTTGTACAAAGTTGGCGGTATTTGGCTCGCTGCCATCGGTAATGACCTGAATTGGCGCGGTTTCATTGTCGCGCGCCATCTGGCTGTCGAAATTCACCGGGATCACCACCAGGCCACGAATACGCCCGGCCTGCATCATCTCAACCAATTGCTGGCGATTATCGCTGATGGTGGCGTCAATATAGGGCGAGCCGGTCATAGCGTGGGTAAAATCAAGCGCCTCTTCACTCTGCTGTTCCAGCAAAATGCCTACCCGCAGCTTGCTGGAGTCGAGGTTGATGCCGTAGCCAAAGATAAACAGCAGCAGCAACGGAATGACTACTGCAATCAGCCAACTGCTGGGGTCGCGGATAATTTGTCGCGTTTCCTTCACGCACAGCGCACGTACGCGTCGCCAGGAAAGGGTGCTATTGCGCATCGGCGTGCTCCTTATCCCAGTTGTGGATTAAGGTGATAAAGGCCTGCTCCATGGTCGGGTCGCGTTGTTCATCGTCGGCGGCCTGCGCTTTCAGGTCATCCGGTGTGCCGCTGGCAATCAGTTTGCCACGATACACCAGGCCAATTCGGTCGCAATACTCGGCTTCATCCATAAAGTGCGTCGTCACCATCACGGTCACACCTTTTTCCACCATACTGTTGATGTGCAACCAGAATTCGCGTCGGGTTATCGGGTCAACGCCGGAGGTGGGTTCATCGAGGAACAGAATATCTGGTTCGTGCATCAGCGAGCAGGCGAGCGCCAGACGCTGCTTAAAGCCAAGGGGCAGAGAGTCGGTCGCATGGCTGGCGATGCTTTTCAGGCCGAAGGCTTCGCTCATGCGGGCGATTTTGTCATTCTGCGCTCGCCCGCGCAGGCCATAGACGCCGGAGAAAAAGCGCAGGTTCTGTTCCACGGTCAGGTTGCCGTAGAGCGAGAATTTTTGCGCCATATAACCTAAATGCTGACGCGCTTTACCAGAGCTGACTTTCAGGTCCATATCCAGTACCAGTGCTTTGCCCGATGTGGGTACCAGCAGGCCGCACATCATCTTAAAGGTGGTCGATTTACCCGCACCGTTAGGGCCGAGCAGGCCAAAAATTTCCCCACGTTTAACGGCAAAATCCACGTGGTCGGTGGCGGCAAAGTCGCCGAATTTTTTGGTAAGCTGTTTGGCCTCAATCACCGTCTCTTCCGGCGAACCCTCAACCGTATGTAGAATGGCGCCCAGCGGCGATTCCGAGGTTCCCGCACCGCCCAGCAGGTCGATAAAGGCATCCTCAAAGCGTGGCGTGGTTTCGTTAATCTCGATTTCTGGCATTTCCGGTGCGTGGCGAATATCGTCGGCGGTGGCCTCTTTTTTGAGGATCACCCGCACCGAGCGCCCCTGAATCATTCCATCGCTCACCTGGGGTAATTTCAGCGCGCGCTGTAACAGACGGCGGTTGTTTTCCGCCGGGCTGCTCATCAGGAAACTGCGTCCGGCCATGGTTTTGGTGAGCGCCGTCGGCTCGCCCTGATAGAGCAATTCGCCTTCGTTCATCAGCAGCACGTCGCGGCATTGCTCGGCTTCATCGAGGTAGGAGGTGCTCCACAAAATCAGCATCCCGTCACCCGCCAGTTCGTGCACCATCTGCCACAGTTCGCGGCGCGAGATGGGGTCAACGCCCACGCCCGGTTCATCGAGCAACAACACTTTCGGTTCGCCCACCAGCGTACAGGCGAGCCCCAGTTTTTGCTTCATCCCGCCGGAGAGCTTCCCCGCCAGCCGCCCGGTAAACGGCCCCAGCGCGGTGAACTCCAGCAGACGCGCGAAGGTTTTCTGTCGCGCGTCACCGGTAACGCTGCGCAGGTCGGCATAAAGATTGAGGTTCTCCATCACCGTTAAATCTTCGTACAGGCCAAATTTTTGCGGCATGTAGCCCAGCATGCTGTGCAGCTCGCTGTCGTTTTCGATAGGATCGAGCCCCAGAACAGAAGCCGTTCCTTCGTCGGGCTTCAGCAGGCCCGCCAGCATACGCATCAGGGTGGTTTTCCCCGCGCCGTCCGGCCCCACCAGCCCGGTAACATAACCAGAGTGGATGGTACAGTTCAGCGGCGCGACGGCGGGTTTATCCATACCGGCGAAGCGTTTCACCAGCCCGTCGAGCTGGATGATCTCTTCACTCATGGCGCGACTCATCGCTGAATTTCAGGGTGACAGGCATACCCTGACGTAGAGTATCGTCGGCATCAGTGACGATAATACGCAGGCGATAAACCAGGTCGGTACGCAGATCCGGTGTCTCAACGGTTTTCGGCGTAAATTCTGCGGTGGGCGATACGAAGCCGATTTTGCCGTGATACGGCTTATCCGGGCGACCGTCGGTATAGAGCAAAATTTCCCGTCCCGGCTGGGCCTGATTCAGATTCTTTTCGTCAACATAAGCGCGAACCCACACTGGGCGCGTCAGCGAAAGGGTGAGGGCGGTGCTGCCCGCATTGAGCATGCTGCCGGGTTCTACCGCGCGGGTAAGCAACGTGCCGTCCGACGGTGCCACCAGGGTGGTGTCGTGCAAGTCGAGCGTCGATTGCGCCAGCTGCGCCTGCGCCTGTTCAAGATTGGCTTTCGCCTGGGCAATTTCCTGCGGACGATTCCCGGCGCGGTACTGGCTCAGTTTATCCTGCGTCGATTTCAGCGTTGCCAGCGCCTGATCACGCGAGGAACGCGCATTTTCCAGATCGTTGGCGGAAATCGTGCGGCTTTTCCACAATCCTTGCTGACGCGCGTAAAAGTTCTGCGCGTAGTCATAGGCGGCCTGCGCCTGTTTCACGGCGGCGGCGGCCTGGGCAATCTCTTCAGCCCGATAACCCGCCATCATCAGGTCATATTGTGCCTGGGCGGTTGAGACGTTGGCTTTCGCCTGCATTAGCGCATTTTCATAGGGCGCTTTATCGAGCTGTCCCAGCGTTTGCCCGGCTTTAATGGCATCGCCTTCATCCACGGTTAATGACTGTAAACGGCCACCGACGCGGAAACTCATATTGACGGTGCGAATATCCACGTTGCCGTAGAGCGTCAGCCCGTTGTCCTGGCGGCTCTGATACCACCAGGTTCCGCTAATGGCGGCAACAATTAGCACCAGCACCAGTGCAATAATGACCGGTTTCTTCATTGTTTCAGGCTCCTTTGCGTTAGTCCCTGCAAAATGAAATCGATGTGGCAGCTCACCACCTGGAAAATCTGTTCCGCTTTCTCGTCATCAAAACGGGCCCATCCGGCGCGCAGTAAAATGGTCTCGCGTCCCAGACGGAACGCGAGGATTTCACCGAGCAGGGCGTGCGTGTGCAGGATGGTTTGCGTGTCGTGCGGATCGCGCCCGGTATAGGCGGCAATCAGATGCGTAAGATGCGTATGCATCGGCGCAATCACCCGATCGTGAATATGTTGATAGGCGGCGGTGGGCGAGAACTGTTCACGTGAAATAAACTTACTAAGGTTGACCGTATCGTCCTGGGTCAGCAGCAGAATCATGTTCTTGCAGGCACGCAAAATCAGTTCATGAATGGCGGTTTTATCGGGCTCCGGCTGGGCGAAAAGCGCCTCGGCGGCCTGCACGTGCGGGCGGAAGTTCTCGCCGATAAAATCAGCAATCCACTGGGCACAGGCGAGGTATAAGTCGTCCTTTGAGCCGAAGTAGTAGGTTATCGCCGCAATGTTCTGCCCGGCCTGCGCCGCGATATCGCGGGTGGTGGCATGCAGCCCATACTCGCCAAACTGAGCGAGTGCGGCGGCGATGAGCTGGCTTTTGGCCTGTTCGCCTTTGGTAGTGATGGGAGTCGTATTCATCGCGTTACAGAAAATTAATCAATCGATTGATTAACATTATGTCCGAATTTTGAGCTTGTCCAGTCACATACGCAAAAAACGGCGAAAACACAGAATATTCACCGCCTCGCAGGCCACCTGGCTGGCGAGATATTTTATGCGCCAGGTCACAAAAGCTGCTACACTCCGGCCCTTCATGACATTGTGGTTTTTGTCATTATCTGGTTTGTAATCCCCTCGAAAACTACACCGCATGCGGTCGGGGTGGGTGTGGAGTAATTATGTCTTTTGATTCCCTGGGGCTTAGCCCTGAAATTTTGCGTGCCATTGTTGAGCTTGGCTATCGCGAACCCACCCCCATTCAGCAGCAAGCAATTCCTGCGGTATTACAGGGCCGTGACCTGATGGCCAGCGCCCAAACCGGCACCGGTAAAACAGCAGGCTTTACGTTGCCGCTGTTGCAGCATCTGATTACCACTCAGCCGCATGCAAAGGGCCGTCGCCCGGTGCGCGCGCTGATCCTCACGCCAACCCGTGAACTCGCTGCGCAAATTGGCGAAAACGTGCGTGAATACAGCCAGTATCTGAACATTCGTTCGCTGGTGGTATTTGGCGGCGTGAGTATCAATCCGCAGATGATGAAGCTGCGCGGTGGCGTCGATGTGCTGGTGGCAACGCCGGGACGTCTGCTGGACCTCGAACATCAAAACGCGGTAAAACTCGATGGCATCGAAATTCTGGTGCTGGATGAAGCGGACCGTATGCTCGACATGGGCTTTATCCACGATATCCGCCGCGTGCTGGCAAAACTGCCGGCCAAGCGTCAGAACCTGCTGTTCTCTGCGACGTTCTCCGACGACATTAAAGCGCTGGCGGAAAAGCTGCTGCATAACCCGCTGGAAATCGAAGTTGCGCGCCGCAACACTGCCTCCGAGCAGGTGACGCAGCACGTGCATTTCGTTGATAAGAAACGTAAACGGGAACTGCTGTCACAGATGATTGGCCAGGGCGACTGGCGTCAGGTGCTGGTCTTTACCCGTACCAAACACGGTGCAAACCACCTGGCAGAACAGCTAAATAAAGACGGCATTCGCAGTGCGGCTATTCACGGTAATAAATCGCAGGGCGCGCGTACCCGTGCGCTGGCTGATTTTAAATCCGGCGATATCCGCGTGCTGGTGGCAACCGACATCGCCGCGCGTGGCCTGGACATCGAAGAACTCCCGCACGTAGTTAACTACGAACTGCCAAACGTACCGGAAGATTACGTGCACCGTATTGGCCGTACCGGCCGTGCGGCGGCAACCGGTGAAGCGCTGTCGCTGGTTTGTGTTGATGAACACAAACTGCTGCGTGATATCGAAAAACTGCTGAAAAAAGAGATCCCGCGTATTGCACTGCCGGGCTACGAACCAGATCCGTCCATCAAAGCGGAACCAATCCAGAACGGCCGCCAGCAGCGCGGCGGCAACGGCGGCGGTCGTGGGCAAGGTGGTCGTCCGCAAGGGCAGGGCCAAAGCCAGGGCCGTGGTCAGCAACAGCCACGCCGCAGCGAAGGTGGCGCGCCGAAATCTGACGCTAAACCGAAACAGTCTCGCCGCATTGGCGATGCCAAACCGGCAGGTGAACAACAGCGTCGCCGCCGCCCGCGTAAACCGTCTGCTGCGCAATAGCGATTCACGCCTTGCAGGGCGGATGAGCGTAGCGCCTCTGCCTTGAAGCCAATTTCTGAAGCCTGGCCGCAAGCCAGGCTTTATTTTTTGCTGCCCGCGTAAGAAAGTGCCACAATAGTGGCTGTTTATACAGTATTTCAGGTTTTCTCATGGCATTGACCGCTGCGCTGAAAGCGCAAATCGCCGCCTGGTATAAGGCGCTTCAGGAACAGATCCCGGACTTTATTCCCCGCGCGCCGCAGCGGCAGATGATTGCTGACGTGGCAAAAACGCTCGCCGGGGAAGAGGGGCGGCATCTGGCTATCGAAGCGCCGACCGGCGTCGGGAAGACCCTTTCTTATCTCATTCCCGGCATTGCCATTGCCAGGGAAGAGCAAAAAACGCTGGTGGTCAGTACCGCCAACGTCGCGTTGCAGGATCAGATCTACAGTAAAGATCTCCCGCTACTGCGCAAAATTATCCCCGACCTTAAGTTTACCGCCGCCTTTGGGCGCGGGCGCTACGTTTGCCCGCGTAACCTCAACGGGTTGGCGAGTACCGAGCCCAATCAGCAGGATCTGCTCGCGTTTCTGGATGACGACCTTACGCCGAACAATCAGGAAGAGCAGAAGCGTTGCGCGAAACTGAAGGCCGACCTCGACAGCTATAAATGGGACGGCCTGCGCGATCACACGGATATCGCGATTAACGATGATTTGTGGCGACGTCTGAGCACCGATAAAGCAAGCTGCCTTAACCGCAACTGCCTCTATTATCGCGAGTGCCCGTTCTTCGTCGCGCGGCGCGAGATCCAGGAAGCGGAAGTGGTGGTGGCAAACCATGCGCTGGTCATGGCGGCGATGGAAAGCGAAGCGGTGCTGCCGGAGCCAAAAAACCTGTTGCTGGTGCTGGATGAAGGCCATCATCTGCCGGATGTCGCACGCGATGCGCTGGAGATGAGCGCGGAAATTACCGCGCCCTGGTATCGCCTGCAACTCGATCTTTTCGTCAAGCTGGTGGCGACCTGCATGGAGCAGTTTCGCCCGAAAACCACGCCGCCGCTGGCTATCCCGGAGCGTTTGACTGCTCACTGTGAAGAACTTTACGAGCTGATTGCCTCACTCAATAACATTCTGAATTTATATCTTCCGGCGACCCAGGAAGCGGAACACCGCTTTGCGATGGGCGAGCTACCGGAGGAGATCATGGAAATTGTCCAGCGGCTGGCAAAACTCACCGAGATGCTGCGTGGGCTGGCGGAACTGTTTTTAAACGATCTCAGCGAGAAAACTGGTTCGCACGATATCGTGCGTTTGCATCGCGTTATCCTGCAAATGAACCGTGCACTGGGGATGTTTGAGGCGCAAAGCAAGCTCTGGCGTCTGGCGTCGCTGGCGCAGGCCTCCGGCGCACCGGTCTCTAAGTGGGCGACGCGCGACACGCGTGATGGTCAGATGCATCTGTGGTTTAACTGCGTGGGTATCCGCGTCAGCGATCAGCTGGAACGCCTGCTGTGGCGCAGCGTGCCGCACATTGTGGTCACCTCTGCGACGCTGCGGTCTCTCAACAGCTTCTCGCGTTTGCAGGAGATGAGCGGGCTGAAAGAGAAAGCGGGCGACCGCTTTGTGGCGCTCGATTCGCCTTTTAATCACGTTGAGCAGGGCAAAATCGTGATTCCGAAAATGCGCTACGAGCCGTTGATGGAAAACGAAGAGCTGCACATTGCTGAAATGGCGGCCTATTTCCGCCAGGAGCTGGAAAGTAAAAAACATAAAGGCATGCTGGTGCTGTTCGCCAGCAACCGCGCGATGCAACGTTTTCTGGAGCACGTGACCGATTTGCGCCTTTTGCTGTTGGTGCAGGGCGACCAACCGCGTTATCGGCTGGTGGAACACCACCGTAAACGCGTCGAAAATGGCGAGCGCAGCGTGCTGGTCGGGCTACAATCATTTGCAGAAGGGCTCGATTTAAAAGGTGAGCTGCTAAGCCAGGTGCATATTCATAAAATCGCCTTCCCGCCCATCGATAGCCCGGTGGTGATTACCGAAGGCGAATGGCTGAAAAGCCTGAACCGTTATCCGTTTGAAGTGCAAAGCCTGCCCAGCGCGTCGTTTAACCTGATTCAGCAGGTGGGGCGACTAATCCGTAGCCACGGCTGCTGGGGCGAAGTGGTGATATACGATAAGCGTTTGTTGACCAAAAACTACGGCCCGCGCCTGTTAAATGCGCTACCGGTATTTCCTATTGAGCAACCCCCGGTGCCCGATGTTAAAGTAAAAAGCAAAGCCAAAACGACCCGTCGCAAAAAACGCTAATCGGCACGCGACACCGGACAAGGAGCATCTGATGGATTTACGCAATGTGATTAAAGAGATTGGCCGGGGTAAAAACCATGCCCGCGACCTCGATCAGGACACCGCCCGAAGTCTCTATACCCACATGCTGAATGGCGATGTGCCGGATCTCGAAATGGGCGGCATCCTGATTGCGCTGCGCATTAAAGGGGAAGGTGAGGCAGAGATGCTGGGCTTCTATGAGGCGATGCAGCAGCACACTCTGCGCCTTAAGCCGCCGGTGGGTAAACCGATGCCGATTGTCATTCCAAGCTATAACGGCGCGCGTAAGCAGGCCAACCTGACGCCTCTGCTGGCTATTCTGCTGCACAAAATTGGCTTCCCGGTGGTGGTACACGGGGTGAGCGAAGACCCGACCCGGGTTATCAGCGAAACCATTTTTGAATTGCTGGGCATTGAACCTACCCGCCATGCCGGGCAGGCGCAGGCTAAACTTGATGGCCATCAGCCGGTGTATATCCCGGTTGGCGCGCTGTGTCCGTCGCTGGAAAAACAGCTTTCTATGCGCTGGCGGATGGGCGTGCGTAACAGTGCGCATACCCTGGCGAAGCTGGCCACGCCGTTTGCCGAAGATGCCGCGCTGCGCTTGTCGAGCGTTTCACATCCGGAATATGTAGGGAAAGTTGCGAAATTCTTCTCGGATATCGGGGGCCGTGGACTGCTGATGCACGGTACAGAAGGTGAAGTGTACGCTAACCCGCAACGTTGCCCGCAAATCACGCTGATCGATGCGCAAGGTACGCGCATTGTGAGCGAACGGCAGACGGAAACAGCAAATGAAGCCTTGCCTGAAGGAAAAGATCCGCAAGTGACCGCTCGCTGGATTGAGCGCTGCGTGGCAGGAAGCGAGCCGGTGCCGCAATCGCTGAAAATCCAGATGGCATGCTGCCTGCTGGCGGCAGGGGAAGTGGCATCGCTGGACGCGGGGCTGGCGAAGGTGGCGGAGTCCTACTAATCGCCGGGAAAAAGGCAAAAAAAAACCCGGCGTGGCATGCCGGGCGTCAAAAAGGGTATCAACAAGTTCAATGAGGGTTACAGCAGCCGCCAGTGGGTTAAGCTGGCGGGGTACAACTTCTGGCAGTTAATTCTTTCGGTTATTTGTAGATAACCGCAGTACCGCTAACTTTGTTGTTGGTGTTAGCAGAGGTGATGCTGTAAGCAGATGCGCCAGCCGCTTCTGCTTTCGCAGCCAGTTTTGCTTCCAGACCATCCAGAGTCGATGCGCCTTCCGCAGAAACAACACCAATTTTGTTCATGTTCTGAGCCTGAGCCGCACTTACCGCTTCAGCAGCGAAAGCACCAAAGGACAGGGTAGAAAGGGCAATAGCAGCAACAGCATATTTGATAGTTTTCATTTTCAATCTCTCGCAGGTTATTTGTTAGGGGACGATGTTCTGTCGATGTGATGAGTATCACGTTTTATTGCGAAAGAATAAATCGAAGAGAATTGATAACCTTCATCAATAATTTTGAACAAGTATTAATTTACTGATTATTAATAAATTATTTTCGCAATGAATGGTTTCGGAGGGGGATAATAACCTGCTCGATGATTTAAGGCACTTTTTGCTACTTATTTAGCCGAAAAAGGTGGTCGTAAAGATAACCGTTTGCGCTGTATTTTCAGGTAGAGAACTGTCAACGAAGCTGGCTATCTTTCGATCCTCTGCGATTATATCCTGCAAATGTAGAGTTGTGTAAATCTTTCTCCTGCTGGCAGATCACGCACAACTGCACACCCGGAATAGCCTGCCGACGCGCCTCTGGAATCGGTTTCCCACATTCTTCACAAAATTTGGCGCTTTCGCCCTTCGGCAGACCACTTCTTGCCCGCGCCACCGCATCTTCAATGGTGCTGTCGATTTGATCCTGCACAGCACCGTCGTTTGCCCAACCTGAAGCCATTGTCCACCTCCTGATTATTTATTGAGCTAATTATACTCAATATGGGGGCGTCTCGCGTACAGACAAGGCCTAAATCTCAGACCACTCGCGCAGCAGGTTGTGGTAAAGATTGAGCAACGACAGCACTTCTTCGGACTCACCATGACGGGCTTTCAGCGTCTGAATGTTGCGGTCGAGGTCGAACAGCATCGCCCTGCGCTTATCGTCGCGAATCATCGACTGGATCCACAGAAATGACGCGATGCGCACGCCGCGCGTGACGGGCGTAACGCAGTGCAGGCTGCTGGAAGGGTAGAGCACCAGGTCGCCCGCCGGGAGCTTCACGTTGTGCTGGCCGTAGGTATCGTTCACCACCAGTTCACCGCCGTCGTAGCTTTCCGGGTCGCTCAGAAAGAGCGTGGCGGAGAGGTCGGTACGCATCCAGCCGCTTTGCGGGTGACTGCGGACCGCACCATCCACGTGAAAACCATAGGTTTCTTGTTGCTGGTAGCGGTTAAACAGCGGGCTGGAGAGTGTTTTGGGGAGCGCGGCGGCGAAGAAGAGTGAGTGCTGATTCAGTGCGGCCAGAACTCGCGCCTGAAGCGTGGCGTAGAGCGGGCTCTGGGTGTCTATTTGCTGGTTGTTTTTCACCTGCGCGCCCTGTGCGCCAACGGTTGCACGACCGTCAATCCACTGGGCGTGGTTGAGGTCCTCTGCCATCTGGTGAAGTTCATCGGCGGTCAGTACGCTGGGAATGTGGTACATCATGATGAGGTTCTCCTTGCCTGATGCGCTGCGCTTATCAGACAAGCGCAGCGCTTCGGCAATGTGATCAGAAATGCACGTTCGCCGTTAACAGGAACGTTCTCGGCTCGCCTGGATGGTAACGGTAGCCGCTCTTGTTAATCGAGGCGACGTAATCCGTATCAAACAGGTTGTAGACGTTCAGCTGCAAATCGAGATTGCTGTTGATGCGATAACCCAGCTTGGCATCTGCGACCCAGTAGCCTTCGGTGTAGGACGGCGTACCGACGGCACCATCGCTGCCACGGTGCATGCTGCCCACGTAGCGCGCGCCTGCGCCTACGGAGATATCACTCGTTGCCTGATACTGCGTCCACAGGGTAAATGCGTGCTCTGGCGTGTAAGGCAGGGCAGAGCTTCCATCCTGCGCCACATTTGCGCCTTCCTGAATCGATGCTTTTTGCTGAGTGTAACCGCCAATGACCTGCCACTCCGGGGTGATGTTACCCGCGACGGACAACTCATAACCTTCGACACGTTTTTTGCCGTACTGCGAATAGGTGCCGTCGTCATTCTCAGCGACTTCATTTTCGATGTCGGTGCGGAACAGCGCGGCGGTCAGCAACAGGCGCTTATCAAACAGCTCCCATTTGGTACCCACTTCACTGGTTTTCGCTTTTTGCGGTTTGAAGTCAGTACGGTTGGCGCTATTCCCGGTCCCGCCCTGCGCCAGCGCGAAGTTGCTGCCGCCCGGAGGCTGTTGGGAAATGGCGTAGTTGACATAGATATTGCCCTGTTCCGTCAGGTGATAGAGCGCACCGGCTTTCCAGTTCACAAGGTTGCCGGATTTCGCCGTATCAACGGTTTTGATCGGCGAGCCTTTTGGCGTACCGGTTGGGCAAGTCAGCGCACCACGGCCAGAGCCGCCGCAGGCTGTCGAACTGTCGTATTCGGTGTGGTAGTTATCCAGACGAATGCCGCCGTTCAGTTCAAAATTATGAGTGATTTGCAGAGTATCAAAGGCATAGATACCGAAGGTATCAGTCTGGCCGTTGGCGTTCGCGCCGTTACGGTGCAGGCTGCCGACGTTGATATTGCTGTTCGGGCTGTAGATATTCACCGGCGGCGCGGTAATCGCGTTCACGCCATAGTTGGTTTGCGTCTCGCGGGTGAACTCTACGCCAGTGCTGATATCGTGACCGACCGCACCGGTATAAAACTTCGAGGTGAGGTTGGTCTGGTTGGTGAGGATCTTGTTACTCACGTCTTTGGTGTTTGGCGTGCGCGTCCAGGTCCAGCTACCCACGTTGTTCGGGTCAGGCATGCCGATATTGTTGGCGCCACCCATCACCGCCGTCATCAGATAATCCTGCTTTACGCGTGACCAGCGGGTGGTGTTTCGGATGGTCGTGGTGTCATTAAAATCATGCTCGAAGCGCATAGTGGCGGTGTCGGTGGTGGAGTCGTCGTAATCGGAATCCGTACCGTAGAAGTTGCTGGTGTTCACCTTGCCGGAACCGTTGAGTGCGGAGGTGGCGGCATTCGGCGCAGAGTAGCCCGGCAGACCGATAGTCGGGATACCGCCATCCGGAGTGTTGTGCTGGGTAACGTGCAGGTAGTTCAGGTAAAGCCGGTTTTCCGTCCCTAATCCGAAGGCCACGGAGGGCGCAACGCCATAGCGTTCGTTCTGGACTTTATCGCGACCCGCGTCGTGGGTTTTCTCGCCCATCACGTTCAGACGCACGGCGGAGGTTTCGCCGATCGCTTCGTTAATATCAAGCGTGCCACGGCGGAACCAGGCGCTGCCGATGCTGGCGGAGGCGTCGATCCCGGAATCCAGGCGCGGCTGTTTGCTGATCATATTGATTGAACCGGTTGGCGCGCTGCGGCCATAGTCGCTGCCCGACGGGCCCTTGATCACTTCCACCTGCTCGGTGTTGAACGTGTCGCGCGAGACGCTGCCGATATCACGCACACCATCGATATAAATGCTGTTCGAGGTATCCGCACCGCGCATATAAATGGCGTCACCCGTCGATGAGCTACCGTTTTCACCGGCAAAAAACGCGCCCACGCCCGGCACGTTTTTCAGCGCATCGGTTAGGTTATTGACGCCCTGATCTTTTAACACCTGGTCGGAAATCACGGTAACGGTGCGCGTAGTATCTGCAATCGGGCGGCTAAATTTCGGGTCAGCGGATTTCTGCGGCGCGTAGAGGGAAGGGGCCTGCGCCTCCACCACCAACGTATCGCCGGGTTTTTGATCCTTACTGTCTGCGGCGGCGGCCTGACCAACCGGGGTTAAGCCGATACACAGGCCTGTAAAGAAGGTGAGCGAACTAAAGCTGTTGAACGGTAAATTGCGATTATTATCCATATTAATGAGCGTCTTATAATTTTTAACGAGCTGTTTTTACGATGACAACAGGGCACTTCTTTGCCCTGGCCACGGCAGGTTTTACAAATACGTTTGATAATGATTGTGAGAAGCATTATCAAACGCGTAACTTTCTAACACTCATTTATGGAAAAATAAATACAATAATTTACATTTGCTCCTTTTTTTATACATAAGGCGCAGAGTACGAGGGGACTTTCTTCTGCCAGCAGAAAAAAACAGCGTAAAGCGGGGATAAATAAAACTGCCCGAAGCGGGCGCTATCGGGCAGGGAAGTGGATGTGTGAAGCCATTATTTATAAATGGTCGCTGTACCAAACATCTTGTTATTGCCGCTTGCAGATTCAACCACAAACCCTTTTGCCCCCTCTTTCTGGGCTTTTTCCGCGAGTTTTGCTTCCAGATCGTCAAGCGAGCTGGCACCTGAGGCTGAAACCGTACCGGCCGGGCGGAGTTGCCCGGTGTTATCACCATCAAGGGGTTGCGGAGCGGCGACGGCAGAGAAGGTAACGACGGCAAACGCGCCTGCGACAAGCAGGGCGAGACTCTTCTTCATAAGAACATCCTCCAGTTACGACGGGGTAACCCAGTAAGTGTAGGCGGTGGTGAAGAGGCTTTATCCGCAAAAAATCGCGCAAGACAGGTGGTTTTTTTGAATGAAAAAAGTTGACGAAATACTGACAAATCAGCCACATACAAGTGGCTGATTTTAAAGCTATCGGCGCGCGTCCGGGCGGATGAGATCGAAGCGATGCGCTTCATCGATGGTGTAGTAGGCGGAGGGCCCGCCGGCTCGCAGCACCGGTTTTGCGCGGGCTGTTTGATAGATGCCCTCTTCGAGCAGAGACTCAGCGATATGAATACCGACCACTTCGCCCAGCACCAGCCAGGTGTCAATGGCTGCGCCATCGGCTGAGGTTAGCTGGATACATTGCGATAACCGACACTCAAAATTGACCGGGCTCTGTGCCACGCGCGGGGCGTTAACGAGACGGCTGGGTGCGGCGGTTAAGCCCGCGCGAACAAATTCATCTTCCCCGTGCGGCAAGGTGGCGGACGTTTCATTCATCGCGACGGCAAGATCCTGGGTGGTCAGGTTCCAGACGAACTGTTTGGTTTCCATGATATTCTGCACGCTATCTTTCCAGCCGCTGCTGGCGAAGCCGATAATCGGCGGACGATAATTAAAGCAGTTGAAGAAGCTGTAGGGCGCGAGATTACGTTTTCCCTGCGCATCCTGTGAGGATATCCAGCCGATTGGGCGCGGCCCGACGATGGCGTTGAGCGGGTCATGCGGCAGCCCGTGTCCCTGTGAGGGTTCATAGAAATACATAGCGTACCTGTTATTTGCAAAGGTATTCCAGACTCCCTTATTTACCGCGCCGCCGTCAACGGGTATCTTACGCCGCTTAAGACAGGAGAAAGTCATGAATGCCCAAAAACCGGGTCTACACCCGCGTAACCGTCACCATAATCGCTACGACCTTACCGCACTGTGCCAATCGTGCCCGGAACTGCGTGAATTTATCACCCTGAATCCGGCCGGTGAGCAGACCATTAACTTTGCCGATCCGCAGGCGGTGAAGACCCTGAATAAAGCGCTGCTGGCGCATTTTTATGGCATCAGTTCGTGGGATATTCCTGACGGTTTCCTGTGCCCGCCGGTTCCGGGGCGAGCGGATTACATCCACCATCTGGCCGATCTGCTGACCGATGAGAGCGGTAACGTGGTGCAGGGCGCGAATGTGCTGGATATCGGTGTGGGCGCAAACTGTATTTATCCGCTGATTGGCGCGCATGAGTACCGCTGGCGTTTTACCGGCAGTGAAACACATCCCGAGGCGTTTGCCAGCGCGCAGGCGATTGTCAGCGCCAACCCGTCACTGACTCGTATGATCCGCCTGCGTCGTCAGAAAGATAATGAATCCATGTTCAATGGCATTATCCACAAAAATGAACAGTATGACGCCACGCTCTGCAATCCGCCGTTCCATGACTCTGCCGCCGCAGCGCGCGCCGGTGGTGAGCGTAAGCGCCGTAATCTCGGCCAGGATCGCAACGATGCATTGAACTTTGGTGGTCAGCAGCAGGAGCTGTGGTGCGAAGGCGGTGAAGTGGCATTTATCAAAAAGATGATTGCCGAAAGCCGCGACTATGCCCGTCAGGTGATGTGGTTTACTTCGCTGGTGTCGAAGGGGGAAAACCTGCCGCCGCTGTACCGCGCATTGACGGATGTCGGCGCGGTAAAAGTGGTGAAAAAAGAGATGGCCCAGGGGCAGAAGCAGAGCCGCTTCATTGCCTGGACCTTCATGAACGACGAGCAGCGCCGTCGCTTCCTGACGCGTAAACGTTAGAGCGTCGGTTCCGCGGGCGGCAGCCCCGCATTCGGCGGGGCCGTGTTCGCGGGTGCGGGTAGCACCTGATAGGTCTGCACCGGCGGGCGCACGCCCGCCAGATCAAAGTGTTTTTTCACCATGCTGTCCAGCGCAAAGCGCACCGACCACTGTTTCAACGGCAGCGTGGTAAAGGTGACGCGCAGCGTGAAGGCGGTATTGGTGAGCCCGACGATCCCGGCAAACGACGGTTCGCCAATAATCAGGCCGCGAATATCCTCCATCTGCATTAACTCATCCACCGCATCCTTCAGGGCCTGATTGGCTTTCTCTGTTTCTTCATGGCGGTCAACATCGTAGTTCGCCACCACGGAGCCAATGCCGCGCACAAAGTTGGCGAAGGTAGTGATAGAGGACCACGGAATAATATGATACGCCCCGGTATCCTGGCGAACGCCCACCGATCGAATCGACATTCGTTCAACGGTACCGGTCAGCGGCCCGATGGTCACCAGGTCGCCAGTGTTCATACCATTTTCAAACTGAATAAATACCCCGGTAATAATATCCTTCACCAGGGTTTGCGCACCGAACGAAATAGCCAGGCCCAGCGCCCCGGCACCGGCCAATAGCGGTGCGATGTTAACGCCTATCTCAGAGAGCAGAATCATCACCGTGATGGTGCTGATCACCACCGCCAGCGCGTTACGGAACAGCGTCAGAAGCGTACGCGTGCGTGCGCTGGGCAGCGGTCGGCCATGAATATCCGAGGCCAGTCGGTTCTCAATCAGGCTGGCAAGCACCGTCCAGCCGACGGCGGAGAAGAAGAGAATTAAGGCGATGCGGATAAGCACATCCACCGTTTTCTCGCCCGTTCCCTGATGCAGCCAGCTCCAGAAATCGAACAAGCCCCAGGCGCTGAGCAGCAGCATGACCGCCACACAGACAACCAGCGTGCGTGCGGTTTTCAGTGCGCCGGATAACCAGCCGTTAAGCCGCTTTTGCAGTTCCGGGTAATTACGCTGTGTCTCCGGCGACAGGGTGATGGTTTTGGCTATCCAGCGTGACAGGATGCCGGAAATAAAGGCGGCGATCCCCATAATCGCCAGGCTTTTCACTGACGCGCCCATCATAAATTTCAGGCTGTTGCCCGGATCGAACAGGGAAAAGAAGAACAGTACAATGAAGTAAGCGCTCGCCAGCCAGTGCCACACCAGCGCAAACGCGCGGATGAACAGGCTGAAAAACGCCAGCGAGCGGTCGGCAACTTGTAGTAAGCCGTCGGTAATCGCTTTTTTGTTGTGAAAAATCAGATACAACGCCCACAGCGTAATGGTCAGCATAATGACCACGTTCGCCATCGCGCCCGCCTGTACGTTGACCTGGTTGGAGATAATCGGCACGGCGACCACCAGCCCGTAACCGATTAAGCTGCTCAGCGCGCTAAGGCGTAAGTTCCAGTAATGTGCGGTTTGGTCGGTGATGGCAAAGGGGCGAAGATCCGGTACGCGCGGGCAGAAAATCAGGCGCAGTAAGGCTTTGAAAAACTCAATCAGCGCAAAGGCATTGAGGAACAGACTTTGCTGGAAGGCGATGGTGCTGTTTCCGCCATTTAAATTGTCGCTCAGTAGCTGACCGATAAACAGCGTCAGCGCCAGCAGCAGTAAATCGATAATCAGCGCGCCGGTGATCATTGCCGGAAGCTGCAACCAGTTGCTGCGATCGCGGTTCTTGTGCCGCCCCCAGCGCCCCATTTTACGGTACAGCGGCAGGGCGCAAAGGCGCACCAGGCCATAAAAAGCAAAGACCAGCGCCGCCAGCATCAGAAAATGAGTCACCGCATTGAAGAAGGTCGCTGTATGAAACGGTTTATGCGGCGCTGTAGAGATGTTGCGCCACAGCTGGGCGAAACGGGTAGAGAACTCGCCGCCGTAGTGACGCGTCACATCCGTCACGTTCTCCAGAACCGTTTTTTCCTCTTTCACATCCGGAGGCGTCAGGGTCGGCGCGGCTTCCGGAGGGGGCGTGGCGGCAGCGTGGCGTAGCTGTTCAATCAGCTCTTTGCGCGACGCGTCGTTTTCCAGCACATCGGCAAGCGCAGAATAGGCCGCTTTTTTCTGTGCGGCATCGGGCTCGCTGGCGGTAGTATCGCTGGTGGTCGATGTTACGCCGGGGATGGTTACCGCATGCAGCGGCGCGCTGATAAGGGCGAGCAAAAACAGCAGGATGTATGGCACGAGTCCCTCCGAAAGCAACACTCACAAAGGGTTAAGTATAGATTGCGAGGAGAAGGGGGAGCGATTTTGGGAGAAATACCGGGACTCGGTGCGCGTTGTTGCCCTCACCCCGACCCTCTCCCACGGGGAGAGGGAGAAAAATCGCACCGGCCTCACCGCTTGCACGGTCAGTTCCCTCTCCCTTAAGGGAGAGGGTTAGGGTGAGGGGGAAATTACGATACGTGCTGCAAAAACTCCTGCAAACGCTGGCTCGGCGGGTTTTTCACCAGGACCTGCGGGTCGCCATCTTCGGCAATACGGCCTTTATCGATAAAGATCAATCGCGATGCCACTTTCTCGGCAAAGCCGATTTCATGGGTCACGATAACCATCGTCATGCCTTCTTCCGCCAGATCCTGCATCACTTTCAGCACTTCGTGGCGCAGTTCCGGATCGAGGGCAGAAGTGGGCTCATCAAACAGCATCATCTTCGGTTTCACCGCCAGCGCGCGGGCAATCGCCACGCGTTGTTGCTGGCCGCCGGAGAGTTCAGACGGATAATGATGCGCGCGTTCCGCCAGGCCCACTTTCGCCAGCAGCTCTTTCGCCAGTTTTTCCGCATCTGCCTTTTGTGTACCACGCACTCGCAGCGGGCCGAACATCACGTTCTCCAGCGCCGTCAGGTGCGGGAAGAGATAGAACTGCTGGAACACCATCCCGGCTTCCTGACGAATCAGGCGCTCATCCACTTTCGGGTCGTTGACCTTCAGGCCATCAACGAAAAGATCGCCGCTGGTGATCTCTTCGAGCTTATTAATGCAGCGCAGCAGCGTGGATTTACCGGAACCGGACGGCCCGATGATCACCACCACTTCGCCCTGTTTCACGTTGAGGTCGATATTGTGCAGCACCTGGGTTTTGCCAAAGTGCTTGGAAACGTTTTTAAATTCAATCACAGGATTTTCATCCTTCTTTCAAGAATGCGAAGCACGATGTTCAGTACCTGAGTAATGATCAGGTAAATCACACCGACGGCGGTCCAGATTTCCAGCGCGCGGAAGTTACCGGCGATAATTTCCTGGCCGCTGCGGGTCAATTCGGCCGCGCCGATAACGATAAACAGCGAGGTATCTTTGATACTGATAATCAGCTGGTTACCCAACGCAGGCAGCATACGGCGAACCGCCAGCGGCATAATCACGTGAAGAATGGTTTCGCGACGAGACAGGCCCAGCGCCAGCCCGGCTTCGCTGAAGCCTTTGTGAATCGACAGCACGGAACCACGGGTAATTTCCGCGATATAGGCGCCGGAGTTGATCATGATGGTGATCACGGCGGCGGAGAAGGTATCGATACGAATATCCGGGAAGGCCATCGGCAGGGCGAAGTAGATATACATCACCTGTACGACGATCGGCGTGCCGCGAATCACTTCGATAAAAACAAGGGCAATGTGGTTTGAAATCCAGCCGCCATAGGTACGGGCTAAACCGGCCAGCAGACCGATAACAATACCCCCGGCGAGGCCAAGGACCGAAATCCACAGAGTCATTTTGGCGCCATCCAGCAAAATTGGAATGGCCGGCCAGATGACGCTCCAGTCAAACTGCATAATGTGTTCCTGTTACCGTGGTGGAAGAACAATAGCTCACTAAAAGGGTGCGCTAAAAAACGTGCCCGGTGCGCAGTGCGCAACCGGGCACGGTAATCTCAGTCAATCTTATTTAGGCTCAGTACCGAACCATTTTTTGTAGATTTCGTTATAGGTGCCGTTTTCACGCAGGGTTTTCAGCGCGCCATTCACTTTTTCACGCAGCTCGTCGTTGCCTTTGGAGAAGGCAATGCCGTAGTCCTGTGCTTCAAGTGAATCACCTACCGCTTTAAACTGGCCGTTGCCAGCGGTTTTGATGAAGTAAAGAATATTCGGGGTATCGTGCAGCACGGCGTCAGCGCGGTTGGTGCCGAGTTCCATGTATGCATTATCGATGTTCGGGAACTGACGCAGATCTTTGGTTTTGATATTGGCTTTCGCGTAATCAACGGAGCCGGTACCGCTCTTCACGGCAACCACTTTACCGTCCAGATCTTTCACGCTTTTCACGTCGTTGTTGTTGGCTTTCACCATCACCAGCAGGCCGCTTTTGTAGTAACCGTCAGAGAAATCGACCGCTTTTTTGCGCTCTTCCGTGATGGTGATACCGGCCAGCGCCAGGTCAACGTTTTTGGTTTGCAGTGCCGGGATGATGCCGCTGAAATCCATTGGTTTCAGGGTGTAGTCCAGTTTCAACTCTTTGGCGACAGCGGCCCACAGGTCAACATCGAAACCCACGTATTTATCGCCCTGTTTGAACTCAAACGGAACGAACGCCGTATCGGTTGCCACAACCAGTTTCTTCTCAGCAGCCTGAGAGGAGACGGCAAACGCCAGGGTAAGTGCAGCCAGGGAAACTTTAAACAAAGACTTCATAACATTTCCTTTTATATCCACGGGGCAATCCCCTGCGAGAACGTACGAGCTATGAAAGAATCATGCCAACTTTTTAACTTATTGTTTTGCAACAAAAGAGAAAGAGAGGGATGCACGATTTCGGCGACTGACGGACTCTGGTGCACCATGATGGGGCTTTATGATGGTGCAGCATGCCTGTTTCGCGATTCATGCTGTTTTTTAACGCAAGTGGCGGTGATAAAACAATCTTTTATTAACGATTGTGTGAGGTGATTATTACAAATAGTTTACTTGGGCGAGAGTATTTAACAGAAGGGTGCACCCGGATGGTGCAAACCCCCTCATCGGGGTGATGAGAGGGTAATAAGAATAACCTATGGTTATTCGATGTTAGCTTCGATGAACCACAGGAATTTATCCAGATCGCGTGAAGCCGCGGTTAAGATATCCGCTGTGTCTTCATCTTTCGCTTCTTCAATGGCTTTACGCACGTCGTTCGCGACGATTGCGTAGCGGTCAGCCAGCTCTTTCAGGTGATCCTGAACGGTGTGGATGTCCAGCGGGTAGCTTTTCAGCGGGGTTTTGCTGTTGATGACCTGGGTTGTGCCCAGCGCCACGCCGCCCAGCTGTACGGCACGTTCAGCCATGGTATCCAGATGATCGGTAAGCGCAGTCCTGAAGCCATCCAACATTTCATGAACGGCAATAAAGTTAGCTCCGCGCATATTCCAGTGGGCCTGTTTGGTAATCAGAGACAGGTCAATGAACTGGATCACCTGGCGATTCAGCAACTCGACAGTGGCTTTTTTCTCGCTGTCAGCGACATCGTTGCGGGTATAAAGCAGATTGGATGCTTTTGATTTGACCAGTTTAGCGGTACTCATAATCTCATATCCTCTTGATGTTGTGCGTTCCAGTATTAACTGGCAATAAGTATAGCACCGAGTTCCGGATAGAAAATTCTGACTCTGCCTATCGGTCTAATAGCGACATTAAGCTTTAACTTATATCTACTTTCTGGATTTTTGTTTCGCGACGCATGGTGAGCGTTGACCCCATCGATGCGGCAATAATGGCCGCCAGCGCCAGAGTTTGCGTGCCCGTCAACGTTTCGCCGAGGAAGATCATCCCTGAAATGGCAGCCAGGCCAGGTTCGAGACTCATCAGTGTGCCGAAGGTGCGTGTCGGTAAGCGGGTCAGGGCCAGCATTTCGAGTGAATAGGGCAGGGCTGTTGATAGCACGGCAATGGCCAGGCCGACCGGCAGAATAGACCAGTGCCAGCTCACATCAACAGACTGTAATACGCCAAGCGGCACAAAAATGACGGCTGCAATTAAAGAACCCATCGCCACCGTCGCCGGGCCATGTTCCGCGCCGGCGCGTTGGCCGCTTAATATATAGATGGCCCAGCCTGCGCCCGCGCCAAGCGCCAGCAGCGCACCGGTGAGATCGACGTGCGCCACGTCCTGACCCAACGGCAGCAAGAACCAGAGGCCAAGCACGGCGAGGATAACCCAGATAAAGTCCACCGCGCGGCGAGAGGCAAACAGCGCGACGGCCAACGGCCCGGTGAACTCCAGGGCAACGGCAATCCCCAGCGGAATGCGCTGAATAGAGAGATAGAACATATAGTTCATCGCGCCCAGCGACAGCCCGTAGAAAAGCAGCGGCAGACGCTGCTCTTTTGCAAAACGCAGTCGCCACGGCTTAAAGACGATAACCAGAATCAGCGTGCCAAGCGCCAGACGCAGGGCGGTGACACCCGGTGCGCCAATTAACGGAAACAGCGACTTAGCGAGTGATGCGCCGCTCTGGATAGAGAGCATCGACACGATGAGAACAAACACGGGCATCCATGCGGGAGATTTACGGAGCAAGCCAGACATCTTTTTCCTGTCAATTTGTGTCAAACGGAGTAAAAAAAGCAGTGTAAATGAAATACCAGGCTACGGTTGAGGAATTGTTGAAAAAAATCCGCCCGTGAACCGTTAGAATGTCCTTAGTCGATGGATTATTAATCTGTCAAACTAGGAATTATCTGGAATAATGTGATGAAATCACTGTGTGATACTAGTCTGGTATTCCGGGAAAACCTGTGATGTTTGAAAGAGATAACCGTGCCCGGAAATTTTTGGTTACATCAAAGGCAGGTTTAGACATCACAAGTTCGAAAGAGTTTCCTAACAATTTTTGATATATTTAAAACTTACGGATTTACTTGAAGCACATTTGAGGTGGTTATGAAAAAAATTGCATGTCTTTCAGCACTGGCCGCTGTTCTGGCTGTATCCGCAGGTACCGCAGTAGCTGCAACTTCTACCGTTACTGGCGGTTACGCTCAGAGCGATATGCAGGGCGTTGCTAACAAAGCTAACGGTTTCAACCTGAAATACCGCTATGAAATGGACGACCAACCGCTGGGCGTTATCGGTTCCTTTACTTACACCGAAAAAGACCGTAGCTCCAGCGACAACAACTACCATAAATCACAGTACTACGGCATCACCGCAGGTCCTGCTTACCGTCTGAACGACTGGGCAAGCATCTACGGCGTAGTAGGTGTTGGTTACGGTAAATTCCAGACCGCTGATCTGCCGAACAAACACGACACCAGCGATTACGGTTTCTCTTACGGTGCGGGCCTGCAGTTCAACCCGATCGAAAACGTTGCTCTGGACTTCTCTTACGAGCAGTCTCGCATTCGTAGCGTTGACGTCGGCACCTGGATTGCCGGTGTTGGTTACCGCTTCTAATCACTTCGGTGATATGAAAAATCCGCCCTTGTGGCGGATTTTTTTTGCCTGTGAAATGCCTGATGGCGCTTCGCTTATCAGGCCTACAACTGTGTTTATTCGTAGGCCGGATAAGGCGTTAGCCGCCATCCGGCATGTGTTAACGGCTCTTTGTCGTAAACAGGTCCGTCCCCAGATGGTTGTAATCCACCTTCTGTAACTGGAAGTTGGTGATGTACACCGGCCCGGCCTTCTGTTCTGAGATAAAACGATAGCGCTGGCTAATTTCTTTCGCTTTGATGCCCGTCCACTGAGCGAAGAACCCAAGAAAATCATTCGCTGAACGGCGCGCCTTAATGACCTTATGCGCCTTGTCGTCACTCGACAGCACCATAAATGGCACCTGAAAATTCTGCTGGAATTTATCGTCGTGCGCCAGGTACTGCACCTCTTTTCCGCGCTCTTTAAATGCCAGCCCGTGATCGGAGAAGTACACCAGCGAGAAGCTGTCACCGCTGTTGCGTAGCTGATCGTACAGCTGGCGCAGCAAATCGTCGGTTTGCGTCATGGTGTAAAGATAGCAGGACGTCTCTTTCGATTGTACAAACACATCATACTTGCCGTGCGTGCGGTCGCAGGCCTGCGGGTGAGAACCCATCAAATGCAGCACGATAAGCTGCGGTTGAGTACGCTGAGACGCGAAGACCTGTGCGGTCATCTTCAACAGCGCCGTGTCCTGGGTGTTTTTATCCGCTTCAAAATCGCCGCTTTTGAGGAACTGCACTTCATCAGCGCGTTTCGCGATGCTGGCGATGGCGGTGTCATATTCGCCGATTTGCCCCTGGTTGGAGAACCACCAGGTCTGGAAACCTGCGCGGTTAGCCAGGGTAACAAAGTTATCCTGATACTGCGGTTTGCCATCGACGACGCGGTTAAGGGTTAGCCCCAGCGATTTCTGCGTTGAACCGCTGGCGGCAATATAATCGTTAAACAGATAGCCATTCACCGAACTGGCAAACGGTGTGTTGTCCCAGTGGCCGCCAAACGCGCCCAGCGCATCACGACGCGCGCTTTCGCCAATCACCACCACATAGGTGTGATATTTCGGCTTCACGGCGGTGACCGTCCAGGTATCCTTCATTTGCGCGAACTGCGCCATGCGCTGCTGTTCGTCAATCACTTCGTTATTGTTAACGATGACGTCCTTCACGAAGCGAAATGCCGGGTAACCGGTATCTTTGAATTTAAAAACGCCGCCCCACGCCAGGTTTTGAATCGGCTGCACGAAGAAGGTGCCGACGCTGAATATCAGACACAGGGTTTCCATTTTACCCCAGCGTTTTACCGGGCTGGCCTTGCGGCGCACGGCAATTACGCCAAGGGCAAAAATAAACAGCGCCACCAGATAGCTGTACCACGGGAAGATGGTAAACATCTCGGTGGATTCTTCGACGTTTGTCGAATGCAGCGCCAGCAGGGTATTAAAGTTCGGCGCACCGTAGGCCTGGCTGAACGGGAAATAGAGCGCCGCCACCAGTGAATAAAGACCCAGCACCACTTTCTGGACTTTTGGCGCGGCTCGCCACACTAAATGGAGCACGCAGGTAAATGCCACCGCATACAACAGGCTGAAGGGGTAACCCAGCGCCAGGTTGATCAGCAGTGATTGCAGGAAATAGAGGCCCGTCCACGGACTCAGGGTAATTCCACGGGCGGCGAGAGTTTCTTTCAGCGTGACATTCATAAATCGCAACTATAAAAACGCCATGTGCGTCCCCTGGCGTCAAGGGGCTTTTTTGCCGGACATTATTGCGTAAAGAGAAGGGGGAAGCTCCGCATCTGCGAGCCGCAAAAGTGCAGGGCCGCACGAAGATAAAGCGCGCGCTGTTTTTGGTCAACTACCCATAACAAAATGTTTTGCGAAGGCGATTACAAAAGCGGAAGAAATGTGGGGTTTTTGAGCATGACAGGAAAGTCTGCCAGAGAAAAATGACAGAAAAATGAAGCGGCGTACCGCGACGCCGCGTTAGTTAGGTTTGTTGTCCTGCTGGGGTTTGCTGTTGATCATGTCGCACAGCATGTTAACCAGCATTAAGCGGACTTTGAAAGGAGAGTGACTAAACACGCGTAAACACCTCTTGAATTCGTTCATGGTAACCTCCTGCTTTTGCGCTCGTCGTTCCGTGATGAGTGATTGCATTACATACAGATATAGCACAGGCTATATTTTATAGCTATGGCTAAACGTTAAATTTTTGTACTCAGAGCACGATCCATTACAATGGGGGCAATTTATAAGATGCTTTGACGCGTCACACCGATGAGGAAGTGCTATGAACCGCCGCGCAGGTAAGCCAACAACAAAAAAAGTGACGCAGCTGGTGAATGTGGAAGAACACGTTGAAGGGTTCCGTCAGGTGCGGGAAGCGCATCGCCGCGAGCTGATTGATGACTATGTTGAGCTGATTTCCGATTTGATCCGCGAAGTGGGCGAGGCGCGTCAGGTGGATATGGCCGCGCGGCTCGGCGTGTCGCAGCCAACTGTGGCGAAAATGTTAAAACGTCTGGCGGGCGTGGGGCTGATCGAGCAGATCCCATGGCGCGGCGTTTTCTTAACGCCTGAAGGCGAGAAGCTGGCTCAGGAGAGCCGCGAGCGTCACCAGGTCGTCGAGAGCTTTTTACTGGCGCTGGGCGTCAGCCAGGACACCGCCCGTCGTGATGCCGAAGGCATTGAACATCATGTCAGCGAAGAGACGCTGGACATGTTCCGGCAGTTTACCCAAAAACATGGGCAGCACATTGAATGACACCTCCTTTTATTCGGTCGCTGACGCGCGATCGTTTTCTGCATCTGTTGCTGCTCATCGGCGTCATCCTCACGTTTCTGGTTCCGTTTGCCCCGGCGCGTTGGCCCGCAGCGATTGACTGGCACACCATCATCACCCTGAGCGGTTTAATGCTGCTCACCAAAGGCGTTGAGCAGAGCGGTTATTTTGATGTGCTCGGGCGTAAGATGGCGCGACGTTTCGTTACCGAGCGACAGCTGGCTATCTTTATGGTGCTGGCGGCGGCGCTGCTGTCGACCTTTCTGACCAACGATGTGGCGCTGTTTATCATTGTGCCGCTCACCCTGACGCTAAAAAAATGGTGCGCCATTCCGGTTAACCGGTTGATTATTTTCGAGGCGCTGGCAGTGAACGCCGGTTCACTGCTGACGCCCATCGGCAACCCGCAGAATATTTTGCTGTGGGGCCGATCCGGCCTGAGCTTCCCGGTCTTTACGTTGCAAATGTTGCCGCTGGCGCTGGCGATGATGGCGACACTGCTCGTTCTCTGCTGGTGTTGTTTCCCGGCGAAAAAACTGCAATTTCAAAGCAGCGATGCCACACCGTCATGGCGGCCAAAGCTGGTGTGGTGCTGCCTGGCCTTCTATCTGGTTTTCCTCGCCGCACTGGAGATAAAGCTCGAACTGTGGGGGCTGGTGTGCGTGGCCGTGGGCTTCCTGCTGCTGGATCGGCGCGTGGTTTACAGCGTCGACTGGACCCTGCTGCTGGTCTTTATGGCGATGTTTATTGATGTGCATCTCCTGACGCAACTGCCTGCATTGCAGCATTCACTGCATGGTGTCGGGCAATTGTCGGAGGGTTCTTTATGGCTCACGGCGATCGGTCTTTCGCAGGTGATCAGCAACGTGCCGTCAACGATTTTGCTGCTTAATTATGTGCCCCCCTCCATTCTGCTTGCCTGGGCGGTGAACGTCGGCGGTTTTGGCCTGTTGCCCGGATCGCTTGCCAACCTGATTGCGCTACGCATGGCCAACGATCGCCGTATCTGGTGGCGCTTCCATCTCTATTCTCTGCCCATGCTGCTGTGGGCGGCGTTGACAGGTTACGGCCTGCTGCATCTCCTCGGTCACCTTTAATCTTTCGGACAGGCTCACAAAACGTGAGCCTTTTCGTTGCGCCGTACGCTGCTTTCTAATATGACTAGTCATATATGTTATTTGACTAGTCATATCTTGAGGGCGTCATGATGAACACACTGCCAGCTGATTTTCTTTGGGGAAACTCTGTTTCCAGCATGCAAACCGAAGGCGCATGGAACGAGGGCGGGAAGGGGATGTCGGTGTATGACATTCGCGAGCCGAAAGAGAACGCCTCTGACTGGAAGGTTGCCACCGATAGCTATCATCGCTTCGAAGAAGATTTTGATTTAATGCAGGATCTGGGCATGAACTGCTACCGTTTCCAGATTGCCTGGAGCCGCGTTTGCCCGGACGGCGACGGTGAGTTTAATGAAGAAGGTATCGCTTTTTATCAACGCTTTATCGATGGGCTTGTTGCGCGCGGCATCGCGCCGATGATTTGCCTCTATCATTTCGACATGCCGCTGGCGCTGGCGGAAAAATACAACGGTTTCACCGATCGTCGGGTGATGGACGCGTTCATCCGTTATGGCAAAAAAATGATTGATTGCTTTGGCGACCAGGTAACCTGGTGGCTCACCTTCAATGAACAGAACCTTTACCATATGCCGGAAGCATTTTTGATTTCCGGTTATATGCAGGGTGAGAAAACGTTACGCGAGCTTTATCAGATTCAGCACCACGTGATGATGGCGCACGCGCATCTCACACACTATCTGCACGAAACCAAACCCGGCAAGCTAATGGGTGGCATGCTGGCGCACGCCCAGGTGTACCCGGCAACCTGTAAACCGCGCGATGTGTTCTGCGCCCGTCAACTCGACGAATTCTTCAATCAGAATCTGTTACGCGCGTTTGCGGGGCAGGGCTACAGCCCGGAAGTGATGGCGTTTGTCGAGAGAGAAGGTCTGCGTGATATTTATCGCGATGAAGACCTCGCCGTACTGGCGACGCTAAAAAATGATTATATGGCCTTCAGCTACTATGCCAGCCGCACGTTGAGCAGCGATCCCATTCCGGAAGGCACTGCCGTCAATAACTATATGCTCTTTGGCGATACGCCCAACCCGCATCTGAAAGCCACCGAATGGAACTGGCAAATCGATCCGCTTGGGTTCCGCAGCATCATTACGCGATACTATAACGACTGGCGTCTGCCGGTCTTCCCGATAGAGAACGGCATCGGGGTGATTGAATCCTGGGACGGCGAAACGCCCGTCGCCGATGATTACCGCATCGCCTATCATCGCGACCACATCAATGCCATGAAAGAGGCCATTTTTGAGGATGGCGCACAGGTGATAGGCTATCTGGGCTGGGGGTTAATTGATATTCTCAGCTCCCAGGGCGACATGCGTAAGCGTTATGGCGTGGTGTATGTGAACCGGGAAAACCATGATTTGAAAGATTTGCGCCGCGTGCCGAAGAAAAGCTACGCATGGTTGAAGCGGGCGATTCACAGCAACGGCGAAGAGATGTAACACCCATTAAGGAGCGGAAGATGGCGGCGAAGTACCTCTCCATCGCACAGGAAATTAAGCAGCGTATTCTGAGCCAGCGTTATCCGGCGACGGAGCCGCTGCCCGATCAGCTGGCGCTGGCGGCTGAATTCAACACCAGCCGCATGACCATTCAGCAGGCGATGCGCCAGCTGATTGTTGAAGGCATTATCTATGCGCGTCAGGGGCAGGGGACGTTTGTGCGAAAAAACTTCCGCCAGCTTTCGCAGTGGGATGTCGCGGGCAGCGACTATTTCGGCGCAACGGAAACCTGGCGGCACCTCGGCGAGGTGACAAGCCAGGTGATTGCCTTTGAGGTGCGCTTCCCGAATGAAAAAGAGCAAGCCTCGCTGCTGATGAGTGCCGATGCGCCAGTCTATGATTTTATTCGCTTGCGTTTAGTGAACGGTGAACCGATTTCGCTGGATATGACGGTAATGCCGGTCGCGCTGGTGCCTGGGCTCAATAAATCACATCTGGAAAGTTCGGTTTTCCGCTACGTGCGCGAAACGCTGGGCTTAAAGATGATGGGCTCTTATCGCGTGGTGCGCGCCTGTAAGCCGGATGCTCGCGACAAAGAGTATCTCAACTGCGACGAGACCGATCCGGTGCTGGAGCTGGAGCAAGTTATTTATCTGGAAGACGGTACGCCGCTGGAGTATGCGCACTGCCATTATCGCTATGATCATGGCGGGTTTGTGATGGTGAATAATGGGTGAGGGGATTACCCCAAAAAAAATGGCGAAGCATCAGCTTCGCCATTTTTGTATCTGAACCGAATCAGTTCAGACGAATCGGTACACCGGCGCGGTTCTGAATCGCCTGATTCAGCACGTCCTGGTCTACATCAGACTGGGAAGTCACTTTCTGCACCGTAGAGTTCAGCGTAACCGGAACGGTTTCACCGCCTTCAAACTGCGCTTCGGTCACTGACAGCGGGTTGTGAACTTCGATGAAGCGGCTGCCATCCGGTTCTGTGGTTGCTTTCACGGGTTCATCAATAAACTGTACGCGGGTACCGACCGGCACGCTTTCGAACAGGAACTTGATGTCTTCGTTACGCAGACGCACACAACCGTGGCTCACGCGCAGGCCGATACCAAAGTTGGCGTTAGTGCCGTGAATCGCATACAGGCGACCGATGTACAGCGCGTACAGACCCATCGGGTTATCCGGGCCAGCCGGAACCACTGCTGGCAGTGGGTTACCCGCCGCGCGATATTCCGCGTGCATTTTCGCCGTTGGGGTCCATGTCGGGCCCGCTTTCTTGCGTTCTACTTTGGTGGTCCAGTTAATCGGAGTGTCTTTACCCAACTGGCCGATACCGATTGGCAGCACGATGACCGTGTTAGTGCCTTTCGGGTAGTAGTACAGACGCATTTCCGCGCTGTTGATGACGATACCTTCATGCACGGTATCCGGCAGAATCAGCTGCTGCGGAATGGTCAGCACGGTGCCGCCTTTCGGCAGATACGTATCCACGCCCGGGTTAGCTTCCAGCATGTTGGAAAGACCCATCTGATACTGCGCCGCAAAGTATTCCAGCGGCTGCTTGTTGTTTTCAGGGATGGTGATCACCTGATTCTGACCAATGACACGACTACCATCCGTCGGTAACGGATATGTCACTGCGGATGCGGTTTTACAGAAGCCAACGACTGCAAGCGCCGCAGCGAAAAGTGTTGTTAATTTCATGTTCATGTTGTTCGAGATATCAGTGCCACTCAGGCTGTGGTTGGAAAATCGGATGTATGATGGAAGCGCATTATATGTGCATTCCCGGCAACAGGGAATTCAGATGTGTACGAAATCACATTTTTTTCACTTAGGTGACAGTTTAGCGCGTTACGAAGGCGGGCGATTTTAATTCGGAATTGTGGCATAATAGGCGGTTTGTCACATTCCTCAGGATACTTCCGTGTTAGTTACCAGCAACGTTACCATGCAGTTTGGCAGTAAGCCGCTGTTCGAAAACATCTCCGTCAAATTTGGCGGCGGCAACCGTTACGGCCTGATTGGCGCTAACGGGAGCGGCAAATCCACCTTTATGAAAATCCTCGGCGGCGACCTTGAGCCGACGCTGGGCAACGTCTCTCTCGACCCGAATGAGCGCATCGGTAAGCTGCGTCAGGATCAGTTCGCCTTCGAAGAGTTCAGCGTTCTGGATACGGTCATCATGGGACACGGTGAGCTGTGGGAAGTTAAACAAGAGCGCGACCGCATCTATGCGCTGCCGGAAATGAGCGAAGAAGATGGCTATAAAGTGGCCGACCTCGAAGTGCTCTACGGTGAAATGGACGGTTATTCCGCCGAAGCGCGCGCCGGTGAATTGCTGCTGGGCGTGGGGATTCCGCTGGAACAGCATTACGGCCCAATGAGCGAGGTCGCACCTGGCTGGAAACTGCGTGTGCTTCTGGCGCAGGCGCTGTTCTCTAACCCGGACATCCTGCTGCTCGATGAACCGACCAACAACCTGGACATCGACACCATTCGCTGGCTGGAGCAGGTGCTGAACGAACGCGACAGCACCATGATCATCATTTCGCACGACCGTCACTTCCTGAACATGGTCTGCACCCACATGGCAGATCTCGACTACGGTGAGCTGCGCGTCTACGCCGGTAACTACGACGAATACATGACCGCTGCCACCCAGGCACGTGAACGTCTGCTGGCCGATAACGCCAAGAAAAAAGCGCAGATTGCTGACCTGCAATCCTTCGTTAGCCGCTTTAGCGCCAACGCCTCTAAATCTCGCCAGGCAACGTCCCGCGCGCGTCAGATTGATAAAATCAAACTCGACGAAGTCAAAGCGTCGAGCCGTCAGAACCCGTTCATTCGTTTTGAGCAGGACAAGAAGTTGTTCCGTAACGCGCTGGAAGTGGAAGCCCTCAGCAAAGGCTTTGATAACGGCCCGCTGTTTAAAGGCGTTAACCTGCTGCTGGAAGTGGGCGAGAAACTCGCGATCCTGGGGACCAACGGCGTCGGTAAATCCACGCTGATGAAAACCCTGGTCGGTGATTTAACGCCGGATCACGGTACGGTGAAATGGTCCGAAAACGCGCAAATCGGCTACTACGCGCAGGATCATGAATTCGAATTTGAAAATGACCTGACCGTCTTCGAATGGATGAGCCAGTGGAAACAGGAAGGCGACGACGAACAAGCGGTGCGCAGCATCCTCGGTCGCCTGCTGTTCAGCCAGGACGATATCAAGAAACCGGCAAAAGTACTTTCCGGTGGTGAGAAAGGTCGCATGCTGTTCGGTAAACTGATGATGGAAAAACCGAACGTGCTGGTCATGGATGAACCGACCAACCACCTGGATATGGAATCCATTGAATCGTTGAACATGGCGCTGGAAATGTATCCGGGCACGCTGATCTTTGTTTCTCACGACCGTGAATTTGTGAGCTCGCTGGCGACGCGTGTGATTGAAATTACGCCGGAGCGCGTGATTGACTTCACCGGTAATTACGAAGATTACCTGCGTAGTAAGGGTATCGAGTAAGGTTTTCTGACCATTTGAGAAGCTGGCTGGGAAAATTTTCCTGCCAGCTTTTTTTATCATTTTCCAGGCGTTTGATTGTTTACAGTATCTCAATCCGATATGGCTTACGGTGTGAATCTATTTTTTAATTCGGTTTTTATATATTGCAAATGCGTAATATAACAATAAAGAAAATAAAGGCAGAAATACTGCCCAGATGATAATAATATCGCCCAGTGCAGGATTGAAATCATAAATTTTATTATACAGGTTGTAATGAATATGTAGATGGTCGTATATTACCAATGCCATCTTTTCTATATCCAAAAACGTGCTGGCAATAAATAAAGTAAGGCAGGCTATGCAAAAAAAGACTAAATAAAGCCCTATCGACTTTAAAATGAAATTTAACATGGTTACCTCATTTGCAGATATTGAGATTAGGTTTGTCGCTGAGGCGCTCACGGCTGAGCATATCACCATAATTTTAACGTGGCAAAAGCGGTCGTTAGTAGTCCTGACAAAAATCAATAGACTCAGTTTATGTTGGTTCCCTGGGAAATAAATATAATTACTATATGTTGTTGTATTCAGCTTGATATCAAGAAATCGGTGAGGGTACTTTTTCGGTTGTTGGGAATACCGCACGTTGTTTGATAGACGGATGACGGAAAAACCGGACGTGTTGTTGGTAGATGAATCGACCAACCACCTGGATATGGAATCGATGGCATCTCTGAAAGTGGCGCTAGAAACGTATCCTGCCACATAGATTTTGTTTCGTACGACCATAGGATGTCTACCCACTGGAGACGCGTATGACGGATTTCACCGGCAACAATGACGATTTCCTACGTAGTCAGGGCACCTGGTAATTGATGCCCTGACTACGTGGAGAGCGTTCTGCGTAATCGGCATGGTCACAAGAAAACTTGTCTGGTCATGTCATGAATGCCAGGTGATATTAACATAGATAGAACATATATAACTGGCTTCTCATATCCCTTATCTGTGTTTAGTACACACCTGATCTCCTGGCGATGATTTTGATAACAACAGAACAAATCACCGCATAAACGACGAGACATAAAATTACCGATATTTTGTCGCAGTTGAAAAGTTTTGACAAACTTTCGCAGAAGAAAAATGGTGGTATGGCAATTATCAAAAAAAGTAAGTTGGCTGTTAAAGTTGTTAATTTCATATTGTATCCAATAAAATTATGATCTGTTGATGATGAGATTGAAGAAATAGAGCGCTTTTCCATTGACGATGCGATCTACCATAAAGTAATATTTATTCAATATCATCGCAGAGATAAAGGGAAATGAAAAGTCTTTTACGGATATTTGGGTTTTCATTGCTGATGGGAATATATTGTTTTTTTCAATGTGTTCGCGCGATCAATTCACAAGATTTATATTCCATCTCGGGTGAGAATTTTGTCAGGCTTTTACTTTCTGAATTCGGTGTATTTCTTGCACTGCTGTCTATTGTCAGTGGTGCGGTTGCCCTCTTGTTATGTTCCGTATGTGCGCGTTTGTCGCATCGCTCGCAAAATACCTTAATTCGCCTGTTCTCCTTCTGCCGTCACATTTTACCCTTTATGATGGTGGGGCTGATATTATTTTGCGGGCTGGCTTTTGTTTTTCTGATTTTGTCCGAATTGGTTTGGCTGGTAACAAACGTAAAAATGTATGGCGAAAGTGGTAAAGTGGTTATTTTTGCACTGGCTACAATAGGCGGAACGCTTTGGATGCTATTAAAAAGCATGGTGTCATTGAGAAAGTGTTTTGCATTATTTAGTGCCGAAGCATCTGAAATCGAAGGGCGCAGCGTATCGAAATACCAGGCACCTAAACTATGGCGATGGATATCGAATCTTGCCACCCACGGAAATGTGGTAATGCCTGATAATATTGTCGTTGGATTCTTTGATTGCTTTTATGTCACCGCAAATAAAATTCATCTGAGTAATGGCGAAAAGTTAGTCGGTAATACGCTCTACTTACCGCTGACTTACGCATCAATGATGAGTCAGATTGAAATTGCCGCCGTAATTGGCCACGAATTGGGCCACTTCAGCGGCCAGGATACACAGTATAGCCTGCGATTTTTACCGCTTTATGCCGGGCTAGAGAACAGTTTGGATGCCATCGCCAATAATGCGCAAGGCGTTTCGTATATTGATAGAGTGGTGCTTTACCCCGCGCTGGAAATAGGTCTATGGTTTCTTCGCGTTTTTCATGAAACAGTGCGCTACTGGAGTCGACTGCGCGAGTTGGCAGCGGATAAAGCGGGTGCGACGGTGGCGTCGCCGCAGTCGTTGGCGTCCGCGCTATTGCGTATTTCCGCGCTCGATTCCGTGATCCAACCACATCTGAATAAGCTTATTACAGGTAAGTTTATTGATAAAGATTTCCTCATCACCTTGCTGGAAAACGCTAAGAAACAGCCAGCATTGGATGTTTGTTCTTTTCTGGAACAGGAAATTCAGCACCCAACCGATAGCCATCCCACTACGCGTGTGCGCATTGATGCACTTGGCGTGGCGTTGGATGAAAATTTGTTGAATCGGGCTGCAAGGCCTGCAAGCGAACACGATTATCAGGAGATGATGTCTATGCTAGACAAAGAGGATGTCCAGACAATACCACAAATGCTTACCGAGAGCATCGTTGCTGGACGAGAAGAAATGCGGGCGCAGTGGGAAGAACAGGCTGCACGGGTGCATGGGACCGTCGCGTTATGTGCCCGGACCATTGATACGTGGTTGCTTGTCACGCTGGCAATTGTTCTGTGGGTTGTAGGCCTAATTGTGGCGATAACGAATGCCGGGACATCAGCAATCCAGTATGTTGGCTGGTTTCTGTGTGCATTGGGGGTCATGTTTGCGCTGTTGGCCAGAAAACATTATCAGGATACGAAACAACCCTTTTATCGCTTTACCCCAGAAGGGATCATCTGTCCGAGCGTTGAGGGCGTATTTCAATGGGAATGGATAGAGGCGTCTTTTACGGTAGGGGAAAAATTAGGGTCAACCTGTATTATCATTCACTGTCATCCGAAACTCACCCTACCTGTATTTAAACGGCGAATGGCGGGTTTAGTGCCTGAAAGAAATGGTACGTTCACAATGATTATTCCTGAGCCGCTTTTTATTGATAGGGGTAATAGTAAAGAGAAAATTACGGTTGATGCCGCTATTGATCTCTTTCAACAGTATTGGTTGTCAGCGGATGCCAGACGGAAATTAAAGGCTCTATGAACGTTATCCTGCCAAAATAATTCATATGAAAAATAGAAAATTTTTTCAGTTGTTATATGCACCAGGGTTTATTCTGCTGTATGGCATATGGCATATGGCATATGGCAATGCATACGTGCTGCCGATATGAACACAGAGGCCGAAACGCTACAGATGGGCTTTGCTATTTTGGCCCTGTTTTTTGCCGTCATTGCTTTTGGGAGCGTCGTGAGTGCAGTAACGGTGTGTAGGGCCTGTGCACGCACTTCGCGACGTTCCCAGGATGTGCTCATCCAAAAGTTTACTCTCTGCCGACGACTACTGCCCTTCATGATGGTTGGCGAAATCCTTTTTTGTGGCCTTGCGACCGTCGCTTTAGTGCTCTCCGAAATTATCTGGGCCATGGGGCACGTAGAGATGAATGGTGGCGGTATGAAATTGCTGTTCGCCATGGTGATAGCGGTATTTGCCATACTCTGGATGATCATTAAAAGTTTCTTTTCTGTTCGGAAATGCTTTGCCCTGTTTAAGCCTGAAGATTCGCGGGTGATTGGCGTCAATTTGCCGGAAGTACAGGCACCCGAACTCTGGCAGTGGGTCCGGAGCCTCACCTCTCAGGCGCAGCTCACGCCACCTGATAATATTGTCGTCGGGTTTTTTGACTGCTTTTATGTGACGGCCAATCCCGTACAAATTGAAAAGGGCGAGCGGTTAACGGGGAATACGCTCTATTTACCGCTGACGTATCTGTCGCTCCTTAATGAAGCGGAGATTGCCGCCGTGGTGGGGCATGAGTTAGGTCACTTTACCGGCGAGGATACGCAGTACAGCCTGCGCTTCGCGCCCCTCTATGCGGGCATGCAAAATAGCCTGCAACAGATGGCGAAAAACATGCAGGATGCCTGGATAGACCGCCTGGTATTGTCTCCTGCGCTGAATATGGCGATGTGGTTTTTACAGACATTCCACGAGACGGTGAACCACTGGAGTCGCATCCGGGAACTTGCCGCAGATAAAACCGGGGCTAGCGTATCGTCCTCTGCGGCCTTCGCCTGCGCATTGCTGAGAATATCGGCGCTGAGTGAACCGGTTGAGCGCTACCTGGAAGACGTTCTTCGCGGGCGGAAGAACAGTGACAATTGGACTGACGGACTTGTGCTGGCGTTGCAAAAGCAGGGGCCGCTTGATGTCCTCGCCAGCATCGACAGTGAAATTGCGCATCCCATGGATAGTCATCCCACGACCCGCGCGCGTATCACCGCCCTGAATCTTTCACTCGATGAAGAGTTGCTGTCACGCGCCTCTCGTGCCGTCGCGCCAGAAGAGAACCTCTTCTTCCCTGCGTTATTCGGGCCTGTTGCCAGCGCATTATCTTGCGAGATATCTCAGGAGATTGAACCACTGCGCGCCGAGATACGTGAGGAAATCGAGGCTGAAGCGACACTGGCGACAGAGGCGAAGGCTATATGGTCTTCCTCATCGATGGCATGGATCATGATGATCGTGGGTATTGTACTGATATTTGGCGGGGGCTATCTGGTGCTCTTTCAACACTTTAGCGCAATATGCTGGCTGTTTACGCTGGTGGGCCTCCCGCTGGGTATGATGGGGAATGTGGCATTACAGCGGTCGCGTCAGCCATTGTTCACATTGACGCCGCAAAGCATTACCAGCCTCTATCTTCCACAGCCGCTACCGCTGGAATACATTGAACGTTATGAGGTTGTTGTCATCTCCGGCGCCGCGATGCTCCATCTGTATGTGCGTAATGGCGATAGGCTGAATATCACCACCAAACGCTGTATGCAGGTATTCCGTTATGAACCCCAGGAAAGCCGGGTCGTCGCAGTTGTAAGCAACCCCTGGTGCGAAGAAGAGGGGCAAAAAGTTAAGCTCGATGCTGTAACGATGTCGCAGATCGTGGGGCAATATATTTCATCTGCGCATGCGCGCGCGGAATTGAGTAAGTTTTAAATCTTTATGCTGGATGCCGTCATAATTTGACGTCTCTTTGTTATGTATTTAATGGGTGAATAAATAATTCTATGGCTCGCACACGGATGTTACATATATTTATTATGCCACTGCTTATTCTCTTCTATGCAGTCTGGCAATACTGGCGGATAAGCGACACGATACATACAGCAAACTTATATGGCTTTGCGACTGACGGGATATTGCATGTACGCCAGGTACTGGCGATATCAGGTTTATTGTTATCTTCTGGGGCGTTGAGTATTGTAATCTATGCTGTACTGCTATGCGCTCTGTCGGCACGGTGTAGTCGGGCATCCGTGGATCAATTAATTACCCACTTTACGCTTTGTAAGCGTCGTCTGCCCTATCTGATGGTGGGCGAGATGATGCTGTGTGGTTTAGCGGTAGTGAGTCTCCTTGCTTCTGAAATCCTGTGGGTGATGGCCCGGCATCAGATTCATGCTGTGGAAATCAAAGCGCTTGCCGGCAGTGTAATCATGATTGTGATGATTATTGCTCTTCTGGGAAATAGCATTTCTACTCTCAAAAAATCACTGCAAATTTTTAAGCCTGCCGATTCTGTTCTCCGGGGGGAAAACATCTCGGAACAGCAAGCGCCCGCGTTCTGGCAATGGATACGACAGATAGCGCACAACGCGCAATTAACCGTTCCCGATAATATTGTTGTCGGCCTGTGTGACAGCTTTTTCGTAATAGCCAATACCGTGCAACTCAAAGGTGGTGAACGATTAACGGGTAACACGTTACACTTCCCGCTAACCTACGCTTCCTTGATGTCAAAGGCGGAAATTGCGGCGATAATCGGCCATGAACTGGGGCATTTTACCGGAGAAGATACGCAGTACAGCCTCCGTTTTGTTCCGATTTACGACAGCATGCAGCGTAGTCTGGCGGCACTTGCAGACAATTCAATGGCTGGCTCATTTCTGGATAACCTTGTTTTGAACCCTGCGTTGGATATGGGACGATGGTTTCTGGAATGTTTTCACGAGTCGGTCAACTACTGGAATCGTCTGCGCGAACTGGCCGCCGATCGGGCTGGAGCTAACAGTGCGTCCGCTCAGGATTTTTCTTCAGCGCTGCTGCGTATTATTGCGTTAACCGAACCGGTTAACGAACATCTTGACGCGTTGGTTAATCGACGTGTATTGGCGGAGAACTGGGTTGCCAGCCTGCATGATTTTATTGCGCCGACGGGGTCTTTGGATGTGCGGTCGGCAATCGACCGCGAGATAGCGCATCCGATGGATAGCCATCCAATCACGCGCGAGCGAATCGCGGCCCTCGGCGTAGCCTTTGATGAATCGCTTATCGCACGGGCTTCTCGTCCGGTAAGCGAGGAGGATTATGGGGCCGTTGCGCAGTTGTTTGATGCGAGCGAACCGGCGCTGTATCGCACTCTTTCCGGGGCTATCGTTGAGAGTCAGCGCCAGGCACTTCAGACTGATGCCGGGCGGGGGCTGGAACGTCTTGACTTGTGGATGATACAGAAATCTTCGCCCATTCTTTATTGGGGGGGCTGGCTGCTGATTGCGATGTCTCTGCTTTTGTGGGTGCCCGCCGTGGTGTTGCGGCTCTGGAGCTGGCTACCTTATGGTCTCGCCATGCTATTTCTCGGCGTTGTCTTTATCTGGCAGGCAAAACGGCAGAAACGCCGTGTCCGTCAGCCCATTTTTTCTCTCACTGCGGAGAGTATTGAAAGTACTTATCTCCCCCAGCCTCTTATGTTGCGCGATATCACCGCCTTTGATTTACAGGCGGATTCCAGTTCGATGACTCTGGTGTTGTATGTCCGTGAGGGGTATCACCCCGACATTTCGCTGACAAAGAAACAATCGATGCCGGCTATTCGTTTTAACGACGCAATACGCGCAATGCAGATTTATGATGTCGGCGATCTGTGGCTTAAAAGCGGTCGTGAGAGCGTGAAGGTGACGCCTGAGAAGCTGACTGAGTGGGTAGGGCAATACCTGACTTCTGACCGAGCGCGCCAGCATTTACAGGATTATTCATGATTAACCATCGGTGATGGCTATAGCCGGGGTTAATGGATGGGAAAGATGAAGGGTAATGAAAACAGAACGGCCCCCTCGGGCCGCTCTCTTTTTACAGCGTTATTCCGCGAGTTTCCACGCGTCAATTAACTGACCGTTGACGCGTAGCTGGCGTTTCTCATCCTTCGGCAGAGAAATCGTTAACGTTTTCCACGCCGGGCGATAATCCCCTCGGGCGGTGATGTTCAGATTAATAGTTGTGCCATCGCAAACCATTTCCCATTCTACCCACAGCGCATTCCCGTTCTGATAACCCCACGATTCACCGTCATCTTCAAACAGCAGGCCGGATGTGGTGCCGACGCCTTTTACCGGGAAGAGTTTCAGCTCACGCGTATCATCGTCTTTAGCGCTGACAAAGCTAATGCGCTCGCTCACCGGCAGGGCGGCCCCGGCGCGAACCAGCAGCGGCAGTTTTTCCAGCGGGGCATCACGCGTAATCCACTGACCGCCACTAAACCATTCGCTGGTGTAAAAATCGTACCAGCCGGTTTCGTTGTCAGGCAGCCAGACGCGGCGCTCGCGCTGGCCAGGTTCAACCACGCTTGCGACCAGTAAATCACGCCCAAGCAGGAAGTCATCGCACTCCTCAAAAGTTTGCGCGTCGTGCTCGTGGTCGAGGAAGGTAGGGCGCAACATCGGTTCGTCGTCTGCGTGAGACTGCCACAGCAGGGTGTAGAAGTACGGCAGCAGGCGATAGCGCAGTTCAATGGCGCTGCGGATTGCCGGGGTAATCGCCGGGTACATCCACGGCTCGTTGACCGTGTGATCGTCATTCCATGAGTGAATGGTAAAGCGCGGATGCATCACACCGTTCTGTACCCAGCGGACAAACAGTTCCGGGTCCGGTTTATCGCCGGAGAAGCCGCCGACGTCATGGCCCAGGTTATAGAGGCCAGAGAGGCTCATCCCCAGGCCCATCCGCGTGTTATAGCGTAAGGTGTCCCAGTTGGTGCGGTTATCGCCGCTCCAGGTTTGCACGTAACGCTGCATACCCGCGCAGCCGGAGCGAGAGATAAGGTAAGGGCGCTTGTTCGGCGCAAACTGCTGCTGCGCTTCCAGCGAGGCGCGTATCATCAGCAGCGGCATCACCGGGCGGATGTGCTTGATGGCGATTTCCTGACCAAAACCGTGACAGCGTGCTTCGCCGTCCCACACTTCAAATTCGTTGTTGTCATTCCAGGTGGAGTCTATGCCCATCTCCAGCAACTGCGTGGTAACGCCGTCTTTCCACCAGTTAACGGTTTGCGGGTTGGTGAAATCGAGGTGGGAACCTTCGTCATCCCAGAAACTGGAGCGCTCCGGCGCATCGCTTTCTGAATCACCAATAAACAACCCTTTTGCGGCCACCTCTTCATAACGCGGATGATCCTGCAACAGACACGGTTTGATGTTGGCCGCCAGATGCAGCCCGGCATCGTGAAACGCCTGGCTCATCACTTTCGGCTGCGGCACCTTGTCATAGTTCCAGTTGAAGACGTAGCGCTTACCGTTGATCGAGGTATAGCCGGATGAAAGCTGGAACGAGTCGCACGGAATAGCGTGCTCGTCGCACAGGCGGATAAATTTCATCAGCTGATTTTGCGCATCCGGCGCATCGGTGTAGTGCATGGTGGAACCGCTGTAACCCAGGCTCCATTTCGGCCCGAACAGCGTTTTCCCGGTCAGGCGCACAAACGCTTTGGTGACGTCGAGCACGCGCTCGCCGGTAAAGATGTAGTAATCGATATCGCCCGCTTCCGCCTGCCAGCGACGGTACGCGGTGTGGTAGTTGTCGATCTCATTGCCGAGGTCCAGCCAGCAGCTGCTCAGATTGTCGTAAAACAGGCCGAAACTGATATCGTCGCGGCGCGTGATGGTGAACGGAATGTGCTTATAGAGCGGGTCGGTACTGACAGCGTTGTAGCCCATCGCATCGAGGTTACGCATCTCATAGCGTTTACCGTTGCGTTGCAGGTCGCCCGCTTTATCGCCGAGCCCATAAAAACGCTCATCTTTGCGACGGCTTTGATAGTGCGCCACGCCGTCGCCGTGGGCGTTCAGCAGATAGGCGCTGGTGGGGCGATCGTTGACTAACGGCTGCCATTCGCCTTCGGCATTGCGATAGTGCCACTCCAGCCACAGCGGCTGGTGGATGGTCGCGCGCAGGGAGTCGGTGGCGACGATGACGGTGCCATCCTGCTCGGTCAGCGTCCAGCCGGGCAGGGTAAAGCCGCTGAGGTCTTCGCGTTGTCGGCCTTCCCATGGCACGTCCTGCTGCGGAGCGATGCTCCAGGTTCTGTCCAGCGCCAGCTCGCCTTTGCGTTTAATCAGCACGCGGAACAGCGTGTCTTCCAGCACGTACAAACACAGGGTGTGCTGGCCATCGACCAGCAGTTCAATGTGGTGGTCAGATTGCTTTTGCAGGGTCCAGTTTTTCAACGTTTTCATTTTTACATCCACTCTCAGGCGCGTTTAGCGCGACGTTCAGCAATAAATGCCACCAGGAAACAGGCGCCGATCAGGTCGAAGAAACCCATGGCGATAAACAGTGGGTTGAAGCCGATTTTGTCGGCGGTCACCCCGATAATCAGGGAAAAGAGGAAGCTGGCGATCCAGGCCGCCGAGCCGCGCATACCGTTAACGGTTGCCATCTGGCCTTTATCGAAAGACTCCACCACCAGCGCGCTGAGCATGCAGGAGATGATCTGGTGGCCGAAGCCGCCGATGGACATCAGCACCACGGCAATAATCGGATCTTTAGTGATGGCGACTACCGCCAGCGAAATCATCATAAAAGCGCCGGTAACGGAGCTGGCGACGGTCGAGTTGACGCGGGAGCAGCCAAACAGACGCGTATAAAGCCGGGTCAAATAGCCGCTCGCCACGCTGCCGAGGTCTGCCGCCAGGAACGGCAGCCAGGCGAACAGGGCGATCTGCTTGAGATCCATGTTGTACTGTTTTGCGAAGTAGAGCGGCATCCAGAAGCTGAACACGGCCCAGGCCGGTTCGGCCATAAACGCCGGGATGGCGATACCGTAAAAGCGTTTGTTTTTACCGACGGTTTTCAGCGCGGTTAAGAAGGGAAGCTTCACCGGCGGCGCTTCGTTATCCTGGCGGATGTATTCCAGCTCGCTCTTGCTCAGATTCGGGTGCTTGTCAGGGTTGTGGTAGAACGCCCACCACAGCACAACCCACAGCATCGCCAGTACGCCGGTAAACATAAACGCGCCCTGCCAGCCAAACGAAGCGTGCGCAAAATAGATAATCGGTGGCGCCAGCATCGCGCCAATAGAGAACCCCACGCCCGCCCAGCCAGAGGCAATCGGGCGCTCGGTTTTCGGGAACCATTCGCCGATCGTTTTGGCGTTGGCGGGTGTGGCTGCGGCTTCCGCGCCCCCCATGAAAAAGCGCAGAATCGCCAGATGCAACCAGCTCCCGGCCCCGGCGTGCAGCAGACAGGCCAGCGCCCACAGCGAGGCGCAAATCATAAAGCCGAGCTTCAGGCCGATAACGTCGATCAACCATCCGCACAGCGGCTGGAAGAGGGTATAGGCAATCTGGAACGCGCCGACGATCCAGGAGTATTGCTCGGTGGTGATGCCGAGGCTGGTTTTCAGCTCGGGAGCCAGAATACCCAGCGAGTTACGGGTGATGTAATTGACGGTTACGCCAAGCAAAAACAGGATTAGCATCCACCAGCGCAGGTTTTTCACCACCCGACGGGTTTTGCTGATGGTCATATCGTTATTGATGCCCTGACTCATAGGGATCTCCACAGAATTTTGTAGGGTAAGGTGGGGCAACTCCGTGGAGAGTTATCACACCAATCTAATTAACCTTTTGATATCTTTATTATTTAGTTTTAGACACTTCCGCTATGCTTGTATGGAAGTTGTTCTACCAATTCAGACTAAGAGACAAAAAAAGCCAGGGAAAGCGGGTTTTGTGCACGTTTTTTCATGAGTGGCTGAGATACATTATGAATGTCTTTCTCAGGCCTTATTACATAGGGTTTCTGCCCTATGAAAATTCTTTCATTCGCGAATTTGAATCGGATCACAAAATGGAAAAGAAGCTGAAAATCGCCGAAATTGCCCGGCGCACCGGGCTTTCCGCCAGCACCGTTTCGCGTGTGCTGGCGGGAAAAGCCAACACCAGCCCACGCGCGCGTGAACAGGTACTGAACGCGGCGCGCGAACTGGGGGTGATGGACGGAATGGCGGCAGGACGTTTGTTGCTCAACAGCCTGATGGTTTTCGCGCCCCCGCGTGCCTTCGACGAACGTTCGGATATCTTTTACTACCGCGTGATCCAGAGCATCAGCAAAGCGCTTGCCCCGCACGAAGTCCGCCTGCGCTATTGTCCGCTGGAAGAAAATGACAGCGACCCGACGCTGTTTCTCTCAAGGATGAATGAAGCGGAAACGCAGGCGGCGATCCTGCTCGGTATTGACGATCCGCATATCCACGATCTGGCCGCCGATCTTGGCAAACCTTGCGTGTTGATCAACTGTCGCGATGAGCGCATGCGTTTGCCGGCGATCGCCCCGGATCACCGCATGATTGGTGCATTTGCTGCACGCTATTTGTTTGAAATGGGTCATCGGGAAGTGCTGAATGTGATGTGCCTGCGGCGTTACACCATGGAACAGCGGCTGGCTGGCATTCGTGAGTCCTGGGCGCAGCATAATCTGCATTTTCAGCACCACAGAGACCTGCTTAATATCAACAGTTTCAGTGCCAAAGCCACGGAAGAGCGGGTGGGTGAGTGGCTGGATGCGCATAAAGGGCAAAACCTGCCGACGGCGTTTCTGGTGGGAAGTGATTTTATGGCTGCGGGGACCATTAATGCGCTGCGTCTGCGCGGCCTGCGCGTGCCGCAGGACATCTCGGTGATGAGTATTGATGGCTTTAATCTGGCGGCCATCGAAGATGTTCCGCTGACCGCAGTACACGTCCCCCGTGATGAGCTGGGCAGTGAAGCGGTGCAGATGCTGCAACAACGGTTGATTCGCCCGGATGCGCCGGTCGGTTCGCTGCTGCTACATGGACGCTTAGCTGTGCGGGAATCGGTGCGGCGAGTGCGCCCCGGAAAAGGGCACACCGCCGTCGATCGTGAAGGGCTCTACGATAATCAGGCTTCCATGCCCAGCGCCCGTCTGCCGTGAATATTCAGGTCGTTAAGGGTAAAGCGACCTTCCCAGTTAACCTCGTAGTCTTCGCGCGGGAAGTCACCCGGCGAAGCGCCTTTCTCCAGCGCTGCCCGCACTTTATGGGCGTAGGCGAGGTTTTTCTCACACATTGGCGCGGCGGGAATGTACATCACGTTGCCCCAGCCTTGCTGATTTTCCACCGGCGCGACGGCGTGAATAACGTCGCAGTGCCACCATACCGAATCACCGGCTTCCACCGCCGGAATTGAAGTCAGCGCCTTGATAAGCAAGGGATGCCACTTTTCGGAAATTGGCAATACTCTGCCTGGCGCAACGCCGCACAGCTCATCTTCCGGCACATCATCAAGCAGCGGACGCAGCAGCACGTAAGCCATCGCTTCCGGGATTGGCACCACATGGAGCAGGCCTTGATTGGCAATCATATCCGAGAGCGCGGTCCAGCCCTGGAAGGTGCGGAAGACGGAGCATTTGGTGGTGTTATCGACGGTGTACTCTTCCACATCAGTACGGTGCGCCGCATTCCAGGGATCGTATTCGTCAATCCTGCCGTTAAACACATTGGCAAAAACCTGTTGATAGGCGGGCAGCAGCCAGCGCTCCAGCGCGCCGGAATCTGTATGTGCGCCCAGACCTTTCGAGGTGGTGCCCGGCGGGCGGCGGCGAATACGATCCGGATAAATAACGCTGACGTCCGGGTTAAACCACTGTTTTCCATCACTCTCGACCTGCCACAGGCGGTTCAGGAACGACTGCACGGCGGCTATATTGTCGCTCTGTCGGGCCTGCATTTGCGCCTGTGACCAGTAGATCGGGTAGATTTCCGGGCGCGACGCTTCCAGCGAGCCAAAGAAGCTGTCGCCAGGGCCTTTGTAGACATCATCAAAGTGGTTGGCATCCAGGTAATCCAGCATGGCGCGATCCCACGCCAGCGCCTGCTCGCGCGGGAAGTGACCTCTGATCACCGCACAACCGCGTCGCTTGATCTCTTCGCGGGTGGCGTCGCTGATGCTGCCCGATGCAATTTCAGAAAAAGGGATCTCCGGCCATATCGGCAGACCCTGCGCTTTTAGTGCCTCAATGTCCGCAACACGGGCATCAATTTTTGCGGTCAGCTTATCGAAAACCTGCTGCACATCACCAAGTTGCGCGCGCAGTGTCGCCTTCATCTGGCGAATCGCTAATTGTGGATCGGCAGGCAGCGTGTCGTGGGTAAAGGTAAGAGCCATATCAACCTCGCAATCTTTCATTCGAAAGTAAAAATGATTACAAGTGATACTTTAAGTTAAAAATAAGTTAATGCACGTTTAAAATCTTGCTGGCTGGTACGGAAAGGATTAGTAGGCCGGATAAGGCAAAGCCGCCATCCGGCAATACACTGGGCGCAGGCTTACGCCTGGAAGGGGCCGGTTTTGTCCAGCACGGCCTGAATAACATTTAACGCGCCGTGATGGTTGTTATCATCCGTTTGATAACCGGCAATCGATTTAATGCTCTCGGCAGCATTTTCCATCGCAAACGCGTATTTCACCAGCTTCAGCATCTCGGCATCGTTGCCGCTGTCGCCAATGGCCACGCACGCCTGCGGTGAGACATCCCAGCGCTTGAGCAGACGGCTGATGCCGTTGGCTTTATGCAGGCCAGGAATAATCAGATCGATAAAACCAAAGCCGCTGGTGACCGGCTTCATCACGCCGTCGAGGGAGACACGCAGTTTATCAATCAACAGAGGAATCTGTTCATCGGGCAAGTTGAGCGAGAATTTAAACAGCTTATCGTCGATATCCGTATAACGGGCGACGCGCTTGAGGCGGTAGTAGTGCTTTGACATCAGCGCCACAAAGTCATCGGGCGCGTTTACGCTGACATACGCGCTTTCCAGACCGCAGGCCACAAAGTTGAGCGTTTTATCCTTCAGCAGCTCGCCAATCACTATTTGCGATTCGTGATGGGTCAGTTCACCGTGGAAAAGCTGTTGCCCGTGCTCATACACCAGCGCGCCGTTTTCAGCGACGAAGGAGATGCGGTTCTGGATTTCCGGGAAGAAGGTGATGAGCTGGTAATACTGATTCCCGCTGGCAACGACGAACTCAATGCCACGCTGTTGAAGCTGTTCAAACTGCGCCAGAAAACGGTCACGATCGTACTTTTTGGCGTCATTAAGAAAAGTTCCGTCCATATCGGTGACGATAACTTTAACGGTCATACTCAGTGCTCCTGATGTAACTGCGACCAGAAACATTCTAATTACAATGTGACCGAAACCACAAATTTATTTCATATGAAAGTATGAGGGCGTGGGTTAATGTGCTTGCTGTTGCAATTCCTCCACCGCCACGCCGGTTATCGCGCTGACTTTTTCACGATCGAGGCCTTCTTTGAGCAACGTTTGTGCAATGCGTTGCGCGGCGATTCGCTGGCCTTCTTCACGACCTTTTTGCTCTAGCTGTTCCGCAATTGTCATCAGAGTCTCCCTGTGCTTTGGCGCTCGTAGCGCCAGTTTCTCCAGCAATGCGCTACAGTTCTCGGTATTGCCTTCCACGAACATATAGCTCACCAACGCTTTTAACTGCGTTTCCGTAGTGTATCCCAACAGCAAAAGGGTCACCAGTTGCTCAAGCAAACCTGAGAGGTCGCGCTGGCGAATATGCTTTTGTAGCAACTCGAGCAGCGCCATTCTGCGGTGTTGCATGATGTCGTCATCCGGTGTGACGGTGATATCCACCAGCGGGAAGGCATTGTAGAAAACCTGGCGTGCCAGGTCGGGATCGTCAAACTCGTCAATCCAGTCCATTGAATGGGGATAGGGGCTTTCCTCGCCGTGATAAAACAGAATCGGAATGACCAGTGGAATGGTTTTATGGCCGATATCCAGATGGCGCTGCATCGCCGCGATGGCGTAGCGCATCAGGCGAAAAGCCATATGATCGTCCGGCGAGCTTTGGTGTTCGATGATGACGTAAATATAGCCTGCACCGTTACTGGTTTGCACAGAGTAGAGCACATCGGAATAACGTGAGCGCAGTTTTTCATCGAGAAAACTTTCGGGCTCGAGCTTCAGCGTATCGAGGTTGCAGTGGGGGCGTAAAAAGGGTGGCAGATGTGCTTCAAGAAAGTCGCGCGCGGTTTCACCGTGGCGCAAAAACGTTTTGAAAATCGCATCATGGGGCGTGGCGGGAAATTTGGTTTTCATGGCTGTCCGTGCCGGTTGTTGAAGATGGGCGGACTGTAGCACTCGTAAAATGGTATGTATTTTTGGTGTGATTATCCTGCGAGGCGACTCGGAAAACGGCCCGGTGAGACGTCAAAAAGCCGGGTTTCCCCGGCTTGAAACATTGCCTGATGCGCTGCGCTTATCAGGCCTACAAAGATTCTGCAATGTATTGAATTGGCAGTATTTTGTAGGCCGGATAAGGCGTTTACGCCGCATCCGGCAAGGGCTTACAGCGTATGCTCCGTACGTGCGATGATATCGTCCTGCGCATCCGGCGACAGGGCAGTGAAGAACGCCGAGTAACCTGCCACGCGCACCACCAGGTCACGATACTGATCCGGGTGTTTTTTCGCTTCCAGCAGCGTTTCGCGGGAGACGATATTGTACTGAATATGCCAGCCTTTATGCACTTCGAAGAAGGTCCGCAGCAGCATCATCAACTTCTGCTTATCGCTCTCGTTATCCAGCGTCGCCGGGTTCAGCTTCTGGTTCAGCAGCACACCGCCAAGAATTGCCGAGGTCGGCAGCTTGCCGACGGAGCTAATAACAGCGGTCGGCCCCAGATGGTCAGTACCCGAAGCCGGGCTTGCGCCTTCCGCCAGCGGGGTTTTGGCTTTACGGCCATCCGGCGTTGCCATGGTTTGTGCGCCAAACGGTACGTTTGCCGAGATGGACGAGGTGCCTGCGTAATAGTTGCCGCCAATCGGGCCACGACCGTAGCGCGGGTTGTGATACTGCTTCAGTTCGTCGATATAGGTCTGGTAAGCGCGCGCCAGCAGGGTATCAACGCTATCGTCGTCGTTGCCGTACTTCGGTGCGCCGTTGATCAGGCGTTGACGAAGCTGTTCATGCGTCAGCCCTTCGTAATCTTCCGCCAGCGCTTTCGCCAGTTCCTGCTGGCCAATCAGCCCCTGCTCGAAGACCAGTTTTTTCACCGCCGCCAGGCTGTTGCCGAGGTTGGCGATACCGACCTGTAAGCCGGAAACCCAGTCATACTTCGCGCCGCCTTGCTTGATGCTTTTCGCCCGCTCGATGCAGTCATCAACCAGCGCCGAGCAGAGAATATCGTGCACGTTCTCTTCCAGCATAGTGTCAACCACATACTCAATCTCAATCGATTTACGGGTGTAGTAACGAATCTGCGTATCCCATGCCTCCAGCACTTCATCGAAGTGACTGAAGTTACCGGCAGAAAGCGCTTTCTGCTGACCGAGGAACACCTGCTGGCTGGTGGCGTCGCGGCCGCCTTCCATTGCCGCCAGCATCACGCGAGCGAAGTTGATAAAGCTCATACCGGTGCAGCGATAGCCCCATTTGCCGCCGACGGCGGTCTCGATGCAGCCGATGGCGGCATAGTCATACGCGTCCTGCTTTTCAACGCCCAGCTTGATAAATTCCGGAATAACGATCTCATCGTTGTTAAACGCCGGCATGCCGAAGCCGCAGCGAATCACCTGCACGCAGGCGTCGAGGAAGTCGTTGCTCATGCCTGCGTGGTAGCGCACGCTCAGGTTCGGCTGGGTGGAGCGCAGGCGACCGCAGGATTCGAGAATAGCGTAAGAGAGCGGGTTGACCGCATCCTGCGCCTGGCCGTTGACCAGCTTCTGGCCGCCGATGGTGACGTTCTGATACAGCGGGCTACCGGCAGAAGCTTTGGAGTGCGAACCGGAGCGGATTTTGTTCACTTCCAGCAGTTTCAGCCAGCAGCAATGTAACAGCTCAATGGCGTGCTCGCGGTCCAGCGTCTGTTCCAGCTCGACGTCGCGGCGATAGTACGGATAGAGATACTGGTCCATACGGGCGAAGGAAACCGAGTGGCCGTTGGACTCAATTTGCAGAATCAACTGAATGAAGTAGCACAGTTGCAGCGCCTGCCAGAAGGTTTTCGGTGGTTCATGCGCAATGACATCGCAGTTTTCCGCCATCGCCAGCAGTTCATCGCGGCGGCTTTCGCGGGTCTCTTCGGCGGCCATCTTACGCGCCAGCTCGGCAAAGCGCGCAATGTGCAGGCTTACCGCGTCGAGGACGATATCAATCGCTTTCAGGAACTGCTCACCGTGCAGATCGTCCAGCACGGTCAGGTTAATGCGCGTGCGGCGTTCGGCCACTTTGGCGCGCATACCGTCGAGGCCTTTTTCCAGCAGCAGCGGGAAGTTCACCGCCAGGTGCGCGTCGCCGGAGGTCATATTGCCTTCGGCTTTGATAATTCCGGTGGCCAGCAGCGCTTTTTGTTCATCGGTAAACATACCGTAGCAGCGATCCTGCACGGTCTGGCCGCGCCACCACGGGCACACTTCGTGCAGCACGCGTTTGTTTTCTTCGCTCACTGCGAAACCGGCCCCCGGGCGATCCGCCAGGTCGTCAATCTCTTTCTCAATCCAGCTCACGGTATATTCCGGGAAGATTGGGGCGGCGCGGACTTCGCTTGCCTGGTTGCCGATGATCAGCTCGTCGTGCTTGATCCAGATAGTGCGTTCCGCCAGGTGATGCGCCAGCGCCAGCGCGCGGCGAACCGGAATCGGTTTATCCAGATGTTGCTGATAGGCTTCGGTATAGTGGCGTGCGCGTTCAGTACAGACCGGCGGCTTGACGATATTTACCAGCGCCAGTTTATGCGCTTTGATACGGTCGGTCAGTTTGTCGAGCGTCAGAGTGGTCATCAGATTATCCTCGTAGGGTCGCCGTTAAGCCTTTTTCGCGCGCATACTGCTGGGCAAAATCCAGCAATTCCGGGTCGTCGAGCGGCTTGTCGGGGGCATTGTAGGGTTGGCCAAGCAGCGAATATTTATTGATGCCCAGCGTGTGATACGGCAAAAAGTGAATCTCCTGCGCGCCCAGTTTGTCGGCAGCAAATTCGGTAATGGCTTTGATGGAATCAACATCCGCGTTAAAGCCCTGAATCAGCGGCACGCGAATGATCATTTTTTTCCCTGCCGCCGCAATACGTTGCAGGTTATCGAGGACGCGTTTGGCGGAGCCATCGGTCCAGGTTTTGAAGCGCGCGTCGTCAACGTGTTTCAGGTCGGCGAGAAAGAGATCGATATAGGGCAGCGCAGGTTCCAGATAGCGCCACGGTACGTGCAGACAGGTTTCCACCGCCGTGTGAATACCTTGCTCGTGGGCGTTTTTCAGCAACGCCAGCGCCAGATCCGGGTTCATAAACGGTTCGCCGCCAGAGAGCGTCAGCCCGCCGCCGCTGCGATCGTAAAAGGGTTTATCGCGCAGGACGGTTGCCATAATCTCATCGACGTTTTTCTCTTCGCCACATACGGTAAGCGCCAGGGTGGGGCAACAATCGCTAAGCACGGCGAGATGTGTTTGGTTAAGCTTCTCGCGGTGGATAAGCAGACCATTCAGCGCGCGTTCAATCACCTCAGGCGCCGCCTGATGGCAAAGGTCGCATCCTTCAAGGCACAGACGCGGATCGAACAAGAGATCCTGCTCGCGGGAGCGACTTTCCGGGTTCTGACACCAGCGACAGCCGAGCGAGCATCCCTTAAGAAACACCACGGTGCGGATGCCTGGGCCGTCATGGGTGGAATAGCGCTGAATATTGAAAATCATAGGTTGCCCTCATCTTTCGTATAAAGATTTAAATACTTTCGAATGAAAGTTATTTTGACGCAAATCAACCAAACGCGAGGTTTGTCCGTGGTAGTGTTAAAGCATGCTCAATCTCACGGTTTAAGGAACGGCGATGGAACTCTATCTCGACACTTCTGATGTAGCGGCAGTTAAAAAGCTGGCGCGGATTTTCCCTCTGGCGGGCGTGACCACCAACCCGAGTATCGTTGCCGCAGGAAAGAAACGTCTCGACGTTTTACTGCCTGAGCTGTACGAGGCGATGGGGGGGAAAGGCCGTCTGTTTGCGCAGGTGATGGCCACCACAGCCGACGGCATGGTGAACGATGCGCACACGCTGCGGGCGATTATTCCCGATCTGGTGGTGAAAATTCCGGTCACAGCGGAAGGGCTTGCGGCAATTAAGCTGCTGAAAGAGGAAGGTATTCCCACGCTGGGTACCGCAGTTTACGGTGCCGCGCAAGGTTTGCTGTCTGCATTGGCCGGGGCAGAGTATGTTGCGCCTTACGTCAACCGTGTAGATGCTCAGGGCGGAAACGGTATTCAGACCGTCTGTGAATTGCAGGAACTGCTGACGCTGCACGCGCCGCGCGCCAAAGTGTTGGCCGCAAGCTTTAAAACGCCGCGTCAGTCGCTGGACTGCCTGCTGGCGGGCTGTAAATCGATTACGTTGCCGCTGGATGTTGCGCAGCAGCTGATTAGCTATCCGGCGGTGGACGCCGCGGTGGCGAAATTCGAGCAGGACTGGCAATCGGCGTTTGGCCGTACTTCGCTGTAATATTATTCTTCCCGACAGCGTCCGCTGTCGGGACTCCCTGAGCACTATTCCTGGTTTTCTTCGCTTCCCTATCAAACACTAGCCGCTGCATTCCTATTCGTTATCTAATGGATCTGTTCTGCTTTTAGTATTCACGAAAGGCGTTTAAAGATAAGGAATATCTATATGGAGAAGGCGTACGCGTTTGTAGAGACTTTTATGCAGCAAAGAGACATTGAACTGATACACGCAAAAGATTGCCCAGCGTTTTGGGTCGACTGGCGAGAGTTTGATGAAGATATTGCTGACTACTGTCACATCGACGGCCTGACCGCTGAGACTTGTGATGCGGACAACGATCTGGGCTATGACCTGTTTTTTAGCTACAAAGGTAGAAAAACCCAGGTGCTCTTCGAGGAAGAAGAAATTACCCGAGATCCGGCATTGCAGGCGATCAACCGGGTCATTATGCCTGAGTATGAACTCCGTTTTATGACGGATACGTTGGGTGGCGATGTTCTGGCGTTTATTGTCCTGGAGGGACAAGGGTGGCAGACATTAGCGGCTAAGTACGGTAAAGATGCGCTGGACTCACACTTTTTGCCTATTACCGATGATACAGCAATGTTTGGGCTGTCGTTTGGTGAAGTGATCCAGTCAATTAACGCGTGAATGTGTCAGGCAGAACAGAATGCCACCTCTTTTCAGAGAGGTGGCATTAAGAAAATCATGTCCGAATCGGTAACACGCCCGTTGACGCTGGCAGGGTAATTCGGCTGACCGCCTCACCTCGCCAGCAGCTAAAATAGCTACCTTCTGCGTCATGCGTGAGCTGGATATCGGTAATCGGGCTGACTGCGTCAAAATCCCACACACAAACAAACTGTGCGGTTTTTTGCAGGCTTCGTAAAATCACGTAGCTCAGATCGCTAATTGCCGGATTGCCTGGCGCGTTACCCTGCCACAACTCTCCATCGCCCGCGAACCATAGCGTGATTTCCCCCCGAGGATGGCGGAACTGACGGCGCTGAAAATCATTCAGCGGCGAAACCACGCTATTACGCAGGATGCTAAGCGGGCCGGTGGTCGAGAAGATGGCTGGCTGCCCTTGCATATCCACGGCCTGCGCATCCAGATGCAGCGTCCAGTCAAGCTGTTGCCCATGCGGATTCGCGACATCCGAAACGTCGATCAGCATATCATCCACCCACAGCACTCTGCGGCGAAACTGAATGTCTTTCCAGGCATCGACATCCCACTCCACGCGCGTGTGGCTGTTCAGCTGCGGCGCGGGCTTTCGCCAGTCAACGTGGCTGTCGAGCCAGAAATAATCTGCGCCCTGATGCCAACCGGAAACCTGCGGCGTGGCGGGCGGTTGATTGGTCTGGTTGACGCTAAGCGTGTTATGCGTCGCGCTGTTTTTGTAATAAGCGTAATGCATCGCCGCCCCGTAGCCGGTAGTACCGAGATCCGGCAGAATGGGGAAGTGCTTATCCCAGATCAACACGCTCAGGCGATCGTAGTGATCGTGCTCGCCACCGTAGGGAGAGTGCTTGATCAGCACCGCCTGGCCGTTTTGCGGCTTGCGCCACAGGCTTAAGCCCGCGCCCAGCGCGTACAGAGAGGTTTCTGGAATAAGGGATGCCTGGGTTTCCGGCAGGGCATTATCACGCCAGAGCACGGTTTCCATGTCCTGAGTCTCTTCGCCGAGGAAATGCAGCACCTGGGCGTAGCGCGGTTCGTGATACAAAAACCACGCGAATTCATAGACATCGCGATGGTGTAGCGTCTCCTGTCCGGCGATGCAATCATTCAGGCGCGGGAAGGTGCCGTCGGGCATCAGCAGGGAAAGCGGAAAATCGAGCATGTGCCGATAGTAAGGAAGATGCCGCAGGCTCCAGTATGTGCCGTACGCCAGTTTTTCAAAGGCCATAAAGCCCTGTAGCGCATAGTAGTGATAATGCACCGATCCTTCGAACCACAAGCCTTCCTCCAGCAGGCCATGCTCCAGTTGCCAGCGAAGCCCATAGGGCTGATTGACGGCAAAATCAAGTAGCGAATCGTCTGCAAGAATAAAGCCGATCACCGCAATTGCCGCGCTAATCTTGACCTCATGGTTATGAATTTGCGGGCTGCGGTGAGCCATCAAAAACGTGGCGGCCTCGCGCAGCAGGCGCTGGCAAATTGCGTGCTGCTCAGACAGTGATAACGCATCGGCGATAAAATCGTAGCCCAGCGCCATGTCCAGCACACAGTTGGCTTCGCACAGGGTTTGCGCGTTCATCTTACCAGGCCCGTTGTGCGGAATATTGCCGTGCTCCTGATAGCCGGGATAGTACTCGGCGTAGCGGGTTAATATTTCCGCCGCTTTATCGGCATAACGTCTTTCTCCGGTGAGTTGCCACAGCAGGCCCAGCTGGTAGCAGGCCTGCGCATTACGCCCATTCATTTCGCGCCACCACGCGCTGTCATAGGGTTCGCCGCTGAATATCTGGTTATCAATCGGGCAGCGATGCTGCGTCGGGGAGTGGCGATCCCACATCAGCCTCACGCCGTGTTCGGGGCAAAAGTAGTAGAGATTCCAGCTGGCAATTCCCGTCTCTGGCACCTGCGGAGGGGCGCTGAGAACGGGTTCAAGCCCACGGATTAACGCTTCAACCTGGGAACCGCGTAAGGCTCGTTCGCGAATCGCATCCCAGCGATGAATAAATTGCTTCATGGTTTGCTTATCCTTTGCATCAATGCGCGAGCGGCAGCGGGCTGATGAGCGTGGTGATGTCGTCCGGGTATTTCGCCTGCAACCAGCGTGCTTTTTGCGTGAAGGCCGCATCGTTAGGCCACGCATGAGCAGCAGAAGAGACATTAAACAGCGCCTTTTTGTCATCCCATTTGTCGATGTCTTTCCATGGCCAGGCGGTTTTGCCCTCCACAAATTGGGTGATGTAAGCGTAGCCGTTGCGCAGGCTGTGATCGTCGAGGGTGAAATTCCAGATATCAACGCCCACTTTCTCGCCCAGACGTCCCAAACGGCTATAAGCTTCAAGGTTAAAGTTGCTGTAGTGCCATGGGCGAGTGCGTTCAAGTTCGGCAGTCTGGCGGCCCTGAATATCAAAATGCCCGGCGATGCGGCGAAGTTGGGTTATTTGTAGCTGTTTTTTCGCTTCTTCCGGTTTTCCGCTAAACCAGGCAAATGTCGCTGCCTGTAGATCAAACCAGGAACCGTGGTTGTTATGCCAGTTCTGTTCTTCAAAACCGTTCTGGCTGGTCATCATCCAGTGCCAGAAATCGCCATACCACGCCTGAAGTTTCTGATAATCGCTATCGGAAAGTTGTTGCGTGCCGTGCAGCAGTTCAATGGCATCCACGACGTCAACCAGCGCGCGGCTGTCAATGATGCCGATACCGCGGCCATCGTTGATGCCTGGAATTGCCTGCGCATATTGCAGGTTGGCGTTCATTTTGGTCTGTGGATTGAGGAACCAACTGTTGATTTGCGCTACGGCCTTTTCAGCGTAACGTTTGTCCTGCGTGAAATACCAGGCCAGCGACAGGGTGTACACATCGTTGCTCATTTTTACCAGCCGATTTTTATCCGTAGCATCGCTGTTGGCGGCTGGATTGGTTTCACCATCTTTGCGGATGTAGGGCAGGCCGTCTTTTTTGTCCGGATCGGGCCACCAGTAGGGCGGGAAGCTGTAGTAGCCATGTTTATCGCCGCTCACCGCGACCAGCGTTTTATCCATCACCGAAAACAGCGGATGCTTAAGCGCGGCGTCAGCGCGTTTCACCAGCGCGTCACGAGCCTGAAGGAACGCGGGCGCTTTCGCCGTAATTTGCTGTTGGCTGAACGCCAGATCGTCTGGCGAGAGAATGGCGGGTTTCAGCGGTGTTGCTGCGTACAGCGATGCGCTGATGCCGAGTGACAGTACCGTCAAACATAGAGCTCCACTATATTTCGCGATATTCATTCTTTTATACCCTTAGTTAATGTCAGGATGTCTGCTGAAAATATGTTTTCAGCGCCACTGAGGTGGATGTATGAAAAATGAAAATAAACGTCTTGCAGTATTTTAATACCGCATAAAACAACGTTTCCGATTTAATTTGTCGCAGTGTAAAAGAGCTTGCAGGAAAAAATGTGATGTAGATCCTTCCTGACATCAACATGGAAAATTAGCCCGAAAAGTGTGTGCGTGGTCACGGAATATCGCATAATTCAAAAAAAGTAAAAAAGATAAATAAAAACCATAAAATAATAACTTATTGATTCAATGATGAATTTTTCTTTTGTATAAATTTTAGACAAAAAATAGTGTGACCCATGACATGTTTTTCAATTTCGAAACGCTATTTCTATTTTGCCCCGTTGTATTTGAAAAAAGCATTCTATTAAATGAAGGTTAATATTGGTTTGGTCTGTTTTAAGAGAACCGGTAATACCTCGTTGCCCTACAATAAAAGGATATGAAAATGTCTGGATATAAATTTCGCTCGTTACTTCTGTTAACAGCATTGGGACTGGGATGCGGGCAAACCTTTGCCAGCACAACGCTGAATGTCTGGATTCGTGCGAGCAATGACTCAAAGAATATCTATAAAAATGAAGCTGAAGCCTTCGAGAAGAAAACGGGGATCAAGATTGAGTACTTCAATGCGACGACCGATTTCGAACAGCGTCTGGCGCGTGCTGCGGCGGGTAATGCGCTGCCCGACCTGATCTTCAACGACGCTACGGCGCTGGGGCAGTTCATCCAGCTCGGCATTGTCGATGAAATTAAACCCGAGTCAATTTCCGGCAGTCAGGACATCTACCCAACGGCCTGGGAGAGTACCCGCTACGCCGATGGTAAATACTACGGCGTGCCAACTTCCGCGCAAACTTTTGCCCTGTTCGTGCGTAAAGACTGGCGCGAAAAACTGGGCCTGCCGCAGCCGAAAACCTGGGACGATATTCTGGCGATGGCGAAAGCGTTCACCACGCAGGACCCGGACGGCAACGGTAAGCAGGATACCTACGGGTTTATCGTTCCGGGCTCAACCACGCGCGGTTACGCCAGCTGGTTTATGAGCAGCTTTATCTGGCAGGCAGGTGGCGACTATGTCGAGAAGAAAGGCGATAAATTTACCGCCACGCTGAATACGCCGGAAGTTGCGCAGGCAACGCAGTTTGTACGCTCGCTGCTGTGTGAAAAATTGGCCCAGCCGGGGGCGATCAACGCCACCACCGCCGATGTTATTCCCTCTTTCCGTTCCGGTCAGTCCGGGATGTTCTTCACCGGGCCGTATCACATCGCGCTGATGGATAAAGATCCCGGCAAAGATAAGTACGAAATCGTCAATATTCAGGGGCCGAAAAGCGAGGCCACGCTGGCGGAAGGCACCACGGTCTTCCTGATGAAGGGCAGCAAGCAGAAAGAAGACGCGCGTAAATTTATCGAATTCATGATCTCCAAAGAAGGGCAGGAGATCGGCATGGGGAAAGGCAGCAAAAACATTCCGGTCGTTCGCCTGCCGGTGAACAAAAACGTCAACGTTGAGCAGGTGTATCAGGACCCGCGCTGGAATACCTTTGCCGCCCTTTATAACAGCCACGGCCGCTACGTGCCGCAGATCCCGAACTGGACGCCAGCGCGCCAGGTCACGGCAGATGGCTTTAACCGTATTTTTGCCGATTGTTCCAGCGACATTCCAAAAGAACTGAACGCCATGAACGAGAAGCTTAATCAGGAACTGGCAAAGCAAAACGTGCTGGCTAATTGAGGTCCCGGTTAATGACACTACACGAAAGTAAAATTGCTACACCGCAACGCAAAGAGGCCGATGGTGTTCGCTGGTTGACGCCTGCCCGCAAGCGCGCGCTAATCCCGTGGATTTTCCTCGCCCCGGCGCTGATCATTTTTACCTGGTTCAAGTTCATCCCCATGATTCAGGGGCTGGTGATGAGTTTCTACAAGGTGAACTTTAACCAGCCCAATGAGTGGGTTGGCGGCGCAAACTTTGCGCGCGCGTTTGCCGATACGGAATTACATTCGGCGGTGGCGAATACCTTCCTGTACGTACTGGTCACCATGGTGGTTGCTGCCGTACTGGCTTTTTTCCTTGCGATGCTGCTCGAAGGCCCTGCGCGCCATTTGCGGTTCATTCGAACCGCTATCTTTTTGCCTGCGGTCACCAGTGCGGCGATCGTGGCAGAAATGTGGCGCATTCTGTTTAACCCCACGCCAAATGGGGTGGTGAACCACATCCTGAGCTGGTTTGGGGGGGCGGATCAGGGCTTCCTTGCCAGCAGCGACCAGGCGCTGTGGGTCATTATGCTGCTGCATATCTGGAAAGCGGTGCCGTACAACATGGTGATATTTATTGCAGGCCTCGCCGGGATCAGCCGCGACCTGTATGACGCGGCGAACGTGGATGGCGCGAACTGGTGGAATCGCCTGCGCTATGTCACGTTACCGGGGATGATTCCGGCGCTGTCCGTGGTGTTGATGCTGTCATTTATCCGTGGTTTTCGCGTGTTTGCCGAAGTCTACGCCACGACCGGCGGCGGGCCGTCTAACGCCACCGAGATGATCATGACGCATATCTACAAACTGGGCTTTGAGCAGTTCGATTATGGCTATGCTTCTGCCGTGTCGTTCCTGCTGTTCGCCTTCACCGTGGTGCTGACCATTTGCCACCTGACGTTGAAAAAACGCATTGCGCGTTACTAAGGAGACAACATGTTGAGTAAACGTTGGGACACGGCAGGGCGCTGGTGTATCTATCTGTTGTTATTAATTGTATTTGTGGGGCCATTTTGGGGCATTGTCGCCACAGCATTCAGCGGTGCGCCGGTTAAACCCGGTGAACTGCTGGCCTGGCCGAAATCCTTCTCGCTGGATAACTTTATCTTCGCCTGGCAGGATATCGGCGTCTGGCAGTACCTGCTGAACTCCATTCTGGTGGTCTTTTTCGGCACCATTTTGCAGGTATCGGTCAGCGCGCTGGCTGCCTATGCGCTGGCGCGGAAGAAGTTTCGCGGCGTCGCGCTGGTGAGCCTGGTTATTCTTTCAACCATGATGTTACCGGAAGAGGTGATCGCCATTCCGTTGTACATGATCATCAACTGGCGCTTACCGTTGATCGATGCCTCGCTGTACAACAGTTATCTCGGCATGATCCTGCCCGTCGTGGGCTGGGCGTTCTCCATCTTTGTGCTGACCGAGTTTATGTCTGCTATCCCGAAAGAGCTGGAAGAAGCTGCGCGTATTGATGGTGCAAACGAATGGCAAATCTTCTTCCACGTCATTCTCCCGTTGGTGAAACCGGCGCTGGGAACGGTGGTGACCTTCGGTTTCATCATGATTTGGGACCAGTATCTGCTGCCGCTGATCGTCATTAACCAGGACAGCCTGAACACTATTCCGGTGATTCTGGGGACGCTGCGTACCGATGAAAGTATCACGCCGAATATTTTCATCGCCATTACGCTGCTGGCCATGCTGCCGAGCATCATTGTTTACCTGGGTCTGCAAAAACATTTCAATCGCGGGATTATGTCCGGCGCGGTTAAAGGATAAGGAGTCTGCTATGGGATCTGTTGTACTGAACAATGTCCGTAAATCATACGGCGACGCGCACGTGATTAAAAATGTCTCATTGACGATTCCGGATGGCGAGTTCTGCGTGCTGGTGGGGCCAAGCGGCTGCGGGAAATCGACGCTGCTGCGCATGATTGCCGGGCTGGAGGAGATCTCCGAAGGTGATATCCATATTAATGAACGCGTGGTGACTGACGTCGAACCGAAGCTGCGTGATATCGCGATGGTGTTCCAGAGCTACGCGCTGTATCCGCAAATGACAGTACGCGAAAACATGGGCTTCGCGCTGAAGATGGCGAAGCTGCCGAAAACAGAAATCAGTCAAAAGGTGGAAGAGGCGGCGGAATTATTAAACCTGACGCCACTGCTGGAGCGTCTGCCGAAAGATCTCTCCGGCGGCCAGCGCCAACGCGTGGCGATGGGGCGCGCCATTGTGCGCAAGCCGCAGGTTTTCCTGTTCGATGAGCCGCTCTCCAACCTCGATGCCAAGCTGCGTACTCAGGTGCGCGGCGAAATTCGTGAGCTGCACCGCCGCCTGAAAACCACCTCGGTTTACGTCACCCACGATCAAATCGAAGCGATGACCATGGGGCAGATGATTGTCGTGCTGCGCGATGGTCGCATCGAGCAGGCCGGGACACCGCTGGAGCTTTACGACCGTCCGGCAAATCTGTTTGTCGCCGGGTTTATTGGTTCGCCGGAAATCAACCAGCTTAAAGGCGAAATTGTGCTGGATGGCGACATTGCTCAACTACGGCTGCGCGACGGCTCGTTGCTGCGTTTGCCGGGCGACATTAATGTCACTCAGGGGCAGCAGGTGGTTTACGCCATTCGCCCGGAGCAGGTCAATGTCGTGGGCCAGGCCCAGGAAGATGCGCTGGGCGCGGTGATCACCGCGATTGAAAATACCGGTTCAGACATGCAGTTATTTTGTGATACAGGCGGCGGGGCCTTTACCTCAGTGTTTAAGCAGCGCCTGGCGGTGAAGGAGGGCGAGAAAGTGTGGCTGCAACCGAAGCTTTCCGGCGTGCATTTGTTTGATGCCGCATCGGGTGAGCGTATTGCCAGCAAGGGGGAGTAGCGCCGTGGCGATGAAACTCTACACCCTCGATGAAATCTGTCTGGAAAATGCCCGGCTGGGGCTGAAGCAGCCGTTTTCGCCGCTTCAACTGGCGCTGAGTCGCCTGGTGAACGATGCCGACGCATTAAAACGGACGCCGCCGGAAAGCGTGGTGCATAAAAAACTGCGCCCGGCGAGCGGCGATGCGCACGATTACTACAGCCTGGGCACCTACTGGTGGCCGAATCCGCGCAGGCCCAACGGCCTGCCCTATATCCGTCGAGATGGGCATACCAATCCGCAATGCGAAAATAATGACACTGACACCACGCGTATTATCCGCATGTGCGAACGCTGCCTGACGCTGGGGTTGGCGTGGTATTTCACCGGACATAAACAGTACGCCCAGGCGGCAGCGGTGCAAATTCGCTGTTGGTTCCTTGATGGCGATACGCGGATGAACCCGCATCTGAACTACGGCCAGGCAATTCCTGGCGTAGTGTCTGGCAGAGGCACCGGGCTTATCGACACGCGTTTGCTATGGATGGTTATAGATACTATCGGCCTGATTTCACCCGCTGGTGTGCTGGATACCGACGATATCATTGGCCTGCACCAGTGGTTCCGCGATTTTAACCACTGGATGTACTACAGCGATATCGGCCATTCGGAATATGTCTGGCACAACAACCACGGAACCTGGTATGACGTGCAGCGGACGGTGAACGCGCTGTTTTACGGTGATAAAGGGCTGGCGGCGCGGATTATCGAGCAAGGATTCACCCAGCGAATGGCGGCGCAGATTGACCAGGACGGTAAACAGACCATGGAGCTGGAGCGTACGATTCCTTTCCACTATTCGTTGTTCAATCTGGAAGCGCATTTATTATTAAATCGCTACGCCGAACATGTTGAAATCGATCGCTGGAATCATATTCGTGATGGGCGGGGAGTAAAAAAAGGTATCGATTATTTGGTGCCCTTTATCCGCGAACCTGATTTATGGCCATACAGTGATTTGCAGGGTATTGTCTGGGATAGCGCAACGCGCGTTCTGCTCCAAACTCTGCGCGGATATCATAAATATGCCGAGCAATACCGTGATTTATTAACGACCTTCCCACAGGAAACGATGAGTCTGAAAGAGCAACTTATGTGGTGCCCTCCGGTACGCAGAGTCTGACAGACCTTTTTACAGGCAGGGTGCGGCGTTAACGCCGCGTCCGGCCTGCTGCTGTACGCCACTTAGTGATAATGTAAGGCCCGGTTATTCCGGGCTTTTTTGTATTTGTTATTCTTGGTGCTAATAATTATAAATAACTGCAAATTATATATTTTTTAATAAAAATAAAATCAAAACAATATTTCAATTTAACTTGATAATGATCTCATTTTTATTTTCAAATGAATGACAGAGCTATTTTTTATATTTACTATTTCTCCTGAAGTACAGGATGAATGTCTGCGGCATGTTTAATGATCTTCTCATTAAGCAACAGGGAGCTATTACTTCTAAAAAATACTTCTGCCGCCTTTTTGTAATATCAGAGGAAAATAGCGTGAAAAAAATAGCTACCTTTATTGCACTTGCCCTGGTCAGTGCATCGGCAAGTGCTGTCACTATCGATCTGCGTCATGAATATACCGATGATAGTCAGGTTCAGAAAGATCGTTTATTGATTTCTCACCGCTTTGCCAATGGCTTCGGTATTTCGATTGAGGGCAAGGTAAAGTCTGGAGGGGATGATCAGGACAAGGCGTTTCATGATGTTGTAGATAACGGCGATGAATATGTTGTGAGCTACCAGTTCACCGCCGCGCCTGGTTTCTCGGTGCAACCCGGCTTTGCGCTGGAAACATCATCTTCAAAAGCAATTTATAAACCTTATATTCGTGGCCAATATACATTTGATAACGGCATTTATATCGCTGGGCGTTATCGCTATGAATATACCCGCGATACGTCAGCCGGTAAGGACGATGAACATATCAACCGTGGCGACCTGTGGCTGGGTTATAAAATTAAAGCGTGGGCTTTTGAAGGCAACTATTTGTATAAGAAGAGCGAAGACTACGATCGCTTTAATAACGGCAAAGACGATTACGAGTTGAACTTAAAAGTTGCCTACAGCATTGATAAAAACTGGAAGCCGTATGTGGAGCTGGGGAACGTTTCCGTGCGTTCGACAACGGATGAACGCCAGACGCGTTACCGTGTTGGCTTGCAGTACACATTCTAAAGCTGAATAGGTTGCCTGATGGCGCTGCGCTTATCCGGCCTACCCACACCTAACCCGTAACCCGTAGGCCGGGTAAGCGTAAGCGCCACCCGGCAAACAGGCCGCGCCGTGTTACCCACACACCTCACACCCAGGATTGCGCATCAGCTTCATTTCGCGGAACTGGCAGGTCATTGCGTCGTACATCACGATTTTTCCGGCGGCAGGCGTGCCGTAGTGGGCGAGCACCTTGATTGCCTCCATCGCCTGTAATGAGCCAATCACGCCAATCAGCGGCGACATCACGCCCGCTTCTACGCAGGTTAGTGCATTTTCGCCAAACAGGCGGCTCAGGCAGCGGTAGCACGGTTCGCCGTCCTGCCAGGTGAAGACGCTGATTTGCCCCTCCATACGAATGGCGGCGCCGGAAACCAGCGGCGTTTTATGGCGGAAGCAGCCTGCATTCAACTGATTGCGCACCGCGACGTTATCGGTGCAATCGAGCACCAGATCGTGCTGTGCGATCAGCGCCCACAGCGCGTCGTCGTCAAGCATCGCGTTATGCGTCACCAGATGCGTATGCGGGTTAATCCGCGCCAGCGCATCACGCGCAGAATCCACCTTCGGTAGACCGATAGTGGCGTCGCTGTGCAGCGTCTGGCGCTGAAGGTTAGAGAGCGCCACGGTGTCGAAATCGACCAGCGACAGTTGCCCGATACCGGCGGCGGCCAGATACTGCGTCGCCGCGCAACCCAGCCCACCGAGGCCGACGACCAGCACTTTCGCTTCTTTCAGCCGCTCCTGCCCGTCGAAATCGAAGCCGCGCAGAATGATTTGCCGGTTATAGCGCATCATCTCCGCATCGCTGAGTTCCGCTGCCATTACAGGCCTCCCAGCAGATGATTAAACGGTTCCACTTCGACCCATTCGCCTGCTTCCACATGACCGCGTTCGCGTTCCAGTACGATAAAGCAGTTACCCTGGCTGAAGGAGCTGAAAATATGCGAGCCCTGATGGCCGGTGGTGCTGACGGTCAGTTCACCGTTAGCGTCGCGCTGCAAAATGCCGCGCTGGAAATCGAGGCGGCCCGGCGATTTTTTCAGGCGCGAGGCGGCACGCACGCGCAGGCGTGGCGCTTGTGTAGAGCCGGTGAAACCGCTCAGTTTCGCCAGTAGCGGCTGTACCAGTTGGTAGAAGGTGAGCGCCGCAGACACCGGGTTGCCCGGCAGGCCGCAGAACCAGCTGTGGCTCAGTTTGCCAAACGCGAACGGTTTGCCCGGTTTAATCGCCAGCTTCCAGAAGCCGATTTCGCCCAGTTCATCGAGAATGGTTTTGGTGTAGTCCGCTTCGCCGACGGAGACGCCGCCGGAGCTGATGACCACGTCAGCTTCGCTATCCGCTTTGATAAACGTCTGACGCAGCTGTTCCGGGTCATCGCGAATAATGCCAAGGTTAATCACCTCGCAGCCCAGCTGTTCCAGCATCAGATGCACCGCTAGGCGGTTGGTGTCATAGATCTGACCGTCGCCCAGCGGCTGGCCAGGCAGTTGCAGCTCGTCACCCGTGGAGAACAGCGCCACGCGGATTTTGCGAACCACCTCAACTTCAGGGATACCCAGCGAAGCCAGCACCGGCAGTTCAGCCACCGTCAGGCGCGTACCGGCCGGGAAAACCACCGCGCCGCTGGCGATATCTTCCCCGCGACGGCGGATGTTCTGGCCCACTTTCACCGGGGCAATAAAGCGCACGCCTGCGTCAGTTTGTTCGGTTTGTTCCTGCATAACAACCGCGTCGCAGCCCGCAGGAACCGGCGCACCGGTCATAATGCGGATGCAGCTTCCGACAGGCCATTCACCGTGATACGGCTGACCGGCAAAGGCTTTCCCCGCGACCATCAGCGGTGCGTCGGTGGCGATATCGCTCAGGCGCACGGCGTAACCGTCCATCGCTGAGTTATCAAAACCGGGTACGTCCAGCGGCGAAACGACATCGCGCGCCGTGATACGGCCAAACGCCTGCACAAGCGGAAGCGATTCTGAAGTGTTGAGCGGGGTGATTCTTCCGAGCATCTGGCTCAGCGCATCATCAAGCGGGATCAGGCCGGCGGTAAAATCCATGGGTAAACTCCTGGGAAAACATCGAATCCGCCCATTATGGCAGAAAAGCGCCGCCCGCTGTATTCCACCAGAGGCGTATCTTTATTCAAAAATCGAATAGGTTTGACGCCACGATAATGATATTTATAGATAAAGTTATTTAATGACAGGCAATGAAGAATCCATGGGAAAAGCAGTGATTGCGATTCATGGCGGTGCGGGGGCAATTTCCCGCACGCAGCTCTCGGCGCAGAAGGAACTGGAGTACGTTGAGGCGCTTTCCGTGATTGTGGAACAGGCGCAGCACATGCTGGAGGAGGGCGCGAGCGCACTCGACGTTGTTACCGAAGCGGTGCGCCAGCTGGAAGAGTGTCCGCTGTTTAACGCCGGGATGGGTTCGGTTTTTACCGCCGATGAAACGCATGAACTGGACGCCTGCGTGATGGACGGTTATTCGCTTAACGCGGGGGCGGTAGCTGGGGTAAAACATCTGCGTAACCCGGTGCTGGCGGCGCGGCAGGTGCTGGAAAACAGCCCGCACGTGCTGTTGATTGGCGAAGGCGCAGAAGCATTCGCGCAGCAGCAGGGGATGGAGCTTGTGAATAACGCGTTCTTCTCCACGCCTGCGCGTTTGCAGCAGTTACAGGAAGCCAAAGCTCAGGGCGCGGTTAGCCTCGATCATGACGCCCCGCTCGATGAACGCACCAAAATGGGCACCGTGGGCGCGGTGGCGCTGGACAAACACGGTAATCTGGCGGCGGCGACTTCCACGGGCGGCATGACCAACAAACTGCCCGGCCGCGTTGGCGATAGCCCGCTGGTTGGCGCAGGATGCTACGCCAATAACGCCAACGTGGCGGTCTCCTGCACCGGCACAGGGGAAGTCTTTATCCGCGCGTTGGCGGCTTACGACATCGCGGCGCTGATGGAATATGGTCACCTGAGCCTGCACGATGCCTGCGAACGCGTGGTGATGGAAAAACTGCCCGCTCTGGGCGGCAGCGGCGGCCTGATTGCTATCGACAGCGAAGGCAACGTGGCGTTGCCGTTTAACAGCGAAGGGATGTATCGCGCCTGGGCCTATGCAGGCGACACGCCAACCATCGGCATTTATCGGGAATAAGGAGACGTTGCTTGCCGCACTCTGAACACCTCGATGCACAGAATGTCCTGAGCGTTCAGGATCTCTGTGTGACCTTCGGCCAACAGCAGGCCGTTCGCCAGCTTAGTTTTAGCCTTAAGCGGGGTGAAACGCTGGCTATTGTCGGCGAATCGGGATCCGGGAAATCCGTGACCGCGCTGGCCTTGATGCGTCTGCTGGAGAGTGAAAACGCTCACGTGCGCAGCCAACAGATGCTGTTGCGCCGCCGCAGCCGCGACGTTATCGAGATAACAGAGCAGTCGTCTGCGCAGATGCGCAATGTGCGCGGTGCGGATATCGCGATGATTTTTCAGGAGCCGATGACCTCGCTGAACCCGGTGTTTACCATCGGTGAGCAAATTGCGGAGTCTATTCGCCTGCATCAGGGAATGGGCCGCGAAGAGGCGCTGGCGGAAGCGAAGAAAATGCTGGAACGCGTGCGCATTCCTGAAGCGCAGGCGATGCTGGCGCGTTATCCGCACCAGCTTTCCGGCGGCATGCGTCAGCGGGTGATGATTGCGATGGCGCTCTCCTGTCGCCCGGCGGTGCTGATTGCCGATGAACCCACGACGGCGCTGGATGTCACCATTCAGGCGCAAATTTTACAGCTTATCGACGTGCTGCAAAAAGAGATGTCGATGGGCGTGATTTTCATTACCCACGATATGGGCGTGGTGGCGGAAATTGCCGACCGCGTGCTGGTGATGTATCAGGGTGAAGCGGTCGAGACGGGCAGCGTCGAGGCGATTTTCAGCGATCCTCAACATCCTTATACCCGCAAACTGCTGGCGGCTGTGCCGACGCTTGGCGAAATGCGCGGCAGCGATTTGCCGCGCCACTTTCCGGAATTGGATTCGCCCGCGTCTGACATTGAAGAACAAAATACCGTGGTTGCCGGCGAGCCAGTGCTTCAGGTGCGTAATCTGGTTGCGCGCTTCGATATACGCAGCGGCTGGCTGAATCGCGTGACCCGCGAAGTGCACGCGGTCGAAGACGTCAGCTTTGATCTCTGGCCCGGCGAAACGCTGGCGCTGGTGGGGGAATCGGGCTGCGGAAAATCGACGACCGGGCGCGCGCTGCTGCGACTGGTCGAGGCGCAGAGCGGCACCATCACCTTTAACGGCGCGCGGATCGACACGCTCTCCGCGCATCAGCTTCAACCCCTGCGCCGCGATATTCAGTTTATCTTTCAGGACCCTTATGCGTCGCTCGACCCGCGTCATACGGTGGGTTACTCGATTATGGAGCCGCTGCGCATTCACAAGAAGCTGGAAGGCGAGGCCGCGCAGCAACGCGTGGCCTGGCTGCTGGAACGTGTGGGCTTGCAGCCGGAGCACGCCTGGCGTTATCCGCATGAGTTTTCCGGTGGCCAGCGTCAGCGCATCTGCATTGCCCGCGCGCTGGCGCTGGAGCCGAAAGTGGTGATTGCCGATGAATCGGTTTCGGCGCTGGATGTGTCGATCCGCGCGCAAATTATTAATCTTCTGCTTTCCTTACAGCGGGAGATGGGCATTGCGTTTCTGTTTATTTCACACGATATGGCGGTGGTGGAGCGCATCAGCCACCGCGTGGCGGTGATGTACCGTGGGCGAATTGTTGAAATTGGCCCCCGGCGCGCCGTTTTTGAAAACCCGCAGCACCCTTACACCCGCAAATTACTGGATGCCGTACCGGTAGCCGATCCCATGCATCGTCGGCCGCAGCGCGTGCTGCTCTCTGACGAACTGCCGGGCAATATTTATAAGCGGGGAGAAGCGGTGGTGAGCGTCCCGTTGCAGCAGGTTTCGCCGGGGCATTACGTGGCCCGCGAACCGATGGCAAACGCGCTCTTGCGAGAATAATAATGACAGGCAGGGTACTTCAGGAGAACAACATGACACAACGCGTATCAGGTAAATGGCTTCTGGCGCTGGGCGTGGCTTCCGCGCTGGCGGCATCCCCGGCGTTTGCCGCCAAAGATGTGGTGGTGGCGGTCGGCTCGAACTTCACCACGCTCGACCCGTATGACGCCAACGACACCCTGTCACAGGCGGTGGCGAAGTCGTTCTATCAGGGGCTATTTGGCCTTGATAAAGAGATGAAATTGCAGAACGTGCTGGCGGAAAGCTACACGGTTTCTGACGATGGGCTGAACTATACGCTCAAGCTACGTGAAGGCGTGAAGTTCCAGGATGGCACCGATTTCAACGCCGAAGCGGTGAAGGCTAACCTGGACCGCGCCAGCAATCCGGAAAATCATCTCAAGCGTTATAACCTGTATAAAAATATCGCCAAAACCGAGGCGGTGGATGCCAGTACCGTCAAAATCACCCTGAAACAACCGTTCTCGGCGTTTATCAATATTCTTGCTCACCCGGCGACGGCGATGATCTCTCCGGCGGCGCTGAAAAAATATGGTAATGAAATCGGCTTCCATCCGGTGGGCACCGGGCCGTATACGCTTGATACCTGGAATCAGACCGATTTTGTGAAGGTGAAGAAGTTTGACGGTTACTGGCAAAAAGGTCTGCCGAAGCTGGATACCATCACCTGGCGCCCGGTTGTCGATAACAATACCCGCGCGGCGATGCTGCAAACGGGGGAAGCGCAATTTGCCTTCCCGATCCCTTACGAGCAAGCACCGTTGCTGGAGAAGAATGCCAACCTGGAGCTGGTTGCCAGCCCGTCAATCATGCAGCGTTACATCAGCATGAACGTGACGCAAAAGCCGTTTGATAACCCGAAAGTACGCGAAGCCGTTAACTATGCGATCAATCGCCAGGCGCTGGTGAAGGTGGCATTCGCTGGTTATGCCACGCCGGCGACGGGTATCGTTCCGCCGTCGATTGCCTGGGCGCAAAGTTACCCTGCGTGGAAGTACGATCCGGCGAAAGCGCGTGAACTGCTGAAAGAGGCGGGCTACCCGAACGGCTTCAGCACCACGCTGTGGTCATCGCATAATCACAGCACCGCGCAGAAAGTGTTGCAGTTTACTCAGCAGCAACTGGCGCAGGTCGGTATTAAAGCGCAGGTGACGGCGATGGATGCCGGGCAGCGTGCGGCGGAAGTTGAGGGCAAAGGGCAGAAAGAGAGCGGCGTGCGCATGTTCTATACCGGCTGGTCCGCCTCAACGGGCGAAGCGGACTGGGCGCTGTCGCCGCTGTTTGCCTCGCAGAACTGGCCGCCAACCCTGTTTAACACCGCGTTTTACAGCAACCCGCAGGTGGATAAAGACCTGACCGAGGCGCTGAAAACCACCGACACGAAACAGAAAGCCAGCCTCTATAAAGCGGCGCAGGATACGCTCTGGAAAGAGTCGCCGTGGGTGCCGCTGGTGGTTGAGAAACTGGTTTCCGCACACAGCAAAAAACTGACTGGCTTCTATATCATGCCGGATACCGGTTTTAGCTTCGACGAGGCGGATCTGAAGTAAGGTTCTGCCCCCTGCGCGGGGGCTGAACACAAGGAGAGTCATGCTCAACTATGTCATTAAACGCCTGCTGGGGCTTATCCCGACGCTACTGATTGTGGCGGTGCTGGTGTTTCTGTTTGTTCATATGCTGCCGGGCGACCCGGCGCGCCTGATTGCCGGGCCGGAAGCTGATGCCGACGTTATCGCGCTGGTGCGTCAGCAACTGGGGCTGGATCAGCCGCTATACGTGCAGTTCTGGCACTATATTACCAACGCGATTCAGGGGGATTTCGGCCTGTCGATGGTTTCGCGTCGCCCGGTTTCGGAAGAGATTGCCAGCCGTTTTATGCCCACGCTGTGGCTGACGCTTGCCAGCATGGTCTGGGCGGTGATTTTCGGTATGGCGATGGGGATTGTCGCCGCCGTCTGGCGTAACCGCTGGCCGGACCGTCTCGGCATGGCGATTGCCGTTACCGGGATTTCCTTCCCGGCCTTTGCGCTGGGCATGCTGCTGATGCAGGTTTTTTCCGTCGAACTCGGCTGGCTGCCGACGGTGGGCGCGGATAGCTGGAAGCACTATATTTTGCCGTCGCTGACGCTGGGTGCGGCGGTGGCCGCCGTCATGGCGCGCTTCACCCGCGCGTCGTTTGTTGATGTGCTCAACGAAGACTATATGCGCACCGCACGGGCGAAAGGCGTCAGCGAGCGGCTGGTTGTGCTCAAGCACGGCCTGCGCAACGCGATGATCCCGGTCGTCACCATGATGGGCTTACAGTTTGGCTTCCTGCTGGGCGGCTCGATTGTGGTGGAGAAAGTGTTCAACTGGCCGGGGCTGGGCCGGTTACTGGTCGATTCGGTCGAGATGCGCGACTATCCGGTGATTCAGGCGGAAGTGCTGCTCTTTTCGCTGGAGTTTATTCTTATCAACTTAGTGGTGGATGTGCTCTACGCCGCCATTAACCCGGCTATCAGGTATAAATAAGTGCGACTACTTAACTGGCGACGCCAGGCCGCTCTCGATGCGCTGCCGACGATTCACAGTACGCAACCGCGCACGCCGTGGCGTGAGTTCTGGCGTCGATTCCGTCATCAGCCGGTGGCGATGGCGGCGGGGATATTCATTCTGCTGCTGATTGCGGTGGCGCTGGTCGCGCCGTGGATTGCGCCTTTCGATGCGGAAAACTATTTCGACTATGACCGGCTTAATGAGGGGCCGTCATTAATACATTGGTTTGGCGTCGATTCGCTGGGCCGCGACATTTTTAGCCGTGTGCTGGTGGGGGCGCAAATCTCGCTGGCGGCGGGGGTCTTTGCCGTGCTGATCGGGGCGGCTATCGGCACGGTGCTTGGGCTGCTGGCGGGGTATTACGAAGGCTGGTGGGATCGCATCATCATGCGCATTTGCGATGTGCTGTTCGCTTTTCCGGGGATCCTGCTGGCGATTGCCGTGGTGGCGGTGATGGGGAGCGGCATGACCAACGTGATTATCGCGGTGGCGATTTTCTCTGTGCCCGCCTTCGCGCGCCTGGTGCGCGGTAATACGCTGGTGCTTAAGCAGCAAACCTTTATTGAATCGGCGCGTAGCATTGGCGCGAACGATCTCACGATTATTTTCCATCATATTTTGCCGGGTACGGTGTCGTCGATTGTGGTCTATTTCACCATGCGAATCGGGGTGTCGATTATCTCGGCGGCGAGCCTCTCTTTCCTCGGCCTGGGCGCACAACCTCCGACGCCGGAGTGGGGCGCTATGCTCAACGAAGCGCGCGCGGATATGGTGATGTCGCCGCATGTCGCGCTCTTTCCGGCGATTGCGATATTCCTGACGGTGCTGGCGTTTAACCTGCTGGGTGACGGGCTGCGCGATGCGCTTGATCCGAAAATTAAAGGCTAGATATCTGTTTGCGTGTTTTAGCGTTAAATAAAACATGCAAACAGAACGGAACTCTTTTTTAGAGGGATAGTTTCAGGGTGGGATAAAGCTTATATGGTTATTATTTGAGTGCGTATATTTACGCGTAGTGAGTTATTTATATGCATATTTCAGATTTGATTTAAACTAATGTTTTTGATGATAGTTTTATAAGTCGCATCTTTTGCGAAGATAAGTTGAATAAATAAGCGTTTACAGATCCGTAGTTGTATATTTTAATATTATATTGTTACAAGATATAGAGCATTATTTGTCTATTTTTAAGCACGTTTCGCAAATATTTCCTCGTCTCGCTAAGCCACCATTATATCAAGACTAAGTATTATCTGAATTATGATGTCGCTAAGCGGCTTTTACGTTGAAAAAAGGAAGTACAAAATGAAACGTTCAACACTCGCTCTATTCATTTCATGCGCAATGTTTTCTACGGCGAGCTTTGCCACGCCGGTACAATTAGCTTCGGTAAAAAACCTCTCTACCGACACTGAAGTCAATGGTTTCCAGAGCTCTTTGTTTTATAGCGATACTGGCACGGTAAACGGTTTTGATCTGCCGATTCTCGGCTATACGGAAATGGACCAGGTTAATGGTTTCCAGCTTGGTGCGGCAGCCGGTTCCCACGTGCGTAACGGTGTCAACGGGGCGGCGATTGGCTTATTCAACTGGCACGGTGGTGAAGACAACGGTCTGAACATCAGCCTGGCAAACCAGGTTGGCGTAATGAACGGTGCCAGCGTCGGTATCTACAGTGCCGCTGACGAACTTAACGGCCTGAATATCGGTGCGGCGAACGCCGTCGGTAACCTGAACGGTAGCGGTGATATTAACGGTATGAACGTGGCCGCATTGGGCAACTATAATAAAGGCCGGATGTACGGTTTGAATGTTGCGGGCCTGGGTAACTATACCGAAGGCACTATGCGCGGCATGAACGTGGCGGGCATTGGCAACTATATTGGCGGCGATATGAAAGGCTTCAACGTCAGCCCGTTCAGCTGGGTTGAGAAAGATATTACCGGCGCCAACGTTACTCTTGCTAACCATAGCCGGAACGTTGAGGGTCTGAACGTTGGTGGTATTGCGAACTGGAGTGAAGGCGATATTAAAGGCATGAACGTGGCTGTCGTTAACGTCTCTGAAAATATGACTGGCCTGAACGTCGCGCCATTTAACAAATCAAAAGAGATGGTCGGTGCGAATATTTCCGCCTTCAACTGGTCTGAAAACACCACCGGTTTTAATATGGCGGCGTTTAACCGCACTAACGATATGACCGGTTTCAACCTGGGCGCTTTCAACGTGGCGAATAATGTCACCGGTATGAACCTGGGCGCGGTGAACTTCAACGGCGGGAATGTTGACGGTCTGAACATGGGGGCGGTGAACGTAACGTCTGAAAATGTTACCGGTTCAAACATCGGGGCGATCAACGTGACGTCTGGCAGCAGCTCCAGCGACTTTGGTGCCTTTAACTATGCCGATACCACCAACTTCCAGTTTGGCCTGATTAACGCCACTAAACACCTGGAAGGCTTGCAGATTGGTGTGATCAACGTTGCGATGAACGCTACGGTGCCGGTGTTACCGCTGGTTAACTTCCACCGTTCCTTCTGATTCGGTGCCAGAGTGCCTGATGGCGCTTCGCTTATCAGGCCTACAAGGTTTAGCAAAATTTTGTAGGCCGGATAAGGCGTTTACGCCGCATCCGGCAGGAAAGCCCGAAAGGGCTTTCTTTCACTGCACCATCACCACATCAAATCATCCGGCACTTTAAAATCAGCGTACGGATCGTCTTCATCCTGCTCTTCCTGACTCAACGCGCTGTTTAATACAATGCTGTCGGCATCACGCTGGGCAATTTTATCCGCGACAACGGCTGGAATAATGGCATATTGCGGCTCGCCATTTGCGTCGACCAGTAAACGGGCGATAGCGAGACGGCCATTAATCAGCTGGGTCTGCGTCACTTTATCGACCACTACTTTCTTGATGAGGTTATTGTCGGTAAAGTTAAAATCGATATTGCCTTTGCTGATGGTGATGCGGTTCATCTCAATCAGCTGTTTAACCTGCGCCTTCAGCTCTTTTGATAAAACGGCCTGTTTTTGCTGCTCGCTCAGTTGCTTATCGCGCTCAAGCTGCGCTTTTTTATTTTCTTCGACCGCTTCGCGCGCCTCACGTGCCTGCACGCGTGATTTCTTTGCCGTTCTCTGGACTTTGGCCACTTTTTTGCTGGTCACTAAGCCCGCTTTGAGCATTTGCTCTTGTAAGGTAAGTTTTGTCATCTTGCTTGTCAGTCCGTTAAGAGTGTCAGGGGGAAAATGTCAGGCTTAAACCTTAAGCATTTTCACCGTGGCATCGATATCAATTTCGTCTTCCGAGAAGATATGCGTCGTCCCCTGGAAGGTGGTGATAGCCAGTTTTTTCAGCGTGCGTGTTTCGCCCGGTTTAGGTTCATTTTTGGGCCGAATACTGTTCATTAGCACGCCTACAGAAAGCACCGCGTTCTCTTTGTCGATACGCGTATCGGCAGGCACATCTTCGCTGAACACCACGTAAGACTTAATCGAGGTAAGCTTCAGGCGCTCGCCCGCAATGTAGATATATTTGCTTTCCGGCAGCACTTTTACCGCATACGCCGAGAGCCCTTTGTTGTTGGTGGTGGGCTCAAAGGTTACGGCTGCATCTTTCTTGATAAGATCAGGATTGGCGACCTTAATCACATGAAAATAGCGATTGTCGCCGTTCTCGTCTTTGATAAATCCAAAACCTTTATCTTTAAACCACGTTGTGATTGTTCCGTTCATCGCCATTACCGCCTGATTGTTTATCTACTCAGTTTTTGCAGCGCGCAGTTTAATGCACAATGCCTGCGCAGACCATGCCTTTGACTTAAGTTTGGGTGAGAAAGTGTGGGTTTGCGAGGGCAGGGGGGCGAAAGCGTAACGTGCGCAATTCCGCCCTGACCAGGGTTATGCGCGTTCTTTCGCCCAGGGCCTGGCTACATTCAGACGACGATAAACGGAAGGGGTGATCCCGACGCGTTTTACGAACGCCCTGCGTAGCACATCACCGCTGGAATAACCGCACTGGCTCGCGATCGCCTTTAGAGGCAACGCATCTTTTTCCAACAGCATTTTTGCTTTATCTATGCGGCAGGCTTCCAACCATTCGCCAGCCGCCATCTGCATTTCCTGCTGAAATAGCCGCCCAAGATGGCGAATGCTTAGGCCAATATGATCAGACATCTCTTTCAGGCTTAATACGGTGTCGAGATTCGCGAGCGTCCAGCGCTGTAAATCCTGAAAGGCGCTCCGGGCTGAAGGTGAAATCTCGCTATGGCGGATAAAATGCCCCTGGTTAACCGGTCGGCGGAAAAACATCACCAGATTGCATGCCACCTCCTGAGCCACCTCGCTTCCCAGATCCTCTTCTATCAGGCGTAACGCTAAATCCATGCCTGATGTGACCCCCGCTGCCGTTCTTACCGGGCCGTCACAGACATACAGTGCATCAATATCCACCTCCGTTTGTGGAAATGCGTTGGCAAAACGGGCGGCAATTGCCCAGTGTGTGGTGACTTTACGTTGGGTCAGTAACCCGGTTTGCGCCAGTAAAAATGCGCCAGTACAGATAGAACCATAGCGATCGCTTTTTTCACAAAGCGCGTGAATATGACTCTTTTGTTGTTCCGTTAACGCCTGCTGCCAGACCTGCGGCGCGCCTGCTATTAAGAAGGTATTCGGGCTGAGCGTTTCGGTTTGTTCAAGAAGAGCGTTTGCCAACAACGTGACACCTGATGAGGCATTGATCGTCAATGTATTAACAGCAACGATGACCGGTTCATAGACCTGCCGATGAAGAAGGCGATTGGCTTCGGCGAAGACATCTAATGGCCCGGAAACGTCCAGAAGTTGCACGCCGGGAACGGCAAGAATGGCGATAATGCGTTTCATGAAAGGTGGGTGTCCTGATTCAGCGTAATGTCTTAAATCGTCGTAACTGGATTATTTGAGACAAACAGAATGCCTTGTAAACTTCCTCACATCAACCCACTGGAGGTAAATATGACTTTTAATGTACAAGGTATTCGAATCCCTGACAGCAAACTGGCTCGCGAAGCGACTGAATTCGTTCGTGATACGGAAAACGACCTGCTGTTTCATCACTCCAGCCGAGTCTATTACTGGGGAGCTCTGGCGGGCCAACGACGTGGGTTAAACGTAGACCCCGAGCTGCTCTATGTTGGTTGCATGTTCCACGACGTTGGCCTGACACACGAACACTGTAGCTGTGATAAACGCTTTGAGGTGGATGGTGCGAATGCCGCGCGCGCTTTCCTTGAAGGTCACGGCGTTGATGCCCATGATGTCGACAAAGTCTGGACGGCAATCGCGCTTCATACCACGCCCGGTATTCCTGAATTTATGGCACCGGAGATCGCATTATTAACGGCTGGCGTTGAAATGGATGTTCTGGGTATTGAGTATGAAAAGGTGAGTGATGAGAGCCGTGAAGCGGTGGTACATCAGCATCCGCGAGTTGGGAATTTTAAAGAAAACATTATTGATGCGTTTTATCAGGGAATTAAAGACAGGCCTCAAACCACCTTTGGTAATGTTAAAGCTGATGTGATTTGCGATAAAGATCCCCAGTTTATTCGTGGGAATTTTTGTAGCGTGATTCGAAACTCGCTCTGGAAGGCGTAATAAGTGAATGAATAATTTTTTATTCTATGTTTGAGATTTATCCTCATTGAGGATATCAGTTAAATTGATCGCTGATATCCTCTACTTTGGAAATTAAGCTGTTACAGTTTTGCAAATTTCATCGCGGATTTTTTCTTCAATATCGGTTGCTGACGCTGCTTGTGAGTCAAAAATATTGCCCTCGCAAGACCAGGCAGTAAACGCATCCGCGAGGCCTGAGTCGAATACTTTCTTCGCATTTTCTGCAAGCACAGCGATGACCAAATCATGGTGGTTTTTATCGACTTTTCGGGCGATGTTACCTGCTAATTTATCGTTATCGTATCTCTCATTGGTTTGGCGCCAGCTTTTGGTGGCTGAGGTAGTTTTTATCATCACCTCTGCCCGGTAGCCCGCCTCTTTCAGGCGTTTTAATGTTTGCATGGGGGTATCGGCATTACGGAAGGTGCCTTCAATGACGATATTATATTTGTTTTCAATGGCTTTTTTGAGCACACGCTCAACCATTTCACCGGAAAACTGCGCCGTGTGGCTGACAAAGTCATCGCCATAGGTAGCATAAATTGCCTGGAAATCAGGATGGTGGAAGCGAAAATCATCACCATTAATAACCAACGCATTAAAGTCAGTCCTCACCAGTGCATGCTTAATGAGTAACGACTTTCCGGCACCTGGTTGCCCACCTAAAACAAAACCGACCGGTTGCGCCTGTGATGTGAGTACTCTCTTCGTCAGGCGACGCCATACCGACTCAAAAGGGTCATCATTTATATCGATATTATGATGAGTTGTGTTTGTACTATAATATTTTTCTCTTAAATATTTAAACCGCACAACCCCTTCGTTAAAATTAACCTCGTCGGCATCAGTTGAATAAAGATAATCCCGATAAGTAATACATTGGTTAATATCCTGACTTAAATTCAATGCTTCAGAATTATCTATGTTTCCACAAGCTTCCGATAAAAATGCAATACACTGACTCGTGCCATTTAAAAGCGCATCTTTTTCCATTAACGTTGCCATTTACGACTCCTGTAAAGAACATCTTTCCTGAAAAAATACTACTTGTTATGCTCCTCAAACCACATCTCAGCCTCATATCTTGCGCCACCGTGCTCGTCTGTGAGCATTTCCCGGAATATTTCATGCAGTTCCGGTAAATCGTAACCGTTGCCATTAATCGCACAGCCCGCCCAGCTGCGGACTTCGCCATGGTTATCACGGAGTAATCTGATAAGAAGGGGTATAATGCTGTCATCAGCATGGTAAATAAGTGCGCACGCGATGGCATGACGAACGGTGACAAAAGGAGAATCGATGGCCTGAGTACAGCGATGCTTAAGCGTCGCCCAAAGCGCTTTATCCGCAGAATGATTTGAAAATAATTGCCCCATTGCAATAATGGCGCTGGCGCGCACGATGGCGGTGATATCATTGACCGCGCAGGAATCAAGGAAGGCCATAATATCGGGGACGTTACTTTTCGCGGTTTTTATTTGCCCAAGAATAAAACAGGCAACTTCGCGAGTACGGTAGTTTTTATCATGGCAGCGCTGTTTCGCCTGGGCCAGAATCGGGTCGGAACCCATGAGTTGTAGACGTCTCGCGGCAGCATAGCGCAGCGAATGGTCTTTATTTTCTAACAGAGGGTAGAGCTCATCTTCACTGAGCTGCTGGCAATAAAGCCAGGTCTTAAGCTCTTTGGCGTCCTGGCGGCGCTGATATTCCGTTCCCATAGTGACTCATCCTGAGTACACGCCGCACAGGGTGCGGTGCGAGGTCTTAAACCCGGCTACCCCACAGGTCATACTCGTCGGCGTTATCCACTTTCACACGGATAATGTCGCCCGGCTTGACGTTGGTTTCGCCATTCAGATACACCGCGCCGTCGATTTCCGGGGCGTCGGCCATGCTGCGGCCAATCGCGCCTTCTTCATCCACTTCGTCGATGATGACCATCACTTCACGGCCCACTTTCTCCTGTAAACGCTCGGCGGAGATCTGCTGTTGCAGCTGCATGAAGCGGTTCCAGCGATCTTTTTTCACGTCGTCCGGTACCTGATCCGGCAGATCGTTGGCGCTGGCGCCCTCAACCGGGCTGTACTGGAAACAACCGACTCGATCGAGACGCGCTTCTTTCAGGAAATCGAGCAGCATCTGGAAGTCTTCTTCCGTTTCGCCCGGGAAGCCGACAATAAAGGTCGAGCGCAGGGTCAGATCCGGGCAGATTTCACGCCACTGTTTGATGCGTGCCAGCTGGCGGTCAACGGAGCCAGGGCGTTTCATCAGTTTCAGAATACGCGGGCTGGCATGCTGCATCGGGATGTCGAGATACGGCAGAATTTTGCCTTCCGCCATCAGCGGAATAACGTCATCGACATGCGGATACGGATAGACGTAGTGCAGACGCACCCAGACACCCAGTTTTGCCAGCTCTTCACACAGGCTGACCATGCTGGTTTTGACCGGGGAACCGTTATGGAAACCGGTGCGGTGTTTCACATCGACGCCGTAAGCGGAGGTATCCTGAGAGATAACCAGCAGCTCTTTCACGCCTGCGTCGGCCAGACGTTTCGCTTCAGAGAGCACATCGCCAATCGGGCGGCTGTCGAGGTCGCCACGCATGGACGGAATGATGCAGAAGGTGCAGCGGTGGTTGCAGCCTTCGGAAATTTTTAAATAGGCGTAATGACGCGGCGTCAGCTTTACACCCTGTTCCGGCACCAGGCTGGTAAACGGGTTGTGCTGCGGCTTCGGCGCATAGTGATGGACGTGTTCCAGCACCTGCTCGTAGCTATGCGGGCCGGTAATTTCCAGTACTTTAGGATGCACTTCGCGAATTTGATCTTCTTTGGCACCCAGGCAGCCGGTGACGATCACCTTGCCGTTTTCTTTTAAGGCTTCGCCAATCGCTTCCAGGGATTCCTGGACGGCGCTGTCGATAAAACCGCAGGTGTTGACGATAACCATATCGGCATCATCGTAGCTCGGGACCACGTCGTAACCTTCAGTACGCAGCTCCGTTAAAATACGTTCGGAGTCCACCAGGTTTTTCGGGCAGCCTAAAGATATAAATCCTACTTTCGGTTGACTAGTAGGTGTTTTAGTATGGGACATGTAGATTTACTCACATTGGATCAATGGCGCGGGATTTTAATGTCATCTAAGCAGAAATTATACAGCTATGTGCGTTGGTCAAGCGAGAAACAATCAACGGGAACCTCTTTCGAAAGGCAAACGGCTAGGGCGAAGCATTATGCTCATGATAACGATCTTGAGTATGTCGAGATCAAAGATGCTGGTGTGTCTGCTTTCAAAGGTAAAAACTCGACTCAAGGCCAGTTAGGTGAATTTATCGCTAGCGTTGAGAAAGGTCTAATACCTAAAGATAGCTGGCTGTATGTGGAAAATTTTGATCGTATAACCCGTGAAGAAGTTACCGATGCGAATGCACTTTTCCTGCGGTTGATAAACATGGGGTTAACGATAGTTACGGGCATGGACCAGCGTGTTTTCACGCGCGAAAGTGTGAATAAGAACCCGACGGATCTTATGCTTTCCATTCTAATGTTCATGCGTGCCCATGAAGAAAGCAAGACGAAATCTGACCGGGTTAACTCGCATGTACTAGCACTGTTGGCGCGTGAAAAACAGGGACTCCCTGTAAACATTAAAGCTGTTGGTAGGCATCCATTTTGGATAGATGACAGTGGCCCAGATAACGAGAAGGTTAAAAAACATCCTGATTACTGGCAGCCCGTCCAAGATGCGGTAAGGCTGTTCCTTGAAGGGCATGGTGCGTTTTATGTAACTAACTATCTGAACGAAAATTACTCACCGCCTCCTGCGTTTAAAAACAAGACACGTAAAGAGGGAGGATGGTCATTACAGGCTCTAAATAAAATGAGGAGTAATCAGGCGTTGATTGGTACAAGGATTTTTAGCCTTTCGGGTAAGGAATATCGCCTTGAGAATTACTATCCGCCTCTTTGTACTCCAGGTGAGTTTGCACAGCTTCAGGACATCAAAGCGAACAACAACAGATATAGTGGCAAAGTTTCGACGGCGATCAGCCTTCTGGGAGGAATGCAGATTCTTCGATGTGGTCACTGTAATGGGACCATGACAGCTTTTCTACAGCGGGGGCAATTGCGCTACATCTGTGAGTATGGGCGTGCAGGTGGAAGTTGCAATGCCTGGAGTGTGAAAGCCTCCATTGTTGAACGTTGCTTGATGCCTGTTCTGATCACTGGTTTCTTGATGGGGGCATACAAAACGCATAGTGATCTAACCTCGTTGGATGAAGAGTCCGACGAACTTAAAGAAAAGCTCAATAAAATTCAGAATCAACAAGATCACGTGATTGATGCGATTGCTGAGTACGGCAGAACTCCAAAGTTTGATGCTAAGTATAAGGCCTTGGAAAAGGTAGGGCAGGATATTAGTGGGAAGTTGCAACAGCTTAGCCAGTTAAAAGCGCTGTACGCGACAACAAAAGACTTCTCGGATAACATTGCAGACTTTGTTGCTGAGCAATGTCATTGGCTGATTATCTCTGATGTTCATAATTCAAGACGAGCGCAGTTAAGGGAAAATGTACGCAAGGTCATCAAGTCAGTAATCGTCACAAAGAAAAACCGATGTATACGTATAGAATTTCAACTCATTACCGGTGAGCCTTTTGTTTTTACAGGCAGTAAATCTCCGGACTATGAAGTATTCCTCCCTCGCCGGATTCATGACATCCTGCCTGATGCTACCGAAGATGAAAAATTTGAATGGAAAAAGTCAGATTATGAGTACAACAAGCACTTTCTGAAGCTTTGGTATGAGGTTGTGAACAAAAGTTTTCTTTCACATTATCCTGAGATCGACGGAAAGGATTTTTGGCCAAAAAGATAATTAATAATCATTCTCATTTACGAGTATTTATGATAAAATACTTTATGTAATGAATAACTTATTGAGAGGTCATTTTGTGCTTTGCCTTAACGCTACCAGCTTTTTCACCGCCTTCCTCAGAAGAACGTAAAACGCTGGTCAGTATCCTCAAAAGGTCCGGGTTGACCCCGACAACTTCCCGGATCAACCTTATTCACCACCTGACGCAAACCCAGATCCCAGTTACTGCATTAGACCTGTCACAGCAGGTTAATTTGCCCCTATCGACAACGCACAGAAATTTATCCGCATTCGCGGATTTCGGGTTGGTAGATTTTATCGTTGACCGTTCAAGTGTCTGCCGGTGGTATCTTTTGACCGCTGGACGCGCTAACTATTGTCCGACCTGCAACCAGTCTTTCAACGCCACTTACTGATACACCAAGAAACCACCGCAAAACGGTACTACTGAAGCAAATCAGCGTCAGCGATTACTTATACCCAACTTTCACCGATACGGAGGCCACATATGGCAACGAAAAAGAACTCTCGGAATGCAATATCACCAGAACTACAATCCTTTATTGACGAGATTGCAGCCAGATACCAACCCGACCCCGAAACACAGCATCGCCGTATTGAAAACGCTGAAGCCCGCTATAACCGATATCAGAACTTTACTGATATCCCAGCGCGGCTGGTGGATAAATTCCAAAGCCTAATCCTTGAAGGCTGGAGGTTTCATCTTGCTGGGCCTGCTTCAGTTATTACCAACTCATCGATGATTTCCGTTACTCTGCAAAAACCAGCCTCATTGATTGAGCAGGAACTTGAAGCACTACGTGTTAAAACCTCAGAGGCGTACCACAACGAGCTGATCGACGCTATGGAATTGGCGATCGACACATTGATTGCTGAAGCGGCTGAAGATGCCAGACGGCAGGCAGAAGAACAGGCAATAGCCAATCAATCCGCGATGCGTAGTCAACTTCGCAACTTGCTGAAACAGGGGGTTGTATGACCGCACAGAGCCGCGAATGCCCCGAGAGAACCATCGATCCGGATGCCCTTGCCCTTGCGATAGCAGCCGCCCGTAAACTCAAGGAAGAGGACCCGGAACGTTACAAATCAATCCCCGCTGAAAAAGGAAAACAATGATGAAAATCTACGATATCACCGTACCGGGAACTGTTGCAGATTGGCTAACCTCCGCGCGTGGAGATATGCCAATCCCTGTATTTGTTCGCCGCCTGCTCAATGAAATCTCCAGTTCACCAGAACACTATACCGACCTTATTAATGCTATTTTTAACACCTCAGTGGAGGATACATGCAGAACCAGAACACAGAACACCTGACAGAAGAACGCGCCGCAAACGATGTAGATGTTTACGATAGTGAGTTAGAAGAAACAAAGAAATTACATGCCCTGGATTTTTCTAATTACATGAAAGAACATGGTTATGTTTACCTCAACCGCCCGCAAGGTCCTGAGCTTTACAGTATAGAGACGGATAAAACATACTCCTTCCACGCGGAGTACAATTTATTTATTCAATGGTACAAAAAGCAGTCTGGAGCAAACACGAAGCCTAATCTGGCGATGGTTCATGAAGCCCTGGTCCAGCGTCTAAAGTTTGTTTCCGGCAAGACCTTCGCCCCGGGTAAAGAGGTTCCACTGATCCATGAAGCTGATGGTGTGCCAGTGCTCAATACATGGCAGCCATACGAACCAAAAACTGAAGCCATGCCAGATGCGGATCTTTCACTGTGGCTTGGGTTTCTGGAGCGCCTCTTCCCTGTAGCTCAGGAGCGCCGTACCGTTTGCCAGTGGCTGGCGCATATGTTCCAGCGACCAGAAGAAAAACCAAGCTGGCATCTGATGCTGACAAGCGATACCGGAACCGGGAAAGGTTTCCTGTTTAATCAGATTTTATACCCATTGCTGAACAAGCAGGCATCACTGCTTAATTCCTATGAAAAGCTGACCGGGAAGTTTAGCTCCGTGCTTTCGTCCTCCATGCTGGTCTTCCTTGATGACTGCCAATCAATGTCAAAGACCTTGCAAACACAGCTTAAGTCGCTGCTAACCGAACGGCGGCAACAGGTTGAAGAAAAATACGCTCAGGCACGGATGGTTGATACTTGCACCCGCTTTATTCTTGCCAGCAACGAAAAACGCCCCCTAAAACTTGATGCTAACGAACGGCGTTGGTATGCAGTCAGCTACCTTGAGCACCAACAGGATCGCGAAGATACCACGCAATTTATTGACCGCCTGGATAAATGGTTGCAGGAGCAAGGGAATCTTGATGCGCTTTACTTCTGGTTTCAGCAATATGATCTGGCTGGCTTTAATCCGAACCGCTGCGAACATACAGCGACGTTAACAAGCATGATAGAGCAATCACGATCGATGCTGGATATTGAGTTGACCGACTGGCTGGAATCCAACAAGGTTTTCAAAATGGATATGCTGAAAAACGTATTCAATGAAAGCCCTGATAAGGTTAAGCGCAAGCTGGAAGAATTGGGCTACCGTCAGGCGAGAATCTATACCAATGGGCAAAACGTAGACCGTTCCCGCTACTGGTTTCCTCGGGACTGGAAACCAAAACAGGCGGCACAATGGATAGAGGAAAGAAAAATCGATGGTGGTATCAAACCAATAGTGTCTGTTTAATCGGGGCTAACAGCCCCTTTTCTTTTTCCTGAACTAAATAATCCCACCCTAACCTGTAAACGCCAAAAGTAATCCCACGGCAATATGGTTTAATTGCTATTTAAAACAACCTTATACATAATAAATCCCTACAAGCCCAATAATCCCAAAGCTCTTTTATATACAACGTTAGTTACTGTGACGCACGTCAGTAAGTCACGGAGGCAAGGCGTAGCCGTGTGTGCAAATCCTGAAGCAGCACACCGCTTTACTCTGCTGGTGGCAAGTTTGCTTAACATGTTCACCTCTCACCACCAGCCGCATTCGCACATAAAATTTCATGCTGACATTCTCAATGTTGGCCCATCTCAGCCAGCAGCACATGGCGCTTTGATCGCTATCGCCCCGGCTGGAGTTTCTCAGATTAAATCCTGCTGAAAGCAAGGAAAATTCTCCTCTGAACCATCGCCCCACCTCGGGGATAAGGCCATATCTCTATTTTCACAAAGGGTATACCTGAAATGAAAAGTACATTCGTGAACAAATTTATTCACAATGAGTGGTATAAATTGACTCTATATAGATAATTCACGTAAGATATTCAAATGAAAACCCAATGTGAAAAAGACAATGGCTACACACCAAATCACGACCCACGCTTACCTCAGAGCATCAACTGATGATCAGGACGCAACACGCGCCCTTGATACGGTTAACCAGTTCGCGGCAAACCACCAGCTAACGAACATCATGCACTACGTGGAAAACTTTTCAGGTGCAAAGCTGGACCGCCCTGAACTCTCCAGACTTTTAGAGGCCGCCAAACAAGGTGATCTGTTGCTGGTGGAGTCTATCGACCGTTTAACCCGTCTACCTGCTGCACAATATGAGGCTCTGAAAGCTCGCATTGCTGAACGTGGTTTACGTGTCATTGTGGTTGACCTGCCAACTTCCCACGGGGCATTACAACCAGCAGTCGATGATCGTATAGTGCAACTTATCAACGGCCTCATGATGGACATTGCAGCCCATTACGCACACGAGGATTACACCAAGCGTCGCCAGCGTCAGGCACAGGGTATCGCTAAGGCTAAGGCTGAAAACAAATACAAAGGCAGACCTGCGGATACAGATCTGCGACGCAAGATTGAGTCGTACCTCATCAAAGGCGGTAACACATACGCGGAGATAGCGAAACTGTGTGATTGTTCCGTTGGAATGGTTGCCAAGGTCAAAGCATTACTATCAAATTGATAAATCTGAAATTTCGTCCTCATGACTATTTATCCAAGTTGTCGAATGATTTACTTTATGTCTTAAACAAGTTTACTAAGGTTGAAGGTTATGCACACGATGCTTGAGGACTATGGCGTAGAGATAAATGAGTATCTCATCGATGAGCTTAGGGAGGCGGTAAACCACAACCTTGATTACGTTTATACACACTTCTCAGATCAGAATGGTAAAAACAGATGGGGCGCATTATGCAGTTGCATGGACTGGATAACCGTAGCTATCCGATACATAAAAAATTACCCTGAGTTATCAGAAGATATCGACATCAGAGCGATGCAAGTTTACTCCCTCATATCTTCAATCGACATCATTACTGAATCCGTTGAGCAACTTCACCGGATTGTGATAAGCGAGAAACTTGAAGGATGGCCCTTTAAAGGAAAGAATACTGTTTTCAAAAAGAAAGTGGCTTATCTATCAGGTAAGGATGATGACCTTTACTTTGGAGAAATCAGGTCAGTGTTCGGAGCTCATCCAACAAAACTTCGTAACGGCAATGAGGAAAAGCTGTTCGCGAGTTGGCCTCATGAGAATTCTTTCGAAGGCTTTGACTTTACCGTTAGTCTTTCGAGCAACATTGTGGGCAAGGAAGATGTGAGTTTCGGTATAAATATTGCTGAACTCCTCGCCTACGCCAAAGAGCGCTTTGAGCATCTTGTGAACATAAAACATGGTCTGGATTTTCTTTATGATAAGCGCTGTACTGAGCTAGCCAAGATACAAATACCAGAATCACACAGCATTCAGCAAGAGTTGGATCTCTTATCAGAGGCGTCCAAGGAGCGGTTCAATAACGAGTATTATCATTATACTATCAGTGAGTTAATCACCATTTTTTCAGTGGCTCTCACAGAAGAACATCTCAAATCTGAAGAATTGGCGTTCAAGGAGAAGCTACTACCACTGATTGCTGAAATACGACGAAATCTCCAGAACATGAAACTCGTCGATCTCGAGTGCGGCAACGGAGTGATTGTTTCTTCCCTGCCAGGTCGTGCTCTAAGGTATGAACTACCGAAACTATTCTCACTCTTACATTCAAAGCGTTCTGACCCACTTACTGATTTTTATTTCAAGCAATTAAACAAATACTGTGATGAAAAATACATTTTCCGAATCACTGACGGTTATGGGATAACGTTACTTAAGCTCCGTATGATGACATACGCAGAAAGCAGGAAATGACTGAGTCAGCAGAGAGGTATGCCAGGTCACGGATTTGCTATAAACGTTACTCGCCTTAACCACTAACCCCCGTCACTGATATTCGCCACAGATGTCGAGCGACTATGGCGAGCAGAGACGCTTCGTTAGACCGTGCTGCAAGTGTGGCGGTGATATTTTCGCCGCTGACTGTGTACAAGGTGGGGGCTTCTGAAATCTTCCTGGCGGGGGGGCGTTGGGGTAGCCGGAAAGCCCCCCCAATGAATAAGTTACCGAAAATCTTTCTTTGAAAATTTGTACGTTACATCATCAGTGTCTGCATGCAACTCGGTAATAACCAGCGTCGTATCTTTGACTGTGAACACCACGTTAAATTCAACATTTCCTGTGCCATTCCAGCGATCGCTACTTTTGCCTGATTCTCTCCAGATCACATTGTCATCAGAGAGTTTGCAGTCGAATAAGAAATTCTTACCATCCGACGGACGACGATACGAAATAGTAAAGACCCCTTTGGTCCCTGCTTTAGCCGCTTTAATACTACCAACGGCGTGTCCAAACATTCCCGCAATCGTTGCTTTGCATACTTGAGCCGTTGTAAACGGTACTGTGCTAGCCGGGGACATATTTGCTGGTGATGCTTTTTTTACGCTCACAACATCCGGTGAAACGAAGGGCTGACTTGTGGGCGCACTGCTGTTGGCGACGTCATTAGAATGATATGAATTACCTGAACTACCTCCTTCACTACTGCACCCCTTGAAGACGGCGATTACAACAATGCCGATGAAAATTAACCCACGAACCGGAGACTGGTATGGTTTTTTTACCCCGCAACCGGGACATACTTTTGCTTCAGAGGAAACTTTCTGACCACACTCCCTGCAAGACTTCATCGCCATTATGTCTATTCCTTAATCATTAACTTCGACGGTATATCTCCCGCCTTTGTCCTTAATTATGTACTGATATGCGTCATCGCAGAACACAGTGACTGAGCCACCAAAAGCCGCAGGGAAGACACCATTCACTTTGTCACATTGATAACCTGCACCACGAACAACAGTCTGACTTTCTGATTTCAGTTCAGGTGAGCCATCATCCGCCAGTACACCATTGCAGATACCAAGCCCCAGAAATACCGCAAAAATCTTTTTCAAAACAGCCTCCTTAGTTAGAAAGAGTTAGTACACCATCGGCAAATACATGGATGTACGTTAATCACTTTAATCGATCGAAATTATAAAATCGATCGGTAAAATTGATCAACTTAGTTACTATAATCATCTGAACGAGAGAAGGCTACTAAGTAGTCATGATTGGTGAGCAACGACATTGAGAGGTTATGGATGAAATGTACTGTATTGATATTTTGCGGTTTGTTGTTGCCGCTTAGCGCCAGCGCGGGACAAATAACAATGAGCAACCCGGAACAGTCAACCACGGAGAATGGTCGCACTTTGTGCATCTACTCCAACAGCATCTACACCTTTACCTACGTCACGAAATCGAAACATTGCCCATACAGCAAAAGTTTCGACACGGCTGATAGTGAGTAAGGTCTCAGGGCTTTTGTTGCGCTACAAAATGGGATACAGTCAGCGACACACAACAACCCCAGCGCTGTAGACGCCTGACGTATGGTTGAACGAAGCCGCCTTATCGGTCAGTTTCACAACTTAAAGAAACCCTGCTTCGGCCGGGTTTTTTGCTTTCTGAAGGGAACAGCGTAGTTAAATAAAGAATGTATTATTTTTGACTTTTGGGCAGCCCAACGATACAAAACCAATTTTGCTCATTTTATATACTATTCATTGCTCGGAATCGGGAGATTATACATACGGCGCGCCACGACAGCCAGATACGTTAATCACCATTTTTCAGGCCGGGAGACGGGGATTAGTGTCAGTGTAGAAAAATTGTTTCTGGCTCGTTTCAGTTGTTGAATTATTGACCTCACGCATCATTCTGTACGAAAAATGACCTTATAATAAATGTGCCAAATGGATGAGGAGGGAGGAAATCACATGAGTGGAATGACGCTGAAACGCAACATGATGAATAAAATCATCAATGCGCGCATCGATCTCGACGCTTACCTGCAACTCAGAAAAGCGAAGGGATATATGTCGATCAGCGATAACGAGCATCTGCGTACTAACTTGTTTGATTTATGTGGTGAATTGCGTAGCAAAGCACCACAGCTGATACAGTCCGCAACGCCGAAAGAAAGGGACGCTTTGCGGCAGGCAGGCGAAGCAATCGCTTCTGCGGCTGTGTGTTTGATGACCGGGCACCATGACTGCCCGACCTCCATCGCCGTTAACGTGGAATCGCTCGAACGCTGTCTGACGACGTTGAGTGAAAGCATTTATAGTATGAATGCCCACATCGACCCTCTGCACGCCTGACCTCAGGGGGAGTTAACTCCCCCTGTTAAAGGTTTTGTAAAATCCCCCGCGTTATCAATGACGTTGTCTAACCTTAAGCCAATCAATGGCGGCTACCGGGATAGGCTATGCGTCGTACTTTTCTTACTTTGACCTTAAGTTCTCTGCTGTATGTCGCTTCCGCTCAATCGGCGGAGGTCAATGTTCAGGTGTTGCAGGATAAGCTCGAGCACCCCTGGTCACTGGCTTTTCTGCCGGATGATCACGGCATCCTGATTACGCTTCGCGGTGGCGAACTGCGTCACTGGCAGCAGGGTAAAGGGCTCTCAGCGCCCATTTCGGGCGTGCCGAAGGTCTGGGCAAACGGGCAGGGTGGTTTGCTGGATGTCGCCCTGGCACCGGATTTTGCCCAGTCGCGCCGCGTGTGGCTGAGCTTTGCGGAAGCGGGCGACGATGGCAAAGCCGGAACGGCGGTCGGTTACGGAAAATTAAGTGCGGATAACCAAACGCTGAGTGATTTCAGCGTGGTGTTCCGGCAGATGCCGAAGCTCTCTACCGGTAATCACTTTGGCGGCAGGCTGGTGTTTGATGGCAAAGGGCATCTCTATATTGGCCTCGGTGAAAACAATCAACGCAGTACCGCGCAGGATCTCGACAAACTTCAGGGAAAAGTTGTACGCCTGACTGAAGAAGGCAAGGTGCCGGACGATAACCCGTGGCTGAATAAATCGGGCGTGCGCCCGGAAATCTGGTCTTACGGTATTCGTAACCCGCAGGGGATGGCGATGAATCCGTGGAGCGAGACATTGTGGCTGAACGAGCATGGCCCGCGCGGCGGCGATGAAATCAACATTCCGCAAGCGGGGAAAAACTACGGCTGGCCGCTGGCGACGCACGGGATTAACTACAGTGGGCTGCCAATCCCCGAAGCGAAAGGGGAAACAGCGCCTGGCACTGAGCCACCGCTTTACGTGTGGAAAAAATCACCGGCATTGAGCGGTATGGCGTTTTACGATGCGAAGACGTTCCCACAGTGGCAGCACAAACTGTTTATCGGCGCGCTGAAGGATGAATCGGTGATTGTGATGCAGGTAGACGGTGATAAGGTGACGGAAGAGGCGAGGATCCTCGGCGATCGCAAACAGCGCATCCGCGATGTGCGCGTCGGACCCGACGGTTATCTGTATGTCTTAACCGATGAGTCCGACGGCGAGTTGCTGAAGGTCAGCCCTAAAAATTAACGCATAATGCGACGTAAAATACGGTTCGCCTGCTCCTCGAAGGTAGTTGCGGCTTCGTCGATGGAGGCTTTACCGTGGTCGATGCTTTCTCTGGCGGCGGTGAACAGTGCGCCAAATTGCGGATCTTCCAGGTACGGCATGGCCATCGATTTGTTTGGCATTGACTTCGACTGAATCAGCCCGGCGATTACCGGATCTTCATCTTTCAGAATGCCAGCCTCGCGGAGGATTTTTTCTCCGTCATGGCTCAGCGGCGCACCGCGTTCAAGTCCGACCGGAAGAACACCCTCGGATTCACTCATCAGGAAATGCAGTAATTGTGCAGCTTCCTGCGGATGTTTGGTGTTGCGGCTGATGGAGTACATCAGTGCGGTTTTACTAAACTGCCCGGCATCTTTTGCGTCTTTATGCATCGGATATGGGCCCATCACCAGGTCTGACGGGTTTTTCAGGTTCTGCGATTCAGCGGTGTAGAGCACGTTCCAGTTATAAACGCCGCCCCATTCGCCGTTGATCCACGGCTTCATTTCGTAATTCACGCCTTTACCAAACGAGGCCATCGCCTTGGTGTCGGGAATAACGTGGTTATCCGCCAGTTTGCGATAGAAGGTTAACGCCTCAACCAGTTCTTCATGTGACCAGGCGATTTTCTTCGTTTTCTCGTCGATCATCTCTTTCTGGTTCTTCTGGTACATATAAGAACGCAGCATCAGCAAAGCATCCTGCTCGGAGAGAATCAGCGGATAATAGTTATCGCCCAGTTTTTCTTTAAATACTGGGCCGGTCGCCAGCAGTTCATCCCAGGTTTTTGGAAACGCAACGCCCGCTTTTTTCCAGGTAGCGGCGTTGTAGAAGAACAGCATAACGTTAGAGGAAATAGGAATGGCGTTGATTTTGCCATTCACGGTGGTGGTCGCCAGCGCTTCAGGCGGGTATTGATCGAGGCCCAAAGGTTTACTTAGTTTATTGAGATCGTAAAAACCATCGCCTTTCTTCGACAGCAGCGTCAGCCAGTTCCAGTTGGTCTGCATCACGTCGGCTTCGGTGTTGCTGTTCATCTGGGTGGTCAGGCGAGGATAAAAACCGTCCCAGCCGGTGTATTCCGCTTTCACCTTGATGTTCGGATATTTGGCCTGGAAGGCTTCCAGCGCTTTCATGGTGGCCTGGTTACGGGCTTTACCGCCCCACCAGGCAAAACGCAGCTCAACCTGTTCGGCGCTGTGCGCAATAATCGGCATCGCGCTGAAACTGCAACAGGCCAGCATCAGCAGTACTGATTTTTTCATTCAATAACCCCTCCATGTTAAAGGATCAGCGGCGATCTCTGCGCTGTTGATGGTAGGCGGATAACGCTTTCACCAGCGTCATTTCCTGTTCGCACCACGGTTTGCCGTCGGCGTGAAGCACATCGTGGAACCACAGTGACTGCGGGTCTGGATGCGTTTTTTGCACGCCAGGCCACGGGATCCAGGTTTGAGTTTTTCCAGCGACCAGCCCCCAGTGGTAGCAGCCCGTTTCGAAGGCGCTGAACAGCGGAAGTTGTTCGCTAAAGTTGCAGTCGACGTGGCGGGCAAGCCACTCTGTGCACAGTACCGGGCGGTTGCGCTGGGCCAGTTTTGCCAGAATGTCCAGCTGACGGGCGGCGGTATTGTAGTTGTGGTAGCTGACGATATCGGACAGCGCCAGCGCGGCGGCATCAATTGGATGCTCGAAGGTGGCGTACTCATCGTGATCGACATGCCATGCACCAACGGTCAGCGGCTGGCTCGGGCGAACGTCGTGCGCCCAGCTGAATACGGAGACCATGAGTGTTAACGCGAACTCTTCCAGCGCGTCGTCCACTTCGCCGGATTCGCCGGGGCCGATAAACACGCCACGGTTGCCGGGTTCGTTGTAGAGATCCCAGATAGCCACGCGGTCGTCATTTTTGAAGCGGGTTAAGATGTCGCGCACGTAGGCTTCGACGCGCGGCCACAGGCTTGGGCTCATGACGATAGCGCGGCCTGGGCTGGCTGCCGCCTGGCTATTATGCAGGTTGGGCACCGGCGCTTTTTGCGGGCCGAGATAGGGCTCGTCACCGGAAAAACCGCAGTCATCCATCAGGGTCAGCATCACCTGGATTTCATGTTTCGCGGCAAGCGTCAGAAAAGTGTCGATACGCGCCAGAAGGCCATCGCGATCGTCTTCCCAGACAATGAACGGTAGGTTGGTACGCAGGGCGTTATAGCCATAGTTGTGCGCCCATTCCAGTTCTTGATCAATCGTGTGGGCGTCGAAGGTATCGGCTTGCCACATGTCAGTCCAGTTCACCGCGGTGCGCGGTAAATAGTTAAATCCACAGGCCCATCCATGATGTTTGTACCACTCCTGCGCCTGTGACTTACTCCACTGAGATTGCATGAGTATTCTCCATTGGTAATAATATTAGCTAATATTTATTACTCACGTGGCGCACGCAACGAAATTCCTGGTGTTTTGCCGTTTTGTTCACAAAAAAGGCGTAGATGTTTTGTGCTATAGTCGGCAGCGATAAGGAGCCGAAATGCAAAAGAAAAATAAGATAACCATGAGCGATATTGCCAGAGAAGCGGGGGTGTCACAGGCCACCGTATCGCTGGTGCTGAACAATAGTCGGGCGGTGCGTTTGAGCGACGATACGCGAGAGCGTGTTTTCATTGCGGCGCAAAAGCTGGGCTATAAGAAAATCGCCGTGGCGCACCGCCAGGAAGGGCAGGAAGAGATTGCATTACTGTTGTGCGGAATGGACGGTTACGATCCCTTTATTGACGCACTGAGTGAGGCCAGCGGTACGGCCTGGCAGCGGGATACGTTGCTGACTGTTTATGACTATGGCGATGATTTTGAAATGGCGCGGCAAATCATCCAACAGCTGGCGGGACGTAAATGCGCGGGCGTGATTCTGGCGAGCCCAACGACACGGGCATTTGATTTTTCTCCGTTTGAGCCGCTGCTCAATGTCCCGGTCGTGCTCCTGAATCAGTACGACCCTGCGCGGCCATTGTTACCGACGTTTCTGCCAGACGATCGCGCGAATGCTTGCCAGATAGTGAATCATCTGCTGGATCAGGGCGTGACGCGTATCGCACACATTACCGGGGATGAATGGATGGACGCCAGCGTCCTGCGTCTGGAAGGCTATCGTCAGACGCTTGAGCAGGCAGGCATTGCCATTGATGAGGCGTTAATTAAGCCGACAGACTGGTCGTTGAATGCAACATTCAACGCCACGCTTGAGCTAATGAAATTACCGCAGCCGCCGCAGGCGATATTTTGCGCCAGCGACTGGATGACGCTCGGCTGCTATCAGGCGCTGGCGACGCTCAATATTAAGGTGCCCGATGACATTCTGGTGTGCGGCTACGATGATCAGCGGATTGCGCATCAGCTGACGCCAATGCTTACCAGCGTGCAGTTAGCCTACGGCGAACTGGGCAGAATGGCGGTGGCTTACTTATGCGACGGTGATGATGTTGCCACGCACGTCCGACTGGTGGGGAAATTACAGGTACGCGGCAGCAGCCAGCGTACCTGAATGGCATCAGGTGACGGGGATCATCACCACATTCTGGAAGGCCGGGCGATCCGCAAGCTGCTGATACCAGCGCGCCAGATGCGGATGCGGCTGCCAGGCTTTCACTGTTTCCAGCAGGTTGTAGATGAACGGTGCGACCGCAATATCGCCGGGGCCAAATTCCTGGCCTGATAACCAACGATGCTTCGCCAGTTCAGCATCAAGCATCGCCAACAGCGGTTCACACTGGGCGATGGCTTTTTCAATCGCCGCGTGGTCGCGTTTTTCCGCTGGCGTTCTGACCAGCCCCATCAGGATCAGGCGGTGGCTGGGGGAAAGGGTATCATTGGCCCAGTCCATCCACTTCTCACCCTGTGCGCGCGTTGCCGGTGAATCCTGCCACAGGCGTCCCTGGCCGTACTGGGCTACCAGATAACGCACGATAGTATTTGACTCCCACAACACAATATCGGCTTCGTCATCTTTCAGCAGCGGCACCAGGCCATTGGGATTGAGCGCCAGAAATTCGGCGTCGTGGTTCAAACCAAACTCCATGCCCGCCATAATCTGCTGATAAGGTAATTCCAGCTCCTCCAGCGTCCAGCGGACCTTTTTCACGTTCGTTGAGTTATTGCGTCCCCACAGCGTAATCATAATCACCCCAGTGTTTCGTATCAGTACGTATCAGCATGGTGATTCAATCCTCGACATTAGGCAATCTCGATCAAAAAATTGTTCAGGATTTTCGCACATCCCTGGGATCTTGCGTAAACTTAACAAACTTTACCAACTCACTGTTTCTTTAAGAGAGTTTATACGTTATTACTCACCGCCTGGTGCAGCACGGTTACGGTAGTGGCGTGTTTTTTTGGAATGGATACTTGGGTGGCTTTTATGACGCGTGATGCTTTTTCCCTTCGTGGCCTGGTGACGGGCTCTGCTCTTTTACTTCTTGTCGCACCTGCTGTGCAGGCGGCGGAACAACTTCCTGATGCGCCGTCGATTGACGCACGTGCGTGGATCCTGATGGATTACTCCAGCGGTAAAGTGTTAACCGAAGGGAATGCGGACGAAAAACTGGACCCGGCCAGCCTGACCAAAATCATGACCAGCTACGTGGTGGGCCAGGCGCTGAAAGCGGGGAAAATTAAGCCGACCGATATGGTCACCATCGGAAAAGATGCATGGGCGACCGGCAACCCGGCACTGCGCGGCTCTTCCGTCATGTTCCTGAAGCCTGGCGAACAGGTTTCCGTTGAGAACCTGAATAAAGGTGTGATTATCCAGTCCGGTAACGATGCCAGTATTGCCATTGCGGACTATGTCGCCGGCAGCCAGGACTCCTTCGTGAGCCTGATGAACGGCTATGCGCAGAAAATTGGCCTCACCAATACCACCTTTAAAACCGTCCACGGCCTTGATGCGCCGGGGCAGTTCAGTACTGCGCGCGATATGGCCTTGTTGACCAAAGCCATGATCCACGATGTGCCTGAAGAGTACGCGATCCACAAAGAGAAAGAGTTCACCTTTAACAACATTCGCCAGCCAAACCGTAACCGTCTGTTGTGGAGCTCAAGCCTGAACGTTGATGGCGTGAAAACAGGCACCACCGCAGGTGCAGGCTATAACCTGGTAGCGTCTGCCAGTCAGGGCGAAATGCGCCTGATTTCCGTGGTACTCGGCACCAAAACGGACCGCATTCGCTTTGGCGAATCAGAGAAACTGCTGACCTGGGGCTTCCGCTTCTTCGAAACCGTGACGCCGATTAAACCGGACGCCACCTTCGTGACGCAGCGCGTCTGGTTCGGCGATACCAGCGAAGCGAAGCTGGGCGCTGGCGAAGCGGGCTCAATTACCATACCGAAAGGGCAACTGAAAAACCTGAAGGCCAGCTACTCACTAACTCAGCCGCAGCTCACCGCGCCGCTCAAGAAAGGCCAGGTTGTCGGGACCATCGACTTTAAACTGAATGATAAAACTATTGAACAGCGTCCACTGATTGTGATGGAAGCCGTGGAAGAGGGCGGGTTCTTTAACCGGATGCTCGATTTCGTGCTGATGAAATTCCACGAATGGTTTGGTAGCTGGTTCTCTTAATTGACGATAACAGGCCGCGCCAGTTGGCGCGGTCAGTAAAGTAAGGATATCTGCGTTTTTTTCGCCAGCGCGACAATATCATCATCCGGGCGAATATCACTGGCAATTACATCAAACTTCTCCAGCGCGCCCATTCTTGCCGGGCGTACCTTACCAAATTTACTGTGATCCGCCACCAGCACGTGGTAGCGCGCCTGACGCATCGCCCAGTGTTTTACCGGTAATTCTTCGAGATTAAAGCAGGTTGCACCCTGAACAATGTCGATGCCAGCCGCCGAATAAAAGGCGATATCCGGGCAGAGATGGGCCAGCGTGTCGTGTTCGCTCAGCGGTTTAAAGATGGCGTTGCTGGCATGAAACTCCCCCCCGCAGAGGATAACTTTGCAGTTGGGTTTTTCCTGCAACGCCAGAAAGGTATTCAGTGAATAGCAAACGCCGGTAAAAGGCAGCTCATTATCAATAGCGTCAATGATCCACGGTGTCGTCGTACCGCAATCAAAAAAGGCCATCTGGTGTGCTTTAAGCAACTGCGCAGCATGCTGAGCCGCGCGCTTCTTTTCATCCACCAGACGCGTTTTTTGATCGCTTAAGAGATAATGCGAGGCACTACGCGGTTCGAGGACGATGTAGCCGCCGAGCAGCACCACCGGCCCGCTCTGGCTATTCAGGTCACGGCGAACCGTCATTTCTGAAACGCCCAACAGCGCTGCGGCTTCTTTAAGGTGCAGTTTATCGCTGCGTTTTAATGCCTGAATGAGTTGACCAATCCGCTCGTCGCGTCGTGTTTCCATGTTTCCTCTACCGGGCCAGCTCCGGCAGGGCGCCGGAGTCAGCCTGTCATATTACCTGTGCCTGACGGCTTAGTCACGCACCCAACCCTTGCGAATGGGAAGGGAGAAAAGCATACGGTAGAGTGATTGCAGGCGTTGATAGACCTGAGAGCCAAAGCGGTGCCAGAGCATCTGTGAGGTCAGGCAGCCAATAAGGCCGCTCAGGAAACCGCCGAGCATATCGATGGGCCAGTGCACGCCAAGGTAAACCCGGGACCAGGCGATTGCGCAGGCAATAACCATTAATATCGCGCCGGACCACAAACGGTGCCAGAACAAGAAGGCGAGGGCAAAGGTGAAAATCACCGTACCGTGATCGCTTGGGAAGGAATCGTCTGCGGCATGCGGCAGGAAGTTGTAGCCCACGCCATCGACAAAGGGACGATCGTGCGGAAAAAGATGGCCCACAACCCATGAAAGCGTCAGGGCGACGACAATCGCCAGCGCGGTTTTGACCACCAGCTGACGCTGGGCGCAAACCTGCTGTTTCGGCCCCCAAAGCCAGAGCGCAGCCGCCAGGAAGGGAACGATAGAGATAAGGTCGCGGGCGATAAAGGTCGCCAGGGTGATTAACCACTGCGCCGAAGCGGGGGTGGCATTCAACAGCGCGAAGAGTTGGTGGTTCAGGATTTCCAGCATAACATCCAGACTTTTATGACAGATTAATGACCGATACCTTAAAAAGCTTAACCGCAGCGGTAAAGGGGGATTGTCTTAATTCCGCTCCCACGCACGCGCGCTAATCAGGTTAACTCGTTGAATTCAGCACACTATACCTATCCAAAGTTAAGCAAACCTTAAACGAGTAAAATTGTGCGGAAATATTACATCTGAGCGATAATTTACTATCGTCACTACGACCTGTGGATTAAACTTGCGCGTTTTTACACTGAGTTAGTTTTGGTAATGAGTAATCCCTCTCTTTCCGGCAAACGTCTGGGCCGTCAGGCGCTGCTTTTTCCGCTCTGTCTGGTGCTGTACGAATTCTCCACTTATATCGGCAATGATATGATTCAGCCGGGTATGCTGGCGGTGGTGGAACAATTCAACGCAGGCAACGAGTGGGTTCCCACCTCGATGACGGCTTATATGGCAGGCGGCATGTTTTTACAGTGGCTGCTGGGGCCGCTGTCGGATCGTATTGGCCGCCGCCCGGTAATGTTGACCGGCGTGGTGTGGTTTATCGTCACCTGTCTGGCCACGCTGCTGGTGCACAATATCGAACAGTTTATTTTCCTGCGTTTCCTGCAAGGGGTCAGCCTGTGCTTTATCGGCGCGGTAGGCTATGCGGCGATTCAGGAATCTTTCGACGAGGCCACCTGCATTAAAATCACCGCGCTGATGGCAAACGTAGCGCTGATTGCGCCATTGCTTGGCCCGTTGGTCGGTGCGGCCTGGGTGCACGTTGCGCCGTGGGAGGGTATGTTTGTACTGTTCGCGTTGCTCTCGGTTGTCGCTTTTGGCGGCTTGTTCCGCGCAATGCCGGAAACCGCTACGCGTATCGGCGAAAAGCTCTCTCTCGGTGAGTTAGGCCGTGATTACGCGCTGGTACTCAAAAATGGACGTTTCCTGGCGGGGGCACTGGCGACAGGTTTTGTTAGCCTGCCGTTACTGGCGTGGATAGCCCAATCGCCGGTGATTATTATCAGCGGTGAGCAGGCCAGCAGCTATGAATATGGCCTGTTACAGGTGCCTATCTTCGGCGCGCTGATCGCCGGAAACCTGACGCTGGCGCGCCTGACCTCTCGCCGTTCCGTGCGTTCACTGATTATCATGGGCGGTTGGCCGATTATGGCCGGTTTAGTACTGGCGGCGGCAGCGACGGTCGTTTCCTCGCACGCCTATCTGTGGATGACGGCGGGATTGAGCGTTTACGCGTTTGGTATTGGTGTGGCGAATGCCGGCCTGGTGCGACTGACGCTGTTTGCCAGCGATATGAGCAAAGGCACCGTTTCGGCGGCGATGGGCATGTTGCAGATGCTGATTTTTACCGTCGGTATCGAAGTCAGCAAACACATGTACCTGCAAGGCGGGAATGGGCTGTTTAGCCTCTTCAACCTGGCGAACGGTGTGCTGTGGCTGGTGGCGGTCGTCTTCTTCCTGAAAGACAAATCGGTAGGCAGCAGCAACCAACCGCAATAATGTGTGTGCCCGGCAAGTGCTGCCGGGCAGTCATTCAGGCGAACGGGGCTTCGCCGTTCAATGCTTTCTCAATAATGTCCAGCACACCCTCTTCGTTATTATGCGGCGCACGATATTTCGCCACTGACTTCACCACGTCCGACGCATTCGCCATCGCAAAACCGTAGCCCGCCTGTTGCAGCATTTCGATATCGTTGCCGCTGTCGCCAAAGGCCAGAACTTCGCTGTCGTCAATACCCCAGCGCGCCTGCAGCAGACGCAGACCGTTCGCTTTATGAACGCCAGGGACGATAAGGTCGATACTGCCATGGCCGGTCGTGACGGCGGTGAGCATATCGCCTACTTCTTCATGAATCAGTTTTTGCATCTCGGGTACCAGAGTATCCGGAACGTTGAGACCAAACTTCAGGAAGGTATCTTCAATATTGTCGAAGTTATCGACTTCTTCCAGACGATAATAGTAGCGGAGGGCAACCTCTTTAAATGTCTGATCATAGCGCTTTAGGGTGTAGGCGCTTTGTTTTCCGCAGGCGATGATTTCCAGTTCGGTACGGGTTTGCAGATAACGCACCACGTCCTGGAAATGCTGCTTTGGAATACTGCAGTTGAAGATATCTTCTCCGGCATCCACCACCCAGCCGCCGTTTTCGGCGACAAACGCGATTTCATCAACAATCTCCGGGAAGAAGGAGATGAGCTGATAATACTGGTTGCCGCTGGCGACCGCGAAGCGGATGCCTTGCTGCTTCATGCGCTGGTATTGAGCCAGAAATCGCTCACGATTATAGGTTTTCGCCTCGCTGAGGAAGGTGCCATCCATGTCGACTGCAATCAGTTTGATACTCATCCATTACTCTCCATCACAACGTTGGGTTCAGGTTTTGCCACCGCTCGCGCCACCAGCGCAGCGACCAGCACCAGCGCCAGCACGGCTAGCATGGCGCTGCGCAGACCATAATGTTCGCCGAGGAAGCCCAGCAGCGGCGGCCCGACAAGAAAAGCAAGATAACCGGTGGTGGCGACGACGCTTACGCGGGTCGGCGCATCCGGGCCGGTATCGCTGGCGGCGGAAATGGTTAGCGGGAAGCCCAGCGACGCGCCCAGCCCCCATAAAATCACGGATACGCCGGCAACCCAGTCGACATCGACGAAGATAATCAGCGCAATACCCAGTGCGCCCATCAGCGCACTAGCGCGAACTACCGTCACGCGGCTGTAGCGGTCAATGAACCAGCCGCCGGTAAAGCGGCCAAGGGTCATGCCCAGGGTGAAACCGGCGTAAATTAACGCGCCGGACTTCGCGCTGAACCCGTGGCCGTCAACCATCAGCAGCGGTAACCAGTCATTGGCTGAACCTTCGGCAAATGCCATCGCCAGCACCACGACGCCTATCAGCATCAGTTGCATATCGCGCCAGAAGGGAACGCCTTTCTCACTATGCTGGGTGCCATCTGCGGCGTTTTTGCCGGTACCCTCGGGAATCGCCCGAATGGCGATAGCGATAGGCGCGATGCCCACCAGCGCCGCCAGGGCGATATGCCACATTGCGGGTAGACCAAACGCGGTTAACGCCATCCCTACACCCGCGCCCACCAGGGTACCGAAGCTGTAAAAACCGTGCATCATCGGCAGCACGGTTTTTTTCATCTCTTGCTCAACGGCTGCACCTTCAACATTAATGGCCACTTCCGCTGCGCCAAAGCTGCCGCCAAACACCGCCAGCCCGGCGGCAAAAATCCACGCTGAGCTGAACCAGAGCGCGATGCTTAAAATTAGCATTCCGATGACGGCACACGACATGGTGGTGCGAATTACCGCGCGCGTGCCAAAACGCTTCACCAGCGGAGCCGAGCAGAGAATGCCGCTCATTGAGCCCACCGACAGCCCGAACAGCACAATGCCCATTTCTGCCGTCGAGACCGATAAAATATCGCGGATAGCGGGCGTGCGTGTTGCCCACGAGGCCATCAGCAAGCCCGGTAAAAAGAAGAACATAAACAGCGCATACATGCGCAACTGAAGGGCTTTGCGGGGCGTCACGTTATTATCCATTAGCGAAGTTGACGAAATGATGCGACAACACTAGCAAGGCTGTGTACATTTGTACATAAACAAACGAGGAGAAATATGGCCCGTCGACCCAACGATCCGCAGCGCCGGGAGCGCATCCTGGACGCCACGCTGGAAACCATCGCCGCCCACGGCATCAGCGCCGTCACGCACCGCAAAATTGCCAGTTGTGCCGATGTCCCGCTGGGATCGATGACCTATTACTTTGACGGCATTGAAGCATTACTGGTGGAGGCGTTTACCGTATTCACCGAACGGATGTCTCAGGAGTATCGCGACTTTTTCTGTGAGGTTGAAAACCCTGCCGCCGCCTGCGATGCCATCACTCAGCTTATCTTTAGCAGTGAAGTCACCACGCCGCGTAACATGACGCTGATGTATCAGTTGTATGCCTTTGCCAGCAATCGCCCGGCGTTAAAAGGCGTGATGCAAAATTGGATGCAGCGCAGCCAGCAAACGCTGGAGCAGTGGTTTGACCCGGCAACCGCCCGCGCGCTGGATGCGTTTATCGAAGGGATGACGCTACATTTTGTTACCGACCGCCAGCCACTGACAAAGGGGCAGATACGGGAAACGGTGGGGAGGATTGCGGGGGCATCAATTTGTACAGGCATATCGAAAGGCTAGTACACGTTAAAATGTACCGGCCTTCATTATTCGTTCACATTAAGAGGAATGCACGACCATCTCTCTTTTGTTGTAACAAATTGAATTTTCTGGAATATCTTTGTTCAGAAAACACATCGCTCCAATTGTTACATTGTCTCCAATCGTCACGTTGTTCGAAATAATGCAGGTATTGGCCCCAATATCGACATTATGACCTATTTTTAGACAATACTTTGGAAGGTCAATATCCTTAACGCCAATCGTAACGCCTTGTTTTATAGATAAATTATCGCCAATTTCGGCAAATTTAGAAATAACAACATTGGTAAAGTGATGAATTCTTGGGCATCTTCCAATCTTTGCGCCTGGCATAATATCAACATTGAAAGTAGATATAAGCTTAAGATTCAGACGTTTAGCTGCAAGTCTATAATGGTGCTTTTTACTCATATGCATTTGGTTTGCCAGACGCCACCAAAACCAGAATAGACTGTTCTGAAGACTTTTTTTCTTCGCCTTACGATACTCCTTCACAACCCTTATCCATGAAAATGTGTATTTTGAACGTAACAACTCAAGCTGCCAGTAATGGGTCAGCATGGATAAATCTTCAGTCATTAAAAAAAGGATGATGCGAAAGTAAGGCATAGTGTCTCGCCAGCAGGTTCTTCGTCAGGCGTGTAGTGTACGCAAGCAAGTATCTGATGACCAGATTCAAAAAGGCACAATGTTTTCATCGCTCTTGCCATTCAGAACAGGGATGCAGGGGAGTGGGATAAGGATGGCAAAGTGAATGGGGGATTGGTGCGCCAGGCAACAAAAAACCCATCAACCTTGAACCAAATCTGGCGGGGTTGATGGGCTCCACAAAATGGGGACATCAAAGAAAAGCAGTGGCATAAGTTATGACTGACGCTTATGCGAAAAGTTCTCTGTATCCCTAAAAATTTTTCTAAACATTTAAGACTAAGAATTATCCTAGCCCAGGCCAAATGATGATAATCAGCGTACCGGCCAATGTTAACAACACGTTAGCAATCGCGTAGGTGCCTGCATAGCCCAGCGCTGGAATGTTGCTTCGTGCAGTATCGCTAATGATTTCCATCGCCGGTGCGCAGGTACGTGCGCCCATGATGGCACCGAACAGCAGCGCGCGGTTCATGCGCAGAATGTACGCGCCGAACAGGAAGCTAATCACCACCGGCACCAGGCTGACAATCAGCCCTGCGACCAGCATCTGGCCGCCGACTGCGCCGAGGCTATTGCCGATGCCGCTGCCTGCGCTTAAACCCACGCCCGCCATAAACACCATCAGGCCGAACTCTTTCACCATGTTCAGCGCGCCCTGCGGGATGTAGCCGAAGGTCGGGTGGTTTGCACGCAGGAAGCCGAGCATGATGCCAGCAAACAGCAGACCCGCCGCGTTACCGACGCCAAAGCTAAAGTTGCTGAACTGGAAGGTGATCATGCCGATCATCAGGCCGACAATAAAGAAGGCGCAGAAGGCCAGCAGGTCAGTGACCTGACTGTGAATAGAGACGAAGCCAATGCGGTCGGCAACGGTTTTCACGCGTCGAGCGTCGCCGCTCACCTGAAGCACATCGCCTTTATTCAGCACCACGTTATCGTCGATGGGCATTTCGATCTGGCTGCGAATGACGCGGTTGAGGAAGCAACCGTGGTCGGTGAGTTTCAGCTGCGCCAGGCGACGGCCAACGGCATTGTGGTTTTTGACCACGATTTCTTCGGTGACGATGCGCATGTCGAGCAGGTCGCGGTCGAACACTTCTTTACCGTTACGGAAGCTTGGGTCGAGACGGGCATGGGCGTCCGGATATCCCACCAGCGCAATTTCATCGCCCATTTGCAGTACCGCGTCGCCGTCCGGGTTCGCCAGAATGCCATTACGGCGAATACGCTCGATATAGCATCCGGTCTGGCGATAAATTCCCAGCTCGCGCAGGTTTTTACCGTCGGCCCACGCCACCAGTTCCGGGCCAACGCGATAGGCGCGGATAACCGGCAGGTAGACTTTACGATTGGTGTCCGTATCCAGACCACGTTCACGGGCGATTTGTTGGGCGCTGGTTTGCAGATCCTGATGTTGCAGTTTTGGCAGATAGCGCGCGCCGACAATCAGGCTGACCAGACCAATCAAATAGGTGAGGGCGTAACCGAGGCTTAAGTGATCCTGGGCGATAGCCAGCAAGCCGGGTTCCATTCCCGAGTGGCGAAGGGTATCGCCTGCACCAACCAGCACTGGGGTAGAGGTCATGGAGCCAGCGAGCATACCGGCCGTCAGACCGATGTCCCAGCCGAACAGCTTACCGAGGCCCAGGGCAATCAGTAGGGCGCTGCCAACCATCACCAGCGCCAGCATCAGATAATTTTTGCCGTCGCGGAAGAAAATTGAAAAAAAGTTAGGCCCGGCTTCCACGCCCACGCAGAAAATAAACAGCATAAAGCCGAGATTGAGCGCCTCCGTGTTAATACTGAAATGCTGCTGGCCTAATAACAGGGAGACGACTAAAACGCCAATAGAATTACCGAGTTGAACGGAACCCAGACGTAATTTTCCCAGGCAAAGGCCAAGTGCCAGCACCACGAATAATAACAGGATGTAATTCCCATTTAACAAATCTGCGACGTTTATATTCACGGAGACTAACTTCTTGTTTACCAGTAACTTGTTGAAAGAGTTGGTTATTTAGTCTAATGTTTTGGTTCAGACAGCCGCGTAATTGCCTCTGTTCTGTACCTACAAAATAACCAAAAAATTGAAGCCGTTAGTTTAATCGTTCCTTATCGCTTCGGCTAGCAACAATCGCTTTTTGTACTTAAGTGTTTTGGCACGGATGGCCAGATGCTTTATCTGACTGGGCGCCCAATGGGTGAAATGTTGAGTTTGATAGAGAATTTTTCAGGAGGATCCTTTGAGATCTGAACGCGGCTGGACCGGCGTGATCTGCTGTTTCCTGCTTTTTATCGTGGTTTTCTTTTCGTTGCTGCTGCATATGAAGGGCGCGTTTCGTGCGTCTGGCGCGCCTGAGCTGGGGTTATTGTTCTTTTTGATCCCGGGAGCGGTCGCCAGCTTTATTTCGCCAAGACGTCGCTTGTTACGGCCGCTGGTCGGCGCGATTCTGGCAGCGCCGTTGTGTATGGTGCTGATGCGGTTGTTTTTCTATTCTGAGCGTTCGTTCTGGCAGGAGCTGGCGTGGCTGTTTAGCGCGGTATTCTGGTGTGCGCTGGGGGCGTTGTGCTTCTTATTTGTGACGACCTTATTACGGTTGAAAAACCGTGATGCGGATGCCCACCCGCTGGATGGGCATCCGAAGGATTAAGCGTACAGGCCGAGGGTCTCTTTGGCCCAGGCTTCAAAATCCGTGCAACCGCCGATGTGCTGCTGATCAACGAAGATCTGCGGCACAGTCTCAACCGGCTTACCGACTGTTTTTTCCAGGTCAGCTTTGCTGATGCCTTCCGCATGAATATCAACGTAGCGATAGTTGAAGTCGTCACGTTCCTGCGTCAGTTTTTCAGCCAGTTCTTTTGCGCGAACACAGTACGGGCAACCCGGGCGACCAAAAATTACGGTGAACATCGTTTCTCTCCTCAACCTTAAAATAAGGCGCTCATCATGACCTTATTCCCTCTGGCGCGAAAGAAGGTTCTGCCTGTTGCTTCAATTCATTCTGGCTATGTGTGGCGAATTGCCCTGCAACAATCGCGGCGGCTGAGATAAACTTGTGGTCTGATAAAGCAGCACGGTTAAGCGGAGGACGCATGCGTTCGCTCGGGTCGTTACCCAAAAGCGTTTTGATTCTGGAAGCAATAGGCATGGTGTTGTTGGGGGCCGCCTGGCTCTCGCTTAACGGCTATGTCACATTGCCTGCGCCTGTCGCCAGCCAGGGGGCGGCGGTGGTGATGATTTTCGCCGGGATAATCCTGATGCTCCCCGCCGCCTTTGCCCTGTTTTGGGGCATGGCGCAAACCGTTGCACCACAACTGATGGAGCGTAATGCCAAAACGCCCCCTAAGCAAGATAAGGAAAAACATGATGACGCCGACCATTGATCTGCTTCTCAGCCACCGTTCTATTCGCCAGTTTACCGATAAGCCCATCAGTGACGAGCAACGCGCGGCGATTATCGCCAGCGCCCAGGCGGCATCCAGTTCGAGTTTTTTACAGTGCAGTTCGATTATCCGCGTCACCGATAAAGTGATGCGCGCGCAACTGGTCGAGATGACCGGCGGTCAACAGCATGTCGCACAGGCGGCGGAGTTCTGGGTTTTCTGCGCCGATTTTAACCGCCATCTGCAAATTTGCCCTGACGCGCAGCTCGGCCTGGCGGAGCAACTGCTGCTGGGCGTAGTCGATACCGCGCTGATGGGGCAGAATGCCTTTACCGCCGCAGAATCTCTTGGGCTTGGCGGCGTTTACATCGGCGGAATTCGTAACAGCATTGAGGCGGTGACCGAGCTGCTGAAGCTGCCTAAACACGTGCTGCCGCTGTTTGGTTTGTGCCTGGGCTGGCCGGACAGCAACCCGGATATCAAACCGCGCCTGCCTGCCTCTATCGTGGTGCATGAAAACCACTATCAGCCGCTGGATGCCGACGAACTGGCGAAATACGACGAACAGCTTGCGGAATATTATCTGTCTCGTGGCAGCAACACGCGCCGTGACACCTGGAGCGATCATATTCGCCGCACCATCATCAAAGAGAATCGTCCGTTTATTCTCGATTATCTGCACAAGCAGGGCTGGGCGACCCGCTAATAATCTTCATCCTTCGAATTGTCTCTGCGTTGGCTGCGCGCGTTGATACGATTCGAATGATTTGATTATTAGATAGAAAAAAAGGCCGCCGGACACCATTTTTCTTCCGGCGGTACGTGTATCATACGCGGGCTTTTTTCAGGTTTTTTAGCGAGGTAAAAGGTGAAAATTGCCATTTTGTCCCGGGATGGAACGCTCTATTCCTGTAAGCGTCTGCGTGAAGCGGCAATGCGCCGTGGTCATATCGTCGAAATTCTTGACCCGCTCTCCTGCTATATGAACATCAGCCCGTCGGCGTCGTCCATCCACTATAAAGGGCGCAAGCTCCCGCATTTTGACGCGGTTATCCCGCGTATTGGGTCGGCGATCACCTTTTATGGCACGGCGGCGCTGCGTCAGTTTGAATTGCTGGGCAGCTATCCGCTTAATGAATCCGTCGCCATCACCCGCGCGCGTGACAAGCTGCGTTCGCTGCAACTGCTGGCGCGTCAGGGCATCGACCTGCCGGTGACCGGTATTGCCCATTCGCCTGATGACACCAGCGATTTAATCGATATGGTCGGCGGCGCGCCGCTGGTGGTGAAGCTGGTGGAAGGCACGCAGGGTATTGGCGTCGTGCTTGCCGAGACGCGTCAGGCAGCGGAAAGTGTGATTGATGCCTTTCGCGGCTTAAACGCGCATATCCTGGTGCAAGAATATATTGAAGAGGCGAAGGGATGCGACATTCGCTGCCTGGTGGTCGGTGATCGCGTGGTGGCGGCGATTGAGCGGCGAGCGAAAGAGGGGGATTTCCGCTCTAACTTACATCGCGGTGGCGTGGCGACGGTGGCGGAAATTACCCTGCGCGAGCGCGAAATTGCCGTGAAGGCGGCGCAAACCCTGGGGCTTGATGTCGCCGGTGTGGATATTCTGCGCGCCACGCGCGGGCCGCTGGTGATGGAAGTGAACGCTTCGCCGGGGCTGGAAGGCATCGAGAAAACCACCGGTATTGATATCGCGGGCAAAATGGTCGAGTGGATTGAGCGTCAGGCGCACCCCGGTTTTTGCCTTAAAATCGGCGGCTAAGACTGTTTTTTCGGCTTTCGTGGTATACGCGTGCAATTTTGCGTAAGCTATAGCGATCGAATGCCGGGCCCATTGCCCGGTTTTGTTCTGTTTTAAACCGCATGAGGTCATAGGTCATATGGATTCACTCGTCGTCCCGAGTCTGGATACGTTACGTCAGTGGCTCGACGAATCAGGCATCAGCTTCTATGAGTGCGATACCTGTCAGGCGTTGCACCTGCCGCATATGCAAAATTTTGATGGCGTGTTTGACGCTAAAATCGACCTTATTGATAACACTATTCTCTTCTCTGCGCTGGCGGAAATTCGTCCAACCGCACTGTTAGCGATGGCAGCGGATCTCTCTGCGATTAATGCCAGTTCGCTGACCGTGAAGGCGTTCATCGATATACAGGATGATAATCTGCCAAAACTGGTGGTTTGCCAGTCTTTATCTGCCTCTGTTGGCGTGGCCTACGAGCAGTTCGTGGCCTTCATGCGTCAAAGCGAAGAGCAGGTGTCGATGGTGATTCTGGAGGCTTTCGCGCAGCAGCTACTGTTTAAAGCGGAAGAAGAGGAAGAACAGCCATCTGAAGAGATTCAATACCACTTTCTTCACTGATTCCACCCCCTGAATAGCGCAGCCACTGCCAGAGCGGCTGCGTATCACGTTCGTTTATTCCGTATTTAACCTATTTTTAAAGATTCATTCACTACCTGAAAGACCCTTTTGGCCTATCAGATAGAGTGATCTTGCATAAAAAATTGATAAAAGGCGTTTTTAACGCTGAGCTATAGCCTCTATCTCTGGCTACAGTTATTCTTGCGATGCCCGGATGATCCCCCTCAATAGCCAGACCTTTCGCAGATTTGGCGAGGTTTTTGCATCCGTTAAGCGAGCAACGACTGCGGCGAGAGGAACCATTTCTTCTTCAATGCGGTACGACAAAAATATGCATGAATATTGCATACCTCCGACTGCGTGTATTTGGTCCAAATGTTAACGGACGTTGAGAAGGAAAAGAGATATGGCCGCTTTCAGTAAAAAATGGTTAACGGGTCTGGTGACGGGTGTGCTGATGGCCACCTCGGCAAGCGCGCTCGCTGCGGAGCAAAAAACGCTGCATATCTATAACTGGTCTGATTATATCGCGCCGGATACGGTGGCGAATTTTGAAAAAGAGACCGGCATAAAAGTGGTGTATGACGTTTTCGATTCCAACGAAGTGCTGGAAGGAAAACTGATGGCGGGCAGCACCGGGTTTGACCTTGTCGTACCCTCGGCGAGCTTCCTGGAGCGCCAGTTAACGGCGGGCGTATTCCACCCGCTGGATAAAAGCAAACTGCCTAACTGGAAAAATCTCGACCCGGAAGTACTGAAGCTGGTGGCGAAACACGATCCGGATAATAAGTACGCGATGCCCTATATGTGGGCAACCACCGGCATTGGCTATAACGTTGATAAAGTGAAAGCGGTGCTCGGCGCTGATGCGCCCGTGAACAGCTGGGATCTTATCTTCAAACCTGAAAATCTGGAGAAGCTGAAAAGCTGCGGCGTCTCCTTCCTCGATGCCCCGGAAGAGGTCTTTGCCACCGTGCTGAATTATCTGGGCAAAGACCCGAACAGCACCAAAGCGGATGACTACACCGGCCCGGCGACGGACCTGCTGCTGAAGCTGCGTCCGAACGTGCGTTACTTCCACTCCTCGCAATATATCAACGACCTGGCGAATGGCGATATCTGCGTGGCCATCGGCTGGGCGGGTGATGTATGGCAGGCGGCGAACCGCGCGAAAGAAGCGAAAAACGGCGTGAATGTTTCCTTCAGCATTCCGAAAGAGGGGGCCATGGCGTTCTTTGATGTCTTCGCTATGCCTGCCGATGCGAAAAACAAAGATGAAGCCTATCAGTTCCTCAACTATCTGATGAAACCCGAGGTGGTCGCGCATATCAGCGATCACGTCTTCTACGCCAATGCCAACAAAGCATCAACCCCGTTGGTTAGCGAAGCGATTCGCAACAACCCTGGCATTTATCCACCGCCGGATGTCTTCGCCAAACTCTTCACCCTGAAAGTGCAGGAGCCGAAGATTGATCGCGTGCGTACCCGCGCGTGGACCAAAGTAAAAAGCGGTAAATAACTGACGCAATCCGCCCGGCGTTCGCTGCCGGGTGGATTAGCAGCGCAGTTTTTCGTATGGCAACCGGGCCATAACGAGTGTGTTTTTTTTTGCCGGAGAGCACCCCATTGAACGACGCGACCCCCCGCCCACAGGCGAAAATCCGTAAAGCGCTTACCCCGCTGCTGGAGATCCGTAACCTGACCAAATCCTATGACGGCCAGCATGCCGTGGATGACGTCAGCCTCACCATTTATAAAGGCGAAATTTTTGCGCTGCTTGGCGCATCCGGCTGCGGAAAATCCACGCTGCTGCGTATGCTGGCGGGCTTTGAACAGCCCAGCACCGGGCAGATTATGCTCGATGGCGTCGACCTGGCACATGTTCCGCCCTATCAGCGTCCGATCAACATGATGTTTCAGTCCTACGCCTTGTTTCCCCATATGACCGTGGAGCAAAACATTGCTTTTGGCCTGAAGCAGGACAAACTGCCGAAGGCGGAAATTAGCGCCCGTGTCGCTGAAATGCTGGCACTGGTGCATATGCAGGAATTTGCCAAACGTAAACCGCACCAGCTATCCGGCGGCCAGCGGCAGCGTGTGGCGCTGGCGAGAAGCCTGGCGAAGCGACCAAAGCTATTGCTGCTGGATGAGCCGATGGGCGCGCTGGATAAGAAACTGCGCGACCGGATGCAGCTGGAAGTGGTCGATATTCTGGAGCGCGTCGGCGCGACCTGCGTGATGGTGACACACGACCAGGAAGAGGCGATGACCATGGCCGGGCGCATCGCCATTATGAATCGCGGCAAGTTTGTACAGATTGGTGAGCCTGAAGAGATTTACGAGCACCCGACCACCCGCTACAGCGCGGAGTTTATTGGTTCAGTAAATGTCTTTGAAGGGCTGCTCAAATCGCGCGAAGAAGATGGCCTGGTGATTGATTCTCCGGGGCTGGTGCATCCATTGAAAGTCGATGCCGATGCATCCGTAGTAGATAACGTCCCGGTGTATGTCGCGCTGCGACCGGAAAAAATCATGCTCTGCGACGCGCCGCCTGAAAATGGCTATAACTTTGCCGTGGGGGAAGTGGTGCATATTGCCTATCTGGGCGATTTATCGATTTATCACGTGCGCTTAAAAAGCGGGCAGATGATCAGTGCACAGCTACAGAATGAACATCGCTACCGAAAAGGATTACCCACCTGGGGCGATGAGGTGCGTCTGTGCTGGGATGCCGACAGCTGCGTCGTTCTGACGGTGTAAGGAGGGCGAATGAGTGCTTTAGAATCGCCAGCCCGCGTCGCGAAACCGGCGGGCTTTGCCCAGTGGCTTACGCGTATGAACGTTGCGCACGGGCGTAAATTGGTTATCGCGCTGCCGTTTATCTGGCTAATTTTGCTATTTTTGCTGCCATTTCTGACGGTATTCAAAATCAGCCTGGCCGAGATGGCGCGCGCGATCCCGCCGTATACGGATCTCATGTCGTGGGACGACGGGCAGCTTACGCTGTCGCTTAATTTTGGCAACTTCCTGCAATTGACCGACGATCCCTTGTACATCGAGGCCTATTTCCAGTCGTTGCAGGTGGCGGCTATTTCGACGATCTTCTGCCTGCTGTTGGGCTACCCGCTGGCGTGGGCGGTGGCGCACAGTAAACCATCGACGCGCAATATTCTGTTATTGCTGGTGATCCTGCCGTCGTGGACGTCGTTTTTGATTCGCGTTTATGCCTGGATGGGCATCCTGAAAGGCAACGGCGTGCTGAGTAATTTCCTGCAATGGGCGGGCATTATCGACCAGCCGCTGGAGATCCTGCACACAAATCTCGCGGTGTATATCGGCATTGTGTACGCCTATCTGCCGTTTATGGTGCTGCCTATCTACACGGCGTTGACGCGGATTGATTACTCGCTGGTGGAAGCCTCGCTGGATCTGGGCGCAAGGCCGCTGAAAACCTTCTTCAGCGTGATTGTGCCGTTAACCAAAGGCGGGATTATTGCCGGATCGATGCTGGTGTTTATTCCGGCGGTGGGGGAGTTTGTGATACCTGAACTGCTCGGCGGCCCGGATAGCATCATGATTGGCCGCGTGCTGTGGCAGGAGTTCTTTAACAACCGCGACTGGCCGGTGGCGTCGGCGGTGGCGATCGTCATGCTCCTGCTGCTGATTGTGCCGATCATGTGGTTCCACAAACATCAGCAAAAACAGATGGGAGAACACGGATGAACAACTTACCGGTCGTCCGCTCACCATGGCGAATTCTGATTCTGGTGCTCGGATTTACGTTTCTGTATGCGCCGATGCTGATGCTGGTGATTTACTCCTTCAACAGCTCAAAGCTGGTGACTGTATGGGCGGGGTGGTCAACGCGCTGGTACGGCGAACTGTTCCGCGATGATGCAATGATGAGCGCGGTGGGGCTCAGCCTGACCATTGCCGCCTGCGCGGCAACCATGGCGGCAATTCTGGGCACTATTGCGGCGGTGGTGATGGTGCGTTTTGGCCGTTTTCGCGGCTCCAACGGCTTTGCCTTTATGATAACCGCGCCGCTGGTGATGCCTGATGTGATCACCGGTTTATCGTTATTACTGCTGTTCGTTTCGCTCGGTCACGCCATCGGCTGGCCGTCCGATCGCGGCATGCTCACCATTTGGCTGGCGCACGTCACGTTCTGTACGGCGTATGTGGCGGTGGTGATTTCGTCGCGGCTGCGTGAGCTGGACCGCTCGATTGAAGAAGCGGCGATGGACCTCGGGGCGACGCCGCTGAAAGTGTTCTTTATCATTACTTTGCCGATGATTATGCCGGCGGTGATCTCGGGCTGGCTGCTGGCGTTTACGCTCTCGCTGGACGATCTGGTGATTGCCAGCTTCGTTTCCGGGCCAGGGGCGACCACGCTGCCGATGCTGGTCTTCTCCAACGTGCGTATGGGCGTCAACCCGGAAATCAACGCCCTGGCGACGCTCATTCTCGCGGTAGTAGGAATTGTCGGATTTATCGCCTGGTACCTGATGGCACGCGCAGAAAAACAACGTACGCGTGATATCCAGCGTGCAAGACAAGGATAATCCTCTTAAAATTAAGGAAGGTTGTATTCGGTTCCCTGTCCGCAGGGAACCGTTTTCACGGAAGACGACATCTTGGGATTCTTTGCTAAAACCGGCCGTTCACATGCCAGCTTAAACGTTCCTGCTCTGGTGCAGGTGGCGGCGCTCGCCATTATTTTGATCCGTTGCCTCGATCTGCTGATGATTTTCAATCTGCTGGGTCTTCGCGGACTCCTCGATTTTATTCATCGCAGCGTGCAAACCTGGAACCTGACGCTGGTGTTTCTGGCGAGCCTGATTCTGGTGTTTGTTGAAATCTGGTGTGCGTTTTCGGTGGTAAAAGGGCGCAACTGGGCGCGCTGGCTCTATCTGCTGACGCAAATTATCGCTGCCAGCTATTTATGGGCCGCCTCGCTAGGTTATGGATATCCGGAACTGTTTAGCATCGCCGGAGAATCAAAACGTGAAATATTCCGCTCGCTGGTGATGCAGAAAATGCCGGATATGCTGGTCCTGTTCCTGCTTTTTGTCCCGGCACACAGTCGACGGTTTTTCCGCTTCCAATAACGGTGATACAATCGCCGCCCCTGAATTTCTGAAGGTCTTTGTATGCAGTGCGCACTTTATGACGCGGGTCGCTGTCGCTCCTGTCAGTGGATTGAACAGCCGGTAAACGATCAACTCGCCGCCAAAATGAACGATCTCCACACGCTGCTGGCCGGGCAGGCGGTAGAGGCGTGGTGCGCACCCGTCAGCGGGCCGGAGCAGGGTTTTCGTAATAAAGCCAAAATGGTGGTCAGCGGCAGCGTGGAAAAACCGCTGCTGGGCATGCTGCACCGCGACGGCACGCCGGTTGACCTGACCGATTGCCCGCTGTATCCCGATTCTTTCGCGCCGGTTTTCGCCGCGCTCAAACCGTTCATTGCCCGCGCCGGGCTCACGCCCTATAACGTCGCGCGTAAACGCGGCGAGCTGAAGTATCTGCTGCTGACCGAAAGCCAGCGCGATGGCGGCATGATGCTGCGCTTTGTGCTGCGCTCAGAAAGTAAGCTTGAACAGCTGCGCGCTGCGCTGCCCGCGTTGCAGGCGCAGTTACCGCAGCTGAAAGTGATCACCGCCAATATTCAGCCGGTACACATGGCGATCATGGAAGGCGAGCAGGAGATCTTCTTTACCGAACAGCAGGCGCTGGCGGAAACGTTTAATGGCGTACCGCTGTGGATCCGTCCGCAAAGTTTCTTCCAGACCAACCCGACCGTTGCCAGCGCCTTATACGCGACGGCACGCGACTGGGTGCGCGCACTGCCGGTCACGCACATGTGGGATCTCTTCTGTGGCGTCGGCGGTTTTGGTCTGCACTGCGCGACACCGGAGATGACCCTCACCGGTATCGAAATTGCCCCGGAAGCCATCGCCTGTGCGAAGCAGTCTGCGGCACAACTGGGGCTCACTAAGCTTCAGTTTCAGGCGCTTGATTCCACGCAGTTTGCCACCGCCCAGGGTGACGTGCCCGAGCTGGTGCTGGTTAATCCGCCGCGTCGGGGCATTGGTAAAGCGCTGTGCGATTACTTAAGCCAGATGGCCCCGCCGTTTATTATCTACTCCAGCTGTAACGCTCAGACGATGGCGAAAGATATTGCCAGTCTGCCGGGCTACCGCATCGCGCGGGTTCAGCTGTTCGACATGTTCCCGCATACCGCCCACTACGAAGTGCTTACCCTGCTGGTAAAAAGCGGAAGTTAAACAAAATGTGAACTTTTGCCGGACGGAAATCAGGTAAGCTTTATCTCAGAAGAGATGGAAAAGGCACTGATTGATGACGGCAAAACAGATCCTGCTGGTGGAAGACGATCGCGATATCGCCACGCTGCTGCAACTCAACCTTGAAGATGAAGGCTATACCATCGTCCATGAAGAGGACGGCGGCAGGGCGTTGCAGCGCCTGGAGCATACGCAATGGGATATGGTTATCCTTGATTTAATGCTGCCTAACGTCGATGGGCTGACGATTTGCCAGCGCATTCGCGAGCGCGGTCGCTATCTGCCGGTGATTATCATCAGCGCGCGCAGCAGCGAAACGGAGCGCATTCTGGGCCTTGAAACCGGGGCCGATGATTATCTGGCAAAACCTTTCTCGGTGCAGGAGCTGGTGGCGCGTATCAAAGCACTGTTCCGTCGCCAGCAGGCAATGGGGCAGGATGTGCAGCAAACCAGCGGCACTATTGCCGCCCATGGTCTGGTGATCGACCCGCTGGCGCGTAGCGTGCGTTTGCGCGGTAATCTGGTCGATCTCACCCCGCGCGAATTTGATTTACTGTGGTTCTTCGCCCGCCATCCGGGGCAAATTTTCTCGCGCCTTGATCTGCTGGAGCAGGTGTGGGGCTATCAGCATGAAGGCTACGAACACACGGTGAATACGCACATTAACCGCCTGCGCGTCAAAATCGAACATAACGCCGCCGAGCCGGAAATCATTCTGACCGTGTGGGGTAAAGGCTATCGTTTTGTTGGAGGCCCGGCATGAAAGCGAAACTGAGCCTGAGCCAGCGCTTAACGCTACTGTTTATTCTGCTGCTGGTACTGTGCGCAACCATCGCCGGGGCGGTGCAACTCTACAGCAGCATGCAGTTTGGTAATGCGATGGTGCAGCGGCTGTCGGCGAATCTGGCGCAGCAAATTGTACGCAGCGAGCCGCTGATGGATGCGCAGGGCAGGGTGGATCGCAACACGTTAAAACCGCTCTTTGACCGTCTGATGACCTTTAACCCCAGCGTGGAGCTCTATGTTATCTCGCCCGACGGCGAGATTCTGGCCGATGCCGCGCCACCCGGGCATATCAAACGCCAGCGCGTCGCGCTCGCCCCCGTCGAACAGTTCCTGAGTCAGGCTGCGATGCCGGTGTATGGCGACGACCCGCGCAGTGCTGATAAGCATAAAGTCTTCAGCGCCGCGCCGCTGCGTCAGGATGGGGAACTGCGCGGGTATCTGTACATCATTTTGCAAGGTGAAGAACTCAACGCGCTGGCAGAAAATGCCTGGCATAAGACCCTGTGGAGCACGCTGCTGTGGGCGCTGTTGTTGGTTGCAGGCGTCGGTGTATTGGTGGCGATGCTGGTGCGTCAGTGGGTGACGCGCCCGGTGAATGCCCTAACGCGCGAGGCCAGCCGTATCGATCAGGACAGCATTAGCGCGATTAAACATCTGGCAACCCAGCCAACGGTCGAAAAGCCGGGCGATGAAGTGGCGTTGCTGCGCAATACGTTTATCGAGCTGGCGCGCAAGATTGCCTCGCAGTGGGATGAACTGGCCGACAGCGATCGCCAGCGGCGCGAGTTTATCGCCAATATTTCGCATGACCTGCGCACGCCGCTCACTTCGCTATTAGGTTATCTCGAAACCCTGTCAATGAAAGCCGCTACGCTGACGCCAGAAGAATCCCGGCATTATCTGGAAATCGCCCTGCGTCAGGGGCACAAAGTGCGTCATCTTTCGCAGGAGCTGTTTGAGCTGGCCCGGCTGGAGCATGGGGCGATTAAACCGCAGCGGGAGCGCTTTGCCCTGAGTGAACTGGTTTCCGATGTGGTGCAAAAATTTGATCTCTCCCTTGAGACGCGCAAAATCATCTTACAGACGGAGATCCCCGGGCATTTGCCGCTGATCAACGCCGATCTCTCGATGGTGGAGCGCGTGGTGACCAATTTGCTTGATAACGCGATTCGTCATACGCCGCCGGGTGGAACGATCCGCCTGAAAATCTGGCAGCAGGAGGAACGGTTGCAGATGGAAGTGGCCGACAGCGGGCCAGGCATTGATGCAGCGGTGCGGGAACAGCTTTTTGTTCGCCCTTCGGCGCTCAGCCAGCAGGCGACGCGCGAGAAGCGCGGTGGGTTAGGTTTGCTGATTGTCAAAAAAATGCTGGAACTGCACGGTGGGGGCATTGGGCTGGTGGAATCGACGGGCGGGGCGTGTTTTCGGTTTTGGCTTCCGTGTGGGCGGTAGTTGCCGGATGGCGGGGTAGCCGCCATCCGGCGAAGAGCTATTACTCAGGGAACCACTGATTGCTGATTTTCTGATAGGTGCCATCAGCTTTAATCGCTTTCAGCGCGCCGTTCAGTTTTTCCAGCAGAGCTTTGTTATCCGGACGAACCGCGATGCCCAGACCCGTGCCGAAGTATTGCGGATCGGTCACTTTCTCGGTCGCCGCGCCCAGCTGCGGGTTAGTTTTCAGCCACTCGTTCACCACCGCGGTATCACCAAACACACCATCAATACGGCCATTTTTCAGGTCGATAATCGCGTTCTGGTAGCTGTCATACGCCACGGTTTTCACTTCCGGATGCTTATCCATCAGGTATTTCTGGTGGGTGGTGCCGTTTTCCATCCCGATGCGTTTGCCTTTCAGGTCAGCGAAGGTTTTATAGGTATCTTTCTTCGCGATCACCAGTGCGGAGTTGGCGTAGTATGGCTCGGTGAATGCGACCTGCTTGCTACGTTCCGGAGTGATATCCATACCGGAAATTACGGCGTCATATTTTTTGAATTTCAGCGCCGGGATCAGGCTGTCGAACGCATGGTTAGTGAAGGTGCACTCTGCCTGCATCTGTTTGCATAACGCTTTCGCCAGATCGATATCAAAGCCGACAATCTGATTGCTGGCATCCATCGACTCAAACGGTGGGTAAGTTGCGGAGACGCCAAAGTTGATTTTATCTGCGGCGCTGGCGCCAGCGGCGAAGGTGGCAAGTAATGCGGCCAGAACTAACTTTTTCATCGGTAAGGCTCCCGTCTGTCAAAATTAAAAGATGCTGCCCTGCGTGTGGCATGAATATATCCTGCCTGCTTTTGAATTTATATGCAATAAAAATGATTTTTTATTTTGTTGATTATAAAAAAAAGCGGACAACTTATAAGGTTGCCCGCTCTATGATTGTGCCTTTATGCAATCATCGTCATCAGTTTCTGCGCTCGAATGCCAGCGCTTTTCGCTCAATCAGACGCATCAGCAGCGTCAACAGACCGTTGACGATAAGATAGACGACGCCCGCCGCGCCAAAGACCATCACGTCGTAGGTACGACCATACAGCAACTGCCCGTGGCCCATCACTTCCATCAATGTGATGGTATAGGCCAGCGAGGTACTTTTGAAGACCAGCACTACTTCGTTCGAGTAGGAAGACAAGGCGCGTTTCAGCGCGTACGGCAGCAGAATCGCCAGCGTATCTTTTTTACTCATTCCCAGTGCGCTACAGGATTGCCACTGCCCATCAGGAATGGCGCGAATCGCCCCATAGAATAACTGAGTGGTATAGGCCGCACTGTTCAGCGACAGGGCGATTAACGCGCACAGCCACGGTTCAGAAAGCAAATGCCACAGCCCCGGATAATCCTGCAACGACGGGAACTGACCCGGGCCGTAGTAAATCAGGAAGATCTGCACCAGCAGCGGCGTGCCGGTAAACAGGGTGATATAACCGCGCACGATCCAGACCAGCACCGGCGTTTTCAGCGTCAGAACGATGGTGAAAATCAGCGACAGGATCAGCGCAACCGCAATGGACGCCACGGTCAGCGTCAGGCTGGTGTGCAGCCCTTTCATCAGTTCCGGTAAATACTCGAGCATCAGCCTGGTCTCCGTTCGAAGCGAGTGGTACGCAGGTCAATGCGTTTGAGGATGTACTGGCTGAGCAGAGTGATCACCAGGTAAATCGCCGCTGCGACGATGTACCAGGTAAACGGCTCCTGCGTACGCGTGGCGATACTTTTGGTTTGCAGCATTAAATCATTCACGCTAATCAGCGACACCAGCGCGGTATCTTTCAGCAGCACCAGCCACTGGTTACCGAGCCCCGGCAGCGCATGACGCCACATTTGCGGCATCACCAGACGGAAGAAAATCGCCGCTTTCGACAGGCCCAGCGCCTGGCCGGATTCCCATTGGCCAACCGGCACCGCTTTCAGCGCGCCGCGCAGGGTTTGCGAGGCATAGGCAGCATAAAGCAGCGACAGCGCAATCACGCCGCACAGGAACGGGCTAACGTCGAAGTTTTCGATCTGCATCTGCACCGGAATTTGCACCACGCCAAGGTTAAGCGTGAAGCCGTCCGACAGCATCAGCAGCAGCTGTGAGGAACCGAAATAGATAAACAGGACCACCAGAATTTCCGGCAGCCCACGCAAGATGGTCACGATAGCGGAGCCCGCCCACGCGACAGGACGCCATTTGGCTGACTCCCATACCGCGAAGAACATCGCCAGCGCCAGCCCAATGACCAGAGCACAAACGGCAAGGCCGACGGTCATCCCGGCGGCGCTTGCTAATGGAAAAAATTCGTTCATCAGATCTTACTTCTGGAACCATTTGCTGTAGATGGTTTGATAAGTGCCATCTTTTTTCACTTTTTCCAGGGCTGCGTTGAATTTTTGCTGCAGCTCGGTGTTGCCCTGACGAACCGCGATGCCAAGACCGGTGCCGAAGTAGTCTTTATCCGTCACTTTGTCGCCGATGGCGGCCAGTTTGGCGTTGGCTTTCAGCCATTCGTTCACCACGGCAGAGTCGCCGAAGACCGCATCAATACGACCGTTTTGCAGATCCAGTTTCGCATTCTGATAGCTATCGTACGGTACGGTGGTGATTTCCGGATGTTTATCCATGATGAATTTCTGGTGGGTGGTGCCGTTCTGCACGCCCACTTTCTTGCCTTTCAGCGCATCAATGCTGGCGACTTTACCCTGCTGGCCAATAAACAGCGCAGAGTTGTCGTAATAAGGGGTGGTGAAGAGAACCTGTTTTTCACGCTCAGGCGTGATATCCATTCCGGCCATCACCGCGTCAACGCGGCGGAATTTCAGGCTTGGGATCAGGCTGTCGAAAGACTGGTTAGAGAAGGTGCAGGTGGCATCGATCTCTTTACACAGCGCGTTCGCCAGGTCGACGTCAAAGCCAACAATCTTGTTGTTTGCATCCATTGATTCGAACGGAGGGTAGGACGCTTCGGTCGCGAAACGGATGGTCTGGGCTGCGCCAGCAGAAAGGCTTACGCTTGCGAGCAGTGCGGCAATCAGTACTTTTTTCATGGTCATTGTCCCGGGTCTCTTCAGTGAGAAAGGTAATTCTTAAACGCTTCAGTCTGTGGCTGGGTGAAGCAGCTGTTATCGCCCTGTTCGACGATATAGCCGTTTTCCATATACACCACGCGGCTGGCGGTTTTTCGCGCCACTTCCACTTCGTGGGTGACGATCACCTGTGTAATGTTGGTTTCCGCCAGTTCGCGAATGATGCTGACGATCTGGGCGGTGATTTCCGGGTCGAGGGCCGCGGTCGGTTCATCAAACAGCAGAACCTGCGGTTCCATCATCAGCGCGCGAGCAATCGCCACACGTTGTTGCTGACCACCCGAAAGGTGCAGCGGATAACGATCGCTGTAAGGCTTCAGGCGTAAACGCTCGAGCAGTTTCTCGGCGCGCGCCATCGCGTTTTCTTTACTCAGGCCCAGCACGCGGCAGGGCGCTTCAATCAGGTTTTGCACCACGGTGAGGTGTGGCCAGAGGTTGTACTGCTGGAACACCATGCCGACGTTCTGGCGCAGTTCGCGAATGGCTTTATCCGACGGCGCTTTGGCGAAATCAAAGTGATTACCGGCGATGTTCAGCGTGCCGGAGCGCGGCATCTCAAGAAGATTCAGCACGCGCAGCAGCGAGCTCTTACCCGCGCCGCTTGGCCCCAGCAGTACCAGTGTTTCACCCTGCGGGCACTCAAGCGTGATGTCGAACAGCGCCTGGTGCGCGCCGTAGAAGCAGTTAATGCCGTTTAATTTAATGCTCATCGATACTCGTCAAGATGCGTTAGCTGTAGGTACTTACCCTGAACGTCCGTTCAGCGGCTCACTCAGTTGCTGCGGTATCCGGAGGCTTCGGCAGAATAACCTTCTGCTCAACCCGGCTTTGCCCGCTCATTATGTAACGAAAATGTTGCTAAATTCTCGAAGGTTTTCAGCAATTGAGGCCGCAAATAGTACCTTTGACAGAATAGTTATGCAATATTTGTGCGTTAAAACTTAAATATAAACCAGCGTTACACTTAAAGTTAGCACAAAATGTTGGGTGGGCGAGGCGGGAGGCAGAAATGTCGGCATTCCTCACGGAATGCCAGACAATTTACCCATGTGACGGTTGATGCACGGGAGGGTTAGCGTTTTTCCAGCGACTGGCGCAGCGTTCCGGCTGGCGCGTGCACGCTGCCGCCAAGGTAACGCACATCATCAACCGCCCAGCACTGGCCTTCGCGGACCATCAGCACTTCGTCCTGCCAGCTTTGCGTGCCCTGTTTGAGGCTGACGCGCAGAGGAATATTGCGCGCATCGGTATTAGGAATCGTGGATGCACTGGCGACGGTGGCGCTGTCTGCCGGCGTGGTGCGGCTGGAGAACGGATCGGACTGCAACAGTGCGCTGTGGCTGGCGTCGCTGCGGCTGTCATTCAGCACTTTTGCCAGATCGTCGCTCAGGTAAGGGCGAAGCGCCGTGAGGTCATTATTGCGATGCTGAATGCGATAATCGTAAAACTTTTGTGCCACGGCGTCCGGCCCGCCTTCCACGCAGGGCCCGCTTCGTGTACCAATATCTTTAAAGGCTGGCGTCACGGTGGTACAGGCGCTCAGCAGCATGACGCCAGGGAGGAGGAGTGCAAGAGTGGAGTAGCGCATAATTTTTCCTTTTAAGCAGCTCAACACATCCTCCTTCAAACGTGTCGTTTGTGCGATGCAGTCTGAAGGATTTGTGTATACGATTATGATGGAATCCCTTTCCAAGCATAGCGCATCGGTCCGATAATGGGAGAGGACAGTTTGCGCTAAGGCATTGAACGTTAAAAGAAGGAGTACAATGATGCAATTCTCAACCACCCCGACGCTGGAAGGCCAGACCATTGTGGAATATTGCGGCGTGATCACCGGTGAGGCGATTCTCGGGGCCAATATTTTCCGCGATTTCTTCGCCGGCATTCGCGACATTGTGGGCGGTCGTTCCGGTGCCTATGAAAAAGAGCTGCGTAAAGCGCGTGAAATCGCCTTTCAGGAGCTGGGCGAGCAGGCAAAAGCGCTGGGCGCAGATGCCATTGTTGGTATCGACATCGATTATGAAACCGTCGGCAAAGACAGCAGCATGCTGATGGTGAGCGTCAGCGGCACGGCGGTGAAAACGCGCCGATGAAACGTTTCCTGACGCTGGCTTTACTCGCGAGTTTTTTAGTGGGCTGTGCGGGTGAAAAGGGCGTGATCGACAAAGCCGGGTATCAGCTTGATACCCGTCATCCGGCGCAGGCCGCGTACCCGCGCGTAAAAGTGCTGGTGATTCACTACACGGCGGACGACTTTGACGTCTCGCTGGCGACGCTCACCGATAAACATGTGAGTTCGCATTATCTCATTCCTGATGTGCCACCTATGCACAACGGGAAACCGCGCATCTGGCAATTAGTGCCGGAAGATAAACTTGCCTGGCACGCTGGAGTCAGCTTCTGGCGCGGCGCAACGCGAATCAACGACACTTCCGTGGGTATCGAACTTGAGAACCGTGGCTGGCAGAAAACGGCAGGCGTTAAGCATTTTGCGCCGTTCTCACCCTCGCAAATTGAGGCGCTGATCCCGCTGGCGAAAGATATTATCGCCCGCTACGACATCCAGCCGCAAAACGTGGTGGCGCACGCGGATATCGCCCCGCAGCGCAAAGATGACCCCGGCCCGCTCTTTCCGTGGCAGCAGCTTGCCGCGCAGGGAATTGGTGCCTGGCCGGATTCACAACGGGTCACGTTTTACCTGAACGGACGCTCGCCGTATCAGCCTGTTGATACTGCCGGGTTGCTCGATCTGTTGTCGCGCTACGGTTACGAAGTGACGCCGGATATGACGCCAGCGCAGCAGAAAAGGGTGATTATGGCGTTCCAGATGCACTTCCGCCCGACGCTGTGGAACGGCATTGCGGATGCGCAAACTCAGGCGATAGCGGAAGCGTTGCTGGAGAAATATGGACAGGGGTGATGGCTTTGCCGGGGGCGCTGCGCTTGCCCGGCCTACATTTACTGCACGTTGTAGGCCCGATGCGCCATCGGGCATTTTCGCATTTAGCGGTGCAGCTTCCCGTGATCTTCCAGCCACTCGGCGGTGCGCACGATACCTTCGTTCAGCGTCACAATCGGCGCATAACCCAGTTCTTCTTTCGCGCGGGTGATATCCAGCGTGAAATCAAAGTTCAGCTTTGACACGCCATAATGGGTAAGAGCAGGCTCTTTGGCGGATTTATTGCCAAAGCGTTCCATGCTGCGCGCCACCATATCCAGCATCGGGTAGGGCACGGAACGGATCCGGCACTTGATATCCAGCTCGTCAATTAAACGCTCAACGATGCTGCGCAGCGTGCGAGGTTCATCGTTGGTGATGTTATACGCGCGGCCAGAAGGCAGGCCGTCGCACTGTGGCTGGCTTGCCAGCCACATGGCATGCACCACGTTTTCGTAATAGGTCATATCGACCATCGCATGGCCGCCGCGCGGCAGCAGCACGCTGCCGTAGTGGTGCATCATTTGCGCCAGACGCGGGATAAACACTTTATCATGCGGCCCAAAAATGCTTTGTGGACGCAGAATGGTAAAGCGCGTATTTGGGTTAGCCTGCGCCAGCAGTTGCACGACTTCTTCACCTGCCGCCTTGCTGCGGGCAAATTCGCAGGCAAAGCGGTGCGGACGAAAATCTTCTTTGATATCGCGATGGTGGTGATAATCGAAATAGAGCGATGGGGAAGAGATATGAATAAAGTTGCGCACGCCCCAGGCCACGGCCCATTCGCCCAGACGGCGCGTGGCGCGCACGTTAGCGAGGTCAAAGGCTTCCTGGGTTCCCCACGGAGAAGTAAAGCTGGAGCAGTGCCACAGCGTATCGACACCGGCGAGCATCACTTTCGCCTGAGAAGAGACCAGTTCCGTTAAATCGGCGTGGACGAACTCCGCACCCATTTTCTCCAGCAGTTTGCCCATCGCTTCATTGCGACCGCTCGCTCTGACGCTGATGCCCTTGTTGCGCAAATACTCGACGGCATTTCTGCCGAGCCCGCTGGTCGCGCCGGTAACCAGTACCTTCATATCGATCCACTGTGTAAAAAGAATTTCGTGCGCATTTTTCCGTGAATTTCACTCTCATGCAATGGGAAACTAAGAAGAAATGAGCTTATGCCTCTTTTTTGCCCGTGATTTCTTCTGCAAGCCTGGCAATTCGCCGCGCCATACCGCGAAAAATGAACAGATGCGCGGGGATCATTAACAGCCAGTAGAGTAATCCTGGCATACCCTGGGGATGCCACCAGGCGCGAACGTCAAGTTCACGATGGTCGCCTTTATCCACCAGCGTAAAACTGAGTCGCCCCAAACCCGGCGCTTTCATACCAAACAGCAGTGACAATTGTTTCTCCGGCTCGACGATAATCACTTTCCAGCTATCGACATTGTCACCGGTTTTCAGCCGCGCGTGCGCGGGGCGGCCTTTCGCCAGTTTATGACCCACCAGCAAATCCATCGCGGCACGCGTTTTCCACAGAATATTGCCAAAGAAATAGCCTTCGCGACCGCCCAGTCGATTCACCACTTGCCACAATGCCGCCAGGCTTGCCGGGGTTTTTACCGTATAACCCGCCTGTTTGGCGAAATATCCGTATTCGGGCCGCCAGCGGGCAAACGCATGTTCGTCGTAGCCCCAGTCACTGGAGTTCACCAGCTTCTTTTCTTCTTCCAGCGTCTGGCGTACGGCTTCATCAAACGTTGTCAATTTCTGCGGGATCAATGCGCGGAGTTCGCGATCGTCTGCCAGAAGATCGTGCTTTAAGCCCTGGATCAGTGCTTTCGCAATTGTCGGCGGCACAGAGGTGATCACATTTAAGAACCACACCGAGATCCAGCTTGTCGGGAAAGGAATGGGAATTAAGAGACGATGACGCCCGCTTACCGCCATAAAGCGCTCAAATTGTTGCTGATAGGTCAGCTCTTCCGGGCCCGCCGCTTCTAAGACGCGATGCTCTGAGGCTGGATGCTCCAGCAACCCCGCCAGATAGACCAGCAGGTTTTCCAGCGCAATCGGCGTCGTGCGCGAGCGCACCCAGCGCGGCGGTGTCAGCACGGGCAGGTTGTAAACCATATCGCGCATCACTTCGAAAGCGGCAGAGCCCGCGCCGACGATGATCCCGGCGCGCAGTTCGGTCAGCGGAATGCCCGCTTCACGCAGAATATCCCCGGTCGCCTGACGGGCGCGCAGATGCTCCGATTGTTCGTGTGCGGGAGCCTGTAATGAGCTTAAAAAGATAATCTGCTTAACCGGAACCTGACGTAACGCATCGCGCACGTTCAGCGCTACCTGACGCTCATGGGCGAGAAAGTCACGGCTTTCGCCCATGCCGTGCACCAGGTAATAGAGCGTCTCCACGCCCTCAAGCAGGGCAGGAAGGGTAACCGGCCATTCAAGATCGAGCGAGTGACAGCTCACGCCCGGAAGCTGCTGCTTTTCCAGACGTTCGATATGCCGCGCCGCCGCCCGCACGGTGTAGCCGCGCGCGCTCAGTTCCGCCACCAGATGCTGGCCGATATACCCACTTGCACCGAGGACTAAAACGGTTTGCGGCACGTCACTCTCCTTATTGGGCTAAAAACGCTTTCCAGTGGCTGACCACGTCGCTGAGCTGCTCGCGGCTGACGTCGAGATGCGTCACCAGACGCACCACCGGCGAGGCGTTAATCAGCACATCACGTTCACGCATAAATGCGCCCAACGCCGCAGCCTGCTCGTCACCCACGCGGACAAACAGCATGTTGGTATCGTGACGCATCACGTCCGCACCGATTTCACGCAGTTGCTCTGCCAGCCAGGCGGCATTGTCATGATCGTCCTGCAAACGTGCGACGTTATTTTTCAACGCATAAAGCCCGGCGGCGGCCAGAATCCCGGCCTGACGCATTCCGCCGCCGGTCATTTTACGCCAGCGCGTCGCACGCGTGATGTAGTCATGACTGCCGACCAGTAATGAACCGACAGGTGTGCCGAGACCTTTCGAGAGACAAATAGTGAACGAATCGCAATACTGCGCAATCTCTTTCAGCTCACAACCATATTCCACTACGGCGTTGAAAATGCGCGCGCCGTCGACGTGCAGCCCGAGCTTGCGCTCGCGGGTGAATTCCCACGCCTGGCGCAGATAATCGCGCGGCAACACTTTGCCGTTATGGGTGTTTTCAATGCTCAGCAGTTTGGTGCGCGCAAAGTGAATGTCATCGGCTTTAATTTTCGCCGCAACTTTATCGAGCGGCAGCGTGCCGTCTGCGGCTGCGTCAATCGGCTGAGGCTGAATACTGCCCAGCACCGCAGCACCACCGGCTTCATACAGATAATTATGCGCACCCTGGCCGACGATGTACTCCTCGCCGCGCTCGCAGTGGCTGAGCAGCGCCACCAGGTTCGCCTGGGTACCGGTGGGTAAAAAGAGGGCGGCGTCCTTTCCGGCAAGACTGGCAGCGTAGCGCTGGAGTTCATTGACGGTAGGGTCGTCGCCATACACATCATCCCCAACCGGGGCGGCCATCATCTCTTCGAGCATGGCACGGCTCGGCCGGGTAACGGTATCACTGCGTAAATCGATCATGACATTTCCTTGTAACTGAGGAGAATGTCGATAGTTTTACCTGAGCCAGTTAGTTTTCGCCAGCTCCATCACTTCATCGCCGCGCCCGTTAATAATGGCGCGCAGCATATAGAGGCTGAACCCTTTGGCCTGCTCCAGTTTAATCTGCGGCGGCATGGCCAGCTCTTCTTTGGCGACCACCACATCAACCAGCACCGGGCCGTCGATGCTGAACGCTTTCTGAATCGCTTCATCGACGTCAGCCGATTTTTCCACGCGGATACCCGGAATACCGCAGGCTTCGGCGATGCGGGCGAAGTTGGTGTCGTGCAGCTCGGTGCCGTCGGTGAGGTAACCGCCCGCTTTCATTTCCATCGCCACAAAGCCCAGTACGCTGTTATTAAAGACGAAAATTTTCACCGGCAGTTTCATCTGCACAACGGAGAGAAAATCGCCCATCAGCATGCTGAAGCCGCCGTCGCCGCACATCGCCACCACCTGGCGGCCAGGGTGAGTTGCCTGTGCGCCCAGTGCCTGCGGCATGGCATTCGCCATCGATCCGTGGTTAAACGAACCGAGCAGGCGGCGTTTGCCGTTCATTTTCAGATAACGTGCGGCCCAGACGGTTGGCGTGCCGACATCGCAGGTGAAGATGGCATCATCAGCGGCGAAATGGCTGATTTGCTGCGCCAGATATTGCGGGTGAATGGCTTTATCGCTGGGTTTGGCGAGGTCATCAAGGCCTTTGCGCGCATCGCGATAGTGCTCCAGCGCTTTATCCAGGAAGCGGCGATCGGTTTTCTCTTCCAGTTTTGGCAGCAGGGCGCGAAGTGTCGATTTGATATCGCCGACCAGCGCCATATCGACCTTACTGTGCGCGCCAATGCTGGCGGGATTAATATCAATCTGGATGATTTTGGCATCCGTGGGGTAGAACGGGCGATAAGGGAACTGTGTGCCGAGCAGGATCAGCGTATCGGCGTTCATCATGGCGTGGAAGCCCGAAGAGAAGCCAATCAGCCCGGTCATGCCCACATCGTAAGGGTTGTCGTACTCGACGTGCTCTTTACCGCGCAGGGCGTGAACAATCGGCGCTTTCAGTTTGCCCGCGAATTCCACCAGCTCTTTATGCGCCCCGGCGCAGCCGCTGCCGCACAGGAAGGCGATATTGCTGGAGTAGCGCAGCAGTTGCGCCAGTTTATCGAGTTCTTCTTCGGCGGGTATCACCACCGGGAGCGGAGCGTGATACCAGTGGCTGCTGGCGCTTTCCGGCGCGGCTTTCAGCGCCACGTCCCCTGGAAGCACAACCACCGATACGCCGCGATTGAGCACCGCTTTGCGCATGGCAATGGCCAGCACCTGAGGAATTTGCTCGGGTGACGAAACCAGTTCGCAGTAGTGGCTACATTCGCGAAACAACTCCTGCGGGTGCGTTTCCTGAAAATAGCCACTGCCGATTTCGCTCGATGGAATATGGGCGGCAATTGCCAGCACCGGCACGTGGTTGCGGTGGCAATCAAACAAGCCGTTGATTAAATGCAGGTTACCTGGTCCGCATGACCCCGCGCAGACGGCGAGTTCGCCCGTAAGTTGCGCTTCTGCGCCTGCGGCAAAGGCGGCGACTTCTTCGTGGCGCGTGGGCATCCAATCGATAGTGCCCATCCTGTTGAGACTGTCACTCAGACCGTTTAACGAGTCTCCGGTGACGCCCCAGATGCGTTTAACGCCAGCCTGTTCAAGGGTTTTGGCAATGTAAGCGGCAACGGTTTGCTTCATGGTTTTCCATCTCCTGAAATGTGATATCGCTAACAAGTTTAGTCGAAGATGGACATTGTGCTGGTTATTTTCCCTTTGATTTGTATGGGTTTAGCCATTCGTGCCTTTAACTGATACGCGTAATTTTTGGTCTGAAGCACGAAAAATGATTTGCCTGCATTTAACGGCTAGTGACTGCAATTCCGGTTTGTCCCCGCGTTTATTTCTGCTGTATCTCTTTTAGTCGAATATTTGTTCAATCTGGCGAGTTATTTTCTTGCGGGGGTAACATGCGTAATGCAGTGACACAAAGTAGCCTGTCAGCCAGGGCAGAAGACCATGCACTGGTCAGTGTTCCGGTGGCGGAACGAAAGAATGGTTATCACCTTTCAATGAGCACGGTGGGGGTAGCGACCGCGCTGGCGATGTTTGCCGTAGGTGGATTCACCGTGGTTTTGGCCGGTTTCAAGATGGGGGTGCTGGCCGGTGTGGTTTCAGGCGTGCTGGGTTTTGTTCTTGGTAAACTGCTGGGGCAAATCGCGTATCGCACCGGGATGTCCAGTACCCTGACGTCGCGTTTTTATGGCCTGGGATTTAAAGGCTCCGCATTAGGCTCATTTATCTTCTCCTTTCTGGTGCTCGGTTTTCTGGCCCTGGAAAATGCGCTGCTGTATGAAGGCACGTTATTGATGTTTGATTTGCACGACACGCTAATCACCCGAATTATGCTTTATGGGGTGATGACGCTCATGTGGGTCGTTTTGGCGATTTTCGGTATTAAGCTGGCCCTTCGCTCATCATTTTTCTTAACGTTGGTCACACTGGCGATCACGGCATTTATGATTTACCAGATTTATGTGACTGACGGGATTTCTCTGGCCGCCGTGCTGGCCTTTCCGGGCATTATTCCCGGTGGTGCATGGCAGCATTTTGACGCCGGGCTGGCGCTTACCGGCGGAACCGCTGGCACTATTGCGCTGGTTAGTGCTGATTTTGGCCGCTACAGCCGTAGTCGCAGAGATGTCACTATTCTGGCGGCACTGGGCCCTTTGGTACAGAACCTGTTGACGTTAATAATGGGGGCGCTGATTTTTATTGGCAGCCTGCCGCAAATCGTCGATTTCCTGTTACGTAAACATCCTGAACTGAATCCGCAAGCGGCGAGTGCCATGGCGCATCATTTCGCCATGGGTAACACGGGCGCCTATTACGTTATCCTGGCAGGGATGGTGGGGTTTGTGACGATTTATGCCGCTCAGGCAAAAGCTCAGGCGATTAACGCCTATTCGGGGTCGTTGGCGCTGGTTAACCTGGTGGATAGCCTGTTCAACGTGAAACCGGGGCGCGCGGCGATGGTTATCTTCGGCAACGTGCTGGCCTTGCTGATGATTGCCGCAGGTATTCTTGAGCAATTCGCCGCGTGGATTGCCTGGCTCGGTTGCATGACGATGGCGCTGTGCGGCGTGATGATTGCGGATTACTACCTGGTGCGTCGCCAGCGGCCACCGACTCAGGTGGAAAACTGCAACTGGGCCGGGGTGATTACGCTGATGGTTTCAAGCGCGGTCGGGATTGCGCTGATTCACAGTCAGGTTTTCCCCTGTGGTTTTCTTGTCACGCTGGCCATGACCTTTCTGCTTTATCCCCTGTTACGCAGGTGGCTACCCGACGGCACCGCGACGCACTATGTCGCCGAACACGCCGCGCTGGAAGAGGCGCTTTAAAGCTCACTGTTTTTCCTTACTTAAGAGAGATAAACCATGCTTTCATTTCGTGAAGGTTGTATTGCTTGCGCGTTTTTTCTGGTTGCTGTCGTGATACCGGCGCAGGGGGCCACGCCGACGGTCAATCAGCCGGCAGGGCTAAATACCGGGTTTACCAGCTTTTATGATGGTTTTCCGGCGGCACAGCCGGGGCAGTTTGCTTATCTGGGTTATTACCGTTACTCACATGCTAATCAGTTGCGCGACAACAGCGGTAATCGTATAGATGCGTTCAATCCGATGAAGCTGGATGTGTGGGTAAGTAATCACCAGTTCCTCTACACCTTTGCCGACTCGCCTTTCGATGGCGCTTCGCTGGGACTGGATTTGATTATTCCACTTGTCGGGTTTGATACGCATTTTGGTGGCCCGGCAAAACTAAAAGCGAACAGCGGCGGGGTCGGGGATATCTTTGTCGGAACGTATCTGCAATATCACCCGCTAACCAACGTGAGCGGTGAACCCGTCTTTGTTCACCGTTTTGAGATTGGTTTTAACGTTCCTACGGGGAAATATGATGCGAACAGGGATATTAACCCCGGTGCAAATCAGTGGTCATTTACGCCTACCTGGTCTGCCACCTGGCTGCCTGAACCACGCTGGACGGTAAACTGGCGCTTGCAATATCTGTATAATTTTAAGAATGATGATCCCGCCAGCAGCCAGCCGCTTACCTGGCGAGACGGTAGTGTGAATGACACCCAGGCGGGGCAACTGGTGTGGCTCAACTTTGCCAGTGAATATGAGGTGGCGCCGACGTGGCACGTCGGTATTAATGGTTACTATCTGAAGCAGATCACCGACGATAAAGTGAATAGCGATACATTAAAAGATTCACGGGAACAGGTATTGGGAATAGGGCCAGGTGTGATGTGGGGATATTCGCCAACGGATACGTTGACGCTCAATGTCTACACGGAAACGGAAGTGCGCAACCGCAGTCGTAATGCGGCAATCGTTAATTTTCTGTACGTCAAAGCATTTTAAAAAAAGCCACCGGTTATGGCCGGTGGCTTTTCACATTCTGGATCACGCCAACACTAAATCACCCTGCGGATGACAGGAGCATGCCAGCACGTATCCGTCGGCGATTTCCTGCTCGCTCAGCGTCATGGTGCTGGTGACGGTGTAATCGCCAGACACCACTTTGGTTTTGCAGCAGCCGCACACGCCTGCGCGGCAAGCGGCCTGTACCGGCACTTTGTTGCTTTCCATCGCTTCCAGAAGCGTCGTGCCTACCGGGCCGTAAAACTCCTGTGCCGGTTGCAGTTTGGTGAATTTCAGACCGCTGTTAACGGCGTCGGCCACCGGCGTGAAGAACTTCTCTTTAAAGAAGCGGGTTACGCCGAGCGCTTTCACCTCTTTCTCCACCATGTCCATGTACGGCGCGGGACCGCAGGTCATCACGGTGCGAGACGCAATATCCGGCACGCTTTGCAGCAGTTCACGGCTCAGACGACCAGAGACAAAACCATGGGTGGCATTGTTTTCTGCCACCAGCGTGACCGGATAGTTGCGCCATTCGTCGGCGAAAATCACATCCTGTGGCGAGCGAATGTTGAAGATAACCTGCACGTCAGCCTGCGGGCGATATTTTGCCAACCAGCGACGCATCGACATGATCGGCGTCACCCCGCAACCGGCTGCCAGCAGCAGGAAACGGTCGTTCGGCTCATTGTCACAGGTAAACTCGCCCATCGCATCAGACAGCCAGATGTAATCGCCGCGTTTGACATCGCGGGTCAGCCACTGGGAGCCTGCACCATCGTCGATACGACGAACGGTCAGCGTAATGTATTCGCTCACGCCCGGCGTCGATGAGAGGGTATACGCGCGCAGGGTGTCGGCAGAGTTACCCACGCTCACCAGCGCATGTTGGCCCGGACGGTACGGATAGTAGTCGTGGCACAGCAGTGACAGCGTCCATACATCCGGTGTTTCCTGGTGGATGTGGTGTACCTGCATCCGCCACGGACATTGAGGGGTTGGCATCGTCATCGTTTACTCCTTACGCGCTCAGCAGCTGCTTCATATCTTCTTCAACGGTGGTCACAGAACGCAGACCAAACTTCTCGTTGAGGATTGCCAGCAGGTCCGGCGTGAAGAAGCCCGGTGCGGTTGGGCCAGTAACGATGTTTTTCACGCCCAGCGACAGCAGAGTCAGCAGAATGACGATCGCTTTCTGTTCGAACCAGGAGAGCACCAGGGAGAGCGGCAGGTCATTGACGCCACAGCCCAGTTTTTCCGCCAGCGTCACCGCCAGGATAATTGCGGAGTATGCATCGTTACACTGACCGGCATCCACCAGACGCGGCAGACCTTCGATATCGCCGAAGTCCAGTTTGTTGAAGCGGTATTTCCCGCACGCCAGGGTCAGGATCAGGCAATCGTCCGGCACGCTGGTGGCGAAATCGGTGAAGTAGTTACGTTCGCCGCGCGCGCCATCGCAGCCGCCGACCAGGAAGATGTGACGCAGTTTTTCGCGGCTCACCAGGTCAATCAGAGTATCCGCTGCGCCCAGTAGCGTCTGGCGACCGAAACCAACGGTGATCAGGTGCGGGATTTCGCTGTACGGGAAGCCCGCCATCTGCTGTGCCTGGGCAATAACCGGCCCGAAGTTGTCGCCTTCGAGGTGGCTCACGCCCGGCCAGCCGACGATGCTACGGGTCCAGATACGGTCGTCGTATGCGCCAACAGTCGGGTCGATGATGCAGTTAGATGTCATCACGATAGGGCCAGGGAAGCGGGCGAATTCCACCTGCTGATTCTGCCAGCCGCTACCGTAGTTGCCGATCAGATGTTTGAATTTACGCAGTTCCGGGTAGCCGTGTGCTGGCAGCATTTCACCGTGGGTATAGACGTTAACGCCGGTGCCTTCGGTTTGCTCCAGCAGATTGTAGAGATCTTTCAGATCGTGACCGGAAATCAGAATACATTTCCCTTCGGTCGCTTTGACGTTCACCTGAGTCGGCGTCGGGTGACCATATTTGGTGGTTTCACCGGCATCCAGAATGCTCATTACTTTGAAGTTCATCTGGCCGATTTCCATTGAGCACTCCAGCAGAGCGTTCATATCGGAAGGCCAGGTGCCCAGCCACGCCATGATTTTGTGATACTGCGCGTAGATATCGTTGTCGTACTGACCGAGAACGTGCGCGTGCTCCATGTAAGCTGCCGCGCCTTTCAGGCCGTACAGGCACAGCAGACGCAGGCCGAGGATGTTCTCGCCAATCGCTGCTTTGTCTTTGTTCGGGGTAAATTCGGCCGCCTGCTGTTGCAGTGCGTCTAAATCATCGCTGACCAGTTGCAGATCGGCCATCGGGTTATTCACGCTTGCGCTGGCATCAACGGCCAGACATTGGGCTTTCAGTGCATCACGCAGGGCGATGGCTTCACGTGCGTAGCCGACGATGCGCGGAGAATCGAAGTTAACGTTGGTCAGCGTGGAGAAGAAGGCGCGCGGCGCAAAGTTATCAATCGCATGATCGACAATGCCATATTCACGCGCCTTCACCGCCCAGGCGGAGAGGCCTTGCAGAGCGGCAATCAACAGGTCCTGAAGATCGGACGTTTCGGCGGTTTTACCGCACATACCCTGCGAGTACGCGCAGCCGTTTCCTGCCGGAGTACGGATGGTTTGTTCACATTGCACACAAAACATGGTCATACCTTTTAAAGTTATATTTAATATACATGTTTAAGGGTAAGCCTGAGCCATGTGGTTGAAAAGCGGTTTTTATGGCTAGTTAAAGGGAGGTTGATTTAGCGCAATTTTGGCGGCAGCGAAGGCTACCGCCATGGGGGTATCAGGCGGTGAAAAAGGCCATTAACAGCGGAACCAGCAGGCTCAACACAAAGCCGTGAACAATCGCGGGCGGCACCATTTCCACGCCGCCGGAGCGCTGAAGAACAGGGAGTGTGAAGTCCATTGACGTCGCACCGCACAAACCGAGTGCCGTAGATCGACTACGCTGCACCAGCGCCGGAATGAGCATAATGGCAATGAGTTCGCGTGCCAGATCGTTAAAGAAAGTGGCGCTGCCAATCACCGGGCCAAAGGCGTCAGTGGTCATGATGCCGGAGAGCGAGTACCAGCCGAACCCGGAAGCCATAGCCAGCCCGGTTTTTAATGGCAGCCCGAGGATCAGGGAATTAATCGCTCCGCCAATTAAAGAACTCACCATCACCACCACGGAAATAATCATCCCGCGGCGATTGAGGACAATCTGTTTTAGCGTCATGCCGCTATTGCGTAGTTGAATACCCACAAGGAACAAAAGGAAAATAAGCGTATATTCGCTGGCGGCGGTCGCGTGTTGTAAAAATGAGAGACCGGTTAAACCCACGACAAAACCACCGACCACCACAAAGCACAGTTTTAATGATTCCAGCGCCATCGCGAGGCGTGATGGTAATTTTTCCTGCTGATGATGGTGACGCCAGGGCAGAGACTTTTCGAGCCAGAAAAGTGCTGCAATATTACACAGTAAAATAACCACAATACTGATAGAGGAATAGTAGAAAATAGCCAACAGATTGCTGGCCAGATTATCGAGAAATGCCAGGCTCACGCCCATCAAAAAGAGGATTACGTAAACAATCCAGCTAAGCAGTCGATTAATCAGCTGAAGCGTGGGGCGATGGGTGAGGGGGATCAGGTAACCCAGAATCAGGGGTACAAGAATGATCAGCAGTCCCGACAACATGAGCGGTCTATTCCTTGCAGTGTGTATTGAGCGGCAATGACACTACCGAAATTGGCATCAAATATCAAACCTGCCCGGTGGCGCTGCACTTACCGGGCCTACGGGGCGGTGATGAAGTAGGTCGGATAAGCGTAGCGCCATCCGACACAAAAAAAGCCCGCATAGCGGGCTTTTCATCAAACGCAGCGTAAATTAGTCGCGTTTTTCCAGCAGGGTACGGTAGATGAGGCCACCGAGGATACCGCCGATAATCGGCATGACCCAGAACAGCCACAGCTGTTGCAGCGCCCAGCCGCCCTGGAAGATAGCGACCGCGGTGCTACGCGCCGGGTTAACAGAGGTGTTGGTAACCGGGATGCTGATCAGGTGGATAAGGGTCAGCGCCAGGCCGATAGCGATCGGTGCAAAACCTGCCGGCGCATGTTTGTCGGTCGCGCCGTGGATGACCAGCAGGAAGCCACAGGTCAGCACGATTTCAATGACGATAGCGGAAAGCATAGAGAAGCCGCCCGGTGAATGTTCGCCATAGCCGTTAGACGCGAAGCCGCTTGCCGCAGCGTCGAAGCCTGCTTTACCGCTGGCCACCAGATACAGCACTGCCGCCGCGACGATACCGCCGATAACCTGCGCCACGATGTAGCCGATAACGTCTTTCGCCGGGAAACGACCGCCCGCCCACAGGCCCAGCGTAACGGCAGGGTTAAAGTGACCACCGGAGATATGGCCGACAGCGAACGCCATGGTCAGCACGGTCAGACCGAATGCCAGCGCCACGCCCGCGAAACCGATACCCAGTTCCGGGAATGCCGCAGCCAGAACGGCGCTACCGCAACCACCAAACACCAGCCAGAAAGTACCGAAGAACTCTGCAGCTAATTTTCTAAACATAACCACCTCAATAAAAAAGCACGTACAGGATGAGAAAATTCTCTCTGTACATTATTTATCGTCAGAAAGGGGTGACGACACAATTTATACCCACGACATTACTGCTGGCAGGGAAAGTGAGCAGAATCACCGCAATGCCAACAGAATAAAGCCGAGTATAGAAGTCGTTATTTTAAAAACGTTGTCATCCCTTCACCAGTTAAATTTATACGTTAAATTTGATGTAAGGCAATGTGATGTTATTCCTTAAACAATCTGCGTGGTTGAATAGAGTGTAGTGCATTCTTTTAAGAATATTCATTGGTAGCATTATCTGTTTACTCTCCCATTTTTGTGCTAGCGAAAAGCACCGTCGCGTTGCGCCCGGGCAGTCCGGATCCGTATCAATGCCGCACTCTCTTAACGGCTTGACGCAACTTGAATGTTTTTGCGTATATACTCCCGATAACAGAAGGAAAAGGCGGTAGCTAAACGGAGGGGACATGCTTCTTGAACGCGTAGAAATTGTCGGTTTTCGTGGCATTAATCGATTGTCATTAATGCTTGAGCAAAACAACGTCCTGATTGGCGAGAACGCCTGGGGCAAATCGAGCCTGCTGGACGCGTTAACCCTGCTGTTATCTCCTCGTGATGAGCTCTATCACTTTGTGCGTAACGATTTTTGGTTTCCGCCAGGCGATGTGAAGGGCCGCGAACATCATTTGCATATTATTCTGACCTTCCGCGAATCTGAACCGGGGCGTTATCGTGGGCGGCGCTACCGCCCGCTGGCCGATTGCTGGTCGCGCGGGGAAGATGGTTATCATCGTCTGTTTTACCGTCTGGAAGGTGAGCTGGGCGCGGATGACAGCGTCATGACGCTGCGCAGTTTTATCGACAGCAACGGGCATGCGCTGGAGCTGGACGATATCGATGCGATGGCGCGCCATTTGATTCGCCTGATGCCAGTGCTGCGCCTGCGCGACGCGCGCTTTATGCGCCGCATTCGCAACGGCACCGTGCCCAATACGCCGGACGTCGAAGTGACCGCGCAACAGCTTGATTTTCTCTCCCGCGAGCTGGTTTCCAGCCCGCAAAATCTGAGCGATGCACAAATTCGTCAGGGGCTGTCGGCGATGGTGCAACTGCTGGAGCACTACTTCTCTGAACAAGGCTCGGATGAAGCGCGCAACCGCCTGATGCGTCAGCGCTCTCACGATGAACAGCGAAGCTGGCGTTATCTCGATATCATCAACCGAATGATTGATAAACCTGGCGCACGCAGCCACCGGATGATCCTTCTCGCGCTCTTTTCCACGTTATTGCAGGCAAAAGGCACGGTACGCCTCGATAAAGACGCGCGTCCGTTGCTGTTAATTGAAGACCCGGAAACGCGACTACACCCGATCATGCTGTCGGTGGCGTGGAATTTACTCAATCTGCTGCCGCTACAGCGCGTGACCACCACCAATTCTGGCGAGCTATTATCGTTAACGCCGATGGAACACGTATGCCGTCTGGTGCGTGAATCCTCCCGCGTGGCGGCGTGGCGTTTAGGGCCGGGCGGTATGAACCCCGACGACAGCCGCCGCATTTCGTTCCATATTCGCTTTAATCGCGCGTCGTCGCTGTTTGCGCGCTGTTGGCTGCTGGTGGAGGGCGAAACCGAAACCTGGGTCATTAACGAACTGGCGCGCCAGTGTGGACATCACTTTGACGCCGAAGGCGTTAAAGTCATCGAATTTGCCCAGTCAGGCCTGAAGCCGTTGATTAAATTCGCCCGGCGAATGGGGATTGAGTGGCACGTGCTGGTGGATGGCGATGAGGCCGGTAAGAAATACGCCGCGACCGTGCGCGGCCTGCTCAATAATGACAGGGAACAGGAGCGTCACTACCTGACGACGCTCCCGGCGCTGGATATGGAACACTTTATGTATCGTCAGGGTTTCTCTGATGTTTACCATCGGGTGGCGCAGTTGCCGGAGAATATTCCCATGAACATGCGCCGGGTGATCACCAAAGCGATTCACCGCTCCTCAAAACCTGACCTGGCCATTGAGGTGGCGATGGAAGCAGGGCGGCGCGGCGTGGACGCCGTACCGACGCTGCTGCGAAAAATGTTCTCGCGGGTTATCTGGCTGGCGCGCGGGAAAGCCGACTAAATATTGAAGCGCTGCTGGATCTGGCTGGTAATGCTGTCCAGCAGCGCGTAACGGCGGCGATATTCCGCGCGTTTTTTACTGGCGATATCCGCTTCGTCTTTACGGGCGACGGAGAGCGGTAAATGGTAATAACCGCGCTCATCGTTCACCCCGCCGACAGCTTCCCAGAAATTGTCATAATCCGCGTGGATTTTTTTCTCTTTATCGCGATAACGCAGGCTGCGGTAAATGTGCGCCTGATTGCTCACTGCGAGAATTTGCTCCATCTGCCAGCGCTGGGCAAAGCTGCACACCGCTTCCATCACCACGCGCTTCGGGAACAGGCCGTGACAGGCTTTGGTCGCCTGATGAATATCCTGCTGTGACTGCTCGGTTTTCCCGCCCTGCAAGCCGCCAATAAACAGCGTGCGCTTACCTTCATATTCGCAAATGGTGAAAGTAATTTCCGCCAGCATTTCATTGCGCGCGTTGCGCAGCAGAATCGTGCTTTCCCCCTCTTTATCCAGTGAGATGACGGACGCAAAATGGAGGGTAAAGATTTCGCCGTCTTTGCCTTCGATTTCTGCCAGCGGAATGCCTGCGTGGGCGAAGTAGCGCTGTAACTCATCCGTGGTCAGCGCCTGGCGCAGCGTATGATAATGATAGCGCAGGGCATCCAGCAACTGATGGCGATCAAGATTGACGGCCAGATAAGGGCGGTGCAGGCGAACCGGCAGTCGCGGCTGAATTAATAACAGGCGTTCGAGGTCGGGCCATTTCGCCATTTCTGCCATCCATTGGCGTGATAAACGCGGCATCACCAGCGAACGCAGCATAAACTTTCTACGAAAGCTGCGCTGATGCCAGAACTTTCCGGGGCGCCACAGCCCGCTCCATAAGCAGAAAAACAGGCCAACGCTGGAGGTGGGGAGTGTCGGGTAATGGGAGTTTTCAGTGGTTTGCAACATATCAGCAATCCGCGTAATGGATGATGCGTTGATTTCACCACTGGCAAACTTAACCAATTCTCAATAACTCTGTTACCCTGTTCACCTTTACTTATTTGTTTAGTAACGGTTGATGTTGACGCTCTCACTCTGGCTGAAACAACGAAAAATATCAGGATAGGTATGCGTATTAAGGGAAAAATAAAAAAACGATATGCGCTGCTCGCGGTGGTGGTCATCGTGGGGCTGATTGCCGTCTGGCGCACGCTGAATGCGCCGCTGCCGCAGTATCAAACGCTGATTATTCGCCCGGGCGAGCTGGAACAAAGCGTGCTGGCGACAGGTAAGCTTGATGCGCTGCGTAAAGTTGACGTCGGCGCGCAGGTGAGCGGGCAGTTGAAAACGCTCTCCGTTGAGATTGGCGACAAAGTCAAAAAAGGGCAACTGCTGGGGGTGATTGACCCGGAGCAGGCGGAAAACCAGATTAAAGAAGTTGAAGCGACGCTGATGGAACTGCGCGCGCAACGTGCTCAGGCGGAAGCCGAACGTAAGCTGGCGCAGGTGACGCTGGCACGTCAACAGCAGCTGGCGAAAACGCAGGCCATTTCGCGCCAGGAACTCGACACCGCGACGACCGAACTTGCAGTGAAACAGGCGCAAATCGGCACGATTGATGCGCAAATTAAGCGGAATCAGGCCTCGCTTGATACGGCAAAAACGAATCTCGATTATACGCGGATCGTGGCGCCAATGGCCGGTGAAGTCACGCAAATTACGACTCTGCAAGGGCAGACGGTGATTGCGGCGCAGCAAGCGCCAAACATCCTGACGCTGGCGGATCTCAGCACCATGCTGGTGAAAGCACAGGTCTCTGAAGCCGATGTCATTAACCTGAAACCGGGGCAGAAAGCCTGGTTCACCGTTCTCGGCGATCCGTTAACGCGCTACGAAGGCACGCTGAAAGATATCCTGCCGACGCCGGAAAAAGTGAACGATGCCATTTTCTATCATGCGCGTTTTGAAGTGCCTAACCCACAGGGCGTATTACGTCTGGAGATGACCGCGCAGGTACATATTCAGCTAACAGGCGTGAAAAACGTGCTGACCATCCCGCTGAGTGCGCTGGGCGACAGCGTGGGCGATAACCGCTATACCGTGCGCCTGCTGCGTAACGGTGAGGTGAAACCGCGCGAAGTATCCATTGGTTCGCGCAACGACACGGAAGTGGAAATTGCGAAAGGTCTGGAAGCGGGCGACGAAGTGATTATTGGCGAGGGCAAAGCGGGAGCCGCGAAATGACGGCGCTGCTGCAGCTCACGGATATTCGCCGTAGTTATCCTTCCGGTGACGGGAATGTTGACGTCCTGAAAGGCATTACGCTTGATATCAACGCCGGGGAGATGGTGGCGATTGTCGGCGCGTCCGGCTCCGGTAAATCCACGCTGATGAATATCATTGGCTGCCTCGATAAACCGACCAGTGGCACCTATCGCGTGGCGGGCGTTGACGTTGCCACTCTCGATAGCGATGCGCTGGCGCAACTGCGCCGTGAGCACTTTGGTTTTATCTTCCAGCGTTATCATTTGCTCTCGCATTTGACGGCGGTGCAAAACGTGGAAATGCCCGCGGTGTACGCCGGTATGGAGCGCAAAGCCCGCCTGACGCGCGCGGCGGAACTGCTCAAGCGCCTCGGACTGGAAGAGCGCGTCGAGTACGCGCCTTCACAACTTTCCGGTGGCCAGCAGCAGCGCGTGAGTATTGCGCGTGCGTTGATGAACGGCGGGCAGGTGATCCTCGCGGATGAACCGACCGGGGCGCTGGATAGCCGTTCCGGCGAAGAGGTGATGGCGATTCTGCACCAGCTCAAAGAGCAGGGGCACACGATTATTATCGTCACCCACGACCCGCAGGTGGCCGCGCAGGCCGAACGGGTGATCGAAATTCATGACGGTGAGATTTTACGTAACCCTCCGGCAAAAGCGGCGACGGGCGAAACGCGACGCCTGAGCGGTGAGCACGTCTCCGGCTGGCGGCAGTTCAGCAACAGTTTCCGCGAAGCGCTGTCGATGGCGTGGCGCGCGCTGGCGGCCAATAAAATGCGCACGCTGTTAACCATGCTCGGCATCATTATCGGTATTGCCTCGGTGGTGTCGATTGTGGTGGTGGGCGATGCGGCAAAACAGATGGTGCTGGCGGATATTCGTTCTATTGGTACCAACACGATTGATGTGTATCCCGGTAAAGACTTTGGCGATGACGATCCGCAGTATCAACAATCGCTAAAATACGACGACCTGCTGGCGATTGAAAAACAGTCGTGGGTGAGTTCCGCAACGCCCGCCGTCTCTAAAAATCTGCGTTTACGTGCGGGTAATATTGATGTCGCCGCCAGCGTGCAGGGCATCGGCCAGCAGTACTTCAATGTTTACGGCATGACCTTCAGCGAAGGCAACACCTTTAACGCGATTCAGGCCGCTGAGCGCGCGCAGGTGGTGGTGCTGGATAACAATACCCGTCGCCAGCTTTTCCCGAATAAAACTAATGTCGTCGGCGAAATTATTCTGGTGGGGAATATGCCCGCCACGGTAATTGGCGTGGCGGATGAAAAGCAGTCGATGTTTGGCAGCAGTACGATTTTGCGCGTCTGGCTGCCTTACTCAACGATGGCGGGGCGCGTAATGGGGCAGTCGTGGCTCAATTCGATCACGGTACGCGTGAAAGAGGGCTACGACAGCAGTTTTGCCGAGCAGCAGCTCACGCGGTTGCTCAATCTTCGCCATGGCAAAAAAGATTTCTTCGTCTGGAATATGGACAGCGTCTTGAAAACGGCGGAACGCACCACACATACATTACAGCTGTTTCTGACATTGGTGGCGGTCATCTCGCTGGTGGTCGGCGGTATTGGCGTGATGAATATTATGCTGGTGTCGGTGACCGAGCGAACGCGCGAAATCGGTATTCGTATGGCGGTGGGGGCGCGGGCCAGCAATGTGCTGCAACAATTTTTGATTGAAGCGGTTTTGGTGTGTCTGGTAGGCGGAGCGTTAGGTGTGACGCTATCCTTAATGATAGCGCTGGCGCTGCAGCTGATTTTGCCGGGCTGGGAAATTGGTTTTTCGCCCGTCGCGCTGCTCACGGCGTTTATCTGTTCGACGCTCACCGGCGTGCTGTTTGGCTGGTTACCCGCTCGCAACGCGGCCCGGCTTGACCCGGTGGATGCGCTGGCGCGCGAGTAAAAGAAAAATGCCAGTCGAAGGGACTGGCATTTTGACGGCGGGATGTACACAATGAAGCGTGAAGGCTATGCGGCAGTTTCTGCCTCGACGACGGGAATAATCACGCTGGCGTGGTTACCCTTCGGGCCTTCATGAACATCAAACTGGACCGATTGCCCGGCTTTTAGCGTTCTGTAACCATCCATCTGAATGGTGGAGTAATGGGCGAATATGTCATCGCCACCGCCTTCCGGGCAGATAAAACCAAACCCTTTGGCATTGTTGAACCACTTAACAGTACCCATTTCCATACTTCGACATCCTTCGTAACTCTTATATGTAGATGGAATGAACCGGTGGTGGAGTCAGGAGCTGTTTAAAACCTCGCCAACTCTCGCCACTACAATTTAGAGTTTTCGCGCGAAGCGTCAAGGGTTTGAAGGGGTAGATTGGCGGAAAATGAATCAAAATTTGAAGCAGTTAACGCTATTGACGGGAATGTGACAGAGTTCGCTAATGACAGCTATAGGTGATAGTTATCTATGATCTACAGTAGATTTAGTACCTGTATAAACAGAGGTCAGCGACTGCGCACTTGCCACCGAAGATGATGACTGACAATGAGTAAGAGCAGAGACTGGCTGGATTTTGACCAGCTAACGGAAGACAAACTACAGGATGGGCTGAAACCCCCATCGATGTATAAAGTGATTTTAGTCAATGATGATTACACGCCAATGGAGTTTGTTATTGACGTGTTACAAAAATTCTTTTCTTATGATGTAGAACGTGCCACACAACTCATGCTCACGGTTCACTATCAGGGTAAAGCTATTTGTGGTGTTTTCACTGCCGAGGTGGCAGAAACCAAAGTAGCGATGGTGAACAAATACGCGAGGGAGAACGAGCATCCATTGTTGTGTACGCTGGAAAAAGCCTGAAATCAGGCATGAAAATTGGGGGAGGTGCCTATGCTCAATCAAGAACTGGAACTCAGTTTAAACATGGCTTTCGCCAGAGCGCGCGAGCACCGTCATGAGTTTATGACCGTCGAGCACTTGCTGCTGGCACTGCTTAGCAACCCATCGGCCCGTGAAGCGCTGGAAGCGTGTTCTGTAGACCTGGTCGCGCTGCGTCAGGAACTCGAAGCCTTCATCGAACAAACCACGCCGGTTCTGCCGGTTAGTGAAGAAGAGCGCGACACACAGCCGACGCTCAGCTTCCAGCGTGTCCTGCAACGCGCGGTATTCCACGTCCAGTCTTCTGGCCGTAGCGAAGTCACCGGCGCAAATGTTCTGGTCGCCATTTTCAGCGAGCAGGAGTCGCAAGCAGCGTATCTTCTGCGTAAACATGAAGTGAGCCGCCTCGATGTGGTCAACTTTATCTCTCACGGTACGCGTAAAGACGAACCGAGCCAGTCTTCTGACTCCGGAAGCCCGGCCCCGAACAATGAAGAGCAAGCAGGCGGGGAGGAACGTATGGAAAACTTCACCACCAACCTTAACCAGCTTGCTCGCGTCGGCGGTATTGACCCGCTGATTGGCCGCGACAAAGAGCTGGAGCGCGCCATTCAGGTGCTCTGCCGTCGTCGCAAAAACAACCCGCTGCTGGTGGGCGAATCAGGCGTCGGTAAAACCGCAATTGCCGAAGGTCTGGCATGGCGCATCGTGCGCGGTGACGTGCCGGAAATCATGGCTGACTGCACCATCTACTCACTCGATATCGGCTCGCTGCTGGCGGGGACCAAATATCGCGGTGACTTTGAAAAACGCTTTAAAGCGTTGCTCAAACAGCTGGAGCAGGACAACAACAGCATTCTGTTCATCGACGAAATCCACACCATTATCGGTGCGGGTGCGGCGTCGGGTGGCCAGGTGGATGCCGCTAACTTGATTAAACCGCTGCTCTCCAGCGGTAAAATTCGGGTTATGGGCTCAACCACTTACCAGGAATTCAGCAACATCTTTGAGAAAGACCGTGCCCTGGCGCGTCGTTTCCAGAAAATCGACATTACCGAACCTTCTGTCGAGGAAACCGTGCAGATTATCAACGGCCTGAAACCGAAGTATGAAGCTCACCATGACGTGCGCTACACCGCGAAAGCGGTACGTGCGGCGGTTGAGCTGGCGGTGAAATACATCAACGACCGTCATCTGCCGGATAAAGCGATTGACGTGATTGATGAAGCGGGTGCGCGTGCGCGCCTGATGCCCATCAGCAAGCGTAAGAAAACGATCAACGTGGCGGACATTGAATCCGTGGTCGCGCGCATTGCGCGTATCCCGGAGAAAAGCGTCTCCCAGAGCGATCGCGATACGCTGAAAACGCTGGGTAATCGCCTGAAAATGCTGGTGTTTGGTCAGGATAAAGCCATCGATGCGTTAACCGAAGCGATCAAGATGAGCCGTGCCGGTCTCGGCCACGATCATCGTCCGGTCGGTTCATTCCTGTTCGCCGGGCCAACCGGGGTCGGGAAAACCGAGGTGACGGTCCAACTGGCAAAAGCGATGGGCATTGAACTGCTGCGCTTTGATATGTCCGAATATATGGAACGCCATACGGTGAGCCGCCTGATTGGCGCGCCTCCGGGATACGTGGGCTTTGACCAGGGCGGCCTGCTCACCGATGCGGTTATCAAACATCCGCACGCGGTACTGCTGCTTGATGAAATCGAGAAAGCGCACCCGGACGTCTTTAACCTGCTGTTGCAGGTCATGGACAACGGCACGCTGACCGATAACAACGGCCGCAAAGCCGACTTCCGTAACGTGGTGCTGGTGATGACCACCAACGCCGGGGTGCGTGAAACCGAGCGTAAATCCATCGGCCTTATCCAGCAGGATAACAGCACCGATGCGATGGAAGAGATCAAAAAGATCTTTACGCCGGAATTCCGCAACCGTCTGGACAACATTATCTGGTTCGATCACCTCTCTACCGAGGTTATCCATCAGGTTGTCGATAAGTTTATCGTCGAACTGCAGGTGCAGTTGGATCAGAAAGGCGTATCGCTGGAAGTTTCTCAGGAAGCCCGCAACTGGCTGGCGGAGAAAGGCTACGACCGCGCAATGGGCGCCCGTCCAATGTCCCGCGTGATTCAGGATAACCTGAAAAAACCGCTGGCGAACGAGCTGCTGTTCGGCTCACTGGTCGATGGCGGCCAGGTGACGGTGGCGCTGGATAAAGAGAAAAATGAGCTGACTTACGGGTTCCAGAGTGCGCAAAAGCACAAACCGGAAGCGGCGCATTGATTCTCTGAAGTCAGTAATTTGAAACCGGGCGAGAGCCCGGTTTTTTTATTTTTATAAAATAGAAAAGGCCGGGGATTTCCCCGGCCTTTCAGCATCTGGTTGCCACTAAAAGGGCTCAGGAACGATCAGCGACTACGGAAGACAATGCGGCCTTTGCTCAGGTCGTACGGGGTCAACTCAACAGTCACTTTGTCGCCCGTCAGAATGCGGATGTAGTTTTTGCGCATTTTACCGGAGATGTGCGCAGTTACCACGTGACCGTTTTCAAGTTCTACGCGGAACATAGTGTTAGGTAACGTATCAAGTACGGTACCCTGCATTTCAATATTGTCTTCTTTGGCCATCTAGTCCTCGGGGTATCACTACCATAGTTTTTAACCGGCAAGATAATGCCGAACTTCATCATGTAAGTAAAGATTTTGCGAATGAATCGCCGAAAGTCGTTTTTGCGCATTACCCCAACACCACGCGAAAAGAGCGTGCGAGTGACGCAGATCGGGTTGGATACTGCGGGAGATCTGACTCGAATGATTCCCAAACGGCGGCGGGGCAAAAGGCAGAAGCGACTCTCAGGGCACAATTATATCATCCCGACAAAAATTGTGCTGAAAACATTTACACTTCCGGTGAAAAGAGTGTCCGGGGGACCCAGAAATGTTCCGGCAAACGATGCATGCGTAATATATCGAGCTGTTCCAGGTAGTCGCGTCGCGCTATTTCTACCGCACCTAATGAGGCGGTATGACTATTCAACACCTGACAGTCGATGAGTTTTCCGCCGCTTTGCTTAAACGTCTCGCAAAATACCAACAGCGCCGTTTTTGACGCGTTTTCCGCACGGCTGAACATGGATTCCCCACAAAAGAGGGCGCCCAGCGAGACACCGTACATGCCGCCAACCAACTCGTCGCCTTTCCACACTTCAATAGAATGCGCATGACCCAGTTCGTGCAGACGATGATAGGCCTGCACGATGCCAGTGGTAATCCAGGTGCCTTCGTTGCGGTCTTGCGCGCAACCGTCAATTACCTGGCCAAACGCATAATTCAGCGTGATGCGATAGGGGGAACGGCTGTGAAAACGCTTCATGCTGCGGCTGATGTGAAAGGTATCTGGCCACAGCACCGCACGCGGATCGGGCGACCACCATAGGATTGGGTCGCCCGGTGAGAACCAGGGGAAAATGCCGCGCTGATAGGCCATCAGCAGGCGAGCGGGGCTTAAGTCGCCCCCTAAGGCCAGTAAACCATTCGGCTCGCGAAGCGCCCCTTCCGGGGAAGGAAACGCTATCGAGTGACGTGAGAGCTGAACAAGGCGCATGTTTCTACTACCTCATAATACCGATCGCTCAATAATAGCCTACAAACGCTGCTTAAACTGGTAATAACGCCCCTGTTGCGACAGCAATTCTGCGTGAGTACCTTGCTCAATAACTTGCCCGTTGTCCATCACCACGATGCGATTAAAACGCGCCAGCCCACGCAGGCGATGCGTCACCATCAGCACGGTTTTATCACGCATTAGCTCTGCCAGTAAATCGAGGATCTGGCTTTCAGTCGTGGCATCCAGACCTTCGGTGGGTTCATCCAGCAGCATCAGCGGCGCATCGTGCAGCAATGCTCGGGCGATTGCCAGGCGTCGCAGCTCACCACCGGACAGCTGGCGTCCACCTTCGCCCAGCCAACTGTTGAGACCGCTATCTTCCAGCAGTTTGCTAAGGCCCGTTTGTTCCAGAACGGCGCTCAGTTCGGCATCGCTGGCGTCAGGACGCGCCAGCAGAAGGTTGTCGCGGAGTGTGGCGCTAAAAAGATGCACACGCTGCGGCACCACGCTCATGGTACGGCGCAGTGTCGGTTCGTCCAGATTGCTGAGCGGTTGTTCATTAAGCAAAATCGCCCCTTGCTGCGGATCCCATGCACGCGTAATCAACTGAAGCAACGTCGATTTACCACAACCTGTGCGCCCCAGAATGGCAATATGCTCGCCTGCGTTCACCTGCAGGGAGATATCGCTCAGCGCTGACTGCGCCTGCTCCGGATAGCGGAAAGTCACTTTCTCAAAGCGTAGCGCAACCTGCGTTGGCACAGCGGCTTTTGTTTGTGGGAACGTCACTTCGGGTTTTTGCTCGATAATCTGCGTCAGGCGCAGCGCTGAAGCGATCACCTGACCAAGATGCTGGAACGCGCCGGTAACCGGGGCCAGCGCTTCAAACGCGGCCAGCGCACAGAAGACAAACAGCGCAATCAGCGCGCCAGGCTGCGTGTTGCCGCCTACACCACCGGCGGCGAGCCAAAGCATGGCGATGACGGCTAAACCGCCAATCAGCAGCATCAGCGCTTGCGACAGGGCGGTCAGCTCCGACTGGCGACGCTGTGCGTCATGCCAGTTTACTTCCGTCTGTTCCATCTGTTCGCGGTAACGTGTGCTGGCGTTAAAAATCGTCAGCTCAGCCTGACCCTGTAACCAACTGGTCAACTGCTGGCGATAGCGCCCGCGCAGGTGCGTTAATTGCTCGCCGGTGGGTTTGCCGGCGCGATAGAACAGCGGCGGCAGCAAAAAGAGCGTCAGCAGCATAATACCGCCGAGGGTCAGCGCCAGCGTGCCATCCAGGAAACTCAGCCCGAAGGTCACGACCAGAATAACCACCAGCGCACCGACTAACGGCGAAATCACGCGCAGGTAGAGATGGTCCAGCGTATCAACATCAGCCACCATACGGTTAAGCAGTTCGCCCTGGCGAAAACGCGCCAGCCCGGCAGGAGAGAGGGGAAGCAATTTGCTGAAGGTGAAGACGCGCAGGTGCTGCAACACGCGGAAGGTGGCGTCGTGGCTGACCAGACGCTCGAAATAACGCCCGGCGGTACGGATAATCGCTGAACCGCGTACGCCTGCCGCCGGCAGCATGTAGTTGAAGCTGTAGACGCCAGCCACGCCGACGACGGCGGAGGCCGATAAGAACCAGCCGGACAGCGTCAGCAGGCCAATGCTCGCCAGCAGGGTGACAATCGCCAGCACCACGCCGAGCGTCAGCAGCCATTTATGGCGTTTATACAGCGCCAGGTAGGGAAGTAACGCACGCATTTAAATTTCCTCCTGACGGTTAGCGAGCAGCCGCGCAAACGGCCCTTGCGCTACGGCAAGCTGCTGATAGCGGCCTTGCTCAACAATCTGACCGTTATCCATTACCCAGATGGCATCCCAGTCGGTAATTTCTTCCAGCTGGTGCGTCACCATCAGCGTGGTTTGCTGGGTAGAGGCGCGCGTCAGCGCCTGCATGACACGCTGCTCACTGTGCGCGTCCAGGCTGGCGGTGGGCTCATCGAGCAACAATAACCGGCACGGCATCAGCAGCGCACGTGCCACGGCAACGCGTTGCGCCTGGCCGACGGAGAGACGCGCGGCCTGATCGCCTACGACGGTATCAACACCCTGCGGAAGCTGAGGTAAAAACTCGCTGACCCAGGCGTTATCCAGCGCGGCCTGTAACTGTTGCTCGCTGGCGTGAGGATTGGCCAGCAGAACGTTTTCGCGCAGCGTGGTGGCCGGGAGCTGCGGGTTCTGCCCGACCCAACTCATCATGCGCCGCCAGCTATCGGGGTGAAGCTGACTCAGTTCCACGCCATTAACCTGTAAAGAACCGGTATACGGCAGAAATCCTGCCAGCATGTTCAGCAATGAACTCTTTCCCGAGCCACTTTGCCCAACCATCACCACGCGCTGCCCGGCCTCCAGATTAAAGTTCAGAGGCCCGGCAAGGATTTTCCCTTCCGGTGAGGTAATGAAAAGCTCCCGCGCTGTCAGTGTGACCGGCTCTTTATCATTGATTTCTCGCTCACCCTGTTCCGGATGCGCCAGCGGCGTTTCCATAAATGTTTTTAAACTGTCGGCTGCGCCAACGGCCTGCGCTTTGGCGTGATAGAAGGTGCCTAAATCGCGCAATGGCTGGAAAAACTCCGGGGCGAGGATTAACGCGAGGAAACCCGACGAGAGCGTGACCGCCATCCCGTAGCTGCCAAAATTGAGTTCGCCGAGATACGAGAAACCAAAATAGACTGCCACCAGGGCGATAGAGAGTGAAGTAAAGAACTCCAGCACGCCGGAAGAGAGGAACGCCATGCGTAATACTTCCATCGTGCGCTGACGGAAATCTTGCGAGGCTTCACGGATACTGTCGGTTTCAGCCTCCCCGCGACCAAAGATACGCAGCGTTTCCATCCCACGCAGGCGGTCGAGGAAGTGGCCGCTCAGGCGAGCCAGCGCCTGGAAGTTGCGCCGGTTAGCGTCCGCCGCGCCCATCCCGACCAGCGCCATAAACAGCGGGATCAACGGGGCGGTAAACAGAAGAATCAGCGCGGCCGCCCAGTTCGACGGGAAGATAGCAACCACAATCAGCAGCGGCACGCAGACGGCCAGCGCCATCTGCGGCAGATAACGCGCATAGTAGTCGTGCATGTCGTCAATCTGCTCAAGAATCAGCGTCGCCCAGCTACCGGCTGGTTTACCCTGAATCCATGCCGGGCCTGCCTGTTGCAGGCGGTCGAGCACCTGTTTGCGGATTTCAAAGCGAATATGCTGCCCCGCATGGAAACCCACGCGCTCGCGCAGCCACACCACCCAGGCGCGCAGAATAAAGACCAGCACCAGCAGCACAAAAGGCAGCAACAGCGCCTCGCGTGGAATATTTTCCATAATCATGTGGTGCAGAATGCGGGCCAGAAGCCAGGCTTGCGCGATAATTAATGCGCCGCTGACAAAGCCCAGCAGACGGGAAATCATCAACCAGCGACGGGAGATCAAACTTTGCTGTTTTAACCAGCGGGTGAGTTCTTGTTGACGGCTTTTATTCATTGCGTGCTTCGCAGGTGCTTGTAATGAGAATTTTTAGGCACGGCAATGTTACATCGCGGCAAAAATAAAGGCGACTTATAGTCGCCTTATTTACCTTTGTTACTGACTTGTAAAGATTATTTACACGCGTCAGCCAAACCGTCGAGATAACGCTCTGCATCCAGCGCCGCCATACAGCCGGTGCCCGCAGAGGTGATAGCCTGACGGTAGATGTGGTCCATGACGTCGCCGGCGGCGAAAACGCCAGGGATGCTGGTTTGGGTGGCGTTGCCGTGAATACCGGACTGCACTTTGATGTAGCCGTTTTCCAGCTCCAGCTGACCTTCAAAGATAGCCGTATTCGGGCTGTGGCCGATGGCGACAAACAGACCCGCAACGTCCAGCGTTTCAATATTGTCGCTGTTTTGCGTATCGCGCAGGCGCAGACCGCTCACGCCCATCTGATCGCCCGTCACTTCTTCGAGCGTACGGTGGGTGTGCAGCACGATGTTGCCGCTTTCCACTTTATCCATCAGACGCTTGATCAGAATTTTTTCCGCGCGGAAGCTGTCGCGACGGTGAATCAGGTGCACTTCAGCAGCGATGTTAGAGAGGTACAGCGCTTCTTCAACCGCGGTGTTGCCGCCGCCGATGACAGCGACTTTCTGGTTGCGGTAGAAGAAACCGTCGCAGGTCGCGCAGGCGGAAACGCCGCGGCCTTTGAACGCGTCTTCAGAAGGCAGACCCAGATAGCGAGCAGATGCACCCGTGGCAATGATTAACGCATCGCAGGTGTATTCGCCGCTGTCGCCAATCAGGCGGAACGGACGATTTTGTAAATCCACGCTGGTGATGTGATCGAACAGAATTTCGGTTTCGAATTTCGTCGCATGCTCGTGCATACGTTCCATCAGCAGCGGCCCGGTCAGGTCGTTTGGATCGCCAGGCCAGTTTTCCACTTCTGTGGTGGTGGTCAGCTGACCGCCTTTTTCCATGCCGGTAATCAATACCGGGTGCAGGTTTGCGCGTGCGGCGTAGACCGCTGCGGTGTATCCCGCAGGTCCTGAACCAAGGATAAGCAGCTTACTGTGTTTGGCCGTGCCCATGAGATCCCCATAATTGTTGGCAGACATTGGGCTGGATTGTAGGGAATTTGTTGACGTAAAAAAAGGGCAGAGCGATTTTGTTAACGATATGTGCAATAGCAAGAACCGATGAATTGATGATTTTTACTACAGGGAATATAACTATTCCTACTGTGAGTCGCCCAATTATAAGACGATTTGCTATCAATTTTGCCCCACTGATAATGAATATCCGGCATGTTGTACTAAAAAACGATGTTTTGCTTTGACAATCCCCTGTGCTTTTGCGAAAACATTCAAGGAAGAAGAAAAGCAGTGTTGGCAGTGTTACGAATTTTAATGCACTGAAACACCATTTTTACCCGGCTCGCTGAAATCTACGTATGGTGTGGACAGACATCATACGTGATGTCAGCGGTGCTTTGCGGCACCGGGCTTCTCATACACGTACCCCTGGGTTATGCGCCGTCAGTGAATAGATTGCGCATGGACAACGGGTTCAGGCTCTGAACAGTGAAGTGCACAGGGTCAAGACAGGAGTAGGGAAGGAATACAGAGAGACAATAATAATGGTAGATAGTAAAAAGCGCCCCGGCAAAGATCTCGACCGCATCGATCGTAATATTCTGAACGAATTGCAAAAAGATGGGCGTATTTCCAACGTCGAGCTTTCAAAACGAGTAGGGCTTTCTCCGACGCCGTGCCTTGAGCGTGTGCGCCGACTGGAACGTCAGGGCTTCATTCAGGGCTATACTGCACTGTTGAACCCGCATTATCTGGACGCTTCACTGCTGGTCTTTGTTGAGATTACTCTGAATCGCGGTGCGCCGGATGTGTTTGAACAATTTAACGCCGCTGTACAAAAACTTGAAGAAATTCAAGAGTGTCATCTGGTTTCCGGTGATTTCGACTACCTGTTGAAAACCCGCGTACCGGATATGTCGGCATACCGTAAACTCCTGGGCGAAACCCTGCTGCGCCTGCCTGGCGTGAACGACACCCGTACCTATGTTGTTATGGAAGAAGTTAAGCAGAGTAATCGTCTGGTAATTAAGACTCGCTAATACGGAACAGGTGCAAAATCAGCTCAGTTTGATTACACTCCTGTTAATCCATACAGCAACAGTGCCGGGGAGACCCGGCGCTGTTGTCCGTTTTAGCATTTGGCACCTGGAGAGCCTTTCTTGAGCCAGGAATATACAGAAGACAAAGAAGTCAAACTGACAAAACTGAGCAGTGGACGCCGACTCCTTGAGGCGTTACTCCTCTTATGTTCCCTTTTTGCCATCTGGTTGATGGCGGCACTACTGAGCTTCAATCCTTCCGATCCCAGTTGGTCGCAAACAGCCTGGCATGAACCTATCCATAACCTGTGCGGCGCATCGGGCGCATGGCTTGCTGATACGCTGTTCTTTATTTTCGGCGTAATGGCTTACACCATTCCGGTGATTATTGTCGGCGGTTGCTGGTTTGCCTGGCGACACCGCGCCAGCGATGAATACATCGATTACTTCGCGGTCTCGTTACGCCTGATTGGCGTGCTGGCGATGATCCTCACTGCCTGCGGCCTGGCCGCGATCAACGCCGATGATATCTGGTACTTTGCCTCCGGCGGCGTAATTGGCAGCCTGCTTAGCACTGCGCTGCAACCGATGCTGCACAGCAGCGGCGGCACCATTGCCCTGCTATGTATTTGGGCGGCGGGCTTAACGCTGTTCACCGGCTGGTCCTGGGTCAGCATTGCCGAGAAAATCGGTAGCTGGATCCTCAATATTCTCACCTTCGCCAGTAATCGTACGCGCCGGGATGACACCTGGGTGGACGAAGAAGAGTACGAAGATGACGAAGAGTACGAAGACGATGTCCCTGTCGCGAAGCGTGAGTCTCGTCGTGCGCGTATTCTTCGTGGCGCACTGGCACGCCGTCAGCGTATTGCTGAAAAATTCTCTAACCCGATGGGGCGCAAGACCGATGCCGCGCTTTTCTCGGGTAAACGCATGGATGACCCGGAAGAGGCGGTGCAGTACAGCGCCCGTGGGGTACAGGCCGACCCTGATGACGTGTTGTTCTCCGGCAGTACTGCATTGCGCCCGGATGCCGATGATGTGCTGTTCTCTGGCTCAAGCGCAGTGCGCAGCGAAAGCGATGAATACGATCCGCTGCTAAACGGTCATTCCGTGAACGAACCGATCGCCGCCGCTGCCGCTGCTACAACGGCGACGCAGGCCTGGGCGGCCCCGGCTGACCCTGTGACGACAGCGCCGAGCGCGCTCGATGGCGCAGTACAGCCTGGCGTCGAGTGGCAGACCGTCTCTGCCGCAAATCCGGTAGAACCGTCAATTGCGCCAGCGCCAGAAGGTTGGCCACCTGCGCAACCCCAGCAGTACCAGGATGACCCGCTGTTGCAGGGCTATCAACAACCTCAGCCGTATGTTCAGGAACCGGTTTATCAGCAACCGCAGCCGTATCAGGCGTATGAGCCTGAACCGGTGTACGAACAGCCGCAGCAATATGTGCCAGAGCCGGTCTATCAACAGCCGCAGCCGTACGCGAAAGAGCCTGTTTACGAACAGCCGCAACAGCCTCAGCCGTATACGCCGGAGCCAGTTTATCAGCAGCCGCAGGTTGAGCCTGTCGCGCCTGAACCGGTTGTAGAAGAAGAGCCGAAACCGCATCAGCGTCCGCCGCTTTACTATTTCGAAGAGGTGGAAGAAAAACGTGCGCGCGAGCGTGAGCAACTTGCCGCCTGGTATCAACCGATTCCTGAGCCGCTGGCTCCGGTTGAACAGCACATTGCGCCAGCCGTTACGCCAGCGATAGACCCGACGCCTGCCGTCGCGCCTGTTGCCGCCAGCGTGCGTGAGGCCTCCTCCACCGTTGCCGCAGTCGCCGCCACGGCAGCCGCTGCAGCACCGCTCTTTAGCCCGGTTGATGGCCCGCGCCCACAGGTGAAAGAGGGCATTGGCCCGAAACTGCCGCGCCCTAACCGCGTACGTGTGCCTACTCGCCGCGAGCTGGCGTCTTTTGGTATCAAACTGCCGTCACAGCGCATGGCGGAAGAGCGTGCCCGTGGCGTGGAGCGCGATCAGCACGATGACGATATCGACAACCTGACCGATGATGAAGCCGATGCGCTGCAACAGGATGCGTTAGCGCGTCAGTTTGCGGCGACGCAGCAGCAGCGTTACGGCCGCGATACCGATATCGATAGCGCTGAAGACGACGCAGATGAAGCCGCCGAAGCGGAACTGGCTCGCCAGTTTGCCGCCAGCCAGCAGTCGCGTTATGCCAGTGAACAGCCGGCAGGCGCGCATCCGTTCTCGCTGGATGACTTCGATTTCTCGCCAACGAAAGCGCTGGTTGATGACACCCCGAAAGCCCCGCTGTTTACGCCGAGCGTAGCGCCGGAGCCGCAGGTGCAGCAGCCTCAGACACAGCAGCATTATCAGCAGCCACCTGTGCAGCCGCCGCAGCAGCATCAGCAGGCTTACCAGCCTCAGGTGCAGCAACCGCCAGTGCAACAGCCGCATTATCAGCAGCCACCTGTGCAGCAACCACAGCAGCAGGGCTATCAGCCTCAGGTTCAGCAGCCGCAACAACCGGCTCCGCAGCCTAAAGAGAGCCTGATTCACCCGCTGTTGATGCGTAACGGTGACGATCGTCCGGCGCTTAAGCCGACCACGCCGCTGCCGTCATTAGATTTGCTGACTCCGCCGCCAACGGAAGTTGAGCCGGTGGATACCTTCGCGCTGGAACAAATGGCGCGTCTGGTTGAAGCGCGTCTGGCTGATTTCCGTATCAAAGCGGATGTTGTGAACTACTCCCCAGGCCCGGTCATCACTCGCTTCGAGCTGAACCTGGCACCGGGTGTGAAAGCGGCGCGTATCTCTAACCTGTCGCGCGACCTGGCCCGTTCACTCTCCACCGTCGCTGTGCGTGTGGTGGAAGTGATCCCAGGTAAACCGTATGTTGGCCTGGAACTGCCAAACAAAAAACGTCAGACCGTGTATCTGCGCGAAGTGCTCGACTGTGCACGTTTCCGCGATAACCCGTCGCCGCTTTCCGTGGTGCTGGGTAAAGACATTGCCGGTGATCCGGTGGTGGCGGATCTGGCGAAAATGCCGCACTTGCTGGTTGCTGGTACCACCGGTTCCGGTAAGTCTGTCGGCGTGAACGCCATGATCCTCAGCATGCTTTACAAAGCTCAGCCTGAAGATGTGCGTTTCATCATGATCGACCCGAAAATGCTGGAGCTTTCCGTTTATGAAGGTATTCCGCATCTGTTAACGGAAGTGGTTACCGACATGAAAGACGCGGCCAACGCCCTGCGCTGGAGCGTTAACGAGATGGAACGCCGCTACAAGCTGATGTCGGCATTGGGCGTGCGAAACCTGGCGGGCTACAACGAGAAAATCGCCGAAGCGAAACGCATGGGCCGTCCGATTCCGGACCCATACTGGAAACCGGGTGACAGCATGGATGCCACGCATCCGGTGCTGGAAAAACTGCCGTACATCGTGGTGCTGGTGGATGAATTTGCTGACCTGATGATGACGGTCGGTAAAAAAGTGGAAGAGCTGATCGCTCGTCTGGCACAGAAAGCGCGTGCCGCCGGTATCCACCTGGTGCTGGCGACCCAGCGTCCGTCGGTTGACGTTATTACTGGCCTGATTAAAGCGAACATCCCGACGCGTATCGCGTTTACCGTGTCGAGTAAAATCGACTCCCGCACCATCCTTGATCAGGGCGGCGCGGAATCGCTGCTGGGGATGGGCGACATGCTCTACTCCGGGCCGAACTCCAGCACGCCGGTGCGTGTCCATGGCGCGTTTGTGCGCGATGAAGAAGTTCACGCCGTGGTGCAGGACTGGAAAGCGCGCGGTCGTCCGCAGTATGTTGACGGCATCACCTCTGACAGCGAAAGCGAAGGCGGCGGTGGCGGCTTAGACGGCGGCGAAGAGCTGGATCCGTTATTCGATCAGGCGGTGAATTTCGTGACGCAAAAACGTAAAGCCTCGATCTCTGGCGTACAGCGCCAGTTCCGTATCGGTTATAACCGTGCGGCGCGCATCATCGAACAGATGGAAGCGCAGGGTATCGTGAGCGAGCAAGGGCACAACGGTAACCGCGAAGTGCTTGCGCCACCACCGTTTGAGTGATCGTAAAACCAGGTAAATAAGTCAAAATTCAGTATTTTCTTCTGTCGCCTCGCCGGGCTTAGGCCTAAAGTGAGCGACAGAAGACTCCCCGTCGGGAGCATGATGCTATTAAGGATTAACGATGAAAAAGGCAGCAATCACGTGTGCATTACTTTCCAGCTTTGTTGTCAGTAGCGTCTGGGCAGATGCTGCCAGCGACCTGAAAAGCCGTCTGGATAAAGTGAGCAGTTTCCACGCGAGCTTCACCCAGAAAGTGACTGACGGTAGCGGCAATGCGGTGCAGGAAGGTCAGGGCGATCTGTGGGTGAAACGCCCGAATCTGTTTAACTGGCACATGACTCAGCCGGATGAAAGCATTCTGGTGTCTGATGGTAAAACCCTGTGGTTCTACAACCCGTTTGTGGAGCAGGCCACCGCCACGCGTCTGAGCGATGCGACCGGCAATACGCCGTTTATGCTGATTGCGCGCAACCAGTCCAGCGACTGGGCGCAGTACAACATCAAACAGAGCGGCGATGACTTCATGCTGACGCCGAAAGGCAGCAACGGCAACCTGAAGCAGTTCACCATTAACGTCGGTCGCGATGGCACCATCCATCAGTTCAGCGCGATTGAACAGGACGACCAGCGCAGCAGCTATCAGCTGAAATCGCAGCAAAACGGCGCGGTGGACGCGTCTAAGTTTACCTTTACGCCGCCAGCCGGGGTGACGGTGGACGATCAACGTAAGTAGAGGTAAGTCGTGAGCAACATGTCGCTCGACTTTTCAGATAATACCTTTCAACCTCTGGCCGCCCGTATGCGGCCAGAAAATTTAGCGCAGTACATCGGTCAGCAGCATCTGCTGGCGGCCGGGAAACCGCTGCCGCGCGCTATCGAAGCCGGGCATTTGCACTCGATGATCCTGTGGGGGCCGCCGGGCACCGGTAAAACGACTCTTGCGGAAGTGATTGCCCGTTACGCCAGTGCAGATGTCGAACGCATCTCTGCGGTGACGTCCGGGGTGAAAGAGATCCGCGAAGCCATTGAGCGCGCCCGACAGAATCGCAATGCCGGACGTCGCACCATTCTGTTTGTCGATGAAGTCCACCGTTTCAATAAAAGTCAGCAGGACGCCTTTCTGCCGCACATTGAAGACGGCACCATTACCTTTATCGGCGCGACAACCGAAAACCCCTCGTTTGAACTGAATTCGGCGCTGCTCTCCAGGGCGCGCGTCTATTTGCTGAAATCCCTCACCACTGAGGATATTGAGCAGGTTCTGGCTCAGGCGATGGAAGACAAAACGCGCGGCTACGGCGGCCAGGATATCGTGTTGCCGGATGATACCCGCCGGGCAATTGCCGAACTGGTGAACGGCGATGCGCGTCGTGCCCTGAACACGCTGGAAATGATGGCCGATATGGCCGAAGTGGATGATTCCGGCAAGCGCACGCTCAAACCTGAACTGTTAACGGAAATCGCCGGCGAGCGCAGCGCACGCTTTGATAACAAAGGCGACCGTTTCTACGATTTGATTTCCGCGCTGCATAAATCGGTACGCGGCAGCGCGCCGGATGCGGCGCTTTACTGGTATGCACGTATCATCTCCGCCGGTGGCGACCCGCTGTACGTCGCGCGTCGTTGCCTGGCGATTGCCTCAGAAGATGTTGGCAACGCTGACCCCCGCGCGATGCAGGTCGCCATTTCCGCATGGGATTGCTTTACCCGCGTCGGCCCTTCGGAGGGTGAACGCGCAATTGCCCAGGCAATCGTGTATCTCGCCTGTGCGCCGAAAAGTAATGCCGTTTATACCGCTTTCAAAGCCGCAATGGCCGATGCGCGTGAACGCCCGGACTATGACGTGCCGGTTCACCTGCGCAACGCGCCGACCAAACTGATGAAAGAGATGGGCTACGGGCAGGAGTATCGCTATGCCCATGATGAGCCAAATGCCTATGCTGCCGGTGAAGAGTACTTCCCGCAGGAAATGGCACAAACGCGCTATTATCGTCCAACTAACCGTGGCCTTGAAGGCAAGATTGGCGAAAAGCTCGCCTGGCTCGCTGAACAGGATCAAAATAGCCGCACAAAACGCTACCGCTAGCGCAGGCGTTGCGGTAATGTTGGCAATGTATCTTTGCAACCGCAGGCTGCGGTTGCATTCCCTTTTTTAATTCGATAAGCACAGGATAAGCATGCTCGATCCCAATCTGCTGCGTACCGAGCCAGACGCAGTCGCAGAAAAACTGGCACGCCGGGGCTTTAAGCTGGATGTAGATAAACTTCGCGCTCTTGAAGAGCGTCGTAAAGTGCTGCAGGTTGAAACCGAAAACCTGCAGGCAGAGCGAAACTCGCGATCGAAATCCATTGGCCAGGCGAAAGCGCGCGGGGAAGATATCGAGCCATTACGCCTGGAAGTGAACAAACTCGGTGAGCAGCTTGATGCCGCGAAATCTGAGCTGGATGTGCTGCTGGCGGAAATCCGCGATATCGCACTGACTATCCCGAACATTCCGCACGACGATGTGCCGGTCGGTAAAGACGAAAACGACAACGTTGAAGTCAGCCGCTGGGGTACGCCGCGTGAGTTCGATTTCGAAGTCCGCGACCACGTGACGCTGGGCGAGATGCACAGCGGCCTCGATTTCGCTGCAGCAGTGAAACTGACCGGTTCCCGCTTTGTGGTGATGAAAGGCCAGATCGCGCGCATGCACCGTGCACTGTCTCAGTTCATGCTGGATCTGCACACTGAACAGCACGGTTACAGCGAGAACTATGTGCCGTATCTGGTTAACCAGGACACGCTGTACGGTACGGGTCAGCTGCCGAAATTCGCCGGTGACCTGTTCCATACGCGTCCGCTGGAAGAAGAAGCCGACAGCAGCAACTATGCGTTGATCCCAACGGCCGAAGTGCCGCTGACCAACCTGGTGCGCGATGAAATCATCGACGAAGACGACCTGCCGATCAAAATGACCGCGCATACGCCGTGCTTCCGTTCTGAAGCCGGTTCTTACGGTCGTGATACCCGTGGTCTGATCCGTATGCACCAGTTCGACAAAGTTGAGATGGTGCAGGTTGTTCGCCCGGAAGACTCCATGGCGGCGCTGGAAGAGATGACCGGTCATGCAGAGAAAGTTCTGCAACTGCTGGGTCTGCCGTACCGCAAAATCATTCTGTGCACAGGGGATATGGGCTTCGGCGCCTGCAAAACCTATGACCTGGAAGTGTGGGTTCCGGCGCAGAATACCTACCGCGAGATCTCTTCCTGCTCTAACGTCTGGGATTTCCAGGCGCGTCGTATGCAGGCTCGTTGCCGTAGCAAATCTGATAAGAAAACCCGTCTGGTGCACACCCTGAACGGCTCCGGCCTGGCAGTAGGTCGTACGCTGGTGGCGGTGCTGGAAAACTACCAGCAGGCCGATGGTCGTATCGAGGTGCCGGAAGTCCTGCGCCCGTATATGAACGGCCTGGAATATATTGGCTGATTAATCTTTCTTACGTAAAAAGCGCCTGCGGGCGCTTTTTTTATGCCCATCATTGATACTGAGCAATACCTTAACCATTCAAAAGAGAAATACTCCCTTCGAAGTAACCAGTAGCATATAAAACTAAAAAATAAAAATCTCGCTATATATATGACTATATAGCGGTATTGTTTTCAATGTGAGCAACGAAGTGAGTATCCATGAAAATTAAGACCCCCGATGCCATTCTGGCAGCCGAGGTCAGCCGTCGCGGTTTGATGAAAACCTCGGCAATTGGCGGCCTGGCGATGGCCAGCAGTGCCTTCACGCTCCCGTTTAGCCGTATGGTAAGCGCCGCTGATGCGTTAGCCCCGGCAACTGCCTCTGAGCGTCTCACCTGGAGCGCGTGTACCGTAAACTGTGGCAGCCGCTGCCCGCTACGCATGCACGTTGTGGATGGTGAAATCAAATACGTCGAAACCGACAATACCGGTGATGATAACTACGACGGCTTACACCAGGTTCGCGCCTGCCTGCGCGGTCGTTCTATGCGCCGACGCGTCTACAATCCAGACCGTCTGAAATACCCGATGAAACGCGTAGGCAAACGTGGCGAAGGGAAATTTGAGCGCATCACCTGGGAAGAGGCGTTCGATACCATCGCCACCAACATGCAGCGCCTGATCAAAGAGTACGGTAACGAATCTATCTATCTCAACTACGGTACCGGTACGCTGGGCGGCACCATGACGCGCTCCTGGCCGCCGGGAAATACCCTGGTGGCCCGCCTGATGAACTGCTGTGGCGGTTATCTGAACCATTACGGTGACTACTCGTCTGCGCAGATTGCGGAAGGTCTGAACTACACCTACGGCGGTTGGGCCGACGGCAACAGCCCGTCCGATATTGAAAACAGCCAGCTTGTCGTGCTGTTTGGTAACAACCCTGGCGAAACGCGTATGAGCGGCGGTGGGGTGACGTACTACCTTGAACAGGCGCGTCAGAAATCGAATGCGCGCATGATCATCGTCGATCCGCGCTATACCGATACCGGCGCCGGGCGTGAAGATGAATGGATCCCTATTCGTCCAGGTACCGACGGGGCGTTGGTTTCTGCACTGGCGTGGGTGATGATCAGCGAAAATCTGGTCGATCAGCCGTTCCTCGATAAATACTGCGTCGGTTACGACGAGAAAACGCTGCCAGCGGGCGCGCCAGCCAATGGGCACTATAAAGCCTATATTCTTGGCCAGGGCAACGACGGCGTGGCGAAAACGCCGGAGTGGGCGTCGGCTATCACCGGTATTCCTGTAGAGCGCATTGTGAAGCTGGCGCGTGAAATTGCGACCGCTAAACCGGCGTTTATCTCTCAGGGCTGGGGCCCGCAGCGTCATGCTAACGGTGAAATCGCCACCCGCGCGATCTCCATGCTCTCTATTCTGACTGGCAATGTCGGTATTCACGGCGGTAATACTGGCGCCCGTGAAGGGTCTTACTCTTTGCCTTTCGTCCGTATGCCGACCCTGGAAAACCCGATTCAGACCAGCATCTCCATGTTTATGTGGACCGATGCAATTGAACGTGGCCCGGAAATGACGGCGCTACGCGACGGTGTGCGCGGGAAAGATAAACTCGATGTGCCGATCAAAATGATCTGGAACTATGCGGGCAACTGCATTATCAACCAGCACTCGGAAATCAACCGCACCCACGAGATCCTCCAGGATGACAAGAAGTGCGAGCTGATTGTGGTGATCGACTGCCATATGACCTCGTCCGCGAAATACGCCGATATCATCCTGCCGGACTGCACCGCGTCTGAACAGATGGACTTCGCGCTGGATGCGTCCTGCGGCAACATGTCGTACGTCATCTTTGCTGACCAGGCGATCAAACCGCGCTTCGAGTGCAAAACTATCTACGACATGACCACAGAGCTTGCCAAACGGATGGGCGTGGAGCAGCAGTTTACCGAAGGCCGTAGCCAGGAAGAGTGGATGCGCCATCTGTATGAACAGTCGCGCGAAGCAATTCCTGAGCTGCCGGACTTCGACACCTTCCGCAAGCAGGGGATTTTCAAACAGCGCGATCCTGAAGGACATCACGTTGCGTATAAGGCTTTCCGTGAAGATCCTCAGGCCAACCCACTGACCACGCCATCGGGCAAAATCGAAATTTACTCTCAGGAACTGGCGAAAATCGCCGCAACCTGGGAACTGGCTGAAGGCGATGTTATCGATCCACTGCCTATCTACACCCCGGGATTTGAAAACTATAACGATCCGCTGACGGAGAAATTCCCGTTGCAGCTGACCGGTTTCCACTATAAATCCCGCGTTCACTCTACCTATGGCAACGTTGAAGTGCTGAAAGCGGCCTGCCGTCAGGAAATGTGGATCAACCCGCTGGATGCGAAGAAACGCGGTATCGCCAACGGCGATCGTGTGCGCATCTTTAACGACCGTGGCGAAGTACACATCGAGGCGAAAGTCACGCCGCGTATGATGCCGGGCGTTGTCGCACTGGGCGAAGGGGCATGGTATGACCCGGATGCTAAAGGTGTGGATCAGGCGGGCTGTATCAACGTTCTGACGACGCAGCGTCCATCGCCGCTGGCGAAGGGCAACCCGTCACACACAAATCTCGTTCAGGTTGAAAGGGTGTAAGGAGTAATCGATGACAACCCAATACGGTTTTTATATTGATTCGAGTCGTTGCACCGGCTGCAAAACCTGCGAGCTGGCGTGTAAAGACTACAAAGATTTAGGCCCGGACGTCAGCTTCCGCCGTATTTACGAATACGCGGGCGGCGACTGGCAGGAAGACAACGGCGTCTGGCATCAGAACGTCTTTGCTTACTATCTCTCTATTTCGTGCAACCACTGCGAAGATCCGGCCTGTACCAAGGTCTGTCCGAGCGGCGCGATGCACAAACGCGAAGATGGTTTTGTGGTCGTCGATGAAGATGTTTGCATCGGCTGCCGCTACTGCCATATGGCCTGCCCGTACGGCGCGCCGCAGTACAACGCAGCGAAAGGGCACATGACGAAATGCGATGGCTGCCACGACCGCGTGGCAGACGGTAAAAAGCCAATCTGCGTGGAATCCTGCCCGCTGCGCGCGCTCGATTTCGGCCCGATTGACGAGCTGCGTAAAAAACACGGTAATCTTGCCGCTGTTGCACCGCTGCCGTCTGCGCACTTCACCAAACCGAGCATCGTCATTAAGCCGAATGCCAACAGTCGCCCAACCGGCGATACCACTGGCTACTTAGCCAATCCGAAGGAGGTGTGAGATGGGTAGTGGATGGCATGAATGGCCGTTGATGATCTTCACGGTCTTTGGTCAATGCGTGGTGGGCGCGTTTATCGTGCTGGCACTGGCGTTGCTGAAGGGCGATTTACGCCCTAACGCGCAGCAGCGCGTGGTGACCGGGATGTTTGCGCTGTGGGTGCTGATGGGCATTGCATTTATCGCATCGACGCTGCATCTGGGTTCCCCAATGCGCGCATTCAACTCGCTCAACCGCGTGGGTTCGTCGGCGCTGAGTAATGAAATTGCCAGCGGCGCAATCTTCTTTGCGGTCGGTGGCCTTGGCTGGCTGCTGGCGATGATGAAAAAACTGTCACCGGCGCTGCGTGGGCTGTGGCTGATTGTCACCGCAGTACTGGGCGTAGTATTTGTCTGGATGATGGCGCGTGTGTACAACAGCATTGATACCGTACCGACCTGGTACAGCGTCTGGACGCCGATGAGCTTCTTCCTGACACTGTTCATTGGCGGCCCGCTGCTGGGCTACCTGCTGCTGCGTGCGGCCGATGTCACCGGTTGGGCGATGCGTCTGCTGCCTGCCGTTAGCATCGTTGCGCTGGTGGTGAGTGTGGTGGTTGCGCTGATGCAGGGTGCTGAACTGGCGACGATTCACAGCTCTATTCAGCAGGCGTCAGCACTGGTGCCGGATTACGGTTCGTTGATGGCCTGGCGCGTGGTGCTGATTGCCCTGGCGCTGGTGTGCTGGGTTGCGCCGCAGCTGAGAGGCTATCAACCGGCGCTGCCGCTGCTGAGCATTGCCGTGGTGCTGGTCATTGCGGGTGAGCTGATTGGCCGTGGCGTTTTCTACGGCCTGCATATGACCGTCGGCATGGCGATTGCCAGCTAAGTTATTGTGGGTATAAAAAAAGCCAGGGCATTGCGTCCTGGCTTTTTAATGCTTTTTTATCATGAAATTTTTCGACCAATCGTTCCGACATGTTCCGGTAATAAACGAATAAAAACAATGAAATGATTGATGGCGTGAATTTATTTCCGCTTCGCTGGATAAGAAACATCAATCGTCACCCCATATTCCCCGCAGCCCCCGTCAGACGGGCGATTGACTTTAATAATGGCCGTGGCATGATGCGCTCGAAATCTGATCATCCTCACGGTTTTTACCCATGAACACCTATACTCGCCCGGTGCAGCTGTTGCTCTGTGGCTTACTTTTGTTGACTCTGGCGATCGCGGTATTAAATACGCTCGTCCCGCTTTGGCTCGCCCACGAAAACTTGCCTACCTGGCAGGTCGGGATGGTCGGTTCCTCCTATTTCACCGGTAACCTGGTGGGGACATTGCTGACCGGGCGCTTAATTAAGCGTATGGGATTTAACCGTAGCTACTACATTGCCTCCGCGATTTTTGCCGTGGGCTGCGTAGGATTAGGGATGATGGTCGGGTTCTGGAGCTGGATGTTCTGGCGCTTTGTCGCGGGCGTGGGTTGCGCCATGATTTGGGTCGTCGTGGAAAGTGCGCTGATGTGCAGTGGCACCTCACGTAACCGTGGGCGTCTGCTGGCGGCTTATATGATGGTGTACTACGTCGGTACTGTGCTGGGTCAAATCATGGTCAGCAAACTGCCAACCGATCTGCTGACCGTGTTACCGGTGATGACGGGCCTGGTACTGGCCGCCATTTTGCCGATGCTGTTCGCGCGTATCAACAATCAGCAGGATGAAACGCATGTATCAACCCGCGTGTGGTCGATGTTCACGCTTCGCCAGGCGCGCCTTGGCGTAAACGGCTGCATTATCTCCGGGATTGTACTGGGATCGCTTTATGGCCTGATGCCGCTCTATCTGAACCACCAGGGAGTGAGCGATTCCGGCATCGGTTTCTGGATGGCGGTGATGGTCAGTGCAGGTATCGTGGGTCAGTGGCCGGTTGGCCGCCTGGCGGATCGCTATGGCCGTCTGTTAGTCCTGCGTGTACAGGTCTTCGTGGTGATCCTCGGATGCCTGGCGATGCTTAGCAATGCGGCAATGGCACCTGCTTTATTTGTCCTTGGCGCTTCCGGGTTCACGTTATATCCGGTGGCAATGGCCTGGGCCTGCGAAAAGGTGGAACATCATCAACTGGTGTCGATGAACCAGGCGTTGCTGCTGAGCTATACCATCGGTAGTCTGCTCGGCCCGACGCTGACGGCAATGTTGATGCAGAACTATTCCGATAACCTGCTATTTGTGATGATCGCCTGCGTTTCGTTTGTGTATCTTCTGATGCTGCTGCGCAAAGCCGGGCATCACCCGACGCCGGTGGCGCATGCCTGAGAATTTGGCCCGTTAACGTCTGCGTTATCGGGCTGTTTAACAAAGTCGAGAAATGCCCGAAGCCCGCAGGACATATAGTGCCGATTCGGGTAGTAAAGCTGAAATCCCGGTCGCGCGGGCAACCACTCTTCCAGAACCGATTCCAGCCTTCCGCTGTGCAGATGCTCATTGACTTGTTCGCTTAGCAGGTAGCCCACGCCTGCACCCATGAGTACGGCTTCCAGCTCTGCATCCATATCATCGACGGTGATATTTCCCGCCGCCGCAATATCCAGCTTGCCTTCCGGGCCACTGAACTCCCAGTGGTAAGGCCGTCCGCTGGGATAACGAAAGACAACGCAAGGATGTTGCAATAAATCACGCGGATGCTCAGGTCGCCCAAAGCGGGCGAAATGCGCGGGCGTGGCGACGACCATTAAACGGACGGGCGGGCCAATAGGTACGGCTATCATATCCTGTTCGACAATGGCGCTCAGTCGTATCCCGGCGTCGAACCCCTCGGCCACAATATCTACCAGTTGATCGTCTGAGGAAACTTCGATTTTCAGGTCAGGATAACGGCGGGTGAACTCTGCCAGTAATGGCATCAGGAAAATGCGCGTCGCTGTGCGAGCGGCATTAAAACGCAGGGTTCCGGAGGGCGTTTCGCGAAAGTTATTCACCTCATCCAGCATGTTCTGAATATCTTCAAAAGCAGGGCGCAGTCGTTCATACAGGCTGCGACCCGCCTCCGTAAGCGCAACGCTCCGCGTGGTGCGGTTGAATAAACGGATTTTCAACCGTTGTTCCAGCTGTTTAATAGCGTGGCTAATGGCGGAAGGTGAGAGGCCTAGCGCATCTGCCGCGCCACGAAAACTTTGATGGCGGGCAACGGCGAGGAAGGTGGCGAAATCGGCAATATTGGCTTTCATTGATGAAAATTCCTCACTAACCCATGTTGAATAATCAAATTCACAGGATTATCTCACCTCAGTAAAGTGACAGGCAAATCCCAACGAACAGAGGTAACAATGGAAACCAAAAATATCTATCTGATTTGGGCGCACCCTCGCCATGATTCACTCACTGCGCAGGTGGTTAAGGAAATCCAGCAGCAGGCGGAGGATAAGCAGATTGCGGTTGATACGCTCGACCTTTATCGTGCGGATTTCGATCCCGTACTGCGTACGCAGGATGAACCCGATTGGGACGACCCGCAGAAAACTTACGCTCCAGAAGTCCATAAACTCTTTTCACAGATGCAGGGACACGATACAGCAGTGATTGTATTCCCTGTCTGGTGGTATAGCTTCCCCGCGATGTTGAAAGGGTATCTTGATCGGGTGTGGAATCATGGTCTGGCCTATGGCGAGGGAAGCTCGCTACCCTTTAAAAAAATACGCTGGGTTGCGCTGGTGGGAGGGGCGGAGGATAAGTTTGAGCACTTTGGTTGGCGCAAAAATATGAGTGACTATTTGACCAGCGCCTCAAGTTATCTCGGTGTGACGGATGTTGATGTCACTTATTTGTACAACACGATCGGCGTGGAGGCAGATATTGATAATCGCGAAGAACACTATCGCTCACTCTTTGTACAAGCCAGGAAGATGGTAAAAGCACTGTAAGTCACCAACCTAACCCGCACAGAGTGGGGGTTTTTCGCGATGCAGAGTTATTTCGCCTGCGCCAGAATATTCCCTTCCCAGCCTTTCTGCGCATAGTCATTAAGGCCGCTGATGGTTTTCACCGGCAGACCGGCGCTGAAGTTGATCTGTTTTAAATCCACCCACACCTGCGAGGCGGCAAAGGTCGATTTGAAGTGATACTCCTGATGCGAGAGGTCAGATATCGTCGTCCAGTAGGTGCCAATACCTTTGTTGTTTTCCGGTTTCTTACTGTATTTCGCGTACATATCGGTGACTTTTTGCTCGTCACTTTCCGCCGGAATACCGATCGGGTAGGCCACGTTATTGATGACCGACAGGACAAATCCCTGGGCCTGGTTCTTGTTCTCCGGTTTTGGAAGATTCTGTAAGTTCCAGCTGGCGCGCACCAGACGCTGGTCGGCATCCAGCCCGGTTGGAATAGCGTCGCGTTTCGCGTGGCTGAAACGCGCGAGATTCGCTAACTGTTTGTCGTAAGAAGGCGGGTTGGTCATCACACGGTAATTTTTATCGTGGTAGATATTCACTTTGCCGTTATCAATTTCAATGATGGCAGAGTCGCCACTCTTATCTTCGATCGCAATATGTTTTGTGTCCGTGGCGTAATCCACCGGCAGTTTAGCCGCCGCCAGACGCACGTTATGGCGAATACCCTCGACGGCGTCGTTCACTGTTGCATAGTTATCAAGGATATAGCTTAGCCACGCTCGGCTTTCGAGCACTGGCTTATCCTGATTATCCTGCTGTACCTGCGAGCCATTCATATAAAACAGGGTATGTCCCGCCAGCCCGGCCTCATTCATGCCATCCATCGGAAAGACACCATCCGCATAGACCACGACGCTGCCGTAACGTGTGGTCCAGTGCGCCGCTTTGGCGCTGTCCCCGCCATTATGGGCGATGCCTTTTGGGGTGATCACCAGTGACGGATCGACAGGGCCAAAGAAATCCAGGTTGCGAGCGGTGACCATATAGCCCGGAAACATGTTCATAAATGCGCGGGTACAGGCATCGGCGCTGACGCTTACCCCCACAGTGAGTACCAGACCTAAAGCGACGGCGGAGATTTTTTGATTCTTCATTTTTCTTCCTCAGTTAAGTTCACCCGTCTATGTTAGGGTTAATATGCTCAGCGCAATAAATCACTTAGCGGGGGGAAATCCCCCGTAAATGGATAAGGAACCTATGGAGTCGATTAATTTTTCTCTGGCGCAAATTGAAGCGTTTGCCTGCGTTTGTGAGTGCGGAACCCTGACGCAGGCGGCGAAAAAGCTGAAGAAAGACAGGACGACGGTAAGTCAGCTTATTGATTATCTTGAAATAGACTTAGGTTATGTCCTGTTCGATCGCACGAAGCGTCCGCTTGAACTGACCGATTCCGGCAAACGTCTGTATCGCCAGGCACGATTGTTCTTGCATGAAGCGCAGGCTTTTTCGCAGGTTGCTAAGCAGCTGCCCGATCAGCTCAAGACACAACTGACGCTGTGCTATGACCCCTTCACGCCGCGTGATTTTTTACTCAGCCTGGCAAGCACTCTCGCACAGCAACATATTTCGCTCGATTTGCTGATGTGTGAACGTGAACAGGCGGAGCGTTGGCTGGATGAAGGAAAGGCGGATATTGGTATTTACCAGGCGCTCAATCGATCGGTTAACGATCATCTTAAGTGGCGAGCGGTGGGGGCAATTTCGCTCTCTGTCTGGGCGCGAAAAGGCTTTTTCCCGGTCTCGCCGGTATCGATGTTACACCTCGCCGCCAGCCCGCAGCTTGTGCCGTTCTGCACGTTGCAGCAGTCGCTGGCACAGCGTATTCAAATTGCCGACCATATCATTCGCGTTAATGAAATCACGTTGCTGCAAAAACGGTTGTCCGCCGGAGACGGCTGGGCTTTTTTACCGCGTCATTTCGGGGTGGAGGAGTGGGAGAACATCGAACGCCAGGAGACCGAAGCGGGCGATAAGGGGTTAACGCATCCGGTCGTCGCGCTGTGGAAGCCTGGGCAGATACAACCTAATCAACTGGAGCAGGTTTTGAATGCGATTGATGAAGTCTGGCAGGAAGGTGAGTAAAGCAGGCGGCATGGTCAGCGGTTCATACATTATCGATGATGCTTCCCACGGCGGGCACCGTCAGGATTAAGCTGTCAAACCTGTAACAAGCCTCGACACCGATGCAACCAGTTCCGAGAGTTCATCCTGGTGACGAATGTGACTCAACTGATGTAAACGATCGTGTTCATCCAGCCAGCTCACTAACCCCTGGATCATGAGGATATGCTGCTGACTGTTCGCGGCAGCGAGGACAACGATAAACCGAACATCTGGATGTTCAGGAAATGCAATTCGTTCGCTGCAACATAGCAGGGATAAGCAACTTTGCTGGCTGAGGACGCCTTCTTCGGGGCGGGCGTGGGGAAGGGCGAATTCAGGGCTCAGAATATACCACGGGCCGTTTTCCTCTGTAGCCTGAATGATAGCGCCAGCATAACCGGTGGTTACTTTCCCTTGTTGTTCTAGCGGGAGACAAGCCATTTCGATGGCGTGTTTCCAGTCAATACTATGGTTTATATACTGATAAGCGCTGAATAAAGGATTATCCATAATAACCTCGTAAGAGCGGGCTGCTCCTGGCGTTGAGCAGCCCGTGATGTGACTAACTCAGTGCGTGATAAATAGCAGCGCCAGAGATCCCATACTTCGTTTTTAGCTCGCGGCTATTTCCTGACTCCGTGAACGTATCCTGGGTACCCAAACGGCACAGTTTTGCTGGAATGCCTCTTTGCGTCATGGCTTCCGCAATTTGTCCGCCCAGACCTCCGTTGACCGTATGATTCTCGATGGTGACGAGCGAAGGGCAGCCCTCAATCAAGGCGTAAAAAGCGTCGTGATTAAACGGCTTAAGTTTGGCAACATGGATGAGCTTGCCTTGCTTACCAGCGGCCACGAGCTTTTCGTAACCCTCCATTGCTTGTTCCATTACGGTGCCTTCAAAGAGAATGGCAAAGTCGTTGCCATTCTCTGCAATAGCCGCGATATCGGTAACGCGCGGAATAACGGATTTATCGCGTATTGGCATAGGCTCACGCGCCACGCGGATGTAAACAGGCCCGTCGATTTTTACCGCCTGTTCGAAAGCGTCTTCTATTTCGTCGGCGTCGGCAGGGGTAAGGATCGTCAACCCAGGCAGAACGCGAGTCAGAGCCAGATCTTCGAGAGCGTGGTGTGAGGCGCCATCAGGGCCATCGTCCATGCCCGGATGGCTGCCAACCAGTTTGATATTGGCTTTGGCGTAGCAGGCCTGGCGTAGCTGAGTCCAGGCTGTTCCGGTAACGAACATGGCAAAGTTCACGTAGAAGGGAATATTGCCTTCGACTGCCTGCCCAATGGCAAAACTCATCGCGGAACCTTCGGCGATCCCCATTTCAAAAAAGGATGCCGGATAGGCGGCCTGGAATTGATCGGTTCTCGTTGAGCTCGCGAGATCGCTATCAATAGCGACAATCGGATAACCTTTATTTTTCAAGGCAATAAGTGCTTTGCCAATTTCATCGCGTGGTGCTTTCATTATTGTAATTCCTCCATTGCCTGATGATATTGCTCCGTTGACGGCGTTTTGGAATGCCAGTCGCCGTTGTTTTCCATATAGCTCACACCACAGCCTTTGGTGGTATTTGCGATGATGGCGACCGGTTTACCTTTCAGATAGCGAGATAAGCGCAGCGTATTGGCAACCTGATGCATATCGTTGCCATTCTGAAGTTCAAGAACATGCCAGCCAAAATGGCGCACTTTATCTGCCAGTGGTTCAAGATTGACAACCTGATTTACCGGGTCATGCGAGGAGAATCCATTGTAATCGATGATGGCGACCAGATTGTCTATTTTCGCATGGCCAGCCTGCTGCAAGGTCTCCCAGATTTGCCCTTCATGCATTTCGCCATCGCCGATAATGGCGAACACACGTTCGGTTTCGCCCCGCTGTCGCTTCGCGGCAGCCATACCGAAGGCAATAGACAAACCCTGTCCGAGCAGCCCCGTGGTAGCGTCAACCTCAGGCATCGCCTTGATGCTGGGGTGGCCCTGTAAGCGCGAATTAATTTGTCTGAATGTCTTAAATTCGCTGCGTGCTATGACTCCTTTCTGATGCAGCATGGCGTATTGTGCAGCCACGGCATGGCCTTTACTCATGACCACTCGAGCACGGGGAGATGCGGTTAAATCAACCTCTTCGTTATAAATCCAGGTCAGGATATCGATAATCGATAGCGCTCCTCCTGGGTGTCCGATTCCGGATTCGTAAATCATGCTGACAATATCGCGACGTGCGGCGAGTGCGTGGGACTGAAGTTGCTCTATATTCATTTTTTCCTTCCTATGGCAGCATTTTGCCGATGTAGTACACCACCAAACCCAGGGCAACAAAGTCGGTTTCCGGGAAGCTGGTGCCTGATAAACCTACGGATTCCATGATCGGGTAGATCAATGCTGGCCCAACGCCTATCAATATTCCGGTCACAAAGCTGCCGACAATTGCGCCTTTCCAGCCACCAGAGGCGTTACCAAATACCGCGGCGGTCGCGCCAATAAAGAAATAGGGGATAGCGACAGGGATAATGACCGTCTGGCCGAGGATGGCGAGGAACCCCATAACCACTAATCCACCGATAAACGATGAGATGAAACCCAGCACGGTTGCTGTAGGGGCGTAGGGAAACACTACAGGGCAGTCCAGAGCGGGCTTGGCATTGGGAATAAATTTCTCTGAAATGCCCAGGAATGCAGGGACGATTTCGGACAGCAGCAAGCGAACACCGGTGATAATGATGTATAGCGATGCGGTAAAGGTTAACGACTGGTACAGCGGATAAACCAGCCAGTGCATGCCACCTGCCGCGGCGGTGACGGCAACTTTACCGGCAGCAAGCGCTGCGATGTAGTAGAAGATGCTGACAGATATGGATACGGAGACAATATAGTCTTTAAATATCCCCAGCCAGCCCGGTAGATTTAGTTTTTCTGTCGATTGTTTCGGATCGCCGACTTTTGAACCTATCCAGCCTGAGATAGCGTAAGCCAGGGTGACGTAATGGCCCATGGCAATTTCATCGTTGCCGGTGATCTTCCGCATCCAGGGCTGCGCGATGGCGGGATAGAGACAGGCCGCGAGTCCCAGAAGCACGGAACCAACAATGATGGTAGTCATGTCGCTGTAGCCCAACGCTTTAAGCGTGACGGTGAGCAGGGCGGAGAGATAAAGGTTATGTTGCCCGGTAAGGAATATGTATTTAAAGGGAGTTATGCGGGCGAATAAAAGGTTCCAGCCAAAACCAATGACCATGATGAGCGAGACGCACATGGCGAACTTGGTTTGGGCAAGCCCAGTTAATGCCTCCGCTAATGGCATAACACCTTTCAGGCCGAATCCATCGCTAAATAACGTCTGAAAGTTTCCCAGCGAGGTAACCGCAAGCCCGGCACCGCCAGCAAATACCAGAAATCCCACGATAGTTTTAAACGTACCAGAAAGGACCTTTTCGATGGGTTTACGCTGGATAAGCAGTCCGATTAATGCAATAAAACCAACTAAAAGTGGGGTTACACCCAGAATGTCGAATACAATGAACTTAAGGAGATCCATATTTCCCCCGAGAGAGATTAGTTGTTCTGAACGACGCTGGTGAGCGCAGATTCCATTTCTTCGCTGTTCATCAAATCGGTAATACCGATAGCCCTGAACCCGGCCGCTTCTACTTCATCGGTGAGATCGCGCATGGTGATGACAAAATCAATGCCTCGCCAGGTTGCCAGCCCGGAAAGCACATCGTGTTCGAGATCGATGTCCCATCCGTGTTTATCGATGATTTTTTGTGCTTTAATTTTGAGCATGAGTGAGCTGCCCATGCCGGTACGACAGACGATAAGACCTTTCATAAGATGTCCTTCTGTTTGTGAAAATAATTATTTTTAACTATCATTAATTCGATAAAAATTATTATCACAATCCCGGCCGAAATATGTGACAGCATTTGCATTTTGTGTAAAAAGGCGAAAAATGAGCCAGATAGACAATAATTTGTTGATAAACATACGAAATGAAGCATCCGGGCTAAGTCCGATCCTCGAAAAGGTCGGGCGTTTTATTACTGAAAATCCCGATTTTGTGATGCGGCACACGATTACCGAACTGGCTGATTCCATAGATACCAGCGAGGGGAGCATTACCCGATTTTGTCGAGCGTTTGGATTCAAAGGATTCTCTGACTTCAGAACCGCACTAGCGCTGGAGCAGGGCGCTGCCCGTTCGGATGAACGGGGCGATGATGAGACGTCTGCGGTATTGGCCAGTATTCGTGACAGCAATGCAATTATCGACAGTCTTGAGCTGCAAGCCGTTGCATCATGGCTGAATCAGCTGGGGAACATTGCCATTTATGCGGTGGGTACCGCCGTGCCGGTGGCGCTTTTCCTTCAGATGCATTTGGTGCAAATGGGAAAAATTGCGAGTTTTATCGACAGATCTTATCCAACAGCCATCTCCCCTTTAGCCGATAACCAGAAAACGGGCATTATCGTCATTCATACCGAACAAACGTCTACCGATATGATGCAGGCGCTGTCTCTGGCAAAAGAGCAGGGGATTAAAATATTGTCGCTGACGCGCGGATCGTTTGCACAATTGAACCGCCTCTCAGACTGGAACTTACAGGCTGCTGTGGCGCTTCAGGGGGATGGGGAGTCTGGTTTTGCGGAAATTGCGGGCGCGATGATGGTTGCAGATCGCATACTCAGTGCACTGGAAGAGCAGGACGAACGTTATGTTCAGTGCCGAAAAGCGCATCAGAAACGCATTTTCTCAATTGAAAGCGTGACGAATAAGCTGTCAGAATATTTTATGTCGTAGGGAAAGCATGGCAGATCTCGCGGATTATTATTCCGCATAGCATCTGCCACGCTGAAGGTTTTAGTACATCACCTTATGACCATACTGTTCCAGAATGCCTTTTACGCGTTCCATGGTCTCTTTTTTCGGCGGATGGACGCCATCCAGTTTGTATTCTTCGCCCATCGCAACCCATTTATGTTTACCCAGTTCGTGATACGGCAGCAGTTCGATTTTCTCGACGTTGCCCATATCTCGGGTAAATTCGCCCAGACGGTGCGCGGAATCGTCATCGTCTGACCAGCCTGGAACCACCACGTAACGGATCCAGACGTTGATCTCTTTTTTCGACAGATACTGCGCAAATTCCAGCGTGCGATGGTTAGAGACGCCAACCAGATTCTGGTGAATTTCATCGTTCATCTGTTTGAGATCGAGCATCACCAGATCGGTAACTTCCAGCAGTTCATCGATGACCGGATCGTAGCGACGCACAAAACCATTGGTATCGAGGCAGGTGTGGATGCCTTCTTTCTTACAGGCACGGAACCAGTCACGCACGAACTCTGCCTGAAGAATGGCTTCGCCGCCGGATGCGGTCACACCGCCGCCGGACGCGTTCATAAAGTGGCGATAGGTCACCACCTCTTTCATAAGTTCTTCAACGGTGACTTCTTTGCCACCGTGCGTATCCCACGTGTCGCGGTTATGGCAATAGAGGCAGCGCATCAGGCAGCCCTGGAAGAAGGTGATAAAACGGATACCTGGGCCATCAACGGTGCCACAGGATTCAAAGGAGTGAATGCGACCAGTTACAGACATTGCAGTGTTATCTCCAGTTTTTCCCCGCGTCCGGCAGGGGTGACGATCATGACTTCAGGCCGTCTTGAGTTTATTTTGCACGTTAATTTCATTATAGAGATTAACCCGCAAAATAGGCTCGGAGAGAGTGGGGCACTTATAAGAAAGGCCCCACTTGCGTGGAGCCTTTATTGTACGCTTTTTAAATCGCGATTTCAGTCAAATCCATTACATGGACTGAGTGAAGGTACGAGTAATAACGTCCTGCTGCTGTTCTTTAGTCAGGGAGTTAAAACGTACTGCGTAGCCAGATACGCGGATGGTCAGCTGCGGATATTTTTCCGGGTGTTCCATCGCGTCGAGCAGCATTTCGCGGTTCATAACGTTAACGTTCAGGTGCTGACCGCCTTCGATAGACGCTTCATGGTGGAAGTAACCATCCATCAGGCCTGCCAGGTTGGTTTTACGAACGTCGTCGTCTTTACCCAGTGCGTTCGGAACGATAGAGAAGGTGTAAGAGATACCATCTTTAGCGTAAGCAAACGGCAGTTTTGCAACGGAGGTCAGAGAGGCAACAGCACCTTTCTGGTCACGGCCGTGCATCGGGTTAGCACCTGGTCCGAACGGAGCGCCTGCGCGACGACCGTCTGGGGTGTTACCGGTTTTCTTACCATACACAACGTTGGAAGTGATGGTCAGAACGGACTGAGTCGGGATAGCGTTGCGGTAAGTAGTCAGTTTCTGAATTTTTTTCATGAAACGTTCTACCAGGTCAACAGCCATGTCATCGACGCGAGAGTCGTTGTTACCAAACTGCGGGTATTCGCCTTCGATTTCGAAGTCGATAGCCAGACCGTCTTCGTCACGAATCGGTTTAACTTTCGCATATTTGATTGCAGACAGGGAGTCAGCCGCTACGGACAGACCTGCGATACCGCAAGCCATGGTACGGATAACGTCACGGTCGTGCAGCGCCATCAGAGAAGCTTCGTAGCTGTATTTGTCATGCATGTAGTGGATGACGTTCAGTGCGGTGACGTACTGTTTAGCCAGCCAATCCATGAAGTGATCCATACGGTCGATAACTTCGTCGTAGTTCAGCACATCGCCTTTGATTGGTTCAGATTTCGGACCAACCTGCATTTTCAGTTTTTCATCAACGCCGCCGTTGATTGCGTACAGCATGGTTTTCGCCAGGTTAGCACGCGCACCGAAGAACTGCATTTGTTTACCAACGATCATCGGGCTTACGCAGCAAGCGATAGCATAGTCATCGTTGTTGAAGTCTGGACGCATCAGGTCATCGTTCTCATACTGCAGAGAAGAGGTATCGATGGACACTTTCGCAGCGTATTTTTTGAACGCCAGCGGCAGTTTTTCAGACCACAGGATAGTGATGTTCGGTTCCGGAGACGGGCCCATGGTGTACAGGGTGTTCAGGAAACGGAAGCTGTTTTTGGTCACCAGGGTACGGCCATCAACGCCCATACCACCGACGGATTCAGTTGCCCAAATCGGGTCACCGGAGAACAGTTCATCATATTCAGGAGTACGCAGGAAGCGAACCATACGCAGTTTCATGACCAGGTGGTCAATCATTTCCTGAGCTTCTTGTTCAGTGATTTTGCCTGCTTTCAGGTCACGTTCGATGTAGATATCCAGGAAGCTGGAGGTACGACCGAAGGACATTGCAGCGCCGTTCTGGGATTTAACCGCGGCCAGGTAGCCAAAGTAAGTCCACTGAATAGCTTCCTGAGCGTTGGTAGCAGGACCAGAGATATCGCAGCCATATTTAGCAGCCATTTCTTTGATCTGACCCAGTGCGCGGTGCTGTTCAGCAATTTCTTCACGCAGACGGATGGTCGCTTCCAGGTTTACGCCGTTTTCCATGTCAGATTGCAGTGACAGGAACTGTGCGTATTTGTCTTTCATCAGGAAGTCGATACCGTATACCGCGATACGACGGTAGTCACCGATGATACGACCACGACCGTATGCATCTGGCAGACCGGTCAGAACGCCAGATTTACGGCAGTTCAGGATGTCTTTGGTGTAAACATCAAAAACGCCCTGGTTGTGGGTTTTACGGTATTCGGTGAAGATTTTTTTGATCTGAGGATCCATTTCGCGGTTGTACGCTTTGCAGGAGTTCTCGATCATTTTGATGCCGCCAAACGGAATCAGCGCGCGTTTCAGCGGAGCTTCAGTCTGCAGACCAACGATTTTTTCCAGCGACTTGTTGATGTAGCCCGCGTCGTGGGAGGTGATGGTAGAAGCAACAGCGGTGTCGAAGTCAACAGGCGCGTGAGTGCGGTTTTCCTGTTTAACACCTTCCATTACTTTGTCCCACAGCTCGGTAGTTGCTTTAGTAGCACCTGCCAGGAAGGACTCGTCACCCTCGTATGGAGTGTAGTTTTTCTGGATGAAGTCACGTAAGTTGACTTCATTCTGCCAGTCACCTTTAGTAAAACCTTCCCAGGCTGTGGCTAACTTTTCATTAAGCTCGGACATGTAACACCTACCTTCTTATGTGGATTTTTTATTTACTGCCTGACACAACGCTCACTTTAGTGATGGTCGCCTTCACGCAGGTAAATGACCCAGTATGTCAGCCCAACTAACAGGCCTCCGCCAATGATATTCCCGATAGTCACCGGAATGAGGTTATCAGTGATGAAGTTCATGATAGTCAGGTGAGAAAAACTATCCGGGGTTGAACCAACTGCGGTCCAGAACTCCGGGCTTGCAAAGTTGCGAATCACAATCCCCATTGGGATCATAAACATGTTTGCAATACTGTGCTCAAAGCCGCTGGCGACGAACATGGCAACCGGAAGAACCATAATCATGGCTTTGTCCATCAGGCTGCGGCCAGAGTAGCTCATCCAGACAGCCAGACAAACCATCAGGTTAGCCAGGATGCCGAGTGCAACGGCTTCAATAAATGTGTGGTGCATTTTGTGGTCAGCGGTTTGCAGGACATTCATGCCCCAGCCACCGTTAGCGGTCATATACTCGCCGGAAAGCCACATCAGCAGAACAAAGAGCAGACATCCTACCAGGTTACCAACATAGACGTTCAACCAGTTTTTCGCCAGTTGACCCCATGTGATGCGACCGCTGGCTTTCGCCACAACGATCAGTACCGTGGAAGTGAAGAGGTCGGCCCCGCAAATGACGCAGAGAATCAAGCCCAGTGAGAAGCAGATACCCCCAATCAGTTTCGCGACGCCAAAAGGCATGCCCGCGGTTCCTGTGGTGGCAGTAATGTAGAAAACAAAAGCAATCGAGATGAACACGCCCGCAGTAATCGCCAGATAAAAGGTTTTCAGCGGATGCTTCGTTGCTTTATAGACACCTGCTTCTTCGGCAACTTTGGCCATAGCGGCAGGAACAAGTAGATCAAAAGGGTTGTCAGCTTTCACACTAACTCTCTCTTTATTAAGTCGGCGACGAGATACTAACAAAGCATTATAGATGAGAATTTGATGTAGATCATATCTCGCCTGGCTTATAGGCCCGCAAATCGAATGGTTTTTCATCGAAAGCGGCATAACTTTTTGATTATCAAAGTAAAAATAAATTTTAAAGTTTGCAATATCAGTTGATTTTTTTCGTCACCCTCCCGTTTTGCCAGTTAATTAAAATGGAGTAATGATCATTTAAATTAACATTATTGGTAAGCTACCAATAATAGTGTTTACTTGTACGTAACGTAATTATCACAAATTAATTTACGGCATTTTAGAAATAAAAAAAGGGCCGTTAAACGGCCCCATAATATAGCGTAGACTAATCTTTAAACCTACTTATTCTCCGGTCTTTTTAGCCCTGCTTTGACCAAAACGCAGCTTTTGCACACTGCAATTTTTCATAGGCTGCCAGCAGCGACTGGTGCGCCGGGAAGGCCGCCAGGTCGTTGTCAACGGCCTGCAAACCGTAGAACGGCGCTTCGCCGCTCAGCGCGGCGCTGGCAGCTTCTACGGCTTCAGCACCGTACATACGAATAAACGCGTTCAGGTATTGCAGCGGCTGGCGTTCTTCTTCCTGAGACAGCAGTAATAAGGTTTGCAGGCAACGGTAATAATTCGCACGCTCGGCACTAAAGATTGACGCGTTGAATTCCATTGTCCATTCGGTCCAGATCAGCGCCTGTTCCAGATCGCCACCGGCCAGCGCGAGCATCGCTTTCAACTCACCAACGCGCAGCGTATACCAACCGTTGTCTTTGCCTGTTGCCAGGCCCAGCAGTTCACGCACGCGGGTGAAATCGTCCAGACCTTCTTCATCAAGCTGTTCGATCAGATTCAGGTACTCTTCTTTTTCCCATTCACTGTTTGGCAGGGTCAGAATCGTCTCGCGCAGATGGCTGCCCATATTATTGTTCGCCAGCCACAGATCTTCCGCCGGATAGATATCAGACATTCCCGGCACCAGGATACGGCAGGCGTACACGCCTAAATGCTCGTAATCCGCGATGTACACTTCTTTATCTTCCGCGTGGAAAATCGCCATCAGGGTGGCGAACTCTTCTTCGGTAGTGCCGGAGAAATTCCAGTCCACAAACGGATAGTCGGCATCCTGCTTAAAGAGATCCCAGGAGATCAAACCGCTGGAATCGATGAAGTGGGTTTCCAGGTTGGCATGCTCGGCGACTTCTTCATCATCAAAGGTTGGCGGCGTGAAAACATCCAGATCTTTCAGACCACGGCCCTGAAGCAGTTCCGTAACGGTACGTTCCAGCGCGACGCCAAAGTCCGGGTGCGCGCCGAAGGAGGCAAAGCAGGTGCCGTTTGCCGGGTTGAACAGCACAACGCAGATAACCGGATATTTACCGCCTAAAGAGCCGTCGTAAGCGAAGATAGGGAAACCTTCCGCTTCCAGTTTCTCAATAGACGCCACGACGCCAGGATAGCGCGCCATTACCTCTTTCGGGATCTCCGGCAGGCTGATGCTCTCGGCAATAATGCGGTTTTTGATATGACGCTCAAACACTTCCGACAGACCCTGTACGCGCGCTTCGTTAGCGGTGTTGCCCGCAGACATACCGTTAGAAACGTACAGGTTGCCGACGATGTTCATCGGGATATAAATGGTTTCACCGTCAGACTGGCGCGTAAACGGCAGGCCACATACACCGCGATCGGTATTGCCCGATTGCAGATCGACCATCAGGCTGCCGGTCAACTGATCGTCAGGATCGTAGAACGCTCGCAGACGCGTATCGAGCAGGCCTTCCGGCAGTTCGTCATCTTCCGGGATCGGGAACCATTTTTCGTTCGGATAATGCACGAATGGACCGTTAGCGATTTTCTCACCCAGCCAGAAATCGGCGAAGAAGTAGTTGGTTGACAGGCGCTCGAAATATTCCCCTAACGCAGACGCCAGCGCGGCTTTTTTGGTTGCGCCTTTACCGTTGGTAAAGCACAGCGAGCACGCTTTGTCGCGGATATGTACCGACCAGACGTTCGGCACCGGGTTCAGCCAGGAGGCCTCTTCGATGTCAAAGCCCAGGTCGAGCAGTTTTTGCTGGAAGCGAGCGATGGAATCTTCCAGTGCGGCATCTTTGCCGGGGATATAGGTTTGCGTCATGACGGTCTCATTTTTATCGTACGGAAAGCGCGCAATGATACGGGGTTTGGATGAATGTAGCTATCGCGATTGATAACGATAATAAATTAAATGCGCTGGTCTATGATTAACGGCAATGGCATCTTTGCAGGTATAAAAATGAAATCGTTCGATCTACACCGCATGGCGCTGGATAAAGTCCCGCTGGACTTCCTCGGCGAAGTGGCGCTGCGTTCGCTCTATACCTTTATACTGGTTTTCCTGTTCCTGAAAATCACCGGCCGGCGTGGTGTCCGCCAGATGTCGCTGTTTGAAGTGCTCATCATCCTGACGCTGGGTTCCGCCGCAGGCGATGTGGCATTTTATGACGATGTGCCGATGCTGCCGGTGCTGGTGGTGTTTATCACTCTGGCTGCCCTTTATCGGCTGGTGATGTGGCTGATGTCGCGTAGCGAAAAACTGGAAGATTTGCTGGAGGGGAAACCGGTCATTGTAGTGGAAGAGGGCGAGCTGGCGTGGGAACGTTTGCAGTCTGAGAACATGACTGAGTTTGAGTTTTTCATGGAGCTGCGTTTGGGCGGCGTCGAGCAACTCGGGCAGGTGCGGCTGGCCATTATGGAAACGAATGGGCAAATCAGCCTCTATTACTATCCCGATGATGACGTAAAAGCCGGTTTGGTGATTTTACCGTCGAGCTGTGTCTCGCGCTTTACCACGGTTCCCGAGGCAGCGGACTACGCCTGCGTTCGGTGCAGCGCGATTTTTCACTTTAATGCCGGGGAACATCAATTATGTCCCCGCTGCGCAAATCCAGAATGGTCGAAGGCCAGCACCGCGAAACGCGTCACCTGATAGCGGATTTCTCCATTTTCACTCGTCAATGCGGAAGATTCTGTTGTGTGACTTATGACACATTTTCTGACCGCTCAGTATTACCCATTGCGGCGCGTGTCACTGAATGATAAAACCGATATCCACAGGAATAACTTATACCCGGGTGAACGCACACGGGTAGACAACATTGCAACGTGGTGAGGGGAAATGGCTCAGGTCTTTAATTTCAGTTCAGGTCCGGCAATGCTACCGGCAGATGTCCTTAAACAGGCGCAAAACGAATTACGCGACTGGAACGGATTGGGTACATCAGTAATGGAAGTTAGCCACCGTGGGAAAGAGTTTATCCACGTGGCGGAAGAAGCAGAAAAGGATTTTCGTGACCTGCTCAATATCCCTTCCAACTATAAAGTGTTGTTTTGCCATGGCGGCGGTCGCGGCCAGTTCGCTGGCGTGCCGCTGAACATTCTGGGTGATAAAACCACCGCAGACTATGTTGACGCGGGTTACTGGGCAGCCAGCGCAGTAAAGGAAGCGAAGAAATACTGCACGCCGAATGTGATTGACGCCAAAATCACCGTTGACGGCAAGCGTGCCGTGACGCCGATGAGCGAATGGCAGCTTTCTGACAATGCTGCGTATCTGCACTATTGCCCGAATGAAACCATCGATGGCATCGCTATCGATGAAACCCCGAATTTCGGTAAAGATGTGGTCGTTGCAGCTGACTTCTCCTCTACCATCCTTTCCCGCCCGATTGATGTCAGCCGCTTTGGCGTGATTTACGCTGGCGCGCAGAAAAACATCGGCCCGGCCGGCCTGACGCTGGTGATTGTGCGTGAAGATCTGCTTGGCAAAGCCAACATTGCCTGCCCGTCGATTCTGGATTACTCCGTGCTGAACGAAAATGATTCCATGTTCAACACGCCGCCGACCTTCGCCTGGTATCTGGCGGGTCTGGTCTTCAAATGGCTGAAAGAGCAGGGCGGCGTGGCGGCGATGGATCGCGTCAACCAGCAGAAAGCTGAACTGCTGTATGGCGTTATCGACAACAGCGATTTCTATCGTAACGATGTTGCGGCGTCTAACCGTTCTCGCATGAACATTCCGTTCCAGCTGGCGGACAGCGCACTGGATAAAGTCTTCCTTGAAGAGTCCTTCGCGGCGGGTCTGCATTCGCTGAAAGGCCACCGCGTCGTTGGCGGGATGCGCGCGTCAATCTATAACGCGATGCCGCTGGCGGGCGTTCAGGCATTGACCGATTTCATGCAGGACTTCGAACGTCGCCACGGTTGATTTTTTCGTTTTCATCCCCCGCAGTATTCTGCGGGGGTTTTTATTGTCGATTTTGAGAGTTGAGTTTCATGGAATCCCTGACGTTACAACCCATTGCGCGTGTTGATGGCACCATTAACCTGCCTGGTTCAAAAAGTGTCTCTAACCGCGCCTTGCTGCTGGCAGCTTTAGCACGCGGCACCACTGTCCTGACTAATCTGCTGGACAGCGACGATGTTCGCCACATGCTGAATGCGCTGAGTGCGCTGGGAATTCATTACACCTTGTCTGCCGATCGCACCCGTTGTGAAGTCACGGGTAACGCAGGCCCGTTGCAGGCCAATGAATCACTGGAATTGTTCCTCGGGAATGCGGGCACGGCGATGCGTCCTCTGGCGGCTGCACTTTGTCTGGGTCGCAACGATATCGTGCTGACCGGCGAACCGCGCATGAAAGAGCGTCCGATTGGCCATCTGGTTGACGCGCTGCGTCAGGGCGGGGCGCAAATCACGTATCTCGAGCAGGAAAATTATCCACCGCTGCGTTTGCAGGGCGGCTTTAGCGGCGGCAACGTTGAGGTTGACGGTACCGTTTCCAGCCAGTTCCTGACAGCACTGCTGATGACCGCGCCGTTGGCACCGAATGACACCACCATCACCATCAAAGGCGATCTGGTTTCTAAACCGTATATCGACATCACCCTGCACCTGATGAAAACGTTTGGTGTTGAGGTGGAAAACCAACACTATCAGCGCTTTGTCGTGCGTGGCGGTCAGCAGTATCAGTCTCCGGGCCAGTATCTGGTGGAAGGCGATGCCTCGTCTGCGTCCTATTTCCTGGCGGCGGGAGCAATCCGCGGCGGGACCGTAAAGGTGACCGGGATTGGGCGTAACAGCGTGCAGGGCGATATCCGCTTTGCCGATGTACTGGAAAAAATGGGCGCAACGATCACCTGGGGTGATGACTACATCGCCTGTACCCGTGGTGAACTGAATGCCATTGATATGGATATGAACCATATTCCCGATGCAGCGATGACTATCGCCACCGCAGCGTTGTTTGCCAAAGGCACCACTACGCTGCGTAACATCTATAACTGGCGCGTAAAAGAGACCGACCGTCTGTTTGCGATGGCGACAGAGCTGCGCAAAGTGGGCGCCGAAGTGGAAGAGGGTGAAGATTACATTCGCGTCACGCCGCCGACAAAATTGCAGTTTGCCGAAATTGGCACCTACAACGATCACCGTATGGCGATGTGCTTCTCGCTGGTGGCGCTGTCTGACACGCCGGTAACCATTCTTGACCCTAAATGTACGGCGAAGACCTTCCCGGATTACTTCGAACAGCTGGCGCGTATTAGTACGTTGGCTTAATTGAAATCGTGATCTAAAAACGCCGACCTTGTGTCGGCGTTTTTTTTCGGACTTTCTGCGCATTCCTCATAGTGATAATCTTGATTGCTTTGTTAACTTATTGATATTTAGATAAATTATATATAATCAACGGATGATTCACATGAAGAATGCTAAACTTCTGCTGGCGCTGGCTGTTTCCGCCACGCTACTCAGCGGCTGTCAAAATACCCACGGTATCGACACCAACATGGCGATCAGTTCAGGAATGTCAGCTTACAAAGCGGCAACCCTGAATGACGCAGATGCCAAAGCCATCGCCAATCAGGGCTGCCAGGAACTGGACAGCCAGAATCAAATGGCAGGCGCATCCAGCAAATACAGCAAACGCCTGGCGAAAATCGCCAAAGCGCTGGGCAATAACATCAATGGTACGCCGGTCAACTATAAGGTTTACATGACCAGCGATGTGAACGCATGGGCGATGGCTAACGGCTGTGTGCGCGTGTATAGCGGCCTGATGGACATGATGAACGACAACGAAATCGAAGGCGTTCTCGGTCATGAACTGGGCCACGTAGCGCTCGGTCACTCCCTGGCTGAAATGAAAGCATCTTATGCGATCGTTGCCGCACGTGATGCTATCTCTGCAACCAGCGGCGTGGCAGCTCAGCTATCTCGTTCTCAGCTTGGCGATATTGCGGAAGGCGCCATTAATGCGAAATACTCGCGTGATAAAGAGTCTGAAGCCGATGACTTCTCTTACGATCTGCTGAAAAAACGCGGTATCAGCACCCAGGGCCTGGTCGGCAGCTTCGACAAACTGGCAAGCCTGGACTCCGGGCACACCAAATCGATGTTTGATTCCCATCCGCCTTCAACCGAACGTGCGCAGCATATCCGCGAACGTATCGCCTCTGACAAAAAGTAAAACATTGTCATCTTTCGGGCTGGCCCTGTGCCAGCCCGCTATAATTAGTGTTCACTATTCCTACCATTTTTGGCGTTAATTCCGTAATTCGCAGACAAAGGTAACTGTCAGGCGTAGACATGCGTATAATGCGCGCGTTTAGGTTCTATACGCCTTGTGTTGAAGGAGATAAAGATGACGGCAGTTGCCCCGGTAATCACAATTGATGGACCAAGCGGTGCGGGTAAAGGCACCCTGTGTAAAGCGATGGCTGAGGCTTTACAGTGGCATTTATTGGACTCGGGAGCCATCTATCGTGTTCTGGCGCTGGCCGCGCTACATCACCACGTTGATGTGACGTCGGAAGATGCGCTGGTTCCGCTGGCCGCTCACCTGGATGTGCGTTTTGTCTCTACGGAAGGCAACCTGGAAGTGATTCTGGAAGGGGAAGACGTTAGTGGTGAAATCCGCACCCAGGAAGTGGCGAATGCCGCTTCACAAGTGGCGGCTTTTCCTCGCGTTCGCGAAGCGCTTCTGCGCCGTCAGCGCGCGTTTCGTGAAGCGCCGGGCTTAATCGCTGATGGCCGCGATATGGGCACGGTGGTATTCCCTGATGCGCCAGTAAAAATTTTCCTCGACGCCTCATCGGAAGAGCGTGCGAATCGCCGCATGCTACAGTTGCAGGAAAAGGGCTTTAGTGTTAACTTTGAACGCCTTTTGGCCGAGATACAGGAACGAGACGACCGCGATCGCAACCGCGCCGTGGCACCGCTGGTTCCGGCTGCTGATGCTTTAGTGTTGGATTCCACCACCTTAAGCATTGAGCAAGTGATTGAAAAAGCGCTACAATACGCGCGCCAAAAGTTGGCTCTCGCCTAATACGCGACCGAATTTGCAGTACCCCCGTTGCAATGGATTGACAGCGGGTATGTTAAACAACCCCACCCGGCACGGAGCCAGGTGGACGTTAAATATGAAACCTGAAGATTAAACATGACTGAATCTTTTGCTCAACTTTTTGAAGAATCCTTAAAAACAATCGAAACCCGCCCGGGTTCCATCGTTCGTGGCGTTGTTGTCTCTATCGACAAAGACGTTGTTCTGGTTGATGCGGGCCTGAAATCTGAATCTGCTATCCCAGCAGAGCAGTTCAAAAACGCAGCCGGCGAACTGGAAATCCAGGTTGGTGACGAAGTTGATGTTGCCCTGGATGCAGTAGAAGACGGCTTCGGTGAAACCCTGCTGTCCCGTGAAAAAGCTAAACGTCATGAAGCTTGGATCACGCTGGAAAAAGCTTACGAAGACGCTGAAACTGTTGTTGGTGTTATCAACGGTAAAGTTAAAGGTGGCTTCACTGTTGAGCTGAACGGTATTCGTGCGTTCCTGCCAGGTTCACTGGTAGACGTTCGTCCGGTTCGCGATACTCTGCACCTGGAAGGCAAAGAGCTTGAGTTCAAAGTAATCAAGCTTGACCAGAAACGTAACAACGTTGTTGTTTCCCGTCGTGCTGTTATCGAATCCGAAAACAGTGCAGAACGCGATCAGCTGCTTGAAAACCTGCAAGAAGGCATGGAAGTTAAAGGTATCGTTAAGAACCTCACTGACTACGGTGCATTCGTTGATCTGGGTGGCGTTGACGGCCTGCTGCACATCACCGACATGGCATGGAAACGCGTTAAGCATCCGAGCGAAATCGTAAACGTTGGCGACGAAATCACTGTTAAAGTGCTGAAATTCGACCGCGAACGTACCCGTGTATCCCTTGGCCTGAAACAGCTGGGCGAAGATCCGTGGGTAGCTATCGCTAAACGTTATCCGGAAGGTACCAAACTGACCGGTCGCGTAACCAACCTGACCGACTACGGCTGCTTCGTTGAAATCGAAGAAGGCGTTGAAGGCCTGGTTCACGTTTCCGAAATGGATTGGACCAACAAAAACATCCACCCGTCCAAAGTTGTTAACGTTGGCGACGTAGTGGAAGTTATGGTTCTGGATATCGACGAAGAACGTCGTCGTATCTCCCTGGGCCTGAAACAGTGCAAAAACAACCCATGGCAGCAGTTCGCGGAAACCCACAACAAGGGTGACCGTGTTGAAGGTAAAATCAAGTCTATCACTGACTTCGGTATCTTCATCGGCCTGGACGGCGGCATCGATGGCCTGGTTCACCTGTCTGACATCTCCTGGAACGTTGCAGGCGAAGAAGCAGTACGTGAATACAAAAAAGGCGACGAAATCGCTGCAGTTGTACTGCAGGTTGACGCAGAACGTGAACGTATCTCCCTGGGCGTTAAACAGCTCGCAGAAGATCCGTTCAACAACTGGGTTGCTCTGAACAAGAAAGGCGCTATCGTAAACGGTAAAGTGACTGCAGTTGACGCTAAAGGCGCAACCGTAGAACTGGCTGACGGCGTTGAAGGTTACCTGCGTGCTTCTGAAGCATCCCGTGACCGCGTTGAAGATGCAACTCTGGTTCTGAGCGTTGGCGACGACGTTGAAGCTAAATTCACCGGTGTTGACCGCAAAAACCGTGCAATCAGCCTGTCTGTACGTGCTAAAGACGAAGCTGACGAGAAAGATGCAATCGCGACTGTTAACAACAAACAGGAAGACGGCAACTTCTCCAACGCAATGGCTGAAGCATTCAAAGCAGCTAAAGGCGAGTAATTCTCTTACTCTTCGGTCTGATTATCAGCCGAAGAATCATGAGATTACTTGACAGATTACGGTTTTCGTTCTGTAATCAAGCACAAAGGGCGGCTACGGCCGCCCTTGTTTAAGCTGTTAGCTAATTTTCCTTGAAAGGAAACCGGAGGAATTATGACCAAGTCAGAATTGATTGAAAGACTTGCCAGCCAGCAATCTCACATCCCTGCAAAAGCAGTGGAAGATGCGGTAAAAGAGATGCTGGAGCATATGGCCTCAACCCTCGCACAGGGTGAGCGCATTGAAATCCGCGGTTTCGGCAGCTTCTCCCTGCACTATCGAGCACCACGTACCGGGCGTAACCCGAAGACTGGCGATAAAGTGGAACTTGAAGGCAAATATGTGCCGCACTTTAAGCCGGGTAAAGAACTGCGCGATCGCGCCAACATTTACGATTGAGTTTGTGCCGTGCGTTAACGGCTTAACTTGATTGCGAAAAAAGCACCTGCGGGTGCTTTTTTCATTTCTTGCGTTCCAGCATCTCAGTCACTCCCCACACTTTCTGAATCCTCCTCGCATAACGTTTTCCCGTTTGCTGCAACTGTAAAATTGTCTGGAAGACGCCTCGACGCTTCTCCTTTTGCCCCGAGACAGCCAAAAACGTATGCGCGACACTCGGCACAACAAGGAGGTGTTGATGCGTGTACCACTGTTTGCCTGCTGTGTGATGCTGGGCGTAATCCCTCTGCTTTGGCTGCCTGCGCTTCCTCCTTTGCCGGTCATTGAAGCGGCAATTGTTGTTCTTAGCCTGTTAGCATTGATATGCCCGAAACCGGGTGTGCGCATGCTGTGTATTGTGGGGTTACTTTTTTGCTGGGGCGTGCTGGCCGGCTGGCAGGTGCAACTGCCCGCGCTGCGTATTCCCGGAAAAAATCAGACCGTCGAGATAGTGCTTAGCCAGACTGACGGACAAACCACGCATCAGGGGAACATTATCCGTTTCAACGGGCAGCGGCTTTTCCCGACACCGGTCATTACGCTGTATGGCAACTACCTGCCACAGCCGCCCTGTGCAGGCCAGCGCTGGGCGATGACGATTCGCGCTCGTGCCGTGCACGGCCAGCTCAACGACGGCGGGTTTGATTCTCAACGCTACGCGCTGGCACAGCATCAGCCGCTCACCGGGCGGTTAATTAATGCTACGCCGCTGGATGCAGCATGCAGCCTGCGAGCGCAGTTTCTGGCATCGTTACGGGCTTCTCTTGCAGGCTACCGATGGCGCGATGTGCTGCTGGCGTTAGGGCTTGGCGAACGTCTCAGCGTTGATCCGGAAATAAAACGGCTGATGCAGCAAACCGGAACGTCGCATCTGATGGCGATTTCCGGGTTACATATTGCGCTGGGCGCATCGCTGGGCTGGATGATTATTCGCACGTTACAGTTTTTCCTGCCGTGCCGCTTTATTAACTGGCGTCTCCCGCTGGTTGGGGCATTAGTCTGCAGTTTCCTTTACGCCTGGCTCACCGGGTTACAACCCCCCGCAGTACGCACGGTAGTGGCAGGAGGGATCTGGACGCTGCTGCGGCTTTCGGGTCGTCGATGGCGAGGCTGGGATGTCTGGCTGTGCTGCCTCGCGGCTATTATATTCATTGATCCGTTGGCGGTGTTATCCGACAGCCTTTGGCTTTCTGCCTTCGCGGTAGCTACGCTGATTTTCTGGTATCAGTGGGTGCCCCCGCCGCGCTGGAAAGGGCGTGCGCCGTTGCGTTTCCTGAAGGAAATGCTCTACCTGCAATTGGGATTGATGCTTTTGCTGACGCCCATGCAAGTGTTGCTGTTTCATGGTGTCAGCACCACTTCGCTGGTGGCGAATTTGCTGGCGGTACCGGTGGTGACGTTTGTGGTCGTGCCGTTGGTACTTCTGGGATTGTTACTTCACCTGAGCGGGCCAATGGCACTTGAGACGGTGGTCTGGTTTTGCGCTGACACGGTTACGGGGTGGGTGTTTACGTATCTGCGTAGCTTGCCAGATGGCTGGCTAAGCGTGGATTCGCGTTGGGCGTGGGCGACGCTCATTCCGTGGATGCTGATCATCGTCTGGCGTCTTCACGGCTGGCGTACTTATCCTGCGCTCTATCTGTCTGGCGTAGCACTGTTAACTTTTCCCCTATGGCGTTCGACGCCGGACGATCGTTGGCAGGTTACCATGCTGGACGTGGGGCAGGGGCTTTCCATTGTGATTTCGCGACATGATAAGGCGATTGTTTATGATACCGGGCTGGCGTGGCCTGGAGGCGATAGCGGAACGCAACTGATTATTCCCTGGCTGCGCTGGCGTAATCTGACCCCGGAGGGGATTATCCTGAGCCATGAGCATCTGGACCATCGAGGCGGTTTTGATAGTCTGCATAACGCCTGGCCGAAAAGCTGGGTACGAAGCCCTTTAGGTTGGAAAGGGCATCAGGGATGTTTTCGTGGGGACGCCTGGCAATGGCAGGGATTATCTTTTCGGGTGCTCTGGCCGATATCAGCAAACAGACAAACCGGTAATAATGGTTCCTGTGTTATTCGTGTCGATGATGGTAAAAACAGCGTTTTGCTGACTGGCGACATCGAGTTATCGGCGGAAATGGCCATGCAAAGCCATTACTGGCAGTATCTTAGGTCTACAATTATTCAGGTGCCGCATCATGGCAGTAATACCTCGTCAGGCATCGCATTATTACAGCAGGTTAACGGGCAAGCCGCGTTGGCTTCCGCATCCCGCTATAACGCGTGGCGTCTGCCTTCGGCGAAAGTGAAGACGCGCTATCAACAGCATAATTATGCATGGTTCGACACCCCGCATCAGGGGCAGATTACGGTCACTTTTTTCACCAATAAGTGGAAAATAGAAGGCTTACGCGATCAACTTTTACCTCGTTGGTATCATCAGTGGTTTGGCGAGGGGCAGGATAACGGGTAGAATATGCGGCTATTTCAACATAAGCTGGTTTTTTGAATGCAGAACGACAAAGATCTCTCCACGTGGCAGACCTTCCGCCGACTCTGGCCGACTATTGCGCCATTTAAAGCAGGGCTGATTGTGGCTGCGGTTGCGTTAATCTTCAACGCAGCCAGCGATACCTTTATGCTATCGCTCCTCAAACCATTACTGGATGATGGTTTTGGTAAAACGGACAGGTCAGTGCTGTTATGGATGCCATTGGTGGTAATTGGTCTGATGATCCTCAGGGGCATCACCAGTTATATCTCCAGTTATTGCATCTCCTGGGTTTCCGGCAAGGTCGTTATGACCGTGCGCCGCCGCTTATTCAGTCACATGATGGGGATGCCCGTCTCCTTCTTTGATAAGCAATCCACCGGCACGCTGCTTTCTCGTATTACATACGACTCCGAGCAGGTGGCATCGTCTTCTTCCAGCGCATTGATTACCGTCGTGCGTGAAGGGGCATCGATCATCGGTCTGTTCATCATGATGTTCTACTACAGCTGGCAGCTGTCGCTGATCCTCATCGTGCTGGCGCCGATTGTGTCGATTGCTATCCGTGTGGTTTCTAAGCGCTTCCGTAACATCAGTAAAAATATGCAAAACACGATGGGGCAGGTGACCACCAGTGCAGAGCAAATGCTGAAAGGGCACAAAGAGGTGCTGATTTTCGGTGGTCAGCAGGTTGAGACCAAACGCTTTGATAAAGTCAGCAATAAGATGCGTCTGCAGGGCATGAAAATGGTTTCTGCGTCTTCTATTTCTGACCCGATCATTCAGCTGATTGCTTCTCTGGCGTTGGCCTTTGTCCTGTATGCTGCAAGCTTCCCAAGCGTCATGGAAACCCTGACTGCCGGTACTATCACCGTGGTCTTCTCATCCATGATTGCCCTGATGCGCCCGCTGAAATCGCTGACTAACGTCAACGCGCAGTTCCAGCGCGGGATGGCTGCCTGCCAGACGCTGTTTGCTATCCTCGATAGCGAGCAGGAAAAAGACGAAGGTACACGCGTGGTTGAACGTGCAAAAGGCGACCTTGAGTTCCGTAATGTCACCTTTACCTATCCTGGCCGTGAAACGCCTGCGCTGCGCGATATCAACCTGTCGATTCCGGAAGGCAAAACGGTGGCGCTGGTAGGGCGTTCGGGCTCAGGTAAATCAACCATTGCGAGCCTGATCACCCGCTTCTACGATATCGACAAGGGCGAAATTCTGCTCGATGGGCATGACCTGCGTGAGTACACCCTGGCGTCACTGCGTAATCAGGTTGCGCTGGTATCGCAAAACGTTCACCTGTTCAACGATACCGTTGCCAATAACATCGCTTATGCGCGTACCGAAGAGTTCAGCCGCGAGCAGATCGAAAAAGCCGCGGAAATGGCCTACGCCATGGACTTCATCAATAAGATGGATCAAGGTCTGGATACGGTTATCGGTGAAAACGGCGTGCTGCTTTCCGGCGGTCAGCGTCAGCGTATTGCCATTGCCCGTGCGCTGCTGCGCGACAGCCCAATCCTGATTCTTGACGAAGCGACCTCTGCGCTGGATACGGAATCAGAACGTGCGATTCAGTCGGCTCTTGATGAGCTGCAGAAAAACCGTACCTCACTGGTGATTGCGCACCGTCTGTCCACTATCGAACAGGCTGACGAAATTGTGGTGGTGGAAGATGGTCGTATCGTTGAACGCGGTAGCCATGCGGATCTACTGGCCCATCGCGGCGTTTACGCACAACTGCACAAGATGCAATTTGGCGAATGATAGCGCGCATCTGGTCGGGCGAATCACCGCTCTGGTTATTGCTGTTACCGCTCTCCTGGCTTTACGGCCTGGTGAGCGGGCTTATCCGACTGAGCTATAAGCTGGGCCTTAAAAAGGCCTGGCGCGCACCGGTGCCGGTGGTCGTCGTGGGTAACCTGACGGCGGGCGGTAACGGGAAAACGCCGGTGGTGATTTGGCTGGTCGAACAGCTCCAGCAGCAAGGCATTCGCGTTGGCGTGGTGTCTCGTGGTTATGGCGGTAAAGCGGAGACGTATCCGCTGCTGCTGGACCCGGAAACCACCACCGCCCAGGCCGGTGATGAACCGGTGCTTATTTTCCAGCGCACGGGCGCGCCGGTAGCGGTATCGCCTGTCCGTTCGGATGCAGTCAACGCGCTGCTTAACGCATACCCTATGCAACTAATCATCACCGACGACGGCCTGCAACACTATCGACTGGCGCGGGATAAAGAAATTGTCGTTGTTGATGGCGTTCGCCGTTTTGGTAATGGCTGGTGGCTGCCCGCCGGGCCGATGCGCGAACGCGCGTCGCGTCTCAAATCGGTTGATGCGATCATTACCAACGGCGGTACGGCGCTGGCGGGGGAAATTCCGATGCGTCTACAGCCTGGTCTGGCGGTAAACCTGCTGACCGGCGAACGTCGGGCGCTTACCGAATTGCACGATGTGGTGGCGATGGCCGGTATCGGTCATCCTCCTCGTTTCTTTGCCACGCTTGAAAACAGCGGCCTGCACCCGGTCAAAACCGTTGCACTGGCCGATCATCAGGCGCTGACGCTTGCGGATGTCGAGGCGCTAACTGCGCCGGGGCAAACGCTCATCATGACCGAAAAGGATGCGGTGAAATGCCGCGCGTTTGCTAAGTCCAACTGGTGGTATCTGCCGGTTGATGCCGAACTGAGCGGCGAGCGGGCGCAACGTTTACTTCAGGAACTGGTCGCTCTGGCGCAACAATAGCCGAAACGGTAAAGCGCGCGGGCGGAATACGGGGATGTGACATGTCAGAGTTGCACTTGACCCTCAGCGCCGCGCGTCATCTCCATCTTGCTGCGCAGGGGTTACTCAAACGCCCACGGCGTCAGGCGAAACCGGTGGATGTTCTTGCCACTATTCAACGCATGTCGCTGCTGCAAATCGACACCATTAACGTTGTCGCCCGCAGCCCCTATCTTGTTCTTTTCAGTCGCCTGGGCGCTTATCCGCAAAGCTGGCTGGATGACGCGCTGCTTCGTGGCGAATTGATGGAGTACTGGGCGCACGAAGCCTGTTTTCTGCCACGCTCGGATTTCCCGCTGGTTCGTCACAAAATGCTCTCGCCGCAGAATATGGGCTGGAAATACCATCCGGAGTGGATGGCTGAGCATACTGACGAGATTGACGCGCTTATCGCGCATATTGCTGAAAATGGCCCGGTGCGTTCTGCGGATTTTGTCCACCCGCGAAAAGGCGCAAGCGGCTGGTGGGAATGGAAACCGCATAAACGTCATCTGGAAGGGTTGTTTACCGCAGGCAAGGTGATGGTGGTGGAGCGACGCAACTTTCAGCGCGTCTACGACCTCACGCATCGCGTGATGCCAGGCTGGCAGGATGAACTGCACGCACTCTCTCAGGAAGACGCAGAAGCGCTAATGCTGGAAAACAGCGCGCGCAGCCTGGGAATATTTCGCCCGCAGTGGCTGGCAGATTACTATCGCCTGCGTCAGCCGAATCTTCCCGCGCTACTCAAACGCTGGCACGATGCGCAGCAGGTGGTGCCCGTACAGGTTGAGCAACTGGGCGAGATGTGGGTGCACACCGACCTGCTGCCCCAACTTGCGCTGGCGGCGGAGGGCAAACTGAACGCCACGCACAGCGCCGTGCTTTCTCCCTTCGACCCTGTTGTCTGGGATCGCAAACGCGCGGAACAATTTTTTGATTTTACCTATCGGCTGGAATGCTACACCCCGGCACTCAAGCGTCAGTATGGCTATTTTGTATTGCCGCTGTTGCATCAGGGTAAGCTGGTGGGGCGCATCGACAGTAAAATGCACAGAAAAGAGGGCGTCCTGGAAATTTTTGCGCTTTATCTGGAGGAGGGGACTCGCGTGAGCGCCTCGCTGGAAAAAGGCTTGAAACAGGCGCTGGATGATTTTGCCCGTTGGCAAGGCGCTAACCGGATCCGCCTGCAACGGCTGCCGGAAAAGCTCTTTTTGCATCAGCGGGATGGCTGGGAAATTGACGTTGCCTGAGATGGCACTATGATATGCTGCATCGAGGCCTACCCGGTGCATCAGGAGGAACCATGGATCACCGTTTATTAGAAATTATCGCCTGCCCGGTTTGTAACGGCAAACTCTACTACAGCCAGGATAAGCAGGAACTGATTTGCAAGATTGATAACCTGGCGTTCCCGTTCCGCGATGGGATCCCGGTTCTGTTAGAACATGAAGCGCGCCCGCTGGCGGCAGAAGAGAGCAGACCATGAGTTTTGTCGTTATTATTCCGGCGCGATTCGCTTCCACGCGCCTGCCGGGTAAACCGCTACAGGATATCAACGGCAAGCCGATGATTGTTCATGTGCTGGAACGCGCGCGTGAATCAGGTGCGGATCGCATCATCGTCGCGACCGACCATGCCGACGTGGCGAAAGCTGTAGAAGCGGCGGGTGGCGAAGTGTGCATGACCCGTGCCGATCATCAGTCCGGTACCGAGCGTCTGGCTGAAGTAGTCGAGAAATGCGGCTTCAGCGATGACACCATCGTGGTGAACGTGCAGGGCGATGAACCGATGATCCCGGCGGTCATTATTCGCCAGGTGGCGGAAAACCTCGCGGCCAGCAAAGCCGGAATGGCCACGCTTGCAGTGCCTATCGACAATGCGGAAGAAGCGTTTAACCCGAATGCGGTAAAAGTGGTGATGGATAAAGAGGGTTATGCGCTCTATTTCTCCCGCGCCACCATTCCGTGGGATCGCGACCGCTTTGCCAAAAGCCGTGAGACGGTGGGAGATTCCCTGCTGCGCCACATTGGTATTTACGGCTATCGCGCCGGATTCATTCGCCGCTACGTTGGCTGGGCACCGAGCCCGCTTGAGCAGATTGAAATGCTCGAGCAGCTGCGCGTGCTGTGGTACGGCGAAAAAATTCACGTTGCCGTTGCCGAGGAAGTGCCAGGTACGGGCGTCGATACGCCAGAAGATCTGGAACGCGTTCGCGCCGAAATGAAGTAATCCTCTCGCCCCTGCATCCGTGGGGGCCGTTTACCGCTGCGTATTCTGCTGTTTTCTGTAACAGTTTTGATCTTATTCGGTGACATCTGCCTTGCATATGCTCATTATAAAAGCAGTAGCTTTTATGGGGGCAACCTGAAATGGAACAACTGCGCGCCGAACTAAGCCACCTTCTGGGGGAAAAACTCAGTCGGGTGGAATGTATCAATGAGAAGGCTGATACCGCGCTGTGGTCACTGTATGACGCCCACGGCAATCCGCTACCTTTACTCGCCCGAAGCTTCACTACGCCCGGCCTTGCCCGTCAGCTGGCATGGAAAATCTCGATGCTTGCCCGCAGCGGCACGGTGCGAATACCTGTCGTTTACGGCGTCATGACCCACGAAGAACATCCCGGCCCGGATGTCCTGCTGCTGGAACGCCTGCGCGGCGTACCGGTCGAAGCACCTGCGCGTACTCCGGAACGCTGGGAACAGCTTAAAGACCAGATTGTTGAAGGCTTGCTGGCCTGGCATCGTCAGGATAGCGGCGGATTGGTCGGGTTTGTCGACAGCACTCAGGAAAACCTGTGGCCGCACTGGTATCGCCAGCGTGTCGAAGTGCTGTGGGGAACGCTCAATCTTTATCAAAATACCGGCTTAACGATGCAGGATAAGCGTATTCTGTTTCGTACCCGCGAGTGCTTGCCCGCGCTGTTCGAGGGTTTTAACGACAACTGCGTGCTGATTCACGGTAACTTTACGCTACGCAGCATGTTGAAAGATGCGCGTAGTGACCAGCTGCTGGCGATGGTGGGGCCAGGGGCCATGCTGTGGGCGCCACGGGAGTTTGAACTGTTTCGCCTGACCGAAAGCGGCCATGCGGAAGGCCTGCTGTGGCGCTATCTTCAGCGTGCGCCGGTGGCGGAATCGTTCCTCTGGCGACGCTGGCTATACCTGCTGTGGGATGAAGTCGCCCGGCTGGTGAATACCGGGCGTTTTAACCGCGAGAATTTTGATCTGGCAGCAAAATCACTCTTGCCCTGGATCTCCTGAAATGCCTTTCAGCCACTGCCAGACTCGCCCGAGCGTCTCATAGCCAACGCGATCGCTGTGCATCAGCCAGACCGGGGACGGGATCGCTTTCTCCCACGGGTTCAGCGGCGATTCGATCGCCAACTGGTTGGCGGGGGCTGGCAGCGGATTCAGCCCTGCATGCTGGAAGAAGATCATCGCGCGCGGCAGATGCGACGCAGAGGTTACCAGCAGGAACGGTGCATCGCCGATCGCTGCTTTCACTGCGGCGGCTTCTTCCTCGGTATCTTTCGGTGTGTCGAGGACGATAATCTCGCTTCGCGGAACGCCGAGGCTTTTCGCCACCCGCGCGCCGGCTTCACCGGTGCTGACCGGGTTGGTCAACGCGCGTGCGCCGGTAAAGATCATTTTTGATCCCGGATTCGCCTGCCACAGTCGAATCCCTTCATTCAGGCGCGGCAGGCTGTTGTTAATGAGATTTGAGCTGGGCGCCCACGCCGGATTCCAGGTGTATCCGCCGCCCAGAACCACGATATATTCAGCGTGTTGCTCGCCGCGCCAGGTGGGATATTTACCCTCAATAGGTTTCAGTAACCCATCGGCAACAGGCTGTAGGCTTAACAGCAGGATCAGGAGCCAGCCAAGGGTGATCGCCGTTTTGCCCGTCTTCTGAAAACGCGTAAACCAAACCAGGAATAATCCTAGCCCCGTCAGTAAAAGCAGCAGCGGCAGCGGCAACATCATCCCGCCAATATACTTTTTCAGCATAAAAAGCATCTGAATGGGTCCTTTTTTAACCATCTAAGTGGATCAACGCAGGGATATTACACCAGATAGCTTCATTATCGCCGCGGGTGTGACAAAATAGCCGCCTTGTTGTTGGCGAGTGAGGTCGTCCTGTGCAGGATCGCAATTTTGATGACATCGCGGAAAAATTTTCGCGCAATATCTATGGCACAACGAAAGGGCAGTTGCGTCAGGCCATTTTGTGGCAGGATCTCGACCGGCTGCTGGAAACCTTTGACTCTCGCCCACTGCGCGTCCTGGACGCCGGTGGCGGAGAAGGGCAGACGGCGATTAAAATGGCCGAGCGCGGCCACGAGGTGATTCTGTGCGATCTTTCCGCAGAAATGATCGCCCGCGCAAAACAGGCTGCCAGCGACAAAGGTGTGAGCGACAACATGCATTTTATACAATGCGCGGTCCAGGATGTGGCTCACCATTTGGAAACCCCGGTTGATCTGATATTGTTTCATGCTGTGCTGGAGTGGGTGGCGGAACCGAAAGACGCGCTGAATGCGTTATGGTCCGTCCTGCGTCCGGGCGGCGCATTATCGTTAATGTTCTACAATGCAAACGGCTTGTTGATGCATAACATGGTGGCCGGTAATTTTGACTATGTCATGATCGGTATGCCGAAAAAGAAAAAGCGGACGTTATCGCCGAACTATCCGCGCGATCCGCAACAGGTCTATGGCTGGCTGGAAGAGGCTGGCTGGCAGGTCACCGGGAAAACCGGCGTGCGAGTGTTTCATGACTATCTGCGCGAAAAACATCGGCAGCATGACTGCTATGAGATGTTACTGGAATTAGAGACGCGCTATTGCCGTCAGGAGCCTTACATTAGCCTGGGGCGCTATATTCATGTCACCGCGCTGAAGCCGCAGAAGCAAGGATAAACTATGAGTGAATTTTCCCAGACAGTCCCCGAACTGGTTGCCTGGGCCAGAAAAAATGATTTTGCCATCTCGCTTCCGGTCGACAGGCTCTCATTTTTACTGGCTGTTGCAACGCTGAACGGCGAGCGACTGGAGGGTGAAATGACGGAAGGCGAGCTGGTGGACGCGTTTCGTCATGTGAGTGATGCGTTTGAGCAAACCAGTGAAACCATCAGTACGCGTGCCAACAACGCGATTAACGATTTGGTTCGCCAACGTCTGCTGAACCGCTTTACCAGCGAAGTGACCGAAGGCAATTCTATTTATCGCCTGACGCCGCTTGGGATCGGTATTACCGATTACTATATCCGCCAGCGCGAATTCTCGACCCTGCGCCTCTCAATGCAGCTGTCGATCGTGGCCGGCGAACTGAAACGCGCCGCCGATGCGGCAGCGGAAGGTGGCGATGAATTCCACTGGCACCGTAATGTCTATGCGCCGCTGAAATACTCGGTGGCCGAGATTTTCGACAGCATCGACCTGACGCAGCGCATTATGGATGAGCAGCAGCAGTCGGTAAAAGATGATATCGCCCAGTTGCTGAATAAAGACTGGCGTGCGGCGATCTCCAGCTGCGAAATGCTGCTGTCTGAAACGTCTGGCACACTGCGTGAATTACAGGATACCCTGGACGCGGCAGGCGATAAGCTACAGGCTAACCTGTTGCGTATTCAGGATGCGACGCTCAGCCTTGATAATCTGCACTTTGTCGACCACCTGGTGTTCGATTTGCAGAATAAACTCGACCGCATCGTGAGCTGGGGCCAGCAGGCGATTGACCTGTGGATTGGCTACGATCGTCACGTGCATAAATTTATCCGTACCGCCATCGATATGGATAAAAACCGCGTCTTTGCCCAGCGTTTACGTCAGTCGGTACAGAATTACTTCGATGCGCCATGGGCGCTCACCTACGCCAGCGCCGATCGTCTGCTGGATATGCGTGACGAAGAGATGACGCTGCGCGATGAAGAGGTGATGGGTGAACTTCCGCCTGATTTAGAGTACGAAGAGTTTAACGAAATCCGTGAACAGCTGGCGGCGCTGATTGAAGAGCAGCTCGCTATCTATAAAACCAAAGCGCTCCCGCTGGATCTGGGGCTGGTGGTAAAAGAGTATCTGCTCCAGTACCCGCGCGCACGACACTTCGACGTGGCGCGTATTGTAGTCGATCAGGCGGTTCGTTTAGGTTTTGCACAAGCAGATTTCACCGGGTTGCCAGCAAAATGGCAGCCAATTAATGATTACGGAGCCAAGGTACAGGCGCATGTCATCGACAAATATTGAACAAGTGATGCCAGTTAAACTGGCGCAGGCCCTGGCCAATCCTATTTTTCCGGCGCTGGATAGCGCGTTGCGTGCGGGTCGGCATATCGGTCTGGATGAGCTGGATAATCACGCCTTTTTGATGGATTTCCAGGAATATCTGGAAGAGTTTTACGCGCGTTATAACGTTGAGCTGATTCGTGCGCCGGAAGGGTTTTTCTACCTGCGCCCGCGTTCCACCACGCTGATTCCGCGCTCGGTATTGTCCGAGCTGGATATGATGGTCGGAAAGATCCTCTGCTACCTCTATCTGAGCCCGGAGCGCCTGGCAAACGAGGGGATTTTCACCCAGCAGGAGCTCTACGACGAGCTACTGGCGCTGGCGGATGAAGCCAAGCTGCTGAAGCTGGTGAACAACCGTTCTACCGGTTCTGATCTTGACCGTCAGAAGCTACAGGAAAAAGTCCGTTCATCCCTGAACCGTCTGCGCCGTCTGGGTATGGTGTGGTTCATGGGCCATGACAGCAGTAAATTCCGCATCACCGAATCCGTGTTCCGCTTCGGCGCTGACGTGCGTTCGGGCGACGATGCGCGTGAAGCGCAACTGCGTATGATCCGCGACGGCGAAGCGATGGCGATTGAAAACCATCTGCAACTCAATGATGAGAATGAAGACAATCAGCCGGATAGCGGGGAGGAAGAGTAATGATCGATCGCGGTAAATTTCGTTCGCTAACGCTGATTAACTGGAACGGGTTCTTTGCCCGTACCTTTGACCTTGATGAATTAGTCACCACCCTGTCGGGCGGTAACGGGGCAGGGAAATCCACCACCATGGCGGCCTTCGTCACGGCGCTGATCCCTGATTTAACCCTGCTGCACTTCCGTAACACCACCGAAGCGGGCGCGACCAGCGGCTCGCGCGATAAAGGTCTGCACGGTAAGCTGAAAGCGGGTGTCTGTTACTCGGTGCTGGACGTCATGAACTCGCGCCATCAGCGCGTGGTCGTGGGTGTACGTTTGCAACAGGTCGCCGGGCGCGACCGTAAAGTTGACATCAAACCGTTCGCCATTCAGGGGCTGCCAACCTCTATGCAGCCGACGTCGTTGCTTACCGAAACGCTCAACGAGCGTCAGGCGCGCGTACTGACCCTGCAAGAGCTGAAAGACAAGCTCGAAGCTATTGAAGGCGTGCAGTTCAAGCAGTTTAACTCAATCACCGATTACCACTCGCTGATGTTCGATCTGGGCATCGTGGCGCGTCGTCTGCGTTCTGCGTCTGACCGTAGCAAGTTCTATCGCCTGATTGAAGCCTCGCTGTACGGCGGGATCTCCAGCGCCATCACCCGTTCTCTGCGTGACTACCTGCTGCCAGAAAACAGCGGCGTGCGCAAAGCATTCCAGGACATGGAAGCCGCGCTGCGCGAAAACCGCATGACGCTGGAAGCGATTCGCGTCACTCAGTCAGACCGCGACCTGTTCAAGCATTTGATTTCCGAAGCGACAGATTATGTGGCGGCGGACTACATGCGTCACGCCAACGAACGTCGTATCCACCTCGATAAAGCGCTGGAGTATCGTCGCGAACTGTTTACCTCTCGTCAGCAGCTGGCAGCGGAGCAGTACAAGCACGTCGATATGGCCCGTGAGCTGCAGGAGCATAACGGCGCGGAAGGCGATCTTGAAGCCGATCACCAGGCTGCAAGCGATCACCTGAATCTGGTGCAGACCGCGTTGCGTCAGCAGGAAAAAATTGAGCGCTACGAAGCGGATCTGGAAGAGTTACAGGTCCGCCTTGAAGAGCAGAACGAAGTGGTTGCCGAGGCGGCAGAGCAGCAGGAAGAGAACGAAGCCCGCGCCGAAGCCGCTGAACTGGAAGTGGATGAGCTGAAAAGCCAGCTCGCCGACTACCAGCAGGCGCTGGACGTACAGCAAACTCGCGCCATTCAGTACAACCAGGCGCAACAGGCTCTGGCCCGCGCGAAAGAGCTGTGCCATCTGCCCGATCTGACGCCTGACAGCGCCGATGAATGGCTGGAAACGTTCCAGGCCAAAGAGCAGGAAGCCACTGAAAAACTGCTTTCCCTCGAACAGAAGATGAGCGTGGCGCAAACCGCCCACAGCCAGTTCGAGCAGGCCTATCAGATTGTGGTTGCCATTAACGGCCCGGTCGCCCGCGATGAAGCGTGGAACGTGGCGCGTGAATTACTGCGTGACGGCGTCAATCAGCGTCATCTCGCCGAGCAGGCGCAGTCTCTGCGTGGCCGACTGAACGAGCTGGAACAGCGTCTGCGTGAGCAGCAGGAAGCCGAACGTTTACTGGCGGAATTCTGCAAACGTCAGGGCAAACACTACGATATTGAAGACCTGGAAACGCTGCATCAGGAACTGGAAGCACGTATCTCCGCGCTCTCCGACAGCGTTTCAAGCGCCAGCGAACAGCGTATGTCGCTGCGCCAGGAACTGGAAACGCTGCAATCGCGCATCTCTGCGCTGATGCACCGCGCGCCAGTATGGCTGGCAGCGCAGAACAGCCTGAACCAGCTGTGCGAACAGAGTGGCGAACAGTTTGAGTCCAGCTCGGATGTCACTGAATATCTACAACAGTTGCTTGAGCGCGAGCGTGAAGCGATTGTTGAGCGTGATGAAGTTGGCGCGCGTAAACGTGAAATCGATGAAGAGATTGAACGTTTAAGCCAGCCGGGCGGCTCGGAAGATCAGCGCCTTAACGCGCTGGCCGAGCGTTTTGGCGGCGTGCTGCTGTCTGAAATTTATGACGATGTCAGCCTGGATGATGCGCCGTACTTCTCTGCGTTGTATGGCCCATCTCGTCACGCGATCGTGGTCCCGGATCTTTCGCAGATCGCTGAACAGCTGGAAGGTCTGGAAGATTGCCCGGAAGATCTCTATCTGATCGAGGGTGACCCGCAGTCGTTCGATGACAGCGTCTTCAGCGTCGATGAGCTGGAAAAAGCGGTGGTGGTGAAAATCGCCGATCGCCAGTGGCGTTATTCTCGCTTCCCAAGCCTGCCGCTGTTTGGCCGCGCGGCGCGCGAAAACCGCATCGAGACCCTGCACGCCGAGCGCGAAGTGCTCTCCGAGCGTTTTGCCACGCTCTCCTTTGACGTGCAGAAAACCCAGCGTCTGCATCAGGCGTTCAGCCGCTTTATCGGCAGCCATCTGTCGGTGGCGTTTGACGATGACCCGGAAGCCGAGATTCGCAAACTGAATACCCGTCGCGGTGAGCTGGAACGTGCGTTGAATACGCACGAAAGCGACAACCAGCAGCAGCGTACCCAGTTTGAACAGGCGAAAGAGGGCGTAGCCCAGCTCAACCGCCTGCTGCCGCGTCTGAGTCTGCTGGCCGATGAAACGCTGGCAGACCGCGTCGATGAAATTCAGGAACGTCTGGATGAAGCGCAGGAAGCCGCGCGCTTTATTCAGCAGCACGGTAACCAACTGGCGAAACTGGAGCCGGTGGTGTCGGTTCTGCAAAGTGACCCGGAACAGTTTGAACAGCTGAAAGAAGATTATGCCTGGTCGCAGCAGGTGCAGCGCGAAGCCCGTCAGCAGGCGTTTGCCCTGACGGAAGTGGTGCAGCGTCGTGCACACTTCAGCTACTCTGATTCTGCTGAGATGCTCAGCGGCAACAGCGATCTCAATGAAAAACTGCGTCAGCGTCTGGAGCAGGCAGAAGGTGAACGTACGCGTGCCCGTGAAGCGATGCGTACCCATGCCGCGCAGCTGAGTCAGTACAGCCAGGTCCTGGCGTCGCTGAAAAGTTCTTACGACACCAAGAAAGAGCTGCTTAACGATCTCTACAAAGAGTTGCAGGATATTGGTGTACGCGCCGACAGCGGGGCGGAAGAACGTGCGCGTATTCGCCGCGATGAACTGCACGCGCAGTTAAGCAACAACCGCGCGCGTCGTAATCAGCTGGAAAAAGCGCTGACCTTCTGCGAAGCAGAAATGGATAACCTGACCCGTAAGCTGCGTAAGCTGGAACGTGATTACCTGGAAATGCGCGAGCAGGTGGTGAGCGCGAAAGCCGGCTGGTGCGCGGTGATGCGTCTGGTGAAAGACAATGGCGTAGAACGTCGTCTGCACCGCCGCGAGCTGGCGTATCTTTCTGCCGATGACCTGCGTTCGATGTCGGATAAAGCGTTGGGTGCGCTGCGTCTGGCGGTGGCTGACAACGAACACCTGCGCGATGTGCTGCGCATGTCGGAAGATCCGAAACGTCCGGAACGTAAAATTCAGTTCTTCGTGGCGGTGTACCAGCATCTGCGCGAACGTATCCGTCAGGATATTATTCGTACCGATGATCCGGTCGAAGCTATCGAACAGATGGAAATCGAACTGAGTCGTCTGACCGAAGAGCTGACCGGGCGTGAACAGAAACTGGCGATTAGCTCCCGCAGCGTGGCGAACATTATTCGCAAAACCATTCAACGCGAACAGAACCGTATTCGCCAGTTGAACCAGGGGCTGCAAAGCGTGTCGTTTGGTCAGGTTAACAGCGTGCGTCTGAACGTTAACGTTCGTGAAACGCACTCGACGCTGCTGAATGTGCTTTCCGAGCAGCATGAACAGCATCAGGATCTGTTTAACAGCAACCGTCTGACCTTCTCAGAAGCGCTGGCGAAGCTCTATTCCCGCCTCAATCCGCAAATCGATATGGGGCAGCGCACGCCGCAAACCATCGGTGAAGAACTGCTGGATTATCGTAGCTATCTGGAGATGGAAGTCGAAGTTAACCGTGGTTCCGATGGCTGGCTGCGTGCGGAATCCGGCGCGCTCTCTACCGGTGAAGCGATCGGTACCGGGATGTCGATTCTGGTGATGGTGGTACAGAGCTGGGAAGATGAAGCGCGTCGTCTGCGCGGAAAAGACCTCTCGCCGTGCCGTCTGCTGTTCCTCGATGAAGCGGCCCGTCTGGATGCCCGTTCCATCGCCACGCTGTTCGAGCTGTGCGAGCGTCTGGAGATGCAGCTGATTATCGCCGCGCCAGAAAATATCAGCCCGGAAAAAGGCACCACCTATAAACTGGTGCGTAAAGTGGTTGGTACCCATGAGCACGTTCACGTGGTCGGTCTGCGCGGTTTTGCCGCACAGCTGCCAGAGACGCTGCCGGGAACGGCCGACGCTTCATGATGTAAAAAGTCGTAAAGGACAAACCCGGTTCGCGAAAGCAACCGGGTTTTGTCTTATTAATCGTTTAGGTATCTGCTTTTGCTGGCGGAAGAGGTATCATCTTTAGACTTCTTTACATTTGGTCAGGCAGAATTTTTTTGTCTTTATATACTGAGAGTAAGCCCGTTTTACGAGCATTAATGCAATAACAGGGGGCAAGGGATGTTGCTTAATAAAAAGAATGGTCGTCGATTGTCGGTCGTGAGTATGTGTCTGGCAATGACGTTTGCTCCACTGTTTAACGCGCTGGCCGATGAGCCAGAAGTCGTGCCTTCAGACAGTTCCGCCACGGTTGCGGAAACGGCGCCTGCGCTGGCGGTACCGGGAAGCCAGGCATCCGCGATGGCGAATCTGTTGGGAACGCAGCCGCTCCCGGATGGGGCTGCGGCGAAGAGCCGTGCCGATATTCAGTCATGGCTGCCGGCAGGCTATACGCCGGTTTATCTGAATCCGCTGGTCATGCTTTATGCCGCTCACGATATGAAACCGATGTGGGAAAATCGTGATGCCGTACGCGCGTTCCAGCAGCAACTGGCCGAAGTCGCTATCGCCGGTTTTCAGCCGCAGTTTACCAAATGGGTTGAGCTGTTAACCGACCCGAACGTCAGCGGGATGGCGCGGGATGTCGTGCTGTCTGATGCGTTGATGGGCTATCTGCACTTTATCAGCGGTATCCCGGTTCAGGGTAATCGCTGGCTCTACAGCGCGAAACCGTACACCCTGGCGACGCCGCCGCTGTCGGTGATTAACCAGTGGCAACTGGCGCTCTCCGAGGGCACGTTACCGCAGTTTATCGCCGGGCTGGCCCCGCAGCATCCGCAGTATGAAACTATGCACCAGACGCTGCTGTCGCTGCTCTCCGATACCAAACCCTGGCCAACACTCAAGGCTGGCGCGTCGCTGCGTCCGGGGCAATGGAGTAGCGATGTGCCTGCGCTACGTGAAATTTTACAGCGCCATGGCATGCTTGATGGCGGGCCCAATATAACGTTGCCAGGCGATGAGCCCGCAGTCAGCCCATCAGCGAATACCCGGAAAACGGTGAAGCCCGGGCCTCAGGCGTATGACCGTACATTGTCCGATGCCGTCAAACGCTTCCAGACTTCCCAGGGGCTGGGCAGCGATGGCGTCATTGGCGGTGCCACGCGCGATGCGCTCAATCTTTCCAACGCCGAACGTGCAGGTGTGGTAGCGCTGAATATTCAGCGTTTGCGTCTGCTGCCAGGGAAACTCTCCACGGGCATTATGGTCAATATCCCGGCGTATTCGCTGGTCTATTATCAGGACGGAAATCAGGTGCTGGCGTCCCGCGTTATCGTGGGCCGCCCGGATCGTAAAACGCCGATGATGAGCAGCGCGCTGAATAACGTGGTGGTCAATCCGCCGTGGAACGTGCCGCCAACGCTGGCACGCAACGATATTCTGCCGAAACTGCGCAATGACCCTGGCTATCTTGAGCGTCATAACTACACGGTAATGCGCGGCTGGAGCAGCAGCGAAACCATTGACCCATGGCGCGTAGACTGGTCAACGATTACGCCGTCGAACCTGCCGTTCCGCTTCCAGCAGGCTCCGGGACCGCGCAATTCGCTCGGGCGGTATAAGTTTAATATGCCGAGTTCGGACGCCATCTATTTGCACGATACGCCGAACCATAATTTATTCCAGAAAGATGCCCGCGCGTTAAGTTCTGGTTGTGTGCGTGTGAATAAAGCATCTGAACTTGCCGGTATGTTATTGGGTGATGCCGGATGGAATGATACGAGAATTTCCGATGCGCTGAAGCAGGGGAATACCCGTTATGTGAATATCCGACAGAATATCCCGGTCAATCTTTATTACCTCACCGCCTTTGTGGATGCTGATGGAAAGACACAATATCGCACAGATATTTACAATTATGATGTAACAGCGCGATCTGGCGCACAAATTCTGCCAAAAGCGGAACAATTAATCAGATAAATGAAGTAGTTCAGGTAATTTAGTGGTCCTATCTATGTCGCAACCTTCGCCCCGGAAAGCCCTGGTGGCGCGGGTTGCGCTGGGATGGTCGCCTTGACGTTGGCAGAAATGCCCGGTAAGGTGCCCTACGTGCGCCAGAAGTGCATAAATTTCGATCACATTTACTTGTAGACCTGATTATCATGGACAAATTTGACGCTAATCGCCGCAAACTGCTGGCGCTGGGTGGGGCTGCGCTGGGCGCTGCTGCCATCTTGCCGACGCCCGCACTTGCTACCCTCTCGACCCCACGTCCGCGGATCCTGACGCTGAACAATCTTCATACGGGTGAGTTGATAAAAGCCGAGTTTTTCGACGGCAGAGGCTATATTCAGGATGAATTAGCAAAACTCAATCATTTCTTCCGTGATTTTCGCGCGAATAAAATAACTTCTATCGACCCCTCATTATTCGACCAGCTTTATCGGTTGCAGGGCTTATTAGGCTCTAACCGTCCGGTACAGCTAATCTCTGGCTATCGTGCCATTGACACGAATAATGAATTACGTGCCCATAGCCGTGGTGTAGCGAAAAACAGCTACCACACGAAAGGACGGGCGATGGATTTCCATATTGAAGGTGTTTCGTTAAGCAATATTCGCAAAGCCGCGTTATCTATGCGCGCAGGTGGTGTAGGATACTACCCACGTAGCAACTTTGTGCATATTGATACCGGGCCGGTGCGGCACTGGTAACGAAACAGGAGCCTTATGAACTATCGTATTATTCCGGTCACCGCGTTCGCGCAGAACTGTTCATTGATTTGGTGCGAGCAAACGAAACTTGCTGCGCTGGTCGATCCAGGCGGCGACGCAGAGAAAATCAAAGAACAGGTTGAGGCCGCTGGCGTTACTCTGGTTCAGATTTTACTCACTCACGGGCATCTTGATCACGTAGGCGCGGCGGCGGAGCTGGCTGCGCATTACGGTATTCCCGTGATTGGGCCGGAAAAAGAAGATGAGTTCTGGCTGCAGGGATTACCGCAACAGAGCCGGATGTTTGGCCTCGAAGAGTGCCAGCCACTGACGCCAGACCGTTGGCTGAATGAAGGCGAAACGGTGAGCGTGGGTAACGTGAAGTTGCAGGTTCTTCATTGTCCGGGCCACACGCCGGGCCACATCGTCTTTTTCGATGATGCCTCGCGCTTGCTGATTTCCGGGGATGTTATCTTTAAGGGCGGGGTGGGGCGCAGCGATTTTCCACGCGGTGACCACGGCCAACTGATCGACGCGATTAAACGCAAGCTGTTGCCGCTGGGCGATGACGTGACGTTTATTCCAGGTCATGGGCCGCTGTCAACGCTCGGCTATGAGCGGCTGCACAACCCGTTCCTGCAGGATGAAATGCCTGTCTGGTAAGAGCAAAAAAGGCCGCGAAAGCGGCCTTTTTTATGTCGTCTGACCCGTCTTACAGCACAGCGACAATGGCTTCGCACAGCGGCGCCATGTTGTCCGGCGTCATACCGGCGACGTTGATACGGCCAGACGCCACCGCATACACGCCAAACTCTTCACGCAGACGCAGCACCTGATCTTTGGTCAGGCCGCTGAACGAGAACATCCCGTTTTGTTTAGTGATAAAGGTGAAGTCGCGATTCGCGCCTTTCTCCTGCAGCGTGTTCACGAACAGCAGACGCATGCGCTGAATGCGTTGACGCATGTCGGTCAGTTCCTGTTCCCAGATAGCGCGCAGAGCGTCATTGCTGAGAATGGTGGCGACAACGGACGCACCGTGAGCTGGCGGGTTGGAATAGTTAGCACGAATGACCGACTTCATCTGGCTGAAGGCGCGATCGGCGTTGTCCGCATCGCGGGTGACCAGGGTGCAGGCGCCAACACGTTCGTTATACAGACCGAAGTTTTTAGAGTAAGAGCTGGCAACAATCAGCTCATCATGCAGCGCGGCGAACGCGCGCAGACCTTCTGCATCTTCTTCCAGACCACGGGCGAAGCCCTGGTAGGCGAAATCGAACAGCGGCAGCCAGCCTTTCTCAGCGGAGATCTTCGCCAGCTGTTGCCACTGCTCCAGCGTCGGATCGATACCGGTCGGGTTATGACAGCAGCCGTGGAACAGCACCACATCGCCGGCCTGTGCATTGTTCAGGCTGGCAACAAGGCCATCAAAATTGAGCGCATGGTTCTGTGCGTCATAGTAGTCATATTCGCAAACTTCGAGACCCGCAGCGTTGAAGACGCCTTTATGGTTCGGCCAGCTCGGGTTGCTAACCCAGATGCGTTTCGCACTGGTGTTTTTGGCGAGGAAATCTGCCGCGACGCGCAGTGCGCCAGTACCGCCAGGCGTTTGCGCCGTGCGGGCGCGTTTAGCGTTGACGATTTCACTTCCTTTACCGAACAGCAGCTCCTGCGTGCAACGACCAAACTCCGGGATACCATCAATACCGAGGTAATTTTTGGTCGTTTCATTTTCCAGCAGATAAAGCTCCGCTTTTTTAACGCTGGTCAGAACCGGGGTTTTACCGGTCTCATCTTTGTAAACTCCAATCCCGAGGTTGATTTTGCTCGGGCGGTCGTCGGCACGAAACAGATCGGCCAGGCCCAGAATTGGGTCGGCAGGGGCGGCTGTAATGTTCTCAAACATGACGGGGTTCCATTTATGAGTGACTTGGAGAAATCCGCTATCAGGTTAACGGCAGATTTACAAAATGCCAACCGTTTGCAATGAAAAGCGCGAGCCTTTTCAAAAGTCGCGATTTTTAACTGGCTGAAATATAAAAAACAGGGCCGAAGCCCTGTTTCCTGTGCATATAACAAAGTGGCGTACTGATTAGAACTGGTACACGATACCCACGGCTGCCTGGTCGTCGGTGGACAGGCCAGTGGCTGCGGTGTAGTCGTTTTCGTCCAGCAGGTTGAATTTATACGCTGCATAGACGTTCATGTTTTTGTTGAAGTAGTACCAGGTACCCACTTCGATATATTTCAGCAGGTCAGCAGTGCCGCCGTCGAAGCCAGGGCGGGAAGCCAGGTTTTTACCTTTAGACTGGACGTAGCCAACGGAGGGACGCAGGCCGAAGTCGAACTGGTACTGAACCACTGCTTCAATGTTCTGGGTTTTGTTGGCAAAGCCAGCGTCTTCCGGGGTCATGTTGTAGGTCTGAGAGTACATGACCGCAGCATAGACGTTGTTGGCATCGTACTTAGCAGAGGTCGCCCACGCTTCAGCTTTGTCGCCGCTGGCGCTGAAGGCCTGATTTTTCTGATCGGTAGTACGGTTGGAGTTCGCATAGCCTGCGGAAATCGCGAAGCCTTCACCAAAGGCATAAGTTGCAGAGGTACTGACGCCGTCGCCATTCTGCTTCTGAATGTTACGTTCTTCGTTTTTACCCTGATACTGAACCGCGAAGCTCAGACCATCGACCAGGCCGAAGAAGTCAGAGTTACGGTAGGTGGCTACGCCATTGGTACGCGCAGTCATGAAGTTATCAGTGTAGTTCCAGCCGTCGCCGCCCCACTCAACCAGCATATCGGTTGCGGATTCAACGTCGTAGATAGCGCCGTAGTTACGACCGTAGTCGAAAGAGCCGAATTCACCGGCTTTCAGGCCTGCGAAGGCCAGACGGGTTTTGCTGGTTTGAGAACCTTCAACATTGGACGCATCCATGTTGTATTCCCACTGACCATAACCGGTCAGCTGTTCGTTAATTTGAGTTTCCCCTTTCACACCAATACGGGCATAGGTGGTATCAGAGTTGCTGGTGTCACCATTGGTGGTCCACACATGCTCACCGACCATTTTGCCGTAAAAGTCCAGTTTGTTGCCGTTTTTGTTGTAGATTTCTGCAGCGTTAGCTGCACCGGCTACCAGCAGGGCAGGGATCACCACTGCCAGGATATTGCGCTTCATCATTATTTATTACCCTCATTAGGTTTTTTTTATATCGACACTCGCCACTGCCGCCAATAACTTCTGTCAATAAAAATTTACAGAAACATTGATGATAGTTTGGTGTCTTTTTGTGTCTGAGAGGCATATTTCCATTCAAACCACCGTTTCGCTAGCCTGAAAGTGCTACAAATATCCTAATTAAGTAACAAGAGGAAATTATGTGTAACAAAAAGTTAAAAATAAGGAACTTTGTGAGACAACTCAAAGTTCTGTTGGGGTTAGGGAAGTATTAAGTGAAATAGTGGATATCTATATGAATTTCTTATCTTTAATCTCTAATGTGGTTGTTTGTTGAGCATGTTGATGTAAATATGAGCTGCCAGAAATGTTAAATTTAAGTATCGAGGTGACGGTGGTTTCGCTTAAAAATAATGCTATCGGCTCAGGTATTTCTAAAATCCATAAGCAATTGCACATTTTTTGTGCATAAACGTTAACGGAAATGGGATGTAACAAACTACGCGATGCAGGGGGTTGATCCTTAAGGTAATTGACGAAGATTTACGTTAAGGGCACAAAAAAGGCCAGCATATGCTGGCCTTGTTGAGAGTGCGGAGATTTAGAAGCTGGCGTTACGCGGCGTTCTTGGGAATGCAATCACGTCACGGACGTTTTGTACGCCAGTTACATAGGCAATCAGACGTTCGAAGCCCAGACCGAAACCGGAGTGCGGTACGGTGCCGTAACGACGCAGATCGCGGTACCACCAGTAATCTTCTTTGTTCAGACCCATCTCTGCCATGCGGGCATCCAGCACGTCCAGACGCTCTTCACGCTGTGAACCACCGATGATTTCGCCGATACCCGGGGCCAGCACGTCCATTGCCGCAACGGTTTTACCGTCGTCGTTGAGACGCATGTAGAATGCCTTGATCTCTTTCGGATAGTTTTTCACCACCACCGGCGCTTTGAAGTGTTTCTCAGCAAGATAGCGTTCATGTTCGGAAGAGAGGTCAACGCCCCAGTAAACCGGGTTTTCGAAGGTCTGGCCGCAGTTTTCGAGGATGGTGACCGCGTCGGTGTAATCCACCTGCGCGAAATCCGCCTCGATAAAGCGTTGCAGACGTTCAATGGCTTCTTTATCCACGCGTTCAGCGAAGAATTTCATGTCGTCCATACGTTCTTCAAGGACCGCTTTGAAGACATATTTCAACATGGCTTCCGCCAGCGCGGCGTTATCTTCCAGATCAGCAAAAGCGACTTCCGGCTCCAGCATCCAGAACTCGGCCAGGTGGCGGCTGGTGTTGGAGTTTTCAGCGCGGAAGGTCGGGCCGAAGGTGTAGATTTTTGACAGCGCGCAGGCGTAGGTTTCGCCGTTCAGCTGGCCGGAAACGGTCAGGAAAGACTCTTTACCGAAGAAGTCTTTATCGAAATCGACTTTCCCCTGGTCGTTACGCGGCAGGTTTTCCATATCCAGCGTGGAGACGCGGAACATTTCGCCAGCACCTTCGGTATCGGATGCGGTAATCAGCGGGGTGGACACCCAGAAGAAACCCTGCTCATCGAAGAAGCGGTGCAGCGCCTGTGCCAGCGTATGGCGAACACGTGCCACCGCGCCAATCAGGTTGGTGCGCGGACGCAGGTGCGCCACTTCACGCAGGTATTCGATGCTGTGACGTTTAGCCGCCATCGGGTAGGTATCAGGATCTTCCACCCAACCGGTCACTTCCACGCTTGTCGCCTGGATTTCGAAGCTCTGGCCCTGGCCCTGAGACGCCACGACTTTACCGGTGACGACCACGGAGCAACCGGTGGTCAGACGCAGGATTTCCTGATTGTAATTGGGCAGAGAATTATTAATAACGGCCTGTACAGGATCAAAGCAGGAACCGTCATAGACGGCGAGGAAGGAAAAGCCAGCTTTTGAATCTCGGCGAGTACGTACCCATCCGCGCACGGTGACTTCGCTGTCAACGGCGGCACGGCCCTGGAGTACGTCGGCTACAGGCACAACGCTCATAATAGTCTCTCTGTTAAGTTGTCCAATAAAGAATAAGTTGCTCCCTAAAAAGGGAGATATCTATGTTACCTGTCATCCGCCATCAGACAAGCAGATTTCGCACTGTGAAGGGGAGAATTCAGAAATTAATAAAGAAGAAGGGAGCCGAATGGCTCCCTTTGGTGATTAACTCGCCTTTTTGACCTGTGGCAGGTCGAAGGCTTTACGCAATGCGCGAACGAACGCCTTGTCGTGACAGATGGTTTTCCCTGGGCTGTCAGAGAGTTTCGCCACCGGCTTACCGTTACATTCCACCAGTTTAATAACAATATTCAGTGGTTTTACCTGGGGGATGTCGCAGGTAAGACGGGTACCAATACCGAAGCTCAGGTTCACGCGCGAAGAGAAGTGACGATAGAGGTCGACCGCTTTGGGCAAATCGAGATTATCGGAGAACACCAGCACTTTGCTGTGCGGGTCGATTCCCAGTTTCTCATAGTGGGCAATCGCTTTTTCGCCCCATTCAACCGGGTCACCCGAATCGTGGCGTAGCCCCTGATAACGGGTCGCAAATTCCGGCCCGAAATCGCGCAGGAAGGCGTCCATGGTGATGCAGTCGGTGAGCGCGATCCCCAGTTGGTCTGGATACTCGGCAAGCCAGGCCGCCAGTGCCGCACGCTGGCTCGTCGCCAGGTCGGGGCTGATTTGCTGATGCGCCTGGAACCACTCGTGCGCCTGTGTACCCATTGGGGTAAGGTCGAGACGACGCGCGAGATCGTAGTTGCTGGTACCGGTGAACCACGGCTCCTGCTGGAGACGTTTGACGATCGCTTCCTGCACCTCTCGGGAGAAACGACGACGGGTACCGAAATCCATCAGACGGAACGCGGACATATCAAGGTCTGCGGTCATGCGCGTGAAATCAGTGAGTTTATGCTCAAGCATTTCAAGCGCCTGCGGTACACCTTCTTCCGGGGAACGGTAGCGATGAACCAGCTCGCTTATCACCGCCAGTAGCGGCACTTCCCACATAATGACTTCACGCCACGGGCCATCGAGCCGAATGTTCAGCTTGCCGTTATCGTTGGTGACGGTCACCTGTTGCGGGTCGTAGCGAAAATCGCGCAGCCAGGTCAGGTAATCTTCTTTAAAGAAGGGCAGCCCGGAAAGCCAGTGATATTCCTCATCACTGAGCCTCAGCGAGCGCATAGCGTCTACCTGTTCCCGAATGGCATCAGCATAAATGCCCAGCAGATCGTCACCACGGCAGCGGAATTCCGCCGCGACGTTTACGTCGTAGTAGTGGTGAAACACCGCCTGCTGCATGTGCAGTTTGTAGGCATCCGTATCAAGCAACGAATGCAGAACAGGAGTCACGAATTGAGTCATGGTGCGCAATAGCATCCTCTCACAGGAGCGTTTAGTAAAATAAACAACAGGGAGATTAGCAGGAGTATACCTTGTTTATTCATTTATTGAACCCCGATCACATCATAAGGCCTGCTAAGGGGCTAGGGCATTTCGTGCCAATGTGTTATCCAAATGTAGCAATTTTTGGTATTTGTCTGGAAAAGATGAAGATTCTGCGTAGCGCGATTTAAACAACAGGAATAGACTGGATACGACATTTTACAAACGACGCTAAAGGTTTTTTATGACACAACAGCCCCAAGCCAAGTACCGCCACGACTACCGTGCGCCGGACTACCTGATCAGTGATATCGACCTGGCCTTTGACCTGGATGCCGCAAAAACCGTCGTGACGGCCCAAAGCCAGGTTTCCCGTCATGCAGCGTCCGATGTGCCGCTACGTCTGGATGGCGAAGATTTAACGCTTATTTCCGTACACGTGAACGGCGAGCAGTGGACGAACTATAAAGAAGAAGAGAAGCAGCTGGTTATCAGCGGTTTGCCAGAGCGTTTTACGCTGCTAATTGTGAACGAAATCAGCCCAGCGTCGAACACCGCGCTGGAAGGGCTTTACCAGTCTGGCGAAGCGCTGTGTACGCAATGCGAGGCGGAAGGTTTCCGTCACATCACTTATTATCTCGATCGCCCGGACGTTCTGGCGCGTTTCACCACCAAAATTACCGCCGATAAAGCGAAGTATCCGTTCCTGCTGTCTAACGGCAACCGCGTAGCGCAAGGCGAGCTGGATAATGGCCGTCACTGGGTGCAGTGGCAGGATCCGTTCCCGAAACCATGCTACCTGTTTGCGCTGGTGGCGGGCGACTTCGATGTTCTGCGCGATACTTTTACCACCCGTTCCGGTCGTCAGGTGGCGCTGGAGCTGTTTGTCGATCGCGGCAACCTTGACCGCGCGCCGTGGGCGATGACTTCGCTGCAAAATTCCATGAAGTGGGATGAGGAGCGTTTCGGCCTCGAATATGACCTCGACATCTATATGATTGTCGCCGTTGACTTCTTTAATATGGGCGCGATGGAGAATAAAGGTCTCAACATCTTTAACTCCAAATATGTGCTGGCGCGTACCGACACCGCGACGGATAAAGATTATCTCGATATCGAGCGCGTGATTGGCCACGAATATTTCCATAACTGGACCGGGAACCGCGTCACCTGCCGCGACTGGTTCCAGCTCAGCCTGAAAGAAGGCTTAACCGTTTTCCGCGACCAGGAGTTCAGCTCCGACCTCGGTTCGCGCGCGGTGAATCGCATCAATAACGTGCGTACTATGCGCGGGTTGCAGTTTGCAGAAGATGCCAGCCCAATGGCGCATCCGATTCGCCCGGATAGTGTTATTGAGATGAACAACTTCTATACCCTGACCGTGTATGAGAAGGGCGCGGAAGTGATTCGCATGCTGCATACCCTGCTGGGGGAAGCGAATTTCCAGAAAGGGATGCAGCTCTACTTCGAACGTCACGATGGTAGTGCCGCGACCTGTGATGATTTTGTGCAGGCGATGGAAGATGCCTCCAACGTTGACCTGTCGCATTTCCGTCGCTGGTACAGCCAGTCTGGTACGCCAATCGTCAGCGTGCATGATGATTACAACCCGGAAACCGAGCAGTACACGCTGACCATTAGCCAGCGTACGCCGGCGACGGCAGAGCAGCAGGAAAAACAGCCGCTGCATATTCCATTCGATATCGAACTGTATGATAACGAAGGGAAGGTGATCCCGTTGCAGAAAGACGGGCATCCGGTCCATAACGTGCTGAACGTCACTCAGGCAGAGCAGACCTTTGTCTTCGATAACGTTTACTTCCAGCCGGTGCCGTCGCTGCTGCGCGAGTTTTCAGCACCCGTTAAGCTGGAATATAAATGGAGCGATCAGCAGTTAACCTTCCTGATGCGCCATGCCCGTAACGACTTCTCTCGTTGGGATGCGGCGCAAAGCCTGCTGGCCAACTACATCAAGATTAACGTCAACCGTCACCAGCAGAATCAGCCGCTGTCGCTGCCGGTTCACGTGGCTGATGCGTTCCGCGCCATCCTGCTGGATGAGAAAATCGACCCGGCGCTGGCGGCTGAAATTCTGACGCTGCCGTCCGCCAATGAAATTGCGGAACTGTTCGATGTTATCGACCCAATCGCCATCGCTGCCGTTCGCGAAGCGCTGACCCGCACGCTGGCTAATGAGCTGGCGGATGAGTTCCTGGTTATCTATAACGCCAACAAATTGCCGAGCTATCGCGTTGAGCATGAAGATATCGGCAAGCGTTCACTGCGTAATACTTGCCTGCGCTATCTGGCGTTTGGCGAGCGCGAACTGGCGGATAAACTGGTGCGCCAGCAATATCATCAGGCCGACAATATGACTGATGCGCTGGCGGCGTTAGCGGCATCCGTAGCGGCAGAGCTGCCGTGCCGCGATGCGCTGATGCAGGAGTTCGATGACAAATGGCATCAGGATGGCCTGGTGATGGACAAATGGTTCATTCTGCAAGCCACCAGCCCGGCGGATAACGTGCTGGAAACGGTGCGCAAGCTGTTGAATCACCGCTCATTCACCATGAACAACCCGAACCGTCTGCGTTCGTTGATTGGCGCGTTTGCCAGCAGCAACCCGGCCGCGTTCCACGCGCTGGACGGTAGCGGCTATCAGTTCCTGGTTGAGATGCTGACAGAACTCAACAGCCGTAACCCGCAGGTGGCGTCACGTCTGATTGAGCCGCTGATCCGCCTGAAACGCTATGATGCAAAACGTCAGGCGATGATGCGTGCGGCGCTGGAACAGCTGAAAGGGCTGGAGAATCTTTCCGGGGATCTGTACGAGAAGATTACCAAAGCGTTAGCGTAACAACAGTGCCGGATGGCGCTTCGCTTATTCGGCCTGGAATGACATTCTCTGGTAGGCCGGGTAAGGCGTAGCCGCCACCCGGCTTTTTTTACGCATGTTCAAACTGCTCATGAAACGCCGGAACACGAATATCACGGCGGTGAAGGGCTTGCCAGAATGTCTCCAGCGCACTGTCCAGACGGCCCTGCAAATTTGGGCTGAACTGAGGCTTATGCTGGTAATCCGTAACCTGACTGTCGTCGGCAAACACGCCATGCAGGATCTCCTGCGCTTTCAACGCGCTCAGTACCGGTTTCAGCGCGTAATCCACCGCCAGCATATGAGCAACCGTACCGCCTGTCGCTAATGGCAGCACCACTTTCCCTTCCAGCGCACGTTCGGGCAGCAGATCCAGCAGCGTTTTTAACGCACCGGAAAATGATGCTTTATAAATCGGCGTGGCAACGATTAAGCCATCGGCCAGGGCCAGTTGCTCGGTCAACGTTTTCAGCGCCGGGCTGTCAAAACGTGCATAAAGCAGATCTTCTGGCTCGAAATTTTGCAAATGCCAGTGGCAAACCTCAACATCCACCGCCGCCAGTTTTTCACGGGCGTACTCCAGCAATGCGCTGGAACGTGAAGGAAAACGCGGGCTTCCCGCCAGGGTGATGACGCGCATACAACCTCCTTACAACCTTAAAGTGTTTTTTATTTAACATTTCGAAAGGCAGTTTCGCAGACGATGCCGAGATCTCTAAATACTTTTTCAGCTAAACGAATTCTGATAAATGGATATACGCAACATGCTCTTTTTCCATTAAATATCAGAAGGTGTTCAGAATGTTTTTAGTTTGTTGTGTTATTGTGATGATGAATTCGCTCGTTAAATACATTGTTTAGCATTAATCAATTAATTTTTTCTAAAAAATCGATTCAGTTGCATACGGATGAGAATATCTGTTTATATGCATCGATGTTTTATTTTAATCAGTTGACACATGTATTTTATTTATTAAATGGAGATATGCATGCGGAAAAGTATATTAATACTATTAATGGGTGCGATTCTGGGATGTGGTAGCGCCCTGGCGGCCGATGATAACGCCGTAACAGACGGTAGCCTGACGATCACCGGCGAAGTTGTTGCACCAGCCTGCACCATTGCACCTGAAAGTCAGTCTGGAACAATCGCGATGGAGAAGGTGAGTGAGACGAAACTAGAAACACTGGGCCAGGAGTCCGGTGTGAAAAAAGATATTCCGATTAACCTGAAGGACTGCGACAACACGGTGACCCGCAATGCGGCATTCACGTTCACCGCAGAAGCCGATCCGGCAGTTGCCAGCGCGTTTAAGAATCAGAATTCTGGTGCCGGCGCGGCGACGAATGTCGCGATACAGATGTATATGCCTGATGGTACAACGAAAATTTTGCCTAATACTGAAACGGCACAAAACGGAATTCCGCTCGCTGCGACATCTGATCAAACTATCACCTTCAAAGCAGATTACGTTGCGACGGGTAAAGCAACGGCAGGTACGGTTCAGGTTGCGACCACATTCCATATTAACTACTACTGATTTTCCCCCTTTATCCTGAAGGGGCGGGAAAGGCTAAAGGTACCTTCAAGTGAATACCCGTAGAGCAATAAGCATGGCTGCCGTAAGTTTTATCGGCGCGTTAACACTCAGTGCTTCCTCCTGGGCTGCCGATAGCGGCGGCGTGGGGTTGGGCGCGACGCGGGTTATTTACAACGAAGGTGATGCACAGGTTGCGCTGAGTGTTAAAAATACCAGTAAAACTGTGCCGTATTTAATTCAGGCATGGGTAATGATGCCCGATAATAAAAAGGCGCAGGACTTTATTACGACGCCACCGCTATTTGTGCTTAACCCCGCTAGTGAAAATTTACTGCGTATTATGTACGTCGGACCAGCGTTGCCTAAAGATCGTGAGTCGTTATTTTACGCAAGCGTACGCGCGGTGCCATCAACGACAAAGAAAGAAGAGGGCAGCGTGTTAAAAATCGCCACCCAGAGCGTCATTAAGTTGTTCTGGCGACCGAAAGGACTCTCAATTTCCGTTAACCAGGCGGCAGAAAAACTGCGTTGCGATTGGTCAGGGCAGAGCGTTACTGTTCATAATCCCACGCCCTATTATATTACGCTGACCGGGCTGACGCTTGGCGGTAAGAGTGTAAAGAACCAAATGGTATCGCCGCTTGACAGCTTCCGTTTTGACGTGCCAAAAGGCGCTACTAATCAGAAAGTGAGCTACCGAACCATCAATGATTATGGCGCTGAGACGCCGTCTATGATGTGCAAATCCTGACGGATTGACACTTCCGGACGCGAAATGCCGAGTACCCCACGCCAGCGCTGTTATCTGCTTATCAGTACGATTCCCTCCTTTTTAGGCGGGCTAGCGGTATTTGCCTCAACTTCACTAAACGCGCTGGCCAACACCTGGTTTGATCCGGCTTTCTTTAAAGACGATCCGTCACTGGTTGCCGACCTTTCACGTTTTGAACAAGGGCAGGAAATTGCGCCGGGCAAATATAGGGTGGATGTTATTTTCAACCAAAGCTTTAGTGCCACCCGTGATATTGAATTTGTTGCTAATGACGAAAATCATCAGGTTGAGCCCTGCCTGAATAAAGCCAATCTCAGCCAGATTGGCGTGAATATCGCCGCTTTTCCGGCTATTAACGCGCTGGATGACGCAGCGTGCATACCGCTTGCTAAGATGATTCCCGCCGCCAGCGTCACATTTGATGCACGACAACTTCGGCTGGAGATTTCCGTGCCGCAAATTGCGGTCAAAAACGATGTCCGTGGCTATGTTCCGCCAGAACGATGGGATCGTGGAATCAATGCATTGCTCTTAGGGTATTCCTTCAGCGGGGCGGATGGTGTGGAGAGCTTCAACCAAAACGATGCTGATACTAACTATTTCCTTAACCTAAACAGTGGGCTGAACCTTGCTGGCTGGCGATTGCGCAATAACTCCACCTGGAGCTATAGCCAGGATGAGCCGGGCCAATGGCAGAATATCAGCAGCTATATGCAGTACGCGCTCATTCCCGTTAAAGGCGAATTAACGGTTGGAGACAGTTACACCGGGGGCGATTTTTTCGATAGCGTCGGTTTTCGCGGCGTGCAGTTAGCTTCGGACGACAACATGCTGCCCGATAGCCTGCGCGGTTTCGCCCCCACCGTGCGCGGTATTGCCAAAAGCAACGCCCAGGTGACCATTAAACAGAATGGCTATACGGTGTATCAGACGTATGTGCCTCCCGGCGCATTTGAAATTAACGACCTGTTTTCCAGCGCCTCCAGCGGCGACCTGCAGGTTGAAATAAAAGAATCTGACGGCACCCTCAACCGCTACACCATTCCTTACTCCAGCGTACCGCTTCTCCAGCGACAGGGGCGATTAAAATATGCACTGACGGCGGCGCACTATCGTAGTAACAGCAACGATCAGGAGGAAAAAGCATTTACTCAGGCGACACTGCAATGGGGGGGCCCCTGGGGCATCACCTGGTACGGCGGCGGTCAATTCTCTGAAGATTATCACGCTGGCATGCTGGGGATGGGATTTAACCTCGGTGAACTTGGTGCCATTTCGCTTGATGGAACATGGGCAAGCAGTACGCTGGCGAATAATCAGGATTCTCAGGGGCAATCCTGGCGTTTTTTGTATGCCAAAACGCTAAATCCCTACGGCACCAACTTTCAGTTGATGGGATACCGCTATTCGACGTCCGGGTTTTATACCCTTGCCGATACCATGTATGAACGCATGGAAGGGTATACGGAGAGTGAGGACGATGAAACGCCGCTGTGGGCGCGTTACTACAATCTTGATTACAGCAAGCGCGGAAAGCTGCAAATCAATATTTCTCAACAGCTTGGCGAGTATGGCTCGTTTTACTTGAGCGGTAGCGAGCAAACGTACTGGAATACGGATGACCGGGATCGTTTATTGCAGTTTGGCTACAACACACAGATTAAGGATATCACGCTGGGATTCTCGTGGAACTACAGCCAGTCTCGCGGCCAGCCCTCTGCCGATCAGGTCTTTGCGCTTAACATCTCACTGCCGCTGGGCCAGTGGCTGTCTGCATCCGACGGTGATATAAACAGTCGAGGTCACAATGCATGGATGACCTCCAATACCAGCGCCGACAACGGCGGTAATGTGACGCAAAACGTAGGCGTCTCCGGTTCGTTACTAGAGGACGGCAATCTCAGTTACAGCGTGCAACAAGGCTACGTGAGCCAGGGCGAGAGCGCCAGCGGGAACGCAAGCCTGGATTACAAGGGCTCCTGGGGCGAATCAAAAATGGGTTACAACTACAGCGATAACGGCAATCAGCAGCAGGTGAACTATGGGGTATCCGGCAGCGTGATTGTGCATTCAGGCGGGATCACGCTCGGCCAGGCTCTGGGGGAAACGAATGTTCTGATTTCGGCACCCGGCGCGGAAAATACCAAAATCGCCAACTACACCGGCATCAGCACGGACTGGCAAGGCAACTCGCTGCTTCCTTACGCTACACCGTACCGCGAAAACCGTATTGCGCTTGATACCGCATCTTTAAAACAAAATGTCGATATAGAGAACGCCGTCGTTAACGTGGTCCCCACCAAAGGCGCGCTGGTACGCGCAACGTTCAGCGCGCATGTGGGCGCGCGGGTGCTTTTCAGCCCACTCATGAAAGGAAAGCCATTACGCTTTGGTGCAATGGCTACCCTCGACAACGGCGAAAAGATTAGCGGCATTATTGATGACGACGGCTCGCTTTATATGTCCGGGCTGCCTGAAAAGGGCAGCATTACAGTGCGCTGGGGTGATGCGCAAGAACAACAGTGTCGCCTGATGTTTGAACTCACGGCCCAGCAGATGGCCGCACCGATTACGCGCAAAAACGCGCTATGCGAATAATCAGAGGAAACGGTTGCATGCAACGAATCATTAATATGCTGCTGGTGGGGGTTCTCATGTTACTGAGCGCGAAAGTCATGGCTTACACCGGGCAGTGTCATACAGCCAGTGGGAATCCCTATATTGGGGTGAATTTTGGCACAAGCACGATCTCTGAGGAAGAAAACCAGGCAGGGGTTGTTAAGGATGAGTTTTATTCGTGGAATGAAGCCAATGATTATTACGTCTCATGTGACTGTGATAAAGATGCGGTAAGAGATGGGCGATGGGCGTTTGCGTCGGATTCCCCGCTGCCCGCACTGGGCGATAGCTGGTATAAAATAAACGACTATCTGGCAGCGCAGATATTGTTAAGAGTGAAAGGCAACTCGGCGAGCAAAGTGCCGTTCGAAAATGTGGGGACGAGCGGAGATACTCGCTGGCACATTTGTGATCCCGGCGGTCAGCGACTGGGTGGTTCGGGTGCCAGTGGTAATGCCGGAAGTTTCTCGCTCAAAATTCTGGAACCTTTTGTCGGAGCGGTCACTATCCCGCAAATGGTACTGGCCAGACTCTATGAGTGCTACAACATTCCTGCCAGCGATACCTGTTCATCCACGGGAGCACCGGTGCTGACGTATTACCTCTCAGGCACCATCAACTCGCTACAATCCTGCTCGGTTAACGCCGGTGAGACGATTGAGGTCGATCTTGGTGATGTCTTCGCGGCCAATTTTAAAGTGCAGGGGCAGAAACCGATGGGCGCGAAAATGGTAGCGCTCTCGATTCCGGTGAGATGTAACACCGGCAATAGTGGGCTGGTGAATGTCAATCTTAGCCTGACAGCCACGCGTGATAGCGATTATCCGCAAGCAATTAAAACATCAAGGCCCGGTGTTGGAGTGCTGGTGTCGGATGCACAGGGAAATGTGGTCTCACCCGATGGTGGTGCTATCTCGCTGGCTATCCCGGATAACCAGGATGCCTATGCGCAGATGAATGTGTTTCCAGTCAGCACAACAGGCGTGCCGCCGGAAATCGGTAGCTTCGAGGCGACGGCCTCTATCCGTATCAATTTTGATTGAGGCGTGATGCAGATGGCTAAACGGTTGTGTTTCCTTCCCGGCATGCTCGCATTCTGTGCCTTTTCCGCGTTTGGCAATCTGAAAGGGGCCGATCAGGTGAACATGCACATCCATGGCAACGTTATCGATCAGGGTTGCGATGTGGCAACCAGTAGTGCTATGCAGAATATTTTTATTGGCAATTTTAATATCAGTGATTTTCAGGCAGCAAATGCTGTCAGCGCGTCAGCAGACTTAACGATTGATATTAATGGTTGTGCGGCAGGTATACAGGGGGCAAAAGTCTATTTTAGCGGCGAATCCGATCCCCTTGCGCCAACGTTGCTGAAGCTGACCGATACCGGTGGGAGCGGCAATATGGCTAGCGGGATCGCCGTACAAATTATTGATGCGCAAACCCAGGAAGAGATCCCACTGAACCGTTTGACTGCGCGTAATCCACTGAAGGCCGGGGATAATGAACTGAACTACAAGCTGCGTTATAAATCGACAAAAGAGGGGGCCACGGGCGGAAATGCCACCGCGGTGCTCTATTTTGATCTGGTTTATGAGTAAGGCGCTACCAATGAAAAGTACGCAATTTTTCATTTTCGCCCTGATGACGTGCAGCAGTTTTGCCTTTGCGCACGATGGCACCGTCAATATCAGCGGAATGTTTCGTAGCAATACCTGTATTCTTGCTCAGGACAGCAGAGCGATTCAGGTCTCTCTTGGCACGCTGTCCATTAGTCAGTTTGCCCAGGGGCACGCGTCGGCAGAAAAAGCGTTTGTGATTAATCTTGAACAGTGCGGTGCAGATGTTAGCGCCGCGAATGTTACCTTTTCTGGCGAGTCGGACAGCGCAATGGCGGAATTGCTGGCAATAGAGACCGGGAGCGGTGCCGCAACCGGGTTGGCGGTCGCATTGCTTGATGACCATCAGGCGCTAATCCCTCTGAAGCAGGAGAGTAAACCTTATCCATTAAAACAGGGTAAGGTCGCGCTGACGTTTTATGCGCAACTGCGCTCTACAGTCGGTGATGTGACATCAGGGGCTGTGAATGCCAGCGCGACCTTTGTGGTGCGCTATGACTAGATATGCATTGCTGTTGCTGTGCGCAGTATCCGGCATCAGCCACGCCGGTGTGGTCGTTGGGGGAACACGCTTTGTTTTCCCATCTTCAAGCGAGACCCGAACGATATCCGTGACCAATACCAGTCACCAATCCTGGCTTATCAACAGCAAAATTAACGCCCCAACATTGTGGCAGGGCGCGGTTACTTTCAGCGGGAAGCCGCCAATATTGGCAACGCCGCCGCTGTTTTTACTGCAGCCAGGTGCTACAGGAACGATTCGGTTAGTGAAAATGGATAACCCGATCCCTAACGATCGCGAAACGCTGTTTGCGCTCAGTATCGCGTCGATCCCCTCGGGGCGGGTAGAAGATCGAAGTGTTAAAGTGGCGCTGCGCTCCTCTTTCAAACTCTTCTGGCGTCCTGCCTCATTGACGAGCAGCCCTGACAAGGCCTGGCAACAGGTCTCGTGGCTGCGTGATGCACAAGGTGTGACGGCCAGCAACCCAACGCCTTTTTACATCAATCTTGCGCAGGTGAAGGTGAACGGTAGCCCGGTGGATGATGCAGGCGTGATTCCACCATTAACACAACGACACTTTACATGGTGTACCGCGAAAACACTCTGTACATTACGCTGGCAAACCCTGAACGACCTTGGGGGGTTAACGCCAGTGACGGAACAACGTTTTCCTGATTAAAACGTGTGATGAAAACGTTTGCGTTTTTTTTGTTCCTGGTCAATTCCCTTTTTGTGCGCAATCGCACATAATACGCCCCCGGTTTGCACACCGGGAATCCAGGAGAGTTCATGTACTACCCCTTCGTTCGTAAAGCCCTTTTCCAGCTCGATCCTGAGCGCGCTCATGAATTTACTTTTCAATCATTACGCCGGGTAACCGGAACGCCGTTTGAAGCGCTGGTTCGCCAGAAAGTGCCTTCAAAACCGGTGAGCTGTATGGGATTGACCTTCAAAAATCCGCTGGGTCTGGCGGCAGGTCTGGACAAAAATGGCGAGTGCATTGATGCGCTCGGTGCGATGGGTTTTGGTTCGATCGAAATCGGCACCGTCACACCGCGCCCACAGCCGGGGAACGATAAGCCGAGGATCTTCCGTCTGGTTGATGCCGAAGGTTTGATCAACCGTATGGGCTTTAATAATCTGGGTGTTGATAACCTGGTTGAGAACGTTAAAAAAGCACATTTCGACGGCGTGCTGGGTATTAATATCGGTAAAAATAAAGATACGCCGGTTGAGCAGGGTAAAGATGACTATCTGATTTGTATGGAAAAAATCTATGCCTACGCCGGATATATTGCCATCAATATCTCGTCGCCAAATACCCCAGGGCTGCGTACGCTGCAATATGGTGATGCGCTGGACGATCTGCTTTCCAGTATTAAAAATAAGCAGACTGAGCTTCAGGCGAAACACCATAAATATGTTCCTGTGGCGGTGAAGATCGCGCCGGATCTTTCTGTTGAAGAGTTGATCCAGGTTGCCGATAGTTTAGTTCGCCATAATATTGATGGGGTGATCGCCACCAATACCACATTGGATCGTTCTCTGGTTCAGGGGATGAAAAATTGCGATGAAATCGGTGGTCTGAGTGGTCGTCCATTGCAATTAAAAAGCACCGAAATTATCCGTATGCTCTCCGGCGAATTAAACGGGCGCTTGCCTATTATTGGCGTAGGCGGAATTGACTCCGTTATCGCCGCCCGCGAGAAGGTGGCAGCCGGGGCGACGCTGGTGCAGATCTATTCCGGGTTTATTTTTAAAGGCCCGCCGCTGATTAAAGAAATCGTTACCCACATCTAATCTTTTATCTCATTATGTGAACCAGGGCTTTATTTTAAGCCCTGGTTGCTTTATATTTCCTCATTGTTGCTTATTTAAACATTTTAGTCTTTTATTATTTAGGCAGTAAAAACGACGCGGGAAAGATTACACAGCAAACGGATGCTGAAATGAGGGGAGCGGACAATGCGAATTAAACCAGACGATAACTGGCGTTGGTATTATGATGAAGAGCACGATCGTATGATGCTCGATTTAGCCAATGGCATGTTGTTCCGTTCGCGTTTTGCTCGCCGGATGTTAACTCCCGATGCCTTCGACCCTACCGGATTCTGCGTTGACGACGCGGCGCTCTATTTCTCCTTTGAAGAAAAATGCCGCGACCTCGAACTCTCTAAAGAACATCGCGCTGAACTCATTCTTAATGCGCTGGTGGCGATTCGCTTCCTGAAGCCGCAAATGCCGAAAAGCTGGCATTTCCGCGCCCATGGCGATTGCTGGTCTCCGGTGACGGGTGATGCGGCGAGCGTTTGGCTGAGCGATACCGATCAACAGGTCAATCTGCTGGTGGTGGAGCCGGGTGATAACGCCGCGCTGTGTCTGCTGGCGCAGCCAGGGCTGGTGCTGGCCGGGCGAACGATGCAGTTGGGCGATGCTATCAAAGTGATGAATGACAGGCTGCAACCCCAGCCAGGCCTGGCGGGTTACAGCCTGGAGCAGGCGGTTTAACTTCGCAATTTCAACGCGGTTTTTGGCACACAGCTACAGCACAGTATGGTGCCATCGTTGCCAATCGCGCTCTTCTTGAGCGGGCTCACTTCACCTTCTTCCAGCGTAATGCGGCAGCTTCCGCAAATTCCGGCGCGGCAGGAGTAGGGAATACGAATTCCCTGCTGTTCGAGTTGTTCCAGTAACACCTGCTGGTTATTCCCGTTAAAGGTTTGTCCCTGCCAACTGATATCGACTTTGGTGGCCGCGTTATCTTCAACGGCTAACGTGTCGTCATCCGCGCCCGCGCCGTACAGTTTGCCAGGCCCGGTGGCGAGGACTTCCACTTCATCGCCCACACGAACCACGCCGCTGTTGCGCGGGATCAGGTTCTGGCCGAAATCGACGTCGCCGTTATCCTGCGCGGTGCGGAAAGACTGCAGCGTGTGCAGCGGTTCGCCGGCCGGATGTTTCTGCCCTTTTTCCGGGCTAATGGTGGTAAAAATGCAGCGGCTGCACGGCTTCACCACGTCAAAGACCACCTCGCCAATGCGCAGGGTTTTCCAGCTGTCTTCTTCCCACGCCTGTGCGCCGGTTACCACCAGATTCGGACGGAACTGTTCCATCCTGACGCTGGCAGGGCAGCGCTGCTGTAAATCGCGCAGCGAGGCTTCGTTGGTCAGCAGGTAGGGGAAACCATCGGCAAAGGAGAGCGGCACCGCGTCGTGACGTTTTACCCGACGCGTGAGCGTGTCGCCAAGCCAGCGCAGCTGCACATCGCGTTTAAAGAACGGTGACAGCCATTGATTGATCGCATCCGGGGCGATATGGGCGGTAAAATGGTTGCCCCACACCTCCGTCGGCTCAGCCTGTGCAGTGAAATCGACAAAACGCACCAGCGCGCTACTGCCGTCAGGAGCCGTAAGATGCAGACCGTCGCGGAGAATAGCGGGGGTGAAGCGCACCATCGCCGGGTACTGTCGCGCGGTGATAAACGTGCCATCGGGTTCGGTCACCATAAAGATGCGGTCGAACGCCATTCCGCTGATATCCGCGAAGGCGTGAGTGAGCCCGATACCCCTCATGGATTTCACCGGGTGAATGAAAAGTCGCGATAACGTCAGCATGACGCATTCCCTGAGTCAGAAATAAGCCTTTAACTTTATGACATGGGGCCGAGATTGGCTATAATGCGCAACAATTTTCTGCAAGTAAAAGTGATGATATGAATTCTCTGTTTGCCAGTACGGCCCGTGGGCTGGAAGAGCTGTTAAAAACTGAACTGGAAGGTCTGGGCGCGCAAGAGTGCAAAGTAACCCAGGGTGGGGTCCATTTTCAGGGAGACACGCGCCTTCTTTATCAAAGCCTGATGTGGAGTCGCCTGGCGTCGCGCATCATGATGCCGCTGGGTGAGTGCAGTGTCTGGAGCGATCTGGACCTCTATCTCGGCGTGCAGGCGATCAACTGGACGGAGATCTTCACCCCGAACGCCACTTTTGCCGTGAGCTTTAACGGGCTGAACGATGAGATCCGTAACAGCCAGTACGGTGCGCTGAAGGTAAAAGACGCCATCGTCGATGCCTTTACGCGCAAGAATTTGCCGCGCCCGAATGTCGATCGTGAAAATCCGGACCTGCGCATCAACGTGCGGTTGAACAAAGAGAAGGCGTTTATCTCTCTCGATCTGAGCGGTGAGGGCCTGCATCTGCGCGGCTACCGCGATCGTACCGGTCTGGCGCCAATCAAAGAAAACCTCGCGGCGGCGATTGTCATGCGTTCTGGCTGGGTGCCGGGTACGCCAATGCTCGATCCGATGTGTGGTTCCGGTACGCTGCTGATTGAAGCGGCGATGTGGGCGACCGATCGCGCGCCGGGGCTGCATCGCGGCCACTGGGGCTTTGGCGGCTGGGCGCAGCACGACGACGCAATCTGGCAGGAAGTGAAAGCCGATGCGCAAACCCGCGCACGGGCAGGCCTTGCGGCTTATGAATCGCGTTTTTACGGCTCTGATACCGACCGTCGCGTAGTGGAAATTGCGCGCAGTAACGCCCGTCGCGCCGGTATTGGCGAGCTGATTACCTTCGAACAAAAGGATGTGGCGCAGCTGAGCAATCCGCTGCCGAAAGGCCCGTACGGTACCGTTATCAGCAACCCGCCATACGGCGAGCGTCTGGAGAGCGAACCGGCGCTGATTGCCCTGCACAGCCTGCTGGGCCGCATCATGAAAAACCAGTTTGGCGGCTGGAATCTGTCGCTGTTTAGCGCCTCGCCGGAACTGCTGAGCTGCGTTTCGCTGCGTGCTGAACGCCAGTTTAAAGCCAAAAACGGCCCGCTGGATTGTATCCAGAAGAACTATCACGTGTCGGAAAGCACCGGCGAAGTGAAGGCCACCGTCGCGGAAGACTATGCCAACCGTCTGCGCAAAAATCTCAAGAAACTTGAGAAGTGGGCGAAGCAGGAAGGTATTGAGTGCTATCGTCTATACGATGCCGATCTGCCGGAGTATAACGTGGCGGTGGATCGCTACGCCGACTGGGTCGTCGTGCAGGAATATGCGCCGCCGAAAACCGTTGATGCGCACAAAGCACGTCAGCGCCTGTTTGATATTATTGCCGCAACCATCGCCGTGCTGGGCATCGCGCCAAACAAGTTGGTGCTGAAAACCCGTGAGCGCCAGAAAGGCAAAAATCAGTACGAGAAAATGAACGAGAAGGGCGACTTCATGGAGGTGAGCGAATATAACGCCCGCCTGTGGGTTAACCTGACCGACTACCTCGATACTGGCCTGTTCCTCGACCACCGCATCGCCCGTCGCATGCTGGGTCAGATGAGTAAAGGCAAAGATTTCCTTAACCTCTTCTCCTACACCGGTAGCGCCAGCGTGCATGCGGGCCTGGGCGGCGCGCGTTCCACGACCACGGTCGATATGTCGCGCACCTACCTCGAGTGGGCCGAGCGCAACCTGCGTCTGAATGACCTGACCGGTCGTGCTCATCGCCTGATGCAGGCGGATGTGCTTGCCTGGCTGCGCGATACCGACGAACAGTTCGACGTGATCTTCATCGATCCGCCGACCTTCTCCAACTCAAAACGTATGGAAGATGCGTTTGATGTTCAGCGCGATCACCTGCGCCTGATGAAAGACCTGAAGCGTCTGCTGCGTAAGGGCGGCACCATCATGTTCTCGAACAACAAACGCGGTTTCCGTATGGATCACGACGGCCTGGCCGAACTGGGACTGAAAGCACAAGACATTACCCATAAAACACAGTCTCAGGATTTCGCCCGTAACCGTCAGATCCACAACTGCTGGCTGATTACCGCAGCCTGAAAGGAATAAAGAATGTCATTAATTAGTATGCATGGTGCGTGGCTGTCGTTCAGCGATGCGCCACTCCTCGACAATGCTGAACTGCATATCGAAGATAACGAACGTGTCTGTCTGGTTGGCCGTAACGGCGCGGGCAAATCGACGCTGATGAAGATCCTGAACCGCGAGCAGGGTCTGGACGACGGGCGCATCATTTACGAACAGGACCTGGTTGTGGCGCGTCTGCAACAGGACCCGCCGCGCAACGTGCAGGGCAGCGTGTATGATTTCGTCGCCGAAGGCATTGAAGAACAAGCGGTTTACCTGAAGCGTTATCACGATGTCTCGCATCTGGTCATGACCGACCCGAGCGATAAGAATTTACAGGAACTGGCGAAAATCCAGGAGCAGCTGGATCACCACGGCCTGTGGCAGCTTGAAAACCGCATTAACGAGGTGCTGGCGCAGTTAGGCCTCGAACCTGATATGGAGCTGGCATCGCTTTCTGGCGGCTGGCTGCGTAAGGCGGCGTTAGGCCGTGCGCTGGTCAGCGCGCCGCGCGTGCTGCTGCTTGACGAACCAACGAACCACCTCGATATCGAAACTATCGACTGGCTGGAAGGGTTCCTGAAGACATTTAAAGGCACCATTATTTTCATCTCGCACGACCGTTCGTTTATCCGCAATATGGCCACCCGTATTGTCGATCTCGATCGCGGTAAGCTGGTCACCTATCCGGGTAACTACGATCAGTACCTCATCGAAAAAGAAGAGGCACTGCGTGTTGAAGATCTGCAAAACGCCGAGTTCGACCGCAAACTGGCGCAGGAAGAAGTGTGGATCCGTCAGGGCATCAAAGCGCGTCGTACCCGTAACGAAGGCCGCGTTCGCGCACTGAAAGCGATGCGTAATGAACGTAGCGCACGCCGTGAAGTGATGGGCAGCGCCAAAATGCAGGTCGAAGAAGCATCTCGCTCCGGTAAAATTGTCTTTGAAATGGAAGATGTTAACTACCAGGTTGACGGCAAAGTGCTGGTGAAAGATTTCTCCGCTCAGGTGCAGCGTAGCGATAAAATCGCGCTGATTGGCCCGAACGGCTGCGGTAAAACCACGCTGCTGAAACTGATGCTGGGTCAGTTACAGGCCGACAGTGGTCGAATTCATGTCGGTACCAAGCTGGAAGTGGCTTACTTCGATCAGCACCGCGCAGAGCTGGACCCGGATAAAACGGTGATGGACAACCTGGCGGAAGGCAAACAGGAAGTGATGGTGAATGGTAAACCTCGCCACATCCTGGGTTATTTACAGGACTTCCTGTTCCATCCGAAACGCGCCATGACGCCGGTGCGTGCGCTTTCCGGTGGTGAGCGTAACCGTCTGTTGCTTGCTCGATTATTCCTAAAACCCAGCAACCTGTTGATTCTCGATGAACCGACCAACGACCTGGATGTCGAAACGCTCGAACTGCTGGAAGAGCTGATTGATGGTTATCAGGGCACCGTTTTGCTGGTCAGCCACGATCGTCAATTTGTTGATAACACCGTCACCGAATGCTGGATCTTTGAAGGCAACGGTAAAATTGGTCAGTATGTCGGCGGTTATCACGATGCGCGCGGACAACAGAGCCAATCACAGGCGCAAAAACAAGCTATTGTTAAGAAAACAGCCGAAGCGACGCAGTCGAAAGCAGAAACTGTTAAGCGAACCAGTACCAAACTAAGCTATAACCTGCAGCGCGAGCTGGAGCAGCTTCCGCAAAAGCTGGAAGAGCTGGAAGCGAATCTGGAATCGTTGCAGGCACAGGTTGCTGATGCCTCCTTCTTCAGCCAGCCGCACGACCATACGCAAAAAGTGTTGTCTGATTTGACGCAGGCCGAGCAGGCGTTAGAAGAGGCGTTCGAACGCTGGGAATATCTGGAAGCGTTAAAAAACGGTGCCTGATACCGAGGAGTTTTCATGTGCGATCAACATCATGCCGCGCGGCATATTCTGTGCCGTCAATGTGACATGCTGGTGGCGTTGCCGCACCTTGAACATCGACATAAAGCGGAGTGCCCACGCTGCGGCACGACGCTGACCACCGTATGGGACGAGCCGAGAACCCGTCCCACTGCTTATGCCATTGTCGCGCTTTTCATGCTGGTGCTGGCGAACCTCTTCCCCTTTATTTATATGAAGGTAGCTGGGGTTAACAGCGAGATTGAGCTGCTGGAAATTCCGCGCGTGCTGTTTACCGAGGACTACGCCAGCCTGGGCACCTTCTTTATGCTGTTTGTGCAGCTGGTGCCTGCCTTTTGCCTGGTCACCGTTTTATTGCTGGTGAATCGGGTAAAAATGTCGGTCAGTGTGAAGGCCTATCTCGCCAGAATCCTCTTTCAGCTGAAATCCTGGGGCATGGCAGAAATCTTTCTCGCGGGTGTGCTGGTCAGTTTCGTGAAGCTGATGGCCTATGGTGATATTGGAATTGGCAGCAGTTTCATTCCCTGGTGTCTTTTCTGCATCCTGCAATTGCGCACTTTCCAGTGCGTCGATCGCCGCTGGTTATGGGACGACATTGCCCCGATGCCGGTGCTTAAAACTGAACCCCAGCCCGGTGTGACGGGGATTCGCCAGGGGCTGCGTTCGTGCGCGTGTTGCACCGCCATTTTGCCTGCTGATGAACACGTTTGTCCGCGCTGTCACTCAAAAGGATACGTGCGCCGCAAAAACAGCCTGCAATGGACGATGGCGCTGCTGGTCACTTCTATCATTCTTTATCTTCCGGCGAATATTCTGCCGATCATGATTACCGATCTGCTGGGCGACAAAATGCCCTCGACGATCCTCGCCGGGGTGATTTTGCTGTGGAGCGAAGGTTCCTACCCGGTGGCGATGGTCATTTTTATTGCCAGTATTATGGTGCCGACGCTGAAGATGATTGCCATCGCGTGGCTGTGCTGGGATGCGAAAGGGCATGGCCGTCGCGACAGCGAGCGCATGCATCTGATTTATGAGGTGGTGGAATTCGTTGGCCGCTGGTCGATGATCGATGTGTTTGTAATAGCAGTGCTTTCTGCATTAGTAAGAATGGGCGGACTGATGAACATCTACCCGGCGATGGGCGCACTGATGTTTGCGCTGGTCGTGATAATGACCATGTTTTCCGCAATGACCTTTGACCCTCGACTGTCGTGGGATCGGGATCCGGAATCAAGCCATGAGGAATCGTAATAGCATGGAAACGAAGAGTGGGGAGGCCAAAGTGCAGAAGGTGAAGAACTGGTCTCCGGTCTGGATCTTCCCGATTGTCACTGCGCTGATTGGTGCATGGATCTTGTTTTACCACTACAGCCACCAGGGGCCGGAGGTGACGCTCATCACCACCAATGCCGAGGGAATTGAAGGCGGTAAAACCACGATTAAAAGTCGTAGCGTTGACGTGGGCGTGGTGGAAAGCACTACGCTGACGGACGATCTCACGCACGTGGAAATTAAAGCGCGCCTGAATGCCGGTATGGAAAAACTGTTGCACAAAGACTCCGTTTTCTGGGTCGTCAAACCGCAGGTTGGGCGTGAAGGGATCAGCGGCTTAGGCACACTGCTTTCGGGGGCCTATATTGAGCTGCAGCCGGGCAACAAAGGCGGGAGAGAGGAGGATTACCAACTCCTCGACCAGCCGCCGCTGGCACCGCCGGATGCGAAAGGCATTCGCGTGATCCTCGACAGCAAAAAAGCCGGGCAGCTGAATCCGGGCGATCCGGTTCTGTTCCGTGGTTACCGCGTCGGATCCGTCGAAACCAGTACCTTTGATGCGCAGAAACGCGCCATCAGTTACCAGCTGTTTATCACCGCGCCAAACGATCGTCTGGTGACCAGTAACGTTCGCTTCTGGAAAGACAGCGGCGTAGCGGTCGATCTGACCTCTGCCGGGATGCGCGTAGAGATGGGCTCGCTCACCACGCTGTTTAGCGGCGGTGTCAGTTTTGACGTGCCGGAAGGGCTGGATCTCGGTCAGCCGGTGACAGAAAAAAGCGCATTCCGCCTCTATGACGATCAAAAAAGTATTCAGGACTCTCTCTATACCGAGCACCTTGATTACCTGATGTTCTTCAAAGATTCCGTACGTGGCCTGCAACCCGGCGCGCCCGTTGAGTTCCGCGGTATTCGCCTGGGAACGGTCGGTCAGGTGCCATTTGATGTGAAAGGTCTGCGTCAGGCGCTGAACAACGACTATCGTATTCCGGTGCTGATCCGTATCGAACCAGAACGTCTGGCAAATCAGCTGGGCGAACACCCGGATCTGGGCAAACATCTTGAAGAGCTGATGAAACGTGGCCTGCGCGGCTCGCTTAAAACCGGTAACCTGGTGACCGGCGCGCTGTATGTTGACATGGACTTCTATCCGAAAGAGCCGCAGATGACCGGTATCCGTGAATTTAGCGGTTATCAGATTATCCCGACCGTGAGTGGCGGCCTGGCGCAGATCCAGCAGCGTCTGATGGATACGCTGGACAAATTCAACAACTTGCCGCTGAATCCGATGATCGAGCAGGCGACCAATACGTTGACCGAAAGCCAGCGCACCATGCGTCAGCTGCAAACGACGCTGGATAATCTGAATAAGATTACGGCCAGCCAGTCGATGCAGCAGCTGCCAGAAGACATGCAGAAAACGCTGCGCGAGCTGAATCGCAGTATGCAGGGCTTCCAGCCGGGCTCGGCTGCTTACAACAAAATGGTCGCGGATATGCAACGTCTGGATCAGGTGCTGCGTGAGCTGCAACCGGTTCTGAAAACGCTGAACGAGAAGAGTAACGCGCTGGTGTTTGAAGCGAAGGATAAAAAAGATCCAGAGCCTAAGAGGGCGAAACAATGAAAAAATGGATAGTGCTGGCGGCGGCCTGCCTGCTGGCAGCCTGTAGCAGCAGCAGTGAGAATAAAACCTACTATCAGCTGCCGGTGGACAAAGGCACGGTGCAAAACAGCGCCAGCTCCGGCAGCCGTCTGCTGTGGGTAGAGCAGGTCTCGGTTCCGGATTACCTCGCCGGGAGCGGCGTGGTGTATCAGACCAGCGACGTGCAGTATGTGATTGCCAGCAATAACCTGTGGGCCAGCCCGCTTGACCAACAGCTGCGTACCACGCTTATCGCCAACCTGAGCAACCAGTTGCCAGGTTGGGTGATTGCGTCGCAACCCCTGGGTCACGATCAGGACACGCTCAACGTGTCGGTGAATGGCTTCCACGGGCGCTATGATGGGAAAGTCATTGTCAGCGGCGAATGGCTGCTGAACCATCAGGGGCAGCTGATTAAGCGTCCGTTCCACATTGAACTGGCGCAGCAGAAAGATGGTTATGATGAGATGGTGAAAATGCTGGCGCAAGCCTGGAGTCAGGAAGCGGTCTCGATTGCTCGCTCTCTCAATCAGCAACTATAAGTAGAATTAATAGTACTTAATACCGCCGTGGGTGCGAAATCCACGGCGGTTTTTTTGTTTTTATGCTCAGCAGGTTAGTTGTCCCGCCTCACATTTTTTGTACAAATGAACTCTTGGGTAGCTCACAAATATGACACTGGCGTGAATTTTGCGCATTGACGATCGTGATGATTCAGGTTATTCGTAATGTGTGGTTGCACACTTTGTAATCACTGTTTTCATTTCCACCAGATAAAAGTAATGAGGGAAACGAGGCATGAAGAGACAAAAACGAGATCGCCTGGAACGGGCACATCAGCGTGGGTATCAGGCCGGTATTGCCGGTAAGTCGAAGGAGATTTGTCCTTACCAGACGTTAAATCAACGTTCACACTGGCTCGGAGGCTGGCGAGAAGCCATGGAGGACAGGACAGTTATCGCCTGACGCTGTCTCTTTAGAAGAAACCTCCGCTATGCGGAGGTTTCGCGTTAATACGAGGTCTTAGAACGCAGAAGTATCCTGGAACAACCCAACCTTCAGGTCGTTAGCGGTATAGATCAGACGACCATCAACCAGCACTTCGCCATCCGCCAGACCCATGATCAGACGACGGTTAACGATGCGTTTGAAGTGAATGCGGTAGGTCACTTTCTTCGCGGTCGGCAGAACCTGACCGGTGAATTTTACTTCACCCACGCCCAGCGCACGGCCTTTGCCTTCACCGCCAAGCCAGCCAAGATAGAAGCCTACCAGCTGCCACATGGCGTCCAGACCCAGACAGCCTGGCATCACCGGGTCGCCGATGAAGTGGCAACCGAAGAACCACAGATCCGGGTTGATATCGAGCTCTGCTTCAACATAGCCCTTATCAAAATTGCCGCCCGTTTCGGTCATTTTAACGACACGATCCATCATCAGCATGCTAGGGGCTGGCAACTGCGGGCCTTTCGCGCCAAACAGTTCACCGCGACCAGAGGCAAGAAGATCTTCTTTTGTATAAGATTCGCGTTTATCTACCATGTTTTCAGTAAGCCTTATTTTGAGTTCGGGACGCAGGATAGCTAACACGTGTACGCTGAACAAGTCCGATCAGTTCGAATTGAACCAGCCCAGCCAGCGCAACGGCCACGGATAACGATGCCGCGCGTCGGGCTGTGAGGCCTGCGCGATACGTTCCTGAATCGTTTGCAACAAATTCGTCTGCCCTTCAGCATCCCAGTTCAACTGGGTGAGAAGCGGCAGGGCCTCGGTCACATCATCGACCGCCCAGATAGAAAATTGTCCGGCTTCAACCGCTTCCTGAACATCCATTGACAAACTCAAATGGCGCACGTTGGCGTTGGGAATAATCACGCCCTGTTTGCCGTTCAAGCCACGCTGTTGACAGATAGTAAAGAAGCCTTCGATTTTTTCATTTAGACCGCCAACCGGCTGCGCACGTCCAAACTGATCGACGGAACCGGTGATGGCGATGCTTTGATTGATAGGTACGCCGGAAAGGGCGCTTATCAAGGCACACAGCTCAGCCATGGACGCGCTATCGCCATCCACTTCGCTGTAGGACTGTTCAAAGGTTAACGATGCAGAGAACGGGATTTGCTGATCGAGTTCGAGTTCTGACATCAGAAACGCCTGCATGATCATCATGCCTTTAGCGTGAATATTGCCGCCAAGCTCGGCTTTGCGTTCGATATCCGTGAATTCGCCGTCACCGATGTGCACGACGCAGCTGATGCGAGAAGGTTCACCAAAGGCGCGTGGGTGGCCAGGGAATTCAATCACCGACAGGGCGTTAATCTGCCCGACACACTCACCTTCGGTTTCAATCAGAATCTGCTCAAGCAGGATCTCGTCCTGCATCCGTTCGGCCAGATAACCTTCGCGCCACTGACGCTGTTCGAGCATGGTTTTGAGCTGCTCGTCGCCAATGGTTTCACCTTCGCAGAACGGCGCAGTTTCGCGCAACTGGCGGCTAATCCACAGCGGACAAAGCGGCAGCGTTTCCTGATCGCCGGTGTAGCGAGCGCCTTCCTGAATCAGACGCGGCCAGGCATCGGCCGCGAGCATCGGCAGGTTTGCATCACGCGCGACCTGCTGAACCCACTGACACCACTGTTTTATGGTCTCTTCATCGGTGAGCTGCAAATTGTCTTCATACTCGCAGTAGAGCGATTTTTCAGCCAGTTCAGGTTCCATTTCCTGGAAATCGGCCAGCGCATCACGATCGCCAACCAGCATCACTTTCAGCGACAGCGGCATGGAAGGAATCGTGACGGGTAACGGTCGTGACTCATCAAAGGATAGCCACTCAAAACGCTGCTGGGTCACCTGCGATTTTAGACGCATCCACAGCAGGGGCTGAGCCAGTAATGCGCGCAGAGAGAGAATGAGTACGCCACCGTTGGCTTTGTGCACCAGACCAGGCTGAAGCGAAATATCGCCATTAAACTGACGCACGCAGCCGAACAGTTGCTCGGCTTCCACCCAATCGGCAAAAATGACCGGGCCAGAGCTCGCGAAATTATCATCCGGCGATGTTGCCGGAGCGACGCTGACCTGGCCTGCGGCGATGGTATAGTTCACGCCGGTCAGGAGAGACGCTGAATCGCCACGCAAGGCGAAGGTCGTGTTGTTAAGCAGTTGCAGGTACGCTTTTTCTTCTGGCGCTTTCACCAGTAAAAAGTCGCTGACGCCCTGAGGGTGCAGAAACTGCTCCAGAGCATAGTGCAAACGAGCCTGCAGCTCGCTGAATAAGGATTCATTAACTGACGAGATTTCAGGCAGTGTAAATAGCGCCTGGTACGCATCAGTCGCAGGGGCAAGGTCGCGCCGGGAAAGAGTATTTATGGTCAAAGTCGCTATTTTTAGTCAGATGTAAAGCGCGAGATTATACCTTATGCCGCAGGGAAGCTCACGGAGAATAGGGCGGTTATTCTGATATCGCCGACATTGTCTTCACACTCACTGATTTCTTCTCAGCACATTGGCAAAAAACTGATATCCTGAAAAGAGTTACACGGTCACCTTGGGATCGCAATGAAATATCAACAACTGGAAAATCTTGAGAGCGGGTGGAAGTGGAAGTACCTGGTGAAGAAGCACCGGGAAGGCGAACCGATCACCCGTTACATTGAAACCAGCGCCGCGCAGGAAGCGGTTGATCTCCTGCTGAAACTTGAGCATGAGCCGGTACAGGTGAATGAGTGGATTGCACAGAATATCAATCCCGGCCTGGTGAACCGCATGAAGCAGACGATTCGCGCGCGCCGCAAACGTCATTTTAACGCCGAGCATCAGCATACGCGTAAGAAGTCGATAGATCTGGAATTCGCTGTCTGGCAGCGTCTGGCAGGCCTGGCTCAGCGCCGCGGCAAAACGCTGTCAGAAACCATTGTGCAGCTGATTGAAGACGCGGAAAACAAAGAGAAATATGCCTCGAAGATGAGCACCCTGAAGCAGGATTTACAGGCGCTATTAGGCAAAGAATAAGCGTTTAAACCTTTTCTTCAGGCCAAAAAAAACCCCGCATCGCGGGGTTTTTTCATAAGACGATAACTTAAGCCTGCGGCTGAGCTACAACGTCTTTGATGCCTTTAACTTCGATCTCTACGCGACGATCCGGGGCCAGGCAGTCGATCAGTGCAGCGCGAGCTTTCACGTTGTCACAGGTGTTGCCGGTAACCGGGTTGGATTCGCCCATGCCACGTGCAGAGATTTTGTCAGAAGGAATACCTTTAGAGATCAGGTAATCAACAACGGACTGAGCACGTTTCTCGGACAGACCCTGGTTGTAAGCGTCAGAACCGATGCGGTCAGTGAAGCCCAGAACAACTACGGAACCGTCTTTCGGATCCAGGTTGCTCAGCTGGCTGTACATCTGATCCAGAGCCTGCTGGCCTTCTGGTTTCAGAGTTGCTTTGTTGAAGTTGAACAGAACGTCAGACTTCAGAGTGAAGTGTTTGGTCTGTACTTCTGGAGCCGGAGCCGGAGCCGGTGCAACTACTGGAGCTGCATCTTCCTGCTGGCCGAAACGGTAGGAAACACCTACGCTCAGCAGGCCGTTGTCCGGACGACCACCAACGGTGTTCGCGTCACCGATGTTGTTAGTCCACTGGTATTCCAGACGGGTAGCGATGTCACGGGTAACCGCGTATTCAACGCCGCCAGCGAATACTGGGGATACGCCAGTGTCGTGGTCTTTGAAGCCGGTGTTGTTTTTAGCGTCTGCACGCCAAACCATACCACCCAGACGAGTGTAGATGTCCAGATCGTCAGTGATTGGGTAACCCAGTTTAGCGGTCAGCTGAACGCCCTGAGCTTTGAAAGCACCGTTCTGCTCGCTGCCTTTGTACGGCATACGGCCTAACCAGTCATAACCCATTTCGAAACCAACGTACGGGTTAACCTGATAACCACCGAAGGCACCAGCGCCCAGTTGGCTTTCATGGGTCGGACCGTTGTTGTTGATCTGGTTGTTGCCGACATCGTGGAACTGAGACCAGCCCAGTTTAGCACCAGTATACCAGGTGTTATCTTTCGGAGCGGCCTGCGCTACGGTAGCGAAACCAGCCAGTGCCACTGCAATCGCGATAGCTGTCTTTTTCATTTTTTGCGCCTCGTTATCATCCAAAATTTGCCATGAAAATCTAAAAGACTCACGGTTAAATCCTTCACCGGGGGCGTGACTTATTAATTACTCAGCAGATCTCTGCGGCGTAAGCTGATCACCCCTGGCGATGTAAAGTCTACAACGTAGTTGGAAACTTACAAGTGTGAACTCCGTCAGGCATATGAAAAAAAAGGGGTTGTATACACAATATTTAACATTTACGGCTAGAATTTATGCGAGATAAAATTCTGAGAACCGCATCACACCAGCGTTCACAGGATTTCCAGCTCCTGAAACATGCCTGTAACGAGACTGCAAAAAAAATTCCAGGAAAATTCCTAATTTCTTTTAATGATACAAATTTGAGTGAATTTTTAGCCCATTCAGTTGTCCTGCTGGATGAGAGGACGAGTTAACCGGGCGCATGATAAACGCCATGGCGTTTCCTTCCTCGGCCGCACTCATCAACCGGGCATGTTCCTGCTCCGACAATTCTTCCGCCACCCAGGCGATAACCACACTATAGTTTCCTGTACGTAATGCGCGCTCCATGGAGTCGAGCATGTTGTACGAGGACATCTGGCGAAGCTGCATGACCTTGGACAATGGCAGACCGGAAGACTGAACCCACTGGCGGCTCAACTTTTGTTGCGGCGTGAGCCACAGCTGCCAGCGAGATTGCTGACCCAGCTGTTGCAATAAAGGCAGCAGCAGTAACTGCGCCATCATGGGCTGATCTTCACGATAAACCACTTCGCTCACCAGGGCAGGGGAGGCCTGTACAGGAGACGCGAATGCGCGATGCGTCGCAGGCACTGCCGCGACGGAAGAACGATTTACAACACCAGATGTATACATAGCTAATCCAACCTTGTGGGTTACTGTATGAATATACAGTACTACCCCTGTCACGAAAGATCAACCTCATTTTCTGAAAGCGACTCGCAAAATCGCACATCAAATTCACGCAATCCTTGCCGTGCTGGCGGAAGTTTCTTATGTTGCTCATTACTGGATCTATTAACGACTTTAATGCTCATAATTACATGATTAGTAAGGGATAATCATGAAAAAAATATCTTATAAACGGATTTATCAATCCCAGGAATACCTCGCACCGCTGGGCGTCGTGCGCTCCCGTTCGCTGTTTGGCGGTTATAGTCTTTCGGTTAACAACACCGTTTTCGCCATGGTCTCAGAAGGGGAACTTTATCTTCGGGCCTGTGAAGATACAGCGGTGTATCAACGCAAAGTGAAAACGCCACTTCTGACGCTTAAAAAGCGAGGCGGCCCGCTTCAACTTAACTATTTCCGCGTCGATGAGGCGCTATGGCAGAACCAAAAAATGTTGCTGCGATTAAGTAAGTATTCGTTAAAAGATGCGCAACGGGAGAAAAAAGGGCGTCTGGTATCGCAACGATTAAAGGATCTGCCAAATCTTTCCTTTCATATGGAACTGCTTATGGCGGAGGCCGGGATATGTAATGTGGCGGATTTGCAACGACTGGGCGCAAAAGACGCGTGGGCGAAATTACGCCGTCTGCGCGAGAATCTGAGCGTGGGGTTTATTTTATCGCTCGAAGGGGCGTTGACGGGCGTTCATGCCGCAGCTGTTCCGCTGCGGCGGCGCGATGAGTTGATTGACTGGGCAAGCGCGCTGAACATTCACACGCCCGCCCAGGTCGATTAGGCAAGAACGCGTTGCTGCAAACGGCAAATTTCCGGCAGCAGGGCAACGAGCAAGCCAATTTGTTGCAGAACCAACGGCTCTTTACTGTCCGGGCGTGGTTCAAGGTGGCGGATGCGTTCCGCCAGCCCGGTCAGCGCTTCCTGAACACGCTCTTCATCCGTTGGCAGGTGATGGAAAGCGTCATCGACATAGCACACGGCATCGTCCAGCAGCGCCAGAATATCCGGGTTAGTCAGCTTTTCACGGTGTGCGCCCAGTGCGGAGATATAGCTGGTGAGCGTATGGTTCAGGCACAGCAAACGGAATGCCGTTTCCCGCATCTCACTGGTGACCTTGGGTTCCGTCGACATGTTCGATACCACCGACGCCAGCTCAGCATCGCGGTTATGCGCGTCGCGGCGGGCGATGCGATAGGCAAGACGGTTATCGCGGCCCTGATGATACTGCTCAAGGATGGCATCCAGATAGCGGCAGTTGGCATCCACCGCGCGCGCCAGCACCCGTGGGAGGTTACGGAACTTCCAGTCCGGCCAGATGAAGCTGACGGCGAACCAGGCGATACCACAACCGATCAGCGTGTCGATAACGCGCGGCAGCGCCACCTCAAAGCCTTCGCCCAGCAGGTTGAAGCACAACAACACCAGCAGGGTAATGAACATGGTGGCGTGGGCGTACTGCACGTTACGGAAGGCGAAGAACAGCACCCCGGTTATCACAATCAGTGCCAGTTGCCCTTCCAGCGACGGCACCAGCAACAGAACCGGAATACCTAACGCCACGCCGACCAATGTACCGATAATACGCAATGCCAGACGGTGGCGCGTGGCGTTGTAGTTGGGCTGGCAAACAAACAGGCTGGTGAGCAAAATCCAGTAACCGTGGTTCAGGCCGGTAAACTGAATAAACGCATACCCTGCGCAAAGCACCAGCGACATTCTGACCGCATGACGGAACAGGGCGGAATCGGGAGACATATTCATGCTCAAACGCAGGCGAATATCGCTAAAGCCGTGCAGGCCGTCATCGGCGAGCAGGGTTTCCGTTTCGCTTTTCGCCTGAGCTTCCGCCTGTTCGGATTCGATGGTGGCCAGTTGCGCGTCAATCGCCCGCAGATTATTGAGCAGAAAACCCAACGCTTTCATCTGTTCTGGCGACGCGCCGCTCGCCCGAACGCGATCTAACGCGGCATCCAGATGGGTAAATGCCCGCTCAAAGCGGCTGTCATGCTGGTAAGGCGTACGTAGCAGAATCGCTTTCGACAGCTGCTGGCAAGCCTGCGCCTGCATAGACAGCAGACGCTGGAAGCGGAACATCACGTCGCTGTAGCGGAAGTTATCGCGCAACGTCTGATACTGGATATGCGAGGAACTGGCCCGCTCGTGGATATCCTGCGCCACAAAATAGTAGTGCAGCGTGCGACGCGTCCCGCGCTGGCCACGGTCGCCGCGCAGACGCGTCAGCAATGAGGTTTTGGTCTGGTTGAGCGTCGCCATTAGCTTGCCGTTTGCCAGCGCCAGTTCATACAGCGGAGCCTGGTTTTCGTCTTCAATATCCGGGTCGAACAGGCGTGATTTCAGTTCCAGATAATGTGCCAGCTGTTCATAGCTGCGCGCGATATTATCCTGCAACGGGCGGATCGGGAAAATCAGATGCCCGGTGAGAGTCAGCAGGTTATACCAGACGGCGCCGGCAATCAGCAGCATCGGTTGCTGATACCACTGGGAATAGAGGGAAACGCCCAGCATGGTATAGATGGCAATCAGCAACGCGCCAAAGGCTATTGTGGCGTAGCGTTGCCCCAGGCAACCTAACAGAATAAACCCGGTGGTCGATACCGTCAGCCCCAGCGCAAACAGCCACGGCCAGGGGAAGAGCAACTCGACGGAAGCGGAAGCAATAAAGAAGCAGATAAGCGTAATCACCAGATTACGCAGGCGTCCGGCTAAACGATCGTCAAGGTCGGTCAGCGCCGCCGCAACGACGCCGAGGGTTAACGGAATGGTCAGTTTTGAATCGCCTAGCCACCACGGCAGCGCCGTGGTGCCACACAGGGCGATAAAAATCCTGACGTTATAAAGCCATGCGCTGTTCCATGTATAGCGGCGTAGCAGGGGACTTAACATAAAGAGAATCAGCCCCGATTACTGGAAGCGACGACGCGCATTGGCTTCGCGCGCGGCGCGAGCCACTTCAACCGGTACTACGCGACGGCCAACCGGCCACAGCGCAATCGCCGCGATTTTAAAGTTGGCGATGCCCACCGGAATCCCGATGATGCTGATGCATTGCGCAATACCTACTGCGATATGCGACAAGCACAGCCACCAGCCAAACAGCACCAGCCAGACGATATTGAGCACGGTGCCTCCCGCATTCAGCACGCTGTTTTTCGACTGCGGCTCCAGTTCATCAACATGCACCGCTTCGTTGCCGTAAGGGATCAGCGACAGTTTGGTTATCTCCCAGCAGGAACGGGTGAGCGGCAGAGTGATAATAAAAATGATGCTGAAGAACGTTGCTACCAGCCAACCCAGGGTTGTGGCAAAACCACCTAATACAAAATTTAAAATATTCAGAACGGTACGCATAAATCCTCTGTGCGGCCTGTGAATAATAAGTCCGGGTAATTGTAACGTTTTTTTGCGCTGGAGCACCTATTCTCTGGCGGTTACACTGTGTGATATCGAAAAAGTCAGGATTCGGCGAAGATGGAATTAAGAGCGACAACGTTGGGCAAGCGCATGGCGCAGCATCCTTACGATCGGGTTGAGCTTCTCAACGCGGGGGTTAAGGTATCGGGCGAACAGCATGAATATCTCATTCCTTTCAATCAGTTGTTGTCGATTAACTGCAAGCGCGGGCTGGTATGGGGCGAGCTGGAATTTGTCCTGCCCGAAGATAAAGTTGTCCGTCTGCACGGTACAGAGTGGGGCGAAACCCAACGTTTTCATCGTCACTTAATCACCCGCTGGCAGGCATGGAGCCAGGAGATGAGCGACATTTCCGCCGATGTGTTACAGCAACTGCTGGCGGAAATTGCTGACAATAACGACGCCGGGAAATGGCTTACCCGCCAGCAGACTGCGACTATCCGTCAGCGGATTTTGCATGCGCTGGAAGGTTTGCCGGTGCCGGTGAGTCGCCTGGATAGCTTCGACAACTGTCGCGAGGCGTGGCATCAGTGCCAGGCCTGGCTCAACGATGTGGAAGCCAGCCGTCAGGCGCATAATCAGCGCTATACCGACTCGATGCTGGAACAGTACGCCGATTTCTTCGAACAGGTTGAATCCTCACCGCTTAACGATTCTCAGGCGCGCGCGGTGGTGAACGGTGAACGTTCGCTGCTGGTGCTGGCGGGCGCAGGGAGCGGTAAAACGTCGGTGCTGGTGGCACGCGCAGGCTGGCTGATGACACGCGGCGAAGCGGCAGCTGAGCAAATCTTACTGCTGGCATTTGGACGCAAAGCGGCGCAGGAGATGGATGAGCGTATACAGGAGCGTCTGCATACGGATGCGATATCCGCGCGAACCTTCCATTCCCTGGCGTTGCACATCATTCAGCAGGGCAGTAAAAAAGTGCCGGTGGTCAGCAAACTGGAAAATGACACCGCCGCCCGCTACAAACTTTTCACCGACTGCTGGCAGCAGCAGTGCAAAGAGAAAAAAGCCCAGGCCAAGGGCTGGCGCTTATGGTTGCAGGAAGAGATGGGCTGGGAGGTTGGCGAAGACAATTTCTGGAATGATGCGAAGATCCTCAAACGGATGGGCAGCCGACTGGATCGCTGGGTTAGCCTGATGCGCATGCATGGCGGTACGCAGGCCGAGATGATCGACAACGCGCCGGAAGAGGTTCGTGAACTGTTCGGCAAGCGCGTTAAGCTGATGGCCCCGCTGCTGAAAGCGTGGAAAACCGCGCTAAAAGAAGAGAACGCGGTGGACTTCTCCGGGCTGATTCACCAGGCGATTAACGTGCTGGAAAAAGGGCGCTTTGTCAGCCCCTGGAAACACATTCTGGTCGATGAGTTTCAGGATATCTCCCCACAGCGCGCGGCCTTGCTGGCAGCGCTGCGTAAGCAGAATTCACAAACTACGCTATTTGCCGTGGGGGATGACTGGCAGGCAATTTATCGTTTCAGCGGCGCACAGTTGTCGCTTACGACTGCCTTTACGCACTATTTCGGCGAGGGCGATAACTGCGCGCTGGATACCACCTATCGCTTCAACGGTCGCATCGGTCAGATAGCCAACCGTTTTATTCAACAAAACCCGCACCAGCTGCATAAGCCATTAAACAGCCTGACGGCCGGGGATAAAAAGGCGGTTACCCTGTTGCCGGACGATCAGCTTGATGCGCTGTTTGACAAGCTAAGCGGTTACGTCACGGCGGAGCAGCGTATTCTGGTGCTGGCGCGTTATCACCATCTGAAACCGGCCGCACTGGAAAAAGCCGCCACCCGTTGGCCGAAGCTGAATATCGATTTTATGACCGTGCATGCCAGTAAAGGTCAGCAGGCGGATTACGTGATTGTGCTGGGGTTGCAGGAAGGGCAGGATGGTTTCCCGGCACCCGCGCGGGAATCAATCATGGAACAAGCGTTGCTGCCGGAGCCGGAGGATTTTATCGACGCGGAAGAACGCCGTTTGCTGTATGTGGCGATGACTCGCGCCCGACACCGCGTGTGGTTGATGTTCAACAAAGAGAATCCATCGCCGTTTGTCGAAACGCTTAAACAGCTGGATGTACCGGTGGCGCGTAAACCCTGAAAAAGAAACCCGGCGTGATAGCCGGGTTGATGAATTACTTCAGACGATCGGCAAGATAACGCTGATAATCCGGAATCAAAATATCCACCGGGTCGCTGAAATGCGGCGACTGAATAATGAGATCTGCCGTTGAGGCGTTGGTGGCGACCGGAATGTTCCAGACGGTCGCCAGACGCAGCAGCGCTTTGACGTCCGGATCGTGCGGCACGGCGTTCAGCGGGTCCCAGAAGAAAATCAGCACATCAATTTTCCCTTCCGAGATCAGCGCGCCAACCTGCTGATCGCCGCCCATCGGGCCGCTCAACAGCGCATTCACTTCCAGACCCGTGGCGCGCGCCACCAGGTTTCCGGTAGTGCCGGTCGCCGATAACGCGTGCTGTGCCAGCACAGCTTTGTGGCGATCGACCCATTTCATAAGCATATCTTTGCAGTGGTCGTGGGCAACCAGCGCAATGTGTTTGCGCGCAGGCAGTGTGCGAGTGGTGAGTTCCATAGCGTAATATCCTGATCAATAAATGCAGACAGATTACTGGATGGGAATACTGCTGCAAGCTTTAAGGGTAAAAAATATGATGAGTGGTGAAATTGGCGGCAGTGCGCGCGTTTATGGCTGGCCTGGACGGATTGACGTACACTTAGCGCAAAGGCCAGGAGGATAATGATGACTGAAAGTGATATTGCAGACATTTTGAACACTACGCGCACCATTGCGCTGGTTGGCGCAAGTGACAAACCAGATCGCCCAAGCTATCGGGTGATGAAATATTTGCTGGATCAGGGTTACCACGTGATTCCTGTCTCGCCAAAAGTGGCGGGTAAAGAGTTGTTGGGTCAGAAGGGCTATGCAACGCTTGCGGACGTGCCGGAAAAAATCGATATGGTTGATGTTTTCCGTAACTCAGAAGCAGCCTGGGGCGTGGCGCAGGAAGCGGTAGCCATAGGGGCAAAAGTACTGTGGTTACAGCTGGGTGTGATTAACGAACAGGCGGCCGTGCTGGCGCGCAATGCAGGGCTGAGCGTGGTGATGGATCGCTGTCCGGCGATAGAAATCCCGCGTCTGGGGCTGGCGAAATAATCGATTCCGCCCGGTGGATCACACGGGCGGTCTCTGATTTTCCTGCGTACAGAACGCCGTTAAACGGTCAGGGCGTCCACGACATCGGCGACGCTGACAACGGCTTTAATGCCGCCAATTCCGGTTCCCAAAGAGATATAACCTTCATCCGTATTGCCTTCCAGCATGCCTAACCGCAAGCCACGAAGCCCGCCCATCGCCTGGCCAATTTCCTCTTTACTGGCCCCGGACTTGTCCATAGCGACCAGTTTCTCAGTCAGTTTCCCCGGCAGAGAACGGTAGTAGTCCGGCAGGGTACGGAACAGACTTAAATCCAGCCCGTTTGCCGCGACAATTTTTTCTTTAATCGATTGCGGTACGCGGTTTTCCAGCGTGCTGATAAACACTGAACCCGCGAAGACACCTTCCGCGCCCAATGCGTGGGCGGCTCTGGCCGTACGTTGATCAACAATCCCCCCGGCGGCGAGTACAGGCACGTTTTCTACAGCATCGACGATCATCGGGACGATGGAGAAGGTGCCAAACGCGGTGGCAGGCAGGGTTCCGCCTTCGTCAAAACCGGTCGCTACGATGATATCCGCGCCAGCGCGTTCGGCTTCACGGCTGTTGGCGGGCGTGGGGTTGATATCACGATAAATAATGGCAATGCCGGCGGCTTTTAGCTCCTCAAACAGCGCAGGAATAATCGCGCCTTCGCCGTAACCGGTATAGACCACGGCTTTCACCGCTTCGTCTTTGACAACCTGCAAGATGCCCGGCGTCCAGATGTCGTTTTGCGGCGAAGGGATAAGATTCACCGCAAACGGCTTTTCGGTTAATTGCTTGGTTTTGCGGATCTCTTCGCGCATTTTCTCGGCGGTTTCTTGCGGGGTAGAGACCGCCGTTTCAGCGGTAAGGCCTGCGTTTGGCCCCAAAACCCCCAGCCCACCGGCGTTGCTTACGGCGGCAACCAAACACGCATCGGTTAACCACGAGAGTGGGCCCTGAATAACCGGTTTTTCAATGCCTAAAATCTGGCAGATACGATTCGTTTTCATGATCTTATTTCCTCGTCACGAACTCATTTCTGGTGTGGGAGGGAGTGTATAGCGATTTATTGTTCATAAAAATAGTGAAAAAAGTTCTTCACTGTTATTAAATTAGTAACAATAGAAACTGGCGACGGTCACCGCACATGCAATTGAATCTGTTTGATAATATTAAGATATTCATGGAGATAGTCGACGCCGGAAGCTTTACACAAGCGGCGGAAAATCTGGAACTGCATCGCCCGGCGGTCACTAAAGCGGTGCAGCAGCTGGAAACGCAATGTGGCGTCCGCTTACTTCAACGCACCACGCGCCGCATCGCGTTAACTTCGGAAGGCGAAGAGTTTTACCGCCGTAGCAAACCTTTGTTGTATCAGGCCGATGAACTCCTGGCATCATTTGCGCCGGACCGCCCCTTACACGGGCAGCTGCGCGTCGATATGCCGGTTGCCTTTGCGCGTCAGTTGGTGGTTCCCCGGCTCGCTGAGTTTTATGCCGAACACCCTGACCTTGAGATTATCCTCACCGGTAGCGATGTACGGCGCGATATGCTGCGCGAGGGGCTGGACTGCATGCTGCGCGTCGGAAAGCTCGATGACGGTGACTATATGGCGCGCCCGATGGGTGAGGTGAGGAGAATGACCTGCGCCAGCCCCGGGTATCTTGCACAGTATGGCACGCCGCAGACGCTTGACGATCTGCGCCATCATCAGGCTGTTAACTGGATTGTCAGCAATAATCGCGAGATCGTGCCCTGGCACTTTACGACGTCTCAGGGCGTCGAAGAACGCGTTCTGCCGGGGCGATTGATTCTGGATAATGCCGAGGTCTATATTTCGGCGGGTCTTTCCGGGCTTGGATTGTTGCAGGGGATGAATTTCTTCTTACAGCCCTATATCGATAGCGGGCAGTTGGTTGAGGTACTGCCGAATTTTCCCTGCCCATCGCGTAAGTTATCGCTTATCTACCCGCATCGGCATCTGCCGCAGAAGGTGAGAGTATTTGCGCAGTGGCTGGAAACCGTGTTGCAGGCGTTATGATCGAAATAATGTAAAAAAACACCGCTCACGCAAGTGAACGGTGTGATTACGGTGTAGAACGGGGGGTTAGTTACGTAGTCGCGGCGCCTGAAGCTGCTGGCGAATAGTACGCGCCAGCTCATCCATCGAAGGTTGTTCCGGATGATCTTCACGCACTTCACCGCTCAGTTGCGCTTCAGCCAGATAGGTATGAACCGGCTGGCCGTCTTCATCTTCCATGACCACGTGATACCACGGCAGCATACGCAGTTCATCGTTTGCCGCCAGTTCATCGGGCTCTGGTTCATCAAGTGAGTATTCCGGGTCGATATCGACAACCACGCCCAGATACCCTAATAAGGAATGACGGACCTGTTGGCCGATACCGAATTTGCTGGCAATCATAGTCACCTCCCGGGAAACATTAACTCCATACAATATGAGGTCGTTGTTTCGCTTTTCAAGTTACATGACGCGACAGGCAAACCCTTTCAGATACAGCCCTTCGGGATAAGTCGCGATCACCGGGTGATCGGCTGCCTGACGGAACTGCTCTATAAATTGTACATCACGACCGGCATCTATTGCGGCATCAGCGATGATTTTCTGGAATAAATCTGTTGTCATCAGCCCGGAGCAGGAGAATGTCAGCAGCACGCCACCCGGATTCAGCAGCTGGATAGCCAGCATGTTGATATCTTTATAGCCACGGCAGGCGCCCTGAAGCTGGCTTTTGTTCTCAACAAATTTCGGCGGATCCATCACGATAACGTCGAATTTCTCGCCCTGATCGCGGTATTTGCGCAGCAGTTTGAACACGTCGTCACGGACGAACTCCGCTTTGCTGAGATCCAGTTTGTTCAGCTCGACGTTCTGTTTTGCGATATCCAGCGCTTCCTGCGACGTATCGACGCTGGTGACCTGACGGCAACCGCCCATCAGCGCAGAGACAGCGAAACCGCCGGTGTAGGAGAAGCAGTTGAGGACGCGTTTGTCGGCCACATAGCGGCGTGTTGCCAGACGGCTGTCGCGCTGATCGAGGTAGTAACCGGTTTTGTGACCGTGCTGGATATCCACCAGCAGCTTCATACCGTGCTCCTGAATTGGCAGCAGGGCTGGCGGCAGTTCACCGGTAACCGGGCCTTGCGTCAGTTCCATACCTTCTTTCTTACGCACAGCAACGTCGCTACGATCGTAAATCGGGCATTCCGGGTACAGCGTTTGCAGCGCGCTGATTAACGCCGCGCGCTGATATTCCGCCCCGGCGCTCAACAGTTGCAGGACAAGGAAGTTGCCAAAGCGGTCAATCGTTACGCCCGGCAACCCGTCAGATTCACCGGCAATCAGACGATAGCTATCGAGCCCATCCTTCTGTGCCAGCCAGTCGCGCCACTGCTGCGCCTGCTGCAAGCGACGGACAAAAAAGGCGATATCAATGGTTTCATCGGCATCGAACGTCCAGACGCGCGCGCGGATTTGCGATTCCGGCGAGTAAGCCCCGCGGGCTAACCATTTCCCTTTGTGATCAACGATATCAATGGTTTCACCGAGGTTGGCTTTGCCTTCCATACGGGCAACGGCCCCGGAAAAGACCCAGGGATGGCGGCGGAGTAAGGATTTCTCACGCCCTTTGGCTAACACTAAACGTACGCTCATAGATAATATACTGCCCTAACCGATTAAATTATTGAATTTAAAAGCTATTTCATGCCGTGAATGCCCTTTGGGGCATGCTTGGGGCATAATCTGATAAATGCCTGTTCAGCATTTCAACCTGTACAGCATTATCATCCGGCATCCATGCCCCGTATACCTGGAACACCATTTTTGCATCAGTGTGTCCCATCTGACTTGCAATAAAGCTCGGGTTCGCACCTGCCGACAAAGACCAGCAAGCGTATGTGTGTCTTGATTGATATGCTTTGCGATGCCTAATTCCAGCCCGCTTTATTGCCGCATCCCATGTGTTATTGATAGAATTCACTGAGAAGCAGTCTCCAGCCTGATGGGTCCTGTCAGTGAGCTTGGGATTGAAGACAAATGTGCACGGGTGGATGGTACTTAATCCATATTCCCGGGTTATGACTTCAATCCGATGCTGCTTGCCAAGCCGGGTAAGTTCGGCTTGATTCTTCAAAACATCAATTGCTGGTTGAATCAGGTGAATCACCCTGTCTGTACTCGCCAAAGTTTTTGGCAGGGTGAATTCCTTCATCTTGGTGTAGTTCCTTCTCACCATTATCGTGCCTTTCTTCAGATCGATGTCTTCCCAAGACAGCGCACACAGTTCGCCATGACGCATACCGGTATATACTGCCAAAGCCCAGAAGTTCTTTGTTTGCTGGTGGTGACATGCTCCGATCATTCTCACGAACTCATCTTTGGTTAACGGGTCCGGGGGCTGGCGGGATTTCTTCAAAAGAGGAATCCCTGAAAACGGGTTTTGCTGGATGTACCCATTTTCCACGGCAAACTTAAAGACTGCTGACGTGATTAACATGTAATAATTTACTGTCGCAACGCGGCGGCCTTTTGCGATGGGTTTCTGTTTAACTGATGGAAGGTGGAAGCCCGTAAGCAATTCCTTCCTGATAAACAGCACATCTTCCTTTGTTACGGTTGATGCCAAGCGGCCATCGCCAAAACGAGGTAGCATATTTCGTAGCACAGATCCGTAACGGTCATACGTACTGTTGGCAATGTCCATTGCCTTAAGAGAAAGCCATTTTTTTGCCAAATCCGCGACAGTTATCTCCTTCTCCACAACACCAAACGAGTTGAGGTTAGACGACTCAGGGAATTGTTCTGCATAATCAAAATTCCCCGTCTTAATCGCAAAACAGACAGAAGTACGCAATTCACCAGCAATCTTTCTATTTTTAACGGTGTCAGGGACACCGAGGTTTTCCCTGACACGCTTGCCTTTATAGGTAAACCAGATGCGTAATGTGCCACCATGGTTTTCGACGCCTGTCGGATATGTGTTCTTATCCATATCATTCTCCAGACGCCCAAGAGCGGAGTGAGCTTACCTTTTTCATGGCTTCAAATCACCCTGGTTGTTTGTTTTTCATCGAAGCTACCCAGGCATCGACAGCTTTTCTGTTGTACATACACTCGCTTGATGGCTTAGGGTTTCCGTCAGGAGATACATGTAAATACTCGCGTCCTACCATCCAACATTCTTTTCTTGCACGGAGAATGGTACCGGGCTTGAGCCCGGTTACCACGATAAGAACACTTTCGCAGACCCAGTCGTTAGGGGCTAATTGAATAACGCTGCTCATGATATGGTTCTCCACTTAACCGGCTGCACCCGGCTATTTATTCCGATATGCGCAAGATGAGCACCCACAACGGAGTCCATCATTGCACGCTTTACACATTTTATTATCGAGCTGGTGGATGATGTCGGCTGGCACCATAACCGGCATTGGAATACGCAGAACCTGAGAACGGAGCAGGGCGATTTCATCTGCTTGTTCCATCACACGGATATAGAGGTCGTGCGATTCTGCTTTCCACCAGGCTACATCAGCTTTAAGGCGGCGCGTACGCCGCTGTTTTAGTTTGCTCACCATATGCCATAACCTGTCATCGAAATTAACTGGCACACAGCGAACATCACTACAGTGATGACAACCACTTTTACTGGAGGCATCACTCATCCTCCTCTTCGCTTTCTTCCAGCGCATCACGGAACGCCACAGCAATGACCTTGCCGCCAAACACTTCCATGCGGGCATGTACTGGAGGCTCTTTGTCATCTTCGAACTCAACGACGAATGTCATTTTAGACATCAATTCCCCTCCTGCTGCGGTGCTGCTGGCAGCGGCATCCAGTGGGTTGGCTTGCAGTAGCAATCAAAGCCGTGTCCGTGTGCTGACCCGCCAACGTACGTTGCCATCTTGATTAATGGATCATTACTTTCCGGCGCGTCTGGACGGTACGCCAACACTTGTTCCCCTGCGGAAGGCATCCGCTCACTGCACTTAACCCAACCATCCGGAATCACCGGAGAGTTGCGCCGGAATGCCAGCAGTTCTCGATAAGCATTCGACTGAGGGTTATTGCCGTGGGCCATCATTTCAAGGTCATCGTTGGTGAATGAGTTTGGCGGCAACTTGTAAGCAGTCCTTACAAGTTCGACCATATCGCGCTCATTCTCGGAATGGTTGAGCATGGCGGCGCGGCAGTCTGCAATTCCCTGTTTAGCTTTGTGCCATGCTTCATGGTCACGGTCTGAAATCCGCAGAACTTCTTCCATTGCTGCTAGAATTCCGTCCGGCACTACTGGCGGTGCGGCGTAGAGTGAAATCAGGTCTGGCGCAGGATTTCTCCACATCCATTCTCTCCGAGCATCTCCAGCCAGAAAGTTTCGGAGTGCCTGCGGGTCTGCATACGCTACAGGCTCGGCGTCCATTGCCGCCCTCGCGATATTCGCTATCTCCAAATCCATCAGCGCAACGCTGCACTCAGGGTGCTTAAGTGCAGTTTCTTTCTGCGTTTCAATACGCGCAATTAACTGCTCTTTTGTGGTTGGGGTTGTCATAAACCGCGCTCCTTTCTCGTTAGCGCTCCAACTGCCGCGGAAACCCCGTCAGGTGTCAAATTAACGCTGTAATAAAGACCATCAAACTTCTGGCATGAGCGGTTACACCAATCCACAAGACCTTCGCGAAACAGAACTGGGAGAGATGGGCTGTTAACACGATGAGAGCCTTTATCCTGCTCGCCTTTATCCATATCACCTCGCATGAAATATCTGGTGCCGTTGTTCATCCGACGCAACGTATAGACTTGCGCATCTGTTAATCGGAGTTGTCTGCTCATCTATTCACCCTCCACGGCTACGCCAACGAGAGCGGTTACTTCCCCTTGCTGACGGTTGGAACGGCACACCAGCGCCCAAAAATTCATATCGCAAATCAGTGCTACGCGCATTTCCGCCGTAAAGCGACAGCCGAGCTTGTTTGACTTGCCGACTGAGCGCCGACGCTTTCGCGTTAACTTGCGTACGTGCGCCGCATTAACCTCAACCTGGCGCTGCCTTGAGGCGTAAACACCCTTTGCGGGTATTTTCCTCGCCTGCTGCTGGTAGGCAGTTAACAGGTCATGTACATCTGATGATTTAGCCATTGTTTTTCTCCTTCTGGCTATACGCCGCCATGCATTGTTCGAAACCAGCCTGATTATCCGTTTGACCAAGACTGAAACCATGCTGAAGACCATGACGGAAGGCGTTATCCTGCAATTTGTCAGCGGTTTCGAGCTTCGCCTCCAGATGCTCGATGTACAGCTTTAACACCTCAGCGCGATGCTTGCCCCACGGTTTAACCACATCAAAACGCTTATCCGTCTGCACCCATTCGGTTTTATCGAGCCATTCAGTGAATGCGACTTTGAATTGTTCCAGTTCTGCGATGCGCTTCTCTGCTTCCCGCAATCTGTCATGCAGGCTGTTGCTTTCCCGACATAGCCGAGCTTTGATTTGAACGTCCTGAGCAATCTGCTTATCTCTGGCTTCCAGCGCCTCTACCAGCGCCAGCACGTTAGCGGGGTTAGCCAGGGCGATGAATATTCCGTTTAATTCAGTCTGTTTTTGAGTGAAATCACCACTATCCATATAAGTGATCGAACCTTGAGAATCATCACTTCCATAATCGTATTCAATGCTGGTATTGCTCGGAAGATATACCCACTCTCCTGGAGTCGCTTTCAGCGCCGCAGCTTTCATACGCTGCGCCAGTTCTGTTGTCATGCTCATGCTGCATCCTCCAGACCAATTAGCTCGGCAATCTGCGCCAGCGTGCCTTCGCTTTCGACAACCGGCTTATCCATCCAGTCAAACGAAATCAGTTTGTTGCCCTCGATAACTCCGATGTTGAAATCGTCGCTTTCACGCAACTTAAATCCGTGTTTAATAGCCAGATCGCGCTTATCAAATTTGACGCAGTCAGAGGTGTATTCAATTCCTCCACCAGTTTCGTTGCACCACAGGTACTGCAGAATAACTATGTATGACTTGCTCATTCTGCTTTCCCCTCGCGCAGTTGCTCGATGGCTTCAGCCAATTTCCCCTGGATCACTTCAAGGCCTGCGACACTGCTGCTGGTGATGACAAACACTGAATCAACCTCTTCCGCCGTTTTGCTTTTGGTCCACTCATAATGAGTTCCCACACCACCAGTTTTCTCTCGAACCGGCGCGAAATTGATCCCTGCGTCACCGTTTTCGAATGTGACCGAGCCAACCATCACATCACCGTTACCGAAATGGGCATGGATGCTGCCGTGCTGGAATGAGAATCCGCGTTTGTCTGCAAACTTCTCAACACCCCGCACTTCCGCCTCACGCAGGATGCTGTCTGTTGCCGGGGTTTCGATGTTCGCCATCACCAACGGAATACCGCGCCACTTCTTCGCTTCTGCCGGGTCAGTGATAACTTCATCGCTCGTTCGGACATACCAGGCTTTAGGCTCTTGCTGCTTAAGTGCCACATTCTCAGCCACCAGTTGCTTCAAATGGTCCTGCAAATCGACGCCATCAGGACAGTTCGTCACTTCACGCACTTTCTCAAGCGTTGAGTGTGCTGCTGTTAGTTCTCCAGCCTGTCCGAGTTTGCGCACCAGATATTCAGCGGTGGTCTCGTTTACCCTCATGTCACCTGGCAAGCATTTGCCGCGCAGGAAACCTTCCATCTCAAATACGTTCATGCTGCTTTGCTCCTGTTGGCTGAGATAGCTTTCTGTTCGTCGATAATTGACAGCGCTTCTGCCAGCGCAAGGCCATCAAGTTTCATAACGCCTTCATCGTCGATGTCAGCAAGGGCCATAAGCTCAACCAGGCGACGTGCTTTCTTCACGCTTATCTCAGGTGCGATAACGCTGCGGGTTACCTTTTTCTTACCTGCGGCAGCGGCAACAGCCTTGTCTTGCTCCAGAACCTTTCCGGCGTTCTCGCCATGCTCTTTTACGCGGTCAACAGCAACATCAACGGAAACTTCGCCAGCCTTCACTACCTGTTTTACGTCGTAGTTAGCAGAACTGAGCGTCAGCAGCTTCTCTACTGTCGGAATGGATTTATTAACCAGCTTTGCGATTTCGCTGGTGGTCTGGTTAAAAGCCGTGGCCAGTTCCTGAACAACAGCAGCTTGTTCAATAGGAGAGAGCGGTAACTGGTTATTACTGGTCATGATGCGCGCCAGGCGCTGCATATCATCACCAGAGAACTGCATGATATGAATACGGTCAACTGGTTTTCCGGCGGCGCCACAGCGCTCATAGCAACGACGACGGCGGTGTCCTTCAACAACCCATACACCGCCTTCATCACGTGCGATGACTTCAATTGGCGGTACCGGGCCACCATTCATCAGGTAGGTAAACAGCTCATCGTCAGCCTGGCGGGTGCGTTCATCATCCTCGCGCTTGTTAAAACCTTCACGAACATGGATATCAGCCAGGCTAATGAACATCCCGCTATCAGAGCGGCGAATAACGCCGGACTTAATCATTTGCTTTATTGAGTTGGCCATCACGCAGCTTCCCCGCAGACCATGTTTTTAACCCAAACCTGCACATCAATTTCGTCAGGGCTGAAGGTGATTTCGCGAATCTTCTCGATGGTGTTCAGCGCTGCGGTGCGTTCTTCGCATGCCTGGCGAGTAGCAGCCATGGAAGCGCCGAGACGCGCGGCGTCATGGTTAATCAGTTTCGCTGTATCTTCTGGCAGGTATTTAGCGGCCTGGCGCATGGCATTAATCAGCTGATCGGTAGTGAGTCGAGCTGGTAACTCCTGCGCGGTTTTATTGTTGTTGAGCTGTGTTTTCACTGTTAGTTCTCCGTATATCTGCGCTCTGCACAACGCTGAATTTTGGTTGCACGAATCCCTCGCCAGAAGGCGAATAAAAATGGTGGTTTCGTTTCAGTAAATGCCCCGTCCTGAGGCACTTAATGAAGCGGGCGACTGCCATCGCCGGTCAGTTCTCCACACAGCTGGAAGCGCACTCATGAGTTTGAATTTAACGACACCGCCTGTTAAGAGAACGGTGAGTGCGCTTTCATGTTGTGTAAAAAGGGCGGTACCGGACTTCATGGGATGGTATTGGTACCGCCAAGACTACACACAGCTACATCTCTTCACTGAGATATGGTGAGGCATACAGGATTCGAACCTGTGACCTACGGCTTAGAAGGCCGCTGCTCTATCCACTGAGCTAATGCCACAACGGTAAGAGCATTTGTCGAGGACTCTTGCGAACCCGGAGACTCGATCACCTACAAATGCTCTTGCCTGTTGTGTCCTCGAAAAAGATGGCTGTCACAAAGTGAGGGAAGTGACAGCCATTACAGGATACCGAGGCTTCACTATCACCAACAACAACTTTAAGGTGTAATTTAGTTGTGATTTCACCATGTGTCAACAACTTTATGTGGTTTGATTGAGATGAATTTGAATGCAACGATGTGTAAAAAAAAGGAGGCTGTATGGAAGACAAGCTTTATGTTTTTAACTACACACAAAACAGAAATAAATTATTTGCTAATTTGATAAGCATCATTGATGGGATCCTTGCTGATGGCACTGTCCGTGATGAAGAGGTTCTTTATCTTGATACATGGCTTCTTGAAGCCAATCAAACGATAAGAAATGGAGTTATCAAAAGCTTGAGTTCGCGTGTCTCACAAATCCTTGCAGATGGGGTGATCACTGAGGACGAAAGAAATGAACTAAAGCAGCAACTAAATGCTATCCAGAACGAAATCTTGGATATTCCAGACGTCGATTTCTTTTCTACTGAATCAGATCTCCATCTTTTAAGTGGTCTTTGCAAAGGATTGATTTCGGATAGGACATTGTCAGAGGAAGAAATCAGGTATCTTGACTGGTGGCTTACCCAAAACGGGGCGCTCAAGAATAATTACCCAGGAAAAGATCTGTACGTCATGGTGAAGGATATCTTGAGTGATGGAGAAATAACTCTTGAAGAAAGCGACATGCTTCACAAGGCGCTTGTCGATTTCACCGGATGCGATCTAGAAAGCGGTGTAGTGGATGGCTTATCAACAAAACTTCCCATAAATTCCGATGTTGTTGTAGAAGTCAATGGAAGGACATTCTGTCTGACAGGAGTTTTTCTCGCGGGTAAGAGAAGCCAAGTAGAAGACTTAGTTAAGCGTAACGGCGGGGTAATCTCAAAGGGTGTAACTAAAAAAGTAGACTACTTAGTTATTGGGACCCTCTCCTCCAGAGACTGGAAGTTTTCCAGCCACGGAAGAAAAATAGAAAAAGCAGTATCTTACAGAGAAGAAGAGTCAGTTGATTTGAGTATCGTTTCTGAGGATATGCTGTTTAACGCATTACCATGATCTGGACGACCAAAATACCCTACCAATAACGTGTATACGCGCTTTGCGTTCATTAAAGTTGAGTACTTCATCAGGGTACTCTTCTTTATTGAAACTTCGTAACATCAAGCCCCCATCAGGCTGATTGATTAGAACCTTGACTCTTAGTAGAACCCCATCACGAAGAGCGTATAAGTCTCCATCACGAATGGGTTTCGACTGAGACATGTCAACTGCAACATGATCGCCATTATTCAAAACAGGAAGCAAACTATTACCCCAGATTTTGACTATTCTGGCATTTGACGGGCTCACTCCAGCCTTCCTCAAATCAGCTCTTCTTAGAGGAAACGAATCAACTATAGACTCCACAATTTCAGCCTCGCATCCATTACCCGCTGATAGTTCAATGTCGAGCACAGGTATGTCGGCAAAAATCATGGGATCTAACTTTGCCTCTTCGAGTTCTTCGACGACATAGTTAGAAATTGAACCATTTTCTTCAACGCCTAGTTGTAACCATTTTTGTGAAACCCCAAGAACATTAGCTATTTCTTTGATTTTCCTTGGCTGTAGAGTTTCACCGTTCTCAATCTTGGCAACAGATTGTTGTGACAAACCTATCATCTCAGCCAATTGAGCTTGGCTGAAGCCTTTCTTTTCGCGAGCGATTTTTAACCTTTCTGCAAGAGTATCCACAACTTCCCCCTCTAATTAAGACGAGATTACAACTTTATGTTTTAGCTTTCCAACACCTAAAAGTTGTTGTATAAGTTGTAATAGTTGTATAATTCGACTTGTCACAACTTTATCAATTTACATAGGAGAATAATCATGACACCTGAGCAGTTGGCTCTTTCAGAAGCCATCAATGCTGCTGGCGGGCAATCAGAGTTAGCCAGGAAGCTCTCGTTAACTTCTGGCAAACAGATTAAACAACAGCAGGTATGGAACTGGTTGCATCGCGAGAAGCGGCCTCCGATCAAACAGTCTCAATTCATTGAGACTGTTACGGGAGTAGCGAAGGAGAAACTTCGTCCTGATGTTTTCCAAAAGTCTACAGATACAGCAGCTTAAACATAACTACCAAAGGAAAAACAAGATGGTAGAGCAGACCCTGAAAGAAGTAGTGAAAGCGATGTGCAAAGCATATCCCGGTGGCCGTGAGGCTATGGCTGGTGCATTGGGCATGTCAGTAACTCAGTTCAATAACAACCTGTATGAGAAAAACGGCTGTCGTTTCTTTGAGGTAACAGAGCTGGAAGCGATGGAAGACATTTCCAACACATCGCTGGTGGCTGATTACTTCGCTAAGCGTCGTGGTGCTTTGCTGGTGGACAGGCCACTTCTGGAAGATCTGGACCGCGTTGATTTATTCAGTCGAGCAATGCGCACATCTGCGGCGCGTGGGCAGGTTGACCAAATCATTGAGCAGGCTCTGGAAGATGGGGTCATCGAGCAGCATGAAGCAGAAGAAATTATGGAACATCACCGCCGCCATCTGGCAGCGCGTGAGGAAGAGATTCAGGCAATCATCACTCTTTTCGGACGTAAGAAAAGCCAAAAAAAGTGACGCCAGCGAGTGTGCAGCTCCTGGCGTCGTGGCGTGTCGTTATCAAGTGGAGAACTAACGCATGAACAGTGTAAACCGATTCAGACCAGTTAAGCAATTCAGATGCCCACCGCTGGTGGGGCGTGATGCCCCGTTCGGCTATGTGGGAATAGTACGTTCGGCGGACGGAAGCCACAACTACCAGTGTGGTTCAGAGATGGTAGAGGCGTTTGCTCAGATGAATGAGAAGGGGCGTGAAGAGTGGCTGAAGTTGACCGGCGATTCAGAGACCACCGTGGAATCGAAGTCAGGGTTATCCGTTGGGAGCCCGAGACTGGACGCGTTATATACCTTCGCCAAGGGTACGATCATGAGTGCTTCAGCCCTCTTGAACAATTCCAGCGTAAGTTTACAGAGTTAAGGGACGATCATGAGCAGTAAATTACATGGGCTGGTATGGGAATGTGACATTCAGCCAATATCAAGAAAGGCAGTGATCGCCCGTCTCGCTGATTTCAGTAGTGATGAAGGGTATTGCTGGCCAGCCGTGGACACCATCCGTCGTCAAGTAGGGGCAAAGAGTAAAAATACGGTTACTACAGCCATTAAAGAGCTCGAAAAAGAAGGATGGATCACCGTCATGCCCCGCAAAGCTGGTGGACGAGATTTATCAAATGGATATCAGTTGAATGTTGAGAAAATTGAATCGGAAGCAAATCTTTGCCGTCAACTAACAAAGCAAGCTAGAGAATCAAGAAGTTTAAAATTTAACCCCTCAAATATTAACCCCTCAAAATCTGACGACTCAAAATCTGAGGAGTCAAAAAAAGTAATTTTAGGGGGTCAAAATTTGGAAGGGGAGGGGTCAACGGTTGACCCCGATCCGTCATTAAAACCAACTACTGATCCATCAGTTAAAAATAAAACCCCTTGTCCGGTTCCTTCGAAACCTGACGACGCCGATTCTGATCCTGCTGTTCAGGTTCTTGACCATTTCAACCAGGTCACCGGGTCCGATTACGGGCGTGGTGGTCGTAACAAAACCACGCTGGGGTATATCAGTGGTCGTCTCGCTGAAGATTACACCGCCGAGGATTTAAAACTGGTGGTGGATTATCTCAACGCCAAGTGGGCCGATGATTCGAAGATGAGTGACTACCTGCGCCCTAAAACGCTTTTCGGCGCTGAGAACTGCGCGGAGTACTTCGAGAAGGCCAAGAAGTGGCGCAAGAGCGGTAGCCCGAAATGTGTCAACGGGCGCTGGGTCAAAGAGTCTGATCCGGTCCCTGTTACTCGCGAATCCTACGATAACGTTGATTACGCACTGCCTGAGAACGCGGGGTTCCGTCAATGAATATCAAAAATAAAATCCTGACATTCCTGTCTGACCATGAATACGCCATCACAGCAGAAATCGCTGAGTGTTACCCAGAGTGCCGAGCCACATCCGTGCAGCGTGAAGCACTGAAGTTGCACGCCGATGGGATACTTGGTCGATTCAAGCATGAAGATCACGGTGTATATGCCTACTACCTGATTGAAAAGGGCGCGCCATCCTGCGCCGCCCCTGTAATTTATATCTCGTCTCTGGTCAGTGAGGATGAAGCTGCAACGCTCGCCGAACAGGCCGAAGAACTCCAACAGGCAGGTAAATACCAACGTGCCGCGACGTTGTGGCTGAAAGCATTCGATACCAGCTCTGATGAAAATGCCAGGAAGAGTTTCCTGAAAAAGCGTCAACAGTGTCTTGCTTCATCAAGATATCTTCGCGCCACACAAAAAGGTTCTGAGGAATGGTTTCTGGCAGGGCGTTTTGCTGGAGGTGCTCTGTGAACTACGAACTTATTTACGCCGATCCGCCCTGGTTATACGACAACACAGCCAGCAACGGTGCAGCAGAAAACCACTATGGAACGATGAAGCTCATCGACATTAAACGCCTTCCAGTGTGGGAGCTTTCTGCTGAAAACGCGGTGTTGGCCATGTGGTACACCGGGACGCATACCCGCGAGGCAATAGAGCTGGCCGAAGCATTGGGATTCAAGGTCCGCACGATGAAGGGCTTCACCTGGGTCAAGTTCAATCCGCTCGCGGAGAGTCACATCAATAAAGCGCTGCAGGCTGGTGGTGTGGAGGACTTTTACGATTTCCTCGACCTGTTGAACGTCCAGACCAGGATGAACGGCGGCAACCACACCCGAGCCAATACAGAAGACCTGTTGATCGCCACAAAGGGGAAGGGGTTAGCGCGGCAGAACGCCGGGATTAAGCAAGTTGTTTACAGCCCACTCGGTGTACATAGCCAAAAGCCCTGGGAAGTGCGCCACCGCTTAGAGCTTCTTTACGGTGATGTATCGCGCATTGAGTTATTCAGTCGCCATGGTGTGCCTGGCTGGGACCACTGGGGCAATGAAGCGGCAAACCCTTCGGTGTTTATGGCTCCTGGGTATGTCTGTCCGGTTGATATGCAGGATGAGGTGGCCAATGCCGGGTATTGAAGAACGCAACCTCCTGAAGAACATCGCCCGGAAGGTGAATGATGAAATCAGGGCAGAGCGGAAAGCCAGGCCTGAGGAAAGCCCTGATTCTATATCGAGAAGGATCATGAACCGAGAAATGCCGATGGTTAAGTTGATGGGTTTTACGCCGTCTCACCTCTTCTTTGAGATCGGTGTGCTCAATGGCAAATGTAAGGAGCGGTGAGATGGAACAGTTAACAACGCGTCAGGAAGAGGTGCTTGGGCTCATCGAAAACTACCAGCAGCGCATGGGGTTTCCGCCAACCGTCTATGAGCTGGCGAATCTGATGGGCTGTACATCCGGCAATGCGGCGGCGATTCACATCAAGGCTCTGGAGAAGAAGGGCTATATCTCTGTTGCTCGCGGCGCAGCCAGGGGGATCACCATTCTGCGGGAGAGTCAGGAATCTGATGCTGTAAGTATCGTTCGGGCTCTGCTGGTGGGCGATGCTGACGCGCGTCAGAAAGCAGTCTCCTGGCTGGAATCAAAAGGGGTAACGATTTGAAACTGACACTCCCGTTTCCACCAACGGTTAATTCCTACTACCGCGCCCCTGATAAGGGCGCTTTGAAGGGTAAGCACCTGATCAGCGAGTCAGGACGTAAATTCAAGAAGAACGTCTACGCCGCAGTTGTGACGCAGTATGGTGGTATACCAAAGCCGGTAACTGTTGACGTTGAGGTGAACATTACGCTTTACCCGCCAGACAGACGCCGCCGTGACCTGGACAACTACAACAAAGCGCTCTTTGACGCGCTGACGAACGCCAGAGTATGGGCTGATGATAGCCAGGTTAAGCGCATGCAAATTGAATGGGGGCATGTGGTGAAGCAGGGGAAGGTTGATATGACCATCTCAAAATATCAACGGGATGGAGACTGTTGCCATGCTTCCTCCTAAGAATGAGTGTATTGTAAACAAGTGCCAGCGAACCGGGAGTGCAGTCCCGCTCGCATTACAACAAGTGGAGAAACATATGAATCAGTTATTCGTAATTGACGGCGTTTCCGTACGTCGTGATTTTGATGGTCGTTACTGTCTGAATGATTTACATCGTGCGGCGGTTGCCTCCGGCGCTAATGAGCGCACCAAGGAACCAGGTAAGTTTCTTTCCAGCGTTCAAACAATCGAACTAATTCACGAACTGGAAACTACCCAAAATCTGGGTATTAAACCGGTAAATACTGTTGAAGGGCGCAGCGGAGGGACGTATGTATGCAAAGAGTTAGTCTATGCATATGCCATGTGGATCAGCCCGAAATTCAATCTTAAAGTCATCAGAACATTCGACGCAGTACAGACCCCCACATCCAATACACCTACATCAGATAAAATTCAGGCTGGTGTGATCCTTCTTGAATCGGCTGCTAAAATGCTGAACCTCTCAAACTCTTCAAGGCTCGGTGCGTATCAGAAGCTTCAGCAGGTCGCCGGACTTCCTGATCTGATGCCGCACTATGCTATTGATGCCCCTGCTGGTGCGCCAGACGGTTCAAGCCGTCCAACTCAATCACTTAGCGCTTTACTCAAAGCCAACAATCTTCGCATTACGGCTAATCAGGTTTACCACATGATGTCCAGACAGGGCATCGTTGAGCATAAAGAGCGGCGCAGCCGTTCCGGTGTTAATGGCGTGAAGAAGTTCTGGTCTCTCACTGCCAAGGGTTGCCTGTACGGGAAGAACATCACCAGCCCGGCAAACCCACGCGAAACACAGCCGCATTTCTTCGAATCGAAGTTTGCGGAGTTGATGAAAATTATCGATCTCGTTGGCTGAGGTGTAAGTGAGAGCGCTGTTAACGCCGGAAGTTGCTAATGGGCTGGGGATCGTATTGTTCCGTCCCGGCCCTGACCTGATGTACCTGTTCAAGCGTGGACGCGTACTGATTGAAGAAGAGCCGGAGAACTACGCCACCTATCCCACAGGCGCAATCCCTCCGGCATCTCAACCACTGGCAGAAGAGCCAATGATGAAGGCCGTGTTTGAGAATAAGAAGGTGATAGCGCGTGCTGGTGGGCTTGTCTCACTGGACAGGTGGTTAGAGAATTCATTCGTCTGTCAGTGGCCCCACAACGACTATCACAGCCCGCATTTCACGCTGTTTCGCCACCAGCCAGGCTCAATCAGATTGTGCTGGGCATGTGATAACCAATTACGTGATCAGACCACGGAAAGACTGGCAGGCATAGCGCGTGAAAACCTGGTATCCTGGATTTTATCTGTAGTACTTCGTGAGCTGGGTTTCAGTGATGACCACCAGCTTACTCTGCCTGAATTCTGCTGGTGGATGGTTCGAAGTGGCCTGGCTGATGTCATCCCTGAAGGGATAGCTACCAAAGCCATGGGAATGAAGCCAGAAGAGCATCAGTCAGTGATGCGGGAGAGTGACATTGTTCCGCGTCCGGCAGCGACGGAAGTATTGCAGGAAAGGGCGAAAAAGGTACTGACGATAAAGGTTGATGACGAATCGCCGGAATCTTTCATGCTCAGACCTAAGCGCCGTCGCTGGGAAAATGAGAAATACACGCGCTGGGTTAAAGCACAGCCGTGCGCCTGCTGTAACAAGCAGGCAGATGACCCCCATCACCTGATAGGCCACGGTCAGGGTGGAATGGGTACAAAAGCGCATGATCTCTTTGTGTTGCCGTTGTGCAGGCTGCATCACCGGGAGCTTCATGATGACACCGTGGCATTTGAGAAGAAATACGGCTCACAACTGGAGCTGATGTTTCGTTTTATCGATCGTGCGCTGGCAACCGGCGTACTGGCGTAAGTGGAGAACGCTATGAACCTTGAAGCCCTACCAAAATTTTATGCACCAAAATCGCCAAAGTTGAGTGATGACGCGCCAGCAACCAGTAATGATGCATTGTCTGTTACTGATGTGATGGCTGCGCAGGGGATGACACAAAACCGTGCCTCTTTTGGTTTTTCTGCGTTCCTGGGTAAGTTAGGGATCAGCATCACGGAAAAAGAAAAGGCTATCGCGCTTCTTTCTGATTATGCTCTGTCTCGCTGCGACAGAGTCCCGGCGCTTCGAAAATTGAGCGCTGAAATCAAGCCAAAAGTAATTCGCATTCTCGCTGTTTATGCATTCGAGGATTATTCTCGAAGTGCAAGCACCACACGAACCTGTGACTGCTGTAATGGTGAAGGGTTTATTGATGCCGAAGTCTTCAGCATGAAAACCCACACACCAGGCAAGAATAAAGAATTTGTCAAAATGTCACTGCATATGGGCGTAAAAGATATCAAGCCATCAGCATATGAGGTGCGCAGACAAGTGAGAGAAATAAACCGCGTTCTCTGCCATCAGTGCAAAGGGAAGAAAGTGGTTAGTTCCTCATGCAACGATTGTCATGGTCGCGGCAAGGCCGTAAACCGTGAATTAACGGCAAAGCAGGGAGTACCGGTATTCACCGACTGTAAACGCTGCGGTGGTAATGGCTATGCAAGAATGCCGTCAACGGAAGCACTGGAAGCAATACGCCTTCTTACTGATGCCATTTCTCTCGATACATGGAAAAAGTCTGTGAAGAAGTTCTATGACGATCTCATTGAAAAGTTCGAAGTAGAAGAAGCATGGGCTGAAGAGCAATTGCGGCGGGTAACAAAATAAAAACCAGTTAAATTCAGATGGGATATTTACTTTTCCCGAATCTGTGTTAATTTGTATCTAACGATGGGCTTTGTATGTCCACGGTTAGAAAGAATATTTAAAAACCTCGCTTCGGCGGGGTTTTCGCGTTTTTAGGGCTGCCAATTGGTGGCCCTTTTTTATTTCCCCTCGTTCTGAGAGGACTCACGGCAATAAGAGGGGGCTAAATGTCCGATCCTGTTTCTGGCACTACGGTTGCCGCTGGTGGCCTTATGGGAGCCAGTGTTTTTGGTATCGCAACCGGTATTGATTATGGCGTGGTGTTTGGCGCTTTCGCAGGTGCTGTGTTCTACGTAGCGACAGCAGCAAACATCAGCAGGTTGAAGTTGGTTGGATATTTCGTGACGTCGTTTATTGTCGGCGTTCTCGGCGCGGGGCTTGTCGGTTCATACCTTGCCAAATGGACTGGTTACAGAGACAGGCCACTTGATGCCCTCGGCGCGGTGGCAGTAGCTGCGTTAGCCATCAAACTTCTTACCTTCATCAACAGTCAGGATTTGGGAAGCCTGTTCAGTATGCTTTCGCGATTACGTGGAGGAGGGACCAGCAATGGTAACAAGTGACCCTTCAGCGATGATTAATGCGGGTATTTGCGCGGTCATCGTAATTGCTCTGATGTTTTACCAGCGTGGCGGTGCCAGACATCGCCCGATAGTTTCTCTTCTCGCTTATTTCACGGTGCTGGTTTATGCCAGCATCCCGTTCCGCTATCTGTTCGGCCTCTACCAGGAATCACACTGGCTGGTGGTCATCGTTAACATCCTGATATGCGCCGCCGTGCTTTGGGCTCGGGGAAACGTGGCGCGTCTTATTGATGCTCTGAGGCACTAATGAACCAATCACAATTTCAAAAGGCGGCTGTTATTAGCGCCGGGTTAGCTGCGCGCTGGTTTCAGCCGATTACGGATGCAATGAAAGAGTTCGGCATCACTGAGCCAAAAGATAAGGCGATGTTCATTGCTCAGGTAGGGCATGAATCAGCGGGATTCTCTGCGCTGGTGGAGAACTTCAACTACACGCCTGCTGCATTACTAACGACGTTTGGACGTCGGATAACGAACTACCAGGCATCAATGCTTGGACGTGCCAACGGTAAGCCAGCAAGTCAGGAAGCTATCGCAAACCTGGTATACAGCAACCGCCTCGGAAACAAAGCTGCTGGTGATGGCTGGAAATACCGTGGACGCGGATTAATTCAGATTACCGGTCTCACCAATTACCGTGATTGCGGCAATGGTCTGAAGCTTGACCTGGTTACTAACCCTGAACTGCTGGAGAAAGACATCAATGCTGCGCGTTCTGCTGCATGGTTCTACGCCTCCAAAGGTTGTCTGAAGTACACCGATGACCTGGTACGCATCACTCAGATTATCAATGGCGGTCAGAACGGCATTAACGACAGACGCGTGCGTTATTACAAAGCGAAAGCGGTGATTGCATGAGCATTGTAGAAATCATCATTGGTGTTATTGGCGCTATCTGTGTTGCTGCTGCTGGTGGCTTTGGTATTGGCCATATTCGCGGAACCAGCAAAGCAGAAGCGAAAGCCGAAAAACAACGCACTGAAGAAAACGCAGCGGAGAAGGTTGCAGTGGCAGAACGTCAGGCAGAAGTCACCAGAGAGGCCAGTAATGTACAGCAGAGTGTTAACCATATGCCTGATGACGATGTTGATCGCGAGCTGCGCGAAAACTTCACCCGCCCCGGTGGTGGTTGATACGGGGTGTTTGTGGACCCGGATTATCTATCTGACCGACAACGATATCGCCGTGCTGGATAAGCAGACGAAGCGCGACATCCTGGCGCATAACAAAGCGTGGCAGGCGAACTGCCAGAAAGAAACCACAGCCTCGCAATAGCGGGGCTTTTTTGTAACTGCATTTCACCGCGCACCGCAATGCGCAACTAACCACACCGAATCCGAACCCTTTGATATGAGCCTTCGAAGAAGTCAGTTAGTGCTGGCGAGCCTTCGGTGGGCTGATTTCTATTGCGGCGAAGGTTCATTTCAAAGTAAGGCAAACGCTATGAATATCGTTCCACTGAATTACAAAGGTGAAGCAGTACGCTTTAACACGGATGGCTGGATTAATGTCACTGGTGTGGCTGAGCGATTTGGCAAGCGTATCGATAACTGGATGCGCCTGGCGGAAACCCTCGAATACATCCGAGCGTTGGATGAAGCGCTGAGCGGCGAAGAATCGCAGATTTTACATCCCTCACAATCGAGGTATGTAAGAACCAGTAAGGCACGAAAAGACAGGGGTGGCGGTACTTGGCTGCATCCCAAGCTATCGGTTGCCTTTGCTCGTTGGTGCGATGCCCGATTTGCTGTGTGGTGCGACCTACATATTGATAGTCTGCTTCGTGGTGAACTGACTGAGCAGCAGAAGTTTGAGCAGGCCTGTCATATTCGCGATGAACGAAAATCAAAAGCTAGTAACGGTGCGCGAGAAATGGCTCGCTGGCGATGGGATAAGCCAGCTATTGAGGCAAATGTTGAGTTCTGGCGCGATCAACTCCAGTTGACACTTGATATTGCCATCTAAGCACTGTGCTTGATTGCACGGCGAGAGCCGCTTTCACAACGGCTCTTCATTACAAAGCGTCTCGACGGGGCGCTTGATAATGGTTATCCCCTACAACGGATAAGACAACGCTTATCCCTTACAAGGTATAAAACGGCCTCGCACCCGCGGGGCTTTTTAATGCGCATCGCACGCGCACATCAAAGAAAGTCTTTCAGCTGTGAGCCTGGGCAAACCGTTAACTTTCGGCGGCTTTGCCGTGCGACAGGCTCACGCCTAAAAGGAAATAAATAATGGCTAATAAAACTGTTACGTTGTCCGGCGCGGCGACAGATGTTCTGTATGCGCTTTTCTTCCGTGGCGCATTACAAAGCGGCGACCTGCCATCAAAATCAGGTGCTGCAGAGCTTCGAACCTTGGGGTTCGCTGAAACACGCGAGACTGTGACGGAATATCAAAAGGAAAATTACTTTACCTTCCTGACGACTGAAGGGCAGGGGTTTGCTATTAAGCACCTTGTCGAAACTCGATTTGGGTTGCCAGTGGATACGCAGCAGTATTGTGGGTCGCTCACTATTGGTATTGAACTGGATACCACTAATGTGCAAAAGGTTCTGGACGAAATTGACGAACAAATTTGTAAAAGTGATGCGTTCAAAAAATTAACGGATGGATTAGCTATTCAGAAGTACGGAGCGTTTATTGTTAATAACGGACAGGTATTTATCAACGATGCTTTTATTGATAAGGCCGCAGCATCTGCTGACTACAGCATGAAGGTGGGCGTGAACCACAATTCCAAGGGGTATGTTGCCGGCATGGCTCTCAATGTTGAAGAAGAACATTTAACTGAGCGCGAAAAGGTTCATGCGGTCGTATCTAAATACCTCATGGGCGAAGCCACGGAATACACCGATGAACTGGTGGATGAATTGATGAGCCTGTGTCGTTCAGTTATCAGTATTCAGCATGAAGGCAAACCATCCTCTGTAGAGTTCAAAGCGGACCGATTCGCAATCCATGAGAATGCTCAATCAATTATTGATAATGCAATCGCGAACCATAAAACGAATGCACAAGTGGATAGTCGCGATAATTCTCATGTTATGGACCTTGGGCATTGCGTTGGTAATACAGTCACAGCATGGCGCTTAAGCGGCCAGATGCACGAAGCCATTATTAACGCTGTAGCTGAAAGCGATTTGTTTAAATCCCTTGTGAGTAGTGTTGATTCGCAAGCTGCTTCAATTGTTGGCCTGCAGCAGGCTATTCAGAATGAGGTAAACGATGCTATCCGAAACGCGCTGAAGCCAGGCGGGGCAGTTTGGTGTCAGATTGATAACAGCCACCATAAACACAAATGATACCCATTATCATGTTTAATGGGTCCTCCCAGCGGGGTGGCCTGCCACGGGGCGGCTGGCTCGCGGGAAACGGCTAGTTTTTCGGATCCAATGTCATCATCATCATGTGCGCAGGTTATTGATCTCGTTAGAGGTGATTTTGCGTAGATGTCGAATCGTTTAAAAAGTATTCATCATCATGGACCAGGAAATTGCCGCTTTAAAACTGAACATCAACCAGCTGGCGGGGATTACAGGCGTACACCGTCAGACGGTCGCCGCCAGGCTAAAAAATATCGAACCAGCGCAAGGCAGCAACAGCAAATTAAAGCTTTATCTGGTCACCGATATTCTGGCCGAGCTGATGATCCCCACCGTGTCAGCCAACATTGACGATATGCCACCATCCGACAGGCTTTCGCACTGGAAAGCAGAAAACGAGCGGATTAAGTTCGAACAGGACACCGGCCAGCTTATTCCGGCAGATGAGGTGGCGCGTGAATTCTCATTGATGGCGAAAGCCGTCGTCATGGTGCTTGAAACTCTCCCCGATGTACTCGAGCGTGACTGTGCTTTAACGCCTGCAGCTGTTTCTCGTGTGCAAAGCGTTATCGATGATCTACGCGACCAGATGGCGGAGAGAGTACAGGATGCTGAAACAGAGGAGGTAGAGCCAGAGGAGGACTGATGGCAAAGCGGGCATCAGCCAGGGGCATCCGCCGCGATGTTTCCGGTATATTACGAGCACCGCGTCGTATGCCGGTGGCAGATGCGGTCGGCAATTACATGCGCGTACCGATGGGGGCAGGAAACTCCGTTCCGTGGGATCCGGATCTGGCACCCTATGTGATTGAGCCAATGAACTGCCTGGCATCGCGTGAATACGATGCGGTGGTGTTTGTGGGCCCAGCGCGAACGGGTAAAACCATCGGGCTGATTGACGGCTGGATTGTTTATAACGTTGTCTGCGATCCGGCAGATATGCTTGTGATTCAGGTATCTGAGGAAAAAGCGCGCGAGCATTCCAAAAAACGCCTGGACCGTACTTTCCGCTGTAGCCCTGAAGTTAAAACCCGGCTAAGCCCAAGGCGTAATGATAACAACGTCTACGACCGAACATTTCGCGCCGGCAACTATCTGAAGCTGGGCTGGCCATCCGTCAATATCATGTCCTCCTCGGACTATAAGAGTGTGGCGCTGACGGATTATGACCGCTTTCCGGAAGATATCGACGGGGAGGGGGATGCCTTTTCACTGGCATCGAAGCGTACCACGACATTCATGTCCTCCGGGATGACGCTGGTTGAGAGCTCGCCCGGTAGAGATATCAGAGACACAAAATGGCGGCGCTCCACGCCCCATGAAGCCCCTCCGACCACCGGGATTTTATCACTCTATAACCGTGGTGACCGCCGTCGTCTCTACTGGCCATGCCCGCATTGCGGAGAATATTTCCAGCCGGAAATGGACAATATGAGCGGATACCGCGACAGCAGCGATCCTGTGCTTGCCAGCGAAGCGGCGTTTCTTCAGTGCCCTGCCTGTAAAGGCAGGATCACGCCGGATATGAAACGTGCGCTTAACATGAAATGTGTCTGGCTCCGGGACGGGCAAACCATCGACAGTAAAGGCCAGGTAAGCGGTGATGGCCGTCGTTCCCGTATTGCCTCCTTCTGGATGGAAGGCCCGGCAGCTGCTTACCAGACCTGGGCGCAACTTATTTATAAGTTTCTGACCGCCGAGCAGGAATATGAATCCACGCGCAGCGAAGAAACCCTGAAGACGGTGATCAACACCGACTTCGGCAGGCCCTATTTGCCGCGGGCCAGCATGGAGCAGCGTAAAAGTGAATTGCTTGAGCAGCGTGCCGAAGAAGTCCCAAAACGCTCGGTACCGGACGGCGTGCAGTTTCTCACTGCGACCGTGGACGTGCAGGCCGGGCGCAACCGGCGCTTTGTTGTGCAGATTACGGGTTATGGAAGTATGGGTGAGCGCTGGATAGTTGACCGTTACAACATCCGGCATTCGCTGCGCTGCGACGGCAACGGGGAAAGCATTCAGGTGGACCCGGCGAGCTATCCGGAGGACTGGGATCTTTTACTCTCCGACGTCTTTGAAAAAACGTGGCCACTCGCAACTGACCCGTCAAAGGGCATGCGGCTAATGTCGATGGCCGTGGACTCAGGGGGCGAAGATGGCGTGACGGATAATGCCTACAAGTTCTGGCGCAGATGTCGCCGTGAGGGGCTGGGTAAGCGTATCTATCTCTTCAAGGGGGACAGCGTCAGGCGCAGCAAACTTATCCAGCGAACGTTTCCCGACAACACGGGCAGATCAACGCGCCGCGCACAGGCGACGGGGGATGTGCCTCTTTATCTTCTCCAGACCGATGCCCTTAAAGACCGGGTGAATAATGCGCTGTGGCGTGATTCACCCGGCCCAGGCTATGTGCATTTCCCCGCCTGGCTGGGCAACTGGTTCTATGACGAACTGACATATGAGGAACGCTCAAATGAAGGGAAATGGAGTAAGCCTGGCCGGGGCGCAAACGAAGCATTTGACCTGCTCGTTTATGCCGACGCGCTCGCCATCCTTAGTGGTTACGAAAAAATCAAATGGCCGTCAGCTCCTGAGTGGGCACGGCGGGAAACGTGGATCGAGGACACGCAGACGGAAGCTGGCGAAATGCCATCCCCGCCGCCTGCGCCGAAATCTAAATCAAAATCAAAACCAAAACGTGAGAAGCCCGTAACCGAGCAGGCTAATCCGTGGTCTTCGTCAGGAGGTTGGGTGTGAATCCAGCAGATATTCAAAACATGATCGACCGCTACGCTGCAGCCGAGCTGTCTGTTCTGGAGGGGAAATCAATCACTTTCAACGGGCAGCAGATGACGCTCGAAAACCTGTCGGAAATCAGAAAAGGCCGTCAGGAATGGGAGCGACGACTGGCAACGCTCAATAACAAACGCCGCGGGCGACCCGGCTACAGGCTGGCGAGGTTTGGATGAGTTTTTTAGATGATGCGATTGGCCTGTTTTCACCAGGCTGGAAAGCCTCACGCCTGCGTGCCCGCGCGGTTATTAAGGCGTATGAGGCGGTAAAGCAAACGCGTACCCACAAAGCCCAGAAGGAAAATCGTTCAGCCGATCAGCTCAGCCAGATGGGGGCGGTTTCACTGAGGCAGCAGGCTCGCTGGCTTGATAACAACCACGATCTGGTGATTGGCGTTTTCGACAAGCTGGAAGAAAGGGTGGTGGGTGCGAAGGGCATCATAGTTGAACCGCATCCGATGCTGAGCAACGGGAAGATCGCAAAAAAGCTGGCTACTGATATCCGCAGAAAATGGGGCGAATGGTCCGTAAGACCCGATGTCACAACCCAGTTCACCCGTCCAATGCTGGAGCGGCTGATGCTGCGAACGTGGCTCCGGGACGGTGAGGTATTTGCTCAGCTGGTTCGCGGTACCGGAAATGGTCTTCAGCCCGTTGCTGGCGTGCCGTTCTGGCTGGAAGCGCTGGAGCCGGACTTTGTGCCGATGAACAGCGATGCAGCCACCCAGCTCAATCAGGGCGTTTTTGTCGATAATTGGGGACGCCCGAAAAAATATCAGGTCTATAAAAGCCTGCCAGTATCCGGGCGTCAGTTCGATACCAAAGAGATAGATGCAGAAAACATGCTTCATCTCAAATTCACACGACGCTTGCACCAGACCCGCGGAACGTCTCTTTTGTCAGGTGTTCTGATGCGTCTGAGCGCGCTGAAAGAGTATGAGGACTCGGAGCTTACCGCTGCCAGAATTGCTGCCGCACTCGGCATGTATATCAAAAAAGGCGACGGGCAGAGCTTTGAGTCTGATTCCAGCAGTGATGACCGCGAGCTGATGATTCAGCCCGGTATGCTCTATGACGAGCTGCAGGCCGGGGAAGAAATCGGGATGATTAAATCCGATCGTCCGAACCCTAACCTCGAGTCGTTTCGTAACGGACAGCTGCGTGCCGTGTCAGCCGGCAGTCGCCTCAGCTTTTCCAGCACATCCAGAAACTACAACGGAACGTACAGTGCACAGCGGCAGGAGCTTGTCGAGTCAACCGACGGGTATCTGATTCTTCAGGACTGGTTCATCGGTTCAGTGACCCGGCCCATGTATCGGGCCTGGCTGAAGATGGCTATTGCTGCCGGAGAAATCAAGCTGCCGAGAGGCATCGATATGGACTCGCTTTATAACGCGGTTTATTCGGGGCCCGTTATGCCGTGGATTGATCCCGTTAAAGAAGCGAATGCCTGGAAAACGCAGATCCGCGGCGGTGCTGCTACTGAATCCGACTGGATACGTGCCAGCGGTCGCAACCCGGATGATGTTAAGTCACGCCGTAAAGCGGAGGTTGACGAGAACCGTGAACAGGGCCTGGTGTTTGACACCGACCCCGCCAATGATAAAGGAGGCACCAGTGCCGAAGCCAAAGAACCGGGCGCGCCACCGTCCGAAAGCCAGCGCAAAAAATAATTCGTGGTTCCGCATGCAGGCCAGCAATAACAGCGAGGCCGACATTTTTATTTATGACGAAATCGGGTACTGGGGCGTAACGGCGAAACAGTTCGTCAATGATCTCCGGGCACTTGGGGACGTCACCCACATCAACCTTTATATCAACTCGCCCGGAGGTGATGTCTTCGACGGTATTGCTATTTATAACGCGTTGAAGCACCACGGGGCGGCTATTACCGTGCACATCGACGGTCTGGCGGCATCCATGGCCTCGGTGATTGCGATGGTAGGCAATCCGGTCATCATGCCTGAAAACACGATGATGATGATCCATAAGCCCTGGGGGTTTGCTGGTGGTGACGCGAGCGATATGCGCGACTATGCGGATCTTCTCGACAAGGTTGAATCCGTTCTTATCCCGGCTTATGCGCAGAAAACCGGAAAATCCACCGAAGAAATTGCGGCAATGCTGGAGGACGAAACCTGGATGGATGGCAGAGAGTGCCTTGAACTGGGTTTTGCCGACCAGGTGACAACATCCCTTCAGGCTATGGCCTGTATTCATTCAAAACGTATTGAGGAATTTGAAAAAATGCCAAAAAGCATTCGCAACATGATCACCCCGCCGCGCAACACAACCCAGCGTGACCCGGTTAATACCCAGCCTCAGGCACCGCAGGCAAAAACAGACCCGGCACCGGATGAAAATGCGATCCGCGCGCAGGTGTTAGCTGAGCAGAAAGCCCGTGTTAACGCTATCGGCGATCTCTTTGCCATGTTCGGCAATAAGCACATGGAACTGCAGAATCAGTGTGTGGCCGATCCTGATTGTTCCGTCGATAATGCGAAAGATTTGCTGCTGGCAGAACTCGGTAAAACTGCCACTCCGTCCAATAAAACTACCCAGCCTCATATTCATGCGAGCAACGGTAACTTCGTCGCGGATGGTATTCGCCAGGCACTGATGGCGCGTGCCGGGTTCGAAGGTCAGGAGCGGGATAACGTTTATAACGGTATGACGCTGCGCGAGTATGCGCGTATGGCACTGACAGAAAAAGGTATCGGTGTGGCCAGCTACAACCCGATGCAGATGGTTGGCCTGGCGCTGACCCACAGCACCTCTGACTTTGGCAACATTCTGCTTGATGTTGCGAACAAAGCGCTGATTCAGGGCTGGGACGAGGCGCAGGAAACCTTCGAGCAGTGGACCAAAAAAGGCCAGCTGTCGGACTTCAAAACGGCTCATCGTGTCGGTATGGGTGGTTTCCCTTCTTTGCGAAAAGTTCGCGAAGGGGCTGAGTACAAGTACATCACGACCAGTGACAAAGGCGAAACCATCGCGCTTGCCACATATGGTGAAATCTTCTCAGTAACCCGCCAGGCGATCATTAACGACGATCTGAACCAGCTTACCGACGTACCGATGAAGATGGGGCGCGCGGCGAAAGCAACGATTGGCGATCTGGTTTACGCCATTCTGACCAAAAACCCGAAACTCTCAGACGGAAAGGCGCTGTTCCATGCCGATCACAAGAACCTGAGCTCGGGCGCAATTTCTGTGGCCAGCCTGGACGAATCGCGCAAGCTGATGCGTCTGCAGAAGGAGGGGGAGCGAACCCTGAATATCCGTCCGGCCTACATGCTGGTGCCCGTCGCCCTGGAAACTCTGGCAAATCAGACCATCAAGTCGGCCAGTGTTAAAGGTGCAGACATCAATGCCGGGATCGTTAACCCTATCCAGAACTTTGCAGAAGTCATTGCCGAACCGCGCCTGGATGAAGCTGATGCGAAAGCCTGGTATCTGGCTGCCGCGAAGGGCACCGACACTATTGAGGTCGCTTATCTCAATGGCGTCGACACGCCGTACATCGATCAGCAGGAAGGCTTCACCACTGATGGTATCGCCACGAAAGTGCGTATTGATGCCGGTGTTGCACCGCTGGACTATCGCGGCATGACCAAATCCTCTGGTCAGTAAAAATCAGTCCTGACAAACAGACGCCCGTAAGGGCTTTTTTTATACCTGAAACCAGCCCCGCAAGGGGCTGAATGGAGAAATTATGGCTAAGAACTATGCGCAGGACGGAAAAACGATCCCTCTGGTAAACGGTGGTGCAACCGATGTTCACAGCGGCGACCCGGTTGTTGTTGGAAAACTGGTCGCGGTGGCAATTACTGATATTCCGGCTGGAGATACCGGGGATGGTTTTACTGAGGGTGTATTCCTCCTGCCAAAAGTTTCCGCAGATGCGGTTACTGCCGGGGCGCAGGTATATATCAAGGACGGCAAAATCACGATCGAAGAAACGGACGCAGTTGCCGCGGGCATCGCCTGGGAAGATGCGGGGGCAAGCACCACCGTTGTTGAAGTTAAGATCAATGCCTAACCCCTTTGACCGGATGGCGGCGCGCATGGACGCGGCCACCATAAAAAAGATGGGAAAGACAGCGATCATAAATGGCAGCAGCTATGACGTTGTTCCCGCCGAGCAGCTCGAGGAAATGGGGCCATTGTCGGGAACAGGTACTTCGCTGGTGGTTTTCTCAGAGCTTTACCAGCCACGCCGTAACGACAGTGTCGACTACGACGGGAAGAACCTGACCGTTACACGCTATGACATGTTCAACGGAAAACCCCGCATCCATCTCGAATGAGGAGGCGCTATGTCTGTGAAAGGACTGGAAAGGGCTATTCAGAACCTGAACATCCTCAGCCGGTTAATCGTTCCTGAGGCAACCGCAAAAGCACTAAACCGGGTGGCCAGCAGAACGATAAGCCAGGGGAGCAAAGCTGTAGCGAAAGAAGCAACAGTTGATGATAACCGGAAAAAGGGGCTTCCGGTTCGTCTGCTCCGCCAGCGTTCCCGTCTGCGCAAGGCCCGTCACGATCGCCCGGTCGCGTCGATAAAAATCAACCGCGGTAATCTTCCTGCGATAAAGCTCGGCACGGCACGCGTCCGGCTCTCGCGTAAAAAAGGGGCCAGAAACGGAGCGGGCAGCGTCCTTAAAATCGGGCCCTATACCTTTCGTAACGCTTTTATCCAACAGCTCTCGAACGGGCGCTGGCAGGTCATGCGGCGCGTAGGTCAGGCCCGTTATCCGATTGATGTGGTCAAAGTTCCTCTTGAGACACCGCTCACCGTGGCCTTCACCGCTATTTCAAAGCGCCTCATTGAAAGCGATATGCCCAAAGAACTTTCCGCAGCCCTGAAAAACCAACTGAGGATCCACCTGAAGCGATGAACAGACACAGCGCAATTCGTGCAGCCATTCTGGCAAAACTGAAAGCCGAGATCACCGACACGGTCACCTGGTTTGACGGGCGCCCTGTTTTTCTTGAAGAGCAGGATCTCCCTGCCGTGGCTGTATACCTTTCTGACGCGGAGTACACCGGCGATTCGCTTGATGAAGATTCGTGGCAGGCGGTTGTTCACATCGAGGTATTTCTTAAAGCCTCCAGCCCCGACAGCGCGCTTGATTCCTGGATGGAAGAGAAAGTGTATCCGGCAATGGCCTTCATCCCCGGTCTGACCGAACTGGTCGAGACGTTCACCCCGCAGGGTTATGACTATCAGCGGGATGATGAAATGGCCACCTGGGGTTCGGTCGATTTCACGTACTTAATCACCTATTCAATTTAAGAGGTACTTATGCCTACTCCAAACCCGCTGGCCCCCGTGAAAGGTGCCGGTACCACTCTCTGGCTTTACACCGGAACGGGCAACGCTTTCGCTAACCCACTCTCGGATATCGACTGGAACCGCCTGGCGAAAATTAAAGAGCTGACGCCGGGCGAAATGACCGCCGAATCGTATGACGACACTTACCTCGACGACGAGGATGCCGACTGGAACGCGACGGCCCAGGGGGCAAAATCTGCTGGCGATACCTCGTTCACCCTCGCCTGGAAGCCGGGCGAAGAAGGCCAAAAAGACCTTGTCGCATGGTTTATTGATGGCTCAGTACGCTATTACAAAATCAAATACCCGAACGGTACCGTCGACGTTTTCCGCGGCTGGTGCAGCAGCCTGGGTAAAGCCATTCCGGCAAAAGAGGTCATTACCCGTACAGCGAAGATCACCAATACCGGCAAGCCGGAACTGGCAGAAGAAAGCGGGACCCCGAATATCCCCGTGACCGGCGTTACGCTCGATAAAGCCACGGCAAGCGTGGCCGTCGGCGCAACCACAACGCTCAATGTGACGGTGAACCCTGCCAGCGCCTCAGACACCTCGTTCCGTGTGGCAACCTCAGACGGGGCAAAAGCAACTGTCACCGTTAGCGGCAACGCGATCACCGTCACCGGCGTAGCAGCAGGCACCGCTGACGTTATTGTTATGACCAGCGACGGTAATTTCGTTGCGGTCTGCAAAGTCACCGTAACTGCAGCATAAGGAAGGACGCATGTTTCTGAAAAAAAAGAAGTTCAACTGGGAAACAGAATCCCTGACCATCTTTGAGCTGTCAGCGCTTCAGCGTATTGAATACATCACATTTATGGCCGCTGAGGAAAAGGCCGTGAGTACTGACAGCGACGGCATCAGCGATCAGGAAATGACGGCCCGGCTGGTCGGCTCGAATATTCGTAGCGGTGCACGCTTAATCGCAATGTCTTTGTGGCATAACGATCCGGCCGGTACGGACGTCGAAACACTGTATCAGCAGGTCCTGAACGGCTGGCCGCCGGTAGCAATCGGTAAAGCCGAAATGGAGATAAAGCTGCTCTCCGGCATGCTTGCTCCGCTTGAGGATGACAATGCTGTCGATCCTGATGCCTCCGCGGAGGCCCAAAGCGCAGAACCCGTTACGGCGGAAAAGCCCTTACCAGCGAGCTAACGTTTGTCCTGAATCTGGCGCGCGAGTTCGGACGACCCGACTGGCGCGCCATGCTGGCTGGAATGACTTCCAGTGAGCTGGGCGACTGGCACCAGTTCTACCGGGAGCATTATTTTCAGGACGCGCAGCTCGATGCGCATTTTTCCGAGCTGCTTTATTCCATTTCTACTCTTTTCTTCCGCGACCCGGAGCTTACCCCCGCACATTTCAGCCTTCTTTCTGCTTCCGAGATCGTTATCAGCGATGACGAGCCGGATGATGATGCGCTGATGACTGCAGCTGAGGGGATCACAGGAGGTATCCGTTATGGCCCAGCAGATTAGCGATCTGGTTATCAACCTGGATGTCGACAGCGCCACATTTAGTGAGCAGGTTGCTCGCATAAAGGGCCAGCTAAACGGGATGGCTGAGGACTCTGACAAAGCCCAGACGCGAATGCAGCGCGCCTCCGAGCGGCAGGCGGCTGCGTTTAAAACCGTTAGTGACGCTGGCGCGGCGGCTGCCGCAGACATGAAAGCCCGTCAGTCAGCCGCAGCGGAAGGGTTGACCAAAGACTGGCAGAGCGTTTCTAAGTCCGTTGATGAAACTCATCGCCGCGTTACCGAGCTTAATCAGCGTATGCGTGAGAACGACGGACAGGCCGCAGCGCTTGCCCGTCGACAGGATGAACTTGCGGCATCATTTTTCCGCCAGATTGATGGCGTTCGTCAGCTCAGTGGTGAAACACAGTCGCTTGCGAATGTGCAGGCGCGTTTTCGCGCGGCAAGGGCACAGGGCAACATCACACAACAGGATTATCTCGCCCTAATTTCTCGTACAGTAGCCAGACAAAAAGAGCTGCAGGTTGTGGAGGAGAAGTCGTCTGCCGCGCGAACCCGCTTTTTGCAGCAACTGAAGCAACAGGTAGTCGAACAAAAACTTTCCGGTACAGAACTTCTGCGCATGAAAGCGGCACAGGTTGGTGCCAGTGATGCGGCTGAGGTTTATATCCGCAAACTCGAAGCTGCCAAAGTCGCCACACACGGACTCGGTCTGCAAAGTGCCGCCGCGAGGCAGGAGCTTGGGATACTCATCGGCGAAGTGATGCGCGGTAATTTCGGTGCGCTACGCGGTTCCGGAATCACTCTGGCTAACCGGGCAGGATGGATTGACCAGCTTTTGTCACTGCGTGGTCTGGGTATCGCCGGCATGGTTGGTGGAATTGCCACAGCGGTTTATGGTCTTGGTAAAGCCTGGTATGACGGCAGTAAAGAGTCAGAGGAATTTAACAGGCAACTGATCCTGACCGGAAATTACGCAGGGAAAACATCAGGGCAGCTTCAGGCGCTGGCCCGCTCGCTGGCCGGTAATGGCATTACGCAGCATGCCGCTGCAGGCGTGCTGGCGCAGGTCGTTGGAAGCGGTGCGTTCAGCGGTAATGACGTCAGCATGGTCAGTAATGTTGCAGCAAGACTGCAGCAGGCTACCGGGCAGGCCGTCGATGAAACCATAAATCAGTTTAAACGTCTTAAGGATGATCCGGTTAACGCGGTCGCGACGCTCAACGATTCTCTTCACTTTTTGACGGCCACCCAGTATGAACAGATAGCTTCTGCCCAGGCGCTGGGAGATTCGCAGAAGGCTGCCGAGCTGGCGATGCGGGCATATTCTGATGCCGTTATCCAGCGCGCCGGGGCGGTTGAAGACAACCTCGGCTCCCTTGAAAAAGCCTGGAACTGGGTGAAGAATGCTGCCTCAGGCGCGTGGGATGCGATGCTCGGGGTAGGGCGTAATCCTGACACAGCGATGAAGCGGCAGGATTCTTTTGCTGAGTGGCAGGCTGCAGAGAAAGAGTACCGCGCGCTCTCCAGCAATCTAAAGGTCGACCCGGATTATGCCGGTAACAACGCTCTGCAGAAAGCTGATGCGGAAAGGCTGAGAAATGCTCGCCAGCAGGTGGAGCTGAAAAAGCAGGCTTACGATCTCGCCGATCAGCAATATGCCCAGGAAGGGCTGGCAGCCGCGCGGGAGAAAATGCGGACGGATCAGCAGGACCAGGCTATTCGTAGTCAGCAGCAGTTTAACCAGCTTGTAGAGTCTGGCACGACGGCGGCAGAAAAACGGGCTTCAGCAGAGAAAAAACTCAATCAGCTTATTGAGAAAAATCGCCAGGATGCGAAAGACGGTATCGCCACTCTCTGGACTGATAAGGACATTGCCGCAGCCCGCGCCGGGATTGAAAAGCAGTGGAAGGATCCCAAAACGCCGAAAGGCAAAAGCTATTCAACACCAGCCGGGGACAAAGCCGAGGAGAAGGCGCAGGCTGAACTTCTCACCCTTCAGGCCCAGCTTAAAACGCTCGAGCAACATACCAGCGTAAACGACGTCATAAGCAAACAGCGTCAGGATCTCTGGCAGACTGAAAATCAGTTCACCGTTCTGCAGGAGGCTGCTGGTCGTCGCCAGCTTACGGCGCAGGAAAAATCCCTGCTGGCGCACAAGGAAGAAACGCTCGAGTACAAGCGGCAACTGGCCGATCTGGGCGATAAGATTGCCAGCCAGCAGAAACTTAACCAACTTTCCGATCAGGCTGAGAAATTTGAGCAGCAGCAAAAAGCTGCGAGGGCCGGATTGCAGGCTCAGTCTGAGGGTGTCTCTACACGTGAGGCCGGGCGGCAATCTACGCTGCAACGTCTCAGCGAGAGCTATTCGTATAATCCTCAGGCTCAGCAGAAAGTTCTGGAAGAGCAGAGAGCGACATTTGCGGCTGAGGATGCTTTGCGAGAAAACTGGCTGGCCGGTGCGAAACAAGGGTGGGCTGAATATCAGGATTCGGCGACAAACGTCTTCAGCTCCGTTCAGCAGATTTCGCAGGCAACGTTCAGCGGGCTGGCGGGCCAGCTTACCAGCCTGACTACAACCGGGAAGGCGAGCTTCCGGGACTTCACCAGCTCTATCCTTAAAATGATTGTGTCCGTTATCAACCAGCTGCTGGTGGCTTACGCCATCCAGAGCGCAATGGGCTGGGTGAGCGGTGGGGCGAAAACTTCCTCTGCAGGTCAGTCATTCTCTGTCCCGTCATTCCGGCCACAGGGTTTTGACGTAGGTGGATATACCGGGCACGGCGGCAAATATGAGCCTGCAGGCGTGGTTCATCGCGGGGAGTTCGTCTTCACCAAAGAGTCAACCAGTCGTATCGGCGTGGCCAATCTTTATCGACTCATGCGCGGGTATGCGTCGGGGGGGCTGGTCGGCGGCGGGAGCGCAGCCGGAGCTGGCATGGGTGGCGTAAGTGTTTATGCCCCTGTTTCAGTTACAACCGGGCAATCCGGCGACCAGAAGCAGCAACAAAATAGTGTCGCGCTCGAACAGGCTTACCAGAAGGTGATTGATCGCTCGGTGCGAGATGGCATCGCCCGTGAGATACGGCCTGGCGGGATTATCTGGAATGCTAATAAACAGAGGTAACTGATGGCCATAGAGCATTTTAGCTGGCGGATTCAGGCTGCCAGTCAGCCGACACTCAGCAGCAAAGACACAGTGAGAACGGCACAGTTTGGCGATGGGTATAAACAGGTGAGCGGGTCGGGTCTTAACGATGAGGTACTGAATTATGCCTTCTCTTTTACCGGCGATCCGGTGACGGCCAGGGAGATTCACGCTTTTCTCCGTAGGCATAAGACCAAATCATTCACCTTCACGCCTCATGGAGGTGATTTGGCGCTCTGGCGTGTTGAGGCAGACAGCCTCCAACGAGTCACCCTGAATAAAAAAGTGGAGACCGTTACAGCAACTTTCGAACAGGCATTCAAACCATGAGCTTAAACGCAGATTATCAGAAACTTGAGCCGGGCAGCGTTGTCCGGCTTTTTGATGTCGATGGCACCGCATTTGGTGTTAGCGATGTGCTTCGTTTCCATGCGCATAATATTGCTCATACGCCGGAGGAAATCGCCGAAGCAGGCGGGGATGAGGAAAAGCTCCCGGCAAAATCTATCTGGTGGCAGGGAGAAGAATATAAGGCCTGGCCTTGTCAGATTGAGGGGATCGAGGCATCTACCAGTGGGAGCAGCGCGCAACCCAAATTATCGGTTGCTAACCTCGACAGCTCCATTACAGCGCTATGCCTGGCGTATGACGACCTTCTGCAGGCTAAGGTTACGATTCACGATACGCTGGCGCAGTACCTTGACGCTAAAAACTTCGCTGGCGGCAATACGACGGCTGACCCGACGCAGGAAAAGTTGAAAGTTTTCTACATCGATGCAAAGAGTAGCGAAACTAACGAGGTGGTTGAGTTCACGCTGTCCAGCCCGATGGACCTGCAGGGGCTGATGATACCGACGCGACAGCTTCATTCCCTGTGTACCTGGTGCATCCGGAATAAATATCGTACCGGCGACGGCTGCGACTATGCCGGAACCCGCTATTTCGACAAAAACAACAACCCGGTGAGCGATCCGTCTCTGGATGAATGCAACGGTACGTTGGCGGCATGTGAGCTACGTTTTGGCAAAGGTAATGAGTTATCGCATGGCGGATTCGTTGGAACGTCGTTGATCAGGAGCTGATATGCGTCAGAAAACCATCGGTGCGATTATGGCGCATGCTGCAGCTGAATATCCTCGTGAGTGTTGCGGCGTGGTGGCGCAAAAGAGCCGGGTAGAGAAATATTTTCCATGTCGTAACCTCGCTACCGAGCCGACAGAACATTTTCACCTGTCGCCAGAAGACTATGCCGCTGCTGAGGACTGGGGTACGGTGATCGCCATCGTTCACAGTCACCCTGACGCCACGACACAACCGAGCGAACTGGATAAAGCGCAATGCGATGCAACGCTTTTACCCTGGCATATTGTGAGCTGGCCGGAGGGGGATTTACGCACCATCCAGCCGCGTGGGGAACTGCCGCTGCTGGAGCGTCCGTTTGTGCTTGGTCACTTCGACTGCTGGGGGCTGGTAATGAGTTATTTCCGGCAAACTCACGGCATTGAATTGCACGATTATCGTGTGGATTATCCCTGGTGGGAAAACGACTATCCGGACAACTTCTATCAGGATTGCTGGTATGAGTGCGGATTCCGTGAATTCGACGGGCCACCGAAACCAGGCGATATGGTAATCATGCAGGTCCAGGCTGAAAAGTGGAACCACGCGGGAATTTTGCTGGAGGGCAATATGCTGCTGCATCACCTGTACGGACACCTAAGCCAGCGCGTGCCGTATGGTGGCTACTGGCAGGAAAGGACGATGAAGATCGTCAGATATAAAACGCTTCTATAGCCCACTCAGGTGGGTTTTTTTAAACCCCGCATTTCACCGCGCACCGCACGCGCAATTCAAACCAAGAACCTTTCAGGATGCACCTTGAGGAACCGGCTGGCTGTCGGAGCCTTCTTGGGGCCGTTTTCCTGTGCGACAAGGTTCATCACTAAAAGGTAATCCGATATGCAATATCCAACCGTATCTGTAAACGGCGTATCAGTTCGTGTCGATAACGAAGGACGTTATAATCTTAATGATCTCCACGCCGCAGCGGTGGCTGAAGGCAAAGCCACTGAATCACAGCGACCAGGTGAGTTTCTCAAAACCAAGCAAGTAAGGCGATTTGTTCAAGCCTTGAGCGATGCGAAGAAAATCGCATCGGTTATGACAATTAAGGGGGGACCATTTCAGGGCTCCTGGGGGCTTGAACTTATCGCTATACGCTATGCAGCCTGGCTCAATCCGCTTTTTGAAATCAAAGTCTATGAGACATTTCAAATGCTAATGCGTCGCGGGTTCGATGCCATGTCTCGCTTGAATAAAATCGACCATGTGATTAACACCGAAACCAAAGCGATCAGCCAGTGCGCCAGCCAGATGGCCAAGTGGGGTGTTGGTGGCCGCAAGCGGCTTCTACACACAGCACGGGAGCGTGTAGCTGATGAAGTACAGATGTATCTCCCCGGTATTTAAAGGGCGCGTGAACCAAGATAACATTCGGTTTTGCTACCGCTCGATCCCTGCTACTCTTTTGGCAAAATTGACCAAAGGGGATAGGGATATGAAAAGAATTTTAGTTTTTACCTCCATCTTAATGGTTGCCGGTTGTGCAACTAAGCCGGTAACAAATGAACAAGCACAGGATGTTCCTGCAAAACAGGTTATCAGCAATACACTGCTAGTTAAAAAAGAAGGGACTGGCAAGGTAATAATCAAACGAGACTCTGGTTTTATGGGCAGCGCCTGCATGACCCGAGTTTATGTTGATGGCAAGGAGGTCGCAGACTTAGACACAGCTCAAAAGGTAACGGTCTATCCCAAAATTGGAGATCATATCTTTAGCGCTTGGCCCAAAGGTATGTGTGGCGGAGGCATGAGCGAACAGTCGGGTAAGGTGACAGATACTGGGGTATTGATGTTTAGAGTTGGTTACGGAACCAACGGTGATTTTGGTATCTACCCTACAGCATTTTGAATGCAGCAATTATATATAACCTCGCTCAGGCGGGGTTTTTTATTATTAAGAGGTTTATATGTCTGAAGTAATGACTCGAATTGAGCTCGGCGGCGAACCCGGTAAAATATTTGGTAAAACTCATTGGCGACTTATCAGTAAAGTTTCTGAAGCAGGTGTAGCACTCGCAAAAACAATCACCGGGTTTGAAAGTTATATGGTAAACAGCAAGCGCCGCGGACTAACCTTTGCCATTTTTAAAGGAAAGAAAAACATAGGAGTTGATGACCTAGGTTTTCCGGTAACTGGTGAAGTGGTCAGGATTGTACCGGTTATCATCGGAAGCAAAAAGGCTGGTTTACTTCAGACAATATTGGGTGCTGTTATTGTTGCAGTAGGTGCCATTGCTACATTTGGTTTTGCCCAGGCTTGGGGTGTAAATGTAATGATGGCTGGTGGAGCTATGATGGCGGGTGGCGTCGTCCAGATGTTATCTCCTCAGCCAACCGGATTAGCCAGCAAACAAAGTGCAGATAACCGCGCATCCTACGCATTCGGTGGTGTAACAAACACCGCGGCGCAAGGGTACCCGGTGCCGCTCCTTTACGGCAAGCGCCGTATCGGCGGGGCGATTATTTCAGCGGGTATCTACGTCGAAGATCAACAATAAATCATTAATTAGCCGAAAGGCAGGAGAGCGTTATGGAAATGACTGTAGGATTCCCTGAAATGGGTTCACGATTTGAATATGTAAGCTTCGTTCCTGATTTAGAAATTAAAACGATTAAAACTGTTACAACCAAAATTACAGTTTGCAAGCTGGAACAAATCAATGCGCCCCATGAGTTGGTGTTTATCTATCAGGAGGATTTCAATCCAAGTAGCTCTTTTGCCGAAGTTGAAGCACGCGCTAAAGAATATGCCATTAATGCAATTGCCGGATTAAAAACCCCGGCTTAACCGGGGCAAAGCATTACTTGATGCGATGGTAAATATTATCAGCCTTGGCATACAATTTGGATACCGCCTCGGCTCGGCCTTGCTCTTGCATCGTCATTTTTGATGTATCTTCACCGTATGCCTTATTCATATACTGAGTCACGCGCTGGCGGAAAGCTCCAGCATCACCAGACTCGACAGTGGCGACGGCTAATAAAAACGCCAACGCTTCATCCTGTTGGTCTTCTTTGTTAAAGCTCATTATAAACTCCTGTTATACCGAGGTCATCAGCCGCACCGTCGGTAATTAGTGCGCCAGTGACCACCACTGGCGGGCTGAGCTTACACATTAACCAGGGATTTCTGTTATCAACAGCCTGATATTTAAACAGTAGCCGCCTTCGGGTGGCTTTTTTTATGGACGCAATATGGCAACTGCAACCGCGATTAAAGGCCGCAAAAGCGGTAGTTCAAAGACACGCACTCCAACTGAACAGCCAGATGATCTGCAATCTGTAGCGAAGGCCAAAATCCTCGTTGCGCTTGGGGAAGGGGAGTTTGCAGGGCAGCTAACCGGCAAAGATATCTACCTGGACGGAACGGCCCTGGAGAATGCCGATGGTTCCCAAAACTTCAGCGGGGTAACGTGGGAATTTCGCGCGGGAACTCAGGCACAAAAATATATTCAGGGTATTCCCGGTACCGAAAACGAAATCAGCGTGGGAACTGAGGTATCAAGCGCTACAGCCTGGACGCGCACGTTTACCAATACGCAGCTTTCAGCAGTTCGCCTGCGTCTGAAATGGCCCTCGCTTTTCAAACAGGAAGACGACGGCGATCTGGTGGGTTACTCGGTCAATTATGCGATTGACCTGCAGACGGACGGCGGCACATGGCAGACGGTACTCAATACCAGCGTGACAGGCAAAACGACGTCTGGTTATGAGCGCAGCCACCGTATCGATTTACCGCAGGCTGGCAGCACCTGGACAATACGCCTGCGTAAGATTACCTCTGACGCCAACAGCGCGAAGATCGGCGACACGATGACGCTGCAGAGCTTCACCGAGGTGATCGACGCCAAACTACGTTACCCGAACACCGCGCTGCTCTACATCGAATTCGACTCAAGCCAGTTCAACGGCTCTATTCCCCAAATTTCATGCGAACCGCGCGGCCGCGTTATCCGCGTTCCAGATACCTACGACCCTGAAACCCGCACTTATAGCGGTACATGGACCGGTGCGTTTAAATGGGCATGGACGGATAACCCTGCGTGGATTTTTTACGATCTGGTTGTTTCTGACCGGTTCGGCCTTGGGCACCGTTTGACCGCTGCGAATATTGATAAATGGACGCTTTATCAGGTTGCCCAGTATTGTGATCAGATGGTACCAGACGGCAAAGGCGGAAGTGGTACCGAACCACGTTATACCTGCAATGTGTACATTCAGGACCGGAACGATGCCTACACAGTCCTGCGTGATTTTGCTGCTATCTTCCGTGGCATGACCTACTGGGGCGGGGATCAGATTGTGGCCCTGGCTGACATGCCGCGCGATGTTGATTACAGCTACACGCGCGCTAACGTTGTTGGCGGTCGATTCACATATTCGAGCAGCACCACGAAAAGCCGCTACACCACAGCGCTGGTTTCATGGTCCGATCCCGGAAACGCCTACGCAGACGCGATGGAGCCGGTATTCGAGCAGGCGCTGGTTGCGCGGTACGGCTTCAATCAACTGGAAATGACAGCCATCGGCTGCACCAGGCAGTCAGAAGCGAACCGAAAGGGGCGCTGGGGTATTCTCACCAACAACAAGGATCGCGTTGTTTCGTTTGATGTCGGGCTGGACGGAAACATTCCGCAGCCGGGCTACATCATCGCCGTGGCAGACGAGCTGCTTTCCGGAAAGGTTATGGGCGGACGTATCAGCGCTGTTAACGGTCGCGTTATCAAGCTTGACCGCGTGGCAGATGCAGCAGCTGGTGATCGCCTTATTCTCAACCTGCCTTCCGGAGCGTCGCAGAGCAGGACCATTCAGGCCGTGAACGGGGAATCAGCCACAGTCACCACGGCATACAGTGAGACGCCACAGGCCGAAGCTGTTTGGGTGGTTGAATCTGACGAGCTTTACGCGCAGCAGTATCGTGTTGTCAGCGTTTCCGATAACGATGATGGCACTTTCTCGATTACCGGCGCATGGCACGACCCGGATAAATATGCCCGTATCGATACAGGCGCCATCATTGACCAGCGGCCGGTGAGCGTGATCCCGCCGGGCAATCAGTCGCAGCCTGCCAACATCGTTATCAGTTCGTTTTCAGTTGTTCAGCAGAACATCAGCATCGAAACGATGCGCGTCAGCTGGGACCAGGCGCAGAACGCTATCGCCTATGAAGCGCAATGGCGCCGCAACGACGGGAACTGGGTTAACGTGCCGCGTAGCTCCACCACGTCATTCGACGTCCCGGGGATTTATGCCGGACGCTACCTGGTGCGCGTACGCGCTATCAATGCCGCAGAAATATCGTCCGGATGGGGCTATTCGGAAGAGAAAACGCTGACGGGTAAAGTGGGCAATCCACCGAAGCCAGTTGGCTTCACCGCTTCTGAAAACGTGGTATTCGGTATTGAGTTGAACTGGGGATTCCCGGAGAACACCGACGACACGCTGAAGACGGAAATTCAGTACAGCCTGACCGGAACAGAAGACGATGCGATGCTTCTGGCCGACGTACCTTACCCGCAGCGCAAGTATCAGCAGATGGGCCTGAAGGCGGGGCAAATATTCTGGTACCGCGCTCAGCTGGTGGACAGAACAGGCAATGAGTCTGGCTTTACGGATTTTGTCCGCGGGCAGTCGAGCATCGATGTTTCGGATATCACGGATTCCATCCTGGAGGATATGAAAGACTCCGAGGTGTTTAAGGACCTGGTTGAGAATGCCGTCGACACCAGTGAGAAAGTTGCTGGCATGGCTGATGATATTAAACAGGCAGTCGATGACCTTGAGCAACAGGCCAAAGAGATTCAGGAGAACGCTGACGGGCTGGCGCAAGCCGCAGTTAAAATCGATGAAATCGCGCTAAGTATGGACGGCGTGGCCGGGCAGATGAAGAACTCCGCCATCGCGATTATACAGGGAAACCTGGCGCAGGTCGCCACGCGGAAAACGCTCTCAGCCACGGTTGCCGGAAACAGCGCGCAACTGGACCGCATCGATCAGGTTATCGTCGATGAGAAGCAGGCCACAGCTGAATCGCTGCTGAGCCTGGAGACGGATGTCGCTGGTAACAAAGCTTCCATTAACAGCCTGAGCCAGACGGTGTCGAATTACCAGCAGGCGACGGCGACACAAATCAACGACATCACCGCAACGGTGGAAGGGCATACCTCATCCATTACGACAAACGCTAATGCGATTGCTGATGTGAACGGCAAAATGTCTGCGATGTATTCAATCAAAGTTGGTCTGGCCAGTAACGGACAATACTACGCGGCGGGTATGGGGATAGGCGTTGAGAATACGCCCAGCGGCATGCAGTCGCAGGTGATATTCCTGGCGGACCGCTTTGCCGTGACAACGGCTGTCGGCGGCGTGACGACGCTACCGTTCGTTATTCAGAATGGACAGACGATTATCCGGGATACGGTAATCGGTGATGGAACTATCAGCAACGCCAAAATCGGTAACTACATTCAGTCCAATAACTATGTCGCGAACAGCACCGGCTGGCACATCAATAAAGCCGGAACATTTTATATAAATGGCAGCGCGGGAACCGGTCGGATGGTTATCAGTAATACATTGATTCAGATTTACGATAACAACAACGTTCTGCGCGTTCGTATGGGCTTATGGTAAGGAGTTGATTATGCCTCAAGGGGTACAATGCTGGGATGCATCAGGCAATCTTGTCGCTGACATTGGTGATTATAATTGTCGTTATGTGGGCTCTCTGGTTATTTCAGTCCCTGCAAGTGCGACGGTCGTTACCACAAGTTATGCAGGTGCAACAGCAGCTGGTTACTTTGCGGTGCCAGTATCGGTATCAGCGGGCCGTGAAATTGGTTATTACTACTGTCGGGCATACGATGGAGGAATAAGAACATTTATTCTTTTAAAATATGCTTATGCTCATACAGTGACTGTTAATGTGTACGCATTCATATGAGTGGATTCCAGTCCTTCAATACAGTAGGCGCGAAGGTGGTCGACTCTGACTTTTACGGTACTTATTATCGTGATTCAAAAGTTTACTCGACCATTTCCGATACTGGCTATTTCGAAATTTCAACGCCACTTGGAAACGGTACGGATATGGGGTTTGCAATAAATCCCTTTCCTTACAATAACGATTTGCAGTGGTTCAAGTTCAATAACAATGCGAAGGTTATCTTCGGTTACCCCTACATGACGGCTAATGCGGGAACAATGGCTCGTACTGGCTATGATGTCACAACCACAAGTGGCTATGTCGATGTGTTCAACGCGCAGGGAAAACTTGTATGGTCAGCCGTGACAGCAGCAAAAATACCACGCGTGACAGGCTTTTTTGAAATACCTGCAAATTATGATTTAGACAATAAAGCCTATTCACAGAGCATTGGCACAAACACCTGGTTACTGGCCAGCGATTGTCCGGGGAATCTCAATACTGACGGTACTGTTTCCGGATATTCAGGTTTGTTTTTTAAATTCTCGGGAGGCACGCTGCAGGTTGTCTGGATAAATCGAAATCAGGTGTCGTGGGCAAATACCTTAAAGCCATACGGACTGAAAATCCCATTCGCTATTCTACCGAATCTTTAACGATATAGTCGGTTCATACATTTATTAAACTTCAAACCCGCTCCGGCGGGTTTTTTTATGCCTGGAGTAAATATGATTTATAACACCGGAACCATCAGCATCAACGGGAATACCGCAACCGGCACCGGGACGAACTGGACAGCACCCGCCAGCCAGGTTCGCGTGAGCCAGACCATTATTGTGCTCTCTAACCCGGTTCAGATGTTCCAGATTACAGCTATCAACAGCGGCACATCGTTAACCGTTACCCCAGCTGCGTCACCGGCACTGAGCGGACAGAAGTACGGCATCCTCGTTACCGACAGTCTCTCAGTCGATGGCCTGGCGCAGAGTATGTCGCAGTTCATTAACGAGTACGACGAGAATATCGGAGCATGGGAGACGTTCGCCAGCACCTCAGCGAACCAACTGGTCACTGTGACAATCAACGGCACCAGCCTCAGCATTCCAGCCATCGGCGGCCTCGCCCGGAAAGGGGCAAACAGCGATATCACAGAGCTGAAAGGGTTAACTACAGCACTGAGTATTGCCCAGGGGGGAACCGGCGCAAAGACAGCCGCAGATGCTCGCACAAACCTCAGTTTAGGAAGTAGCTCTACTGCTGACACCCAAACCAGTTCGACAGATACATCATCGGGGCGGGTATTGAAAGTCGGCGCATTTGGATTGGGTGCTAATACCATAACTCCACCTGCTGATACCTATACTGGATTTTTCAGTCAGGGAATTGGCGGGAATACTAACCCTGATTCTGTTTACGGCTATGCACATCTTGTAATGTCAGTATCCGGAACATACCGAACGAGAATGGCTCAAACTTATTTTGGAACACCAAGATTATGGTTACAGAATATCGACGGCTCCACATATTCTACGTGGGCACAGGTATACACAACCGCAAATACCACGAAAGCCTCCGATGGAACGCTGAAAGCGGCGTCTCCGATAGTACAAATATTTGCTGATGGCTCATATGAATTAAATGATGAATCTGAAGGGTGTGCTGTAACCAGAATAGGATTAGGTGAATACCTTATTGAGGGCTGCACTGGCCTTAATGTTGATGCCTCCTGGGGCGGCATAGATGGCGGTTTTGATATCCCTACTGACCGCAACAAGCAGCCGCTGATTTGGCTTGATTATGAAGTTAATGCGGACGGTTCCATTTTGGTTAGAACTTATCATCGCACATATCCAACCGCCCCAGTATTCGCCAGAAATGAACGAGACGGAATCGAAGAGGGGGAGCCGGTAGATATCCCTGCCGATCAGTTCGTTTCCGTGCGCGTAGAAATGCCGGCTGACTCTGTTTACAGCCGGAGCTTGCATGAGCGCGGGAATGAGAGCTAATCATGATTTTGTCCATTTTTTTTTGATAAGCTTGGTGCAAATCAGCCAGAAAAAAAAGTACACAACATGAGCCAGTTAACGTTACATGAATTCGCATCGATAAATTGTAAACTGAAAGATATCAGCGACACATGGTCAGATTTATGGGTTCTTCTGCATATCTTACCGGTCGGCATTGGTAGGGTGGTCAGTCTGCGTTACGGTAACCTTATAGGTGACTCCCTTGTCGTGGAGGCGAACGGAAGATTTGAAGAGAAAATCCTATCTGTACCAGCCGTTGTTCGCCACATTGTACAGAGGCGCAGGGACAAATATCCCCACGATGTTTACGTTTTTCAGAGTCACTCCAACCGGGTCAAATTTCAGCAAAGGCCAGTAACAGTTATTGCATTCAACCAGGCATTGAAGATTGCCTCCAAAGGAGTGACGGATAAGGTGGTGAGCAGCAAAAGTGCTCGATGGTAGTTCGCCATCAAGAGGTGTTTTCGGGGTGATCACGTACATCATCAATGATGCACGTTCTGGTGAGTTCGATGACAACCCAGTGGTCTAATCTGACGGACTAAATTAACGTATAGGCTTCCCGTATAAGGTCCGTAACTGCAGGAAAAAACAGCTAAAAAAGACACAAAACAATGAAATTCCTTGGGGCATGGGTGGGACATTTGAGGGCGGTTTTTGGCTGTTTTGGGGCATTTAGGGTCATATGAACTTAACCGAATTTCATACGGGTTATACTTACAACATATTGAATTAGCTAAAGAAAACACATGCTCTTGGGCGTTCTTCAGTGTTCTTCAAAAATTGAGGCGTATATAGATAATTATTCTGGCTATTCGATGGGAAGGGCTGCATTTTCCCGACTTCGCCGTCCAATTGCAATGAACATGGCAATATTGCGGCCCCGCGTTCGGTAAAACGTCTGGAAAATGTCATACTTAACGGAACTTCAGGGATTGCGACGGGAGGCAAAATGGCATCAGTGTGCACCATTGCGTGGGTCTATGGCCTGGTTCAGGGCGTAGGGTTTCGCTACAGCACTCAGCGAGAAGCGCTACGGTTAGGGCTTAAGGGCTATGCCCGTAATATGGACGACGGCAGCGTGGAAGTGGTTGCCTGCGGCGAACAGGTGCAGGTGGAAACGTTGCTGGCGTGGCTAAAAGCCGGAGGCCCACGCAGCGCCAGAGTTGACCGGGTTCTGGCCGAACCGCATCAACCCCAGAAAGCGTGGGATGGCTTCAGCATTCGCTATTAAATGCATTTTACCGGTTTAGGCAGGCCGGCAATTTTCGTCGCCTGCTTAGCCGGGCCTTTCGGGAATAAACGATAAAGGTAGCGGCTGTTGCCTTTCTCTTCGCCAAACTTATTGGCCATCGCCTTCACCAGCATGCGGATAGCGGGGGAGGTGTTAAACTCCAGATAAAACTCGCGGACAAAACGCACCACTTCCCAGTGCTCCGGGCTCAGTTCAATGCCTTCATTCGCGGCAATGGCAACCGCCATGCCTTCGCTCCACAGGGTGGAGTCTTTCAGATAACCGTCGTTATCGGTCTCAATTTCTTTGTCTTCGTAGATCAACATAATTTTTCACACGTCATACAAACGGTGGGCAGTGTAGCAAAAAAAAAGACCCCGCATAAGCGAGGCCTTGTGGCGTTTAGTCTGCGTTAATCGCGGCTGGCGAAGCCCAGAATGCTCAGCAGACTGATAAAGATGTTGTACAGCGACACATACAGGCTCACGGTTGCGCGGATGTAGTTGGTTTCTCCGCCGTGAATGATGTTGCTGGTTTCATACAGAATCGCGCCTGAAGAGATCAGAATGAACACTGCGCTGATCGCCAGATGCAGAGCCGGCAGTTGCAGGAAGATGTTCGCCACCATACCGATCAGCACTACCACAATGCCTGCCATCAGCATACCGCCGAGGAAGGACATGTCTTTGCGGGTGGTCAGCACGTAGGCCGAGCAGCAGAAGAACACCAGTGCGGTACCGCCCAGCGCCATACCAATCACGTCGCCCATACCGGCAGAAAGGTAGGCGTTGAGGATTGGCCCCAGGATATAACCGAGGAAGCCGGTGAAGGCGAACGCGGAGATAATCCCGGTCGGTTTGTTCGCGGTTTTATAGGTCAGGAACATCAGGCCGTACATGCCGACCAGCGTCAGAATCAATCCCGGAGACGGCAGCATCAGCACGGTGCTTGCGGTTGCGGTGATCGCCGAAAACGCCAGCGTCAGGCTCAGCAGGAAATAGGTATTACGCAGAACTTTATGCGTGCTCAGCAGGGACGAGCGGTCACGCGATGAGGTAATTATGCGATCCATGATTCACTCTCTTTATGATGGATATTAATAGTGAAACAGCATAAGAAATGTCCTGCATATCCCCTAATCCTTTTACCCATCTTTACTCAGCGCAAAGAGCGAGATCAACCTCTTATAGGTGACTGAAAACCATTGCCTTATTTTGATACCAGCGCTAAGAGTGAAGAGGGTGTCTCGACAATTAAAATAAAGGCAAGGGAAATGAAACCACATCATCACAACCGTATTACCGCCATCATGCTGGTAACAGGGCTGGCGTTCTTCACTACCGCTGTCAGTGCGGCGAACGTACCGGAAGGCACGGTACTTGCGGATAAACAGGAACTGGTCAGAAACAACGGCAGCGAGCCCGCCTCGCTGGACCCGCATAAAGTGGAAAGCGACGTTGAATTTAATATCATCAGCGATATGTTCGACGGGCTGGTGGCGGTGAAGCCTGATGGCACGATTGAACCCCGGCTGGCGGCATCGTGGGAAAACAAAGGTAACTGGATATTCCATCTGCGCGAGGGCATTACGTGGTCCGACGGTACACCGATTACCGCGCAGGATGTCGTCTGGAGCTGGCAGCGGCTGGTTGACCCGAAAACGGCGTCACCTTACGCCAGCTATCTGGGAAATATGAATATCGTCAATGCTGCTGATATCGCCGAAGGGAAAAAAGCGCCAGATACGTTGGGCGTTAAGGCGCTTGATGATAAAACGCTGGAAATTACGCTCACTCAGCCTACCGCAGCTTTTTTACCGATGCTGGCGCACCCGTCGCTGGTGGCGCTGGATAAGGTGCTGGTTACCCGATTTGCCGAGAAATGGACTAAGCCTGAACACTTTGTCAGCAGCGGGCCCTATACGTTGTCTCAATGGGTGGTGAATGAGCGCATTGTCGGCAAACGCAATCCACGCTACTGGGATGACGCCCACACGGTGATCAATCAGGTCACTTATCTGCCCATCTCATCGGAAGCCGCGGATGTGAACCGCTATCGGGCGGGAGAAATCGACATTACCTCAACGGTGCCGATTAACCAGTTTGCGCTGCTGAAGAAAACGATGCCGGAGCAGCTCGATGTCTCTCCCCATCTGGCGACCTATTACTACGAACTCAACACCACCCGCCCACCTTTCAACGACGCCCGCGTGCGCCGCGCGCTGAATATGGCGCTGGATAAAGACATCATTGCCGGGAAAGTATTGGGGCAGGGGCAACGCCCGGCCTGGCTGGTGAGTCAGCCGGAGATAGGCGGTATCACGCTAAAAAATCCTGACTACGCCAGCTGGCCGCGCGAGAAGCGGATTGCCGAAGCTAAAAAGTTGCTCGCGGAAGCCGGTTTTGGCGACGACCACCCGCTGAGCTTTAATCTGCTCTATAACACCTCTGAGTCGCATCAACGTATTGCTATTGCCGCCGCATCGATGTGGAAGAAAAATCTTGGTGTTGAGGCCAAACTGCAAAACCAGGAGTGGAAAACCATGCTCGACGCGAAACGCACGGGAAATTTTGACGCCGTGCGCTACGCCTGGATTGCCGATTATGACGATGCCACCACCTTCCTCAACAACTTCCGCACCGGCGACAGCAGTAATACCAGCCGCTATAGCAACCCGGCCTACGATGCGGCGTTGCTGAATGCGGCTAAAGCCCCTGATATCGCCGCGCGCGGACGTTATTATCAGCAGGCAGAAGATCTGTTAGCGCAGGATGTGCCCTCTATTCCGGTATACCACTATGTACGTTCGCACCTGGTGAAACCGTGGGTGGGTGGTTTTACGCCCGACAGACTGGGTTATTACTTCACAAAAGATATGTACATCAAGAAGCATTAATCAAAATGAGCGCGCTGTAAGTGCCGAAAAACTCGCCATTTTGTTGTAATTTCAGACGAATAACACGTTTTTGACTGTTTTTCAGGCAAACGATCAAAATGGGGCTTTACAGGTCGGGGCGGGATGTTTATAGTGCGCCTCATTGGAAGCGTGGCCGAGCGGTTGAAGGCACCGGTCTTGAAAACCGGCGACCCGAAAGGGTTCTAGAGTTCGAATCTCTACGCTTCCGCCAAATATGAAACCCCAGACAAGAAATTGTCTGGGGTTTTTGCTTTTCTGTCGGTTTCCAGTATGCCATTTCCGTCAGGCTCGCGTTGGTGAGTTCAAGAATACATCGGACAGATTCGTGACTAGCATCTGTTTTATCTTGCAGCCTAAGTTCCAGGATAATGTCGGGCGATGATGTCATTCAGCTTTTCGACCCGCTCAGGTCGCTTGAATACGGTGTGTGCGACTCCCTTCTGAAAGTACGTGATCACAAACATCTCATCCTCATAGTGATTACTGCGCCTGTTTTCATGAAAATATTTCACCAGCCCTGCACGATGATCTTAAATGCTTTATCTCAGGACGAAAAATGTGGCCTTAGCAAAGAGCAGTACCGAATTTAATCATACCGGTGCTATTAAGGGATAAGAAAAGGTAAAAGCAGAATTAGCCTGGGTCACAGGTAACAGGGATGTGATAAATTGTATCAATTAATATGCACTTGTTAAGGAGAGGCAAATGCGAAAGATACTATTACTGGCCGCTGTGCTGTTGGCGTCACAGCCACTGATGACTCAGGCGGAAGAGATAACGTTATTACCTTCAATTAAACTACAAATTGGCGATCGCGATTCATATGGTCATTACTGGGATGGTAACCACTGGCAAAACCGGGATTACTGGGATCGCCATTATGAATGGCACGATAAGCACTGGCGTAAAAAAGCGAAGAAACAGCGCAAAGCTTATGAGAAAGGCTATAAAGACGGCCAAAAGGCCTATAAGCATGACCAGAAGAAACATCATCACCATAACTGAGTAGGGAAAAAGGCCTGTTTCAGGCCTTATCTTTTGATAAATAAAGCTATCCAGAATTGTTGCAGTATATCTCCCTGATCTTATGGATAAATACAAACAATTATATTCATTGAGTTGATTTTACTTAAGTGCAATTCCCCTCTTTATCACGTGTCTTTTATTAAGATGATATTGATTATCAGGGAATTGATGGATGGTGTTTTCTCCACGGCAAGCGGCTGTCGCACTTGTTCTATGCGGTATTTCCTTTTCAGGCATGGCGGCCCTTAACTGCCTCGATCACCCGTCTTCCCTGTTCCACGCTGACAATGACTGGTGTGTCGGTGCCGGGCTCCGCGCTGATGCCTGTGGCGCGAAGAGGGATGCGCACCGGGATGAATTGCTGGCAGGTTTACGCTGGAAAAGAGGGCAATTGCCCCCTTCATGTCTATTTCAATCAGTCACCTGCGACTTTCTGCCCGTCCCCGAGGTCTTTGATTACGCGCTTGTGCGTTGTGCCAGTGCGTTGAAGACCATGGCGATAGCATGCGCACCTGGATCCATATTCCCCGCCAGGCTGTCGCTGTTGAGATACGAGGCCCGGCCTGCATTGGCTTTGGTTGCGTGGCTGGTGGCATCGGCCCCGGCTTGAGCCGCCCGATAAGCCGCATCCAGATCCCCCGGATGTTGCGCCAGTGCCTCCAGCGCCGGTTGCAGCGCGTCAATCAGCGTGCGATCCCCCAGATCTGCGCCGCCATAAAACTTCATCTGACCGAGCCCGGCCTGTAACGCGGCAACGACTGATTTACCTTCATGAATAGCCTGACCCGCCGCCGTAAAGAAGATGGACATCAGCACACCGCTGGAGCCGCCCATCACCACCGTTAAGCGTTCGCCGATCAGTGCACACAGGGTGTCGAGTTGAGCCAGCGGCAGTTGATGATGGTGCAACAAGCGGGCGATTTCACGCGCGCCGGCAGCAAAAGTGGAGCCGGTATCACCATCGCCCACTTTGGCGTCCAGGGCATTGAGTTCGCTTTCCAGCCCTGAGAGCGTTGCGGTAACCGTTTCAACGTAGTGCCCAACCCGCCCATTTTCGGAAGGCGTAAAGTCGACCCGGGCGCTGCGGATATCGCAGGGCATGTTTTGCTGTGGGCGAAGGCGTACTGGCGGCAGCCAGCCTGCGGTTTTCACCTCTGCCAGCAGTGCTTTTTCAATGCCATCTTCCATGACCATCGCGGTAATCGAAAAACCTTTCATATCGAGGGCGCTGACGAGTGGCGCCGGCCCGATGAGCCAATCAGTACGTGTAGCCAGAGGGCTGGCGGTCAGTTCGCGAGTGAGAATCGCCATTTCGGTAACCGACACGCCGCCCAGGTTATTCAGCATGAGCATCAGGCGGCCCGTATCCGGTAATGCGGCGGTGATTTTTTCAACCATCAGACGCACAATGTCGGCACTGTTCTGTGTATCGACCACAACGGCCCCAGGCTCGCCGTGGATCCCCATCCCCAGTTCCGCCTGGCCCGGATGGTGGCGCACGTTATCCTGCGGATCGGCAGGCAGATGGCAGCTTGAGAGTGCAACGCCGATACTGAATACCCGGTTCATCGCCATACGAGCTTCGCGGGCGACCGTGTCCAGGTTACTGCCGGTTTCGGCAAAATACCCGGCAACTTTGTGGATCAGGACAGTGCCAGCAATCCCGCGCGGGTGTTTGTTATCCGGCAGAGAGATGTCATCGCCCACAATTACCATTTCCACTTTGTAGCCCATGCGGCGGGCTTTCTCAGCGGCGAGGCCAAAGTTCAGCCGGTCTCCGGTGTAGTTTTTCACGATAAGCAGGCAGCCCGCATCGCCCGTGACTGCCTGAATAGCGGTAAGCACTGCATCAACGCTGGGAGAGGCGAAGAGATCGCCGCACACCGCCGCCGTGAGCATGCCTTTCCCGACGAAACCGACATGGGCCGGTTCATGCCCTGCGCCACCACCGGAAATGACGGCGACACTGGATTTATCCAGATCGCGGCGCACCACAATGCGGACAGCAGGGTCGCAGTCCAGTCGGGCAAGGTTGTTCCAGGGGCTGGAGATTACCGTCCCTTCAATAGCGTCATTAACGAGGTTTTCGCGTTGATTGTAGAAAAATTGCGACATAACAGTTTCCTGAGCTTAGGGTGTGACACGTCTGCACAGTGAACTGCGCAGCGCGTGTCAGAGAGTGAACGGGTCGTTACTGTCTGGTATTCAGACGGTTTAACGTGAGTGGGTCGCCGTTGTGCAGGCTATCAAAGGCGGTACCCTGCTGGCACAGCCAGGGAATACCGCCCTGACGGGCAATAATCGCGCCGTGGGCTAATGGGCTGCCGTGCCGCAGGCAGATAGCGGCGGTGTGGCTGGCGTCGAGTTGCAACACAACGGACGGGTAGATGTCATCGGCAATCAGAATGGTGCGATGCAGCAGAACAGGGGCGTTGTCGGTCACATCCGTCAGATGCCCCAGCGTGCGATGCATAATGTCTTCGACGTCGATATAGCGCGCCTGAAGATAGGCATCATCAAGCTCACGATACTGCTGGCTGAGGGCCATCATGGTCTCTTGCCAGGCACGCTCGGCGCTGCATTTCCGCTGACGCAGCGTCTCGCTGGCGCTGTTCAGCAGGTCGGGATCGTCAAGCAGGGTATGCTGGCCCGAGAAGATGGCGGCAATGTCGTCCGAATATTTTTCAGCTGCCAGGCGGGTTAAGTCGGTGAGATCGTCCAGGGTATGACTTACCGCTATTTTCAGACGACGAAACTCCTCTTCCTGCGTACCGCCTGCAAGATCATCGAAGTGATGATTAATGGGGTGGTAATGCAGCACCTGTCCACTCACCGTTGTCAGCGCGGGTTGTGCGTTATCAACCTCAGCGTCTGCCTGGCAATGTTCGCCAAAATTGTCGGCGGCCAGCGCCTGAAATGCGATCAAGGCGTCTGCGGCCTGCGGCCCTTTGGCTACCAGCCGAACCCGATCGTGGCAGCGAACTTTTAACAGTGCAATTTGATTGATGCTGTCAGGTTTGACGCATTTGCCCTCTTTTTCCAGCAGTAGCACCGCATCAAACCCGGAAAGCCCCTCAACCAGCCGGGCGGCAGGGCGAACGTGCAGGCCGTTAGGGTTGTTAATCTCCACCGTAACGGACTCGGCCTGCGCATCGCAAGCATCGATTTCTGCGGACGAAAGGCTATTACGGGACTCTTCCAGCGCGGGGAAACCGAGCTGAACACGCTTTGCCTGCAACGCACTTTGCGCGTCTTCGATAACCTTGTTGATGCTCGCACCGCTGGCGGCGCTGACCGTGGCGGCCAGCGCGCCCTCGACCAGCGGGGCCGGGCATAAATGCACGCGTGCGGCCACCTCCGGTTCCAGCAGGTCGAGCGCGGTTTCGGCACTCAACAGTGCGCTACCCATATCCATTAACACCAGAATCGCGTCCGTATCCGCCACGGAGAGGATTGCGTCCATCACCTTAATCGGATCGGTGCCGATAGGATTGGTTGGGTCGTCAATGCCTGCGGCGATAGCCAGCTTACAGCTATCACCCCTTAACATCTGGCGAGCCAGTTCCCCGACGCCCTGGCCCAGTTGGGCACTGTGCGAGACAATTACCAGGTTTACCATCGCCTTATCCTCTGTATTACGCGTTAGCCGCAGCAGCCAGCATTTGCACCATAAACAGCGCTGATGTGGCGCCCGGATCCTGATGACCAATACTGCGTTCCCCCAGGTAGCTGGCACGTCCTTTACGCGCCTGCATGGTAATGGTGGATTGCGCGGCCTGTTCTGCCACCTCGCAGGCCGCTTCCAGCGCGGCGGTCATTGATAGATGGTTTTCGCTGGCGTGACGCAGTGAATCCGCCACCGGGAGCCAGACGTCACACATGGTTTTATCACCTCGTTCGGCTTTCCCCCGGCTCACCACACCGTCAGTACCTTCGCGGATCATCAAATAGAGCTCCTCAACGCTGAGGTTCTGACGAGCCTGGGTGACCTGGGCTGCGCGGATAAAAAAGGTTCCGAACAGCGGGCCACTGGCTCCCCCCACGTTGGAAAGCAGCACCATGCCTGTATTCTTCAGAATAAAGCCAATGTCTTTGTCGGCAATGGACGGTAATTTTTCTACCACCTTGCTGAACCCGCGGTGCATATTCAGGCCGTGATCGGCGTCGCCGATTTCGCGGTCGAGGCCGGTAAGAAAATCGCTCTGGGTGGTGAAAATTTCGCCACAGCGATACAGCCAGTCTACAATGTTATTTCTGTTCAGTGACATCGCAGATCTCCTTAATGACCCCAGTTGAAGGCAGGGGTGTGAACGGGGGCATCCCAAAGAGCGAGCGTTTCGGCATCGGCTTTCAGCAACGTAATAGAAAAACCGGACATATCCAGCGAGGTACACCAGGAACCGACCAGACTGCGGGCAAGAGTGATTCCGGCGTCATCGCACAGTGTTTCCAGGCGGTTATAGACGCCGTAGAGTTCGGAAAGCGGGGTTGCACCAAGGTTGTTGACCAGCGCAATCACCTGATCTCCCTGTTGCAGCGCCTGTTTGGTATGGGTAACTTCCTGCCAGCTGCCTTTTACCGGGTCCCACTGGCGTAACGTACGGCTGTAATTGCCGTTCTCCAGCAGGGTGGTAAACATGGCGTCAACGGTGTCGTTCAGCGAGGTGAAGGGGCGGCGGTCGATGCCTGGTTCGCCGTGTATGCCCACGCCAAACTCCATTTCGTTATCATTGAGTTCAAACGATGGTTTTCCGGCGGCGGGGACGGTACATGCGCCAAGTGCAATGCCGATAGAGTGACCCTGATTGTTCAGCCTGCGGCCCAGGCTGGCACAGGCTTCAAGGCTGTCACCACGTTCTGCGGCTGCGCCCACCAGTTTTTCGATAAGCACCGTGTTCGCCACGCCGCGCCGGCCGGCAGTATAGAGGCTGTCTTTGACGGCGACATCATCATCGACCACCACCGTGGTGACTTTTACGCCGCTCTCGTGGAGTAGCTCGGTGGCGGTTTCAAAGTTCAGCACATCGCCGGTGTAGTTTTTGATGATCAGCAGCACGCCTTCGCCACCGTCGATATGCATCGCGCATTCAAACATTTTATCCGGGGTCGGAGAGGTGAAAATTTCTCCCGGGCAGGCACCACTCAGCATCCCCATACCAATAAACCCGCAGTGCATTGGCTCATGGCCGCTTCCGCCGCCGGAAAGCAGGGCCACTTTACCCGCGACGGGCGCATCTGCCCGGGTAACATAGACCGGGTCCTGGTGTAGTTTCAGTTCAGGGTGCGCTTTCGCCATCCCGGCAAGTTGTTCAGTCAGTACATCTTCCACACGGTTAATCAGTTTTTTCATTATGCATACTCCGCTGGAGGTTATTGGGCCACCTGGTCAGTGAGCCCGTTGTAGGGTTTCGGCTGCGGTATTGGCGTTTCCAGTATCCTGGCCGATGAATTGATTCTCCCCTGGCGGGTAAAAAAGAAAATCCCTGTTGATTTTGGTTTCAAGTCGGAACGGAAATAGGTGAAAACGTTCCATATTGGAACGGTATTAATGGGTTGTCGCTAAAAGTGAGAAGCCGGACAATATTTCAAGGCGTGTTTCGGTATTCGTCGGAGACGATGAGCGCCGCAGAGACTATTTTTTTTTGCCCATTAGGGTCAAAATGGCGGTGATACAGAATTTTTTGTCGTTGAATTGTGTGATAGCGATCCAGACCTTGATCTCAATCCTGATGTTTTGTCGTGGTTAATGTTCCATTCTGAAACGTTATTTTCTGAATAGCGTTCCGATGTGGAACCAAACAGTGAAGCATTTTTTTGTTCTGCGCCCGCTCTACAGTGAGTGCTACCGCGTCGGTCGTGCTCAATCTCCCGTTGGAAACGCGATAAACAGGAGCGAGCGTCACCCGGCGTCATCATGGAAACGAGTTCAATGTGAGGGTGTAGAGAATGCTACAAGTTATTCAGTCTCCGGCAAAATATCTTCAGGGTCCAGATGCTGCAGCGTTGTTCGGTGAGTATGCCAAAAACCTGGCGGACAGTTTTTTTGTGATTGCCGATGATTTCGTCATGAAACTGGCGGGTGACAAGGTACTGAATGGTCTGCATGAAAACGGCATAAGCTGCCATGCAGAACGCTTTAACGGCGAATGCAGCCATGCGGAAATCAATCGCCTTGGCGCGATTTTGCAGCAGAAAGGGTGCAAAGGCGTGGTGGGTATTGGCGGCGGGAAAACGCTCGATACAGCAAAAGCCATTGGCTATTACCATAAACTGCCGGTTGTGGTTATCCCGACCATCGCCTCTACGGATGCGCCGACCAGCGCGCTGTCGGTTATTTATACCGAAGCCGGGGAATTTGAAGAGTATCTGATCTACCCGAAAAACCCCGATATGGTGGTGATGGACACGGCGATTATTGCCAAAGCCCCCGTACGGTTACTGGTTTCGGGTATGGGTGATGCACTCTCAACCTGGTTTGAAGCGAAAGCCTGCTACGACGCACGTGCGGTCAGTATGGCGGGGGGGCAGTCAACGGCTGCCGCATTGAGTCTTGCACGCTTGTGTTACGACACCTTGCTGGCGGAAGGTGAAAAAGCACGCCTGGCGGCCGAAGCGGGTGTTGTTACCGTTGCGCTGGAACGCATCGTTGAAGCCAACACCTATCTGAGCGGCATTGGTTTCGAAAGCAGTGGCCTGGCAGCGGCTCACGCCATTCACAATGGCTTCACCATTCTGGAAGAGTGTCACCATCTGTATCACGGTGAGAAAGTGGCTTTCGGTACTCTGGCCCAACTGGTGCTGCAAAACAGCCCAATGGAAGAAATCGAGACGGTACTGCGTTTCTGCCAGAAAGTGGGCTTACCGATGACGCTGGCGCAGATGGGCGTGAAAGAAGGCATTGAGGAGAAAATCCTTGCCGTGGCTAAAGCGACCTGCGCGGAAGGGGAAACCATCCACAATATGCCGTTCCCGGTGAGCCCGGAAAGCGTTTACGGCGCGATCCTGACGGCCGATCGTCTGGGCGCACAATGGTTGGCTACTGAGTAATGATTACCGCTGGTCGCTAATCCGGCCAGCGTTCCACCTGCGTTGTGGATCTCCCCTGGCGTTGCCGTTACCGGTGCCGGGGGTTGTTGTTTTTATGGACCGGCCTTTTCAGGCAGGCAGAGAAGAGAGTAATAAGGCTATGACCACGCAGAATGAGCACGTCGAACAGGCCCTGACGTCATTTATTGACCAGTCCTGGCACCGCTGCGGCAAGATGATGAAGCGCGAATTCTGGAGTACGCCGCATCAGGCTCAGGGGCTGACGTTCCAGTCTATCTGCCGTCGTAAGACTGCGCTGTTGACCATCGGCCAGGCGGCGCTGGAGGATGCCTGGGAGTATATGGACGGTCGCCCGTGCGCCCTGTTTATTCTGGATGAGTCTGCCTGTGTTTTGAACCGCTGCGGCCACCCGGATACCCTGGAGGCGCTGGATTCTCTGGGGTTCATGGCCGGTAGTTACTGCGCGGAAAGTATTATTGGTACCTGTTCTCTCTCTCTGGCGTCAATGATCGGGCAGCCGGTAAAAACCCTTGGCGATCAACATTTTAAACAGGCCTTATTCCCCTGGGCATTCTGCTCTACGCCCATTTTTGATAACAATGGGCGTTTATTTGGCTCGATTGCCCTGTGTTGTCTGGCTGAGGACTCGGGCGTGGCAGATCTCTCTTTGACCCTGGCGATGGCCAGAGAAGTGGGGAATTCGTTGCTGACGGATAGCTTACTGGCGGAGTCTAACCGCCATCTCAATCAGATGTACGGCCTGCTCGAGAGCATGGATGACGGTGTGATGGCCTGGAATGAGCAGGGCATATTACAGTTTCTTAATCCCCAGGCGGCGCGGTTATTACACCTCGATGCGCAGGCGTGTCAGGGGAAAAATATTAACGATCTGGTCACGCTGCCCGCCTTGCTTCGGCGGGCCACCAAACAGGCGCGATCCCTCAGCCACGCCGAAGTCACGTTCGAAAGTCAGCACCAGTTTGTCGATGCGGTCATCACGCTAAAACCGATTGTCGAAGCGCAGGGAACCAGTTTCATTCTGCTGCTCCATCCGGTTGAACAAATGCGCCAGTTAATGACCAGCCAACTGGGTAAGGTGAGCCATACGTTTTCGCAGATGTCGGCGGACGATCCGGAAACCCGGCGGTTGATTCATTTTGGTCGTCAGGCCGCGCGGGGCAATTTCCCGGTACTCATGTGCGGGGAAGAGGGAGTTGGTAAAGAGTTAATCGCGCAGGCAATTCATAACGAAAGCGAACGGGCGGCGGGCCCGTTTATTGCCGTTAACTGCCAGTTGTATGCCGATAATGCCCTTGGCGTGGATTTCATGGGCAGTTCGGCAACGGAAGAAGAGAATGGGCGTCTGAGTCGCCTTGAGCTGGCGTCCGGTGGCACACTTTTTCTGGAGAAGATCGAATATCTGGCCCCGGAGCTACAGTCCATTTTACTTCAGGTGATCAAGCAGGGTGTGGTGACGCGTCTGGATGCGCGCCGGTTGATTCCGGTGGACGTTAAAGTGATTGCCACCACGACGATGGATCTCGGCAATCTGGTGGAACAAAACCGCTTTAGCCGTCAGCTTTATTACGCTTTACACTCGTTTGAAATCAGCATTCCACCGCTGCGTGAACGGCGGAACAGTATCCCGTCGCTGGTGCATAGCCGCTTGCGCACGCTGGAGCGGCGTTTCTCATCCCGACTGAAAGTTGACGACGATGCGCTGGCGCATCTGGTGGCCTATTCGTGGCCGGGAAATGATTTTGAGCTGAACAGCATCGTGGAGAATATTGCTATCAGCAGCGAGCACGGGCACATCCGGTTAAGCAATCTGCCAGGGTGGCTATTCAGCGAACACCCCGGTGTGGCGGGAAACAGTACATTAATGCCCGCCAGTATGAGCATTTCGGCAATAGAGAAAGAAGCGATTATTCACGCCGCCAGAGTGACCAGTGGGCGCGTACAGGAGATGTCACGGTTGCTGAATATTGGCCGCACCACCCTGTGGCGTAAAATGAAGCAGTTTGATATTGATGTCACTCAGTTCAAGCATCGACATCAGGATTAAGGTTCTCCTCTGGCTGGCACTCCGCCACGCGCGCCATCGCAAACAACGCATCAGACAGACGGTTGATGTAACTTTTTAACGATTCGCGCAGGGGCACAGTTCTGTCCATTGCCACCAGAATCCTTTCAAGCTGTCGGGCCTGCGTGCGCGCCACATGCAGGTAAGCCGAAGCCAGGTTCTTGCCGGGGATGACGAACGCTTTTAGTGGGCCCGTTGCGGTCATATTTCGGTCGATCTCTTGTTCCAGTCGGTTAATATCCGCCTGATCGATAACGCGGCTGAGACGAGTAATCCCCCGTTCATCGCAGGCCAGTTCAGCGCCCACCACAAACAACTCCTCCTGAATGCGGTGCAGCCCGGCACGCAGGTCAGGATCGTCGCTGGCAGCATGACAGACGCCCAGCAGAGAAATTAGCGTATCCACACTGCCGTAGGCTTCCACTCTGATATCGTCTTTATTGATTCGGCTACCGCCAAACAGCGCCGTCGTGCCTTTATCACCGGTTCGGGTATAGATGCGATACATGTTATAGCGCCTCGCTAAAGGGGATGACTTTCACCAACTGGCCCGCATTCGCGCCGAGATTACGTAAACGGGCGTAGCCACTGTCAGGAGGGCAGTGACGCAGGGGGCGATCGGCAGGGTACTGGGCATGTGTCAGTACGGTATCGCCGCTGGCGGAAACGCCGATCCCGGTGCGGAGCGCGGAGTGCTGCGCGGCCTGATGGGCAAGCGCCAGTGCGTTATCGATGTCAGCACAGGGGATGGTTCGGCAAGGTACACCCTGTTCCTCAAGACCGAGGCTTATCTGACGCAGCCTTTCGCTGTCGTGCAGGCCTGGATGGTAAAACAGATGCACTGCGGGTGAGCCGGGAATACCAGGGTTTTGCATACGCGTTCTCCACGTCAGTTAAATCACAAAAGCGGGCACAGAGGCCCGCGAATGGTTTGGTGACGTGTTTCAGAACGCCTGACGGAAAATCTCAACAATCTCTTTCTCATTCCCTTTACGCGGGTTAGAGAACGCGTTGCCGTCTTTAAGCGCCATTTCCGCCATATACGGGAAGTCAGCCTCTTTTACGCCAAGTTCATTCAGGTGCTGAGGGATGCCCACGTCTTTGGACAAACGGGCAATGGCGTTAATCGCGCACTCAGCGGCATCCATCGTGGAGAGCCCGGTGGTATTTTCGCCCATAAAGGTGGCGATATCGGCAAATTTTTCCGGGTTGGCAATCAGGTTGTAGCGGCAGACGTGCGGTAACAGCACGGCGTTTGCCACACCGTGAGCCATGTCGTACAGGCCGCCAAGTTGGTGAGCCATCGCATGGACATAACCGAGGTTAGCATTGTTAAACGCCATCCCGGCAAGCAGTGACGCGCAGGCCATATTTTCACGCGCTTTGATGTTGGTGCCCAGCGCCACGGCCTGACGAAGGTTAGTCGCAATCAGTTTAATAGCCTGGATAGCAGACGCATCCGTCACCGGGTTGGCATCTTTGGAGATATAGGCTTCCACGGCATGAGTCAGCGCATCCATCCCGGTTGCGGCGGTCAAACCGGCAGGTTTGCCAACCATCAACAGCGGGTCATTGATGGAAACAGAAGGCAGGTTACGCCAGCTCACAATAACGAATTTCACTTTGGTTTTGGTATTCGTCAGTACGCAGTGACGGGTGACCTCGCTGGCGGTGCCGGCGGTGGTGTTGACGGCAATAATCGGTGGCAGCGCATGGGTCAGGGTTTCGATACCCGCATAGCTATAAAGGTCGCCTGGGTGGGTCGCGGCGATACCGATACCTTTCCCGCAGTCATGAGGACTGCCGCCGCCCACGGTGATTATCATGTCGCAATGCTCTTTCTGGAAGACCGCCAGACCATCGCGCACGTTGGTGTCTTTCGGGTTCGGTTCGACACCATCAAAAATTACCACGTCAATACCGGCTTCGCGCAGATGTTTTACGGTCTGATCGACTGCGCCGTCTTTAATGGCGCGCAGGCCTTTATCGGTCACCAGCAGGGCTTTTTTCCCGCCCAACAGTTTGCAGCGTTCGCCCACAACAGACACCGCGCCCGGGCCGAAGAAGTTCACATTTGGAACAAGAAAATCATACATACGATCGCTCATAATAAGCCTCAGAAAATTGAGTTAGAAATAAAGTTGATTAATGCTTGTCGAAATAGTCGAGCGCTGACCTGGCTATTTCCATATCCTGTTCAACCGTGCCACCACTGACGCCGATTGCGCCAATAACCTGATTGTTTTCAATAATGGGGAAACCACCGCCAAAAATAACAATTCGCTGCTGATTGGTAAGCTGCAAACCATAGAGTGACTGGCCCGGTTGAACGCCTGCGGTGATTTCATGCGTCGGTTGTTGCAGACAGCAGGCTGACCACGCCTTGTTCAGCGAAATATCGCAACTGGTGACAAAGGCCGCATCCATTCGCTGCATTAACAGCGGGTTTGCGCCGCTGTCGACGATGGAGATGACCACCGGAACATTGATTTCACTGGCTTTACTCTCAGCGGCTGCCGTCATTGCTTTTGCCATGGCAAGGCTGACGGTGGCACGGGGAAGGCTTTTATTCATACGTACTCCTGAAATCATCCGCAGAGTGTTAATGGGAGTGGTGTTAATTTAATAAATATTTAAATGCTGGATAATTAATGGACGAAAACTACATTAATCCTTTGGTGTTATTTTTGCTTTTAATGAACGTAAGTCAACAGGGCGAAATGAGCAGGTTGTTTTATAGGTAAGGCTTTTTTAGCGCTATTTTGATTTGACGTCGGTCGTGTATCACATTTATTTGTGAGGCTGTTTTAATGCGTTCCACTGTGAAACGGATTAACGAAAAGATGTCCCAAAATGAAACCAAATTTATTTAATTTTTTTATTGCGCTGCGCCCTTTAAGTTGCCGGTAATTCTCACCCGGAGAGCACTACCGGGCACAATTTTTTAATCTTATGAGCCAGAGCAAAATGAGACGATCAAAACGATTCGAAGTCCTCGAAAAGCGGCCAGTTAACCAGGATGGCCTGATTGGTGAATGGCCTGAAGAAGGGCTGATTGCAATGGGTAGCCCCTGGGACCCGCCATCTTCCGTGAAAGTCGAAAACGGGCGCATTGTTGAACTGGACGGCAAAGCCCGGGCCGATTTCGACATGATTGATCGGTTTATTGCCGATTACGCCATCAACATTGAACAGACAGAACGCGCAATGGCCCTGGATGCGTTGACGATTTCACGCATGCTGGTGGATATCAACGTCGGGCGGGCAGAAATCATTAACATCACCACCGCCATTACCCCGGCGAAAGCGGTGGAAGTGATGGCCCACATGAACGTGGTGGAAATGATGATGGCGTTGCAGAAAATGCGCGCGCGGCGTACGCCTTCCAATCAGTGCCATGTGACCAATCTTAAAGACAACCCGGTGCAAATTGCGGCGGATGCCGCCGAAGCGGGGATCCGCGGATTCTCCGAACAGGAAACCACCGTCGGCATTGCCCGCTATGCGCCGTTTAATGCCCTGGCGTTGCTGGTGGGCTCGCAATCTGGCCGCCCTGGCGTATTAACCCAGTGCTCAGTGGAAGAAGCCACCGAACTGGAGTTAGGGATGCGCGGGTTTACCAGCTATGCGGAGACGGTCTCCGTGTACGGTACTGAAGCGGTGTTCACCGATGGCGATGATACACCGTGGTCGAAAGCCTTTCTGGCGTCTGCCTACGCGTCTCGCGGGCTGAAAATGCGCTATACGTCTGGCACAGGATCGGAAGCGTTGATGGGATATTCCGAAAGCAAATCGATGCTTTACCTGGAGTCGCGCTGCATCTTTATCACCAAAGGTGCCGGGGTGCAGGGGCTGCAAAATGGCGCGGTAAGCTGCATTGGCATGACCGGGGCGGTGCCTTCTGGTATTCGTGCGGTGCTGGCGGAAAACCTGATTGCCTCCATGCTCGACCTGGAAGTGGCCTCCGCCAATGACCAGACGTTCTCCCACTCTGATATTCGCCGCACGGCACGCACGCTGATGCAGATGCTGCCGGGGACGGACTTTATCTTCTCAGGCTATAGCGCCGTACCGAACTACGACAACATGTTTGCCGGGTCGAATTTCGACGCGGAAGACTTTGATGATTACAACATTCTGCAACGTGACCTGATGGTCGATGGCGGTCTGCGTCCGGTATCGGAAGAAGAGACTATCGCCATCCGCAATAAAGCGGCCCGCGCGGTACAGGCCGTATTCCGTGAACTGGGGCTGCCTGCGGTGACCGATGAAGAAGTGACGGCGGCGACCTATGCGCACGGCAGTAAAGACATGCCGCCGCGTAATGTGGTGGACGATCTGAGTGCGGTGGAAGAGATGATGAAGCGCAATATCACCGGGCTGGATATTGTTAAGGCCCTGAGCGTTAACGGATTTGATGATGTGGCCGACAATATTCTCAATATGCTGCGCCAGCGTGTGACCGGGGATTATCTGCAAACCTCCGCGATCCTCGACCGTGATTTTGACGTGGTCAGCGCCGTAAACGATGTCAACGATTACCAGGGGCCGGGTACGGGCTATCGAATTTCCCCGGAACGCTGGGAAGAGATCAAAAACATTGCCACGGTTATCCAGCCTGACAGCATCGAGTAAGGGGAACTGCATCATGGAAACGAAACAGAAAAAGAGCCCGGTTTTTACCCTGACGCTGGTTGAAAACGGCGTTGCCGGTGCGGGTGAACGTGCCGATGAAGTCGTCATTGGCGTTGGCCCGGCATTTGATAAATTTCAGCATCAAACCCTCATTGATATGCCGCATAAAGCAATTATCAAAGAGCTGGTGGCGGGCGTTGAGGAAGAGGGGCTGCATGCCAGAGTGGTCAGGATCCTGCGCACCTCGGATGTCTCTTTTATGTCCTGGGATGCGGCAAATCTCAGCGGCTCGGGGATTGGCATCGGTATCCAGTCTAAAGGGACAACGGTTATCCACCAACGCGATCTGTTGCCGCTCAGTAACCTGGAGCTGTTCTCTCAGGCTCCGCTGTTAACGCTCGAAACCTATCGTCAGATTGGCAAAAACGCCGCGCGCTATGCCCGTAAAGAATCGCCCTCGCCGGTGCCGGTGGTGAATGACCAGATGGTGCGTCCGAAATTTATGGCGAAGGCGGCGTTGTTCCACATCAAAGAGACAAAACATGTGGTACCGGATGCCAAACCCGTTGCGCTGAATATTGAAATTATCCGGGAGGAAAAATGACCACCAAAACCACAATGACGGCCGCAGATTACCCGCTGGCAACCCGCTGCCCGGAGCGTATCCAGACGCCGACCGGAAAACCGCTTACCGATATCACGCTTGAAAATGTTCTCGCCGGAAAGATAGGCCCACAGGATGTGCGTATCTCACGAGAAACTCTGGAGTATCAGGCGCAAATCGCAGAACAGATGCAGCGCCATGCTATCGCCCGCAACCTGCGTCGCGCCGGGGAGTTAATTGCCATTCCTGATAGCCGGATCCTCGAAATCTATAATGCGCTGCGCCCCTATCGTTCTTCCACCGAGGAGCTGCTGGCGATTGCCGATGAACTGGAAAACCAGTATCAGGCGACGATTAACGCCGCGTTTATTCGCGAATCGGCAGAAGTCTATCGCCAGCGCGATAAGCTGCGTAAAAAAGAAGCATAAGGGCGAGCTGATATGGCATTGATTGCGGGGATTGATATTGGCAACGCCACGACAGAGGTCGCCCTGGCCGAGTCCACCAGCCAGGGGCTGCGGTTTCTTACCAGCGGAATTGTGCCGACGACCGGAACGAAAGGGACGCGGGACAACATCAGCGGGGTGATTGGCTCACTCATGCAGGCGCTGGATAAAGCCGGGCGCAGTCAGCAGGATGTGGCGCTCATTTGCCTGAATGAGGCCGCGCCGGTCATTGGCGATGTGGCGATGGAGACCATTACTGAAACCATTATCACCGAATCGACGATGATTGGTCATAACCCCCAGACGCCGGGCGGTGAGGGACTGGGCGTTGGGACCACGATCCGTCTGGAAAATCTGGACGCGCTGACGCCCGAAGAATACAGCAGCGGATGGATACCGCTGGTGGACCATCAGGTCGATTTTATGGATGCCGCCTGGCAACTGAATGAGGCGCTCACGCGGGGCATCAACGTGGTGGCGGTTATCCTCCAGCAGGATGACGGCGTGCTGATCAATAATCGCCTGCAGCGTACCTTGCCGATTGTTGACGAAGTGACGCTTATCGACCAGGTACCCGAAGGCGTGCTGGCGGCGGTAGAAGTGGCGGCGACCGGTCAGGTGATTTCGCTGTTGTCTAATCCCTATGGCATCGCCACCTGGTTTGCGCTCACCCCGGAAGAGACACGGATGATTGTGCCCGTGGCGAGAGCGCTTATCGGCAACCGTTCGGCGGTGGTGCTGAAAACGCCGAAAGGCGATGTGAAATCGCGGGTGATCCCGGCGGGGCATATCACCGTGCGTGGGGAAAAACGTACCGTCCAGGCGGATGTGGCACGTGGAGCCGAGTCGATTATGCGCGCGGTCGCCGGGTGTGCCCCAATTTGCGATATTCGCGGTGAACCCGGCACCCACGCTGGCGGGATGCTGGAACGGGTGCGCCAGGTGATGGCTTCCCTGAGCGGTCACGGTGCTCATGAGGTCTTTATTCAGGATTTACTTGCCGTGGACACATTCATTCCCTGCAAGGTTCAGGGCGGGCTGGCGGATGAGTTCTCGATGGAAAATGCCGTGGGCATTGCGGCTATGGTGAAATCTGACCGACTGCAAATGGAGGTCATTGCGCGCGAACTCAGCCAACGTTTAAACACCCGTGTGGAAGTGGGCGGCGTGGAGGCCAATATGGCGATTGCCGGGGCGCTCACCACACCGGGGAGCGACACACCGCTGGCTATCCTGGATTTAGGCGCGGGTTCCACGGATGCCGCCACCATCAATGGAGCAGGGCAGATAAAATCGGTGCATCTGGCGGGGGCGGGCAATATGGTCAGCCTGCTTATCAAAACCGAGCTTGGATTAAGCGATTTGACGCTGGCGGAGGAGATTAAGAAATACCCGCTCGCCAAAGTTGAAAGCCTGTTCAGTATTCGCCATGAAAATGGGGCGGTGGAGTTTTTCCGCGAACCGCTCAGCCCGGCCGTGTTCGCTAAAGTGGTGTATATCAAAAACGGCACCCTGATCCCGATTGATAATCACACTTCGCTGGAAAAAATCCGTCTGGTGCGCCGACAGGCAAAAGAAAAAGTTTTTGTGACCAACTGCTTGCGGGCTCTGCGGCAGGTCTCGCCGGGGGGCGAAATCCGTGACATGGCTTTTGTGGTGCTGGTAGGCGGATCATCGATGGACTTCGAAATCCCGCAAATGATCACCGATGCGTTATCCCATTATGGTGTGGTCGCCGGGCAGGGCAACATTCGCGGAACGGAAGGCCCGCGTAATGCGGTGGCAACCGGACTCGTGTATCGCTGCGATACAGATAATGACCGGGTTTGCGATGACAGATAAATATAAGTTAGTCGCGGTATGTTAATGAAACGGTACTAATAACGTATTATTTTCAGGGTTTACTTATAAACTTTTATATTATTGATTTTATCGTGATGCTATTAATAATTAATTTTCTCTTTATGCTGAGTTTAATAATTGACGGTTATTATCTTTTTGGCTTTATTCAATGTGAGGGAAGCGCGCGTCTGAAGCCTGCTATTATGTTAGCAGACTAAGTCATCGCGATTTTCCGGTGGGGGCTGAGCATATATCCATCTTATGGTCGCTTTTTGAAGTGAAGGGGGAATCGAGAACGTTTGCCCCCGGGGTACGGAGCTGCTCTGTCTACTCGTTCAGTTAGCTATTCCAGGCGCGTAATTCGAGTGCCTCGTACCGGCTTCGCCTTTTCGTGCCTGTTCATAGTCATTATTGAGAGAAATGAAAATGAACGATGTAAAAAAGCCTGACCTGAAATATATACTCAAGCAAATCCCTGCAACACAAACGGATGACGACGGTGGCAACCTGAATATGTTATCCAACCGTCTGATGCCGTTCGGTATACCTGCGTTCGATGTCAGCTTTAGCTACCTGGTCACAGGGCAAGTCAAGTTTGCTACCGTCGATCTCTCCTTCCTGCGCGTTTTTGATTCCTCGTTTCAGGGGGGATTCGCAGGGAGTAAGTCGGTTATCGATCCGCCGTCAGGAACGAGCAATAACAAGACCGCCAGTATCTTACCCGCAGCTGATGTGAACAACGTTACCGATCCCATTCTCTTAGCCAGCAAGAAAGCGTCGTCGGATGACGATGATAAAGACAATGATGATGATGATGATGATGATGTCGGCGGCGACGGCGCTTTCCCGCTCAACGCCAGTGACATCGCCAACCTGAAGAATCTTGTCAACGGGCTTGAAGGCGGTGAAGACAACGATGCGCTCGGGATCCGCGACCTCGAAGGCACCGGCAATAACCGTGCTCATCTTGACTATGGTTCCGCCGATCAACCGTTCATACGGCTCACCGAGGCGCACTACGGTGCTTACAATGAGATGACGCACAACCGCGACATCAACCCTCTGTTCTCCGGGCTGGATCCGCGTGCCATCAGTAATATCCTTGGCGCACAGGAAGCCAACCTTTCCGGCAACGCCGCCGGGGTGAACAGCTTGTTCACGGCCTTCGGTCAGTACTTCGATCACGGTCTCGATTTTCTCGGTAAGGGAGGTAATGGAACAATCCAGATTGGCGCTCCGGGCTCGTTTCCAAACCCCGCAGACCTGACTCGCGGCACCGTTGACAGTATTGATGCCAATGGTATTCCGCAGCATCTCAATAAAACATCGCCATTCGCTGACCAGAACCAAACGTATGGCTCGAACGAACTTGTCGGCCAGTTCCTGCGTGAAGGCGACGGACTGGGCGGGTTTTCGGGCAAGCTGCTGGAGGGCGGAGTGGATCCCTCCAATCCGGATTTCACGCTGCTGCCTACGCTCAGGGAACTGATCCTGCATCACTGGAACAACAACACGCAGTTCACCGACCACTCACTGCCGGGCGACCACAGCGTGTCCTTCCAGGAGTATTTCGCTGGGCTTGTTGACAGCAATGGCGTCATCAACCAAGCGATGCTCCCTGCCATGACCTCTAATTTCATGGGAAGTGGCTTTGCGCTGCTGCTCGACACCAACCCCTTTATTAACCTGCTCGACCACTACGTGGCGGGTGATGGACGAGCGAACGAGAATATTGCACTCACCGCTATTCATAACATCTGGGAGCGGAATCACAACTTCCATGTCAACGGGTTGCTCGACGCCGGATTTGAAGGAACCGCTGAAGAGCTTTTCCAGGCAGCCAAGATAATCAACGAGGCTGAATATCAGCGCGTGATTTACACCGACTTTGCCGACAAGTTGCTGGGTGGGATGAGAGGTACGGGCGATCACGGCTTCGCCGGGTACAATCCGGAGGTTGATGCACGCGTCTCGCACGAGTTCGCGACGGCCGCTTACCGGTTTGGTCATTCGCTGATAGGGCAGACGCTAACGGTGCTTGACGCTCAGGGCAATGCAACGCAGGTCCCGCTGTTCGACGCATTCCTCAACCCGACCAACGATACGAGTGCGTTCACCTTCCCTAAAGCGCAATTACCCTACTCTCCACAGCCGGGCTATGAGCAACTGGGCGCTGCCGGGATCATTGCCGGTGGGGTTGTCCAGCAGGCGGAAGAAGTTGACGTCAATATCGTCGATGCTGTGCGAAACGACCTCGTTCGTATGAGTGCTGACGTGTTTGCCTTCGACGTCGCCCGCGAGTGGGACGTCGGTCTGGGGTCGATGAACCAGAGCCGGGCCGATCTGATGGCCTCTCAGGATCCGTATGTGAAGGAGGCGGTCAGCTTTGCCGGCTCCCTCACACCTTACAGTTCGTGGGAGGATTTCCAGGCGCGGAACAATCTCAGCGACACCATCATTGGGCAATTCCGGCAGGCCTACCCCGACCTCGTGCTGGAGGAGTCTCAGATTGCAGGCTTCCTGGCGGCGAACCCTGGCTATAAATTTGTTAACGGAAACACGGTCAAAGGCATCGACAGAGTTGATCTGTTCGTTGGCGGGCTCGCCGAGAAGCACATCAATGGCGGCGTGGTTGGCCAGACTTTCTGGGCCATCATCCACGAGCAACTTGACCGAATTCAGGAAGGTGATCGACTGTATTATCTCGACCGCGTGGAGCATCTGGATCTCTACGAGGCCATCGAGGAGCAAGGCTTTGCCGGGATTGTGGCACGCAATACGGGCCTGACTAATCTTCCTGAGAATATCTTCGGGACCAGTCAGCTCGATAATCCGCCGGTTGTTGTCGGTCACAACCTCGTCCTCAACGGTGGAAATGGCATTGATGTTCTCAATGGTGGGCTCGGCGATGATGTCCTCAATGGCGGTGGCGGCAACGACACGCTCAACGGTGGGGCTGGTAACGACACACTCAACGGCGGCACTGGCGCTGATGTGATGAAGGGTGGTCTCGGAAATGACACTTATATCGTTGATAAAAATGGTGATATTGTCACGGAGGATCGTAATAGCGGGACGGATGTTGTTCAGACTACCCTCCAAAATTACACCTTAACCAATAACGTTGAGACTCTGGTATTCAGTGGGACTGGCGCTTTCACCGGCAGAGGGAATGCCCTTGCCAATACCCTCACCGGTGGCAGCGGTAATGATGTTTTATATGGAATGGATGGCAACGACACCCTCAATGGTGGGGCAGGAAATGACACCCTGGAGGGAGGAGACGGTGCCGATATTCTCAAGGGCGGGGCTGGTAACGACAACCTAACAGGCGGTGCGGGTAACGATAGACTCGAGGGTGGCCAGGGCGCTGATATCATGACCGGTGGTGCCGGAGATGACACCTTTGTCTTTAGCAAAGGCTTTGGCCGAGACCGTATTACCAGCGGTTTCGATAGTAATCCCAGCGGTGGACAGGACCACCTCGATCTGAGCTTATTAGGCATTGGAGTGGTGAATTTTGCCAGCAGCGTCACTATTGCCGGGGGAGCGGGTAACAGCACCGTTATTACCCTCGGCTATCCGATTGATGGCAATGTTATTACTTTAGAAAACGTAAACGTGAAAAGCGTTGATGTTAATGATTTTATTTTGATCGGATAAAGGAAGGTCTCCTGGGCCTGGCCAAATACACAACCCCGGACAATAAATTGTCCGGGGTTGTGCTTCTCGACACTCTTCAATGCTTACGCCCTGCATTGACCCAAACGCCAACATGAACATCGCTCATGTTGCATTGAAATTAACTCGCTTTCTCTCCCCCGGCGGCTCTGTCATTAATATCACCATAACTTACTGACAACATGAGTGCCGCAGCGCCAACAAGCCGGTTACATCTGGCTGGCGAAGCTGATGCGCGGTTTCATGTCTGAACCCAGGGTGCCAGAAGACGATGAATAACGAATTTACTTTTACCATCAAGCGCAGTCGTTTTGATGAGAATTATAACCCTTCAGAAAACACGCGTATTACCACTAACTTTGCGAATCTGGCGCGTGGGGAAAATCGTCAGCAGAACTTACGCAACACCTTAAAGATGATCGATAACCGATTTAACTCGCTGGCCTATTGGGATAACCCGAAGGGCAATCGTTATTCGGTCGAGCTGGAAATTATCTCCGTAGACATGAGCATCAAAGGCCAGAGCGGCGTCTTCCCGGTGATCGAAATATTACAAACCGCGATTCTCGACAAGAAGGTGGGTGAACGTATCAACGGTATTGTGGGGAATAATTTCTCATCCTACGTGCGTGATTATGACTTCAGCGTATTGCTGTTAGAGCATAATAAAAACACCACCCAATTCAGTATTCCGGGGAATTTCGGTGAGCTGCACGGGAATATCTTCAGGCATTTTATCCACTCCCATGTTTACAGCGATAACTTCAAAAAATCGCCGGTTATCTGTCTTAGCGTGTCGAGCAAAGACACCTATCAACAAACCGGGAATCAACATCCAGTGCTCGGCTATGAATACCAGCAGGAAGGCACCTCGTTAACGGAGAAATACTTCAATAAGATGGGGTTACAGGTACGCTATTTTATGCCGAAAGGCAGCGTGGCACCGCTCGCCTTTTATTTCACCGGCGATTTACTGAGCGATTATACCGATCTTGAATTGATCGGCACGATTAGCACGATGGAGACATTCCAGAAGATCTATCGTCCGGAAATTTATAACGCGAATTCACCTGCCGGGTTGCACTATCAACCGGATCTCAATCATGACGATCACTCGTTAACGAAAATTGTCTATGACCGCGAAGAACGCAGCCAGCTGGCGATTGAACAAGGGAAGTTCACTGAGCAACACTTTATTAAACCCTACCAGCATATTCTTGAGCAATGGTCCGCTCACTACGCGCTTTGATTAATTGAAAAGATAAGGTCACCTGTTATGAAAACATTGCTCCCAACCTCGACTGCTGGCAGTTTACCGAAACCGTTATGGCTTGCTCAACCTGAGACGCTCTGGTCGCCGTGGAAATTGCAAAATGAGGAATTAGTTGCAGGCAAGCAAGATGCTTTACGTTTATCACTGGACGATCAATTACGTGCGGGTATTGATATTGTCAGTGATGGCGAGCAAACGCGTCAGCATTTTGTGACCACGTTTATTGAACACCTCAACGGCGTGGATTTTGAAAAACGCGAGGTGGTTAAAATCCGCAATCGCTATGACGCCAGTGTTCCCACTGTTGTCGGTGCCGTTGAACGTCAAAAACCGGTGTTTGTCGATGATGCCCGCTATCTGCGCCAGCTTACGAAACAACCCATTAAATGGGCGCTGCCTGGGCCGATGACTATGATCGATACGCTGTATGACGCGCATTATAAAAGCCGTGAGAAGCTGGCCTGGGAATTTGCCAAAATCCTCAATCAGGAAGCCAAAGAGTTAGAAGCGGCGGGCGTCGATATTATCCAGTTTGATGAACCAGCCTTTAACGTGTTTTTTGATGAAGTGAATGACTGGGGCATCGCCGCACTGGAAAGGGCCGTTGAAGGGCTGAAATGCGAAACGGCGGTGCACATCTGCTACGGATACGGCATCAAAGCCAACACCGACTGGAAAAAGACGCTGGGATCTGAGTGGCGGCAATATGAAGAAGCGTTCCCGAAACTGCAACAATCGACTATCGATATCATCTCGCTGGAATGCCACAACTCGCGCGTACCGATGGATTTGCTGGAGCTGATTCGCGGTAAAAAAGTGATGGTCGGCGCTATCGATGTGGCGACCTCTGCCATTGAGACGGCGGAAGAGGTAGCCAGTACCCTACGCAAAGCGCTTCAGTTTGTTGATGCTGATAAGCTGTATCCTTCGACTAATTGTGGAATGGCGCCTTTGGCCCGTCAGGTGGCGGCAGGTAAACTCAATGCGTTGAGCGCAGGTGCGGAAATTATTCGACGAGAGTTGCTGGCGAAATAGTGTTATCGCTTTCGATGCTAAAGATGTAATGCGGTCATGCTGAAATAACCGAATGCGGTATTTTGGCCTCGCGACTTAATCAAGATGAGTGCTAAGATGACAGGCTTAGCACTCAACGCAATTACCTGCAATTTACAAATAGTAATGAATTAATTGTTATTAATAGCCAATACCTTTGCTGTTATCCCTTCAACGTTTCCCCGTTCCACTTCGTTTTATCCGTATAGCGTGATAATGATAAATAGGTGAAACTTTTTAGCTATGTTATCAATGGCGAAAAAAATACGCCCTCCGTAAAGGCAAATTTCTAAATAGCACTTTTTGCATGTTGAAACGTTAAGGCAATCCGGGGTTCGTCAACTAAACTGAGACACTGAGTATCCTGATTTGATGTTGTAAGGTTATTCTGAAGGAATAGAATGCGCATGTAAAAAGTAGTGTTATCTCATCGCCGATATCGCTTTTTACAGGGAATGGCCTTCAGACGCATCTGGAACGCCATCACTCAATGTCGTAAAAGAGTGTTTTGTAATTTATTGTTTCATCTAGGGAAATATCATGCAGTACTTATCGCTGGACAAATATAAAAATGGTTTCTTGTTGGTTGCCCGTATTTTACTGGCAATCCTGTTTGTGTTATTTGGCTGGCAGAAAATGATGGGGTTTGAAGGCACTGTGGGCTATATGGCGTCAGTTGGCGCACCGCTGCCGCAGCTTTCCGCGATTATTGCTGTTATTGTTGAGCTGGTGTTCGGCTTACTGATTGTTGCCGGTTATTTCACCCGCCCGCTGGCGTTGCTTCTGGCAGTCTATACCGTGGCAACGGCAATTATCGGCCACCCTTACTGGAGCATGACCGGAATGGACCAGTACATGGCAATGACCAATTTCTTTAAAAACGTCAGTATCTGCGGTGGGTTCTTGCTGCTGGCTTTCACCGGCCCGGGTAGCTATTCACTCGATCGTAAATAACACTTAGCATTAATGGTCTATCATTGATGCAATAATAATACCTACAGGCCCATGAGAGGCTGAAAGGTTAATGACTCATATTGCCATTCGAACGATTTTGTTGGAATGGTAATATTCTTTTATTGGCTAGGTATTTTCTTATTCGGTAGCGTGTGCAAATTAATTGAAGGGATGTGTGACAATGTCGAGCGAGAAAACGAACAGTTCGAGACGTGACTTTCTGGTCAAGTCGATGACGTTAATTCCTGCGGTAGTGGTGGGCGGCAGCAGTGTTGGTGCCCTGGGGATGGTTGAAAACGCCGTCGCCGCAGAAAGTAAGCCTCACTCAGCGCCCGATCAGGGTGAGTGGACACCACGGTTTTTTAACAGTGATGAGTGGGCGTTTGTAAAAGCCGCTGTCGCGCGGCTTATTCCTGCGGATGAGCGGGGCCCTGGCGCGCTGGAAGCAGGCGTACCTGAGTTCATCGATCGTCAGATGAATACGCCATATGCCACCGGTTCCATCTGGTACATGCAGGGACCATTTAACCCGGATGTGCCGAAAGAGATGGGTTATCAACTTCCGCTGGTACCAAAGCAAATCTATAACCTGGGCATTGTCGAAGCGAATGACTGGTGTCGCCAGCAGTATGGCAAACCGTTTGCTGAACTGGATAGTGCAAAGCAGGATGCCGCCCTGAGCCAATTTGAATCGGGCGCTGCCAGCTTTAAACAGCTTCCCGCCTCTCTGTTCTTCTCCTACTTACTCCAGAACACCCGCGAAGGATTCTTCAGCGACCCGATTCATGGCGGTAACAAAGGCATGGTGGGCTGGACGCTGATTAATTTTCCTGGCGCGCGCGCCGACTTTATGGACTGGGTTGAACGGGGCGAGCGTTACCCCTTCCCGCCGGTATCAATTAATGGGGAGAGGGCATAACGATGGCTACAGTAATGAAAAAAACCGACGCGGTGATCGTCGGATTCGGTTGGGTTGGCGCGATTATGGCCAAAGAACTGACCGAAGCCGGGCTGAATGTGGTGGCGCTGGAGCGCGGCCCGATGCGCGATACGTGGCCGGATGGCGCATATCCGCAGGTTATTGATGAACTGACCTACAACATTCGCCGCAAGCTGTTCCAGGATCTCTCAAAAAGCACCGTCACGATTCGTCACAACACCAGCCAGACCGCCGTGCCTTATCGCCAGCTTGCCGCATTTCTGCCAGGCACCGGCGTGGGTGGCGCAGGGCTACACTGGTCAGGTGTTCACTTCCGTGCAGACCCGATCGAATTACGCATGCGCAGCCACTATGAAGAGCGCTACGGTAAGAATTTCATTCCGCAGGACATGATCATTCAGGATTTCGGCGTCACCTACGACGAGCTTGAACCCTTCTTCGACAAAGCCGAAAAAGTCTTCGGGACATCGGGAACGGCGTGGACGGTGAAAGGCAAAGTGGTTGGCAAAGATCGCGGCGGCAACCCGTTTGCGCCGGATCGTTCAGACGATTTCCCGCTGCCAGCCCAGAAAAATACCTGGTCTGCACAGTTGTTCGAAAAAGCCGGGCGTGAAGTGGGCTACCACCCGTACAACCTGCCGTCGGCGAATACTTCAGATTCTTACACTAACCCCTACGGCGCGCAGATGGGGCCGTGCAACTTCTGCGGATTCTGTAGCGGTTATGCTTGCTACATGTATTCCAAAGCCTCGCCAAACGTGAACATTTTGCCTGCGCTGCGGATGGAAAAACGCTTTGAACTGCGGACCAACTCAAACGTACTTAAAGTTAATCTGACCGATGATAAAACCCGCGCGACGGGCGTGACCTATGTCGATGCGCAGGGGCGTGAAGTTGAGCAGCCTGCCGATCTGGTGATCGTGGGTGCGTTCCAGTTCCACAACGTCCACCTGATGCTGCTGTCGGGTATCGGCAAGCCTTATAACCCTGAAACCGGGGAAGGCGTGGTAGGGCGTAACTTCGCTTACCAGAACATGACGACGATTAAAGCGATCTTTGATAAAGACACTTACACCAACCCGTTTATCGGGGCAGGTGGTAACGGCGTCGGTATCGATGACTTTAACGCCGATAACTTTGATCACAGTGAAGTCGGGTTTGTTGGCGGCTCACCGTTCTGGGTAAACCAGGCCGGTACCAAACCGATTTCCGGCCTGCCTGTGCCTCCGGGAACCCCGGCATGGGGAAGCAAATGGAAAGCGGCGGTAGCTGATACCTATACGCACCATCTGTCGATGGATGCCCACGGCGCGCACCAGTCCTATCGCCAGAACTATCTTGACCTCGATCCTAATTACAAAAACATCTACGGCCAGCCGCTGCTGCGTATGACGTTTGACTGGCAGGAAAACGACATCAAGATGGCGCAGTTCATGTTCGACAAGATGGCGCCTATCGCCAAAGCGATGAACCCGAAATACATGCTCGGTAGCCCGAAAAATGCCAACAGCCATTTCGATACGACCAGCTATCAGACCACCCACATGAACGGCGGGGCGGTGATGGGTGAAGACCCGAAAACCAGCGCGGTGAACCGCTATCTGCAAAGCTGGGATGTGCACAATGTGTTCGTCATTGGCGCATCGGCCTTCCCGCAGGGGCTGGGTTATAACCCGACAGGGACGGTTGCCGCGCTGGCGTATTGGTCAGCAAAAGCGATCCGTGAACAGTATCTGAGAAATCCAGGCCCACTGGTACAGGCATAAGGAAGGCAACGATGAAAATTCAACTGTTATCGGCGCTGGTGCTGGGCGCGCTGAGCTTCGCAAGCTTCGCGCAGGATGCGTCAACCGACAGCAATCTCATTCGTCAGGGGGAATACCTGGCGCGGGCGGGCGACTGTGTGGCTTGCCATACCAACGGTAAAGACGGGAAACCGTTCGCCGGCGGTCTGCCGATGGAAACACCGATCGGCACCATTTATTCGACCAACATTACGCCGGACAAAAAGAACGGCATCGGCGATTACACCTTCGAAGAGTTTGACGATGCGGTTCGCAAAGGGGTCCGCAAAGATGGCTCAACGCTGTATCCGGCGATGCCATTCCCGTCGTTTGCCCGCGTGAGCGAAGCGGATATGCGCGCGATGTACGCCTACTTTATGCATGGCGTGGAACCGCAGGCCGAGCCAAATCGCGACTCCGATATCCCGTGGCCGCTCTCCATGCGCTGGCCACTCTCCATCTGGCGTCTGATGTTTGCGCCAACGCCGAAAGACTTCGTCATCAATCCAAACGCCGATCCGGTGCTGGAACGCGGTCGTTATCTGGTTGAAGGGCTGGGGCACTGTGGCGCATGTCATACGCCGCGTAGCCTGACCATGCAGGAAAAAGCCCTGAGCGAAAAAGACGGCGATAACTATCTTTCCGGCAGCAACAGCCCGATTGATGGTTGGGTGGCGTCCAGCCTGCGCGGTGAAAATCGCGATGGACTGGGCACCTGGAGCGAAGCGGAACTGGCGGAATTCCTGAAAACCGGGCGTAACGACAAATCCGTGGTCTTCGGCGGCATGAGCGATGTGGTTGAACACAGCCTGCAATATCTCTCTGACGATGACATTACGGCGATTTCCCGCTACCTCAAATCGCTGCCGCCGCGCGACGGCAAGCAAACGCCTGCGCCTGTTGAAGACAGCGTGGCGAAAGATTTGTGGAAAGGGAACGACAGCAAGCCTGGTGCGTCGCTGTATGTGGATAACTGCGCAGCCTGTCACCGTACCGATGGCGTAGGTTACAAACGTGCATTCCCGTCGCTGAAAGGCAACCCGGTGGTGCAGACGGAAGATGCCACTTCGCTGATTCACATCATCCTCACCGGTAGCACGACGCCGGCGGTGAAAGGAGCGGTTTCCAACCTGACCATGCCGTCATTCGGCTGGCGTCTGGACGATCAACAGGTAGCGGACGTGACCAACTTTATCCGCACCAGTTGGGGCAACAACGCGCTTCCGGTTAGTGCATCGGATGTGGCGAAGGTGCGTAAATCGCTTTCTCACGATGAAAAAGCGATGGGCAACGCCGATATCTCCAAACTACCAACGCCGTAATGGACAAACGGGGAGCCTCGCTCCCCGTTAAAGGGTTTTTCATGCTGCACGCAAATCAACTGACCTGCGTCTACGAGGAACGGGTGCTATTTGAGTCGCTGTCTTTCACGGTAGAGTCCGGGGAAGTGGTGCAAATAGCGGGCGCGAACGGCTCAGGTAAAACCTCTCTGCTACGCCTGTTAGCCGGACTGACTCAGCCCGAAAACGGTGATGTGTTCTGGGGCGGTGAACGGCTTTCGCGCGCGCGTGACACGTTTCATCAACAGCTGTTGTGGATTGGGCACAAACCGGGCGTCAAAACCTCGCTCACTGCCGAAGAGAATCTGCGCCTCTTTTATCCGCGCTCGACGCTTGCGGCGCGGGAAACGGCGCTGGCGGCGATAGGACTGGCAGGATTCGAAGACTTGCCGCTGTTTCAGCTCTCGGCCGGGCAGCAACGACGCAGCGCGCTGGCACGGCTGTGGTTAAGCGATGCCGCGTTATGGATCCTCGATGAACCGCTGGCGGCACTTGATGTGTCAGCGATTGAGATACTGACCCGTCGGCTGGAAAAACACGTGCACAGGGGCGGCAGCGTGGTGCTGACCACCCATCAGCCGCTGCGTTCGCTCAACTGCCCGTTACGCGTCTTAACGTTATCCGGCGGGGAGGCGTACGTTTCATGATCCGCACGATTTTTCTCTGCGAGCTGCGCTTGGCCTGGCGGCGAGGCGCGGACATCCTTAACCCGCTGTGGTTTTTCCTGATTGTCATCACGCTCTTTCCCTTTAGTGTTGGGCCGGAAAGCGCCCTGCTGGCGCAAATCGCGCCGGGCGTTATTTGGGTCGCGGCGTTGCTGGCCGCGCTGCTGGTGATGGACCGCTTATTTCGCGATGACCTGCTGGATGGTTCGCTGGAGCAGCAACTCTTGCTGCCGACGCCGCTCCCGGGCGTGGTGATGGCGAAAGTGCTGGCGCACTGGATGATGACCGGGCTGCCGCTGCTGCTGGTTTCACCGCTGGCGGCGCTGCTGCTGGGTATGAACGCACACAGCGCAGGCGTGCTGTTTCTGACGTTACTGCTGGGTACGCCCACGCTGAGTTTTATTGGTTCGGTCGGCGCGGCGCTCACGGTGGGTTTGAAACGCGGTGGCGTTCTGCTCAGTTTACTGGTGCTGCCGCTCTCTGTTCCGATGCTGATTTTTGCTTCCGCCGCCTGCGAAGCGGCCGCTGCGGGTCTACCCGTTGATGGCTATCTCGCGGTGCTGGGCGCTTTTCTGGCGGGGAGCGCGACACTATGTCCGTTCGCCACCGCTGCCGCATTGCGGCTTTCCGTTTAACGGGCCTGTTTTCACCAGGAAGGGCAATTTTATGTGGAAATTATTACATCAACTGGCGATACCGGAGCGGTTATACACGCTCTGCGGCCGCTGGCTTCCGTGGCTGGCAATGCTCAGCGCGTTGTTGCTGATTGTCGGGCTAGGGTGGGGGTTCATCTACGCGCCAGCCGATTATCAACAGGGTGAAAGCTACCGCATTATGTACGTGCACGTACCGGCGGCGATGTGGTCGATGGGGATCTACGCCATGATGGCGCTTGCGGCGTTCATCGGCCTGGTCTGGCAGATGAAAATGGCTGACTTAACGCTTATTGCGCTGGCACCGGTTGGCGCAGGTTATACGCTAATCGCTCTGGTGACGGGCGCAGCCTGGGGCAAACCGATGTGGGGCACCTGGTGGATCTGGGATGCGCGTCTGACGTCTGAACTGGTGCTGCTGTTTCTTTACGCCGGGATAATCGCATTGTGGAACGCCTTCGATGACCGACGCCTGGCCGGACGCGCGGCGGGGATCCTGGCGCTGGTTGGCGTCGTTAATTTGCCAATCATTCATTACTCGGTTTTATGGTGGAACACCCTGCACCAGGGTTCAACCAATATGCAGCAGACGATTGACGTCAGTATGCGCATGCCGCTGCGGTATTGTATCCTCGGTTTTCTCTGCCTGTTTATCACCTTAACGCTGCTGCGTCTGCGCAACCTGATCCTCTGGCAGGAGCGTCGTCGTCCATGGGTGGCGACGCTCACAAGCAAAGGAGACGCGCAATGACGCCTGCATTCTCATCATTCGCCGATTTTCTGGCCATGGGCGGCTACGCCTTTTATGTCTGGCTTTCGCTGGCAACGACGCTGATTGTGCTGCTGGGGCTGGTGGGGTATTCGCTCTGGCAGCATCACGCATTATTGCAGGCTGTACGGCGTCAGCAGCGTCGCGAGCAACGGCTTCGCCACGCGCGTGAACACATGAATAAGGAGCAGGCCGATGCAGGCACGCCGTAAAACTCGCCTTTATCTGGTACTGGCCGTGCTGGCAGGGCTCGGGCTGGCGGTGACCCTGGTGCTGTACGCTCTGAGCACCAACATTGACCTGTTCTATACGCCGGGAGAAATCCTCAACGGCAAAAATGAAACGCAGGAAAAGCCGCATATCGGCCAGCGCTTGCGCGTAGGGGGGTATGTTGAGCCGGGTAGCATCAAACGTGATGATAAAACGCTGGATGTCACCTTCCGCCTGTACGACGCGCGCGGCGCGGTCTCAGTCAGCTACAAGGGCATTTTGCCGGACCTGTTCCGTGAAGGGCAGGGGGCGGTTGCGCAGGGTGTTCTCGACGGTGAACGGCATATTACCGCACAGCAGGTGTTAGCGAAGCACGATGAAAACTACACGCCGCCGGAAATTCATAACGCCATGACCACCGCGCCAACCGCGCAAAAGGATACTCGCCAATGATGCCGGAACTGGGCAACTTTTTACTCTGTCTGGCATTAGGGCTTGCGCTACTGCTGGCGATTTACCCGCTATGGGGCGCCTATCGCCAGAGCCGTTGGCTGATGGCGCTGGCGCGTCCCTTAAGCTGGGGGCTGTTTTTCGCGATTCTTGCCGCATTTCTGGTGCTGGTGCACGCCTTCGTGGTCAACGATTTCACGGTGCGCTACGTCGCGGACAACTCTAACGTTGCGCTGCCCGTCTGGTATCGCGTCGCAGCCACCTGGGGCGCGCACGAAGGTTCGCTGCTGCTGTGGGTGCTGTTGATGAGCGGCTGGACCTTCGCCGTTGCGCTGGGCAGCCGCCGGATGCCGCTGGACGCCGTCGCGCGCGTGCTGGCGGTGATGGGCATGGTCAGCGCCGGTTTCCTGCTGTTTATTCTGTTCACCTCTAACCCGTTTACCCGCGGGCTGCCTGAATATCCCATCGACGGGCGCGATCTGAATCCGTTGTTGCAGGATATCGGCATGATCTTCCACCCGCCGTTGCTCTATATGGGCTACGTTGGTTTCTCGGTGGCGTTTGCTTTTGCGATAGCTTCATTACTGGCCGGGCGACTCGATACCGCCTGGGCCCGCTGGTCGCGCCCGTGGACGCAGGCGGCATGGGTATTCTTAACGATGGGTATCGTGCTCGGGTCGGCATGGGCCTATTACGAGCTGGGCTGGGGCGGCTGGTGGTTCTGGGACCCGGTCGAAAACGCCTCGTTTATGCCGTGGCTGGTGGGGACCGCGCTCATGCATTCCCTGGCCGTAACCGAAAAACGCGGCAGTTTCCGTGCCTGGACGGTGCTGCTGGCGATCGGTGCTTTCTCATTGTGTCTGTTAGGCACCTTCCTGGTGCGCTCCGGCGTGCTGGTGTCGGTGCATGCCTTCGCCTCCGATCCGGCGCGCGGTATGTTTATTCTGGCGCTGCTGGTGTTGGTTATCGGCGGCTCGCTGCTGCTGTATGCCCTGAAAGGCGGCAGCGTGCGGGCGCGGGTCGAACACACATTATGGTCGCGGGAATCTTTCCTGCTGGGCAACAACATCTTGTTGATTGCCGCCATGCTGGTAGTGCTGCTGGGTACGCTTCTGCCGCTGGTGCATAAAGAGCTGGGGCTGGGCAGTATCTCTATCGGCGAGCCGTTCTTTAATACCCTGTTTACCGTGCTGATGGCACCGTTTGCGCTGTTGCTGGGGATCGGCCCGCTGGTGCGCTGGCGTCGCGATGATGCGAAGAAACAGATTAAGCGGCTGGTCATTTCGCTGCTGCTGACGCTGGTGTTGTCCATTGTTCTGCCGTGGTGGCTACAGGACCGCATCGCCGCAATGACGGTCATCGGTCTGATGATGGCACTGTGGGTCTTTATCTTCGTGCTGATTGAACTGCATGAACGCGCCACCCATCGCCACGGTTTCTGGCGCGGGTTGACGAAACTTTCTCGCAGCCAGTGGGGCATGGTGCTGGGGCATATTGGCGTGGCGGTGACCGTCACCGGTATCGCCTTTAGTCAAAGCTACAGCGTCGAGCGCGATGTGCGCATGAAGGCGGGCGACAGCATTGATATCCACCAGTATCACTTCGTCTTTAAAGGCGTGCGCGACATTGTCGGGCCGAACTGGTTTGGCGGGGAAGGGGTTATTGAGGTTACTCGCCATGGCCGTCCGGAAGCCACCTTGTATGCGGAAAAACGTTTTTACAGCGCCAGCCGCATGATGATGACCGAAGCCGCCATCGATGGCGGCCTGACGCGTGACCTGTACGCGGCGCTGGGTGAAGAGCTGGATGACGGCAGTTGGGCAGTTCGTCTCTATTACAAACCGTTTGTTCGCTGGATCTGGTACGGCGGTGTGCTGATGGCGCTGGGTGGGCTTTGCTGCATGCTCGATCCGCGCTACCGGATGCGTAAATCACGTCAGGAGGTCAGTCATGACGCGTAAAGCGCTTTTTCTACCCCTGGCGCTGTTTCTGGCGCTGGCCGTTGCATTGCTCTGGCAATTAATGCGTAACGCGGGCGGGGATGATCCGACGTCGCTTGAATCGGCGCTTATCGGCAAGCCGGTTCCCGCTTTTCGTCTTGAATCGCTGAGTAATCCCGGCGAGGTGTACGATCGTTCGGTGCTGGTCAGCGGGAAGCCGCTGCTGCTCAACGTCTGGGCCACCTGGTGCCCAACCTGCCGCGCGGAGCATCAGTTCCTCAATCAGCTCTCTGCGCAGGGCGTGAGAGTGGTGGGGATGAACTATAAAGACGATCGCCAGAAAGCGGTCGACTGGTTGAATCGCCTCGGTAACCCTTATTCTCTGAGCTTGTTTGACGGCAACGGTATGCTGGGGCTGGATCTCGGCGTCTACGGCGCGCCAGAGACATTTCTCATTGATGGGCAGGGCGTAATTCGCTGGCGTCATGCGGGCGCGCTGGACGATCGTGTCTGGCGGGAACAGCTGGCGCCACTCTGGCAGCAATACAATGAGGGGGCGTCATCATGAGGCGCTGGATACTCGGTATTGTCGCGCTGCTGCTGGCCTGCAATGCGCTGGCGGCCATCGACACCTGGCAGTTTAAAGATGACGTCCAGGAGCAGACGTTTCGCGAAATCACCTCTCAACTGCGCTGCCCGAAATGCCAGAACAACAGCGTCGCTGACTCCAATGCGATGATCGCCGCCGATATGCGGCTGAAGGTCTATGAACTGTTGCGCCAGGGGCAGAGTAAACAGCAGATTATTGATTACATGGTGGCGCGCTACGGTAATTTTGTTAGCTATGAACCGCCCGTCACGCCGGGGACGATTGCCCTGTGGCTGATCCCGGCGCTGTTTATTGTGGCGGGCGCGACGGTTGTGGTGACGCGCGCCCGGCGGCGCATGACGCAGAGCGATGCGCTCAGCGATGAAGAGCGCGAACGCCTGGCTGCCCTGTTAAACAAAGAGAAAGAGCTATGACCCTGTTTTTAATCGTCGCCGCGCTGCTGCTGGTAGGCGCACTCGCGCTGCTGTACTTTCCGTGGTCTTCGCGCGATGACGTCAATCACGACGCGCTGAACCGCGCGTTTTATCACTCGCGCCTGCGGGAAATTGAGCTGGAAGCGCCTCAGGAACGCGACGCAATGGTGGTGGAACTGCAACGTACGCTGCTGTCGGATATCCCGGAAACGGCCTCGCCGACAGCACGCCCTCAAAGCCGCTGGCTGCTGTTACCCGGCGCGCTGGCGCTGGTGGTTATCAGCCTCGGCGTGTTTCTGAAAACGACCGATATCGGTGAAGTGCTGTCGTTACGTCTGGCACAAAATGAACTTCGCGGCCTTGTGCAACGCGCGTTAAATCCTGCTGAGCGTCCATTGCGTACGGATGAAGTGGAACAACTGGGGCTCGGCTTGCGCAGCCATGTCCAGGCGGCGCCCGACGATCTGGATGCCTGGCGTTTGCTGGGGCGGGTAGGCATGGTGCTCAATAACGGCGACATGGCGATAGGCGCGTATGCCAGAGCCAGCCAGCTTGCGCCAGATAGCCCGGCCATCGCGCTGGATTACGCCGGAGCCTTATTGTGTACGGGTGATGAAAGCGCGAACCGACAAGGCGAAATGAAGCTGCATGAACTGCTGAAAAAATACCCCGATAGCGTACGCGCGGCAGCAATGAACAGCACTCAGCCGCCGCTCAATTTGTTGAACAATACCGGCATGCGCTGCGATGTGATGGTACACCGTTTCCTCGACATTCTGGCGCGGGGAGATAAATCGTAACAAACGTGCAGCCTGACGCGTTGGCGCTTACAATGAGTAGCGTTAATTGACGGATGTATTGTGCATCCCGTACCTGGTGGAATAATGCAGTTAGAAGATATCCGGATTTTTGTCACAATCGTGAATATGGGAAGCTTTACGGCAGCGGCGGAACATTTGCAGCTGTCGAAACAATATGTCAGCCGACGCATGGCGGCGCTGGAGAAAAAAGTCGCCGCTCGTTTACTGGTACGTAATACGCGAAAGCTGTCGGTAACCGACACCGGGCAAGTTTTTTTTCATCACGCACAGCGAATACTCGACGAAGTTCATGAAGCCGAACAGGTTATTTCCGCTCGTCAGCAAAAACTGACGGGGTCCTATCGTATCAGCCTGCCGATGATTTATGGCGTGCGCCGCCTCGCGCCGCTGGTGGTGGAATTTCAGGCTGCACATCCGGAATTAGCGATGCATATCGATATGAGCGATCATTATGTCGATGTGGTCGGCGAGGGCTATGATATGGTCCTGCGAATCGGCAACCTGATGGACTCCACGCTGATTGCCCGCTGTCTGGGAAAACTGGCCATGGTGCTCTGTGCCAGCCCGGACTACCTGAAGATTCACGGCACGCCACGATCGTGCGACGATTTAAGTCAGCACAATTGCTTACTATACGGGCGTGAAGGACAGCTGGGCTGGAAATTAAAATCGGACGGTGCGCTTAACACCTTCGCCGTAAAAGGCACGCTCAGCAGTAATCATGGTGAAGTGATTCGCGACGCCGCCGAGGCCGGTGCGGGTATCGCGCTATTGCCCGCCTTTATTGTGGAAGATGCGCTGCGTCAGGGCTCACTGGTGCAAATATTAGCGGAATGCTCACCCCCGCATCTGACACTTAGCGCGCTGTATCCCAAACATCGACAGAATAGCGCGGTGACACGCGTATTGCTCTCATTCCTGGCGGAAAGGGTGGCAGGGATAGTGGATGAAGATGCGGGTGATGAAATATAAATCGCGGTTTATGCGGCTATATTAGCTCCAGCCTTGTTTACTGCGACGGATATAAGGTAATACGGATAATAAAGCCAGAACCGCTAAGACCATTCCAATCCATAAAGCTGAACGTAAACCGAACCCTGATGAAATTGCCATTCCACCTAAATAAGAACCGCCACCTAATCCAATATTGATAACGGAAGTATGAACGGCATTGACCATTGGGCCTGGATGAGCCACGCTGACAATTCTTGCCATCATTGCCGGGTTCATTGGTACGCCTGATAAACCGATGAGTATGACAGCCAGAATAGCAATCGCCTGGTATTGAACAAAGAGTGCCATGCCGAGCAAAGAAATGCTTAATATTGTTAATCCGACAACCATAACCGCTAAACTATGGCGATAGGCAAGACGTCCCGTTACCATATTCCCGATAATATTGGCCAGCCCATAAAGCATCAGGATGAAGGGAACCGTCTGCATTGTAAATTCACTGACATCCGTCAGTACGGGAACAAAATAACTGAATGCTGCAAAACTTGCGCCCAAAATCAAACAGCTGGTAGCGCAGGCTTTCCAGTAGGCTTTGTTTTTAAATGCCTTTATCTCTTCAGCCATCTTGATAGCACAGCCGCCGCTCATATGTGGTAATAAACGCACTAATGCTAACAGGCATATGAAAACCAGGACCGCGACCAGCCCAAAACTCATTTTCCAGCCCCAGTGCTGGTCAATGATTGTTGCGATAGGTACCCCAAAGACATTAGATACCATAAAACCTGCTATGACTATTGACGCGGCGCGAGGGCGATTTTCTACAGAGACAAGGGCCATACTTGTCGCGAGCGAAAGACTTAAGCACCCTGCACACAAAATACCTGTCACGATTCGAATAGCAACTAACACATTGTAATCAGAGACAAAGACGCTTAATCCTTGAACGAGAACATATAGTCCTAATAACCATAATAATGTTGAGCGATAGGGGGCTTTAAACTTAAGAAAAGCGTAGGTTAATACCGGTCCACCTAACATTACACCGAATGCATAATATGAAATCAAATGCCCGACTTCGCCGACGGTAACACCAAATGCTTCAGATAGCGTGGTCATCATACCCGCCACCATCAATTCTGCCGTACCTAATGAAAAAATGGCTAACCCTAAAATATATACGACTAATGGCATGTTTTTTTATTTCTCCATTGTATTGGAATGATCGTTACAAAAATGAACGCTAGTAATTAATGAAATTTTATGCTTAGAATTTATAAATTGATTAACAGACCAGCGACGACATCTTCGAGGATTTTTCTATCAGAAATGTTTTTATTCAGTACACGTAAACCGTAATAGCCTGCCATAAAGCCTCTCGCCATTTCGACGGCTGATGCTTTATTGTTAAGCTCACCACTTTGTTGACCTTCGATAAATACCGCCACCAACGTTTTTTCTAAACGCTCACGATATTCATTATTCAGGCTGGCAACGGCTTCATCTTTACTGCCCATCTCCAGGGCTGAAAATAAGAGCATCGCATCATGCTGCTCTGGCTGAGAAAGATCTTCGGCAATGCCCCAGAGCAGGAGGGTATGCAAACGCTCTTTCACCGGACCTGATTGTGTGAGTATTGCTAACTGTGCGGACATAGTTTGTTCATGGCTGCGCAACAAAGCTTGCTCGTACAGGGCTTGTTTGCTTCCAAAGGCATTGTATAAGCTTCCTCGCCCTAATCCCGTACCATTGCATAAATCTTGCGCAGAGGTGCCTGCATAACCATTGGCGCTAAAAACAGCGACGGCAGCATCGATGACATCCTGATCTTCGAACTTTCGTGGACGACCTGGAAAGGTTGGTTTGTCAGCACTCATAGGGATGTGGGACTTAAAATGAGTAGAGGCGGCATAGTATTGATTATGGAACGATCAGTCAAATAATTTTCATAAAAAAATCAGCGGTGATGCGCAGACAGATTTTCATGTGAATTGCCATGCACCACGGCGTTAGTTTTTATGTGCAATGACCATTTAATTACTGTGGTAATTGCGGGGGTGTCACTACAACTTCCGCTCCTGAACAGAGCGGAGAAGCTCACCAGGCCAGGGGGCCGTCATGAGCAACTCTTCGTTGGCGATCTAAAGTTAACAAAATGTTTAATTTTTAAAGTAGACAAGAGCATCTATAGTTTTCAGACACTTTGAATGTCATGGAACAGAGTCAATGAAAAAAATAATCGTTGTTGCCTTATCCCTGGGTAGCTTGAGTGTATTAGCTGCCCCTGAAGGGACTCTCAGCGTTCATATTCTTAACCAGCAAACGGGTCTGCCGTCTTCTGGCGTGAAGGTTGTGCTGGATAAACAAGAGGGAGTGAACTGGAAGCATATTGCCGATGGAAAAACCGATGCAGGTGGCCGAATTAAATCACTTTATCCCGCAGACAGTGATATGACACCGGGGATTTACAGAGTAACCTTTGAAACAGGTGACTATTTTAAAAGCCAGAAAATGGAGACATTTTTCCCAGGTATTCCAGTGACGTTCAACGTTTCTAAAAATAATGAAAAACTTCATATCCCTCTTCTGTTGAGTCAATACGGCTATTCAACCTATCGCGGTAGCTGATTCGCTGAGTTTAAGGATAAATTCCGATGGATGCGGCAAGTGCTATCTCTGGATAGGGATAAGCCTTGCCGAAGACACGTAAAGGCCGCTATGTGCGAGGAGCGGACGTAGGATTTCTATAAAAACGTTATAACACCTCTTACTTTATCGAGGCGCTATATTTACTTGGTGAATAACCTGTCCTGCGTTTAAACATATTCCCGAATGATTCCGCTGAGGAATAGCCTAAATGGTGAGCTATTTTCGCGACAGAGCTTCCTTCTTCCAGTAATGAAATTGCGCTTATGACGTGCATCTGTTGGATCCAGTGTCGAAAAGTCAGGCCAGTTTCTTTCACGAAAAGACGCATAAGCGTGCGACTACTGACGCTGATTTTATCGGCCAGATTATCCAGTGAGGGAAGATATCCTGGATGGTTCATTAACTCTTCGCACAGCGACTGGAGCCGCATATCACGTGGCCAGGGAAGTTCCAGAGAGACTTTTCCACCGGCTTTTATTTCCTGCAAAATTAATGTCTCTAAGGCAGAAAAACGCTGCTGCTGTTCGCTGTCAGGACTATTTTGTTGCTGATGCGTCAGTTGGTTTATCGCAATCAGCAATTCCCTTAACAGCGGTGAAATCCCGGTCGTGAAACACCGATTTCCGACTATTTTGCTCTGTGCTTCATTGATCAGAATGGTTTTAAGCAACACGTTGCCTGTCGCGACAAATTTATGCGGCATCTGTGGCGGCAGCCAGAGTGCACAGCTGGCGTGGACCATCCAGACGCTACCACCCGCCCACACCCGCACGGCGCCTTCCGCAGGATAGAGCAGTTGGGCATAGATGTGCTTATGCCACGGTACTATCCCACCGTTCAGATGTTCAGAATCCAGTCCGATGATGTGATGTCCCGGCAGTGCTTCTGGCTGTAGTGTGATTGTCATTTTGGATGTGTTTATTGGCATTTATCATCATAAAAGACATGATAATTTTTCTGCCATGGATGTGCAACCTCATCAGGATGCACGGTATTAGACATTCTGAGCGACGGTCATTAATGATGATTTTTTTTAAAAGACACCTTACCCGCACAGTGGGAATAATTTGTCTGGTGGTTTGCGCGATTATTTACGGATGGTGGTTAATAAATGGTCGTTTTATACAATCCACGGATGATGCCTATGTAGGGGGGAATATTACCGTGGTCGCCAGTAAAGTCTCGGGTTATATCTCGCGGATTGAGGTTGGCGACAATCAACTAGTTAAAGCTGGCGAAATTATCCTTACTCTTGATGACAGGGATTATCGCGCCGCTGTTGCTCAATCTCAGGCGAAAGTATCGAGGAGCAAAGCCAATCTAGACAGTATTCGTGCCAGTATCACGATGCAACAATCGGTCATCGCGAGTGCCGGTGAAGCCTGGCAGGCGGAAAAATTCGATGCGCAAAAGAGTTCGAAAGACAGCCAGCGTTACGAACTGTTGGCAAAGTCAGCGGCCATTTCTCAACAAATCAAAGATAACGCACGGCTTGATTATCAACGAATGATAGCCAGAGAACGCAAAGCGGCGAATGATTACCAGACTGAGAAACAGCGTTTGACAATGTTATCTGCCGAACTGGAAGCCGCAAGGGCAAGCTACCGTGAGGCGAAGTCGGCACTCGACCGCGCGTTGCTCGATCTGGAGTACACCGTTGTCCGATCCCCTATAACGGGTACTGTTGCGAACCGTCGCGCCCGTGACGGTAGCTGGGTGGCGGGAGGCACGCAGTTAGCCTCCGTTGTACCGGTTAGCGGCCTATGGATAGATGCGAATTTTAAGGAGAGCCAGATTGCCGGGATGAAACCTGGGATGAAAGCGGAGATACGGGCAGATGTCCTACACGGCAAAGTTTTTCACGGATATGTCGAAAGTCTGGCACCGGCAACGGGATCGAGTTTTAGCCTGATCCCTGTAGAAAATGCCACCGGCAACTTTACTAAAATTGTGCAGCGCGTTCCGGTGCGGATTGCTATTGATAAAGTGGATGAACTGGCGCGCATCCTTCGCCCCGGACTTTCAGTGACCGTTAGCGTCAACGAACGACACTGATGGGGGCCGCTATGCGAAAACATATCGCCTTCGCCAGTATGTGTATTGGGCTGTTTATTGCCCAGCTTGATATTCAGATTGTCTCGGCCTCACTTAATGAAATCGGCGGTGGTCTCTCAGCAGGCAAAGATGAGATGGCATGGATTCAGACTAGCTATCTGATTGCGGAAATCATTATTATCCCTCTCTCTGGGTGGTTGTCGCGGGTATTTTCAACCCGCTGGCTTTTTACGCTTTCTGCCGGGGTTTTTACTGTTATGAGCGTTGCCTGCGCTCTGGCGTGGAATATACAGAGCATGATTGTATTCCGCGCTTTGCAGGGAGCCGCAGGAGCATCGATGATTCCGTTGGTCTTTACCACTGCTTTTATTTATTACCAGGGCAAAGAGTTGGGGTTAGCTGCCGCCGTTGTCAGCGCGCTGGCATCCTTATCTCCAACGCTTGGGCCAACCCTGGGAGGATGGATTACCGATAATCTTGAATGGCGTTGGCTTTTTTATATCAACATATTGCCGGGTCTTTATCTGGTGATGAGCATTCCTTTGCTGGTGGATATTGATAAACCTAACCTGTCACTCCTTAAAGGTGCAGATTATCTGGGCATTGCTTTACTTGCGCTTACGCTAGGATGCCTGGAGTACTCTCTTGAGGAAGGGGCCAGGTGGGGATGGTTTGACGACAGTACGATTATAGTGACATCAGGTCTAACGCTGGTGAGTGCGCTTTTATTTGCGACACGCACTCTGACAATATCGAATCCCATTATGGATCTTTATGCGTTCAGTGATAAAAACTTTTCGCTGGGCTGTTTTTTCTCTTTTGCTGGAGGTGTGGGGATATTCTCAACCGTTTACCTGACCCCGGTATTTTTGGGGCAGGTCAGAGGGTTTAGCGCGATGGATATTGGCCTGGCGGTATGCACAACCGGTATATTTCAAATTCTGTCAGTGCCTCTTTATTTATATTTGAGTAAAAGAATAAACCTGCAATGGTTACTGATGGCTGGACTGGGCGGATTTGCGTTTTCTATGTTTCTTTTCACCCCCATAACTCATCAATGGGGATGGCAAGAACTACTGCTACCACAGGCTATCAGGGGTGTTTCACAGCAATTTGCGATGGCGCCGATCGTCACATTAACCCTGGGCGGTATACCAAAAGAACGGCTGAAGCTGGCATCGGGAGTATTTAACCTGACGCGTAATCTTGGTGGCGCTATCGGAATTGCCCTGTGTGGGACGATTCTTAATAACCGGACTAATTTTCATTACCAAAGAATTGGGGAGAAGATTGTGTCCGTGCCACAAACTGTCAATGAATTCATTACCCGTTACACTGTAATTTTCATTCAGGGAGGAAGTGACGGTACCGCAGGGCCACTGGCAGCAACAAAATTACTGGGGCAGATGATGATGCAGGAAGCTCAAACAATGGCATTTTCTGATGCTTTTTTGCTGGTTAGTCTCCTCTTGTTTATGGCTTTCGCGCTGGTTCCTGCAATGGGTAGAAAACAGTAATGATGATTTGATGATTCGCTCGTCCTCAACTCACAGGTCACACTGGACGTCCGCTTCTGGCACTGAGCGGACATATCAAACCTTTCAATACCAGACCAGACTCGCTCGTTTCTCTAATCTATACCAGCATTTACGGCAAGTTGTCGCCGCGGGTTCTGCCATGTAGCGCAGGAAACGACCCGTTGTACGGTTAGCAATATCGGCGACCAACACCGCCGCCGATATCCGCCCCCATTACAAATCCGGCCCTTTTTTCCCTTCCTCAATAAATGCTTCATCAAGCTCTTCGGCATTACCTTCATGATCGCGGCCAGAGAAAAGATTCCAGCTGGCAAGGAACAGGGCGGCAATTAATGGGCCGATGACGAAACCATTAATCCCGTAAATTTCCATGCCACCAAGCGTGGTGATAAGAATCAGGTAATCGGGCATTTTGGTGTCTTTCCCGACCAGCAGTGGACGCAGAATATTGTCGACCAGACCGACGATAATCACAAAGAAGCCGATAATAAACAGGGCTTGCCACAGTTGGTGGGTAGCAAACAGGAAAATCGCCGCCGGCACCCAAACAATGGCTGACCCCACGGCAGGCACCAGCGACAGAAACGCCATCAGCGCGCCCCACAGAATACTGCCGTCGATGCCGACAATCGCGAAGGCGATACCGCCCAGTGCACCCTGAACAATGGCAACGACCGCCGTGCCTTTTACCGTGGCGCGCGTTACGCCAACAAATTTGGCGAACAGGTGCTGTTTCACAAAGTCGGAAAGCGGCAGTGAATCCAGAATCTGATTAACCAGATACGGCCCATCTTTGAGCAGGAAAAAGAGCAGATAGAGCATGATGCCGAAGCTAATGGCAAAGCCGAAAGTGCCTTTACCTATCAGGAAAGCGCTGCCCGCAAGATATTGCCCACCCTGCAACGCCACTTCCGAGAGTTTTTTCTGGATCTGCGCGGCATCATCCAGGTTGTGCTCCGTCAGGAATCCACGCGCCCAGTCGGGGAGGTGCGAGAATATCGCGGCTACCACCTCCGGGAACTGTGTATTGTTCTGCTGTAGCTTGGTGTAAACCACATTTAGTTCGAAGGCGAGCGATGAGAGAATAACCATCAACGGGATGAAAACAATTAGACAAATAATCGCCAGCGTAAGCAGTGAGGCTAACCCGTTACGATCGCCCATGGCATCGCGCAATTTGTTTTTCACCGGGTAGAAAATAACGGTTAATACCGCCGCCCATAGAATGGCGGAAAAGTACGGCGATAACACATCGAAGAAAGCCCAGGTGACCAGGGCCAGGATGAAAAGAAAGAAACCTTTAGTAAGTCCATTAAAACGCATTAGTAAATCCTGTAACTGAATGTCTGTATCGACTATAGAACTGTGTGGCGCATTTACCAACATTAAGATCAGTGGGGATTAATGTATTTAATAGCGCTAGAATGCTTAACTCTATGAAAATGATTCATCATTTCAGCACAAAGTTCAGGGACTATGAGACGCGCCCATGCTTAAAGAAAATTTCAATGAGCTTCAGCTCTTTCTCGCCGTCGCACGAGAGCGTAGCTTCACCAAAGCGGCGGGTAAGCTTGGTGTTTCGCAGTCGGCGCTCAGCCATGCAATGAAAGCGCTGGAGGCCCGGCTGAACATTCGCCTGTTAACGCGCACCACCCGCAGCGTAGCCCCAACGGAAGCCGGTGAGCGGATCATCGCCTGTCTGGAGCCCCGGCTTTCCGAGCTGGATGAAGAGCTGGAACAACTTGTACAACTGAACGGCGTTGCGGCGGGGAATATCCGTATCTCTGCGGGCGAACATTCGGCCAAATGTCTGGTGTGGCCAAAACTGAAACCGTTTTTACGTCAATACCCCGATATCAACGTTGAGCTGGTGGTGGATAACGGCTTCGTCAACATTGTGGAAGGGCGCTTCGATGCCGGTGTGCGTCTGGGCGAAAGTGTCGATAAAGATATGATCGCCGTGCGCATTGGTCCCGACGTGCGCCTGGTGGTTGCCGGTTCGCCGGACTATTTTGCGCAGCATGACATGCCGCAAACGCCGCACGATCTCCAGCATCATCGCTGCATCAATATGCGCTTGCCTACGGCGGGCGGGTTGTATCACTGGGAGTTCGAAAAAGCAGGGAAACAGCTAAAGGTGAGGGTCGACGGCCAGCTAACATTTAATACCATTGCCGAACGAATCGATGCTGCGGAGTCCGGATTTGGCCTGGCATTTATTCCTGAGGATAGCATCCGTCAGCAAATTGCCGACGGAAGGCTTGTGACAGTCTTGTCCGAGTGGAGTCCTGTTTTTTCAGGATATTATCTCTATTACCCGAGCAGAAAGCAGCATCTACCTGCATTTGCATTACTCATTGATGCGCTCAGATATTCCGACAATCTCGATGTCGTTTAAGCTCCCTAACGCGAACCGGCCATTGCCTGCTGAATCACCGGGATCGGCGTCAGCAAATGCTGACGCATTAATTCACTGGCGCGTGCCGCATCGCGCGCCAGTATTACCTCGGTCAATTGCTGATGCTGGTCATGTTTATCTTCCAGCATTTCGACGGACAGCACCGTTCTGCGCAGCCAGATAAAGCGATAGCGCGCGGCCAGGTCAAATAACCGTTCGCGCATTTGCAGCAGATAATGCGAACCACAGCCCGCGACAATCGCCGTATGGAACGCCTGATGGCGGCGATCCCACTCATCAAGCATATTTTCACTGGCGTCATTGGCTTCCAGCTTGCTGAGCATATGCGCGCGGGCAAGGATTTCGGCCTCCCAGGCGTCATCGCCGCGTTCGATGGCCAGGCGCACCAGCATGGCTTCCATGTTGGCGCGCGCATCGAAGATGTCGAGCAGCTCCTTTTCCGACATGGAAGCGACGTTGTATCCTTTCTGATTAACCACCGTCACCAGCCGCTCTGCCACCAGTTGGGAAAGCGCCTCGCGCAGTGGCCCTACGCCAAGGCCGTAGCGAGCGGTGAGCAGGCTCATGCGCAGTTTTTCATCGGGTTGATAAACGCCGCGAATAATATCGTTTTTCAGCCAGCGATAGCCATCAATGGCCGTTGGTTGAGGAATAGCGGTCATGGCCTTGCTCCTGTGTAGCAATCCCGGCTTGCGCCGGGATAACAATCTATCGGGTATTGTGTAGTGGCGTTTTTTGCCACAATACCAGTTTTTTCCAGCGCGCCATAATCGGCACGGTACAGATTATCCCTATCGCTAATAAGCCGGTGGATATCACTTCTAATTGTTGAGCCGGACGGAATAACATCACCACCAACACAAAGGTAATAAAGCCAATCACCAGCCAGGTAAGCCACGGATAAAGCCACATACGCAGGCGAATTTCGCCGCCTTCCGCCAGCAGGATTTTACGCATCCGCAACTGCGAAACGGCGATGACTAAATAAACCAGCAGGGCGATAGCGCCGGAGCTGTCTATCAGGAATTTAAACACTTTCGCAGGCGCGTAATAGTTGACCACCACCGTTAAAAACGCCGCACCGGTCGAGAGTAATACTGCCACATACGGGGTTTTGCTACGGTTGATTTTACCCATTACCGCAGGCGCATCCCCGCGACGGCTTAAGGAGTAGAGCATTCTTGACGCGGTATACAGCGCCGAGTTCAGGCAACTGGTTACCGACAGCAAAATAACGCAATCCATAATGAATTTCGCGTGCGGAATATTCAGCAACTCCAGCACAGAACGGTAGGAACCCACGGTTTTCAGTCCTGGCATATTCCACGGAATGAGAGCCACGACGACGAAAATAGAACACAAATAGAAAATAGAGATACGCCAGATAACCGAGTTAGTGGCGCGGACAATATGTTTATCCGGCGTGTCAGATTCTGCTGCTGCGATGGTAACAATTTCCGCGCCCATAAATGAGAACATGGTGATCAGCATCGCGCTTAGTACCGCCCCGAAGCCGTTCGGCATAAAGCCACCGCTATCCCATAATCTTGAGATCCCGCTCACGTCGGCATACGGGTAGAAACCACTAATCGCCGCTGCACCCAGCGCGATAAAGGCCAGGATGGCGATGACTTTGCACAGCGCCAGCCAGAACTCAAATTCACCGTAGTTTTTAACGCTTAATAAATTACTGCCGGTTAAGGCGAGGGTAATGACCAGGGAAAACAACCAGATGGGAATGCCGGGAACCCAGGAATGCAGGATCATGGCGGCAATGTTGGCTTCCAGCGGGATAACCAGTACCCAAAACCACCAGTACAGCCAGCCGATGGTATAGCCCGCCCAGCGGCCAATGGCTTTATCGGCATAGGTGGAGAAGGAGCCGGTGTCGGGCGTGGCAACCGCCATTTCCGCCAGCATTCGCATAATCATAACCACCAGTAACCCGGCGAAAAGATAGGCCAGTAATACCGCCGGGCCCGCTTCGGCGATGGCGACGCTTGAACCGACAAACAGACTTGCGCCGATAACACCGGCAATAGACAACATGGTGACGTGGCGTGATTTCAGCCCGCCGCCTAACTCATGTGGTTGCGATGATTGCCCCATCCTGAATCCTCTCGAAAGTGTGTCACTTGGGAGAGCGCCCCGACATTTCCCGCGTCGGGTCACGCGTTTAATTGTTATTGATTCTTTTTGCCGGAGAGCGGCTCCGCCTTATCCGGCCGACATAGATTTATTCCTGTTCACGTACTGATTGTCGGATGCGGCGTAAACGCCTTATCCGACCTGGATTCTCGTAGGCCGGACAAGACGCGTAAGCGTCGCCTCCGGCATGGTGCGGTGCTACTGCTTCGCCTCATCAAAACACTGGCTGATGATCTCCAGACCCTGACGGATCTGTGCGTCTTCAATGGTGAGCGGTACCAGGATGCGCAGCACGTTGTAATACGGGCCGCAGGAGAGAAGAATCAGGCCCTTGTCACGGGCGCGCGCCACGATGTCGGCGGTGAGTTTGGCGTTCGGTTTGCTGTGATCGCCATCTTCAAACAGCTCGATGGCGATCATCGCCCCCAGCCCGCGTACGTCGCCGATCTCAGTGTGTTTTTCGGCGATCGCCAGCAATCCGTCTTTCAGCTTCTGCCCCAGGTCGTTGGCTTTTTGCAGCAGATTTTCCTGCTCGAACACCTTCAACACTTCCAGCGCGGCCACGCAGGCAATCGGGTTACCCGCATAGGTGCCGCCCAGGCCGCCCGGTGCGACAGCGTCCATCACTTCAGCGCGCCCGGTGACGCCCGCCAGCGGGAAGCCGCCCGCGATGGATTTCGCAAAGGTGGTGAGATCCGGCGCCACGCCCATTTGCTCCATCGCAAACAGCGTGCCGGTACGCCCCGCGCCGCTCTGCACTTCATCGGCAATTAGCATGATCCCGTGTTCGTCACACAGCGCGCGTAAACGCTGCATAAAGGCTGGCGTTGCGGCGTAGAAACCGCCTTCGCCCTGAACCGGCTCAATCACGATGGCGGCGATATCTTCCGGCGCCGCATCATTTTTGAAGATTCGGTGGATACTGGCGATAGCGTCATCTTCACTGATGCCATGCAGCGGGCAAGGATAAAGCGCGCGATAAACATGGCCCGGCATCAGGCCCATGCCCGCAGAGTACGGATTCACCTTGCCGGTCAGCGCCAGCGTGTAATGCGTGCGCCCGTGATACGCGCCGCTAAAGGCGATGGTCCCGCTGCGTTTGGTGGCGGCGCGGGCGATTTTCACCGCGTTCTCCACCGCTTCAGAACCGGTCGTTACCAGCAGCGTTTTCTTGGCAAAATCGCCTGGCACCTTCTGATTCATAATCTCGCACAGCTCCAGATACGGCTCGTAGGCCAGCACCTGGAAGCAGGTGTGCGACAGTTTTTTCAACTGCGCTTCCACCGCCGCAACCACTTTCGGATGCAGGTGCCCGGTATTGAGCACCGCAATCCCGCCCGCAAAATCAAGATACTCACGGCCTTCAACGTCCCACACCCGGCAGTTTTCCGCGCGGTCAGCGAAAATCGGGTGAATTTGCCCAACGCCACGGGGAATCGCCTGACTGCGGCGCTGCATTAACTCTTTATTGCTGCTCATTCGCATTCTCCAGTTAAAGACCGATGCACATATATTTGATTTCTAAGTAATCTTCGATGCCATACTTCGAACCTTCACGACCCAGCCCCGAGGCTTTGATACCGCCGAACGGGGCCACTTCATTGGAAATAATGCCGGTATTGATGCCGACGATGCCGTACTCCAGCGCCTCGCCCACGCGGAAGACGCGGCTTAAATCACGGGCGTAGAAATAGGCGGCAAGGCCAAATTCGGTGTCATTGGCTTGCGCAATCACATCGGCTTCATCTTTAAAGCGGAACAGCGGGGCGAGAGGGCCGAACGTCTCTTCTTTCGACACTTTGGCGTTAGCCGGAACGTCCACCAGAATGGTCGGCTGGAAGAAGTTGCCACCGCGTTCGTGCGCTTTACCACCGCAAACCACGCGCGCGCCTTTCTCCAGCGCATCGGCAATATGCTCTTCCACTTTTGCTACCGCTTTTTCATCGATCAGCGGCCCGATGGTGACGCCTTTATCCAGTCCGTCGCCGATGTGCAGTTTACTCACCGCCTGCTGCAATTTTTCGGCAAAGCGGTCATACACGCCGTCCTGCACGTATAAACGGTTGGCGCAAACGCAGGTTTGCCCGGCGTTGCGGAATTTCGAGGCCAGCGCGCCTTCCACGGCTTTATCGAGATCGGCATCGTCAAAGACGATAAACGGCGCGTTGCCGCCGAGCTCCAGCGACACTTTTTTGATGTCTTTCGCGCACTGTTCCATTAACTGGCGGCCAATTTCGGTCGAGCCGGTAAACGACAGTTTGCGCACCAGCGGGTTGCTGGTCAGTTCATTACCGACCGCGCCTGCCGAACCGGTGACCACGTTAAACACGCCAGCCGGAATGCCCGCGCGAATCGCCAGTTCCGCCAGTGCCAGCGCAGAGAACGGCGTCTGACTGGCGGGCTTAAGTACCATGGTGCAGCCTGCCGCCAGCGCCGGACCGGCTTTACGGGTAATCATCGCCGCCGGGAAGTTCCACGGCGTGATGGCGGCGGTAACGCCAATCGGCTGCTTGATCACAATCAGGCGCTTATCGGCCTGATGACCGGGAATGGTGTCGCCATAAATGCGTTTGCCTTCTTCGGCAAACCACTCAATAAAGGAGGCGGCGTAGCTGATTTCGCCTTTCGCTTCAGCCAGCGGTTTGCCCTGTTCGAGGGTCATCAGACGCGCTAAATCGTCCTGATGCTCCATCATTAAATTGAACCAGTTGCGCAGAATGGTGGCGCGTTCTTTGGCGGTGAGCGCACGCCAGGCGGGCAGGGCGCGGTTGGCGGCGTCGATAGCGGCGCGGGTTTCATCAGCGCCCATTTTCGGCACGCTACCCAGCTTGTCGCCGTTCGCCGGATTGGTGACATCGATGACCTCGCCATTGTTGGCGTCCAGCCATTCCCCGTTAATCAACGCCTGCTGGCGGAATAAGTTACTGTCGTTAAGTTTCATCGCTACATCCTGTTTTCAAAGGTTATTGATTAAACGCGGCGTGTAAGGCATCCACACTACGTGCCGCTCGCAGCGTGCGTCCGGGGTTACTCTGGCTTGCCAACAGCGTTTGTACCTTGCTGACAATATGCGCACCAATAGGAATTGCTGATGTCGCTGCCGGGGAGGGCGCATTGCAGGTGTGGATCGTGCGCGGGGTGGTGACAAACAGAAAATCGTCAATCAGCTTGCCGTCCGGCGATACCGCCTGCGCCCGCACACCGGCAGGCCAGGGCTGGAGATCGCTTAACGAAAGCCGGGGACAATACTTTTGCACCAGCCGCAGATAGCCGCTTTTGCACAGCGAGTTTTTCATCTCGCCCAGTCCTGAGCGTAGATGGTTTTGCAGCACCCGGCGAATCCCCGACGAGCCCAAAATCTCCAGCGTGTCGCTAAATGAGAAGTCGCGCTTGCGATAGCCTTCGCGTTTGAACGCCAGCACCGCGTTTGGCCCGACGGTGACGCTGCCGTCGATCATGCGGGTGAGATGCACGCCCAAAAACGACATTGCCGGATCGGGAATGGGGTAAATCAGGTGGTTAACAATGTGGTTATGCTCCGGCGCAAGGCGGAAATACTCGCCGCGGAACGGGCAGATAATAAAGCCAGGTTCGAGGCCGAGCATTTTCACCAGCCGGTCAGCCATCAGCCCGGAACAGCTAATCAGCGTCGATGCTTCATATTCGCCGCCCTGGCGGGTACGTATCACCACGCCGTTTTTATGCTCATTAAGGCCGCTGACTTCGGCGTTATAGATAATCTCACCGCCTCTGGCCTGGAAGATTTTTGCCATCGCCGCCGTCACTTCGCGATAGCTGACAATGCCGCTGGACGGCACAAAAATACCGCCGAGCCCGGTGATATTCGGTTCGCGCTCGCGCAGTTCGTCGGCGTTTAACCACTCGCGCTCGATACCGTTCGCCGCCGTGCGTTCCCATAAGGCGCGCATCCTTTCCATTTCGAGATCGGACGTGGCAACCAGCATCTTGCCGCAGTTGTCGTAGCGAATGCCGTTTTGATCGCAAAAGGCTTTGGTGGCGCGGTTTCCCGCCAGGCAAAACTGCGCCTTCAGGCTGCCGGGCGTGTAATAGACCCCGGCATGGATCACGCCGCTGTTGTGGCCCGTCTGGTGACAGGCCGGGCCGGACTCTTTTTCCAGCAACGCAATGCGGGCGTCCGGATAGACATCAATCAGTTGCATGGCGGTCGACATGCCGATGATGCCGCCGCCAATAATCACAAAATCATACATCCGCTCAATTCCTTTGCGCTTACTGATGCGTCTGGTAGTGGTTAGTGGCGTAAGCGAAATAGCCACGCTGGCGCATCAGTTCGCGACGCAGATCCGGATGCGCGGTAAAGCGGTCGCGACCGTGCAGCCAGAACAGATTGTTAATCAAAAGGAATTTGCCAACGGGAACGGGCACAGAAAGAATGCCTTTGCTGGTTTCAATGGCATCGGAAAGCTCGCTCAACCACACGCCTTCTTCGAAGTCTTTCGGCTGGACGAACTGGTCGATATAACGCATCACCGGGCGACCCTGCTGATCGACGTCGAACACCGGATGGAATACATCTTTACTGACGTTTTTACTCGGCGGCGCGGCAAAGCGCATTGGGCGACGCGCCAGCGGGTGGCGGAAATAGTGGTCCAGATGTTCCCAGTCATCGAGATGCAGCAGCAGCGAATTTCCGCCCTGCATGTTTTGCTCGTCGATTTTCATCATCAGCACGTAATCGGTGATTTCTTCAACGTAGGTACCGTCGTTATGCAACTCCATCACACGGTGCGGCTGACGCAGATAGCTGTCTGAGTTATCGACATTTTTCACTACAAAACGCGCGTAATACTGACCGCTCATCGCATCGAAATTGGAACGTCCAATCAGATGCGCCACCGCCGTTGCCAGCTTCACCATCTCATCCGCTTGCTTCACATCATCGACACCCACCGCATTGATCAACAGCGCACCTTCAGCGCGGTTTAGCAATGTCTTCAACAGCAACGGTTGCAGCTGGTTCGCACAGAGATCGTCAAGAATTTTGCCTACCCGAAAACGCAGAAACGATTTGTACTCCAGCGCCTGCACGGGCCACTCGGCAACCTGCTCGAGGAACTGTTTGGTCGTCTGTTCGGTGAAGGTGAGTTCCAGCAGACGCGGGGATTGCGCCGACGGGGTGAGGGTGAATCCGCTATAGTCCTGGCCTGAATCGACAGCGTTGTTTTGTACGGCGGTCAGTGCATTCATCAGAAGCGATCCTCTTGAGGTTTCAGGGAGAGTGCGTGATGCTCATTTCGTAGCCATAAGTAAAAAATATCTACATTTTTAGAAAACGTGCACAAGAAGGTCGATTTGTTTCATTTTTGTGATCAAATGCGGCAGGAATTAAACATCTTATTTGTGTGGGTATGCGATGCCGGGTAACAGCGTTACCCGGCTTTTGGAGGAGGGATTATCTCGGCATCAGGGCAAACACGCCCCAACCGATGTATTCACGGGTGTAAGTGACATGCCGTTTCGGTGATGCGGTTAATATTGTGCGAACCTCCGGCGCGAACGGATCGTTTGGGTTGGCTTCCAGCCAGCGGCGTAGGGTGAGCCATTTTGCAGCTTCATAGCGGTCCCAGCCTTCCTGGTCGGCCAGCACCATCTCCACCACGTCATAGCCGCGCTCATCCAATAAACCGACCAGTTCGGGCAGTGCCAAAAAGTCCTCTGGCGCGTTTGCGCCGCACGCCTGCGCAACCGCGTCGGATTCAGGCATACGACGCCAGAAAGGTTCGCCGATAAGCATCATTCCGTCGGGTTTCAGGCTTTGACGCAGAAGGGTCAGCGTGCCTGCAAGGCCCCCGCCAATCCAGGTTGCACCGATGCAGGCCGCGATATCACAGCGTTCAGCAGCCACATAACCTGCGGCATCGCGATGGATAAAGCTCACGCGTTCGCTCACCTTCAGCTCCTGCGCACGTGCTTTAGCCTGCCCGGTGAACAACGGACTTAAATCAACGCCAGTGCCGGTTATCTGATGATCGCGCGCCCAGGTGCAGAGCATCTCACCGGAGCCGCTGCCGAGGTCAAGAATGTGCATCTCTGGCGTAAGCCTGAGTACGCGCCCCAGCGTGGCGTACTTTTCTGCCGTGAAGGGGTTATGAATGCGGTGCGCGCTTTCGCTAATCGTAAAAATACGTGGGATATCCATAGACTTGCTCCTTGCTTAACGGTTGTCCAGTTGGGCGCGGACGTTCTGCAACCCCGTGGTATTAATACGGTACGGTTGCCCGTTGACGGACTTAATCAGCTTTTTGGTTTTGAGTTTTTTGAAGACGGCGAGGTTACAGTCGCTGAGCAAAAGCCCTTCACGGCTATAGCATTCGACGGAGGTAACGCGGCCAGAGGAATCGCGAACGTGCGCAATTCGACCACCTTTGGCGAGAACGTGTAAGGTACGTTGTTCCTGACGGGATAAATTCATACTGGTGAACCTGTTAATCATCATGTGCAAAACGTGCAAACACACAGTGGTGTCCGCATTCGATTTCGGCGCATTGATAATCAGCCCGGCCTGAAAAGGTCGAGTCACTGATTATCAGATGATTACATTCTCCAGCATCAAAGCCTCGGTATGAGTTGAAAGGTATTTACAAGGTGAATGATAACACACGGTTTTAAGTGAGGAAGCGGAGTGCGCGAGTTTTGCTGCTGCGATCACATACGCGACGAAGCCAATGCCAGCAGTGAGTCATTCATGATTAGTAAACCGAATTGGCTTAATACTTTCAGGTGAAAGTGCATTTAAAGTACGCTTTAATGTTTGTTATCAGTTTTAATGTCCTCTCATCAATGATTAATCGCTCCACGGCCTGTCTTTCAGCACGTTATGTAGAGTGTTTAATATTTAATTTGTGTTCTTTGTTTATCATTTCTAATGAGAATGCTCAGTGCTATAATTGTTATGTTGTTTCCTACGTAAAATATATAAAAAGTAAGTTTTAACACTGTTTTGAAAAAATTGGCATAGCAGTTTGTAATAAGACTTTTGTCATTTTTATTTTTGGCTTGAGATAAATATTTTGATTTTTATCAATGTTGCCTTTCATTTTTATAAATCAGATACCCACTAAATTAGTTGCATATCACAAGTGTAACCTAACGTTATATATCAATTATCAATTAATAGTTTTCAAAGACATTATCAATTTTTAATGGTTTTACAATAAAAACCATTAAAAACAGTACGTTGTGTTTTATCGATTGCTAGTATTGATAAGATTCTCTGAATAATCTTTTTGCTTATGATCGGCCGTAACGATCATATCAAGAGTTATGATAGACAATAACTATCAAAAGATCTTTTCTCTTATTATAAAAACGATTGGAATAATCCTATGTTTTAAATAATTCTGAGCATGCATAGACATGGTGAATATATTTTTTTCAATGCTCTTTGTGGACGCTTTGCAGTACAGAGTAAGTTTGTTCCTGGTGAGTGAGGTTTATTATGGCTATGTATGAGCGGGAAACAGAAATCATCAGGCTTGCGCTCGTCAATCTATTGCGTGATGACGACCATGAAGCATTTTTTCTACATCTTGAGAGCATGTTTGAGCAATGTGACTTCCCAAAAACTGTTGAGATTATATTTCGTGATGCAATAGATAAATATCGCAAGTCGGGTCGTTTAGATCCCGAAGTTATGGATACTCTCTTGTTAGCGTATGAAAAGATAAGCGGCTATAAGTATGTAGAGAAATACATTAACGATAGAAATCAACTTATTAGGGCAAGATAGCAACATACTCTTATGCCTGCTGATTCGTTCATTGATTGCACGTCAGGGAGGTGTCGTTGACCGTCAGTATCATGGAATGCTTTCCCGAAAATGACGTTTATTTTTGTCTCGGCGTAACTGCACTTAAAGCAAAAATGGAGGAGAGTGGACACCCTTGTGATTATACGTTTATTCACCTTACGCGGCATACTTTAGCTCAGGTAATACAAAAACTGCCTGAGGTAGAAGGTAAAATCGTTATTGTCGCCAGCCCGCTTTTAGTCCCGGTGGCGATATGTTGGCAAGTAAAATCAAACAATATTACTGCCGTTTTAGATTCGACCAGTTCCGTACCTGGTATTATCCGTGCATTAACACAAAGGACCTATGCATTGTGGACGGATGATTAATTTTTTCTGCGGTAATGCGGCATTCAAAGGAATGACGGCGATGGGGGTCTGAAATTTCAGGGCTATTATCGCTCTGTCGCTTTGCAGGGATGTTGCTACTTTTAATTATTTTTCTCCTTGCGGCCACCGGCTGCGAGAGGACTGCTATTAAATTTTTAAACCATCACCATTAATAGTGAAGTAAGGGGAAACCCAAGGAGCCCTGTATGAAAATGACCCCGCTCAGGCAAAAAAAGATAGCGATATATATTTCTCTGGCATTGATGTCTACAGCGTTGCATCTACCTGAAGGACGTGCTGACATTCTAGAATATAATAATGTACTTTATTATAGTGGTTCTGGAAATCCAAATGGTGCACGCGACTATACCAATTATGAGGAAGTTCGTGTAACAACGGAGGCTGAGGGTACAGTTGCACCTTTGGCTGGATGGGCTATCTATCTTAATGATGGTTCCACCTATAAATTCAACGATCTTACAGTGAATACCTCAGGTACCGCTGCTGACGGGATTCATACCAAAGCGGGTGGTGGCTTTGTTGTCATACAGAATTATCATTCAGAAACAACGGGATCCAGTGCTGACGGTATCAACCTGGGCCGAGAACTCAACAGTGGGATAAATCTCGCTGAAGTAACGATTAATGGTGATGCTGAAATTATTGCGAGCGGAATGGGCATTCGCGCTAACTCTTCCTCAGAAAATGAAAATGCGAAAGCAACAATAACGATCAATGGAAATGCCGATATTACCACCACGACTAATGGTGGAGGTGACTCAGGTTATGCTGTGTTCGCGGGTCAAGATACTGGGGTAGCGGCCCTCTTCAAGACGGCGAAAGGAAAGGCAGAAATTTACCTTAATGGTGACAGTAAAATAACGACCACCGGAAATAACGCCCATGGCGTTTATGCCAGGGGGTTAGGTATGATTTCGCTGGGGAATGTTGACATTTCAACAACCGGCAATACCGCAAATGGTTTGTATGCCTCTTCAACGACGGCAAATAAATTAGCTGAGATTTATCTTTCCGGTGATGCCGATATCACTGTGGGGACCGGCTCTGCAATTTATGCAACAGGCGCATCAGCAATAATTAAATCTCATGACGTTAGCACTGGCAGCGATATCTCGGGTGTTTATAATATTAATGGTAATATTCTGAGCGCAAGCAAAGCGTTAGTTTCCCTTAACATGGCAAATGGCAGTCAATTCGTGGGGATTACGGATTCCAAACTCGGGGCTTCAACGGCGGGTACCCTCAACCTCTTCATTGATGGCGATAGCAGCGTCTGGGAAATGACCGGGAATTCAAACCTCACTTCGCTGACTCTCGATAACGGTAGTACGCTGCGCTATGGTGCGGTCGCTGATATCAATACCACTGATTTTGTGCTGGGAGCAGGCGGCGGCGCTGTCGATACCAATGGTTTCGATAACACCCTTGATGAGTTGATTACCGGCTCCGGTTCCCTGAGTAAAACTGGTGAAGGCACGTTGATTCTGACTGGCATCAACGAATACACCGGCGGAACAAAAGTGGAGAAGGGCACATTACAGCTCGATGCGACCACCACGACATCTCAGGTCAACCTGAGCTCTGGCGCGGCAAACATTGCGCTGGAAGCGACGCTTGCGGCACTCGCCGACGGCGAATTTACCTTTAACAACGTTCTGACCGGTGAGGGCACCTTAAGTGCATCGAATCAGGGCGAAGCTTTTCACTTATCTTCAGATGTCGGCTCTGACTTTAAAGGTACCGTCGCGCTGGCCAATAACACCTTCACGTTAACCGGCGACAACACTGCTGCCTTAACGCAGGCCACCCTGCAACTTGATACAGGCAATATCACTACCATTGGCGACGGCAGTGCGGCAGACAGTGATCAACGTATTGGTGGCCTGACTTTCAACGGTGGTATGGCTATTTTCAATGCTGATGCGCCTGCGGACAAAGTTGCCGTCAGCGTGATTACGGCGGATAACCTTGATATCTCTGGTACAGGTACGGTACAGGTTAATGTTCCGGCGGAGTTTAATAACACGCAACCGGTTCCAGATACTCGTCTGCCGCTGCTTGAACAGGACGATCAGGGTGCAGGCGTGAAATTAGTCAACGCTAATAGTGTGACCGGCACGGGCGGAAGCATTCATTTAGTGGATCAAAACGGCGATGCGATCTCTGACGCGCGTACGTTGGATCTCACGCAAAATGGTATCAAAGTCGCCGAAGGCACCTATGATTTTGGCCTTACCGCCGGGACCGCTTCCGACGGGTTATATGTCAACTATGGCCTGCAACAGGTCAATTTGCTGGCCAGCGGTGATGACGCATTGGTCCTGGCACCTGCCGCTGGGGCGACGGGCGCGGCGACCGATTTAGCCGCGAAGGTGATTGGTGTGGGCGACCTGGCGATTACCGCTGGTGCCGGGCAACAGGTATCACTTTCTAACGGCAGTAATAGCTACACTGGCGCAACGGATGTGCGTTCCGGCACGCTGGTGATGGCAAACAATAATGTGTTGGGGCAAACCTCTTCGCTAAATCTGGCTGCGGGTACCGCAGCAGATATGCAAGGTCATAGCCAGACTATCGGCGCGCTTAATACGGCTGCCGGAAGCCTGATGACTATCTCTGGATCATTGACTATCTCCGATAGCCAACGCACTGCGGGCGATACCTTTGGCGGCGCAATTGAAGCGGGAACGCTGGCAGGTGATGGCGCTCTGACCATCGACCCAAGTGTGGTTATTGTTAACGGCGATCAGACAGCTTACACGGGCGAGATTGCGCTTAATGGTGGTTCAGAACTCAAACTGAACACGGCAAGTGCTTTTAATCATGCCCAGAGCATCACCCTGACGGGCTCGGATGACACGCTCACCTTCGGATCACTTAGCCAGGATAATGCAGCATGGACCGCTTTACCGACAGGAACCGCGTCTGTCGCGATGGTGGGTGAAGGTAAAGTACAAACGCAGGCCGGCGCGGATATTACGTTATCAGGCAATAACAGTGCGTTTGCAGGGTTGTTCCAGATTGACAACGATGCGACGCTACAGGCTTCTCAGGCGCAGAATCTGGGCACCGCCAACATCATTGATGACGGCACGCTGATTTTCAACAACGGTCAGGACTGGACGTTAGCCAACACGGTGACCGGCAGCGGGCTGGCGGTGAAAAACGGTGCAGGAACCCTGAGCGTCGGTTCGTCCATGTCAGGCTTCAGCGGTACCACTCAGGTCGCTGCGGGCTCGCTGGTGGTCGGGGAAGAAGGCTCTGAGTCCTCTGAACTGGGCGGTGACGTTGACATTACAGATGGCGGAATTCTCTCCGGAACCGGCACCGTGGCTGGCGTGGTGAACAACGCAGGTATCATTGCTGCTTATAACGCCCTCACCAGCCTCACGGGCTACGGGAGTTCAACAAGTGCGACCCAACTTAACCTGGGGATGCTGAACAATACCGGCACCGTACAGCTGGCAGGTTCTACAGTTGGCAACATCCTTACTGTCAGTGGTAATTACACAGGTGACAACGGTACGTTAGTGATGAATACCGTTCTGGGTGATGATAACTCGCTGACTGATAAACTGGTTGTGATGGGAGACACAGCGGGTACCACGAATGTTGTGGTGAACAACGCGGGTGGCAGCGGTGCGAAAACGATTAACGGGATCGAAATTATCGACGTTGGTGGACGTTCCGACGGCGATTTTGTTCAGTCCGGGCGTATTGTTGCGGGTAGTTACGAATACTTCCTCGGGCGCGGTACAGGAGGAAATGCCACTAACTGGTACCTGACTAACACGCAGCCAACCGACCCGGTAGACCCGGTAGACCCAGTTGATCCCGTTGATCCGGTCGACCCAGTCGATCCAACTGACCCGGTAGACCCCGTTAATCCAACTGACCCGACAGGCCCATCAACATATCGTCCGGAAAGCGCTTCTTATATCGCTAACCTGGCGGCGGCAAATACGCTGTTTAACACCCGTCTGCACGATCGTTTAGGCGACACTCAGTACACGGATTTACTGACCGGTGAACAGAAAGTTACCAGTCTGTGGTTGCGTCAGGTTGGGGGACACAATCGCTTCGATACCGCGAAAGGGCAGCTTAAAACGCAGAGTAACCGCTATGTGGTGCAGCTTGGCGGAGACCTTGCGCAATGGAGTACTAACGGCCTGGATCGCTGGCATCTCGGGATGATGGCCGGGTATGGTAATAGTAAAAGCAATACTAAATCCAATGTGACGGGCTATCGTTCACATGGTCAGGTTACGGGTTATAGCGTGGGCTTTTACGGTACGTGGTACGCGAATGAAGCGGATAAAACGGGCACCTATCTGGACAGCTGGATCCTTTACAACTGGTTTGATAACAAAGTCTCGGGACAGGGCCTGGCGAGTGAGAAGTATGACTCTGACGGTATCACTGCCTCTGTTGAAGCCGGTTATAGCTTCCTGCTGGGGACGGATGATACTGGGCGTTCCAGCTACTGGCTGCAACCGAAAGCGCAACTGACCTGGATGGATGTGCAGGCGGATAACCATACGGAAGCAAACGGAACGCGAGTGAAGGATAAAAGCGACGGTAATCTGCAAACGCGGTTGGGCATGAGGGCTTACATTAAAGGCCACAATGCCATCGACGAAGGGAAAACGCGTGATTTCCAACCGTTCGTCGAAGCTAACTGGATCTACAACTCGCAGACCTATGGCGTCAAGATGAACGGTGTCACCAGTTACCAGGAAGGCGCACGTAACCTCGGTGAGCTGAAAGTTGGCGTGGAAGGGCAGTTGAATAAAAACCTGCAGGTTTGGGGGAACGTAGCACAGCAAGTGGGCGACAAAGGCTACAGTGATACGCAGGGAATGCTGGGCGTTAAATATGCATTCTGATAACAAGGCGTAGCAATAATAGCGGGCCGTTCTATCTGAGCGGCCCGTTTTTTATGGTTAAAGCGTGAAGATTTCACAGGTATTTTCTAATAAGGTAAAAAAGCTTTAAACCGCAACCCGCCGCGCTATGCTGCCTGAAGAGACTGCTATGATTCGAAAGGAAGCCGATGCAACCCCAGGCCTGGATTTTCTGTTTCGCCCCACTCATTTTTGCCCCAACGCTTTCTGCCGCTGAAACCACAGACTATTTCAAGCGTATAAGCTTTCACTCGCCCACCAATTCCGGTTTTCGCACCGCCAGTATTCTAAGCGCCGGGTTTACCGGGGCCACGGTCACCATGAGCAGCAATCACGAAGCGCTCAATCTGAATGATGTCGTCTTTAGCGTTGCCCATGACTGGCTCGACATTCGACCGCATCAGGAAGGGCGAGTAACGCTGGTGATGAAACGGCAGCCACAGGAACATGAACTTTCCAATACCTTGACGCTGCGTAACCGCAAGACGGGCAATACGCAGCACTATCCTTTCGTTGTGAATACCTGGCTCATCGGTGAGGGCACGGTTGATAATAATTTTTCTACCGCCCGCGAACGCTGTCAGCGAATGGGGGGGCGGTTGTTAACGACGCGCGAATTCCGTGAGGTGTCGAGGAAATGGTTTGGCTTGAGTCACGGTCAACTGAGCGAAAGGTATCCGCAAGCTCGTCTCTTCCACCCGCAGGCGCAGGCAGGCGGCAGTTTCTGGGTGCATGAAGCGAAAGCGTTACACCTGCATACGGGGATTAAAAGTCATCAGCGAGGGATTAGTACGATTTGTCGGTATAATTATGCTGGTGCGTTGTAGGTCTGGGCTGGAACTTTTGAGTATGGCAAAGAAATTTTTCAAAAATAATCGTATTACCAAATTAAGTGGCACTGGCAGTGTACGCATTACCAAACTGTTGAATGCCATCCTTCCTGCGGGGCCAAAGGTTGATCGCAGCGGCCTCATGTTAGAAATTAAGCGTCAACTTGCCGTTGGTAAAGATGAGGAATATATCCTCCGCAATGTTCCTAAATCCGTTGCTTATGCTCGCTATCTAAAGGCGCAAGCCTCCACCGAAAACTATCGAGAATTAACGCGGGAAACACTGGAGAAAGCGGAGGCCAAACGACAGCAGGTTGAGGTCCACCAACATGAAAATGAGCAACTGGAACAGGAACGGCGTTTCCAGATTGTTGAATGCCATAAAGATGAAGCTCTGCGCCTTGCCAGTGGCGGGGTGATTGAAAAGGGTGTGCCGTATTCGAAACAGCTTCACGAATGGGTGAGTGGCCTTCGGAATCAAGGTCTTCCAGTACAGGAAATCATCGCGGCTATTCTCTCCTCATCCATTTTTGAAAAGTACTGCTTCCGGCGTGATGCTGTCGGGAAAATCCAAAAGGGGAAAAAAGCCGCTACTAAGGCTGAGGACTTGCAGCGTTTGGAGGATCTACATAAAGCGTCACGCCTTCGCCGTGAAGAAGAAGAGCGGAAGGCTAATAAAAAACGCATCAATGATGAAGCCAGCCGTGAAGATATCCACGAAAAATTGCGCCAGATTCTACCGACGCATCTGCTGCTCGAATTCCGTTTACAGTTCCGCGGCACCGCTGAAACTATGCTCGAAAGCGCCCGTGATTTTATGGCTGCACGTGTGCATAAACAGGTACAGCCAGCACCAGTCAGTCAGCCTATCGAACCGATAGATATGCAACAACCGGTAGCACCCATTGCAGAACTTCCTGTGAAGCCTAAACGAGAAGGCAATAAAGTGGAGATCATCACTCGTCCTGATCAGGTGGAATTCACCGAGACAGTACGTCTGAACTGTTTTAATTGTTGCGTGATTTCCGGTGTTCGCACACGCCAGCGCACGGAAGCGGCCCATCTTGTGGAGCACTGCAATGACGGTATCGACCATTACACTAACGGGCTGCTTATGCGCGTTGACCTGCATCGCTTGTTTGATGCGGGCCTGATGGCGATTAACCCAGAGACATTGACCGTTCACTTTGACGCGGCAGTGTTGGCAGACGATCCCGACCTGGCGCAATTTGAAGGTAAGCTCATTGCTGATACCCAGCGTCCGATTAACCCGGCTTACCTGCTAGCCCGCTGGGCGGAATTCAGTCAGAATGCAGCGTGAAGGGGCTGGCAATGACGAACACTCTTGTTTTTAAGCTGTTAGAGGTTGATAGGCTGCTTTGAGCGAGGAGCGGAAGTTGACACTAATCTGCCAACTTAAAAGATAGCTACAGCTGCGGTAGCTATTCATTCTTTAGTTTCCCTGAACCGATTTTTGACAACGCACTTAGCTCTTACCCTCAAGTCTCACAATCAGCGTACGTAGAAAATCCCTTAATCTCTGAGCCGGAACTGACAACTGTTGTCCGGCGTTGGTGACCACGCCGACGTCCATGTAGGTGATGCAGTCCTCAATCGTCCGGCGAATGACACGCTGACCGTTTAGCGACCAGGGGCGGTAGACCAGGTCGGATAAGATGGTTATACCGTTGCCCTGGGCAACGAGGCTGCGAACAGCTTCAAAGGAGTTACTGCGGAAGTGGATGCTGGGTTGATAGCCAGCGTGCTGCCAGACTTGGGTGATCACCGTGGGATATTGGTCGGTTTCGAGCATCAAAAAGGGCAGCTTCTCGATATCCCGTAGTCTGATAACAGACTGACTCAGCAAAGCATGTCCCGGGGCGATCCACAACTGGCGCAGCGATCGAAGAATGGTTTCGACCACAAGGTTGCTATCGCGCTCAATATTTGAAGTGAGCAGTAGACAAAAATCAACCTGCTGCTGGCGCAGAGCGGTCAGCAGCTCAGGTGCCGTGGTCTCGAAATAGTCGATTTCCAGTAAGGGAAAACGGTTTTCAATGTCACTAAGCATTTCCGGTAGTAGGTATGCCGAGAGCGTCTGAGCTATCCCTATCCGCACTTTTCCGGCAGTCGTTTCCGGTTGGCGATGCAGATCCTCCAGGGCGATGTGGCTGTTGCTTATGATCGTGCGGGCATGTGTCAGAAAGCGCTCCCCTGCCAAAGTGAGCCGGATCCCTTTGGGCTGACGCAGAAAGAGCTGTGCATTAAGTGCTTCTTCCAGATTACGCAATGCAACCGTCATGGAGGACTGTGAAACGTGACAACGACTGGCGGCTTTAGACACTTGCAATGTTTCTGCTAAAGCAATGTAAAATTCAAGTTGCCGTAGGGTAAACTTCATAGTTTAAAACGATACCATCTGAGCAAAACTTTATATTAGCATCTCCATTTCCTTCGAGGTATTGTTCCGGGAACAAAATTGTATTATTGAGAGTGTGGTTATGCCTTATTTATTGCTTACTCTCGCCGCGTGTTTTTGGGGCGGGAATTATGTTGTAGGACATCTGTTAGTCACTCTTGTAGACCCTATTTTATTATCCTCAGCTCGCTGGATATTCACTGCTGTGTTGCTGGCAGCGCTCTATCACAGGCAGATTCGTGGGCAATGGAACGCTATGCAGCGTTCTTTTCACATAATCACTTTCCTGGCTTTGTTTGGGCAAGTATTATTTCCTCTAACCCTGTACGTTGGTTTGCAATATACCTCGTCGCTTAATGCTGCCATTTATTTGTCTACGACTCCGGCATTGGTTTTATTGATCAATAAAACCATTTTCAAAGAAAAAATAACAGCTCAGAATATCGCTGGGGTTATTATCAGTTCTTTCGGTGTGGTCTGGTTGGTGATGCAGGGGGATTTATGGCACCTGGATACCCTAAAGCATCTCAATCGTGGCGATCTGTGGACGATGGGCTCGGCAGCAAGTTGGGCGGTATATTGCGCATTTCTACGCCTTAAACCTCGTGAAGTAGGGGGGAATGCGTTTGTGACAGTTAGCGCGACGATAGGTGCTGTAGTGCTCCTTCCAATATTGATATTCTCTATGGCAAAAAATGGCATTCCGCCGCTTGCCGAATTTAGTCACAGCGGTTTGGTTATTGGTCTGCTGTACCTGATTATTTTTCCGTCGTGGCTCTCGTATTTGTTGTGGAATAAAGGTATTCAGTCGATTGGCGCGACGCGTGGAGAAGTGTTTTCCCATTTTATCCCGTTGAGCGGTGGTTTATTCAGCGTGATGTTTCTCAGTGAACCATTACATTTATATCATCTGGTTAGCGCGCTACTGATTATCTGCGGTATTGCACTTTGCTCAGGCAAATCAGCGAAAAGAGCATTCAACGCTATCGTGTCATAAACAAAACGCACTGTGACAAAAGTCACTTCCGCTTCTGGCACGAAGCGGACATTCCCAAATTCCTCACTATCCGCAATCAGCAAGCAGCCAACTTAACCTCTCACGTACAGAGCGAGTTCTAACTCGATGTATGAAACGCTACCGACGACCTCAGATCTTAAGCGCAGCAACGATCGCATCCTCCATTTTCTCTGGCGTGGTGAAAGGCGCAAAACGCTTAATTGGCTTGCCATCGCGCCCTATCAGGAATTTCGTGAAGTTCCACTTGATTCGTCCGCCGAGAACACCGGGTAATTCAGCTTTCAGGTAACGGAATATCGGATGTGCAGCGCTGCCGTTGACGTCCACTTTTTCGAACATCGGGAAGCTTACGCCGTAATTAATGTGACAGGTCTGCGCGATGTCATCGGCATTGCCGGGTTCCTGTTTACCGAACTGGTTGCAGGGGAAACCCAGCACAACGAAACCCTGAGCGGCATATTTCTTATAAAGTGCTTCAAGGCCTGCGTATTGTGGTGTGAAGCCACAATGGCTGGCGGTATTCACTACCAGGACCAGTTGACCGAGGTAGTCGGCCATTGCGATGTTTTGCCCCTGCAGACTGGTGGCGGTGAGTTGGTGAAAATCGGGCATCTTGATATCCTCAGCGCAGAATCCGTCTGGCAAAGACATGGCTATTTAGTATGGCGCAAGTGTGTGAATCATTTTTACAGAGTCTAAAAACATCGTCCACCGTTCATCAGTTCAGGGCGCGTGGTTACGTCATCCCACCCAAACAGCCACAGGCATTCGCTCCTCACCTTAAATTCCGCTATCATCTCCACCCATTTCCATGCCAGGCCGCGTCATGTCTACCCTTATCGACACTTTTATTGCTCCTCCATGCCATGACGATGTAGAGATTCTCTATCAGGATGAACATCTGCTTCTGATCAACAAACCCTCCGGTCTGCTCAGTCTCTCAGGCAAAAACCCGCAAAATAGAGATTCGGTGCATTACCGTCTGGTGCAGCAGTTTCCGGGTTGTACGCTGGTCCATCGTCTCGATTTCGGCACTTCCGGATTAATGCTCGTGGCACGCGACAAAGCTATCAATGCGGCACTGTGTCAGCAGTTCAGCCAGCGTACGGTGAGCAAGGTTTACACAGCGCTGCTTTGCGGGCATCTGCAAGATGATGAAGGCGTGATTGATGCTGCTATTGCCAAAGATCCCGCGCTGTTTCCTCTGATGTCGATCAACGCCTGCGAGGGCAAGCCCGCACGTTCTCGATATCGGGTGCTTGAGCGTATTTATCACACGCCGGGAGAGGGCGCGGCGCTACCCGTGACCCGCGTCGAGCTTATCCCGGAGACGGGGCGTACTCATCAGTTACGTATTCATTGCCAGCATTTGGGGTATCCCATTTTAGGCTGCGATCTTTACGGCGGGCAGCTTCTGCCGGGCACGGAAACGGTGTCCCGATTAATGCTCCATGCGAGTGAATTGCACTTTATTCACCCCGTTAGCCAGAAGCCAACCCATGCCTGCAACCCCAGCGCGTTCTAGGCCGGGCAGAGGGGGATGTATAAATTCAACATTTGTTTATTTTTATAGAAGTGTTTAATTTTTAAATCGCGATGCTATGATGTGCCCATACATCAGCTATGGGCATTGCATTATGACGCTTCAACGATACCCCTCCAGCAAGCCGTTTCCGTTCTCGGATATGGTGAAAGCCAACGGTTTTCTCTTCCTTTCGGGCCAGGTCTCCATGACGCAAAACGGTGAGCCTTTACCGGGTTCGGTCACCGAACAAACCCTGCGTATTATGGATTCCATTGAACAGACGCTGGCACTCGCGGGGGCGACGTTAAACGATATTGCGCGTGTACAGGTATGGCTCAGCGATATGGCGCATTTTGCCGAATTTAATGCCGCATATCGCAGCCATTTCCCGGACGGATTCCCTGCGCGTTCTGTTGTGACCAGCCGCCTCGCATTTGGGCTGGATGTTGAAATTGAAGTACAGGCGATTGAACCATGTCTAACCTCCTGAATATTCTGATGGCGTCAATGGATGCCATGCGCACCACGCTTGCGGCGAATACGGAAGCCGTCTTACACGATCTGACACAGCCTGAGTGCTCTGTTATCAGCATCGTCAATGGTCATGTGAGTGGCCGAGAGCCGGGCGATCCTTTGCTCTCCGGGCCCAATGATGATGTGGGCTTTTTGGGGCTGCTGGAGCCGGCTCAGCGTGTGCCTTCCCGCGTGTTCAATAATTACAAAACCACCACCTCCTCAGGCAAAGTGCTGAACAGCGCTTCGACGATTTACTACAGCGAGGATGGCGTTCCGTTGGTCGCTTTTTGCATCAATGTGGATCTGGATGTTGTGAATAGCCTGAAGCGCACGCTGGACTCGTTGTTGCCGACAGTGGCAGAGCAGGAAGCAGAGGATATGAGCGACAAAATTCCCGCGCAGTCCTTTGATGAAGTCATTGCCAGGTTTCGCCAGACGGGGTCAGAAAACAAAATTCAGTTTCGCAAACGCGTGGTCGCGGAATTGCAAAAAATGGGCTTCTTTAAGGTTAAAGGCAGCGTGGGGCATATCGCGCATGCGCTGGGCGTTTCGCGTTACACCATCTATAACTATCTGGAAAAAAATGATGAAAAACAATAATACACACAACATCCCATTTTATCAGGTTGATGCATTTACCGCCGAACCCTTCGGCGGTAACCCGGCGGGCGTGTGTCCGCTGAAGGAATGGTTGAGCGACGACACGCTACAGGCCATTGCCCGTGAAAATAACCTGTCGGAGACGGCGTTCTTTGTGCCGACGGAAGATGGCTTTCACCTGCGCTGGTGTACGCCTGCGGTAGAAGTGGATCTTTGCGGTCATGCGACGCTCGCCGCGTCCTGGGTGCTGTTTAATAAGCTGGGCTATTCCGGTAAAACGATTCGCTTCCAGACACGCAGCGGCGAGCTTAGCGTCTCCCGGCACGGTGATGAATACTGTATGGATTTCCCGGCGCAAAAGGCACAAGCCATTGATATCCCGGCAGGATTACTGGAAGCGCTCGGCATTACCCACGGCGTCGTTGGCGTCTGGAAAGCGGCTGATTTAATCGTGCTGGTCGATGACAAAACGATGATTGACGGCCTGTCGCCAGACTTTAACGCGCTCAATGTTTTTGATACGCGCGGCGTGATCGTCACCGCTGCCGACGATAAATTTGATTTTGTCTCGCGCTGGTTTGGCCCGCAGGTTGGCGTCAATGAAGACCCGGTAACGGGCTCCGCGCATACCTTCCTCGCGCCGTTCTGGGCGGAGCGCCTGGGCAAAAATACGTTATCTGCCCAGCAGGGTGGGGCGCGGAAAGGCACGCTGCGCTGTGTCGTCCGTGAGGATGACCGCGTTGAACTGTACGGCGCGGCACGCATGATGATTGAAGGAACCTTCAGCCTGTGATGAAGCATAAAGAGCCTCGCTATGTGGTCGCGCTTGGCACGGCCATCATTGTGCTTTTGTACGTTGTCTATGTCTGGGGAAGTTTGAGCCAGTTCTGATCTCGGGTGGCGCATCACGTCGCCACTCTCTTTTAAGAGTTTCTTTCATGTCGGATACGAAACACCTCTCCTTCGCGGATACGCTCGCGTTAGGCGGGATGACCCTTGCGTTATTTTTGGGGGCCGGGAATATTATTTTCCCGCCGCTGGTGGGTATGCAGGCGGGCGCGAACTCCGTCACCGCGGGCGCCGGCTTTATTATTACTGCCGTGCTGTTTCCTGCGCTGGCCATTATTTCTCTGGCGATCAATAAAGGGGATATTAACGAACTGACGCGTCCATTGGGGCAGGCCGTGAGTATTGCTTTTATCAGCGTTTGTTTCCTGACGCTCGGCGTTTTATTTGGTACACCGCGTACGGCCACCATTAGCTATGAAGCGATAACCAACGGTGCGCAGAGTACGTTGACGCAAAAAACGGTATTCTCTTTTGCGTTCTTCGCCCTGGCAGGCGCGGTACTGGCAAAATCGGGCAAGTTGCTGGAAATTGTCGGCTTCTTCCTCTCGCCGGTGAAAATTGGCGCACTGATTTTCATTGGCGTCACGGCCTGGATTTACCCTACCGGCGCGCTGACCTCTGCGGTTGACGCGTTTGATACGCATCCGTTTGGTACCGGGTTCATCAATGGCTATCAGACGCTGGATGTCATTAGCGCGTTATGCTTTGGGGCGATCATCACGCACACGCTTTATCAGCGCGGCATCGTGAATGCCAAAGGTATTCTGCGTTATTCCAGTCGCGCGGCGCTGATTGCCGCCGCCGGGCTGGTGCTTATTTACGTCTGTTATATTTCTATGGGCGCGCATACGCTGGAACATTCCGCCAGTAACGGGATGCAAATTATGAGCGCCTATGTGGAGACCGTCTTTGGCGTATATGGTCGCGCGTTGCTTGCGGCAATTATTACGCTGGCGTGTCTGGTGACGGCGATAGGTTTGACGACCGGCACCGCGCGTTATTTTCATCAGATAACCGGCATCTCTTATGGCCTGCTGGTCACGCTTTCACTGGTACTTTCGGCGATGATTGCCATACTGGGGCTTGATTCGCTCACGATGCTGGCGGTTCCGGTGCTCAGTGCGATTTATCCGGCGGCGCTGGTGGTGGTGGCGTTGGGGATTGTCAGAAAATGGCTCGCCATTCCGACGATGTTATACCGGGGGTTATTCTTTATCGCGCTTATTGTGGGGGTGGTCAGCGCGTTTATTTGACTGGCTTCACTGGCCCGGTAAGCGCCGCTACCGGGCATTTCCCGCATCATAAACACGGGTAGGGAATTACTCATTTCCCCACTGATTCAGGAACTCCGCAATCTCATCAATTCGCGCGGCGTTGATACCCGCTTCATCGGCCATCTCTTTCTGCGCCTCTTCGCTGATCTCTTCGTTATTCATCAGGCGGGTCAGCAGCAGCTGAAAATAGTGCGCCAGCGGTGTGCGTTCAGACTCGGCGACCGGCTCTGCGCATTCCGTCGCGTATTCATCGGCAATATCGTAATACTTCAATGGGATATCGTTGTTCATAAAAAGCCTCTGGTTAAGGTTTCGCGGGTGTCTGGCCGGAATAGTATCACTCAATTGACGTACACAACACTTCGCGCAGCCACGCCATAAAGGTGGTGACGCGCACAGGCGTATAGTGGCGAGTGGGGCGAATGAGCGAAAGGGGGAGCGCTGACGGCGCATGATCCTGCATTACCGGCACCAGCGTGCCCGCATGCAGCGCATCTTCGACGATAAACCACGGCAGCATAGCGATGCCCATCCCCTGGATTGCCGCTTCCCGCAGCACGTCGCCGTTATCGGTGATAAGCGGGGTATTCATTTCAGGTAGCTCTTTGCCTTCGGTAAATCCCCACTCATCGCGCGCGGAGAGCAGCGAATAGCGCAGACAGCTGTGCCCGGCAAGGTCAGCCGGTGATGCCGGGACACCTTTTCGCGCAAGATACGCCGGCGAGGCGCAAAACAGCCGTGGAAGGTCTGCCAGATGAGCGCAAACCAGCGACGAATCATTCAATGCACTGATGCGTAAAGCCAAATCCAGGCCTTCTCCCACCAGATCCGACAGTCGGTCTTCCAGCTGTAACTGCACGGTGATTTGCGGATATTTCGCCATAAACACCGGCAGCAGCGGTGCCAGTTTTTTCACGCCATAGGTTAACGGCGCCGACAGACGAATTACGCCGCTCAGCGTCTCCTGAAAGCAGTTCAGCCGTTCTTCCGCCTGTTCCAGCGATTCAAGGATCCCTTTCACATCCTTGTAAAACTGCTCACCGGCGGTAGTGAGTTCCAGGTGTCGCGTGGTGCGGTTGAGCAGGCGCACGCCCAGACTCTGTTCCAGCGAAGAGACGCGGCGGCTGATGGAGGCGCTGCTGGTTTCAAGCTGTACGGCAGCATTATAAAAACTGCCCGTTTCGATTACGGCGACAAAGCTGCGCAGGGACAGGAGATCGTATTCTTTCATTTTTCGTAACGGTGAATTGTGTGTAGCCCCATTTATCCTGGGGAGAATGGTGATTAATCTGTCCGCATTATATGAACACCGGAGAGAAACAATGACAACCCAATACCGCGTAAAAAAAGGCGAATCCCTGCATTATCTGCCCGCAAGTGATTATCACCCGGCCGATACCTACTTCCATTTTTCCTTCGCCAATTATTACGATCCTGACAACATGAATTATGGCGTATTGCGTGTGGTGAATGATGACAATGTGAAACCACACAACGGTTTTGGTCGCCACCCGCATCAAAACATGGAAATTGTCAGCTATGTGATTGATGGCCAACTGACCCACTGGGACAGCGCAACGCAAACGGAAGAGACGCTGGGGCGCGGACATGTACAGGCGATTACCGCCGGGAATGGTGTCTGGCACTCTGAGCTGAATAAACATGATGAATGGTGTCGCTTCCTGCAAATCTGGATCCTGCCGCCGAAGCAGGGGCTGGAGGTGCGTTATAACCAGCGTAAATATCAGGCGGAAGAGCGTGAAAACAAGCTCCTGCATATTGTCGGTAGCCTGAAAAATGACGATGCGCCGCTGATGCTCAATCAGGATGTGAACATGTACGTTAGCGAATTGACCAACCCGACGGCGGAAGTTGAGTATCAACTGCAGGCCGGACGCCAGGCCTATATCAATAACTTCGAAGGTGAAGTGAATGTGAAAGGTTTCGCTTCGTTAGGTAAAAAAGATACCCTGGAAATTACCGGGCCGGCGACCCTGAAATTCAGTGCCGCTAAAGAACAGAGCCATTTTATTATTATCGAAATGCCTGAGTCCCACGCCTGATTTTTAACGCATGACGCTGTCGATTTTTCCGGACACTTGCTAAAGTAACCTGCTGATCGCAAAGGAAGGAACGCGCTGTGGCCGGAAGAATCGATTATCAGATTGAAAAGTACAGCTTCACCGAAGCGGGCGAGTCGCCGAGGCTCGCCCAACAGTGGGCGGAAGTGATTGAAGAGTGCCGTCAGTCCGGCGCGGGCGCGCAGGAGCGTTTACGCATTGCGCTGCTGAACGTTGACTACGTCACCAGCTTCGAATTGCCTTTTCGTCTGTTGTTAATCCGCGCGCCACAGCTGATCGCCGCCGTACGTGATGAACTTCAGCTCAGTCAGAAAAATGTCCTCTTTAATGGTAAACGTTTCGGCTGTGTTTACAGCCTGAAAGCCAGCCTGGACGCCATTCCCGATGAATATCAATACCGCTTATCCAACCGTATCCGGCGAATGGATGGCACGCTTTCAACCGCCTCGCCGTATCAGGAAATTGCCAAACAGATTAAACAGCCACGCGAGCGTTTGAAGCTGGCGCTGGAAAATGATTTGCAGGTTACCGCGCTGGATGGGCTTTTTTGGTTTGGCATTCAACGTATCGCGGCGGATGTGCAGAAGCTGCGGAGAACGGGGATGAAAATCAGCACCGCAGAGGTGGATGTGTTTGATAACCTGACCGGCACCACACGGCGAGTGCCGTATTATCAGCAGGTTAAAAGCGACGCGTAGTGCGCCGCTTTTTGCCCGATGGCGCTACGCTTATCGGGCCTACAATTGGTGATGAATAGTAGGTTGGATAAGCGCAGCGCCATCCAACAATTACGTCTCGCTCACCGGCGTTCTGTCACCCTCATACAACGGCACTTTGCGATAACGACGTACCAGATACCACAGATACGCGCCACCCAGCGCCGCCCACACCAGCCCTAACGTCAGCGACGTGGCTTCGAGGTTAACCCACAGGACACCCACCGTCAGCGCGCCAACCAGCGGCATCAGTAAATAGTGGAAGTGCTCTTTCCAGCTTTTATTCATTCCTTTACGACGCCAGAAGTGGTTGAACACCGACAAATTCACGAAGGTAAACGCCACCAGCGCACCGAAATTAATCAGCGCCGTGGCGGTGACTAAATCGAAGAACAGCGCCGACAATGCGACAATTCCGACCATAATGACGTTCAGCGCCGGGGTGCGCCATTTTGGGTGTACATAGCCAAACACGCGCTCCGGAAACACATTGTCGCGCCCCATTACATACAGCAGACGCGACACGCTGGCATGTGACGCCAGGCCAGACGCTAACGTGTTCACAAACGTGGTGCAGAGGAAAATCGACTGGAACAGCTTGCCGCCGACGTACAGCGCGATCTCCGGCAGTGCGGCATCCGGGTCTTTAAAGCGGCTGATATCCGGGAAGAACAGCTGCATAAAGAACGACGCTGCGATAAAGATAATGCCGCCGTACACCGCCGTCAGAAAAATCGCTTTCGGAATAACCCGCGCGGCATCCGGCGTCTCCTCTGAAAGCGTGGTCACGGCATCAAAACCGAGAAACGAGAAGCAGACGATCGTCGCCCCGGTAATAATCGGAATCAGATGCGCGTTCTCGCTGATAAACGGCTGTAGCGACCAGACCGTGCCAACGCCTTCACCCTTATGCAGCCCCTGAACCACCAGGAAGACAAACACCACCATGATGGAGATTTGCACCAGCACAAACAGGGTATTGAAGTTGGCGACCAGGTTAACGCTCTTCAGATTTGCGGCGGTTAAAATGGCGACGAACGTCACTACCCACACCCACGGCGGCACTTCCGGGAAGAGGGCGGAGAGGTAGATCTTCGCCAACAGCACGTTGATCATCGGCAAAAAGAGATAATCCAGCAGCGACGACCAGCCGACCATAAAACCAACGTGCGGGTTAATCGATTTTTGCGCGTAGGTATAGGCCGAGCCCGCCTCCGGGAACTGGCGAACCAGCTTGCCGTAACTGACAGCGGTAAACAGCACACCGGCCAGCGCCAGCAGGTAGGACGCCGGAACGTGGCCGTCACTGATGCCGGACACAATGCCAAAGGTATCGAACACGGTCATCGGCGTGAGATAGGCAAGCCCCATCATCACCACCTGCCACAGCTTCAGCGACTTACGCAGTTTGGTTTTGCCGGGTTGTGCGGCGATATCCAGTGAGGAATTAAAGGCCATGATGTGTGCCTCCGCTGCGTAATCGGGTTTGCGGTCGCGTAGACCTGAAATCAAACCTGTTTAGCAGGGGAAGCAAGGGGGGCGGGATACACTCGGTCGTGGGGAGGGCGCAAACGCAGCCTCCCTCGCCATGCGGGTATTTCATCATCGGCATCATCTCATTTCCTCGTCACAGTCTGTATCGTTAACGGAAGCCCGTTGCCGCCTGCGTTCCATAACGCGACATACGGGAAATGTCTGGATTACCAGCAAATGTCAGGCCAGGCTCCGCTCAGGCCGGTGATACATACCCCGCAAGGGGGCACTACGCGTTTTTCAACATCCACTCAATTTCGGTTTCTGTGATGAGGCGCTCAAACTGCAACAGCTCATCATTCTTACAGGCGTGATACACATTGCAGAAACGCTCGCCCAGATAGTGGCGCAGGTCGTCGTTTTGCATAAACTCCCACAGCGCATCGCTCTGACGAATCGGGAAGGGTAAGCCTTCCTGCTCCAGCCCGTTGCCTTCTACTTCTTCCTGCAACGGCAGTTCGTTATCGAGGCCGTGCAGAATACCGGCGAAAATCGCCGCCATCACCAGATACGGGTTGGCATCGGCCCCCGCCACGCGGTATTCCACGCGGTGGTTATGACGATCGCCGCACGGAATGCGCAGAGCAACGGTGCGGTTGTTATGGCCCCACGACGCCTGCGTCGGCACATACATCCCCGGCTGGAAGCGGCGATACGAGTTCACGTTCGGCGCCAGCAGCGCCATTGACGACGGCATCAGGTCAATCATTCCGGCAAGCATCTTTTTCAGCAGCGGCGAATCTTCGCCGTCCGCGTCAGAAAGCACGTTCTCACCACGGTTATTTTGCATGCTGATATGGATGTGCATCCCGCTGCCCGCGTGTTCTTCATACGGCTTCGCCATAAAAGTGGCGTGCATCTTATGCTTTTCCGCCATCAGACGCACCAGGCGTTTAAGGGCTAATGCATCATCGCAGGCATCCAGCACGTTATCGGTATGATACAGGTTGATTTCAAACTGGCCCGGCGAGGCTTCGGCGACCGCGCCATCAGCGGGAATCAGCTGTAACTGCGCCAGTTCATCAATATCATTGAGCACGTCGGCGAAGTGGTTGAGGTTATCAACCGAGTAAACCTGGCTTTGGGTGTTGCGGTCATCGGTGCCGGGCGCGCAGGGGGGTTGCAGATATCCTTCGGCGTCGCGTTTGCGATCCAGTAAATAGAACTCCAGCTCTACCGCTACGACCGGGAACAGCCCGCGCTGGCGAAGCTGCTGCCACAGGCGGTTGAGTACGTTCCGCGGCTCAACGTCAAAGGGAGCGCCATCTTCATCAACCATGGTCAGGAGCATCTGACCGATATATTCCGGGTCGGCGGCGGAAGGGGTTAAGGAACCGAGTACCGGCACGCAGGTACGATCCGGCTCGCCCATATCCTGACCCAGGCCCGCTTCTTCTACTACGTTACCGAGAATATCCATCGCAAAGACGGAGGCCGGGAAGTAACACCCTTTCTCCAGCTTCTTCAGGCTGGCTACCGGGACGCGTTTTCCGCGGAAGCAACCATTCAGGTCGGTAAGCAGTACATCAACATATTGCGTATTCGGGTAGCGCTCCAGGTAGCGTTTCACTTCCTGCGTAAAGGCGCTACCCCGCCTCTCTTCTGACTGCTGAACAAAGTTCTCTACTTCAACGATATTGGTTTCCATGATTCTTCGCCTTTGGTTTTGTTTTCCGCTCGCTATGAAAGCGTAAAATATAATGACCACTCTTCGAATTTGTATGCAAACTAAATGTTTGTCAAATGTTAAATTAAGTTTGCAAAACCGAAAATCCACTGCTAGATTGAAAAAATATTGAACAGAAAGGTCATTTTAACCGCAGTAATGGCGATAATTTAGTCCACTTTGTGAGATCGATCATGGAAAATATAATGTACAAGCCGGTTATCGGTATCGTGATGTGCAGGAACAGGCTTAAGGGTCATGAGACCCAGACCCTGCAAGAAAAGTACCTGAATGCCATTATTCACGCGGGCGGTTTGCCGATTGCGCTGCCACATGCGCTGGCGGAGCCTGAGTTGCTCGCAGAACTTCTGCCGAAACTCGATGGCATTTATCTGCCAGGAAGCCCCAGCAATGTGCAGCCGCACCTATATGGTGAAAACGGCGATGAGCCTGACGCCGATCCCGGGCGTGATCTTCTGAGCATGGCGTTGATCAATGCCGCACTCGAAAGGCGCATCCCCATTTTCGCCATCTGCCGGGGGTTACAGGAAATGGTGGTGGCAACCGGGGGTTCTTTGCATCGCAAGCTGTGCGAGCAGTCGGAACTGCTGGAGCATCGGGAAGATCCTGAATTGCCGGTCGAACAGCAGTATGCGCCATCCCACGAAGTGCAGGTTGAAGAGGGCGGATTATTGTCCGCATTGTTACCTGACTGTAGCAACTTTTGGGTAAACTCCTTGCACGGGCAAGGGGCGAAGGTTGTGAGCCCGCGATTGCGCGTCGAGGCCCGTTCACCGGATGGGCTGGTGGAGGCGGTGAGCGTCAATAATCACCCCTTCGCGCTGGGCGTGCAGTGGCACCCGGAATGGAACAGTAGCGAGTATGCGCTTTCGCGTATATTGTTTGAGGGCTTTATCACCGCTTGTCAGAACCATATCGCTGAAAAACAGCGACTCTGACCCCTACAGTTAAGGAAATGCAAATATGAGTGATGACGGACTGGCACCGGGTAAACGCTTGTCGGAAATCCGCCAGCAGCAGGGACTTTCACAACGTCGTGCCGCCGAACTCTCCGGGCTGACTCACAGCGCTATCAGTACGATAGAGCAGGATAAAGTCAGCCCAGCTATCAGTACGCTGCAAAAGCTGCTGAAGGTGTATGGTCTGTCACTCTCGGAATTCTTTTCCGAGCCGGAAAAACCTGATGAACCGCAGGTCGTTATTAATCAGGACGACTTAATTGAAATGGGCAGTCAGGGTGTGTCGATGAAGCTGGTGCATAACGGGAACCCGAATCGCACGCTGGCGATGATCTTTGAAACGTACCAGCCGGGTACCACGACCGGGGAGAGAATTAAGCATCAGGGTGAGGAAATAGGCACTGTACTGGAAGGTGAAATTGTTCTGACCATTAATGGCCAGGATTATCACCTCGTCGCGGGGCAAAGTTATGCCATTAATACCGGCATCCCGCACAGTTTCAGTAATACCTCGGCGGGAGTTTGCCGAATTATCAGCGCCCATACCCCCACCACGTTTTAATCTTTTTGTTTTTGTTAGCCGGGTAAGCGAAGCGCCACCCGGCTAGCTATAAAGGCAATCTATAAAGAATGTCGCCGGAAATAAACGGGCTCATCGCCCGGGGATCTCTGCGCCCTGACGTTCACAAACTGCATATATCTGATAGACGTGAAACAGGAGTCATAATGAATTTTCATCATCTGGCTTACTGGCAGGATAAAGCGTTAAGTCTCGCCATTGAAACCCGCTTATTTATTAACGGTGAATATTCCGCTGCGGCGGAAAATGAAACCTTTGAAACGTTTGACCCCGTCACTCAGGCACCGCTGGCGAATATTGCGCGCGGCAAGAGTGCCGATATTGACCGTGCGGTGAGTGCGGCGCGCAGCGTATTTGAACGCGGTGACTGGTCGCAGGCCGCCCCGGCAAAACGTAAAGCAGTGCTGAATAAACTCGCCGATTTAATGGAAGCCAACGCCGAAGAGCTGGCGCTGCTGGAAACTCTCGACACCGGCAAACCGATTCGTCACAGCCTGCGTGATGATATTCCCGGCGCGGCGCGCGCCATTCGCTGGTACGCCGAAGCGATCGATAAAGTGTATGGCGAAGTGGCGACCACCAGTAGCCATGACCTGGCGATGATCGTGCGTGAACCGGTCGGCGTAATTGCCGCCATTGTACCGTGGAACTTCCCGTTGCTGCTGACCTGCTGGAAACTCGGCCCGGCGCTGGCGGCGGGGAACAGCGTTGTCCTGAAACCGTCTGAAAAATCACCGCTTAGCGCGATTCGTCTCGCCGGGCTGGCAAAAGAAGCGGGTCTGCCGGATGGCGTGCTGAACGTGGTGACGGGGTTTGGTCATGAAGCGGGGCAGGCGCTGTCGCGTCATAACGATATCGATGTTATCGCCTTTACCGGATCGACCCGTACCGGGAAACAGCTGCTGAAAGATGCGGGCGACAGCAACATGAAACGCGTCTGGCTGGAAGCGGGCGGCAAAAGCGCCAACATCGTTTTCGCCGACTGCCCGGATCTGCAAAAAGCGGCGAGCGCGACAGCCGCAGGTATCTTCTACAACCAGGGCCAGGTGTGCATCGCCGGAACGCGTTTGTTGCTGGAAGAGAGCATCGCCGATGAATTCTTAGCCCTGTTAAAACAGCAGGCACAAAACTGGCAGCCGGGCCATCCACTTGATCCCGCGACCACCATGGGCACCTTAATCGACTGCGCTCACGCCGACTCGGTACACAGCTTTATTCGTGAAGGCGAGGGCAAAGGGCAACTGCTGCTGGATGGTCGTAACGCCGAGCTGGCTGCGGCCATCGGCCCGACCATCTTTGTGGATGTAGACCCGAATGCGTCCTTAAGTCGCGAAGAGATTTTCGGCCCGGTGCTGGTGGTTACGCGTTTCACATCAGAAGACCAGGCGCTACAGCTTGCCAACGACAGCCAGTACGGGCTCGGCGCGGCGGTGTGGACGCGCGACCTCTCCCGCGCGCACCGCATGAGCCGCCGCCTGAAAGCCGGTTCCGTCTTCGTCAATAACTACAACGACGGCGATATGACCGTGCCGTTTGGCGGCTATAAGCAGAGCGGCAACGGTCGCGACAAATCCCTGCATGCCCTTGAAAAATTCACCGAACTGAAAACCATCTGGATAAGCCTGGAGGCCTGAAATGACCGAACATACCAGTAGTTATTACGCCGCCAGTGCGAATAAATATGCGCCTTTCGACACGCTGAATGAGTCAATCACCTGTGATGTTTGCGTGGTTGGCGGCGGCTATACCGGGCTTTCCTCCGCGCTGCATCTGGCAGAAGCGGGCTTTGACGTGGTGGTTCTCGAAGCCTCACGCATCGGCTTCGGCGCCAGCGGACGCAACGGCGGGCAGCTTGTAAACTCCTACAGCCGCGACATCGACGTGATCGAAAAAAGCTATGGCATGGACACTGCCCGTATGCTCGGCAGCATGATGTTTGAAGGCGGCGAGATCATTCGCGAGCGCATCAAACGTTATCAGATTGACTGCGACTACCGCCCCGGCGGCCTGTTTGTGGCGATGAATGATAAACAGCTCGCGACTCTGGAAGAGCAGAAAGAGAACTGGGAACGCTACGGCAATAAACAGCTGGAGCTGCTGGATGCCAACGCCATTCGTCGTGAAGTCGCCAGCGATCGCTATACCGGCGCGCTGCTGGATCACAGTGGCGGGCATATTCACCCCCTGAACCTTGCCATTGGTGAAGCCGATGCCATTCGTCTCAACGGTGGGCGTGTGTATGAGCTTTCTGCGGTGACGCAGATCCAGCACACTACGCCCGCCGTGGTGCGCACTGCCAAAGGCCAGGTGACGGCGAAGTATGTGATTGTCGCCGGGAATGCGTACCTGGGCGATAAAGTGGAGCCGGAACTGGCGAAACGCAGTATGCCGTGCGGCACGCAGGTGATCACTACCGAACGGCTTTCCGATGAGTTAGCCCGTTCGCTGATCCCGAAAAACTACTGCGTTGAAGACTGTAACTATCTGCTTGATTACTACCGTCTTACCGCCGACAACCGCCTGCTGTACGGCGGCGGCGTGGTCTACGGCGCGCGCGACCCGGATGACGTTGAGCGTCTTGTGGTGCCGAAACTGTTGAAAACCTTCCCGCAGCTAAAGGGCGTGAAAATTGATTACCGCTGGACGGGCAACTTCCTGCTGACCCTGTCACGGATGCCGCAGTTTGGTCGCCTTGATACCAACATCTATTACATGCAGGGCTACAGCGGCCACGGCGTCACCTGTACCCATCTCGCCGGGCGCTTGATTGCCGAACTGCTGCGCGGTGACGCCGAGCGTTTCGACGCCTTCGCCAATCTGCCGCATTACCCGTTCCCCGGCGGGCGTACGCTCCGCGTGCCGTTTACCGCGATGGGCGCGGCTTATTACAGCCTGCGCGATCGTCTGGGCGTTTAATTTCCGATTAACCGTGAAGAGTCAAAAGGTGTGAAACATGAGCAACAATGAATTCCATCAGCGTCGTCTTTCTGCCACCCCGCGCGGGGTTGGCGTGATGTGTAACTTCTTCGCCCAGTCGGCAGAAAACGCCACGCTGAAGGATGTTGAGGGCAACGAGTACATCGATTTCGCCGCAGGCATTGCGGTGCTGAATACCGGCCACCGCCACCCGGAGTTGGTCGCGGCAGTAGAACAACAGCTGCAACAGTTTACCCACACCGCGTACCAGATTGTGCCGTACGAAAGCTACGTCACGCTGGCGGAGAAAATCAACGCCCTGGCCCCGGTGTGCGGGCAGGCTAAAACCGCGTTCTTCACCACCGGCGCGGAAGCGGTTGAGAACGCGGTGAAAATCGCCCGCGCCCATACCGGACGCCCTGGCGTGATTGCGTTTAGCGGCGGCTTCCACGGTCGTACGTATATGACCATGGCGCTGACCGGAAAAGTCGCGCCGTACAAAATCGGCTTCGGTCCGTTCCCCGGTTCGGTGTATCACGTGCCGTATCCGTCTGATTTACAGGGTATTTCGACGCAAGATTCCCTCGATGCCATCGAGCGTTTGTTTAAATCAGACATCGAAGCGAAGCAGGTTGCCGCCATTATTTTCGAACCGGTGCAGGGCGAGGGCGGTTTTAACGTGGCGCCAAAAGAGCTGGTTTCTGCGATTCGCCGTCTGTGCGACGAGCACGGTATTGTGATGATTGCTGATGAAGTGCAAAGCGGTTTTGCGCGTACCGGTAAACTGTTTGCCATGGATCACTACGCCGATAAGCCGGATTTAATGACCATGGCGAAAAGCCTCGCGGGCGGGATGCCGCTTTCGGGCGTGGTCGGTAATGCCAACATTATGGACGCGCCCGCGCCGGGCGGACTTGGCGGCACCTACGCCGGTAACCCGCTGGCGGTGGCTGCCGCGCATGCGGTGCTCAACATTATCGACAAAGAATCCCTTTGCGAACGCGCGAATCAACTGGGCCAGCGCCTGACGCAAACGCTGATTGATGCCAAAGAAACCGTTCCGGCCATCGCGGCGGTACGCGGTCTGGGGTCGATGATTGCGGCTGAGTTTAACGACCCGCAAACGGGCGAACCGTCAGCCGCCATTGCACAGAAAATTCAGCAACGCGCGCTGGCGCAGGGGCTGCTACTACTGACCTGCGGCGCGTACGGCAACGTGATTCGTTTCCTGTATCCGCTGACCATCCCGGATGCGCAGTTCGATGCGGCAATGAAAATTTTGCAGGATGCGCTGAGAGATTAATTGCAATAACAGCGGGCTGCAATTGTGCAGCCTGCTATAAATACAGTAATAATAATTTAAATTAACTATTTTTCAGAATAACGCTCTTCGTCCTTTCTCTTATGCTGCCTGCTCATATCGATAGCCGAAAAACTTGGTTAGCCCGTTCTTAATTGTTCAATATAGTCATTCCTGTGTTCTTGCTAATTCGCGTGATAAGCGTTTAGCGACTATTTTACAGGAGTTATATTTATGCATCTCGCTCGATTTCCCCGGCTCTCGTTCGGTCATTTCCCCACGCCATTAGAACCGTTAACCCAGCTCTCTCAATTGCTCGGCGGTCCGAATATTTGGATCAAGCGCGACGATTGCACTGGCCTTGCGACAGGGGGAAATAAAACCCGCAAACTTGAGTTTTTACTTGGCGATGCGCAGGAAAAACAGGCCGACGTTATTATCACTCAGGGCGCAACCCAATCGAATCATGTGCGACAGACTGTAGCCGCAGCGGCAAAAATTGGCCTCAAAACACATATTTTCCTTGAGCAGCGCGTGACCACACTCGGCGATGACTACCAGCACTCTGGCAATATTTTGCTTGATGGTCTGTTGGGCGGCGAAATTATTGCGCACCTGCCAGCCGGAACCGATATGCAGCAGGCGATGGAGCATCACGCAGAAACGCTACGTTCGCAGGGATTCAAACCGTATGTGATCCCCGGGGGCGGCTCGAATCCTGTCGGCGCTTTGGGTTATGTAGCCTGCGCACAGGAGCTGCTGTGGCAGTCCAGCCAGCAACGCCTGAGAATCGACCATATCGTTCATGCCACGGGAAGTGCGGGTACGCAGGCAGGATTAGTCGCTGGTCTTCACGCCTCCAACAGCGGTATTCCGTTACTCGGTATTAGCGTGCGTGCGCCGCGTGAGAAACAGGAGCAAAACGTCTGGCGCCTGGCCCAGCAAACGCTGGAACTGTTGGGTGTCGAGGGCGAGCTGCCGCGCGAAAGCGTCAAGGCTAACAGTGACTATGTTGGTGAAGGGTATGGCCTGCCGACGTCATCCATGCTGGAAGCTCTGCAACTGTTGGCACAGCATGAAGGTATTTTGCTCGATCCGGTTTATTCCGGAAAGGGATTCGCCGGGCTGATTGGTCTGATTCGTGAAGGCGCTTTCCGTAAGGGTGAAAATGTGGTCTTCATCCACACCGGCGGTTCCGCGGGCCTGTTTGGCTATCGCCAGGCGATCACCGACTCGCTCGCCCCATGAGCCGCCCCTTTTTATTAGGTGTGCTGGGTGGGATGGGTCCATTAGCCACCGTCGATTTTATGCATAAGCTTCTGCGCGCTACGCCTGCCAGTAACGATCAGCAGCAAATTCCTCATGTGGTGTGGAATGTGCCGCAAATTGCCGATCGTCAGCGTGCGCTGGCCGGAGAAGGGCCGTCGCCGCTTCCGCAACTGCTGCACGGTGTAAAGCAGCTTAACCGGTTGGGTGTTAGCCATATTGTTATCGCCTGTAACACCGCGCATCACTGGTACGACGCGTTAAAACAAGAAAGTCAGGCGCTGATGCTGCATATCGCGGATGCCACACTTGAGGTGATAGAGGATAAGCCGAAAAAAGTGGGACTCATCGCAACACAGGGAACGCTTGATGCAGGTTGGTTTCAACAACGATTCGCGACCATTGGCACGCAAAGCCTGCTCCCGACCCAGGATGAAATTGCGCGCTGGTTTGTTCCGGGTTGCTATGCGGTGAAACGCGGCGATTTGCAGCAGGGAGGCGAGTTGCTGACGTTGCAGGCGCGGGCGCTGCGTGAACGTGGTGCTGAGAAACTGGTGCTGGCCTGTACTGAAGTCCCTGTGGCGTTAGCGGCTGTTTCTTCGCCCTTCCTTAACGAGGCAATTGATCCTGCCGAGGCGCTGGCGAAGCAGTGCGCAAGCCTTTGGTTATCACGGCGTAATGATCACATTATTTAAATGATTTCACACAGAATAATACAGAGAGACAACATGAAAAAAAGTCTGGTTTTTTTACTCGCAGCAGGCAGTTTCTGGGTTAACAGTGCGTTTGCCGACACGCCGTCTGAAGTGCGCATCGCGTATAGCGGTGGCTCCCAGGTTTTAATGCTGGCAAAAGCTGACGGGTCACTGGATAAAGCATTAAACAGTAAAGTGAAGTGGGTGCAATTTGCGTCAGGAGCTGATGCTTTAACCTACTTCGCCAGCAATGCGATTGATATTGCCAACTTCGGATCCAGCCCGGCAACCGCAGGTATTGTAAGAAAACTGCCGGTCGAAATTATTGGTGTTTCCGGCGTCATTGCCAGCTATGAGCGGTTGATTGGTAAAGAGGGGATTAACGGAATTAAGGATATCGAAGGCAAACGCGTGGCGTATCCGCCAAACTCCACCGCGCAATATGCGCTGGAAGCCGCGATCACCGTTAATAAACTGGATCGTAGCAAAATAACTCTGCTGCCGTTACGTCCGGCAGAGATGGTGGCGGCGTGGAAACGTGGCGATATTGATGCGGGTTATGTATGGGCGCCTTTTGCGCAGGAGCTGGAATCAGCAGGGGGCCATCAGGTCTTTGCCACTAAAGAACTGCAAAAAGCAGGCTATCTCATTTACAACAACTATGTTGTCCGTAAGTCCTTTGCGGAACAATATCCCCAGGTGGTAACCGCCTTCCTGCGCGTGCATCAGGAAAAAGTCAACGAGTTCAAAAAGGATCCGGAACGCGCTTCCGCGATTGTTGCAAAAGAAGTCGGCGCGCCGCAAACGACGGCGGCTAACACACTGAATGGTCTGGAATATCCGACATTAGCTGAGCAGAGTACGCCATCCTGGTTGGGGAACGGTACGGATACCAGCGATAGCGGTATTGGAAAAGCGCTGAGCAAAACGGCGAACTTCCTTGCCGGAATTGGTGAAATCCGGCAGCGCGATATCCCGACAAACTGGAACAGCGCCATCAATGCCCACTACATTCAAGATGCGGCGGTGTCCGGACAATGAAATTGAGTCAACATATCGCTATCAGCGTGGTATCGGTGGCGGTTTTCTTTTTGCTCTGGCAAACGGCGGCGACAAGGCAGTGGGTGGACCCACTGCTGCTCCCCTCGCTGACGGATATTGGTTTAACCGCGCGTGAGTTACTTGAAGATGGCTATCGGCAGGTACCGCTGTGGCAACATATCGCTGTCAGTCTGGCCCGCGCATTGAGCGCCTTTGCGCTGGCTATTGCGATTGGCATCCCGCTGGGATTATTGATGGGTCTTTCAGACACGCTGGCTGCCGTCCTTAACCCGTTTGTGCAGTTTCTCCGTCCGTTGCCCAAAATCGCGCTGATTCCGCTGGCAGTGGTGTGGCTGGGAATTGGCGAGTCGTCAAAATTCTTTTTGATATTTATCGCGACGTTTTTGAGTGTAGTTGTCGGCGCGTCGGCCGCCGTAGAGCGAATTGGGCGCTCGCGAATTCGCGTGGCACAAACGCTGGGCGCGACGCGTCGGCAGATCTTTATGCGTGTGGTATTGCCTGATGCGCTGCCGGATCTTTTTACCACGGTCAGGCTCTCGATTGGTATTGGCTGGACGTCGCTGATTGCGGCGGAAATGGTGGCTGCCAGTTCAGGGCTTGGCTGGATGGTAGTGAACGCCAGCGCCTATCTGCGCACGGATATTGTCATGCTGGGTATTCTGCTGTTGGGCGGGATTGGATATCTGCTCGATTTATTGATCCTGGGGTTGCAGCGCGTGGCTGTTCCCTGGGCGGGGAAAGAATAATGAGTTCTATCTCACTTGAAAACGTGTCACTTGCCTTTGCGGCCAGGCCGAATCCTGTCACGGTTCTTGACGATATCTCCCTCACCCTGAAAAAAGGGGAGTTTGTGGTATTGCTGGGGCCATCAGGCTGTGGGAAATCGACCATTCTTAATCTGGTTGCGGGGTTTACTCGTCCTGATAAAGGTACGGTGAAAGCCGCGGGGAAAAAGGTGACGCAACCGGGTCCGGATCGCGGCATGATCTTTCAGCAGGCAAACTTGTTCCCGTGGCTGTCTGTGCTGGAAAACGTCACCTTTGGCCCGCGTTTAGGTAAATATAATAAAGAGGACGTGAATAATCAGGCGATCAACTGGCTATCCCGCGTGGGATTAAAGGGGTTTGAGCATCATGCGCCCTGGCAGCTTTCTGGTGGGATGAAGCAACGTGTCGCGTTGGCTCGCGCCTGGCTGCCTGAGCCGGACGTTTTGTTACTGGACGAACCCTTTGGTGCGCTGGATGCACAAACGCGATTAATGATGCAGGAACTGCTCCGCGACGCCTGGCTGAAAACGGAAACGACGTTATTGTTTGTCACTCACGATGTGGAAGAGGCGCTGTTTCTGGCTGACCGTATTCTGGTCATGTCGGCCAAGCCGGGGCGAATTGTCGAAGAGATTGTGTTGCCGTTTACCCGCGAGAGGAATATCGAAACGCTGGCAGAACACCCGCAGTACAATGAAATTAAACACCGTGTTCTGCATCGAGTGCGCACGGAAGCAAAGCGACATATGGCGGCCTCGCTTCAGTGATCTCCTCTGAGCCTGCGCATGCAGGCTCATTCTCCCGTATGTCTTTACAGGCGAATCACAAACACCGGCACGCGTGCATGGCGTAAGATCCCCGAGGCTTCAGACCCCAGCAGATGCGACTGCTTTGCCGGATTGCGCGAACCAATCACCACCACATCCGCTTTCAGCTCATCCGCCAGCGTCGCGACGGCGTCACGCACTTTCCCGTTACGAATATGGTGATGAATACGGTTCTGTGGAAATGAGAGACTTCTTGCCAGCTGGGCCATTTTCTCTTCGCTGGCGCACTGCAGGTACTGCTGCATTTTCTTCGCGTCGGCGATAAAACCACGCGTGAGCATCGGTGAGAATTCCGGCAGCACATGCAGAAGATGAATATCACCGCCGGCTTTCTCGGCCAGATATTGCGCGTGTGCTAAGGCGTTGTCGGCGAGGTCGGACTCAAAGACATCAACAGGAACCAGAATCGTTTTATACATAGTTGAAATCCCTTCATATCAATCATTTGCTGAAACAATCTTTATTGTGGATAACAACGCATGAAGGGGCCAGCGAGCGCGGTCACTGATTAAGAAATATCGACAAATCAGATGGTTAATTTACAGTTTGTGACTGGCGCTTGCCCGGCCTACAAGGCTGAAGATCCGGTAGGCCTGATAAGCGAAGCGCATCAGGCATCTGCGCCATCTTCTTGCCGGGGGCGCTGCGCTTGCCCGGCCTACAAGGGTTGAAGATCCGGTAGGCCTGATAAGCGAAGCGCATCAGGCATCTGCGCCGTCTTCTTGCCGGGGGCGCTGCGCTTGCCCGGCCTACAAGGGCTGAAGATCCCGTAGGCCTGATAAGCGAAGCGCATCAGGCGTTATGGCACAGTCCTACAGCTTGTTCAGCCGCTGAACGCTAATGTTGTCCAGCTTGCCGTCTAATATTTCCAGAAAGTCATCGTGATACGGCATGGCGACGTGTTTTTTCAAATCGTCCTCAGACTTCCAGCGCTCAATAAACACAAATGACACCGCGCCTTCCACCGCCAGATTACGCACGTCCGGAATGGCGCGGCTTTCGTGCAAATCATATTGCAGGCAACCCGCTTCCAGCTGCGTTGGGCCAACCATCGCCTGCGCGGCGGTGCGGATGGTATCGACATACTCTTTGCGCGGGGTCAGGGTGGCGACAATTTTCACTTCACTCATAGTGATATCCTTTTGTTATCAATGTTTTTAAAAGCCCAATCATTGAGCGTAGTGGTGAAATGACGGTTGTGCCAGCACAGCTCGCCGCCTGAATGCGCCAGATTTAATTCTCCGGCGGCAAGGCGTGAAGGATCCGCTGTGCCTCGGCGGTGCTCAGAGGGTAATCAAAGAAATGTTGATAGAACGCTCGCGTTCTCGCCACCATGTCGATTTCAGGAAATAGCTCAGGGTGCAGTTTCATCGCCGCCCACTGAAGTTGCAGTGCGCTTTCAGTACCGTAGCGATCCCACGGGAAAACGCCCGCCGGATTCTGCCAGACGTTACCCCTTTTGACGGCCTTCACATCGGCAAAAAGCTGCGCATAGCGGGAATGAGCAATATCACCTGCGCCCGCGCCAATAATGATGATCTCAGGCTGCCAGAGAAGCACTTTCTCCGGCGAAACCTCCTTCATATTGCCCTTTATCTCTGCCGCGACATTACGCCCGCCCGCTAGGTTTATCCAGGTATCGATAAGTGTATTGCTACCGTCCACTTTTAAGGGGTTAAACGACTGAATATGCAGTACGCGTGGACGTTGCGCGTCGGTAAGTTTGGCGGTTTTCGCTGCAATCGCGGCCAGCGTATCGGTCAGATAATGGTTGTACGCGGCGGCGCGCGTCCGGGCGCTTTCGTTGCCAAGAGCCGTTGCTGTGTTGCTAACGGACGTCATGAGCGAGGGATAATCGGTAAACGCCATCGCCAGCGTCGGGATGGCGGCCTGGCGATAAACCGATAAATCGGCGTTGCCCTTAGCGACAAACAGCACATCCACTTTGCGGGCAATCAGGCTTTCCGGGTTAAAGGTGGTGCCATGGACCTGCAACGCCTGATTCAGCGAAGGATTAATTTTAAACATCCACGGCTGGCTTTTGGGATGGTTTACGGTGGCAACAATCTGCTTGCCTGCGCCCAGCGTCATCAATACCGAGTGATGGGCAAACCAGCCGTCGGCGATGGCATGCACCTGGTCGGGAAGGGTGACGGTGTTTCCGGCGTCATCCACCGCCTGGCGGTTAGCCAGAACGGGGAAGGCCAGCCAGGCGCAGAGCGCCCAGGCATGACGTCGTTTCATTCAGACTCCTTAGAAATCGATCTGCATAGACAGCTGTGCCTGTCGCGGTGCGCCCAGCTGTGCGCTGGCGGTGCCCGCGCCGGTATACCCCGTCAACGCGCCAGGGACAATATTGGTCCAGTAGTGGCGATTGGTGACGTTAGTAATATCGAAGCGGAAAGTAGTCGGCGTGCCAAACAGGCGCGTCGCGTAACTGCTGCCGACATCCACGGTGGTATAACTGCCCACCCAACTGTCGTTCGCGTTATCGGTCGCCCGGCGTCCGACATAATGCACGTTGGTATCCACATCCAGCCCTTTCACCTGCTCAATGCTGTAAATCGCCAGCATATTGGCGGTGAAGCGCGGCAGGCCGACTACCCGTTTGCCATCCGCGCTTTCATCGGAGGTGTCGTGCAGTTTAGGATCAAGCCAGGTGGTACCGCCAAACAGGCGTAGATTGGGCGTGACGTGGCCGTCTGCCATCAGCTCCAGCCCACGGTTTTTCTGTTTGCCATCCTGCGCAAACTCACCCGCTTCATTGGTATACGCGAAGGGACGTTTGGCTTCGAAGATCGCAGCCGAGAGCAGCAGATCTTTGACTGGCGCGTATTTCACGCCCGCTTCAACCTGATGGCTACGATACGGGTCGAGGATCTGCCCGGCATTTTCCGCCCCGGCTGGGGCCGTATCGCCTTGTTGCATGCTATCCGCCCAGGTGGTGTAGAGGGTGATATTGTCGATGGGTTTATACATCAGACTGACGGAGCCGCTGCCGCCCTGGTCTTTTTTGTCGCTGGTCTGTTTCCCGGTTTTGTTGTAGTTGCTGACGGTAAACAGGTTTTCACTGCCGGAGAGCAGCAGGCTCCACTGGGGCGTGAAGTGCAGGGTGTCACTCAGCAGGAAAGCGTGCTGTGTGGTGCTGGCGGAGTGATAGCGATGGTTAAAATCAGGGTACGGCGGGCGAGGGAAGGTCGGATTTTCACTCAGCGAGGATTGACCCAGCGTGAAATTGCCCCCGGCGACCGGGTTGAAGTTTTTCCACACGAAGCCGCGCACACCGGTGGTGATATCCTGAGTTAACCAGCCCGTATCAACGCTACCGCTCAGGTTCGCCATATAGCTGTTGATGGTGAAACGACTGGCGGCGGAGTTGGCCGTGGTGGTGGTGTAGTGACCGTGATTATCCGTGAGCGTATTGGTCACGGTCGTGGATTCGCGATCCGCTATCTGACGCAGCACGCCGACATCCAGTAGCCAGTTGCCGTCAAAGTCATGCTTCAGGTGCATGCTGGCGGTGGTGGTCTCGTCATCGTTCCCGGCATAGGACTGACCATACTTGCTGTCGGTGGGGTTAAATGCCGACGGGAAATGCACCCCTTTGGCGAGGGCAAAATTACCCGGCAAGCCCTTGTCGTAATAGTGGTAGTAACTGAAATTGCTCTCCAGCACCGTTTTATCGCTGAGCTGGAAGTCCAGACCCAGGCCAACATATTGACGACGTTTATGACTTCCTGCCGTATAGCCGCGCCCGTCTTCATTCAACATATTCAGGCGATATTTTACCCGGTCGCCGTCGTCAATCGGGCCGCTAAAGTCCATCGAGGTTAACGCGCCGCTGCCGGTTCCGCCGCCAATCGTCACGCGATGTAAAGGCGTATCGGTCGGACGTTTGCTGACCAGGTTGAACATCCCCGCCGGGTTGGCGGGCCCATAGAGTGAACCGGCCAGCCCGCTCAGCACTTCCACGCGCTGAAATTGCTCAGCCGGGTATTCCGTGGTGGAGACAGCATTCAGGCCGTCAATCATACTGTTTTGTACCACGCTGCCCTGCATCCCACGCGTTTGCGGGCGCACGCCATCGCCCTGCACTGAAGGCATATAGCGATAGACATCTTTCACACTTTTCAACTGCTGCTGTTCAATGACGGGAGAGGAGAGTGTCTGTACGTTCCACGGCACATCAATCAATTCGCGCTTGCCAAGGTTGCCGAGCGTGGCCTGCTTTTCAGCGGCGGGGGGTTCTTGTTCCAGGCTTGCCGGGGCGTTGGTGGCAGACACCACCATGGTATCTTCTGCGTGAGGGGTTTGTGCCAGGCTCAGGCAGGAAAACGTCAATAAGCCCGTCGCGAGAGGGGCGATTTTTTTATCAAACATAATCATCTTTAAAGCAAAAGTTCAGAATGGAGCGGGCAAGCGCACCGCCGTCGTCGTCAGGGAACAGTCTGGAATTATTTGTGTGATGAATAGAATGCGCGCCATTCGCTATATATGTCAATATATAACGAATGAATAATCCCTGAGGGGTAGCCGCTTATCTTTGCTTAAATCGCAAAAATCATTTGCCGCTATGCCCCTTAATGCAATGCGACAGCAGCGTTATCCTGCCGTCAGTGACATTAACCGGGAGAACCTCAATGTCTGACTCAATATTCGATTCCTTTGCTTTTGGCGACACAACGCTTGCGAACCGCATTGCGATGGCGCCGATGACCCGTTCCCGCACCTCTCAGCCGGGCGATGTGCCGAATGCGATGATGGCGACCTACTATCAGCAGCGCGCCGATGCCGGATTGATCATCACCGAAGGAACGCCCATTTCTGCCGTGGCGCGGGGTTACTCCATGACGCCGGGCATCTATACGCAAGCGCATATCGACGGCTGGAAAAAAGTCACTCAGGCTATCCACGCTGCGGGCAGCAAAGTCTTTGTTCAGCTCTGGCACGTCGGGCGTCGTAGCCATTCGAGCATCGCGGGCGAGCAGCCGGTCTCAGCTTCTGCACTGAAAGATCCGGACCAGGTATTTGGCCCGCTGCCGGAAGGCGGCTTTGGCATGATTGAAACGCAAATGCCGCGCGCCATGACCCAGCAGGATATCGATAACACCATTGCTGACTTTGTGCAGGCGGCTCGTAATGCGCTGGAAGCGGGCTTCGATGGTGTAGAGATCCACGCGGCCCACGGTTATTTATTTGATACTTTCCTGCGCACTTCCAGCAATCAGCGTACCGACCAGTACGGCGGCAGTCAGGAAAACCGGATGCGTTTCCTGCTGGAAACCTTACAGGCGGTGAGCGATGAAATTGGCGGACATCGCGTTGCGGTGCGCGTGTCGCCGCACGTCATGGAAGGGTTTGCCGAAAGCGACCCGGAAATTGTGGAAGTGGTGCTGAAAGCGCTGGAAAAAATGACGCCAATGAAGCTTGCCTACGTGCACTTCTCGGAGAATATTTCCCGTCATGTTGAGGTGCCGGAAACGTTCCGTCAGCAGGTGCGTAAAGTGTGTGATTTGCCGGTCATGGTTGCCGGGAAACTGACGCCAGAAAGCGCCCAGCAGATGCTGGATAAAGGCTATGCCGACCTGTTTGCCTTTGGCACGCCGTATGTCACCAACCCGGATCTGGCAACCCGATTCCGTCGCGGCTGGCCGCTGGAAGGATTTGACGCCGACGCACGGCTGACGCTTTACGGTGGCGACCAGCACGGCTATATCGACTACCCGACTTACTCTGCATAAACATTTCCCCGCGCTTTCCCGCGCGGGGTATTTCATTACGCCCCAAATCCATGCAATGCACCGCTTTGGTTCCCCAAACTGGTGTTGCTAACATTATAAATATCCCATCTTGCTGATTTAACGCCCCTTTTTTTCTGGCATGCGGATTGCAGCATCACAGGCAGAAGGCAGCGTAAGACAATCTGGCATCAATGGCTGGCTAGGGTTCCGGTTCACGAAGGTGAGCGTCAGGTCCGAGAGCTGGCGACCTCGACGAGGTTACACGGCGGGACAAAAGCCCGGGAGACAGCAGCACCATAGGGTGTCGCGCTGCCCCCACTTTTTTGTGCCAAACCGAGGTCCATGATGAAGAGATTGCCGTTTGTTCGCTCACTTGCTCTAACGCTTGCGCTGTTCGCCTGCGCCCCCTCATTTGCCGCCGTCAAAAAAGAGTTCAATATCTGCTGGACAATCTACGCAGGCTGGATGCCCTGGGGCACCATCAGCAACGAAAAAATCATTGATAAATGGGCCAGCAAATATGGCATCAAAATCAATATCGTCCAGCTTAACGATTACATCGAATCCATAAATCAGTACACCGCGGGCCAGTTTGACGGCTGCACCATGACCAACATGGATGCGCTGACGATTCCCGCCGCAGGCGGCGTTGATACCACGGCGCTGATTACCGGTAGCTACTCTGACGGCAATGACGGTGTGGTGCTGAAAGGTGCGGATAAAAAGCTCAGCGACCTGAAAGGCCTGTCGGTGTATCTCCCTGAGCTATCGGTTTCCCATTACCTGCTGGTGCGCGGGCTGGAAAAAGCGGGGCTGGCGGAGCGAGACGTGAAGGTGGTCAACACCTCGGATGCGGATATCGTCTCGGCATTTTCTACCGCTAACGTGCGCGCTGCCGTGGCGTGGAATCCGCAGCTTTCCGTGATTAAGCAAACGCCGCAAACCACGGAAGTGTTTAGCTCTTCGCAGGTGCCGGGTGAACTGATTGACATGCTGGTGGTGAACAGTGAAACCCTGCATGACAACCCGGCGCTGGGTAAAGCCTTGACCGGCGCATGGTTTGAAATGATGGCAAAAATGCAGGCGGGCGATAAGCAGGCTCTCAGCGCAATGGCGGCCGATTCTGGCACCGATCTCGCCGGTTATCAGGCACAACTCAAAACCACCCATCTCTTCTGGACGCCCGCCGATGCGCTGGCTTTCATCACCGCACCTGAGCTTGCAAAAACCATGCAGCGCGTGGCGCAGTTCTCTTTTGACAAAGGTTTATTGGGCGAAGGCGCGGCGAGCGCCGATTTCATCGGCATGGCGTTCCCTGGTAATGCCACCTCAGGCGATACCGCTAACACCAAACTGCGCTTTGATGACCGCTATCTGAAGATGGCCGTTGCAGGCCAACTGTGATAATTGACGACGGGAGCCTTCGCCATGCGCCAGATTAACCGCCACCCCCAGCACGGCATGCGAATCATGTTAATGCTGCTGCCCTTTGTGCTGCTGATTGCCGCCTGGTTTGTCGGCTCGACCCTGCGTCTGGAGGCCAACCCGCACGACAAACTGTTGCCGGGCCTGTCGCAAATGCTGTCGGCCATCGACCGGATGGCCTTCACGCCGGATCGCCGCAGCGGTGAGTATTTGCTGTGGGCCGATACGCTCATTAGCCTGACGCGTTTGCTGCTTGGGCTGGCGATTGCGTCACTGATTGGGCTCAGTATCGGGATTACCGCGGGCGTTTTCCCGATGTATAGCGCGGCGCTGTCACCGCTGATGACCGTGCTTTCTATGGTCCCGCCGCTGGCAATCCTGCCGATTCTGTTCATCGTCTTTGGCCTTGATGAGCTCTCCAAAGTGATGCTTATCGTGATTGGCATCACGCCGATGCTGGCGCGCGACCTCGAACAGCGGGCGAAAGAGATCCCGGCGGAGCTGTTCATCAAGGCGCAGACGCTCGGTGCCAATAGCTGGACGGTTGTGCTGCGGGTGGTTTTGCCGCAGTTGCTTTCCCGGTTAATTACCTCACTGCGCTTAATGCTTGGTTCGGCATGGTTGTTTCTGATTTCAGCGGAAGCCATTTCCGCCACCGCCGGTCTGGGCTATCGCATTTTCCTGGTTCGTCGCTATATGGCGATGGACGTCATTATTCCCTACGTCATCTGGATAACCCTGCTGGCGTGGCTGATGGACCTGGCATTACGCCAGTTGCACAAACGCTGCTTCCCATGGGCGGAAGGGGGCCGGGCATGAGTTTTATCGAGGTGAACAATATCTGGCAGGAATATGGCGACCACGTCGTGCTGGAACGCATCAACCTGACGGTGAAAGAGGGCGAGTTTTGTTCAATGGTCGGCGCATCTGGCTGCGGAAAATCGACCTTTTTACGCCTGCTGTTGGGCCAGGAGCGCCCCAGCCGTGGCGAAATTTTGTTGGATGGCAAACCGCTGCCCGGTGAACCCGGCAGCAGTCGGGGCGTGGTATTCCAGCGCTATTCCGTTTTTCCGCATCTCAATGTGCTGGATAACGTAGCCGTTGGGCTGGAACTCCCGGCGTCGCCGTTGCTGGGCCGACTGTTTGGCGCACGCAAACGCGCAGCACGTGAACAGGCCGCGCAGATGCTGGAAAAAGTTGGTTTGAGCCATGCGCTGGATAAATATCCGGCACAACTGTCGGGCGGCATGCAGCAGCGTCTCGCCATCGCCCAGGCGTTCATTATGCAGCCGCGCGTCCTGCTGCTGGATGAACCCTTTGGCGCACTGGACCCCGGCATTCGCAAAGATATGCACGCGCTGCTGCTGGCGCTATGGCGCGAAACGGGGATGACTGTGTTTATGGTCACTCATGATCTGACGGAAGGTTTCAACCTTGGCACCCGTTTGCTGGTGTTTGACAAAGTGCGCATCGACCCGCAGGCCCCCAACGCCTACGGCGCGCGGATAACCTACGACATTCCGCTCAATGAATCGCGGTTGTCGCAGCGTCAGGCGACCGGGACCGACCACAACGTATTTCCCTTAAGGAGAGAATCTGATGAAGCCATTACTTCACACCACATCGAGCCTGCGTGAAGAACAGGTGCCAGGCGGCGGGCAGGCGTCGTTTATTCTGCGGCGCGGGCAGATCCTGCGTCTGACCGATATCGACGGCAATGCCAACGTCAGCATGATGATGCTCAACCCGCACGAGAAAAGCGAACGGCTCAATCTGCCCGATACCCTGAAAGGGCAGCATACCGCGCGTCTTACTACCGGGCACTGTTTCTATTCTGATATGGGGCGCGTGCTCGCGGGTATTGTTGCGGATACCTGCGGCTGGCATGACCCTTTTGGCGGCGTGTTAAATGCGCAGGAAACCGCGGAAAAGTATGGTACCGGGCGCTATCAGGAACTGCGCAACGCCTTTTATCGTAACGGCGTCGATAACCTGCTGGTGGAGTTGGGAAAATGGGATCTTGGTCTGGAAGATTTGCTGATGGTGGTGAATTTCTTCAGCAAAGTGACCGTGGACGAAAATGGCGACTTCCATTTTGTGAGTGGGCACTCGCAGGCGGGTAATTATGTCGAACTTTTCGCTCCGATGGATGTGCTGATCGTCCTGACCGCATTGCCGCATCCGCAAAACCCCGACACAGATTATGCGCCGCGTCCGGTTCAACTGAGCTGGTACCAGGCTTGCGATGAGCAGGCTGCAACAGCCGCGCTGTTCACGCGCGATGAAAATCAGCGCGCGTTTTTGAATACGCAACTTTTCACCCGTTAAGGAGCCTGTGATGACAACGACAACCAGCCCACGCCATCCGCAAGACGCGGTGTTCCGCCACGTGATCCCGGCGGGCGAGCCCTATTTGTTTGAAGTGAAAAAAGGACAGACCTTACGCTTGCTCGATCTCGAAGGTAATCAGGCTATCGACACCCTGTTCTACAACGCGGATAACCCGCGTGAACGCTATGACGTGCAACGGACGTTGCGCCGCCAGGGGAATGCCTATTTGACCACCGGCAGCGTGCTTTACTCCAACCTAGGCAACCCGTTGTTAACGATAGTGGCGGATACCTGTGGGCGTCATGACACCCTTGGCGGCGCTTGTGCTCAGGAAAGTAATACCGTGCGCTATTCGCTGGACAAACGTTACATGCACAGCTGTCGCGATAACTTTCTGTGCGCCTGCCTGCACGATGGTCGACTGCATAAGCGCGATATCAGCGCCAACATCAACTTCTTTATGAACGTGCCGGTGACCCCTGAAGGGGGGTTGACCTTCGAAGACGGTATCTCGGGGGCTGGTAAGTATGTGGAGCTGTTTGCTGAATGCAACGCGATGGTGCTTATCTCCAACTGCCCGCAGCTTAACAACCCGTGCAACGGCTGGAACCCAACGCCTGCCGAGGTATTGGTATGGAACTGACCCGCTGGCAACGCTGGCGCAAGGTGATTTTTCGTCTGTTTGCCGCCCGTGCCGATCGCCTGAATCACACGCCGACGCCGAAAGCGTAAGCGCGTGCACCCTGAGGACGACCTCAGGGGAATGACTTTATCGCGGGACGACCCGCCAGAATTGAGTCATCACTATGTTCACAAAACTCCTCATTGCCAATCGCGGGGCTATCGCCTGTCGAATTTTACGTACGTTGCGCGCTATGCAAATTAAGGGCGTGGCGGTCTATTCTGAGGCTGACCTCAGCAGCCTGCATATCCGTGACGCCGATGAGGCGATAAGCCTTGGCGAAGGCCCGGCGGCACAAACTTATCTGGTTATCGACAACATTATCGCCGCCGCCAAAAGCAGCGGCGCCAGCGCCATTCATCCCGGTTACGGTTTTCTGTCGGAAAATGCGGCCTTTGCCGAAGCCTGCGAGGCCGCCGGACTGGCATTCGTGGGCCCGACGCCTGAGCAACTGCGTACTTTTGGTCTGAAGCACACCGCCCGTGCGCTGGCGAAAGCACAGGGCGTGCCGATGCTGGAAGGAACGGAACTGCTGGCGGATGCGCAGGAAGCCTGCCAGCAGGCCGCATTGATAGGATATCCGGTGATGCTGAAAAGTACGGCGGGCGGCGGCGGTATCGGGATGCGTGTGTGCCGTGATGCGCGGGAACTTAGCGAGTCGTTCGACGCCGTCGCGCGTCTGGGGCAGAACAACTTTAGCGACGCCGGCGTCTTTCTGGAAAAGTACATTGAACGCGCCCGTCATCTGGAAGTGCAGATTTTTGGCGACGGAAAAGGTGATGTCATCGCGCTCGGCGTGCGCGACTGCTCGGTTCAGCGTCGTAACCAGAAAGTGATTGAAGAAACGCCCGCGCCGAATCTGCCGGACGGGATGAGCGAAGCGCTGTGTGAGGCTGCCATTGCTCTTGGAAAAGCGGTGAACTACCGCAGTGCGGGTACGGTGGAGTTTGTGTATGACAGCCTCGCTGCGCAGTTCTATTTCCTCGAAGTGAATACCCGTTTGCAGGTGGAGCACGGCGTCACTGAACAAGTTTGGGGCGTGGATTTGGTACGCTGGATGATTGAACTGGCCGCCGGGGAACTCCCTCCCTTATCAACGCTGTCTGCCGGGTTAACGCCGCGCGGCCACGCCATTCAGGCGCGTATCTATGCTGAAGATCCGGGTCGTCAGTTTCAGCCATCTCCGGGTTTATTGACCGACGTCGCCTTCCCGTCTGCTGATGGTGTGACGCTGCGTATTGACCGCTGGATTGAAGCCGGATGTGAAGTGCCGCCGTTCTTCGACCCGATGCTGGCTAAAATGATTAGCTGGCGTGATAACCGGGCAGAGGCGATAACGGCCCTGATCAACGCGCTTGCCGAAACGCGTTTATATGGGGTTGAAACCAATCGCCTTTATCTTCAACAAATTCTGACGTTTGAACCGTTTAGTAAAGGCGAACCCTGGACCCGCTGCCTGGAGGCGTTGCACTATCAGGCGGACACCGTTGAGGTGGTGAGCGCCGGAACACAAACCAGCGTGCAGGATTATCCGGGGCGACTGGGCTACTGGGCCGTCGGCGTACCGCCCTCAGGCCCAATGGATAACCGGGCGCTGCGTCTGGGCAATCGCCTGCTCGGTAACCCGGAAGGGGAAGCCGCGCTGGAGATAACCCTCAGCGGCCCCACCCTGAAATTTAATACGGCGGCGGTGGCGGTTGTCTGCGGCGCGACAATTCCCGTAACGCTTGATGGCATAGCGCAGGTGATGAACCGAACGTTCACCATCCCCGCCGGATCGACGCTGAAAATCGGCGAAATCACGGGGGCTGGCGTGCGAAGCTACTTATGTTTGCGCGGCGGCATCCAGGTACCAATGTATCTCGGCAGCAAAAGTACCTTTACCCTCGGCCAGTTCGGCGGGCATGCCGGACGTGCGTTGCGCGCGGGCGATGTGCTGCATCTGAGCGATTGCCACGACGCACAGCAGGCGACGCTGCCCGCATCGCTGGAAACGGACTTGCCGGATGTGCGCACGCTGCGGGTGATCTACGGCCCGCACGGGGCGCCGGAATTCTTTGCCGAAAGCTACATTGACACCTTCTTCACCACCGACTGGGAAGTGCACTTTAACTCCAGCCGAACGGGGGTGCGATTGATCGGCCCGAAACCCCTTTGGGCACGCGAGAGCGGTGGCGAAGCGGGGCTGCATCCATCGAATATTCACGATAATCCGTATGCGGTGGGCGCGGTTGATTTTACCGGCGATATGCCCGTCATTCTTGGGCCGGATGGCCCGAGTCTGGGCGGGTTTGTTTGCCCGGTCACCGTTATCGAAGCCGATCTCTGGCAGCTAGGTCAGCTAAAGGCGGGAGACAAAATACGTTTTGTTCCTGTCAGCCTGAAAACCGCGCGTCAGCTTGCGCAGTCGCAGGAGGGTGAGATAGAGACGCTGCAAGCCATCACAAACGAATGGCAGCCTGCCGCGTTAAACTCGCCGATCGTGATGAACTGCGGTGAGGGTGACAAGCGGTTGATTGCGCGGGTATCGGGCGACACGCATTTGCTGCTGGAAGCCGGGGAACCGGAGCTGGATCTGGTGCTGCGTTTTCGCATTCACGCCCTGATGCAGGCGCTGGAGCGCGCATCGCGGCCTGGTGTTGTTGACCTGACGCCAGGCATTCGATCTTTACAGGTGCATTTTAAGCCGGAAATGCTGGCGCTTGATGCGTTGCTGGCGTGGGTGCGCGATGAATGGCATTCCGTTTGCGGCAGTGACGATCTACAGGTGCCCACGCGGGTGGTGCATCTTCCGCTCTCATGGGATGACCCGGCCTGCCGCAAGGCGATTGATAAATACATGACCACCGTGCGTCCGGATGCGCCCTGGTGCCCGAGCAACCTCGAATTTATTCGTCGGATTAACAATCTGCCTGATGAGCAGGCGGTCTGGGATACGGTGTTTGACGCCGGCTATCTGGTGATGGGGTTAGGGGATGTCTATCTGGGTGCGCCGGTGGCCACGCCGCTTGATCCTCGCCATCGGCTGGTAACCACCAAATACAACCCGGCGCGAACCTGGACTGCGGAAAACTCGGTAGGCATCGGCGGGGCTTACCTCTGCGTGTATGGCATGGAGGGGCCGGGCGGTTATCAGTTTGTCGGACGAACCCTTCAAATGTGGAATCGCTATCATCACGTCGCCGATTTCGACGGCAAGCCGTGGCTGCTGCGCTTTTTTGACCAGATTCGCTTCTATCCCGTTTCGGGGGAGGAGTTGCTGCAAATCCGGCGTGATTTTCCGCTCGGTCGCTATCCGTTACGCATTGAACACGGCACGCTGCGGCTTGCGGAGTATCAGCAGTTTCTTGATCGTGAAGCGCAAGAGATAGGCGCGTTTCGAGAGCATCAGCAGCGGGCGTTTAACGAGGAGCGTGACCGCTGGATCGCCAGCGGACAGGCGCATTTCGACAGTCAGGAGAGCGTGGGGCAAGAAGACGCAGATGCGCCACTCCTGATGGGGGAGCAGGGGGTGGAGAGCCCCATCTCCGGGAATCTCTGGCAGGTGCAGGCCGCCGCAGGTAGCCGCGTGCGTGCAGGCGATGTGCTGGTAATTCTGGAGTCGATGAAAATGGAGATCCCGCTGCTGGCACCGTGTGATGGCGTGATCCAGCATCTGAGCGTGCAACCCGGTTCGTCAGTACGCGCCGGGCAGCGGGTTGCTGTGATTCTGGAGGAAGTCGCCTGACCGTCACGTTCGGGCTGCGGTATCACTCAGATGCCGCAGTAGTTCTTCAATCACCGGATTCTCCAGCGCCTGCATGGCATAGCAAATCCCGACCCGGCGTAGTAGCGGATAGCCGGGAAGGGGCAATGAAGCCAGCGCACAGCGCGCATCAACCAGCGGGGCAGGCGCAATTGTCAGGCCATAGCCCGCTTCCACTAAATCCAGTGCCAGCGTAAAGCTCCCCGCATTTGCGGCGGGCTGGCTGGCGTTGGCGCCGTAAAAGGGCAGAAAACGCTGGTGCGAATCGTGGCCTGGCAGCATCACCCAGGGTGAATCGTGCAACTGTTCAATGGTCAAATTGGATGTGTGGCTAAGCGGATGATTGAGCGGTAAAGCCAGCACGTAATGCTCTTCATACAACGGAATAAACAGCTCGTCTTCGCAGCGCAGACTCTCACAGGCCAGCCGAATGTCGCCCGTACAGCCGGGGTCTAACGTCAGCAGTACATCCGGCAGCGCCTGTCTTGCCCGTTCCAGTACGCGAGTAAGATGAGCAGAAGCGACATCTTGTTCAATCCCGAGCGTTAGCGGCGTTTTATCGTGACGTTTACGAAAGCGTGAGGCCAGCGCCGCCATGTCACTTACCATGCGTCGGGCGTGAGGATAGAGCACGCGTGCGTCGTCGGTCACATCCACACCACGTGTTCTGCGAATAAACAGCGGAGTGCCTAAATCGTCCTCCAGCGCCTTGATGGTGGCGGATAACGCGGGCTGTGTCAGACTTAACTGCTGAGCGGCGCGGGTGATGTTGCGTTCTTCGAAGACGCAGATAAAAGCTTTGAGCTGGCGCTTATCCATAGAAATTTATTATGACGGTGAAAGAAATAAACCATTTTTCACCAAATCTGCGGCGATTTAAAGTAGCGGCATGACGATAGTCATCATTTTTATTTATGAGGAATTGCCATGAGTACTGCATCTAAACCGTTAATCGTGATCACTGGCGCAAGCTCCGGCATCGGCCTTGCCACGGCCAAACTGCTCTCTGCTAAAGGTCACGCGTTACTGCTGCTGGCGCGTCGTGTAGAACGTATGACGGCGCTTAATCTGCCGAATACGTTGTGCCGCGCGCTGGATGTGACGGACCGTGCGGCATTCAGCGCGGTGATTAAAGAAGCGGAAGCGCAGTTTGGCCCGGTGGATGCGCTGGTCAATAACGCCGGAGTGATGCTGCTGGGTAACATTGAACAGCAGGACCCGAATGAATGGGATCGGATGCTGGATGTGAATGTGAAAGGGCTGCTAAACGGTGTGCATGCGGTTACGGAAGGGATGATTGCGCGCAAAGCGGGCACCATCATTAACATCAGTTCCGTTGCCGGGCGTAAAACCTTCCCCAATCACGTGGTGTATGTCGGCACAAAATTTGCCGTACACGGTATGTCAGAAAACCTGCGTGAAGAACTGTCGCCGCATAATGTGCGCGTGGTGGTGATTGCGCCGGGCGCGGTGGAAACTGAACTGCTAAGCCACACGACCAGCGATGAAATCAAAACCGGTTATCAGGCCTGGAAAGAGGATATGGGCGGAAAAGTGCTGAGCCCGGAAGATGTGGCGAACGCCATCGACTTTGCCTATTCTCAGCCGCAGTACGTCTGCATTCGCGAAATTGTGCTGGCCGCGACTCGTCAGGGCGCGTGACAGAACAACGGCCTGATAGCGCGTTGCGCATCAGGCCATTTGCGTTACTGCAGATTTCCGGCAGTCAAATTTTCTGCATCAAAAGCATGGCTGACATCGATATGATTCTGTCCAACCGAGGTATCGATGTTTGAGCCCGCTTCAACGCGGGTATTGTCGGCAGCCAGCGCGTTGGCGGATAACACAGAAGCCAGTGACAGCGTCGCGATAACGGCAAGCGATTTGATAGATTTCATGATGAGACTCCTTGCTACAACCAGAGGGTAAGTAGGTTGTTGTTTTGATAACCCTAAGGATAAAGTGTGACGGCGATCATGAAAATCGGAATGTTTTGCGGTTCTTGTTCAAAAAAATAGAATGACTTCAGCTCATCTTTTTCAGCAGAAATTTGACGTCTCTGCCCCACGCGTGTAAAACCCACCTATCTCAATACTCATATTATTTTCCTCACCCGATAGCGATGATTATCGTGGTAGCGTAAAGTATTCCCATGCGCATTATTACATTGATAATTTTTACCGGGTTATTATTAGCGATAATAACCACGCCAGCGACGGTTCATGCCGCCAGTGGTGCAATAAGCTGTGAGTTTTCCGGCGGAAATAGTTTCTCGTTTGGTTCGCTATCAATTGGCTCGACGGCCACGACCACGGCCAGCGCCAAATACACCTGCCACCTTCAGGATTACACGTCTGGGGTTAATCACTATGCGAATATTTGTCTCAGCAGCGAAGATGCGCCCCCCTTTAAAATGCACTCAAACGGTGACAGTGAAGGTAATGTGTATACGCTGCTTTTTCGTGTCTATAACCTGAGCGATCCTGCGCAGGAATTGCAGCAAAGTGATAATTTGATGCAGCAAACCATCATGTTGAACACCAATAATACAACGGTGGGTGGAACCTTTAATCTCAAGGGGATTGTTCCGGCCGGGCAGAATGATATTCCCGCTTATGCCTATTATAACTACAGCATGACGATGCGCATTCGCTGGAACACCGAGACCAGTAAGGATGCGCTGGCATCCTGTCAGTCCGGGCAGGCGCAGAACAGCGCCACCAATGGCGGTAACACGCAAAGTTCTGCGTCCGTTTCGGACAGTTGCGCGATTCAAAGCGTCTCAAATCTGGATTTTGGCCTGCTGGAGGCCTCGACGCTACGCCTGCAAACCACAAAAGCCAGCGCGCAGATTCAGGCGCGATGCCCGCTGGGAACCGCATTTTCCCTGGGTATTGATAACGGCAGTCATGCGAATGGCGATAGCAGGCAGATGTGTAACGGCAGTAACCGTTGCCTGACGTACACGCTTTGGCAGGACAGCTCCGCGTCAATGCCGTGGGGCAATACGGCCAATGTCGATCGCGTGGACGTCTCCAGCGCCAGCGGATCGGCGCAATCATTTGTTGTATACGGTGAGGTGCCCTCCGGGCAAGCGGTGAACGGGGATGGCATATTTAGTGATGACGTGGTGATAACGCTGACGTATTAATGGGGTGACTCATAAAAAAACATCAAATAATCCGTGGTTAATAATTCCTTAATAATATTAATCGGCATATCTGAATAATATTGGATTATTCATCACATGCCGATTTCTTCAACGGGAAACAGGCGTTTTTTTACGAAGGTGTTAAAGGTGTGTGTTTTTATTTGGCACCTTTTTATAACATGCAATCCAATTTGTGCGCATTTTCTTTTTCTGCTTGCCGACGCACTTTCAGATTAATCAAGATATAGCACGAAATTTATTCTGCAATGCCTTAACGCGGAAAAATAGAATTCATAACAAATCAAACTGTCACTCATGGTGATAACCCAATACGGTGCTGTATTATGAATGTGAAGCGAATTTCTCTTATTTTTGCCTTAGTGATGCCAGTGGCGTTGACCGCACATGCGGAAGACGGCAGTACATCGGCAAATATGCATGTCACGCTGGAAGTCCTCAAATCCTGCGCGGTCTCTGCTGAAGATATGAATTTTGGTGAACATGCCTCATCCGAAACAGACGAACTGACGGCCGATTCCACCGTAAAGGTCACCTGTACCAGCGGGACAGAATACAAACTGAATGCAACCAGCGCTAACGGCGGGTCGAATGCCTTTACTCTGGTCTCCGGAAACAGCAGCGTGGCGTATAACCTGTACGCGGACGACGCAAAAACGCAGCAGGTGACCTCGACCACGCCGATAGAAAATATGACCGGCACGGGCAACGAACAAGAGATAACCCTGTACGGCAAGATTGCCAGCGGCGCGCTGGCGCAGGTACCCGCAGGAACGTACGAAGACGATGTCACGTTGCAAGTGACTTACTAACGATGTTACGTCACCGCTTACACTGTTTCACATTATGGCTGCTGGCTGGGCTGAGTATCAGCGCCAGCGCCGCCACGTTACAGGTCGCTCCGGTGCTTATCACCCTGAAACCGGGCGAACAGGCCGCTGCGCTTTATCTTTCTAATACCGGGCATGAGCCAATTCAGGCGCAGGTGCGTGTTGCGGCGTGGACGCAGGTCAACGGCAAAGATACGCTCACGGCAACGACGGATGTCGCCAGCAGCCCGGCAATGACGCGGATTGCCCCTGGAAATCGCCAACTGGTGCGAGTGGTGATGTTGAATCCGCAAACGGATAACCGCCAGCACAGCTACCGCTTACTGATTGATGAGCTGCCTGACCTGCAGGTCGCGCATGCCGACGAGAATGCGGTCCACTTCCTGCTGCGCTACTCGATCCCGGTTTTTATCGCGGGGGAAGAAGGCGCAAGCCGCGTGCCGCTTACTTGCGCCTGGGATGCCCGCCGTCGCGTGCTGAGTTTCGCCAATCCAGGGCAGCAGTACGCGCGATTGAGTGACATCGCGATTCTCTCCGCCTCAGGAACGCAAATTGCCGATATCCGCGGGCTTGCCGGCTACGTGCTGGCCGGAAGCCGGGTAGACATTCCGGTTAATTATCGCGGTAACACGCCGCCGACGACTTTGAATCTGCATCTGAACAGCCATAACGATGACTGCGTACTCTCCTCTGGCATATCGGTTTCTGCCGCTGCTATGTCTTCTTCTGCCTCTTCGAACAGAGGCTGACGAGCAGCGCGAATGGCTGGAGATCTCCCTCAATCAGGCGGTGTATTCGCGCCTGATTGAAGTGGATATCCGCGATGGCGCTTACTGGATTTCGTTACAGGATGCCAACAACATAGGGCTGAAGCTTGCTGACTCGTCGTCGGCGTGGATAGCGCTGGCTTCGCTAAAAGGTGTAGAGGTGGCCTATGACGCGATGAACCAACGGCTCAATATCTATGCGGCGCGGGATGCGCTCGGGGGCGAGCAAAGGCTTCATCCACAGGCGCATGACCCGCTGACGTACTCGCAGGCTCAGCCACTCAGTTCCCTGATGATGGCGTATACCCTCAATTACGCCACCAGTCAGGAGGTTAAACAAACCAGCGTTCAGACCCAGTTCAGCGCCTCAGGCTGGCTGCCCGGTACGTTGACCAGCAGCTTTAACGCGCTGCATCGGGAAACCGCGACGGCATCGACCAGCCGCAATACGCGCTTAATGAGCACCTGGCAGTTCGACAGCCCGACACATCTGGCGTCTGTGAGCGTGGGTGATAACATCACAACTGGCGTGGGCTGGAGCCGTCAGGTACGCTTTGGCGGCGTTCATTTGGCGCGAAATTTCGACCTTGATCCACAGCTCAACACGCTGCCGCGCCAGACATTCAGCGACACGGTGGCGCTGCCTTCGACGGTGGATCTCTACGTTGATGGCCTGAAGCAGAGTTCCAGCCACGTCACGCCGGGGCAATACATCCTGGAAACAACGCCGACATTTACCGGGATGGGGCAGGCGCAGGTGGTGGTAACCGACATTAACGGCAATCGCAAAACCGTTTCCCTCGATCTCTACGGCACGCCGCGCATGCTGGCGCAGGGGCTTAGTAGCGGTTCGCTGGATATGGGTTGGATGCGCAAGCACTACGGTACGCGCTCTGCTGATTATGAATCACCGTTGCTGACTGACGCTGGCTGGCGTTACGGCGCCACGCAGCAGCTTACGCTGGAGGCCCACACCGAACAGCAGCAGGATATGTACAACGGCGGCCTCGGCGCGTACTGGATGCCGATAATGGGGCTGGGGGTGATCAATGGTTTTGCTGTCGCCAGCCAGGGCCCGGACGGCGCAGGGACAAAATATGGCGGCGGCTATCAGTGGAGCGGCCATGGTGTCTCCCTCGCAGCGACGAGCACCATCAACAGCGCACATTTTGCGGATAACGCATCGCTGAGCGGTTCCACACCGCTGCGGCGCAGCGATGCCGTCTGGCTAAGCGGCAACGTGCCGCTACTGGGCACTTTCGGCGCGGGGCTGGTTCGCCAGCGTGCCGATTCACAGCTTAGCCGTTATCTTAATCTCTCCTGGTCGAAAAGCCTGGGGCGGGGCTATTTTACCAGCCTCAGCTATACCCGGGAGTTAGGGGAGCATGCCCAGCAACTGACCTTCACGCTGACCGTTCCGTTCGGCCGTCAGGATCTCATGAACGTGCAGGCGCAGGGACAAAACCGCCAGTGGAACTATCGCCATCAAACGGAAAATAATAATGACGGCTGGCGCTGGCAGGTAGGGCAAAGCAGCGGCAGCTCCGGCACGCGTTACGCGGATATCGGCAATGTTAACCCCTGGGGAGAATGGCATATTGGAACCAACCAGTATGGTTCTGACAAGAGCTGGTACGCCAGTCACGAAGGCAGCGTTGCGCTGCTCGGCAAACAATTCTTCCTGTTGCGGCGTGCGGACTCCGGCTTAGCGCTGGTATCGACCGACGGGTTTGCTCATGTCCCGGTGCATCTGGAGAATCGTCTGGTGGGGGAAACCGATGATAAGGGCTATCTTCTGCTGACGGATATTCCTGTGTGGAACAACAGTAAAATTACGATCGATCCCTTAGGCCTGCCGCCATCTGTGCCTGCCACCAACGTCGATATGAACGCGCTGCCGGGCAAAACGCAGGCGGTGCTGGTCGATTTTGGCCTGAAGGCGACGGTCTCGGCGGTGGTTTATCTACAGGATGAGCAGGGAAATGCTGTGCCAATGGGCAGTCGGGTTGCTGTTAAAGGCATGGCGGGCTATCAGATGGTCGGGCGGGAAGGGGGCGTATGGCTGGAAAACCCGCCGTTACCGGCCGATATTACCGTCTTCATGGGGCGCGAGTCGTGCCATCTGAGGCTCCCGCCGATTGCCGGTAAGCAATATATGCAATATGGCGTAAAAATCTGTAGCCCGCATTAAAAAAGCCCTTAAGCGTTAAGGGCTCTCCTGGTGTTACGACGCTTGATGCGTATTTTCGTGAATAAAATTGATAAAGGTGGATAACGTTTGCGAGGTGTTATTCTTCATCCAGTTAATCATGATATCGAGCTTGAATGACGGGACGTTAATATCTTTCATCACCACCCGATTCGCCGGTAAAATTGAGCGAAAAGATTCCGGGACAATCGCAATACCTAATCCCGCACTGACCAAAGAGGGGAGCAGAAGCGGGTGCGAAGTTTGATGATGTACGTCTGGAGTAAACCCGCATAACGTTTTGATGGCATCGCTGGTGGAATAATCTGGAGTGGCATAAACCACAAACGGCTCAGCTGCCAGCTGCGTAAAACTCAGTGACGGTTTATCTGCCAACCGATGGTTACGTGGCATAATCACTTTTAGCGGATCGGACGCTAACCATAAACTGGAGGTTTCAACATCATGCGGTACATCCAGGTTGCTGAAAAAACCAATGTCAATTTCGCCATCAATCAGGCGTTTACTTTGGTGGAAGTCACTGTGCTCAATCATATTGATATTAATTTCCGGATACCTTATCTGGAATCGACTAATTAATCGTCCCATAATATCGCTATGCGCAGTAATACTGGAATAAAATATATTTAATGTCCCGGAGATCCCTTCCGCCAGATCGCTCGCTGCTTCAAGAAAACTTTCTGAAGCCGTTAAGGCAGTGCGGGCTTTTCCCAGCAGTAATGCGCCCTGTGCGGTAAGCTGTACGCTGCGTGTCGTACGGATAAAAAGCGTGGTGCCTACTTGTTCTTCAAGCGATTTTATCAATGCGCTTAATAGTGGTTGGCTAATGTTGAGTTTTTCTGCGGTTCGTCGAAAATGTAATTCTTCAGCGAGACAAACGAAAGCACGTAAATATTTCGTATCCATTGTTTAACATTTCATCATTATAATAACTAATTGCGTGAGTGTATGTTGCAAGCGTTGAATGTGTGCAAGAAAAGAATATGACTCGGCATAATAAAGAAACAACATTATCTGTTTTTTATTTTACTGTCTATTCAATAATAGAAGATATTCTAATAACCGTTAAAATATATTATAAAAAGTTAATAAATGTCAATATAGGTTTTTTCTGTGTTTTGCATTAACAGGAGTTGGAAAGCGCCGTAGGGTGTTGTAATTCGGAGGAAAAAAGACTTTATTTGTAATGTCTGATCAATTCAATATTATTAATTAAATAGCGGCAATAATAAATAAAAGCATCATATCAAATGTGTCTTTGGGGGCATTATGGCAGAAACCGGCATGAAAAGGAGATAGCGCTTAATGGTTACCGGAGAGAGTGGATAAGATATGTTTATAGATCAAATTAAAAGCCCGACGGAGTGGGGTGAAAATGCCTGCCCATACGCAGGAGATCAAAATTGCCCGTTTTCCCGTCGGGTTTCACAGACAGAGCTCACTGGGCTCTGCCCGTCGAATGCCGGGGCTTTATTCTGCCACCATCCACATATCGGCTTCTTCAAACATCTCTTCCAGCATTCGGTTAAGTTTTTCCCGATCGCTTTTACTGGCGTCGCTGTTCAGGCCATTGGCCTGCATCGGTTTTACGCGCACATCGGCATCAGGGAAGAGGCGATGTACCCGTTTAGTCAGCTCCGCTAAGATGATTTCACGCGCGTCAGGTAACCCTGCAACGTTACGTTTATCGTAAACCAGTTCTACAAACATACTGTCTCCAAATACTGAATGTTTATACAGTATTATGCGCTATAACCGGGGGCGGACGTCAACAGATTTGTCACCAGTATCTCGCAAATTGCGCACTACATTTCAAAAATGTTAATAACCTTCTGCGTAATTGTTATTTTGTGGCCCTAAGGCTTTCCCCTACAGTGGCGAAACAGAAACAACAATAATCACATCGCACATTTGGGGCCGCACCATGCACGTTAAAAAAACTTTTTTCGCCAGAACCGCATCTGCGCTGGCGCTAACGTTCGCCGCGTTTTACAGCCAGGCAGAAGCGTTACCGACACTAAGTCTTGATTACGCTTACTACGCCCCGGAAAGCCTGATCGTGAAGAAAAATCACTGGCTGGAAGATGAATTAAAACCGCAGGGGACGGAAGTGCGCTGGGTATTATCGCGCGGCTCGAATAACTCGCTGGAGTTCCTGAACAGCGGCTCAACGCAGTTTGCGCTCACCTCCAGTATTTCGGCGTTTGTCAGCCGCACCAACGGCCAGCCGGTGAAAGCGGTATACAGCTATCTCTGGTACGTTCCGAGCCTGCTGCTCATTCAAAAAGATTCACCGCTGAAATCGATCGATGAACTGAAAGGCAAGAAAATTGCGGCGACCAAAGGCACCGATCCCTATTTCTTCCTGCTGCGCGCACTGGAAGCCAACCAACTGAAACCGAGCGATGTGAACATTGTTCATCTTCAGCATCCTGATGGCCGTACCGCACTGGAGCAGGGACGCGTTGACGCCTGGGCCGGGCTGGACCCGCATATGGCGGCGGGGCAACTGGCAGGAGATAAAGTGCTCTACAGTAACGACAAATTTGGCGTTGCGGCGTTCCTTAATACCAACGAGAAATTCCTTGCGGAACATCCTGACACGGTAAAACAGGTGATTGCCGCTTACGACAAAGCGCGCCAGTGGATCATCGCCAATCCGGACGAGGCCGTGAAAGTGATTGCCGCAGAAACCAAACTGCCGGAACCAGTTATCAAGCTGCAGCTCAGCCGTTATGACCTGACCAAACCGATCCCTGGCGAAGCGCATCTGAATGCCATCAAACCGGTCATCCCTCTGCTACAGCAGGACAAAATTTTGCGTTCCGGCACCGATCCTGAAAAAGCGTTGAGCACGCTGGTGGATAGCGCGCTGGCCAAGCAGGTTGTGGGGGAATAAGCCTATGTCCGATATCTTGCGGGGGACGAAGGTTAAACCGCCACGACGATTTACCGTTAAGCGCTATAACCTGCGCGGCTGGGCGCTGCCGATTCTGGCGGCGCTGGCCGTGGAGATCATCGTGCGGCTGGGGATTATCCCGGCGTGGGTGATGCCGCCCCCGGAAGAGCTTTTCTACAGCTTTGTCGAGTTGGCGCAGGGCGAGCTTTGGCAGCATATTCTGGCCAGTTCTCTGCGCGTGCTGGCAGGCTTTACCATCGGCGCGTCGCTGGGCGTGCTGGTGGGATCGCTGGTGGGGTTGAGCCGCAGCCTCGAAAGCTGGCTTGACCCGACATTTCAGGCGCTGCGTGCGGTGCCCAGCCTCGCGTGGGTGCCGTTGCTGCTTATCTGGATGGGTATCGATGAAAGCGCCAAAATCACGCTGATCGCCATTGGCGCGTTCTTCCCGGTTTATCTCAACCTGGTGGCGGGTATTCGCAACGTTGACCGCAAACTGATTGAACTCGGCACGCTCTATCGCCTGAGCGGGGCGCAGCTGATCCGCCGTATTATCCTTCCCGCCGCACGGCCTTACCTGTTTACCGGGCTGCGTAGTGGGCTTTCAATGTCCTGGCTTTGCGTGGTGGCGGCAGAACTGCTGGCGGCGACGCAGGGTGTCGGCTATCTGCTGACCGATGGCCGCGAAAATTCGCGCCCGGACCTGGTACTGGTGGCGATTATTACGCTCGCGATGATGGGCAAACTCTCCGATAGCCTGCTGAAAAAACTGGAAAACCGCATGATGACCTGGCGGGATAACTACGAAGGAGGTCGTTAATCATGGGTGCAATTTTACAGCTGGAGCACATTGAGAAAAGCTTTGCCGAACGCACTATTCTTCGCGATATCCACATTCGCCTGGACGAGGGCGAAATCGTCAGCCTGTTGGGCGCCAGCGGCTGCGGCAAAAGTACGCTGCTGCGAATCGCTGCCGGGCTGGACACCGATTATCGCGGGCGTTGCCTGTACGGCGAAGAGCAGAGCACCCGCCAGGATCACCGCGTCGGCGTGGTGTTTCAGGAAGCGCGCCTGTTCCCGTGGCTGACCATTGAACAAAATATTGGCTTCGAAGACGACAACCGCGCCGACGAGGCCTGGGTGACACAATTGCTTAACGATGTCGGCCTCAGCAGCCATCGCGGCAAGCTGCCCAAACAGCTCTCCGGCGGACAGGCGCAGCGTGTAGCGATTGCGCGCGGACTGTACGGCCGCCCGAAGATTTTGCTGATGGATGAACCCTTTAGCGCCGTTGATCCGTTTACGCGCATGAACCTGCAAAATCTGGTGCTCAATCTGGCGCGTCAATACGGGATTGCGGTGCTGCTGGTGACCCACGATCTGGATGAAGCGTTTTATCTCAGCGACCGGGTAGTCATTTTAGGCGGCGAACCAGGGCGTGTACTGCGTGATGTCGCGGTTTCGCTCCCGCATCCGCGTGACCGTAACGCCAGTGAACTCGCCAGTTATCGCAAGAGCGCGCTGGATTTACTGGTCAGTCACCACGCCGTTTCCTGAATCCTTTTCATGCATTTCTTACCATTTATCGCCGCGTTGCGAGGGGAGCCCCTTGATTAAAAAACAGATACGACTGAATGCTTTTGAGATGAATTGCGTCGGGCATCAGGCTTCCGGGCTGTGGCGACACCCACGCGATCGCTCCTGGCAGTATAAAGATCTCGCCTACTGGACGGAGCTCGCCTGCCTGCTGGAGAAAGGGCTGTTCGACGGCCTGTTTATCGCCGATGTGATTGGTTATTACGATGTTTACGGTGGCAATACCGAAGCGGCGCTGCGCGATGCGGCGCAAATCCCACTTAACGATCCTTTACAGCTGATCGCGCCCATTGCAATGGTCACCGAACATCTGGGGATTGGCGTCACCATTTCCACCAGTTATGAGCATCCGTACACCTTTGCCCGCCGTCTGGCGACGGCCGATCATCTTTCCGGCGGCCGCGTGGGCTGGAATATCGTGACCTCCTATCTCGATAGCGGTGCGCGCAATACCGGGCAACAGGCGTTACTGGAGCACGATGCGCGTTACCAGCGCGCCGGAGAGTACATGGAAGTGGTGTATAAGCTGCTGGAAGGCAGCTGGGAGCAGGATGCGGTGGTGCGCGACAAGGAAAAGGGCATTTTTGCGCATCCAGAGAAAGTGCATCCCATTCGTCACCACGGTGAACATTTTCGCGTGCCGGGCGTGCAGATGAGTGAACCCTCGCCCCAGCGCACGCCGCTGCTATTCCAGGCCGGTTCCTCCGGCGCGGGCGTCAACTTTGCGTCTCGCCACGCCGAGAGCGTGTTTGTGAATTCTCACACCCTGAGCGGCTTGAAGAGTTATGTCGCCTCCCTGCGCGAACAGGTTGTCGCTAACGGGCGGCAGGGAAGCGATGTGCTGGTCTACACCCTGGTGACGGTGATTGTGGAAGAGACCGATGAAAAAGCACAGCAAAAATATGAGGAGTATCAGCGCTATATCTCTCGCCCCGGCGCGCTGGCGTTGATCTCGGGCTGGACAGGTCTTGATCTCGCTGCGCTGCCGCATGATGTGCCGTATCCGCAATTACCGGAACCGGCTTCAGGGCTGGTGGCGCGTTTTGCCGCGGGCGATACCTCGTGGACGCTAAACGATCTTGCTGACTATGGCGCTATCGGCGGCCTGGGGCAAGTGTTCGTGGGCTCGGCGGCAACCGTCGCGGACAAGCTTCAGCACTGGGTCGAAGAGAGCGATGTCGATGGCTTCAATCTTTCGTACGTTGTGGCGCATGAAACCTTTAATGATGTGGTGAAGTGGCTGGTGCCGGAGCTTCAAAGGCGCGGCGTTTACCGAACGCATTACCCCCAGGGAAAAACGCTGCGTGAAAAAATGTTTGGCCGGGGGCCGCTGCTGCCGGAAAACCATCCGGCGCACGCGTACCGCGATCCTGCCCGCTATACCGACAACTTCAAGCAAGAGGTAAAACAATGACCGCATTCTGGGCGCTCCAAAGCAATGATAACGATCCGCAATACGCCGCGCTGGCAGAAACCTTTCGCCCTGTGTTTACGCGGATTCGTGAAGGTGCACAGGCGCGCGAGCAGCAGCGTGAACTGCTGTTTGAACCGCTTCAGTGGCTGAAAGCCGTGCGCTTCGGCGCGCTGCGCGTGCCGGTTGCGGCGGGCGGCTATGGTGCCAGCTTGCCGCAGTTCTTTGCGCTACTAACCGAACTTTCTGCGGCGGATTCCAATATTACCCAGGCGCTGCGTGGTCACTTTGGTTTTGTCGAAAGCGTGCTGGCGTCTGCGGATGTCGGGAAGCAATCACGCTGGTTTGCCCGACTCGCCCAGGGGGATTGGGTTGGCAACGCCTGGAGCGAACCGGGTGACGCGAAGCAGGGGACGTTTACCTCACAGATAGTGCGCGAAGGGGAACACTATCGACTGAACGGCAAAAAATATTACACCACCGGGTCGCTGTATGCCGACTGGATCAACACCGGCGTGAGCGATGAACAGGGTGTGTGGGTCAATGTGGTGGTGAATCGCCACGCTGAAGGGGTAACGGTAGAAGATGACTGGGACGGATTCGGTCAGCGCCTGACGGCCAGCGGCACGACGCTGTTTGCCGACGCGCCAGTACAGGCGGAAGAGTTGACGCGCCATGAATCGGCGACGTCCTACGATCCTGCGTTCTATCAACTGGTGCATCTTGCGACATTAACCGGCATTGGTCTGGCGGCCGCACAAGATGTGGCGCAGGCGGTGCGTACCCGTACGCGCAGCTACTCCCACGGCAACGGTCCGCGTGCAGCGCAGGACCCGCAAATCTTACAGATCGTGGGTGAGGTCTACAGCGCGGTGTATGGCGCGAATGCGATTGTGGTGCAGGGCGCCCGCGCCTTGCAGCAGGCATTTGACGCTATCGGCCACGCCGAGGCGGCGGATCGCGCTAATCAACAGGCGGAACTGGCTATTGCCCAGGGGCAAACCGTGGTGTCAGCGTTAATTCTGGATGCGGTGACGCGTCTTTTTGATGCGCTTGGCGCATCGGCAACGTCTTCTGCGCACGGGTTGGATCGCTACTGGCGCAATGCCCGCACGCTGGTCTCGCATAACCCGCGCGTTTACAAGGCGCGCATCGTGGGGGATTACGCCGTGAACGGCACGCCGCCGGGGTATCAGTGGCGAATTGGTACGGTGTGATTGATTGCCGGTGGCGCTGCGCTTGCCCGGCCTACAACGGCTCATACCCGTAGGCCTGATAAGCGCAGCGCCATCAGGCGCAGTTCGGCACAGTTGCCGGGGGCGCTGCGCTTGCCCGGCCTACAACGGCTCATAACCCGTAGGCCTGATAAGCGCAGCGCATCAGGCGCAGTTCGGCACAGTTGCCGGGGGCGCTGCGCTTGCCCGGCCTACAACGGCTCAAAACCCGTAGGCCTGATAAGCGCAGCGCATCAGGCGCAGTTCGGCACCATTGTCGGGGGCGCTGCGCTTGCCCGGCCTACAACGGCTCATACCCGTAGGCCTGATAAGCGCAGCGCATCAGGCGAGTTCGGCGCCATTGCCGGGGGCGCTGCGCTTGCCCGGCCTACAACGGCTCAAAACCCGGAAGACCTGATAAGCGTAGCGCCATCAGGCGCAACTCGGCACCGTTGCCGGGGGCGCTGCGCTTGCCCGGCCTACAACGGCTCAAAACCCGGAAGACCTAAAAAGTGCAGCGCCATCATTGCTCAAGTGTTGGAGGGAGAAAACGCTCGGCTGGTTTACAGCAGTTGTGAGCCGATTCAGGGCCGTGTGGTCGGGCAGCTAAAAATTCGACTGGATACGCCGATGACGCGGGAGGTGTTGCGTCTGGCGGAGCAGGTAGCGGACAGGATTGCTGTACACGAATAGCGCGGAATTGACCGTCGTCTCAGGAGGTGACGCGGTCAATCAGTTAGCAAGGTGAGCGCACAGTTCATTCCAGTAGGTTTCGCGGATAAGACGTTTCTCAGCGTGCTTTGTCACGAAACCACTCCGGCTCAATATTAGCGACATCCACACCGTACAGGCTGGCGACGGGTAACACAGACTCGATAACGCGTTCAGCGCTATGTTCATCAGACCCCAGCCATATTTGTTGCAGATGCTGTAAAAGTGCTGTCAGTAATGTTTTCATTCTTCTCTCCAGAGTGATTTAAACCGTATAAAACCAGTAAACCCCCTTCCTTTGAAAAGATGAAATAACAATATTGGCTGACCTTTTGCGATAACTGGCATTAGGCTTTGTTAATTTGTTTACCTTCATACAACAATGTTTTCACTAATATTTTTTTGCTCTTGATAATAAAGATTCGTTATTTGGTGAGAACGAAAGCTTATGGGAGCGTAACAGCACACAACAAAAACAGGGATATCGGAGAAAAACTATGGCACTGAAATTACATACCGCACAGAAGCTGGCAATATTTGTGGGGCTGGCCGTCAGCTCGCTGGCGGTTATTCCGGCGCAGGCCGATCAGCTGGCAGATATTAAAGCCAAAGGCGTGGTGAAAGTGGCAACCTTTGACGCCAATCCGCCGTTTGGCTCAGTCGATGCCAAAACGCATGAGCTGGTGGGGTATGACATTGACTTTGCTAAAGCCCTGGCAAAATCACTGGGCGTAAAACTGGAACTGGTGGCGACCAACCCAGCTAACCGCATTCCGCTGCTGCAATCGGGCAAGGCGGACCTCATCGTCGCGGATATCACCATCACCCCGGAGCGTGCGCAGGTTATTGATTTCTCGACGCCTTATTTCGTGACCGGGCAGCAATTCCTGGTGCCTGCGGCGTCTGGCGATAAACTGGATGATTACAGCAAAGCGCGCATTGGCGCGGTAAAAGGCACCACCGGTGAACAGACGCTACATCAGCGTTATCCGCAGGCGCGTGTGCTCTCCTATGACGATATCCCGCTGGCGCTCACCGCGCTGCGTAATGGCAACGTGCAGGCGATAACCCAGGACAGTACTATCCTGGCGGGCCTGCTTGGCGAAGCGCCGGATAAAGCGAAATTCAAAATCATCCCGGATTTACTGAGCAAAGAAGAAATTGGCGTGGGTGTGAAAAAGGGCGAACCCGCGCTGTTAAAAGCGGTGAATGATGAGCTGGTGAGCCTGGAGAAATCGGGCGAAGCGGCAAAAATTTACGACACCTGGTTTGGCCCGGCGACCAAAGCGCCGCAGCCGCGTTCTTTCACCATTGAAGCAAAATAGTATGTTGTCGGCATTATTCTCTCGTTCCGCGGCAAAGGCCGCGGATTTCTCCCATCTTCAGCAGGCGAGCGTGCAATTTCGTCAGGCAGTGAAAAGCTATGGCGACCATCGCGTGCTGAACGGTATCGATTTAACGATTCACTCCGGGGAAGTGGTGGCAATCCTGGGCCCATCGGGTTCGGGGAAATCCACGTTGATTCGCCTGATTAATCAGCTGGAAAGCCTGAGTGGGGGTGAAATTCTGATTGATGGCAAAGCGACCTCTCAGCTTACGGGTAACGCGTTAAGGCAGTTGCGTAGTCGTATTGGCTTTGTTTTTCAGCAGTTTAATCTCTACGCTCACCTTACGGCTCGACAAAATATCATGCTGGCGCTGGAGAAAGTCCATGGCTGGCCACACGCTAAAGCCGAAACTCGGGCGCTGGAGCTGTTGCGTAAGGTCGGGCTGGAAGAGAAAGCTGACCATATGCCCTCGCAGCTTTCCGGCGGCCAGCAACAACGCGTTGCGATTGCCCGCGCGCTCTCATCCTCACCGCAGATAATTTTGTTCGACGAGCCTACGTCGGCGCTGGATCCTGAAATGATCGGCGAAGTGTTGCAGGTCATGCAGACGTTAGCGCACAGCGGCATCACGATGATTGTGGTGACGCACGAAATGCAGTTTGCGCGTGAAATCGCTGACCGGGTGGTGTTTATCGACGGCGGTGACGTGCTGGAAGTTGCGCCGCCTGAGGCGTTCTTTACGCGGCCACAGCATCCCCGCGCCGTGCGGTTCTTGCAAAAAGTGCTCGACCCGCTGCATCAGGAGCGTGCTGAGTGACTCACTTGTTTGACTGGCAGGGTGTGCTGAGCGGGCAGCCTTTGCAATGGATCTTTTCCGGGTTCCTGACCACCCTGTGGGTAACGCTGGCAGGTATTGTGCTGGCGAGCCTGCTGGCGATTCTGTTTCTGGCGCTGCGTCTGTCGGGCGGAGGTGTGGGGCGAGGTATCACCGCCGCGTGGGTGTCTTTGTTTCGCAATACGCCACTGCTGGTGCAACTGCTGTTCTGGTATTTCGCCGCGTGGAATCTGCTGCCGCAGGGCGTGCGGGATTTCGTCAATGACGACCACGGCTGGTCTATCCTGCCGGGCGATGTCTGGTGGCTAACGCCGGAGTTTCTCTGTTCTGCATGGGGGCTCGGCGTATTTACCTCGGCGTTCTTGATTGAAGAAGCGGCATCGGGCCTGCATAGCGTATCGAATGGTCAGCGGGAAGCTGCGCTGGCACAGGGTTTTAGCACGTGGGGAATGTTGCGACATATTCTGCTACCACAGGGGCTGGCGAACGCCTGGCAACCGATCGTGGGGCAGTATCTGAATCTGATGAAACTCTCCTCCCTCGCGAGTGGTATTGGTTTCGCCGAGCTGACCTATCAGGTGCGCCAGATTGAAAGTTATAACGCCCATGCGCTGGAAGCCTTTGCGGTCGGCACGGGGCTGTATCTTCTCACCGGGATCGTGTTGGGTTTACTGTTCACGCGCTTCGGCCCATCGCCAGTGGGCAGCGCGAAACGGGTGAAAAATGTCACGCTGAAGACAGCAAGGAGCGTTGAAGATGGACGCTAATATGGCGGTCATTATTGATAACCTGGATTATTTACTCTGGGGCCGCCTGATGGACGGCGAACCCGGCGGCGTAGTATTGACGCTGATGATGGCATTAGGGGCTGGGGCGCTGGCGCTGCCTGGCGGTATTGTTCTCGCCTGCCTGGCCTGGCGCTATGACGGTGTGGTACGCAAGCTACTCTATTTGTGGGCGGAAATTATTCGCGGTATCCCGCTGATTTTCGTCATCTTCTGGCTCTGGTATCTGTTGCCGATGTTGACCGGCAGTGATTTACCCGGCGCATTGACGGTCACGCTGGCCCTGGCCTGGTTCACGGCCGCATCGGTGATGCATTCGGTACTGGCGGGGCTGCGTTCCCTCTCCGAAGGGCAATATGAAGCTGCACTGACGCAAGGCTTTAGCGCCGGGCAGAGCCTGCGTTTTATCCTCCTGCCGCAGGTGCTGAAAAACGTCATGCCGTCATTGTTGGGGATATTCATCGGCCTGCTGAAAGACACGTCGCTGGCCTTTATCGTCAACGTGCCGGAACTGACCACCGTTGCGGGGCAGGTGAATAATCGGGTGCAAATCTACCCGATGGCGATATTTATCTTTGTCGGTCTGGTGTACTACCTGCTGTGCGCCGCGCTGGGCCTGCTGGCGAAACGCTGGCAGCCTGGCCGTTATTCGCCAACGTGATGAAATTAAGCGCTTAATCCCAGCTTTGCGAGCTAACCCCCGGAAAATTGTCACATTACTGTCACAATCAAGCGGTGGGTTATCACGCAAAGAGGATTGAGGGATGAAAAAAGCCGTACTGGCCGTCGCGGTGGCGACGACACTATTAACCTCCATTGCCGCGCAGGCAGAGACCTCCCCGGAGGGATACCAGCTCCAGCAAGTGTTGATTATGAGCCGGCACAACCTGCGCGCACCGCTCGCCAATAATGGCAGCGTGCTGGAACAATCCACTCCGCAAAGCTGGCCGGAATGGGATGTCCCTGGTGGGCAACTCACCACCAAAGGCGGCGTGCTGGAAATCTATATGGGCCATTACATGCGTGAATGGCTGGCGCAGCAGGGGATGGTGACCTCTGGCGAGTGCCCGACGGATAACACGGTTTATGCGTATGCAAATAGCCTGCAACGCACGGTGGCGACGGCGCAATTCTTTATCACGGGTGCGTTTCCGGGGTGTGATATTCCGGTTCATCATCAGGCTGAAATGGGGACCATGGACCCGACCTTTAACCCGGTGATCACCGTCGATTCTGCGCAGTTCAGCCAGCAGGCCGTACAGGCGATGGAAAAAGAGCGCCAGCAGATGCATCTCGACGAGAGCTATAAGCTGCTGGAGCAAATCGCCGATTACCGCCAGTCTCCGAGTTGCAAAGAAAAACAGCAATGCGACCTGAACGGGGCGAAAGACAGCTTCAGCGCGCAATACCAGAAAGAGCCGGGCGTTTCCGGGCCGTTGAAGGTGGGTAACTCGCTGGTGGATGCCTTTACGTTGCAGTATTACGAGGGCTTCCCGCTGGATCAGGTGGCGTGGGGTAAAATCAAAACCGATCAGCAGTGGCGCGTGTTATCGCAGCTGAAGAACGGTTATCAGGACAGCCTCTTCACCTCAAAAGAGGTGGCGCAAAATGTCGCTGCGCCGCTGGTGAAATATATCAATAACGCGCTGGTTGCGCAGGCAGACAAATCTGCCAAAGTGACGTTGATGGTGGGACATGATTCCAATATCGCCTCGCTACTGACCGCGCTCGATTTCAAACCTTACCAGCTGCATGACCAGCACGAACGCACGCCGATTGGCGGAAAGATCGTCTTCCAGCGTTGGCATGACGCGAAGGGCAATCGTGATTTGATGAAGATTGAGTATCTGTACCAAAGCACGAAACAAATTCGCGACGCGCAGGCGTTAACGCTGCAATCGCCACCACAGCGCGTGACGCTGGCGCTGAACGGTTGCCCGGTCGATGCCAACGGTTTCTGCCCGATGGAGACGTTTAAAGCGGTGATGAAGGACGCGGTGAAGTAGGGGAAGGGCATAATAACGAAAAGGCTCCCATCGGGAGCCTTTGTCATTCACACAGCAATTTCATTAAACGTTTTTACGTTCAATGGTTTGCTCGCCCCAAAAGAGCGAATCTTTATCGGTTTTACTGAACGCCAGGGCGAGGACTTCATCACTGCCTTCTTCCCAGATCTGTTCGGCCAGTTTTTCATCATATTTGGCCACCTCAAAAATCGCCTGGGCGATTTCCGGCGAGGTGTTGCGCAAGCTCGCCCATTCGTTTACGTGGTGAGCTTTTGCTTCTTGTGTTGGCATAGAAATCCTCCTGCTGAAGATTAACCTTTTAACTTAACCGCAAGCCCGGCGACATGTTCACCCTGATAGCGGGCAATCGCGAGTTCTTCCTCGCTCGGCTGACGTGAACCGTCGCCGCCCGCGATGGTGGTCGCGCCATATGGCGTACCGCCGCGAACCTGGGAGACATCAAACAGTTCCTGCGCGCCGTAGCCGATAGGAACAATCACCATCCCATGATGAGCAAGCGTAGTCCATGTTGAGGTAATCGTCTGCTCCTGACCACCGCCGGTACCGGTAGAACTGAATACGCTACCGATTTTGCCGTACAGCGCACCAGAGGCCCACAGACCGCCAGTTTGATCAAGGAAAGTCCGCATCTGCCCGGACATATTGCCGAAGCGGGTTGGGGTACCAAAGATGATGGCATCGTACTCAGCCAGCTCCTGTGGCGTGGCAACCGGCGCGGTGTGCGTTTTTCCGCCCGCTTTAGCGAAAGCTTCCGGTGACATGGTTTCCGGTACGCGTTTGACGACAACTTCGGCGCCAGAAACCTTATTTGCACCCTCTGCGACGGCTTTGGCCATCGTCTCAATGTGTCCATACATGGAATAATAAAGCACCAGAACTTTTGCCATCTGCAACACTCCTCGGTTTATCGTTACACAGCTTTTCGCTGTCCTTCTTTAAAGATAAGCCGTGTCGACAGGAGTGCAAACTTTAGAACCATTTCTTTGATTTGTAACAATGACGCATGTGATTGAATGTAAAATAAAGATTCTTTGTTAATGTTTTGAAATGCTCTGATTGAATAATGTGCAGAAAGAAATCATCCTCTGGTTGCCAGGACGATTACGCGGGCAAGAAAAGCCCGCGTTTATTTTAAAATGTCACACCGCGTGTTTTAAGCCAGTGACGAGCACATACCTCCGAACAGGTACGAAAGTGAATATCAATAGTCAGCCTGCTGTCACGGGTGACGTTAAAAACGCTGGCTGGCCCGTTGGCGTTATGATCGTTGACCAATAGATCCCCTGAGGCTGGCCTTTCACCTGACAGCAACGTTCCAATGATAAACTCTCCATGTTCGTTAAGGCTGCAAATACACCCGGTTCTGGCGCTGAAATGCAACACCACATTGCACAATTCGCTTCCTCCTGCGATCGCTCAGTTAACCGGACGCAAGGTTGGGAAGAGAATGACATCGCGAATGGTAGGGGAGTCGGTGAAAAGCATCACCATCCTGTCGATACCAATACCCAGCCCTGCCGTGGGCGGTAATCCATATTCCAGTGCCGTGACATAATCAGCGTCGTAGTACATTGCTTCATCATCGCCCGCATCTCGTGATGCAACCTGTGCCATAAAACGTTCAGCTTGATCTTCGGCATCATTCAGCTCTGAGAAGCCATTGCCTATTTCTCGCCCACCGATAAAGAACTCGAAGCGGTCGGTTATCTCAGGGTCAAGATCATTACGACGTGCCAGTGGCGAAACTTCTGCAGGGTATTCAGTAATAAACGTTGGTTGAATCAGATGGCTTTCAGCGACGACGTCAAAGATTTCCGTGATGATGCGTCCGTGCCCCCAGCTTATCTCTGGCTTAATCCCCAGTCGTTGCGCCAGCGTGAGCGTTGACTCAGCCGAATCAAGCTCTTCAGGTTGGATGTCGCTGCCATATTTCACAATGGCTTCTTTCATCGTCAAACGTGTAAATGGTTTGCCAAAGTCAAAGGACCACTCGCCATAGGTTACTTCTGTACCGCCCGTAACGTCCTTTGCAACCTGTCGGAACAGCGCTTCTGTGAGGTCGATGAGATCGTTGTAATCGGCATAAGCCATATAGAGTTCCATCATGGTGAACTCGGGGTTATGGCGCGGCGAAATACCCTCATTGCGGAAGTTGCGGTTGATCTCGAATACGCGTTCAAAGCCGCCCACCACCAGGCGCTTGAGATACAGTTCGGGAGAAATACGCAGGAACATATCCTGGTTTAACGCATTATGACGCGTAATAAATGGCCGAGCCGATGCACCGCCAGGAATAAGCTGCATCATGGGCGTTTCGACTTCCATAAAGTGACGCGTATTCATAAAGTCGCGAATCACAGACATGATTTGTGAACGCACTTTGAAAGTGTGGCGTGTTTCTTCATTGGCGATGAGATCCAGATAACGCTGGCGATAGCGACGCTCCTGGTCTGTGAGGCCATGAAATTTATCGGGTAAGGGTTTGACGGCTTTGGTGAGGAGGCGCACGTCTTTGCAGTCGAGGGTTAGTTCTCCGGTTTGTGTTTTAAACAACACACCGGTTGCACCAAGGATATCGCCCTGATCGATGAGTTTAAGAAGCGCGTCGTAGCGGTCGGCGTTAAGACTCTTAGCGCTAATATAGAGTTGAATTCTTCCCCCCATATCTTGCAGCGTTAAGAACGACGCCTTTCCCATCACCCGACGAGTCATCAGCCGCCCTGCGACAGAAACGCTTATTTTATGATCGTTAAGTGCTTCAGCGCTGAATGCATCATAGAGATGATGCAGGGATTGTGATGTCGCATCTCGGCGAAAATCGTTAGGGAAGGCATTACCGGACTGACGAAGTAGCGCAAGCTTTTGTGTTCGCACGCTAAATACGTCTTGTAAATTTTGCTCGTTATCTGAAGTTTCCATACTCGTAGCCTCCTGGGCAGTGGTCGCTATCGCGTACTGTACTGCCAGGATGAGCTTTATTGCAACACAAATTGATCTTTATAGAGATCAATTTGTGTTTGTTCTATATCTCGCTTTTTATCCTGGATTTCATTGTCGCCACCAGCGTGAGTGCCTGATTATAGAATTCACTTCGCTGAGTGCTGTTGAGTTCGGATAAGGCCTGAGCCAGGTTATTACGCTGTTCTGCCTCACGTAAAATCCCCTGAATCCCCTCTTTGTGAATCAGTTTAAGCAGCGCTTCTTGTTCGTGTTTGTCGAGTGAATTGAATACCATCATCCAGGCCAACTGTAACGGATCGCTTTGCGCAGAATCCGTTCTATTTGCATGATAAATAGCAGATTCTTCTTGAAGGCTAACTGGCGACTCCTCGCGTTCCTTCCCGGCTAACCACTCAATGGACACGCCTTCCAGCTCGGCAATTTTTGCCGCCACACTGAGAGAGGGCTCCGTTCCGCGAGTGATGTAATTGTTAAGCGTAGAGTAGGAGAGTTGCCAGGCCTTCGCGGCAGCCCGAGTGCTTCGACTGCCAATCAGATAGCGCAGCCTGCCAGCTAAAGAAATCAGTTCATCCTTCTCATCAATGTGCCGCTCTTCATTACTCATTTTTATCCGTCCATCGTCATTGAGCGTTGCGATTGACTCACATAGAGATCAAAAAAGTACGACTAAACTCACATAATTTGTGTTTAGTACTTTTTGTGGACTCAAAAGAGATCAATGCTATTGCCAGCATCATCATATTGAATTCATCCCATGGGGTTAACCCAAGGGGTAACTGCAGAGGGTAATCCAATTATGGTCACAAATGAAGATCGTGCTGACTGGCACAGAGTAGATATTGTTGCGGCCCTCCATAAACAGGGGCTTTCTATTCGTGAACTGTCTGTACGTTCGGGCCTCAAGCCAGACACACTCAAGAATGCGCTTTCACGAGCCTATCCGAAAGCCGAACGCATTATCGCCGATGCGCTGGGCCTTACCCCGGACAAAATCTGGCCCAGCCGTTACCCCAATGCCGGAAACACATCGACAAAAACGCCTTCATTAATCAATTAATTCTCGTCTTACAAGGAGCGTCTTATGACGTAGCGAAACTGTACGCGGTAAAAAGAGTGTCGTATTCAAGGAAATTATAATTTTATTATAAAGAGAAGTCATTATGAGTAATCCCGGGAATAAAATGGGCGTAATGCACCTGACCATATTAACGGCAGTGAACATGCTGGGGTCAGGCATCATTATGTTACCAACAAAGCTTGCCGAAGTAGGAACAATGTCTATATTGTCCTGGCTGGTGACGGCATTTGGGTCACTTGCTCTTGCATGGGCATTTTCTAAATGTGGTTTATTTAGTACGAAAAGTGGCGGAATGGGTGGTTACGCTGAATATGCGTTTGGTAAATCAGGGAACTTTATCGCTAATTACACTTATGCAATAAGTTTATTAATTGCCAATATTGCCATAGCAATCTCTGCTGTAGGTTATGGAACCGTTTTATTCGGAGTTGACCTTACGCCAGTCCAGGTTTGCGTGGCAACCATTGTGGTGCTGTGGATGACCACCGTACTTAATTTCGGTGGGGCGAAAATTACGGGGCAGATTGGTTCCATTACCGTTTGGGGGGTTATTATTCCTGTTGTTGGGTTATGCGTTATTGGTTGGTTCTGGTTTAGTCCATCGCTTTATATTAGCGCCTGGAATCCCAATAACATGGATTTCTTCTCCGCAATATCCACATCAATCTCCATGACGCTGTGGGCATTCCTTGGTCTGGAATCTGCTTGCGCGAATATGGATGCTGTAGAAAACCCGCAGAAGAATGTCCCCATCGCCGTCTTCGGTGGTACGCTGGTTTGCGCGATTATTTATATTTTATCCACTAATGTTATTGCTGGTATTGTCCCTAATATCGATCTGCTGCACTCCACTGCACCGTTTGGTTTGGCCTATGCCTCAATGTTTACGCCCGTTGTTGGAAGCGTTGTGATGTTCCTGATGGCCTTGGCCTGCATTGGGTCGCTGCTGGGCTGGCAGTTTACTGTTGCTCAGGTCTTTAAGTCTTCTGCGGATATCGGTTATTTCCCTCGCGTGTTTTCACGTATAACGGCGAAAGATGCCCCCGTTATTGGCATGATTATCTTAGGGGTTGTGCAGACGCTGTTAGCATTAATGACGATTAGCCCCTCGCTGAATAAACAATTTAACAGCCTGGTTAATCTGGCCGTTGTGACAAATTTGGTGCCTTACGTACTCTCTATGGCAGCATTAATACCGATGCAAAAATTATCCAGTATTCACGGTGGGCAGATGAAAACCAATACGTTTATTGCGCTGCTGGGCACTATCTATAGTTTCTATGCGCTCTACGCATCTGGAGAAGAGGCCATGATGTTAGGTGCGTTAGTCACATTCTCTGGCTGGACATTCTGGGGAATGTTTATTCAGAAAAAGGACGAAGGTTCAGTAACGGCTTATCAGGGATAAAAAATGAACATAATCGCAATTATGAATCACTTTGGTGTTCTGGCAAAAGAAGCGCCTATCGAAGAACTCCATAAAAAGTTACTGGCAGAAAATTATCGTATTATCTATCCAGAAGATGTGGATGATCTTATGGAGTTGGTTGAAAATAACGCGAAGGTTTGTGGCGTTATTTTTGACTGGGATACATGGTCAGTACTCTTGCCGAAGAACATTTCAGGGCTAAATGAGCAACTGCCAATGTATGCGTTTTCAAGTCAACGCAAGCAACTTGATATAGCTGTGGATGATCTCGGTCTTAACCTTCATTTCTTCGAGTATGCCTTTGACGCGGTTGAAGAGATTGCTGCACGTATTCAACGAGGAACTGATGTCTATTTTGACGCGATTCTCCCGCCTTTTACTAAAGCGCTATTTCGCTACGTTGACGAAGGGAAATACACATTTTGTACGCCTGGCCATATGGGCGGAACTGCTTTCCAGCAAAGTCCGGTAGGGAGTCTGTTTTACGACTTCTTTGGCGCAAATACCATGAAGTCGGATATCTCGGTATCCGTCTCTGAACTCGGTTCACTGCTTGACCACTCTGGTCCACATCGCGAGGCAGAGAATTACATCGCCGACGCCTTTAACGCTGACCGTAGCTACATGGTGACAAATGGCACATCGACGGCAAATAAGATTGTGGGCATGTACGCAGCACCAGCGGGAAGCACTATTTTAGTTGACCGTAATTGCCACAAATCGTTGACCCACTTAATGATTATGAGCGATGTCACGCCAATCTATTTCCGTCCAACGCGAAATGCGTGGGGGCTCTTAGGCGGAATTCCCCGCAGTGAGTTTGCGCGAGAAACGATTGAAGCGCGTGTAAGACAAACACAAGGTGCCACCTGGCCTGTGCATGCAGTGATCACCAATTCCACGTATGACGGGCTGCTTTATAACACTGACTACATCAAACAGACGCTGGATGTAAAATCAATCCACTTTGATTCAGCCTGGGTGCCTTATACCAACTTTAGCCCCATCTACAAAGGACTCTGTGGAATGAGCGGCCAGCGCGTACCAGGTAAAGTGATATACGAAACGCAGTCTACGCATAAATTGCTGGCCGCCTTTTCCCAGGCATCGATGATTCATATTAAAGGTGAGGTGGAAGAAGAAACCTTCAACGAAGCGTTTATGATGCATACGTCCACGTCGCCGCATTACGGCATTGTTGCATCCATTGAAACCTCCGCAGCGATGATGAAAGGCAACTCGGGTAAGAGGTTGATGGACAATTCCATCCTTCGGGCTGTTCGCTTCCGTAAGGAGATTAAAAAAATCAAGTCTGCCTCTGATGACTGGTTCTTTGATGTCTGGCAGCCTGAAGGCGAGGCGTTAGCCCCTTGTTGCTGGAATCTCACGCCGGGTGCAGAGTGGCACGGATTTAACAATATCGATGAAGGGCATATGTTCCTTGATCCTATCAAAGTCACTCTGCTAACGCCTGGTATGGATAAGCAGGGCAAAATGGAGGATCAGGGGATTCCGGCATCCATCGTGGCGAAGTATCTCGATCAACATGGCATTATTGTGGAGAAAACCGGCCCCTATAATCTCTTGTTCCTCTTCAGCATTGGTATCAATAAAACCAAAGCGCTGAGCCTGTTGCGGGCGTTGAATGACTTCAAACGTGACTACGATCGTAATGTGTTCGTCAAAGATATGCTGCCTTCCGTTTATGAGCAGCAGCCCACTTTCTACGCTGGTATGCGAATTCAGGAACTTGCAAACGGCATTCATCAATTGATTCGTCAGCATAAGCTGCCGGAACTCATGTTCCGCGCTTTTGAAAACTTACCGACGATGGTGATGAACCCTCATGCGGCTTTCCAGAAAGAGCTGCATGGTGAAATTGAGGAGGTTTATATCGACGAGATGATTGGCCGAGTCAGTGCAAATATGATCCTGCCTTATCCTCCAGGCGTGCCGTTAGTGATGCCCGGTGAGATGCTGACCGAGGAGAACCGTCCTACGCTCGAGTTTATTCAGATGCTCTGTGAAATCGGTGCCTGGTATCCGGGTTTTGAAACAGATATCCACGGCGCTTATCGACAGGCAGATGGGCGTTATACGGTTAAAGTGATTAAGAATGCGCGCTAAGCGCATCTGACAACCTGCCCCTTATCTCTGAGGGGCAGGCAGAAGCATCATGACACACTTTCAGTTATGCATTTTTCTTCTGCGATAAGAGTTAATTATGACCCGTACTTATCGCACCGGTAATGTGAGGCCCTAAACCCATTACAAAATGTTACGTTCTTCCTCATAAACCCGCACAGTCCGCTAAGCTTAGTGTCACGCAGCACAAAAAATGGTCAATGCCAGTGCTGTGGGGGAATGACTCCCTGATTTCACGTAATGCAATATGATGTCTAATCAACTGGAGGTCAGAAATGGCAAATCATCGTGGTGGTTCAGGTAACTTTGCTGAAGACCGGGACAGAGCATCAGAAGCAGGTCGTAAGGGTGGCCAGCACAGCGGCGGTAATTTCAAAAATGACCCGCAGCGCGCCTCCGAAGCAGGTAAAAAGGGAGGGAAAAACAGCCATGGTAGCAACCGCAACAGCTAACCTCTTATAGGGCTGAGTTAATCCGTAGCGAGTGTTTCTACACTCTGTAACCCCCTCCGCCGCCGATGGATTCGGCGGCTTTTTATTTTCACTTCACCGGGTTGAACTGTGACCTTGCTCACTGCACACTGTAAGGCTGTTTGATTTCCGGGCGGCATCATGTCTTTTTTCTCACGCTACGCATTTTCTGTTAAGCCTCAGGAAGCCATCCTGATCCTCATCACCATGTTCTGGGGCGGCACCTTTCTCGCTGTACAGTACGCCGTCACCCTCAGCGGGCCGTTCTTCTTCGTGGGCGTGCGCTTTGCGATGGCAGCGGTTGCCGTTGGGCTGCTTTGCGCCCGCTCACTGCGTGGCCTGACCCGGCTGGAACTGAAAGCGGGCGTCGTGATTGGCATCGCCATTGCGCTGGGCTACAGCCTGCAAACCTGGGGTTTGCAGTCGATTCCCAGCAGTAAATCCGCGTTTATTACCGCCATGTATGTGCCGCTGGTGCCGCTGTTGCAGTGGCTCTGTTTGGGGAGAATGCCGGGGCTGATGTCCTGCGTGGGCATCGTGCTGGCTTTTATCGGCCTGATTTTTCTTGCCGGGCCAAATGGCGATTTGCTGGCGCTCGGGCAGGGCGAGCTGATTACGCTTGCCAGCGCGGTGGCGATTGCGGCTGAAATTATTCTTATCAGCGCCTGGGCAGGGAAAGTGGATGTGCGGCGGGTCACCGTTGTGCAACTGGCGACGGCGTCGATTGTGGCGTTCGCTATGATGGTACCTGCCGGTGAAAGTGTGCCGCCTGTATCGTCTGGCTTGCTGCTCGTGGCGCTGGGGTTGGGCATTTTCAGCGCCATTATTCAGGTGACCATGAACTGGGCGCAGCGTAGCGTGTCGCCGACGCGCGCGACGGTTATCTACACCGGTGAACCAGTATGGGCGGGGATTTTTGGCCGACTGGCGGGAGAGCGCTTACCGGCGCTGGCGCTGCTGGGCGCGGCCTTTATCGTGGTTGGCGTGTTGGTCAGTGAACTGAAGTTTACGCGTAAAAAAAAGTCACAACTGACTACGGAAGCATCACTTAATCACGAGCCGTAAGTATCACTCCTGTGTATGCCTCCCGCTTTTGCTATGCTGTGGAGGCTAATAACAGGAGAGGGCGTATGGCTCAGGACGCAACAAAGAAAAGCGGAAAACGCTCGCAGGCAGTCAGTGCAAAAAAACAAGCCATTCTCTCGGCTGCGCTCAATACTTTTTCCCAGTACGGCATTCATGGCACGCGCCTTGAGCAGGTAGCGGAGCTTGCCGGTGTGTCAAAAACCAATCTGCTTTACTACTATCCGTCGAAAGAGGCGCTTTATGTCGCCGTAATGCGGCAAATTCTGGCTATCTGGCTGGCGCCGTTGAAAGCGTTTCGCGAAGATCTCGCCCCGCTGGTGGCGATTAGAGAGTACATCAGGCTGAAACTGGAGGTTTCGCGTGATTATCCGCAGGCCTCGCGACTGTTCTGCCTTGAAATGCTGCAAGGCGCGCCGTTGCTGATGAACGAACTGACCGGCGATCTTAAAGCGCTGGTCGAGGCTAAATCCGCGATTATCGCCGCGTGGGTGAATGCGGGAAAACTTGCGCCGGTTGACCCGCATCACCTCATTTTTATGATTTGGGCGACAACCCAGCACTATGCGGATTTCGCCACCCAGGTGGAAGCGGTTACGGGCGCGACATTGCAGGATGAAGCCTTCTTTCAGCGCACGGTCGACAATGTGCAGCAGATGATTATCGAAGGCATTCGCGTACGTTAATTGGCATTCGCTGGCGGCAGCGGGCAGCTCAGGTCACCCTCTTCGCATTGTAAAAGGGAAGAGAGAAAGGCTTCGCGCTCGGCGGTTTTATCCGTCAGACATTGGTTGCGCACCATTGGCTGAACGCTACCGCCCTCGCTGCTGGAGCTGAGCAGTTCGCAATCGGCATCACGGGAAGCAATCCATGCGAGCTGCGCTTTTTTCAGCTGTTCACGCTGCGGTTCCTGTGCCCGCTTTTGTGCCGCCAGATACGTCTCGTTTAACTTTTTGTCCGCCGCCTGATACTGAGCAGCAGTGCATTGATTCAGGTCGCTCTGAGTGCTGGCGTCTTTGCATTCATCCGCCAGCGCCAGGCCGCTTGCCATCAGGGTGATCATCGCCAGCAAGGTACGTTTCATCTGTTCACTCCCTTAAAAAAGATGCCGTTGAATATAGTATGAATCGTGGTCCATGTGAAAGAGGCGTTAATGCTTTGCACTCACAATTATCTCCTCCAACCAGCGTTCGCTTTTCTGATTTTTGACCCTGCCGTAGACCGCGCCAATAAAGATGGTTAATCATCATCTACTGCTATTTAAACAATGTTCAATAACAGGGATGGCGGACGATGTCAGGCGGAGAAAATACCTTCAGGCTTGGGCTTTATACATTGGCCTGGCCGATATTTATCGAACAGTTGCTGCGATTGCTGATGAACTACGTCAGCGTGTTTATGCTGGGGCATTATTCAGATGAAGCGGTGGCGGCGACCGGTGTCGCCAGTCAGATTCTGGCTATCTCGGTTATCTTTTACGGTTTTTTGACCGTGGGTGTGCAGATTGTTGTCGCGCAGCTTATCGGCGCGAAAAAGTTTCACCGCGTGGAGTACGTCATTACCAACGGGCTGGTGGTGGCGTTTATCATCGGTGTGGCGATGAGTTTTATCTTCATTTTTCTGGGGGAAGGGTTCCTGCGTGCATTGGGGCTGAGCGAACGCCTGGTCAGCGTTGGTGCGCCCTTTATCCAAATCATTGGCGGCAGCTCGGTGATTATTGCGCTTTACTCCTCGATGCTGCCTATTTTACGTACCCACGGTTACGTGCGTCAGGCGATGGTTGTGCCCATCACCGTGAGCGTGGTTAACGTGATCCTCAACTATATGTTCCTCTATGGGCCGCTTCATTTTCTGGACATGGGTGTGACCGGCGTCGGCATTGCCAGCAGTTTTGCCAATATGGTTGGGATGGCGCTGAGCGTCTGGCTGCTGAATAAATACATTGGCTATCGTTTCCGCTGGCAGAAACTGAAACAGTGCTCGCGCAAAATGCTGCGTTCTATTTTGCAATACGGTCTGCCTTCCGCCGGAGAGAACTTGTCCTATGCGGGGTCGCAACTGGTGGTGACCGCCATAATCGCACTGTTGGGCACCGAAGCGCTGACCACCAAAATTTACGCCTCCAGCATAAGCCAGTTTGTGGCGCTGTTTGCCATGTCGATAGGCCAGGCCTCGCAAATCATTATTGGCCGGGCGATTGGCGCACGGGAACTGGATACCGCCTATCGTCAGGGGATACGCAGTTGGCGAATTGGTTTGCTGATTGCCTTGCTGGTGAGTGCGCTGCTGGCAACGTTCGCAAGGCCAATTATGGCGCTGTTTACGCCCAGTGAAACGATTATTGAAATGGCTCGGGTGCTGTTTATGTACTCTATTTTGCTGGAGCTGGGGCGGGCCACCAATATCATTGTGATCAGCTCGTTAAACGCGACCGGGGATGTGCGTTTCCCGTTTATCTGCGGGATTATTGTGATGTGGATTGTTAGCCTGCCGTTCTCGTACGTGCTCGGTATTTCCGCCGGCCTGGGGCTGGTGGGGGTATGGCTGGCATACATTATTGATGAGGGCGTGAGGGCCGCGTTGATGTACCGACGCTGGCAGAGCCGAATCTGGACGACGAAATCGCTGTTTTAATCATCGGCGAACCGGGGTTAATAATGTATTAATAAGCCATTATTAACCCCGCTTTCTGCATTGGTTCGGTAAACTCAGCGCCTGTTTTTTACCCGGTTTTGCTTGTTATGTCTTCGTTATCTCTCCCCGGATTTCTGCGCCCGGGTCTGTTTTCGCTATGTGTATTGCTTCCTGCTATGTCACTTGCTGCTACACCGCACACCGCCTTCAGCTACGCCGCCCGCCAGCGGATGCAAAACCGTGCGCGGGTACTCAAACGGTACCAGGCTCATCTGAAAAAACAGGCCAGCTACATTGTGGAAGGCGATGCACAAAGCAGAAGGGCGCTACGCCAGCACAACCGTGAACAGATAAAACAGCACCCCGAATGGTTCCCTGGCCCGCTGAAGCTGAGTGATAAACAGTGGCAAACGCTGGCGGAGAATAACCACTTCTTAAGCAGCGACCATCTGCACAATATTACCGAAGTGGCGATTCACCGTCTGGAGCAGCAGCTTGGTAAGCCTTACGTCTGGGGCGGCACGCGGCCTGATAAAGGCTTCGACTGTAGCGGGTTAGTTTTTTATGCCTACAACAAGATCCTTGAGGCGAAGCTCCCGCGCACGGCTAATGAGATGTATCACTACCATCGGGCAACGATTGTGGCGAACAACGACCTGCGCCGGGGAGATTTGCTGTTTTTCCATATCCACAGCCGCGAAATTGCCGACCATATGGGCGTGTATCTGGGCGATGGGCAATTTATCGAGTCGCCACGTACCGGTGAAACCATTCGGATAAGTCGGTTAGCCGAACCTTTCTGGCAGGACCATTTTTTGGGCGCGCGGCGGATTTTGACGGAAGAGACAATTTTGTAGGGCGGATAAGGCGTTCACGCCGCATCCGGCAATTGTGCGCTGATGCCGGATGCGCTTACGCTTATCCGGCCTACGAATCTGTGTATTTTTGCGAGCCGCTTTCCCGTTATTCTATTACCTCATTGCCGACCTTTCCTTTTCTTCTTACCGTTGAGAAAAAGGAGTCGCCATGTCTGAATATCGTCGTTATTACATCAAAGGGGGAACCTGGTTTTTCACGGTAAATTTACGCAATCGTCGAAGCCAGCTTTTGACCGCTCAGTTCCAGATGCTCCGTAAAGTCATTATTAACGTTAAGCGAGCCAGACCTTTTGAAATTAACGCCTGGGTAGTTTTGCCGGAACATATGCACTGTATCTGGACATTACCCGAAAGCGATGATGATTTTTCCTCTCGCTGGCGGGAGATTAAAAAACAGTTCACCCATGCTTGTGGATTGCAAAATATCTGGCAGCCGCGTTTTTGGGAGCACGCCATCCGCAATACCAAAGACTATCGCCATCATGTTGATTATATTTATATAAATTCAGTGAAACATGGCTGGGTAAAGCAGGTGAGTGATTGGCCATTCTCAACGTTCCATCGCGATGTCGCGAAAGGTTTATACCCCATCGATTGGGCGGGGGACGTAACGGATTTTAGTGCCGGGGAGCGTATCATTTTATAATTGTGCGCAGATGCCGGATGCGCTTACGCTTATCCGGCCTACAAATCTGTGCTTTAACGGTAGGCCGGATAAGGCGTTTACGCCGCATCCGGCGGTTGTGCGCTGGTGCCGGATGCGCTTACGCTTATCCGGCCTACGAATCGTGCCTTAACGGTAGGCCGGATAAGGCGTTCACGCCGCATCCGGCAATTGTGCGCCAGTGCCGGATACCTACATCAATGCCCCCATAATCTTCAACTCCAGCTCATCCGGCACTTCGTTATACGACAGCACATGCAGACCCGGCGCAAACAACCTTGCATAGCGCGCCAGCAAAGGGCGCAGCTGCGGCGGCACCAGCAGCACAGGGTCTTTCCCCGCCGCTTTCATCTGCTCTTTTACCTGCGGCATCGTGCTCTGGAACTGGTTGAGCATATTCGGGTCCACCGGTACGCTGTCGAGCATCACTTTACCGCCCTGTTGCGCCTGATTCACTACGTTGGTCAGCAGATTTTCCAGCTCATTATTCAGTGTATACACCGCCAGTTCCTGCTTGCGAACGAACGGATGGGTAATGCTGCGCCGCAGTGCCAGGCGCACATCGGCCGCCAGCAGAATATGATCTTTGGTGACGGTGCTACTGGCGACCAGCACGGTGGCGATGGTGACGATATCGCGCAGGGAAACGCCTTCGGTCAGCAGCGCGCGGTACACTTTCAGCAACTGGCTGTAATTCAGCGCCGCGCTCAAATCTTCCGCCAGGCGCGGTGCCATCGATGACAGGCGATTGTGTAACTGCGTGATGTCATCATAGTTAAACAAATCAGGAATATAGATGCGCACAATCTTGTTCACATGCGTGGCAATCACGCTGGCGCTGTCGATCACCTGATACCCCATATTCAGCGCCTTCGCCTTCTGCGCGGGCTGGATCCAGGTCACCGGCATCCCGTACGCCGGGTCGTTCCCCAGCACGCCGTCAATCTCGCCGTAGGTTTCGCTGGAGGGCAGCGCCATCAGTTTATCCGCCGGAATATCCGCTTCATCAGCCTTAATGCCGTTGATGAAAATGGCGTACTGGCTCGGCTTGAGGCGGAAGTTTTCCCGAATGCGGATCTCCGGCAGCAGCACGCCGTTGCCGTCAGAAATCACCTGCCGCACGCCGCGAATCCGCTGGGTGAGCGGGTTGCCCTGCGCTTTGTCCACCAGCGCCACCAGTTTGTAGCCGAGGCTTAAGCTGATGGGCTCGATCAGCGGAATGGTTTCCCAACTGACCTGTTGCTCGCTGGTTTCAGTGATGGTGCGGGTCAGCGTTTCGAGGCTTTTCTCTTCCGCCTCCGCCGCCTGCGGCTGTTTGCTCATCCGCCAGCCGGTAAAACCCAGCAGGGCGCTGAACAGCAAAAAAGGCAGGTGCGGCATCCCCGGCACCACCGCCAGCACAAACATGATACCGGTGGCGGTGTAGAGCACAGACGGGCTTGCCAGCAGTTGGTGGCGCACGTCATGGGCAATATCGCCGTTATCGCTGACGCGGGTGACGATAATCGCTGCCGCCGTGGAGAGTAGCAGGGACGGGATCTGCGCCACCAGCCCGTCGCCGATGGTCATCAGCACATATTGCTGGAAGGCGGCATCGGCGCTCAGGTTGTATTTGAAGATCCCGATACAGACGCCGCCGATCAGGTTGATCGCCAGAATCATCATCCCGGCGATGGCGTCCCCGCGCACAAACTTCGATGCCCCGTCCATCGCGCCGTAGAAATCGGCCTCGCTGGCAACATCTTTACGCCGGGTTTGCGCCTGTGCCTGGTTGATCAATCCGGCGTTAAGATCGGCGTCAATCGCCATCTGTTTGCCGGGCATCGCGTCCAGGGTAAAGCGGGCAGAAACCTCGGAAATACGCTCGGCCCCTTTGGTGACGACGATAAAGTTGATTGTTAACAGCGTGAGTAAAACCGAGCGTGAAAGCATTATCGCCGCGCTGCACGGGCAGTCGATTTTTAACGGTGGCGGGCTGTCTCCGTTAAATAAAATCAGCCCGACCCGCCCGCCGAAACCTGCCACCGTAGCGGTGCCGGAAGAGACGGAGAAAAAAGCGCGCGATGTGAATGAGAAAACAGCGCTGCTGAAGAAGAAATCCGCCACTGAGCTTGGCGAACTGGCAACCGATATCAACACCATCGCCCGTGATGCACATATGGAAGCGAATCTGGAGATGGAGATTGTCCCGCAGGGATTGCGCGTGCTGATTAAAGACGACCAGAACCGCAATATGTTTGAGCGCGGCAGCGCGAAGATTATGCCGTTCTTCAAAACGCTGCTGGTGGAACTCGCGCCGGTATTCGACTCGCTCGATAACAAAATTATTATTACCGGGCATACCGATGCGATGGCCTACAAAAGCAATATCTACAACAACTGGAACCTTTCGGGCGACCGCGCGCTTTCGGCTCGTCGCGTGCTGGAAGAGGCCGGAATGCCGGAAGATAAAGTGATGCAGGTGAGCGCGATGGCGGACCAGATGCTGCTGGATGCGAAAAATCCGCAAAGCGCGGGCAACCGGCGCATCGAGATTATGGTGCTGACCAAAAGCGCGTCCGATACGCTATATCAATATTTTGGTCAGCATGGGGATAAAGTGGTGCAGCCGCTGGTGAAAAAGCTGGAACAACGAGGCCGGTAGGCGAATTGCCCGGAGGCGCTACGCTTACCGGGCCTACATTTCTGATGCCCGGCCGGTAGGCCGGATAAGGCGTTTACGCCGCATCCGGCATCTGCGCGGTTTAACCGATCGTCATCAGACTCGCATTCCCACCCGCAGCCGCAGTGTTCACACTCAGCGAACGTTCGTGATACAGGCGTTCCAGCAGCAGATTCGTTTCGCCGCGTGCGAAGCCCTGCACTGAAACAATCGCGCCGTCGCGGGCCGCCACCTGTTCACACAGTTTACGCAGCTGATCGGAATCGCCGTGGTAAATCACCGCATCGAAGAACTGGCTCATGAGGACATCCGCTTTGGCGAAGCGGATACGCTCGCTCACCTCTTTCGGCAGCTTTTTCGCCAGTTCGCGCTGGAGTGGGGCGTCCGGCCACAGCACTTCGCTACCGACGGCCATGACGGCCGCCAGTTGGGTCAGCGCATCCTGTTCGCCATCAGCGACGCAGAGTACACGTTCGCGCGGCATCAGCGTCCAGGTGTTGCGTTCGCCGGTCGGGCCCGGCAGTACGCGCTGGGTTCCGGCTTGCGCCAGTTCGCCATACTGTTGGCAGAGCGCGCTCAGCGAGGCATTACCGTTGCCCCAGTTTTTCAGCGCGGTAAGCGGTTTTTCCAGCAGCGCTTTCAACTGTGCGTCCACCGGGTATTCCGCGTCCTGACGTGCAAGCGTTTTGCCCAACGCTGTTTCCGGGCGGCTGGTCAGCAGGCGATAGAGATAGAGCGGGCCGCCCGCTTTCGGACCGGTGCCGGATAATCCTTCGCCGCCGAATGGCTGCACGCCCACCACTGCGCCGACCATGTTGCGGTTGACATACAGGTTGCCGACTTTCGCGCTACCCGTGACCTGAGCGATGGTTTCGTCGATACGCGTATGCACGCCCAGCGTCAAACCGTAGCCAGAGGTGTTAATTTGCTCAATCAGTTTGTCCAGATTATTGCGGTTGTAACGCACTACGTGCAGTACCGGGCCGAACACTTCTTTCTTCAGTTCATCAAAACTTTCCAGCTCGATAAGCGTCGGGGCAACAAAGGTACCGGACTGCCATTCGCGCGCGTCGTCGCTGTTTTCGCGTGCAGCCTGGAAGACGGTGCGGCCTTTGGCGCGCATCGCCTGAATGTGGCGTTCGATATTGGTTTTGGCTTCGTCATCAATCACCGGGCCGATGTCAGTGGTCAGACGGCCTGGGTTGCCCATGCGGCATTCACCCATCGCACCGCGCAACATGGTGAGGGTGTGATCGGCAATATCGTCCTGCAGGCAGAGTACGCGCAGGGCGGAGCAGCGCTGGCCTGCGCTATCAAAGGCGGAGGCGACGACATCCACCACAACCTGCTCGGTGAGCGCGGAAGAATCGACGATCATCGCGTTCATCCCACCCGTTTCGGCGATAAGCGGCGTCGGGCGACCTTGAGCATCAAGACGCGTCGCAATGTTACGTTGCAGCAGGGTAGCGACTTCCGTCGAGCCGGTGAACATCACACCACGTACGCGGTTGTCGGAGGTAAGTTGCGCGCCCACGGTTTCGCCTCGGCCCGGTAACAGTTGCACCACGCCTGGCGGTACGCCTGCTTCCAGCAGAATGGCAATCCCCTGTGCGGCAATCAGCGGTGTTTGCTCGGCAGGTTTCGCCAGCACGCTGTTACCTGCGGCGAGGGCGGCGGCAATTTGCCCGGTAAAGATGGCCAGCGGGAAGTTCCACGGGCTGATACACACCACCGGGCCCAGCGGGCGGTGAGTTTCGTTGTCGAAATCGTGACGAACCTGGCCGGCGTAATAGTGCAGGAAATCGACCGCTTCACGTACTTCGGCAATCGCGTTGCTGAAGGTTTTCCCGGCTTCGCGCACCAGAATGCCAATTAACTGCTGCATCTGGCCTTCCATCAGGATGGCTGCGCGTTCCAGAATCGCGGCACGTTCCTGCGGTGGGGTGGCAAACCAGATTGGCGCATTGTTCACCGCGCTGGTCAGCGCCTGTTCGACTTCGCTTTCGCTGGCTTCACGTACATAGCCAACGATATCTTTCGGCTCTGCCGGGTTAAGCAGCGGCGTCATTTCGCCTTCAGCAACCGGATGATCCAGCATCGGCAGGGCACGCCATTTTTGCAGCGCGCTGTTCAGCAGCGAGGAAGAGAGCGAGGCCAGACGATGTTCGTTAGCGAGATCGAGACCCGCAGAGTTGGCGCGGTCTTTGCCGTACAGATCGCGCGGCAGGGCGATTTTCGGATGCGGCAGGCCAGCTGCACCTTCCTGAATGGCCATTTTTTCAACGGCTTCAACCGGATCGGCCACCAGTTCATCGAGTGGCAGGGTGGTATCCGCGATACGGTTAACGAAGGAGGTGTTCGCACCGTTTTCCAGCAGACGGCGCACCAGATACGCCAGCAGCGTTTCATGCGTACCCACCGGGGCGTAAATACGGCACGGACGGTTTAACTTGCCATCAGCGACTTTGCCTACAACTTGTTCATACAGCGGTTCACCCATACCGTGCAGGCACTGGAACTCATACTGACCCGGATAGTAGTTCTGCCCGGCCAGTTGATAAATGGCTGCCAGGGTGTGGGCGTTATGGGTGGCGAACTGCGGGTAAATCAGGTTTGGCACGCCAAGCAGTTTCTTCGCGCAGGCGAGGTAAGAGACGTCGGTGTACACCTTGCGGGTATAAACCGGGTAACCTTCCAGGCCGTCCATTTGTGCGCGCTTGATTTCGCTATCCCAGTACGCGCCTTTCACCAGACGGATCATCAGGCGGCGACGGCTACGGGTGGCGAGGTCAATCAGATAATCAATGACGAACGGGCAGCGTTTCTGATACGCCTGAATAACAAAACCAATCCCGTTCCAGCCCGCCAGTTCTGGCTCGAAGCACAGTTTTTCCAGCAGGTCGAGGGAGATCTCCAGACGGTCAGCTTCTTCAGCGTCGATGTTAATGCCGATATCGTACTGGCGCGCCAGCAACGTCAGCGATTTCAGGCGCGGATAGAGTTCGTCCATGACGCGGTCATACTGCGCACGGCTGTAGCGCGGGTGCAGGGCGGAAAGTTTAATTGAGATGCCCGGGCCTTCATAAATGCCACGCCCGTTAGAGGCTTTACCAATCGCATGGATCGCCTGTTGATAAGAGACCATATAGGCCTGCGCATCGGCGGCGGTCAGGGCGGCTTCGCCCAGCATGTCGTAAGAGTAGCGGAAACCTTTCTCTTCCAGTTTACGTGCATTGGCCAGCGCTTCGGCGATGGTTTCGCCGGTGACGAACTGTTCGCCCATCAGGCGCATCGCCATATCCACGCCTTTGCGGATCAGCGGTTCACCGCTTTTGCCGATAATGCGGTTGAGTGAGCGAGAAAGGCTGGCTTCATTGTGTGTGGAGACCAGTTTACCGGTAAACAGCAGGCCCCAGGTCGCCGCGTTGACAAACAGCGACGGGCTGCGGCCAATGTGTGATTGCCAGTTGCCGTTGCTGATTTTGTCGCGGATCAGCGCATCACGCGTGGCTTTATCCGGGATACGCAATAGCGCTTCGGCCAGGCACATCAGCGCTACGCCTTCCTGAGAGGAAAGCGAAAACTCCTGCAACAGGCTTTGTACCATGCCTGCACGTCCGCTGGCGGTTTTCTGATTACGCAGTTTTTCTGCCAGTTTCCAGGCCAGTTGATGGGCCTGAGCGGCGATGTTTTCCGGCAGACGAGCCTGCTCCATTAACATGGGAACCGCATCGGTTTCACTGCGACGATAAGCGGCGGTGATGGCAGCACGACTCACGGACTGCGGCAGGATCTGTTCGGCGAATTCGAGGAACGGCTGGTGCGGCTCTTCCTGGGCGGTGATGATTTCATCGCTCTCATTGGCGGCCCCGGCGAGCAGTGCCGGTAATTCCGGCAATACTTCATCGTTTTCCAGTTTTTCCAGGTAATTAAAGATTGCCTGCTTTATTAACCAGTGTGGGGTGCGATCAATTCGCGTGGCCGCACTTTTAATTCGCTCGCGCGTGGCTTCATCCAGCTTAACACCCATGGTGGTGGTGCCCATGCCATCTACTCCTGTTGTTTTGTCGTCATATTTTCGGCGTAGCAAGAATATCTACTATGTTGCAACTTTGTGCAACCGTGTTAAATGTGACATCAATTGCAACCTGAGAAATGAATTTATTGTTAAAAGAAAAACTGATGGTATGGAATGTAACCGATGTATCTGAAAGCTTGATTTTGAGGGCTAGTTAACAGTTCTAAATGGTGCAACCCTAAAAAGCGTGAGGGAGTGCAACCTATAGGAAAATGGTATTACGACAGGGATGCATTCGATGTGAATGCAGTGTTAAATCATTTGTGAAAAATCTTCGCTTCCGTCAGGATACGGTCGCCTGAATAACAGAACAGGCCTTTACCTCGTTCCGGTAAGGGAATAACGACAAGTCGGATGTTGTCGACGAATAAATCTGGAGAGTTTAATGAATATAAGCACACCGATGCTGGTGACTTTTTTTGTCTATATCTTTGGCATGATATTAATTGGGTTTTTCGCCTGGCGATCGACGAAAAACTTCGATGATTATATCCTCGGGGGACGAAGTCTTGGGCCATTTGTGACGGCGCTTTCTGCGGGCGCGTCGGATATGAGTGGTTGGCTGCTGATGGGCCTGCCGGGGGCAATTTTTATCGCCGGTATCTCGGAAAGCTGGATTGCTATCGGCCTGACCGTGGGCGCGTGGATCAACTGGAAGCTGGTGGCGGGGCGTTTACGTGTACACACCGAAGCCAACAATAATGCGCTGACGCTGCCGGACTACTTCACCGGGCGCTTTGAAGATAAGAGCCGCGTACTGCGCATTATCTCTGCGCTGGTGATTCTGCTGTTCTTCACCATCTATTGTGCGTCAGGCATTGTGGCCGGGGCGCGTCTGTTCGAAAGCACCTTCGGCATGAGTTATGAAACGGCGCTGTGGGCCGGTGCCGCCGCGACCATCATTTACACCTTTATCGGCGGCTTCCTGGCGGTTAGCTGGACCGACACCGTGCAGGCCAGCCTGATGATTTTCGCGCTGATTCTGACGCCGGTGATGGTTATCCTCGCCGTGGGCGGCCTGGATGATTCGATGGAGGTTATCAAGCAAAAGAGCATTGAGAACATCGATATGCTCAAAGGGCTGAACTTCGTCGCCATTATTTCCCTGATGGGCTGGGGGCTTGGTTACTTCGGTCAGCCGCACATTCTGGCGCGTTTCATGGCGGCAGATTCCCACCACAGCATCGTGCATGCGCGTCGTATCAGTATGACCTGGATGATCCTGTGTCTGGCGGGTGCGGTCGCGGTTGGCTTCTTTGGTATCGCCTACTTCCAGAATAACCCGGCGGTTGCGGGCCCGGTAAGTCAGAACGCCGAACGCGTGTTTATCGAACTGGCGCAAATCCTGTTTAACCCGTGGATTGCCGGTATTCTGCTTTCTGCGATTCTGGCCGCGGTGATGTCAACCCTGAGCTGTCAGCTGCTGGTGTGCTCCAGCGCGATTACGGAAGACCTGTACAAAGCGTTTCTGCGTAAAAACGCCAGCCAGAAAGAGCTGGTGTGGGTAGGGCGTTTGATGGTGCTGGTGGTGGCGCTGGTGGCGATTGCGCTGGCGGCAAACCCGGAAAACCGCGTACTTGGTCTGGTGAGTTACGCCTGGGCAGGCTTTGGTGCGGCGTTTGGCCCGGTGGTACTGTTCTCGGTACTGTGGTCACGTATGACGCGTAACGGCGCGCTGGCGGGGATGATTATCGGTGCGGTAACCGTGATCGTCTGGAAGCACTTCGAGCTGCTGGGCCTGTACGAAATCATTCCGGGCTTCATTTTCGGTAGCCTGGGGATTGTTATCTTCAGCCTGCTGGACAAAGCACCGTCAGCGGCGATGCGTAAACGCTTCGAAGAAGCGGACGCACATTACCATTCTGCACCGCCGTCGCGTTTACAGGCGGAGTAAACACGTTGCCGGATGCGCTGCGCTTATCCGGCCTACAGGAGAATTTGTAGGCCGGATAAGGCGTTAGCCGCATCCGGCATTTTATCATCCGAATTTTCCCGCCTGCACATCTTACTGCTTTTACATTTGCTTATCATTTCCGACATATTTCACTTGAATTTCGTCTTTGCGTAATGATAATCGCTATCACTCACATTTACTTTTCTTTGCATGTGTTGACTGCGATTCACATTTAAGGACGTTCGCATGTTTGTGCCTTTTTTGATTATGCTGCGCGAAGGATTAGAAGCCGCGCTGATTGTTAGCCTTATCGCCAGCTATTTGAAACGCACACAGCGTGGTGGCTTGATAGGCGTGATGTGGATTGGCGTATTCCTGGCTGCGGCGCTCTGCCTTGGGCTGGGTATCTTTATCAACGAAACCACCGGTGAGTTCCCGCAAAAAGAACAGGAGCTGTTTGAAGGTATCGTGGCGGTTATCGCCGTCGTCATCCTGACCTGGATGGTGTTCTGGATGCGCAAAGTATCGCGCAACGTAAAACAGCAGCTGGAACAGGCGGTGGATAACGCGCTGGCGCGGGGCAATCACCACGGCTGGGCGCTGGTGATGATGGTCTTTTTCGCCGTGGCGCGTGAAGGGCTGGAATCGGTGTTCTTTCTACTGGCGGCATTCCAGCAGGATCTCGGTATCTGGCCACCGCTTGGCGCAGTCCTCGGGCTGGCGACAGCCGTCGTGCTGGGCTTCCTGCTCTACTGGGGCGGCATTCGTCTGAATCTCGGCGCGTTCTTCAAATGGACCAGCCTGTTTATTTTGCTGGTCGCTGCGGGGCTTGCCGCCGGGGCAATTCGCGCGTTCCACGAAGCCGGGCTGTGGAACCACTTCCAGGATGTCGCGTTTGATTTCAGCGGCACGCTCACCACCCACTCACTGTTTGGCACGTTGATGGAAGGTATTTTTGGCTACCAGGAAGCGCCAAGCGTCAGTGAAGTGGCGGTCTGGTTACTCTATTTACTGCCTGCGCTGGCGCTCTTTTTCTGGCCAGCGCGCGCGCCGAATGCAGCATCACGTATCGCCCCGTAAGGCAAATGGCTTTTACTCATTGAAAGGGATGGACCATGAACACTATTTTTCGCCGTAGCGTGCTCGCCGCGCTGTGCTCTTTCGCATTCTCTGCGCAGGCTGCTGACATTCCGAAGGTCAATGTCACGGTAAACGACAAACAGTGTGAGCCGATGACGCTCACCGTCAATGCAGGTAAAACACAATTTATCATTCAGAACCATAGCCAGAAGGCGCTGGAGTGGGAGATCCTCAAGGGCGTGATGGTGGTGGAAGAGCGTGAAAATATCGCGCCGGGCTTTACGCAAAAAATGACCGCCAACCTGCAACCGGGTGAATATGAGATGACCTGCGGTCTGCTGACCAACCCGAAAGGCAAGCTGATTGTTAAAGGTGAAGCCACGAAGGATGCGGCGAAAGCGGATGCGGTTTTAAGCCTGGGCGAGGCGATTACCGCTTATAAAACCTATGTCACCGCACAAACGGCAGAGCTGGTAAAAGCCACTAAAGCCTTTACCGATGCGGTGAAAGCGGGGGATATCGAAAAAGCGAAATCCCTGTACGCACCTACGCGTCAGTACTACGAACGTATTGAACCTATTGCAGAGCTGTTCTCTGATCTCGATGGCAGCATTGATGCTCGTGAAGATGACTATGAGCAGAAGGCCGCTGACCCGAAATTCACCGGCTTCCACCGTCTTGAGAAGGCTCTCTTTGGCGACAACAGCACCAAAGGAATGGATAAGTATGCCGAACAGCTTTACAGCGATGTGGTTGACCTGCAAAAACGTATTGCGGAATTGGCCTTCCCGCCGTCGAAAGTGGTGGGCGGTGCAGCCGGGCTGATTGAAGAAGTGGCCGCCAGCAAAATCAGCGGCGAGGAAGATCGCTACAGTCATACCGACCTGTGGGATTTCCAGGCCAACATCGATGGCGCGCAGAAGATTGTTGACCTGCTACGTCCGCAACTGCAAAAAGAGAACAGTGCGCTGCTGGCGAAGGTGGATGCCAACTTTAAGAAAGTCGATGCGATCCTCGCGAAATACCGCACCAAAGACGGTTTTGAGACCTACGACAAACTGACCGATGCGGATCGCAACGCGCTGAAGGGGCCAATCACCACTCTGGCGGAAGATTTAGCGCAGCTGCGCGGGATTCTGGGTCTGGATTAAGCATCATGGCAGAGCAACATAAAACCGGCGTGAATGAACCTTCACGCCGTCGCTGGCTGAAGGGCGTAGGCGCGCTTGCGCTGGCGGCGGGTTGCCCGGTGGCGCACGGTGCGAAAGCCGTTGCGCCAGCGGTGACCGGGCGCGATGAGAAACAGCCTTTTTACGGGGTGCATCAGGCGGGCGTGCTGACGCCACAGCAGGCATCGATGATGCTGGTGGCGTTTGATGTGCTGGCCTCCGATCGCGCCGATCTGCAACGGTTGATGCGTCTGCTGACCACGCGGATTGCGTTTCTTACCGAAGGCGGCCCGGCGCCGGAGACGCCAAATCCGCGTTTGCCGCCGATGGATTCCGGTATTCTTGGGGCGTGGATCGCCCCGGATAACCTGACCATGACGGTATCGGTCGGGCAGTCACTGTTTGATGAGCGTTTCGGGCTGGCAGCGCATGCGCCGAAAAAACTGCAAAAAATGACGCGCTTTCCGAATGATTCATTAGATGCGGCGTTATGCCACGGTGACCTGTTACTGCAAATTTGCGCCAACACGCAGGATACGGTTATCCATGCGTTGCGCGACATCATTAAGCACACGCCGGATCTGCTGAGCGTGCGCTGGAAGCGGGAAGGGTTTATCTCTGACCACGCCGCGCGCAGTAAAGGTAAAGAGACGCCGGTTAACCTGCTCGGTTTTAAAGATGGCACCGCGAACCCGGATAGTGGCGATAAATCGCTGATGGACAACGTGGTGTGGGTGACGAAGGATCAACAGGAACCCGCGTGGGCGCTGGGCGGCTCGTATCAGGCGGTGCGCATCATTCAGTTCCACGTCGAGTTCTGGGATCGAACGCCGCTCAAAGAACAGCAGACTATTTTTGGCCGCGATAAGCAGAGTGGTGCGCCGCTCGGAATGCAGCATGAGCATGATGTACCCGATTATAGCCGTGATCCAGAAGGTGAGGTGATTGCGCTGGATAGCCATATCCGATTGGCTAACCCGAGAACCGCCGAGACGCAGTCCAGCCTGATGATGCGTCGGGGGTACAGCTATTCTCTCGGCGTGACCAATTCGGGGCAACTGGATATGGGGCTGTTATTTGTCTGCTATCAGCACGATCTGGAAAAGGGATTTCTCGCGGTACAGAAACGGTTAAATGGTGAAGCGCTCGAGGAGTATGTTAAACCCATCGGCGGCGGCTACTTCTTCGTGCTGCCGGGTGTGCCGTCATCGGCATCCTATCTTGGGCAAACGCTGCTTGAAGCCTGAATCATGCCAAACTTGCCTGATGGCGCTGCGCTTATCAGGCCTACAAAATGCCTGCAAAAATTTGTAGGCCGGATAAGGCGTTTACGCCGCATCCGGCATTAACCAGGCGCACGTTGTCAATAATCTGAAAAACACCTACCTCTTTGGGTAGGTGGTATATCCACTCTTTTTTCTTGTTTCTATCCCATTGATATAATTCTGTAATATAAATAGAAGAGACTGTCTGTGAACGGATGGGATCTAATTTGTTACTTTTAGGTAAAATTTAAATTGCATTCTTAATTATTTTTGATGTATTTAATAAGTAGTAGCGGTAGTTCCCGGTTGTGATGTAGCTCACTATGGAGATCGCGAATGGTAGCGTCCTTTATCGGACAAGGTAAAAACAGTCACCGCACCACTCCGCGCGGAGGTTTAGCTTCCGGCAGCGATTTCGTCACCTCAAAAATATCTCATTCTGAAAACAACACTCCCTTTCCCGATGTGGAACGCGATGCGCGTAGTCGTGCTTTCACGTCAGTTCGACAGGCAAGCAATGGCTTACAAGGAAGCCAAACCTCAGACGTTCGTGCGCATAATCGTGCTGCCAACGGCACGTGTGATGTAAACCTACAACTCAAGGTGCTATCCATGGGAAGACAAAAAGCAGTGACTAAAGCTCGTCGTGAAGCGAAACGTGTGCTGAGACGGGATTCACGTAGCCATAAACAGCGTGAAGAAGAATCGGTCACCTCGCTTGTGCATATGAGTGGCGTGGAATCTATCGGTATGGCGCGGGACAGCCGCGATAATTCACCGATTAAGGCCCGCAATGACGCTCAGGCGCATTATTTGAATGCGATTGAAAGCAAACAGCTGATCTTCGCCACTGGCGAAGCAGGCTGCGGTAAAACCTGGATAAGTGCAGCAAAAGCGGCTGAAGCTCTGATTCATAAGGACGTGGAGAGGATAATCGTTACCCGCCCGGTATTGCAGGCTGATGAAGACCTCGGCTTCCTGCCCGGTGATATCTCTGAGAAGTTCGCGCCTTACTTCCGGCCCGTCTATGACGTGCTGGTGAAGCGGCTAGGGGCGTCCTTTATGCAGTACTGCCTGCGCCCGGAAATCGGCAAGGTGGAAATCGCGCCGTTCGCTTATATGCGCGGACGTACATTTGAAAATGCGGTGGTCATTCTCGACGAGGCCCAGAACGTCACCGCTGCGCAAATGAAGATGTTTTTGACGCGCCTCGGGGAGAACGTGACGGTTATCGTCAACGGCGATATCACACAGTGTGACTTGCCGCGCGGCGTCTTGTCCGGGTTAAGCGACGCGCTGGAGCGCTTTGAAGAAGATGAGATGGTAGGGGTAGTGCGCTTTACCAAAGAAGATTGTGTGCGCTCGGCGCTGTGCCAGCGAACGCTGAAAGCGTATTACTGATGCGGTGAGGTTGTGGCAAAGCCCGGGTAACCGGGCTTTGGTGTTTTTGGGCGTGGTGCGGTATTTGTCCCCTCACCCCGGCCCTCTCCCCAAAGGGGCGAGGGAGAAAACCAGCGCCGAACTTAACAGCGAGCACATTCGATCCCCTCGCCCCTTTGGGGAGAGGGTTAGGGTGAGGGGAGCAGGCGGCACCTGAACAACAGGCGAAAAAAAAGCCCGTACTTTCGTACGAGCTCTTTCTCGAATATGGCGGTGAGGCGGGGATTGACTCGCTGCGCTCGCCCTGCGGGCAGCCCGTTCACTACGTTCACGGTCTGTCCAACTGGCTGCGCCAGTTGTCGAACCCCGGTCCGGGCTTCTCACCCCGCCTGGCTGTGCAACAGGCGAAAAAAAAGCTCGTACTTTCGTACGAGCTTTTTCTCGAATATGGCGGTGAGGCGGGGATTCGAACCCCGGATACGTTGCCGTATACACACTTTCCAGGCGTGCTCCTTCAGCCACTCGGACACCTCACCATATTGTTTTGCTGCCGAACTGCTTGGGTGGCAACGGGGCGCTACTATAGGGAGTTGCCCTAAAACGGTCAAGCATAATTTCTTAATTATCTCTCGTTCGGTTAAGCATTGAACATATTCCCCGTCCGGATGCGAACGGGGAGGTAAATCAACGTTGTGAATCGAGCAATTCGTTATTTTTCACGACGTCCTGCGCTTTACCATAGCTTTCAATCAATAACTGATAGGCAGGGAAGATGTTGGTATAAACGTCTGCCCACTCTGCTGCGTCCTGGCGATTCCATGTGCCTTGCAATTCCGCAGCGACCGCTGCGGTATCCATTGGCACAACACCTGCCTGAACCACCCGTGCGAGGGTAATCTCTTGTGCCATTTTACTGTAAGTACCCGATGCGTCGATCACGGCAAAAACTTTGTATCCTTCAGCGACAGCCGCAATGGCCGGGAAAGCCATGCATACACTGGTGATCGTTCCGGCGATAATTAAGGTATTACGCCCCGTCGCTTTGACCGCTGCGACAAACTCCGGGTTATCCCAGGCATTAATCTCCCCCCGACGCGCAACGTACTGTGCATGTGGAGCATTCTGGTGAATCTCCGGGATCAAAGGACCGTTTGGCCCCTGTGGAACAGATGCCGTGGTGATGACCGGCAGTTTTGCCAGCGTCGCCATTTTTGCCAGCGCAGCCGCACGGGCACGCAATTCCGGCATAGGCATGTCGGCCACGGTCTGGAACAGGCCGCTTTGATGATCAATCAGTAGCATTACGGCATCATTAACATCAATAACCGGACGGGTATTGTTAAAATTAGCGGGAATAGACATGTTATTTACCTCGTGTTGTTAAATCTGGCCGAAGCGGCCTGAATTAAAATCGCGAATCGCTTCGGCGATTTGCGCCTTGTTATTCATCACAAATGGCCCGTACCCAATAATCGGCTCGTTCAGGGGCTCACCTGCCAGCAGGAGAACGCTGGAATCCGCTTGTGCCTGAAGATGTATCTCTTCACCCTGCTGGTCGAAAACCACTAACTGGCCCTCCAGCGCAGGTTTCTCACCGTTAAGGGTCACTTCGCCTTTTAGCACGACCAGCGCGGTGCTCCAGCCATTGGGCTGCTTAAATTCAACGTCATGCCCGCGTTTTAACTGCATATCCCACACATTCAGCGGCGAGAAGGTGTGCGCCGGCCCGTTGATGTCGTGATAGTGGCCTGCAATGATGCGCAGAGTGCCACCGCCATCGGGTAATGCGATGTGCGGAATATCCTCTGCACGGATGCTTTGGTAGCCTGGTGTCGCCATCTTGTCTTTTGCCGGCAGGTTGACCCATAGCTGAATCATCTTGAGTTCACCGCCGGTTTGGCTAAAGGCTTGAGAATGAAACTCTTCGTGCAAAATTCCCGCGCCTGCTGTCATCCACTGGACATCACCAGGGCCAATCACGCCACCTTTACCTGTTGAATCGCGATGTTCCACTTCGCCGTCGTACACCAGCGTGACGGTTTCAAATCCACGATGCGGATGTTCACCGACACCGCGCTTCTCGCTTCCCGCCGGAAAAGTGAAGGGCCCGGCATAGTCGAGGAGCAGGAAAGGGCTCAACTGCTCACCGTGGCTCTGGTACGAAAACAGTGAACGTACCGGGAAGCCATTGCCCACCCAGTGCGGGGCGGGGGCGGTATACACGCCTGTAATCTTTTTCATCGTTATCTCCTGCATCTCTGTTTCTGATGTCATTAAGCTTACTTTCGGCGTTAATATCCCGGTAGATGGCAAAATAGCGCTACACTGTTCTGAAAATGGAACGATGAGGTAGATATGCAGGATCTCAATGATTTCGCATGGTTTGTGCAGGTGGTGGATCACGGAGGATTTGCAGCGGCCGGTAGGGCGCTCGATCAGCCGAAGTCGAAACTGAGTCGGCGTATTGCGCAGCTGGAGGCGCGGCTTGGGGTGAGGTTAATCCATCGCACCACCCGGCACTTTACGGTGACAGACGTTGGGCAGACGTTCTATCAGCACTGCAAAGCCATGCTGGTAGAGGCGGAGGCGGCGCAGGACGCGGTGGCGACATTACAATCAGAACCGCGCGGTACGGTACGGATCGTATGCCCTGTCACATTACTGCATGTGCACATTGGTCCGATGCTGGCGCGTTTTATGGTGCGTTATCCGGGCGTCAATGTGCAGCTCGAGGCGACCAACAGACGTGTCGATGTCGTGGCGGAAGGGATAGATGTCGCGATACGCGTACGTCCTCGGCCCTTTGAAGATAGCGATCTGGTGATGCGCGTGCTGGCGGATCGTGGCCATCGACTGGTCGCGAGCCCCGAGTTGGTTGCGCGTATGGGCAAGCCGCTGGCACCCGCTTCGTTGAGCAGTTGGCCTGGCTTAAGCCCTGGCGCGGGTAAACAGCATCGCTGGGAATTGAGTGGACCGGAGGGCGCGCGTGCTGAAGTCTGGTTTACGCCGCGCATGATAACAAGCGACATGCTGGCGCTGCGTGAAGCCGCGATAGCGGGGGTAGGCATTGTGCAATTACCTCTATTGATGGTGAGGGAGCAGCTGGCGTCAGGGGAGCTTGTGTCAGTACTTGATGAGTGGCAACCGCGTCGCGAGGTGATCCATGCGGTGTTTGCATCCAGGCGTGGATTACTGCCTTCGGTCAGAGCATTGGTCGATTATCTGGCTGAGGAGTACCAGAAGATGGAGGAGGAATAAAAGGGGGGGTGACCCGCTGCGCCAGTTGTCGAACCCCGGTCCGGGCTTCTCACCCCGCCTGGCGGTGCAACAGGCGAAAAAAAAAGCTCGTACTTTCGTACGAGCTTTTTCTCGAATATGGCGGTGAGGCGGGGATTCGAACCCCGGATACGTTGCCGTATACACACTTTCCAGGCGTGCTCCTTCAGCCACTCGGACACCTCACCATATTGTTTGTTCCGTTGCTGCTGGAACGGGCGCTAATTTAGGGAAATCCGCTGCTTGCGTCAATAAACTTTTTTAAAAAAAGGTTCGTTTAGACAAACTTCAAGCAACTTGCTTTTAAATCAGTCATAAATCGCCTTTTTTGCCACCACAATGCTTTTTACGGGACTGATAAGATAATTTTGCTATGCTGAGGATCCGCTAAAAAAATCAATCAATACCGCGCCGAAGAGATAAAAATACGATGGCGCTTTATGTCAGGAGTAGTTATGGAGATCATCTTTTACCATCCGACCTTTGATACCCCGTACTGGATTGCCCAACTGAGCAAGCAACTGCCGGGCGCGAACGTTCGCGAGTGGAAAAAGGGCGACAATCAGCATGCCGACTATGCGCTGGTTTGGCATCCACCGGTAGAAATGTTGCAGGGCCGCGATTTAAAAGCCGTGTTTGCGCTGGGGGCTGGCGTAGATTCCATTCTCAGTAAGTTAAAAGCGAACCCGGAAATGCTGCCGGAGTCGATTCCGCTGTTTCGCCTCGAAGACACCGGCATGGGTCTGCAAATGCAGGAATATGCCGTAAGTCAGGTGCTGCACTGGTTCCGCCGCTTTGATGATTATCAGGCGCAGCAGCAGAAATCTGAGTGGCAGCCGCTGGCCGACTATCATCGCGAAGATTTCACTATTGGTATCATGGGTGCAGGTGTGCTGGGCGGTAAAGTGGCTGAAAGTCTGCTGGCGTGGGGCTTCCCGGTACGCTGCTGGAGCCGTAGCCGCAAAACGTTGCCCGGTGTGCAAAGTTTTGCCGGAACCGAAGAACTGGGCGATTTCCTGCGTGAAACGCGCGTTTTAATCAACCTGTTGCCGAATACGGCGGAAACCGTTGGCATTATTAATCTCGACCTGTTGAATCAGTTGCAGGATAAGAGCTATCTGTTGAATCTGGCGCGCGGCGTGCACGTCGTGGAGGATGACCTGTTGCAGGCGCTCAACAACCATAAGCTGAAGGGCGCGATGCTCGATGTCTTCAGCCGTGAGCCGCTGCCGCAGGAAAGCCCGTTGTGGCAGCATCCGCGCGTGGTGATGACCCCGCACATCGCAGCGGTCACCCGCCCGCAGGAGGCCATTGCCTATATCGCCCGTACAATTACGGGGCTGGAGCGCGGCGACCACGTGAGTGGCCAGGTCGACCGCCAGCGCGGCTATTAATCACCTCTACAAACCCGGCTTCTGCCGGGTTTTCGCTAATAAAAGGCCAGGTTTCCTGCTATTCTTGGCGCTAACACGATAGAGGAGAATGTGATGTATCCCGTTGACCTGCATATGCACACTGTTGCCAGCACGCATGCTTATAGCACGCTGCATGACTATATTGCCGAAGCGAAACGTAAAGGCATCAAACTCTTTGCTATCACCGATCACGGCCCGGATATGGCCGACGCACCGCACGCCTGGCACTTTATTAATATGCGTATCTGGCCGCGTATCGTTGATGGCGTGGGGATCCTGCGCGGTATCGAAGCAAACATCAAAAATACTCAGGGTGAAATCGACTGTACCGGGCCCATGCTGACCTCGCTCGATTTCATTATTGCGGGCTTCCACGAGCCGGTTTTCCCACCGCAGGATCAAGCCACGCACACCCAAGCGATGATTGCCACGATGGCCAGCGGTAATGTGCATATGATTAGCCACCCGGGAAACCCGAAATTCCCGGTGGATATCCAGGCCGTAGCCGAGGCAGCAGCTAAATATCAGGTAGCGCTGGAGATCAATAACTCATCGTTCCTGACCTCGCGTGTGGGTAGCGAAGGTAACTGTCGCGCCATCGCCGCAGCGGTTCGCGATGCCGGCGGCTGGCTGGCGTTGGGCTCGGATTCCCACACGGCATTTACCCTGGGCGAATTTACCGAGTGTCGGAAGATCCTCGATGCCGTCAATTTCCCCGAAGATCGTATTCTTAATGTTACCCCACGTCGTTTCCTGAATTTCCTGGAGTCACGCGGCAAAGCTCCGGTTCCTGAATTTGCCGAATTTTAATGAATGAGATGGATTAATTAATGAACGAGTTTTCAATTCTCTGCCGGGCGCTGGGCTCGCTGTACTACCGTCAGCCGCAGGACCCGCTGCTGGTACCGCTGTTCACCCTGATCCGCGAAGGGAAGCTGGCGGCGAACTGGCCGCTGGAGCAGGATGAACTGCTGACCCGTCTGCAAAAGAGCTGTGATATTCAGCAAATTGCCGCAGATTATAATGCCCTGTTTGTGGGCGAAGAGTGCCGGGTTTCCCCATACCGTAGCGCATGGGTAGACGGTGCGGCAGAAACCGACGTGCGCGCGTTTCTGACTTCGCGCGGCATGCCGCTGGGTGAAAATCCAGCCGACCATATTGGGACGTTACTGCTGGCGGCTTCCTGGCTGGAAGATAATTCGGCAGAGGATGAAAACGAGGCGCTCGAGACGCTGTTCGAAACGTATCTTCTTCCATGGGTCGGCACTTTCCTTGGCAAAGTAGAAGCCCATGCCGCGACCACGTTCTGGCGTACTCTGGCGCTCCTGACCCGCGAAGCGATTAGCGCCATGTGGGACGAGCTGCAGGAAGAGGAAGAAGAGTGATTTAAATCACGTTTATGATGCAATGGATGTAATTGCATTGCGTAAAATGTGTTCACGATCTCACTAACTCGGCGGGCATCTGCTAAAATGCCCGCCATGAACATACTTCTCTCTATTGCAATCACCACAGGCATTCTCTCCGGCGTTTGGGGCTGGGTAGCGGTGTCGTTGGGATTATTAAGCTGGGCCGGTTTCCTCGGATGTACCGCCTATTTTGCCTGCCCACAAGGTGGGCTGAAGGGCCTGCTTATCTCCGCATGCACCACGATGAGCGGCGTGCTGTGGGCGCAGGTGATTATTTACGGCAGCGCAATGGCGCCGCATCTGGAAATCGTTGGCTATCTGATGACGGGCGTGGTGGCGTTTCTGATGTGTATTCAGGCAAAACAGCTGTTGCTGTCGTTTGTTCCCGGAACGTTTATCGGGGCCTGCGCAACGTTTGCCGGGCAGGGCGACTGGCGCCTGGTGGTACCTTCACTGGCCGTTGGGCTGGTTTTTGGTTTCGCGATGAAAAACAGTGGGCTATGGCTGGCAAATCGGCGAACTTCTGCCTCAACACAACGCGCAGTAGAATAATAAAAACCGGCGACCTTGTGTCGCCGGTTTTGTTTTTTAGTTGCTCATGCCGCTAATTTCAATTTGCGAGGTTTGATTGGTTTTTCTATCGGTAATATTCATCACCAGCTGACCATCTGTATTGGTCACGTTAACGATAAAATCTTCCGTCACCAGCTTACCGGGTTTCCCCTGACTGACGTTACCCATCAAGCTCCCCAGCAACTGAGACTGGATTGATGACGTAAAGGCGCTGAGTGCGGAGGTTTGATCAAACGAATCATCGGAGTTCGGCGCGGAGTAGCCGTTTTGCGCCTGTGCTTCGGAAAGCAGCGTGGAGCCATTTAATGGGTTACCACCAAAATTTGGGTTAACCGGGGTATAGACAAGCTGCCCCGCGATACAGACGTTCGCCAGCATAATGCCTGCCAGACCCAACAGCACTTTATGACGTTTTAACATGGTGTGCCCTCAATCAAATACTGCGATATTGTTTTTTGAGAACGCGTGGTATCACGACGCTTTTATCATAGTTCCCCATACAAAAATTTCCACGGTATCTAATGTAAACGCTCTGAATAAGCAAAGCACAAAATAATATTAGTGAGAGAAATCAATCTGATTCTTTATTTGCGGCATAATACCTTGTCAGAAAAATAGCACTTTTTTCTGACGGAAACGGACAAATCCTGTTTTTGTATGAGTACGAAATATCCGCAGGGGAATAATATTATTACCATATGTGAAATTTTGTATATGCCTGGCAACGTGCCGGGATGCAGTAACATATTCGTTTTTTACAAGGGGGTAATCAATAGTCTAATTACATCGACCGGAGGTATTCTATGAGAGGCTATGTCCTCGCAGCACTACTGACATTCACTCCTATGGGTGTTTATGCGCATTCTAATTCAAATGAACATCCTGATTTGTCCTCCCTGTCTGCTGAAGATTACGCGTTACCAGATAAATTGAACTTACCTCGCAATGCGACCAACGCATGGATCAAACAGAATGGTGATGGGCTCCGGGCTGATATTGATCAATATCATACAGGTAGAAATACTAACGCAATTATTCAACAACAAGGTGGAGGGCATACGGCTGATATTACACAACTTTATGGCAATAATGATCTTGCTATTATTAGTCAGGCGGGTTGGGGTAATGATGCTGAAATAATACAAAAAGGTTCTGGGAACGCAGCGGCTATTTCTCAGGACGGTTATTCGAATTATGCGAAAATTGTTCAGGTTGGAAATAACCTGGCAGGTATTAAGGTAAGTCAAACTGGAGTAGGTAAAACTATCACCGTAAAAGTCACCCATGGCTATACGAGGTAGTTCATTTAACCCGTTACGTTAACTACATAATAGGTACTACTATGAATCTCTGGAAATTGACAGCAATCGCATCATTAGTTATTTCTGGAAGTGCCTTCGCGCAATATACCGGACCTGCGGTAACCGACGGTGGTAATTCCGAACTCACCACAACCGCTGGGCTTGCTAACGACGCGGTTGCCGCACACGGCAGCGAATTACCAGGCTTCGGGCCGAATGCGGGTAACAACAGTGAACACGTCGCCATCTACCAGGGCGGCTCAAGCGGCAGTGGCCATGGTGGCCACGGCGGTCATGGCGGTTGGGATGATAAAGGCGGCTCGGGTTATGGCAGCGGCAATAATCTGGCCAACGTCGAGCAGGATGGGGCGAAAGGCTCCTCAACGCTGATTTATCAGGAAGGGGGAAATAACTCCCTGAGCACCCTGCAAACCGCCAAAAACAGCCTGTTGTATATCCGCCAAAGCGGGGGTAAAAACAACACCATCGGTACCGCTCTACTCGATTCGAAAGGCGGCTCTTCCGGTAATACCTTCACCCAAAGTGGTTCTGATAACCAAATGGTGATTAACCAGGATCAGAGTGATAACCACATCTACAGCCCTGGCCAATCAGGTACGCATAACAAGGCGGTGATTTACCAGAAAGGTAAAAATGACCTGACCGCGAACCTTTCCGGTAACTATAACGAAGCCTATATTAGCCAGAATGGCCAGGGCAACGGCGCAACCGTGAATCAGTCAGGTAGCTTCAACGACCTGACACTCAAACAGAAAGGCAACTACAACACCGCAGATCTGACGCAAACCGGCGGCGGCTTCTACGACGGTAAAAACGATCGTAAAGGCGGTAGTGGTCACAGCAGCGGAGGCAACGTGCTGGATGTGACTCAGCTTGGCTTCAAAAACGATGCTACGGTTAACCAGAATGGTAGCAGCAACACCATTACGCTTGAACAAAACAGCAGTAATGGTATCGCGACTATCGATCAAAGCGGCGGGACCAGTCGTAACACTGTCACTGCGACCACCAACGTCAATAATGGTCTGGTGGATGTCGATCAGACCAGCGGCACCAAAGACAGCGATGTTGTCATTAATCAGAGTGGCGGCAGCAGCTGGGATAAATCGTTCGACGATGATAAACACGGTGGCGGCTACGGCACCCTGGTGGCAGCCGCTAAAGTGCTGCAAACCAGCGCCAATGGCAGCAGTGTGAACATCAATCAAACCGTCGCAGGCATTTCAACCACGGCATATGTGAAACAGACCGGGTCTGGCAACACAGCAATTGTGAATCAACACTAAGTGATGTTTTGCCTGATGAGCCGCCACGTTTGTGGCGGCTTTTCTGTGCACGGAATAAAGGAACAAAAACCGGCTGTGCAGAGCAGACAGCCGGCAAGATACGCTATCAGGAGCTGCTTTCGCTCGCGGCTTTCGGCAACGGTGCCTGCGGTGGGGCGAGATTTTGCTGCGTTGCCTGCGCTGGCACGTTCGGGCGAACCGTTTGCGGTGGCGGCGATTGAGTGAGTTCATCGGGCATCAGCAAGCCTTCCACGGCCTCTTTGCGATAGCGCGTCAGGACTTCGGAGTTGATGTCCGCGGCATTACTCAGCGCCCACAGTTTCTTGTTGATTCCATCGTTAATCAGGTGGATGACGCCTTCTTCAATGGCCGACATCAGGCAGGTCATCACCGGCTCGTTGGTGGTAAAGCCCGCTTCGCCTTCTAACAGACGCTGGTAATCAATAAAGCGGAAGACGCCTGCCTGAATTTCATAGGAGAGAATCGTTTTGCTGGTATTCACCGAGGAGAGCACTTCGCCAGTATGGACATTCACAATACGCAAGTTAACGGCCACCTGATCTAATTGATACTGGGTGCTGCCGCCAATACCAAAATAGCGCGCGCCGAAGCCACCGGTTTTCACGTTGCTGGCATAGCCAATAATCGACCCTTCAACAATCACGTTTGCTGAATAGAGTGAAGGAAGCGGGCTGGCGTTATTATCACCGACGGTACCATTTTGCTGCGCCGCACGAATAATTTTTCGTTCATTAAGCAGGTTATTCAATCCCTGACGCTCCAGAGGAACAAACCAGCGAGAGTCTTTCAGAGAGGAAACCAGCATTGCCGTGGCGCTTTGCGGCACTGATGTTGAAAAGTTACTGGCTGGATAAGGCTGGAACTGGCCTGTTTCATCCTGGATGTTATAGACGGCAACAAATATTTTTCCGCGCGGCTGCGGCAGCGACACCAGATCTTTATAGGTCGCATCACGCGGGAGTAATGTCGGTTTGGCGGCTTCTTGTGGTGGTGTTGTAATGCACCCAGACAAGAGTCCAGCTACAACTGCCAGAGTAACGATACGCATCTTGTTCTTGCCTCTCTGAATGGTGACATTTAAATACCCCTCTGTGAAATATTTACGCAAGAAGCCGTGAACACAATTAATAATAATTAATTGCGCTACGACTATTTTCCGGGTTGTAAATTACAACAGCACAAAAGGACTATTTCTATATAATATATTTCAGATTAGTATTCGTCGGAGGAAAGGTCTCCAGTTTGCAATAACGCTTGATTTATAATCCTTTTTTGTATTTCTTCCTGTACTGATGCGACGGCTTGTGTAATCACCGCATCATAATTTCGCATGACAGGTGAAACTATTGTCTGGAAGACAATATCTTGATTATAGCGAATGGTCATAATACTGCCCCAGCGTGCGCTGGGGCGTTCAATAATAATCAGGTTAATTTTATTATCTGTCCAGTGCTCGCTAAAATCTCGGCAGAACTTTTGTCCCACCGAGGTAACAGCACGAGTGACAATCAACCCTGGAACTTCAAGTTCTGCCGCCGGGGCTGGCGCAAGATGTAAAAGCAGAACTGTCGCCAATACAGGAACGGTTTTCATGATAGTCACCGTAGGTATTTGTTCGCCCAAAACACGGCCTGAGTTCGGTTCTTCACCGAGAGCTTTTTAAAGAGATTGTAGATATGCGTTTTGACTGTGTTCTCGCTGATGAACAGCAGATGAGCAATTTCGATGTTGGAGGCGCCTTGTCGAAGTTTGCTCAGGATCTGTTTTTCGCGATGTGTCAGGTCAACGGTTTCATTCCACTGCGGATGGGACAAATTTAGCTGCTGTGTAAGATAGTCATTAATCGACTTAGGAAAGAATTTCTCACCCCGGCATACGGTTCTGATACCTTCTATTAAATTTTCTTCGCCGGTTTCTGTTTGGAATATACCACTAATCATCGGCCATTCGACAATATCACGGTGATGATAATGCGGCGGTATATTAAAAAGCAGTGTTTTAAACTTTTTCTGGCAGTTTTGCAGATCCTGGCACCACTGCCGTGATGTCTGTTCTTCAAGGGACATCATGTCGAATAAAAGCAGATCGCCATCCTCAATCGTTGAACTGTCGATGACATCGCAATGTTTAAGTGTCACTTCATTGTAGAAACGCTTCTTAAGTGCCTGTAACAAAAGCGTTGATTGCAACGACGGCTTTGTTATCAGAAACAAAAATCTGGGCTCAGACGGATTCTTATTCGTTCTCATGGTTCACTCCAGAGAGATATATGCCATTTTTATATAGTTGAAATATAAGGTTAAACAGTAACAACACGCACGCTCAGGCGGCCGCAGGAAGCGCGACAATGCCAATGGACTACGAAATATGAATTAATCTAAAATTTAGGTAGGGCAAATTAATTAAACAAGTTTATATAGTGTAACAAAATGTAAATTTGAGTTATGTTTTTTTCTAAACTCAGTTTCGTATGATGAATGTCAAAGTTTAAAAACAGAATTAATTTTTACTTTATTGATATCTAATGAATTTATCAAAAATAATAAAAAAGCATTAGTTACATTATCTGCACGGTTGAGATAGATTTTGATTAATTTTATTAAGCAATTTAATGGTATTATAAATAATATATTTGAGGATTTTCACCTGTGACAATAATAGCTTAGGACAATTCTTATTGAACTCATGGCGATGGAGATTATGAGCGCGTTATGTTGGCTCGGTCTGGTCGCTGACACACTACAGAGAGGTTAATCATAAGATGCCTGGTCTCATTCTTGCTGCAATGGTCATTGGAACGTTGAGCTTTGAGTCGAAGAAAGAAGGCGATCAGGTTACCGTGATCCCGATGGTGACGCTGCCCGTAGAGTGCCAGTGCGAAGTCAGCATGGAAACCGAACGACTGGGCGCATCGGGCACCAGTCGAAGCCGGCAAAAAAGTGTGCTGGTGATTCATGCGCGCAGACCGCAGGCGCTGGCCACGCTGATACTGACGCCTGCGCCGGGCGACAACGTGGTGGTGACCGTGCGCGTGTCTGATGGCCGCGATATCGATCTCAGTGAAACCTGGACGCTTGACCCACAAAAAACCTGACAGCCTCTCTGTCTAAAGTATCTCCCCCCTCTGCCGATAGCTTCTCTGTTGGTAATAGCGGTCTTCATTGCCAATAGCGAGTCATTTAACTCTCTAAAAATAAATGACGTATTGAACAACACAACTTTTTAATTTCATCCGTTGATTGCTGATGCCTCCCAAACATCGTAGGGGCTGCTAGCCTGAAAAGGTGCACAGATCACCCATCGTAATCAACAATCAGGGATGAAGCTTTGTGAAGAGGCTTACATGAAAGCATTTTTCGGTAATGCGTTGTTGATACTTTGTTTTACTCCCGCCATCTGTCTCGATGCGCTGGCGGGATCCGAACGGTCAGGCCAGGGAGGCGTGATTCATTTTCGTGGGCAAATCGTGGAAGGCGGGTGCGCGGTGGATCCGTCGACGCGCAATGTGAATGTATCCTGCTACCGCGATGGCAATCACCATCAAAATACGATTCCCGTCACGTCGCTTTCGCACGGAGAAACACAACATCTGAGGGATGCCACGCTGAATATGCAGTGGCTGAACAAACAGAAAACGCTTGCTGTGATAAGCGTGCAGTATCAATAATGGCAACCCCGCAGAAGGCGGGGTTCTATTATTTGTCAGTAAGCTCACCACCTCTATTGTCTAAACTGGTAATAGGTTTGTGGTTGGCAGGAGGTCAGCATGACAGCACGAATTCAGGTGTTGCAGGGAGATATCACCCAACTTGACGTGGATGTGATCGTCAATGCGGCAAACCCATCTCTGATGGGCGGTGGCGGCGTTGATGGTGCCATTCACCGTGCCGCAGGCCCGGCGTTAGAAGAAGCCTGTGCGGTCGTGCGTCAGCAACAAGGGACGTGCCCGCCGGGTCATGCAGTGATTACCCACGCGGGTAATCTGAAGGCGAAAGCGGTGATCCACACGGTCGGTCCGATTTGGAAAGGTGGCGATGCGCATGAAGCTTCGCTGCTGGAGCAGGCCTATCGCAACAGCTTGCAGCTGGCGCTGGATAACGGCTATCAGAGCGTCGCGTTTCCGGCGATTTCGACTGGTGTTTACGGTTACCCGAAACCCGCGGCCGCAGAAATTGCTTTCCATACGGTTGAGCGTTTTCTGACGTTTCATCGCACGCCGGAGAAAGTCTGGTTTGTTTGTTATGACGAAGAGAACGCCCGGCTGTATAAACGGTTATTAAGCCAGCAGGGCGACGACGTCGACGCATAAAAAAACGCCTGATACCGCAACGTATCAGGCGTTTTTGTTTGGGCGTTAGCCGCGTGAAGGCTGCGCTTTTTCAACCTTCTGCTGCGGTTTTCCTGAGAACAGGAAACGCAGTAGCGGAATACGCAGGTGGATCTCGTACAGCACCAGCGCGCACCCAATCACAAAGACCAGCCCGGTAACAAAGCCCACGATATTGGAGCTAATATTCGGCGTGATCCACGCGCCATAAAACAGCGTTAGCGGATGGTGCACCAGGTAGATAAACAGTGAGGCGTTAACGAAATAGGTCACGCGCGCAGACTGGAAATTCAGTAGGCGGTGGCCCAGCGAGAACACCACATTAACCATCCACAGACCCAGCACCATGGTGATCACCGACTCGGTTTCATACATCCACGCATCGCCGGAGCCGTATTGTTGATTCAGACGATAGGCGATGAAACCAGCAATGGCGGCAATCACGCACGGCCAGGAGGTGGTGGTAAACAGCGCTTTCACGCGTGGGTGAATAAATGCCAGCGCGCCCAGCACGAAGAAGGGTACATAGAACAGCGTTTGCATCACCGCAAAGTTAAACAGGCCGTCGCTGAGAATGGGCGGGTAAACGATAAACAGCGTGCGTCGGATTGCGGCGTACAGCACGCCCAACAGCAGGAACCAGACCGTCAGTTTTCCCATGGTCAGGTTATCTAAACACCCTGGCGTCTGACGGCGTTTAATGACCTTAAATGCCCAGATGCCAAGTGTGGTCAATACCACAAGAACCAATAAAAACCACAGATGCGACACCAGTTCCCATACCAGCGTATTATATTTGTCATAGAGCGACAGCGTGTGCCAGCTTTCCGTCTTGCCCTTGACGTGTTGCAGCATGAGAAACTGCGGCAGCGTCAGCAGAGGGATCGCGGTCAACATGGGGATCCCGACGCGCTCTACGCGCACTTTCCACCATTTCTTCAGCGGATAACGCAAAAACAGCATGTAGGAGAAGTAGCCGGAGATGACAAAGAACACCTGCATGCGGAAGGCATGAATAAAATCATTAAATAGCGTGAGCCACCATGAGGGTTCAACGCTGTTAACATGCCAGGTGTGGCTGGAGTAAATCAGAGAAATGTGAAAAGGGATACCCAGGAGCATCAGCCATGCGCGGATGGAATCGAGGAAATACTCGCGCTGTGCAGGTACATTATTCATAGAGTTAGCTAAATTCTCAGACTATTCGTCTTATCGCACGCGGCGATAACGTTTACATTCGACGCAACCCTACACGAAGTCCGGGTACCTGTCTCCAGGATAAGCACGCAAAGTGCAAAAAGCAGTTAACGGTTGCTTATTCCCTGAGCCGCTATGCTGAACAATATGGGGATTATGTTGTCGGATTGCTTGAGTTTCCAGTAAAATGGATCGGATCGATTTAAGCACACAAAGGGGGAAGTGCTTAGCTATATGAACAATAAACCACAGATGATGAAAATGCGCTGGATTGGCGCTGCCGTAATGTTGTCCCTGTGTACTTCATCTGCATGGGCGTTTAGCATTGATGACGTTGCAAAGCAGGCGAAATCACTGGCCGGGAAGAGCTATGAAGCGCCGAAAAGCAACCTGCCTTCCGTATTCCGCGAGATGAAATACGCGGACTACCAACAGATTCAGTTCAACCACGATAAGGCCTACTGGAGCAACGTTAAGACCCCATTTAAGCTCGAGTTCTACCACCAGGGTATGTACTTCGACACGCCGGTTACCATTAACGAAGTTACCGCTACGTCCGTACGCAAAATTAAATACAACCCGGACTACTTTAACTTCGGTGATGTACAACACGATAAAGACACGGTAAAAGACCTTGGCTTCGCCGGTTTTAAAGTGCTTTATCCTATCAACAGCAAAGGCAAAAACGACGAAATCGTCAGCATGCTGGGTGCCAGCTATTTCCGTGTCCTGGGCCAGGGGCAGGTGTATGGCTTATCCGCACGTGGTCTTGCTATCGACACCGCTTTACCGTCCGGTGAAGAATTCCCGCGTTTCCGTGAATACTGGATCGAGCGTCCGAAAGCCACCGACAAGCGCCTGACCATCTACGCACTGCTGGATTCTCCACGCGCCACCGGAGCTTACCGTTTTGTCATCATGCCGGGTCGCGACACGGTTGTGGATGTACAAACCAAAATCTACCTGCGTGACAAAGTCGGTAAACTGGGTGTCGCGCCGCTGACCAGTATGTTCCTGTTCGGGCCGAACCAGCCGTCGCAGGTCACTAACTATCGCCCGGAACTGCATGACTCCAACGGTCTGTCTATTCACGCGGGCAACGGTGAGTGGATCTGGCGTCCGCTGAATAACCCGAAACATCTGGCCGTCAGCAGCTATGCGACTGAAAATCCGCAGGGCTTTGGCCTGCTGCAACGTGGCCGTCAGTTCTCCCGCTTTGAAGATCTCGACGATCGTTATGACCTGCGCCCAAGCGCCTGGATCACGCCGAAAGGTGACTGGGGCAAAGGCACCGTCGAACTGGTTGAAATTCCGACCAACGATGAAACCAACGATAACATCGTCGCTTACTGGACACCGGACCAACTCCCGGAAGCCGGTAAAGAGATGAACTACAAATACAGCATCACCTTCAGCCGTGACGAAGACAAACTGCATGCGCCGGATAGCGCGTATGTCATGCAGACGCGTCGCTCTACCGGTGATGTGAAACAGTCCAACCTGATTCGTCAACCGGATGGCACGATGGCCTTTGTGGTTGATTTCACCGGTGCGGACATGAAAAAACTGCCGCAGGATACGCCTGTTACTTCACAAGCCAGCATTGGCGACAACGGTGAAATCGTTGAAAACAGCGTACGTTATAACCCGGTCACCAAAGGCTGGCGCTTGACGTTGCGCGTTAAAGTGAAAGATCCGAAGAAAACCACTGAAATGCGCGCGGCGCTGGTCAACGCTGACCAAACGCTGAGTGAAACCTGGAGCTATCAGCTGCCTGCCAATGAATAAGACAACGAAGTACATTGACGCGCTGTCGCTCACGGAGGCTGAAAAATCGGCGCTGCCCGATTCCAGCCTGCGTGCCGTGCACGAAGCGCTGGATACCGAGCATCAAACGTTTGAACGCGATGACGATACCCCGCTCGCATCCGTGAAAGCGCGTCTTGAGCAAAACTGGCCAGACTCTCTGGCCGGTGACCAGCTCATCAAAGATGACGAAGGCCGCACCCAGCTTCAGGCAATGCCGAAAGCGAAGCGATCCTCCATGTTCCCGGACCCGTGGCGTACCAACCCAATTGGTCGCTTCTGGGATCGCCTGCGCGGTCGTGATGTTACCCCGCGCTATGTCTCTCGTCTGACGAAAGAAGAGCAGGAGCACGAGCAAAAATGGCGTACGACGGGTTCTATCCGCCGTTACATTTTGCTGATCCTGACGCTTGCGCAGACTGTGGTGGCGACCTGGTACATGAAAACCATTCTGCCGTATCAGGGCTGGGCATTTATTAACCCTGCCGATATGGTCGGCCAGGACCTGTGGGTCTCCTTTATGCAGCTGCTGCCGTATCTGCTGCAAAGTGGCATCCTGGTGCTGTTTGCTGTGCTGTTCTGTTGGGTTTCTGCCGGTTTCTGGACCGCGCTGATGGGCTTCCTGCAACTGCTGATTGGTCGGGATAAATACAGTATTTCCGCGTCCACGGTGGGTGATGAAGCGCTGAACCCGGAACATCGCACTGCGCTTATCATGCCTATCTGTAACGAGGACGTCGATCGCGTCTTCGCGGGCCTGCGTGCAACGTGGGAATCGGTGAAAGCGACCGGTCAGCAGAAACACTTCGATGTGTACATTCTGAGCGACAGCTACAACCCGGATATCTGCGTTGCTGAGCAGAAAGCGTGGATGGAGCTGATTGCCGAAGTGCAGGGCGAAGGGCAGATCTTCTACCGTCGCCGTCGCCGCCGTGTGAAGCGTAAAAGCGGTAACATCGATGACTTCTGCCGCCGCTGGGGTAGCGAATACAGCTACATGGTGGTGCTGGATGCCGACTCCGTGATGTCCGGCGATTGCCTGACCAACCTCGTGCGTCTTATGGAAGCGAACCCGAATGCCGGGATCATCCAGTCATCGCCGCGTGCGTCCGGTATGGATACGCTGTATGCCCGTTGCCAGCAGTTCGCCACGCGCGTCTATGGCCCGTTGTTTACCGCCGGTCTTCACTTCTGGCAGTTGGGTGAATCCCACTACTGGGGGCATAACGCGATTATCCGCGTGAAACCGTTTATCGAGCACTGTGCGTTAGCACCGCTGCCGGGCGACGGTAACTTTGCCGGGTCGATTCTGTCGCACGACTTCGTGGAAGCCGCGTTGATGCGTCGTGCAGGGTGGGGCGTGTGGATAGCCTATGACCTGCCGGGCTCCTATGAAGAACTGCCGCCAAACCTGCTCGATGAGCTGAAACGTGACCGTCGCTGGTGTCAGGGTAACCTGATGAACTTCCGCCTGTTCCTGGTAAAAGGGATGCACCCGGTTCACCGTGCGGTGTTCCTGACTGGCGTAATGTCTTACCTTTCTGCGCCGCTGTGGTTCCTGTTCCTGGCGTTGTCAACGGCGCTTCAGGTGGTGCATGCGCTCACCGAGCCACAGTACTTCCTGCAACCTCGCCAGCTGTTCCCGGTGTGGCCGCAGTGGCGTCCTGAACTGGCGATTGCGCTGTTTGCTTCAACCATGGTGCTGCTGTTCCTGCCGAAACTGCTCAGTATTATTCTGGTGTGGTGTAAGGGGCCGAAAGAGTACGGCGGCTTTATCCGCGTGACGATTTCTCTGCTGCTGGAAGTGCTGTTCTCCGTGCTGCTGGCACCGGTGCGTATGCTATTCCACACCGTGTTCGTGGTTAGCGCATTCCTTGGCTGGGAAGTGGTCTGGAACTCGCCGCAGCGTGATGATGACTCTACGCCATGGGGCGAAGCGTTTATGCGTCACGGCTCTCAGCTGTTGCTGGGTCTGGTGTGGGCCGTTGGTATGGCATGGCTGGATCTGCGTTTCCTGTTCTGGCTGGCGCCGATTGTCTTCTCGCTGATCCTTTCGCCGTTCGTCTCGGTTATTTCGAGCCGTTCAACGATCGGTCTGCGCACCAAGCGCTGGAAACTGTTCCTGATCCCGGAAGAGTACAACACGCCGAAAGTGCTGGCGGATACGGATGCCTACCTGCAACTGAACCGCAATCGCACGCTGGAAGATGGCTTTATGCACGCGGTGTTTAACCCGTCATATAACGCGCTGGCGACAGCCATGGCAACCGCACGTCACCGTGCCAGCCATGTGCTGGAGATTGCGCGCGACCGCCACGTTGAGCAGGCGCTGAACGAAACGCCGGACAAACTTAACCGCGACCGTCGTTTAGTGCTGCTGAGTGACCCGGTGACCATGGCGCGTATGCACTATCGCGTATGGGCTGCGCCTGAGAAATACACATCCTGGGTGGATGAGTATTCGAAACTGGCGATTAACCCGCTGGCGATGAAAGCAAAATAAGCCGTAAAAATAAGAAAATACCGGCGTTAAAGCCGGTATTTTTTTGTCTGACGTTGAGGTATTGCATGAAATTCGTACTGGTCATCGCGATGACGCTGTTATTGAGCGGATGCGGCAGCGTTATCAGCCGCACCATTCCCGGCCAGGGACACGGAAACCAATACTATCCCGGCGTGCAGTGGGACCTGCGTGATTCCGCGTGGCGTTGGCTGACGATAATTGACCTGCCATTTTCGCTGATCTTCGATACGCTCCTGTTGCCTATCGACGCCAGCCACGGCACTTACGAATAATCAGCGCTCATCCCACTCATCTGCCGCAGCCTGGCCCTCTTCGGTATCCAGCGAGGGTTCAAGCTGAAATTCGCCTTCATCCCATTCATGAAGCGTATTCTCTTCCAGCCACTCCTGGCGTAACTCAATTTCGTCATAATCGCCGTCAAAGACGCTCTGGGCCGCTTCCCCACTCAGCACCGGCAGGCACTCGCCTTCTTCGCTGTCGTCGGCAAAGAATTCTGCCTGCCACATGATATCGCCATCCTGCAAAACGTACTTCTGGATATTCAACTGCTGAACATCCGCATCGCTCTCTTCAACGGAGGGGTTATCGGCGAGGAACTCTTCTCGCGCCGCGTCAATAGCTTCTTCAAGCGTGGCATACATAGTCATCTTATTCTCCCTGCGATTTGACGTGGTCTCGGGTGTTACCCGTTCAGACGGGCAACATTCCGGGTATATTCAGGGAAAGAATAGCTTAAGATTGGAACAGGCAAGAAAAAATGGCTGAAAATCACCCGACTGTCTTAGCCGGGGCGCGACGACGCAGGCTAAAGCCGGTATAAATCGCATTGCACAACACCACCGCGGCGGTAATGCAGAACACCGCGCGAAAACCGTAGGTCGCCGACACCGCCGAGCCAATCAACGGCCCGGTCACGTTGCCAATATCGCGAAACGACTGGTTATAGCTGAACACCCGCCCGGCAATCTGGTTGCTGGCGTTATACACCAGCAGCGTTTGCACTGCGGGCAGTAAAGCGCCATCGGCGGCACCAAGCAGAAAACGCAGGATGCCAAGCTGCAACGGATTTTGTACAAACGACATGGGGATCAACAGCAGCACGGAGAGAACCAGCGCGGTGATAAGAATTTTTTCCGGACCAATTCTGTCGCCCAGTTTGCCCAGCCTTGGCGCGCTCAGCAGCGCGGCGACGCCGGGTACGGAGGCAATCATCCCGCTGATAAACGCAATGTTGCTGACGTTGCCGGCGAGATCGCGCACGTAAAGCGTCAGGATCGGCGCAATAGAGCCGGTGGCGACCTGAATAATCAGGGTGGTGACAAACAGGCTGAGCACCAGTTTGGGATTCTTCAGCGAGCTGATTACCTCGCGGGCGTGAAGCATCTCTTTTTTATTGACCGGGGTGAACTGTTCGCGAATCAGCAGCAAGGTCAATACAAAGCACAGGAACAGCACCGTGGCGGTAATGAAAAAGACGGGTCGTAAACCGTAGCTATCGGCCAGCAAACCGCCCGCCAGCGGCCCGAGGAGCGCGCCGCTGACGCCACCCGTTGAAAGTGTCCCCAACGCCCAGCCGCTTTTATTTCGTGGTACCTGAGTGGCAATCAGCGCATTGGCATTGGGCACAAAACCGCCCAGCACGCCAAGCAGCGCGCGCAGCACTAAAAATTGCCAGATATTCTGTGCCAGACCCATCAGCAGCATGACGATAGCCATTCCCAGCGCCGAGCGCAGCAGCATGATTTTTCGGCCTTTTCGATCGGCCAGACCGCCCCAGAATGGCGAGGCAATGGCGGAAAACAGAAACGTAATACTGAAGACAATCCCTGACCACAGATTAAGTTCGCTGTGGCCGGTCACGCCAAGTTGCTCGACGTAGAGAGGAAGGAAAGGCATCACCAGGCTGAATGCCGCGCCGGTCAGGAAGCAACCAAGCCAGGCGATGGTAAGATTACGTTTCCAGTTTATGGGAGCATCGACATCAGAAGCAGGCATAAAATTCCAAAAGTGAGCAGGGGAACAGTTAATTCAATAAGCCTGCTAATTATGCGCTCGTGTGATTGTTACTGCAATGCCAGGCATCAGCGCAGCCGTGAAGGCTGCGCTAACGTTCAGTAGCGGGAAGGCATCCCTTTCGGGCGCGTCTTGAAGCGACGGTGTAGCCACATATACTGCTCCGGGGCCATCATGATGCACTTCTCGACAATCTTGTTCATCCACGCGGCCGTGGTTTCTGCGTCATCCAGCGGCGGGGAGAGTTCCGGCTCAAGGATAATCAACTCGTAGCCTTTGCCGTCAGGTTTGCGGCGCGGCACAAATGGCACAATACTGGCCTTCGACATGCGTGCCAGCATCCAGGTGCCTGACGTCGTGGCGGCTTGCTCGACGGCAAACAACGGCGCAAATACGCTGGCGCGCGGGCCGTAGTCGTGGTCAGGCGCATACCAAACGATTTCGCCGTTTTTCAGCGCGCGGATCATGCCTTTCAAATCTTTCCGGTCGATCATCGATTTATTGGAACGCATCCGCCCCCAGGTTTGCAGTAAATCGATAACCGGGTTGTCGTTCGGGCGATAGACGCCAATGCCTGGGTTGAAGAAACCGAACATTCGCGCACCCATTTCGAGCGTCAGAAAGTGAATACCGATCAGCAAAATACCGCGTTTCTGTTCCTGCATGGCGGAGATATGCTCCAGACCGCTGGCATCCGTCCAGCGATCGATACGGCGATCGGGCCAGAACCACGCCATCCCGGTTTCCATCAGGCCCATACCGACCGATTCGAAATTCTTCACCACATGTTGATGACGTTCGGCTTCACTCATTTGCGGGAAGCATAATTCGAGATTGCGATAAGCGATTTTTGAGCGACGTTTCATAAAACGCAGCGCCACGCGGCCAATGGCATTGCCGAGACGATAAATGATCGGGTAGGGCAACTGTACGATAAGCCACAGCAGGCCAATTCCCAGCCAGGTTAGCCAGTAACGTGGATGCAGCAACGCCGCGGTAAATTTGGGTAACTGGGTCATGTCTTTCCTGTTTTATCGAGCCACTCCCGCTATTGTCGCATTATTTTCCCGCCAGCCAAACTGACGAGGGTACGAGTGTCGATAATTCGAGCAAATGTTTCAGTCGATGTTTTTATAGAGAGACAAATGTAGCGCAAAATGTGTGGATGTAAATTGTCGATGATTGCTATATCATCCGCCCGATCTATATATTTCATTCCCTTTTGCAGGATTAGAGCACCATGCCAGTGTTACATAACCGCATATCGAATGAGACCCTGAAGGCGCAGATGCTCGCTGAAACCGAGCCGCGTACGACAATCTCATTCTATAAGTATTTCACCATCGTTAACCCGAAAGCGACCCGTGATGCCCTTTACCTCGCACTTTCCGAACTGAAAGTGTTTGGTCGCATCTATCTGGCCCATGAAGGGATCAACGCGCAGATTAGCGTTCCCGCAAGCAATGTCGAAGCGCTGCGCGAGTTGTTGTACCGTTTTGACCCTGCGCTGGACGGGCTGCGCTTTAACATCGCGCTGGATGACGACGGCAAATCATTCTGGGTGCTACGCATGAAAGTGCGCGACCGCATTGTGGCGGACGGCATTGACGATCCCTCGTTTGACGCGAACGATGTCGGCGCTTATTTAAAAGCGGCGGAAGTGAACGCGATGCTGGATGACCCGGATGCGGTGTTCATCGATATGCGCAACCACTATGAGTATGAAGTCGGCCATTTCGAACGCGCCATGGAGATCCCGGCAGATACGTTCCGCGATCAGCTACCGAAAGCCGTCGAGATGATGCAGGAACATAAAGACAAGAAGATTGTGATGTACTGCACCGGGGGAATTCGCTGCGAAAAAGCGAGCGCCTGGATGAAACATAACGGGTTTAAGCAGGTGTGGCACATTGAGGGCGGCATTATTGAATATGCCCGCCGCGCGCGTGAGCAGGGGTTACCGGTGCGCTTTATCGGCAAGAACTTTGTGTTTGACGAGCGGATGGGAGAGCGTATTTCTGACGAGGTGATTGCCCACTGCCACCAGTGCGGGACGGCCTGTGACAGTCACACCAATTGCCTGAACGACGGCTGCCATCTGCTCTTCATTCAGTGCCCGGCCTGCGCAGAGAAATATGACGGCTGCTGTAGCGAAGCCTGCCAGGAAGAGCACAAACTGCCGGAAGAGGAGCAGCGTAAACGCCGCGCCGGACGTGAAAATGGCAACAAGATTTTCAATAAATCGCGTGGTCGGCTGAATACTAAACTGGGTATTCCTGACCCTCAGTGATCAGGCGAAAAAAATCCAGATAAGATCGATCAGGGCCAGCAGCAGACAGAGCGCGACGTAAATCATAAAGTGCTCGCGCAGGTTGTTGACCAGATAGTGATATAGACGCTGCATCATTATTCTCTTTAAAGGCACATCATCGTATGTGCCTGCGTTTTTGTCAGGTGCTTTCGAGTGTAGGCCTGATAAGCGCAGCGCCATCAGGCAAACCGCACTAATTAATCGTCAAAACGGGAAAGCGAGAAGGGCGCCAGGTTAAAGGTTTCTGGCTGTGACTGCGCGAATCGCGTGGCGATTTCACCCAGCACGGTCGCGAACTTGAACCCATGACCACTCAACCCGCCAATCAGTAAAGTATTTGGCTGACCGGGTAGCGTATCGATAATGAAATCTTCATCCGCGGTGTTGTCGTAGGTGCAGGCGGCACCGTGCAAACAGCCGCCAATACCGGGCAGAATATTACGCAGGAAGCTGAAAGCCTCAGAGCCATCGGTGGCGACGGTACCGAACGGTTTGCGCCCTTGTGGCGTATTGATTAGCTGGCCGCCATTATGCTTGCCGATTTTAAGTTCATTCTCAACCGCCGGGAAACCGTAGAACTGATCGCCATTCGGCAACTCCCCCGTAAACGCCGGGAAGTTATTTTTGCGGCTGTAACGCCCATCGGCCTGGAACCAGGCAAACACTTTGCGAACCGGTTGTATTGGTAATTGCGGGTAGAGTTGTTTAGCCCAGGTACCGGCGCTGAGCAGCAGTTTTTTCCCTTCAAAGCGGCCTTCTGACGTTTCTATCGCGACCCCGTCAGCGTGATGTTCAATCGCGGTGACTGGGCAGTTGAAGAGTTGCGCGCAACCCGCTTCCTTTGCCTGCGCGATCAATGTTTTTACCGCCAGCTCGCTTTTCAGCACGCCAGACGCGGGCTCAAAGATGGCCTGATAGTCTTCGGGCACCTGAATTTCAGGCCAGCGGGCCATTACGCCTGCGGCATCCAGTCGTTCTACATCAAGGCCAAATTTTTCCGCACTCTCCGCCACGGTGGCAAGAAAGGTTGAATCTGCCGGGCCAAGATTCACCACGCCGCTACGTTCGAACAGGTCTTCACCGCTGGTGGTGGCCAGCGCGTCCCACAGCTGCTGCGCGCGCAGCACCAGAGGAACATATTTTTCGCCTTCACCATACGCGTGGCGAATCAGACGCGTGTCGCCGTGGTGGCTGCCTTCGGTATGAGGCGGCATGTGGGCATCGGTCATCAGGACATTCAGTCCCGCTTTACGGGCGTAGTATCCGGCAGCCGCCCCGACGGAGCCACTGCCGACAATGATTAAGTCATATTGCATAGCGCTTCCTGGAATTGTTTTTTGATAAGCCGCATCAGCATGCAGGATGATGTGTATAGCAGGGTAATTAACAAGCCAGCCTGATACAAGCCTGAAAATAAAGAAGGCACCCGAAGGTGCCTGTTTGATAATTATTCGTATCAGCACTAATGCCTGCGATACTCATTCGCCTGGTAATCGCCGGATTCAATTTTGGCGATGCCCGCCTCTAATATAGAAATAAATTGACGAGCGACATCGGTAGTCAACCAAAGCGTTTGACCTATTTCAGCTTCTTTCTTGCTCGATTCATTGGGGTCTTGGTAGTGCAGGCGCAGCATCAGCGCATCGTAGCTATCAACGGTGCTGATGTCCCATCCAACGAGGGGATGGGTCTGGATGACTTCATTATTCTTTTCCATCATAACCCCTTATATCTTTGTTAAAAGGCAACAACTCTCGAGGTTCAATGCAGGTTTTTTTCGAAGCTTTTTCAGTATACCAACAACTTACTTAATATTCGAGATTTTAAATAAAATGCAACACAAATTCCTAAAGTACGCGTTTTGTTGCGCAATAAATCACCATTGTGGCTGAGATTTTATTAATGGAATCAGAATAAGGCCAAAAAGAAGCGGGGCGGCGAGAAATAAAAAAGCCGGGGCGACCCGGCAAAGAACACAATGAGGGAGCAAATTAATCGGTTATGAACCAGTCATCCGCGCTTTCCCAGGTCTCCTGGAGAATTTCGCTGATCCGGTCTTTATCTTCTTTAATGCCACCGATAACCGAAAGGTTATTTGCCGATGCGTAGCGTACCGAAACGGTGCCGCCGCTATCCGGAAACTGATTGTTAATTCGTCGGGAGAGTTCACCCGCCAGTGCATCAAGTGCGCCAGCGGGGAGGGTTGTGGTTTTAGCAATAGTCACTTCAATGCGCATGGTTGCCCCCTGTATGTGTACTGTATATTTATACAGTTAAAGCAAAAAACTTACAACAGGGAGCGTGCGATTTATTTTTTTACCGTCCAGCGTACGGTTTCACCGGCGAGGAAGGGGATCAGGGTATCGTCAGAAAGGGCAATACTCTCAACCACCTGGCTCTCTTCACGTACCAGCTCAACGGTAGACTCGTTCACCGGCAGGCCATAGAAACGTGGGCCGTTCAGCGAGGTGAAGGCTTCGAAGTGCTGTAGCGCATTCATCTCTTCAAAGACGGTGGCATAGCTACCGAGCGCGGTGGGCGCATTAAAGCAGCCTGCACAGCCGCAACTGGCTTCTTTGCGATGACGCGCATGCGGCGCGGAGTCAGTCCCGAGGAATGCGCGCTCGAAGCCGCTGGCGACCAGTTCGCGCAGCGCCTGCTGGTGGATATTACGTTTGAGGATCGGCAGGCAGTAAAGATGTGGGCGCACGCCGCCAACCAGCATGTGGTTGCGGTTGAACATCAGATGCTGCGGGGTGATTGTCGCAGCCAGCAGTTCATTACCCTCACGTACATAATCTGCGGCATCTTTGGTAGTGATGTGTTCAAACACGACTTTCAGCCCTGGCAGACGCTGGCGCAACGGCTCCATAACCGTCTCGATAAAGCGTGCTTCGCGGTCAAAAATATCGATGTCGGCGTGAGTGACTTCACCGTGAACCAGCAGCGGCATTCCGAGTTTTTCCATTCGCTCCAGCACCGGCATAATGGCATCGATACTGGTGACGCCGTGGCTGGAGTTGGTCGTTGCGTTTGCCGGATACAGCTTAGCTGCCGTAAATACACCTTCCTGAAAACCGCGTTCCACTTCATTCGGATCGAGGGAGTCGGTGAGGTAACAGGTCATCAGCGGAGTAAAGTCGTGGCCTGCCGGAACGGCATCCAGAATGTGCTGGCGGTAGCTGATGGCCGCTTCCACGGTGGTGATAGGCGGCACCAAATTTGGCATGATGATCGCACGACCATAGAGCTCGCTGGTATAAGGCACGACGGTTTTCAGCATCTCGCCATCACGCAGATGGATATGCCAGTCGTCTGGGCGGCGAATTTTCAGAACTTGCGGTAATGCGGTCATGGGTGTGCTCCGGCCTGGTGGGAAATCAGTCATTAGGGCTGTTTTTTGCCGGGCACTAAGGATAAACGTAAACGTTTTCCTTTGCACTCCTTTCTGTAAAAAAAAGACGCCCGACGAAAATATCCGCCGGGCGTCTTTTTTACGATGTTAATCCGTAAACGGGATGATAATTTGTCCTGGTTTTACCTCAATACCTTTCGCATATTTTTTAGCCAGTGCTTCGCCTTTGCTGGCATCTTCTTTCAGCACGTAAGCCGGTTGCTGATTAAAGTAATTGCGCAGTGACTGGTTCAGATAAGGCACTAAAGTTTGCACCACCGATTGCATTTTCTCCGGTGTCACTTTGGCATCGACCACTTCCATCTCCTGCAGGAAAATCGCACCTTTCTCTTTATTGAAGACCGGTAACGCCTTCAGTTTCAGGTCAATGGTCGCTTTCTGACTGCCAAACAGCGAGTTTAAATCCAGTTTAGCGTCACCGGTGAGGGTGACTTTATTCGGCTCTTCGCGGCCAATGGCGCTGGTGAGATTATTCAGCACGATGTGCGCGTCGGCCACGCCGGGCAGGCCAATATCTTTCGAGAAATTATTGTGCTTTTGCAGCGCCTGATTAATTTCCTGTTCACTCACTGTGTATTGCGTCAGTTGATTACAACCCGCCACCAGGCCGCCAACGATCAGTGCGGCAATGACAAAAAATTTCTTCATGAAGTTCCTCAATATGATGCTGTGCTGTAATCCTGTCCACAGGCAGCTTGCGCTTTCAGTCGTGATTATGACAGCGGAAAATACTGAAAGTGCCATCTCTTCTTTCTTAGGATGAGATTCTACTGATGGCCTGCGTGAATTGCAGGCCATCAATTGCGCGGAATAAAAGGGCTAAAGGCGGGGTTCAAGCATACCGGAGGCAGCGCGTTTTGGACTGAACTGCCACCATAAGGCGATAAATGTGATTATGCCGATAAGCCCCAGCATCGCCCACGGCAGTTCCGGCTGGTTCAGCGCTTTCCCGCTGTCGAATAGCCAGCCGCCACCGGTGTAGCCGAGGGCGCCGCCAAAGGCAAGCCCCAGACGGCTGAAGCCCATGTAGCTGCCGCGCGCGCGGGCATTGGCCAGATGTGCGCTCAGCGTTTCACGTGCCGGTTCCGCAATAATCGAACCGATGTAGAACGTACAAATTAACGTGAACAACTGCTGTAGCGAGGTGGCCAGACCAATCGGCAACATGGAAGCTGTCATGATCAGCAGGCCCGCCATCAGACGCTGCTCAAGGCGAAAGCGTTTTTCGCTCCATCGTGCGATAGGGTAGAGCAGCGTCAGCGATAGCGCCGCTTCGATGGCGTACATCCATTTCACGGCAGAAGGCGAGCCCGCAATATCGTTCACCATGATTGGCAGCATCAGCATTACCTGTACCGCCAGCATGTAGTAACCGGTGAGGGTTAACACATAGGTGACAAAACGTTTATCACGCAGCACCTGCGCAAGCCCTTCGCGTACTGGCGTTCTCACAGTAGAAAGTTTCCATGCCGGGAGGTAACAGGCGTTGAAGATAGCGCACAGAATGAACAGCACCGCACCCGCGCTGCACACCAGACGGAAGTCATATTGCAGCAGCCAGCTGCCCATCAGCGCACCGATGACCGCGCCCGCGCTGTCCTGCATCATCAATAGTGAGAAAAAACGGCCACGATGCGCCGGACGCACCAGCTTCACCACCAGGGCGGAACGCGGCGGATCGAATAGCGTGCCGCCAAGCCCGGAAAGCAAACAAGAGAGCCACAGCACCCACGGCTCGTGCGCGACGGCCATAATGGCAAAACCGCCCGCGCGCATCAGCATGCCGGTCACAATCATCGGTTTGGCGCCGAAGCGGTCCGCAATCGCGCCGCCAAAAATACCCAGACCTTGTTGAATTAACTGGCGCAGACCGAGCGCAATCCCGACCATTAATGCCGCCCAGCCCATCTGATCGACAAAACGAATGGAGATCAGCGGAAAGACGACAAAAAAGCCCAGCACAACCAGCATGTTATCGACTAAGAGGAAATATTTACCCAGGCTCCTTGCCTGCGATACGCGGGACATTTCCCCTCCAGGGGAATAAAAAGAGATGAACATCTCCATTCTGCCGGGTCGCCTCACCTTTTCCCATATTGCCAGCGACAATATTTTTTTATCAAAATGCTGCTTTGATTGAGCTTGTTTATCGAAATCGCGATCGGGGTATGAAAAAAGGTATGTTGCTGTTTTCACAGACCCCCTGTGGACAGGTATAGTGAGTTAACCCGGGTTATTATTCAGGTACAGGAGTAAGAGATGTTTGGCTATCGCAGTAACGTGCCGAAAGTGCGTTTGACAACCGATCGTCTGGTTGTGCGTCTGGTCCATGACCGTGATGCATGGCGTCTTGCCGATTATTACGCAGAGAACAGGCAGTTTTTAAAACCCTGGGAGCCCATCCGTGACGATAGCCACTGTTATCCTTCCGGCTGGCAGGCTCGCTTGTCGATGATTAATGAATTTCATAAGCAGGGAAGCGCGTATTATTTTGCGCTGCTCGACCCGGAGGAGAAGGAAATTATTGGCGTCGCCAATTTCTCTAACGTGGTGCGCGGGTCGTTCCACGCCTGCTACCTTGGTTACTCGATTGGGCAAAAGTGGCAGGGGCAGGGGCTGATGTTTGAAGCGCTGACCAGCGCTATCCGCTATATGCAACGCACCCAACATATTCACCGCATTATGGCTAACTATATGCCGCACAATCAGCGCAGCGGCGATTTACTGGCGCGGCTGGGGTTTGAAAAAGAGGGTTATGCCAAAAACTATTTGCTGATTGACGGCGAATGGCGTGACCACGTATTAACCGCACTCACCACCCAGGAATGGACAGCTGGTCGCTAAGGAGAAGAGATGAAATATGAGTTAACCCCGCTGGAAGCGCGCGTGATTGGTTGCCTGCTGGAAAAACAGGTCACCACACCCGAGCAGTATCCGCTGTCGATTAATGGCGTAGTGACGGCCTGTAACCAGAAAACCAACCGCGAACCGGTGATGACGCTCAGCGAGTCTGACGTACAGGATCTGCTGGATACGCTGGTCAAACGCCACTATCTGCGCACGGTCAGCGGTTTTGGTAACCGCGTGACCAAGTACGAACAACGTTTCTGTAATTCTGAATTTGGCGATTTGAAACTTTCCAGCGCCGAAGTGGCGCTGGTGACTACGCTGTTACTGCGCGGTGCGCAAACGCCGGGTGAATTGCGTGGCCGCGCGCAGCGGATGCATGAATTTAGCGATATGGCAGAAGTGGAAGCCACGCTTGAGCGACTGGCTACGCGGGATGATGGCCCGTTTGTGATGCGTTTGCCGCGCGAACCTGGCAAACGCGAGAGCCGCTATATGCACCTTTTCAGCGGGGAAATGGAAGTACTGGCCCAGGTCGCCGATGATGTCGCCCCGGCGGATGACGATCTCCGTGCGCGCGTTGATGCACTGGAAGGCGAAGTGGCGGAGCTGAAACAGCGCCTGGATTCCCTGCTGGCGCATCTCGGAGAATAACGATGGCAAAATTACGCGTAGGCGTGGTTGGGCTGGGCGGGATCGCGCAGAAGGCGTGGCTTCCGGTACTCAGCGCCGCCACCGACTGGACGTTGCAGGCGGCCTGGTCGCCGGGTAAAGAGAAGGCGCTGAAAGTGTGCGAAACCTACCGCATGCCGTATGCGGACTCGTTAGCCTCACTGGCGGCGCAGTGCGATGCTGTGTTTGTCCACAGCGCAACGGCGTCTCACTATTCGGTGGTCAGCGAACTGCTGAATGCGGGCGTGCACGTCTGCGTCGACAAACCGCTGGCGGAGAAGCTAAGCGATGCCGAGCGTCTGGTCGAACTGGCCGCGCGCAAGAAGTTAACGCTGATGGTGGGTTTTAATCGCCGTTTCGCGCCGCTGTATCGTGAGCTGAAAGGCAATCTCGCCAATGCGGCGTCGCTGCGGATGGATAAACACCGTACCGACAGCGTCGGCCCGCACGATCTGCACTTCACGCTGCTGGATGATTATCTGCATGTGGTCGACACCGCGCTGTGGCTGGCGGGCGGTAATGCGCCCTTAAGCAGCGGCACGCTGCAAACCACAGACGACGGTGAGATGCTCTACGCTGAGCATCACTTCAGCCATCCAACGCTTAGCGTCACAACCAGCATGCATCGCCGCGCCGGGAGCCAGCGCGAGTGGGTGCAGGCGGTGACGGACGGCGCGCTGTATGACATCACCGATATGCGTGAGTGGCGAGAAGAGCGGGGCGCAGGCGTGCTCACCCGTCCCGTACCCGGCTGGCAGACCACGCTTGAGCAGCGCGGATTCGTCGGCTGTGCGCGCCACTTTATCGAATGCGTGCAAAATCAGACGGTTCCGGAAACCGCTGGCGACCAGGCACTGATGGCGCAACGCATCGTAGAAGCGCTGTGGCGCGAGGCCGTTGATGAATAACCTGCTGTAACATCTGGCAGTAGCAATTCATCCCGAACCCGGTAGACTAACGCCTCTTCAGGCTCCTGCCTGTAAACCGCAGCCCGGCAATCGCGCCGGGCTGTTGCAGGCATTTTGCTTCCGGTTGTGGAATAACACGTTAATGAATCTATTAAAATCGCTGGCGGCTGTCAGCTCGATGACCATGTTTTCGCGCGTGCTGGGTTTTGCGCGTGATGCCATTGTGGCAAGGGTTTTTGGCGCAGGAATGGCGACTGATGCCTTCTTTGTTGCGTTCAAACTGCCTAACCTGCTGCGCCGTATTTTTGCCGAAGGCGCGTTTTCTCAGGCTTTTGTGCCGATTCTCGCGGAATACAAAAGCAAGCAGGGCGAAGACGCGACCCGCGTATTTGTCTCGTATGTTTCCGGTTTATTGACGCTGGCGTTAGCGCTGGTGACGGTCATTGGCATGCTGGCGGCACCGTGGGTTATCACGATTACCGCGCCGGGCTTTGCCGATACGGTGGATAAATTTAATCTCACCTCACAGCTGCTGCGCATTACCTTCCCCTATATTTTGCTGATTTCACTCGCCTCGCTGGCGGGGGCTATTCTTAACACCTGGAACCGCTTCTCGGTGCCTGCGTTTGCGCCGACGCTGCTTAACGTCAGTATGATTGGCTTTGCGCTGTTTGCTGCGCCGTATTTCAACCCACCGGTGCTGGCGCTGGCGTGGGCGGTGACCGTAGGCGGCGTGCTCCAGCTGGCGTATCAGCTGCCGCATCTGAAAAAAATTGGCATGCTGGTACTGCCGCGCATCAATTTAAAAGATGCGGGCGCGATGCGCGTGGTGAAGCAAATGGGGCCGGCTATCCTTGGCGTCTCCGTCAGCCAGATTTCCCTGATCATCAACACCATTTTTGCCTCTTTCCTGGTTTCCGGTTCCGTTTCGTGGATGTACTACGCTGACCGTCTGATGGAGTTCCCGTCCGGCGTGCTGGGCGTGGCGCTGGGGACGATTCTTCTGCCGTCGCTGTCGAAAAGCTTTGCCAGCGGTAATCATGATGAATATTGCCGTCTGATGGACTGGGGGCTGCGTCTGTGCTTCCTGCTGGCGCTGCCGAGCGCGGTGGCGCTGGGTATTCTGGCGAAACCGCTGACCGTATCCCTGTTCCAGTACGGTAAATTCACTGCGTTTGATGCGGCGATGACGCAGCGTGCGCTGGTGGCCTATTCCGTCGGCCTGATGGGGCTTATCGTAGTGAAAGTCCTTGCGCCAGGATTCTACTCGCGTCAGGACATCAAAACGCCGGTGAAAATCGCGATTGTGACGCTGATTATGACCCAGTTGATGAACCTCGCGTTTATCGGCCCGCTGAAACACGCGGGTCTGTCGCTGTCGATTGGTCTGGCGGCCTGCCTGAACGCCAGCCTGCTCTACTGGCAGTTGCGTAAGCAGAAAATCTTTACCCCACAGCCGGGCTGGAGCAAATTCCTGGTGCGTCTGATTGTGGCGGTGCTGGTGATGGCAGCGGCATTGCTGGGAATGATGCACATCATGCCTGAGTGGTCACAGGGGACCATGCCGGTGCGCCTGTTACGCCTGATGGCGGTGGTTGTGGTGGGAATTTTTGCCTACTTCGCCACGCTTGCGGTGTTGGGTTTCAAAGTGAAAGAGTTCGCACGCCGGACGGCGTAATAAGATGCGGCGGCGGGAGCGTGATGTTTCCCGCCGTCCTGATTGCAGTTAGACGGTAAATTTCTTGCCGCTGCGCGGTTGTCCCGCCGTTTGCCCATCCTTGCCATACAATCCCGTCTCCTGAAAAGGCTTCAGCACGTCCAGCGCCTGCTGGTTACGGGCGATTTGGCCTTCCAGCAACCAGCCGTTGTGCTGATTGAGGTCACGCAGCTGCTGCGTTTTCTGCGTAATGTTCAGCCAGCGCGAAGCCACGTCATCGTCATTGGCGCAACGCTGCGCTTCCTGCTCTACGCGACGCTGTTGTTCCAGATAATCGAGCGCCGCCAGCAGCGAGCTTTTATCTTCTGTTATGCGCTGCAGCAGGCTTCCGTTCACGCTTCCGGCAGAAAGCTGCTGTTGCTCGGCATCCATCACCTCTTTCAACGAGTTCAGGATAGCGGTCATTTGATCCAAAATATCGGGCAGACGACTCATGCGGTTAGTTACTCTGTAGATAATTCTGCGTTTCCTGAATCAACGCATCAGCAATTTTACCGGTATCCATTTTTAGCTCACCGTTGCGAATAGCGTTTTTCAACGCTTCCACGCGATCCAGATTGATATCACGCGTATCTGATTGCGTCAGGGTCGTTTGTGCGTCACTCAGTTTGACGCTGGTGCTGTTAATCTCAGCGTTTTTTTCCACACGCGCTTTCGGCGTCTGGGTTTCGTTTGGTTCGCGAGCCTGTACCGCGTTAACAGGATTCAGAGGCGATGTACGTTCAATGCTCATGTGCTTTCCTCATGGAGGCTTATGATGGCGCGGGGATTGCCATTTTCATTTGTTAATACTTTATCGGCAATCGCCGCACTTTCTTTATCACGATTATAGGTTAATCAGAACATTCCCATCCGTATTCACTTCGCCGCTGACCACCTGGCCTGAGGACATACGCACGCGTGCGTTTTGCGCCACGGCGGCGTTATTCAGCGCCTGACCTTCACTGTTGACGCTAAAACCGTCGCCTTTCGCGATGACCTGGACGCGTTGCCCGGCTTTTACCCGCCAGGCGGCGCGAATCATGGTCAGCTGTAACGCTTGTCCGGCGGCAACATCGCGCAGGCTGACTGCATCCTGCGCCTGATTGATGTCCAGCATCGTGCGTGGCGGCAACTGATCCAGACGACCACGTTTCAGGGCGACCGATTGCGCATTCAGCACGGTGCCACGCACAATCGGCCCGGCGGCGACCACATAATTGCCCGTGGCCTGCACCGTCACCTGCAAATAGCGTTTCTCATTACCGCAGCGCGCCACCACGTTCAGGTTCCCCCAAAGCCGGGCATTGCCTGGCGTACTGAGCACCGGTTGCTCACAGGAGGGCAACATCGCGAGCGGGCTACGCAGTTGCACCATCACCTCATCACTTAACCCTTCCAGCCTTTGGCTGAAAAATGTCGACAGCTGGCTTTGCAGATCCTGCGCCAGGGTGAACGGGCTGGCGAGCAGTAAACACGCGGCCAGCGAGGTAGTGAGCTTTGGCATCGAACACTCCGTCAGAGAGGGTAGTGTGAGTATTTTACGCATCCGCCGCTGACATCAACGGAATAAATAGCGACGCATATTGCGTTTATTCCGGCGATAACGCGCGCATAAGGCGAATTAAGCTGTCGGCTGGAATTTTGTCATCTGCGGAGGAGCCATGCTCGATAAACTCGACGCCGCGCTGCGTTTTCAACAGGAAGCCCTGAATCTGCGCGCTGAGCGCCAGGAGATTCTGGCCGCCAATATCGCCAACGCCGATACCCCTGGGTATCAGGCGCGCGATATCGATTTTGCCAGTGAAATGAAAAAAGTGATGGAGCGAGGACGGGCTGGCACCAACGGCGTGGCGCTGTCGCTCACTTCCGACCGTCACATACCCGCACAAAACCTCTCATCTGCTGCCACTGATTTGCTCTACCGCATTCCCGATCAGCCCGCGCTGGACGGGAACACCGTCGATATGGATCGCGAGCGCACGCAGTTTGCCGACAACAGTTTGCAGTATCAGACCGGGCTGACGGTATTGGGTGGGCAAATCAAGGGGATGATGAGCGTCCTCCAGCAGGGGAATTAATACATGGCTTTACTGAATATTTTTGATGTGGCGGGTTCCGCACTCACCGCGCAGTCCAAGCGGCTGAACGTGGCAGCCAGTAACCTGGCAAACGCCGACAGCGTGACCGGCCCGGATGGCCAGCCGTATCGCGCAAAACAAGTCGTTTTTCAGGTGGATGCGCAGCCGGGTGCGGCAACGGGCGGGGTCAAAGTTGCCGATGTGATTGAAAGCCAGGAGCCCGACAAGCTGGTCTACCAGCCAGGTAATCCGCTGGCGGATGCGAAGGGCTATGTGCGCATGCCAAACGTTGATGTGGTCGGCGAGATGGTCAATACCCTGTCGGCCTCGCGCAGCTATCAGGCCAACGTCGAGGTGATGAACACCGTGAAAAGCATGATGCTCAAAACCCTCACGCTGGGTCAATAACGGAGAGAACAATGTCCATTGCAGTGAACGTTAATAGCGCCAGCGCGACCAGCGCAACCAGTACCAGCGGGTCGCTGACCAGCAGCAGCGCGGATGATTTACAGAACAGTTTCCTGACGCTGCTGGTGGCGCAGCTGAAAAACCAGGACCCCACCAACCCGATGGATAACAGCCAGCTCACCAGCCAGCTGGCGCAAATCAGCACCGTAAGCGGTATTGAGAAACTCAATACGTCGCTGGGTTCCATTTCCGGGCAAATCGACAGCAGCAAATCATTGCAGGCGTCATCGCTGATTGGTCACGGCGTGATGATCCCCGGTACTACCGTGCTGGCGGGCAAAAACAGCGACGGCGACGGCACGGACACCACACCGTTTGGCGTTGAGCTTGAGCAGGCGGCCGACAAAGTGACCGCCACGATAACCGACAGTAACGGCAATGTCGTCAAAACGCTGGATATCGGCGCGCTGACCGCAGGCGTGCACACTTTTACCTGGGACGGCACCGGCACGGACGGCGCGGCGGTGGCGGATGGCGCGTACAACGTCAGCATTACCGCCAGCAGCGGCACCACGCAACTGGTGGCGCAGCCGTTGAAATTTGCGCTGGTGCAGGGTGTGACGCTGAGCGGCAATGGCAACCAGTTGGATCTCGGCACTTACGGCACCACCACGCTCGACGAAGTTCGTCAGATTATTTAATTCAGGAGTGAATCATGGGCTTTTCCCAAGCAGTCAGCGGCATGAATGCCGCGTCCAGTAATCTTGATGTTATCGGCAACAACATTGCTAACTCCGCAACCTACGGCTTTAAATCAGGCACCGCCTCGTTTGCCGATATGTTTGCCGGTTCAAAAGTGGGGCTGGGGGTGAAAGTCGCCGGGATCACCCAGGACTTTACCGACGGTACCACCACCAGTACCGGGCGCGCGCTGGACGTCGCCATCAGCCAGAACGGTTTTTTCCGCCTCACCGACAGCAACGGTTCTGTTTTCTATAGCCGTAACGGCCAGTTTTCCCTCGATGCCAATCGTACGCTGGTGAACTCTCAGGGCTTGCAGGTGACCGGTTATCCGGCGTCCGGCACGCCGCCAACCATTCAGCAGGGGGCGAATCCGACAGCGATTACCATCCCGAACTCGCTGATGTCGGCAAAGACCACGAGCACAGCAGCGATGCAGGTCAACCTTAATTCGACGGATGCTAAGCCGAGCGTTACGACCTTCGATCCGGCTAATGCCGACAGCTACAACAAAAAAGGCACTATCACCGTTTATGACAGTCAGGGTAATGCCCATGACATGAACGTGTATTACGTGAAATCCGATGATAATCAGTGGGATGTTTATACTCAGGATTCCAGTGTTACTGGTGCTGACGCGGTTAAATCGGGGCAGATGACGTTCGATAAGAGCGGTGTGCTGGAGTCAGTTCGCCCTTATGTGAACGGTGTGCTCGGTACGGCGGATGCGAATTCGCAAATCCCGATTGAGGTCGCTGCGCTTAACGGCTCTGCCGCCGGTTCTTTCTCCCTGAGCTTCCTCAACTCCATGCAGCAGAATACCGGTGCCAACAACATCGTCGCCACTTCGCAGAACGGCTACGCGCCGGGCGATCTGGTGAGCTATCAGATTAACGAAGATGGCACCGTGGTCGGGAACTACTCCAACGAACAGAGCCAGCTGCTCGGTCAAATCGTACTGGCAAACTTCGCCAACAACGAAGGTCTGCAATCGGAAGGCGATAACGTCTGGTCTGCCACCCAGTCTTCCGGCGTGGCGCTGCTGGGCACCGCGGGTAGCGGTAACTTCGGCAGCCTGACCAACGGCGCGCTGGAAGCCTCTAACGTCGACCTCAGCAAAGAGCTGGTCAATATGATTGTCGCCCAGCGTAACTATCAGTCCAATGCGCAAACCATCAAAACGCAGGATCAAATCCTGAACACGCTGGTTAACCTGCGTTAATCCCGATAAGGCAGCTTTATGGATCACGCAATATACACGGCGATGGGCGCGGCGAGCCAGACAATGGAGCAGCAGGCGGTCACCGCCAGCAACCTGGCCAACAGTTCGACGCCGGGCTTTCGTGCCCAGCTTAACGCCATGCGCGCGGTGCCGGTCGAGGGTTTGTCGGTGCCGACGCGTACGCTGGTAACGGCCTCCACGCCGGGCGCGGATATGACGCCTGGTCAGCTCGACTACACCTCACGTCCGCTGGACGTGGCGCTGCAACAGGATGGCTGGCTGGCGGTGCAAACCGCCGATGGCGGGGAAGGGTATACCCGCAACGGTAACATTCAGGTGGGGCCCACCGGGCAACTGACCATTCAGGGTAATCCGGTGATGGGCGATGGCGGCCCGCTCACCGTGCCGGAAGGTGCGGAAATCACCATCGCGGCGGACGGCACGATTTCGGCGCTTAACCCTGGCGATCCGCCGAATACGGTGGCGCAGGTGGGACGGCTGAAAATGGTGAAAGCGGATAACACGGAAATCGTGCGCGGCGATGATGGCGTCTTTCGTCTGACCGCAGAAGCGCAAGCCACCCGTGGCCCGGCGTTGCAGGCCGATCAGTCTATCCGTTTGCAGTCCGGCGTTCTGGAAGGCAGTAACGTCAAACCCGTGGCGGCGATGGCCGATATGATAGCCAGCGCCCGCCGATTCGAAATGCAGATGAAGGTTATCAGCAGCGTGGATGAAAACACGCAGAAAGCTAACCAGTTGCTGTCAATGAGCTAAGGAAAATCATGATCAGTTCATTATGGATCGCCAAAACCGGCCTCGATGCGCAGCAGACCAATATGGACGTTATCGCCAACAACCTGGCGAACGTCAGTACCAATGGTTTTAAGCGTCAGCGCGCGGTATTTGAAGATCTTCTTTATCAAACGGTACGTCAGCCGGGGGCGCAGTCTTCAGAGCAAACCACGCTGCCGTCCGGTTTGCAGATTGGTACCGGTGTGCGCCCGGTTGCCACCGAACGTCTGCACAGCCAGGGCAACCTGTCGCAGACCGATAACAGCAAAGACGTGGCGATTAAAGGCCAGGGCTTCTTCCAGGTGCTGCTGCCGGATGGTACTTCTGCGTATACCCGCGATGGTTCATTCCAGGTCGATCAGAATGGTCAACTGGTGACGGCAGGCGGTTTCCAGGTGCAGCCAGCGATCACCATTCCGGCGAATACGCTGAGTATCACCATTGGCCGCGATGGCATCGTCAGCGCGACCCAGCAGGGGCAGACCAACCCGGTGCAGGTGGGGCAGCTTAATCTGACCACCTTTATGAATGACAGCGGGCTGGAAAGCATTGGTGAAAACCTGTATGTCGAAACCCAGGCATCCGGTGCGCCGAATGATTCCACGCCGGGGCTGAACGGCGCGGGGCTGCTCTATCAGGGTTATGTCGAAACGTCCAACGTTAACGTAGCGGAAGAACTGGTCAATATGATTCAGGTACAGCGCGCCTACGAAATTAACAGTAAAGCGGTATCGACCACCGACCAGATGTTGCAGAAATTGACGCAACTGTAGCGGTTGTGCCGGATTTGTCGGATGGCGCTGCGCTTATCCGACCTACAAACGGATAGGCGTAACGCCATCTGGCAAACACAATACCAATGCTACCTCCAGGCCGGATAAGCGCAGCGCATCCGGCGCAAACCAAAAGATGAAAACCATGCAAAAAACCGCAGCGTTTCGTTATCCGTTCTTGACGGTTCTGGTGCTCTCCATTACCGGGTGCGCTTTCATTCCCAGCAAGCCGCTGGTGGAAGGCGCAACGTCGGCGCAGCCGATCCCCGGCCCGGTACCGGTAGCGAACGGCTCAATATTTCAGACGGCGCAGCCGATTAACTACGGTTATCAGCCGCTGTTTGAAGACCGTCGCCCGCGCAATATTGGCGATACGCTCACCATCGTATTGCAGGAAAACGTCAGCGCCAGCAAGAGTTCCTCGGCCAACGCCAGCCGCGATGGCAAAACCAACTTTGGCTTTGACGTCGTGCCGCGCTATCTGGAAGGGCTGTTCGGCAACGCGCGTGCGGATGTTGACGCCTCCGGCGGTAACACCTTCAACGGCAAAGGCGGCGCGAATGCCAGCAACACCTTTAGCGGTACATTAACCGTCACGGTCGATCAGGTTCTGGCGAACGGTAACCTTCACGTGGTGGGGGAAAAACAGATAGCTATCAATCAGGGCACCGAATTTATCCGCTTCTCGGGCGTGGTTAACCCGCGCACCATCAGCGGTAGTAATACCGTGCCGTCCACCCAGGTGGCGGATGCACGTATCGAATATGTGGGCAACGGCTATATCAACGAAGCGCAGAATATGGGCTGGTTGCAGCGTTTCTTCCTGAATTTATCGCCAATGTAATGAGGTGGAACATGTTTAAAACCCTGATTGGCATGGCGCTGATTCTGGTGAGTACTCTGGCGCAGGCCGATCGCATTCGCGATCTCACCAGCGTGCAGGGCGTCAGGGAAAACTCCCTGATTGGCTATGGTCTGGTGGTAGGGCTGGACGGCACGGGTGACCAGACCACCCAGACGCCGTTCACCACCCAGAGCCTGAACAACATGTTGTCGCAACTGGGGATCACCGTTCCGGCGGGCACCAACATGCAGCTGAAAAACGTGGCCGCGGTGATGGTCACCGCCCAGTTCCCGGCGTTTGCGCGTCAGGGGCAAACTATCGATGTGGTGGTCTCCTCGATGGGTAACGCCAAAAGCCTGCGCGGCGGCACGCTGTTGATGACGCCGCTGAAAGGGGTTGATAGCCAGGTGTATGCGCTGGCGCAGGGTAACATTCTGGTGGGCGGCGCAGGCGCGTCGGCGGGCGGCAGTAGCGTGCAGGTCAACCAGCTTAACGGTGGGCGGATTACCGGCGGGGCCACCATTGAACGCGAGTTGCCGACACAATTTGGCGCGGGGAACACCATTAACCTTCAGCTGAATCAGGATGATTTCACCATGGCGCAGCAGATTGCCGACACCATTAATCGTCGCAGTGGTTTTGGCAACGCCACCGCGCTGGATGCGCGTACCGTGCAGGTTCGTGCGCCGCAGGGCGGCAGTGGTCAGGTGCGTTTGCTGGCGGATATCCAGAATCTGGAAGTGGGCGGCGTACCGCAGGATGCGAAGGTGATTATTAACTCACGTACCGGGTCGGTGGTGATGAACCGCGAAGTGACGCTGGATACCTGTGCTGTGGCGCAGGGCAACCTCTCCGTTACCGTGAACCGTCAGGCGCAGGTCAGCCAGCCGGATACGCCATTTGGCGGCGGTCAGACGGTGGTGACACCGCAAACGCAGATCGATCTGCGTCAGAGCGGCGGCTCGCTGCAAAGCGTGCGCGAGAGCGCCAATCTTAACAATGTGGTGCGCGCCCTGAACGCGCTGGGTGCGACGCCGATGGAGCTGATGTCGATTCTGCAATCGATGCAAAGCGCCGGGTGCCTGCGCGCGAAAGTGGAGATCGTCTGATGCTGGGCGACAGCAAATTAACTGCCAGCGCGGCGTGGGATGCGCAATCGCTTAACGAACTCAAGGCGAAAGCCGGACAGGATCCGCAGGCTAACCTGCGGCCTGTCGCCCGTCAGGTGGAGGGCATGTTCGTGCAGATGATGCTGAAGAGTATGCGCGAGGCGCTGCCGAAGGATGGCCTCTTCAGCAGCGATCAGACCCGGCTCTACACCAGCATGTACGATCAGCAAATTGCCCAGCAGATGACCGCCGGGGAAGGACTGGGGCTGGCGGAAGAGATGGTGAAGCAGATGCAGACGCAGAAGGAACCGTCCGCCACGGTGGGCCAGGTACCGATGAAATTTGATCTGCAAACCGTCACCAGCTTCCAGAACGATGCGCTGACGCAGATGGTGCGCAAAGCGCTGCCCAAAACGCCTGGCGGGAGCGATGCGCCGCTCTCCGGCGACAGCAAAGATTTCCTCGCGAAACTGGCGCTTCCGGCGCAGATGGCGAGCGAGCAGAGCGGTATTCCGCACCACCTGATTCTGGCGCAGGCCGCGCTGGAGTCGGGCTGGGGCCAACGACAAATTCGTCGTGAAAACGGTGAGCCCAGTTATAACCTTTTTGGCGTGAAAGCCTCGGGTAACTGGAAAGGACCGGTGACGGAAATCACCACCACCGAATATGAAAACGGTGAAGCGAAAAAGGTGAAAGCGAAATTCCGTGTCTACGGTTCATATCTGGAAGCGCTGTCAGATTACGTCGGCTTACTGACACGCAATCCGCGCTATGCCGCGGTCACCAACGCATCAACGGCCGAGCAGGGGGCGCAGGCGTTGCAGAATGCCGGATACGCCACTGACCCACAGTACGCGCGCAAGTTAACCAATATGATTCAGCAGCTTAAAGCTTTAAGCGATAAAGTCGGCAGCGCGTACCGAAATGATATTGAAAATCTCTTCTGATACACCTCAAGTTTGCCAGGCGGCGACCGATAACGATTAAAGGCCACGCGTCTGAACGTATAAAAGGAAGAACATGTCCAGTTTAATCAATAGCGCCATGAGTGGATTGAGTGCGGCACAGTCGGCACTGAATACCACCAGTAATAATATTGCCAGCTACAACGTCTCGGGCTATACCCGCCAGACCACGGTGCTCGCTTCGGCGAACAGTTCGTTAGGTGCGGGAGGCTGGGTCGGCAATGGCGTCTACGTTTCTGGCGTTCAGCGCGAATACAACGCATTCATCACCAACCAGCTGCGTACGGCGCAAAGCCAGAGCAGCGGGCTGACCACGCGTTATGAGCAGATGTCGAAAATCGACGATATGCTTTCCGGCACCACTAATTCCCTCTCCACCACGCTTCAGGATTTCTTCTCCAGTATGCAAACGCTGGTGAGCAACGCTGAAGATCCCGCCGCGCGTCAGACCGTTCTGGGTAAAGCGGATGGCCTGGTCAATCAGTTTAAAGTCGCCGATCAGTATCTCCGCGACCAGGATAAACAGGTAAATCTTTCTATCGCCACCACGGTTGATCAAATCAACAACTACGCGAACCAGATTGCCAGCCTGAACGATAAAATTTCTCGCCTGACCGGCGTCGGCGCGGGCGCTTCACCTAACGACTTGCTGGATCAGCGCGATCAGTTAGTCGGCGAGTTAAACAAGCTGGTGGGCGTGGAAGTGAACGTGCAGGATAGCGGAACGTTCAACGTCACCATGGCGAATGGCTATACGCTGGTACAGGGCAGTAATGCCCGCCAGCTGGCCGCCGTACCGAGCAGCGGCGACCCGACGCGCACCACCGTGGCGTATGTTGATAACGTTGCGGGGAATATCGAAATCCCGGAAAAGCTGCTTAACACTGGCTCGCTTGGCGGCTTGTTGACCTTCCGCTCGCAGGATCTTGACCAGACCCGTAATAGCCTTAACCAAATGGCGCTGGCTTTTGCGGATGCGTTTAACGCGCAGCATAAAGAGGGTGTCGATGCGAACGGAAAAGACGGGAAGGACTTTTTCACCATCGGCGACCCGTCTGTTGTGGCGAACAGTAAAAATAGCGGTAAGGCGTCGCTGACGGCGGAAGTGACGGATGCCTCCAGCGTACAGGCCACGGATTATCGCGTGAGCTATAAAAACGGTGAATGGCAGGTGACGCGCCTTTCCGATAACACCACGGTGAAAGCGGAACAGAAGGATGGCGCATTAAACTTTGACGGGCTCTCCGTCACGGTGAGTGGCACACCAGCGGAAAACGACAGCTTTACCGTGAAGCCGGTCAGTGATGCGATCGTCAATATGGGTGTGGCGATAAGCGATGAATCTGAGCTCGCACTGGGTATTGATGACGCTGAAAATGGCGAAAGTGATAACCGTAACGGCCAGGCTTTGCTGGACCTGCAAAACGCTAAGCTGGTGGGAAATTCGAAAACCTTCAACGACGCGTATGCGGCCCTGGTCAGCGATATCGGGAATAAAACTTCAACGCTTGAAACCAGCAGCACCACGCAAAGCAACGTCGTCACCCAGCTCAGCAAACAGCAGCAATCCATTTCCGGCGTGAACCTGGATGAAGAGTACGGCAACCTGCAGCTCTTCCAGCAGTACTATCTGGCGAATGCCCAGGTGCTGCAAACGGCAAGCACCCTGTTTGATGCCCTGATTAATATTCGCTAAGGAGAGGAATAACGCATGCGTGTCAGTACCCTGATGATGTATCAGCAGAATATGCGCGGGATCACCAGCTCCCAGTCAGAATGGCTGAAATACGGTGAACAAATGTCGACCGGCAAGCGGGTGAACCGCGCCTCCGACGACCCGGTGGCGGCATCGCAGGCAGTGGTGCTGTCCCAGGCACAGGCGCAAAACAGCCAGTTTGCCACCGCTCGCACGTTTGCCACTCAGCGCGTATCGATGGAAGAAAATACGCTGGCGCAGGTGACTACCGCGATTCAGTCGGCTCAGGAAAAAATCGTTTACGCCGGTAACGGCACGTTAAGCGATGACGACCGGGCCTCGCTGGCAACCGACCTGCAAGGGATCCGCGATCAGCTTCTCAATCTGGCAAATAGCCAGGACGGTAACGGTCGCTATATTTTTGCCGGTTATAAAACCGATACGGCACCGTTTACGGATGACGGTACGTATGTCGGCGGCTCGGAAAATGTCGCGCAGCAGGTCGATGCGTCTCGCTCAATGGTGATTGGCCATACGGGCGACAAGATTTTTGATAGCCTGACCAGTAATGCTAAACCGGGAACGGATAGCAATCTTTTTGAGATGCTGGATACTGCTATTGCACAATTGAAAATTCCAGTTAGTGACGATGAAAGCGCTCAGGAGATAGCATCTGCCGCTATCGATAAAACCAACCGAGGGCTAAGCAACTCGCTCAACAATGTACTGAGTGTACGTGCTGAGCTGGGCACTCAGCTTAATGAACTGGATAAACTTGACGCCCTGGGCGATGACCGCGCGTTAAGCCAGACGCAGCAGATGAGTAACCTGGTGGATGTGGACTGGAATGAGACTATCTCTAACTACGTGATGCAGCAAACCGCGCTACAGGCATCGTATAAAGCGTTTAGTGATATGCAGGGGATGTCGCTGTTTCAGCTGAATAAGTAAGTTGACGGGCCGGATGCGTATATCCGGCCCGATGAATTAAAATCCTGGCTGTAATGCGACGCGGCGCAGCCGTCGGGTTTCCAGCCAACGAACCACCCACGCGCAGCCACCCGCAACCGTCGCCAGCCCGACAACACCTTCCCAACCCGCCAGCGCATACAGTTGGCTACCCAGAACGGACCCCAGCGCCATACCGATAAATACCACCGTAAACAGCAGCGCATTCAGGCGACCGCGTGCCTGAGGTTCCAGGCTATAAACCAGGTTCTGGTGCGCAACCAGGCTTGATTGCAGGCCCAGGTCGAAACCAATGGCGGAGAGGGCGATTAACGCCAGTTGGGCCATCGGTGGCAATACAGGCAGAATAAACATCAGCGCAAAGGAAATCGTGACCAGTGCCGCACCCAACTGGGTGACTTTTTCGGCACCCACTTTATCTGCCAGCCCACCGGCCAGTGGCGCGGCCAGGGCGCCCGCCGCACCGGCAATCCCGAAACCACCCGCAACGGCGCTGCCCATATGATGATGTTCCAGCAGCATGACCGCGAGCGTTGACCAGAATGCGCTGAAGGCAATTGAAAGCAAGCCCTGCGCCAGCGCTGCGCGGCGTAACGTGGGATAACGTTGCCACAGATGCACCAGTGAAACCATTAATGCCGGATAGCTCAGGCTGGAGTGCGCGGTAAAACGTGGCAGCACGCGCCACATCAGCACGCCAATCAGCGCGATACTCACTGCTGCAGCCTGATACACCACGCGCCAGCCGAAGAGTTCGCCAATCACGCCGCTCACGGTACGCGACAGCAAAATTCCCAGTAATAACCCCGTCATCACGGTACCGACCATTTTTCCCTGCTTCCCGGCTGGGGCGAGGATGGCGGCGGCAGGCACGATATCCTGCGCCATTGTTGCCGCCATGCCGATCAGCAGGCTGACGACTAACAGGGGATGAAAATGCTGCGTCACGCTGCACAGCAGCAGAAGGGCTGCCAGCATGACGCTTTTCAACAGGATCAGCGTACGACGATCGTAGCGGTCGCCGAGCGGCAGCAGAAATAAAATCCCCAGCGCATAGCCCGCCTGGGTGAGAGTAGGGATGAGCCCCATTCCTTCAACATTCAGATGCAAGGTGTCGCCCATCAGCGGCAGCAGCGGCTGGGCGTAGTAGATGGCGGCGACGCTAAACCCTGCGCCGAGCGCAAGGATGAAGATAAGCCAGCCCGCATTAACATGTGTTTTCATCAGGTGTTCCTCAGATTCGGTATGGCGCTATTTTTCCCTGAAGCGCGCTGGCGCGGTAGCCAGCGTGGTGGTAAAACAGTTATACGTTTGACGTATAGGTAAGTGGTTAATGAAGAAGCAGGAGCGTATAGATAGGGTTGAGCTGATGCGGACTTTTATTCGCATTGTCGAATCGGGTTCGCTATCGGCTGCCGCCCGTCAGCTGGAGACTACGCAGGCCACCATCAGCCGTCGTTTACAATCGCTGGAATCGCTGCTGGGGGCGAAATTGATTCTGCGGTCCACGCATGCGATGAAACTGACTGACGATGGCGAGCGCTGTTATCAGCATGCGCGTCAGGTCGTGGATGCCTGGCTGGCGCTGGAGGATGAATTACAGCTCACGGACGATCAGCCCGTCGGTACGCTGCGGGTGCGCGCGCCGCATGCGTTCGGCCAGGAGCAGCTGTTGATGCCGCTGATTGGTTTTCTGGCCGATCATCCTCAACTGTCGGTCGAGTGGATGCTTAATGATAAAAACGTCGACTTTATGAGTGACAATATTGATTGTGCGATCCGCGTTGGGGCGGAAGTTGACCCGGCCACCGTCTCCGTACTGCTGGCCGAGGTGCCGCGCTGTACGGTGGCCTCTCCTGAACTGTTAGCAAAATACCCGACAATCACCCATCCGCAGATGATGTCCACATTGCCGTGGATTGCGATCAGTACCTTCTACCAGCATGATGTCACGCTGCACCGTCAGGAGGAGAGTGTGACATTTTCTCTGGTGCCGCGCCTGAGTACGGACAGTCTCTACGTCGCCAAAAACGCAGCGCTGGCGGGGCTTGGGATAGCTATCGTATCAAGCTGGACGGTGGAGGAGGATCTGGCGCAGGGTAGGCTGGTTGAACTGTTACCGGACTGGCAGGCGGCAGCGCTACCTGTTCATCTGGTCTATCCGTGGGCGCGTTATTATCCGACCCGCTTACGTAAGTTTCTTGATTTGATGCGCGAAGTGATGCCGAAAATTGCCGGGATGCAGCTACCGGGAAAAGCATAAAAAAAACCGGCCACAGGGGCCGGTTTGCTTTTTAGCGTGTAAGTTACTCAACAGGCTGCGGACGCGTCGGCGCCGCAGAGGCCTGATGGGTTGCGCTATGGCCACCCGCAGCACCTTTACCGTCGAAGCCGAACGCCGGGCGAACCCAGTCGCTATGGCGCGGCGCTTCCGGCACATAAGCCGGAGCCGGTGCGCGCGTCATCGGCGCGCTGGCGTGATGGGCCGCAGCAGGTGCAGTTTCGACAACAGGCTTAGCCACCACTTCTGGCTCGGTCACAACAACCGGTGCTTCTTCGACCACTGGCGCCTCAACAGGCGCAGCGGTTTCAGCAACCACTTCTGCAACCGGCGCTTCCGGCTCAACTGCGGCAGGCTGCACTTCCTCAACCACTTCCTGCGCAACCACAGCGTCTTCTTCGGCGATGATTTGTGGCTGTTCAGTCACCGGCGCTTCAATCACTTCCGGATGGCTGGTTTCAACCACTGGCTCAACGATTTCAGCAACAGGCTGCGGTTGGGCAACAGGTTCAACGGTTTCTACCGGGGCAACGGGTGCTTCGGCAACGATGGTTTCAGCAACCACAGGTTCAGCGACCGCGACTGGCGCAACAACCTGCTCAATGGTTTCCTGAACCACGACGTCCTGCTCGCGTTGTTCTTCAACAACCTGATCCTGCGGACGGGTTACCGGGTAACGGATCCACACTTTACCTGACGCCAGTTCCGGCGATGCGCACGCTACGGTCAGCGGCATCGGAGACTGGGTCGGATAACGCTCGTCACGATAGCGACGACGACGCTGACCGCTCACGCGCAGATGACGTGGGGAACGGCGTGAACGACGCGGCATACCCGCGGCATCACGTGCTTCGCCGTTGTCATCGTGCTCGGCCTGAACCGGTGCGCTTTCAACGACAGCAGGCAGATCGACTTTCGCCAGCTCGGTACGCGGTGCGGCAGTTTCCTGCGGGATATCATCTTCGAAGGTTTCGCGTGCCGCCGTTTCTTCCGCTGTTTCAATGCGGATTTTCTGCGTCAGCTGACGTTGCTTACGACGCGGCATAGTCTGAACGCGTTCTTCCTGCGCATTGTCGTCAGCAACGATATCTTCACGAACCTGCGGTTTCGCTTCCTGCTGCGTCTGACGTTTTTCGTCGTTGTTACGGCGACGGTTACGTTCACGGCGCGGCTGCTGCTCATCGCGGGATTTCGCTTTATCGCCATCTTCAGCGATGTTCTGCTGACGGTTGTCGCGTGTTTCCGCATTTTGCTGCGGTTTTTCGCGACGATTGCGACGGTTGTCTTCACGGCCTTCGCGGTTTTCACGCGGCTCGCGGGCTTCGCGTCCTTCGTTATCGCCACGGTTGTTATCACGACGTTCGTTGCGGTCGCCACGATCGCCTCGGTCGTTGCGGTCATTACGATCGCGACGGTTGTTTTGACGCGGCTTGCGGCGCTCCTGCTGGCGAGCAGGTTTCTCTTCTTTCTTCTCCGGCTGCGGCTCAACAACGGGCTCTTCGCTACCGCCAAACAGGTTTTTCAGCGCGCTGAAGAAGCGAGACAGCAGGCCCGGTGCGGCAGGTGCAGCAACGGCGGCCGTTTTGACTGCGGTCGGCGCAGAAACTGCTGGTTTTTCAGTCGTCGGTTCCGGCGGAACTTCCGGCATCACAAAGGTCGCGAGAGCCGGTTGTTCAGGCAGTTTACGTTCAGCAGGCTCATCTTCAGACGGCAGCGCCATCTCTTCTTCGTGCAGTTTCGGCAGCAGATAGCTCAGGGTTGAGGTCTCTTCACCTTTACGCACGCGCAGTACGTGATAGTGCGGCGTTTCCATCTGATCGTTCGGCACGATGATGCAGCGAACATCGCCACCCTGACGGGTTTCAATAGCGCTCACAGCGGCACGTTTTTCGTTCAGCAGGTAAGACGCAATCGGCACAGGGACGATGGCGTGAACTTCTTTGGTGTTCTCTTTCAGCGCTTCTTCTTCAATCAGACGCAGAATAGAGAGCGCCATGGATTCGTTGTCACGCACGGTACCGGTACCGGAGCAGCGCGGGCAGACGTGATGGCTGGATTCACCCAGTGAAGGGCTCAGACGCTGACGCGACATTTCCAGCAGACCAAAGCGAGAGATGTGGCTGATTTGGATACGCGCACGGTCCTGACGCACCGCTTCACGCAGACGGTTTTCTACCGCGCGCTGGTGGCGTACCGGCGTCATATCAATGAAGTCGATAACGATCAGACCGCCCAGGTCGCGCAGGCGCAGCTGGCGGGCAATTTCATCGGCGGCTTCAAGGTTGGTGTTGAACGCGGTTTCTTCGATATCGCCGCCGCGGGTGGCTCGTGCGGAGTTGATGTCGATAGCGGTCAGCGCTTCGGTGCTATCGATAACGATAGAACCACCGGACGGCAGGCGAACTTCACGCTGGAAAGCGGATTCGATCTGCGATTCGATTTGATAGTGGCTGAACAGCGGGATTTCACCGGTGTACAGTTTGATTTTGCTGCTGAAATCCGGACGGCCCAGCGCGGAGATATGCTGGCGAGCCAGCTCCAGCACTTTCGGGTTGTCGATGAGGATTTCACCGATGTCCTGGCGCAGGTAGTCGCGGAAGGCACGCACGATAACGTTGCTTTCCTGGTGAATCAGGAACGGCGCAGGGCGGCTTTCAGCGGCTTTTTTGATGGCTTCCCAGTGTTTCAGGCGGAAGCTTAAATCCCACTGCAATGCTTCGGCAGATTTGCCAACGCCTGCGGTGCGAACGATAAGCCCCATGCCATCCGGCAGCTCAAGGCTTGCCAGCGCTTCTTTCAGTTCAGTGCGATCGTCGCCTTCGATACGGCGAGAGATACCGCCCGCACGCGGGTTGTTCGGCATCAGCACCAGATAACTGCCCGCCAGGCTGATAAAGGTGGTCAGCGCAGCGCCTTTATTGCCGCGTTCTTCTTTATCAATCTGAACAATCACTTCCTGACCTTCACGCAGCACGTCTTTGATGTTCGGACGGCCATGTGCGCTGTAGTTAGCAGGGAAGTATTCGCGGGCAATTTCTTTGAGGGGGAGGAAACCGTGACGTTCAGCGCCGTAATCGACAAACGCTGCTTCAAGACTCGGTTCAATGCGGGTAATTTTGCCTTTGTAGATGTTCGCTTTTTTCTGTTCATGACCTGGGCTTTCGATATCCAGATCATACAGACGCTGCCCATCAACGAGGGCGACACGCAACTCTTCCTGCTGAGTTGCGTTGATTAACATTCTTTTCATCGTAACTTACTCATTATTCTTACATTGACGACTAAGCTGCGAGCAGAGTGATACCTTTCCGGGGTAAACCGATGGCCTCGTGACTGTTCACGTCGCCAACCTCACGGTTGTCGCTCGCTTAAGAGGCGCAGAGTGTCGGTAGCCTGTATTTCAAACGGAAACACAGCGCAATTATCAGGGGAACAGCCTGGGATAACTCTCCAGAGAAGATTCCATTTATACTCATCGTCATTCACTCAACAGACGCGTGGCTTCGCCTGCTTACCCCAGTTGCTTTGACTTAGGTAAGCTTCCGGGGACGCCCGGCTTGCCGTCATTCTGTTGGGTGAAATCCAGTAAAGTATCTACCGGTAAGGACTGCAACCCGCAGCCCGCTAACTGTCTGAAAGATCAATACGTCTTACGCCATTGCTGCGTGGATGATCGGACAGACAAAACTGGTCATTCCGTTTAATTCCTTGCACTAACAAGATGAACACGGAAAACGTCTTCATTATTCCTTGCTAACCTTGTTATAGCAAGTTGACTTTCACCTTTTATCACCCGGTTAATCACAGTTTTTTCACTTGCTCGTTGAGATTGCTCTAATAACCATCAACGCATTCAGTGAAGAAGACTGTGAGTCAGGGCAATGATAAATATAAGCACAGAAAAATGAGTGGCGCTATCGAGCGGGGATATTTAGAATCGCCCACCATGAAAACTGAGACTCCAACCGTAAAAATGGTTGCCATTAGCGCTGACGAAGCCGGGCAACGAATTGATAACTTTTTGCGCACCCAACTGAAGGGCGTGCCGAAGAGTATGATTTACCGCATCCTGCGCAAGGGCGAAGTGCGGGTGAACAAAAAACGCATCAAACCCGAATACAAACTGGAAGCGGGCGATGAAGTGCGTATCCCGCCAGTGCGCGTCGCGGAACGTGAAGAAGACGCCGTTTCACCGCATCTGCAAAAAGTGGCCGCGTTGAGCGACGTTATCCTTTATGAAGATGAACACATTCTGGTGCTGAATAAGCCATCGGGGACGGCGGTGCACGGCGGCAGCGGTTTGAGCTTCGGCGTGATTGAAGGCCTGCGCGCGCTGCGCCCGGAAGCTCGCTTCCTGGAACTGGTCCATCGTCTTGACCGTGATACATCCGGCGTGCTGCTGGTGGCGAAAAAACGTTCTGCGCTGCGTTCGCTGCATGAACAGCTGCGTGAAAAAGGGATGCAGAAAGATTATCTGGCGCTGGTGCGCGGTCAGTGGCAGTCACACGTCAAAGCGGTACAGGCGCCATTGCTGAAAAATATTCTGCAAAGCGGCGAGCGTATTGTGCGTGTCAGCCAGGAAGGGAAACCGTCGGAAACGCGTTTTAAAGTGGAAGAGCGCTATGCGTTCGCCACGCTGGTGCGCTGTAGCCCGGTGACGGGGCGTACACACCAGATTCGTGTGCATACCCTTCATGCAGGTCATCCGATTGCTTTTGACGATCGCTACGGCGACCGCGAATTCGATCAGCAGCTCACCGAAGCGGGGACCGGGCTGAAACGTCTGTTCCTGCACGCGGCGGCGTTAAAATTCACTCACCCAGGCACGGGCGAAGTGATGCGCGTAGAAGCGCCAATGGATAACGCGCTGAAGCGCTGTTTGCAGGTGCTGCGGAATATCAAATAAAAGAAGGGCAGCGTCAGGCTGCCCTTCTCAGACAGCTGACAAAGTGCGCTTTGTTCTTGCCGGATGCGGCGTAAACGCCTTATCCGGCCTACAAAGTAGTGCAAATTCAATATATTGCAGAAACCCTGTAGGCCTGATAAGCGCAGCGCATCAGGCAATGTTGCATTTGTCATCAGTCTCAAATAAAAGAAGGGCAGCGTCAGGCTGCCCTTCCTGTCCATGATGTACGGCCTACATACTTAACGGATTAAACCCTTCCCGGCGCAGCATCTGGCACAGCGCAATCAGCGGCAGCCCAACCAGCGTGTTGGGGTCGCGCCCTTCAAGGCGTTCAAACAGCGCGATGCCGAGCCCTTCGCTTTTGAAACTGCCAGCACAATTTAGCGGGCTCTCTTTCTGCACGTAATGGTTTATTTCTTGCTCAGTCAGGTGACGAAAATGGACGTCAAAAGGTTCGCATTCAGTTTGTAACTGACCATTAACAGAATTATAAAGCGCCAAGCCTGTATAAAAGGTCACAATATTGCCACTGGCTTTCTTTAATTGTTTACGCGCGTTTTCTTCCGTGTGCGGTTTGCCGGTTATTTCGCCATCCAGCACGCAAACCTGGTCAGAACCAATAATCAGGTGATGCGGAAAACGCTCGGCCAGCGCCTGCGCTTTCGCCTGTGCCAGACGTAGCACCAGATGGCGCGGCGTTTCGGCGGGCAGGGGCAGCTCATCGACTTCCGGCGCGGCACAGGTGAAAGGGATGCCGAGTTTCTCTAACAGCAGGCGACGGTATGGCGATGTGGAGGCTAAAATAAGTTCAGGCATAATTTTTTAGGTAAACTCTGGCGAATTAGATTGCGACATTTTAAACTACACGCCGCAATGTGTGCGAATTATTGGCAAAAGGCAACCTGAGGCTGCCTTTTTCTTTGACTCTATGACGTTACAAAGTTAATATGCGCGCCCTATGCAAAAGGTAAAATTACCCCTGACTCTCGACCCGGTTCGTACGGCTCAAAAACGCCTTGATTACCAGGGTATCTATACCCCCGATCAAGCGGAGCGCGTCGCCGCGTCCGTAGTCAGTGTAGACAGTGATGTAGAATGCGAGATGTCCTTCGCTATCGATAACCAACGCCTCGCGGTTCTGACCGGTGATGCGAAGGTGACGGTATCGCTGGAATGTCAGCGTTGCGGGAAACCGTTTACTCACCAGGTTTACACAAAGTATTGTTTCAGCCCGGTCAAAAATGATGATCAGGTTGAAGCACTCCCGGAAGCGTATGAGCCGATTGAGGTTAACGAATTCGGTGAAATCGATCTGCTGGCGGTGGTTGAAGATGAAATCATCCTCGCCTTGCCAGTGGTTCCGGTGCATGATTCTGAACACTGTGAAGTGTCCGAGGCGGACATGGTCTTTGGTGAATTGCCTGAAGAGGCGCAGAAGCCAAACCCATTTGCCGTATTAGCCAGCTTAAAGCGTAAGTAATTGAGGAGTAAGGTCCATGGCCGTACAACAAAACAAACCAACCCGTTCCAAACGTGGCATGCGTCGTTCCCATGACGCGCTGACTGCAGTTACCAGCCTGTCTGTAGACAAGACTTCTGGTGAATCCCACCTGCGTCACCACATCACTGCCGACGGTTTCTACCGCGGTCGCAAGGTTATCGCTAAGTAATCACGCGAAAGCGTGGTGAAGCTTAGTGAGGCGTTCCCTGCTTCGACAGGGAACATCCAAACCGAGCGGCGACGATAACCTTGACACATCTAACCCTGGCGTTAGATGTCATGGGGGGAGATTTTGGCCCTACCGTGACAGTGCCTGCAGCACTGCAGGCACTGAATTCCTATTCGCAACTCACACTTCTTCTGGTCGGTAACCCCGACGACATTACGCCATTACTCGCCAAAGCTGATTTTGAGACACGTTCTCGTCTGCAGATTATCCCTGCCCAGTCAGTTATTGCCAGTGATGCACGGCCTTCGCACGCCATCCGCAACAGTCGCGGAACATCGATGCGTGTGGCGCTGGAGCTTGTGAAAGAAGGGCGAGCCGAAGCCTGTGTTAGCGCCGGGAATACCGGTGCGCTGATGGGGCTGGCAAAATTACTGCTCAAACCGCTACAGGGGATTGAGCGCCCGGCGCTGGTGACGGTATTACCGCATCAGCAGAAGGGGAAAACGGTGGTGCTCGATCTGGGCGCTAACGTTGATTGTGATAGCACAATGTTGGTTCAGTTTGCGGTGATGGGCTCGGTGCTCGCGGAAGAAGTGGTTGGCATTGAAAACCCTCGCGTGGCGCTGCTAAATATCGGTGAAGAAGAGACGAAAGGGCTGGACAGCATTCGCGATGCTTCACAGAAACTAAAAACATTGCCGTCTCTGAACTATATTGGCTACCTGGAAGCGAACGAATTGCTGACCGGGAAAACAGATGTATTGGTTTGTGACGGGTTTACAGGTAACGTCACGCTAAAAACCATGGAAGGGGTTGTCAGAATGTTCCTTTCGCTGCTGAAATCGCAGGGCGAGGGGAAAAAAACGGCGTGGTGGCTGATTTTATTAAAACGTTGGTTACAAAAAAGTCTGACCCGGCGATTCAGTCACCTCAACCCCGACCAGTATAATGGTGCCTGTCTGTTAGGATTACGCGGCACGGTGATTAAGAGTCATGGTGCGGCGAATCAACGCGCATTTTGCGTGGCGATCGAACAGGCAGTGCAGGCGGTGCAGCGACAAGTCCCTCAGCGGATTGCCGCTCGCCTGGAATTGTTATACCCGGCTGGTTTTAAGCCGCAGGACGGCGACGCAAAGTAAGCGTGCGACGTGCTGATGTGCCAGGCTGATGGGTATATTACCGGATAAGATTGAGCGTACATGTATACGAAGATTATTGGTACCGGCAGTTATCTGCCCAAGCAAGTGCGTACGAACGCCGACCTGGAAAAAATGGTGGATACGACTGACGAGTGGATTGTCACGCGCACAGGTATCCGTGAACGCCGTATTGCAGGCCCGGATGAATCCGTTGCAACAATGGGCTTTGAAGCCGCTCAGCGCGCACTGGAAATGGCGGGCGTGGATAAAAACGATATCGGCTTGATCGTTGTTGCTACCACCTCTGCAACGCACGCTTTCCCAAGCGCTGCCTGCCAAATTCAGAGCATGTTAGGCATCAAAGGCTGCCCGGCGTTTGACGTCGCTGCGGCCTGTGCGGGTTTCACCTACGCCCTGAGTGTAGCGGACCAGTATGTTAAATCCGGTGCGGTTAAAAATGCGCTGGTGATCGGCTCTGATGTGCTGGCGCGTACCTGCGATCCGACCGATCGCGGCACGATCATTATTTTCGGTGACGGCGCGGGCGCCGTGGTTCTTGGTCAGTCCGAAGAACAGGGAATCATCTCCACCCACCTGCACGCAGACGGAAGCTATGGCGACCTGCTGACGCTGCCTAACGCCGATCGCGTTAATCCAGAAAATTCCATTTATCTGACCATGGCCGGGAACGAAGTGTTCAAGGTTGCGGTCACTGAACTGGCACACATCGTCGAAGAGACGCTGGCGGCCAACAATCTTGACCGTGCTGAACTCGACTGGTTAGTGCCGCATCAGGCCAACCTGCGTATCATCAGCGCGACGGCGAGAAAACTCGGCATGCCAATGGACAACGTCGTGGTGACGCTGGATCGTCACGGCAATACCTCTGCGGCCTCTGTGCCGTGCGCATTTGATGAAGCCGTGCGCGATGGTCGTATTAAGCGCGGGCAGCTGGTGCTGCTGGAAGCCTTTGGTGGCGGGTTCACCTGGGGCTCTGCACTGGTTCGTTTTTAAGTATAAGGATAAAAAAATGACGCAATTTGCTTTTGTGTTCCCTGGGCAGGGTTCTCAAACGGTTGGCATGTTGTCCGAATTAGCGGCAACCTACCCAATTATTGAAGAGACTTTCCGTGAAGCGTCTGACGCACTGGGTTATGATCTGTGGGCATTGACCCAGCAGGGCCCGGCGGAAGAACTGAACAAAACCTGGCAGACACAGCCTGCGCTGCTGACCGCATCCGTTGCGCTGTACCGTTTGTGGCAGCAGCAGGGCGGTAAAGCGCCGGTTCTGATGGCAGGTCATAGCCTGGGTGAATATTCTGCGCTGGTTTGCGCTGGCGTCATTGATTTCGCTGATGCGGTTCGTCTGGTTGAACTGCGCGGCAAGTTTATGCAGGAAGCTGTTCCGGCAGGTACCGGCGGCATGTCCGCTATCATTGGCCTGGACGACGCGTCTATTGCCAAAGCCTGTGAAGAGTCTGCCGAAGGGCAGGTGGTTTCTCCGGTGAACTTTAACTCACCAGGCCAGGTGGTTATCGCTGGTCATAAAGAAGCCGTTGAACGCGCAGGCGCTGCCTGTAAAGCCGCTGGCGCAAAACGTGCGCTGCCGCTGCCTGTTAGCGTGCCGTCTCACTGCGCGCTGATGAAGCCTGCAGCTGAAAAACTGGCCGTTGAGCTGGCAAAAATTACCTTCAACGCACCGCAGATTCCGGTAATCAATAACGTGGATGTGCAGTGTGAAACCGCGCCAGACGCGATTCGTGATGCCCTGATCCGCCAGCTGTATAGCCCGGTTCAGTGGACGAAGAGCGTGGAGCTGATGGCGGCGAAAGGTGTTGAGCACCTGTATGAAGTCGGCCCGGGCAAAGTGCTTACCGGTCTGACTAAACGTATTGTAGATACCCTGACAGCATCGGCGATTAACGAGCCGGAAGCCCTGTCAGCGGCACTTGCGCAATAAAAGAGGAACGCATGAGCTTTGAAGGAAAAATTGCCCTGGTAACAGGTGCAAGCCGCGGTATTGGCCGCGCAATCGCTGAAACTCTCGTCGCTCGCGGCGCGAAAGTTATCGGCACTGCGACCAGCGAAAGCGGCGCGCAGGCGATTAGCGACTACCTGGGTGCGAACGGTAAAGGTCTGATGTTGAATGTGACCGACCCGGCATCTATCGAATCTGTTCTGGAAAATATTCGCGCAGAATTTGGCGAAGTGGACATTCTGGTCAATAATGCCGGGATTACACGTGATAACCTGTTAATGCGCATGAAAGACGATGAGTGGAACGATATCATCGAAACCAATCTTTCATCAGTTTTCCGTCTGTCAAAAGCAGTAATGCGCGCTATGATGAAAAAGCGTCACGGTCGTATTATTACTATCGGTTCTGTGGTTGGTACCATGGGAAATGCTGGTCAGGCTAACTACGCTGCGGCGAAAGCAGGTCTGATCGGTTTCAGTAAGTCGCTGGCGCGTGAAATTGCGTCTCGCGGCATTACGGTGAACGTTGTTGCTCCGGGCTTTATTGAAACGGACATGACGCGTGCGCTGTCTGATGACCAGCGTGCGGGTATCCTGGCGCAGGTTCCTGCGGGTCGCCTCGGCGGCGCACAGGAAATCGCCAACGCGGTTGCATTCCTGGCATCCGACGAAGCAGCTTACATCACGGGTGAAACTTTGCATGTGAACGGCGGGATGTACATGGTCTGACCGCGATTTGCACAAAATGCTCAGGATGCGCGCAGTCTACGTAGTTCTGGGCATAATTAGTGCAAAATGATTTGCGTTATAGGGGGGTATGGCCTCAAAATAACGTAAAATCGTGGTAAGACCTGCCGGGATTTAGTTGCAAATTTTTCAACATTTTATACACTACGAAAACCATCGCGAAAGCGAGTTTTGATAGGAAATTTAAGAGTATGAGCACTATCGAAGAACGCGTTAAGAAAATTATCGGCGAACAGCTGGGCGTTAAGCAGGAAGAAGTTGTGAACTCCGCTTCCTTCGTTGAAGACCTGGGCGCAGATTCTCTTGACACCGTTGAGCTGGTAATGGCTCTGGAAGAAGAGTTTGATACTGAGATTCCGGACGAAGAAGCTGAGAAAATCACCACCGTTCAGGCTGCCATTGATTACATCAACGGCCACCAGGCGTAAGTGAACATCTCCAGGCGGTCATTCGACCGCCTGAGTTTTATCTTTTTATCCCAACGAATCTTATTTTTTCCCTCCCTGGAGGACAACCGTGTCTAAGCGTCGTGTAGTTGTGACCGGACTGGGCATGTTGTCTCCTGTCGGCAATACCGTAGAGTCTACCTGGAAAGCTCTCCTTGCCGGTCAGAGTGGCATCAGCCTGATCGACCATTTCGATACTAGCGCCTATGCAACGAAATTTGCTGGCTTAGTAAAGGATTTTAACTGTGATGACATTATCTCGCGCAAAGAACAGCGCAAGATGGATGCCTTCATTCAATATGGAATTGTCGCTGGCGTACAGGCCATGCAGGATTCTGGCCTTGAAGTGACGGAAGAGAACGCAACCCGCATCGGTGCCGCTATTGGTTCCGGTATCGGTGGTCTCGGCTTGATCGAAGAAAACCACAGTTCGCTTGTCAAAGGCGGACCGCGTAAGATCAGCCCGTTCTTTGTTCCATCCACAATTGTTAATATGGTGGCCGGTCATCTGACCATCATGTTTGGTTTGCGTGGGCCAAGTATCTCTATCGCAACGGCTTGTACTTCAGGCGTACATAACATCGGCCATGCTGCACGTATCATCGCTTATGGCGATGCAGACGCGATGGTGGCTGGCGGCGCAGAAAAAGCCAGTACCCCGCTCGGTGTGGGTGGCTTTGGCGCAGCGCGTGCACTCTCTACTCATAACGAGAATCCGCAGGCGGCGAGCCGTCCGTGGGATAAAGAGCGTGATGGCTTCGTGCTGGGCGACGGTGCAGGTATGGTGGTACTCGAAGAGTACGAGCATGCGAAAAAACGCGGCGCGAAAATCTACGCTGAAGTTGTCGGCTTTGGTATGAGCAGCGATGCTTACCATATGACGTCACCGCCGGAAGATGGCGCAGGTGCTGCGCTGGCGATGGTCAATGCACTGCGTGATGCGGCGCTTGAACCGGGCCAGATTGGCTACGTCAACGCACACGGTACCTCGACGCCGGCGGGCGATAAAGCAGAAGCGCAGGCAGTGAAATCTGTCTTCGGTGATGCTGCCAGCCGCGTAATGGTGAGCTCGACGAAATCCATGACCGGTCACCTGTTAGGTGCGGCGGGAGCGGTAGAATCAATCTACTCCATTCTCGCGCTGCGCGATCAGGCTGTACCGCCAACCATCAACCTGGATAACCCGGATGAAGGTTGCGATCTGGACTTCGTTCCTCACGAAGCCCGTCAGGTAAGCGGAATGGAATACACCCTGTGTAACTCCTTCGGCTTCGGCGGCACCAACGGCTCGTTGATCTTCAAAAAGATCTAACGCTGACGGCGGGCACGCTCGCTGACGGTAAGACCGTTTAAGAAGGCCCGCTCTGCGGGTCTTTTTTTATCTTCAGTTTTCTCTGCTTGTCCTGTACTAATCATCCTGCGACACTATCCGCCCACCGAAAAGGAGCGCCTTATGTTCTTGATTAATGGCCTGGAACAGGACACCCTCGCGGTCAACGACAGGGCCACCCAGTTTGGCGATGGCTGCTTTACAACGGCCCGGATCGAGCAGGGGCGCGTATCTTTACTCTCTGCCCATCTCGCGCGCTTACAGCTTGCCTGCCAGCGTTTAAGCATCGCCTTCAATGACTGGATTCTCCTGCAAGAGGAAATGTGCCAACTGGCGGCCCAACAACAGCAGGGCGTGCTGAAAGTTATTATTAGCCGCGGCACGGGCGGCAGAGGCTACAGCGGTGCGGCGTGTCTCTCCGCTACGCGTATTCTTGCTACGTCCGCATCACCTGCCCATTACTCACGCTGGCGCCGTGACGGCATAACGCTAGCGCTCAGCCCGGTACGCCTGGGGCGCAATCCGTATCTCGCCGGGATGAAACACCTTAACAGACTGGAACAGGTGCTGATTCGCTCTCATCTTGAGCAGACGGACGCTGATGAGGCGCTGGTTCTTGACAGCGAAGGGTGGGTTACGGAATGCTGTGCGGCTAACTTGTTCTGGCGCAAGGGGCAGGATGTTTTCACACCGCGTCTTGATCAGGCGGGCGTGAACGGGATCATGCGCCAGCATATTATTGCGCAGCTTGCCGCATCGCCTTATCAATTGATCGAGGTGGTCGCGCTGCCGGAAGCGTTAGCCGATGCAGACGAAGTGTTAATCTGCAATGCGTTGATACCACTAGCGCCTGTGCAACACTATGCCGGGCTCGATTGGCCGTCGCGCGAACTTTACCAATATTTAGCCCCACTTTGTGAGTTGTCTGATTAGCATGAAGAAATTGTTAGGCGTTATTATGATACTGCTGGTAGTGATGGCTATCGCTGCGGGCATTGGCGCGTGGAAAGTTCGTCAACTGGCGAACAGCACGCTGTTAATTAAAGAAGATACCATTTTCTCCCTCAAAGCAGGAACGGGTCGACTGGCGCTGGGCCAACAGCTTTACGGCGAAAAAATCATTAATCGTCCGCGCGTGTTTCAGTGGCTGCTGCGCCTTGAGCCCGAGCTCTCTCACTTTAAAGCCGGGACCTATCGCTTTACTCCATCGATGACCGTACGCGAAATGCTGCAATTGCTCGAGAGCGGCAAAGAGGCGCAGTTCCCGCTGCGTTTCGTCGAGGGTATGCGGGTGAGTGATTATCTGCGTCAGCTGCGTGATGCGCCGTATGTGAAGCATACGCTGGCCGACGACAGTTACGAAACCGTCGCAAAGGTGCTTGAGCTTGAGCACCCGGATTGGGTGGAAGGCTGGTTGTGGCCAGATACCTGGATGTACACCGCCAATACCAGCGATGTGGCGATCCTCAAACGTGCGCACCAGAAAATGGTGACCGAGGTCGATAAGGTCTGGGAAGGGCGTATGGAAGGGCTACCGTATAAAGACCAGAACGAACTGGTGACGATGGCCTCGATTATCGAGAAAGAGACTGCCGTGGCTGAGGAGCGCGATCGCGTGGCTTCTGTCTTTATCAACCGTCTGCGTATTGGTATGCGCCTGCAAACTGACCCGACCGTGATTTACGGGATGGGTGAGCGTTATAATGGTAAATTGACGCGTAAAGATCTGGAGACACCGACGGCGTACAATACCTATGTGATTGCCGGTATGCCGCCAGGGCCGATCGCGGCACCTGGGGAAGCGTCGCTGAACGCTGCGGCGCATCCGGCCAAAACGCCGTATCTCTATTTTGTTGCTGACGGAAAAGGCGGCCACACCTTTAATACCAATCTGGTCAGCCATAACCGCTCAGTGCAGGACTATCTAAAAGCACTTAAGGAAAAAAATGCGCAGTAACTACATCGTCATCGAAGGTCTGGAAGGCGCAGGGAAAACCACCGCACGCGATGCAGTGGTAAAAACCTTGCAGGAACTGGGCATCACGGATCTGGTTTTTACCCGTGAGCCGGGCGGGACCGTCCTTGCTGAAAAACTGCGTAGCCTGGTGCTGGATATCAAATCTGTCGGCGATGAAGTGATCACCGATAAAGCCGAAGTCTTGATGTTTTACGCCGCGCGCGTACAACTGGTGGAGACGGTCATTAAACCGGCGCTGGCGAAGGGTGAATGGGTGATTGGCGATCGTCATGACCTCTCGACTCAGGCGTATCAGGGCGGCGGACGCGGTATCGATCAACACATGCTGGCGACGCTGCGCAATGCGGTACTGGGCGATTTTCGCCCGAATCTGACGCTCTATCTTGACGTTACGCCGGAAGTGGGCCTGAAACGCGCCCGTGCGCGCGGCGATCTGGACCGTATCGAGCAGGAGTCACTGAACTTCTTCAACCGTACCCGGGCGCGTTATCTTGAGCTGGCGGCGGCAGATGACAGCATTCGCACTATCGATGCGACGCAGCCGCTGGAGCAGGTCATGAGCGACATCCGCCAGACGGTTATCGACTGGGTTGCGGAGCAGCAGGCATGAAATGGTATCCGTGGCTGCGTCCCGCTTTTGAGCAGCTGATTACCAGCTATCAGGCCGGTCGAGGCCATCATGCGCTGCTGGTGCAGGCGCGCGTTGGCATGGGCGATGAAGCGCTGGTCTATGCTCTGACGCGTTACCTGATGTGCCAGCAGCCAGATGGACATAAAAGCTGCGGAAAATGTCATAGCTGCCAGTTAATGCAGGCCGGCACGCATCCGGACTATTACGCGCTTGCGCCAGAAAAGGGCAAGAGCATGCTGGGTATCGATGCGGTGCGTGAGGTCAGCGAGAAGCTGTACGAGCATGCCCGGCTGGGCGGCGCGAAAGTGGTGTGGATTGCCGATGCGGCGATCCTCACAGAAGCGGCCGCCAATGCGTTGTTGAAAACGCTGGAAGAACCGCCGAAAAATACCTGGTTCTTCCTCGCCTGTGAAGAGCCCGCGCGTCTGCTGGCAACCTTGCGCAGTCGTTGTCGTCTTTTCCATCTCGCGCCGCCGTCAGAGCAGTACGGTTTAGCCTGGCTGGAACGCGAAGTGACAATGTCACAAAATGAATTGCTGGCGGCGCTACGCCTTAGCGCCAGCGCGCCTGCTGCGGCGCAAACGCTGCTTCAGGAAGAGAGCTGGCCATCCCGGGCAAAACTGTGTCAGGGGCTCTCTGCTACCCTTAGCAGCGGTGACTGGCTGGCGCTGCTGCCGTTACTGAACCATGAAACGGTCGCCCAGCGTTTGCACTGGCTGGCATCGCTGCTGCTGGATGCGCTTAAACAGCAGCAGGGCATTAGCGCTATCGTGAATGTTGATTATGGCGCGTTGGTGCACCAGATTGCCCATGCAATAGCAGCCACACGTCTCCAGGCTATCGTGGCGGATATCTGTACCTGTCGCGAGCAACTGCTGAACGTGACGGGCCTGAACCGCGAATTGATCCTCACCGAGCGCCTTCTGCGTTGGGAACATTACTTGCAACCTGGTGCGGTACTGCCGGTATCGCATCTCTAAGAGAGACATTATGTTTTTAGTCGACTCGCACTGCCATCTTGATGGCCTCGATTATGAAAACCTGCATAAAGATGTAGATGACGTGCTGGCCAAAGCCGCCGCACGCGATGTGAAATTTTGTCTGGCTGTGGCCACTACCTTGCCCGGATATCGTGGCATGCGCGATCTGGTCGGCCAGCGGTCTGGCGTGGTTTTCTCCTGCGGCGTGCATCCCCTGAATCAGGATGAAGAGTACGATGTAGAAGAACTGCGCCGTCTGGCGGCAGAAGAGGGCGTGGTCGCCATGGGCGAAACCGGGCTCGACTACTATTACACACCGGAAACAAAACCCCGTCAGCAAATCTCCTTCCGCCAGCATATCCAGATTGGTCGCGAACTGAACAAACCGGTTATCGTTCATACGCGCGACGCACGGGTTGATACGCTGGCAATTCTTCGCGAAGAAAAAGTGACGGATTGCGGTGGCGTACTACACTGTTTCACAGAAGACAGAGAAACCGCAGGTAAGTTGCTGGATATGGGGTTCTATATCTCTTTCTCGGGGATTGTGACCTTCCGTAATGCCGAACAGCTGCGTGATGCCGCGCGTTACGTGCCGCTGGATCGTCTGCTGGTTGAGACGGACTCGCCGTATCTGGCGCCGGTACCGCATCGCGGTAAAGAGAATCAGCCCGCGATGACGCGTGATGTTGCGGAGTATATGGCCGTTCTGAAGGGCGTTTCTGTCGAAGAACTGGCGCAGCAGACGACGCAAAACTTCGCCAACCTCTTCCATATCGACCCCGCCCGCCTGCAACTTCCCTGATTTCTCAGCTTATTTTAAAGCTCGTAATTAATAATCAAAGCGAGTAAAGTTCACCGCCATTAAAATGGCGGTGGATGGGGTTTTTGTAACATTTGGCAATCAGTTATGTAAAGTTACATAAGTATTTCATCTGTCGCTCATTGAAACGTGATAGCCGTCAAACAAAGTTCAGGGTATTTATTTTACTCTGTGTAATAAATAAAGGGCGCTTAGATGCCCGTTACACGACGAGGTTACTCCCCCCTCGTTAATGCGTGAAAACGTAGAAAAAATACACAACATCATTCTTGTTGCGTCAGCTGGCACCGTAACTGCCGCTTACGCAGACGTAGCCCGAAAGGTGATGTGTAAAAGCACAAATACTCAGGAGCACTCTCAATTATGTTTAAGAATGCATTTGCTAACCTGCAAAAGGTCGGTAAATCACTGATGTTGCCAGTATCCGTACTGCCTATCGCAGGTATCCTGCTGGGCGTCGGTTCTGCAAACTTCAGCTGGCTGCCAGCCGTCGTTTCCCATGTTATGGCGGAAGCGGGCGGTTCCGTTTTTGCCAACATGCCGCTCATCTTCGCTATCGGTGTTGCACTGGGCTTCACCAATAACGACGGTGTTTCCGCTCTGGCTTCCGTTGTGGCCTACGGCATCATGGTGAAAACCATGGCTGTGGTTGCGCCGCTGGTCCTGCATCTCCCGGCTGAAGAAATCGCCGCGAAGCACCTGGCGGATACCGGTGTTCTCGGCGGTATTATCGCCGGTGCGATCGCCGCGTACATGTTCAACCGCTTCTACCGTATCAAGCTGCCTGAGTATCTGGGCTTCTTCGCCGGTAAACGTTTCGTTCCGATCATTTCTGGTCTGACCGCAATCTTTATGGGCATCGTGCTCTCCTTCATTTGGCCGCCGATTGGTACGGCTATCCAGACCTTCTCTCAGTGGGCTGCTTACCAGAACCCGGTTGTGGCGTTTGGTATCTACGGCTTCATCGAGCGCTGCCTGGTACCGTTCGGTCTGCACCACATCTGGAACGTACCTTTCCAGATGCAGATTGGTGAATTCACCAACGCAGCAGGCCAGGTGTTCCACGGTGATATCCCGCGTTACATGGCCGGTGACCCAACTGCGGGCAAACTGTCCGGTGGCTTCCTGTTCAAAATGTACGGCCTGCCGGCTGCAGCGATTGCTATCTGGCACTCTGCTAAACCGGAAAACCGTGCAAAAGTGGGCGGTATCATGATCTCCGCGGCGCTGACCTCGTTCCTGACCGGTATTACCGAGCCGATCGAGTTCTCCTTCATGTTCGTTGCGCCGATCCTGTACATCATCCACGCGATTCTGGCGGGTCTGGCATTCCCGATCTGTATCCTGCTGGGTATGCGTGACGGTACGTCGTTCTCTCACGGCCTGATCGACTTTATCGTTCTGTCTGGTAACAGCAGCAAACTGTGGCTGTTCCCGATTGTCGGTATCTGCTATGCGATCGTTTACTACACCATCTTCCGCGTGCTGATTAAAGCACTGGACCTGAAAACTCCGGGTCGTGAAGATGCATCCGAAGACAGCAAAGCTGGCGTAACCAGCGAAATGGCACCGGCTCTGGTGGCAGCTTTCGGCGGTAAAGAAAATATCACCAACCTTGATGCCTGTATCACCCGTTTACGTGTCAGCGTGGCGGACGTTGCGAAAGTTGACCAGCCTGGGCTGAAGAAACTGGGCGCGGCAGGTGTAGTTGTTGCGGGTTCCGGCGTTCAGGCGATTTTCGGTACTAAATCCGATAACCTGAAAACCGAAATGGATGAATACATCCGCAATAACTAAGCTCGGTTGAGCGAAGTTGGGGAGAAGAAAAGGGGAGCCGAATGGCTCCCCTTTTTGCAACCTGAGATTGCCTGATGCGCTGTGCTTATCAGGCCTGGCATTCACTGTTTTGTTGGCCTGACATTCGGCATTACGCGATAGCGTTCTCTTCTAACTGACGCATAAACTGACGCACCCATTCCATTCGCGCTTTACGCTCGCTCAGATCCTGGAAGAACTTCAGCCGCGTTGGGCCGTCCAGGCGATAGTGCTGTGGCTGTTTCTGCAACAGACCAATCAGCCAGCTCGGGTTCACATGGTTTTTCTCCGCGAACTCAATCACCCCGCCTTTCTCGTTGCCTTCCAGCTTTCGAATACCCAGTTTCTGGGCCTGTTGGCGCAGACGGGCGATATCCAGCAGCGTACGCGCCGCATCCGGCAACAGACCAAAGCGGTCAATCAATTCCACTTTGATCTCATCCAGTTCGCTTTCGCTTTTCGCACTGGCGATACGCTTGTAGAAGGAGAGACGCGTATTGACGTCAGGAATGAAATCGTCCGGCAGCAGCGACGGCATACGCAGCTCCACTTCCGTTTGCTGGCTGGTGAGATCCTCCAGCGACGGTTCGCGGCCTTCTTTTAACGCATCGACGGCGTTTTCCAACAGTTCCATATAAAGTGAGAAGCCAATGGTTTCCATTGAACCGCTCTGGTCTTCGCCCAGCAATTCCCCCGCGCCGCGAATTTCAAGGTCGTGAGTCGCCAGTGCAAATCCGGCGCCGAGATCTTCCAGCGAAGCAATGGCTTCCAGACGTTTCTGCGCATCGGTGGTCATCGCCTTTGGATGCGGGGTCAGCAGCCACGCATAGGCCTGGTGATGCGAACGCCCCACGCGGCCACGCAACTGGTGCAACTGCGCCAGACCGAAGTGATCCGCCCGCTCAATAATGATGGTATTGGCGGTCGGAATGTCGATACCGGTCTCGATGATGGTGGTACATACCAGCACGTTAAACCGCTGGTGGTGGAAATCGTTCATCACGCGTTCCAGTTCACGTTCGCGCATCTGACCATGGCCTATCGCGATACGCGCCTCCGGCACCAGTTCGGCCAGTTTATCCGCTGTTTTCTGGATATTTTCAACGTCATTGAACAGGTAATAGACCTGACCGCCACGCAGAATTTCACGCAGAATGGCTTCACGAACCACCAGGTTATCGTATTCACGCACGAAGGTTTTCACCGCCAGTCGACGCGCCGGCGGCGTGGCAATAATCGACAAATCGCGCATGCCGCTCATCGCCATATTCAGCGTACGCGGGATTGGCGTGGCGGTGAGCGTCAGGATATCCACATCGGCGCGCATCGCTTTAATGCGTTCTTTGTGGCGCACGCCGAAGCGGTGCTCTTCATCGACAATCAGCAAGCCTAAATCTTTCAGCTTCACATCGTTTTGCAGCAGCTTGTGGGTGCCGATCAGAATGTCGATTTTACCTTCCGCCACCTGTTCCAGAATCTGCGCCTGCTCTTTGGCGCTACGGAAGCGGGAGAGCATCTCAATGCGCACCGGCCAGTTGGCAAAACGGTCGCGGAAGTTATCGTAGTGCTGTTGCGCCAGCAGGGTAGTCGGCACCAGCACGGCCACCTGTTTATTGTTTTCGACGGCGAGGAATGCGGCACGCATCGCCACTTCGGTTTTACCGAAGCCAACGTCGCCGCACACCAGGCGGTCCATCGCCAGCGGCTGGCACATGTCGCTTAACACAGCATTTATGGCCTGCGCCTGATCCGGCGTGGTTTCGAACGGGAAGCTATCGCAGAAAAGCTGATACTGTTCACGGTCGTGTTTAAAGGCAAAGCCTTCTTTCGCTGCACGCTGGGCATAAATATCAAGCAACTCGGCCGCGACATCGCGCACTTTCTCAGAGGCTTTCTGTCGGGCTCGCGCCCAGGCATCGCCGCCCAGTTTGTGCAGCGGCGCATTTTCTTCCGCACCCCCGGCGTAGCGGCTAATCAGGTGCAGCGAGGAGACCGGCACATACAGTTTGGCCTCGTTGGCGTAGGTCAGCATCAGGTATTCGCCTTTGATGCCACCGGCCTCCAGCGTGGTCATCCCTGCGTAGCGGCCAACCCCGTGTTCCAGATGCACCACCGGCTGGCCGATATGCAGCTCAGCCAGGTTGCGGATTAGGGTATCCGGATTAATGGTGCGACGGGAGTCCTGACGACGTCGCGCCACGCGCTCGCCCAGCAGGTCGCTTTCGCAAATCAGCGCCCGGTTATTCTGCGTGTCGATAAACCCGTGTTCCGCCGCGCCAATCATCAGATAGCGCCCGGTGTCCGTGGCTTCATCCAGCCGCAGAATGCGTTTTGGCGATAGCTTGATACGCGCCAGAAGTTCGCCTAACGCTTCCCGACGACCTTCGCTCTCTACGGAGAAAATCACCGGGCCGGTGAACGATTCCAGGAAGCGGCGCAGGTTATCCAGCGGCTCTTTATTTTGCGCCTGAATCGCCAGCTCGGGCAGCGGCTGGAAGCCGAGGTTAGTATTGGCGGCTTTCTCTGCCAGATGCTCTGTTTTAAGCTGAATGCGCGGCCATTTTTTTAGCTCACCGTTGAGCTCGTCCGGGCGCAGCCACAGCAGTTCGGGCTCCAGTAAAGGCCGCATCGGGTCAACGCCGCGATTCTCGAAGCGCGCCTGTGCATCAGCCTGGAAGCGCGTAGCGCTGGCGTCGAGGTCACCGGTATTCACCAGCAGCGTATTGGCCGGGAAATAGCTGAACAGCGGCGGCAACGGCTCGCTAAAGAACAGCGGCTGCCAGTACTCGATCCCCGCTGGCAGCGTACCTTTACTCACCTGTTGATAGATATGCTCGGCGTCGCGTTTTACATCGAACTTATCGCGCCACTGACTGCGGAACAGCTCGATGGCGGTTTTATCCGTCGGGAATTCGTGTGCAGGCAGAAGATTAATGGAATCGACTTCTTCCAGCGTGCGCTGGCTGTCCGGGTCGAACACGCGCAGGCTGTCAATTTCATCATCGAAGAAATCGAGACGATACGGCTGCTCGCTGCCCATCGGGAAAAGATCGAGCAGCGCGCCGCGCGTGGCGTACTCGCCGTGCTCCATGACCTGATCCACGTGGCGATAACCCGCGCTGTCGAGCTGCGCACGCAGGGCATCGCGTGACAGACGCTGGCCTTTTTTCATCATCAATGCGTGGCCGTGCAGATAACTGTGCGGGCAAACGCGCTGCATCAGTGTGCTTACGGGCACTATCAGCACGCCGCGCTGCATCATCGGCAACTGATAAAGCGTTGAAAGACGAGACGAAATAATGTCCTGGTGCGGCGAAAAACTGTCGTACGGCAGCGTTTCCCAGTCGGCAAGGTTCATCACCAGATTATCGGTAAACTGGCTGATTTCATCGTGCAGTCGCAGGGCGTTTTGCATATCCGGCGCAATCAGGATAACCGGGCCGGCATGACGTTCGGAAATCTCCGCGACCAGCGTGGCGCAGGCCGCACCGGTCAGTTCCCCCAGTTGACGCTGATCGCCAGCTTTGGTGGGTAGGGCGTAACGGGCTAGTTCAGGCATAGCGGGGCACGTTCTCCAGAAACCGCAAAGTGACACGGTAAAAATATCAATTTATTACGCTTATTATCCGTGATGGCGGCGGGAGTGCAACTGCGGAAAATCGAGGAGAGAAAACGCCAGGCCCGGAAGCCTGGCGCGTGGGGTCAGGACGTCGCCAGCGCGCTTTTTGCCGGCGGGCTAAACAGCAGATCGTCCGTCAGGCGGCGTGAAATCTGACGCACTAAAAGACCAAACAGTGTGCACACGAAAAGGCTTAGCAGCGGGTAAGTCAGCAGCAACGCCAGTTCGCTGGTCGCCGTGAGCGCATGCCCGTTTACCTGTTTGATGAGTACCAGGCTTGCGCCTTCGACCAGAATACGGTGCGTGGTGTAGATGGCGATGGTGTTTGAACCCACGACGTTCAGCCAGTTATTTTCGCTCGGTTGAATAACGTGACTGGCTCGCCAGAACAGCTTCATGATGACGAAAATCGACAGCAGCGCCATCAGCAGCGGAATACCTTTGAAGTAGAGCGCCACGGCGGCAAGTGCGAAAATCAGAAGCGGAACAAACGCCTTGCGCGGCAGCGCTGTCGTCAGCCAGGTCATCACCGCCGTGCCGTACCACGCGCCCAGCGCATAATAGATAACGTTACGCAGCACGCTGTTCATTCCCCACCACGGTAGCGGCAGGTAGTTGATTGCCACGCTGAGGACGGCTAACGCGACAAGTAGCGGCGCCTTCGCGCGCACAAACAGTTTGCAGAACACGAAATAGACGACCAGTGCGTAGAGATACCACAGGCTGGTGCTGGCGGTGAGCATGCCATACAAAAACTCGCCGGGGTTATCGGCGTAGGCTGCGTTGGCGGCATTACCAAGGTCGCGCTCAGGCGCCAGCCAGCCGTTTAGCTGGCGCAGTGCCAGCCACTGCAACAGCCCCCACAGCGCCAGCACATAAACAATATGCCAGATGCGTTTATCCACGCAGCCTTTCCATGGCACTTCGGCGACATAGCGCTGAATAAGAAAGCCCGAGATAAAGAAAAAGACCGGCATGCGGAACGGGGCGAGATATAAATTGAAGTAGATCCAGCATTTCGAGAGCGTCTCTGACCAGGGATGCTGGAACGCGTAGAGATGCGGATAGAAGGTAATCACCGAGTGATACACCACCACCAGGCAGATGCATAGCCCTTTTATCTGGTTGATCCATAATGTTTTTTGTTGCATGTCGCCGTGCCTTCGTTGCCATAAAATAAAGCGTTATCCTGAAGGCCGTAAAAAGGGATGTAATGGGTAACAGTCTGTATTCAGACCATTTTCAGAAAAGGATCAGGTAACAGCCAGGTATCGTTTTCCACGTTATTGCGCAAATCAATCGCCTGTTTTATCTGCGAATCTGAAATCATTTACTTGATTTTTAGGAATATTTTAACCCGGCGATGACGAAAACTTACTGTTTCACTCATTTACGCTCTTTGCTTTCGCTTATATACTCATGCCTCTGCTATCAGCAAAGACGGATTACATGTATCAACCTGTCGCACTATTCATTGGCCTGCGTTATATGCGTGGGCGCGCAGCGGACCGTTTCGGTCGCTTTGTTTCCTGGCTGTCGACAATCGGCATTACGCTTGGCGTAATGGCGCTGGTTACCGTACTTTCGGTGATGAACGGCTTTGAACGCGAGCTGCAAAACAACATTTTGGGGCTGATGCCTCAGGCCATCCTGACCGCTGAAAACGGTTCGCTCAATCCTCAAACGCTGCCTGAGAAAGACATCAAGCTGCAAGGCGTCACGCGCGTTGCGCCGTTAACCACCGGCGATGTGGTGCTGCAAAGCGCGCGCAACGTCTCGGTTGGCGTGATGCTGGGTGTTGATCCCGCCCAGAAAGATCCGCTGACGCCATATCTGGTTAACGTCAAACAGAGTGCGCTGGAAGCGGGCAAATATAACGTCATTCTCGGTGAACAGCTGGCGGGGCAACTGGGCGTTAACCGTGGCGATCAGCTGCGCGTGATGGTGCCATCGGCCAGCCAGTTTACGCCGATGGGCCGCGTTCCGAGCCAGCGCCTGTTTAATGTCATCGGCACCTTCGCCGCAAGCAGCGAAGTCGATGGTTATCAAATGCTGGTCAACATTCAGGATGCCTCGCGCTTGATGCGCTATCCGGCGGGGAATATCACTGGCTGGCGTCTGTGGCTCGATAAACCGTTGCAGGTCGATACCCTCAGCCAGCAAACGCTGCCGGAAGGCACCAAATGGCAGGACTGGCGCGAGCGTAAAGGCGAGCTGTTCCAGGCCGTGCGCATGGAGAAAAACATGATGGGGCTGCTGCTGAGCCTTATCATCGCGGTGGCAGCCTTCAATATCATCACCTCGCTGGGTCTGATGGTGATGGAGAAGCAGGGCGAAGTCGCCATTCTGCAAACCCAGGGGCTGACACCACGTCAAATTCTGATGGTCTTTATGGTCCAGGGCGCGAGCGCAGGCGTGATAGGTGCACTGCTTGGTGCCGTGCTGGGCGTGTTGCTCGCCAGTCAACTTAACAATTTAATGCCGATAATCGGCGCGTTTCTCGATGGCGCTGCGCTGCCGGTGGCTATCGACCCATTGCAGGTTATCGTGATTGCGCTGGTGGCGATGGCGCTGGCGTTACTCTCTACGCTTTATCCTTCCTGGCGCGCTGCCGCCACTCAACCCGCTGAGGCTTTACGTTATGAATAAGATCCTGTTGCAATGCGACAACCTGTGCAAACGCTATCAGGAAGGCTCTGTGCAAACCGACGTGCTGCACAATGTGAGCTTTAACGTGGGCGAAGGCGAGATGATGGCGATTGTCGGTAGCTCCGGCTCCGGTAAAAGTACGCTGCTGCACCTGCTGGGCGGGCTTGATACACCGACCTCCGGCGACGTTATTTTTAGCGGTCAGCCAATGAGCAAGCTCTCTTCGGCGGCGAAAGCTGAACTGCGTAACCAGAAACTCGGCTTTATCTATCAGTTCCACCACCTGCTGCCCGATTTCACCGCGCTGGAAAATGTGGCAATGCCACTGCTTATCGGCAAGAAGAAACCGGCGGAAATCAATGCGCGCGCATTAGAGATGCTGAACGCCGTTGGGCTTGGGCATCGTGCCCGCCATCGCCCGTCGGAACTCTCAGGCGGCGAACGCCAGCGCGTGGCAATTGCCCGTGCACTGGTCAACAACCCGCGTCTGGTGCTGGCGGATGAACCGACCGGCAACCTGGATGCCAAAAACGCTGACAGCATTTTTAAACTGCTGGGTGAACTGAACCAGTCCCAGGGGACCGCGTTCCTGGTTGTCACCCATGACCTGCAACTGGCGAAACGCATGGGCCGCCAGCTTGAGATGCGCGATGGCCGTCTTACCGATCAACTCTCCCTGATGGGAGCAGATTGATGGCCCCGTCACTCTCCCTTCTGATTGGCCTGCGCTTTAGCCGCGGGCGTCGCCGCAGCGGCATGGTGTCGCTGATCTCCGTGATTTCCACCGTCGGCATCGCGCTGGGCGTCGCAGTATTGATCCTCGGCTTAAGCGCCATGAACGGCTTTGAACGCGAGCTGAACAACCGCGTACTTGCCGTAGTACCGCACGGGCAAATTGAAGCGGTAAACCAGCCGTGGACCAACTGGCGCACCATTCTGCCGCAGGTTGAAAAAGTGAACGGTATCGCGGCTGCGGCGCCTTACATCACCTTCACCGGGTTGGTCGAAAGCGGCAGCAATATGCGCGCGATTCAGGTGAAAGGTGTCGATCCTGCGCAGGAAAGCCGTTTAAGCGCGTTGCCGAAATTTGTGCAGGGCGAAAGCTGGAGCGACTTTAAGGCGGGCGGTCAGCAAATCATTATCGGCAAAGGTGTGGCGGATGCGCTGAAGGTGAAGCAGGGTGACTGGCTGACCATCATGATCCCGAACGCCAATGCGGAACACAAGCTGCTGCAACCCAAACGCATTCGTTTGCATGTTTCCGGCATTTTGCAGCTTAGCGGCCAGCTCGATCATAGCTTTGCCATGATTCCATTGCAGGATGCGCAGCAGTATCTGGAAATGGGTGACAGTGTCACGGGCATCGCGATTAAAGTAAACGACGTCTTTAACGCCAACAAACTGGTCCGTTCGGCAGGCGAAGTGACCAACAGCTATGTCACTATTCAGAGCTGGATTGGCACCTACGGCTATATGTACCGCGATATCCAGATGATCCGCGCGATTATGTATCTGGCGATGGTGCTGGTGATCGGCGTGGCCTGCTTCAACATCGTCTCAACACTGGTGATGGCGGTGAAAGATAAAAGTAGCGATATTGCGGTACTGCGCACATTGGGCGCAAAAGACGGGCTGATCCGCGCAATTTTCGTGTGGTATGGTTTACTCGCTGGCCTGTTAGGCAGCCTGCTCGGTGTGGTGATTGGCGTACTGTGTGCGCTGAATCTGACGCCGATTATGAAGTGGATTGAAGGTGTTACTCGCCATAAATTTTTGTCTGGCGATATCTATTTTATTGACTTCCTGCCGTCTGAACTTCACTGGCTGGATGTCTTTTATGTGCTGGTCACCGCACTGTTGCTGAGTTTGCTGGCGAGCTGGTATCCGGCTCGCCGCGCCAGCCGTATCGACCCGGCGAGGGTGCTGAGTGGCCAGTAATTTAACGTCCTGACGGTGCAGTTTTGCCGCTGTGCGCGTCAGTAAGAGGAATTTACGATGATGCATTATGGATTTGATATTGGCGGCAGCAAAATTGCACTCGGCGTGTTCGATACGAAGCGACAGCTAGTCTGGGAAACGCGTGTCGCGACGCCGAAAGAGAGTTATGACGCGTTTCTTGACGCCGTTTGCGGGCTGGTGGCGCAAGCCGATGCGCGCTTCAACTGTCAGGGAACCGTGGGTATTGGTATTCCAGGCATGCCGGAAACCGAAGACGGTACACTGTATGCGGCCAACGTGCCTGCTGCTACCGGCAAACCGCTGCGCGCAGACTTAAGCCGCTTGCTGGAGCGCGATGTCCGTCTCGATAACGACGCCAACTGCTTCGCAATCTCAGAAGCGTGGGACGATGAATTCACCCAATACCCGTTGGTGATGGGGTTAATTCTCGGCACCGGCGTCGGTGGCGGCATTGTGCAGAACGGCAAATCGATTACCGGCCATCGTTACATTACCGGAGAGTTCGGACACATCCGCTTGCCGGTGGATGCGTTAGAGGTGGTGGGGCGTGATTTTCCGTTAACGCGCTGCGGCTGCGGGCAACTGGGCTGCATCGAAAATTACCTTTCCGGGCGCGGATTTGCCTGGCTTTATACACATTTTTATCACCAGCAACGCACCTCTCCGGAGATTGTCGCATTGTGGGAGCAGGGCGACACGCAGGCGCGCGAACACGTTGAGCGCTATCTGGACCTCCTGGCGGTGTGCCTGGGCAATATTTTAACTATCGTGGACCCCGATTTAGTGGTCCTCGGTGGCGGGTTATCAAACTTTTCAGCTATCACAGATGGGCTAGCGCAGCGCCTGCCGCGCCATTTGCTTCCCGTCGCTGCCGTACCGCGCATAGAACGCGCGCGACACGGTGACGCGGGAGGAATGCGCGGCGCTGCCTTCCTTCATCTCACAAACTAATACATGGAGTAGATATGCAGTCGCGCCGCTTACATCGATTGAGCCGTTTTCGTCGGAATAAACGTCAGCTGCGCCAGCGTCTGCGCCAGCGGATTTTTTTCACTGACAGGGTGATACCAGAGCATATGGATAAACCAAGAGTTCTTGTGCTAACGGGCGCCGGTATTTCGGCTGAATCGGGTATTCGCACGTTTCGCGCGGCTGATGGGCTGTGGGAAGAGCATCGGGTTGAAGATGTGGCGACGCCTGAAGGGTTCCAGCGCGATCCGGCGCTGGTTCAGGCGTTTTACAACGCGCGCCGCAGGCAGCTTCAGCAGCCGGAAATCCAGCCAAATGCCGCGCATATTGCGCTGGCCAGGCTGGAAGAGGCGCTGGGCGATAATTTTATGCTGGTGACGCAAAATATCGATAACCTGCATGAGCGTGCAGGCAGCAAAAATGTGCTGCATATGCACGGCGAACTGCTCAAAGTGCGCTGCACGCAGAGCGGACAAGTGCTGGACTGGACAGACGATGTGACGCCGGACGATAAATGTCACTGTTGTCAGTTCCCGGCGCCGTTGCGCCCGCATATCGTCTGGTTTGGTGAGATGCCGTTCGAGATGGACCACATCTATCTGGCGCTCTCTATGGCCGACATTTTTATCGCCATCGGGACCTCCGGCCACGTCTATCCGGCGGCAGGTTTTGTGCATGAAGCCAAACTGCACGGCGCGAAAACCGTGGAGCTCAACCTCGAACCAAGCCAGGTGGGCAGCGAGTTTGAAGAGAAGTACTACGGGCTGGCGAGTGAAGTAGTGCCCGAATTCGTCGAGCAGTTGCTGCAAAATATCGGTAATACCGATAAGTAGCGTAAAAAAAACGGGGCGTATCGCCCCGTTGTCGTCTTACCGTCCTGCCTTCAACTTCTGATAATACTCTTCATAAATCGCGCTGGCCGCGCCAACGTCATTCTGCCATTCGCCTTTGTTGATGGTATCAGCGTCAGGGTAGAGTGATTTATCGTTAGCCACGTCCGGACTCAGCAGCTTACGCGCCGCGAGGTTTGGCGTTGGGTAGCCGATGGTTTCCGCGACCTGTTTTGCCACTTCCGGGCGCAGCAGGAAGTTGATGAGTTTCAGTGCGCCTTCTTTGTTTTTGGCATTTGCTGGAATAGAGAGACTATCCATCCAGAAGATGCCGCCTTCTTTCGGCCACACGACCTCCAGCGGCGTACCGTTCTGACGCGCGACCCACGCCGAGCCGTTCCACACCATACCCAGGTTTACTTCGCCTTCCATATACGGGTTGGCCGGGTTATCAGAGTTGAACGCGGCCACGTTCGGCATCAGTTTTTTCAGCTCGTTATAGGCGGCTTCAATCTCTTTCGGGTCAGTGGTATTGCCGGAATAACCCAGCTTGCGCAGCGCCATCTGGAACACTTCGCGGGCATCGTCCGTTAACAGCAGGCTGTTTTTATACTCCGGCTTCCACAGATCGGCCCAGCTGGTGATGCTTTTCGGATCGATACTGTCGCTGTTCACGCCGATAGCGGTCGCCCCCCAGATATACGGGATGGAGTAATCATTGTTCGGGTCGAACGGTTTATTGAGCATTTCCGGGTCGAGGTTGCCGAAGTTGGTTAACTTCGTTTTATCGATCTTCTGGATCATGCCCTCTTTGCGCATTTTATCGACGTAATAGGTGGACGGCACCACCAGGTCATAGGCGCCGTCTTTGTAGGTTTTAAGCTTAGCGTACATGGTTTCATTCGATTCATAGGTCGAATAGATAACCTTGATACCCGTCTCTTTGGTGAACTGTTCTAACAGCCCCGGCGGAACATATTCCGTCCAGTTGTAGAAGTAGAGTGTTTTCGTGTCATCAGCGTGAGCGGCGCTCATTCCCAGTGCTAAAGCACCCGCTGCGAGCAGGTGGCGTGACCATTTTTTCATTTAACGTCCCCTGATTGAGCCTTGAAAGGCTGCTGTGTTGATTGGCCTGAATTCAGGCCAACTCCCATTATGCCTGGCGCGCCAGACCTTTCGTTTTATCGCGAGCAATAAGCTGGCTGGCAATGACCAGTATCAGTGATAGCACCAGCAAAATCGTCGCCAGCGCATTCACTTCCGGTGAAACGCCGACTTTAACCATTGAGTAAATTTTTAGCGGTAAAATCTCATAGCCCGGCCCGGTAACAAATGAGGACACGACCACATCATCCATTGAGAGCGTAAAGCTCAACAGCCAACCGGCGGCTACCGCAGGCATCGCCAGCGGCAGTATGATTTTTCGTAAAATAGTGAGTTCGCTGGCACCCAAATCTTTTGCTGCTTCCAGCATTCGCACATCAAACCCTTTCAGGCGCGAGTAGACGGTGACCACCACAAACGGCAGGCAGAAGGTGATATGCGAGAACAGCAGCGACCAGAAGCCGAGCTGGATCCCCAGCAGCATAAACAGCACCAGTAGCGAGATGGCCATCACGATGTCCGGTGACATCATCACCACGAACAACATGCCGCTGACAAACGGTTTGCCGCGAAAACGGTAGCGATAGAGTGCCACCGCCGTCAGCGAACCAATTAGCGTGGCGAAGGTTGCCGAGAAGATAGCCATCGTCAGTGAGTGCTGGGCGGCCTGCAACAGGCTGTCGTTGTTCATCAGCAGGCTATACCAGTTGGTGGTAAAACCCTGCCAGTTAATCCCGAAACGCGAGCTGTTAAAGGAGTTCACGATCAAAATAATAATCGGGATGTAGAGATAAGCGTAAATGGCGGTCATAAAACCGCCGCGCAGCAGTTTACCGATCATTCCAGCTCCACCTTTTTATTCAGCAGACGCGAGGCGCGCCAGTAAACGAGCAGCATCAGACCCATCACTACCGTCAATGTAATGCTGGTGGCCGCACCGAACGGCCAGTCGCGAATATTGAGGAACTGGCTCTTAATGACGTTACCAATGAGCAGGTTTTTCGCGCCGCCCATCAGGTCAGAGACGTAGAACAGGCCCATCGCGGGCAGCATGACCAGCAGACAACCCGCGATAATCCCCGGCATCGTCAACGGAATGATAATGCGTATGAACGTTTGCAGCTTATTGGCTCCCAGATCCTTCGCCGCTTCCAGCAAGGGTTTATCGAGTTTCTCGATGCTGGAGTAGAGTGGCATCACCATAAACGGCAGGAGGATATAGACCAGGCCGATGATGACTGCGCTCGGCGTGAACATGATGCGAATCGGCGTGTCGATAACGCCCAGCCACAGCAAAAACTCGTTCAGATAGCCTTTGGTGCTGAGGAAAATTTTCAGCCCGTAGATACGAATCAACGAGTTAGTCCAGAAGGGAACGATCAGCAGAAACAGCAGCAGCGGGCGCACCTTGTGCGGCAGCTTTGCCAGAAACCAGGCGAAGGGATAGCCCAGCACCAGGCAGGCGAGCGTAGCAATGAGCGCCATGTTCAGCGAGTGCAGCAGCACCTCGAAGTACAGCGGGTCGAGCAGGCGCGCGTAGTTATCCAGCGTAAAGACCATTTTGACGAAACTGGCGTCGTCGCGGGTCAAAAAGCTGGTACCGATGATCATCAGGTTGGGCAGAAAGACAAATAACACAAGCCAACCGACGATTGTGGCAATCACCACATTCTGGAACTTACTTGTGTTCTTCATCAGCCAGTACGACCTCCCAGCTTTCTACCCAGTTAATGGCCATTTTTTGATCGAGCGAATGGTCAAAGTCCGGGTCATCTTCATTAAAGAATTCGCTGACCAGCACCATCTTGCCATTTTCCAGCTCGACGACCGACTCCAGCGTCATGCCCTTATAGTTGCGCTCACGCACGTAGCCAATCAGGCCTTCAATGTGATCGTTGTGGTTGATTTCATCGACGCGCAGATCTTCCGGGCGCAGCAGCACATTCAGTTTCTGGCCGGGCGTCACCGGGAAATTGACATCAATATTGCACTCGCGGCCCTCGACGTTGGCACGTACCCGGCGTTCATCCAGACGCTCAATCACGGTCGCCTCGAAAATATTGATCTCGCCAATAAAACTGGCGACAAACAGGTTTTTCGGCTCTTCGTAAATTTCACGCGGGGTGCCGTCCTGCTCAATACGTCCGTCGCGCATCACCACGATGCGGTCCGACATGGTGAGCGCTTCTTCCTGATCGTGGGTGACAAAAACAAACGTGATACCCAGCTTTCGCTGCAACGCTTTGAGTTCGTTCTGCATCTGCTTACGCAGCTTGTAGTCGAGCGCAGAGAGCGATTCATCCAGCAACAGCAGGCTCGGTTTATTGACCACCGCACGGGCAATCGCTACGCGCTGCTGCTGACCGCCGGAGAGCTGATGCGGTTTGCGCTCAGCGAACTCTTCCAGTTGCACCATACGCAGCGCGTCGGTTACACGAGGGGTAATTTGATCGGCAGGGGTTTTCTGCATGCGCAGACCAAATGCCACGTTTTCGAAGACGGACATGTGCGGAAAAAGCGCATAGCTCTGGAAAACGGTGTTAACGTGGCGATCTTCGGCCGGAACGTTAGTAATATCCTGATTTTCCAGGTGAATCGTCCCAGAGTCTACATTTTCAAGACCCGCAATAAGACGAAGGACGGTTGTTTTACCGCAGCCAGAGGGCCCAAGCAGCGTGAGGAACTCGCCGTTATTGATGGTCAGGTTCAGATCGGAGATGACCGTTTTACCATCGAAGCCTTTGCGAATTCCCGCCAATTGCACCAGCGGTGAAAGCGAACGCGATTGTGTATTCAATTTTTTACTCTGTCCCATTCAGACGCACCGGATGGCTTACCGATGCGGGGTTTGTGGTTAACCACCTTTAGACGTATAGAGGCCTGACACATATTAAGGCCTGGCATTCTACGGCAATCGTGTTAAATCGCCAATCCTCTATGCATACAGATGAGCTATCTTTAAGCCTGTAAATGATTTAGCGAAAAAAAATGGGCTTTGCCGGGGTAAAAGTGACCTGACGCAATATTTGTGTTTTCCCGCTTATTGATAATGTTGTCACAAAAAGTGAGGGTGACTGCATGGATAAATTACTTGAGCGTTTTTTACAGTATGTTTCTCTGGACACGCAATCTAAGCCCGGCGTGCGTCAGGTGCCGAGTACAGAGGGGCAGTGGAAACTGTTGCATCTGCTCAAAGAACAGCTTGAAGCAATGGGGCTGGTGAATGTCACTCTGAGCGAAAAAGGCACCGTGATGGGCACGTTGCCTGCGAATATCGACGGCGATATTCCAGCGGTAGGCTTTATTTCACACGTCGATACCGCACCCGATTTCAGCGGTAAAAACGTCAATCCACAAATCGTGGAAAACTATCGCGGCGGCGACATTGCGCTGGGTATCGGCGATGAAGTGCTTTCGCCAGTGATGTTCCCAGTGCTGCATCAACTGCTGGGCCAGACGCTTATCACCACTGACGGCAAAACGCTGCTCGGCGCAGATGATAAAGCGGGCATCGCAGAAATCATGACCGCGCTGGCGGTACTGAAAGAGAAAAACATTCCTCACGGCGATATCCGCGTGGCGTTTACGCCAGACGAAGAAGTGGGCAAGGGCGCAAAGCACTTTGATGTGGAAGCCTTTGATGCCCGCTGGGCTTATACCGTTGATGGCGGCGGTGTGGGTGAACTGGAGTATGAAAACTTCAACGCCGCATCGGTGATTATCAAGATAGTCGGCAACAATGTGCATCCGGGTACCGCGAAAGGGGTGATGGTCAATGCGCTGTCGCTGGCCGCGCGCATTCATGCGGAAGTGCCCGCTGATGAGAGCCCGGAGAAAACAGACGGTTACGAAGGCTTTTATCATCTAAATACGATGAAAGGTTCCGTTGATCGCGCGGAAATGCACTACATCATTCGCGATTTTGACCGTAAGCAGTTCGAAGCGCGGAAACGCAAAATGATGGAGATCGCCAAGAAGGTCGGCAAAGGGCTGCATCCGGATTGCTACATTGAGCTGATCATTGAAGACAGCTATTACAATATGCGCGAGAAGGTGATGGAGCATCCGCACATCATCGATATCGCTCAGCAGGCGATGCGTGATTGCAATATCGAGCCGGATCTCAAACCGATTCGCGGCGGTACCGACGGCGCACAGCTTTCCTTTATGGGGCTGCCATGCCCAAATCTCTTCACCGGCGGCTACAACTATCACGGTAAACACGAGTTTGTGACGCTGGAAGGGATGGAAAAAGCGGTGCAGGTGATTGTGCGTATCGCGGAGCTGACGGCGAAGCGGGCGGGGTAAGTCTCCCCCTCACCCTAACCCTCTCCCACTGGGAGAGGGGACCGATTGAGCTCATAGTTACGTTCAATGCGGGTTTTCGCCCTCTCCCCGAGGGAGAGGGCCGGGGTGAGGGGCCTCACTCACCCCTCAAAAAACCAGTACCCGCTGTTTACCAGCGCGGCCAGCATCGCGAGGAATGACGGGTCTTCCAGCGCATCGCCGAAGTGTTCGCTTTCCAGCACCATATTTCCTGCCAGCGCATTCAGTGCCGGACGATGAGGTGAGTCGATTTTTTCGCCGTTAACGAAAACATCGTCGCCGATTTTCAGCACGCGTAACCCACCTAAACGCGCCAGTTTATCGCCCTGTTGCAGCGCGTCGTAAATTTCATCTGGTTGATACGGCGGCTCTGGCGGCGCAACGTCCAGCTCGTGGCGTGACTGGCTGATAAACTCGCCGAGCCATTGCTGGAACTGCTCTGGCTGATTCATTAACCCCTGCATCATTTCGCGCAGACGGTCGACTTCCTGCGGCAGAATATCCGCCGGATGCGCGCGCGCAGGCACGTCCGGATCGGTATAACGCTGGCTGCCCAGTTCGCGTTGCAGGATGTAATCGGCAAAACCACTAAACAGTTCGCGACCGCTTGGCGCGCGGAAACCCACGGAGTAGTTCAACGAGTTTTCCAGCGAATAACCTTCGTGCGGGAAGCCTGGCGGGATGTACAGAATATCTCCCGGCTCGAGCTCTTCATCAATGATGCCTTCGAAAGGGTCTACCTGGAGTAAATCAGGGTGCGGGCAGTGCTGTTTCATCGGCACTTTCTCGCCCACGCGCCAGCGACGGCGACCCGTCCCCTGAATGATAAAGACGTCGTACTGGTCAAGATGCGGGCCAACGCCGCCGCCCGGTACGGAGAAGGAAATCATCAAGTCGTCAATGCGCCAATCGGGCAGGGCGCGGAAGGGACGCATCAGCGCCGCAGAGGGCTCGTGCCAGTGATCGACCGCCTGAACCAGCAACGACCAGTTGGTTTCATCGAGGTGATCGTAGCTTTCAAACGGCCCGTGGCTGACCTGCCATTTTCCGTCAAGATGACTCACCAGCCGGCTGTCGACTTCGTTTTCCATCGCCAGGCCAGCCAGCTCATCCGGCGAAATAGGGTCGACAAAGTTAGCAAACCCGCGTTTGAGGACCACCGGGCGTTTCTGCCAGTAGCGTTCGATAAAGTCGGGCCAGTTGAGCGTTAAGTGATAATCCATATTAGTATGTCCGCAGCAGGTGTTTTCTCGGATTATACACGTAATCCGGCAACCTGCCTGCTGCGCAAACCGGATTTAGCCGACGTGGTGCTCCAGGTTCTGGCGACCAAAAACCACGTCCATTTTTGCCCCGCCCAACAGGCTGTCGGCGGTGATGATTTGCCCGTCATACTGCTCGACAATATCGCGAGCGACAGAGAGCCCGACGCCCTGGCCTGGCCTGAGTGTATCGGCGCGCTGGCCGCGATCGAACACCAGATCTCGTTTACCCTGCGGAATGCCCGGACCATCATCTTCAACAATCACGTGCAGCTGGTTGTCGGCCTGATGCGCGGACACCTCCACGAATTCAAGGCAGTATTTGCAGGCGTTATCCAGCACGTTGCCCATCACTTCCATGAAGTCGTTTTTCTCGCCGACAAAGCTAATCTCCGGCGAAATGTCGAGGCTAATGCTCACGCCCTTACGCTGATACACCTTATTCAGCGCGGAAATTAAGCTATCCAGCGTCGGCGCGACCGGGTGAAGCTCGCGACTGATCAGCGTGCTGTCGGTACGCATACTGGCGCGATTGAGGTAATAGCCAATTTGCTGAGAGATGCGGCTAATTTGTTCCAGCATAATGGGTTCGGCTTCGCTGACGCTGATTTTTTCACTGCGCAGCGAGCGTAGCGAACTTTGCAGCACCGCCAGCGGCGTTTTCAGGCTGTGCGTCAGGTCGGTGAGGGTGGTGCGATATTTATCATAACGCTCGCGTTCGCTTTTCAGCAGGCGATTCAGGTTACGCACCAGGCCGGTCAACTCGCGGGTCGTTTCCGGGTTTAACGCTTCGCGGTTATGCTCTTCAAGCTCGCGCACTTCGCGCGTCAACGCCGCCAGCGGGCGCAGGCTCCAGTGCGCCGCCACCCACAGCAGCGGAACCACCAGCAGCAGGTTGGCTGCCAGCACGTAGATAAACCAGCTCCACACCATATAAGAGCGTTTAAGCTCGATAGGGATCGTGTCGATCACCACGATCACCAGCGCGGGCATTAGCTTTGTCGCCGGGTAGCTGTTGACCGCAACAGAGTGCGTCATCTCTGAGTCATCATCTTCTTTGCGGATTTCACTCAGCTGTTCCTGCGCTTCCTGGTTATCGGTCAGTAAGGTGCTGGAGGAATTGATATCCGCTTCTATCTCATGGAAGCCGTTACCGCGCAGCCACTCCTTCTGAATACGGTTTTTCAGCCAGGGAACATCTTTCTGCTGCCAAAGCAAATTGCCTTTGGTGTCATAGATGATGGCCATCGTCGGGCTTTGACGAATGAGGTTATCGGGCATGTCGACGGTTAATTTGCCGTCTTCCCATTTGGAAAAGGTATAGAACAGATTGCTTTCACCGCGCAGCAGGCGGAAGGTGGTTTTGTCGAAGCTGACGCTGTAACCCACCAGGGCCACCATGCCGTAAGCGAGAGAAAGCACCATCACCACGGCTGCGGTCGCCAGCAAGAAGCGAACCCGCAGCGAGAGGGGCAGCATATGCCGCAATAGCTTGTTCATCCGCGCAGTTCGAACAGATAGCCCTGGCCACGGACGGTGTTGATCACGTCATGCGGATATTGCGCCTGAATTTTCTTGCGCAGGCGCCCCATCAGCACATCGATGGTGTGGCTCTCGCGCAGTTCGGCGTCGGGGTAAAGCTGGAGCATCAGGGAATCTTTGCTTACCACTTTGCCGTTATTGCGAATCAGCGTTTCAATAATGGTGTATTCGAACGCCGTCAGCTTGATCACTTCGTCGTTGATCGACAGTTCGCGACGTGAGAGATCCACCTGGAACGGCGGCAGGGAGATCACCTGTGAAGCATGGCCGCTGTTCCGGCGCATCAGCGCCTGCATGCGCGCAGCCACTTCTTCAATATGGAACGGCTTGGTGACGTAGTCATCGGCCCCGGCACTCAGCACCTCGACTTTATCCTGCCAGCCTTCGCGGGCAGTCAGTACCAGAACCGGTAACGAAATATCGTGACTGCGCCAGCGGCGAATCAGAGAAAGGCCGTCTTCATCCGGCAACCCGAGGTCGACAATGGCAATATCCGGCAGATGCTCGCCCAAATAGTAATCCGCTTCCTTTGCGTCTTCCGCCGCATCAACCTGATGACCCAGCTCCTGAAGCTGAACCTTCAGATGGTGACGTAACAGGGCGTTATCCTCTACCACGAGTACGCGCATGTTTTTTCTCCATATCATTATTGAAGTTAATAGTTTAACCCTGGCTGGTTATACTAAAACTAAACACCGGCCAGTAAAAGACGTTGTCCTGATTCGTTTTTTTTATGATTCAATATAGCGCTCAATTTTCTCTTTTGGCTTCGACAGCAATATTTTTACCAGCTCGACAAACTTAACGGGCTTGTAGAAATAGTAACCTTGCAGCAGACTGATATTGTTACGATTGAGGTAGTTCAGCTGCGTTTGTGTTTCGACGCCTTCGGCGACAATCGTTAAGGAGAGTTTCCGCGCCAGGTCAAGTACGCAATCGAGCAATTTTGTTGAATCCTCATCTTCGTTCACGCGACCGACAAAACTCTGATCGATTTTAATGTAATCGATGTTCAGATCGTGCAGGTAAGAGAGGCCGGAATAACCGGTGCCGAAATCGTCCAGTGCAATCGCAAAACCATTCGCGTGCAGCGTGTTGAGGTTACTGATGAGCTGTTCATCCACGTGCAACGGTTCGCGCTCGGTCACTTCCAGCACCAGCGTCAACTTTTTATTCACAAAACCCGCCTGGTATTTCAGGCAATCCTCAACGAAAGAGGCCGCGTTGATGTGTGCGGCGCTGAAGTTAATACCGACGTGAAAGCCCTCCGGCAATTTGCTGCTGATGGCATTCATATGCGCCACCACCTGCCACATAAGCGACTGCGTAAGCGGAATGATTAATCCGGATTTCTCCGCCAGCGGGATAAAAGCCGCAGGGGAAATAAACCCAGCGTCAGGATGTTTCCAGCGCGCAAGGACTTCGATACCACGTATAGAGTTATCTCGTCCATCCATCACCGGTTGGTAATAGGGGATAATTTCACCGTTGTTGATCGCGCGTCGTAGGGCATCCGCCGGGGTTATCGTTTTATTTAAATATTTATTGAGAGACCAGCCAGCAAGACAGGAAATCAGCAGAAGGAAAATGAGGACGCCAGCGCCCTGACGGAAAATACGTTTCAGACTGAAGAAGGCAGGGGACGCGTACTGGACAGAAAATGGATATATTTTGGCCTCAATAATGTCTTCGCGACTGATATGACGCCCCACCTCGCGTACATCTCCATCCTGACCGAGCGAGAGCTGTCCGACAATCATGCGGAGCTGCTCATTTTTTCCGGTGCTGTTCAGCGCATCATGAATATGGGAGTCGCTGATGGTAACCAAAATTATCCCATCCGATGAGTCTGCGCGATAAACGAGCGCTGGATGCTGATGGACATTATCTTTAGCGCGAACCAGCGTTAACTGCGTATCAGGGAGGGAGGCCAGGTTAGTCAGCAGAAGACGGTTACCAGGCAGTGAGGTACACCATGCCTTACCCTCTTTCAGGATGAGAATCGTCCTGAGGTGTGGGCTAAGTACCGCCGTTATTCCTAACTGATACTGCCCCTCAACGGTACAGCCCGATGCAGCAATAGCCATGCCTGTTTTACTGGCGGCCTTAGCCTCATCAAGAATCTGGTTTATATTTTTGACTGCGTGAGTGGCACCTGCAATGTTGTCAATTTTGGCGGAATACCAAAGTTGCACATTCAGAATGAAAATCCCGGCAATAAAAGTCAGCACTGCGGCAATCGGCGGAATGATAGCCCTAAGCATGTTGGGTTTCCTGATGAGCGGGGTTGTCGCTGACAGCGCGTAATATTAAGGAGTATAGAAGATGTATGCGGGGTGTTGATGAGGCAGGAAAAGGAATAAGCAGGAGAATTTCCCTCCCCATTCAGGGGAGGGAATCAGCCATTATTTCAGGTCATCGACCATCTGAATCGCGCGGCCAATATAGTTCGCCGGCGTCATCGCTTTCAGACGCACTTTTTCGTCTTCCGGCAGGGCCAGGCCGTCGATAAACTGTTTCATCCCTTCAGCATCAACGCGTTTGCCGCGCGTCAGCTCTTTCAGTTTTTCGTAAGGTTTTTCAATGCCATAACGACGCATTACCGTTTGAATCGGCTCTGCAAGCACTTCCCAGTTGTGATCCAGTTCGTCCAGCAGACGGTCGCGGTTCACTTCCAGTTTGCTCACACCTTTCAGGGTTGACTGGTAGGCAATCAGCGCATAGCCAATACCCACGCCCAGGTTACGCAGCACGGTGGAGTCCGTCAGGTCACGCTGCCAGCGGGACACCGGCAGTTTGCTCGCCAGATGCTGAAGCACGGCGTTCGACAGGCCCAGGTTGCCTTCGGAGTTTTCAAAGTCAATAGGGTTAACTTTGTGCGGCATGGTGGATGAACCAATTTCACCTGCGATGGTTTTCTGCTTGAAGTGGTTCAGGGCGATGTAGCCCCACACGTCACGGTCAAAGTCGATCAGGATCGTGTTGAAACGCGCCATGCAATCAAACAGTTCGGCGATGTAATCATGCGGTTCGATCTGGGTGGTGTACGGATTCCACTGAATACCCAGAGAAGTCACAAACTCTTCGCTGAACTGATGCCAGTCGACTTCCGGATACGCGACGATGTGGGCGTTATAGTTGCCGACCGCGCCGTTGATTTTACCCAGAATTTCAACCTGGTTAAGCTGGCGATACTGACGCTCCATGCGGTAAGCCACGTTGGCCATCTCTTTACCGATGGTGGACGGGGTCGCCGGCTGGCCGTGCGTACGCGACAGCAGCGGAATATCACGGTACTGCACCGCTAAATCTTTAATGCCGTCGATAAGCTTGCGCCAGTAAGGCAGGATCACTTCATCACGCGCGGTTTTCAGCATCAGCGCATGAGACAGGTTGTTAATATCTTCAGAAGTACAGGCGAAGTGAATGAACTCAGATACCGCATGCAGCTCCGGCACGTCCGCCACTTTTTCTTTCAGGAAATACTCAACCGCTTTCACATCATGGTTAGTGGTGCGCTCAATGGTTTTGATGCGCGCGGCATCTTCTTCATTGAAGTCGGCAACGATTTTATCGAGGAAACCGTTTGCGTCTGCGGCAAAAGCAGGAACTTCCTTGATCGCTGCCTGCGCAGCCAGCTTTTGCAGCCAGCGCACTTCAACTTGCACACGGAATTTCAGCAAACCGAATTCGCTGAAAATGCCGCGCAGCGCGCTGACTTTATCGCCGTAGCGGCCGTCGACAGGGGAAACGGCGGTCAGTGAGGATAATTCCATAGATCATAACTCCGGGGTTAAATGAGCAAGAATTTGTTTTGCCTGAGTGGTCAGGCGATTACGGGAAAACATGAGCTGCAGGCGTCCACCGCCAACCTGGTGCCAGAGCACGGCAGAGCGGATGCCCGCCAGCAATGAGGCGCGGACTTTTGCCTGCACCTGCGGGCTTTGCAGCACGGCAGGGGAGCCGGTAACCTGAATACGCGGACCAAGCGGGCTGATAACATCGACATAGATACCGGCCATCGCGCTCAGCAGGGTTTCAGACTGTAAATCGAAGTGGTCAAGCTGGCGCTGCAGACCAGCGATACGGTCGCCGAGCGTATCCATCGCGCCTTTCGCTGAGGCCAGTTTACGTTCGAGCACCATTAAACTCAGAGTATAGCGGGTGAGCTCGGCGTTGAGCCCCTGACGGCTGCTGGCATTCAGTACGCCTAACAGCGTTTCCAGGCCGAGACGAAGATTGGCTTCACTGCCACCGAACACGCCCAGCGTTGAATCCGGGTTCAGGTCGATAACGCTGTTCAGCGACACATGCAGCGCGTCGCTATCGCAGTGGCCCTGATGAGCCAGTTGTTGCACCAGGCTGGCGGACTGGCAGATACCCGCCAGCGCCAGGGTGATGTCGTAGTAGTTCTTCGCCACGCTAACTCCTTGTTGGTACCCCGCGCTTGAGCGCGGCCAGGGCGTCTGGTGCCCCGGCGTTGGGGAGACGACTGCTGTTTATTATGCCGGCAGCGGTATGCGCTGTTCGATCACGCCGCCGCCCAGGCAGACTTCACCGTTGTAGAACACGGCGGACTGGCCCGGCGTGACTGCGGCAACGGGCTCATCAAAACGCACTTCAATGCGTTCTTCATCCAGCGCGGTGACGGTGCAGGGAATATCCGTCTGGCGGTAACGTGTTTTGACCGTACAGCGGAACGTACCCTGAACAGGCTCGCGATCGACCCAATGCAGCTGCTGGGCAATTAAGCCAACGGACATCAGGCGCGGATGGTCATGGCCCTGCGCAACGACCAGAATATTGTTTTCGACATCTTTATCGACAACGTACCACGGATCTTCCGACCCTTCTTTGGTACCGCCAATGCCAAGACCTTTACGCTGACCCAGGGTGTGATACATCAGCCCCTGGTGTTCGCCAATCTCTTCACCATCAACGGTGACGATTTTGCCCGGCTGGGCAGGCAGGTAGCGGCCTAAAAATTCACGGAATTTACGCTCGCCGATGAAACAGATACCGGTGGAATCTTTTTTCTTCGCGGTGATGAGATCCAGCTCTTCGGCGATTTTACGCACCTGCGGTTTTTCCAGCTCGCCAACCGGGAAGAGGCTTTGGGCAATCTGTTCGTGACCGAGGGTGTAAAGGAAGTAGCTCTGATCTTTATTGCCATCCAGCCCGCGCAGCAGCTGGCTTTTGCCGTTGACATCTTTACGGCGCACATAGTGTCCGGTGGCGATGTAATCAGCACCTAAATCTTCTGCGGCGAATTCGAGGAAGGCTTTGAATTTGATCTCTTTGTTACACAGGATATCCGGGTTTGGCGTGCGGCCCGCTTTGTACTCTTCCAGGAAGAGTTCAAAAACGTTGTCCCAGTATTCAGCGGCAAAGTTAACGGTGTGCAGCTCAATGCCGAGCTTATCGCAGACCGCTTGCGCATCGGCAAGATCGGCGGCGGCAGTACAATATTCCTCGCCGTCGTCTTCCTCCCAGTTCTTCATGAACAGGCCCTCAACCTTATAACCTTGTTGTTGCAACAGGTAGGCTGAGACGGAGGAATCAACACCGCCGGACATGCCGACGATCACTTTTTTCTGGCTTTCTGACATTGGAATACTCACGACATTGAACTTCAAGGCGGCATATTCTAGCACGCAGCCCCTTACTTGACACCCTCTGTAAACGGCCAGTTAAATGCACCGATTAGCGAGAGAGGGTAACGCTCGCCGCTCTGGTAGCTATGAATGCTTTCCGCGACCAGCTTTGAACGCAGATTCGCGGCGTTAAGAATTTCCTCAGCGCTGACCCACAGACAGCGATCAATATCGCTGTCGTGCGGTTCGGTCGGGCAAATATCGTCCAGCTCTATCAAAAACAGAAAGCGCAAAAAGGGGGTTCTGTCGGGCGCTATCCACTGGTGCATACGGATAAAGTGCTGCGGCGTAGCGCGAATACCGGTTTCTTCCCACAATTCGCGCTCGGCAGCCTGCACTAATGTTTCGTCGGCTTCGAGGTGTCCGGCGGGTTGATTCCACAACGCTTTACCGTTGATGGTCTCTTCTACAACCAGAAATTTGTCTTTGGCATGCACAATGCAGGCAACGGTGACATGAGGTTTAAACACAATCTCTCCTGTTAATCGGCGTCGCGCCATTCACCATTCGCCAGCCCATCCAGACGGTAGTCGCCCATCGCGTAGCGAATCAGACGCAAAGTTGGGTGGCCAACGTGAGCCGTCATGCGGCGTACCTGACGGTTGCGGCCTTCGTATAGCGTGACTTTCAGCCAGGTGGTGGGAATCGACTTACGCTCACGTATCGGCGGATTTCGCGGCCACAGCCATTCGGGTTCATTCACCACTTCAATTCCCGCGGGCAACGTTGGGCCATCGTTGAGCGTCACGCCCGTGCGCAGAGCCGTCAGCGATTCCTCGCTCGGTTCGCCTTCAACCTGCACGTAGTAAATTTTTCCGGTGCGCTTGCCCGGTTGCGTCAACCGCGCCTGCAACACACCATCGTTGGTAAGCACTAAAAGGCCTTCGCTATCGCGATCGAGACGTCCGGCGGCGTATACGCCTTGCACCGGAATAAAATCTTTCAGCGTGCTGCGGCCCGCTTCGTCAGTAAATTGCGGCAAAACATCGTAGGGTTTATTGAACAAAACTACGCGTTTTGGCTGGTTATCTTTACGTTGTTTGGCAGCTTGTTTCGTGCTGAATCGCTTAACCGGGTGATTTCTAAAAGAAGTTTTCTGCATGGTATTTTCAGATGTTATGTATTCGCGCATTATAGCCTAATAACGAGTGTCTTTCATGGCGCCGAACAATAAGGTAGTATTGACACGATCATTACAAATCATTAACAAAAATGCTCTAACTCTTTGTGTTGCAGGAAGGCGGTAAGACAGTGCATTCCCGGGGTTTAACCGGCATGTAGTAAACAGCGAGAACCTGTGGCGTAAAGGATGACGAGCACACCAGAAGCGCTCGAAGGAGAGGTGAATGGAAAGCAAAGTAGTTGTTCCGGCAGAAGGTCAAAAAATCACCCTGAAAGACGGCAAGCTGAATGTGCCGCACAATCCGATTATCCCATTCATTGAAGGCGACGGCATCGGTGTTGATGTAACCCCACCGATGATCAAAGTTGTGAATGCCGCAGTTGAGAAAGCCTACAAAGGTGAGCGTAAAATTTCCTGGATGGAAATCTACACCGGCGAGAAATCCACTCAGGTTTATGGCCAGGATGTCTGGCTGCCAGCTGAAACGCTGGATCTGGTACGCGAATATCGCGTTGCCATCAAAGGCCCGTTGACCACGCCAGTTGGCGGCGGTATCCGTTCTCTGAACGTTGCCCTGCGTCAGGAACTGGACCTCTACGTTTGTCTGCGCCCGGTGCGTTACTACCAGGGCACCCCAAGCCCGGTTAAACATCCTGAACTGACCGATATGGTTATCTTCCGTGAAAACTCAGAAGATATCTATGCGGGTATCGAGTGGAAAGCGGACTCCGCTGACGCAGAGAAAGTGATTAAATTCCTGCGCGAAGAGATGGGCGTGAAGAAAATTCGCTTCCCGGAACATTGCGGTATCGGCATCAAGCCGTGCTCCGAAGAAGGCACTAAACGCCTGGTTCGCGCCGCTATTGAATACGCAATTGCTAACGACCGTGACTCTGTGACTCTGGTTCACAAAGGCAACATCATGAAGTTCACCGAAGGGGCGTTCAAAGACTGGGGCTACCAGCTGGCACGCGACGAATTCGGTGGCGAACTGATCGACGGCGGCCCGTGGCTGAAAATTAAGAACCCGAAAACCGGCAAAGAGATCGTTGTTAAAGACGTCATCGCTGACGCCTTCCTGCAGCAGATCCTGCTGCGTCCGGCTGAGTACGATGTGATTGCCTGTATGAACCTGAACGGTGACTACATCTCTGACGCCCTCGCAGCACAGGTTGGCGGTATCGGTATTGCTCCGGGCGCGAACATCGGCGACGAATGCGCCCTGTTCGAAGCGACCCACGGTACTGCACCGAAATACGCAGGCCAGGACAAAGTAAACCCGGGCTCCATCATTCTGTCCGCAGAAATGATGCTGCGTCATATGGAATGGTTCGAAGCGGCTGACCTGATTGTTAAAGGCATGGAAGGCGCTATCGCTAACAAGACCGTGACCTATGACTTCGAACGTCTGATGGAAGGCGCTAAACTGCTGAAATGTTCAGAGTTTGGTGACGCGATTATCGCGAATATGTAATTGAAATAGCGTTAAGCCCCGCTCTTTACTTAAAGGCGGGGCTTTTTTTCGCTCAGGCTTAGAGGGAGATTGCTGTAACCTTACCTTTATCGATGGGGGCGTAGTACCAGAATTGTTGGTTAATTTCTGCCTGTCTCATCTTTTCGGGCTGAATAATTTTCTTCGCACCATCGACAGTTACCGTTATCGGTGAAGCAAGCGGGGTCGCGCTAATAACGGCCAAATCACCTTCTGTATTACTGTAGGCCACGATATCGTTAGCGAGCGTATGCTGCTGCCCATCAGCAACGACTGAATAGTCAAACTTCACTTTCTTCTTGATAATTCTCTGAACGCCATAATAGTCGCCGTAGACCGCAGGATCGTGGAAGAAACCAAAGTGACCGCCACTGTTTTGCAATTTGACAAAATAGTAATCGGGGATGGTAAACGCCTGCTTTCCTGTCGCAAGCTGCTGGCTAATAACTTTTTGCCTGACGACTTCCTGGCGGGCAGTTTTTTCGTACGCGTTATACATCATGGGATAAGACCATAGGAAAGTTATCCCACATAGTGCGGTAACGGCTGCCGTACCGATGACTCCCGCTCTCACACCACTGGTTAATAAGCCATGAGCCAGGAAAGCAATGGCCAGCAGAAAGAACATGAAGGTCCCGTTCATTACCCGATCTGGATAGGAGGGAGAGGCAAACATGATTAATGATGTGCCCAGACCTATGCAAACCACCAGCGCTGCGGTAACAAGATGGCTCTTTTCAATTTTTGCGCGAATTTGCTTGTTGAAGACAACCAACAGCACCAGCAGAAACAATACGACATAACCAATCCAGATAAGTGCCAGATGATTATGCACACGTTCAGTCAGGTGAATGAAAATTCGTTCAAAAACGGATTTCCCATACCAAAAGTCTTTCCCGCTGGCGCGGATAAAGTTACCTGGAGAGAGAATTAAAACACATGATCCCAGGATTGCACTGATGCTGTAGATAATCTTATTGACTGAAACTGACTTTGTACGCCACAGCTCGTACGCGATGGTGAGCACAGAAAGCAAGGAGACAAAAGGCGAGACACTTTCATTAGAACAACCCGCCATAAAGCTCAGCAAGGCAATTAATGGGTTGATCGTTTTGATATTTTGGGTCGTGATACGGTAGATATAAAACAACCACGCCGCGACGAAAAGGTTAGTCCAAAGATAGTTTGCCGCACCCACAATCCAGAAGGTGGTTTGTCCTAAATTTGGGTTCGAAATCCAGTAGGTAAAAAAGATCAGCGGGAACAAAATATAATCAACTTTCGTCCAGCTCAGCGTGCCAGATGGCGTTTTAATAATGAAGTAGCAGAACGCAACCGTTGAGAAGCCTGCGGCAACGGAATAGATAATTTGTGATTGCGTGTAGAGAATCAGCGAACTGGCGTAATCGGCAATGATCCTGCCGCTCCAGGTCATATAATGATGTAAATGAGACTCAGGTGAGATCCCTAAAAGATAGTAGCGATAGTCATCTGAGTGAATCGGGGTAAACCACTCAATGAGAAATATGGCCAAAAAAGCCAGCAGCAATATCGCCGCTTTGGGTAGTAACTTTAGCATGGTCGTAATTATTCCATCGTCCTGTTTTTACTCTTCAAGATGTAACGAGGTCTCTGCTTAACCTCCGTGTAAACGCGGCCAATATACTCACCGAGAATGCCGATGCCAATAAGCTGAATGCCGCCGAGAAAGAGAATAGCGGTCATGAGTGAGGGATAGCCCGGAACAGGATTGCCCCACAGCAGCTTGTCCAGGATCATCCACGCGGCATAAATGAGAGAGAGGGCGGAAACGCTAACGCCAATATAGGTCCAGATCCGTAGAGGAAAAGTGGAAAAGCTGGTGATGCCTTCCAGCGCCAGGTTCCAGAGTTTCCAGCCGTTGAATTTTGAGTCGCCAGCGACGCGGTCCGCCCGCGCGTATTCAACAACATCGCAGCTGCCACCTACCCAGGAAAGTACGCCTTTCATAAAAAGATTTCGTTCAGGCAATAACTTAATATTTTCCACGACGTTGCGGGACATTAGCCTGAAATCACCCACATTTTCTTCAATCTTGGGCGTGCTGATTTTATTGTGTAATTTGTAAAACCATTCAGCGGTCTTGCGTTTCAGCCGGCCGTCAGTCGAACGATCGGTGCGCTTCGCCAGCACCATATCAGCGCCTGCTTGCCATTTTTTAATAAGGTGCGGAATCACCTCGATCGGGTCCTGCAAATCCACATCGATAGGGATTACCGCATCACCGGTGGCATGATCCAGACCTGCAAAGAGCGCTGGCTCTTTACCAAAATTACGCGTAAATGAGAGCGGCACTACCAACGGGTCGGCGACAGCCAGGGCGCTGATAATTGATTCGGTGGCATCACGACTACCATCATTGATAAAGACGATCTCGACATCGAACGGTTTTAATTCATCAAACTCTCTCACCGTCTTATAAAAGATAGGGATAGTGTCCTCTTCATTAAAGACGGGAACCACTAATGAAATTTTCATTTCGTATTCCTGAAAACAATGAACCGGGAATATAAGAATCCGCAAATCAGGCTGATCGCAGAGAAGACAATAAGTGTAATAATCGGCGCCATTGCGCACTCATCGGCTATCCAACCCACAATACCGCTCAGTGCACCCATAAAGCCGACATAGAGCAAATAGCGAGTGGTTGACGTGGTGGATTTGAAGGTAAATCGTGCGTTAGCAAAAAAACTAAAACTAACGGCCACAGCAAACCCGGCCACATTAGCCAGCGCCTGGCTTGTGTGGAAGGCGTAGACACATATGGAGAAAATAATCCAGTGCAAGGCAGTATTAAGTACGCCAATTGACGCATACTTTGTGAATAATTTTAACATTACCAAAATCAACAGGTTGAAATTCTGCGAAGTCTATCAGACTCGCGCCTGACGATCATTATTGCCCTGCGTAATTTGAGGGGCCAGCCAGACGAAATTATGACGTAGTCCTGTGCTCGCTACTGACTTGCCTGCGGGAAGAGGGCGTTATGACTAACATGACACACGACATTCCCGCAAACAGCAGCAGCGCAAATATCACACCATATTCCGCATAAATCTGCCCAAACAGTGCTGATCCAACCACCTGACCCGCTGCCAGCATAAAGAACGCGATGCTGACCCCAGTTGCCGGAGCCTGACGGAGGACATCGGCGGCATACACCAGCAACACGCCAGAAAGCGTGACATACCCGGCGCCGCACATCGCTACGGCGGGGATCAGCCACCCGGAGTAATTTTGCGAAAAAGCCATTAGCAGCAATGGCAGCGCCATGCTCAACTGAGATAAACGATAAATCTGCGCCCAGGCCAGGTAGCGAGCCAGTAACCCGGTGAATACCGCTAAAATGCCTGCCGCACCGCTTATCAGCCATAGCAGGCTGCGAAGCCGTGCATTTACACCAAGATGATGGCCGAGTATATCCGGGCCAAAACTCCACCAGGCCGCGCTGGCCGCGCCGCTTATCAGGGCGATAATGGCTAAGCGGATCATTGCTGGCGAAAACCATTCACGCAGGGCGAGAGGGCTTCGCTGCGGTTTTGCACCAGTTCCGGCGGGGATATGCCGATAAATCAGAAACAGGCACAGTGCTGCCAGCGCGGAAAAGGTCACACACGCCATTCGCCAGCCGCCGGGCAGGGCCAGCAATATCGGAACGCTGATAATAATTCCCGCGCCGGTACCCGCATTAATGACGGTATTCACCTGCGGCTGGTGGTGCGCGGAGATGCGCTGTGAAACGGCCTCTGCAAGCGCTGGAGAAGACAACCCGGCGCTGGTGCCCGCGATGAAAAGCCCGATGGCGAGCATAAGCGGGGAATGTGCCAGTGCCAGCAGAATAAGCCCGACTGCTGCTGCCAGTGCGGCAGTCATTGCCGGCATGCGTGGGCCAAAGCGGGAAACCAGCAGCGGAGTGAAGACGATCGCCAGACAGTAAGCCAGATAGCTGCAGGCCGCGATAATGCCGGCAATTTGTGGGCTAAACGACACCTCTTTCGCCACTTCCGGCATCATCAATCCCCAGGAAAATCTCGCCATCCCGTAGGTGACAGCGATAAGCGAAAAACCGGTGATGCCCAGTGCGATTGAATTTTTCATGGTTTCAAGCCTGGAATAATATCGCGGTAAGATCCAGTCTGCGCGGGGTTATTCAGTCTGAAAGCGGAAGGGGAAAAACGCAGAGGACAATCCTCTGCGTGTGTCGGTCAGAATGCCCAGGAGACGTTCACCGAATAGTTACGCGGTTCGCCATACACCACGTAATCACTGGCCCAGGAATAGTATTCCCGGTCGAAGAGGTTTTCGATATTCGCCTGCACCGCCAGCTGTTTCGTGACCTGGTAGCGAGCAAACAGATTCGCCAGTGGATAACTGCCCTGATGGACGCGGGTGGTTTCGCCATCCGGTCCACTGGCATCCTGATATGTTCGATTCTGCCAGGTGAGGCCGCCGCCCACGGTAAGGTCGCGCTGCATCGGTAACTGGTAACGGCTAAAGAGCTTAAACTGCGTCTGAGGCATGTTACTGTTGAAGCGCCCTGTGGAATCGCGTGCGACGTAGCGCGTGGCGCCAAAGGTCATTTGCAGGTTATCGGTCACCGCACCGTTCAGCTCAAACTCCGCGCCCTTGCTGACGGCGCCCTTTGCTGCGTAGTAGGCCTGCTCGCTGCTGCCGTTGACGTGATTATCGCCATCGGCCTGGCCTACGTTATCCTGCTCAATGCGGAACACGGCAACCGTCGCGGTTAACCGACCGTCCAGCCAGGCGGATTTCAGGCCCGTTTCGTAACTTTTTCCGGTGACAGGCGAGAGGTAACTGCCTTTCTGGTCGCGGTAGGTCTGCGGCTGGAAGATAGAGGTATAGCTGGCATACGCCGACCAGATGTCATTGATGTCATACACCAGCCCGGCATACGGCGTAATGTTGTTTTTACTCATATCCCCACTGGAACCGTGGGTGCTCCATTGGGTGTAGCGCGCGCCTACAATTAAAGAGAGCGGGTCAGCCAGCGAGAAACGCGCCGCCGTGTAAGCAGATTTTTGCCGCACGATGTCATCGGATGTTAGCGTCCAGTCGCTCCACGCTGGCTCTGCGAGGCTACCGTGCCAGTTGTTATCAAACACGCCAATATCTGCTGTATCAATATCCGCTCCGGCGCTGTAATAGCGGTTGGTCTGTCGGCTGTAGCTCATGCCCGCCACCAGCTCGTGCTGGCGCCCCAGCAGCGTGAAGGGCCCGGTGGTGTAGGTATCCACGGAATCGAGTTTCCGCTTGCCGCGATCGAGACTGCCATAACCCGACAGGCCTTCTCCGGTGGAGCGATCCGGGAAGCCGAAGGAGTAGAGCAGTTTCGAATCAAACGAGGCTTCCGCATGTGTGCCATTCATGCGCAGGCTCCAGCCATTATCAAACTCGTGGGTCAGGTCGGCGAAAACTTTGCGTGACTCAAGATAGTAGTGCGCCCAATCTGCTGAGGGGTTAGTGCTACGATCGTAATGGGTTTTTACGCCATTACTGTACCAGGTTGGCAGCCCGCCCCAGGTCGGATTACGGGTGGTGCTTTGCTGATAATCATAGCCCAGCGAAACGGTCGTGTTGTCGGTGATGTCAGCATCGACAACGCCGTAGAAGAATTTTTTGCGTTTATGATAACGATCCAGCCAGCTGTCCTGATCCTGATATCCGGCGATGATTCTGCCGCGCACGGAGCCTGTGTCGTTCAGCGGGGCAGAGAGATCGGCGACATAGCGCTGTTTGTTCCAGCTGCCGTAGGTAACGCCGACGTTGCCCGTGAATTCACGGCTGTCGGCGCGTTTGCGCACCATATTGACCGAGGCCGCCGGGTTGCCTGCGCCTGTCATTAACCCGGTCGCGCCGCGCACCACTTCAATACGATCATAAATGGCGGTATCGTCACCCGCATCGCCAAAGTTCCACTCATCGCTGACGGAGGTTGGAATATCATCAAAGGTATAGTTGTTGATGTAAAAACCACGAGAAAAATAGCTGGAGCGTTCGCTGTCAAAAATATTGGCGGAGATCCCCGTGGTATTCGCCAGCACATCGCCGACAGTTTCCAGGTTTTGATCCTGCATGCGTTGTTCGGTAATGACGCTTACCGACTGCGGCACATCGCGTGGTGTGAGCAGCATTTTGGTACCCGCACGCGTCGTTTTTACACTGTAGTCCTGGCGCGCCTGCGTATTATCAGGCGCGTCCGTCGCTGCGCCATCAACCACCATGACATCCTGCGTATCGGTATTATCCGCAGCGACTGCTGAGCCAGAGGCGAGGGCGAGATGAATCATCGCCGCCAGGCTTGAAAAAAGAAAGCGTGATGCCCTTGCTGAAGATCGCTGTGCGGAACGGGGAACCCTGTTAAAACAACCCATTGTACGTTCTCATATGTTGTGTTTGTTATAGAAAAATCTGCCACTGTGATCACCGCCCAAATGAGCGAATGGCAATGATAATCATTTGCCTTATCGAATTAAGAAATGATCTCATCTAAATTGTAAGTTAATGTAAATTCTTTAATTATCACAGTGTTGTAAGGGTTTTTCGCCAACATGCCTGGGGCGGGCGTTGTGTGAGGGGAAGCATGATTAACCGTCGCAAAGGGCGGGTGAGGCGATATGACAGCAGAGCAGAGACCGTTTGCCAAAATGGCGATAATAAGTATGATTCTCATTCTCTAATGGTTGCCGTCACGGGAACCTTTATCCATTGAATGGAGTACAGAATGAAATTAGTGCTTACGCGCCGTCACGTTACGGTAGCTTTTGCGATTGCTGCTGCGCTGGGACTTTCAGCATGCCAGTCTCCGGCGGCGAAGAATCCGCCGGTAGAATCAAAAACGCAACCGCCAGCCGCCAGCAGTGACGTTACGCAGCGCGTATTAGCGAATGGACTCTATGAGATGAATTACGCGCCGACGGAAAAGGCGCTCTATGTCGCCAGCGCACAGGGTTTTAAAGATATTAACGGTGGCGTGTTGTATCGTCTGGACCCGGCAACCCTTGCCACTACCGGTGAAACGCATACCGATTATAAAAACTTTGGCATGGCGAGCGAGCCGGACGGAAGCCTTTTCTACACCACCAACTCCCTTGATGGTGCCGTATCGAAAGTGGATGCCAAAACCGGCAAAATTCTGCAACGGGTGAAATTTAGCGAAAAAGGCCCGGACGGCGACCCGGTTGGCGCGCGTGAAATCCTGTGGCACGACGGACTGTTGTTTATCGGCGGGGTGGCAGATCCCGGCCTGATTTGGGTGGTGGATGCCAAAACCATGACCCTGAAGACCCGCATCAAAAATGCCGGGAAATGGGTGACCGGGATTATCTACTCGCCCACCACCGATCGTATTTACGCGGCCAATGGCGGCGGTGAAATTCTGGTGATTAACCCGAAAAACTACCGTATTGAAAAACGCCTGACCGCAGGGGATGGCAAAAGCTACCTGTTCCTGAACATGGCGACAGACCCACAAACGGGGCGTCTGTTCGTGACCGATGACTCGAAGGCGAAAACCACGCTGGTGTTTGACGAGCGCACTGGACGCGTGATTAAACGTCTGGAAGGCGATGCGCTGGGCATCAAGTTTGACGCGAAACGCAATGAGATCTTTATCAGCCAACGTGAATCGAAGAAAGTGTTGCAGCTGGATGCCACCACCTATGCGGTGAAGAAAAGCTGGTCATTTGACGCCCGCCCGAACAGCCTGTTACTGACGCCGGACGGTCAGACGCTGTACGTCACGCTGAAGCAAGACTTCAACGATGACAGCACCACCAAAGGCCCGGATAGCGTGGCACGGATTGCGCTGAAGTAATAAAAAACGGGAGCCTGCTGGCTCCCGTTTTCTCTCCCGCCGGATACGTTACCAGCCACACACTTCGTGTTCATTCTCGGTGTCGTACGCACGCACGGTATTGATCAGATCTTTCACCACATCGGCAGCAACATCAGGTATCAGCAATTCCATCGGTTTATCGGTTTCATAATCCACCGAAATGCCGTTGCTGTTGTTCGTGACGGTCACCGTATAGGTTGCTTTACCCATGATGTTTACTCCTTATGCGAATTGACCACTTTGCCCAGGCCTGCGCCTTCAAGTTTGACATCCGGGTCGGCAAAGAAGTCGATATTGAAATAGGTATCGTCAGTCAGAAGCTCAATTCGGTGCCATTTTTGCGGCGGCGAAATACCGAATGACCCGGCTTCGATAACAATGTCGACGTCAGGCTCAGTGGCCTCGGCGTCAGGAAAACCAAAGTAGCGCACCGCGCCCTGCATCACCGACAGGCGGCCATAAACATGTGCTTTGGTGTTGTGGTGAGTGAACAGCGCTTTTGGCGCGGTGTCTTTATTCCAGAACGGTGTTGAACGGGAATGAATAAAATTTTCAGGAATACGCAGCATAATTGGCTCCTTACTTAGTCGCCTTGTGAGCTTAAAGGGATCTCAAAACATCAGCTTCCACGAAAAAATCAATCTGAAAAACAGTATCTTCGGTCATCAGTTCTATCAGATGCCATTTCTCAGGTGGAAACACGCCAAAGTGACCCGCTTCGATCAGTAACTCGGCTTCAGGCTGTTCAATCGTCTCATCAGCATAGCCCAGGTATTTCACCGCCCCTTTATGCACCGACAGGCGAGGGTAGACCCCCTGGCGCGTACCTTTATCGAGATGACGCTGGAAAATACCGGCGGGTGCCGTCTCTTTGTTCCAGAACGGCGTGGAACGCGTATGAACACAACTTTGCGGAATCCGTAACATGTTTCCCCCTGTTTTGTTACGGGTTATTAGAGCACGAAGTGCCGGTCGAAATTTATCAAAAAGTGCATTTTAAATACCACTTTAAAAGGGGTAGATCACTATAGATTCACAAAAACATTCATTTATTGGCACATAAATGTTACAACTACAGCGTAATATATCGCCATGAAGGGGAGCGTTGAGTATGGTGCTGGAAAAATTGCGGACAAGGAACGGCAAAAAATTTCTGCTGTGTGCCTGCACAATATTTGTGATTGCGTTGTTTGTCGTGGGGCGGGCAACGTTTGGCGGCGTAGTACGTGAGTACAACCTGCCTTATTCGGAGTGGACAACGGGCATGTTCTTTTTGCAGGGCGCAATGGTCATGGTCTACAGCTGCATTTTCACCGTGCTGGGGTCGATTCCATTCGGTTTTATTTTCCTGGGTCCCAAAGAGAGCCACAGCTAATTTTATCAGGCGAGCACGGCTCGCCTGAATTTTCCCTCTGTCAACGATGATGCGAGTGGTGATGACCGCCACGGTGATGGCCATGATCGATGATGCATCCGCTGAGTGTGCTGCTCAATACAATTAATAAAGAGAGTGCGAGCAATTTTTTCATTATAAGTGTCTCCTGTAACACGCTGTCGCCGTAAATAGTCTATGCGATTCAGCTGAGACGATTGTTATAAAAGCCCATGCATTAGTAGATAAGATTACTCCGTATTCCTCATGGCTCCCTGCGTCTTTGCGCCTAATTCTCATGCACATAAATTAGTCAGTTGTACATTAATTTGTTAATAACCACACATTTAAAGCATGAATAGCCTATTTTTCTGATAGGTTCTTTCTGGACAAGCTAAAAACGCAAAGTGTGTTACGTTTAAAAGGATGACTTTTATGATGGTGCGCATGTGAGACGTGTTCAGGACAGCTTACGAAAGAAGCAGGCGTTGCTGGTGGCAGCAGGGATCACTGGCCTGTTAATTTTCCTGTATCTCTTTTTTATGTATCAACGTGCGATTACTCAGGTCAATGACGGCATTAATGCGCTGGAAAGCAATATGCTGGCCATCTTTAATGATAATGAATTAATTGCCGATGCCGCAGGCGTGCGTTATCAACAGCTAAAAAGTAATAACCTGTGCGGCAATTTGAGCGATTTTCGTCCACGTAATCGCGATGAATGGGGCATCAATGCTGACAGGTCGGTTCTTAACCCGGGCTACGGCACGCTGATATCCCGGACGCAGAGTGAAGAAGCGCGCTGTATGTTTGCCGCAGGCGAGTTCGTGCGTGCCAGAATGAACACGCTGAATCCTGGGCATTACGATACCCATCGTTATATTGTGGCGCATGACGCGCACTGGTTTTATTGGTTTACCAGTAAAGACTCCGTTCGCTTTTCCTTTGATTCATCACAAATGGCGCGTAATCCTGCCGCCTTTTTCCAGATTCCAGAATCGTTTTATGACCGCTTATTACTCAAAGATTCTCGTAAAAAAGCGCGGAGCTCGACCAATTTTTATACGGATAAAATAACCGGTGAAAAAGCCTACAGTCTGGTGAGTTATATCTACGATCTTTCTGCCGGACAGGTGAGTAATCATATTGTCGGTTATTTACTGTACGATTTTTCAAAGCCCGAGTTACAGCGCGCTTTACGCGAGTCGTTCAAAAATAACGTCCCTTCTGAGCTGATGCTGAAATTTGTTAACCGTCAGGATGGTAGCCATCTTTGTTTAACGGATAACTGTAACTGGCCGACGGTTTATCAGGTTTACGATCTTTCCGATCGCTACGAATTCCGCTATGCGCTGCCGCTTTATTTATACATCTTACATGATCCGATGGCCTCAACGGCCGTGCTGCTGGCACCGCTGCTCTTTTTATTACTGTTTTTTGTTATTCGCCGCAGGCTAAATAAAGGTGACAATCGCTTCTATTCTGATGCGCTCACCGGCAGTTACACGCGCAATATTCTGGAACTGATTCAGAAGCATGAACTACGTTACACCACCGTTCTCCTGTTTGACTGCAACAAGTTTAAAGCGATCAACGATGCCTGGGGGCATAGCGTGGGAGACCGCGCGCTGAAGATTATCGCGCAATGTATGCTGGATAACGTCCGTGCCGTACACGATCTGGTGATCCGAACTGGCGGTGATGAGTTTGTCATTTTACTGGCCAGCGCCAGCAAGGAAGATGCGCGCTATATTGCTGAACGGATTGCTACGCAGGTAACGCAGCATGCCTTTACGGTAGAGGGCGAAGTGGTGCCGTTATCCGTATCATGGGGAATGTCTTCAAGTGCGGATAATCTGGATAGCGCAATCCAGCAGGCGGATGCCGACATGTATCGGATGAAGAAGAACGAACAGCAGGAATCAGGCCGGTAAACCGGCCTTCGTGCAGGTTTACCACCAGCCTAATTGTGTCCCGGCGACGGCAACAACCGCCACAATCAACATAATGATGGTTGTTTTTCTCATTTTGCACCTTCTGGCAGCGCATAGCCGCCAATAAAGAACCAGCTCAGAAAAATGACCGCCACAATAAAGATGACGATGGGGAACGCGATACCTAGCCTCATTATTTTATCCTGAATGTTATTTATTCATGTTGTGTAGGGTGAACCTTAACCGATATGCCAGGGGGATTGTAGCTGGCGGCGCATTTGTTTATCCAAATACATGGCGCTGTCGGCGGCGCGCATGGCGCTTTCAATGTCTGTTGTGTTGGGATCAATATCAATCACGCCGATACTGGTACCCGGATAGTGAAGCGTGGTTTCTGCTAACGAATATTCACCACTGAGCAGCTCCCGTAACGCACTGACGAACTGTGTTTGTTCACTCTTTGAGGCACAGAGTACCGCAGCCAAAAATTCATCGCCACCCAAACGCCCGACCAGGCCATCTTCCGTGTTAAAGGCCAACAACCGTTGTCCAACCTGTTGCAAGAACCGATCGCCACAATGATGGCCGTAATGGTCATTGATGGCCTTAAATTTATCAAGGTCAATATAGGCCAGCGTAATATGGCAGCCCACTTTTTGGGCATGTGAGAACATCGTCTCCAGATTTTCAAATATCGCCCGGCGATTGGGCAATCCGGTTAATGCATCTGTGTAGGAGTGATATATCAGCGCCGCATTTGCCGCGCGCAGCTGATTCACCAGCGACTCCTTCTCAATGTAGCGCGCAATAATACTGGCGAACAGCTGGAGCACTTGCTCCCCGTTCAGGCTAAAAGGCATGGTTTGCTTACTGGAAGCGCACAGCGTTCCATACAGCGACCCGTCGGCCAGATGCACCGGCGTACTGAGAAACGTGGTGATGCCAAGCTCGCGCGCACGTTCGCAATCCGCCCAGTGGACGTCAACGTCGTTACAGAAGAAAAAGTTTTCATCCATTGCTCGTTTGCATAACGACTCTTCCCAGGGAACGGAGGCATTTTCCGGGATGGTCATATCACCGCTATTGCGCGCATAAACAATATGTTGCAGCTGGGCTTCCGTATCGATTTTGGTCAGATACGTAGACTCCATATTAGTGACCAGCTCAAGCATTTCGAGTAACTGGCGAACCAGACACTCCAAAGATTGTTCCGTGGCAAGGGTGTGCGATACCCGGGCAAGAATGTTGTCGGACATGAAAAAAGCTCCCGTACGGCAGGGAGTACGCCGTACGTTGGTAAGAATTTTCTGACTGCTCGATAAGAATACAGCCTGGATATATCAAATTTTATACATTCTGGCGCAGGAACATAAGGCTTTAAGGGCAAAAAAAAGCCCCATCGGGGGCGTTAACCCCCCCTTGATATAACCCGCATCCAACGGTGGAATGCGGGTTAGCGCTGCACTAAAGGCCATTAAAAGCCGCTATAAATCATCCGTCTGTGGACACTGTGTGGACGTTTTTGGCATCCACTCCGCCCCGTAACGGATTGAGTGAAACAGCATCCTGTAAATACTCTGGCGCGAAGTGAGCGTAAACCATCGTTTGCTCAATTCGCGCGTGTCCGAGTATTCGTTGTAGGGTGATGATACTCCCCCCGTTGATCATAAAATGCGTGGCGAAGCTGTGCCTTAGAGCATGGGTCGCCTGGCCTGTGGGTAAATCAGGTTTCACCTCCTTCAGTACCTGCCGAAATAACGTGTAGTCAGCATTGGGGAATAGAAACCCACGCTTCACACTGGTCAGCATTTCGCACACTTCACTCGATACCGGAACCGTGCGCGGTTTGTTTGTCTTGGTTTTAACAAACGTTACCCGGTTATGAATGATGTGTTCCGCTTTCAGCTTTGCCGCCTCTCCCCATCTGGCGCCAGTGCTTAGGCAGAGAATCGCAATCTTTTTGTTGTCGCCATCGAGACGGGAGAACAGGGCGGCGATTTCCTCGCTTGTTAAATACCCTGTTTCTGGCTTCTCTTCCTTGAGTCGTTTTCTCCCTCTTATTGGGTGCTCACCGTGGAACAATTCCGCTTCAATCAGTGCCGTAAACATCCCGCTGATGCAGGTCAGATCGCGATTTATCGTTGAAGGTTTGACGCCTTCGCCACGTCGGGCCGCTATGTACTGGCCTATAACCGCTTTCGTTATCTGAAACGCACAAGGATCACCGGTTATGGCTGTGAATTTATCTACCTTCCCGCGATTGTACTTACCCCATTCCTCATGCTTCGCTTTTAAATCCCACCAGATCTGTGTCAGCTCTGACAGGCGTCTTTTATCTGCCGGTTTCGAGAGCCACTCTTTATCGTGGTAGTTGTACTGAGTATGTTTTTCGAATGCGATTGCCTCGCTCTTCTTGTCAAACTTCCTGCGGATACGCTTTCCGTTGCGTCCCCTAGGTCTAATGTCCACTTCATAACGACCATCATCGAGTTTCTTAATGCTCATAAGACACTCCAATGCGTGGTGGTTACTTTACGATCAGTTATTTCTGAAACAATGTTGCTTGGTTTTACTTTTCGAATGACGTGTTTGTTGTATTTATTAACAAGTAAACACATTTTGTAATAAACAAAAGAATGGTGAATTGTTAACCAGTCTTTTGGCCTGAGTGCTGCGAGGTTGTTACGTCTTGCCCATAGTGTGCGAGGGCCGGTGCAATTTGCCCGGACTCAGGAGATATTTGGTCAGTCATGAACCACAGCGTGTATTTGGTGAATCGTGGGTGTTGGAGAATCTTCATTGTTACATCAGTTGGCGGGGTGGTTCTTCCACTCTCGTAATAGGTCAGTGAGCTATAAGGAACTCCTGTTATTTCAGCAAATTGCTTCCTGTTAAGCCTTTCTGACTCGCGAACTAGCGCGAGTTTTTCACTTATTGGCGTTGACATGTTATCAAGATCCTCTAATATTATCGAAACTCTCTAATGTGGATTTAGATGTTGTCAATGTTCATCAAAGCACATTAAAGAACTTTGAAGCCCATTGGTTAGATCTAGATAAAAGGTTATCAGATGAGCAAACAAGTTGTTAGTACCAGTGACGCAGTTCCTTATCAGGAGTTCGCAAAGCTAATCGGTAAGTCACCAGCGGCTGTAAGAGGGATGATCGAAAAAGGGAAGCTGCCAGTAGTTGAAATGACCGACCCACAATCGACTTCAGGCCGTGCAGGAGAATACTGGGTTTACCTGCCAGCCTGGAACAACGGCATGAAGCTGGCTTACGAGAGCCGCCCGAAAGAAATCAGGGAAGGGTGGTTAATGTGGTTAGGGTTGGGGCAGTAATTACACGAGGGCTTAATGTATGAGCAATAAACTTGAACATAAAGACAAAACAACAGGGTTTCGTCAGCGACGCAGCGGAGAAGGGAGTAGCGCGGGAGTGATTGTGACTAAGGGTGGTTCAGATCTGAATAACATTGAGGTGGTTGAAATCATAGCTGGGGGCGAATTTATTGGCCCTGGGGTGGGAGACTCATCGCCGAGAGTTTTTGCGGGTTTGCTTAGCGATGAAGAGTTAATCGCTTTTCTGGAAGATCTGATAGTGAAACTGATGTCCCGCAAGCATTTGACCGGGAAGCCAGAACACCTGCGGGTAGAAGCCTCCGCTATTGAAGAAAAGCTTAACGCAACAAATAGCTTTATTGATTCAGTCGTTGTTCGGCTAGGTCAAAACTCCATTCGGACTCTGTGAATTTACGCTTGTCGTTGCTAACAGATTTAAAACCATAGTGTGAGAAATTAAATTCGGTCTTCAAATAATTCAGAACCTCATCCGGAACGCTGTAAGAAATAAGTTCTTCGGCAAGAATGGTTAGCTTGTCATGAAGGCTAAGGTTTTTTGTTTCTGAATAGGGGACTCCCTTTTTAGTGAAAAGATAGTGATTCAGAGCATACTCACCAAAAAGGAACAACCGGTCGGGATCAACCTTGTTTTGGTGCTCGATAAGCAAGAGGTCGAGCTTGAAAAGCATCAATGCTCGATATGTAACATAACTTGCTTCATCGCTTCGACTGTCCGGATTGGGTGACACACCAAGTGATTTAGCAATGCATGAGTAATGACCTAAAAACACTCTATAGCAGGAGGATAAATTCAGTTCCATAACGGTTCCTATACGTTGATTAAGGCAAGCCCGCACGGTCTTGGCGGAGCGGCGGGAAAACCGAAAGTACCAAAAAACAACACAATAATCATGGGAATAATTCACCAGGGGTGCGGATGATGCTTATCCAGATCGACAGCAAAACAGCAATCTATCGCGGCTTCACCATTGTGAAGCTGCCACGCAAAAAACCGTATTCACGCCAGCGTTACCAAATCACTAAAGATGGTAATTATCTGGGGCTGGACTTCGGACTGTCTCAGGCTCGCCAAACAATCGATCAGCTTCACCGGGGGCAACAATGACTACTTCAATCGCAGCAATCCTGAACGCTCGCCAGAGTGTGAACGCTTCCCGCCAGGATGGAACCCGTACACCTTCACGCAGTGGGTATGGCCCCGGTCACCAGTACAGCAAATCGCGGAATGTTGTGCATGGCATGGCTCTTTCTGATATTGCCCGAAATGGTTTTGAGGTGCGTTGTAAGGAAACGGGTATTCAATTTTCTATTCTGCCAGATGGCTCTATATGTGATGCCTTCGTTTCAGAATTAGAAAAACACTGGAATAGCGGCGCGCGCTAATTAAATAACTGCAATATGAATCTATTTATTTACGGCATTTTTGCCGGGGCTTCGCTTTGTCTTTTTTCAGGGGGGTGATTATGACAATTCAAACAAATGAACGCGCGCACCTGCTTGGGTTGTTACGCATCAAATTAACCTTGCTGAAGAAAGAAAAACTATCAACCAATGAAATTTATCGCAGCCTGGAAAACTGGATCGACAACAGAGAGCAGGCCGCAGAAGTTAAGGAGCATAAAAATGGTTAACTCCCCTTTAATCTGGGCGGGCGGCAAGTCTCGCGCGATGTCTCACATACTGGAGGCTTTACCGAAGGGTGAATGCCTTGTTGAGCCTTTTGTGGGAAGCGGTAGTGTCTTCCTGAATACTGATTACAAGACCTATGTTCTGTGCGATAGCAATGCAGCGTTGATTAATTTCTTTTCGGTAGTTAAGCGCAACACTGAGTCGCTTTTATCTGCTGCCGCAAAGATTTTTGAAAATGGCAATGATGAAGACACGTATTATAAATATCGCGATGCATTTAATGTGATTAATCGTGAGTTTAAATATGACCGTAGAAAATATGATGATGAAGCATTGACTGAATATGCCGCGCTGTTTCTTTATTTAAATCGTCATTGCTATAACGGTGTTTATCGCGTCAATTTAAAAAATGAATTCAATGTACCGTTTGGCTTCCGTAAAAAACCAATTCTCCCTGTTGCTGAGATTCAGCATTTTGCTAAAAGAGCGTGGGAAAAGGGCGCGATGTTCCTGCATGGTGATTTCAGAGAAACAATCCCCCTGTCAGTCGGGCATTCAGGGTGTGTGATTTATTGTGATCCGCCATATCTGCCAGCCAGCGAAACGGCGAACTTTACCGCTTATGGCAAGCCGTTTACCGATGAAGACCATCGCGCGTTGGTTGCGGTGCTTTCACGCCTTTATAACCTGGCAAAAATCCCTTCTGTTATTTCCGGCAGTGACACCCCGGAAACGCGCCAGATTTACTACCCGTTCACACTTAAATCATTCGACGTCCGCCGGTCAGTGGGGGCTAAAACGCGCAACCTGGCTGGCGAGGTGATTGGCTCTCTATGTGTCTGCGATGAATGCGGTCAGGCGGGGCGCGGTTACTGCGCGACTTGTTGCCCTGCCGTTGCTGGTGATGGCTATGAATCTGGAAGCGATACCTTCTGCTGTCGCAACTGCGAGATCTGCGATTCATACACCATGCCGGAGGACTTCTGATGAATAAAGTCGATGCGGTAGTTACAAAGGTGCTGGACGTTCGCCCGTACCGCAATTTCTGGATTACCCGCGTTGAGGTTCTCAGCGAGGGCGGTTACAGCAACACTGAACTGATCAATTACTCAGAACGTGACGCGCGGGAAGTTAAGCCCGGCGATAGCGTCCAGGTATAGCCAGTGGGCGCGCTTAAATGTGATTCACCCGCGAAATATATTATTTCGCGGGTTCTGAATACCAGGCAGGGTAGGTCTGGCTTTTTGGTGTGTCTGGAGGTCATAAAGCACGGGATTAAAACCCCGATCTATATCGCGCGAGAAACAAAAGCAGAAGTAGACCAGTTAACGCCAGGCGCTTTTATCTCACACGATGAAGGCCAAATATCAAAGGGGAAAGGCCAGGGCTGGAGTAATCCAAAACAGGCCATTTCCGTCGATAAGACTCCCGCTGTTGATCTATATGAATTGGGTCAAGAGCAGGAGTTTTTCGCGTGGGTAGAAGATACCCTCAAGCCGTTACCTACCTTTATTCGCCGCCGCATAGCCTCTTACATAAATACCGTGCATGAGGATAAAGGGCGTCATATAGCAAAACTGAAGTTGCTCGATATCGTTAAGCGCGAGCTTCCACACGTCCGAAGCGTCACGAAACAATACGCGGTACCAGAAGACAATGATTGGATCATTTTCTCGGAACTAGACCCACTGTTTCACACGTTTGAAAATCTACGTGTTCTGGCGCGCCGCTTCAATAATCTGGCTGATAGTACCGACGAAGATATTGATTTGTTGGCACAGGACATCGCCATTTATGCCAATACCGTTTTGGCTGAAGTGAGTGAAGGCGCGAGCGTGTTTAGTGATGCGGAGTACGGCAAACGCATGGTGCGTGAGGGTTCCAGGCTAATCGCTTATTTCAGGTTGGTTCCTCCCTGGGCGAAGAAGCGCCGGATGGCTCTTGATGAAGCAGCGGCAGCAATACAAAAAACCACACACGATCGCTTTTGGTCACGTCTTCTGCGCAAGTACGCCCGCCGCTGGCGTGAGCATTTGCACATTGCTTATGGTGATGTGCGTCGCGATGTTTCACCGTATTGCAGCAAACACCACGTGACACAGTGGGATTCCCGCCGCAAGCGTAGCCGCGCAATTATGAGCCGCCTTGAGCTTGAAGATCAGGTGACTGGCGAGCGCATTCCTCTGATAGAACAGATCGATAAAAGCATTTCTAACCCTGAAAAGCGCCGTGTAGAGCTGATGACGCGCATTGGTGGTTTTGAGAAAGTGGCAACAGAAAGCGGTTTTGCCGGTAGTTTCTTCACGTTGACCGCACCGTCTAAATATCATGCTTTTACAGCGTTCGGGCATCGTAACCATAAATGGAACGGAGAAAGCCCACGCAAAACACAAAATTACCTTAATCATGTATGGCAACTGATCCGCGCGGAGCTTGCGCGCCGTGAGATTCCTGTATTTGGCCTTCGCGTTGCTGAATCTCACCATGATGGTACTCCCCATTGGCATGGTCTTTTGTTCACTGCCCCGGAACATACCGGCGAGTTGCTGGAAGTGATGGAAGACTACGCCACACGTGAGGATGCAGACGAGCTAACCGGTAAGGCTGGCAAGCAACCGCGCTTTGAGCTTAAGCCGATAGATCCGGCTTTGGGGAGTGCTACTGGCTATGTCGTTAAGTACATATCTAAAAATATTGATGGCTACGCGCTGGATGGTGAAAGCGACGACGAAAGCGGACGCCCACTGAAGGAAACAGCAAAACATGCTACCGCCTGGGCTTCATGCTGGGGCATTCGTCAGTTTCAGTTTTTGGGTGGTGCACCGGTGTCTGTCTGGCGCGAGTTGCGTCGCCTGAAGAATCAGGAGATGGCAGATCGTATTAGCCCGGTTTTTGGTGAGTTACACCGCGCCGCCCATGCGGGGAACTGGCAGGACTACATCACCTTGCAGGGTGGCCCGTTCGTCACACGAAATAGGCTTGTGTTGCGCGCCTGGTATCAGTATCGGGATGAGCCGAGTAGCTACGGCGAGTTTCAGAAGGTCATTAAAGGCGTAGTCATGCCAGCATCGAATATTCCTCCGGTAGAAACCCGCCTCCATTCTTATCGCATTGTCAGAATGAAGCCAAATTCAGACGACAACGCCGATCGAGGTTTTGACCTTAAGGGCGCGTCTGCGTCCTCTTGGACTCGTGTCAATAACTGTACTGAGCACAAAAAACATACAGGTTCACCACCTTTAAATCCGCCAGATCTGACTTTGCCAGCTGGCGAAGTACAACCAGAGCAATTTGAAATAGGTCAATTAAGTCTAGATCAGAGAAAACAGATTGCGGAAGGCATCAGAAACCACAAATCAAATCAGCGCGTTTCACCCGCTGATCAGTATGAGGCGCTCGCTTTAAGCATTACTGCCGGTGATTGCACCGATTATGACCGGGCCAGAGCCGAGAGCTATATGAAAGCAGCACATGTCATTCGCCAGGAAGAAAGCGCGGTGAGCGATGAAGTTGAATCCTTAGCCCAGGAAATTATGGAGTGGGCGAAGTTGAGAAAAATTCAAATCAACTCAGTTCAGGCGCTCAAACTGGCGCAAGGGGCAGAAGTAACGGCACTTGATACCACGTATAGAGCAAACCTAATTACAGGAGAATTGATAATGACTGGAGCGGATATGCGCTGGCGCAAGACGCTCGCACGCCACAAGGCAGAGACATTACTTAGCCGATGGCGAGAAGCATTGACAATATCTTACGGGTTTTCTGATGAATCGAATTAACTTTTCATAAAAGATGTACCAATAATAAATTATAAATAGCGCTCTATGTGGTGTGGGAGTTAATTTTCAAGAGCGCGATTTAAGTATCATAATTACATTTTTAAATGTAAATGCCTGAAAGCTGTAAATAGCATACTTTTACTCCGTTTCCATCTTTATCCCATGGTCTAGCTAAGGAGAATCTAATAGGCGTGCCTGAATTGATTCGTGGAGGCATTCTGCTTATATCCATTTCGCCGACATATTTTACTCTTCTAGGGGTGAAAGAACCGACCTCTTGGTAATCAGCACCGTTTCTAATCAGTGTTCGATTTAATTGTGCTATTTGCACGCTAAAGTTAGGTGGGTCAGACTGTAAAGCATAGCCCTTATTATTATTCCATTGAAGTTTCCCTGAAAATAAATCCCGAAGATCACCAAGACTAGCACTATTGCTATAGACGGCAGTATCTAGGTCAGTTTTGTTATAAGTTTTAGTTAAAGAAAACTCATAAACTGCGACATCTTCTAGATGAGGTACATTTCTATTGTATCTTTGAGCGAACTCAATAGTATAAGTTTCACCAATTTTATATGGGTAGTCTTTAGTCAGAGCACTTGCTTTATCGTCGAGCAATCGCAACATTCCCCCACTTTTGAGATCTAATCCACCGACACATATCTTATCTCCGGCCATTTTTGTTCTAGAAAGAATTATTACATCAGTAATCATATTGAATCTCCTTTTTTCAGCGATAAGACTTTCTTGATTTTAGTTTTGGAGTACTTTCTGAAAAAAGATCAAGCTCGCCATTTGAACCTAAAACTTCTTTCATCACGTCATCTTGTGAAGACAAATCTCCTTGTTTGCTTATGTGTTGCATTTCAATCCCTAAGGATTGCAGATAGTCACCTATTAATTTGCTTCTATGACAGTCGCAAGGGGATAACTCGCTGCACATACAAGCAATCTTTAAATTTTTAGAATATGCCGTTTTAATTCGCTCAATGCCTTCAAGGAAAAAGCCTTTGTTTTTTATTTTCTCGTAATCAACTCGCCCATCTTCGTCGTAACATTGATCATCTTTAGGGATTCCTCCCAACTGCTCTCCCATAAAAACATATCGGATGCCGACTTCTTTCAAGTGAAGGGCCAGGGCTTCCCGGTTAAAATGTGGGTGAAACCTGGATCTAGGTTTTGAGCGAACATCTATAACATATCTAATATGATATTTTTTCAGTAAAGCTAAAAATTCGTCCAGCCTACGGGCTCCATGCCCAATACTAAAAATTGTCTCGGGTTTAGTTTGAGTGTTCATAAGGTCACCAATTACAAAAGCATACTTCACATTGCCATTTTTAAACCAATCATGGAAGTCTTGAGCTGATGATTTACAGAAAACATGTGTTTTGCACAAGTGCGCACAAAAATGCACAATAAAATCAGCCTCTTTTTTAGTCGATCGCGGCAGTATCTGCGGGGGCTGGCGGTGGATCTGCAAATGCACGAAAACACGCTCGATCGTTGCGCGCAGGTGACGGGGGGAAAGCCCGCGCGCCGGGGTACATATGGGGATAGGTTCAAATATCGCAAAATAAGGGGTAATTTGGCCCGCTGGCGCGTTGTGAGCGTAGTGTGTTGGTAGAGGCGTGCTTGTGGGAAACGTTGCTTAGAATCGCGCTGGCGCGTCGTGTGGTTATGATAAGGAGTGGACGCCGCCGGGTGGCGGCTTCCGGGTTACTTGCTATTTTCCAGCAGGGCGTATGGTTTAAAGCGGATCACTTCTTCACCAAGCCAGTCGTTTACATGCTTCAGGGCTTCCATTGCGGGCATGAGTTCGTTAATGGCAAACACGCGCGCGGCTTTCTCCACGTCACCGAATGAGCCATTGCCATCAGGCATGGCCCCCATCAGTTGCGGTGGCACACGATGTGCCGCCAGGATGTCATCGCGGGTAACAGATTTGATATTAAGAAACTCATCCTTTGCGGATATCTGGCTGAAGGGCATGAGTTGCACTCCATCTTTTCCGCCGCCTGGCGCGTGCAGCAGCAGGTTTTTAAACGCCCCTTTCCCGCGTGCATCAGTGAGTGTCTTTTTAATACTCTTCATGCTCTCATCATCCACGGTTGAAGCACCGATGTAGAGAATACACCCAGCATGAGAGCCGTTTTCGTAATACATCTTTCGGAACATATCAGCAGAGTGTGACAGGCTGGCAGACAATAGCGCGCCCATATATTCCGGCATGCCGTAGATCTCCTGATGAATGTCGGGGTTCATAACGTGGCAGACCGAGCCAGTTTTGAAGGCAAACTCATCTTTCCACTGACGTATAAACCAGTAGGTATCCAGATCACTTCCCCGGCGGGTGTATTTTGCCGGAGAGTTACGCATAGGAAGCCGCCCGCCGAGGCGGTTTTTTCGTTCCTCAAGATAGAAATTACCGAAGACAAACCAGTCAAGCGCCAGTGCGGAAAATGTCTGACGGGATAAGAGCGGGTGCGGAATGAAGCAGCCCGCCAGGGCATTACGCTTAAAATACAGCGCCGACTGATGCCACGGCGACTGACCAAAAGAACGCGCCAGCCCATACCAGTCAACAGGGGTTTCGTAGTATCTGCCGTTATCCGCACAGTACATGTTATCTAACAGATCATGCGCGCCGGTGACCTGGTATGGCCCATCAAACGTGAAGGCGCTGAGTGAGGGATCACGCTTTATCGCTTCTCCAAAATCAGCCTTGTTTTCAGTAAGCATCGTTAAGCCGCTTTCATGTGTGGTTGTGTTCATTAAAACTCCATTACGGAACCGCCACCGCCGCCGTTCTCGCGTCCGATTGGTTCATTGATTACGGCAAGCATATTGGCCCAGGCCAGGTCGCCGTGGCTGACGCCGCGCGCGCGATCTGTGTCATAGGTTATTTGACCGCCTGGGGTGGTGATCTTTCTTACTGCGTTGAAGGCAGACACTAACGCCTGTTCACTGCGGTCATATTCCCAGCGCCCGGCGCGGATCACCTGCTGCATCTTCAGTACAAGATTCCGCTTTGAAGACAGCGACATGATGAAGCAGATCGCCGCCGGGAAGAATTTTTTGACCAGTTGCCAGACGGCTTCCCCGATCCCTGTTCCATCAATGGCGATGTGACGAACGTTATATTTAAAAGTCATGTCTTCAATGACTTTGGCCTGTTCTTCAAACTCCATCCCGCGAAGCTGGCGCGTTTCAATCGTGCGGAACTTGCCGCCGGTGACGAGGGGTGGCGCAACCACACAGATTGCCCCGCTGTCACCGTTGCCCGTACCGCCGTTTGCGTCATAGCCTATCCATACCTCACGATCACCCAGGGGGCGGGCCGCGTAGGGTTTCCAGTCCTGCCAGTCGTCGTAACCATCTGCGCTGCAAGCCAGTAGTTGGTTAAGGGTGAAGACCGCTTCACCCTCTTTGACGAATTCGCACATGTACAGGTTGGTGTATTCATCTGGTGTGTTTTCATCCTGGATTTCTTCCAGGTCTGTGTATTCCCAGCCGTTATCGATCACATCCTGAAGGGTGACAATTTGCCGCCAGGTTTTATCCGGGCAAAGAACGCCACTGTTAAGCGCTTTCCAGCTTGTGTCGAATTCCACGCGGCTTGCCTTGCTGCGTTTCTCATTCCAGCGCTTGCCCGTCCAGAACGGATAGGCTTCATGGCTTTCACTGGATGGCGTAGAAAAATAGGTACGCGTGAGCCCTTTCAGGGTTGCCATTGCGCCCGCCACCTTTCGGAGGTTGGCGAAGTTACCTACCCAGAAAAACTCATCGAAAAAGAGGTTGCCAGTGTAGCTCTGTGCGGTAGCGGCTGATGTGCCCAGGAAATGAAGTTCAGCGCCATTGGATAACAGAATCTTGTCACCGCCCTTTAATTCAACGTCTACTTCCTCCGCTACTTTCTGAATGAATCCCCTGAACTGGTGCGCCTGGCGGCGAGAAGCAGACAGAAATATCTGGTTTCTCTGATAACCATGCTTCACATCATCCCGCAGCGCCTGCAACAGTGCTTCGCGTGCAAAATACCAGGTCGCCCCGATCTGGCGACTTTTCAGGATCATGCGGTTTCGCTGTCCACGCTGTGCAAACCATCCCTGCTGATGCCAGGCGAGAGACTCCTGAATTTTTTCACGCAGCGCGGCAATCTGCGCTTCAGAGAAGTGATTTTTCTTTTTGCGGGTGCGTGTCTTTTTGCTGAATGGCTCCGCCGGTTGCCCTTCTGAAAGTTTCTTCATCTGCCGGGTAAGTGCGTCCATTTCCTTCAGGTCGCCGCCGGTCTTAGTTGGCTTCATGGTGATTTGGCATAACCGGGCATCAATAGACTGTGTGACGCGCTGAATCGCTGGCGTCTCATCCCATTCGTCACGCTTTTTCCATGAATAGATCGTGTTTTGGCTGATACCCATCAGGCGTGCGATCTCTGCTGGCGGGTAGCCCTGCCAGTAAAGCTGTTTCGCTCTCTGCCTTACAAATGCGTCCTGAATCATGCGGTGTCCTCTCGTTTCGATGGAGAGATTAACCCGCGCGCGAAAGCCGTTCCCGCTCTTTGGGTTGTGGGCTTTCTCTGACAACTAAAACGCGTTGAGACAAGGACTTAGCAACTGACATCATGGATAGACAGAAACCAAACGGCAGGAAAAAACATGAGTGCAACCACTAAACCTACCCGGAAGAAATTCCGCGTTGCCGTCTCCGGTGCAACCGTAGACGGGCGTGAAATCAAACCTGAGCACTTACGCCAGGCTGCGGCAAATTACAATCCGAGCGTCTACGCAGCCCGTGTGAATATTGAGCATTATCTTTCCATGTACCCCGGTAGCGACTTTGGCGCAATGGGGGATGTTGCGGCGCTGAGCGCAGAAGATATTACGGATGGCGCGTTAGCAGGACGCACGGCGCTTTATGCTGAAATCGACGCTTCAGACAAGATGAAGGCCATGACTGATAAAGGGGAAAAAGTTTATTCCAGCATCGAGCTTGCCCCGCAATTTGCCCTGAATGGTGAGGCGTATGTCGTTGGCCTCGCAATGACTGATACCCCGGCAAGCCTCGGAACTGAGCGGCTTCAATTCGCCGCACAACAGCGCCAGCAGGTGCAGGCATTCAATAAGCAGCAGGGTGAATCTGCGATGTTCTCTGACGCCATTGAAGCGGAAGTTATCGAACTGGCGGAACAACGCAGCGATGAAGGCAAGCAGTGGTTTAGCCGCGTGATGGGCATTCTCACCAAAAACCATAAAACCGATAGCGAGCAGTTCAGCCAGGTGCGCCAAGCGGTTGAAGGCGTTGCCACGTCTCAGGCTGACCTGATCGATCAGGTGGTGGAGCTTAAATCATTGCGTGACGGTGACGCAAAAGCCATCCAGAAGCTGACAAGCGATCTGGCGAGCCTGACAAGCACGCTGGCGACACAGGATGCCAGTACCTTTAGCCGCCAGTCCGCACAGGGCGGTAATTCCGGCGTTGAACAAGCCGACTACTAACTAAAAGAGATTCGAATACATGGAAAACAGTACCCGCGTACTTTTTAACGGCTATGTCGATCGCCAGGCCAATTTAAATGGCGTTCGATCCGATGATGTCGCCAAATCCTTCAGTGTTGAGCCTTCTGTGCAACAGCGCATGGAAAAAGCATCGATGGAAAGCGATGACTTCCTGAAAAAAATTAACGTCTTCCCGGTTAAGTCGCAGGAAGGCCAGAAAATCCTGATCGGGAGTAAAGGCCCGACCGCAAACACCAATAACAGCAGCGACGGCACTTCTCGCCGCAATCCGGTAGACAATCACTCTAAAGAGCCGAGCACCTACCGCTGCCGTAAGACTAACTACGACTCAGCCGTAAGCTATTCGCAGTTAGACGCCTGGTCTATGCAGCCTAATTTTCAGTCACTGATCAGTGAGGCGAACGCCAGACAGATCGCACTAGACCGCATCATGATTGGCTTTAACGGTACGTCATACGCCGAAAAATCTGATCGTGTAGCCAATCCGCTATTGCAGGATTGCGGCGTAGGCTGGCTTCAGAAAATCCGCGAAGAAGCGCCGCACCGCATCATCAAGGATGTCACCCTCACCGCGCGTGATGAAGACAACAAAATCATTGCAAAAGGTACTTACGGCAACCTTGATGCGGCTGTCTTTGATGCAAAAAACAGTCTTCTTGCCACCTGGCACCGTAAAGCGCCAGACCTGGTTGTGATCATGTCTTCTGACCTGCTGACCAGTAGTTACTTCCCCAAACTGAATGCGCTTAGCCAGACCAATCCGAACAGTGAAATGATTGCAGCACAGCTGATCGTTTCCAGTGAAAAAGTTGGTGGCCTGCCAGCCTGCTTTGCACCGTACGTGCCTGATGACTGTGTCCTGATCACCTCACTGAAAAACCTGTCCGTTTATTACCAGTTAGGTGCGCTGCGTCGAACCATCAAAGAGGAGCCGGAATACAACCGTGTGGCTAATTACCAGTCCTCCAATGATGACTACGTTGTTGAAGATTACGGCAAGGTCGCATTTATCGACGGCATCACCTTTGCCACCGCCCCGGAAGCGGAAGCCGCAGAGCCTGAAGAACAACAGGGCGCATAACTGATAGCGCGGGCGCATTGCGCCCGCTAACCGGAGAGAACGATGTTAACCCCAGCGCAAAAACACTTTCAGCAAGTGATGGCTGATCGACGCGGAGACAGTGCCGCACAACAATGCGTTGTACGTACTGCGCATGAGCAGATTTTGCACCGGCTGCGCCTCGATCAGGCGTCACTTAAACAAGTGCAGTCCAACGAATCCAAAGCGGTAATGAAGCGCGATATGATGCCGAATTACGAAGGCTGGATTGATGGCACTCTGGATGGTGACAGCGGTCGCCAGGATGAAGTGATTACAACCATGATGCTATGGGCGATTGACTGCCAGGACTACCCGCAGGCGCTGAAAATCGGGCGCTATGTGGTGAAACATGGCTTGTCCATGCGTGATGACTTCAAACGCACCGCACCGGTATTACTGGCTGAAGAAATCAGTAACCAGGCCCTGAGCATCGCGGCGGCTGATGCAGATGCTGATCTGTCCGCGTATGTCGCTGTGCTGGATGAGCTGGCAGAGATCGTCGATGGCTGTGATATGCCGGATGAGGTGTCCTCCAAACTTTGCAAGGCTCGCGGCCTCTCTCGCCGTGGCACGTCTGACAATGAGACCAAAGGCGAAGCCTTGAAGCTGTTTCGCCGCGCTACCGAATTGAACCCAAGCGCGGGTGTTAAGCGTGAAATGCAGGCTTTAACCCGTGATCTGAAAAAGCTGGCAACAGCGCAACCTGAAGCGGCCCCGGTAGAGAAGAAGCCCGCAAAAGCCGCCAGTAAGCCACGCGCCACCAGTAAAGCGAAAAAGCCAGCCGCTAAAGCGGCAAAAGCGAAAAAAGAATCTTAACGACTTCGGCCCCGACCGACAGGCGGCACGCGCGGAGATCTGCCCTTAACCGGTCTTTTCACCGCGTGTCCACCGCCTGATTTTTTGAGGAACGTTCATGAGTAGCCTGGTAGCAACAAAGCATCCGTTTCCGGCCAACAGTGACGTATCTGACGTGGATGATGGTAACGAAACCGTCACGGCTGGCAATTTCTGGCCTGTTATTCAGTTGAAGGAATTGCGCCTTGCCGCACGTATCACCGGCGGTGTGACGACATCAAGACTGAAGCACGTGGCGACAGAGGCCGTGGCGCACGTAACTGAACAACTGGATTTATGGCAGGCCAGCCAGGAAGCGGCGGGCTATGCAAAGTTGCAGGATGTGCCAGCGCGACTGCTGAACGATGAAAGCGTGAAGGTCTACCGCTACCGGCGCGCGGTTTATTCCATTGCCCGCGCCCTGGTGCTGGAAGGTTACAGAGATGTCGATACTACGCCAAAAGGCGACAAAGACGCCGCCGCGCTGGATCTTCAAATCAGTGATCTCTGGCGTGATGCCCGCTGGGGTATTTCAGACATCCAGCGCAAACCGCGCATTTACGCGGAGTTGTGCTGATGAAAGTAAAAGCCTTGCAGGGGGATACGCTGGATCAGCTATGTCACCGGCATTACGGAACAACTAAGGGCGTAACCGAGCAGGTGTTAAGCGCCAATCCGGGGCTGAGTAGTCAAATTTTTTTAGATGCCGGGCAGGTGGTGGAGATGCCAGACATCGACACTCAGCCCGCACAGGAGATGGTACAGCTATGGAGTTGAATTCATTTCACCGGCTGTGGGACTGGGTTACCTGGATAACTTCATCAATCACTGTTGGTGTTGGCTTGATGACCTGGAATGAAAAGCTGGGTATGGCGGGGTTGTTGCTGGGGATTTTATCTGGCTGGCGCGCGTGGGTGCATCGCGCACGCGTGGAGAAGGCTCAGGAAAAACGTAACGCTTTGATTGAGCAGATTCTGAAGCAGGCAGAGCGCCGTGATCTGACTACCTTTGAGCGCCAGGAATTAGCGCAACTCAAAGCGGGGATTGATGATGAAGGCGGTTATTAAACGTTGTTCAATCGCGTTGATTGTCGCTCTGGGGGTGTCGATGTCGCCTGATGCGTTGCGGACGTCGCCAGAGGCACAACAAAAAATAGCGTCCTGGGAAGACTGCCGCAACACGCCTTACTACTGTACCGCCGGGGTGTTGACCGTGGGGATCGGCTCGACCGGCCACGTCCAGAAGCGTGAGTACAGTAATGCTGAAATCGCGCGCCGGTGGATCAACGATATGCAGCATTCCGAGCGCTGCATAAACCAGAATTTCAACGGCGAAGCGATGCCGCAAAGTGTGTTCGAAAGCATGGTTGATGGCGGGCTGAATGTTGGCTGTACGGGCCTGATGTGGTTTACCGATAAGCAGGCCCGCAAGCAGAGAACAACAATCTGGAAAAACGCCCAGGCGCACAACTGGAGCGGGGTATGTGACCGCTTAACTGACTTTGTTAACAGCGCCGGTAAGCGCTCTCAAGGGTTGGTTAATCGACGCACTGATTTTCAGGCGTGGTGCAGGCGAGATCTGGAGGCTAAATGAAAGCGTTAGTGTGGTTATTTTTCCTTAGTTTAAGTGGTTATGCATCCGGTTATTACTGGGGTTACAAAGGCGCTGTAGCAGACAACAACGAACAGTCCTTGCAGCGCATGTTTGATGAAAGTGAGGCAGTGATCGCAGAAATGCGCGGGCTTACTGCTGATGCGCAAGCAGCGGTAGCGGGCGTCAGAAAAGCGGAACAGGAGCGAAACAGTGAAGGTGAAGCAAGGCGTGAAAATATGTCCAGGGCGATGCGTACTGATAAATGCGCCGGTGCTGTTGTGCCTGTTGCTGTCAGTGACGGGTTGCTCAGAAAAAATAAAAGTGCAAACCCGACTGATTCACCAGCCAGTACCACAAAGCCTGACAAATGAAACTCCCGCGCCGGAACTGAAAACGCCGGTTACGTGGGGCGGGATCGCGATTCACGCCGACCAGCTACATGACGCGCTCGACACATGCAACGCTGACAAGCGAGCGATCAGAGATTTGAACATTAAGCAGCAAGCACCACAGGAGTGATTTATATGGGGTTATTTGAATTTATCAGCGCACATCCAGTATGGACGTTTGTTTATCTGGTTGTCATCGGTTGCACCATTTGCACTGCGTTGGGGCGCTAAGGGCGGAACATGCTGAAAATTAACTCCCTGCGCGATGCGCTAACCCATTCGAATCAGTGGTGCAAGGCAAACCCTGAAGCCTTCAGCGTGTTTATTGAATCCGGGCATGTTGAGACGACCGGCGAAACGGCTGATTTTGTTTATGCCTACACGCTGTGTCTTTTTGTAATGAATTTCGCCGGTGATCTGGATGATTTTACTTTGCCGTTGATGGCCTGGCTGTGGCAGGAGCAACCGCAACTGTTGCTGAACCCTGAAAAGAACAAAGAGATTAAATTCACTACGGCAATCAATAACGACGATACAGCAGACCTGTTTTTTGAGTTGCCCATCAGCGAGCGTGTGATCGTAAGCCGCAATGATGATGGCACGCTGAAAGCAGATCACAAACCAGAGCCGCGCCCACGGATACCGCCGGAGTGGAGCGGCATTATCGAGGATGTCACCTGGAGTACGCCCGTATGAATGCCGACAGTGTTCACGTTCTGGATCAGTATTTTGCTGACATTCTGGCTGGGGTGTCTTCCGCCGGTCGTGCAAGAACGGCGCGCACTGTCGGAAAAATGTTACGCATCAGCCAGCAGCAGCGTATACGCGCACAGCGTAACCCGGACGGAAGTCAGTACGCGGCGCGCCGCCGCAAGAAGTTACGCACCCAGCAGGGGATCGCCTTCATCTGGGAGGGGCAGTTACGCCGCCTTAAAAACTGGCACAGCGGGCGCGGAAAGTACGGACGCACTATTACAGGTTTTGATGAAGACCGTAATGAAATCCGCACGTTCTACCGGGCTGATATTGAGCGCTATACAGAGATCAATACGCGCGCGGGCCAAACGCCGCGCACAGTTAAAACCCCCATGTTTGTGAAGCTGCGTACGTCACGATTTATGAAGATGAAGGCCACAGCAGAAGGTGCTGAGGTCGGTTATAGCGGCATGGCAGAGCGTATCGCCCGCATCCACCAATACGGCTTGCGTGAGCAGGTTGGGCCAGGCGCTTTCGCTAAATATGCCCCACGTATATTGCTGGGAATTTCCAGAGCAGATGAAGCGCTGATCCGTAGTGCGGTGATTAACAGCATGGGGAGTGCCGGTAAGTGAACGCCGAACTGATGCGACTGCTGGAAAATGTGCTGCGCGTGGGGATTGTCACTGAGATATCGGAAGACGGTAAAAGCGTGCGCGTACAGAGTGGTGAGCTTAAAACAGCATGGATTCGCTGGAAGACGGGCCGTGCCGGTGATTTTAAGATTTGGTGTCCGCCGTCGCTGGGTGAGCAGGTGTTATTAGGCTGCATTGGTGGCAACCCGGAAACCGCAATTTTGCTGGGTAGTCTGTATAGCAACGATAACGACGCCCCATCTGCAAGCCTCAAACAAATGGTGATTACTGCGCCTGACGGGGCCAGGTTTGAATATGACGCGGCGGTTAGCGCGCTGACCGCCCGCGGTATGAAAACGGCGACAATTCAGGCTGAGACGAAAATCACACTCGATACAGCGGAGGTGGAATGTACTCATCACCTGAAGGCAAAGACTTTTGATTTTACAGAAGGCGGCACGATGACCGGGGATGTGACTCATTCTGGCGGCAAGATGACGTCAAACGGTGTCCGGGCTGATGATCATGATCACGGTGGCGTTGAAAGTGGCGGTAGCTGGACTAAGGGGACTCAATGACAGCGAAATATACGGGCATGAATGAGACCGGCACAGGCACGCTTTCAGATTCTGATCATCTCTGGCAGTCAGTGAAAGATGTCCTGTTAACGCCGCTGGGCTCGCGGGTGATGCGACGCACTTACGGCAGTTTGTTACCTGACCTGCTGGATGAACCCAAAAACGAAACGACACGATTACAGCTAATGAGTGCCACGGTGATCGCTTTAACGCAATGGGAACCACGCATCGCGTTAAATCAGGTTGATGTGACATATTCCGAATCCGGCGCGGTGACTGTTGAGCTTGGCGGGCTAATTACCACCACTATGCAGGCGGCGACAGGCTCTGTGAAGCTGAGGGAGTCGAACAATGGCAACGATTGATTTATCAGAGCTTCCGCCGCCGGAAGTGATCGTCACTCTGGACTACGAAGTCATTTTGTCAGAGGTAAAAGAGGCCATTATTTCTGCTTACCCGGAGGAAAAGCAAAGTGCCATTGCAGCAGCGATGGAGCTTGAATCCGAGCCGCTAAATGTGATTGCCCAGGTATTTGCGTACCGTGAAATGCTTAAGACGCAGGAAGTTAATGATTCCGCCGCCGCGTGTATGTTGAGCCACTCATCAGGATCGAATCTTGACAACCTGGCGGCAAATAACAACACCAAAAGACTCACCATCACTGAGGCGACTGATTCAACAGATGCCGTGATGGAAAGCGATTCGAAGTTGCGTTTGCGTGCTCAGGCTGCATTTGAGGGGTTGAGTGTTGCGGGGCCAACAGCGGCGTATGAGTACTTTGCTAAAAGTGCATCAGGCAAAGTGGCGGATGCCAAAGCATCAAGCCCCGCGCCTGCTGAAGTGATTGTTTCCGTGTTGTCATCAGAAGGGGATGGGACTGCTTCAGCAGAATTAATCGCCACTGTGAATGCGGCTTTATCAGATGAAAGTGTGCGCCCGGTTGGTGACAGGCTGACGGTACAGAGTGCGGAGATAATCAACTATGAGATCGTCGCAAGCCTGTATTTCTACCCAGGGCCAGAATCGGAACCTATCGCTGATGCAGCGGAAAAAGCCTTACAGGATTGGCTGGCTGATCAGGGAAATATTGGGCGTGATGTTGCTCTATCGGCAATCATGGCAGCGTTGCACGTCCAGGGGGTGCAACGTGTGGAAATTCAATCCCCGCCAGGAAATGTTGTGATTAGTGATACCCAGGCGGCGCGATGCACATCTGTAACCATTGCCAAAGGTGGAACGGATGAGTAAGAGCCTGTTATCCCCGAAAGCCAGTGATTTCATGCGCTGCGCGGAAGCGGGAACCGAGCGCATAACAGAAATTCCGGTGGAATTGCACAAGCTGTGGAATCCAGACGAATGCCCTGTTGCCTTGTTGCCTTATCTGGCGTGGGCGCTGTCTGTTGATCGCTGGGATAAGGGGTGGTCTGAACAAACAAAGCGCCAGGTTATTAAATCCGCCTGGGCGGTACATCGCCAGAAGGGGACAATTTCGGCACTGCGCCGGGTGGTTGAGCCTTTTGGTTTTCTTATCAAGGTGATCGAGTGGTGGCAGACCGGCGGCGAGCCGGGAACTTTTCAGCTTGAAATTGGCGTTTCTGACTCTGGCATTACAGAAGAAACCTATCTTGAGCTTGAACGCCTGATTGCTGATGCAAAGCCTTGTTCACGTCATTTGACGGGCCTTGCCATTAATTTGCAGGTATCCGGGGATGTGTACGCACACGCCGGGTGCTATGGCGGTGATGTGATGACTATTTATCCATACATGCCGGAAGCCGTGGAAGTTAGCGGCGGTTATTTCCCCGCAGGGGCAATTCATATTATTGATACGTTAGAGGTAACAAATGGCGCTTAAATACTTTGCCCTGTTAACTAATATTGGGGCGGCAAAATTATCAAATATGGCGGCGCTGGGTGAAAAGCTGGATATTACTTCGCTCGCTGTAGGTGATGGTGGTGGTGTATCTCCTACGCCTAATCAGGCTCAGACCAAACTGATTAATGAGGTACGCCGCGCCCAGCTTAATTCCCTGTCAGTTGATAAAGACAACGATAGCCAAATCATTGCAGAACAAATTATTCCTGAGTCTGCCGGTGGTTGGTGGATTCGTGAGATTGGGCTTTTTGATGCCGATGGGGATCTGATTGCCATTGCCAACTGCCCGGAAACTTACAAAGCAACGACTGAGGAAGGCTCTGGAAGAACGCAAGTTATCAGGATGCTTCTTACCGTATCGAGCACGGACGCAGTTACCCTGAAGGTTGATCCATCTGTTGTGCTTGCTACGCGCCAGTATGTTGATGATGCTGTGATCGAGGTTAAAGCCTACACCGATAAGGTCATGAAAGATCATGAGGGCAAAGCTAACCCGCATTCACAATACCCCTTGATTGCTAATGCCCTAAAAGAAATGGCTGACGCAGGGTTAGTTGCAAAGGTTCTTGAAAACCTTCGTTTAGGAGCAGGTGCGCCAGCGATTGGTATTCCGTTCTTCTGGCCGTCTGCGGCAATGCCAAATACCGTGATGGATGAATGGTCAGATATGGTGTTTCTGAAGTTCAACGGTGCGACGTTCTCTGCGACAACGTACCCTAAGTTAGCAAAGGTTATGCCGGGTCTGACACTTCCCGATACACGCGGTGAGTTCATTCGCGCATGGGATGACGGGCGCGGTGTGGATAGTGGACGAGCGTTATTGAGCGCTCAGGGTGACGGGACGAAAACACAATCAGGTACATTATGGACGCGCCAGTTTAAAATATTTGGTGATACGGGATACACATCAGCAGCCGTGCAAAACCCCTATGGTGTTTTTTCAGTAGATAATAATGCTGCAACCAGTGGATGGGATTACATAGAAAATACGCGCTCAGGTGTAGCCAGCGGGGCAAACCGAATAAATCTTAATATTGGTAACGCTGCTGAAACCCGCCCCCGTAACATTGCATTTAACTTTCTGGTAAGGGCCAAATAATGAAACCTGTTTTTGATGATAAAGGCCTGGCGATTCAGACAGGTGAAATCCGTTGTTTTTATTACGATGCAGTGACTTTTGAATATTCCGGCTGGTCGGATGAATTTATTAATATCGGTGTAAGTATGCCGGGGGATTCTACCGATATTGAGCCCGGTGAAGATGTGGTGGGGAAAGCTGCTGTATTTAACGACGCAGGGTGGGAATACCAAGCCGATCACCGAGGCGAAACCGTATATTCAATAGAAGACGGTACTACCAGCACGGTCGATTACATCGGTGATATCAAGGCAGGATTCACTGCCGTTGCCCCTGCTACACCGTACGATAAATGGAATGGTAGCGAGTGGGTTGTTGATGACAGCGCCGAACAGGCTGCAATAGTTGCAGCAAATGACGTCAAAAAATCACAATTACGCGCTACTGCTGATAATGAAATAGAGTGGCGACAGGATGCCGTTGATGCTGGAATAGCGACGGAAGAAGAAACCGCCGCGCTGGCTGAGTGGAAAAAATACCGGGTGCTACTGATGCGCGTTGATACAGCAGACCCGGAATGGCCTACGCCTCCGACGGCTCAGGTTTAGTAAATTCCTCTCCATCATATAAATAGCCCTGCTCAACGTCAGTGGGGCATTTAACCCATATAAGCGATGGGTGAAAACGACCCTCAGGATTTACATCAGTTAATTCCATTACTGTGTTATTTTCAATTCGCGCCCACATAATTTTCACCATTCAATTAATACATAACCCGGTTTTCCAGCGCCTGCAATACAAGACACCGAAGTATCGGAACCCTGCGCAGCCCCCGAGCCACCTCCACCGAATCCGATTGCGTTTGTTCCGTTATTTACTGATGAAGAAACAGAACCAGGGCCGCCTGCACCGCCACCAGAACCACTACAATATGCACTACCCATTGCGCCTGCGCAGCCTGGCCCAAGAGAGGTATTTAGCGTTCCCCCAACTCCTGTACCTCCCTTTCCAGCTGACGGGGTTGAACCGCCATCACCGCCCGTTGCTGATAAATAGCCACCAAATGATGACGATCCTCCAGCACCACCTGACGCTGTGGATGTACCCAATGCGGCAGGAATGCCGCCAGCGCCAACGGTTATTGTGACGCTGGAAACGCCAGTCAGATCCACAAGCTTTGATGCGAACCCACCACCGCCACCACCGCCGCCAGCGACAGCTCGACCGCCAGCACCACCACCACCAACCACTGTTGCTTTGACGCGCCTGCCATTCTTCACCACATCGGGAACATTCCAGTTTGATATGCCAGCAGTGGAAAAAATGACACTTCCCTGAATGCCTCGATTTGAATCTTGCAAACGAACATATTCAAAAACAGCCTGAAACAATGCAAGTTATCCACCTTCGTTTTGAGTGGCAAAAATGGTGGTTAAAAATTATGCGAATAGGGTATGTGAGGGTGTCAACAATTGACCAAAATCCTGAGTTGCAGAGAGACGCGATAGAGCGTGCAAATTGTGAGCTTGTTTTTGAAGACAAAATGACCGGAACAAAGGCCAAAAGGCCGGGGCTGAATAAGCTGCTTAAGACGCTTAAATCTGGTGATACGGTGGTTGTGTGGAAGTTGGATCGGTTGGGGCGTTCGCTTATCAATCTTGCTGATCTGCTGCAAAAGTTTAAAAAAATGAATGTGGAATTTCTCTCTATTACTGAAGGGATTAACACCAAAACAAGCATGGGCCGGTTCACGTTTCACATCATGTCTGCGCTGGCGGAGATGGAGCGAGAAATAATTATTGAGCGTACTTGCGCGGGGCTGGCGGCGGCAAGAAAAAAGGGGCGTGTTGGCGGGCGCCCGCCAAAGTATTCAAAGGAAGAATGGGATCAGATGGGGCGATTAATTCAGAAAGGAGAGGCAACGCGAGAGCAAGTAGCCATTATTTATGATGTTGGAATATCGACATTATACAAAAAATTTCCAGCCGGTAAGCTGGCGCAATTACAGGAAAGATGCTTAGAACAATGAGTGAGAAAACGCCGCGCTAATTGCGCGGCATTGAGTTGGATTAAAACAGGCTTGAGGCGGCGGCGCTGACGTTGCTATAGGCTGAACTGGCGGTGCTCTGTAGGTTGCTGAGTAAATCACCCACAGATGATGACTGAAGGCTCTCTCTGAGATCTTCATCTTCCCGCTGAAAAGTAATAGAAAATTCTATTTTCTTTGCCTCTCCATACTGATCGAATTCCGTGTGCGTGGTTTGTAGTTGCGTAAGGGCATACATTCCGAAAATCTGACCTGTGCCGCTTATAAGGGGCCAGGGGCGTCCGGTGTATGCCTGCGTATCAAGTACGGCGAGACTAACCTTGCCGCCGGTAATCTGAGGATACAGTACGCCGGAAAGCGTGATCTGATCATCACCTGCACCAATGTATTGCCATTTTGCAGAACGGTTGATGCGTTCGTTTTTGACATGCCGCCATGTTTTTGACTGCTGCAATTGTTGGTGTGGAACGGTCTTCAATTCAAAGACAAACATTCCGTAAACCATCATCATTTTTTATCCCCTTAATCGTTATCGCGGAAGTTGCTACGTGAGCGAAGACGCTTCTCAAATTCCGCCTGAACTGCATCCCCAACCATGCGCGCCGTTTCGCGTGCTGTGTCTGTGATGTTGCCGTGAAGGTGTACATGAACATGTATTTCCCCAAATGGTGTGGCGGCTTGAGGCTGCGCGTTACGATCTGATCTCCCTGGTTGCGCCACCGCCGGTGTTGATAGTGGGGGTTTTACTGGTACGGATGCCGCTGCAATCACTGGTCGTGCGCCAAGCTGCGCCATATTTGCACCTGGTGTTGATCGTGCTTCCTGCCATGCTCCATGCACAGCGAGCGCTTGCGGTAGGTTTTTAAACACGATATCGCCGGGGCCGATGCGTTGCTTTTTGGTTTCATCCAGCATTCCGCCGGTGTTATCAGCTATTTTTTGCAGGCGGCGTTGGGTTCCTGTTTCGGCTGCAATCACTGGTGATGGTGGCGCTGCAACGGGCTTGCTTGCTGCCTTAACGTCACCTGTAAGCGCGCTTACCTTGTCCTGAAGCAGTGCCAGCCCTGCCGGTGTTAATTCCTTCTGTACTTTATCCGCCTTCGCTTTTGCCGCGTCGATTCCTGAAGGTATCAGGCCCAGCTTTTCAAGTATCCAGCCAATCATTTTGGCCAACCCGGTCAGAGGTAACATCAGCCCCTGAATAGCGATGCCAAACACTCTGCCGAATGTCTCACCGGCGCTGGCGCATTTATCAAGTGTTTCTTTGCTGGTATTCATGGGGGCAAGCAGGTTGCTGAACCACTGCCATAATTGAGAGACGGCATTAGCTATCACCCCAAAAATTGGGGCCAGGCCAGCGAAAGCATCACGAAAAGGCGTGAGCGCCTGCATAACCCCGGAAAAGAAGCCCGTAAAAAATGCCTTAATGGGCTCCCAGAATCGCCAGATCAGTAGCCCTGTTGCGATAAATGCTGCACCAATCAAGCCTATTGGACTTAACAGCAAAGATAGCGCGCCACCTAACACACTTAGCGCTGATGAAGCGATCCCCATAATGGCGGGAATGCCGGTTAATCTAAGAAGCAAGCCGCCAATGCCTTTAATCAAGCCACTGAGCGCGGCCCCCGGCGAAATAAACGCTGCTGCCATTATTCCCCGCAGCGGCGTTAATATGCCGGTAAGTTTTCCGGCGCTGCCAGCCATCAGGCTAAATGCCTGGCCCCAGCCACGAATGCTGCCAAGCGGCCCGGTAATTACCTTGCCAAGGCGGGTAAACAGGGGAACCGCGCCGCCCAGCCCGCTTGCGCTGGTCAGCAGGGTAAAGCCGAGTTGTAATTTCGCAAGTGGCCCAAGCAGCAAGCCCACAGCCAGTGAAGTTGCACCAATCCCGGCGGTGAGCGCCAGAGCGCTTCCAAGTGTCACCAGTAGCGCTTTTGACAGTTGGGGGTTGTTGTGTGCCCACTCTGTCATAACCCCGATTGTGCCGCTTAACGCCTGTGTTAATTTTCGTAGCGCACCGTCAGCGAGTTCTTCAATCTGAATGCGGAACGCTTCCCAGGCGCTGTCGAGTTCTTTCAGATCACCGCCAAGGTTATCCGCCATTTTTTTTGCGACGGTTGCTGATTCACCGGCTGCGCCCTGAAGTTCTTTGGTGAGTTTTTGCAGTTCACCAGAGCCCGCCGCCTGTACCAGTGTTTGCAGACCAACAAAGGCTTCCTCACCGGCGATGTTTTTAAAGAAAGAAACTTGATCAACCTGCCCATATTTCTGGGTGGCTTTAAACAAATCCAGTAGCACTGTTTCCATTGGGCGCATTTTGCCGTTGGCGTCAGCCACTGATACGCCAAGCTCTTTTAATGCTTCAGCGGCGGCTTTAGGCGGTGAAGCCAGGCGCGACAGACTGGAACGCAATGCTGTACCAGCATCACTGCCACGTAAGCCGTTATTCGCCAGCATCCCTGCCATAGCTGATGCCTGCTCAAGACTGATCCCCAGATTGGCGGCGACCGGCCCCGCGTATTTCATGGTGTCGCCCAGCGCGCGGAGATCGGTATTGGTTCGGGTAAACGCGGCGGTCAGCGTATCGCCAACTCTGTCCATCTGATCTGAAGACAGTTTGAATTGAGTGAGGACATTCGAACCGATATCAGCAGATTCACCAAGATCCATGCCACCGGCAAGGGCCATATTCAGAACGCCAGGCAATGCCGCCTGAATAGCCTGAGGGGTAAAGCCTGCCATCGCCAGAAATGCCTGCCCGCTGGCTGCATCGCGTGTGCTGAAGGCTGTTTCCGCGCCAAGTTTTTTGGCCTGGGCGCGTAGTGCTGCGTATTGTTCATCGCCTTTATCAAGGCGCGTCAGCGCGCCAACACGAGACATTTCCTCATCAAACCCGACAGCAGGCGCAAGGAATCGCCCGGCGGCATAGCCTGCGCCAGCACTTGCACCAATAGCGACAGCCCCGCCAGTGCGAAGATTGCCAGCCGTAGCGCTGAGACGGTCGTAACGTGCGCGTGCGTTTGTCACGGCGGCAAGTTGACGCCGCTCTCTCTCAAGCGTCTGGTTATATTGTTCGGTGCGCCTGATTGCGCTCTGGATGGTGCGATCACCGCCAGCGAGTGAAACGCCGTGTGCGCGTAGAGCCTGTGATGCCTGCTGAAGTCGTGCTGTTTCTTTTGACCGGCTGGCGCTCAGTCTATCAATTTTAGCCGCCAGTGCGGTCATGCGTTCGCGCTGGGCATCGGTTAGGGTGGCTCCGTCTTTCTGGGCCTTGTTCAGCCCATCAAAGGCACGCTGAGTGGTAGCGAGTTGTTGAGAGGTCTTTTTAACGCGCTCGTTAAGGCGGGTAAATGCCTGGGATTGGGTATCCAGGTCTTTTATTGAAGACTGTGTTTTTTTGAGGGATTCAGATAAACCGCCCACAGAATTGCGGGCGGCGTTTACCGGGCGGGTTAGTTTATCAATCGCACTGAAGGCGACACGAATACTAAGGTCTTTCATCTTCACTGTTTCCGCTTCGGATAGCCGCCCGTTCACGCCAGGCTATCACCTCACTCAGGGACATAGTGAAAACCTCTGAGGGCGGCCAGTTGAAAATAACTGCAATATCAGCAACCAGATCATCGATCAGGTCAAAGTGCGGGGCGTTTACTCGCTCTCCGTCTCCGTTTCGTTCTTCGTGCCAGGCTCCGGCGGCGCTAAAAAAGGCGTGAGCACCTCGCAGCACACAACAAAATCAGTTGTTGCCATTGCTGCGATCTCTGCCTGTTTCAGGCGTGGCGATGTGCAACGGGTTAACAGTGTGCTGATGCTGTCCACGTCCATATTCATTACGTTAACCAGACGCAGGCCGCGCAGAGAGCCCGCCTGTTTCACTTCATCGGTGATGGTGATGGTGGTGATTTCATTGCCATCGCGGATGATAGGTTTTGAAAGCGTTACAGTATTTTTCTCAGTCATCGTTTTAGTCTCTGGCGGCACTCAGTAAGTGCCGCATCATAAAAGGTTGATTAGCTACCCATTCCAAGCGCGGAAATCACGCGGGAAGGTAAAACATTTTTGCCGTCTTTCTTGTAAACGAAGTTCAGCAGATCAATTTCCCAAATCGGTGCATCATCAATCGTTAACTTGTAGTACGTATTTTTGACGGCGTAAGTCACGGAAGTATCTTCCCCTTGCTTGCTCTCGCCACCGTCGATTTCAGTGAATTTGCCGCGCATTTCCACTTCGACAATCTGGCTTTCGCCTGACGTGTAATACTCGCCAACGAAGCGTAAAAGCGTGCCATCGAGATCGCCGCCGTATTCAAGCAGTAGTTCTTTGACCAGACCGCCAACAATCATCGTGGCGTCAAGCGCGCCGCTATCCATACCCAGATCGACAGCGACCGAGCCCATCATGCCGCCACCCTGATAATCTTCAGTTTTACGGGTGAGCTTCGGCAGGGTGACAGAGGTCACTTTGCCGATATTGTTCACGCTGTTAACGAAGCAGGTGAAAAAGCGTAGTTTCGGCGGAATAGCCATTACTCACCTCCCAGCGCGGCAAACGCAGGTTCAATATATTCATCGGTGAAGGTCTGGATCAGCGTGAGATCTTCCATAGGCGGCACTGGCGTATATTTGTAGCGAATAACAACCTTGCCCTGTCGCAGGTCAGTAGTTGCATTGTCCACAATGTCAAACCAGCAATCCGCGCCAAGCAATTTACCCGCAGTGACCAGCGCGCTCAGTTTCTGTTTAATCGCGCTCACCACGTCTTTCACATTGGTAGGCGTGAGCGGCCCATCAATAGTTTCAAACTGTGCTTCAGCGATGGTGTCAGCCAGGATTTGCGCGGTACGCGTGTACACCTCAAAAATGAATTCATTGGTGTCAGTAACGCGGTTGCCCCAGAAGCGGAAGCCGTTACGCTTGATGATGGTGGTGATGTCATCATTGTTCAGCGTTTGTGCGTCGCTGTCTTCTGCCTGTAGCGCCCAGAAAACATCTTTCGACATTCCAAGAACATTACTGACGATGATGTTAGAGAGCGAGCGATGCCAGCCCTTCTCATTGTCAATTTTTGCGCGCAATCCCGCTGCATATGCCGGGGCAGGAAAATCTTCGTTTGCGCCGGATACGGGGTTGTACGCAATAAAGTTAGGCCATAGCAGCATTAATTCGCGTGATGCGAAGGTCTCGCGATAGGTGCGGGCTTCTGCAATGGTTTTACAGCCGTTACAGCTTGCATACACAAAAGCGCGGAGTTGTTTTGCAATCACGCAAAGCTGCGACGTTACCTCTTCAGTGTCGTATTCCGGCACGATCAAAATACGCGGGCGGTAATCTGTTTTCTGTTCCGCCGTTAACAGTGCATACATCCCGGTATAGCTACCATCAGCATCAGAGCCGCCAATGATTAACTGAGACTGCGTTTGTGCTTCTTCGCCTTCTTCCGCCGGTTTCGCTTCAGCTACGCGAACAACAATGACTTTGGGGCTGCACTGGTCTGAAATAGCTTTCAGTGTTTTGTACAGCGTTCCTGTTTTTCCCGCTTTACCCAGCACAGACTGAACGCGGGTTAACAGGATTGGGGTGTTGAGGGGGAATTGATCTTCATCCGCGTCATCAGCCACAGCCACCAGGCCAATGACGCTGGAGTCAATGTCGTTAATTGCCGTGATGAGATCGGTTTCTTCTTTGGTGCGAGCACCGTGAAAACGTGTCTCAGACATGTTTGTCACCATTACGTTTTTATTGAGTTCGGTAACATCATTGCTGATTGGCTGGCTGCGTTCACGCGTTTGCGGTTGTGCTATCCCTCTGACAACTAAAAGTTATTTTGCATCGCGCGCCCGCGTGGAATCATCCTGATATACAGGAGGGTGTATGAGTATTTCTGCAATCAGCAGTGGCATTTCGAAGGCTGTTTCTGGTGTAAACAACACGCTTACAGAAGCGTGCAAAAGCCCGTCTTTCAGCATCAAGATTGGCGGTAAGGTACTGAAGGAACTGGCAGATCGGGTTATCTCTATCAGTCTCACCGATAACCGGGGATTTGAGGCCGACCAGCTTACTCTTGAACTGGACGACACAGCCGGTGATGTCGCATTACCTGGGCGCGGAGTCGAATTATCTTTATGGCTGGGATGGTTGGGGGAGGCGCTGATCTTTAAAGGCGTTTACACCGTTGATGAAGTGGCGCATGACGGCCCGCCAGACCGTATTACCGTTACGGCCCGCAGCGCTGATTTTCGTGAAGAGTTTAACGTGAAGCGGGAAGTGTCCTGGCATGATGTGACTGTTGAGCGGGTTGTGTCTGCAATAGCCAAGCGCTACGACCTGAAAGCGCAAATCAGCGACATATTGATGGGCGTCGAGATAGACCACGCCGATCAGACCCAGGAAAGTGATATGTCATTTTTAACCCGAATGGCGGAAATGCTGGGCGCAATTGCAACGGTAAAAAATGGCTCTTTGTTGTTTATCGTTCCGGGAGGTGGTTTTACCGCATCGGGTAAGCCCATACCGTCGATTGAGATAACTCGCAACAGCGGCGACCGGCACAGATTCAGGGTTGCCGATCGTGATGCGTATACGGGCGTGCGGGCGTACTGGCTGGATCTGGATTTCGGCAAAAAGAAAAAAGTAAGCGTGAAACGCCGCAAGGCATCAACGAAGAAAACAGATAAGAGCAGCAGCCGTGAGGGTGATTACATCGAAGGGGCTGAAGGTAATGTCTATATCATGCGCAAGACCTTTCAGAATGAGCAGGCGGCAACGCGGGCAGCGGCTGCAAAGTGGCAGCAATTGCAGCGGGGCGCGGCTGAATTCTCGATCACCCTGGCGCGCGGGCGCGCGGATTTGTACCCGGAGATGCACTCCACCGTAACCGGCTTTAAGCCTGACATCGACGCGCAGGACTGGATAATCAGCAAGGTGCAACATGATGTTGATAGCAACGGATTTACTACACAGCTTAACTTTGAAGCAAAAATATCTGACTGGATCGCAGAAACTGAATAGAATGGTCATGAGTTCAACTCCCGTGGGGAGTCATCATTATGTTCAAATGTCCACATTGCGGCGCTACGGCCCGCACTCGCACCAGTAAACCACTCAGTGAAGTAACCATCAGGCAGTATCACCAGTGTCAGAACATGGAATGCGGCCTGTCATTTACCACGCTTAACAGCGTTGAAAAGATTGTCACCCGTCGAGAGAGAAGAGAAAAAATAGACCCCGGCTTCATACCGGCGGGAGTTTTCCCCGCGTCTCACTACGGACGCGATCAGCTAAATCTGGCTATTTGATAGAAGCCCCGCAAACGCGGGGCTTTTTTTCGATGTGGACGATGTGTGGACATCCAATGAAATAAATCCTTATATTTCATTTTGTTAGGGTGGTTTTTAAATCACCATCCCCGTCTTGGAATCGACTAGTAATAGGAATATATTAATTGTCATGCTGGTCATCAACAAAATTCTTTAACGTACTATTTATAAATTGATTTGGCTTCCAGCCCAAATTTAATTTATCTAAAAGGAAGGTATCTATTGCAGAAACAAGTAATCCTGCGGTGGGGTTTATAAGACCCAAACTTGTGCTGGCGATATATCTAAATATTTTAACAGAGGTTTGATTTATCCATCCGGAGGATGTCACATCCTGTAAATAGTTTGAAATTAGATTTTCATCTGGGGATTTGTCCTTAAGCCAATTTTTAAACCTGTTAGCTTTTGATAATAGTTCGCAAAACTCATCAAAAGTCCTATTGCCTGAGTTTAATGCGGTAACAATGTCAGGGAATCCACTTAATACAATTGTAAAAAATTCATTTTGAACTTTTTTATTAATTCTGGTTCTGTTGAGAATTTGCTTGTTTTTTACTTGAATAATGTCAGAGCTAATTTCTGATGTATAAAAATCACCGCCATAATGACCAGCCAAGATAAGTCCATATGAAGCGCTGAATAGCTCAGATGCTATGTTTGCTGGTGTGTAATTACCGGCTGTTGGCGATTTTAGTTTTTTGATAGTATTTATTTTATCAAAATCTAAATTTGTTGATATCTGGAATGTATTGGTGTTGGCTATTATGTCGAAACGATAATCATGTGGTAATGTCTCAGTATCAAGAAGATTTTTTGCGACGATACGTGAACCGGCGGACACATATTCTTTATCTGATAAATCATCCATTGCAGCACATATAATTCCGCCTTTAATGAAATGATTGTCACTGACCTTTTTAAATGTGACTAACCTCCGGAATCTATTAAAGAAGTTTTCAACTTGATTTTTTGTAAGGTTATTTCGTAACAGTATGTATTCAAGTCGTTTCTTTATACTTTTTAGTTCACCTGTGTGTTCACCTCCGGACAAATATGCGCTTACCAAAGTATGTTGTTGACCAAATGGTGTTTGCTCGGTATGAACACCTATGAACTCTTCGATGTATGTTGCTTTAACATTGGGGAAGGAAAGGAGCTTTATAACATTGTGTGCCCCGATTTTACGTAAAAGGCTAGTAAGGGTAGAATGATCTAATATGATGTGGACACTTTGATAAAAAAGGAGTGCTTCTGCAATTTCACCAATAGTGAGAGCTGGGCCATCAATAGAACGATTCAACACCACGTGATCAAACATTTACTATTAACTCCGTTGCCTAAGGTATTGCACATTATAAAGCATCTATACCTGATCTGTATTCTTACTATGCAGTAAATCCCTGAAGAATATTACCGGTATGTGATAGTTTGATGTGAGATTATTCGCTCTCTATCTGGATATGATGTTATGTCAAGGAAGTAGTTGCTGGAGCTGTACTACCATAGTGATAGATCTTCACCATTGATAGGAACACTATAACCTGAATGAATGTGGAGTTGCTATCTAAGCTAAGTATGTGTTGAGGCCATGCAATAACATGGCCTTTTTGGATGTGGTCAATGAGTGGACATGACCTGAAATAAATCCATTTACTTCATGCGGTTAGAGCTAAAAAAAAAGCCCCATCGGGGGCGATGGGGCAAAAACTCATTGATTATGGAATGATCTGTTCTCTGGTCAGTTCGAGAACGAGGTGTACTTTATTCGGCAAAAGTGCAGTTAAAATGGAGAAATCGTGGAGTTTAAAGTGAAACCTCATCTAAAAGGAAAAAGCATGTCGAAACAGTATCTGATCGGTGCCGCATTACTTCTCGCTGGATGCGCACAACAACAACCCGATGCGCCACCGCCGCCAAAACAGGTGGGGATGGCTAACCCGGCATCGGTGTACTGCGTGGAAAAAGGCGGCAAACTGATTGCACAGAAGAGTGCTCAGGGGGAGAGTAATCTCTGTCAGTTGCCGGGCGGCGAGCGTGTGGATGAATGGACGCTCTGGCGCCGGGATCATCCGCAGAAACAGTGACAACATCGCGGCTCTTGAGTAAACTTCGCTTAGGATAATTCTTAACCAAAGAACGCGAGTAGAAAGAGAGCATGTTTTTGCATAAACCGGGCAGTACCGCTCTGATTATTGCCGCGCGCACCACAGCAGGTCGCGCGAATATTGGTAAAGCCGTTGAGCTGTTTGCGCTTTGCGCGCCGGGTGAACGTATTTTAAATCCGGTGAATGGCGTGATGACGCAAATCCCTGCGCAATCGCCGCGCGCCTTATGGCTGGTTACCGGTGATGTGCGGGCGGCAGATGGGCAACACGGATTCGCGTTTGTGCGCAGCGAATATCTACTGCCGCTGACGCCGGATGCGTTGCCCGAAGAGGAAAAAGCGCTCAGTCTTGCGTAATGCTACGCCGGGAGGCGTAGCATTGAAGAGTCTTACAGTTTGCTCAGCCAGTCGGCTAACACTCGGGCATGGTTTTGCGTGGTGTTGGTTGCGGCATAAAGTAGCGTAAGGCCCTGCGTATTGGCGATGCCCTGCAGGCGAACGCCTTCCTCGCGATGCTGGTTCAGTTCATCGCGATAGTGCTGGCAGAAGGTCGCAAAATCGATCACCTCGCCATGATACGCCTTACGCAATTCGGCAGACGGCGTGAGATCTTTACACCAGTCATCGTAGACAAGGTTTTCCTTTTTGATACCGCGCGGCCACAGTCGGTCAACGAGCACGCGATAACCATCCTCGGGTGTTGCTGCGTCATAAACGCGTTTACACTGGATCATCTCCTGCCTCCTTTACGCTCATCCAGATGATAGACTTTCCACAATACCACCCCCTCCCGGGTATTGCTATTCAGGGGCGACTCCACCAGGATGACACGCATAATGTTGTTCGAAAAATTGTTACGTATAAGGACCACTCATGGAAAACCCAGCTGTCAAAAACTCCCTTCGCATTGCCCTGGTTGGCGATTACAACCCCGACGTGACAGCCCATCAGGCAATTCCGCTGGCGATTGATGACGCGGCGGCGGTGCTGGATATTCCCGTGGACTACCATTGGCTCGCGACTTCAGATATCCACAGTACCGATGATTTAGCCGAATTTGACGCCATCTGGGTGGTCCCGGCCAGCCCGTATAAGAACAGCGAGGGCGCGTTTTTGGCGATTCGCTACGCGCGCGAAAACAGCCTGCCATTCCTGGGCACCTGCGGTGGTTTCCAGCATGCGGTGATTGAATACGCACGTAATGTCATGGGGTGGGACGATGCTGCTCATGCCGAAACCGACAGCGAAGGCCGCATGGTGATTGCGCCACTGAGCTGTTCGCTGGTGGAAAAAACTGACACTATCGAACTGCGTACAAATACGCTGATTGCTCGCGCGTACGGGCGTGATGAAATTACAGAGGGTTACCACTGTAACTACGGGGTCTCCGCGGATTTTGCGGCGGCGTTACAGGACCAGCCGCTGCGGGTGACCGGCTGGGATGAAGAAGGGGAGATTCGCGCTGTTGAACTGGTGACGCATCCGTTCTTCGTGGCGACGCTTTTCCAGCATGAGCGCAATGCGCTGGAAGGGCGTCCTGCGCCGCTGGTACAGGCTTTCCTGTACGCAGCGGCAAATTAATCGCTTAGTGAATTTCCCGGTCGCGTCCGGCGAGTGCGCCAAACAGCGCCATCACCAGTGAAATGACCGCCACGGCGTAGAGCGGGATATGCCAGTCACCGCTGGCGTCGTGGATTTTCCCCATCAGCGGCGGCCCGCAGGCGGCCAGCAAATAACCCACAGACTGCGCCATTCCCGAAAGCGCGGCGGCCTGATGTGCCGAGCTGGCACGCAGGCCGATAAAGGTCAGACCGAGGATCATCGTCGCCCCGGAGCCGAAGCCGAAAATGAGCGTCCAGACAACAGCCTGCGCCGGGAAGAGCCAGTAGCCCGCCGCACTCACGGCACACATTAGCGCGACGAGTATGGCGATCCCGCGCTGATCTTTGAGCCGATGCAGGATCAGCGGAATCACAAATCCCGGTGCGGCGGTCGCCAACTGCAACAGCCCATGTAGCGATCCAGCCTGCGCTTCACTGTAGCCCTGCCCAATCAAAATGGCGGGCAGCCAGCCAATCACCACGTAATAGACCAGCGAGTTGATCCCCAGAAACAGTGTGACCTGCCAGGCCAGCGATGAACGCCAGATCCCCCGACTTTTCAGGGTGCGCGAGGTGGTCAGCGTGGCGGTTTTTGCCGCGCGCCACTGCGGTAACCACAGCAGGAACGCCAGCAGTGGAAAGACCATCAGCCCCAGTAATGCGCCACGCCAGCCGAAACCGTTCAGGGCCAGCGGCACGACCATGGCGGAGCCCAGCGCGGCGGCGGCACCCATGGTGACAGAATACGCGCCGGTCATGCGGGCGACGTTGCCTGCAAAATCGCGTTTGATTAACCCCGGCAGCAGGACGTTACCCAGCGCAATTCCGCAGCCGATGATCGCCGTACCGATGAACAGCAGGCTGACTGCCGGTAACGAGCGCACCGCAATCCCGATGCAAATCAACAGCAGGGCGACAAACAGACTGCGTTCAATGCCGAGACGCTGCGCGATCCCCGCAGCCAGTGGGGAGACCAGCCCAAAAGCCAGCAGGGGGAGGGTCGTCAGCAAACCGGTTTGGGCAGTGGTTAAGCCGTATTCCGCGCGAATAGCGTCAAGCAGAGGCGCGGCACCGGTAAAGGTGACGCGTAGCGTCGAGGCGATCAGTAAGATGCCCGCAATCAAAAGCCAGGTGTGGCGGGCGGCAGAAGGTGAAACAGTACGCATAGCATTCTCAGTAAAACGATGGGAACAAGACGATACCCTGTTTAGCGCAGGATGAAATCAAGCTAAAATGACAAATTATCGCTAAATTCGGACAAAATTATGTTGGGTCTCGGTCTTGATGGTTATCACCCCGACGGTCATCACGATGTGGCAGTGGCGTTCAGCGTCCAGGTCGCGCCCGATGAGCAGTACATTGCGCAGCATCAGCATCGTAAAGGGCAATTGATTCTGGCGCTGCATGGTGCGATTACCTGCGAGGTGGAAAATGCGCGCTGGATGGTACCGCCCCAGTTTGCGGTGTGGATCCCCGGCGGGATGCCGCACAGCAATCGGGCAACGCCGCAGGCGCAGCTCTGTTTTCTGTTTATCGAGCCTGGGGCGGCGCTGATGCCCGATCACTGCTGTTCGCTGAAAATTTCACCGCTGGTACGCGAGTTGATTCTGGCGCTCGCGCAACGACCTGGCAACGCGCGACAGACGCCGCAAAGCCAGCGCCTGACGCAGGTGCTGTTCGATGAGCTTCCGCAGCAGGCTGAGCAGCAGCTACAGCTACCGGTATCGCCGCATCCGAAGATTCGCCTGATGGTCGAGACCATGGAGGCGCAACCCGCGCAGTGGCAGACGCTCAGCCAGTGGGCCAGCCGTTTTGCCATGAGTGAACGCAATCTGGCGCGGCTGGTGGTCAAAGAGACCGGGCTCAATTTTCGCCGCTGGCGGCACCAGTTGCAGTTGATTCTGGCGCTGCAAATGCTGGTGCGCGGAATGGCGGTACAGCAGGTGGCGCTGGCGCTGGGTTATGACTCCACCACCGCGTTTATCACCATGTTCCGTAAAGGGCTCGGTCAGACGCCTGGACGCTATCTGGCGAGCCTTACGACTTCCCAATAAGAATGGAGACCAGTCCGGCAGCAATCAGCGGGCCCACCGGAACGCCGCGAAACAGCGCCACGCCCAGCACGGTGCCAATCAGCAACCCGGCCACCAGTTGTGGCTGGCTGCCCATCAGCACGACGCCGCGTCCGCCAAGCCACGAGACAAAGACGCCAACCGCTATCGCCACCAGCGATTTCCAGTTAACGAATGAATGCAGCAACGTGGAAGGCGGCAGGGTTCCGCTGGCAATGGGCGCCATGACGCCGATGGTCAGGATAATAATCCCGATGGTCAGCCCCTGTTTCTCAATCCAGGGGAAAAAGGTATTTAGCGGAGTGACACGAACAATAATCAGTACCAGGATGGAGACGGCTACGGTGGTGTTATGACTGACGAAGCTGAGCGCCGCCAGACCAAGGAGGATCAGCAGGGTGGTATCGAACATGAAAGGAAATCCTTGCCAAAAAAAGTAAGCCTGCTTACTTTACGCGCAACCGCGTGAATAAGCAGGCTTTTTTTAACATCTGGCGATCATTCTGGCGTCTGCACAATCAGCCAACCAGCAATGCCACCAGCGGGCTTCCTTCACGGATAAAGACCGGAATCGTTTCCAGCGCGGCATCGACGGTAATTTGCTGCTGCCCGGCGTAACATTCACCGTTCAGTGCTACCCAGCGATGATTGCCAGGAAGCCACAGGGTACGTTCGCGCTGACCCGCCTGCATCACCGGCGCGACCAGCAAATCGTCACCAAACAGGTACTGATCTTCTACCGTCCAGCTTTTGGCTTCATCCGGATAATGCCAGAACAGCGGGCGCATCAGCGGGTCACCGTGCTGCTGTGCATTGCTGAACAGCGCATCGATATAGGGACGCAGCTTCTCGCGTACCGAAAGCCAGTGTTGCAGCGTGGCGAAGTTGGCTTCGCCGTAGCTCCACAGCTCATTTGGCGAACCGCTGTTACACTGTGGAATACCGTTACGGTAGCTTTCCGCTGGCTGAATTTGCGGCTCACGATAGCCGTGCATCCGCAGTACCGGGCAGAAGACCGCCCACTGGAACCAGCGGATCAACAGCTCGTGGAAGGCCGGGTCGTGAATATTGCCACCCTGAAAACCACCGATGTCCGTGGTCCACCAGGGAATGCCCGCGAGCCCCATATTGAGCCCTGCGGCGAGTTGGTTGCGGAACGCATGAAACGAGGAGTGGACATCACCCGACCACGCGAGCACGCCGTAACGCTGGCTGCCTGCCCAGCTACAGCGAACCAGGTTACAGATTTCCTCTTCGCCTTCCGCTTTCAGACCATCATAAAAACCCTGAGCAAAGTCGCGCGGATACTGATTACCCACTTCCAGAACCGGGCCGGCGTGATAGCGATAGTTATCGAAATCGTAGGCGCGATATTCGGGTTCGGCTTCATCCAGCCAGAACAGCTTAATGCCCAGGTCGTGATAGTTCTTTTTCACCGTTTCCCAGACGAACTGGCGGGCTTGCGGATGTGTTGCGTCAAAGAAGGTGGTATTGCCCATAAAATCGAGATTCACCTGCACGCCGCGTTCGCTGGTTACCAGCCAGCCTTTGGCTTTCATTTGCGCAAAGAGCGGGCTGCGGGCTTCGACGGTCGGCCAGACGGAGACCATGAGTTCAATACCGAGCGATTTCAACTCTTCCACCATTGCGCGCGGGTCGGGCCAGTCAACCGGGTCAAAACACCAGGTACCCTGATTAGGCCAATGGAAAAAATCGATAACCATCACCGAGAGCGGGAGATGACGCCGACGATACTCCCGGGCGACCTCCAGCACTTCCTGCTGATTGCGATAGCGCAGCTTGCACTGCCACAGGCCGCTGATAAATGCGGGGGCAGCAGGTGGCGTGCCGGTGACGCGCGCATATTGCCGCGTGATATCGGCAATGCTGTCTCCGGCGGTTACCCAATAGTCCATTTCTCCTGTGACCTGCGCTTTCCAGGTTGTCTGGTTTTTGGCAAAACAGGCTTCGCCGATGGCGGGGTTATTCCACAGCAGGCCATAACCGAGGCTGGATTGCATAAACGGCACGCTGGCCTGTGAATTACGTTGCGCCAGTTCGAGCGTACAGCCTTTTAAATCGAGCCAGGGTTGTTGGTATTGCCCCATACCGTAGATTTTCTCGTCAGGACGCGACTCAAAACGCACCGTGAGCTGATATTTCCCGCCCGGTAGCGGTTTGAATTCGCGCCCATCCAGTTTCAGCGCGCTGACATATTTATCCTGGCTCTTCTCGCTGGCGCCAATACCGACCGTCGAGCGCTGTCGCCACATCTCTTCAAGCAGCAACTCGTTGCGCTGGTTGTAAAAGGCCAGTTGTCCTTTCAGATTGAGCACCGCGCGAATGTTGCCGTTGCGCAGGGTTAGCGTCTCCGGGCCGGCGGTGATTTCCGCCGGGCAGTCGTCAGCGCACAGTAGCGCATGCCGCGCATCGCTGAAGCCGGGCTGGCAGGTCGCACGCACGCGCAGGCTGTTTTTCCCCCACGGCTCAATACGCAGAATTTGTCGCTCAAAGCGCCACTCAATGCTGTTGGTATTTTGAATTAATTCACTCATGTTGGACCCTTAAGAGAAGCTCTGTTTGGCGAGATGGATTTCCTGCATTTTGCTATCGTCCAGCCGATACCAGCGTAGCGTTGCAAAGGCGCACAGCGACAACATACCTGGAATGACAGTGAACAGGGCGACGATACAGTGCATGGCGAGCGGCGATTGTTCCGGGGCATTGGCGACATAACCGCTCAGGCCCAGCGTCCAGCCAACGATCGCGCCGCTGATGGCCATGCCCAGCTTCAGTACCGCGAGGAAAGTTGAGAAAATCACGCCGTCCATGCGTTTACCCTGTTTCCATTCGCCGTAATCGGCGACGTCGGCCATCATCACCCACATTAAGGTGGTGGTGGACTGGTAAAGCGTAGAAACGATAAAGGTGAGGGGAACCAGCACGAAAATGGATTTCGGCGCGAAGAACAGCGCAATGCTGAGAATACCGGCCAGCACCGAGCAGTAGCCGAACATCTGGACTTTGCTGGCGTTGCGGGTAAGGCGCTTGGCCAGCGCGCTGCCTGCGGCTTTACCGATAATATGCGCGGCGAGCATCCACATAAAATAGCCCGCATTGCCGAGATAATAGGTGACGAAATACATCATGGCACCCAGGCGAATCACCCCAAAGCCAATGTTGGTTAATACCAGAACGGCGACAACGCGCCATTGATCGTTACGTAAGAGATCGCGTAACTCGGCAAGGTAATTATTATGCGTGGCGGGCGTTTTAATTCGCTCACGGGTATTCGCAAAGCAGATCCAGAACATGATGACGGCAATACTGGCCATAATCGCCATCGACCAGCGATAGCCCATTAATTTATCCGCGCCACCAATAAATTCAGCTAAAGGCATCATAAAGAACGTGGACATTGCGCCGCCGAGCGTGGCCAGAAAAAAGCGATATGATTGCAAAGAAATACGCTCTTTATTATCCGGTGTAATCACTGCGCCCATTGAACAGTAGGGAATATTAATGGCGGTATACATCAACATCATGAAGGTATAGCTGACGGTGGCGAAAATCATTTTTCCCGTCAGGTCTAACGACTCCGGTACCGCGTAGGTCAGCAGGCAGCTGGCACCGAAGGGCAGGGCCAGCCACAGCATCCATGGGCGGAATTTGCCCCAGCGTGAAGTAGTACGGTCGGCCAGGTAGCCCATGGCCGGGTCGATGATGGCGTCGGCGGTGCGGGCCAGTAAAAACATTGTCCCGACAAAGGCGGCGGGGAGACCCACGACGTCGGTATAATAGAAAGTCAGAAAAATAATAACGTTGTCTAAACCAATATGGCTGGCCATATCGCCTAAACCATAGCTGATTTTTTCCTTGCGGCTAATAAATTGACTCATGATCCACCCTGTCTTTATAAGGTTATTTCAGCGAGCATTACCGGACCATGTTTAGGGAAAGGGGGAGGGGAAACAATTATGAGATTTTGTAATATCGTTATGTAAACTGCTTTTCGTGATACCGGTAACAATTCAATGCAAAATGAATCGTTTCAGTGGCGATAACGGGCATTATCGCCTGGTAATTATTATTTTTTGTTATAGCTCGCGACGAAACGCCACCAGTTCTGGCTGCGCAATGCGTAAATAGTCTTCGGTATTCAGAATAACGGATTTTTCCAGACGACCGGCATTAAACGCAATTTCATCAAACCGCGTGAACAATAACGGGTCTGCAATCAGACGCAGCGAGGGATGAAACGAGAACGGCGGGATTGCACCAAAAACGCAGGCGGTGAGTTGTTCCACCTCGGCCGGGCTGGCGAGGGATGCTTTTAACCCGCCCACGTGCTCAGCAATACGCGATAAATCAGCCTGTTGATCGGCGGCGAGTACTGCCAGAATATGTTGCTTGATGCCGTTGCCTTTTACTTTGCACACCAGCGCTTTGGCTCCCTGGCCCAGCGCCGTGCCGCGCATTTCAGAAACGGCTTCGCATTTACCCACCGCTTCATGGGTCATGACACGGTAGCGCGCGCGGTTTTCCGCTAACAAATCTAACAGATGCTGGTGAACATCCTGGGGCGCGTTGATTTCAGACATATCTTCTCCTTGCGACGAAAAACAGCCTTCAGGGTAGACCTTTTCGCGGCTAACTCAAGTGCTGAACGCTTAGCGAGAACGCTTCCCTTTTTTGTGCAGATACAACGCGCCGTCGGCTTTCGCAAAAGCACTGTCCAGCGGCTCGCCCGGCTGCATCTGATAACCGCCCCAGGAGAATTTCACCGGGAAGCCGGTATCCATCGCCGCCAGATTGTTTTCAATACGTTTCACCACCTGTTGCGCCGCAGCGAGGGTATTATCTATGAGGATAATATTAAACTCGTCACCGCCGAGGCGAATGCCATAATCACTCTTACGAATCGACTGATCGATGGCTTTTCCCAACGCCTGAATCATACGGTCTCCCGCCTGGTGCCCCAGCGTGTCGTTGATACGCTTCAGGCCGTCGCAGTCCAGTGCGATGACGCTCACGGCAATGCCTTTAACAAGCAGCTCATCGATTTTTGCCTGTAGGGAAGGTGAGAGCAGCTTTCTGTTGTACAGACCGGTCATCACATCCGTGATGTTCTCCCGCGAGAGACGTGCATTGCGTGTCAGATGGTAATTTGCGTAAGCGCAGAGCAAATAGGTGGTTAAGAGATAGCTGAAGATCAGCCACGTATTCGAGATGATAAAGTAGACGATATCCAGGCTGATGTGCAGAGAGTAGTATTGGGTGATCGCTTCTTTATGATGAATGAGTGTACGCACCCGCCAGGCAGGGTTATGGAAATCGATTTTTTTCCCGGTGGCGTTGTCTTCGATGTGCATCGACAGAAACTTCCAGATAACCGGTCTGTCGGCGGTATAGAAAGACGTTGCCAGGTCGCTGATATTTATATCGGTGATGATAATGCCTTTAAACGTGCTGTCTTTAAACACCGGCGTTAGCATGCTAATAATATTGTGGTGGGTGTAACCATCCCGATAAACATGAGAGATAATGTTTTCGCCCATCGCCAGATCGTTCAGGCTACTGTCATCAATGCTGATAGTGTGTGCACTTTTTTTGATATCGATTGAATTATGGTGAACAACCAGCCAGTTATTAAAGGTGTACTTATTACTATCGACCAGTTTATTGATATAGATATAGGAATTAGCCACATCTATGTAATAGCGGATGTTATCAAACGCATAGCCGGAATAGTTGGAAAACGTGTACTTTGACGTTTTTCTGGCGGGTAGCGAATTGATCAGAGGCAGATAAGCGACATCGCTGATCCACTGCTCACAGGAGGCGTTGGTGGTCTGCAACGTGCCCGGTAGCGCCTGAAAATCATGGCTGGCAAGGTTAAAACCGTTTACACCGTTGAGATGCTCCAGTTTCTGACAGGCGCGGGTATCATGCTTCTTTATGTTAGCATCCGCTGAAAAAGCGCGCGATAACTGAAAGGCCAGATTCTGATTAATATACTCTTCGTGAAAAAGCGCGGAACGCCCGTTCTCAGAGATATAATTCATATAGTTATTGAGGTTGCTGTACTCTTTATACAAAAGTCCGAGGAATACGCAGGTCGATAAGATGACTATCACAAACGTTGTTTTTTTGCTGCTGAAATGTGACACGTTTATATCCTGAACTTCACTGGCGACGCTGAATTATAGCATGCATTTTTTCAGGATAGGGCACTAAGCGGAAATAACCTTTTCCGCTTAGTGTAAAGATAATTATCGAATAACCAGAACAGAACACTCCGCGTGTCTGACCACCGCCGCAGCGGTTGAGCCCAGGAGATAAGTGGTAAAATCAGGACGATGCGAGCTAATAATAACCAAATCCGCGGGAATGGTTTTCGCCAGTTCGAGGATTTTGTCCTTTGGCGCGCCTTCCGCGAAGTGCTTGTAAACCCGATCTTCCGGCAGGGAAAACTGCTTCACAATCTCGTCGAGCTTTTTCATGGCATCGGTTTCGAGATCGTCCATCACCGGCAGGTCGGCCACATAGCGTGCGCCAAGGGTGGCATAGTACGGATACAAAGGGAGTACGGTCAGGAAATGGACTTCCGCATCATCCAGACGGGCTTGCGCTTCTACCTGCGCAATCACGCGCTGAGTGAGTTCAGTTTCTGAAATATCAATCGGTACAAGAATCTTCTTGGTCATAATACCTCCTTTTGTCATCACCAATTTAAAAGTAACCGTTTATGGTGTGGGGGTATATTAAAAAGTGTACGTTTCGTGAGCTATACCATTTTTTAATGATAATCACCCCGATGAATAGCGTGCTGAGAATGTGCTGATAACAAAAATGAGGAAATCAGCCAGCAAAGGGTATTGCTGGCTGATTAGCGTCAGGCATCTTGCTTATGGAGCAAGTCGCGGAAACTTAACTCGTTGATTGAAAACAATTTATTTTATTCCCCAAAATCCCCCCAATAACCTTCCCCAAAACAGGTCAGATTATAACCTTCTTCCAGTCTAACCCTCGGTCGTCAGCGTACTCGTCACTCATCCCATCTGTTGTATGACCGAGCAATGTTTTCACATCAATTCCCTGCTTCTTGTATATCACTGCTATCACTGAAAATGGCGATGAAGTGACATTTCAGGCAGCAGCTATCGATATTGCTCTTCCTGCCAGAAATAGTGATGGCACACAGGATTTACAGTTTGCTATCGACAACATTGATGGAGTTACTTCTACTGCGATTCGTAATGCGCTGGATAACCTGGCAGAGGCATCTTTAACCTATCGTAACTACGTATCTACCGACCTTAGCGCACCCGCTTCAGTTCCTTACACTCTGGCTATTAAGAGTGGTTCGTGGACATCTACACAGGCGCAGATAACGGCAGGCTATATGAATGTCCTTGATACTGCCTGGCCCCGCCATCGTTACACCCTTCCGTATTATCCTGGCCTCCGCTACATGAGTTAAGGAGCAACAATGTTTAATCCTGACAAATACCTTTCTGTCGTCTGGCAGAAGGGCGGGCGTGTTTATCCTGAACTTGACTGTTTCGGTATCGTCAATGAGGTACGTAAAGACCTTGGGTTACCTCTCTGGCCTGATTTTTCCGGGGTGACTAAAGATGATGGTGGTCTTAACAGAGAAGCAGTAAAGCTGATGCAGTCTCTTGAGAAGTGTGAGCCTTGTGTCGGTGCCGGCGCTGCATGTTATTCCGGGTCAACCGTCACCCACGTTGGTGTCGTTGTTGAGATAAACGGTCAACTTCACGTAGCTGAATGTAATCCGGGAATGAATGTGACATTTCTTCCTGTTTCTCGCTTCAAGCGGCGCTTTGTTAAAGTGGAGTTCTGGAAGTGACTATCCGAATTTATCCCTCCCGCATCCCCGGCGAACCGCTGGAAACACATGAACATGGCGCAGTCACTTTACATCAATGGCTGACAAAAAAAGTAGAGGGCTATAAGCCTGATATGAAGCAGCCAATCACAATCGACGTTGATGGGAAAAATATTCCCCCACAGGCATGGTTTGAGTATGCAATCAGTCCCGATAGTGACGTCAGAATTTATCCTGTTCCTTACGGCGCTGTAGCTATTGCCTGGATTGCCGTAGCCGTATCAGTTGCGTCTGTAGCTTACGCTTTATTCTTTGCTCCAGGTGTTGGTGACCTTGGCGGTTACTCATCAGGAACAGGTAACGCCCTTGATGTAAATCCTGCTAAAGCGAACAACGCAAAATTAGGCGACCCCATACGAGAGTTGTTTGGTCGAAGCCGTATTTATCCTGACTACGCGGTACAACCAGTAACAAGATTCTGAAGTGGTCAACTAAAACTGGCCACAGCTTTAGAGTTTTTCCAGTATCGGTTTTCCGATTCGTTTGGGGGTAACCCACCGTTATAGTCATGCGGCCTTAGCGAGCTGTAATAACCGACGATATAGTCTGTGATCGCATGAGCAGCTTCGCTAAAGTTTATATAACCTGTCACTGGCACCCACTCGTTTTTCAGACTTCTGAAGAAGCGTTCCATCGGGCTGTTGTCCCAACAGTTTCCACGTCGGCTCATACTCTGCCTGATCCGGCAACGCCACAGTAACTGCCGGAACTGCCTACTTGTATAGTGGCTACCCTGGTCACTGTGGAACATCACTCCGACTGGTTTACCGCGAATTTCCCACGCCATTTCCAGCGCTTTGATGGTCAGCCTGCTGTCTGGTGAGAATGACATTGCCCAGCCCACCGGTTTCCTTGCGAACAGATCGAGAACAACAGCGAGGTAAGCCCAACGCTTGCCTGTCCAGATATACGTCACATCGCCGCACCACACCTGATTAGGCTCTGTCACTGCGAACTGTCGCTCAAGACGATTCGGGATAACGATGTGTTCATGACCACCGCGTTTATACCGGTGGGTAGGTTGCTGACAACTCACCAGCCCCAGTTCTTTCATGAGCCTGCCGGCAAGCCAGCGTCCCATTCTGAAGCCTCTCAGGGTTGCCATAATCGCTATACTTCTTGCGCCAGCAGAGCCATGGCTGATGTTATGCAGCTCCAGAACCTGACTGCGTAACACCGCTCGCCTGCCGTCTGGCTTTTCGGGGCTTTTTTCCCAGTATTTGTAGCTGCTGCGATGAACCCCGAACACGTGGCAGAGTGTGACCACAGGATACTGCGCTCTGAGTTTCCCGATTAACGAGAACTGTTCAGGGAGTCTGACATCAAGAGCGCGGTAGCCTTTTTTAATATGTCGTTTTCCATTTCAATGCGTTGTAGCTTTTTCTTCAGCTGACGTATTTCAATCTGTTCCGGGGTTATAGGGGAGGCTTTAGGTATTTTGCCCTGTCGTTCATCCCGCAACTGCTTTACCCATCGCGTCATTGTCGAAAGACCCACATTCATAGCACTGGCCGCAGCTGCAACGGTGTAGTTCTGATCAAGGACCAGTTGAGCGGATTCGCGTTTAAACTCTGCGCTGAAATTTCTTTTTTTCATTGGGACACCTGTATTGTTCTGAGATGAGCATATCACCTCTGTTCAGGTGGCCAAATTCAGTAAACCACTTCATTCTCACCTGATGATCCCACTGTAATGACGATTGAAATGTTCGTGGTGCTGGGTAGGGGACGCTTCTCATTCGGTGATGGAGACATTCGCGTTGGCTCAACGCCAAGCGCCTCTCTTGGTGATGGCTTTTCTTATACTGTTTATCAGCCTGGACAGAATGTTAGCGGTGACCGAAGAACAGAAAACTGGTTCAACTCAACTGAGGTAGGGGGAACTGCGTCCGGTTCTGGCCTTGATATGGCGCAGACTGCACCTGATACCCAGGATGTTGTAGCTGAATCATTAACGGTATCTGGTGCAGATATCACCTTTAACGGGCTTAGTACTGACGATGGCAACACTGCAACAAACGACCTTCCTGACTCATGGACAGAAGGTGCAATTGTTGAATTGATTGTTCCAGATTTTTATGTTGTCACCAACGATGGCGCATACAGCAGAATCACCAGTGACACACTGGAAGAGATTGCTCCATACATCGGCATGCCAGTTACTCTCTGGTACAACAGTATCGATTACCAGCTTTTCATTGCTGATTACATCCCTCATTCAGAGCCTGTTGGTGAAGACGTTATTACGGCGTCAATCACTTTGGTGTATGACAGCGCTACCGGCACCGCATTTACGGGAATTCCTGAAGGATACATTCGTTTATCAGTATCGCACTCAGGCAGCGAATATAAAATTCTGGATATAGACGCCAGCACAGTTACGTTGCAACGGATTGTTGATGGAGCCGTTGACCCGACATGGCCTGGTTTCACACCACGTACAGTACTTGATTTCGAAGCAAACGGTTTAAATCAGAACAATAAATGGATGGGGCCGTTTCTTACATGTCCGGATAATGAAGTCGTTGATATGTTTGAGGTCAACTTCTTCTTCCCTAACGGCATTTGCGGATATAACAAGAAAGGCAAGAAGCAGAACAGGATTGTTCAGTGGGAAATTCAGTACCGTGTTTACGGTTCTGGTTCAGGCTGGACAAGCAAAACAGGGTCTTACAATCAGCAAAATATTAATGGGTTAGGTTTTACCGAACGTATCACGCTGGCATCGGCCGGTTTGGTGGAGGTTAGATGCAGGAGAACGAACGAACAAGGCCAGGATAACAGCAGGGATAACATGTACTGGCAGTCATTGAGGGGGAGATTGCTTTCAAGACCATCATCATACTCTGGTGTAACCACTATGGCTGTTTCAGTCGAAACGGGTGGAAAGCTTGCCGCTCAGTCTGACCGTCGTGTCAATGTAGTCGCCACACGTATTTATGATTCCGGTATTTCCAGGAGCATTTCAGGTGCGCTTTACCACATTGGTAATGAACTGGGGCTTGCGATGGATAACGAAGCGATTGATATGCTGGAATCGTCTTACTGGACGCCAGATAGCGAGTTTTTCGATTATGCAACAACAGACTCAGTCTCCGCTCTTGAAATGCTACAGAAAGTCACTAACGCGGGTAAAAGCTATTTCCTTCTGTCTGACGGCATGGCTTCTGTTGGAAGGGAGGGGATAAAAACGTGGACGGGAATCATTAGTCCTCAGGAAATGACAGAAGCGCTTCAAACGGCTTTCGTTGCACCATCTGCCGATGATTATGATGGCGTGGATGTCACTTACATTAATGGTACAACGTGGGCTGAAGAGACGGTTCAATGCAGAACATCGGGTAATCCTACACCAGTTAAAGTTGAAGATTATACGCTTGATGGCGTGCTTGATCAGAACAGGGCATATCAGATAGGTATGCGCCGATTGATGAAGTACAGGCAGCAACGGCTGACCCATACCACGACAACGGAAATGGATGCACTTTGTTATAACGTTGGTGACAGAATTGTTTTTACTGATGACATTCCCGGTAGCAAAACAATCAGCACGCCGATAGAGGATATGATAACTGAAGGCGGTGTAACAACTATCACTGTATCAGAACCACTTGACTGGACATTTAACAATCCGCGCGCGTTAATTCGCTATCAGGATGGCTCAGCCTCTGGTTTGCTTCCAGTTGCTAAGATTAGTGATTATGAACTATCGGTCTCTGAACAGGATGAATTTATCAACATCTTGTTGAATGATAAATCTATCGAACCTCCACGCCTCATATTCTGCGAATCATCACGCGTAGGTTACAGCTCATTAATTTCAGAGATAGCCCCGCAGTCTGATGGAACGTGCCAGGTAACAGCTAAAGAGTATCGCGATTCCTTCTATCAATACGACAATGCCTCCTACCCCGGCAATGTAGCTTAATCGCAAAAAATATCTTAACAAACCCACTTCGGTGGGTTTTCGTTTATGAGGCCCATATGACGACTTACAACACCCGCAATCCGCTGGGGTCTTCTGCTGCAAAAGATTTATACGATAATGCTCAGAACTTCGACCATCTTTCGAATGATCGTCAGAATAAAGAATGGAATGACAGATTTGGTGTATCCCGCCTTACGTGGTGGGGAATGGAAGAAAATATTAAAACAGCTATAACAAATCTTGGATGGAATCCTGTCGGCACGTTCCAGGATGGTTCTACTGTCACTGCTGCCGGTGACATTATTCAGGACGAGTCCACTGGCGTCTGGTATCGCTGGGATGATCTCTCGACACTTCCTAAAACTGTTCCTGCCGGTTCGACGCCAGATTCTACTGGTGGTACTGGAGAAGGTAAGTGGCTGGCTGTTGATGTCAGTGATGTTCTTAGAAAAGAACTTGCTGGTCCTCTTGGTAGTTGGAGTGTAGGTAAATCAAATAATCTTCAAAATTTAATCAATTTTGATGTACGGAACGGTTTTGTATATGAAACTGAAGGTTATTATTCACCTGGGGATGGCGGAGGCGCTCGTTACCTGATTAGCTCAACGCAAGGTGAAATCCCTGAGCTTGCCTACCTGTGTGATAACGGACTATATGCAATATTACAGCACAACGGAACCATCTCCATTGAGCAGCTTGGAGGGAAGGGGGTTCTGGTTGGTGAGTCGGCCACAGAGGACTCATGGGATGCGTTTTTTAAGGCATATAAAATAAAACGCTCTAATATGTTCAGCACCAACATAGAGTTTGTGTTAACAAAGAATGCTTACCTATCATCCAAGCCGGTACTGTTATGCTCAGGGATGGTGTTAAGAACACCATCTACATCATGGGTATGTAAGGTTTTCTATGGTGGGCAGACAGTTACTGAATCAGAAGTCCCCGATGTTCCCGGGATTTATTCTACAGATGGAGTGGTCAAATACAGCACCATTCATGCGCAAGCAATGTTTGTTCATAGCACAAATTTATATTGCTATTACGCAACATTAAATGGAGTGCAGTTCAGGAATGCTAACTCTGTATCTACATCTAATCTATACGGTATATATGCTCCATATTGCTCAAAGGTTAATCTACTGAACTGTAGGTTTGAGAAGGTATTTTATGGAATGCGGTGGATAGACTTTTGGGGTGGTGCCGTTAAGCAGGTTATATTCCTGGGGGTGGATACTAATACTTCACCACAAAATGGAACAATTGGACTATGGGGAGAGCCATATCTTGGAATCAGTGCATTTGAGTCAGGAGGAACATCAAATGTATTTGAGTGCGTAGGAACATCAGGTTTTCAGTCTGGAATTAAAATAACAAGAATGCTTTATTCATCTTTTAATAGTTGCTACTCAGAAAAAGGCAATGATAGAGCTTTCGAATTTATTTCGTGTGACGGTATAACAATAAACTCATTTGGTCTCGAGAATTTAGTAAATACTATCTTTTCTTGCCTTAGGTTTAGTAATACTAGAGCGACTATTAATAATCTTTGCTTTGCTTACAATAACACTTCATCTGGAGGTAATGGTCTATTCTCGGCAAATGGAAGTAAAGTCAACGTTGTTGGTATAAGTTTCGGTAGGCTGCAAAATACCGGAACAACATTTGCAACATTCAACGTAGATGCGACTTCTGAATTGGGTATAGATGGCCCTGTAGATATACCATCATCACTTATCTCTTCGACTGGCTACGGATTTGCAACTGTTAATGGAAAGCTATTCAGTGATAATGTGTTTAGTGGTTCACTCGGAATTGCAAACGGTTCATCAACAGTTAATGCAGTCACTTTTACCACAAATGAATTAAGTTATAAGTTCAGTGGTGGGTCTATGTGGTTTAACTACATAGCATCATGGACTGGGGGAAGCGGAAGTGATTTTCAGGTGTTTGGATTTCCTAGAACACTTACTAAGGATTGCTTGATAAATGCAGTATGTTCATCAACTACAGTTCCTGTTTATGGTAGGACGCTCCTAGCATCAAATAGATTTAGGATATCGGCCTCTAGCACTGCAGCAAATGTGCCAATCCCTGCAACTGGAACATTGCTGTTGCAGGGGGGAGGTTATAATATAACATGATGGCGCCAGGTTAAGTCTGGCGCTTAATTGTTAATGCATTTACTACTCAAAAACACATCGAAATTATTACCATCTTTGAATATTGAATAGAGACCGTATCTATTTACGAATGCAGTATTACATGCTGGCATCTGTTTTTTACCATAACTTATAGGGTAAACGCGAGATAATCTGAAAAGGGCCAAATTGGACCAGTATGAACCCTGCTTTGCATAAATTGGAGATAAATAATGAAGGAATGGCATCTCCCTATACAGAAAACTGCTCCTGTCAGATATCTTAATCTCCCCGTGAATCGCTACCGTGAACTTACCATTAGCGACTACCGATATATCCCTATAGATGCTATCTCCAATAAAATTAGTTGTTTCGATATTCTCCTTAATGGAACGGGAGTAGACATTAATAAGCATAAATGAGTACAAGATTAGCAATGAAAACACCACATTAACAACCTTCAAATACCTGAAGTGGTCAACTAAAACTGGCCACAGCTTTAGAGTTTTTCCAGTATCGGTTTTCCGATTCGTTTGGGGGTAACCCACCGTTATAGTCATGCGGCCTTAGCGAGCTGTAATAACCGACGATATAGTCTGTGATCGCATGAGCAGCTTCGCTAAAGTTTATATAACCTGTCACTGGCACCCACTCGTTTTTCAGACTTCTGAAGAAGCGTTCCATCGGGCTGTTGTCCCAACAGTTTCCACGTCGGCTCATACTCTGCCTGATCCGGCAACGCCACAGTAACTGCCGGAACTGCCTACTTGTATAGTGGCTACCCTGGTCACTGTGGAACATCACTCCGACTGGTTTACCGCGAATTTCCCACGCCATTTCCAGCGCTTTGATGGTCAGCCTGCTGTCTGGTGAGAATGACATTGCCCAGCCCACCGGTTTCCTTGCGAACAGATCGAGAACAACAGCGAGGTAAGCCCAACGCTTGCCTGTCCAGATATACGTCACATCGCCGCACCACACCTGATTAGGCTCTGTCACTGCGAACTGTCGCTCAAGACGATTCGGGATAACGATGTGTTCATGACCACCGCGTTTATACCGGTGGGTAGGTTGCTGACAACTCACCAGCCCCAGTTCTTTCATGAGCCTGCCGGCAAGCCAGCGTCCCATTCTGAAGCCTCTCAGGGTTGCCATAATCGCTATACTTCTTGCGCCAGCAGAGCCATGGCTGATGTTATGCAGCTCCAGAACCTGACTGCGTAACACCGCTCGCCTGCCGTCTGGCTTTTCGGGGCTTTTTTCCCAGTATTTGTAGCTGCTGCGATGAACCCCGAACACGTGGCAGAGTGTGACCACAGGATACTGCGCTCTGAGTTTCCCGATTAACGAGAACTGTTCAGGGAGTCTGACATCAAGAGCGCGGTAGCCTTTTTTAATATGTCGTTTTCCATTTCAATGCGTTGTAGCTTTTTCTTCAGCTGACGTATTTCAATCTGTTCCGGGGTTATAGGGGAGGCTTTAGGTATTTTGCCCTGTCGTTCATCCCGCAACTGCTTTACCCATCGCGTCATTGTCGAAAGACCCACATTCATAGCACTGGCCGCAGCTGCAACGGTGTAGTTCTGATCAAGGACCAGTTGAGCGGATTCGCGTTTAAACTCTGCGCTGAAATTTCTTTTTTTCATTGGGACACCTGTATTGTTCTGAGATGAGCATATCACCTCTGTTCAGGTGGCCAAATTCAGTAAACCACTTCAACCACCCTCCTATCTTGCTAAACAATATGAAGGGAGGAAGCATTGCAAATGGATAGGCAATCATAGTTCTAGGGGTCATGAACATGCTTTTAAGTATTATGTTAGGGATGAACATAAAACTAAAAATAAGCAGTGTGCAAGCGATCATTATAAGTACATCGGTTGCCCCATGTTCTTTCGAGCTTGCTATGTAATAAATTGATACTGAAACTAATGTGATGATAAAAAGTGTAATAGGAATCAGGTATCGACTGCTCAGTAAGCTTGTAAACATGTGCTCATAGGATTTAATTCTCCACCCAATAACCTCCATTGTTTTACTTCCGACTTCTAAAAATCCAGCGCGGGAAGGCACAACATCTAGTTTATGAATAATGAGTGAATATATAAAATATGCCACTAACATCAATATGAAAGGCAATATTGCATGAATTAATGCTGATGGTTTTCTCTCATTTAAGTATAGTCTAAAAACCATACAAATAACCATGATGGGATATATAACTATAGAGGCCTGGTAAGTACCAAGTACAATTATTAAACCCATTAAAGAGACTGGTGTGAACGCTCTCCCTTTGAAGAATAAAAATGGCAAAATTCCAGCCAGTATTGATATAGACATCGGGATGCTATCATATGTATATGATAGATTTTCTATATAGAATGGAGAAGTTAAAGCGAATAGGCCAAAGAATGCTCCCTGGCATTTTTTGCCATCAAAAAGACAAGCGCCTATTATATAACCAGATATTAAAACTATTGCCGCAGATATGACCTTAACAATGAATGCCATCGGAAGTAATGGAGTTCCAAATGACATAATGCTCATGATAAATGATGCAATGAATCGTCCATCTTGCGACCATCCATATCCAGTAATCGATCTATTAAGGTCATCATAGTAATCAGCATTAATCAACGCTAATGGCGCTATATAGAGCAATGCGACAAAAACAATATATTTAACATTGTTATTGATCACTTTTAGCTCCCTTTTTTAAGATATAACGAGGACGCTTTTTAAGCTCTACATAAATTCTACCAATGTACTCACCAAGAACGCCTATGCCTATAAGCTGGATGCCGCCAAGGAAAAGTATGGAAACGAGTAGAGACGGATAGCCAGGTACGCTGTTTCCGAAAAAGATTTTATCTAAAATCATCCATGCGCCATACAGGAAGGATAATCCGGCAACAAACAGACCAATGTACGTCCACATACGCAATGGGAAAGTTGAGAAGCTCGTGATGCCTTCCAGAGCAAGGTTCCAAAGCTTCCAGCCATTAAATTTGGAATCTCCAGCCACACGTTCTGCACGTGCATATTCAACGACATCAGTCCTTCCGCCGACCCAACTAAGAACGCCTTTCATGAAGAGATTGCGTTCTGGTAATTGTTTAATGTTTTCGACAACTTCGCGAGACATTAGACGAAAATCGCCAACGTTCTCTTCAATTTTTGGTGAACTAATCTTGTTGTGCAGTTTGTAAAACCACTCTGCTGACTTGCGCTTCAATCGGCTATCTGTTGAGCGATCTGAGCGTTTAGCAAGAACCATGTCGGCTCCTGATTGCCATTTCTCAATAAGATGAGGAATGACCTCAATCGGATCTTGCAGGTCAACATCAATCGGAATTACAGCATCGCCAGTAGCGTGCTCAAGCCCGGCAAACAGAGCTGGCTCTTTGCCAAAGTTCCTGGTGAATGAGAGTGGGGTAACTAACGAGTCAGAAACAGCAAGCGCATTAATAATTGATTCTGTTGCGTCTTTGCTTCCGTCATTAATGAACACGATTTCAACATCGTATTGCTTTAGACCTTCGAACTCTCGCACCGTTTTATAGAAAATTGGTATCGTGTCCTCTTCATTGAAGACCGGAACGACCAGAGAAATTTTCATTTCGCTTTCCTAAAGACAATGAACTTAGAATAGAAAAAGCCACATACAAGGCTAATGGCGGAGAAAGCCACCAGTGTGACGATTGGCGGTAACCCACACCTGTCAGCTGCCCAGCCTACAGCAGCACTCAACGTTCCCATAAACCCAACGTAAAGCATGTAACGCAGCGTGGAAGTGGATGCTTTAAAAGTGAATCTTGCGTTAGCGTAGAAACTAAAGCTGACGGCTACCACGAACCCGGCAAAGTTTGCCAGTGCCTGGCTTGTTGATAGTCCATATATGCAAACACCAAACACAACCCAGTGAATGAGCGTGTTGAGTACGCCAATCGATGTGTACTTAGCAAAAAGTTTTAACATTAGAAAAATCAGTCAATTCTGAGAAGGCAGAAGTTTAGCACCAACAGACAACTTGATCGACTATCAGAATAAGATGTTCTGTATATGTATACAGTATTAGTTTTGAGGTGACTACATGCCGCGACGTTCAGATATCGAGATCGCCTTCAGGGCCAGTATTGTGCATGAAAAGTCAGGCCGGAGGATTGTGAAAACAGCTGATTTTGTTCAGGAGCTACTAAAGGTCAACTGGGAGCTTGGCATGGAAGAAGCTAATCAATGGATAGCCAGATACACCACCTGCTTTAAAGACATTACTGCTGATCACAGTGAGAACAAAACGTGGTTCATGTACAACCCTAACGGAGGGCTTTGATATGGGGTTCCCAAGTCCAGCTAAAGACTACATTGAACGCACGCTAACCATAGAGACTATCTGCGGCGTCACGGCTAACAGCCAGGTGATTGAGACATCGCATGGGTTAGCTGTGATTGAGAATGGTATGAAGCCATCGCCAGACAGCACCTACCTGATTTCGTACTCTGGTGGTTGTCACTTTGCCAGGCGTAGAGGTAATGCACTGATAACGGTCGATGGTGAGGTTCTGGAAGGTGAGGTGCTTGATGAGGTGGATGTGAAGGGAATTTTGACGCATCTGATTAACCGAGCCACTGATGACGATAACCCTGCGATCTGAAGTTTTTAAGGGCCAAAACTATGAGAAATTCTGAGCACAACATGACGTAACTTACTGAATTTGTGATGTGCAGTAATTGCACAATTTTCTCAATTACGCGGTTAAGTGTTTGATAGCAATTGAAAGAGGATAGGTCTCGGAAACCGGTCTTATTCTATGTAGATATCCCTAAAAGCTTTCCCCAAAATGAAAAGCAATGGCCTGATAACGTTAGAGATTTTTTAAACCTCAAAATCGGAAAAAATCAGCCAGAAACCAATCGTAACTGGCTGATTTATATTGTTAAGTTGATGGTTCAGGCATCCTGCTTATGGAACAGTTCGCGGAATACCGGGTAGATATCTTCCTGGTCGCGAATATGCTGCATCGCGAAATTCTCAAACGTCGCCTGCAGATGCTCATATTCTCGCCACAGGGTTTGATGTGCCCGGCGGGTTATTTCGATATAGCTGTAATAACGGACTACCGGCAGAATCTTCTTCGCCAGCAGTTCATGACACAGCGGGGAGTCATCCGCCCAGTTATCGCCATCCGACGCCTGTGCGGCATAGATATTCCACTGTGCCGGGTTATAACGCTCCGTCACCACTTCATCCATCAGTTTCAGAGCGCTGGAGACAATCGTGCCGCCGGTTTCCTGAGAATAGAAGAACTCATGTTCATCCACTTCTTTCGCCTGCGTATGGTGGCGAATATAGACCACCTCAACGTTTTTATAGGTTCGGCTCAGGAACAGATAGAGCAGAATGTAAAAACGCTTGGCCATGTCTTTGGTGGCCTGATCCATCGACCCTGAAACGTCCATCAGGCAGAACATAACCGCCTGGCTGGTGGGCTCAGGCCGTTTCTCATAGTTTTTGTAACGCAGGTCAAAGGTGTCGATAAACGGCACGCGATCGATTTTTGCCCGCAGCTCAGCAATCTCTTTGCGCAGCCGCTCCTCTTCCAGCAACTGGGCCGGTTCGCTTTTCGCGACGATTTCCAGACTGGTTTCCAGTTCATGTAATTCGCGCCGTTTCCCCGCCGTCATGGCGGTGCGTCGGGCCAGTGAGTTTTGCAGAGATCGAACCACGCTGATGTTGGCCGGTACACCGTTTGAGGTAAACCCCGCCCGATGCGTTTTATACTCGGTCAGCTGTCGCTGCTGGTTTTTTCTCAGATTCGGTAACGCCAAATCTTCGAAAAGCAGATCCAGATATTCGTCTTTCGAAATCTGAAAAACAAATTCATCCTGCCCCTCGCCATCAGGGCTGGCCTGGCCCTGACCGCTTCCGCCGCCACCGCCGCCCCCTTGTGGGCGCTCGATGCGGTCGTTTTGCACAAAGTGATCGTTACCGGGATGCACCCGATGGCGAAGCCCGCCGCGTCCCTGATGGAACATCGGCTCGTTAATATCATCCGTAGGAATGGAGACAGACTCACCGCTGTCTATGTCGGTAACCGAACGCTTATTGATGGCCTCGGAAATCGACTGTTTAATCTGCGCTTTATAACGGCGTAAAAAGCGCTGGCGATTCACCGCGCTTTTGTTTTTACCGTTAAGACGCCGGTCTATAAACCAGGTCATATTTCCCCTCCCGTACTGCCAACTTTTTACCGTAAGTAAATGCCGGATGGCGCTGCGTTTATCCGGCCTACGGAACGCTGTGATGCCCGGCAGGCAAGCGCTGTCGGGCATGACATCATGACGATTTACGCACGCGCAGATACCATTCGCACAGCAGTCGTACCTGTTTACGGGTATAACCTTTTTCCATCATGCGATCGACAAAGTCGTCGTGTTTTTTCTGCTCGTCCGTCGACGTTTTGGCGTTGAAGGAGATAACCGGCAGCAGCTCTTCGGTATTGGAGAACATTTTCTTCTCGATAACCGTGCGCAGTTTTTCATAGCTGGTCCAGTTCGGATTACGCCCGTTGTTGTGTGCTCTGGCGCGCAGCACAAAGTTGACGATTTCATTACGGAAGTCTTTCGGATTACTGATCCCGGCAGGCTTCTCAATTTTCTCCAGCTCAGCGTTCAGGGATTCGCGGTCAAACAGCTGGCCGGTATCCGGGTCGCGATACTCCTGATCCTGAATCCAGAAATCCGCATAGGTTACATAACGGTCAAAAATGTTCTGGCCGTATTCAGAGTAGGACTCCAGATAGGCAGTCTGAATCTCTTTGCCGATGAACTCGGCGTATTTCGGGATGAGATAACCTTTCAGGAACTCAAGATAACGTTCCGCCATTTCCTGCGGGAACTGCTCGCGCTCAATCTGCTGCTCCAGCACATAGAACAGATGAACCGGGTTGGCCGCCACTTCCGCATGGTCGAAGTTGAACACGCGCGACAGAATTTTAAAGGCGAAGCGTGTTGAAAGACCGTTCATCCCTTCATCCACGCCGGCATAGTCGCGATACTCCTGATACGACTTCGCTTTCGGATCGGTGTCTTTCAGACTTTCGCCATCGTAGACGCGCATTTTTGAGTAAATGCTCGAGTTTTCCGGCTCTTTCAGGCGCGACAGAATCGAGAAGCGCGACAGGGTTTCCAGCGTGCCAGGGGCGCAAGGCGCATGTACCAGTTCACTGTGGTTAAGCAGTTTCTCGTAAATTTTGATCTCTTCCGAAATGCGCAGGCAATAAGGCACTTTGACGATGTACACACGGTCAAGGAACGCCTCGTTGTTTTTGTTATTACGGAAGGTGACCCACTCCGATTCGTTGGAGTGGGCGAGAATAATACCGTTGAACGGCAGGGCGGAGAGCCCCTCGGTACCGTTGTAGTTGCCTTCCTGGGTCGCGGTCAGCAGCGGGTGCAACACTTTAATCGGCGCCTTGAACATCTCGACGAATTCCATGATCCCCTGGTTGGCGCGGCACAGCGCGCCGGAATAGCCATAGGCATCCGGATCGTTCTGCGCGAAGTGTTCCAGCTTACGGATATCCACTTTCCCGACCAGCGCCGAAATATCCTGGTTGTTTTCATCGCCCGGTTCGGTTTTCGCAATCGCCACCTGTTCCAGGATTGACGGCCACACTTTGACCACGCGGAATTTGGTGATGTCGCCGCCAAACTCATGCAGACGTTTTGCCGCCCACGGCGACATGATGGTGCCGAGGTAACGGGAAGGTACGCCGTACTCTTTTTCCAGAATCTGCGCGTCTTCCTGCGGGTTAAACAGGCACAGCGGATGATCGTTTACCGGGCTGCGCTCGCCGTTGGCGCTCAGCACGTAGATAGGCACCCGCTGCATCAGGGATTTCAGTCGTTCCGCCAGTGACGATTTACCGCCACCCACCGGGCCCAGTAAATAGAGGATCTGTTTCTTTTCTTCCAGTCCCTGGGCGGCGTGCTTCAGGTAGGAGACGATTTGCTCAATCGCATCCTCCATGCCATAAAATTCTTCAAACGCCGGATAGCGTCCAATGACGCGGTTCGAAAACAGACGGGAAAGCCGTGGCTCCTGGGCAGTGTCAACCATTACAGGCTCACCAATAGCCATTAATAGCCGTTCTGCCGCATTAGCATAGGCACTGCGGTCTTGCCGACAAATGGTAAGAAACTCCTGCAGTGTGAACTCTTCGTCCTTGGCAGCTTCATAACGCTGGCGATAGTGATCGAATATATTCATGGCATGCCGTCCTTTCGTCTTTTTTAGCACAGGTGGTTAAGAGCCGTTCGTATGAATAGTGGAGGCTCCCGGAAGCGGTCTGCCGCACGACGCTCGCTGCAAGTCCTGCAACCGAAATCCCCGGCTGCTGCACTCTTCACGAAAACATGCCCTGCGATGACGACTTCTAAAAATAAGCGTAGATGGCATTTGCAAAACTTGCATGCTGTCAAAAACGAATTTCAATGACATATCAATAACTCATCAAAAAATACGGTCATTTATTCTTTTTATGGAGATAAGGGATTTCTTTCTGCTGTCACGTGTTTGCAAACGTGCTGTCATCGATTTCCGAGAGAATATCGAGTCAAATTGTGCCATTTTAGGTAAAAAATTTGTGATAAGCGGACCTGACGGGTAAACTTCCGCCGCTGATAAGTTGAAAAAGGAATAAAGGATTGTGAATAAAATCAAACTTCTGACGCTGGGCGTGCTGCTGGCTACTTCTGCAACTGCCGTGCAGGCTGAAAGCAAACTGACCCTGGGGGCAGGCGTTGGTGTCATTCAACATCCCTATAAACAGTACAGCAACGATGTTGTGCCGGTGCCGGTCCTGACCTATGAAAGTGAAAACTTCTGGTTCCGTGGCCTGGGCGGCGGTTACTACCTGTGGAACGACGGTACCGATCAACTTTCCCTGACCGCGTACTGGCTGCCGATGTACTTCAAACCGAGCGACAGCGACAGCCATAAATTGCGCCGCCTCGACAGCCGCCATTCGACGATGATGGCCGGTGTCTCCTGGTTCCACCATACCCAGTACGGTTCTCTGCGTACCACGCTTTCCGGCGATACGCTGGACAAAAGCAACGGTTTGATTTGGGACCTGGGCTGGATTTATCGCTACACCAACGGCAACCTGACGCTGACGCCAGGTATCGGTGTTGAGTGGAACAGCGATAACATGAACGACTACTACTATGGCGTGTCGCACAAAGAATCGCGTAAAAGCGGCCTGCGTGACTACAGCGCTGATGGCGGCTGGAACCCGTATCTCGAGCTGAGCGCGAACTACCGCTTCCTCGGCAACTGGAGCGTATACGGTACCGCACGTTATACCCGTCTGTCGGATGAAATCACCGACAGCCCGATGGTGGACAAAAGCTGGACCGGTCTGCTCTCAACCGGTGTCACTTACACCTTCTGATCCCCGCATCGCTGTATCGAGCCCGCCACTGGCGGGCTTTTTTTTGGCATTTTTCCGGAAACTGTTTAGGGTAAGAGATAACAAAAGGAGGATGTCATGGCAGATAAAACGGTTTTACTCGCCGGGCAACGCTTGCCAGCGATTGGTCAGGGGACGTGGTATATGGGTGAAGACGCCAGCGCGCGGCGTGAAGAAGCCATGGCGCTGCGGGCGGGCGTTGATTGCGGGTTGACGTTAATTGATACGGCGGAGATGTACGCGGAGGGCGGCGCGGAAGAGGTGGTGGGCGAGGCCATTCGCGGGCTTCGCGACCGTGTGTTTTTAGTGTCGAAGGTATACCCGTGGAACGCCGGGGGCAGCAATATGACCGCTGCCTGCGAAGCCAGCCTGCGGCGATTGGGCACCGAACATCTCGACCTTTATCTCTTACACTGGCGCGGGAATTATTCGTTGCAGGAAACCGTGACGGCGATGGAAAAGCTGGTGGCGCAGGGCAAAATCCGTCACTGGGGCGTGTCGAACCTCGATTACGCCGATATGCAGGAATTGTGGCAGGTGAAAGGCGGGGAGGTCTGCGCGGCGAATCAGGTGCTCTATCATCTGGCTTCGCGTGGAATCGAATACGATCTTCTTCCCTGGTGTCAGCAACACTCAATGCCGGTAATGGCGTACTGCCCGCTGGCGCAGGCCGGGCGTCTGCGCAGTGGGTTGTTTAGCAATCCTACGGTTGAAGCCATTGCGGATGCGCACCGGGCGACGGTCGCGCAGGTGCTGCTTGCCTGGGTGATTCGCCAGCAGGGCATCATGGCCATTCCGAAAGCGGCGACAGTAAAACATGTGGAAGAGAATGCGGCGGCGTTGACGCTGACGTTAAGCGAGGAAGAACAGGCATTGCTGGACAGCGCGTTCCCGGCCCCGGGACATAAAACGGCGTTGGACGTCGTCTGAAGAAAATGCCTGATGGCGCTTTCGCTTATCAGGCCTACAGAAAATTGCGGTCATTGTAGGCCGGATAAGCGCAGCGCATCCGGCAAGCAGCCCGCACAAAAGTGCGGGCTAACCACTTAGCCTTTCACAACCTTAATGGTCTGGCTCAAACGAGACGGTTTATCCGCCGTCGCTTTTTGTGTTTTGCTGGCGCACGCGGTTTCTACACACACGAAGGTTTTATAGCCATCGTCCGGCATATCGCCCATGCTGACAGACAGCGCCGGGCCTGGGTTCCAGCCCACAACGTCCGGATTATGATGGTGAATCACGTTAATGCTGCGGTTCAGCGCCGCATCGTGGATCACGCTGCATGATTCCGGGTTCAGATAAACGCGGTCGGTACGGTCCGGGAAGGTTTGTACGCCGTCGCTCAATACGCCTTCTTTGGCATCGTTTACTTTATCGATAAAGCGATCGCCAAGGCCGCTCACTTTTACCGCGTGGATATCGCCCACGTTGAAATAAGTGTGCAGCGCGCTGGTGGTTTCGAAATCACCGTGTGCTTCCAGTTCGATTTCACAGGTTTTACCCAGTTTGAAACGGGCGAGCAGGGTGAAGTCGTGCGGCCAGTACTGGCGAGACGCCTCGCTGCTTTGCAGTTCAAAGGTCAGTACTACGCCGTTGTCATCTTCGTTGTGTGCTTTCAGCGCCCACGGCAGGTTACGCGCAAAACCGTGAGAAGGCAGGCCTTGCTGAGCCGCCGGGCCGAACCATGGCCAGCAGATTGGCACACCGCCGCGCAGCGCAACGCCGTTTTTAAACGGGGTATTGTTGCTCAGCCACAGCACATCCGCTTCTCCCGCCGGTTTCCACGACAGCAGGTGAGCGCCCTGAAGCGCAACGGAAGCTTTAACTGCCGGGTGATCAACAACGATAACTTCCAGCTCATCAAGCTGACGACGGGAGAGCACAGGGGTAAGTTGTTCGATTACCGGAAGTGCAAAAATTTTATTAATCATTACGCAATCCTTCTTTTCAAACAAAAAAAAGAGCGACCGAAGTCGCTCTTTCAGATTACTGTTTCATCTCAACTTATTTGGAGATGTGAGCAATCAGGTCCAGAACTTTGTTGGAGTAACCGGTTTCGTTGTCGTACCAGGATACCAGTTTCACGAAGTTGTCGTTCAGTGCGATACCAGCTTTAGCATCGAACACGGAAGTGCAAACTTCACCGTTGAAATCGGTAGATACAACGTCGTCTTCGGTGTAACCCAGAACGCCTTTCATCGGGCCTTCGGAAGCAGCTTTGATTGCTTTCTTAATTTCTTCGTAAGAAGCAGCTTTTTCCAGACGAACGGTCAGGTCAACAACGGATACGTTCGGAGTCGGAACGCGGAACGCCATACCAGTCAGTTTGCCATTCAGTTCTGGCAGTACTTTACCTACTGCTTTAGCAGCACCGGTAGAGGACGGGATGATGTTCTGGGATGCGCCGCGGCCGCCGCGCCAGTCTTTGTGAGACGGGCCATCAACGGTTTTCTGAGTAGCGGTGGTCGCGTGAACAGTAGTCATCAGACCTTCGATGATACCGAAGTTGTCGTTGATAACTTTAGCCAGCGGAGCCAGGCAGTTAGTGGTGCAGGATGCGTTAGAAACGATGTCCTGGCCTTCGTATTTGTCAAAGTTAGCGCCTTTAACAAACATCGGAGTGTTGTCTTTGGACGGGCCAGTCAGAACAACTTTTTTCGCACCAGCAGTGATGTGTTTGCGAGCGGTTTCGTCAGTCAGGAACAGGCCAGTCGCTTCAGCAACTACGTCAACACCAACTTCGTTCCATTTCAGGTTAGCCGGATCACGCTCAGCGGTAACACGGATTTTTTTACCGTTAACGATCAGATGACCGTCTTTCACTTCAACGGTACCGTTGAAACGGCCGTGAGTGGAGTCATATTTCAGCATGTATGCCATGTAGTCAGCGTCTAACAGATCGTTGATTGCAACGATCTCGATGTCAGAACGTTCCTGAGCAGCACGGAAAACAATGCGACCGATACGGCCAAAACCGTTGATACCTACTTTGATAGTCATATATTCCACCAGCTATTTGTTAGTGAATAAAAGGTTGCCTGTAAAATTACAAAAACCTTACGCAGCGTCAAGCGGAATCGTGTCAATCATTGCGACAAATCAATCCTCAGCACAACCTTTGCTCGATTGAAATGCCTCACTCTCCCTTTGAGCTTGTAACCACATGGGGTCGGCGCGGCGAATTTTAAAGGTTACAGCAGATAAAAATGTGAAATACATCACAATAATCTGGCCGCCTTTTCGCATCGAATAAGTTTAGAACAAAAGTCGATACGCCATTGTTAATGTTTTGTTAGAATCGGAGTTGAGATGTACTTTCCATAGCGAGATGTGAGCAAAATGGCGAACAAACCTACCCCCGAAGAACTCAAAAAAAATTTAAGCGAAATGCAGTTCTACGTCACGCAGAATCACGGCACCGAGCCGCCATTCACCGGGCGTTTGCTGCATAATAAGCGTGACGGGATTTACCATTGTTTAGTGTGCGATGCGCCACTTTTTCACTCCGAAAGTAAGTACGATTCCGGATGTGGCTGGCCAAGTTTTTATGAGCCGGTGAGCGATACGGCCATTCGCTATCTCAACGATTACTCTCACGGCATGCAACGTACTGAAATTCGTTGCGGAAATTGCGATGCGCACCTGGGCCATGTCTTCCCTGATGGGCCTCAGCCGACAGGTGAACGTTTTTGCGTCAATTCGGCGTCCCTGAGCTTCACGGATGGCGAGAAAGGTGAGTCAACTAAAGGTTGAAAAAACGATTCAGCAAATTATTCCTTAACAGTCGGAGTCGGACATGAGTATTGAGCAAATTATCGACAATATGACACCGGACGTTTATCAGCGTTTGATGACGGCGGTGGAACTGGGGAAATGGCCGGATGGCGTGGCCCTGACCGCAGAGCAAAAAGAGAACTGCCTGCAACTGGTGATGCTCTGGCAGGCGCGCTACAACAGCGACGCCCAGCATATGACCATCGACACCAACGGGCAGATGGTGATGAAAAGTAAGCAGCAGCTGAAAGAGGACTTCGGCATTTCACCGAAGCCCATCGCCACCTTTAAGCAGCACTGAGTGTTTTCAGGCCGCAATCCACGGTTCGGCCTGTTCCACTTTCGCATTCCAGATAGCATCGCGTACTGACACGGGCTTGCTCAGCAGGCCCAGGGCGTAAAAGCGGTCGGCGATGGTTTGCTGGGCGCGAATCACTTTCAGATCCATTTCGCGGGTCTGATGGCTGCGACGGGCCAGCGCACACTCCAGCGAGGTGATATCCAGCCCCAGTTCGCTGGAAAGCAACTGCGCCGCGTCATGACGCTGCCTGTCGATAAACTTCCCGGTTCTGCCGAGTGCATCAACAACATGCGCAATGATATCATCGTTATGCTGAGCGTACTGACGGCGGGCGATGTAAAACTGATGATTGTTCACACGCCCCTCGCCGGTGGCGACAATCCGCAGTTGACCGCTTTTCTCTGCATCACTGAGTACCGGGTCCCACATCATCCACGCATCGGCGGCCAGATAGTCGCTGGGCGTCAGCGGATATTTGGGCGGTGCGTACACCACTTTTACATCCTCAAGGCGTAAACCTGCTTCTTCCAGAATCTGCACCAGCAGCCAGTGCACATTGGAACCTTTATTCAGGGCAATGCGTTTACCGCGCAGCTGACGAATGTGCTGAATGTCGCTGTCGTTCGGCACCACCATGGCCACGCTGCGTGGCGCGGGCGGCTCCCAGGCGACGTAAAGCAGCGCGTTTTCGCGCGACTGGGCAAAGACCGGCGGCGCTTCGCCCGTGGTGCCAAAATCAATATCGTTATTGCTCAGCGCCTGCAACATTTGCGGGCCCGCAGGGAATTCGCTCCACAGGACGTTCACGCCGCGCCCGGCAAATTCGCGCTCCAGCGTCTGACGCGCCTTCAGCACGCCAAGGTTGCCGAAACGTTGATAACCAATACGTAGCTCACGCTCGCGAGGGGCAGGCGAGGAGGGGCTCATCAGTACAGCCTCCGGCTTGCGGCGACTTTTTATTACTCCGAGATGCTCCAGGTGAGTGCGCAACGAGTGACGGCTGATGCCCAGCAGCGCGGCGGCCTGGCTCTGATTATTGTCGCTTTGCGTCATCGCCGTGTGAATCATCGCGTTCATCACCCGGTCGTACAACTGCCCGCCGTGCAGCGTTAACTGCTGACGCATAAACGCCGCCAATGTATCTTCTTCTTGCTCATCGATCCTGGCTGGTGCGGAAGTAAAGCGCAGCTGCGCAGGCGTAATAACTTCCTCCTGGCTGAGCAATACGGCCGTATGCAGCATGTTCTCCAGCTCACGAACATTGCCAGGCCATGAATAGTCCATCATCGCGGCCAGCGTATCCGGGGCTAAACGGCGTGAGGGTTTGCCTAAGCGCCTGGCGTAAAGCTGTAAAAAATGCTCTGCAAGTAATGGGATATCCTGGCGCCGCTGACGCAGTGCCGGAAGGTTAACCGCTGCAATATTGAGGCGGTAAAAGAGATCTTCCCGGAATCGGCGCTCGCGGATGGCCTGTTCAAGGTCGACATGGGTGGCCGCAATCACCCGCACATTCACCTTGATGGGTCTGCGCGAGCCCACTCGGGTGATCTCGCGTTCCTGTAACACGCGCAGCAGTTTGACCTGCAACGCCAGGCTCAGCTCGCCAATTTCATCCAGCAGCAGCGTGCCGCCTTCAGCGGCCTCAAACCAACCGGGCTGTGCCTGCATCGCACCGGTAAACGCGCCTTTCTCATGACCGAACAGTTCCGCTTCTGCCAGCGACTCGGTTAACGCACCGCAGTTCACCGCCAGAAACGGCGCGTGGCTACGCGGGCTGTGGTGATGAAGGTAGCGGGCCACGACCTCTTTGCCGCTGCCGGTTTCACCAATGATGAGCACGGTGGCATCGGTCGGGGCAAAGCGGTCAAGCAAGCTTTGAAAGGCTTTGGAAGCCGGGTCAATCAGCACAGGGGTAGAGGCGTTCAGCATAGGTTTGGCTCCGCGTAATTCATATGCCGAAGTTATCTTTTACCGGAGCAATACACCAGAGGGGGGAAGGCCCGGTTTGTTGCATTTGCAGCAGAGCGTGTCCGATGCCTGTCGCATTTGCAACGAGATGCCGATCTCGCTATTTGTGTTAACTATATGATATTTATGGTTTTAATTTTTGTTAAATTTTGGCACGGATTTCGCTAATACCGTTATAACCATCTTGAAGAAACGCTTCGATAAATAGTGAATATAGTTATAAAGGAAAGAGATAATGACAGCGAAATCCGATAATAACCTGAATGTCTTCTGGTTCCTGCCAACCCACGGTGATGGTCGCTATCTGGGCACTACCCAGGGTGGGCGTCCGGTTGATTTGCCTTATCTGCAACAGGTGGCGGTGGCCGCCGATAGCCTGGGCTATTACGGTGTGCTGATCCCAACCGGTAAAAGCTGTGAAGACTCCTGGCTGGTGGCCGCCGCGCTGGCCCCGCAGACGCGTAATCTGCGTTATCTGGTGGCGGTGCGTCCTGGGCTTCAGCCGCCTACGCTTGCGGCACGCATGGCGGCAACGCTGGATCGCCTGTCAGAAGGCCGTTTGCTGATTAACGTGGTGACCGGCGGCGATCCGGTCGAAAACAAAGGCGACGGGATTTTCCTGAATCATACTGAACGCTATGAAGTGACCCAGGAATTCCTCGATGTTTATCGCCGCCTGCTGGCAGGTGAAAAGGTCGATTACCAGGGCAAGCATATCAAGGTGGAAGGCGCGGAGGTGCTGTTCCCGCCGGTACAGGAGAATGGCCCGCCGCTGTACTTTGGCGGTTCATCCGATGCGGCGATTGACGTCGCGGGCGATCATATCGACGCTTATCTGACCTGGGGTGAGCCGCCTGCACAGGTGGCGGAGAAGCTGGAAGTGGTAAAAGCGCGGGCGAAAGCAAAAGGACGCGAGCTGCAATACGGTATCCGTCTGCACGTCATTGTGCGCGAAACGGAGGAAGAGGCGTGGGCCGCCGCCGACAAACTGATCGCGCATCTGGATGATGACACCATCGCGCAGGCACAGCAGATCTTCTCGCGTATGGATTCCACCGGGCAGGCTCGGATGAGCGCCTTACACAAAGGCAATCGCGACAATCTGGTTATCTCGCCCAATCTGTGGGCGGGCGTTGGCCTGGTGCGCGGCGGCGCAGGCACCGCGCTGGTGGGCAATCCGCAGCAGGTGGCGGAACGTATTCGTGAGTACCAGGCTTTAGGAATTACGAATTTTATTTTCTCCGGCTACCCGCATCTCGAAGAGGCACATCGCTTCGCCGAGCTGGTCATGCCGCTGCTGCCGCTGAGTACGCGTCCGCGTAGTCAGTCCGGCAATGTGAATACCGGTCCGTTTGGCGAAACCATCGGCGGTGCGGCGCGTCCGACAAAACAGGTTAGCGCCAGTTAAACAAGGTTTGTGGAGATGTGCGATGAGTGAACCTCATATTGTGATTATTGGCGGCGGCTTCAGCGGGGCGGCGGTGGCAATTCATCTGCTGCGCGAAGCGCAAACGCCTGTACGTATCACCCTCATTGAGCCCCGAGAACTGCCGGGGCTGGGCGTGGCGTACTCCGCTGCCGACCCGGCGCATCGCATCAATGTTCCAGCGTCCAGGATGCAGCTTTCCGGTGAGGAAGAGGGCGCGTTTGACCGCTGGTATCGCCAGCAGGCGAGTTTCCAGCGCGATGCTGACGCCCGTCGCCCCGATGGCAGTGTCTATCCGCAACGCGGCGAGTTTGGTCGCTATGTCGCCCAGGCGTTTCTCACCGAGGCGCAAAAGCAGCCAGGACGCGTCTCCCATCTGCGTGATACAGCCGTGGCCTGGCAGGATAATCAGGTGATCACCGCACAGGGCCGTAAGATCGCTGCCGATCGCGTGGTGCTGGCGGTCAGTCATCCGCCGCCGGATCTCCCTGAAGAAGTGCGGGCGATTGCTGAACATCCGCGCCTGGTAGCCAACCCGTGGGTTGCCGGGGCGCTGGAAAACATCCCGCCCGAGGCCAACGTGGCGATTGTCGGTACTGCACTGAGCATGGCAGACGTTGTGGCATCGCTGACCCGCTTAGGGCATCGCGGCAAACTGCTGGCGTTCTCACGCCACGGCTTGCTTTCACGGCCTAACGCGGCGGCGGGGCTGGCAAAATGGCAGGCGGATTATGCGCACGGCTCGCTGCGCCAGCGTCTGCGGCAGATTCGCGAGGATATTGCTCGTGCCGCTGAAAACGGTCTGCCGTGGCAGGTGGTGCTTGATGAAGTCCGCAGCCAGGGGCAGTCAATCTGGCAACAGTTAAGTGAGCGCGAACAGCGCCAGTTCCTGCGTCATCTGCGTCGCTTCTGGGATGTGCACCGCTACCGCATTGCGCCACAGGTGGCCGATGCCATTACCGCGAAGCAGCAGGCTGGCTTACTCACTGTGCTGGCGGCCAGGCTGAAAACGGTGACGGCGAAGGAGAATCATCTGCGTGTGCAACTGGCGGTGCGCAATGATGAGCAGCAGGATCTGTCCGTCGATTATCTTATTTTAACCACCGGCCCTGCGCACGCTTCGCTCACCGAAAGCCAGCCGTTTTTACGTGATTTGCGCCGGGCTGGCGTGATTCGCCCCGATGCGCTGGGTTTAGGGATCGACGTCGATACCCATTCGCAAACGCTGGACGCACAGGGTAAGCCTTCAGCCATATTCCTGGTCTCCGGGCCTGCTGCCCGTGGCCGCTTTGGTGAACTGATGGGCCTGCCGCAGGTGGCGGATCATGCTCAGGCCGTCGCCCGCGAAGCCCTGCTGACGTTGTCAGCACGATGTCCCACCATCTAAAAAAATCCCCCTTTAAAAACTATGAAATGACATAGCGCCAGGTTCACCCCTGGCGCGACAGGAGAGTGCTATGCCATCGCAACGTGAAATTCGTCTTAATGCTTTTGATATGAACTGTGTCGGCCATCAGTCGCCGGGCCTGTGGGCGCATCCGCGCGATCGTTCCTGGCAGTACAAAGACCTGGATTATTGGGTCGATCTGGCGCGTTTACTGGAGCGCGGTAAGTTTGACGGTCTGTTTATCGCCGATGTGCTGGGCGTTTATGACGTCCTGAACGGTAACGGTGAGGCGGCGATTCGCCAGGCCGCGCAGGTACCGGTAAACGATCCGCTGGCGCTGATCACCCCGATGGCGCTGGTGACCGAACATCTTGGTTTTGGCCTGACCGCGTCGCTGTCGTTCGAACATCCGTACCCGTTCGCCCGCCGTCTTTCGACCCTTGACCATCTGACCAAAGGCCGCGTGGGCTGGAATATCGTCACCTCTTATCTGGAAAGCGGGGCGCGGAATATTGGTCATAAAGCGCAAACGGATCACGACGCGCGCTATGACTACGCCGATGAGTATCTCGATGTGGTGTACAAACTGCTGGAAGGCAGCTGGGAAGAGGGCGCGATCCTGCGTGACCGCGAGCGCCGCATCTTTAGCGATCCGAGCAAAATCCACAACATTAACCACCACGGTAAATTCTTTGACGTACCGGGTTTTCATCTCTGCGAGCCTTCTCCGCAGCGTACGCCGGTGCTGTATCAGGCGGGAGCATCCAGCCGGGGCAAACAGTTTGCTGCCAGCCACGCGGAGTGCGTGTTCGTGGCTGCGCCGTCAAAAGCGTTGCTTAAGAAAACCGTGGCTGATATTCGTCGCCGTGCCGTTGAAGCCGGGCGCGACCCGCACAGCATTCTGATTTTCAACATGCAAACGGTCATTGTCGGCGAAACGGACAAAGCCGCGCAGGCGAAATGGAATGAGTACAAATCGTACGTCAGCTACGAGGGCGCGCTGGCGCTGATTTCCGGCTGGACAGGAATCGACTTCGGCCAGTTTAAACCGGATCAAATCTTCACTTACTCGCAGACCAACGCCATTCAGTCTGTGGTTGAGGCGTTCTCTACGGCCGATCCCAACCGTCAGTGGACGGTAGAAGCGATGGCGGAGTGGGTTGGCATTGGCGGTTTCGGCCCGTTAATGGTGGGCAGCGCGCAAACCGTCGCCGATGAACTGCAATCGTGGGTGGAAGAGACCGACGTGGACGGCTTCAACCTGGCGTATGCCGTGACTCACGAAACCTTTACCGATGTGGTGGAGCTGTTGATCCCGGAACTGCAAAAGCGCGGCGTCTTCAAGAAAGAGTACCGCCCCGGCACCCTGCGCGAAAAACTGTTCGCCGGGGATGCCCGTTTGCAGGCGCCGCACCCTGGCGCGAGCTATCGCATTCATGCGGGGCAGGCCGTAGAGGCAGGAGAAAAGGTCGTATGATTGAAATCGAAAATCTTTCAAAGAGTTACCGTAGCGCAAGCGGCAACGTGACGCCGGTTTTGAAAGGGATTTCGTTGCAGGTGCAGGCGGGCTCGATCACGGCAGTGGTCGGCCCGAGCGGGGCGGGGAAATCGACGCTGGCGAAGTGCATTAGCCTGCTGGAGCGCCCGGATAGCGGCAGCATCAGGGTTAACGGTAACGATCTCTCGCTGCTCTCAGGCGTTGCCCTGCGCCGTGAGCGTCGTGCGATTGGCACCGTTTTCCAGTCCTCGGCGTTGCTCGGGCGTAAAACGGCGTGGCAGAACATTGCCCTGCCGCTGGAATACCTCGGCGTGGTGGAGCGGGATATTCACGCCCGCGTGGGCGAACTGCTTGAAAGCGTCGGGCTGAGTCACAAAGCGCAGGCTTATCCGGCACAGCTCTCCGGCGGTCAGCGTCAGCGTATTGGTATTGCCCGTGCGCTGGCGCTACGCCCGTCGGTGTTATTGGCGGACGAAGCCACTTCCGGGCTGGATCCGCAGGCAACAGATTCTGTGCTGAAACTGCTGCGTCAGTTACGTGATGACTATCGGCTGGCCATTGTGTTGATCACCCACGAAATGGACGTTGTGCGAACCACGGCGGATGCGGTCGCGGAGATTCGCGAGGGCGAGATCGTGCAGTCAGGGGCGCTGAAAACGCTGCTGGCGCAGCCGGATTCCCACCTCGGTCAGCAACTGATGCCGCTGGCACCGGCCTCCACGCCTGCCGATGTGTTACTGCGTGTGAGCTATCGCACCGACGGCAGCGTACGCACGGACTGGATCAGCCAGTTAAGCCAGCAGCACGGTCTGCGTGTCGATGTGCTGGGCGGTCATGTTGAGCAAATTAATGGCTTGCTCAGCGGCAGAATGCAGATAGGCATCAGCTTTACCCATGAACGGATCTCAGTTCCTCGGCTGATCGCGCAGTTAGCGCATCTTGGTGTGGTTGCGCAGGTTCTGGACGCGCCGCGAGCGTTGAAGGAGGCAGTATGAAACCCACCACTGTCAGTCAGGATACGCCGTGGAGTGAGATTCATACGCTGCTGCTGCCCGCACTGGGGGAAACGGCGCTGATGGTCTCTATCGTGATGCTGTTTGTCGTAACGTTGGGGGGCGTGGGCGGCGTTGTCCTGTTCAATACCTCTGCACGTGGGTTGTTTCCACGTCCGGCCCTGCATCGCGTACTCAACAGTATTGCCAACGTCGGGCGATCGTTGCCGTTCCTGGTACTCATGGCCGCCATCATTCCGTTCACCTGGTGGCTGACGGGCACCACCATCGGCATTCCTGCGGCGGTGGTGCCGATGATTGTCGCCGGGATCCCGTTCTTCGCGCGGCTGGTGGAGAACGCGTTGCGTGAACTGCCCTCAGATGTGACGGCGGTCGGGCTGGTTTGCGGTGGCTCCGCCTGGCAAATCATCACTAAAGCGCAACTGAGCGAAGCGCTGCCTGCGCTGGTGGCGGCGGTGACCCTCAACATCATCTCGATGATTGAGTATTCAGCGATCGCGGGCACCATCGGGGCGGGGGGCATCGGTTATCTCGCGGTGGTGTACGGCTATCAGCGTTTCGACAACCACATCATGATTGCCACCATTGTGGTGCTGATTGTGGCTATTCAGCTTATCCAGTTTTTGGGCGACCGCCTGGTTACCCGACTTCGACACACACAGGGGAGCGTCTGATGACGACAGAACAGTTTGAACTGCGTAAAGCCCGGCGCTGGCCGTGGCTGGTGGCGCTGGCAATATTACTCATTGCGATTGCCGCATTCGCCTGGTGGCGTACACAAGGGCCCGCACAGGTGGTGTTTGGCACCACGCTGAAAATTCATTATGAACCGGCGATGGCGGGCGAACAGCGCATTATTGAATATATCGGTGAGCATATCGCGCCAGACTATGGATTGACGCTGGAAGCCGTGGGCGTGCAGGACCCGGTGCAGGCGGATCGCGCGGTGGCGGATGGCACCTATGCGGGCACCATTTATCAACATCAGTGGTGGTTAAAGCAGGTTGTCGATGCCAACGGTTTTGCGCTGAGTACCACCGTGCCGGTCTTCCAGTGGGCGTTTGGTATTTACTCTGACCGTTACCCGTCTATCGATAAGCTGCCAAAAGGCGCAACGATTGTGGTGCCGGACGACGGTGCAAATCAGGGGCAGGCCCTGTGGCTGTTGGCGCGTATCGGGCTGATTAAACTCGACCCGACGGTTGAACCACGGACCGCGAAACTGAAAAACATCGTTGAAAACCCGCATCAGTATCAGTTTAAGGAACTTGACTTGCTGACCATGCCGCGCGCGCTGAACTCGGTGGATGCGGCGATTGGCTATGTCTCGCAGTTTGATGCCGGGAAAATCCCGCGCGAGAAGGGCATTCTTTTCCCGCCCGCACCACGGACCTTTGCATCGCAGCTGGTGATAGGTACACCGTATCTCAACCAGGAAAACATCGAAAAACTGAAACAGGCATTTGCTGACCCCCGGATCCAAACCTGGCTTAAGACCACGGACGATCCGTTAGTCAAAGGTGTGCTGGTACCTGTTTCCGCAGAATAACGATTCTTCGCCGGTCAGCCGACCGGCCTTTTCAGGCAAGGTAAAACTATGAGTTCATTCCCGGTAGAAAATACGGGCGGGGTTTCTGTACCCGTCGGTTCGGTGAGTGATGTCGCGAAGCTGATTAACAACCACGGCGAACAGGCAAAATATGCGCGCATGATTGTCTTTTTAGCGCTTGGTGGCGTCTTTCTGGATGCTTACGATCTCACCACGCTCTCTTACGGTATCGATGATGTGGTGAAGGAGTTTCAGCTAACGCCGCTGCTCACCGGCCTGGTGACGTCGTCAATTATGGTTGGCACCATTTTTGGCAATCTTATTGGCGGCTGGCTGACCGATAAGTATGGCCGCTACTCGGTCTTTATGGCGGACATGCTGTTCTTCGTGATATCGGCGATCGCTGCCGGGCTGGCACCGAATGTATGGGTACTGATTGGCGCGCGTTTCCTGATGGGGATCGGCGTTGGCATCGACCTGCCGGTGGCAATGTCCTATCTCGCTGAATTTTCGAAATTCGCCGGAAAAGGTAATAAAGCCGCGCGCCTCGCCGCCTGGTGCCCGATGTGGTATGCGGCCTCCACCGTCTGCTTTTTAATTATCTTCGCGCTGTACTTCCTGTTACCCACCCAGCATCTCGACTGGCTGTGGCGAGCCTCGCTGTTGTTTGGTGCGGTGCCTGCGCTGTTGATTATTGCCGTGCGCAGCAAGTTTATGAACGAGTCGCCGCTGTGGGCGGCTAATCAGGGCGATTTACAGGGCGCGGCGCGTATTTTGCGTGAATCCTATGGTATCGCCGCCCATGAAGCGCCGGGCCTAAACATCACGCCGCCGCCGAAAGTGAGCTACCGCGTACTGTTCGAAAAACCGTATCGCGAGCGCACGATTGTCTCCGGGGTGATGAATATCTGTATTGCTTTTGAATACACCGCGATTGCCTTCTTCCTGCCGACCATTCTGGCGCAGTTCCTCGGCGCGGGCGTGTTTGAAACCATCGCGGCCTCACTTGGGCTGAATGCGCTGTTCGCGTTTACCGGCGGCCTGCTTGGGATGCATCTGGCGTGGAAATATCCCTCCCGACACGTGGCGATTGCCGGGTTTGCTCTGCAATTTGTCGCGCTGATTGTGCTGGCGCTGGTGGGGCAACCTCACGCGGCGCTGGGCGTGGCGATTGCGGTGGGGATGCTCGGCCTGTGGCTGTTTGCCGAAGGTTTTGGCCCCGGCGCGCAGCTGATGATTTACCCGGCGCTCTCTTACCCGACGCATATTCGTGCGACGGGCGTCGGTTTCAGCCGCGCGCTTTCCGGCGTTGGCAGCGCGCTGGCGCTGTTTATTTTGCCGCTGCTACAGGCCTCGCTCGGTACCAACATGTTCTGGGTGGTGTCGCTTGCTGCGCTGATCCCCATTTTCTTCCTGCTGGCGGTGCGCCATGAGCCTACCCGCCATGATATTGACGACCAATAAGGAGTCTTCGATGACCTTACTTTCAACCGGAACCGATTATGACGTGCTGGCGGCGCGCTTCCGCCCGATATTTGAACGCATCGCCACCGAGACGGTCGCGCGGGAACTTAACCGTACGCTGCCGTACGAACCGATTCGCTGGCTGAAGGAAGCCGGTTTCGGCACGGTACGCATCCCGCAGAAAAAGGGCGGCTTTGGCGCTTCGCTGCCGCAGCTTTTCGCGTTGTTCAGCGAATTGGCGCAGGCGGATTCTAACCTTCCGCAGGCGCTGCGCGGGCACTTTGCTTTTGTTGAAGACCAGCTCAACCGCCCCGAAAGCGAACTGCGCGATCGCTGGTTTCGCCGCTTTCTTGATGGCGATATCGTCGGCAATGGCTGGACGGAAATTGGCGAGGTGAAGCTGGGTGATGTCATCACCAAAGTGACGCCGACAGAGAACGGCTGGCGGCTGACGGGCGAGAAGTTCTACAGCACCGGCACGCTGTTCGCCGACTGGATAGACGTCTTCGGGCGGCGCAGCGATACCGGCGGCGATATCATTGCGCTGGTCAGCACGCATCAGCCGGAGGTTGAGCGTGACGATGACTGGGATGGTTTTGGCCAGCGCCTGACGGGCAGCGGCACCACCCGTTTTCGCGATGCGTTTGTCGAACAGGAACACGTGACGGATTTTGCTGAGAGATTCCGCTATCAAACGGCGTTTTATCAGCACGTGCTGCTCGCCACACTTGCCGGAGTTGGCCGGGCCATTGAACGCGATGCCGCAGAGGGCGTGAAAAATCGCCGTCGCGTTTATAGCCACGGCAACGCGCCCGCCGCCCGCGATGACGCGCAGGTGTTGCAGGTGGTCGGGGAAATCAGCAGTTGGGTCTATGCGGTAGAGGCTACGGTCGAACGCGCCGCACAGGCGATGCAGGCGGCGTATGAAGTACACGCCGATGCCGATCCGTTGGTGGTAACGCGCGCTAACGAACAGGCGGAAGTGGCCTCCGCGCAGGCGCAGGTGGTGGTGAGCGAACTGATCCCGCGTGCAGCAACGGAGTTATTTAACGCACTTGGAGCATCGGATACGCGCACCTCAAAAGCGCTGGATCGCCACTGGCGCAATGCGCGGACGCTGGCATCACATAACCCGGTTATCTACAAGAGCCGCAGCGTTGGCAACTGGCGGGTGAACGGCGTGCCGCCGGTATTTTTGTGGCAGATTGGCAACGGCAGTTAAAAGGCGTAGGCCCGGCATGCGAAGCGCCACCGGGCGGTTGTGCGCGCTTTTTGCCGGATGGCGGCTATGCCTTATCCGGTCTACAAGGATTCTGTAATCTATTGAATATGCGGTATTTTGTAGGTCGGATAAGGCGTTTTCGCCGCATCCGACAAGAACAAAACGCACGTTGTCAGCAATCTGAAATGCTCGCCTTGCGCGAGCATTTTCTTTTTGGGGTGTCACCTTTATGAATTCCGAATTATGCGGCTACCGCCTTTGATAGCGTACAGCGTGACAGGTTGGCTCGCTAGAATGAGACGGTGCAGAATGCGTAAATCACGCTTCAGGGTATGACGGTAGTGTGGCTGGAGGAGCTGTGCAGATAGGGATACGAGCTTACGTCACATAGGTTTCAATAAGGAGTGAAGTGCATACACAATTCATATTGATGCTGTTATTTTTGCTTCAGTTTATGCCTGGAACCTCACTTGCTAAAAAAACTAAGTGGAAGCTTAATCATATTTCTAATGTTGATGTTTTCGGAAAATATGAACTCAATATAATTAGTATGCTTAATGAAACTTATAATAAGATGACAATCGTAATCAGCCAGAATTACTTATCAGTAATCGATGCTTCTATGGGGGAGTTGTGTTTCGCCAGATATATTGAAATCCCAACGACTCCGCTATCATATTTTTTATCCAGAAATACGGTGGAGCTATACAGTCAATAATAGTCATAAGGAGTTTTTAATGTTAATTGCCTTATCAATAATCCTATTATTATTGATGCCCTCATCATTGTATGCAAGTCAACAAACTATTGTAGGTTGTTTCAGTAACGGAACAACCAACCTCAAGTTTACCGAGATAATCAGTAAAGAAGCGAGTCTCGGCTATGTTCTATATGAAAAAGGGTCTGCTTTCATCCCGCTCGCTTTTGTGGGCAGAACTGAGGAAGTTTTCGAAGGAAGACCTTCCGAGTTCACTTATACATGGCGTGAAGTGATAAAAGGTCAGGTTAATGGCACCTATATTGTTTCCACGCAAGGTGCAGTGTTTAACGATTTTTACTATAAGTCAGATGCAGGGAAAATAATCAGATTTAAAGAAAATATCTCTGTGCTCACTGATGATATGAACTGTAAATGGTGAGTCTGGATGCAAACGGTGCGAACAATATTGCAGAATATATTTTCTAAGAACATGGCTCCGGATGCTGCGGTGTTTATAAAAGCATGGCACCTTATGAAAAATGTTGTTCGATACTATAAATTTATATGGCTTATGGTATCTTTGGCGGGAAAGCTGATTTCAGCCTGTAATATATGATAATCATTAATATTGGTTACATTAAAGGTATGTGCCATGAATAATAAAATCCATGTTGATTTTTGCGATGTTAACCGCTTTATCCTGAAAGATAATGATGGTTATAATATCTCCCAGTTGGTGTATTATTTTAGCTTCTTTTTTCCTAATGGTTATAAAATGGAAAATAGGACCAAAGTAGTTTCGGTCTGTGAGGAATATTGGAAGTTATGTGGGGAATCACTTAAATGGATGACTCACCCTCGCAGCCATCGCTGGAAAAAGATTTCTTCGGACTATAATCTGCAAAACTGGCTCTCTGCCTATCCTGAAGGTGATTACGCCTGGCAAATGGTTTTTCATTCTGGTCAGGTTAAATATGAATCACCACAATACTGCATAGATGGCTTGGGAAATTCAACTGTGACGCATAATACCAGCCATCTATATTTATGCGTCCCTGTTACCTGGTTCTTTGAACATTCAGAACAACATCCTATAACACTGTATTTGCGATGGGCAGAAATATTAAATGCCAGACATGGTTCTTCAGGGATAGGTGTTTTTCCAGCTTATGACATGCAAAAAAGGGGGCAAGCATATGGTATCACTCAGGCTTTATCAAGGTATTTTCCTGGCATAGAAATATGCGATAGTCTTCAGTCAGTTTCTGCTGGGATGGGGGTTCTTTCACCAAACTGGCTTAACTTGCTTGATAATAACTACGTGGATAAATTAGGTGGTTACGAAAACCTTCTTAAAAATATCCAGGGGACAAATGCACAAATTTATAAATATAACGGAGGGGTGATAATCTCTGCATCAGAATATCCACAATTATGTGAGAGTGGTGAGGCGTTAACTATTCCAGAAGATTATCGCGTTGTCTCACAAATATTGAAGTCGATCCGCAGTAGATATTTGTTTGGTTTCTGGGGCGTTAATACTGAACGCTCACTGGAATGGCGTGGTCGCATGGATTGAACAAATTAATCACGCTTTAAAGTCGACGACTGTATGGTTGGACGATGATTTCAGGAATGTTTCCATTTTGAAACTATCTTTAGAATCAGGGGATAATTTACCGGATGGACTGGCTGATCAAGATATCTATGAGGGGTGCAGTCATTTATTTTTTAAGTCAGAGAAAAAATGAAACTAAAAAGTGTTATTTTCTCCATTTTATTTTTATGTGCAGGAGAAGTATTATCGACTCCATTACCCGAACCTTCTGGTTTCGGAATTTTCAGAGATAAACCTGTATCATACTTTCATGTAACCACAAAGGAACCATACAGCAGTCAGTACGAAGAATCTTTAAATTATTTGTTGTTATTATATAAAAAGAATTATCTAAAAAATAACTTCTGTATGCTCGGCCTTGATTGGGCAAGCGGAGAGCATAATACGATAGTGTTTTGGGATGAGGGACAGTTACTTTTCGCATGGACGTTGGAATATGCTGATAAGGATTACTATTACAAATCACTGGCTTTGGGGGAGGTGATTTCATTGATGGAGGATGTTATTCCATTATCTGAAATATTAGAAAAACCACATGATGTTATGCAGGTATATTCACAGGAAGGTATTGATATGCTTAGAAATGAATGCGACTCACATGGTGAAATGGTGACAATACATGCTTTTTCACAGCCTAAAAAATGTGATGATGGCAGTGAGATCGAATACGTCTATGATGCAAAAAATGAACATCTTTGTGATGCTATACAACTGAGAGATTATCATGATTAATTTACGCTTTACTTTTGCGGGCTTACTGTCATTTACTTATTAAATGATAAAGAGAGAAACGCTCTTTATGCGATTATTAATAATAGTCATTTTATTGGCGCTTATACCCATTAATTGCCTGTCCGCAACAATCAAAAACCTCCAAACCTGCGCCATCTCAGAAGAAAAAGAAATAACCCTGTTGTCACTACAAACCAGCGATGGTGATACGCCTTACCTTGCTTTTGATAACATCATTACTTCTGCATTTTTGGATGGCAGTGTCAGATCCGGGGAGCTGGTACTGGCGCAATGCGTTAATCACACGCTTATTTTTGCACTGAGTTATGGTCCACCGTATCTCAGCGGTTGTCTGGTGACTGGGGTAAAAGAATCTGACGCGCAAAAAAACGTACCTCAAGGTTTTTGCTTCGCGGAAAGGAATGCGCCAGAAGCTGTCTGGTTTGGCAAAAATCATACGTTATTGGTCATCAGGAACGTCGAGGGAAAAGGAGAGTGGCAGGGGAAATATATCCTCTACGATAGCCGAAAGGATGAAGCGTGGTCCACGGATTTGCTGCCCAGTAATGCCGGTTACGGGATCTTTCCATTAAATGCCCGATAACCATCTGTATCGGGCATTGAGAGAAAAAAATTACCCCTGAGTCTCTTCCCAGTCTGCCAGCGTATACAGCGTTGCGCCCGCCGCCGCCATCTCCATAAACGCCTGATTGCTGTCCTGCGGCTGAATATTCACACCGCGACAGCCGTCGGTTATCACGTTCACGCGGTACCCCAGTTCCAGCGCATCCAGCACGGTGAACTTCACGCAGTAGTCGGTTGCCAGACCAAGCACAATCAGCTCGCTGATTTCATGATGACGCAGCCACGCATCCAGCGCCGTTTTCTGGCGATGACCGTTATCAAAGAATGCGCTATAGCTGTCGATATTGACGCTTTCGCCTTTATGAAACACCGCATCAATCGATTTCTGCGCCAGCAACGGGTGCAGTTCGGCACCCTCGCTGTGTTGCACGCAGTGATCGGGCCAGAAGGTTTGTGGCAGGCCGTCGAGTTGACCTTGCGTGTAGGGCTCTACGCCGTGCTGGCTGGCAAAGCTTCCGTGCCTGGCCGGATGCCAGTCCTGGCTCGCTACAACGGCTTCGTCGCGTGCTTTGCACCAGGTAATTAGCGTATTGGCGACATCAACCGTACTATCACCTTCGGCAACGGCAAGCGCGCCGCCTGCGCAGAAATCATTTTGCAGATCAACCAGTAACAGTGCTCGTGCTTTCATGAAGGCTCCTTAGTCGTCTGGCGTCAGCTCACCGCGCAGGTTTTGCTGCATGGCGCTGCGGATGGCGTCGGCATCAAGGTTCTGGCTTAACAGATAGTGCAGTTTGGTCAGCGTGGCTTCGACGGTCATATCCGCGCCGCCAATAACGCCTGCGTGGGCGAGGGCGTTGCCGGTGGCGTAGCCGCCCATATTGACCTTGCCGGACATGCACTGCGTGAGGTTAATCACCACGATGCCGCGTTGGCTGGCTTCGGTCAGCTCTTTTAAAAACTCGCCGTTTTGCGGCGCATTGCCGACACCGTAAGAACGCAGAATCAGCGCTTTCACCGGCTGGCGCAGGAAGTTGCGCACCACGTCAGCGGAAATGCCGGGGTAAATGGTCACCACGCCAATCGGCTGCGGGGTAATCGGATGGACGATCAGTTCGCCCGAGGTGCTCGGCGCGGGCGGTGTACCCAGGCGGCGGATATGAATCCCCGCTTCCAGCAGCGGCGCCAGGTTCGGTGATGCGAAGGCATCAAAACCGTCGGCGTGCGCTTTGGTGGTGCGGTTGCCGCGATAGAGGCGGTTGTTGAAGAACAGTGAGACTTCGTTGATCGGGTAGTTCGCCGCCACGTATAAGGCATTCAGCAGATTAATTTGTCCATCCGAACGCAGCTCGGCGAGCGGGATTTGTGACCCTGTCACTATTACCGGTTTGCCCAGATTCTCCAGCATGAACGACAGCGCCGAGGCGGTGAAGGCCATGGTATCCGTGCCGTGAAGGATCACGAAGCCATCATAATCGTCGTAGTGCGCTTTAATATCATCGGCAATGTGCTGCCAGTCTTCCGGCGTCATATCGGAAGAATCCATCAGCGGCTGATATTCATGGATGGTGAAATCCGGCATCTCCTGGCGATGGAATTCTGGCATCAGCGCCAGCTGGCGTTGCAGATGCCCAGAGACAGGAATATAGCCGTGTTCGGAACGCTGCATCCCGATGGTACCGCCGGTATAGGCGACGTAAATGGATTTTTTTTGCATGGTGTCGTTTGAGTAAGCGAAAGAAAATCCCCTCCGTAGAGGGGATTATAATTATCGTATATTGGCGCAGGTCAGGCAAAACGCATAGCGATTTTGCGGGTCATTGAAGGCGGCCAGCTTGTCCGTTTCGGCTTTCACCTCTTTAGCGGCTGAGGCCAGCGGCGCAGGCAGATACGCCTGCAATGCCTGCGGCAGTGAGGCGCGCACCGAGCCGGAGACGCTATCCATCACCATATCGAAGAACGTCGGTTCAGACTGATAGTAGTCGATGTGCCACGCTTTCAGTTTCGCCAGTTCAGCGGCTTTGGCGACCGCGTCATCGAAATCGCCGAGGCTGTCGACCAGACCATTGGCTTTCGCATCCTGCCCGGTCCACACGTGGCCCTGCGCGATTTTATCAATCTGCTCCGGCGTGCTGTGGCGTGACTGCGCAACCAGCGTAATAAAGCGCTTATAGCCGTTCTCAATGGTCAGTTGCATCATCTGCTGCACTTCCGGCGGCAGCGTTTTGGTCATCGACACATCTGCCAGCGGAGATGTGGCAACGCCATCCGTGTGCACGCCGATGGAATCCAGAGAGTTTTCCACGGTGTTGATCACGCCAAAGATGCCGATAGAGCCAGTCAGCGTGCTTGGGTTTGCCACGATGTAGCTTGCCGGAGTGGAGATCCAGTAACCGCCGGATGCCGCCATACCGCCCATCGATACCACAACCGGTTTACCCGCATCTTTCGCCGCCGCCAGTTCTGCACGAATTACTTCAGAGGCGCTGACGCTGCCGCCTGGGCTGTTGACGCGCAGAACAATTGCTTTCACTTTCGGGTCGAGACGCGCATCACGGATTTGCGCCGCAGTGGTATCGCCGCCGACGTTACCCGGCGTTTCTTCACCGTCCATAATCGCGCCGTTCGCAAAGACGACCGCGATGCTGGAACCCGTATCTGCCGGGGTTTTCAGCGCATAGTCGTAAATGCTGACTGCACGGTAGTTTTTATCCGCTTTGCTCCAGCCAAACTCTTTGCTGAGCGCTTTTTCGATTTCTGCGCTGCTGCCAAGTGAATCGACCAGTTTGCTATCAAGCGCATATTTTGCCGTATCGCCGTCCACTTTGGTCAGGCCATCAAGCATCGCCTGCGCGCCAGGGAAGACCTGCTGCGCGGTGATTTTGCGGTTTGCCGCCACCGTATTCAGGTAGTTCTGCCACAGCTCGCCAATCCAGCGGCTGTCAGCATCACGTGCGGCAGGGGACATATCATCGCGAATAAATGGCTCAACGGCTGATTTATAAGTGCCGACGCGGAATACATGCGTAGAGACTTTCAGCTTATCAAGCAGGGATTTGTAATAGAGGCCGTTGGTGGCAAAGCCGTGCAGGTCAACAACGCCCTGCGGCGAGAGCCAGATTTTATTGGCAAAACTTGCGAGGTAATACTGACCCTGGCTGTAGCTGTCGCCCACGGCGTAAACCGGCTTACCGCTGTCGCGGAACTCACGTAGCGCTTTGCCGATATACTGCATCGAAGGCTGATCGCCCCCGGCGAAGTTCTTGAGATCCAGCACGATACCGGTGATATTGCGGTCATCTTTCGCCTGGCGGATGGCCTGGACGATATCGAACAGCGAGTTTTCCTGTAAACGATCGGAGCTTGAACCAAACAGCTGACGACCAATCACGCCCAGCTTACTGCTGGCGGAAGGCTTATCGACAATCACGCCGCTGATGTCCATCAACAGCGCGCCGCGCGTGCTGTTGCTTTCAGGCGTGCTGCTAAGCTGCATCCAGATCCCCACGCCAACCAGCACAAGGAAAATAAAGAACAGGTTCAGCACCAGTTCGCGGGCAAAATTGAGTAATCGCCACGTCCATTTAAAGAATCCGGCGATAAAACGCCATAGGGTCCGCATGTTTTCTCCCTGATAAAGACAGTAAACGGTCCACCGAAAGCGGTGAAACATCTGGCTATCCTAAATAGAGCGCCGCCCGTTGTCAGCAGGAATCGCCTTCGGCGCTGTAACAAATTCCCCGCGCATGTTAATTTTGTGAAAAATAACATGACAGGAGCGAATCAATGGACGCACTTGAATTACTGGTAAATCGCCGTAGCGCTTCCCGCCTGGCTGACCCTGCGCCAGCCGGTGAGCAACTGGAAAATATCCTGCGAGCCGGGATGCGTGCCCCGGATCACGGCACGCTACAGCCGTGGCAGTTTTTTATCATCGAGGGAGAAGGCCGCGAACGTTTCAGCCAGTTGCTGGAAAAAGGCGCAATTGGTGCAGGCAGCGATGAGAAAGCGATTGATAAAGCACGTAATGCGCCATTCCGTGCGCCGCTGATTATCGCGGTAGTGGCGAAATGTCAGCCACATCACAAAGTGCCGAAATGGGAACAGGAGATGTCCGCGGGCTGTGCGGTGATGGCGATGCAGATGGCGGCGGTTGCGCAGGGTTTTAACGGTATCTGGCGCAGCGGCGCGTTAACCGATAGCCCGGTCGTGCGTGAAGGGCTGAAGTGCGGGGAACACGATAAAATCGTCGGATTTCTCTATTTAGGCACGCCACAGCTGAAGGCGTCTACCACCGTCTCGGTGCCCGAAACGGCCCCGTTTGTGGTGCGTTTCTAACCAGGCTGATCGCCCGGCGGTAAGAACCACCGGGCGTTTTTCATTAAGACTTATGTTGTTTGGCGAATTCGTCTTTCGCTTTTTGCAGCTGCTGCTGGAACGCCGGGTTGGTGTGCAGTGTGGCAACAACGGCGGAACCGACGATGCGCGCGGCATCTACGTCGCTCTGCCAGTGGTAACCGCAAATCACGCGGCTTTCGCCCAGCTCATATCCACGTTTTAAAATCTCGTTCTGACGATCCGGGTTAATCTCTGCCAGCACCAGCGCGGTGGCCCAGCCGATAGAGGTATGGCCAGACGGATAAGAACCGTTTTTCGACAGCTTATCCTGCTCGGTGGTGTTACAGGTTGGTACGCCATAGAAGGCGAATGGACGAATGCGCATGTATTTATCTTTCGCGCCACGGGTTGCCAGGTCGCCCGCATCTTCAATCATATTGGTCAGCAGTTTGTGCAACTGCGGCGCATCTTTTTCGGTGATCGGCGATCCAAACGCGCCGGAGAAGGCATTCGCCACGCCGCCGCCGCTCAGGTTGGCATCTTCCACCGCCAGCTTACCGCGTTCGGTATTGCGCAGCAGGCGGCCTTGTTCATACATCGCCTGATCGTTCAGGAATGCAATGCTCCCTACGGCTGGCGGAGGCGGCAGCAGAGCGAGGCTATCAATGGCTTGCGCATTTTTCAGATAATAGAGGTCTGGTTTGGTGGTGGCGTCGTTCCCGGCCGGAGCAAGAGCAAAAGCGCTGGACGTAAAAAGGGTTGCCAGGCAAAGGGCGATAATGCGTTTTTTCATCGATATTTCCTTTTGATTTTTATCCTGATATGCAGGTTTTGACATTGTTATATTCATGCCACTAATTAGTAGAAGGAAAAACGCAACAAGAAAAATTGCCCTGTGTCGCAAAACGGACAATTGCTTGCGAAGTGAGCAGTAGTGAGCGATTTCGGAGTGTCGGACTTACCTCGCCGCCATTTGGGCGCTACCATAGTGGGATTGGCAAAATCAGGAGATGCCCATGAGCGAGCAAGCCATTCGTTTAACACAGTACAGCCACGGAGCCGGTTGCGGTTGTAAAATTTCCCCAAAAGTGCTGGAAACCATCCTGCACAGCGAGCAGGCGAAGTTTGTCGACCCGAACCTGCTTGTCGGCAATGAAACCCGTGATGACGCGGCAGTGTACGACCTCGGCAACGGCACATCGATTATCAGTACCACCGATTTCTTTATGCCGATCGTTGATAACCCGTTTGATTTTGGTCGTATCGCGGCCACCAACGCCATCAGCGATATCTTCGCGATGGGCGGCAAACCGATTATGGCGATTGCGATTCTCGGCTGGCCTATCAATACGCTGGCGCCGGAAATCGCCCGCGAGGTGATTGAAGGCGGGCGTTTTGCCTGTCAGCAAGCCGGTATCGCCCTGGCGGGCGGTCACTCCATTGATGCGCCGGAGCCTATCTTTGGGCTGGCAGTCACTGGCGTCGTGCCGACCGAGCGCGTGAAGAAAAACAGTACCGCGCAGGCGGGCTGCAAGCTGTTTCTCACCAAACCACTGGGTATTGGCGTACTCACCACCGCTGAGAAGAAATCGCTGCTGAAACCTGAACATCAGGGGCTGGCGACGGAAGTGATGTGCCAGATGAACCTCGCTGGTGCGGCGTTTGCCAATATTGACGGCGTTAAAGCGATGACGGACGTTACCGGTTTTGGTCTGCTGGGCCACCTCAGTGAAATGTGCCAGGGCGCTGGCGTGCAGGCGCAGGTGAACTTTGCCGACGTGCCGAAACTGCCGGGTGTGGAAGAGTACATCGCGCAGGGCGCGGTGCCGGGTGGTACCGGGCGCAACTTCGCCAGCTATGGTCACCTGATGGGTGAGATGCCGGACGAATGGCGTTCGCTGCTGTGCGACCCGCAAACCTCTGGTGGCCTGCTGTTGGCGGTCACGCCGGATGCCGAGCAAGAGGTACAGGCTGCGGCGGCGGAGTATGGCATTACCTTAACCTCGATTGGTGGTCTGGTTGAGGCCCGCGCGGGTCGCCCGATGATTGAGATCCGCTAAGCTGATGCGCCTGTTTATTGCGGAAAAACCGAGCCTGGCGCGTGCCATTGCCGATGTATTGCCGAAACCCCATCGAAAGGGCGACGGTTATATCGAATGTGGCAACGGTCAGGTGGTGACCTGGTGTATTGGCCATCTACTCGAACAGGCGCAGCCGGACGCGTACGACAGCCGTTATGCGCGCTGGAATTTGCAGGATTTACCGATAGTCCCGGAGAAGTGGCAACTTCAGCCGCGTCCGTCGGTGACAAAGCAGCTCAACGTCATTAAGCGTTTTTTGCACGAAGCCAGTGAAGTCATTCACGCAGGAGACCCCGACAGAGAAGGGCAACTGCTGGTGGATGAAGTGCTGGACTACCTCTCACTGGCTCCCGAAAAGCGCCAGCAGGTTCAACGCTGTTTAATCAACGACCTGAACCCACAGGCGGTGGAACGGGCGATTACGCGCCTGCGTTCCAACAATGACTTCATTCCGCTGTGTGTTTCCGCGCTGGCTCGCGCCCGTGCCGACTGGCTTTACGGCATCAATATGACCCGCGCCTACACCATTTTAGGGCGTAACGCCGGGTATAACGGCGTGCTCTCCGTTGGTCGGGTACAAACGCCGGTGCTTGGGCTGGTAGTACGTCGCGATGAAGAGATTGAAAACTTCGTCTCAAAAGATTTCTTCGAAGTGAAGGCGCACATTGTAACGCCAAATGATGAACGCTTCACCGCCGTCTGGCAGCCGAGCGAAGCCTGCGAGCCGTATCAGGACGAAGAGGGGCGATTGCTGCACCGCGCGCTGGCCGATCATGTGGTCAAACGCATTGAAGGTCAGCCGGCGATTGTCACCGCCTATAACGATAAACGGGAATCAGAATCGGCCCCGCTGCCGTTTTCGCTTTCTGCCTTGCAGATTGAGGCCGCCAAACGTTATGGCCTGAGCGCGCAGAACGTGCTCGATATTTGCCAGAAACTTTACGAAACTCACAAACTGATCACCTATCCGCGTTCTGATAGCCGCTATCTGCCCGAAGAGCATTTCGCCGGGCGACATGCGGTGCTGAATGCGATAGGCGTTCACGCGCCGGATCTTTTGCCGCAACCGGTGGTGAATCTGGACACGCGCAACCGCTGCTGGGATGACAAAAAGGTTGATGCGCACCACGCCATTATCCCTACTGCGCGGTCGAGCAATGTCAATCTCACCGAAAACGAATCGAAGATCTACACCCTGGTAGCGCGTCAGTATCTGATGCAGTTCTGCCCGGACGCGGTTTTCCGTAAGTGTCAGATAGACCTTGATATTGCTAACGGCAAATTTATCGCTAAGGCGCGTTTTCTTGCTGAAGCAGGCTGGCGCACGCTGCTCGGCGGGAAAGAACGCGATGAAGAAAACGACGGTACGCCGTTGCCGGTGGTTGCCAAAAGCGATGAACTGCTGTGCGAAAAAGGTGAAGTGGTGGAACGGCAAACCCAGCCGCCGCGCCACTTCACCGACGCAACGCTGCTTTCTGCTATGACCGGTATCGCGCGTTTTGTGCAGGACAAAGATCTGAAAAAGATCCTGCGTGCAACAGATGGCCTCGGCACGGAAGCGACGCGCGCAGGGATTATCGAACTGCTGTTCAAACGCGGCTTCCTGACCAAAAAAGGGCGCTATATTCACTCGACTGACGCGGGTAAAGCGCTGTTCCACTCGCTGCCGGAAATGGCGACACGGCCGGATATGACGGCGCACTGGGAGTCGATTCTGACGCAAATCAGCGAAAAACAGTGCCGCTATCAGGACTTTATGCAGCCGCTGGTGGGCACGTTATATCAACTGATTGACCAGGCTCGCAGCACGCCGGTCAGACGTTTTCGTGGCATTGTCGCCCCGGGCAGCGGCGGCGATAAGAAAAAGAGTGCCCCGCGTAAACGTAGCGCGAAAAAAAGCCCGCCATCGGATGAAGCGGGCAGTGGGGCGATAGCGTAAGCGGAGGATGCCGTTTTCAATGAATGGCACCCGTCCGTAGGCCTGATAAGCGCAGCGCCATCAGGCAATTGCACGCCTCTGCTTAAATCACACCCTGTGACAGCATCGCGTCGGCAACTTTAACGAAGCCTGCAATGTTAGCGCCGCGCACATAGTTGGTTTGCTTGCTTTCGCCGCCGTGCTCAACGCAGGCATGGTGAATATCCAGCATGATGTGGTGCAGACGCGCATCGACTTTCTCGGCTTTCCAGCCCATACGCGCGGCGTTTTGCGCCATCTCCAGGCCGGAGGTGGCGACACCGCCCGCGTTCGCCGCTTTACCCGGTGCGAATAGTACGCCCGCTTCGAGGAACAGTTCGGTGGCTTCGATGGTGGTTGGCATATTCGCACCTTCGGCTACGGCTTTGACGCCGTTAGCAACCAGCACGCGAGCGGCATCGGTATCCAGCTCATTCTGCGTGGCGCACGGCAGGGCGATATCAACCGGCACAGACCACGGCTGCTGGCCTTCCAGATAGACCAGACCAAACTCACGCGCGTAATCGGCCACGCGACCGTCACGACTGGCTTTGATTTCAATCAGACGCGCCAGTTTTTCTTTGGTAAAGCCGCTTTCGTCCACCACGGTGCCGCTGGAGTCGGATGCGGTGACGACGCGAGCGCCAAATTCCATTGCTTTTTCAATCGCGTATTGCGCCACGTTACCGGAGCCGGAAACAGAAACGCGCATGCCTTCAAAGCTCAGACCATGACGCTTGAGCATCGCTTCGGTGAAGTAAACCAGACCGTAACCGGTAGCTTCTGGACGAATCAGGCTGCCGCCGAACGAAAGCCCTTTACCGGTAAACACGCAGGCGGTGTTGTTGGAAAGTTTTTTCATCATGCCAGCCATGAAACCGACTTCGCGACCGCCCACGCCGATATCGCCCGCCGGGACGTCGGTGTCTGCGCCAAGATGACGATAGAGTTCAGTCATCAGCGCCTGACAGAAGCGCATGACTTCGCCTTCGCTTTTGCCTTTCGGGTCAAAATCGCTGCCGCCTTTGCCGCCACCCATAGGTAGCGTGGTCAGCGCGTTTTTGAAGGTTTGCTCGAAGCCGAGGAATTTCAGAATCGACAGGTTTACGGAAGGGTGGAAACGCATCCCGCCCTTGAACGGCCCAATCGCCGAACTGAACTGTACGCGCCATGCGCGGTTCACCTGTACCTGATTGCGATCGTCCACCCATACTACGCGGAACTGGATCACGCGCTCTGGTTCAACCAGCCTTTCGAGCAGCGAGAGGCGACGATATTGCGGGTTCTGTTCCAGAAATGGCCATAGGGTGGTCATGACTTCGCGTACGGCCTGAGAGAATTCTGTCTGGTGTGGGTCGCGTTGCTGAACGTGGGCAAGGAAGTTTTCCAGAGAGCCAACCTGATCCATAAGTATAAGTTCCTCTTATAGTTAATGATGTATGTGCTTGTTGTGATTTATGTTTTAACGTCGTGATTTTTTTTGACTATATCATTACGTTGCTAACTTTTGACAAGCAAAATTGAGCCCGAAAGGAAAATTAATACGCAGCGGTGGGTCATAATAAAAACCGATAGGCGTTTACACTTAAGGAAGTGAGCAAATGGGTCGATATAAAGATACACAGAAGCAGATAACAGGAGCTCGACGATGAAAACGCACTGGCTGACAGGGTTACTGGTGGTAATGGCGGGGGCGGCATTCGCGCGCCCGCAGGTCGAAGTCAATGTGCCGCCGGAAGTCTTTAGTACTCAGGGGCAACAGGTACAAAACTGTAGCCAGTGTTGCGTCTATCAAAATGAATATTATTCCGAAGGCGCGGTGATTAATACGGACGGCGGTTTGCTACAGTGTCAGCGCGATGAGAAAACCATCAGTACCAACCCGCTTATCTGGCATCGCGTGAAGCCATAAATGCCTGTAACAGGGGAATATCGGCGGGAGCAAGTGGATAGCTGAGCGCTAGTTCAGGGGAACACCACGTCAACGCACTATGTTCGTGGGCGACAATTTCGCCAGCATAAACCGGGACGTGCCAGGCGTGCAGGTGAATGATTCGCCCGGAGACTTCCCGTTGATGACTGGCGATGTAGCGAGTGGGCTGCGCTTCAATACCTAATTCTTCACGTAACTCGCGGATCAGCGCTTCCGGCTGGCTCTCGCCTTGCTCGACTTTCCCCCCGGCAAACTCCCATAATCCCGCCTGATCGGCGTGGGACGGGCGTTGGGCAAGTAAAATTTGTCCATTTTGTTCAATAATGGCAGCAACAACATCGATGGTTTTCAGCATAACGGTCAAAGATCCAGTGAATGTATTACCATAATATCCTTGCCCTGAAGTTTGCTAAAGCGTTGTTACAGGAAAAACATGTTCGACCGTTATCTACACCCGCGTCTCAAGCCCTTGCTCAATCGCGTTGCTGAAAGCGTCGATCGTCCTCAGATTACCCCAGATGGCATCACGCTGGTGGGGTTTGCTGTCGGCGTGCTGGCCTTGCCGTTTCTGGCGCTGGGATGGTATGGCGCGGCGTTAATGGCGATTGTGGTTAATCGCCTGTGTGATGGGCTGGATGGTGCGCTTGCAAGGCGGCGGGGTTTATCGGATGCTGGCGGGTTCCTTGATATTGCCCTCGACTTTCTCTTTTACGCGCTGGTGCCGTTTGGTTTTGTCCTTGCTGATCCGTTGAACAATGCTATTGCGGGCGCGTGGCTGCTGTTTGCGTTTATCGGTACCGGCAGCAGCTTTCTGGCGTTTGCCGCGCTGGCAGCGAAATACAATATCGATAACCCCGGCTATGCGCACAAATCGTTTTATTACCTCGGCGGCCTGACGGAAGGCAGTGAAACTATCGCGTTATTTGTGCTTTGTTGCCTCTTCCCGGCGTACTTTTCCTGGCTGGCGTGGGTTTTTGGCGCGCTGTGCTGGCTGACGACGTTTAATCGGGTGTGGGGAGGGTATGTGACGCTGAGGGCGTGTCAGCGTCACGAAGAGAAACCTTAAAGCGAGCTATCCGGTTTGCGATCGCCTGTCGCCACCGGGTTTTTCGGGTTAGCGCTCCATTCGTACCAGCCGCCGTCATAGACTGCGACGTTTTGCCAACCCATGGCGCGGGCGTACATAAAGGTTTCAGACGCGCGCCATCCGGTACCGCAGTAAAATGCAACATGCTGTTCAGGCAGGATATTCCAGCTCTTCCACATCTCCGCAATATCATCCGCGCTGCGCATGGTGCCGTCCGGGTTGTGGAAATCTTCCATATGCGTGGAGTCGCTGCCCGCATGGCCCCAGCGTGCGCCAGCGATATCGCCTTTTGGCTTAATGTAGCTATAACCGCTGGTGGTGCCGATAAATTCTGGCCAGGAACGAATGCTGACCAGCGAGGCGTCTTTGCGATTCAGCAGGCCACGCGCTTGTTCCATATCCAGCATTAACTGCGGCTGAGCGGGAATAGTGACGCCGAAATCTGGAGCTGATTTTTCTTTAGGCGCGGTACCGCGTTCAACGGGCAGCCCTGAATCAGACCAGGTTTTCCAGCCGCCATCGAGCAGCCGGACATCTTTTACGCCGGCGTAGAGCATGATCTGCGCAACACGCGCGGCGGCATAGACGTCACGTCCGTAGAGGATCACCGTGGTGTCGTGGCGGATGCCGTGCTTCGCCAGCATCGCTTTCAGCTGTTCGTCAGAGACTTTGTTCCACAGCGGCTCACTTTCCACTTCGTTGGTGTCGATATAGCCTGCGCCCGGAATGTGGCTAAGTAAGTAAAGTTTCGGTGCGCCCCAACCGGCTTCAAATACTTTCCAGTCACCCGTCGGTTTGGCCTCTACAGATTTGTTTTTCTGGAGGTCGTGAAGCCACTGTGGGTACACCAGTTGTTCAAAGTGGGGGAGTTTCTGCAGACGATTTTGCTGTTGCAGGGCGTCGCTTAAACGGACGATCTGCGTGTAGCCGATTTTTTCTAAACGTTCCGCGACGGCCTCGTTATCTTTATCGTTGCCGTACAGCGCAATGGCGGTCTCTTTTTGCAGTTTATGCTGCTGCGCCCAGGTCGCAAGCTGCTCATCGGTCATGGATGATAGCCAGCTTGCCGACAGGTTGAGCGCCATGGGTTCATGCCCCTGTGGGCCATTAGTACTTTGCGGCCAGCCGTTATAAAACGCGCTCATGCGCGTATCGATAGCGACCCCGTTTTGTTGTAACAGATGAGAGAAACTCAATGTTTTCGCCATATCAGTGGCAAAAACTGAGGTGGAGAGTCCAAGCGCGAGGGCCAGCAAAGACAGTTGAGAAACACGTTTCATCGAATCGTCCGACAAATAGAAAAAGGTACGTCATTCTGAACGTCGGACCTCACAAATACTTTGCGTTAACGCAGTATTATAGCGCCTGAACAGTTCGCTTGATGAAATATCACGTTACTAAACTGTTTCGTGCCAGCGCATCATATCCAGACATGGCATATTTTCAGGCGCATCCGCCTGGTCGTGGGTAACCAGAATTGTCGGGATATTTTGTTCGATAAGCGTGTCAAATACCCACTGGCGGAAAGAAACACGCAATGTGCTGTCGAGCCGGCTGAAGGGCTCATCTAGCAGTAGTGCATTGGGCTGTGCCAGCAAGGCACGCAGTAAAGCGACGCGTGCGCGCTGGCCTCCGGAAAGGGTTGCCGGGTCACGCGTATAGAAATCGTGCAGCCCGGCCTGCGCCAGCGCGTGGTGAACGGCGTCTTTACGCTGGCCTCCTCGCACCGAGGCGGGCAGCGCCAGCTGGAGATTGTGGCCCACACTGAGATTATCGAACAGCAGCGCATCCTGAAACAGGATACCGATGCGCCGTTGCTCCGTTGGAAGTTTGTCAATGCGCGAGTCGTTGAGCCATAGCTCGCCGTGGGCCTGAAATGCGCAAGGCAGCGCACCGATCATCCATGAAAACAGGGTCGATTTTCCGCAGCCAGATGGGCCCATTAGCGTGACAATTTCGCCCGGACGAACGGTAAAGGAGACATCGCGCAGCAACGGTTGTTGACCCTGCATCAGCGTGACGTTGTTTAACTGCAACATTAGCGTAGACCTCGTCGATAGTGGCCAATGAGTCGGGCCAGGACGGCCGTTAACGAGAAAAACAGCACGGGCATGATCAACTGCCAGAGCCCCTGAGCGGCAAGTTGCGCCGAAGCGCCGCCGCTGGAAAGCGCCACCGCTTCTGTCGTAAGCGTCGGTACGCGGCCAGCGCCCAGCCACTGGGTGGGTAAATATTGCGCGATACTGACTGAAAAACCGATCGCCAGCGCAGAGAGCAAGGGTTTGATTATCAACGGGCATTTGATTTGCGCAAAAATGCGTACCTGGTGCCAGCCGAGGGTGCGGGCAATCAACACCAGCCGTGGGTCGATGCGCTGCCACGCCGGGCGCAGCACAAATAGCATCCACGGGATAACCCACAAAAGATGTCCCCACAGCACGGTGGTGAACTCTCCATCCATCCAGCCATATAATGCCATCTCATACTGGCCCGCCGCTAATGGCAGGGCGGGCAGTATCAGCGGCAACCACAGACAGCGTGTCAGCGCTGCGGGCCCCCATTCCAGCCACAGCAGGCAGAGTGTTGCTCCCAATAATGCCGCCAGCAAGGCCAGCCAGAAACTGTTGCTGAACGTCAGTGTATCTGGCAGCGCGGCGTGGGCCAGCACCAATAGTGTCAACGCGCAGGCCACGCCGCACAGGGGGATAAGCTGGCTGGCAACCGTCCCGTATAGCGGCGAAGCGTGCGGGCGGCGACGGCCATGCAGGCCGGGGCAAACGCGTCGTGCGGTAACCCACACCAGGCAGGCGGTGAGCGCCAGTACCGCCAAAAGCGCCAGCAGCATCACACAGGCCAGTTGGCCTTTGATTTGCGTGCTTTCGTCACCCTGGTTTAGCCATTGCCAGGCCAGCACGGCAAGCGTCGGTGGGTTTCCTGGCCCGAGAATAATCGCCACATCGACAACCGAGAGAGTCCATGCGGTGGTTGCCAGAAGGGCGATACCCAGCGCAGGCAGCAGAACCGGGAGAATCAGATAACGCAGGCACTGCCCCCGACCATAGCCGAGGCTGCGCAGCACAATAAGCTGTTCACTCAGCCGCTTTTCACCTAATACCGCCCAGCTTACCCACAGCAGAAACGCGCTCTCTTTCACTGCCAGTACCAGCCCCAGCCCAATACCATAACGGTCCGGGATGGCGTGCAAACCCGGGAGAAAGCGGTAAATGACGCCCCCCTCAGCGAACAGCAGCAGTGCGCCGGTGGCGAAGGCGACGTGCGGCAGTGCCAGCAGTATCGGTAAACGGGTTGTAAGTCGCTGCCAGCCAGGAGAAGGCCAGAGCGCGGCAATAATGAGCAGCGTCAGAGCGAGCGCGCCGCCCACTGCAATGAGCGATGAAATAAGCGTGGCGCTGAGTGCCTGGCTGAATTGCGGGTCCTCAGACAACAGACGCCAGTTCTCCGGTATCAATGCCGGGCGCAGAAAGCCTGCCGCAGAAAACAGCGGCAGATAGACAAGCAGCATTGCGGTGCAGCATAACGCGATTAATGTGTACCGTAGCGGCGTAGCCATTCCTGCTCCAGCGCGTTTACCCATGCGGCATGAGGTTCTGCCAGCACGGGCGGCAGATCGGCAGGCTCATGGGCGGAGAGTGCCTCTCGCTGCGCGGCGGGTAGCGTTTCCGGGGCCAGAACGCTGGGATCGCCCCATATCGCCGGGTCAGCTTTTCGACGCTGAGCCTCAGGCGACAGCAGGAAGTTTGCGACCACCTGCGCCGCCGCACCGGCGCGTGCATTTGCCGGAATGGTTACAAAATGAACGTTTCCAAGCATGCCATCCTGAAATCCAAAACTGTAACTGTCTTCAGGCAGCACCTGAGTGGCCACTTTTTGCTGAGCATGCATGGGATTAAACGTCAGCGATAACCGCAAAGTACCGTTTGCCAGCATGCTATCCATTCGCGCAGGAGACGGTGGGAAGTCGCGCCCCTCACGCCACAGCAAGGGATGAAGCGAATCGAGATAGCGCCAGAGTGGGGCGGTAACCTGCGCAAAGGTCTTTTCCTGCGGAGGGTGTTTCAGCGCGTCAGGATACGACGTCAGGTTAATCAGAAACTGCTCAAGCAGCGCCGTGCCGGTGAAATCAGGCGGACGAGGGTAGGTTACTGTCCCCGGATGCTGCCGGGCATAATCCAGCAGCGCCTGCGGGGTTTGCGGCGGCTGCGGCGTCTGCGTGCGACGCGCGATAAACGTCAGTTGCGCGCTGCCCCACGGCGACTCCGCCCCCTCGACGGGCACAGAAAAATCCTCGCGCACCGGTTTTTGTGTATCGACATACTGCCAGTTGGGCAATTGTTCAGCCCAGCCGGTGCGCAGCAGACCACCTTCTTTCAGGGTGCGAAAGTTTTCCCCGTTTACCCATAGCAGATCCACTGAACCGCCGGAGGTACGCCCGGCTTTGGCTTCGGTCTGAATACGTTTGACCGTATCAGCCGCATCGGCAATGTGCACGATCCGCAGATTTATCGCGTAATCGCGCTTAACCTCGTCACGAACCCAGTCCAGATAGTTGTTGACTGCGCTATCTCCGCCCCAGGCATTGAACCAGACAGTTTGACCTTTAGCGTGTTGCTCAATTGCCTGCCAACGTGCATCCTGGGCTACCGCGAGCTGTGAACAGAGCAGCAACGTACTCAGGCACGCTATCCCTTTACGCATACCGCGCATAATGACCTCTCAGAATCGCGAATCATAATTTTGACGTTGTGTGACTTTCGTCCGGCAAGCGGCAAAGCCCTTGTGCAGGAATGTCCATTGATGAATTAAACCGTGCAGAAAGGTTTTGTAATCCAATCAGCGCGGTAAGTTCAGTCAGAGCCTGTGCATCGAAGTGTGCAGATAACTTTGCTCTCAGGTCGTCATCGACCTGTGGCGGCGTCAGGCTGGCCGCTTCTGCGTAGGCCAGCGCCAGCTTTTCTGTTTCGCTGAATAGCGTACTGCTCTGCCATTCAGACACGGCCAGCAATTTCTCCATACTGCCCGTACGCTGCGCAATTTTCATATTGGTAATATCAACACAAAACGCGCAGTGACACAGTTGTGCAATACGGGCGCTTACCAGAGAGCGTAGAAGCGGGTCCACAGGCGATCGCTTACGCTCCAGATAGCCGACAAACAGAGATACTAAATAAAAAATAAAGGGAATTCGTCCCCACCAGTAAATAGGATTTAGCACCTGGCCATAATGGCGTCGGTGCAACCAGGCCTGGGGACGTAAAATAAGCGGGATCGCGCGCAGAGGCGGTAAAGCCATCAGGAGTTCCTCTTCTGACGTTCACGGTAAAGGCTTTTAGCAACAAAAACGACTACAGATAAAGCGAACAGCGTAAACAGCCCGGTAATAAACCAAAAAGTGCCGCCGGTCAGCATGCTTCCAGCCCATGAGTATACCAGGGTTGCAGGCAGTTGGCCGATGGCCGTCGCCAGGAAGAAATGACGAAAGCGAATTGATGTCAAACCTGCAGCATAGCTAATCGGATCGAAAGGGACAAAGGGCAACAGGCGGCAAATGAGGATGGTATGTTGTCCATAGCGCGCGAAAAACGTATCCATGCTCTGCAGAACCGTTTTACCCGTCAGTTTCTCAACGATGTCGCGTCCCAGGATTCTGGCAATGTAAAAACAGAGGGTTGCCCCCGCCATGGCGCTGCTCCAGGACAATACTGCGCCCCAGAAGGCGCCAAACAATGAGGCGTTAGCGAACGTGATGAGAAAGGCGGGTAGGGGGGCAATGATGGCCTGGAGTATCATCAGGAAAAAGGAGACCGTTGCCGCCTGCGCGCCATATGAATCGATAAAACGTTCAATCGCGTGCTGATCTAACGAAGCAAACGCGCTGATACTTTGCTGAATAAAGGTATTGACCGCCGGAACCCCTATCCACAGGGCGACGCACAGAAGCGCCAACAGGATGAGGATAATGCGGAGATAACCGATTCCCGGTTTTTTGCTGTGCATTTTATATCCGTGATAGCGGAGAACATGGGTTTACAGCGTTTCAGATTGTAGTAATGACAACCTGAAACGCGAAGGGTTAGGCGTTACTCAACGACTTTAAATGTGACGGTTGCCAGCGTGCCATCTGGAGGTAATATCGCGCTATTGCCGACAAATTTAACTTCATTCCGTTTTTCTACCGCGCCATAGGTATAAGTAGCGTTACTGACAATACCGACAGGACAGCTATCAAGACAAACCAGACATCCGGTTTTTTTCTCTTCCGCCGCCTGTAAATTACCGCCAAAATGCATCTCAAGCTTCTTACCGTTACTGTCGGTTATCACGTCATCAAAAGGGTAAGACTGCGAAGCATTTGCCCATTTAACGGATAAATCCAGTTTACTGCCCGCGACGTGTGTTGTTTCTTTATTATCCATGGTCATATTATCACCCGGCGTAGCGCTGGCCTGCTTTAATGCATCATAGAGTGATTTTGGATCGGCGAAGCCAACGAAGAGTGATTTATGCCCGTTTGACCCCTCTTTATACACAATACCGTGACGGGTATCGTCGGTCAAAAAACGCCCGTTCACCTGAACCAGCAGCGTGACGCTATGCGCTTGTGCATCGACGCGCAGCGGAGATGTCGGCGTCAATCCATCATATTCGAGTTTTGTTTCGGCGGAATCAACGGACTGTTTTTGATCGCACCCGCTCAACGCAAAAGCGCTTAGCAAACAGAATGCAGCCATGCTTTGTTTCCCTAACCTCTTATTTAGTTGCATTATTATTCTCTCCTTGTGTTTTTGCTTTTCGGTCAGGCAGAACAATTTGTTTATACCGACCATACTGTTTAGCTACGTGTATTAAAATAAATAATAAAACCCCGGCCAGACTGAGTTTGATAATAAAAGCACCATTTATACCCTGTGTCGCAAGCTCATTAGCCATTACTGAATAAATGATGATGCCGGGGAGTGTCGTGAGTGCTGAAATAAGCGTGAATGACCAAAAAGGTATTGCTGTCAGTCCGTAGGCATAATTCTGGATGTTATAGGGGAAAAGAGGGATCAGACGCGTCAGGATTAAAAAATCGGTTCCACTGCGGGCGATTCCTTTTTCAATAGCCTGAAAGACAGGCGTGTGGCCGATATATTTGAGTAAGAATTCCCGCCCAAGGCAACGGGCTAGCAGGAAAGAGAGCGCGGAGGCGAGGGTGGCGGCGATCAATGAAAGCAGAGACCCCCAGAAAGCGCCAAAAACAATGCCTCCGGCGATCACCAGCAGGCTGCCGGGCATGAGGCACAGCGTGGCAATCACAAACAGACAGATAAATATCCCATATCCCCAAAGCCCGCTGTGCTGAATAGTTTCTTGCAAATGCTGGAGATCGCTAAAGAGATTAAATAGACCAAATGAATGAATAAAAAGAACGGCAAGCCCAAAAAGAAGACAGGCAAGGACAAATTTATACTCTGCTGTTAGATTGACTTCTTTGGCATTCTTTCTCTTTCCAGTTGTGGTGGTGGGTAAAAGAGGCGGTCAGTTTAAAATTGAGCTGACGGTATAGTAAAATCGCCGCTACAACAAATTTAAACTGTAATTTTATTGATTTGACTCAAAGTCGTGAGGACTCCTGACCGTCGCCAGCCAGGAGTGTATGAAGGGATTATTCTTTGAATGTTGCCCAGATTGGCGCGTGGTCAGAGGGTTTTTCCATGCTGCGGATTTCGTAATCAATCCCTGTTTCAATGCAGCGCTCCGCCAGCGGCGGGCTCGCCAACAGCAGGTCAATGCGCAGACCACGATTATCGTCAAAGCCTTTAGAACGATAATCGAACCACGAGAAGCGATCGTTGGTTTCCGGGTTGGCATGGCGGAACGTATCGACCAGGCCCCAGTTCAGCAGACGTCCCATCCACTCGCGTTCTTCCGGCAGGAAGGAGCATTTGCCGGTACGCAGCCAGCGCTTACGATTCTCTTCGCCGATACCAATGTCCAGGTCCGTCGGGCTGATATTCATATCGCCCATAATCAGCACCGGGTTGGTACTTTTCAGCTCGTTCTCCAGGTAATCCTGAAGGTCCTGATAAAACTTCGCTTTCGCCGGGAATTTGGTTTCGTGATCGCGGCTTTCGCCCTGCGGGAAGTAACCGTTGATGACGGTGACATTCCCCAGCGGCGACGGGATTTCGGCGATGATCAGACGACGCTGTGCTTCTTCGTTATCGTTGGGAAAACCACGGCGCACGGCAACAGGCGTGGCTTTGGTCAGCAGGGCAACGCCATAATGACCTTTCTGCCCGTGATAGAAAATGTTGTAACCGAGCTTTGCCACCTCTTCGAGAGGGAACATATCGTCGTGAACTTTTGTCTCCTGCAAGCCGATGACATCAGGTTGATGCTTCTCAACGATGGCTTCCAGTTGATGAGGGCGTGCGCGCAGGCCGTTGATATTAAAAGAGACAAATTTCATAGTCGCTGCCACTTTGCAAGGTGAATTGTAACGGAATGGTATCAGAAATGGTGGCGAACGTGAACGATTCGTCAGAATTTGCGAGGCGCTACGAGGAACCGGCAATTGGTCGTCAAAAAGCCGAAAAGCAGGTCGATTTTGTCAGGGGATGAGCAGAGAATTCGCGTGGGTGCTTGAGGCTTTCTGGCTTCAGGCAATCGATGAGGTTCAGAAGGACGAAAGCCCCAGGAAGATGTTTAAAATCAACCTGAGGCTAGCTTCCGAACCCAAACATTCGGATGTTAGTCTCTTCTTTGCATGGAGGCAAGACATGCTGACGAAATACGCCCTTGTGGCAATCATAGTGCTATGCCTAACGGCACTGGGATTCACGCTGATGGTACGAGACTCGTTATGTGAGCTGAGTATCCGGGAGCGTGGTATGGAGTTTAAGGCCATTCTCGCTTACGAACCGAAGAAGTAGCCTGACGCGCGGGGAGCCATCCCCGCGTTTCGGATGGCTGGGTTTAGCATTCAATGCACCCAATTCTTTTCTTTTGCTGTCAGATCACCCCATAGTCCGCAGCGTAATAGAGCAAAATCTGCACCACATTGACGCGTCTGGCCCCCAAATGGCGCATAAAACTACGATAAATTTCGTATCGGATCACAATTCCAGAATTATATTTTATTAATGCATAATCGTGCGAATGATATCTCTGGAATCATCGATTGAATGCATTTTATTCACTATTTATGCAAGTTTAATGAATAGCGGTTATTCATAACTCATTGATATTACATACCCATCTTCTGGCTATGCATTTTTAGCGCTGGCTGGCACGAACCGTGCAACCTACATTTACAGCGCAAACACTTATATTTATTAACATAAATGAAACCTTTCATTTACCAGAAGAGGTCGCTATGTCTCAGTCAATTACCCGTCAGGATTTCGATCAGTGGATGATGCCGGTTTACGCGCCGGCACCGTTTATTCCGGTGCGAGGCGAGGGTTCTCGCCTGTGGGATCAACAGGGGAAAGAGTATATCGACTTTGCGGGTGGGATTGCGGTCAATGCACTGGGGCATGCGCATCCGGCGATGATTCAGGCGCTCACCGAACAGGCAAATAAGTTCTGGCATACGGGCAATGGCTACACCAATGAACCTGCGCTGCGTCTGGCAAAGCAGCTGATTGATGCCACGTTTGCCGACCGGGTATTTTTCTGCAACTCCGGGGCCGAGGCTAACGAAGCAGCGCTTAAGCTGGCGCGAAAATACGCGCACGATAAGTTTGGCAGCCATAAAAGTGGCATTGTCGCGTTCAAAAATGCCTTCCATGGCCGCACGCTGTTCACCGTTTCGGCGGGCGGACAACCAGCCTATTCACAGGATTTCGCGCCGCTGCCCCCGGATATTCGTCACGCGGTCTATAACGATCTGGCTTCCGCCAGTGCGCTGATTGATGACGGCACTTGCGCCGTGATCGTCGAACCGATGCAGGGAGAAGGCGGCGTGGTGCCTGCCGATCCAGCATTTTTACGCGGCCTGCGCGAACTGTGCGATCGCCACGATGCATTGCTGATTTTTGATGAGGTGCAAACCGGCGTAGGACGCACGGGCGAGCTGTACGCTTATATGCACTACGGCGTGACGCCCGATCTCCTGACTACCGCAAAAGCGCTGGGTGGCGGCTTCCCGGTGGGCGCATTGTTGGCAAAAGAAACGTACGCCAGCGTGATGACGGTGGGCACCCACGGGACGACCTACGGCGGGAACCCTTTAGCCAGCGCGGTGGCGGGAGCGGTCTTTTCCATCATTAATACTCCGCAGGTACTCAACGGCGTGAAGCAGCGTCAGCAGTGGTTTACCGAACGTTTGCTGTCGATTAATGCCCGTTACAGCCTGTTTAACGAGATACGGGGACTGGGGTTGTTGATTGGCTGTGAGTTGAAAGCGGTTTATGCGGGGAAAGCGAAACAGATCAGTCAGCTGGCTGCGGAAGAGGGGCTGATGGTGCTGATCGCGGGGGCCAATGTCGTGCGCTTTGCGCCTGCGCTGATTATCACAGAAGAAGAGGTTACTCATGGCCTCGACCGTTTTGAACGCGCCTGTGAACGTTTCCTGGCAGGAGTCTCTCCATGATGATTATCCGTCCGATCGAACGCGAGGACCTGCCTGGCCTGCTACGATTAGCGGGAGAGACGGGTGGCGGGCTGACTTCGCTCCCAGCCGATGAATCTACCCTGTCGGCACGTATCACCCGATCGCTGGCCACCTGGCGGGGTGAGCTTCCACGCAGTGAGCAGGGTTACGTTTTCGTGCTTGAGGAGAGTGAAAGCGGCAACGTGGTGGGCATTTGTGCCATCGAGGTGGCGGTGGGGTTGAACGATCCCTGGTACAACTATCGGGTCGGTACGCTGGTACACGCCTCGAAAGAGCTGAACGTTTACAACGCGCTGCCAACCCTCTTTTTAAGTAACGATCACACCGGCAGTAGTGAACTTTGCTCGCTGTTCCTTGAACCTGAGTGGCGTAAAGAGAACAACGGTTATCTGTTATCGAAAGCGCGTTTTCTGTTTATGGCGGCTTTCCGCGATCGCTTCAGCGAGAAAGTGGTGGCAGAGATGCGCGGTGTGATTGATGAACATGGCTACTCACCCTTCTGGGATGCGCTGGGAAAACGCTTTTTCTCTATGGATTTTTCTCGCGCGGATTATCTGTGCGGCACGGGGCAGAAGGCGTTTATTGCTGAACTGATGCCGAAGCATCCGATCTATACCGATTTTTTGTCCGACGAGGCGCGGGCAGTCATTGGCCAGGTACACCCGCAAACCGCGCCCGCACGTAAAGTGCTGGAAAAAGAAGGTTTTCGCTACCGCGATTACATCGATATTTTCGACGGCGGCCCGACGCTGGAGTGCGATCTCGACCGCATCCGCGCGATTCGCAAAAGCCGGCTGGTGACGGTGGCGGAAGGCCAGCCGGCGCCGGGTGAGCTACCCGTCTGCCTGGTGGCTAACGAACAGTACCAACACTTCCGCGCCATGCTGGTGGCGGCGGACCCCCATTGCGACAAGCTGTTACTCAACGCACAACAGCTGGATGCCCTGAAATGTCGCGCCGGTGATAGCGTTCGCCTGGTGCGCCTTTGCCCGGAGGAGAAAAAAATATGAGTTTATGGATTGGTGGGGAATGGCTCGATGGGCTCGGGCAGGCGCGGGAGAAAACTAACCCGGTCACCCAGCAGTCGCTCTGGCAGGGGCAGGATGCCGATCCCGGTCAGGTAGCCCAGGCGGTCGCTGCCGCCCGCGCGGCGTTTCCCGGCTGGGCGGGTGAACCGTTCGAATTACGCCAACGCATTGCTGAAACCTTCGCCCAGTTGCTTGAAAGTCGTAAAGCATCGCTGACCGAGATTATCGCCAGTGAAACGGGGAAGCCGCGTTGGGAAGCGGCCACGGAAGTGGCGGCGATGATCAATAAAATCGCTATCTCCGTTCGGGCATACCACAGCCGCACCGGCGAGCAACATACAGATATGCCGGACGGCGCGGCGACGCTGCGTCATCGCCCGCACGGCGTGCTGGCGGTGTTCGGCCCCTATAACTTCCCCGGCCATTTACCGAATGGACATATTGTCCCGGCGCTGCTGGCGGGGAATACGGTGGTTTTTAAACCCAGCGAGCAGACGCCGCTGAGTGGCGAAGTGGTGATGAAATTATGGCAGGAAGCCGGGCTGCCAGCGGGCGTGCTGAATCTGGTGCAGGGTGGACGAGAAACCGGGGAAGCCTTAAGCAGCGATCCGGGTATTGATGGGCTGCTTTTCACCGGCAGCTCCCACACCGGCTTTCAGCTGCATCGCCAGCTGGCGGGGCAGCCGCAGAAAATTCTTGCCCTTGAAATGGGCGGCAATAACCCATTAATTGTTGATGAGCCGGAGGATATTGATGCGGCGGTACATCTGACGATTCAGTCGGCCTTTATTACCGCCGGGCAGCGTTGTACCTGTGCACGACGTCTGCTGGTGAGTCGCGGCGATCGTGGCGATGCGTTTTTACGCCGGCTGGTGACTGTTGCACAACGTATTATTCCCGGTGCATGGGATGCTGAGCCGCAGCCCTTTATGGGCGGCTTAATTTCACCGCAGGCCGCGCAGCTGGTGCATCAGGCGTGGTTGCAGCATGTCGCTAACGGCGGAGTCACGTTGCTCGAACCGCGTGTATTGCAAAGCGGCACCTCGCTGCTTACGCCCGGGATTGTCGACCTCACGGAAGTGAGTGAAGTGCCCGATGAAGAGGTCTTTGGCCCGTTGCTGTGCGTGTGGCGCTATGACGATTTTGATGAAGCGATCGCTCTTGCCAACAATACCCGCTACGGACTGGCAAGCGGGTTAATTTCGCCCGATAGAGAAAAATTCGACCGCCTGTTGCTGGAAGCGCGCGCCGGGATACTGAACTGGAATAAACCCCTCACCGGTGCCGCAAGCACCGCACCGTTTGGCGGCGCGGGGGCCTCGGGGAATCATCGTCCGGGAGCATGGTACGCCGCAGATTACTGCGCCTGGCCAATGGTAAGCCTGGAATCACCGACGATTGCGCTACCGCAGAGCCTGAGCCCTGGGCTTGATTTTAGCCAGGAGAGTGCGTCATGAACGCCTGGGAGGTCAATTTTGATGGCCTGCCAGGCCTGACGCACCATTACGCCGGTTTATCTTTTGGCAATGAAGCCTCGACGCGCAATCAGTTTCAGGTATCGAACCCTCAGCGCGCAGCGAAGCAGGGTCTGCTGAAAATGAAAGCGCTGGCGGATGCGGGATTTAAGCAGGGGATCATTCCTCCGCAGGCGCGCCCCAACGTCAGCGTGTTGCGCCAGTTGGGGTTTGACGGCAGCGATGAGCAGGTGGTGGCGAAAGTTGCCGCGCAGGCCCCTCAATTGCTGAGCGCGGTAAGTTCCGCATCGTCGATGTGGGTAGCGAATGCGGCAACGGTGGCGCCCTCGGCGGATACGCTGGATGGACGTGTACACCTTACCGTGGCCAACCTGAACAATAAATTCCATCGCGCGACGGAAGCACCGATCACCGAAGCGCTGCTGCGGGCCATTTTCGCGGATGAACGCCGTTTTGCGGTGCATCGTGCGCTTCCCCAGGTGGCGATGTTTGGCGATGAGGGTGCGGCAAACCATAACCGGTTAGGCGGTGACTACGGTCAGCCGGGTCTGCAACTGTTTGTCTATGGTCGCGACGAGCGGCAGGAGACACAGCCTCAGCGGTATCCGGCGCGTCAGACTCTCGCGGCCAGTGAAGCGGTGGCGCGTCTGAATCAGGTCAATCCCAATCAGTTGCTGTTCGCACAGCAAAACCCGGCGGTTATCGATCAGGGCGTCTTCCATAATGATGTTATCGCCGTGAGCAACCGACAGGTGCTGTTTTGCCATCAGCAGGCGTTTGTTAATCAGCCCGCGCTAATGACGGAACTGGCTCGCCGGGTCCCCGGCTTTGTGCCCATTGAAGTCCCGACAGCGCGCGTGACGGTCGCGGACGCGGTTGCCACTTACCTGTTTAACAGCCAGCTGTTGTCGAAACCGGATGGCAGTATGTTGTTGGTGCTCCCGGCGGAATGCGAGACAAATCCGCGCGTCTGGCGCTATCTGAACGAATTGCTGGAGCGGGATAACCCGATTAACGAGCTGAAGGTTTTTGATTTGCGAGAAAGTATGGCCAACGGCGGCGGCCCGGCCTGCTTGCGCCTGCGCGTGGTGCTGACTGACGCGGAGTATCGCGCGGTGAATCCGTCGGTGTTGATGAATGACACGCTGTTTGCCACGCTCAATGACTGGGTTGACCGTTACTACCGCGATCGTCTGACGCAGTCTGACCTCGCTGACCCGCAGCTGTTACGGGAAGGACGCGAAGCGCTCGATCGTTTGACACAAATTCTGCAACTGGGATCGGTCTATGACTTCCAGCAATAAGGAGCCGCCATGCACCATTTTTTATCCCTAACGCTGGCGGGAACGCAGCCAGAGACAGTACAGGGCGAAGGGCCATCATTTTACTGGCGCTGGCGTGGGGCGGGAATTCTTGAACTGACGCCTTATCAGCCGTGTCGCCGCGCGCTGGTGCTTTCAGCAGGGATTCATGGTAACGAAACCGCGCCGGTAGAAATGGTTGATGCGCTGCTTGCCGGGCTGTTGGCGGGAAGTGTTGTTTTGCGCTGGCGGCTGCTGGTGATTCTGGGCAATCCGCCCGCGCTGCGAAATAACCGGCGTTATATTCACAGCGATATGAACCGCATGTTTGGTGAGCGCTGGCAGCAGTTCTCGCCTTCCGATGAGACGGCCAGAGTCGCGGAGCTTGAACAGGCGATGACGGCGTTTTACCACGCCCAGCCTGCCGACAGCTTGCGCTGGCATCTCGATCTGCATACGGCGATTCGCGGCTCGCATCATTTGCGTTTTGGCGTGCTGCCTGCGCGTGATGCGCCGTGGGATGACAATTTCCTGAACTGGCTTGGGCGCGCAGGCTTGCAGGCGCTGGTGTTTCATCAAACGCCTGGCGGTACCTTCACGCACTACAGCTGTGAACGCTTTGCGGCACTTGCCTGTACGCTGGAACTGGGGAAGGCGCTACCGTTTGGTCACAATGATCTCTCCCGTTTTGCACTCACGCAGCAGCAACTGGGATATTTACTGGCAGGCGAGTGGGGCGGCGGTTCATCAGATACGCCGCTTCGTTATCGTGTTGTGCAGCAAATTACCCGGCGCAGTGAGGCGTTTCACCTCTATATGTCGGCTCAGACGCTGAACTTTACCCCGTTTGCGCGGGGGACACTGCTTGCGGAAGATGGTGATACGCGTTACGTGGTGGAGAGACCCTGTGAATACGTGCTGTTTCCAAACCCTGATGTGGCGTTAGGGCTGCGGGCGGGGCTCATGCTGGAGCGCTGCGGTTAATATGCCGATACCGCTGAGGTAACGCAGCGGTATTATTTTTTTGCTTGTCTATTTAATACGGATTATTCCTATCAAATTGCTTTATTAATCGGCAGTGCTGTTTTATACTTCTCCATATTCCCTTCGTAATCAGTGCGTTGTTTATTCTTGTTGCAACTCTCCATTGTTTTTCCTTAATTCCTTCACAATTGGCGTAAAATTGTTTTTTACACTTTCATTGTTTTACGCACACTCTGATTAATTGACGATAAACCCCGTAAAGTTAATCTCGTCAACACGGCAACGCGCCGTTATAGAAGAACTTCAAAGTAAGGAATTAATGATGAAAAAGATGACTGCACTGTTTGTTGCCTCTACTCTGGCTCTGGGCGCGGCTAACCTGGCACACGCTGCCGATACCTCTACGACGCCAGCCGCACAGCCGGATGGCAAAACCATGATGCATCACCACAAAGGCAAACCGGGTCCGCGTCATCATGAAATGATGATGTTCCAGGGGCTGAATCTGACCGATGCACAGAAACAACAGATCCGCGACATCAAGAAAGCGGAACACGACAAAATGCAGGACAACCGCCGTGCGATGCACGACCTGATCGCCAGCGACAGCTTCGACAAAGCGAAAGCACAGGCGCAGATCGACAAAATGGATACCCAGCGTAAAGAGATGATGCTGTCTCACATGGAAACCCAGAACAAGATCTACAACATTTTAACGCCGGAACAGAAAAAACAGTTTAATGCTAATTTTGAGAAGCGTCTGACAGAACGTCACGCGCCAGAAGGTAAAATGCCGGTACCTGCTGAATAACTCAGCGCACTGACTTAAGACCGCCGGACCTGCTCATACGCTCTCAGAAGCTGTGGGCAAGTCCGGCGGTTTTTCTTTATAGATTCTGAAACAGGGCGGCTCACCTCGTCTCGCGTGTTCGGCAGGAGTACGATGTTTCCATAAGGATACGGAACATCGGGAACTCTGGGTATGGACAAGATGATTGGTTTGCTTTTTTTGCTTTGTGCCAGCATCCCTCTCGGCTATGCCAGTGACAGCATTACGCCAAATGAAATGTATGAGCACATTGCTGATTTTGATTCACACGCGAGCTTCAACGCCGATGGCAGCATGGATGTTGAAGAGAAAATTGCGGTGGTTGCTCTTGGGCAAACTATCCGACGCGGCATTTTTCGCACGCTCCCGTTGGCATGGTGGCGTGCCGACGGCAAAGCGTTTTACGTTGATTATCAGATAACCTCTGTAACACGCGATGGTATGATAGAACCTTATTCCGCGGATCGTACGGCCCGCACGTTAACGCTGCGAATTGGTCGGGACGATCAGATTCTGCGCTCTGCTATCCATCACTACACAATCCATTATCGAATCAAAAATCACTTCAGCCGCTTCCGGGAATGGGATGAGCTCTACTGGAACGTCACCGGCAATGACTGGGCCTGGCCGATTAGCCACGTCAGTTTTCATCTGCAATTGCCAGATGCTGCGCCAAACCTCAACCAGGACGGGCGAGATACCCGGTTACGCAGCATCGATGTGTATACCGGCAGGCATGGTGCGAAAGGTCACGCCGCGACCATCCTGGGTGATGGTAGTGTAGTGACCAGTAAGCCACTGGCAGAAGGCGAAGGGTTAACGGTGGCTTACACCTGGCCACGCTCGGTGCTGGCGAATGCGCCCGATCCAGAAGCATTTTTTCCGTGGGTGCATTTGCTGCTGCCCGACAGCAAAACGTGGGTGTTATGGCTACCGTTGCTGTTGCTGGCGAGCTATTTCTTGTGGTGGAGCTGGAAGAATGTCTCTGCCGCTGGCCTGAAAATGCCCGCGGTGGTGCCTCTGTATGAACATCCGGCAAAGATGACGGCGGGTTATCTGCGTTTTCTGTGCCAGCGCGCTTATGATGACGTGGTTTTTAGCAGCGATGTGCTGGATTTAGTGGGAAAACGCGCCGTTACGCTGACGGTCCGGGAAAACAACATTCCCAGTGTGTGGGGGAAAACAGGTAAAAATGATTTCTCTTTAACCCGCTTAGCAGATGACGGCAGGAAGCTGCTGAATGCCGATGACCGTAGCCTGCTGAGTGCCTTATTTCGTGGTAAACGAAAAAGTCTCAACATTAGCGTGCCGCATCAGGAGCGAATGCAGCAGGCGCGAAACGCGACAGAGAAACGTTACCGCGATCTTGAAGAGAAACTGTTTTTTAAATGGGGTAAAGCGCTTTGGAGGGGGATCTGGCTTGCGATGCTCATACCTTTACTGTGTGGCATCACGTCTGGCGGTAAGGTTGCGGCCCTGACGTTACCTATAGTCATTGTGGTGGGGGTAGGCATTGCGCTGGCCTGTTTTACGCTATCCTCCCTCTGTCGCCCAGGAGCGCGGCGCAGGATCGGAATAATGGTTTGCCTGATGGTCTCTCCTTTTCTGATAGGGTTTGGAAGTCTTTTTTTCAATGTACTGGTAACGATGCCCATTCCCGCCGGCTACTTTGGTGCGGTTTCGCTGGCCGCGCTGATGTGTTTAGTTTTTGCCTGGCGCGCACCGCGCTACACCCAGCGTGGACTTAACGAGCTGGCGATTGCCAAAGGCCTGAAACGCTATCTCAGCGCGGCGGAGAAACATCGCTATGAGACGCTTTTTCCACCCGATCAACTGCTCACGCATTTTGAAAGTTTGCTGCCGATTGCGCTGGCTTTAGGTGTTGGCAAAACCTGGGCAAACACTTTTGCCCGGCATCTGGCCCACACAAGCGCCGTGCCGGGCGTATACAGCCTCGCGGACTGGAACACCATCAGCGACTTTAATAGGTGCTGTCATTCATCCTCAAGCGCAACGCCGAGCGCCAGTGGTGATTCCGGATCATCATCGGGCTCAAGCGGTTCAGGCTCATCTGGCGGAGGTTCATCCGGCGGCGGTTCTGGCGGCGGTGGGGGAGGAGGTTGGTAAAAAACGCCCCGGCATGACACCGGGGCGGGAAAGTTACTTTTTCCAGAAATCGTCAAACACCGTAATCGGCGGGCGGCGTTTATGCTCCGTCTTCACGTACCAGCCTTCGATGATCTTCGCCAGCTCAGGCGCGACGGTTTTGCCTTCCAGATAGTCGTCGATGTTTTCATAAGTCACACCCAGCGCCACTTCGTCGGGCAGAGAAGGGCGATCGTCTTCCAGATCCGCCGTTGGCGCTTTCAGATACAGATGCTCCGGGCAGCCCAGCGCGGCCAGCAGCTGTTTTCCCTGACGCTTATTCAGACGGAAAATCGGGTTAATGTCGGTACCGCCGTCGCCGTACTTGGTGAAGAAGCCCGTCACGGCTTCCGCCGCATGGTCGGTGCCAACCACCACACCTTTGGTCATCCCGGCGATGCTGTACTGGGCCTTCATGCGTTCACGTGCTTTTTCGTTGCCGCGAACGAAGTCGCTCAGTTCAATTCCCGCTTCGCGCAGGGCCTCTTCGCTGGCGAGGACTGCGCCTTTAATATTAACGGTCAGTACGCGATCCGGTTGAATAAAGGCGATAGCATCCTGGCAATCCTGCTCATCGGCCTGTACGCCGAATGGCAGACGCACAGCGATAAATTGCAACTCGTTATCACCACGTTCTTTACGCAGTTCACTGATGGCCTGCTGGCACAGTTTCCCGGCGAGGGTGGAGTCCTGGCCGCCGCTGATGCCTAATACCAGTGATTTAATAAACGGATAGGTTTGCAGATACGATTTCAGGAAATCGACGCTGCGGCGGATCTCCTGTTGCACGTCAATCTGTGGTTTCACGCCAAGCGCCTGGATGATTTCCTGCTGTAAACTCATTTACCCCTCCAAAAGATGTTGCCGATACCCATCAGAACAAGACCTTAAAGCTACCTCTTTGAGGCTGAAACGACAAGGCGTGGCGCGCTGAGTGACGTAAATTAGCGCAATTCAGCGACTTACTTTTTTGTCAGCAGAATGTTCTTAAAACCATCCGATTTTCAGCGTAAGGTTGAAAAATAAGATCCTTTATTCCAGGCTTAAACTACACAAAACAACAAAGAGGATGTTTTATGAACAAGTACGTTACAGGATTTCTGGGTGCAGCAGCCGCTCTGACCATGCTAGCCGGGTGTACGACTTACGATCGCACCAAAGATCAGTTCACCCAGCCGGTGGTAAAAGATGTTAAGAAAGGTATGTCGCGCAGCCAGGTTGCGCAGATTGCAGGTAAGCCGTCTTCTGAAGTGAGCATGATTCATGCGCGCGGTACCTGTCAGACCTACATTTTGGGTCAACGTGATGGTAAAACTGAGACTTACTTCGTAGCCCTCGATGATACGGGCCATGTCATGAACTCTGGTTACCAGACCTGTGCCGAGTACGACACCGACCCGCAGTCCGCTAAACAGTAATCGTTCATTTTCCTGAGCACTACGTAAGCCCGACGAACCCGTCGGGCTTTTTTGTGGTTTCTGATGCTTATTTAATTGCGCGAATTATTTTGACCAAAGTGTGAAGGGAATCATAAGGCGAGGTCAATGAGAGACAATTTTGGATGAGGAGGAATTATCCTGGTCTAAAGAGATACCGTATACTCAACTCATAAACAAAAGTGAAACATCTGATGTTGAAATGGGTTCATGGGCGGATGGAACGAAGCCCGATGATGGCAGATTCGATAAGTTGAGGAAGCGTGAATGGAAAAGAAACATATCTATCTTTTTTGCTCTGCAGGGATGTCGACTTCATTACTGGTCTCCAAAATGCGTGCGCAGGCGGAGAAATATGAAGTACCAGTAATTATTGAAGCATTCTCAGAAAGCTTTGCCGCAGAAAAAGGCCCACAGGCCGATGTCGTATTACTGGGGCCACAAATTGCGTATATGAAGGCAGATATTCAAAAATTGCTGCCTAATAAACCGGTAGAGGTTATTGATTCAGCGCTCTACGGTAAAGTCGATGGTTTAGGTGTTCTTAAAGCAGCCGTTGCTGCTATTAAAAAAGCTGCTGCGCAGTAATTTTTTTATTTTTCCCGTCAAAGAGTTATTTCACATTTAACGCCGCGGTATTCGCTGCGGCCTTTAAGGGTATTTTTCTATGAGTAAAGTGATCAGTTCGCTTGAAAAGGTACTCCTTCCTTTTGCTATTAAAATAGGAAAACAGCCTCACGTTAACGCGATTAAAAACGGTTTTATTCGATTAATGCCATTGACCCTTGCGGGTGCGATGTTTGTCTTAATCAATAACGTTTTTCTGAGCTTTGGTGAGGGTTCCTTTTTCTATTCAATGGGCATTCGCCTCGATGCGTCTACCATTGAGAACCTGAATAGCTTTAAGGCCATCGGCGGTAATGTTTACAACGGTACGTTGGGCATTATGTCGCTGATGGCACCTTTCTTTATCGGTATGGCGCTGGCGGAAGAGCGTAAAGTCGATTCGCTGGCGGCTGGCCTGTTATCCGTTGCAGCCTTTATGACCGTAACGCCATACAGCGTGGGTGAAGCCTACGCCGTCGGCGCTAACTGGCTGGGGGGGGCGAACATTATTTCCGGTATTATCATTGGCCTGGTGGTCGCGGAAATGTTCACCTTTATTGTGCACAAAAACTGGGTTATTCGCCTGCCGGATAGCGTGCCTGCCTCCGTATCCCGTTCTTTCTCGGCGGTTATTCCTGGCTTTATCATCCTCTCTATTATGGGGATCATCTCCTGGGCGCTGACGCACTGGAGCACCAACTTCCACCAGGTCATCATGGACGGCATCTCTACACCGCTGGCTTCGATGGGTGCGGTTGTTGGCTGGGCATACGTTATCTTTGTTCCACTGCTGTGGTTCTTCGGTATCCACGGTTCCCTGGCGCTGACCGCGCTGGACAGCGGCATCATGACGCCGTGGGCGCTGGAAAACATCGCGACTTATCAGCAGTACGGCTCTGTTGCCGCGGCGCTGGAAGCCGGTAAATCGTTCCACGTTTGGGCGAAACCGATGCTCGACTCCTACGTCTTCCTGGGCGGTAGTGGTGCGACTCTGGGCCTGATTATCGCTATCTTTATCGCTTCACGTCGCGCAGATTACCGTTCTGTTGCCAAGCTGGCGCTGCCATCAGGCATCTTCCAGATTAACGAACCGATTCTGTTTGGTCTGCCGATTATCATGAACCCGGTCATGCTGATTCCGTTCGTACTGGTTCAGCCAATCCTCGCCGCTATTATGATTATCGCGTACTCACTGGGCATCATTCCGCCGATTACCAATATGGCGCCATGGACCATGCCAACCGGCTTAGGCGCCTTCTTCAGTACCAACGGAAGTATCGCCGCGCTGCTGCTGGCGCTCTTCAACCTGGTTATCGCCACGCTTATCTACATGCCATTTGTCATCGTAGCCAACAAAGCGCAAACGGCCATCGAAGAAGAAGAGACCGAAGAAGACATCGCGAATGCACTGAAATTCTGATGACGTGCGGTAGGGGAAACCTTACCGCCATCACTAAAAGGAAAATGTATGTTTGATCTGGACAATATTACAGCAGAACCTGTGCAGGAAAATGACCTCGAAGAAGTGGTGATGGGCCTGATTATTAACTCCGGGCAGGCGCGTAGCCTCGCTTATATGGCACTGAAACAGGCCAAGCAAGGCGACTTTGCCACCGCCAAAACGACGATGGAGCAATCGCGCATTGCACTGAGCGAAGCGCACCGTGTGCAGACGCAACTCATCGAAAGCGATGAGGGTGAGGGAAAAATGAAGGTGAGCCTGGTATTAGTTCATGCTCAGGATCATCTTATGACCTCAATGTTGGCCCGCGAGCTGGTTGCCGAATTGATCGAGCTTCACGAGAAGGTACAATAGGTTATCCGTATTATGAGGCAGCCTAAGATGATGACCATGGAAATTAACACCGCACGAGAACAGCAACTGTTTGATGGCCGGAATTTTCATGTCTTTATCTACAATAAAACGGAGAGCGTAAGCGGCCTGCATCAGCATGATTACTATGAGTTCACACTGGTGCTCACGGGCCGCTACTACCAGGAGATTAACGGTAAGCGCGTCCTGCTGGAACGTGGCGACTTTGTCTTCATCCCGTTGGGGTCACATCATCAGAGCTTCTACGAGTTTGGTGCGACGCGTATCCTCAACGTCGGAATCAGCAAAGATTTCTTCGCCACGCACTATCAGCCGCTGTTGCCATTTTGTCTGGTGGCGTCGCAGGTTTACTCTGTTAAAAGTACTTTTCTCAGCTATATCGAGTCGGTTATTGCTTCGCTACATTTTCGCGAGACTGAATTCGATGAATTTATTGAAGTGGTGGCTTTTTATGTGATTAACCGTCTGCGTCATCATCGTGAAGATCAAGCTCAGGATGTTACACCGCAGTGGTTAAAAACAACCGTCGAAGCCATGCACGATAAAATGAAGTTCGGTGAAGGTGCGCTGGAAAATATGGTTGCGCTCTCCGGGAAGTCTCAGGAGTATTTAACGCGTGCGACCCAGCGCTACTATGGCAAAACACCCATGCAGATTATTAATGATATCCGCATCAACTTTGCCATGAAACAACTGGAAATTACGAACTACTCCGTCACCGATATTGCGTATGAGTCCGGGTACAGCAGCCCAAGTTTGTTTATTAAAACATTCAAAAAGCTGACTTCGTTTACCCCGAGCAATTATCGCAAACGACTGACGGTCATTAAGTAAAATAATTCACGCACTACGGTATTATCCGTAGTAATGCGACAGCAAATTTAATATCCGCGCTGAATGTGGAGGGTTGACTGCATTTAGCGGGTGGATCACGAGGGAGAAAGTATGAGCCAGAAATTAAAAGTTGTAACCATCGGCGGCGGCAGCAGCTATACACCAGAATTACTGGAAGGTTTTCTCAAACGTTACCATGAATTGCCGGTAAGCGAATTGTGGCTGGTTGATGTTGAAGGCGGTAAAGAGAAGCTGGATATCATTCATGCGCTGTGTGAGCGGATGGTGGAGAAAGCAGGCGTACCGATGAAAGTCTTCAAAACACTCGACCGTCGTGACGCGCTGCGTGATGCCGACTTCGTGACCACCCAGCTGCGTGTTGGCCAACTGAAAGCGCGTGAAAAAGATGAGCGTATTCCGCTGAGCCACGGCTACCTCGGTCAGGAAACGAACGGCGCAGGCGGCTTGTTCAAAGGTCTGCGTACCATTCCGGTTATTTTTGACATTATTAAAGATGTCCAGGAACTGTGCCCGAATGCGTGGGTGATTAACTTCACTAACCCGGCCGGGATGGTCACCGAAGCGGTATACCGTCACACCAATTTCAAACGCTTTATCGGCGTGTGTAACATTCCGATTGGCATGAAAATGTTTATTACCGATGTGTTGAATCTTTCCGAAAAGGACGATCTTTCTATCGATCTCTTTGGCCTGAACCACATGGTGTTTATCCGAGATGTGCTGGTGAATGGCAAATCGCGTTTTGCTGAGCTGATTGATGGTGTCGCTTCCGGTACCCTGACGGCCAACTCGGTGAAAAATATCTTCGACCTGCCGTTCAGCGAAGGGTTGATTCGTTCTCTGAACCTGATTCCATGCTCTTACCTGCTTTACTATTTCAAAACCAAAGAGATGCTGGCGATTGAAATGGGCGAGTACTACAAGGGCGGTGCGCGTGCGCAGGTGGTGCAGAAGGTTGAAAAGCAGCTGTTCGAGCTGTACAAGAACCCGGACCTCAACGTCAAACCGAAAGAGCTGGAGCAGCGCGGCGGGGCGTATTACTCCGATGCCGCATGCGAAGTGATCAACGCTATCTACAATGATAAGCAGGCTGAGCACTACGTTAACTTCCCGCACAACGGCCACGTGGATAACATCCCGGCAGACTGGGCGGTTGAAATGACGGCGATTCTGGGCCGCGATGGGGCGAAACCGCACCCACGCCTGACGCACTTTGATGACAAAGTGCTGGGGCTTATCCATACCATTAAAGCCTTTGAAATTCAGGCAAGCCATGCGGCACTGAGTGGGGACATTAACGACGTCGAGCTGGCGATGAACTTAAGCCCGCTGATCGGCTCCGACAAAGACGCGGAGATCCTCGCGCGCGAAATGATCCTCGCGCACGAAGAGTGGTTGCCGAACTTTGCCGCCACGGTGGAGAAGCTGAAAAAGTGACAGGAGGTACGATGGAACGACTGCTGATCGTCAATGCTGATGACTTCGGCCTGAGCAAAGGGCAGAACTACGGCATTATCGATGCCTGTAAAAATGGACTGGTGACCTCGACCACCGCACTGGTGAACGGCGCGGAGATTGACCATGCGGCTCAACTGAGCCGCCGTACGCCGGAGCTGGCCGTCGGGATGCACTTTGTCCTGACGCTGGGCGAACCGCTTTCTGAGATGCCAGGGCTGACCCGTGAAGGCAAACTGGGGAAATGGATCTGGCAGATGGCGGAAAACGATACGCTGCCGCTGGACGAAATTGCGCATGAGCTGGCGTGCCAGTTCGATCGTTTCGTCGCCATTTTCGATACTGCGCCAACGCATATTGATAGCCATCACCATGTGCATATGATCCCGCAGATCTACCCGCTGGTGGCGAAGTTTGCTTTAGAGAAGGGCGTGGCGCTGCGTATTGACCGCTCTCTTCCGCAGGCAGAGGGCGCACCGGATGATGTACGCAGTAGCGCTGGATTCAGCAGTGAGTTCTATGGTGATGAGATTTCCGAAGCGTTATTCCTGCAGGTACTGGATAAATCTGTGCAACGCGATGAACCCTCAGTTGAGGTGATGTGCCACCCGGCGTTTGTTGATCAGACAATCATGGGCAGCGCTTACTGCTACCCAAGACTGGCTGAGCTGGATGTCCTCACTTCGCCATCGCTGAAATATGCCATTGCGGAACGTGGTTATCGTCTCGGCACCTATCGCGACGTCTGATTCTGCGAGTTGAGAGAATGTTGTGCTTTTCGCCCGGTCATCCGTCACCGGGCTTTTTTTTATGCCGGTATCGCCGCCGTTTTCCCTGCACGTGACCAAACGCGGTGCGCTGCGACCAGACGGAGCAAATCTTCCACGCTTGATTTGGCAATCGTATCGCCTTCAACAATACCTTCTTCGCCCTGGCTATCGACGTTTAGCAGGCCTTTAAACTGACGCGCATCGCCCGCCAGCAGGATTGGCTTAAGATGTTTGTAGGCTTCCAGCAGATAGTATTGTGCGTCGCCACTTTTGAGCAGATCGCTGAGATCGCCGCCAGGCACTACCACCGCATCCACCGTCAGCGAAGGCGAACCGGCAAACGTACCGGCGATAGGCAGTTTTGAACCATCATCGGCGGTCACTTCCCCCATACGCGAATAGAGCAGTTTGGCATGCACGCCTTGTGCTTTTAGCCCTTTCAGAAGTGTCAGCACGTCAGCAGACGCAGTCTCCTGATTAAGCAGAACCGCCACCACACGTCCTTTTACGCCGCCACCGGGGATAGCATACAGGCTGAGGGTGGGATCTTTATCCAGACCGTTCACACCGGCAGGAGGTTGTCGGTTCTGCTGCTCGTCGCTGAGAGTAATGCCTAAATTTTCCGCGACGGCCTGCGCGAGGCGAATATCGACGCTGACAAGTTGATCAACGACGCGTTCACGGATCCACTCGCGTGCGACTTTGCTGAGTTCGAAACTAAAGGCATCAATAATATGCTGCTGCTCAATGGGCGTCTGACTGTTCCAGAAGAGGCGTGGCTGAGCGTAATACTCGCCAAAGTATGGGCTACGCTCGCGCACTTTATGCCCGTCAACACGCTCCTGATACGATTCGAAACCGCCACGTTTTGGCCCCGGTGGCGTTTCACGCGGCCAGTTATCGTTGATTGAGTTTGGCTCGTAGTTTGCCGGATTGTTGTCAATATCCTGACGATGCATGCCATCGCGCTGGAAATTGTGATACGGGCAGGTTGGGCGGTTGATGGGGATCTCGTGGAAGTTTGGCCCGCCAAGACGGCTGATCTGCGTATCGGTGTAAGAGAACAGACGCCCCTGGAGCAGGGGATCGTTGCTGAAATCCAGGCCGGGAACAATATGCCCTGGGTGGAACGCGGCCTGTTCATTCTCGGCGAAGAAGTTATCCGGATTGCGGTTAAGCACCATTTTCCCGACGAGCTGCACCGGGACCAGCTCTTCGGGAATAAGCTTGGTGGGGTCGAGCAGGTCGAAGTCGAATTTGAATTCATCCTCTTCCGGGATCAATTGCAGCCCCAGTTCATATTCCGGGTAATCGCCAGCTTCGATGGCTTCCCACAGATCGCGGCGGTGGAAGTCGGGATCGCGGCCCGTAAGTTTCTGCGATTCATCCCACAGCAGAGACGCTTTTCCGGCAACGGGCTTCCAGTGGAAACGTACAAACGTCGCTTTACCCTCGGCATTGATTAAACGGAAGGTATGAATGCCAAAGCCTTCCATGGTGCGATAGCTTCGGGGGATCCCTCGGTCCGACATCGCCCAGAACACATTGTGCAGCGTTTCCGGTTGCAGCGAGACATAGTCCCAGAAGGTATCATGCGCGCTTTGTCCCTGCGGCATCGCCGAATGGGGCTCGGGCTTCACGGCATGCACGAAATCGGGGAATTTCAATGCATCCTGAATAAAGAAGATAGGCGTGTTATTGCCAACCAGGTCAAAAACACCCTCATCGGTATAGAACTTGGTGGCAAAGCCACGGATATCGCGCACGGTGTCAGCAGAACCCGCACCACCTTGTACGGTTGAGAAACGCACGAAAACGGGCGTGATTTTCTCCTTTGAGGAGAGGAAGTCCGCTTTCGTGACATCACTCAGGCTTTTATAAGGCTGAAAATAACCGTGCGCCGCCGAGCCACGGGCGTGGACGATGCGCTCTGGAATGCGTTCATGGTCGAAGTGGGTGATTTTCTCGCGCAGAATAAAATCTTCCAGCAGCGTAGGGCCACGGCTCCCGGCACGCAGAGAATTCTGGTCATCAGCAATACGAACGCCCTGATTAGTGGTCAGCGGGAAGTTTTCACCGCCTTTACGGTGCTTATCAAGCGCTTTAAGTTTCTCATTGCTGTTTTTTGGCGCTTTCAGACTTCCCGGCGCGGTAGGTTCTTCGCCTGGAGCGGTAGGTTTTGGCGTCGGTCGCCAGGAACCGTCCGCAGGCGCCAGGGAATCCAGTCCGGGTTTTGATTCGCTGGAATCGTGGACCGGTGATTGATGGGTTTTGGGTTTATTGTGTTGATCCGACATGCTCATCTCCTGTTTTCATTACTGAAAATTGGCCGATTTTGCGGCAAAACCCCTCTAACTATAGAGCAATATCATGTTTTATCAGGAACTCAGGCTGTTGTTGTGCGGGTAAAAGCGCCATTCCGCCGCCAGAAAACCACGTAAGGCGCGACGGGGCGGGGATAAATCGGCTATTATAGAATTTTCCTGTTTTTGCCCGAGTGATTGAAATAACCGTTTATGAAACCGCTTCGCCAACAAAACCGACAGGTCATCAGCTACATTCCCCGAACCGAACCCGCTCCTCCCGATCACGCTACCAAGGTGGACGGCTATCGTGACGTGTGGCTGCTGCGCGGGAAATATGTGGCGTTTGTGCTGATGGGCAGTGCATTCCGGCGTTCGCAGGCGTTTAGCGTACCGGAGTCTGCACAGCGTTGGGCGGTGCAGATGAAGCAGGAAGGGGATATGAGCGATGAGTGATCGTTAATGCTGAATACAAAAAAACCGCTGATTTATCAGCGGTTTTTTTGTGCCTGAAAGGTCATTAACGATGCGCCAGTTCCGCATCATCCTCACTGTTCAGAATTTCTTTGTCCGTCTGGCGCAGCCATTGGCTGGTCAGGGTACCGGCTGTCATGGAGCCACTTACGTTCAGTGCGGTACGACCCATGTCGATCAGCGGCTCAACGGAAATCAACAGCGCGACCAGCGTGACAGGCAAGCCCATTGCCGGCAGCACAATCAGCGCAGCGAAGGTTGCACCGCCGCCGACGCCTGCCACACCCGCAGAACTCACGGTGACGATACCGACCAGAGTGGCAATCCACAGCGGATCGAGCGGGTTGATGCCAACGGTTGGCGCAACCATAACGGCGAGCATTGCCGGGTAAAGACCCGCACAGCCGTTCTGACCGATCGTCGCGCCGAAAGAGGCGGAGAAGCTGGCGATAGATTCTGGTACACCCAGACGGCGCGTTTGTGCTTCCACGTTCAGCGGGATGGATGCGGCGCTGGAACGGCTGGTGAAGGCGAAAGTGATAACCGGCCACACTTTACGGAAGTATTTCAGCGGGCTGACGCCGTTCACGCCCAGCAACAGACCGTGTACGGCGAACATGATTGCCAGACCGATGTAAGAGGCAACCACGAAGCTGCCGAGTTTGATGATGTCCTGCAGGTTAGAACCGGCCACGACTTTGGTCATCAGCGCCAGCACGCCGTATGGCGTCAGTTGCATGACCAGGCGAACCAGTTTCATCACCCAGCTTTGCAGCGTGTCGATTGCCGCGATAACGCGCAGGCCTTTCGGTTCATCATCTTTCAGCAGTTTCAGCGCCGCAACACCCAGGAACGCGGCGAAGATGACGATGCTGATGATAGAGGTTGGGTTCGCGCCGGTCAGATCGGCAAACGGATTTTTTGGCACGAAGGAGAGCAACAGCTGCGGCACGTTCAGGTCAGCAACCTTGCCAGCATAGTTGCTGTGAATGGCATCGAGGCGCGCGGTTTCAGCAGTACCCTGGACCAAACCTTCCGCCGTCAGGCCAAACAAATTGGTGACCAGTACACCGACCAGTGCCGCAATCAGCGTAGTGAACAGCAGCGTACCGATGGTCAGGAAGCTGATTTTACCCAGTTGTGACGCATTATGCAGACGGGCTACGGCGCTCAGAATCGAGGCGAAAACCAGCGGCATCACGATCATTTGTAGCAGTTGCACGTAGCCGTTACCGACGACATTGAACCACTGAATAGAATCTTTAAGAATCTGGCTGTCGGAACCATAGATAAATTGTAGCGCGAGGCCAAACACGACCCCCATCACCAGACCGACCAGTACTTTTTTTGCCAGACTCCACTGTTTGTGACGCGTTTGCGCCAGCAGCAACAGCAGTGCCGCGAACACGATAACGTTCGCGATTAATGGAAAGTTCATCCCCGTTCTCCTGATTTCATTATATAGCCAGCCTCACCGGGCTGGTCAGATGTGAAAAGGGTAACAGAACTGGGAATCGTCGCTTATATCCAAATGGAATGGATTATGACAAAAGTGATAGTTTTGTGCGGTTATTGTTCGATCTGGTGATTTATAAAGCGATTGAAGGTCATTTGCAGAGAATTAATCATCCCTGAAGACCAGCGTACGGCGCTGTTTTCCGGCAAAGACTGCGGCATCCAGACGGCATAAGCGAACAGCGCCATGCACAGAAAACGTTCCAGTTGATTACCCTTTTGTGGCGCGAGTATCGGCAAACGAAAACGCCAGCGGCATGGCCATAACAGCGGCACACCCGCAGGGGTGAGCATGTCGGCCAGGATATGGCTGAGGTAGCCCAGTACCATTCCCTGAAGCGCGTCGGCGGGAACAAACCAGCTGTCCGGCACTTTAAGATAGAAAACCGTGAGCAGGGCGAAAACGGCCAGTAAACTGTGGGTGAATCCGCGATGGCCAAATGCGCGGGCCACAGGTTTCGACAGCCAGCTTAGCCGCTGACCCAGAAACGATTTCGGGTGATCGATATCCGGTAGCAGGCAGGTCAGCACCGCTGACGGCACAATATGCCACCAGTCGCCTTGCGCCAGCACAGGCGTAAGCTCGGCATTTTTAGCAAATACCGCACAGGCGATGGAAAAGAGCAGGTGGCCTTCCGCCGTCATGATAAAACCCGATAAAACTGTCAATTCATACAGTATAGGGTTTTTATACAGTAGGCGGAAGAGGTTACGGTGTAACTCTTTGTTAAAAAATTAACGCGCCAGCCAGCCGCCATCCACTGCCAGCGTGTAGCCGTTGATATAGTCAGACGCGGAAGACGCGAGGAATACTGCCGGACCTTTTAAATCTTCAGGCGAACCCCAGCGCCCGGCGGGAATACGGTCGAGAATTTCTTTGCTGCGTTCAGCATCATCACGCAGTTGCTGCGTATTGTTGGTCGCCATATAACCCGGCGCAATCGCGTTAACGTTGATGTTATGCTGCGCCCATTCGTTAGCCAGCAGACGCGTAATGCCCAGCACGCCGCTTTTAGACGCGGTATAAGACGGTACGCGGATCCCGCCCTGGAAGGAGAGCATCGAGGCAATATTAATAATTTTCCCGCCTCCGCCCTGATGCAGAAACTGTTTCGCCACCGCCTGAGACAGGAAAAATACCGACTTCAGATTCAGGTTAATCACGTCATCCCAGTTCTTTTCGCTAAAAGAGAGCGCATCTTCCCGACGGATGGTTCCGGCGTTGTTTACCAGAATATCAATGTGGCCCATCGCCGCGACCGCCTTCGTCACGATATCCGTAATCGCATCCTGACGGCTGAGGTCCGCCTGAATAGCGGTGAACCGGCGTCCGAGGGCCTGTACTTTGGCGGATGTTTCTTCGGGTATTTTGCGGCTGACGCTAATGATATCGCAGCCCGCTTCCGCGAGCCCCAAAGCCATTCCTTGTCCCAAACCCGTATCGCACCCGGTGACAAGCGCAACTTTACCGTTCAGGTTGAAGGCGTTCAGTATCATAGTGACCTCTGTATGCTGTTATTGTCGTTATGGCTGATCCACACGACAAGCATAGAAGGGCGTGATGAAAAACTCAAACTAAAATGAAACGATGTTTCAATAATTTGACGGGCGTTGGATTTGCGGACAACCAGACGTTGCCCGCGAAAGGTGTTAACCGCGAAGATCGCTCAGCGTTAAATCGGCTAAGGAGTGCAGTTTCACGTTGGCCAGCACGAAGCGAGGATCGTTTTGTCCTTCCTCTGCGGGCACCACTACCGAGCGCATACGCGCGGCTTTGCTGGCAATCATGCCATTGACTGAATCTTCCAGCGCCACGCAGGTGAGCGGATCGACGCCCAGTTTCGCGGCGCAGTCGAGGTAAACCTGCGGATGCGGCTTGCTGTAGGGCAGTTTTTCCGCCGATGCCAGCGCGTCGAACTGGTCGCGCAGCTCAAACATAGTCAGCACTTTTTCCAGCATATGCAGCGGAGAGGCCGACGCGAGTCCGACCTTCAGGCCGCTTGCTTTGCACAGGGCGACGGCTTCACGCACACCCGGCAGCAGCGGGCGGGTTTCTTCCACCAGACTGATAGCGCGTTCGATGATGCGCGCAGTGACATCTTGACGGCTCGGCCCGTTCCATGGCTGCTGGGCAAACCACAGATCCACCACCATATCGATGCGCAGACCCAGGGTATCCGGCAGTTCGTTGCGGCGGGAAATATCAACGCCAAGGCTCGCAATGACCTCCAGTTCGGCACGATCCCACAGTGGCTCGGAATCGATCAGTAATCCATCCATATCAAAAATAGCGGCGAGTATCTGGCGCTCTGCTGACATAACAACCTCTCTGTTGAGTAACTTAGGCGATGAATGCCGTTTAATATGGTATATCATATCGCGCGTAAAGTCGGGAAAAATGGCTGCCAGCAGGTAGACTGATAGGATATAGCCTGACAAAAAGACGTCTGAACAAGGGGAACCCATGACGTATCAACAAGCGGGACGCATCGCGATTCTCAAACGTATTTTAGGCTGGGTGATTTTCATTCCTGCGCTCATTTCAACGCTAATCTCGGTACTGAAATTTATGTACGATCACAGCGAAAAGCAGCCGGGCATCGATGCGGTGATGATGGATTTCGCGCACGTGATGATCGAGATGATGCGTTTCAACACGCCGTTCCTGAATTTCTTCTGGTATAACTCGCCGACGCCAAATTTCCAGCAGGGGCTGAACGTGATGTTCTGGGTGATTTTCGCGCTGGTCTTCATTGCGCTGGCCTTGCAGGACTCTGGCGCGCGCATGAGTCGCCAGGCGAAGTTTCTGCGTGAAGGCGTTAACGATCAAATGATCCTGGAAAAAGCGAAGGGCGAAGAGGGAATGACGCGCGAGGCGCTGGAAGCGAAAATTAAGGTGCCGCATAACACCATCTTCCTGCAAATTTTTCCGCTTTATATCCTGCCGATTGTGGTTATTGTGATTGGTTACTTCTTCTTTAAAGTACTCGGTTTTATCTAACGTTTTTTGGCGCCCGGTGAATGGCCGGGCGTCGTCTTAGTCGGCAGGGATCGCGCGCGGCTTGCCGGAAGGATCAACCGCCACATAGATAAACAGCGCTTCAGTGGCTTTATAACGCTGGCCAATCGGCTCAGACGACACCTTCTTAACCCACACTTCAATATTCACCGTAATCGACGTATTGCCTTTTTTTACACAGCGCGCATAGCAGCAGACAACATCGCCCACGGCGACTGGACGCAGGAAAGTCATGCCGTCAACCCGTACGGTGACCACACGGCCATGAGCAATCTCTTTTGCCAGAATTGCGCCGCCAATATCCATTTGTGACATTAACCAGCCGCCGAAGATGTCTCCGTTGGCGTTGGTATCCGCTGGCATGGCGAGCGTGCGTAAAACCAGTTCACCCTGCGGGGCGTCATTTTTCAGTGTCATTATAATCCCTGTGCTTATTCAAAAGACGTCGGGCGGGATGCTACTACGAAATGGGCAAGGAGAATAGTGAAACGCGCGTCAGACGGGGCTCACGGGAGAAAAAACGTGCAATCTTAAGATAGTACATCGTGCTGAAGCCCGGGAAAATATTGGCAATTTCCGGTGATAAAAATGCAGGTGAGACTAAACTAAAATTGTAGCAATAGTCTGGGCGGGAGATTGAACATGTATACGCCACTCGTCGCTATTATTTTTATCCTCCTGACTGCGCAGGCGCTCATTGAGATGGGTGTTATTCATCAATGAATTGCCTCAAGGGTTCCCCGGTGATGACAATAAAAAAGGCACACAATAAATGCTGTGTGCCTGTTTGTGTGTCCGGAAGAAGACGGTGTTACTTGTCTTCCTGAAGAATACGTTTTTGCTTTGTTTCAGTTAACGGTGTTTTATTGCAGTTTATTTTTACCACCCCTGAACCGCATCACGTCTGCCTTTCTTATTTATAATGTTTGAACGTGTTTTATTAATGGTGATTGCAATTTACCAGATTTGTGTACACTAGTGCGTACATTGCTTAGGAGTGTACACGGTGCTCACTGATACCAAATTGCGAAAGGCGCTTGGAAAGCGCAGGGAGAAGGTCGAAGTTCTCTCAGACTCAAACGGCCTCAATGTAAGGTTAAGCATAACGGGTGGCGTAACTTTCTTCTACCGTTATCGGTGGCAAAGCAAACCAGTGCAGTTGAGCATTGGTGATTACCCGGCGGTTTCTCTTTCTCAGGCACGTGACCGTAGGCAGCAATTTAGAACCTGGCTAAGTGAGGGTTTTGACCCTCGCCAGAAAGTGCTGGTCGAAAAAACCGAAAGACTTGAAGCATTGACCGTTGATGATGCATATGAGTACTGGGTTAACCATTACTGTATCCCTGAAGGGATAGTCAAGATTGATGCGAATGGTAAAAGCTTCAACAAACACATCAGCCCGCGCATCGGTAAGGCCATTGTTGATCAAACCTCGAAAGCGAACTGGCTGGAGGTGTTCGACAAAATGGGCAGGACAGTTATTGCCGGTGAAATGCTTTCCCTTACCAAGCGAGCTCTTCGGTTCTGCCACAACAGGGGCGTAATTAAAAACAACCCTCTGGAGTCGCTCAGACGTTCCGATGTGGGGTTGGCTTCCAAAATGAAAGAGAGGAGACTGGCAGACGATGAGATAAAAATTGTCTGGGATGCCTTATTCTCAATGCCACCGTCACAGCAACTTGTTATCCGGTTTATGCTTCTTACTGGCTGCCGCGCCGCAGAGATCAGAAAATCAAAGTGGGAATGGTTTGATTTGAACGATAAGACATGGACCGTACCGGCTGAAGATTATAAGACCGGACGTACCATAAGGCGCGCTCTTCCCGACGTGGCGATCCGTTTATTGAAAGAGCATAAGAGGGGATCCGCAACTAAGCATGTTTTAACACCTGCTCAGTTCAGGGATAAAGAGGATGTACCACCAGGCCAGACGCTGGTATCAACGTATTCAGCCCAGGTGATAAGAAAGACGGGAATGAAGGAGTGGTCACTGCATGACCTGCGTAGGACCGTGGCAACCCGGTTATCAGAACTTGGTGCGCCACCGCATGTCATTGAAAAACTGTTGGGCCATCAAATGTCAGGAGTGATGGCCAGATACAACCTTCATGACTATATGGGCGATCAGCATGAGTGGTTAACTATCTGGCAGCATCACCTGCAGGACATTATTGGTTATCCGCTTTAGAAGCATTGACCTGATCTTCCCATGATGCGATCTCAGATTCCCGCCAGCGCTTAGGGTTGCCGGGAATCGTTGGTTTAGGGAAGGGGCAGGTGAAGCTCGAAGGCATGCGCGCCGGTGTACTCCAAAAGTACAGCGTACTCCGGGAAATTTTGTATCGAGCCAGGATGTCACTGGTAAACAAGATGCCGTCATTCATTATTCTTTACTCCAGGCAAAAAAACGCCCGGGCGAGCCGGGCAAAATGTGGGTTGGTTACATCCGATAACCGACTCAGTGAATCGGCTATCAGTTGTGTCATTCGAGTTCTTTAAGCAGCGATAGATAATCGACAACCACTGCGCCAAGTTTGGAATAATCACTGCCGGATGATTTCATGAACCCATCAATCAGGCCGTCAACTGTTTCTATCAATGCTGCACGTTTCTTTTCCTCCTCTGTAATTGCAGGGCGAAAGCTAAGAGTTTTATGTCTATATGCGTCAACGTCATCAATTCTGTAGTCGTGCAGAACCACTACTTCTCCGCACATATACTCAACTCTGAATGGAGTCCAAACCCGACTATCATCACCGTCAAAGTGAACTTCCACTTCTGTGCCTGGTGGAATAGGAAATTGTCCATTCCATGGCTTTTTGTGTCCGGAAATTGCAACTTCATATTGAGATTTGGTAACCGTTTCATCTCCATAAGTGACAGAGATGAATTCATTGCTTTCTTTACTCCATCGCCAAGAAGTAACGAGTTCGTTTCCTGCCAGAGGCAGGTCTGCACTATCGATTGGTTTTGGCCAGCCTCCAGTAGATGGGAGCTTCGCCACTAATTTTTCTAAAAGAGTCATATTCTTCCTTACGCCGCGCGCTTGGCGCGGAGCGATTTAATGTGCTCACTCGTCTCCAGTTCGGCGCGTATCTGTGCCGCCTCACGGTGATCGAGGTGCTCAAAGTCATTGTTGAATCGGTCGATTGAGGCGGTGTTGATCCGGCCCTGTCGCCAGTAGCGGACTATCTGTGATGTGCTGCTGTGAACTATGACGGGCCAACCCGCTGAGTCAGCGTATATCTGACCCCGTTGAATTAGCTGGAACATTGGCTGAGTCCAGGTGATGGTTAGCGTCAAAAACTGCCCTGGCAAATCCGCGAGGGGTGAGTGAGCGGAGTTGTTTAGTCCTGGCGCTATTACCGCCTAATGACTTCCAGCCCCAAAAGCAGCCGATGTTTATCGGTCCCGGTCTTTTCTCTGGCATAACAAATCCGCCTCCAGCCCAAATGCACGTTTTCTTTGTGTAGCCATCACAAGCAGGCATTTTCGGATGATAGGAGCCCTCATCTCGATGTAGGTATGCCCCGTATTCGTGTGGGTTAAAGTAATAGTCCGGCTTTCGCCAGTGGGTCGACATTTTCCCTACCGGATTCTCCACCATCCACGCCGCGCCGTACTCCTCTGCCATTTTCTCTACCATCTGCGCATGCTCCACTGATGCGAGTGACGTGTGCCCCTCGTGCTTTGCGCCTGATACGGCTAAATCAGTGCAATCTGGGAAGGCGAAAATCATTTGTGGCTTGGGTATTTCAGTCAACTCTGGCTTATATGGGAAATTCTGGCTAATCCAGCAATTAACGTAGCGCAGTTTTTCATGCTGCATTTTGACGTGATAAGCGCCGTGGTTTCCCTCGTCTGCGTTAAAGCAGTAAACACTGTGCCCCGCCTCTGCCCACGGAAGGCCCATAATTCCAGAGCCATCAAATAGCGACCAGATAACCATTACCCACCCCTCTGCTTATTCCGTAACTCGACAATCTTAAGGCATACCACGCACATCGTGCATCCCGGATACGCTTTCCGGCGCTCATCACTAAGCTGATCGCCGCATTCCTCACAGTGCGTTGCTGATACTGCTGAGTGGTTGAGTCTGTGAGCGGCTACCGCCATTTCTATTCGCTGCTGAGTTAGCTCGCTTGCAGCATCAAGGGTATCTGGTGTCATAGTCAGTGCTCCATGAACTGTCGGTTAATTCGGTTGAAGGTGAATGCCAGCAATAAAAAAGGCCGCTTTAGCGACCTGGTTATTAGTGCCTTCATGCTGCACCGCCTTCATTCTTCTCGGCTTCGACTGCCATCTGCTCAAGCCGTCGTGAAAGCTCGGCGGCCAGCGTCTGGAACTCTTCCTCTGTCGCCACCGGGATCGGCACGAAGCGAATCCCGATGTGCGCCAGGTGGTTGGCAATTTCGAGGCTTTTCCTCAAATCAACGGGTGCGGCTCGGTTCATGCGGCGCGTTCCTCTTCCTGGAAGATAATTTCCATTTCAAGCTTCTCGGCCAACGCATTCTCCGCTCGGGCACCAGCGGAGTGCTCCCAGCCTTCAAGCATGTAGATAGCATCAGCACAGCGAAGCATAGACAGGCAGATGTCCATGTACTCGGCCTGGGTTAATCCATCTGGTAGACGGGTGGGATTCAGAACAATATGACCTTTCGACCAGAGATGAAAATGCGCATGGTTAAAAGCGGCGCGGTTAAAATTAGGTAGGCCGCTCATTGGCCCGGCGATGTAAATATTCATGATTCCACTCCGTACCGACCGTTCATGCGGCCGATGCTGCTAACGAATGCCACCAGGCTGATACCCAGCGGCGCAATTTTGGCGTGATGCTTCTTGAGTATCGGCGGCACTACTGCATTCCATTTCGGCTTAGGCCTGTATTTCAGTGCCTGCTGAATCTCTGCTACACACTTACGTCCCTGTGAGCGGACTACGTTGTCTTGCTCTGGTGTCATGCGGCCTCCGTTCTAACTACGTCAATTGCACAGCCTGGAAGTAGCTGAACCGCCTGGCCGTCACACTGATTTCCCCACACATCGAAACCGTGAGATGACTGGCGGGCAAACAACTCAATTCGCGGTACGTCGCCAAGTAACTGCACCAGTTTTTCGCGGATGACGTCCGGCTTTCGTGAGTTCTCCAGCCTGTGTGCTGTCACGTGCTGGCAGATTGAGGCATCCATCCGTTCCGGCAATTTTCCGCGCACCGCAAACAGGCAGTCTTCGCTATTCGCCCGGGTCATGTGTCCCATGCCGAACGCGCTATTGCCTTTGTGCTTATTCGTCTTGTGCCAGGTGAATCCCTTCATTGTCATCAGGCGGAAGCCCCACGCATCCATAACTTTCAGCGCTTCTAGCGGCTGCGTCGGGACCCACCACATAGCTAACAGGCAACTTTCTGCCGACAAATCCCACACTGGTAGACGGCAAATATCCTGCACGCTCATAACCGGGTATTTGAACCCGGAGCCGCGTTCTCCGTCGGCGGCCTTGTCTCGGTATGTCCAGGGTGGGTCTGCATAGATAAGAGAATATTTTCCGCTCATAGCACCGCCTCGAATTCGTCAATGTAGAGATTGGCCTTTATCAACCTGCTGCGTCGTGCAGCTTTATCCATGCACTCCTGGTGGGCCTTTTTAGATGCATGGAGAACAGCACCACGGGTACAAAGGCGCGTCTTTCCTTTTGGTATAACCACTTTGGCTTGGGTTACTAAGTTGAATTGTCGATCGACAATTCCCGATTCAGTAACCCAGGTAGGAGACGCTTCAAGGCGGGCAACTTTGCCGGTACCACGCGTGAGGTTCTTTGCGGAGCGGTTGAACTCGATGAGTGTTACGCCAAAAGAGGCGGCTATCTCAGAACCGGTAACCGGGCGGCCGCGCGTCTGAATCATCCAGATAACGCGTTCACGGAGGCCGGAGAATTGCCCGGTGCGCCCGGGCCTGCGGTAGAAGGGTGTGCGTTTCATTTCCACTGTTCCCCGAACGTGAATCCGATTTCCGCCAGCGCCTCGTCCATCTTCTCGATGAACTCCGGCACCATTTCGTTGAAATCGGTCATGTACTGCGGATCCCGCTCAACGACGACATGGTGAATGCCTTCTCGCTTCATTCGCGGGTCGTAGTTGGCAAAGAACCAGGCGTCTTTTCCGGTTACCCACATGCTGTACTGCACCTGGGCCATGTACTCGGACTTAATGGCTTCGAAACCGCCGAGGCGGAATTTCATGAAATCGCGGGAGGTGAACGGACATTTCAATTCGAGGCCGAAATTGTTACTGCAAAGGCCGTCAGGGGAGCACGCGGTGCGCATGCTCTCGTCACGGAACAGGATCGGAGACTCCGTGACTTTCACGTCGGTGGTGAACTCGAAGAGGGTACGAGCGTCTTCCTCGTACTGCTTTCCCCAGGCCAGCGCCTTGGCGTTAACCTCCGGTGCCACGCCGGTACATACCTCGGCGAGCAGGGTGTGGAAGTAGGACATCTTCATGCCCGTCCATTTGGTACCGGATCGCGGTTTTGAGATGACGTTGTGCACTTCAGAGGCGGTGATTACGCCGAGGCGCAGCCGGTGCCAGGCCTCGTCGCCCTGTTGTATAGTGGTTACGTCGATGCCAGTCCGCGCCAGGATAATTTCTGGTGTCATGCTGCCGCCTTCTGTTTGAGGAAGCCGAGAGCTTTCACAGCTTCGATTTGGGTCAGTTCCGTTGATTCGCGAATATCACGACGGAAGATTTTGGAACAAAGAGGAAGCAGGTCGTCATCCCACGTCTTATTCATCGTGATAAGCACGTCGTTAATTTCAGTGATGATCTCGCTATCCGCTGGAGTTACGTCGCGTTCAGGTTGGCGCTCTGCCGCGAAGTTGATACCTTCCTCGCCTTCGGTGTTAACGTGGTCGATAGCGGCATCCAGACGCTCACGGCGCGGCCAGTACTTGGCTGCTTGCTTCACGACCGTCTTGAGGATCATTTGCTCTTCGTCAGTTACCCACGGGCATGATGTGCCTTTGTTCTTGTAGGCTTTCCACGCTTCTGAACGATCACGAATCGTGTATATATCGGCGATGCGCATCGTATGAGTGAGGTAATCACCATCGTCAGTCTTGATAACGACATAAGCACCGACGATGTCGCCGCGCTGTTCCGTTGTGTCGAAATCGTTGTAGATATGTACTGGAGGCTTATCCAGGCCTTCACGTCTGAACTGGTCATTCTTGCGGACGATTGCTGACTGGCACCACTTAATCGCGCCAGATTGCTGGGCAATGTGCATTAGGCCCATGTAGCTTATATCGAGGCAGATTGAGCCTTTACGCGGCACCAGATAAGCCAGCTTCTGCGCCGGGTTCAGTGAGATGCCGATCCCGGCAACATTCATTACCGCGCTGCGTGTACTTACCGGGTTAGCTACAGCAACCTTCGCCAGATAGTCATTGTTAGCGAAGATCTGCATCGCGAACTCTGATTCGCGTTTGAAGTTGATTGAAGGCTCAGAGCAGACCTGCTCAAAGTCAGCTTTTAGTGGGTTAACCAGGCCAAAGACCTGGTCGATAAGTTGAGTCGCCATCATTGCTCCTCTTCGACATTGATTTGATGCCGTGCGACAACCTCAGACAGGTAACGCATAAACTCAGCCGAACGATCCTGAAACTCGACGTCGTCGTCGAATGCTCGGCTAATTGCCTGTTTGCTGGCACCGCGACGCAGCAGGTTATCCACGCAAAGCGACTCCAGGAGATGCGCCGGCAATCCTTTCTCCAGATCGTCAGCCAGCCCTGCCTCTTTCTCTTCCCGAGCAAGTTGCTGGTAATGACGAGTCCAGTCCTGAGCTTCAATCCGTTCGTTGGCGAGAAATGCGTTCATGGGAACCTCAGTATTGAATTTTGGTGTGCGGCACCAGGCCATCCTTTAAAACGGTAAGGACCTGAATTGCCTGTTCACGGGTAAGGTTGGTGTGAGCGGTGAGGGCGTTAACAATTTCGGCGCCGACTGTTTTGCGATGCTTAACATCGGCCTCACGTTTTGCAGCCTCATCGGCGATGCGCCTCTCTTCGTCCAGGCGTTTCTCTTCTGCCTGTTTTGCCTTGAGACGTTCAGCTTCCACTGCCGCAGCTTTTTCGCGCTCTGCCCGTGCTTCCGCCTCCTGCTTCTCACGTGCTGCACGCTGCTCCGATTCAATTCGCTGGCGCTCCGCAGCTTCAGCGCGAGCTTTCTCCTCAGCTTCACGGCGCGCTGCGGCTTCAATCTCTGCTTTATGTCTCTCTTCGGCTTCGCGCTTGGCTTTGTCAGCTGCTTCCTGCTTCAGTCGCTCGTCACGCTCACGTTGAACCTGTTCCGCCAGGCGGCGCTGCTCTTCGCGGTCACGGTCAAACTTGTCATTCATCAGCAGAGCCATTTCGTGGTCTGCTTCGATTTTCGCGGCTCGCTGGCGGTCAAACTCTTCGTTCATTTCCAGCGCTTCGGCGTGCAGCGCGTTCATGGCTTCTTCTGCCTTAATGCGTTCCTGTTCTGCTTCCCATTCGGTTAGAGGACGGCGGGTCGCATCGCGCAGCTCGTCGCAGGCATCAACGAACCGCTTAATTTCTGCCTCAGCGGGGCGCACAGCCTCTTTCAGGCGCTTCAGGTACTCACGGCCTGGCTTTTCGATTGCCGTCTTGCTGCGAGACACCTGCGCCGCCAGAGAGGCGACACGGTCACGGCCTTTCTTCGTGGACAGGTCCGGCACTTCGTTTACTGCCTGGCGGATTTGCTCGAGATAAGCGTCAAGGCCGCCCGCTACGTAAAGCACTGGCGCTTGCTCCGGATTGATTTCGATGACAGTTAAGTCCGTTACTTCGCTCATGGGTTCTCCTGAAATTTGGATGTGCGTCACCCGGCACCGATTGGCTGCCAGAGAGGAAAGGGGGAATTGGTTATTTGCCTGAAATCATCGATGAAAACGCGTTTGACACTTCCGATTTATAACGAGTAATGTCGTCATCCATATCTTTGAATGGGACGTCTTTTCGTGATTTCTGGAGCGTGTACCCGCAGCGCGCCATATACCAAAGAAAGGTATCAATCACGTAGATATGACCATCGCGTGGATTGCCATTTTCGTCTGCGTTTTTAATGGTGTTATGCATTGCCTTGAACACGTCTTTCTGGTCGTGAAAGTCGCGCATGAAGTGCGGGAGGTATTCACCACTGGTAAGCCATTCAGAAAGCTTGTCCATTTCCACCTCCATGCTGCATCAAATTCCCGAGATACCACGGCATACCAGCCGCTTTCTTCATCTCTTCGTTGGCTTCCATCCACTTAGCGCCGTCGCCGTCCTGACGGGCTGCACGGGCTTTCTGTTGAGCCTGAATGAGTAACTTATGGTTGATTGTCATGATGCCTCCCGGGCTTTGGAATTTGCCGCATTAATGGAGTCAATGTTCATCAGACAGTAGATTGCGCATTCAGCGTCGTAATCACTCAACCCGCCGCTTGCCAGCTTATTAAGGGCAGCGCCAGTTAAGCCGATTTTGAAGCAGATAGAGCCGTGTTTAGGGCCATATCCATAACGATGGTCTTCACGCTGATCGCTCCATTGGGCGTAGTTTTTAGTGCCAAAATAACGCTCGCTCAGGCGGGGAAACCCGGATGCAATGTCGTTAATCGCATCTTCAACACACCCGCGCCGCTCCATGCTTTGCTTCGGGTCTCCGAAATTAACGATCGTCATGCCATGCTGGACCATCTCAACCGTTAGGCCTTTATTGGCCTGGTTGATACCTTCAGACACAGCAATCAACTCCTTGCCTATGCGTGAGCTGTCATCAACAAACTTCGCCTTCAACTGAGCCAGTTCGGCTTCAATTGCCATTTTCTTTTTGGTTAATTCGATAAGAGTCATAATCATCTCCGCGCTTAAGCCGCGCCGCTGAACGTTAACAAAGACTTCTGCGCTAATGGGCGGTGGATGGCCGCCGGTTGTCATAAATGGGCAGACTCGAAAATCTGCCTATGTATGGCCGATAAAAAACCCGCCGTGGCGGGTCTTCAGAAATAGTATTTGTGGTCGTGCATCGCTCGCTCGAGGATTACCTTTGCATCTTCAAAGTTGGCGGATTCAAAAGCCTCTCTTACGGCCTTAGCCAGGCAAGTTGCATCGCTTTCATAGTCGTCAGCTCTGCTTTCCCAGTTTGATGCTTCTTCTTCAGCCTCATAAAGACGATCGCCATACTCGCACTCGAGTTCCTGGCGCACTTCATCACGAAGCTTCTCCTTGATGATCTCGGAGGCTTCTTCAATCGGCATTGTTTCCAGGATCGTCTCTGGCTGATGAGTGCCATATTTCAGTGAGATATCAGTAGCAAACATGCAACCTCCAAAAAAATGCCCGCGCGCTGGCGGGCCAAGAAGACTTTTCCAATCCAACCAGAACAGGATCATCGTCTCCTGTGCGGTTGAGATGGCAGTATTACCATCACCAAGCATCGGCGCCCGGTGCTTGAGGCTGGCTCTGTAGTTACCCGCTGATGCGGGAGAAATGCTTTGGTGATTGGATGGCCGGCGCTGATCTCCGGCTTGCTGAGTTCTCACTCAATCTCATGGTGTCGGCTATGCCGTCTTTACGCTTTCGCACCGTAGCGCATCAGCCTGCTCAATCATCCAATCCCAAAACATTCCAGTTATTGCCGGGGTATTTATCCACGCCCGGCGCGTGGTTTCCTTGCTTTCCACAGACAAAGGAAATTGATAAATTGGTTATTCCACAGACAATTAAGGACTAATCATGGATGTAGGATTAATCATCGCGTCCCTTAAAAACGGACTTGGTGCTCTCTCGACGATCCAGAGCAACGAGGTACTCCGCGAACGCATCGCTTTCATTGGCGAGCAGATTGACGTACTTCAGAAAACCCATGCTGCCACCGTAGAAGAACTTGCCCAAGCGAAGGCCAAATGCGTAGAACTTACGAATGAGGTAGAGCGTTATCGGGCACAGGAGCAATTTGTCCAGCATATGGGAGCGGCCTTTAGAAAAGATACCTCTGGTGGCTATGCAAGGGCGGTTTATTGTCCCAACTGTTTTAAAGCGGTCGGCTCTTTCTTCGACGATTTTACTTACCATTGTGAATCCTGTGGTTGGTCATCTAGTTTTTTGGGAAGAGATCTCGATAGTGTGATGAAAACCCTCCCGTAAAATGTCAGGCGAGGATCACTCCCTCGCCACCTCTCTGTTTGTTTACCGTCAGCCCCTCGCAAAGAGCTATCGGTAAACCTGCACCCAACCCTGTCCGCCGCGAGCCCGGTATGCCATGCCCCCTTGAGGGCTGGAGATAGCGGGGTACTGAGTTATGCGAATCTCTTCGCTCAGCGCCAGGTGCAATTTGCATGTTGTTAATGAGCAGCCTGACCGGAGTCTGGCGCGGCTCGGTTGCCGCATCGCTGTGTTGTTGCGATGGAGTGATATTGTACCAATAGTTCATGTAAGTAAAGTACCAAAAGTACATTATTTTTGAATGTAAAGTTCAAATCAACGTAACAAATTGAACTTTAAGGTAATTTATTTTTATCTTGCATGGTGTTATGCTCAAAAAAACATCAGTGAGGGCATGGTTATGGAATTGGGTATGGATATGGAACGGGATGAGCCAAGGGATTACTGAGGGATGCAGCTGAGTTCGTGAGGAAAGGGCGATAAGGCGATTAAGTGATGGCAAAAAAAAGGCCCGGAGTGGCAACCGGGCTAAAGACAGCACAGAGAGATAGAACTAAATAAATACTAGGTGTTTGAATTTTGTTTAGTAGCCATGGAGAGTAAAACAAGCAATTGAATTGTATGGTTTTATCTGGTCTAAGCGTCATGTCTTAGACAGAAAAAAGCCCGCACGGGAGCGGGCAATGAATACAGATATTTATTTTTTTCAATCTCAGAACGAAGATTATCGGCAGTCTGGGGAAATACTTTAGGAAGTAAATGTCTGGCGCGAAGGTGCGCTTGATATCCTGAATTAGTCAGCCCAGCCTGTTTTTGTGTTGATAGCAGATTCAGCCATCGTGTACTTCTGGACTGTGTCGTCTTTGAAGAGAATGGTCAATTCTTTCTTGGTTCCGTTCGTACCGTTATGGAACAGTCCGTAGAATGGAATGAATGATGTTCCATTTACCTTAACCTTGGCAAATGAGTACTTCCAAATTTCATTGCCGCCGTCAGTGTAAGACACCCCATCCGGGGAGCCAAAGAAAGTTTTCACTTCGGCTTTTGTGGTCTTTCCTTCCTGAATCTTGGTCTGAACGCTGGTTTCAGTTTCGTTCTTAAGTTGCTGGTTGCCTGAAGATGCGCATCCTGCAAGGGTTACAGATAAAGCTACTGCCAGAGCTATTTTTTTCATTTAATGTTTCCTTTGATTACAATCGGAAACATCTTAGCATTATGAATTCACTGGTCAAATAAAAACCCGGCTCAGAGGCCGGGGTGGTTGTCGTGAAGTATTTTAGTCGAACATCAACACAGGGATGTTGATTTTGTCATGACCCGCAAGCTTCAATGTTGCAATTGTAAAGGCCCGAAGGTAAGGGTAGAGCAATTTAGCCGATCCAACTTCAGATATAGTCTCATTAGCTTCTTCTAAGCTCATGTCATCTTCAAAGTTCACTATAGCCACCTGGCAAGCTTTGAAGATGAATTTCTTGTCTTTATGTAACTCAATTGACAATGACAGTTTGAAGTCTCTTTTGTTTTTGTCATTGTAATAAACATTTGATGTTGCATTCATAAAAAACTGCTGACCAGTTTTAGTTGGTTCATCAGTTTGTGCAAGCTCAAAGCTCTCAACCCAGAAATTTTCCAGTTTGAATTTTTTATCTTTACTCAATGAAAATTCTCCACTATATCAGGCTGAGCCGACATGGTTTCTGCACTGCCTGACCATGTGAAAACTGTGCGTTTAACCGTGATGGTGGTAGCTATTGCAGTCAAAGGTGTTACCCCGGCTGCGCTGCATAAATCAGAAAAAACTTGCGGGAACTTGTTTGCCGTTCTGATTAACTTATCCATAGATTCTGATTGAGCAACATCATCATTTTCATATTTTGAAAATGCCTTCGGCCCGCCACCAAAGATGCGTGAGGCATCATCCTGAGATATGCGCCAGCTGGTGCGGATCGCTTTCATTTCATCGCCAGTGAGGAGTCCATCAATGACTTTTTTGAGTCGAATCACAGACCGTTTATTGGCGCGCATTTCTTCTGCATCTACCTGATCAACATGACATATATCACAAACACTGAAAAGGTGAGCATAGCTCTCTGTAAAACCTTTATAGGTGATGCTTTCAATCGTTGATTGACGAGTTAAATGCCCAGATCCGCAGACAGGGCATAATTTTATCATGCTCATGATGGTACCCTAATGTCTTTGCCTTGGTGGGTGAAAGGATACGATCAAAACGACCGCGCCAGTTATGCCAATACAAAATTTAATGTAAAACTCACATTCCATTTCCTTGTGAGCCGCCTCTACCCAAGACCACTCAGTGAAAGAGTAAGCGTCGCAGGCAGCCCAGACATCATTGGTGTTTATCTGGCACCATTCAGAACCAATATATCGGCCTCGCGAAACGGCAAGCCTAATCGATTCCTTTAAAGAATTCTCATCCTTACCCAGGGATGCAACATCTTTTCTACATTGCTCAGTAACAGCTGAAATGTTGGCTGCACTTAAGATTGAAAGTATGTTTTTATACAGCGGGCCGCCCGTAATCTTAGATGCCGATTTTGTAAATCCATCTTTATGCGAGCTTACTATGGTTACCATTATGGTAAGTTCACTCCTTGAGTGTCAATACAAATAGCACGATTAGCTCCAGCTATCACCCAAACGTCTCATCAGGCCACAATCAAAAAGATAACCGTGGCAGTAAGCACAGTTACCGTTCCTACTATCAGATATTCTCTCATCACCCAAACGTCTCATCAGGCCACTAAACACCTACTATCCATGCTTACGGTAGGTCTGGGGCATGCTTCCTATCACCTTTCCGAAAACGAATATTTTGTTCATCTCTTCTTTTTCGATAGGTTCCCAAGGGTGATAGGTATGGTTGTCTGAGATGACCAACAACTTGTCTTTCATCTTCTGTAGGCGCTTAACGTGAGCTGTTTCATCGTAGAGGAACGCGTAGATACCATCACCATCAAAATGCTGAATGCTGATGTCTACAAAGAGTAGATCCCCAGGCTCAATCGTGCCGGACATGCTATCTCCACGAACGTTGATAATCCTTATCTGCTCAGGGCGACGCCCATTAAACATCTGCCGAGCATCTTCAACCGAATATTCTACGGAGCGTAGCACCTCCATGAACTCACTATTGATCACACCCGGCCCCGCGCTTACAGAGACATCAAGCACATCGATACGAAATGTTTCGGTAGACTTCTGCAAATGCCCTTCCTCAATCCCATCAGCTTTGCTGTCTCCCAGCAGGTAAGACGAAGACGTGCCAATGCTCGCGGCAAGCTCCTGTAGCTTTCCACGCCTTGGAATCGATTCCCCGTTAAACCACTTGCTTACGGCTTTTGGTGTCAACTTCATCTTTTTGGCTATCTCAGCCTGACGACCATGTACCGGTAAACCAGCTTTATCGCAGGCCAGCGCTAGCCTTTGGGAAAATTCTTTTCGCGCTTTTTCTTCCTGAACCATGGGTTCAATCATAATATCACTTGCGTGAACTATCAGTTCCGACATAATATGTACTTACAGTTCAATTTGAGGGTTAAAAAATGCAACCTAAGAACCTTGGCGACATCATCAAGCAAATCCGCGTGCCGGTGGTGGCGAAGGCGTGCGAGCGTACCCCGCGAGCAATTTATAAATGGATTAACAGTGGCTGCCTGCCACGTACCGATTACACAGGTGAAACAGAATACGCATCGAAAATTGCTGCTGTATCTGGTGGTCAATTCACAGCAATCCAGATTCTAGAAATCAGCAAACCTAAATCAGTTCAACAAGCTGCGTAACAGCTCACCGCTCTTTAACAATCTGGAACCCTATTAAACCGGCTGAGTAATCAGCCAATCATTAACTATTCAACGAAAGGGATAGCGATATGCAATCACTTACGTATCAACAGAGTACCGGAATACACAGCAGCGTGATGATAAATCGCGCTCAACCGGAACCGGACAATAACCATGAGTTGATCCGCGCAGCAGTTCGCGCCTGGTCAGCTGCTATCGACAATCAGGACGTGGTATGCGCGCTGATTATCAACGAGTACCGGGAGCAGGGCGGCACAGCGATCAGCTTTCCGGAAGATGTCAGCCGGGCCCGGCAGAAGTTATTTCGTTTTCTCGATAACCGATTCGACTCAGACCAGTACCGCGAGAACGTTCGCGAGCTGACGCCAGCAATTATGGCTGTCCTGCCGCTTGAATATCGCACGCGGTTGCTTCCGCAGGACTGCTTCATGTCTCGATTAGCCACGATGGAGAAGGAGGTTAGCGAGGCTAAACAAGCCGTCATGCTCAACGCGCCGACTCATCAGAAGCTGAAAGAACTTAGCGAGGGGATCGTGTCGATGTTCCACGTTGAGCCTGATATGTCTGGCCCGTTAATGGCAATGGTCACGACCATGCTGGGGATGGTGTGAGATGGGAAGTATCAAAAAGTCGAAAGCCCCTCTGCTGGAACAGAAAGGGCTCTCAGGTGGAATTAACTGGATCAATTCACAGGAGCAATTATGGCAAACACTGCCGAAGTAATCAATTTCCCTGTGCCTGACGTGGCACTTAAGGAGCCGCGCGTGGCAGATCTTGAAGATGGGTTTACGCGCATCGCTAATGAGCTACTGGAGGCTGTCATGCTGTCGGGAATGTCCCAGCATCAACTTCTGGTCTTCATGGCTGTTATGCGCAAAACATACGGCTTTAACAAAAAATCTGACTGGGTCAGCAATGAGCAAATTTCGGTTCTGACTGGAATGCTTCCGCACAAATGCTCAGCGGCTAAAAGTGCATTGGTTAAGCGTGGGATCTTTACCCAAATCGGGCGCGCGGTAGGCATCAATAAATCGGTCAGCGAATGGGTTAAATTACCCGCATCAGGTAAGAAAGATAATGTTTACCTGAAAGAGGTAAATTTACCTGAATCAGGTAAGGAATGTTTACCCGAATCAGGTAACGACACTTACCCAAATCAGGTAAACACAAAAGACAAACATACAAAAGACAATAAAGACAATAGTAATAACCCCCCTAAATCCCCCAAATCGGCCTCATTCGATCCGGCAGGGGTTTCGCTCCCTGAATGGCTGTCACAGGCGGTCTGGAAGTCATGGGTCGATTATCGTCGCGACCTGAAGAAACCGATTAAGTCTCAGCAGACGGTAACTCAGGCCATCAACCTGCTTGAGCGTTGCAAGTGCAGCGGATACCAGCCTGAAGAAATCATCAACCAGAGCATCGCGAATGGCTGGCAGGGTTTGTTTGAGCCAAAGATCGCCAAGCAGACCCCTCGCGCGCAGTCTCGCGTATCTGAGAACTTTGCTGGCAAAGACTATGGCCAGACTGAAATTCCTGCATGGGCGAGGGACTGATCATGACGCTGGATGAAAAAATTACCCACCTTGAAAAATGTATTGCTGAGCTGAGCCAACCACCTGTTCAGATTGAAGATGTCGAGGTCTCAGTCAGTACTGAAACCTGTGAAAAACATGGTCAGTTTGAATGCCGGACAAGAACTTTCCCTAACTCGCTCATAAAAATACCACCGCGCCCAAGCCGTTGTCCTGGTTGCCTTCGTGATGAGCTGATCAAACTTCAGGCTGAGAAAATTCGGCTCGACGATGCATCACGGCAGCGGAATATTTCCCTTCTGCTGGAACGCCTGGATATCCCAACCCGGTTTGAGTCATGCACCTTGCAGAACTATGAGCCGGTTAACGATGACGCTAAGCGCGCGCTTAAGGTATGTCAGGCGTATGCAAGCCGATGGCCTGAGCGTTTACAGAAGGGCGGTGGTCTCGTCATGTGCGGGAAGCCCGGCACTGGCAAGAATCACCTTGCCCTTGCAATAGCCCGGCACGCTATTACTGAGCACCAAAGTTCAGCGGTTTTTACCACCGCGCTGAGGATCGCCAGAGCTTACAAATCGACGTGGTCAAAAACCGCCGAAAACACGGAAGACGACGTTATCAGGTTCTACACGAAGCCTGACCTTCTGATTATCGACGAGGTTGGTGTGCAGTTCGGTAGTGATGCTGAAAAGCTGATCATGTTTGAAATCATCAACACCCGGTACGAGCGCATGAAGCCCACCATCCTGATTAGCAACCAGACCAAAGACGAGCTGGCAGCTTTCATTGGTGAGCGCGTTCTCGACCGCATGAGCGATGGTGGCGGATGTACGCTGTCATTCACCTGGGATTCATACCGTTCTAAAGGGGCTGCATGATGGATTCACTGAAACAACGCATTCTGGACCACGTAACAGCAAATCAGCCAATCACCCGTAAGAACCTGATGATGGCCATCGGCATTTCTGGTCATGCACTCGACAAAGAAATCGCAGTGCTCCGTGAAACCGGGCTGATTTACAGCATGGCTGGCTTCGGTTACTTCGCCGGGAAGGCGGCATACGAAGAATGGCGTGCCGGCATCGGTGGTGAACTCCTCCGCGAGCGCAGCCTGAAGGGCGCGGAGTCCAGCCTGATGTCACGCCGCGAAGGGATGATGACGATCCCATCGAAAATTGCACTGCTGCTGTCGGATGGTCGACGCATGTCATCGCCGCAGATAGCGGAATCTCTGAGCCTGACTGTGAAACAGGTATCAGCAGCAATCTGCGAAATGGCAAAGGCAGGCGAAATCAAATTCACCGGGCGCACCGGCCATCGGATTTATCACCTGTCCGGCTTGAAGCGTAAGGCTGCGGTCAAGCGTCAGTCAGTGAATGTGATTTGCCAGGAATGCCGCCAGAGTCCGGCTATGAAGCGAGTATTGATGGTTTGGGGGAGGGTAGGGGTATGAGCGAATGGAGTGATTATCGCTTGATGGTTAGGACCATGGCGAAGGATAACGGTGTAACGCTCATCAGCATCGCCAAGCACTGCGGCGTATCGAACAGGAAACTTAATCAGATTCTCCAAGCGGGGCCATCCAAAGAACAGGAAGAACTCATAGCCGAAGCTCTGGGGTGCGCAGGGTGTGACCTTGCGGAAATCCACAGGCAAATGGGCGAGTTATCAGACAAGTACGGGAGGGTAGGGGTATGAAAATTTACATCGCAGGACCAATGACGGGTTACGAAAACTACAACCGTCCGATGTTTAACGCAGTAGCACAGCAGATGTTATCAGGTGGTCATGTGGCATTAAATCCGGCCACGCTCCCGGATGGTTTATCTCAGCGTGAGTATATGGACATCTGCCTGGCGATGCTTCGCTGCGCCGACGCCATTCACATGCTGCATGGGTGGCAAGAGTCGGAAGGTGCCGTCGCTGAGCATGCCATGGCTAAAAAGTTGGGAATTAAAATTTCTTACCAATTTGAAGGAGCTGCCGCATGAAACCAACATACGAAGAGTTAGAGCAGCAACTGGCTGCGGTGGTCGCGGAGAATGCGGGGCTGAAGGGTTTTGGTAAAACGTTATCCGAAATGCACGAAGGGCTTAACGGCTCTGGAACCGGCATTCAGGGTGAGTATGAAGACACTTGCCAGCAGGTGGCACTTGATGCGGCGATGGATGCGTTTGACGAAATCAAAACCCCGGCCACCGACGCTTTCCTGGCTGAAGTGCGGGCGAAAGGGGCCGAGCTGGCTGGCGAATACTTGAAACAGTATGCCCAGAGCGTTCATGAAGAGGCTCGCCTTGTCCTGCAGGATGCCGGTGAACTCTGCAACGGGTTCGCCGCCCAGTTACGACAGGGAGCAGCACTATGAGTAAGTCATACATCGTCATTCAGCAGTACCTGTGGTGCAACGAAAATGGTGGAGGCATTGGGTACACATCTGATTGCGTCGAATTCGATAAGCGCGATAAGGCCATTAAGCACGGCTTTAAGATGCAAGGCAGTGATGACTTCAATATCGGAGTAGTCGAAGCGGGTCGCTTGGTATCGTTTGACTGGATGAATAAACCGGTTGGGGAAAGCGGAGAATCAGCAGAAGTATTAGCTCAAATTGCAGAGGCTATCGGCCTCCAGGAGTCAGCCCAATGACCATCAACAAACAGGCTTGCGAAAAATTGAAAGCAGCAGCTGCGAAAGCGAATGATGAATTTGACCCTAATATGTTCGTCATGACACGCGACATACTGGCGCTTCTGAATGAGCTGGAAGCCGCAGAGAAGCGGATTGCTGAGCAACGCGAGTATTACGAGAGCGTCATCGCTGACGGTAGTATGCGCATCGCCTCGCTTGATGCCAGAACGCTCACCGTGAAGCTGCCACCGCGAGTTGATAGATCAAACGTGCCATTCACAGCGCACACGTGGAACTGCTGCCTTGATGCGGTTAAGAAGTGCCTCACAGCCGCTGGCATCCAGGTTATCGAAGGAGAGGGACAATGAGCGAAATCAGCCGAACAGAACGAGTGCCAGACGAAGAACTCGACCAGATGATATGGAAGTTAGAACGGGACGGCATGACGCCCAAGATGCTGTCGCTGATGAGAGAGCTGCGGGAAGTACGGAGGGAGAAGGGGGAGCCGGTCGCGTGGATGTATGATGGTGAAGATGGTCGTGAATATAACGGACACAATGAGTTCTCTGGCGGCGGAAAAGGTGTTCCGCTCTACACCGCACCGCCAGCGCATCCCGCCTACAAGAAAACGGAGAATTTCACTGATTATCACGCAGGATGGAACGCCTGCCGCGCCGCAATGCTTCAGGGTGCAGATGGTACCCTCACCAATGAAGGTACCATACCAGTCACGCAATTTAAGCCGGTAGCAGACCTGTACGGCTTAACCTCACCAACTGGCGGCGAAACATCATTCACCTTTGATGCTGTCGAAGCGCGCGATTTCATTGATGGAGGATGGTTATGTCAGGAGTATGTGGAGCTTGAACGCTTTCAGGAAGCGATAACCAACCATACCGAGGATAAGCTCGCTATGGTTGACCATTCTGGTGACTCCAACAATATGGTTGAACATGTAACGACGGCTTACAAGTTGCGCGATGCGGTGGATGCCATTCGCAACTCCGGCATAGCAATTGACGGTGAGAAGATTAAGGCTGAACGAGATGCTCTCAATGAACCTACGTGTTGGTGCCACATCTGCCGCCCCGTGACGGTGACTGACATGCGCTTCGTCGTTTGTCCTGATTGCGGTAACAAGCGCTGCCCGCACGCCAATGACCACCGGAATACATGCACAGGAAGCAACGAGCCAGGGCAGGAAGGTAGCGCATACCCAGCAGCACCGCAGCAGGAGGATTGAAAATAACTACCATCAATAATTCACCGTTCTTAGATGGATTCCGAAGAGAAATATTATACTATTGAAATTAAAGGGATTTATTTTGTAAAGACCATTCCCTTCCGTGTTTGAATTGATATCATCGTTTTGCAGTCCAATGCAAACCGGAGGGGTTATGATCTGTCCTAAATGTCGTTCTATTGCCGTTGGGAAGGAAGTAACACGCAGGGGGTGGAGTGGTGACTATGCCTGCTTTGAATGCGGCTACAATGATGCCAAAGACGGCTTTCAAGAAATAAGCAAACCTCCTGTCAGGAAGATAAAATGGAAGCTGAAAGAGCAACCAAAGTTAGTTTGATTTTGTAATATCAACCAGCCATAATTAAGTCGCCGTCGGAGTTGAACGCCCGGCGGTGACTTCTGCGCATTTAAGGGGACTTAAATGCGACCACAATCTGAACTCCTCACCTTGTCACAGATGCAGAAATGCACCTGCGATTTTCTGCATTCTGCGTTTGACCTCTGCGGAGGTGAAGCGTGAAGCAACAATACTGCCTCGTTAACGACAACGTGAAACGCAACGTCGTCGCCTTCATCCAGTCACTCCCGGTTAACCCCCGCGCTCCGATGGTTATCGAAGCGAGAGAAGAAACTCGCACCGACAAGCAAAACCGTCTGATGTGGCCATTACTCAAAGACCTGTCTGAACAGGTTGTCTGGCACGGCGAGAAGCTGACACGTGAGGAATGGAAGGACCTCATCACCGTTCTGGTGAATCAGACTCATGACCAGCAGCAAAAATCCGCGCCGGGCATCAACGGCGGCCGTGTTTATTTCGGCGTCCGCACATCCAAATCCAGCAAGCGCTACATGGTCGACGTCATCGAGGCGATTTACTGGTTCGGTACTGAGCGCGGCGTGAAGTTCTCCGAAGCATCAAGTGCTCGAATCTCCTGGGCGCAGGAGTGGAGGGTATCCCATGCGTAAGCCATCCCGCCGTAAGTGCAAAGTCTGTGATGAGTGGTTCGTGCCGAAGTACCACGATATCAGGATCCGCTGGTGTTGCCCGGAGCATGGCGCCATCCTGGCAATTGAGGAGCGAGCCAAGGAGAAAGTGAAGGAGGCCGCGAAGCGCATTAAAGAGCAGAAAGAGGCCGAGAAAGCAGGGCGCAAGCGCCGCAAGGAGCGACTGGCAGAGCTACGTCCTGCCGGTTATTACAAGGCTCAGGCTCAACAAGCATTCAACGCCTTCATCCGTGCGCGTGATGCTGATTTGCCATGTATCAGTTGCGGAGAGACGAATCCGCCAGATTTGCATGGCGGACAGTGGGACTGTGGCCACTTCAAGACGGTTGGCGCTAACCCTGAACTGCGCTTTGAAGAGCGCAATGCCCATAAGCAGTGCAAATCCTGCAATGCCGGAGCGGGCAAATACACCGCCAAAGAGGCGACGGTCGCGCAGCAATACGAAGCTGGCCTGGTCGCTCGTTACGGCCAGAAATACGTCGACTGGCTCAACGGCCCCCATGAAATGACCAACTACCGCCGGGAAGACTTCATTCGTATCCGCGATGAGTACCGCGCGAAGTTGAAAGCATTGAAACTGCGGGAGGTCGCATGATTTACGACCTCAAACTTCCGCACTGGGCCTCTTTACTGAGCTGTCCATTCTGTGGTGGTGATGCAGAACTGATTGCAGATGGCGATGGTGTTTACGCCGGATGCACTACCAAGCAGTGCCTGATCAAGCCCATAACCGATACCTATCTTACAAAGCGAGATGCAATCCGCGCCTGGAATCGGAGGCCATCATGACACGGGAGCAAATAGACCGATACGAGGAAGAAAGCGTTAAGCGCGCCAGCATGCCGCCAGTAGCAAAGCACAGCCAGACCAAAACCAACCAGCCACAGAAGGAAGCCGCGTAATGAATACTCAATATCTGCAATACGTTCGTGAGCAGCTCATTGTGGCTACCGCAGACCTGAGCGGGGCGACGAAAGGGCAACTGGTAGCTTTCGCTGAGAACGCGATGTTTGAGGCAACACCACGCAGTCGTGGCCGCAAGAAAGTGCTTAACCCTGCTAACGGTCGACTGATGAACCCGACAAGCCCACCGATTCCAGGGCAGCAGTCACGCGCCAAAGGTTCATCTATCGCACTGGTGCAACCTGTTGAGTATTCAACAGCATCATGGCGTCGTGCAGTGCTGTCGCTCGATGAACATCAGAAGGCGTGGCTACTCTGGAACTACAGCGAGAATGTGCGATGGGAAAATCAGGTTTCGATTACTAAATGGGCTTGGTCAGAGTTTAAATCCTCTCTTGGCACAAAGAAGGTAGCAGGGAAGACGCTGGATAGGCTGAGGGCCCTTATCTGGTTAGCTGCGCAGGACGTGAAAGCAGAACTGGCAGGGCGCGAAACTTACGAATACCAGCAACTGGCAGAGCTTGTTGGCGTCACACCAAAGAACTGGTCTGAGACATTTACCGATCGATGGCTGGAGATGAAACGTACATTCATGCGTCTTGATAGCAGTGCTTTATTGCAAGTAACGCGATCACGTTCACAACAAAAGGCGACAAATTTACATACAAGTCTTGCAAAACTGGATTGAAAAGCATATATTTCACGTAAATCTGATATCGTCGCCATAGCTTTGATTGTCGACACAAATAATTCAAGCCTCGCAATCACGCGGGGCTTTTTATTTTCCTGAAGTAAATCTCACGCCATGCCCGGCGCAAATTCAACACAGAGCCCTACAGAAACGAACCTCGGAGATAATCGCTAAAGGCGGCGGCCTCTCTGTGGGCGGTTTTCTGGGCAGCGAGGCTCGTTTCTATAGGTAAATACGCATGAAAACTATAAGCATCCCTCTGGAAGAGGTTCGTCGAATTTTCGAATTAGACCCTAAGTCTCCATCCGGATTGAGGTGGATGGTTGCCCCAAACCACAGAATAAAATGTGGGATGCCAGCTGGTAGCAAAGTTGGAAACGGTTATTACCAAGTTAAAATTGCTGGTATTAGCTATGGAGCTCATAGAGTGGTTTGGTCTATTGCAAATGGCGAAATACCGCAAGGCATGACTATCGATCACATTGATAGAAATCCAGGAAACAATGAAATATCAAACTTGCGACTTGCTGACAAATACTTGCAAGCAAGGAACAGGAAGCCATACAAAAGAGTTGGTATGGCTGGAAAAAGCAAGGGGAATATTCATCTGAGAAAGAGCGGTCGATATGATGCCACGGTGGGCATCAATGGAACGGTTTACTATTCTAGCGGCAGGGATAAGTCAGTTCTGCAAGCCTGGATACAGGAAATGCTTGATAAGCATCAGGCGCAGCCTAATAAATAGTTTTTAATCATTTGCCTGTAGCTCAGAGGAAAGAGCAACCGCCTTCTAAGCGGTTGGTCGCTGGTTCGAATCCAGCCGGGCGAACTAAATACCTACCAGGACCATAAGAGCGAAAGCTCAACGCACTACCCTCTATTGCCAGCCGCGCCGCTGGCTTTTTTATTCTCAGGTTCCGGGAATCATCATCGACACGCTTTGTTGTTAAATTCAGCCCGAGAACCTGACCCCTTTCAAACACAGCTCCCGCTTCTACTGCGAGGAGAGAGACTATGAAAATGCCTAACACTCCACACGGATGGGCAGACATCAGCGAGATTCTGGCGTCCTGGTGGCGCGGTGACGTGCCTATTGGTGGTGTCGTCATGGCAATCGTGATGGCTGTCCTGCGAATGGCTTATTCCGGAAGCAGCTGGAAAGAAACGTTTTTTGAAGGATTAATGTGTGGCGCGCTGGCGCTAACCACATACTCCGCCCTTGATTACTTCGACGTTCCGAAAGCTCTCACCGTTGGTATTGGTGGTTTTATCGGTTTCGTTGGCGTGAAAAAGCTCAGCACATTCCTGTCAGGCTATGTTGGTAATCGTTTTGGAGGCGGTAATGCAGACCGTTAACAATCAGCGAAAAGCATTCCTCGATATGCTGGCCTGGTCTGAAGGAACAGATAACGGAAGACAGCCTACAAGGAATCACGGATACGATGTAATTGTTGGTGGATCGTTATTCACTGATTATTCCGATCACCCTCGTAAGCTGGTAACGCTGAATCCTAAGCTGAAGTCTACGGCAGCCGGTCGCTATCAACTGCTGTCTCGTTGGTGGGATGCCTACCGCAAACAGCTTGGACTGAAAGATTTCTCTCCTGCCAGCCAGGATGCTGTCGCATTGCAGCAGATTAAAGAACGCCGAGCTCTGGAGTTAATCGACGCTGGTGACATCCGTCAGGCTATCGATCGTTGCAGCAATATCTGGGCATCTCTGCCCGGTGCTGGATATGGTCAGTTTGAACACAAAGCTGATAACCTCATCGCCAAATTCAAAGAGGCAGGCGGTACGGTAAACGAGCCAAAATCATGAGCAGCGTAACTGCAACTATATGGGCTGTGATTATCTGCCTGGTGGTATCGCTTGGCTGGGCTGTTAACCACTACCGCGACAACGCCACCGAATACAAGAAGCAGCGAGATGAGAAAACTCAGGAGCTGAATCTGGCAAAGGCCACCATCACCGACATGCAGACCCGCCAGCGTGAAGTCGCTGCACTGGATGCTAAATACACGAAGGAGTTAGCTGATGCTAAAGCTGAGAATGATGCTCTGCAGCGCAAGCTTGATAATGGTGGTCGGGTGCTCGTCGCCGGCACCTGTCCGAAGCAGGCCACCCAGCCCGCCAGCCTGGACGATGGAACCACCGTCGAACTCTCTTCAGCTGCTGGACGAAACGTTCTCGATATCAGAAACGGAATCAATGAAGACAGAATAAAAATAGCGGCACTACAGCAGTACATTATTGAGCAGTGCCGCTAGTAAATCGAGCTAATCACTAACTTTGTTTAATCACCCAACTTTGCGATAAGGGTAGCCAGCTTTTTTGATATGCACATCAAAATACTGCCCCTTAGAAGGTGCGTTAATCAATGCTGTGTGTACGGAGGCCGGAACTCTAGCATATTGATAGATGCCGCCCCCATGGAATGCAATCTCCAAGGTTGAAGTTGCAGGATCGTAACCCACTGACTGAAGGTTTGAAGATGAAACAGGCTGACGAATCAATTGTTAACTCTCCATTGGTTGGCAAAAGCGCCAATGAAATGTTAAAGCATTTTAATGATTACAACTTTGTTGATGATCACGGTCACCGATTGGAATTTTGCGAGGATTTCATTGATCTTGTAAAGCTAGCCTCTCAAAACAAGGTTGGTTGATCATCACAAGGCGCATTTGCGAGTGCGCCTGATGATGAAAATGCTTGGTCTTTTTTTAATGCCAGCTGTAATTTAAGTAAACCTAATAAAAGACGGAGTTTATATGGTTTACGTGAAAAAAGGTTATCTTAAAGAGACTGTCCAATATGTCAGTAACAGCGGCATAAACTACAAATATGAGATATACCAGCGAAGTGATGGATCAAGCTTTTACGCGGTGGTTTCGCGATTAGATGAGGCTATCCCAGGTTCAGGGCATTACATTTGGGTGTATGATGGAAGTGAAATTAACTTTCCAGATGGCACCGACAATGTCCAGTTCGCTGTGGATGAAGTCACTGACCACTTCAAGTTTAATTTTCAGGATTCCTAACCGCCTCCGGGCGGTTTTTTGTTGCCATCACCATGGGTAGACCCATCGTAATGGCTTTATGCAAAAGCTCTGGCGCTGGTATGTAATTACTTTGCTAGTAATGCCTCGGCTATGTAATCCCAACGGTCAAGATACTGCCCCTCATCAGCTTTGCTTATTTTGAATAGGGGGGCACTGTGATGCCAAGTGGCATGGCTGGCGACTACTTCGCTCGGAACGATGAAAACTTCGGGAAAGGTTTTATTGGCTATATCTTCAGACATATTGCAGAACACGTAAAAGAAATCAGGAGATGCAGCGGGCATGTGCTTGCCGACCATCCATTGACGTGGCTGGCTTCTTGCCCAAGACCCTTTAACCTGAATACTGATACTCTTTGAACCGTCAATAGTGGCAATTATATCTACAGCGCTAGAACCACTCGTTGTTAGTGCTGCGGATATTCCCAGACGTGACAGCATATAGGCAACGAAGTATTCACCGGCATCACCAGCGTTTTTAGAAGAGCGCTTAACAATTTCTGACATACTCAATCCTTTGGAATAAAACATGGCACTCACCGACAAACAAGAAATGTTCTGTCGCGAGTACCTCATCGATTTAAACGCCACGCAAGCGGCTATTCGGGCGGGGTACAGCGCAAAGACAGCTAACCGCACTGCGTCCGAAAACCTGTCAAAACCTGACATCCAGTCCAGAATTGCCGAACTTAAAGCGCAACGCAATGATCTGGTTGGCATAAATGCGACATACGTGCTGAATCGTCTGGTTGAGATTGACCAGATGGACGTGCTCGACATCCTCAAAGACGACATGAGTCTGAAGCCAGTAAGCGAGTGGCCTTCATCCTGGCGTAGATATCTTAGCGGATTCGATGTGGCTGAGATGTTTGAAGGCCGCGGGGAAGAGCGTGAAATGGTCGGGCTACTTAAGAAAATTAAGTGGCCGGATAAAATCAAAAACCTCGAACTGCTTGGGAAGCACATAGATGTGATGGCTTTCAAAGAGCAGGCCACTCATGAGCATACAGGCAAGAATGGTGGGCCAATCGAAATGGCTACACTGACCAAAGAAGAGTATAAGGCTGCCCGGCGGGAGATGTTGGAGGATGACGACTGCTGAGCAAAAGGCTTACGCCCGCAAGATTGAGTGCGAAGTAGACGGGCTTTACTACGCTCGATACTTCTTCAAGCAACGTACTGGCGGCAAGATGATTGTCGCGCCGCACCACAAGGTGATTCAGCAGACGCTGGACCGCGTCATTGATGGTGAGATACAGCGATTAATCATTAACGTTCCCCCTGGCTACACAAAGACCGAACTGGCAACCATCAACATGATGGGGCGAGGGCTGGCACTCAATAACCGCGCTCGCTTCATGCACTTGTCCTATTCCCACAATCTGGCACTGCTGAACTCATCGACAGCACGCGGCATGATTAAGTCTCAGGCTTATCAGTCAATGTGGCCTATGGCGCTGCGCGATGACGCCGACAGTAAGGCTATGTGGTGGACTGAACACGGCGGCGGCGTTTACGCGTCGTCAGCTGCCGGACAGGTTACCGGCTTTCGTGCCGGACACATGGAGCCAGGCTGGCAGGGCGCGTTGATTATCGATGACCCGGTTAAACCGGATGATGCTTATTCCGATACTGTGCGAAACGGCGTCAACAATCGTTTCAACGAGACAATCAAATCACGACTGGCGATCGAGACGACGCCGATGATTGTCATCATGCAGCGGATCCACTACCACGACCTCAGCGGATACCTGCTGCGAGGCGGGAGTGGTGAGAAGTGGCATCATCTGAATCTGCCGGTGATTATCGACAATAGTCAGCCATACGCTGCGCAGTATCCTGAAAACACCCACGCCATACCGATTGACCATGGTCTGCCTGATGGCTGGCTGTGGCCGTTTAAGCACAATGAATCGCATCGCGTATCTCTGTTCTCTCACCGACGGACTGCTGAAGCGCAGTACATGCAGAAGCCTCGAAGGTTTAATGCTGAAGGCGCTCTGTGGACAGAAGTGATGATCAGCGCAGCACGCGAGCTGCAAATTCATTACGACAAAGTTCGCACCGTCGTAGCGATCGACCCACAGGCGACCAACAGTGATGAAAGCGATGAAACCGGGATTGTTGTTGCCAGTTCATATGGCGCTGGTGACAAAAAGCAATTTTCTGTGGATGGCGATTACAGTGGCAAATATTCTCCTGCAGGATGGGCCAAGAAAGCCATATCGGCTTATGAGCAACACGAAGCTGACGCGATAGTTATTGAGACTAACCAGGGCGGCGATATGGCGGAGGAGACACTCCGCAACGCCGGGTTCAAAGGTCGCATCATTCGTGTCCATGCCAGCAAAGGGAAGTATGCACGAGCTGAACCGATATCCGCGTTATACGAGCAGGGCCGGGTGGCAAATCACGGAAATCTCTACGTGTTGGAGAACCAGTTGATGGAATACATCCCCGCCACCGCGAAGAAATCACCTGACCGCCTCGACGCGATGGTTTACGCACTGACTGAACTGAATGGATCGCAACCTGTGGGGATGATGATTCCGAAACGCCTTCGCTAACCAAACGGACAAACCATGACTGACAAATTAACTCTCGCCGTCAACCATGCGTTGAACGATGCGCGGATGGCGCGCGCCCGTATGGGGCTGCTTAACCCTTCGATGGGGCTGGACGCCAAGCGTAATTCTGCGTGGTGCGAATATGGATTCCCTGAGCAGGTCACATACGAAAACCTCTACGCCCTGTACCGGCGCGGTGGTATTGCTCACGGTGCCGTTGAGAAGCTGGTGGGCAAGTGCTGGCAGACTAACCCGGAAATCATTGAGGGTGACGATGCCGACGAGAGTGAAAACGAAACCGCCTGGGAGAAAAAGTCCAAACAGGTATTCACCAACCGGTTTTGGCGCTCATTCTCTGAGGCGGACCGTCGCCGTCTTGTCGGTCGTTATGCAGGCATCCTTCTGCACGTCAATGACTCCCTCGCCTGGGATCAGCCTGTAACGAAAGGCAAGATGCTCCAGAAGGTTACTGTCGCATGGGAAGGCTCTCTGACAGTTGGTGATTGGGACACTGGCCTGAACTCGAAAACCTACGGACAGCCGAAGATGTGGCAGTACGCCGAACGCTTGCCGAATGGTTCAAGTCGCCGCGTCAATATCCACCCCGATCGCGTTTTCATCCTTGGTGATTACTCGGAAGATGCCATTGGCTTCCTGGAGCCAGCTTATAACGCATTTGTCAGTCTGGAGAAGGTGGAGGGCGGTTCAGGCGAGTCATTCCTTAAGAATGCCGCGCGCCAGTTGAACATCAATTTCGATAAAGAAGCAAGGCTGGATGAAATAGCCAGGGCTCACGGCGTCGACTACAGCGAACTTAGCGAAATATATGACAAGGTGGCCCGAGAGATGAATATCGGGAATGACACGGTACTCATAACGCAGGGGGCTTCAGTTGCTCCGATTGTGGCCGCCGTGTCCGATCCTGCACCAACATATAACGTCAACCTGCAAACCGCTGCCGCCGGAGTTGATATCCCGACGCGCATTCTGGTTGGCAATCAGCAGGCCGAGCGCTCAAGCACTGAGGACCAGAAATACTTCAATACTCGCTGCCAGTCTCGCCGTGGCGACCTGTCATTCGAGGTTGAGGACTTCTGCGACAAGCTGATCGAATTAAGTATCCTCGATCCGGTCAGTCAGAAGACCGTTATCTGGGACGACCTCAACGCGCAAAGCGACAGTGAAAAACTGGATGCCGCTCAGAAGATGTCGCAAATCAACAGCGCTTCCATCGGCACGGGTGAGCAGGTGTTTACTGGTGAAGAAATTCGCGTGGCCGCCGGGTATGAGGGTTCGCCCGAACCGCTTCCAGAGGTAGATGATGACGAAGAAGAAAGCGAAGTCACCGATACTTCCGGGAAACCTTAAAGACCCGACGGGTGCCGACCGACTTGAGCGCGGGGCGATGAGAGAGTTCGCCAGGCGAATGAAGCGAATTGGCAAGGCGTACAAGGGCATTCTCGACCGCATTCCTGCATCGCCATCAGTAAACCAGCGTTACACCTTCGACCTCGATTCCACCCAGCTATCAATGCTCCTCAGCAATGCCTCATTGCTGGTTGATGAGATTTTAGGTGCAGATAACGAGACAGGATTCTGGTTCTGGGCTGATTACGTCAACCCGGCGTATCAGCGCGGCACGGCGCAGGAGTTTGCCAATCTGGCGCAGCAATCAGCCGTGTACGCTGCCGGACAGGAAAGCGTATCGACAATCCTTCTCAGCGAACCGTACCGACGTAGGCTGATTCTTGTTCGCGCTCGTACCTTCGAGGAAATGAAGAACCTCAGCGCCAGTGTGAAAGCGGATATGGCGCGGATACTGACCGATGGACTTGGGCGCGGACAAAATCCACTGGAGATAGCTAAGCGCCTTACTGAGCAGACGGGGATTGAGTCTCGCCGGGCTAATCGTATTGCCAGGACGGAGATTACCACCGCGCTGCGCCGTGCGCGCCTGGACGAAGACGACGAAGCCAGAGAACGATATGGCATCCGTACAAAGCAGATGCACATATCAGCGCTCAGCCCGACGACCCGAAGCACCCATGCCGCGCGTCACGCCCATCTGTATACCGCAGAAGAGCAGCGGGAGTGGTGGGCTAAGGATGCAAACGGCGTGAACTGCAAATGCTCCACGATCGCGGTTATGGTCGATGAAAGCGGCAAGCCGTTAAGTGACACCATCATCGATAAAGCTCAGAAAACATTTAACACAATGAAAGCCCGTGGCTACCAATGGGCTAAGGGTTAACTCATGCCAATGCAAGTTAATGTCACCTCGAAGGTGAACAGTAAGGCCATCCGGCGCGAACAGCACAACGGACGCGAGCACTGGGTTGTTCCTTCCTACACCCTTCCGGCGAACGTGGTCATGAACGGCGGTCTGTATCCGGCCAGTGAGATTGACCAGCACTACAGTGGCCTGGAGGGGACACTGGCACCGCTTGGACATCCACAGGTCAACGGTCAGTTTGTTTCTGCTTTTAGTCCTGAGGGGCTGAATGTGGGTTATGTAGGGGCATGGAACAAAAACGTCAAGAAGTCCGGCAACCGCGTCTACGTCGAGAAGTGGATCGATACAGAAGTGGCAAAGCGCACGGATGACGGAAAGCGCCTCCTTGAGCGTCTTGAAGCGCTGGATAAAGGCGAGGATGTTCCACCAATCCATACCAGCGTTGCCGTATTCCTGGAGGAGCTTGAAGCGAACGATGAGCAGAAAGCTCAGGGGGCTTCATGGGTTGCGAAAATTCACGCGATGGACCATGACGCCATCCTTCTGGATGAGGTTGGCGCAGCTACGCCAGAACAGGGGGTAGGGATGATGGTAAATGCTGATCTTGCCACTCCACTGAAAGCTAATTCCGGCGCTCTGGTGGGGGAAACCTATCGCGAGCGTGAGCGGAGGCTGGAGAAGGCAGCGAAAGATAAATTCGCTCCTGGCGAGAAAGAATACGCCTGGGTGGCTGACTTCACTGACTCGCAAGCGGTAATCATCCTCAACAATGGCGAGCCGAAGGTTTACGGATACAAGTCTGAAGGCGGAAAGATTGTCTTTGATGATACCGGGACAGAGGTTCAGCGCCAGAGTTCATGGGTTGCTGTCGTCAACAAACTCAAATCTTTTTTCACACCGCAGGAACAGCCTGCACCAAACCACAAAACGGAGGGCGACATGCCTTTAACCACTGAAGAGAAACAAGAGCTGATCAGCGAAATCGGTAAAGGCCTGGCCGCAAACTTCGCCGAAGCCCTGAACCCGATTAAGGATGCGATCACCGGCCTACAGGCCAATCAGGACAAGCTCACTGAAACGCTAACTGCAAACTCCCGCGCTGAAGAGAAAGCAAAGCGTGATGCTGTAGCAAAGGTCCATGGCGATATCGTGGCTAACGCACTGTCAGGCGAAGCGCTGGACGCAATGTTTAAAACCATCGGTGAATCGGCACCGCTGGGTACTAATTCCGCGCAGCAGCAGAATGAATCTGGCGCGCCGGACCCTAAAACCTATTTCGGAGGTGCTGCGTAATGGCTCGCTATCGCCGCGTTAATATCGACGGTCAGTCTCTGTACAAGACCGAAACCCGCGCCACTGCAGCAGACTTGCTGCCAGGTACCGCTGCTGTCATCAACGACGATAACGAGTTTGCGCAGGCAACTGAACTCGCCGGACGTCTCTACATCATCGACGTTGCCTATCATCAGGGTCTGAAAATCACTGAAGCAGTGCCCGCTGGCGACTCCGCCGTGGGTAACTACGTAGAAGAGGGTCGCGAGTTGGCGCTGCTATGCGTGGCGGGAACTTATGCCAAAGACGATCCAATCAAGTTGGGTAGTAATGGGCAATTTACCAAAGCTACTGCAGACACCGATTCGGTGATTGGCTATAGCCAAGACGATGCGACCATTGCAGCCAGCACTACCGATTTCATCAGTGTGCGTATGCGCGTCGGTACCGTAGCCGCTGCAGATGCTGGCGCTTAATCAGGAGAATAAGAATGTATTTTACCGCTGAAACACTGGCTACGAATGGCCGCCTGCGCGGTCACTGGAATGAGCTTTGGGCCAACCGTGACATCTATAACGCCCAGCACGACATGATGGTCAACGCGTATCGCACGCGCATGACACATGAGATGTTGGCGGCGAACGCTATCGGTGGCTTTACTCGCGAGTTCTGGGCCGAAATTGACCGTCAGATTATCCAGATGCGCGATCAGGAAATTGGCATGGAAATCGTCAATGACCTGATGGGTGTGCAGACCATTCTGCCAATCGGCAAAACTGCAAAGCTGTATAACGTCTCCGGCGATATCGCTGATGATGTCTCTATCAGCATTGACGGTCAGGCGCCTTACTCTTTCGACCATACCGAGTTTGGCTCTGATGGCGACCCTGTTCCGGTATTCACTGCTGGTTATGGCGTTAACTGGCGTCATGCTGCAGGGCTCAGCACCGTCGGTATCGATCTGGCTCTGGAATCGCAGTCGGCCAAGATGCGTAAATTCCACAAAAAACGCGTCAACTTCTACCTGAATGGCGATGCCAGCATCGTTGTAGATGGCATGCCGGCTCAGGGCATGAAAAACCACCGCAACACTCAGAAAATCAACCTTGGTAGCGGTGCTGGCGGTGCCAACATCGACCTCACCACTGCAACCCCGGCGCAGTTGCTGGCCTTCTTCGGCCCGACCGGTCCGTTTGGGCTGACGGCTCGCACCAACAAAGTAACTGCTTACGACAAGCTGTGGGTTAGCCCGGAAGTGTGGGCCAACATGGCGAAGCCATACCTGGTAGACATTAACACCGGCACCAATGCGTTACTGAGCGGCACGGTTTTGGATGCGATCAGCAAGTTCATTCCTGCGAAGTCTATCCAGATGACCTACGCGCTTTCCGGTAATGAATTCCTCGCTTATGAGCGTCGTCAGGACGTGATTTCTCCGCTGGTCGGTATGGCTGTCGGCGTTGTCCCTCTGCCGCGCCCAATGCCTCAGTCGAATTATAATTTCCAGATTATGAGCGCTGAGGGTCTGCAAATTAAGAAAGACGGCGAAGGCCTGTCCGGCGTGGTCTACGCCGCCAATCTGGCATAAGGAGATCAGCATGGCTAAATACCAGGTAACCAGAGCATGGCATGGAGTGAACGTCGGTGATGTGGTTGAAATTGAGAAACTGCATCCTGCGCTAAAGCCTCATGTTATGAAACTCTCTGATGCGGCATTAACACCGGCGACGCCAGAGGCTGGCACGGATGTGAAATCCCGAAAAGAGATTATCGCAGCGCGCATGACGGAGCTGGGTATCGAGTTTAAAGGCAATCTCGGGGCTGAAAAGCTCGGTGAATTGTTGCCTGATGGTGAACTCGAAAAACTGTTCCCTGCTGAATAACCGCCGCGAAAGCGGTTTTTTTATGCCCCGCTCCGGCGGGGCTAATAAGGTGCATAACATGATCCCAGAAGATATGAAGCAACCATTGCCGCACACGCAGTTTGCTGAGATTTCATCGTTGAGCGTCACCAATGAGATCAGTTTGGCAATATCCAGTACCACCGAACTGGTTAAAGACTCGTCGAGCGTGGAACGACTGATTCTCCTGAAGCATCTTCGCGCGCTTTGCGATCTGCAACTCAATAAATTATCAGGGCTGGAATAGCTATGGTAACGCTGGAGAAGGCCAAAGAGTATTTGCAGAGCCAGGGAATAAATCTTCCTGACTTCATGCTTCAGTCGTTAGTGGATGATGTTAACAGCATTCAGGAATGCCTTGATTCTCACTATCCGGCATCAAAGGCGTTGGCAATCCAGATGTATTTGCTTGCACTGATGGGTCTGGGGCAAGGCGATAAGTACATCAGCTCCCAGACCGCACCCAATGGTGCATCGCGTTCATTCCGATACCAGTCGTTTTCCGACCGATGGAAAGGGGCGCTGGCACTGTTGCGTGGCGCTGACAAACACGGCTGTGCTAATGACCTCATCCCTCCTGACCCGACCAATACAGCGTTTGCTGGTATCTGGATTGGCCGAGGTGGATGTATGTGTGGGAGTAAGTAATGGCATGGGTATCGGTTAAGCAGCGATTGCCTGAGCCGTTCGTTAAGGTCTGGGTGATGACCGACAGTGGTAAGCGCGTTACCGGCTATGTGAAAAGTAACGGTGACTGGTATCTGCTGTGCCGGAAGGTTGCGTCGGAGAATCCGGAGGTGATCCGGTGGGAGGATAACGGTGTCTGAAACAGCCGCATGGAGTTATACCAATGTTGCCACTGTTTACCCGCGCGTCTACGACGACTGGAACAGCACCTGGACAAACGGAACTCCCTACCTGATTGACTGCACCTGGACAGCAAACAATGAAGTTGCTGTAGATGCCAGCGGGAAAGAGTTCACCACGAACCTGATTTTCTTCACTGAACTGAAGCGTAATGGCATCGATGCGACCATGCCGAAGCGCGACTGGTATATCGCCAGAGGTGACACAACATCTCAGGCCGATCCGCTGAAAGCTGGTGCAAACGTCATCAAGGCGGTGACGGAATGGGATATGTCGCCATTCGGCGAGGAGCCGGATTATAAGGTTATGACGTGAGGTGATTTATGTTCTCGCTTGGATTAGCTTGTTTTGCCCTGGGTTTTTCTTGCTGCGCTGCATTTATTCAAATAATCAGGTGGTGGTATGCCCGTTAAAGGTATCAAGCGTGTTCAGATGAACACCCGCAAGGTGCTGGCAGAAATTGCCGGGCCACGCACAGAAAGAGTGCTGACCGAGGTCATGATTGTAGGATCGTCTCATGCAGCACTACTTACTCCCATTGACACCTCCACGCTCATCAACAGCCAGTACAGAAAGCTTGAACCTATATCTGGAGGGATGCAGGGAAAGGTTGGGTACACGGCTGCATACGCTGCCGCCGTTCATGGCATGTCAGGGAAGCTAAAAGGTCAGCCACGTGAACATTTTGGCAGAACTCGCGCCGGAAAAGAATTCGGTGGTGGAACGGGGAAAGGCAATTATTGGGATCCTGATGCTGAACCGGGGTTCCTGACCAAAGGCTTCGAGCGTGACGGCCTCAACGAGATTAAGGCCATCATCAAGCAAGGATACAAAGTATGACGCGTAGCGAAGTGTATGACGCGCTGAGAGCGTGGTTGCAGTCGCATGGCTTTGATGTTGGTTATCGCGTCCAGAAGCGATTCTGGAATGAGTTGGAGAATACCGAGGGGGAAAGATACCTTGTCATCCAGCAGAACGGTGGCGGCAAGCCAGAAGAAGCGATAACCCGCGATTATTTCCGCATCCTCCTCCTGTCAGGTCAGAACGACAGCGATATTAACCATGTTGAAGACCGCGCCGACGCCATCCGCCAGGCGATGATCGACGACTACAAAACCGAATGCATCATTTCGATGCAGCCAATAGGCGGCATCACCGCCATCCAGACCGAAGAAGGGCGTTACCTCTTCGATATTTCCTTTCAAACCATCATTTCCAGATAACACGGAGATAAATCACTATGGCGTGTGAATCGGGCGCTTTTACCGGGCGCGACGTCGTCGTTTATTACGCGATTGGATGCCCTGAAGTACAACCCACCGCCAGCGCTTACCGCCGACTCGGCATGATGCGCGGCAAAACAGTAAATGCAGAGTGGGAAACCGCAGATGCGACCGGCGACATGAGCGCTGCATTTACTCAGGAGAGCCTCGTTACCTACAAGAACATTTCGTTCTCAGGTGACGGTGTGACCCGCAAAGAGGATGTTTATGCGCAGAACGCGCTTAAGCGTCACGTCTACAACCCGCCAGCAGAGACCAGCAACCAGCCGTATGTGTGGTTCAAAATCATCTCTCCGAACGATATCACCGAAGGGCCGTTCATGGTGACATCATGGGGCGATGAGGCGCCGCACGACGACGTTGCCACCTGGTCTGTCGAAGCGTCCAGTGCCGGTCAGGTTGACGTGCGTGATGTTGGCGCGGTAATCACCATTACCACTCAGCCGCAAAACCGCACACTGACCGTAGGTGACGCGCTGAACCTGTCAGTTGCCGCGACGGTTTCTGATGGTTCTACGCTGGCTTACCAGTGGCAGAAAAACGGCAGTGATATCTCAGGTGCAACATCCGCAACGTACACCAAAGCGAGTGTGATTGCTGGTGATGCTGGCTCATACACCTGCCAGGTGTCATCCACCACGGCGGGTACCGTCACATCCGGTACTGCGACGGTTGTTGTCAACGCAGCCTGACACCAGGGGCTTCGGCCCCATTTTTTTTGAGAGGTTTCATGAAAGCAATAACCGATATCGGCCAGGCCATTGTCCGCTCTGGGGGCAAAGAGATATTCCTCAACCCGTCATTCCTCGCCATGTCTCGTATTGGGTCGCCGGAACAGATTGTTGATGCTTTCGTGAAGGTTCATGCCGGGCATTACCCGAAACACCGAATCTCCGATACTCAAATCCTGAAGGCGGCCAATGCCCGATGCTTTGCTGAAATGGCAGCATCTGCGGCAAACGTAGTACGGAATTGCTCTGAGGGTGATATTGCAGAGGTGATTGGTTCGTACTCGGTGAACGCAGAAGGACGGCTGCTGTTCAAGCCTGGGGTTATCCCAATCGAGGATGTTATCCAGCTTGCCCGCCACCTGATTCTGCATGGCGTAATGGGCGATCAGCCGCCGGAGGATTTCGAAGGAAAAAAAGGCGAATACAGTGACAAATTCGATGTACGGTCATTCGTCTACACCGCTGTTGCTCACCTCGGCATGAGCGAGTCTGATGCCTGGAACATGACAATGACCAGCTTCCGCGCCGCCATGAATGCCAAGTTCCCGCAGAAAGAGAAAGCCAGAGTGCCGACTCAGGAGAAATACGACGAGGTTATGGACTGGGCCGAGCAAATGCTGGCTATCGACGCGCAACGGAACGGCCCGCATTAATCTCCTTCGAAGCAACACAACCAGCCTCGCAATAGCGGGGCTTTTTTGTATCCGCAATAAAACCAACGCGCTTCACACGCGCACGTTATAATCCTAGAGCCTACAGAAAGCGAGCCTGAGAGTTAGTTGTACTCTGGGGCGGCTATCTCTGTGTGACAGGCTCACTTTCTATAGGTAAACCTCATGCACTATCCTACCGTATCTGTAAACGGCGTATCCGTTCGTGTCGACAATGAAGGGCGCTACAACCTCAATGACCTCCATGCAGCGGCTGTGGCTGAAGGTAAAGCCACTGAATCACAGCGACCAGGTGAGTTTCTCAAAACCAAGCAAGTAAGGCGGTTCGTGCAAGCCCTGAGCGATGCGAAGAAAATCGCATCGGTTATGACCATTAAGGGTGGCCCACTTCAGGGTTCCTGGGGGCTTGAGCTTATCGCTATACGCTATGCAGCCTGGCTCAATCCACTTTTTGAAATCAAAGTCTATGAGACATTTCAAATGCTGATGCGTCGCGGGTTCGATGCCATGTCCCGTCTCAACAAAATCGACCACGTTATTAACACCGAAACCAAAGCGATCAGTCAGTGCGCCAGCCAGATGGCCCGGTGGGGAGTTGGCGGACGCAAAAAGCTACTCCATGCAGCGCGTGATCGCGTTGCTGATGAGGTGCAAATGTATTTGCCGGGTATTTACTGAGAAAAAGAAGCCGCCAGAAAACTGACGGCCATCAGAGATCCGCAATGGCGCGGAAAATCGGTGATAGAGCATTTGAAAACCACAAAGATTGAGGGGGTGGTTGTCGTTTACTCATTTAGTCTATGGCTATAGGATAATGCCTAAAATGGCGTAGAGGGATAAAGGAATGAAAAAACTACCAATTATTGCGATCTGCGTTGCACTCCTCGCTGGTTGCGCAGGAATCATGGAGAAACAGGAACCGATCTGTGAGGCTGTGGCAATGCTCGGCGGGCAAGATACCACCGTGCAGATTTACGGAGTTCGCAAAGTAGCCAACCAGACCCAGTATCGCGCCGGCTATCCGTTCAACTGGCAGTGGGTATCAAAGAACAATTTCTCCAGCACTACCTGCGACAAGAAGCCAGAGATTCGTAACGACCTTCCAACCAAATCTGCCTGATTGAAGCGCACATCCGAACCCGCTTAACTGCGGGTTTTGTCGTTGCGCCGATCCCTGCTGATTATTCCGTCAACTGGTGGTAGGATTTGACCATCTTTTACTGATGGGGATAGGGATATGAGTTTCGCCAGTCAATCTACACAGCAGATATTTCCATTTCCGGCTGATATTGCTTACGAAAAACTGATTGAGGCAATTCCAGAGGTCGGGATGTCTATAAAGCAAAAAGACGACATTTTGCGTAGAGTTTCCGTTAGTGCGGGCATCTCACTTTTTTCATGGGGTGAAAATGTCTCTATCGTGGTTAATGCCGATGGAGATAAGTCGTGTACTGTTGGTATCGACTCTTCACTTAAGCTTGGAGTAAACGTGACTGGAGCGCATAGGCATCAGAAGAATTTTGATAAAATCATCTACGCGCTTAGCAACAAGCTGAAGGAATGGCAAAGACAGCAACCATTGGATCTCGGCCCAGAAAAAACTGATGAAGAATACTTGGAAGAGGCAAGAAGAAAAGCCGGCCTACTCTAAGGTAAAAATTAACTAACAAGACCTCGCTCCGGCGGGGTTTTTTATTGCCTGGAGAAAAGAGAATGACCCAGAACGTCGGCGATATTGAATATGTGATTAAGGCCGATACGGCACAGTTGCTGCGTGCTGATAAACAGGTTCGTGACGTAACCGACGGCATGGAAGGTGGTTTCAAGCGGGCTGATAAGGCCGCTTCATCGCTAACATCATCCTTTGGTAGCCTGAGTCGTGTAGCCACTTCTCTGATGGCTATCCTGTCGGTTCAACAGGTATCTCAATACGCCGACGCATGGACTACGCTCAACAACAAACTGGCTAACGCTATTCGTCCGAACGAGCAATTGCTGGATGTGACGGAGAGGGTATTCAATATTACGCAGCAAACAAGATCCAGCCTTGATGCTACGGCAACTTTGTATGCAAGACTTGAGCGAGGAACCAGGCAATATAATACCTCAGCAGAGGATTTGGCTAAGCTAACAACTATTATCAACCAGGGCTTTGTTGTATCTGGCGCTACAGCTCAAGAGGCTGAGAACGCAATCATTCAGCTATCGCAAGGTATCGCCTCGGGAGTTTTGAGAGGGGAGGAGTTTAACTCTGTTGCTGAACAGGGTTCCAGGTTGATGGTTGCCCTTGCTGACTCTATGGGCGTTGGTATTGGAGAGTTACGCCAGATGGCCGCCGCCGGGAAGTTGACTACTGATGTTGTGGTTAACGGATTACTTTCACAAGGGGTGACGATCGGCAATGAGTTTGCCAACACCACGACAATTATCAGTCAGGCATTGCAGGTTGCCGGGAACAACATCACCAAGTTCTTTGGTGAAAACTCCACAGTAAAAACCGGTACAGCAATTTTCAACGATGCCGTGATCAGCGTCAGTGAGAACATCGGCGCTCTAAGTGCCATCCTTACCGCCACTGCCGCTGTTATGGGTAGCCGTTATGTTGGCGCACTGACAATGGCTACTGCTGCGAAGGTAAAGGCCGCAGTTGCTGCAAGAAATCAGTCGGCAGCAGAGATGCAGGCGGCGCAAGCCGTTGCAAATAAAACCGCCGCAGATCTCCGCGCAGCTGCTATCGCAAAAGAACGGGCGCTGGACGAGATCCGCCTTGCGGAGATGATGAAGCAGACAGCGGTTAGCGCGGCGAATGCTGCTGCTGCCGAGCAACGCTTATCTGCCGCGCGCGTAGCCGCAACTGGTGCTGTTGATAATTACAATCGCGCTCTGGCGGCAAATAAAGCGGCACAGGCTGGGTTAGCTACTGGAGCTGGGATTCTTCGTGGGGCGTTATCACTTATTGGCGGGCCAGCAGGTGTTGCCATGCTCGCAGCCAGCGCCGTCGTATACTGGTCGCAGGTAACAAAAGAAGCCAGAGATGATGCCAACAATCTGGCTGATAGCGTCAATGATTTGAGTGCTAAATTTCAATCGATGGCTCATACCGAACTGGCAGCAACCATTGGAAAGTTGAGCCAGAATCTGCCAGAACTAAGCGATGCGGTAGCCGACGCACAGAAAGAATTTAACGACGCTGAATATGCGGTAAAAAACTATAACCGCGAAATAGGACGATATGGCAACACCACAAGAGGGAGAGAGGCAGCAGAAGCATTGTCTGGTGCTCAAAATAGGCTTGCAATAGCTACTTTCGAACTTGAAAAAGCGCAAAACAGATTAAGCCAGACCCAGAACGCCATTAATATTGGACAGGCAACACTCAATGGCACCATGCGACAAGGCCTGCCGCTTCTCCAGAGAGAAGGTGAAGAGGCAAGTATCACCGCCGGAATGATGGGCAAGCTCGGCGATATGATTAACTTCGCAGCAAAAGCGAAGGAGAAATATAACTCTTCCAGTCTGATGGTTATGCGTAGCGAGGATGGAGATAAGCTCCTGTCCAACCTTGAAAAGCAAAACAGTCTGCTGTCTATTACCGACAAAAAAGAAAGGGCTGTAGCCGAGGCAAGGCAGGCAGCCCTTGATGCAGGGGTGGATGCGCATTCAAATCAGATGAGGCAGATTGAAGAAGCAGCAGCAAAACGATATGACCTCCAGCAGGCTGACTCAGCAGTAACCAAGTCTACAAAAGAGGGAACTAAAGCTGCTGATGAGGCTATGGAGTCACTTTCAAGACAACAGGCCGCACTAGATCGTCTCAACACCGGTTATGCCGATGGCTCTCTCGAATTGGCGAAATACGACGCTGTAGTTGCTCTTGGAAACAAAGCATCAGCAGAGCAGATCGCAAAAGCTGAACAGCAAGCGGAATCCATATGGAAAATACAGCAGGCAACCAAAGCCGCAGCAGAAGAGGAAAGGAAACGCACTCAGGCGGGGCAAAACTTTACCGGGCTACAGGGGCAGGTATCACCAGTCGCCGCAGTGGATAACACCTACGCACAGCAGATGGCCCAGCTAGATGAATATGTTGCGCTTTACCCGCAAAAAATTGCAGAGGCCGAAGCTGTCCGCGCAGGAATTGAAGACCAGTATCACCAGAAGCGTATGGCTGCCATGTGGGAAGAATGGCAGCAGCAGAGCGAGATCAACAACATGCTTGGCTCTGCAATCGACTCCTTGCATGGGGGGGCAACCAGCGCGATTACGGGGCTAATTAACGGCACGCAAAGCCTGCAAGAATCCTTCGCCAACATCGGCACGACAATCCTCAACAGCGTTGTCGGTAGTCTGGTGCAAATGGGGATTGAGTGGGTCAAGAGCCAGTTAATGGGGCAGGCCGCTGCTGCTGCATCACTGGCATCGACAATGGCTCAGGCTACTGCAGCCGCTTCTGCGTGGGCGCCTGCCGCAATGAGCGCTTCTATCGCAACGATGGGGAGCGCCACTGCTATAGGGCAAACGGCTTATGCTGGCTCACTACTTGCAGCCAAAGGAATGGCCGTTGCTGGTGCGCGTTATAACGGTGGTCCGGTCGATGCCGGATCTCTGTATCGGGTCGGCGAGAAGGGTAAGCCAGAGATATTCCAGGCCAGCAATGGTAGCCAGTACATGATACCGGGTGATAATGGTCGGGTGATCAGCAACAAAGATGCGCTGGGGGGCGGAGGTGGTGGTGCTTCATTCAACCCCGTAATGAACCTGACGATAAATACCACTGGAGGAATTGGCGGTGAGGATATCGCAAGGCTGCGCAAAGCGTGGAGTAACGACATGCTGAAGATGATGGTAGACCAGAGCACTCGTCCCGGTGGTTTATTGCAAGGGAGGCGTAAGTAATGCCAGAAACATTCACATGGACACCGCAAAAGGGCTACAGCGTTGAACGCACACCCAACGTAGCCGTCGTTAAGCTCGGCGACAGTTACGAACAGCGACAGGTGAAGGGTATCAATCCACTGATGGATAAATACTCGCTCACCTTTCGCGGCGTCAGCGGCTCGTGCAGCAGCAACCCCGCGAAGGATGCAGAGGCATTCCTCAAGGCTAGAGGTGCGGTTGAATCGTTCTACTGGACGCCATCCGATACGGGAGTGCGGAAGCTGTTTGTCTGCCGCTCCTGGAATATGACAAAGACCGGGCCGCTGTTTGAACTGACGGCCACTTTTGAACAAGTACCACGATAAGCCGAAAGGCGGGAGACAGTTATGACTTTAGAACAACGTGTTGAAGAGTTAGAGGCTATGGTTGATTCAATGAAAGCACAGATGGAAGAAGTTATTAGCGCTCACACCTGTGCTTATAATCAAATCACTGCGAAATTAGATCAAATTGCCGTAATTCAAGCTGAACGCAAGGCTTGAATGGCAAGTTTTTCAATCTCACCGATGGTTTTATTCTTTATCTCATCTGGCGCTATATCTAGGTTTACCGAATGAAATTGGTCATTAGGGCCAATCAAATTAGCTTTTAATTTAAATGTATTTCCAGCGACCGCAAAAGAAATAAAGTCAATAGCGTTTAATTTAAATTCTGACATTATTTTTCCTTTATCAGAGGTAATCAGCCATCCCCCTTCGATGGTTACGCCAGTGTCCCACCACTGACGGGCTGAGCTTACACGTTAACCAGGGTTATCAGTAAGCAACATCCTGATATTCAGACAGTAGCCACCACTTGGTGGCTTTTTTTATGGGAGTTTGCCGTGCGCGACATACCAGCAAATTTAATTATCGACAGCGTAGACGCCGGAGTAGGCGCGTTTATCGACCTGTTCGAAGCCGACCTGCAACCCTTTGGCGGAGACCTTATCCGGTTTCATTCCGGCACCAATGGATATTACGGAAATGTGATCTGGAAGGGGAATCAGTATCAGGCGTACCCGATAGCAGTGGAAGGATTCGAGTCAAAGAACGAAGGCACATATGCCCGCCCGTCAATGGCGGTGGCGAACGTTACGGGTTTACTGACGGGCATAAACCATGACTTCGACGACATGCTTGGGGTGGTGATCACCCGCCGTCAGGTTCCGGTGAAATACCTGGACGCGGTGAACTTCCCCAATGGCAACCCTGACGCAGATCCGACGCAGGAAGCGGTTTCCCGTTACGTTGTTGAGGAGATGACGGAAGAGACGTTCGAGCAGGTGACCTACACGCTGGCGACACCGATTGACTGCGACAACGCTATCATCCCGGCGCGAACCATCCTTGCCGACGTCTGCCAGTGGCAGTATCGCGGCGTCGGGTGCGGATATGACGGGCCGCCGGTTGCAGATGAGCGCGACAATCCAACCACTGACCCGGCGAAAGATAAGTGCTCTCACCGCCGTAGCGGCTGCCGCTTCCGTTATCCACGACCGGAACCAATGCCAATCAGCAGCTTCCCCGGCTCTCAGAAGGTTTCATGATGCAGGAATTACTCGATTATGCGGCATCGTCGCAGGATGAGGTGTGCGGCTTAATCCTGGATGGCGGGCAGTTGTTCCGCTGTCGGAATGTTCACCCGGAGCCGGGAAATCACTTCCGAATCAGTGATGATGACTGGCTGGCGGCCGAGGAGGCTGGAGAGGTGACTGCGGTATTCCACTCTCACCCAATGAACAGCCCGGTCCTGTCCGGTGCCGACCGTAAATGCCAGGTTGCATCGGGCCTTCCATGGGTGCTGGCCTGTAACGGAACAATCAGAACGCTCAGGCCGGTGGATTACCTTTTGGGGAGGCGGTTCGAGCACGGAGTGACTGATTGTTACACGCTATTCCGTGATGCGTATCACCTGTGTGGCATCGACCTCCCTGACTTCGAAAGGACGAATGGCTGGTGGTTGAGAGGGGAGAACCTTTATCTGAACAACATGTCGCGCAATGGCTTCAATCAGGTATCGCCGGGAGAAGCGCTGCCAGGTGACGTAATAATCAGGCAGCCATTCCCTGGAGCTGACCCTGGCCACGCAATGATTCTGCTCGATGACAACATGGTTCTTCACCACGATTGCTCAGGGCATTTAAGCCGGAGAGAGCAAATGCGCCCCGCATACGTTAAGCAGATGCATTCCATATGGAGACATGAACAGTGCTCATCTTTAAATTTGCAGGGCATTTACGCCGACATTTCCGCAAAGTCGAGCTGAACGTTGATACCCCTGCCCAGGGCATTCGTCTTTTGCTTGCTCAGAATCATGAGTTCAAAAAAGCATTCCTGAACGCCAGAGTAAGAATGCGAGTGGCGGGTGAGGATGTTGAAACGTCTTCGGTGCAGTGGCACATGGATCGGCGCCTGAAGGATGGCTCTGTAGTGCTGTTTGTCCCGGTGGTTGAGGGGGCGGGACTTGAGACCAGTACGATAGTTCTCATTGCTTCACTGGTGCTGTCTGCCGCCTCGGTTGCTTACTCCATCTACATGTCCCGGAACATGAAAAGCAAAACTTCAGCGGAAGCGGCCGAAACAAACACCCTCACGAATAACTCGTTTACCAGTGCAGAAAACAGGGTCGGACAGGGGCATCCTGTCCCCATACTCCTCGGCGAGATGGAGGTCGGCAGCAACGTAATAAGTCTCGGGATCGACACATCTAATAATTCCGACTGGGAAGAATCAATCAGCTAAGGTGGCGCTATGTCTTCAGGTGGCGGTAAAGCATCAACCCCAAAATTACTCGACGATAACCTCAAATCAAAACAATTCTATCGGGTACTGGATCTGATATCTGAGGGGCCAATCGCGGGCCCGGTGGATCAGGAGCACCTGTCTTCATTCAAGCTGAATAAGACGCCTATCACTGACTCGAACGGTAACGTCAACGTGAACGGCATTAGTGTTGCCTGGCGACCTGGATCGGAGACTCAGGAGCCAATCAACGGCTTCTCTGCAATCGAAGCGACGACCATTGTTAACACTGAGGTCACTTACGACACCCCGCTGGTTAGAACCGTGACAGATCAGGACGTGACCCGCGTTCGTTTTAACATCGGCGTCACCGGGCTCATGGAGCAGGACCCCAAGGGTAACCAGAAAAACACCTCTGTAACGATGGTTATCGAGACCAGAACTGGCTCGTCGGGCTGGGTCATGGAGAAGACGGTGACGATTACAGGGAAAATCTCTGGCGAGTACCTTGAGGCGCACGTCATTGATGCCCCCGACACCAAACCGTTTGATATCCGCGTTCGCCGCATTACGCCTGACAGCAGCAGCGATTTGCTGTCAAACGGGACTGTTTGGAACAGCTACAGCGAGATCACCGACGACAACCTGAGCTATCCGTTCTCTGCTGTTGCCGGCTCAGTCATCGACCGTGACCAGTACACCGACACGCCGAGCCGCACATATCATCTTCGCGGGCTGATCGTTGACGTACCGGATAACTACGATCCAATTGCCAGAACTTACTCAGGGCTGTGGACGGGTGGCTTCAAAAAGGCATGGACTAACAATCCGGCGTGGCTGTTCCGTGAGCTGGCGAAAAACACCCGATTTGGCCTGGCGAAACGCGCCGGATACATCGATGTTGACGATGGCGCACTCTACATTCTGTCGCAATATTGCGATCAGCTTGTAGATGATGGGTATGGCGGAAAAGAGCCACGCATGACGCTCAACGCCTACATCACAGAGCAGGCGAGTGCGCGAGACATTCTCGACAAGATAGCGAGCATGTTCCGTGGCATTGCGCTGTGGGACGGCCTGCGCCTGTCCGTAATGCTGGACGCGCCACAGGATCCGATTGCGACAATCACGAACGCCAACGTTGTGAATGGCGAGTTCAAACGAAGCTCTGTAAAGCGTTCAGAGAAATACAATGCCGTTGTAGTGTCCTGGACCGATCCGGATAATGGCTGGGAGCAGGTTAAGGAGTACGTCTCTGACGACGAGATGATTGCTCGTGGCAATTACAACGAAACTACCCTTGAAGCGTTTGGGTGTACGTCCAGGGGGCAGGCATGGCGAGCCGGGAAGTGGTTACTGGAAACCGCGAAACGCGAGAGCAGTCGTCTGTCGTTTCAAATGGCCCGTGACGCGATTCGCTTCACTCCGGGCGATATTGTCGAAATTATGGACAATGACTATGCCGGTGCGCGGCTTGGTGGGCGCATCATGTCGCACTCAGGCGCAAATATTACTGTTGATGCTGTCGACTCTTCGCTGATTGCTGATGGTGACGCAATGTCGGTAATGGGTAGTGATGGTAAGTTTGTAAAATACGAAATAGCACGCGTCTCAGGTAACGTTGTAACGCTGAAAACGGCACCGGTATGGGTTCGCGACGGAACCGTGTTTGCTATATCTACCAGTAATGTAGCCACCAGACTATTCCGCATATTGAGTGTTGCAGAGACGGATAACAACTCTACATACAGCATCACAGCTTCTCAGCATGATCCCAACAAGCAGGCCATTGTTGATGAGGGAGCTGTGTTTGAAATTCCCAGTGATACTCTTAACGGCTACCGCGTACCGAATATTGAAAATCTGCGCATCATTAACACCAACTCTGAGACTGTTCAGGTCACTGCAACCTGGGAAACAGCTACAACTACCAAAAAGCTGATGTTTGAACTGTACGTGTACAGTGCTGATGGGAAGGTGGTGGCTCAGTATGAGACTGATCAGTTCCGATATGAGTTTTACGGCCTGAATGCAGGAAGCTATACGCTGGGTGTGCGTGGCCGAAATGAAAACGGGATGAAAGGTTCCGAAACTCAGGTAAGTCTGATTATAGGTGCTCCAAAGGCTCCTAACTCCGTTCAGTGGATACCCGGACCATTACAGGCCACTCTGGTGCCAGTTATGTCTGTAACGGCAACATCAGATACCTCTTTTGAGTTCTGGTACGCTGGCGAGACGCCAATCCCATTAACCGATGATATTGAGAACAAAACTCAATTCCTCGGAAGGGGGAACCAGTGGACCATTCAAAAGCTCAAGTTTGACCACGTCTATTACGTTTATGTCCGGACACGCAACGCGTTCGGGGTTTCTGATTTTGTTGAGGCTTCTGGAAAGCCAACGGATGACTTTAGTGATATCACGGATTCCATCCTGGAGGATATGAAAGACTCCGAGGTATTTAAGGACATGATGGAAAATGCCGTAGATACCAGCGAGAAAGTCGCTGGCATGGCTGATGATATTAAACAGGCCGTTGATGACCTTGAGCAGCAGGCCAAAGATATTCAGGAGAACGTTGACGGGCTGGCGCAGGCTGGAGTAAAAATCGATGAAATCGCGCTAAGTATGGACGGCGTGACCGGGCAGGTGAAGAACTCCGCCATTGCGATTATTCAAAGCAACCTGGCGCAGGTCGCCACGCGGAAAACGCTATCAGCCACGGTTGCCGGAAACAGCGCGCAACTGGACCGCATCGACCAGGTTATCGTCGATGAGAAGGAGGCCACTGCTCAATCTCTGTTAAGTATGCAAACAGACGTAGCCGGTAATAAATCCTCGATTAACAGCCTGAGCCAGACGGTATCGACTTACCAGCAGGCAACGGCGACACAAATCAACTCCATCACTGCAACAGTAGGGGGACATACCTCATCCATCACGACGAACGCTAATGCGATTGCAGATGTGAACGGAAAAATATCTGCAATGTACTCAATCAAAGTTGGCCTGGCCAGCAACGGGCAATACTACGCGGCGGGCATGGGGTTCGGCGTTGAGAACACGCCCAGCGGCATGCAGTCGCAGGTTGTATTCCTGGCTGACCGCTTTGCCGTGACAACGGCTGTAGGCGGCGTGACGACGCTACCGTTCGTCATTCAGAACGGACAGACGTTTATCAATGATGCCTACTTCAGGGATGCAAGTATCCAGTTCGGTAAAATTACTGACTCTCTCCAATCGTCTAATTATGTCTCTGGTAGCGCTGGCTGGCGGTGGGGCAAAGATGGAACCATGCAGAACTACGGTAGTGATAGCTCTGGGGCGATGAAGCAAACGAACGTCACTATTAGCATCAAAGATGCAACGCGGTTGCGAGTGCAAATTGGTAAAATCACGGGGACCTTCTAATGAGTTGGGGAATACAAACATGGGACGCAAACGGCAAAGTTAATAACTATGGGTTGGTTCCCATTAGCGTTTTGGGATTCTTTTCTGTAACTAACGGGCAGCAATCGGGGAGTGCGACTTATACGATTCCGACGGGCTTTGTAATGGAAGTTCTTCAGGTCTGTGCAGACTCTAATTACACAACAAAACGCAGAAAAATTACTGTATCAGGAGGAACGGTAACAATCGCTGCTGCTTTAGCGGATACTGATTTTGGCGCGAATACATTTCCGGCTGTAGCGGGGTTTATTATCGCTTATCTGAGGGCGTCCTGATGGCTGATATCTGGGGCGCATTATTAACGACCGACAACGGTGCGCCGTTCATTACCCCACAATCAATTCCCCTGGCACTTATTGCGAAGAAAACAGTTTCGTTGCCAGCAGGAATGACCACAACGGTGACACAGTCCTTTACCTCAGGACGTCCAATTATTCCGTTCGTTTGTACAACGGTTAAATGTGTCAGCAGTTATTCAATAAGCGGCACTACTTGTACCGTGACATTCCAATACCCCGAGGGAAGCAATGGGAGTGCGGATGTCTATTTCTTCACTATTTTTGCGCAATCCCTGCCAGATTGGGGGATCGCAATATGGGATGAAAAAGGAGTTTGTATTCTGACAAACGAAACGCGTGTTTTAACGGATGTGGAATCGCTTGGAACCAGCGGGAGTGATACAGCCGGCGGATATAATATAAACGCGACGAAAACAGGGAAGTGGGGAATTCTTCCGTCAATGTGTGGGTTGATCACTGGGGTAATTATTGCCGGGGGAACGAGACCATTTCAATCCCAGCTATTTTTTACAACGCTTTATAACGGCTCGTCTACCCAGGTAACGATTGCATCAACAGGTGGTTCGCCGGGAGGCGGCGTTACTAACATCCAGTATCACAACATGCGAAATCAGGTATATGCGCTCAACCTTGCCAACTACGATTGATCGTTTTCAGCGATCAATATCAGGTAATTGATCTATAGAATCAATTATCCCCCTTTGATTCATGTTGTTATTGTTTAACTTCATGAATTTCCAGGAATACCTCTGATATGAAAAAGCTACTTCTATGTGTGGCCGGTGCTGCTTTACTCGCTGGTTGCTCCGGCGTGCTTGAGAAGCAGCAGCCGGTATGTTCCGGAATTGCGCTCGTTGGCGGTCAGGAAAACACCGTTCAGATTTATGGTGTCCGTAAGCAAAACAACCAGACGCAGTACCGCGCGGGCCATCCATTTGGCTGGCACTGGGTAAATAAAAACAACTTTATATCGACCACGTGCGGCAGCCCCGACAAATAAGCACACGAAAGTCGTCACGAATTTGCTGTGAATCCACCTATGCGGATGGGCGTGAAGCCACAATATCTCTGATGAGACAGTAAACGAGCACGCGGACTTTATGGCTTAGAAGTTCACCGGGAGGCACCCGGCACAGCAACCACAACAAAAACCTCGCTTCGGCGGGGTTTTTTTATGCCTGGAGAAAATATGATTTATAACACCGGAACCATCAGCATCAACGGGAATACCGCAACCGGCACCGGAACGAACTGGACGGCAGCGGCGAGCCAGATTCGCGTGAGCCAGACCATTATTGTGCTCTCTAACCCGGTTCAGATGTTCCAGATTACAGCTATCAACAGCGGCACATCGTTAACCGTTACCCCAGCTGCGTCACCGGCACTGAGCGGACAGAAGTACGGCATCCTCGTTACCGACAGTCTCTCAGTCGATGGCCTGGCGCAGAGTATGTCGCAGTTCATTAACGAGTACGACGAGAATATCGGAGCATGGGAGACGTTCGCCAGCACCTCAGCGAACCAACTGGTCACTGTGACAATCAACGGCACCAGCCTCAGCATTCCAGCCATCGGTGGCCTCGCCCGGAAAGGAGCAAACAACGATATCACAGAGCTGAAAGGGTTAACTACAGCACTGAGTATTGCCCAGGGGGGAACCGGCGCAAAGACAGCCGCAGATGCTCGCACAAACCTCAGTTTAGGAAGTAGCTCTACTGCTGACACCCAAACCAGTTCGACAGATACATCATCGGGGCGGGTATTGAAAGTCGGCGCATTTGGATTGGGTGCTAATACCATAACTCCACCTGCTGATACCTATACTGGATTTTTCAGTCAGGGAATTGGCGGGAATGTTAACCCTGATTCTGTTTACGGCTATGCACATCTTGTAATGTCAGTATCCGGAACATACCGAACGAGAATGGCTCAAACTTATTTTGGAACACCAAGATTATGGTTACAGAATATCGACGGCTCCACATATTCTACGTGGGCACAGGTATACACAACCGCAAATACCACGAAAGCCTCCGATGGAACGCTGAAAGCGGCGTCTCCGATAGTACAAATATTTGCTGATGGCTCATATGAATTAAATGATGAATCAGAAGGTTGTATCGTTACACGCCTGGGAACTGGAGAATATTTGATTGAGGGATGCACCGGGCTGAATTCTGACGCCGCATGGGGCGGTATCGATGGTGGCTTTGATGTACCTACAGACCGTAACAAGCAACCACTGGTTTGGCTCGATTATGAAGTAAATGCGGACGGTTCCATTTTGGTGAGAACTTATCATCGCACATATCCAACCGCCCCAGTATTCGCCAGAAATGAACGAGACGGAATCGAAGAGGGGGAGCCGGTAGATATCCCTGCCGATCAGTTCGTTTCCGTGCGCGTAGAAATGCCATCGGACAGTATCTGGAATCAAAAGCAGGAAGAGGCAATTGATGTGATGAGTAAGTTTGAGGCTGAAGAGTCGAATGCTACTCAGCAGGACTAACTAAGAGTGCCGCAGCTGCGCTGATTATCGTAACGGAGTGCGGCAGCGGCCAATGGGTTCCGGGTCGAACGGGATGTCACGCTCAGTATCTTCAGCGATTAACGCCAGGTAATCTTCACGGGTCATTGATTGAGAGAAACGTCCGCACATGGAAACCTCCAGTAGTCGAACTGAAAGTATAGAAAATGCGCAGAAAGATGAAGGAGGGGGGACACACAATGAAAAATGTGTACATCATTGTGTGTCTAAAGCGTAAAAGCAACGCCTGTATATCACTTAACTACATGATATATAGGGTTTGCGTGGTTTGCTTGTTATTTCTCTTCCTGCGGCATATGGCGATAGATGTAGACGCCGCTCAGCACAGTGAACAGAAGCGTCATCGCCGTCAGGCCAAACACCTTGAAGTTGACCCAAATGTTTTGCGGTAACCAGAACGCAATATAGATATTGGCCAGGCCGCAGAGAATAAAGAACACGGCCCAGGCGATATTCAGATTGGACCACACCGACGCAGGCAGCGTTAGCTCTTTCCCCAGCATGCGCTGAATCAGCGGCTTTTTCATCACCCACTGGCTAACCAGCAGCGCACCGGCAAACAGCGCGTAAATCACGGTGACTTTCCACTTGATGAATTCATCGTTGTGGAAGAAGAGCGTTAAGCCACCGAAAACCGCGACCAGAACAAAGGTGATTAGCGCCATTTTTTCGACTTTGCGGTAGCGTACCCAGCTGTAGATCAGCACGATAGCGGTTGCGACAATCAGCGCAGAGGTTGCGGCATAAATGTCGTAAATCTTATAAAACGCGAAGAAGACGACCAGCGGTAAAAAATCCAGAAACTGCTTCATACTTCGATTCCGTACTCCAGTTGCGGCCCGACGACAATCGGGCCTGCAGGAAAATTAGTTGCGAATAAGCATATACAAGCGGAATAAATAAATCAGCAACACGGCAGAGATAAGGTTGCTGATAGTATTCACCACTACCGCACCAACGTTTGGCGTCAGCACGGCAAAGTTCGGTGCGAACACCAGTAACAGCGTTTTCGCCAGCAGCCAGCCAATCACCGCCGGTGCCACCAGGCGCATATTTGCCCACGCCAGTTTCATGCTGCTGCGCATCGATACGAAGATACCCATTTTATCCTGCACTAACATGACAGGCGCGAAAGCCAGCACAATGGCCAACAACACGCCCGGCACGACGATCAGCATCACGCCCATCTGTACCATAAAGGTGGTGAGGAAGATCAGTATAAACAGTTTAGGCAGGATAGGCGCGCTTGCGCCAATGGCGCGCAGGGCGCTGACGCGATGACCGGCAGAAACCAGTTGAATCATCAGCATGACGCCGCCGGCCAGAATGGCGTTGCCAATCAGCCCAGAAAACGTTGATGCCGCTGAAGCACGCAGCAGGATTTGCTGCTGCTCTGGCGTCATGTTTTGTACCAGATCAAACAAACCGACGCTTCCGGTGAGGTTGTCACCCTGACGTAAGAGAGCAAGCTGTTCATCGCTGGGTGTAAAGGCGTGACCAATCACCACGGTGATAAATGCGCACAGCAGCGCAATCAGCAAAATGGTTAAAAACTGATTACGGAAAAAATTGCCCGTGTCACGGTATACGGACTGCGCCGTGATAGACATGCACTCTCCTTGATTATACAGGTGTTAATTAGCCGCTGATTGTACCGCAGTTAATACACTCGTTGCAGCCTCAAGACTCGTATGGAAAAGCATATCTTTGTAAAGAGGAGGTAAGCCGTAGCGCGCCCGGGCGCGATTACAGGCTTCATTCTCTTCGTCATTTTCACCCGACATGGCAAATTCACGACAGGGCGAAGGGCGATTAGGGTAGATAGCACAGCTGACCCTGCGGCCAATTTCTCCCTCAAGTGACCCACAGCGCGGATGTTTGCTGTTGGTACCCATCATACAACGTAAAAAAGGCGTAAGGGGCTCGGTAAGCTGCGCAGGCACCAGGCCACCGCCATCGTTGGCTTCAGCCCAGTAAAAAGAGACGCGGAAATACGCACAACAGGCCCCGCACGTCATGCACGGATTCAAATCGCTCATAGCACACCTGAAAAAAACGCATCAACAAAAGTTGTCGCGTCTAAATTATCCAGACGTTTGCAAGAGAGCAAGTGGGGATCCGGACATTCCCGTTTCAGAAAAATACCAATGAAATTGATGTGGATACGTATCTTTCATCTCAACTAAATAAGCAAAAATTAATCCAGATCAACAAATGTTAAAATTTAACATTTGGTGTGATCTGTGTTGCGATCTGATTAACCATTTGTAGGTATATTTGCCACGACTAATAAAACCCCTAAAAAAGGAGTGGGTATGAAAAAATTAGCAGTGGCAGCCTTAGCACTTTCAACGCTTTCTGGTGGCGCATGGGCCCATGACGCGGGCGAATTTTTCATTCGTGCGGGTTCCGCAACGGTGCGTCCATCTGAAGGATCAGACAACGTCCTCGGTGCTCTTGGTGGATTTAATGTCAGCAATAACACACAGTTAGGTCTGACATTTACCTATATGGCAACCGAGAATATCGGTATTGAACTGCTGGCGGCTACGCCGTTCCGTCATAAAGTGGGTACTGGCCCAACGGGTGATATCGCCACCGTTCACCACTTACCGCCAACCTTAATGGCACAATGGTACTTTGGTGATTCCAGTAGCAAACTGCGTCCGTACATTGGTGCGGGTATCAACTACACCACATTCTTTGACAACGATTTTAACAAAACGGGTAAAGAAGCCGGGCTCTCAGACCTTAGCCTTGATGATTCCTGGGGTGCCGCAGGGCAGGTGGGGATGGACTACTTAATTAACCGTGACTGGCTGGTGAATATGTCCGTCTGGTATATGGATATCGACACCAACGTGAAATTCAAACATAACGGTGAGCGTCAAAGCGTCAGTACGCGTCTCGACCCATGGGTGTTTATGTTCTCAGCAGGCTATCGGTTCTAACGGATTGCAAGGCTGGTCTTCTGCGGCCAGCCTTGCCCGGTTTCAGCACCATGAGGATCTCATCCCGATAATCCCTTCAGCATCATCCTTTCAGCATGAACAGGTTATTATACCTCGCCCATACACGCAGCGCGTCCAGCCACGGATCAAACCATTGCATGATAGTGTGTACATCAATGTCCATCTCAAGAATAAAGCTGGTCACGGCTGCGGCGACAATCACTAAATAATTCGTACACATAAGAACATCCTTATTCTTATTAAGGTATTAAGCAAATTTACAATAATTGAATAATTGTCGGCGGGCAATATCAGCTCTGATACATTTCACTATGTTCCAGGGTGAATGACCGCTAGAATTAACGTCAGATTACCTATAATTGCGATAACCATTTTGCCGTAAAGCCAGCAGGCGATATCAGGAGTACGTTAATGCCGACTGAAAACAGGATGGAAAAAACGGGCGTTCAGCCAGGACGAATGGGGTGGGTGGCGATCGTTTTCGTGTTGGTTGTAGTGGCAACCGTGTTGACGGGAAAGCCGCTGGGTAATGCGCAGCAAATCCTGCGTAACCCTGGGCTCTATATTGATGGTATTGGCCTGATATTCCTTATCTTTATGTACTGGAGCGCAACGCGGGTTCGTCTTGCCCATGACGTATTGCGTTGGGTGCGCTATGGTTTTCTACTGTGGATTGCGGGCATGACGTTCGATGTGATGGACGAAATTGTTCAGCAACCCCGCTGGATGGGATTCTATTGTGAAGACATGTTGCGCCTGGCCGGAATGCTGGCGACGGCGGTCGGTGTCTATAAAATCATTCAGCGTATAAATATGTTGTATGTCGATGCGCGCTTTAAATCCCTGCGCGATGAATTGACCCAATTACCGAATCGCCGCTTTTTTATCGATACTATTCGGGAAAAGGAGGGGCGTCAGGTCTCACTGATTATTCTGGATATTGATTTTTTCAAACGCATCAACGATACCTGGGGCCATCTGATCGGCGATGAAGTGTTGTTTGCGCTGGGCAAACAATTGCTGAATTTAAGTAGCGATAGCGTGATGCCTGCTCGCATCGGCGGGGAAGAGTTCGCCATTATTGTTGAGGGGCGTTCGGCGAGTGACATGCATCTCTTTGCGCAATCGGTGCTCGAAAATGCGAGAACGATTCTGGTCAACGGCGATCAGCCGCTCTCCATCAGTATTGGGGTGGGTTCACGCGATTTGGGCGAGGCGCAGGATTCGTTTATTCGTAAGGTGGACGAGGCACTCTATCGGGCGAAGAACAATGGACGTGGCCGCATCGAGTGGGCAGAGTAAGCGCCTAATCACTCAGATTTAGATTTTTGTCGTAGAAAGACTTCCTAACCAGGAAGTCTTCATTTATTCTCGAACAGTATTGTTGTAGTTTTCCTAATATTACGAGAGTATTCGTAAGAGTTATTAATTAGATTGTATTGTAATCAGGGCCAGCTCTCCCTGTAATTAATTAAATATTGAGTGATGAATGCTATTTTTTTGTCTTTCTTGACAAAGTTTTAATTAATTATTGTTAATGTTTCACGTCACACGCTTAACGTTATTGTCGGAGGCCAGATGAACAGGAAGTTGAAAGAGATAGATGAACTCCTTACGGGGTTGAATCGTTCTGTCGGGGGGCACTATCGCTGGCTGGTGCAGGCGTTCCGCCTTATCGCAAAACGCGACGGTAGTCCGGATGACATTACCAGCCTCGAGGCACATAACTGCTGCCAGTTTGGCGGCTGGTTGAATCAATATCTGGTCACTCATACCGAAGATAAAGGTTTTTTATTAACCATTAATGATAAACATATTCGGGTGCATGAAGTTTGTCGTCAATTAGTCGATTCAGTTTTACAGAATAATATACAAGAGACACTGTTTAATGATTTTGAACATGCCCTTCAGGAATTTGTCGCGGCCATAACTGTTTATCAGACACATTTATTACAGCTACGTATAAGTTATGATGCATTAACCAGTTTACCGTTGAGAAGAATCCTGGATGAATCATTCGAAAGCCAGGTTATGGATCGCAGCAACGGCGATCTGTACGTGATGATTCTGGATATCGATCACTTTAAACGCATCAATGATAGCTACGGACATATTATTGGTGATGAAGTTTTGCGCGCCTTTGCGCAAAAATTGCAAAGCTGCACGCGCAATTATGAGCCGGTGTACCGTTTTGGCGGCGAAGAATTTATCGTGATCCTGAAGGCGAAGGGCGAGGCGGAAGCGATGGCGGCTGGCCTGCGTATCACGCGTGCAATTGAGCATCATCAGATCAGGGTTGGGCAATATGATATTCCGGTTACCGTCACCTCAGGCTTAACACGGGCAATTCCGGGGGAATTGCTGCGTATCGTGCTTGAACGTGCCGACGGCGCGATGTACGTGGGTAAACAGTCAGGCAGAAATCGCTGCATGTATATCAATGACCAGGGCTCGATTGAGCGGGTGGTGGAATAAAAAAAAAGCCCGCTGGAAGGCGGGCAAGTCATACTGGAAGCAATGTGAGCAATGTCGTAACGAATACTTGAGTGATTTGCTCAACTATTCGTTAATGAGAAAGATAATGGTTCTCATCTAAGATATCAACCCTACAGTTTGTGTTAATTGCATTTTTTCCGCATCCAAAAGAAAAAGCTGCCGGTTGGCAGCTTTTACATAGAGATAACGCTTTAAAAATGTGCCTGTATCTTGCCGGGGGCGCTACGCTTGCCCGGCCCTGGCACGATCACTTCTGACGTGTTGCCGCCTTCATAGCCTGCGCAAAGGCTTTCAACTCGGCCAGCATAACGTCGGGCTTATCAAGATTCTTCTCGATAATTTTCACCGTGGCGGAACCGGAAATCGCCCCGGCGGCACCGGCTTCAATTGAGGCATGCACCTGCTCTGGTGTAGAAATACCAAAGCCCTGTAACGGAGGCGCGGCGTGATATTCCGCCAGTTTTTCAACGAGGTGATGCAGGGGAAGCGCCGCGCGGCTGTCGGCTCCGGTCACACCCGCACGGGAAAGCAGGTAGGTATAACCGCGACCGTGTGAAGCAATCTGACGCAGCAGTTCGTCGTCGGCGTTTGGCGGGCAGATGAAGATAGGCGCCACATTATGGCGCATTGCAGCCTGGCGGAACGGGGCAGTCTCTTCAATCGGCACATCGGCGACCAGGACTGAATCAACACCCACTCGCGCACATTCCGCGTAAAATTCATCAATCCCGCGGTTAAATACCAGGTTCGCATACATCAACAGGCCGATAGGCATGGTCGGATGTTTTTGGCGAATCGTCGCCAGCATCTCAAAGCACTGCGTCGGCGTGACGTGAGAGGCGAACGCACGCAGCGTCGCACTCTGAATGGTCGGGCCGTCCGCCAGCGGGTCGGAGAAGGGAATACCCAGCTCCAGCGCATCCGCGCCGCCTTCAATCAGCGCATCGATAATCTTCAGCGATTGCTCCGGGTTCGGATCGCCGAGGGTGACAAAGGGAACAAATGCGCCTTCCTTGCGGGCGGTGAGTTCTGCAAACAGGTTGTCATAACGTTCCATCAGATTTCCCCTCGAGCTTTCAGAATATCGTGTACGGTGAAGATGTCTTTGTCGCCGCGACCGGAGAGGTTAACCACCAGAAGCTGCTCTTTCTCCGGATTTTCACGCATCATTTTCAGCGCGTGCGCCAGGGCGTGTGACGACTCCAGCGCCGGGATAATCCCTTCGTGGCGGCTGAGTTCTTTAAAGGCGTCGAGCGCTTCGTTATCGGTAATAGAGACATACTCCGCGCGGCCAATGCTGTTCAGATACGCATGCTGTGGCCCGACAGACGGGAAGTCGAGGCCCGCAGAGATGGAGTAAGATTCTTCAATCTGCCCCTCATCGGTCTGCATCATCGGCGATTTCATACCGAAGTAGATACCGACGCGACCATGTTTCAGCGGCGCGCCGTGCTCGCCGGTTTCGATACCATGCCCCGCAGGTTCAACACCAATCAAACCGACGCTGGTTTCAGTAATAAAATCGGCAAACATACCGATGGCGTTGGAGCCGCCTCCGACACAGGCGATGACGGCGTCTGGCAGACGACCTTCTTTTTCCAGCACCTGAACTTTGGTTTCTTCGCCAATCATGCGCTGGAATTCACGCACAATGGTCGGGAACGGGTGTGGGCCTGCCGCCGTGCCGAGCATATAGTGCGCGGTTTCGTAGCTGCCAGACCAGTCGCGCAGCGCTTCGTTACAGGCATCTTTCAGCGTGGCGGAACCACTGTGCACTGCAATCACTTCCGCGCCCATCAAACGCATACGGAATACGTTCGGTGACTGGCGTTCAATATCTTTCGCACCCATATAGATGCGGCACTTCAGACCCAACAGGGCACAGGCGAGCGCCGATGCCACACCATGCTGACCCGCGCCGGTCTCGGCGATGATTTCGGCTTTACCCATGCGTTTAGCCAGTAATGCCTGGCCCAGCACCTGGTTGGTTTTGTGCGCGCCACCGTGCAACAGATCTTCACGCTTCAGGTACAACGTGGTTTTGGTACCCGCTGTTAAGTTACGGCATTTGGTCAGCGCAGTCGGACGACCCGCGTAGTTTTTCAGCAGGTCGGTAAATTCCGCCTGAAATTCCGGATCTTTTTGCGCGCTGACGAAGGCTTCTTCCAGTTGACGCAGCGCAGGCATCAGGATTTGCGGAACGTACATTCCGCCAAACTCGCCGAAATAGGGGTTAAGTAACGTGCTCATTGTTGCTCCTTTCATACCTTAATATGCGCGCAGTGTCTGGAAAACCGAGGCCAGTTTGCTGGCATCTTTTACACCCGGTTGCGACTCTACACCTGAATTAAAATCCAGCCCGGCACAGCCGCTTTTGGCTGCGTCTACGCAGTTATCTGCGCCTAATCCACCTGCCAGAATCACGTTGCTGAGATCCTGTCCCTGCAACAGCGACCAGTCGAAACGTTGACCGGTACCGCCCTGACCGTTATCGAAAACGTATTTATCCACGTGATTCATATTACGCGCGGGCAGGGTTTCGCCCACGCTGAGGGCTTTCCAGATTTGCACTGTTGCCGGCAACTGAACGCGCAGGGTGTCGATATACGCCTGATCTTCATTACCGTGCAGTTGTACGGCGGCGAGCGACAGTTCACTTGCACGTGCAACGACATCGTGAACAGGAGCATTGCGGAAGACGCCCACGTAATTCAATGGTGCGGCGGCCATCACCTCACGGGCCTGTTCAGGCGTTACGGCACGAGGTGAGGTGGCAACAAAAATCAGTCCCCCGAAAATTGCGCCAGCGTCATATGCCGCCTGTGCATCCTGTGGACGCGTCAGCCCGCAGACTTTATTTTCGCCCAGCAGCACGCGGCGGACTGCCGTATTCAGATCGTCGTGCGACATCAGCGCAGAGCCAATCAGAAAACCGTTAGCAAAGTGGCTTAACTCGCGTACCTGGGCATAGGTGTTAATCCCCGATTCGCTGATCACCGTAACGTCATGGCCCAAACGCGGCGCCAGCTGGCGGGTACGGTTCAGGTCGATAGAGAGGTCGCGCAGGTCGCGGTTGTTGATTCCGACCACTTTTGCGCCCAGCGCAATCGCGCGTTCCAGCTCTTCTTCATTACTCACTTCCGTCAGCACGCCCATTTTCAGGCTGTGGGCGACGGCGGCGAGCTGACGATACTGTTCATCATCAAGGACCGAGAGCATCAGTAGACAGGCATCGGCCTGGTAAAAACGCGCCAGGTAAATCTGGTAAGGATCGATAATAAAGTCCTTACACAGAATCGGCTGGTGCGCGATTTTGCTGACGATAGGTAAAAACTCAAAATTACCCTGGAAATATTTCTCATCGGTTAACACGGAAATAGCCGATGCATAATGCTTATAGACACCTGCAATACGCGCCGGGTCGAAATCATCACGGATGACGCCTTTCGACGGAGAGGCTTTTTTACACTCCAGAATAAAGGCGGTGCGTGTGCCGCGCAGCGCATCGTAGAAACTACGCTGCGTAGGCTGAACATCATTCTGGAACGTGGCTAACGGTTGTTGTTGTTTACGGGCTTCTACCCAAATCGCTTTATCGGCTACGATTTTTGCTAACACGGTCTGCATTTTTTACCCTCTTGCCGCTAATGCGGTGACGCAATCATAGGCTGCACCGCTGCGCAGAACATCCAGTACTTTTTGTGCGTTGGCTTTTAAATCTTCATGGCCATAAAGGCGCATTAACATGGCGACGTTGGCAGCGACGGCGGACTCATGCGCTGTCTCACCTTTACCTTGTAACAAGCGCGTGAGAATGTCACGGTTTTCTTCCGGCGTGCCGCCAGCCAGCTCTTCCTGGTGGTAAGGCTTAAGGCCAAAGTCGGCGGCGGTTAGCTGATAGCTCTTGATTTCGCCCTGATTAAGCTCGGCCACGACGGTTGGCGCATGCAGTGACACTTCATCCATCCCGCCGCTATGCACCACGGCGGCGCGCTGATAACCGAGCACGCGCAGGGTTTCGGCAATCGGCAGCACCAGTTCCGGGCTGTAGACACCAATCAGCGCCAGCGGCGGATGCGCCGGGTTAATCAGCGGCCCCAGCACGTTAAACAGCGTACGGGTTTTCAACTGCTGACGAACCGGCATCGCGTAACGGAACCCGGTGTGGTATTTCGGTGCGAACAGGAAACAGACGCCCAGTTCATCCAGCGCTTTACGCGACTTATCAGCATTCATATCCAGATTGATGCCGAATGCTGCCAGTAAGTCCGATGATCCGGATTTGCTGGAGACGCTACGGTTGCCGTGTTTCGCCACTTTCAACCCACAGGCCGCCGCGACAAAGGCGCTGGCGGTGGAGATATTGATGCTATTGCTACCGTCGCCACCGGTGCCGACGATATCGGCAAACGGATAGTCCGGTCGTGGGAACGGTGCGGCGTTTTCCAGTAATGCGGTGGCCGCCCCGGCAATTTCAATCGGGCTCTCACCGCGAATTTTCATGCTGACCAGCGCGGCAGCCAGCTGCTCCGGTTTCACTTCGCCGCGAACCACGGCAGAAAAAAGCTGGTGGCTTTCCTGTTGCGTCAGGGTTTGCGCCTGATACAGTTTTTCCAGAATCGGTTGCAGGGTGTTGGTCTGCTCCAGTTTTTGCAGCGCCCATGCCAGGGTTTGTTCCAGCAGGCGTGCGCCCTGCGTGGTCAAAATCGATTCCGGGTGGAACTGGAAACCACACACGCGATCCGCATCGTGGCGAACCGCCATCACCATGCCGTTAAAGTGCGCGTTAATGGTTAAGCCCGCGGGAATATTGCTGCCAACCAGCGAGTGGTAGCGGGCGACTGGCAGCGGATTGCTCAGCCCGGCAAACATTGCCTGGCCGTCGTGTTCAATGCTTGACGCTTTCCCGTGCAGGATTTCACCAGCCTGACCAACGTAGCCGCCATAGGCTTCGACAATCGCCTGATGTCCGAGGCAGATACCGATAATCGGCAACTTGCCACGCATGCGGGTCAACAGTTCCGGCATACAACCGGCTTCGGACGGCGCGCCAGGGCCTGGCGAGAGCATCAGCACCGGGTTTTTCATGGTGCCCAGACGTTCAATTAACGTTTGAGCGGGCACATGGTTGCGATAAATCACCACGTTGTGACCGTTGGCGCGTAGCTGATCTGCAAGGTTATAGGTGAATGAGTCGATATTATCGAGCAGCAGAATGTCAGCCATCAGAAAATCTCCTGTGCGTGGTGTGCGGTCGCGATAGCGCGCAGTACCGCGCGTGCTTTATTACGTGTTTCATCGGCTTCGGACTGGGGAACAGAATCCAGTACCACGCCTGCGCCAGCCTGAACGGTGGCAACGCCGTTTTCAACGAAGGCGGAGCGGATCACAATGCAGGTATCCAGATCGCCGTGAGCGGTGAAGTAGCCAACCGCGCCGCCGTAGCTGCCGCGACGCTTGCCTTCTGCGCCAGCGATAAGTTGCATTGCGCGAACCTTCGGTGCGCCGCTCAGGGTGCCCATGTTCATGCAGGCGCGATAGGCGTGTAGCACGTCGAGATCTTTACGCAGCTCGCCGACAACGCGAGAAACCAGATGCATGACGAAGGAGTAACGGTCAACTTTGGTGAGGTCCGCCACATAGCGGCTGCCCGGTGTACAAATGCGCGCCAGGTCATTACGCGCGAGGTCAACCAGCATCAGATGCTCCGACAGCTCTTTATGGTCGGTGCGCATTTCCAGCTCAATGCGGCTATCAAGGTCGCGGTCCAGAGAACCGTCTGCGCGACGACCGCGTGGGCGGGTACCGGCAATCGGGTAGATCTCAATCTGGCGGCTGGTGGCTTCATATTTCAGCGAGCTTTCCGGTGAAGCGCCGAACAGGGTGAAGTCGTTATCCTGCATGAAGAACATATACGGGCTTGGGTTGCTCTTTTTCAGAACATCATAAGCGGCCAGCGGCGACGGGCAGGGCAGTGAGAAGCGACGAGACGGCACCACCTGGAAAATTTCCCCGGCGCGAATCGCTTTTTGCATTTTGCGCACCACATCACCGTACTCTTCATCACTTTGATTGGTCTCGCAGCGCATCTGTTCAACAGTTTCCACCGGCAGAGCCGCAGGTGGCTCGTTCAGTTGTTGACGCAGCTCCGCAATGCGTTGCAGCAGACGGTCTTTTTCGCTTAATGATGGGGTGAACAGGCTGGCCTGAATGCGCGTGTTTTTGGTCTGGTGGTCAATCACCAGCAGGGTTTCCGCCAGGTAGAAGCAGTAGTCCGGGCAGGAGGTGTCGCTCTCAAGCGTTGGCAGGTCTTCAAAACCGGCCACCAGGTCATAAGCGAACAGCCCGCCAAAGAACATTGCATCGCGTTCGTCTTCTGGCAGCGTCACCAGCGTTTGCAGCAGGCGGAACGCGTCAAATACAGAAAGTGAACACAGACGCGCATCTTCATCCAGCAATTGACTGACTGCCGGGAAAGTCAGCACGCGGCCGCTGGCCTGATGCTGGTTGTCAACACCCGCTGGCAGCGCCGCATCCAGCAGCGGCAGCAGTGACGCGCCGTTTTCGGTTAGCGCCTGAATGGTGACAGTGTCACCGAGTGCGGTAATACGCAGCGCACTGTCGACCAGTAGCAGGCTTTTTAAATCGTTTTTACTGTCGATATCCGCAGATTCCAGCAGCAATGTCGCCGGGCGTGAACCGCATAACTGATGAAACAGCGCGGTGGGGTTTTCACGATAAATCGCGTCACTGGTCAGAAGCTCAAGCGTTGGTTTTGGTGTTTGCATTGTTTGTTTCGCCTGTTCTGTAAAATAAGTGTTCAATAAAAAGCCCGCTCAGTGGCGGGCCGGGTATCTGTTTGCATAATGCAGACGTGATGACACTGCCCGTTATCTGGGAGTGCGCCACCAACCATGCAGTACATTGATTTTCGTCTTCATTTGCCGATACCTTGCTTAAGTGAACTTGCGTACTAGTTAACTAGTTCGAGCTGGGCTTGTCAACGCTTTTTCACGCTTAAAGCGAGATTGAGAGTAAAATAGCGGTAGACATTACAATTGATAGGGAACATCAATGTCTGCCTCACTGAAAATCAAGCATATGCTGTTCATTATCCTGCTGGCGGGTGCCAGCGGTGGGTTATGTCTGCGCTATGCCGATCGAACGGTGGATGCCATTTACATTTCTCCTGATGATGTGAAGTTGACGCTGCGCGGAGAGATTCCGGCACAGACAGCGTTGCAGATCACTGCGGAGTACGGCTCTGCATCGTGTAGCGGGGAAGAATTATTGCGTGAAGCGGGGCCGGACAACGACTACCGTTCAACGTCCACGCTTTCTCGCACCTTTCGCGTAGAAGAAACGGCCCATACTTATCAGGTCGATTTACCGCTCGATGACTTTGGCAAATGCGCCTGGCATTTACAGTCGATAACAACGCAGTTTAGCTGGCAGTTCGCACCGCCCCGAATGATGCTGGTGAACGCTCAATTTGATATTGAACGCTGTACCAATGATAGCCAAATAAATCTGCCGCCGTGCAGGCCTAATGACCCTTTCCGCCCCGTTATTTACACACTTCGCCACGAATCGGACGCCGGTTCATGGGATGAACTCATCACCATCGATCCGTCCGGTGCGTTGGCGTTAAAGCCTGCCGAAACGGCACGTTGGTTGCCTGCGCAGCCCAGAACTCTATTCGTCGATGTGGATCAAAAAACGGCGGTGAATTTAACGCTGGTACTCAAACCGGAATACGTGGTGCGTCTCATCGAAAATGCGCATGGCAACGAGAACACGGTGATTTATCCCGATGGCACGACCTGGTTTTATGCCACGTCGCTGAACACGTCGCCGCCTGCAGGAGCACATACAGGCGATCAAATGACATTGTATAGCCCGTATCGAAATGAAGCGTGCCTCAACACTCTTCAACAACCTGCGAAAGGTGTACAAAAAGGCCCTTTGCGGGAAAATGATTATTGTCGTTAATGCTTCCTGTGGTGTAATTGCCCGCTGAATTGAGCCATTAAGATGTACGGGAGCCGTTTTGAGCGACACAACATACGCAGTGATTTACGATCTTCACAGCCATACCACCGCCTCTGATGGTCGACTGACGCCGGAAGCGCTGGTGCATCGCGCCGGAGAAATGCGCGTAGGTACGCTGGCGATCACCGATCACGACACTGTCGATGGCATCCCTCTGGCGCAGGCAGAGATCGCGCGTGCCGGGCTGGCGCTGAACTTAATTACCGGCGTTGAGATTTCGACGCTGTGGGAAAATCATGAAATTCATATTGTCGGCCTGAATATTGATATTGCGCATCCGGCCTTAACCGCCTTTCTGAATCAGCAAAAAGCGCGCCGCAACGAGCGGGCGGCGATGATAGCCGAGCGTCTTGAGAAAGCGCATATTCCCGGCGCGCTGGAAGGCGCACAGCGACTGGCCGACGGCGGTGCGGTAACGCGCGGGCATTTCGCCCGTTTCCTGGTGGAGCAGGGGAAAGCGAACACCATTGGTGATGTGTTTAAAAAATATCTCGCGCGCGGGAAAACGGGATACGTTCCGCCACAGTGGTGTACAATAAGGGAAGCTATTGATGTCATTCATCATTCAGGCGGCGTGGCGGTAATGGCCCATCCGGCTCGTTACAACCTGTCTGCCAAGTGGCTGAAAAGATTGCTGGCCCACTTCAGTGAACAGGGTGGCGATGCGATGGAAGTCGCGCAGTGCCAGCAGGCGCCACACGAGCGCGCTCAGCTTGCAACCTATGCCCGAGAATACGCGTTACTGGCCTCGCAGGGTTCTGATTTTCATCAACCCTGCCCATGGATAGAACTGGGCCGTAAGCTGTGGCTACCCGCCGGGGTAGAGGGCATCTGGCAACGCTTCGAGACGCCACAGAATTCTACTGAGAGGGAAGTATGAGTCAGTTTTTTTACATCCACCCGGATAACCCGCAGGCGCGACTGATTAACCAGGCGGTTGAGATCGTGCGCAAAGGTGGGGTGATTGTCTACCCAACCGATTCCGGCTACGCGCTGGGCTGCAAAATTGAAGATAAAGGCGCGATGGAACGCATCTGTCGTATTCGTCATCTGCCAGATGGCCACAACTTTACGCTGATGTGCCGCGACTTGTCCGAACTGTCGACCTATTCTTACGTCGATAACGTGGCGTTTCGCCTGATGAAAAACAACACGCCGGGCAATTACACCTTCATCCTGAAAGGGACGAAAGAGGTGCCGCGCCGTCTGTTGCAGGAAAAGCGTAAAACCATCGGCATGCGCGTGCCGTCTAACCCCATCGCCCAGGCATTGCTGGAAGCATTAGGCGAGCCAATGCTTTCGACCTCCCTGATGCTACCGGGCAGCGAATTTACCGAATCCGATCCGGAAGAGATTAAAGACCGTCTGGAAAAAGTGGTCGATTTGATTATTCATGGTGGTTATCTGGGCCAACAGCCGACCACGGTCATTGATTTAACTGACGACGCGCCAGTGGTGCTGCGTGAAGGCGTGGGCGATGTGAAGCCGTTCCTGTAAACGTGAATAAACCAGATGAATCTTTTCATCAGAAATTCATGTAAGATACGCGGCCACGAATTATTGTTATGGCGCACGTGGTGCGCCATTTGACGTGTAAAAGATACCTTTCAATGAGTTAGGGTTTAACTGAACTTAACGCATTGTTTTTGAAAGTATACCCAGACGCCTGTGAAGGCGACACCGGAAGGAAGCTCTATGAGCGATAAAAGCGAAAAACTGCAAAAAGTGCTGGCGCGTGCCGGCCACGGCTCCCGTCGTGAAATCGAAGCGATTATTGAAGCGGGGCGCGTGAGCGTCGACGGCAAAATCGCCAAACTCGGCGATCGCGTTGAAGTGATCCCTGGCCTTAAAATTCGTATTGATGGCCATCTGATTTCCGTTAAAGAATCCGTAGAACAAATTTGTCGCGTTCTGGCTTATTACAAGCCGGAAGGTGAACTCTGTACGCGTAACGACCCTGAAGGTCGCCCAACCGTATTCGATCGTCTGCCAAAACTGCGCGGCGCGCGCTGGATTGCCGTCGGTCGTCTGGACGTCAACACCTGCGGCCTGCTGCTGTTCACCACCGATGGTGAACTGGCAAACCGCCTGATGCACCCAAGCCGTGAAGTTGAACGTGAATACGCGGTGCGCGTGTTCGGCCAGATTGATGACAGCAAAGTGCGCGAGCTTTCTCGTGGCGTACAGCTCGAAGATGGCCCGGCGGCGTTTAAAACCATCAAGTTTACCGGTGGGGAAGGCATCAACCAGTGGTACAACGTGACACTGACGGAAGGCCGTAACCGCGAAGTGCGTCGTCTTTGGGAAGCCGTTGGCGTGCAGGTTAGCCGCCTTATCCGCGTTCGCTACGGCGATATCCCGCTGCCAAAAGGCCTGCCGCGCGGTGGCTATACCGAACTCGATCTGGCGCAGACCAACTACCTGCGTGAGCTGGTTGAACTGCCACCTGAAACGGCTTCAAAAGTGGCTGTTGAGAAAGACAGACGTCGCATGAAGGCGAATCAGATTCGCCGCGCGGTGAAACGCCATAGCCAGGTGAGCAACCCGCGTCGTGGTGGGGGAAGCCGCAGTAACGGTTAATCACTCTTCTGATTATCAAACCGGGCAAACAGTAATGTTTGCCCGGTTTTTTTGTGCCTGACATCCCGCCTTCACAAAATCTATCGATTTGATTGTTTCTTACGCAAAAAAGGAGATGTGAAGGAGATTCCATGAATCATATGTGAAATGCGAATAATTATCATTAGTATGCGCACTTGATTTTATGATTCATGACAGGGAATGATGGAATGTATACTTCTGTAACAACACGAAAAAAACCAATTGCTCTCTTTTTAGCCAGCCTGCTGAGTACCAGCGCGTGGGCCGCCAACGAGGAGCCGACAGAATCGCTTGCCGATAACGAAACCATGATTGTTACCGCTGAGCAGGAGCTCAAGCAGCAGCCAGGCGTCTCTACCATCACCGCTGAAGATATCCAGAAAAGCCCGCCGGTGAACGACCTCTCCGACATCATCCGCAAAATGCCTGGCGTTAACCTGACGGGAAACAGTGCCAGTGGTAGCCGTGGCAACAACCGCCAGATCGATATCCGTGGCATGGGGCCGGAAAACACCCTGATTATGGTTGATGGCGTACCGGTGACATCGCGTAACTCTGTGCGTTACAGCTGGCGCGGGGAACGTGATACGCGCGGTGACACCAACTGGGTTCCGGCGGAAATGGTTGAGCGCATCGAAGTGATTCGTGGCCCGGCGGCGGCGCGCTATGGCTCCGGTGCGGCGGGCGGGGTGGTGAATATCATTACCAAACGTCCGACCAACGACTGGCACGGCTCGCTCTCTCTGTTCACCAATCAGCCGGAAGACAGCAAAGAAGGCGCGACCAAACGCGCTAACTTTAACCTGAGCGGACCGCTGGCCGGAGATGCGCTGACCATGCGTCTGTACGGCAATCTGAACAAAACGGACGCTGATGCCTATGACATCAATACCGCCCAGAACGGTTCCGCTGCTGCGGGGCGTGAAGGCGTGCGTAATAAAGATATCAACGCAGTCGTATCGTGGAAAATTACCCCGTTGCAGATTGTCGACTTCAGCTATGGCTATAGTCGCCAGGGGAATATCTACGCGGGCGATACTCAGTACAGCAACAGCAACGTCAGCCCAGGCGGGTTAGTGCAGACGCTGTATGGTGACGAAACCAACCGCATGTACCGCCAGAACTACGGCATCACCTACAACGGCATCTGGGACTGGGGAACGTCGAAACTCAATTTCAACTACGAAAAGACCAACAACACGCGTCTGGATGAAGGCTCCACCGGTAAAGTGGAAGGGATGATCAACAGTGATGATTATTCAACCAGCCGTCTCGAAAGCTATCGTGCCGGTGGCGAAGTGAACTTCCCGCTCCAGTTGCTGGTGGATCAAACCGTCACGCTGGGCGCGGAGTGGAACCGTGATGAACTGAACGATCCTGCCTCGATGACGGCGACAGATAGCACGGGCGTAACGGTGGGTAATGTCTCGGGCAGCGCCAGCGACCGCAGCAGCAAAAACAGTTCAACCATCAGCTCTCTCTATTTTGAAGATAACATTGCCGCGACGGACAGCACCCAGGTTCTGCCCGGTTTGCGTTTTGATTATCACGACACTTTTGGAGCCAACTGGAGCCCGAGCCTGAATATTTCGCAGGGCTTAGGCGATATGTTCACCCTGAAAGCGGGGATCGCGCGGGCGTTTAAAGCGCCAAACCTCTATCAGTCTACTGAGGGATATCTGCTCTCTACGCGTGGCAATGGTTGCCCGGTCGGGGTTAGTACCGGTAGTTGCTTCCTGTTAGGTAATGAAGACCTCGATCCGGAAATCAGCGTCAACAAAGAAGTGGGGATTGAGTTCCATGACAACGGCTATGCGGCAGGGGTGACCTGGTTCCGCAACGATTATAAAAACAAAATCGTGGCAGGGGATGATGTGGTGGGTTACGCCTCAAATGGTGCCAATATCCTGCGTTGGGAAAACGGCGGTAAAGCGATCGTTGAGGGTCTGGAAGGCAACCTGACCATTCCTGTGCTGCGCGATGTCCTCGAGTGGCGCACCAACGCAACCTATATGTTCCGCTCCGAAAGCAAAAAAACCGGTAACCCACTCTCGGTTATTCCGGAATTTACCATTAACTCGCAGCTCGACTGGCAGGTCACCGACAAACTGGATACCACATTAAGCTGGACACAGTATGGTCGTCAGAAGCCGCGCCAGAATGCGGAGATCCGCAACGAAGCGGGTGAGATGTCGAACCGTGAAATCAGCCCGTACTCCATTTTTGGCCTGAACGTCAATTACGACATCACCAAAAACCTGCGCGCCAATGCCGGGATCAACAATCTGTTTGATAAACGGGTTTATCGCGAAAACGACGGTGCATCAACGTATAACGAACCAGGCCGCGCGTACTACGCAGGCGTAACCGTCTCGTTCTAAGCCGTACCGCCGGAAAGGTTCACCTTTCCGGCATTTCTTTGTTTAATAATCGATGCCAATCTGCGCTTTGATACCCGCGTCAAACGCATGTTTCACCGGACGCAGTTCACTGACGGTGTCGGCCATCTCGGTGATATCGCGGTGACAGCCGCGACCGGTAATGATCACCGACTGGTGCGTCGGGCGCTGGCGTAACGCGCTCAGCACCTCTTCCAGCGGCAGATAGTCATAGGCCACCATATAGGTCAGCTCATCCAGCACAACTAAGTCCAGCGATGCATCGGCCAGCATGCGTTTGGCGTGTTGCCAGACGGCCATACAGGCGGCCGTATCGCTCTCGCGGTCCTGCGTATTCCAGGTAAAACCGGTCGCCATTACCTGAAACTCGACTCCGTGGGGCTCCAGCAAATTACGCTCACCATTGGGCCAGGTGCCTTTAATAAACTGGATGACACCGACTTTTTTGCCGTGTCCGACGGCGCGCGTCGCCGTCCCAAAGGCAGCGGTGGTTTTGCCTTTCCCGTTGCCGGTAAAGACCATGATAATGCCACGCTCTTCCTGAGCGGCCGCCACCCGGGCATCGACTTTATCTTTCACGCGCTGCTGGCGCTCGCGGTAACGTTCATCACTCATTGGGCAATCCCCGGTTTACGGCCTGGTTGGGCATCGAAAGTCATCCCTGTTTTGCGGCGACTATCGTCGCCCATCAGCCACAAATAGAGCGGCATGATATCGGCAGGTGTTTTCAGTTTTAACGGATCTTCCGTCGGAAACGCGCTGGCACGCATGCTGGTTCGCGTACCGCCGGGGTTAATGCAGTTGACGCGCAGGCGGTTTTGATACTCCTCGGCCAGCACCTGCATCATGCCTTCGGTGGCGAATTTGGAAACGGAATAGGCCCCCCAGTTGGCGCGCCCCTGGCGGCCTACGCTTGAGGAGGTAAAGACCAGTGAGCCTGCTTCAGACTGCAACAACAGCGGCAGTAACGCCTGGGTCAACATAAAGGTACCGTTGACGTTAACCTGCATCACCTGTTGCCAGATGTCGGGATTCTGTTCAGACATCGGCACCACCTCGCCGAGCAGCCCGGCGTTATGCAGCACGCCGTCAAGGCGCGGGTAATGCATGCTGATTTGCTGAGCAACCTGCTGGCAATCCTGTGGTGTACAGGTGAGCAGGTCGAGGGTGAACCAGCGTACGGGCAATCCGCCGTGGTTTTCAATTTCTTGCGCGACGGCGCGTAATTTTTCTTCATTACGACCAAGTAAAACTACGCTAGCGCTATAGCGTGCGTAGGTGATGGCTGCTTCCCGACCAATACCATCACTGGCACCGGTGACCAGAATTATACGGTTTTGCAACAAATCGCGTTTGGGCTGGTAGTGCACGACGACTCCTTTGTGGCTTTTCGCTACCACAATCTGTGTTCTTTTCATGGCTTTTGGGCTTTATGCCCTAATCGCGCCACTATTTCAATCAGCCAGGAGGAGAGTCAACGTAAAATTAACAATTTGCAATGATTTCATCAGCCAATTTGAATTACGGAAAGCGCCTCGCAGGCTTTAATCGTGGTCGAGACGTAGCGAAAACGGTGTTGTACACTGGTCCACAGATTCAGTGGATTTGTACAAGGTGAAAGCGTGGAAATTCTTTTTCAATATGGTCTGTTTTTGGCGAAGATCGTGACGGTTGTCGTCGCAATCATTGTAATCGCAGCACTTATTATCAATTTGTCACAGCGCAAGCGGCAACGTGGAGAGCTGCGGGTAACCAATCTCAGCGAACAACATAAAGAGATGCAGGAGGATTTAGCGGTGGCGCTGCTCGACGGCCCACAGCAAAAACTCTGGCATAAAGAACAAAAGAAAAAAGCCAAACTTGAGGCAAAGGCGGCAAAAGCAAAGGCCAAACAGGGCAACGCAACGCCTTCAGGCAAACCGCGCGTGTGGGTGATTGATTTTAAAGGCAGTATGGATGCACATGAAGTTGCCTCGCTGCGTGAAGAGGTCACTGCGGTGCTGACGGTCGCCACGCCGCAAGATGAAGTGGTGGTGCGTCTGGAAAGCCCTGGTGGTGTGGTGCACGGTTACGGCCTGGCGTCGTCTCAGCTACAACGCATCCGCGATAAGCAGATCCCGTTGACGGTGGCGGTCGATAAAGTGGCGGCAAGCGGCGGCTATATGATGGCCTGCGTGGCGAATAAAATCGTCGCTGCGCCGTTTGCCATTCTTGGCTCCATTGGCGTGGTCGCGCAAATTCCGAACCTGCATCGTTTTCTGAAAAATAAAGATATTGATATCGAGTTGCACACGGCGGGCCAGTACAAACGTACCCTGACGCTGCTGGGGGAAAATACGGAAGAGGGGCGGCAGAAATTCCGCGAAGATCTTAACGAAACCCATCATCTGTTTAAGGCTTTCGTTAAAGAGATGCGGCCAACGCTTGATATCGACGCGGTGGCGACCGGTGAGCACTGGTACGGCGTGCAGGCGCAGGAGAAAGGGCTGGTGGATGTAGTGGGTACCAGCGATGAACTGCTGCTGAACCTGATGAAAGATCGCGAAGTGATGAGCGTGAGTTATAAACAGCGCAAGAAAATGATGGACCGTTTCACCGGGAGTGCGGCAGAAAGTGCGGATCGTCTGCTGCTGCGCTGGTGGCAGCGGGGGCAAAAGCCGTTGATGTAAGTCTCAGGACAGCCCGGTAGGCTCACTGCCGGGCTGTGAGATCGCCTGACTCAACGTGTGTTAGTCGACCAGGTGATATTTCTCGGAAAGCTGATGGGCAAGGTATTTAAACATGTTAAATACTGCCGTGCTTTTCGGCGTGGGCAGGCCTTGTTCATCCAGGAAATACTCGCCGCTGAATATCAATACGCCATTGCGCTGTTCTACGCCCGTGGCTTCGATGCCAGCTAAGGTATCTTCATGTTCACGGATGAGTCGGTTTGCTTCAATAAGCAGAGTTTGACGATCGATGGGTTGTGTATTACCAGACATTTTCTACTCCTCGAAAAACTTCCCCTAGTTTACGCCGGGCACGCGCTCGGGGCAAATACTCCCTTGAAACTTCAGGGCTATAGTTAAGGTTAAGCCTGTACCTGCCTTTCTGGCGCGTTTAACAAATGCGTGCTAATAAAGTTGCGTAACGAATTTTATCAGGTACAGTGTGACGCTTTCGGCAATCTGGCAACAGATTTGCTTGACATTCGACCGAAAATTCTTCGTGCTATAGCACCTGGCGGTAAAACGTCAGTGAACTCAACCGCCTGGCTTCAGGATGTGAAGTGGGTGGCTAAAGGGTTGATATCCATTGAGACCGCCGCAACATACAAGGCTTGTCGCCAGTGGACAGGTGACTCAATGTGCGATGTATTCTGGAAGAATCAAATTAGGTAAAGGTGAATATGGGTAAAGCTCTCGTTATCGTTGAGTCCCCGGCAAAAGCCAAAACGATCAATAAGTATCTGGGTAATGACTACGTGGTTAAGTCCAGCGTCGGTCATATCCGCGATTTGCCGACAAGTGGCTCAGCCGCCAAAAAGAGCGCTGACTCTGCCTCCACCAAAACGGCCAAAAAGCCTAAAAAGGATGAACGTGGCGCGCTGGTTAATCGCATGGGCGTTGACCCATGGCATGACTGGAAAGCGCACTACGAAGTGCTCCCGGGTAAAGAAAAGGTAGTTTCAGAACTTAAGCAACTGGCGGAAAAAGCCGACCACATCTATCTCGCAACCGACCTTGACCGCGAAGGGGAAGCCATTGCATGGCACCTGCGGGAAGTGATTGGTGGAGATGATTCGCGCTATAGCCGCGTGGTGTTCAACGAAATTACAAAAAATGCGATTCGTCAGGCGTTTGAAAAGCCGGGCGAACTGAATATCGATCGTGTTAACGCGCAGCAGGCGCGTCGCTTTATGGACCGCGTTGTGGGCTATATGGTGTCGCCGTTGCTGTGGAAAAAAATCGCCCGTGGTTTGTCCGCAGGCCGCGTGCAATCCGTTGCCGTGCGTCTGGTGGTTGAGCGCGAACGCGAAATCAAAGCCTTCGTACCGGAAGAGTTCTGGGACGTGGTTGCCAGCACCACTACGCCGGGTGGCGATGCGTTGCCGCTGGAAGTGACGCATCAGAAAGATAAAGCCTTCCGTCCGGTAAGCCGCGACGAGACAATGGCCGCCGTTAGCCTGCTTGAAAAAGCGAGCTACAGCGTCCTTGAGCGTGAAGATAAACCGACCAGCAGCAAGCCTGGCGCGCCGTTTATCACTTCCACGTTGCAGCAAGCCGCCAGCACCCGTCTGGGCTTTGGCGTGAAAAAAACCATGATGATGGCGCAGCGTCTGTATGAAGCGGGCCACATTACTTATATGCGTACCGACTCTACCAACCTGAGCCAGGACGCAGTAAGCATGGTGCGTGGTTATATCGGCGATAACTTTGGCGATAAATATCTGCCGAAGAACCCGAACCAGTACGCCAGCAAAGAGAATTCTCAGGAAGCGCACGAAGCGATTCGTCCTTCCGATGTCTCGGTGGTGGCTGAATCGCTGAAAGATATGGAAGCCGATGCGCAGAAACTGTATCAGCTGATCTGGCGTCAGTTTGTTGCCTGTCAGATGACACCGGCACAGTACGACTCCACGACGCTGACGGTGCAGGCGGGTGATTTCAAACTCAAGGCGCGCGGTCGTACCCTGCGTTTTGATGGTTGGACGAAGGTTATGCCTGCGCTGCGCAAAGGCGATGAAGACCGCACGCTGCCGATGGTTAATCAGGGAGACAAACTCTCTCTGGTTGAACTGACGCCTGCTCAGCACTTCACCAAACCGCCGGCGCGCTTTAGCGAAGCCTCGCTGGTTAAAGAGCTGGAAAAACGCGGTATTGGCCGTCCGTCCACCTACGCGTCGATCATTTCGACCATTCAGGATCGCGGCTATGTGCGCACCGAAAACCGCCGTTTCTACGCTGAAAAAATGGGTGAGATCGTTACCGATCGTCTGGAAGCGAACTTCCGCGAACTGATGAACTACGATTTTACCGCACAGATGGAAGACCATCTCGACCGCGTGGCAAACCACGAAGCCGAGTGGAAGCAGGTGCTGGATCTCTTCTTCGGTGATTTCACCAAACAGCTCGAAACGGCTGAGAAACCGCCAGAAGAGGGCGGCATGCAGCCGAACGAGATGGTGCTGACCAGCATCGATTGCCCGACCTGCGGTCGCAAGATGGGCATTCGTACTGCCAGTACGGGGGTATTCCTGGGCTGCTCCGGTTATGCGCTGTCGCCGAAAGAGCGCTGCAAAACCACCATCAACCTGGTGCCGGAAAACGAAGTGCTGAACGTACTGGAAGGCGATGACGCTGAAACCAACGCGCTGCGCGCAAAACGTCGCTGCCAGAAATGCGGCACGGCAATGGACAGCTATCTCATCGATCCGAAACGCAAGCTGCACGTTTGCGGTAATAACCCGACCTGTGACGGTTACGAGATCGAAGAGGGTGAATTCCGCATTAAGGGTTATGACGGCCCGATCGTCGAGTGTGAGAAATGTGGTTCTGAAATGCACCTGAAAATGGGGCGTTTTGGTAAGTACATGGCCTGCACTAACGAAGAGTGTAAGAACACCCGTAAGATCCTGCGCAACGGTGAAGTCGCACCGCCGAAAGAAGATCCGGTTCCGTTACCGGAGTTGCCGTGCGAGAAATCGGACGCCTACTTCGTACTGCGTGACGGTGCTGCCGGGGTCTTCCTGGCGGCGAACACCTTCCCGAAATCGCGTGAAACCCGCGCGCCGTTGGTCGAAGAGCTGTTCCGATTCCGCGATCGTCTGCCGGAAAAACTGCGTTATCTGGCCGATGCGCCGCAGGAAGATCCGCAAGGTAACAAGACGATGGTGCGCTTCAGCCGTAAGACGAAGCAGCAGTATGTTTCTTCTGAGAAAGATGGCAAAGCGACCGGTTGGTCTGCCTTCTTTGTCGACGGTAAATGGGTCGAAGCGAAGAAATAATTGTCACCTGACAAACCGCACAAAGGGCCGATCATCGGCCCTTTTTTATAACCGCGTTATTATTTTTTGTTCCCATCTATACACACTTGCTATAAATGATATAGTGGTTATAGCAAACACTTTTTTTATTATTAAATCGCATTAACAGCGTATCACTACGCAACCGGATACCGCGCCATGAAACTACAGCAGCTCCGCTATATTGTTGAAGTTGTAAACCATAACCTCAACGTCTCCTCTACCGCTGAAGGCTTGTACACCTCACAGCCAGGCATCAGCAAGCAGGTCAGAATGCTGGAAGATGAGCTGGGTATCCAGATTTTTGCGCGCAGTGGTAAGCACCTGACGCAGGTTACGCCAGCCGGGCAGGAAATTATTCGCATTGCCCGTGAAGTGCTTTCGAAAGTGGATGCCATCAAATCTGTGGCGGGTGAACACACCTGGCCGGACAAAGGCTCGCTGTACGTCGCCACAACGCATACCCAGGCGCGCTACGCGCTTCCCGGCGTGATTAAGGGCTTTATCGAGCGTTATCCGCGCGTTTCTCTGCACATGCATCAGGGCTCGCCAACGCAGATTGCCGAAGCGGTTTCGAAGGGGAATGCGGATTTTGCCATCGCCACCGAAGCGCTGCACTTGTATGACGATCTGGTTATGCTGCCGTGTTACCACTGGAACCGTTCCATTGTGGTGACGCCGGAGCATCCGCTGGCGTCGAAAACGTCGGTAACAATCGAAGAACTGGCCCAGTATCCACTGGTCACTTATACCTTTGGTTTTACCGGACGTTCAGAGCTCGATACCGCGTTTAACCGCGCCGGGCTGACGCCACGTATTGTTTTCACCGCCACCGATGCCGACGTTATCAAAACTTACGTCCGCCTGGGGTTGGGGGTTGGGGTCATTGCCAGCATGGCGGTTGATCCGGTTTCCGATCCTGATCTGGTCAAACTGGATGCTGACGGTATTTTCAGCCACAGCACCACTAAAATCGGCTTCCGCCGTAGTACTTTCCTGCGCAGCTATATGTATGATTTTATTCAACGCTTTGCGCCGCATTTAACGCGCGACGTTGTTGATACCGCGGTAGCGCTGCGCTCTAATGAAGATATCGAAGCGATGTTCAAAGATATTAAATTGCCAGAGAAGTAATCCCCTGAATTTCCGAACGGTATCTCCTGTCGGGAGATACCGCCTGAATCGTAATAATACCTCTCCTCATTCTCATCCTCTAAATCATCTTGCTCTCGATATGCCCTTATATTTTTCATTAATTTGGCTAATGTATTGCCAGTGAGCGCACAAAAGTAGAAACGAATTCCCCTTAAGGCAAATTTTGCAGTTCAATTATTTATTTTTGGTCAAAAGATTAAATAAATGCGTCCGTTTAGCTGGCGAAAGCACTGGATTTTTGACTAGATTTTATTTAGGATTTGTCTCAGTGATGATTAATCGTACCGATTGTTTGGTGCCAAAATGATAAGTAATATCGATTGTAAGAGGTTGTCGATGCCGTCAGGAACCAAAGGTCCACAGCGCGATCCGCACGTGAAGCGTAAAGCCTGGGCGTCGGTGTTTCTGGGGTCTGCGCTGTTTTGGGTGGTTGTTGCACTGCTTGTCTGGAAGTACTGGGGCTGATGATGTTCATCTCCAGTCGTCCCCGGCCAGCACAGCCCAAGCCGCAGCCGGAGAAACAGGACAAGGTCAAAATTCCTGAATCATGGGAATTGACCCCCGAACAACGTGAATTTATTGAGTCGTTTAATCCTGGTGAGCACAAAAAAAAATAATAGCAGGGTGGCTCGCCCAACATACCTTCCGCATTCGCACTGGCTTTTAAATACACCACAGCAACGGTCTGCCGACACAATGTCGGCTGAATACACTCATGCATAAAAGGTGTAAGCAAAATGAATACGCATCACAATTTGAAATACTGGTCATGGATGGGCGCGCTGTCGGCTTCACTCCTGTTTTGGGGGCAAATTATCTGGCTGCTGTGCCGGTAAATCCGCTGCGCCATAATCACCGTCTTCCTTCCTTCTAACGCCTGGCCTCTGCGCCGGGCGTTTTAATTTCACGGAATAGTCTCAACAATTTTATCAATTAGAGTTGTTATCAAAACGTTACGACATCTTTGTGTTATCTTTAATGCGTACCCTGAGGAGTGTCAGGGGGATTGCAAGTCCCGTTACACATAAAGGAGGAGCTATGTCGTCAACACTACGAGAAGCCAGTAAGGACGCGCTGCACACGCAAGATAAAACCTATCACTACTACAGCTTACCGCTGGCAGCCAACACACTGGGTGACATTTCCCGTCTACCCAAATCACTCAAAGTCCTGCTGGAAAACCTACTGCGCTGGCAGGATGGGGATTCTGTTACTGAAGAAGATATCAAAGCCCTGGCCGGGTGGGTGAAAACTGCCCATGTCGATCGGGAGATAGCCTACCGCCCGGCGAGGGTCTTGATGCAGGATTTCACCGGCGTACCCGCGGTAGTGGATTTAGCCGCCATGCGCGAAGCGGTGAAGCGTCTGGGCGGCGACACCGCGAAGGTTAACCCGCTTTCGCCGGTTGACCTGGTGATTGACCACTCGGTTACCGTGGATCACTTCGGCGATGATGATGCCTTCGCGGAAAACGTGCGCCTGGAGATGGAGCGCAACCATGAACGCTATGTGTTCCTGCGTTGGGGCCAGCAGGCGTTCAGCCGGTTCAGCGTCGTGCCGCCGGGTACCGGGATTTGCCACCAGGTTAACCTTGAGTATCTTGGTAAAGCGGTCTGGAGCGAGTTGCAAAACGATGAATGGATTGCTTATCCGGACACGCTGGTCGGCACCGATTCGCACACCACGATGATTAATGGTCTGGGCGTGCTGGGCTGGGGCGTCGGGGGGATCGAGGCAGAGGCCGCGATGCTCGGTCAACCGGTTTCAATGTTGATTCCGGATGTGGTGGGCTTCAAGTTAACCGGCAAACTCAGCGAAGGGATTACTGCTACCGACCTGGTGTTGACCGTCACCCAAATGCTGCGTAAACACGGCGTGGTGGGAAAATTTGTTGAATTCTATGGCGACGGTCTGGACTCTCTGCCGCTGGCGGACCGTGCAACCATCGCTAACATGTCGCCGGAATATGGCGCAACCTGCGGCTTCTTCCCGATTGATGGCGTTACGCTCGATTATATGCGCCTGAGCGGGCGCAGCGATGAGCAGGTCGCACTGGTTGAAGCCTATGCTAAAGCACAGGGGATGTGGCGCAACACCGGTGATGAACCGATTTTCACCAGCAGCCTCGAGCTGGATATGGGCACGGTGGAAGCGAGCCTCGCCGGGCCGAAACGCCCGCAGGATCGCGTTGCGCTGGGCGATGTGCCTAAAGCCTTTGCCGCCGCGACAGAGCTGGAAGTGAACACCGCGCAGAAAGATAAGCAGCCGGTAGAATACACGCTTAAAGGTGAAACCGTACCGCTACCGGACGGCGCGGTGGTGATTGCCGCCATTACCTCCTGTACCAATACGTCCAACCCGAGCGTTCTGATGGCAGCGGGCCTGCTGGCGAAAAAAGCCGCTGAGCTGGGCCTGAAGCCGAAACCGTGGGTGAAAGCCTCGCTGGCGCCGGGGTCGAAGGTGGTTTCTGATTATCTCGCCCACGCACGTCTCACGCCATACCTGGATAAACTTGGCTTTAACCTCGTGGGCTATGGCTGTACCACCTGTATCGGTAACTCCGGTCCACTGCCAGAGCCCATCGAAACGGCGATTAAGAAGGGCGACCTGACCGTTGGGGCCGTGCTTTCCGGTAACCGTAACTTCGAAGGGCGTATCCATCCGCTGGTGAAAACCAACTGGCTGGCCTCACCGCCGCTGGTGGTTGCCTATGCGCTGGCCGGAAACATGAACGTCAACCTGGCAAGCGACCCGCTCGGTCACGATCAAAAAGGCGACCCGGTTTACCTGAAAGATATCTGGCCGAGCAGCCAGGAGATCGCCAAAGCCGTGCAGCAGGTTTCCACCGAGATGTTCCGCAAAGAGTATGCGGAAGTCTTCGAAGGCACACCGGAATGGAAAGCCATTACCGTCGCGGAATCGGATACCTACAACTGGCAGGATGACTCTACCTATATCCGCCTGTCACCGTTCTTTGACGATATGGAAGCCCAGCCGAAGCCGGTAGAGGATATCCATGGTGCGCGTATTCTGGCGATGCTGGGTGATTCCGTCACCACCGACCATATTTCACCGGCAGGCAGCATTAAACCGGACAGCCCGGCGGGCCGCTTCCTGCAGGCGCGTGGGGTGGAACGTCGCGACTTCAACTCCTATGGTTCTCGTCGCGGTAACCACGAAGTGATGATGCGCGGTACCTTTGCCAATATTCGTATCCGCAACGAAATGGTGCCGGGTGTGGAAGGGGGCATGACGCGCCTGTTGCCGGGTTCAGAAGTGATGTCGATTTACGACGCGGCCATGGCGTATCAGAAGCAGGGCACGCCGCTGGCGGTGATCGCCGGGAAAGAGTATGGCTCTGGCTCCAGCCGCGACTGGGCGGCGAAAGGGCCACGTCTGCTGGGCGTGCGTGTGGTGATTGCGGAATCCTTTGAGCGTATTCACCGCTCCAACCTGATTGGTATGGGGATTCTGCCGCTGGAATTCCCGCAGGGTGAATCGCGTCAGTCGCTGGCGTTGACCGGGGAAGAGCAGCTGGATATTCCTGATTTACAGCAGCTTAAACCGGGTGCCACGATCCCGGTTACCGTAACGCGCGCCGACGGTACCACAGAGACGCTAGCCTGCCGTTGCCGTATCGACACCCAGACTGAGCTGACTTACTACCAGAACGACGGCATCCTGCATTATGTAATACGTAATATGCTGGATTGATCCTGCCCGCTAACCAGCCCGATACACGAAAGTGGTCGGGCTTTTTTTTCATATATTGCTAATATTATTAGCTTTTGTAATAAAATAATATATCTATTTATTAGTTTTATTAGCATGTATTTTGTATTGATACGTTAAAGGCGGGTTTTGATTTAATTCATTCACTATGATTATGTGTGATGTCAGTGGTGGTAAGGCTTTGATGGCGATCACAGCTTGTAAGTCTTGAATTATTTTGAGTGTGATAGCGATCGCGATGTTGGTAGGGATTTTACGGGATGATACGGCATTATTTATTTGTCTCGAGGCTGTTATGAATGAAAATAAGTGGTTGGGGTTAGCATGGATCTCACCCTATATTATTGGATTGTTAGTGTTTACCGCCTTTCCCTTTGTCTCTTCCTTTCTGTTGAGTTTTACCCAATATGATTTGATGAGTCCGCCTGAGTTCAACGGTATTGAAAACTACCGTTACATGGTGTCGGAAGACCCGCTGTTCTGGAAATCCCTTGCGGTCACGTTTGTGTATGTCTTTATCACCATTCCGCTGAAGCTGATGTTTTCATTGTTCATCGCGTTCGTGCTGAATTTCAAACTGCGCGGTATCGGTTTTTTCCGCACGGCATACTACATTCCCTCCATTCTCGGCAGTTCTGTCGCCATCGCGGTCCTGTGGCGCGCACTATTTGCTATCGATGGTCTGTTGAACAGCTTTACTGGCGTATTCGGCCTTGATCCTATCAACTGGCTTGGTGAACCCCCGCTGGCGCTGTTTTCAGTAACGCTGCTCAGCGTTTGGCAGTTTGGTTCTTCAATGGTTATCTTCCTTGCCGCACTGCAAAACGTGCCGCAGTCGCAGTACGAAGCGGCGATGATCGATGGCGCCACCAAGTGGCAAATGTTCCTGAAAATTACTGTGCCACTGATTACGCCGGTCATTTTCTTCAACTTCATTATGCAAACCAGCGGCGCATTCCAGGAATTTACCGCGCCGTTTGTTATCACCGGCGGTGGCCCAACCTACTACACCTATTTGTTCTCGCTCTACATCTACGATACTGCCTTCAAGTATTTCGACATGGGATACGGTGCCGCGCTGGCATGGGTGCTGTTCCTGGTTGTGGCCATCTTCGCGTTGCTGGCCTTTAAGTCATCGAAATATTGGGTCTTCTACTCAGCAGACAAGGGAGGTAAAAATGAGTGATCAACATGTCATGACGACAACCGCAAAGGAAGCCGCGAATGAAGTGGCCCGCACGCTGCGTCGCGAAAAAATCAGCCGTAATATTCGCTATGTGATTTTACTGTTGGTCGGCCTGCTGATGCTGTACCCACTGGCATGGATGTTTTCTGCCGCATTCAAACCAAACAGTGAAATTTTCACTACCCTGAATCTCTGGCCGACACACGCCACCTGGGATGGGTTTATCAACGGCTGGAAAACGGGCACGGAGTATCACTTTGGTCATTACATGATTAACACCTTTAAATATGTGATCCCGAAAGTGATTCTGACCATTATCTCATCCACCATTGTGGCTTACGGTTTTGCCCGCTTTGAGATCCCATGGAAGAAATTCTGGTTTGCCACGCTCATCGCCACCATGCTGCTGCCGAGCACCGTGTTGCTGATCCCGCAATATCTGATGTTCCGCGAAATGGGCATGCTGAACAGCTATCTGCCGCTTTACCTGCCAACGGCGTTCGCCACGCAGGGGTTCTTCGTCTTTATGCTGGTGCAGTTCCTGCGCGGCGTGCCGCGCGATATGGAAGAGGCCGCGCAAATCGACGGCTGTAACTCCTGGCAAGTGCTGTGGTATGTGCTGGTGCCCATTCTGAAACCGGCGATTATCTCGGTCGCGCTGTTCCAGTTTATGTGGTCGATGAACGACTTTATCGGTCCGCTGATTTACGTCTACAGCGTGGATAAATATCCGATTGCCCTGGCGCTGAAAATGTCTATCGACGTCACGGAAGGGGCGCCGTGGAACGAAATTCTGGCAATGGCGAGCATCTCCATTCTGCCATCTATCATTGTGTTCTTCCTGGCGCAGCGTTACTTCGTCCAGGGCGTATCCAGCAGCGGAATTAAAGGCTAAGAGGGAATATCATGGCTGAAGTGATTTTTAATAAACTGGAAAAGGTGTACTCCAACGGCTTCAAAGCGGTACATGGTATCGACCTGAACATTGCCGATGGCGAATTCATGGTGATTGTTGGCCCTTCCGGCTGTGCGAAATCCACGACCCTGCGTATGCTCGCCGGGCTGGAAACCATCAGCGGCGGTGAAATCCGTATCGGCGAAAAAGTGGTGAACAACCTGCCGCCGAAAGCGCGCGGCATTGCGATGGTGTTCCAGAACTACGCGCTCTATCCGCACATGACCGTGCGGGAAAATCTGGCGTTTGGTTTGAAACTGAGCAAACTGCCGAAAGAACAAATTAATCAACAGGTTGAAGACGCTGCCAAACTGCTGGAGCTGGAAGATCTACTGGATCGCTTACCACGTCAGCTCTCCGGCGGTCAGGCGCAGCGCGTGGCGGTAGGACGCGCGATTGTCAAAAAGCCGGATGTGTTCCTGTTCGATGAACCGCTTTCCAACCTGGATGCCAAGCTGCGCGCATCCATGCGGATTCGTATTTCGGATCTGCATAAACAGCTCAAGAAATCGGGCAAACCGGCGACTACCGTTTACGTGACCCACGATCAAACCGAAGCGATGACCATGGGCGACCGCATCTGCGTGATGAAGCTCGGCCACATCATGCAGGTGGATACGCCGGATAACCTGTACCACAAACCGAAAAACATGTTTGTCGCGGGCTTTATTGGCGCGCCGGAAATGAACATCAAACCGGCAAAAATTGTGCGTCGTGATGACGGCCTGCATATCACCGTCGGCGAGGATTTACTGGCGCTGAACGCCAGCCAGCAGGATAAAGTAGCGCACTACGTTGATAAAGAAGTGCATTTCGGTATTCGACCGGAGTATGTGGATGTCGCCACTGCACCCTTTGGCGCGAGCTGCGGGCGAGGGACGTTAATCCGTATTGAAAATATGGGGCACGAATATTTTCTTTATTTACAGGTCGGTGATTTCGAACTGACGGCGCGGATCGCCTCCGATGCGGCGAAACCGATTATCGACAACGGGTTACAGCAGCAGGTGTGGTTCCGTTTTGAGATGGACAAATGCCACATTTTTGACGGGGAAACGCAGGAAAATATTTCGCTGTAAAAAAGCCCGCCAGGTTCGCTGGCGGGCTTCATGTTTACTCTTCTTTCAACAGGTGGCCCATCTTGGCCGCCTTGGTATCGAGATAGTAGGCGTTTTTCGGGTTGCGCCCAACGATGAGCGGGACGCGTTCAACGATGTTGATACCCGCTTCGGTCAGGATCTCAACCTTTTTCGGGTTGTTGGTCAGCAGGCGCACTTCGTCTACGCCCAGCAGCTTGAACATATCCGCACACAGCGTGAAGTCGCGCTCATCGGCGGCAAAGCCGAGCTGGTGGTTGGCTTCAACGGTGTCGTAGCCCTGATCCTGCAGCGCATAGGCGCGAATTTTATTCAACAGGCCGATGTTACGGCCTTCCTGACGATGATAAAGCAGAATGCCACGACCTTCTTCCGCGATGTGCGTCAGGGCCGCTTCAAGCTGGAAACCGCAATCACAGCGCAGGCTAAAGAGCGCATCGCCCGTCAGACATTCGGAGTGAACGCGTGCCAGTACCGGTGTTTGCCCGGAAATGTCACCAAAAACCAGGGCGACGTGATCCTGCCCGGTTGCCAGTTCTTCAAAGCCCACCATCAGGAAATCGCCCCAGGGGGTTGGCAGTTTGGCTTCTGCCACACGTTTAAGCTGCATGTGATTCTCCAGATTATGTCAGCGCCAGTAGCGCTTTCTGTTTTTTGTATTTTGCCACAACGTGCTTTGGTTCACCTAATGGTGCGCAAGTGACTGCTGTTAAAGCGCACAATTTTGCCAGTTTCGCCGTTATGTTATTATTCGGTTATTATTGAGGATTCAAAGACAAAGGAGCCGTTATGCTAACAATTGCCAGACGAACCGCCGTGGGGGCCGCCGCATTGTTAGCGATGCCGCTCGCCGTCTGGATCTCCGGCTGGACCTGGCAGCCAGGCCATTCAGAAGTGTGGCTGAAAGCGCTGTATTGGGTCACGGAAACGGTCACCCAGCCGTGGGGAATCATTACCCACGTGGTGCTATTTGGCTGGTTTTTATGGTGTTTACGCTTTCGTCTGCGCCCGGCAATCATGCTCTTTGCGATTCTTGCCGGGGCCATAATGATCGGGCAGGGGGCGAAATCGTGGGTGAAAAGTGTGGCGCAGGAACCACGGCCTTTTGTTATCTGGCTGGAAAAAACGCACCATATTCCCGTTGATGAGTTCTACACTTTAAAGCGTAAGGATCGCGGCGCGCTGGTTAAAGAACAGCTTGCACAACAACAGGATATCCCTTCGTTCTTGCGTAAACACTGGCAAAAAGAGACCGGGTTTGCGTTTCCGTCAGGGCATACCATGTTTGCGGCCAGTTGGGCGCTGTTGGCGGTCGGTCTGCTGTGGCCGCGTCGACGCACGTTCACCATCGCGATTTTGCTGGTATGGGCAACGGCGGTTATGGGCAGTCGCCTGCTTTTGGGGATGCACTGGCCACGCGATTTAGTGGCGGCAACGTTGATGTCCTGGCTGCTGGTTACCGTGGCGACCTGGCTTGCACAAAAAATATGCGGCCCGTTGTCACCGCCTGGTGAAGAAGCGCAGGAAATCAGGAAACGCGAGCAGGAAAATTGAGCAAGGGTTGATTTTCCCCCTTTTAACCCTCAAATCCTGAACTGGCCGTGTGCTTTTCCATTTCGTCTGCGCGGCGAAAATGATACTTTATAAGGCTTGATGCGATAGATCGAACGGGATTTATCAGCTGAAACCACATAACGGGAAGTCGTGTGAAATATTTTCTCATTTTCTTATTGGTGTTAGCGGTCTTTGTCATTTCAGTGACGCTGGGCGCACAAAACGATCAGCTCGTGACCTTTAACTACTTACTGGCGCAGGGCGAGTTCAGAATTTCAACATTACTGGCGGTATTGTTTGCCGTAGGTTTTGCGATTGGCTGGCTGGTCTGTGGCCTGTTCTGGCTGCGCGTGCGTGTTTCTCTGCTGCGTGCGGAGCGTAAAATTAAACGTCTGGAAAATCAGATTGCGCCTGAGAGTGTGCCGTCCGTAAACCCGACCGTGCCAGTAACGAAGGAATAACGATTTATGCTGGAGTTGTTGTTTCTGCTCTTACCCGTTGCGGCAGCCTATGGTTGGTATATGGGGCGCAGAAGTGCACAACAGTCCAAACAGGACGAAGCAAGCCGTTTGTCACGTGATTATGTGGCAGGGGTTAACTTTCTCTTAAGTAATCAGCAAGACAAAGCGGTTGACCTGTTCCTCGACATGTTAAAAGAGGATACCGGCACCGTTGAAGCCCACCTTACGCTGGGCAACCTGTTCCGTTCACGCGGCGAGGTTGACCGCGCCATCCGTATTCACCAAACCTTAATGGAAAGCGCCTCGCTGACCTACGATCAGCGTCTGCTGGCGGTGCAACAGCTTGGGCGAGACTACATGGCCGCCGGGCTCTATGACCGCGCAGAAGACATGTTCAGCCAATTGGTGGATGAAACGGATTTCCGTATCAGCGCGCTGCAACAGCTGCTGCAAATCGCACAACTGACCAGCGACTGGCAAAAGGCTATCGACGTTGCCGAACGCCTGGTGAAACTCGGTAAAGAGAAGCATCGCGGCGAAATCGCCCATTTCTGGTGCGAACTGGCCCTGCAACAGATGGGCAATGATGATATGGACAAAGCGATGACGTTGCTGAAGAAGGGCGCGTCTGCCGATCCGTCCAGCGCGCGCGTCTCTATCATGATGGGCCGCGTCTGGATGGCGAAGGACGATTACGCCAAAGCGCGTGAAAGCCTGCTGCGCGTCATCGATCAGGATAAAGAACTGGTCAGCGAAACGCTGGAAATGCTGCAAACCTGCTATCAGCAGATGGGTAAAACCGATGAGTGGGAATCTTTCCTGCAACGCTGCGTAGAGGAAAATACCGGTGCTGCGGCAGAACTGATGCTGGCGCAGGTACTCGACCAGCGTGAAGGCGGCGACGTCGCGCAAACCTATGTGACGCGCCAGTTACAGCGTCATCCTACGATGCGCGTCTTCCATAAACTGATGGATTATCACCTCAATGAAGCAGAAGAAGGGCGTGCGAAAGAGAGCCTGATGGTGCTGCGAGACATGGTTGGCGAGCAGATCCGCAGCAAACCGCGCTACCGCTGTCAGAAATGCGGTTTTACCGCCTATACGCTTTACTGGCACTGCCCATCCTGCCGTGCATGGTCCACCGTTAAGCCGATTCGCGGCCTCGACGGGCAGTAACATTTAAAAAAACGTTCACTTTAGTTACAACATACTCTTCGGTTTTTTACCCCCCGCAAATTCAGCATCGAGAGCGTAAGGCCCAGCAGGACGAATCGCGCCTGTCAATTTGCCCCACTCGCAGGTAGAATGCTCGCCGTTTACCTTTTCTGCGCCTGAATAGCCGGGCGCCCATCAACAAGAAGGTCTGGTCATGACGTCTACTGCTTCATCTTCTTCCCGTATTGCCACATCCTCTCCCGTCGTTGTTGCTCTCGATTACGATAACCGCGATAAAGCGCTCGCTTTTGTCGATCGTATCGACCCGCGCGACTGCCGTCTGAAAGTCGGAAAAGAGATGTTCACGCTGTTTGGCCCGCAGTTCGTGCGTGATTTACAGCAGCGTGGCTTTGATATCTTCCTGGACCTGAAATTCCACGATATCCCGAATACCACCGCCCATGCCGTTGCGGCAGCGGCAGAGCTGGGCGTCTGGATGGTGAACGTGCATGCATCGGGTGGGGCGCGCATGATGACGGCGGCGCGCGAAGCGTTACTGCCTTTCGGGAAAGATGCACCGCTGCTGATTGCGGTCACCGTGCTGACCAGTATGGAAGCCAGCGACCTGCTGGATCTCGGCGTGACGTTGTCACCTGCGGATTATGCCGCCAAACTGGCTAAACTGACCCGTGATTGCGGCCTGGATGGCGTGGTGTGCTCGGCACAGGAAGCGGTGCGCTTCAAGCAGGAGCTGGGGCAGGCATTTAAACTGGTGACGCCGGGTATTCGCCCTGTAGGCAGTGAAGCGGGTGACCAGCGCCGTATCATGACGCCTGAACAAGCGCAGGCAGCGGGCGTAGACTACATGGTGATTGGCCGCCCGGTTACGCAATCCGCGGACCCGGCGTTGACGCTGCGCACCATTAACGCCTCGCTGCAAAAGGAGGCGTAATGAGCGACTCCAATAGCCGTCTGGTGTACTCCACCGACAGCGGTCGTATCGACGAACCCAAGGCCGTTGTGGAACGCCCAAAAGGTGATGGCATTGTGCGTATTCAGCGCCAGACCAGCGGGCGGAAAGGAAAAGGCGTGTGCCTGATTACCGGCATCGATCAGGATGACGAATCGCTGGCCAAACTGGCCGCAGAGCTGAAAAAGAAATGTGGCTGCGGCGGTTCAGTGAAAGATGGCGTGATTGAAATTCAGGGCGATAAACGCGACCTGCTAAAAACATTACTCGAAGCTAAAGGGCTGAAAGTAAAACTGGCAGGCGGTTAAGAAACAAAAAGGGCCCCGATAAACATCGGGGCCCTGAATTCTTATTTCAAATATACGGACGATTAATTATTTGCCCACCTGGTGGCCGATAATCCCGCCGACTGCCGCGCCGCCCAGGGTACCCAGGGTGCTGCCGTCAGTTAATACTGCACCGCCCAGCGCGCCTGCGCCAGCACCAATAGCTGTGTTACGGTCGCGTTTGGACCAGTTTGAACATGCGCTCAGTGACATTACTAAAGTGGCAGCAATAACCGCTGCAGTGATTTTTTTGTTCATTGAAGTCATCGTATTTTCTCCTGAATATTCGATTCACGGAAAAAGCCTATTTTAATTTTAGCCGCGGGCCAGAGATAAAAACGGCTTATGTCGTGAAGCATGTTGCGCAGGTTGTAGAACTGTTACTTAGTCACGCAAGTGATAGTTACTTCCTGTTATATCGCTAACATTAATTCTACGATTTTATCGCATATTAGACAGGTAAAAAGTCCTAATTGGACCTTCGGAAAAATCTCATAGCGGAGTGGGGAGATCAATACGAGGAATGGATGTTTTGTGAGGGGAAAGGCCCCTCACCCTAACCCTCTCCCATAGGGAGCGGGAACCGACCGAGCACTATTTAAATATTCGTGCGTTTTTCTCCCTCTCCCTGTGGGAGAGGGCCGGGGTGAGGGGGACGCACAATTGCCTATGGCCGCTTAACAATATCCACCTTCAGCCCGGAACGCTCCAGTTGAGCTTGCTGCTCCGCCGCCAGCCCATCATCGGTGATCACCCGACTAAACTTCGTCATTGGCCCCAGCGGGTACGCGTGGGTGACGCCAAACTTGCTGCTGTCACTCAACGCAATCGCTTCACACTCTTTTTCCAGAACCGCATTTACTACGTCGGCACGCATCATATCGCGGCCTGTAAAGCCCGTTGCAGCCTGCCAGCCGTCGATACCAATAAACGCCTTGCTGAAATGAACCTGCTGGATGTACTGGCGAGTCAGCGGGCCAACCATGCTTTCGCTTTTCTTCTGGTAGATACCGCCAAGCAGGATAACTTCTGCTGGCATCTCTTTAAGCAGGTGAGCGATATAGCTGCTGACGGTGATAATCGTGATATCTGGTTGCTCGGCAAGCGTACGCGCCAGCAGAGCATTGCTGCTGCCGTTTTCGATGAACACCGTTTCGCCCGGCAGCACCAGTGATGCGGCAAAGCTTGCCAGCTCGCGCTTAAGCGCAAAATTATTCATCATGCGGGTTTCTACGTCTTCGCTGTCCAGCGGAACCGCAAAGCCGTGGGTACGGCGCAGATAGCTCTCTTTCTCGAGCAGGTTCAAATCCTGACGGATGGTGACCTCGGAGACGCCGGTCATTTTAGCCAGATCGGCGACGCTCATGCGGCCTTTATCGATAACCATCTGTAGGATGGATTGTTGTCGGGCATTCATAATTAATTACGTATCAAAAGTCGGGGCGAAAACGCGCAGGCGCATTTTCGCGAGGTGAGCGGTGTCAGATTTCCCACGGGGATTTAGGCTGACCTGTTTGCGTAGCTTGTTGATCGGCAATTTGTGCCAGCAGTTCAGCTTTAAGAATTTCCAGGTTATTGATTGCAGAGTGGTAATCACCTGCCACCAGGATATCGAGAACGGTATCAATACGTTGAGCAACCTGATGCGCATCAAGATTGGACATGGTGTAACCCTGTTTAGAAATTTGAATGAAATCAATGATGCTAAAAATAGCGGCAAAAGAGAAGAGAAAAAAATGGCAGACGATACAACATTAAGTGAAAAGCGGCTTCGTTTAACGAAGCCGCTGTTTAGTCGGGCTTAAACCGCCGGACGGGCGATGACGCTGCGGGTTTCCATGCGCACTTCAGCGATGGTCACATCGATAACGTCAGTCACTTTGTAAGCGACTTCGCCTTTGATCTGTACGGTGCCGTTTTCCTGGCTGCAAACCATTTCGTCACGCACGGCGTGCAGGAACGGAGCCGGAATAAAGGCGACGGCGCCATTGTCGACCAGACGCACGCGCATACCGCCACGGCTGATATCGATAATTTCTGCCGCGAAGCGCGTCTCTTTGCCCGCCTGCGGGTGCAGATAGCGCGCGTACAACCAATCAGCGACATCACGTTCCGCCATGCGGTTCAGGCGACGGCGTTCTGCCATTTGGACCGTAACATCATCCTGCGGACGCTCAGCGCTTTCACCCTTAATGATCGCTTTCAGCAGGCGATGATTGAGCATATCGCCATACTTACGAATCGGGGAAGTCCAGGTTGCGTAGGCTTCAAGTCCCAGACCGAAGTGCGGGCCTGGATCGATACTGATTTCAGCGAACGACTGGAAGCGACGGATGCGGCTATCCAGGAAGCCTGACGGCTGGGCATCCAGCTCACGACGCAGCTTACAGAAGCCATTCAGGGTCAGCACTTCTTCTGGATCGACATGGACGTCGTGCGTTTTCAGCAACGCGGCCAGCGCTTCCGTATTCGCCGGATCAAAACCGGTATGCACGTTATAAATACCGAACCCGAGCTTGTCACGCAGCACGCGAGCCGCGCAGATGTTAGCCGCAATCATTGACTCTTCGACGATACGGTTCGCAATGCGGCGGGGTTCAGCCACGATATCCAGCACTTCACCTTTTTCACCCAGCACAAAGCGGTAGTCCGGGCGGTCTTTAAACACCAGCGCGTGGGTTTTACGCCATTCGCTGCGCAGCTGACACACACGTTCCAGCAGCGTGATTTGACGCGCGATACTCTCGCTGTCGGGTTTCCATTCGCCGGTTTTTTCCAGCCAGTTGGAAACATCGTCGTAGGCCAGCTTGGCTTTCGATTCAATGGTTGCCGCGAAGAATTCGATATTGTCTTCGATGGTACCATCGGCGGCCAGCGTCATGCGGCAGGCCAGCACCGGGCGAACCACGTTGGCGCGCAGCGAGCAGAGGTCGTCGGACAGTTCACGCGGCAGCATCGGGATGTTAAAGCCCGGCAGATAGTTGGTAAACGCGCGCACTTTGGCGATGTTATCAAGCTTGCTGCCTGCAACAATCCATGCGGTTGGGTCGGCAATCGCCACGGTCAAATTCAGCTTGCCGTCGGCGGCTTCTTCCACATACAGCGCATCATCCATATCTTCGGTGCTGGCGCTATCGATGGTGACAAAGTCGAGGGCGGTAAGGTCGCGACGTTCCAGCCCTTCATCCTGCATCTCTGTCGCTACACCGTCCGGCGCTTCTTTTTCCAGATTATGACGGGCGAGGGTTACCCACCACGGCACGAAATGATCGTCGCCGAAAGTGATGAACTGGGTCAGTTCTGCGTAGAAGGTGCGATCGCCTTTCAGCGGGTGGCGGCGCATTTCTGCAACAGCCCAGTCGCCTTCTTTAAAATCGTGATCCACGCCACGCTCGGCGCGACACGGAATAGAATCTTTGATCAACGGATGATCGGGAACAATAGAGAGACGGTCGTCTTTGCGGTGCACGCGCCCGACAAAGCGGCTCAGGAACGGCTCAACCAGTTCTTCCGGTTCGGCGCTCTCTTTCTCTTTTTCAGAATGGATCACAGCGATAATGCGATCGCCGTGCATCACTTTTTTCATCTGCGGCGGCGGAATAAAGTAGCTTTTCTGCGCATCGACCTCGAGGAAACCGAAACCTTTTTCCGTGCCTTTGACAACCCCTTCCGCACGCGGCGTCTGGGAGTGAAGTTGCTGTTTTAGCTGCGCGAGCAGCGGGTTATCCTGAAGCATAATGATGTATTTTCTTGGCCAAAAGAGCGGCTGACAGTTTTACGCGATTCTCACTGTTGCGGCAAGCGCTCTTTCATCCTTTTACGCAGGTTGCCGCTCGCTTCTCAGCGCGATCCGCAATCGATTTAACCAGCCAAATAGCGCGCTCCAGGCGAGCAGCGTCGTGCTCTCTTCCGTGCTGACTCCGTTATCCGTCAGTGACGCAAATTGTGCAGGGCTAAAACGGTCAGGCGCGCGCGTTAACAGGCCAATAGCCTGGGTCACGGCCTGTTCGCGCGGATATTGATGACACCACGCCTGTACAGCACGATCGCCATTACGAATAGCATCGGGAAGCCCGCTGGCGCCTTGCCATTGCGCGCTGTAGTGATTGAAACAGCTCACGCTGCCGTTAATGCGTGCAGGGACCAGCGCCGCCAGAGCGTGCAAGGGAGGATTTGCGGGCAGCGTGCCGATGAGTTGCCCAAGACAATCCAGAATTGTTTCCTCGTGCGCTAACAGCGGAGCTAACGCAGACAGCGTCGGCTGTGATTGCCAGCGCAGTAGCGATTGCGCCTGGGTTTTGCTTGCATAACGCGCATCGACGGCGGGCAAATCGCTTAGCCACTCGCTTTCTGTCGCCACGAACACTTCAGCGGCGGCATCTTCCTGTGTCGGCATGCCGGGTATCCAGCGAACGGGTTGCCCCAGTTGGGCCTGAAAAGTCGCCACTACACGCGCCTGGAAGCCGACAAAACCCACAATCTGATTAATCAAAATAATGTCATAGGTGGTTAACCCGACATCGTCGAGTTGCTGTCGTGCCAGAGGCGTAATTACAGAAGGGGAACTGGCAAGCTGACGGGCGTACTGGGTAATCTGGGCAAGGCGATGGTTGCTTTCGCGTGACGAATCAGGGCCTGGGAGCGGCGCCAGGCGGGCGGCATAGTGATTACAGAGCCGTTGTACCCCGCAAACCTGTGCGACCGTCAGCGCGCTGCTCAGGCGGTCATAGGCGCTGAATGTCCGTAAGCGGCTAACCGCAACTTCATCCGGGAACAGTTCATTCGCCAGATTCCGGCAGGCGTTAAGCCAGGGAGTACAGTCGCGTTGTAGCGATTCCGGCAGCAACAGCCCCAATAAAAAACGGTCTTCAACGTGAGCGGCTTCAGGCACAAGGGGCAGAACATCACTGTGTTGCGATCGGGACTGGGTCTCATGATACCAGTGGCTTTTACCGTAAGCGCGGCGTTGCTCCATGGGCATTCCTTGAATGGTAAGTGGCGAACCGATGCAAGAATGAGAAGCAACACCGGATCGTTATGGATAAATATCCTGGCGTAAGCGCGCGATAGGAGAAAATATTGTTCGGTGCTAATTAATAACTTACTGGAATAACAGAGGGAAAAACGGGGGGAGGGGAAACCCTTCCGCCAACGCGGAAGGGTAAAGAACTTATTTCAGTTCCAGTTCGTTCATTGCAGCGATGCTGAAGCCGCCATCAACGTGAACCACTTCACCGGAGATACCGGCTGAGAGGTTGGAGCACAGGAATGCAGCAGAGTTACCCACATCTTCAATGGTAACGGTACGACGAATCGGGGTAACCGCTTCGCAGTGCGCCAGCATTTTACGGAAATCTTTGATACCGGAAGCCGCCAGCGTACGGATCGGGCCCGCAGAGATGGCGTTAACACGGATACCTTCCGGGCCCATAGCGTTAGCCATGTAGCGAACGTTAGCTTCCAGAGACGCTTTAGCCAGACCCATCACGTTGTAGTTAGGAATCGCGCGTTCTGCACCCAGGTAGGACAGGGTCAGCAGAGCTGAATCCGGGTTCAGCATGCTGCGGCAGGCTTTCGCCATAGCAACAAAGCTGTATGCGCTGATGTCGTGCGCAATTTTGAAGCCTTCACGGGTGACAGCGTTAACATAGTCGCCATCTAACTGGTCCGCCGGCGCGTAGCCGATGGAGTGAACGAAACCGTCAAATTTCGGCCAAACTTTCGCCAGTTCAGTGAACAGGGATTCGATGCTTTCATCTTCAGCCACGTCACACGGCAGCACGATGCTGGAGTTCAGTTGTGCAGCAAACTCTTCTACGCGGCCTTTCAGTTTCTCGTTCTGATAGGTGAACGCCAGTTCAGCCCCTTCACGGTGCATCGCTTGCGCAATACCGTATGCGATGGACAGTTTGCTGGCAACGCCAGTCACCAGAATGCGCTTACCGGAAAGAAAACCCATAGCTTTTAATCCTTATTGTTGATGCTTATTGTTGCCCAAAGATCAGACAACCAGTTGCTTAAGCGAGCAGTACGAACTGATAAACGCGCATTATAATCGACTCTGGCGAGGGTGACTAGCGCTGGACAGCGCTTTTAGCATTCATCGGATGAGTTGGTTATGGTGTTGGTCGAACAATTAATAATAATTAATTGTGATTTATTTTTATTTAAATATTTATTTTAGAAATGAAAATTTAAATAAAATCCTAAATAATCTCGCGAGATAACTTTCAGATTGTATAAAGGCAACGCAGGTGCGTATGATTTGAATAAATATCTATTTTTGGTGCGTTTTTTGTCTGTTTCCGGAATATAATATTGCATGGAGTCCATTCCAGGTCTACCCTCCGCAACGTCGAATCGACAAGCCTTGCCGAAATAACACAGCAATTGAATGAATTGTTATTCATTATAAAATTGATGAATTAATTATTCGGCGAATAAATAGTAATTAAGCATAAGGTAGTGCGAATGAAATTAACAAAAATCGCTCTCTCTGCGGCACTGGTGTTTGGCATGTTTTCCAGCGCTCATGCGGTACAGGGTAACTACGGTAAAGTTCATCTTTGGGGCGAAATCACCGAATCTCCGTGCGATATGGCGCCCTCTGAAATAAATAAAGATGTGCCAATGGGACAGGTTTCATCAAGCAACCTGAACCAGGGGATTAAGTCCGGGATGACGTCGTTCAAACTGGTACTGACCAATTGTAATTCAGCCACATTAACCACCACCAAAACGTCTTTTACGGGCGAAACGGGGCCTACCGGCGTGGCTAACAGCTTTGCCGTTAAGCAGGCGGGTGTCAATATGGCCGATGTCGGTATGATTCTGACTGATATGCAGAGCAGTTCAGTGGTTGAAAATGCGCCTGTAATTAAGCCCGGTGTGTCTGTCGATCAGGTCTGGACACCGTTTAATGGCGATCACGATCTTCTGTTTGGTGCTTACCTGCTGGGAACACCAAGTGGCACCGCTGCTGAAGGCGATTTCAGCAGTGATGTGAATTTCAGTATTCAGTACCAATAAGCTGATTCGATAAATCATCTGGATCCAGGCGGGGAGAACTCCGCCTGTTACATCGGCAGATAAACCGCGCAAGGAAGATAATGAACTTTAAAACGCGCACCCTAACCGTGGCGGTGACAATGTCGTTACTTGCCAGTTTGGCCGGGGCCAAAGCTGATGATGGCGTCGAATTTAATACCGATTTTTTGGATGTTAAGGACAGGCAGAATATTAGTGTCGGGCAGTTTGCTCAAACCGGGTATGTGGTGCCTGGCCAGTATTGGTTAACCGTGAAAATTAACGGGCGAGCACTACAGAAGGAATATTTTATTGCGTTTGCTGTACCTGAGGGTAAACCGGTTGGTAGTGCTTCCGCACCCTGTATTTCACCCGAACTGGCGGAACAGTTCGGTATAAAGCCGGATATTTTTAAGCAACTAAAATGGCTTAATAACGCGTCCTGTCTCGCGCAGGATCAACTGGATGGCATGCGTGTTAAAGCCAATCTGGCGCAGTCAGCGCTGGACGTCTCTATTCCGCAGGCATTTCTCGAATATACCGATCAAAACTGGGACCCACCAGCCCGGTGGGACACGGGAATCAACGGCGCGATCATGGATTACCACCTTGATGGACAGTTTCGCCATGACCAGCAGGGGGGAGACAAGACTTTCGATCTCACCGGAAACGGTATTACCGGGGTCAACATAGGTGCGTGGCGTTTGCGTGCCGACTGGCAGCTTAACTACACGCACAGTAACGTGGAGAATAACGCTGAGGATGAGAAAGTTGAATGGCAGGGCTCGCGTTACTACGCCTATCGCCCCATTCCGCTGCTGCGTTCTAAGCTGACGCTGGGTGAAGACTATTTGCAATCTGATGTCTTCGATAGCTTCAGTTTCATTGGCGCGAGTCTGGTTTCTGATGACACGATGTTGCCGCCTAATTTACAGGGATACGCGCCAGAAATCGTCGGCGTGGCACACAGCAATGCCAAAGTGACCATCACGCAGCTTGGCCGGGTGTTATATCAGACTCAGGTTCCTTCCGGGCCGTTCCGTATTCAGGATCTCAGCCAATCGGTGTCTGGCGAACTGGACGTTAAAGTTGAAGAACAAAATGGTGATGTCCAACAATTTACGGTGAACACCGCCAGTGTTCCATTCCTGACACGTCCAGGATTAGTGCGCTACAAGATGGCGCTCGGCCGCCCCCAGGAGTGGGAGCACAGGATAAACGGCCCGCTATTTGCCAGCGCGGAAGCTTCATGGGGTGTGAGTAATGGCTGGTCGCTGTATGGCGGCGTGATAGGGGATGAAAACTACCAGGCGGTTGCGCTGGGCATCGGGCGCGATCTTTCATTCCTTGGCGCACTTTCCGCTGATGTCACGCGCGCAAAAGCAAAAGTTGATGGTGTGGACACGTTTCGCGGTAACTCATGGCGACTCAGCTATTCCAAACGTTTTGATGAGTTTCACAGCAATATTACCTTTGCGGGTTATCGCTTCTCAGATCGTAACTATATGAGTATGAGCGATTATCTCGATGCGCGAGATTATCAGCAGAATGCTACTCCCGGACGTGACGGCTATTCGTATCGTAATAAAGAGATGTATACGGTGACGTTCAACCAGAACATCCCCGATTACGGGCTCAGCTTCTTTCTTAACTACTCGCGCCGTACTTACTGGAACCAGCCTGATGAAGACAACTACAGCCTTTCTGTCTCTAAAACCCTTGATATCGGGCGATTTAAAAATATCAGTTTGTCGTTAACGGGATATCGGAATCAAAGCAGCGATTATTCCGATGATGGCGTTTATGTCTCTGTGTCGCTGCCCTTCGGCAATAGCGACAGCATCAATTACAGCGGTACGTTTGGCAATGGTAATTCCAATCGGGTCGGCTATTACGGGCGCATTAACGAACACAGCAATTACCAAATTAATGCCGGGATGAACAGTGGCAATCATGCTACTGCGGATGCTTATTACAGCCGCGACGGTAGTTTGGCGCGTACCGATCTCAGCGCCAGTTATCAGGATGGACAGTATTCGTCAGTCGGTTTTTCTCTCGAAGGCGGTGCGACGTTGACGGCTAAAGGAGGCGCATTCCACCCGGTTAGCTCCCGGGGAAGCAGTCGTCTGCTGCTGGATACGGCAGGGGTGGCCGATGTCGCGATAGGGGAATGGGGGAACGAAACCCGTTCTAACCGTTTCGGTAAAGCGGTGATCGCGGATATGGGGATGTATACCCGGCGATCGGTGGGGCTGGATTTGCGCAATCTCCCCGAGAAAGCCGAAGCATCACGTTCTGTCGTACAGGCGACGTTGACGGAAGGGGCGATTGGTTACCGTGCATTTGATGTGATTAGCGGTGAAAGGGTTCTGGGCGTGATTCGGCTGGCGAATGGTGAATTCCCGCCATTTGGCGCAGAAGTCCTTAATGCACATCACCAGAATTTGGGAATACTTGCCGACGGCGGGGAAGTGCTTATTGCCGGGGTAAAAGCCGGGGAAAGCGTGCAGGTGCGCTGGGATGAAAAAATTCAGTGTCAGGCTGTTCTGCCTGCGGTATTGCCAGCAGAGGAATTGACACAAACGCTGTTATTGCCATGTGAGGCTATTAAAGCGAATGAAAACAAGGAGTCATGATATGTCAGTGAAAGGGAAATTGGTCATCAGCATACTGTTTTCTGGCTGCGTGGTATCAGCCAGCCAGGCGTCAGTCACGATTGAACAAACACGCGTGATCTATAACGCTAGCGAAAAAGCGGTTAGCCTGAAGGTGATTAACCGCGACAAAGAGCGGCCTTATCTGGCGCAGACCTGGCTTGAAGATGAGCAGGGTAACAAGATATCGTCGCCGCTGTTAGTGGTTCCGCCCATTCAACGTGTTGATCCTGACAGCAGCACACAGGTACGTATTCAGGCATTGCCTGCAGCTGCACAACTCCCACAGGACAGAGAAAGTTTGTTCTGGTTCAGCATCCGGGAAATACCTCCACGCAGTAAAAACGCCAATGTTTTGCAAGTTGCGCTGCAGACCCGGGTAAAACTTTTCTATCGCCCGGCCGCAATCATGAAATTACCGGAACAACCGTGGCAGGAAAAACTGGTGGTGAGGAAAAACGGAGGAACGCTGCAACTCGAAAACCCGACACCGTACCACATCACTATTGTCAATCTGCTGGCGAAGGCGGGGGCGGCGACGTTACCCGGCTTTGAACCTCTGATGCTCAAACCTTTTGAGAAGCAGAGTGCGCCGTGGAACGTGACGGCACTCACCAGTGATGCGGTCATTAGCTATATCAATGACTTCGGTGGACGTCCTGAACTGGCGATGAATTGTTCGCAAACGCCCTGCGCATTATCTCCCTTGAAGGATAAAAAGGCGGCGAAATGAGATGGTTCGCAGGGGTGTTGCTGGTGATCATGTGTCGGGTCCAGGCGACGACCTATTCATCGACGCAGACGCTGACCATTATTATCGACCCGCCGCCGCCGTGTACGCTTACGGTAGACGATCTGGATTTCGGCGCGGTGGTAATCAACCAAATAGATAACAGCAGCTATAAAAAGTTACCGCTGCATTTTGCTTTTACCTGTAGCGAAGCCGACCAGAGTAAAACGGTAAAAATGAAGATTATTGCCGCCGCATTAGATGACCGTACGGCACAAACTTCTGCACCGGGGCTGGGCGTGCAGTTTTTCAATGGTAATGCCACCACGCCGTTATTACTGAACAGTGATATTGCCGATCAGGGGCAGCCTGCGGATGTGGTGGCGCGTGGGCTATCGGTGATGCCGTTTAAACTGGCCGGGCAAACCCCGGACGCAGGCGACTTTCGGGCGCAAATTACGCTGCAGATGGAGTATCAGTAATGAAACGTTATTTACTGATTGGCCTGTGCTGGCTGGTGGGGAGTTGCTGGGCGGAGAGCGCCAGCTTTTCGGTCTACGGTACACTGGTGAATGGGGCATGCACATTGTCTCCCGAAGACAGTGAGATAGACGTCAATATGCGTCGCTGGTCGCCCGGTTCAGCCGAAGTCGGGACAAGGGGAAGTGCCGTCCCTTTTGTGATTCATTTAACGGATTGCGATCCGACGGTTGCGGCAACCGTCACGGCGACATTTAGCGGTACACCTGATGCCCACAATCCGGCGATTCTGGCGCTTGACAGCAGTAGCGTCGCCAGTGGAGTGGCGATTGCGTTATCCGATCAAAATAGTCGTGACATACCTTTGACGGCCCCGACATATATCTGGCGTTTGGTTGCTGGCGCTAATGATATTCCCTTGCAGGCGCAGGTAGAGGTCGTGAGACAGCCTGTCGTGCCAGGGAATTTCTCGGCGACGTTGAATTTTGAATTGAGTTATCCGTGAGAGGAATAAATGTCGTGCGACAAGTGATATTCATTGTTATTTTACATGTTATGATTATCGGTTATAATAATGCTGAGGCTGTGAATGTATCCTGTAATTATGCAATAAGTGGTGATTCGGCGACTTCTTGTAGCGTTCTCGAAGAAAAATATATCGGAATATCCAGGATGCATATGGGACCTGAATTACAGGACAATACAGCGTATACATATGTTGACCTTTGGGATAATCAGGGGGGATATAAACGAGGCCCATTTTGGGGCACGGGATACCCTGTATGTGTGGGACAAATAAGGCCGATTTGTAGTCAATGGGATATGACTATGTACAACCCAACACTAGAAATAATGCTCCGATATGGATGTTCAGGAAGTGATTGTCGTTCGCCGGTAAGTTCAACGTTTATGTTATATAACAACGGCGGTAATACTCCTGTTGAAGTCCAGGGGGGGGCGCTTCCAATATACAGCTACTCCAGAACGTGGTCGAGTCAATATGGAAACTGCATTGAAACCGGACGTGTACAACCGGATATCGGGTATTCGTATGTTGTAAATGGTACAACGGTAGATTTTACTTGTTCTATTAACATTCCAGTTGGTCAATTTTTCTTATCCAAATACTCTACTAGCATTAATCCGGTAACGCCTTCATCAGGAGGGGCGCAGTTGAGCTTCGTTGATCTTGGTGTTGCTTATGTGCCTGATGAATGGCCAGGAGAACCATTTAGATATAACTATGTTATAACCTACCCACAGGCCTCATGTGATGGCCCGGCGGTTGCGAGTTATGTTTTTGATGAAAATAAACAATCAGAATATTCACTTCATTCTGCCTATCAGGCCGATAGCGTTACCGTTAAACTTGTAGCCAAACAATCCATCGATACCTGTACACACAATGTCTATTCAACGCCGGGAGTCGATGCCAATCTTAAAACTAAAGCAAAATTGTCCGTAAAAAGTGAATCTGCCAATTGCGATGTGCCATTAACCAGCAAAACTGAAGTTCTCACTGATGCTGAAACAACCATTAACTGGACGCTCTCGGGGCTTAGCCAATTAGCAGGCGGGACAGAGGTAAAATGTACACATAATCTGGTGACAGAACTTACGTGGTACTAAAGAAAGGGGACTGAATGTCCCCCTCTCTCATCACCGATCCTTCCGCCACGCATCTGCCGTTAATGCCTCGCCAAAGTGCCCGGCAATCAAGCGTTTGGTTAAATCATGCAGCGGGGAAGCCAGCACGTCGGCGGTGCTGCCGCGCTCGACCACTTCACCCTGGTGCATCACCAGCACCTGGTCGCTAATATGTTTCATCATGCCTAAATGCTGGGTGACATAGATATACGAAATACCCTGTTTCTCCTGCAATTCCAGCATCAGGTTCACCAGCTGTGAGCGCATCGACATATCCAGCGAGGCCAGCGCTTCATCGCAGACAATCACTTTAGGACGCAGAATCAACGCGCGCGCCAGCCCCAGACGCTGTTTCTGTCCTGGCGCCAGCATATGCGGGTAATAGCTGACGTGATCCGGCAGCAGCCCAACCATACGCAGCGTTTCAATAATCCGCTTGCGGCGATCCTCCGCTTCAAGCTCGGTGTTCAGGCGCAGCGGGAAATCGAGAATTTGTGAGATTCGCTGACGCGGATTCAAAGATGTTGACGGATCCTGGAAAATCATACGAATACGCTGGCTACGGAAGGAGTAATCACCATAGTGCAGGGGATGATCGTCAATCAGCAGCTCACCGGTGGTCGGCTCAATCATTCCGGCGAGCATTTTCGCCAGCGTCGATTTCCCTGAACCGTTTTCGCCGATGATCGCCAGCGTCTGTTTTTCACGCAGCGTAAAGCTGAGCGGTTTGACCGCCTGAAGCGTCTGACGATGAAACCAGCCAGTACGATAGCGGAAAGTTTTACTCAGATTGCGCACTTCAAGTAATGTTTCGACCACGTCACTCTCTCTCCATGTTCAGCGGAAAATGACAGGCGAAAAGATGGTTTTTCGCACCGGTCAAACGCGGCGTTTCTATGCATTCCCGCTGTGCATAAGGGCAACGCGGCCCCAGGCGGCAGCCGATCGGCAGCTGCTCCAGCAAGGGGATCGCGCCCGGCATGGTATTCAGGCGGCTTTTGTGCGGCATCGGGCTTCCAAAGTCAGGGATGGCGCGAATTAATGCTTGCGTATACGGATGATGGGGAATGGTCACCAGGTCTTCACTGGGCGCCGTTTCCACCGTTTGTCCGCAATACATGACGTTGATTTTATCCGCCCATTTGGTGAGCATTTGCAAATCATGCGAAATCAACAGAATCGTGGTGTTGTTGTTCTGGTTCAGGCGCGTCAGCAGGCGGAAAATCTGTGCCTGGGTGGTCGGTTCCATGGCGTTAGTCGGCTCATCGGCAATCAACAAACGCGGCTGATTCGCCAGGGCGATGGCAATCATCACTTTCTGGCATTCACCTTCCGTCAGCTCGTACGGGAAACTGCGCATGGCGTCTTTATGATCTTTAATCCCGACGCGGTGCAGCAGTTCGATGACACGACGCTTACGCCAGCCAAAACGCTGCCACCAGCGGCCTTTGTAGGTCCAGCCGGGGATGTTCTGCTTGAGCTGCTTACCGATGCGTTCTGACGGGTCGAGACAGGATTGCGGCTCCTGGAAAATCATCGACACGTTATGACCGACCAGCTTGCGTCGCTCGCGGTTGGAAAGGCGGAGCAGGTCGATATCATCAAAGCGCATACGGTCTGCGGTGACGCGCCAGTTATCTTTATTAACGCCGCAAATCGCTTTGGCAATCAGGCTTTTCCCCGAGCCGGATTCGCCAACCAGCCCGCGAATTTCACCTTCAGCCAGCGTCATACTGACGCGGTCAACGGCCTTCACCCAGCCTTCGTTGGTTTTCAGCTCGATGGTTAAATTACGAATATCCAGTAACGGCATTATTCCACCCCCGCGTTAATGGCACGGCGAATACCGTCACCCAGCAGGTTAACCAGCAGTACGCTAATCATTATCGCCGCACCCGGCAGCATCACCGTCCACGGCGCAACGTAGATAAGCTCCAGCGCATCGCCCAGCATCGCGCCCCATTCCGGAGACGGTAGCTGCGCGCCAAGGTCGAGAAAACCGAGCGCAGCAATATCCAGAATCGCCATCGACAGCGCGCGGGTGATTTCTGTCACCAGCCCGGCTGCGATATTTGGCAAAATCGCGAACCACAAAATATTCAGCGTTGATGCGCCATCCAGACGGGCGGCCACCACATAATCACGCTCAAGCTCATCATGCACCATGCTGTAAATGGAACGCACCATGCGCGGTAACAATGCCAGCCAGACGGCAAACATGGCATGCGACAGATGCGGCCCGGCGAACGCGACGACGATAATCGCCAGCAGCAATGACGGAATAGAGAGCAGGGTGTCGAGGATATGGTTCAGCATAGCGGAACGCAGGCCATGCGTTGACCCGGCGAGAACGCCGAGAACCAGCCCACACAGCGTGGCGGCCAACGTCACCACAAAGGCGCCGCCCACGGTCGGCGCAGCACCGCTAAGCAAGCGGCTTAGCACATCGCGGCCGAGATCGTCCGTGCCAAGGAAGAAGGAGACTTCGCCATAGCGCGACCACGACGGCGGCAGCAGTTGATAACCGAGAAACTGCTGATCGATACCATACGGCGCGAACCAGCTTCCGAATACGCACAGCAGCACCAGCCCGCCGCAGCCGTAAAGGCCAATCATCGCGGTGGTGTCGCCGTAGAATTTACGCCACACGGTACGCAGCGCACCGGGCGGGCGCTTCTCGATGTAGACGCTATCGTAAGGCATACCATTCCTTATGTTTCAGAGGGTTAGCCATTGCACCCAAAATATCAGAGATGACGTTTACCACAATCACCAGTGCGCCAATCACCATCACACCCGCAGAAATCGCGGCGTAATCTTGCTGGCGAATCGCGTTAATCATCCAGCGTCCCAGCCCGGGCCAGCTAAAGACCATCTCGGTGATCATCGCCAGTGTCAGCATGGTGGAGAATTGCAGCCCTAAACGCGGGATTACCGGCGGCAGGGCGTTATGCAGCACATGACGACGTAAGATGGTTAACCGGGAGACGCCGCGTGTCGCGGCGGCTTTCACGTAGTTGGAATCGAATACCGCCATGGTGCTTAAACGCATCAGACGCACCACTTCGGTTGTCGGAGCCACCGCCAGCGTCAGAACCGGCAGCACCATATGACGCAGCGCGCTGGCAATCATCTCTTCACGCCAGGGCGAATCAGAGAGCCAGGCGTCAATCAGCGCAAACCCGGTCACGCTTTTGACCTGATAAAGCAGATCAAAACGTCCGGAAACCGGCAGCCAACCGAGCGTCAGCGAGAAGAAAAGGGTGAACAGCAGGGCCAGCCAGAACACGGGCACAGAAAAACCGACCAGCGCCAGCGCGCTGATTAATTTGTCCTGCCATTTATTGCGCGTAATACCGGCTACCATTCCCACCGGAATACCGACCAGTAGGGCAAAACCGAAGGCGAGGATACACAGCTCCATCGTCGCCGGGAAAACCTCTTTTAGCTGTTCGGAAATCAGCTGGCCGTTGATGCTCGAAACGCCGAAATCCCAGTGCAGTACGCCGTTAAACCAGAACACCAGCGCATTCCAGAACGATGCGCCCTGTAAAGGCGCATGCGGCGTGAAATAGCTCAGGCTGAAGCCGACCAGCGCAAGAAGGAAGAGCGTCACCAGCAGAAGCAGCAAACGACGAAGGGTAAAAATGATCATGGCTTTTTCACCTTTTCTTCTTTCTCACGCGAGACGCCCGCAAACGAGGCGTTGCCGAACGGGCTCAGTACCAGGCCTTTAATATCATAGCGATAGGCCTGTAAACGCAGTGATGAGGCCAGCGGCAGCACCGGCAATTCGCGCGCCAGAATCTGCTGGGCTTCATCGTAAGCATCGATGCGCGACGCCAGCTGTTGTGAGGCCAGGGCTTTGCGCAGTACGTCATCGAACTCGCGGTTACACCAGTGGGCAAAGTTGGTTTGCGAAGATATGGCCGCGCAGCTCAGCAACGGGCGGAAGAAACTGTCCGGGTCGTTACTGTCTGTCGCCCAACCGGACAACGTCAAATCATGGTTCATATCCATCAGGCGCGCCTCCTGGAAACGGCCTTCAACCGGCACAATCACTACCTTCACGCCAACCTGCGCCATATCGGCCTGAATCAGTTCGGCGGTTTTCAGTGGGCTGGGGTTCCACGCCTGGGAACTGGTCGGCACCCACAACTGAAGCGTCAGGTTTTCCGCACCCAGCGACTTCAGCAACTGGCGTGATTTTTCCGGATTGTATTCAGTAATTTTAGCCTCGTTATCGTAAGCCCAGGAGGCGCGAGGCAAAATTGAGGCCGCTGTTTCCGCCGTACCATAATAAATAGACTGCATCAGGCGCTGGTTGTTAATTGACAGGGCCAGCGCGTGGCGAATTTCCGGATTATTCAGCGGCGGTTTATCGGTATTAAACGCCAGATAGGCGATGTTCATCCCCGGACGCAGCGTCAGGCGCAGACGTGGGTCGTCACGCAGAATGGTTAACTGGCTGGCGGCAGGCCAGGCCAGCACATCACACTCACCGGTCAGCAGTTTCGATAAGCGACCGGTACCGCCGGAGCCTAAATCAACAACAACCTGCGGCATCAAGGGCTTGCCGCGCCAGAAATTTTCGTGACGTTGTAACCGAATATATTGCCCGGTGCGATACTCATCGAGCAGGAATGGCCCGGTGCCCACAGGCTGGCGATCGAGCAGCTCTTCGTGGTCCTGCTTCGCCAGTTGGTTGGCATATTCTGATGACATGACGGAAGCATAGTGGGTCGCCAGATGCCATAAGAAGGAGGCATCCGGGCGATTAAGACGGAATTCTACCGTGTGGCTGTCGAGTTTACGCACGCTCTGAACCGTATCAGCGAATTGTAAACTGTCGAAATAAGGGAAGTTGCCGCCATTGACGTTATGCCATGGGTGATTACGGTCAAAGATACGCTCGAAGGTGAAGACGACATCGTCTGCATTGAGATTTCTGGACGGCTTAAACCAGCGGGTGGTCTGGAACTGTACGTCGTTACGCAGGTGGAAGCGGTAGGTTGCGCCGTTGTCCAGCACCTCCCAGCGTTCCGCCAGTTCCGGTACCAGACGATAAGTATACGGGTCGACATCCAGCAGGCGATCATAAAGCTGGGCCGCCAGCGTATCGACAATAAGACCGCTGCCTGCTTTTTGCGGGTTAAACGTGTTGACCTGCCCACTGACACAGTAGACAAAGCCGCTATCGCGAATGTCGGCATTGGCGGGCAGGGAAGCGGGCGGCGCGGCAATCGCCTGACCACAAACTAACCCTAACGCTGCCAGGAGTGATGACAAATTCAGGCGCATAATTCTTTTGTATTTTAGAGTGATCTGCAAAGTGTATCGCACTTCAGGCGCTCAGGTACAAATGTCTGAAAACAACTGCTGAAAAAGCCGCCAGATTGCAGGGTTGGTGTCGCCGAATTGGGCAAAATACGGAATATAAAAGCCTATGGCTGCGAAATTCATCGATTTTACAGACGCTGTTTTTTAATCCGCTTCCGTGGTCGATTAAACCAGGACATTACCCCGGAGAAAAGCAGCACCACCCACACGCATTCGTGCAAAAAAACGCCGATATAGACGCGATTGAAGATGAAAAGCAGGTACAGGATCGTTACACAGCAAAAAATCGTGAAGCTATAGCGAAAGGTTTTAGCGCGCATAATGGGGTTTCGATTGATAAAGATAAGTGATTATACGATCACAATCATTCGTAGATGTAGTGAGTTTTTCGAACGCGAGGTTCGTCCTCATCAACGACTAAGTGGCCTAAACTTTACCTAACCCCTTTTTTCATCTTATCGACGATGTCGGGAGGTGACAATGAGCCTCTATCAACGTATTCATGGCGACCTCTGGCGCCATATCTGGGTGGTGGGCGATCTCCACGGCTGCTACGGATTATTGATGCAACATCTTGACCGCGTTGCATTTCAGCCTATGCAGGATCTGCTGATTTCGGTGGGGGATTTAATCGATCGGGGAAGTGAAGATGTAGAATGCCTGATGTTGCTGAATCAGCCCTGGTTCCGGGCGGTGCGCGGCAATCATGAGGAGATGATGCTGGACGCCCTGGAGGGGAACGGTCACGCAAATCTGTGGGTGGCCAACGGTGGTGGATGGTATTTTGACCTCAATGTGAACGAGCAAAATCGCGTGAAAACGCTGCTGTATCGTATTGCCGAATTACCATTGATTATCGAAGTGGTGACCGGGGATAAAAAAATGGTTATCTGTCACGCGGACTACCCGGATGACCATTATGCCTTCAACAAACCGGTTGACCCTTTTCAGGTGGTGTGGAACCGCCAGCGTATCAATCGCGCCCAACGCGGTTCCATGAGTTTGATTGGTGGGGCCGCTCAGTTTTTCTTTGGCCACACGCCTGTACGTAAACCCTTTAAATCCGCCAATCAGCTCTACATTGATACGGGCGCCGTGTTTTGCGGCAACCTGACGCTGATTCAGCTTCAGCATCGCGTTAAAGCTGATGCTTCTTCAGTAACGCCCGTAACTGGTGATAGGTGAGCCCAAGCAATTCCGCCGCCTGCTTCTGATTAAACCGCGCCTGCTGCAAACTCTTTTGCAGCAGATCTTTTTCCTGATCCAATTGAAACTGGCGTAAATCGAGCGGTAATTCAGGCGTGTTCTGGCTGCTTTTTTCCACGGCTTTTAGCTCACTTCGCCGTTGGAAAGGATCGATAATAATGTCGTCCAGCGGGATTTCGCTGCTGCCATGTCGATAAACGGAGCGCTCTACAACGTTTTTCAGTTCACGAATATTGCCTGGCCAGCGATAGCCCATCAAAGTTTCACGGGCATGCTCGGTGAAGCCTGGAAACAGCGGCATCCTCAGTTCACGGCACATCTGAATAGCGAAGTGGTTTGCCATCAGCATGATATCACTCTGACGCTCGCGCAGCGGTGGGAGCTGTACGACGTCAAAGGCTAACCGGTCAAGCAGGTCGGCGCGGAACGTACCGTCTTCTACCATCTGGGGTAAATCGGCGTTGGTGGCGCACACCAGACGCACATTAACCTGCAACGGCTGGCTGCCGCCGACGCGCTCCAGCTCACCATATTCAATTACGCGCAGCAGCTTTTCCTGCACCAGCATGGGCGCGGTCGCCAGCTCATCAAGAAACAGTGTGCCGCCATCGGCGCGTTCAAAACGCCCCGGATGTCGCTTTTGCGCGCCGGTAAATGCGCCTGCTTCATGGCCGAATAATTCCGAATCGAGCAGATTTTCATTTAGCGCCGCGCAGTTAAGCGAGATAAACGGCCCTTGCCAGCAGGAGGAGAGATAATGCAGACGGTTAGCAATCAGCTCTTTCCCCGTACCTCGTTCACCGATGATTAACACCGGTTTATCCAGTGGCGCGAGGCGTGAAACCTGCTCCAGCACTTCCAGAAAGCCGTTGGCTTCGCCGAGAAGATTGTCTTTGTATTCTGCCATGATGAAATTCACCACTTGTTAGTGTAATTCGCTAATTCACTCTACGTCTAAAGCGGGTAAATTTCAATCACCCTTAGCAGAATCAATAAGATACAAAGTTGGCACGCGAATTGTATTATCCATACAGCAGGCTAATGCCTAAAACAGAAATTATGAGGACTATATTATGGGTATCTTTTCTCGTTTTGCCGACATCGTGAACGCCAACATCAACTCCCTGCTGGAGAAAGCGGAAGACCCGCAAAAGCTGGTACGTCTGATGATTCAGGAAATGGAAGACACGCTGGTGGAAGTGCGCTCTACGTCGGCGCGTGCGCTGGCAGAGAAGAAAGATCTGACGCGTCGCGTTGAGAAAGCTTTTGCACAGCAGGCCGAATGGCAGGAAAAAGCCGAACTGGCACTGCGTAAAGAGAAAGAAGATCTGGCGCGTGCGGCATTGATTGAAAAGCAGAAGCTGACCGATTTAATCACCACCCTGGAACATGAAATTACGCTGGTGGATGAAACCCTGGCGCGTATGAAGAAAGAGATTGGCGAGCTGGAAAATAAACTGAGCGAAACGCGTGCGCGTCAACAGGCTCTGGCGTTGCGTCATCAGGCGGCAAACTCTTCCCGCGATGTGCGTCGTCAGTTAGACAGCGGTAAACTCGATCAGGCGATGGCGCGTTTTGAATCCTTTGAGCGCCGCATCGACCATATGGAAGCGGAAGCCGAGAGCCACCGTTTCGGCAAACAACCGTCGCTGGATCAGCAATTTGCCGAGCTGAAAGCCGATGATGAAATCGGCGAACAGCTGGCGCAGCTGAAAGCCAAAATGAAGCAGGACAACCAATAATTATTCAGGCGGCACGCGGCGTGCCGCTGCTCATCATTGTAAGGAGTACCTATGAGCGCGCTTTTTCTTGCCATTCCGCTGACATTATTTGTGTTGTTTGTTCTGCCGGTGTGGATTTGGCTGCATTACAGCAGCCGCTCGCGCAGCAGTGGATTAACGCAAAATGAGCAGCAACGTCTGTTACGGCTCACCGATGATGCTCAGCGTATGCGTGAACGCATCCAGGCGCTGGAAGCGATTCTGGATGCCGAGCACCCGAACTGGAGGGATAAATAATGGCCTTAGATTTTAATAAAAAATTGTGGCGTATTCCCCAGCAGGGCATGGTGAAAGGGGTTTGCGCAGGTATCGCGCACTACCTGGATGTGCCGGTAAAACTGGTGCGGATTATTACCGTACTGGCGATGATATTTGGCCTGTTTTTCTTTGTGGTCGTCGCCTACATCATCCTGACTTTCGCGCTTGATCCGATGCCGGAGGGGGCGATGGGCGAGGCGAACAGCCCCACCAGCAGTGAACTGCTGGATGCGGTGGATGCACAACTTGCTGCAGGCGAACAACGTCTGCGCGAGATGGAACGCTACGTCACGTCCGATACTTTTTCGCTGCGTAGCCGTTTTCGTCAACTGTAATTGAGGATACACATGAATACTCGCTGGCAACGTGCCGGGCAACAGGTAAAACCCGGTTTAAAAATCGCAGGTAAGCTGGTGCTTCTGACCGCGTTACGTTACGGCCCGGCAGGGGTTGCTGGCTGGGCGGTGAAATCCGTCGCCCGACGTCCGTTGAAGATGCTGCTGGCCGTGGCGCTGGAGCCATTGCTGAGCCGCGCGGCAGCGAAACTGTCGAAACGGTATAACCGACAGTAAAATAAACCAAGCGGCACAACAGGGGTTGTGCCCATTGTTTTCTTTGAGCTTTTACATCTTTCCTTTTCACCCTCATGTAATATCTACCTAATACGTTTTTCCTTCAGGGCATAATGGAACCGCAATGAAGCGACTAAAAAATGAATTCAACGCGCTGGTTAATCGTGGTGTCGACAGACACCTGCGCCTCGCCGTTACCGGCCTGAGCCGCAGCGGGAAAACCGCATTTATCACCGCGATGGTAAACCAGCTATTAAGCCTGCACGCCGGGGCGCGTTTGCCGCTGCTGAGCGCAGTGCGCGAAGAGCGCCTGATTGGCGTGAAGCGCGTGCCGCAGCGTGATATGGGCATTCCGCGCTTTACCTACGATGAAGGGCTGGCGCAGCTATACGGGCAACCGCCGACCTGGCCGACGCCGACGCGTGGCGTCAGTGAGATTCGCCTGGCATTACGTTTTCGCTCCAATGAATCACTATTACGCCACTTTAAAGACACTTCCACGTTGTATCTGGAAATTGTCGACTACCCCGGCGAATGGCTACTGGATTTGCCAATGCTGGCGCAGGATTACCTGAGCTGGTCGCGGCAGATGACTGGCCTGCTACAGGGGCAACGCGGCGAGTGGTCTGCACATTGGCGTACGCTGTGCGAAGGTCTTGATCCGCTAGCTCCCGCCGATGAAAATCGTCTGGCGGCGATTGCCCAGGCGTGGACCGATTATCTGCATACCTGCAAACAGGAAGGCCTGCACTTTATCCAGCCGGGGCGCTTTGTGCTGCCGGGGGATATGGCAGGCGCGCCCGCGTTACAGTTTTTCCCGTGGCCGGATGTCGATGGCGTCGGTGAGGCGAAACTGGCACAGGCTGATAAACACACCAACGCGGGCATGCTGCGCGAGCGTTTTAACTACTATTGCGAAAAAGTGGTGAAAGGTTTTTATAAGGAGCATTTTCTGCGCTTTGACCGTCAGATAGTGCTAGTTGACTGCCTGCAACCGCTGAACAGCGGGCCACAGGCTTTCAATGATATGCGCCTGGCCTTAACGCAATTAATGCACAGTTTTCACTACGGCCAGCGCACGCTGTTCCGTCGGCTGTTCGCGCCCGTTATCGACAAACTGCTGTTTGCCGCTACGAAAGCGGATCACGTTACTGTCGATCAGCACAGCAACATGGTGTCGTTGCTTCAGCAACTGATTCAGGATGCCTGGCAGAATGCGGCCTTTGAAGGCATCACCATGGATTGCCTGGGGCTCGCCTCCGTGCAGGCGACGCAAAGCGGGCTGATTGACGTAGACGGAGAGAAAATCCCGGCGCTGCGCGGTCATCGGCTCAGCGATGGTCAGCCGCTCACGGTCTATCCGGGGGAAGTTCCCGCGCGTTTGCCGGGGCAGGCGTTCTGGGATAAGCAGGGCTTTCAGTTTGAGGCGTTTCGTCCGCAGGTAATGGATGTTGACCAGCCGCTTCCGCATATTCGTCTTGATGCGGCGCTGGAATTTTTGATTGGAGATAAATTGCGATGAACGAACCGTTAAAACCGCGCATCGATTTCGACGGCCCGCTGGAAGCGGAAAAAAGCGAACAATTCCGGCAGTCGCAAACCTTCGCTGACGATATCGCAGATAAGTTTGCACCTGCGGTGATTGATGAAACCCTGCCGGAAGAGGGGCAGGCGGAAGCGGTTGTGGAATCGGTGCTGCGTCCTAAACGTAGCCTTTGGCGCAAGATGGTCACCGCGGGCCTCACTATCTTTGGCATTAGCGTGGTGGCGCAGGGCGTGCAGTGGACGATGAATGCCTGGCAAACTCAGGACTGGGTGGCGCTGGGCGGTTGTGCGGCCGGGGCGCTGATTGTCGGCGCGGGCGTGGGGTCGGTGGCAACGGAATGGCGGCGCCTGTGGCGTTTACGCCAGCGCGCGCAGGAGCGGGACGAAGCCAAAGAACTCATGCAGAGCCACGGCGTCGGGAAAGCCCGTGCGTTTTGTGAAAAGCTGGCGCAGCAGGCGGGTATCGACCAGGCGCATCCGGCGCTGCAACGCTGGTATGCGGCGATCCACGAAACACAAAACGATCGTGAAGTGGTCAGCCTTTACGCGCATCTGGTGCAACCGGCGCTGGATGCGCAGGCGCGGCGGGAAATCAGCCGCTCTGCGGCAGAATCTGCCATGATGATTGCCGTCAGCCCGCTGGCGCTGGTGGATATGGCGTTTATCGCCTGGCGCAATTTGCGTTTAATTAATCGCATCGCCACGCTTTACGGCATTGAACTGGGCTATTACAGCCGTTTGCGCCTGTTCAAACTGGTGCTGCTCAATATCGCTTTTGCCGGGGCCAGCGAACTGGTGCGCGAAATCGGTATGGACTGGATGTCGCAGGATCTTGCCGCGCGCCTTTCCGCACGTGCCGCGCAGGGGATAGGCGCCGGGTTGCTGACCGCACGCCTGGGCATTAAGGCGATGGAACTGTGTCGCCCACTGCCGTGGATCGACAACGACAAACCTAAGCTCGGCGATTTCCGTCGCGAGTTGATTGGTCAGTTAAAAGGCGTCGTCCAGAAAGGCAGCGCGAAGTGATCTACTACAGGCCGACCCCGTGTCGGCCTGTGCGCATTTCCCCCCTGAACGAAAATCTTTACGGCACAATGGCGATTTTTCCGCCATACTGTCAATAATTGTTGACAGCCTGCTTCCCGCCGAACGATAAGTGTCTTATTATTCACGAGTCTTTGGCTTATAAGGGTGAAAATTCCCATGCGTCTTGAAGTCTTTTGTGAGGACCGCCTCGGTCTGACACGTGAATTACTCGATTTGTTGGTGCTGCGCGGCATTGATTTGCGCGGGATCGACATTGACCCTATTGGCCGAATCTACCTCAATTTTGCCGAGCTGGAGTTCACCAGCTTCAGCACCTTAATGGCGGAGATCCGCCGCATCGCGGGCGTTACCGACGTACGTACCGTGCCGTGGATGCCTTCTGAACGTGAGCATCTGGCACTAAGCGCGCTGCTTGAAGCAATGCCGGAGCCGGTACTCTCGCTCGACACCCGCAGCAAAATCGAACGCACTAACCCGGCAAGCTGCCAGTTGTTTGGCATGAGCGCCGACAAAATGCGCAACCATAACGCCAGCCAGCTCATCAGCGGTTTCAACTTCCAGCGCTGGCTGGAGAGCGAGCCGGTGGAAACACAGGCGGAACACGTGGTGATCAGCGGGCAAAACTTTTTGCTGGAAATCACCCCGGTTTACATGAGCGGCGAGCACGAACAACGTATCCTGGCCGGGGCCGTTGTGATGCTGCGCTCGACCGTTCGCATGGGCCGCCAGTTACAGACCCAGACTCCCCAGGATGTGAGCGCATTCAGCCAGATCGTCGCCGTGAGCCCGAAAATGCGTCATGTGGTCGATCAGGCGCGTAAGCTGGCGCTGCTGACCGCGCCGCTGCTGATTGTCGGCGAAACGGGGACCGGCAAAGACCTGCTGGCGCATGCCTGCCACCTGGCCAGCCCACGCGCGGCAAAACCGTACCTGGCGCTAAACTGCGCGTCGATTCCGGAAGATGCGGTTGAGAGCGAACTGTTTGGCCACGCGCCAGAAGGTAAGAAAGGTTTCTTTGAGCAGGCGAATGGCGGCTCGGTGCTGCTGGACGAAATTGGCGAGATGTCGCCGCGCATGCAAACCAAACTGCTGCGTTTCCTGAACGATGGTACTTTCCGTCGCGTCGGGGAAGATCATGAAGTACACGTTGATGTGCGCGTGATTTGCGCCACGCAGAAAAACCTGGTGGAACTGGTGCAGAAAGGGTTGTTCCGCGAAGATCTCTACTATCGTTTGAACGTCCTGACGTTGAATCTGCCGCCGCTGCGCGATCGTCAGCAGGACGTGATGCCGCTTACTGAGCTGTTCGTGGCGCGCTTTGCCGATGAGCAGGGGATCTCTCGCCCGAAACTCTCTGCCGATCTCAGTAATGTGTTAACCCGTTACGGTTGGCCGGGCAACGTCCGCCAGTTGAAGAATGCGGTCTATCGCGCGTTAACGCAGCTGGAAGGTTATGAACTGCGTCCAAATGATGTACTGCTGCCGGATTATGACGTTACCACCACGGCGGTGGGCGAAGAGGCGATGGAAGGTTCGTTAGATGAGATAACCCGTCGCTTCGAGCGTTCGGTGCTGACGCAGCTTTATCGCAGCTTCCCGAGTACGCGTAAGCTGGCGAAACGTCTTGGAGTGTCGCACACGGCGATTGCGAATAAACTGCGTGAATACGGTTTAAGTAATAATAAAACAAAAGAATAATTTTGTTTTTCTTCCCGGCATCGAACGGTTGCCGGGAAGAATTCACCGTATCAACAAAGAAAAACTTGCATCATTATTATTAAACTTTTGCCCTGGTTTTCGTTTTTAAACGCATTGTTTTCCAAAAAACATGTTTTTTTGTGATCCCGATGGGATTTCATCGTCAGTCGCACGAATATTGTTGCCTCTCCAAAACAAGGAGGGCAGTATGAACAAGGGCGATAATCTCGTTAAAGCACGGCGTAAAATCTATATTACGCTCAGTCTTTTTATTCTGGTTTATTTCTTCTCATGGAAAGCAACGCTGGATACCTATTCATTTTGGTTATCAGAAAAGATAGGCCTTGATGGCGTGGCGATTGGTATTGTTTTTTCCGTGAATGGATTTTGCGCAGTATTAATTAAACCCGTATATGGTTTCCTGATTGACCGACTGGGGTTGCGCAAAGATCTGCTCTTTTTTATTGCATTAGTCTCCATCACCGTTTTCCCATTCTTTTTTTACATCTATAAACCATTACTGCAAAATGCGCTCTATTTAGGTATTGCTGTGGGCGCCGTATTCCTGAGCATGGGATATTACGCAGGCTGCGCGGCGGCGGAGTCATATCTGGACCGGTTTGGCCGTCTGTTTGACCTCGAATTCGGCCAGATTCGTATGTGGGGCGCATTAGGTTCGGTCTTTTCTGCGGCAAGTACCGGGTACATTTTTAACATCAACCCGATGATTAACTTTGGCATCAGTTCTGCGGGTGCACTCGTCATTCTGATCATCGTTTTGACCATGAAGATAGACGTCAGCGACGAGGCCAAAAGCCGGGTGATTGCAAAAGAGAAGACAACCCTCGCAGACGTCACTGCGCTGTTCAGATTACGTAGTTTCTGGACCTTTGTGATTTACGTTTGCGGGGTGGTATGGGTGCTTTTCGTGGCGGAACAGCAATATCCTCGATTCTTTATCACCTTTTATGAGAGCAAAGAAGCCGGGCACCAGATGTTTGGTTATCTGGGCGCTGCAAGCCTTGGCTGTGAGTTTATCTTTATGATGATCGCACCTGGTATTGTGAACCGTCTGGGGCCAAAGGCCGGGATGCTGATTACCGGGTTCGTTGTCGCGGCCCGTTTTATCGGCTCCGGGCTCGCCACCAGCGCGCTAACGATTGCGATAATCAAGCTTTCCTGGGGCATTGAAATGTCCTTCCTGCTGGTTTCGGTGTTTAAATATCTGGAGTTTAACTTTGATAAAAAAGTGAATGGCACCATGTATCTGTTGGGCTATCAGAGTGTGAACTATGTCGGCACCGTTTTATTATCACCGTTAAGTGGTTTTCTGTATGAAAAAATTGGCTTTGCGGATACCTACTTGTTGATGGGTAGTACCGTGCTGGTCTTTACGCTTATTTCCGCTGTTCTACTTACCAATAATCGTAAATCAACACCTTTATATCCTGCTGCGAATCATTAACGAGCAAAACAATGAAAAGAGAACACGTTATTCATGATATTTATCAGCACCTGGCCACTATTGTCTCCAGGACGCTGCGGGGTGAATCCAGCTTTGGTCATCAATTAACGCTAAAGGGCGACCCCTATGCCAGCGGGAAATTTGCGCTTGCGTTGGCCATGTTAATAGAGAAATCAGGTACGACTCAAGCCGAGTGGGCAGACGCATGGCCTGAACTGATTGCTGCGCCCTGCGAAAACTGGGGGAAATATTATTTCCTTAAGGCATTGGTAAAACTTAATGCATTAGGGCGACTGCATACGCTGTTTTCACAAGAACAGCTTAATCAGTTGAAAAATAAGCTTCTGTGGCAGGAAATGGTCGAGGAAGATACGTGGCAACTTAACGAACGGTTTCCAACGAATTTCTACGGTGTGGCCTTCAGCGTGGCGCGATTCCGCTACCTACTGGGGTGGGAATCGGCGTACGCCTCGCAGGAAATCCTGACGCGTTTGTGTGAGCATTATCGCGCGCATTCCAGCAACGGCTTCAGCGACGAAACAGAGGGAAAAGGGCGATACGATCGCTACAGCGTGTTGCTGATCGCGGAGATTTGTCAGCGCCATCTGGAAACCGGCCTGATGGTCCCGGATGAGTTAAAAATGGCGCTACGGCAAGCCGCGACGCTGGTGCTGTCTGTGCTGACAGAGGACGGCGGTGGATTCCTGTGGGGGCGTTCAATTGGCGCTTACGGCGACAGTGCATTTAATGAAATTCTGGCCGTCAGCCAGCAGCTTGGCCTGTTAAATGCGCAGGAGCGTCAGGTTGCAGAAACGTTTTCTCTGGCGTGCAGTGAGCGGTTTCTGAGCTTCTGGATTGACCACGATGAACAGAGCGTGAATCTCTGGTTTAACGGGCGTCGGACGGATGCTTATCGCGCCGAGCATCGGCTGGTGGGCGAGAACATCAGCTTATGTGTTCAGCACCTCTATGTGCAGCAAGTTTGGGCGGGAGGTCGAGACAGAGCCGTTCAACGGTTGAACACACCGCTTCAGCTTGCTTTCACGTCCTTTTGCAAAGGTGATTATATTCGCGGGCTTTTCCACTGGCATGATGGCGAACGTTCGTTTGCACTGCCGTTAATTAATGGCGATAAAGGCTATCATGCGTCTTCACCCTACTGTCCGATTCCTTTCTGTGCCGGGTTGCTCAGCGGCGTGGCCGACGAGGAGGGACCGCTGTGGGTGCCCGTCATTCGTGATAGTGACAACCGGATGTTGAGCCCGCTGGTATGGTTTACCGAATGTACGCAGCGGCAAACGGAAAACGGGTGGGAAATTATTATTCATAATGATGCGATGGATGTTATCGCCGTCAACGGTACAGTAAGCCTATTGCCTGCGCGGGAATCCGCGATACGTTCCCGGACACGCTATCTGATTGAAAAGGGCTGCATTACACGGGAAGATACTTTCTTTAATGACAGTAAACGGACGTTGCACGTCAGTATAACCGGCGCGGTGTTTTCTGATGACATGTCTGTCGAATTCACCGGTTACGCGCAGACCAGCAAAACCCCGACATCCCTGTGCAGCCCTTATGGGCCGCTGCAAAGCGCATTCGTTGCCCGGCAAGAGATCGCCGAAAGTGATTGTTTTAAGGTGAGCTGGCGAGTGTGTTACTGACGCGTCACTTTTCAGGATGAGATACGATGGCAATACGGCGTGGTTACGGCAAGGATGTTACGTTACTTGAAACGATCGATCTTGATGAAACCGCGCTGTGTTTTAATCCCATGAAAAACACGCCTGCCGATTATTATCATTTTCATGAATGTACGGAACTGCTTTTTATCAGCAGGGGCGTGGGAATTGCCGTCGCAGAACATCACCAAATTACGGTCAAACCAGGGCGTTTGTTTGTGTTTCCGCCGGGCAGGGTGCATAAAATTCATGTCGAGCAGGATTCACGTAACCAATATCATCGGACAACGCTTCACTTTAATAGCGCCGTGCTTGAGCCGTATCTCCGCGATTTCCCTCGGCTGCAAAAACGCTTTTGTCAGCTCAGCCGTTATGGCGAAAAGATACGCATCTTTGATGTTTCTGACATGCAGGCTAATTTTGAAGCGCTTTTCGTTCTGTTTGAGAAACGCTATTCCGCCTCTAAATCTACCGTCAACGACAGCGCCTTTCTGCTAATGCAGTTAATAAGCCTGCTTCCCGAGCAGGAAGAGGAAGAGTCGCTCGTCATAGAGCAAAATGCATTTTCCCGAGAAATCATTGGCTGGATTGAACAACACTTCCAACAACAATGTTCTTTGAAAACGCTTGCCGGAGCGATGGGCAGTTCTGAAGGGCATGTTTCAAGACGTTTTCGTCAGGAAACCGGCGGAACGCTTCAGGAGTATCTGGTGATGCGCCGAATTCGGCACGCCTGCGAATTGCTGGTGCATACGCGGCTGTCGGTCAAAGAGGTGGGGGCGCAATCAGGATTTAACGAATATGCCTGGTTTATCACCAGTTTTCGAAAATATATGGCCAGGACGCCCCTGCAATATCGAAAATCATATAGTCTACGAGGATAGCGGGCGTGAATACGTCCTGGCCCTAATGAGCCAGGACGTTGAGGTTACGCTTTCAGCGCAGCCAGCGCCGCATCGTAGTCTGGCTCGTTGGTGATTTCGTCAACCAGTTGGCTGTAAACCACGTTGTCGTTCTCATCGATAACCACAACCGCACGCGCCGCCAGGCCTTTCAGTGCGCCGTCAGCGATACCCACGCCGTAAGTTTGCAGGAATTCTGGCGCACGCAGGGTGGACAGGGTAACCACGTTGCTCAGGCCTTCTGCGCCGCAGAAGCGAGACTGGGCGAACGGCAGGTCAGCAGAAACGCACAGCACAACGGTGTTGTTCAGCTCGGAAGCCAGCTGGTTGAATTTGCGAACGGATGCCGCGCAAACGCCGGTATCGATGCTTGGGAAAATATTCAGCACTTTGCGTTTGCCCGCATACTGGCTGAGTGCGACGTCAGAGAGGTCTTTCGCAGTCAGCGTGAAAGGTTGAGCTTTGTCGCCTGCCTGCGGAATAGCGCCTTGAACAGAAACGGGATTGCCCTGGAAATGTACAGTTTGTGACATGATAATCTTCCTGTTTACATATAATTAACGTCGAAACTAGTGTATGTCATCAGGTGTTAACACGGCAAACCCTATTTACCGTTGTCCGTAAGGAGTAAGGGATGAGAAATGTAAGAGTTTTTGAAGAGGCGTGGCCGTTACATACACCGTTTGTCATTGCCCGTGGTAGCCGCAGCGAGGCGAAAGTGGTCGTGGTTGAGCTGGAGCAGGACGGCATTAAAGGCGTCGGCGAATGTACTCCTTATCCACGCTATGGTGAAAGCATCCCTTCTGTGATGGCGCAAATTGTTTCGATTGGCGAACAGCTGGAGAAGGGGCTCACCCGGGAAGCGCTTGCTGAATTACTTCCGGCGGGGGCGGCGCGCAACGCGGTGGATTGTGCGTTGTGGGAGCTTGAGGCTGGCCTTGCGAAAGCCACAGTATCCGCCATGCTCCATCAGACACTGGCAAAAACAGTAACTACGGCGCAAACCGTGGTGATTGGCACACCAGAGCAGATGGCGGCCAGTGCCAAAGCGCTTTTCGAAGGCGGCGCGCGCCTGTTGAAAGTGAAACTGGACGATCGTCTGATTGCCGAACGCATGGTGGCTATCCGCGCCGCTGCGCCGGATGCAACATTGATAGTTGATGCTAATGAGTCGTGGCACGGTGAAGGTCTGGCGGCGCGCTGTCAGCTGCTGGCCGATCTGAACGTGGCGATGCTTGAGCAGCCGCTGCCCGCCACAGATGACAGCGCGCTGGAAAATTTTATTCACCCGCTGCCTATCTGTGCCGATGAAAGCTGTCATACGCGAGCAAGCCTGCCTGCGCTTCGTGGGCGATATGACATGGTTAACATTAAGCTCGATAAAACGGGCGGTCTCACTGAAGCGCTGGCGCTTGCGCAAGAGGCGCGCGCGCAGGGGTTTTCCCTGATGTTGGGTTGCATGCTCTGCACCTCGCGCGCCATTACCGCCGCGCTACCTTTGACACCGCAGGTTACCTTCGCGGATCTCGACGGCCCAACCTGGCTGGCGGTAGATGCAGAGCCTGCGTTACATTTTACTACCGGTCAGCTTCATCTTTGAGCCGCCGCGCGCCAGCGTAGCAGGGCGGTCATCGCGCCGAGATATTTCTCGCTCGCTTCATCCGAGGAGATGGGCGGGAACTCGGCGGTGATACAGTGCAGGCCAATATCGTTGCACCAGCTGCCAAACGAGCCCGGCGTCTCATATCCGACGCTGCCGACCAGCGGCAGCGCGAAGGATTCAGCCAGCCAGCGGCCCAGTTCGGTGTGACGCGGGTCCTCAATGCAGGCCAGCGGATCGTGAAAAGAGACAACCCAGGCGGGGTGGATCTGATGAATCAGCTGGCAAAGCGCCTCGCTTTCTGGCTCAGAACCGGGGCTATCCCCCGTCAGCAGCACGACGTCACGGCTGTCTGCCGAACTGTTCCAGCGATACACGGTTTCACCGGCTTTCCAGTTTGCTGACGGGAAATTACGATTTAAATCAACGCCGTTGGCATTGGCGCGTAACCCCAACTGACAGCCATCCGGATTCACCGTTAACACCACATGATGCCGTCGCAGCTCGGGCGAAAGCGTCCGCAGCGCGCAGGAGAGGGTGACGATGGAGGAATTTTCGTCGCCATGCGTCCCGGCAATAATTAACCCACTGGTATGATCGGCGAGCGGCGCGGGAAACCAGATAAGCGGCGCGCCCAAAAGTGAACGACCATAGTGTTGCGTACCGGGCGGAAAAGCGCCCCGCAGGGCGCGAGGACGAGTGGCGGACATAGAGAATCCTGATTATGAGTACTGATATAAGCAGTGTTGTGCAAAATTCACCGTGAATCAAATGGTTTCCGATTCAGAAAAACATTCGTTATATCAATTTTATGTGATAAGCCGTTTGCATTTAAGACGCCTGAAACAAATAATATTTTCATCAAGTTGGCTTATTAAGGGGATGTCATGAAGTATCCTTCCACGTTGTCGTGCTGTGCGTTATGGCTCAGTAGTCTGAGTTCTGTTGCCCTGGCGGCAGATGTACCCGCCGGGACGGCACTGGCAGCGAAGCAGGAGCTGGTTCGTCACATTAAAGATGAGCCCGCGTCTCTGGACCCGGCAAAAGCGGTAGGCCTGCCGGAAATCCAGGTGATCCGTGACCTCTTCGAAGGGTTGGTTAACCAGGATGAAAAAGGGAACATTGTTCCCGGCGTCGCGACGCGCTGGCAGAGTAATGACCATAAAATCTGGACCTTCACGTTGCGTAACAACGCAAAATGGTCCGACGGTACACCTGTCACTGCTGAGGACTTTGTCTATAGCTGGCAGCGTCTGGTTGATCCTAAAACTACCTCACCGTTTGCCTGGTTTGCGGCGCTTGCCGGCATTAATAACGCCCAGGCGATTATTGATGGTAAAGCGAAGCCGGAAACCCTGGGCGTGACAGCAGTCGATGCGCACACCTTGCGTATCCAGTTAGATAAACCGCTGCCGTGGTTTGTGAATTTGACGGCCAATTTCTCGCTCTATCCGGTGCAAAAAGCCAATGTTGAAAGCGATAAAAACTGGACGCGTCCAGGCAAGCTGATTGGCAATGGCGCATACGTACTGGCCGACCGTGTGGTGAATGAAAAACTGGTGGCAACACCCAACGTTCATTACTGGGATAACGCTAAGACGGTGATTAAAAAAGTCACCTTCTTACCGATCAATCAGGAATCGTCGGCCACGAAACGTTATCTGGCCGGGGATATTGATATCACTGAGTCCTTCCCGAAAAACCTGTATAAGAAACTGCTGAAGGACATTCCGGGACAGGTCTATACCCCGGCACAGCTCGGTACGTATTATTATGCTTTCAATACCCAGAAAGGGCCGACGGCGGATGCGCGCGTCCGTTTAGCGCTGAGCATGACCATCGACCGTCGCATTATTGCGGAGAAGGTGCTGGGTACCGGCGAGAAACCGGCATGGCACTTTACGCCGGATGTCACCGCAGGATTTAAAGCCGAGCCAACGCAAATGGAGCAGAGCAGCCAGGCGGAGCTGAATGCCCAGGCGAAAACCTTGTTGCAGGCGGCAGGCTATGGCCCGAACAGACCGTTGAATTTGACGCTGCTGTATAACACCTCGGAAAACCACCAGAAGATTGCGATTGCGGTGGCATCAATGTGGAAGAAAAACCTGGGTGTAGATGTGAAGCTGCAAAATCAGGAGTGGAAAACCTATATCGACAGCCGCAACACCGGCAATTTCGATGTGATCCGCGCATCCTGGGTGGGCGACTATAACGAACCGTCAACCTTCCTGTCGCTGTTAACGTCGAACAATACCGGGAATATCTCCCGTTTCAGCAATCCGGCGTATGACAAGGTGGTGAATCAGGCTACGCTTGAGAACACTGAAAAAGCGCGGAATGCCGATTACAACGAAGCAGAGAAAATTCTTGCTGAGAAAGCCCCTATTGCGCCGATTTATCAGTATACCAATGGCCGTTTAATTAAACCGTGGCTGAAGGGGTATCCTATAGAGAACCCGGAAGACGTGGCGTATACCCGTACAATGTATATTGTGAAGCACTAAGTTTACGCTCAACCCCTGACGCACTGCTGTGCGTCAGGGGTTTTTACGCATGCTTCATCATATTTCGTCGAATGGGAATAGGCGGCGCAACGCTGCTCGTGGTGGTGATATTAAACGGCATCCGGTTTAATGCCGCATCAATATCCTGTGGCGGTACCGGCTCAGAGAACAGCGAGCCCTGCAAAGCATCGCATCCCAGTTGCGTCAGCAAACGCTGTTGTTCTTCCGTCTCAATGCCTTCTGCCACTACATTCATATTCATTGAATGCGCGATATGAATAATCGATGAGACAATTTTCACATTTTTACTGTCATCACGAATATCCTTCATAAAGCTTCGGTCTATTTTCAACTCGCGGGCGGGCAGGTTTTGTAACAGCAACATATTGGAATAGCCGGTCCCAAAGTTATCGATGGATACGGTCAGGCCAATACGATTGAAGTCGTGGAATATTTGTAAGCTGCGATCGAGACCGCGCATGGCTGTCGTTTCGGTTAATTCAATGGTTAGCCGAAGCGGTGAAAGATGATATCGTGAAAGCGTATTGCACAGTAATTCGTAGATATTCTGCTGTTCGAACTGGTTAGCCGAAATATTAATGGAAAGCGTCCAGTCATCATGACCCTCTTTGCTCCACTGACGCAATTGCTTGCAGGCCTGGTCGATTGCCCAGTTGCCCACCGGAAGAATTAAACCGGTATTTTGCAAGGTCGGTAAAAACACACTCGGCAGTAAAATCCCTTTTTTGGGATGACGCCAGCGCAGCAACGCCTCGAAACCGTAAATGCGATTTTCCTGAACGTGATATTTGGGCTGATACCACAGCTCAAACTGATTACGTTCCAGCGCCTGCGTTAGGTCCTGTAACAGATGTGCCCCTTGCCACGAGCTATCGAGCATTGCATCACCATAGACTGCCCAGCCGTTACGCCCATTGCGTTTGACATGATACATCGCGGTGTCCGCGCACAGTTTGAGTTCTTGTGGAGAATCACCGTCAGCAGGATACATACTGATGCCCGCGCTCAGGGAGATTTGCAGGATCTGCCCGGAGTGATAAAAAGGCCGACGAATACTCTCAACCATGCGATTACACAGTTCCGCCATTTCAGATTCGGTGCTATGAGGCGCCAGCAGAATAAACTCATCGCCGCCAATGCGGGCAAGCGTCATTTTGGGAGGCAGGCAGGTGCTCAGCCGATTGGCAACGGAAACCAGCAGGTTGTCACCGACGTGGTGACCCCAGGCGTCATTAATCAGCTTGAAACGATCGAGATCCATCAACACCAGGCCAAACTCAGCGCCGGTAAGCCGCGCCTGTTGCAGGCAAGCTAGAAGCCGCATGTCGATCTGGCTACGATTTGCCAGCCCCGTCAGCCCGTCATAGCGTGCCTGCTGTTCGAGCTGCTTGTTCAACTGTTGCAGGTTTTCGGTCAGACGTGTGGTGCGCATTTGCGAATCCACCATCGAAATCACCAGCATCGTGCCCAATAGCAGTAGCGTGATGGCAGAAACCCAGACCGAAAGCCCTTCTTCGCCAACCTGATGCACGTGGTTTACCATCATATGGGCGTGGCTTGAAAAAGTGGCCGCGCTCATCCCGGTGTAGTGCATCGCGGCGATGGCGATGCCCATTGCCATCGCTGCGGCGATACGACAGAGCAGCACGCGCTTGCTGTTCAACCGCAAGCTGAAGGCCAGCCATAGACCCACGCAGGAGGCAATAACCGCAATCACCACGGAGATGATAATTCGTGGGATATTCCAGATAATGCCGTCATGCATCATCAGCGCTGCCATGCCGACGTAGTGCATCGTGACAACGCCGCTACTGAGTAACACGGTCGCGAGCGCCAGCCGCTTTGGCGATAAAGTCGGCCCGGCAACGGCAATGTTAATCGCCAGGGTGGCCGCCAGAATCGCGGCCAGCAGCGAGAGCAGGGTTAATTCCAGGTGATAGCTCATCTCCATCGGCATTTTCATCGCCAGCATGCCGATGAAATGCATAGACCAGATGCCAATGCCTAAGGTTGCGCCACCTGAGACGCGCCAGAACATGGCCGCATTTTTATTAGATGCAGCAATTTTCCCTGCGCTATCAAGGGCCACGAAAGATGCGATGAACGCCACCAGAAATGAAATGCCAACCAGAACCGGGTCCCACGAAACATGCAGCATCATGTCATCCACATTTCTTAGATTTTGGAATTAATCTATCAGGAATAATCTGAAATAAGCTACAGAAATAACATGATAGATCACGGCTTTTTAACGGATTGACGGTATTTAACTGAAATAAGTATTGCTGAATCGCGTTAAACTAAAAGGGCGCAGATAATTTATTTTAAAATACCCATAACGATGATGTTGTTTAATTTGTTGGGTGTTTTTTAATTTTATTAGATATGTGATCTTCATAAAGTTATGCAAGAATATATTCTTGCATGTAGGCTAAGTCTGAGCATTGGCAATAGTGCTTTTTCATTAAAATGCTTTATTGGACGGATATGGATGCTTTTATGAGCAATTTCAGCGTGATGGACGCAGGAGTGATTGCGTAACCGGGGCAGATGGCTAGACTAGCAGAAGGGCGAGTTGTCAGTGGAGGTAAAGTGGAAGCCATAAAGGGATCGGATCTTAATGTACCGGATGCTGTGTTCGCATGGATACTCGATGGCAAAGGTGGGGTAAAGCCGCTCGAGGCGAGCGATGTGATCACCAAAGAAAATCCATGCTGGCTGCATCTGAATTACACCAACCCGGATAGCGCGCAATGGCTGGCGTCGACGCCACTGCTGCCAAATACCGTGCGCGATGCGCTGTCCGGTGAAAGCCTGCGCCCGCGCGTGAGTCGGATGGGCGAGGGCACATTGATTACGCTGCGCTGTATCAACGGCAGCACCGATGAACGCCCCGATCAACTGGTGGCGATGCGTCTTTATATGGATGAGCGGCTCATTGTCTCCACGCGTCAACGCAAGGTGCTGGCGCTGGACGATGTGATTAGCGATCTTGAAGAAGGGAGCGGGCCAGCAGACTGCGGCGGCTGGCTGGTGGATGTCTGTGACGCGTTGACCGATCACGCCAGCGAATTTATTGAGCAACTGCATGATAAAATCATCGATCTGGAAGATAACCTGCTGGAGCAACAAATCCCCCCGCGCGGTTTTTTAGCGCTGCTGCGTAAACAACTCATCGTGATGCGTCGCTACATGGCCCCCCAACGCGATGTTTACGCCAGGCTTGCCAGCGAACGTCTGCCGTGGATGACGGACGATCATCGCCGCCGTATGCAGGATATCGCCGATCGCCTGGGGCGTGGGCTGGACGAAATTGACGCCTGTATCGCGCGTACGGCAGTCATGACCGATGAAATCGCCCAGGTGATGCAGGAATCCCTTTCTCGTCGAACCTATACCATGTCGCTGATGGCGATGGTGTTTTTACCCACCACGTTTTTAACCGGTTTATTCGGTGTCAACCTGGGTGGGATACCCGGTGGCGAATGGCATTTAGGCTTCTACTCCTTTTGTATCATGCTGCTGGTACTCGTCGGTGGTGTTACCTGGTGGTTACATCGCAGTAAATGGCTGTAAAAATTAACCTTTTTAACAGTAATTGAACACAAAAACGGCAATTAAATTGAGCGAGGTCAATAAACGATACCCCCATTCAGGGCAATATCTCTCTCGCAGGTGAATGCAACGTCAAGCGATGGGCGTTGCGCTCCATATTGTCTTACTTCCTTTTTTTGAATTACTGCATAGCACAATTGATTCGTACGACGCCGGCTTGAATAGTCGGCTTTTTTTTTGCCTGAATTCCTGCGGCATCTACCCTTAAAGAACCAACCTGATTTTTAGAGGGGAAGATGATGTACCAGGTATTACGACTCGACGCATACCTTCACATTCATTCGGTTCCGACCGATCCCATTCCGGTAGAGCCGCCTCCGGGGCGAGATCCCATCCCGCGTCCGCAGCCAATGCCGGACCCGCCACCGGACGAAGAACCGATTAAATTGTCGCATCAGACGCGCAGATCTGCGAGGATACGCGCCTGCTGACGATAGCCTTTTACCGCGAGAAAATATTGTGACCGCTTTTTCAACACTGAATGCACTGCCCACCGCCCAGATCGACAACCTTAACGATCTGGGCTATCTCTCTATGACCCCTGTTCAGGAAGCTGCGCTGCCCGCGGTGCTCGCCGGGAAAGATGTCCGCGTACAGGCGAAAACCGGGAGTGGGAAGACGGCGGCATTCGGGTTGGGCCTGTTGCAGCATATCGACGCCGGGCGTTTCCAGACGCAGTCGCTTGTACTGTGCCCAACGCGCGAGTTAGCCGATCAGGTGGCCGGTGAGATCCGCCGTCTGGCGCGCTACCTGCCGAATATTAAAGTGCTGACCTTGTGTGGCGGCCAGCCGTTTGGCGCGCAGCGCGATTCCCTCCAGCACGCGCCGCACATTATTGTCGCCACGCCGGGCCGTCTGCTGGATCACCTGCAAAAGGGCACGGTTTCACTGGAGAATCTGCAAACGCTGGTGATGGATGAAGCTGACCGCATGCTGGATATGGGCTTCAGCGACGCCATTGATGAAGTGATCCGTTTCGCGCCAGCCAGCCGCCAGACGCTGCTGTTTTCCGCCACCTGGCCGGAGGCTATCGCCGCGATCAGTGGCCGCGTTCAGCGTGATCCCGTCACCATTGAAATCGACAGCGTGGATGCGCTGCCTGCTATCGAACAGCAATTTTTCGATGTTCCCCGCCATGGCAAAATTGCCCTGCTGCAAAAACTGCTGACCCAGTATCAGCCTGCGTCATGCGTCGTGTTCTGTAATACCAAAAAAGATTGTCAGGCGGTATTTGAAGAGCTCAACGCCGCAGGTCAAAGCACGCTGGCGCTGCATGGCGACCTTGAGCAGCGCGACCGCGATCAAACGCTGGTGCGTTTTGCTAACGGCAGTGCACGCGTTCTGGTAGCAACCGATGTCGCTGCGCGTGGTCTGGATATTAAATCTCTGGAGCTGGTGGTGAACTACGAGCTGGCATGGGATCCTGAAGTGCACGTACACCGTATTGGTCGTACGGCGCGTGCGGGGAACAGCGGTCTGGCGATCAGCTTCTGCGCCCCTGAAGAAGCGCAGCGCGCGAATATTCTGGCCGAAATGCTGCAACTGAAGCTGAACTGGATGCCTGAACCGTCTCAAAGCCGCATTGCGCCACTGACGCCGGAAATGGCGACCCTGTGCATCGACGGCGGCAAAAAGGCCAAGATGCGCGCGGGAGACGTGCTGGGCGCGTTAACCGGCGATATGGGTTTAGTGGGTGCGGATATCGGCAAGATTGATGTGCATCCGGCGCATGTTTATGTTGCCGTGCGCGAGAAAGTCGCTCACCAGGCATGGAAGCAGTTGCAGAAAGGGAAGATTAAAGGGAAGGCGTGTCGCGTTAGACTGCTGAAGTAATGCTTTAGTCAGGCCGACCAGAATGTCGGCCTGATGAATGCGTTTATTTTACTTCAACCACATTCAGACGCAGCTCATCAAGCTGTGCATCGTCCTCTTCAGGCTGCCAACCCGCCGGTTGTAACGGCATCTCTTCGCGGTCAAACGCCAGATCGCCACCGTTAACCACTTCAGAACCGTGCGTAATTCCTTTGAAATCGAACAGTTCGGTGTCGCACAGATGCGACGGCACCACGTTTTGCATGGCGCTGAACATGGTCTCAATACGGCCCGGATAACGCTTATCCCAGTCGCGCAGCATATCGCCGATAACCTGACGTTGCAGGTTGGGCTGTGAGCCGCACAGGTTGCAAGGGATTATCGGGAAGGCTTTGGCTTCAGAGAAGCGCTCAATGTCCTTCTCGCGGCAGTAGGCCAGCGGACGGATGACAATATGTTTGCCATCGTCGCTCATCAGTTTCGGCGGCATCCCTTTCATTTTCCCGCCGTAGAACATGTTCAGGAACAGAGTCTGTAAGATATCGTCACGGTGATGGCCGAGGGCGATTTTGGTCGCACCCAGTTCAGTCGCCGTACGGTAAAGGATCCCGCGACGCAGACGTGAGCAGAGTGAGCAGGTGGTTTTGCCTTCCGGGATCTTCTCTTTCACGATGCCGTAGGTATTTTCTTCAACAATCTTGTACTCGACGCCCAGTGTCTCCAGATACTCCGGCAAAATGTGCTCCGGGAATCCTGGTTGCTTCTGGTCGAGGTTTACCGCCACCAGGCTAAAGCTAATCGGTGCGCTTTGTTGCAGATTGCGCAGAATTTCCAGCATGGTATAGCTGTCTTTGCCGCCGGAGAGGCAAACCATAATGCGGTCGCCATCTTCAATCATGTTGTAGTCAGCAATGGCTTCACCGACGTTACGACGCAGGCGCTTTTGCAATTTGTTGAGGTTGTATTGCTCTTTTTTACTAATATCTTGATTCTGTTGCATTTAATGATTACTCAAAAATCGAAAGGAGCGCGATGCATACGCGGAAACGTCCGCTAAGCATAGGCTAGCCTGAGTTAGCTTACGACTGTGTGGCGTGTATGGTACGGATTACGGCGACGAATGCCAGCATGTTTTGCAGTGGCGTTGCCTGACGGCGACAGCTCATGGGGCTGTGAATCAGCCTGCGAACCAGACCCAGGCTAATAATGATGGTGTTGGGGCGATAGTTAATCCGCAATCATGCGACAGCTTCACTCTGAGAGACGGGCGATAAAATGTTCTCACTGTGTAATAGATAATTGTCTTTTGACCAATAACTACGGGTCAGGCTGTGCAGGTCCACAACCCATTTGAACACGCCTGCATGAGCCAGCTCAGTATAAAATTGCTCATAGGTAGATTCCCCTGAGAAAATTCGTCTGGCTGCCTCACGTGTTAATTCGCTACAGGAACAACCATTTACCTTCACCAGGCGCCGATGATTTTTTAAGGAGATATACGAATCAGTACAGGTAATGAGTTTAATATTCCCCGTCGCAACAAAATAGATGTAATGAGAGATGTTGTTACGGCGTAAATCCGATGACAGAGAAATAAAGTCCAGATTATGCCTTACTCTTTCGAAAAAACCATAAAATTCATCATGTAACTCCATTTCTGCCTCGTATATTGTGTTGAGCTCTAATAATTATAATTGATATCGTAATGATCAAGTTTTAGTGTTATTTGGATTCTAATAGTCACTATCTGTTATTTTATATGGCTAGGTAAAAAGGAACAGCGTTTCAATTGTTACGGAGTATTGCTGTCATGGCCTGGACGCGGCAGAGAACAGTGCAATAAGTCTCGACATTATTGATTACTCGGGCATTTCGACTCTTCTTTTATAGAAAGTGGAGGGGACTGTTTTGTCTTGAAATGTATAGGGTTATCCTTGCAGGTAAATGTAAGGTGCGTTTTGGTTATACAGATTAAATGTTTCCTCTTTTCATTGAATATCTCAAAAATGGCTTATACTGTTACAGGCTAAGACAAAACGTTAACAGGAGAGTATGCGATGAAAAAAGTATTGTTAGGGACAATGGCTGCGTTATCTATGGTGGCATTTAGTACTTCTGCAGCAGACCTGATCTCCAAGGATGAAGCCCATCACTTTAAACTGGAATACATCGGTAACGTTTCAGTAGGCGCAACCAATGGACAGGTTTCTTCTCCGTCCGATCTGCACAAAAAACTGTCCGAGCTGGCGGATAAGAAAGGCGGAAAATATTACGTGATTATCGCGGCGCGTGAGCATGGTCCGAACTTTGAAGCCGTTGCAGAAGTCTTTAAGTAAAAGCTAAAGCATTCGTAATTGATAAGGCTCGCTTCGGCGGGTCTTTTTTGTATTTTAAGGCCATTAACGTGTTATGCGTGAAACTGGATGTTGTCGAGTGGACCGTGTCGCCGCATAATAACGCCGACCTCCGCAGGTGCGGGGTTAAGTTCGAGCTTTTACTCGTGACTGAAGGAATTGTAATGGAACGGCGTAATTTTCTAAAAAGCGCAGCCGCACTCTCCACGCTGGGTCTTGTCAGCCCGGTCTTCTCCGAAAGTAAACAGGTTGCTCAACCTGCTGTTGTCTCCTCAGGCAAAGCCCGTCGTTTCGTGATGACGCAAACCTATAGCCTGAAAGCGCCGAAAGGGTCTGAAGGGCTGGTGAATTTGTGGATCCCGGTGCCAGAAGATACCGCCTTCCAACAGTTACTCGATCTCTCCTTCAGTGGTAACTATCAGAAAGCAACGCTCAATGCCAACAACCGCTATGGCGCAAAAATGTTGTTTGTGACCTGGGCTGATTCGAAAGGTGCGCTGGATATTAAAGTCGAAATGACCATTGAAACACGCGACTGGGAAGTGCTTAAAGAGAATAAACTGGCGGACTGGCAGTTACCTGAAAGCGATGCCGTAATTCCGGATGAAATTAAACCGTTCCTGCAGCCGACAGCCCATATTCCGGTTGATGGTCTGGTGAAAGAGACCGCGCTGAAGATCATCGGTAAGGAAAAAGCACCGATAAAACAGGCTCGCCTGATTCATGACTGGGTCAGCACCCATATGCATCGTGACGATGCGGTGATTGGCTGCGGTACCGGTGACGTCGGTGAGATTCTGAAAACCAATAAACTCGGCGGAAAATGTACCGATATTAACTCCGTGTTTGTCGCGCTGTGCCGCGCGGTCGGTATTCCGGCGCGTGAGATGTTTGGTATTCGTCTGGGCTCAACCATTAAGCTTGATAGCTATTCCAAAAAAGCCTTTGGCAGCGCGGATGCTCAGGGTGTAGCGAAAGTGAGCGGGGGGCAGCACTGCCGCGCGATGTTCTGGCTGGCTGGTTTTGGTTGGGTGCCTGCGGACCCGGCGGATGTGACAAAAATGCGCCTCACCGAGAAAAAAGAAAACGGTGACCCGGCGGTGAAAGCGGTTAACGACTATCTCTTCGGCAACTGGGAGATGAACTGGGTCGGCTTTAACCACGCACGCGATTTCGCGCTGTTCCCGGCGTCTGAACAGGGTGACATTAACAACCTTGGCTACCCGTATGCGGAAGTGGACGGCGACCCGCTGAACTTCTACGATCCTGCGCTTTTCAGCTATGACTATGTCAGCGTCGAACAGCATTAAGGGCGGGCTGGTTACGCTTCTGGCGGCGGTTATCGCCGCCGGAGCGTCAACGCTGTGCTGCATCGGGCCGCTGTTGTATCTGGTATTTGGTATCTCTGCGGCGGGGCTTATCGGTATTCCTGGCGCAACCTGGTTACAGATCCCTATGTTACTGCTGTCGCTCGGTCTGATGGCGCGCGGTTTCTGGCGTTTATATCTGTCGCCGAAGCCTATCTGCGTGAACGTGGTGAGCCGTCGGGTACTGGTATGGCTGTACTGGCTGTCGGTTCCGCTGGTGCTGGCTCTGCTCACGTATCCGTACGTGTTGCCCTGGATTTGGGAGATGATGGAATGAAAAAGCTACTGTGTATCGCGCTGCTGCTGGCCGCGCCCCTGAGCTGGGCGGGTGACAAGCTGGTGACCATCGATGTCGGTGAAATGAACTGTTCGTTGTGCGTGATTTCCATAAATCAGGCGTTGCGTAGCACCGATGGTGTGATTAAAGCCAAAGCGTCGTTGAAGACGCGTCAGGCGCTGGTGACTGTTCCTGACAACTTTGATAATCAGCGACTGCTCGCGGCAATTGCGAAGACCGGTTTTAGAGGCGAAATAAACAACGTCTCTGAAGTACAATAAGGCCTGGCTGGCGAGTCGGATAAAAACGGGCTCGCCACGATTGCCCTCATTTTATTTATATCCTGAATATATTCTATTTTTGGCTGATCGGCGCCATGAGCTCTTTTAAACGTTCATAGCGTTGCTCTGGGGTTAAATAATAGACCAAAAAGGAATTTTTAATTTTTGGCTCCCGCTGCCAGAGCTTTTTCATAATCTGAAGATATGATTCAATGTTTTTCATTGTGCACCTCCTGTGGTGTGATAAAAATATAACCCACAAAAAGATGAAGAAAAACGGATGGGATGGTTTGAAGTGTTCCGGGTTTAGGAAATGCCCGCCGTTGCCAGCGGGCGATAACGCTTAGAACTGATATACCAGACCGACACCGACAACGTCATCGGTAGAAATACCGTTGTTGTTGTAGAATGCATCGTCTTCGTCCAGCAGGTTGATTTTATAATCAACGTAGGTGGACATATTTTTGTTAAAGAAGTAGGTCATACCTACTTCAGCATATTTCACCAGATCTTTATCACCCACATTTACGCCGTTTGTCGCTTGCAGATCGATACCCTTGGACATCAGGAAAGAGAGGGACGGGCGCAGGCCAAAATCGAACTGGTATTGAGCCGTCACTTCGAAGTTCTGCGTTTTGTTAGCGATAGTATTGTCGAACTCATTACCGAACGGTGTCATATTGCGCGTTTCCGCGTACATGGTTGCCAGATAGATGTTGTTAGCATCGTACTTCGCACCCAGCGTCCAGGCATCAGCTTTATCGCCGCCTGCTGTGGAGTTGTTGACCTGCTCGTTAGTACGATCAGAACTGGTGTACGCGGCACCCAGGGTGACCCCCATACCGGTGTCGTAGGTGGTCGAGAGACCGAAGCCGTCACCGTTGGAATTCTTCATGTTACGTCCGTTGCTGTTACCTGTGCCTTCCTGGTCCCAACCCTGGCTCTCATCAGATGCCTGATTTTCATTCGCACCCTGGTACTGCAGCGCAAAGTTCAGGCCATCCACCAGACCAAAGAAGTCGCTGTTGCGATAGGTTGCCACGCCGTTAGCACGGCCTGTCATAAAGTTATCTGCTTTGGTGTACGAGTCGCCGCCGAATTCCGGCAGCATATCGGTCCAGCCTTCAATGTCGTACAGGACACCATAGTTACGGCCATAATCGAAGGAACCGTACTCGCCAAACTTCAGGCCCGCGAAAGCCAGACGCGTCCATGACTGATCGCTGCTGGACTCAGTATTGTTCGCCTGGATGTTATATTCCCACTGACCGTAGCCAATCAGCGTGTCGCTAATCTGTGTTTCGCCTTTAAAACCGATACGCACATAGCTCATGTCGCCATCGCTGCTGGTATCATCAGAGAAATAATGCAGACCATCCACTTTACCGTAGAGATCTAATTTGTTGCCATCTTTGTTATAAATTTCTGCTGCGTGAGCGGCGCCTGCGCAAAGCAGTGCAGGGATGACAAGGGCCAGTACTTTTCTTTTCATTTAATTATTCCTTTAGATTGTTTTTATACACTCGATTCCCGTTAGGGAACTCACGCATGCTAATTGAGTCAAAGAAGAGATGGTAAAAAACAATTGTTACGGAATAAGTAAAATCTCAAGAATATAATTCCTGTGAAATGATGATAATTATGGTGAATATATTCAGCAAATGTATATAAAATAAAAATTATACAAAGCGATATTTTCGCAGTAAGATGCCGCCGTTATATGCCTTTATTGTCACACACTGTTTTATTGACGTGTGCCGTTTTTATTTTCGTCTTTATAAAAGACAAGCCCGAATAACAATTCGGGCTTTTTTTTTTACTGATTGAGCAACAACTTATTCTCCAGCTGTTGGTTTTTCTGCTTTCCCGGCCAGCATCGCAAGGAAGTCATAGCGTTTTTGCAGATCTTCCGCCGCATCTTTCCAGAGCTGCTCCGCCACTTCCGGTTGCTGCGTATTAAGACGGCGGAAGCGCTGTTCGTTCATCAGCGTTTCGTCCAGCGCTGCTGACGGCGGGCGAGAATCCAGCATCAGCGGGATTTTCCCTTCATCGGCACGACGCGGGTCGAAACGGAATAACGGCCAGAAGCCGGATGCGGTTAGCTGACGCATCTGATCGTGGCTGAGTGCCAGGTCGTAACCGTGCTCTTCACACGGGCTGTAGGCGATAATCAACGACGGCCCTGGATACGATTCCGCTTCCTGTATCGCTTTCACCGTCTGGTTAAGCTGCGCGCCCAGCGAAATTTGCGCCACGTACACATGTCCGTACATCATCATGCTTACGCCAAGGTCTTTGCGTGCTTTACGCTTCCCATGCTCGCCAAATTTCGTGACTGCGCCGAGCGGGGTGGCTTTCGAGGCCTGGCCGCCGGTGTTGGAGTAACATTGGGTATCCAGCACCAGAATATTGACGTTCTCGGTCAGACTCATCACGTGATCCAGACCGCCAAAGCCAATATCGTAGGCCCAGCCATCACCGCCAATCAGCCAGACCGATTTCTCGACCAGCGCATCGGCGTCCGTCAGCAGCTCGTGTGCGCCCTCGACATTTACCAGCGCCGCGCGAAGCTGTGCGACCTGTTCCCGGCGGACTTCCGGCGTGGCGTCAGCGTGCAGCGCCTCATTCAGTTCTGCCGGAATGTGTTCTGCAAAGCCGTCCAGCAGACGCATCACGCGCTGGCGATGCTGATCGACCGTCAGGCGGAAACCAAGACCGAATTCGGCGTTATCCTCAAACAGTGAGTTCGCCCATGCCGGACCGCGACCATTAATATCGGTGGTATACGGCGTAGAAGGCAGGTTCCCGCCATAAATTGAGGAACAGCCGGTGGCGTTGGCAATCAGCATGCGGTCGCCGTAAAGCTGGGTCAGTAACTTGATATACGGTGTCTCGCCGCAGCCGGAACAGGCACCAGAGTACTCGAACAGCGGGGTGATCAACTGCGAAGTACGGATATCGATACGTTCCAGTTTGCTGCGGTCGATTTCCGGCAGGCCGAGGAAGAAGTCATAGTTCACTTTCTCTTCTTCCACATGTTCCAGGCGCGACATCATATTGATGGCTTTGATGTCCGGGTTCTGTCGGTCTTTGGCCGGGCAAACTTCGACGCACAAATTACAGCCGGTGCAATCTTCCGGCGCGACCTGCAGAACATATTTCTGACCGCGCATATCGCGGGATTTCACATCCAGCGAGTGCAGAGAAGATGGGGCGTTTTCCATTGCTTCCGGGGAGACCACTTTGGCGCGGATTGCCGAGTGAGGACAGGCGGCGACACAGTGGTTGCACTGGGTACAGAGTTCCTCTTTCCAGATGGGGATCTCTTCGGCAATGTTGCGTTTTTCCCATTTAGTGGTGCCTACAGGCCAGGTACCATCCGGCGGCAGCGCAGAGACGGGCAGGGCGTCGCCCAGGCCCGCCAGCATCGCGGCGGTGACGGTTTTCACAAAATCAGGCGCAGCGTCGGAAACGACCGGTGGGCGATGCGGGCTGCTGGCAACCACAGGCTGTAGCGGTACTTCAAAAAGTAACTCGCGGGCCAGCGCCAGCGCCTGCCAGTTACGCTCAACCAGATCCTGGCCTTTGCTGCTGTAGCTTTTGGCAATCGCACCCTGCAATTCCATTAGCGCGCTATCGCCTGGCAGGATTTGCGTCAGATGGAAGAACGCCATCTGCATCACCGTGTTGATACGCGCTGCCAGGCCGCATTCACGGGCGATTTTCGCGGCGTTAATCACATAGAAACGTGCTTTTTTCTGATTCAGTACCGCCTGTACTTCCTGCGGCAGACGCGCCCATACTTCATCCGCGTGATACGGCGTATTGAGCAGGAAAATACCGCCAGGTTTGAGGCGTTCCGCCATCTGGTACTTATCAATAAACTGTAGCTGGTGGCAACCGACGAAATCGGCCTGAGCTACCAGGTATGCTGAGCGAATCGGCTCCTCGCTGACGCGCAAATGCGACACGGTCAGACCGCCGGCTTTTTTTGAGTCATAGACGAAATAACCCTGCGCAAACCACGGCGTCGAGTTACCGATAATCTTAATATTATTTTTGGTTGCAGAAACGCTGCCGTCGCTGCCGAGCCCGTAGAAGAGGGCTTCCAGCTTCGCGCGGGACGGCAGGCTGTTTTCTGGCAGCGCCAGCGACAGGTTCGTGACGTCATCATAAATGCCGACGGTGAAGCGCGGTTTCGGTTTTGCCTGCGAGAGCTCGCTAAAGATGGCCAGCACGCATTCCGGGCCGAACTCCTTCGAGGAAAGACCGTAGCGGCCACCGATGACGCGCGGCAGCGTTTCGCGCTCACCCTGATTAAAGGCTTCCGCCAGCGCGGTCATCACGTCGAGATAGAGCGGTTCGGCCTGTGCGCCGGGTTCTTTGGTGCGATCGAGCACCGCCACGCTACGTGCGCTATCCGGCAGCACCTGTAACAGATGTTGCGCCGAGAAAGGACGATACAGTCGCACTTTCAGCACGCCCACTTTTTCACCGCGCGCCAGCAGTTCATCAACCACTTCTTCGCAGGTGCCGATGGCGGAACCCATAATAACGATGACGCGTTCCGCCTGCGGGTGGCCGTAGTATTCAAACGGTTTGTAATCACGCCCGGTCACTTCGGCGAAGTCGCGCATGGTTTGCTCGACGTGCTCGTAAACAGCGTTGTACCACGGGTTAGTGGCTTCACGAGACTGGAAATAGGTGTCCGGGTTGGCGGATGTGCCACGGATAACCGGATGTTCCGGGTTCAGCGCCCGGGCGCGGTGCGCGGCAATCTCGTCTTCCGGCATCAGCCCACGAATGGTGTCGTCGGCCAGCGGCACAATCTTGTTAATTTCGTGCGACGTCCGGAAACCATCGAAGAAATGAATAAACGGAATGCGGCTCTTGAGCGTGGCGACATGGGAAATCAGCGCGAAATCCTGTGCTTCCTGTACGCTACCGGCGCACAGCATCGCGCAACCGGTCTGGCGGACGGCCATCACGTCAGAGTGATCGCCAAAAATTGAGAGCGCGTGTGTGGCCACGGTACGCGCGGCGACGTGCAGCACAAACGGCGTTAACTGACCGGCCAGTTTGTACAAGGTTGGGATCATCAGCAGTAATCCCTGCGATGACGTGAAAGAGGTGGAGAGGGCACCGGTCTGCAATGCGCCGTGCACCGCACCGATGGCCCCGGCTTCGGACTGCATCTCTACCACGCGAGGCGTATCGCCCCATACGTTTTTCAGGCCGTTGCCTGCCCAGGCATCAGCCTGTTCAGCCATCGTGGAACTGGGTGTAATGGGGTAAATCGCGATAACTTCGCTGGTGCGAAATGCCACGCTGGCGACTGCGCCATTACCATCAACTGTGATCATTGAGAACACCTTACATTGCGCAAAAAGACGCTCGGGGAAAAATCCGCGAACCTGATAAACATCATTCTGTACGTCGTAAAGCCAACAAAAATCCGCGACGTTACTGGGGATGATTTCTTATAAAGTCTAGCAAACGTCAGGCTGAATCATTTTTGCTTTTGTGTCCTTGATACGGGTCAGTGACCCGCATCAGATGATTCTGGTCATAAAAATTGACAGAAAATGTTTCTGGAGCGCATAAATGCGCGTTCCCTCTCTCGACGGGCCGGCTTGCGATGCCTATGATGCATAGGTTTGCTAATTATTTTGCTACGGAGAGAGACACATGCGAGCAGCGTTTTTCGTGGGGTGTGCTGCATTATTATTGTCAGCGTGCAGCAGTGAGCCCGTTCAGCAGGCTACCGCCGCACACGTTTCACCAGGGATGAGAGCCGCGATGTCCAATTCAGGGCAGGCTAATTGCGCCATGATTGGCGGGTCGCTTTCTGTGGCCAGACAGCTCGACGGTTCCAGTATCGGCATGTGCGCGTTACCTAACGGTAAACGTTGCAGCGAGCAATCCCTCGCCGTCGGAAGCTGTGGAAATTACTAACCCGGTTAATTCACCAGGTCAGACAGTTTATAAATCAGCGTGTGCTGCGCCGTGGCCAGGGTCAATTGCGACTCGGTCAAATCAACCTGCGCGCCTTGTGAAAGCATGGTGCTGATAGTTTTATCCAGTTCATTAAGCTGCGGGTCGGTGCAGAGCTTGCGCGTCATCGCCAGTTCTTTCACTTTCAGCTCACCGTCAGATACACGGCCCGTGCCATTGAACTGGTTACACATATTGCCGGAAACGTGTAGCTGATGAATGATACCCGTTTGCTGGCCGAAACTGAGTTCCAGCGGCGTTTTACTCTTTGCTAACGCTTTGCCATCCACGCTTTCCAGTACGAAGCGGTGGTGCTGAAGTTGTTCCGCACCCGTCGAGACTTTGCTGTTGTAGACACATCCCGCCAGCAGTGCAACGGCTGCTACCAGGCAGACCTTTCTGTTCATTAGTATCCCCGAGAGATTATTCACACAATCAATGTTTCTGGAGTGTAACTTTACAACCAACAGAGTCTGTGGGGATTATCTGAAAGTGCTTCGGGGAAATCTTATGCGGGCATCAGCATCATCTTATGCCCGCATGCAATAAATCTAGCGATCGGCGACTCTTTTTCCAAGCGTATCAAAGAGATGGAGATGGGATTCCTGCACGCAGAGCGTTAGAGTTGTGCCCGGAGTGAAGCTCAACTGCTGGAAAGATTTCAGACAAAGTGAATGTCCGTTAAGGTCCATCCACACCAGTGTGGAATCGCCCTGAAGCTCACAAAGCCGCGTTTGAGCCGTCAGGGTGAAATCACCCGACTGCTGGTACTGAATGTTTTCCGGGCGGATCGCGACGAACACTTTTTCGCCCTCGCTAACGCCGGTTAGCGGACGAGAAAGGGGGAAAGTGAGCGTGTCCGTAATCTGTAGCGCACCCTCGCGCCAGACGGCAGGCAGAATGTTGATTTTAGGCGTGCCGATAAACTCCGCGACAAACAGGTTTGCCGGATGATTGTAGAGCTCGAGTGGCGTGCCAACCTGCTCAATTTTTCCTTTATATAACACCACAATGCGGTCAGCGAGGGTCATTGCTTCAACCTGATCGTGCGTTACATAGATCATGGTGTTTTGCAGGGTATTATGCAGTTGCTGAATTTCCTGGCGCATTTCGACGCGCAGTGCGGCATCCAGGTTGGAGAGCGGTTCGTCAAACAGAAACAGCTCAGGCTGCTGGACAATCGAGCGGCCAATCGCCACGCGCTGGCGCTGGCCGCCGGACAAGTTTTGCGGCAGTCGGTCGAGCATTTCATCCAGCTTAAGCATTGCCGCCGCCTGAGTGATGCGTTTTTCAATTTCATCGGCAGGCGTGCGCAGATTACGCAAACCAAACGACAGATTTTCTTTCACCGTCATATGCGGGTATAGCGCGTATGACTGGAATACCATCGACAGATTTCGCTTTCCGGCGGCAACGTCCGTGACGTCGCGATCACCCATTTTAAGCGTACCGCCATCGGGCGACTCCAGCCCGGCGATAATGCGCAGCAGGGTCGATTTCCCGCATCCTGATGGCCCCACCAGCACGATGAACTCCCCGGAAGCGATCTCCAGCGACAGGTTCTCAATAATGGTGCTTTTATCATAAACCTTGTGAATGTTTTTCAGACTTAGCGCGGTCATAGCGGCTCCTTGTCATTTGCGTACGCGGCAATCAGGGTGAGGAGTTCGTCCGTTTTATCCGCCAGCAGGGCAGCATTGGCGCGGGTTTCCACATTCAGTCGCAGCAGCGGCTCAGTGTTGGAGGCACGCAAATTAAAGCGCCAGTCGGCGAAATCGAGACTCAGGCCGTCGCAGTCGTCGCGTTGTGCTTTTTCATGCTGATAGTGCTGCGCCACGCAGGCCATCACATGCGCGGGATCGGCAACGGTCATATTCAGTTCGCCGGAAACGGGAAAACGCGCCTGTGCCAGGGTCACTAAAGAGGAGAGAGAGCACTTACCCTGGCCGACAATTTGCAGCATCAGCACCAATGGGATCATGCCGCTGTCGCAGTAGCCAAAATCACGGAAATAGTGATGACCGCTCATTTCACCGCCGTATATTGCGTCTTCCTCACGCATCCGAGCTTTGATAAACGCATGGCCGGTTTTGCTGATAATCGGTTTCCCGCCAAACTGACTGACCCTCTCCAGCGTGTTCCAGGTCAGGCGCGGGTCCAGAAGAATGGTGCCCCCCGTGACCTGCTGGAGAAAATGCTCGGCAAATAAGCCCACGAGATAATAACTTTCAACAAATTCGCCGCACTCGTCAAAGAAGAAACAGCGATCAAAATCGCCGTCCCAGGCGACGCCAAAATCGGCGTGATGTGCAATGACCGCCTGACGGGTGGCCTGACGATTCTCTGCCAGCATCGGGTTAGGAATACCCGCCGGGAAGGTGCCATCGGGTTGATGGTGAATGCGGATAAACTCGACGTTGATGCCGCGCGATTTCAACCCGGCGTCCAGCGCATCGAGCGCCGGACCAGCAGTACCGTGCCCGGCATTCACCACAATGCGTAACGGACGAACCGGCGCATGGTGCATAAATCGCAGCAGGCAGGCGACCCACGCCGGACGATTATCATAATGAATCACCTGGCCGCGATGGACGGTGGGGGGAAATTGGTTCCGTTCGGCCAGCGCTTTCACTTCCAGCAATCCATTATCATTGCTGACCGGGCGAGCCTCTTCGCGCACCAGCTTCATGCCGTTGTAGTTGGCCGGGTTATGGCTGGCAGTGACCTGAATACCGCCATCAGCACGCAGTTCGCGGGTGGCGAAGTAAATCTCTTCGGTGCCGCTCAGGCCAATATCAATCACATCGACGCCGCTGGCGATGAGCCCGTCGATCAGCGCGCTTTTCAGCGTTTCAGAACTCAGGCGGATATCGGCACCGACAACCACCCGGCGCGGATGCAACCACGCCGCCCAGGCGCGGCCGATGCGAAAGGCGATCTCCGGGGTAAGGTTGACGCCCACTTCGCCACGAATGTCATAGGCTTTATAACAAGTTAGTTCGTCCATAATCTACTCTTCGGTTTATCTAAAATCTCAGGCCGATTCCCGGATAACGAGCTGCCTTGGCAGTTCATGGTGGGTGACGGGCCCGGTGCTCAAAAGCAGTTCTACGGCGATTTCGCCTTTGCGTTCCGCGTTCTGCGCGATGGTGGTTAGCCCTACGCCATTCACCTCAACCGCCAGGTTATCGAAGCCGGTGACGGCGACCTGTTCAGGCACCGCCAGACCGGCGCGTTGACAATAGCGAATCGCGCCGACGGCAAAGCGGTCAGAAAGGCATATCAGGACGGTGATGTCGGGATGGGCGGTGAGGAGCGCCTGTGCAGCGGTTTCACCGTGCTCTTCATCGTGGCGAGTTTCGTAGAGCCAGCAGCGCTCAACATTTACGTTATTAGCAAGAAAAGCGTCGCGACAGGCGTTGACGCGGGTCAGCATCAGGATGTTATCGCCAGTGATTGGCTCGCGAAGCGAGCGCATTCCGAGGACATTGGCCTGTGACGCGAAGGCGATAATGCCAAAGCGACGATGACCTTTGCCCAACAGATAGTGGGCGATGTCGTGCATCGCTCCCGCGTTGTCGATGGAAACGCTGCTGTAGCCCGGAAACTGGAAATCCAGCGTGACCACGCGCTGGCCGCGAGCCAGGATCTGCTGGATCACATCCGCGCTGTTATGTGTGGCATTGAGTATGTAGCCATCGACCAACGCGGTGAGCGGGGCGGTTCCGGTCTGCTGCGGTTTACGCAGGGGAATTAGCGCCAGGTTGACGTCCTGCGCTTCACAGCGCGAGGCTATCCCGCGCATCAGCGCAATATCATGGGGATCGATAAACACATAGCTCATTGAGTCATTAAAAATGACGCCAATGGTATTGGCATTCCCGGTACGCAGGGCGCGCGCCAGTTTGTCCGGCCCCTGAAAACCGATTTCACTGGCATAACGTAAAATATGTTCGCGTAATTCTGGCGACAATTTTTCCGGGTTATTCCAGGCATTAGACACGGTGGTGTGTGAGACGCCTAATGTTGCCGCCAGGGATTTAATCGTAATACGCGGCGTGGCTGTATTATTACTTGAATTTATTTTCATTTAATAATTCATATTTGTTATTTATGTATTCTTGGTGTCTATGTATTTGTCTTTTTTTTAAGATCTACAGGCGCAGAGTTTAACGTTAAACAAAAATCGTTTTGTGATTTGTTTAACGTTAAACAGAAAAACAGAGTGCTAATTTACACGCCATCAAATATCAGCTTTCAACAATTTAATTGCCCTTTCTATGGAAGAGGAGAGATAAAGTGAAGACCGCAATGATTGCTAAATTAACGGCGTCAGCGTTACTGATGCTTTCACTGTCTGGCTGCGGGCCAGATGAAAAACCAGCGGATGAAACGGCGAAAGCGCCAATTAAAATGTGGGTTGCGCCGAATGAGAATGAAGAAGCGTTCTGGAATGTGATGGTAAAAGAGTGGAATAAAGATCCCGCTCATACGCCCGTTGAATTTACAACTATTCCTGCGGCAAATAGTTCTGAAGAAGCCATAATGAATGCATTGGCTTCAGGAACGGAACCCGATTTATCCAGCAATATTTTTATCGGTTTCGCCAGCCAGCTCGATGAAATTGGCCAAACCGAAGATCTGTCAAAAATGCCGGGTTACGATGAGCTTATTAAAAATCGTCAAATGACGAATATTCTTCCGGCATGGAAACTGAACGGCAAACAGACAGTGTTGCCGATTTATGTTAACCCCATTGTCTGGTGGTGGCGCGGCGATTTGCTCAAGCAATACGGTTTTGATCATGTGCCTACGCGCTACGATGAACTCTATCAGCTGGCGGAAAAACGCGCGCAGGATAACAATGGCTACACCATCCAGCTCACCGCAGGGAAAAACTGGTGGGAGCGTTGGTTCGACCTTATCCCACTGTACTACGCGCAGAGCGGTGGCCAATCTTATATCGTTGATAATAAAACCCAGTTTAACGATCCGTCAGGGCTGGCTGTACTGACATTTATGGGGAAAGTCTTCAACAGCAAATGGAGCAGTTACGACTTCACTTCAGCGGACGATCCGCTGGCAAGTGGGCAGGTACTGGCTTCCGCACGTGGCCCGTGGGATCTCGCGCGTTACCGTAAGCAGTACCCGGAAGTGCTGAAATCTATTCAGATTGGCCCGATGCTGACGGAAAACGGTACCGCTCATCCGCACACTTTTGGTGACAGTAAAGGGATGGTTATCTTCAATTCCAGTAAGCACAAAGCCGAAGCCTGGGCATTTATGCAATGGGTGTTCAGCAATGCCGAACACGACCGTACCTGGCTTGAGCTGACCGGGATGCCGCCAGCGCGCGCTGACCTGCTCAGCAACCCAACCTTTGTCAGCTACTTTGATAAAAACCCGCTGGAAAAGGAAATTGCCTCCTGGGTTGATGTTGCGCTGCCGCCGGTTGCTACCACGCAAACTACCGAAATTCAGCGCAGCATGACGCAAATGCTGGAAGAGGTGATTTTCAATAACACCGATCCTGTTAAAGCGCTGGAAAAATCAACCCAGGAAATTAACACCCTGCTGGCTAAATAAGGGGAAATAATGGCTGGATATGATTCCCGCACCGGAGGCCTTTTGGCCTCCACCTGGGTCGGTTATTCGCTTTTATTCTGGTTTTATCCACTGGCATGGCTGGCGGTGTTAAGCGTGACGCAGTGGCAATTTATCGGTACGCCGAAATTCACTGGCCTGCAAAATTTAATGGGCGTGATGCAGGATAAATTATTCTGGCAATCCATGTGGAACGTGTGCCGTTTTCTGATGTGGTATTTGCCGATAGTTTTTATTTCATCAATGCTATTTGCGGCAGGTCTGAAGAAAATTAAGTATGGTAAATCGTTTATTGCTCTCAGCTTTCTTTTGGCCAATATTTCATCGGGCGTGGCATACTCGATCGTATTTTCAAAACTGTTTAGCGAATACGGCCCGGTGAACCAATTCTTACGTGAATGGTTGGGCGTCTCTGTGCCGTGGTTTACTAACCCGGACTGCGCCATGTTATCGATTGCGCTGATTGTGACCTGGAAATTTGTCGGCTATTACGGGCTTATTCTTTATTCCGGCATGTTGGCTATCCCGAAGGATATTTACAGCGCAGCATTGCTGGATAAAACCGGAAAATTCAAACAGAGCTGGGCAATCACCTTACCGATGATGAACGCGCAAATCGTGATGGTGGTGGTGCTGGCGATGACCGTGGCTTTCGCCATCTTTACCGAACCGTACCTGATTACCGGCGGCGGCCCGCTTAACAGCACTACCAGCCCGATGGTGGTGATGTATGAAGTGGCGTTCCAGAAGATGAAGCCCACCTGGGCGGCGACCATGTCGATTATTGTGGCGGCGTGCAGCTTCCTGGCGATCTGGATCTTCCGCAAACTGTACGAAAAAAATATCGAGATTGTGTGAATGAAAAAGCTCACTCCCATGAGTCTTATAATCCACGCGCTGATGTTTCTGTTGGCGCTCACCTGGCTCTATCCGTTTATCTGGATGGTCATCTCGTCGCTGAAACCGACGGCGGAAATCTATACCACTGGTTTGTTCTCCGGTCATTTAACGCTGGAGAACTACACCTTTTTGTTTGATAACAGCAATCGCGCCGACAAACCGTTTTTACGTACGCTGTGCAACTCACTGTTTGTCTCGATCACCATTACCGCCTGCGTGACAATCACTTCCATGCTGGTGGGGTATGCGGTGGCGAAAACGGAGTTTCGTGGCAAAAATGCATTTCGTAACCTGTTGATTGTGCAAATGGTCTTCCCGGTATTCATGTTCATTATTCCGCAGTTTGTACTGATGCGGGAACTGGGGCTTATCAACAGCTACAGCGCGATGATTCTGCCGTATGCCATGAGCGCGTGGGGGATTTTCATGGTGTCGCAAAGCTTTAAGGGCACGCCAAACGATTATCTCTATGCGGCACGTCTCGATCACGCCAGCCTGTGGGGGATCCTGCGTCACGTCATGATGCCGCTGAATAAATCCATTCTGGCGATCGTCGCATTGTTCACCTTTTCCAGCTCGTGGGACAACTTCCTGTGGCCGCTTATCGTGATGCGCGAAGTGGACAAAATGCCGTTCTCCGTGCTGCTGGCGACCTTTAGTAAATCGTATGGCGTATACCTCGGCCCGGTACTTGCCGGTTCAGTGGTGCAAATGCTGCCGATCGTCATTCTGTTTATTGTGTTCCGCAAATACTTCCTTGAAGGGATGTCGTTATCACTCAAATAAGGCGCGCTATGGACAGTAAACCGTGGTGGCAGGCGACAACCTGCTATCAAATTTATCTGCCGTCGTTCTGCGATGGCAATAACGACGGGCTGGGCGATTTCCCCGGCCTTATCTCAAAACTTGATTACCTTCAGTCGCTTGGGATAGGTGCGGTATGGATTACGCCGTTTTATCCGTCACCGCTGGTGGATAACGGCTACGACATCAGCGACTACTGCGCGGTGGATGAACGTTTTGGCGATATGGATGGTTTTCGCCAGTTGGTGGCTGGCTGCCATGCGCGCGGTATTCGCGTCATTATCGATCTGGTGGTAAACCACGTTTCGTCTGAGCATCCCTGGTTTAAGGATGCATGGAATAACCCGGCCAGCCGCTATCGCGATTACTTTATTTTTCGCGACCAGCCCAATAACTGGCAGTCGTTTTTCTCGGGTAGCGCGTGGGCCGCAGAGCCCGATACCGGGCAGTACTATTACCATAAATTTGCCCCGCAGCAGGTTGACCTGAACTGGGCGAATCCGCAGGTGGAACGAGAAATTCATCGCGTCATTGATTTCTGGATTGCGCAGGGCGTCGATGGGTTTCGCTTCGATGTGATTAACTTCCTCACCACCGATGGCGTGCTGGCCGATAACCCGCAAGAAGAGGGCGAGCAGAAGCACGAACACGATATCAACCAACCGGGCATTATTGCGACTCTGGAACGGCTTTGCCGTTATGTTCGTCAGCGTGGGGATTTTTTCCTGATTGGCGAGATTGGCAGCGACGACCTGGCCGTACTGAAGCGTTATCAAAGCCCTACGCTTATGGATGTAGTGTTTAACTTCAACATTGGTAGCCAGAAAACCTTCAATGTCACCCAACTCTACCAGGCATTGAACGCCACGCTTGAACAGCAGACCGGCCTGCCCACGCTGTTTTTCTCCAGCCATGACATGTCACGCATGATCAGCCGCTTTGGCGAAAACGAACGGGATACCGCGCGGGCGCTGGCGGTGCTGGCCCTACAACTGACCGTCAGTGGCGTACCGTTTATTTTTCAGGGCGAAGAGCTGGGGCTGACGGACTATCGACCGCAAACCGCAGAACAACTGTTTGATATCCAGGGTATCACGCATTATCAAACTGCGCTGGCGGCAGGGAACTCGCCTGACGCTGCGCTGGCTCTGGCGATGGATCACTCGCGCGATGGCTCTCGAGCGCCTATCCCCTGGCGGGATGCGCCCAATGGGGGTTTCTCAACGGTCGCGCCATGGATGCCTGTCACCGCTGATTTCGGTGCGCTGAATGCGCAGGCGCAGCAAGCGGATGCGTCATCACTCTGGCATCAATACCAACAACTGATTGCACTTCGACGCTGTACCGAGGCGTTAAACCACGGCCAGCAAGGCCCGTTAACATTAAGCAACGCGTGCATCTCGTTTTCACGTCGCAGCGCCAGCGAACAGGTGTGGGTCGCGATTAATTTTGGCGATCCGCAGCCCAACCCGTGGCACACCCTCGCGGCCGACGTTCTCTATGGTGATGACGCCCCCGAGATTGCGAAGAATCGCTGTTTAATTAAAAGGAGAGTTTATGAACAGGCACAGTAATAACCCGCTGATCACCCCGGCAGACATCGTGCCTTCTCTGCCTGGCAGGAAGGTGGAATGCGTGTTCAATACCGGTGTGACCGAGTATGGCAATGAAATCATTCTGCTGCTGCGCGTAGCGGAAAGCGTGATTAGCCGCGATCCCAATCTGATCATCGTGCCGCTGCTGGAGAAAACGGACGCGGGCTGGGTGGAATCGACCACGTCGTTTGATAGACGCGATGATCGCTATGATTTCAGCGATCCGCGCACCATTGTTCTGAAGGACGACCCTGCACAGGTCTGGCTGACGTCGATGTCGCATCTACGTCTGGCACGAAGCACGGATGACGTGAACTTCACCATCGACGATCATCCTTTTATTATCCCCGACACCCAATATGAAGAATTCGGTTGCGAAGACGCGCGTATCACCAAAATCGACGACACCTGGTACATCAACTATTCCGCCGTTTCCTCGCTTGGGATCTCCACTGCGCTGGCGATAACGCGCGATTTTCTCTCTGTTGAGAAGAAAGGGCTGATCCTGTGCCCGGATAACCGCGACGTCTGTTTCTTCCCGGAAAAAGTGAATGGCCGCTATATGGCGTTGACGCGCCCGGCACCGTGTCACTTTGGCCACCCGGAAATCTGGATTTGCGAATCGCCGGATATGCTGCACTGGGGTAACCATCGTCACCTGCTTGGCCGTTCCGGCGATGAGTGGGATGCGCGCAAATCCGGCGGCGGTGCGCCGCTGATTAAAACCGAGCGCGGATGGCTGGAGATTTACCACGGCGTCGATGCCGATCAGCGTTACTGCCTCGGCGCGTTGCTGCTCGATCTGAACGATCCCACCATCATTCTGGCGAAATCACCTGTGCCATTGTTAGAGCCCGCCGCACCGTATGAACTGGAAGGTTTCTTTGGCAACGTCGTGTTCACCTGCGGGGCGCTGATTCGAAATGATGTACTGCACGTCTGGTACGGTGCAGCGGATGAGTACACCGCGCTGGCGACATGGCGGCTGGATACCCTGTGGCGTCACCTGAGGCTGGTGTGATGGTCGTCCGCGTCAGCGAACTCTATCAGCGCTATCTTGCGCAACGTATGCCGCGTAAGTGTGGAAAAATACGTTTTCACGGCGTGAAAGGCGTGGACGTTTATAATTCGTCCGCGCCATTTCGCGATGCGGATCGGAGGCTTATTGCCGCGCGTGTGGAAGCACGGGCGAGCGAAATGTCGCAGGTCTGTTTTTTTGAGTGGGATGGGCTTAACGATGCGTTGCTGGTGGAGGATGCGCCGCGTTTCGCGCTTCAGGACCCCTTCGTTTGCTGGATAGATAACCAGCGCGTTGTCGGTGGCGTAGAGGTCGAATTTGATGCGCATAACCAACCTGTACGCTGGCGCACCCAGTTTTGGGCGGGGCCATCGATTTTCCATATGCGTCTGATGACAAAGGGCCCGTGGGGAATGAAGGATATTCGGCTTGTCTCTTTGCCTGACGCACGTGTGCTGGTATTTACCCGGCCCCAGGGCGCGATTGGCGGGCGCGGGATGATTGGCTGGACGATCGTTGATACGCTTAAAGATCTCAATGCGTCATCGATAGACAAAGCCACTTTATTACATCACGTTGAAAGTATGGACTGGTGTGGCGTAAACGCAGCGCAGTTACTGCCTGACGGGCGTGTTGAGGTGCTGGCGCATGTAGCGCATTTTGATTCGGAGTTGAACCGCCACTACTATGCGGCGCGGTTTATCTTTGATTATCACAGTGGGCAAAGTTCGACAATCGAGATCGTTGCGTGTCGCGATGATTTTCTGCCGGGTGAGAGCAAGCGCGACGATTTGCGTGATGTGGTGTTCCCTGCGGGATGGTTACAGATGCCGGAGGGAAGGCTGCTTTTCTGCGGAACAAGCGACTGCGAAGTGCAGTGGCTGGCGTGCTGAACTGCCGTCTGCTCTCACGTAGGCCCGATAAGCGTAGCGCATCGGGCATTGTGCAAGACTGCCGGATGCGGCTATGCCTTATCCGGCCTACAAGCGTTATATTCGTTTGCCGGGCAAGCGCCACCCGGCAAACCTCGTGCACTTACGCCAGGGCGTTCGGGCAATCTGTGCCTTTGTCGATCTGACGCAGGTTTTCCAGCGTCGTTTCGGAAATGCTGGTCAGCGCTTCGGCGGTCAGGAAAGCCTGGTGCCCGGTAAACAGCACGTTATGACAGGCCGACAGGCGACGGAACACGTCATCCTGAATCACGTCGTTAGACTTATCTTCAAAGAACAGATCGCGTTCGTTCTCGTACACGTCCATCCCCAGCGAGCCAATCTTCTGATTTTTCAGCGCATCAATTGCGGCCTGAGAATCAATCAGCGCACCACGGCTGGTATTGACGATCATCACACCGTCTTTCATCTGGGCAAACGCCTCGGCGTTCAGCAGGTGATAGTTTTCCGGCGTCAGCGGGCAGTGCAGGGAGATAACGTCTGACTGAGAAAACAGCGTCTGCAGGTCGACATATTCAACGCCCAGTTCCAGCGCAGCAGCGCTTGGATACGGATCGAACGCCAGCAGACGCATACCGAAACCTTTCAGTATACGCAGCGCGGCAATGCCGATTTTCCCGGTACCAATCACCCCGGCGGTTTTACCGTACATGGTGAAACCGGTCAGACCTTCCAGCGAGAAGTTGGCATCACGGGTACGTTGATACGCGCGATGAATACGGCGGTTCAGCGTCATCATCATGCCAATGGCGTGTTCGGCGACGGCTTCCGGCGAATAGGCCGGAACACGCACTACGCGCAGGCCAAGCTCTTTAGCCGCATCGAGATCGACGTTGTTAAAGCCCGCACAGCGCAGGGCGATGTACTTGACGCCATTTTTCTTCAACTCTTCCAGCACCGGGCGGCTGCCGTCATCATTGACGAAAATACACACCGCTTCGCAGCCGTGAGCTGTTTTGGCGGTTTTTTCCGTTAACAGAAAGTCGAAAAATTCAAGCTCAAAGCCATAAGCCTCATTCACATTTTGCAGATACTTTTTGTCGTACTGCTTTGTGCTATAAACGGCGATTTTCATAAGACTTTTCTCCGGTGATTTTTGAGCCAGATTAGCATGGCTAAAATTATCTTACAATTTATAAAAAATAGTTGATAACCAGTCTGATAGAGACGATCCTGAAGGTCAGTATAAGACCTTTATTCTTTTCCGTATCAGATAATAATCTCCTGTTCGGGTTCGATTTACCTGTGATAGAAGCGCTATCCTCTATATGTGGCTAAAGGGGTAAGTTTCAACTTAAATGCTTCCGTTTCGCCAGCGCAGGCTACGCTATTAATGCACGTAAGCTTTATCTATCAGGTCTGGCATGACACAATATTGGCCATTCACGGCTTTTACGCTTGATAAATCTGGATATTAATTAACCCATGAAGGGTAAATACAAAGCCGCTTTAGCGCTACTTCTGCTTATTATTCTCCTGCCGTTGACGCTGGCGATGACGCTGGGTTACTGGGTGCCGACGCTCGTCGGGATCTGGCTGCCGGCCGGAACCCGCATCGCTTTTGAACAAAGCCCCAAAATTACGCGTAGCGGATTACAAATCCCTGACCTGAGATATTTCGCCGGTGAATGTGCCCTGGCGCGTCTGGAGAATGTTTCGCTGTCTCACCCCAGCCGCTGGCAACTGCATGCCGGTAGCGTCAATATTGATTCCGCCTGTTTCAGCAAACTTCCTCAATCGGATGCGGTACCGGGTGCGCCGCGCACGCTGGCAGAGTGGCAGTCGATGCTACCGAATACCTGGCTTACCATTGATAATCTGCGTTTTGCACCCTGGGAAAAGTGGCAGGGTAAGCTTGCGCTTTCACTGACGGCGAAGCGTCAGGAGATTCATTATGACGGGCCCGACGCGAAACTCAGCGCACGCCTTGAAGGGCAATCCCTGACGGTCAGCCAGTTTGAAGCGCTGGTGATGGATAATGAACCGCCGCTGAAGCTGGTGGGGAAATTTACCATGCCGCTGGTACCGGACGGTTTGCCGGTGCAGGGGCATGTTGAATCGACATTCCAGTTGCCGCAAATTTCCCCGCTGGTGGATGCGGAACTGGACTGGAACGGCAATCAGGGGCAACTGCTGGCGATGGCGCGGGGTGAGCCGGACCCCTTGCTCGATCTTCCCTGGACGCTCACCGAACAGCAGCTCACGCTTAGCGATGGTCGCTGGAGCTGGCCTTTCCAGGAAGGCATTCCGCTCAGCGGGCGCGTGGGTCTGAAAGTTGATGACTGGCAGAAAGGGCTGGAGCAAATGCAAATCGCCGGCCGCCTGAACGTGCTGACTTCAGGCGATGCGGGTAAAGGTAACGCCGTGCTGACGATTGGCCCCGGCAAACTCAGCATGGAAAACAGCGATATGCCGTTGCAGTTGACGGGTGAGGCCAAACAGGGAGATTTAATTCTCTATGCGGTGCTGCCTGCGCATCTGAAAGGTATGCTCACTGACCCCTCGCTGACTTTCCTGCCCGGCGCGCTGTTGCGTTCGCGGGGACGAATTATTGATTCTTTGAATATCGATGATATTCGCTGGCCGCTGGCAGGCGTTAAAGTCGCGCGTCAGGGGGTGGATGGTCGCCTGCAGGCGATTTTAAAAGCCCACGAAGATGCTGCAGGCGATTTTGTTCTGCACCTTGATGGGAAAGCCGATAACTTTTTGCCGGATAAAGGGACCTGGGAATGGCGCTACTGGGGCGATGGTCACTTTACGCCGATGCAGGCACGCTGGGACGTGAAGGGCACCGGCGCATGGCGCGACAGCGCGATCGTGCTCAACACGCTCTCTACCGGATTTGATAAATTGCAGTACGGCACCATGACGATGGCGAAACCTCGTCTGGTGCTGGAGGAACCCATCCACTGGGAGCGTGATGAACAGCATCCTTCCTTCAATGGTGCGCTCTCGCTCGATGCTGAAGAAACCACCTTTACCGGCGGCAGCGTTTTGCCACCTTCAACGTTCAAATTTAGCGTTGACGGGCGCGACCCGACTTTCTTCCTGTTCAAAGGTAACCTGCGCGCGCAGGCGATTGGCCCGATACAGCTCAGTGGCCGTTGGGATGGCGAGCGTCTGCGCGGCCAGGCGTGGTGGCCGAAACAGTCGCTAACCGTCTTCCAGCCACTCGTTCCGCCGGGCCTCAAAATGGCGCTGCGCGATGGCGAGCTTTATGCGCAGGTGGCGTTTTCCGCTGCCGCCGGGCAAGGTTTTGAAGCGGGCGGACACGGTGTGCTGAAGGGCGGTAGCGCCTGGATGCCAGATAACCAGGTCAACGGGGTCGATTTTGTGCTGCCGTTCCGCTTCAAAGAGGGCGTCTGGGATTTAGGCACGCGTCACCCCGTCTCACTGCGTATCGCCGAAATCGTCAACCAGGTCACGGCGAAAAACGTCACCGCCGATTTACAAGGCACCTGGCCGTACAGCGAAGCATCGCCGCTTCAGTTAAGCAACGTCAGCGTCGATATTCTGGGCGGCAAGCTCACCATGCAACAGCTTCGCATGCCGCAGCATGACCCGGCGCTGCTGCGCCTGCAAAATATCTCGACCAGCGAGTTGATTAGCGCGGTGAATACCAAACAGTTCGCCATGTCTGGTGCGATGAACGGCGCGCTGCCGCTGTGGCTGAATAACGACAAATGGATAATCAAAGACGGCTGGCTGAATAACCCCGGCCCGATGACGCTGCGCGTGGATAAAGACATGGCGGATGCGATTGTCGAGGATAATATCGCTGCCGGGGCCGCCATTAACTGGCTGCGCTATATGGAAATTTCCCGTTCGTGGACGAAAATCAATTTAGATAACCTCGGGATGCTGACCCTGGATGCGAGAATCAGCGGCACCAGTCGTGTCGATGGCAAAAGTAATACGGTGCATTTAAATTACACGCATCAGGAAAATGTTTTTGATTTGTGGCGAAGCCTGCGCTTTGGCGACAATCTTCAGTCATGGCTTGAGCAACACGCGACGCTTCCGGTGTCGCGGTGTGACGGCGGCAAGGAATGTAAGGAGCAATAATGAAAATCACCATCGCCATGCTGGGCTTGCTGGCAACCACGCTGCTGTCGGGCTGCACGCCACGCATTGAAGTGGCCGCGCCAAAAGAGCCTATCACCATCAATATGAACGTGAAAATTGAGCATGAGATCCACATTAAAGTCGATAAAGACGTGGAAAATCTGCTGAAATCACGCAGCGATTTGTTCTGAGGTCAGGATGATGAAAAAACGCATATGGGCGCTGCTGGCGCTGGGGCTTTTTAGCGTACAAGCGATGGCGCTGACGTTGAATGAAGCCCGTCAACAGGGGCGCGTGGGCGAGACGCAAAGCGGCTATATCGCGGCCTTAAAGCAGGATAAAGAGACGATGGCGCTGGTGCAGAACATCAACCAGGCGCGTAGCCAGAGCTATCAGCAACTGGCAGAAACGAACAATATTCCGGTCGATGACGTGGCGAAACTGGCGGGCAAAAAGCTTATCGCCAAAGCGCAGCCCGGTGAGTATGTTCAGGGGCTGAACGGCAAGTGGGTCCGCAAATAATCAGCGGCTCTTACGGCGGTACTCGCCTGGCGTCAGGCCAAAACGCTGTTTAAAGGCCGTTGAAAAATGGCTCTGGTCGGTGAATCCCCAGTTAAAACCAATCCCGGCCAGTTTCTCATCTTCCCCTGCGTGACGAATCGCCTCGGCACAAAAATCGAGGCGACGGTTGCGAATATACTGCGCGACGACCAGCCCCTTATCGGCAAACATGCGGTACAGGCTGCGCACCGACATTCCCGTCTCCCCGGCGAGCCACTCCGGGCGTAGCGTCTCTTCACGAATATTATCGTCAATCAACGTGACCACCTTTTGAAACTGACGCTCGCGGCGCGGCGGGGTGGATTCACGCTGATGCAGCACCGGGCGCAGCAGGCACACCATCGCCTGCAATGCGGCTTCGCTTTCACTCTCGGACATCGCAGTATTGTTCATGCTCTCCTGCAACAGGCTATGGCTCAGCTGCACCATTGGCAGGTTAGAGGGCAGGCGCTCCGCGCAGCCGATCTTCTGGTGCGGAAAATGCTGCTCCAGCAAGGTGCGCGGCAGCAGAAGCGAAATTTGTCGCGAATCCTGTTCCCAGTACAGTGAACACGGGCGAGAGGCATCAATCAGAGAGATATCACCCGCACCAATCACTACCTGACGCGCGTCCTGCTCCATCATCGCCTGGCCACTCAACTGAAACACCGTATAAAACCAGGCGTCATCACCCCCTTTGATTTCCTGCGAGGTGCGAAACAGCGTTGCGCCACGGGTGGTGACGGTACTGAGTTTTAACCCTTTGGCATAACTGGTTTCCAGCTCGCCGACAAAATCGTCCGCCAACGGATTCCCGGCAAAATTGCCGCATACCTGATTAATCTGGGTCAGCCACTGCTCAAAATCACGATTTACAACGGGGGTCATGGCTCTGTATCGCTCTGTTAAATGTTTTATCAGTGTTGCATTTATGTTGCACTAAACGAAGCTAATGACGCTGACTATAGGAAAGAAGTCTCACAAGTTATAGGGGGGAAGCCGACTATTGTCGCTATTTGCGGAGCCTGTCACAGCAGACAAAGCGAATGTCACGGGGAAAAAAGCGCCATTGTCACAGAGTGAGTAGACTGAAATCACGATGGGTAAGTAATAAGGAAAATCTATGTCAGAGGCAAACGTAGCGGTACTTAATAACGTACAACAATTTCTCGACCGCCAGCACGGTCTCTGGATCGATGGCCAACAGGTGCCGTCACAGAGCGATAAAAGGCTGACGATTTTTAACCCGGCGAGCGGGCAGGCAATCTCCTCGACCGCCGATGCCAGCGTGGCAGATGTTGACCTGGCGGTCATGTCGGCGTGGAAAGCGTTTGTGTCGCGCGTTTGGGCGGGGCGTTTGCCGGCAGAGCGTGAACGCATCCTGCTGCGTTTTGCCGATCTGGTCGAGCAGCATAGCGAAGAGCTGGCGCAACTGGAGACGCTGGAGCAGGGCAAATCCATCGCTATTTCCCGCGCTTTTGAAGTGGGTTGTACCCTGAACTGGATGCGCTATACCGCCGGGCTGACGACGAAGATCGCCGGTAAAACGCTGGATCTTTCCATTCCATTGCCGCAAGGTGCGCGCTATCAGGCGTGGACGCGTAAAGAGCCCGTGGGCGTGGTTGCGGGCGTGGTACCGTGGAACTTTCCGCTGATGATTGGTATGTGGAAAGTGATGCCCGCGCTGGCAGCAGGTTGCTCCATCGTCATTAAGCCGTCCGAAACCACGCCACTCACCATGTTGCGCGTAGCGGAACTGGCGGTAGAAGCAGGCGTCCCGGAAGGCGTATTTAACGTGGTGACCGGTTCCGGCGCGGTGTGCGGCGCGGCGCTGACGTCGCATCCCCACGTGGCGAAAGTGAGCTTCACTGGATCGACCGCGACGGGTAAGCAGATCGCGCGTACCGCCGCCGATCGTCTTACCCGCGTGACGCTGGAACTGGGCGGTAAAAACCCGGCGATTGTGCTGAAAGATGCGAACCCGGAGTGGGTGATTGAAGGCCTGATGACCGGGAGCTTCCTCAACCAGGGCCAGGTGTGCGCCGCCAGCTCGCGCATTTATATCGAAGCGCCGCTGTTCGACACGCTGGTTAGCGGTTTTGAGCAGGCGGTGAAGTCGTTGCAGGTGGGGCCGGGGATGTCGCCATCAGCGCACATCAACCCGCTGGTTTCGCGCCTGCATTGCGATAAAGTGCTCTCTTTCCTTGATGATGCTCAGGCGCATAATGCCGAACTGATTCGCGGCGCAAACGGCCCGGCGGGCGATGGTTACTATGTTGCGCCGACGTTGGTGGTTAACCCGGACGCGAAGCTACGTTTAACCCGTGAAGAAGTCTTTGGCCCGGTGGTAAACCTGGTACGCGTCGCCGATGGCGAAGAAGCGCTGCGCCTGGCGAATGACACCGAATATGGCCTGACCGCCAGCGTCTGGACGCAGACTCTGTCACAGGCACTGGAATACGGCGACCGCTTAGAAGCTGGCACAGTATGGGTCAACAGCCACACCTTAATCGATGCCAACCTGCCGTTTGGCGGGATGAAGCAGTCCGGCACCGGGCGCGACTTCGGGCCAGACTGGCTGGATGGCTGGTGTGAAACGAAATCGGTGTGTGTGCGGTATTAAGTTTATCCTTCATTAAAGGCGATAACAGTGTTTAGCCTTTCCACTTTCAACAGGAAAGAGGGCAGGCTAAGCATCCCCTCATTATAAATCTCCTCGCACATCCGACCTCTTCTCTTTTCGATATAATTTCATGCTGGTAATATAAATCGTGCAGTGCCTTAATAATTGATTCTTGTTATAAAGAAACATATTTAATTTGTCACGATTATAGTCGTGATTGGTGCCTTATATCTATACAGGGAATTATGTGATGAACATCTCAAAGGATGCAGGGAAAATAGTTGGTGTTTTCGGTTGGGCGAAATTTAGATTTATAGGATGTATAGTTTGTGCAGTAATATTCATTGGTGTTGCTATTCTTTGTTTTTCTTTAATGAACATCCCCACTTCAAGAGAAGCTGCGCACGGTGGGGCTTATTTTGATACGACGGGTTGGCCTGTATCACCCTTTATCTTATTTATGAGCGTCGGTGGTGGGTTGTTGATTCTGGCAGCGATTACTTTGCTTGTTGCCAGGTCGGTTAAAGCAAAATATACCTTCACCGTGTATGAAGGGGGCATAGCCAGTCGATGTGGCGGGAAAGAGACCTATATCCCCTTTAGAGATATTGAGGATGTCTATCTTTTCTCTGTTGGTCGTGGAAATTACTCGGGTGAATTAAATTCACTGGCTTACCGTAAGTCCAGACAAAATGACTGGATTATCATTTCGCTGTTAAATACCGATTCGGAAAAGCTGATTTCCTTGTTCCGGCAGCTTCATGCTGAGCAAAGAAGCAGAGCGTTGCAGGAAAAAATCGAGCGGGGACAAAAGGTGAGGTTTGACTATGTTAGCGCGAAGAATGTGTGGTTAAAGCGGGCATTCGCATTACGAATTGCAGATTATTTAAAAATAGATGCATCCTTAAAGCCTCTTTATCTGACGAAAGAGGGTATTGTTATTGATGAGAAAAACATCGTCATCAATAAGACGGATTGCATAACGAATGACAGCTGGGTAGAAAATCTGTATGTGCTTGATAGTCATGGTAGCAAGAAATTCTCAATGATGTTTCCAACGATAATTTCTGGTGATGCGTTTATTACGACTTTAAATAATATAATTGAATCGAAAGATTAATGCTCGATGTAGGCCGGATAGCGAGGGGGTTATCCGGCTGTATATGACAACCTGGCGTATCAATTGTAGGTTAATCGCGTTCCACCTTGTTGTATATTTTCGTTTCCTGTTCCGTGGACTTAACAAACATTGGCTCCGGGCAATCACGGCCAAAGTGTGCCGCCCAGTCAAAGGCCTTTCCGTTTTTCACATAGCGCCTGTAGATTTCACCGCCGGTTTCAGGATCAAGATAGCGAACCCAGCTCGCCGCGTTGCACAGCACGGCGGCCCATGCCTGTGTTTTAGGATGCAGTAAATCAGCGGCCTGACCTGCCATGTCTGCCGCCAGCCAGCGGTAATGGAGAAAGTTGTTATCTTTAGACGGAAGGGCATTTTCCCAGCGCTGGTATTCTTTATCACTTATCCAGTCGCCTTCTGTGAAATAGCGATAGGGTGAGGAATACTGACCACTGGTGATAGCATAGTCGGGATACATTTCATAGGCGACCAGTTCAATACCGTTATAACGCAAGAGCCTGGCGGCTTCATATTGCGCCTGGGCGCGCTCGCGGCTACTGATGTTTTTTTGCTTCGCTTTCACCATTAAATCAGCCAGTTTTTGCGCCGCTTCCCGATAGTTGGGGATATCAAAATAAGCCACCGCCTGCTGATACTTGCCGTTACGTATTAGCCTTCTCGCCAGCAGGGCACGAAGTTTTACGTCGCTCGGAATACGCGTTGGATAAACGTAATAACCTCCTTCTTCATGAAATGCAGCAAGATCAAAGGGTTTCAACGGCTGCTGTGGCGCAGGCACGTTTTTATCCACAAAGGCTTTCAGTTCAGGCAGGGTTAATACGCTTTCTGCCACATCGGCTAAATCAGCCCAGTAGGTATCTTTGCCTTTATAAAACAGCGCCATTGCCTGCAAATAATCATCACGTTTCAGCGCCAGAATGGCCTGTTCGCTGGCAATACGACACGACGGGACGATAATCTCATTCCCATGGTAGTAATCGCTTTCCGTCATCGGATTCCCCCAGGTTTCATCCTCAGGGAAGAATTTCGCCGCGAGAGAGTAATAGCGAGTGGCCCGTGGTATATCCCCGGCACGGAGCGCCATTTTGGCATTTAACCATTCGCGTAGACCGCTTTCCGGGGCGTCTTCTAATAGAGACTGCGTCAATGCATAATCGCCGTTGCGATAGGCCAGCGCCGCCAGACGATCGCTCCAGGCGAAACCTTTAACCCGGTGCTTAAGTAGCAGGTTAATGAGTTTATCTCGTTGCACGGCACAGCCACGATTACTGTCTTCGTCGGCGCACCCTTCCTGGTTATAAGCCCCGTCGTGGCGAACAAAAATCTCTGCAATAATCAATTTTTGCACCAGCGGATCGCCGATGATTTTTTCCAGCAGGGAAAAATTACTCTGTTTTGTCAGGTAGCGTGAAATGCTACGCAGCGAGTCTTTACCTGAATAAGAACCTTGCGCTGCCTGCTGAGCGTAGAATTTGATAGCGCTGGGTAAATCGGCTTTATTTAAGCTATAAAAGCCCAGTTGCCCCAGACTCGCAATTGAGAGTTCTTCGGGATCGGGCTCCCCATTACGCACTTCATCAATGACTTGCTGGTAAAGTTTAATACTTTTCCAGGATTCATCACTCATATAAACCATTGTATCGTATTGAAGTTCATAGTTAGCTCCCTCACCAGAGTCAAACACGTCACGCGCCATCGTATACAAGGCCTTCAACCGCCATTTGCCTTGCTCCGGCCTGGGAAGCGCCAGCAATTGATGAAACCAGGGGCTGTCATAGACGCCGTGATAAAAATCGCGTGCGCCCAGATAGTAGAGTCGTTCCGCGATGGGTAACGGGGTTTGAAGTTTGACTTCAATTTCCAGTTTGCGTTTTTTACGCGCGAAATCTTCATAACGTGCATCCTGATCCGTGTCGTAATAATCGCCATACTCATCCCAATTGACGGGGTCCATATCCACTTTTTGCGATAACGGCAATTTGGGATCGCGCTCAACCAGATGTCGAGCTTCAAAGATAAAACTGCCATTCGGCATTTCGAATAACGCATAGTTTCTGTAACCCAACAAATAATTTGGTGAAAAGGGGCCACACGCACGGCTTTGCATGCTGAGAACCAGCGTTCCTGCTAACAGCATTCCGAGCGTCATGCGGTTGTGTTTACTGTGTAACATCGAAATTTCCCTGTAATATTGTTGCGCAGAGCGCCCATCCCAGCGGGCTACTTTCTCCGGCGCGGAGCTGCTGCGAACTGATACGCGTAAACCGCAGTGCATCCTGAGTCAATTCTGAACGGTAGTGATTTGCGCCATCGGTAAATTCGCACTCCACATTTTGCAGGGCAACCTGTTGGGGCAGTGGTGCATCAATTTGACCGCTATTTTTAATCGCCAGATCGAAAAGTTTTGCATCCTGAGTCGGCGTGATGATTACCGACCAGCGAGGTGCCAGAGGTTGATGATGAATCACGGCTTCCAGCGTGGTCATCGACCAGGCGCGACGATCGCCTGCGAGGGGTAATCGGAACCAGACGATCCCCTGTAATCCCTTCGGCGGGTTGTCTTCCAGTTGCTGGATAAAATCGGCTAACGTTTGCGGTGCAACGCTCAGTTCCTGCATCTCTTCAGCATACGACAGGGGCACTTCACTCTCGACGCGGTTGTCTCGTGCTAACGCAGAACCGTAGGCCGGTAGGGCAACGAAAAACGGATGCCTTGTCTTACCTGCGTATTCGCGAAGCCAACGCTGCGCCAGCGGCGAGTCAAACAAGCCTTTGTAGGGCGATTGCACGTTGTGGACCTGCAGGACGGAGGTGTCCGCAGTATGCAACAGTGTTGGCAACAAGGGCGATTCCAGCCAGGTGGGGAGGGCTGTAATGCTAAGCGTTAACTTTTCTGGCAATGATTTACGCAGCGTATGTACAAATTGCTGATAGGCCGCCAGTTTTGCCGTTGGCGCATCGTAATCAATTTCAATGCCGGTTAACGGGATCCCGGCCTTTGTCCACGCATCAATCGTGCGCTGAACCTGCTTAATAATAAGCGGTTGGTTAAGGCGTGTGAGTTGACCATCCAGCCGCACAACCAGCCACACCGGCCGCCCATCTTGCTTTAACAGTGCGGTATTCACCGCGATAGAACGAATTCCTTCCTGCGGATGAATCTGTAAACCCAGTACGCGCAGGGCTGAAAACAGCGAGTGGCTCTGTTTCAGCGCTTTTTGGTGCTGGGGTGTCCAGATGCGTTGCCAGATATAGACTTGCTGATCGAGATGTATCAGTTTCGGCGAAGCGAGAAGGGCATGCAGACAGTAACCGGCTATAAGCATGACGGGCAGAGTAAGGGCGGCAATCCATTGGCGTAGTGACATGTTAGTGCAGTGTGTTGATAGAACTCGCTGGAAGGATACCTCTGGCAATGTGGGTGGCGAAATGGCTTTATGGAGGGAGACGGTAATTCGGAATTGTGCCTGCCAGTATTATTAATATTAGTGATAATTTGAGGTGTCATTATATTTTAAGGTTATTATGGTTATTAAATTGAAATAATTAAAGGATAGAGTGCGTCTGTGTGATGGTCTGCTTTTGATTATGGTTGTGATATGGTGCGAGTTGTGCAGATAGTTTATGTATCAGGGGGGTAGGTGTGGTGAATAAGTTATTGGAATAAAGCTTGTATAATTTCTTTGGAAACAATGGCGGAAATAGGCGCAGCAGTCTGAATTGATAGGGTGTGGTATGAAAATTTATTATACTAATTATTTTTTTGCTGGGGTTGTATTCATTTCTGAATCAAATTAGTTTGTCAATACACCGAGGTATCGATAACTGGAGTGAGTTAAAGATTTATGCGCGCGAAAAAGGCATGAGGAGTACAACAAACAAAATACTTGAATCAAATATGGCAATAAAATATCAAATACACAACTCACTGATAAAAAGAATTTATTCCTCAGTAATAAAGTCGAATTATGTCACTGATGTTGAATGGATTGTTTTAAACGAATTGCTTAATAATATAAATGCACTCCTGGATGCAGATTTTCCAGATAAAAATAAACAAATAGAGTTAAGGGTAAGTCTGTGTAATTTCATGTTCAAAATAAGATATAGGCTAAAGCTTAATAAGACGATATTATGTTTAGCTGACAGGGTTCAGCATTTTCACGAAAACGAGCGCTGTGTTCATTATACTATAAATCAGATAGTGGCGAATGTTAATTATTATATGAGTTGTAATGTTTCCGATTCAATATGGCAGTGTGTTGAGTAATAAATTTTATTAATAACAAATGAAATGGGCAAGAGTGCCATTGATACATTCTTGCATAGGAATTGTTGAGATTCCCGAAAGAAAATATCAAATAATTTGGTATAATAGATGAATACAGAACACTTAATTGACTTATTGGATGATGTATGTAGTTATCATTCTGCACATAATAACTATATTACATTTAAAAAAATTACTAATATTATGGATAAATTATTATCGCTACTTGAACCTTTTAGTCTTGATGAAGGCGAAGCTAGGGATGAAGGCAGTATCTGCCGGAAAGAGGGGAACGAGAAAAATTAACAGAAATACATAATAGGCTATCTAAAAAGTGGATTAAGTTATACGACCTTCAAGATCAAAAAAGTTTAAGAAGATTGGATGTACTATTGGTTTTCTTGAGTCCATATGACTATGGTGATGATGAAAATGAATGATGCTGGTATATCAGATGATAAGATTTATAGTTATATTTTAAGGGAAACTGATTTTATATTGAGTGACTTAATTAGTGAAATAGTAAGGCATGGTTATTCACTTGCCAGATTTGATATGGTTATTAACATTCTTAATAAAATGTTAAATCTACTAAAACCATTTAATGCCAATGAAATTAAAATAATAGACAAGGTAAGGAAAGCAAGAAGTAAAAAAAATGAGAAAGAAATAATAACAATACACAATGATTTAGTTCAAGAAATAAATACCTTACTAAAACCTGGGAATTATTCACAACTATTAAGACTAAAATTATTGTTGATTTTAGCGACTCCATATGAAATGTATGAAAATGATTGTGAAAAGATAATGCATAATTTTTTTAATTATATGATGGAGGCAGGGGTGCCATATGGGTTAGTTTATACCAATCTTCGTCAAGAATCTGTTCAAAATCAGATTTGGTGATCATAAACAAAAATGCCCCAGAGAGCCGTTTGGAAACCGACGACAAACACCAAAACACCAAAACACCAAAACACCAAAATGCCGGATGCGCTACGCTTATCCGGCCTACGGGATTTGTGCAATCGATTGAATTTGCGATATTTTGTAGGCCGGATAAGGCGTTTACGCCGCATCCGGCATCAACAAAGCGCACCGTGTCAGCAATCAGGAACGGCGCAAAGCGCCGTTCCTGCTACTCACCCCATCACTTCTCTTTCTTAGCCCCCAGCGTCGGGGTTTCATCAAAGAAGTTCCACGGTTTCAGCAGCGTATGCACCCACTCCGTTGGCATAATCGGCCACTCTTCGGCGCGGGCGACGTGCGTGGTGCCGGTCGTCATCCACACTACCGTATCGGTGTTGTCCAGCGACTCATTGTCTTTGGTGTACTGACCGAGCCCGGTATCGTGCGTTGAACGGTTCGGGTATTTTCCTTCCGGGAAGCGCTCGTCCGGATGATAACGCGTCACCCACAGCTGTTTATCCATAAAGCTCAGGCGGTGGTAAATCCACTCATCCGGGGCGAACTGCGCGCCTTTTGCGACCGGATGCGTGCCGCCCGCGTACGGGATAATCTGATAGGAAACCGGGTTACCCATGCGGTTTTCTTTGTTCGGGTTGCTCAGCAGACGAATGGTACCCGGGTCAAATTTCTGCGCCGCATCCTTCTCATTGCTGATGGCGTACTCGTTGATCTGCATAGTACTGGTACGCGGGCCGCCCGCGGTATTCGGTTTCACTACCGGGTCCATCGCCACCAGGCTATTGTTCTCACCATCAACGTCGAGGTCGAGGCGGAAGTTGTAGATATGTTGGTGGGTGGTGCCGACAATATTATGGTCGATCAGCGTACCGTAACGGGTATCGTCTTTCGCGCTTGGGTCGTGCATGGTTTTGGCTTTTACGCCTTTCACTGCTTCAATACCGGTTGCGCCCGCATCGATACCGATGGTGCCATTTTCGTGGAAGATCCAGTCGAAAATGTAGTCGTAGTTACCTACGGTGCTTATCCAGCGCACAACCAGCTCACGACGCTGGGTGCTGACGTTCGGCTGGCCCATCTCCTGGTGCTTATACTCCGGCCCGGCATAGCGTTCGAATACGGCAATCGCGCGCGGGATCTCGGTTGGCGTGCCAGTGTAGTCGGCGATGGTCTCGTTCAGCAGCACGGCGTTAGACGGCGCATCTTTACCGCGCGCGATAGGTGAGGTAAGAGTACCCATGCCGTAGTCACCGGAATCCAGGTACGCTTTGAAGTACCAGCCGATATCCGGGTCGCCGTAAGGCACGATCATCCCGCCCAGCGATCCTTCGTACATCACTTTACGTTTGGTGCCGTTGTCGTTAAAGGTCACCGTGGAAATCATCGGCCCGACGCGGGAGTTCATGCTCAGGTGGAAATCCCAGTTACGCCAGTGGATCATATCGCCGGTGATGGTGTAGTTTTTACCTTCCGGTTCAATGATATCCAGCGGTTTCACCGAAGGGGCGACGCGGTCACGGCCATCGTAGGCGCGCGCGGCCATCGGTACCGGGATCACCGGGCCTTCTTCCAGCTTCACAATTTTTTTCTGTTCCAGGTCAACAACCGCGACCAGGTTTTCAATCGGATGCGCCCAGTAGTTGCCATCGCCCACGTCCAGGTAACTGATGACTTTCAGCAGGCGCGCATCCTGTTTCAGGCCGTCTTTACCGTCAAAATAGCCCACGGTGAGCGGGGTGGTGATCACTTTTTTCGGGTCGTTGATGCCGCGTTTTTTCAGCGCTTCCGCGTATTCAGTGCTGGCGTTAATGATGTTCTGCACGCTGACGAAGTCGTCAATCAGCACCATACCGTGCGCATCTTTGATGGGTTGCCAGGAGAGGATCTTTTTGTTTTGCAGATCGACGACGCCTTCGATGATGTGCTTACCATCCAGCATGATGACATCCGCTTTACGCGGCTCGGTCACAGCTTTGCCATCCAGCGCAAATGCCCACACGGCGGCTTTCTCAGGCGAACGCAGCGAGATCTCGGTAAAGCGGGTATTCGGTTTGAAATCTGGTGAGGCTTTGACGACCTCTACGGCTTGCTTGATTTCGTCTGCACTCAGGGCGTTAAGCGGGTGCGGGGCTTTCTCAACCTGGAAGGTTTGATCAAGACCAGACTGGAAAACATCGTTGATGAACGTTTCAGAAACCCAGGCTTTGTTGTCTTTCATCACCACTGGCACTTGCAGATTCAGCGGCTGGCCGTTGACGATCGCGGTTTTAGCGCCCGGTTTTACTTTAACGTAAGCGCCATCTTTAATCAGCGTGAAAACTTGTGCGTAGTCATCCCATTGCACATCGGCCCCAAAATCAGCCAGTGTTTTATCCATCGGCACCATGTGGGCTTCACCGCCGTGGGCGAAAACCGGCGATTGCCAGGCGCAAAACAGGGCTACGGCCAGAGCCAGTGCCGTCTTGCGGGGAGAAAGAATAGAGGAGCTTCCCATTTTAAACCTCGTCTTGTTGTTGTGTTTCTCGCTCGCTACCGCTCTCTGCGGGCGGTTTTTAACGCTTTCACCCTATCAGCCCTGCGGTAAAGTCGTTTGCCTGCACCTGCCAGGTTGTTTGGCAGTTTTGCCAGATATAAAAAATGCCTCCGGGGAGGCATGAGTGCATGTGGTTCGCCGGATGCGCGATGCTTATCCGGCCTACGGACGGTTTAGGCTGGATAAGGCGAAGCCGCCATCCGGCGTGGCATCAGGCCGCAAAATCCCCGCTCTGCCGCGCTACCAGCGTGAGAATGGAATACAGCGCAACCGCCTGCTGATGCTGGTTGTAAATCTCAACCGACCACTCCACCACGCCGGTGGGGGTCTCTTCCGCCGTTTTCTGGCGTTTGATGGTTTTACGCTTACAGGTCAGACGAACCTGAATGGTGTCGCCCGGTTTGACCGGCTCGATGAAGCGCAGGTTTTCCATACCGTAGTTGGCGATAACTGGCCCGACGCCTGGGTCAACGAACAGGCCCGCAGCGGCGGAAATCAGGAAGTAACCGTGGGCCACGCGCTCGCCAAACAGCGATTCGGCGGCAGCGAGTTTGTCCATATGCGCGTAGAAGTGGTCACCGCTCAGACAGGCGAAATTCACGACATCCGCTTCGGTGACTGTGCGACGATGGGTCAGCAGGCTGTCGCCGGGCTGGATCTCTTCGAAGTATTTACGGAATGGATGGACGCGATCTTCCACCACTGCCGCGCCGCGTACCCACTGTTTTCCAATGGCGGCGAGCATGGTCGGGCTGCCCTGAATAGCGGTACGCTGCATGTAGTGTTTTACCGAGCGTAATCCGCCCAGCTCTTCACCACCGCCCGCACGGCCTGGGCCGCCGTGTACCAGCTGCGGCAGAGGGGAACCGTGTCCGGTCGATTCTTTCGAGGACTCTTCGTTCAGTACCTGAATACGCCCGTGCGCGCGTGCCGCGCCGAGAATAAACTCGCGCGCTAATGCGCCATCGGCGGTCACCAGCGTGCCTGCCAGACTACCTTCACCCGCTCGTGCCAGCGCCAGCGCGTGGTCGCGGTTCTGATACGGCATCAGGGTCGCAACCGGGCCAAAGGCTTCAATGGCATGCGCGGCTTTGATCTCATCCGGCTGCGGGCAAAGCAGTAACGTTGGCGGGAAAAATGCCCCGGCGGCTTTGTCGTCCGCTTTGCCACCCAGCAGAATCTGGCATCCCGCGGCAACCAGCAAATCTACTTTCTCCTGCACATCCTGACGCTGATCGATATTGACCAGCGCCCCCATCTTCACGCCTTCCTGCGCCGGGTCGCCAACAACGATTTTTCCCAGACGCGCAATCAGCGCTTCACTGACAGCATTGATTTGCTGCTGCGGTACGATGATACGGCGAATGGCGGTACATTTTTGCCCGGCTTTGGCCGTCATCTCGCGCACGATTTCGCGGATGAAGAGGGCGAATTCCGGTTGCTCTGGCGTAACGTCATCGCCCAGTACGCAGCAGTTCAGAGAGTCGGCTTCCATGGTGAAGGGAATCGACTTCGCTACGATGTTGGGATGCACGCGCAGCTGTTGCCCGGTGGCGGCGGAGCCGGTGAAAGTGACCACGTCCTGGCTGTCGAGCTTTTCGAGCAGATCACCCGCGCCACCGCAAATGACGCTTAACGCGCCGTCAGGCACCAGGCCGCTGTCGATAATCGATTTCACCATCGCCTGAGTTAGCTGGGCGCTGGCGGTGGCCGGTTTGATAATCGCCGCCATTCCGGCAAGCCAGGTCGGCGCCAGTTTTTCCAGCATGCCCCAGCAGGGGAAGTTAAAGGCGTTAATGTGTACCGCTACACCTGATTTTGAAGTCAACACATGGCGCGCGGCAAATCCACCCGCTTTCGAAAGCGGGATCAGCTCATCTTCCGGCCACAGTGTGTCATCCGGCAGTTCGCGATTGCCCAGACCTGCGTAGGTAAACAGCGTGCCGATGCCCCCTTCGATATCCACCCAACTGTCTGCGCGTGTCGCGCCGGTCTGTGCCGACAGCGCATAGAAATGTTCTTTTTCCGCTAACAGGTGTTTAGCCACCGCTTTCAACATGGCGGCACGCTCAATAAAGGTCATTGCCTGGAGCGCGCTGCTGCCTTGCTCAATGGCATAACGGCGGGCCTGCGCCATATCCAGTCCTTCGCTTGAGACTTCCCACAGCGCGTCGCCGCTGATGGCATGGTGAATGGTACGGGCGCGCCCCTGGCCGGTTTGCCATGCGCCGGATAAGAAGCTGGCTAACTGCTGCATCGCTATTCTCCAAATGTTACGTGATTTCGTTATACATAGTTAAATTGTGAATCATAAATCGCAAGCTGATTTTTAATGATTTTTTAACATTGTGATCGCTGCGTACTTTGCATAATGATTTAAATCATTGTTTATAAGCGTTTTGTTCAATTGCTTTGCGAGAGCTGTCACATAATGCACAAACAAAATTTGTGGTTTTATTTAACTAATGTGTAACTTCTAAGAAAGAAAGTGATTCACATATATTCATCGTGTGAATGTTTTTGGAATCATAAAAGGTGATGACGTGACAGAAGAACAACGCTTTAACCAGCGCATCGCGCAGGAAACGGCCATCGAACCGCAGGACTGGATGCCGGACGCCTACCGTAAAACGCTGATCCGCCAGATTGGCCAGCATGCCCACTCCGAAATTGTCGGCATGCTGCCGGAAGGTAACTGGATCACCCGTGCACCGACGCTGCGTCGTAAAGCCATTCTGCTGGCGAAAGTACAGGACGAAGCGGGGCACGGCCTCTATCTCTACAGCGCAGCGGAAACCCTCGGCTGTGCGCGTGAAGACATCTACCAGAAGATGCTCGATGGACGCATGAAGTACTCCTCCATTTTTAACTATCCCACCCTGAGCTGGGCTGATATCGGCGTCATTGGCTGGCTGGTCGACGGCGCAGCGATTGTTAACCAGGTGGCGCTGTGCCGTACCTCTTACGGCCCGTATGCCCGTGCGATGGTGAAAATCTGTAAAGAAGAGAGCTTCCATCAGCGTCAGGGTTATGAAGCCTGCATGGCGCTGGCGCAGGGTAGCGAATCTCAGCGTCAGATGTTGCAGGACGCGATCAACCGTTTCTGGTGGCCGGCGCTGATGATGTTCGGGCCGAACGACGACAACTCACCGAACAGTGCCCAGAGCCTGGAGTGGCGCATCAAGCTGTTTACCAATGATGAACTGCGTCAGCGCTTTGTTGATAACACCGTCCCGCAGGTTGAAATGCTGGGGATGAAGGTACCTGACGCGGATCTGCATTTTGATGAAGAGAGCGGGCACTACCAGTTTGGTGAAATCGACTGGAACGAGTTTAACGAAGTGATCCATGGCCGCGGCGTATGCAATCACGAACGCCTGGCAGCAAAACGCAAAGCCTGGGAAGAGGGCGCGTGGGTGCGGGAAGCCGCGCTGGCGCATGCGCAAAAACAACAAACCCGCAACGCGGCATAAGGAGAAGCACGATGAGCAATGTTTACTGGCCGTTATATGAAGTTTTTGTTCGCAGCAAACAGGGGTTATCCCACCGTCATGTTGGCAGCCTGCACGCCGCCGATGATGCAATGGCGCTGGAAAACGCGCGCGATGCGTACACCCGCCGCAGCGAAGGCTGTTCCATCTGGGTGGTGAAGGCGAGCGAGATCGTTGCCTCTCAGCCGGAAGAGCGCGGTGAGTTTTTCGACCCGTCGGAAAGCAAGGTCTACCGCCACCCGACGTTTTACACCATCCCTGATGGCATCGAGCACATGTGAGGTTGGTGATGACTAAAAATTCCGTCGCGATTTATGCCCAGCGTTTGGGCGACAACGGCCTGGTGCTCTCGCAGCGTCTCGGCGCCTGGTGCGGCCATGCGCCGGAGCTGGAGATTGACCTGGCGCTGGCGAACATTGGCCTCGATTTACTCGGTCAGGCGCGCAACTTCCTGAGCTACGCCGCCGAATGCTACGGCAGCGGCGATGAAGACACGCTGGCCTATGGCCGCGAAGAACGCCAGTTCAGCAACCTGCTGCTGGTGGAACAACCGAACGGCAACTTCGCCGATACCATCGCCCGTCAGTTTCTGATGGACGCCTGGCACGTCGCGCTTTACAGCCGCCTGGTGCAGAGCCGCGATGCGCAAATTGCCGCTATCGCCGCCAAATCGATTAAAGAAGTGCGCTATCACCTCCGATTCAGCCGCGGCTGGCTGGTGCGCATGGGTGACGGTACGCCGGAGTCCGCGCAGAAAATGCAGCAGGCGCTGAACAACGTCTGGCGCTTTACCCGCGAACTGTTCGAAGTGGATGCCGTTGAGCAGGAACTGATTGAGCAGGGCATTGCCGTTGATGTGCGCGAACTGAAAGACGAGTGGGAGACCACCGTACGCGGCGCGCTTGCCGATGCCTGCCTGCAACTGCCGGAAGAAGCGGCTTTCCGTACCGGCGGGAAACAGGGTCTGCATACGGAACATCTGGGGCCGATGCTGGCGGAAATGCAGTATCTGCAACGTATCTACCCCGCACTTCAGTGGTAACCAGGAGGTCATAGTGCAACGAATTGCCGCGATAGCACCCTCGAAAGTGCATGAGATCTGGCGCTTACTGAGCGAGATCCCCGACCCGGAAGTGCCGGTGTTAACCATCACCGATTTAGGCATGGTGCGCAGCGTCGCGCCGCAGGGTGACGGTTGGGTGATTGGCTTTACGCCGACCTATTCCGGCTGCCCGGCCACGGAGCATCTGCTGGGCGCTATCCGCGACGTGATGACCGAACACGGCTTCACGCCGGTCAATATCGTGCTGCAACTCGACCCTGCCTGGACCACCGACTGGATGAACGCCGATGCCCGCGAACGCTTACGTCAGTATGGCATTAGCCCGCCGCAGGCCCACGCCTGCCACGCATCGGTTCCTGAGGATGTGACCTGCCCACGCTGCGGCAGCACGCATACCTCGCTTATCAGCGAATTTGGTTCGACGGCCTGCAAAGCCTTGTACCGCTGCGATAGTTGCCGCGAACCCTTCGACTATTTCAAATGTATTTGAGGTTGCCATGACGACGTTTCATTCGCTTACGGTGGCAAAAGTGGAACCGGAAACCCGCGATGCGGTGACCATTACTTTTGCCGTACCCGACACGTTACGGGAGGCTTACGCTTTCCGTCCTGGTCAGCACCTGACGCTGAAAACCCGCATTGGTGGTGAAGAACTGCGCCGCTGCTACTCCATCTGCCGTACCGGCACGCCGGGGCAGATTAGCGTTGCGGTAAAAGCCATCGAAGGCGGGCGTTTTTCCCGCTTTGCCCAGAGTGATATTAAGCAAGGCATGGCGTTTGAGGTGATGGTGCCGCAGGGCCACTTCGGCTATCAACCGCAGGCTGAGCGTACCGCACGCTACCTGGCGATTGCCGCCGGTTCTGGCATCACGCCAATGCTGGCGATTATCGAAGCTACGCTGACCACCGAAGCCAATAGCCAGTTCACACTGATTTACGGCAACCGCAGCAGCCAGAGCATGATGTTCCGCCAGGCGCTGGCAGACCTGAAAGATAAATACCCGCAACGTTTACAGCTGATCAACCTCTTTAGCCAGGAGACGGTCGAAAGCGAATTGCTGTCCGGTCATATCAACAGTGAAAAACTGCATGCACTGGCGCGCAATCTGGTGCAGTTCGATCAGCTTGATGAAGCGTTTATCTGCGGCCCGGCGGCGATGATGGACGACGCGGAAATCGCGCTGCGCGCATTAGGCATGCCGGAGAAAGCGATTCACCTGGAGCGCTTTAACACACCGGGCAGCACCATTAAGCGCGTCTCTACCGTACAGGCTGAAGGCCGCAGCGTGACGATTCGTCACGATGGGCGTGACCGTCAGATCTCCCTGAATGCAGAGGATGACAGCATTCTTGACGCTGCGCTGCGTCAGGGCGCTGACCTGCCGTATGCCTGCAAAGGCGGCGTCTGCGCCACCTGTAAATGCAAGGTGTTGCGCGGTGAAGTGGAGATGGCAACCAACTACAGCCTTGAACCCGATGAAGTGGCGGCGGGCTATGTGCTGAGCTGCCAGGCGCTGCCGAAAGGCGATGGCGTAATTGTCGATTTTGACGCGAAGGGGATGGCATGAGCGAACTGATCGTTGCACGCCACGAGCGCGTGCTGTTACTGACGCTGAATCGCCCGCAGGCGCGCAATGCCCTGAACAATGCCTTGCTGGAGCAAATCGCCAGCGAACTGGAAAAGGCCGCGCGCGATGCGGAAATTTCTGCCTGCGTCATCTTCGGCAATGACCGTTTCTTCGCAGCTGGCGCAGATCTAAACGAGATGGCGGCCAACGATATGCCCGCCACGCTCAACGATATTCGCCCGCGTCTATGGGCGCGAATCGATGCGTTTAATAAGCCGCTGATTGCCGCCGTTAACGGCTATGCGCTGGGCGCAGGCTGCGAACTCGTGCTGCTGTGCGACACGGTGGTCGCGGGCGATAACGCCCGTTTCGGCCTGCCGGAAATCACCCTCGGCATTATGCCGGGCGCAGGCGGCACCCAGCGTTTAATTCGCAGCGTCGGGAAGGCGCTTGCCAGCCGTATGGTGCTGACGGGTGAAGCGATTGACGTTCATCAGGCGCAGCAGGCCGGGCTGGTGAGCGACGTCTACCCGGCGGGTTTAACCCTCGAATACGCTCTGAAGCTGGCAAAAACCATCGCCCGTCACTCTCCGTTAGCGTTACAGGCGGCAAAACAGGCGCTGCGTCAGTCGCAGGAAGTGGGGCTGCATGCGGGTCTGCAACAGGAACGCCAGCTGTTTACGCTGCTGAGCGCAACCGAAGATCGTCAGGAAGGCATTAATGCCTTCCTGCAAAAACGCCAACCAGAATTTAAAGGACGTTAATCGTGGATGCTTTTATTTTGAGTCATGTTGAGCAGGGCGTAATGACCATAACGCTTAATCGCCCGGAACGTCTCAACAGCTTTAATGATGTGATGCATCAGCAACTGGCCGAATGCCTGAAGCAGGCGGAACGCGACGACACTATCCGCTGTCTGCTGATTACCGGCGCGGGACGCGGCTTTTGCGCGGGGCAGGATCTGAACGATCGTAACGTCGATCCCAACGGTCCGGCACCGGATCTGGGGATGTCCGTTGAACGTTTTTATAACCCGCTGGTGCGCCGTCTGGCAAAGCTGCCGAAACCGGTGATTGCTGCGGTGAACGGTGTCGCGGCAGGTGCAGGCGCAACGCTGGCGCTGGGCTGCGATATGGTGATTGCCGCGCGTTCAGCCAATTTTGTGATGGCGTTCAGTAAGCTGGGGCTGGTGCCTGATTGCGGCGGCACCTGGCTGCTGCCGCGCACTGCCGGTCGTGCACGCGCCATGGGGCTGGCGTTGCTGGGCGACAAAATGAGCGCCGAGCAGGCGCAACAGTGGGGCATGATCTGGCAGGTGGTGGATGACGCAGAACTGGCAGATACCAGCCTGACGCTGGCACGCCATTTAGCCACCCAGCCGACCTACGGTTTAGGGCTTATTAAGCAAGCGCTGCTGGCATCTGAAACTCACACGCTGGATCAACAGCTGGATATGGAGCGCGATTTCCAGCGTATGGCCGGACGCAGCGATGACTATCGCGAAGGCGTCAGCGCGTTTCTGGCCAAACGGCCACCACAGTTCAGCGGGAAATAAGCCATGAGCCATGAAATCAAAACGGTTGCGGTGATCGGCAGCGGCACGATGGGCGCAGGTATCGCCGAAGTGGCCGCGGCTGCAGGGCACGACGTGCTGTTGTTTGATATCAATCAGGATGCGCTCACCCGCGCCATTGATGGCATCCGTCAGCGTCTGACCTCTCGCGTGTCGCGCGGTAAGCTGAGCGTGGAAGCGTGCGAAAGAACGCTGAAAAAAATCTATGCGGTGGCGGATATCGCTTCGCTGGCGCCGGCTAACCTGGTGATTGAAGCAGCCTCTGAACGGCTGGAGGTGAAGAAAGCGCTCTTCAGCCAACTGGCAGAAATCTGCCCGCCGCAAACGCTGCTGACCAGCAACACCTCGTCGATTTCGATTACTGCAATTGCCGCGGATGTGCGTTTCCCGGAGCGCGTGGCGGGGCTGCACTTCTTTAACCCGGCGCCGGTGATGAAGTTGGTGGAAGTGGTGAGTGGGCTGGCGACGTCGCAGGAAGTGGCTGACACCCTGTGTAACTGCGTGGCCGCGTGGGGCAAAAAGCCGGTACGCTGCCGCTCAACGCCGGGCTTTATCGTCAACCGCATTGCGCGTCCATTCTACGCCGAAGCCTGGCGTGCGCTGGAAGAACAGGTTGCGGCACCAGAAGTCATTGATGCGGCGCTGCGTGAAGGCGGTGGCTTCCCGATGGGCCCGCTGGCGCTGACCGACATGATTGGTCATGACGTGAACTTTGCGGTCACCAGTTCAGTATTTAATGCCTTCTGGCAGGACCGCCGCTTCTTACCGTCGCTGCTGCAACAGGAACTGGTGCTGGGCGGCCGATTTGGCAAGAAGAGCGGGCAAGGTGTGTATCGCTGGCCGGTTGAAGCCGTCTCTGACCCGTATCTGGCAGCGGTTTCAGCCGTCTCAGGTGAGATTACAGAAAATGGTGACAGTGTCACAATTGACGATCTTCTGCTGATTGAAACGCAAGGTGAAACCGCGCTGGCGCTGGCAATGCGCCATCAGCGCCCGGTTGTGGTGTTTGACCGTATCGAGGGTGATGTGGTGGTGCTGGCTGCCGCGCAAATCAATGCGCAGGCCGATACCGATAAAGCCGTGTACTACTTCCAGCAGCAGGGCAAAAAAGTGCTGAAAATTGCCGATTATCCGGGGCTGTTGGTGTGGCGTACGGTGGCGATGCTGGCGAACGAAGCGCTGGATGCGGTGCAGAAACACGTTGCCAGTGAACAGGATATCGATACGGCGATGCGCCTTGGCGTGAACTACCCGAAAGGGCCGTTGCAGTGGGGCGCAGAGCTGGGTTGGCAGAACGTGTTGCGCGTACTGGAAAACCTGCAAGCCCACTACGGTGAAGAGCGTTATCGCCCGAGTTCCTTACTGCGCCAGCGCGCGCTACTGGAGAGCCATCATGAGTAACGCCTGGCGTAATGCCCACGCGATGTATGAGCGCGACACCTGCGCACAGGCCCTGGGTATCGACATTATCGAAATGGACGAAGGTTTTGCGGTGCTCACTATGACCGTCGCGCCGCACATGCTGAACGGTCACCAGACCTGCCACGGCGGGCAGTTGTTTTCACTGGCGGATACCGCTTTCGCTTACGCCTGTAACAGCCAGGGGCTGGCGGCAGTAGCTTCCGGCTGCTCGATAGATTTCCTGCGACCAGGCTTTGCGGGCGACAAACTTACCGCCACCGCCCGGGTAAAACATCAGGGTAAACAGACTGGCGTCTATGACATTGAAATTGTGAACCAACAACAAAAAACGGTAGCCCTGTTTCGCGGTAAGTCCCACCGCATCGGCGGCACAGTAACAGGAGAAGCCTGATGCGTGATGCATTTATTTGTGACGGAATCCGTACCCCAATTGGCCGCTATGCGGGCGCGCTGTCGGGCGTTCGCGCCGACGACCTCGCCGCCGTGCCGCTGCGTGAACTGCTGGCGCGTAACCCAAAGCTCGACCCAACGCGTATTGATGATGTGATCCTCGGTTGTGCTAACCAGGCCGGGGAAGATAACCGCGATGTGGCGCGTATGGCGCTGCTGCTGGCGGGCTATCCGCAGGATGTTTCCGGTACCACCATTAACCGCCTTTGCGGCTCTGGCCTGGATGCGATTGGCTTTGCGGCCCGCGCGATTAAAGCCGGTGATGCCGACCTGCTGGTGGCGGGTGGCGTGGAGTCGATGTCGCGTGCGCCGTTTGTGATGGGCAAGGCCAGCGCGCCTTTCCAGCGCCAGTGCGAGATGTTTGATACCACCATCGGCTGGCGTTTTGTGAACCCGCTCATGCAGCAGCAATTTGGTACTGACAGCATGCCGGAAACGGCGGAGAATGTAGCTGAATTGTTAAATATCAGCCGCGCCGATCAGGATGCTTTTGCTTATCGCAGCCAACAGCGTGCCGCGAAAGCCCAGCGTGATGGCGTGTTTGCTGAAGAGATTGTCGCGGTACGCGTGCCTGGCAAAAAGGGCACCTTTACTGAGGTGCTGGATGACGAACATCTGCGCCCGGAAACCACGCTGGAACAGCTGGGCAAACTGAAAGCGCCGTTCCGCGCGAATGGCGTGATCACGGCGGGTAACGCCTCGGGCGTGAACGATGGCGCGGCGGCCCTGATCATCGCCAGCGAGCAGCAGGCCCTCGCGCAGGGGCTGACGCCGCGCGCGCGTATCGTTGCCATGGCGACCGCAGGCGTGGAACCGCGCCTGATGGGATTAGGCCCGGTACCTGCCGTGCGTAAAGTGCTGGAGCGTGCGGGTTTAAGTATCACTGATATGGATGTTATCGAACTGAACGAGGCCTTCGCTGCACAGGCGCTGGGCGTGCTCAGACAGTTAGGGCTGCCGGATGAAGCGCCGCATATTAACCCGAACGGAGGCGCCATCGCCTTAGGCCATCCGTTAGGTATGAGCGGCGCGAGACTGGCACTTTCCGCCAGCCTCGAGCTGCAGCGCCGTCAGGGCCGCTATGCCCTGTGTACGATGTGTGTTGGTGTGGGTCAGGGCATTGCCATGATCCTGGAGCGTGTGTGAGCTAATTTTTACCTGCGAGTACCCTATAATGACAACAAATACAAAGCTGGACCCAATCGAAAAAGCATCGCTGGACGAACTGCAGGCACTGCAAACGCAACGCCTGAAGTGGACCCTGAAACACGCCTACGAAAATGTGCCGATGTATCGCCGCAAATTCGATGAAGCGGGCGTTCACCCGGATGACTTCAAAGAACTGAAAGACATCGAAAAATTCCCGTGCACCACCAAGCAGGATCTGCGTGATAACTATCCGTTCGGCATGTTTGCCGTACCGATGGAACAAGTGGTGCGCGTGCATGCCTCTTCCGGCACGACCGGTAAACCGACCGTGGTCGGTTACACTCAGAATGACATCAATACCTGGGCCGATATTGTGGCGCGTTCGCTGCGTGCAGCAGGCGGCACGCCGAAAGATAAAATCCACGTCGCTTATGGTTATGGCTTGTTCACCGGCGGGCTGGGCGCGCACTACGGCGCGGAACGTCTGGGGGCAACGGTTATCCCGATGTCCGGTGGCCAGACTGAGAAGCAGGCGCAACTTATCCGCGATTTCCAGCCGGATATGATTATGGTCACGCCGTCTTACTGTCTGAACCTGATTGAAGAGCTGGAACGCCAGATGGGCGGTGATGCGACGCAATGTTCCCTGCGCGTCGGCGTATTTGGCGCGGAGCCGTGGACGATGGCGATGCGTAAAGAGATTGAACGTCGTCTGGGTATTACCGCACTGGATATCTATGGTTTGTCAGAAGTCATGGGCCCTGGCGTGGCGATGGAGTGTATCGAAACCGCCGATGGCCCGACCATCTGGGAAGATCACTTCTATCCGGAAATTGTTAACCCGAACGATGGCACTGTGCTGAATGACGGTGAACATGGCGAACTGCTGTTCACTACGTTGACCAAAGAAGCGCTGCCGGTGATCCGCTATCGCACCCGCGACCTGACGCGTCTGCTGCCGGGCACCGCCCGCACCATGCGTCGTATGGATCGCATCAGCGGACGCAGCGACGATATGCTGATTATTCGCGGTGTGAATGTCTTCCCGTCTCAGTTGGAAGAAGAGATTGTGAAGTTTGAACATCTTTCGCCGCATTACCAGCTGGAAGTTAACCGTCGCGGTCATCTTGATTCGCTGTCGATTCAGGTAGAGCTGAAAGAGAGTAGCTTGTACCTGAGCCACGAACAACGCTGCCAGGTGTGTCACCAGTTGCGTCACCGCATTAAATCGATGGTCGGGATTTCCACCGATGTGACGATCGTTAACTGCGGCGCGATCCCGCGCTCTGAAGGCAAAGCGTGCAGAGTGTTTGATTTGCGCAAGATTGCCAGCGTGTGACATTGCCGGATGACGGCGCGCTGCGCCTTATCCGGCCTACAGGGGATGGTAGGCCGGGCAAGGCGTAGCCGCCCCCGGCAAAACAGGCGCAGAAGTTATATAACGTCGCATATTTTGTAGGCCGGGCAAGGCGTAGCCGCCCCCGGCAAAACTACGATTCATACCTATGCTATGATTCATAAATCAAAACAATAACAACAGGATGAATCAGATGAGTAAAATCGATACCTTCATTCAGCAGGCCGTGTCATCGGTGCCCATTAGCGGCACGTCGCTGATCGCCTCGCTGTATGGTGATTCCCTGTTGCATCGCGGCGGTACTGTCTGGCTGGGTAGCCTGGCGGCGATGCTCGAAGGCCTGGGATTTGGGGAACGTTTTGTCCGTACCGCGCTGTTTCGCCTCAACAAAGAGGGCTGGCTGGATGTAGAACGCATCGGCCGCCGCAGCTTTTATCGCCTGAGTGATAAAGGCCAGCGCTTAACTCGCAGGGCGGAAAATAAAATTTATCGTGCGGAAACGCCGGCCTGGGATGGCACCTGGCTGTTGTTACTCTCAGAAGGTCTGGATCGCGCAACACTTTCAGACGTCAAAAAACAGCTTATCTGGCAAGGGTTTGGCACGCTAGCGCCCAGTCTGATGGCCTCGCCGTCACAAAAGCTGGCCGATGTGCAATCGCTGCTGCATGAAGCGGGTGTGGCGGAAAACGTTATCTGCTTTGAAGCACATTCTCCACTGGCGTTGTCGCGTGCGGCGTTAAGTGCCCGCGTGGAAGAGTGCTGGCAACTGACCGAGCAGAATGCCATGTACGACACATTTATCCAGCTGTTCCGTCCATTGCTGCCGTTATTGCGCGAAGTGGATGCAGATGAACTTACGCCGGAACGTTGCTTCCAGATCCAACTGCTGCTGATTCACTTTTATCGTCGCGTGGTGCTGAAAGATCCGCTGCTGCCGGAAGAACTGCTCCCGGCGCACTGGCTCGGGGGCTCTGCGCGTCAACTCTGTATCAACATTTATCAACGTGTGGCTCCTGCCGCGCTGACCTTCGTCAGCGAAAAAGGCGAAACCCCGGTGGGCGAACTGCCTGCGCCGGGCACGCTGTTCTATCAACGATTTGGCGGGTTGCCGGTGAGTGAAGGGAGGTCTTATGCCAGTATATCAGATTGACGGCTTAACCCCGGTGGTGCCGGACGAGAGCTATGTGCATCCTACCGCCGTATTAATTGGCGACGTCATCCTGGGCAAAGGCGTGTATGTTGGGCCAAATGCCAGCCTGCGCGGCGACTTTGGTCGCATTGTCATTAAAGATGGTGCGAACATTCAGGACAACTGTGTGATGCATGGTTTTCCGGAGCAAGACACCGTTGTGGAAGAGGACGGACATATTGGTCACAGTGCGATCCTGCATGGCTGCGTGATACGCCGTAACGCGCTCGTTGGGATGAATGCTGTGGTGATGGACGGCGCGGTGATCGGCGAAAACAGTATTGTCGGCGCGGCAGCGTTTGTGAAAGCCAAAGCGGAAATGCCTGCGAATTACCTTATTATCGGCAGCCCGGCGAAAGCCATCCGCGAACTCAGCGAGCAGGAGATGGCGTGGAAGAAGCAGGGGACGCGGGAATATCAGGTTCTGGTGGAACGCTGCAAAAAGACGATGCATCAGGTTGAACCGTTACGGGCGGTGGAGGAAGGACGAAAACGACTGACCTTCGACGAAAGCTTACGACCGAAATCAGCCCGTTAACCCGCGTAGAAAAATTATTGGTTTGTTTTGTCTACGGGCAATGTACCCGTAGCCCCGGTAAGCGCAGCGCCACCGGGCAATAATGCGTGTGCCGGATGAGACGTTGTACTCATCCGGCATTTTTTTACACATTCGCATTTATTACACATTTCCTCCCCGCGCGTTCATTTCTATACTGTGGGCTCTTAATCTGCCTTAAACAGGACAGGGTGTTATGAGCAACAACAGTGGTACGTTTACTCTTGGTTCAAAATCGGTAAAACGACTGGGTTATGGCGCGATGCAGCTGGCAGGCCCCGGTGTCTTCGGGCCGCCAAAAGATCGCCATGTTGCTATTACGGTATTGCGTGAAGCGCTGACGCTGGGTGTGAATCATATCGACACCAGTGACTTTTATGGCCCACACGTGACAAACCAGATTATCCGTGAAGCCCTGCATCCGTATCCGGATGATCTGACGATTGTCACCAAAATTGGCGCGCGTCGCGGGAACGATGCTTCATGGCTTCCGGCGTTTTCGCCTGAAGAACTCAAGCAGGCAGTACACGATAACCTGCGTAACCTCGGCCTGGACGTGCTGGATGTGGTTAACCTGCGCGTGATGCTCGGCGACGGTCACGGCCCGGCAGAAGGGTCGATTGAAGCTAACTTTACCGTACTGGCCGAATTGCAACAGCAGGGGCTGGTGAAGCATATCGGCCTGAGCAACGTCACGCCGACGCAGGTCGCACAAGCGCGTAAAATTACGGAAATCGTCTGCGTGCAGAACGAATACAACATCGCACACCGTGCCGACGACGCGTTGATCGATGCGCTGGCGCGTGACGGTATCGCCTACGTGCCGTTCTTCCCGCTCGGTGGTTTTACGCCGCTGCAATCTTCAACGCTTTCGGATGTTGCTGCAAGCCTTGGCGCGACGCCGATGCAGGTGGCGCTGGCGTGGTTATTGCAACGTTCGCCGAATATCCTGTTGATTCCAGGTACTTCTTCAGTGGGGCATTTGCGGGAGAATATGGCGGCGGGAGAATTAGTGCTATCTGATGACGTGCTGGCAACGCTGAACAGCATTGCGAAAAATGCGGGTTAAATAACAAGGCCTCCCGATTTCGCGGGAGGCCTCTTAAATCTTACGCTGCAACCACGGCGTCAATTGCCGCTTTTGCATCTGCCTGTGCTTTGGCCGCCATTTCCGGGCCATACGCGATGCCTTCCGCAAAGACGAATTTCACATCGGTCAGGCCGATAAAGCCCAGGAAGGTAGACAGGTACGGAGTCACCTGGTCAGTCGGGGTATCTTTATGGATGCCGCCACGGCTGGTGATCACTACGGTTTTCTTACCGGTAACCAGGCCCTCAGGACCTTTCTCGGTGTAACGGAAGGTCACGCCAGCACGAGCAACCAGGTCAAAATAGTTTTTCAGCTGAGTAGAGATGTTGAAGTTGTACATCGGGGCTGCAATCACGATAACGTCGTGGGCTTTCAGTTCAGCAATCAGCTCGTCAGACAGCGCCAGTGCTTCCTGTTGACGCGGAGTCAGCGGGGAATCGCTTGGACGCAGTGCGCCAACCAGTTCGCCATCCAGTACCGGCACCGGGTTAGCGGCCAGGTCACGAACGGTGATTTCGTCCGCGCTGTGTTTTTCACGCCACTGCTCAACAAAATAGTCGGACAGCTGATTAGACTGGGAGTAGCCTGCCAGGATGCTGGATTTCAGAACCAATACTTTGCTCATGGGTGTTTCCTTTATACTTTGAGTGACGGGCCTTGCCCGGTTGCTTGCAGACACTTTATTCACAATCCTGCCACAGGGATAGCGCAATATATCGAATCCTCTGTTCGATTTTTTTGAACAACTGACTTTGCTCTCTATATCGCACGCCGGGAAAACCGTTCGGTATCAGGCCATGTGTGGTATTCTGGAGGGAACGTATGACGAGAACATTTCCGGCACACAGATGCCCGATAACGCTATGACAGAACAACAAAAACTCACCTTCGCGACGCTGAATCAGCAGCTCGACGCATTAATGCTGCGCGATAAACAGCGCTTTGCCCGTCGCCTGCACGGTGTGAAGAAGGTTAAAAATCCTGATGCACAACAGGCCATTTACCAGGAAATGGCGAAAGAGATTGAACAGGCAGCAGGTAAAGTCCTGCTGCGCGAAGCCGCACGCCCGGACATTACCTATCCGGATAACCTGCCGGTTAGCCAGAAGAAACAGGACATTCTTGAGGCGGTGCGCGATAACCAGGTGGTGATTGTCGCCGGGGAAACGGGGTCCGGGAAAACCACCCAGTTACCGAAGATTTGTATGGAGCTGGGTCGTGGCATCAAAGGGCTGATTGGCCATACCCAGCCGCGTCGTCTGGCGGCGCGTACCGTGGCGAACCGTATTGCGGAAGAGCTGAAAACGGAGCCGGGTGGTTGCATCGGTTATAAAGTTCGTTTTAGCGATCACGTCAGCGACAACACCATGGTTAAGCTGATGACCGACGGTATTCTGCTGGCGGAAATCCAGCAGGATCGCCTGTTGATGCAGTACGACACCATCATTATTGATGAAGCGCACGAACGCAGTCTGAACATCGACTTTTTGCTCGGTTACCTGAAAGAGCTGCTGCCGCGTCGCCCCGATCTCAAAATTATCATCACTTCCGCGACCATCGACCCGGAACGCTTCTCGCGCCACTTTAACAATGCGCCGATTATCGAAGTTTCAGGGCGTACCTATCCGGTGGAAGTGCGCTATCGCCCGATTGTCGAAGAGGCGGATGACACCGAGCGCGACCAGTTACAAGCCATTTTTGACGCCGTGGATGAACTGGGGCGGGAAAGTGCGGGCGACATCCTGATCTTTATGAGCGGCGAGCGTGAAATTCGCGATACCGCCGATGCGCTCAGCAAGCGGGATCTGCGCCATACGGAGATCCTGCCGTTGTATGCGCGACTCTCCAACAGTGAACAGAATCGCGTCTTCCAGTCGCATAGCGGGCGTCGCATTGTTCTGGCGACCAACGTCGCCGAAACCTCGCTGACCGTGCCGGGCATAAAATACGTTATTGACCCGGGTACCGCGCGTATCAGCCGCTACAGCTTCCGCACTAAAGTGCAACGACTGCCGATTGAGCCGGTGTCCCAGGCATCTGCAAACCAGCGTAAAGGCCGCTGTGGGCGTGTCTCGGAAGGGATCTGTATTCGACTCTATTCGGAAGATGATTTCCTGTCGCGCCCGGAATTTACCGATCCGGAAATTCTGCGTACCAACCTGGCATCGGTTATTTTACAGATGACCGCGCTGGGGCTCGGAGATATTGCCGCCTTCCCGTTTGTTGAAGCACCGGATAAACGTAATATTCAGGATGGCGTGCGTCTGCTCGAAGAGCTGGGCGCAATCACCACGGACGAACAGCAAACCGCCTATAAACTGACCCCTCTGGGGCGCCAGCTGTCGCAACTGCCGGTTGACCCGCGTCTGGCTCGTATGGTGCTGGAAGCGCAAAAACACGGCTGCGTGCGCGAGGCAATGATAATTACCTCGGCCTTGTCTATTCAGGATCCGCGCGAACGCCCGATGGACAAACAGCAAGCCTCGGACGAAAAACATCGCCGTTTCCACGACAAAGAATCTGACTTCCTCGCCTTTGTGAACCTGTGGAATTACCTCGGCGAGCAGCAAAAAGCGCTGTCATCGAACGCTTTCCGCCGCCAGTGCCGCATGGATTTCCTCAACTATTTGCGCGTACGCGAATGGCAGGATATTTACACCCAGCTGCGCCAGGTGGTGAAAGAACTGGGTATTCCGGTCAACAGCGAACCGGCGGAATATCGCGAAATCCATATCGCGCTGCTTACCGGCCTGCTTTCCCATATCGGCATGAAAGACGCCGATAAACAGGAATTTACTGGTGCACGTAATGCGCGCTTTTCTATTTTCCCGGGTTCCGGTTTATTCAAAAAACCGCCCAAATGGACCATGGTTGCCGAGCTGGTGGAAACCAGCCGCCTGTGGGGCCGTATCGCTGCGCGCATCGACCCGGAATGGGTGGAGCCGGTTGCCCAGCATCTGATCAAACGTTCCTACAGTGAACCGCACTGGGAGCGGGCACAGGGTGCGGTGATGGCGACCGAAAAAGTCACCGTTTACGGGCTGCCGATTGTCGCCGCGCGTAAGGTGAACTACAGCCAGATTGACCCGGCGCTGTGTCGTGAGCTCTTTATTCGCCACGCCTTGGTGGAAGGTGACTGGCAGACGCGTCATGCATTCTTCCGCGATAACCTGAAACTGCGCAGTGAAATTGAAGAACTTGAGCACAAATCGCGTCGTCGCGACATTCTGGTTGATGACGAAACGCTGTTTGAGTTTTACGACCAGCGCATCAGCCACGACGTCATCTCCGCCCGACATTTTGATAACTGGTGGAAAAAGGCCAGCCGCGAAACGCCGGATTTGCTCAACTTTGAAAAGAGCATGCTGATTAAAGAGGGGGCGGAGAAGGTCAGTAAGCTGGACTACCCGAACTTCTGGCATCAGGGCAATCTCAAGCTACGCCTGAGCTATCAGTTTGAACCGGGGACGGATGCGGACGGTGTTACCGTTCATATTCCTCTACCGTTGCTTAACCAGGTGGAGGAGAGCGGTTTTGAGTGGCAGATCCCAGGCCTGCGTCGTGAACTGATTATCGCGCTTATAAAATCGCTGCCGAAACCGGTGCGCCGTAACTTTGTGCCCGCGCCAAATTACGCTGAAGCGTTCTTAGGTCGTGCCACGCCGCTGGAGCTGCCGCTGCTCGATAGCCTGGAGCGCGAACTGCGCCGTATGACCGGAGTCACCGTTGACCGCGACGCCTGGCAGTGGGATCAGGTACCCGATCACCTGAAAATCTCTTTCCGGGTGGTGGATGACAAAAACAAGAAACTTCAGGAAGGGCGTTCCCTTCAGGCGCTGAAAGACACGCTTAAAGGGAAAGTTCAGGAAACGCTTTCCGCCGTTGCCGATGATGGTATCGAGCAAAGCGGCTTGCATATCTGGAGCTTCGGTAACCTGCCGGATCACTACGAACAGAAACGCGGCAACTACAAAGTGAAGGCCTGGCCTGCGCTGGTAGATGAGCGTGAAAGCGTGGCGATTAAGCTTTTTGATAACCCGCAGGAACAGCAGCAGGCGATGTGGCGTGGTTTGCGCCGCCTGCTGCTGCTGAACATTCCGTCGCCAATTAAGTATCTGCACGAGAAATTGCCGAACAAAGCCAAACTGGGGCTCTACTTTAACCCATACGGTAAAGTGCTGGATCTCATTGATGACTGCATCTCCTGTGGTGTTGATAAGCTTATCTATGAGGCGGGCGGCCCGGTATGGACCGAGGAAGGGTTCACGAAGCTGCATGATAAAGTGCGAGCAGAACTGAACGAAACCGTCGTCGAAATCGCCAAACAGGTCGAGCAGATCCTCACGGCGGTATTCAATATCAACAAACGCCTGAAAGGGCGCGTGGATATGACCATGGCGCTGGGGCTGTCGGATATCAAAGCGCAGATGGGCGGGCTGGTTTATCGCGGGTTTGTCACCGGCAACGGTTTCAAACGCCTGGGCGACACGCTGCGCTATTTGCACGCGATTGAGAAACGACTGGAAAAACTGGCCATCGACCCGCACCGTGACCGTGCGCAAATGCTGAAGGTGGAAAGCGTACAGCAGGCATGGCAGCAGTGGTTGAATAAACTGCCGCCGGCGCGTCGGGATGACGATGATGTACAGGAAATCCGCTGGATGATTGAAGAGCTGCGCGTCAGTTTCTTTGCTCAGCAGTTGGGTACACCGTATCCCATTTCCGATAAACGCGTGTTGCAGGCGATGGAGCAGATTAGCGCGTAACGTTTTTCTGTTCAGTAAACGCTCTTAGAAGCCCGGTTAGCGCATGCTGCCGGGCTTCTTTATGGATTCTGAAAAGCGGTGGCAGATGTACTCTGTATAGGCGCGCAGGAGTAATCTGTGCGCGTGCAGATCGGCGATCAGGGTGGGGCGGTAGCGTTTATTAAATATTCTGAGAGAATATGGATAAACATGTTATTGCGTTGGTTTTTAAGACGATAATATATTTGTTAAGTGAGCTGGTGGTATATATGGGAAGTGTTTTTGATACTATTTATGATATAGATTGGCATGATGGGGTTCTGATAGAAACTAAAACAGAGTTTAAGAATGTAGGTGTGATTTTTACTTTAATTGTGTCTGTTTATCTAAGGTCAGGTGAAAATATAAGAAGTAGAAATAATATGGTTTTTGAATTCAATGATGTGACTGATTTATCTTTTGTTTTTGATTCAAAAGAATTAATTAGCAATGCTATTGCTGGAAACATCAATGATGTTACGATGAAAAAACTTGGTAAAAAACAAAAAATATATTTCCATTTCTTTGGAGGGTATTTGGCTTTCTCATTTGACGGATTGTCTATAATTGATCAAGGCATGCCGAATGAAAATTAAAATACTCATGCTCTCATTTCTTCCATTCGCATCGTTGGCGTATGATTCTTGTACAAACATTCAAGTATCAGATCAAGTTTATTATTGTGCTAAAGAAGCATTTACTAACCACGATGCTGAAATGAATAAAACCTATAAGGCACTTCTGGCCGATATCAAGAACAGATATGCAGCTGAACCAGGGACAGGTGCCGAAATTATTGAGAAAATAAAGATCTCGCAAAGAGCGTGGGTTCATTTTCGAGATGCCAATTGTCCTGTTTATATCTTGGATGTTGAAACTGGCTCACAAGCGTATGAAACATCGATATATGATTGTGAGAGTGAGATGACGATTAAGAGAACAGATGAGTTAAAGGCAATATTGAAAAGTCTATAGTCTATTGCAATAGAGGTAAAATGAGTCAATATTTGATAAATATCACACCAGAAAAGATGTCTTTTAACAGCATATTATTACTCGAGTTTAAGTACGTAAATAGCAAATTAGAAATAATTCTGGCTGTGGATGAAGAACGACTGTGCTGCAAAGTTTCTTTTGATTGGGTTCATTCCCTGCGCATGACTGATGAAGGGGATTTACTGAAAACTCTTGGTGAAGGTCTTTTTCAGGGGCTAGGCATCTTTATCGTTAAAAATTCATCTTATTATGAGTGGTTTAATACTCAAAGTTGTGGTATCCATGAGCACGAAGAAATTAAACATTATTGTCTGGTTACTGCTAATGAGGTGGTCGAGGTGTTAGCCAGTATTGAGCCAGAGGTGATTGTGGTTGAAAAAAATCAGTAGCTTGAATGTCATTCTAAAACTATCTTTCCTTTCCGTGTTGTTATATTTCTCCTGTCTGACCTACACTGAATTGTTTACAGAGGGAGCTTATCGCCGAACAGACACACTGGAATATTTCTTCTTAACTCGGCCAGAAATCAAGAATGCGCCAATAATTTCAGAAGACTACAGCTACTCATATCATGATGTTTTGGACAAAGATGAATATATCGAGAATGGAATAACGTATTGTAAGATTCGCCAGTTTACAGAAGCCTATCTTACATTAGTCAAATATGCGGATGATCTCGGTATTCCGTCAACTGATTTTTATCCTGAAGAAACTCAGCCCAAGAAATTCTTTCTTACGACAGAGAGCAGAGTCAGTGGCGGCAGATGCTTATCTTTAACGCTGTATATCCGAAAGTAACTGTACCGGGAGAATGGAGGCTCTGATACCACGAACGGAATTTCCCCCTCCAGAAACAAAGAGGGGGAAGGGTCTGGTCGTTACAACCCCGACGTCTGCACATTCACCGCATCAATTCGACGGCTACGGCTGGCAAAGAAGATGGCAATCAGCGAGATGGTAACCGTTGCGCCCAAATACCATGCAACCGGAACCCAATCACCGTCATATTTCGCCAGCAGGCCCGTTGCAATAAGCGGGGCGGTGCCGCCCGCCAGCGCGGCGCCAATCTGATAACCCAGCGTAATGCCGGTGTAGCGAACGTTAGCGCTAAAAATTTCTGAACACAGTGTGCCCAGAACGGCGGTGATCGGTGCCCAGAGAATACCGAACATCACGACGGTCGCCAGCATAATCGCCCAGGTGGTGCCGGTGTCGAGCAGCATGAACCACGGTACGATAAACAGCCCCAGCAGCGCGACGCTCACTGCGTACATGCGTTTGCGGCCAATTTTATCGGACAACAACCCCATCAGCGGAATCATTACCGTCGCAACCAGTGCGCCGAGCGTGACGGCCTCCAGCACTTGTGATTTCTGGTAGGCGAGGGTGGTCGTGGCATAACTCACAATGAAGGTTGAGAAGATATAGAACGGCGCGGTTTCGACAACTTTCAGACCTGCCGCAATCAACACTTCACGCCAGTGATGCGTCAGCGTGTCGCGCAGCGGCGCTTTCGCCACCTGACCGGACTGCTTCACCTTCTTAAACTCTGGCGTCTCATCGATATCCTTACGGATCCACAGCCCCAGCAATACCAGCACTGCACTCATCAGGAACGGAATGCGCCAGCCCCATGAGAGAAACTGCTCCTCGCTAAACAGCGTCATCAGCGACACGATAAAGGTTGCCATCAGCATACCAATGGTCACGCCCGCTTGCGGAATGCTGCCGAAAAATCCTTTACGTTTTTCTGGTGCATATTCATAGGCCAGCAGCAACGCGCCGCCCCATTCACCGCCAATTCCCATTCCCTGAATAATACGCATCAGAATCAAAAGAATGGGCGCCCAGATGCCAATCTGGTCGTAGGTCGGCAGCAGACCAATCATGACGGTTGCACCGCCCATCAGCGAGAGTGTCAGCACCAGCGTTCTTTTACGGCCAATACGATCGCCAATGTGGGCAAAGAGTACGCCGCCAATCGGACGAATAAAGAAAGTCAGCGAGAAAGAAAGGTAAGAGAGGATGAGCCCAATAACCGGGTCGACCATTGGGAAGAAGATTTTATTGAACACCAGCGCCGCGGCGGTGCCGTACAGAAAATAATCAAACCATTCAATGGAGCTGCCGGTCAAACTGGCAATCAAGACCCGTTTGTTTTTTTTCAGGATCGTACTGCTGCTTTCTTGCGTCGTCATGAAGGAAAACTCCCGCCACATTAAGTTAGAATCAGGTGCCACCTGATGCCTCAAAGGTGCAACCTGCAATGTGTTAAAAAGGTTGCTTGTTTGTTAAGCAACTTAGAGGTGGGTGCTATTTTTAGCAAGGGTGAGCAGGATATTTATACACAAAAAGCAGGCATTTTGATGATTGAATCATTTGTAAAATGAATGATTGATGGTTTGATGTTCTTTACTATGGTGCGATGTTAGTGATTTATTCAGGTGCAACCGCATCGTTTTTAGATATTTCTGGTTATTTCAAGAATGTTACAAAAATGCAGGCCAGGTAAAATTAACGCTTTCGGAGTGATCTACTGTCATGAAGGTTCAGACACGTTATCCTGTGCTAACAAACTCACAGAGAGGGAGGATTATGCTAACGACATTGCCACAATTACCCGATAGCACACTTACGGCTGCCAATTTGCTGGGGAGCTGGCTTGCGCAAAATGATTTTGCCTCCCGACCTCAAGCAGACGATTTTGACGTGGTGGTGCTGGCGGGGAACGCCGTTATTCCTGTCATCGATGCGGCCTGTCAGCTGGCGGCGGATGAGGAAAAAACGCTATTGATCAGCGGCGGTATCGGCCATTCAACGACCTTTCTTTATGCCGCGATAGCCCAGCATCCGCATTATAACACCTTGCGTACCACCGGGTTATCTGAAGCGGCAATCCTTGCGGAGATTGCACATCAATTCTGGAAAATCCCGCGCGAGAATATTCTGGTTGAGGATGCATCGACGAACTGCGGTGAAAACGCGCGTTTTACCCGGCGCATGTTAGATACCCAGGGGATTGCCGTTAAAAAAGGTATCGTCGTGCAGGACCCAACCATGCAGCGTCGTACGATGGCGACGTTTGAACATGTCTGGCGGGACGCGGAAAATGCGCCGCACTGGCGTAGTTATCCCGGATGTCAGCCGGAGCTCTTCAACAGTGAAAACGGCGTAGCGTTTAAAGGGGATGACACCGGATTGTGGCCGGTGGAGCGATATCTCTCATTAATAATCGGTGAATTGCCACGCATACGTGATGATGCACAGGGGTACGGGCCGCGCGGTAAAAACTTTATTGCTCACGTGGATATTCCGCTGGCGGTTGAGCAGGCCTGGCAGCAGTTAACGCAAGACGCCACGCTGCGGGAAATGTCGGCCATGCGGGCATTGCGCTAAGAGGCCGCGAATGACGCCCGGAAAGGAACGTTTCCGGGCGTTGTCTTTTTACAGTTTGGCGTATTTTTCCAGTACGCGAATCAACTGAGTCACAAACCCGTATTCGTTATCGTACCAGGCGACCGTTTTGACCAGTTGCAGATCGCCTGCTTCTGTCACCTCGGTTTGCGTGGCGTCGAAAACGGAACCAAAGTGCGTACCGATAATATCGGTCGATACGATGTCATCGTTGGTGTAGCCAAACGACTCATTATTTTCTGTCGCTTTTTTCAGCGCGGCATTCACGTCATCGACGGTGACTTTTTTACCCAAAATCGAAACCAGTTCGGTCACAGAACCGGTTTTCGTCGGCACACGCTGGGCATGGCCTTTCAGTTTACCGACAAGGGCAGGGATAACCAGTCCGATCGCTTTTGCCGCCCCCGTCGTATGCGGGATAATATTTTCCGCTGCGGCACGAGAAGCGCGCAGATCTTTGCCGCGAGGCCCGTCAACCAGCGCCTGAGTCCCGGTATAGGCATGGATAGTGGTCATGGTGCCCACTTTGATCTCGAATGCATCATGCAATGCTTTTGCCATTGGCGCCAGACAGTTGGTGGTGCAGGAAGCGACAGAAATAATCGTGTCGCTGGCGTTGAGCGTGTCATCATTCACGTTGTAAACCAGCGTTTTGATGTCACCCGCCGGAGCAGATATCAGTACTTTTTTTGCCCCCGCATCGATATGCGCCTGCGATTTTTCAGCTGAGGTATAGAAACCCGTACATTCGACGACGATTTCTGCGCCTTCCGTTTTCCACGGGATGTTCTTCGCCTCTTTTTCCGCAAAGACTTTAATCGTTTTACCGTTAACAATCAGCGCGTTGTCGCTGAAATCAACGCTCCACGGGAACGGCCCGTAGTTGGAATCGTACTTCAGCAAATATGCCAGTACTTTTGGCGACGTAAGATCGTTAATTGCGACAACTTCATTGCTGCTCGAAGTTTCCAGCAGACGACGCAGGACCAGTCGACCAATACGCCCAAATCCGTTAATGCCAATTTTACTCATGATGTTCTCCATCAGTTCGGGGTGATACGGTTTTTTTACTTATCCAGGCTTAGTTCAGCATTAGCGGATGGGCAACCCGATTTTGTCTGTAACGCATCAATGAGGTGAATAGAACCAAAGTAACTGCTGAAAAGTTAATGAATTTTTAAGTAAAAACGGCTATTTTGCTTTTTTGTTAATTACTTATCAGGGGTCGCTATGCGCGATAAATACTCAGGCCTGCAAATAGGCATTCACTGGCTGGTCTTCTTACTGGTTATTATTGCTTACTGTGCGATGGAATTCCGTGGCTTCTTTCCGCGTAGCGCGCGTCCGGTTATCAACATGGTGCACGTCTCCTGTGGCATCTCCATTCTGGTGCTGATGGCGGCGCGTTTGCTGATTCGCCTGAAACGCCCGGCGCCGCCGATTGTACCGAAACCTAAGCCAATGATGACGGGCATGGCGCATCTGGGGCATCTGGCGATTTACCTGCTGTTTATTGCATTGCCGATTATTGGTCTGGTGATGATGTATAACCGGGGAAATCCGTGGTTTGCTTTTGGGATAACCATGCCGCATGCGGCGGAATCGAATTTCGATATTGTCGATACGATGAAGGATTATCACATTCTGCTGGCAAATATTGGTTACTGGCTGATTGGACTTCATGCCCTGGCCGCGCTGGCGCATCATTATGTCTGGAAAGACAATACGCTGCTGCGCATGATGCCGCGTAAACGGGGTTAATCATAAGTAAACTGAATAGTCCTTTATTGGCCATGTGGCGTGCGTTACCATACCGCCACGATGGTTAATATTGTGTAAGGAAGAGCAGGGTGTTCGCAGATTTTGGCGTACTAAATTACTGGACGTATGTGGTCGGGGCGATTTTTATCATTCTGGTGCCGGGGCCAAATACCTTCTTTGTCCTGAAAACAGGCGTGGCACACGGTATTCGTGGCGGCTACATGGCAGCGCTGGCGGTCTTTATCGGCGATGCGGTGCTGATGTTCCTCTCTTATGCGGGCGTGGCGACGCTCATTAAAACCACTCCGGTTCTGTTTAATCTGGTGCGCTATCTGGGGGCGATTTATCTGCTCTATCTGGGCGGGAAAATGCTCTACAGTACGCTGAAGCGTAAAGCCGGAGAACCAGAAGCGCACGCCGAGCCGGGTCATGCAATTTTCAAACGCGCGCTGACGCTGAGCTTAACCAATCCCAAAGCGATTTTGTTTTATGTCTCGTTCTTCGTGCAGTTTATTGACGTGAAATCGGCTACGCCGGGGCTGGCATTCTTTATCCTGGCGCTGACGCTTGAGCTGGTGAGCTTTACCTATTTAAGCTTCCTGATCGTGTCGGGCTCGCTGGTGACGCGGTATGTGAAAACCCGTAAGAAGCTGGCGAAGATTGGCAATAGCCTGATTGGGCTGGTGTTTGTGGGTTTCGCGGCGCGACTGGCGACGCTGCAGTCTTAAGTCACTTTTTGCCGGATGCACCTGTATCCGGCACCCCTCTAAAGCAATCATTCCTTTCTTACGAGTCCATTTCCAGACTGCTGAGTTTCACCGTGAAGGTGTAAAATCGCGGCGGGTGCTTGAGGCTATCTGTCTCAGGCAAACACCAAAAGGCAGATAGAGAAAAGCCCCGGAAACATTGAGCGTCTTGCAGGACGCTTAACACTTACCGAGGCCACAATCTATGCCCAACAGCATTAGATTAGCCTCTTACAGACCTACGGGTCAAGGAGAAGCAGGCTATGAAATGGCAACGTTCAGGCTTAATTGCCCTGGTTATCATCTGTATCACCGTGATTTTAGCGGTGTTGGCGATGCGGCGGGACCTCTGCGAGGTCCACTTCCGGACAAACCAGACGGAGGTTACTGTTTCTACAGTGTGCGACTCTAAATAGTAAGAGACAAGGCGGGGAGCGATCCCCGCCAATCTCAATGGTTGGCTGGCGTCCTCAATGCACCCCATGACACATTCATTTGGTGATTGTTTTACATTCACATTATATCGATGATAGTATACCCCCCTATACTAATGGAGGGCGTATGCCGCATTCCCCTGACGATAAAAAACGGGCGCTGACCCGGGTACGCCGCATTAAAGGGCAGGTTGATGCTCTTGAACGCGCGCTGGAATCCGGCGAGCCGTGCCTGACTATTCTGCAACAGATCGCGTCAATTCGCGGGGCCGCCAATGGCCTGATGGGCGAACTGGTTGAAATGCACCTTAAAGACGAGCTGGTAAGCGGCGAAACGACGCCCGATCAGCGCGCCGTGCGCATGGCTGAAGTCGGTCATCTGCTACGATCTTATCTAAAATAAAACATCATAAAGGAAGAGACCGCTATGAAATCACGTGCAGCTGTCGCGTTTGGCCCAGGTCAACCGCTGAAAATTGTTGAAATCGATGTCGCGCCGCCGAAAAAAGGCGAAGTACTGGTAAAAATCACCCATACCGGGGTTTGCCATACCGATGCATTTACCTTATCCGGCGATGATCCGGAAGGCGTATTCCCGGCGGTGCTGGGGCATGAAGGCGGCGGCATCGTTGTTGAAGTGGGCGAAGGCGTCACCAGCCTGAAACCGGGCGACCACGTTATTCCGCTTTATACTGCCGAATGCGGAGAGTGTAAGTTCTGTAAGTCTGGCAAAACTAACCTTTGTCAGGCCGTTCGCGCCACCCAGGGGAAAGGGTTGATGCCGGATGGCACCACCCGTTTCTCCTATAACGGTGAACCGATTTTCCATTACATGGGCACCAGTACTTTCAGCGAATACACCGTGTGTGCCGAGATCTCACTGGCGAAAGTGAACCCGCAGGCACCGCTAGACAAAGTTTGTCTGCTGGGTTGCGGCGTCACTACCGGTATCGGCGCGGTGCATAACACCGCAAAAGTAAAAGAGGGCGATACCGTTGCGATCTTCGGTCTGGGCGGCATCGGCCTGGCGGCGATTCAGGGGGCGGTACAGGCGAAAGCGGGACGCATTCTGGCCATTGATACCAACCCGGAGAAATTCAAGCTGGCGAAAGAGATGGGTGCGACCGATTTCATTAACCCGAAGGATTACGATAAACCGGTTCAGGATGTCATTGTCGAAATGACCGACGGTGGCGTTGATTTTAGCTTCGAATGTATCGGAAACGTCGACGTCATGCGATCCGCGCTGGAATGCTGCCATAAAGGTTGGGGTGAAAGCGTCATCATCGGCGTTGCGGGTGCAGGTCAGGAGATCAAAACCCGACCGTTCCAGCTGGTGACCGGCCGCGTATGGCGTGGTTCTGCCTTTGGCGGCGTGAAAGGCCGTTCCCAGCTGCCGGGTATGGTTGAAGACGCCATGGCGGGCAAAATTCAGCTTGATCCGTTCATTACGCACCGTCTGCCGCTGGAGCAAATCAACGAAGCGTTTGATCTGATGCACGAAGGGAAATCCATTCGTACAGTTATTCATTTCGGCGACGCGTAATCCCAGGCGTCCTCTCCCGTCGGGGAGGACGTTTTTTACGCCAAATTGTGACCCACCTTGCGCTTTTAGCCATAATCAAATCCTCTGACTTGCCGATGACAATCTTACGGGCGTGTTTGTACGCCGCTTACCTGAAGAGAGTCGATTGGCATGGACAAGACTAAAACACAACACCAGACCCAAAAACTCAGTTTCCTGCACCATATTCGTTTAGTTCCGCTTTTCTCCGCTATTCTCGGCGGCATCATTCTGCTGTTTGCCCTAAGCTCCGGGCTGGCGGGGTATTTCCTGTTGCAGGCGGAACAGGATCAAAAAGATGTCACCGAAGAATTGCAGGTGCGGATGGGCTTATCAAACAGCTCTAACCATCTGCGCACGACGCGTATTGAGCTAATCCACGCCGGTGCGGCGAGCCGGATTGCTGAAATGAATGAGATGAAACGCAATATTGCGACGGCGGAATCCCGCATGCAGCAGTCGCAGGTGGCGTTTACTCAATATCGTGAGCGTCGGGTGAAAACGTCAGCAGATAGTGCACTGGATAAAGAGCTCACCGCTCGCTATACCGCCTATATTGATGGCCTGAAGCCGATGCTGAAATACGCTAAAAATGGCATGTTTGAAGCGATCATTAATCATGAAAACGAACAGGCAAAACCGCTGGACGATCGCTATAACGCGGTGCTGCTGAAAGTGATTCAGATTCGTACCGACAGAGCCAACCACCTTACTGAGCTATTGCTTGAGCGTACCCGCCTTGGGCTGATGTTTATGGCGGCGGCCTTTGTGCTGGCGCTGGTGCTGACAATAATGACCTTCGTGGTGTTGCGCCGTATTGTGATTAAACCCTTGCAACACGCCGGGCAGCGTATCGCGCAAATCGCCAGCGGCGATCTCACCCAGCCGGATGAATCCGTCGGGCGCAGCGAAATCGGCCAACTCAGCTTTAACCTGCAAAAAATGCAGCATGCGCTGGTGCAAACGGTGGGCACGGTACGCCAGGGGGCAGAGGAAATCTATCGTGGGACCAGCGAAATCTCGGTGGGGAATACGGATCTCTCTGCACGGACCGAACAACAGGCGGCTGCTATTGAACAGACCGCCGCCAGCATGGAAGAGCTCACCGCAACAGTAAAACAAAACGCCGATAACGCCCATCACGCCAGCAAACTGGCGGAAGATGCCTCCGGGAAAGCAACCCGTGGTGGGCAACTGGTCACGGGCGTGGTCGCGACAATGGGCAATATTTCTACCAGTTCGAAGAAGATCTCCGAAATTACCGCAGTAATTAATAGTATTGCCTTCCAGACCAATATCCTGGCTCTTAACGCGGCGGTAGAAGCGGCGCGTGCCGGTGAGCAGGGGCGTGGGTTCGCGGTGGTTGCCAGCGAAGTGCGCACGCTCGCCAGTCGCAGCGCGCAGGCGGCAAAGGAGATTGAAGGGCTGATTTCTGAATCTGTCACCCTGATTGAGCGCGGTTCGGATGAAGTGGTGAACGCCGGGGCAACGATGACGGAAATTGTTGATGCGGTGAAACGCGTGACGGACATTATGCTGGAAATCGCGGCGGCGTCTGATGAACAGAGTCGCGGGATTTTGCAGGTCAGCCAGGCGATTACCGAGATGGATAACGTCACTCAGCAGAATGCCTCGCTGGTGGAGGAAGCATCGGCAGCGGCGGCCTCGCTGGAGGCGCAGGCAGCACGATTAACCGAAGCGGTAGGGACGTTTCGTATTCCTTCGCGCCGCGGAGTGAAGAAAGAAAACGTCCCGGCTACTGCGCCGACGTTAGCCGTGGCAGGCGGCGATAGCTGGGAATCGTTTTAGGTTAAAAGGTCGGGTGAGAAATCACCCGACACGGAGAGTTACTTTTGTGCGTCCGGCAGGGCGTATGCAATGATGTAATCACCACGGTCCGGGGACTGACGTGCGCCGCCTGCGTTGATGATGATGTACTGTTTGCCGGTTTTCGGCGACACATAAGTCATCGGGCCAGACTGGCTGCCCACCGGCAGTCGGTCTTTCCAGACTTCTTTCCCGGTTGCTGTATCAAAGGCGCGCAGATAGAAATCCTGCGTACCGGCGAAGAACAGCAGACCGGATTGCGTGGTCATAGACGCACCCAGCGTCGGCATCCCGATAGGGATCGGCATATGCATGCGGATACCCAACGGCCCGGTGTCTTCCACCGTACCAACCGGCACCTGCCAGACGATTTTACCTGATTTCAGATCGACCGCTGACATCGTACCAAACGGCGGTTTCTGACACGGAATGCCCAGCGGCGACAGGAAGCGCTCGCGCATTGCACCATACGGTGTGCCTTCCATCGGGACAATCCCCATTTCGATACCGCTGGCATCTTTCGCCACTTTCGCGCGCGGTACCATATAGTTCGCCAGACCGAGGCGCATATCGTTAACGAACATCAGGCTGTTGTTCGGGTCAACGGAGACGCTGCCCCAGTTCATGCCGCCCAGCGAACCAGGGTATTGCAGTGAACGATCTTCGCCTGGAGGGGTGAAAATGCCCTGATGGCGCATCTCTTTAAACTGAATACGGCACAGCAGCAAATCGATTGGCGTTGCGCCCCACATATCCGATTCTTTCAGCGTTTCGTTGCCAATCATCGGCATACCGACGGAATACGGCTGAGTAGGGGAATAACGTTCGCCTTTAACATCACCTGCCGGAACCGGACGTTCTTCGACTTTCGCCACCGGCTCGCCGGTTTCGCGGTTCAGCATGAAGATCATGCCCTGCTTGCTGGTTTGTACCAGTACCGGTGTGGTGCCGCCTTTGCCGTCAGGCAAATCGGTCAGCAATGGCTGAGAAGGCAGGTCGAAATCCCACAGATCGTGGTGCGTGGTCTGATAATGCCAGCGCACTTTCCCGGTGGTCGCATCAACGGCAACAATAGACGAGCTGTATTTATCATCCAGCGCCGTACGTTCACCCGCCCAGAAATCGGGTGTCGCATTACCGGTCGGTAAGTAGACCAGATTCAGTTTGGCGTCATATGACATCGCGGACCACACGTTTGGCGTGCCGCGCGTGTAGGTCTGGCCTTCCGGCGGCAGCCCGGTAATATTCGGGTTACCCGGATCCCACGCCCACGCCAGTTTACCGGTGTGCACGTCATAAGCACGCACCACGCCCGGCGGTTCATCGGTGGAGAAGTTATCGGCAACGCGACCGCCCAGCACCACCACATTCCCGGCTACCAACGGTGTTGAGGTCTGCTGATAATAACCGGGCTTGATTTCGCCCATCCCGACGCTCAGATCAACCACGCCGTTATCACCAAAGTCGGCGCACGGTTTACCGGTATCAGCATTGATTGCGATAAGGCGCGCGTCGGTGGTTGGCAGGAACAGACGACGCGGGCAGGCAGCAGGCGCGCTGTTATTTTCCGCAGCGGCGACGCTTTGCGCCTCTTCGTAATAGCCTAACCCTCGGCAACGCTGCCAGTTTGGTGCCGTGGCTTTCGAATCATAACGCCACTTCTCTTTACCGCTGTCGACATCCAGCGCCAGCACTTTACTGTACGGCGTACAGACGAACAGCGTGTCGCCTACCTGTAGTGGGGTATTCTGATCTTCAGCGCCGGAACCATTACTGACCGGAATATCTCCGGTATGCGCGACCCACGCCACCTGCAGCTTATCGACGTTCTGCTTGTTGATTTGATCCAGTGCAGCAAAGCGGTCGCCGTGAGTGGTATTCCCCCAGTGTGTCCAGTTCTTCTGCTGCTCGCCCGCGGTCACCGGTTTCACCGGAACCTCTTCATCTGCGCTCACCAGGGTATGGGTTTTGAACATGCCGCCCATGCTGGCCAGCAATACCACGGCGATGACAGCCGCCAGGCCAAAGGCCGGGCCCTTCTTCGCGTGCGGCGATACGGACAGGAACGGCCAGATAATGGCGCAAAGGAATGCCAGCACCCCAAAGGTGAACAGGCGTGAAAAGAGTGGCCAGAAATCCCAGCCTGCATCGCTGACAGACCAAATCAGCGCAATAATAAACGCCAGTGCATACAGTACTATCCCGCTGCGGCGATTACGTGCGATCAGCGCGGCAGCGACAATCATCACCAGTCCCATCAGCGCGAAGAACCAGGTTCCCCCCACGGTAGCGAGTTTAATGCCCAGCGCGCCCACGGCCAGACCGATGATAAACATCAGTCCGGCGAGAAGCCATTTAAGGACCCGGGGGAGTCCTTTGAGTGAAATGCCCGTTGCCATACTGTTCTCCTGATGACAGCCAAACCCGGATGAGTGAACCAAATGAATCACACATAAAGGGGGTGTTGTTTTAAATGAAAGAGAGTTGCTTGTTATTCGTGTTCATCCGATACTCATATGGATTACGAATGAACCATTTGGTTAATGTGTGGCTATAATAGATCTGTTAAATCGCATTGCGCAATTGTTAATAAATGATTTCGCATTAATTGATCTATGGTGACGGGATCTGAGGTGAAGCGGTAGCCACCCTCTCCATGACGGAGAGGGCCGGAATGCGGAAGGTTAACCTGGCATTGATTTGCGAATGGCTGCCAGCAGCGTCTGCGCGCCGCTGGAAATAGGACTGTCTACGCGCGTCAACACGCCAATAGGCTCGCCCTGACCCTGAGTCGCGATGGGAAGCGAGGTTAACGCACCGCGTCGCAGGTCGTCTCTGACCGCACCGGACGGCACAAACCAGACGTAGTTGTAATCCACGGTTAACTGGCGGGAGAGCGAAGCCGACAGTGTTTCAATGCAGCCCGCAGGCATTTTACAGCCCTGACTTTGCAGCAGCGTTTCCGCATTTTGTCGGGGAACGGTCCCTTTCGGAGAGACAACAACAGGCCACTCCATCACGCGGCTTAGTGTAATATTTTCATGCAGAAGAGGATGGTCCGGGCGCACCACTAGTTTGAGCGATTCCAGAAACAGCAGCTCATAGGTTAAGCCGGTCATCAGTTCCGGGTCTGACATGCGGCCAATACCAAAATCAATATCCCCGGATTTCAGCGCCGCCAGCAGCATGGTGTTATTCATGGTCGCGACCTGCAACGTGACATCATGCTGTTGCTGATGAAACTGACCCAGCACCATCGGTAGTATCCCCAGCGCAGCAGTAGGCAGCGCGCCGATTCGGACGACATCATGATGGCTGCCTTCTTTGCGGGTTAACGCCTGGCCGGCAGTATTTAGCGCATCCAGAACTTTCACCGCGTGGGTAAGAAACTGCTCGCCGACAAGCGTCAGCTGTGCGCCAAGACGCCCACGTTCGAATAAGCGGGTACCGGTCAGTTGCTCCAGTTCATTAAGCGTTTTGGATAACGCAGGCTGGCTGAGATTAAGGGTTTCAGCCGCACGCCCCAGAGTTCCTTGTTGGGCGACGGCAACGAAAGTGTGCAGGTGGCGCAGACGAATGCGCTGACTAAAGAGAGCATTTTTTTCCATACGCGATGTTAAGAACAGATCGATAAGAGTGACAAGTAATACTGTTTAAATTTGATAACCTGATAGCAAATTATTATTAACATTTGATCTAATTGAGTTACAAGAAATTTCTGACACAGCGCAGGGATTGATGGGAAAAGAAAGCCCGGCAAACGCAGCGATGCCGGGCACAGGGGGATTAAAGATCGAAAAAGACGGTTTCCTTATCACCCTGTAGATAGATATCAAAACGGTACACGGTCTCATTACCGCGCGTCTCTTTTTGGGCGATGAGCGTCTGGCGGCGAACTTCCCACTCAATCAGATTCAGTACCGGATCGGTCTGATTTGCGGCCTGTTCATCGGCAAAGTACATCCGCGTATTGAGGCCTATATTGATGCCGCGCGCGGCTATCCACAGATTAACGTGCGGTGCCATCATGCGACCATCGCGACCCACTACCGGGCCGGGTTTGATGGTTTCGAAGCGCCAGATGCCGCTATCAAAATCAGAGCAGGCGCGACCCCAGCCACGGAAATCGGCATCCAGCGCTTTGCCTTCCTGTCTGTCTGCCGGGTGGTTATAGCGCCCGTTGGCGTTCGCCTGCCAAATCTCCAGCAGGACATCGCGCACCGGCGTGCCTGAACCATCCAGTACACGCCCTTCAATGGTAATGCGCTCGCCCTGAGTATGGCTATTGACCAGTACCGGGCCGAAATTTTTTTCGAAAATATGGAACCCGGCGGCATCAGGCGCGAGGCCGATGTGAACATATGGGCCCGCCGTTTGTGAGGCAGTTTCCTGTAAATACTCTTTCATCGCGCAGCCCCCTGAGTGCGGTTTTCAAACAGTGTTGCACGTTGCCCGCGCAGTACCAGATCAAAGCGATATGCCAGACAATCCAGCGGAATCGCGGCATGTGTATCCAGCTCGGCGATCAGCGTGCGGATGGCATCATCGTTATTGATGGTTTTGACGATAGGGCACTGTTTGATCAGCGTGTCGCCTTCGAAATACATCTGCGTCACCAGACGTTGTGCAAAGGCATCGCCTGATAGCGAAAAGTGAATATGCGAAGGACGCCAGTCGCTCGCCTGATTGCGCCACGGATACGGGCCTGGCTTGATGGTACGGAAGAAGTAGTAGCCATTTTCATCCGTCAGCACGCGGCCGCAGCCGCCAAAATTGGGGTCGATGGGCGCCAGATACTGATCTTTTTTATGGCGATAGCGGCCGCCGGCGTTGGCCTGCCAGACTTCAACCAGCGTGTTTTTCATCGGGCGGCCAAACCCATCGCGCACATAACCGTGAACGATGATGCGTTCGCCAATCGGCAGGCCGTCTTTGGCATAGTTCAGGATCAAATCATTATCCTGAGGCCCCAGATCGTCGCTGGAAAAAACCGGGCCGGTGATTTCTGACAGTGAGTTTTGCAGGGAGATAAGCGCATTACGCGGCGAGCGCAGCACGCTGGTTTTGTAGCCCGGCGCAAACGCGGGCGGGTGACTGCTATAGTCGCGATGGATAACTTCTTGCGGTGACCATTTCGTGCTCATAAGGTGGCTCCGTGTAGGGTGTTGTTTTTGTCGCCACAATGAGTGTGTGTAAATTCAATGTTAATTTAAAGTGAATTTAAGGTGTTTATTTAATAACCTCAGGTTATACCTCTCCGTTTCGCTTACAGCGTCATGCCGATCACACTTTCCAAATTCTTGCCACGCAGTGTCACGAGCTTTTCTACACTCCAGAATATATTCACTGGAGGCATGACATCATGGCGCAAAGCATCACGGCAGATGAGATTCGGGAAGATTTTTCGCAGGCGATGTCGGCAATGTATCAGCAGGAAGTGCCGCAGTACGGCACATTGCTGGAGCTGGTTGCAGACGTGAATCTGGCGGTACTGGAAAATAACACGCGCCTGCATGAACAAATGGTGAATGCGGATGAACTGGCTCGGCTTAACGTTGAGCGTCATGGGGCGATTCGCGTCGGCACGGCTGAGGAGCTGTCGATGCTGCGGCGCATGTTCGCCATTATGGGGATGTACCCGGTTAGCTATTACGATCTCTCTCAGGCGGGCGTGCCGGTACACTCCACAGCCTTTCGTCCGGTAGATGATGCGGCGTTGTCGCGCAATCCATTTCGTGTGTTTACCTCGCTCTTACGCCTTGAATTAATTGACGATCCCGCGCTCAGGCAGCGTGCTGCTGAGATTTTACAGCAGCGTGATATTTTTACCCCGCGTTGCCGCGAACTGATTGCGCTCCATGAAGATCGGGGCGAGTTTACGGCGTCGCAGGCGCAGGATTTTGTCCAGCAAGCGCTGGAAACCTTTCGCTGGCATCAGTCGGCGACGGTCGATCGCGAAACCTATCAGGCGCTGCATCAGCAGCATCGGTTAATTGCCGATGTTGTCTGTTTCCCCGGTTGTCACATCAACCATCTCACGCCGCGCACGCTGGATATCGACCGTGTACAGGCGCTGATGGCGGAATACGGAATTGAACCAAAAGCGGTGATTGAAGGCCCGCCGCGCCGTGATGTTCCGTTGTTATTGCGTCAGACCAGTTTTAAGGCGCTGGAAGAGCCAGTGAAATTTGCCGGTGACGGGCAGGGAACGCATACCGCGCGGTTCGGTGAAATTGAGCAGCGGGGCATCGCGTTAACGCAAAAAGGGCGGGCGCTGTATGACAAATTGCTCAATGAGGCGGGTGTCGGTAGCGATAACCTGACCCATCAACTGCATTTACAGGATGTGTTCAAGGCGTTCCCGGATAGCGAATTTCTGCTCCGTCAGCAGGGGCTCGCCTGGTTTCGTTATCGTCTGACGCCCGCCGGGGAAGCACATCGTCAGGCATTTCATCCTGGCGACGATCCGCAGCCGTTAATTGAGCGCGGTTGGGTGATTGCGCAGCCAATTATTTATGAAGATTTCCTGCCGGTCAGCGCGGCGGGGATTTTTCAGTCCAACCTTGGAAACGGCAATTCGACGCGGCATCACGGAAACGCCAGCCGTGATGCCTTTGAACAGGCGCTGGGCTGCCCGGTGCTGGATGAATTTACGCTCTACGAGCAGGCGGAAGCGCGCAGCAAACGGCGTTGCGGTCTGCTCTGAAACAGGTAATCTTGAGGGAGATTGATAAAGGACGGAATCGATGCAAAACCCCTCAACGCCGCTGGCGGAAACCCGCCAGGGCACACTTCTTGGCCTCGTTGATGAGAATATCCACCTCTGGCGAGGCATTCCCTTCGCGCAACCGCCCGTCGGTGCTTTGCGCTGGCGTGCGCCGCAGCCCGTTCAACCGTGGAGTGGCGTGCGTCAGGCCGATACTTTCTCTGCTTCCTGCTGGCAGAATATCGACTACTGCCGTGAACTGGGCGGTGGCGATCCGGGGCGCTTCTCGGAAGATTGTCTCTATCTGAATGTCTGGTCGCCAGCCGCGCGTTCAGCTCCTTTACCCGTGATGGTGTGGCTGCACGGTGGCGGGTACACCATTGGTGCGGGCGGTCTGCCGCCGTACGACGGCAAAGCGCTGGCGCAGCGAGATGTGGTGGTGGTGACGGTTAACTATCGGCTCGGGCATTTGGGCTTTTTTGCTCATCCTGCCCTTGAAGGAGAAGACGACGAGCCGTTGAATAACTTTGCCCTGATGGATCAAATCGCCGCGCTACGCTGGGTTCAGCAGAACATCGCGGCATTTGGTGGTGACAGCGATAATGTCACGTTATTTGGCGAGTCTGCGGGCGCGCGCAGCGTGCTGTCACTCATGGCATCGCCGAAAGCGGCGGGGCTGTTTCACAAAGCGGTGATCCAGAGTGGCTATACGCTTCCCGATACCCCACGCGAAAAGGCGCTGGAGAAGGGCGTGCAGCTGGCGGCGCACTTTGGCCTGGAGAATGCCAGCGCGGACCAGCTACGTGCGATCCCGCCGGAAAAGTTCTGGCCGCTCGAAGCACCGCTCAATATTGGCCCAACGCCCATCGCCGGAGACGCGGTGCTACCACAGCCCATGCTGGACGTCTTTTTTGCCGGGAAACAGCATGCGATGCCGGTGTTGATTGGTTCGAACAGCGACGAAGCCAGCGTGATGGCGGTGTTTGGTGTTGATCTTGCCGGTGAGATAGAAAAACTCAGGCGAACCCGGCGTCTGGGGCTGGGGCTCATTAAACTGCTCTATCCGGGTGTGAAGGGCGATGAAGAACTCGGGCGTCAGGTGTGCCGGGATATGGCCTTTACCACGCTGGGCTATGTGGTGATGCAGGCTCAACAGCGGGTGAATCAACCCTGCTGGCGCTACTGGTTTGATTATGTGGCCGAAGCGGAACACGCGACTTACGCCAACGGCGCGTGGCATGGCAACGAAGTTCCTTACGTTTTTGATACTCTGACGCTGGCAGAACCTGCCCGATTTTACGTCAATGAGCGAGACAGAGCCTTTGCGGCACAGGTGGCCGCTTATTGGGTGAATTTTGCACATCATGCCAGTGCCACCTGCACTGTACTCAATGGCCCCACTCGCTGGCCCGCATCGGTCCAGGGCCGCGATCGGCTACTGCGAATTGGCCTGAATAAGCACGCAGGTTTTAAAGTGGAGAACCGTTTTATGCGTGCGCGGCTGGCGTTGTTTAAGCGGGTGATGAAGCATCATGTGACGCTGGATTGAGCGTTGTATTGACCTTACGGTCTGTAAGAGGCACTCTACATGTGTCTGGCATATAGAGGGCCTCGGGTTGATTGAAAAATCACTCGGGGCTTTTCTCTATCTGCCCTCCTGCAAATGCCAGGACAGATAGCCTTAAAGGAGTTGTTTATGTCAGCGCCGTTGGTGGCTGTAATCGCCACCGAAGGGTTCAGCCCGTTTCACCTCTCCGTACCGGAGATTATTTTTAGCCAAATCCTGCCGGGTGATGCGTTATTTCGTTATGTGGTTTGCGCCGAAAATCCGGGGATAATCCCCTCGAAATCGGGCATGTCAGTATCCGTTGAACACGGGCTCGACACCCTGAATGATGCCGACATTGTTATTATCCCATTCTGGGCACATCCCGAAGAAAAACCCTCCGTTGCGCTGCTCAACGCCTTGCTGGCAGCCCGCCTGCGAGGCGCGAATATTGTCGGGCTTTGTCTTGGGACGTATGTGCTTGCCTACGCCGGGCTTCTGGATAACCACCGGGCCGCGACTCACTGGGAGTTTGAAGCGGATTTTACGGCACGTTTCCCCTGCATACAGCTCGATACCAACTCGCTCTACGTGGATGACGACCATCTGATCACCTCCGCCGGCACGGCTGCCGGGATCGATTGCTGCCTCTATGTGCTGCGTAAATATTATGGCAGCGCCGTTGCCAATAAAGTCGCCCGCCGCATGGTGATCCCCCCGTATCGTGAGGGGGGTCAGGCCCAGTTTATTGAATGTGCCGTGCCGAAAAACACCAAAGATAGCCGAATTAATGCTTTGCTGGATTACCTGCGCGGCCATCTTGATAAACCACACGATGTTGACTCGCTGGCGAATTTCGTTTCGATGGCGCGGCGTACCTTTACCCGCAACTTCACCCGAGCAACGGGCGTATCGCCGGTGGAATGGTTGCAGGTTGAACGTCTGCGCTACAGCCAGACGTTGCTGGAATCAACGGACCATAGCGTGGAAATGATCGCCAGTTTGTCAGGGTTTAACTCGCCGGTTTCTTATCGTCAGGGATTTAAACAACGGTTTGGCGTGAGCCCGAGTGAGTGGCGCAAGATGTTTCGTGGTAAATAACGTTTTTTATACACAAATTTACACCTTATTCAGTCTCTTCCCCTCGACAGAATCTTTTTGCGCCAGTCAGAACAATTTATCGCGCCAACAATTGGATTATTAATCAATTTTGTCTAGAGTGGTCGGACTTAACGACGTAACCGTTTACCGCATTCTTCTCTTAAAAAGGACGCTTTCTCAGGCATGAACCGCAGACACTTTCTTAAATCATCAATGGCTGTTGCCGCCGTGTGCGGGACATCCGGTGTAGCCTCCCTTTTTTCTCAGGCTGCGTTAGCGCAGGAGTCGGATATTGCGGACGGCCAGACCCGTCGTTTCGACTTTTCCGTGCTGCAGTCTATGGCACACGATCTCTCCCGTCAGCCATGGGGCGGCGCGCCGCGTCCGTTGCCGGAGACGCTGGCGAACATGACGCCGCAGGCCTACAACAGCATTCAATATGATGCCGCACATTCTCTGTGGAACAACGTTGACGATCGCCAGTTAGACATCCAGTTCTTCCACGTGGGGATGGGGTTCCGCCGTCGCGTGCGGATGTTCTCCGTGGATGCCGCGACGCAGCAGGCGCGCGAAGTGCATTTCCGTCCGGAACTGTTTAAATACACCGACACGGGCGTTGATACCAAACAGCTGGAAGGGCAGACCGACCTCGGATTTGCCGGGTTCCGCGCGTTCAAAGCGCCGGAGCTGGCGCGTCGCGATATCGTTTCTTTCCTTGGCGCGAGCTACTTCCGCGCAGTCGACAGTACTTATCAGTACGGTTTGTCCGCCCGAGGGCTTGCGGTGGATACCTACACCGACAGTCTGGAAGAGTTCCCGGACTTCACCTCGTTCTGGTTTGAAACGGTGAAACCCGGGGCAACCGTCTTTACGGTTTACGCGCTGCTCGACAGCCCAAGCGTGACCGGCGCGTATAAGTTCATCATCAACTGTGCGGAAAGCCAGGTGATAATGGACGTCGAAAATCATATCTACGCGCGTAAAGACATCAAACAGCTGGGTATCGCCCCGATGACCAGTATGTTCAGCTGTGGCAATAATGAACGCCGCGTCTGCGACACCATCCACCCGCAAATTCATGACTCCGATCGTCTGGCAATGTGGCTGGGTAACGGTGAGTGGATTTGCCGTCCGCTGAATAACCCGCAGAAACTGCAATTCAACGCTTATCAGGACAAAAACCCGAAAGGCTTTGGCTTGTTGCAACTGGATCGCGATTTCACGCACTATCAGGACATCATGGGTTGGTACAACAAGCGCCCGAGCCTGTGGGTTGAGCCGCGTAATCAGTGGGGCAAAGGAGCCGTCAGCTTGATGGAAATCCCGACCACCGGTGAAACGCTGGATAACATTGTTTGCTTCTGGCAGCCGGAAAAACCGGTGAAAGCGGGCGATACGCTCAATTTCAGCTACCGTCTTTACTGGAGCGCGATGCCGCCGGTGCGTTCACCGCTGGCCCGCGTGATGGCGACCCGTACCGGTATGGGCAGTTTCCCGGAAGGCTGGGCACCGGGCGAGCATTACCCGGAAAAATGGTCACGTCGTTTTGCTATCGATTTCGTTGGCGGCGATTTGAAAGCGGCCGCACCGAAGGGTATCGAGCCGGTCATTACGCTCTCCAGCGGGGAAGCCAAACAAATTGAGATCCTCTACGTGGAACCGTTCGACGGCTACCGCATTCTCTTTGACTGGTATCCGACCTCCGATTCAACCGACCCGGTTGATATGCGTATGTTCCTGCGCTGTCAGGGTGATGCCATCAGTGAAACCTGGTTGTATCAGTATTTCCCGCCCGCGCCGGATAAACGTCAGTACGTTGATGACCGCGTGATGAAGTAATCGAGCAAACTGTAACCTGTAGGCCGGATAAGCGAAGCGCCATCCGGCTTTTTTATTGAGGAAACACCATGCCTTCGCAGGAGATTATCCCGGTTAGCCCTACGTTGAGCCTCCACGCGGTTGATGAAAGCCACGTACCGGCGCTGCACCAGTTGGTTATCAAAAACAGAGACTGGCTTTCTGCGTCAATGAACTGGCCGCTGTTGGTCACCCGCGAGCAGGACACGCGCCAGCATGTGCTGGGCAATATGATGCTGCATCAGCGCGGCATCGTGAAAATGTTCATGATTTTCGAGCGTGACACGCTGGTGGGGGTACTGTCGTTTAATCAGATTGAACCGACCAACAAGACCGGTTATATCGGTTACTGGCTGGATGAGTCTGAGCAAGGCAAAGGCATTCTTTCCGCCTCGTTGCAGGCGTTTATTGACTACTTTGTACAACGCGGCGAAGTCCGACGCTTCGTCATTAAATGCCGCGTGGATAACGCGCGCAGCAATCAGGTTGCCTTACGTAACGGGTTTAGCCTCGAAGGCTGTCTGAAGCAGGCGGAATTTCTCAACGGCGTTTATTACGATCAAAATATCTACGCACGGATTATCGACAACGCGTCAAAGTGATCCTAACAGCGGCGTGCGCGTAATACGCTGCTCGCCGCGGATCACCGCGCGTCCGCGCAAATGAATAACGTCATCACCAAAGGCTTCGACAACGGCATCACCTTCAATCTCAACATGATGCTCGATCACCACATCGCCGCGAATACGGGCATGCCCGTAAATCAATACGTTATCGTCGAGCAGAATTGGGCCGCCCTGAAGCCAGGCGTGACCGCCGACGCGCACGTGATGTTTCAACAGGCAATTGCCTTCAATGACCGCATTTTCAGCCACCTGCGAGCTGTATCGCAGGGTGGGGATGGCGTCTTCACCGGCCCCGGCTACCACCCGTGCGTTGCCATACACTTTCGCGCAGTCGCAGACCCAGACGTCATTTTCTTCGTTGCCTTCCAGCAGGGCACGTTCGAAAATCTCCGCCCGATGTTCAACAAAAGCATGATTCACAATCGCTTCACCATAAATTTGTGCCTGGTGAACAATTCGCGAGCGGCTCACCGTCGCGTGGTCGTAAATCTGAAGCACTTGATCGTTATCAGGCGTCAACCCCTGGGCGGCAATCACCTGGCTATGGTGTAAAACGCGCGCGTTGCCAAACAGGTGACAATATCCGCGAACGGTGGATGCCTGCACGGTGACGTTGTCACTTATCAGGGCGTAATGACTGATTTTACTGCAATCGATCCAGGCCTCTCCGCGGATATGCGCATGATGGCTGACTTCGCAAGGCTGCGTCAGGCGAGCGTTTCCTTCGATATGCGCGCCTGCAAATACCACGCTGTTTTCATCGTAGATCCAACAGTCGCCTTGCTGACTGAGCGCATTTTCGTCGTCTACCCAACCGCCCGCGCTGCCTGCGGTGACATCGGCAAAGTCACGCAGGGCGATGATTTGCCGCACCACAACGTTGCGTTTATCGCCATTTTGCGTAAACGAGTGTGTGCGGGTCTGTTCGCTAAGGCGGTATTTTTTCATCGGTTATTCTCATTGCTTCGCACTAAGATAAACGTAGCAAATATTGCAGGTAGCGGGCATTTAAAGATTACTTTAAAATGCATCTTCAAAATTAGTTGATAATATAAACAGAATGAAGAATTCGAAGTGTGAGAGCAAGGTGTTGAATTTACCCGCTGGCTATTTTGGCATGGTGTTGGGGACCATCGGGATGGGGTTTGCCTGGCGCTACGCCAGCACGATTTGGCCGGTGAGCCGGGCGATTGGCGACGGTCTGGTGATTCTGGCCATCGTTATGTGGAGCCTGCTGGCACTGGCGTTTATCAGCCGGGCGATACGCTTTCCGCATAGCGTCATTGACGAAATGCGGCATCCGATTGCCAGCAGCTTTGTCAGCCTGTTTCCGGCGACAACGATGCTGGTGTCAATTGGCGTTACGCCGTGGGACAGACCGATTGCGCTGGTGTTGTTTGCCGTGGGGGTCACGCTGCAACTGGGTTATGCCGCCTGGCAAACGGCGGGGCTGTGGCGCGGAGAACATCCCGAAGGCGCCACCACGCCGGGGCTCTATTTACCGACCGTGGCGAATAACTTTATCAGCACCATGGCCTGCGGCGCGCTGGGTTTTAACGACGCCGGGCTGGCGTTTCTGGGGGCGGGCGTAATTTCATGGATCACGCTCGAACCGGCAATCGTTCAGCGCTTGCGTAGCGGCGGCGAATTGCCGATGCCGCTGCGTACTTCACTGGGGATTCAACTTGCCCCGGCGCTGGTGGCCTGTAGCGCATGGCTGAGCGTCAACGGCGGGCATGCTGATGTCTTCGCCAAAATGCTGTTTGGTTATGGCCTGCTGCAACTGCTGTTTATGCTGCGCCTGATGCCCTGGTATCTGCGTCAGGCTTTTAATGCGTCGTTCTGGAGCTTCTCGTTTGGTATCTCCGCGCTTGCCACGACGGCGCTGCATTTGGGCCATGCCAGTGGCGTCGGTTTCTACCATCACCTGGCGTTGCCGATGTTTATCTTTACCAATTTTATTATTGGCCTGTTATTGATACGCACGCTGGTGTTACTGCTTCAGGGGAAACTGCTGGTCCGTGTTGACCGTTCTGTCTTAGAGAAAAGTAAGGATTGATGATGACGATTCGTGATGAAAACTACTTTAGCGAAAAATATGGCCTGACCCGCACGCATTCCGAGGTGCTGGAGGCGGCGAAAGTGATTACGCCTGGCAAAACGTTGGATCTCGGCTGCGGTAACGGGCGTAACGCGCTCTACCTTGCCGCAAACGGTTTTGACGTTACGGCATGGGATAAGAATCCGGCAAGCATCAATAACCTGGAATCCATCCGCCGTGAAGAAGGGCTGGAGAATTTACAATCGGCAATTAAGGATCTCAATGCACTGAGCTTTGAAGGGGAGTACGACTTTATTCTTTCGACCGTAGTGATGATGTTCCTGCAACCGGAAACGATTCCTGGTTTGATTGCGAATATGCAGCGTTGTACGCAGCCCGGCGGATATAACCTGATTGTCGCAGCGATGGATACTGAAGACTATCCTTGTACCGTAGGTTTCCCTTTTGCGTTTAAAACGGATGAGCTACGTCACTACTATGCAGGCTGGAACTTACTTAAATATAACGAGAATCCAGGTGAACTGCACCGTACTGATGCCAATGGCAATCGCATTAAACTGCGTTTTGCCACAATGCTGGCGCAAAAAACGGCATAACGGCTAAAAGTCCCACTATTCCCTTTTTCTTATCATAAATTACCGGCTAAAAATTACGCCGGTAATTTTTTATTCGCCTGCTAACTAATTATTTTTTTTCTATAAATTGCGAGCGACAACCATTTTTGCAACAACAGGCAGTTCATTCCTTTGCTACAACTCTTTTGAAATCGTACCTCTATCAGGATTAAACCCATGCGTACTCATACGTTCTTCAAAGTTGCGGCCCTTGCCGGTGTTATTGCTCTGTCTGGTTGTGCGTCGAAAGTCGCGGAACCTACGCAGTATTCCGGCTTTTTAAAAGATTATTCGAATCTGCAGGAAACTACCTCCGCAACGGGCAAACCGACCCTGCGTTGGGTGGATCCTAATTACAATCCTAAAAATTATGACAGCATTGTTTATAACCCTGTGGTCTATTATCCGACGCCGAAACCGAGCACCCAGATTGGCCAAAAAGCGCTGGATGATATTCGTACTTACACCGATCAACAGATTAAACAGGCTGTCTCACAGCATAAAAAAATCGTTGCCACCCCAGGGCCACGTAGCCTGATCTTCCGTGGTGCAATTACCGCCGTCGATTCGAGTAATGAAGGGCTCCAGTTCTACGAAGTGGTGCCAATTGCGTTAGTGGTTGCCGGTACCCAAATGGCGACCGGTCACCGTACGATGGATACCCATCTTTTCTTCGAGGGTGAGTTGATCGATGCGGCAACCAATAAACCGGTGGTGAAAGTAGTGCGTAAAGGCGAAGGGAAAGATCTCAACAATGAGAATACCCCGATGACGCTGCAAACCCTGAAAAAGACCATCGACGATATGGCGGTGGATGCCGTTAAATTCGACCCGGCAATGAAATAATCGAAAATCGGGTGGCCCAGGCCACCCGATTTTTTACGCCTGTTTCATTTTCAGCCGCGTCTTTAAAAGCCCCGCAGGCACCCGCGCAAACATCACCAGATTCCCGACTAAAATCAGCACCAGCCCGATAATGGCGTTGGCATGCCACTGATAGCCTTCGTACAACGTCGAGAGCGTCAGCGCGACCAGCGGAAACAGTAACGTGCTGTACGCCGCGTTGCTGGCACCGATTCTGCCTACCAGGGTGAAGTAGGCGCCAAAGGCAATCACCGAGCCAAAAATAGCCAGGTAGAACAGGGCACCCAGATAGCTCGTGGTCCACTGCGGCGTAAAGTTATCGCCGCGTAGCAGAGCGATTGCCCCAATGATCAGCGTGCCGTAGAGCATCGCCCAGCTATTGGTGGTCAGCGTTTCCAGCCCGCGTCGCTGGTGGCGGATACTGAGCATATTGCCCAGCGAGAAGCCGTAGGTGCCAAGGGCACTCAACAGGATCCCCGGTAGCATCGTGCTACTCAGCCCGGATACCTGAAGATCGTCCCAGAACAGGGTGATAATCCCGACCAGTCCCAGCAGTGCGGCAAGGTAAAAGCGTCCTGGCGGCGTCTGGCGAAAAAAAAGAAAACTGTTGATGGCGTTAAAGAGTACCGCCATCGAGAAAATCACCGATTCCAGCCCGGTGTTAATCCAGCTTGCGGCGGTGTAAAAACACCAGAAGTTAAAGCCGAACACACAACAACCCTGCAAGATGCAAAAAAGATGGTCGCGTAAGGCGAGGCGACGCAGACGGCGAGCCAGGAGCAGAATCGTCAGCATGGTGACGCTGGCAATTGCGAAGCGCCAGAAGATAGACACGGTAGCCGGTACCGGGCCTTGTTGTAAAAAAATGGCGATCCACGTCGTGCCCCAGATGGCGACAACCAGTATGTAGAGCAGTGCGTTCATGCGCGTTCCTCAATAACCCTGAAAAGCGCAGTTTGACGCGTCTTGCTGGGTGGCGCTTGCAGCGCCTTGCCACTGACTTGCAAATTCTTGCGGATTTTTTGTGAGCAAAGTCGAACAACTCTGGCAATCATGGGCGTCGCTACATAGACTAGCTCTATGAATCATCGTGATACAGACCGCTAATGACACATTCCTACGCTACTCTGGAACGCCTGCAAAGTCAGAACGCCGTGCTGCGTGATACGGTTGTGCTTAATTCAGGTATCCAGCTTGCGGCCTGGTATAATAATTGTGACACTGTCACCGTTGAAAGCGATCATCATACGCTGAGTCTTTATGTAGCGGATGGCTATGAAAGCTATCAGAAAACGCCGCACGGATGGAAAAATGGCGGCGGCCCGGACCGCTTCTGCCTGATGCCGCAGGCGTGTGAATCAACGTGGGATATTCGCGGCGACCTCTCTTTCGTGCATCTCTATTGCACTGACCATCATCTGAAACAGATTGGCGAGCAGATCTGGGACCGAAGCCCGACGGCTATTCAGCTTGAGGAAAAATCCTTTGCCGATGACGCTAAAATCACCGCGCTTTATCGTCAGTTTCTGCTGAGCTGCGACTGGCAGCAACCTGCAAGCCAGCTGACTTTGAGCAGCGCCAGTACACTGCTGCTGACACATCTTATCCAGAATTACGCCTCCGTTCAGTGGCGGCTGCCTGTTGTGACGGGCGGCCTCGCGCCAACCGTGCTGCGCAATGTGCTGGCGTGGATTGACGACAACCTGTCGCAACCGCTGACGCTTGCGGACCTGGCCGCACAGGCCGCACTCAGCGAATATCATTTTGCGCGTATGTTTCGTCAGTCAACCGGTCTTGCGCCGCACCAGTATGTGATGCAACGACGGATGGATCATGCCGAACAACTGGTGCGCACGACCGCGTTACCGCTGACCGACATCGCGCTGGCCTGCGGGTTTAGCTCGGCCAGCCACTTCAGTAATCGCTTTAAACGCGTGCAGGGCGTTACGCCATCGCAGCTACGCGCGGCGCACCTGCGATAGCAGCGCATAACTTGCGCCACCCAGTATTAACCCCCAGAAAGCCGAGCCGACTCCGGCGAGCGAAAGCCCGCTGGCGGTGACCAAAAAAGTGACCATTGCCGCGTCACGTTCATTCACCTGGTGCAGTGCCTGATACAGACTACCGCTTAGCGTTCCCAGCAACGCCAGCCCTGCCAGCATTTCAATCCAGGCGGCGGGAAGTGATGCCATCAACGCCGTGATTGACCCGCCAAATAGGCCGGCCAACAGATAAAATACGCCGGCAGCGGCAGCGGCACGCCAGCGTTGCGCGGCTTGTGGATGCGCGTCCGGGCTTTGGCAAATAGCCGCGGTAATCGCGGCGATACAGACGGAGTAAACGCCGAACGGCGCGAACAGCAACGCCAGCCCCCCGGTAAATACGATCAGCGGGGAGGCGGGAATGTGATAGCCCGAAGCCTGCAATGTGGCGAATCCCGGCGCGTTCTGTGAGGCCATGGTGACCAGAAAAAAGGGGACTCCGACGCTTAGCAGCAGCGCGGGAGAAAAATGTGGCGGGATAAATTCAGGCGCAACGAGGGTGAAAGTGAGCGTATTGCGCTGCACCTCGCCACCCAGCCAGGCCACCAGACTACCGACTATCAGGGCTGCCACTACTGCATAACGTGGCGCGAAGACTTTACAGAGAAGCCAGGCAAGCAGCATGCTACCGCAGAGGACAAGGTGATTTTGCAGGCTGGAAAACGCCTGTAACCCGAAGCGCAGTAAGATCCCCGCCAGCATTGCCGCCGCCAGCGAATGTGGAACCCATTTCATTAACCGGGCAAATAACCCGGTCACGCCGCACAATACAATCAGCGCGTTTGCGAAGATAAAAATCCCCACCGCCTCGTTGAGCGTTGCACCCTGTAAGCCACCCACCAGTAGCGCTGCGCCTGGCGTTGACCAGGCCGTTAAGATTGGCGCTTTTTTCCAGAGCGTCAGCGCCAGCGTGCTGCTCCCCATTGCCAGCCCTAACGCCGTCATCCAGCCGGCAATTTGCGTGGCGTTTGCCCCCGCAGCGGCAGCGGCCTGCCAGATGATTGCGGCTGAGCTGGCGTAGCCCACCAGCACCGCGACGAACCCCGCCATCAGCGTTGGGAAGGGGCAAAAACGAGTGAACATACTGACCTCTTGTGCGTTATAGCGTCCAAAAGAACTGTAGCATTGGGCGTTATAACGCACAAGCAGTGATGATTAGCACAGGCTGTTCAGTAAACCTTTGATATAATAAAGCCGTTTCTGCACTGGAGAGGTGATATGAATATTGCACAACATCTGTCAGCCACGCTGAGATCGCTGCGCCAGCAACGCGAGTGGAGTCTGTCGCGGCTGGCGGAAGAGACCGGCGTGTCCAAAGCGATGCTGGGGCAAATCGAGCGTAATGAATCCAGCCCGACGGTGGCGACGTTGTGGAAAATTGCCACTGGCTTGAATGTACCGTTTTCAGTTTTTATCACTCCACCGCAGGTTGAGGTGCCCGGCGCGTTTGATCCACAGCAGCAGGCGATGGTTGTTACGCCGGTTTTTCCGTGGGACCCGGAACTGTGCTTTGACCACTTTTCCATCGTGCTGGCCCCCGGCGCGTTAAGCGAATCGACGCCGCATGAAAAGGGCGTCATTGAGCACGTCGTGGCCATCAGCGGCACGCTCGATATGCGCGTGGCGGGTGTGTGGCGCAGCCTGACGCCAGGGGAAGGGTTACGTTTTGCCGGTGACGAAGCGCATGCTTATCGCAACAGCAGCGACCAGCCCGCGCATTTTCATTCGTTGATTCACTACCCAAAAGAAAAAACCGCAAGCGAGCTTGCGGTGCGTCATAGAGACAGTAATCATCAATAACGTGACGAGGAAATCCGGAATACGCACTCACTGTAATCGGCCCGGTGTGCGCGCGGAAATAGTTAATTCTTCAATACTTTGCCGGAAATGAGAAATTGACCGCGCAGACGTGGTGGAAAAGTGTTTGGTCTGCGCCAGGATCTGACTACAATAGCCGCCATTTTGACCCCAACGGATAACAACGACAGTATGCGCCTGCAAAACCATCATCTTGAATTACTGAGCCCGGCCCGAGATACGGCGATTGCCCGCGAAGCCATTCTTCACGGTGCGGACGCGGTTTATATCGGTGGACCTGGCTTTGGTGCTCGCCATAATGCCAGCAACAGCCTGAGTGATATTGCCGAACTGGTGCCTTTCGCCCACCGCTACGGTGCGAAGATTTTTATCACGCTTAATACCATTCTTCATGATGATGAGCTGGAGCCCGCGCAGAAGCTGATTACCGATCTCTACGAGACCGGCGTTGATGCATTGATTGTGCAGGATATGGGCATATTGCAGCTGGATATCCCGCCCATTGAGCTGCATGCCAGTACGCAGTGCGATATCCGCAGCGTTGAGAAAGCGAAATTCCTTTCTGACGTAGGCTTCAGTCAGATCGTGCTGGCGCGCGAGCTGAACCTGCAACAGATTCAGGCAATTCATGAAAGCACCGACGCGACCATCGAATTCTTTATTCATGGCGCGCTGTGTGTGGCCTATTCCGGCCAGTGCAATATTTCTCACGCCCAGACCGGGCGCAGCGCTAACCGTGGTGATTGCTCACAGGCCTGCCGTCTGCCTTATACCCTGAAGGACGATCAGGGGCGCGTAGTGGCGTTCGAAAAACATTTGCTGTCGATGAAAGATAACGATCAAACCGCCAACCTTGGCGCGTTGATTGATGCGGGTGTCCGCTCCTTCAAAATTGAAGGGCGATACAAAGACATGAGCTATGTGAAAAATATCACCGCCCATTATCGCCAGATGCTCGATGCGATTATTGAAGAACGCGGCGACCTGGCGCGCGCTTCTGCGGGGCGTACGGAACATTTCTTTATTCCGTCTACTGATAAAACATTCCATCGCGGCAGCACGGACTATTTCGTTAACGCGCGTAAAGGTGACATCGGTGCCTTTGATTCGCCGAAGTTCGTAGGTCTACCGGTCGGTGAAGTGCTGAAAGTCAGCAAAGATCACCTGGATGTAGAAGTGACCGAACCGTTAGCCAATGGCGATGGCCTGAACGTGCTGATTAAACGCGAAGTGGTGGGCTTCCGTGCGAATACGGTCGAGAAAACCGGTGAAAACCGTTATCGCGTTTGGCCAAATGAAATGCCTGCCGATCTGTATAAGGTGCGCCCAAATCACGTCCTTAACCGTAACCTTGACCATAACTGGCAGCAGGCGTTGCTGAAAACTTCCAGCGAACGCCGCATCGGCGTGGACGTTGAACTGTCGGGCTGGCAGGAGCAACTGGTGTTAACCATGACCAGCGAAGATGGCGTCAGCGTCACCCATACGCTGGATGGCGAATTTGCCCCGGCCAACAATGCGGAAAAAGCGCTGAGCCAGTTGCAGGACGGTATCGCTAAGCTGGGCCAGACCTGTTATTACCCGCGCCGCACCGACGTGCAGTTAGCGGAAGCGTTGTTTGTCCCAAACAGTGTGCTGAACCAGTTGCGTCGCGAAACCGTAGAAATGCTGGAAACGGCGCGTCTGGCGGCGTATCAACGCGGCAGCCGTAAACCGGTCAGTACGCCAGCGCCGGTCTATCCGGAAACGCATCTTAGTTTCCTGGCAAACGTCTACAACCACAAAGCGCGTGAATTCTATCAGACCTTTGGTGTGAAGCTTATCGATGCGGCGTATGAAGCGCATGAAGAGAAGGGCGATGTGCCGGTAATGATCACCAAACACTGCCTGCGTTTTGCCTTTAATCTGTGCCCGAAACAGGCCAAAGGGTCAATCAAGAGCTGGCGCGCTACGCCGATGCAACTGGTTCACGGTGATGAAGTGTTGACGCTGAAGTTTGATTGTCGCCCGTGTGAGATGCATGTCGTCGGGAAAATCAAGAATCACATCCTGAAGATGCCGCTGCCGGGAAGCGTGGTCGGATCGGTCAGCCCGGATGAACTGCTGAAGACGTTGCCTAAGCGTAAGTAAAAGCTAACCCCTCTCCGATATGGAGAGGGGACCGATAGTGTCTCGTATCGTCAGGATTTAAATCCGGCGGCGGTCATCATTAAACGAAATAAATATCCTACCACCGCCAGTGTTAACACGCTTCCGCCCCAGATTGCGACCAGCCAGAATAGCCGCTGAAGCCATGATTTTTGCATCAGTGATACCCCTCACCATGTTGGACTTTTCCGCGGAAGACGTAGTAGCTCCAGAAGGTATAAACCAGAATAATGGGAATAATCAACAGGGCACCAATCAGCATAAAGCCCTGACTTTGCGTCGGCGCAGCCGCCTGCCACAGGGTGATATCGGGCGGAATAATATGCGGCCAGATGCTGATCCCCAGTCCACTAAAACCGAGGAAAATCAGTACCAGCGTCAAGACAAACGGCTGTGCATGGCATTCCGGGTGGGCCAGCGCACGCCAGGTGACCAGGCTGACGGCCATCACCAACACGGGAACCGGTAACAGGAACCACAGATTTGGTAGCGTAAACCAGCGCTGCGCAATGGCTGGGTGCGCCAGCGGCGTCCACGCGCTAATCACCGCAATCACCGCCAACAGTGCCAGCAAAAGCCCACGCGCGTGGCGGCGCATAATACGTTGCAATGGATCTTCACTTTTCATGACCAGCCAGGTTGCGCCCAGCAAGGCGTAGGCCACGACCAGTCCCAATCCACAGAACAGCGTAAACGGCGTCAGCCAGTCGAACGGGCCACCGGCGAATGTCCGGTTAACCACCGGAAAACCGTTCAGCACCGCGCCGACCACCACGCCCTGGCTGAACGTCGCCACAATAGAGCCGCCCAGAAAGGCTTTATCCCAGAAAGGGCGATGTGATGGCGTCGCGTTAAAGCGAAATTCAAACGCCACGCCGCGAAAGATCAGGCCGATCAGCATCAACGATAATGGGATAGTCAGCGCGTCAATGATCACCGCATAGGCCAGCGGAAACGCACCAAACAGCGCCGCCCCGCCCAACACCAGCCAGGTTTCGTTGCCGTCCCACACCGGGGCGACGCTGTTTACCATCACGTCACGGTCGGCGGCGTTACGGGTGAACGGGAACAAAATACCGATCCCCAAATCAAAGCCATCCATCACGATATACATCAGGGTGGCGAAGACGATAATCACAAACCAGATAATAGAGAGGTCGACGCCCATCAGTGCTGCTCCTGTGAATGCGTAGGGGTAATTGCGGCGGAAAGAGGACGCGCAGGCGTACCCTCAGCGGGTGGGGTGAAATCCTGCGGCCCTTTGCGGATCAGGCGCACCATGTAGCTGTATCCGACGCCGAAGACCGAGCTGTAAACCACAAAAAAAGCCAGCAGACTGATACTCATATGCAAATCACCGTGCGCGGAAACCGCATCCGCCGTGCGCTGTAGACCATAAACGACCCACGGCTGACGCCCCACTTCAGTGGTAACCCATCCGGCCAGAATGGCGATTAAGCCAGATGGCCCCATCAGCAACGCAAACCATAAGAAGGGGCGCGAAACATAGAGTCGTTGTTTTTTCCGCAGCCACAGCGCGGCCACGCCTAACAGCAGCATCAGCATGCCAAGACCGGCCATAATGCGAAATGACCAGAAGACGATGGTGGAATTAGGGCGATCCTCTTTGGCAAACTCCTTCAGCGCCGGGACCTGTTTGTCGAGGCTATGGGTGAGGATCAGGCTTCCCAGCGCGGGGATCTCGAGGCCGTAGCGGGTGCGCTCCTGCTCCATATCGGGCCAGCCAAACAGCAACAGCGGCGTAGGCTCACCCGGCGGATTTTCCCAGTGACCTTCAATGGCGGCGATTTTTGCCGGCTGGTGTTTCAGCGTATTCAGACCGTGCATATCACCAATCATGGCCTGAATGGGCGCGACGATAAGCGTCATCCACAGGGCCATCGAAAACATGGTGCGGATAGCGGGGGTGTTATTACCGCGCAGCAGATGCCAGGCCGCAGATGCGCCGACAAACAGGGCGCTGCTCAGGAAAGCCGCCACCGTCATATGTAACAGGCGATAGGGGAATGAAGGGTTGAAGACCACCGCGAACCAGTCAACCGGTACGACCTGACCGTTGACGATCTCGAATCCCTGCGGTGTTTGCATCCAGCTGTTTGACGCGAGGATCCAGAATGTCGAGATAAGCGTACCCAGCGCCACCATACAGGTGGCGAAGAAGTGTAACCCCGGCCCGACTTTATTCCAGCCAAAGAGCATTACGCCGAGGAAGCCTGCTTCGAGGAAAAAGGCGGTCAATACTTCATAGGTCAGCAGCGGGCCGGTAATGCTGCCTGCAAATTGTGAGAATCCGCTCCAGTTGGTACCAAACTGATAGGCCATTACCAGCCCGGAAACGACGCCCATCCCAAAGTTAACGGCAAAAATCTTCGACCAGAAATGGTAGAGCGAACGCCAGACCGGCTGACGGGTTTTGAGCCATAACCCTTCGAGCACCGCCAGATAGCTGGCAAGCCCGATGGTGATGGCGGGAAAGATAATGTGAAAGGAGACGGTGAAGGCGAACTGTATTCGCGCCAGGTGAAACGCATCAAGACCAAACATGCAAAACTCCGCATCAATTTTTGTTCGGTCAAATTGTAAGGTGCGTAACAATCCTGTGACATGTACAGCAAAGCAATGTTTTTAGATAACAGTTGCGTTAACTGTTATACATCCGGGGGAGGATCGTCGTGCGAATGACTGAGCGAAATGTAAGGAAAGTTAAGCTTTTTCGGTTCCGGATTTTTGTTTAACTTTCATTGAAGTAGAGGGGATTACTCTGCCGCTCGTTGTCCAGCATGACAGTACAATCCGCCATTAGCTCAACTGGAAGAGCAGACGATTTTCGATTGGAAGGGACGGGGTTCGAGGCCTCGATGGCGGTCCACATTTCCGGGTTACTTGATATAGGAATCCAGTACCTTCAGCACCACTTCAAGATCTTCTTCACGCTTCAATTCTTCGCCCTGATGAACGATATGTTCCGTCAGATGGCCTTTAATGACTTCGCGCATTAAACCATTCACCGCACCACGGATCGCTGCGATTTGCTGTAACACGGCGGCACATTCATGAGGCTCATCGAGCATTTTTTTGAGCGCCACCACCTGCCCCTGAATCTTGCTGGCACGGGCTTTAAGCTTCTGTTTATCTCGAATAGTATGCGACATGCTGATATCTCTCTGACTTAAAATCGATGTTGATTATAGCATTAGCATTCTACTGGGGGGTAGTATTCGGTACTGGGGGGGAGTAGAATTCGACACGTCCATCTCTAGCCAATAATTATTATCATGAACGAATTCACAACACTTCTTCAGCAAGGAAATGCCTGGTTTTTCATTCCGAGTGCCATTTTGCTTGGCGCGCTTCACGGGCTGGAGCCGGGGCATTCGAAAACGATGATGGCGGCTTTTATCATCGCCATTAAAGGCACGGTAAGACAGGCGGCAATGTTGGGGCTGGCGGCGACGCTTTCCCATACCATGGTGGTCTGGTTGATTGCTTTTGGCGGGATGTATATCAGCAATAAGTTTACCGCAGAATCGGCGGAACCGTGGCTGCAACTGGCTTCTGCTGTCATTATTCTGTCGACTGCTTTCTGGATGTTCTGGCGGACCTGGCGCGGTGAGAAAAACTGGTTAGTGCAGATGCAAGAAGAGGGGCACCATCCTCACGACCACGACCACGACCACGACCACGACCACGACCACGACCACGACCACGACCACGACCACGACCATCATCACGACGACCACCACCACTCACATGCCGAGTTTGCCGGGCTGGATGTGAACTCCCGGGAGTATCAGGATGCTCATGCCCTGGCGCATGCCTCGGATATTAAGCGTCGGTTCAGCGGTAAAGAGGTGACTAACTGGCAAATTCTGCTGTTCGGTCTGACGGGTGGGTTGATTCCATGCCCGGCCGCAATCACCGTACTGCTTATTTGTATTCAGCTTAAGGCGGTGACGCTGGGGGCAACCCTGGTGGTTTGTTTCAGTATCGGGCTGGCGTTGACACTGGTCACCGTGGGGGTTGGGGCGGCAGTCAGCGTTCGACAGGTCGCCAAACGCTGGCGCGGTTTTGATACCCTGGCCCGCCGCGCGCCTTATTTCTCCAGCGCACTGATTGGCGCTGTTGGGTTATATATGGCGATACACGGCTACCTTGGTGTGATGAATTAACAAAATTGCTGCATTGCGGCGTCACGGGAAATGTACGATTGGGTTTTTACTTAACATTTTGCAATCTTTTTCCTGTGACGCATAGCGCGATTGCCAGAATTAGCAGTTCCGTTTTTACTGCATCCTGTCATATAATTTGCGCCGGTTAACCGACGTGCCATTTTCTTCGTCGGCTAATAAAACCCTTTTCTGATAATTACACATTTTCTTTTGCTGATTTTTTAACCACCCGCAGTGGGCAGTAAGAGTATAAAGAAGTCTGGCTGATATGATCGTTGAATATACATCTTTAATGCACCTAATGATCGCCGCAGGTCAGGGCGTTTTTTTAGGTTTTATTAGCTTTATGTGTGTGCTGCTTATGTTATTGACTCGCAGTAAGAAAACCGCTCCCTCGTTATTCCGTGGGCCAATCAAGAAAAGACATACATACTGGCGCTAAGCGTCGGCACTGACGTTCATCCGTGGCAGTGCAGGGCGTTGCGCAGCAGGTCTGCGGCGGCTTTACGCGCCTGGTTGATCACATCTTCAGGCGTGTACGCGCGGCCGCATTGTTGGCAGCAACAGTTGCTTATCTCTTCTGGCGTGTAAATGACCGTGCCCGGTTTAAATATGGGTTCTTCGCAACCCGGGCATAAATAGGTGTGATCCTGCATAACGCTCCTTAACGCCATATTACCGTCCTCTATAATTCATATCTCATCCGCGCAACTTTTCCAGTCAAGATTTCATTCTTTGCTGATTCTTAATACTTTTTACAAATCCGTACGCTTTAACACAGTGTTATTGTTACTGCGGTAATTGACCATTCCCCATGATGGGTAGTCGTCGAATACCCTCATGATTATTGTTCATTGCGTTTATGTCTAATACGTACTTCAGAAAAAACGCACTTTCGGACTATTCATAACAGTTACGCAAAAATGAAGTTTTTGTAAAACTGTTATAAGATGCAGGTTACTCAATCGTAAATCGGACAAAGCGATGAAAAAATACCAGCGGCTTGCGCAACAGATGACGGATCAGATAGAGAACGGCGTCTGGCAACCCGGCGACAAGCTACCGTCGCTGCGTGAGCAGGTGGTGAACAGTGGCATGAGTTTTATGACCGTGAGCCACGCTTATCAGTTGCTGGAAAGCCAGGGGCGAATCATCGCCCGCCCGCAGTCGGGCTATTACGTTGCGCCGCGTGCGGTGGTGCAACGTCCCAGCCGCCCGCCCGCGCAGGTGATGCGTGATGAAGCCGTTGATATCAACACCTACATTTTTGAAGTACTACAGGCCAGTCGCGATGCGTCTGTGTTGCCGTTTGCCTCGGCGTTTCCTGACCCACGGCTGTTTCCACTGCCGCAGTTAAACCGCTCGCTGGCGCAGGTAAGCAAAACCGCGACGGCGATGAGCGTGATTGAAAACCTGCCGCCGGGCAATGATGAACTGCGTCACGCTATCGCCCGGCGTTACGCGTTGCAGGGCATAACGGTTTCTCCCGATGAGATAGTGATCACCGCCGGAGCGCTCGAAGCGCTGAATCTGAGCCTGCAGGCGGTGACCGAGCCGGGTGATTGGGTGATCGTTGAAAACCCCTGTTTCTACGGTGCGTTGCAGGCGCTGGAGCGATTGAAACTGAAAGCGCTCTCAGTGGCGACGGATGTGAAAGAAGGTATCGATCTCGACGCGCTGGCGCAGGCGCTGCAAAATTATCCGGTGAAAGCCTGCTGGCTGATGACCAATAGCCAGAATCCGCTGGGTTTCACGCTGTCTCCGGAGAAGAAAGCGCAGCTTGTGGTGTTGCTGACGGCGCACAATGTGACGCTGATAGAAGATGATGTGTACAGCGAGCTCTACTTTGGCCGCGATAAACCCCTTCCTGCGAAGGCGTGGGATCGCGACGATATGACGCTGCACTGTAGCTCTTTTTCCAAGTGTCTGGTGCCGGGCTTCCGGATTGGCTGGGTGGCCGCAGGCAAGCACGCCCGGCGGATTCAGCATTTGCAGTTGATGAGCACGCTCTCAACCAGTTCGCCGATGCAGATGGCGCTGGTGGATTATCTTGCCACCAAACGTTACGACGCGCATTTGCGGCGTCTGCGCCGCCAACTGGCTGAGCGTAAGCAGCTGGCGTGGCAGGCATTGCTGCGTCATCTGCCGCCGGAAGTCAAAATTCATCATAACGACAGTGGCTATTTCCTATGGCTGGAGTTGCCCGCCGGAGTTGATGCCGGCGTGCTCAGCGCGATGGCGCTTGAACATCACATCAGCATTGCACCGGGCAAAATGTTTTCCACCACCGATAACTGGGCGTCTTTTTTCCGTTTTAATACCGCGTGGGGCTGGGGAGAGCGGGAAGATCGCGCAGTGGAAATACTCGGTAAACTCATTCGCCAGCTTCTGAATTAATTTTCGTTATGTTTGAACAATGACCGTGGGTTATTTTATTCCGCTGCGGTCATAGGAAATTCGCATAGCCACACCACGCCCTAACTCCTTGTCTATAATCCATATTCTAAGCAGGTCATCCTTTCAGATACGCGGAATGCGTACTTTGTCACAACCTGCACAAATTTCTTCGCGTGCCCGCGAGGCCTTGAGTTACGCCATCTATTTTTAGTGAGGGAGATATTTTTACGGCACGGCTGCCGCTCAATTTCATTGTGACAGGAGTAAATCTTTATGAGCAAGAAATTTGCCTGCAGCAGCCTGTGCGCGCTCGGGATGACTATCGCTATGGCGCACGCCGCCGAACCGCCTAAATCACTCGATAAAGGAGAAGGGCGTTTGGATATTATCGCCTGGCCGGGTTACATCGAACGGGGCGAAACGGATAAACAGTACGATTGGGTGAGCCAGTTTGAAAAAGAGAGCGGCTGCAAAATTAACGTTAAAACCGCCGCGACGTCAGATGAAATGGTGAGCCTGATGGCGAAGGGCGGCTATGACCTTGTCACCGCGTCCGGTGACGCCTCGCTGCGCCTGATTATGGGCAAGCGCGTGCAGCCGATTAATCCTGAACTGATCGCTAACTGGAAAACCCTCGACCCGCGTCTGGAAAAAGGCGCCTGGTTTAACGTCGGTGGCAAAGTATACGGTACGCCGTATCAGTGGGGGCCAAACCTGCTGATGTATAACACCAAAATATTCCCGACGCCGCCGGATTCCTGGAACGTTGTCTTTGTGAAACAGAATCTGTCGGATGGCAAATCCAACCAGGGCCGCGTTCAGGCCTACGATGGCCCGATTTATATCGCCGATGCCGCGTTGTTCGTGAAAGCCACGCAACCGGCGCTGGGTATTGACGATCCTTATCAACTGACCGAAGAACAGTATCAAGCGGTGCTGAAAGTACTGCGCGATCAGCATGGGTTAATCCACCGCTACTGGCACGATACAACCGTCCAGATGAGCGACTTTAAAAACGAAGGCGTGGTGGCGTCCAGCGCGTGGCCGTATCAGGCTAACGGCCTGAAGGGCGAAGGCCAGCCGATTGCCACTGTCTTCCCGAAAGAAGGCGTCACCGGCTGGGCGGATACCACCATGCTGCATGCCGAGGCGAAACATCCGGTTTGTGCGTACAAGTGGATGAACTGGTCGTTGACGCCAAAAGTTCAGGGTGACGTGGCGGCCTGGTTTGGCTCGCTGCCGGTGGTAGCAGAAGGCTGTAAAGCCAGCCCGCTGCTGGGCGACAAAGGCTGTGAAACTAACGGCTATAACTTCTTCGACAAAATCGCATTCTGGAAAACGCCGGTGGCGGAAGGCGGGAAATATGTGCCTTACAGCCGCTGGACGCAGGATTATATCGCCATTATGGGTGGTCGCTGATCGCCCGGGAGTGAAACATGACGTACGCAGTAGAGTTTCATGATGTCTCCCGTCTGTATGGTGAGGTTCGTGCGGTGGATGGCGTCAGTATTGCCATCCACGACGGGGAGTTCTTTTCGATGCTGGGGCCATCGGGCTCCGGTAAAACCACCTGCCTGCGGCTGATTGCCGGTTTTGAACAGCTTTCAGGCGGGACAATTTCCATTTTTGGCCGTCAGGCCAGCGAGCTCCCGCCGTGGGAGCGTGATGTGAATACGGTGTTCCAGGATTACGCGCTGTTTCCGCATATGTCGATTCTCGATAATGTGGCTTATGGGCTGATGGTGAAAGGCGTCGGGAAAAAAGAGCGTCATGCGCGTGCACGGCAGGCGCTGGATCAGGTCGCGCTCGGGTTTGCGCACACGCGTAAACCGTCACAGCTTTCCGGCGGGCAGCGTCAACGTGTGGCAATCGCGCGTGCGCTGGTCAATCAGCCGCGCGTTCTGCTGCTGGACGAACCGCTGGGCGCGCTGGATCTTAAACTGCGTGAACAGATGCAGGTTGAGTTGAAAAAGCTGCAACAGGAACTTGGGATCACCTTTATTTTTGTCACCCACGATCAGGGCGAAGCGCTGTCGATGTCCGATCGGGTCGCGGTGTTCAATAACGGTCGCATTGAGCAGGTGGACACGCCGCGTGAACTCTATTTGCGCCCACGCACGCCGTTTGTCGCCGGGTTTGTCGGCACTTCGAACGTCTTTGATTCGGCCCTGGCGACAACACTTTGCGCAATGAGCGGCGACTGGTCGCTGCGCCCGGAACATATTCGCCTGAATACGCCAGGAGAAATTCAGGCCCGCGGTGTGGTGCAGTCGGTACAGTATCAGGGGGCCGCCACGCGTTTTGAACTGCTGCTTGAAGGTGGCGGAAAACTGCTGGTCAGTGAAGCCAACGTCTCCACGGGCCTTACCCCCGGCGGGCCGCAAACCGGACAGACGGTGCTGGCATCGTGGGCACGCGACGCGATGGTGCCGCTGGATGGAGGGAGGTAAATGGAGATGAGTATCGGCAAATCCAGCCCTTCAGCCGGTTCTGCGCGGCTTTCCGGTTTGTTCTGGCGTAAGCCCGCGCTGGGGCTCTTTTTATTGTTGCTGGGGCCGTTGATGTGGTTCGGCGTCGTTTACTTTGGTTCGCTGCTGACGCTGTTGTGGCAGGGGTTCTATACCTTCGACGATTTCACCATGTCGGTAACGCCGGACCTCACGCTGGCGAACCTTTGGGCGCTGCTTAACCCCGCCAACTACGACATCATTCTGCGGACGCTCACCATGGCCATCGCGGTGACGATTGCCAGCGCCATTCTGGCATTTCCGATGGCGTGGTACATGGCACGCTACACCTCGGGCAAGATGAAGGCGTTTTTCTACATCGCGGTGATGTTACCGATGTGGGCCAGCTATATCGTTAAGGCGTACGCCTGGACGCTACTGTTGGCGAAAGATGGCGTGGCGCAGTGGTTTCTCAACCATATGGGGCTCGGCAGTGTGTTAAGCGCAATTTTGACCGTGCCTGGCGTCGGCGGAAATACGCTATCCACCTCCGGGCTGGGGCGTTTTCTTGTGTTCGTCTATATCTGGCTGCCCTTTATGATCCTGCCGATTCAGGCGGCGCTGGAGCGTCTTCCGCCGTCGTTGATGCAGGCTTCCGCCGATTTGGGCGCACACCCGCGCCAGACGTTTCGCTATGTGGTATTGCCGCTGGCGATCCCCGGCGTGGCGGCAGGCTCCATCTTTACCTTTTCACTGACGCTCGGCGACTTTATCGTGCCGCAGTTGGTGGGGCCGCCGGGCTATTTTATCGGCAACATGGTCTATTCCCAGCAGGGAGCGATTGGCAATATGCCAATGGCCGCTGCGTTTACGCTGGTCCCCATCGTGCTGATTGCGCTTTATCTGGCGTTTGTGAAACGCCTGGGAGCCTTCGATGCACTCTAATCGCGCACCGTTGTTCGTTCGTATCGCGGCCTGGGGCGGCGTGATATTTCTTCACTTCCCGCTGCTGATTATCGCTATCTACGCCTTCAACACCGAGGACGCCGCGTTTAGCTTCCCGCCGCAAGGGCTGACGCTACGCTGGTTTAGTGAAGCCGCCGGGCGCAGCGATATTCTTGAGGCGGTGACACTGTCACTTAAAATTGCCTCGTTATCGACGGCTATTGCGCTGGTTCTGGGGACGCTGGCCGCCGCCGCGCTCTGGCGCAGTGAGTTTTTTGGCAAAAACGCGATTTCGTTGCTGCTGCTGTTGCCAATTGCTTTGCCGGGCATCGTGACGGGCCTGGCGCTGCTTAGCGCCTTCAAAACGGTGTGGCTTGAACCCGGTCTGCTGACGATAGTGATAGGGCACGCCACGTTTTGCGTGGTGGTGGTATTCAATAATGTGATTGCGCGTTTTCGCCGGACCTCATGGAGCCTGGTCGAGGCATCGATGGATCTCGGGGCCAGCGGTTGGCAAACCTTCCGCTATGTCGTTCTGCCGAATCTGGGATCCGCACTGCTGGCGGGCGGAATGCTGGCTTTCGCGCTGTCGTTTGATGAAATCATCGTGACGACCTTTACTGCAGGCCATGAGCGCACGTTGCCGCTGTGGTTGTTAAATCAGCTGGGCAGGCCGCGTGATGTTCCGGTCACCAATGTTGTGGCGCTTCTGGTGATGATGATTACAGCAATACCGATTTTAGGGGCATGGTGGCTGACTCGTGATGATGAGACAGCTGCCAGCGGTGGTAAATAACTCAATCAGACAGGATACAGCGATGCAACATAACTTATTGATTAATGGCGAGCTGGTAGCGGGTGAAGGTGAGACGCAGCCCGTGTACAACCCGGCAACGGGCGCGGTATTGCTGGAGATAGCCGAGGCGTCTCCTCAGCAGGTGAACGCAGCCGTAGAGGCGGCCGACCGTGCCTTCGTCGAGTGGGGGCAAACCACGCCGAAGCACCGCGCGGAATGCCTGCTAAAGCTGGCGGATACCATCGAAGCGCATGCCCAAACGCTGGCAAAACTGGAGTCATTAAACTGCGGTAAACCATTACACTGTGTGCTGAATGATGAGCTTCCGGCCATTGTTGATGTCTTCCGCTTCTTTGCCGGTGCGGCGCGTTGTCTCAATGGCCTGGCGGCGGGAGAGTATCTGGAAGGGCACACGTCCATGATCCGGCGCGATCCGGTAGGCGTTGTCGCCTCTATCGCCCCGTGGAACTATCCGCTGATGATGGCGGCCTGGAAGCTGGCCCCGGCGCTGGCGGCGGGCAACTGCGTGGTGATCAAACCGTCTGAAATCACGCCGCTGACCGCGCTGGCGCTGGCCGAACTGGCGAAAGATATCTTCCCGGCGGGCGTGTTGAACGTGCTGTTTGGCCGAGGCAAAACCGTCGGCGACCCGCTGACCGGACACCCTAAAGTTCGTATGGTGTCGCTGACCGGTTCAATCGCCACCGGGGAGCACATCATTGCGCATACCGCATCCTCGGTAAAACGTACGCATATGGAGCTGGGCGGGAAAGCGCCGGTGATCGTCTTTGATGATGCGGATATTGATGCCGTGGTTGAGGGCGTGCGCACCTTTGGTTTCTACAATGCCGGGCAGGATTGTACCGCCGCCTGTCGCATTTATGCGCAGAAAGGGGTCTATGAGCGGTTAGTTGAAAAACTCGGCGCGGCAGTGGCCAGCCTGAAAATCGGCGATCCGAATGATGAGCGTACTGAACTGGGGCCACTGAGTTCGATTGCCCATCTTGAACGTGTTAGCGCGGCGGTAGACAAAGCGAAAGCGCTGCCGCACGTCAAGGTGATCACCGGTGGTCATAAGGCTGAGAGTAAAGGTTATTACTTCCTGCCGACGCTGCTGGCGGGCGCGCAGCAGCAGGACGACATTGTACAGCGTGAAGTCTTCGGTCCGGTGGTGAGTGTGACCGCATTTGATGACGAAGCGCAGGTGCTGGCGTGGGCGAACGACTCACAGTATGGGCTGGCGTCTTCCGTGTGGACGCAGGATGTTGGCCGCGCACATCGCGTCAGCGCGCGGTTGCAATATGGCTGCACATGGGTCAATACCCACTTTATGCTGGTAAGTGAAATGCCGCACGGAGGGCAGAAACTGTCGGGATACGGCAAGGATATGTCGCTGTACGGGCTGGAAGATTATACGGTCGTGCGGCATGTGATGGTGAAACATTAAAATTCGCTAAGTGGCTGTATTGTATGCAGCCACTTCTTCGCTGTTTTCCGGCGGAAACTCGACACCGTCCAGGAATATCACTTCTGTTCGAGATAAAGACAGTTCACTTTAGCTGTTAAGGTAGGGCAGACATGCCGCAACGTCCTGAGGATGCTCGAAACTCTTAAGCCAGTCTCTGGCGTTGGCAATTGATTGTATCCTGTCATTAGTCACGCAGCCCATTTCCATCCGCGATAGCTGTGTAATGAGCGAATTAATGCTTATCTCTTTCTCGCTAAGAGCAAGAGCGAGCGCAGCTTCTCCAATAACAACCTGGCCTTTTTCGTCGTGTTGAATAGACAATTATCAATCCTCCATTTCACGTTGATGAAAACCTCAGTATTAACTCTAGATTAACTTTTTTATGTCGAATTTATTATGGGAATTTTCTTTGTGGTCAGAATGATAAAATTGCTGATGCCGGAAGGGGTATTATTGTTATTTAATTTTTAAATCTGGAATGAGTGAAAGGCCCGGTTATGGGCCTGATATTTACTCGGGGCAGCGATAAACATTGCCTGATAACGTGACATTGGTCTGTTCGGAAGAACCCGTACCGCCATAAGCGCCGCCGGTTTGGCCCGCTCTTTGCGTGATGAGCGCGACCACATTCCCGCCCATATTGGCCGCTTTATTTTTCAGATCATTACGCGCGCCAGTCTCAAGATTGCTGTTTGATGTCCAGCCGCCGGTAAAGAAATTGCCCTGGCTTCCGGTGATATCGCCAAGGAACTTACATTCGCGACCCGGTTCGTTATTCGTGACTCTTACGTGCGCGGCATTGCTCTGGACACTATTTGCGCTGCACCCGGCCAGGCTGATGACAAATAGCGCTATCATTTTCTTCTTCATTACTCATTATCCAGTTGCGATTTTTCCGATACAGGCTAATCGAGTTTTTGTGAATAATCAATGTGAGCAATTAATATAGTTAATGAATGTGGGATGAACAGACCTGAATTAATGTGACATATTTTGTTTCTCTTGGTGATTATTCTCATGCTGGATATTTGCATCCTGAGGGCTACGCTTAGAAAGGTATCCTGAATCGGGAGGGGGTATGTTAACTCACTCTGAAGCGAAACGCTGGGCAGCGGTGATGCTCAAATCAGCCTTGTGTGATGGTATGCAGACAGAAGAGATATCGCGGCAGGTGCATCTGGTATGCGACCATCATGGCAAAGAGTGCCTTGAGGAACTTATTGAGGAAATCTTGAAAGAGGCGGGACGACTCGGGCCAAAACACAGCTCTGGTGAATTAGTGCATCACTAACAAAGCTGGCATACACCGCCTTCGGGCGGTGTATTTTGCAATCTCCAGAACGATTGGGCTGGGCAATCACATTGATTAACGACCGCCCGGGCCACCATGACCATTGCCTGGTCCGCCTGAATGTTGGCCACCATGCCCGCCAGGACCACCGTGTCCAGCCGGTCCCCACCATGGTGCGCAACCGCTGACGGTTGCCGTCGCCAGAATAATGGCAAAGATCATCGCAAATTTTTTCATAACGCTTCCTGATACATTCTTCAATTGAACGCGGCATGTATAACACAGGTCTATATATCAGGATCGCAACGAGCGGTAATCTTCACAGAATCTCCCTGATTGTTGGTTCTTCAACCGTTTCTTCAGTGGTGAAAGCCAGGATTAACGCCAATGAACAGTACGGCAGGTCCGCTTTCAGACTGCGGGAGTAGAGAGAAGAAGAGGTAATATTGCGTCGGGTGCTTGAGGCTATCTGTCTCAGGCAAATATCAAAAGGCAGATAGAGAAAAGCCCCAGACTACATTCAACGTCCGGCAAGACGTTAAACATTAATCTGAGGCGATATCTACATGCGACACATAAAGATTAGCCTCTTACAGACCCTCGGGTCAAGGAGAAGCAGGCTATGAAACGGCAGCGTTCGGGCTTAATTGCCCTGGTTATCCCCGCCAATCTCATGTGCTGGCTGGTATCTTCAATGCACCCTTTTTCTTTGAATTTTTGAATGCGCAGCCATAAACAACCTCCGTTTTTTATTCATCGCACGTTTTATCGTTGTTTTAGCCGTTTACATCAAAGAATCGCCCCATCGCTCTGGTTATGTTGGTTTTTCTGCCTGAAATATTACCTCAGGTTATGGCTTTGTATTGCACAGGGGACACTTACCGATGGGTGCTAAACCACTAACGCTTTCTTTGGACGGGCAGGAGCCTGTGATACTGGACCGCGTGTCAGCAACGCTTGGGCACGATGGTATGGATATCCGGGCGCTGAATCAGTCTGGCTTATGCGGCTTTGATCCCGGTTTTTCTAACACAGCGGGCTGTCAGTCAGCGATTTCCTATATCGATACGGAAAAAAGCATTCTGCTACACCGTGGTTATCCGATTGAGCAACTGGCCAGTCAGTGCGACTTTCTGGAAGTGGCTTACATTTTGCTGGAAGGCCACGCACCGGACGAATCCCGTTATCAGGCCTTCCGACAAAACATTACGCGGCACACGCTGGTGCATGAGCAGATGTCAAAGATGTGCAGCGGTTTTCGTCGCGACTCGCATCCGATGGCGCTGATGTGCGCCATGGTGGGGGCGCTGGCGGCGTTCTATCACGATGTGCTGGATGTGGAAAATCCCGAACACCGGGCGCTGGCGGCTACGCGATTACTGTCTAAAATGCCGACGCTTGCGGCAATGAGCTATAAATTTACCATCGAACAACCCGCGCAATATCCGCGTAACGATCTCTCCTATGCGGGCAATTTCCTGCACATGCTGTTTGCGATTCCAGCGGAAAAATATCAGCTTAATCCGGTGATTGAACAGGCGATGAACCAGATTCTGGTACTGCACGCCGATCATGGCCAGTGCGCATCGACCACGACGGTTCGCGCGGCGGGGTCATCGGGTGCGAATCTGTTCGCCTGCGTGGCGGCAGGGCTGGCCTCGTTGTGGGGCCCGATGCACGGTGGTGCGAATGAAGCCAGCATGCGCATGCTGGAAGAGATTGAAACGGTCGATCAGGTACCGGCGTTCCTTCGCAATGCGAAGCGGGACCCGCAGGCGTTTCGCCGTTTGGGATTTGGTAACTCGCGTTACCGCAATCTTGATCCTCGCGCGGCGATCCTGCGCGATACCTGTCATCGTGTGCTGAAGGAGCAGGGGATGTCCGACAGTCTGCTACAGGTTGCGATGGCGCTCGAAGAAGTGGCGTTGACCGATCCCTGGTTTGTTGAAAATGGACTGTCGCCGAGCGTGGATTTCTACACTGCGGTGATCCTGAAAGCGATGGGCCTGCCATCTTCCATGTTTGTGGTGGTGGCCGCGGTAGGCCGTACGCTGGGTTGGGTGGCACACTGGAACGAGATGCATCAGTCCCCGCTGACTATCTACCGTCCGCGCCAGATTTATACCGGCGAAACGCAACGGGATTATGTCTCCCGCCGCAGTAGTAAATAGCCGTAAAACGCCTTCTGCCAGGCAATGGCAGAAGGCGTTCGATTTTATGGCGTCACAATATTGAACCAGAACTCGAATTTATCCATATAACTTAGCATCTGATCGAGTTTTGCACTGTCTCCTGAAATTTTCACTTCCCCCCTTGTCTGGGCTTGCTTCAGCGTCTCTTCTTGCAGAATAATTTTATTCAGCGTCGTGCGATTCAGTGCAATCGTCGCATCCGCATTATCTGCCTGTACGTTTGCTGTATGATTCAGCACCCCGTTTTCAAGCTCCAGTTTATATTTACCGCCATCGTTTCCTAAATCGACATTGAAAATGGCTTTCGCATTGGCGGCTTTTTCACCATTAATGTGTACCGCGAGATAATCAAAGAACATCTCCGGAGACATTGCCCGTACCGTATCCGGGCTGGCGGTATTTGGCGTTGGGCCTTTCACTACGCCATTACGCAATTCCTGCGCGCCGGTGAGGTAGAAGTTACGCCACGGGCCTGATTCGGCCTGATAACCCAGTTGCTCCAGGGCATCCGCTTCCAGATGACGGGCCGCCTGATTATCTGGGTTGGCAAAGACTATTTTGCTGGTGACCTGTGCAACCCAGCGATAATTACCCTGCGCATAATCGGCTTTCGCTTTCTGCATAATCGCATCGGCACCGCCCATATACTCAACAAACTTTTTCGCCGAGGCTTCAGGCGGTAATTCATCAAGGGTTGCCGGGTTGCCATCAAACCAGCCAAGATAAAATACATAGGTGGCTTTCACATCGTGGCTAACGGAACCGTAATAGCCACGGCTCGCCCATGAACTGGCTAACCCGGAAGGGAGTTTAAAGTTATCGGCAATTTCATCACGCGTTAGCCCTTTATTTGCCATGCGTAATGTCTGGTCATTGATATAACGGTACATATCGCGCTGGCTTTTCATCAGATTGACGACGTTATTATTCCCCCATGTTGGCCAGTGATGCTGCGCGATGATAATCTCAGCATCACCGCCCCAGCGGTTGATAACATCATTAATATATTTTGACCAGGCCAGAGGATCGCGAATTTTGGCACCGCGTAAAGAGTAGGTATTATGCAGGGTATGGGTGACATCCTCCGCAGCTTCAATCATTTTTTTCTCTTTTACGTACCACAACATCTCAGAGGGCGCTTCAGAACCGGGAGCCATCATAAAATCATAGGTCAGGCCGTCAATATTCTCCTGTTGTCCGGTTTCGGTAATATAGTTTGTTGGCTCAATCAGCGTAACTGTACCGGCTGATGTCGTGGTGCCTAATCCTGCGCCAACCTGACCTTTAACGTCCGGTTTCAGAAGATTACCGTACATATAGCTGGCCCTGCGGCTCATGGCATTCCCGGCCATAATGTTTTCGGATACGGCTTCTTTCATAAACCCGGCTGGCGCATAGATTTTAACCTTTCCGCTGGCAACATCAGCTTCGTTAACGACGCCTCTTACACCGCCATAATGATCAACGTGGCTATGGGTAAATATCACCGCAACCACCGGCTTTTTGCCCCGATTTTTATAGTAAAGATCCATCCCGACTTTCGCTGTTTCTGCCGAAACGAGAGGATCGATAACGGTAATCCCGGTTTTACCCTCAATAATGGTCATATTCGAGAGATCAAGATTACGAATTTGATACACGCCATCGGTGACGTTAAACAGACCACCAATATTAATTAACTGGGCCTGGCGCCAGAGGCTGGGGTTGACCGTGTCAGGCGCTTTGGCTCCCTCTTTGATGAAATTATATTGCTGTGGATCCCATATGACATTTCCTTTGTCACCGGTTATGACATTTGACGGTAATGCAGCAATGAAGCCTTTATGCGCGTTGGAAAAATCTGTGGCATCAGAGAAGGGCAATTGATTGTAAAGTGCTTCATTTGCGCTTTTGGTGTGTTCAGTGGCCGCTTTAGTATTTTCCTGTGCCATGGCAGAAAAGGAAAATAGTGATGTTGATAGCAGGCTGGTTAAAACCATATAGCCTGTAATTTTATTGAGTTTCATATATCCTCAATGAGTGGTTTTATTTGAGAAAATAATAATGATTACTATGCCTTCGTGTCATTGAAAGTCAGTAACCACCTGAGTATGTGAGTGAGTTTATTGGCTTAAGATATTCAATAGCCATAAGGATATCACTGTCGAGAAATACGGTATAACGTTAGATTGTTTAAAATTAAATGTTCTACCGTTTAAAAGGTATAGCTGTAGTTAGCACTTAAAAATAAAATTGCTGGATGCGCAAATTCACCTTTGATGGCGGGCGTAGAGACTTTTGCCGATTCCATTTTTAAGTACTCCACTGCAACACCAATGTTACTGTTTGGCGTAATTTGATATTGCCCGCCGAAACCCCATCGCCAGGCCTGCCCTGAGGGCATGGTTAATGCCGTATCGCCTTGTGTGCGATAAAAGCTGCTGTCCCACGCGACACCGGTATTCAGTCGCCATTTTTCGTTCGGCCTGTATTGCACGCCTAATGCGGTATGCCAGGTATCCTTTAGTCGATTATTATGCTCAATCGGGCGGCCATTTACGGCTATTTGATTCGTGTCGTAGGCACTCCAGTCCTGCCAGCCAAGATTACCCATTACGGACCATTGTTTATTAACATCATGTACCAGACTAAACATAACCTGCTGCGGAGCATTAACCTGTGCAGAAATGGGCAATGTATAGTTGGGGATATTACCGGCCTGTGGCAGTCGAGCGGTCGCATTAACTGAAAAATGATAGTCTGTTTTGCTTTGCCACGTTAGCCCCACACGAGTCTGTTTATTGATGTCGAACAGCATGCCAAGCCGGTAGTTCATCGCCCAGTCGTGGTCTGTCTGTTTTTCGTCCCGGCCATTAACCTGACGCGTGAGGGAAAGGTAGCCGTAATTAATGTCCGGCGCCAGACCAACAGAGAGACGATCGTTCACTTTCCAGGCCACCGCAGGGCTAATGGTCAGCCCGAGTAATGTACTTTTACTGATTAACCGCGATCCCGCCCAATTGCCGAAATCCAGGCCCAGACCATAATTGCCGTACATACCTATTCCGACGGTGACATCGTTATTTATTCTTTGCGTATATAACGCACTGGCTCCTGGAAACCATCCGATAATATTGCCCGGGCTTTTTCCCTGTAGCCCGGCATCGTTGTCCATTCTGTAATTTGCATCGCCATAGAGCGTCTGTAAGCCGCCGGTAACCATACGATCGGGTAATCGTGTCATTCCTGCGGGGTTAGTGGCGAGCGTTGAGGCATCCTGCGCACGGGCCGCTTGCCCGGCGGAAGCTAAGCCAGTATCTTCAGTGGCTATCTCATAAAGATATAATCCTGCGGCGTGCGTAGGGCAGATAACGGCTATGCAGGTTAATAATAGAATGTTTTTTTTCATCGTATTTTGCTGCCTGAAAATTTCGTCAGTGTGTTGTGACGGGTGTGGGGAATGGCGGGTATCACAAAAAGATTTACATCAGTATAAGTTGAACACGGATTTGAAGGTGAACCGAATTTGTTTAAATATAAATTCTGCCTGCCTTCAGCAGCGTAAGTGATAATGCCATTTTTAGTGCATTGCACTGAGATAGCGGTAAGCTATACTCCAGTCATTATTATTATCAGGAATCATAATGAATATATTGTCTCCCGTTCGACCAGAGGCCAGCATACAACGCTTGACGGCAGCCCTGGCTCCTGTCGCTGAAAGCGTAAGAATTCCGCCACGCAAGCGTATGACATGGACGCATAAAGGCAAGCAACAACTCTATATTTTTATGGAGGGTGAGCTCTCTATATTGCGGGCGTCAGATGGTTTGCTGATTGTTACCGTCTATGATCCGCATCTTTTTGGCATCGCAGAAATGATCCAACCGGTTCGTGGACATATTTTCCGGGTTGAAACCGAATCGACAATGTTGCGCGTCGATGCAACAAAGGCTACCGAGATTTTTACTAAAGAAGGTCTGTGGGCGGACGTCGCGGCATTACTTTCCTACCATACGGCATATCTTTTTTATCGGGACGCGCTAGTGGTGCAGCAGCGAACATACTCTGTCATCCGCAGCCATTTACTGGAGATGATTCTGTTACCCGATGCCACGCGGATGCGCACCTCTATCCTTGAGTATATTCAGGACCGTACGCTCTTATCGCGCAGTAGCATTTTGAACGTTATTTCTGCATTGAGCAAAGGCGAATATATCTCATTTAAAAGAGGTGGTTATCTGATGGCGATTAATAATCTCCCGGAAAATTTTTGACAGCCTGCATCTCTTAATGAGCAGGCTTGTCGTGCCATTGTCCAAAAATAAATAACAAATAGATTATCAGAGTGAGTGTTTGGATTTATTGTGAGCGCACTTAAACAGATACAGCGTTAATTTAAGCAAGCTCATAACGGGATATATATGAAAAAGACTCTCATTACTCTGATTATTGCCAATGCGTTTACGGCCTCAACGGCTTTTGCAGCGGCGGATGCGGGCACCTGGTACGGTGGTACTAAATTTGGTTGGTCACACTATTTTGATTCTCATACCAGTCAGGGGCAAGTTGATAACGCGCACAATAGCGATCAATTTGATTTTGATCGCGATAACGTGGGCGGTGGTGTCTTTACCGGTTATCAGATTACACCGTGGTTAGCGGTCGAAGGGGGATATGATTATCTGGGGAATATGCAAATTCAGGGTAATCATGGTGCGTCTGGCGCGAAAATGAAAAGTCAGGGCTTACAAATGTCGCTTAAAGCCAGTTATGGGCTAACCAATAAATGGGATATTTATGGCCGGGCAGGGGCGATGGGGTATCGTGCAGAGTCTGATATCGGTGGGCATAATCGCTTTGAAACGGGAGTCAGACCGCTTGCGGCTGTCGGTACGGAATATGCGTTTAATAAAAATTGGGCAGGGCGCTTAGAATATCAATGGGTCAGTAATGTCGGGAATGCTAATCAGATTGGCGTGAGCAGCGATGTCAGTTCGGTAACGGCAGGCATTTCATACCGTTTTGGTCAGCATGATGATGAGCCTGTTGTTAATACGCCGGTTGACGCACCGTTGCCTGCGCCTGAACCGCAGCAGTTTAATCTCAAATCAGATGTGCTGTTTGGCTACGACTCAGCCCAGCTTTCTGCGCAAGGGAAAGCCGCAATCAACCAGCTTTATCATGCACCAGGCTTACAGCCAACCAACAATAAAACAACGGTAGTGATTGGTTATAGCGATCGTATTGGCAGCGCAGATTACAACCAGCAATTATCAGCTCGTCGTGCCCAGGCCGTTGCTGATGAACTGATCGCCGAGGGATTCCCGGCACAAAATATCACTGCTGAAGGGCGAGGTGAAAGTGAACCGGTAAGCGGAAATCGCTGTGACGGGCAGTCGGGTAATCAACTGATTACCTGTTTGTCTGCGGATCGCCGGGTGGTCATTAATATTGCCGAAAAATAATTATCGCCAATGTTAATTCCTGTCTGAAATGACAAAGCGCCCCGGTGATCGTGTCACCGGGGCGCTATCGGTTATGGTGTCACAATATTGAACCAGAACTCGAATTTATCCATATAGCCCAGCATTTCATCCAGTTTGGCACCGTTACCTGAGAGTTTGACTTCCCCTTTATCTTCAGCCTGTTTAAGCGTCTCTTCTTTCAGGATGATCTTATTCAGGGTCGCACGATCGAGGGTCAGGGTGGCGTCAGCATCTTTCGCTTCGGCATTGGCGGTGTGGTTCAGCACACCGTTTTCGAGCTCCAGCTTATATTTGCCGCCGTCATTGCCAAGGTCGATATTAAATACCGATTTTGCATTACCGGCTTTCTCGCCGTTGATGTGTACCGCCAGATAATCAAAGAACATTTCTGGTGTCATCGCGCGAACGGTATCCGGGCTGGCGGTATTCGGCGTCGGTCCCTTCACCACGCCGTTACGCAGCTCTTGCGCGCCAGTCAGATAGAAGTTACGCCACGGGCCGGATTCGGCCTGATACCCCAGTTGCTCCAGCGCATCCGCTTCGAGGTTTTTAGCGTCCTGATTATTCGGATCGGCAAAGACTACTTTACTGACAACCTGTGCCACCCAGCGGTAATTCCCCTGGTCAAAGTCAGTTTTGGCTTTTTGCAGAATGGCATCCGCGCCACCCATATATTCCACAAATTTCTTCGCGGCTTCTTCCGGCGGCAGTTCGTCAAGCGTAGCCGGATTGCCGTCAAACCAGCCGAGATAGAGCACGTAAGTGGCTTTAACGTCATGGCTCACCGAACCGTAGTAACCGCGGTTCGCCCAGGTATGGGCCAGTGAATCCGGCAGCTTAAAGTTGGCGGCGATTTCATCACGGGTCAGGCCTTCGTTAGCCATACGTAAGGTCTGGTCGTTGATATAACGATACAGGTCACGCTGGCTTTTCAGCAACTTAACCACGTTATCATTGCCCCAGGTCGGCCAGTGGTGCTGGGCCATCAGGATTTCGGCTTTATCGCCCCAGCGGACGATCGCTTCGTTGATATATTTTGACCACGGCAGCGGCTCACGAATTTTCGCCCCGCGCAGGGAGTAGGTGTTATGCAGCGTGTGGGTCACATCTTCCGCGGATTCGATGAGTTTTTTCTCTTCGATATACCACAGCATTTCAGAAGGGGCTTCAGATCCGGGCGCCAGCATGAAGTCGTAGGTTAACCCGTCGATGACCTCTTTTTGCCCGTCTTTTTCAATGATATTGGTCGGGGCAATCAGGGTGACGGTGCCCGCTGAGGTCGTGGTGCCCAGCCCCGCGCCGACCTGGCCTTTGGCATCGGGTTTCAGCAGGTTGCCGTACATATAGCTGGCGCGTCGGCTCATGACGTTACCCGCCATGATGTTCTCGGCCACGGCGGCCTCCATAAAACCGGCGGGCGCATAAATTTTGACTTTCCCGGACTTCACATCGGCCTCATCAACCACACCGCGTACACCGCCATAGTGGTCCACATGGCTGTGCGTATAGATAACCGCGACGACCGGTTTTTGTCCCCGGTTTTTGAAATAGAGATCCATACCGACTTTCGCCGTTTCAGCCGAAACCAGCGGATCGACGACGGTAACACCCTCTTTGCCCTCGATAATGGTCATGTTAGAGAGGTCAAGGTTGCGGATTTGATATACGCCGTCAGTGACCTCAAACAGACCGCTGATATTGATAAGTTGAGACTGGCGCCACAGGCTTGGGTTAACGGTATCCGGGGATTTTTCCCCTTCTTTGATGAACGCGTACTGTTGTGGGTTCCAGATAACGTTCCCTTGTTCACCTTTGATAACGTCTTGTGGCAGTGCGGCGATAAAGCCTTTGTGGGCGTCGGTAAAATCGGTGTTATCGGAGAAGGGCAGTTGGTTGTAGAGCTGGTCGTTAGCGTTCTTCGTGGACGAGGTCGCGTCCTTTTGGCTGACATCGGCATAGGCCGGAATAATGAACGTGGATAATAAGCCAGCCAGGGCCAATCCTCTGGCTATCGGTTTCAATCTCATTGCAAGCCTCACTCTTTTAATGACTCAGCAGCAGTCGATGAAAGGTCAGAAAATGTATCTTTAGAAAAATCTTAAATAAAATTTAACTCACTGTTTACATTAGACAAGGTGGCTGGAATAACAAGGAAGTTGGCGAATAACGTTTATTTTTTTGTTAATTGTTTGTTTTTTAATCGTATTTTTTATCGATTTTCGATTTCAACAAGATGTTCTATTCCTGAGGCTATTGCACGAGTGAGCGGCTGGTCTATGCTGAAAAAAGACGAACGGCCGGTGCGCTGGCTTTTTGAATTAAAACGATAATCCTCGCGTCCCGGTGGCAGATATGAAAAGGGTACTGCTCGCGGTATTACTTTGCTTTTTCCCCTCGCTGGTGTTTTTTTCTCATGCGGCGGAGCCCCGCCAGGAGCCGACGCAACAGGAACGCGCACGGACGGTCTATATCTTCCACCAACCCGTCGTCATGTTGCAGGCCAAATTTGGCCTCACCACGCCTGAAGAACGGGTGCTGCGCATCCATAATACGCTGCGAAACTTTACCCAGGCCGACGTTCAGTCGGCGTTAACGATCGTCCCTGTTGTGCGCTATAACCAGCAGGGGAGACTTATCGTGATGAACGGCAAGTCGGTAATGCTTCTGACGCAAGGCGATCTGGACGAAGGTGACGATCTCACGCTCGATCAGGCTGCACAGCGGGTGCTGGCGCGCATGGAAGCTCAACGCACGGCGCTGCGCGATCAGTATGACAGCGGCTGGCTGGCGCTGTCGGTAGTGAAAACGGTTGGCGGACTGCTGGGGTTGGTGGTGTTCTGGTATGGCGCTTATCGCTCATGGCGCGTAGTCAGACGCTATTACCGTCGGCGCATCATAGAGAATCGAAGCTGGCTCCCCCAGCGCTGGCGACGTTTTACCGGCGCTATCGAAACGCGGCTCTATGCGGTGTTGATGGTGATGTTAGGCATTGTTGCGTTGTATGCCTGGCTGCGCTGGGTATTCAGTTTGTTCCCCTGGACGCGCGTCTGGGGGGAATCATTGGGTGACTGGTCCGTACGCGTCGTGCGTGAGATTGCCCTGTCGATAGTCTCCGCCTTGCCGGGGCTATTGATCGTTCTGATCATCTTCGTGATTACCGCATTCATTCTGAAGTTGCTGAAAATGGTGCTTAATCAGGTTGAAGCAGGGCGGTTGCAGCTCCCTGGTATTCATCCAGAAACCGTCGGGGCGACCCGCAAACTGATATCGGTCGTGGTGTGGTTATTTGCACTTTCGGCGGCGTATCCCTTCCTGCCAGGGGCGAACTCGCTGGCCTTTAAGGGGATTAGCGTTTTCTTTGGGTTAATGCTCACGCTGGGCTCGGCGGGCGTGATGAACCACGCCATGAGCGGGTTAGTGCTGATTTATTCACGCGCATTACGCAAAGGCGATGTCATACGGGTGGCGGATAATGAAGGTCTGGTCAGTGAAATCGGTATGCTGGCGACAAAAATTATCACCCGTGAAAACTACGTTGTGACCGTTCCCAACGCGGTGGTGGTGAGTGGAAAAATCACTAACCTTAGTGCGCAGAGTGTGAATGGCGGTATCAATTTAACAGTGGGTGTGACGATCGGTTACGACACGCCCTGGCGTCAGGTTCATGCGATGCTGGAACTGGCGGCAAAACGGGCAAAAGGGATTGACCTGACGCTTGCGCCACTGGTGCGTCAGTTGAGCCTGATGGACTGGTATATTGCCTATGAACTTCAGGTGCGATTGCAGCCGGGTCAGTCGCTGGCCACCGCCCGAAACGAACTGTTTAGCAATATTCAGGATGTCTTTAACGAATTCAACGTACAGATAATGTCGCCAAACTTTGTGATGCAGCCTGAGGGGGCGGTGATGGTTGCCAAAGAGAACTGGTACACGCCGCCTGCTGCTCCGCCTGAGGGCAGCAAATAGCGGGCAAATTAAATTCCTCTACACTTCAACGCGTTTTTCTTTCTCCGTGAAAAGTGGCTTGATTCATTCCTGAAATTCATAATACTGTATATAAATACAGTATAAGGTGTTTACGGTCATGATGTACAAACTTGCAGAACAACGCGAGAGCGTAATTACGCCTCTTTTCAGTGACTTAGTGCCATGCGGCTTTCCCAGCCCGGCACGCGATTACGTTGAGCGGGGAATCGATCTCAACGAATTTATGGTGGCGCACCCCAGTGCGACCTATTTTGTCCGCGCCACGGGCGATTCTATGATCGACGCGGGCATCGGCAATGGTGATTTGCTGGTGGTTGACAGCGCGAGAACCGCCAGACACGGCGATATAATTATCGCCGCTATCGATGGCGAATTTACCGTCAAGCGCCTGCAACTGCGCCCGATAATCCAGCTGGTTCCCTGCAACCCGGCCTATGCGCCTATCCGCATTAACGAAGATATGCCGCTGGATATTTTTGGCGTGGTGACGTTTATCGTGAAAGCGGCCTGCTGACCATGTTTGCGCTGGTGGATGTGAACAGTTTTTATGCCTCCTGCGAAACGGTGTTCAGGCCGGATCTCAAAGGCAAACCGGTGGTGGTGCTGTCGAATAACGACGGCTGCGTCATTGCCCGTAGCGCAGAGGCGAAGTCACTGGTGGCAATGGGAGAACCCTATTTTAAACAGAAGGAGCAGTTTCGCCGTCACGGCGTGGTGGCGTTTAGCAGCAATTATGAACTTTAGTAAGTTAAGTGGAATGCAACACCTGATTGGGCCATTTGAACTAAACTGCACCTGTTTCTCTGTCAAAAGAGGTCAACATGATGGTCAGCAATCCACTTTTTACTGCCAGTATGCATCTTGTTGAGCAATGGCTCGGACTTCTGACTGACCTGGGTCGGGCTGAAGCAACGACTAAAGCCTACCGAGGAGCACTGACACATTACTTACGCTACTGCGAAGCGGAATCAATTCCTCCTACATCAGCCCATTTTGAGGATTTTTCCGGTTATATTCGCCCACAATTACCAGGAATGGCGCATCCGGTATCCAGTTCCACACTCCAGTTGCGCATCTCTGCTATTCGGCTCTGGTACGATTATCTTTATTACCAAGAGCTTTGTGAAACCAGCCCTGTTCCTCGGGCGATGTTGCCTGGTCCAGTTTTCAGCGGACGTGGGCTTGTGCCTCGTATCACGCGCCTTCCACGTATTCCAGATGATCATGGCTGGTTTACTCTGCTGCAACAGGCTGCCACCGCAACGTTACGCGACCGGCTAATGCTAACTCTGGCTTACTATGGTGCATTAAGGCGAGCTGAAGTGACGGCACTTCGAGTTGACGATCTTGATTTAGGTCTTCGATTAATCCGTATTCGTGCTGAAACCACCAAGAATCATAGAGAGCGTATTGTCTGTTACAGTCCGGCGGTAGCACCTGTACTTGCAGCCCATTTGCAACACCTACGGCAAAGTGGTGTTTCTGGTGGCCCATTATTTCGTTCAATGTCAGATCGGAATTACGGCATGCCACTAAGCATCTGGAGTTGGAGTAAAACCGTCCGTAGTTGGGGGCTCAAATCCGGACTGCCTTATTTTTCAACTCATACATTCCGTCACCTGCGTCTGACTCATCTGGCGCGGGCTGGGTGGTCCTTGCATGAACTTGCAGCATATGCCGGACATCGAGATCCCAGAACTACTCAGATTTATTTACACCTGTCCGGGACAGAACTCGCTGCCAGGATGGCCGGTGCGGTTGCAGAGCTGGATCTGAAAATAGCCAGAATTGTATTTTGATGGTGTGAGGAGATTACTATGAAATCGGACACTGCGACCGAGATTTTCTGGCATCCATTTGATAAAACAGTATATAACCTTAAGACTTTTTTCTCTGAGGAAGAGCGCGCGGCTATCAGTACACCGCAACGCCGCTCTTCCTTTATAAACCAGGTACCCGTTCCACCACTGTTACAGCCATTTTTTGATATTGCCCAGAACATCGACATCCGCGAGGCGCTGACCAAGTGTACCCTTCAGGCAGTACTGGCCGAAATGGCTCGCAGAGATCAACCTTGTATCTGCTGGAGCGAAGAGGTCTGGGAAGGGTTGTATCAGAATTGGCGTATTAGTGGTCCACTTTTGGCCGCCTGGGCTTTCCATCTTGCCAATATACCTTTTCCACTGTACAGCAAGCGATTCCGACAGCCTGCACATTACGCCAAAGCTGCATTTGGAAAATGTTTTTTTCAACAGGAACTGGATCGCTTGTTGGAGGTTCTTGTGGCTCTCGGATATTCCCGTCGGACACAAGAGTTATTCCTCTCGGCAGTATTAGGGATGCTAATGCTGGAAAACGGCGATCCACGACTGGAGAGTTTTACAGAAGAGCTGCTCAAACGAGGCCAGCAGTATCGTACGGAAGGAATCGCCAGAGCTATAGGCAAGGTATCTCACGGACTGGCAGCTATGGGGATTTTGTCCCGTCCATTGCGTATGCGAGGTTACCTTGCATGGAAAGAAAAGCGGACTGATGGGATTGCTGCTGAGTGGGTCGGATGGTGTCAGCGCTGGCGGGAGACATCTGTAATGCGTCCCAAGACCCGCGAGACAAACTACAGTTTTATTTTGCGTATCGGGTTGTGGCTTGCCCGTGACTGTCCTGATATCCGCGAACCTGCTGACTGGACTATGAGTACCTGTGCTAGTTTCATCGCAGCACTGGGAAGAATAAATGTTGATGAGCTTTCTCTGGAGCCTGTGGAGACAAGGCGTGTGTCCGCTCGATCTGGTCAACCACTGATGAGCAATTCCCGGGCATCTTTTTTGTATGCTCTTCGGCGTTTTTTTGTTGATTACGAGCTTTGGGGCTGGGGGCGGCTAAAACTAAACCCGTACCGTCACCTTGCAACCCCCGATACACCATTGTTTAGCCGTGGAGTTAATCCCAGAGTAATTGACGACCCTGTGTGGCTTAAGCTGATCTGGGCCAGCCTGAATTTACGACCGGAGGATATGCTAACAGATAACCATTATCCGTTTGCCTTGCACCAGGCGATGGCGGTTATCTGGACTCATGCCGGATTACGCCAGAATGAATTATTACGATTGAGCACAGGCTGTGTGCATGAACAGACAGATGACATTGTACACGACGATGGCAATATTATCCCAGCCGGAACTTTATGCTACCTGGATGTTCCGGCTGGAAAAACGTCGAAGGCATTTGTCAAACCTGTCGCCGGTGTTGTGAAAAAATATGTGGATTTGTGGTTACAGGAACGCCCAGTCGAACAGGCTCCCTTAACAGATGAACGAACGGCTGAAAGGATCAATTATTTATTCCAATACAGGGGAAAAAAGGCAGGTGGTACATTATTGAATAATACGATCATCCCGATACTCTGTGCCCGGGCTGGGGTGCCGGTCGAAGACAGCCGTGGACGGATCACCAGCCACCGGGGAAGAGCTTCAGCGGTCACCGCACTGGCCAGCGTACCACAAGGGATGACCTTGCATGAGTTAATGGAGTGGTCCGGACATAGCTGCCCGCGATCAACCCTGCACTACATCCGCATTCGCCCAACACGGCTGGCGGCTTCTTTTGTGAAAGCGGACAAAATTTCCCATATGATCAGCGTGCTGATCGATCATGACAGTCAGGCACTAACGCCATCAGGGCCTGCTCTGTACTATGATTTAGGCGATTTGTATTGCACCAATCCGTTTTGGAGCAGTTGCCCACACAGAATGGCCTGCATTGGCTGTGATTTTAGCTTGCCGAAAAGCAGTTCCCAGGCACTGGCTCTTGAAAGTAAAGCCTCTATACGCCGGTATCTTGAGGAAGTCCCGCTAACTCCGGATGAGAAAGCAATTGCGGAAGGTGATATTGATAAGCTGACTGCATTCATTAAAAAAATGGCTAGTCAGCCACCACCTCAAAAAGACTAAACCTTAAGGGCTCCCTGCGTCACCAACACTAATTTTTATTGATGTAAATCAGAATTCGATTAAATTCTCATTTGGCCACTTGAAATCAAGCGAAGCGGCTCCATTTGTTGTTTAATTCACAACAAATGCGGGGGGCAATATGAGTCTTCAAAACAAATTTAAGAATTTTCACGATGCTATCAAGTTAGGAAGGAAGGACCTAGAGTACACGACGGCCCGCCTCAAGGACGATAGCATAACTGCCGATATCGTTGAACGATTCAAAGAAGATGGATATCCGGTTGTTGAGGATTTCATTCAAGGGTCTTTGGCGACCTTCACGGGTATCCGGGAAAAAGGCCAGGATTTCGATATTGATCGTGCAATAGTAATCGAAGCGGAGCTGGCCCCAGAAAACCCAATAACACCTAAGCTCGCTGTACTTGAAGTACTGGAAGGCCGGGGTTTTAAAAATGCTAAGATCAAAAAACCTTGTGTGACTGCTGATTACAAGGCTGATGACCTTCATATCGATATCCCAATTTACCGCAAGTACGATAACGGTCAATACGAACTGGCCGTTGGCAAGAAACATTCAGCTGATGATAACCGTGAGTGGGCCAGATCTGCGCCACGTGAACTTATCGACTGGGTGAATAATTACGACGCTAATGAAACTTATGGCTCGAATAAGCATGACCAGTTTCGACGTATTGTCAGATACCTCAAGCGCTGGAGAAATTTTACATTTGGCGATGATGTACGCCGTAAAGTCTACTCAATTGGTATAGCTGTCATGGTCAAGGAATCCTTCGTTTCCTCCATCAACGATGAAGGCTTCCCTGATGACCTCACTGCACTGAGAAAAACAATCAACCACATACTTAACTATCGTAGCTATTTCACTCAGGTTGACGTGGATAAATACAGTGTCAATGTTACGCTTCCAGTGAGCCCTTACAGAGATATTTTTCATAGCAGTAGTATCGTCACAGGAACACAGTTTCGCAACAAGCTGAGCGCACTGTTGAAAACCTTGGATAAGGTTGCTGATGAAGAGCAAGAGTCAAAACAGTGTGAGTTGCTACGAAATGCATTCGGTGAAGATTTTCCTGAGTGCGCTGAAACATCATCTGCATCGTCAAATGCTGTTAAAACTGTTTTCGCAACTGCCGGAGTAGTGGGGACATCGCAAGGCGCATGAATTATTCAGTCATCATGGCTCACTTGAATGAATGCGGATACAAGGTCTCCGCAATTCCATCAAAGACTGCAGAGGTCGGATTCTTAATCGTCGAACTGGAGATAAACGGTGTGCCAGTTACTCTTTGGCATATCGCTGTTCCTGAACTCTCGAAAATGCCCAGCTTTCTCCTAGCTGAGCCATCAACATTGCCCAGGCTTGCGCACACTGCGTTCTATCCTGGAAGCAAATTTGCAAGCATTTGTGTGAATGTTCCTGATGCTGTATCCGTGAATTTTGAGTGTCCTGAGCTAGCTTTCGAAGAATCGCTAAAACGCCATGTTTCTTTGTTAAGCCAAGCCTTAATCGATAATGAATGGAATACAAAGGAATTACTTCGGGAGTTTGAAGCTGGCTGGTTGAATATCGTTGAGCCCGGCATTACCCCCTTTCTCTGTTTAACTGAAAGCGAAACACCAGAAGAGTTGTGCGTTCTGAAGCCAAGTAAAGGCAGCGTAGGTCTGGGAAAATATCATTTAGGCTATGCTGAAGAGGCAGTCCCAGATAATATTTTTTCACCTATCAATCAGCTTCTAAAAAATCGTCAAGCTGCAAAAGGTAACGGATTCGTCATACCGTTGAGCGTGATAAAACCTTCTCCATGGAAAAAGGATGAACTTACTGACTGGTATCTAGATTTGCTATCAGATCTACCGACAAATGTTCAGACAAAATTAACTCAGAAATTTGCTCAAAAGCGTTCACATGAGTTTTGGCTAATCTTCAATGCCCAAACCCCCTCTGGAATCACATGGTTTGGAATCCATTTTTCCCAAAAAAACGCTGGCAAAGGTCGGAAAACATTGCCTTTCAAACATTCACATCTGGCCGAATGGGTGCTTGAACCCTTCATCGTGTTAACTTTTAATAAAGAAAGGATTATGCCCCGGAGTGGAGCGGAACAATCCCTTACTAGCAAAAAAGTTATGCTTGTTGGATGTGGTTCCGTAGGAGGAGATGTTGCAGATAAACTCGCTGCCTCTGGCGTTGGCCATATAGATTTATACGATCCAGAGACACTTTCACTGAACAATCTTTATCGCCACATTTTGCCACCTCAGTATGTCTCATACCATAAATCGAGTGCATTATGGCATAGCCTCACCAGCAAGTATCCATGGCTTGAGATTGGAAGTTACACTGGTAAGCTACTTGATTTGAGGCACCGTGATTTACTAATGAAGTATGATCTAATCATCATAGCGATAGGAGCACCGACCCAGGAACGGTTGTTTCATGATTATTTAATTAAAGAAAAAATTAATGTCCCAGTTATTAACACATGGGTTGAAGGGTATGGCATAGGGGGGCACGCCGTTCTGGCGATTCCTGGAACAAAAGGATGTTTACGTTGTGCATATGTTGACCCAACTGATTTTTCAAGAGGACTAGCTTCTAACTTGAATTTTTTGGCTCCGAATCAAGATTTGACTAAAAACCATGCTGGATGTGGCGATGCGTTCCTACCATATTCATACATAGCCTCAACTCAGACTGCTCTTATCACCGCTAATCTCGGAGTAAAATATCTTCTTAATAAAATTCGAGACTCATCCAGAGTAAGCTGGAAGGGGAGTTCTGAGGATGCGATAGCAAATGGATTCAAATTAAGTGGTAGGTATTACGCATTTACTCGTATATTAGAAGTGCTACCCTTGTTTAATGAAGAGTGTGATATCTGCAATGGATAATGCTGATGCTCTAATTGTCGATACTGAATATTTTAGTCTCCACATCTCAAAGAAAGTGATTGGGATCTGGCAGGGGTTTCGACAGTTTAAACCAATGGATCCCGAGGCATTTGGAGTGCTCGTTGGCGATAAAGAACTTGAGATTGAACGTTACGGATTAGTTGAAATCACGGTTCCACAGAAAGAAGATCGATGTTCAAGAATGAATTTTACTCTCAGAGATCCCGAACATCAGCGTATTGTTGATCGCTTGTATAATGACTCTGAAGGTCAATTGATTTACTTTGGTACGTGGCATACACATCCTGAAAAAAATCCCCATGCGTCATACATCGATATAAGGGACTGGAAACAATGTAGGTTACGAAATCCTGTACAAAGGCTTTTTTTTATAATAATTGGAACAGAGAAAAACGCGCTTTACTATTTTGAAGGTGAAAATATTTTGCGACAGGAATTCTGAGGAGGGGAAATGAACAATGCAACACTCATGTATCTGATAAAAATTATTTTTAGGCCGAAAGATCAATTGTCCCGACTGACGTTTGGGGTACTTAAAATTGGAATGGCGGGATTAGTTGGAGGATGGGGAGTAAATCTTGTTTTCTCCGAAGAATTTCTTAAGAAAAATGTTAATATTATCGATGGATTAACGTTTACTTATCAAAAATGCTCTGATCTTGCTCTCTTTTTTGGTGTGATTTTTCTGGTTGCTGGGTTTGGTCTTTGGGGAATTTGTGCTTACTTCGCTCTTCGAGATTTGAATAAGCGAGACATTGCTCTTATTCGTGCGTATGGGTTCGAAAATACGGATTCACAAGCTGCGGAGAAAATACTCTCTTCCAGAGAAAAAGCAAAAATATTAAATGTGGACTTTAAAGCATTTGATTCAAGGGACAAAAATAACAATTTATCCAATGCAGGTTTTATTCGGCAGATAATTCAAGAAAGAATATATCACACCGATGCGGCAATTGCTTATGTTGCTGCACTTGGCAGTGTGCCATATCTGTATATGGTTGGTAGCTTCATGACGGATGGGCACTTACCATTAAAGTTGTTTGATTTTGACCGGGATAAAAGAACTTTTCACCCTCTTGACGCACCGCCGACAAATGCAAAGTTAGTAAAATGCTACAGCGGTCAGAATATTCATGATAGTAAGTGTGCGCCATCAAATAATGGAAAGGTTATCGGTCTTGCAATTTCATTCACGATGGAAATTTTAGAAAAAGATCTTCCTGTTGAATTTATTGGCCATACTTTACATGTTCGACTGGATACAGGATTCCGATTTGATAATCTCCCTGCGGAGGACGAGCAAGAAAAAATAGTGAAGGAAATTAGCTATATTATCTCTGAATTAAAAAAACAGGCAGACGAAGTTCATCTTTTTGTCTCTGCACAAGCATCAGTAGTCGTTCGGCTTGGTACTCTTTACCAGGAAGGCTTGCATGGTGTTATAAATATTTGGCACTGGAACTCTATTGCTAACAAATATGAATGGTGTATAAAAGTGACTAGCAAGAACGTGAGTTAACGATTTATTCAACATTTATAGTTTTTTCAAATTGATAACTTTCTTATAATGCCCTGATATATGAAATTATAACTCAGGGCTAAATGTATATAACGCATGTGTTAAATGAACCCAACATCTACTTATAAGTCTTCAGTTGCTCCCCTTTCTTCTATCGTATCTGAACGGTTTGCGTATATCCTTTCCGAACATTGCTGGACAAAATCTATCACAACCTTTATGTTGTCTGAAAAAATATTGAAAATCATAACGTTCTAATCTTTTAGTTCAAAACTACTCGAAGTGGCTGTTGCGAAGAACGAGGGGCATTATTTTTAACGCGATGATTCAACATACCACAATCCCTCCGACAATTAAGGATTTGGCTTTTCGAGATCATTACGTTTTTTTGATGTGAGTCTCATTATTACTCTATTTTTAAAATTAAAATGACTAATTGTATGAACAATACAAATTCATCTTCAAACATTTTATTTTTATATAGCATATGGAAAATACTAATGCGATTACACACCCTTAAAATAAATGGTTTCAAAAGAATTCACAATGCTCAGGTCAAATTTGGTGACGCCACGTTTTTAATTGGTTCTAACAACGCAGGGAAAAGTTCAGTTTTAAAGGCCATTGAGTGGTTATTGTCTGATAAAAAAAGAATGACCTCAGACTGTTTTTGTTCCGAAGTTGATGCCGAAACTGGTGAAAACAAAATATCCTGTAAAGAAATCATACTTGAAGCTGAGTTCAGAAATGTTCCAGATGACGCTAAATCGTGGAGAGGATTTAAAGGAAGAGTTTTTTCTTATGATCCAACCGATAGTGGAGAAACTGGGAATAGCATTTTTTATAGAAAGAGCTATACATTGGGTGAAGATGTTTTAATTGAATTAAAATCACTCAAGAGAGAACTAAAGAAAGACTTTGAGAATCTTAAGAAGCCTCTGGAATTTATTGAAGCCGGAGTCGACGCTGCAATCATTACCGAACTATTCTCAGCTTTAGAAAAAAACATAAGTGGCAGTGAGAAGTCAAAACTCGAGCTCATAGATGATATTTGGGACGTAACAGAAGAAGAGATCTGGGACAAAAACCCAGGAGGCATAGGTGGCGTGGTACTTTCAAAACTACCAAGTTTTTTACTTATTCCCGCCGAATCAGGAGCTAATGAAATTGAAGATAAAACTGGAGTGCTTCAAAAAACGCTAAACGAACTATTTAAAGATGTTAGAGGAGGATCAGACAATTACAAGCGTGCCCAAGAATGTTTAAATGAACTTGCTAAAGAATTAAACCCTTCCGATGAAAAATCAGAATTTGGGATAATGATGGGTGAGCTAAACAAAGTTCTTTGCGGTGTATTCCCTGAGTCAAAAATCTATGCACTCGCCGATCTTTCCAATCCTGACACGGCATTGTCACCTACTTTCTCCATTGAAATGTCAAGTAATATACGAACTACAGTATCTAACCAAGGAACCGGTATGGTAAGGGCCGCTGTTTTTGGTCTGCTAAGATTCAGGCAGGAGTGGTTAAGAAAAAGAGGTGACGACGCAAGGAGTCTTATCATTGGCTTTGAGGAACCTGAAATATATCTTCATCCAAGTGCAGCCAATCAAATGAGAGATATTATCTATGAATTATCAGGCCTATCATCTCAAATAATTGCCACAACTCACTCCCCTTATCTCATCGATCTTTCTAGGAAACCAAGACAAGTATTGAATAGATTCCATTATGAATCCTCTCATACCTCAATCAACCCATTCTCTGTGACCGAAAAATACAAACAACTATCAAAAGATGACAAGAATTATGTAAAAATGATAATGAAATTAGATGATCATATGTCGCGTATATTTTTTACTAAAAAGGTTATAATAGTAGAGGGTGATACAGAGGAAATTGTTTTCAAGGAAGCGCTTCGGAGGGTGCCTGCACTTTCTAGAAATAAAATACTAACCAACACCGAATTAGTTAAAGCACGAGGAAAGGCTGCTATAATAGGATTAATAAAATATCTTTCTGCATTAGATGTTGACTTTATAGTTATTCACGATAGAGATCAGGGAGTTAAGGGGGCGGAAGTATTTAACCCACATATACTAGAAGCCGCTGGCGGCCATGAAAAAGTAATTGTTGTAGAGGAGTGTATTGAAGATCTTCTTGGCTATCCAGCTCCAACATCTGAGAAACCATTTAATGCCTATCAACAAACATTAGGATGGGGAGATGATTTTGATGGAATCCCTGATAAATTAAAAGAAGTTATGCAAAGAATTTATAATGCGTGGCTATAAAATAATTAAAGCATACAACTTAAGGGGTCTAATGATGGATCTGATAGTCAGATCCATCATTTTATAGAGCAGCCATCTAAATTATTAGTATAAAGATATACTAATAAAATTTTCAGACACAAGATCAGACGTCGCAATGCATAAATTAGAGGAGAATGAATGTTCAAGCAGACTATGCTCCGACAAATTTGCGCATGCGCAAATTACTTGAACTCAATTTTGTGACAGAATTTTGGTGATGCTGATTTTGAGTAAACCGACTTTACTGCTGGCTGATAACCTAACATACCTCTCGCAACCTTTACCGCTTGCTCTTCATAACGTTGGTGACTTCGCTTCTTCACATTGGCCGGTGATTCGATTTCAACCTTAGGATCTTTTTCAGCTTTCATTGGATACCTCTTCAGCTATTTTCTCCGTTCAGCTTTCAATTTTTGCTGATGCAAATCGTACATGTATTGGAGACGCATCCAGAACTCAGGTGTACCGCCCATTAAAGCTGCAATATGAACAGCCATCCCAGCGGTCAACGACAACTTCCCTTCAAGAAACTCTGCTGCAATCTGGGTTTCATTCACAAAGCTTTGAGCACTCTTCTGAAGTGGTTTACTGAATTTGGCCACCTGAACAGAGGTGATATGCTCATCTCAGAACAATACAGGTGTCCCAATGAAAAAAAGAAATTTCAGCGCAGAGTTTAAACGCGAATCCGCTCAACTGGTCCTTGATCAGAACTACACCGTTGCAGCTGCGGCCAGTGCTATGAATGTGGGTCTTTCGACAATGACGCGATGGGTAAAGCAGTTGCGGGATGAACGACAGGGCAAAATACCTAAAGCCTCCCCTATAACCCCGGAACAGATTGAAATACGTCAGCTGAAGAAAAAGCTACAACGCATTGAAATGGAAAACGACATATTAAAAAAGGCTACCGCGCTCTTGATGTCAGACTCCCTGAACAGTTCTCGTTAATCGGGAAACTCAGAGCGCAGTATCCTGTGGTCACACTCTGCCACGTGTTCGGGGTTCATCGCAGCAGCTACAAATACTGGGAAAAAAGCCCCGAAAAGCCAGACGGCAGGCGAGCGGTGTTACGCAGTCAGGTTCTGGAGCTGCATAACATCAGCCATGGCTCTGCTGGCGCAAGAAGTATAGCGATTATGGCAACCCTGAGAGGCTTCAGAATGGGACGCTGGCTTGCCGGCAGGCTCATGAAAGAACTGGGGCTGGTGAGTTGTCAGCAACCTACCCACCGGTATAAACGCGGTGGTCATGAACACATCGTTATCCCGAATCGTCTTGAGCGACAGTTCGCAGTGACAGAGCCTAATCAGGTGTGGTGCGGCGATGTGACGTATATCTGGACAGGCAAGCGTTGGGCTTACCTCGCTGTTGTTCTCGATCTGTTCGCAAGGAAACCGGTGGGCTGGGCAATGTCATTCTCACCAGACAGCAGGCTGACCATCAAAGCGCTGGAAATGGCGTGGGAAATTCGCGGTAAACCAGTCGGAGTGATGTTCCACAGTGACCAGGGTAGCCACTATACAAGTAGGCAGTTCCGGCAGTTACTGTGGCGTTGCCGGATCAGGCAGAGTATGAGCCGACGTGGAAACTGTTGGGACAACAGCCCGATGGAACGCTTCTTCAGAAGTCTGAAAAACGAGTGGGTGCCAGTGACAGGTTATATAAACTTTAGCGAAGCTGCTCATGCGATCACAGACTATATCGTCGGTTATTACAGCTCGCTAAGGCCGCATGACTATAACGGTGGGTTACCCCCAAACGAATCGGAAAACCGATACTGGAAAAACTCTAAAGCTGTGGCCAGTTTTAGTTGACCACTTCATTCCCCATATCAGCCAGATCACGTGCAATGATGACACCAGGATGAGATACTGTATATTGCCGCATTAGACATACCTCTTTCAAGATGAAGTGCAAGCCATTATTTCGCAATGAATAATGGATATATGATAACTAGTTTTGCTTATCGTTTGCAGCTCCATAAAAAGGCCAGCATTTCTGTAGCATCTTTATTGGCATAAAAGCGTCTAATTTTTTCATTAAACTCCTGAGAACGAAAAGCAGGAATACTGATGGGTTCGAATCCATTACTCATCAGCCAGCCATTCATCATGTAAAAACCAGTACGTTGATTCCCTTTAGAAAAGAACTGTTGAAACATACAAAATAGGAAAAAAATCATCGCAGCTTCGATAGGTGGCATTGTCAACATGAGTTGAAAATTTTCCATGAAAATTCTATTTAACTCAGACACTTCTGTGTTTTCCTGATGAATACAATGCACGCCCTCATCACGAAAAATACCCGGCTCAGGCGTTTCGTTACGTGTAATAATATTGTTTAGCAACGTGAGTGTTTCTTTGTCCAAACAGAAGCGACCAGACCTAATCAGTTTTAAAAGCTTTCTGCTACTATCAACCAGATTAGTTACCTGCTCAACATCTTTGACCTTATGACCACCAATCGTCACACCTCCAAGCAGAGTTTGAATATCGACAAACGTTAAGGGGTTATTTTCCAGTTTGGCAACATTCCAGATAAACTCCGCCATACGTTGGTTATAGATAGCTACAACACGGGCAACACTCCCGGCCTCTGAAGCTGGGAGCACATTGGCATCATAGTTGAAGCCGAGAGATGTAGTGACAATCATTGAACGGTTCCGTTGGTTCCAGAACCACCAGTCTATACTTCCTGCTTGCAAAACTAAATTTGCCCTTACTTCAACAAGATCACAATACGCGCTTATGAACTACTTGCTTTACTTCTCCATTGCACAATACTGTATGCATGACCAGTATTTATTGCGAGTGAATCAACATGTCTCTTTGGAGTGGAATTTTTATATTTAACAATATAATCATATTGTTAAATGACTTTTTGACGTATGAAAACTATAGAATACAAGATCCTGTATTTTGTCCTTTTTCTGCTCATGAAGACCTATGATCATGGGTGTATTTCCATCCCCAGCACAGGATTACGTCGAAAATGAACTGGATTTAAATGAGCTCTGTATACGTCGACGAGCCTCTACTTTTTTTGTACGCGCCAGCGGTTGCAGTATGCAGGAACCAGGTCTTTGTGATGGCGACATTCTGGTGGTTGATCGCGCTGAGGAAGCCATTCATGGCGATATTGTTGTCGTGGAAGTCGATGGCGAGTTTACCGTTAAACGTCTTCAACTGAAGCCCTGCCTTGCGCTTTTGCCTATGAGTCCAGCATTTCCAATTATTTATCCCGATGAATTGCAATTACTTGGTGTTGTTACGTGGTTTCTCAACTGCACTCGTACTCGACGGAGGTAACGATGCCAATGTTTGGTCTTGCGGATGTAAACTCATTTTATGCCAGTTGTGAGGCGTTGTTTCGCCCAGATTTGCGAGGCAAACCGATTGTTGTTCTTAGTAACAACGACGGATGTGTTATCGCACGCAATGCTGGTGCAAAAGCGTTAGGAATAAAAATGGGTGTGCCCTGGTTCCAGATTAAAAATCAGAGTTATAGGGAAAAGGTGCACGTTTTCAGTTCAAACTATGCGCTTTATCATAGCCTTAGTCAGAGAGTCATGAGCGCTCTTGAGGAGATTACACCGCGAGTTGAACAGTACAGCATCGATGAAATGTTTCTCGATTTGACGGGCATTGATAGTTGCGAAGATTTTGAACATTTTGGCCGACGCCTCAAAGCGCATGCCCTGAATACCGTTGGGCTACCCATTGGCGTTGGTATTGGGCAGACCAAAACCCTGGCCAAATCGGCCCAATGGGCCAGCAAGGAGTGGAAACAGTTTCGCGGCGTCCTGGCGCTCACACCGGATAATTCGAAACGCACCATGACGCTGCTGGAAAATCAGCCCGTAGAAGAGGTTTGGGGCGTGGGCAGGAAAATAGGCAAACGCCTTAATCTGATGGGTATTAAAAATGCTTTACAGCTTGCTCAATCCAGTCCGAGATTTATCCGGGAAAATTTTTCAGTTGTCCTGGAGCGTACCGTACGGGAACTGAATGGAGAGTCCTGCATTCCTCTTGAGGAGCTTCCGCCATCAAAACAGCAGATTATTTGCTCACGCTCCTTCGGTGAGCGCATCACGTCAAAAGCAGCCATGCAGCAGGCACTGTGTCTGTACGCGACACGTGCTGCCGAAAAGCTGAGAGGTGAACGCCAGTTTTGTCGACACATCGGCATATTTATAAGAACCTCACCCCACGCCATTAACGAAGTGTATTACGCCAATAGCGCTGGAGAAAAACTTGCCCTGCCGACCCAGGATACGCGAGACATTATTGAAGTTGCACTGCGTTCACTAGATCGCATTTGGCTGGATGGTCGGCGCTATATGAAAGCCGGTATCGCGCTTGATGATTTTACGCCGAATGGCGTAGCTCAGTTCAACCTTTTTGACGAGAACAAACCCAGAGAGAAAAGCGCCCAACTGATGAAGGTACTGGACGGCATCAATAAGTCCGGGTTGGGCAGTGTGTGGTTTGCGGGTCAAGGCGTAGATACAGCGTGGAAGATGAAGCGAGAAATGCTCAGCCCGGCGTGGACTACCTGCTGGAATGATATTCCGATAGCGCAAATAAAATGAAGAAACTCTCTATTAAAGAAAAGGTTAATAAAATCTTGCTTTTCTATTCCACATAAACGCGGATATGTCAGAACGCGTGATGACGACCCTGGAAGCGCTGGCCCCGAGAGTGGAAATCTACAGTATCGACGAAGCGTTTTGCGATCTTACCGGTGTCAGAAATTGTCGTGATTTAACCGATTTTGGTCGTGAAATTCGCGAAACAATCAGTAAGGGTATGCATTTGACTGTTGGTGTGGGGATCGCGCAAACCAAAACCCTCGCCAAGCTGGCGAATCATGCGGCAAAAAAATGGCAGCATCAAACGGGCGGCGTGGTTGATCTCTCCAGTCTCGAACGGCAGCGTAAACTGATGGCGGCATTTCCGGTCAGTGAAGTGTGGGGTATCGGGCGGCGGATTAGCAAAAAACTGGAAGCAATGGGCATTCACAGCGTACTGGATCTCGCGGATACAGACATCCGCTTTATTCGTAAACATTTTAGCGTAGTACTCGAACGCACGGTGCGCGAGCTGCGCGGCGAAGCGTGTCTTGAACTGGAAGAGTTCGCTCCGGATAAACAGGAAATTATCAGCTCCCGTTCCTTTGGCGCGCCGGTAACGGATTACGAAGATATGCGTCAGGCTATCTGCGAGTACGCCTGCCGGGCGGCAGAGAAGCTGCGTCTGGAACATCAGTATTGCCGGTTTATTTCGGCATTTATTAAAACATCGCCGTTTGCCGCCGGGCAGCCCTATTACGGCAACAGCGCATCGGTAAAATTGCTGACGCCGACGCAGGATAGTCGCGACATCATTAATGCCGCGACGCGCTGTCTGGAGGTTATCTGGAAAGAAGGGCGACGTTATCAGAAAGCGGGCGTAATGCTGGGGGATTTTTTCAGCCAGGGCGTTGCGCAGCTGAATCTGTTTGATGACAATGCGCCGCGCGCGGACAGCGAAGCGTTAATGAGCGTGTTGGATGCCATTAATCACAAGACCGGGCGCGGGACGCTCTATTTTGCCGGGCAGGGTATCGCGCAGCCGTGGCAGATGAAACGGGAATTGCTCTCGCCGCGCTATACCACGCGCATGTCAGATATTGTGTGTGTGCGGTAGTGAAAACAGCTCCAGGGCGATCGCTGCGTCCACATGCTGGTTAAAGGCGTCGTCATTAATATCCGTCATGCCCAGTGCGTACATGCCATCCAGACCGCAAACCAGCGCAATCAGCCGCCAGGCGATGTGCTCGGGGCTATCGCGCAGGGTAAACTCCTGCGCCGCGTGGCCCTGGCGGATAATCGCCGTGGTTTCGTCATGCCAGATATGCATGGTGAGAATATAGGCCGCCTTGATATCGGGATCTTTCGCCGCAATCAGCTGCGCTTCCCGCCAGAGGCGAATATAGGGCTCAAACCCGCCGTCATCGCTGCCAAGCATTGAGCATAAGCGTTCACGCCACGTGGCGTTTTCCGGCAACGGATTAGCATCCAGCAGGGTACGGGTTAAGCGAATAAACGCCTGGGCTTTGAGTTCGCCTGCCGAGGCAAAATGGTGATGGACCTGGCCTGTGGCAACGTTGGCTTCCGTAGCGATCCGCCTGACGGTCATTGCGGGGAAACCTTCGGCCAGCGCCACGCGCATCGCCGCCTGCATAATTTCTTCCCGTCGTTCGTCCTTACTCAGATAACCCATAATTTTTCATCCTCAATAACCGCGCAACGAGTTTAACAAAAAGCTGGACAGTTGTTCAACTTTCCGTAGGATCGCGTTCTGGACGGATGTCCAACTTTAATAAATGAGGGAGAGTTATGTTTCGTCAGTGGTTAGCGTTAGTGATTATCGTGCTGGTCTATATTCCGGTCGCCATCGATGCGACGGTGCTGCATGTGGCGGCACCGACGTTGAGTATGACGCTTGGGGCAAGCGGCAACGAGTTACTGTGGATCATTGATATCTACTCGCTGGTGATGGCGGGAATGGTACTGCCGATGGGGGCGCTGGGCGACCGCATCGGTTTTAAACGCCTGCTGTTGCTCGGCAGCGGATTGTTTGGCCTGGCGTCGCTGGCAGCAGCGTTTGCGCCCGATGCCGGTTGGCTGATTGCGGCGCGCGCCGTGCTGGCGATTGGCGCGGCGATGATCGTCCCGGCGACACTTGCCGGGATCCGCACGCTGTTTATCGATGCGCGTCATCGCAACATTGCGCTTGGCGTCTGGGCTGCGGTCGGTTCCGGCGGGGCAGCCTTTGGCCCATTGATTGGCGGCATGTTGCTGGAGCACTTCTACTGGGGCTCGGTGTTCCTGATTAACGTCCCTATCGTGTTGCTGGTGATGGCGCTTTCCGCGCGCTTCGTGCCGCAGCAGCCGGGCCGACGCGATCAGCCATTGAACCTGAGTCACGCCATTATGCTGATTGTGGCGATCCTGCTGCTGGTGTATAGCGCCAAGACCGCGATGAAAGGGCTGGTTACGCCGTGGGTTATCGGCGGGGCGTTCGTGACCGGCGCGCTGTTATTAACGATGTTTGTTCGTATCCAGCTTCGTGCGGTGAAGCCGATGATCGATATGCGTCTGTTCAGCCACCGCATTATTCTCAGTGGCGTGGTGATGGCGATGACGGCAATGATTGCGCTGGTCGGTTTTGAGCTGCTGATGGCGCAGGAACTGCAGTTTGTACATGGTTTCACACCGTTCGAGGCCGGGAAATTTATGCTGCCGCTGATGGTGGCCAGTGGTTTCAGCGGCCCGATTGCCGGTGTGCTGGTCGCGCGTCTTGGCCTGCGCACTGTGGCAACGAGCGGCATGGCACTGAGTGCACTGAGCTTCCTCGGGCTGTCGATGCTGGATTTCAGCACCCAACAGTGGCAGGCGTGGGGGTTGATGGTCTTACTCGGGTTTAGCGCCGCCAGCGCCTTGCTGGCGTCAACGGCGGCGATTATGGCCGCAGCGCCGAAGGAAAAAGCAGCGGCTGCCGGAGCGATTGAAACCATGGCGTATGAACTGGGCGCGGGGTTAGGCATTGCCGTCTTTGGCTTACTGCTGAGCCGCAGCTTTTCCGCGTCCATTATTCTACCGGAAGGGCTGACGGGCGATATCGCGGCGCGCGCCTCGTCATCGATTGGCGAAGCGGTTAAAGCGGCGCAAATCCTGACGCCGACGCTTGCCGAGGCCACGATTAATGCCGCACGTACCGCGTTTACCTTCTCGCACAGCGTCGCGTTAAGCAGTGCCGGGATGATGCTATTACTGCTGGCGGTTGGGATGTGGTTTAGTCTGGCAAAAGCAGGTAAATCGTAAGAGAAGAAGAGGCTGCCGACGAGATGTCGGCAGCTTTGCGTGACGCTGTCACTTATCGCTGAGATCGCTCAACAGCACGGCAATACTCCTGCCGCCAATGGTTTGCTCAAGGGCAATCTTGACCACAATGGTGAGTGGTACCGAAAGCAGCATCCCCACGGGCCCAAGCAACCATCCCCAGAAGATCAACGACAGAAAGACCACCAGCGTTGACAGCCCCAGCCCGCGTCCCATGATGCGTGGTTCGAGGATATTACCGAACAGCAGGTTGATCAGCAGATATCCTGCCAGCACAATCAGCGCCTGATAAAATCCGCCAAAAACCAGCACCTGTAAAATCGGCGGGATCGCCGCCAGCACGGAACCGATGTTAGGGATATAGTTCAGCGCGAAAGCGAGCAGCCCCCAGACAAACGCGAAACGTACGCCCAGCGCTTCCAGCATGCCCCACGCCACCAGGCCGGTCACCAGGCTTATTGCCGTTTTAAGCACCAGATAATGTGACACGCTGTCGATCGCCCGCTGGATCGCCGCCATTCCTTCTGTCGGTTTGACCATCAGTTGCTGGAGTTTGGCCGGAAGCTGCGGCACTTCCAGTAGCATAAACACCACGGTTAACAACAGAAGAAAAATCGACGACATCGCATTAGAGAGCTGCGTCAACAGGCTGGTGACAAAGGTCATCGCGGCATTGGGGTCGATATATTTAATCAACTCATCTGCTGAGACCGTCACGCCAAAGCGCTCCAGCCAGGGCTGAATATTTTGCAGCGGCACATGTAAAGAGGAGCGGTACTGTGGCAACGTGCGCGCCAGCTCGTTAAGCGAGGTGCCGAGTGACGCCAGCAGCAGGACGGCAACCATAATAATCAGGCAGATCAGTAAAGAGATAGCCAGCACGCGGGGAATGCGCCAGCGGGTCATCAGCTGTACGACCGGGTTAAGCACCACGGCGATAAACAGCGCCAGCACGAAGGGAACGATGATATCCGCCGCAAAACGAATACCCGTCAAAATGATGACCAACATGCCCAGCATGATGACAATTTTTAATCCATTAAGCGTAATGATGGGCTTGGCCATAAGGGTTCCTGAAAAAAGTGTACAACAAGCCTGAATATCATAATTGCGAACGGTCTGAGAAGGAACTCACTTAGATCTAATATTTATGGTAAAGATCTGAAAATATTTTGAGTTAATCAGAAGGTTGTGCTAAAAATTAGCTGTGTTTAACTACCGAGGACAATTTTTTTCCGCAACGAAGAGAAGCAATACCGCGGATAATTGTATTTTTATGGACAATCAGTTCAAAACTTTCATTTCCACTCACACCGCTGTTTTACCTACCTCCAGCTCGCTCTGTGCAGAGCAGCACTGGCGCAACGCGCTTTAGTCTATTTCTTCTGCCTGAACTGACGCCCGCCGTCAGGACTCATTACAACCTGGATTTTACGGTTTGCACTTCGCTGTGAGCCGCAACGGAATATATTCTCAAGCAGGAGAAATAACATGTTTTACTGGATTCTTTTATCCCTTGCGATCGTCGCTGAAATTATCGGCACGCTGTCTATGAAATGGGCTGCTGTCGGTCACGGTTCTGCTGGCTTTATTTTGATGCTGGTAATGATTGCCATCTCTTATATTTTCCTTGCCTTCGCGGTTAAAAAAATCGCGCTGGGTGTGGCCTATGCCTTGTGGGAAGGCATCGGTATTTTGCTCATCACGCTGTTCAGCGTCATGTTGTTTGATGAAGCCCTGTCGGCGATGAAGATTGCCGGTCTGGCGACGCTGGTCGCCGGGATTGTGTTGATTAAATCCGGTACCCGCAAAGTGAAATCTCAGCCGGTGGAGGCTCACCATGCAACAGTTTGAGTGGGTTCACGCCGCCTGGCTGGGGCTGGCAATCGTGCTGGAAATTATCGCGAATATCTTTTTGAAGTTCTCAGATGGTTTTCGCCGCAAATTCTATGGTGTGCTTTCGATCTCCGCAGTACTGGCCGCGTTTAGCGCGCTGTCGCAGGCGGTAAAAGGTATCGATTTATCCGTGGCCTATGCGTTATGGGGTGCCTTCGGGATTATGGCTACGCTGGCAGCGGGCTGGATCCTGTTTGGTCAACGCCTGAATAACAAAGGCTGGATGGGGCTTGGCCTGCTGATAATCGGCATGGTACTGATTAAAATGGCCTGATGGATGGGCGCTGCGTTTGCCAGGCCTACGAAATGCAAAAGTGTTGTAGGCCAGGTAAGCGTAGCGCCACCTGGCACAAAGATTACTCTGTCGCCAGCGCTTCCAGCTTGTCGCGAAAACCCGTCACCGAAATGGCACGGTTATCCGCGCGCCAGCGATCTTTCGGCCCCGGAGCGGAACTCTGTACCGCAATCAATTGCCAGCCATTATCTGTCTTTAACATTAATGGCGAACCGCTATCGCCCGGTAGCGTATCGCACTGGTGCGACAGCACCGACGTTTGCGCCCATCCGGTGACCACGCAGTTTTGATGGCTGTAGAGCGAATCAAGGTGATCTTCCGGGTAGCCAGATTGCGTCACTTTACGGTCCGCTGCCTTTAATGCGGCGGTGAGGGCGGCTTTATCACCCTCAAACAGCGGCAGCGGCGTAATTCCCCCCGGCGGATAACGCAAAATAATTAAGCCAAAATCCCACGGCGCGGCGGCAGACGGAACAATCCAGCCATCGCCATCGGGCTTCAGACGCTTGCCAAGCGAAGGATCAACGCGACCTTCAATACCGTGAATTTCATAACGCCAGACGCCTTTCTGGGACACAAAGCGTAGCGCGACAGCTTTATCCGGCTTGCCATTGGGGGGCGTCAGTAAACAATGTCCGGCGGTTAACGCCAGATGGGGCGAAATGAGGGTGGCGGTGCACAGGTTACCACTGACGGTTTCCAGTTGACCGATAGCATCCCAGGGGGAATCTGTTGCATCGGTCACAAGGGTGCGATCGTCCTGACCGAAAAACAGCATTTTGACATCTTTCGCGCTCATGCCGCTATCGCCGTCATCCGCATGTACAGCCATCGACAGCGCGCTCAACGATCCCAGTAAAACGAAAACAGCTCTACGCATATCACTCTCTGGTGGGGTAATTATGATTATAAAAAGTTAAACCCAATGTGATTACTATAGACGGGACAAATGAAAAGGGGGAGCAAAATCAGCGAACTACGCTCAGTAAAGGAAAAACCTTGTCGCAATCAGTGCGCAGACGATGAGTAAAGCCAGGATGAGCTCGAAACGATAGCGCCGCAACATCATTGCTCTCCAGGAAAAAATCGGCGCTGAAACAGCGCCGATTTGTCATCGGAACGATACGAACGGTGACGATTATGCAGCAGGCTGAGCGGCTGGTTTAGCGGCTTCGTGTTTTACTGCTTTTTTATGATGTTTTTTTGCTGCCTGCGCTTTCTGCTCAGCAGCAGCCGGTTTTGCGGCTTCATGTTTTTTGTGTTTCTTAGCGGCTTGCGCTTTTTGTTCTACCGGTTTGGTTGCTTCAGTTTTAGCGGCTTTTTTGTGGTGTTTTTTTGCAGCCTGCGCTTTTTGTTCAGTGGCGGCTTTCTGGTGTTTTTTGTGATGCATGGTTTTTGCCGGTGCAGCTTTAGCGGTTGCGGTAGCAGCCGGTGCCGGAGCGGCGGTAGTTTCAGCAGCGAATGCAGCAGATGACAGACCCATAGCAGCGGCAACAACCAGAGCTAATACTTTTTTCATTCTCATACCCTCGAATTGGTTTTTTCATTCAACCCCACTGCGGGGCCGTTGAAAGAACTATATCCCTGAGTTATCAGGCTTTCCGTGAGTGATTGGTATCGGCGTGTAACGGAATGTACAACGCCGGAGGAGAGCCCTCCGGCGTGAGGAGAATTACAGATAGCGGGCGGTTAAATGTTCGCGGAAATAGCGGCTGTTCAGGTCTTCGCCAGTCGCCTGCTGAATAAGCTGCGAGGTACCGAAGCGGCTACCGTGCTGCCAGATATTCTGGCGCAGCCACTCGAACAACGTGCTGAAATCACCGCTGGCAATACGTGATTCGAGATCTGGCATTGCATTACGCGCGGCGTGCATCAACTGTGCAGCGTACATCGCCCCCAGCGTGTAGGACGGGAAATAACCGAAGCCGCCGTCGGTCCAGTGAATATCCTGCATACAACCATCGCGGTAGTTGCCTTCCGTCGAGAGCCCCAGCCAGTGACGCATTTTTTCATCCCACAGGGCGGGAATATCATCCACTTCAATTTCGCCATCAATCAATGCGCGTTCAATTTCGTAACGCAGGATCACGTGCGCCGGGTAACTCACTTCGTCGGCATCAATACGAATAAAGCCCGGTTTCACGCGCTGATTCCAGGCAACAAAGTTTGAGGCCTCAAACGCGGGCTGCGGGCCAAACTGTTCAACAACCGCCGGAAGCAAATGCTGAAGGAAGGCATCGCTGCGCGCCAGTTGCATCTCAAAGAACAGACTTTGCGATTCGTGGATGGCGGTAGAACGTGCATACGATACCGGCTGCCCCAGCCAGTTACGCGGCAGATTCTGCTCATAGCGCGCATGCCCGGTTTCGTGAATCACGCCGAACAGCGCGCTTAACAGGTCATGCTCATTATAACGGGTGGTGATGCGGACATCTTCCGGCACGCCGCCGCAGAAAGGATGCGCGCTGACGTCCAGACGACCGGCGTTAAAATCGAAGCCGAGGCGCTTCATCGCTTCCAGCCCTAACTGGCGCTGATTTTCAACCGGAAACGGGCCTTGCGGGGCGATCAGCGTTTTGCTGGCCTGTTTTTTTACCGCGCTGATTAACAGTTTTGGCAGCCAGGATTTAAGATCGCCAAACAACACGTCCAGACGAGCGCTGGTCATGTCGGGCTCAAAAATATCCAGCAGCGCATCATAAGGTGAGCAGCCTTTGGACTGCGCACGGATACGCGCTTCTTCCCGGCTGAGTTTGACCACTTCTTTTAAATTTTCCGCGAAGCCCTGCCAGTCGTTGTTCGGGCGCTGTGTCCGCCAGGCGTGCTCGCAGCGGCTACCTGCCAGCGATTTGGCTTCTACCAGGCTTTCCGGCAACAGGGCGGCCTGCTGATAATGACGCGCCATTTCACGCAGGTTTGCCTGTTCGAGATCGTTAAGATTTTCCTGTTCCGCGTTGCGCAGCCACTCAGCAACCTGTTTATCGGTCAGAATCTGGTGCTGTAACACGCCAAGTTCAGCCAGCGCTTCGCTACGCGCGTTGCTGCCGCCTGGCGGCATCATGGCAAACATATCCCAGCCAGCGATGGCGGAAAGGTGTGAAAAACGGGAGAGACGCTGGAAGGTGCGGGTGAGGTGTTGGTAGTTTTTGTTTTCCATAGTGCCCTGTTTTCTATGAAGGAGAAGGCGGCAGGCGCCGATAGATTCAGATCTATCACAGGGCGGTAAGCGGGCGCAAAAAATTCGCGCCCGTCGCCATCAATGCAATCGTTTATGCAGCAACGTTCCGACCAGTAGCGCCGCGACCAGCAGCAGAGCGATAAACGCGCCGACGCCATTCCAGCCGTAACGATGCCAGAACACGCCGCCGAGCGTCCCGGCGATGCTGGAACCCAGGTAGTAGCTGAAGAGATAAAGCGATGAGGCCTGGCCTCTGGCGCGACGCGCGCGCGGGCCAATCCAGCTGCTGGCGACCGAGTGCGCGGCAAAGAAGCCGGCGGAAAACAGCAACATGCCGGGGAAGATGACCCACAGCGGCGAGAAGAGCGTCAGCAGCAGGCCGAGCAGCATAACGCCGGTGAAGAAGATCATCACCGGGCCGCGACCGTAGCGGGCGGTCATCATGCCGGCTTTCGGTGAGCTCCAGGTCCCCGTGAGATAAGCGACGGAGAGCAGGCCAACCACGGCCTGATTCAGCGACCAAGGGGAGAGCATCAGGCGGTAGCCAATATAGTTAAACAGGGTGACGAACGCGCCCATCAGCAGGAAGCCTTCGACAAACAGCAGCGGCAGGCCGCGATCGTGCCAGTGCAGACGGAAATTAAGCAGCAGCGTTTTCGGACGCAGGGAGGAAGGGCGGAAATGGCGCGATTCCGGGAGGATCTTCCAGAACATAATTGCCGAGGCCAGCGCGAAGGCGCTGATCACCGCCAGAGCGATACGCCAGCCGAAGAAATCGGTGAAAACCCCGGTGAGCAGGCGTCCGCTCATTCCGCCAATTGAGTTACCGCTAATATAGAGGCCCATTGAGAAGGCGACGAAACTCGGGTGGATCTCTTCACTGAGGTAGGTCATGCCGACCGCCGCCACGCCGCTGAGCGATAAACCAATCAGCGCACGCATGACGAGAATGCCGTGCCAGCTGGTCATCATCGTGGAGAGCAGAGAGCAGCACGATGCCAGCAGCAGCGCCGTTACCATAACCTGTTTGCGGCCAATGGCATCGGAAAGCGGCCCGGTAAAGAGTAGCCCAATCGCTAACATCGCCGTGGAAATTGACAGTGAAATACTGCTTCCCGCAGGCGAGATACCAAACTCATGTGACAGCACCGGCAGAATCGGCTGAACGCAGTAGAGCAGGGCGAAGGTCGCCAGCCCGGCGGAGAAAAGTGCGAGGGTAACCCGAATAAACTGAGGTGTGCCGCGAGTAATAAACTGGTTCGGCCTGGATGGGGCATTGTCGCGGACGTCGATAGCCGGTTCGTTGTCTGCGGTGGTTGTACGGCTCACGGGAAGATCCTTGCGTAAAAACAAAAGGTAATAGCGACACAGGTCACATAATTAGAGTAGGAAATCGCGAATATTCTGTCTAATATATTAATAATCTCAATTGATATGTAACAAATATGAATATCGAGCTGCGTCATCTGCGCTACTTTATTGCGGTAGCGGAAGAGCTACATTTTGGTCGCGCCGCTGCCCGGCTTAATATTTCTCAGCCTCCGTTAAGTCAGCAAATTCAAATACTTGAACAGCAAATCGGCGCCCGTCTGTTTGCTCGCACCAACCGCAGCGTTAACCTCACGGCGGCGGGAAAGCAGTTTCTTGCCGATAGCCGACAAATCATGCTGCTGGTTGATGAGGCCGCCGCCCGCGCGGGGCGTTTACATCATGGCGAAACGGGCGAGTTGAATATTGGCTTTACCTCGTCGGCCCCCTTTATTAAGGCGGTGTCCGATACGCTCTCGACCTTTCGTCGTCGCTATCCCGATGTCCATATCCAGACGCGCGAAACCAATACCCGTGAGCAGATTTCGCCGCTAACCGAAGGTTCGTTAGATCTCGGTTTGATGCGAAATACGCAGCTTCCTGACACGCTGGTGTGGGAGGTGATCCTGCATGAGCCGCTGCTGGCGATGATTCATCATGAGCATCCGTTAGCGAATCAACGCGCCGTGAGCCTGACAGAGCTGGCCGATGAGCCTTTTGTTTTTTTCGATCCGCACGTGGGAACGGGGCTGTATGACGATATCCTGGGCCTGCTTCGCCGCTATGGCGTGACGCCGCGAATGACGCAGGAAGTGGGCGAGGCGATGACCATTATTGGCCTGGTGGCATCCGGGCTCGGAGTGTCGATTCTCCCGGCGTCGTTTCGGCGTGTGCAGCTGATGGAAATGCGCTGGGTGCCCATCATTGAAGAAGATGCCGTTTCAGAAATGTGGCTGGTGTGGTCTAAACATCATGAACTTAGTCAGGCTGCCCAACGCTTTAAGCAACAGCTGCTGGCTGCGGCAAAGATAAGCATTTCTGACGAAAAAGCATGAAAAAATGTGCGGCAAATCACAAGGCTAAGGAAAAATTTGGCGTACCCCATTGAAGTCCTTCACCATAGCCCTGAGATTATTTCGAAGCGCGAAAATAAAGGGAGTCTACGGTGGTAGCGGACAGTCAGCCAGGCCATATCGATCAAATAAAGCAGACCAATGCGGGCGCGGTGTATCGCCTGATTGATCAGCTTGGCCCGGTGTCGCGTATCGACCTCTCCCGGCTGGCGCAGCTGGCGCCGGCCAGTATTACCAAAATTGTGCGTGAAATGCTCGAAGCGCATCTGGTGCAGGAAACTGAAATTCAGGAACCAGGCAGCCGAGGGCGTCCAGCCGTCGGTTTGATGGTGGAAACGGAAGCCTGGCACTATCTGGCGTTGCGTATCAGCCGGGGTGAAATTCACCTCGCGCTGCGCGATCTCAGTAGCAAGCTGGTGGTAGAAGAGCGGCTCGAGCTGGCGCTTCAGGACCCACAACCGCTTTTGAACCGCATTATCACGCAAATCGATCAGTTCTTTATTCGCCATCAGGGCAAGCTGGAGCGTTTAACGGCTATCGCCATTACGCTTCCCGGCATCATTGATACGGAAAGCGGGATCATTCATCGGATGCCGTTCTACGAGGACGTGAAAGAGATGCCGCTGGGTGAAACGCTGGCGGCGCATACGGGCGTACCTGTTTATATTCAGCATGATATCAGCGCATGGACCATGGCCGAGGCGCTGTTTGGCGCATCACGTGGGGCGCGGGATGTCATTCAGGTGGTGATTGATCATAACGTGGGCGCGGGGGTGATCACCGACGGCCGTCTGCTTCATGCGGGCAGCAGTAGTCTGGTGGAGATTGGCCATACGCAGGTCGATCCTTACGGAAAACGTTGCTACTGCGGTAACCACGGTTGCCTGGAGACCATCGCCAGCGTAGAGAGCGTGCTGGAGCTGGCGCAGGTGCGAATGCATCAGTCGATGAGTTCGATGCTGCACCAGCAGCCGCTGACGGTGGAGTCGCTGTGCCTGGCGGCGGTCAAGGGCGATTTACTGGCGAAAGATATCATCACCAGCGTCGGTACCAACGTCGGGCGCATCCTGGCCATCATGGTGAATTTATTCAATCCACAAAAAATACTTATCGGTTCGCCGTTTAATCAGGCTGCCGATATCCTCTTCCCGGCGATCAGCGACTGTATTCGTCAGCAGTCACTTCCGGCTTACAGCAAGCATATCTCCGTTGAACAGACCCAGTTCTCAAACCGTGGCACGATGGCCGGGGCGGCGCTGGTCAAGGATGCGCTCTATAACGGATCGCTGCTGATTCGACTGTTACAGGGTTAACATTTTTTCACTGTCGCGCAAAAAATTGCGCTATCTCAAGCCGGGTTTCTGGTTCATCACGTAGACTTTCACCACTTTAAATTATTTCTGGTCTGTATATTTCACCGGCATAACTGTGGAGTTAGTAATGCTTAACCGTTTCTTTATTACTGGTACTGATACTTCTGTCGGCAAGACGGTGGTTTCCCGTGCGCTACTGCAGGCGCTGGCAGCCAGCGGGAAACGAGTAGCCGGGTACAAACCTGTGGCAAAAGGCAGCAAAGAGACCCCTGAAGGGCTACGCAACAAAGATGCGCTGGTGCTGCAAAGCGTGTCGTCGCTGGAACTGCCTTACGATGCGGTGAACCCGATTGCCCTGAGCGAAGAAGAAAGCAGCGTCGCGCATAGCTGCCCAATCAACTACACGCTGCTGTCAAACGGGCTCGCCAGCCTGAGCGAGAAAGTGGACAACGTGGTCGTTGAAGGGACAGGCGGCTGGCGTAGTCTGATGAATGACCTGCGCCCGCTTTCTGAATGGGTGGTTCAGGAGCAATTGCCGGTCGTGATGGTGGTCGGGATTCAGGAAGGGTGCATCAACCATGCGCTGCTGACGGCCCAGGCCATCGCAAACGACGGCCTGCCGCTGATTGGCTGGGTGGCTAACCGTATTAACCCGGGCCTTGCACATTACGCGGAAATCATTGATGTGCTGAGTAAAAAACTGCCCGCGCCGCTGATTGGTGAGCTGCCGTATCTGCCGCGCGCCGAGCAGCGTGAACTGAGCCAGTACATCAATTTATCCATGTTGAGCAACGTGCTCACGGTAGATCGAATCCTGGCGTAAGGTTCGCGACAGCACTGACGCCAGTACACAGGCAATCAATAAACCGGGCAGTACGCTATATTGCCCGGTCATTTCACAAATCATCAATGTCGACATGATCGGCGCATGCGTGGTTGCCGCCAGCAGCGTTGCCATGCCGCTCATCCCCAGTAAGACAGCCATTGACGGCTGATCGGGCAGCCAAATCCCGCACAGCTGCGCAAACAGCATGCCCACTGCCATTCCCAGAAACAGCGTTGGCGTAAACACGCCGCCCGGCGCGCCGGAGCCGCTACTGGCGAGGATCGCTAATAGTTTACAAATGAATATCCCTGAAATAGCGGCAAGCAACGGCGGGGACAGCAGCGAGGCATGGACCACGCTGTAACCATTTCCCCAGACCGCGGGCGTCAGTAGCGACAGCAGGCCAACAATCAACCCGCCGAGCGCCAGTTGCCAGGGCGGAGAGAGTTTCAGGCGCACAAAGAGGCTGTGTGTGGCATTCATTAACCACATCAATAACGGGCCACATACGCCCGCCAGCAGACCGGTGGCGATAATCAGCGCATAGGCCGTTACGTTGAGCGCGTGCGGCAGATTGACAACGTAGAGCGGTTCGCTGCCGCCACCGATCAGATGCGTGGTCAGCAATGCGACAACGGCAGACACCACGACCGGGCCAAGCGAGGCCAGAATCAATGTGCCAAACAGAATTTCGGCGATAAACAGGCTACCCGCCAGCGGTGCGTGGTAGGCGCTCGCCATCCCGGCGGCAGCCCCACAGGCAATCCATAATTTCCATTCGTCGCGTGCGGTAAATCGCTGAGCAAACCACGACGCTGCCAGTGCCGCCAGCAGGATCATCGCGCCTTCACGGCCAATGGCGCTACCGCTGACCACCACCAGTAACGATGCCAGTGATTTGACCAGGCTGGCGCCATAATCAAATTGCCCGTCGGTGCGCAGCGCTTCCATGTAGTCCGTGGGCGCGTGAGGCCGTTGTTGATTCAAACGCTGCCAGCCCCACAAGAGCATTCCCGCCGCAAATCCGCCAAGAGCGGGCGTCAGCACGCGCCGCCAGGCGGAAAGCCCCGTCGCGGCATTGACCAGGCTGCCGGTGTCATTGCTGAGAAACAGCCACTCCAGAAACAGCATGGCATGACGAAACCCTGCCACCGCCAGCGCGGCGAGCATACCGGTGATGGCGGCAAACAGCAGACGACGAAGCATAGTGCGCAGATCGGGATAAGCGTGAAGACGTTGCATGAGCGGTTTCAACACAAAGAAGTTCAGGCGGCTATTTTGCGGGGAAAGCAGGGGAGATGCAAAAGCTGTGGGTGCGGATCCCCCTCACCCTAACCCTCTCCCTGTACAGTCCGGGGACATAGTGAACACTTGTTCGGGGACATGGTAGACACTTACAACTAAGGCATAAGAACCCGTTTATGGAGTCGCTTATGCCCTGGGATGCGAGAGATACCATGTCATTACGTTCCGAGTTTGTTCTGTTCGCCTCGCAAGAGGGGGCGAACATCCGTTCCCTCTGCCGTCACTACGGCATTTCTCCCGCCACTGGCTACAAGTGGCTTCGCCGCTGGGCTGAGGAAGGCACATCCGGTCTTCTGGACCGTCCCCGAACGCCTCATTATTCTCCCAACCGCTCGCCCGACGACATCACTGACCTGCTGCGCATCGCCCATGCCCGTCATGAGCGCTGGGGCGCCCGCAAGATAAAGCGCTGGCTCGAAGACCAGGGACACCGTATGCCCGCCTTCAGCACCGTCCATAACCTGATGGCCCGTCACGGTCTGCTACCGGGCACGGCTCCGGGCATTCCGGCCACAGGGCGCTTCGAACATGACGCGCCGAACCGGCTCTGGCAGATGGATTTTAAGGGTCACTTCCCCTTCGGCGGGGGCCGCTGCCATCCGCTCACCCTGCTGGATGACCACTCCCGTTTCTCCCTGTGTCTGGCACCCTGCACCGATGAACGCCGTGAGACCGTGCAGCAGCAGCTGGTCAGCGTGTTTGAACGCTACGGGCTGCCAGACCGGATGACGATGGACAACGGCTCGCCGTGGGGCGACACCGGTACCTGGACGGCACTTGAGTTGTGGCTGATGCGCCAGGGCATCCGGGTGGGGCATTCCCGGCCATATCATCCGCAGACACAGGGCAAGCTGGAACGTTTTCACCGCAGCCTGAAGGCGGAAGTGCTGCAGGGTAAATGGTTCACAGACAGCGGTGAGCTGCAGCGTGCTTTCGACCACTGGCGTACGGTGTATAACCTTGAACGGCCCCATGAAGCACTGGGTATGGCCGTTCCGGCCTCGCGGTATCAGCCGTCTGTGCGGCAGTACAGCGACAGCATTACGCCACCGGAATATGATGAAGGGGTGATGGTGAGGAAGGTCGATATCAGCGGGAAGCTGAGCATAAAAGGTATCAGTCTGAAGGCAGGCAACGCGTTCAGGGGAGAGCGGGTCGGGCTGAAGGAGACGCAGGAGGATGGCTGCTATGAAGTGTGGTGGTACAGTACAAAAGTGGGGGTGATCGACCTGAAGAAAAAGTCGATCACCATGGGTAAAGGATGTTAAAAAGTGTTCACCATGTCCCCGAACACCTGTCTACCATGTCCCCGGACCGTACACTCCCACAGGGAGAGGGGACCGTTCGTGCCAGTGGTTAAGTGTGTACGGTTTTCTCCCTCTCCCTGCGGGAGAGGGCCGGGGTGAGGGCTTAGTTCTCGCTATAAATATTCAGCGCCCGACGCGTACGCCCGGAGCTGAGGTAATCGGCAATATAATCCTGCGAAATCTCGCCGTTATAGCGCCCCTCTTCATCGACAATCGGCATCCAACTGGTATTGCTCTCATAGAGTTTCGACAGCACCACGCGCAGGTTATCTTCCGCCTTACCGGTGACGCGGAACGGGTGGATGAGATCAGAACAGACGCCGCTCGCCTGACGCGCTTCGCGACGTTTCACAAACCCGAGCGGTTTGCCTTCCTCATCCACCACGGTCAGCGCGCGAATGTCGTTGTCATCCATGATGCCGAAAGCTTCAGCAAGCGGCGTAGAGTTGCGGGCGGTAATCGTCGGTTGCTGGTCGGTGACGTCGCCCGCCGAGACTAACAGCAGGCGCTTCAGCGTACGGTCCTGGCCGACAAACGAGCCGACAAATTCATTAGCCGGTTTTGCCAGCAGCTCATCCGGGCTGGCGCACTGAATAATACGCCCCTGACGGAATACCGCGATACGGTCGCCCAGTTTCAGCGCTTCATCGATATCGTGACTCACCAGCATGACGGTTTTCTTCAGTGCTCGCTGCATCTCGAGGAACTGATTCTGAATCACTTCACGGTTAATCGGGTCGACCGCGCCGAAAGGTTCATCCATCAGCAGTACCGGCGGATCCGCCGCCAGGGCGCGGATCACGCCAATACGCTGCTGCTGACCGCCGGACATCTCTTTGGGGTAGCGATGAAGGAATTTTTTCGAATCCAGCGCCACCATTTCCATCAGTTCCTGCGCACGGGTTTTGCAGCGGGCTTTATCCCATCCCAGCATGCGCGGTACCACGGTAATGTTCTCTTCAATGGTCATGTTCGGGAACAGGCCGATTTGCTGGATAACATAGCCAATATTGCGACGCAGCGTCACCGTGTCCATCTCATCGGTATTTTGCCCGTTGATGAGAATGGTCCCGCTGCTGGGTTTAATCAGGCGGTTGATCATCTTCAGGGTGGTGGTTTTGCCGCAGCCGGAGGGCCCCAGCAGTACACACATTTCACCTTCTGGCACATTCAAGTTCACGTTATCGACGGCCTTTAATGGTTGACCGTTTTTCTGTGAAAATTGTTTAGTGAGGTTTTCCAGTTTTATCATTATCGTATCCCCTTCGGTGTCAGAGCGATTTGCAGGCGGTGCAGCAGCCAGTCGAGCACAATCGCCAGTAAGCAAATCATCAGTGCGCCAGCAATCAGCATGCGGATATCACTTCCACCGATGCCGTTCAGTAACAGTAATCCCAGCCCGCCTGCGCCAATTACGGCAGCAATCGCCATCACGCCGATGTTCATCACCACGGCGGTGCGAATACCGCCGAAAATCACCGGTAATGCCATCGGAATTTCTACCCAGCGCAAACGCTGCCAGAAGGTCATGCCGATTCCGCGCCCCGCTTCGCGCAGGCCAGGCGGCAGGGCGTCCAGCGCCGTATGCGTGTTGCGCACAATTGGCAGCAGGGAATAGAGGAAAACGGCGGTGACGGCAGGCAGCACGCCAATCCCGTGACCGATCAGCGAAAACAGCGGGATCATCAGGCCAAACAGGGCGATAGACGGAATGGTTAACAGCAGCGTCGCGACGCTCAGTACCGGCGTGGCCAGCCATTTGTGACGCACGATGAGAATGCCGAGCGGGACGCCAATAATAATCGCAAGACCCACCGCCAGCGCCACCAGCCACAGATGCTGAAGGGTGAGCGTGGCAAGGTAGCCTGCGTTGTCCATCATGTAATGCAACGTGTCCATAAGCGCTCCTTACAGCATGCCTTTGTCTTGCAGGAATTTACGGGCTACCTGCTGCGGGGTTTGATGGTCGATATCCACCTGCGCGTTAAGCGTGGCGATCACGTCGTTATTCAACTGGCCGGAGAGGGTATCCAGCGCTTCTTCAAGGCCCGGATTGGCCTCCAGCACGTCTTTGCGCACCACCGGTGTCACGGCGTAGCTCGGGAAGAAACCTTTGTCATCGTCCAGCACTTTCAGGTCAAAACCTTTCACGCGACCATCGGTGGTATAGATAAGCCCGGCATCGACAAAACCATCGCGTACCGCGTTATAGACCAGACCCGGGTCCATCTGGCGGATCTGCGGGCGATCGAGCGGCATATTGTAGGCTTCCTGCAACGGCTTCATGCCGTCACTGCGCCCGGCGAATTCAAGGTCCAGCCCCAGACGCCAGTTTTTATCCGGGTCGGTCTGGCGGATGTGCTCAATCTTCTCCACCATCTGCGACATGGTGGTAATGCCTTCCGCTTCCGCACGTTTACGCTGCATGGCGAAGGCATAGGTATTGTTCATATCTGCCGGCTTAAGCCACACCAGGCCCAGTTTGGCGTCCAGCCGTTTTACCGTGTCGTAAGACTCCTGCGGGCTCATCCGTTTGTTGATGTGGTTAAAGATAATCAGTGAGGTACCGGTGTACTCCCATGTCATATCAATCTGTTTGTTGATCATCGCATTGCGCGAGATAACGGTGGCAATGTTGGTTTGTGGCTGAACCTGGAATCCTTTCTTTTGCAGATACTGCACGGTCATCGCCGATAAAATATGCTGTTCGGTAAAGCTCTTGGTGGCCAGGGTAATCGGCGCAGCCTGCACGGTTCCGGCAAACAGTAACGTTGCGCTAAACCACCCCAGCAGCTGTTTTTTAAATGTCATGTCATGCTCCTTATGTTCAGGCTGTATGGGGGCTGAGTACGCGGCCAAGCCAGGCGAGCAGGGAATCAAGGATCAGGGCAAAAAGGGCGGTAGCCGTGGCGCCTAAAATCAGCGTTGGGAAATCGTTAAGGTAGATCCCCGGGAAAATCAGTTCGCCGTAGCTGCTGGCTCCAATCAGGAAGGCGAGCGGAGCAGTACCGACGTTGATCGCGGTTGCGATGCGAATGCCTGACAGCATCACCGGCCAGGCGTTGGGGAGTTCGACCTGCCAGAGCCGTTGTAACTTCGTCATGCCGATTCCGTTGGCAGCTTCAATCAGCGAAGGCGGAACCGACTTCAGGCCGGAATAGGTGTTACGCACAATCGGCAGCAGCGAGGCGAGGAAAAGCGCCACGATAGCGGGTATATCACCAATCCCGATGACCACCATCGCCAGTGCCAGTACTGCCAGCGGCGGCAGCGTGTTACCGACGTTGAAAATCTGCATCACATATTCGGCGATACCCTTTGCCGCCGGACGGCTTAACAGGATACCGCTGGGAATACCGACCAGCAGGGCAAAGAACATTGAGATAAAGACGAGTTTAAGGTGTTGTTGACCCAGGTAGATCAGGTCAACCTGACGGGCTTTTATTGTGTCCAGTCCGATGCCCCAGACGAGGAGCGCCAGTACCAGAACAATCGCGCCAGTAAAGCCCAGAAAGCGCATAAGGGGGGAAGCCTGCATTGCTGTGTTTCTCCCTGTTATAGGTTTTTATTAACGCGTCATATTCAAAGTGACGCATTTGACCTATAGCAATGGATGAGCGGGCATTCCAGAAACAGGGGGATTTATCTTGCTCAGCTTTTCAGCGAAATCAGTAGGTTGGCTATACGGGAGAACGGCTTGCGGGGGATGTATAGAATAGTCTTAAAAGTAAAACCCAGAAGTGACGTTGTCACAATTAGTCGTGGCCGGATAAGGCGTTTTACGCCGCTATCCGGCACGACGGACATTATCGGTACAGCGTTTTCACAGCAACCGGAATCAATAACTGAGACTGCCACTGCGCCAGCGTCTGTTGCGCTAATTCGCCCAACGCTTGATAAAACGGGTGTTCTGCGTTAGCGACAAACTCTTCCAGAAAACGCGTGGACCACGGGAAGAGATGCCAGGCCAGCAGTTGTTCGCACAGGACGTGCTGCTCATTTTCCGCCAGCCAGGCGGCCAGCAGCAGCAGGGAGCCAAAGTGATCTTCCGGCTCGTTTTGCTGCATATCGAACTGGATGCCGTTTTCACGCATCCACTGGCGCAGCGCCAGGGTCGAGTCGCCAAACAGCACCGATTCGCGGTCCAGCCAGACGGAACCCCACGGTGGAGAAGGCAACGCATACGGGCCGACAAACAAGCGCTGCCAGGCTTCAGACAACGTTTCTTCGGCATCCGCGTTAAATTTTGCGCTCAGTGGCTGCAACACCTCTTGCGGCAAGGGCCACTGGGTCAGCCATTCCGTGCCTTTCAGCGCCTCAACCAGCGGCGCGGCTTCCGGGCTTTCTGGCGGCAGATAAAACAGCGCGCCGAGCACCCGGGCGGTCATGGGAAATGCGTCGTGTTGGGTAAAATCAGTCATTCAAACCATCCTAAAAAGTGCGGGTTGCCCCGCACCAGTTGTGTCATCCGTTAACCTGCAACGGCCATACCCACGGTCATGTGCAGGCCGTAGAAAAGACCACGGCCAATCAGTTCGCCAGCCAGCACCAGGAGGAGCCCCAGCAACAGGCCAAACACAGCCGGTTCTTTGCGACGTACCAGCGGGCAAATCCAGCAGCCAAGACCCGCAGCAACCAGCACGATACGCCAGACCTGCAGGCTGCCGTAGTCCGGTACCAGCGCGCTGGCCTGCTGTACGGAGCTGTGAATGTCGCCGAGCGAAATACCCTGCAAAACAATCACTGCAATGCTCACCAGCAGGGCGAGAACGCTGACTGCCGCAAAGGTGACTCCGTTAAACATCACGCGTGCTGCACGCAGCAGCAGGGCGGCAAACAGCGGGCCGCTGACAAAGGCCGTCAGGAAGAAGGCCAGCGTCGTATAGCCATTATACCAGGTTGGCACGGTATCGATCTGATAAACACGGGTCATTGCCCAGATAAATACCAGCCCCAGCACCATGCTCACCAGCAACCAGAGTTTGCCCAGCGCTTCCGGCATTTTGCCCAGCACGGCCACCAGCCACCAGAATCCGCCGACGGCGAAGAAAATCGACCCGGCGGCAATTTCATTACTCAGCGCAGACGCGCCCACGCGGTTCAGGGAGTTAAACGCCCGCAGCGGTGAACCGAGGTGCATAATCGACGCCAGAAAACCGACGCCCATCACCAGCCATAAAAAGAACATACCGCGCACCAGACGTTGACGCGCGGCAGCATCGTCTTTCAAGGCGAACCAGCCGAGCCCGCTGACAATCAGCGCCCCAGCAACGCACTGGCCCAGTACGGTGAAGAGTACCAGCGGCCATTCATGCCATCCATTTCCCATTTCAGACCTCCTTTGGGTTTGCCAGATAACCGGTGGTATCGCCGGTCGGGCGCGCGTTAGCGTTAGGTTTAATCACAATGTTCGGTTTGGTGAAGTGTGCGGACGGCAGCGGCGCGACAGCCGCCAGGTTGCCGTGTTTTTTGCGCAGTTCGTCGATCGGGCCAAAGTCCAGCGCGCGCAGCGGGCAGGATTCAACACAAATCGGCTTTTTGCCATCGGCGACGCGGTCATGACAGCCGTCGCATTTGGTCATATGACCTTTCGCCGCATTGTATTGCGGTGCGCCATACGGACACGCCATGTGGCAATAGCGACAGCCGATGCAAACATCTTCATCGACAACAACGAAACCATCTTCGCGTTTGTGCATCGCGCCGCTTGGGCACACCTTGGTACACGCCGGATCTTCGCAGTGATTGCACGAGATGGAGAGGTAATAGGCAAAGACATCCTGATGCCAGACACCGTTATCTTCCTGCCAGTTGCCGCCCGCGTATTCATAAATGCGACGGAAGCTGACATCGGGGCCCAAATCTTTGTAATCCTTACACGCCAGCTCGCAGGTTTTGCAGCCTGTGCAGCGGGCGGAATCAATATAAAAGCCGTACTGGGTTGTCATCGGTTACTCCTTATACCTTTTCAACCTGAACCAGATTGCTGTGAGACGGGTTGCCTTTCGCCAGCGGTGATGGACGGTGAGAGGTGAGAATGTTGATGCTGCCGCCGTGATCCAGGCGATCGCCGAACATATCAGCCTTCAGCCACGCGCCTTGCCCGATGGCGGTGACGCCAGGCAGGATGCGCGGCGTGACTTTCGCCGGGATCAGCATTTGGCCATGCTGGCTGGAGACACGAACGGTATCGCCATTGGCAATGCCGCGCGGCTGCGCATCGACCGGGTTGATCCAGATCTCCTGCGGGCAGGCCTGTTGCAGCACGTCGATATTGCCGTAGCTGGAGTGGGTACGCGCTTTATAGTGGAAACCGGTTAATTGCAGCGGATAGGTTTTGCGCGCCGGGTCGCTCACGCCATCAAAGCCGGGTGCATAGGCCGGCAGCGGGTGAATAATTTCATCCTCTTTCAGCTCCCAGGTTTTAGCGATATCGGCCAGTCGTTCAGAGTAGATCTCGATTTTTCCTGATGGCGTTTTCAGCGGATTCGCCGCCGGGTTGTCACGGAAATCGCGGAAGGCAACATAGTGTTCTTCCGGGCATTTTTTCTTGAAGATGCCGAGGGTTTTCATCTCCTCATAGGACGGCATTTCCGGATTCCGCTCTTTGGTTTTGGCATGCAGGTACTGAACCCATTCATGCTGTGAGCGGCCTTCGGTGAAGGTTTGATACACATCCGGCCCAAGACGTTTGGCGATTTCGGAGAGGATTTCATAAATCGGACGGCGTTCGAACTTCCGGCTGGTTGCGGGTTGACCAAGAATGACGTAACCCATGTTCCCGGCGGATTCATGAGATATCAGATCTTCCTGCTCGGTCGGCATCAGGTCAGGCAGCAAAATGTCGCAATACTTCGCCGACGCCGTCATGAAATGCTCGATGCCGACAATCATTTCGCACTTGCTATCATCCTGCAAAATCTCATGGGTGCGGCTGATATTACCGTTCTGGTTGATAAGCGTGTTGCTGGCATAACACCACATGAACTTAATCGGCACGTCGAGTTTATCTTTCCCGCGCACACCGTCGTGGATGGCGGTCATTTTCTCGCCGTGGTCGATAGCGTCCGGCCAGGTGAAGACGGAGATTTGCGTTTTCACCGGGTTATCGAGCATCGAGAACCACTCCACGCCGAGATCCCAGGTACCTTCACGCACGCCGGAGTTCCCGCCATTGATACCCACGTTACCGGTCAGCACTGACAGCATGGCGATGGCGCGTGAGTTTTGCTCACCGTTGGAGTGACGCTGCGGCCCCCAGCCCTGACAGATATAGGCCGGTTTGGCGCTGCCGATTTCACGGGCCAGCTTAATGATTTTATCCACCGGGATACTGGTGATTTGCGCCGCCCATTCTGGCGTTTTCGCGATGCCATCCGGGCCATCGCCCAGAATATAGGCTTTGTAGTGCGCATTTTGCGGGGCGCTGGCAGGCAGCGTTTTTTCGTCGTAACCGACGCAGTATTTATCGAGGAATGGTTGATCAACGAGGTTTTCAGTGATTAACACCCAGGCGATCGCTGCGGCCAGCGCGCCGTCGGTGCCAGGGCGAATCGGCAGCCACTCATCTTCACGTCCGGCCGCGGTGTCGTTATAGCGCGGGTCGATGACGATCATGCGGGCATTAGAGCGCTCGCGCGCCTGTTCCACATAATAGGTGACGCCACCACCGCTCATGCGCGTTTCCGCCGGGTTGTTGCCGAACATCACTACCAGTTTGGTGTTGGCGATGTCGTCCGGGCTGTTGCCGTCATTACTGCCGAACATGTAGCTCATGGCGGCGCTGATTTGTGCGGTACTGTAACTGCCATAACGGCTCAGGTAACCACCACACGAGTTCATCAGGCGATAAGGCACGTTAGAGTTGGTGATGTTGCCGCCGTCAACGCCGGTGCCGTAGAGCACGTGCACCGCTTCGTTACCGTAATCTTTCAGAATGCGTTTCAGGTTATCGCCGATGGTATCCAGCGCTTCATCCCACGAAATACGCTCGAATTTGCCCTCACCACGCTTACCGACGCGTTTCATCGGATATTTCAGGCGATCCGGGTGATTCATTCGGCGACGAATCGAGCGCCCGCGCAGGCAGGCGCGAACCTGATGGTTGCCGTAGATATCTTCGCCGGTGGTGTCTGATTCCACCCAATAAACGCTGTCGTCCTTGACGTGAAGCCGTAACAGGCAGCGGCTGCCGCAGTTAACGGTGCATGAACTCCAGACCGCTTTTTCCTCCACGGGCGCCAGTTTATCCGCTGCATTTGCGATGCGGGTAAATGGCAGTGTGAAGGCGCTGCTGGCGGCGGCCAGGCCGCCTATCGCGGAGGTTTTCACCAGATTTCGGCGGCTAATCTTCGCCGTCATAAGCGCCTCAGGCGCGATGATTTTCATAGTGACTCACTTATTTGCTTTTCCATAATTAAAACGCCCGAGCCAAAAGACACTCGGGCAAAACGCGTTATACCTTTTCGACTTGTACCAGATTGGTGTGCTGTGGATTACCTTTCGCCAGCGGGGAGGGGCGCTGAGTGGTGAGGGTGTTGACGCAGCCGCCGTGGTCGATTTTATCGCCCGCCATGTTGGCGTCATGCCACGCGCCCTGGCCCATGGCGCTGACGCCAGGCAGAATGCGCGGGGTGACTTTTGCGGGAAGACGCACTTCACCACGATCGTTAAAGACGCGCACCATATCGCCGTTGGCAATCCCGCGTGGCTGGGCGTCGACTGGGTTAATCCACACTTCCTGACGGCAGGCGGCCTGTAATACATCTACGTTGCCGTAGCTGGAGTGCGTGCGGGCTTTATAGTGGAAACCGAATAGCTGAAGCGGGAACTGGCTGCGTTTCGGGTCGTCCCAGCCCTCGAAGGTGGAGGCATAAACGGGAAGCGGACTGATGACCTCATCTTTTTGCAGCTCCCAGCTGTTGGCGATTTTCGCCAGACGGCTGGAGTAAATCTCAATTTTTCCGGACGGCGTTTTCAGCGGGTTAGCTTGCGGATCGTCGCGGAAGGCTCTATAGGCAACAAAATGGCCGTTCGGATCTTTACGCTTATAAATCCCCATTTTTTTCAGCGCATTATAAGAGGGTAGCGCAGGGTCTTTGGCTTCCATTTTAGCGTAAAGATAGCGTAGCCAGTCTTCCTGAGTGCGCCCTTCGGTGAAGCGCTGGTGGATATCCGGGCCCAGACGCTTTGCTACTTCACTGGTGATCCAGTAGATAGGCTTACGCTCAAATTTTGGCGTGGTAGCTGGCTGGATGAAAATCAGATATCCCATATTCCCGGCGTAATCGTTGGGAATAATGTCTTCCTGTTCAACGGTCATCAGGTCGGGCAGAAGAATATCGGCATACTTCGCCGATGAGGTCATGAAGTTCTCGATAACCACGATCATTTCGCACTTCGACTCATCCTGCAAAATTTCATGGGTGCGGTTGATGTCAGAGTGCTGATTAGTGATGGTGTTGCCCGCGTAGTTCCAGATGAACTTAATCGGTACATCAAGCTTATCTTTACCGCGTACTCCATCGCGCAGGGCGGTCATTTCCGGGCCGTGGTCGATAGCGTCCGTCCAGCTAAAGCAGGAGATTTGCGTTTTCACCGGGTTTTCCGGCAACGGCATACGTTCGATGGTAATGGTGTAGGTTGATTCACGCGCGCCGCTGTTACCACCGTTGATGCCTACATTACCGGTGAGGATAGGCAGCATAGCGATTGCCCGAGAAGTGAGCTCACCGTTAGCCTGACGCTGTAAGCGGGTTTGGCGGTGCCAATTTCGCGGGCGAGCTGAATGATACGCTGCGCCGGAATGCCAGTAATCTGCGAAGCCCACTGCGGCGTTTTGGCGATACCGTCCTCGCCCTGGCCGAGAATGTATGCCTTATAATGGCCGTTCGCAGGCGCATCTTCTGGCAGCGTTTTCTCGTCATAACCGACGCAATACTTATCGAGGAAAGGCTGATCAACCAGATTTTCGTTAATCAACACCCAGGCGATACCCGCCACCAGCGCAGCGTCAGTACCGGGGCGAATGGGGATCCACTCATCTTCTCGGCCCGCAGCGGTATCGGTATAACGAGGATCGATAACGATCATGCGCGCATTTGAGCGTTCACGCGCTTGCTCAAGAAAATACGTAATCCCGCCGCCGCTCATCCGCGTTTCCGCCGGATTATTGCCGAACATCACCACCAGTTTGGTGTTTTCGATGTCGGAGGTGCTGTTGCCTTCGTTTGACCCGTAGGTGTAAGGCATTGCCGCCGCGATTTGTGCGGTGCTGTAGGTGCCGTAGTGGCTGAGAAAACCGCCGTAGCAGTTCATCAAGCGGGCGACTAACGAGGCGTAGGGCGAAGAACGGGTAATATTACCGCCGACGATCCCGGAGGTGTAGTTGATATACACCGCTTCGTTACCGTATTCATGCACCACTTTTTTCAGGCTGTTGCTGATGGTATCCAGCGCTTCATCCCAACTGATGCGCTCAAATTTGCCTTCGCCGCGCTTGCCTACGCGCTTCATGGGGTAATTGAGACGATCCGGATGATTGATTCGGCGGCGAATCGAGCGCCCACGCAGACAGGCGCGCACCTGGTGATCGCCATACACATCGTCACCGGTGTTATCCGTTTCAACCCAGTACACTTCGTCATCGCGCACGTGCAAACGCAAAGCGCAGCGGCTGCCGCAGTTGACGGAGCAGGCGCCCCAAACGACTTTATCTTCGGGCTGATTCGCGGAGGAAACGGCCGCGGCGGCAGGGCGTAAGGCAAAAGGAAGAGATAATCCCCCAGCGACCAGGGCCAGTGAGCCTGCAGCTGAGGATTTGATAAGCGTCCGTCGGCTAATCCCGGCGGGAGATTCCGTTGTTGACATCGCTCACTCCATTATTATTTTGTCTAATTAATTTCAATGCGAAATTAAATACCGGCTAATGGTGAGCAAATCATACATATTAAGGGGTAGGAAAGAATTATCCCTGGTCAAACCAGGGATAATATTTGATGACGGAGGCGAAGTTATTGGGCGTCGCTGGATGGGGCGTTATCGCTGCGGGTATAGATGATTTTAAAGGTATCGTTGGCGCAGTGGCCGACAACCTGAGCGCCTGACTGATCGGCCTGATCGTTAGGCACGATATCCAGTGAAAATGCGCTTTCGGCAACGCCGTTGTTGATGATTTTTTGTTGAATATCACTCCTGACACGTTCACATGAGTCAGGTGCAGCCAGCGCGGGCGCGGCGGCTCCGGCCAACAGTAACGCGAGTAACCAGCGTGAAGATCTCATGGCAATCTCCTTTTTGAAATGTAAATCAAGTATAGCAAAGCTAGTGTAAATAACTGTATTTGCTAATATGGTTGAGAAAATTCCCCAAAAAGGATCCCGGCGTGAAGAGACTTCTGTTGCTGACCCCATTTATAGCGCTACTTGCAGCCTGCGATAAAAATGACTCGCCGGCCGCATTTTCCCCGGAAATGGCGAGCTTTTCTAATGAGTTCGATTTCGATCCTCTACGCGGGCCGGTAAAAGACTTTAGCCAGACGCTAATGAATGAGAAGGGCGAGGTGGCAAAGCGGGTTAGCGGGCAGATGTCCGAAGAGGGCTGTTTCGACGTGCTGGAGTTTCACGATCTGGAAAATAACACCGGCGCGACGCTGGTACTGGATGCCAACTACTACGTCGACGGCATGACCCAGGAAAAACGCGTGCGGTTGCAGGGAAAATGTCAGCTGGCGGAATTACCGTCCGCGGGTGTTGCCTGGGAAACAAACGACGATGGCTTTGTGGTGAAATCACTCAGCAAAGAACGTGAAGTGAATTATCAGTATGACGGCGAAGGGTATCCGCTGGGTAAAACGTCGCTCACCAAAGGAAATACGCTGGCGATATTATCTACCCCATCAGACGATCCGCGTAAAAAACTCGATTACACCTCCGTCAGCCTGCTGAACAAGCAGCCGGTTGGCAACGTTAAACAGAGTTGTGATTATGACCGGCATGATAATCCGGTTAGCTGCGACCTTGAGGTGATTGATATGAGCGTGAACCCGGCGGTCACGCTCCGTTATACGATTAAAAACGTGATTGATTATTACTGAGCCGTCGGCTTCAGCAACCCAGGAGCCGGTGTCTTGTGCATCGCCATATATTGATGCTGGAACAGACACATGCGGATGGTGTTGCGGTACTCGCCGTTGATAAAGAATTCGTGAATCAGCTCGCCCTCCACCATAAAACCGAGTTTGCGGTAGATGTGAATCGCTTTTTCGTTTTCTTTATCGACAATCAGGTAAAGCTTATACAGGTTAAGCACCGTAAAGCCGTAGTCCATCGCCAGTTTTGCGGCTTTCGAGGCTAACCCTTTACCCTGATGTTCCGGCGAAATAATAATCTGGAATTCCGCGCGGCGGTGAACGTGGTTAATTTCGACTAATTCGACCAGGCCCGCTTTCTCACCGTTGCACTCCACTACAAAACGACGTTCGCTTTGATCGTGAATGTGCTTGTCATAGAGATCGGAGAGTTCAACAAACGCTTCGTAGGGCTCTTCAAACCAGTAGCGCATGACGCTGGCGTTATTATCGAGCTGGTGGACAAAGCGGAGGTCTTCGCGTTCGAGCGGGCGAAGTCTGACGTTACTGGCGTCACTCATGTGAAATCCTTTCAGGCTGACTATGGGATAAAAAGGGGAAAAGGGCGCAAACGCGCCCAACAACTATGGGTTAACAACTAGGGGTTAACGACGCGGCCCGTGCGACGGTCAAGGCAGCGCAGGGTATTCGGTTCCCAGTACGCGTTCACGTTAGCGCTCTGCTGGCATTTATCGCGTGAATCGAAAGCGGCATCTTCTTTATCCCACTCTTTCTCAACGCGATTATTGACCTTATTACGCAGCGTACGGGTATCGTTCCACTGTTCTTTATCCATCGCCGCATCCTGACGTGTCTGAGCGTTATCACCCGATTCAATAATCAGTTTGCTGGTATTAGCAGAGGCTGACGCCGTATACATAATAGCGCTCAGCGCCAGCATCGCCGTCAGGCACAGGCGTTTGCCAGATGTCATATTCATTGCAGATTCCTTTGGCGTAACTAAAACTGAGATGAGTTTACTACAACTCGTTTCGGTGGCATACCCACGGGAAAAACAGGGTCGCCTTCAGCGGATTATCCCGTATCATCGTTAAACCAATCTTAAAGCTGCGACGATAATGTTAAAAACATCCTTACTTTTCTTTGCGACGGCACTGTGCGAAATCCTTGGCTGCTATCTACCCTGGTTATGGTTAAAACGCGGTGCGACACCCTTGCTGCTTATTCCAGCCGCACTGGCGCTGGCGATGTTTGTCTGGCTGTTGACCCTGCATCCTACCGCCAGCGGGCGAGTCTATGCCGCGTATGGCGGTGTGTATATTCTCACCGCGCTTATCTGGCTGCGGGTGGTGGATGGCGTCAAACTCTCAATGTATGACTGGGCAGGCGCGGGCGTGGCGTTCTGCGGCATGCTGATTATTGTCGCGGGATGGGGGCGGGGGTGATTCGTAAGCCTTTACCGTAGGCCGGATAAGGCGAACGCCGCATCCGGCATGAAGTTCTACGCTTAGCCAACAATCCCAACCGAACCAGGCACCTATTTTTGTGATCGTGATAGTCATTTTTTGATCGTTATACTTGTATGGTAGTAGTTCAGTTGTGTAACTTAGCGCCATTAACCGATGAGATGTAAGGATTGAAGATGAAGATCACAGGAGCTGAAGTTTTTGTTACCTGCCCAGGACGAAATTTTGTCACGTTGAAAATCACCACGTCTGAGGGCCTTGTAGGCTACGGCGATGCCACGCTGAACGGGCGTGAGCTTTCCGTTGCCTCATATCTGAAAGATCACCTGTGCCCACAGTTGATTGGCCGTGATGCGCACCGCATCGAAGACATCTGGCAGTTTTTCTATAAAGGCGCGTACTGGCGTCGTGGCCCGGTTACGATGTCGGCGATTTCCGCTGTGGATATGGCGTTGTGGGATATCAAAGCAAAAGCCGCAAATATGCCGCTGTATCAGTTGCTGGGTGGTGCATCGCGTGAAGGCGTAATGGTTTATTGCCACACCACGGGTCACACCATCGATGACGTGCTGGACGATTATGCACGCCACAAAGAGATGGGTTTCAAAGCGATTCGCGTGCAGTGCGGCGTGCCGGGCATGAAAACGACTTACGGCATGTCGAAAGGAAAAGGGCTGGCTTACGAACCTGCAACCAAAGGGCAATGGCCAGAAGAGCAGTTGTGGTCAACAGAGAAGTACCTCGACTTCACACCGAAGCTGTTTGATGCCGTACGCAGCAAGTTCGGTTTTGACGAACACCTGCTACATGACATGCACCATCGCCTTACGCCGATTGAAGCCGCGCGCTTCGGTAAAAGCGTGGAGGACTACCGCCTGTTCTGGATGGAAGATCCCACTCCGGCAGAGAATCAGGAATGTTTCCGCCTGATTCGTCAGCATACGGTAACGCCAATTGCAGTTGGTGAAGTCTTTAACAGCATTTGGGACTGTAAGCAGCTGATTGAAGAGCAGTTAATCGATTATATCCGCACCACAATCACCCATGCCGGGGGGATTACGGGTATGCGTCGTATTGCTGATTTTGCGTCACTCTATCAGGTACGCACGGGTTCGCACGGCCCATCCGACCTGTCACCGGTATGCATGGCCGCGGCACTGCATTTTGACCTGTGGGTGCCAAACTTTGGCGTTCAGGAATATATGGGCTATTCCGAGCAAATGCTGGAAGTCTTCCCGCATAACTGGACCTTCGATAACGGCTATATGCATCCGGGCGAGAAGCCAGGGCTGGGTATTGAGTTTGATGAAAAGCTGGCGGCGAAATACCCGTATGATCCTGCGTACTTGCCTGTAGCGCGACTGGAAGATGGCACTCTGTGGAACTGGTAAGGAAGGAATAAAAAATGAAAAGTATTGTTGTTCAACAACCCAATGAACTTGTCATTGAAGAACGTCCACTGCCTGTTCCTGGTGTGGGGGAAGTGCGTGTAAAAATCAGTCTGGCAGGTATTTGCGGCTCAGATAGCCATATTTATCGTGGGCATAATCCTTTCGCGAAATATCCACGCGTCATTGGCCATGAGTTTTTTGGTGTTATTGATGCCGTAGGTGAAGGGGTAACCGATAAATATCACGGGCAACGTGTATGCGTCGATCCGGTTATCAGTTGTGGTCATTGTTATCCCTGCTCAGTAGGTAAGCCTAATGTCTGTACATCATTGGTTGTTCTCGGCGTGCATCGTGATGGTGGATTCAGTGAATATGCTGTTGTCCCAGCGAAAAATGCCTGGGTTGTGGCCCCGACGATTGCCGATCACCATGCGGTTATGGTCGAGCCCTTTACTATTGCGGCGAATGTCACCGGCCAGGTGGAACCACGTAAAGAGGATATCGCGCTGATTTATGGTGCCGGGCCTATGGGGCTGACAACGCTACAGGCATTAAAAAATGTTTACCAGGTCAAGCAAGTGATTGTGGTTGACCGAATTGATGAACGATTAGCGATGGCTGAAAAGAATGGTGCAGACTGGGTAATCAATAACAGTACGCTGTCATTGCCGTCGTTACTTGAAGAGAGGGGAATCAAGCCGACGCTGATCGTTGATGCCGCCTGCCATCCTTCAATTTTACAGGAGGCCATTACGCTGGCTTCACCCGCGGCACGGATCGTGCTCATGGGGTTCTCGAGCGAGCCATCCACCGTTGTTCAGCAGGGGATTACCGGGAAAGAGATCTCTATTTATACCTCAAGACTTAATGCCAATAAATTTCCTGTTGTACTGGAGTGGCTGGAAAAGGGACTTATTGATCCTGATAAATTAATTACTCATCGGTTTAATTATAAACAAGTAATTGAAGCCATTGAGTTATTCGAGAAAGATCAAAAATCGTGCTGCAAGGTTCTATTAACCTTCAACTAATAACAATAATTAATATGCGATTAAGTTGTACGCATCCTAACGTTTAGAGATGAACGCTATGACTCAAATAAAACATGAAAGAACAACCTCTGATCTCGTAAGAGCTGCTCTATCCGGATGGCTCGGGACCGCTCTGGAGTTTATGGATTTCCAGTTATATTCACTGGGCGCAGCACTCGTGTTTCACGAGATATTTTTCCCGGAGCAATCGGCGGCAATGGCGTTGATTCTGGCGATGGGTACCTATGGCGCCGGATATATCGCGCGCATAGTAGGTGCTTTTATCTTTGGAAAAATGGGCGACAGGGTGGGTAGAAAGAAAGTCCTGTTTATAACTATCACGATGATGGGCATTTGTACGACGCTGATTGGCGTGCTGCCGACTTATGCGCAAATCGGTATTTTTGCACCGGTATTATTGGTCACACTGCGTATTATTCAGGGGCTGGGAGCGGGAGCGGAGATTTCTGGTGCAGGAACGATGCTGGCCGAGTATGCGCCTAAAGGCAAACGCGGAATTATCTCTTCGCTGGTGGCGATGGGGACAAACTGTGGCACCTTAAGCGCGACGGCAATTTGGGCATTTATGTTCTTTGTCCTGGATCGTGAAGAACTGGTGGCATGGGGCTGGCGTATTCCGTTCCTCGCAAGCGTCGTCGTTATGATCTTTGCTATCTGGCTGAGACTCAATCTTAAAGAAAGCCCGGTATTCGAAAAGGTTAATGATGCAGATCTCACCCCTACCAAAGCCGTATCAGATGAGAATACTGTGGGGGCAATGTTCCGCAGTAAATCATTTTGGCTGGCGACGGGACTGCGTTTCGGTCAGGCGGGAAATTCTGGGCTGATTCAGACCTTTCTTGCAGGATATCTCGTACAAACGCTGTTATTTGATAAAGCCATTCCCACCGATGCACTGATGATAAGTTCGGTTCTGGGATTTTTGACAATACCACTTTTGGGCTGGCTGTCCGATAAATATGGCCGGCGGATCCCGTATATACTGCTGAGTTTATCCGCGATGATTCTGGCTTATCCTATGCTGGCTATCATTGTCGATAAAAGCTATAGCGTGAGTATGATTATGGCCTCCATCATCATTATTCATAATTTTGCCGTGCTGGGATTATTTGCTCTTGAAAACATCACGATGGCAGAGATGTTCGGTTCGAAGAACCGGTTTACACGAATGGCGATTTCAAAAGAGTTAGGGGGACTGGTTGCTGTTGGATTCGGTCCGCTTCTGGCGGGGATCTTCTGCAACATGACAGGATCATGGATGCCGATTGTGATTATGATTATTTGCTATTCGCTCATCGGCTTTATTTCTGCGCTACTCATGCCAGAAGTTCGCGACCGTGATTTAAGCATTCTGCATGATGCTGCTGATGTCACTCTGGCGGAGAAGCAACGAGCAGCCGGGCAGATGATCTGACAATAAAAGCACACTGCTTACGCGGTGTGCTTTTCTCAAAGCCCTAATCCTGTCACACAACTTAAAAATCATGTCATACCAATCGCCAATAAGTTAACTCAAATCAAAAACACGCCAAATGAACTCGTTAATCTAGTATGGCAATCAACGTTCTCTACAGTGAGTCAAAAAGATGCAAAATAAGCTATTAACCGCTAAGGCAACTCTCCCGACCTTTGATCGCAGCAAACTCGTGCCGCGCATTGTCCATCTTGGCTTTGGTGCTTTTCACCGCGCCCATCAGGCTATCTATGCAGATATCCTTGCCACGGAGCACGGCAGTGATTGGGGTTACACCGAAGTTAACCTGATTGGCGGCGAGCAGCAGATTGCTGATCTGAAGAACCAGGACAATTTATACACCGTGGCAGAGATGTCTGCCGACGCATGGACTGCGCGCGTAGTTGGCGTGGTCAAAGAAGCCCTGCACGCGCAGGTCGACGGTCTGGAAACCGTGCTCGCGAAAATGTGCGAACCGCAGGTGGCGATTGTCTCTCTGACGATCACCGAAAAAGGCTATTGCCACTCTCCGGCGACCGGGCAATTGATGCTCGATCATCCATTTATCGCCGGAGATATCGAAAACCCGCATCAGCCTAAATCTGCGCCGGGCGTCATTGTTGAAGCACTGGCGCGTCGTAAAGCCGCGGGGCTGCCAGCATTTAGCGTGATGTCTTGCGACAACATGCCGGAAAACGGCCACGTGATGCGCAATGTCGTTACTGCCTATGCCCGCGCGGTGGATGCAGACCTGGCGGCGTGGATTGAACAGAACGTGACGTTCCCGTCTACCATGGTTGACCGTATTGTTCCGGCGGTCACTGCCGATACGCTGGATAAAATTGAACAACTGACTGGCGTGCGCGATCCGGCAGGCGTAGCTTGCGAACCGTTCCGTCAGTGGGTGATTGAAGATAACTTCGTTGCGGGCCGCCCGGAGTGGGAAAAAGCAGGAGCGGAACTGGTCTCAGACGTTATTCCGTTCGAAGAGATGAAACTGCGCATGCTTAACGGCAGCCACTCCTTCCTGGCGTATCTGGGTTACCTGGCGGGTTATCAGCATATCAATGACTGCATGGGTGATGAGAACTATCGCCGCGCGGCACACGACCTGATGCTGAAAGAGCAGGCCCCGACGCTGAAAGTTCAGGGTGTGGATCTCTCTCGCTATGCCGACCTGCTGATTGAGCGTTATACCAACCCGGCGCTGCGTCACCGCACCTGGCAAATCGCGATGGACGGCAGCCAGAAATTGCCACAGCGTATGCTGGATTCCGTCCGTTGGCACCTGGTGCATAACAGCAGCTTTGCGCTGCTGGCGCTGGGTGTTGCTGGCTGGATGCGCTATGTTGGCGGCGTGGACGAGCAGGGCAACGCTATTGAAGTGTGCGATCCGCTGCTATCGGTGATTCAGGCGACCGTTGCGCAAAGCGAAGAGGGTGAAGCTCGCGTCAAAGCGTTGCTGGGTATCGAGGCTATTTTCGGTAAAGAACTGCCGCATGAAGCGAAATTTGTTGAGCAGGTAACGAAGGCATATCTGTCACTGCTGGCGAAAGGTGCGAAGGCGACGGTTGCGGAATTTGCCAACGCCTGATGCGGTAATTTGCCCGGTGGCGTGATGCTTACCGGGCCTACGGATAGGCACTTTCTTCGTAGGCCGGATAAGCGCAGCGCCATCCGGCAAAATGCAGGCACAATATTTCAATTGGGGAATATAACGCAGGCAGGAACATCATTTCCGGGCGGCCTCAGAACAAGGCCACCCGAATTACACCACTAATTAGTGCATGCCGAGACGAATAAGCTCAATCGGCTCGAACTGTCCGTCACAACCATCAATCTCAACTGTTTTGCTGCGGCGCACCTGGGCAGGTGTCATACCGTCTGCTTTAATCGCCTTGATGGTGCCGGTTTTCCCGGTACCATTAATCATTACACGGCTGCCAGTAGTAATTGCATTGCGGTTACGATCGTAAGTCATCATGGTGTTCTCCTTTCTTTCATATCGAAGCCGGTTACAAAATGGGATGTGGCAACGACGGGTTCTATAAATACGCCTATCCATAAAAAATTAAATTGTTTTTGATCAATTACACGTTTTTTTTAGGGAAAGGGTGGGCCTATACATATCTACAGGTTAGTTAAGAGTAGCTGAAGTAATGGACGAACCTTTGCAAAGGTAAATAGTTTAACGCAGAAATCATTGTGGATTCGTTTAGTTTAAATATGGCATTGTTACCTTGCTGCAATAAAGTTCCTCTGGAATAAGGAGATTGGGCTATGTACAAAAAAATATTGATGCCTGTAGATGTATTTGAAATGGATTTGAGTGACAAAGCATTGCGCCACGCGGCCTGGTTGGTGGGTGAAGAGGGGGAGATCACGTTGGTTAATGTACTGCCCAACAGCAGTCGTTCGTTATTACGCGGATTTGCCTCTGATATCAAAAAATTTAATGCGTTTATGTCGAACGAGTCGGAAATAAAAATGAAGCGTCTGATGAAGATGCTGGATATTCCCGCTTCGAGGCTGCGTACCGAAGTCCGGTTTGGCAATATTCGTGATGAGATTATCGCGATGAGCAAAACGGAAGGTTACGACGCCATCGTTATCGGCTCTCGCAGCCCCGGCGGTACAACCCACTTGCTGGGTTCCAATGCCGAGTCGATTCTGCGTCATGCCGCGATACCGACCATGGTCGTCAGAGAGTCCTGAACAACATAAAAGCCTTCACCCCTGTGTGAAGGCTTTCTGTTACTCCTCGCTAAACCAGTCGAGTTTTTCCTGCCGAATTAACTGCACAGATTCACTAATTTCCTGCAAATGCTGCGTCATCGCTTTTTCCACTAAATCCGGATCGCGTTTTTCCAGTGCATCAAATATATCGTGGTGCTGCGCCAGCAGCATATCCGGGGAAGAAACGTGGTCGAGGCTCATATAGCGAACGCGGTCGATCGCCGCTTTAATATTCTCGATGGTATCCCATGCCAGCTGACAGTCGGCAATCATCGACAGCAACTGGTGAAATTCATCATCAAGCTGGAAGAAATCATTGTGCTGGAGCCGGTCGATGGCAATTCGCTGCTGGTGAAGATTTTGTTCCAGCTGATAGAGCTGTTTATCGGTGATCATGGTCGCCGCCCGACGCGCCACCGCACACTCAATTGCCTGACGTACAAAACAGCCGTTACGCACCTGCGACAGTGAAATTTTATTCACATAGCTACCGCGCTGAGGGCGAATTTGAATCAGGCCATTTTCCGCCAGCTTAATAAACGCTTCGCGAACAGGCTGGCGTGAAACGTCAAAGCGCATCGACACCTCTTTTTCAGAAAGCGGCGTTCCCGGGGGAATCAAACAATGCACGATATCGCGGCGTAAAATGCGATAAATTTGCTGGTTGACGGGCTGTGTTGGGTTCAGTTGTGTTTCGGCGGCCATTGACTCATTCTTATTCGCTGATTTTGGCCTCTATTTTACGCTTTTTTTGCTGCTGAGCCCATACCCGACGGGCGTCGGGTAGGGCTAAAAACATCAATTTTGACGGTGAACGCTCAGGCCTGCGTAAGTCTGGCTAACCGGCATCATTTCAACAGTGTTGATGTTGACATGTTTTGGTAGCGTCGCCACCCACCAAACCGCTTCGGTCACATCTTCTGGCGTCAGTGCATTCGTGTTTTCATAGGTTTTACCTGCTTTCGCATCGTCACCTTTGAAACGCACATTGGAGAACTCGGTACCGCCGACCAGGCCCGGTTCGATATCGGTTACGCGAACGGCAGTGCCGTGCAGATCGGTGCGTAAATTCAGGCTGAACTGACGCACGAACGCCTTGGTTGCGCCATAGACGTTACCGCCTGCATATGGCCAGCTTCCGGCGGTGGAACCAATGTTGATAATATGGCCGCGATTGCGCTCAACCATTCCCGGCAACACGGCGCGGGTCATGTACACCAGGCCTTTGTTGTTGGTGTCGATCATGTTTTCCCAGTCTTCTACGCTGGCTTTGTGCGCCGGCTCCATGCCCAGTGCCAGCCCGGCGTTGTTCACCAGAACATCAATCGCCTGCCACTCAGCGGGCAACTGGCTGAGCGCTTCTTCGATTGCGGCACGGTTGCGCACGTCCAGTTGCACAGTTAACACGCTATCGCCAAGTTCCTCTTTTAACACCTGCAGGCGCTCCTGGCGGCGTCCTGTGGCAATCACTTTGTGCCCATTGGCGACAAAACGACGCGTAATGCTTTCACCAAAACCTGCCGTTGCCCCGGTAACCAGTATGATCATCTCTCTGTTCCTCAACGCTTTTTGTGTGTTATTACGATAGCACGCTCTTTTCCATCGCGGGAAGTGATTGCGGTCTTTCCGGGGGTTGCCTACTCTAAGGGAAAGTCATCTCAAGGAGTCGAACATGTTGGCCACCAACCCATTCTTTGCCGCCAGTACGCTGCCGTATCAAGCCCCCCCGTTTAATTTGATCAGTGACAGCGACTATCGTCCGGCATTTAACGAGGCCGTGAAACGTAAACGCGAAGAGATTGGCCACATCGCACAAAACCCGGAACCAGCAAACTTTGAGAATACGTTCATTGCGCTGGAGAAAAGCGGCGAATTGCTGACCCGCGTGACCAGCGTTTTCTTTGCGATGGCTGCGGCACATACAAACGATGAAATTCAGCGTCTGGATGAGCAATTTTCGGCAGAGCTGGCTGAGCTTTCAAACGATATCTATCTTAATGATGCGCTGTTCAGCCGCGTAGAAGCGGTCTGGCAGTCACGTGATGAATTGTCTCTGGATGCGGAATCACGTCGTCTTGTTGAGGTCATCTATCAGCGCTTTATTCTGGCGGGCGCCACGCTGGGCGCGGATGAAAAAGCGCAGTTAAAAGCGCTGAATACGCAGTCCGCCACGCTCAGTAGCCAGTTTCATCAGCGCCTGCTGGCGGCCACAAAAGCGGGGGGACTGGTCATCGAGGAACCTATTCAGCTTGATGGCCTGAATGCGGAGGAGTTAGCTGCTGCATCGGTCGCGGCACAGGATCGCGGGCTGCATAACAGCTGGTTGCTTCCCCTGTTGAATACGACCCAACAACCGTTTCTGGCGTCTTTGCGCGACAGGCAAACGCGCGAAAAGCTGTTTAAAGCCGCATGGTCACGTACGGAAAAGGGCGATGATAATGACACACGCGAGCTGGTATTAAAGTTGGTAGACATTCGCGCAAAACAGGCCGCATTGTTAGGTTTTGCGGATTACGCCAGCTGGAGTATGGCCGATCAGATGGCGAAAACGCCGGATGCGGCGCTGCATTTTATGCGCGAAATCGCTCCCGCAGCCAGGGCGCGCGCCGAGCGAGAACTGGCCGATATTCAGCAGGTTATTGATTCTCAGCCTGCGCCGTTTGCGGCGCAAGCCTGGGACTGGCTCTATTACGCTGAACAGGTTCGCCGCGAAAAATACGCGATTGATGAAGCGCAGATCAAACCCTATTTTGCACTCGATCGTGTGCTGATTGAGGGTGTGTTTTGGGCGGCCAGCCAGCTGTTTGGTATTCGCTTTGTCGAACGCTTCGATATTCCGGTTTATCATCCGGATGTACGCGTTTGGGAGATTTTCGCCGAAAATGGTGAAGGTATTGCGCTGTTTTACGGCGATTTCTTCGCGCGAGACAGTAAAAGCGGCGGGGCGTGGATGGATAACTTCGTTCAGCAATCAACGCTGCTCAATACGCGTCCGGTGATTTACAACGTTTGTAACTATCCAAAACCGGCCGCCGGCAACAGTGCGCTGATCGCCTGGGATGACGTCATTACCCTGTTCCACGAATTTGGTCATGCGCTTCACGGTCTGTTTGCCAGCCAGCGCTACGCCACACTTTCCGGTACCAGTACGCCGCGTGATTTTGTCGAGTTCCCGTCACAAATCAACGAACACTGGGCCAGCCATCCACAGGTGTTTGCCCACTATGCCCGCCATCATCAAACCGGTGAGCCGATGCCGGAAGCCCTGTGCGACAGCATGTTCCGTGCCGCGAAGTTCAATAAAGGCTATGACATGACGGAACTGCTGAGCGCGGCGTTGCTGGATATGAACTGGCATACGGTGACCGCGCAGTCTATACCGGAGAACGTGGCGCAGTTTGAAGCGCAGGCCTTACAGCAAGAAAATCTGCATCTCGCTGCGGTACCACCACGTTACCGTAGCAGCTATTTTGCCCATATCTTTGGCGGAGGTTACGCCGCTGGCTATTACGCCTATTTATGGACACAAATGCTGGCCGATGACGGCTATCTTTGGTTTGAAGAGCAGGGCGGTTTAAGCCGCGAGAACGGTGAACGCTTCCGTCAGGCGATATTGTCGCGCGGTAATAGTAGCGATTTAGAAGCGCTGTACCGCGACTGGCGCGGGCACGATCCGCTGATTGAGCCGATGCTGAAGAATCGTGGGTTGAGTGAGTAGTACGGCCCCTCACCCCGACCCTCTCCCTGGGGGAGTGTACGGTCCGGGGACATGGTAGACAGGTGTTCGGGGACATGGTGAACACTTTTTAACATCCTTTACCCATGGTGATCGACTTTTTCTTCAGGTCGATCACCCCCACTTTTGTACTGTACCACCACACTTCATAGCAGCCATCCTCCTGCGTCTCCTTCAGCCCGACCCGCTCTCCCCTGAACGCGTTGCCTGCCTTCAGACTGATACCTTTTATGCTCAGCTTCCCGCTGATATCGACCTTCCTCACCATCACCCCTTCATCATATTCCGGTGGCGTAATGCTGTCGCTGTACTGCCGCACAGACGGCTGATACCGCGAGGCCGGAACGGCCATACCCAGTGCTTCATGGGGCCGTTCAAGGTTATACACCGTACGCCAGTGGTCGAAAGCACGCTGCAGCTCACCGCTGTCTGTGAACCATTTACCCTGCAGCACTTCCGCCTTCAGGCTGCGGTGAAAACGTTCCAGCTTGCCCTGTGTCTGCGGATGATATGGCCGGGAATGCCCCACCCGGATGCCCTGGCGCATCAGCCACAACTCAAGTGCCGTCCAGGTACCGGTGTCGCCCCACGGCGAGCCGTTGTCCATCGTCATCCGGTCTGGCAGCCCGTAGCGTTCAAACACGCTGACCAGCTGCTGCTGCACGGTCTCACGGCGTTCATCGGTGCAGGGTGCCAGACACAGGGAGAAACGGGAGTGGTCATCCAGCAGGGTGAGCGGATGGCAGCGGCCCCCGCCGAAGGGGAAGTGACCCTTAAAATCCATCTGCCAGAGCCGGTTCGGCGCGTCATGTTCGAAGCGCCCTGTGGCCGGAATGCCCGGAGCCGTGCCCGGTAGCAGACCGTGACGGGCCATCAGGTTATGGACGGTGCTGAAGGCGGGCATACGGTGTCCCTGGTCTTCGAGCCAGCGCTTTATCTTGCGGGCGCCCCAGCGCTCATGACGGGCATGGGCGATGCGCAGCAGGTCAGTGATGTCGTCGGGCGAGCGGTTGGGAGAATAATGAGGCGTTCGGGGACGGTCCAGAAGACCGGATGTGCCTTCCTCAGCCCAGCGGCGAAGCCACTTGTAGCCAGTGGCGGGAGAAATGCCGTAGTGACGGCAGAGGGAACGGATGTTCGCCCCCTCTTGCGAGGCGAACAGAACAAACTCGGAACGTAATGACATGGTATCTCTCGCATCCCAGGGCATAAGCGACTCCATAAACGGGTTCTTATGCCTTAGTTGTAAGTGTCTACCATGTCCCCGAACAAGTGTTCACTATGTCCCCGGACTGTACAGGGAGAGGGTTAGGGTGAGGGGGCAGTTTGCCTAAAGCGATATCCCCGAAAACGACATAAACCCCAGCGACATCAACCCGGCGGTAATAAACACGCTGCCCAGCCCGCGCAGGCCTTTTGGCATATTGGCGTATTTCAGCTTCTCGCGAATGCCCGCCAGAGCCACCAGCGCCAGCATCCAGCCGAGGCCGCATCCGGCGCCGTAAGTGATGGACTCGCCGAATGTGTACTCACGCTGCACCATAAAAATGGTCGCACCAAAGATGGCACAGTGAATGGTCAATAACGGCAGGAATGCGCCCAGGGTGTGATGCAAGGCGGGCAGAAAGCGATCCAGCACCATTTCCAGGATCTGCACCAGTGCCGCCAGTACGCCAATAAAGGTGATGAAATCGAGAAAACTCAGATCCACCCCCTCAATTAGCGCGTTCTCCCTCAGCAGATGGGTATAAATCAGATTGTTGATGGGCGTCGCCACGGTAAGCAGGGCTGTAACCGTAAGACCAAGACGAAAGGCGATATCGATCTTTTTAGAAATCGCCAGAAACGTGCACATCCCCAAAAAGAAATTGAGCGCCATGTTTTCAACAAACACCGCCCTGATAAAAATATTTAAATGAGATTCAAACACGACAACCTCCCTGTAGTGTTATTCACCCGCATTATAATTTATCTGACTGTGTATCAAATGTTTTTTATTTTTGATGTCTGTTTTTGTGATGGTAACACAAAAAAAAAGCCCGCACAGGGGAAGGCGGGCTAAATCTGACAATGAATTATGCATTCTCGTCATCAATCCTGAAGGAAGATAACGCTGGCTATCTTACGCAAGATGCATTTCACGACAACCCGACATATTCGGTAGGTGTCTGCTGTTGATATCTATGTCTTTAGCATTCGTGCATTTCCTCACACCGTCTTTACAAATAAGCGCATTTATTGAAGTAACTCGCCATTCAGGCTGTTACTATTGCTTTGTAACTTGTTGAGTTAACGGATTAAATTTCGACAATCTGCCGGAGGGTAGTATGAAAAAAAGTATGCGTAAAATTCGCCGTGGAATCACCTGGTCAAACACGCCTGAAAATCAAAACTTGCAGGAATCACGGTCCGGCAGAATGTGGGCGGATCGCACAGCCTGCTGTAAAAGCAAAAAAGGCTGGAAAACAAATACGCTGAATGACGTATTTGTCGTTTAGCTTTCATTGAGGAAGCCAGTGCTAGGATGATTTTAGCAACAGTCGTCGTTATCACGGATGTCTACGAATGACTGTACTAACCAAAAACACAGATCTATCCATGCAAGCATTTTACCGTCAGTTATCTGACGGTTTTTTTTGCCTGAAATAATATTATTCACCGCTGGCCGTGAATTTTTTCCGCCAGGCAAGTGGGCTGCTTGCCAGATGCCGCTGGAAATGGCGACGCAGAGTCTTACCATTTACAAACCCTGCTTGCTCAGCCACGCTTTCCATACTGATGCGCGTCGTCACCAGATAATGCTGGGCCCGGCGAAGGCGTTCGTCTAACAGCCAGCGGGCCGGTGTTTTTCCGGTTGATTCCTGAAATCGGCGTAAAAACGTACGTTCACTCATACCCATACGCTGCGCCAGCGAGGTCACCGTATGGTTTTCAGCAATATTCTGGTGCAGATAATCAAACAGCGAGCCCAACCGCAGGCTTTCGCGATCGCGCGCGACCGGGCGCTCAATCTGTTGTTTTTGCGTGCCATCACGATGAGGCTGGACTACCAAACGACGCGCAACAACATTCGCGGCATCGAGGCCAAAATCGAGTCGCACGACGTGCAAACAGAGATCTATCCCCGCGGCGCTGCCAGCTGATGTCATGACGTTATCCTGTTCCAGATAAAGCACATCATCAACCACACTGATAGCGGGATAACGCTGCTGGAGCTTCTCAGTATAACGCCAGTGGGTTGTGGCCTTTTTACCGTCCAGCAAGCCAGCCGCCGCCAGTACAAAAACGCCGGAGCAAATAGAGATAATTCGGCAACCACGGGCATGAGCCTGACGCAACGCCTCACAAAGCGCGTCGGGAACCGGCGTTTCCACGCCACGCCAACCCGGCACCACAATCGTGTCAGCATCCTTTAAGCATTCTAAACCGCCATCCGTCATCAAACGAATGCCGCCGAGGGCGCGCATTTCGCCGTCATCCACGGCGGCGACGGCAAAGCGATACCAGTTGTCGCCCATCTCCGGACGCGGAAGGCCAAAAATTTCGACCGCCACGCCAAATTCAAATGTACAGAGCCCATCGTAAGCCAGTACGACCACCAGGGGAGAATCAAAGATTGTCATATTCTGGCTGTTTTCTGTCAGAAATGCGGGCGGCTTAAGGGGTAATGCCATGTTTATACTCGCGTTAGTGGATACCGCAGACGCGGTGACAACACAGTGTTAACACAGACCAGGAGATGTGACTATGAGTTATGTAAGTGAATTTGCCGTGGCTCCGGCCGAAGACGCGATACGTCATTTTCGCCAGCGCTTAAGTATGGAAACAGACTGTGCCGATGTGCACGCCGCCATGCGTAATCAGGATGTGGATTTTGTGCTTTTGCATGCCGTTGGCAGCCCGGAAATGTTTGCTGAGCGGCATATTCCCGGCGCGCTTCATCTACCTCATCGACAGATGACGGCAGAGCGGATGGCTGCGTGGCCACAGGAGACGTTGTTTGTGGTCTATTGCGCGGGCCCGCACTGTAACGGCGCTGACCAGGCGGCGCTTAAACTGGCGTTACTGGGGCGTCCGGTGAAACTGATGATAGGCGGGATGACAGGTTGGCAGGATGAAGGATATGAGTTTGCCTGCACGCCTCAGCACGCGGAAACCGCGCGCTGAGGATGACGCTTACAGCGCGGTGAGCGCTTTACGCCTGCCGCTGGCGTTCATGCCTTTCAGCACCAACGCCCAGGCGACGACGATCGCGGCGATTAAAATCAGGAACAGCGAGGCGGGCGGCATGTGCGTGAGAATTTGCCCTGTGAGCATGGGGTTCATTGCCGCGCCCATCCAACCCAGCGCCTGTGCTGAGAAGTAGCTGGCTTTCATGCCCGGCGGGGCGATGTTATCAATCAACATGTATTCGCCGGGTGCATAGATAACCTCGCCAATCGTAAACACCGCCGCCGCGAGTCCCCAGTAAATCAGATTGTTGTCGGAATACATAAAGCCGACCAGCCCCAGCACAAAGCAAACGGTGCCCAGCGTCATGAGTGGGCGCAGGTTTCTGGTGCTGAGTCGGCGGCCCACCGCATACTGGAGTGAGACGACAATGGCGGCATTCACCGGCAGGATCACCGCGATCACTTTCTCTGCGAAGGTGCTGTCTGCCACCGCCAGAACATATTGCGACAGGCACGAGGCAAACGACCCGCCTACGAAGGAGGCAAGCAGGCCCGATAGCGTGAACCATAACAAGGCTTTGTCATGCAGTAATACAGACGGGTCCCACGCTACCGGCGTTTGTTCGCTTTCACTGGCGAGTAACCGTTGCACGTAGCGTTGAATCAGCACCAGCGGCAGTGCTGCGCATACGGCAGCCAGCAGGAAGGGCAGGTTGATGCTGTACATCACCAGTAGCGTGCCGAGCGGTGGCCCGACCGTCCAGCCGATATTGAGAATGGTGTAGTTGAGCGAGAAGATCCGCGCTTTTTCCGTTGATGACAGAGCGTCGGAGAACCAGGCTTTCAGGACGGTAGCGAACACCGAATAAGAGCAGTTGATCAGTGCAAAAAACAGCACCACCAGGGTGACGCTATTCACCAGCGGAATAGCAACAAACCCGGCGATAAACGCAACGATCGCCAGCAGCATGTAGCGTTTCTTGTCAAACTTATCCGCGAGGATGCCAAAGCCAAGGCTAAAGATGACGCCGATGGTCAGCGCGATGGTCATGGCATAGCCGATGGTATCGACCGTCATTGCATACTTGCGCGTGAGGTAGATAGTCATAAAAGGAAGTGTTGCGCCACGCCCGATGGTCAACAGGAGCGACGATGCCAGCAGCGCACCGGTGGAGCGCCGTAAAGTTGGATTCATTGTTCTGCCTGACGATTTGTTATGTTTTCGTTGTGATGTGCCTTTTCAGAAATATCATGCCAACGCGCACTTGTATACCAGCGCACAGAGGCCGTCTGCACATTTTACCCTGCCAAAAATAATGATCTGTTCGATCTTGCTATTTTTAGTTATGTTGAATCTGTTTACATAATTTTAATAAATAATTGAGGCAGGGTATGACACGTAAAGATGGGCTACTGGCATTGCTGGTGGTGGTGGCGTGGGGCATCAACTTTGTGGTGATCAAAGTGGGCCTGCACAATATGCCACCACTGTTGTTAGCGGGATTACGCTTCTTACTGGTGGCGTTTCCGGCCATCTTTTTTGTGGCAAGGCCGAAAGTTCCCCTTCACCTGTTGTTGGGTTATGGCCTGACGATAAGCTTTGGTCAGTTTGCCTTTCTGTTTTGCGCGATTAAATTTGGTATGCCTGCCGGGCTGGCCTCACTGGTGCTGCAGGCGCAGGCGTTCTTTACCATCATTCTCGGTGCGTTTGTGTTTGGCGAACGGTTACAGGGCAAGCAGGTAGCCGGGATTTCTCTGGCGGTATTTGGTGTACTGGTGCTGATTGAGGGGAGCCTGAATGGCCAGCATGTTGGCTTGTTAGGTTTTATGCTCACCCTGGCGGCGGCGCTAAGCTGGGCCTGTGGCAATATCTTTAATAAACGCATCATGCAGCATGAATCAAGACCGGCGGTGATGTCGCTGGTGGTGTGGAGTGCGCTGATCCCGATTATTCCGTTTATGCTCAGTTCGCTTATTTTTGACGGCCCGTCGCTAATGGCGCAAAGCCTGTTGGCTATCGATCTCACCACGATTTTGTCGCTGGTCTATCTGGCGTTTGTGGCGACGATAATCGGCTATGGCATCTGGGGAACATTACTCGGGCGTTATGAAACCTGGCGCGTGGCACCGTTGTCGTTGTTGGTTCCGGTTGTGGGGCTGGCAAGCGCGGCGTTATTGCTCGATGAAACCTTATCGGCATTACAGCTTTTGGGGGCGGTGCTGATTATGGCGGGCTTGTTTATAAATGTCTTCGGATTGCGTCTACCCGGTATGCGGGCGGCGAGGGGATAAAGCAACGCCCCGCATGTGCGGGGCGGACACAAATCAGAGGCCACGCTGGTTGTAGTACGGCACACCCAGTTCGTCTGATTTGTCGCTACCGGCATCCATATGATTAAAATCGAACGGCGACTGTTGGTTAGCCGACGGCATAATCATGGTGTCTCGGGCGTTGTGTTGCGTAGGTGTCAGGGTTTGCTCCGCATAACTCTGGCTGGAAACCAACGCCATAATAGCGAAGGCAGCGGAGGCGAACAGTTTCATGGTATTCCTCGATACGTCTTGTGCAGGCGATTAATAAGTACAGTGATTAAGCGGGAAGAGATAACGAGACTCTCCGTGCATATTGGTGACGCGATACTTGTGCGGCGGCACATCGAAATAGTTTTTAAAGGTTCGCGTCAACGTCTGCTGTGATTCAAAACCGTAGCGTTCTGCCAGGTAAAGTATCGGCTCATTGCTCTCTTTTAACTTCTGGGCAATCTCGGTCAGTTTGCGGGTGCGAATGTACTGACCTAAAGAGTGTCCGGTTTCCTTTTTAAACATCCGTTGCAGGTGCCATTTGGAGTAACCCGAGCGCTCTGACACTTTTTCCAGCGACAGGGGCGATTCAAGGTTATCTTCGATCCAGTCCAAAATGCTATGAATGGTGATAGCGTCAGTGTTGCGTCTGGACATCGTCTTACCTCTTTCTGTTTACGGCAAAATCTTTTTTAACAGAAGCTCAAGCGTTGCAACTTCGTTTGCCGTTAAGTTTTTTGTTAATTCCTGGTGCAGGTCCTGCCCAACAAGCTGATGACATTTCTCACAAATTTCAGCGCCTTCTGGCGTTAACTGGATAAGTACGCCTCGTTTGTCATGCGGATTCGGCAAACGGGCAATCCAGCCCCGGCAAAGCAATCGGTCAAGCATTCTGGTAAGCGCGCCCAGATCGACCGAAAGGATTTTCTTCAGCTCTACCGGTGTAATGCTGCCTTTGCAGCGGATAGAGCAGAGGACCCTGAACTGTGAGGAAGTAATGTCTTCAGGCGATAGATGCTCGTTGAGTAAGCGATCTTTTTTCTGATTAACCATGTGAATCAAATGCCCAAGCGGGATGATTTCATTGAAGAGGTCGCTTGTGATGTTCACAATGGTTGCCCTGGCAAGTACTTTAGTTGCGGTGGATATTATTTCTCACGCAATCATAAGTCAACTGAATGGATTGAGGGATGCCACGATTTGCTAAAACGCTGAACAGAGAATATCCAACTACAATTAAGAGGAAATTCTGTACAACGGGGTGACATAGCAAGAGATGCTGCGAAAACGCTATACTGCATCGCGTAGACTGCGAACTTATTCGTAAAACAGAGAAGGCTAGTATCTCATATGATTGAACTTTTTCAGGCAATCGGGCTTGGTCTGGTGGTGCTTTTACCGCTGGCAAACCCGCTCACAACCGTGGCGCTTTTTCTCGGATTAGCGGGAAATATGAACGCGGCAGAACGTAACCATCAGGCACGTATGGCGTCTATTTATGTCTTCGCCATTATGATGGTCGCCTACTATGCTGGCCAACTGGTGATGAATACATTCGGTATTTCTATACCTGGACTGCGTATCGCCGGGGGATTGATCGTCGCGTTTATCGGTTTCCGCATGCTTTTCCCGCAGCAGAAAGCCCACGAATCACCGGAAGCGTCCAGCAAATCAGAAGAGCTGGAAGATGAGCCGACCGCCAATATTGCGTTTGTGCCGCTGGCGATGCCGAGCACAGCAGGGCCGGGTACCATCGCGATGATTATCAGTTCTGCATCGACGATTAAACACGGGGTCAGTTTTCCTGAATGGGTGGTACTGATTTCGCCGCCCATTATTTTTGCGCTGGTGGGGATTATTCTGTGGGGCAGCCTGCGCAGTTCCGGGGCGATTATGCGTTGGGTCGGGAAAGGCGGCATTGAAGCCATTTCGCGCCTGATGGGATTCCTACTGGTGTGTATGGGCGTGCAGTTTATTATTAACGGCGTGGTGGAAATCATTAACACCTGGCCGGGCGCGTAATGCAGGGAGCCGGGATTATCCCCGGCTCCAGAACCATCACGAGCGGTGCGCCTGCTCTTCTAATGACGCGGCAGGCCAGCGGCGGAATATTATTACAGCCCAAATCAACGCCGCAACGGCTGGAACCGCCCCGACGTAACCGATTGAAGCCATTGAAATGTGGCTGCTTATCTGACTTCCAAGTAACGCACCTGCGCCAATCCCAATATTAAAGATCCCGGAAAACAGCGACATCGCCACGTCGGTGGCATCCGGCGCCAGCGACAGCACTTTCACCTGCATTCCCAGGCCGATAATCATAATCGCAATTCCCCAGAACACGCTCAATACCGCCAGGTGGCTGGCCTGGTGAGAGGCGGGCAGCAGCAGCAGCAGGCAAACCAGCAGCAGACCAATGGCGCTGGTGATGAGGCCAGAAGCGTGCAAATTACCCAGTTTCCCGAACAGAATGCTGCCGATGATGCCCGCGCCGCCAAGGATCAGCAGCAACATGGTGGCGAAATTTCCACTCAGTTCGGCAACGTTTTGCACAAAGGGTTCGATATAGCTATACGCGGTGTAATGGGCGGTCACCACGACCACGGTCAGCAGATAAATGCTGACCAGCGCCGGGCGACGGAACAGCACAGGCAGACTTTTCAGAGAACCCGAATGCTCGCTCGGCAGTTTGGGCAGCAGTTTAATCAGCGCCACCATGGTCAGCAGCGCACCCATACCAATGGCAAGGAAGGTGGTTCGCCAGCCAAAATATTGCCCTACGATGCGGCCAATCGGAATGCCAAAAACCATTGCCAGCGCGGTACCGGTGGCAATCAGGCTCAGCGCCTGAGCCCGTTTTCCGGCTGGTGCCATGCGGATGGCCAGAGACGCGGTGATCGACCAGAACACGGCATGGGCAAACGCGATACCGATACGACTGACGACCAGCACGGTAAAGTTCCAGGCAAAGAAAGAGAGAATATGGCTGGCGATAAACAGCACAAACAGGCCAATCAATAACTTACGGCGTTCCATCTGGCTGGTCAGCAGCATAAACGGCAGTGACATCAGCGCGACTACCCATGCATAGATAGTCAGCATGATACCGACCTGCGCCGTCGTCATCCCAAAACTGTCGGCGATATCGGAAAGCAGGCCCACCGGCACAAACTCGGTGGTATTAAAGATGAAGGCCGCGATGGCGAGCGTCACCACCCGAAGCCATGCGATGTGGCGCGAGACTGTGTTCGTTGTCATAGAATTTTCTGGGGTAGTTTGGAAAGGATGAGACGTGCGATCTTAAAGCCATTGTTGGTTGAATGACAATCGTTTTGTGATTCAGATCTCATTTTGTATCTATTCAATCAATGGTATTGCCCATGATTTTTTTCTCATCAGACTGCCGCAGTCTGCAGATTTGTGTCATTTTAACGATTGAACAGCGACAGGAGATCACAATGCGGGAAATTGATATTTATCTGGTGGATGCGTTCAGTGAGCGTCCGTTTGAAGGAAATGCCGCAGCGGTGTGTGTTCTTGAGAGCTGGTTGCCCGATGCATTATTACTGAAAATGGCCCAGCAGCATAATCAGTCAGAAACCGCATTTGTGGTCCAGCAACCGAGTGGTTTTGAGCTGCGCTGGTTTACCACCCGCCAGGAAGTCAACCTGTGTGGGCACGCGACGCTTGCCACGGCGCACGTTATTTTTCAGCAACTGCATTACCCGGAACGCACAATTCGCTTTGAAACCGCATCAGGTCAACTGACGGTCACGCGCGATGGCGAATGGCTGACGCTTGATTTTCCGGTAGGCGAGACGCAACCCGCGACACCGCCTGCCGAGATGCTTGCCGCGCTGGGGATTACGGAGTATCTGAATGCACGTAAAGGCCGCGCCTGGGTTATTGAACTGGAGAGTCGTCAGCAGGTTGAGGCGGTAACGCCCAATATTAGCGCCATGATCCCCGGAGAACACAAAGTGGCGATTACTGCACGCGGCGACGGCGCGTATGATTTTGTCAGCCGATTCTTCTCGCCGGGTGAAGCGGTATGGGAAGATCCGGTAACCGGCTCATCGCATACTATGCTCATTCCCTACTGGGGCGAAAAACTGGGCAAAACGCAAATGCTGGCGCGTCAGGTTTCCGCACGCGGCGGCGATGTACGCTGCGAATGGCAAGGGAATCGGGTACTGATGGGCGGGAAAGCGTCCCTTTATTTGAAAGGAACGCTTTTTTTGCCTGAGGTTAGTCTTTAAGTATTCGAGGTTCATCCAGCAATTCAATAAACGCCTCTAACTGGCGGCTTTTCGCACCACGTCGCCAGACCAGCCAGGTCGTCAGCCAGCGCCATTTCTCTGCCAGCGGCCAGGCCTCGACCTGATGATGTCCGGGCATACTTTCCAGCATACTGCGCGGCATCAACGCCAGACCGGCACCGGCTATCACGCAGGCCAGCATTCCATGATAGGACTCCATCTCATGAATTCTGCCGGGCGTTGCGTGATCCGCCTGAAACCAGCTCTCGAAATGGCGACGATAAGAGCAATTGGCCCGAAAAGCGTAAATACTCGTGCCGTTGACGTCGCTGGCGCGGGTAATTTTAGGGTGCCCATTCGCCGCGACGATCATCATCTCTTCCTGATAAACCGGCATGCCTTCCAGGCCTGGATGCATCACCGGACCGTCAACAAAGGCCGCACTTAACGAGCCTTCTAAAACCCCGTCGATCATGGTTCCGGAAGGGCCGGTCGCCAGATCAAACTGAATTTTCGGGTACCGCTGGTTATAACGCGCCAGCGTTTCCGGAATACGAACGGCGGCGGTGCTTTCCAGCGCGCCAAGGGAAAATAAACCCTGCGGTTCATCTCCGGCGACCACCATACGGGCTTCATCGACCAGCGCGAGGATCTGCTGGCTGTAGCGCAGAAAACTGTGCCCGGCGGGGGAAAGACGCAGACGCTGGCTCTCGCGGATAAACAGTTCAACGCCCAGATCTGCTTCCAGTTGGCGAATACGGGTGGTGAGGTTCGAGGGAACGCGATGCACAACCTGCGCGGCCTGGGTAATACTGCCGGTTTGTGCGACGGCGTTGAACATCTCAAGCTGCGTCAGGTCCATGGTATTCTCAATTTGTGAATGGTGAGCTTAATATTATTCAGTTTTCATAAAGACAACAAGCGTCCAGAATGACAGCATCACATCACCGGATAAGAGAGAAGAGAATGACTTCACCTGCAACTCACGCGATTTCCATCAACCCGGCTAATGGCGAAACACTGTCGGCGTTGCCGTGGGCGACAACCGCACAGGTCGATGAATCTATCGCCCTTGCCGACGCTGGCTATCGCCAGTGGCGTAATACATCCGTCACTGCGCGCGCAGAGGCATTACGTGCTGTTGGCCGCGTTCTGCGTCAACGTGGCGAAGAGATGGCACAAATGATGTCACGCGAAATGGGCAAACCGATTGCTCAGGCTCGCGGAGAAGTCACGAAATCGGCCAGCCTTTGCGACTGGTATGCCGAGCATGGCCCGGCGATGCTGAACACCGAATCCACGCTGGTGGAGGATAACAAAGCCGTTATTGAATATCGTCCCCTGGGGCCGATTCTGGCAATTATGCCGTGGAACTTCCCGCTGTGGCAGGTGCTGCGCGGCGCGGTGCCGATTCTGCTGGCCGGGAATAGCTATCTGTTAAAACACGCGCCTAACGTTATGGGTAGTGCCGAATTGATCGGCAAGATCTTCAACGAAGCGGGACTTCCTGTGGGCGTTTTCGGCTGGGTGAATGCCACCAATGATGGCGTGACGCAGGCGATTAACGACGTACGTATCGCCGCTGTGACAGTAACGGGAAGCGTACGTGCAGGTCGTGCGATTGGCGCTCAGGCTGGTGCCGCACTGAAAAAATGCGTTCTTGAGCTGGGCGGCTCCGATCCCTTTATTGTGCTGAACGATGCGGATCTCGATATCGCGGTGCAGGCGGCCGTTATCGGGCGTTATCAGAATACCGGGCAAGTTTGCGCTGCGGCGAAACGCTTTATCGTCGAAGCCGGGATCGCGGATGCCTTTACGCGCCGATTTATCGCGGCAACCGAGCAACTGAAAATGGGCGATCCGCTGGATGAGCAAAACTATTTAGGCCCAATGGCGCGCTTTGACCTGCGTGATGAACTGCATCAACAGGTTCAGGCAACGCTTGCTGAAGGCGCGATCCTGCTGTTAGGCGGCGAAAAGATGGCCGGAAACGGTAACTTCTACGCGCCGACTGTACTGGGTAACGTCACGTCTGAGATGACGGCATTTCGTCAGGAGATGTTCGGCCCGGTCGCGGCAATTACCGTGGCGCGCGATGCCGACCATGCTCTTGAACTGGCAAACGACAGTGAGTTTGGTCTTTCCGCGACCGTTTTTACTGCCGATAACGCGCAGGCGCAACGCTTTGCCGAACAGCTCGAATGCGGCGGGGTATTTATCAACGGTTACAGCGCCAGTGACGCGCGCGTGGCTTTCGGCGGCGTGAAGAAAAGTGGATTTGGTCGAGAACTGTCGCATTTTGGTTTGCATGAGTTCTGCAACGTACAAACGGTGTGGAAAGACCGTCGATAATCTCGACAAAGGATTATTGATCAACGCGTAAACAGGGAAGGCGCGGCGTAAGATGGTTGTGGGTGCTTGAGGCTATCTGTCTCAGGCATTTGCAGGATGGCAGATAGAGAAAAGCCCCGAGTGATTTTTCAATCAACCCGAGGCCCCCTATATGTCAGCACATGTAGAGTGCCTCTTACAGACCGTAAGGTCAAGGAAAAGAGCGCGATGAAACAGTACAAAGGGATGTTACTGGCCCTGGTCATCATCTGTGTTTCCGCCAATGTGGCGGTGCTGGTCATGAGAAAAGATCTCTGTGAGGTCCACATCCGAACTGGCCAAACGGAGGTTGCTGTTTTCACAGCGTGCCGAACCATGTAAGAGCACCGGCGGGGAGCGATCCCCGCCACTCTTTGTGTGTCAGGCATATCCACAACGCACCCAATTTTTCCTCAGCCCGCTTCGTGCGGGCTCAGATTGCTGACAAAGTGCGCTTTGTTCTTGCCGGATGCGGCGTAAACGCCTTATCCGGCCTACAAAATCGTGCTAATTCAATATATTGCAGAATCCTTGTAGGCCTGATAAGCGTAGCGCATCAGGCAATTTCGCGTTTGTCATCAGTCTCGGCTTTCTTATGTTTCATCCATCATGCTCTGTTATACTTGCAGGCCGGAAATAGCCTGCGGGCAAGGAGTAGTAAGTGACTACGGTCATCGATAATGACATGCTGGCGTCGATTTTAGCCGACGTCAGGCCGCTGATTGGGCAAGGTAAAGTGGCGGACTATATTCCGGCACTGGCCCAGGTGAGCGGCAACAAGCTGGCGATTGCCATCAGCACGGTGGATGGCCAGCACTTCTCGGCGGGTGATGCCGACGAACGTTTCTCCATTCAATCCATCTCGAAAGTGCTCAGTCTGGTGGTGGCGATGAACCACTATTCGGAAGACGAAATCTGGCAGCGCGTTGGGAAAGATCCCTCCGGTCAGCCCTTTAATTCACTGTTACAGCTGGAAATCGAGCAGGGTATTCCGCGTAACCCGTTCATTAATGCGGGCGCCCTGGTTGTGTGCGATATGCTACAGGGGCGATTGAGCGCACCGCGCATGCGCATGCTGGAGATTATCCGCACCCTGTGCGGGGTGGCGGATATTACCTATGACACGGTAGTGGCTCGTTCTGAGTTTGAGCACTCTGCGCGTAACGCGGCGATCGCCTGGTTGATGAAATCCTTCGGTAATTTCCATAATGATGTGGCGACGGTGCTGCAAAACTATTTTCATTACTGCGCGCTGAAAATGAGCTGCAACGAACTGGCGCGGGCATTTTTGTTCCTGGCGAATCAGGGCCGGGCACCGCATATTCACCATCCGATTATTTCGCCGATGCAAGCTCGGCAGGTTAACGCCCTTATGGCGACCAGCGGCATGTATCAGAATGCCGGTGAATTTGCCTGGCGCGTTGGGTTGCCGGCAAAATCCGGCGTGGGTGGCGGTGTGGTGGCGATCGTGCCGCACGAGATGGCGATTGCTGTCTGGAGCCCGGAACTGAACGAAGCCGGTAATTCACTGGCGGGCGTCGCGGTTCTGGAAAAGTTAACGCAAAAGATTGGACGTTCAGTGTACTAATGGTTCCTCTCGATAATTTGTTTACACGTCTGGCGCGCTCGCCGTTTCGCAGCCGTTTTAAACTCGGCGTAAAAGAGCGGCAGTATTGCTATGACAAGGGGCCAGACGTTATCGACAGTCATGCGGCGGATTTTATCGCCTCCCGACTCGCCCCGGCGCAGCCAAAAAACGATGGCAAGCAAACGCCAATGCGTGGGCATCCGGTGTTTATCGCCCAGCACGCCACGGCAACCTGCTGTCGTGGCTGCCTGGAAAAATGGCACAATATTCCGGCGGGAACGCCGCTTGATGATGCTCAGCAACACTATATTGTCGGCGTCATTCACCACTGGCTGGTGATTCAAATGAATAAGCCGCAATCATAAGTAAATGCGATGACGGCACCTCTTGTGCCGTTACGCGCCGCCAGCGATAGTGACATGAAATTCACGAAGGAGAGTTTCATGAGCCCGTCTGTCACCCTGCGCACGCTATCGCGTGACGATATTCTGCTGTATCTCAACGATCTGACCGACATCCTGATTAACTGTGTAGAAGGTGGGGCGTCGGTGAGCTTTATGCTGCCTTTTAGCCGGGATAAAGCGCTGGCGTTCTGGCAGCGTACAGCGGCGAGCGTGGCGGCGAATGAGCGTATCTTACTTGCGGCGGTAGATGCGCAGCAGCGAATTGTCGGTACCGTCCAGCTTATTATCGATCAGCCTGAGAACCAGCCGCATCGTGCGGATGTTGCCAAACTGCTGGTTCATGAAGATGCCCGGCGTTTTGGTATAGCAAGTCAGTTGATGTTGCATCTGGAAACGATGGCTCGTGATGCAGGCAAGAATGTGCTCGTGCTTGATACCGCCACGGGAAGCGGGGCGGAGACGTTCTACCAGCGTGCTGGCTGGCAAAAGGCGGGTGAAATCCCGCGTTATGCACTGATGCCAGCAGGGGAATTAACCGCGACCAGTGTGTTCTATAAATTCCTCTGAATTATGAATTAGTCCTCACATTTTGATCAAAACAGGGTTTCATTGTCTAAAAATCTGGTAAGTTATTACACCAATTACACCAATTACACCAGGTTGTATGACTAATTAAAAAGGAAACGATTGTGAAGACTCTGAACCGCCAGGACTTCCCCGGTGCGCAGTACCCTGAACGTATCATTCAGTTTGGCGAAGGTAACTTCCTGCGCGCATTCGTTGACTGGCAGATCGACCTGCTGAACGAACACACCGATCTGAATGCCGGTGTGGTGATTGTTCGCCCGATTGCCAGTGATTTCCCGCCGTCACTCAGCACGCAGGATGGCCTGTACACGACCATCATTCGTGGTCTGAATGAGCAGGGCGAAGCCGTGAGCGATGCGCGTCTGATTCGTTCGGTTAATCGTGAAATCAGCGCTTATGCCGATTACGACGCTTTCCTGAAACTGGCACACAACCCGGATATGCGTTTTGTCTTCTCGAACACTACCGAAGCGGGTATCAGCTACCATGCAGGCGATAAGTTTGATGATGCGCCAGCCGTAAGCTATCCGGCTAAACTGACCCGTCTGCTGTTTGAACGCTACACGCATTTCAACGGTGCGGCAGATAAAGGCTGGGTTATCATTCCTTGCGAATTGATTGACTATAACGGTGACGCGCTGCATGAACTGGTGCTGCGTTACGCGCAGGAGTGGGCGCTGCCGGTGGAGTTCGTGACCTGGCTGAATGAGTCCAACACCTTCTGTTCCACCCTGGTTGACCGTATTGTTACTGGTTATCCGCGCGATGAAGCGGCAGCTATTGAAGCGGAACTGGGTTACAAAGACGGCTTCCTCGATACCGCAGAGCACTTCTACCTGTTCGTTATTCAGGGCCCGAAATCGCTCGCCAGCGAACTGCATCTCGACAAACTGTCGCTCAACGTGCTGATTGTTGATGACATCAAACCGTATAAAGAGCGTAAAGTCGCGATTCTGAACGGGGCGCACACGGCTCTGGTGCCGGTTGCCTACCAGGCAGGGCTCGATACGGTCGGCGAGGCGATGAATGACGCAGAAATTTGTGCATTCGTTGAGAAAGCGATTTATGACGAGATTATCCCGGTGCTCGATTTACCGCGCGATGAGCTGGAGTCCTTTGCCAGCGCGGTAACGGGGCGTTTCCGTAACCCGTATATCAAGCATCAACTGCTTTCTATCGCCCTGAACGGGATGACGAAATTCCGTACCCGTATTCTGCCGCAACTGCTGGCAGGGCAGAAGGCGACTGGCAAACTGCCTGCACGTTTAACTTTCGCGCTGGCGGCCCTGATTGCGTTCTATCGCGCAGAGCGTAACGGTAAAACGTATCCGGTACAGGATGATGCGCACTGGATTGAACGTTATCAGCAACTGTGGGCGCAGCATCGCGATCAGCTGATTAGCACCAGTGATTTGGTGAAAGCCGTGCTTTCTGTGAGTGAACATTGGGAGCAGGACCTGACTCAGGTTGTCGGCCTTGTCGAACAGGTGTCACTGGATCTCGACGCGATTCTGCTTCAGGGAATGCGTAAAGCCGTTCAGCCTTTGTGCTAATGCATGATAACCAGACCCGGCGATTGCCGGGTTTTTTATTCAGCACCATTAGTTACAACATACATATTTTATCTGTCTGTAATCCACACTGAAACATCGTGCGTCGTCATTTTTGGCAGGAATGAAAGGGGATTGATTATACGCGACAGCCTAGCAAACCGCTTGAATATGTGACCGCAATCACGTTTAATAAACAAGTTTTTAACTTAATCGATAACTCTATGATCGCGCGTCCTCATCAACACTGGCTGCCTCGCATTCTTGTCTGGCACGGCTCGGTGCTCCCCAAGATTTACTCTCGCTTGCTGCTCAATTTCCTGCTCTCCATTGTGGTGATCGCGATTTTGCCGTGGTACACCTCGCTGGGTATCAAGCTCACCGTGGCGCCATTCAGTATTCTTGGTGTCGCCATTGCTATCTTCCTCGGCTTCAGAAATAACGCCTGCTACGCCCGTTATGTCGAAGCGCGTTTGCTGTGGGGGCAGTTGATGATTGCGTCACGCTCCTTGCTGCGGGAAGTCAAAAATACACTTCACGACGAACCCAATATTGCAGAGTTCACCCGGCTGCAAATCGCGTTTGTCCACAGCCTGAGGCTGTCATTACGTCGCCAGCCAGCGAAAGCGGTGCTGGCAAACTATCTTGATGACAACCAGCTGGCCCAGGTGCTGGCCGTTCAAACACCTGCAAACCGTATTCTTCTGATGATGGGAGAGTGGCTGGCCGTTCGTCGCCGTGAAGGTAAACTGTCGGACATTCTGTTTCACAGCCTGAATAACCGGCTTAATGATATGTCGGGTGTACTGGCCGGGTGTGAGCGTATCGCCAATACGCCCGTGCCTTTTGCCTATTCGCTGATCCTGCATCGCACCGTTTATCTGTTTTGCATCATGCTGCCGTTCGCGCTGGTTGTCGATTTGCATTATATGACGCCGTTTGTGTCGGTGCTGATCTCGTACACGTTTATCGCGCTGGATACGCTGGCGGAAGAGCTGGAAGAGCCGTTTGGCATGGAAGATAACGATTTGCCGCTGGACGCTATCTGCAACGCGATTGAGATAGAGCTACTGCAAATGAACGATGAAACCGTGATCCCAACAAAACTGACTGCAGATAAGCATTATCAGCTCACATAGTGCGCAAAAGTAAAAGAGGGGGACGCAGCCGTTTTTTATTGGCATACTCGTATTCATAACCTGCTGCGTTCGCCTTATGATGGTCACGCAGCATTAAGAAATCATTAAGGTTTTCCGTGTTAGATGGTCATAACCGGCATAAGGAGAATCAAAATGGAAAAAAGAATCGAAACCGCAGTGAACCTGATCATTTTCATTTCACTGTTTGCCACTGCCTGGGACTTATCGTTGGTCCAGGATTTCTCCTGGTAAAACCTCCTGATTCACGCCCTCGTTCGTATCGAACGAGGGCAGCTCGCGACTTCCCCATCACGAAAATACCCAACAAACACCGCTGCCAATTTATTTAATTAAATAACTAAATAAATCTGTAATTATATAATAGTGCTAAAAATGTTATATGGATTTTAAAATATCGTAAAAATGCTTTACTATATTTATTCATGTTTCATCAATGCTATGTGATATTACTATTATGCCTGCAATTAAAAAGACAATTATCTCACTCACCTCTGTGGCGCTGTTTGTCAGTTCGGCAACCTGGGCTAATTCTGAAACCTCACAAAAAACCGATTTCCTGCTGATTGGCGGCGGTATTATGAGTGCTTCTCTGGGCACGTGGCTCCAGGAGCTGCAGCCAGACTGGAAGCAGGTCATGGTCGAGAAACTCGACGGCGTGGCGCTGGAATCCTCCAATGGCTGGAATAACGCCGGTACCGGTCACTCCGCGAATATGGAGCTGAACTATACGCCTGAACGTGCGGATGGTTCGATTGATGTCAGCAAAGCGCTGGATATTAACGAGCAGTTTATGATCTCGCGTCAATTCTGGACGGCGCAGGTGAAACGCGGCATTTTACGTGAACCGCACTCCTTTATTAATTCCACGCCGCATATGAGTTTTGTCTGGGGCGACACCAACGTTAATTATTTGCAAAAGCGCTATGATGCGCTGCAAAAAACCACTTTGTTCCAGGGGATGAAATTCTCCACCGATCACCAGCAAATTCAGCAATGGGCTCCGCTGGTTATGCAAGGCCGCGATCCGCAGCAGAAAGTGGCCGCGACCTGGACACCAGCCGGTACCGATGTGAACTACGGTGAAATTACCCGTCAGCTGATCGGCAGCCTGAAAAAAAACCCGAATTTCTCTTTGCAAACCTCATCTGAAGTGACGGAGTTTAAACGCAATGGCGATAACTCCTGGCACGTGACAATCAAAGATGTGAATAACGGTAAAGAGCACGCGATTGACGCAAAATATGTGTTTATCGGTGCTGGCGGCGGGGCGCTGAAATTACTGCAAAAAACCGGTATTCCTGAGGCTGATAATTATGCAGGCTTCCCGGTTGGCGGATCTTTCCTGATGACTGAGAACCCGGCTATCACCAAAGAGCATTTGCAGAAGGTCTATGGCCAGGCGTCCGTTGGCGCACCGCCGATGTCCGTACCGCACATTGATGCGCGTTTCATCGACGGTAAACGCGTGGTGCTGTTTGGGCCGTTTGCGACGTTCTCCACCAAATTCCTTAAAAATGGTTCGTTCTTCGATTTGCTGAGCACCACGACAACCAGCAACGTCATGCCGATGACGCACGTGGGGCTGGATAACTTTGATCTCGTCAAATACCTGATTAGTCAGGTTATGCTGAGTGATGACGACCGTTTTGCCGCGCTGAAAGAGTACTATCCGCAGGCGCGTAAAGAAGACTGGAAACTGATTCAGGCGGGGCAGCGCGTGCAGATCATCCGTAAAGATGAAGACAAAGGCGGCGTGCTGAAGCTGGGTACAGAAGTGGTTGTTGACCAACAGCGCACCATTTCTGCGTTGCTGGGCGCGTCTCCGGGCGCCTCAACCGCAGCGCCTATTACCCTGAACGTGATCAAGAAAATGTTCCCTGAACAGTTCGGTTCTGAGCAATGGCAGAGCAAAATCCGCGCGATCGTGCCGAGCTACGGCCAGAAGCTGAACGGTAACAGCGCGTTGACGCAACAGGTATGGGACGATACCGCTGCTACATTGCAACTGGTTAAGCCTCCGGTCATTCAAATGAATACCACCGAAAGTGACAATGTCACGCCTGAGGCAGCACAGCCGGAAGCGTCACCTCAGCATGATATGGCGCTGTAAAATTGCCTGATGCGCTGTGCTTATCAGGCCTACAACAATTCTGCAATATATTGAATTAGCGATATTTTGTAGGCCGGATAAAGCGTTTACGCCGCATCCGGCAATAACAGAGCGCACTTCGTTAGCAATCTGATGTACGGCTTACATAGCCCCGGTGGCGTATTGCTCCACCGGGGTTATTTTTTTGATGAGCTTGTTCTCAAATAAAAACTGCTCGTAATGCTCATAGCGGGCTTTATCCAGCTTTGCGGGATCTTGTGCAAAGAGCGGCAGCGTTTTCATCCATGCCTGCTGATTTAGTTCGGTATTAAGCTCAGGATGCAGGCTGGCGAACGTTTTCCAGCTCTCCTGCGGATGAGCATGCAGGTAGTCGCTGCCTTTTTTCAATGCCGCGAGGAATTTTTTAATCTTCGGTTTTTCAGCCGCGTCTTTATTTGCCACCAGAATCAATTCATCGTAGGCGGGTACGCCGTAATCCTCGACGTTAAACACCACCGGTTCTTTACCCTGAAGCTGGATCTCCAGCGCTTCGATGTTGCGATAGCCGCCAATCACCGCGTCCACTTTACCGGTCAGCAGGGCACTGGTTAGCTGGAAGTTAACGTTGATAAGCTTCACCGCATCCACTGGCGTATTGCTATGTTTCAGCATGGTATCCAGCGTCGCCTGCTCGATGCCACTGACGGAATAACCCACGCTCTTACCTTTTAAATCAGCCGGCGATTTAATGTTTTTATCCAGCGCAATTACCGTATTCAGCGGCGTATTGATGAGTGTGCCCACCCGCATTAGCGGTAAGCCCTGGTCGGCAAAGAAGTGCAGCTGCGGTTGATAAGTAATTGCCAGATCGGCCTGTTTTGCCGCCACCAGGCGCGGAGGAAGCGCCGGATCGGAAGGCGGGATAATCGTGACGTCGAGGCCTTCCTCTTTAAATGCGCCGATTTGCTGTGCCACCATCACGGGGGCGTGATCCGGGTTGATATACCAGTCCAGCACCAGTGTGACTTTCTCAAGTGCCCAGGCGTTTGGCGAAAGGGTGCTGGCAATAATCAGCGCAGAGAGAGCAGGTTTTAGCATTTTTGTTGTCATCGTAGTTTTCTCAATGGTTATCCGGAACCCAATAAATCAGGCGATGTAACAGGGCATCGATGATCATCCACAGCGAGATGGTCATCAAAACGAGTATCAGAAGGGCGGCGAAGCAGATATCACTCTGCATGCGCGCGTTGGCGTTGAGCATCACGTAACCCAAACCTTCCGCCGAGCCAACCCATTCGCCAATAATGGCGCCGATGGGAGCAACGGCTGCCGCCATGCGCAGGCCGGAACCAAAGGCAGGTAGCGCGGCCATCAACTGCACATGACGAAGCAGTGTCCAGCGTGACGCCCCCATGGTGCGGGCCAGGTCGAGATAATCGCCACTTACCCGGCGCAAACCGTCAAACAGAGCCGAGGTGACCGGGAAGAAGATAATCAGTACCGCCATGGTAACCTTGGCGCTCATGCCAAAACCAAACCACAGCACCAGCAGCGGGGCGAGGGCAAAGACCGGTATCGCCTGGCTGGTTAATACCACCGGCATCACCCAGCGCTGAAGACGGGGAGAAAAGACCATGCACAGCGCCAGAATCGCCCCGAGCAGTACGCCAATCACCAGGCCACTGGCGATTTCCGCCAGGGTAATCAACGTGTGCCAGCCGAGGTAACGACCATTATCGTGCAGGGCCTGAACTACCGCCGTGGGCGATGGCAGCAGGAATGCCGGAATAGAGCCGAGCGTCGCCAGCCACCATAACCCCACTAAGCCTGCAAACAGCGTCATCCCACGCCAGATTCGTGATAAGAAAATCACTGTGCCCCCCGAATGAGCTGTTGCATAAGCTCACGTTGACTCTGGATAACCAGAGGATCGTCAACTTCGCGTGGCGGCAGGCCAGCCATAACGTGGGAGTCATCGATGCCGCCAGGATGTTTCGCCAGAACCAGAATGTGATGACTCAGGCGGCAGGCCTCTACGGGGTCGTGTGTGATCAATAGCACGGTACGGTCAGCCAGCAGTTCCGCCGCCAGCGCCTGAATCGTGGCGCGGGTAATCGCGTCCAGCGCGGAAAACGGCTCATCCATCAGGACAATCGGCTGCTGTTCATAGAGGGTTCGGGCGATGGCGGCGCGCTGGCGCATCCCGCCGGATAACGTCTGCGGCAGGGCGTGGCCATAGCTGCTTAGCCCCACACGCTCAAGCAGCTCTTGTGCCCATTGGCGATCGGCTTTTTCTCCGCGTAAACGCGCCCCCAGGCAAACATTCTGTTCAATGGTTAACCACGGATAGAGCAGATCGCGTTGCCCCATCCAGGCGATTCGGCCTGCGAGCGAGCGACCATGTTCATCCGCCACGCTACCCGATGTGGGGGCTGCCAGCCCGGCAACAATGCGCAGCAGGCTGGTTTTACCCGCTCCGCTGGCACCCAGCAAGGAGACGAAATGCCCTGCCGGGATAGTCACGTTCAGGTTCTCGAATATCGTCTTATTGCCATAACGCAGCGTAAGGTCTGTTAGCCTGATCGCGGGGGATTCATTCACCGCCTTCATGATTTCGCGTTCAACCCCATCTGCCAGAACGCGCTTTCCAGCCGGGTGGCGGTGGTGAAGATAGACGAAAGTTCAGCGATACGGCTTTCACCACCGCGCTGAGCCGCCAGATTTTCAAATAGCGTCAGAGAGGCTTGTACGCCTGCCAGATATCCCTCATCACCATAGTTCCGGATCCACGGCGCGTAAGGATTACCCTCAAAGACGGTTGCCGGATCGTTGAGCAGGCGCAGGCCGATTTCCGCATAGCCTGCCACGCACGGCATCAGTGCGGTGAGCAGATCAAGCACATCGCCTGAATGCCCCACATCCAGAACATAACGGGTGTAATTCACCGTTTCGGCGGCTTCTTCCACCTGCGTAACGTCGGATTCCGTTAATCCCCATTGCTGGCAGTAACTGATATGCAGCGGCAGTTCATTGAGAATGGCGTTCAGTGATGCCGTCGCCGCGCGCATTTCCGGCAGATTTTGCAGTTTGCTCACCAGCAGTGCGTAGGCGCGGGCGAAATGAACTAAAAACAGATAATCCTGGGTGAGATATCGGCGGAACGCAGGTTCAGGCAGGGTGCCCGCACCTAACTGCTGGACAAATTCATGGGCGACGTAATCGTGCCAGTGGTGACCCGCGAGCGTGCGAAGGCGTCCGTAAAGACCGGTTTCAAACAGGGGTAAAGACATGGGACCTCCAGTAATAAAGTGGAGATCCGGGCGCAATGAGGGAAGAACAGGAATTGGCTGTGTAAATAGATGGCTAACCCGTCCCTTCGCTGGCATGACCCAGATCAGGTTCTAAGGGTTCGGCTTGCGCCATCTCAGCCCATTACTGGACACCCCTCGGACAGGAGGTTTTATACGATATTTTGCCTGTGAATACAACGAGGGGGGAACGCTTACCGGAATGACTTCCGGCAAGCGTGCGGTTATCAGGCTTTAGGAATACGTAAAGTCTGGCCGGGATAAATTTTATCCGGATGAGAAAGCATCGGGCGGTTGGCTTCAAAGATTTTATTGTACAGATTGGCGTTGCCGTATACGTTTTTGGAGATCGCGCTCAGCGTATCGCCGGATTTCACGGTGTAGTAGGTGGCTTCATCCGCACTATCGGCAGCGGTGATGTTATTCTCAACTTCACTGACTCCGGCGACGTTACCGACGGCAACCTGAATTTTCTCTTTCTCTTCCTGGGTTAGCCCATCACCGGTGACGCTGGCTTTCCCGTCGACGACCGTCACCTGGACTTTATCCGCACCGGGAATATTGAGTTTCTTTAAATGCTCGGTGACTTTTTCGCCCTGGTCCTGATGCGAATCCGTCAGTTTGTCCCACAGTTTTTCACCTGCTTCTTTCACGAAGTTAAACAGTCCCATATCCGTTCTCCAGTAAAGAATGTCAGGGTAAGCATAGCAGATGAGGTGCGCTACGCCGGGTTTGCGTAGCGCACAAAAGGCTGGATTAATGGCCCCAACGGGTTTTCAGATAATTCACCGCCTGGCGGGTTTGCGGTTGATTGAGATTATCTTCGCGGAACAGGATCGTCCCGTTGATTTCCGGGATTGATTCATTGAGATCGATCTGCTTACTCAGCTCTGGTACGCCGCCATTCACCGCCCAGTCAGGTTCTTTTTTCGACGGTTCGCCCACTTTATACAGCGCCACGCCAATATAGAGCCGTGTTTTGGTCGGTTTCACCACATCCGCCCACCATTTTGCCAGCACATCATAACGCGCAGCGTCGCGGGCAAACGGCCAGTACAGCTGCGGGGCGATGTAGTCCAGCAAGCCTTGCTGCACCCAAAGGCGGGTATCAGCATAAGACTCATCGTAGGCGGCCGCACCGCGCGTATCCGACCCTAAAGGATCGTGCGAGCGGTTACGCCAGACGCCCGCCGGGCTTACGCCAAACTCGACGTCGGGCTTCAGCTGCTTAATGGTGCGTGAAACCTGCTCGATAAGCTGTTGCGTGTTATGGCGTCGCCAGTCGGCTTTTGACGCATATTGCTGGCCATACTGCCGCCAGGTCTGGTTATCGTTAAGCGTAGAGCCGGCAGTTTCGGTATAGAAGTAGTCATCAAACTGCACGCCATCGACCGGATATTTCGCCACCACTTCCGCCACAATACTGGTGATCCAGTCGCGCGCTTCCGGAATACCGGGGTCAAGGACGAAGCGATCGCTTGATGTGCGGATCCAGTCGCGATGCAGGACAAAAATACTGGCGGGTTGCTGTGAGAGCGTGCGATTAAGCTCGGCCACCGTTGATGGTTTGGTGTTGGTTGTTACCCGGTACGGGTTAAACCAGGCATGTACTTTCATGCCGCGTTTATGGGCTTCATCCAGCATAAATTGCAACGGATCGTACCCGGGATTCTCGCCAATCTTGCCGGTTAAGGTATCGGACCACGGCAGAATTTTAGAATCCCACAGGGCGGTGCCATCGGGTTTTACCTGGAAAAATACGGTATTAATACCGAGTTGTTTCAGGTTATCGAGCTTTGCCGTCAGCGCTTCTTTCTGTTTATTGATACGAATGGCGGGGCTGCTGATATTGACCGAGTTAACTGGCGGCCAGTCGAGCCGCGAAACCGTGGCCAGCCAGATACCGCGCATTGGTTCATTACTCTGCTGCGTTTTACCGGCGGGCTTTGATGTGTTGCCTGGCGATGTAACAAGTGAACTCGGTGGCTTAGACGAACAACTGACAACAAGTAATGCCGCGGCAACCAGCGTGCCTAGTTTTTTAACCTGAGTGACCGGGGAGACGCCCCGCAAAGAGATGATCATAAACGCCCGTTTTCTACTAGTCCCTTGAGAGGCGATATTCTCTTACGATTTGCAGGGGAAGTGAATCAGATCTTATCGTCTCGCCCCTGCAACCACGGGTTAAATCCGCCATCCTGAGGTTCATCGTCTTCGAGGGAATCAAGATAGAGCGCTTCAACTTCCGCTCGGGCCCAAGGCGTGCGGCGTAAAAACTTGAGGCTGGATTTCACGCTAGGGTCATTCTTAAAACAGTTAATGTTCACCAGTTTGCCCAGTTTTTCCCAACCGTAGCGAGCCACCAGGGCATTAATTTGCATCTCCAGCGTAACGCCGTGCAAAGGATCTTTCGAATGTTGAGCGGTCATGGATATCCGATAAAGTGTGCGCAAAGAAGCGGGAAGGGTACAAGAAAGCGGGCACTGCGGCAATGAAATGAAAAGGGGCGTGAAACGCCCCTGATTACGCTTACTCGAACAGCCTGCGGTGTAATGCAACGACGGCGCTATCGGCAGTGTCGCCCGGCAACAGGAAGCTGAGATTATTATTGGATGCACCGTGGCAAATCATGCGTACCGCATGTTCGTCCAGTTCGGCGAAGGCATCACGACACACCCCCGTCCCCTGATGAAGCTGATTACCAATCAGCGTCACCAGCGCCAGCCCGGTTTCAATCTCAACCCGACAGTGGGAGGAGAGCGCCGTCAGCAGTGAGGTGGTTAAGGTGTGATCTTCCCCGGATGTCGCGCAGGTGGGATCGAGCGCAAGCGCAATGCTGCTTTCCGAGGTTGTGACCAGATCAATATCCACCTGATGCTGTGCCAGAATAGCGAACATCTCAGCAAAAAAGGCATAGGCTGGCTGCGCGTGCAGACTGTGCAATCTTAACAGGGTTTGCTTACGGCGAACGGCAATCGCACGATACAGCGGCGGATTCTCGGTCTCACGACGCACCAGCGTACCGCCGGCAGCGGTATTTTTACTGCAACCGACGAAGACCGGAATGTTTTTGCGCATCGCAGGCAACAGCGTTGCCGGGTGCAGCACTTTCGCTCCAAAGGCGGCCATATCGCTGGCTTCGGCGAACGAGATATGGTCGATACGCTGGGCTTGCGGCACAACGCGAGGGTCAGTGGTGTAGATACCCGCAACATCCGTCCAGATATCGACGCGTGTTGCCTGTAGCGCTTCGCCCAGCAGGGATGCGGTGTAGTCGCTGCCGCCGCGCCCCAGCGTCGTGGTATGCCCGGCGCGATCGCTACCGATAAAGCCCTGGGTTATCACGATGGCTTGTTCGATACGCGGACGCAGGTGCATTTCCACCTGTTCGGCGACCTGACTGAGCTCCGGTTCCGCACAACCGTAAACGTCGTTGGTGCGAATCACTTTGCGCGCGTCAAACCATTCAGCCTGGGCCTCGTGTTCACGAAGCACTTCAGCAAACAGCAGGCTCGACATCAGTTCGCCGTGGCTCACCAATTCATCGCTTAATGCAGCCGATGGCGTTGCCTGCGCGGTTTCAGCAAGACGAGCAATATTTTCAAGCAGTTGATCTATTTCTTTACTGATAACCGTTGGCTGTTTCAGGCGGGAAATAATGTTGTACTGGATGGTACGAAGAGTATCGATTTTATCCATACGGTCGCCGCTTTCCAGGCCTTCAGAAAGCTCGACTAACAGATTAGTGACACCGGCGGAGGCAGACAATACGACCAGGCGTACCTGTTCGTCTGCAAGAACAATACTGGCACTGCGATTCATCGCGTCAAAGTCAGCAACGCTGGTACCGCCAAATTTGGCAACGACGAATTGTGGATAAATGCGTGTCATAACAATCTCATATCAGGGCGCCATAAAAGATGGCTAGAAAATTTTCATTCTCGGCATAAGGGAAGTGACTTCGCCTTACGAAATGTCCGCCCGCGAACATTTCTGGTGACAACCCAGGATAAACATCCCGTTGTCGATAACGTGTATGCCTCTTACGCGTTACCGGTGTGATGCGCATTAGTTCTTTTATTAGCGTGTAGTGCAAATAAGCGCGCCATAGTAAGTGATTTATCTTTTAGGGTCGATGTTTTTATTATATTTATCGATAAACTAGTTAAAAAGAATGCCTTATCAGCAATTCCTGAACGTTATTAATAGTAAAAGTGTGTAAAGAAAGCATAAACCCATGACAATGTGATGGTTTACATGACGTTGTGCGCGTTTTGTTCGCCAGTTACATTTTGCCTGAAATGGTAACGAATTTTAAAGTATGTGAACAACAGAACCCTGCGTTATACACTGATTAAGAAGGGGAAAATCCTAATGAAAACATCGCTAAAATAAATGATTGAGTCCTACGCTAAAACCACTTATATTAGCCGCGTTTTTTTACAGGCAGTCCCTTTAACCTTAATTCAACCCGGCGTTATTAATACCCGAGGTTGTGGGAGTGATATGATGACGGATAAAGTCCGTATTGATACTTTAAGTGCTAATTCATTACCACAAAGCAATGATACCTTTTTAGCAAGACAAGCTGAGTTTGAATCCAACGTTCGAAGTTATCCACGTAAACTGCCGCTGGCGATTGCCAAAGCGCAGGGCGTTTGGATCACCGACGTTGAAAATAATCAATATCTTGATTGTCTGGCAGGCGCTGGCACCCTGGCGCTGGGTCATAATCATCCTGACGTGCTTCAAAGCATTCAAAGTGTCATCAGCAGCGGCTTACCGTTACATACGCTTGACCTTACCACACCTTTAAAAGATGAATTTTCATCTTATTTACTCTCTTTATTGCCGGGTCAGGGCAAAGAGTACTGCCTGCAATTTACCGGTCCGTCCGGCGCTGACGCAGTAGAAGCTGCGCTCAAACTGGCGAAAAAAGTGACCGGTCGTTCCAGCATTATCAGTTTCTCTGGCGGCTACCACGGGATGACGCATGGCGCGCTTTCCGTCACCGGTAACCTGTCACCGAAAGAAGCCGTTTCCAACATGATGCCGGAAGTGCAGTTCATGCCGTATCCGCATCAGTACCGCTGCCCACTGGGCATTGGCGGCGACGCGGGTGTTAAAGCGTTGACCTACTACTTCGAAAACCTGATTAACGACGTGGAAAGCGGCGTGCGTAAACCGGCTGCGGTGATCCTCGAAGCGGTACAGGGCGAGGGCGGTGTTAACCCGGCTCCGGTCGAGTGGCTGCAACGCATTCGTAAAGTTACCCAGGAACACGGCATTCTGCTGATTATCGATGAAGTACAGGCGGGCTTTGCACGTACCGGTAAACTGTTTGCCTTCGAACATGCGGGTATTGAGCCAGACATCATCGTGATGTCTAAAGCTGTCGGTGGCGGTCTGCCGCTGGCCGTGCTGGGTATCAAGAAACAGTTCGACGCCTGGGCGCCGGGTCACCACACGGGTACCTTCCGTGGTAACCAATTGGCAATGGCCACGGGCCTCACCACGCTGAAGATCCTGAAAGACGACAACATTGCTGACAAAGTCGCCGCTCAGGGCGAGTGGCTGAAAGGCAAACTGGCCGAGCTGCAAAAACGTTACCCGGTCATCGGCCACGTTCGCGGTCTGGGTCTGATGATCGGTCTGGAAATTGTGAAGCCGAACGAAGCGAAAGATCACATGGGTTGCTACCCGGCAGATGGCGAGCTCTCTGCGCTGTTGCAGAAAAAATGCTTTGAGTCTGGCCTGATTCTGGAGCGTGGCGGTCGTAACGGTTGCGTACTGCGTCTGCTGCCGTCTCTGCTGATCACCAATGCTGAGCTGGAAATTTTCCTCGATAAATTTGAAAACGCCTTGCTGGGCGCTGGCGTGAAGCCGGTTTAATCGGAGTTAATGAACGTGTCAGATAATAACCCGATTCTGTCCGGTTCGGCGCAAAGCATCGCGGCCTACCAGGATGCCATCGAGCAAAGCAGCAAAGTGGTCATTGAATGGTTAAAACAGCCTGAGATGTATCAGGGTAAAACCGTTGACGAGCTGCGCGAGCGTATTCATCTGAACTTCACCGCAGAGGGCCTGGGTAATCAGGCCACCATTGCGCGTGCAGTTGAGTACTTCCTCAAAGATAGCCTTTCTGTGCACCATGCCCAGTGCGTGGCGCATCTGCACTGCCCGAGCCTGGTCATCAGCCAGGCCGCAGAAGTGCTGATCAACGCCACCAACCAGAGCATGGACTCCTGGGATCAAAGCCCGTCAGCCACCATCATCGAGATGAAGCTGATCGAATGGCTGCGCGACCAGGTAGGTTATCCGGCTGGCGATGCTGGCGTCTTCACCAGCGGCGGCACGCAGAGCAACCTGATGGGCCTGATGCTGGCGCGCGACGCTTTCTTTGCTCGTCAGGGGCATTCCATTCAGCAGAATGGTTTGACCGGCGATCTCAGTAAGATCAAAGTGTTCTGTTCTGAAAGCGCACACTTCTCTGTGCAGAAGAATATGGCGCTGATGGGCCTGGGCTATCGTTCTGTAACTCAGGTGAAAACCGATGCATTCTCTCGCATGGACATGGCCGACCTGAAAGCCAAACTGGCGCAGGCGAAGGCCAATGGCGAGCAGGTAGTGGCGATTGTCGCTACGGCGGGAACCACCGACGCCGGTGCTATCGATCCGCTGGTCGAGATCACGGAGCTGGCTGCGGCCGAGAATATCTGGGTCCACGTAGATGCCGCGTGGGGCGGGGCGCTGCTGCTCTCTGAGAAGTATCGTCACTACCTGAACGGCCTGGAATCCGCAGACTCTGTCACGCTGGATTTCCATAAGCAGTTCTTCCAGACTATCAGCTGCGGCGCATTCCTGCTGAAAGATGCGCGTCATTATGAACTGATGCGTTATCAGGCAGCGTACCTGAACTCTGACTTTGATGAAGAGCATGGCGTGCCGAACCTGGTGTCCAAATCACTGCAAACCACCCGTCGTTTCGATGCACTGAAACTGTGGATGGGCCTTGAAGCGCTGGGTAAAAAGCAGTATGCCGAAATCATTGATAACGGTGTAACCCTGGCGCAGCAGGTCGCGGAATTTGTTTCCGCGCAGCCGCACCTGGAACTGGTCATGCAGCCACAGCTGGCAAGCGTGTTGTTCCGTTTCCGTCCGGAAGCGGGAGATGCTGCGTTTGTTGCGCTGCTCAACCAGCGTATCGGCGACGTGCTGCTGGCATCTGGCGCGGCTAACGTGGGCGTTACGGAAGCTGACGGTGTGACTTGCCTGAAACTGACGCTGCTGAACCCAACCGTTTGCCTGGAAGATGTCAAAGTTCTGTTGGCGAGCGTGAAAGAGACGGCTGAGACGCTGTTGAGCGCGTAAATTTAAGCGTGAATACTATAAAGCCTCTGTGTAAAAACAGAGGCTTTTTTATTATTACTGCGAAATACCGCAGCAGCATTTTATTCCTCGATCTAACCTTCACGATTTATTCCTCTCCGATCACACAATTTATTGAAATAAAGCGTAATGACCGATAATCGCACGTTATTTCGGTAATCGCCATTGACGACATTAAGCCTCGGCTCCTATTGTCAATATCCGTTATTAGAATTTCAACCATCAGAACAATGAGATAACTGAAGCTCTGGCTGTAGTTTCATTCTGTCGACGTTTAAAATTTAAAAGGAGCAACCGGTAAAACCGGTAAGAATCATGAGCAAAATCACCCATTTTTTCACCGAGTTGATGCGGCGTTATTTACCCGATCCCTTTGTTTTCGCCATCCTGCTAACACTATTAACGATGGTGCTTGCCTTTGTGGTGGAAGGGCGTACCCCCTTGCAAACCACCATGGATTGGGGAAATGGATTCTGGCAATTACTGAGTTTCACCACGCAAATGGCTGTCATTCTGGCAATGGGATATGTTTTAGCGGCGGCGCCACTTGTGGATCGTTTTCTTAATCGGGTTGTCAGCCACGTCCATACGCCACGTGCTGCTATCATTGTGGCGACACTTATTGGTTCAGTTGGCAGCTATCTAAATTGGGGTTTTGGTCTGGTAATCGGCAGTATTATCGCTAAAAAGCTGGCGCGTAATATCCCAGGGATTCATTATCCACTGATTATCGCAGCTGCCTATAGTGGCTTTACCTTCTATGGACTCGGATTCTCTGCCACGATCCCACTGTTAATATCCACTCAAAATCATGCACTTGAACCGCAGATGGGTATTATTTCTCTCACTGAGACAATATTTTCGCTTCCCATGTTACTGACAACAGGCGTTTTGTTGATAACATTACCACTGCTTAATGCATCGCTGCATCCTCGGAAAGGTGAAAAAATTATTGAGTACAGTGATTCTGAAACTATTCACCCACAGAAAAGCGGCCTGCCTGAAGAGTTAGTGTCTAAGGATACCTTTGCTGCCAGGCTAAATCATAGCCGGCTCACCAGTTACATTATTGGCGCAGTCGGGATGGTATATGTCGTCGGACACTTTTACGAAGGTGGTGCGCTGGACCTGAATATTATCAATTACTTTATTCTATTCCTTGGCGTACTGCTGTTGGGAACCCCACTTAATTACGTTGAAAAACTTAATGAAGGTATCCGGACGATTGGCGGCATCATTTTGCAGTTTCCGTTTTATGCCGGGATCATGGCAATCATGGCGGCATCTGGCCTGGTCAACACGATTGCTGAATTGTTCATACGGATATCGACACCTGAGACATTACCATTTTGGGGGCTTATCAGTTCTTTCTTTATTAACTTCTTTGCACCATCAGGTGGCGGCCACTGGGTAGTGCAGGGGCCGTTCATGATCGATGCGGCACAATCTATGAAGGCATCGTTGGCTCAGACCTCAATGTCGGTCATGTTGGGTAACGCATGGAATGATTTGGTTCAGCCATTCTGGCTTTTGCCAGCTCTTGCAATTTCCAGATTAAAATTGCAGAACATTATGGGTTACACCGTTGTCATGATGATTTGGGTAGGCGTCGTGTATATGGCGGCAATTCTGGCGTGGCCACACATGATTTGAGAACAATCGATGCGTGCGCTACGTGAAATCTGCAGATCTTCGTGGGTAATCCTGAGGCAGAATTTGCGTAGCGCACGCGGTAGATTCAACCGTTTGATTGTCGGAATGATGCGCTATGGCGTTATCGGATCACCATTCATGATAAATGCGTTGTTCGCAAAGGTTTGAGTCGAGAGTGTAGTACAGGGAATGATGGGCGACGCTGCGTGGATGAATGCCAAATTCCATTTAACTTATGTTGTGCGCAAATCCAGTTCATAATTCACAGATCGCATATCTATCTGCTTTAAATACATATTTTTAATATAAAGATGAGTTCACTTCCAGAGAATTTCATGAACTAACATGGATTGCGTCTCTTATGAGCATTTCTTATAGCATGCAATACTTCAACTTTTCCCATCGTAGTCGAAACCCTGCCACATCAATCTTTAGGGGGTATCTGATTGTTTTCTTGAACAATCCATCAGTTTTGGTAACATTTAGATGCGCTAATACTTAATCGGAAATGGTGTCTCATCCTGAGCGAGGAACAAAAGCAAACAGTGACAGAGCGCCTAAATGCTGGCATCAGTATCAGTGCTATTGCCCGGGAATTTAATACCACCCGCCAGACTATCCTTCGGGTAAAGGCTGGATTGCTGCAAGAGTGAGCGGCTGGGAAGATTATAAAAAAATCAAATGGTTATTATGAAATAAAACAGCCTTCTGGGTTCTTTTCCCCCTATTTTTTATAAAAGAGTAGACAAAAGAGGTTCGCGACATTAACCTACCAACTAGATGGTTGGCACTGATTACACCAGCTATAACTTTTATCAAGAAATTACAGGAGCCATTATGTCTACTACCGTTAAACCTTCTGCAGACGCAGCTGCGATCCACAATACCCGTGAAGCAGTTCGCAGCCAGCCTGGCCTGGGTAACCTGACTTTCCAGATGAAAGCCCGTTCCAGCGGCGGATTAACCGTTCGCACAGAGACCGGCGCCACAATCCAGAACGGCGTTATCGATACCAGTCGCGTGGGGAAATTTTCTAATATCGGTGATGAACCCGCAGGTTTACTCGGCACCGATACCGGCATGAGCCCGACTGAATACATCATGCAGGCGCTGGCTGGCTGTTATACCGCCACCCTCACCATGATGGCTGCTGAAAAAGGGATCGACCTGGACGGTATCGAGCTGGATCTTAATTTCGATATCAACCTCAACGGCTTCCTTGGGCTGGACAGCAACGTGCGTAAAGGTGCGAAATCTATTCGCGTCGATGTTCACCTTACGAGCAAGACCGCCAGTCGCGAGGAGTTAGAAGCGCTGGTCAGCGAAATGCAAAAGAATTCGCCAATCCACGATACTCTGGCTAATCCGGTTGAAATGATTACACGCCTGGCGTGATGTCAGAGATGTAATGCTGCCATTCAGAATGCAGGATGGCAGTGACGTTCAGCTCTGCACGATACTGAGTCAGTGATACAACTTGCTACGGAAAAATAGCAATAATATAATCTATCAACTAGTAGATTATATGGAGTAATTATGACAACCATGACACGGGAACGGCTGCTCAGCGAAGCAGAACACCTGATGCGCGAAAAAGGGTATTCAGCATTCAGCTATGCTGATTTATCAAAAATAGTGGGTATCACCAAGGCCAGTATTCATCACCATTTCCCGACCAAAGATATTCTGGGTGAGCAGGTGGTAATACAGGCGTTCTCTGATACGCAACGCGTATTTGAGCAGATAGAGGCTACTGAGAAAAGCGCGGAGAAAAGAATTGCGGCCTACATCGATATCTTCGCGCAAAGCCATAAAGCTTCACTACTGCCACTGTGTTGTGCGTTGTCAGCAGAGACCGCCAATCTGCCTCAGGCAATTACTGTACAGACATCACTTTATTTCGATATGCAAATCGAATGGCTCACAAAAGTCGTCAGGGCGGGCATGGAGTCAGGTGAGTTTTCATCCCATGCCGAACCATCAGATATTGCTTTGATGATCATTAATGTCTGTGAAGGCTCAAGCGTAGTGGCGCATGCAACGGCCAGACCCGAAGTCTTCGCCAACAGCCTTAAGTATATAAAACTGCTTCTTAATACCCCTCATTCAGGAGAATGACACTATGCTGGACTGGAACAACTATCGCTCAGAGTTAATGCAACGTTTAGGCGAGTTGGGCAAACTGACCCCCGAGACCATGAAAGGCGTGGTTGCCCTGGGCAACGCAGGTAACAAAACTGACCTTTTGGGCGCAAAAGTGCGTGAACTCATTGCCCTGGCGTGCGCAGTCACAACCCGCTGCGACGGCTGTATTGCTTTTCACGCCGACGCCGCTGTGAAAGCCGGTGCAACCGACGCTGAAATTGCTGAAGCGCTGGGCGTGGCGATTAACCTCAACGCTGGCGCGGCGGTCATTTATTCAGCCCGCACTCTGGATGCCGTCGGTCAGGCACGCGGTTAAGCATTAATAAATTCCACGTTAAAAGGGCATTACTGCCCTTTTTTTATGTCCGCAATCGCCTGAGCATATACCGATGCAGGTTTCACACCCGGTATGCGTTTAACTAATTGCCCTTCATGAAATATCAGCACAGACGGCAGCCCCCAGATCTCGTATTTGGTTGTCAGCACCGGCGCCTGATCTACATTGACTTTCCCCACCTGAATATCTCCATCGAGCCGGTCTGCAAACTGACTGAACATTTCTTCGCTGGCCTGACAGGGCGGACACCAGGGTGCAGAGAAACGTACCACCGATATTCCTTTGTACTGCTCTATCTGGCGGAAATTATCTTCGTTATAAGCTGTTAATGTACGCATGGTGATGACCTCGCAAAATGAGTGACAATTCAGAAATGGCTGCGTTATGACAAAAAAATACGACACACCCGTTGACCTACCTACTAGATGGTTGGTATATTGCCATCCATCAGATGTTTATGCAACTCCAGTGCGCGACGTCCGGTCGATGATACTTCCGGGTTGTGCAAATCCCTGCCGGGATACTCCTTTTTGTTTCTGTGAGGTATACGATGAGTAAGCTTTTCACCCCCTACAATCTGTCTGGCCTGGCGTTAAAAAACCGTGTAGTTATGGCACCGATGACCCGCACCCGCACCATGAATGACGTGCCGGATGAGGTCGTGGCTTTGTACTATGCACAGCGTGCTTCTGCTGGCCTGCTCATCACCGAAGGGATGCCGGTTTCAGAAGAAGGCCGGGGTTACCTCTATACCCCTGGTATCTACAACGACGAACACGTCCAGGGCTGGCGTAAGGTGACACAAGCGGTTCACGCCAAAGGTGGCCGTATTTTCGCGCAGCTCTGGCACGTCGGCCGTATGTCTCACGTCTCTCTTCAGCCAGGCCACATAGCGCCGGTTTCAGCGGGCACCGTTCAGGCGGTCAATACCACCGTTTTTGCGCTGACCGAATCCGGAGAACCGGGCCCGGTTGTACCAAGCCAGCCACGCGCGCTGGAAACGCATGAAGTGAAACGCATCACTGCAGACTTCGTGCACTCCGCACGCCTGGCGATGGAAGCCGGCTTTGACGGTGTGGAAATCATGGCTGCAAACGGATTCATCTTTGACCAGTTCCTCAGTAGCGAACTGAACACCCGCACCGACGAATACGGCGGCTCGGTGGAAAATCGTCAGCGTTTCCTGCTGGAGACCATTGACGCCGTGGCGGAAGCCGTGGGTAACAGCCACGTTGCCGTGCGCCTGTCACCGTTCGGCCGCATTTATGACCTCGCGCCGTATGAAGGTGAAGAGCAAACCTGGTCAGCCATCACCGACGCGCTCGGTCAGCGGGAGCTGGCTTACGTACACCTTTACTATCAGCCGGTGTACACCAAAGCGCCACTTCCGGAAGGATTCCGCCGCCGTTTTCGCAACACGTTCAAAGGCACCATCATCGCTGCCGGCGGTTTCACCCGTGATATCGCAGAGCAGGCTCTGGAAGATGATGAGCTGGATCTGGTGGCATTTGGTGTGCCCTACATCGCTAACCCGGATCTGGTTGAAAGAATGCAAAACGGCTGGCCACTGGCAGAAAGTGACCGCGCCACCTACTACGGCGTCAGTGGTTCACCGGAAAAAGGCTATACCGATTACCCGGTCTGGCAGGCGCAATAAATCCCATACGGTCGCGGTTCTCTGATAAGTGAGACCCGACCGCCCAAGGTCTTTGAGGAATCATTATGCAAACGCTGAAACCCACCCTCACCATCGATATCTGGTCAGATTTGGTCTGCCCGTGGTGCTGGATTGCTAAGAAAAGATTTGAACAGGGTCTGAATCGCTTTGAATTTCGCGATCAGGTGGTGATCCGTCATCACAGCTACCGTCTGGCCGGTGGTACTCCCGCTATGCCTTTTAAGGATGCCATCGTTAAAAAACTGGACAGTCAGCATTCAGCGGAGCTGATGATGAATCAGGTGGGCACCGCCGGTAAATCTGAAGGTCTGATCTACAACTTTGACGGCATGATGTTTGGTGATACAGAAGATGCACACACCCTGCTGGTTGCCGCGCGTAAGGCCGGAATTGCGGACGCGGTGGAAGAACGTTTTTATCACGGCAGTATCACCGAAGGTCGCTCTCTCTTTGACCGTCAGCAGCTCGTTGCAATGGCCGTAGAAGCCGGTATGGAGAAAGCTGACGCCGAAGCCGCTCTGGAAAATGACGATTTTCGCGCCACCGTTTCCGACGATGAAGCCCACGCACAGTCTATTGGCCTCAGCGGCGTTCCGGTTTTTGTGATGAACGAGAAATACGCCATCAGCGGGGCTCAGGGGGCAGACAACTTTTTGAATGCCCTGCGTCAGGTCTGGGATGAACAGCAAACCGAATTTTCAGCCACTGCGGGTCAGACCTGCGGAACGGATGGCTGCAGCATTTAATCCGTCAACCGCCGGCAGTTTCACGCTGCCGGCAACGTCTTACCCACCAGTAATGGAGTCTGAAAATGAATACATTTTTCAAAGGTAAAAAACTGCTTGTCGTCGGCGGCACCAGCGGCATGGGTCTCGCCGTGGCACGCATGGTACTGGAAGCGGGCGGCAGTGTGGTGCTGACCGGGAATAAAAAAGACAAAGCCGAAGCGGTACAAAAAGAGCTGAGCCCGCTGGGACCGGTGGCGGTCATCGCGGCCAACCTGATGACTGAAGAAGGTATGGAAACTATCCGTCATGAAATCAATGCCAGCCATCGCGATATCAGCCTGATGGTAAATGCCGCCGGGATCTTTATGCCGAAAGGGTTTACCGAGCACAGCTTTGCCGATTATGACATGTACTTTTCGCTGAACCGCGCCACGTTCTTTATTACGCAGGATGTCGTGAAGAACATGCTCGCCGCGAAGCTCGAAGGGTCTATCGTCAACGTCGGTTCGATTGGTGCCCAGGCAGCACTGGGTGACTCGCCGTCCTCGGCCTATTCAATGGCAAAAGCGGGTCTGCATGCCCTGACGCGTAATCTGGCGATTGAACTGGCCAGCGCGGGTATTCGTGTCAACGCTGTGTCTCCCGGGATTGTTCATACACCAATATACGAAGGCTTCATGGACAAAGCGGATATCGCTGATGCTATGAAGTCGTTGAACGATTTCCACCCGTTAGGCCGCGTCGGAACCGCAGAGGATGTGGCAAACACCATTCTCTTCCTGTTGTCTGACAAAACATCATGGGTGACGGGCGCTATCTGGGATGTCGATGCCGGCATTATGGCGGTCAGACGATAACCCCGGTACGTTGACAAGAGCCGCCCCTTTACGGGCGTCATTTTTTTGTCGCCAGAAATGTCATCAGCAGGCTTCACTCAGGATATTCACAACCTGTTCATCCGTGCCTTTTTTGTTCCCGGCACAGGGTGTTATGCCGGGTTCTGACGACATCCTGACAGGACAAACGGCCAGAGAGAAAGGGGTTATACCCTGTTAGGGGCCGGTGTCCGCAGTACCTGTGAAATTCTTTTCATCCCTGCTGTCAGCATAGTCCGTGGGCACGCCAGATTTAACCGGATATGTCCTTCCCCATTGTCGACAAACAGCAAGCCCCCTTCAAGAAGCACCCCTGACTCCCGGGCAAAATACAGCGATAAATCCTCACCCACAGTGTCGGGCAGGTAGTGGCTAATATCTATCCAGGCCAGATATGTCCCTTCGGGGATCGAGAACCTGGTTTCGGGTAAATAGCTTTTGAGGTAGTCGTGCAGGTACTGGAAATTGCCGTCAATATATTCCCTCAGATGGACAAGCCAGTCATCGCATTCACTCCACGCCGCTTTGTTTGCTGCCAGGCTCAGCGGAGAGATGAACTCGTCGTGTCTGAGACGCCACTCGCTTCTGACACCGGGATCCGGAATAATGATATTTGCCAACAAATTCCCGGCCAGATTGAATGTTTTACTCGAGGACATGCAGGTAATAATGCGTGTAGAATCAGGGAAAAGAGAGGCGGCCGGTGTATGACCGATACCACTTCGGGACAGGTCACAGTGAATTTCGTCAGATATCACCCAGATATCATTGGCCAGGCAAATTTCAATAATCCGCTTAAGTTCATCAGGCCGCCAGACTCGTCCGGTCGGGTTATGCGGATTACACAGGAAAAGAATTTTCACACGTAAGTCGGCCTGACTGGCTTTGCGTGTAAAGTCTTCCCAGTCAGGTTCCCAGCCACCTGCTGATTTTTTTAACGCCGAGTACACCACGCGACGCTGACTGTATTCACCCGCCTTTTTAAACGGGCCATATGAAGGCGTCATAATAAGAATACTGTCATCCTTGTCGGTCAGAAGCGGGACGAGACGGTTCAGCGCGGGAATAATGCCCGGAGACAGTACAATGTCTTCCGTTTTGAAACGGTGACCATATTGTCGCTCACACCAGTTGCCAAAGATTTCATAGTATTCTTCGTCGTAGATTTTAGTGTAGCCGAGTATTTTTCTATCCAGACGGTCTCTGATGGCCTGAAGAATCGGCTCTGGTGTGGCAAAAGCCATGTCAGCAACCCAGAGGTTGATTAGCCCTTCTGCCGGATACCGCATTGCAAATTCGGACTGCCCCGCAAACAGGTATTCCCGCCAGCCGTCCACGGTAAGACTGTCTGTTTTCTCTCTGCTTACGTACTCATCAAAATCATATTTCATTTCATGAACCTGCCTTAGGTGTAGTCTGAAACGTCGACCTCAGTATTCCTGTCAGTCTGATGCCGGAGCGGGAAAACTGGCTCGTGTGATTAACATAAGAGAATCATTACAACTGCATGAATTAATTGCGTTATTGAGGTTTTCTCGCCTTTGCCATCGGCTGACGGGGGGATTTCTCGCGTGTCACCATCACAATGCCAGTCAGCACTGCCAGGGCAGAAAATATCGTTCTGACCGTCAGTGATTCACCCAGGAATACCACACCCCCTAGCATTGCCAGGCAGGGAACGCTGAGCTGAAGGATACTGGCGGTAATAGAGCCGAGGGAGGGTAAAAGGGTATACCACAATACATAGGCACCGGCTGAGGCGACGGCACCGGACAGCAATGACAAAGCAATGCCTGCAGCATCAGAGTGACCCTGCTTCATAAACAGCAACGTAAGAGCGAGAGCCATCGGCGCTGCGAGAATAAAATTAGCCGCCGTTGAAGCCCCGGCAGCCTGGCCCGCCCTCCCCCTGACGGAATAGGCGGCCCAGGCTAATCCGGAAACGATCATCATAAGTGCACTGTAAAGCGGCGGTGCCTTCGTCCCGGGTAACAGCAGGGCAGCAATTCCCGTCAGAGCCAGAACTAAACCGCAAGCCCGCATAGCGGAGAGTGATTCTCCTTTAAATAATCCGTGGATCACCATCGCAAACTGTACGGCACCAAAAAGTAACAGCGCACCAGCCCCGGTATCGAGATGGATATAGGCGACAGAAAACAGCACCGCATACGCCATGAGGTAAAACCCGCTCAGCGGACGCCACAGCGATAATGTGGTCCTGGCGTGATAAAAGAGGAAGGGGGACAGGACGAATGCACCACTGGCCAGCCTGAGGCTGCTGAATGAAAGGGGATCAATGTGGCCTCCCTGCAGGGCCAGACGACACAGAATGGAGTTTGCCGCAAATGCCAGCATTGCCAGTGATATTTTAAGAATGAGCGCGCACCTGGCCATTCGAGAAGTCCTCACAAAAGCCTTGTAAGCTACCATCTAGTTGGTAGCATAGCGTAAGTGATCGCCGAACAGGAAGCAATAACCAGCTTCCAAACTGGAAGGTGAGGACAGGCATTCGGAATGAATTCTGTTTCACATCCCCAGTGGAGGACGGAAAACGCGTTATGCCAGATGCAGAGCAGAAGATTATTTTTCTCCTGCGATCAAACATATGACATCAGTTTAAGGCCCGGAATATCCTATGAAAAAACTAAAATTTACGTTCAAAAATGCGGCGGGTGAAGAACTGGCCGGATTGCTTGAACTTCCTGAAAATCCTAAAGCGTTTGCGCTGTTAGCTCATTGTTTTACGTGTGGCAAAGACCTCAAAGGCGCGGCGCGTATTGCGCGGAAACTGACAGAGAAAGCTATCGCCGTTCTCCGGTTTGATTTTACTGGTCTGGGAAACAGCGAAGGGGATTTTTCCAACACCAACTTCTCATCCAATATTTCGGACCTGCTTTGCGCGGTAGATTATCTCCGCCGACAGTACGAAGCGCCTTCTTTGCTCATCGGTCATAGCCTGGGGGGATCGGCCATCCTGTCTATCGCCGGCGAAGTTCCTGAGGCAAAGGCCATTGTCACCATAGGATCACCCGGAGAACTGACACACGTAAAACGTCTTTTTAAGGATGATGTTGAAAACATTAACCAGCATGGAGCCTATCCCGTTGAGCTGGCCGGGCGGGTATTTACGTTAAAGAAACAGATGCTGGACAATATTCAGGAACACAAAATCGCTCATAAGGTGTTCGCCATGAACAAACCTCTGCTGATTTTTCATGCGACTGAAGATGATACCGTGTTAATTGAGCAGGCCGAGAAAATATTCAAAGCAGCTAAGCATCCCAAGAGTTTCATTTCCCTGGGTAAGGCTGATCACCTTCTGACACATGCTCAGGATGCTGAATACGTTGCCGATATCATTATATCGTGGAGCGAATGTTACCTATAAACAGAGTAAATGCGTTCAAACTCGTAGCGCTGAGGGCGATTTTCTGCAGAGATCGGACGCTGTTTATGCTGGACTGATTTTGCGATAAAGGCTTAGGCCGATGCATACAGGCGGGGCTGAATAAGGGTGAGGCCCTTGGGCGAGCATCCTTCATGCACCGGCTGAATGAAATCAGGGATCTGGGGGGGGGGAGGATCAGCGTTACCACGCCACCGGCGCTGACACTACATACGGCGGCGATAACACTCTGGAATACGGTTTATATAGAAAGAACCATTGAGCCGCTTAAGCAAAAAGGAGTCCCTGTTAATGAACTGCTGGTCTCTCATCCTTCTCCACTGCTGTACAAAATATAGTCTTAGCGTGGGATAATTAATGAGATGGTCACTCCCTCCTTCCCAGTACTATGCTGAGGACAGGCTTTCATTCGGAGAACCATCATGGAAAACATTGCGCTTATTGGTATCGATCTGGGTAAGAACTCTTTCCATATTCATTGTCAGGATCATCGTGGGAAGGCCGTTTACCGTAAAAAATTCACCCGACCAAAGCTAATCGAATTTCTGGCGACATGCCCGGCAACAACCATCGCGATGGAAGCCTGTGGCGGTTCTCACTTTATGGCACGCAAGCTGGCAGAGTTAGGGCATTTTCCAAAGCTGATATCACCGCAATTTGTCCGCCCATTCGTTAAAAGCAACAAAAATGACTTCGTTGATGCTGAAGCTATCTGTGAAGCAGCATCACGTCCATCTATGCGTTTCGTGCAGCCCAGAACCGAATCTCAGCAGGCAATGCGAGCTCTGCATCGTGTCCGTGAATCCCTGGTTCAGGATAAGGTGAAAACAACTAATCAGATGCATGCTTTTCTGCTGGAATTTGGTATCAGCGTTCCGCGAGGTGCTGCCGTTATTAGTCGACTGAGTACCCTTCTTGAGGACAGTAGTTTGCCTCTTTATCTCAGCCAGTTACTGCTGAAATTACAACAGCATTATCACTATCTTGTTGAGCAGATTAAAGATCTGGAATCTCAGTTGAAACGAAAGTTGGACGAAGATGAGGTTGGACAGCGCTTGCTGAGTATTCCCTGCGTTGGAACGCTGACTGCCAGTACTATTTCAACTGAGATTGGCGACGGGAAGCAGTACGCCAGCAGCCGTGACTTTGCGGCGGCAACAGGGCTGGTACCCCGACAGTACAGCACGGGAGGTCGGACGACATTGTTAGGGATTAGCAAGCGGGGCAACAAAAAGATCCGAACTTTGTTGGTTCAGTGTGCCAGGGTATTCATACAAAAACTGGAACACCAGTCTGGCAAGTTGGCCGACTGGGTCAGGGAGTTGTTGTGTCGGAAAAGCAACTTTGTCGTCACCTGTGCTCTGGCAAACAAGCTGGCCAGAATAGCCTGGGCACTGACGGCGCGACAGCAAACTTACGAAGCATAAAGGCAGAAATACACCAGTTTAAACAATCATTCATCTGGTTTTGCGAATACTGATATTGATGATACTAACGGCCCACCGGCCTGTTGAGGAACCTGTAAAACGGAAAGGCTCATTGAAGCCGTATATTTTCTGGAGGTTCATCAGGCGCGGAACTCATCGAGGCGCGGGAATAAAATCCCATTCAGACGCCGGATAGATTCAAGCAAGCCAACTTGTCGTCAAAATCGGTGTTGCAAAAACGGGAGTGACCATAGATTCCGTTTTCCAAGCGGGCCCCTAATTTATCAGTGTATTACAGGTTAAAATTTGATCTTAACGTACAATATTTTCCGTTTCCCAAACGGAGCCTATAATCAGGAATAACCGGCTTCAGGTTGGTTGCTTATTCTGGCAACCGGCAGATTTCTCGGCGAATTCGCACGGGGTCATCCAGCCCAGTGCAGAATGGGGACGACTCTGGTTATAGTGTATGCGCCAGACCTCGATTTTGCACCGGGCATCCTCCTTGGACATAAACCAGTTCTCGTTCAGGCACTCCTGCCGCAGCCTGCCGTTGAATGACTCCACCGTAGCATTATCCGTGGGCGTGCCTGGCCGTGAGAAATCGATCCGGATATCACGTTCGTACACCCATTTATCCAGCATTTTCCCTGCAAATTCAGAGCCATTATCTGTCTTCAGTAGCTGCGGTAATGGGCGTCTCAACGCGATAGTGTCCAGCATCTCCGCCACTTCTGAAGAGCGCAGGTTCTGGCCCACGCAGATCCCCAGACATTCGCGCGTGTAGAGATCGATTACCGTCAGCAGGCGAAGCCGGCGACCGTCAAACAGCGCATCGGAGACAAAATCCATCCCCCATACATGATTGGGATACAGCCCCTGCGGCTGTGGCTGACGTTTCAGCGCAGATTTATTGCGGCGGGGGCGTTTCAGCCGCAGCGATAATCCCTGCTCGCGGTAAAGCCGGTAAACACGCTTGTGATTATCGCGCCAGCCTTCCCGTTTCAGCATGACGTGGACTCTGCGGTAGCCATAGTGGACACGGGTTTCGGTTATCTCCCTGATGCGCAGTCGCAGTGCGCTGTCGTCTGCCGCAACGGAGCGGTACCGGAACGAACTGCGGCTGATCTTCAGCGCAAAGCAGACCTGTCTTTCACTGGCACCGTAGCGGGTCTGTAAGTCCCTGACCCACTCGCGCAGGCGTGCCAGCGTCAGCTCTTTTTTGCCAGCACGTCCTGCAGCATGGCCTTGTCGAGACTCAGGTCGGCAACCAGCTTCTTCAGGCGAAGGTTTTCCTCTTCGAGCTGCCGCATATGTTTCAGCTCTGAAGGAGAAATCCCGCCGTACTTTTTGCGCCAGGTGTAGAACGTGGCATCGGAGATGCCCAGCATGCGGCAGACTTCCGGTACGGGCGTACCCAGCTCAGCCTGCTTCAGGGCAAAGACAATCTGCTCTTCGGTAAATCGTGACTTTTTCATCGGCACAACCTCCGCTCAGGGGAGTGAATATCATGCCGGAATTCTGTTTCTGAATGGAGCAGGATTTCGGGTCAGGGTCAGACCCCACCCCGGTAGACGATCCTGCCCTATAGTTTGGAGTGACCCCGAGCCCGTAGACAAATCTGCCCTATAGTTTGAGCATAGGACGAGTCTATGGGCACACCACGTTTTACCCCTGAATTTAAGGAAGAGGCTGTCCGCCAGATAACCGAGCGCGGTTATTCTGTTGCCTAAGTATCAGACCGTCTGGGCGTTTCTGCGCACAGCCTCTACAAGTGGCTACGGGCTATCAAGCCTGATAACAGCGAACATCTTACCTCGCCTCAATACCAATACATTTTTAATGGGTATAATATGTGACTGCTTTTGCCGCATTATTGACAGGAACAAGGACAGGTGATGAATATTGATTTCAGTTTAATTCGCAGCGCCCCCAAAAGCCGTAACGATAGCTTTGAAGCACTCGCCGTACAGTTATTTAGGAAAACCTGTCGAGTACCGACAAAATCAACATTTATTAGTCTGCGTGGAGATGGTGGAGACGGTGGCGTTGAGGCATATTTCCGCTCACCGGACGGTGCCGTATTCGGTGTTCAGGCAAAATACTTTTTCCAGCTTGCTTCCGCAGAGCTTACACAGATTGATAGTTCCCTTAAAGCCGCGCTAAGCAACCATCCCACACTAACCGAATACTGGATTTATATACCGTTTGACCTGACCGGGCGTGTTGCTGCGGGAAAGCGAGGAAAAAGCCAGGCGGAACGCTTTGAAGAATGGAAAAGTAAAGTCGAATCGGAAGCGTCAGCGAAAGGGAAGTCACTTTCTATTGTCCTTTGTACCGCGGCTGTTATCTGCAATCAATTACTTGAGATAGACCCTTACGGAGGAATGCGCAGGTATTGGTTTGATGACACGTTGCTGACAGCAGCTCAAATTCAACAATGTCTGGATGACGCCATTGCTTTTGCAGGGCCAAGATATACTTCAATGCTGGATGTTGTGACGAATGCTCATGTTGGTCTGGATTTTTTTGGTGGGACCGGTGACTTTCGCGAGTGGTATGAAACATCATTAACACCAATCGTTCGAGAGTTCCATTCACTGAATGGATACGGACGCAAATCGCTGGATATACTCGGCGAAACCTGTGCTACATCTGCGACGGCATTGATTGAAGAAATAATCGCCTACTGTGAGAGCATGAGAGATAACGATGTCACGGCCACATCGGTTACAGATCTTTGCGTTGCTCTGTCATCCCTATTGACACTTATCGCTGATGCCCGCCATGCTCAAGAAGATAAATTTTATAAAAAGCATGGCAAGCATAGTGATACAGAATCGTTCCGACAGTTCCACGCAGAGTATATGTGTGCATTTCCTGCCGGAGATATGGATGCGGCGAGAAAGTGGGAAGAGCAGGCGCAGCAACTGCAAAATTTGTTGACTTCTCAGGTCATTGGTGCTGCAACAGCACATTCCTTACTGCTGGTTGGCCCAGCGGGTATCGGCAAAACCCACGCAATTGTCAGCGCTGCATTGCGTCGACTGGAACATGGTGGTTTTTCCTTGGTCGTCTTTGGAGACGACTTTGGCAAAGCAGAGCCTTGGGAAGTGCTGCGCAGTAAAATAGGGCTGGGTGCCGCCATCGATCGTTCGACATTATTTGAATGCATACAGGCCTGCGCCGAACATACTGGCTTACCTTTTGTCATTTATATCGATGCCTTGAACGAAAGCCCGCGAGAAGTGCGCTGGAAGGACAAGCTTCCCGAATTACTCGCTCAATGCAAGTCTTATCCAGACATCAAAATCTGCGTTTCAACCCGAGATACCTATCGCAATCTTGTGGTCGATTCACGCTTTCCAGGGTTTGCTTTCGAACATATCGGTTTTTCAGGACATCAATTCGAAGCGGTACAAGCTTTCGCAGCCTACTATGGGCTGGATGCAGAGATTACACCACTTTTTTCACCCGAACTCAGTAATCCTTTATTTTTACACTTGGCCTGTAAAACGCTAAAGGGCGAAGGCCGTGACAATCTGGATATTTCTTTGCCGGGTTTTACCTCTCTGTTTCAAGGACATCTCAAACATTGCGATGTTTTAATTCGAGAACACCTCCACTACGCAAACCCTCGCAATCTGGTAAGGGCTGCAATGATGGCACTCGCGAATACCCTGACACATGAGTTGCCGCAGAACCGAACCTGGGAAACCTGTTGCGAAGCACTGAGCAAAATAGTGGGAACTGAGACCACACCTGAATCCTTTTTAAATGCATTGGCACATGAAGGCCTCATTATTCTTTCTGTTGTAGATGAGGATACCTTCCTGATCCGTCTGGGTTATCAACGCTACGGTGACATACTCCGTGCTATCAGCCTTGTGGAAGCTCTTGATTCGGATACAGCAAAACTCGCGGAGAAAATTGCAGCGTTAACAGAAGAAGATGCTGGATTGCTGGAAGCTCTTGCCGCCGTGCTGCCAGAGAAAACTGCTCTTGAAATTACTGCTGAAGAAGTAGGATTACCATCCGAAAAAGCCCATAAGCTGTTCATCCAGTCATTGGTTTGGCGCTCCCGACAAAGTGTAGTGGAAGAAATTGATGAACACATCCATGCAGCACTGCATACACCTGGATTATGGGAGTCGGTTTATGAAGCGCTGTTTTCACTTAGTCTGGTTCCTGACCATCGTCTAAACGCAACTAACTGGCTGGGGCCATTTTTACGGCAGTCATCCTTAGCTGAACGTGACACCTACTTGTCATTAGCTGCGCTGGGATCATTTGATAACAAGACTGCTGTCTATTCACTCATCCATGCAGCACTATTTGCTGACATAACCCATTGGCCTGCTGAAAGCCGGAGGCTGGCCAGTCTAACACTTGCCTGGCTCACTTCGTGTGCTGACCGCCGAATCAGGGATTTATCCTCAAAAGGGCTAAGCAGAATCCTGGCAAACTACCCGGAGAACTGCCAAACAGTAATCAGTGAATTTGCATATTGTGATGATGATTACGTATTAGAGCGTATTAGCCTTGCTATCTACAGTGCATGCTTATTGTCACACCAACGCAGAAATGCGTTTATGCCAGCGCTCCCTGGTCTATTAAGCATTGCGTCAGATAGCAAGAATATTCTGCTCCGGGATACGGTTCAGCTATTAGTAAACTTGTTGAAAACAGGAGAATTTCCCACAGCCGTAACAAGCCAATTACAGCATTACCAGACAAACGTATCATTACCATCACGATGGCCTGTAATGGCGGATGTCAAACCCCTCCTAGATCTGGAACATTTACCATCAAACATGGTGCTCTGGGGAGAGTCCATGGCCCCGGATTTCTGGCGTTATCAGGTGGAATCGAAGATTTCCGGCTTTGACTTGGAGAGCGCCAATATCAGCCATGAAAACATTGCCTGTTGGTTAATGCGAGAAGCACTTAATTTAGGATATCCCGGTTATAACCACTGCGCGCTCAATTATGATCGCCATATCGGGAGTCAGTATGGCTCGGGACGGGGTAGAAAAGGGTATGCTGACCGACTCGGTAAAAAATATTACTGGATCGCCTTACATCGACTACTGGGCATTCTGGCCAGTAATGTTCCCGCACTGGAAGACCCATATTCCGACTACGAACCTACAAGTGATCATCTATGGTCAGTCGACGTCCGTAAAGTCGACCTGACCGATGTACGCGACATCACCGCAGAAAGTGTCTATCCAGTACTGATGGAAGAAACAAATTATGCATTCCCTGACCGCAATTCAGATATCAAAGGTTGGGTTCGGACCGATGATTTGTCACCTTATGAAGCTTGTCTGATTCGAACTGACAAGGAAGGGGAACAGTGGGTAGCGCTTTCACACAGCTATTGGGACGAGGATAAAGCGCCGAATGAAAATAGCTGGAATTCACCTTACCTGGCAGTTCGTGCTTATTATTCAAGCGCACTCATAAATGAAAGCATCCAGAACTTTAAACAGAAAAGTGCGCGCGATATTTTCCAATATAATCAGGGAAATAGCTGTTATCGCGGTTATCTTGCTGAATATCCTGACAGCCCAGTGTACAAACAACTTCTTAATAATGAGGAAGATAGTGAAGCATTTAATTTTACAGAAGTCAGTTTACTACGCGGAAGCGAATGGGAATATGACTACTCATATACCACGCCCGAGCGCCAGGATAGCCTCATTGCGCCATGCCAGGGAATCATTCAAAAACTCGAACTTTTATGGGATTGTCAAAGCGGTTGGGTTGATCGTTCTGGCAAACTTATCGCCTTCCATCATAAAGGTGTAAGACAAAGCGGACTTTTCATTCATCGTTCGGCGTTGAACGCCTACCTGGCCATAACAGGTGAAGAACTTATATATCGCCGTTTTGCTAACAGGGGATATTTTGATTTAGCTGGCCGTAACGGCTCGCAAATAGACCTGAAAACTTGGATCCAGTACCGGGCAGACAAGGCGCCAGTAGTTTTACGAGAAGAGGAACTGCCGTTTAACTGCTGACAACGATACTTATTAAGTAATCAACTGGCTCTTCTGGCATCGAATGCCAGAAGAGCCATTTCACACTACCAATTTAAGTAGACTGAAGGAATACTTGGTACAAGCAAACGCACGCCATATCGGATAGAGGGGACTATGAACGAAACCATCGAAAAACTGATTGCCAGTGGAAAGGAAGGGCCATGGTGGGACTTTAAACAAACCTACCACCAAAACAATGCAGCCCTTGTTCACGATATCCTCTGCATGGCAAACGTCCTGCATGACGGTGACCGGTATCTGATTTTTGGCGTGAATGATGAAGGGGTGATTACCGGCGTGCCGGAAGATGGTAAGCAACTTAACCAGGCAAATTTAATCGATCTGTTAAGAAAAGTCAGTTTTGCAGAGCACCATTGTCCGGATATTCAGCTGCACCACATCACACTCCAGCATAAGGTGCTGGCTATTCTACAAATTCGTAACGTCAGAATGAAACCCTACTATCTGACCCAGGACTATATAAAAGAGGGAAAAACTGTCAGAGCCGGTGTCGTTTACACCCGGCAACAAGATGCCAATACGCCCGTAACTAGCTGTGCCAGCCCTGGAGATGTCATGGCAATGTGGAGAGAGCGCTTTAACCTGGACCTGGCACCCGCTGACCGCATAGTCAGACTGCTTCTGGATTACGACAATTGGGAATATGACGGTATCAGCGAGGCCTATTATCGGTTGGACCCGGATTATGCCATTCATATTGGCTACACAGAAAAAGATATAGGAGGACAACACTGGTGGTCAACGATTAGCATTGAGCAACCTTGTCACTATGAATACATCCTCAAATACCGTGGGCTTGTACTTGAACGAGTGCCAATCGTACATTACAGAAATGAGGGTTTACAGTTTCCCTTTCCAGAGATGGATACGCTGGCTTATCCAGGAAAAAGGGATGGATTCGTAACTGATTATTATGCAGACGTTTTTTACTTCGTAAAAAACACCTTACCCTACAATCTGTTGAGTCATATCAGAGAATTACACTCACTGCCTGGCCGTAATTCAGGCATAACCATGCCGTTAACCACCCAGACCAAACCGCCGATTATCGAGCTGCCATTCATGGTGTTTGAGAACGCAGGGGAAAAAGAAGAAAAGCTAAAGTTTATTCAAAGTCAGCTTGCTGATTTTTGTCCGGATGGTATGCCTGATACAGCATCGATGAAAACTGACCCAGAACTAAGAATGGAAGTAGAGAGGCAATTTTCCTGGTGGGTTTTTAACCATATGCGTTGAGCCGAAGCCAGTAACCCTGCCTGGGAGTTGTTCATTTTTGACGTTGCAACTAAAGGTCAGCGCTACGATAGCGTGTTTTAGTGCGCACTCGCGTATTTTCTCCCTCTTGGGTGAATTTGGCCTACTTTCGCGGGCCATATACTGCCCCACGCACGACGATGTGCTTTAAGAGAGTCAACGGCAATACCAATAAAAAGCGCTCGGTTGCACGATGTGGACAGCATCCTGATATGGCTCCCGTGGACTTAGCCCCCGGCCGCGTCCAACATAGCGAAGCCAGCACTCAGGCTCCATGACATTTTTTATACTTTACTCCCGACCCGCAGGGACAAGGTTCATTTCTGCCTACCGCCCCGAACAATCGCGTTACTTCGGATTTAGCCGCCTTGTAAGCAAGCTGCGCGATGTAGTTCGACTGATTTTCAACCTCTAGTCGCTGCTCACCTGTTAACCCTTCAAAAAAGGGGGCTAACCGCGCTATCAACGGTGCTGCCTGCCTGTGTACTGGGTGACCCCATGCAGGCCATTTTTGGCTTTCGGGGGAACCAGCTCGTGGACTGGGATGCACATGTACTCTCTCACTTTCCACTGATTGGTGAGCTCAATCATCCATGGCGCTGGGCTAACGCAGGGGCGCCGGAGCTCGGTCGCTGGCTTCTGGACTGCCGACGGATGTTGCTGAATGGTAACGCCATTGACCTTCGCCAGGTGCCTGCTGAGGTGACCTGGGTGCCGTTACGGGCAGAAACAGTTGTTCAGCAGCGCCTTACTGCAGCCCTGACACGCGCTGTCACCGCAAACGGGCAGGTACTGGTGATTGGAAACAGCTATGACACCCGCGGGCGTCAGCAGATGGCCAGCCAGACCCCGGGAGCAACGACCGTCGAAGCCGTCGATTTAGTCGACCTTACCGACTTTGGTGCAGCGTTTAACCTAGACGCTGCGGATGCGTTGACGCGCCTGGTGCAGTTTGCCGCAGGCGTCATGACCCAAGTTGGCCCCGCAGCATTGCTGCCCCGTCTGGAAACGCTACGAAGAGGGCGAGCCCGCAACCCGCCGACGGTTGCCGAAGCAGCGTTAGTGGCATTTGCAGAGAGACCCGGTTTTACGCTGGCCGCTGAGGCACTGCGCCTTCTGACCCGCCAGGATAATGCGCGGGTCTATCGGCCAGAGGTTTTGCGCTGTTGTTTGCGCGCCTTGCAGTCGGCTGCTGCCGGAGGCTGCACATTTGCAGACGCCACGGTAAACGAGCGCGAACGCAATCGCCACGAGAGTCGACCATTGGCCCGGCGTGTAATCGGCAGCACATTGTTGCTAAAGGGACTGGAAGGGGAGGTGGCAGTCATCACATCCCCGGAAGAGATGGATGCACGACACCTCTATGTCGCTATGACGCGGGGATCTTCGCGGCTGGTTGTGTGCTCGCTAACTCCCATATTGACGGCCCGCTAACTCCGATGCAAAGCGCCCTTGCTCGCAAATCGCACCTTCCTTAAGGGCAGTGCCTGACGTACAGCCCTATCAAATAGCCTGGCTTCTATCACCATTCCTCACGCCTTGCCGGTGAATCAAACTCCTTTTCTACAAAATTTGCAGGGTTTGTATAAGTTGAAAGCGGTGCAGAACTGAGCGAAATCTCCACCCCTAAAATATTTAACACTTTGTATAGACGCTCAAAACTTGCTTTTGAAGGATTTGACTCAAGGCGAGCATAAGTCTGCTGGGTTACACCCAACATGGCAGATAATTCTCTTTGAGTTAATCCTTTTGATTTACGAAAACCAATTAGAAGTGGACGTAACTGGCTAAGAAGTCTAACGGGAAAAATAGTATCCATAAGTAGGTGGCCATGTCGATTACTTCATAATAAATTCACTCCTCGTAAGAAACAGCCTGTAAGGTGTCTTGTTACTTTACAGCTTACAAGGTGTAAGGGTGAACTCGTTGTATTAACTAATACTGCTCAAATTTTAAAGGTTGCATCTCGCGCTGGCTGGGATTATATTTATTAAGGACTAGCATATAGTGGTGTACGCTGTTATCCTCTTTGTAATGAGGCTTATCAGTGTGTGAAGGGAGAGGGCGGACTCTGCTTTGCCCTCTCTCTTTCATGGACTTATTTAACTTTAAATGTTTTTTAAAAGTCATTGCCTTATTGCAATGGTTTTATTAAAAATCCCAATCAATGTGTTTATTTTTTCATTTATCTTAATTTGCTTTTTCTCTTGCTCGAGAGAAAGTTTTCTGAATTCATTTTCCCTGCTCGGCACGGCAATTATCAACTCTTCATAAATCTCCTTTGCTCCTGATACTTTTTCCAACTCGCTGCTGTATTTTTCAATAAGAGTTCTTATTTGAATATTTACATTTCTGTATTCATGACTGGTAGCACTTAAAACAAGTTGACTGGAATTTTTTTTGGGTGCCTCAATTAACTCTACGCTTTTCTTTACGACATTGAATTCAGATGTGACTGAGTATACATATTGATACGCGCCTGATTTTCTGACTTTACTCAATAATCCTTTTCTAACTAAACACTGAATTTGGTTATAAGCAAAAGCTTTTGCCTTAAAATAACTTTTCGGAAGTGAAAATCGCTCGATAAGAATTTGAGCCACATCGTTACTGGTGAAGTTATCTTTAGCAATATAGATTATTGCGGAAAATATGTACGACTCAGCGTTGGATACTCGACTATTCATATGACTAAAACAAGGCAGTTAACTTAGGATTGCTAAGTATACAACAATGGCAGATACTTAGACAATCTAAGCATTCGAGGCCAATGAAGATGAATCAGTGTCTGAAAAAAATCCGATACCAGAAAGACTTAAGGAAGCGAGAAGCAGGGCGGGTTTATCACAGCGCTCATTGGGCCTCCTTGTTGGGTTTGATCCCGCTTCGGCTAGCAGTCGTATGAATCATTATGAGAAAGGGCGCCATGTCCCCGATATTGATACGCTTCGACGGATGGCGGCAGAGTTAAACGTGCCGTTGAACTACTTTTTTTGTGATGATCAGACCACAGCTGAACTTGCATTACTCATATCCCGGATGACAGAGGAAGAGCGAAGTAATCTTATCGAAGCACTCAAAAGGCATCCAGGCGAAAAGCATGCTGACAAAAAATGATATTACATATAAAGCGACTGAACTTTTTGAAGGTAACGAAAGTGTAGCATTACACTGATGCAATGAACCAAGCAGGACATTACAGTGGGAGACGCCCTCTCAGATAACAAACTCAAAAGAGGGAGCCATAAATATATGTTTATCAATACAACCAGCATTCTGCCGACAACCGGGAAGCTGTCGGCTAAATCTTCCATGTCAGAATTATGACGACTTATGTAGTTCCCGAATCATATGGTTGGCCAACAGGCTTTCCACCGGTATAACCGAATTGATTTTTACCGCTTTGACAATTTCTATCAACGAAAGGGTATTTTGCGCTAATTGGTCTCGCAATTCACTTACTTCAGCCTGCAACTGCTGGTTTCTGGCCAGCAAAGCCTGACGGGTTTTGCGGTTGACGTATTGCTGTTTTTCTTTTGGGCGTAGAGTCAATGGGCCAAGTTGCTGGTCAACATAGGCAGCAATTAGGCGTTTACGCTCTAGGCTGCTCAGCGTACTTAAACCACCGTTAACGATACCTTTTGCCTTGAGCCTAATATGCAGGGCCTTGGCGGAAATAGGGGACTTGTCAAAGCCTTCAACCAGCATCAGTTGTAATTCGTGCTCAATCAGTGTGTTCAGTTCCTTGCCGCGCATCAATCATTCTCCTGCATCAATTGTTGGTATTCAAGTGCAAAAAGCTGGGCCAGTGTACGGACTTTGCCCTCGGTGATTACTCCACCAGACAACACACTCTCAGCAGCAACCAGTTGTTGAGTCTTGGCACGACGATGCCATTGTGCTTGTATTGCCTCGAGTTGCTGTAACCGTCGTTCGATGTCGGCCAGTCTGGTCTGGTAATCAGGCTGATGTTGAGTAAGTTGGGTCAACTTCGAATGTGCTTGCTGTAAAGCCTGTTTTTTGGCAATCAGATTTGGTAGCTCATCTATCCGGCCTGTCAGCGTGAAATGTTCACAAAAGGCAGCACTCTGGCATTTCAGTCGATAAGGACATCCCCAGAGGTTAACTTCCCGCATACAGGAGCCAAATTTCAGCGGATACAGCACGGCATGTCTTGCCACCATGTCAGAGGCTTGCTCTGGTCCTTCTGCGTCGCGGATTTCTTCAAAGGCGGCAGCAACATCTTCAAAGAGGCCGTTAGCAAATGACGCCTCGACAAACCTGGCTACATCATCCCGATCGTCAAAAGTATGCAGGTTGGCTTTGATGGTATTGTCCAAAGTCATGTGTTCCGTGACCGCCAGTTGGCCGGTCCGTTTGACGATATCCAGTGGCGTAGCAATGGAGGACGAAGAGGGCGAGACAGTTAGTGCTGTCGAAATCGGCTGCAAGGGCACCAACGAGGCGGCTTTTCGCCGTTCTGCAAGCGCCAGATGTTGATAATGCTGATTCTGCGTGATGTCCACTCGACCCATCAACATTGCCTGTAAGTGGTCAGAGATATCCGCAATAGCAAGAAAGGTATTGATGTTGTGCCGGGGAATGTGGGTACGCATCCGCGTCGAGGTGCCATCCTCCTCCAGTAATTGATATTTGCTGAATACTGATCCATCAGGCTCAACGTTGCCTAAGAATTTATTCATAAGTGTGTTAGTGAAGGGTATCGGTGTAGCCAGCAAAGCCAGTGTGCGCTTTAATGCCAGCGAACCCTTCTCGTGTAGAAATAGCAGATCCTCGTAGTTAACTTGGTAGCGTTTGCCATTTTCCATCCAGGCGTGTGTACAGGGTTCGTTGGCATTCGCCAGGCCAAATTCGGTCTTAATGTAATGATTGAGAGCAGTCTTGGAATAATAGATAGATTTGCTGTTTTTCGGGCCTGGTATTTCTTGAACGGGCAGCACACCTCTTTTGCTAAGGGCTTTGGATGTTTTGTCCCGTTGTCCTGCCCGGCCCCGAAAACTTGAGGTAGTTTGGGTGATGTACTTCACCACATCGTCCAGTTCGACTCGTTCACCGGGCATGTTGCTGATGGCCTGTGGCAGGTAATCAGCAAAAGATTTTGCCCGTAGATAGGTAAGATGGCTGCGTATTGGTGCGGTCAACATTTTAACGGTACTGAATATACTCTCGACCAGCGGTACTGCCAGCGGTTCTACCCAATGCGTTCGCTCCCCAGCACCTTTGACACCAACATAACGGATACCAAGAAAATAATCGGGTAATCCCTTGTCCTGAAATCGTTTGCAGATTGCCGGATCATCAATCTGGCGTTTAAACAGGGCATCCTGTCTGAGATTAAACGCTTCAATGGAGCGAAAGCCGGTAATAACCAATAACAACAGGCAATTTAACGCGATTTTCTCAGCATCACTTTCCACCCGCTGGATTAATGCAACTATGTTCAGAAATCCGCGAATGGTAATCAACGCATCTTCACCATCGGTAGTGGTATCAGACAGCTTGGCCTGCTGTTTCAGCGCCATGGTTTCCCGGGCTTTGCGGGTCAAGTTGGTTTTGTTGGTATACTTCACATCAGAGTTGTATTGCAGTTTAACCAACGTAAATGTGAAGTGATTGACCAATTTTTGAAGGCTAACGCACCGCCCTTTATAGTTAGCTGTATTGGGGTCACTAGGAGATGAAACGCTACTGAGAAGATCCATCGCTCGTTGAATGACAACTGTGCTCAGGTAAGATGGATGGGTCTGTCCTGTCTCATAAAGCATCGCATGGTACCATCGTTTCAGAATCATCAAAGTTGCCTTTGCCACCGCTGGCGACATACTCCTATTTCCCTGTCGGTAAACCACTACCAGCATAGCTTTCATGAACTGACTATATTCTTTGTCGATGGGCAGATGTTCTACAATACCTTTGAATCTGTTCATCTCATCAAAACGTAATGTATTTCTGCCGTTCCCTCGCAACCATCCACTTCCCTGGTTACCACTTACCCAGATATGATCATTCCATGTTTGGGCAAAATCAGCAGACAGGTGCTGTTCGAACCATTTTTTTTGCTCTTCAATAAAAGCCTGAAAATGCTCAAAGTGATTTTTCATTGGACTTCACCTGTTCCTGATGAAAACGGCAGCGGGCGATAACAGACTCAATTTCAAACTGTGTGGTTTCATGGATTAAAATGAGCGGATTTCGGGAATTACCTACACCGTCTGAAATAGCGATTAGTTCATCGACTTCTTTTTTGACGCATTCAAGTAGAGCCTGATGTTCACCATCCGTAAAAGGGCGATAATACAGACAGCCGTAACAAGAACGCACTTCGCTGAAAGGGCATGTACTACTGTTCCTGGAGCAACCACCAATTTTATCATGCAACTCGTCACCAACGAGTCCCACCACTGGATGGCCTTTCCAATGTGCTGAGTCGACCAGTTCCCCAGTGAGCATCATAGCCACCATATTTTGCCAAACGGGATTCGACCCAAGCGCTTTAGCACGGATCAAGGCCAACGCGGGAGTTGCCATAATGTAGTATTTAGCTACGGCAAGAGAGGTGTGCCCCAGTACATGTGCTATCTCTTCAGCGCTAGCACCTTGCATCGCCAAAGAGTGCCCAACATTGTGGCGTAAATCAGTGGGTGTAATTGTGGGCAATGCAGCTTCGCCACATGCTACGGCGGCTTGATATTCAGGAGGACAGAAATTTAGGATTGCCTGATTAATTGCCTGAGACACATAATGCGGAGCTGAAACGCTGAAATCGAATAGTTTATCTTCGGGGTTTTTCTTATATCTCACGGTATAGTTCATAATTAACTCCCCAATTTCTGGGGGGATCGCCAGAAATAACCGCTCTGTCGTCACTCGTCTTTGTTTAGCATATGGTAAAAAAACACTGTATCGAATCAGACCAGATTCCTGATTTCGTGTATCGATACGAACATCTTTGACCGCCAGCCTAGCGAGTTGTACTGGGCGTGCACCCGTTACATAAGCCAACCCAAGGATAGCTGCATTGCGCACTTCGCTGTGACTGAAACTTTTGCCATCGCGTAACAACGAAGCCATTTCAAACAGTCCATTGCAAATCATGTTTTTTTCAAGAGGGTCAAGAATATTATCGATTTCTTGGTAAACCCCCCAATGTTCGAGATACGGTCGAGGGACGAACTCAAGATCATCGTAATCTTCAAGATTGAAACCTGGGAATGTTTCAGCACAAAGTATTTTTAATCCGAATAACACGGAATAAAAAGTAGCATTATCAATATCCTCTTTTTCGATAAATAATCGGAGCGTACTAAGCGAAAACCCACCATGTTCTCGACAATATGAAATGATATTCCTCCAATCAAGGTGCAACGCTGGAAGTTTGGTTGGAAATCTCGTCGATGCATATTTGAAACAGATATACTTGTTTAATTTATTTGAGATATAATCTTGATTGAAAACAAGATATCGCCGACTGCCTGAATAATCGAAAGTCCATTTATTTCCTTTGTTAACAATATATTTATCATCAAACTCCATTGCCGTTTTTAGATAAATTCGATCAGGAATATCGAGTTCAAAGATAGCCTTAGCTAAATCAGGAGGGTAAACTGAGTTCCCTTCGTCAGATTTTAATGCATTATCAAATGATGTCATCGTTATATCTATCCATTATAGTATCTAACGTATTATGTAGCGCTGCATTGTCTTGAATAATTCGTTGGACATTGGCAGCATTAGCCTGCTCAGACAGGAAACGTTTTGCATATAGATCAGGCATTTGACTTGTCGGACTCCATCCCCCCATCAGTCGTAGTTCATCTTTGGCTTCTTCCATTATCCCTGAGAGGGAAGGGACTTCAGCAATAAAGTGTGTTTTATTTTGCTGGCTTTTCAAATATTTTAAATGCCATATTTTTTGCAATGTCAAAAAGGCCCAAGTATGTCGGGTTGTATGCGGAGTCAATCGTTGCAACGAGTCAGAGTACAACGGTGATTTGTACTCTGGATATTGGTTAGTGAAGACCTGATCTATTTTCGAAAAAATAGAATGAACTGATGTGTAGGACAAAGGCTTCGCTGACTGTTGACTCGATGTAAAGATGAAATCGTGTTTATCAGTTTTTGGTCGAAGCTTTGCTATATAAATGCTTAAAAAAATATAATCCTGCTTATCGAGCTCCAACACACGATTAGCCCATGCATTTTTGAGAGATGGCGCATTCTTTCTTGGTTCGTATGCCTCGTCGACAGTTGTCACAATCAAACTAAACTTATCACCTTTTAAATTAGGTTTAATTGAGCTGCACTCTAACAACAATAGCTCACCTGTTCGTAAACCATAATTTAACAACAGACGAATAATCAAAAAATTGCGGAACTGAAGATGCCCGGAAGGGAAAGGATTTAGCGGGTTATGCTTTTGGGCAGAAGAGGGGGTTATTATTCCATACAGGCTGAGCACCATTGCCCCAGACAAACTCTGAAATCCTTGGCTGCTGTGACTATGTTGCGAAAATTTGTTTGATGTAAGCGTTCGATAATTCTCCCGGCAAAGCTGTAAACGGGTGTGTAAACGCGAAGCCAAAAGTGATAATGCTTTGGGAGAGTCATCCCGGTATGCAGGTGATATGTAGGTGTTAATCAAAAAAGAAATGAAATGGATCACAGCACGAACTCTAACTGTATGAGTTAAGCTATTGGCTTTTGTGACTCTCGTTAAAGACAACACATTTGACTGGACGTTGTGGCCATTTTCTAGATACATCCAAAATGCGGGCATTTCACCGACAGCAATGTCTGGATTGTGGTCAGATGAATAGAAGCTGTAGCAAAACGAGACACCATACTTTTGCCTCCAGAATTCGTAAAAAAACTTCACAGATTGAAGTGAAGCTGACTGTGTGGACAATGAGCGGAAAGCCAAATGGTCAATATGGTACCTAAGGGGATACAGCAACGGCAGAGAGGTTTCCAAGTCCATCAGGATCCATCGCCTTTTACGGCCTGAGATAACCAACTGCTTTAGTGAATACACAATATTTACCTCAAAATTATCATGGATATGAAGAGAATGTACTCTGTACCTAATGCAAGAAACGAGAGGGAGATCAGAAATCCTAACGTATTGATTTATCAGTTAGTGGGAGTGTCATATGAACTTATTTACCACAGTAGGTGATTTAACTATTCTGGGTTTGAGGGAAATACATAATTTAATTTATAATAAAAAACTTTGCAACCCACTGTAATTAAATAATTTTTTCTCATCGAGCAATCAAAGCATGCACTTATGAACTAAGTTTTGGTTCATAACTGTGCAAGTAGCTGAACACAAATCATACGAATTTTCTACCATTGCTTCATGAACTGGTTTTTCTGATTTTGTGATGAACATCAGGTTTTAGTATTCAGTTATTATACCTTTTAGTTGGTAACCGAATGCGTACTGAAAAATCCAATAAAATTCCTTAAATATGCGAGCGTGATAATGGCACTGACCCCGGCTCAAATACGCTACCTCAATCAATGTGAACCAGGCGAACCTGTGTCACATGCATTGTCCGAGCTACTATTCAATGATCATGATCTACTCAGTATTGATGCTAACGAACGGTCCATTACCTTTCGCTTTGCGATGTACCTCCAGCTATCTTTCCCCGGTTGGAATGTAGATTGCGAATATAACCGGGATGGTGTAGAACCTAAACGGCTCAGACATTTGGAGCTTTATCCAGACAGCGAAGACGTTGAAGCAAAGACAGTATTTCCTGATGTGATCGTGCATCGGCGAGGTACACAACAGAATCATCTGGTCTTAGAATTTAAAAAATCAACGAGTCGCGTCGATAGACGAATCGATCTACTGAAACTTCAAGGTTATAAGCAGCAGCTTGGCTACGATCACGCTTTGTTTGTGGAGGTCGGTACTGAGGGACAATCGATTATCACGGCGCTCGAGTGGGTCTGAAAGGTGATAAAAAGGTAATTTATGATACGTATTCCATTATTCAACTCTCAGCACCTTGAGGCCGCTTGTCGCGTTCTTGCTGATACCGAACGTGGCTTGAGTGGGGCGCAGATCGAGCGACTCCTACAAGAAATCAAAGTTGCCGACACATCGCCAAGCATGACAAAATGGAAACGGCTGTATAATGCGCTCGTAGGTGCGCAGAACCAATATCAGGTCGGCAACCATCTCATAATGTTCATTAACCGTGCGATGAATCCGGTAAATTACGCTCGTGATCCAGCAGTATTTACCTGGAGGCGTGATGAACTCAATGTTGTCCTAGCTTTTTCCGGCTTTTATGTCCGCGAAGATGGTAAGGTCACGAACGCTACTAAAGCAACAACACTCGATTCAGCCAGAGCCCGCGCCGGGCGACTTAAGGCTGCACTCGAAAACCGTGCTGTGCATGCAGAAGTTTTGAACTATTGTCGTGCAGAACTTCTGGACGAAAACTATTTTCATGCCGTCTTCGAGGCGACGAAAGGGGTTGCGGAACGTATTCGTCAGTTGTCTGGGTTGAGCGGCGATGGTGCTGACTTGGTGAACAAGGCATTTACCGGACAACAACCAGTTCTGACCTTGGGACCGCTCACTACCGACTCAGAAAAGAGTGAACAAAAAGGTTTTGCGAACCTACTCATTGGTCTATTCGGCGCTGTGCGCAATCCACTGGCCCATTCGCCTAAGAAGAATTGGCCCATGTCTGAATTGGATGCGCTGGACATCCTTACGTTGGTTTCGCTTATTCATCGCAAGCTGGATGGCACACAGAAAAAAATATAGCCATATTATTGGGGAGTTGCATGAGCTACGCGGACTGGCGAGTTTATCAGGAGGCCACAGCTGAAGTATTTCGACGTCTTGGATGTAATGCTTTGGTTGATTATCGAGCCAAAGGTGTTCGAGCGACCCATGATATTGACGTCTACGCGACCTTCCTTCGATCGGGTATCCTCTGTACTTGGGTAATCGAATGCAAATTGTGGAAAACTCGCGTTCCTAAGGAAAAGGTGCTTGCTCTCAAGAGCCTCATTGATGACCTTGGTGCCGATCGAGGAATCATGGTCAGTGAGGTTGGTTTCCAACCTGGAGCACAGGATGCGGCACGAGGGTCGAACATCACTCTGGTCATATCCTTGGATGATTTTGCCAAGACTGCACAGGCAGCAACATCAGAAGCCTCTCTTATTCTAGACAGTAGTGATGATGGAGCCCCGATTTATAAATTTCCAAGCCGCTCTGAACCACATGACATTCTCCTGCATAACAACTTCCTGATAACTGCAAATTGGGCTGGATGCAGCATTTCAATCGTTAATCCATCATCCAAATCAATCATACGTACCATCGACCTGGATAAATATGAGTCGATCTCCCCGCAAAACGGTGAAAGAGAGATTTTGAGCCATCCTCCTGGTAGCTTAGTTATTGCAGATGGCCGTTTGTTTGTCGGCCAGGTTTTTTCGGACTTTGTGCTCGTTATTGATTTGGCTACGCATGCTATCGTTAAAAGAATAGTGTTACCTGGGGGCGGTAACGGACAATTAGCAGTGTCACAAAACGAAAAAGAAATCTATTTCGCAAGCAATCGAGTCAACCAGTTCTACATCATTGACAGTGCCACATACGTTGTAAAGACAGTAGCATATCCCGAAGGTGGCCGAGGCTGCATGTCGCTGCTACGACATCCGACACTGCCATTAATTTACATTAGCATTCAACGCGGCGGACGCAGCCACGGGCTGAGTTATCCACATGCTAACTGCTATTTAGCTATCTACGACTTGAGTCGTCAAAAATATACGGCGGATGTCCAGCTCGCCGAGATAAGCAATGGTCGTGCAGATGATTCAACCCCTGCATGTCTAACATATGACGATCTCTACAATCGCATCTATGTCGGCATGTTCCAGTCCAAGCGTGGCATCTGTGTAATAGAGCCGGAATCAGGGGAGCTAATTCAAGAAATTCGCTTTGCCTCAAATGATAATAATAATTTTTTCGCATGGGCAGACCCGTTATCGCAAACGGTGAGTGGAAACTTACTGTTATCGGTCAATCGAAACAATCATGAGCTTGTAGCGTTAGATCGTGCTTCACTTCAAATAAAAAAAATTCTATTTGTTGGTGAAGCGCTTAACGGCCCGAGAGCCGTTTTGGTGTGGGGAGATAATGCTGTTGTCAGCTACCCAAGTCGAAATGGATTACTTTTCATTCCACTTGGAACTCTGAAATAATAAAATCTACTCCTGATGCTTGACTAGTCACGTTCTTGAGGATGTGGTTAAAGCGAAGGCGATGACTGTTCCTTAAAATACTTACAAAGTGGCTTGTGCAATGGACTTTATTGACAAACAGATTCTCCCGCCAAAGTCGTGGGAGAAATTCGAAGATTTGACTCGTGCATTGTTTGCCGCAGTGTGGAGGTCTCCCCTTACGCAAAAAAATGGTCGGTCTGGGCAAAAACAGCACGGTGTTGATGTCTATGGAACGCCACAGGCAACACCCGGCATAAATTTTGGTGTGCAATGCAAAGGGAAGAACGAAGGTTATGGGGCCAAGGCGACTATCGTGGAGTTCGATACGGAACTCATCAAGGCCGAAAATTTTAAACCACAGCTTGGACACTGGACATTTGCTACTACAGCGCCTAATGATGCGCGACTTCAAGAACATGCCCGACTAGTGTCAGAACAACGCGTGAAGGAAGGAAAATTTCCCGTAGTTGCTATTGGATGGGACACGATTCAAGCGCTGCTATCCACTCATCAGGAAGTGATTGAAGAAATCTATCCCGAACATGCAAGCGATCTGCATAAAATCATGGCAGCTCTGCGCGCGTTACCAAGTTCCGAGGAGCTCGATCAGATCCGGCGGAGCCTCATTGTGTTCGCACCAAGATCATCAGTACTCAATATTGAAGCATCAGTTTGGTCTGAGGTTAAGTTCGAAAAGCCTCGTGATCTTGGACCTGCTCTAATGGGTCGTCCACTCGGGCCTGCAGATGTCGCTGCTTGTCCCATTCTTCCGGAGGTAGCTCTACTGACTGCAGACCTGGAGCGCGCAGGAACAGCTCGACTTGCGGGGGTACCGGGAGCTGGGAAATCAATCTCAATTCTTCAAGTGGCGCTTCAAATGTATTGTCGCGGCTGGCGTGTCCTAAGATTAGCCGACCCAATTGGAGAGATACCTTCTTTTGATGAGAGTCTGAAACCGACACTCTACATCGTTGATGATGCTCACCTGACTCGCCCAGCATTTCTTCGTGAGTTGGAAGAACAGGCCACTGCATCGCGATGGGTATTAAGTGCGTACACGATTTCCGAAGATAAGAGCGGCTTTCCAGGCGCCATCCATCTTGATGCTAAGCGAGCGGTTCGGGTTATTGCGAATGGTTTTCTGGCTTCCCGCGAAGCAACACTTGCCGCTGTTCGTCAAGCCGATGATCGCATCGGCGATCGGCCTGGAGATGAGCAGTTCGATCTACGCCTTGAGCATGCAGCGGAGAAAGCGCTTTATCCCTGGCAATTCTGTTTCATCCTTGGAGGAGGATGGCGGCGAGCGAATGCAATGGCAAGTTCTGCGCGCGCAGCAGGCGCTGACGTGGTTCTTGCAGCTGCTGCAATTCGACAGCTGGCATCACGTGATGCGCACTGTTCACGCGAAATGTTGTTGCGGTTAGTCGGGGACGAGTTGTCGAATTCTGATGGAAATGCTGCGATTGATTGGCTTGTAGCGCAACGATTTTTACTGAGTTTCAACGACCTTCGCTGTCCACACCAGCGTCTTGCTATTGTACTCCTGGCACGTATTCTCGACGGACAGACAGCCGAAGAGCGTCAGAAAATTGCAGTTATGCTCAGAACAGTTCTGACCGACATTCAGATGCCTCTCAGTGGCCTAAGTGTTCTACTTAGCGAACTTTCGTTAGCTGGCGAATTTGGGATGTGGCGAAGGCTTGTACAGCCGGCATGGCTTACTCCCGCTTTAGAACGCTGCTGGGTAGCGACAGAACCACTTGATATTCGGCATGCTTGCTGGTTACTGAATAATTTGCATAGCTATCTGCCCGATGAGATGGAAACAATTGCCGATCATAGTGAGACTCTTGCAGAGTGGATACAGGCGGCGCCGGAAGGTGCATGCTATGCGATTGGCCGCGTGCTTAATCATGTACTTAATACTAATCGGGCACTTGGTGAAAACATCGTCATGCTAGTTGAGCCACGCGCATTAGCAAAGGCGATCAGTGCTGCTGCCCCGTTGCATGCGGGTGAGATTGCCGAACTGCTTTCGATGATAGGTGCTTGTAAAGATGATATGTGGAAGGCACGCTATCTCGAACACATTGATCACGATGCGTGCCTTCGCATTGTGTCACAGTGGCCGCAGGATGCCTACCTATCGGTCGTTGCCGATTTTTGCGAACATTTCTGCTACGTCGAATCAGAGTTCGGGTTCACTTTGATCGAAGCACTTATCCCGGCCATCGCCGATCGACTGCGTGCCGCTCCGCAAGAGTCTTTCCACGAACTAAACGATATCGTGTGGAACGCGTTGCGGCTCTACGATCCGCTTAACATCTATGTTGGCAAGTTGGCACCGTCCCGAAGAATGCGGCAGGTGGGGCGAAAAATCTGCCGTTGCTGGTCGCCTAAGGATCTCGCGATCTCTTTGTCGCGCAGTACGCAACGAAACTTCCAAGCTGCCGCAGGGCTTCTTAGCTTCATGCATAAGGCCTCGCCAAAGCAGTTCGAGGAGACGGTATTAGCACTCAATTGGAGCGAGATCGACCAAGCGATAGGCTCGGATTGGGCGGAAAATATCGGCGATGCGAGAATGCTGCTCGGAGTTGCGCACATCGTACCAGCAGCGAGACTCGCAATTCAGGAGATGATTGCGCGCAATGAGCCGCGTATCGTCAACATGTCGACGCATCTCGCAGCCATCGCGCCGGCTAGCGCGTTACGTCATATAGCCGCGGGCAGACGCATTGCACTCAGCCATTGGGGTCATGTCGATTGGCAACTGGGAGCATTAGTTTTGGCGAGGATTGCTCAGTCGGAGCCAACACTGGTTTCTACATTTCTTGAACCGCACTACAGTGGGCTAGCAGAGGCGTTATCTCAGCCCAGCCCCACTTTTTACAATGAGGCTCTGATGTTTCTTTGTCTCCTCGTGCAAGTCCAGCCTTCAGGCTTAATTCGAGTGCTGGATCAAATTGATGTAAACAGGGCAACACTGGGGTGGCGTAATGCACTTCGCGGGCAGGATAATAGTCGTGAGCCTGGCGCAAAGGCTCAGGTTCGGCAGGTAGCGTCTTTGCTAGTCCATCATGCGATGGATCGTAGTGATGCATTGGGAGAGTTAGCCCGCCGACTGCGACGTGACTTTCCCCGTCAATCTATACCTTTAGCAAAGACTATTGAGTTCATTGATTTAAGCGAGCCGATTGAATGAACATGCATTAGCAGCTGCCGGATCGTATTGGTGTAATCAGGCAAACTGGAAGAAGGTAGCGAGGTGATTACCTTACTTAACGCTATTCTCAAAAAGATAAGACTCGAATTTGAGTTCACTATGATTTACTGATAAAACGAAGATATTATAAAACCATTGCATTTAAGGATGAAGTAAATGAAAGAGACTTACATTTTTAGGTTCCGTGATCTAGGAAAAAGTGAAGGATTTACCATCGAACAGCATAACCAAATTGCTCGTGAGGAAGGGGATGTTTGGTGGGGATGGTGGGCAAAATCTGGTGAGGTGTTTCCATCACAAGAACTAAGAATTGCTGCCGAAAATCTCACCAAAATATATTTTTTTGATTCAGGGCGACTAAAGTTCTATAGGGCCGAATTAAAAGAAGTCTGCTCCTCAGCTGCTGGGGATAGCAAGAAGAAGGCTCCTGATAATGGTAGAAAAACACCAAGGTATTATAATGAAGATGAGTTGTTAGGTTGGTTAAAAGTTTCTGAAATTTGTGAAATTCATGATAATGATGATGTTCTCAAAACCTTATCCTATATTCCATTAGATTCATTATTCACCACCTCAAAGGATTTAGATGAACAGCTTTTCAATAAAGTTGTTTTTTCAGTAACTGAATTAAAAGAACAAGATAGAACAATTTGGAAGGTGAGACCTGCTATTGATTCTGATCTTCAGCATGAATTATTAGCATCCCATTATATTCCTTATAATTTCAACCAAAAATATAGCCAAAAAAAAGGGGAGTTTATAATTTGGCTTTCAGATATTCATTTCGATAACGGAAAAGGCAAGCATGCGTTTCCAGCGCAAGATAATGATCAACAGAAATGTTTATCTTCTCGTGTAGTAGAGTTGGCAGACAAATATAGCAATGGAAATAAATGTGCCGGATTGGCTATTTCAGGTGATTTGACTTGGCAATCACAGGTTGAGGGATTTGAGCTGGCTTCGAAATTCATCAAAGATGTTAGTTCTTCTCTTAGCCTTACACCGGATGATATAATTATTTGCCCAGGGAATCATGATGTTGGTTTGGTTTCTAAAGAACAATATTTTGAAATAATGGGAAAGCCTACTACTGATACTCCATGGGCAACTCTAGCAGAAAACTATCATAAAGGAAGCAAAGAAAACTATATAAAATTTTATAAAGATGTTTTCCAAAGAAAACCTGAAGAAGATCTCTCGCAAGGAAGAAAATTTTTATTGGGAGGGCACAAAGTAGTTGAAGTGGCGGCCTTGAACTCATGTGTTTTACAACAAGTTAAAGATTCATTTTTGGGTATGGGGTTTATCGGTGAGAAACAACTCAGTAACGTTGCGGAATCTATGGGATGGATGAACAAAAGTGGGGAGTATATATCTAAAAAAAGGGGGGTCACAAGAATTGCTATGCTCCATCATCACCTAACTTCAATTAATGAGGCCGAAGATGCCTATTTGGATTCAAAATATAGTGTTACACTAGATGCGGAGAGATTGTTGCGTTGGGTGGTGAAACATAAAGTTGACTATATTCTTCATGGGCATATGCATAGAAGTAGTTGTATTACAATAAAAAAAATACTATCTCCATTAGAACCAGTCTCGGCTTCAAATCCTGAACATACTTTTCAAATTATTTCTTTGGGAAGTTCAGGGGTTGCTAGTTCAGAATTGCCAAATCAAGATTGTGCTAACTATGCATGTATAATGGATTTTTCTGGTGAAAAGCTAGCGTTCAAATTTTTCAAGCTCGATAGACAGAACGGAGCAAATGAAACGGCAACCTATGCTATTGAAGGTTTATCATGAAATTACTTATCACCGATTTGGATAATACACTGTACGATTGGGTAAGTTTTTATTCCCAATCATTTAGTGCTATGGCTGAGGAACTATCAAAGGAGATAAATGTTCCTTTAGATATACTTTTGTCCGAGTATAAGGTCATTCATCAGAGGTTTGGTAATTCTGAAAAACCGTTTGCTACTCTAGAGTTGCCATCTGTTATTTCTTATTTTGGGACCAATGATAAGATTTTATTACAAAAAAAACTCACGCGAGTATTTTCTGCTTTTAGCTCAAAGCGCAATCATACATTGAAATTATACCCTACTGTCAGGGATACTTTAAATATTTTAAGGGAGCGTGGTGTTAAGATTGTCGGTCATACTGAATCTTTAGAATATAATTCTTTGTATCGCCTTTATAAGCTTGATGTCATTGATTTTTTTGATCACCTTTACACAATTGAAGACAATCACAATCTCCACCCCAATCCTAAAAACGCAAAAGTTATTTCAGTAAAAGATGATTTTATTATAAGGTTATCTAGTGCTGAATCTAAGCCTAACCCAAAACTCTTGGAGCACATTTGTCTCACTGAAAATGTAGATATTAAAGATGCGGTATATGTTGGTGACTCTATTACTAAAGATATATCAATGGCAAAGTCTATTGGAATGAAAGCTGTTTGGGCTCGCTATGGTCGTCAGTTTGCTCCCGAGCTATGGGAAATTTTAGTGAAAATAACACACTGGACTGATAAAGATGTTGAAAGAGAAGAGCAACTGAAGGAATCATTTTCAAGAGTTAAACCGGATTATTCAATTAATAGTTTTGCAGAAATTTTGGATCTGATGTGATTTTCATTATGGTTCCAAGAACTTAAAGGATTTTGGAACCACTTTATACTGGCTTTATTATCACAAAAGTGATTGGCCTGGCCCCCATTTTATAAGATATCTCAATTTTCGAAAGGCACCATAATCTGAATCGACACTTCTTAGTTTCAGGAGTATCTCCTACCAGTAAAATCGCAGCAAGGATTGATAGGGGCCTGAGAGATATTCATCCCTGATTTTGTGTAGCTCAACAGCCAGTCCAATGTATGGCACAGTTTAATTCACGTCACCGATTCTATATGTATAGGATTTCCTTACGATGAAAGTGTATCTTGTACAAGTTTCAGCTAGTTTCATCTACGGACACGGGGGTACCCAAAACAGAGGGAGGAGCAAAAAACGCATAAGACAATGATTTTTTTCGACAATCGTAAAAGTATTGGGAGATCACTGCCTATTAGGCTTACAAACTGTTAAAATTCCCATCAATTTTTCATTGACTGGGGCAGCGGACGAATTAACTGACGGTTATACCCGGGTCTCAGCATACGACTAAAACCTACATTTGCAGAAATGTTACACCCAACTTCCAAGGTGCAATCGCTCTACGAATGGTTGTTAGTGAAAAAAGGGTCATCGCATGAAGTCTAACCTTTTTCGAATTAAGGAGTAGGGTATGGTCCCGTTCTATGATTGGTGCGACTCGGCTGACATGCCATTAGGTAATCACCATGTTCGAGTCATGACGGGCCGGCCAGGAGATATTGCGACTGGCATTCAGATGACAGCTAGGGCTATCCCCGCCCACTACACTACAGAGGAGCGGATTGCCGCCGCGCTTGCGAAGTTAGGTAAGACAGCAGCTGCTCAAATGCTCAACGATCTCCTTCCGCAAACTGCGCATATTAGGTCGGGTGACCTTGGCGAGATCTATGCAACAGAATGGATTGATGCGTACAGCGGTTATCGAGCGCCTATCAAAAGACTGCGCTGGAAGGATCATCGAAATATGGCAATGCGCGGCGATGATGTCATCGGTATGCTTCTCGACGCTGAAACACAGCGACTCAGCTTCCTGAAAACAGAAGCTAAAAGCCGTATTAACCTGCGCGCTCAAACGCTTGAGGAGGCTCGGAGCGGCTTAGATAAGGATAGCGGCCTTCCCTCGTCGCATGCGTTATCTTTTATCTCGGCCAGACTTATGGAGATAGGCACCGATGCACCGCTCGTAGACGCAATCGACGAGGCACTCTACCGGCACGGTATCCCGCCCGAGAGCGTTAAACATCTACTCTTCACGTTTTCAGGTAACCCACCACAGACGCTCCTAACACAGGCGCTACAGGCCTATCCTGGCCCGATTGGACAATGGGGTGTCGGTTTGCATATCGACAACCATGCTGCTTTTGTCGGAGCCGTCTACGATCGAGTAATTGCCGATGCCAACAACCCCTGATGCTATCATTGCTGCTATAACGGACGCGGCGACGGTCGGCTTTCGCGGCAGGCTAATTGCACGAGGTCAGGCACGTGCAATGATCTGGCGTGACGGTGTTCTTCCTCCTGGTGCGCCGGATTTCTCGGCTCAACTCAGCTTCGATCTTCACAGTTACGCGTATGGTTTGCTTGGACTAGGTCTGCGCCTTTTAGAGTCAGATGGCGACCCGAATCAAGCACGGATCGCATTCGAACAGGCGGCGACAGCGCTTGAGTCGGTCATGGCCAACGGCAATCGCGAAGAAGCTGATCGCGATTTCCATTTTCTCCTTGCAGCTGCCAGTTATCACCTCGCGCACCTTTCTGCCCGGGCCTATTCCCTCCTCGCAATTGTGGCCGATGAAGCAAATTTCTCGCCGATCGAGCATGCGCTAACTCTGTTGATACGCCGAGATATCAATTCGCTGCGTACACGCGTATATACCTTTCGTCTCGATGGTCGTGGATCTGATGCGACCATTACGACATTCTTACAGCAGCATCTCACCGAGTCCATCGTTGCCGATGCGGCGGAACGAGATGGAAAGGACTTTCTTTTCGAAGGCCTGAATCTCGCACTGACAGATGTTTTCTTCGGTGCCTTTTCGATGTTCCTGCTCGCCCTAGATCGCGGTGAATATACTCTTCTCGAAAAAGCGATCGCCCAGCTTCGTGAAAACCTCGATATCTGCGGGGAGCTGAACCTTATACCGCAATGGTGGGTGCACCGGATTGCTATCCATCTGCTTAAAGATTTCTGGTCGAACACCTTCCACGAAAAAGTTCCGCTGCTTCCCGCTGGCGGCGTTGCCCCTTCGTGGCCTGTCCTTCGTGAACTCTTTATTGGCTTGCTCGCTCGACGCCCAAGGGCAGAGGTCGACTTGTGGCCGTCGCAGATTGAAGCGGCATCGCGAGCTGTCAACCAGACCGACAACCTCGTTGTTTCGTTGCCGACCAGCGCAGGTAAGACCCGCATCGCTGAATTGTCTATTCTGAGATGTTTAGCCGGTGGGAGGCGTGCCATTGTCGTGACCCCGCTTCGCGCTCTATCTGCGCAAACCGAAGCCACACTTCAGCGTACCTTCGGGCCACTCGGCAAGACCATTTCTGCCCTTTATGGCAGTATCGGAGTGTCCGGCTTCGACGAAGATGCCATCCGCGGGCGTGATATTGTTGTCGCAACCCCAGAGAAGCTCGATTTCGCCTTGAGGAACGATCCGTCACTGCTCGACGATGTGGGCTTGCTCGTTTTCGATGAGGGCCATATGATTGGTTCAGGTGAGCGCGAAGTTCGTTACGAGGTTCAGATTCAGCGCCTCTTACGTCGTAAGGACGCAGATCAACGCCGCATAGTCTGTCTATCGGCAATTCTTCCGGACGGAGATCAAATGGAAGACTTCTCGGCGTGGCTACGGCGCGATCAACCGGGAGGTCCCATTAAGAACGATTGGCGTCCGACGCGTTTGCGGTTCGGCGAGGTCACTTGGAATTCGCCGACAGCGCGCCTAAATCTTCGCGTTGGTGAGGAAAGGCCATTTGTGCCCAGATTTCTGACTGGTGCGGCACCGCCGCTGTTCGTACCACCGAAGAAGCGTCGCAACCGACTCTTTCCGGACAATCAGCAGGAGTTGAGCCTTGCAACCGCATGGCGTCTAGTCAGAGATGGTCAGACAGTGTTGATCTATTGCCCAGAGCGTCGCAGCGTCGAACCATTTGCCAAGGTCATCGTTGACTTGCACTCGCGCGGTGCACTCGAGTCTTTGCTAACAGTCGAATTGACCACTTTGCAGATCGCTATAGCACTCGGTGAGGAATGGCTTGGGACAGACAGCTATATTCTGAAATGCCTTCGGCTTGGTGTGGCTCTTCACCATGGTGCCTTGCCGACAGCTTATCGCAAGGAAATCGAGCGCCTTCTGCGAGAAGGTATACTCAAGGTCACGATCTCATCGCCGACTCTGGCGCAGGGACTCAATCTCTCGGCGACAGCGGTCGTCATGCACTCGCTCTACCGGCACGGTGAAATGATCAAGGTTTCGGAATTCAAGAATGTCATCGGCCGAGCAGGCCGTGCTTATATTGATGTAGAAGGCCTTGTTCTCTATCCCATCTTTGAAGATGTGAATAACAGGAAGCACAACAAATGGGTCAATCTGATAGAAGACCACGGTGCTCGTGAGATGGAAAGCGGGCTCATCCAGCTCATCTTCTCGCTGCTGAGCCGCATGCACTCTCACATTGGCGGTGATCTCGACCATTTGATCGACTATGTTGTCAATAATGCTGCTGCGTGGGTCTTCCCAGAGGTTGCCGGTGAAAAGGTTGATGAGCGAGAGCAGGCGCTGAAAGAGTGGGATCGCCATATGGCGACACTAGATACCGCCATTCTCAGTCTCATTGGTGAGGCCGATGTACCCGATGACCAGATCGAGACCGCTCTCGACAGTATTCTCCAATCTTCACTCTGGCAACGCCGCCTGCTGCGTGTTAACGACGAATCACGGGCTGCCTATCGCACCGCGCTGTTTACTCGGAGCCGTTATATCTGGGCGAATTCGACTGCCGTCACACGGCGTGGTTATTTTCTGGCTGGGCTTGGCCTTGAAGCTGGACGTGCGCTGGATGCAATTGCACCGGAGACGAACAATCTGCTCATGCAAGCTAATGCAGCCTTGGTTGTATCAGATCATGAGGCTGCAATCACTGCGATCACAGATATCGCCGAACGCGTGTTCACCTTTTATCCGTTTGAACCAGACACGCTCCCGGCGAATTGGCGTGAAATCCTCAGAGGTTGGCTGCTTGGGCATCCGTTGGCAATGATGATCGCCGGAGAGGAGGTAGACGCATTGCAATTTATTGAGGGCGGTCTGGGCTATCGTCTTCCTTGGGCTATGGAGGCGTTGCGGGTACGTGCCGCCGCCAACGGTGATACCGTTGGCATGCCAGCACTAGCGTTGGAAGATTATGAACTCGGCCTTGCTGTTCCAGCTGTCGAAACGGGGACGATGAACCGCTCAGCCTCAATACTGATCCAGGCGGGTTTTAATTCACGACAGGCGGCCATCAAAGCCGTCACCGATACGGCTGCTAACTTCACGAACGGGGCGGAATTGCGCGATTGGTTGCGTTCACCTGGTCTCGCTGTCTATTCGGCACAACCAAACTGGCCAACGGCCGAAGCTCGGACTATATGGCTCGAATTCATCCAGGAATTTGCTCCGTCAGACAACCTTTCTTGGGCGCGGCGAGATTATCTTGGAAACGTCAATTGGTTCGATGTTCCGGCGCCTTCCGGAACTCCAGTCGGTCTCTTTCATTGGAACGGACAACCGCTAGTGCTTGCACCAGATGGGCACGCGATTGGTCTGCTACAACACCCTCTTAACCTTAATCGGCGAGGACTTGTGCGAGCGACGGTCGCTATGAATAACGGCCAGATCAATCTGAGCTATCTCGGCCCTGATGATTTGTGGGTAGTTGCGAAGCCACATTAAGATATACTGCTATAAAGGAATTAGCTGGGGATCCCTGTGGTAGATCACTGTTTTCACCATATGTTCAAACACGTTAGGATTTAAATTTTAAACCACGCCACCCATAACCGCGCTATCATGCCATTTTGCGGCAACTGCTGGGATAATGCGGTGGCCGAATCGTTCTTCAGTTCGCTGAAAAAAGAACGGTTCAGGAAACACATATATATAACATGTGATATGGCCCGGGAGTATATCTTCGATTACATTGAAATGTTCTACAACTGGGCCCGACGCCACAGTCATCTCGGCGGCGTCAGTCCTGAGGCCTTCGAATAGGCCTCGTCGTGAAGACACAATTTATCTACGGGCGTGGGGGTAGCCCAATGGACCGAGAATTCTGAATACTGACGTGGCGGATAACAGCCATGTGGCGTTCCTTCGAAATTCACGAAAGTTGCATTTACATCGAAGTTACAGGAATTATGACACACACTTTCTGATTTAAATGTGATGCAATAGGTATCAAGGTTTGATTGAAGAAACATTTAGATGAGGTCCTAAAGCTTCTTCACCCATCGTTTTGCATACGCGCAACTATCACCAATCTTCACTCCTTGCCGGTAAATCAAACTCTTTTTCTACAAATTTTGAAGTTCTTGCATCCGTTAAAATAGGCGCAGAATTAAGGGACATCTCCACTCCTAAAATATTTAACACTTTGTAGAGTCGCTGAAAACTTGCCTTTGAAGGATTTGCCTCAAGACGAGCGTAAGTCTGCTGAGTCACACCCAATCTGGCAGATAATTCTCTTTGAGTTAATCCTTTCGATTTACGAAAACCAATTAAAAGCGGGCGTAACTGACTGAGAAGTTTAACTGGAAATGCAGTATCCATAAGTAGGTGACCATGTTGATTAGTTTAAAATATGTTCAATAATTGTAAAAAAACAGCCTGTAGGGAGTTTTTTTACTTTACAGCTTATAAGGTGTAATGATGAACTCGTTGTTTAATGAGTAGCAGTGCAGATTGAAAGGTTGCATATGGGGTCGGCTGGGATTATATTTATTACGGACTAGCATATAGTGGTACGTGCTGTTAATGATCATTTTTATGATGATTTATCAGTGCATGAGATGGAGAGGGCAAGGCTTTGCCCTCTCTTCTTCATGGTTCCATTTAGCTTCAAATAGTTATAAACACTCATTGCTTGGTGATGCTGCCAACTTACTGATTTAGTGTATGATGGTGTTTTTGAGGTGCTCCAGTGGCTTCTGTTTCTATCAGCTGTCCCTCCTGTTCAGCTACTGACGGGGTGGTGCGTAACGGCAAAAGCACTGCCGGACATCAGCGCTATCTCTGCTCTCACTGCCGTAAAACATGGCAACTGCAGTTCACTTACACCGCTTCTCAACCCGGTACGCACCAGAAAATCATTGATATGGCCATGAATGGCGTTGGATGCCGGGCAACCGCCCGCATTATGGGCGTTGGCCTCAACACGATTTTACGTCACTTAAAAAACTCAGGCCGCAGTCGGTAACCTCGCGCATACAGCCGGGCAGTGACGTCATCGTCTGCGCGGAAATGGACGAACAGTGGGGATACGTCGGGGCTAAATCGCGCCAGCGCTGGCTGTTTTACGCGTATGACAGGCTCCGGAAGACGGTTGTTGCGCACGTATTCGGTGAACGCACTATGGCGACGCTGGGGCGTCTTATGAGCCTGCTGTCACCCTTTGACGTGGTGATATGGATGACGGATGGCTGGCCGCTGTATGAATCCCGCCTGAAGGGAAAGCTGCACGTAATCAGCAAGCGATATACGCAGCGAATTGAGCGGCATAACCTGAATCTGAGGCAGCACCTGGCACGGCTGGGACGGAAGTCGCTGTCGTTCTCAAAATCGGTGGAGCTGCATGACAAAGTCATCGGGCATTATCTGAACATAAAACACTATCAATAAGTTGGAGTCATTACCTATGTTATGTTTGACAAAAGTCAACATGTCTTTGATGGAATTGCTGATTGTTTTTTGTTTATTAATAGGCGCTAATCCATAAAACAGTCTCAATCAAGTTGTAAAAGAATGTATATTTAATTTCGAAATAGCATTCTTTGACGCCGACAGCCTCGACGAATTATTTCATTGAATTCGTTCCTGACGCCTTAAATATTGCGGCCTCCGGTCAGTCGAAGTTTCTATTAACAGTTGCACAAGTGAGCATCGCAAATCGCTTCTGACTTTTGTGCGTATTAACTGTTTGCTCATTGATACTTAATTCACTCTGACAAGGAAATGGCAATGAAAAAGGTTCTTCTCTCTGCTGCAATGGCAACTGCGTTTTTTGGTATGGCTGCGGCAAATGCTGCTGATACCAATGTAGGCGGCGGTCAGGTTAATTTCTTCGGTAAAGTTACCGACGTATCTTGTACTGTTTCCGTAAACGGCCAGGGCAGCGATGCGAACGTTTATCTGTCACCAGTGACTTTAACGGAAGTTAAAGCTGCCGCGGCGGATACCTATCTGAAACCGAAATCTTTCACCATCGATGTTTCTGACTGCCAGGCGGCTGATGGCACCAAACAGGATGATGTGAGCAAACTGGGTGTGAACTGGACCGGCGGTAACCTGCTGTCGGGCGCAACCGCTAAACAGCAGGGCTACCTGGCTAACACCGAAGCCGCCGGCGCGCAGAATATCCAGCTGGTTCTCTCCACCGATAACGCCACCGCGCTGACCAACAAAATCATCCCGGGCGACAGCACCCAGCCTAAAGCGGCCGGTGATGCCTCTGCCGTTCAGGATGGCGCGCGCTTCACTTACTACGTCGGCTATGCGACCAGCACCCCGACCACGGTTACCACCGGTGTGGTTAACAGCTACGCGACTTACGAAATTACTTATCAGTAATATCGACTGAGAGATAAAGCCGTCTCGCGCCGGGGCGGTCTATACCCGTCATACTTCGAATGGCACAGGCGTTGGCGACGTTTGCTCACCCCAGTCACTCTCTGGCCGCCTTTCTGCAATTCGAATTATTCAGGGTATACAACAATAATAAAGCGGCCACTGCTGCCGCTTATTTTTTTATTCTGAGGTCAGCATGAAGCGTATTGCCCTTTTTTTCTGTTTCATTTTTAGTTTTGCGGCCCATGCCAATAATATTATTGTTAACGGTACCCGCTTTATTTATCCAGGAAATGAAAAAGAAATAACGGTGCAGCTCTCTAACACCGCCGACCGTCCGGCGCTGGCGCAAGCCTGGCTGGATAACGGTAATGCCGACGCGACGCCGGATACCATTACGACCCCCTTTATTATCACGCCGCCTATTTCCCGCGTTGATGCGAAAAGCGGTCAAACCCTGCGTATTAAGCTCGGCAGTAATGCAGGGCTGGCTAAAGATAAAGAGACGCTGTGGTGGCTGAACCTTCTGGAAATACCGCCGGTTGAGGCCAGCCAGAAAAACGAAGGGCAAAATATTCTGCAGCTGGCGATTCGTTCGCGCTTTAAGTTTATTTATCGCCCTGCCGGGCTAGGCAATCGCGACGCTGCGGCAGAAAAACTGGCGCTCTCCGCTAACGGCAGCAGCCTGTCCGTCAGTAACCCAACGCCCTTTTATATCACCGTAAGCCGTATCTCCCGTAACGGCGGCAAAGCGCTCAACAGCAAAACGGTCATGTTTGCCCCGCAGTCCAGCCAGACCATCGCCCTCTCTTCAGCGGTGAGCAAAGGCGAGACCCTGACCGTTAACAACATTAATGATTATGGTGCAGATGTCGCAGTGAAAGTTACCGTCAAATAAGGGAAACGATCATGAAGCAGAGGTCAATCTGCCCGGGAAGATTAAGCACGGCTATTGCGGTTGCGCTGTGCTGCTTTCCGCCATTTTCCAGCGGACAGGAAAACCCGGGAACGATCTATCAATTTAACGATGGTTTTATCGTCGGCAGTCGCGAAAAGGTCGACCTGTCGCGCTTCTCGACCAGCGCTATCAGCGAGGGCGTCTACTCCCTTGATGTCTATACCAACGGCGAATGGAAAGGGCGCTACGACCTGAAAATCACCGCCGGTAAAGACGGCAAAATGGGCGTCTGCTATACCAAAGCGATGCTGATGCAGTATGGGATTTCGCCGGATAAATTAAATCCGCAGCTCAGCGAAAAAGAGGGCTTCTGCGGACGCCTGCAGGAGTGGCGTCACGAAGATAACGTCAAAGACACGCTGATTCAGTCCTCCCTGAGACTGGATATTGCCGTACCGCAAATCTACGAAGATCAGCGCCTGAAAAACTTTGTCAGCCCGCAATTCTGGGATAAAGGCGTTGCGGCGCTGAATTTAGGCTGGATGGCCAACGCCTGGAACAGCCATATCTCCTCGGCCAACGGTTCCGATAACAGCAGCGCGTATCTTGGCGTTAACGCGGGCCTGTCGTGGGACGGCTGGCTGCTCAAGCATATCGGTAATCTGAACTGGCAGCAGCAGCAGGGGAAAGCGCACTGGAACAGCAACCAGACCTATCTGCAGCGGCCGATTCCGCAGATTAACTCGATAGTCAGCGGCGGGCAGATTTTTACCAACGGCGAGTTCTTTGACACCATCGGCCTGCGCGGGGTTAACCTGGCGACCGATGACAATATGTTTCCCGACGGCATGCGCTCCTACGCCCCTGAAATTCGCGGCGTGGCGCAAAGCAACGCCCTGGTGACGGTGCGCCAGGGCAGCAATATTATCTATCAGACCACGGTGCCGCCGGGGCCGTTTACCCTGCAGGATGTCTATCCTTCCGGCTACGGTAGCGACCTTGAAGTGTCGGTTAAAGAGGGCGATGGTTCGGTCGAGGTATTCAGCGTACCTTACGCCTCGGTAGCGCAGCTGCTGCGTCCGGGGATGACCCGCTACGCGCTCTCCGCCGGTAAAGTCGACGATAGTTCGCTGCGTAATAAACCGATGCTCTACCAGGGAACCTGGCAGCATGGTTTAAATAACCTGTTTACCGGCTATACCGGCGTCACCGGATTTGATGACTATCAGGCGTTCCTGCTGGGGACCGGGATGAACACCGGCATCGGCGCGCTCTCCTTCGACGTGACTCACTCGCGGCTGAAGAGCGATACCCTTGACGAGCACGGTCAAAGCTATCGCGCCACCTTTAACCGCATGTTTACCGAAACCCAGACCAGCATCGTGCTGGCGGCGTATCGCTACTCCACCAATGGCTACTACAACCTGAACGACGCCCTCTACGCCGTCGATCAGGAGAAGAACTACAACAGCAACTACACCGTGTGGCGCCAGAAAAACGGGATGACCTTTACCGTCAACCAGAACCTGCCGGACGGCTGGGGCGGTTTTTATCTGAGCGGTCGGGTGGCGGATTACTGGAACCGTTCGGGGACGGAAAAGCAGTATCAGTTTAGTTACAACAACATGTACGGTCGGCTCTCGTGGTCGGTCAGCGCCCAGCGCGTCTATACCCCGGATAGTTCCGGCCACCGCCGCGACGATCGCGTGTCTCTCAACTTTAGCTACCCGCTGTGGTTCGGTGAAAACCGCACCGCTAACCTGACATCGAATACCGCGTTTAACAATTCGCGTTTCGCCAGCTCGCAGATTGGCGTCAACGGTTCGCTGGATAGCGAAAACAACCTTAACTACGGCGTGTCGACGACCACCGCCACTGGCGGCCAGCACGATGTGGCGCTGAACGGCAGTTACCGTACCCCGTGGACGACGCTGAACGGCAGCTATAGCCAGGGCGAAGGCTATCGCCAGAGCGGCGTGGGCGCCAGCGGGACGCTAATCGCGCATCAGCACGGCGTCGTATTCTCGCCGGAAACCGGCACTACTATGGCGCTGATCGAAGCGAAAGATGCCGCGGGCGCGATGTTGCCCGGTTCGCCGGGTACCCGCATCGACAGCAACGGCTACGCCATTCTGCCGTATCTGCGGCCTTACCGGATAAATTCCGTTGAAATTGACCCGAAAGGCAGCAATGACGATGTCGCCTTCGGCAGTACCGTGGCGCAGGTGGTGCCGTGGGAAGGGAGCGTGGTCAAGGTCTCCTTCGATACCACGCTGCAGAACAACATCACTCTGCGGGCGCGCCAGGCTAATGGCCTGCCGTTACCGTTTGCCGCCACGATATTCGGTCCGTCCGGGAAAGAGATCGGCGTGGTGGGGCAGGGCAGCATGATGTTTATCAGCGACGCCAGCGCGCCGAAGGCCACGGTTAAGTGGAGCGGCGGACAGTGCTCGGTGGAATTAAGTCAGGAAAAAACAAAGGAAACGCTATGTCGCTAATGAAAAAACTGACGCTTTTTATTGGCTTAATGGCGCTGGGGACAACGTCAGCATGGGCATCATGTTGGCAATCTAATAGTGCCTATGAAATTAATATGGCTATGGGGCGCGTGGTTGTTAGCCCGGACTTACCAGTAGGGAGTGTCATTGCAACTAAAACATGGACAATGCCGGATAATAATACGATTTATGTTACATGTGATAGAATTACTACTCTGAAATCAGATGCGAAAATTGTTGCTGCTGGTTTGGTTCAGGGGGCCAATAAAGTCTATTCAACTGCAATTCCTGGAATTGGTTTACGTTTCTCACGTAAAGGGGAGATCAGTATGATCTACCCTGATAGTTATACCACGACAGGTTCCTCCTTTAGACTCGCAGGTTCAACATTCACATTAGATATAATTAAGACCAGTACCACAACAGGGAGTGGAACCTTAGCCAGTGGGCCGTATACAGAGTACGGACCAGGATTTACAATCCTTAAAACCAGCCTTAATGCTGATGCCATTACAATTGTTTCACCTTCTTGTACCATTTTAGGTGGCAAAAATATGAATGTCGATATAGGCACGATTAAACGAGCTGATTTAAAAGGGGTGGGGACCTGGGCTGGCGGTACACCATTTGATATTAAACTGGAGTGTAGTGGGGGAGTCAGTGTCAGTGGTTATGCAAATATTAACACCTCATTTTCTGGAACATTAGCTACAAATACATCAGCGAATCAAGGTGTTCTACTAAACGAAAAGACCGGAAATTCTGCTGCTAAGGGCGTTGGTGTGCAGGTTATAAAGGACAACACTCCTCTGGAATTCAACAAAAAATATAATATTGGTACATTACAAAACCAGGAAACTCGTTATATCACCCTGCCTCTCCATGCGCGCTTCTATCAATATGCGCCGACTACCAGTACCGGTGAAGTGGAGTCGCACCTGGTCTTTAACCTGACGTACGATTAATGCGGGAGGCGGGTATGAGTGATTCAGCAAAGTATAAAAATAGCACACGACTCATTCAGTTGGCCCTGATAAGCGGGACGCTTATTGCCTCCTCGGCGTGGGGATTCGAGACGAATTACGATCGTGGGCGGGTTGATTTTGCCGGACGGGTGACAGACATCTCCTGTAGCGTGGCGCTTAACGGCGGCAATAATGCAGGGAGTGGAAGCGTCTGGCTGGCGCCGGTCAGCCTGGCAGAAGTACACGATCGCGGGGCGGGGGCATTTATGAAACCACAGCCTTTCACGCTGGAACTCTCAAACTGCCAGCTTCGTCATGATGGCGGCGCGGCGGATAAAGATGAAGTTCGGATGGTGAATGTGCGCTGGATTGATGGGTTTATGGTTAATTCCGTCAGCAATGAAAACGCTGGTTATCTGGCGAATACGCGCGCGGATGGGGCCAGCCATATTTTCCTGGCGCTGTCGACTAACGACAATAATACTCTGGACAAGAGCAATAAAATTGTCCCGGCTGACCCGCAGCAAAACCGGGTGCCTCTGGTCGAAAAGGCGGTGGATGGCGGGATATTTACTTATTACATTGGCTACGTTACGCCAGCGCCGGAAAAAGCGACCAGCGGTCCGTTGACCAGCTGGGCGACCTGGGAGTTAGTTTATAATTGAGTGATTGATTGACTTTATTGCGCGAATGTTAATATTGATGCCGGAATGCTCCGGCATTTTTTTAAACCTTGATATCTTCTTTGACCAGTTGTTCAATACTGACTTCCTTCCAGTAGTGTCCCTGAATAGCAAACCACTCCATGCCCTGTAACCATTTCTTGTGCGCTTCGCTTTCTACGCCTTCAATAATCACATTATGGTGGTTACGGGAAAGAAAGGTGATCAGCGCATCCATCAATGGTCGGCCAGAATCTTTTTGCATTAAATGCCAGAAGAAGTCTTTATCGATTTTGACATAATCAAAATGGTAGCCTCGAATCGCGCTAATACCCGCATTGCCTGAGCCAAAATCATCGAGCCAGAGCGTCGTACTTCGCGGATCGCTCCAGGTTGCAAGAGCATTGTTCAATAATTTATTCGAGTTTTCTGTTACCTCAAAGTGAACGCAGCCAATGTGGCCAACGAGGTTTTTAATCTCTGGTCTTAGCAATATGTTGAGTATATGGTCATCAACATTGATTGTTGCAGAGATGCCGTTTTTATTAAACCACTGTTTATGTTTTTCAATAAGCGCCAGTTGCTCCATGAATATGCTCTCGCGCAATCCCGTATTGGCATAGCGGAAGAAGTTTTCTGGAGAGATAGACAGGCTATCGAAACGACTCAGGCACTCTACGGCGACGAGCGTACCTTTTGGGGAAAACATCTTTTGAAAGACATAACGAACGGATATATCGCTACGTGATAAATTATGATTGGAAAACAGAGTCGCGTTCATTATCTCTCGTCAAAAATCAGGTCGGAGGTAAAGAGAAGATAACTTTATTATAGGTCAGGTTTATGTCTATGGGAATGATTATTAAAGGCAGATTACCAATGAATTATCGGTTTTTGATTAGTCGCCCACATATTTTTGGCTTTAGCACCGATACATATTGACTATCCTTTTATTCATTATCCGTGAGTTATTCATCCCCAGTTTCTTCATAATATGTACCTTATGACTGTGTACCGTTTTGTGATCAATATCGAGGAGTAATGCGATTCTTTTATTGTTGTTACAGGCAATGATTAGCTCCAGAACCTGAAGCTCCCTAGCGGTTAGCTTACGCCGGGTACATAACCGCTGGCAGCCATCGGCGGTCAAAGGTCTGTTGATGATGGCTGAGAAATCTGATAAAGAAGATTTTTCATTCAAAATCAATATATTATCAATATAAAGCAGCTCCCGGAACAGTCTGGAGAGGTCACTTTTTACAATTAAAACCAGCAAAGCGCAGTGCGTAAGACGCTTGCGCAGGGTATTAAGCAATGCGACCGTTGTGGCTGCAGAGATATCCTTATGGATAGTGTTGACAATAATGGTAGTGGTTGATGGCGCGCTGGTCCCCTTAACAATATCCTGGAAGTTAAGAGTGGTGATGTTTTTTTTGTTATCAATCATATAATCATGGATTGAGTGCCCGATGATATTGTCGTCAGTATAAAGTAATGTGTTTTTCAATGTGTTAAATTTTCCTGTTGACTATCGTTATCAAAAAATGTCTTGTGTGCTATTGAATTAATAGTGTTTTAGATTAAAGTGGTTGTGTTTTATTGAAATTATATTTCATCAAATGAATTAAACTAGGCTTCGCCTGTTTATTATTTTTCTATCAATTATCAATTTGACAATTATTTTTTCTATCTTCTCTTTTTTTTCTTCACTTTCGTAATAAAACATGCAAGATACTCTGAAGCTTGTTGCATCACATTGTTTGCGATTATTTTCCTCGGATATATGTTTTATCTTTAAATTAACAAGGATTTGTCCGTACTCCCCAAGATTTAACACTGAATTTTCAAGTTTATTTCCATTTCTAATAAAACTATGCAAAGGTTCCAGGGATATAAACGAGCAACCACCTTCAGATATATCATTCAAGTGATATTTATAAATAGTGCCACTTCTGTATCTTCCAGAGCAATAAAACTGGCTTTCGTACCCAACGTTAATTCTTGGTGATGTCCTTCGTTGTAGTATTGATAATGATTCAGGGATAATGAAGCATAGAAGATTGTTTGAATTGCTTTTGTCAGTGATTCGATTGTTGGTTGTGAATTCTATTTTTCCTAATGGGCTGTGGATGATAAAATAAAAAATGCTCTCTTTAGGAAGGCCTGGATGAGAGGTAGATGGTTTTATATAGAAAAAATTTCCTTCTATTTTTTTTAGGGTTGACTGGTGTTTTATATCATTACAATAGAAGTACAATTTAGATTGAATCCTGAGTTCATCTCTCAGAATTGCAATGATTTCATATCTGGAATTTTTAGAAACTCCTTCAGACATATTGACTCCCTAATCCAAAAATAGACAGAATTTTAATTTATTATCCCATGTTTGAATCGTATTTTTCTTAAAAAAAATGCCATTACAGCCTATTGTTTGATGTAAAAAAATAGGCTAATCCTATTGATCGATAGTTGACACTGTCGAATTTTCTTTATAGGTATTTGGAATGAATAATCTTTTAATATAAACATCCCTGGTCTACCAATAGTGATGATAGCGGACAGTGATGTAGTCCCTTAAACAGACAGTAGTTGTATCGGCTTTGTTGAATAAATCAGATTTCGGGTAAGTCTCCCCCGTAGCGGGTTGTGTTTTCAGGCAATACGCACGCTTTCAGGCATACCTGCTTTCGTCATTTTGTTCAGCGCTCGTACCAGGGCCATAGCCTCTGCAACCTGACCATCGTAGTCACGCAGCGTCAGTGAACCCCCGAACAGCTGTTTTACCCGGTACATCGCCGTTTCCGCTATCGAGCGACGGTTGTAATCTGTTGTCCATTTCCACCGCGCATTACTCCCGGTCATTCGCTGATTAGCCACTGCACGGTTACGGTCTGCATATTCACCGGGCCAGTAACCCGCACCTTTTCGGGGAGGGATAAGCGCGCTGATTTTCTTACGCCGCAGTTCATCGTGACATAGCCGGGTATCGTAAGCGCCATCGGCGGCGGCTGACCTGATTTTCCGGTGGGTTTGCCGGATTAACCCGGGGAAGGCCTCTGAGTCCGTAACGTTGTTCAGCGACAGGTCAGCGCAGATGATTTCATGTGTTTTACTGTCAACGGCGAGATGCAGCTTACGCCAGATACGGCGGCGTTCCTGGCCATGCTTTTTGACTTTCCACTCGCCTTCACCGAAGACCTTCAGCCCGGTGGAATCAATTACCAGGTGTGCGATTTCACCCCGGGTGGGCGTTTTGAAACTGACATTAACCGACTTTGCCCGCCTGCTGACACAGCTGTAATCCGGGCAGCGTAGCGGAACGTTCATCAGAGAAAAAATGGAATCAATAAAGCCCTGCGCAGCGCGCAGGGTCAGCCTGAATACGCGTTTAATGACCAGCACAGTCGTGATGGCAAGGTCAGAATAGCGCTGAGGTCTGCCTCGTGAAGAAGGTGTTGCTGACTCATACCAGGCCTGAATAGCTTCATCATCCAGCCAGAAAGTTATGGAGCCACGGTTGATGAGGGCTTTATTGTAGGTGGGCCAGTTGGTGATTTTGAACTTTTGCTTTGCCACGGAACGGTCTGCGTTGTCGGGAAGATACGTGATCTGATCCTTCAACTCAGCAAAAGTTCGATTTATTCAACAAAGCCTCATTAACCCTGTTCAGGCTGTGAAATGCCAGACCGGAACCTGCGATACCTTAACGGGAAAACAACAGTGGTCCGGATATACCAGCCGATGATGCCCGTCACGGACTGTATTTCTCGTTCACGCATTCACTGATTAACCCACTGATTCAATGGTGTTTAATACTGTGACGGTCAGAAAAAACAGCCACAGGAACACGGATGATTCTGCACTGTCAGTAATAGCCTGTGGCTGACAAACCGTTTTTTCTGCTGCCACGTGGTGACATTATTCAAGCAGGCTACGCAACATCCAGGCAGTTTTCTCATGTAACTGGATACGTTGTGTAAGCAGATCTGCTGTGGCTTCATCATTCGCATTATTAACGAGCGGGAACAGGGAGCGTGCAGTTTTAACCACGGTCTCCTGGCCCTGGACAAGATTTTCAATCATGTTTTTTGCTGCCGGAATATCCTTATCTTCATTAACCGCTGTTAAACGTGAAAATTCATGATATGTGCCGGGCGCGAAGCATCCGAGCGAGCGTATACGTTCAGCGATATCATCAACGGCAGTGGCCAGCTCATTGTATTGATTTTCAAACATTAAATGTAAGCTGTTAAACATGGGGCCAGTTACATTCCAGTGATAGTAATGTGTTTTTATATACAGGGTATAGGTGTCAGCAAGAAGCCGGGACAGGCCGTCTGCAATCTCCACCCGGGATGATTCAGCAATACCAATATCAATGATTTGTTTACTCATAACTACCTCTTACACGGTTTCAGTGGAATATACGATATGCGATTATTCTTTCCGGTCTGAGCAAAACACGCCTCAAATTTTTATAATAACGGGGTTTGAGGGCCAATGGAACGAAAACGTACGCTAAGAAGTTAATTCATTGTTTAAATTGAAATTTAGTTCTCTCAGTTCCCCCTTCAAAATATCCTCCGGTAGCGTAAACGTATAATGCCCCAGCATATTGATATGCCCGTGCATCAGTGGGGACAACCGGGCGATATCTTCAACCCCGATTTCTTCTCCATTACTGCGTATCCAGCTCAGGGCTTCCTGCATATAAAGTGTGTTCCACAGTACCACTGCGTTAGTGACCAGGCCCAGTGCCCCCAGCTGATCTTCCTGACCTTCACGATAGCGCTTTCTGATCTCACCGCGCTGCCCGTAGCAGATCGCCCTCGCTACAGCATGGCGGCCTTCCCCCCGGTTTAGCTGCGTCAGGATCCGCCGACGATAATCCTCATCATCAATATAATTAAGAAGGTACAGCGTCTTGTTGACGCGCCCCACTTCCATGATCGCCTGTGCCAGCCCTGATGGGCGCGAGCTTTTCAGCAAAGAGCGAATGAGTTCTGAAGCATGAATGGTGCCCAGTTTCAGCGAACCGGCGGTTCGCATCATCTCATCCCACTGATCCTCGGCTTTCGACAGATCGGCACAACCACGTGCCAGTTCGTCCAGTGCACCGTAATTTGCCGATTTATCCACTCGCCAGAATACCGCTTCACCGGCATCGGCAAGCCGGGGGGAAAACTGGTATCCCAGCAGCCAGAAGAGGCCAAAAATAATATCGCTGGTACCGGCTGTGTCTGTCATGATCCCAACCGGATTCAGCCCTGTCTGCTGCTCCAGAAGGCCTTCCAGCACAAAAATGGAATCTCGTAATGTGCCGGGGACAACGATGCCGTGGAATCCAGAGTACTGATCAGAGACGAAGTTGTACCAGGTGATGCCACGTCCGGAACCAAAATATTTTCTGTTAGGTCCTGAATTGACGGTTTTCACCGGCGTGACAAAGCGCATGCCATCAGCTGAAGGGCACTGTTGCAAATAGTCGGTGGTGATAAACTTATCATCCCCTTTTGCTGATGGAGCTGCACATGAACCCATTCAAAGGCCGGCATTTTCAGCGTGACATCATTCTGTGGGCCGTACGCTGGTACTGCAAATACGGCATCAGTTACCGTGAGCTGCAGGAGATGCTGGCTGAACGCGGAGTGAATGTCGATCACTCCACGATTTACCGCTGGGTTCAGCGTTATGCGCCTGAAATGGAAAAACGGCTGCGCTGGTACTGGCGTAACCCTTCCGATCTTTGCCCGTGGCACATGGATGAAACCTACGTGAAGGTCAATGGCCGCTGGGCGTATCTGTACCGGGCCGTCGACAGCCGGGGCCGCACTGTCGATTTTTATCTCTCCTCCCGTCGTAACAGCAAAGCTGCATACCGGTTTCTGGGTAAAATCCTCAACAACGTGAAGAAGTGGCAGATCCCGCGATTCATCAACACGGATAAAGCGCCCGCCTATGGTCGCGCGCTTGCTCTGCTCAAACGCGAAGGCCGGTGCCCGTCTGACGTTGAACACCGACAGATTAAGTACCGGAACAACGTGATTGAATGCGATCATGGCAAACTGAAACGGATAATCGGCGCCACGCTGGGATTTAAATCCATGAAGACGGCTTACGCCACCATCAAAGGTATTGAGGTGATGCGTGCACTACGCAAAGGCCAGGCCTCAGCATTTTATTATGGTGATCCCCTGGGCGAAATGCGCCTGGTAAGCAGAGTTTTTGAAATGTAAGGCCTTTGAATAAGACAAAACGCTGCCTCATCGCTAACTTTGCAACAGTGCCCCTAATCGTGTTCAGCAGAATAGCCGGAGGAAGTTTCCTACTGTCGATAAGAAAGGATTGGCACAGGGAGTGTGAATATCGAAACACCATCACAGAATAATGCCAGATAGAAATGCGATAGTAGGGTTGGATATTTAAATAAGGAGCATCCCGACTTAAAATGAATATGACTGCGTAACCAGGCGCAATAAAAAAAGCGAAAGAATCGCTTTTATTCTGGTTGTTTTTTCGAAGAGTGACCGTTTTCTGAGATGACAAGAAATAAGGAAGTCCTATGATCGCTAGCGGAATAGTTCAAAAACTGAATGCGCAAATGAATCAGGAGTTTTATACCTCAAATTTGTATCTTCAGCTCAGCCAGAGGTGCAGCGAGAATAGCCTTAATGGCACCGCACTATTTTTGCGTCATCAGGCGCAAAATACGGTGACGCAAATGATGCGCATGTACGAATACATCAAACAGAGCGGCGCCACGCCGGTGTTACAGGAGCAACACGCCCGGTGCGGTGAATTTTCCACGCTGGAAGATCTGTTTGAGCAGACGGTAAGCGATTACCAGAAGCGCATTAATGCGCTGACCTCTTTGACGGAAGACGCCCAGGCAGCAAACGATAAGTCAGCGATTAACTTCCTGAAGCGATACAGAAAAGAGGAAATCGTGGACGGGACGCTGTTGCAAATCATTCTGGATGAAGTCCGCAGCGCTAAAAAAGCGGGCATCAACATGCAGCAAACCGACCACTATCTGGTTGGCGTGATCGATCGCTATCACTAAATCAATTTCGCAGTACGAGGAGGTTTTACGCCTCCTCAGAAAATCTGTTTTACATCAGAAACAGAGGTTTATGCCAGTGAACATTTGATACCCAACACGTCATAGTGATTTTTTAACTTAGCGTTTTTATATCGTGCCAAAAATGTCTCTGCTTGTGTCTTTATATTAAGGAAGGTGCGAATAAGCAGGTCATTTCTTCCCAAGCTGACTCGCTGATTAAAATTTCGCGGATCTGGGCCGATTTTTTTCCCGCAAACACATCGAATCAGCCTATTTAGGCTATTTTTTCCACCATTTCTGGCGTTATTTCCGGTTTTTACTGAGATCTCTCCCACTGACGTATCATTTGGTCCACCCGAAACAGGTTGGCCAGGGTGAATAACATCGCCAGTTGGTTATCGTTTTTCAGCAGCCCCTTGTATCTGGCTTTCACGAAGCCGAACTGCCGCTTGATGATGCGAAACGGGTGCTCCACCCTGGCACGGATGCTGGCTTTCATGTATTCGATGTTGATGGCCGTTTTGTTCTTGCGTGGATGCTGTTTCAAGGTTTTTACCCTGCCGGGACGCTCGGCGATCAGCCAGTCCACATCCACCTCGGCCAGCTCCTCGCGCTGTGGCGCTCCTTGGTAGCCGGCATCGGCTGAGACAAATTGCTCCTCTCCATGAAGCAGATTACCCAGCTGATTGAGGTCATGCTCGTTGGCCGCGGTGGTGACCAGGCTGTGGGTCAGGCCACTCTTGGCATCGAAACCAATGTGGGCCTTCATGCCAAAGTGCCACTGATTGCCTTTCTTGGTCTGATGCATCTCCGGATCGCGTTGCTGCTCTTTGTTCTTGGTAGAGCTGGGTGCCTCAATGATGGTGGCATCCACCAAAGTGCCTTGGGTCATCATGACGCCTGCTTCGGCCAGCCAGCGATTGATGGTCTTGAACAATTGACGGGCCAGTTGATGCTGCTCGAGCAGGTGGCGGAAATTCATGATGGTGGTGCGATCCGGCAGGGCGCTATCCAGGGATAATCGGGCAAACAGGCGCATGGAGGCGATTTCGTACAGGGCATCTTCCATGGCACCGTCGCTCAGGTTGTACCAATGCTGCATGCAGTGAATACGCAGCATGGTCTCCAGCGGATAGGGCCGTCGGCCATTGCCCGCCTTGGGATAAAACGGCTCGATGACAGCGGTCATATTCTGCCATGGCAGAATCTGCTCCATGCGGGAGAGGAAAATCTCTTTTCGGGTCTGACGGCGCTTAGTGCTGAATTCACTATCGGCGAAGGTGAGTTGATGGCTCATGATGTCCCTCTGGGATGCGCTCCGGATGAATATGATGATCTCATATCAGGAACTTGTTCGCACCTTCCTTAATCAATACCGCGTCACAGCCTGCCGATCCTTCATTACAGGTCTTCATTCCTGCCGGTGGCAATCTTCTTTCGCCCGGCGATGGATGGTTTGAACCCGTGGTGGAAATCGGTGATGAAGTACAAGCAGGTGATCTGGCTGGATGGCTTCACCGCCTCTCAGAACCAGAAGCCATACCGCAGGCTATACATTTTAAGGTCAAGGGACGGGTCTATTCTCAGCGCACTTTTGGTGCTACGTCTCAGGGCAACAGTCTTGCGGTTTTGGTACAAAACCTGTCGAATAAGGAACGCTCATGAATCAGGATATCACCCTGTCGGACTATCAGGCTTCTCTGGATCGAGTACGACCGTGGGTGCGCAAAACGCCGCTTGTTGAAACGGCACCCTGGCAGCCCGTGCCGGGAATTGAGCTCAGACTGAAAGCTGAATGTTGTCAGGTAACCGGCTCGTTTAAAGCCCGAGGTGCATTTAACCGTGTCCTCAATCTCCCACTCTCAGTTCGTCAGCAGGGGTTAGCCACTGCGTCAGGGGGAAATTTCGGTGCGGCAGTCGCTTACGTAGGGCAGCAACTCAGCATACCCGCAGATGTCTTTGTGATGAATACCAGCACGGATCTGACGCGAAAGCGTATTGAAAGTTACGGAGCAAAACTGACTGTTGAAGGCGACTTCTGGGATCAAAGCTGGGATGCTGCCGGCGTTCGAGTAAAGGAAACGGGGGGCGCATTACTTCACCCCTATGCTGACAGAGATGTCGTCATTGGTCAGGGAACCATCGTGCTGGAAATTCTGGAGCAATGGCCAGAGGTTGACACACTGGTCGTTTCAATCGGCGGTGGCGGACTTATCGCTGGGGTGGCACAGGCAGCCAAGCTGCTTAAACCTGACATTCGTATCATTGGTGTTGAAGCAGCGGGATGCCCGATGATGTGGACCAGCCGTCAGCAGCAAAAAATCGTAAAACTGGAGAATGTAAAAACGATTGTTCCCATCCTTGCGGCACGTTCAACAGAAGCGATTAATTTTGCATTGACGGAGCAGTATGTAGACGAGATTGTCCTCGTCCCTGAAGACCAGGTAGAAGCGTCAGCACGGGAAGTATGGGCGTCGACAGGGCTGGCAATTGAATTGGGCGCGGCTACGGCTGTTGCGGCCGTAACAAGAAGATGCTTCGTCACAAACCCCGATGAGAAAATCGCTGTTGTTTTGTGTGGGAGTGGGACTAACGGTATGTGATCCGGGTCGTTAACGGATAAGACAGTTTTCTCATCTGTAGCGTAACAGGCGGTGTTGTAGGCAGGATGCCATACCGCCTTGGCGATGCGCATATGCAGTAACGGCCTCTCCATTTCAATACGTTGTAGCTTTTTATTTAACTCACGTACTCCACTCACCAAAAGCAACGTGATTGCGAATGCAACGCAGCCTAGTTGTGAATGCAATGTCACTTATTGTTAAAAAAGATCATTCTTTTTGTGTGGTTGATCACGGTTCTTTATGAGGTATCCCTTACACTGCCAGCAGATGTTCAGCCTGCGCTTTTGCTATTTTCGCCATGGCATCATTCTATTTTGCTGTGATGAAGCTGTTTCCATGACCAGGATTCAGGAGCCTAAATGGACATTCTTATAGCCATTATGACGAAATAGGGGAAAACGATGTCAACATATTATTTTTTGCCCACACGGAATGTCTTTGGTGAGGGAAGTGTGCAAGAAGCCGGTGTTCTTGCGAAAACATTAAATGTCAAAAAAATACTGATTGTGACGGATGCATTTCTCGCCAAAAGTGGTATGGCAGATAAAGTGGCGGCGATTTATCAGCAGGTAGGCATTGGGGTACATATATTTGGCGGCGCAGAACCTAACCCAACCGATAGAAATGTGGAAGAGGGGATTAAATCCTATCGTGAGAATGAGTGTAATGCCATTGTGTCTCTCGGCGGTGGTTCTTCTCATGACTGTGCGAAAGGGATTGGTTTGATCGCTGCCAACGGAGGGAGTATCCGTGATTTTGAAGGTATTGATAAATCAATCAACAACATGATCCCACTGATGGCCATTAATACCACCGCAGGCACCGCGTCTGAAATTACGCGCTTCTGTATTATTACCGATACCGAACGCAAGGTGAAAATGGCGATTGTTGATTGGCGCGTGACGCCACAAATCTCCATTAATGACCCCGAGTTGATGGTGGGTATGCCGCCGTCGCTTACTGCGGCGACAGGTATGGATGCATTAACCCATGCGATAGAAGCCTATGTTTCCACCATGGCGAATCCGTTGACAGATGCGGCGGCATTAAAAGCCATTAAAATGATCACGCAATATTTGCCGAAAGCAGTTGCTAACGGTGAATATATGAAGGCCAGAGATAATATGGCCTATGCGCAATATCTGGCCGGTATTGCCTTCAATAATGCGTCGTTAGGTTATGTGCACGCGATGGCGCACCAATTAGGCGGCTTTTATAATTTACCGCATGGCGTATGTAATGCCATTCTGCTGCCGTATGTAGAATCATTTAATTTAATTGGCAACTTAAATCGGTTCAGGGATATCGCTGAAGCAATGGGGGAAAATGTCGCGGGTCTATCGACAGATGAAGCGGCGCTCAAAGCGATTAGCGCTATCCAGCGTTTGGGTAAACAAGTCGGGATCCCGAAAGATCTCAAGAGCCTGGGCGTTAAACCGGAAGACTTTGCTGTGATGGCTGAAAATGCGAAGAAAGATGTGTGCCAACTGACGAATCCACGAAAAGCGACGAAAGAGCAGGTTATCGAACTCTATCGTCAGGCGTATGAAGGTGAGGCGATTGTGTAATCTGCCGCCATAACGTCGATTAGTGTGAGATGATGGTTGCAACAGGGGCATTTTGCCCCTGAGGTTGCTGACAAGGTGCAGCGCGCGGCGATAATGGATGGCTCTTATGTTGTGTAAGAGTTCAGTTCATAAACCATATGGTACATATTTCATTGCTTTGAAAGATATTTTTAATAGAAAGATGAAATCACTTCAAGAGTACTTCATGAACTAACAGGAAATGCACCTCTTATGAGTATTTCCTGACAGCTTAATCTTGGACCATTCCCAATGTAATAAAAGGTTGTAAAATGCGTTTTAGCGTCACTGGGGTAGGGTGTATTGATATCACGGGGAGCAGGTCAATCCAGTACCAAGCCGCGCGTTAGTGTTTGTTTCATCAACCAGTCCACCACATTACGGGAAAAAAGAGTCCTATTCCCCTCAGGAAAAATCCACTTCGAACGATGCGGCTTTGACGTGCCTGAAGACGCACCTTAAGGTATTATCTGCACCAAATTTTCTACGATGAATACAACACATCGTATGGTTTTCTTCATACCAGGATGATTCATGAACGACAAAATCAGTCAGGACACGATCAACAAAGCCCTGTGGGCCGCGTGCGATACGTTCCGTGGTACCATCAGTGCTGATACTTACAAAGACTTTATCCTTACCATGCTGTTCCTCAAGTACATTTCGGATGTCTGGCAGGATCACTATGACGAATACAAAGAACAGTATGGCGATGCGCCGGAGCTGATTGAAGCGATGATGGCTAACGAGCGTTTTGTGCTGCCGAAAAGTGCCAGCTTTTATACTCTTTACGAGCGTCGCTATGAGCCGGGAAACGGCGAGCGTATTGATCAGGCACTACACGCTATTGAAGAAGCCAACGGCACCAAACTGAAAGATGCCGGGAAAAGCGTCTTTCAGGATATTTCGTTTAACACTGACCGCTTGGGTGAAGAAAAACAGAAGAACACCATCCTGCGTCAGCTGCTGGAAGACTTTGCCGGTGAAGATCTTAACCTGAAGCCAAGCCGTGTAGGTACGCTGGACGTTATCGGTAATGCCTACGAATATCTGATTAAAAACTTTGCCGCCAGCGGTGGGCAGAAAGCCGGGGAATTTTATACCCCGCCGGAAGTCTCGGACCTGATTGCTGAACTACTTGATCCACAACCGGGTGATACCATCTGCGATCCGGCCTGTGGTTCTGGTTCGTTGTTAATGAAGTGCGGGCGTAAGATTGTATCCGGGCATGACAGCCGTAACTATGCTTTGTTCGGTCAGGAAGCGATTGGCTCCACGTGGTCGCTGGCGAAAATGAACATGTTCCTGCATGGCGAGGACAACCATAAAATCGAGTGGGGCGATACCATTCGTAACCCGAAGCTGCTCGATAAAAATGGCGATCTGATGCTGTTTGATATCGTGACCGCTAACCCGCCGTTTAGTCTGGATAAGTGGGGCCATGATGAGGCCGAGAACGATAAGTTTGGTCGCTTCCGTCGTGGTGTACCGCCGAAGACCAAAGGCGATTACGCCTTTATCTCACATATGATAGAAACCCTGAAACCGGGAACGGGTCGTATGGGGGTGGTCGTGCCACACGGTGTGCTGTTCCGTGGGGCTTTGTTGAATAAATCGAACTTTTGCTGAGTTGAAGGATCAGATCACGTATCTTCCCGACAACGCAGACCGTTCCGTGGCAAAGCAAAAGTTCAAAATCACCAACTGGCCCACCTACAATAAAGCCCTCATCAACCGTGGCTCCATAACTTTCTGGCTGGATGATGAAGCTATTCAGGCCTGGTATGAGTCAGCAACACCTTCTTCACGAGGCAGACCTCAGCGCTATTCTGACCTTGCCATCACGACTGTGCTGGTCATTAAACGCGTATTCAGGCTGACCCTGCGCGCTGCGCAGGGCTTTATTGATTCCATTTTTTCTCTGATGAACGTTCCGCTACGCTGCCCGGATTACAGCTGTGTCAGCAGGCGGGCAAAGTCGGTTAATGTCAGTTTCAAAACGCCCACCCGGGGTGAAATCGCACACCTGGTAATTGATTCCACCGGGCTGAAGGTCTTCGGTGAAGGCGAGTGGAAAGTCAAAAAGCATGGCCAGGAACGCCGCCGTATCTGGCGTAAGCTGCATCTCGCCGTTGACAGTAAAACACATGAAATCATCTGCGCTGACCTGTCGCTGAACAACGTTACGGACTCAGAGGCCTTCCCCGGGTTAATCCGGCAAACCCACCGGAAAATCAGGTCAGCCGCCGCCGATGGCGCTTACGATACCCGGCTATGTCACGATGAACTGCGGCGTAAGAAAATCAGCGCGCTTATCCCTCCCCGAAAAGGTGCGGGTTACTGGCCCGGTGAATATGCAGACCGTAACCGTGCAGTGGCTAATCAGCGAATGACCGGGAGTAATGCGCGGTGGAAATGGACAACAGATTACAACCGTCGCTCGATAGCGGAAACGGCGATGTACCGGGTAAAACAGCTGTTCGGGGGTTCACTGACGCTGCGTGACTACGATGGTCAGGTTGCAGAGGCTATGGCCCTGGTACGAGCGCTGAACAAAATGACGAAAGCAGGTATGCCTGAAAGCGTGCGTATTGCCTGAAAACACAACCCGCTACGGGGGAGACTTACCCGAAATCTGATTTATTCAACAAAGCCGTTCCGTGGCTCCAGCGAAGGTAAGATTCGCCAGAAACTGATTGATGAAAATCTGCTGGATGCGGTGATTGGTTTGCCTGAAAAACTGTTCTACGGTACGGGGATTCCGGCCGCGATTCTGATTTTTAAGAAGCAGAAAGTGGATGACAAGGTGCTGTTTATCGATGCCAGCCGTGAATATAAGGCGGGCAAAAACCAGAACCAGCTCAGCGCAGAAAATATCCAGAAGATCGTTAACACCTATCGTGAAGGCGATAACGTCGAGAAATATGCCTATCTCGCCAGCCTGAAGGAGATTCAGGATAACGATTACAACCTCAATATTCCGCGCTATGTCGATACTTTTGAAGAAGAAGACGAGATTGATTTGCTGGCCGTGCGTTCTGAGCGTGAGCAATTGAAGGTGGAACTGGCGAAACTGGAAACGGAGATGGCGGGTTATCTGAAGGAGTTGGGTTATGGTGCCTAAGGGGTGGATGCTTCTCCAAGTGTCAGATATCTGTAAGTTACAAAATGGTAATAGTTTTAAGCCACATGAGTGGGATACAAAAGGTCTTCCTATCATTCGAATTCAAAATCTAAATGGAAGCGGTAATTATAACTATTTTTCAGGTGTTCCTCAGGATAAATGGTTAGTTGAACCAGGGCAGTTACTATTTTCTTGGGCAGGTACAAAAGGTGTATCCTTCGGTCCTTTCATTTGGAATGGGCCAAAAGGTGTTTTGAATCAGCATATCTACAAGGTATTTGCAAATGAAAATGTTCATGAACACTGGCTGTATTTAGCTTTATTGCATATAACTCAAAAAATTGAAGCGCAGGCTCATGGTTTCAAATCAACATTATTACATGTTCAAAAAAAAGACATTGATAATCAATTTGTGCTTACCCCGCCTGTTGCTGAACAAAAGAAAATATCCCAAATCCTGTCAACCTGGAATAAGGCGATTTCGGTGACGGAAAAGCTTCTCGCCAACAGCCAGCAGCAGAAAAAAGCCCTGATTCAGCAATTGCTTACCGGGAAGAAACGGTTGCTGGATGAGAATGGGGTGAGGTTTAGTGGGGAGTGGTGTACGTGCACTTTGTCTGAAGTAGCACATATTATTATGGGATCATCACCTAAATCCGAAGCCTACAACGATAATGGCTTAGGTTTGCCATTAATACAGGGTAATGCCGATATAAAGTGCCGAGTTTCATGTCCCAGAGTTTATACGTCTGACATTACGAAAGAATGTACTCCTGGAGATATTCTTCTAAGTGTCAGGGCACCTGTAGGTACTGTTGCACTTTCTCAACATAAAGCATGTATAGGGCGTGGTATATCGGCTATAAAATCCAAGAGAAAAATGAGTCAATCATTTCTTTATCAATGGTTTCTTTGGTTTGAACCAAAATGGTGTTACCTATCACAAGGTAGCACATTTGAATCAATTAATAGTGATGATATAAAGACATTAAAATTATCAGTGCCCAATTTTGAAGAACAACAAAAAATTGCCGCCGTTCTGTCCGCTGCCGACACCGAAATCTCCACACTTGAGAAAAAACTCGCCTGCCTGAAAAACGAGAAGAAAGCCTTGATGCAGCAACTGCTGACCGGGAAACGTCGGGTGAAAGTGGATGAGGCGGTTGCCGTATGAAACTGACGAAAAGCGGTCCACTGACTGACCGGGAAATCGACTGGCTGGAAGAAATATTAATGAAGTATGGAATGGATGATTCTGTACTCTGTTTCTCTGAGCTGGATGGATTGCTGACGGCGATTTTATCAGGTCCAAATATGGTTTCACCCAATATCTGGCTGAGTGCTATTTGGGGAAGAGGCGATTATCATCCGAAATGGTCATCTGAGAGAGAGATGGAGCGTTTTGTCAGTCTGTGTTTTCAGCATATGAACGATATCGCTGGTTGCCTTTATGACGCCCCTGAACTGTTTGAGCCGATTTTCAATGAGCGTGAGGTAAAGGGGGAAAAATATACCATTGTGGAAGAGTGGTGTTTTGGTTATATGAAAGGAAAGTCACTGGATGACTGGTCTGGTCTTCCCGGTGAGTTACGGCCTTCTCTGGAAGTGATCGCTCTTCATGGCGTGGAGAAGAATTTTCCTGTACTTGAGAAAATGACCGGAGAGCAGTTTGAGAAAAGTATTTCCCTTATTCAGCCTGCTGCACTGGCACTTTATCAGTACTGGTTGTCAGTGAGAATGTCAGAGGCATCATCCCGGCCTGTTCCAGTGAAGAGGGCAGAAAACATGCCCGGGCGAAATGACCCGTGTCCGTGTGGCAGCGGTAAAAAATTTAAGAAGTGCTGTCTGCATTGATGAATCTTCATGTGACCAGTAGCGAGTAGCGCCAGAAAGAAAAGGATTAATGATGAACCAGACGTACACGCCAAAATTCCAGGAAGAATACAGCGCCAAAATTCCGGCACTGACGTTACTGACCAGCCTCGGCTGGACGTTTTTATCCCCGAAACAGATTATGGATTACCGGGGCTATAAACAGGATGAGGTGGTGCTGCGTCCGGTTCTGCGTGAAGAGCTTTCGAAGCGTTCCTTTATGGCGGGTGGCAAAATCTGCCAGTTATCGGAAAAGGCGCTGGATAACCTGATATCGCAGGTCTGTTCTCCGGCGCTGAATGAAGGACTGCTGAAAGCCAATGAGCGGATGTATAACCATCTGCTCTACGGTATCGCCGTCACGGAGTTTGTCGATGGCAAGAAGGTGAACCCCACCATTGCGCTGATTGACTGGGAACATCCGGAAAATAACCAGTTTCACTTTACCGAAGAATTTACGGTATTGCGGTCAGGCGGTGTCGAAACCCGCAGACCGGATATTGTCTGCTTTGTGAATGGTATCCCGCTGGCAGTCATTGAAGCGAAAAGCCCGGCAGGTCACGGTAAGAAAGGGCCAACCATTGACGAAGGGATATCTCAGAGTATCCGCAACCAGTTCAACGATGAAATCCCGCAGCTGTTTGCCTATAGCCAGCTATTGCTTTCGATTAACGGGCATGACGGTCGCTACGGTACCTGCCATACGCCAATGAAATTCTGGGCGGCATGGCGGGAAGAAGATATTACGGATGCGCAGATGTATGCTCTGCGCAACCATCCGTTATCGACTGAACAGATTCATGCGTTATTTGATCATCGTCCGTCAGCCGATCTCAACTGGTATCAGCAGTTAATCGCCGGGGGTGAACTGGCCGTTAGTGGACAGGACAAACTGCTCATCAGTCTGCTTTCGCCGGAACGTCTGCTGGAGATGACGCGCTTTTTCACCCTGTTTGATAAAAAGACCGGGAAGATTGTCGCCCGCTATCAGCAGGTGTTCGGCATTAAAAGACTACTGGAACGCATCAGTACCCGTAGATCAGACGGCGGCAGGGAAGGTGGTGTCATCTGGCATACCACGGGTTCCGGTAAATCTTATACCATGGTGTTCCTCAGTAAGGCGCTGATTCTTCATGACAGCCTGAAGCAGTGTCGTATTGTGGTGGTGACGGACCGTATCGATCTTGAAGAACAGCTCAGCGGTACCTTTGCTTCCGGCGGCGAGTTGGTCGGGAAAAAAGACAAAGCCAATGCAATGGCGACATCCGGGCAGATGTTGGCGGAACAGATTGGCTCCGGTAAAGAACGTATTATCTTCACCCTGATCCAGAAATTTAATTCAGCGACAAAACTTCCTGAATGCGTCAATACCAGCCCCGACATCATCGTACTGATTGATGAAGGACACCGCAGCCAGGGTGGCGAAAACCATGTGCGTATGAAACTGGCCCTGCCGAATGCTGCTTTTGTGGCATTTACCGGTACACCTTTGCTGAAAGAAGATAAGACCACCAATAAATTCGGGCCGATTGTCCACGCTTATACCATGCAGCGAGCGGTAGAAGATCAGGCGGTGACGCCTCTGCTTTACGAGGAACGTATTCCTGATCTTGAGGTAAACGACCGGGCAATAGATGCATGGTTTGATCGTATTACCGATGGGTTAAGCGAAGCGCAAAAAGCCGACCTTAAGCGTAAATATGCCCGTAAGGGTGAGGTTTATAGTGCAGATGACCGCATCCGGCTGATTGCATTAGATATCGCCATGCACTTCTCGAAGAATATTGATGAGGGGCTGAAAGGCCAACTTGCCTGCGACAGCAAGATTTCCGCCATCAAATATAAAAAGTATCTTGATGAAGCCGGGTTGTTTGAGTCAGCTGTCGTTATCAGCCCGCCGGATACCCGGGAAGGGAACACCGAGGTGGATGAAAGCAAACTGCCGGAAGTGACGAAATGGTGGAAGGATAATGTCGGCACGCAGGATGAGTCTGTGTATACCCGTAATATCATTAGCCGCTTCGATACCGATGATAAGCTTAAATTGTTGATCGTCGTTGATAAATTGCTCACCGGGTTTGATGAACCGAAGAATACCGTGCTGTATATCGACAAACCTCTTAAGTCCCATAATCTTATCCAGGCGATTGCCCGGGTGAACCGACTGCATCCACTGAAAAAGTTTGGTCTGCTGATTGATTATCGCGGCATTTTGGCTGAACTGGACACGACTATCGGTAAATATCAGGATCTTGCCTCCCGAACTCAGGGAGGATATGACATCAAGGATATTGATGGGCTGTACAGCGCCATGAGCTCTGAATACAAGCGTCTGCCGCATCTGTATAACCAGTTGTGGGCCATATTTGCCGGTGTTAAAAACAAGAATGATACTGAGCAGTTACGTGCAGTTCTGGTGCCTAAAATGGAAGAACGTGACGGAGAGATGGTCGATATCCATCAGAAAACCCGTGATGATTTCTTCGAGGTGTTAACGGCCTTTGCCGGATGCCTGAAAGTAGCGCTGCAGTCCGCCACCTTCTTCACCGACAAGAGCTTTACGGAACAAGACCGAAATATCTATAAAGAAACCGTAAAACAGATGTCCAGCCTGCGCCAGTGGGCGATGCAGGTCAGTGGTGAGCAGGTCAATTATGACGACTACGCTGAACAGGTGAAAAAACTGCTGAATAAGCATGTTACTGGTGTCGCGGTTCGTGAACCGGATGGCGTATATGAAGTGGGCAAGATGGGTAAAACTGAAAAGCAGGAAGAGTGGGATAACAACAAAACCCGCAATGAGACCGACATCATTAAAACCCGCGTCACGAAGATGATTGAACATGAACTGTGCGACGATCCCTATGCTCAGGAGGCATTCTCAAAACTCCTGCGTATGGTTATTGAAGAGACTGAAAAACTGTTCGACCATCCGCTGAAGCAATATCTCCTTTTCCGCGAGTTTGAGGCGCAGGTGGAAGCCCGCAAACTCAGCGACATCCCGGATGCGCTGGCCGTAAACAAACATGCGCAGGCATACTACGGAGTATTTAAAAAAGAGCTACCTGAGGTTTTCGCGGTAAACGATGATCAGGTTCAGCATAAATGGACGAAGCTGGCTTTCGAAGTGGACACTATTATTGTCAAAGCGGTTGCGGAAAATTCCCTCAATCCTCAGGATATCGAGAAAGCCGTTAAGACAAGCCTGTTGCCGCGACTGTTTACTGCCTGTCGAGAGATCGGTGCTGGAATGAACCAGGTAAACCGTATCGTTGAAACCATCATACAGATCCTGCGCGTTGGTTTGATGAAATCATGAGTGAGAAAAAGTCACTATCTATGAATGCTGTACGTTTTGTTTATGGTGATGAAACCATCGTGGTTCAGTGTGTACCACGGCAGGTTGTTAAAGGCAGGATACTTATCAAGGTTCATCCGGACTGCCGGGTAGTCGCATCTGTACCACCCGGAACGCCGGAGCTGGATGTGATATCTGCGCTGAAAAAGCGAGGGCGCTGGATATACCAGCAACTACGCGACTTCAGGGAGCAACAAACGCATATCGTTCCGCGTCAGTATGTGAGTGGCGAAAGCCATTACTATCTTGGCAAACAATACCAGTTGAAAGTAACAGAAGATGCTGCTGTTACGCAAAAAGTGAAAATGTTGCGGGGCCGTCTGGAAGTCACCGTCAGACACAAATCCGCTGAACGCGTTAAGGCGGTGCTGGTTGAGTGGTATCGGGAACGCGCCAGAGATGTGTTTCAACGCAGACTGGATTTACTGATACCGCAAACCTTATGGGTAAGTGAGCGTCCTCCGATACGTTTACGAGCCATGCAGACGCAATGGGGAAACTGTTCTGCAAAAGGCTGCCTGACACTTAACCCGTGGCTGGTAAAGGCTTCCTCGGAATGCATCGACTATGTATTGCTCCATGAGTTATGCCATGTCGCTGAGCACAATCACAGCGAGAAATTTTACCGGCTGATGGGGCAGGTTATGCCGGGTTGGGAAAAGGTAAAAAAACGCCTGGACGGGATAGCCGGGATGCTGTTGGCTGATATGTAGTTATTCAGGACGGGTCACCGATAATAAAAAAGCCCTTTACCGAATGTTTGCTTTGCTTCATCCCGAGCGGAATTTTACAAACCTATAACCAACTATCATTTCGGTAACTAATAAACAGAGAGTACTGAACTTCATTAAGGAGTTGCATCCGGGACTGGCTGACATTATATTTATATACGTCTAGCATATAGGGGTGTCGCTGTTAATCTCATTTTAATGAGGCTTGTCAGTGCATGAAGGGAGAGGGCGGGCTCGGCTTTGCCCTCTCTTTTTCATGACTCCATTTATCTTCAAATACTTGTTAAAATTCATTGCGTTACTGCAAGAGATTGATTAATAATTCCAATTAATGTATTTATTTTTTCATTTATCTTGATGTGTTTTTTCTCTTGTTCAAGAGAAAGCTTCCTGAATTCATTTTCCCTGCTCGGCACAGCAACTATCAATTCTTCATAAATCTCCTTTGCTCCTGATACTTTCGCCAACTCACTGCTGTATTTTTCAATAAGAGACTTTATTTGGATATTTACATTTCTGTGTTCATGGTTGGTAGCACTTGAAACAAGTTGACAGGAAGACTTTGGGGTTGCCTCAATTAATTCCACGCATTCTGTTGCGATATTAAATTCTGATGTGACTGAGTATAAATATTGATACACGCCTGTTTTTCTTACTTTGTTTAATAATCCTTTTCTAACCAGGGATTGAATTTGGTTATAAGCAAAAGCTTTTGCCTTTAAATAATTTTTCGGAAGTGAAAATCGCTCGATAAGAATTTTTGCTACTTCGTTACTGGTGAAGTTATCTTTGCCAATTAAGATGATTGCAGAAAATATGTACGACTCAGGGTTGGTTACTCGACTATTCATATGACAAAACAAGGCTGTTAACTTAGGATTGCTAAGTATACAACAATGACAGATACTTAGACAATCTAAGCATTCGAGGCCAATGAAGATGAATCAGTGTCTGAAAAAAATCCAATACCAGAACGACTTAAGGAAGCGAGATGCAGGGCGGGTTTATCACAGCGCTCTCTGGGTCTCCTTGTTGGCTTTGATCCCGCATCGGCTAGCAGTCGTATGAATCATTATGAGAAAGGACGCCATGTCCCCGATATTGATACGCTTCGACGAATGGCGGCAGAGTTAAACGTACCGTTGAACTATTTTTTTTGTGATGATCAGACAACAGCAGAACTTGCATTACTCATCTCCCGAATGACAGAGGAAGAGCGAAGTAACCTTATCGAAGCACTCAAAACGTCTTCAGGTGTAAAACATGGTGGTAACAACTGATGTTCTACAAAAGGCTATTGATCTTTTAGAAGGTAATAAAGTGCAGCATTAAACTGGTGTAAAGAGCCAAATCGCCATTAGAATGGAAGACTCCCTTCGACATAAAGGACATAGAAGAGGGAGTATTGATAATTAGCGCGCTAATTTTACGAATAGAGTAGGGCGTTTACTCATTAGCTCATTCTTGAATTTCTTTTGCGCTCAGCAAGTTCTCGAATGAGATCGTCTGCAAGCATGTCCTCAACTTTGATAGGAGTTGCGTTGTCGATATACTCAATGATGTCGGCGAGCGCCAGTACATTTCGTTCATATTTAGCTTTCAATGCTATAATTTCAGCATCAAGACGATTTGCCTTACTTATATAAGCAGCGCCGGTTCGCCCCATAGCCAATTTAGCCTTTTCATCTGTTGTCAACTCTCGTTTACCATCTTCATAGTTGTTATGCTGGCGAAGCCTGTAATTATTGATGATAATTTTTCGAGAGGTGAGGGTACTAATGCCACCTTTAACTATTCCTTTGGCTTTAAGACGGGCATGTAACGTGGATGGCTGAATTGGGGATTTTTCCAGTCCCTCTTGCACCATGGCTTGTAGCTCGGCTTTGATGTAAGCATCAAGTTCCTTACCCTGAATGACTTTATCGTCTGCATTGCGACTGCGTGGGGTCTTAGCCATTATTATTTCTCTCTATACGTTTCTGTTCAATAAAGAAAAGATCAGCTAGGGTTTTTGGGGTTTTGCCAATTAGCATTTGTTTATTAATTCGCTCAATAACTTTATATAATGGGTTGTTCAGATCATCAGAAAACAGGGAAACCAGTTTTTTCTCGCCTTGAACCTTTATAGCATCAGCTTCAAGAGCCTCGAGCACGATGAGAGCTTCTTCCTGTTCTTTTAAAGCCAGCATGAAGCCTGGATTCACTATAGTCAACTTACGGAGTTGAATGATTTCTTTTCGCTTGTTTGATAAACGTCGTGATGCTTCTTCCGCTTCGCCAAGACGACCTGTAAGAGTGAAGTAGCCACAAGGTAGACCAGACTGACACTTAAGCGCATGAGGACAACCCCAGCGAGCTACATCTCTCGTACAGGCTCCAAATCCAAGAGGATGCAGTTTTGCATGGCGTTGAAGCAGTGATTTCGCCTTATCAGCCAAATTTTGTTGTACTAACTTGTCATGTGCACGTTTTAGTTCAGGCAGAAACTTATCGGACATTGTGCCAGTTATATAGTCCACAACCTCAGCAGTTGTTTCACCAAAAGTCTGCATGTTCTGCTTCAGATTATGCTCGGTATTGAGCTCAGGATTTATCATTAGTGAGGTTGTTAATTTAACGTTTCCAACACCTGTGTTTTTTACCGTCTTGGAAGACCGTGATAGAGCTGCCATTCTGCGGCTAACCTCAGTTCTGGGGGAGGGTAGGTTGACCGGAATGCAGGGCTTCTGCTGCGTAGTAAAGAGTGATAGCTGGAAACTCTTCGTGAGAGCTTGATTGTTCTCATCATAAGCCTTTTCCAGCATATTGATTGCTAGAGAAGCGGTCTGATAGGACTGTGATTCGGCCTGATGCTGATAGTGTTTATTCTGGGTGATATCAACACGCCCCATTAGGATGGCCTGAATATGATCCGTCACTCCAGCGATTGCCAAGAATGTATTTATGTTATGTCTCGGTACATGCTTTTTGATAATGACACGGGACCCATCATCTTCAAAAAGATTAAAGTGATCAAAGATAGATTTTCGGTTTTGTGTTCCGCCTAACCAAGCTTCTATTGAGTTTTCATCAAGTGGGAAAATATGTTGCAATGAAACAAAATCTTTACCAATTCCAAATGCACCTTCCGGCATGATGAACATCAGGTCTTCATAATTGAAGTGTTCCCAGTCACCATTGTTTTTGGCTGAAATTATGCACTGGTGCCCAGGCTCAAAGTTTTTTGCTTGAGCGTAACGCTGATAGACATAATCATTCAACTGTTCTTTAGTGAAGTACCAGCTGTTCTTCTGTTTATGAACGGGTATTACCTTAGGTTTATGTCCGCTAAAGTTCGCAATGGAATTCCGAATACTCTTTCCAAGATCATTCCTGGAGCCACCAGAACCACTAAACATGATGTCTTCAAGATAATTTTGCTCAATCCATTCATCAGGAAAATCAGCGATCTTACCTGGGAGCATATTAGTGAAATTAGAATCTTTGAAGCCCTGAATCGTTTTACGGAACCCAGAGGTCAATTCTCGAACAGATTTATAAATCATCTCAACGACAGAATAAGTGCTTGGCGCCAGCCAATGGATCCGCCATCCAGCCTTTTTTGCACCAAGATACTCAATACCCAACCTGTAAGTAGGCCAGTCTTGATCTATTGCGTGCTGACGTTTATCTTTATCCGTAATTTCTCGCTTAACCAAAGAAGTCATTTTCAGCAACATTATTTCCTGGAAACGGAAACCGCAAATAATTGTGAGTAACAACATATTGTAAAAGATACGCTGATAACTATTCTCAGCTAAAGCGATCAACTCAATAACACACATAAATGCACGGATTGATATGAGTCTTTCATCATCAGTTTGATCAGGGGTGGCTTCTTGCGCTTTCTTCCTTTCTTTAGTGCTGTTAGAACCATTTCGATAAGGATACTTATTTTTGACTTCAATATTAACTAAGAAAAGATCATATTGACGTAGTAAAGCAATGGCCTTTACTGCAATATCGCAATAGTCACTGACATTATCAGGACTGTCAGAATTCTCATGATGCCGCTCCATCGCTGCATGAATAATATCGGAAGTCAGATACATTGGATGCGTTTGACCTGTTTTATTTACCATTTCCCAATACCAGCGCTTCATGACCTGTAATGGTTTGTCTAGTGTAGAACCTGATGGTAATCCGCCAATGATACACACCAGATGCATGTGATAAGCTCGCATAAAATCCTGAAATTCCGAAGAAATATTCATTTGTGAGAGCCCCTTAATACGACTAGAAACTTCGTCCCACTTAAAGCCGCGATCTTTTGTTTCTTTAAGCCATGCAACACCTTTCTCACCAAAACGCCAGGAACCGGCATTCCACTCCAGTTGTCCAACAGCATTGTAGGCAACAAGACGCTCTTCAAATTTTGCTTTATATTTCTCTATATAAATAAGAAGATTATCCGCCTGTTTATTACGTATTGTTATTTGTGTAGTCATCGATTAAATAGTCCTCCGGCCTTTGCCATTTCAATGCGAGCCATAACCTGATTTACATGCTCTTTCCGCCGCACTAATTCCTTGAGAAGTGGATGATTTAAAATGCCAGCATCATCGGCAACATCACGAACATTTTGGATTTCATCATTCAGCGAAAGAAATACTTTTTTGTGGTTTCCATCTATAAATGGTTTGAAATACAGGCAACCGTAACATCCACGACCCTGTGCAAAGGGGCAAATGTCTTCTTCATAATTACATCCACCGAGATGGTAATGAAGTTGCCCACCAATTGACCCTGCAACATTGCGACCTTCCCATTCGCTGCTGTGAACTAAATTCCCAGTCAACATGAGTGCCATCATGTTCTTAAACACAGGGTTGCGACCCAAAGCTGCCTCACGAATATCAGCCAGCTCAGGGGTGGCTGCAATGTATCGATCTGCAACAACATAAGAGGATTGTCCCAATATATAAGCTATCTCAGGAGCACTGGCACCACTCATTGCCATTGAGTGACCAACGTTGTGACGAAAGAGGCTTGCGGTATATACAGGTAGTTGATAATCATCGTTTTTTACTGCCTCCTGAATCTCTTGTGGTGAAAATCTGAAAAGCATTTTCTTTAATGACGCTTCCACCATCTTCATTGAAGATACTATGATGGAAAACATCGGGTCGGTATCACCAATTCCAACTAGGTACTTATACAGTAAGATTAACTTTCCAAGTTCTTCCGGAATTGCAACTCGAACTCGATCGATAGTTAGTTTTGACTTTTTGGCATATGGCACAAGTACTGAATAACGCATCCCGTACTTATTCTCGGTATCAACGATAAAATCGCCTCCGGAAAGTTTACCGATCTGTACAGGTCTGGCCCCAATGTAATAAACTATGCCAATAATAATGCAGTCCCGTAATGTATCAATTTTAATGGTTTTCCTTACAGTTTCCAGATGAATGTTTTTATTTTCTTCAACATCAATTTTTGGACATAGCTTAGATGCCCAACGTTGAATGCCATTTTCTATCATTAGGCATACTTCTTCTGGTATAACGAGGTCTAGGTTTTGGTAGCGAGCCCAGTTATTGTTCCTAGGGCGTGGCACTTCCAGCAATAGATCTTCCAGCTCATCACTGTCATCCTTACTTTCGAAGAATCCATTACGATCAAGTTTTCGTAATGCATAGAGGGTGTAATAGAACTGACTGCTGTCTGAGTGATTTCGCTCAGTCTTCGCAACTAGCATTTGCATTTTTTCAATAAGGCTTTCGCGAGTGATAACCTCAATTTGTTTGAAAGTTGTTGCGACAAACTGAGCAAATTTATCAGCAACACTTGCCGAGTTCTCATTAATGTACGCGATCGTTAAGTATTTCAAGAGCTTGAGTGAAACTGGTGATAAATCACAAAAGTATTTACCAGTAGAGAATAATATAGCCAAATTATTACCTGAGAATCTGTAACGCCAATCATCATGTAGATATAAATATCGGTCATCAAATTCTGTTGCACTTATTAAAAACAATCGTTTAGGGAGCTGAATATTTTCAATCCATTCAAGCTGTTCTTTTGTAAAGTGAAGGGGATGGGTTTTAAAAAAACCACCCCCGGTGATACCGCTCTCAGTTGAATAGATCTTTGAATGTGAAGTCTTCGTCATAAACATTATCTTCTAGCAAGTTGGAGGTTTTTCTTTGCGAAATGTTTGTTTCTGGGGAAGCTAAATGCATATCTGAATGTTTCGTACGCTTATAGTTGCTCTGGTTACTCACCACTTCAATAAACCGCTTGGCATATCTTAATGGAACTTTACTGGTCAGTGACCAGCCGCCTAAAGCACGAAGTTGTTCAATAGCTGGTTCAAGTACTCCATTCATCCTTGCTCGAATACCATAGTCTTGCGCCAGTATTAGTGATTCACTCAGGAGACTATTGTAAATAAACTCAAGAGTGATATTAGCCCAAGTATGCCGCCCAACGTGTGGTGTTATATTAACCATATTATTAATATTTTTATTACTTTTCGTACGATAATGAGGGAATAGGGCAATGAATGCCGGATCAATTTTTTCCTTATAAAATGTTCGAATTGCATCGTAAGTTAATGGAGTTAACCTACCTGAGCCTTTAATAAAAACAAACTCATGGTCAACAATTTTTTTCTCTTCAAATAATGGGGACCGATATTGCTCCATATAAATGGTAAACATAATGAAGTCATCTTCGGTTAGTTCGATTTGTCGCTGTGAATGCTCAGTCTTGAGTGAAGGTTGTTGTTTCCTTGGGTCAACTACATCATCTGGTAGATTTTGTACAATCAGGATGAAACGAATGTTACCTCGTGAGTCTGGAAGGGTTGGCCCCACGCAATCCTTCATCAACAATTGAACTTCACCAACACGTAAGCCATAGTTAAACATTAACCGGTGAATAAGGTAGTTACGGTATTGTTGAAATCCTGAATCGAATGGGTTTTGGGGATTAACCACGGCCGTGAATAGTTCGCCGGTCTCGATATCTGAAAATTCAGGAGTGGAGGGGATTAACATGTTCGTTAGTTCGATACTTTGCTGGCTGGTGATACTTTTGTATCGGTGAGCTGGTTCGTTCCTGGATACTTCAACTCTATTGAAGACCTTAATTCTGGCAGCGAGATCTCTATGGTTCGCCTGGTTAATCTGGTGAGCTTCAGTAGGTGACATATCTTGGTATGCCAGATTCATATATCTATAGTTGAGATACTTAAGGAATCGGCCAACGTTTCTGACGTGGTTACCATAGGTGGACTTGTTGGTTCTGGAGAGTGCCGAATGTAAAAACCCGTTAGAGATTATGTCGGTCTCGTCACTCAGGTGCTGCTTCCCGAGCAGATAAGTAAAGAAGCCATCAAGCTCCCTGATAAAACAGGAGATATTGTAGCCAGACCGATAGAAATCGTAGTCAAATGTTTGTTTATGCTTCTTATAGTAATAGACGTAAAAGAAACGCAGCGAACACAAAATGTTTTCTTGAGTCCCTAGGCTTTTCTTGCTCAGTTCATTCATTCCATAAATTGTGGCGAACATGACCGGTAGGGTAGTCACATCATCAACTATGAGATGAGTTCTCTGGTTGTTCCTCGATAAATGTAAGATGGTATATGCCATGAACTTAGCGGATGCCCCGTAATTTTTGTGTTATGAAGTCATCGTAAGTCCACAACTAAACTTTGGCAACTGACTGATTCATCGGTAAGTTCCTGAAAGAGAGGGACTCATGAACTTAAGAGCAAACCCACCATATTTAACATAATATACATTATGCGCACCGATATAACTCTAGTCAGATTCCAGTGTATTGCGGTCATGATTGTGCTGGTCGTTGATCTCCCACCAAAACCCCATATCCCGTTCATTCCTCTGTTTCTCGGGTTAATCGACCATGCAGCCTGAGAACATTCATCCTGATTGCCATTGCGACGTTCTCCGGAAAATCTGTCGGTAATGCAGCCGTCACGCTATCCAGTGCTACAGGTATCTGCTCTGCAAACTCACTCAGGATTTCACGCATCTGTACTTCCGGGAATTTCAGCGCTTTTGCTGTCGCCAAAAAATGTCGCGGATGAATTTTATCGATTGCCGTTTTTCTGCCTTTGGATGCATTAAGCCCCATGGCCAGTTTCAAATCGCTGATATGTATTCCCGTACCGCCAAGAACCGGAAATGCCGAAATGAAGCAGCGCGGTTTTTTCCTGCGCGCCGGCGACGGAGATGCGAAAGTCATTTTCTTCGTTAATCATGCCCAACGGGATATCTGATTTATAAGCCGACAACACCTCTTCAAGCTTTGCCTCACTTAATTTTTCCCATGTCATAACCGGATTTGTCACCGCTTCATCCGCCGGTAATAACGTCACGGCGCCTACGCTATCTCGGCCAACTTCTGACAATAAATCAAAAGGTTGCTTTGATTTTGCGCGATAACGTTTAACGATTCTGTCGCGCACGATCGGGCTATCAGGTAACAAGTTATCGAAAAAATTAAATACCGCATCCGAGGTGATATTCCCCACCTGCAACGGCAGCGAAAGAGACAATGGCCTGGCATAACGATTGCCTAACCACTCCGGCGCATACTTAAACGTATGCGCACCGTTGGCCAGTTTCGTCAACTCACCGACCCGTTGATTGTTCATCCACGTTATGAGTTTAGGCATTACCACTCCAGATCCTGTTGGTCAGTAGATTCAGGCGCAGCGTCTTTTGTTTCGCATAGCGTCATTGAGAGCTCAAGTGACTGTAAAATCTTAAAAAATGTCGTCAATGTGGCGTTGTCAGGGTTATTCTCGAAATTGGAAATGGTTGCCTGCTTTATGCCGATTTTTTTCGCCAGCTCGCTCTGCGTCCAGCCATTTTGCTGACGAACCAGTTTCATTGCATTCGCTAATTGCGTTGGGCTGTAGATCATCGGGAAGCTCATCATGTCATTTGTCCACAGGAAAGTTATCCGCGCAAAGGGATATTTAGATTTTTATCCCTTCTTGGGGATAAAGTCAATCTGTAAACTCATTTTATCCGCTACACGGGATAATTGCGGTGATATCCGCGATCGCGGATAGAAGAGAAGAATTAAAAAACGGCGCTGATGCGCCGTTTGAGGTTAATCTTTAGTTTGAACCCAAAATGCGTGAATTAACCCCGGAATATACCCAAGAAGCGTGAGGATAATATTTAATATAAATGCCCAGCCGAAGCCTTTACCAATTAACACACCCAACGGCGGCAAAATGATCGTAATAACGATTCTCCAGAATCCCATATTAACTCCCTATTATCATCTTCATAGCACATGACTAAGCATAGCTGACTCTGCCGAGAATGCACTCTAAATCATCCAGTTACGCTGCGATGAGGACATAATTCAGAGTTTTCTACACTCGGCACATAAAACATAATATTAGGGAATGCTTAACAAGATATTAAAGCCGCATGCCGTTAACGACATGCGGCTTGTTAGGGTTACCAGCTGTATTTCACACCCAGCATGCCTTGCGTATCGCTATAACCTTTATCACCTAATTGCACACCGACATTCCCCCACAGGCTGAGGTTATTATTCATTTTCGCCTCAACCCCGGTACGCACTTCACCCAGATTACGCGCGCCATCGCGGCTTACGGTTTGCCCATCCATCTTCACGGCGTAGACTTTGCTGTTATAGATCCAGTTCGCTTCAATGTAAGGCTGGAACTCACGCTGTTTGCCATCGTCACGCTGGTGATGACTGTTCAGGTAGGTTTTCACCCCAAGTCGCGTTTGTACGTTTCCGTCGCCTTCCGTTTCAATGCGCGTGCCGTCGTTCCGGGTATGGTCAGAATCTTTCACACCCATCCAGGTGATTTGCGCCTGAGGTTGAATGTACCAGGTGTTGAGCGTCCCTTCGCTTCCACTAAACGTTCCCGCCTCAAAGGTATATCCCCCCTCAATAGATGCCGTCACGCCGCGAGAGTGATAGTCATCATCTGAACGATTATCGGAACTTACACTGTTATCAAACCAGTTATACAGGGCCCAGCTGTCAACATAAGCACCGGTCTTATCCGCATCGTTCTGATACCAGGTCGCGTACAGCCCAGCGCTGTAACCACTGATGCGCCCATCCGATTTATAACCCACACGATTACTTTGCGTATTACTGTGCTGATTGGCATAGCCTGCCATGACGCCGAGATGCCAGCGATCCTGCGCATTGCTGCTCCACTGCGCCAAATCGCCGCCTAACTGCAATACATAGCGGTTAGCCTGAGTTTTTAACTGGCCGTCTCCGGCGCTGGAACGTTCATGCCCCCCGACATGACGCATCCACATACTGGTTGCCGAATCCTGAGATCTCAGGGAATCGGTATACTGCGGTTCACCCAGACGATCGTGCAAGCGATGGCTGAACAGCGTATTTGCTGCGGCAATGTTGCTAATATAGCTCCCGGCTTCCGGGCGAACCACTGATGGTCCTTCCGGATCCACAACAGGTGGATTATCAATGGGGTCGGGAGTATCAGGTGGCGTCACTCCGTCCCATTTACTGGTCAGATACCAGTTTTTCGCGTCATTACCCTTCCCTTTAGCCAGCGTGTAGACGTAAGCCCCTGCTTCTACAGTTCCTGTAGTCAGCGCGAAGTTACCCGCAGAATTACCGCCAACTTCAACGAGTTCAATACCGTTTACCGTTTGTGCGCCAACGCCGCCAATGTTATCAACCCGAACACGCGTATTGCCCTGAGTATCGCCTTTCACGTTCATCTTATCCGTGGGGGAATTATCGCCACCCAGCGTCGTGTTGAATGTCATCAGGCCATTGTTGCCGGTATAGTTGCCGTTAACGGTCAGTATATTGCCCGGCTTTCCTCCTTCGCTGTTCATTTGAACCGTGCCGCCATTATCCAGGTTGCCGCCGATAGTGGTTTTCGCGACGCGCAGTGTCCCCCCGGACATAACGTTCACATCCCCTGCGGTGGTGACATTTCCCGACATGACACCGCTGTTATGGATATTGATATGCTGGCTTGCCATATCAATGGCAGAGCCGGAACCGAAAGCAATTTCACCCCCCACGATATCCGTCGTACCCTGATACGCTGCAGAATCGTTGTTGAGAGTTAAGATCCCGGTGCCCAGTTTTGTCACATCACCGCTGCCGGTAATGCTGTGCGTCATCGCCCAGCCACGTTCGGTGGCGATAGTGAGCAGACCGTTATTGATAACGGAAGCATCGCCCAGGTTTTTCTGCTCATTGACGCTCAACGCGCTGCCTGCGTCGATGTTGAATTGCCCCGCAAAGCGGCTATTATCGCCATCCAGTTCAACGTCAGTTTCGGCGGTTGCGCTCATGACGCCCTTGCCGCTCATGCTGTTACGCAGTTCGCCGATCACACTTTTCAGCGTTAACAGCCCGTCATTGGCAATATTTCCACTGCCCAATCCCTGCGCATTATCGAGGCTGACTTCCGCATTCGGGCTAATGCTGGTTAGGGCGTTGTAGCGCGCATTCACCCCTTCAATGGCCAGCGTTCCTCCTGTTACATTCAGGTTTCCGCCACCAGCCAGTTCACCCTGACTCATCCCGCCGTTATTCACTGTCAGAGAACCGTCTTTAAACAGCACGGTCGAGCCCATCTGCCCGGTGAATGTTCCCACCGTCTGCGACGATCCGTTAAGATCAACGATGGCCGCATTACTGATGTTGAGCTCGCGCGTATTGCCCAGCACGCCATCCGCGTCGGTACGCAGTGTCCCCATCTGAACAAATGTGGCACCCTGATAGTCGTTCTGACCATTGGAAAGTGAAACCTGTCGAACCGTATTAATCGCCAGATCCCCTCCACCACCGATTTTTGCCGACATGTCAGCCGTTGAACCATAGGCGCCGCCGTGTTCGGCTAACGTCAGCGTCTGCCCACCATAGATGTTCAGCGCCTTCAGGCCATAGTTCACGTACAAGCCGTCACCAGGTGCGGTTGTAAGGCGGAAACCATATTCACCATCGGCTACCACCGTACCGTTTTGCGCAATGTGTAACGTTTTGTCCGCCGCCACCTCATCGCCCTGCAAATCACGTAACGTTAATGAGCCACCGGACCCAATAATGGTCTGCGCTTTTACCAGTTGCACGCCGACATGGCTATCATCCTGTTCCAGCAAATTGAGGGTTGTCAGCGGATTATTAGCCATCGGATCGTTCCATGGGTTAGGTACGTCGATAAGCACATCGCCCGTTCCGTTTACCTGATAAGTACGATCCTTCCAGGTATAATCACCCGCGCCGGCCACCAGCGTATCGACGCTGATATAGCCCTCTGCCAGTGTCGCGGCAGGAATATCCGTATCGAAAACGAGCGTGCCGCCGTTCATAGCCAGCCCTGCAATGGATTGCTCTCCCGTTTTAACCGATGTGGTATTTTCACTGTCAGACTGCAACATCGCGTGGGTAAGCGCCGCCGTGTTGTCACTTTCCAGAGTGAAAGTACTGTCTTTCACTTGCGCAACACCGGCGAATTCAGTTCCTGTCGCATGGGTAAAGCCAAACATGCTGTCGGAAGATGACAGCTGCACTCGCAACAAACCATCACCTTTGAGCGCATTGGTCAGCGTGTAATCTCCGGCGCTGTTCGTCGATGCGAGAATGTCGAGCGTACCCGGGCTGGCAATAGTCACCTCACTCGCCCCCAAGCCGGTTATACCGTCAGTCGTATGAGATGCAACCGTCAGAAGACCGCCGTTTACCAGCGTTTTACCGCTGTAGGTATTTCCCGCATTAAACACGGTATGGCCTGCGTCATGTATCACTTTTCCGTCTTTATCATCACCCGTAATCGGCATATCGACCTGGTAGCCGGCATCACTATTATTCGTATGATTAAAGACGAAGACCCCTTCACCCAGTCCAAGCTCTACTTTCGTCGCATTAGTGATATACCCGGCATCTGCCGCTGCCTCACCGTGAGCCGCGCCAATATTGAGCGTCCCTACGGCAGGTTCAAAGACACCTAAGTAAATTTCTCCGCCAGCGACATTCAGGGTGCCGTCATTCGTAAGCGTTAATGTTCCCTCCCCAGTCGCGCCTACCAGCATATTCAGGGTGTCAAGAAGGGAGTTTTGGCCATCAACAAGGACGTTTCCTTTACCTGTTTCATTGGAGCCAATCTGTGTATCACGGGTCTTAACCTCGCCGCCGGAGGTAATATTCAGTTCCCCGGTTCCTGAGACACCGACATGCAGCAATTGGCCATTACCTGCCTCGTTGAGGATATTCCAAAGGCTTCCCGTTGAAATATTGACGAGCCCTTTACCTGTGGTATTTGAACCAATAAAACCATATCCAGAAGACGTCAGTGTTGCACCATTACTGACGTTTACATTGCCATTACCAGAATTACCTACAATAAGACCCACACTCTTAAAGGACGAGGCCTCATCCATCAGATTCAGCGTGCCGGTACCACTTGCTTTATCACCCAAAACAGCAATATTTTCCGATACAAACTTACCGCCATCGCTAATATCGAGATTTCCGACGCCACTAACGCCAATGTTGGTATAGACAGTCTTATTGACCTGCCACAAGCCCCCCGTTGTGATGCTGACATTCCCGACCCCGGTTTCTCCATAGCCAAGTGAGCTACCACCATTGCTGACAACAAGCCCATCATTACTGATATCCATTTCCCCGTAGCCGCCATAACCGACATTGGTCCCGAGGTTAGTAATAACGGAGTTTTTATCCTTGACGCTAATGCTGCCTGTTCCTGTCTCTTGCATCCCGGCCGTGATAATACCTGAATCAACCTTACCTCCACTCGAGACATTAAGTTCACCGTCGCCAGCATCACCGACGTAGATATAGCGGAAGGCTTCGCCAGAACCGAGGAAATTCCAATGCCCCTTATCAGTCACATTGACGACGCCGCGGGAACCGGTAGTAACGCCAAGTAATGCAAAATATCCGTTATTTAACAGGCCGCTATTGGAAATATTGATCGTGCCGTTACCGTAATATCCGTTATAGAGTCTGCTGAGCGTGATTGCAGAATCTGGATCCTGCACATTCAGGATTCCGATACCGGTAGGATTGCCACCGAGATAAGTATCTCCTGCCGTAACTATGCCACCCTCACGAATAGTCGTTTCACCGGTCCCTTGATTGCCGATTTGGAAGTCAACTGAGAGATTATTATTTAGCATCTCCCACTGGCCCCCTTTTTCGACAACAACCTGGCCATTACTGCCCGCCTGGTAGCCTACAATGGCAACTTGTACACTATTGACGTAACCCTTATCCGTAATATTTAATGAGCCCGTACCGTAGCTTCCTACTTCGAATAGCTCCGTAGTGAGAACCGAGCCCTCTCCTTCAATATTAATCGTCCCAACGCCGCCAACCAGAGAACCTACCCTTAAATAGCCCCCATCAACGTGACCCGCCTTGCTGATATTAAGCGTACCTTTTCCTGATTGACCGATATTTAAAGGCCAGGCTCTATTTCCAGCATCATACAATCGCCAGATGCCACCCAAAACATTTACGGTACCCTCAGCCCCCACATTACCGCCAACGACGCTGGTTGTAATAGTGGTTAAGGAAAGATCACCGCCAGTCAAAATATTAAGCTCTCCAGTGCCATTCCACCCGATCTGATAGTAATCATAAGCACCAGCAGTATCGATAGTCACACTCTGGCCATTATCAACCGTCAGCGGAGCAGCTGACGCGGTACCGGCTAGCGCCAGCAACACGCTCAGCGCCAGGGTGCTGATTTTTGTGGTCACGGCTGGAGATTTACGTAGATTAACCGTCGATGTTTTGCCTACCCGGCGGGTTAATTCCGAGCAGACCTGAAAGACACGCAGAGTGCTATTCCATATCACGCGATAAATTCTGTTCATATAAACGCTCCATATACAAACAATACAGCCACGAAAGAGATGAATAGTAAGAGGTAAGAACTTATTGATTTATAAACAGTCTGTATTGAGTGTCATCTGGCAGAAAAAAGCTGTCAACTCGCGGAAAAATATCAGAATAAGAGACTGAGAATTTAAAATGGCGTAAATCTTAATTAAATATTTATAGCGTGACGATTAAATCAGTGGCGGGTAAGAATATTACAACCGGAGATGAGATTAATGCAGATAAAAAATAACACGCATATAGCACTAATTGCTAATAAAAAGACCGCAGTGCGGTCCATCAGGGCTGGTGAAACGTTATGGCGTAACCTTGCTCATTCCAGTGCTGTAACAGTTCTTGCTGCCGTCTGGTCGGTGTAAGGCCTGTCCAGACGAATAACGTTTGTCCAGGGAAAAGCTCAGGACGTGGTGATTCAAGCGGCTCTGCCAAAACGGAAATATGCCAGCCAGACTGAGAAAGTCGCCATGCTTCCAGCCAGAGTCGTACACGGTCATCAATTTCCCAACCGATCAGCAACGCCTCTTTCCCTGCTTTACGTCGACGTTCTGTCAGCGTGGAGGCGACATATTCAATCAGAACGCCATCCAACATGCTGCACATAATACGTGCGGTATTGTGATCAAGACTGAGTCGCTGGCGAACGGGCCCGTAAACGTGATCAATCAACGCATCAACCGGATGTTCACGCCCGGCGGCGACAATTTTTGCTCGCAGTTTGGACGGGTTAGCGTACCGCAATACGGACATCATCTCTTCCTGAAGATAGGTCCAGTCATCATGCGTCATGGTACGGCTTTCTTCGAGAAGCGCTTTCACCTTCCCGACTGGAACGCCGCTTTTAATCCAGCGCTTGATTTCTTCCACGCGCTGAATGTCCTCTTCGTCAAACTGGCGATGCCCCCCTTCACTGCGTTGGGGTTTGAGTAACCCGTAACGACGCTGCCATGCTCGCAGCGTTACCGGGTTAATTCCGCATCTTTCGGCCACGTCGCCGATACTGTAAAAAGCCATAACGCCTCGCAACTCAACCATTACATCCCTGGGTAATGTTCTGTACCGTCTGTATAACTTACCGTTTATTGTACAGCCTTTTTGACAGGGATGAGTATGAAAGTCGTTAACTTTTATTAAACAAACAATAAAAGAGGTGATTTATCAAGAGGAAAGACGGGAAATCAGGTGAGGCTTACCCTTCTGCGAGGCAAAAGGGTAAGAACGAAAAGGGAAAGTTGTACAGCCTTACAAAAAACCTTTCTTCTCAGGCCAGGCAATTGCCGGAGCGCCTTGCAAATAGGGTTTGGCAAACAGGTCGCCCTGGAAATGAGAAATACCCGCAGACTCGAGCCACATCCACTCTTCCGGTTTCTCCACGCCCAGCGCCGAAACCACGATTTCAAGTGACCGACAGCAGTTGATAATCGCCTGAACAATCGCCTGGCGCGGCCCACTTTTGTGAACATCGCGAATCAATTCGGCATTGATCTTTATACGGTCCGGCTGGAACTGTGCCAGCAGTTGAAGACCGGCGAACCCCGCGCCAAAGTTATCGATAGCGACACTAATTCCCGCAGACTTCAGCACTCTTACCGCAGCGGTAAACTCTTCTATGCCTGAGACGACCTCGTGCTCGGTAAATTCCACCACAACCTGTTCCGGCACGAGTCCGTTAATTTTAATCTCATGAAGCAGATAATCTACCGCACCCGGGATTTTCACCAGGGTCATCGGTAACAGATTGACCGAAACAATCTGCCCACGCAGATCGCGCTCGCGTACCATTTCGAAGGCAACCTTCTTGCTGGCGAGATCCACTTCATAGATTTCATCACCCTGCAAACCGGTGAAGTAGGCATCTGTCATTTCCCCTTGTGGGGTAAAAATCAGCGCCTCAAGGGCAATAATATCCTGGGCAAGCGGGTCAATGATCGGCTGTAACGCCAGTGTGTAGTGGGCTGCGGAAGAGGCTTTATAAGGACCTAAATCATCACTAACCTCTGTTACCACGAAATCCCAGGCATCCGCGGGAGGAATTTCAAAATAGTTGCCCTTCTCTGTCGATTCAACAAACGTGCGAAAGAACTGCAGCGCGCGATCGTTGTAAGTGAGTTGATACGGCGATGTGCCTTTATCCAGCACCGTTTGTAGAACCTCTTCACGAGCATGTTCACGCAGGTCAAAGAGCTCCATGCCTACGTTACCAAACCGCCGCGTAGGCCCATGATCGCAAAGAAGTTCTACCAGATTATAGTGGCGTGGGTCCTGCGCAATATCCTGATAAATTCGGCGGACTTGCTCATCCGGCCCCTCCAGTAACTGGAAGAAATGCGTGCCATTAAAAAGGAGTATCCCTGTGACATTTGCCTCAGCATTTTTAATGTTGGCTGCTGCTACCATACCCTCCAGCGCTTTAACTGGGACGTCGTGACACAAATGGCTGCGGTAAATAATCGTGGTAAGCATAGCGGTTCCGGAAAAGGAATTTTTCTCAACATTAGCAGATACGCGATGAAATAGCTTTCGATTTAATACATTGATTTAACATTACTTCCGATTAAAACCAACACTTCTGCCGTGTTCCTTTTTCAAGGTAAGTACGCCGTTGTCTCTTGTACAGATAATTCCTGGTGCGCTAGTCGTGTATAACATTTAACTAACTGATATATAACGAATAGCATTTATTGCTAAAAATTAATGCATCACTTGTACAGTATTTATGTACAATTTTTATGAGTTTGTTAACGCAAATCGATACACGATAACGTCATTAACAGGAGCGACACATGCAGCAGAACCGTCAATACACCGTGGATTCAGCCAGTGCCATTTCCAGCTACTTCGGTAAAGCTGCCCTTCCTACTCAACAGGAAACTCTGGGGCAGATCGTGGTCGAAATCCTCAGCGCGGGCAAAAACCTGAATCGTAAGTCTTTGTGTACAAAATTGCTTAACCGCCTGGAAAACGCTTCTGGCATGGAAGAAGAGAAGCACTACAACACACTGATTGGTTTGTTGTTTGAAAACCGTAATTCATAAGGGAGATTTTTGCTCAGCGCGGAATTCCGATAAATATTCAGCCTGAGACAACTTAATGCTGTCACCCTCTTTTGAGCTGCACGGCAGTAAGAGACAGTTGTTATGAATAGTAGTAATAAAAAACTTACAGACACTTTAATTGGTGAGGCTACCCTTACGCTCATTATAAACAAAAAGCCGGTTAATTCTCAGGCATTGTTAAATGAGCTGAATACGATGCGACGACGAGAAATAGATACCGAACGTCTAACGGCATTGCAATCTGCCATTAGCGATATTCAGAAATATAGAGAATCGAAAGAAGCGGATTCCGCTGGCCACAAAGGCGTTAAACACCGCACAGACGGTAGAAAGGAACTTTCGATGAATGAAATAAACAAGAATATTCATTGAAACATTTTCAATGACAAACACTCACGCAACCAACAGATGAGAACCGCTATGTTACAGCAATATGATTTCTACCAATCTATTCAGAATAAAGCATTGTCCGAACACTTCCTTAAGGCCGGTGATATGTTAGCTGATGAAGCGGAAATCCTCGGTGGCGCGGTTCGCCATCTGATGGCTGCTGGGGAAACCATCAACAACAAAAACATTATCGCTACGCTGATTCAATCTCTCGAATGCACGGATAACGTGGTTTCTGCCGACGTCATCCGTAAGACGCTGGAAATTGTGGTGGATCATACGCTCGATGATATCTGAATCATGAGCTGATGATGTGCTTTGTTTAAACAATTCTTTTTTAATGTGGAGTCATTATGAACGGTGAAGCGTGCCCTGTTAAACTGGAATTGGTCGATCTCTGGCTGGATGACAATTTCCTTGAATATGGTTTGCGTGAAGTACTTAAAGACGTCAGATTAGATCGCCAAAATATTCGCTATGTGATTTTCTCTGCAACTCAGTATGCCAATGTAGCACGACATAATTACGATCTGCGCACGCATCGATTTATTTTGCTGAGCGATGGTCAGCGATATAATTTCCTCGATTCTTTTTCCGTAAACCATATTTCATCAAAGGCATCGGCCGAAGAAATTGTGAAATTCCTGACAAGCTTGCGTAAAAAGAATGAAGACCACTGCCATATTGAGCAAAAAGTTAAGCTCTCTGCACGAGAAACCACCCTGCTCGATCAGATGTCTGACGGCAAGAAGATTATCGAAATGGCGGAAAATCTTAACGTCCATATTAAGACGGTTTATCAGATGCGTACCAATCTGATTAAGAAATTGGGTTGTTCGGGCAACATCGATTTCATGCAAACATTGCGCACGGACGTGTTTAAAAGTTGGCTGACGGATCAGCGCGCGTAAGGACACGGTTATGCATCTCCACAGCACCGGGCAGAGGATTGACATTACCTTCCCGCCCGGTAAGCTGTATGCATAAACAGTATCTGGAGCTATTATGGTCAACCGCAGGGTCCCCGCTCGGCCCGAGCCTCTTCAGGGCCCCCTCTATACGTACCCCGAGCATCTCCGCTATTGCCTGGAAACGTTGCCGAAATTACCTGGTGTTTACACCTTTCACGGCGATAGCGAAACGCTTCCTCTCTACATCGGGAAAAGTGTCAATATTCGCAGCCGGGTGATGTCACACTTTCGCACCCAGCAGGAAGCGGCTCTGCTACAGCAGACCCGACGTATTAGCTGGCAGCCAACGGCGGGCGAACTTGGCGCGCTGTTGCTTGAAGCGCGTTTGATCAAAGAACAACAACCGCTGTTCAATAAACGATTGCGCCGCAACAAGCAACTTTGTTCCCTGCGCCTGCAGGGAAATACGCCTCAGGTTGTTTATGCCCGCGAGGTTGATTTTTCCCACACGCCGGGTCTCTTTGGTCTTTTTGCCAATCGTCGCGCCGCCCTTGAGGCATTGAAGTCTGTCGCCGATGCGCAACGTCTGTGCTACGGCGTTATGGGGCTGGAGCCATTAAGTCGGGGGCGTGCCTGTTTTCGTTCGATGCTGGGGCGTTGCGCCGGGGCCTGCTGCGGCCGCGAAAGCATAGAAGATCATAATGACAGGCTCCGCAGTGCGTTAGCGCATTTGCAGCTGATATGTTGGCCATGGAAAGGCACCGTGGCGCTGGAAGAGAAAAGCGATACGCTCACCCACTACCATATCATTCAAAACTGGTTGTGGCTGGGTGCGGTAGAGTCGCTAACGGAAGCCGATAACCTGACGTGTATCGCCACGGGGTTTGACCAGGATGGCTATAAGATACTCTGCCGCCCGATGCTGAGCGGCGAGTATGTGATCCACGAGCTGGATTAACGTTCACGTAGCGCTTCCCGCGCTTTATTAAACGGCTTCAGCAGGTAATCGAGTACCGTTTTGCGCCCGGTCTTGATATCCACGGTTGCCACCATTCCGGGAAAAATAGGGAACTGCTGCCCGGCTTTATTTTGCAGATGATTACTGTCGGTGCGAATGTATACCCGGTAATAATAAACATCACGACGAACCTCATCCTGAAGCGTATCAGGGGAGATCACCGCGACCTCGCCCGCCAACCCGCCGAAAATCGAGTAATCATAGGCGGTTATCTTCACCAGCGATGCCTGTCCAGGATGAATAAATGCCACATCGCGCGGTGAGATTTTGGCTTCGATCAACAATTGTTCATCCAACGGTACGATGGTCATCAATTTGCCGCCTGGGGCAATAACGCCGCCCACCGTTGTCACATCGATATCCTTAACAATGCCGCGCACGGGTGCGGTAAAGTTCAGCCGGGTTAGCGAGTCCTCACGCCCGCGAATCACGGATCGCTGAGCCTCAGTGTCCGCGTTCGCTTTGGCAAGATCTTCCCGCGCCCGCACATAATACTGGGTGCGAATTTCGGTAATTTTGTTCTGTAACTCATTCATCTGGCGCTGTAAACGTAACACTTCCACGCTGCTGGCCGCCCCTTGTTTAATCAGCGGCTGCGTCATGCCCAGTTCACGGTTGACCAGGCGAATGCCCTCTTCCAGCCCGGAAATGGAGCGGGTAAGCGCTTCACGACGGGTGGTATAAAGCGCCGTCTCAGAGGCGACCAGATCCGGCAATGGCTTTAGCTCATCAGGGAAAACCAGCGCTTGATTATTAACCTCGGCCCTGAGTCGCGCCGAGGTTGCCAGCGCAGCATATAAACGAGATTGTGCCTCCTGCACATCCGATTCCGTTTTGGTGCGGTTAAGCTGCGCCAGCGGCTGGCCTTGCTCAACAATGTCACCCACCTTCACATTCAAATGATAGAGTATGCCGCCCTCAAGAGATTGCACCACCTGATCGCGCCCGGAGGGCTCCACGGTGCCCGTGCCGGTCGTCACTTCGTCAAGTTTGAAGAACCAGGCCCAACCCAGGAAGCAGAGAAACATGACCGCGACAAGGCGTACGGCCAGCGCAGAACGCGGCAGGTGTGGCTCATTCAGCCCACGGTTAAACTGAATCTGACCATTCATGCCGCGCTCCCCTTATCATTTTGTACTGTCACCCGACGCACCGGTGCGCCATTAAGTTCGTGCAGAATCGAGTCCTTCGCACCGTCTCTGACAATCCGCCCCTGATCCATCACGATAATGCGGTCCACCAGTTGCAGCATCGCCGTGCGGTGAGTGGCGATGACCAGCGTGCGATGTCCAATCCACTGTTTCAGTTGTTCGATTAAATGCGCTTCCGCCATTTCATCCAGCGAGGCGCTGGGTTCGTCAAGCAGGACAATATTGGGTTGAGAGATAAGTAGCCGCGCCAGCAGCAGCGTTTGCCGCTGACCGCCAGAAAGACCAAATCCCCCTTCCTGAATCATGTAGTTGAGGCCGTTTTTCTGCTTCTGTACAAAGGGTAGCGCCCCGCTGAGGGTTAACGCGCGTTCGATATCTTCATCGCTGGCTTCCGGCATCCCCATGGTGAGGTTTTCCCGCAGCGAACCGAAGAACAGTCGCCCGGTCTGGCTGAGCAGCCCCATGTCGCGGCGCAGATCCGCCGGATCAAGCTGCCCGATACTGATGTTATCCAGCAGCACCTGCCCCTGCTGGGGGATACGCATTCCGGCGAGCATTTGCAGTAGTGTCGATTTACCCGCGCCGTTGCGCCCAAGAATGGCGATTTTCTCACCAGCCTGAATGTTGAGTTTGCCAATCGCCACATCGGCAATCTTCTCTTCTTCGTCGTAATAAAACACCGCGTTGCTGAACTGATAATTACCGTGCAGCACCGCTTTATGCACCAGTTTGCCGTGTTCCGGTTGATCCACCGGGCGCTTCATCAGTTCATCGAGGCCGTTACGCGCCACTTTCGCCTGCTGCCAGCGCGAGAGCACGCCGGATATCTGCGACAGCGGCGCGATGGTGCGCGAAGCCAGGATCGTCGTCCCGACCAGCGCACCGGTGGTCATGTCGCCGTTCATCACCATAAAGCAGCCCACCAACAGCACCACCACGTAGACGATGGACTGCACTTCCTGGGTCCAGGTGAGCAGCAGTCCGGTGAGAAAACGTTGCTTCATGCTGATGGACGAGGCCACATCGTTGGTGTGATTCCACTGATTCTGAAAACGCTGCTCGGCGCGCAACAGTTTAATGTCTTCAATCGACTGCACGGCTTCCACAAGCGTCGCGTTGCGTACCGCTGACTCGCGCATCCCTTCGTTCGCCAGCCGCGCCAGCGGGCGTTGCACCAGCAGGCCGGGGATCACCAGCAACGGCAGCGCCAGCAAAACAACCAGCACCAGCCAACCGCCAATCATCCACAGAATAAAGACAAACAGCAGGAAGAACGGCAGGTCCGCCACCGCGCCGATGGTGGTGGAGGTGATAAGCTCCCGCACCGATTCCAGTTCGCGGATCTGCGAGATAAACGATCCGGTGGATTTCGAGCGCACGTTATTTTTCAGCCGTAATGCGTGACCAAACACGCGGTCCGAAATACGCAGATCCGCCCGTTTGCCAATCATATCCGAGAGGTGCGTGCGCACCATGCGCATACAGAACTCAAACAGGATCGCCATCATCACCCCGGCGAACAGCACCCACAGCGTCGGGTAGGACTGCGCCGGAACGACGCGGTCGTAAACCTGCATCGAGAAAATCATCGCCGCCAGCGCCAGCACGTTCGCCACCAGTGAGGCCAGCATAATATCGCCGTAGCGCCGCCAGTCTTTTAGCGAGAGATTCCAGAACCAGTTCGCCTGATATGGGCGAATGTAGTCATCCACCCGCGCATCGGGAATGGCGCTGAGCGGGCGAAGTAACGCCAGTTCGACGATTTTATCTTCAATATCCGCGACGTTAAGCGTGGTTTCCAGCCCTTCGTCACCGCTGAACTGAACGCTAATATTGTCGTGATTGTCGCGGCGGGTGATTACGCCAATCTGCTGATTATCAAACACCGCGATCAACGGCAGCCGCCACGGGTTAAGCGAATCGGCGGAGAACTCGACCAGCCGCAGCCCCATTCCCAACTGCCGCGCCATGTCGGTGAGCAACTCTTCCCGCTTGCTGTCGCGCTCCCAGTTGACGGTTGCGCGCACGTTCTCCTGAGAAAAATCGAGGCGGTAATAGCGCGCCACGGCGATCATCGCCTCCAGCCAGGCTTCCACGGACTGGGCATTTTTTTTCATTATCTACACCACCATCAACTGATGATTCGCCAGCAATGTGGCGAGGTCGGTATGCACGCCCGTCAGCGTGACCACGTTAGTTGCCGCAAAAGTGCCGCCCGTGCCGTCGCGGTCGATCTGCACGATGGTGTCGCTGCCGCTCTGGGTGACTTTGACAAAATCACCGATGTTTCCGGCCTGCGCATCCAGCGTCGCCACGCCGTTGACGTAGCTGGCTTTGCCATTACCGGTATAGCCGCTGCCCTGTAACAGCTCGCGGATATCAATGCGATCGGTGTCGGCGGTGCCTTCCCATGTGCCTACCGTAAAGCCATTCACCACGTCCGAGCCGTTGCCGCCAGTGGCGTCGCTGGCGTTGAGCAGTTTATAGAGCAAGGTGTCGTGACCGCCGTTGCCGATGTTGATGGTGTCGTTACCCCCGCGACCTTCCAGTTGGTTATCGCCGCTGCTGCCAGTCAGAGTGTCGTTAAAGTTGGAGCCGGAAATACCTTCGATATTGGTAAATGTCGAGGTGTTAAAGCCGGTCGCCTGGGCAGTAGTGGTGCTTAAGTTGGCGGTGATCCCCACAGTGGAGAGGCGGAAATCGACCACGTCCATCCCGCCGTTCGCCAGCCAGGTCCCGGTGCCGGAGCTGTACACCCAGCCGCCGGAACCGTCGTAGGTGTCGGTGCCAGCAGTAGCGAAGAAGGTGTCGTTATAGCCGGTACCAACGAACTTACCGTTGTTGCTCGCGGTGCCTGCTTCGGCGCTGAGATCGTAAGCGTGGGTAGCATCGGTGGCATGTAAACCGCCCCAGGTGCTATTCACCGTCTGGTCAATATTGCTGGCGGTGGTGCCGGTGGATTTGATCAGCACCGCGTTGTAGGTTTCTCCGGCATTCAGCCCGTAGAAATTGACCAGCGCCGAGGTGTCGTTGACGCCCATCCCCGACTGCGGGTTGATGATTTGCGTAGCAACCAGCACTCCCGCCGAGTTGTACAGTTTTACGGTATTACCGTAATAGACGTTAATGCCGTTGGGATCGGTGATGCGCAGGTGCAGAGAGGTACCGTAGCTCACCGTATTAGTGTTGCGGATCAGGAACACGCTGCCCGACTGTTTGGTCACCAGCACATCCACCGCGCCGTCCCAGTCGTAATCCATTGCCGCCACGCCGCTGGTGATGCCGCTCTGGCTGCCGCCGAGGGTAGATTGTGTCCAGTTACTGGCATTACTGACGTTAGTATAGAGGTACGACTGCCCGGTCTGAGCAATACGCGCGATATCCATTAACCCGTCATGATCCCAGTCCACTGCCACGCTGAACTGGCTGGCATAGGTTGTACCCGTTGCCCCCACCGCCACCGGATTCCCCAACACGCCGTTGGTATTGAATAACAGCGAGCCGTAGTTAGCTCTTCCCTGGCTGGCGGGCAGGAAGAGGTCCATATCGCCGTCACCATCGAAATCTGCCCAGGTCATGGACACAGACGTCGAGTTGCCGCCGCTGCCTGCAACGCTGAGGAAGGTATTGATGGTGTTTTGTCCCCAGACAAACGTGCCGTTGCCCTGGCTGATGAGCGATGAAAGGGTGTAGTAGTTATTCAGGTTGAAGGTGTGCTGAACCAGGTCGACCCTGCCGTCATTGTTGAGATCGACGCCGGAACCTTCGTTAAGGGAAAGATAGCCGTTTACTACCCCGCCGACCGTGGCGCTTCCTCCGTTGTTGGCGGTGGTGGAGTTGCCTACCAGAGTGCCTGCGTTATTCCACAAGAAGGTGTTGGAGTCCGGCCCGCCTGCGTCGCCAATCCAGAAATCGAGATAGCCGTCGCCCTCTTTATCAAACGCCACTACCGAGCCATACCACGTCAGGGTGCCGACGGCGACCAGAATTGCGCTGGAAAACGTGCCGTCGCCGTTATTGGTAAAGCCGTTGATATAGCCCGTGCCGTAGTCATCACGGGTGATAAACAGATCGCCCGTGCCGTTACGGTCGTAATCGGCGATGGAGCTGGTGGCGTAGCTGTTGCCGCTCTGGTACAGCGTCAGGGCAGTTTTCGACCAGGTCAGCGGGTCGGTCGATTGCATCACCTGCTGGTTTGCCAGCACCGTCCACATCCCGTGTGTGTCGAGGCCGTAGGTCAGCCCCCAGGCGGTGGTTTTATTGGCGGTGGTCCAGGTCGGTGTGTAATCAATCGCTGCGTTGACCGTCACCGTGCCGTTGCTGACGTTGGCGGTGTTGCCGTTGCCCGCCGAGCTTTTTACCTGCGCGGTGACGTTATAGGCGGTCGCGGACGCCGCCAGCACATCGGTATCCGGCAGTTGCACATACCAGGTGTTGTGCGCCGGATCGACTACCACCGCACCGCCCGGCTGCGAGGTGTAGGTTTTGCCATTGATGACCACTTCGACATACTGCCCGCTGGCGAGCGCGGCAGTGATCACCCCGCTGATAATCGGCGTGGTATCGCGCGTGGTCTGGCTGGTGATTTGCGCCAACGTGGTCGGAATAGAGGTATCGACCGTCAGAATAAAATCGCTGGAGGAGGTGATATTTCCTGCCAGATCCACTACCCGCGCGCTGTAGGTGTAGGCGCCGCTGACCAGACCGCTGTCGCTGTAGGTCCAGTTCAGTGCGCCGACCATCGTTACCGCGCCTAACAGCAGACCGTTACGGTAGAGGTAAACCACTTCACCGCTGGCAAGCGGGCCGGAGAGCACGCCGTTCAGCAGCGGCGTGGTGTCGTCGGTGGCCTGAGAACTGCTTAACGTCCCCTGCCGCTGCCCGACATCATCGGTATACGACACAATACCTGGCGTGGCGGTGGGGTTAATCGTATCGACCACCACCGTTTTCGACACCACCGGGCCGGTATTTCCCGCCAGATCCAGCACCCGCACCTGATAAACGTAGTTGCCATCGGTCAGCGTGCGGCTGTCGGTGTAAGTCCACTGCGTGCCGTTGGTAGTGAGCGTGGTCCAGGTCGCACCGCCATCAAGGCTAATCTGCGCCACTTCGCCGCTGGCAAGCCCCGCCCCCAGCGAACCGGTCAGCGTGAGCGTGGTATCGCTGGTGATAAAGTCGGTGGACGAACTCCCCGTGTCGGTGCTGATGCTGGCGATGGTTAACACCTGCGCCGGGTTAACCGTGTCGATCTGCGCCGACTGGCTGCCGGTTGCGCCGACGTTACCCGCCAGATCGACCACCCGCACCTGCCAGGTAGTGGTGCCGTTGGTGAGGGTTCGTCCGTCAACGTAACTCCAGTTCAGGCCGTCTGCTGCTAGCGTCACGTTCACCCAGGTTGCGCCGTTGTCGGTACTGATTTGTGCGAACTCATTAGCGCCGAGCGCCGCGCCCAACACGCCGCGCACGGTAAGCGTGGTGTCGCTGGTAATAAAATCAGTGCTGCTGGCTCCGGTGTCATCGCTGATACCGGTAATGGTGATGCTTTTCGCCGCTTCCGGGCTGGTAGTGTCGACCACCACATTTTACGTCGCGGTCTGCCCGACGTTCCCCGCCAGATCCACCACCCGCACCGTGTAGTTCCAGGTGCCGTCGGTAAGCGTGCGACCATCGGCATAGCTCCAGCTGGTGCCGATAACGGTTAAGGTGGTCCAGGTAACACCGCCGTCGAGGCTGATTTGCGCCCGTTCATCGGCGGCCAACGCCGCGCCGAGCGTGCCGCGCACGGTCAGCGTGGTGTCGCGAGTAACGAAATCGCTGCTGCTTAACCCGGTGTCATCGCTGATGCCCGCAATGGCGATGGTTTTGCTCGCCAGCGGCGCGGTGGTGTCCACGGTGACTATCTGGCTGGCGGTCGCGCCGATATTTCCGGCGGTGTCGATCACCCGCACCTGGTAGTTGTAGTTGCCATCGGTCAGCGTACGCCCGTCAAGGTACGTCCAGGTCAAACCGCTTACCGAAAGATTCTGCCAGGTGGTGCCGCCATCAATGCTGATTTGCGCGAACTCACCGGCAGAAAGCGCCGCACCCAGCGTGCCGCTCACCGCAAGCGTCGTGTCGCTGGTGACAAAATCGTTAGTAATCAATCCAGTATCAGTGGTGATCGCGCTGATGGCGATGGTTTTTACTGCTGGATCTGGCGCGATGGTGTCGATCACCACGTTCTGGCTGTCGGTCGCGCCGACGTTGCCCGCAGCGTCAATCACCCGCACCTGATAGAGATAGTTGCCATCGGTCAGCGTGCGGCTGTCGTTATAGCGCCAGGTCGTGCCGGTAACGGTAAGCGTGGTCCAGGTTGTGCCGCCGTCGATACTTATTTGCGCCGTCTCGTTACTGGCAAGCGCGGCGGTGAGCGAGCCGTTGACCACCACCGGACTGACGCTGGTGATAAAGTCGCTGGCGCTAAGGCCAGTGTCGGCTTGCAGGGAATCGATATTAATGCCCATCGCCGGGGCGCTGAGATCGACGGTAATGGTGTGATTGCTGCTACCGGTATTGCCGATAGCGTTGCTTACCGAGGCGTTAATCACGTAGGCGTTGCCGTCCGCCAGCGCGGTGACATCGGCGCTGCCGAGCGTGTAGCTCCAGTTACCGCCCGTCTGCACGGTGGTGGTGTAGGTTTTGCCGTTTAAGGTCAGGGTCAGCGTCTGCCCGGCTGGGGCGGTAGTGGTGCCGCTGATCACCAGCGACGAGGCATGTTCCGCCGCGTTCACCACATCGTCGCCCGCAAAGGTGTTGATGGTGACGGTTGGCACGTCGCCATTGAGGGTCACGCCACGGCTGGCGCTGCCGGGGTTTCCGGCCTGATCGCTGACCGTCGCGCTGATGGCGTAGCTGCCGTCGCTTAATCCGGCAAACTGCTGCGCCGGAATAAATACCGACCAGCTTCCGCCGCTGCCGACCGTGGCGGTCCAGCTCTGACCGTTAAAGGTGACGGTCACCGTCTGGCCCACTTCGGCGGTGGTGGTGCCGCTGATGGTCTGCCCGGCAAGCTGCTCGGCGTTGTTGATAATATCGTCACCCGCCACGGTGGCGATGGTCACCGTTGGCGCAACGGTATCGACGGTCAGGGCGTGCGTGGTTTGACCGGGGTTACCGGCGCGATCGTTCACGCTGGCGGTAATGGTCTGCGCGCCCTGACCGAGCGCTGCCAGATCCGCCGCAGGCACGTTCAGCGCCCAGGTGCCATTGGCGGCAACCGTAGCGGTGTAAGTTTTGCCGTCAAAGGTCACGGTGACCGTCTGCCCCACTTCCGCGCTGGTCGAGCCGTTAAGGGTTAACGGCTGCTGCTGTTCAGCGGCGTTGAGTCGGTCGTCCGTCGAAACGGTGTTAATGCTGATAACCGGCGCGGTGAGATCCACCGCCACGCTGCGCGAGGCCGTGGCGCTGTTTCCGGCGCTGTCCTGAGCGGAGGCGCTAACCGTGTAGCTGGTGCCATCCGCCAGTGCCGCAACATCCGCCGCTGGCACATTCACGCTCCAGCTCCCGTTGCTTTGAATGGTGGCGCTGTAGCCTTTGCCGTTAAGCAACACGGTCACCACTGTACCTGTCGCGAAATTAGTACCAGTGCCGCTCAGGGTCAGCGCACTGCCCGCTTCGGCGGCGTTAATAAGGTTATCGCCGCTGATAGTGCTGACCGAGAGCGACACTGCCGCCGTGTTCACCTGCACGTTGTGCGTCTGCGTGCTGCTGTTGCCTGCGCTATCGGTGATAGTGGCGCTGATGGTCACCGTGCCGTCTGCAAGGCCGGAAATCACGCTGGCAGGCACGCCAACGCTCCAGTTGCCGCTGGCATCGGTGCTGGTGACATACTGCTGCCCGGCGATGGTCACCACCAGGCGGTCGCCCGCGACCGCGCCCGTGGCGGTGCCGCTGATAATCTGCGCCTGAGTGTGTTCGACGTTGTTAATCACATCATCGCCCGCCACGGTGTTGAAACTGATCACCGGCGCAGTGGTATCGACGGTCACACCTTTGCTGGCGCTGCCAGGGTTACCCGCCAGATCGCTGACCGTGGCGGTCAGGGTGTAGCCGTTATTTGCCAGTGCGGTTAAGTCGCTGGCAGGCAGCGTTAAGCTCCAGCTACCGTCCGCCTGTACCGTGGTCTGGTAGGTAGTGCCGTTGAGCGTGACGGTGAGCGTCTGCCCCGCTTCCGCCGTGCTGGTGCCGGAAACCGTTACGCCCGCCGCCGCTTCGCTGGCATTGATGATGTTATCGCTGGCAATGGTGTTGATAGTCACCGTTGGCGCGGCGCTATCGACGCTGTATTCGTGCGTTGCCGTGGCGCTGTTGCCGTTGACGTTAGTCACCCGCACCTGGGCGCTGGCATCACCGTCACGCAACGTCGCCATATCCGCAGCCGGAACGGTGGTGCTCCAGCTACCGTTAGCCGCCACCGTGGTGGTGTAGGTTTTACCGCCAAAAGTAATGGTAACGGTTTGCCCCGCTTCGACGCCGGACGTGCTGCCGGAGAGCGTTAGCGCCGCGCCTTTTTCGGCGGCGTTAATCACATCATCGCTGGTGATGGTGTTAATACTGACGGCGACGGTAGTGAGATCAACGGTCAGCGGATGGGTAATGCTGGTTTGCGTTCCGGCACTGTTCGCGCCGCTAACGCTAATATTCAGCGTTCCCGCAGGCCAGTTGCTGACATCCGCCGCCGGAACGCCGACGCTCCAGGTGCCGTTTGCCAGCACCGTGGCGGCGTAAGTTTGGTTATTAATCACCACCGTCAATGCCGTCCCTGCGGCAAAACCGGAACTGCTGCCAGTAATCACCTGCGCCTGACCGTGTTCAATAATATTGACCACATCATCGCCCGCAACGGTATCCACCCGCAGACCTGGCAGACTGGCATCGATGGTGATATCGCGCGTGCCGCTGCCGGTGTTGCCAACGGCGTTGGTTACCGAGGCGTTAACGGTTAACTCACCGTTACCCAGCGCCTGCCAGTCGGCGGCAGGTACGCTCACATTCCAGCTTAAATCTGGCTGCACGGTGGCGGTGTAAGTTTTACCGCCCAGTTCAACGGTGACGGTACTGCCCGCCGCCGCCCCGGTTACCTGGCCGCTGATGGTTTGCGCACTGCCTGCTTCAGCGGCGTTGATAATATCGTCCGTCGCTACCGGATTAAGGGTGACGCCCGGCAGCGCGGTATTGACCTGCACGTTATGGCTGGCGGTGCTGCTGTTGCCCTGAGCATTGGTGACGCTCGCCGTGACGCTGTAGGTCGCTTCGCCCAGCGCACTGACCGCCGAGGCGGGCACGGTAACGCTCCAGTTGCCGGAAGCATCGGTGGTGGCACGGTAGTTTTGTCCGTTCAGCGTGACGGTGACCGCCGTACCCACAGGTTGATCGCTGGTGCCAGTCAGTTGTAGGTTCGATCCTTTTTCCGTCGCGTTGATCACATCATCGCCCGCGATGGTGTTGATGCTAATCACTGGCGCGCTGAGGCTGACGGTCACGGTGCGGCTGGCGTCATCGCTGTTACCCGCCCGATCGCTGACGCTGGCGGTGATCGTCTGTGCGCCGCTGCCCAGCGCCGTAACATCCGCTGCTGGAACGCCAACGCTCCAGTTGCCGGAGGCATCCAGGGTGGTGGTGTAGGTTTTGCCGTTGAGCACGACGCTCACCACATCGCCCGCTTCCCCCCCGGTACTGGTGCCGGAGATCACCAGCGCCTGTCCGTGTTCAGCGTCGTTGATGATGTCATCGCCCGCCACGCTGTTAATGGTAAGAACCGGCGCGGTGGTGTCTACCGCCAGATTATGGCTGGTGCTGCCGGGGTTACCCGCTTTGTCGTTGACCGTGGCGCTGACGGTGTAATTGCTTGCGGTCAGCACGCCCAGGGCTGAAGTAGGAACACTGACGCTCCAGCTACCGTCCGCCTGCACATTGCCGGTGTAAGTTGCACCGTTAAGGGTGACGGTCACCGTCTGCCCGGTTTCGGCTGTGCTGGTGCCGCTGAGGGTGAGCGGGCTTCCGGCCTCTGTGGCGTTAAGGATGTCATCGCTGGCGATGGTGTTTATGGTGAGCGTCGGTGCGCTGGCGTCAACGTTATACGCATGGGTCGCCGAGGCGCTGTTGCCGCTCGCGCTGCTGACGCTGGCCTGCACGTTCGCGGCGCCGTCTGGCAGCGTTGCCAGATCCGCCGCCGGAACATTCACGCTCCAGCTTCCGTTGGCGGCGACGCTTGCGGTGTAGGTTTTGCCGCCAAAGGTGACGGTAACGGTTTGCCCGCTTTCAATCCCGCTGGTGCTACCAGAAAGGGTCAGATTGGTGCCTTTCTCGGCGGCGTTAATTACGTCGTCGCTGGCAACGGTGTTGATGCTGATTGCCACCGCCGTTAAATCGACGGTGAACGGATGGCTGACGCTGACCGGATTTCCGGCGCTGCTCTGGCCTGTTACGTCAACGGCTAACGGCCCCGCTGGCCAGGCACTGACGTTTACTGCCGGAATACCGACGCTCCAGCTTCCGTCTGCCTGTACGGTGGCGGCATAGGCTGTGCCGTTGATAGTAATCGTCAACGGCACGCCTGCATTCAGGCCGCTACTGCCACCGGTGATCACCAGCGCCTGCCCGTGTTCGATGCTGTTGACGATATCATCGCCCGCGACGGTATCCACGCGCAGCCCCGGCAGGTTGGCGTCAATGGTGATATCCCGCGTGCCGCTACCCGTATTGCCATTCGCGTTGGTGACCGAGGCGGTAATGGTCAAATCGCCATTGCCCAGCGCCTGGAGATCGGCTGCCGGAACGCTGATACTCCAGCTTAAGTTGCCCTGTACCGTGGTGGTGTAAGTGTTGCCGCCCAGCGTCACGGTGACCGTATCGCCAGCGGCGGCGCGGGTCACTACCCCGCTGATGGTTTGATCGGCCCCCGCTTCAGCGGCGTTGATAATATCGTCACCCGCCACAGTATTGATGGTGACGCCCGGCAGGCCGCTGTCGACCAGCAAATTCGCCTGGTTGCTGGCGGTGTTACCCGCCGCACTGGTGGCACTGGCGCTGACGATATAGTTGGCCTGACCTAAAGCCGCCAGATCGCTGACCGGAACGGTTAAGGTCCAGTTGCCCGCCGCGTCGGTGGTGGCGCTGTAGTTATGACCGTTGAGCGTGACGGTAACCTGTGCGCCTGTCACCAGCCCCGTACTGCTACCGCTGATGGTCAACGGCTGGCCTTTTTCATCGGCGTTCAGGACGTTATCGCCGCTGATGGCGTTAAAGGTAATGGTTGGTAGCCCGGTGTTGACTGTCACCTGATGGGTGGCGCTGCCGCTGTTTCCGGCAGCATCGGTGACGCTGGCGTTAATGGTCACCGTGCCGTTCGCCAGTGCCGAGACGACGCTTGCCGGGACGCCGACGCTCCAGTTACCGCTGGCATCCAGCACGGTGGTGAAGGTGCTGCTGCCGATAGTCACCGTCACGGTGCTGCCGGTTGCCGCCCCCGTGGCGGAGCCGCTGATAATCTGCGCCTGGGCGTGTTCCGTCGCGTTGATCACATCATCGCCCGCCACCGTGTTGATGGTGACGACCGGAACGGAAGTATCCACCGTCAGGTTGTGGTTAACGGAGGCCGGGTTTCCGGCCTTGTCGCTCACCGCCGCGCTGACGGTGTAGTTGCTGGCGGTCAGGGCGCTTAAGTCGGCTGGCGGCACGCTGACGCTCCAGCTGCCGTCCGTCTGTACGGTGCCGGTATAGTTTGTGCCATTGAGGGTGACGGTCACCGTCTGCCCCGCTTCCGCCGTGCTGCTGCCAGTGATGGTCAGCGCAGCTCCGGCTTCGGCGGCGTTAAGAATATCGTCGCCCGCAATGGTGTTAATGGTCACCGTTGGCACGCTGGCATCGACGCTGTATGCGTGGGTAGTGGTGGCGCTGTTGCCGTTAACATTGCTGACGCTGGCCTGTGCGCTGGCATCACCATCACGCAGGGCCGCCATATCCGCCGCCGGAACTGTGGTGCTCCACGAACCATTCGCCGCGACGCTTGCAGTGTAGGTTTTGCCGCCAAAGGTCACGGTGACCGTTTGTCCGGCTTCGACACCAGAAGTGCTACCGGAGAGCGTTAACGCCGTGCCTTTTTCAGCAGCGTTAATCACATCATCGGCGGTAATGGCGTTGATGCTGACGGCAATCGCCGAGAGATCGACAGTCACCGGATGCGTAACGCTGACCGGATTTCCGGCTGTGGTGCTACCGCTCGCCGTAATCGTGACCGTCCCCGCAGGCCAGGCGCTGACATCCACCGCCGGAACGCCGACGCTCCAGGTGCCATCCGCCAGCACCGCCGCAACATAGGTTTGCCCGTTAATGGTCAGCGTGACGTTACTGCCCGTCGCCAGACCGGAACTGCTGCCGGTAATCACCAGCGCCTGCCCGTGCTCGATAATGTTGACCACATCATCGCCAGCGACAGTATCGACCCGCAGACCGGGCAGATTCGCGTCGATGGTAATTTCCCGCGTGCCATTTCCGGTATTGCCTACGCTGTTCGTCACCGAAGCCGAAATGGTCAGTTCGCCGTTGCCCAATGCCTGTAAAGCGGCTGCCGGAACATTAATACTCCAGCTTAAATTCGCCTGCACCGTGGCGGTGTAAGTCGCTCCGCCGAGCGTGACGGTTACCGTGTCGCCTGCCGCCGCGCCTGTGACCTGACCGCTGATGGTCTGGCCCGCGCCCGCTTCGGCAGCGTTAATAATATCGTCGCTCGCCACAACGTTAATGGTGACGCCAGGTAGCGCGGTATTGACCTGCACGTTATGGCTGGCGGAACCGCTGTTGCCATCAACATCGGTTGCGGCGGCGGTTACGGTATAAGTCGCTTCACCGAGCGTACCAACCGCAGACGCCGGAACGGTCACGCTCCAGTTACCGGAAGCATCGGCTGTGGTGGTGTAATTTTGCCCGTTGAGCGTAACGGTTACCTGCGTACCCGCAGGCTGGTTGCTGGTGCCGGAAATCGCCAGATCCGCACCTTTCTCCGTGGCGTTGATAATGTCATCGACGGCAATCGTGTTGATGCCGAGCACGGGTGCGCCGAGCGCCACGCTGACAGTGTGCGAGGCCGTGCCGCTGTTACCTGCGGAGTCGGTGACCGTGGCGGTAATGGTCACATCGCCCTGCGCCAGCGCGGAAATCACGCTGGCAGGCACGCCGATGCTCCAGTTGCCGTTGGCGTCCAGCACGGTGGTGTAGGTGGTCGTGCCAATCGTCACGGAAACCGTGTTACCGGTGGTCGCGCCCGTTGCCGAGCCGCTGATAATCTGCGCCTGAGCATGTTCCGTGGCGTTGATGATGTCATCGCCCGCTACCGTGTTGATGGTGACGACTGGGGCAACGAGATCTACCGTCAGATTATGCGTTGCCGAGGTCGGGTTGCCCGCTTTGTCGCTGACCGCCGCACTCACCGTATAGGGGCTGGCGGTGAGGTTGGCTAAATCGCCAGTTGGTACGCTGACGCTCCAGCTCCCGTCTGCTTGTACGTTGCCGCTGTAATCGACGCCGTTTAGCGTCACGGTCACCGTCTGTCCGGCTTCTGCCGTACTGGTGCCGCTGATGGTCAGCGCCGATCCCGCTTCCGCGGCATTAAGAATATCGTCGCTGGCAATGGTGTTGATGGTGATCGTTGGCGCGGTGGCATCAACGCTGTAAGCATGCGTTGCCTGGGCGTTGTTACCAGCTACGTTGCTGACGCTGGCTTGTACGTTTGCTGCGCCATCTGGCAAGGTTGCGAGATCCGCTGCCGGAACTGTCAAGCCCCAGCTACCGCCCGTTGCCACGGTGGTGGTGTAGCTTTTGCCGCCGAAAATAACGGTAATGGTCTGCCCCGCTTCCACGCCGGAGGTGGTGCCGGACAGCTGCAAATCAGAGCCTTTTTCGGCGGCGTTAATGACATCGTCTGTGGAAAGGGTGTTGATGGTGATCGCCACGGTAGCGAGATCGACCGTGACCGGATGGCTAATGCTGGTTGTGGTTCCGGCGGTGTTGGTGCCAGAGACGGCAATATTGACCGTCCCCGCAGGCCAGTTACCCACGTCCGCCGCCGAAACGCCGACGCTCCAGGTGCCATCGGCGAGTACCGTTGCGCCATAGGTAACGTTGTTGATGACTACCGTCAACGCCGCGCCCGCCGCCAGTCCGGTGCTGCTACCGGTGACCACCAGTGCCTGCCCATGCTCGATAATATTGACCACATCATCGCCTGCCACGGTATCGACGCGCAGACCTGGCAAATTGGCGTCTATCACGATATTGTGCGTTGTGGTGCCGGTATTACCCACGCCATTAGTCACCGAGGCGCTGATGGTCAGTTCACCGTTGCCCAGCGCCTGCAAATCTGCCGCCGGCACGCTGACGCTCCAGCTTAAATCTGGCTGCACGGTGGCGACGTATTGGTTGCCGCCGAGCGTGACAGTGACCGTATCTCCTGCTGCTGCCGTTCCCGTCACCTGACCGCTGATGGTCTGCGCCACAGCGATTTCAGCGGCGTTGATAATGTCATCGCCTGCCACGGTATTAATGATCACCCCAGGCAGGAGCGATTCGACATTCACCGTATGGGTGGTGCTGCCGCTGTTGCCCGCGCTGTCGGTGGCGCTGGCGCTAATCTGATACACCGCCTCACCCAGTGCGCCGACCGCCGAAGCAGGCACGGTAACGCTCCAGTTGCCGGAACTATCGGTAGTGGCGCTGTACGCCAGGCCGTTCAACATCACCGTGACCGTGGTGCCTGTCGCCAGACCGCTGGAGCCGCCGCTGATGATCAGATCCTGGGTTTTCTCGGTATTGTTAATGATGTCATCGCCGGAGACGGTGTTGATGGTCAGCGTCGGGCCGCTGAGATCAACGGTCACATCGTGAGTCGTGCTGTCGCTGTTGCCCGCGCGATCGCTCAGGCTGGCGGTGATGGTCTGGCTGCCGGTTGCCAGCGCCGTGACATCCGCCGCCGGAATGCCCACACTCCAGTTACCGGAGGCGTCCAGCGTGGTAGTGTAGTTTTTACCGTTGAGCGTGACGGTCACCACATCGCCCGCCGCCGCGCCCGTACTGGTGCCGCTGACCACCAGCGCCTGACCGTGTTCGATGGCGTTGATAATGTCATCGCCAGCGACGGTGTTAATGGTGAGATCCGGCGCGGTAACATCCACCGCCAGCGCATGGTCGGCGCTTGCCGGGTTACCTGCTTTGTCGCTTACCGTGGCGGTCACGGTATAGCTGCTGGCGGTTAATCCGCTTAAATCCGTTGCCGGAACGTTCACGCTCCAGGTGCCATCCGCCTGGACGGTGGTCTGGTACGTGTTGTTATTCAGCGTGACGGTCAGCGTCTGCCCGGCCTGCGCCGTGGTGGTGCCGCTGATGGTGATCCCCGCGCCCGCTTCGCTCACGTTAAGGATATCGTCGCTGGCGATGGTGTTGATGGTCACAAGCGGCGCGGTGGCATCGACGCTGTACGCGCGATCCGCCTGGGCGTTATTGCCGTTAATGTTGCTGACGCTCGCCTGTACGTTGCCCGCGCCGTCCGGTAGCGCAGCGAGATCGGCAGGCGGCACATTCACCGTCCAGCTGCCGTTGGCTTCCACGGTGGTGGTGTAATTTTTGCCACCAAAGGTGACGGTCACCGTTTGCCCGGCTTCCACACCGCTGGTGCTGCCGCTTACGACCAGCGTTTCGCCTTTTTCGACGGCGTTGATCACATCATCACCAGAGAGAGTGTTAATGGTGATGGCGACCGCCGCCAGATCGACGGTAACCGGATGAGTTATGGTGGAGGTTGTTCCGGCGCTGTTGGTGCCACTTACCGTAATATCCACCGTACCCGCAGGCCAGTTACTGACGTCTGCCGCAGGAACGCCGAGGCTCCACGTGCCGTCGGCTAACACCGTCGCGCCGTAAGTGACGTTATTGATAACGACCGTTAACGCGGTTCCTGCTGTCAATCCAGTGCTGCTCCCGGTAATCACCAGCGCCTGACTGTGCTCAATGCTGTTAATAACATCATCACCCGCTACGGTATCGACACGCAGGCCAGGCAGATTGGCGTCGATAGTGATGTCTCGCGAGCCGCTGCCCGTGTTGCCAACGCCATTGGTGACCGAGGCGTTAACCGTCAGAGAACCGTTGCCCAGCGCCTGAATATCCGCCGCCGGAACGCTGACACTCCAGCTTAAATTAGCCTGCACCGTGGCGGTGTAGGTGTTGCCACCCAGCGTAACGGTGACCGTATCTCCCTGCGCCGCGCCCGTCACCTGACCACTGATGGTTTGCGCATTGCCCGCTTCGGCAGCGTTGATAATGTCATCGGTCGCCACCGCGTTAATGGTGACGGCAGGCAAGGCGCTGTTGACCAGCACGTTATGGCTGGCGGAATTGCTGTTGCCTGCCGTGTCAGTGACGTTTGCTGTTACCGTGTAGTTGGCCTCACCCAGCGCGCTAACCGCTGAGGCTGGCACCGTGGAGCTCCAGTTGCCGGAAGCATCTGTAGTGGCGGTGTAATTTTGCCCGTTCAGCGTCACCGTAATGGTGGTGCCTGCGGGCTGATTACTGGTACCGGTAATTTGCAGATCCGCGCCTTTTTCCGTGGCGTTAATGACGTCATCGCTGGCGATAGTGTTGATGCCAATGGTTGGCGAGGTGAGATTCACAGTGATCGTGCGGCTGGCGTCATCGCTATTACCTGCTACATCGGTAATAGTGGCGGTGATGGTTTGCGGGCCGCTGCCCAGCGCAGTGACATCTGACAGCGGAACGCCGACGCTCCAGTTGCCGGAAGCGTCCAGCGTGGTGGTGTAGGTTTTACTGTTTAACGTGACGGTGATGACATCGCCCGCTTCGCCGCCAGTGCTGGAACCGGAGATCACCAGCGCCTGCCCGTGTTCGGCGGCGTTAATAATGTCATCGCCGGAGACGGTGTTGATGGTCAGCACTGGAACGCTGAGATCCACCGCCAGACCGTGAGTGGCGGTCGCCGGGTTACCCGCTTTATCGCTTACCGAGGCGCTGACCGTGTACGGGCTGGCGGTCAGATTGCTGAGATCCGCCGTCGGTACGCTGACGCTCCAGCTTCCGTCCGCCTGGACGGTGCCGCTGTAAGTCACGCCATTAAGCGTGACTGTTACCGTCTGCCCCGCTTCGGCGCTACTGCTGCCGCTGATGGTTAACGGATTGCCCGCCTCGGCGGCGTTAAGAATATCGTCGGTGGCGATGGTATTAATGGCAAGCGTCGGTGCTGTAGCATCGACGCTGTAGGCGTGGGTTGCCGAAGCCGTGTTGCCGTTAATAGTGCTGACGCTCGCCTGTACCGTGGCGTCGCCGTCGCGTAATGCGGCGAGATCGGCGGCAGGCACGCTGGTTGTCCAGCTACCATCGCCCGCTACGGTGGCGGTGTAGGTTTTACCGCCAAAGGTAACAGTGACCGTTTGCCCCGCTTCCACGCCAGAGGTGCTGCCGGAAAGGGTTAAATCGGCCCCTTTTTCAGCAGCGTTAATCACATCGTCGCCGGAAACGGTGTGAATGGAAATCGCCACCGCTGCCAGATCGACGGTGACTGGATGGGTGATAGTGACCGGGTTTCCGGCGCTACTGGCGCCTGAAACCGTGATATTCACCGTCCCCGCAGGCCAGTTGCCCACATCTGCCGCCGGAACGTCCACGCTCCAGCTTAAATTCCCCTGCACGGTAGCGGTGTAGGTTTTCCCGCCAAGCGTTACGGTAACCGTATCGCCCGCCGCCGCGCCCGTCACCTGCCCGCTGATAGTCTGCGCCACGTCCGATTCGGCGGCATTAATAATATCGTCACTCGCCACCGGATTAAGGGTGACACCCGGCAGCGCGGTATTGACCTGCACGTTATGGCTGGCGGAATTGCTGTTGCCCGCGCTGTCGGTAACGTTCGCCGTCACCGTGTAGCTGGCTTCGCCCAGCGCACTGACGGCGGAGGCTGGCACCGTGGTGCTCCAGTTGCCTGCGGCGTCCGTCGTGGCGGAGTAATTTTGTCCGTTAAGCGTCAGCGTAATTGTGGTGCCTGCGGGCTGATTGCTGGTGCCGGAAATTTGCAGATCCGCGCCTTTTTCGGTCGCGTTAATCACGTCATCGGTGGCGATGGTGTTGATGCCAATGGTCGGCGCGGTAAGGTTAACGGTAACCGTGTGCGTCTCGTTATCGCTATTACCCGCCGCATCAGTCACCGTGGCGGTAACAGTTTGCGGGCCGCTGCCCAGCGCCGTGACATCCGCCGCCGGAACGCCGACGCTCCAGTTGCCGGAGGCATCCAGGGTGGTGGTGTAAGTTTTATTATTTAGCGTGACGCTGACGACATCCCCCGCTTCTCCACCGGTGCTGGAACCGGAAATCACCAGCGCCTGCCCGTGTTCGGCGGCGTTAATAATATCGTCGCCCGCAATGGTGTTGATGGTGAGTACCGGAACGGTGAGATCCACCGCCAGATTGTGCGTGGTGCTCGCCGGGTTGCCCGCTTTATCATTGACCGTCGCGGTCAGGGTGTGGCTGCCATCCGTCAATGCCTCAAGATCTGCCGCGGGTATATTAATGCTCCAACTGCCGTCGGCCTGTACCGTTGCCTGATACGTCTGCACGGTCGGGCTGTTAAGCGTTATCGTAACAATCTGCCCCGCTTCGGCGGTGGTGCTGCCGCTCACCGTCACGCCCGCATCGGCTTCGCTGCCGTTGACGATATTGTCGCTGGCAACGGTATTGATAATGATGGTTGGCGCGCTGCTGTCGACGCTGTAGTTATGCACCGCCGAGGCGCTATTGCCGTTGATATTGCTGACGCTGGCCTGTGCGGAGGCGCTGCCCTCGGGTAATGACGCCAGATCGGCGGCGGGTACGGTGGCAGTCCAGCTACCATCGCTCGCTACGCTGGCAGTGTAATTTTTCCCGCCAAAGGTGACGGTGACGGTTTGACCGGGTTCTACGTTAGTGGTGGTGCCGGAAAGCGTTAAATTAGCGCCTTTTTCTGCGGCGTTAATCACATCGTCCGTGGCGATAGTGTTGATGGTGATAGCCGCCGGAGTGAGATCCACCGTTACCGGATGCGTAATACTCACCGGATTTTCGGCGCTACTTTCCCCTGAAACGGCAATATTAACCGTCCCCGCAGGCCAGGCGCTAACCTGCGCCGCCGTGACGCCCACGCTCCAGCTGCCATCGGCCTGCACCGCAGTGGTGTATTCCACATTATTAATTGTGACGGTAAGCGGCGTGCCTTCAGCCAGCCCCGAGCTGCTGCCGCTGACTACCAGCGCCTGCCCGTGCTCGATGATATTGACCACATCATCGCCCGCCACCGTATCGACCCGCAGGCCAGGCAGATTGGCGTCGATGATGATATCCCGCGTACCGCTGCCGGTGTTGCCGTTTTGATTGGTGACCGAGGCATTAACCGTTAAATCGCCATTGCCCAGCGCCTGAATATCTGCCGCCGGAACGCTCACGCTCCAGCTTAATCCCGGCTGGACGGTGGTGGTGTAAGTATTGCCGCCCAGCGTAATCGTTACCGTGTCGCCAACGGCGGCTCCGGTAACCTGCCCGCTGATGGTTTGCGCTGCGCCCGCTTCGGCGGCGTTAATAATATCGTCGGTTGCCACCGGGTTAATGGTCACACCGGGCAGCGCGCTGTCGACCAGCACGTTATGGCTGGCGATGGCGCTGTTGCCGATACCGCTGGTCACCGCCGCCGTTACCGTATAGTTGGCCTGGCCCAGGGCGGTGACCGCCGATGCCGGAACCGTGACGCTCCAGTTGCCGGAGGCGTCGGTCGTGGTGGTGTAATTTTGCCCGTTCAATGTCACGGTGATGGCGGTATTAACAGGCTGATCGCTGGTACCGGTAATTTGAACATCGGCCCCTTTTTCGCTGGCGTTTATCACATCATCGCCAGCAACGGTGTTAATACCAATTACTGGCGCGGCGGTATCGACCGTGACGGTCAGTGACTGGCTGCCCGTGTTTCCGGCGCGGTCAGTGACCGAAGCGCTGATGGGATAACTGCCGTCCGCCAGCCCACTGACCACCGAGGCCGGAACGCCCAGACTCCAGTTGCCGGAAGCATCCACCACGGTGGTGTAATTCACATTATTCAATGTCACGGTGACGATATCGCCAGCCTGTGCACCAGTAACCGTGCCGCTGATGATTTGCGCCTGGGTATGTTCCGGGGTGTTAATGACGTTATCGGTCGCCACCGGATTAATGGTTACCACCGGCGGCGTGGCATCGACCAGCGCCACGCGTGAAACGCTGATCGGGTTACCTGCGATATCGTTCACGCTGGCGGTGACCGTCGCATTGCCGTCAGCCAGTGCGTCAACATTGGCGGCGGGAACGGTCACGCTCCAGGTGCCATCTGACTGCACGAGCCCCTGATAGGTCTGCCCATTCAGCGTAACGGTCACCGTCTGCCCTGGCTGGGCGTCGGTGGTGCCAGTGATTTGCAGATCCTGACCACTTTCGGCGGCGTTGATGATGTTATCGGCGGTCAGCGAGTCAATGCTTAAGGCCGGGGCCTGGCTATCGACGGTAATGGTACGGGAAGTGTCGCCAGTGTTACCGCTGATATTGGTGACGGTCGCGGTGATTTCTGCCGCGCCGTCTGGCAGGCTGCTTACCGCACTGGCGGGAACGGTCAGGCTCCAGGAACCGTCATTCTGAACGGTGGTCGTCAGGGTTTGCCCGGCGAATTTCACTACCACGGTTTGCCCGGCCTCGACGCCCTGGGTGGTGCCCGTCAATGTCAGCGATGCGCCTTTTTCCGAGGCATTAATCATGTCATCACCGGAGACGATATTGATAGCAATTGCCACGTCCCCCGCATCAACAACGACGTTATGGTCGATAGCGACCGGGTTACCTGCCGAATCTGTCGCACTGGCCGTCACGATGACCGTGCCTGCGGTGAGCGCCTGTAAATCGGCTGCGGGTACGCCCACCTGCCAGTTGCCGTTGCTGTCGGTCACGCCTTGATACGTTTCGTTGCCGAGCGTCACCGTCACGGTGGTGCCCGTGGAGAGATGACTGCTGCTACCAGAAATGACCAGATCCTGTTGCTGTTCGAGGGCGTTAATAACGTCATCGCCGGAAATAGTATTGATACGCAGACCCGGCAGCGTGGCGCTGATAGTGATATCACGTTCACCGTTACCGGTGTTGCCGTGTCCGTTCGTCACAGAGGCATTTATCGTTAACGCGCCATCGCCCAGCGCCTGTAAATCTGCCGCCGGAACGTTCACGCTCCAGGTGAGATTGCTGCCCACCGTCGCCGTGTAAGTATTGCCGCCCAGCTCAATAGTTATCGTATTGCCCTGCGCGGCACCAACCACGCGCCCGCTCAGGGTTTGATTCGCCCCAGCTTCGGCGGCATTCACCACGTTATCGCCCGCGAAGGTGTTAATGATCACCTGTGGCAGCGTCGTATCGACAAGCAGTTGCCCTTGCCCGCTACCGCTGTTGCCGTTGGCATCGGTTCCGCTTGCCGTTACAGTGTAACTTCCGTTCACCAGATTAACGACATCGCTCACTGGCACCTGTAGCGACCAGGCGTGGCCGCTGGCTGTGGCGGTATAGGTATGATTATTCAGTACTACACTGACGGTGCTGCCATCGGGCAAACTGGTGGTGCCGCTTAACGTCAGCGGGCGCGATGCCTCCTGCGCATTCAGTACGTTATCCTGGCTGATAGGACCGACTGTGACTTCAGGCGCCGTGCCGCTCAGGGTGATCACGCGCGATGCGCTGCCTGTATTGCCAGCGGAATCGGTAACAGACACGGTGATGGTGTGTGCGCCCGTGCCCAGCGCGTGGCTAACCGTTGCCGTCATGCCGACGCTCCAGCTGCCATCAGCCGCGACCGTCCCCAAAAGCACCTGATTACCGACCCTGACGGTCACCACATCTCCGGCCGATGCGCCGTTCGCCCGCCCGGAAATGATCTGCGCGACGTTCTGTTCTGCACCGTTGAGAATGTCATCCCCGGCCACGGTATTAATGGTTATCAGCGGCGCCTGACTATCAACGCTCAGGCTGCTCTGCGCCTGCGCCGGGTTTCCCGCTTTGTCGGTCACACTGGCGGTCACGGTGAACTGGCCGTCCCCGAGCGCCTGCACTTCGCTCGCCGAAATCGAAAGCTGCCAGCTGCCGGTGTTGCTGACCACCGCCGTATGCGAGACGCCATTGAGCGTAACCGTGACCGTTTGACCGGGCTGCGCCGTTGTCACGCCGCTTATGGTCAGTGACGCGCGATGTTCCAGCGCGTTGATAACATTGTCCTGGGCGAGAGTATCGATGGAGAGCGTTGGCGGCTGCGTATCGACCGTGAATGTTTGGCTGGCAGAGATACGGTTCCCGGCCGCATCAATGCCTGAAACAGTGACGTTTTGATTACCCTCCGCCAGAGCCTGCGCATCCGCCACGGGGATCGCGACGCGCCACGCGCCGCCGCTGCCCACTTCCGTGGTGTAGGTTTTGCCATTGAGCGTCAGCGTTAGCGTGCTACCCGCGGCAAGATGCTGCGTTGCGCCGGAGAGCGTAAATCCTGCCGCCTGTTCCTGATCATTGAGTACGTTATCGCCGGCCGTCGTGGCGATAGAAATAGCAGCAGGCGCGGTGTCGATAGTCAGGGTGATACTGCCAGCCTGCGCCGTCTGATCGCCGTCAATTTGCGAGACGGACCATGTATGCTCGCCCGCAGACTGCGTGGGTAAGGTAACGGACCAGCGGCCATCCGCGCCCACCGTGGTACTGGCAACGGTGACGCCATTACTGTCACGTATCGCAATGCTTGCCCCGGCCTGCCCGGTGCCGCTGAACGTGGGGGTGGTATCGTCAGTGGTATCCCCGGTTGCCAGCAAGCCATGTTTGTCGCCAGTGTTATCGAGCGTGATAAACGAAGGTGTGGCGCTTTGCGGTTCACCCGGCGGCGTAACCACTTCCGTTTTGCTGTCACCATCGCTGCCGCCATTGGCGAGCAGCGCGCCGACCGCGCCACCTGCAAGCGTCCCACCGACAATCCAGCCCCACGGTAGCTCGCCCGCCGTACTGACCGCGTGCTCAATAAAGGGCGAAATTGAGGTAATAATGTCATTTTGCGGCGTTAACGTAGCAGGCGCTAAACCTGCGGCTTCGCTATTTCCGGCGAACGATACATGTGTTAACGTCTGCCCGTCATCAAAGACCAGTTCTGAATATTCTTTTGTTGCAGGATCGACGGCAAAATAGCCGTTGCAGCGAATAACCGTACCGTTTTTCATGTAAATCAGCAGATCGTTTCCCTGGCGAACATAATGGTCCACACCGCTGACCGGGGAATGAATCTGCAACACTGAAGGTTGATATACCACCAAAGAGGCATTATTGGACGCAATAATGCTTTGTTTAACCGCGCCTTTACGGGAAATAATATCAATGACAGTGTTCATGATGGTATCCAGACATTCTGGCGTTAGCTTTTCGGAGCCAGCGCACATGACATTACAAGCGAAAAACACACTTTTTTCGCTCCAGGAGTGCAACAACTGCCCATTACTTCAGATCGGGCAGATCGTTTTGTAACGCTTCCTTTATGCCTGCAAGCGGAATCAAGTTATTGACGGCCGCCGCATAATTCACAGCGGCGACCCAGCCATCATAGTTGGCATTGATTTCTGCTGATTGCGCCTGGAAAACATCCTGCTCCACGCTTAATAAATCATTCAGACTGCGGTTACCTAATTGATACTCTTTTTTATAGACTTCCCGAGATTGCTGTGCGCTTTGCGACTGTGCATTTCCGGCTTCCTCTCGCCCGCGCGCACCGTTCCAGTTAGCGTACGCCACGGAGGCACGTTGCAGGATATCGAGCTTGGTCTGCTCAACCTGAGAAGCCGCAATGCGTTTTTGCCCCTCTGCCTGTGCGACCTGCGCCGATACGGATCCGCCCTGATATAACGGGGCGTCCACATTTAACTGTAGTTGATCGTTCCAGTAAGAGCGGTCGCTGGTCTCATAGCGCGTTTTGGCGCCCTGGATACTGACCGTCGGCCAGTATTGTGACTTTGTTTTTTCTACCCCATAGGACGCAGACTGACTCAGGTTCTCAGCGCTCAGTACGGCAGGAATCGTTTTGTAATCAATATGACTGAGTTCGACTGGCTGGCTGGCGAGCTCTGCGGGTGGCGGCGCTAGCGCTGCCGGTTGTACGCCAGTTAATACCGACAACTGAGCAAGCGCGCTGTGCAGTTGCGCAAGATATTGTTCGCGGGCGGAACGAATGCTGGCAATGCGCGTGCTGGCCTGAAGTTCATCAGACGAGGAGTTCAGCCCGGCATTGGCACGCAGTTGCGCCATCTTTCTGACGCTTTCAAGAGAGAGGATATTTTGATCGGCCGCCTCGATGAGCGCCTGATAACGATTAACCTCCATATACGTGGCCGCGGTTTTTTCCGCCACGTCGGTCATCGTTTCCATCAGTTTAAAACGTTCACTGTCACGCGCCGCCGTTTGCAGCTTTATATCATTGTTTGTTTTACCAAAATCATAAACCAGCTGAGTGATAGTAATGCCGTATGAAACGGCGTTATCAAGATGGCCACTGGAATCGTATTGCCGCGAGGGGCCCGCGTTACCGCTAAGACCGATCTTAGGATGCCAGGCGCTTTGCGCTTCATCAATTTGCGCCTGACCAATGCCGGTTTTTTCTGCCTGCTGGGCTATCTCAGGGCTTTGTCCGAAGGCGTGGAGAATACACTCCTTCAGCGTCATTCTCTCTCTCTTCTGCACCACGGGCGCCTTTGCCCAGCCGGGTAAAGGCGCGGAGTACGCCGGGGCCAGAATATTAGCCGTTGCGAGTAAAAAGCACGATATTATTCTTGCAAAGTGCAGTGAAGAGCTCAATTCACCTACTCCTTTAAAGAATTATTCCAGGAAGTTATATTAAGTTCGTGTTTTTATACAATGCCAATAAGTTAATCCACACTAAAATAACGGCTAAATTCTTGCGCGAAAATGACTTAGTACCTGAAATAGAGTTTTAGTATAGTAAACATTGAAAAGACAAGGTTCTAAGTTGTTTTATTTTTTAACAAAATCGTTCCCTATCACAAATTAGTGATAATGCGTTGATAATCTGACTGATACCAACTCGGAATATCCTCAGGTTTTAACGGTCTGGAAAAATAGTAACCCTGTACCACCGGGCAGCCAATAGCGCGTAATAATTGCAGTTGCTCCTGTGTTTCGACACCTTCCGCGACCACCACCATATTAAAACTCTGCCCAATACGAGTAATGACTTCCAACAACGATCGGCTGCGGGTATCGGTTAAACAACCATCGACAAAGCTTTTATCTATTTTTATTTCCGTCACCGGAAGTGTAACCAAACGTGAAAGACCAGAGAACCCGGTGCCAAAATCATCTATTGATAAACCCACCCCGGCGTCTCGCAGCATTTTAATGCGCTGTAGCAACGCTTCATCAGGATCCATCATCATGCTTTCGGTGATTTCCAGGGTGAGTTGATGACCCGGAATGGTAAATTCCGTCATCGCGTCGGCGACCTGGGTAAAAAGCTGGCTACTGTGAAAGTGTAGCGCCGATAAATTAACGGAAAGCGCTGGTACACTGAGCGCCAACGCGCGCCACTGCGCCAATTGACGACAGGCCTCGCGTATCACCCAGCGGCCAATATTTTCGATTTCGCCAACCTCCTCCGCCAGAGGGATAAAACGTGAAGGCGGAACCTCGCCATGCTCAGGATCGTGCCAGCGTGCCAGTGCTTCAAAGCCATACAACTCACCGGTAGCGACATTGATTTGGGGCTGATAAACCAGCGTCAGGTGTTGGTCGCTCACCGCACGCTTCAGCGCGGCCCCCAGCAGTATGCGTTCTGTCACCGCCCGGTTTAGCTCGGGGCTGAAAAATTGCCAGCCATTGCCACCCGAGCGACGAATGTGATCCATTGCGCTGCTGGCAGTAGAGAGTAGCCAGTCGAGGTTTCGCCCCGCCTCGTAGCTAATACCAATACTCAACGTCGGCGAAAAAGTTTGCTGCTCAAGGGTGAATGGTTCGTGAACGCTGTTTTCCAGATCTTCAGAAACGCGCGACAAATTGCTGACATCATTTTCATCGTCAATGAGAACGAACTGCGGCCCTTCCGTTTTACACAAATACTGACCGGGACGTAATGTATCGCGCAGACGATTTGCCACCGTCAGTAACACCTGGTCCGCCGTTGCATAACCATGGGCATCAATGACATCCTGGAAGTGATCTACCGTCATCAGGAAAACTACCGGCGCAGCCGTATCATCACCGGACAGGCGCTGGTCGAGATAATCCTGTAACTGACTGCGGTTTGGCAGCCCCGTGAGCGGATCGAACTGAACCAACTGTGCTATCTGACGGCGACTGTGTTCCTGTTCTATCGCCACGGCGGCAAGATGTTGGCTGATATCGGCGACACGATCGATAAAGGCGCGGCTTTCCCGACCCGCCACGGTGCGGATAGACAATGTGCCAGCTTTACTTCTATCACGACGGCGAATAGATACGATCCGTTGAATCGCGCTCTGCCCACCAAAGGTATCCGGCGTGGCCGCCCAAATGCCCTCTTCTTCCAGCGTCAATTCCACATGTGAACCCGGAAAAACCGCCTCAATGCTGCGACATAAAATATCACCCATATCCTGAAACGGCGGATTGCGCGAGATGGCCGTCAATAATGTACGTTCCAGCTCACGTATCTTGCGATCTTCGGTGACATCCACAAAGGTCATCACCAAATTCTGCAACTCACCATTTTCATTAAAGACCGGGTTAATCGTCGCCTTAAACCAGACGGATGTACCAGAACATGCCAGCAGCATGAATTCGTCCTGGTCACGGTGGCTTTTTGCCAACAATCGCTGAATACGCTCACGATGCTCCGGTAATGCATCGGGGAGCCGCAGGACATTATCCGGCCGCAGCCCAACCATATCGTCAATTTTCATGCCAGACATTTCGGTAAAAGCCTGATTCCCTTGTACAATTCTCCGCTGATTATCCAGTACGATCACCGGTTTGGTGATATGGTCAACCGCCAGGAGCAGCAACCGTGTTTGTTCTTTCTGCGCCATTTCCCGGGTAGCATCGCGCACCAGCGCGAGGTAGCAGATTTTGCCAGAAATATCGACGCGCGAGAGTGCAAAACGAGTCCAGATTTTACTGCCATCCTTACGCTCCAGCTGCAGCTCCCGACTCATCCCCACCACTTTTGATTGCGCCCCTTCGCGATGGTGCTGGATGTAATCCGGATGGGCTGCACGAAGCGCATGAGGGATCAATAAAGAAACATTTTGCCCCAATACTTCTTCACGGCGGTATCCCCACAGCTGCTCCGCTGCACGATTGAAAAACATGATGGTATCGTCGGCGTCAATGAGAACCGAGCCCATCATATTTTGTTCAAGCGCTGAAAAAAGAATATCACCCCGGTGGGAATCAAGGGTTTCAGCGATGTTCCACCAGGGCAGATACTGCCGAAAGTGGCTTAGCATGATGCTTTCCACAGCTCAACACAGTTGCGGCCTCTGCGTTTCGCGCCATATAGCGCCTCGTCGGCAAGCTGAATAAGGCGTTCATAATCAGGGTGCCCGCTAAACATCGCCGCGCCAATGGAAAGCGAAAGTGAGATAGTTTCCCCATTGGGTGCAGAGACTTTGATTTTTTCAACGCGTGAACGCACCCGCTCGGCAATCCGCAGCGTGTCCGCCTCGTTGGCTTCCGTAAGAATAATCAGGAATTCATCGCCACCATAGCGGAACACAAAATCGCTGGTACGAACGTGTTCGTAAAAGGCACCAGCGACTTTACGCAGGATTTCGTCGCCCGTGTTATGCCCCCAGGTATCATTGATTTGCTTGAACTTATCAACATCGATCAACAGAACCGACATCGGCGTTCCGGCACGGCCCGCATGGGCAATTTCGCGTTTAAAAATGGTCGGTAAGAAACGTCTGTTCAGCAAGCGTGTCAACACATCCATTCCCACTTCATGGCGCGACACCTCTTCAAAGAGTTCGCGTAACAGGGTGGCGATTTGTGAAAGCGTATTGCGGGTTTGCAGGATAAAGTTAACGCGTTGCTGCCGCGTGTTCATCCCCTGTGGTGAGTGGCGGACAGCGCGGAATGCATCATCAAACTCGATAATCAGCCGTGATATATGGCCCGCTTCTGCAATGCCGCTGAAATAGTGGCGACCTTTATGATTGAACCAAAGTCCAAAATCAGACTGCCCCAACGGCAGACTGTTGCCGGGCCCTGAATCAAGCATCACTTTGTAAATAAGGTCCATTTCCCAACTGAGCAAAGAGGCGATCTGCCGTTCCTTTTCCTCTTCCGCGTTTTCCATCAGCGAAAAGATGCGATAGTTTTCATCCTCTTTCGCCGCACTGTTTTCACTGAAAATAAAGGCGCGAGACATGACCTCCATAGCAAGATCGATACTGTTTATCGCAAAGTGGTAGATACCTAATTTCAGGTCGGCCGAGTGCTGGCTGGCGCCAATAACCGGAAACAATAATTTCTTCAGGACTCTAAATCCCATCTCGACTAAATCGACAGGAATACCAATGCGGGCGTGCACGTCCGCTACGCGTTGCTGGACCTGAATCTGCTGTTCGACTCCTTCGACCTGGCAGGAAAGCACATCGATAATCCACTGCTGTAACGCAGTTTTTAGCTGCCTTTCAACTTGATCATTCGTCAGAAAATCCGCGGCCTGAGAGTCAGAAAGGACAACGCTATAGAATTCCTGACTCAGTACTTTCGCATGTTCTCCGGCAATCTCGGCGGCGAGGAGACGCACCTGCGGGTCGGTATCACCGATGAGTTGCGCCCACTCATCCTTCATTTTTTGCAGATATGTTTCCATGATTTATCGACCTTTTAGTAAAACGGAGCGGTAACCCGACTGTCAGCCCTTATTGAATAATCTTAAGTTAAGCTCAATTTATGACATGTGTTCTTTTTATCTTGATAGCCGCGTAATAATTGAAGATGTTCAAGCCATAAAGAAGGATAAGGTGATAACCCGTATCGAATGGGGGATAAAGCGCTGGAGAGGTGACAAAACTGAAAAGAGACACACCCCACATTACTGCGGGATGTGTCGTGGCTATGCGGCTTTTACCGATTTCATCATTATCGTCATTATCAGGCCCGCAGCCGGTGACAACATCATATAGATGCCAGTGACCAGATCATGCCCTTGCGTCAGCCAGTCTGTAAAAACGTATATTCCGTAAGCCATTAGTATCATACAGACGAGAGAGAGTACGCCTGATTTCACGCCCAGGACTGAGCCGTTGTAATAAGAAACAGAACCGATACTCACCAGGATAAACAACAATAAATATTGCATATAGCCTCCTGCCCGTTTTTACCGATACTTGTTACTTGAGGTTGCCTGCCTGGTCTCATTATCACATTGACAACAATCAATTTTTAATCCGTTATCAAAAAGACACCACACAATTAATCAATGCTTACAATGAGAATAGTCACTCCAGTGACATTTTTAATAACCTTGCCAATTTTATTTTTATTATTAAAGAAATCAGGCTTTTCTGATTAACGTTACCAGTTAGGTTCCCGTTCAGGCCAGTTCCACTACACTGGGGGCATCGTATATAAGGAATGAAAAACCATGCACTACCTGAAATCAAAACGCATCCTGACAACGACGTCCGCGTTATTTTTACTGGCGCTGTCACCAGTCACGGCGTTGGCCGCTGATAACCTTGAAACAACGCGTGTGCTGGCGAATGAAAATGGCCTTAATGAAGCCGCACAACAATATTTGATTCACTACGCTTCAGTCAGCGGCGTTGACGGCAAAACCTCGCGGCAAGATACCGCCGCTGTCTTTCTCCCCTATGGCAAAACCCCGGAAGGCGGTTGGCCTGTTGTCGTTTGGGCGCACGGTACCGTGGGTGTGGCAAATGACTGTGCGCCTTCACTCAACGTCCGTACCGATCGGGATAAACAGTATCTGAATACCTGGCTTTCGCTCGGTTACGCCGTGGTGGCGCCAGACTATGCAGGTTTAGGCTCTGCTGGCTTGCATCACTATCTTAATGCGCGTGGAGAAGCCTGGAGTATTCTGGATGGCGTACGGGCGGCGATGAAAACGTACCCGCTACGTAATGAGTTAATTCTGGTAGGTCAATCTCAGGGCGCGCACGCTGCGTTTGCGACAGCAGGTTATCAGCCGCAGTATGCGCCAGAACTGAATATCCGCGCGACGGTCCTGACGGGCACCCCCTATTTTGACAAGAACACCACGGCTGCCGATATTTTGCCACCCGTAAATGGCGCGACGCAGGCCAAGGGTGATCCCAAAATACCGTATATTTTCTATATCTATCTTTCTGCTGCCGACATTAATGGCAAACTTAATGCGACCGACTATTTCCAGGATACCGCTCTGCCGTATCTGGAAAAAGCCCAAAAGCTTTGTATTAACCCGCTTACACAGCAGACGATGGAGGCGAATCTGAATGCCGCCACGACGCTGAAACCTGCGGTAGAATCGCTGTTAAGCAGCAGTATCGGCAGTATGCTTTACCCTACGCTTAAAATTTCCCATCCGGTCTTTATCGGTATCGGCAGTCATGACATCAATGTGCCTACCGCAATGCAGCTCCGTTTTGCCGACGCGGTGAAACGAGCCGGTACGCAAGCGGAGGTTCATCTCTATGAGGGGCTTGACCATAGCGGAACGGTGAATCCGTCCCTGCGCGATTCCATTCCTTTCATCCTGCATACCACCGCGCAATAAACGCAGGCAGGGAAATTCCCTGCCTTTAAGTCTTATGACGCAACGTCTTTCGCGCGCGGATCCGCGTTTGCGGCAACCTGTTGAGGCGCCGTTTGCCCGCGCGATATCGTTCGGCTGCGGGTACCATCGACGCCCACCGCCGTTTCGCCTTCAACCGTAACTCGACGCACCACGCGCGGTTGGCTACCGTAATCGTTTACCGCGTAGTGTTGCGTGCTGCGGTTATCCCAGATAACCACATCATCCTGCTGCCACTGCCAGCGCACGGTATTATCAAGGCGAATCACCCGATTTTGCAGCAGCTCAAACAGACTCGCGGACTCACGGCTGCTGAATCCTACCAGGCGTTTGAAGAAATGCCCAAGGAGCAGGCACTTTTCGCCGCTAACCGGATGAACATGCACCACGGGATGCTCAGCTTCCCAGACGGATGAAACAAACACATTTTTGTGATGATTCAGGCGGGTTGATTCAACCACCACCCGTTCTGCACCATAGTCATAATCATTACTGTGCACCGCACGCAGTGAAGCCGCAAACCGCTTAAGTTCATCCGGAAGTTGTTCATAGGCCCGCGCCGTATTCGCCCACACGGTATCGCCACCATACGCAGGGATCGTCACGCCGCGCAAAATAGAAATTTTTGGAAAAGCATCAACGAAGGTGACATCCGTGTGCCAGGAGTCTGCCCGTCCTCCGCCTTTAGAGGCATCCAGCTCAAACAGCTGAGTGCCGGTCGGTGCTGGCACGGTGGGATGCGCCACAATACGACCAAAACGCGCGCCAAATGCCTGATGAGCGTCATCGGTGAGATGCGGCTGTTGACGGAAAAACAGCACCTTATATTTCACCAGCGCAGCGTTCAGCTGTCTAAACGTTGCATCGTCCAGATCGGCTGAGAGTGCAATATCACGCACTTCAGCACCAATGTGTCCGGCCACACGTCGCAGGTTAAGTAAAGGAAATTCACTGTCGGTAAGAGCATATTCTGTCGCCATCGGTTTTTCCTTAAGAGTCAGCAGGAATTTCACTCTAAAGGGAATAAAGCCCATGACAAATGCCTTCTCAGGCTAACGATATGAAGGCAAGGTGAATAAGTTAAGATAATTATTGCAATTAACGTGACATTGTCACAACAAGGTGTGGGCAGCGTGACGCTGCCCTGTGAATATTAGTTATCCAATTGATAATCAAGTGTAATTTCTGCTTTTAACACCTGAGAAACCGGACAACCTGCTTTTGCTTTCTGAATAATTTCATCGAATTTCGCGCTATCGATACCCGGCAAAACAATCTTGCTTTGCAGCGCCACTTTGGTGATAGCGAAACCGCCATCGACTTTGTCCAGCGACACATCGGCAACGGTATCAATCGAGGTCGGGGCATGTCCGGCCTCAGTCAGCATCAAGGAAAGCGCCATAGAGAAGCAGGCCGAATGCGCAGCGGCAATCAGTTCTTCCGGGTTAGTCCCCTTCGCACCTTCAAAACGCGTATTGAAACCGTAGGGTTGTTGGTCGAGTGCGCCGCTCTCCGTCGAGACGGTGCCTTTCCCACGTTTAAGATCGCCTTCCCAGTGCGCCTGACCTTTCTTATGAATCGTCATATATCACTCCTTTTTGCTTGCAGAACTACTAAGTGTAGTACATCTTTTCAAAGCGTTAGCGACGCCATATCGATAACAAAGCGGTATTTCACATCGCTTTTGAGCATGCGCTCGAACGCTTCATTGATCGTATCTATTGTGATCACTTCAACATCGGCGGTAATACCGTGCTGAGCACAAAAATCGAGCATCTCCTGCGTTTCGGCGATACCGCCAATACAGGAACCTGCTACTGAGCGGCGCCCCAGAATCAGCGGAACCGTATAGAAATCAGCAATATTGCCCAACAGGCCGACGAAGACCAGGGTGCCATCCAGCGTTAAGGTAGGAACGTAGGCATTAATATCATGGGCATAGGGAACCGTATCGATGATCAGATCGAACTGGTTTTGTACCTCTTTCATTTGCGCATCATCCGTGGAGAGCACCACATGATGTGCGCCCAGCCGCCGTGCATCCGCCTCTTTTCCGGAGGAACGGGTAAAGAGCGTAACTTCTGCCCCCAGCGCATTGGCTAACTTCAGCGCCATATGTCCCAGACCGCCCAGACCGATGACGGCAACTTTGCTGTTCTCATTGATGTTCCAGCGACGTAGCGGCGACCAGGTGGTTATCCCGGCGCATAACAGCGGCGCAGCGCCTTTCAGGTCAATGTTTTCCGGCAGATGAAGGACAAAATCTTCACTGGCAACAATCGTTTGTGAGTAGCCGCCCAGGGTTAACGAACCATCGTGGCGGTCTATGCCATTGTAGGTCTGAATATTGCCTTCTTCGCAATACTGCTCCAGGCCCTGCTGGCAGGGATGGCAAACGCGGCAGGAATCGACCATACAGCCAATCGCCGCCAGCTCACCCGGTTTAAATTTTGTGACGTTGTCACCGATAGCCACTACCCGGCCAACAATTTCGTGTCCGGGGACAATCGGATAACGGCTAAACCCCCAGTCATCCCGTGCCTGATGGAGATCCGAGTGACAGACGCCACAGTAAAGTATGTCGATCACCACATCGTCGGGCCTGGGTTCGCGGCGTTCAAAGGTAAAGGGCGCGAGCGGCGCGGCGGGATTCTGAGCAGCATAACCTAATACTTTCATCGTCTTACCTCACAATGAGTGATCAACGTCACAGACACGTTTCAGCTTAGTTGAATCTCAGCAGAACGCGACACACACCGCACGAAGCGTCAACCCGCCCTCAACTTCCCGGCAATTTTGCCCCACGATAGTTAACAGTTGCTTTATAATCCCCGGCACTGCAGTTTCTGCCAGACTTCCCATGGCCTGGCGTGATGACGATGGAGTAATACGATGTCACAAGGTAAAACGAACCGTTCTCTGTATATCCCGTATGCCGGCCCGGTGCTGTTGGAATTTCCGTTGCTGAATAAAGGCAGTGCCTTCAGCAAGGAAGAACGCAGCAATTTCAACCTGCTCGGCCTGCTGCCTGAAGTGGTTGAAACGATTGAAGAGCAGGCAGAGCGCGCCTGGATCCAGTATCAGGGGTTCAAAACGGAGATCGATAAACACATCTACCTGCGCAACATTCAGGACACCAATGAAACGCTCTTCTACCGTTTGGTAGAAAACCATCTCGATGAAATGATGCCGGTCATCTATACCCCGACTGTCGGCGCGGCCTGCGAGCGTTTCTCAGAGATCTATCGTCGCTCACGCGGGGTGTTTATCTCCTATCAGAATCGTCACAACATGGATGACATTCTGCAAAACGTCCCTAACCACAATATCAAAGTGATTGTTGTCACCGACGGCGAGCGCATTCTCGGCCTTGGCGACCAGGGTATCGGCGGCATGGGCATTCCAATTGGTAAGCTGTCGCTCTATACCGCCTGTGGCGGTATTAGTCCGGCATATACCCTGCCGGTGGTGCTGGATGTCGGTACCAACAACCAACAATTGTTGAACGATCCTCTGTACATGGGTTGGCGTAATCCGCGTATTACCGATGATGACTATTATCAGTTTGTTGATGATTTCATTCAGGCCGTGAAACAGCGCTGGCCAAACGTGTTGCTGCAATTTGAAGATTTTGCGCAGAAAAATGCCATGCCGCTGCTCAACCGCTATCGCGATGAAATTTGCTCCTTTAACGACGATATCCAGGGCACTGCCGCCGTTACCGTCGGCACGCTGATTGCCGCCAGCCGCGCGGCGGGAAGCCAGCTTAGCGATCAGAAAATTGTCTTCCTGGGCGCCGGTTCTGCCGGTTGCGGTATCGCCGAACAAATCATTGCGCAACTTCAGCGTGAAGGACTCAGCGAAGAACAGGCGCGAGCGCGCGTGTTCATGGTTGACCGTTTTGGCTTACTGACCGATCAGATGCCAAATCTGCTCTCCTTCCAGACCAAACTGGTACAAAAGCGCAGCAACCTGCAAACCTGGGATACGAATAACGAAGTGCTGTCATTGCTTGACGTGGTCCGTAATGTGAAACCGGATATTCTGATTGGCGTTTCCGGGCAAACGGGGCTGTTTACGGAAGAGATTATCCGTGAGATGCACAAACACTGCCCGCGCCCGATTGTCATGCCGCTCTCGAACCCGACCTCACGCGTAGAGGCGACCCCGCAGGATATTATCACCTGGACTGAAGGCAATGCGCTGGTTGCCACCGGCAGCCCGTTCAGCCCGGTAGTATGGAAAGATAAGGTTTACCCGATTGCCCAGTGCAATAACTCCTATATCTTCCCCGGCATTGGGCTTGGCGTGATCGCCTCTGGCGCAACGCGGATTACCGATGAAATGCTGATGTCCGCCAGTGAAACGCTGGCTAAACACTCGCCGCTGGCCAATACCGGCGAAGGTCTGGTGCTACCAGAATTGAAAGACATTCATCAGGTATCACGGGATATCGCTTTTGCGGTCGGGAAAATGGCTCAGCAACAGGGAGTCGCGGTGAAAACTTCTGCCGACGCGCTCCAGCAGGCCATCAACGAAAACTTCTGGCTGCCTGAATATCGCAGCTACCGCCGGACATCGATCTAATCCTTCTGGTGGGCTTCGGCCCACCTTTCCTGATAAGCGTTGAATGTGCACCGACGTTAATGGTCGGTTATTGAAAGCAATATAGTGTATGTTGTAACTAATGGTTCTTTTTTCAACCTGCTCGATGGCAAATCGTAATAATCCCCGCTACACTGCCTTCACCCATTCATACTGATAATAAAAAAGGAGGCTAATTATGCTGTACTGTGAAATTTTCAATGTTTCACATACACTTGGTGATCGCACCAGCTCAAGCATTACCGATATCGTGCTGCGATAACGGAGGCTTGAGCGAAGACTCTCACCCCAATCCCTTCCCTCGGGCTTACCAGGTTATCGTCAGCGATGTTTGACGAGGCGTTATTACGCCTGTAATTCTTGGGTAAGCAACAATGAGTACATTACTCACTGCACAATCATTACGTGTTGATACGGCGTTTGCTACGCTTTTCGACGGCCTTTCCTTTACCCTGAAACAGGGTGACCGTATTGGGCTACTTGGCGATAACGGCAGTGGCAAAAGTACGCTACTGAAAGTTCTGGATGGCACACTACAACCCGCCTCCGGCAATGTGGCCATCGCCAATCGCTGCCTGATGGCTCGCGTTGAGCAACATCTTCCCGAAGCGGTTTATACCCTATCACTGCTGGAAGCCGTACTTGCCGGGCTCCCCGCCCACGCCCGTGATGCTGAACGCTGGCGCGGCGAAAGCTTGCTGGCGGAGATGGGCTTTAGTGCGCAGGAAACAACACTCACCAGCGCTACGCTGAGCGGCGGACAACACACACGTTTGATGCTGGCGCGCGCGTTAATCCATCAACCCGATTTACTACTGCTGGATGAACCCAGTAACCATCTTGATCTGCCCACGCTGCTGTGGCTCGAACAATTTCTGTTGCGCTGGGCCGGGAGTTTTATCCTTGTCTCGCATGACCGACAGTTGCTCGATACCGTCACCAATGGCAGCTGGATTTTGCGCGATAAAACGCTGTACTGCTTCGCCCTTCCCTGTAGTCAGGCCCGGCTTGCCCTGGCGGCTAAAGATGAAAGCGATTTTCTGCGGCATAAAGCGGAACAAAAAGAGATAGAACGGGTAACAGCAAGCGCTAAACGGCTGGCGACATGGGGCCGGGTCTACGATAACGAGGGGCTGGCGCAAAAAGCCAAACAGATGGAAAAACAGGTTGCCCGGCTCAAAGAGAACCTGACGGCAGTGACAGACGGCAACCCCTGGACATTAACGCTTCGGGGCGATACGCTTGCGGCAAATCGACTGCTGGACGTTGAGAATCTGTCGATTTCTCCCGACGTCGGATTGCCGCCGCTGTTCCACATTCAGGCCGCGAGACTGAAAAGCGGTGACAGAGTTGCTCTCGTCGGCCATAACGGTTGTGGGAAATCCTCCCTGTTACGGACCCTTTGGCAACACGTATTATCTGGCAGCAGCAACGATGCGCTAAAACTGCATCCGCGCGTGACCGTCGGCTATTACGACCAGACTCTGCATCAGTTGCCCGATAATGCCACGCTGTTTGACGCACTTGATGCCTTTGCGCCAGATCCGGAAACACGCAAAAAAGCGTTATTACGGGCGGGTTTTCCGTGGCTGCGTCATGGGCAACGGGTGCACACGCTCAGCGGCGGCGAGCGTGCAAGGCTACTGTTTGTCGGGCTCACCCTTGCCCGCTACCACCTGTTAATGCTCGATGAGCCCACGAACCATCTGGATATCGAGGGGAAAATCGCGCTGGCAGAAACGCTACAGCAATTTGAGGGCGGAGTATTATTGGTCAGTCATGACAGACAACTGATTACCGCCAGCTGCAATCGTTTCTGGCTGGTTGAAAACGGCTACCTTAGCGAATGGCATGATGCTGATGAGATGTTTATGCGAATCAGGGAAAAGCACGGTTCAGTGAGTGCCCTAAGCCCTCAGGCTGACACACCGCAACCTCAGCCAGACGATGCTGACGCGCTGCTGGAACGCCTCATTGCGCTGGAATCGTGGTTAGCCGCCGATCTCGCCCGTAAAGCCAAACATCAGAAGCCACAGCTGCAACAGGCCTGGCGCCAGGAAATCGCGGTAATTCAATCTAAACTGTAAGCACGCGCCTGGCAGCCCCCCCTGCCAGGCTATTCTCACCGGGTCAAATACTCATTAAGCGTATTAAAGGAATATTTTGGTCTGGATAGGTAATTCTTAATAAGAATTATTACATTACGTGTCTGAGCTATTGCATCTGAAGCAGAAAAACATTAATCCTTATGGAGTAATCACATGATTGCTCTGCAGAAATTCATCATAAAAGGAGAAATACATGAAGGCTGCTGTCGTCACAAAAGATCATCAGGTTGATGTCACCGAACGTACCCTGCGCCCGCTGAAACATGGTGAAGCGCTTCTGAAGATGGAATGCTGCGGCGTTTGCCACACCGATCTCCACGTTAAAAATGGCGATTTTGGCGACAAAACCGGCGTGATTCTGGGCCACGAAGGTATCGGGATTGTGAAAGAAGTCGGCCCGGGTGTGACCTCGCTGAAACCCGGTGACCGCGCAAGCGTCGCATGGTTCTTCCAGGGATGTGGGCACTGTGAATACTGTAACAGCGGTAATGAAACCCTGTGTCGCGAAGTGATTAACGCCGGTTACACCGCAGATGGCGGTATGGCGGAAGAGTGCATCGTCACCGCCGACTACTCCGTTAAAGTACCTGACGGTCTGGAATCCGCAGCGGCCAGCAGCATCACCTGTGCGGGCGTAACCACCTATAAAGCCGTAAAAATTTCCGGCATCAAACCGGGCCAGTGGATCGCTATCTACGGCCTGGGCGGCCTGGGCAACCTGGCGTTGCAGTATGCCAAAAACGTCTTTAACGCCAAAGTGATCGCGCTTGACGTCAATGATGAACAGCTGAAACTGGCTGAAAGCATGGGCGCAGACTTAATCATCAACTCCCGTAGCCCGGATGCCGCAAAACTGGTGCAGGAAAAAACCGGTGGCGCACATGCGGCAGTGGTTACCGCTGTCGCCAAAGCGGCTTTCAACTCCGCGGTTGATGCCGTTCGTGCCGGTGGCCGCGTGGTGGCTGTTGGCCTGCCGCCGGAAGCGATGAGCCTGGATATCCCGCGCCTGGTGCTGGACGGTATTCAGGTTGTGGGATCGCTGGTCGGTACACGTCAGGATCTGACTGAAGCCTTCCAGTTTGCAGCCGAAGGGAAAGTGGTTCCTAAAGTCGCCTCTCGCCCGCTGGAAGATATCAACGCTATCTTCAAAGAGATGGAACAAGGCCAAATCCGTGGCCGTATGGTGATTGATTTCCGTAAGTAAGCTGGATGCTCCCTCTATGCAGAGGGAGCAATAACGCGCTCGTGACGACGATTCTTCACATAGCCATACGCCAGCAGCGCCGACATCGCTGAGAACGAAAGCAACGCCGCCGGTAAGGCCACATAGTTGTAGGCAAAACCCAACGTCAGCATCATGCCACCGCAATAAGCCCCCACGGCGCTACCGAGGTTAAAGGCCATTTGCCCACCAGCCGCGCCAAGCATCTCCCCGCCTTTCGCATTTTGCAGCAGCAGGATCTGCAACGGCGCAGAAAGTGCAAACAACCCCGCACAGCAAATGAACGCCAGCCCCAGCGCCGCGCCTTTAACATCAGCGAACAGAAACAGCATCACTAACGAAAGCACAATAATGCCATCGGTGGTGGCGGCGATACGTAGCGGGCTAAAGCGTGCAGATAATTTCCCGCTGATGATATTTCCCAATACCATCCCAAGCCCCACAAACATCATGATGAAGGTCATAAAGGTTTCTGTGAAGCCGGTAACATACAGCATGTAGGGCTTGATATAACTAAACCAGGCAAAGACGCCCGCGTTGCCAAACAGGGTAGCCAGAAAGATTAACCATGGCTCTGGCGCTTTCAGGAAACGGAACTGCTCGCTGAGGCGCGCGTCGGATTTATCAAACAGATCGGGCACCCAAAAGATAATCGATGCGATAACGATGACATCAAACGCGGCAATCAGCAAAAACGTGTAGCGCCAGCTAAAGGCGTGACCGAGCCAGGTGCCAATCGGAATACCCAATAAATTCGCAACCGTCATACCGGATACCATTCCGGCTACCGCCATCGTGACCTTACCCGGCGGCGCGATTTTAGACAAAATGATTGCCCCAACGCCAAAAAAGGCGCCATGCGGAAAACCGGAGACCAGCCTGCCGATGGCCAGCATGGCGTAAGAAGACGAAAAGGTGAAAATCGCGTTGCCCAACACGCACAGCGCGGCCAGGAATAGCAAAATATGCTTGAGAGAAAAGCGACTGGAGAACAGCGCAATAATCGGTGCGCCAATCACCACACCAAAGGCATAGAACGAGATCATGTGCCCGGCGGAAGGAATTGAAATCTGCGTATCACGCGCCAGATCCGTCAGCACGCCCATAATACCGAACTCCGCCATTCCCAGGCCAAAAGTACCAAGCGCTAACGAAAAAACCGTCTTTTTCATACCACAACCACTTGTTAATTATTTGCGGCAGACATTATTGAACATTCATCCGGCGCAAACCAGCGCAAAATCCTCGCTGACGCGATTGTCCATATATTCAGTTTTTGAATTAATATACCGGTGTAAATGTAACACGTTGCGATATTGTGGAAGCCGCGACGCAAATTAATAAACTCACGGTGAAAGGCACTTGCCTTTTAAATGGGGGGAACGATAATCAGCGCATTAACGATAAGGAGAACGAAATGAAAAACCCCACTACCAACAAAACACAACAACGCGAGGACTACCCTCACCACGACAAGGCTGATGAGAAGCGGCAGCACGATAAAGAGTTCATGCAAGCCATGAATCAACTAATCGAAAAACATGGAATTTTTGCCTGTGACGAAATATTTACGGAGTTACAATGACAGAACAATTCGATGTATATCGTAATCCCATTAGGGAAACCAATAATATGTGGCCTTATTACATTATTGTCCAAAATGATTGTTATAATGATCTTTCCCGAAGAGTCATTATGCCTATGATGAATAATAAATTAGTTCCTCTCTGGCAGCAGGCCATCGCGCCCAAAGTGAATATCGATTTTGAAACCTACCAGCTTTTCGCACCGCTGCTGACTAATATTGATGTCAGAAAAATCGCCCCTGCAGACTACATCTGCAACCTGCGCACCGCCCGGAACGACGTTATCCACGCCATCGACTCGCTCATCACCAACACCTGAATGCAAAAATCCCCCGCACCTTGCAGCACGGGGGAGCGTATTCACGTCAGGCCCTTACAGCCCTTCGTTAGTCTCTTTTTTCGCTTCCATACGCTCGACATCACGATACCAGCGCGGGTGATGTTTCTTCGCCCAGCGGCGGCTCACCTTGCCTTCAATCATGCCCTTAATCGATCCTTTCACCCAGAAAGCCATATACATATGGATAAGGATGGCGTGAATCAAAATAATGGCTGATGTGGCGTGCAACAGCAGGCTGTAACGCACTACCTGAATCGGGAAATAGTGCGCAAAGTACGGACGCCAGATAATAATCCCGGTCACCAGCAATACGAAAATCATGCTCATGATGGTCCAGAACATCATTTTCTGCCCGGCGTTATATTTGCCGACGCGCGCCACTTTGTGCTCGTTACCCTTCAGAACTTCAACAATCCCTTTCACCCAGGGAATATCTTCTTTGTCCGGAATGTTGTGATGCACAAAGCGGAAGAACATCAGCATCAACAGCACGAAGATCAGTACGCCGAAGAACGGGTGCAGAATACGCCCCATCTGCGGTGTACCGAACGTTTCGGTAAGCCATTGCAGCGTCGGGAAGAAGAATGAAATCCCTGACAGCGACACCAGAAAGAAGGCAATCACCACCGTCCAGTGACAGGCGCGGTCAATAAATTTGGTGCGCACAATCATTTTCGACTTATTCATGGCTATCATCCTCTTCGTCGTCATCCACTTCTTTATTCGGGCCAATACCAATGTAGTGATAAATCAGCCCGGCGAAGGTGGCGATGAACCCGGCGGCGGAGAGCGGCTTCAGCGCCCCTTTCCACAGGTTGATGCTGGTGTCGATGCTCGGATCTTTTGGCAGCTTATGATACAGCTCCGGCTGATCCGCATGATGCAGAACATACATCACGTGCGTACCGCCCACACCTTGCGGGTTATATATGCCCGCATTGGCATAGCCGCGTGCTTTTAGCTTATCGACACGTTCCTGCGCCACATCCAGCATCTCTTTCTTGGTGCCGAAGTGAATCGCCCCGGTCGGGCAGGTTTTCACACAGGCCGGCTCCTGGCCCACGCTGACGCGGTCCACGCACAGGGTGCATTTGTATACCCGGTTATCCTCTTTATTGAGGCGCGGAATATTAAACGGACACCCGGCGATGCAGTAGCCGCAGCCAATGCAGTTATCCTGCTGGAAGTCGACGATCCCGTTCGCGTACTGGATGATTGCCCCGGCAGACGGGCACGCCTTCAGACACCCCGGATCTTCACAGTGCATACAGCCATCTTTACGAATCAGCCACTCCAGTTTGCCGTTCTGTTCGGTCTCGCTAAAACGCATCACCGTCCAGGATTTGGCGCTTAAATCCGCCGGGTTATCGTACACACCCACGCAGTGGCCCACTTCATCGCGGATATCATTCCACTCTGAGCACGCCACCTGGCAGGCTTTACAGCCCACGCAGGAGGAGACATCAATCAGCTTTGCCACTTCCTCTTTGTAATCCCGCGCGCGCGGCGCGGGAGTCATCGGGTTCGTCGCAGAGCGTTTGATAATATCCTGAGATTGCATATCCATCGTTCGCTCCTTAAGCCTTCTCGATGTTCACCAGAAACGCTTTATATTCCGGCGTTTGCGAGTTCGAATCGCCGACATTAGGCGTCAGGGTGTTAGCGATATAGCCTTTACGGGCCACGCCTTCATAACCCCAGTGCAGCGGGATCCCAATCGTTTCCACCTGTTGTCCATGAACGTTCAGGGTTTGCAGACGACGCGTTACCACCGCCACGGCGCGGATAAAGCCACGCTTGCTGCTGACGGTCACGCGATCGCCATTAGCAATCCCTTTGGCTTTGGCCAGGTTTTCGCTGATTTCGACGAACTGTTCCGGCTGCGCAATGGCGTTCAGGCGCGCATGCTTGGTCCAGGTGTGGAAATGCTCGGTCAGGCGATAGGTCGTCCCCACATACGGGAACTGATCTTTTTTACCCATCCGCAGCGCATCGTCTTCGTACAGTCGAACCACCGGGCTCGAAATGACGTTCGGGTGCAGCGGGTTGGTGCCCAGCGGCGTTTCCATCGGCTCGTAGTGTTCCGGGAACGGACCTTCAGCCAGCTTATCAATGGCAAACAGACGGCCCAGTCCTTCCGGCTGCATGATAAACGGCCCGGTATCGCTACCCGGTGCGGCGGTGTCGAAGTCCGGAATATCGTTTCCGACCCATTTCGCGCCATTCCATTTAATCAGCATCCGTTTCGGATCCCACGGTTTACCCTGCGGATCGGCAGATGCGCGGTTGTACAGCACTCGGCGGTTCAGCGGCCACGCCCATGCCCAGCCGAGGGTATTCCCCAGGCCAGACGGATCGGCGTTATCGCGATTCGCCATCTGGTTACCCTGCTCTGTCCAGCTACCGGTGTAAATCCAGCAGGAAGAGGCCGTCGTACCGTCGTCGCGCAGCAGCGCAAAGCTGTTGAGCAACTGGCCTTTTTTCGCCACCAGCACGCCGTTTGCATCATAGAGATCTTCCAGCGCATAGCCGTTGTTCTCTTTCGCCACTTCTTCTGATTCCGGGCGATCCGGCTGTTTGTAGTTCCAGCTCATTTTCAGCAGCGGTTCAGCGCCTTTCCCGCCTTCGGTGCTGTACATCTCACGCAGGCGATGGTAAATACCGGCCAGAATTTCGCCGTCGTTCAGCGCCTCTCCCGGCGGCTCTGCGCCTTTCCAGTGCCATTGCAGCCAGCGACCAGAGTTGGCGATAGAGCCATCCTCTTCCGCAAAGCAGGTTGACGGCAGACGGAAGACTTCAGTCTGAATCGTTGACGGATCAACATCATTCGATTCGCCGTGGTTCTGCCAGAACGTCGAAGTTTCGGTAACTAACGGATCGATAACCACCATGTATTTCAACTTGCTCAGTGCGCGGACGGTTTTATTTTTGTCCGGGAAACTGGCGACCGGGTTAAAGCCCTGGCAGATATAGCCATTCACTTTACCGTGGTCCATCATGTTGAAATACTTAATCACGTCATAGGCCTGGTCCCACTTCGGCAACCAGTCGAAGCCCCAGCCGTTCTCTTTCTGCGCCGCATCACCGTAGAACGCTTTCATCAGGCTGACGTAGAACTTCGGATAGTTGCCCCAGTAGTTCACCTGGTCTGCACGCGTGGCTTTCGGCGTGTTGGCCGTCAGATACGTTTGCAGATCAGTCTGTTTATCCGACGGCAGCGTCAGATAACCCGGCAGGCTGGTAGAAAGCAGCCCCAGGTCCGTTAAGCCCTGAATGTTGGAGTGACCGCGCAGGGCATTCACGCCGCCGCCTGCCATGCCCATATTGCCGAGCAGCAACTGAATCATCGCCATGGTACGAATGTTCTGCGCACCGACGGTGTGCTGCGTCCAGCCCAGCGCATACAGGAACGTGGTCGTCCGGTCAGCCGCGCTGGTTGACGCCAGCACTTCACAGACCTTCAGGAAGTCCGCTTTCGGGGTACCGCAGATGTTTTCAACTACATCCGGCGTATAGCGGGAAACATGATGCTTCAGCAGATTCCATACACAGCGAGGATGCGTCAGCGTGTCGTCGCGTTTGGCGTAGCCGTTTTCATCGAACTGATAGTTCCAGGACGTTTTATCGTACTGGCGCTTCGTTTCGTCATAGCCGCTGAACAGGCCGTCTTCGAAGCCAAAATCATCCCGCACCAGCAGGCTGGCGTTGGTGTAGCTCTTAACGTATTCGGCGTTAATTTTGTTGTTTTCGATCAGATACAGCAGTACGCCAGACAGGAACGTAATGTCCGTACCGGAACGAATTGGCGCGTAGATATCCGCCACCGAGGCGGTACGCGTAAAGCGTGGATCGACGACGATAAGCGTCGCATCGTTATTGTTTTTGGCTTCCATCGCCCAGCGGAATCCCACTGGATGCGCTTCAGCGGCATTGCCGCCCATCACCATCACAACGTTGGCGTTTTTGATATCAACCCAGTGGTTGGTCATCGCACCGCGACCAAATGTTGGAGCAAGACTTGCTACCGTTGGTCCGTGTCAGACGCGCGCCTGGTTGTCTACCGCCAGCATGCCAAGAGAGCGCACAAACTTCTGCGTCAGCATACCGGTCTCATTACTTGCCGCCGATGCACAAAGCATCCCGGTCGACAGCCAACGGTTTACGGCCACGCCCTGATCGTTTTTCTCGATAAAGTTGGCGTCGCGATCCGCTTTCATCAACTTCGCGATGCGTTCAAACGCTTCGTTCCAGCTGATGCGCTGCCATTTGTTGGAGCCTGGCGCACGGTATTCCGGGTAACGCAGGCGGTTTTCACTGTGGATGTAATCCAGCAGGCCCGCCCCTTTTGGGCATAACGCCCCACGGCTGACCGGATGATCCGGGTCACCTTCAATATGATAAATGGCTTCGCGGGTATTTTTTGCCCCATCGCCCAGGCTATACATTAATAGCCCACAACCCACAGAGCAGTAAGTACAGGTATTACGGACTTCTTTGGCTTTCAGCAGTTTGAAATTACGTGCCTGAGCCAGCGCCATTTTAGGCATAAAGCCCAGCGCCGCTGCCGTTGTACCCGCCATACCGCCCGCGCAGATTTTAAAAAATTTCCTGCGGCTGACGTCCATTGCTTTCCTCGTTATTGGAATGTAACGTAGGCAGGCAAATTAACAGCTATACCCCTGCGTTTTTTGCGTCAAATCAAACTCAAATAGATCTGCCCCCTTAATAGTCAGGGTCATTGATTTTCATTAACTCTTTAGTAGTACGCTCCCCGGAAATTATTCTCCGTCAACGGGTAAAAAGTGCTATAAACGAGGTTTGCTCAACGTAAGCACCTCAATTTGTGATGAATAAAAAGAAAGCAACGCTTATTGGCCTGGTGGCCATTCTGTTATGGAGCACCATGGTGGGGCTGATTCGCGGCGTCAGCGAAGGTCTTGGCCCGGTTGGCGGCGCGGCAATGATCTATACTCTGAGCGGTCTGCTGCTGATGTTTACCGTCGGCTTTCCTGACCTTCGCCAGTTTTCACGCCGTTATCTGCTGGCGGGCTGCGTGCTGTTTGTTAGCTATGAAATATGTCTGGCGCTGTCGCTCGGATTTGCCGATACGCGCCAGCAGGCCATCGAAGTGGGGATGGTCAATTATTTATGGCCGAGCCTGACGATTCTGTTCGCCATTATTTTCAACGGGCAGAAAAGTAACTTTTTGATTATTCCCGGCCTGGGATTATCACTGTTAGGTGTCAGTTGGGTACTGGGCGGCGATCGCGGGCTAAATATTGATGAAATTATCAGCAACGTTATTTCCAGCCCGCTAAGCTATATTCTCGCCTTTACCGGGGCTTTCATCTGGGCGGCTTACTGTACGGTGACAGCGAAATATGCCAAAAGCAAAAATGGCATCACGCTGTTTATTCTGCTGACCGCCGTTACGCTGTGGATAAAGTTTTTGTTTAGCACGCAGCCAGACATGGCCTTCAGCCTGCCAGTGGTGATTAAGCTTGGCATGTGCGCGATCGCGCTGGGCTTTGGCTATGCGGCGTGGAACGTAGGGATCCTGCACGGTAACGTCAGCCTGCTGGCGACGGCCTCGTATCTGACGCCGGTGCTTTCCGCTGCGCTTGCGGCAATGTTACTGAGTGAATCCCTCTCATGGGCATTCTGGCAAGGGGCCTGCATGGTTTGTGCAGGCTCCCTGCTCTGCTGGTACGCTACCCGGCGTTAACCGAGGTCGCCACCTGCGACGGGCAATACCACGCCGGTGATATAGCTGGCTTCATCGCTGGCGAGGAACAGAATGGCATGCGCTTGTTCATCCAGCGTGCCGTAACGGTGCAGTAAACTACTCTGCACCGTTTGATCCACCACCTGCTGATACCACACTTTCTCTTGCTCGCTCGGCTGCTCCGTGTTGCGCGGCGTTAACCGCGCCGGGGCTTCTGTTCCGCCGGGCGCAACGGCATTAATACGAATGCCTGCTTCGCTATACTCCATCGCAATGGAGCGCGTCAGGGCATTAACGCCGCCTTTCGCTGCCGAGTACGGCACGCGATTCACCCCGCCGGTCGCCACTGAAGAGATATTGACGATACTGCCTTTGCCCTGCGCCAGCATATACGGTAGCACCGCACGGCAGCCCCACAACGTCGGGAAAAGTGAGCGGCGCACTTCCGCTTCAATCTGCGCGGGTTGATACTCGGCGAACGGTCGTGCCCAGATGGTGCCACCGACGTTGTTCACCAACGCATCAATCCGGCCAAAATGCGCGACACCTGCGGCAAATACCTGTTCCGTACTTTCCCACTGTTCAAGATCCGCTTCCAGCGCCAGCACGTGGTGCCCTGCAGCAGACAATTCCGCCGCCAGTTCATGAACGTATTGCGATCGGTCGATAAGCAGCAGCGCTGCGCCCTGTTCTGCCGCCAGCTCCGCCGTGCGGCGGCCAATACCCTGCGCCGCGCCGGTAATCGCCATCACTTTATTGCTAAATCGCATGATTGCTCCTTATGCCGCCGCACTCTGGCTGGCGATAAATTTCTCATACCAGAATCCAGCCGGGTTAACGCCCAGCGCCTGCAACGTAGAGGTAACGGCGTTTACCATCGGCGGCGGCCCGCAGAGGTAAATATCAACATCGCCCTCGTTGAGCATTTTGCTGGTAAAGTGTTCCGTCACGTAGCCTTTTTGCGGGCAGGCGCTTTCGCTGGCAGCCACCACCGGCAGCCAACTAAAGCCCGGTAACTGCGCGGCGAAACTCTCGAGCAAGTCGCCCAGCACCAGGTCGTCGTCGCCATTCACGCCGTAAAGCAGGGTTATGTCGCGCGCGCTTTGCTGTTGCGCCAGGGTATGCAGCATCGCCAGCATCGGCGCCAGCCCGGTGCCGCCCGCCAGCATCAGCAGCGGGCGTTCGCCGTCACGCAGATAAAAACTGCCCATCGGCCCGGTCAGGCTTAGTGGCGCACCTGCCACCGCTTTATGACTTAACCACTGGCTCATCAGGCCACCCGGCACGTTACGAATCAGGAAACGGCCTTCGTTACTACCCGGTAGTGAGCTAAAGGAATAAGCACGTACCTGCGGCGTACCCGGCACCTGAATATTGATGTACTGGCCAGGCAGGAAGTTCAGGTTTTCGTCGGTTTCCACCACCAGTTCAATGGCGCTATCCGACAGCGCCGTGACGCGTTTCACCGTGGCATTAAACGAGGAGATCCCCGTTTTGCACGCTGCCGCCGCGACGGGCACATCGAGCACGCAATCGCTGTCCGGGATCATCTGGCAGGTCAGCACCTGACGCGCCTGCGCTTCGTCTTCATCCAGCGCCTCTTCCAGATAATCTTCGCCCAACGAGTAGTTGCCGCTTGGGCAATGACACTTGCAGGTGCCGCACACACCGTCAGAGCAATCCATCGGCAGGTTAACTTTCTGGCGATACGCAGCATCGAGCACCTTCTCCCCGGCGTTACATTGAATAAACCGGGTGACGCCGTCTTCAAAATTGAGCGCTATGGTATAGCTCATAAGCACCTCTTAAACATGGTAAACATCAATAACCTGACGAATGTAGTCGTTGTTCAAACGGATCGTTTTGCGCACAATTTGCGGCAGGCCTTCACCCGCCATCAGCGTGCAGAACGTGGTACCAAAGTAGCAATCCGTTTGTTGATAACGGTGGCTGTAGGTCACCCAGTTGTAGCGCACCTCCACACCCTGTTCGCTCTGCCCGGTGATTTCGATGTTACTGATCATATGGGTGGTACGCGGCTCCGGCGTGCTGGCGCCAGAACGCTCAGTTTTGATGCGGTAAACCCTGTCCTCCAGCCCCTCGCGGTTCGGGTAGTAAATCAGTGAAATTTCACGCTGCGGGTCAGTGGTCAGCTTGTCATCATCGCCCCAGGCGGGCATCCAGTAGACCACTTTTGGGCTGTAGCATGCGATCCACGCATCCCATTGACGGTCGTCCAGCAGCCTGGCCTCGTGATACAAAAATTGTTTTACCTGATCACACGTCAGCATCGGCCACCTCCACACGCTGGGTAATTGACGCATCGTAGCGCTGCTGTTCTTTCTCCAGCGCGGCCAGCATCACCGTTTGCCAGTGATGGTGATGGGCGATGTACAGCGCTTCATCTTCCGATTTCACGCCGCTTAAAATGGGTTTAAAACCGGACTCGCTGGCATGCTCATCGGGGCCATCAACCCAGTGCAGCGCACCGCGACTGAGGTCGCTCCAGGCCAGATTTTCCCCCAGATACCCGCGCTGGCAGGCGCTGAACTCTTCGAGATCGTCCGGAGTGCCCATACCGCTGACGTTGAAGAAATCTTCGTACTGACGAATACGCAGCGCGCGCGCCTGATCCGGCTCGCCTTTCGGGCCGAAACACCAGATGGTGACTTCTGTTTTATCGACGGAAATGGGCCGAATCACGCGGATCTGAGTGGAGAACTGATCCATCAGATAAACGTTCGGATAAACGCACAGATTGCGCGTCTCATTGACCATCTGCCCGGCGCGATTGTCGCCGAATTCCGCTTTAAGACGATCGTAATGGGCAAAGACCGGACGCACTTCCGGGTTCAGGGCGCGCGTCCACAGCAGCATATGGCCGTTTTCAAAGCCGTAACCACCGCCTACGCTTTTCGACCAGCCGTTCGCATCCACCGCGTGCGTACCTTCCGCTTCGTAGTTTCGGCGTGACATGGTAGAGGCATAGTTCCAGTGCACGACGCTCACGTGATAACCGTCGGCACCGTTTTCCGCACCCAGTTTCCAGTTACCTTCGTACACGTAGCTGGAAGAGCCTTTCAGCACTTCCAGACCTTCCGGCGCCTGATCAACAATGAGATCGATTATTTTCAGCGTTTCGCCCAGGTAATCAGCCAGCGGTTGTACATCGTCACTCAGGCTGCCAAACAGGAATCCGCGATACGACTCAAAACGCGGCAGTTTTTTCAGGTCGTGCGAACCTTCATGTTTGAACGTCTCCGGATAACCGCCGGTACTCTCATCTTTCGCTTTCAGCAGCTTACCGTTATTGCTGAAGGTCCAGCCGTGGAAAGGACAGGTAAAAGAGCTCTTGTTGCCTGTTTTACGCCGGCACAGCATCGCGCCACGGTGAGCGCAGCTGTTGATCATGGCGTGCAGCTCATTTTTCTTATCGCGGGTAATAATCACCGGCTGGCGGCCCAGAGTTAAGGTGTAATAATCACCCGGCTCCGGGATCTGGCTTTCGTGCGCCAGAAAAACCCAGTTACCTTCAAAGATATGTTTCATTTCAAAATCGAATAAAGCCTGGTCGGTAAATATCGAACGATGGCAGCGATAAATATGATTTTCACGATCCACAATCAGTGCATTGCTGATTTTACTTTTTAGCGATGTCAGTGTTTTTTGCATAACGGTTTCTCCCGTAATTGCAAGGATAAAAATAGTGCAGGTGAACAGCGAGTGTTAAATATTATTCTTTTGCACGTGAACGGGTAATTCGGCCTTCTTCATCGGCAGATAACGCTTTGCAGATGGTAAAATCAAAGCGAATTTCCGTATGCGGGCCTTCGAGATCACGTTCGCGAATTTTCTGTTCATCATTAACTTTAACCGGGTCAGCAATTAAGCCATCGCGCGTGGCGAAAGCAAAGTCATCCCACAAATATTCATCACCGTTAAAGTTAATCTGGCTGGTTAAATGTTTATGACCCGGTGCGGAAACAAAGAAGTGAATGTGTGCAGGACGGTTGCCGTGGCGACCTAACAGATCCAGCAATTTTTGGGTTGGGCCATCTGGCGGGCAGCCATAGCCGGAAGGCATAATGGTACGCACGCTGTAGCGCCCGTCCGCGCCGGTTTGAATACGACGGCGCAGGTTGTATTCGCTCTGGCTCTGATCGAAGAAGGAATAGTTGCCCAGCGTATTTGCGTGCCAGATATCAACAATGGCATTTGTGACAGGCTGACCTTTGGTGTCAGTGACCACCCCGTGTAGCCACAGCGTTTCACCCGGATCTTTACCGTCATCCATTCGGGCGTGCCCCTGTGCCAGCGGCGCGTTAGCCACATACAACGGGCCTTCAATGGTGCGTGGCGTACCGCCAGTTTCACGCTGCTGTGCGGCATCAATGGCGTCCTGACGTAAATCGAGGAAATGCTCCAGCCCCAGGCCCGCCGCTAATAATGCCGCTTCCTGACGACCGCCCAGTTCATGCAGATAATTAATTGCATGCCAGAACTCTTCCTGGGTGACATTGTAGTCATCAATTAAGCCACAAATATTTTCCAGCAGACGATGGGTAATCGCTTTAAAACGTTCATTGCCCTCAGGGGAATTTAAACCGGCGCTTTCGCGTAATAAAGCCTGTACTTCGTCTTGTTGTACGAATGAGTTAGTCATATTGTTATCTCACTTGTTATTGCTTGCAGGGAGCAGAGAATGCCGGGGAATTACCCCGACATGAGGTTATTATTTTATTTATCGTCATCGCGAATGGATGAAGGATGACGGCACAGCGCATCAACCTGAATATCCATAAACGGATACAGCGGTAAACCCATTAAAATTTGATGCAATTCATCAGCATCCTGTACATCGAAAATGCTGACATTGGAATATAAACCGGCTACGCGCCAGATGTGTCGCCATTTGCCATCACGCTGTAATTGTTGCGAGTAGGCTTTTTCTTTTTTCTTAATTTCATCCGCCTGCTCTACCGGAAAGTCCAGCGGAATATTAACGGTCATTTCAACTTTAAATAACATGCTCTACCTCATCCTTTACGCGTATAAAAACGCAATTTATCTTCATCCAGTTCAATGCCCAACCCAGGCGTCTGCGGCAGCGTAACGTGTCCATCGGCAAAGGTCAGCGGTACGCTGATGACGTCGTCTTTTAGCAGCAGTGGGCCAAACATTTCGCTACCCCAGGCCAGCGGAAGCGTTGACCAGGCATGCAGCGAAGCCACCGTCCCGACGCTGCCTTCCAGCATCGTCCCGCCATACAGACCAATGCCCGCCGCCTGCGCCACGTGTGCCAACTTAAGAACGCTTTGCGGTCCGCCCGCTTTGGCAATTTTCAGTGCGAATGCTCCGGTAAAACCCTGCTGCGCCAGCTGATAACCGTCGAAATGCGTGGAGACCGCTTCATCGGCCAGAATCGCCGTCTCGATGGTCTGGCTCAAACGCACCAGCGCGGTGTTATCTCGCGCCGAAACCGGCTGTTCAATCAGGTCAACGCCCATCGCCGCCAGCTCGCGGCAGCCTTTCGCCCCGGTTGTCGCATCCCATGCCTGGTTTACATCAACGCGAATACTGGCGCGATCGCCCAGCGCATCGACGATCGCCGCCGTATGTTTAAGGTCGGTCGCCAGCTCACGCGCACCGATTTTCAGCTTAAACGCCTGATGGCGGCGGGAAGCCAGCAGGTTCTCACCTTCGGCAATATCTTTTGTTGTATCACCGCTCGCCAGCGTCCACAGTACCGGAATAGACGTTTGCAAAGCGCCACCCAGCAGGGCCGACACCGGCACGCCCAACGATTTACCCTGTGCATCCAGCAAGGCGGTTTCAATCGCCGATTTGGCAAAGGTGTTGCCCTTCACGCTCTTTTCAATGCGATACAACAACGCCTGCAGATTGTCCGCTGGCTGACCCTGTAATAAGGGTGCCAGGTAACCGTCGATGGTGAGTTTGATAGCCTCCGGGCTTTCTACCCCGTAGCTCAGCCCACCAATGGTGGTCGCTTCACCAATTCCGGTGATGCCGTCTGAGCGGGTAATGCGAATGATCACCAGCGTCTGGCAGCCCATGGTGGTCATCGATAATTTGTGCGGGCGGATAGTCGGAACATCCACCAGCCAGCTTTCAATATGTTCTATCGTGGCGCTCATCTCTCTTCCTTTTACTTCTTATTGTTTTGGTCTTATCCCCACAGGGTGGTGATAACCTTGCTTTTGACAATAGATTTTCACAACAGGGGTGGTCAACGACGATAATCGAAATGTTGTGCGATTATCGACACGTTTGTTATACGTAGGTTAATAATGTGATCTTCGTGGGATATTGGGGAGATTCCTGCCTACCGTTGCATCCGCAAGGTATAGTGACGCAGTGAGCATCGTTACCCCTGAATGGAGCGGGTTAAAATGAGCAATGAAATCAACGACTCCCTTGCGGCCAGGCAGGCTGAACGGGACCCCAACTTTATGTTGTCTCTGGCCCGTGGCCTGGAGGTGCTGAGTGCCTTCACCCCACAACGTCAGCGATTAACAATCTCACAACTGAGCCAGAAAACCCAGATCTCCCGTGCGGCCGTTCGTCGCTGTTTGTACACCCTTGCGGCGCTGGGCATGGTGCATACGCCAGATGGCCGAACCTACGAGCTTTTGCCCCGCGTACTGGCGGTCGGTCACGCCTATCTCGCCGGAACACCGCTGGCAAAAGCGGCGCAACACTCCCTCGATATTCTCGGTCAGCAGCTGAATGAGTCCTGCTCAGCCGCGACGCTTGATGGCGATAATGTGCTGTACATCGCCCGAACCGCCGTGAATAACCTGCTGAGTATTGATTTAGGACGCGGCAGTCGTTTGCCCGCCTGGGCGACTTCCATGGGACGCGTGCTGCTGAGTGCGCTGCCGGAAGAACAATTAGAGGTGACACTGTCACGCGCCACGTTAATTCGCTACACGCCGCATACGCTGTGCGATAAAGAGTCCCTGCGTACGGAGATTGCCAAAGTGCGTATTCAGGGTTACGCCCTTGCTGACCGGCAGATAGAGGTAGGTCTTTGCTCGCTGGCGGTTCCGCTATTGTCTCGCAGCGGTCAAATCGTGGCGGCGATGAATGTCGGTGTCCCGGCCTCCAGCATGGACGCCCAGGCGTTGAAGGAGAAAGCACTGGCTCCGTTAAGGCGGGCGGCAATGGAACTGTCGTTGCAGTTGTAGGATGATCGGGCCCCTCACTCCAACCCTTTCCCGCAGGGAGAGGGTGTCCTACCCCATACTTCAGCTTCCCTGATATTTCCAGCATCTCCATTAAAACCGCACGCAAGCAACCAAACACTAACCTCTGAGTTACAATTAGTAACAATTGTTATCCCCCATAATACCCATGTCCTTCTCGTGGCGAGCTTTTCTTATCTATCCTTCATTCGAGACTCCAATAATACCGATTATTTGACGGCCCCCTGATTTGTGGAAATCAGTTGCCGTTATTGCTTGTTTTTCATTAATTACTGGCGCGTCGAGGGTGATATGTCACAACAAAATGAGAAAAATAATCATTATCTTTTAACTACGTGGAAACCGGAAAATGCGGCATTTTGGGAGAATAAAGGGCATAAGGTTGCGCGAAAAAATCTTATAATTTCAGTGAGTTGTTTATTGCTCGCCTTCTGTGTCTGGATGCTCTTCAGTGCCGTTGCGGTCAATCTCAATAAAGTCGGCTTTAATTTCACCACCGATCAGCTCTTTTTATTAACTGCGTTACCTTCTCTCTCCGGCGCTATTTTACGCGTCCCCTACTCCTTTATGGTGCCTATATTTGGTGGGCGTTACTGGACGGTATTAAGCACCGTTATTCTGATTATTCCCTGCATCTGGCTGGGCATTGCCATTCAGAACACCAGTACTCCCTTCGAAGTATTTATCATCATTTCATTGCTGTGCGGCTTTGCCGGGGCGAACTTCGCTTCCAGCATGGGAAACATTAGCTTCTTTTATCCAAAAGCAAAGCAAGGCAGTGCGCTGGGCATTAATGGCGGGCTGGGTAACCTTGGCGTGAGCGTCATGCAGTTGGCCGCGCCGCTGGTGATATTCCTGCCGATATTTACCTTCCTGGGTGTTCATGGTGTCACGCAGGAAGACGGTTCTTCAATGTGGCTCACCAACGCCGCGTGGATCTGGGCCCCTCTGTTATTTATCGCCACCGTTGCCGCCTGGTTTGGCATGAATGACATCGCAAGCTCGAAGGCCTCGATAGCCGAGCAACTGCCCGTGCTGAAAAGCGGGCATATGTGGCTGTTAAGTCTGCTGTACCTCGCCACCTTCGGTTCGTTCATCGGCTTCTCGGCAGGCTTTGCGATGCTGGCGAAAACTCAGTTCCCGGATGTGAACATCCTGAAGCTCGCCTTCTTCGGGCCGTTTATCGGCGCGCTGGCGCGTTCCTTTGGTGGCGTCATCTCTGACCGTCTCGGCGGCGTGCGCGTCACGCTGGTGAATTTTATCCTCATGGCCCTGTTCAGCGCCCTATTGTTCCTTACCCTTCCCGGTTCCGGGCTGGGTAGTTTCCTGGCGTTTTATGTGGTCTTTATGGGACTGTTCCTGACCGCCGGATTGGGCAGTGGATCAACTTTCCAGATGATCGCCGTTCTCTTCCGTCAACTGACGATTGAAAAAATCAAAAAACGCGGCGGCAGCGATGAAGAAGCCCAACATGCCGCCGTTACCGACACCGCCGCTGCGCTGGGCTTTATCTCTGCCATTGGTGCCGTTGGTGGTTTCTTCATACCGAAAGCCTTCGGCACCTCGCTGGCCCTCACCGGTTCCCCGGTCGGCGCTATGAAAATATTCCTCATCTTTTACATCGTTTGTGTGCTGGTGACCTGGCTGGTTTATGGTCGCCGTAAAGCGTCGCCTCAATAATCAAAAATACCTGAGCAGTGTAACCACGGGGAAGCCGCTTTCCCCGTCAGGAGAAATGTCATGAGTAAGTTGCTGGATCGCTTTCGTTATTTCAAACAAAAAGGCGAAACCTTCGCCAATGGCCACGGCCAGGAGTTCCATACCAACCGTGACTGGGAAGACAGCTATCGCCAGCGTTGGCAATTCGACAAAATTGTGCGATCTACCCACGGCGTCAACTGTACCGGCTCCTGTAGCTGGAAAATCTACGTGAAGAATGGCCTGGTCACCTGGGAGACCCAACAGACAGACTATCCGCGTACCCGCCCGGACCTGCCGAATCATGAGCCGCGCGGCTGCCCGCGTGGCGCCAGTTACTCCTGGTATCTCTACAGCGCCAACCGCCTGAAATATCCGCTGGCACGTAAAAAGCTGATTGAACTGTGGCGCGAGTCGTTAAACCAGCACGGTGACCCGGTCCTGGCCTGGGATGCCATCATGTCTGATAAGCAAAAATGCCTGAGCTACAAGCAGGCGCGCGGCAAAGGCGGTTTTGTTCGCTCGTCGTGGAAAGAGTTAAACCAGCTTATCGCCGCCGCCAACGTGTGGACCATCAAAAACTACGGCCCGGATCGTGTGGCGGGCTTCTCGCCGATTCCGGCGATGTCGATGGTGTCTTACGCTGCGGGGACGCGTTATCTCTCGCTGATTGGCGGCACCTGCCTGAGTTTCTATGACTGGTACTGCGACCTTCCTCCGGCATCGCCGATGACCTGGGGTGAGCAAACGGATGTACCGGAATCCGCTGACTGGTACAACTCCAGCTATATCATCGCCTGGGGCTCTAACGTGCCGCAGACGCGTACACCTGACGCCCACTTCTTCACCGAGGTGCGCTATAAGGGTACCAAAACCATCGCCATTACCCCGGACTATTCGGAAGTTGCCAAACTCTGCGACCACTGGCTGGCGCCAAAACAGGGCACCGATAGCGCCCTGGCGATGGCGATGGGCCATGTGATCCTCAAAGAGTTTCATCTCGATAACCCAAGCGAATACTTCCTCAACTACTGCCGTCGCTACAGTGATATGCCGATGCTGGTGATGCTCGACGCGCGTGAAGATGGTTCGTACAGCGCAGGCCGCATGCTGCGCGCCTCCGACCTCGTGGATGGTCTGGGTGAAAGCAATAATCCGGAATGGAAAACCGTGGCCTACAACACCGCAGGCGAACTGGTGGTACCGAACGGCTCGATTGGCTTTCGCTGGGGCGAGAAAGGCAAATGGAATCTGGAATCACTGGCATCCGGCCAGGAGACCGAACTGACGCTGTCGCTGATGGATACCCGTGATACGGTGGCGGGCGTGGCGTTTCCCTACTTTGGCGGTAATGAAAACCCGCATTTCCGTAGCGTGAAACAGGAACCGATTCTGGTGCGCCAGCTTCCGGCAAAACAGTTAACCTTCGCCGACGGTCAAAGTGGCCTGGTGGTGAGCGTCTATGACCTGATACTGGCGAATTACGGGCTCGATCGCGGTCTGAACGATGAGAACGCGGCGACCGATTACGATGATGTAAAAGCCTACAGCCCGGCCTGGGCCGAGCAGATCACCGGCGTACCGCGCAGAAACATTGAGCTGATTGCTCGCGAGTTTGCCGATACCGCCAACAAAACGCACGGTCGTTCAATGATTATTCTCGGTGCCGGGGTCAACCACTGGTACCACATGGATATGAACTACCGCGGGATGATCAACATGCTGGTGTTCTGCGGCTGTGTGGGTCAAAGCGGCGGCGGCTGGGCCCACTATGTCGGCCAGGAAAAACTGCGTCCGCAAACCGGTTGGCTGCCGCTGGCCTTTGCGCTGGACTGGAACCGTCCGCCACGCCATATGAACAGCACCTCGTACTTCTACAACCATGCCAGCCAGTGGCGCTACGAGAAACTCACCGCGCAGGAACTGCTTTCGCCGCTGGCCGATCCGGGCAAATACACGGGTCATCTGGTTGACTTTAACGTCCGTGCTGAACGAATGGGCTGGTTACCATCTGCCCCGCAGCTCAATCTGAATCCACTGCACATCAAAGGGATGGCGGAAGCCGCTGGCGTGTCGCCAACGGACTATACCGCGCAGTCACTCAAATCCGGCGATATTCGCATGGCCTGCGAACAGCCGGACAGCGGTAAAAACCACCCGCGTAATATGTTTATCTGGCGCTCAAATCTGTTGGGTTCTTCCGGTAAAGGGCATGAGTATATGCTCAAATATCTGCTCGGTACCGACAGCGGTATTCAGGGTGAAGAGCTGGGCTCAACCGATGACGTAAAACCGGAAGAAGTGGAGTGGCAAACCGCCGCCATTGAGGGCAAGCTGGATCTGCTGGTCACGCTCGATTTCCGTATGTCCAGCACCTGTCTGTTCTCTGATATCGTTTTACCAACCGCGACCTGGTATGAAAAAGACGATATGAACACCTCGGATATGCATCCGTTTATCCACCCGCTCTCCGCTGCGGTCGATCCGGCCTGGGAATCGAAAAGCGACTGGGAGATCTACAAAGGTATCGCCAAATCCTTCTCCGAAGTGTGTCAGAGCCATCTGGGTCAGGAAACGGATATCGTGCTGCTGCCGCTTCAGCATGACTCCCCGGCAGAGTTGTCTCAGCCATTTGAAATCAAAGACTGGCGCAAAGGCGAATGTGACCTCATTCCTGGCAAAACCGCGCCCAACATTATCGCCGTCGAGCGCGACTACCCGGCAACGTACGAGCGCTTTACCTCCCTTGGCCCGTTGATGGACAAACTCGGTAACGGCGGGAAAGGCATCAGCTGGAAGACGCAGCAGGAAGTCGATTTCCTCGGCAAGCTGAACTACGTCAAGCTGGATGGCCCGGCCAAAGGTCGCCCGAAAATCGAAACCGCGCTGGACGCCTCGGAAGTGATTCTTTCGCTGGCCCCGGAAACCAACGGCCAGGTGGCAGTAAAAGCCTGGGAAGCGCTGGGTGAATTTACCGGGCGCGATCACACCCATCTGGCGTTGAATAAAGAAGATGAAAAGATCCGTTTCCGCGATATTCAGGCCCAGCCGCGCAAAATCATCTCCAGCCCCACCTGGTCGGGACTTGAGAGTGAACATGTTTCCTATAACGCCGGTTACACCAACGTGCATGAATTGATCCCATGGCGCACGGTTTCCGGGCGACAACAGTTGTATCAGGACCACGCCTGGATGCGCGATTTCGGTGAGGCTCTGGTGGCTTATCGTCCGCCAATTGATACCCGCAGCGTCACGCACATGAAGGAAGTACCGCCAAACGGTTTCCCGGAGAAAGCGCTTAACTTCCTGACGCCGCACCAGAAATGGGGTATCCACTCCACCTACAGTGAAAACCTGCTGATGCTGACCATGTCACGCGGCGGGCCGATTGTGTGGATCAGTGAAACAGACGCTAAAGAGTTAGGCATTGTCGATAACGACTGGATTGAAGCCTTCAACGCCAACGGTGCGCTCACGGCCCGCGCGGTGGTGAGCCAGCGTATTCCGCCGGGTATGACGATGATGTACCACGCGCAGGAACGCATTATGAACATCCCGGGCTCGGAAGTGACCGGTCTGCGCGGCGGTATTCACAACTCAGTTACCCGCGTCTGCCCGAAACCGACACACATGATAGGCGGCTATGCGCAACTGGCCTATGGCTTTAACTATTACGGCACGGTCGGCTCGAACCGTGATGAATTCATCATGATCCGCAAAATGAAAAACATTGACTGGCTGGATGGCGAAGGTCAGGACCAGGTACAGGAGGCGAAAAAATGAAAATACGTTCGCAAGTTGGGATGGTACTGAATCTTGATAAATGCATCGGCTGTCACACCTGCTCAGTGACCTGTAAAAACGTCTGGAGCAGCCGCGAAGGCATGGAGTACGCGTGGTTTAATAACGTGGAGACCAAACCCGGCATTGGCTATCCGAAAAACTGGGAAGATCAGGATAAATGGCAAGGCGGCTGGGTGCGCGGAATCAGCGGTAAGCTCACGCCTCGCCTCGGTGGTAAGCTCGGCCTGCTGTCAAAAATCTTCGCCAACCCGGTGCTACCGGCTATTGATGAGTATTACGAACCGTTCACTTACGATTACCAGAATCTGCACAATGCGCCGGAAGGAAAACACCTGCCTACCGCGCGTCCGCGTTCGCTGATTAGCGGCGAACGCATGAACAAAATCGAATGGGGTCCGAACTGGGAAGAGCTTCTGGGCGGTGAGTTCGATAAGCGCGCCCACGACCGCAACTTCGAGTCGATGCAGAAAGAGATGTACGGCGCATTCGAAAACACCTTCATGATGTATCTGCCGCGCCTGTGCGAACACTGCCTGAACCCCAGCTGCGTGGCGACCTGCCCGAGCGGCGCGATTTATAAGCGTGAAGAAGATGGCATCGTGCTGATCGACCAGGACAAATGTCGTGGCTGGCGTATGTGCATCAGCGGCTGTCCGTATAAAAAAATCTACTTCAACTGGAAGAGCGGCAAGTCAGAAAAATGCATCTTCTGTTATCCGCGCATTGAGTCCGGCCAGCCGACCGTGTGTTCGGAGACCTGCGTCGGGCGTATCCGCTACCTTGGCGTACTGCTCTATGATGCGGACCGTATCGAAGAAGCGGCCAGCACAGAGCATGAAACGGATCTCTATGAGCGTCAGTGCGACGTATTCCTCAACCCGAACGACCCGGCGGTCATTGAAGAAGCGCTGAAACAGGGTATTCCGCAAAACGTTATCGACGCCGCCCAGCGCTCGCCGGTCTATAAAATGGCGATGGACTGGAAGCTGGCCCTGCCGCTGCATCCGGAATATCGCACCCTGCCGATGGTCTGGTACGTACCGCCGCTGTCACCGATTCAATCCGTGGCCGACGCCGGTGGCCTTCCGCGCAATGGCGGCGTGTTGCCTGCCGTAGAAACCCTGCGTATTCCGGTGCAATACCTCGCCAATATGTTGAGCGCGGGCGATACCGGCCCGGTACTGCGCGCCCTGAAACGCATGATGGCGATGCGACATTACAAACGTTCGCAAACCGTCGAAGGCGTCACCGATACTCGCGCTATCGAAGAAGTGGGCCTCAGCGTGGAACAGGTTGAAGAGATGTACCGTTACCTGGCTATTGCTAATTACGAAGATCGCTTTGTGATCCCCACCAGCCACCGCGAACTGGCGGAAGATGCCTTCCCGGAACGCAACGGTTGCGGCTTTACCTTTGGCGATGGCTGTCACGGTTCGGACACCAAATTCAACTTGTTCAACAGCCAGCGAATCGACGCCATCAACATCGATGCGGTAGATGCAGGCGCGCAGCGCAAGGCTGGAGGTGAATAATGCAAATTCTGAAGGTGATAGGCCTGCTGCTGGAGTATCCGGATGAGGTGTGCTGGGAGAATCGCGACGAGCTGATTAATCTGGTGGAACGCGATGCGCCGATGCTGCTGCCGTTTGTGATGAAGCACCTCAGCGTGCCGCTGCTCGATAAGCAGGCGGAATGGTGCGAGTTTTTTGAACGCGGTCGCGCCACGTCGCTGCTGCTGTTTGAACACGTGCATGCGGAATCACGCGATCGCGGCCAGGCGATGGTCGATTTAATGGCTCAGTATGAAAAAGCCGGGCTGCAGATCGACTGTCGCGAACTGCCGGATTATCTGCCGCTGTACCTGGAATATCTCAGCGTTGTTCCCCCTCACGACGCGCAGGATGGATTACAGAACGTCGCGCCGATTCTGGCGCTGCTTGGTGGCCGACTCAAACAGCGCGAGGCACCGTGGTATCAAATTTTTGATGCCCTGCTGATTATCGCCAACACCTCACTTTCAAGTGACAGTGTCACAAAACAGGTGTCGGGTGAACCGCGCGACGACACCCGACAGGCGCTTGATGCAGTATGGGAAGAGGAACAGGTGAAATTTATCGAAGATAATGCCACCAGTTGTGACAGCTCCCCGCTGCAAAGCTATCAACGACGCTTTAGCCAGGACGTTGCTCCACAGTACGTCGACGTCCGTGCCGGAGGCCCGAAATGATCCAGTTTCTCAACGTCTTCTTTTATGACATCTACCCCTATATTTGCGGCACGGTATTTTTGCTCGGAAGCTGGGTGCGTTATGACTACGGCCAGTATACGTGGCGCGCCTCGTCCAGCCAGATGCTCGACAAGCGCGGGATGGTGTTGTGGTCGAATCTGTTCCACGTCGGCATTCTGGGGATCTTCTTCGGTCACCTGTTCGGCATGCTAACGCCCCACTGGATGTACGCCTGGTTCCTGCCGATTGCGGTAAAACAGCAAATGGCCATGATCCTCGGCGGCGTGTGCGGCGTGCTCACGCTGGTGGGCGGCGCGGGCCTTCTGGTGCGTCGGCTGACCAACCCACGCGTGCGCGCCACTTCCAGCACCGCCGATATCCTGATCCTCAGCATTTTGCTGATTCAGTGTATTCTCGGGCTGACCACCATTCCGTTCTCGGCGCAACATCCGGACGGCAGCGAAATGCTGAAGCTGGTTGGCTGGGCGCAGAGCGTGGTGACCTTCCAGGGCGGCGCATCCACGCATCTTGACGGCGTGGCGATCATTTACCGCGTTCATCTGGTGCTGGGGATGACCATCTTCCTGCTCTTCCCGTTTACCCGTCTGGTACACGTATGGAGTGCGCCAATTGAGTATGTGACGCGGCGCTATCAGGTAGTGCGGTCACGTCGCTAAACGTTAGAAATGCCCGGTGGCGCTTGCGCTTACCGGGCCTGGTTTTTGTAGTCGCACGCTTACTTCGCTACCGCGTTCACTCTTACCCGTGCAAAGACAATCACCATCGCGCTCAACAGTAAAATCCCACTTCCCATAAATACCCCGCTGGCCCCATTAAGGTCAAACACCAGGCCACCGCCCGCCGCGCCCGCGCTAATCGCCAGTTGAATGGAGGCCACCAGTAATCCCCCTGCGCTCTCGGCTTCATCGGGAATGGTCGTGGCAAGCCACGTCGACCAGCCTACCGGCACCAGGCCAAAGGCAAAGCCCCACATCGCCACCAGCAGTGCGTCGAGTAATACCATATGACCAAATATCACCATCAGCAGAGCCAGGAAGCTCATCACAAACGGTACCAGCGCCAGTGTTAAATGTAAGTTTCGGCTCAGCAGATACCCGGCAACGGACGTACCGATAAAATTCGCCACGCCGAAGCCAAGTAAGATCAACGACACGCCCTCCACGCTGGTTTGCGCTACGGTTTCCAGAAACGGCCGTAAATACGTGAAGAAGGCAAAATGACCGCTAAAAATTAAAATAGTGGCAAACATTCCGCCTAACATGCCGGGGCGAGCCAACACCTTAAACAGCGTGGCAAAACTGCCCACGCTTTGCGGACGCATGGATGGCAACACCCAAAGTTGCCAGAACAGCGCCACAACGCTCGGTACCGCACAGAGGATGAAGACATTACGCCAGCCAATCAGTCCACCAAGATAGCTACCCAACGGTGCTGCCACGACGGTAGCGATAGAGACCGCGCTAAAAATGATCGCCAGCGCCTTCGGCACCATCGCTGCGGGCACCAGCCTCATCGCGGTCGCTGTCGACATTGACCAGAAGCCCCCAATCGCAATACCCAGCAGCAAACGCCCTAATAACAAAACATTAAGTGACGGAGCAAAGGCCACCATCAGGCTGGAGATAATCTGTAAAACAGAGAAGAACATTAACACCCAGCGGCGATCGATATTTTTAGTCGCAGGCGTAATCAATAAGCCCGTTACCAGCGCAATTAAGGCCGTCGCCGTCACCGCCTGCCCGGCCATCCCCTCGCTCACGTTCAGGCTTGCCGCCATGGGCGTCAACAGGCTGGCGGGCAGAAACTCCGCCACGATCAAGCCAAAGACACCCAGCGCCAGTGCATAGACCGCCCGCCAGGCCGGTTTGGTTTTATCCAGACCGGCTTCCGCTGCAATGCATGTGCTCATAAACATCTCTCCAGAATAATTAACAAATTTTCGACAAGATTAGGAAATCCTCATCAGACGATCTATGATGGAAACCCCTTTACTCTTGATAATTCGTCCGGGAGTGGTGTTATGACGCTTCAGCATCTCGATCTCACCAGCGAACTGCTGGCAGGCATGCGGCTCTCAGGCGTGAGCTACCGCCGTATTGAGAGCGGCCGACCGTTTGGCGTAGAGTTCAGCGCCGTCGCGGGGAAAGCCCAATTTCATTTCATTAGTCGTGGCCCGGTGCTGCTACGCACTGCAAGCGGGCAACAGTTCAATCTGGAAAGCGGCGATGCGCTGTTTATTCCCAATGGTTCCGGTCATTTCCTGCTCTCAGATGACCGCGCCACATCAATGAATGTTCTGGATCTGCCGACAACGCCCGTCTGCTCCACCGTATGCTGTGTCAAAAATGGCGGTGAAACGGCGGCGGATGAAAGCGCGATTATCTTCAGCGGCTGCATGGATTTTGAACTTGGCGGCATGCAACCGCTGGTAAAAGCCATGCCGGAAGTGATGCTGGTAAGCCGCTTGCTGACGACATGGCCGGAAATTCACCCCTTACTCACCGCCATGGAGCGCGAATCCCTCACGCGTCAGGCGGGATACGCCGGCATCCTCGCGCGTCTGGCCGATGTAGTGGCCGCGCTTATCGTGCGCGGTTGGGTGGAGAGCGGCTGTGGAAATGCAACGGGATGGGTGCAGGTGCTACGCGATCCGAAGCTGGGGCGCGCGATCCATGCGATGCATACGCAGCCGGGTAACAACTGGAAAGTAGAAGATTTGGCGCGGGAAGCGGGCATTTCACGCTCAATTTTTGCCGAGCGCTTTCTGGCCGCTACCGGAATAACGCCCGCCCGCTATCTGACAGAACTGCGGATGCGGCTGGCAATGCAGTATATCGCCGATGAAGGCGTAGCCCTTGAACAGGTTGCTTTTCGGCTTGGCTACAGTTCACTCGCCGCATTCAGCCGCGCGTTCAAGCGTATCACCGGAAAAGCGCCGGGCGCGGCACGCCAGGCACCGCGAGGAGAAGCAGCATAACGCCTACTTCCCTGCCTCCGGATGCGTATCAAACGCCGCCATCACCGCCGCCAGCTCGGCTTCACTGAATCCGTGACGCGGGTCGTCCACACCCAGACCAAATCGAGTTTGTAGCGTTTCATAAAGCGCGGAGACATCGGCAAGCCGCGTTTTCTCAACCGCGTGCCCCTTATCCCAATGGGTGAAACTGAAATTCGTTAAGGTGAGTTTTCCGCCCTCAGGCAAGTGGCGGCACATCAGCAGATGGTGACGGAAATGCGACTGCGGCCAGTGTGCGGACCAGAAATTGCCCATCACATGATCGGCGAAGTACTGCTTATCCAGCGTGAAAATGTACATCGACTGCCAGTGTTCATGATGGCGGAACTGGAGTGTCCAGTTCACCCCTTCGCGCAACAAACGGTAATCACCGTGCGGCGTGACCTGCTCAAGGTCGGCTTGCAAACGAATTGGCGCGGTAAGTGTCTGGCCGCCAAAACCGACGTCGGCTATCCAGCGCTCGCCTTCCACATCAACCAGCAATAAGCGATGCGTTCTCGGCGGAAGCTGCGGCGGGTTTGCCAATACGACACGTCCAAGCAGACTGCGAACGGTAAAGCCAAGTTCATGCAGCGCACGCTCCAGCAGACCATTCTGTTCAAAGCAATACCCGCCACGGCGGGCGGTAATCAGTTTGTCCTGTAATGATTGATCGTCTAGCTGCATTTCACGCGGCAGCAGGACGTCAATGTTTTCAAAAGGAATGGCACAGTTGTGCAGAAGATGCAGTTTACGCAGCGTCTCGACGGTGGTTTCAGGGGTTCCTTCCCAGCCAAGTCGGGAAAAATAAGTGTGCAAAAATGGCGTCATAAGTCATTCCTTATCATTCAGTGCAGTACTTATAACCCATTTTCGCCTCTCTATTGGCGTTTTTGTGCGGTGGCCGAGGTGATATCAGAATGCAATCGTTTCACCGTCATCCGGTGCGCTGACAAATGCATCGATTTCATTGATGCGCGCATATTCCAGTAGTTCTTTACGGGTTAACAGGCAGTGATTAATCGCTTCCATATGGGTAGCAACAATGTGTGCTTCCGGCACAATAAGATGCGCGCGAATAAGATCTTCAGCACCAAAAATAATCGGGCCGTATTTTAAAATATGCGCCCAGCCGGTATTCATAATGACGACGCCGGGCTGGTAGCGATGCAGGTTATCCGCAACGGGTTGGACCCAAATAGTATCGCCAATGAGATAGAGCGTTTTCTCTGACGGATGGCGGAAGACTACGCCGCAGGCGTCGCCCATTCGCTCACCGACCGCCGCATCGGCATAAGCCGCGTCCGAACCGTGTTGCCCCTCGGTTTTAATCAGCTCAATATCACTGAACATTGAATGTTCTGATAATACCGACAGATGTGTAAAACCCTGCGAGGTTAATAATGCGCGGTCGCGTTCATTTTGCACATAAATTAGCTTATCTTTTGGAATCAGCTTAACCGCAGCGTCATCCCAATGATCCGGATGCGTGTGGGTCACAATAATGGCATCCACCGCTAACAGCGTTTCGATATCAAAGGGTAATTCCACCATCGGTACCCGAATATGAGACCGAACACAACCTGCATAGCCAGGATAGGCATCTTTCGCTGCCAGCAGCGGGTCGATAAGGAACGACTTACCGGCAAAATGGATAATCTGGGTTGCGTTGCGCACCTGGGTAATTTTCATCTCAGTACTCCTGACGTGTTCAGATGGCACCAGTATGGCGGCTGTTGCCATCCTGCAAAATAGGCCTGATTGACAAACATCGATGGAATTGAGCCACTTTTTATCGACAGTGGCGATTCGCCCGGTACGCACTTGCTTTATGCGAGAGATACGACATTACTATTATGATGTATAAACTTTTATTGGACACCCTATGAGCCATTTCCGCCCTGTTGAGTTAAGACATGCCAGCCGTTTACTGAATCATGGCCCGACGATCCTTATCACCAGCAAGGACGAAAAAAGCGGCCGTCGCAATGTGATGGCAGCAGCGTGGTCGATGCCCGTGGAGTTTGATCCGCCGCGTATTGCTATTGTGGTGGATAAAAGCGCCTGGTCACGCGAGCTTATCGAGCGTAACGGCACCTTTGGCATCGTGGTGCCGGGGGTTGCTGCCACCAACTGGACTTACGCCGTTGGCAGCACGTCCGGGCGCGATGAGGATAAATTTAACAGCTACGGCATCCCAACCGTTAATGGTCCGGTCCTGGGGTTGCCCATGATTGAGGAAAAGTGTCTGGCGTGGATGGAGTGCCGACTGCTGCCGGAAATCAATGCCGCCGAAAAATACGACACATTGTTTGGCGAAGTCGTCTCTGCCGCCGCTGATGGCAATGCTTTTATCGAAGGGCGCTGGCTGTTTGACGATGATAAACGCAATACGCTGCATCATCTTGGCGCGGGAACGTTCGTCACCAGCGGAAAGCTGGTGCGCGCGCTGGATTAACCTGCAGAACGTTTCGCCGGATAGCCACTGCCACCCGGCGAAGCATTACATGCTGTAACCCGGCTTTTTAATAAGCTCATTCATGTGCGGGCCAATCTGGCTATCCCAGACTTCTTTCCACGCTTCTGGCTGAACCTGCGTCCAGGCGACACTCACGGAACTGTTTTTGCTGTGCAGATGGCGGATGATCACCTCGGTAATATCCGCAGCCAGCGCTTCGGTCTCTTCGGCGTTCAGTTCATGAGGAAAACTTTTGATATCAACGTGTGGCATAGCAGGCTCCTTATTATAAGAGGTTTAAAGCTACCACAGGTACGGCGGGCGGGTTGTTAAATTGTGCGTTAACGAAGGGCAAGAACCAGCGTGTGGGGCTGCACCGGGGATGCAACAAAACCGAAGCGCAGATAGAACGCCTTGGCGGCATCATTAAGCGCATGCACGACGAGGCCACGCACGCCTACCGTTTCCGCGATTAACATCGCACGCATTACCGCTTCGCGCAGAAGTTTGCCTCCCCAGCGCTGCTTTTGAAACGCGCTATCTACGGCGAACCGTGCAATTAAAACAACGGGAATAGGTTCTGGCATGTTTCGACGAAAAGCACCGGGTACCGCTTCACGCTGGATAGCGCCTGTAGACAAAGAGTAATATCCGATTACCTGCTGGCTGCCTTTTGGACATAAAACAAATGTTCTTGTCGCGCCACTCTCTTCATTACTTAATGCCCGACTGCGAAGCCAGTTATCCAGCACTGGCTCACCGCAGCTAAACTCATCCACATTGTGGGAATGAGTTAATCTCTCCGTGAGATCTTTTACCATGAATATTTATCACTCATCAGTTCCTGAAAACCTTTATTCTCAGATAAGGGGGTGTCCAGAATACGTTGAAATTCAGCAAATTGTTGGTCATTTACGATAAACAGTCGTTGATCTAACAGTACTTCTTGTGCCTTTTCACAGGCAGCATTAAGCATAAAATCAGTGCGAGAAAGCGAGATAAGCTGCGCCGCAAGATCAATCAGATCACGCTGACGTTGATTCGCTCTAAGGTTGATGGGCGCTTCTTTATTTCTACTAGTCATAATGGAGTCCGTATATACAATGGATATACAAATTATAGTATCTTTTTTCAGCAGTCCGCAACCGGTAATGCAGCTCCTTACACCAGACTCACTTACAACGAATACCCCGAAATCATCGCCAGAATATCCTGTTCTTCACTGTACTTACCGCGTAATGCAGGAAGTTGTTTCTCCGCCTTTGAACAGTGCTCGTCGACACCGGCTTTTATCTCTTTCTGCTGTTGCTCCGGAAGTGACGGGTCCCACTCTCCGGCCAGATGCTGGCATATTTCGGCCTCATCGATAAAACGCTGAACATCCTGAGGAACAGCCGTTTCGCTTTGCGCACTGAAGGCAGTCAGAAGCATGACGGCAAGTGAGAGTGAACGATATGATTTCATTGTTGTGACATCCTGTCCTGAATGAATAGACGACGCTATGACGCGTTCCTGCGAGCCCCTACCTTAACCGTACTTCCTCTTACGCGTTTATGATTTAGATTAATTTATTATCACGCAGCACCTGCTGGAGATCGCCTCGCTGGTAGACGGCGCCGGCCACCGACACTAACCCTGGCGTGTTGAGCTCAAACCACGGGCGTCGCGGGCCCCAGGTCATCATCACCGCGATATAGCAATCGAGCAATGTGATTTCACTACCCAGCGCGTAGGGCTGAGCGCTTAGCTGTGTTTCCAGCCAACGATAAAGAGACTTGCGGTATTCAATACAGTTTTCTGTTAACTGCTCCGAGGCTTCGGCTGCCCAACGCTCGGGATAATCAGCATAGGTGAAAGTGGGATACACATTGGCGACCAGCCAGATAAGCAGACGCTGGAACTGTTGCCTTTCCGCTCGACCAATTGGCGGCGCAAGATCAGGGCAACGATCGAGCACCATCAGGGCAATAGCTGCCGTTTCGGTCATGATTTCGCCGTTTTCCAGTTCCAGCGTTGGCACCTGACAAAGCGGATTGCGCACTTTCAGTAACTCGCGCTTCGGCCCCGGCTGATCGAAACCATCAACATCAATAAAGGTGTAGGGAATTTTCGCGAGTGTGAGCATCAGTTCGCTGATAGCGGAACCCCAGCCCGGTACACCGTAGAGCGTTATCATGCTGCCTCCACTTTTGGGGAAAGGGATAAGTGTAGTGCAACAGGTGAAAGTGATGATAAACGATGTCTACGCCGACTCTCGCTCAATGAGTTCAAACCCTAAATCCAGAATCGTTTCATCGCGCGTGACATGCTCGATACGATCGGCCAACAGTATCGCCGCACGTTCACCGATCCCGCGTCGGTCAACGCTTACCGTGGTGATTGCCGGACGATTAAACGCGGCAAAATCAAGATCGCCAAATCCCATTACCGCGATATCCTGAGGTATACGTACCCCGCGGGATTCCGCTTCCATGATGGCCCCCTGCGCCAGCGTGTCAGAACTACAAACAATGATATCGAATTCGCTTTCGGCTAAAAGCTGGCTCAACCCGCTACGCCCGAGCGCCAGCGAAGCGGGGAGCGGAACATCGACTTGCGGCGGTTCGTCAATGTTATGACGCCTCAATACCTCGCATAAACCGTGCTTACGTTGTGCGGCACGGCGATCGGCGGTCCACAGTAATCCAGGACGTCGGTAGCCTTTCTTTATGAGATATTCCCCCGTCGCCTGACCGACCTTTTCATGGGAAAATCCCACCAGCATATCCAACGGCGTGGGGGTGAGATCCCAGATTTCTACCACCGGAATAGCGGCATTAAGTATCACCTTTTTAAGTTCCGTGGTGTGATGAATACCGGTAAGCACCACGCCATCCGGGCGACGAGAAAGCAGCGTTGCTACCAGTTCAGCTTCCGCTTGCTGCGTATAACCCGCTACGCACAGCAGAATGTGATAACCGCGCTGGGCCAGGGTATCGCTCAACGATTGAATGGTATCAACAAACATATTGTTGTTAATTTGCGGCACCACAACGGCAATGAGTTTGCTACGCCGTGATGCCAGTCCGCCAGCAAGTGCATTCGGGATATACCCCGTGGCACGCACCGCCTGCATCACTTTTTCGACCGTTTTTGGCCTCACCAACTGCGGCGTATTGAGCGCCCGGCTTACCGTCATTGAGGACAATCCGGCAGCACGCGCGACGTCTTCGAGCGTTGGCGCACGGGGTGTTTCGGGACGTTTCAATGTGGTTAGTCCTGCCTCAGAGGATAATGTTGAATATGCATTATTCATGATGTTTCCCGCTATTACCAGACGGCCTCATTCCTGTCTCAGCAAAAACAACCGCTTAGAGAATAACATTAATTACAAAATGTTAGCGATATCATTATGCATTGTGCAGTTCCACAAAGCTGCCTGGAATGTGAAATCAATACCACGATATTCCCTTTTTAGTCACACTATTGTGATCATTTGTTCAAATTTAACCCAATCCTCTGGCCTGTTAAAAAATGCCAGGATACAAATGTTAGCGCAAACATTTATTTATCAGGAGACATTTATGACCTTTAGCGCAAATTCCGAGTCAGTGACCTACGCGAAAGCGGCCAACAGTAAAACCGCTGCAGAAACGGGTGACCGTATTGAATGGGTCAAGCTTTCATTGGCCTTCCTGCCACTTGCCACCCCGGTTAGCGACGCAAAAGTACTTACCGGACGCCAGAAGCCGCTGACCGAGGTGGCAATTATCATCGCCGAAATTCGCAGTCGCGATGGCTTCGAAGGCGTTGGTTTTAGCTATTCCAAACGCGCTGGCGGCCAGGGTATTTACGCGCATGCCAAAGAAATTGCCGACAACCTATTGGGTGAAGATCCCAACGATATCGATAAGATTTACACCAAACTACTGTGGGCCGGGGCATCCGTTGGCCGAAGTGGCATGGCCGTTCAGGCCATCTCCCCTATCGATATTGCCCTGTGGGATATGAAAGCAAAACGTGCGGGATTACCGCTGGCGAAACTTTTGGGCGCACATCGCGATTCAGTACAGTGCTACAACACCTCAGGCGGTTTCCTGCATACGCCGCTGGATCAGGTCCTTAAGAACGTGGTGATTTCACGTGAAAACGGCATTGGTGGTATCAAACTGAAAGTCGGCCAGCCAAACTGCGCGGAGGATATCCGCCGTCTGACCGCCGTACGTGAAGCGCTGGGCGATGATTTCCCGCTGATGGTCGATGCCAATCAGCAGTGGGATCGCGAAACCGCCATTCGTATGGGCCGAAAAATGGAACAGTTCAATTTAATCTGGATTGAAGAGCCGCTTGATGCCTATGACGTGGAGGGCCACGCACAGCTTGCCGCCGCGCTGGATACGCCTATCGCTACCGGTGAAATGTTGACCAGCTTCCGCGAGCATGAACAGCTGATTCTGGGTAATGCCAGTGATTTTGTTCAGCCGGATGCGCCGCGCGTAGGGGGAATTTCTCCGTTCCTTAAGATTATGGATCTCGCCGCTAAACATGGTCGTAAGCTGGCGCCGCATTTCGCGATGGAAGTGCATTTACATCTTTCCGCGGCCTATCCACTGGAGCCGTGGCTGGAGCATTTCGAGTGGTTGAACCCGCTGTTTAATGAACAACTAGAACTGCGGGATGGCCGGATGTGGATTTCCGATCGCCACGGTCTGGGTTTCAGCCTCAGCGAGCAGGCCCGTCGCTGGACGCAGCTCTCCTGTGAGTTCGGAAAACGTCCGTAATTTTCGGGCGGGTTATCCCGCCCTCTTTCCCTACAACATTCTCTCGCAACCCTGAAAAAGGAGTGGGTGATGAATACAATAATAAAACGTACCAATGTCCGTTACAGCATTTTGATATTTCTGTTTTTAGCAACCGTATTTAACTATGCCGATCGCGCAACACTATCCGTTGTCGCACCGATTATGAGTAAAGAGCTGGGATTTGATCCGGAATCAATGGGCCTCGCATTTTCTGTATTTGGGATTTCCTACGTCATCATGCAACTGCCCGGTGGCTGGCTGTTAGATCGTTACGGCTCACGTTTGGTTTACGGTTGCGCATTAATCGGCTGGTCTTTGGTAACGATGTTTCAGGGCACCATTTATCTTTATGCCAGCCCGCTCATTGTACTGGTAGTGCTGCGCTTAATGATGGGTGCAATTGAAGCACCGGCCTTCCCGGCAAACAGTCGTTTAAGCGTGCAGTGGTTTCCAAACAATGAACGCGGATTCGTCACCTCGGTGTATCAGGCGGCGCAGTATATTTCATTGGGCATTATTACGCCGTTAATGACCATCATTCTGCACAACCTGAGCTGGCATTATGTGTTCTATTACATTGGTGCGATTGGCGTTTTGCTGGGCATATTCTGGCTGGTAAAAGTGAAAGATCCGCTGCAACATCCCAAGGTAAATCAGCAGGAACTTGATTATATTCGCGAGGGCGGCGGTGAGCCGACTCTGGGTAGTAAAAAAGAACAACACAAACTAACGCTGGCGCAAATCAAAAGCGTGTGCGTAAACCGAATGATGATTGGCGTTTACATCGGACAGTTCTGCGTGACATCCATTACCTGGTTTTTCCTGACCTGGTTTCCGACCTATTTGTATCAGGCTAAGGGAATGTCGATTCTTAAAGTTGGGTTTGTTGCCAGTATCCCCGCGATCGCAGGGTTCATCGGCGGATTAATGGGGGGCGTTTTCTCTGACTGGCTACTTAAACGCGGTTACAGCCTGACGACCGCGCGGAAATTCCCGGTTATCTGTGGCATGCTGCTTTCGTGCGTTATTATTGTCGCCAACTACACGTCTTCGGAATTTGTGGTGATTGCGGCCATGAGCCTGGCCTTCTTTGCCAAAGGATTTGGTAATCTGGGCTGGTGCGTGTTGAGTGATACCTCGCCTAAAGAGGTGTTAGGTATTGCGGGTGGCGTTTTCAATATGTGTGGTAATCTCGCGAGCATTGTGACGCCACTGGTGATTGGCGTGATCCTCGCGAATACCCAATCTTTTGATTATGCGATTCTGTATGTTGGCTCAATGGGGCTTATCGGCCTGGCTTCGTATTTGTTTATTGTCGGGCCACTGGATCGTATTACCCTTACGCCGTCTGCGGCGTAACCGAACCTGGCGATATATCGCCACCGCTACTCCGGTATGACTGTACTCCGCCGGAGTGGCGTTTTTTAATCGCAGATTCAACGTTCCGCCCCTTCTTCATCTCCTTCCTTAATGGCTTTTCTGGTAAGAACATTGCCTGATGCGCTACGCTTATCAGGCCTACGGACTCCTGCAATATATTGAACAGGCAACATTTTGTAGCTACCGTCTTGAACGTCAAGCGGTAGCTGCATAATTTTCGTCCCAGAGAAGCCGCGTTTTTAACACTCCGAAGCATAAATGCACCAGTTTGCGCATAACCGCTCCCAGTGCGGCTTTTTTGGCTTTACCCTTTGCGACCAGTCGTTCATAAACAGCTTTTGCCTGTTTGTTCCAGCGGCACGCGCTCAGCGCTGCAACATACAGCTTAGCCCGTACTTCCGACGGCCCTGTCTTTGACATATGGGGTCTGCCACGTACCGAACTCCCCGACGTTTTCTCTACCGGCGTGATACCCAGATAAGCCGCGACCTGTGAGGCGCTTTTGAACGTCCCGTCTTTCAGCAGTGCCAGCATCTCCCGCCCGACCTGATCTTTAACGCCCTTGATCGATTTCAGTAAATCAAGATCAGCCTTCAACCCCGGATCGTTATCTGTATGATCGGTTATGAGTTTTTCTATCCGGGCCAGTTCATCGCTCAGCCAGCTTTTCGTCCGCTCAAGTGAACGGATGACCTCCTGCGGAGTGGTTGTGGAATTCGCTTTTTCCAGCCGGTTCACCGTGCGCTGAACATCCTCTTTCAGGGCATCCCGCTGGCGCAGCAGCGCCCTCAGCTTGCGGACTTCGGGCGAAGGTGGAACCCAGGCATTCGGGTGTTTCAGCTCGCCATAACAGGCCAGAACGAAGGCATCCACAGCATCATTCTTGTTGAGAATACCCATCCCGCTGGCAAATTCACGAACACGATAGGGATTAGCCATGCAGACTCTGACACCGGCTTCATGCAGGCCATATGCCAGATTTTCATGGTAGATACCCGTCGCTTCCAGCACGACCGTCACACTTTCCGGAACGCATTTTTGTGCGCTCAGCCAGTCGATAACTTTGCTGGAGACGTCGGGTTCATTGGTCAGAACTTTGTGTTTTTTTTTGCCGCCGGGACCGGCAGTAAGCAGACAAACATCGATTTTATTTTTACTGACATCAATACCGAGAGTACACATCGAGAATCTCCTTTCACCTGAGCCAACACGTCATTCCAGCCTTGTACATACGAAGTCAGAGCTTCTGGTTACCGTTCGGATTTTGAGTGACGTGAAAGGTGAAACGGGAGGCTTAAGCTACGTCGAAAGATCGATGTCTTCAGGCCGGATACAAGCTTCTCCCGTTTCATGTAGCTGATAGCTAATCAGCTACCAGTTCAAGATACAAGGCCGGATAAGCGTAGCGCATCCGGCAAGAACAAAGCACACTTCGTCAGCAACCTGAAATGTTCAGGCTAACGTTAACACTCTTTATACTGTTCGTCTGTCACCTGCTCGAGCCAGGTGACCGGGCTGCCATTTTCGGCTTCAGCAATGGCGATATGGGTCATTGCCGTTTCAGCACTTGCGCCATGCCAGTGTTTTACCTCCGGCGGGATCCACGCGATATCGCCCTGGTTCAGCACTTCCGGCGCTTTCCCCCACTCCTGCAACCAACCGCGCCCCTGCGTCACAATTAACGTCTGGCCCAATGGATGCGTATGCCAGGCGGTGCGTGCGCCGGGTTCAAACGTCACCGTTGCCCCACCCACTTTCGCGGGGGCTTCAGCCTGAAAAGGCGCATCGATTCTGACAGTACCGGTAAACCAGCTGTCCGGGCCTTTGACTGACGGCAGCGATCCACTACGAATAATTTTCATCGGTTTCTCCTTACGTTGTGCTTAATACCGTAGCGCATCCTGGCGATAAGTATTAGCCGGGCAAATATGAAAGGAGCCATGAACGGAATTCATAAATCGTTAAGTTTGCTGAATCGACGACAACCGCGCTGTGAGCAGCCCTGAGATCCTTCATCTATCTTTTGCGTCAATTTGGCGTTTTGTGTAGGATGCAGCGCCATGTTTGTCTTATCTCTGCATCAGAAACGTGAGAAAGACAGCATAATTTGCTATCCACGCAATCGTTTGTTATTGCGCGGGGTAACAGGACATCCGTGAAGGATTTAGACAGGTAAGCAGGTATAAAATTAATGAATACAAAGCACAACACCACCGAGGAGCAGCGTGCGGCGAAACGCCGTTGGCTGAACTCCCACGAAGAGGGTTATCACAAAGCGATGGGCAATCGTCAGATCCAGATGATTGCTATCGGCGGCGCGATTGGTACCGGCCTGTTTCTCGGCGCGGGCGCACGTTTACAGATGGCGGGGCCGTCGCTGGCTATCGTCTATCTGGTGTGCGGCATCTTTTCTTTCTTTATATTGCGCGCATTGGGTGAACTGGTATTACACCGCCCTTCCAGCGGTAGTTTCGTATCTTATGCTCGTGAATTCCTCGGCGAAAAGGCCGCGTACGTCGCAGGCTGGATGTATTTCGTCAACTGGGCGATGACCGGGATCGTCGACATCACCGCCGTGGCCCTCTATATGCACTACTGGGGCGCGTTTGGCGATGTACCGCAATGGGTGTTTGCGCTGGGCGCACTGGCGATCGTCGGCACCATGAACATGATCGGCGTGAAATGGTTCGCCGAAATGGAGTTCTGGTTCGCACTGGTGAAAGTGCTGGCCATCGTCGCCTTCCTGATTGTCGGCACGATTTTCCTCGGCAGCGGTAAGCCGCTTGACGGGAACGCCACCGGCTTCCATCTCATCACCGATAATGGCGGATTCTTCCCGCACGGCCTGCTGCCCGCGCTGGTGTTGGTTCAGGGCGTGGTCTTCGCCTTTGCCTCTATTGAACTGGTTGGCACCGCTGCCGGTGAAGCGAAAGATCCGCAAAACACCGTGCCGCGCGCAATCAATAGCGTTATCTGGCGTATCGGCCTGTTCTATGTCGGTTCTGTCGTGCTGCTGGTGCTGCTGCTGCCGTGGAACGCCTATCAGGCAGGCCAGAGCCCGTTTGTCACCTTCTTCTCAAAACTCGGCGTGCCGTATATGGGCGATGTGATGAACGTGGTGGTCCTGACTGCGGCGCTCTCCAGCCTGAACTCGGGCCTCTATTCAACCGGACGTATTCTGCGTTCGATGTCGATGGGCGGTTCCGCACCGAAGTTTATGTCCAAAATGAGCCGCCAGCACGTGCCTTACGCGGGGATTCTGGCGACACTCGGCGTCTATGTCGTCGGCGTATTCCTGAACTATCTGGTGCCGTCCCAGGTGTTTGAAATTGTCCTGAACGTGGCATCACTGGGGATTATTGCATCCTGGGCCTTTATCGTGGTCTGCCAGATGCGTCTGCGCAAAGCGATTAAAGAAGGTAAAGCGGCGGATATCAGCTTTAAGCTACCGGGCGCACCGTTCACCTCCTGGCTGACGCTGCTGTTCCTGTTCAGCGTGCTGGTGCTGATGGCGTTTGATTATCCAAACGGTACCTACACCATTGGCTCAATTCCGGTGATTGCAGTACTGCTGGTTGCGGGTTGGTTTGGTGTACGTAAGCGCGTGCATGAGATTCATCGCTCGGCACCATAATTGATATAAGAGAATAAAAAAAAGCGGCTGATTAGCCGCTTTTTTTTATATTACAGCGCGATACGAATCACATCGTCCGGCTGAGTCGCTTCTTTCTCGCGAGTCGATTCCTGCTTCACGCTCACGTACAGGGTTTTGCCATCGCCAGAAAGCGCCAGGCTGTTCGGGAAGGTTGGCGTCTTGATGGTTTTGGTCACCTTGTAGGTTTTCGCATCAATCACCGTCACGGTACCCGCTTTACGTTGCGTCACGTAAACTTCATTACGGGCTGGGTTGTAGAGTACGCCCAGGGATTCTGGCGTATCGATAGTCGCCAGGACCTTACCAGATTTCAGATCAACCGCCAGCACCTGCGGTGCTTTAGAGTCGGTGATAAACGCACGCTGACCTGCGGTATCCAGGCTGATGTTGATATAGAAGTGTTCTTTGCCATCGTCCTGAAGTTTCTTACGCTCCAGCACTTTGTTGCTCGCGGTGTCGATAGTCACCAGCTCGCCGTCACCGTTGGTCACATACAGACGCTGCTTGTCTGCATCCACAGCCAGGCCAGTGCCCATTTTACCGGTATTTTCGATGGTCGCTTTCAGCGCCAGTTTCTCGCCGTCAATCGCCCAAACAACGCTCTCTTTACCTAGCCCGGTCACGTAAACGGTGTTGGTTTTCTCATCCACAGCCAGTTCACGCGTTGCCAGCGGGCGCACGGTTTCGCTGCGTTTGCGGTTATCAAGAACCAGACGGCCTTTCACATCGCCCGTTTTGGCGTCAATCGCCGTCACAGTGCTGTTGGTGGTATTGCCAAACCACAGGGTCTGGGTCTGGTTATTAATCGTGGCGCCGAACGGTTTTAAATCGTTATGGATAATCTGGGTAACTTCCAGCGTCACCGGGTCGAGACGGTAAACGATGCCGCCTTTATCGAGTTTACGGCTCTGTGATGTAGCCAGCCAGAGCGCATTTTCCTGCTGGCTATAGGCCATTTCATAAGCCCCTTTGCCGACCGCTTTGCGCAGCATCTCGTCGGCGGCATGGGCGCTAAAGCTGCCCGCCAGTAACAGAGTGCTCAGTAATAACGAACGACGCAGACGCGGTGCGGACAATTGACGTAATGACATGACGACTCCCTTTGATGGACCAATATGTTACTGCTTCACAAGGCTTCTTAACTTCATCGCGTCATTGCACGACGTTTTATAGATGCGAATAGTAATCATTAATTGACGCAAAGTGGAGTCTTAATTCCCTGTCCCGGGCAAAAAATTTCACCTCTCGACATCATGTTTAACGCAAAGTGCCACTAAAGTTTTCAATATGTTTACATAAGTATTAACATGACCAGGATATGTTCCATTTGGTTCGTCTTGCGGGTTTCTAATGAAAATCATAAATGTACATTCAGCATCGCTTCCGGCGCTTCTCTTACCGCTCATTTTCTCGCCTGCCCTTTTTGCAGCCGATGAGCAAACGATTATCGTCACCGCGGCTCCACAGACCTTGTCAGAACTGGATACCCCAGCTGCCGTGAGCGTGGTCGATGGCGAGGAAATGCGTCACGCCACCCCGCGCGTTAATCTCTCCGAGTCTCTTGGCGCAGTACCGGGTTTACAGGTGCAAAATCGCCAGAACTACGCGCAGGATCTTCAGCTGTCGATTCGCGGTTTTGGTGCGCGTTCAACATTTGGCGTACGTGGGCTGCGTCTCTACGTTGACGGCATTCCCGCCACTATGCCAGATGGTCAGGGGCAGACCTCTAATATTGATATCAATAGCGTCGAAAGCATTGATGTACTGCGCGGACCCTTCTCGGCGCTGTACGGGAACTCTTCCGGCGGTGTGATTAACGTCAACACGCAAACCGGGCAGCAACCAGGGACGATAGAAGCCAGCAGCTATTACGGTAGTTTTGGTAGCTGGCGATATGGCCTGAAAGCCTCCGGCGCCGTGGGTGACGGCACGCAGGCGGGCGACGTCGATTACACCGTTTCCACCAGCCGCTTTTCGACGCATGGCTATCGCGATCGTAGCGGCGCCCAGAAAAATCTCGCTAACGCTAAACTGGGTGTGCGCATTGATGACGCCAGCAAACTGACGCTGCTGTTTAACAGCGTCGATATTAAAGCCGACGATGCAGGCGGTCTAACCGAAAGCGAATGGCGCGATAACCCGCAGCAGTCACCCCGCGCTGAGCAGTACCACACCCGCAAAACCATCAAGCAAACTCAGGCAGGCTTACGCTACGATCGTCAGTTAACGGAAAACGATGATCTGAGCATGATGCTCTACGCCGGCGAGCGCGAAACCACGCAGTACCAATCGATTCCCGACACGCCACAAATTAATAACCCGAAGCACGCAGGTGGCGTGATTGAACTGACCCGCCATTATCAGGGTATTGATACCCGCTGGACGCACCGGGGCGAACTGCTGGTGCCGGTGACCTTCACCACCGGGCTCGATTATGAAAACATGAGCGAACAGCGCAAAGGGTATGAAAACTTTGTGATGAATGGCAGCACGCCGGAGTATGGTCAGAAAGGCGATTTGCGCCGCAACGAACGTAACCTGATGTGGAACCTCGACCCCTACCTGCAAACACAGTGGCAATTGACGGATAAACTGAGCCTGGATGCCGGGGTACGCTATAGTTCAGTTTGGTTTGATTCCAACGATCACTACATTACCTCTGAGAATGGCAACGACAGCGGCGACGCGAATTATCACAAATGGTTGCCCGCCGGTTCTCTGAAGTACGCCATCACTGATGCGTGGAACGTCTATCTTTCTGCCGGGCGCGGTTTTGAAACGCCGACCATCAACGAGCTTTCTTATCGCTCAGATGGGAAAAGTGGTTTGAATTTCGATCTTAAACCCTCGACCAATGACACCGTCGAAATTGGCAGTAAAACCCGTATCGGCAACGGGTTGCTCTCAGTTGCCCTCTTCCAGACCAACACTGACAACGAGATTGTCACCGATGCCAGCAGCGGCGGGCGTACCAGCTATAAAAATGCCGGTAAAACGCGCCGTCAGGGTGCAGAACTATCGCTTGATCAACGCTTTGCTGAGAACTGGCGTGCGAAAGCCGCGTGGACCTATCTGGATGCTACCTATCGTACCAACGTCTGCGACGACACCAACTGTAACGGAAACCGCATGCCGGGCATCGCGCGTAATATGGGATTTGCCTCACTGGGATATGAACCAGAAAGCGGCTGGTATGCCGGGGGCGATATTCGTTATCTGAGCGATATCATGGCCAATGATGAAAATACCGCCAAAGCGCCATCGTGGACGGTTGTTGGCCTGAACACAGGCTATAAATTCAACATCGGCAAGGTGAATATGGACGTCTTTGGTCGCGCGGATAACCTGTTTGACCGCGAGTATGTCGGCTCAGTCATCGTTAACGAATCAAATGGCCGCTACTACGAACCCGCTCCGGGGCGTAACTACGGTGTGGGTTTAAACGTGGGCTGGACCTTCGAGTAAGCACCCCAACCCTCGTCCCGGCGGGATGAGGGTTCTTTCATCTATATTTAATATTCGCTAAATTTAACACTTCATTATTAATCAACACTAATTAATACCTGAAATTAATTAATGTATTGCTGCTGCAATAATGCCCCGCTTTCATCTATAACTTCACACATAGCATCATAACTTTCTACCTGTGCGCCTTTCGCTAACGCCAAAAGCAATGAGCGATAAAACTCACGCTGATAGAATTGTTCATCCGCGTGCGGGTATAAATAATTGAAGCTGGGCCCAATGCGAACCCAGAGTTGCTCAATTAGCGCCGTTAATGTCGGCATCTCAGCAAATTCATAGAGGCGAAAACGAAACTGATAATTTGACTGTAACGTTTTAGCGATGTCGCCGCTGCTTTTAATTGAGTGAAACTCTTCGACTAATCGCTGTAATTGACTTACTTTTTCTATGGTCATTTTTTCAGACGCTGCCGCTGCCGCCATGCCTTCCAGCTTCTTCCGGATTATCTGAATTTCATTATAACGTTCCAGATTAAGCTCCGGGACTAAAAATGCCTGTGCCGGGGCCGCGTACAGCGCGCCGGACGAGACCAGACGCAGCAAGGCCTCACGTACGGGCGTAATACTAATTCCCTGGCTTTCAGCGATATCTTTCGTCACCAGGCGCGCGCCGGGTTTTAGCGCGCCAATAATTAATGCATTTTTTAAATTTTGTTCTACCTGTTGAGTCAGACTCAATCTTTGCGCTTTGGCAAAATCAAACATAATAATGGTCGCTCTCATCGTCATGACCCAACACAGGGCCATATCTCAAATACGGTTATTGACTACCTGACGGTGTTGCATTTCCTGATGATGGCGAGAGAATGAATTTCTAAATGTCATGCTTTTGACTGAGCGTTTTATATCAACGCTTCTGTTACACTATATTAAAGCGGTTTATGATATTTTTGCACGAAAAAAAACGGCGTATTGACTACGCCGTTTCAATTTTTACTTATCGTTGGCGAGGCGAATAACGACTTTGCCGAAATTTTCCCCTTTTAACAGGCCGATTAACGCCGCAGGCGCATTCTCCAGGCCATCAATAATTTGTTCACGGTATTTTATTTTCCCTTCCTGCACCCAACGGCCCATCTCCTCCTGAAACTCGCCGATGCGATGGCCATAGTCCTGGCCAATGATAAAGCCCTGCATGCGGATCCGTTTTTTCAACAAAGTGCCCATCAGCAGCGGCAGTCTGTCGGGGCCATCAGGAAGGTCAGTAGCGTTATAACCGCTCACCAGGCCACATACCGGCACGCGTGCCGACGTATTCAGCAGGGGCAATACGGCATCAAAAACCTTACCGCCTACGTTTTCGTAGTACACATCAATCCCTGCCGGACAGGCGCTGGCAAGCTGTTCGGCAAAATCCTCCGCCCGATGATCGATACAGAGATCAAACCCCAGTACCTCCACCGCATGACGGCATTTCTCTGGCCCGCCCGCAATACCCACCACGCGGCAGCCTTTTAGTTTACCGATTTGCCCCACCGTCGCCCCAACCGGGCCCGTGGCGGCAGCCACCACCAACGTTTCACCCGCCTTAGGCTGGCCGATGTCGAGCAGACCCATATAAGCGGTAAAACCTGGCATGCCGAGAATACCGAGTGACCAGGAAGGATGCTCCGGCGCATCGCCAAGCTTCACCAGCCCTTCACCGTTGGATACATCATAGCTTTGCCAACCGCTGTAACCCAGTACCCATTCACCCGTTTTAAAGTTCGGATGACGCGATTGCTCTACCCGGCTAACGGTGCCGCCCACCATCACCGCTCCCAGTTCAACCGGCGGTGAGTAAGATGGTGCATCGCTCATTCGCCCACGCATGTAGGGATCGAGTGAAAGATAAACTGTGCGTAGCAGCACTTCGCCCTCTGCGGGTTCAGGAACAGTTGCCTCTTCAAGGCGGAAATTATCAGCCACCGGCTCACCGTGCGGACGTGATGCCAGAACCCAGCGACGCTGACGTAATGTGTCTTTGGTCATAACCTGTGCCTTTGTTTGAAAACCTGTACAGAGCGTAGCGTTGATTCACACTTTACGTTTAACAATATGCGGCGCATCAAGCCGGAGGCGTGTTGAGCCTTACCACCAGATACGTACAGGCTTCTTTCGTCTCATTAATAAACCGGCAGTCGTTTGGCGGCCCCAGCTCCAGACAATCCCCCGCCCTCATCTCATGGCGCGTATCGCCCTCGACAAAAACCAGTTCGCCTTTCGTCAGCCAGATCAATTGCCGCGCCAGGGCATAAGCCGAGGCTGGCATCGGGATATCGCTGCCCGCAGGCAGTTCAATTTGGACGAGATCAATCGGCATATCGCTGCGTGGTGAAACATGACGACGCAAATAATCCGTTTGCGGATCGTGCCAGACTGGCTGATCCGCAAAGCGCAGCAGTTTACCCTCCTGCATTTCGGCTCGCGCAATCAGCGTCGACATGCTAATACCAAAAGCACCAGACAAACGTGCCAACAACGCCGCCGTCGGGCTGCTCTCGCCGCGTTCGATTTTATGGATCATGCCGCGAGAGACGCCCGCACGCTCGGTGAGATCGCTCAATGACCAGCCGCGTGATTCACGTTCGATACGAATTCTTGCACCGATCCGTTGATTTAAATTGTCTTCAATAGTATTCATATCGTTATACTATAGTGAACATTCTCTGAGGTTCAAGTCATGAACATTCGTTTTGCGACGAAAGAAGATTGCGCGGCGATCGCCGAAATCTATAACCATGCCGTCGTGCATACCGCGGCTATCTGGAACGACAAAACCGTGGATACCGACAACCGTATCGCCTGGTTCGAAGCCCGTCAGTTCGCCCATTTTCCGGTGCTGGTGAGCGAAGAAAACGGCGTGGTGACCGGTTACTCTTCCTATGGCGACTGGCGAGCTTTCGATGGTTTCCGCCATACGGTGGAGCATTCAGTGTACGTTCATCCGGATCATCAGGGAAAAGGTCTTGGCCGCGCGCTGCTGACAGCGTTGATTGAAGAAGCGCGCCGTCGTGGCAAGCACGTCATGGTGGCGGGTATTGAGGCGCAGAACTCCGCGTCTTTGCATCTGCATGAAACCTTAGGGTTCATCACTACCGGGCAGATGCCGCAAGTCGGCACAAAATTTGGCCGCTGGCTGGATCTCACCTTCATGCAACTACAGCTGGATAACCGCACCGATCCGGATGGAAAAGCATGAACAGCACCCTCACCTTAGCGTTTCTGGTTGCCGCTGGCATTGGCCTGGTGATTCAGAATACGCTCATGGTGCGCATCACTCAGAGCTCCTCGACTATTCTGATCGCCATGCTGCTGAATTCGCTGGTCGGCATCGTGCTGTTTGTCAGTATTCTGTTGGTGAAGTACGGGCTGGCGGGCGCGAGTGAGCTGGTATCTGCGGTAAAATGGTGGACATTGATTCCGGGCCTGCTGGGGTCGTTTTTTGTTTTTGCCAGTATCAGCGGCTATCAATACGTGGGCGCGGCGACGACTATTGCGGTGCTGGTCGCCAGCCAGTTGATTGGCGGGCTGGTGATGGATATCGTGAAAACTGAGGGAATTGCGTGGCGAGCGCTAATCGGCCCGGTGTGCGGTGCAATAATGCTGGTGGTCGGCGCCTGGCTGGTGGCCAGACGCCAGTTTTAAGCGTTACAGAATGGTGCCGCTACGGGTGAGCTGGTCGCGACGCGCCTCCTCATCCTCTTTATGCTGACGACCATGATGCGCAATCGCTGTACGCAAGCGCTGCTGCTGCGTATAGCGATCGTCCCGGTTAAGCTCCGCATCATCGCTGAGCACCACCAGCAGTTCATTCATATGAGCGATCACACTCTCATCAATCGCGGCGTCAACCCGCGCAATGACCTCATCCAGATGTGACATACACACTCCTTAATTGATTTTCGTTTTCGAAAAATCACTGCCCATCAGGCTGACGCTGTACCCCGTCACGTTACTGCGCGTCGCGTAGAACGTTTTTCCGTTCGCCAGCGCGATCCACGGCGCTTGCTGGAAGTAAATCTCCTGCGCCTGACCATAGAGCGCAGCGCGTTTTGCCGGATCGCTTGCAAGCAGTGCTTTTTTCACGAGCCCATCATACTCTTTATTACACCAGCGCGCGGCATTGGAGCCGGATTTAATACTGCCGCAACCCAGCAGCGTGCCGGCAAAGTTGTCCGGATCGCCATTGTCCGACATCCAGCCAAACAGCGCGGTATCATGCTCGCCTTTGCGCATCCCTGACAGATATTCGCCCCACTCATACGACACAATTTTGGCTTTTACGCCCACTTTCGCCCAATCGCTTTGGATCATTTCCGCGATACGCCGCGAATTTGGGTTATACGGGCGCTGTACCGGCATCGACCATAACGTCGCTTCAAAGCCTTTCTCCAGCCCTGCCTGTTTCAGTAGTGCTTTCGCTTTTTCCGGGTCGTAAGTGTAGTCCTTCAGATTCTTGTCAAAGCCCAGCATATTCGGCGGGATCGGCGACTTCGCGACCGTACCAGAATCCAAAAATACGGCCTTGATAATAGCCTGCTTGTCGGTAGCGTAGTTCAGCGCCTGACGCACCAGCACATTATCAAACGGTTTTTTCTCGGTATTAAATGCCAGATAACCCACGTTCAGCGCATCGACTTTATGCAGGGTCAGATCTTTATTCTTGGTAATTTCCGCAAACTGGACCGGCGACGGCGCCGGGATAATCTGACACTCGTTGGTTTGCAGTTTTGCCAGACGGGTTTGGACATTTGGCGTGATAGAGAAAATAAGGTGTTTCGTTGGCACTTCGCCATCCCAATAGTTCGGGTTGGCAATGTAGCGAATGAGCGAGTCAACTTTGTACTGTTGCAACGCATACGGCCCGGTGCCAATCGGCCAGTTATCGACGTTATCCGGGGTGCCCTTCTTCAGCATTGCATCGGCATATTCAGCGGAAAGTATCGACGCGAAATCCATCCCCCAGTCAGCCAGAAACGCGGCGTTCGGTTCATTAAGGACAAACTGAACGTGATAATCATCGACCTTTTTCACCTCTTTAATGAGCGAATCCAGGCCAACATCGTGGAAATATTCATAGCTGCCCTGCGAGACATTATGGTACGGATGATCGGCGTCTTTCTGGCGCAGCACAGAGAACACCACATCATCAGCGTTAAAGTCGCGGGTGGGTTTGAAGAATTTATTACTGTTGAATTTCACTCCCTGACGCAGGGTAAACGTATAGGTCAACCCGTCCGGTGAAATTTTCCACTCGGTTGCCAGCGACGGTATCGGCGTATTCTTCACCGGATCAAAATTGATCAAACGGTTATACAGCACCTGTGAACTGGCGACGAATGACGGGCCGGAACTGGCAATTTGCGGGTTAAAAGATTCAGGTGACGCTTCTGAACAGTAAATCAGCGTGTCGTTGTTCGCGGACCACGCCGCGCTTGCCGGTAATAATGCACTCAGCGCCAGCGCGAGAAGTGTTTTCCCTGTAGACATGGTTATAAGCCTTTCGATTTTATTATATGGGGTTTAATAACAGCACAGGGTTTCAGAGCTGGCAAATAACCAATTTATCTCAGGATATGCAAAAGCGGTGGCAAATGCTGCTTTCTTCATCAGTCTGGTTTAATTTCACTTAATACGCCGAGAAATACCCATTTTGCCCCTCTCATTCACCGTTTGTTGTTATGCCCCATTGCGTAAAGTAATGACGTGAAGAAGTCTAAAGGGCAATAACGTGGCAAAAATTCTCTTACGCAGCGGAAATCTTGATGATTTTCAGGCGGTGGGTGGCGGCGGGCAAGCCGTGTTTGATTCGGCAAATCAGGTGCGCGAAACCCTTCGCCTGCGTAAACAATTCGCCGTATGTGGCAGTCTGGCGATTCCGCAGTTAAATGATGAAGGCGATCGCGTTGACTGGTATTCGCCTGTTGAAGGCAGCGTAGTCAGCTGGAACGCCGCCAGCGCGGCTCAGCGCGAAGCTGCCCTGCGCTATCTTGACGCTCTCCAGCAAACGGTGTGGATACTCTCCGGCAATTGTCAGCAATCCGGTAAACCTGCACAACAGCTCTTCGGCGCGTTGCTGGAAAATACATTGCAGTTTCCGGGCGAGAACCATCTTTTTCTGGTGAATGACAAACCGGTTATTTGCTTCTGGGGATTTGTTAACCTCAACGAAAGCCCTCGTGGCGATGCTTTTGCTTGCCTACGTATCGCTGAGCCAGAACCGCTCATTGAACATCTTCCTGCCGACGACTCGCCCACTGAACCGATGGTAGCCTTTGCTCAGGCCGATATTCCGCTACTTTACGAACAGGAATCGGCTTCCAATGTAGCCCCCATCACTCACCGCGCCGCCACGGCGCGAGGACGCTGGCGTTGGGCGCTGCCCTTCGCGGCGGCACTCATTGTCGCGATAGCCGCCTCGCTGTTCTGGCCATCAGCGCCAGCGCCTATACTGGCGCATTCCCCGGCGGTTATCTCCCCAACATTGCCGACGCTAACCCGCGCCCTGTCCTTACAGCTCGCCAGCCATACGGAACAGCCAGCTCCGGTTAATAACATTGTACTGGCCCCCATTGCTAAAGATGTGCTGGTGATGGAACCCAACCAGCTCCGCGCCGGAACGACACGTTTCCTGAACGGCAACTGGCGGCTTTTACTTGAAATGAAAAATGCCCCGTCGCTGCGCTATCAGATTGAAAACAACAAAGGTACGGCCCGTCTGGTACATGGCGACAACATTATCTGCCGGGTCGCCCTGTTCGCCGGGTTGCATCAGAACGGCGAACTGCTGATTAAAAGTCGGGGTACGGCGCGCTGTAGCGATGGTTCGCGCTTCCCAATGCCAGAAATTAGCTGCAAAGCGAACACCTTTGATGTTGCCACCTGTACCGCGCGCTATAGCGCAGACAAGATCGTACCTGTCACCTTTAAGAAAATCGGAGCCTGACGATGCTTGTCACTCTTTGCGATTATAAACAAAGCGTTACGCTAATTGCCGACAGCGGCGTGCAGTTTCTTGATTTTGGCTTGACGCCGCAAAGTTCCCCGGGCATTGGCCGCTTTGTGCGTAAAACCGCCAATGGCCCGCTGCTACGATTGAGCTGGGATGCCGCGCATCTGCGCTACACGCTGGCGGGCGATGCCCGGAATCAACCCGAGGTGGTCAAACCGGAAAGTACGCTGGATCTGCACCACTCACTCAGTTTGCTGGATGGCGTATGGCTTCCGCTGCCTTTTTTCCGCTTTAATCCGCCACGCACCTTCGTTGAGGGACCTGATAACTGGGCGCGCGTGCAAATCCGTAAGCTTGAAACGCCCGACAGTGCCGGTAATAGCCATCGCGTGACGTTAGCTTTCGATAGCCAGACGCGCAGTAATGACCCTGCAACACTGGCGCCAGTCGAGAATGACGTTCTCAACGGCACGCGCTTTGCGCTGGCCTGCCAGGATGACGAACTGACCGATTTTCTCGATCAGACGTGGATCGATGGCTGGCTGCGCGAGGCCTTTACCCAGGCGCTGCATCAACATGAACCGCGCAGCGAACAGGATCTGGCGCAAGCGATGCGGATGTTTGAATATCAGGGGCACTGGCTCAACATCGTCGCGATGCTTGGCGAACAGCTGGTCGTTCCGGAAGTAAAGTTAGTAACCACTACGCTTAGCACCCCTGCAATTCCAGTTGACCTGATTCTGGATGTCGGCAATACGCACACCTGTGGCGTACTGATTGAAGATCATGGCGACGCCAATGATGGGCTGCGGCAGACAGCTGAAGTCCAGGTTCGCTCGCTGAGTCAGCCGCAATTTTTGAATGCGCCGATGTTTACCAGCCGGGTGGAGTTTGCACAGACGCGGTTTGGTAAGCAGCACTTTTCTGTTGAAAGCGGGCGTGAAAATGCGTTTATCTGGCCATCACTGGTCCGCGTTGGCGACGAGGCTCGCAAGCTGGCAATGCAGCGTACCGGTACTGAAGGCTATAGCGGGCTTTCCAGCCCACGACGCTATCTGTGGGATGAAACGCCAACCGTGCAAAGCTGGCGCTTCAGCCAGTTAAACGGTAAATCACAGCGTGAACCGCTGGCGACGGCCTCGCCGTTAATGAATCTGATGAATGACGACGGCGAACCGCTGTTCAACCTCCCTCAGGATGAGCGAATGCCGGTATTTACGCCGCATTACAGCCGCAGTACGCTGATGACACATATGCTCTGTGAATTACTGGCGCAGGCGCTGGGTCAGATCAATAGTGTCGCCACCCGGTTACGCCTCGGCTTTCCGGCGTCGCCCCGCCAGTTGCGCACCCTGATCCTCACACTCCCCTCGGCAATGCCAAAACAGGAGCGTGAAATCTTCCGCCGCCGGATGTCTGACGCGCTGGCGCTGGTGTGGAAAGCGTTGGGCTGGCATCCGCAGGATGATGAATTTGATGCACGCCAGTGTCGAATACCGCTGCCGCAGATTCAAATGGCATGGGACGAAGCCAGCTGTGGCCAACTGGTTTGGCTGTATAACGAAGCGATTGCCCATTATTGCGGCCAAACAGAGGCGCTGTTTGCTGCGCTCGCCCGCCCGGATCGGCCTGAAGATCCTGACATTGCCCGCGAGCGCACGCTACGCATCGCGTCTATTGATTTGGGCGGTGGAACCACCGACATGGCCATTACCCAATACCAACTTGATGATGGCTCGGGCGGCAACGTCAAAATTACGCCCCAGTTGCTGTTTCGCGAAGGCTTCAAAGTGGCAGGAGACGACGTCCTGCTGGATATCATCCAGCGCTGCGTCCTTCCTGCGTTGCAAACACATCTGCAACGAGCCGGTGTGAACGACGCTACAGCGTTGATGGCGACACTTTTTGGTGATTCTGGGCGACTGGATGCACTGGCAGTCCTGCGCCAGCAGACCACGCTGCAGCTGTTTATCCCCATCGGGCATGCCATTCTCGCCGCCTGGGAGCAGAGCGATACCGCCGATCCGTTTGCCGGACTGCACGCGACGTTCGGCGAACTGCTCGAACAACCGCTTACCCGCAGTGTGTTGAATTACATTAATCAGGCCGTAGAGCACGCGTTACCCGCTGAAAGCAAAACCTTTGATGTGCTGTCAGTACCGATGGCGGTAACGTTCCGCGACCTGCACGACGCTATGTTGGCGGGCGAGTTTACCCTCGCCGCGCCGCTGCACGCCTTGTGTGAAGCCATCACCCATTATACCTGTGATGTGCTGCTGATTACCGGCCGTCCCGGTTGTCTGCCCGGTGTGCAGGCGCTGATTCGCTATTTGCAGCCCGTGCCGGTGAGTCGCATGGTCTGGCTCGACCGCTACCCGGTACATGAGTGGTATCCATTTAGCCAGCAAGGGCGCATTGGCAATCCAAAATCTACCGCTGCGGTTGGCGCGATGCTATGCAGCCTGGCGCTCGATTTACGCCTGCCGCACTTTAACTTTAAAGCGGCGGATATCGGAGCCTATTCCACCGTCCGTTATCTTGGCGTACTGGATAAAACCGTGAATACCCTGAGCGATGAAAATATCTGGTATCAGGATCTCGATCTCGATAAGCCTGGCGTGACCCTGGATGCGCGCCTCCATTTCCCGCTGCGCGGCAGCGTCACTCTGGGATTCCGCCAGCTCGCCAATGCGCGCTGGCCTGCAACGCCGCTGTATACCCTGAGCATCAACTCACCTGAGCTTGCGAAAGTCATCGCCGGTGACGGCGTGTTGCAGGTACGGCTGGCGCTTCAGGGAGGCACCAACACGGAATGCGCACGCTCATTTAGCCTGAACGATGCGTGGCTTGCCGACGGCACGCCGGTATCACCCCAGGCCCTGACGTTGAAACTGAATACCCTGGCCGACCGCCGACATCGCGGGAGCCATTACTGGATCGATAGCGGGAGCGTTTACTTAGCATGAATACAGAACAGGCGGTAATGGCATGGATTTCCACCACGCGCAAAAATGCACCAGGGCTGGACATGGATGCGGATGCGCTGCTGTTTCATCTGCTGGGTCTGAGCGCACAAAAGCAAGCGCTGGAAGCATCCCGGCAGCAACGCGGCACGCTGGCACTATTCGGCCATTCACAGGTATCGAAGGCCTGGCTGCTGAACGCGCTGTGCGGCGAGGGTGATGATCGCCTGCCGATTTCGATGGGCGAAAAGCGTCTCGACTATTTCAATCACATTAATCCGGGCCATCAACGTTGCCAGATGGCACTGCGCTTTACGCGTGATACCCCTTCTCCCCACGATGCTTTCCCGTTGCGTTTACGGGTACTGCGGGAGGCACAGCTGGCGCAGGTCCTTATTGCTCACGCCGAGACCCGTACTTTTCGGGCACAGACGTTTCGTAAACGTCTGGCATTACTGCAAAACCTGCGTCAGCCGCAGATGACCGCTGCGGTTAGTGCTGAAGAGGTCGCAAACGTGGTGCATTACTGGCAATCGGTGGTACCCGCAGCACAGCAGGAGGTTGGCGAGAGTGAGTGGTATACGTTTGTTGAACTACTGCCGTCACTCGATCCCAGCGCCAGAACCCGCGCGTGGTCACTGCTGTGGGGCGATCGCCCCGATCTTACGCAGCAGTGGCAAACCCTGTCGCATGCCTTGCATTTACTGGGCAACGCGACCGATGTCTATGCACCGCTGAGTCTGCTGGTCGATACGTTCTTGCTGCCGACAGAGGGATTTTTATCCGCCGCCTGCGAGAACGATCCGTCAGTTCTGCTACAGCTGCCCGGCCAACAAACCGTCAATCTTTCTCGCTCCATGCTGGCGCTCCTGACGGCGGAACTGGTTTTATGCAGCCCGTGCATGGTGCTGGACGATGTCGATATCCTCGATATCCCTGCGCCACTGTTCGACGAGTCAGGCACATTGTGGGCCAGCAAGTGTCATTGGTTATTGGAAGCTTACCGCCAACAGCGGCAGCCTGATGTGTTGGTGATATGCAATGCCACCCACCAGCGAAGCGCCATTCCGCGTGTCGCCAAAGCCCTGAGCCAGTGGGTTGAGACAACACAACCACAACAGGATAGTGGCTTGCCGGGGCTGGTATGGGCTATAACCCCACGAGACGATCGCGCCGCGCATACCGTGCAGCATGATGAAGCTGTCCAGCATTTAGTCGGTAAACCTGGCCAGCGCTGGGGTGCGCTACACGCCTTTGACAGCAATAGTCTGGCGCGCCTGATCGAATGGCTTTCACGCGCCACGTTACGTTCAACGCGAAATCGCCGCTTTGATACGTTAATCTCACAACACCAGCAAGCCCTCCAGATGCTCCTCAGCCCAATACTCAATGGGAAGGGATATCATTCTGCGCAATGCGAATCGATGATCCGCGTTCTTCAGGGCCAGGCGGCGCATCACGGCGAGTTGCTTGAAGGATTGCTCCCTTCTCTCGAACGTTTTAATGCCATCGCTGAAGTACAGCATTCACGTGAAGCCCGCGTGACAACCCAGATCCACTCCGTGGTCGATCTGTTTGCCGAACCCAAATCGCTGACATTGCCACAAAAGCAAACCCACGACGCTGGCACGCTGGCTTTCCGATTGTGGTGCCAACATGTTCGCCACTGGGGCCGTCAGCAAGCCAGCGCTGAACGGTTGGGAGTATCCCCGGCTACTTTGCAACAGCTTTGCGATACGCTGATTGCCATCAGTTCCCAACTGACGCTGGCAGAACAATTGCGCCACGCGGCCACACAGCATCAGGCGAACCCTGCGCAGCTTCGCGCCATGATAGGCAATTTCATATCCTGGCTCGGTTATGCCGGGAGCAACACTGCCGAAAGACCCGCCAGCCGTGTGGCTGTAGGGCTTGCTATATTTGCCAACCCGCCAGCCCGAACATCGCATCGCCTGACGCAGCTTACTGAGCAGCCTGTACACGCCGCCAGCCGCTACGTGTATGACTGGCTGGTGGCGCTTTACACCCGCGCAGGGGAATGTCAGGACGATATTTTTGAGCTCTCAACACCCGACCGCCTGGCGCTTCAGCACATTCTTAAGGTGGTGTGAGCCATGTAGTAAGACAGAAAAAAAGTGTGCGAAATCCGTATGCTACATGGGCAGCCTCACAGCCGGACTCTACACTCAACGCGTCTTCCGTGCATATGAGGTCAACATGACAATAACCAGCCCCCTTTTTATTAACGGCGAAGCTTGCGCCGCTGCGGATAACGCAACTTACACACGACTGAACCCCGTTACCGGCGACACGGCAAGCGTGGCATCGGCAGCCTCGCAACAGGACACCGAACGTGCGGCACAATCTGCTGCCGCGGCCTTCCCTGGCTGGCGCGACACCTCGCCCGGCGAGCGCCGTCGTTTACTGCTTGCCGCCGCTGATGCGCTTGAGCATCGCCGCGAACAGTTTGTCGCTACCCTGCACGCAGAGACCGGAGCCACCGAACAGTGGGCCGGGTTTAACGTCCATCTTGGCGCGGAGATCCTGCGCGAAGCAGCAGCGCTAACGACCCAGATTGAAGGCCAGGTCATTCCCTCTAACACCCCAGGTAACATTGCGCTGGCTACGCGTCAGGGAACGGGGGTTGTACTCGGCATGGCACCGTGGAATGCGCCGGTTATTCTGGCCGTACGCGCTATCGCCACGCCGCTGGCCTGCGGGAATACAGTGATCCTTAAAGGATCTGAACTATCACCCGCCACACAGGAGTTGATCATTACCGCACTGGCTGACGCTGGAATCCCACCAGGAGTGGTGAACTACCTCACTTTCACGCCAGAATCTGCCCCCGCCCGCGTCGAACAACTTATCGCTCATCCGGCAATACGCCGCGTTAACTTTACTGGCTCTACCGCCGTTGGCCGAATTATCGCGCAAACCTGTGCCCGCTATCTGAAACCCGTCGTGCTTGAACTGGGCGGCAAAGCACCGCTGCTGGTTCTTGATGATGCCGATATTGAGCAGGCCGCCGCCGGAGCCACCTTTGGCGCATTTGCCAACGCCGGACAAATTTGTATGTCAACCGAGCGCATTATTGTTGATAACGCCATTGCGGCCCCGTTTATTGATGCGCTGGTCAACCGGGTAAACGGGCTCCCTAAAGGGCTGCTCGGCTCCGTGGTCGACATGAAAACGGTTGAGCGTTGCAATTCATTAATAGACGATGCGCTGGCAAAAGGTGCTCGTCTGCTTACCGGCGGCAAAGCGGATTCAACGTTGATGAAAGCAACCCTAATCGATGCCGTTACCCCGGACATGCGTTTATGGCATGAGGAATCCTTTGGCCCGGTAAAAGCCATTATTCGCGCGCGTGATATCGATGAGGCTGTCAGTATTGCTAACGATAGCCCCTACGGCCTCTCTTCTGCCGTGTACAGCCGCGATACCGCCCGCGCGTGGAATGTTGCGCAGAACCTGCAAACCGGCATTTGCCACATCAACGGGCCAACCGTTCATGATGAGGCGCAGATGCCCTTCGGCGGCTGCAAAGACTCGGGCTATGGGCGCTTTGGCGGCCGGGCAGGTATTCATGAATTTACTGAACTGCGCTGGATAACAATGCAAACCCAGCCACGGCCGTTACCTTTCTGATTATGCCCTTACTTCGGCCTACGGGCCGGAGTGTTTGTTCTGCGTCGCTGAGAAGATAGCATCCAGCGACTCCGCCAACAGGGACGGATTTTCCCATGACATACAGTGCCCGGCATCAGGAATAATGTGCAACGGTATACCCGCTGCGGCTACTTCATCCGCATCCGAAGCGGGGAGTGAATGCGCACCATAAATTAGCGCTTTTGCGCACTTCAGCGCCAGAAAACGTGACATCCAGTCAGGCGATACACCGTCGACAAGGCTCTTCGCCGCACGCCATAACGCCCAGGGAGCCGTGTTCTGCACACAGCCTGCCCACGGCGTGGTTTCTGCCGCGACTAACCGGGTAAAACCGGTAGCAATAAATGCAGCCTCCGTCTGTTCAACAATCTTGCAGCTGAACATACCGCCTCCGGGATAAAAATTGGGCTCAGAAACCACCAGGGTACGCACGCGGTGTCCTAATAGCTGCGCCGCTTCAATCGCAATGCTGCCCCCCATACTGTGACCATAGAGATAACAGTCATTGATGTGCAAATGGGTAAGAAGCTCAGCTATAACCTGAGCCTGCGCGCTGACGCTGAACGAGTAATCCGCCGGTTTGTCACTGTAACCACTACCGGGAAGATCGATCAGCAATGCGCGACGGTTACGGAAGGCTTCATCAGCAACAATACGGGGATATTCGTAGGAAGAAGCACAGCCGAGGCCGTGAATAAAAACGACAGGAACGCCTTGACCCGGTAAGTCATGAAAGCGAACGGTGGCACCGGCAATGATCGAGTAAAAAGACTTCATGGGTAACCTCCTGATGAATGACTGTAATTTTATACAGTACCACGCATTAGGTTACCAGCAGGTTGTCCGGAATCAGAACAATGAGAGCATCAGGGCAACGGGGAAGCTAAACGGCCAGGTCGCGCCAATCAATACGGTCGCCATCAGGCGAACGGTGGGGGTTTCTTTGGTCAGGAACCAGGTGATAAAAGCACAGAGAGTCGCCATCACGGCGTAGAAAATCAGCATATTCTGGTACAGCGTCATCCAAATTGCCCGCATAATAAATTAACAACCGGGCGCAATATGCTATTTTTTTTGATGTAGATCAAGTTCGACTAACGGAGTACAGACGGAGTATTTGCCGTTTCGTTCACCGCTTTATATTCATAACCACCATTTAATAGTATTGCGAAACTGATAAATGCGGACTATAAATCCTCTGGTTAACTCACAAAGGGCATAATAATGGACGTCTCAAGCAAAACCGTTGTCTTGATTAATGTCGTCGCAGCAGTGGGTCTGGCTTCGTTGCTGCTCGCACGCTTTAGCTGGCTGTCTTAAGGGTTTAGCTGCAAAAAATCAAAAGCAGTGTGCTGTCTGCTTTTGATTTTTGCTACTTAACGCCCTGAAAAGGCAGAGGTATATACGGTTCTTGACGCGGGTTCCAGTGCGCCATTATCCGGATTGTACTGCGGAAGAGGATTCACCTTTTCCATATCCCATACCGAGGCTACGCATGCTGCTTCAGCGCCACCCTGTTGTGTACAATCTACCGCGCGATGAGCTGAAACATGTGTTCCGACTCCAATAACTGCCATCAATGCAATGGCGCAAAATACCGTCTTATTCATAACCGATTCGAATACCAGAATTAATAACGGCGCGGATCCTCGCACGTTGTTCCTGATATGTCAAAACGGCGGTTCAGGCTTAAAAGAGTGAAAACAGCAGCGCTACGGGGAAGCTCAGCGGCCAGGTTGCGCCAATGAGCAGCGCGCACAGCAAGCGAATACCCGGCTTATCGCGGGCCAGATACCAGGTTGTGACACCGCTCACGACGCCGATCGCCAGATAGACCATCATCATTTTTTCAAACACCGTCATTTTTGTTCGTGCCTCCTTGCTGACTGTCGCGCGTACTATGCGTTATTCCTTTTCACTGCAATTCCTGGACGATCACAAAACCACGCAGCGCGCAATAACCAGGAAAAGTGCCCGATTACTGCGCAATTAATAGATGAGTGGAAATGATACTTAAGCTAAATATGGACATCGCGGCTGTTTTCGTGGAGCATTCACCAAACTAATGAATTGCCAAAGAGCAAACCTGCACCATCGCGTTACGAACTGGGTTTAATTAAGTAATGATTAGCATGAGCACTCGGTTATCTGCCAACCTGTGGAGCATCGCTTCACGTGCGTCTGGCGGAACCGGTTATTAACGCGACACATCAACGCTGAATCAGGGAAAGGAGGCGGTTAAAAGCAGCATCAATAGTACTCTTACTATTGATTGTGGTCGCGGGCGTCGCGGACCATTATCTGACCATTGCCACTGATAGCGAAAACGCCACGGCGCATCATCAGTTGCACGACGATAACAGGGAATAACCCCCACGCCATGATAATGCCAGCCCCTACGGGCTGGCTTTTTTATGCCCGCTTAACGAGCCTGTGCGTCAAGTTCATCGAACACCTGCTGCGCCAGATGCATGGTGGCGTTGGCCGCGGGCAGACCGCAGTAGAGGGCCGAATGCATAATCAACTCTTTTAGTTCGTCACGCGTCACGCCGTTGTTGAACGCCGCGCGAAGATGCATTTTGAGCTCGGCTTCCCGGTTAAGCGCAATCAGCATAGCGATGGTTATCATACTGCGCGTGTGGTGATCCAGCCCAGGGCGCGTCCAGGTTTCGCCCCACGCATAGCGGGTGATAAAGTCCTGAAACTCACTGTTTAACGGTTTAAGGTTATCCAGCGTGCGATTCACGTGAGCATCGCCCAGCACTTTACGCCGCACGTTCATCCCCTGTTCGTAACGTGATTTATCGTCCATTCTGCCCCCGAACAAATGCCGCTAAGGCCTCAGTAAACGCAGCAGCCGCTTCGACGTTGGAGAGATGCGATGCACAAAGCGTAATCGCCTGCGAACCGGGAACGTGCTGATGCAGAAAATCCGCATCGGCCACGGTTGTCACCGGATCGTGCTCCCCGGCGATAATCAGCATCGGCAAACGAATTTCTGCCACTTCACCGCGCAAATCGGCAGCGGCCAACGCTTCACAGCATTCGGCGTAGCCTTCGGCTTCCGAACGGGCGAGTTGATGCACCAGTTGCTCAACCGTTTCCGGTTCATGTTGGCGGAAGGCACGCGTAAACCAGCGGTCTGCTGAACCCGCCGCCACCACATCCATGCCCTCTTCCCGCACCGTACGCGCGCGCGAAAGCCAGGCTGACTGTTCGCCGATTTTCGCTGCGGTATTTGCTACGCTAACAGAGAAAAAACGCTCCGGCGCAAAACGCGCCAGCCAGATGCCCGTCAGGCCGCCCATTGAGATGCCACAGAAATGGGCTTTCGCTATATTGAGATGATCGAGCAGCGATATCACATCTTCGCCCAGTTGCGCGAGGGTCACTTTCCCACGTTTTGTCGTCTGACCGTGACCGTGTGTATCGTAACGCAGCACGCGAAACTGTTGTGTTAATGCGGCGAGCTGCGGCTCCCACATAGAAAGCGAGGTACCAAGGGAGTTGGAAAGGACAATCACAGGCGCATCTTGTGGCCCGTCAATTTGATAGTGAATGTTCATGACACTGCTCCTTGTAACGCGCCAGCACCTGGCGCACAAAATGGTCACTGCTACCCAGCGCAGTGGCCGGGTCAAGCAGCTGCGCCAGCGTTGACGCAGAGAGGTGTTGGCTTATCAGCGGGTCATTTTGTAATAGCTCAATCAGCGATTGATGCCGATCGATAGCCTGATGACAGTGCTTTTCGACAAGATGATGCGCATCGGCTTTACCGATAAATTCAGCCAGCGCCAGCGTGACGGCTTCCGCCATAATCAGGCCATGGGTGATCTCCAGGTCGGCACGCATTTTGGCTGCATTAACCTGCATCCCGCGCAGCAGGTAATCGCTTTGCGCCATCACCCCACCCACTAATGAAATGAGTTCAGGCAGCACTTCCCACTCTGCCTGCCAGCCGCCGAGCGCACGTTCATGCTGCTGAATCTGGCTGGCGTAGAGCGTCGCCATCAGCCCCGGAGTGCGCTGCGCCGCCGTCAGAATCGCCGCACAGCTTACCGGGTTGCGTTTATGCGGCATAGCCGATGAGCCGCCGCGCCCTTCGGCAATGGGCTCGCTCACTTCCGCCACTTCAGTCTGCATTAATAAAGAGAAATCGTTCGCAAATTTTGCCAGCGTGCCGCAAAGCCCGGCGTACCATGCACCGACTTCCAGCAACCTGTCGCGCTGGCTGTGCCACGGCGTGTCGGCAAGCGCCAGATTCAGCGTTTGCGCCAGCGCGTCGCCCACCTGTGGCCCCGAGGCTTTTAGCGATGCGAGCGTTCCCGCTGCACCGCCAAGCTGAAGAACCAGTACACGGGGTCGGAGCTGGGTTAACCGTTCCTGCCAGCGCAAGAGCGCATCGAGGGTTCCGGCGAGCTTCAGACCGAAGGTAATGGGAAGCGCGTGCTGCATCCAGGTTCGCCCCGGCATAATCGTGGTGCGATAGCGCTCAACCTGCTGCGCCAGAATGGCGGTAAGCGCGGCGAGATCGCGGTCGGTTTGCATTAACGCCGCGCGTAATTGCAGCACCAGCCCGGTGTCAATGGCATCCTGACTGGTTGCCCCCCAGTGCACATAGCGAGCCGCATCGGCGTCCTGCGTCTTCACCTTCTGAGTGAGCTGTTTAACCAGGGGAATCGCCAGATTTCCGGCATTGGCAGCGGCAGCAGCCAGCGCCGGAAAATCGATGTTGTGGAACTGACAGGCAGTAACGATAGGCTCTACCGCGGAAGCCGGAATCACACCGCACCGGGCCTGAGCCCGCGCCAGCGCGGCCTCAAACTCCAGCATCCCCTGCACCACCTGTTCATCGCTGAAAAGACTCGTTAGCGCGCCTGAGCGCAATAACGGGGTCAACAAACTCATTCCTGCTCCTTAAACGCGTTCAATGATCAGCGCAATCCCCTGACCTACACCAATACACATGGTGCACAGCGCGTAGCGTCCACCGGTACGACGCAGCTGATACGCCGCAGTCATCGCCAGACGACCGCCGGATGCGCCCAGCGGGTGACCCAGCGCAATCGCGCCGCCATGCGGGTTAACGTGCGCCGCATCGTCAGGCAAGCCCAGATCGCGCAGCACCGCCAGCGCCTGTGCGGCAAAAGCTTCATTCAGTTCTATCACATCCATCTGGCCGAGCGTTAACCCGGTTTGTGCGAGAACTTTACGCACCGCAGGCGCCGGGCCAAAGCCCATGATGCGTGGCGCAACGCCCGCCGTTGCCACGCCAACCACGCGCGCCAGCGGCTGTAAATCGTTCTGCGCCAGCGCCTGTTCGCTTGCCAGCAGCAGAGCACAGGCACCGTCGTTAACCCCGGAGGCATTTCCCGCCGTCACCGTACCGTCAGCGCGAACCACACCTTTCAGCTTCGTCAGCGCCTCCAGTGAGGTACTGCGCGGATGTTCATCCTGAGTAAAACTCAGCGGCTCGCCTTTGCGCTGTGGAATGGAAACCGCAATCAGTTCGTCGGTAAAGATACCGTTAGCCTGCGACTGTGCGGTACGCATCTGGCTGCGTAACGCGAAGGCATCCTGATCGGCCCGCGAAATGCCAAACTCTGTCGCCACGTTTTCCGCCGTCTCCGGCATCGAATCAACGCCGTAAAGGGCTTTCATCTGAGCGTTAACAAAGCGCCAGCCAATAGTGGTATCTTCCATTTTCATGCTGCGGCTAAACGCGCTTTCCGCCTTGCCCATCACGAACGGCGCACGCGACATGCTTTCTACGCCGCCCGCGATCATTAACTGCGTTTCACCGCTTTTAATGGCGCGCGCCGCCACACCGATGGCGTCAAGGCTTGAACCACACAGACGGTTAATAGTGCTGCCCGGCACCGTTTCCGGATAACCGGCCAGCAACAGCGCCATCCGCGCCACGTTGCGGTTATCTTCCCCCGCCTGGTTAGCACAGCCGTAAATCACATCATCAATACGCGCCGGGTCGAGGCCGCGGTTGCGTTCCAGCAGTGCTTTAAGCGGCAGTGCGCCAAGATCGTCCGCACGAACGCTGGATAACGTACCGCCGAAACGACCAAACGGTGTACGCACCGCATCGCAGATAAATGCTTGATTCATCATAGTTCCTTACGCGGTTTCCGCCACTTGTTGGTTAATCAGTTTGACCGGGGTGACGCGCTGCAACTCGTCAAAAGAGAGGTCATTGAAAATTTCGCGTACCACCGGGCCTTTTGCGGTGATATCGATGACAGCGAGGTCGGTATAAATACGGCTGACGCAGCCCACTCCGGTCAGCGGATAAGTGCAGTGCTGTACCAGCTTGCACTCACCGTCGCGCGTGAGGTGATCCATCATGACGAAGACCTGACGCGCGCCGATAGCCAGATCCATCGCGCCGCCTACCGCCGGAATGGCATCCGGTGCGCCCGTGCTCCAGTTCGCAAGATCTCCGCTGGCCGAAACCTGATACGCGCCAAGTACGCAGATATCGAGGTGACCGCCGCGCATCATGGCAAACGAGTCGCCGTGATGGAAAAAGCAGCCGCCCTGCAAAAGGGTGACATACTCTTTGCCCGCATTAATCAACTCAGGATCTTCTTCACCCGGCTGCGGTTTTGGCCCCATGCCCAGCAGGCCATTTTCGCTGTGCAGGAAAATTTCTTTATCTGCCGGCAGATAGTTGGCGATACGCGTTGGCAGGCCGATACCGAGATTCACGTAAGCCCCTTCAGGGATATCCTGAGCGACGCGTTTTGCCATATCGTCACGAGACAATTTTTGCATTGAAGGCTCCTTATGCGCGCTGCGCGTGTGCGGTAAGATTTTCCAGCGAGAAGACGCGCTGAACGAAAATCCCCGGGGTGATAATGTTTTCCGGGTCCAGTTCACCGAGCGTGACCAGATTCGAGACTTCCGCCACGGTCGTTTTGGCCGCCGTAGCCATAATTGGCCCGAAATTTCGCGCCGCTTTGCGATACACCAGATTGCCCCAGCGATCCGCCTGATGGGCTTTAATCAGCGCGTAGTCCGCTTTAATCGGATATTCCAGCACGTAATGACGCCCGTCGATTTCACGCGTTTCTTTGCCTTCGGCCAGCGGTGTGCCGTAACCGGTTGGGGTAAACACCGCACCCAGCCCGGAACCTGCCGCCTGAATGCGTGCCGCCAGGTTGCCCTGCGGCACCAGTTCCAGTTCAACTTTGCCACGGCGATAGAGGTCATCGAAAATCTGCGAGTCGACCTGGCGCGGGAATGAGCAGATCATTTTGCGTACCCGGCCCGCTTTGAGCAGCGCCGCCAGGCCGATCTCACCGTTACCCGCGTTGTTGTTGATGATGGTCAGGTCGCGCGCACCCTGTTCAATCAGCGCATCAATCAGGTAGGTCGGTTGTCCGGCGGGGCCAAAACCGCCAATCATGATGGTCGCCCCATCGGGGATTCCCGCCACGGCATCGATCAGTGTCGATACACTTTTATCAATCATCAGGTTGCTCCTTGATGTGCGGTTATCGCACTTTTATTCGTTGTTCGAACAAAATGTGACCCGGTTAACGATGTCGGTCAAGGGCGATAATCGAAATATGGTGCGATAATCGAACATCATGTATCTTTAGCGAAAGAATGTGATCGATGGCAAATACGGAGAGAAAAATGGAGAAACATCCCGACGATATTCTGACGGGCGATAGCGATCCGTTTAAGGGCGACCCGAACTTTATGGCGTCGCTGGCGCGCGGCCTGGAAGTGATTCAGGCCTTTACCCCGCAGCGACGTTTGATGTCCATTTCCCAGATTAGCCAAAAAACCGGCATTCCACGCGCTGCCGTGCGTCGTTGTTTGTATACCCTGGGTAAGCTGGGATTTGTCTATGCCGAAGATGGCAAAAACTTTCAGCTGCGGCCACGAATTTTGTCGCTCGGTCACGCCTGGCTGGCGTCAACACCGCTGGCGCGTTCAGCACAGCCGGTGCTGAAACACTTAAGCGACATGCTGAATGAATCATGCTCCATTGCCACGCTGGACGGTGACGATATCCTGTATATCGCCAGGGCATCCAGTTCACGCATCATGACGATTGATCTGGATATCGGCAGCCGCCTGCCCGCCTGGTCCACCTCAATGGGCCGCGTGCTGCTAAGTTATCAACCCGAAGAGAAACTCAATGATATGCTGGCGCGCATCACTATGATTCGCTATACGCCGCAGACGATTTCCTCAGTGAGTAAGTTGAAAAGCGAGCTGAAACTGGTGCGTCAGCAGGGCTACGCATTGAACGATCAGGAGCTGGAAATGGGGCTGCGTTCGCTGGCGGTGCCGCTGTTTAATCCGCAAGGCCAGGTAGAAGCGGCGCTGAACGTTGGGGTGCACGCCGGCCAGGTGTCGGCAGAGGAATTATTGTCGCGCATTCTGCCGGAACTGCAAAAAGCCGCGACAGAACTCTCCTTGCTGCTGCGCTAGCGGCTACGTTTGGCGTGGCGCTCCCAGTTGTCCTGTTTCGCGGCTTCCGATTTGCGCAGCGCCACATAGCACGCCCCGCTGCCGCCATGGTGCGGCAGTGCGCTACAGAAGGCCTGGACGTCATCAAATTCCGTCAGCCAGCGCGCCAGATAGCTACGAACGATATTGGCGTGTGAGTTTTCTTCCTTGCCTTTACCATGAATAATCAACAGATTACGTAGCCCTTGCTTTTGCGCCTCAAGGATAAACGCGTACAGATTCTGCCGACACTGCTCGACCGGCTGGCGCAGCAGGTTAAGACTCGCCTGTTGGGTGTATTTACCCTGCCGGAGTTTATCGAGCACACCTACCTGTAACCCTTCGCGTTTGAATTCAAGCGGCGTTGAAAGCGGGACGATGTCAAGAAAGCCGGTCGTCAAAAAGTTATCGAGTTGCAGGGTATCGATGCGCTGTGGCGCTCGCGCATTGCGGGCAGGTTGCCAGTGTACATCCTGTGCGCGTTTTAGCGGCTGGACATCCTCCATGGCGTCAAGAAACAGCGATTTGTCGTCAAGGTTCATGAGAATCTCCCAGTTTGCAACGGACGCCCTACTATAGCGACGCGGAAGACGCCTCTCAATGCGTTTTCCCCTCAAGCCGATTATGCGGCGTCTGACTGATTATTCCCTGACTCATCTGTTGAAAAATTCAACGCGACTTAACTAAAACTTAAACACTACTAATGTTTTGTTTTTGTTGCAATTATGTGAAATATATCACCTCAGTTTTGCTGGCAATCGCACCAAAAACCGTTATAAATGACTCATCTGCACAACGGATAAAAATGCGGAAACCGTTTGGAAACGCCCGGCTGTTCACTGTGGGATTCGAGGATGTCATCGAATCCCTGTTTTTCTTCCCTGCTTCTGCCCCGCCGACGATGCATCGCAATTGACAATTCAGGAGTATACCTCTCGTCCTGACCACATGATATTCTGGACAAAACTTATGCTTTAACAACAGGTAGATAACTGATGCTAACCCTGCTTGAAGATAAAATCGCCACCCCACTTGGGCCGCTGTGGATCTTGTGTGATGAAACATTTCACCTGCGCGCCATCGAATGGGAAGAGCACAGCGATCGCATGGAACAGTTGCTTGACATTCACTATCGCGGCGAAGGCTACGCGCGCGTTGCGGCGCAAAACCCAGGTGGGTTGAGTCGTAAACTGGCGGACTACTTTGAGGGTGACCTGGGCGTCATCGAAACCTTACCCACCGCCACGGCAGGAACCGCCTTTCAGCGCGAAGTGTGGCAGGCACTACGCACCATTCCCTGTGGCCACGTTATGCACTATGGTCAACTGGCAGAACAGTTAGGACGCCCTGGCGCAGCGCGGGCGGTAGGCGCTGCCAACGGGTCGAATCCGGTCAGTATTGTGGTTCCCTGTCATCGGGTAATTGGGCGAAACGGCACCATGACCGGATATGCGGGGGGTGTTCAGCGTAAAGAGTGGCTTTTGCGCCACGAAGGCTATCTTCTTCTTTGATCTTCTGTGCCGTTTTCAGGAAGCATTAATTGCAGGAGAGCCTAAAAGCTCCAAATAACATACTAATTATCAATAAGATAAAATGCGGGAACTATTTACCTTTTTAATATTGGGTGAATCAGGACTTCGCTACTTACCTGCTCACCAAAAAGATGTTAAAATTGACCAATATCAATTACGGCTTGAGCAGACTTATGATCCCGGAAAAGCGAATTATACGACGCATTCAATCTGGCGGTTGTGCTATCCACTGTCAGGATTGCAGCATCAGCCAGCTTTGCATCCCGTTCACTCTTAATGAACATGAGCTTGATCAGCTGGATAACATTATCGAGCGTAAAAAGCCCATCCAGAAGGGTCAGACCCTGTTCAAAGCGGGTGACGAGCTGAAGTCTCTGTACGCGATCCGTTCAGGCACGATTAAGAGCTACACCATTACCGAACAAGGTGATGAGCAGATTACCGGTTTCCATCTTGCGGGTGATCTGGTTGGCTTCGACGCCATTGGTACCGGGCATCACCCAAGTTTTGCGCAGGCGCTTGAAACCTCAATGGTCTGTGAAATTCCGTTTGAGACGCTTGACGATCTTTCCGGGAAAATGCCGAACCTGCGTCAACAGATGATGCGTCTGATGAGCGGCGAGATCAAAGGCGATCAGGACATGATCCTGCTGTTGTCCAAAAAGAATGCGGAAGAGCGCCTGGCGGCGTTTATCTATAACCTTTCTCGTCGTTTTGCACAGCGTGGTTTTTCTCCGCGTGAATTCCGTCTGACCATGACGCGTGGCGATATCGGTAACTATCTTGGTCTGACCGTTGAAACCATCAGCCGTCTGCTGGGTCGTTTCCAGAAAAGCGGTATGCTGGCGGTGAAAGGCAAATACATCACCATCGAGAACAGCGATGCGCTGGCGGTTCTCGCGGGGCACACGCGTAACGTCGCCTGAGGCCTTTCTGTTTTATGCATTAAAAAAGGGAAGCATTTCGCTTCCCTTTTTTTATTCAGCTGATCAGGCAATTAACCGCGAATAAACTTCAGAATATCCGCGTTAATCACGTCCGCATGCGTGGTGTGCATACCGTGCGGGTAGCCTGGATAAATGCGCAGCGTGCTGTTGCTTAGCAGCTGGTCCTGCAAAATAGCCGCGTTTTTGTACGGCACAACCTGGTCGTCATCGCCCTGTAGCACCAGCACCGGTACGGTGATCGCTTTCAGATCTTCCGTTTGATCGGTTTCTGAAAACGCTTTGATACCTTCATAATGCGCCTTCGCGCTACCGGTCATTCCCTGACGCCACCAGTTCTGGATAGTCCCCTGAGACACTTCTGCGCCGTCACGGTTAAAACCGTAGAATGGGCCAGAAGCGACGTCGAGATAAAACTGAGCACGATTAGCCGCGAGTGCTTTACGGAAGCCATCAAATACTTCAACAGGCGTACCGCCCGGATTAGCCGCTGTTTTCACCATTAACGGCGGAACCGCGCTGACCAGAACGGCTTTTGCTACACGTCCCTGCGGTTGGCCATATTGCGCCACATAGCGCGCCACCTGACCACCACCGGTTGAGTGCCCGACATGCACAGCATTGTGCAGATCGAGATGTTCAACGACGGCTGAAGCATCAGCAGCGTAGTGATCCATGTCGTGCCCTTCACTCACCTGGTCGGAACGGCCATGCCCACGACGGTCGATAGCGATAACCCGGAATCCCTCTGCGAGGAAGAACAGCATCTGGTTGTCCCAGTCATCAGCGCTTAGTGGCCAACCGTGATGGAAAACAATCGGTTGTGCCTCTTTCGGGCCCCAGTCTTTGAAGAAAATATTGACGCCATCTTTAGTCGTTACAAATGCCATAAAATTAACCCCTTGTGTCGATTCATTGCTGTTAACGAAACGGGCTGCTCAGGAAATGAAGGCGTTTCTGACCCAAGAATTGTGGTCAGAAGGAGTATAGATGATGGGAGAAATTTCTTGCGCCGCATCACGCAATGCAGCGCAGAAGAGGCTCACCAGACTTGTTGGGCGATATCAGTAATAAGTTTAACTTTGTTCCACTGTTGAGCTTCCGTCAGGCTATTTCCTTCTTCCGTTGAAGCAAAACCACACTGCGGGCTGAGGCAAATTTGATCTTTCGCCACATACTGTGATGCTTCCTCCAGACGAGCTTTGATCCCTTCCGGGTTTTCCAGCTCACCATTTTTGGTAGTCACCAGCCCCAGCACGACCTGCTGGTGTCCAGGACGAACAAAACGCAGCGGTGCGAAATCCCCGGAGCGATCATTGTCATATTCCAGGTAAAAAGCATCAACATTAACGCTGCCAAAGAGGATTTTCGCAACGGGTTCATAGCCGCCTTCTGAAATCCAGGTCGAACGGAAATTACCGCGACAAACATGCAGGCCAATTATCAGGTCAGACGGTTTATTCTCCAGCGCTTTATTAATCACGCGAGCATAAATACGCGCGAGCTCGTCCGGGTCTTCGCCTCGTTCACGAATTTGCTGGCGTTGCGTATCTGAGCATAAATATGCCCACACTGTGTCATCAAGCTGTAAATAACGACAACCGGCGGCATAAAACGCCTGAATCGCATCGCGCCAGGTGGTCGCCAGATCGTCAAAATAAGCCTCGAGGTGAGGATAGACAGTGGCATCAATATCCTTACGACCACCGCGGAAATGCAGCACGCTGGGGCTAGGAATCGTCATTTTGGGCGTCGCGCTGCCGCTGATGCTCTTCAGATAGCGGAAATCATCCAGCATCGGATGTGCACCAAAACCGAGTTTGCCCACCACGCGGACCCCGTGCGCTTTGGTTTGTACGCCATTAAACTGAATCCCCTGCAGAGAGTCATAACGTTCTACGCCCTGAAGGCCATCAAAGAAGTCAAAGTGCCACCATGCGCGGCGGAATTCCCCGTCGGTGACAATGTGCAGACCACATGAGCATTGTTGTTCCACCACATGACGAATCGCCTCATCTTCGACCTGTCGCAGCTGCTGCGCGCTGATCTCGCCCTGTGCAAATTGCTGGCGAGCGAGCTTAATGGTGTCCGGACGTAAAAAACTACCCACGACATCGGCGCGGAAGGGAGCGTGTTGTTTTTGCATGTGATCTCCTGTACGTTCAGTTAACCGTTGCTGAACGTGATTATTAATAGTATAAATTAAGACTTCTGGATGGCTATACGTCCACCTTCACACAGACGGCTTTCACTGGCAAACGAGAAAAATTCAGCATACATGAGGAAAATTCATGTTTATGTTTCCGAAAACACATCAAAAAAGTGGATCTCGATCACAGTCAGCAGTACCTTAACCGCCTGTATCTGCGCGTTACACGCAGAGATAAGCATTGGGCCGCACGGGCCGATAAAAGAAAAAGTTGGTTGTGAATATGAGTTTTGTTGTGCAATGGACCTTCGGCTGCATCGCGGTCGCATGGGTAATGAGAGCGTTTCTGCACGCGTAAATGCGGAACTATCAGGGTCGCAGCGATGCGGCCTTTTTGTTTCTCAAGGATGAGCGCGTTTTTTCTCACCGCATTATTTCCCTTCAGATTTATCCTCCCGTCTTTATTAAATTTTCCTGATTTATTGATCTTGCGAAGGTTCTCCCCTGTTTCATTCACTCCATATGAGTTATCTTTTAAAGACGAACTGAGGTTACAGTTGTAAGGAGACCCTGTATGGCCAAGTATCAAAACATGCTGGTAGCCATCGATCCTAACCAGGACGATCAGCCCGCATTGCGGCGTGCCGTTTATCTACATCAACGGATTGGTGGCACCATTAAGGCATTTTTGCCTATCTATGATTTTTCGTATGAAATGACGACGCTGCTGTCCCCCGATGAGAGAACAGCGATGCGCCAGGGGGTCATTAGCCAACGTGCCGCATGGATCCGCGAGCAGGCGAAATACTATATTGAAGCAGGCGTGCCGATTGATATCAAAGTGGTCTGGCACAACCGTCCCTTCGAAGCCATCATTCAGGAAGTCATTAGCGGCGGTCACGATTTACTGCTGAAAATGGCACACCAGCACGACAAACTCGAATCCGTTATTTTTACCCCAACCGACTGGCACCTGCTGCGTAAATGCCCGTGCCCGGTGTGGATGGTGAAAGACCAGCCGTGGCCTGAAGGCGGTAAAGCGCTGGTGGCGGTCAACCTCGCCAGCGAAGAGCCGTACCACAACGCGCTCAATGACAGATTGGTTAAAGAGACGCTGGAACTGGCGCAACTGGTGAATCATACCGAAGTACATTTGATTGGCGCCTACCCTGTTACGCCAATCAATATTGCCATTGAACTGCCCGATTTTGATCCGAGCGTATATAACGATGCGATTCGCGGTCAGCACTTGCTGGCAATGAAAGCATTGCGTCAAAAATATGGCATCGATGAGAAGTTCACCCACGTCGAAAAAGGGCTGCCTGAAGAAGTGATTCCGGATCTCGCGGAACATCTGGACGCAGGTGTGGTCGTGCTGGGGACAGTTGGCCGTACAGGGCTTTCTGCGGCATTCCTTGGCAATACGGCGGAACAGGTTATCGATCACCTGCGCTGTGATTTGCTGGCGATTAAGCCAAACGACTATGAAACGCCTGTCGAACTGGATGACGACGAAGACGATTAATAGATAACGTTGTCGTCTGAAACAATAAACCCGCCATCTCGGCGGGTTTATTTTTTGCAGTTACGCTGCATTAATGAATACCGTAACGCCAGGCAAGGTCGATCTCTTCTTTCAGCTCGAGGGAAGAAAGCGCCATCAGGTCGGCAAATTCTAATTCCAGCTGTTTCAGTTTTTTGAGGTATTGCGCGGGCGTAAGCACAGTGGTGTCACGACGAAGAAATTCAATAGCCAACTGTGCGGGGGTCAATTCGGTATCCATAGAAGCCTCTGTTTTTGAAGGAACCTGTGAAGTATATCACATCGCAGTGTCTGTTTTTTGACCAAAAGCAATCCTGAGCAAAAAAAAACCGTCCCCCGTAAGGGACGGCTTATCAGACATGATATTTACAGAGATTTCAGAATCGCATCCACGCTGGCTTTCGCATCACCGAACAGCATGTGCGTGTTCTCTTTAAAGAACAGCGGGTTCTGTACGCCTGCATAACCGGTGTTCATTGAGCGTTTGAAGACGATAACATTCTGCGCCTTCCACACTTCCAGAACCGGCATGCCCGCGATAGGACTCTTCGGATCGTCCTGCGCCGCCGGGTTAACGGTATCGTTAGCGCCGATGACCAGCACGGTGTCGGTGTCACTGAAGTCGTCGTTGATTTCGTCCATTTCCAGCACGATGTCATACGGTACTTTGGCTTCCGCCAGCAGTACGTTCATGTGACCAGGCAAACGCCCCGCAACCGGGTGAATACCAAAACGCACCTTAATACCGCGCGCACGCAGTTTTTCGGTAATTTCCGCCACCGGATATTGCGCCTGCGCCACCGCCATGCCATAGCCCGGGGTGATGATAACTGAATGCGAATTCTTCAGCATGTCAGCGGTATCTTCCGCGTTAATTTCGCGGTATTCACCCATTTCTTCGTCGCCACCGGTAGAAGAACCGTCGGAGCCGAAGCCGCCTGCAATCACGCTAAAGAACGATCGGTTCATCGCTTTACACATGATGTACGACAGAATCGCACCGGAAGAACCGACCAGCGCGCCGGTAACGATAAGCAGGTCGTTGCTGAGCATGAAGCCCGCCGCCGCTGCCGCCCAACCGGAATAGGAGTTCAGCATCGACACCACAACCGGCATATCCGCCCCGCCGATTGACGCCACCAGATGCCAGCCAAAAGCCAGCGCGATAGCGGTCATGATAACCAGCACCAGCCCCTGCAGGCCGACGCTATCCGTGCGAACGAAGACCACCAGCAGCAGGAAGGAAACCACCAGCGCCGCCAGATTCAGCTTATGGCGATTCGGAAGCATCAACGGTTTAGACGAGATTTTGCCGCACAGTTTACCGTAGGCCACCACCGAACCGGTGAAGGTTACCGCGCCGATAAAGATACCCAGGAACACTTCAGTCAGGTGAATGTTCACCAGAATCTGTTCCTGACCTGCATCGTGATGCAGGTAGCTGTTAAAGCCCACCAGTACCGCGGCCAGGCCTACGAAGCTGTGCAGAATCGCCACCAGCTCTGGCATTTCGGTCATTTCGACTTTCTTCGCCAGACGGATACCAATCGCACCGCCGATCGCCATCGCGATAATAATCCACACCACATTATGGGTATCCGGCCCGAAGATGGTGGCAATCAGCGCAATCGCCATCCCCGTGATACCAAACGTATTCCCCTGTTTGGATGTCTCGTGCTTTGAAAGCCCGGCAAGACTGCAAATAAACAGGATTGCGGCAACAATGTATGCAGCAGTAACTAATCCTCCAGACATGTGTTACCCCTTAGTTCTTCCGGAACATTTTCAGCATGCGCTGAGTGACGGTGAATCCACCAAAAATATTAATGCTGGCGATCAGCACCGCGATAAAGCTCAGGAAGCTTACCCAACCACCGTCGCCAATTTGCAGCAACGCACCGACGACGATAATCCCCGAGATGGCGTTAGTCACCGACATCAGTGGTGTATGCAGCGCATGCGAGACGTTCCACACCACGTAGTAACCCACCACGCAGGAGAGCGCAAAGACGGTAAAGTGACCGAGGAACTCTTTCGGCGCGACGTTGGCCAGCCAGCCAAACAAAATAATCGCCAGTGCAATCAAGGCATATTTACGCCACGGGGAGACGGGTTTTTCCGGCTCTTTTGGCGCTTCAACGGTTTTCGCAGCGGCCTGAGGCTGAGCGGAAACCGTAATCGGCGGCGCAGGCCAGGTGACTTCACCTTCGCGTACCACCGTAACGCCGCGCACGACAACGTCTTCGAAATCGATGGTAATAGAACCATCTTTCTCTTTGCACAGCAGTTTCAACAAGTTCAGCAGATTAGTACCGTAAAGCTGAGACGATTGCGTCGGCAGACGGCCCGGCAGATCGGTATAGCCAATCACCTTCACACCACCGGCAGTGGTGATCACTTCATTGGCGACCGTATATTCACAGTTACCGCCATTTTGCGCCGCCAGGTCAACGATCACGCTACCCGGCGTCATGGAGTCAACCATTTCACGGGTGATGAGCTTCGGTGCCGGTTTGCCTGGAATCAATGCGGTGGTGACAATAATATCGACTTCTTTCGCCTGTGCGGCGAAGAGCGCCATTTCCGCTTTGATAAAAGCTTCCGACATCACTTTGGCGTAGCCGTCCCCACTGCCCGCTTCTTCTTTGAAGTCGAGTTCCAGGAACTCCGCGCCCATACTTTGCACCTGTTCTTTCACTTCAGGGCGAGTATCGAAGGCGCGCACAATCGCGCCAAGGCTGTTGGCTGCGCCAATCGCCGCCAGACCCGCGACGCCTGCACCAATCACCATTACTTTTGCAGGCGGTACTTTACCTGCGGCGGTGATTTGCCCGGTGAAGAAACGACCGAATTCGTGGGCGGCTTCGACAATCGCGCGATAACCAGCGATATTAGCCATCGAGCTCAGGGCATCCAGCGACTGCGCGCGCGAAATACGCGGCACGGAGTCCATCGCCATCACGTTAATACTGCGCGCGGCCAGTTTTTCCATTAATTCCGGATTCTGTGCCGGCCAGATAAAGCTAATCAGCGTCGTGCCTGGATTGAGCAGCGCAATTTCTTCTTCCAGCGGCGCGTTGACTTTCAGAATAACGTCGGCATGCCAGACGTTATCACCGTCGACAATTTCCGCGCCCGCCTGAGTAAACGCATCGTCCTCAAAACTCGCCAGTTTACCCGCGCCGCTTTCTACCGCCACGCTGAAGCCAAGTTTTAGCAGTTGTTCCACCGTTTTCGGTGTTGCCGCCACTCGCGTCTCCTGGGGCCACCTCTCTTTTGGTACACCAATACGCATAGTTTTCCCTTCCATCGGTTTTTAATGATGGTTTGCCGTCATACCAGGCCAGAACCGCTGGCACATTAAACGCACAGTGGTTCACCAACCCAAAAATAAAACAGTAACAAACTTTCTATAACCTACTGAAAATACCCGTTGTGATCTACAACCTGAAAACACTATTTTTGATTTTATGCAGGAAAAATTACTTTGCATAAGCAGGTCAGGGATATTGACCTGAAATTGATAGCCAGGCCTGATAATTCGCTTAAGCGAAGCGGCAAAACATAATTTTTCGCCACAGTGATGAAGCGATTTAACAATATATTAACTTGAAAAAGTGATATCGATGACCCGCTTTTCCGGTCAACCGCCTGTTTTTTCAACATATCGCGAAAAGTTATGCAAAACAGTTATCCGCTTCGCATCTGATGTGAAAAATCACGCAGACAGTGAGTCGAATTAAATGCAATAATCATCGGGTTTTCAGTCAACAACAACACCAGTACCTGGTTTGCGCAAGGCGAAGGATTATTTTTATGAAGCTTAAGAACACTCTCCTCGTGTCCGCTCTGTTGTCTGCCGCGGCTGTGTCCGCTCACGCAGCGACAGAATTGACGCCGGAGCAAGCAGCCGCACTGAAACCTTACGACCGCGTCGTGGTTACCGGCCGCTTTAATGCCATTGGCGATGCCGTACAGGCAGTTTCCCGTAAAGCAGATAAAGAAGGCGCTGCCTCTTTTTATGTGGTCGATACCTCCGATTACGGCAATGGCGGTAACTGGCGCGTGACGGCAGATCTCTACAAAGACGATGCTGCCAAAGCCGATGCCCCGAAAAACCGCATCATTAACGGTGTGATGGAACTGCCGAAAGATCAGGCCGTTGCCCTCGAACCGTACGATACCGTCACTATCCAGGGCTTCTATCGCAGCCAGCCGGAAGTGAATGACGCCATCACCAAAGCGGCGAAAGCCAAAGGTGCGTATTCGTTCTATATCGTGCGTCAGGTTGATGCCAACCAGGGTGGCAACCAACGCATCACCGCATTCATCTATAAAGAAGATGCGAAAAAACGCGTTCTGCAAAGCCCGGATGCCATCCCGGCTGATTCCGAAGCCGGCCGCGAGAAACTGGCGAAAGGTGGCGAAGAAGCCAAAACTGTGGAAATCCCAGGCGTGGCAACCTCTGCCTCCGTGGGCGCAGGTACCGGCGTAGGCCTCTTCTTCGAAACCCAGTCATCTAAAGGCGGACGTTACACTGTCACGCTGCCGGATGGCACTAAAGTGGAAGAGCTGAACAAAATCACTGCCGCGCAGATGATTCCGTTCGATAGCGTGAAGTTTACCGGCAACTACGGCAATATGTCTGAAGTCTCCTACCAGGTTGCCAAACGCGCAGCCAAAAAAGGCGCGAAGTACTACCATATTACGCGCCAGTGGCAGGAACGTGGTGGTAACGTCACCATCAGCGCCGACCTCTACAAGTAATCCCGGTTGTGCAGAAAGGCGGCGCTTGCCGCCTTTTTTACGCTTTTACGTCTGAACTCATTGCATGCACTCCCCACACTCCGTAAAATCCCGCGCCTGGCGCAATCTTCCATGTTTATGCGATTTCGCCAAATAAATATTCTGGTTTGATGTCGTTTACAACAGGATCCTCATGGAAAAGAAACTCGGCCTTAGCGCCCTGACCGCTCTCGTTTTAAGCTCAATGCTTGGCGCGGGTGTTTTCAGCCTTCCGCAGAATATGGCAGGCGTCGCCAGTCCGGCTGCGCTGCTTATTGGCTGGGCCATTACCGGCGTTGGGATCCTGTTTCTGGCGATTGCGATGTTAATCCTGACCCGTATTCGCCCTGATCTGGACGGCGGCATTTTTACCTACGCCCGTGAAGGCTTCGGTGAACTGATTGGTTTTTGCTCTGCATGGGGTTACTGGCTGTGTGCGGTCATCGCTAACGTCTCCTATCTGGTTATCGTCTTCTCCGCGCTGAGTTTCTTTACTGATACCCCTGAACTTCGCCTGTTTGGCGACGGCAATACCTGGCAATCGATCGTTGGCGCCTCGGTTCTGCTGTGGATCGTTCACTTTCTGGTATTGCGCGGCGTACAAACGGCGGCGGGAATTAATCTTGTCGCGACGCTGGCAAAACTGGTACCGCTCGGGCTATTTATCGTTCTCGCCGCTATTGCCTTTAAAATGGACACTTTCACCCTTGATTTTACCGGCGTGGAGCTGGGCGTACCGGTGTGGGAGCAGGTGAAAAATACCATGCTCATCACCCTGTGGGTGTTCATCGGCGTGGAAGGCGCGGTGGTGGTTTCTGCGCGCGCGCGTAACAAAAAGGATGTGGGTCGCGCTACGCTGCTGGCGGTGCTTTCCGCTCTCGGGGTTTATCTGCTGGTAACGCTGCTATCGCTGGGCGTGGTTGCGCGCCCGGAACTGGCCGAGATGCGTAACCCATCGATGGCGGGATTGATGGTAAAAATGATGGGCTCATGGGGCGAAATCGTCATTGCCGCCGGGCTGATTGTTTCCGTTTGCGGCGCTTACCTGAGCTGGACGATTATGGCGGCGGAAGTGCCGCTGCTGGCCGCAACGCACAAAGCCTTCCCGCGCGTATTTGCCCGCCAGAACGCCAACAATGCGCCGTCGGCATCGCTTTGGCTGACCAACATCAGCGTGCAGGTCAGCCTGGTGCTGATCTGGCTGACAGGCTCTGATTACAATACACTGCTGACCATCGCCTCCGAGATGATTCTGGTACCCTATTTCCTCGTAGGCGCATTTCTGTTGAAAATTGCCACCCGACCGCTGCATAAAGCCGTGGGTATCGGTGCGTGCATTTATGGCTTATGGTTACTGTATGCTTCCGGGCCAATGCATCTGCTGTTATCCGTTGTGCTCTACGCGCCGGGGCTGCTGGTGTTTATCTACGCGCGCCGTACCCATGTCGATAATGTACTGTTGAAGCGTCGCGAACTGGCATTGATTGGTTTATTACTGGTTGCCGCTGTCCCGGCAACGTGGCTGTTGGTGGGGTAAACGACGTACCCCATCGTTAAACAATAAGGAGACGACGATGGGAGAGACGCTTTCGCGCCCAATCCTCATTACCGGCGCTGGCCGTCGCATTGGCCTGGCGCTGGCCCACCACTTGCTCAATCAGCAGCAACCGGTGATTGTCAGCTACCGAACCCACCTTCCAGCCATTGATGTGCTGGAGAAAGCCGGCGCGCAGTGTATTCAGGCTGATTTTTCGACCGATGGCGGCATTATCGCTTTTGCTGAAGAGGTAAAAAAACGCTGTAGCGGCCTGCGCGCGGTGATTCATAACGCCAGCGCATGGGTACCGGAAAGCCCACGTCAGCCGCTAAGCGACGTTATGCACGCCATGATGCAGGTGCACGTCAATGCCCCTTACCTGCTGAACCATGCGCTGGAAAACCTGCTGCGCGGCCATGGGCATGCTGCCAGCGATATTATTCACTTTACCGATTACGTGGTGGAACGCGGCAGCGATAAACATATCGCCTACGCTGCCAGCAAAGCGGCGCTCGACAATATGACCCGTTCGTTTGCTAAAAAACTGGCGCCGGAAGTCAAAGTGAATGCCATCGCGCCGTCGCTGATCCTGTTCAATGAAACTGACGACGCAGCTTACCGCCAGCAGGCCCTGAATAAATCACTGATGAAAATTGCCCCCGGCGAGAAAGAGATTATCGATCTGGTCGATTATCTGCTCACCAGTTGCTACGTGACCGGACGCACCTTTGCCGTCGACGGCGGACGACCGCTCGCTTAATGGAAGCGGCTCCAGACCAGAATTAATAGCCAGGCGCTCAGGCTCCAGCACGCCACCGCCCCGGCCAGCGCCAGAGGCAATCGCAGAAAGCCGGTGAAGTACCAGAGAGAGAGCAGATAGATAAAATAAGGAATGATTGACCACATGCCGAAAACGATGGTGGCACGCAGCGCTTCCGTACCGCGCTCGGTGGCGACAATGTAGTGTGCGATCATCGCAAAGGTCGGAAACAGCGGGATTAACCCGGCAATGTAGTAATTTTTTGTTTTTGCCAAAATCCCTATCAGCAAGACCACCAGCGCACCCAATAGCGCCTTAATCAGCAGTGCCATTTTTCTTCAGCCAACCAACAAGATGTGTTCGCAGCATAGCTGAATTTATGTTGTTTATGAATGATTAATGGAAGGCTACGCACAGCGGGTGTATGTTAATTCTTTTGAGCACATCTGAGCACATGAACAAGATCGTTTTCGTAGAGGATGATCCAGACGTTGGCGCACTGATCGCCGCGTATCTGGCAAAGCACGATATGGATGTTGTGGTCGAACCGCGCGGCGATACTGCCGAAGCGGCCATTGCCCGAGAGCAACCCGATCTCGTTCTGCTGGATATCATGCTACCCGGTAAAGATGGCATGACCCTGTGCCGCGACCTGCGCGGTCAGTTTCTGGGCCCCATCGTTTTGCTCACCTCGCTCGACAGCGATATGAACCACATTCTGGCGCTTGAAATGGGCGCCAGCGATTACATCCTGAAAACCACCCCGCCCGCCGTGCTACTTGCCCGCGTACGTCTGCATCTGCGCCAGCATGCGCCTTCCTCCGCTGGAATTGCCCCACAGCCTGCCATGACGGCGCATAAAGGGATTCGCTTCGGCACGCTGTTCATCGACCCGGTTAACCGGCAGGTCGAACTGAGCGGCGAATCCATTGCCCTTTCTACCGCCGATTTTGACCTGCTGTGGGAGCTTGCGACCCATGCGGGGCAAATTATGGACCGCGACGCGCTGCTGAAAAATCTGCGCGGCGTCAGCTACGATGGCATGGACCGCAGCGTTGACGTGGCGATTTCACGGCTGCGTAAAAAGTTGCTGGATAGCGCGACAGAGCCTTATCGGATTAAAACGGTCCGCAATAAAGGCTATTTGTTTGCACCACATGCCTGGGAAAACTGATCGTGAAAAAACTGTTCGTGCAGTTTTACCTGCTACTGTTTGTCTGCTTTCTGGTGATGACCATGCTGGTTGGGCTGGTTTATAAATTCACTGCGGAACGTGCTGGCCGACAGTCGCTGGACGATTTGATGAAAAGCTCGCTTTATCTGATGCGTAGCGAACTGCGCGAAATCCCGCCGCGTGACTGGAGCAAAACGTTAAAAGAGCTGGATCTTAACCTCTCCTTTGATTTGCGCATTGAGCCACTGAATAAATTCCACCTCGCTGAAGTGTCGATGAAACACCTGCGTGAAGGCGATATCGTTGCGCTCGACGATCAGTACACCTTCATTCAACGTATTCCGCGCAGCCATTATGTGCTGGCGGTCGGCCCGGTGCCCTATCTCTATTTTTTGCATGAGATGCGCCTGTTCGATGTGGCGCTGATGGCGTTTATCGCCATCTCACTGGCCTTCCCTGTATTTATCTGGATGCGCCCGCACTGGCAGGATATGCTGCGCCTCGAGAGCGCCGCGCAACGTTTTGGCGAGGGCCATCTTGGCGAACGCATTCATTTTGACAGTATGTCGAGCTTCGAGCGTTTAGGCGTGGCCTTTAACCAGATGGCCGATAACATCAACGCGCTGATTGCCAGTAAGAAACAGCTTATCGACGGGATCGCCCATGAACTGCGTACGCCGCTGGTGCGGCTGCGTTATCGCCTGGAGATGAGCGAAAACCTGAGCACGGCGGAATCCCAGGCGCTGAATCGCGATATTGGTCAACTGGAAGCGCTGATTGAGGAACTGCTGACTTACGCCCGCCTCGACCGCCCACAAACCGAGTTGTCTCTCACTACGCCTAACCTGGCCGTCTGGATTGCATCGCATGTTGAAGATGTTCAGGCCGTCACGCCCGAGCGTACGCTTTCGCTGAAGCAGCTAATGCCCGGCGACTATGGCGCGCTGGATATGCGTCTGATGGAGCGCGTGCTGGATAATCTGATCAACAATGCCCTGCGCTATAGCCAAAAGCAGATTCAAATTAGCCTGACGCTTGACGGCAGCCGCGCCTGTTTACGCGTCGAGGATGATGGCCCCGGCATCGCGCCGTCCGAAAGGCAACGGGTTTTCGAGCCGTTTGTCCGCCTTGATCCCAGCCGCGATCGTGCCACCGGTGGATGTGGGCTAGGTCTGGCAATCGTGCACTCCATTGCGGTGGCGATGGGCGGTGAAGTCCGTTGCGACGATAGCGAACTGGGCGGCGCAAACTTCAGCCTTCACTGGCCCGTATATCACCACATCACCTTTCCCCCCGCTGCCTGACGCCGATTTGCACGGAGCCCGATGCCGGGCTATAGTGCAATAATTAAAAAGTATGTTGTAACTAAGGTGAAAAATGGCCAGCTATGACCTCGTTGAACGTTTAACCGGTACATTTCGTCAGCTTGAGCGTGAGTTGCTCGCCGTGCGTGAACAACTCGCCGAATGCCGTATGCTGGCCGCCCGCATTTTTGAACTGCCGGAGGTGCGTAAACAGAACGAGCACGCCCCGCTGTCAGAAATCCAGGTCGTGCAGCATATTGGTAAAACTGCGCTGGCCATGGCGCTATCGCATTTCGGGCATCTGTTTATTCAGCAGCAGTCGGAAAACCGCAGCAGTAAAGCCGCCGTGCGCCTGCCCGGCGCCATTTGCCTTCACGTGACAACGTCACAACACGAGGCGCTGCGCGAGCGAATTTTGCGCGTGAATACTCTGAAGGCAGCGTTTGAGAAGATCATAACCGTTGATTCCGGGCTCCCTTCTGTTGCCCGCTTCGATTGGGTGCATCGTCATCTTCCGGGGCTTATCACCCTCAATGCCTATCGCACGCTGACATTGCTTGATGACCCCAGCACCATTCGATTCGGCTGGGCAAATAAACATATCATTAAGAATTTAACCCGCGATGAGGTGCTGGCGCAGCTGGAAAAAAGCCTGCAATCGCCGCGCGCCGTCCCGCCGTGGACGCGCGAACAGTGGCAGGCGAAGCTGGAGCGGGAGTATCAGGACGTGGCGTCGCTGCCGCAAAAGGCAAGGCTCAAAATTAAACGGCCAGTGAAGGTACAACCGATAGCCCGCGTGTGGTACGCGGGAGAACAAAAACAGGTTCAGTATGCCTGCCCTGCACCGCTGATTGCGCTGGTTTCCGGGCAAGGTGCCGTCAGCGTGCCCGATTTAGGCGAGTTGCTGAATTACGATGCAGATAACGTTCAGTATCGCCATAAACCGCAGGCGCAGCCGCTACAATTGATTATTCCACGACTGCACCTATGGCTGGCGACCGATTAACTTTTCGCAGGCATGCTGCCGACCATGGCTTCCGGGCGAACCCAGCTATCAAACTCAGTTTCGGTGAGGTAACCCAGAGACAGCGCGGAGGCTTTCAACGTTAGCCCCTCTTTATGCGCTTTCTTGGCAATTTCGGCAGCCTTGTCATAGCCAATATGCGTATTAAGCGCGGTGACCAGCATCAGTGATTCATTGAGCAACTGATTAATACGCTCGCGATTCGGTTCAATGCCCACCGCACAGTGCTCGTTAAAGCTTTCCATGCCGTCCGCCAGCAGGCGAATGGATTGCAGGAAATTATGAATGATCATCGGACGATAGACGTTCAGTTCAAAGTTGCCCGATGCCCCGCCCATGTTGATGGCGACATCGTTGCCCATCACCTGACAGCACAGCATAGTCATCGCTTCACACTGAGTCGGGTTGACTTTACCCGGCATGATGGAAGAACCAGGCTCATTCTCCGGAATAGCGATTTCACCGATACCGCAGCGCGGGCCAGACGCCAGCCAGCGCACATCATTGGCGATTTTCATCAGCGATGCCGCTAAGCCTTTTAACGCGCCGTGGGCGTGAACCAGTGCATCACAGGTGGCGAGCGCTTCGAATTTATTGGGCGCAGTGATAAACGGCTGATGGGTAAACTCCGCCAGTTCTTTCGCCACGCGTACCGCATATTCGGGATGCGTATTCAGCCCGGTACCCACCGCCGTTCCGCCCAGCGCCAGCTCGCCGACGTGCGGCAGGCTGAGTTCAATATGCTTCAGGTTGTGTTCCAGCATCGCCACCCAGCCTGAGAACTCTTGCCCCAGCGTCAACGGCGTGGCGTCCTGTAAATGGGTGCGGCCAATTTTGACGATATCCTGGAAGGCATACGATTTCTGCTTCAGCGTCTCTTTCAGCACGTTCAGCTGCGGGATCAGCTGTTCGCGCAGGCCAATCAGCGCCGCGACATGCATTGCCGTCGGGAATACGTCGTTTGAGCTCTGGCTTTTATTTACATCGTCGTTGGGGTGAACCTTGCGCTCCATACCGCGCACGCCGCCCAACAGTTCGCTCGCACGGTTGGCCAGTACCTCATTCATATTCATGTTGGTCTGCGTACCAGAACCGGTTTGCCAGATAGCCAGCGGGAACTCATCGGCATGTTTATCCGCCAGCACTTCATCCGCCGCACGGATAATGGCGTCTGCTTTATCCGCCGCCAGCAGGCCTAAATCCTGGTTTACCTTCGCTGCCGCACGCTTGGTGAGCGCCAGAGCGTAGATCAGCGAGACCGGCATTTTCTCTGTAGAGATGCGAAAATGCTCCAGCGATCGTTGGGTTTGTGCGCCCCAGAGCTTATCGGCAGGCACATCAATGGGACCCATTGAATCGTTCTCGCGGCGTGTCGTTGTCATTACTTTCTCCTTGATTACAAAGTGATTATGAAGTGACATTGCTCATGCAAACCATTATTAATTATGGAAGGTTTTACGCCTTTAAGCATAAAAAAACCGCCCCGTAGGGCGGCTAACTCATTTCACGCAACGGGTGCATTGTGAGGCCTGAATCTGCTGGAAGAAGTCATTTCCCTTGTCATCGACGAGAATGAACGCCGGGAAGTCTTCAACTTCAATTTTCCAGATGGCTTCCATCCCGAGTTCAGGATATTCCACACACTCCAGGCTCTTGATGCTGCTTTGCGCAAGCACCGCCGCCGGGCCGCCGATGCTGCCCAGGTAGAAACCGCCGTGCTTGTGGCACGCGTCCGTGACCTGCTGGCTCCGGTTACCTTTCGCCAACATGATCATGCTGCCGCCGTGCGACTGGAGCTGATCAACGTAGGAATCCATACGCCCTGCGGTGGTCGGGCCAAGCGAACCCGAGGCATAACCTTCCGGCGTTTTGGCCGGGCCTGCGTAGTAAATCGGGTGATCTTTAATGTACTGCGGCAGGCCTTCACCGCTGTCCATGCGCTCTTTCAGTTTCGCGTGCGCGATATCGCGCCCTACGATAATGGTGCCGGAAAGCGACAAACGCGTGGAAACCGGATATTGCGACAGCTGCTTGAGGATTTCGCTCATCGGGCGGTTCAGGTCAACTTTTACCGCTTCGCCCTCTCCCACTTTACGCAGCGATTCCGGAATATATTTCCCTGGGTTGCTCTCCAGTTTTTCAATCCAGATCCCGTCGCGGTTAATTTTGGCCTTGATGTTACGGTCTGCCGAGCAGGAAACGCCCATGCCCACCGGGCAGGATGCGCCGTGGCGCGGCAGACGGATCACGCGGATGTCGTGAGCAAAGTATTTGCCACCGAACTGCGCGCCCAGGCCGAGGTTTTGCGCTTCAATCAGCAACTCTTTTTCGAGTTCGATATCGCGGAACGCCTGGCCGTGCTCGTTCCCTTCCGTCGGCAGACCATCGTAATATTTGGTCGAGGCCATTTTCACGGTTTTCAGCGTCGTTTCGGCAGAAGTACCGCCAATTACGAACGCGATGTGATACGGCGGACAGGCCGCAGTACCCAGGGTGCGCATCTTCTCAACCAGATAATTTTTCAGTTTCGCCGGGGTAATCAGCGCTTTGGTTTCCTGATAAAGATAGGTTTTGTTAGCAGAACCGCCGCCCTTCGCCACGCACAGGAATTTGTATTCGTCGCCATCGACGCTGTAGAGGTCAATCTGCGCCGGCAGGTTAGTGCCCGTGTTCACCTCTTTGTACATGTCCAGCGGGGCGTTTTGCGAGTAGCGCAGGTTATCTTCAATAAAGGTGTCATACACCCCGCGCGACAGCGCCGCTTCATCACCGCCGCCGGTCCACACGCGCTGGCCTTTTTTACCGACAATAATCGCCGTGCCGGTGTCCTGGCAGGTTGGCAGAATGCCTTTAGCGGCGATATCAGAGTTACGCAGGAACTGAAGCGCAACGTACTTATCGTTTTCGCTGGCTTCCGGGTCGCTGAGGATATCGGCAACCTGCTGTTGGTGCGCAGGACGGAGCATAAAAGAGGCATCGTGGAATGCGTGTTTAGCGAGGAGTGTCAGGGCTTGCGGGTCAACTTTCAGCACTTCCTGGCCGGCAAACTCGTCCACGCTGACGTAATCGGAACTGAGGAGGTAATACTCGGTTTCATCCTTTTTCAGTGGAAAAGGATCCTGATAGTAAAAAGGTTTGTTCGACATTGTATTCTCACTTACTGCTTCAGGTGATGTTTTCTACCCGTTTGGGAATGTAGGGCAAACATGCAGAGCACATATCCATTTGCCCGGCTCAAAAGCGAGTCACCCTATCGTACACAATTTTTTAACAAAAACTGAGACTAGTACGACTTTTTATTTTTCCGGTGACGCCATAGCGCATTTATTGCTTTAATACCGCCAAAGAATCCACATTGATACAGGGCTTGATAATGCAAAAACTCATCAACTCAGTGCAAAACTATGCCTGGGGCAGTAAAAGTGCGTTAACGGAACTCTACGGCATCGCCAACCCGGACAATCTGCCCATGGCAGAACTCTGGATGGGCGCGCATCCGAAGAGCAGCTCAAAAATTACCGATAGCCAGGGAACCGTACGTTCACTGCGCGACGTGATTGACGCCGACAAAGCCACTCTTTTGGGCCGCGAGGTCGCCGACCGTTTTGGCGAGCTGCCGTTCTTGTTTAAGGTGCTGTGCGCGGCGCAGCCGCTGTCCATTCAGGTACACCCAAACAAACGCGCCTCGGAAATTGGCTTTGCCAAAGAGAACGCGGCGGGTATCGCCATGGACGCGGCTGAACGTAACTATAAAGATCCGAACCATAAGCCGGAGCTGGTCTTTGCCCTGACGCCTTTCCTGGCGATGAACGCGTTTCGCGAATTCAGCGAGATTGTTTCACTGCTGCAACCCGTTGCCGGGGCGCATACCGCCATTGCCCATTTCCTCGAACAGCCGAACGGCGAGCGTCTGAGCGCCCTTTTCGCCAGCCTGCTGAATATGCAGGGCGAAGAGAAAGCGCGCGCGCTGGCAATCTTGCGCTCCGCACTGGAGAGCCAGCAAGGCGAGCCGTGGCAGACCATTCGCGTCATTTCAGAATTTTACCCGGACGACAGCGGCTTGTTCTCACCGCTGCTGCTGAACGTGGTGACACTCAAGCCGGGCGAAGCGATGTTCCTGTTTGCTGAAACGCCGCACGCCTACCTTCAGGGTACCGCACTGGAAGTGATGGCCAACTCCGATAACGTGCTGCGCGCCGGGCTGACGCCGAAATACATTGATATTCCGGAACTGGTGGCAAACGTGAAGTTTGAGGCTAAACCGGCGGCGGAGCTGCTCACCCAACCGGTGAAAAACGGTTCTGAACTGGACTTCCCAATTCCGGTCGACGACTTCGCGTTTTCGTTGCACGATCTCAGCGCACAGCCGACAGCTATCGCCCAGCAGAGCGCCGCGATCCTGTTCTGCCTGGAAGGTGAAGCTGTCCTGAGTAAAGGCGAAGAATCCCTCACCCTGAAGCCAGGCGAATCCGCGTTTATCAGCGCGGCAGAATCACCGGTTCAGGTGAGCGGCAACGGCAAACTGGCGCGAGTCTATAATAAGCTAAAGTAAATACTGAAGTTTTAGCGTGGGCTTGCTAATCTTAAACACAGCCTTATGACATAACCGGGCGATATGATTTCGCCCGGTTTCATTTTATGGATAAATGCTATGAAAAAATCGCTGGTCGCTGTTGGGGTTGTTGTTGCGTTAGGGGTTATCTGGACAGGTGGTGCCTGGTACACCGGGAAACAGCTGGAAAGTCGTTTTGCGGACATGGTGGCGCAGGCCAATGACCAACTGAAACGTACCGCACCGGAAGCAGGCCTGGAGCTGAGCTATCAGGATTACCAGCGCGGCATCTTTAGCAGCCAACTGAAAATGGTGGTTAAGCCGATTGCCGGCGCAGATAAAGCCCTGCTCAAACCGGGCCAGAGTGTCGTGTTTAACGAAGATGTTGACCACGGCCCGTTCCCTCTGGCAGCGTTAAAACGATTTAATCTCGTTCCGTCTATGGCCTCGGTGAATACCACTTTGGTAAACAATGACGTGACCAAACCGCTGTTTGATATCGCCAAAGGTGAAACTCCGTTTGTGGTAGACACCCGTATCAGTTATAGCGGTGATACCCACTCAGCTATTAATCTCAAACCGCTGAACTATGAAAAAGACGCTGAAAAAGTGGCGTTCAGCGGCGGTGATTTTGAACTCTCGGCAGACCGTGATGGTAACGTCGTGTCGCTTACCGGCGAAGCAGAAAGCGGCCTCGTAAATGCGGTCAATGAATACAATCAGAAGGTGCAGCTCACCTTTAATAATCTCAAAACCGAAGGCAGCAGCAAACTGGCGAGCTTCGACGAACGCGTCGGCAACCAGAAAATCAGCCTGGATAAAGTGGCGGTCTCCGTTGAAGGCAAAGAGCTGACCGTTCTGGAAGGTATGACGCTGGATGGTAAATCCGACCTTTCTGCTGACGGCAAGAAAGTGAACAGCCAGCTCGATTACGCCGTTAACAGCCTGAAGCTGCAAAGCCAGGATATGGGTAGCGGCAAACTGACGCTGAAAGTCGGCAATATTGACGGTCAGGCGTGGCACCAGTTTAGTCAGCAGTATAATGCGCAGGCACAGGCACTGCTGGCTCAGCCGGAACTGCAAAGTAACCCGGAACTGTACCAGGAAAAAATTACCGAAGCGTTCTTTAGCGCGCTGCCGGTACTGCTGAAGGGCGATCCGTCAATTACCGTCGCGCCGCTCAGCTGGAAAAACGCCAAAGGCGAAACCACCCTGAATCTGTCGTTGCTGCTTAAAGATCCCGCGCAGGCCACTCAGCCGGTACAAACGCTGGCGCAGCAGGTGGACACGCTGGTGAAATCAATCGACGGTAAGCTGGTTATCCCGATGGATATGGCGACCGAATTTATGACCCAGATTGCGAAACTGGAAGGGTATCAGCAGGAAGAGGCCCAGAAACTGGCCAGCCAGCAGGTTAAAGGCTTCGCCGCGATGGGCCAGATGTTCCGTCTGACCACCACGGATGACAACCAGGTGACCTCCAGCCTGCAGTACGCTAACGGCCAGGTGACGCTGAACGGCAATAAAATGCCGCTGGAAGACTTTGCGGGAATGTTTGGTTTGCAGGCGCCAGCCATTCAGGAGAGTGAACCGCAGCCGCCAGTCACGCCGAGCGAACCGGCTCCGGCACAGTAAACAACGTGCACTTTGTTCTTGCCGGATGCGGCGTAAACGCCTTATCCGGCCTACAAAACAGTGCAAATTCAATATATTGCAGAAACCCTGTAGGCCTGATAAGCGTAGCGCATCAGGCATTTTCGCACTATTTTCTTGCCACCAGCCTTGGCGGCATAATCACATTGCGGGTTGACGTCTGCCCGGTTTCAATGCGCTGTAAAATTCGCTCGGCTACGCTTTCGCCCATCTCACGCGCCGGGGTTGTGACCCAGGTTAACGGTACGTCATCTAATGCACTTTCCGGCACTTCGGCAAACGCCGCCAGCGTGACGCGCTGGTCAAAATAGCTCTCGACGCTGCCTTCTCCGCTTTGTCGCCCGCCGCGCATCAGGCCGAACCAGGCCCCCATGGCGATCACATTGTTGTAGCACAGCACCGCAGTGATGGTCGGGTTATGGCGCAATAACGACGTGATGGCTTCAGCCGCCTGCTTCTGGCTGGATTCGCACTCAACAACCCATTCACTGTGAAACGGCAGGCCGTACTTAATCAGCGTTGAGCAATAGCCGCCAACCCGTTCAGCACGCGTTAACGACGCGCTCTGCCCACCCAGCCAGGCAATACGCTGGTGCCCACGGCGAATGAGATCTTCGGTCACCACCTGCGCCGCCTGCATGTTATCGGGGCGAATTAAATCCACCTCATCGAGATAACTCGCACGAGAAGCGAACACCAGCGGAATATTCGACGCCTCCGCTTTCTCGCGCAGCTCGCTGGCTTGATCCACCGCTCCGGCAATTACCACGCCATCCACGCCTTGCGCCACCAGCGCATCAAAACGCGCCAGCATGTTCTCCCCCTTGCGCCCGCTTTGGGTCAGAAAAACCATTTTGCCCTGCGACTCCAGCGACGCCGTCAGCCCGGCGGTCAGCTCCGCATAAAACGGTGACGACAGTGAGCCGACAATCAGCCCAATGACGCCGGTTTGCCCGCCGCGCAGAGACACCGCCTGACGATTACGCACAAAGCCCAACTGGTCGATGGCCTGATATACCCGCTCACCGGTCGCGCTGGAGATCCGCCCTTTCCCGCTGAGTACCAGTGAGACCGTACTCACCGATACGCCAGCGGCCAGAGCGACATCATTGATCGTGACTTTTTTTGCAATTGCCATAAGGACTGGCGATTCCTTTTAAGTGATCGATAAAACGTTTTACCTAATAAGATACTTTATAAACGTTATCATCATTTCATTATGTGATTTCACTCGCACTAAAATTGGGTAAAACGTTTTATCTTGCGCTCCACAACATCTTCAACCCATTTTTTGTACAAGGAGTCGTTCGATGACGACCAGAGCAGCACAAAAAGTCACATTGTGGGAGTTCTTTCAACAGCTTGGCAAGACATTCATGCTTCCTGTCGCCCTGCTGTCTTTCTGTGGGATCATGCTGGGGATCGGCAGCTCCCTAAGCAGCCATGACGTTCTCACGCTCCTGCCGTGGCTCGACACCCCGTTCCTGCAGGCGCTCTTTATCTGGATGAGCAAAGTCGGTTCTTTCGCGTTTAGCTTCCTGCCGGTGATGTTCTGTATCGCCATCCCGCTGGGGCTGGCGCGTGAAAACAAAGGTGTTGCGGCCTTCGCCGGTTTTGTCGGTTACGCGGTCATGAACCTGGCGGTCAACTTCTGGCTGACGGCTAAAGGTATCCTGCCGACCACCGATGCCGCGGTTCTGAAAGCCAATAACATCCAGAATATCCTCGGTATTCAGTCTATCGACACCGGTATTCTTGGCGCGGTGATCGCCGGGATCATCGTCTGGCTGCTGCATGAACGTTTCCACACCATCCGCCTGCCGGATGCGCTGGCGTTCTTTGGCGGCACCCGCTTTGTTCCGATTATCACCACCGTCGTTCTGGGTCTGGTTGGCCTGGTGATCCCCTTGATTTGGCCGGTATTTGCGATGGGCATCAATGCGCTGGGTCATGTTATCAACAGTGCGGGCGACTTTGGCCCAATGATCTTTGGTACCGGTGAACGTCTGCTGCTGCCGTTTGGTCTGCACCACATTCTGGTCGCGCTGATTCGCTTTACCGAAGCTGGCGGCACGATGGATGTCTGCGGTCATTCTGTCAGCGGTGCATTGACCATCTTCCAGGCACAGTTAAGCTGCCCGGATACCCACGGCTTCTCCGAAAGCGCCACTCGCTTCCTGTCGCAGGGTAAAATGCCTGCCTTCCTCGGCGGCCTGCCGGGCGCGGCACTGGCGATGTACCACTGCGCTCGCCCGGAAAACCGTCACAAAATTAAAGGCCTGCTGATTTCTGGCGTCATTGCCTGCGTCGTGGGCGGCACCACTGAACCGCTGGAATTCCTGTTCCTGTTCGTGGCTCCTGTGTTGTACGTTATCCACGCGCTGCTGACTGGCCTTGGCTTCACCATGATGGCGATTCTTGGCGTCACCATTGGCAACACTGACGGCAACGTTATCGACTTCGTGGTCTTCGGTATTCTGCACGGCCTCTCCACCAAATGGTATATGGTGCCGGTGGTGGCTGCGGTGTGGTTCGTCGCCTATTACGCGATTTTCCGCTTCGCCATTACCCGCTTTAACATCAAAACGCCGGGGCGTGATATTGAAAGCAGCAGCGCCGTCGAAAAAGCGGTCACCGGGACTATCGGTAAATCCGGTTACAACACCCCAGCTATCCTGGCGGCACTCGGTGGGTCTGAAAACATTGTCTCTCTTGATAACTGCATCACCCGCCTGCGTTTGTCCGTCGAGGATATGTCAAAAGTCGACGTTGAAGCGCTGAAAGCGAATCGCGCGATTGGTGTCGTACAGCTTAACCAGCATAACCTGCAAGTGGTGATTGGGCCGCAGGTGCAATCCGTGAAAGATGAGATTGCGGTGCTGATGAATACCGTTCAGGCATAAAACGCCCTTTGCCCCTGCCGCTCGCAGGGGCAAAATAGCGTCCTCGCTAACAGTTAAGGATTTCACATGTTTGACTTCTCAACGGTGATAGACCGGCATGGCACATGGTGTACCCAGTGGGATTATGTTGCCGACCGTTTTGGTGACGCCGACCTCCTTCCGTTTACCATCTCCGATATGGATTTCGCCACCGCTCCCTGTATTCTCGATGCGCTGACCAAACGCCTGGCGCACGGCGTCTTCGGCTACAGCCGCTGGAAAAACGATGAGTTTCCACCCGCCATCGTGCACTGGTTCGCCCGCCGTTTTCATAGCGTGATCGACCGGGAGAGCATTGTTTACGGGCCATCCGTCATCTATATGGTGGCAGAGATGATTCGCCAGTGGTCCGCGCCCGGTGACGGGATTGTGGTGCATACGCCCGCGTATGATGCCTTCTTCAAAACCATTACCGGCAATCAGCGCACGATTGTCGGCGTGCCGCTGGAGAAAGTCGATAACCAGTGGTTCTACGATATGGTGAAGCTGGAAGCAGCCCTGGCACAGCCGCAAAACAAAATTCTGCTGTTGTGCAGCCCGCATAACCCCACCGGGAAAGTGTGGACGCGCGATGAGCTGAACACGATGGCTGAACTGTGTGAGAAACATGGTGTGCGGGTCATCAGCGATGAAATTCACATGGATATGGTGTGGGGCAACCACCAGCATACTCCGTGGTGCGACGTGGCGCGCAGCCCATGGGCGCTGTTCACATCGGGTTCAAAAAGCTTCAATATTCCGGCCTTTACCGGGGCCTATGGGTTGATAGCCGACGAAACCGCGCGCAACGATTACCTGTTTGCGCTGAAAAGCCGCGACGGCCTCTCTTCCCCATCGGTACCGGCACTGGTGGCGCACATCGCGGCTTACCGCGAAGGCGAGCCGTGGCTGGATGCTCTGCGCAGCTATTTACAGGATAATATGCGTTACATCGCGCAGACGCTGAATACCGCATTTCCGGAGCTGAACTGGGCGATGCCCGAGTCTACGTATCTGGCATGGGTCGATTTGCGTCCATTAAACATTGACGACAACGCGCTACAGGATGTGCTGATCAAACAGCAAAAAGTGGCGATCATGCCGGGTTATACCTATGGCGAGGAAGGCAACGGCTTTATTCGCCTGAACGCGGGCTGCCCTCGTTCTAAATTAGAACAAGGTGTCGAGCGTTTGATCGCGGCCATCAATACGTTACGCTAACGATTTTGCGCAACGATAATTTTTTGTTGCGCAAATAGCTTTTTGCAGTGAAATGTTTTTATAATAGCGCGCACTTAATCTAATAAAGAGTGCGACCATGATTGATACTACGCTCCCCCTCACTGACATTCATCGCCATCTTGATGGCAATATTCGCGCCCAAACTATTCTCGATCTTGGCCGTCAGCACAATTTAACCCTTCCTGCGTCCAGCCTTGAGGCATTAATTCCGCATGTGCAGGTCACCAGTAATGAACCTGACCTGGTGAGCTTTCTAAGCAAACTCGACTGGGGCGTCAAAGTACTTGCCAACCTCGATGCCTGTCGCCGCGTGGCGTACGAGAACATCGAAGATGCCGCCCGGAACGGTCTGCACTATGTTGAACTGCGTTTTTCACCGGGCTATATGGCGATGACTCACCAGCTTCAGGTTGAGGGTGTGGTAGAGGCCGTAATCGCCGGTGTGCGTGAAGGCTGCCGCGATTTCAACGTCGAGGCGCGTTTAATTGGCATCATGAGCCGTACCTTTGGCGAAACCGCCTGCCTGCGCGAACTGGATGCCCTGCTGGCGCATCGCGACGGCATTACTGCGCTGGATCTGGCGGGTGACGAGCTTGGTTTTCCGGGGAGCCTGTTCCTTAGCCACTTCAACCGTGCACGCGATGCAGGGCTGCGCATTACCGTGCACGCGGGCGAAGCCGCTGGCCCGGAAAGCATCTGGCAGGCGATTCGCGAACTGGGTGCGGAACGTATCGGTCACGGCGTCAAAGCCGTTGAAGACGCGGCGCTGATGGAATTCCTGGCGAAACAGCGTATCGGCGTGGAATCCTGCCTGACATCGAACATCCAGACCAGCACCGTGCCATCGCTGGCCCAGCATCCGCTGAAAATCTTCCTGGAACATGGCGTGCTGGCGAGCATCAACACCGATGACCCGGCGGTTCAGGGTATCGATATTCAACACGAATATCGCGTTGCCGCACCGGCAGCCGGGCTGACGCCTGCGCAAATTCGTCAGGCGCAAATCAACGGGCTTGAAATTGCTTTCCTGTCGGAAGCTGAAAAATCCGCGCTGCGCGCACGCGTACAAGGCGCATAAAAAAACGGGCGCACAGCGTGTGCTGCGCGCCCGTTCTTCATTATCTTCATCAGGTCAGAGAAAGCACCGCGCGATGTTTCGCGGATTCAATCCCCAGCTCAATCAATTCCATAATCTGAATGGCCTGGCTTGCCGGAACCGGATTCTCACCCGCACCGTTTAACGCATCACGGATCGCCGCGTAGTAAGCCGGATAGTTGCCCGGCGTGGTGAGCAGCGTCTCTTCAACACGATCTTCACCGTCTACCCGCGTCAGCACGCCATCGCGCATGTCGTAACCCCAGTCTTCCTGCGGCAGACGTTCACCGTTCTTCAGGCGCTCTTCCTGCGGGTCGAGGCCATACTTCACGTAGCTGGCACGCGAACCGTGCACGATATAACGCGCCGTTTCAGCAGCAGCCAACAACGTGCCGTGCAGCACCACACGGCGTTGCGGATACACCAGCACCGCATGGAAGTAATCCGTCGCCTGCGCGCCAGGACGCAGCTGCGCGAGATCGACGGACAAACTGACCGGCAGACCAAATAGATTTACTGCCTGGTCCAGCAGATGCGGGCCTAAATCGTACCAGATGCCGCTGCCAGGCCCTGCCAGCTCGCGCCAGCGGTTACGCACCTGCGGGCGATAGCGGTCGAAGTGCGATTCAAAATAAGCCACCTCGCCCAGTCGGCCTTCGTTAATCAGCGACTTCACGGTTAAGAAATCGCTGTCCCAGCGGCGGTTATGGAACACTGACAGCAATTTACCCTGGCTTTTTGCCAGCGCATCCAGCTCTCGCGCTTGTGACAGTGTCACGGTAAAGGGTTTATCAACCACCACGTGTTTACCCGCCTCCAGCGCGGCTTTCGCCAGCGGGAAGTGGGTATCGTTCGGCGTAGGAATCACCACCAGGTCGATAGTGGGATCGGCGAAAATGTGTTTAGGTTCAGAGACCACGCTGACATTGGGCCAGTCGGCTTTAACTTTGTCGGCGTCGCTACTGGACACCACGGCCAGCTCCATCCCTGGCGTTCCGCTGATAAGCGGCGCATGAAAGGTTTTGCTGGCATAACCATACCCAATTAATCCGACACGAATACTGTCACTCATAATAGCCTCTTATCTGTGCTGTTTTTGTCCGACCCGGTGAAGCACCCGTCGCCGTGTAATCGATTTCTTATTTCACAACATATTGCGGAGATGAACAACAGATTAATAACATTATGGCGTACAGAAGCGGGTAATTATCGGAAAAATGAGCGAAAGACATGAATCGTTTCGGCTGAGGACTTGCGTTGCGCGCCAGGCGAGGTAAGATCTTCGTCCGTATCATTAATTTTGTCGAAATTGTCTTAATTACTATGTCTATTGTCTTTACACGGATCGTTGAACTGATCGGTTGGGGCGTACTTAGCGTCTCGGTTCTTCTTCTTGTTATCGCGCACCATATTGATAACTACCAACCACCAGAGCCGATTGCGGCGGTACAAAAGAAATAAGTCTGTTCGCTGAACAGTGACGGCGATCGCAACTGTGTAACCGGTTTCTGAAACCGGTTGCAACACCCTCTTCCCCCTCTTTACACTCAACTTATTGCACAGATAAGGAGAGTTTCATGGCTGCTTTTCCAAAAGATTTCCTCTGGGGTGCTGCAACAGCAGCCTATCAGGTCGAAGGCGCACACGATGAAGATGGCAAAGGGCTGTCTATCTGGGACGTTTTTTCGCACCTTCCCGGAACGACTTATCAAGGAACCAACGGCGATGTCGCCGTAGACCACTATCACCGTATGCAGGAAGATGTCGCACTGATGGCGGAAATGGGCCTGCAAAGCTACCGTTTTTCCATCTCCTGGCCGCGTTTATTACCGAATGGTCGTGGCGAAGTTAATGAAGCCGGGGTTAAATTTTACAGCGATTTGATTGATGCCCTGCTGGCGCACAATATTGTGCCGATGATTACGCTTTATCACTGGGATTTACCCCAGGCGTTGCAGGATGAAGGCGGCTGGGAAGTCCGTTCAACGGCGGAAGCCTTCGAAGAGTACGCTCGTCTGTGCTACGCCCGCTTCGGTTCACGGGTCAAACTTTGGGCGACGTTTAACGAAACCATCGTCTTTATCGGTCACGGCTATATTACCGGTAGCCATCCGCCGTCGGTGAAAGACCCGGCCCGGGCGATTCAGGCTTGCCACCAGGTCTTTATCGCTCATGCCATGGCAGTAAAAGCCTTCCGTGAAATGAACATCGAGGGCCAGATTGGCTTTGTTAACGTACTGCAACCGCATACGCCGCTCACTGATTCGCCGGACGATACCGCCGCAAGCGAACTGGCTGACGCTATTCACACCCACTGGCTTTACGATCCGGTGCTGAAAGGCACCTATCCGGCTGAACTTCTTGCCCAAACGCAAGCCCTGTGGGGCGTGCCGCGCTTTGTGCCCGGTGATGATGAATTATTACGTAATTATCGCTGCGATTTTATCGGCCTGAACTACTACCGTCGCGAAACCGTGACGGCCAATCCGGGCGAGACGCTAACGCAGTCCAATCATAGTGGCGAAAAAAATAGCGGCGGCGAATTTGGCTTTAAAGGTTTGTTTAAATTTGTCCGTAACCCCAACGGCGTTTATACGGATTGGGACTGGGAGATTTGGCCGCAAGGGCTGACCGACGGCATTATGGCTATCAAACAACGCTATGGCGATATCCCCATCTACATCACGGAAAACGGCCTCGGTGCCAAAGATCCGATTGTTAACGGTGACATCGTTGACCAACCGCGCATCGATTATTTAGCTATGCATATTGATGCGCTGGAAAAAGCGATTGCGTTAGGTGCAGATGTCCGCGGTTATTATCCGTGGTCGTTCATCGACCTGCTAAGCTGGCTGAACGGTTACAAAAAACAGTATGGTTTTGTTTATGTCGATCATCAGCAAAACCTTGCCCGTAAGCGCAAGAAAAGCTTTTACTGGTATAAAGAAGTGATCAACAGCCACGGCAACGTGCGCTAATCCGCTCTGGGCGCCCTGGGGCGCCCAAACGCTTTTCCTGATAACGTCATTTCCTGCGATATATCAATAACGCCATTTTCTGTTCTTGAATTTGTCATTTATAACCCAAATAATTACAGCGTCCTGAAGAGAGTATGCCCGTTGCGGGCTGAACTCTTAATGAAAACGGGTGTCGATAAACTAACTTGTTGTCAAACTGAGTGATGCGCCATTGTGGTGCCGTGCTTTTGCGCCCCCTTCAGGCCCTGCGTGATTTAACATTATAAAATGGATACCTACAAATGACCGTCCTGGATTATTTATTGAAATTCCGTAAAGTCAGCTCGCTGGACAATCTCGAAAAACTTTATGATCATCTTAACTATTCGCTTTCCGACACCAATGAATTAATCAATATGTATCGCGCTGCCGATCACCGTCGGGCGGAGCTGGTTTCTGGCGGTCGTTTGTTCGATATCGGCCAGGTGCCAAAATCCGTTTGGCATTACGTGCAGTAACTATTGTTATCATCAGCGTCAGTTGCTTATACTCCACCGCCATATTTATAACTGACGCTGATAATCAGGAGACGAAATGTCGTCAAATTCTGCAGAACGAATTGGTGGATGGTTGCTCGGCCCGCTGGCGTGGCTGTTGGTCGCCCTGCTTAGCATTAGCCTGCAACTGCTGATGTTCGTTAACGCCCTGCTTAATCCGCAGATCCTGAACCTGTTAAAAGCACAAAGCAGCACGCATCTGGCCCTTTGGGTTCTTTCCTTAGCATTCGTGATTGCCATGTGGTATTACACCCTGTGGCTGACCATTGCTTTCTTTAAGCGCCGTAAAAATGTGCCTAAGCACTATATTATCTGGTTACTGGTCTCATTATTGCTGGCGCTTAAGGCGTTTGCATTCGCACCGGTGTCCGACGTCATCGCGCTACGCCAGTTATTGCTGCCGTTGGCCGCTGCGGCGCTGATTGTGCCCTATCTCAAACGCTCATCTCGCGTGAAGCGTACGTTTGTGAACCCTTAATAACCACACTCTTGCCCAGTTGTCGATGGACGCACTTTCGTCGATAATAGGCGGCTTTTTTTGTTACAGGTCGAATGATGACTGACTATTTATTGCTCTTTATCGGTACCGTACTGGTAAATAACTTCGTCCTGGTGAAGTTCCTCGGGCTGTGCCCGTTTATGGGCGTGTCCAAAAAACTGGAAACAGCAATGGGCATGGGGCTTGCGACCACCTTCGTGATGACGCTGGCGTCCATTTGCGCGTGGCTGATTGATACCTGGATACTGATTCCGCTTAATCTGATTTATTTGCGCACGCTGGCCTTTATTCTGGTGATTGCCGTTGTGGTGCAATTCACCGAAATGGTGGTGCGTAAAACCAGCCCGGCGCTTTATCGTCTGCTGGGCATCTTCTTACCGCTGATCACCACCAACTGCGCAGTGCTCGGCGTGGCGCTGCTCAACATTAACCTCGGACATAACTTTTTACAGTCGGCGCTGTATGGCTTCTCCGCCGCCGTCGGTTTCTCGCTGGTGATGGTACTGTTTGCCTCTATTCGCGAACGTCTGGTGGTGTCGAATGTGCCTGCGCCGTTTCGCGGTAACGCCATTGCGCTGATTACCGCAGGGTTAATGTCGCTGGCGTTTATGGGCTTTAGCGGGTTGGTGAAGTTGTAATGATGACCTTCTGGATTGCCGTCGCCGCTATCAGCGTTTTAGGGCTGATTTTCGGCGTCATACTGGGATACGCCTCACGCCGTTTCGCGGTGGAAGATGACCCCGTTGTTGAAAAAATTGATGAACTCTTACCGCAAAGCCAGTGCGGGCAGTGCGGCTATCCGGGCTGTCGTCCCTATGCCGAAGCGGTAAGCAACGGTGAAAAAATCAACTGCTGCGCCCCCGGCGGCGAAGCGGTAATGTTGAAAATTGCCGAATTACTTAACGTCGATCCGCAACCTGTCGACGGCGATACCGCCGTTCAGGAACCGGCGCGGATGCTGGCCGTGATCGACGAAAACAACTGTATCGGTTGTACCAAGTGCATTCAGGCGTGCCCGGTGGACGCCATTGTCGGCGCGACCCGCGCAATGCACACGGTAATGAGCGACCTCTGCACCGGCTGCAATCTCTGCGTTGCGCCCTGCCCGACCCAGTGTATTGAACTGCGCCCGGTCGCCACCACAACCGACAGCTGGAAATGGGACCTGCAAAGTATCCCGGTACGTAATATTCCTGTGGAACAACATGCTTAAGTTATTTTCCGCGTTCAGAAAAGAGAAAATCTGGGATTTCGATGGGGGGATTCACCCACCGGAAATGAAAACTCAGTCTAATGGCACGCCGCTGCGCCAGGTCCCCCTTGCGCAGCGTTTCGTCATTCCTCTGAAGCAACATATTGGTGCTGAAGGCGAGCTGTGCGTGAAGCCCGGCGATCGCGTGCTGCGTGGTCAGCCGTTGACGCGCGGCTGGGGGCGAATGCTGCCCGTACACGCGCCAACCTCCGGAACCGTCGTTGCCATTGAGCCGCACGCCACGGCACACCCTTCCGCCTTGCCGGAAATGAGCGTCATCATTGATGCCGATGGCGAAGATCAGTGGGTTTCACGCGACGGCTGGCACGAGTACCAGAATCGTTCGCGTGAAGAATTGATTGAGCGAATTCATCAGTTCGGCGTCGCGGGCCTTGGCGGCGCGGGTTTCCCGACCGGCACAAAACTGCGCGGCGGCGGCGATAAAATCACCATGCTGATTATCAATGCGGCGGAGTGCGAGCCGTATATCACGGCGGATGACCGGCTGATGCAGGATTGTGCGGCGCAGGTTATCGAAGGTATTCGTATCCTGGGTCATATCCTGCAACCGCAGCAGATTCTTATTGGCATTGAAGATAACAAACCGCAGGCCATATCAATGCTGCGAGCGGTGCTGGCGGGCGCACATGATATCAGCCTGCGGGTCATTCCCACCAAATATCCGTCCGGTGGCGCGAAGCAATTGACGCAAATTCTCACCGGCAAGCAGGTTCCGCACGGCGGCCGCTCATCCGATATCGGCGTACTGATGCAAAACGTCGGTACCGCGTTTGCAGTGAAACGCGCGGTGATTGACGGTGAACCATTAACCGAACGCGTGGTGACCTTAACCGGTGAATCCGTGAGCCGCCCGGGTAACGTTTGGGCGCGTCTGGGCACGCCGGTCAGTCATCTGCTTGAAGACGCGGGTTTCTGCCCCTCCGCTGAACAGCTTGTGATTATGGGCGGCCCGTTGATGGGCTTTACCCTGCCGTGGCTGGATGTCCCGGTGGTCAAAATCACCAACTGTCTGCTGGCACCATCGCCATCGGAAATGGGCGAGCCCGAAGAAGAAAAAGGCTGCATTCGCTGTAGCGCCTGTGCAGATGCCTGCCCGGCCGATCTTCTGCCGCAGCAGCTTTACTGGTTCAGCAAAGGCCAGCAACACGATAAAGCGACTGCGCATAATATCTCTGATTGCATCGAGTGCGGCGCCTGCGCGTGGGTCTGCCCAAGCAGCATTCCTCTGGTGCAGTACTTCCGTCAGGAAAAAGCAGAAATCTCAGCAATTCGTCTTGAAGAGCAGCGTGCCGCAGAAGCGAAAGCCCGCTTTGAAGCACGTCAGAATCGTCTTGAGCGTGAAAAACTGGCGCGCGCTGAACGTCATAAAAAAGCAGCCGTACAGCCAGCGGCGAAAGATCAGGATGCGATTAATGCCGCTCTGGCGCGCGTGAAAGAGAAGCAGCAGCAGGCCACGCAGCCGGTCATCATCAAAGCAGGTGCACTGCCGGATAACAGCGCCGTGATTGCAGCCCGCGAAGCACGTAAGGCGAAAGCCCGTGCTGCCCAGGCAGAAAAACAACCAAGCGATGCGGTAGACCCGCGTAAAGCGGCCGTCGAAGCTGCCATCGCACGCGCTAAGGCGCGTAAAGCGGAGCAGCAAGCGGTCAGTGAACCCGTTGCGCTAACAGAAACGGTTGATCCGCGTAAAGCGGCCGTTGAAGCCGCTATTGCACGGGCCAAAGCGCGTAAAGCGGAACAGCAAGCGGCCAGTGAACCCGCTGCGACAGTGGAAACGGTGGATCCGCGTAAAGCCGCCGTTGAAGCCGCCATCGCACGGGCCAAAGCGCGTAAAGCGGAACAGCAAGCGGCCAGTGAACCCGCTGCGACAGTGGAAACGGTGGATCCGCGTAAAGCCGCCGTTGAAGCCGCCATCGCACGGGCCAAAGCGCGTAAAGCCGAACAACAGGCCGCAAATGAGTCGGCTGCCAATGATGATCCGCGCAAAGCGGCCGTTGCGGCAGCGATTGCCCGCGTTCAGGCGAAAAAAGCCGCGCAAGCTGTAAACGAGGAATAAATGGTTTTCAAGATAGCGAGTTCCCCTTATACCCATAACCAACGCCAGACATCGCGTATCATGATGCTGGTGATTTTGGCCGCCCTGCCCGGCATTGCGGTGCAAAGCTGGTTTTTCGGCTGGGGAACCCTGATTCAGCTTCTGCTGGCCTCGCTGACGGCCTGGGCAACGGAATCGTTCATATTGCGTCTGCGTAAGCAGTCTATTGCCGCGACGCTTGCGGATAACTCGGCCTGGCTGACCGGCATTCTGCTGGCCATCAGTATCCCGCCTTTCGCCCCGTGGTGGATGGTGGTCCTGGGCACAGCCTTTGCGGTGATCATCGCTAAACAACTGTATGGCGGCTTAGGGCAGAACCCGTTTAACCCGGCAATGATTGGCTATGTTGTGCTGCTGATCTCCTTCCCGGTGCAGATGACCTCCTGGCTGCCGCCGCATGAAATTGCCGCCAACACACCCGGTTTTATCGACGCATTACAGGTGATTTTCACCGGCCATACGGCTGCGGGTCAGGACATGAACGCGCTGAAAATGGGCATTGATGGCATCAGCCAGGCCACGCCGCTGGATACCTTCAAAACGTCGCGTCACGCGGGTCATTCGCCAGACAGCATCATGCAATCGTCCATTTATCACGGCGCGCTGGCGGGCATTGGCTGGCAGTGGGTAAACCTGGCATATCTGGCAGGCGGGCTGTTTTTACTGTGGAAAGGTGCCATTCGCTGGCATATCCCGGTGAGCTTCCTGTTGAGCCTCGCCGTCTGCGCGACGCTTGGCTGGCTGTTTAACCCGGAAAATGTCGCCTCGCCGCAAATGCATCTGCTGTCTGGCGCGACCATGCTGGGTGCATTCTTCATTCTGACCGACCCGGTGACCGCCTCTACGACCAACCGTGGACGCCTGATTTTCGGCGCGCTGGCAGGCCTGCTGGTGTGGTTGATTCGCAGCTTCGGGGGTTACCCGGATGGCGTTGCTTTTGCCGTATTGCTGGCGAACATTACCGTACCGTTGATTGACTACTATACGCGCCCGCGCGTTTACGGCCATCGCTGAGGATTAATGATGTTAAAAACGATGCGTAAACATGGGGTAACCCTGGCACTGTTTGCCGCAGGCTCTACTGGCCTGACGGCGGCTATCGACCAGTTGACCAAAAATACCATCGCCGATCAGGCGGCTAAACAGCAGAACGCGCTGTTTCAACAGGTGATCCCGGCGGACCGCTATAATAACGATTTGCTGCAAAGCTGCTATCTGGTTACCGCGCCAGAGCTGGGGAAAGGCACGCATAAGGTCTATATCGCTCGTCAGGGCGAGCAGGCGGTTGCCGCCGTGATGGAAGCGACCGCGCCGGATGGCTACTCTGGCGCCATTCAGCTTTTGGTCGGCGCCGATTTCAGCGGTACCGTGTTGGGCAGCCGAGTGACTGAACATCACGAAACACCGGGGCTGGGCGATAAAATTGAACTACGAATTTCCGACTGGATCACCCACTTCGCCGGGAAAACCATCGCCAGCGAGAGCGACGCAACGTGGGCGGTGAAAAAAGATGGCGGCCAGTTTGATCAGTTTACCGGCGCGACCATTACCCCTCGCGCCGTAGTCAATGCGGTAAAACGCGCCGGGCTGTACGCTCAAACGTTACCGAATCAACTTTCTAACCTGCAGGCCTGTGGAGAGTAAACCATGAGCGAAGTAAAAGAGGTTATTGTCCAGGGGCTGTGGAAGAACAACTCCGCACTGGTTCAGCTGCTGGGGATGTGTCCGCTTCTGGCGGTGACGTCAACGGCCACCAATGCGCTGGGCCTTGGTCTGGCCACGACCCTGGTTCTGACGTTAACCAACTTTGCCATCTCCTGCCTGCGTCGCTGGACGCCTGCGGAGATTCGTATTCCTATCTACGTGATGATTATCGCGTCGGTAGTGAGCGCCGTGCAAATGCTGATCAACGCCTACGCCTTCGGCCTTTACCAGTCGTTGGGGATTTTTATCCCGCTGATCGTGACCAACTGTATCGTCGTGGGGCGTGCTGAAGCCTTTGCTGCCAAAAAAGGGCCAGCGTTATCGGCGCTGGATGGTTTTGCTATCGGCATGGGCGCGACCTGCACCATGTTTGTGCTGGGCTCCCTTCGCGAGTTATTGGGTAACGGTACGCTGTTCGACGGTGCAGACGGCCTGCTGGGCAGTTGGGCGAAAGCACTGCGTATCGAGGTATTCCATACGGATACGCCCTTCCTGTTAGCGATGCTCCCGCCGGGTGCTTTTATTGGTCTGGGCATGCTGCTGGCGATTAAATATCTGATTGATGAACGGACGAAACAACGCAAGGCGAAAGCCGTGCCCGCCACGGACGTCGGCGTTGAAACTGCTGAGAAGGCCTGATGAATAAAGCAAAACGGCTGGAGATTTTAAGCCGCCTGCGGGACAACAACCCGCATCCGACAACCGAACTCAATTTTAGCTCCCCTTTCGAGTTGCTGATCGCGGTGCTGCTTTCCGCGCAGGCTACGGATGTGAGCGTCAATAAAGCGACAGCGAAACTCTATCCGGTCGCTAATACGCCTCAGGCGATGCTGGAGCTGGGCGTGGAAGGCGTGAAGTCTTATATCAAGACCATCGGCCTGTTTAACAGCAAAGCCGAGAACGTGATAAAAACCTGCCGGATGCTGATTGAGTTGCATAAAGGTGAAGTTCCGGAAGATCGCGCGGCGCTGGAAGCGCTGCCTGGCGTGGGGCGCAAAACGGCCAACGTGGTGCTCAATACCGCGTTTGGCTGGCCGACCATCGCGGTTGATACCCATATCTTCCGCGTCTGTAATCGCACGCAGTTTGCTCCCGGCAAGAACGTCGAGCAGGTTGAAGAAAAGCTTCTGAAAGTTGTACCGGCAGAGTTTAAGGTCGATTGTCACCATTGGTTGATTCTCCATGGCCGCTACACCTGCATTGCCCGCAAACCGCGTTGTGGTTCCTGCATCATCGAAGATCTCTGTGAATTCAAAGAGAAGGTCGATATCTAGACTTAGAAGGCGGTCCTATTTCCTTCGGTGCCGCCGCTGTCTCCCCGCCATTACGCTGTTAATCATTAGAATATGGGAAATTATTGGTGTGAATGCCATGCATTAAACACTTATTCTGGTTAATTCTTTTTTTATCACCTAAATTTTCTATATCTCCTGGGTTTTGAACAGCCTGGTAACATTGTGTTATCTCAATGTTATCTTCTGCTCATATAACGCCCATCAATTCAATGTGTCACCCTTATGACACAAGACGATCAACCAGTTATTTTTCAGAATCCAGGCTATATCACTGCCTCAAAAGCGAATCAGCAGAAGATATGGTCACTACGCCATTTTTCGCCCTGGTCAGCAGAGTAAAACGCTACCTAATGGCGATGCGTGAAATTTAAATCTAAATAACATTTATATATCTGGTCATTTGTAGTAACTTACGTATTTGTAACAGAGTATGACAAAAGCCTTGTGCGAAAGCACTGGATAGTGAACATTACTCCCCGTTTCCCCTCCAGAATAACTATAAAGGCGGATGTCGATACGAATTTCCGCCCAGTAACGCCCCGTTAAGATGGGATGTAAAAAAAGAGGTATATGTGTCTACTGCAAACAATAAACCAACTGAAAGCGTAAGTTTGAACGCTTTTAAACAACCAAAAGCGTTCTATTTGATCTTCTCGATCGAACTTTGGGAACGTTTTGGTTACTACGGCTTGCAAGGTATTATGGCTGTCTACCTGGTTAAACAACTGGGTATGTCCGAAGCCGATTCGATTACGTTGTTCTCCTCCTTCAGTGCCCTGGTCTACGGTTTAGTCGCTATCGGCGGCTGGCTGGGCGACAAAATTCTGGGGACCAAACGCGTTATTATGCTGGGCGCAATTGTGCTGGCGATTGGTTATGCGCTGGTTGCATGGTCCGGTCATGACGCGGCTGTCGTGTATATGGGTATGGCGACCATTGCGGTCGGTAACGGTCTGTTCAAGGCTAACCCATCATCCCTGCTTTCTACCTGCTACGACAAAGATGATCCGCGTCTGGACGGTGCATTCACCATGTACTACATGTCCGTTAACATCGGTTCCTTCTTCTCTATGCTGGCAACCCCGTGGCTGGCTGCGAAATTTGGCTGGAGCGTTGCATTCGCACTGAGCGTTGTAGGTATGCTGATTACCGTCGTCAACTTCGCGTTCTGCCAGCGTTGGGTGAAACAGTACGGTTCTAAACCTGACTTTGAGCCTATTAACTACCGTAATCTGCTGCTGACTATCGTAGGTGTTGTCATTCTGGTCACTATCGCGACCTGGCTGCTGCACAACCAGGATGTCGCACGTATGGTGCTGGGCGTGGTTGCGCTGGGTATCGTAGTTATTTTCGGTAAAGAAGCGTTTGCGATGCAGGGTGCTGCTCGTCGCAAAATGATTGTGGCGTTCATCCTGATGCTGGAAGCGATTGTGTTCTTCGTTCTCTACAGCCAGATGCCGACCTCGCTGAACTTCTTCGCCATCCGTAACGTTGAGCATTCCATTCTGGGTATCGCGTTTGAGCCGGAACAGTATCAGGCGCTGAACCCGTTCTGGATCATCATCGGTAGCCCGATTCTGGCCGCTATCTACAACAAGATGGGCGACCGTCTGCCGATGCCGCACAAGTTTGCCATCGGTATGGTGCTCTGCTCTGGTGCCTTCCTGGTACTGCCGCTGGGTGCGAAATTCGCCACCGATGCAGGTATCGTTTCCGTAAACTGGCTGATTCTGAGCTACTGCCTACAGAGTATCGGTGAACTGATGATCTCCGGCCTTGGCCTCGCGATGGTTGCCCAACTGGTTCCACAACGTCTGATGGGCTTCATTATGGGTAGCTGGTTCCTGACCACTGCCGGTGCGGCGCTGATTGCTGGCCGCGTAGCCAACCTGATGGCGGTGCCTGAGAACGTTACTGACCCGCTGATGTCGCTGGACGTCTACGGTAAAGTCTTCATGCAGATTGGTATTGCCACTGGCGTTATCGCCGTGTTGATGCTGCTGACTGCTTCGAAGCTGAATCGCATGACTCAGGACGACGACAAAACCGTAACTGCGCAGAAAACTGCTTCCGCGTAATGTCATCGGGAAACATTTGAATTTGAGCCGTTAACGCGAGTTAACGGCTTTTTTTTTATCCCCGCTGGCACTAACATAGCGAAATGCCCTTCGTCACCTCTGCGTGGCTCAAGATAAAAAAACCGATGACATCTGCCAGAAGGAGTTAGCTATGAAGCTGTTTTATAAACCCGGAGCCTGTTCCCTCGCGTCGCATATTTCGCTGCGTGAAAGTGGGCTTGATTTCACCCTCGTGGGCGTAGACCTGCAAAAGAAAGTGACTGAAACCGGGGAAGATTTCCTGCAAACCAACCCTAAAGGGCAGGTTCCCACGCTCCAGCTGGACGATAACACCGTTCTGACCGAAGGCGTTGCCATCATGCAATACATTGCCGACAGTGTCGCCGACCGTCAGCTACTTGCACCGGTCAGCAGCATCAGCCGCTATAAGACGCTGGAATGGCTCAACTTCATCGCCACCGAGCTGCATAAGGGCTTCACCCCTCTGTTCCGCCCGGATACGCCGGAAGATTACAAACCGACCGCTCGCGCGCTGCTGGACAAAAAAATGGCCTATATCGATAGCGAGCTGGCCGATTGCGAATGGATTAGCGGCTCACGCTTTACGATTGCCGATGCGTATCTGTTCACCGTACTGCGCTGGGCATTCGCGGTAAAACTGGAGATGAGCGGTTATAAAAATATTGCGGCCTATATGGCGCGGGTCGCGGCGCGACCTGCCGTTGCGGCCGCGATGGCGGCTGAAGGTCTGAAATAACACAAAATTTGTACGATTTTGTAGGCCGGATAAGCGCCAGTGCCATCCGGCAATATGCCGCAACAGATGTAAAAAAGGGCGTGATTTCTCACGCCCTTTTCATCTCTGTCGCGCTGAATTACTTCCAGCACACCAGGCAGTAGTTTTTCTTACCGCGACGCAGCAGCGTGTAGCGGCCATACAGACGATCGCTTTCGCTGAAGGTATATTCCGGGTCGGACTGTTTCTCACCATTGATGGTGACCGCGTTGGAGGCGATAGTTTTACGTGCCTGACCGCGAGACGGTTGCAGCTCAGAGTCCACCAGCGCCTGCATCAGATCAGCGCCTTTCTCCATCTCAACCATCGGTACACCGTCCTGCGCCAGCTGTTCGAAGTCTGCTTCGCTCAGTGCGCTCAGGGTGCCATTAAACAGGCTTTCGGTGATGCGTTTTGCCGCCACCAGACCTTCTTCGCCATGGACCAGTCGGGTAACCTGTTCGGCCAGAACATACTGGGCACGCGGGGCTTTACCGCTGTTCTTGTCTTCGTCTTCCAGCGCATTGATCTCTTCAATGTCCATGAAGGTGAAGAATTTCAGGAAGCGATAAACGTCCGCATCGGCGGTGTTGATCCAGAACTGGTAGAATTTATACGGGCTGGTTTTCTTCGGATCGAGCCATACCGCGCCGCCTTCGGTTTTACCGAACTTGGTACCGTCTGCTTTGGTGATCAGCGGAACCGTCAGGCCGAATACCTGGTTCTGGTGCAGACGACGGGTCAAATCGATACCGGAAGTGATGTTGCCCCACTGGTCAGAACCGCCAATCTGCAGCGCAACGCCGTGCAGTTTGTTCAGGCAGGCAAAGTCATAGCCCTGCAACAGGTTATAGGAGAACTCGGTGAAGGAGATGCCCTGATCGTCACGGTTCAGACGCTGCTTAACCGCTTCTTTGTTGATCATCTGATTAACGGAGAAGTGTTTGCCGATATCACGCAGGAAGGTCAGCACATTCATGCCACCAAACCAGTCGTAGTTGTTCGCGGCAATGGCTGAGTTGTCGCCACAATCGAAATCGAGGAACGGCGCAACCTGTTTGCGGATTTTATCCACCCACTCCTGAACCGTATCTTCAGTGTTCAGTTTACGCTCGGCAGCTTTGAAGCTCGGGTCGCCAATCAGACCGGTCGCGCCACCTACCAGTGCGACGGGCTTATGGCCCGCTTGCTGGAAGCGTTTCAGGCATAACAATGGAACAAGATGCCCCAAATGCAAGCTGTCAGCGGTGGGATCGAAGCCGCAATAGAGCGCGATCGGGCCTTGCGCCAGTCGCTCTGCTAACGCTTCCTCGTCCGTCACCTGGGCCACGAGGCCCCGCTCTTGCAATTGTTTAATCAAGTTACTGCTTGCCATCAAATTCTCCATGTATAAACGACTGCACCTCTGTCGGTACACGACTTTTTCGCCTGACGCGAAAGGGATATAGAATAAAGCGCCAGCCCTTTCAGCACCAGCGCTTAACGCAACAATTTTGCCCTTAAGGCGCGAGTCGGTCGATTTTCCAGTCGTTCGCGTCACGCTGGTATAAAAAACGGTCGTGCAGACGGTGTTCACCGCCCTGCCAGAACTCCATCTGTTCGATAGAGACGCGATACCCGCCCCAGAAACTCGGCAGTGGGACATCGCCCTGTTGGAACTTCTGTTTCAGTTCAAGGAATTTGCTTTCGAGGATGCCGCGCGCAGAAATACGGCTGGACTGTTTTGAGACCCAGGCGCCAATTTGGCTGTCGCGCGGGCGGCTGTGGAAGTATTTAACCACTTCAAGCGTAGAGAGACGTTCGGCTTTGCCGGTGACCATCACCTGACGTTCCAGCGTATGCCAGGGGAACAACAGGCTGATACGCGGATTTTGTTCCAGATGATGCGCTTTGCGGCTGCCGAGGTTGGTGTAGAACACCATCCCTTTTTCATCATAGTGCTTGAGCAAAACGATACGCTGGTAAGGTTGACCGTTTTCATCAACGGTCGCCACCACCATCGCGGTAGGATCGGCGAGCTTCGCCTCACAAGCCTGAGACAACCAGCGCTCAAACAGCGTCAGCGGGTCAGAGGGAAGATCGCGGCGGCGAAGACCGCCACGGGTATACTCTCGGCGCAGATGCGCAATTTGCTGCAATTCGTCGTTATCGGACATAGCGATTGTGATTGTCAGAAATGGGTAGCGTTATTGTGCGCCGCCCGGGTGAAAATCTCAACGCTTAGGGTTTTGTAACTGACAGTTATTCAGCACGATACGGTCACGTTTGTAGACGGTAGCGTCGTTGCCTTTCGACCAGAAAACGTAAATGCCGTCAGTGTAACGCGCCCCGGATGCCGACAGCCCCTGCGGCAGATGCAACTGCTGATTGTCATAAACGAAGCTGACTTCCTGGCGCGGATTGTTCAGTTTGACGGTAAGTGGTTTCTCATCACACTGGTACTCCAGCGTGTCAGTTTGCATCCGTTCCATAAACTGGTTGTAGGTGCTGCAACCAGCCAGCATTAAAGGAATAACAGCGATAAGTAATTTTTTCATTGGCGTGCCTTACGACTTTCCTGGTCCACAGGAGGTACGAATCCCCCCTTTTCCCTGAGTTTATCGTGCAGCACGCCAGGATGATTTCAGCAAACTCCTATTTGCGCGGATTTGCTGGAAAAATAGCGCCCAGAACACTCTCCTGCGATGCGCCGGTCACCGAAGGCAGATTTCCCGGTAAACCCGCAAGAGTACGCCAGGCAAGCCATGCAAAGGCCAGCGCTTCCATGTCGTCCCCGCTGATACCGTATTCATCCGTCGCGGCGACTTCCGTTCCCGGCAGCATGCCGGCCAGGCGAGTCATCACCATCGGGTTACGGCTACCGCCACCGCATACCAGCAGACGATCGCAGCCACCGCTCAGCAACACCTGCTCGCTGATGGTGGTGGCCGTTAACTCGGCGAGCGTCGCCTGCACATCCTGCGGGCGTAGCGCCGGGAATTGCCCAAGGATGCGCTCAATCCAGCCATAGTTGAAGTACTCGCGCCCGGTGCTCTTCGGCGCAGGCGCAGCAAAATACGGGTCGCAGAGCATCTCCTGCAACAGCGGCAACAACACTTTGCCTTCGCTGGCCCATGCCGCATCTTTGTCATACGGTTTTTTCAGATTGCGCCAGATCCAGGCGTCCATCAGCATATTGCCAGGGCCGGTATCAAAACCGCGAACCGGCTGACCCGGAATGAGCAAAGAGAGGTTGGCAATCCCGCCGATATTCAGAATCATTCGTCGCTCGCCAGGATGCGCCAGCAACGCGTGGTGGAATGCAGGCACCAGTGGTGCGCCCTGCCCACCCAGCGCCATATCGCGACGGCGAAAATCACCGACCACCGTGACGCCCGTTCGCGCCGCAACAATATTGTTATCGCCAATTTGCAGCGTATGAGGCGCATCGCCCGTTGGTTCATGCCAGACGGTTTGCCCGTGACAGCCTATCGCCACGATATCATCAGGCCGCAGATTTTCCTGCTTCATCAGCGCCAGTACCGCATCGGCAAACAACCTTCCCAGACGTGTATCTAACTGACCAAACTGTGAGAGCGTCAGCTGTTGCCCCTGACAAACGGCCAATACCGCTTCTTTCAGGTCAATGGGAATGGGAAACGCGAGGCTGGCCAGTTGCGCCACTCTGCTTTCATCAATAGCCGCCAGCACAACATCAACCCCGTCGAGACTGGTTCCCGACATCACGCCAATATAACGGCCTGATTTCATACGCCTTCCTTAGTTGCATAAGCAGTGGAATTACACTCCACCATAAAGCAATGCCCAATGCTATGATGCAATAATAATTTTTAGTGATATTTTATACAGCAGCTGCACGCCTGGATAAAAAATGTGCGGTTTTCAGGAGGAGTGTTTAACGTTGGTTAAGTTATTCCACGTTATTATTTGCCTATAGTTGTGCAGAATATATAACCTGCCATGAGCAAATACCATATAATTACCTGATACGGATGCTCGCAAGAGCGTTTCTTGGTGAACAGGAGATTCATAAATGATGTTACGTGTTTTGGCCGCTTCTATGATCGGTTTATCGTTAGCAGGGTGCGTTAGCAGCAGCGGTCTGTCCGGCGATGTCTATTCAGCTTCCGAAGCCAAGCAGGTTCAGAATGTCACCTACGGTACCATCGTCAACACGCGTCCGGTACAGATTCAGGGCGGTGATGATAGCAACGTCATTGGCGCTATCGGCGGCGCGGTGCTGGGTGGTTTCCTCGGTAATACCATCGGTGGCGGTACAGGCCGTTCACTGGCAACAGCAGCCGGCGCTGTCGCGGGTGGCGTAGCAGGCCAGGGCGTCCAGGGTGCGATGAACAAAACCCAGGGTGTTGAGCTGGAAATTCGCAAAGATGACGGCAACACCATTATGGTGGTACAGAAACAGGGTGATACCCGCTTCTCTGCTGGCCAGCGCGTCGTGATGGCGAGCAACGGTAGCCAGGTGACCGTTTCCCCGCGTTAATGATTTTCAGCGTGGCCCACTCGGGTCACGCTTCCTTGCCTTTCGTTGCTGACACTTCCTTACCTATCTCCAGACTCATTTAGATTTATTGACGGCATGAATATAAAGAAGTCATTCCGTTCAATTATTATTTGCGCAAAAACAATATTCCTTTGGATAAATTACTCTAAGATTAATCCCACCAGGCTGGATGCCTTGTGAAGCTGAGAGTACTTTCACTCCGAATAATATTGGAATGTCGTCTATGCTGATGAAATTGAAGTTTCCGTTACAGCGTTTTTTGGTTTACTTCACCATTTGTATTATAGGGATTGTTATCCTTAACCATTTTTCGGCGGCGATAATTCATCGTACACCTACGATTGCGCCGTTGCTCTTCCCTATTTTGACTATGTTTTTAATGGTTTTTCATGCCATGATTGCCGCCTTCATGGTAATGAAATACTCCTGCGATAAACATCGTCTTTATCTCACGCCGATAGCCTTCGCCTTTGCGGGCTCAGCCATTCTGATGCTGGGCACGCTGGACAGCTTCCCGGACTGGTTTATGTGTACCGGCTTGACGAAGGTTAACTATAACGACACGCTAATTTTTTATTTTTTCCGAAATATCATGATGGCGTTTCTTTTTATTTTCGCTGTCATTTTGTATGCATTTAAAAAACGTGAGATGCATACCTTTAAAATCCATACGATTATTCTCGTAGGCATCCTACTATTTACGTTGGGCATGCTGTTATTATCCTGGCTTTACTCCAGTCATTACGAATTGCTGAGCGTCGATTTCGTAGATAATAACACCTATCAGTTTACGCAATTGTGGGGAAACCAGCTGGGATGGGTATTAATTGCCCTATGGGTTATCGCTCTGCTGGCAATTCTGGTTGTGACACAGCTCAATAATATATTCTGGTACAGCGGAGCCTTCTTCTGCGCCTGCTACATCTTTACCCTGATTGTGCTGATGTCGTCGGGGCATAGTGCGGGTTATACCTGGTATGAAGCCCGTTTGTTCGAAACCATCTCCACTATGTTCCTGATTCTGGTGCTGCTCTGCGATGTCTTTACGCTCTATCGTCAGTCCAACACCCGGTACATGCATTCGTATCAAAACTCTATCCGCGATCCGCTGACGCAACTTTTTAACCGTAGCTATTTCTACGACACGTTTACCGCATTGATGCCAAAAGTCGCTACCGGGCAGCCTATCTCGGTGATTGTCAGCGACCTGGACCACTTTAAACGTATCAACGACAAATACGGCCATTTGCAGGGCGATAAGGTGATTCAGTTTGTCTCAAAGGTGCTACAGGATTCCGTTCGGCAAAATGATGTTGCCGCGCGCATTGGCGGAGAAGAGTTCGCCCTGCTGCTGGTCGGCGCGTCCTCGAACGTTGCCGAAGGGATTGCCGAACGTATTCGTGTCGCCATCGCCAGCCAGGACGCTGAAAGTAGTCAATCGCAACTGCCGGAGCCTATCACTATCAGTATGGGCGTTTTCACCGCCACTGACCTGACGGTTAACGTAGAAGAGTGCGTACGTCGGGCGGATGAAGCGATGTATCGGGCAAAAGAAGCCGGACGCAACCGCGTGGTGGTGTGGGAATAAGGCGTAAAAAAGCCCTGCCTTCTGGCAGGGCTTCTGAGGAACAAAATCAATCTCTGGATTGCAGATCGATAATGTTTTGTTCCAGCTTATGGATGAGCGCAACCAGTTGGTCAGTCTCTTCCGACGAGATCCCCGAAAGAATTTCGCCCCGTGTCTTACTGATCACCGCTTCCATCTCTTCAATCAATGGTTCGGCTTTTTCAGTCAGTTTTATTCGCTTAGCACGACGATCGTTTGCGCACGTTTGGCGAGAGATAAGCCCTTTCTCTTCCAGCTGATCCAGAGTGCGAACCAATGACGGTTGCTCGATGCCGATCGCTTTAGCCAGCTGGATCTGCGACTGCTCAGGGGGCAACTGATGAATATTATGCAGCGTGACCCAGTGCGTCTGCGTGAGTTCCAGAGGTTTGAGGCGATGGTCGATCAGAGCACGCCAAATGCGCACCAACCGTGCCAGATCAGAACCTAATGGCGATTCCAATTTCATCTCCTTATAATTAGCTTGCTAAGTTATTATACTGATTTTAGAATAGTGTGCAGTATTTAAATACTCAAAACAAATGTATTGCTGCATACGCGCAAAGCAGAGCAATGATTTACACTGTGTTAAAATTGTCTGCATTTCGTTAGCGTTACGCTCACTATCGAGTCTTAACTCTTCAATTGCAAAGGATTTCTGCTTGTGAAGTCGATTCTTCAACTCCCGGGACTACCGCTGCAAGACCTCATGGTGGGTGCCTCTATCTATTTCCCACCGCTATTTAAAGCCGTCCTGCTCGGCTTTCTTATCTGGCTGGTTGCGCACCAGCAACTCCGTGACTGGATGTACGCGGGCGATATCTGGCATCCCTTGCTGATGGATCTCTCGCTGTTTGCCCTGTCCGTATGTGGCGCGTTGCTGATTTTAGTTCTGTGGTGAAGCTATCTAAATGAAAAAATTAAAATATTTCTCTACGCTTCTGGTTGCTGCTTTGGCGGCAATCGCGGTCTGGCTGTGCTGGAACTACTATATGCAGTCACCCTGGACGCGCGATGGGAAAATCCGCTCAGAGCAGGTCAATATTACCCCGCAGGTTTCCGGCAGCATTCTGAAATTGAATGTGAAGGACAACCAGTTTGTTAAAGCAGGCGACGTCCTGTTTGAGATTGACCCAACGCCGTGGCGCATTGCCGTGATGAACGCCGAAGCGCAGCTGGCAAAAGCGCAGTCCGACCTTGTGAAAGCTAACCATGAAGCCACGCGCCGTCAGAACCTGCCGCATAATTATATTTCAGCAGAAGATCTTGATAGCGCAAATATGTCGGTCAAAGCCGCTAAAGCCACCGAGGATGCCGCCGCCGCAGAGCTTGAACATGCCCGCTGGCAGCTGACGCAAACCCTCGTCAAAGCGCCGGTCGACGGCTGGGTTACTAACCTGTCTACACGCGTCGGCAACTATGCCACTCAGGGCCAACCGGTGTTTGCGCTGATCGACAGTCATTCATTCTATGTCGTCGGCTATTTTGAAGAGACCAAGCTGCGCCATATCGCACCAGGCGATAGTGCCTCTATTCAGCTCTACAGCAACGGCAAAACGTTACAGGGTCACGTTAACAGCATTGGTCGCGCGATTTACGACCAAAGCCTGGAAAGCGACAGCAGCCTGGTGGCCGACATCAAACCCAATATCCCGTGGGTTCGTCTGGCGCAGCGTGTGCCGGTGCGTATCGAATTTGATAGCCTGCCGGATGACGTCGTGCTGGTCGCCGGGACGACCTGCTCCGTGTCGATTGGCAGCCAAAAATGACCTTACCGAGTCTGAGCCTGGCGTCACTGCCCTGGTTTAAGGCAACCCCGGCGCAGTGGCGATACGCATTACGTAACGGTATCGCCATGTGCCTGGCGCTGAGCATCGCCTACTACCTGCAACTGGATGAACCTTACTGGGCGATGACCTCCGCGGCGGTGGTGAGTTTTCCTACCGTCGGCGGCGTTATCAGCAAGAGTTTTGGTCGCATCGCCGGTAGCCTGTTTGGCGCCTGGGCGGCGGTGATTATTGCGGGTCATACCTTAACCGATCCGTGGCTGTTTTTAGTCTGTATGGCAGGCTGGATAAGCTTTTGCACCTGGGCGTGCGCGATGTTCACCAATAACGTGGCCTACGCGTTTCAACTGGCGGGCTATACCTGCGCCATTATCGCCTTCCCGGTGATCAACGTCACCGATGCCACCGAACTATGGACTATCGCACAGGCGCGTGTTTGCGAAGTGATTGTCGGCATTTTATGCGGCGGGTTGATGATGATGATCCTGCCCAGTACGTCCGACGGCACCGCACTGCTGACCGCGCTTAAAAACATGCATGCTCGCCTGCTTGAACACGCCAGCCTGCTCTGGCAACCGGTGACGACCGATGCGATTCGCACCGCCCATGAAAGCGTCATCGGCCAGATTCTTACCATGAACCTGCTGCGTATTCAGGCATTCTGGAGCCATTATCGTTTTCGCCAGCAAAACTCGCTGTTGAATGCGCTTCTCCACCAGCAACTGCGGCTAACCAGCGTGATCTCCAGCCTGCGACGCATGCTGCTCAACTGGCCCAATCCACCGGAGAACATTCGCCCGGTGATTGAACAACTTTTGCAGGCGCTGGCGCGGCCCGGTTGCGATATTTACACCGTTGCGCGGATCATTGCGCCGCTGGCTCCGACCGACCCGCAGGATTACCGTCATCGCGCATTCTGGGATCGTCTGCGATATTTCTGCCGAGTGTATCTCAGCAGCAGTCGATGGCTTTCGCGGCTGGAAAACGCCACTGCCGTTTCTGAATTTACCGTACCTGCCGCGCCCGCCCTGATGCGCCATACGGACCACGCGGAGGCCGCCTGGAACGGCGTGCGTACTTTCTGCGCCCTGCTGGCTGTCGGCGCGTGGGCTATCAGCACGCAATGGGAGTCGGGTGCCGCAGCGCTGACGTTATCGGCTATCTGCTGTGTACTCTATTCCGTTTCACCTTCGCCGTTTAACTCACTGACGCTATTGATGCGCACCCTGGTGCTGCTCTCTCTGTTCAGCTTTGTGGTTAAATTTGGCCTGATGGTGCAAATAACCGATTTATGGCAATTTCTGCTTTTTCTGTTTCCGCTGCTGACCACTATGCAGTTACTCAAATTACAAATGCCGAAGCGCGCCGGGCTGTGGGGGCAACTGATTGTCTTTATGGGCTCGTTTATCGCCGTGACCAATCCGCCGGTCTATGACTTTGCGGATTTTCTGAATGATAATCTGGCTAAGATCCTCGGCGTTGGGCTGGCATGGATGGCCTTTGCCGTATTAAAACCCGGCTCCGATGCGCGAAAAAGCCGTCGCCATATTCGTGCGTTACGGCGTCACTTCGTTGATCAACTCAGCCGCCATCCCAACAACAGCGAGCACGATTTTGAGTCGCTGGTTTACCATCATATCAGTCAGTTAAGTAGCAGTAAGGATGAACTGGCTCGGCGCTGGCTGCTGCGCTGGGGGGTCGTGCTGTTGAACTGTAGTCACGTGGTGTGGCAATTACGCAGTTGGGAAGCGCGCTCCGACCCGCTTTCGCAGGTGCGGGATCTCTGTATCAGCCTGCTGCGCGATGTGATGAGCGAGCGCGGCGTACAGCAACGCCCGCTCACCACGTCATTACAGGAATTACAACGTATTTCCGAAGCACTGTCCCATCACCACCAGCCGGCCGCCCGTGAACTGGCGTCGATTGTCTGGCGACTGCACTGCTCATTATCGCAGCTGGAACAGGCGCCGGTAGCCGGGACGATTACCGAACGAACTACTTAATCACCCCACAAGCATAGCGCGCCCCGCCGCCGCCCAGCGGTTTGGGATGATCGGACATGTTATCGCCACCCACGTGGATCATCAGCGCTTTGCCTTCAATGTCCGCAAATTTCTTCAGGCGTGGCGCGTACACCGGCGTGGTGGCTTTTCCGTCTTTATCAACGATTAACGCAGGTAAATCACCGAGATGGCCTTTGCCATCCGGCCCTTCATGTTTACCGGTTTTTTCAGGATCGAAATGGCCACCTGCAGCTTCCGCAGCGCTGGCTTTCCCCTCTTTGATGGCGGGCTGGCAACTGCCGTTGGCATGAATATGGAAACCGTGTTCTCCAGGCGGTAATGCCTTGAGATCGGGCGCAAACTCCAGCCCTTTATCCGTTTCGCTAATTTTGATGCTACCAATTGACTGGCCGACGCTCTGGGATGTGACAAGATTCATTTCAACATTGTCACCCGCAGCCTGTGCGCCAGCTGAAAAAGCCAGCGCAAGGATCGTCAGAGTAAATCGTTTCATGAGACCTCCGTTACTGTCGTGTCCCCGTTAAGTGTAAACCAGGGACACGTTTTTCACCGAAGGTCGGGGAAATGGCTCAGGGAACGTCAAAGCCCAACGCTGCTTTGCGGATGCGGAACCACTGCTGACGCGTCATTTCCAGCGACTGAGATTCAATCGCTGAACGTACACGCTCGATTTTACCGGAACCGATGATTGGCAACGGTTTCGACGGCAGACGCATCACCCAGGCGTAAACCACCTGCTCGATGCTGGCAGCGTTTAGCTCTGTGGCCACCTGCGCCAGTTCAGCGCGTAACGGCTGGAACTCATCATCGTTAAATAAGCGACCACCGCCAAGGCAGGACCACGCCATCGGGCGAATACGCAGTTGCTGGAGTTGATCCAGCGTGCCGTCCAGAATCGTCGGCTGATGAATGGGCGAGATTTCTACCTGGTTGGTCGCCAGCGTAAACGGCAGACGCGACTGCAACAGCGTGAACTGTGCAGGCGTAAAGTTAGAGACGCCGAAGTGGCGCACTTTTCCGCTCTGATGCAAGTTCAGAAATGCTTCTGCCACTTCGTCGGCATCCATTAACGGGTCCGGGCGATGAATCAACAGCAGATCCAGACGGTCGGTCGCCAGGTTAATCAACGACTGCTCTGCACTGCTGATAATGTGCTTGCTGTCGGTAATATAGTGGCCCAGCACGTTTTCGGCTTTCGCCGTGGTGGCGATACCGCACTTGGTGACGATTTCCATACGCTCGCGCAGATGCGGCGCCAGCTTCATCGCTTCGCCGAATGCCGCTTCACACTGATATCCACCGTAAATATCCGCGTGATCGACCGTCGTCACGCCCAGGTCGAGGTGCTCTTCAATAAAACTCACTAACTGACGGGCGGACATGTTCCAGTCCATCAAACGCCAGTATCCCATGACGAAACGTGAAAATTCCGGCCCTTGCGGCGCCAGGGTAATACGCTGAACCATAACAGCTTCCTCAACGAAAATTTGCTACGAGTATACGCAATTCTGCCGTTAAAACAGTGAGGGCTGCTGAGGTTCTTCGGCATCGTTGGTTTTGTTTGCGCGTAATTTGCGCAGCAGACGCTGTCGGCAGAGGCGTAACACCTCCTGCTTTTGCGTATCGCTCATCTTTTGCCAGTTGAAGCGCTCATCGCGGCTGCGCATACAGCCACGGCAATATCCGCGCTCATCACTCTGACATATACCCCGGCACGGACTCTGCACCGGGAAAAATTCCAGCTGCTCCGCCACGTTGGCCTCCTGTTAACGACGCTTCTTCACATTGAAGACGTTTACGCCCACCTCTGCAACTTTATTGTCAACGTGCCAGGCGAAAAAAACTTGCACTAGACCGATTGGTCTATTAAATTATTTCCCCATGAGCAAACACAGTGAACACGATACCCGCGAACACATTCTGGCCACCGGCGAGCAGCTTTGCATGCAACGCGGTTTTGTTGGAATGGGCTTAAGCGAACTGTTGAAAACGGCGGAAGTTCCGAAAGGATCGTTCTACCACTATTTCCGTTCGAAAGAAGCCTTTGGCGTCGCGATGCTCGAACGCTATTTTGCCGATTATCACCAGCGCCTTGCGCAACACTTTGCCGCAGGTGAAGGAACTTATCGCGATCGCCTGCTGGCTTACTATCAGCAGGCCGTTAACCAGTTTTGCCAGCAGGGAAAAATTAGCGGTTGTTTAACCGTGAAGCTCTCTGCGGAAGTGTGCGACCTGTCGGAAGACATGCGCGCAGAAATGAATAAGGGCGCCAGCCAAATCATCAACCTGCTGGCACAGGCGCTGGAACAAGGTCGTCGTCACGGTTGTTTACGCTTCGACGGCGAGGCGCATACCCAGGCAGAAGTGCTCTATTCACTTTGGCTCGGCGCGAACCTCCAGGCCAAGATTTCAAAGAGCTCAACGCCGCTGGAAAGCGCGCTGGCTCACGCCAAAATTATGATTGCAACGCCCGCACAATAAGGGCGTTTTATTTTATCGAATCACTAGACGACCGGTCTACTCAGGAGTCACCATGTCGCAAGAAAAACTGTTTACCCCACTGAAAGTGGGTGCTGTTACTGCCCCTAACCGTGTCTTTATGGCCCCGCTCACCCGCTTACGCAGCATTGAGCCCGGCGATATCCCAACGCCGCTGATGGCTGAGTATTACCGTCAACGCGCCAGTTCAGGGCTGATTATTTCTGAAGCGACGCAAATCTCCGCCCAGGCGAAGGGCTATGCCGGCGCGCCGGGTCTCTACAGCAAAGAGCAAATTGCCGCATGGCAAAAAATCACCGCAGGTGTTCACGCTGAAGGCGGCCGCATTGCCGTACAATTCTGGCACACCGGGCGTATTTCCCACTCCAGCCTGCAACCTGGCGGCCAGGCACCGGTTGCGCCGTCTGCCCTGAGCGCAGGAACGCGGACTTCCCTGCGTGACGAAAACGGTCATGCTATTCGCGTTGATACCTCTATGCCGCGGGCGCTGGAAACCGAAGAGATCCCGGGAATTGTGAATGATTTCCGTCAGGCGGTCGCCAATGCCCGTGAAGCCGGTTTCGACCTGGTTGAACTGCACTCTGCGCACGGATATCTGCTGCATCAGTTCCTTTCGCCTTCTTCTAACCACCGTACCGATCAATACGGCGGCAGCGTCGAAAACCGTGCGCGTCTGGTGCTGGAAGTGGTTGACGCCGCTATCGAAGAATGGGGTGCCGACCGCATTGGGATCCGCGTATCGCCGATTGGTTCCTTCCAGAACGTGGATAATGGCCCGAACGAAGAAGCCGATGCGCTGTATCTGATTGAAGAACTTGGCAAACGAGGCATTGCTTACCTGCACATGTCTGAACCAGACTGGGCCGGTGGCGAACCGTACAGCGAAACGTTCCGTGAGAAAGTGCGCGCCCGCTTCCAGGGTGTGATTATCGGTGCCGGGGCCTACACGCCGGAAAAAGCCGAAGATCTGATCCAAAAAGGGTTGATTGACGCCGTTGCCTTTGGCCGCGCGTATATCGCCAACCCGGACCTGGTGGCTCGCCTGCAGCGCAAAGCGGAGCTCAACCCGCAGCGTCCGGAAAGCTTCTATGGCGGCGACGCCGAAGGTTACACCGATTACCCTACACTGTAATCGTGCATTGATAGCGGCAGGGATCCGCCGCTATACTAAAATAATGTTTTGTTTTAAATAACGATTATCCAGTGAGAGGAAATTATGCGCTTATTGCACACCATGCTTCGTGTTGGCGACCTGCAACGTTCCATCGAGTTTTACACCAAAGTACTGGGTATGAAACTGCTGCGTACCAGTGAAAACACCGAATACAAATACTCCCTCGCCTTCGTCGGCTACGGAGACGAAAAAGACGAAGCGGTAATTGAGTTGACCTATAACTGGGGCGTTGATAAATACGATCTCGGTAACGCTTATGGTCACATCGCCCTGAGCGTTGACAACGCCGCAGAAGCCTGTGAGCGTATTCGTAACAACGGCGGCAACGTTACCCGTGAAGCCGGCCCGGTAAAAGGCGGCACCACGGTTATCGCCTTCGTTGAAGATCCGGACGGTTATAAAATCGAACTGATTGAAGAAAAAGATGCCGGCAAAGGCCTCGGCAACTGATTCCCCACGGGCGCTACGGCGCCCGTTCTTTTATCCGCTTTTACTGCATCCCCTGGCAAAATTTGCCATAATGCGCGCTACTTTTTTCAGGTTAAGAGATTCTAATGTCCGACAATGTGCAACTGAATGGTCTGTGCGACCGTTTTCGTGGTTTTTATCCCGTGGTGATTGATGTGGAAACCGCCGGATTCAACGCCAAAACTGATGCTCTGCTCGAAATTGCAGCGATCACGTTGAAAATGGATGAAGATGGCTGGTTGATGCCGGACACCACTGCACATTTCCATGTCGAGCCGTTTGAGGGTGCGAATCTGCAACCGGAAGCGCTGGCGTTCAACGGTATTGATCCGACTGACCCTGAACGTGGCGCCGTGAGCGAACATGACGCGCTGCATGCTATTTTCAAAATGGTGCGCAAAGGCCTGAAAGACGCGGGCTGCAACCGCGCCATTATGGTCGCGCATAACGCCACCTTCGATCACAGCTTCATGATGGCCGCCGCCGAGCGCGCGAATCTGAAACGCAATCCGTTCCACCCTTTCGTGACTTTCGATACCGCTGCGCTGAGCGGGTTGGCGCTGGGGCAAACCGTTCTGTCGAAAGCCTGTATTGCGGCAGGTATGGCCTTTGACGGTGAGCAGGCGCACTCCGCACTGTACGATACGGAACAAACCGCGCAGCTGTTCTGCGAAATCGTCAACCGCTGGAAACGTCTGGGCGGCTGGCCGCTGCCAATAGCCGCTGAATAAATCACATAAAAAAAGCGACCGTTTCAGGTCGCTTTTTTTTGCCGGGAGGCGGTTAACGCCGTAACCGCCAGCGAATTACTCCGCTTTCGGCTCTTCTTCTTTATATTTCGCCGCAGTTTCTTTGATCAACTGCTGCAATTCACCGCGCTGGTACATCTCGATGATGATGTCGCAGCCGCCAACCAGCTCGCCATCAACCCACAGCTGCGGGAAGGTCGGCCAGTTCGCGTATTTCGGCAGCTCAGCGCGGATTTCCGGGTTTTGCAGAATATCTACGTAAGCAAAACGTTCGCCACAGGCAGAGAGCGCCTGGACAGCTTGTGCGGAAAAACCGCAGCTTGGCAGTTTCGGGGAACCCTTCATGTACAGCAGGATGGGGTTCTCGGCGATCTGACGTTGGATTGTTTCAACAGTTGTGCTCATTGTCTTACTTCCTTAACTTCGAATACCACATGTAGTCTGACATTGTAGCGTTTCAGACCTCAGACGGAAAATAACATTTTATTCACTCTTTACTATTTTACCGTCTGAGCGCAGAAGATGCCTTCGAAATGTCACTTTAGCAGCCCGCAGCCAAAAAAACTGTGCATTTTTTGGCTGATTGTATTTCGATTGCTGTTTTTTTTTGCACTTGCTAACGAAACACTATTTTAGATACAAAATCGCTATTAACTTTATTGGTTTATATGGATTAGAATTGATGAGTTTTGTAAATCATACCCAGGCATGAATTTTATGCCTCCATACTCAGAGGATTGCTCAGTGGCGCGAATAAAAAAAATGTCGATCACGCTCTGTGCTTTGCTGTTTTCATCATTAGCATTCTCGCCGCTCTCGCACGCTTCCGGTCACACGAAAGCCACGGCGGCGCAAAAATCGCTTTCCGCCAAAGGAAGCGAACGGAAGAAGAAAAATACCGTCAGCAAAAGCAGCAGCAAGAAGAAGTCCACCGCCTCAACCAGTAAAAAAACCACCACTAAGGCGACGGCAAGTAAAAAAATTGCCTCTACCGCCAGCAAATCATCCCGCACCGCGCGCACTGCCAGTACCACGAAGACGGCCACTACGCGCCGCAGCAAAAGCAGCGCGATGAAAACCGCAGCGGCAAACGTCACCACCAAATGCGTGGTCCGGAAAGGCCATAAGAAATCCTGTACCACCAGCACGGTGGAGAGCAAACCGTTAACTATCGCCGAAGCGCATAAGGCGCGCGTGCAGAAAGCACAAAAAACCGCGATGAATAAATTGATGGACCAGATTGGCAAACCTTATCGCTGGGGCGGCACCTCTCCGCGCACCGGTTTTGATTGCAGCGGTCTGGTGTATTACGCGTATAAAGATCTGGTGAAATTCCGGATCCCACGTACCGCTAATGAAATGTACCACCTGCGCGATGCCCGTGCGATTGACCGTGGTGAGCTGGAGAGCGGCGATTTAGTGTTCTTCCGCACGCGTGGCCGTGGCACCGCCGATCACGTTGGCGTCTATATCGGCGGCGGGAAGTTTATTCAGTCTCCGCGTACCGGGCGCGATATTCAAATTACCTCGCTCAGTGAAGACTACTGGGATCGCCACTACGTCGGCGCACGCCGCGTGATGACGCCGAAAACCATCCGCTAACCCCTGCCCTGCCACGTTGCTGGCAGGGTAACCTTCTCTTTTATCACACCTTTTAATTTGCTACTCTATCCACACTCAGTACAGGGTTACTGGGGATATTAACTATAAAAAGGAGAGTAGCAATGTCGTTCGAATTACCTGCATTACCGTATGCCAAAGACGCTCTGGCACCGCACATTTCTGCCGAGACGCTCGAATATCATTATGGGAAACACCACCAGACTTACGTCACCAACCTGAACAATATGGTGAAAGGGACGGCGTTTGAAGGCAAATCGCTGGAAGAGATCATTCGCACCTCTGAAGGCGGCGTGTTTAACAACGCAGCGCAGGTCTGGAACCACACCTTCTACTGGCACTGCCTGGCACCGAACGCCGGTGGCGAACCGACCGGTGAAGTGGCAGAAGCCATCAACCGTGCTTTCGGTAGCTTTGCTGAGTTTAAAGCGCAGTTCAGCGATGCAGCCGCGAAGAACTTCGGTTCTGGCTGGACCTGGCTTGTGAAAAAAGCCGACGGCAGCCTGGCGATTGTCTCTACCTCTAACGCGGGTACGCCGTTGACCACGGATGCCAAACCGCTGCTGACGGTAGATGTGTGGGAGCACGCTTACTATATTGATTACCGCAATGCGCGCGTGAGCTATCTGGAGCACTTCTGGGCGCTGGTAAACTGGAAGTTTGTTGCTGAGAATCTGGCGGCATAAAGAAATGACGCAGAAGGGTATCCCCTTCTGCGTTTTTGTTACTGGCTGACCACGGCCTCTTCACCCTGTGAACGGCTGCTGAAGAAGACCAGCAGCAGCGCAAACCCTGCCACAATCGCCCCCATTACCGGCACAAAGCTGTAACCCAGTCCACCGGAGATCACCGCGCCACCAGCTACGGCACCCAGCGCATTGCCGAGATTAAACGCGCCAATGTTTACCGAAGAAGAGAGCCCCGGCGCTTCGTGCGCAACACGCATTACGCGCATCTGCAATGGTGGCACCACCGCAAAGGTCGCCGCGCCCCACACCACCATACTGAACGCCGCGCCGATTTCCGTACGCGCCAGGAACGGGATCGCCAGCATAATCAGCATCAACAGCAGCAGAAAACCTTTCAGCGTACCGCTCACTGAACGGTCAGCAAATTTACCGCCAAGATAGTTACCGATTGAGAAGCCCACGCCAATCAGTACCAGCATTAATGTGATAAAGGCAGGCGTCGCATTCGTGATGGTGTGCAGAACCGGAGAAATGTAGGTATAGAGCGTGAACATCGCCCCAGCGCCCAGTACGGTCGTGAGCAACGCAGACAATACCTGTGGGCGTACCAGCACCGACAGTTCACGTTTCACGTCTGGTTTCTCACCCGCCCCGCCCTTCGGCAGCGACAACCACAGGCCGATTATTGCAATTACGCCCAGCCCTGCCGTCGCCAGGAACGACATGCGCCAGCCGATGGTCTCCCCAAGCCACGTGGCCGCCGGAACGCCACCGATATTGGCGATGGTCAACCCCATAAACATGGTCGCTACCGCGCTGGCTTGTTTATGTTTTGGCACCACGCTTGCGGCAACCACCGACCCCAGACCAAAGAACGCGCCGTGGTTGAGGCTGGTTATAATGCGTGACAGCATCAGCGTGGTGTAATCCGGGGCGATAGCAGAAAGGACGTTACCCAGGGTAAAAATCGCCATCAGGAAAATTAAGGCGTTGCGGCGTGCGCGATGTGAGAGTAGCAGCGTCATCAGCGGCGCGCCAACCATGACACCTACGGCGTAGGCGCTGATCAACATACCTGCGGCAGGAATCGAGACATCAACCCCTTTGGCAATAACGGGTAATAGCCCCATCGGCGAAAATTCGGTGGTACCTATCCCGAATGCGCCTACGGCTAACGCCAGTAAGGGATAATTCACTTTCATGCTTTGACTCCGGTTTGCCGCAAACGCAGGGCGGCGTGACAACAGATAGCAAAAGCATGACATCAATCACAAAAAAACAGAAGTGAACAAATTAGCAAAATATTTTTGCTGAATTGATAACAATCTCAGAGAGGGAGAGCAGCCTCTCCCTTTAGGATGGGTTAATGCAGGACGGCGGTCAGCGCGGCAGCCACGATCAGCGCCAGCGTAATAACCGTGGTGGTAATTGACATCTTCAGTTCGGTACTCATCAATTTTTCTCCTTATTATCCCCACACCAAAAGTGAGCTATGTCATTTTTGCACACTTATTCGCAAAAATCTTCCCGGATTTCACGCAATAACCGATTTTGCGCTTCCACTTTTGGCAAAGATAAGACAAAATTCGACGCTTATTAAAAAGTGTATCGGCCATTGACCCCCTCCTGTCGTCCTGTGTCGTTTTCCCGGCGAACCGCAATTTATAACATTGCGCCAGGGTGAGTGAAGGCAAACGTTTTCGTATTGAATCGATCAGGGGCAGGCCCGGGTCTGGAGTGAGATGGAATGGCAACTATTAAAGATGTAGCGAAGCGCGCAAACGTTTCCACTACAACTGTATCACATGTGATTAACAAGACGCGTTTTGTCGCCGAAGAGACGCGTGAAGCGGTGTGGGCGGCAATCAAAGAATTGCACTACTCTCCCAGCGCCGTGGCCCGTAGCCTGAAGGTCAATCACACCAAGTCCATTGGTTTGTTGGCGACCAGCAGTGAAGCTGCCTACTTTGCAGAAATTATTGAAGCCGTTGAGAAGAACTGCTTCCAGAAAGGCTATACCCTGATCCTCGGGAATGCGTGGAACAACCTTGAAAAACAGCGCGCGTATCTCTCCATGATGGCGCAGAAGCGCGTGGACGGCCTGCTGGTGATGTGTTCCGAATATCCGGATTCGCTGCTGCAGATGCTGGAAGAGTACCGTCATATTCCGATGGTGGTTATGGACTGGGGCGAAGCGAAAGCTGACTTTACCGACTCAGTTATCGATAACGCCTTCGAAGGCGGCTATATGGCTGGTCGTTATCTGGTGGAACGTGGGCATCGCGAAATTGGCGTGATCCCAGGCCCGCTGGAGCGCAATACCGGCGCAGGTCGTCTGGCTGGCTTTATGAAAGCCATGGAAGAGATGATGATCAAGGTGCCGGAAAACTGGATTGTGCAGGGCGATTTCGAACCGGAATCCGGCTATCGCGCGATGCAGCAAATACTGTCCCAGAATCCGCGCCCTACCGCTATCTTCTGTGGTGGCGATGTCATGGCGATGGGCGCGTTGTGCGCCGCAGACGAAATGGGGCTGCGCGTGCCGCAGGATATCTCGCTGATTGGTTACGACAACGTGCGCAACTCGCGTTTCTTTACCCCGGCGCTGACCACCATCCACCAGCCGAAGGATTCCCTCGGGGAAACCGCCTTCAATATGCTGATGGACCGAATTGTCAGTAAACGCGAAGAGTCGCAGTCCATTGAAGTGCACCCGCGCCTGATTGAACGCCGTTCCGTGGCCGACGGCCCGTTCCGCGATTACCGCCGTTAAGCCTCTTTGCGGACGCTCGAATCGGGCGTTCGCAACCATTCGTTGTTCAGCGTTTCACTGTCCCCTAAATACTCGAGTAACCAGCTTAGCGCCGGTGAACTGTCGTTTTGCTGCCAGGTCAGACAACAGGCCGCATCGGGAAACGGGTTTTCCAGTTCCAGAGCAACCCATTCACCTTTATCTATCTTCGGTCGCGCAAAATGCTCTGGTACCATGCCAACGCATAATCCTGCGGATAAGCAGGTTTCTGACGATTCCCAGTCAGGCACCACGACCCGCTTCTGGTTGTCCAGTAACCAGGTAGTACGTTTAGGTAACGAACGTGACGTATCTTCGCGCACCAGCGACGGCCAGTTGCGCAACACGTCATCACTGAGCGGCCCCGCCATCTGCGCCAGCGGATGCGTACGGGCTACCACACACTGCCAGCTCAGCATGCCCATATCGCGAAACGCATAGCGCCCCCCCACGGGAATCGCGCGCGTCGCGCCAATCGCTAACTCAACGCGCCCATCCGCCAGTGCATCCCACACCCCGTTAAATACCTCCTGATACACCAACAGCTCTACGTCACTGAAGTGGCGATAAAAATCGACAATCATCTGTCGGGTGCGCTCTGGTTTTACGATATTGTCCACCGCGATGGCCAACTGCCCTCTCCAGCCATTAGCAATTTGCTGACACTGCTGACGGGTGATCTGCATTTTTTTGATAACAGAACGCCCCTCTTTCAAAAACCATGCCCCGGCGGGGGTTAATTCTACATCCCGGTGGCGACGTTCAAACAGCGGAACCGCCAGCCACTCCTCCAGTTGACGTACCGTATAACTGATTGCAGAAGGTACACGGTGCAGCTCATTTGCCGCGCCACTAAAGCTGCCATTCCGCGCAACGGCATCCACGACTTCCAGTGAATATTCAGACCACATTTTCTGCTCACAAATTTTTTGAAACCAACACGCAAATATTAGCGTTTCACAAGGCAAATTTCACTCTCTACACTCTCAGCCTCTTCCAAAACAAGAAAAGGCGTTTTTATGCAACCTGGGAAAGGATTTTTAGTCTGGCTCGCCGGCCTGAGCGTATTAGGCTTTTTGGCCACCGATATGTATCTTCCGGCCTTCGCCGTGATTCAAAACGATCTCCAAACGCCGGCAGCGGCTGTCAGCGCCAGCCTGAGTCTGTTCCTTGCCGGGTTTGCTCTCGCGCAGCTGCTTTGGGGGCCGCTTTCAGATCGTTATGGCCGCAAGCCTGTTCTGCTGATTGGTCTGACCATCTTCGCCTTTGGCTGTCTGGGTATGCTGTGGGTTCGTGATGCCACCACCCTGCTGATTCTGCGTTTTGTACAAGCCGTTGGAGTCTGCGCTGCGGCAGTGACCTGGCAGGCTATGGTGACGGATTATTTTCCGGCACAGCGGACTAACCGTATTTTTGCCACCATCATGCCGCTGGTCGGGCTTTCTCCGGCGCTGGCACCGTTACTGGGAAGCTGGATCCTGCATCATTTTGAATGGCAGGCCATCTTTGCCACCCTGTTTATCATCACCGTTATGTTGATGATTCCGGCCCTGCGCCTGAAACCCGCACATAAAAAGAACGCGGTCAGTGAAAACAAACTGACCTTTATGAAACTCCTGCGCAGTCAGGACTATCGCGGCAACGTACTTATCTACGCCGCCTGCTCCGCCAGCTTCTTTGCCTGGCTGACCGGTTCGCCATTTATTCTCAATGCCATGGGCTACAGCCCAACGGTGATTGGCCTGAGCTACGTCCCACAGACTATCGCGTTCCTGGTCGGCGGTTATGGCTGCCGAGCCGCGTTGCAAAAATGGGATGGCGGGAAACTGTTACCGTGGTTGCTAATGGTGTTTGCGGTAAGCGTACTTGCCACCTGGGGCGTCGGCCTCACCGCACATGTGTCGCTCATCGCGCTGCTGATTCCATTCTGCGTGATGGCAATGGCTAACGGCGCGATTTACCCGATCGTCGTGGCGCGCGCGCTGCGTCCATTCCCTCAGGCAACAGGCCGCGCGGCAGCATTACAGAATACGCTGCAATTAGGTCTTTGCTTCCTCGCAAGCCTGGTGGTTTCTTCATTGATTGCCGCCCCGCTGCTGGCCACCACCAGCGTAATGGTCGCCACCGTCGTTCTCGCCGGGATTGGCTATAAGATGCAGGCTGGCGCAGAGGAAAATTCAGCTGAAGAAACGTCTCGTGCCTAACATCATGAATATCAATGTTATTAACTCGTAGTTAGTTTGCTAAGATTTTTGATTGAATCAGTAGATTTTGCGTCCTATACTGAATCGGTGTCACATAATTACGATAGTTATTACTTGTTAACGGGAGCAGGACGCCTCCCGGTTCCCCAGGGATGGTCTTTTCGGCAAGGGTAATCTCCCTTCCTCTGTGCTACGTCGGATAGCAGGCTCACGGAAGTTCCGTGAGATTTCTCACAAACTCTAAAAAGCGTCTACGCTGTTTTAAGGTTCTGATCACCGGGTCGGGATGGAGAAGCTATGAGCTCATCGTGTATAGAAGAAGTTAGCGTACCGAATGATGACTGGTACCGCATCACCAACGAACTGTTAAGCCGGGCAGGCATTGAAATTAACGGTAACGCCCCCGCAGACTTGCAGGTCAAAAATCCCCAGTTTTTTAAGCGCGTATTGCAGGAAGGTTCTCTGGGGCTAGGCGAAAGCTATATGGACGGTTGGTGGGAATGCGAGCGTCTGGATATTTTCTTCCAGAAAGTCCTGCGTGCTGGACTGGAAAATCAACTGCCCCGCCACCTGAAAGATACGCTGCGCATCGCGGCGGCCCGTCTGTTTAATCTGCAAAGTAAAAAACGCGCCTGGATGGTGGGTAAAGAGCATTACGATCTTGGCAACGATCTCTTCAGCCGCATGCTGGATCCCTTTATGCAGTACTCCTGTGGCTACTGGAAAGATGCCCAGACTCTGGAAGAGGCCCAGCAGGCGAAGCTCAATCTGATCTGCCAGAAACTGAAACTTGAGCCCGGTATGCGCGTGCTGGATATTGGCTGCGGCTGGGGCGGGCTGGCTCAGTTCATGGCCGAGCACTATGGCGTGAGCGTGGTCGGCGTAACCATTTCCGCTGAGCAACAAAAAATGGCGCAACAGCGCTGTGAAGGACTGGACGTCACCATTCTGCTTCAGGACTACCGTGATCTGCACGATAAGTTTGACCGCATCGTTTCCGTCGGCATGTTTGAACACGTCGGGCCAAAAAACTACGCCACCTATTTCTCTGTGGTGGACAGAAACCTGAAACCAGACGGTTTATTCCTGTTGCACACCATCGGTTCAAAACGTACGGACCTGAACGTCGATCCGTGGATTAACAAATACATCTTCCCGAACGGCTGCCTCCCCTCCGTGCGCCATATCGCTAACGCCAGTGAGCCGCATTTTGTGATGGAAGACTGGCACAACTTTGGTGCGGATTACGACACCACGCTGATGGCCTGGCATGACCGTTTTCTGGAAAGCTGGCCGGAAATCGCTGACAACTATTCGGAACGTTTCAAAAGAATGTTTTCGTATTATCTGAATGCCTGCGCGGGGGCGTTTCGTGCGCGTGACATTCATCTCTGGCAGGTGGTTTTCTCGCGGGGCGTGGAGCACGGTTTACGCGTCGCACGCTAGTCAATCTCCCCCGGCATCCACCGGGGGATTTTTTTTAGGCTTCAGGCTGCGCGGCTGCGATGGCTGCGGCTTCTTTCGCTGCCAGTACGCGTTCCACCGTATCAACAACGGCCTGCGTCTGCGGGTCAATCTCGATATTGATTTTATCGCCCAGACGCTTCGCGCCAAGGGTGGTGCGTTGCAGAGTTTCCGGAATCAGATGCACGCAGAAGCGCGTTGGCGTCACTTCACCGACCGTCAGGCTGATTCCATCAATACCGATAAAGCCTTTATACAGGATGTACTTCATCAGTGACGGGTCCTGGATTTTAAACCAGATCTGTTTGTTGTTTTCGGAGGCGACAATTTTCGCCACTTCCGCGGTGGTCATAATATGGCCCGACATCAAATGCCCGCCAATTTCGTCGCTGAATTTTGCCGCACGTTCAACGTTAACCACATCGCCGACGTTCACATCACCCAGATTGGTGATCCGCAGTGTCTCTTTCATCAGATCAAAGCTAATCTGATTACCGTTAATTTCGGTCACGGTCAGACAGCAGCCGTTGTGCGCTACCGATGCGCCCGTTTCCAGGCCATCCAGCATGTAGTCCGGCAGCTCTACAACGTGCGTGCGGAAATTCGGTTTTTCATCGATGGACACGATTTTTGCCGTGCCCTGCACAATACCAGTAAACATGCACTTAACTCCTGTCGATAATTACTCCGGCGGGGCTTACGGCCACACCGTATTTTCTGATACGAACAATAACAGTTGCCCAAACAGGTTGCCAGCCTCGGCGTAAAGACGTCGATTTTTAGACTGGCTTAATGGCAAATCCCCGCTACAATAGCTGGCAATCCTCTTTATTATCTTCTTGCTGCCTGTTCAGGCGGCTTTTCTGTCTCTCAAATAACAAAAAATATAGGTGTTAACGTGCAGAAGTATTTTAGCGAAGCGCGTCAGTTATTGGCTCTGGCTATCCCCGTTATTCTTGCGCAGGTTGCCCAAACGGCAATGGGGTTTGTGGATACCGTGATGGCGGGCGGTTACAGCGCGACCGATATGGCCGCCGTGGCTATCGGGACCTCCATCTGGTTACCGGCCATTTTATTTGGTCACGGTCTGCTGCTGGCGCTGACGCCAGTCATTGCTCAGCTCAATGGCTCGGGCCGACGCGAGCGTATCGCGGCGCAGGTTAGCCAGGGGTTCTGGCTGGCGGGCCTGGTGTCCGTGTTAATAATGGTTGTTCTCTGGAACGCGGGCTATATCATCCGCTCGATGCATAATATCGACCCGGCGCTGGCGGATAAAGCCGTCGGCTATTTACGCGCACTGCTGTGGGGTGCGCCGGGCTATCTGTGCTTCCAGGTCGCGCGTAACCAGTGCGAAGGGCTGGCGAAAACCAAACCGGGCATGGTGATGGGGTTTATTGGTTTACTGGTTAACATTCCGGTGAACTATATCTTTATCTACGGTCATTTCGGCATGCCGGAACTGGGCGGCGTGGGCTGCGGCGTCGCCACGGCGGCAGTCTATTGGGTGATGTTTATCAGCATGCTTTATTACATCAAGCATGCCGGTTCAATGCGCGATATCCGTAATAATGAGGGTTTTGTTAAACCCGATGTCACCGTTCTTAAACGCCTCTCTTCACTCGGGTTGCCGATTGCGCTGGCGCTGTTTTTCGAAGTCACGCTGTTTGCCGTGGTGGCATTGTTGGTGTCGCCGTTGGGTATTGTCGATGTCGCAGGACACCAGATTGCGCTGAACTTTAGCTCGTTGATGTTCGTTCTGCCGATGTCGCTGGCGGCAGCGGTCACTATTCGCGTGGGATTCCGTTTGGGCCAGGGCTCAACGCTGGATGCGCAAACATCGGCATGGACCGGGCTGGGCGTTGGCGTTTGTATGGCGGTACTGACGGCCATTTTTACCGTGTCGCTGCGAGAGCACATCGCCCTGCTGTATAACGATAACCCTGAAGTGGTGACGCTCGCAGCACAGTTGATGTTGCTGGCGGCGCTGTACCAGATTTCTGACTCCATTCAGGTGATCGGCAGCGGTATTTTGCGTGGTTATAAAGATACGCGCTCCATCTTCTTTATCACCTTTATCGCCTATTGGGTGTTGGGCCTGCCGAGCGGTTACGTGCTGGCACTCACCGATCTGGTGGTTGAGAGAATGGGGCCTGCCGGTTTCTGGCTCGGTTTTATTATCGGCCTGACCTCTGCGGCGATTATGATGATGCTGAGAATGCGCTTTTTACAGCGTCAGCCCTCAAGCCTGATATTGCAGCGAGCTTCGCGCTAATCCTTTAAAGGCCGCATCCGTGCGGCTTTTTCATTAATGATGCAGCATTTCATCAACGACCTGCTCCGTGGTCATTTGCCACGGATAGTAGGTCGGCCAGTTATCCATCTCTTTCAACAGCGCTTCCTGTGATGTGTTGCCCATAAAAATGTGGAAATGGGCGGATTTACGCGGCGCGATGGTGTGATCGCTAAACTGCACGAATTTTGGCGCGGCTGAGCCTGCATCCTGACACTCAAAAAGATAACGTACGCCTTTTTTTCCTGACGCATAGGTCAATATTTTATGCCCGGCATAACGGTAGTGGCAGGTGTTCACCTTATCGCCGACATGAAACTCCATCACGCCATTTTCAATACCAATCGTCTCGACGTCGGTCGCATACCCCTGGCGGTAATAAGCCTTGATCTCTTCGGCGGTTTTACCCGATTCTTTTGCAGCTTTTTGCTTAAAAACAGGATCAAGGTCGCCTTTCAGCAGCAGGCCGTTAACGGATTGCCATACGCCATCCCAGTCAGAAAGCGCACGATCTTTTACCGCACTGTCTTCGAAAATACCGTTCGCCGCTTGTTGCTCGGCTGCCGTTAGCGGTACGCCATGGCTATGGTCGCCATGCGCATAGGCTGCGCTGGCCGTCATCAATGCTACTGTCAGTGTTATTTTCCCCAGATGTTTCAACGCCATTCCCTCATTCGTTAAAAAAATGAATGTTATATTATAACATTTCAAACTTCAACACGAACCCGGCAACTCGTCATCTCACCTCTCGCCTGTAAGCCGCACGGGTCAACGATTCATCCCTAACGGCAGAAAAATACGCCAGATGTGCATAAAACTTCTCCAGTCACATGAAATTGCACATTTTCCCCTTGCCACATCCGGCGGGTGCCGCTAATATTCGTCCCCGTTGTCACGACAACAATGCGTTCGTAGCTCAGTTGGTTAGAGCACCACCTTGACATGGTGGGGGTCGTTGGTTCGAGTCCAATCGAACGCACCATTTTGCGTTTATAGCTCAGTTGGTTAGAGCACCACCTTGACATGGTGGGGGTCGTTGGTTCGAGTCCAATTAAACGCACCATTATGCGTTCGTAGCTCAGTTGGTTAGAGCACCACCTTGACATGGTGGGGGTCGTTGGTTCGAGTCCAATCGAACGCACCATTCTCGTTTTATCTCCCCTCTTTTTTCTTACTCTTTATCTTCTGCTCCTCATCTGTTTTGAATAAATAAAAAGCACCATGAGTAATGAACAACAATTTGCCCATTACCCACGATGCCTTCAATAATATTCAGCGATAAGTAATCTGTAATACCTGTAAATCAGGGTTGTCCGCAACGTTATACACTTGTGCCGTCGCGAGATGCTGCATCATCGTAAATTGTGCACCCTGACGTAAAGATTGCGTTTCGCGCTGCTGCTTTCCATCACGGAAACAGGAGACGTGAACCACATCACGCTCAGGATTGACGCGGCAGGCTTCTTCAACAATCGAGCCGCGGAAGTGAATTACCCCTGAATTAGCGTTCGCCAATACCGGGCATGCAAAGAGAGCGGCCATCAGGCCATACTGAAGAGTACGTTTCATCCGTGTATACCTCACGTCCTGTGAGAAAGTCCTGTGACGCGGTGGACGAAGCCCATCAATCATTGATAAGCGTTTATTTCAACCATCCCACATCACATCCAAATAAGCCGAGAATGATTTAAGAATTTTCTCAAGCTCAGAATTAATGTAGCGTGATTTTTTACGGCTGAAAATAGTATTACCCGCGATATCTTCTATCGATAATCAAAAATGAGATGTCGCGCAAGTCTACGTCGTAGAGCTCATACTCAAATTATTTGCGACCTGATGATTTTCCAATCGATCGATGTAACTCATTGATTCTCTTCATTGAACGAATAGTGCGCTGCGATGTGGTTGATGCCACGCTCAGCACCAGCATTTCAAGGCAAACCATCACCGCGCCATGCAGCGGCACGCGTCCATTTTCACCGCGCGGAACCTCGATCACCACCTGAGACAGTTCGCTGAATCGTGATTCCGTCGCCTGGGTCAACAAAATAACCGGAATTCCCAAACGCTTCGCCTCGCCAAGCGCGGTTAGTCCTTCCCGGTGCGGCGACTTCTGTCCCATCATGATCAGCACATCACCGCGCTGCATAGAGATAAGCTGTTCCGCCAGGCTGAAGCCGGTACGGTTAAGCACATAAGACGGTAAACCAATGCGGCTGAATAAGCGCGCGGTGTATTCCGAAAGGATCCCGGATGCGCCAATACCAAATAATCCGACCTGACGCGCCTCACTCAGCAGCGCGACGGCCTGGGCGATAGCGACACGGTTGTGTGGGCTTGCCAGCATTTCACAGGCGCGCTGGTGCCCTTCCAGCACAAAGTCGATGCTGGAATGTACGTCGCTGGTTAATTCGCTGACCGTCGAGACCATTTTCTCCGACGAGGTAATGGTGGGGCCAAACCAGTGTGCCATCGTTTGTTTTAAATCACGCAGCCCGGCAAACCCCAGAGCCTGGATCGCGCGCACCACGGTCGCATCTGATGTGTTCGTGGCGTGGGCGATTTCCATCGCCGTGTGGTCGAGCACCGCTTCTCGATTGTCATCAATCCACTGCACGACAGCCAACAGGCGCGGGGAAAGCTGCGCGCTACGGTGGCGCAATCGTTCGCCAAACAGATCGACCCGGCGTTTATCCTTGCGTTGCGGCATCCGTGTCATTTTGCGTCTCCTGGCACTGGCCGCCCGGCGATATGCGATTGTACCTGGGCCACCATCAGACTCAGCGCGGCAAAGGAGTTGGAAATCACCTCTTCACGCGGCAGCAGAATGTAGCGCCCGGTACGGCAGGCCCGCATAAAATCACACCAGCCCGGCATCACTTTTTCCATTGCCTGTCGCTCATCCTGCGGTTTGCCGCCCGTGTCTGAACGGTATGTTGCAAAGATAAAGTCCGCATCAAGATCGGGTAGTTGTTCCGCGCTGACGTCGATACGCTGCCCGTCAGGAATCGCATCAATCAGCGGCGGAAAGCGGAACCCGGCATCGCGTAACACGCGTCCCAGCGTGTGATAGCTATGATGCACGGTGACTTTGCCATTATTGGCCTGAATCACCGAAACCGTGATTTTCTGCGTATCTATCGTCTGTTTAAGCTGCGCGATTTGCGCCTGATAGCGATGTTCCAGTACAGCAAGGCGCGCCTGAGTGCCGGTGAGCTGCGCCAGTTTGCTGTAGATACGCGGCGCACTGCCGAGCAGATGATCGATACTGACCGTCGGCGCGATTTTCGCCAGTTGCTCCACCGGCACATTCCGGTTCGGTTCAGTAATAATCAGATCGGGCTTTGCCGCGGCAATCGCTTCTAAATCGATATCAGCCGTGCCAATAAATGCGATGTCGCTGTTATCAAAGTCGATGCCGGTGAGCTGCGCACTGGAGCGCAAATAGTGGCTGCCATCCGGGCGCGTTCGACCGTGGCTGGCAATCGGCGGCGCACCCAGCTCGATCAACGGGATCGTGATATCCAGATCGTGAAGAGAGACGATTCGCTGCGGATGCACGGGTACCTGCACGACACGCCCGAGATCGTCGGTAAACGGTTGAGTTTGCGCACCTGCCGATGCCACCACGCCTGCCAGCATGAGTAATAACCAACGCATGATTCAGTCCTTATAAAACGTCGCGACGACGCCATAACAGCAAAATGAAGAAGGGACAGCCAAACAGAGAAATCACAATGCCTGCCGGAATTTGTAAGGGAGCAAAAGCCAGCCGTCCAACCGTGTCGGTCACCAGTACCAACAGAGCACCGATCAGCGCGCTGCCACTCAGCAACGCCACCTGCCCGCCGCGCAACCAGAATCGCGCCATATGCGGGGCCATAAGCCCCACAAATCCCAGGCTGCCGACGCAGGAAACGCTCGCCGAGGTCAGCAGGACGGGTGCCAAAAACCGCAGCCAGGTTAAGCGCGTAATATTCACGCCTAGCCCGTTAGCAACCTGATTGCCCAGCAGCGCCACATCTGCCGCCCGGGCGGTGAGATAAAGAATGATCATCGCAGGCAGCGCCCAGACCAGCGCCACCAGCAGCAGCGGCCAGGTCGCGGCGTGCAAACTTCCGGCAAGCCAGGTCATCGCCGTTTGCACATCGCGAATATCTGCCGTGGTGATAAAAATGCCCATCGCCGCCGACAGCGCCCAGGAGACACCAATGCCGACCAGAATAAAACGCGGTCGTGAGAGATCCCTTGCCAGCACCATCACCAACAGCGCAATCAGCAGCCCGCCTGCCATCCCGGCGAGTGGACGCCAGACCAGCCCCACGGACGGAAACAGTAAAATCAGCGTGAGCACCACCACGCTGGTCCCCTCTTTGACGCCAATTAAACCGGGGTCGGCAAGACCATTGCGGGTAATAGATTGCATCGCCGCCCCCGCCATACCGAGCATGCCTCCGCACAGAACCGCCATCAGCAGGCGCGGTAGACGGATATCCCGCACGATGGTCATCTGCTGCGCGTCGAGCACGTCGGGCATAAAAAGCGCCTTGCCAATAGCGCTGGCGGGAATAGGTAACGACCCGCGCGTGACGCCAAAGAGAATTAACATCACGATGATTGCCGCCAGTGTCGCCGCAATTTTTAACGCTCGCGGGCGAATCAGCCTCTGGAATACGCCCAGTGATAATCGACGAAAGCCCGCGCGTGCAATGACGTGATTCATTTGAAAAACCTCACGGCAATCAGGATAAACAGCGGTGCGCCAACCAACGCGGTCATTACGCCCGTCGCCAGTTCCTGCGGCGCCAGCAGCCAGCGGGCAAAGATATCGGCAATCAGCAACAGCGCGGCGCCCACCGGCATTGCCAGCAGTAAGCCGCTGCGCAGGTTGTGTCCGGCCAGATAATGCACAATATGCGGCACCACCAGGCCGATAAAGCCAATGGGTCCGGCGACCGTCACCGCGCCGCCGCACAGCAGCGCAATAGCGACAACCGACAACGCACGTGTGCGCGTCACATTCACGCCCAGCCCGCGGGCAACGTTATCGCCGAGCGCCAGTTGAGAGATACGCGAAGCCAGCAGCATAGCCATGAGCAGGCCTGTTGCCATGGGGATCACGGCAATGCGAAGCACGCCCTGGCTCACGCCCGCCAGATCGCCCGCAAGCCAGGTGCGCATGGCCTGTAACGTTTGTTCATCGAGGATCAGAATCGCCGCGCTTACCGCTGATGCAAATGCGGACAGCGCCACACCGCAAAGGGTGATTTTCATCGCCGTCGGGCCACTGCGCCCGGCGCTGGCGGTGAACATCACCAGCGCGAATAATCCACCCGCGCCGCAGGCCGCCACCAGCGGTTGCATTACGCCCCAGTGCGCCGAAGAAACACCCAACGCCGAGCAGATCACCACCGCCAGCGTAGCACCGGCATTCAGCCCAAGAATATGCGGCTCGCCCAGCGGATTGCGGATAATCGTTTGCAGAAGCATCCCGGCGACGCCCAGCGCCGCGCCGGTAAGCAGCGCGGCGATAAGACGCGTCAATCGCAGGCTGACAATAATGCGATGGTCAAAATTGCGCGGATCGTAATTCAGCAGCGCCTCTACCACCGTGCGTGGGGAAATGGTCCGTGCCCCTAAGCCAAGATGGATTACCGCACTCGCCACGAGCACCAGCGTTAGAGGCACAACCGCCAGCGTTGCACGACGCAAAGAAGGGTGTCGGGCGATCGACGAAGCCGCCATCATGCGTGGTCCGCCACTGCGCGAAACGGCATAAACCACGGTTTGCCATTCTGCGGGTTTATCATCATCTCGACGTCCACATCAAACACATGGCGGATCAGCTCCGGCGTACAGCGCGTAAGGTCGTCCAGCACCTCAACGATTCGGCCCTGTTTCATCAGCACCAGCGTATCGGCGTAGTTGACCGCGAAATTGAGGTCGTGCAGAACGGTGACCACGGTGCGGCCATGATCGCGGGTTAAGCGTTGCAGAAGTTGCAGGATCTCCACCTGATAACGCAGATCGAGCCACGCCGTCGGTTCATCAAGCAGAATGGTCGGTGTCTGCTGCGCCAGCGCCATCGCTATCCAGCAGCGTTGACGCTGCCCGCCAGAGAGACTCTCAACGGGTAAGTGCGCCAGAGCAGCGGTGCCCGTCAGGGCCAGCGCGTCTGTCACCGCGCGTTCATCATCATCAGACCATTGGCGAATCAGCCCCTGCCAGGGAAAACGTCCCCTTGAGACCAGTTCAAAAACGGTTAATCCTTCCGGCGTGATCGGCGACTGCGGCAAAATACCCATCTGTCGGGCGACCTGTTTAGTGGGCTGTTGATGAATGTCGCGCCCGTTCAGGTGTACGCTTCCACCCTGCGGTTTTAACGTCCGCGCGATGGTCGATAACAGCGTCGATTTTCCCGACCCGTTAGCGCCGATCAGAACAGTGAGTTTCCCGGCAGGAAGCGTAAGGTTGATGTCATTGACGATACGCTGGCTGCCATAGCCCGCGCATAACGATTTCAGCACAATGCCTTGTTCGGCGTGCGGTGATTGCCGTTGTGGCATGGTTTAACTCTCCGGCCACTGCGGCCTGGCTTCAAATTGGAATAAATCTCATTCTCTTTTGATCATGCAGCGTCGTAATGTAGTAGTCAATAGCGCTACATCTTCAGCTCGCTTTACGGCTACATCGTGTACACAATGCCGGTCAGAAAGTCAGTAATACATTATTTATCAGGTATATATTTTCTTTTCACTCCAATTACCGCCGCCAATTTCGGTGCGAATCACGCCCCTCTTTTTTTATTACCATAATCATTTACTACTACATTCCCGCATGATTGAATGATTCTCAATTACAAACCTGAGCGCATCTCACGATCGCAAACAGGTATGCCATGCAATACCGGGCAATGACTTTTCGTGATTTTGAGCTGCCAGATACGGCAGCTTTTTTATGGGAAAACAGACAGATGACACACTTAACCCCGACGTTCACGGGAAAAAATGGCTACGCGCTTTTTTCACTGATCTTCCTTGGCGTGACAACCGCCCCTTCCGTCAGCGCGGCCACTGCCGAACAGAAGCCGACGGAAGAGACGATGACGGTCGACGCAAGCGTCGCGCAGGCCGATAAAAACGTGACCGACGGCTATCAACCACTGAGCACCTCTACCGCCACACTCACATCGATGCCGATGCTGGATATTCCGCAGGTCGTGAATACGGTCAGCGATCAGGTACTCACCGATCAGCATGCCACTACGCTTGATGAAGCGTTATATAACGTCGCCAACGTGGTGCAAACCAATACTCTCGGCGGGACGCAGGATGCGTTTACCCGTCGAGGCTTCGGCGCCAACCGCGACGGTTCGATAATGACCAACGGCCTGCGTACCGTGTTGCCCCGCAGCTTCAACGCCGCCACGTCACGCGTGGAAGTGCTGAAAGGCCCCTCCTCTACGCTGTACGGAATTCTCGACCCTGGCGGGTTGATTAACGTCGTGACCAAACGCCCGGAACAACAATTTGCAGGCGAGATGTCTGCCACCTCCAGCAGCTTTGGCGGCGGTACCGGGCAGCTTGATGTGACCGGTCCGATTGAAGGCACGCGGCTGGCTTATCGGTTAATTGGCGAATATCAGCACGAAGATTACTGGCGTAATTTTGGCAAGGAACAGAGCAGCTTTATCGCCCCTTCCCTGACCTGGTTTGGCGACGATGCGACGGTTAACGTGTCGTACTCGCACCGCAACTATCGCACGCCGTTCGATCGCGGCACCATTTTTGACCTCGATACCGGGCACGCGGTGAAGGTTTCGCGCAAGGAGCGTTTCGATGAGCCTTACAATGAAACCAACGGTGAGTCGGATCTGGCGCAACTGAATGCCGAGTATCGCCTCAACCCCGAATGGACGGCGCGTTTTGATTACAGTTTCAGCCAGGATAAATATGACGACAACCAGGCGCGCGTGACGGCCTATGACTCCGCCACCGGCGATCTGACGCGCCGCGTCGATGCCACGCAGGGATCAACCCAGCGGATGCACAGCACGCGGGCAGATCTTCAGGGCAATATTGTGATTGGTGGTTTCTATAACGAGCTTTTGACCGGCGTAGCGTATGAAAATTACGATCTGCTGCGTACGGACATGATTCGCTGTAAGAATGTAAAAGGATTCAATATCTACAACCCGGTATATGGGACGGTAGGAAAATGTACCACCGTTTCTGAATCCGACAGCGATCAGCGCATCAAACAGGAGAGCTACGCGACCTACGTTCAGGACGCGTTATATCTGACTGATAAATGGATTGCCGTGGCGGGCGCGCGTTACCAGTACTACACGCAATATGCCGGGAAAGGTCGTCCGTTTAACGTTAATACCGACAGCCACGATGAAAAACTGACGCCGAAATTTGGCCTGGTGTATAAGCTATCGCCCTCGGTATCACTGTTCGGCAACGTGTCGCAGGCCTTTATGCCGCAGTCATCCATCGCCAGCTATATCGGTAACCTGCCGCCGGAAGAGTCAACTGCCTATGAACTGGGTGCGAAATTCGATCTGTTCGATGGCGTGACCGCCAACATCGCGCTGTTTGATATTCATAAGAAAAACGTGCTCTATACCGAAGACGTGGGTGACGAAACTGTTGCTAAAACCGCAGGCAAGGTGCGCTCGCGCGGTGTCGAAGTGGATGTTGCAGGTTCACTAACGGAAAACCTCAACGTGATTGCCAGCTATGGCTACACGGATGCGAAAGTGCTGGAAGACCCGGACTATGCAGGTAAACCACTGCCAAACGTGCCGCGCCACACCGGTTCGCTGTTCCTGACCTATGACTTCAACAACGTTATCGACAGCAATACGCTGACCGTCGGCGGTGGCGGCCATGCGGTGAGCCGCCGCAGCGGCACCAACGGCGCGGATTATTACCTGCCGGGCTATGCGGTAGCCGATGTTTTCGCGGCGTACAAAATGAAGCTGAAATATCCGGTCACCTTGCAGGTTAATGTTAAAAATCTGTTTGATAAAACGTACTACACCTCTTCCATCGCCACGAACAATCTGGGCAACCAGATTGGCGATCCGCGAGAAGTGCAGTTCACGGTCAAAATGGCGTTCTGAACCGTCTGGCAGCCCTTGCGGCAAGGGCTGCCTCATACGAAATATTTACACATACTTGCAATCGCCCTTCACTTCCCGACACTTCCAGCAATCATAATATCCGTTTATGTTTTAGCGACTTGTTAACTGGATGAACATGATGAGTAAACAAAGACGTTTTACGCGCTGGGCAATGGGCATCGCGCTTGCCGCAACCGTTGCGTGGAGCCTGCCCGTTTCCGCCAATACCTGGCCGCTGCCAACCAACGGTAGCCGTCTCGTCGGCGAAAACCGCTATCACGTGGTTGAAAATGACGGCGGCTCGCTGGAGGCAATCGCTAAAAAGTATAACGTCGGTTTCCTGGCGTTATTGCAGGCAAACCCTGGCGTAGACCCGTACGTTCCGCGTGCAGGCAGCGTGCTGACCATTCCACTGCAAACGCTTTTACCGGACGTGCCGCGTGAAGGTATCGTCATCAATCTGGCGGAATTGCGCCTCTATTACTACGCACCAGGAAGCAACAAGGTAACCGTCTATCCTATCGGCATTGGCCAGTTAGGCGGGGATACGGTAACGCCAACCATGGTGACCACTGTATCGGACAAACGTGCCAACCCGACCTGGACACCCACGGCAAACATTCGCGCGCGCTATAAAGCACAGGGCATTATTTTGCCTGCGGTGATGCCCGCCGGTCCGGATAACCCGATGGGCCATCACGCCATTCGCTTAGCAGCTCAGGGCGGCGTTTATCTGCTGCACGGAACGAACGCCGACTTCGGTATCGGCATGCGCGTTAGCTCCGGCTGTATTCGCCTGCGTGACGGTGATATCCGCAGCTTGTTTGAGAAAGTGACGCCGGGCACCAAAGTGAATATCATCAACACGCCGATTAAAGCCTCGGTTGAACCGGGGGGCGTACATCTGGTTGAAGTTCACCAGCCACTGTCGAAACATATCGATGATGACCCGAAAACGCAGCCTATTGTGCTGAATGAGACGATGAGTGCGTTTAAAGAGAAGGCACAGACGAATACGGATGTGATGAACTATGCGATGGAGCTGCGCTCCGGCATGCCGGTTGACGTCACCCGCCATCACGTTGCGCAAGAGCAGTCGATGTAACGCTGATTCCAGACAGGCAAAAGCCCTGAGTGATGCGATCACTCAGGGCTTTTTTTATGGCAGTGGCTTATTTAAAACGGCATTAATGAGGGAGTTAATGCTTATTTATAAATAACAGCCGTACCGTGCAGGTTGTTCGGACCACTTACGGAAGTGATACGGAACGATTTAGCGCCCATTTCGTCTGCTTTCTGAGACAGCTGATCTTCCAGGGAAGCCAGGTTCGGGCCTGCTGATGCCGCGATGGTACCGACTTTATGCTGATCCGCCGGGGTAGATTGAACTTCAACCGCAGCGAAACTTGCGAATGACAGAGAACTCAGAACAGCGGCGAGAGCCAGAGTTTTTACGTTTTTCATGATTATGACCTATGCAGATGAACTATGATGTAGAGCAAACTTTATTAACTTAACGATCGATAAGGTAATGATAATGAGATCTGGATCACTCGTCAACATGATTTTTATAACGATCATTTAAATAATTAAAATCAGCCTATTTTTCATACCCATATGAATTATTTATTTTTGGGAATTCACCGCTGGCAGCCTGAAGCGATTATTTTTATAATGAGCGTTCACTAAAACCGAAAGAGGTACAACGGCACTATGACAACTGAGACGCAAAGTTGCGCTAAAAAGGGCCGTGGTCGACCAAAAGTATTTGACCGGGAAGCAGCGCTGGATAAAGCAATGACGCTTTTCTGGCAGCATGGCTACGAAGCCACGTCACTCTCCGATCTCGTAGAGGCCACGGGCGCAAAAGCACCTACCCTGTATGCAGAATTCGTGAATAAAGAGGGGCTCTTCCGCGCCGTTCTCGATCACTACATCGCTCACTTCGCCGCAAAACATGAAGCGAAGCTCTGTTGTGATGACAAGTGTGTGGATGAGGCGCTGAAAGATTACTTCACCGCTGTCGCGACCTGCTACACCAGTAAAGACACTCCGGCGGGCTGCTTTATGATTAACACGTCCGCCGCGCTGGCGGCGTCGTCAAAAGAGATAGCCAAAACCATTAAATCCCGCCACGCCGTTCAGGAACAAACCCTGCGCGAGTTTTTACAGCATCGTCAGGAGAAAGGTGAAATTCCGGCCGGGAAAGATGTAAATGAGCTGGCGCTGTTCTTAAGCTGTGTATTGCAGGGTATGTCGATTAGCGCGCGCGAAGGCGCGAGCTTTGACACGTTGATGCAGATTACCCGCACGACGCTGGGTCTGTGGCCGCATATGTTGGGTGAGTGATTTTCTGGCAATAGGATAACGGTTGAGACGGGGAGCGATGGTATGTGAAGAACTCCCCGTTACACAGCATCAAGTGACATTGGCTGATAATTATCAGGTCCAATCCGTTTGTCTTTATCTGGTGGTTCTTTTTCTTCATTAAATTGCTCCTTTAACGCCAAAACAGTCGCAAAATTAAGTCGTTCACAAAATTTTTGATTAGCTATTTTACACTGACTGGAAGAGAGAAATTGAAGTTTTTCAAGGTCTTCCTTATCCGTATAAGTGCTAATATGACTAAGGATATAATCCGCTAAAGGTGGTCTGGCTTTAATTAGAGGCGATAACTCCTCAAGTCTGTACCATTCATCAACCAGCAGTCTCGCAATTCGGTCTGACGTTCCTTCGAGGATGTAACCATCATCACAATTGCGATAACGTGTATAGAAATCGTCTACGGCTCGCCAGGATGTTAGCGTGTCCATCGCGATGTCGGCTTTATCAAAGATTTGCGAGGGACATAACGCCGCATTAGGGGAGAACGCAGAGAGTGTTAAGATGAAAAATAATGTATTCATTTGTTATGGCATCCTCATCAGCATTTCTTTAAGTCTGATGTTTAAAATTAAGTCATCATTACAGTCCAATGGTGATAAATCATTAAGTGCTGGTATCTTCCTCTCTATCCATTTAAGATAATAATATTTCCCAACCTTGCCATAAATAACACTGGATAATGCCAAATCGCCATTGAACTCATTTGATAATTTTACCACATCCTCTAAGCCCTGATACTTTTCATATAATTTTGACAATGCTGCCCAGTCATTATCACCAGAATAATATTGCTCAAGACCACTCATTACCCCCCCTATCAATTCTGTTTTAATTGTGCAAAAAAACATACTTCTGATGATCTTGCCATGGTATCACATTCAGCATGATGAATTCATTAACGCATTCTCTTCTGAGGGCTGTTTATTTATTATTTAAAGAATTCATCTTTAATCCTGAAAAATAAAATAAATAAAAACCCCACATTAAACATCAATTTGTATCCTTTAGAAACAACCCCTTTGTTGTTAATAAAACCGCCAAGAAATGACTTGCTTACATTCTGTTGATTATAGCTTTGATGGAAGGATGCCACATTATCGACGCCGGAATCAATAATTGAGAACGCGAAGAAATATAAAAAAATATAAGCCGCAACCCAGCCACTCACTTCTGACCACACTTGAAGTTCTGCATCTTGTAGCCACACACTGACTTGCATAAACAAGAGACACCCAATTAAACCCCAAAACATTCTACATATTCTGTGGGTATTATTTTGATCCATTATATTACCTTCGCTAGCCTCAGTTGCTGGATACGAAATAACCTTACTGAACAGTCGTGTCTGCACGCCAGTTACTTAACACAGGGGGCTTCTGCTACCGCCCCCCCTGACGCCACCACGCGGCATTCTGCGTGTCTGTATTCTACAAAAAGGCCATCATCTCCGGTGTGATTCTTCCACGTCCCACGCATATTTCGGAATCCATAAAGATGCCCTTACCCATCCTGTGCACAAAAAAAAGCCCCTCAGCCTGAGCGAATGAGGGGCTAAAACAACATTAACGCTATTTTTACGTTTTGTTAGTCAGGACCAATTGGCCATTATTATCCAGCGGAATTTGCGTTCCCGGATCTTTATCCATACGGATTTTCCCCTGCTGGTCGCCAATTTTATACGTCACGTCATACCCAAGCATTTTCTCGGATTTGTCATACACGGTTTTGCAGCGTTTCTGAGTGCTGGTGTAGGTATCATTATCCTGCATCGAGCCCTGGATCTGATTTCCGGCGTAGCCGCCGCCTAATGCCCCGACCACCGTGGCAACGTCTTTCCCGCGCCCACCGCCAAACTGGTGACCAATCACGCCGCCAGCGACAGCGCCGAGCACGGAACCGGTGATACGGTTTTCATCCTGTACCGGACGGCGATGGGTCACGGCCACATTGCGGCACTCTTCGCGCGGGGTTTTCACGGTTTCCTTAATAGGCTTAGCCGAAATCACCTGCGCGTACTGCGGGCCACGGTCGAACACGTTCAGGCTGGCGACTGCCGCCACGCCAAGCGCGGCTGCGACGCCAATCCCTATACCCGCCAACATCGATTTATTCACGGGAGATCCTCCTTTGTTGCTGATAGTAACAATTCTGCAACTTGACGAGGGGGTTAGCAAATGAGAAAGCGGATGAAAAGTGCGAGATAAAACCACAAACCAGCGTGATTCAGAGGAGTCTTAGCGGGAATTACCGTTAGTCATCGAACAATCTGCTGAAAACGGCCCGACTGAGCGTCGGGCCGGAATATTATATTAGTGCAGTTTCAGGCGCGGGCGGATAACGCGGTTGATACTGCCGACCAGCATCATCAGGCCGGTTTTGATGTAGCCGTGCAGCGCAATCTGGTGCATACGGTATAGCGAGATATACACCATACGCGCAATGCGACCTTCAACCATCATCGAACCGCGCATCAGGTTGCCCATCAGGCTGCCGACCGTCGAGTAGTTCGAAAGTGAAACCAGCGAGCCGTGATCTTTATAAGAATACGGTTTCAGCTCTTTGCCCTTCATCTGCGCCAGAATGTTATTCAGGGCGCAGGTTGCCATCTGGTGCGCAGCCTGAGCGCGCGGCGGCACAAAACCACCTTCCGGACGCGCGCAGGACGCACAGTCACCAATTGCAAAAATGTCTGCATCTCGCGTGGTCTGCAACGTCGGCTCAACCACCAGCTGGTTGATACGGTTGGTTTCCAGGCCGCCAATCTCTTTCATAAAGTCTGGCGCTTTGATGCCTGCTGCCCACACCATCAGGTCGGCCTGAATATATTCGCCGTCTTTGGTATGCAGGCCACCTTCATCAGCGCTGGTGACCATGGTCTGCGTCAGGACGCGTACGCCCATTTTGGTCAGCTCGTTGTGAGCGGCGCCGGAAATACGCGGCGGCAGCGCAGGCAGAATACGTTCGCCCGCTTCCACCAGCGTAACGTTCAACGCGTCGTTGGTCAGGCCTTTGTAGCCGTAGCTGTGCAGCTGTTTCACCGCGTTGTGCAGTTCAGCAGAAAGCTCGACGCCCGTTGCCCCGCCGCCAACGATGGCGATGTTGACTTTACCGTTCGCGCCCAGGTTCGCTGAATATTTCAGGAACAGATTCAGCATCTCCTGGTGGAAACGACGCGCCTGATGCGGGTTATCGAGGAAGATGCAGTGCTCTTTCACGCCCGGCGTGTTGAAGTCGTTGGAGGTGCTGCCCAGCGCCATCACCAGTGTGTCATAAGCCAGCTTACGTTCCGGCACCAGCAGGTCGCCCTTCTCATCACGCAATTCGGCGATGGTAATCGTTTTCGCTTCGCGGTTGATATCCATCACTGAACCCAACTGGAACTGGAAGTGATGGTTACGCGCGTGCGCCAGGTAGCTCAGCGCATCCACGCCTTCATCCAGCGAACCGGTTGCCACTTCGTGCAGCAGCGGCTTCCACAGATGGCTGTGGTTGCGGTCCACCAGCGTAATTTTCGCTTTTTTGCTCCGGCCAAGCTTTCTACCCAGTTGAGTAGCCAGTTCCAGGCCGCCAGCGCCACCACCCACAATAACGATTCTTTTGATTGGTGTAGTCACGTGACCCCCTTAAAAATTATTAACCAATTGTTAATTAAAAGTTATTAAAATAGCTCTTATCTAACAACAAGTTACTATCCCGAAACCATTCAGCAGCAAGAAGAATAACATGAACGGTGCATTGGTCATACCAAATTTGATGTGTATCAAGTTTTACCGCGCAGAAGTTAAGCAACTTTAGCGTTTCATGGGATTTTTGCGGATAAGGGGAGTAAAAAAACGAGGGGGATTTAACATTTCACGCCCCAGAACGGGGCGTGAAAAAACGGCTCAGCCTAAGGTTTTAAAGGCTTTGATACGTTGCAGATGTGGCGAGATACTTTTGAATTTATGCCCCTGAACGTCATCCCAAATAATTTCATAAAAGTGATGCAGTTCCTGTGCCGAACGCTGGCTGTCGAGCGCTTCATCCTTCCGGGAAAGGATCGCCAGGCAGCGGTCGCGGTTTTTCTCGCGGAAGTTGTTCACACACTTGGTGGCAATATCGACATACTCTTCCGGGCGGTCAATCTTCCCGTCCATGTTCTCGTTGGGGAACAGGTTCGGGTTAAAGATAACCTGACGCACATCGCATAAAAAGCCGATGCGTTCCGCCCAGTAGCCGCCGAGCCCCACGCCGCAAATCAGCGGGCGATCGTCAACGTTGAGCTGCAACATTTTATCCACTTCTTTCAGCAGATGCTGCATGTCATGTTTTGGATGCAGCGTACTGTAGCTAATCAACCGCACATCCGGGTCGATAAACTGAAGCTGCAACACTTTTTCATGGTTGCCTGGGCTGTTCGAGTCAAAACCGTGTAAATAGATAATCATTTGATCCTCACCACAACTCCCTTGTCGGGAGGGTTAATGGCCTGCCTTCACGTCCTGCCAGCGTTCGTGGAGCTGTTCCAGTTGCGCACTGACTGTCTTCCAGCGGGCGGAATCCCTTAACGCCTGACGTGTAAATGAACCTTTATGATACAATTTCGTAACACGCTCGGCATTGATCGGCGACAGGTTATCAAGAACGCTGACCGCACCTTTACGATTATTGCAGACCAGGATCATATCGCAACCCGCATCCAGCGATGCCTGGCCGCGCTCGGCATAGCTGCCCATAATCGCCGCGCCTTCCATCGACAAATCGTCAGAGAAAATCACGCCATCGAAGCCTAACTCACCGCGCAGCACGGTTTTCAGCCAGTGCGGCGAACCGCTTGCCGGGCGCGGGTCTACGTCGCTGTAGATGACGTGCGCAGGCATAATGGCATCGAGTTTATTTTCCGTAATCAGCGTCTGGAACACGGCCATATCTTTTGCGCGAATGTCGGCTTCGCGACGCGGATCGCGCGGCGTCTCTTTATGCGAATCGGCGGTGACCGCCCCGTGACCGGGGAAGTGTTTACCGGTAGTTTTCATACCGGCGCTGTGCATGCCGTCGATAAAGTGACGCGCCATCGCCAGCGCTTTTTGCGGATCCGCATGATAGGCGCGCTCGCCAATTGCAGCGCTGATATGCCCGACATCCAGCACCGGAGCGAAGCTGATATCAATATCCATGGCGATCATTTCGCTGGCCATCAGCCAACCGGCCTCAACCGCCAGGCGTCCGCCCTCTTCCTCGCCGAGTACGGCGGCAAAAGATTGTGCGGCAGGCAGGCGAGTAAAGCCTTCACGGAAACGCTGCACCCGGCCACCTTCCTGATCGACCGCCACCACCAGATGATTGCGCGACGCCTCGCGGATCTGGCGCACCAGTTCGCGCAGCTGCGCCGGATCATGATAGTTACGGGTAAATAAAATCAGGCCGCCCACCAGCGGATGCGCCAGAATCTCGCGCTCTTCCGCATCCAGCTCGTAGCCTTCCACATCCAACATTACCGGACCCACACTGACCTCTCTTATCGTTTTTCCTTTAACTGACACCAAATTTCATCTGCCAGCGTGATAAATTGCCGATCGCCGGTTTGCTGCCAGCGACACTCATACCAGCCCGCCATGAGCATTAACACCCAGGGCCGCCAGCGTAAAATCTGTTGCCATAGCGCGTCTGGCGCAATGCGCGCCCGTACCGCGTACGCATCGCTGTATTGACGGCGTTGATGCGCGTCGTGCATCCACACCGACGCCAACTCCAGCGCGATGTCGCCGTCTCCGGCATACTCCCAGTCAATCAGCCGCAACCCGACAGGCGTATGCACAATGTTGCCCGCGTGAACATCCATATGCAATGGCGAAAGGCGCAGCGGCTGCGGCTCTCGCTGTTTTTGCAGACGATGCAATGTGCGCAGCCAGAACGGCGTGCGTCGCGTAGGGTGGCACTGCTGCCAGTAGCGTTCCAGCAACGGCAGCACCGTTACGCGCCAGCCGAAACGCGGCTGCTGATGCAGATGATACAGGAGAGACGCCAGTTGGCGAGGGGGCGGCAGCACGCTTTTCACCTCTCCGCTGAAAAATTCAACGGCCATCCAGCCAGAGGTATAAAAAACCGGCTTCGGAGCGAGCGTGGAGGGTAAACGCGTGAGCGCGTGATATTGACGCAGAAAGTGAAATTCGCGGGCCTGTGCCGTGTGGTGCTGGCGCAAAACCCGCTGCTGCTCACCGCAGGCGATGATACAGCTACTGCCGCTCAGCCCTGAATAATCAGGGCTGGCGACAAGATGATACTGAGGGAAATAGCGTGACAGAACCGCATCACGCGTGAGCTTATTGTTGCGTAACGGCACCGCTACCTGACCAGATAATTTCGCCCGTCTGTACCAGCATCAGCTGCATTTTCAGTACCGGGGAATTCACGTTGCCGGTGGCGTTGCTGTACAGCACATACTGTGCGCCGACGTTGCGGGCAATCCCCATCGCTTTGCTGCGCGAACCGAGGCTATCCTGCGGCGACAGGCCAAGCTGCTGTTTGGCGACAGCCAGTTGCTGCGCGGAAACCAGAGTGAATTTACCGTTACCGGTCAGTGCGTTACGCAGCGCGGTTGTCGCTTCGGCCGCGTTCAGCGTTCCGTTGGTGCGGTTATTCACGCTATCGACCAGCAGAATGCTGCCCGCGTTCACGCCGCTCGCCTGCAACATTTTACCTGCCATCGGCTGTACCGCGCCATTCCAGTCATAGTGACGTACACGAGGCGCAGGCTGCGACGGCTGTTGGTCCTGATGCTCAATAGGGCCAGGCTGCTGCGGGATCGTCGGAACAGAAGGCACCGTCGGTACCGGCTGCTGCGGTTCGACTGGCTGTTGTGGTGTTGGCTTCGCCTCTTCCACCGGTGCGGGTTGTTCTTGTTTCACCACGCACCCGGAGAGCAGGACAGCCAGTGCCGAGATTAGCGCATAGCGACGCAATGTAGTCATTCCGGTTTACCCCTTACAAATAAAGATAAAGTCGGACTTTATGTGCGCCCAGGCTGCTGGCGCTGCCGTACAGCGTGACCGATCCCATAGCCGGGATGGTGACGGTACGTGGCGCTTCAAGCGGGTGCATTTCCAGTCCTCTGGCTTCATACCAGTAAAAACGATAATGAAGGGTGACAGGTTCACGCCTTTCATTGAACAGCTTCGCGCTGGCGGTCGCCTGAATTTCCGACCGCGTCAGTTCAGGCTTTTCCGCGCTGATCCCGGCGGCCAGGACATTCGATTCCATCACCAGCGTTTGCTGATCGCCCACCGGAATTTCCGGTTGCGAGCCACAACCGGCCAGCAAAAATGCAGCCAGTAGCGCAGCTGAAAAGCCTGCTTTCATCACTTAACCTTTATGTGCCAGCATCGGCCCGAGCGGACGACCGCCCAGCAGATGCATATGAATATGGAAGACTTCCTGCCCGCCGTGGCGGTTGCAGTTCATGATCAGACGATAGCCATCATCAGCAATGCCTTCGTCGCGGGCAATTTTTGCCGCCACGGTCACCATGCGGCCCAGCACCTGTTCGTGTTCAGGCGCCACGTCATTAGTGGTGGCAATCAGGATATTAGGCACGATCAGAACGTGAGTCGGCGCCTGTGGGGAGATATCGCGGAACGCGGTAACCAGCTCATCCTGATAAACGATATCCGACGGGATTTCGCGACGAATAATTTTGCTGAAAATAGTTTCTTCTGCCATGAGGGATTCCTTAATTATGCGACCGTACGAATTCCTGTTATTGATCTTCAGGCTTTTCTGATGCACGGGAGACTGGGTAAGAGTATGAGCGACTTACTCGTTGTCTTTCAACCTGATTACGTTTTTTATTGTATTAACTCGGAAAAACCCCGGCAAGAGGGTCAAAACAGAGGGAAATTGATAGGCCGGGCAGCATTGCGCCGCCCGGTAAAATTGCGCTTAAGAAGCTTCGATCGCGGTGGATGCCTGCTTCTGTCGATTCATTAACCAGAAAACCGCCACACCCGCTAAAACGATCCCCGGCGCGGAGGCCGCCATCACCCCCACCGTGCCGGTACCCAGCGCCAGCATTTTTCCGGCAAGCAGCGGTCCGCTCATCGCGCCCAGGCGGCCTATCGCCACCGCCGTGCCGACGCCGGTGGCGCGGATTTCGGTGCGATAAAAGAGCGGCGCCAGCGCATACAGTACGCTCTGCCCGCCCGTGGCAAACAGCCCGGCGACAAAGCCAGAAAGCAGCATCGTGCTCAGTGATTCCGCCGAGCCCAGCGCCAGCAGCGAGGCCAGCATGCCACTGTAAATCAGCAGCGACATGCGCATTGGGCTCAGTTTATCCATCAGCGCACCGAGAACAAGCGTCCCCACAGCTGCGCCGATTTGCAGAGCAAACATCACGCCCGCCGCCTGTGAGCCACTAAAGCCCTGATCGACCAGCAGCATCGGCAGCCAGTTAATCAGCATATACACCACTAACAGGGTAAAGAAGTAACAGAGCCACAGCAATAACGTGGAGGAAGCCGTCCCCGGCGCGAGTAACGCGCGCAGTGGCGCGGGCGACGACGTCTGTTGATGGGTGAACGCCTGCGATTCGGGCAACCAGCGCATCAGCAAGGGCACCAGCAGCAACGGCACCACACCGCCTACCCAGAATACGGTTTGCCACGCCTGCGCCAGGCCGCTGAACCCAAGCGCCGCCGCCAGCGCCGCACCAATCGGCACGCCACAGTACATCAGGCTCACCGCCGTGCCGCGAAAACGCGGGCCTGCCGCTTCAGAGGTCAGGGCAATCAGGTTAGGTAGCGCAGCACCCAGCCCCACGCCGGTCATCAGACGCGCAAAGACCAGCGATGGAAAACTCCACGCCAGCGCGGTGGCTATCGAAAAGAGGCCAAACAGCACCACCGATCCGAGCAGAATGCGTTTACGCCCATAGCGATCGGCCAGCATTCCACCTACCAGCGCGCCGGGCAGCAGGCCCAGAATTCCGGCGCTAAAAATCCAGCCCATCTGCATTTTATCGAGCGAAAAAGCCTGGGCGATACCGACGGCGGCAATGCCTGCCGCCTGTAAATCAAGCCCTTCCATCAGGGCGACCAAAAAACAGAGCCCGATAGTCAGTATCAGGCGAGACGTTGCAGGTGTAGAGGCGATGTTCGACATAGCGTTACCTTTGCGAGGGTGACAGGTGAAAGGCGGCTGATACGTTGCCAGCCGCGCATTTTTTCCTTGCAAACGCGCCCGCCGGGCATCATGCCAGGCGGGCGAAGCTTTCTTGTTATGTTTTACGCTTTAGCTTTCAGGTCGAGCGCCACATCGACGATCATGTCTTCCTGGCCGCCAACCATCCGGCGTTTACCCAGTTCTACCAGAATATCCACCGCGCTCAGGCCGTAGCGCTGCGCCGCCACTTCACTGTGACGCAGGAAGCTGGAGTACACACCGGCATAACCGAGCGCCAGCGTTTCACGGTCAACGCGCACCGGACGATCCTGCAACGGACGCACCAGATCGTCTGCCGCCGCCATCAGCGCATACAGATCGGTACCGTGATCCCAACCGAGCTTATCCGCCGCAGCAATAAACACTTCCAGCGGCGCATTCCCTGCCCCCGCGCCCATTCCCGCCAGGCTTGCGTCAATGCGGTCACAGCCCTCTTCCACCGCCACGATCGAGTTCGCCACACCAAGGCTCAGGTTATGGTGTGCGTGCATCCCGGTTTGCGTTTCTGGCTTGAGCACCGCTTTCAGCGCGCGGAAACGGTCGCGAATATCGTTCATGTTCATCGAGCCGCCGGAATCAACCACATAGATGCAGGTTGCGCCGTAGCCTTCCATCAGCTTCGCCTGTTTCGCCAGATTTTCCGGCGTGGTCATATGGCTCATCATCAGGAAGCCAACGGTATCCATGCCCAGCTCACGCGCGAACGCGATATGCTGTGCGGAGACATCCGCTTCGGTGCAGTGCGTCGCCACGCGCACCACGCGCGCGCCAGCCTGATAAGCGGCTTTCAGATCATGCAGCGTGCCGATGCCAGGAATCAGCAGGGTGGCGATTTTGGCGTGCTTCACCGCATCGGCAGCAGCTTCAATCCACTCAATGTCGCTGTGTGCGCCGAAACCGTAGTTAAAGCTGGAACCCTGTAAACCATCGCCGTGCGCCACTTCGATAGAATCCACGCGCGCGTCATCCAGCGCTTTGGCAATCTGGCGCACATTGTCTAATGAATACTGGTGGCGAATGGCGTGCATGCCGTCACGCAGGGTGACGTCGGAGATATAGAGTTTTTTACCGTTCATGCGACTTCTCCCGCTGCTTTCACCATGGTTTGCGCCATTTTTTCCGCCGTCGACATCGCCGCTGAGGTCATGATATCGAGGTTTCCGGCATAGGCTGGCAGATAGTGCGCCGCGCCTTCGACTTCCAGATACACCGCCGTTTTCAGGCCGGAGAACTGACCGATACCCGGAATGGTCACCGGTTTATCCTGCGGAATAATTTCAAACTGCACTTTTTGCTTCAGGCGGTAACCCGGCACATACGCCTGAACGGCGGCGGCCATCTCCTCAATCGACGCTTCAATTTCGATTTGCGAGGCGTCCTCGCTCAGCACATACACCGTGTCACGCATCATCACCGGCGGCTCTGCCGGATTGAGAATAATGATGGCTTTGCCTTTTGCCGCACCGCCCACCACTTCAATGGCCTGCGAGGTGGTTTCGGTAAATTCGTCGATATTGGCGCGTGTGCCCGGCCCGGCGGATTTACTGGAAATCGAGGCGATAATTTCCGCGTAATGGACCTTCGCCACGCGGGAAACTGCCGCTACCATGGGAATGGTCGCCTGGCCACCGCACGTCACCATGTTGACGTTGCCCTGGCTGAGGTTTTTATCGAGATTCACCACCGGCACGCAGTACGGGCCAATTGCCGCAGGCGTCAGGTCAATCAGGCGAATATTGGGTTTCTTCGCCCGCAGCGCGGCGTCGTTTTTTACGTGTGCCCCGGCGCTGGTAGCGTCAAAGACGATATCAATATCGGCGAATTCCGGCATTGCCATCAGGCCGTTGACGCCTTCATGGGTGGTGGCGACGCCCATGCGACGCGCGCGCGCCAGCCCGTCGGATTCTGGGTCGATCCCCACCATCACCGCCATCTCAAGGTGCTTGCCGTTGCGCAGAATTTTGATCATCAGATCGGTGCCGATATTACCTGAACCGATGATGGCGACTTTTATCTTACTCATGACTGACTTCCTTCTTGTGCGGCAGAGAACGTGGCTGCCACAGAACCAATACCTTCAATAAGCGCCTCAAAACGATCGCCTGGATTGATGGCGACCATCGGGCCCAGCGCGCCGGTCAGTACGATGTCGCCCGCACGCAGCGGTTCACCTAGGCTCGCCATCTTGCGCGCCAGCCAGACGGCGGCGTTAAGCGGATGCCCAAGACATTCGCTGCCGCGCCCGCTGGACACCTGTTCGTTATTACGCGTCATACGCATGGTGCAGTTTTTCAGGTCTAACCCTGCCGGGCGCATCGCCGGACTACCGATGACGTACACCCCGCAGGAGGCGTTATCCGCTACCGTATCGACAAACTTAATCGACCAGTCGCGCACGCGGCTGCCCACCACTTCCAGCGCAGGCAACACCCATTCAATAGCGCCGTATAGCTCATCAAAAGTGGTATCAACGTTTGGTAAATCGCGATTCAGCACCAGTGCAATTTCTGCTTCAATTTTCGGTTGCATCACACGATCAAAAGGAATCGTGTCGTTGTCGCCGTAACACATATCGGCGAACAGCGTGCCGAAATCCGGCTGGTCAACGCCTAACTGTTGCTGCACTTTCGGATGGGTCAGGCCAATTTTGCGCCCGACTACGCGACGGCCTTTCGCCACCGCGTTTTCCACATTGAGAGCCTGGATGGCATAGGCGGCTTCGGCATTATCAAGACCGATAATGTCGCGCAGCGGCGCAATAGCCTGTCCGGTTCGTTCAGCCTCGCGCAGGGCGGCGGCCAGTTGTTCAAGTGACGACGTGGTCATGACGGCTCCTTATGCGCGTTTGAGGTAATCCAGCACCAGCTGGTTGAAAGATTCGGCATGTTCCCACTGGGCCCAGTGACCGCAGTCGCGGTAGATGTGCAACTCAGAACCATTAATGCCGGAAAGCAGACGCAGGCCCGCATCCATTGGGACGAAGCGGTCATTGCGGCCCCAGACAATCAGCGTTGGGGCTTTGATTTCAGCCAGACGCGGGCTAAAGTCCGGGAACTGTTTCGGGTTGGCTTCCAGGCTCTTAATGAAGTTTTCCAGGTGATCGCGACGCGCCAGCATATTGTTGAGACGCGCTTCAAACAACGCTTCGGTCAGATCGCTTGGGTCATAGACGAAGATGTTCATCATCTTCTTCAGGTTGTCGATATTCGGTTCGCGATACAGGCCGTTTAGCAGCTTGATGCCTTCCGTCGGCATCGGGGTGAACAGGCTCATTCCGCCCGTCCCGCCGCCCATCAGTACCAGTTTGCCTACGCGTTCCGGCCAGGTCAGGGTAAACGCCACCGCACTGTGCCCGCCCATGGAGTTACCCAGCAGATGCACCTTCTGGATATCCAGTTGATCCACCACGCTTTTCAGAATGCGAGCGTTCAGGTCAGAGCGGGAACCACTGTTAATAATGGTGTCGCTTTTCCCCCAGCCAGGGCAGTCGAGCAGGATAACGCGGTAACCGGCTTCCACCAGCGGGTCAATGTTACGGCTAAAGTTGGCCCAGCCAGTTGCGCCGGGGCCAGAACCGTGCAGCATGACGACGGTTTCATCGCCCTGCCCACAATCGTTAAAATGGATGCGCAGCGTCTGGCCGCCCTCTTCGACATTCAGGAAACGGCTGGTTGCGGCTTCAGTTTGCGGTTGATAGGTCATTGTTTTTCTCCTGCTTTAATTCTGTGAACGGGCGCTAAGGGAACCGAAACCGGCAATCCATTCAGGGATTGGGCGGTAGTAACGCCCCTCGGTGCGATAGTCGCCAAAGGCTGACAGCGCGGCGAACGCGGCAACCCAGGTCTTAATTTCGTGAGTAGATTTCCCGGCAATGGCCGAAAGCTCTTCATTACTGACAGCATCCAGTTCGCCCAAACGTTTCTGTTCAAGCAGCGTCATAAACTGGTTATCCCAGACCGGGTTAAGCGGATGCAGGCTTTTCTGATCTTCAATAAACTTCTCGGCGGCTTCGATAACGCGGCGCTGACGCAGCTCGCGCTCATCCGGCGGCAGATGCTTCCCGCTGCCCAGCAGGCGGTCGCGCATGTGGGCGTCTACCTTCGCCAGCTCCGGCACCGGAGGCTGATGCGATAACCCGCCAGAACCCAGAATCAGCACGCGCTTGTTGAGGGTGGTAAGGAAACGGCCAATCACTTCACCCATCATGCGGGTACGCTGGAAACCCGGCAGCGGCGTGGCGACACCGTTAATGAAGATCGGCAGCACCGGGCGAGAATCCAGACCGCCTAACAGAAACTCCAGCGGCTGGGCAAAACCGTGGTCCACCTGCATGCAGTAGGACACCGCCAGGTCGATACCGTTTTTCATGCTGTAGTGCGCACACGCTTCCGCGATATCCGTCGGCACCGGCAGTTCTCCCGCCGCGCTGGAAAAGTCGCCAATCGCCGTCGCGCCAACGCCCAGGCAGAAAGGCGGCATCACGTCGTAGAAGAAACCGTTGTAGTGATCGGGGGCAAACAGCACCACCAGTTCCGGGTCAAATGCAGCAATGCGTTCGCGCGCGGCGGCAATCACGCCATCCACTTCATCCAGCACCGGCTGTGCCGGGTCGACATAGCCGACCAGCGGCGTGTGGGAGAGACAATGCAGATATGCGTTCATATCAGGCCACCTTTTCAACAGGAGCGGAGGATGAAACGGCTTGCAACGCCATGACGCTGGCAAGCTGATTAAGTTGGTTACCCAGCGTTTGCGGGATTGCCAGCGCGGCGACGAAGCGGTCCGGGCGAATAACCGCCAGCGACGCGTCCTGCGCGGCGAACCAGGTTTTCAGCCGGTTTTGCGTATCGCCGAGGCGAATTACGCCCTCGACGTTGTCCTGCGGGGTATGAATCTGTACGTCTGGCACGACCTGAATGAATTGCGTTCCCAGCGCGCGCCAGCGGGCAATTTGCTGCTCGCTCATGCCCCACAGCGGGTTACAGCCCCAGCCGATAATGGCGAAATTCGCGCCTATCACATCATCCAGCAGCGTCACCTCGCCGCTCTCGCGGGTCACTTTTGGCTGAATGAACATCTTGCCGACCGGGGTGTTTTTGACGCTGGCGTCCATCACCAGCGCCCCTTCGCGATACTGCGGCATCGGTTTAAAGCGCATTTCGAGGAAATAACGTTTCACCGGCGGAATGTAATTCAGCAACCAGGAGATGCCATCACGCACGTTGCCGTGCCAGGGTTTTGCAGGGGCAAGGACGTTTCCGGCGGTGACGGATAAATCAATCATCGCTTTCGCGTGGTCGCGACGCTCCTGCTGGTAGGTGTCGAGCAGACGTTCGCCCGCTTTACCGTTCACCACCAGCGCCAGTTTCCAGGCGAGGTTGAAGGCGTCGCGCATCCCGCTGTTGTAACCCTGACCCTGCCAGACTGGCATGATGTGCGCGGCGTCGCCCGCCAGCAGTACGCGATCAACGCGGAAACGTTCAGCAATGCGCGCGTTGTGGGTATACACACGCTGGCGAATCAGTTCGACGTGATCGGGATTCGGCAGCACTTTGCTCAGCAACTGACGCATGTTGTGCGGTTCGCTCAACTGTTCTTCGGTTTCACCGGGCATCACCATAAACTCGAAACGGCGCACGCCGTGCGGCAGCGCGGCAGAGACATAAGGGCGCACCGGGTCGCAGCACAGGTAAATGTGCGGCGTCGATAAAGGGTCGTTGGCGATATCAATCACAATCCATTTATTCGGCGCGGTTTTGCCTTCAAACGGCACATTGAGCGTACGGCGCACCACGCTCGCCCCGCCATCGCAGGCGACCAGCCAGTCGGCTTTCACCGTTTCGCGCTGGCCTTCCGGGCCTTGCAGATTAATTGTGACGCTGTCACCATTCTGACTAAACGCTTCCAGCTCACGCGAGAAAAGCACCCGCACGTTCGGGAAACGCGACAGCCCTTCATACATCACCGCATCGACCTGCGGCTGAATAAAGGCGTTTCGCCGCGACCAGCCAAACTCGTCGGTCATCGGCTGAATATCAGCAAAGCAGCGACCCTTCGGAGTCAGGAAACGCATCGCATGCCACGGCGTGGTATGTGGCAATACGTTCTCCACCAGGCCGACCGATTGCATGGCGCGCAGCGCTTCATCGTCAATACCGATGGCGCGCGGGTAGTCGATCAGTTTGTCGAGCTTCTCAACCACCAGTACCTCGACGCCCATCTGCCCAAGGTAGTTCGCCATCATCAGGCCCACCGGGCCCGCGCCGACAATGGCGACCTGAGCGGACTGCTGAACGGCAGGCTGGATATCGGGATTTATCGTTGTCATGTCATTACCTCACTTCTCGGACCAAATAACCGGTACGGATACGCCCGTGCCGTCATTTGTTAATTTGATGTGAACATTTTTTTATAATGCGCTCAGTATATGTCCGGTAATTTAGGCTACAATCAAAACAGGCTCAGAGGTGCACTTAGTGCACACGGTTGTTTTGACTCTAGAATTGTCAGGAAACATGAAGAACAACGAGACGACGGAATACAAAACAGTACGCGGATTAACCCGAGGGTTATTGTTATTAAATTTGTTAAATAAATTCGATGGGGGCGCATCAACCGCGACGCTGGCTGAGTTTAGCGGCCTGCATCGCACCACCGTTCGGCGGCTGCTGGAAACGCTTCAGGATGAAGGCTACGTTCGCCGCAGTTTGTCCGATGACAGCTTCCGTTTGACGATGAAAGTTCGTCAGCTGAGTGAAGGATTTCGTGACGAACATTGGATTTCTGCACTTGCAACGCCATTACTTGGCGAATTATTGCGCGAGGTCATTTGGCCAACCGATTTAACCACGCTCGACGTTGACGCCATGGTGGTGCGCGAAACTACGCACCGTTTTAGCCGTCTCTCTTTTCACCGGGCCATGGTTGGCCGCCGCCTGCCGCTGCTGCTGACCGCGTCGGGTATTACCTGGCTGGCGTTTTCCGCCGAGCACGACCGCCAGCCGATTATCAACATGCTGGCTGGCCGTCCGGAAGCGGAATACCAGCTGGCGCGCGAACCCGAGAAGCTGGCATCTATTCTGGAACGCACACGCCATAATGGTTATGGCGAAAACTTTGGCGGCTGGCAGCAAGAGGAAAAAATCGCCTCCATCGCCGTGCCGGTGCGCAGCCAGGGCCGGGTAATGGGCTGTCTGAACCTGGTGTATATCGCCAAAGCGATGACCATTGAACAGGCGGCGGCGAAGCATTTGAGTGCGCTACAGCGGGTAGCGAAACAGATTGAGGAGCGCATGGAAGAGCAGGAGATTATCTACGAGCATCCCTCACCCTAACCCTCTCCCGCAGGGAGAGGGAACCGATCGTGCCAAAGTTTAAGCGAGTGCGGTTTTCTCCCTCTCCCTGCGGGAGAGGGCCGGGGTGAGGGCCCCATCGCGCACCATACCCCAGAAATTAATAGGTATCTCCCCCACAACCATTTGCAATCCCCATCGTTATATATTCAAATACACATCGAAATTTCCCTTCTCTCAGAGCCACTTCATGTTGAATGTAAAACGTCTGCTCCCCGGCATCGCGCTGCTCTGCGCCACGTTTGCCGTTGTTTCACCCGCCGAGGCGGAACGCACACTCACCGACCAGCTTGGCCGTCAGGTCACCCTGCCCGATACCGTTAACCGCGCAGTGGTTCTGCAACACCAAACGCTTAATCTGCTGGTGCAGTTAGACGCCGGTAAAGACGTGGTTGGCGTACTCAGCAGCTGGAAAAAACAGCTGGGCCCCGATTTCGCACGCTTTATGCCGACACTCTCCTCTCTGCCCATGCCCGGCGACCTGACGCAGGTGAATATCGAAAGCCTGCTGGCGCTACATCCGCAGGTGGTGTTCGTCGCCAACTATGCGCCAGCGGCAATGATCCAGCAGATTCAAAACGCGGGCATCCCGGTTGTCGCGATTTCGCTGCGTGAAGATGCCGCCGGTGAAAAAAACAAAATGAACCCGACGATGGCGGATGAAGAACACGCCTATGACGAAGGGCTGAAACAGGGTATTCGCCTGATTGGCGAGGTGGTGAATCGCGAGAAACAAGCAGACGAACTGATCCGCTACACCTTTAGCGCGCGCCAGAAATTCAACGCACCGGTCGCGGAGATTGCTGAAGACAAAAAAGTCCGCGTCTATATGGCCAACCCGGATCTCAACACCTATGGCTCCGGAAAATATACCGGGCTGATGATGCAGCACGCGGGGGCGATGAACGTCGCCGCGGCTACAGTGAAAGGCGCACGTCAGGTGTCGCTGGAGCAGGTATTGCAGTGGAACCCACAGGTCATTTTCGTGCAGGACCGCTACCCGGAAGTGGTTAAAGAAATCACCACTGACCCACAATGGCAGGCCATTGATGCCGTGAAAAATCATCGCGTCTGGCTAATGCCGGAATATGCCAAAGCCTGGGGCTACCCAATGCCGGAAGCGCTGGCGATTGGTGAATTGTGGATGGCGAAAAAACTCTATCCAGAGCACTACAAAAACGTCGATGTCGATGCCCAGGCCCAGGATTATTACCAACGTTTCTACCGCACCAGTTGGCAGCCGCATGCTCAACCGTAGTCAACCGCTGGCGCTTCAGGGTGGGTTGATGCTGCTCACCCTTTTTCTTGCCGTGGTGTCCCTTTGCTTTGGTCAGTATCCTCTGCCCCTGCGCGATGTGCTCTGGCAACTGTTTCATCCCACTGCACCTGCGGATATCGCGCAGCAGATAGTCTGGTCCGTGCGTTTGCCGCGCGTGTTGATGGCGCTGCTGGCGGGCGGCGCGCTGGGATTGTGCGGCGCCACGCTCCAGGGCGTGTTCCAGAACCCACTGGTCGATCCACATATTATCGGCGTCACTTCCGGGTCAGCGTTCGGCGGTACGCTGGCGATTTTGTTGGGATTCAGCGCCCCGCTGATGATGGGTTCCACGTTCTTCTTTGGCCTGCTGGCACTGTGTCTTGTCTATCTCATTGCTGCGCTACAGGGGCGAGAAAGCACGCTAATTTTGATCCTCGCCGGGATCATCCTCAGCGGTTTCTTTGCCGCACTGGTAAGCCTGATGCAGTATCTCGCCGATACGGAAGAGACGCTGCCCAACATCGTGTTCTGGCTACTCGGCAGCTTTGCGACGGCAAACTGGCACAAAACGCTGATGCTCGCGCTTCCGGTCGCCCTGTCCGCTGCGGTCCTGTTTAAACTGCGCTGGCGCATTAATTTACTGTCACTCGACGATAAAGATGCGCGCGCGTTGGGGGTTAACGTCACACCGCTGCGTCGCGGCGTGCTGGTGTGCTGCGCGTTACTGGTTGCCGCACAGGTAGCGGTAAGCGGCAGTATTGCGTGGGTGGGATTGGTGATTCCCCATCTGGCCCGTTTGCTGGCGGGTGCGGATCACCGTCGCCTGCTGCCAACCGCGTTCTGGCTGGGCGCCAGTTTTATGATTGTGGTGGATGATGTCGCGCGTACGCTGACGGCGGCGGAGATCCCTATCGGCATTCTGACCGCATTGATTGGCGCGCCGCTGTTTACCCTGTTACTGGTGCGCAACACGCGCCGAGGAGCCCGCTCATGACCGCGTCACTTTCTCTGAATGCATTGGTATATGGTCATCAGCAGCCGTTGTTTTCCCCGATGACACTCGATTGCCGGCCCGGTGAAATCTGGGCGGTATTAGGGGCGAATGGACGCGGGAAGAGCACGTTGCTCGATACGGTGACCGGCGTGCTGCGGGCAATCTCTGGCAGCGTGCACGTACGCGGCGGCGCGGGGATTGTGCCGCAATCTTTTCGTCCGGCGTTTGCCTGGCGGGTGCGCGATGTGGTGCTGATGGGTCGGGCGCGGCACATCGCCCTGTTTGCGCAACCTAAGCAGGAGGATGAGCAGCAGGTGATGCAGGCGCTGGCGCAGCTTAATATTGTGCATCTGGCCGATACGCTGTTCCACGCCCTTTCCGGCGGCCAGCAGCAGCTGGTGATGATTGCACGCGCGCTGGTCAGCGCCAGTCAGAATATTTTGCTCGATGAGCCCTGCTCGGCGCTGGATCTCGCTAATCAGCAAACCGTGTTGCAGCTGATTAGTAACCTGGCACACGGTCAGTCGCGCACGGTGGTGTTCACCACGCACGATCCCACTCATGCGTTGCAAATAGCCAGCCACACGTTGCTGCTGTTGCCCAACAGAGAGTGGCTGGCAGGCGCGACATCGGATGTTGTTCAAGAAGCAAACCTGCAACGCGCGTATGGCCTGCCGGTACGTAAAATTCAGCTTACTGATTACGCATGTCCGGTGCTGGCGCCGCTGTTTTCAATTCACCGCTAAAAATCCCGCTTCGCGCAGGTAACGTTGCCCAACGTTCGCAAGGATGAAGGCATACAGCGTCTGCGCATTTTCACTTTCAGCCAGCCGTGCGGCATGGTAATCACAGCGAATATTCTGCCCCTGCGGAAGCTCAACCACGCGCAGAGCGTCGTCGTGCGTTAACGCGGCGGCATAGTGCGCATAGCCGATAAACAGATCGGTCAGATCCTGTTGTAGTAACCATTTACTGGCGATCTCCCCTGATGGAATGCAGAGCGAGTCGCGCCCACCTACCAGCTGCATAGCACGGGATTTCAGTTGCTCACCGAGGCCGGGCTCAAGGCTGTTTAAATTATCAAACAGCTGCCAGGTGTAATCACCGGAAGGGTCACAGCCTGGCGTGGAGGTTGCCAGACGTAAATCGGGGTTGCGCAGAAGTGTTAATGCGTCGCCCCTGAGATGGCGATGCGCGGTCAGAATTAAGGTGTTGCGGGCAAAAATCTGGCTTTCCCGCGCCAGTCCCTGCGCAATCAGCGTTTGTGGATGCTGCGCGTTAGCCGAAGCAAACACATCGCACGCCTCACCCGCTTCGATACGCTCACGCAGCAGTCCGGCCGGGCCAAAACTCAGGTTCACCGGGATGGCGGTTTGCGCCGTAAAGCATTCAATAAGGGGAATAAATGCGCGCCGCAGGCTGCCTGCGGCGAAAAGCGTTAGTGTGGATGGCATAACAAAATCCAGCGGGAAAACGGATATTTTAGCGGGATTATGCGCAATGTGCAGCCCGTAAAAATGCCGGGGGCGCTGCGCTTGCCCGGCCTACAAGGTTGACGATCCCGTAGGCCAGATAAGCGTAGCGCCATCAGGCACAAGCATCATGATTCGATTTGAGCCAGCGCACGTAGCTGCTCCGGCGTTGCCACCGGCAGATGGAAGAAATCGAGATACGCGGGAATCATCTCAAACAGCATGTCCGTGCCCTGCTGAGTCGCGCACCCGCGCGCTTTCGCTATCGCCAGCAGCGGTGTGACGGCCTGCTTCATGACCACTTCACCGACGAACATCTCTGGCGTGAGCAATTCAGCGGGCAGCGGCAACGGATCATCCGGGTTCATCCCCAAAGGCGTTGCATTCACCACCAGCTGATGCCCGGAAGGATCGTTCGCCATCAGGGTAATTTTCAGTCGCGGATAGTGCGCCTGTAAACGCGTGGCAAGCGCCGCTGCCATTTCCGGACGGTTGTCATACAGCGTTAGCGCCGCAGCGCCTGCCGCCGCTAAAGAGGCGGCAATCGCCGAGCCCACGCCGCCGCTACCCACCACCAGCGCGCGGGCACCTCTTGTCTGGAAGCCTTTGCGCTGAATACCGCGCACGAAACCGTCGCCATCGAACATTTCGCCGGTAAGCGAGCCATCCGCCTCGCGACGAATGGCATTGCATGCGCCGGCAATGGCCGCTGTCGGGCTCAGACGCGCCATGAGCGCACAGGTCGCCACTTTGTGCGGCATGGTGACCAGCGCTCCGGCAATATTGGTCATTTTGAACAGTGTCGGGACGAAAGCCGCGTAATCCTCGGGCGTGACGCCCACCGGCACCACTCTGGCGTCCACCTGCTGATCCGCAAACCACGGATTGTAGATCATCGGTGCTTTGAAGCCTTCCGTCGGATAACCCAGATGGGCAATTAACCGCGTGTGACCACTAATTTGCATCTGTTTCTCCCTGCGGAATATCCAGTTCAATACGTTTTACATCGCCAAGAATAAAAAGATACGCCACCACGCCGAGCAGCGCGGCCCCGCCGATATAGATAAGTGCGTAGAAGAAGTTGCCGAATGCCGCAACGATAAAACCAATGACCAGCGGCGTCAGAATGCCCGCGAGGTTAGCGCAGAAGTTAAACAACCCGCCGGTGAGGCCGCCGAGTCCTTTGGGCGCCATATCGGAGATAAGCGTCCAGCCAAGTCCGACCATTCCCTGGCCAAAGAACGCGAAGGACATTACCAGGATCACCGCCGTGTCGCTCTCCAGCCAGTTAGCGGTGATGATGCAGCTTGCCATCAGCAGCCCCACCACGATCGGCAGTTTGCGGCCAAGGTTGGCGCTGCCCGTGGCTTTGAGGATTTTGTCCGATACCCAGCCGCCGAACATCACGCCGCCCGCTGCCGCCAGGAACGGCAGAATGGCGAAGAAGCCCACTTTCAGCCACGGCATATGGCGCTCGGTTGCCAGATAGGTGGGGAACCAGGTCAGGAAGAAGACCAGCACCGTGTTACCGGCAAATTGCCCGATACTGGCCCCGAGAATTTGCCGTTTGCTCAACAGCTGGCGCACCAGCGGCCAGCTGAAATGCGTTTTTTTCTCCGTTCCGGTGGTGATACCGCCGCCTGCGGCGATGTAGTCTCGCTCCTGATCGCTCAGATGTTTATCTTCGTGCGGTTCGCGATAACAGCGCCACCACACCAGCGCGAACAGCAGACCAAAGACGCCAACGGTAATAAACAATGTTCGCCAGCCAAAACCATCCATTATCCAGAACAGTAATGGCGCGAAGCAGGCCAGCCCGAGGTATTCCCCCACCGTATACACCGCCGTGGCGCGCGCGCGCTCCTGCTGCGGAAACCAGGCGCTGACGACCCGGCTGTTAACCGGGAAGCATGGCGCTTCACTCACCCCAAGGCCGAAACGGCACAGCAGCAGCGTTTTCAGGCCAATCGCGAAACCATGCAGCAAGGTAAACAGCGACCAGAAACTCAGCGCCAGGAAATAGGTGACTTTGTTGCCAAAGCGGTCCAGGAACATCCCGCCGGGAATTTGCGCCAGCGCGTAAGTCCAGGCAAATGCAGAGAAAACAATCCCCATCATTGCCGCGCCAATCCCCAGCTCTTGTGTCAGTTGTGGGGCAGCGATCCCTAAAACCGTTCTGTCCAGATAGTTGATCATGGTACCCGCGGCCAGCAGCGTCAGAATACCAATACGCCGCCGTGAGCGGGGAACCGCCGCCACCGCCTCAGCGGTTGCCACGCGATTATGGCTATATGTGTTCATAGGGCTTACCTGTCGTTGTAGAGTGCAGATGAATGTTTATTGTTATGGTCTTACGCCCGGAGTGAACCGGATGGTACAGTTACAGCATCTGACGGTACTGCATCGCCGAAAGGCGTACGGCGGCATTGACGGCCCCGTACTGGGCGTAACCGCCTCGCCTTTCGGTCAATTCGAAAAAGAAGCGCCCTTCACTGAACGGCCAGCTATAGCGATGGAAAAACTCACCGCCCTGCGCATCGCGGTCATAAAGAATTTGCTGCTGTTGCAGAGTTGCCATCCCTTCCGGCTGACCAAAACGCGCCACCAGATCCTCGTAATAGTTCGCGGGAACAGGCAGCGAAATGGCCGGGGAGAATGGCGGCATTGCCGGTAAATCGCGGCAGGAAAAAGCGGCGTGCTGCAAGCCCGCGCCCTGATAACAGGCAACAGAGCGTGCAATTTGCGTGGCGCGGCTTTGCGAAATATTGAGTGCGAAGCGAATGTTGCCCTGCGGACTTTGCACCGCCAGGCTGCGCACCAGCCCGTACGGGTCGGGCATGGTTTGTTCGTGTTCAAGCTCAAAACCAAACACCGATCGAAAGAACATCACCCAGTTATCGCGACTGTCGGCTTCCATGCCCAGCGCCAGATGATCGATGCCCGTAAAGCCATCAGGATTGTCATCAGGCGTCAGGGTAAAGTCCTGGGTGTAGATATTTTGTTTTTCATCAACAAGATAGATAAGGCTTCCGTCCGGCGCGCACACCGCCGGAATGGTGCTTTCATTCGGGCCGACTTCCCCTTGCCAGGTGGCGTAGCCGTAGGCACGTGCCCGGGTAATAACCGCCGCGCTATCGCTGACGCGCAACGCCATCGCGCAAAGAGAGACGCCGTGACGTTGATAGAAGTGATCCGCCCAGCTGTGCGGTTGATAGTTGATGATGACCCGCGCATCGCCATTGCTCCACAGCGCCACCTGCTTGGAGCGGTGCATTCCGGTCTGGCGAAAGCCCATTCCCGCCAGCATCGCGCCCAGTTTTTTCGCCTCAGCGGCGCTGGCAGCAAACTCGATAAATTCCATACCGAGCCATTGTGGCAACGGCTCGGTGACAAACAGATCCGCGTTGCTTTTACTCAGCGCCATGCGGGTTTGCTCCTCCAGCCACAGCAGAGAGCGATACCCATCTTTCGCCGTCGCGCCGTTGGGCGAGGCGCGAAAACCGTCGTTAAAAATTTCCAGCGACCAGGGGCCACGATAACCACGGCGCGTCAGTTCGGTTGCGAATTCAATCAGCGGCAGCTCGCCCTGACCGGGGAAGCAGCGAAAATGGCGGCTCCACTCCAGCACATCCATCTTCATTAACGGTGCATCTGCCAGTTGCAGGAAGGTGATTTTCTCCAGTGGTACCTCATTCAGGCGCGTGAGATTATCGCCACGCGACAGCACATGAAAACTGTCCAGCACAATTCCCATCGCCGGGCTATTGACCGCTTTGACGCGCTCCCACGCCTGATACCAGCGATTGACGTGTGTCCCCCATGCCAGCGCTTCGTAGCCAATATGGATGTTTTCCTGCTCCGCCAGCGTCGCCAGCGCCCGCAGGTCAGCAACCTGCAAGTCAAAATCCGCCGAACAGTTCGGCGAGACATTGCTGCACAGCAGCAGGGTGTCGCACCCCAGTTCATGCATCAGCGCGAATTTACGTTTCGCGCGTGCCAGATTGGCGGCAAACTGTTCGCGACTTGCACCTTCGAAGTCACGAAATGGCTGGAATAAGGTAATTTTTAAGCCCAGATCGTCGGCCAGCATTCGGATATCGGCGGGCGTACCGGTATAATAGAGAAGATCGTTTTCAAAGATTTCAACGCCCTGATAGCCCGCCGCCGCAATGGCGCTCAGTTTTTCAGGCAGCGTCCCGGAAATGGAAACGGTAGCAATGGAGCGCAGCATAGGTTTCGCCCTGTGTGAATGAAGAGATGAAACGAATATGAATCATTTGGTTCATTTACGCCAGATTCGGTTGCTAAATTGTGATCATTGTGTGTATTTTTTGTTCTTGAGAAAAAACAGGAGTTGCTATGTCCGCCGTTGCTCACGATGAAGCACAGTCTCTGAAAGACAGGATTTTTACCGCCGCGATCGCCGTTTTCGCCGAGCATGGGCTCGCCGGGGCGCGTATGGAACAAATTGCCGGAGAAGCACAAACCACCAAGCGTATGGTGGTGTACTACTTCAAAACGAAGGAGCAGCTTTATCAGGCTGTGTTGCAGCACGTTTATGCGCGTATACGCGAAACGGAACAGCGGCTGGGGCTCGAAAATGTGCCGCCGGTCGAGGCGCTGGTGCAACTGGTGAAATGGAGTGTGCGTTATCACGCCACACACGCCGATTACATGCGGATTATCTGTATGGAGAATATGCAGCGCGGGAAATGGCTATTATCGTCCGATGACTTTAAGCGGGTGAATAAGAGCGCACTTTCGCTGCTGGAGAATATTCTTCAGCGCGGTCAGCAGCAGACGATTTTTCAGCCCGGCGTGGAAGCGCGCGATGTGCACCGCCTCATCAGCAGCTTCAGCTTTTATCAGGTCTCCAACTTTTACAGTTTTAATAGCCTGTATCTGGATGGCCCGTTGCCGGAAATTGATGATGAAGCGTTAATTGCGCATCACAGCGATATTGCCGTTAAAGCGGTGCTACGTTTTGTGATTGCCTGAGTACATTGCCCGGCGGGGTTACTGCCCTGCCAGTGCTTTTATCACCTTTTCCATGGCTTCACGCGTCAGTTCTGAACGCTGAATCTTGCTGTTGGCCAGCGCCGTACGCACTACGCCCGCAATCACGATATGTTTCGGTTCCTGGCCCAAATCGCGCATTTCGAGCACAACTTTACCGACCACTCGACACATCTCCTGGTACAGAACCTCGTCTTTACTCAGATTTCCCATTGCGCGCGCTCCCTGTTTTCCATTAATAATCAAAATATTATTGATTCAAATTTAATATAAATCAAATTGATGAATGTACACCTCTTTCCACCGCAAAACCGCCTTTTGCGGCGAGGAATTCATCAATAAACCTTACCACGTTGTTATAATACCTTACTGGAAAGGTTTTTATTTTGTTAATGTTAATCTTTCGAATTTTGAAACGCTGTTTTTATTTTCTTTTTGTGATGTTACACCGTATAATACGCGCCGATTCTTTCTTGAATGGTTTCAGCTCATTGAACTGTATTAATAACCAACATAATTATCGTACCCTTCAGTTTGCTGAACCACTAGCACACTTTCCTCTGCACGCTTTTTTGATGTCACCTATCCTTATGATGGCGTGGCGTCGCAAGTTTCGTAACACAGGTTTGACTCCGTGGCTGTGCGCTTATGGAGCGAGATTCCCATATCCTTCTCAACTTACTCAACTTAAAGACTAAGACTGTCATGAAAAAGACCAAAATTGTTTGCACCATCGGTCCGAAAACCGAATCCGAAGAGATGTTAGGCAAAATGCTCGATGCGGGCATGAACGTTATGCGTCTGAACTTCTCCCACGGTGACTATGCTGAACACGGTCAGCGCATCCAGAACCTGCGCAACGTGATGAAGAAAACCGGCCAGAAAGCCGCTATCCTGCTGGATACCAAAGGTCCGGAAATCCGCACCATCAAACTGGAAGGCGGCAACGACGTCTCCCTGAAAGCAGGCCAGACCTTCACCTTCACCACTGACAAATCTGTTGTCGGTAACAACGAAATCGTTGCTGTAACCTATGAAGGTTTCACCACCGACCTGTCCGTTGGCAACACCGTTCTGGTTGACGATGGTCTGATCGGCATGGAAGTTACCGCTATCGAAGGTAACAAAGTTATCTGTAAAGTGCTGAACAACGGCGACCTGGGCGAAAACAAAGGCGTTAACCTGCCGGGCGTTTCCATCGCGCTGCCTGCACTGGCTGAAAAAGACAAACAGGATCTGATCTTTGGTTGCGAACAAGGCGTTGACTTTGTTGCGGCGTCCTTCATCCGTAAACGTTCTGACGTGATTGAAATCCGTGAGCACCTGAAAGCACACGGCGGCGAGAAGATCCAGATCATCTCCAAAATCGAAAACCAGGAAGGCCTGAACAACTTCGACGAAATCCTCGAAGCATCCGACGGCATCATGGTTGCGCGTGGCGACATGGGTGTTGAAATCCCGGTTGAAGAAGTTATCTTCGCGCAGAAAATGATCATCGAAAAATGTATCCGTGCACGTAAAGTCGTTATCACTGCGACCCAGATGCTCGATTCCATGATCAAAAACCCGCGCCCTACCCGCGCAGAAGCCGGTGACGTTGCCAACGCCATCCTGGACGGCACCGATGCCGTTATGCTGTCTGGCGAATCCGCTAAAGGTAAATACCCGCTGGAAGCTGTGACCATCATGGCGACCATCTGCGAACGTACTGACCGCGTGATGACCAGCCGTCTGGAGTTCAACAACGACAGCCGTAAACTGCGCATCACTGAAGCCGTTTGCCGTGGCGCGGTTGAAACTGCTGAGAAACTGGACGCGCCGCTGATCGTCGTTGCGACCCAGGGCGGTAAATCTGCTCGCGCAGTGCGTAAATACTTCCCGGATGCCACCATCCTGGCGCTGACCACCAACGAAACCACCGCGCGTCAGCTGGTGCTGAGCAAAGGCGTTGTGCCGCAGCTGGTGAAAGAAATCTCCTCCACTGATGATTTCTATCGTCTGGGTAAAGAAGTCGCTCTGGAAAGCGGCCTGGCGCAGAAAGGCGACGTTGTCGTGATGGTTTCTGGCGCACTGGTACCAAGCGGAACCACCAATACTGCATCCGTACACGTACTGTAATAATTTACAGATCTATTTCAGATGCGAATAAAAAGCGCCCTTCGGGGCGCTTTTTTTATTACGTCTAATCACCATGCTCAATAAAAAAGCAAATCGGATTTTACTATTTAAACTAAAATTATCTAAGACGAATCCGATGGAACTCCCCTGTTTTCATAGAGTTTTTCTTTCGTTAGAGCGAAAGTCGATGCTTCTTTGAGCGAACGATCAAAAATAAGGGTTTTCGGATAAAAAAATATTCTCAAGATAAAAAAGTTTGTGTAATACTTGTAACGCTACATGGAGATTAACTCAATCTAGAGGGTATTTATAATGAATCGTACTAAACTGGTACTGGGCGCGGTAATCCTGGGTTCTACTCTGCTGGCAGGTTGCTCCAGCAATGCTAAAATCGATCAGCTGTCTTCTGACGTTCAGACTCTGAACGCTAAAGTTGACCAGCTGAGCAACGACGTGAACGCAATCCGTTCCGACGTTCAGGCTGCTAAAGATGACGCAGCTCGCGCTAACCAGCGTCTGGACAACCAGGCTCACTCTTACCGTAAGTAAGAGTTCTGGTAATAAAATGGCGCACATTGTGCGCCATTTTTTTTGCCTGTGATTTAACAATCGCTATTGCGTTACCGTCCCTGAAACCTCGCCTTCCGACACCACATCACCACGCTGACCACTCTGCATCGATAATGACGGCGCTGTAGCACGCGCTGCGCCATTTTCTCCGCTCACAGCGACCGGATACCCCGCCCGACGCGTCAACGCCTTCTGAAGCTGCTCCTTGCGCACATCAGCATGTTGTGCAAACTGCGTGAAGTCAGACGAGAGCGTGAAGCTCAGATTCTGCGTATCCTGTTCCGGGTTCTGCGACAGCGGACGATGCACTTCAACGTAACGCATGCCATTCGGCTCAACCGAATATTTTACCGGATCGTTGATAACGCGCACCGGCGTGCCGCTACGAACCTGGCTGAACAACGCTTTAATATCCGGCGCGTTCATGCGAATACAGCCCGAACTCACACGCAGCCCGACGCTGTCCGGCGCGCTGGTGCCATGAATCAGGTATTCACCGTTGCCATATGCAAGACGCAGCGCATAGCGCCCCAGCGGGTTATTCGGCCCGGCAGGCACCACGGCAGGCAGATGAATCCCCTTCGCCGCAGAACGTGCGCGAATGCCTGCCGGAGGCGTCCAGGTTGGGTTAGGGATCTTCTGCCCGACGCGGGTCGTCATCTCCGGCGTTTCGAGCCCCTGCAAGCCGATACCAATAGGATAAACCTGTACCTGATTTTCTCCCGGTGGGAAATAGTAAAGCCGCAGCTCGGCCAGATTAACGATGATGCCTTCACGCGGAGCATCCGGCAGAAGCATCTGCGATGGGATGGTCACGACCGTGCCCGGTCTCGGTACTGGCGCCATGGTGTTATTGGCTTCAATAAGCAGCATCGCCGCCGTATCGAAACGTCGCGCAATGGCCTGTAAGTTACGATCGCTCTCCTGAACCGTGTAGGTTTGGTTCTGACCAATCAGACGACTGTTGGCCGGAGGCAGCGGATAATCAACAGCCCAGGCGCTATGTACAGCGCTAAGAGCCGCTAAGATGCTAAGAGTTATAAGAGACGCGCGCTTCATATGGGATTCCTTATTCACATTCACTGACAAACCGCCAGAAAGCAGAACGGCCAGCGAGGCGGTTCCTGCCTCGCGTAACTGTATGAAAGCTGTCTATATTATATTAGCTGAAGTTAGCGACTTGCGCGCGAATCGCGCGAATCATGGCTTCCAGCCCCTGCGAGCGCGAGGGCGTGAGGTGTTGGGTCAGCGCCATCTGGCTGAACCACGGGCGAACGTCAAAAGAGAGAATATCGTCCGGCGTCATTTGGTCGTAGAGAATAAACACCACGGCAATCAATCCCTTCACGATTGCCGCATCGCTGTCACCCTGTAACTCGACCATGCCCTCAGCATTGCGAGAAACAACAATCCACACCTGACTCTGGCAGCCCTGAATACTGTTTTCCGGGTTATGCGCCTCAGGGCTTAACGGCGCGAGACGCTGACCCAGCTCGATAATGTAGAGATACTTCTCCTCCCAGTTTGCGCACCGGCCAAAATTACGCAGCAGCTTCTCTTTATCCGGTAAAGCAGCCATCGTTCCTCCCTGTTATCCCAATAAGTGATGAATGCGTCGCAGCCCCGTCACCAGGCGGTCGACCTCTTCAAAGGTGTTATACATCGCCAGCGACGCCCGGCACATTGCCGGTACCTGATAGAACGCCATTAGCGGCATCGCACAATGATGCCCGGTACGCACGGCAATCCCGTAGTTATCCAGGAAACTGCCGACGTCATAGGCGTGGTGTGTGCCGAGGTTAAAGGCGATGACGCCCAGTCTGTCCGCCGGGCCATAAAGATGGAGATCGGGCACGTCTGCCAGCGCGGCCAGGGCGTAATGCATTAGTGTTTGTTCATACTCGCCAACCGCTTCAAGGCCCAGTGCATTGAGGTAATCGAACGCCGCGCCAAGCCCAATTATGCCGCCCGTATTGGGCGTGCCAGCTTCGAAGCGCCACGGTGCTTTAGCCCAGGTCGTGCCTTCCGTCAGGCTGACGGTCGCAATCATCGAGCCGCCGCCTTCCCACGGCGGCATCGCCTGCAGTATCGCTTCTTTCACATACAGCACGCCGATCCCCGTCGGCCCGTAGAGTTTATGGCCCGAAAAGGCGTAGAAATCGCAGTCCAGCGCCTGCACATCCACCGGGTGATGCATCACCGCCTGTGCGCCATCGATCAGTGCTTTCGCGCCATATTGATGCGCCAGCGCGATAAGCGCCGCCACCGGGTTTTCTGTTCCGAGTACGTTCGACACCTGGGTCACTGCCAGCAGCCGGGTACGCTCATCAAACAGCGTCGGCGCAACATCCATTCGCAATGTGCCATCGACATTGAGTGGTATCACGCGCAGTTCCGCACCTGTACGGGCGCAAAGCATTTGCCACGGTACGATATTGGCGTGGTGCTCCATCGCGGTAATCACAATGTTGTCGCCTGCACGCACATTGTCACTGCCCCAACTGTTGGCTACCAGGTTTATCCCTTCGGTAGTACCGCGCACGAAAACCAGCTCTTCAGCGGAACGCGCGTTAAGGAAGTTTGCCGCTTTCTGGCGCACCTCTTCCATCCGCTGCGTCGCTTCAGCGCTCAGCGTATGAATGCCGCGATGCACCGCCGCGTAGCCGTGACGATAGAATTCTGCCTCTGCGCGGATCACCTGCTCCGGTTTTTGCGCGCTGGCGGCGGAGTCGAGATACGCCAGCGGTTGACCGTTCACTTCCCGGCTTAACACCGGGAAATCGGCGCGCACCTGTTGTACAGAAAATGTCATTGCGATCCCCCTGGCAAGCGCTGACCGATTCGCGTCAGGACTTGCTGTTTTAGCGCATCGTTGGCGATGGCTTCCGTCAACTCGGCGGCAAAGGCGTAGATAATAATTTTGCGCGCGTCGCGATCGCTTATCCCGCGCGAACGCAGATAAAAGAGCTGTTCATCATCAATGCGCCCCACCGTGGCACCGTGGCTACATTTGACGTCATCGGCATATATTTCCAGCTGCGGTTTGGTATCCGCCTCGGCCAGTCGCCCCAGCAGCAGATTGTTATTGGTCATCTGCCCGTCGGTTTTGATGGCGTGTTTCGCCACGTTAATCAGGCCATTAAATACCGCACGGCCTTTATCGCTGACGATAGTTTTGTGCAGTTGACGGCTGTTGCAATAGCCTTTGTTGTGCTCAAGCCAGGTACGGGTATCGCACACTTCCGTGTTTACCGGCATCGCTAGGCTGTTCATGCGTAAGGTGGTGTTTTCACCGTTTAACTGGCTGCTGGTGTGGTGTCGTGTTACCGCCGCGCCGAGCAGAAAACTGCTGCTGTGGGCGCTGGCATCCTGCCCCAGTTGTATGTCGTTATGGGCAAAGTGGAAGCTCTGCGGATTTTCAAAACCCAGCTTCAGATGATGCAGATGCGCGTTGTCCGCCACGTCCATGGTGAATCGCGCCCCGGTAAAGTGGCGTTGATCGTTCAGGCTGACGTAATGTTCTATCACCGTGGCCTCCGCCCCGGTTTCCAGCGCAATGTGGTGGCGATAATGGGCAGTGTTCATCTCCTCCCCCATCAGCCCCCGCGTGATATGCATCAGCAGCAGCGGTTTCGCCGGACGTTGATTACGCGCGACACGAATATGCGTCACCGTCGCCGCCAGGCTTTCGGTGAGATGCAGAAAAATTTCAGCGTTAACCGCTCCGGGTAAACCTTCACGCACGTTATTAACGGCAACCTCAAACCCGCTCTCTTCCAGCCCATCGCTCAGCCCCGGCGCAAACTGACCATCAACAAACACCAGACGCCACGCATCCACCGTTAAGGCCAGCGAATCGGGCGCAATATCTTCAAGCGTGGTCAACCGTGGCGCGACAAACTGGCTGTTGAGCAAGTTATCCAGCGCGGTGTATTTCCAGTCTTCATCTTTACGCGTCGGCAGCCCCAGTCGCAGCACCTGTTGCAGATGTTCACGCGCCTGCGGTGAGCGTTGAGCGCCCTGCGCTTCAAACAGATGATGCCACTGTTGCAGCGCGTTACTGCTGTTCGGTAAGCCAGCCATAGCCCTGCTCCTCCAGTTGTTTCACCAGGGTGAAGTCGCCAGATTTCACAATCCGCCCCTGATAAAGCACATGCACCACATCCGGCTTGATGTAGTCGAGAATGCGCTGGTAATGGGTGACGATAATGAACGACCGTTTACCGTCACGCAGGGAGTTCACCCCGTCTGCCACAATCTTCAGCGCGTCGATATCCAGCCCGGAATCCGTTTCATCCAGAATGCACAGCTCTGGCTCAAGCACCGCCATCTGCAAAATGTCATTGCGCTTTTTCTCACCGCCCGAGAAGCCGACGTTTACCGAGCGAGTGAGCAAATCCTGCGGCATTTTCAGCAGATTGATTTTCTCTTCCATCAGATCCTGAAAATCAAAACGGTCCAGCGCATCCAGACCTCGGTATTTACGTACCGCATTCAGCGCCGTTTGCAGGAAAAATTGGTTGCTGACGCCCGGAATTTCCACCGGATACTGGAAGGCCATAAAGATACCTTCCCCCGCCCGATCTTCAGGAGAGAGCTCCAGCAGGTCTTTGCCCTTGAAGGTGACCGCGCCGCCGGTGACTTCATAGTCTTCGCGTCCGGCGAGCGTGGCGGAAAGCGTACTTTTCCCGGAGCCGTTCGGCCCCATGATGGCGTGCACTTCCCCTGGTTTTACATCAAGGCTCAAGCCGCGCAGGATTTCTTTCTCTTCAACGGCAACCTGTAAATCTTTAATACTTAACATAGAGATCCCTTAATCCTTATCCGACGCTGTGTTCGAGGCTTATCGCCAGCAGTTTTTGCGCTTCCACGGCAAACTCCAGCGGCAGCTCGGAGAAGACGTCCTTACAGAAGCCATTGACGATCATTGAGATCGCATCGTCTTCGCTGATCCCACGTTGCAGACAGTAGAACAGCTGGTCTTCGCCGATACGCGAGGTGGTGGCTTCATGTTCCAGCTGTGCGCTGTTGTTGCGGCATTCGACATACGGGAAGGTGTGCGCGCCGCAGTCCGGGCCAATCAGCATCGAGTCACACTGGGTGAAATTACGCGCATTGGTCGCGGTCGGCATGATTTTCACCAGCCCGCGATAACTGTTCTGGCTGTGTCCGGCGGAGATCCCTTTCGAGATGATCGTCGATTTGGTGTTTTTGCCGATGTGGATCATTTTGGTGCCGGTATCGGCCTGCTGATGCCCGCTGGTCAGCGCCACCGAGAAGAACTCGCCAATCGAGTTATCACCGCGCAGTATGCAGCTCGGGTATTTCCAGGTGATGGCGGAACCCGTTTCCGACTGGGTCCACGACATTTTGCTGTTTTCGCCTTCGCACAGGGCGCGCTTGGTGACAAAGTTCAGGATCCCGCCGGTGTTGTTATCGCCGGGGAACCAGTTTTGTACCGTGGAGTATTTCACTTCCGCATCTTTGTGGATGATGACTTCCACCACCGCCGCGTGCAGCTGATAACTTTCACGCACCGGGGCGGAACACCCTTCGATGTAGCTCACATAGCTGCCTTCATCGGCAATCAGGATCGTGCGTTCAAACTGACCGGTTTTTTCGGCGTTAATTCGAAAATAGGTCGACAGCTCCATCGGGCAGCGCACACCTTTCGGGATGTAGATGAAGGTTCCATCTGACGCCACTGCCGCGTTCAGCGCGGCAAAAAAGTTATCGTTCGACGGCACCACCGTGCCCAGATACTGTTTCACCAGTTCCGGATGATCGTGGATTGCTTCGCCGAACGAACAGAAAATAATGCCCTGCTCAGAGAGTTTTTCCCGATAGGTGGTGGCCACAGAAACCGAATCGAATATCGCATCGACGGCCACTTCTTTGCCTTCGCGCACCGGTACGCCGAGCTGATTAAACGCCGCTTCGACTTCATCGGTGAGGAAGGTATTGGCGCCTGTCTGTTGCACCGCGCCAGGCTCAGAGGCACAGGTTTCATCGCAGTTACCGCAGGACGGCGCAGAGTAGTAGCTGTAATCCTGGTAATTGAGCGAAGCATAGTTCGCTTTCAACCAGTGCGGCTCTTTCATCTGCTCCCAGGCGTGGAAGGCATTCAGGCGAAACTCGAGCATCCATTCGGGCTCGTTGCGTTTTGCCGAAATGGCACGGACCACCTCTTCGTTGATCCCTTTTGCCAGTTCATCGGTCTTTAACTGGGTGAAGAAGCCCTCTTTGTAATTCAGCGGGCCGCCGGTCCAGGTTTTGACATCGTCAGTTGCTTCAGTATTGCGCGTCATAATCGTACCGCCTATACCCCAAAACTTTCGCCGCAGCCGCATTCGTTCTGCGCTTTCGGGTTATGAAATTTAAATATCTGATTTAATCCTTCGCGCACGTAATCCACTTCGGTGCCGTCGATAAACGGCATCGCCGAAAGAGGCACCCACAGTTTTGCGCCGTCAGACTCAAATAACAGATCATCGGCATGGGGCTCGGTTACCGTATCCAGCACATAGCCAAACCCGGCACAGCCGGTCTGCTTCACGCCGAGGCGCACGCCCTGCATACCTGGTTGTTTGCTGACCAGATTGCGAATTTGTGTTGCTGCCGCGGGCGTTAACGTCAGGCCACGCCAGGCAAAATCATTCGGATCAAACGTTCCAGAATCTACTTCCATTGGTCTACCTCATCGGTTAAGCCATCGAAGGCATAACACTATGTTAGTGATAATGATTATCACTTCAACCCATCTGCAACAGGGGTATTACCTTCGGACCTGTTTTACAGCGGCTTTTTATAAGCATAGACCCTGATTCTGCGGGCAACCGGGATAGATGATTTTTTACAACACTTTGAAAAATAATAGATTAAGAAGAGGTAATTACTGGAAGTGGTTGATGAATAAAACATGCATCGCTAATGCCTATTTATTTGATAGCTTTTCGGCCTCTCTGCGCCTTTCAGCTCACATCCTCGGTACGCTAACTTGCCGGATCGCCAAATCTGACCTAAATCATTGATGACCCCTTCAAAACTATCGGGAGAAATCATGGGTTATTATGTGCTTAAGAAGTCAGAAAAAGCCGTTGCGCAGCCGTGGTATTTTTTACTGAAGGCCGATAATCACGAAACCATCGCCACCAGTGAGATGTACTCGAGCAAGGACGCGGCGAAGAAAGGTATTGCCTCCGTTCAGAAGAACGGCGCGAGCGAAACGATTAAAGACGATACGGCGAAATAAACAAAAGGCCCAGGAATTTGGGCCTTTTGCATCTGTTTTACACCACGGCGGTGGTCAGGCGCGATGTGCAACACAAGCGCCCTTCCTCATCGAAGATTTCGATTTGCCACACCTGGCTGCGACGCCCGGTGTGGATCGCTTTACAGACGCCGCGAACCCGGCCGCTACGCACCGAGCGGATATGGTTGGCATTGATTTCCAGCCCGACAACTTTTTGATCGCCCTCGGTACAGAGATAGCCCGCCATTGAGCCCAGTGTCTCGGCGAGAACAACGGACGCTCCACCGTGTAACAGACCGAATGGCTGATGCGTGCGATGATCAACGGGCATCGTCGCCTCCAGCGCATCATTGGTTAACGCAACATAGCGAATATCCAGCAGCGCCATCATCGTCCCTTCGTTCATCGCATTCAGGGCATCGAGGGTCGTCTGTCGTCTCCAAATCATCCAATAATCTCCAGAAGTGCCTGTAACGGATGGCGCACGCCATTACCTTCCACGCGCTTCACCTGACTACGACATGAGTATCCGGTTGCCAGGCAGCGATTACGCGGCAGGCGTTGCATGGCCTGCTGCCATGATAGCGCATAAATCCCCAGCGAGTTTTGGTGGTTTTTCTTTTCGTGGCCATAGGTTCCCGCCATCCCGCAGCAGCCGACGTTGACGTTTTCCAGCTTCGCGCCAAACCGGGCAAAAATGGTGGCCCACTGTTTTGGCGCGGAAGGCAGTGCGGTAACCTCGGTACAGTGCCCAAACAAATACCAGGGCTCGCCGCCGGATTCGTGGCTATCGATACCGTCCAGTGCCTGAGGCAGCCATTCATGGACCAGCATGACGTTGAAGTCGCCGCGTTTATCGCCCAACACTTGCTTGTATTCATCGCGGTAACACAGCACCAGCGCCGGATCGACGCCCACCATAGGAATGCCCAATTCCGCCACACGATTCAGGTACTCCGCCGTTTTACGTGCGGTTTTGGTAAAGCGGGTGACGAAACCTTTAATATGCTGCGCTTTACCATTGGGTGAGAACGGCAGCAGCACAGGTTGAAGGCCCAGCTTATCGATCAGACGAATGAAGTCGGCCACCACCTGCGCATCGTAGTAGCTGGTGAAAGGATCCTGCACCACCAGCACGGTCATCGCTTTTTGTTCGGGTGTTAGCGCTTCCAGCTGTTCCAGCGTCATATTGGCGGAACGGTGAGAGATCATCTGCTTTTGTAACGATGGCGCGGAAAGCATCGGCAAATCAATCATGCCAATGTGTTTTTCCGACAGCTTGCGTACCAGCGGTTGATTCATAAAGAAGTTAAAGGTTTTCGGCGCGCGCGCCATCAGCGGCGCATAACTTTCAACCGTCGCCACCAGATGATCGCGTACCGGACGCAGATAACGCGTGTGATAAAGCTGTAAGAAACGCGCGCGGAAATCCGGCACATCAATTTTGATTGGGCATTGGGTGGAACAGGCTTTACAGGCCAGACAGCCCGACATCGCCTCTTTCACTTCGTGGGAGAAATCGTATTCTCCCTTACGCGCGTGCCAGCTGTTGCGGGTACGCTCAATCAATGAACGCAGGCTGGCGCGTTTGCCCGGCAGTTCTTTCTCCAGCAATAACGGATCGACCCCGCGATCGGCCAACAAACGCAGCCATTCACGCACCAGCGTGGCGCGCCCTTTCGGCGAATGAATACGATCGTTGGTTATCTTCATTGACGGGCACATCGGGCTTTTGGCATCGAAGTTAAAACATAACCCGTTGCCATTACACTCCATCGCCCCGCGCCAGGAGGATCGCACAGCAATCGGGATTTGCCGGTCAAAAGTGCCGCGTTTCACCGCATCCACTTTCATCATCGGCGCATCCACGCCTTCCGGCGGGCAGATTTTTCCAGGATTTAAGCGGTTAAGCGGGTCGAACGCTGCTTTAACCTTCCGCAGCTCGCCGTAAAGCGCATCACCGAAGAAGGCCGGGCTGTATTCCGCGCGGAAGCCTTTCCCGTGCTCACCCCACAGCAGACCGCCGTATTTCGCGGTGAGTGCCACCACATCATCGGAGATTTGCTTCATTAAAATCTCTTGTTGCGGGTCGCACATATCCAGCGCCGGGCGCACGTGCAGCACGCCGGCATCGACATGGCCAAACATGCCGTAGCTCAGGCCGTGGCTGTCGAGTAACGCGCGAAATTCAACGATGTAATCCGCGAGATGTTCCGGCGGCACGCAGGTATCTTCGGCAAACGGAATCGGTTTCGCTGCGCCTTTCGCATTGCCCAACAGACCAACCGCCTTTTTACGCATCGCGTAGATGCGCTCGATGCCGTCAAGCTCATTGCAGCGCTGCCAGCCAATCACGCCACCTTCCTGATTCGCGATAAGCGTATCCAGACGTTGGCATAACGATGTGACCTGCTCTTCAATCAGCGCGTCATCATCACCGGCGAATTCGACAATATTCAGGCCGAGCATCTCTTTATCGGGCACATCGGTGATCAGCTCACTGACCGAATGCCAGACAATGTCTTCCCGCGCCAGATTCAGGACCTTAGAATCAACCGTTTCAACCGACAGCGCACGGGCTTCCACCATAAACGGCGCATTGCGTAGCGCCGAGTTGAACGAGTCGTACTTAATGTTCACCAGACGACGCACTTTCGGCAGCGGAGTAATATCCAACCGCGCTTCGGTAATAAACGCCAGTGTACCTTCTGAGCCGGTGAGAATGCGGGTTAAGTCAAACTCGCTCATCTCGTCGTTGAAAACGTGTCGCAGATCGTAACCGGTCAGGAAGCGATTAAGTTTCGGGAACTTATCGATGATGAGCTGACGATTAGCGCGACACCCTTCAAATACCGTGCGGTAAATACGTCCGGAAGCAGACTGCTCTTTCGCCAGCGTTTCCGCCAGCGCCACTGGTACGGGTTGGGTATCCAGAATATCGCCGCCCAGTAGCACGGCGCGCACGCCTAAGACGTGATCGGAGGTTTTGCCGTACACCAGCGAGCCCTGCCCGGAGGCATCGGTATTGATCATGCCGCCCAGCGTCGCGCGGTTGCTTGTGGAGAGCTCCGGCGCGAAGAAATAGCCGTACGGTTTGAGATATTGATTCAGTTGATCTTTGATAACCCCGGCTTCGACCCGCACCCAACCCTCTTCGGGATTGATTTCAATGATGCGATTCATATAGCGAGACATATCAATGATGATGCCCTGGTTTAGCGCCTGCCCGTTAGTGCCGGTGCCGCCGCCGCGCGGGGTGAAAATGAGCGACTGAAAGCGCTCTTCCGCCGCCAGCCGGGCCAGCAGGGCCACATCCGCCGTTGAACGCGGGAACACCACCGCATCCGGTAACAGCTGATAAACGCTGTTATCGGTCGCCATGGTCAGTCGGTCGGCATAACGCGTGGCGGTATCGCCAGTAAAACCTTGTTGCTCCAGTGCTTGCAAATAATTCAGCACCAGTTGAACGACGCCCGGTGCCTGAGAAATCTGTGGGATCATGACGCTTGACCCTGTCTGAATAGTTAGTGTTGTTATACACGCGCAGCGTCGCCATGGGCGGGAAGCGCATGTTTAATCGTTTGCGTAGTGCATTCAACGTTGTATCACATTTTTTTCTTATGCGCCCGGTAGATTTAAGTGCAAAATCGGCCACTTAAATAGATTGATATTATTATCAATAAAAGGGTTTACGCCGCGCCAGCGTTCTGGCGCACAGAAGAAGGTAAATTTGATATATGAGTACGCTTCAACGTCCTCGCGATATACCGCAAATACTGCTATCGGTGCTGTTTTTGGCTCTGATGATCATCGCTTGTTTATGGATTATTCAGCCGTTTATTCTGGGCTTCGCCTGGGCGGCGACGATCGTTATTGCCACCTGGCCGGTACTGCTTCGTTTGCAACGCATGCTTTTTGGCCGCCGGGGCTTGGCGGTTCTGGTGATGACACTGTTGCTTTTTTTACTGTTCGTTATTCCCATCGCCTTGCTGGTCAATAGCGTCGTCGACGGCAGCGCGCCGCTGGTGCATGACATCACCTCTGGCACGCTGGAACTGCCCGACCTCGCGTGGTTGAACAGTATTCCGTTTATCGGCGCAAAGCTTTATCAGGGCTGGCACAGCCTGCTGGATATGGGCGGCAGCGCGATTATGACCAAAGTCCGCCCCTATATCGGCACCACCACCACGTGGTTTGTCGGCCAGGCGGCGCACATTGGCCGTTTCCTGCTGCACTGTGGATTGATGCTGTTGTTCAGCGCGCTGCTCTACTGGCAGGGCGAAAAAGTCGCCTTTGGCATTCGCTACTTCGCGACTCGTCTGGCGTCAAAACGTGGTGATGCCGCCGTGTTGCTGGCAGGCCAGGCCATTCGCGCCGTCGCGCTGGGCGTGGTGGTCACCGCGTTAACGCAGGCGATTCTTGGCGGTATCGGCCTTGCCATCACTGGCGTACCGTATGCCACGCTGCTCACGGTCGTGATGATATTTTCCTGTCTGGTACAGCTTGGGCCGCTGATCGTACTGATACCGTCAATCATCTGGCTCTACTGGACCGGCGATACCACCTGGGGCACCGTGCTGCTGGTGTGGAGCTGCGTGGTAGGCACCATGGATAACTTTATCCGTCCGGTGCTGATTCGCATGGGTGCCGATCTGCCGATGATTCTGATTCTGTCTGGCGTTATCGGTGGTCTGGTGGCATTCGGCATGATTGGCCTGTTTATTGGCCCTGTGGTGCTGGCGGTCTCCTGGCGTCTGTTTGATGCGTGGATGCATGAAGTGCCCCCGCCGACAACCGACCCGGACCAGGTTCTGGAAGAGTTGCAACAGTTTGATATGAGCGGAGAGAAGAAAGAGTAATTTTCCCGCCCCCACTTAAGCATTTCTTATCAATAAACCGTTGTTATGTTAACGGATGCCATCAAATGATGGCATCCGCACCTGTCTTAACTAAAAATCATTCACACTATTTTAACTATTGAGACGAATCCGATCGACGTGAAAATGTCGCATGCCTACTATTAGGACACGGTTATAAATCAACAGCTTGATTTATAAGCATGGAAATCCCCTGAGTGAAACAATGAATTGCTGTGTGTAGTCTTTGCCCATCTCCCACGATGGGCTTTTTTTTATCACTTCACATCACACCGACTCATCATGCGCCACATTTCGGGCAGAACCCGCGTCTCGCCGGTGACATTGACCGTTACCCGCCCCTGAATATCCGCCGACGATCGGCCAATCTGGAACTCAAACTCACCGGGCTCAACGATGCGTTGCCCCTGATAGCTGGTGAAATTGAGCATATCCACAGGTATCGTGAACGTGAGCGTGGCCGACTCGCCTGGCACCAGTGCCACACGCTGGAACGCTTTCAGTTCCTGGAGCGGCCTGACCATTGAGGCGATGTTGTCGCGCACATACACTTGCACCACTTCACTGCCGCTGCGCTCGCCGCTGTTTCTTACCGTCACGCTAAGCGTGACATCGCCATGAATATCCACGTTGTCGCTCTGCAACATCGGCGAGCCATAATCGAACGTAGTCCAGCTCAGACCGTAGCCAAACGGATACAGCGCACCAAAATGGAAGGCGAACGGCGTGCCGCCGTTTTTCAGCTTATGGTTGTAGTAAAACGGCATCGCTCCGGCACTTTTCGGCACGCTTACCACCAGCCTGCCCTGAGGTTCTGCACGACCGGTCAGCACATCGGCAATCGCCCAACCGCCCTCCTGGCCCGGCGCCCATGCCAGCATAAATGCCGCCACTTTCGACTCCAGCCCTTGCAGGTTATAGGGGCGTCCGCCCGTCATCACCACAATCACCGGTTTCCCGGTCGCCACCAGCGCTTCCAGCAGCTGTTGCTGCACGCCCGGCAGATGTAAACTATCGGTGTCTGACCCCTCGCCGACAGTTCCGCTCTGGAACAGCCCGGCGAGATCGCCCACGCAGGCAATCACCACGTCGCTTTCCAGCGCCGCGTTTACCGCATCGTCAATCAGCGAGATGTCGAGAGAGACCGGGGATGATTGCATCGGCTTACCTGAACTGTCTCCCGGGAACACCGGCGCACCGGCCAGGCGTTCTTTGATGATGTGGCAGCCTTTGGCGTAACGAACGTTATCCTCACTCAGATAGCTGCGCAGCGCCGCCAGCGGAGTAGTGACCTGCGCCGTGTTATCCACCATATCGCTGATGATCAGATGCACCGGAAAACTGTAGCCGCTCAACAACGCCAGCGGGTCGTCCGCCGTCGGCCCCACGACCGCCACGCGAGGTTTCCCTGCCAGCGGCAGAATGTTACGATTTTCCAGTAGCGTAATTGACCGCGTGGCGACCTCTCTTGCCACCTGACGCGTAGCGGGCGACTGGAGTGAAATGGCGCTTTCGTCGGTGTACGGATGCTCGAAGAGCCCCAGACGGAATTTTTCGGTGAGCAACCGCGCGACGATCTCATCAATTTTCGCCATGCTGATCAGCCCGCGTTCCAGCGCTTGCGCCAGATGACGCGCGCAATCATCTTTTGGCAGCTCAACGTCCAGCCCGGCATTAAAAGCCAGTGCCGCCGAGTGCGCGGCATCTTCACTGACGCCATGATGCTGATGCAACAGGCTAACGCCACCGTAGTCCGCTACCACGATGCCATCAAACCCCCAGCGTTCCCGCAGCAACGTGGTCAGCAGGAAGGCATCGCTGTGCCCCGGTTGATTATCGATATCGTGATACGCGGGCATCACCGAACCCGCGTTCGCCAGTTTCACCGCCATTTCGAAAGGCAACAGGAAGGTATCGTTGAGCTCGCGAAAACCCAGATGCACTGGCGCATGGTTACGCGCGCCTTCGCTAAAGGAATGACCGACATAGTGCTTAAGCGTCGCCAGCACGTCACGTTTTTCACCCTGTAGGCCATCAACATACGCGCAGGCCATCACGCCCACCAGCCACGGGTCTTCGCCAAACGTCTCTTCGGTACGCCCCCAGCGCACATCGCGCGACACATCCAGCACCGGTGCCAGCCCCTGTTTACAACCCGTTGTTCGCGCTTCTTCGCCAATCTGCTGCGCGGCGCGCCTGACCAGTTCAGGCTCCCATGTGGAACCGTAATTCAGCGAGGAGGGAAATAAAGTCGCGTCTTTGCACAACAAGCCCACCAGACACTCTTCATGGAACAGCGCCGGAATGCCAAGACGCGTCTCTTCCATCAACATTTTTTGCAGGCGATTAGCCGCGCGCACGCCCGTTTTCGCATCCACAATATGCGTACCCAGCGGACGCGTGATTTGACCGGCACCCAGCATTAAGCGCTCGCCCAGCGATGCCTGCTCGCTGACGCCGGAAAATTCATCGCTCATATCACTTCTTTCCCGGTGCTGACCGTCTTCAGACAGTACAAGCCAGTAGGCATGCATCTGGGCAAATTTTTCTTCGGGGGTCATGCGTGCCAGCAGGTCGGCAACACGCGCGTTCACAGGATACTGGGGATCTTTATAAATGGGGGTCATAGCCTTCTCCTGAACAGGTTGAGTAAAACCAGTATTCAGAAGCGCTACCGTGACAACAATTGTCTAAATTCGCAGAAGATTTACGTTTTTTGGTTTTTTAGTGGGAGTGTGATCGGTCGCAAATTAAGGCGGGTCTGATAAGTTAGAAATAAAAAAGCCCCCGACGTTGTGACCGTCGGGGGCTTATTCAAACGATTACTTATTCAATTCCGCCAGACTCAGCCAGGTTTGCACCACCGTGTCCGGGTTCAGGGAGAGGCTATCGATACCCTCTTCCATCAGCCATGCAGCGAAATCTTCATGGTCAGACGGCCCCTGCCCACAGATACCGACGTATTTGCCCTGTTTCTTCGCGGCGCGGATGGCCATCGACAACAGCGCTTTAACCGCGTCATTACGCTCGTCGAACAGTTCAGAGACCACGCCGGAGTCGCGGTCGAGGCCCAATGCCAGCTGGGTCATGTCGTTGGAGCCAATGGAGAAACCATCGAAATGTTCGAGGAACTGTTCGGCTAACAGGGCGTTAGACGGGATCTCGCACATCATGATGATTTTCAGACCATTTTCACCACGTTTCAGCCCCTGACGCGCCAGTTCGTCCACCACGGCTTTCGCCTGATCAACGGTACGCACGAACGGAATCATGATTTCAACGTTGGTCAGACCCATTTCGTTACGCACGCGTTTAACTGCGTCGCATTCCAGGGCGAAGCAGTCGCGGAAGCTGTCGGAGACGTAACGACCCGCGCCACGGAAGCCCAGCATCGGGTTCTCTTCATCCGGTTCGTAACGTTCACCACCAACCAGGTTAGCGTATTCGTTCGATTTAAAATCGGACAGACGCACAATCACGCGTTTCGGGTAGAACGCCGCGCCCAGCGTGGCGATCCCTTCCGTCAGGCGACCCACGTAAAACTCTTTTGGGGAGTCGAAGCCTTTCATCATCTCGCGGATTTCGTTCTGTAACGCGGGTTCCTGGTCATCGAACTCCAGCAACGCACGCGGGTGAACGCCAATCATACGGTTGATGATGAATTCCAGACGCGCCAGACCAACGCCCTCATTCGGCAGGCAGGCGAAGTCAAATGCGCGATCCGGGTTGCCGACGTTCATCATGATCTTCAGCGGCATGTCCGGCATGGTGTCAACGCTGGAACTCTTAACGCTAAAGTCGAGCAGGTCAGCGTAGACGTAACCCGTATCCCCTTCTGCACAGGAAACGGTGACTTTCTCGTCATCTTTCATGCGTTCGGTTGCGTCGCCGCAGCCGACCACCGCCGGGATACCCAGTTCACGCGCGATGATTGCCGCGTGACAAGTACGCCCGCCACGGTTGGTGACAATCGCCGCCGCTTTCTTCATGATCGGTTCCCAGTCCGGGTCGGTCATGTCGGTCACCAGCACATCGCCGGGTTCAATGCGGTTCATCTCACTGATGTCGTGAATAACTTTTACTGGGCCCGCGCCAATGCGATGACCGATAGCACGGCCTTCAGCAATGATTTTACCCTGTGAATGCAGCGTGTAACGCTCCATCACCTGGCCGCGAGAACGCACGGTTTCCGGGCGCGCCTGAACGATAAACAGTTTGCCAGTATGACCATCTTTGGCCCACTCGATATCCATCGGGCGGCCATAGTGTTTTTCAATCTGGACAGCCTGTTTCGCCAGTTCCTGCACTTCATCGTTGGTCAACGAGAAGACATCACGCTGCGCCTGCGGCACATCTTCAATTTTAACCTGCTTGCCGTGCTCCTGCGTTGGCGCGTAGACCATACGGATTTTTTTGGAACCCATGGTACGGCGTACAATCGACGGGCGATTAGCCGCCAGCGTCGGTTTGTGGACGTAAAATTCGTCCGGGTTTACCGCGCCCTGCACCACCATTTCACCCAGGCCCCAGGCCGAGGTGATAAAGACCACCTGGTCAAAACCGGATTCGGTGTCAATGGAGAACATTACGCCGGAAGACGCGAGGTCGGAGCGCACCATCCGCTGAACGCCCGCCGAGAGCGCTACGCCTCGATGGTCGTAACCCTGGTGGACACGGTATGAGATCGCGCGGTCATTAAACAGCGAGGCGAAAACGTGTTTGACCGCAACCAGTACCGCGTCGTAGCCCTGCACGTTGAGGAAGGTTTCCTGCTGACCGGCGAAGGAGGCATCCGGCATATCTTCTGCCGTCGCCGAGGAGCGCACAGCAAAGGATGCGTCCGCGTCATCCGCAGAGAGCTGGTTGTACGCGTCACGGATAGCAGTTTCCAGTTCGCTCTGGAAAGGTGTGTCGATGATCCACTGGCGGATCTGCGCACCGGCTTTCGCCAGGGCGGTAACATCATCAATATCGGTTTGATCCAACAGTTGATAAATGCGCTGATTCACGCCGCTTTGGTCGAGAAATTGATTAAATGCATCGGCAGTGGTAGCAAATCCGTTGGGGACCGAGACCCCCAGATCGGACAGGTTAGTAATCATTTCACCCAGGGAGGCATTTTTGCCCCCAACTCTGTCTACATCATTCATGCCGAGTTGGTTATACCAAAGCACCAGCGGTGACGAGCCATTGTTGGACATCGAGACAATCCTTTTTTGATTAAAAAAGCAGTGATTAAGAAACAACTGACTACTCAAATTATCCTGGCATATTTAAACAATTTAAAAAAACGGTGAATCGTTCAAGCAAATTAAATTTTTCTTTTTTAGGATTGATGCCAGTAATCTGTTAACCCTCTGATTCTGTGGGAAAGTCGTTATAAATCTGGGCGAAATCTGCATGTTTAGAAAAATGAACCGGACTTTTCATAAAAAATAAAAATAGCGTTCCATTTTCAGATATCAGACAAATGCGGTGGGGTTTTCTGCGAATTTAATTTATGCTTTCAGACAATTAACCTCACTTTTCTGGATTGTTAAAATGGAAAATGCAGTCGACAGGCAGGTTTTTTATATTTCTGATGGCACGGCGATTACCGCTGAGGTGCTGGGCCACGCGGTGATGTCGCAGTTCCCCGTGGTCATCAACAGCATTACCCTGCCGTTTATTGAAAGTGAAAGCCGCGCCCGCGCGGTGAAAGATCAGATCGACGCGATTTATCAGCAAACGGGCGTACGCCCGCTGGTTTTCTACTCCATTGTCATCCCGGAAATCCGCGACATCATTTTGCAGTGTGAAGGATTTTGTCAGGATATCGTACAGGCGCTGGTTGCCCCACTTCAGGAAGAACTTAAGCTCGATCCGACGCCGGTTGCTCATCGTACCCACGGGCTAAACCCGGGAAACCTGTTGAAATACGATGCGCGTATTGCAGCGATTGATTACACCCTGGCGCATGATGATGGCATTTCTCTGCGCAATCTCGATCAGGCGCAGGTTATTTTGCTCGGCGTTTCTCGCTGTGGAAAAACCCCCACCAGCCTCTATCTGGCGATGCAGTTCGGCATTCGCGCTGCCAACTATCCGTTCATCGCTGATGATATGGATAATCTGATCCTTCCTGCATCGCTCAAACCGTTGCAGCATAAACTGTTCGGCCTGACGATTAATCCTGAGCGCCTGGCGGCGATTCGCGAAGAGCGCCGGGAAAACAGCCGCTACGCCTCGATGCGCCAGTGTCGAATGGAAGTGGCGGAAGTTGAAGCACTGTATCGGAAGAATCAAATCCCCTGGATAAACAGTACCAATTACTCTGTTGAGGAAATTGCTACCAAAATCATGGACATCATGGGTTTAAGCCGCAGAATGTACTAACGAACTAGTACAATGCGGAAAATTTGTTTATCATAACGCCGTGAATGAATGCACATCACGCCCCGCTCTTGAAATCAGCCGGGATTGGTTTATCGTGATGTGCATCACTTCCCGGCGTTTTGTCTGGCGAAGAAACAAATTTCTGAGAAACTCATGAATAAGACCGATGAATTGCGTACTGCTCGTATTGAGAGCCTCGTTACGCCTGCTGAACTTGCTCAGCGTTACCCCGTCTCCCCGGATGTTGCCGCCAGCGTCACTGCTTCTCGTCAGCGGATTGAAAAGATCCTCAATGGCGAAGATCGTCGTTTGCTGGTGATTGTCGGGCCTTGCTCTATTCACGATCTTGATGCGGCGATGGATTATGCGCGTCGTCTGCAAACCCTGCGCGAAAAGCATCAGGGCCAGCTGGAAATCGTGATGCGCACCTATTTCGAAAAACCGCGTACCGTTGTTGGCTGGAAAGGATTGATTTCTGACCCCGACCTGAACGGCAGCTACCGGGTTAATCACGGCATTGAGCTCGCGCGAAAACTGCTGTTGCAGGTGAATACCCTCGGCGTGCCGACCGCGACCGAATTTCTGGATATGGTGACCGGTCAGTTTATCGCCGACCTGATTAGCTGGGGCGCGATTGGCGCGCGTACCACCGAGAGCCAAATCCACCGCGAAATGGCTTCTGCGCTCTCCTGCCCGGTCGGCTTTAAGAATGGCACCGACGGTAATACACGTATTGCTGTCGATGCGATCCGGGCCGTGCGCGCCAGCCATATGTTCCTGTCGCCGGATAAAAACGGCCAGATGACCATCTACCAGACCAGCGGTAACCCATACGGGCATATCATCATGCGTGGCGGTAAAAAACCGAACTACCACGCCGACGATATTGCTGCGGCCTGCGATACGTTGCATCAGTTTGATTTGCCAGAACATCTGGTCGTCGATTTCAGCCACGGCAACTGCCAGAAGCAACATCGCCGTCAGCTGGATGTTTGCGATGATATCTGCCAGCAAATTCGCAACGGCTCGACCGCTATCGCCGGTATTATGGCCGAAAGTTTCCTGCGCGAAGGCGCGCAGAAGATTGTTGCCGATCAGCCGCTCACCTATGGGCAGTCCATCACCGATCCGTGTCTGAGCTGGGAAGACACCGAAGTGCTGCTGGAAAAACTGGCTGCCGCAGTCGCCACTCGCCTTTAGTCCTCTCCTCCCTGTCGCACCCGCGATGGGGAGTTTCTTATCCCCTTTTGCTTTCTCTTTTCACAAAAAAACGTTGCACACGCTTACTCATTATTGATAATACTTATCATTGTTGTTTTTATTACTATTTTACTTTTTTATGACGCTTATGGATGACAACGCAGAAAACGTTACCGTTAGGGACAATACCCCCCGTCCGCAAAATCACGATCGCCGGGTTAACAGCGAGGCGTTATTAGGCGAAGAAGGCCGCGTGGTAATAGAACATGAAGGTCAGCAGTATCTGCTACGCCAGACGCAGGCAGGAAAGCTGATATTGACGAAGTAAGCGGCGCAGAATTGCCTGATGCGCTTCGCTTATCAGGCCTACGTCCTGGTGCATGTGTAGGCCGGGCAAGCGCAGCGCCCCCGGCATGTTGTTCAGCTGGAACAACTCACTTCCAGCCGTTTACCCCAATCGGGCGGGCGCTGAGCATAATCATCGTCGCGATCAACCCACGGATTTCTCAGTGCTTCGTGCAGCCGATGGAGTTCCTGATAATCGCCCTTCTCCGCCGTTTCAATGGCCCGCTGCGCCAGCCAGTTGCGTAACACCATTGCCGGATTCACCTGCTTCATCGCCTGCTGGCGTTTCGCATCGTCGATGCCTTCCGGCTGTATGCGCGCCCGGTATTGCGCAAACCAGTTATCAAAGGCGGCACGGTCGATAAACTCGTCGCGTAATGGCGATGCGGCGCTTAACTGTTCCGTTTCGCTCAACATACGGAAAGTACGTGTGTAATCACTGCCCTCTCGCGCCATAAGTGCAAACAACGCGTTAAGCAGATCGTTATCGCCCACCTCTTCCGTAAAGAGCCCCAGTTTTTGACGCATACGCGTGCCATATTCGGTAAATAATGCAAGCTGATAGCCATCAAGCGCATCATTCAGCGTATCAACATCGATAAAGGCAGAGAGCGACTGCGCCAGACGTTGCAGGTTCCATAACCCCACCGCCGGCTGATTCTCAAAGCTGTAGCGTCCCTGATAATCCGAATGATTACAGATAAAGCCCGGCTGGTAGTCATCAAGGAAGCCAAACGGGCCGTAATCAATCGTTAGCCCCAGAATCGACATGTTATCGGTATTCATTACGCCATGCGCGAAACCGACCGTTTGCCAGCGCGCGATCATCTGCCCGGTGCGCGTAACCACGTCACGGAACCAGAGTGCGTAGCGATCCGCTTCCTGCTGAAGATGCGGCCAGTGGTGGCGAATAACAAAATCGGCCAGTTGCTGGACCTTGTCCATTTCACGAAGATAGTAGAAATGTTCAAAGTGGCCGAAACGGACATGACTTTGCGCAATACGCATGAGCATAGCGCCCTGTTCAACGGTTTCACGCTGGATGGGCGTATCACTGGTTACAATGGAAAGCGCGCGCGTAGTAGGAATACCGAGATAATGCATCGCTTCCGAGGCCAGGCTTTCACGAAGCGTGGATCGCAACACAGCACGGCCATCGCCCATCCGCGAATACGGGGTTAAGCCTGCGCCTTTGAGATGCCAGTCCACCGACGTGCCGTCATCCAGTTGCTGTTCACCCAGCAGGATGCCGCGTCCATCGCCCAGTTGCCCCGCCCAGACGCCAAACTGATGGCCGCTGTACACCTGCGCCAGTGGCCTCATTCCTGGGAGCAAGGCTTCTCCGCCCCACACGCCAGCGCCTCGTTCAGGCGCAAAGAGGGATGGTTCGATCCCGAGTTCATTGGCAAGCGGTGTGTTATGCCATATCAGGCGGGCATTCTGTAGCGGCGTCGGATTGAGCTCGCTGTAAAAACCTGGCAGCTCATCGCGCCAGCGGGTATTAAAAGACAGGGTCATAGGTCCTCCTGCCTGTAGTGTATGAGTTAATGCCCGTTTAAACACCCGGCAATCCGCAGGGTTATCCCTGCACCAGCGTCAATAGAGAGGATTCCGGCACGGCGGGCCATAGCTCGCCCAGCATACCGCTGAAGCCGAAAGGTAATACGCGTTCACGCGCGGATTCCGTATTAATCCCCGCAATCATGATGCTTTGGCAATAGGGCTGAACTTGCGTGGTGATGGCGCGAATAAAGGGCTCGAAGGATGCAGAAGACAGTTGGCGCTGAACAAACTGACGATCGATAACAATGCGCTGAAACAATCCAGCAAATACGGCGCGCGTAGAGGCTTCACCGGAGCCAAAGTTTGCTAACGCCAGCGGGAAGCGTTTTGCCAGAAGTACGAGCGGATGAGTGTCGTCAGGCTGGTTGAGCCCAGGGAAGCGTTCGCTCACCACCAGCTCGACAAACGGGTAACGTGAAACCTCGGCTGCCAGCATTGCGTCCATGAGTATGGCGTTAGCAATCGCAGGCGTAATAGCAAGCCACGCCGTCACCTGCTGCTGAATAAAAAACAGTTGGCAGGTATTAAGCAGCGCGAGCTTTTCGCGAAATAGCACTAATTCCTCATCGGGCGTCAGTTTCGGCAAGATGAGATTCGTCGGGATACGTACAGAGTTCTCTACACCAATAAAATGTGCAACGACTTTCAAACCAATCAGTTTGCCATCAGCATTTCGGACAGGTAGAAATAACAGCTCTGAACGCCAGGCACGGTCAAGGGTTACAATCATTGCGACAGCCCTTCTCGATAAGTCATTTCAAGGGTCCTGAAGTCACAAAACAATAAACGTGGGTCGATTGATTTTAGTCGGATTGCTTTCATTTTCCGTTTTATTTTCGCATTCCTTCGCTGGAATGTAATGATTGTAATCGAAAATCATAGATTAATACAATCTATGACCAGGTAGCTTTCAGATTGTTAACAAAAACAATAATGAGTCGTAATCTGTTTTTTAAATACCATTAATTTAAATACGCCGAAGGGGCATCACGCCCCTTCGTCATTTACCCATTAAATTCGTCTGGCCTGCCAAAACTTCTTGCGCCAGTAGACGTTATCCAGCGACGAGCGCGTGACGCCCTGACTGGTCGATGCATGGATGAACTGGTTATCCGTATCATAGATACCGACGTGGAGGCCACTGTCCCCTGAGCCGGTTTTGAAGAAAACCAGATCGCCGGGTAGCAGATCGTCTTTATCAATTTCGGTGCCTATCTTCGCCTGCTGACGCGTTTCGCGCGGTAACTGCATTTCAAATTTATCGCGGAAAGTGGTTAAGACAAACCCGGAACAATCAATTCCACGGCGATTCATCCCACCATAGCGGTAAGGCGTGCCGTGCCAGTTGCGCAACTGATCGTTTAAATTAGCAATTACGGTTATTGAATCCGACAGTCTTGGATTTGGGGGCGGCGCATGGTGACTACATCCCGCCAAAAATAAAGCCGCTATAAAAATAATCAAGAATCGCATATCCGGCGAATCCTCTCTTTTTTAATTTCCCGATAATTTAGCCCGGTTACTTATTCCCTGGCAAGTAAGCAATGATACTTAATGTTTCCCTGGCACCCCTGGTTCGTTTTCCAGGCCAGACTTACCCGGCAACCAGCATCTGGTGACCGGCAATCTCCAGACGCTGGAAAGAAATATTATAGGCGCTAAAGAGTGAAGCGGGCGTTAATACATCATCCGTTGTCCCGCTGGCGATTAATTGCCCTTTGCACAGCAGCCATACGCTGTCGGCATGCCGTAACGTATGATTGAGATCGTGGCTGCTCATTACTATCGCAATACCGCGAGAGCGCAATGTGTCCAGCACACGATCAAGGGCTGCCTGCTGTGCAACATCAAGGCTGTTCATGGGTTCATCCAGTAGCAGAAGTTGACCATGAGGATTGCCAGAAGGATGAATCTGCAGGATTACCGCCGCAAGCCGCACGCGCTGCCACTCACCACCGGAAAGCTGATTCACATTACGGCCCAGTTTATCTACCAGACCTAGCGCTTCCGTTACCTGCGCACAAAGCATATGTTCCGTTTTATCATGTTGATGCAACAGCAGAAAATGCCAGACGGGCATGGCGAATGGCGGCGACTGATGCTGGGAAAGATACGCGCGCTTTTGCGCCAGCTCCAGCGAGGTCCATTCGCCTAACGGTTTATCGTTTAGCGTGACGGCGCCTTTCCCGGAACTTAACCCCGCCATGCGGGTTAACAGCGTACTCTTCCCCGCGCCGTTCGGCCCCACGAGGTGGATTATCTCGCCAGCGTGAATCTCTGCGCTAAACTGCGTTAAACGCATTCCCTCACTGACGTTTTGCAGTTGCATCAGCATTGTCATTACAGAACCAGTGCTTTCTGAATCGCATTAATCAGAATCGGATCTTCCGGCGTCATATCCGGTGAGAAACGCGCGACTACGCGACCGTCACGGCCAACGAGGAATTTCTCAAAATTCCACAGAATGTCTCCAGGCTGCGCGGGCGCACGACCTTTGCTGGCCATTTTTTCATAAAACTCGCTGCCCTTCGGCGCAATGGCTTTTGGCGCGGCGCGCGTTAAGGTCTGATAGAGCGGATGACGCCCTTCGCCATTAACGTCGATTTTACTGAACATAGGGAACGTCACGCCGTAGGTGGTGCGGCAGAACGTTTTAATGTCGTCTTCACTCCCCGGCTCCTGTCCCAGGAACTGGTTGCACGGGAATCCCAGCACCGCAAAGCCTTCATATTCGAGCGACGTTTGCAGGCTTTCCAGCTGTTCGTACTGCGGGGTTAATCCGCATTTAGATGCCACATTCACGATCAACAGGACGTTCCCTCTGAAACGTTCCAGGGTCGTTTTTTCACCATCAATCGTTGTAACTTCAATGTTCAGAATTGCGTTTTCCATAATATCCTCATTAGCATATGTACTGAACGTCAGCGCCCAGAACGCAATAATAGCCAGATAAAGACGGGCGCTCCCGTGGTCGCCGTCACAACACCGATAGGAAGTTCGGCCGCCTGAAGCGCCAGCCGCGCAATGATGTCCGCCGCCAGCAACGTACTTGCCCCTGCCAGTGCGCAGGCCGGTAGCAGCACCCGATGATCGGTCAGACCGCACAGCCGCAGCATATGTGGCACCACAAGGCCGACAAAGCCGATTGCGCCCGCCAGCGCCACGCTGACGCCAACCAGCCAACCGGTGGCAATCACCAGCAGTTTACGCCACAGCCAAATGGGGACACCCAGCTGTCTGGCTGAAGTTTCGCCCAGCGCCAGTAAATTCAACGGCTGTGATTGCAGGCAAATCCACGCGATAACCGGAATCAGCCCCAGCATCAGCCAGCTCTGTTGCCAGTCAACGCCGCCGAAGCCGCCCATCATCCAGTACATCAGTTGGCGTAAATCAAAAGATGTAGAGAAGTAAACGGCCCAGGTCATCAGCGCGCTGCAAATAATGCCCAGCGCAACCCCGGCTAAGAGTAGTTTACTGGTAGAAAGATGACGTCTGGCAAAACGCATCAGAATAAAGGTAATAAGCAGCGCCCCGAGAATAGCTGACAGGCCGAGCGCCCAGCCGGGTAGCATTCCCTGCCCTAACATCACGGCGGCAATCAGCCCGACGCCTGCACCATTAGAAACCCCCAGCAGGCCAGGCTCCGCCAGCGGGTTTTCAAACAGCGCCTGCATTACGGCACCCGACAACGCCAGCGCGGCACCAACCAACAGAACCGCAACGGTACGCGGCAGGCGAATCTGCCAGATAAAGAGCTTTCCGGTGGCGCTAAACCAGCTGCCTGGAGCGATCCATCGGTCTCCGGCACAGAGGCTTATCGTCAGCGCAACAAGCAGCGTGAGCGCCAGTATCATGAGCCAGCGCCGATTGCGTCGCTGCTGAAGATGTACGTAGTCCAGCATAGTAGTCCATGTGCCAGCAAGAGAGGTGTTTGATTTTACGGTGGTTCCACGTGCGGGAAAAGAAAAAAGGCCGCATAGCGGCCTTTTTGGTTAGTGCAAATTACTCTTCTTTGGGCGTCGCGTTTTCGACACGGCTTTTTAACTTCTGACCGGGTCTGAAGGTCACCACGCGCCGGGCTGTAATGGGAATATCTTCGCCCGTTTTCGGGTTACGACCCGGGCGTTGATTTTTGTCTCGCAGGTCAAAATTACCAAAACCGGAAAGTTTAACCTGTTCGCCATTTTCCAGAGCACGACGGATCTCTTCAAAAAACAGCTCAACCAGCTCTTTGGCATCCCGCTTGCTAAGCCCAAGCTTATCAAACAGATATTCTGACATTTCAGCTTTTGTAAGCGCCATAGGTTCAATCCCTCAATGATGCCTGGAATCGCTCTTTTAATGCCTCTACACACTTGGCAACGGTAGTGGCAATATCCTCTTCTTCAAGTGTACGGCTGGTATCCTGAAGGATCAGGCTGATAGCGAGGCTCTTATACCCCTCCGCAACACCCTTACCACGGTACACGTCAAATAAGTTTACGCCAACTATCTGATTTACGCCAACTTTCTTACATTCGGACAAAATATCCGCTGCCGGTACGTTTTCTGCCACCACAACCGCGATATCACGACGGTTTGCCGGGAAGCGAGAAATCTCCTGTGCCTGAGGAACCACGCGGTCTGCGAGCTTGTTCCACTCCAGTTCGAACACCAGTGTGCGACCGTTGAGATCCAGTTTACGTTCCAGTTCCGGGTGAACAACCCCAATGAAACCAATACGTTCACCTTTCAGATAAATCGCCGCGGACTGGCCCGGATGCAGTGCCGGATTGGCTTCAGCTTTAAACTGAATATCAGACAGTTTACCTGTCAAATCGAGAACAGCTTCGAGATCGCCTTTTAAATCATAGAAATCAACGGTCTCTTTTGCCAGGTTCCAGTGCTCTTCGTAGCGGTTGCCGCAAATCACGCCGCCCAGCATCACATCCTGACGAATGCCCAGCGGAGCCTGGGTATCCGGTACAAAGCGCAGACCGGTTTCGAAGATACGTACGCGGTTCTGCTGACGGTTCTGGTTATAGACCACGGTGGTCAGCAGGCCGCTCCACAGAGAAAGACGCATTGCGGACATTTCACTGGAGATAGGGCTTGGCAGAATCAGCGCTTCTTCGCCCGGGTGAATCAGTTGCTGCACTTTCGGATCGACGAAGCTATAGGTGATCACTTCCTGGTAGCCTTTGTCATTCAGCATCGTTTTCACGCGCTTGAGCGACAGATTGGCTTCTTTATGGCTGCCCATCACCAGACCGGCCTGCACAGGCTCGTTCGGGATGTTGTCGTAGCCAAACAGACGCGCAACTTCTTCTACCAGGTCTTCTTCAATTTCCATGTCGAAACGCCAGCTCGGCGCAACGGCCTGCCACTGGTCGTTACCGACGGTCACTTCACAGCCCAGACGCTGGAGAATATCGGTCACCACGTCATCGGCAATATGATGACCAATCAGGCGATCCAGCTTGCTGCGACGCAGGGTGATGGTCGCACGTTTCGGCAGCGTAGATTCGTTGGTAACATCGATAACCGGGCCTGCTTCGCCGCCGCAGATATCCATCAGCAGGCGGGTGGCACGCTCCAGAGCTTTGTACTGCAGCGCCGGATCGACACCACGCTCATAGCGGTGAGAAGCATCCGTATGCAGGCCATGACGACGCGCGCGGCCAGTAATAGACAGCGGGTTGAAGAATGCGCACTCCAGCAGAACGTTTTGCGTTTCGCCATTCACGCCAGAGTGTTCGCCACCAAAGATGCCGCCCATTGCCAGCGCTTTGTTGTGGTCGGCAATGACCAGGGTATCGGATTTCAGTTTCGCTTCGCTACCGTCAAGCAGAACCAGCGTTTCGCCCTCTTTCGCCATGCGCACGACGATACCGCCTTCGATACGATCTTTATCGAATGCGTGCATCGGTTGGCCCAATTCGAGCAGCACGTAGTTGGTGACGTCAACAACCGCGTCAATGGAACGAATACCGCAGCGACGCAGTTTTTCTTTCATCCACAGCGGGGTTGGCGCTTTGACGTTGATGCCTTTCACTACGCGACCCAGGTAACGCGGGCAGGCGTCGGCGGCTTCAACACTGATAGGCAACGTGTCGTTGATGGTGGCGGCAACCGGCGTGATTTCCGGCTCAACCAGCTGCAGTTTGTTCAGTACGGCCACATCGCGGGCAACACCGATGATACCGAGGCAGTCGGCGCGGTTCGGCGTCACGCTGATTTCGATAGTGTTGTCATCAAGTTTCAGATATTCGCGGATATCTGTACCGATCGGCGCATCTGCCGGCAGTTCGATAATGCCGCTATGGTCATCGGAAATACCCAGTTCAGAGAACGAACACAGCATCCCTTCAGACGGCTCACCACGCAGTTTGGCGGCTTTAATTTTGAAATCGCCCGGCAGTACAGCGCCAATCGTGGCAACCGCCACACGCAGACCCTGACGGCAGTTTGGCGCGCCACAGACGATATCAAGCAGGCGTTCACCGCCGACATTGACTTTTGTTACGCGCAGTTTGTCGGCGTTCGGGTGCTGACCGCACTCAACCACTTCACCCACAACCACACCGTTGAAGGTGCCTGCAACTGGCTCAACACCGTCGACTTCCAGGCCTGCCATGGTGATTTGACCGGACAGCGCTTCGCTATCGATGGCCGGGTTAACCCATTCGCGTAACCACAGTTCACTGAATTTCATTGTTTTGCCCTGCCCTTATTTAAACTGTTTGAGGAAACGCAGATCGTTTTCGAAGAATGCACGTAAATCGGTGACGCCGTAACGCAGCATGGTCAGACGCTCCATCCCCATACCGAAGGCGAAACCAGAGTAAACTTCCGGGTCAATGCCGACATTGCGCAGCACGTTCGGGTGAACCATCCCGCAGCCCAGCACTTCCAGCCATTTACCGTTTTTACCCATCACGTCAACTTCCGCAGACGGTTCGGTGAACGGGAAATAGGACGGACGGAAACGAATCTGCAGATCTTCTTCAAAGAAGTTACGCAGGAAGTCATGCAGCGTGCCCTTCAGATTGGTAAAGCTGATGTTTTTATCAACGATCAAACCTTCCATCTGATGGAACATCGGGGTATGCGTTTGGTCGTAATCGTTACGATATACGCGGCCCGGTGCAATGATACGAATTGGCGGCTGTTGATCTTTCATGGTGCGGATCTGTACGCCGGAGGTTTGGGTGCGCAGCAGACGCGTGGCATCAAACCAGAAAGTGTCGTGGTCAGCGCGTGCCGGGTGATGTCCTGGAATATTCAGCGCATCGAAGTTGTGGTAATCATCTTCGATTTCCGGACCGGTCGCCACGGTAAAGCCGAGCTCACCGAAGAAACTTTCAATACGGTCGATAGTACGGGTAACCGGGTGCAGACCACCGTTTTCAATACGACGACCCGGCAGGGAGATGTCGATGGTTTCGGCAGCCAGACGGGCGTTCAGAACTGCACTTTCCAGCTCAGCTTTGCGGGCGTTCATCGCCTGCTGAACCTGCTCTTTTGCTTCGTTAATGACCGCACCTGCTGCCGGGCGCTCTTCTGGCGGCAGATCACGCAGTGTTGTCATCTGAAGGGTCAGATGCCCTTTTTTGCCAAGGTACTCGACGCGAACGTTATCTAACGTGGCGACATCCGAGGCCTGGTTAATGGCTGCCTTCGCACTGGCAACCAGCTCTGCGAGATGTGACATGGTTTTCCTCATTGTGTCGGTAAAGACACTGGTTCGTTGGACTTAATTTTTGTGCTGTACAAACGAAAAAAGCCTCCACTGGGGAGGCTTTCAGGCGCTGTTTTTCGTTTCTTCTTTCACGCGCTAGCCTCCTGGTTTCAGGTGCTAAAGTAAAAAAAGAAGCGGAAAATAGCAGCATTCATGCTTGCGTTACCTTAAGGGTAAAATTCGTCTGACGTTTATTGAAAGGCTTGCCACAATAAAAGTCAATGTTTTGATAGCGTTGAAACGAAAAGAGGGAGACAAGCTCCCTCTTTCAACTGGCTTATGCCAGAGCTGCTTTCGCTTTTTCGACCAGAGCGGTGAACGCTACTTTGTCGAATACTGCGATATCAGCCAGGATCTTACGGTCGATTTCAACAGAGGCTTTTTTCAGGCCGTTGATGAATTTGCTGTAAGAAATACCGTTCTGACGTGCTGCAGCGTTGATACGTGCAATCCACAGTTGACGGAACTGACGCTTACGTTGACGACGGTCACGGTAAGCGTACTGACCTGCTTTGATAACAGCCTGGAAGGCAACGCGGTATACGCGAGAACGCGCACCGTAGTAGCCTTTAGCTTGTTTCAAAATTTTCTTGTGACGTGCACGTGCAATTACACCACGTTTTACGCGAGCCATATGTGCTCTCCTGTATCTATTCTAATTAAAAAGTTAAAAAAACGTTAACGACTTATGCGTACGGCAGGCACGCGATTACCAGACCCAGATCGCCTTTGGAAACCATGGCTTTCGGACGCAGGTGACGTTTACGTTTGGTCGCTTTTTTGGTCAGAATGTGACGCAGGTTAGCGTGCTTGTGCTTAAAACCACCTTTACCGGTTTTTTTGAAGCGCTTAGCAGCACCGCGTACGGTCTTAATTTTTGGCATTTTAATAACTTCCACTTCGCATTGTTAATAAACGAAACAAAGGCGAATCACCCTGTGAGCCGAGGCCCACAGGAATGATTACTTGATGGCCTTACTGTTTCTTCTTAGGAGCGAGCACCATGATCATCTGGCGGCCTTCGATCTTCGTAGGGAAGGATTCGACTACTGCCAGTTCACTCAGATCGTCACGGACGCGCGTCAGCACTTCCATACCAATCTGTTGGTGGGCCATCTCACGACCGCGGAAACGCAGCGTGATCTTGGCCTTATCGCCATCTTCCAGAAAGCGAATCAGGCTGCGGAGTTTTACCTGATAATCGCCATCGTCGGTACCAGGACGGAATTTAATTTCCTTAACCTGGATAACTTTTTGCTTTTTCTTCTGTTCCTTAGAAGACTTACTCTTTTCATAAAGGAACTTGCCGTAGTCCATAATACGACAAACTGGCGGTTCGGCGTTAGGGCTGATTTCAACTAAATCTACTCCAGCTTCTTCAGCTTTTTCGATCGCTTCTCTCAGACTCACAATTCCCAGCGCTTCGCCTTCCAGACCTGTTAAGCGAACTTCCTGGGCGCGAATCTCGCCATTGATACGATTCGGACGTGCCGTTTGAACTCGTTTTCCGCCTTTAATACCTTATTCCTCCAGTTGTTGAAGACTGCGGCTGCGAATCTCTTGTTGCAGCTTCTCGATCACTTCATTTACGTCCAGGCTGCCCAGGTCTTTACCGCGGCGGGTGCGAACGGCCACTTTGCCTGCTTCCACCTCTTTATCACCACAGACCAACATATAAGGGACACGACGTAAAGTGTGCTCGCGGATTTTAAAGCCAATCTTCTCATTTCTCAAGTCTGCTTTTACACGAATGCCTGCATTTTGTAGTTTACGGGTCAATTCGTTAACGTATTCAGCCTGAGAATCAGTAATATTCATGACGACGACCTGCACCGGCGCGAGCCAGGTTGGGAAGAAGCCGGCGAATTCTTCGGTCAGGATGCCGATAAAGCGTTCCATCGACCCCAGAATTGCGCGGTGAATCATTACCGGAACCTTGCGTTCGTTGTCTTCGCCTACATAAGAAGCGCTCAGACGAGACGGCAAGGAGAAGTCCAGCTGTACAGTACCGCACTGCCATGCACGATCGAGGCAGTCATACAGGGTAAATTCAATTTTCGGACCGTAGAATGCGCCTTCACCCAGTTGATACTCAAACGGGATGTTGTTTTCTTCCAGCGCAACCGCTAAGTCCGCCTCAGCACGATCCCACATCTCGTCGCTACCGATACGTTTATCCGGGCGAGTGGAGAGTTTGACGACGATTTTCTCGAAGCCAAAGGTGCTGTACATATCGTAGACCATACGAATACAGGCGTTCACTTCATCGCGGATTTGCTCTTCAGTACAGAAGATATGCGCATCATCCTGAGTGAACCCGCGTACACGCATCAGGCCGTGCAGCGCGCCTGACGGCTCGTTACGGTGGCAGCTACCGAATTCCGCCATACGCAGCGGCAGATCGCGGTAGGATTTCAGACCCTGGTTGAAGATCTGAACGTGGCCTGGGCAGTTCATTGGTTTGATGCAGTATTCACGGTTCTCAGAAGAGGTGGTGAACATTGCGTCTTTGTAGTTATCCCAGTGGCCGGTTTTTTCCCACAGCACGCGGTCCATCATGAACGGACCTTTTACTTCCTGGTACTGGTACTCTTTCAGCTTCGAACGCACGAACACTTCCAGTTCACGGAAGATAGTCCAGCCGTCGTTGTGCCAGAAGACCATACCCGGCGCTTCTTCCTGCATATGATACAGGTCGAGCTGCTTACCGATTTTACGGTGATCGCGTTTCGCCGCTTCTTCCAGACGTTGCAGATACGCATTCAGCGCTTTTTTATCTGCCCACGCGGTACCGTAGATACGCTGCAACATTTTATTGTCGCTATCGCCACGCCAGTACGCGCCTGCGGTTTTCATCAGTTTGAAGTGATGGCAGAAACGCATATTCGGCACGTGCGGACCGCGGCACATGTCGACGTATTCTTCGTGATGATACAAGCCAGGCTTGTCATCATGCGCGATGTTTTCATCAAGGATGGAAACTTTGTAGATTTCACCCCGTTTCACGAAGGTCTCGCGGGCTTCATGCCAGCTGACTTTCTTCTTGATGACATCGTAGTTTTTCTCGGCGAGCTCGTGCATACGTTTCTCGAGCGCGTCAATGTCTTCCTGGGTCAGGGTATGGTCAAGATCAACGTCATAGTAGAAGCCGTTGTCGATAACCGGACCGATTGCCATTTTTGTGTTCGGCCAGAGCTGCTTAATAGCATGACCGAGCAGGTGTGCGCAGGAGTGACGAATGATCTCCAGCCCTTCTTCATCTTTCGCGGTAATCAAAGAAAGGGTTACATCGTTTTCAATCACATCAGACGCATCGACCAGTTCACCATTAACGCGACCGGCGATAGTGGCTTTTGCCAGCCCTGGACCGATATCCAGAGCCACATCCATTGGGCTTACTGCGTGGTCGTAATGGCGTTGGCTGCCATCAGGAAGAGTAATTACAGGCATGTTATGTCCTTATTTGCAGTGGTGCCCCACACGAAAGAGCACATACAAAACAATATAATGAAATTTATCAACAAGTTGTGGACTGATTCCCGCTTCACTCTGCGAAATATGAGGCATCGATACGAGGTATTGAGGCCACCTACATCCGCTTGTTGATAACACCGTCAACTAGTTTACACATCATTGTTACGTGATTAAAGCCGCAATTACTCTTCCCTGCGTCTGATGCTGCTTTTCCCTCCAACAGGATACAGAAGAGGTGCGGAAGGAAAACGCTCGGCGATAAATGTGTTAAGGAATGTCATGGAAAGGAAAAAATAAACAAAAAGTGCGATCGATTAACATTTTAATCGATGTAACAATGTTGGCTGGCTGACGTTGTGGAATACAAAAATTAACAACCCGGTCATTTTTGCAGACAATTCCGACAATTAACAATCGGTAAGCTAAAACTCAATAATAGAAAAACCGGTACATCTCTACCCGGTTTTTTCTGACCACCGAACAATAAGGAATTCTTATTAATAAGGCGTGATGCTATCAGGACCACTCACCCGCGACCAGGGTATGCACATTGAAGGCATCATCCATTGAATGGCCAGTAGATTGAGAGCCAGGCGCGATGTTTGAGCCCGCTTCAACGTCATGTGCAGAGGTGATTCCGACGTGCTGGGTTGCAGGAGTACTGGCAGAAGGCGTTGCAGGTTCAGCGGCAAATACACCGAATGAAAGTGCAGACAGCACAGCTGCTGCTGTTGCGATTTTAATATTTTTCATAATGGTTATTCTCTGGTTTGATTAGCACTTTTGAATCCGGGCGTCATTTTCCGCCCTTGACAACAGTGTAGATCCAGATCACATTTTTGACCAGCCCCATTATTTAGCTTTTCGTGTCAAATTAGGTAAAAATATATCAACAAGATTAATTATGGAGATATTATGGAGAAATCTTCTTTTTATTAAATTTAAAACGTTGTTGAGAATTTAATAATACAGGTGGGCGTTATTTATGGCAAACAGGCCGGTGTTATTCCGGCCTGTTTAAAATTACATTTTATAACCGAGAGAAAGCGTGGTCCGTCGATCTGTATGTTCTGGCGCCGTCGCTGGCGGCTCTGAGTTCCAGGTGACGTTGTAGGCAACCTTGAGACCAAAGTGCTCGTTGATGGCGACGTTCAGGGCGCTTTCGGAGTTCACCGTGGTGTCGTCTGAACCAAACACAGAAACACCCTGCGTGAATTTCGCCGTATCGGTCATCTGCCAGGCATAAGTGCCTGAAGCATAACCCAAAGCCTGGGTTTCTGTTTCGTCATTGGTGTACTTGTCATAACGAACACCCGGACCAAATTCAAAACGGAAACTGTGCACCGGGCCATTGAGGAACTGGCGACCATAACCGGCGGTAAACACGTCACGCTCGCGGTAACCATTGTAACGGTCGGTCAGCCAGCTGGCCTGGCCGAATAAATAGTCTGTATCCGTCATGTTATAACGGCTACGTCCGCCTACGGCATATTTTTCAGAAGATCGCTCATCATTAGAAGAGGTATTGCTGGCATTTCCCCACAGAGACCAGGCGGTTGTATTACCATACCAGGTTAAGGTGGAGTCAGCGGTCAGTGAGGAACTCTTGGTGTTACCCGACTGGGCCAGATAGCCCGCATTAACAGTGCCTTCAAAAGGCTTCTTCGCGGAGGAAGGGTCATCCATGACAGTAAAAACGGAATCATCGGCAGCTGCATACATTGACGCAAACACGCCACCCAGCAGCATCACAGCCGCGGGTACTGTCTTCAAAAGCTTCATTTATAAAGAGTCCGTACAACAAAAAAAGAGACCTTAACGGTCCCGGAAACTTTCGCGAGGATCAACGACAGGCGGTCCATTGAAAGGTAACAAATTATAAAAAGCGCCGCATAACATAGCAATGAATTCTTCTTTCATTTTTTGAATAAGAACGATCTCAAAACGCGCTTTATTTCATATAGATATTCGCACGTAAAGCTTTCCATTTTATTGAAAATTATAGTGTTGTGACTTTCACTCTCGCCTTTTCGGTGCCAGACTTACATTCTGGCTGAGACAGGTCTGGCCTTATGGTCATAAAGGGAGGTAATAGTAATGGTTAAGATTTATACGCTCACATTCGCCCCTTCGCTCGACAGCGCCACGCAGACGCCGCAAATTTATCCCGAAGGGAAACTACGTTGTAGCTCACCGGTTTTTGAACCTGGCGGAGGCGGAATTAACGTCGCCCGCGCGATTACGTTTTTAGGCGGAAAGGCGACGGCAATTTTTCCCGTAGGCGGCGCGACGGGTGAACACCTCGCCGCCCTGCTAACCGAAGAACATGTCCCGGTAGAATGTGTTGAGGCGCTGGAATGGACACGCCAGAATCTCCACGTCCACGTTAACACCAGCGGGGAGCAATACCGCTTTGTGATGCCCGGCGCTACGCTGCATGAGGACGAAATTCGTAAGCTCGAAGAGAAAGTCACCCAAATTGAAGCCGGTTCACTGTTAGTGATAAGCGGTAGCCTTCCCCCCGGCGTTAGCCTTGAACGCTTTGTCGCATTAATTAAGTCAGCACAACAGCATGGTGTACGTTGCGTTGTTGATAGCTCCGGCGATGCGCTGGCCGCCGCGCTGGATATCGGCCACATTGAGTTAGTCAAACCGAATCAGAAAGAACTCAGTGCATTAGTGCAACGCGATTTAATTCAGCCAGATGATGTGCGCAAAGCAGCTGAAGAGATCATTCACAGTGGAAAAGCCACACGGGTGGTCGTATCCCTCGGCGCTCAGGGCGCGCTTGCCGTGGATGCGAAAAACTGCGTTCAGGTCGTACCGCCGCCGATAAAGAGCCAGAGCACCGTTGGCGCAGGTGACAGCATGGTGGGCGCGATGGTGTTGAAACTGGCGGAAAATGCCGGGCTTGAGGAGATGGTGCGTTACGGCGTTGCCGCCGGGAGCGCGGCCACGATTAATCAGGGCACTCGTCTCTGCTCTCACGAAAACACGCAGCAAATCTTCGATTATTTGTCGCAGAATAAATAATGAACTCCGGCCCGGGCTCTCCGTCCGGGTCGCGAAATCGCGCCAATCGACTATGCTAAAAAAATTCTATTATTAACAATGAGGTGAATTATGAGCGGTGATATCACCCGTTACGTCGTGACGATTAAATTTCAGGAAGAGACGCTAACTGAGCTTAATGAACTCAATAATCATCTGACCCGAGCCGGATTTACTCTTACACTCACGGATGATGAAGGCAAAGTTCACGAACTTGGCACCAACACATTTGGCCTGGTTAGCCCGCAAAATAGTCAGGAAATTAAGGCGTTAGTGAGCGGGCTTGCGGATACCGCTATCGGCAAATCTGTTGATATTGACGTAATCACATTCGAGCAGTGGCTGAAAGATCAATAAATGCTGTTCCGGCATTTTAACTCCTGGTTGTGCGTTAGTTCGAGTTTTTGCACCGCATTTGTGCGCTAACCTTATGATCTGGCAGAAAACATGGGGAGAGACATCATGTGGCAAGCGATCGGTAACCTGTTAAGTGAACAACTCGGCAAAGGTGAAATCGAGCAGCGCGACGAACTGCCAGGCGGTGAGATCCACGCCGCATGGCATATTCGCTACGCAGGTCGCGATCTCTTTGTGAAATGCGATGAACGTGAGCTGCTGCCCATCTTCACGGCGGAAGCTGACCAACTCGAACTCTTGTCCCGCAGTAAAACCGTGACGGTGCCGAAAGTTTTCGCCGTCGGTTCAGACCGCGATTACAGCTTCCTGGTGATGGAATATCTCCCTCCCCGTCCGCTGGACGCGCATAACGCGTTCTTGCTTGGGCAACAAATTGCGCGTCTCCATCAGTGGAGCGACCAGCCGCAGTTTGGCCTCGACTTTGATAACGACCTCTCCACCACGCCACAGCCGAACGCCTGGCAGCGCCGCTGGTCTACCTTTTTTGCCGAGCAGCGAATTGGCTGGCAGCTGGAACTGGCTGCGGAGAAAGGGATGGAATTTGGCGACATTGATGCCATTGTCGATCACGTTCAGCAACGCCTGAGCTCACATCAGCCGCAGCCTGCGTTATTGCACGGCGATTTGTGGTCTAACAACTGTGCGCTCGGCCCGAACGGCCCTTATATCTTCGATCCTGCCTGCTACTGGGGTGACCGTGAATGCGACCTGGCGATGCTGCCGCTGCATCCGGAACAGCCGCCGCAAATTTACGACGGGTACCAGTCCGTCTCACCGCTGCCGGCTGATTTTCTTGAACGCCAGTCGGTCTATCAACTTTATACCTTGTTCAACCGGGCAATTCTGTTCGGTGGGCAGCATCTGGTGATTGCGCAGAAAGCGCTGGATAACGTGCTGGCAGCGTAAACCGGATAGCAAAAGCCCCCGAATTCGGGGGCTTTCTGGTTTAGCTCATCTGTACGCCTTTAAGGCGGAACTCAATGTTCATGATCAAACCGTTACCCGGCTTGCCGGCTTCGTAGCGCCATTTACGCATCGCCGCTTTCACGTCGCGTTCGAACATATTCGACGGCTGCGCGGAAAGAATTTCAACGTTTTCCACTCGCCCATCAGCCGTCACATCAAACTTGACGCGAACTTTACCTTCAATACGCAGCGCCAGTGCGCGAGACGGATAGCTAGGCTGCGAGCGATTTAACGCTTTCGGCCCCGTCGGTGCAGTGATCGTCGGCTTGCTGGTACCGGTCTGGTTATTGGCGACAGAACGCGCCGGTGGCGCATCGTTGGTTGTCGTCGATAATGGACGCGTTTCTACCGGTTTCACTTCCGGCTTACGCTCTTCCACTTTTTTCACCGGCTTCGGTTTCGGTTTTGGCTTCGGCTTAGGTTTCGGTTTTTCGATAACCACCGGCGCTTCTTTTGGCGGTTCGGGAACCACTTCCGGTTCGGGCTCGGGTTCAGGCTCGGCTACGGGTTGCGGCGGCTGAACGGCCTGAGGCGGCTCGAGGTCGGAAGGCGCGACCATCGTAATGGAAATAGGCTGAGCGGGTGCGGGCAGTTCAATAACCTGATGTACCGAGGTGTAAAGCAGGCCCGCCACGACGGCACCGTGAATACCAACGGACAGCAATGTTGGCCACGGAAAGCGGCGAGGTAAATCAAGGGTCATTGAAGTCATAATCGTTACTGTTGAAAAATGATGAGTGTGATTTTAAATGCAAATAGCAATCATATTCAATAAGGCATCTTATCTTCCGTCAAGTTTCCGCCGCTTTTGCTGAAAAAAAGCACGCCCGGCCACCCTGCTTTATCATTGTTTTAACTTTGCATTGCAGTCGTTGTCGCTTTCACTTACCGTAATTTACAGCTAACTAAAACAGGAGTTCTGCCCGTGCTTTACGTCATTTACGCTGAAGATTACGCCGACACCCTTGAGAAACGTCTGTCTGTCCGCCCGGCTCACCTGGCCCGTTTACAACTGCTGCATGATGAAGGTCGCCTTCTGACGGCGGGCCCGATGCCTGCGGTTGATAGTAACGATCCCGGCGCTGCGGGTTTTAGCGGCTCAACGGTCATTGCTGAGTTCGAATCACTGGAAGCGGCGCAGTCCTGGGCACAGGACGACCCGTATGTGGCGGCGGGCGTGTATGAACGCGTGACCGTGCGTCCGTACAAAAAAGTATTCTGAGTTCCGAAAAACATCGGGCACCGCAAGCGGTGCCCTTTTGCCATTAAAGATCGTAAATGGCATACAGCAAGCAATTACGCTGTCGCCCGACCAGGCTCTTTCTGATGGAGTGGATACGCATATTACGGCGCGACTGCGCTTCCAGCCAACGGGCTTTGCGGCGGCTCGCCTGACGCAACATCCGCCAGCGCCCCACTTCCGGTCTACTACGCTTCATTTCTACCGCTCTTATCGAAGAAGAGCCGTTATTATACCCCCGGGAAATCGGCTTACCAGCGCTTTTCCCTCGCGTTTTTATTTGCCAGATGAATCCTGATGCGTAAACTCATAACAAACGCTTTCAAAAGGACTTTCTGACTATGACAACCTTTTACACCGTCGTGAGTTGGCTGGCTATTCTGGGGTACTGGTTGTTAATTGCGGGGGTAACGCTGCGTATTCTGATGAAACGCCGCGCGGTTCCTTCGGCAATGGCATGGTTGCTGGTTATCTACATTCTTCCGCTGGTCGGGATTATCGCTTATCTCTCGGTGGGCGAGCTGCATCTCGGCAAACGCCGGGCCGAGCGCGCACGCGCGATGTGGCCCTCCACAGCGAAATGGCTGAACGATCTCAAAGCGTGCAAACATATTTTCGCGCAAGACAACAGCCCGGTCGCTTCTTCTTTATTTAAGCTTTGCGAACGTCGCCAGGGCATTGCGGGCATGAAGGGAAACCAGCTTCAGCTGCTGACCAGTTCTGACGACGTGATGCAGGCGCTTATCCGTGATATCCAGCTGGCACGCCACAATATTGAGATGGTGTTTTACATCTGGCAGCCCGGCGGCATGGCCGATCAGGTTGCGGAGTCGCTGATGGCGGCGGCACGACGCGGCGTTCACTGCAGATTGATGCTCGACTCGGCGGGCAGCGTCGCCTTCTTCCGTAGCCCATGGGCGGCAATGATGCGAAACTCCGGCATCGAAGTGGTTGAGGCGCTGAAAGTTAACCTGATGCGTGTCTTCCTTCGACGTATGGATTTACGCCAGCACCGCAAAATGATCATGATCGACAACTATATTGCCTACACCGGCAGTATGAACATGGTCGATCCGCGCTTCTTTAAACAAGACTCCGGCGTGGGTCAGTGGGTTGATTTGATGGCGCGTATGGAAGGCCCGGTCGCCACCGGGATGGGTATCGTTTATTCCTGCGACTGGGAAATCGAGACGGGCAAACGCATTCTGCCACCACCACCCGATACCAACATTATGCCGTTTGAAGAAGCCAGCGGGCACACGATTCACACCATTGCCTCAGGCCCCGGTTTCCCGGAAGATTTGATCCACCAGGCGCTGCTCACCGCAACCTACGCGGCCCGCGAGTACCTGATTATGACCACCCCCTACTTCGTGCCGAGCGATGATCTGCTGCACGCTATCTGTACCGCTGCACAGCGTGGTGTGGACGTCAGCATTATCCTGCCGCGCAAGAATGACTCGGTTCTGGTCGGCTGGGCCAGCCGGGCATTCTTTACCGAGCTGCTGGCGGCGGGTGTCAAAATCTATCAGTTTGAAGGCGGTCTGCTGCACACCAAAAGCGTACTGGTCGATGGCGAATTAAGCCTGGTGGGTACCGTTAACCTGGATATGCGCAGCCTGTGGCTTAACTTCGAAATTACGCTGGTCATCGATGACGCCGGTTTCGGTGGCGATCTCGCGGCAGTGCAGGATGATTATATCTCCCGCTCCCGCCTACTGGACGCCCGTTTATGGATGAAACGCCCGTTCTGGCACCGCATCGCTGAGCGACTGTTTTACTTCTTTAGCCCGTTGCTGTAAAACGTGCCCATCAGATGTTAAACAGGTAATCATCATGGATATGGATTTAAACAATCGCCTGACCGAAGACGAAACGCTCGAACAGGCTTACGATATTTTTCTCGAACTGGCGGTTGATAACCTCGATCCCGCTGATGTCATTCTGTTTAACCTACAGTTTGAAGAACGCGGCGGTGCAGAGTTATTCGACCCGTCAGAAGACTGGCAGGAACACGTTGATTTCGATTTGAACCCGGACTTCTTCGCCGAAGTGGTCATTGGCCTTGCCGATACCGATGGTGGCGAAATTAACGATATCTTTGCGCGCGTACTGCTGTGTCGCGAGAAAGATCACAAGTTGTGCCACATCCTCTGGCGCGAATAAGATGTGTGAAGGGGCAGCCAGCGCTGCCCCTTTTTTTATTCTTCCGGTAGTTTTCCGCCACAGGCTTTACAATATTTCGCGGCAGTTTCATGCCCGCTCTGCTGACAATCCGGGCAAATTCTTGCCAGCTGACGTTTGGCTATTTCTCCGCTCATTTGTGAGGTAATAATGCCGGTCGGAATCGCGATAACGGAATAACCAATCAAAATTAGCAGCGATGCGACCGCCCGCCCAGGCGCCGTGTGCGGCGTGATATCACCGTAGCCTACGGTTGTTACGGTAACAATAGCCCAGTAGACCGAGGTGCTTAAGGTGGTGAAGCCATTCGCCGGCCCTTCAATGCCGTACATTAATGCACCCGCGACAACCATAACAATCGAGATAAACGCGTAGAACAGAATAAGCTGATGACGCGATTTTACAATCGCTCCCCAGATGCCATTTAATGCCGGCATCAGGCGTAATAATTTCAGAATACGCAGCACGCGAATAACGCGCATCGCCCGCCAGGCGAAGAGATAATCAATGCCAATCTCCGGCCACAGCATGATCACGTAAAACGGTAAAATCGTGGCGAGATCGATAAAACCCCAAAGGCTAAAAACATAACGCGCTGGCTGCGGCCAACTGAATACACGCAAAAAATATTCGAGGGTAAATACCAGCGTGAAGAAAACTTCCACCCACACAAAAAGATGCCATTCATCGTACGTCAGGTGATAAGTGGTTCCGACGCCTGACTCAATAAAAATCACCACCACGCTTAACAGTGCGAATAACCCGCACAGCGCTTCAAAGCGCCGGGCGGAACGCCGGTTATGGTCGAACAGTGCGTGATATATCCGTCGACGAAATGTTTGCATGACCAACACGTTTTAACCTCATAAGAAAAAGGGCTGACAATTGTCAGCCCTTGCGATTATAACGGGTCTACCTTCAGGCAGGAAACCGCGTGCCGGAAGCTGCCCTCCAGCACCGGTCGGGTTTTCGCACACTCCGGCCCGGCGATCGGGCAGCGGGTGCGGAAGACACAGCCCGATGGTGGGTTAATCGGTGACGGCAGTTCCCCCTCCAGCAACTGAATGGTCTTCTGCTTTTCCAGATCCGGATCGGGCACCGGCACCGCCGACATCAGCGCTTTGGTATAAGGATGCAGCGGGTTGTGATACACCTCGTCATAGGTGCCGAGTTCCACCGCATGACCCAGATACATCACCAGCACGCGATCGGAAATGTGTTTCACTACCGCCAGATCGTGGGCGATAAAGATTAACGACAGGCCCATTTCGCGCTGCAACTGCTGCAACAGGTTCACCACCTGCGCCTGAATGGACACATCCAGCGCCGAAACGGGTTCATCGCAAATAATCAGTTTCGGTTCAAGGATCAGCGCGCGCGCAATACCGATTCGCTGACACTGACCGCCGGAGAATTCATGCGGATAACGGTTGACCAGGTTCGGCAACAGCCCCACTTTCATCATCATCGCTTTCACCCGATCGCGCACTTCCTGGCGCGGCATTTTCGGATGATAAGTACGCAGCGGCTCGGCTATGATTTCACCAATGGTCATGCGCGGGTTGAGTGACGCTAGCGGATCCTGGAAAATCATCTGAATATCGCTACGCACGTCGCGCCATTCGTCCGGTTTCATGCCCAGCAAATCTTTCCCCAGCCAGGCCACGCGTCCGTCAGTGGCTTTCACCAGGCCGATAATTGCACGCGCAAAGGTGGATTTCCCGCAGCCAGATTCCCCTACCACACCCAGCGTTTCCCCTTCATACAAACGCAGCGTGACGCCATCGACGGCTTTCAGGGTTTTGGCCGGTTGCCAGAACCACTGTTTGCCATCCTTAATATCAAAATGGACTTTTAAGTCGGCGATTTCGAGTAGAATTTTTCTATCTTCAGTGACGGCATTCATACCAATTCCCCCACAGGCTTAAAGCAGGCGCGTAAGCGACCTGGCGCGAACGTCTCAAGAGGCGGCGCGCTGCTGCAAATCTCCATCGCGTGCGGACAGCGCGGCTGGAACGGACACCCCTTAGGCAGGCGAAGCAGGTTCGGTGGGTTACCCGGAATGGTTAACAGCGATTCACCTTCCGCGTCGAGACGCGGAACGGCATTGAGCAAACCAATAGAGTAAGGATGCGCCGGATGATAGAAGACATCGCGCGCGTTGCCGTATTCCATGGTACGCCCGGCGTACATCACCAGCACTTTATCGCAGATACCCGCAACGACGCCGAGATCGTGAGTAATCATGATAATCGCGGTGTTAAATTCGCGCTTCAGTTCGTTGAGCAGCGTCATGATTTGCGCCTGTACCGTGACATCCAGCGCAGTCGTCGGTTCATCGGCTATCAGCAGCTTAGGCCGGCACAGCAGCGCCATCGCAATCATCACGCGCTGACGCATGCCGCCGGAGAACTCATGCGGGTACATTTTCATACGCTTACGCGCTTCCGGCATTTTTACCGCATCAAGCATTTTGACCGATTCTTCAAACGCTTCCGCTTTACTCATGTTTTTGTGCAGCATCAGAACTTCCATCAACTGCTCACCAACGCGCATATACGGGTTCAGTGAGGTCATCGGGTCCTGGAAGATCATCGAGATTTGCTCAGCGCGCAGTTTATTTAATGCGTGTTCCGGCAGGTTGAGGATCTCTTTACCGTTAAAGGCAGCCGAACCGCCAATCCGTCCGTTACCCGCCAGCAGCCCCATCAGGGCAAACGCGGTTTGCGATTTACCGGAACCGGACTCACCAACAATACCCAGTGTTTCCCCGGCGCGCAGATTAAAGTTGAGGTCGTTCACCGCCGTCACATCGCCGTCGGGCGTTTTAAACGTCACGCGCAGATCTTTTACATCCAGCAGCAGGCCCGTTTGCGCCTGCGTTTGCGGCGCTTTAGCCGTATCAATTACGCTCATCACGGCTCTCCTTAACGGTCTTTCGGGTCGAGGGCATCACGCAGGCCATCGCCGATAAAGTTGAAACAGAACAGGGTGACCACCAGGAAACCCGCCGGGAACAGCAGCAGCCATGGAGAAACTTCCATCGAGTTGGCGCCATCGCTCAGCAATGCGCCCCAACTGCTCAGCGGCTCCTGGGTACCCAGACCCAGGAAGCTCAGGAAAGATTCAAACAGAATCATGCTTGGGACCAGCAGCGATGCATAAACCACCACCACGCCAAGCACGTTCGGCACAATGTGGCGCACCACGATGCTGGCAGTAGACACACCGCCAACCTGCGCGGCTTCGATAAACTCTTTGCGTTTCAGGCTGAGCGTTTGCCCACGGACGATACGCGCCATATCCAGCCAGGAAACCATACCGATAGCCACGAAAATCAACAGGATGTTCTGACCGAAGAAGGTCACCAGCAGGATAACGAAGAACATGAACGGGAAGGAGTTTAGGATTTCCAGCAGACGCATCATGACCGAGTCGACTTTGCCGCCGAGGTAACCAGACAGCGATCCGTACAGCGTGCCGACAATCACCGCCACCAGCGCTGCGGCAATCCCGACCATCAGCGAGATGCGCCCGCCGATTGCCACGCGCACCAGCAGGTCGCGCCCGGAGGAGTCAGTACCAAAGTAGTGACCGGATTCCATATCTGGCGCACTCGACATCATTCCCCAGTCCGTATCGAAATAGGAGAACTGCGACAGCATCGGCGCCAGGGTGACGAACAGAGCGATCAGCACTAATACCACCAGGCTGGCAACCGCTGCACGGTTATGCATAAAGCGACGGCGCGCATCCTGCCACAGGCTGCGACCTTCAACATCCAGTTGTTCACTGAAGTTCTCCAGCACCTCGCTATTTTTCTTACTCAATATCATGGCGAACTCCAGACTCAGTAACGGATTTTAGGGTCAATCACGGCGTAAAGCACATCCACGACCGCGTTAAACAAGATTGTCAGCGCGCCGACCAGAATGGTCAGGCTCAGCACCAGCGAATAATCGCGGTTCAGCGCCCCGTTGACGAACAGTTGCCCAATCCCCGGCAAGCCATAAATGGTTTCGATAACCATTGAACCGGTGATGATGCCGACAAACGCGGGCCCCATATAGGAGAGCACCGGCAGCAACGCAGGTTTTAAGGCGTGACGGAAAATAATCCGCCGCATCGGCAGGCCTTTGGCGCGCGCGGTGCGGATAAAGTTGGAGTGCAGCACTTCAATCATCGAGCCGCGGGTGATACGCGCGATACTGGCGATATAGGCCAGAGACAGCGCCACCATCGGCAGGATCATAAATTTCAGCGCCCCGCCGTTCCAGCCGCCGCCGGGAAGCCATTTCAGCGTAATGGCGAAGATCATCACCAGCAACGGCGCGACGACAAAACTGGGTATCACCACCCCGGTCATCGCGACGCCCATTACCGAGTAGTCCCATTTGGTGTTTTGCTTAAGCGCTGCAATCACGCCCGCAGTGACGCCTAATACCACCGCCAGAATAAAAGCGGCCGCCCCCAATTTCGCCGATACCGGGAAGCTGCTCGCCACCAGATCGTTAACCGAATAATCTTTATATTTAAAAGATGGCCCGAAATCGCCGTGCGCCAGTTGCTTCAGGTAACTGAAGTATTGCGTGGTGATGGGATCGTTTAAGTGGTATTTCGCTTCAATGTTCGCCATGACTTCTGGCGGTAAGGTGCGCTCACCGGTGAAAGGACTTCCCGGCGCAAGGCGCATCATAAAGAATGAAATGGTAATAAGAATAAATAGCGTCGGAATCGCTTCCAGACAGCGACGAAGTATAAATTTCAACATTGCCCGTACCTTTTGGCCAGTGCCTTCAATAATGCGATAAGCGAGACACCGTGAGACAGGCCGGGCCTGCCTCACGTATTGCCATTAGTGCTTCACAATGTACATATTTTTAGTATACGTATTATCCATTGGGTCTTTGCCGGTATAACCGCCAACCCACGGTTTCACCAGACGGGCGTTCACGTAGTAATAAACCGGAACAATCGCGCTGTCTTTATCCAGCTGCTGTTCTGCTTTATCGTACAGCGCCGTACGCTGTGCCTCGCTGGTAGCTTTGAGCGTTTCTGCCATAATGCTGTCGAATGCCGGGCTCTTATAGTGCGGGGTATTCATCGAGCTATTAGAAAGCATCATATTAAGGAAGGATGTCGGTTCGTTATAATCGGCACACCAGCCCGCACGCGCAACATCAAAGGTTCCCTGATGACGCGTATCGAGGAAGGTTTTCCACTCCTGGTTGACCAGTTTAACATTGACGCCGATATTTTTCTTCCAGATTGAAGAGGCGGCAATAGCCAGTTTCTTATGCAGATCGGAGGTGTTGTACAGCAAATTAATGGTTAACGGTTTGTCTGCGGTATAACCCGCTTCTGCCAGCAGTTTTTTCGCTTCTTCATTACGTTTATCCTGGCTCCAGCTAAACCACTCTGGCTGTGTTAATTTTGCGCCATCGGTGTATGGCGGAGTGAAGCCAAATGCCGGCTTATCCCCCTGCGCTTTCACTTTATTGACGATAATATCGCGGTCCATACCCAGCTTCAGCGCGGTACGCACGCGCACATCGGTAAATGGCGCACGTTGGTTATTAATTTCGTAGTAGTAAGTGCACAGATACGGGTCGACGTGAACTTCGTCAGGGATCTCTTTTTTCAGTTTCTGGAACAGTTCAATCGGCATGTTGTTATAGGTCATGTCGATTTCACCGCTGCGGTAGCGGTTCACGTCGGTCACTTCAGAAGAAATAGGCAGGTAGGTCACCTGGTTAACGACGGTTTTGGCGTTATCCCAGTAAGTAGGGCTACGTTCAAGCACAATACGTTCGTTGACCACCCAATCTTTTAATTTATACGCGCCATTGGTCACGATGTTTGCAGGCTGGGTCCATTTTTCGCCAAATTTCTCAATAGCGGCTTTGGGCACCGGAGAGGTTGACGGGTGCACCAGCAGTTTATAGAAGTACGGAACGGGCTCACTTAAGGTGACTTCTAAGGTATGGTCATCAACGGCTTTCACGCCGAGGTCGGTAATCGGTTTTTTGCCTTCGAGGATGCCATCAATATTGGCGATATGGCCATATTGCAGATAGCTGGCGTACGGGGATGCCGTTTTCGGGTCAACTGAACGCTGCCAGCTATAGACGAAATCTTGTGCAGTTACCGGAGAACCATCCGACCATTTTGCATCTTTACGCAGATGGAAAGTCCAGACTTTAAAATCTTTGTTGTCCCAGGATTCCGCCACGCCCGGAGACGGGTGACCATCGAGGTCGCTGACCAGCAGGCCTTCAAACAGGTCGCGGCTGATATTGGATTCCGGAACGCCTTCAATTTTGTGTGGATCGAGTGACTGTACTTCAGAGCCGTTATTGCGTACCAGCGTCTGTTTTTCTGCCAACTGTACGCCTGCGGGCACATCAGCAGCCATTGCTGCATTCCCTGCCAATAGCGCCGTGAAAATTCCCGCAGCGATTACGCTTTTCTTCGTGATGATGGACATTGTGTTGATACTCCGCTCATTATAATTACTGGATCTTGCCAGCCTGTTATCCCCTTTGGGGTCTCTGTACAGCGCAGGAGCTTTTGCGTCTGCCAGTTTTTTGGTACTGCTTGCTATCACCGACTTTTTTATTACGGCCGCTCTTTGGCAGCCTGTCGTCGATTCATTCAAGGTGTCTCCCCTGTCGAGCCACCTGTGTTATCTCTTCATTATCCGCGACGGTATAAGGCCGGAAAGTACCAAATGCCCTTCTTCGCCGCCAATATAATTTGCAAATTTGTTAAGCAATTCTCTTTTCATCGCCATCAGACCGCTTTACCCGTGAATTCAACGCACTGCCAGTTTAAAACAACTCGTTATTTTTCAAAGAGATAGCGACATCACCTCCGACAATCAGCGTATCAATGAAACCTCAGCTCATTTTATATACAAATAATTAACATTCGTTCATTATTTAGTACATTAATCTGTCGGATGGTCAAAATTACTAATATCATTTCGATTATCCGACAGCAAGCGTAACAGTATAGTGTGAGAGAAATAACATAAGAGATGGCAATGCCCGATGGAGGGTGCAGCGCTAAGGCAATGATATTAGTGAATTTTGTCTATCATCACTAAGACTTATCGCTCATGCCATTAGCACTATATTCGATATGATTTGCGAATAATGGAGCAACCGGCAGAGTCTGCTGCTCTGCCGGCTGAGAAAGGAAGTTAGTTCACAAGCCCCGGGAAAATGGCTTTTATTCCGGTCACAATAAATTCAATACCCAGCGCCATTAGCAACAGACCCATGATACGGGTGATGACGTTGATACCGGTCTGCCCTAACAAGCGCACCAGCCAGGGCGCGATGCGAAAGAGCCCCCAACAGCAGAAAGCAAACAGCGCAATGGCCACCGTAAAACCGGCGAGATAAGGAAGCGTATGAAAGCGCGTCCCCCACACGATAGTAGAACTGATTGCGCCAGGCCCAGCCATCAACGGCAGCGCTAATGGCACAACGCCCACGCTTTCGCGAATCGCCGTCTCTGATTTTTCCTGTTTGTTCTGCTTATCTTCCCCCAGCTTGCCGCTAATCATCGACATTGCGATGGTGACCACCAGGATACCGCCCGCAATGCGGAAGGAGTCGATGGAGATCCCGAAAAGTTGCAGAATGCCATCGCCGAGAAACAGCGAGGTCCACAGAATAATGGCGACGGAGAGGTTCGCCGTCATATTGGTTTTATTACGCGCGGCCGCCGTCTGGTAGCTCGTCATACTGATGAAGACGGGGATGATCCCAACCGGGTTTACCAGCGCGAATAGCCCAATAAAAAACTTCACAAAAATCGGAAAATCAAACAGAGCCTGAGTCACGTGAACTCCGAAACACCATAAAAAGTGGTAGTTGACGAAAAATGAATACAAAAACTCCGCAGAAGATACGCTGTTTGGCGGCATACTTCACCAGAATTCTGCAAAAATCACGGAAATACAGAATGTTATATATTGATTTAAATTATGCTAATGTGCACTCCAATCATCACAACCCATGGTTAACAATTTACAATCTTTACTAAAATGGGGCTGCTGAAAGGTGTCAGCTTGGCGTATTTTTGACGCTGATCACATATTTCATACTCAGAAGTGAGTAATCTTGATTACGCCGACAGATTTCAGGGAAATTCTCTGAAAGAAGTTCAGGCAACGCTCTTTGAGTTCGAAGCTCTTTTAGTAAATCAGTGAATCGGGAACGGGTTGTGGATTGTTCCTTTAAGGTCTAAGCAAGCTGGTAGCGCTCTGTCTATACTGACTTGTCGAGCAGATGATTTACTAAAAAAGTTTAACATTATCAGGAGAGCATTATGGCTGTTACTAATGTCGCTGAACTTAACGCACTCGTAGAGCGCGTAAAAAAAGCCCAGCGTGAATATGCCAGTTTCACTCAAGAACAAGTCGACAAAATCTTCCGCGCCGCCGCTCTGGCTGCCGCAGATGCTCGAATTCCTCTCGCAAAAATGGCTGTTGCCGAATCCGGCATGGGTATTGTTGAAGATAAAGTGATCAAAAACCACTTTGCTTCTGAATACATCTATAACGCCTATAAAGATGAAAAAACCTGTGGCGTCCTCTCTGAAGACGACACCTTCGGTACCATCACCATCGCTGAACCTATCGGCATTATCTGTGGTATCGTCCCGACTACCAACCCGACTTCAACCGCTATCTTTAAATCACTGATCAGCCTGAAGACGCGTAACGCTATCATCTTCTCTCCGCATCCGCGTGCTAAAGATGCAACGAACAAAGCAGCAGACATCGTCCTGCAGGCAGCTATCGCTGCTGGCGCGCCGAAAGATCTGATCGGCTGGATTGACCAACCGTCTGTAGAACTGTCTAACGCCCTGATGCACCACCCGGACATCAACCTGATTCTCGCGACCGGTGGTCCAGGCATGGTTAAAGCAGCATACAGCTCCGGTAAACCAGCAATCGGCGTAGGCGCAGGTAACACCCCGGTTGTTATCGACGAAACCGCTGATATCAAACGTGCTGTTGCATCCGTGCTGATGTCTAAAACCTTCGATAACGGCGTAATTTGTGCGTCTGAACAGTCTGTTGTTGTGGTTGATTCCGTATACGACGCCGTTCGCGAACGTTTCGCCAGCCACGGCGGCTACATGCTGCAGGGTAAAGAGCTGAAAGCCGTTCAGGACATCATCCTGAAAAATGGCGCGCTGAACGCCGCTATCGTGGGTCAGCCTGCGGCTAAAATCGCAGAACTGGCAGGCTTCACCGTACCGGCGACCACCAAGATTCTGATTGGTGAAGTGAAAGTTGTCGACGAAAGCGAACCGTTTGCACACGAAAAACTGTCTCCGACACTGGCAATGTACCGCGCCAAAGACTTCGAAGATGCTGTTGTTAAAGCTGAAAAACTGGTTGCCATGGGCGGTATCGGTCATACCTCTTGCCTGTATACCGACCAGGACAACCAGCCGGAACGCGTCGCTCACTTCGGTCAAATGATGAAAACCGCGCGTATCCTGATTAACACCCCGGCTTCTCAGGGTGGTATCGGTGACCTGTATAACTTCAAACTCGCACCTTCCCTGACTCTGGGTTGTGGTTCATGGGGTGGTAACTCCATCTCTGAAAACGTTGGTCCTAAGCACCTGATCAACAAAAAAACCGTTGCTAAGCGAGCTGAAAACATGTTGTGGCACAAACTTCCGAAATCTATCTACTTCCGCCGTGGCTCACTGCCAATCGCGCTGGATGAAGTGATTACTGATGGCCACAAACGTGCGCTCATCGTGACTGACCGCTTCCTGTTCAACAACGGCTACGCAGACCAGATCACCTCTGTTCTGAAAGCGGCTGGCGTTGAAGTTGAAGTGTTCTTTGAAGTTGAAGCAGACCCAACCCTGACCGTTGTTCGCAAAGGCGCAGAGCTGGCTAACTCCTTCAAACCAGACGTGATCATCGCGCTGGGCGGCGGTTCCCCGATGGATGCTGCGAAAATCATGTGGGTTATGTACGAGCACCCGGAAACTCACTTCGAAGAACTGGCGCTGCGCTTTATGGACATCCGTAAACGTATCTACAAGTTCCCGAAAATGGGTGTGAAAGCGAAAATGATCGCTGTCACCACCACTTCCGGTACCGGTTCTGAAGTCACGCCGTTTGCGGTAGTAACCGACGACGCTACAGGTCAGAAATATCCGCTGGCAGACTACGCGCTGACCCCGGATATGGCGATTGTCGATGCCAACCTGGTGATGGATATGCCGAAATCCCTGTGTGCTTTCGGTGGTCTTGATGCGGTCACTCACGCCCTGGAAGCTTACGTTTCCGTTCTGGCCTCTGAGTTCTCCGACGGTCAGGCTCTGCAAGCGTTGAAACTGCTGAAAGAAAACCTGCCAGCGTCCTACCACGAAGGGTCTAAAAACCCGGTAGCACGTGAGCGCGTTCACAGTGCAGCAACCATCGCTGGTATCGCGTTTGCGAACGCCTTCCTGGGTGTATGTCACTCCATGGCGCACAAACTGGGTTCTCAGTTCCACATTCCTCACGGTCTGGCGAACGCCCTGTTGATCAGCAACGTTATTCGCTACAACGCGAACGACAACCCGACCAAACAGACTGCATTCAGCCAGTACGACCGTCCGCAGGCACGTCGTCGTTACGCTGAAATCGCTGACCACCTGGGTCTGAGCGCACCGGGCGACCGTACTGCGGCTAAAATCCAGAAACTGCTGGCATGGCTGGAAGAAATCAAAGCTGAACTGGGTATTCCTAAGTCTATCCGTGAAGCTGGCGTTCAGGAAGCTGACTTCCTGGCTAACGTCGACAAACTGTCTGAAGATGCGTTTGACGACCAGTGCACCGGCGCTAACCCGCGCTACCCGCTGATTTCTGAACTGAAACAAATCCTGCTGGATACCTTCTACGGACGTGAGTACAACGAAGGCGAAGTTGAAGTGAAGAAAGAAGCTGCACCAGCAAAAGCTGAGAAAAAAGCGAAAAAATCCGCTTAATCAGCCGCTGAACTAACGCTCTGATAGCAAGCCCCATCTCAGGATGGGGCTTTTTTTTTGCTTATCGTGTTAACTCGCGCGAGTGCGCTAAAGAAGGATCAATATCGTATTAGAGATTTGGCCCCACTCACGCCATATTAACCGCAGACGTGAGCGGAGAACGCGCGAGAGCGCAATCAGGCAGGGTGACGGCAGTGACGGTGCTTATCCTGAATAACGGCCAGAGAGCCCTCTTCCAGCGCTTCTTTATAGTGTTTACGACAGACGGAGACGTAACGCTCATTTCCGCCAATAACCACTTGCTCGCCTTCATTATAAGGGCGGCCTTCTTGATCAAGACGCAACACCATGCTGGCTTTACGGCCGCAGAAACAAATCGTTTTTAATTCCACCAGCTTGTCAGATAGCGCCAGTAAATACTGGCTGCCGCCAAACAGCTCACCGCGGAAGTCAGTACGTAAGCCATAGCATAAAACAGGAATATCGAGCTGATCGACAACGTCAGAGAGCTCGTAGACCTGTTGACGCGTCAGGAACTGGCATTCATCCACCAGCACGCAGTTAACCGCCTCACGCGCGTTCTCAGCGCTAATTTCATCAAAGAGCTGACTACCCTGGTTAAACAGCTTTGCCGGCGAGGAGAGCCCGATACGCGAACTGACTTTGCCAGCACCGAAACGGTCATCAATTTCGGCGGTATAAACCACGGTACGCATCCCACGTTCCTGGTAATTGTATGATGACTGCAATAGCGCCGTAGACTTACCCGCGTTCATTGCAGAATAGTAGAAATAAAGTTGTGCCATTGGCCGCGAAACCCTAATCAATACGTTTTCAGACCCCGGCAGTGTACCATATTTTATCCTGCCCTACGCTCGCGCATACAAAACATGCGGTTTTTGTATAACTGTCACCATCATAAACATTAAGAATGATGAATCATTGCTTAAAACAGGACACGGCAGGTTACAAATTACCTATATTGGCTTCCAGGCCCCGACAGATGCGGCCTCGTCGATTAATCCGTCTACCAAACTTCAACTGGCTATGTTCAACAAAAATAAGAGCGACATCAATAAATAAGAAATATCGTTAAAATCTGCACAGCTTCCCTCAGCAACCTGAAAGGCTTACAACAGGTTGGCTGACAATTTGAATAGCATGAAAATAACATCGTCATAACTATGGATTTAATAGGAAAACCGGGGGTAATAACGGCTACGTTTCTTCTGTATCGGGTGATCGGCATAAGTCAGCATGAGGTCGTTATTATCCCGGCGCTGTCGCCAGGTCAGCAATGTTACTATCACGTAAGGGCAATGGTTCACCCTGTATCACCTCAGGTGTGATTTAGCATAGTAACCATTCATAACCTATAAAGAAGCGCACAAAATTGATACGGACCAACTAATACATAAGGTTGATATTTATCCATACGGAGTATATGCCGCCTGCGTTACAGTCCTGACGTGCTGCATTCTCCGGCGTGTTATAGTTCAGGCTTTCCCGACAATAGACCGGGTAAAGTTGTGAAGCAGCACTAAAAATTTAACTTTTAGATATTAATAAAAGCACCAAATAACACGTTATTTTGAATTCCTTACATTCCTCCCTATTGCACAACTGAATTTAACGCTCTATTATTACTTCAACAAACCACCCCCAATATAAGTTTGAGAATACTACAATGAGCGAAGCACTTAAAATTTTGAACAACATCCGTACTCTTCGTGCGCAGGCAAGAGAATGCACCCTTGAAACGCTTGAAGAAATGCTGGAAAAATTAGAAGTTGTTGTTAACGAGCGTCGCGAAGAAGAAAACGCGGCAGCGGCTGAAGTTGAAGAGCGCACTCGTAAACTGCAACAATACCGTGAAATGCTGATTGCTGACGGCATTGATCCGAACGAATTGCTGAACAGCATTGCTGCTGCTAAAACCGGTACCAAAGCAAAACGCGCTGCGCGTCCGGCTAAATACAGCTACGTTGATGAAAACGGCGAAACGAAAACCTGGACCGGCCAGGGTCGTACTCCTGCTGTAATCAAAAAAGCAATGGACGAGCAAGGTAAATCTCTGGATGATTTCCTGATCAAGGACTAATCCTGAAATTGCTTTAAGAATCCCGCTCCGGCGGGATTTTTTTTATCTGTACGTTGTTCTGTCCTGCTGTTTTTTTACGCATTGGTAAATCACGACAATAAAAAAGCCGGGATACCGAACGGTCGGTATCCCGGCTCAGGGTCGCGCGATAAATTACTTCGCTACGCCCAGCGTGTCTTTAAGCCACGCAGTGAATTCTTCACCCAGTGTCTTATGACGTACGCCATATTCAACGAACGCCTGCATATAACCCAGTTTATTACCGCAGTCATGGCTTTTGCCTTTCATATGATAGGCTTCAACGGTTTCTTTCTCGATCAGCATATCAATAGCATCGGTCAGCTGAATTTCATCACCCGCTCCCGGAGGCGTTTTTGCCAGCAGCGGCCAAATATCAGCGCTCAGGACATAACGCCCGACGATTGCCAGGTTAGACGGTGCGACATCAGCTTTTGGTTTCTCGACCACGCCAACCATCGGTACGCTGTCGCCCGGTGCCAATGGGGCACCTTTACAGTCAACCACGCCGTAAGCGGTAACATCTTCAACCGGCTCAACCATAATCTGGCTTGAACCTGTTTCATCAAAGCGTTTGATCATTTCTGCCAGGTTGTCCTGGGACAGATCTGACTCAAATTCATCCAGAATAACGTCCGGCAGAATAACCGCGACTGGCTCATCACCCACAACTGGATGCGCGCATAATACGGCGTGTCCCAGACCTTTAGCCAGGCCCTGACGCACCTGCATAATGGTTACGTGCGGCGGGCAAATAGATTGCACTTCTTCCAGCAACTGACGCTTAACGCGTTTTTCCAGCATAGCTTCAAGTTCGAAGCTGGTGTCAAAATGGTTTTCAATCGAATTCTTGGAAGAGTGAGTGACCAGCACAATTTCAGTGATACCTGCGGCGATACATTCATTTACCACATACTGAATTAATGGTTTATCTACCAGCGGCAGCATTTCCTTAGGAATTGCCTTCGTAGCAGGTAACATCCTGGTACCTAATCCCGCTACCGGGATAACGGCCTTAGTCACTTTCGAATTTAGGGCAGCCATTCAAATCTCCTGAACTGTTCAAACTTTGAACTTGCTCGTTAATTAATAACGCGTTGAGTATATCATCACAGCCAGGTGGGGCTGCTCCGAAAAGGACGCGCTGACCTCGAATTAAGATTTATACGTATCAGACCAACTGATAGTACCACCGTGAAAGATAAGCCGTTAAAGCTATCCTGCGAGAAAAATGCGTTTGCTCATTCCGCAGACAACATTAAACGCAAGCGCCCACCATTTCCCCAAATCTGACACTGCCAGGAACTGCAACGCTGACTAATTTGGTTAAGGTATGCATTGCCCAGCGTGCCTAAAGGCACACCATTACTTATTTGTATGTGATGTTCACCGGTATTTAATGTGCCATTAAGCCCGGCTGAAACAAGAATCAGATTTTTTAACTCGCTGTGATAATACCCCACCAGCAGTGGAAACTGACCGGGCAGGTTAGCCTGACGTAAAAGCTGATTTACCTGTTTAAGCAGACTGCGCAATTCTGGCAGCCGTTGCCCCTGGTGGGAGAGTTGTTCCTGCAGCAGGCCATTGAACAGCGAGCGTAATAACAGCGCGGCCAATACGCCATTATCTCCCGCACGCGTCACATCAAGACAGTAAAACGCGAGATCGTTTTCTGAGAGCGGCGCAATATCCAGCACCAGACCCGGTTTATCGGCGAGCACTAATTGCCGATAATTAATACGGCAATGCGAGATAACCTGCTGAACAGGTGGCTGCAACTCCTGAAGCAGTTTTGCAGCGGCAGAAGGATTGTTAACCAGGGCGTCCCAGTCTTCGAATAACCGCTCCTCCTCTTCTACCCGAGAATTAAACATATTGGGATAGAGGCAGGCAAACACGGTTTCTCGCAACCGGTTCAAATCCTTTACCGGTTTTAACAGAACGTCCTGAACCCCGAGCCTTAACGCCCTGGCGATATCGGCCATATTTTCTGTGGCCGAGATGACGAGAATGGGTAATTTCGCCCCGCCGTTGCGCACATGCTCCACCAGGGTGAGGCCATTCATACGCGGCATCGCGAGATCGCAAATCATCAAATCAGGCTGGAGCGTCGCCATGATCTCCAGCGCCGCCACGCCGTCCTGTGCGAGCGAAGTTTCAGCGCCCAGCGAAGAGAGCCACGAATCCAGAAGGGAGCGGAAAACGGGTTCGTCTTCAACAATCAAGATCTGTTTTCCCGCCAATGGCTGCGTCATGATATCTCCCCTGGCCGACGATAAATAAATAGTGGCATGCTATTCACACAATCGCCTGTCAGATTTTGCTTAAGTAGTCTTAAAAGTGTCTCAAATTGAGGCACGAACTAAAGGTAAGAGCTCATCTGTCTTTTTTTCTACCGCTAACTGACCTGCGGCAATTGCAGAAGAGGCTCGGTGAAAATCCAGTGTCGAGATCTGCGGACAAAACGGCTGAATCAGGATATCCGGTGGATCGCCCGCCATACGGTTACGTTTCAGACGGTTTTCCAGCACCTGAATCGAGGTGGACATGATTTCCATCGCCGTTGGCGTCACGGAGGTGCGCCGTGATGCTACGCGGCCTAAGCGCACGCGCAGTCGCTCATGCCAGGAGAGCGTATCAGGATTATCGCTCTCCTCCGGGTCGGGCTGAATATTGACCGACATTAAATCTTGCTGCATCAGATGCGCGTCATGCTGCAAATCGACGGCTATCACGATATCCGCACCGAGGGCGCGCGTCAGCGAAACGGGAATGGGATTGACCACCGCGCCATCAACCAGCCAGTAGCCATTATGCAGCACCGGTGACATCAGGCCAGGAATACTACAGGATGCGCGCACAGCCATATGCAGGTCGCCTTTGGTAAACCACAGTTCTCTTCCGGTACTGAGATTCGTCGCAACGGCGGCAAAGCGTTTTTCGCAACGCTCAATGGTATCGTTGGGCATCACCTGTCGATAGTGACTGAACACACGTTCGCCGCGCAGCAACCCGCCGCGACGCCAGGAGAGATCCATCAGGCGCAGCACATCCCAGTAGCTAAAGGAGCAGACCCACTTTTCGAGTGCGGGGAGACGATTGCTGGCGTACGCTGCGCCCACCAGCGAACCGATGGAACAACCCGCGACGATATCGATCTCAATTCCCATTTGCTGTAGTGCTTTAATGACACCAATGTGGGACCAGCCACGCGCTGCGCCCGACCCCAAAGCCAAACCAATTTTAACTTTTCTCATTCGTACCGGTGGACATCCTCTCGCTTCATCGTGGCAACATTGCCACCGCTCGGTTAACATAGTGCCACCCGGCGTCAATCGCGCCATTCATTATTGTACAGGGAGACGATTTTGTCTGAACTTTGCCCCTGTGGCAGCGCTGTCGAGTATAGCGCATGTTGCCAACGTTATCTGTCTGGTGCACAGGTTGCACCGACACCGTCACACCTTATGCGCTCTCGTTACAGCGCTTTTGTGATGAAAAACGCAGATTATTTAATCAAAACCTGGCATCCGTCCTGTCAGGCTGGCGATTATCGCCAGGATATTGAAAACGGCTTTGCCACAACGCAATGGCTTGGGCTTACCGTCTTCGCGACCGAAGACGGCGCGCACGGCGACGAAGGTTTTGTGAGCTTCGTGGCGCGTTTTCACGACCATAACAAGAACGGCGCTATCATTGAGCGTTCAAGATTCTTAAAAGAAAACGGTCAGTGGTACTATATTGATGGCACACGCCCCGTATTTGGCCGCAATGACCCCTGCCCTTGCGGTTCAGGGAAAAAATTTAAAAAATGCTGCGGGCAGTAATTTGACCCGCTCAGTTTCGCAAACATCATCAACAGGATTTACCCGGCAATGCACTCATTACAACGAAAAGTTCTCCGCACAATCTGCCCCGATCAAAAAGGCCTGATCGCACGAATTACCAATATTTGTTACAAGCATGAACTGAATATCGTGCAGAACAATGAATTCGTTGATCACCGTACCGGACGCTTTTTTATGCGTACCGAGCTGGAAGGCATATTTAACGATGTCACGCTGTTGGCAGATTTAGACAGCGCCTTACCGGAAGGTTCTATCCGTGAGCTGAACCCGGCTGGCCGTCGCCGTATCGTTATTCTGGTCACCAAAGAGGCGCACTGCCTGGGTGATTTGCTGATGAAAGCGAATTACGGTGGTCTGGATGTGGAAATTGCCGCAGTGATTGGCAACCACGAAACCCTGCGCACGCTGGTTGAGCGTTTTGATATTCCGTTCCAGCTGGTAAGCCACGAAGGGCTGACGCGCGATGAGCACGACCTGCAAATGGCCGATGCCATTGACGCACACGACCCGGATTACGTGGTGCTGGCGAAATATATGCGCGTCCTGACGCCGAACTTTGTGTCGCGTTTCCCAAATAAAATTATCAACATTCACCACTCATTCCTGCCGGCCTTTATTGGTGCTCGCCCTTATCACCAGGCCTACGAGCGCGGCGTGAAGATCATCGGCGCCACCGCGCATTACGTAAATGATAATCTGGATGAAGGCCCAATCATTATGCAGGACGTGATTCACGTTGATCACACCTATACAGCGGAAGATATGATGCGCGCCGGTCGCGACGTCGAGAAGAATGTATTAAGCCGCGCATTGTACCAGGTGCTGGCCCAGCGCGTGTTCGTGTACGGCAATCGGACGATTATTCTTTAATCACTAACAAAATGAACTGGTTGCCTTTAACGCGTTACGGATGAAAAGTACGCAAACGGTTCATTTTATTCAAACGAAAGCTTTACAGCGGCGCGTCATTTGATATGATGCGCCCCGCTTCCCCACAAGGAAGCAGGCCAGTACCAAGCAATACCCCGTGGTGGGGTTCCCGAGCGGCCAAAGGGAGCAGACTGTAAATCTGCCGTCATCGACTTCGAAGGTTCGAATCCTTCCCCCACCACCATCTCAATCATTACCTCAAAATTTGAATTACCCCTGGTGGGGTTCCCGAGCGGCCAAAGGGAGCAGACTGTAAATCTGCCGTCATCGACTTCGAAGGTTCGAATCCTTCCCCCACCACCATCACTTTCTTAAATACTCAAAACCTGTTACTCCGAGCTGATTTTTGCCCGGTGGCACTGCGTTTACCGGGCCTACAAATGCACGTTACCCGTAGGTCGGATAAGCGAAGCGCCATCCGACAATTCACACCGCACCGTGCCCATAAAAAAACCCCGCCGAAGCAGGGTTTGTCGTCAATGCTAACCGCACTTAGTGGCGCGCACGCACAATCTGATACTTACGCGTCAGATATTCCACCGGGACGCTCCAGATATGCACCAGACGCGAGAACGGGAACAGCAGGAACAGCGTCATGCCAAGCACCAGGTGAACGCGATAGATTAACGCCACGCCGTCCAGATGCGCGGATGCGCCGCCGTGGAAGGTCACTACCGATTGCGCCCAACCGACCAGTTTCATCATCTCGCTACCGTCCATATGCTGCGCGGAGAACGGAATGGTCAGCAGACCCAGCGCACACTGCACCACCAGCAGCGTCAGAATCAGAATATCCGCTCCGGTAGATGTCGCACGCACGCGCGGGCTGAACAGACGGCGTTTCAGCAGCAATACGCCGCCAATCAGACACAGCACGCCGCTTGCGCCACCGGCAAACATCGCCATTTTCTGTTTCACTTCAATTGGCAGCCACGCTTCGTACATCCAGTGCGGCGTCAGCATCCCGAGGAAGTGACCAGCGAAAATCCCCAGAATCCCCAGGTGGAACAGGTTCGACGCCACGTTCATCCCTTTGCGATCCAGCATCTGGCTGGATGCCGCGCGCCACGTGTACTGACCATAGTCATAACGCAGCCAGCTACCAATCAGAAATACTGAGCCCGCAATATACGGGTAGATATCGAAGAGAAACATATTCAGGAAGTGCATTATCGCTCTCCTCCGTTAGAGATATTCAGATATTGCGGCGCGACAGCCCCCGCAAACCGGCGTTGGTGAGCCGAAATTTCAGACTCGCCACAGCCCTGGTCGGCGAAGAATTTCACCTGCTCTTCTTCCCAGACTGCGTCCAGCGCCTGTGGCGTATCATCGCGCGCTTCATCAGCGATTTTTTCGGCGACTTTGTCGCTGTCCACTTCGCTATGCGCCATTTTCAGCAACGTATCAAACAGCACCGCATAACGGCTTTCACGCTGGGTCAGACGCGCGCTTAACAGCGCCAGAATCGGCGCAATATCCTGCAATCCGCCAATGGCTTCGCTTTCCGGCAACTGAGCAAGATATTCCAGATACAGCGGCAGATGATCCGGCAGCTCGCGGCTATCCAGCTGCAAACCGTGCTGCTCATACTGGTTCATCAGGTCAACCATCGCCTGACCGCGATCGCGGGATTCCCCGTGAACGTGTTCGAACAGCAGCAGCGACGTGGCGCGACCACGGTCGAACAATTCGCTGTAGTTCGCCTGAACATCGAGAAGATCCTGCGCAGTTAAATCGCGCAGGAAAACGCCCAGTTTCTGGGCATCCTCTTTATCGAGTTTTGCTGAAGACGCGAGAGCCTCGAAAACCTCGTCCTGATGCTGCCACAGGGCAGCATCCGGGTATTCGAGCAGACGCGAGATGACGAGTAACTCAATCATGCGTGCGGCTCCGTTTTGCTGCTCACATCGATAGCATCGATGCGGCGGCTGTTGAACAGGTTGAATTTGCTGTCTGAACCGTGGCAACCGTCGCCGAAGCTGAAACCGCAACCGCTTTTTTCCGGGAAGGCTTCACGCGCCTGCTCGCGGTGGCTGCTCGGCACTACGAAACGGTCTTCGTAGTTGGCGATAGCCAGGTAGCGATACATCTCCTGCGCCTGTGCTTCGGTCAGGCCAACTTCTTCCAGCGCACGGGTATCTACCACGCCATCGACGTTTTCCGCACGTTTGAAGTGGCGCATTGCCAGCATACGTTTCAGTGCCAGCAATACCGGCTGGGTATCGCCAGCAGTCAGCAGGTTCGCCAGATACTGAACCGGAATACGCAGGCTTTCGACATCCGGCAGAATGCCGTTGCTGCCCAGTTCGCCCGCATCCGCAGCCGACTGAATCGGTGACAGTGGCGGCACGTACCACACCATTGGCAGCGTGCGGTATTCCGGGTGCAGCGGCAGCGCCAGCTTCCAGTCAACGGCCATTTTGTACACCGGAGACTGCTGGGCCGCTTCGATCACGCCCTGCGGAATGCCATCTTTCAGCGCCTGCTCAATCACTTTCGGATCGTTCGGATCGAGGAACACCTCCAGTTGACGCTGATAGAGATCTTTCTCGTTCTCGGTGCTGGCGGCATGTTCAATCGCGTCCGCATCATAGAGCAGCACGCCCAGATAACGGATACGGCCCACGCAGGTTTCGGAGCACACGGTCGGCTGACCGGCTTCGATACGCGGGTAGCAGAAAATGCACTTCTCAGACTTGCCACTCTTCCAGTTGAAGTAGATTTTTTTGTACGGGCAGCCGGTGATACACATACGCCAGCCGCGGCATTTGTCCTGGTCGATCAGCACGATGCCGTCTTCTTCACGCTTGTAGATGGCACCGCTCGGACAGGTCGCCGCACAAGCCGGGTTCAGGCAGTGCTCGCACAGACGCGGCAGGTACATCATGAAGGTGTTTTCGAACTGACCGTACATCGCCTTCTGCATGTTCTCGAAGTTTTTGTCTTTCGACAGCTTCTCAAACTCGCCGCCCAGGTCATCTTCCCAGTTCGGGCCTTTCTCGATTTTCGCCATACGCTTCCCGGTAATCAGCGAGCGCGGGCGAGCAATCGGCTGCACTTTGCTGCCTTCCGGCGCGGTGTGCAGGTTCTGGTAATCAAAATCAAACGGCTCGTAGTAATCGTCAAGGCCCGGCAGATGCGGGTTGGCGAAGATTTTACCCAGCAGCAGCGCACGGTTACCCATGCGCGGCTGGATTTTGCCGTTGATTTTGCGGATCCAACCGCCTTTATATTTTTCCTGGTTTTCCCAGTCGGTCGGGAAGCCCTGACCCGGCTTGGTTTCCACGTTGTTGAACCACGCGTACTCCACGCCTTCACGACTGGTCCAGACGTTTTTACAGGTGACTGAACAGGTGTGGCAACCGATGCACTTATCCAGATTCAGCACCATGCCGACTTGTGAACGAATTTTCATTTTACGCTCTCCTGTACCTGGTCATTGCCTTCGCCATCCAACCAGTCAATGTTCTTCATCTTACGTACCACAACAAACTCATCGCGGTTAGAGCCGACGGTGCCGTAGTAGTTAAAGCCGTAGGCCAGCTGCGCATAGCCGCCGATCATGTGCGTCGGTTTCGGCGTGATACGCGTCACCGAGTTATGAATCCCGCCGCGCTGGCTGGTGATTTCTGAACCCGGCAGGTTCACGATACGTTCCTGCGCGTGGTACATCATGGTCATCCCTTCCGGCACACGCTGGCTGACAACCGCACGGGCAGTCAGCGCGCCGTTGCTGTTGAACACTTCAATCCAGTCGTTATCCGCAATACCCAGCGATTTGGCGTCAACTTCGCTCATCCACACCACCGGGCCACCGCGACCTAAGGTCAGCATCAGCAGGTTGTCACTGTAGGTGGAGTGGATCCCCCACTTCTGGTGCGGCGTCAGGAAGTTAAGCGCTTTTTCCGGATTGCCGTTGGATTTCTGGCCCATCACTTCTTTTACCGAACGGGTGTCGATCGGCGGACGGTAAACCAGCAGGCTCTCACCGAAATCACGCATCCACTGGTGATCCTGATACAGCTGCTGACGGCCAGAGAGCGTACGCCACGGGATCAGCTCGTGAACGTTGGTGTAACCGGCGTTATAAGAAACGTGCTCATCTTCAAGGCCTGACCAGGTCGGGCTGGAGATGATTTTGCGCGGTTGCGCCTGAATATCGCGGAAACGAATCTTCTCGTCTTCTTTATTCAGCGCCAGATGTTTATGGTCACGACCGGTAAACTCACCCAGTGCGGCCCACGCCTTCACAGCAACCTGGCCGTTGGTTTCCGGCGCCAGCGTCAGGATCATCTCTGCCGCATCAATCGCCGTATTCAGCATCGGCTGGCCTTTCGCCGGGCCATCCGCTTTGGTGTAGTTGAGCTTACGCAGCAGGTCCATCTCGCTCTGGGTGTTCCATGCGATACCTTTACCGCCGTTACCGATTTTCTCCATCAGCGGGCCGATAGAGGTGAAGCGCTCGTAAGTTGCCGGGTAGTCACGCTCAACGGTCAGAATGTGCGGGGCGGTTTTGCCTGGGATCAGGTCACATTCGCCTTTTTTCCAGTCTTTCACATCCAGCGGCTGCGCCAGTTCGGCGGCGGAGTCGTGCTGAATTGGCAGCGTCACCACGTCGGTTTCTTTGCCTAAATGACCGACACACACTTCTGAGAATTTCTTCGCGATACCTTTGTAGATTTCCCAGTCGCTTTTCGATTCCCAGGCCGGGTCAACCGCGGCAGACAGCGGATGAATAAACGGATGCATATCCGAGGTATTCATGTCGTCTTTTTCATACCAGGTCGCGGTTGGCAGCACGATGTCAGAGTAGAGGCAGGTGCTCGACAGACGGAAGTCCAGCGTGACCACCAGATCCAGTTTGCCGTCGAGGCCGTTGTCCTGCCATTCCACTTCTTCCGGTTTCACGCCGCCCTGTTTGCCGAGATCTTTCCCCTGAATACCGTGCTCGGTACCCAGCAGATATTTCAGCATGAACTCATGACCTTTACCGGAGGAGCCCAGCAGGTTAGAACGCCAGATGAACATGTTACGCGGGTGGTTTTTACCGTTTTCCGGCTGTTCAGCCGCAAAGCGAATAGAGCCCTCTTTCAGGGACTTCACGGTGTAATCCACCGGATTCATGCCCGCTTTTTCCGCTTCTTCTGCGATACGCAGTGGGTTAGTACCTAACTGCGGCGCAGACGGCAGCCAACCCATACGTTCGGCGCGCACGTTGAAGTCAATCATGTGGCCGGTATAGCGGGATTTGTCCGCCAGCGGTGACAGCAACTCTTCCGCCGTGACGGTTTCGTAACGCCACTGGCTGGAGTGGTTATAGAAGTACGAGGTGCTGTTCATGTGACGCGCCGGACGCTGCCAGTCGAGGGCAAACGCCAGCGGCTGCCAGCCGGTTTGCGGACGCAGTTTTTCCTGGCCCACATAGTGTGCCCAGCCGCCGCCGCTCTGACCTACGCAACCGCAGAAGATCAGCATGTTGATCAGACCACGGTAGTTCATGTCCAGGTGATACCAGTGGTTCAGACCGGCACCGACGATGATCATCGAACGGCCATGGGTCTTATCGGCGTTATCCGCAAACTCACGCGCGACGCGGATGATGTGTGCGCGGGAAACGCCCGTCACTTTCTCCGCCCAGGCCGGCGTATAGGCCTTCATGTCGTCGTAGCTGACGGCGCAGTTTTCATCGTTCAGACCGCGTTCCAGTCCATAGTTCGCCAGCGTCAGGTCATAAACAGTGGTCACCAGCGCGGTGCTGCCATCGGCCAGTTGAACACGTTTTACCGGCAGTTTATGCAGCAGGATATTTTCCAGCTCAACGCTCTGGAAGTGCTCGGTGCCTTCGCCGCCAAAGTACGGGAAACCGACCTGCGCGATGTCATCGTGGCTGCCCAGCAGGCTCAGACGCAGTTGAACGTCTTCACCGGTTTTCCCGTCACGCTGTTCAAGGTTCCATTTACCTTTATCGCCCCAGCGGAAACCGATAGAGCCGTTCGGCGCGGTCATGTCACCCTGTTCGTCATAGGCGACGGTTTTCCATTCCGGATTCTTTTCCTGACCCAGCGCATCGACCAGATCGGCGGCACGCAACATACGACCCGCCGCGTAGTAACCGTCACGCTCTTCCAGCATCACCAGCATTGGCATGTCGGTGTAACGGCGAACGTAGTCGGTAAAGTACTGGCTCGGTTTGTCGAGGTGGAATTCACGTAGCATCACGTGACCCATTGCCAGCGCCATCGCGGCGTCGGTACCCTGCTTCGGTGCAAGCCACAGATCGCACAGTTTGGCGATTTCAGCGTAGTCCGGAGTAATGGCAACGGTTTTGGTCCCTTTGTAACGCACTTCAGTGAAGAAGTGCGCATCCGGGGTACGCGTCTGCGGCACGTTAGAGCCCCAGGCGATGATGTAGTTAGAGTTATACCAGTCAGCCGATTCCGGTACGTCCGTCTGCTCGCCCCAGGTCTGCGGCGAGGCTGGCGGTAAGTCACAGTACCAGTCGTAGAAGCTCAGGCAGGTACCGCCAATCAGCGACAGATAACGCGCGCCGGAGGCGTAAGAGACCATCGACATCGCCGGGATCGGCGAGAAGCCTGCTACGCGGTCAGGGCCGTAGGTTTTGACGGTATAGACGTTAGACGCCGCAATCAGCTCATTCACTTCCTGCCAGGAGGAGCGCACGAAACCGCCGCGACCACGCGCCTGTTTGAAGCTTTTGGCTTTATCAGAATCTTCGATGATGGACGCCCATGCATCAACCGGATCGCTGTGCTGCACTTTCGCTTCACGCCACATTTTCATCAGGCGTTTACGCATCAGCGGATATTTCAGGCGGTTGGCGCTGTAGAGGTACCAGGAGTAGCTGGCGCCGCGAGGGCAGCCGCGTGGCTCGTGGTTAGGCAAATCCGGGCGAGTGCGCGGGTAGTCGGTTTGTTGGGTTTCCCAGGTCACGAGGCCATTTTTTACGTAGATTTTCCAGCTGCATGAACCCGTACAATTCACCCCATGGGTAGAACGTACGACTTTGTCATGCTGCCAGCGGCTTCTGTATCCATCTTCCCAATCCCGGTTGGTATTCAGAATCTGTCCGTGCCCATCGGCAAAAGTTTCACCCTTCTGTTTGAAGTAGCGAAACCGGTCCAGGAATTTACTCATCGGGTCTCTCCTGTTTGGAGCCTGTCGGCTCTCTGATAAATCGACATTGCTGAATTTGCAGCGAAATTAACGCTCTGAAAGAAGAAGGGAATTGATAGGGATCAAGATGAATCGGCTTAGTAATCACACGGAATTTTACATATACCACCTTGGTGGTAGTATTTTTTGTATTTTAACTTACTGTTATATAAGGGTTTTTATGGTTATTTTGCGATTTAACATCCCATGTGGAGATGTTAATGGTATTAAGGGGTAGATGATTTTTATCCGTCGGCATACCGCCTTTTATCTGGTCAAAAAAAAGGCGCGATTCCTCGCGCCTGATAATCAAAAAGTCATACTTATTTTTTTATTTTACGCCCGTATACCGCCCAGGTGATAACCACACAGGCAATATAGAACACGAGGAAAATTTTCATTGCACCGGCAGGTGAACCGGTTAATTCCAGAGACGTACCGAAAGCTTTTGGAATAAAGAAGCCGCCGATTGCGCCAATCGCGGAAATAAAGCCCAGCGCAGCCGCCGTATCGGTTGCGGCTTCACGCATCGCTTTCTCTTCAGTACCACCTTCCGCTTTAACGCGATCCATCGTCAGCTTACGGAAGATAACGGAGATCATCTGGAAGGTGGAACCGCTACCCAGCCCGGCGGTCAGGAACAGCACGAGGAAGACGGCGAAGAATGCGGTGAAGTTACCGCCCACGCCATCCGCAGGCAGGGTCATAAACAGCAGCGCACTGAAGACCGCCATCAGGATAAAGTTAACCAGCGTCACGCGCGTCCCGCCCAAACGGTCGGAAATTGCCCCGCCCGCAGAACGTGCCAGCGCGCCGATAAACGGACCGAAGAAGGCGTAATGCAGGATCTGCACTTCCGGGAACTGGGTTTTCGACAGCATCGCGAAACCGGCAGAGAAACCGATAAACGAGCCGAAGGTTGCCAGATACAGCAGGCTCATGATCCACAGGTGGCCGCGTTTCAGAACCGGTAACTGCTCACGCAGAGACGCTTTCGACGCCGCCAGCTCGTTCATGCCAAACCAGGCTGCGAGGGTAAAGATGGCCAGGAACGGCACCCAAATCCACGCCGCATTCGCCAGATAAAGCTGAGTGCCATCCGGCTGTTCAACGCCCTGGCTACCAAACGCCGCAAAGATAGAGAGGGAAATCGCCAGCGGTGCAACCAGCTGCATGACGCTCACGCCCATGTTGCCCAGGCCGCCGTTAATGCCCAGCGCCCCGCCCTGTTTCTCTTTCGGGAAGAAGAAGCTGATGTTCGCCATACTGGAGGCGAAGTTCGCTCCGGCAAAACCACACAGCAGAGAGATAATGATAAAGGTACTAAACGGCGTAGAGGTATCCTGCACCGCAAAACCTAACCACACGCAAGGGATTATCAGGATCCCGGTACTGAACGCCGTCCAGCGGCGACCGCCCACCAGCGGCACCATAAAGGAGTAAGGCACACGCAGCAGCGCGCCCGACACCGAGGGTAGCGCCGTCAGCATAAACAATTGATCGGTAGTAAACTGGAAGCCGACTTTCGGTAAATTCACCGCCACGGCACTAAACAACATCCACACACAGAACGCCAACAGCAAGCACGGGACGGAAATCCATAAATTTCGGCTGGCGACGCGGTGACCGCGCGACTGCCAAAATTCGGGATCTTCCGGGCGCCATTCAGTAATAACAGCGCCGCTTGCCCGTTCCGGGGTAGTTGAGTGACTCATAGACACCTCTGATTATTAATATCAACCCTTGGCACAATAGGGTTTACACCGTGAGGTAAGTTGATATAAATCAAAGGAAAAGTAGTCATTATTCTGCGCAAAAATCTATCATGACCCTTTATGAGTAGACGATATTGCGTAAAAAGACCTGATATTTCACATGGCTGAAAGGGATATACTCCTCCCTTGCGAACATCTCTACTATCATGGCAATTAAGGGGTAATCCTTTAGGGGTATGGGTATACTCCAGGCGATAGCCGAAAATAACGCCACTACCGGGGAGCCACCCCGTCAGGGATCCTGCTGTATATGTTTAAACGTCTGTTTACACCACTGACGCTGGTTAATCAACTGGCGCTCATCGTCCTGCTTTCTACCGCCATTGGCGTAGCGGGCATGATCACTTCTGGCCGCCTGGTTGACGGCGTCCAGGGCAGCGCGCACGCCATTAATAAAGCTGGCTCGCTGCGTATGCAGAGCTATCGCCTGCTTGCTGCAATTCCCATTAATGAGAATGACAACGCGCTGTTTGATGAAATGCGCACCACCGTATTTAGCCCGGAACTGATAGAGGCCGCCCGCCGCGATGGTCAACAGGAGCAATTGATCGCGCTGCAGCAATACTGGCAATCCAGCCTCGCCCCGGGGATTCGCCAGGCGCAAAGCCAGGATGTCGTGGCGGGAGAAGTGGCGAATTTTGTTGGCCGTATCGACCAACTGGTGACGGCGTTTGACCACACCACTGAAAAACGTATTCACCACGTGGTTTGGGTTCACCGCGCGATGGCGGCGATCATGGCGCTGTTGCTGCTGTTTACCGTCATCTGGCTGCGCGCCCGCCTGCTGCGTCCGTGGCAGCAACTGCTGAGCATGGCGCGCGCGGTAAGTCATCGCGATTTTACCCAGCGCGCGCAAATCAGCGGCCGCAATGAAATGGCGACCCTCGGCATGGCGCTGAACAATATGTCGGAAGAGCTAGCGGAAAGTTACGCTTCGCTCGAACGCCGGGTACAGGAAAAAACCGCAGGGCTGGAACAGAAAAATGCCATTCTCGCGTTCCTGTGGCAGGCCAATCGCCGTCTGCACGCCAATGCCCCACTTTGTGAACGCATTTCTCCCGTGTTGAATGGTTTGCAGGGCCTGACGCCGCTGCGCGAAATCGAAGTACGGGTTTATGATATTGAAGATGAAGAGAATCATCAGGAATTCAGCTGCCATTCCGGTATGGCCTGCGATGATAAAGGCTGCTATCTGTGTCCGCGTGACGATCTCCTGACGCCGGACGGCGGCAGCACGCTGAAATGGCGCTTAACCGATAGCCATAATCAATACGGTATTTTACTGGCGACGCTGCCGCATGGCCGTCAGCTTAGCCACGATCAGCAACAGCTGGTTGACACACTGCTGGAACAGTTGACCGCGACGCTGGCGCTCGACCGACACCAGGAGCGCCAGCAACAGCTGATTGTGATGGAAGAGCGCGCCACCATTGCCCGCGAACTGCATGACTCCATCGCCCAATCGCTCTCCTGTATGAAGATGCAGGTGAGTTGCCTGCAAATGCAGGGCGCGGACCTGTCGCCAGAGAGCCGCGAGCTGCTGGGGCAAATCCGCAATGAACTGAACACATCGTGGGCGCAATTACGCGAACTGCTGACGACCTTCCGTTTACAGCTCACCGAGCCGGGATTACGCCCGGCGCTGGAAGCCAGCTGTCAGGAGTACAGCGCGCACTTTGGTTTCCCGGTGCAGCTCGATTATCAATTGCCACCGCGCTATGTACCGTCTCACCAGGCAATCCACGTCTTACAAATCGCCCGCGAAGCGTTGAGTAATTCCCTTAAGCATTCGCAGGCCAGTGAAGTCAAAGTTACCGTCACGCAGCAGGAGAATCAGGTCAAACTGGTGGTGGCGGACAATGGCTGCGGCGTACCGGTCCACGCCGAGCGCAGCAACCATTACGGACTCATTATCATGCGTGACCGCGCGCAGAGCCTGCGCGGCGACTGCCAGGTTCGACGCCGTGAAAGCGGCGGCACCGAAGTGGTGGTTACGTTTATCCCTGAAAAACCTCTCTCAACTCAACAAGGAGATATCCATGAGTAATCAGGAACGGGCAACTATCCTGTTAATTGACGATCATCCGATGCTCCGTACTGGCGTAAAACAGCTCATCAGTATGGCGCCGGATATTCAGGTCGTTGGCGAAGCCAGCAATGGCGAGCAAGGCATTGAACTGGCTGAAGCGCTCGATCCCGATCTGATTCTGCTCGATCTCAATATGCCTGGCATGAATGGTCTGGAAACACTCGACAAACTGCGCGAGAAAAGCCTTTCTGGCCGCGTGGTGGTATTCAGTGTCTCAAACCATGAAGAAGATGTAGTCACCGCCCTGAAACGCGGCGCAGATGGTTATCTGCTAAAAGATATGGAGCCGGAAGACTTGCTGAAAGCGCTGCAACAGGCCGCTGCCGGTGAGATGGTGCTGAGCGAAGCATTAACGCCCGTTCTGGCTGCCAGCCTGCGCGCCAACCGCGCCACGTCAGACCGCGATATCAATCAGCTTACCCCGCGCGAGCGCGATATCCTGAAACTGATTGCGCAGGGCCTGCCCAACAAAATGATCGCCCGCCGTCTTGATATCACGGAAAGCACGGTGAAAGTGCACGTGAAGCATATGCTGAAGAAAATGAAGCTGAAGTCACGCGTTGAAGCTGCCGTGTGGGTCCACCAGGAGCGTATTTTCTAAGGATTAGCTTGCCAGCTGCTCCCCTCTTCAGGGAAGCTGACAAGCGGCTCGGTCAGTGACAAGGTAATTTCATTCGACGACACACGCTGACCGTGTTTATCCTCAACCACCACTTTCAAATGCCAGCGGTTGCTGGCGCCCTCACTGTAATCCCACGCGGGGATGATAATACTCCAGCCATCAGCGCTATCGCGTGAGGCTGGCGGCGTGAGGCTCAGCGCCTGGGTATCGCCCTGCCAGCTTAGTGATTTAATCCCGTGCAGACTGCGGATTTGCAGCTTAAGCTGCACCGTTTCGCCACCGCTGAGATCCCACGGCGGTGTCGCCAGGTAGACGGTTAAATCTTTACGCTGACGCGACTCCATCACCGGCAAGGCATTACGTTCCGGGCTATCGTAGCGGCTACCGCGCAGGGAGCGCGTCATCGCCACTTCATCGGCCTGAAGCTGTTTTTTCAGCGGCACGCCAAAACGATAGTTGAGTTTCATCCCCAAATTATTCTGGCTGACGCCGCTTTCGCCCTGCTTATGCTGCGCGCTGAAGGTGACCAGCGGCACCGGCGTATAGTTGAGCCCAAGTGAAACCGCTACCGGGTTGTGATACCCCGTACCGCTATGGAACAGATCGACGTTATCGCCAAAATACTGCTCCAGACTCAGGCTAGTGTTGATGTGATGATAAGACGGGATCCACGCCTGCGCGGTGACGTCGTAGCCGCGCGCCATGCGCTGCTGTAGCGTCTCTTCTGTGTTGGACCAGGTACGCAGCGGTTGGTAGTAGTTCGCGGAAAAACGCAGATACTCGCCCCAGGCTTCCGCGCCTAACCCGCCGCGATCGAGGTTTTCATCCAGCAAGTTGTCATAAAAGGTGTTGTAGCCCAGCAACCATTTCCCGGCGACCCAGCGCTGACCCAGGCCCACATTACCGATCAATCCTTCATCCTGCTGCGCCACCCCAAGCTGGCTCCAGGTGAGGTAATCCCATTGATCCTGCAACGGCACGAACCAGCTGCCGTGGCTACCGGTAAACCCGCCGTCATCATCCACCTGAAGCGCGACGCTGGTATTGCCCCACGGCGACAGCCAGTTTTCCAGCGTCTGATTCACCTCACCGCTCACCTGGTCACGGATTTTAGACAGCGCAAACATTCGCGCCTGCTCGCCGGTATCCAGCCCGTTATCAACCATACTGGCTTCACCAAAGGCTTTCGCCATTTCGGCAAGGTGCTTTTCGCCCTCGCTATTCTCTTTCGTCATGCCGAGGTCAGGAAGGTTATCCTGATTATTATCGAAAGGGTTTTCGGCCTGCTGGATAAAAGATGAACGCGCAGCGCCGCTGGCACTCGCCAGCAGCAATAACAACCAGAATGGAGAACGAAAACGTGAGACTAAAAGCATTTTTTTAGTTTATCGCGTTTGCTTAACCATTTCAGCTTTAAGGGGGATTTCGGGAAAATTCTGGTTCTATACCCTCACCCTAACCCTCTCCCTGAGGGAGAGGGGACCGATCGCACTTATGTTTAGGATCTGCATCGTTTTCTCCCTCTCCCTCAGGGAGAGGGCCGGGGTGAGGGTGTCCGCTCCCATCACCAATAAACCCTCTCAACTCCGGCACACACGATCCACAGTTTGTCCCACACTTCAGCTTTTGCCCTAATGCATCGACAGAGGTACATCCCCCGGCGATGGCCTGTCGAATTCGCGTCTCCCCCACGCTAAAGCAGCTACAGACAATTCGCCCCTGCGCGGGTTGCCCATTGACGCGGCCATTTAATAACGCATGCCGATCGGCTGGCGTTTGTGGCGCGCTTTCAAATGCCGCCGTAATCAGCGCCAGTTCGATAACAGGCAAAGTTTCAGCGCTCCACAGCCCGAGCATCAATCTGCCTTCATGCCATGCCAGAAAATGACAAAGTGCTCCTGCCCGCGCGGTCTGCACCTGCCAGTTGCGCTGCTGGCAAAACAGCAGCAGCTCATCATAGATAACCTTATCGCCGCATAGCGTCAGGTGATGTAAGCCGTCGATCGCCTTACGCCACCACTGCACGTGATTCGGTAACGGAACCGGCTCACGGGAAATCAATTCCCCTTGCCACACCGGTTGCCAGGGCGCAATGCGTACCGCAACCTGTTTGCTTTCTGGTTGCCCGGAGTGCGGATCGGTCACCGCTTCAACCAGCGCATTCACTTTTCCCTGACGCGCGAAGCAGGCATTCCAGTGCATTGGCACAAACAGCGCGCCCGGCCGCTGTCCTGCCTGAATCGACACTTTGGCTACCATGACCCCCTGTCGCGAGGTGATTCGGGCGAAACCGCCTTCGCGAAGTTGAAAATGTTCCGCATCCTGCACAGAAACATCGACCGTCGGCTGCGCGATATGCTGCATCAAACGCGGCACGGTGCCTGTGCGGGTCATGGTGTGCCACTGGTCGCGAATACGACCGCTATTGAGCAACAGAGGATAAAGCGGCCCGACGCGCGCCCGGGTCGTTTGCGGTTCCACGGGCACCATTCGCAGCCGCTTATCCGCCCGCCAGCCCTGCTGGAGATCCAGCGTGTCACCGGAGGCACGCACAGGCCAGCGCACGGGGGCCAGTGCGTCCCACTCTGCGCGGGTAAGGTTCGCCAGACCGCTAATATCAAACGCGCGCTCGCCGTGGTTTTCGAAACCGGAAAGCGCGGCGTGCTCACAAAATACCGCGTGGGGATGCTGCCAGCGGAACGCATCGCCATAGCCCAGCGCGTGCGCCATTTGAGCGATAATCCACCAGTCGGCTTTTGCCTCGCCGGGCGCAGGAAGAAACGCGCGCTGGCGCGAAATGCGTCGTTCTGAATTGGTCACCGTGCCGTTTTTCTCGCCCCAGCTCAGAGCCGGAAAACGAATATGCGCGTAGCGCGAAGTGTCGGTATCGGCGGCCACCTCAGAGACGATGACCAGCGGACACGCCGCCAGAGCCTGACAGACCGCGTGGCTATCGGGTAACGAAACGGCCGGGTTAGTCCCCATAATCCACACGGCCTTGACGTCACCGCGCCCAATCGCGGCAAACAGATCGACCGCCATCAACCCCGGCGTTTGCGCCAACCGTTCCGTTCCCCAGAAGCGGGCAACACGTGCCAAATCGTCGGGCTCAAAGTTCATGTGCGCCGCCAGCATCGTCGCCAGGCCGCCAACCTCCCGACCGCCCATCGCATTCGGTTGCCCGGTCAGCGAAAACGGCCCACATCCGGGGCGAGCGAATTTCCCGCAGGCCAAGTGAACATTGATAATTGCATTGCATTTATCGCTGCCGCTGGCGGACTGATTAATGCCCATCGTGTAGAGCGTAACGGCGCGCGGTGCGGTGATAAACGCCGTATAAAAATCGTTAACTTCCTGCTCCGCCAGGCCGCAAAATGCCGCAACCCGCGCCACGGTCCAGGGTTCGGCGGAATCTCTTGCCGCCTGCGCATCCGCATAGTGTCGGGCGAATGCCCCCCGCTGCGCAATTTCGCGCAGCAAACCCACAAACAGCCCGGCGTCGCTACCGGGCGCAATCGCCAGATGCCTGTCCGCGATATCACAGGTCGCCGTGCGGCGCGGATCGATAACCACCACCCGCATCTGCGGATTGGCCTGCTTTGCTTTCGCCAGACGCTGATACAGCACCGGATGCGACCACGCAGCATTTGAGCCGACCAGTACCACCAGGTCACTGTTTTCAACATCGTCATAGCTACACGGCACCACATCCGCGCCGAACGCACGCTTGTAGCCCGTCACCGCCGAAGACATACACAGGCGGGAGTTCGTATCGATATTGGCCGCGCCGATAAAGCCCTTCATCAGCTTGTTCGCCGCGTAATAATCCTCCGTCAGCAGTTGCCCGGAGGCATAAAACGCCACCGCCTGTGGCCCGTGTTCATCAATAATCGCCCGCAGGCGCCCCCCCGCCTCGTCGATCGCGTGCTGCCAACTGACGCGCTGCCCTGCCACTTCCGGATGCAACAACCTTCCCGCAAGATCCGTCGTTTCACCAAGCGCCGCCCCCTTCACACACAGGCGACCAAAATTGGCCGGATGCGCGTCATCGCCGCGCACGCTGACCGCACCATCCTCTTCACTAGCAATCACCCCGCAGCCTACGCCGCAGTAGGGGCATGTGGTTCGGGTTTCAGTCATGAGGCCTCCGCACGCAGCAGTAACGGCTGATTACTGACCCACACGGTGCCGTTCTCCACTTTCACCGGCCAGGCGCGCACCACGGCTTCGCCGCTATCGCACTGTCGGCCATCGCGTAGACGAATACGCCTTTTGTAGAGCGGCGAAATAACAATGGGTTCGCCCGCCGCATCCCCCAGCAGGCCGCGTGACAGGACGTTAGCCTGGCTACCGGGCTCAAGATTATCAAGGGCATAGACGTTTTCGCCAAAGCGGAACAACGCGATTTGCATCTCTCCAAGGCGCGCGCCAATTCCGGCCTGAGCGGGGATCGCGGTCAGCGCGCAAATCGCCTGCCACGGTTTTGTGCTGACATTAAGCGTTGGCATAACCGGCATCTCCACCGGCTGCAACTGCCCACGCACATCATGGCGCTGCACGGCCTCATCCGGCATCTCGCTGTTAACGTATGAGCGGAACAACGCCAGCCGCTGCGGGTCGTTCAGCGTGGTACGCCATTCACACTGATAACTGTCGATGACGCGCGCCATTTCCCGTTCAAGATCGTCGGCAATACCGAGGCTATCGTTAAGAATGACCTCGCGCAGATAGTCAATTCCCCCTTCCAGGTTATCCATCCAGGTGCTGGTACGTTGCAAACGGTCGGCGGTGCGAATATAGAACATCAGAAAACGGTCGATGGTGCGCAGCAGCGTGGCGTCATCGAGGTCGCTGGCGAAGAGATCGGCATGACGGGGTTTCATGCCGCCATTGCCGCACAAATAGAGATTCCAGCCTTTTTCGGTAGCAATCACGCCCACATCTTTACCCTGTGCTTCCGCGCATTCCCGGGTGCATCCCGACACCGCCATTTTGATCTTATGTGGCGCGCGAAGCCCCTTATAGCGATGCTCCAGCGTCACGGCGAGCGCAGTTGAGTCCTGCACGCCGTAGCGACACCAGGTCGAGCCCACACATGATTTCACCGTGCGTAAGGATTTCCCGTAGGCGTGACCGGTTTCGAATCCGGCATCAATCAGTTCGCGCCAGATGGCGGGCAACTGTTCAAGCCGTGCGCCGAAAAGGTCAATGCGCTGGCCGCCGGTAATTTTGCTGTACAGCTGATAACGTTTAGCCACCTCTCCGATAGCGATAAGGCCATCCGGCGTGACTTCGCCCGCCGCCATACGCGGCACAATGGAATAGGTGCCGTCTTTCTGGATATTTGCGAAGTAACGATCGTTGGTATCTTGCAACGGTAAGTGTGCCGGTTTCAGCAAATAGTCATTCCAGCAAGAGGCGAGAACAGAGGCCACCAGCGGTTTACAGATTTCACAACCATCGCCATGACCGTAGCGGGTAATCAGTTGCTCAAAGGTATGGATACGGTTAACCCGTACCAGGTGATAAATCTCCTGTCGTGAATACGCAAAGTGCTCACAAACATCTTTTTTAACCTCAACACCCTGCTGTGCAAGCTGAAATTCCATCACCTGTTTCACCAGTGTGCTGCATCCACCGCAGCCCGTTGCCGCTTTAGTGCAGCTTTTGATGGCCCCCATCTCCGTTGCGCCCGCCACGACCGCATGGCAGATATCACCTTTACTGACGTTATGACAGGAGCATATTTGCGCGCTATCCGGTAATGCCGCTACGCCCAACGCTTTCGGCGCACTGCCCTCCTGCGCCGGTAAAATCAGCGACGCGGGTTGCGCCGGGAGGGCAATCGCATTAAGCATCATTTGCAGCAGCGTCGGGTAATCGCTGGCGTCGCCCACCAGCACACCGCCAAGCAGCGTTTTGCCGTCGGCGCTCACCACGATTTTCTTGTACACCTGCGCTGGGCCATCTACCCATTGATAGCTTTGGCAACCCGTTGTGCGCCCCTGAGCGTCGCCAAATGAGGCCACATCCACGCCTAACAGCTTCAGTTTGGTACTCATATCCGCGCCAGTAAACGGCAGTTCTGTACCGGCAAGCGCCGCCGCCACGGTGCGCGCCATCTGGTAACCGGGCGCGACCAGGCCGAAGATTTTGTTCTCCCACAGCGCGCATTCACCAATGGCAAACATATCCGCGTCCGAGGTGCGGCAGTGGTTATCCACGATAATGCCCCCGCGTTCTCCCACGCTCAGGTTCGCGCTGCGGGCCAGCGTATCCTGTGGGCGAATGCCCGCCGAAAAAACCACCATGTCGGTCAGCAGCGTTTCGCCGTCGGCAAAACGCAGGGTCAGGCCCTCCGCCGTGTGTTCAATCGCGGTCGTCGTCTTACTGGTGTGGACGCCCACGCCAAGTTCGCTGATTTTCTCGCGCAGCATCGCCGCGCCGCCGTTATCGAGCTGTACCGCCATCAGATTAGGCGCGAACTCGACCACGTGCGTTTCCAGCCCTAACTGACGCAGCGCATTGGCGGCCTCCAGCCCCAGCAACCCGCCGCCAATCACCACTCCCCGCGTCGCTGTTTTTGCGTGCGCAGCAATCGCGTCCAGGTCGTCCAGCGTGCGATAGACAAAGCAGCCCGGCAAATCATTGCCGGGGATCGGCGGAACAAATGGCCAGGAGCCGGTCGCCAGCACCAGTTTGTCCCAGTGCAGCTCATGCCCCTGCGCATCGCTAATCAGGTGTGTTTGCGGGTCGATGGCCGTCACCGCCTGCGAAAGGCGTAATTCAATACCGTTTACGGCGAAGAAATCGTCTTCCACCAGCGACAATGAAGCCGCATCGCGCCCGGAGAAGTATTCCGAGAGATGTACGCGGTCATAGGCGGCATAACGCTCAGCGCCGAAAACCACAATCTGATAGCGCTGATGAAGATTTTGCTGCACACATTGTTGTAGAAAATGGTGGCCGACCATGCCGTGCCCTACTACCGCAAGCGTTGGTTTGATCATTATTTGTCTTCCTTCAGCCGTTGGCTGCGCTGTGAATTGGTTGAAGATCCAGCCCGGCTGTGCGGGTTGGGGAGATTGGATAAGATCGGTAAACGTGGCGGCAGCGGTGCAATCGCCCATCAGTAATACGCCGCGAAGCCTGCCATCGCGCAGCAGCAGGCGGCGATAATGGCCGCTTTGTGGGTCAAATGAAGACCAGACGTCGTCATTTTCAACCGCCTCTATCGGGCCGGCGCTAAAGAGATCGATACCGGTCACTTTCAGGCGAGTACCGTTATCCTGCCAGTGAAAATCCGCCTGCTCAGTGCCCGCCAGACGCGCACTGAGTACCTCGGCCTGTCGCAAACAAGGTGCGACTAATCCCCAGGTTTGCCCGTCGATTTCGCAACATTCACCGATAGCGCTCACACCAGGCACCGCCGTTGCCAGTTGGCGATTGACCACAATCCCACGCTGGCAATGGATCCCGCTTCGTGCTGCCAGGGCAATATTAGGACGCACACCGGCTGCAATAACGATGCGCACAGCGGGCAGACAACGGCCATCATTAAGTTCAACAAACTGCTCACGAATCGCGCGTACGTTCGCGTTGAGTTCGCAGCGGATCCCTCGCGCTTGCAGGTTTTGCACCAGTAACTGACTCGCCTGACTGTCGAGCTGCTGTTCCATTAATTTGTCACCACGATGCACTAACGTGACGTTGTCACCTCTCAACGCCAGTGCCGCCGCCGCTTCCACGCCCAGCACACCGCCGCCGATGACCACGGTATCACCGGGTGTCGCCAGCATGGCCTGCACGTCCGCCAGCCTGCGAAAGGTGTGAACATGCGGCAAAGCAATGCCGGGATACGGCGGCATAAACGGCAGCGAACCACAGGTAAAAACCAGCTCATCCCACGGCAACTCACCATGAGTGGTAACAACACGCCGCGTTTGTGTGCAGACCTGCAGCGCCGTCTCGCCCTGCCGCACGTGAACTTCGTGCTCCGCATACCAGGCAGGCGATTGCAGCAGCGTCTGGCTGAAGGCTTTTTCGCCGCTCAGCACGGGTGAAAGCTGGATGCGGTTATAGGCCTGACAGGGTTCATCACCGATTATGGTGATGGCAAACGCCCCGGGCGCGACCTTCACCAACCGCTCAGCCAGCCGGGTTGCCGCCATGCCGTTGCCAATCATCACCAGTTTTCGCATCGCGCGTCCCCTTACGCCGCTTTGGGCTGTTTTTCGTAAAGGAAATGGAGAATTTGCTGGCGCAAATGGTGGTAACGAGAGTCATCGGCCAGCTGTACGCGGTTGCGTGGGCGCGGAAGATTGACGTCAAGAATCTCCCCGACCGTTGCCGCCGGGCCATTCGTCATCATCAACACCCGGTCAGAAAGCAGCACCGCTTCATCGACGTCGTGGGTAATCAGCACAATAGTGGTATTCAGCGCCTGCTGAATCTGCATTACCGAGTCCTGGAGATGTGCACGGGTCAGCGCGTCCAGTGCGCCAAACGGCTCATCCATCAACAGCACTTTCGGCTTCATCGCCAGCGCGCGGGCAATGCCGACGCGCTGCTTCATCCCGCCCGAGATTTCTCCCGGACGTTTATGCAGCGCATGGCCCATCTGCACCCGCTCAAGGTTGTGAACAATCCAGTCGCGGCGTTCGGCTTTGCTCATGCTTTTGTGAAACACGTGATCCACCGCCAGCGCCACGTTGTCGAAGCAGGTTAACCACGGCAGCAGTGAGTGGTTCTGGAAAACGACGGCGCGCTCCGGGCCCGGGCCCGCAATTTCACGGTTGTCGCAAATCAGGCCGCCTTCTGTCGGGAGCGTTATTCCGGCAATCAGGTTAAGCAGCGTCGATTTACCGCAGCCGGAGTGGCCGATAAGGCTTACCGTTTCACCTTCGTGGATATCGAATGATACGTTTTGCAGCGCCAGAAACTCACCGCTGGCGGTATGGAATCGTTGGCTGACGGCCTGAACCTGAATTAAGGGTTTCATCATGCGCTCCTTATTTATCCTGCCAGCTGAAACGGCGGGCGATGAGCATCAACCCCTGCTCCAGCACCAGCCCAACCACGCCAATAATGACGATGGCAATGAGAATGTTTTCGACGTTGAGGTTGTTCCACTCATTCCAGATCCAGAAACCGATCCCCAGCCCACCGGTGAGCATTTCGGCGGCGACGATCACCAGCCAGGCAATACCGATGGAGAGACGCACGCCGGTTAGTACCGCTGGCAGCACCGCCGGGAACAGGATCTTGCGCATTACCGTCCATTCTGAGAGCTGTAACACGCGCGCGACGTTGAGGTAGTCCTGCGGAATACGACGCACGCCTTCCGCGGTATTAATAACCATCGGCCAGATCGAGCAGATAAAAATGGTCCAGCTGGACGCAGGCTCCGCTTTCTGGAACAGAAGGAGGCCAATCGGCAGCCAGGCAAGCGGACTTACCGGGCGCAGCAGCGCAATCAGCGGCGAAAACATGCGGGAGAAAAAGACAAAGCGCCCAATCAGGAAGCCAAGGGGAATACCTACCAGCGCGGCGAGGCCAAACCCCACCGCCACACGCTGAAGAGAGGCCAGCACATTCCAGCCCACGCCCACATCGTTTGGCCCATTGTTATAAAACGGGTCAGCAAACAGCGTCAGGGCGGAATCCAGCGTGCTGAGCGGCGTCGGGAAACCTTTGCTGTTAATGGCGGCGAGTTGCCAGGCCAGCACCAACAATCCCAGCCCCAACACCGCGGGAATAGTACGTTCGGCGATATTGCGCAGCACGCGCCCCGCAGCAGGTGCGCGTCGGCGCACCTGTACCGGCGGCAGCGTAATCACTTCACCCGGAACAGCCGGTGCGGCAGCCGGTTTGACATTTTGCGTCTGTTTCATCTCAGGCTCCTCTACGTTGAATGGCAAAGCTGCGGGCATACCCTTCCGGGTCGCTTCCGTTCCACACCGTTCCGTCCATCAGTGTGCTGCTGCGTAACAGGCTGGAAGGCGGCGTAATGCCGCCGACCGCCTGTGCCGCCTCTTTCCAGATATCCGTGCGATTAATGCGTTGCGCGATGGCCCGATAATCGGGCTCCGTTTTGAGGAGTCCCCAGCGGCGAAATTGGGTTAAGAACCACATCCCGTCTGAGATCCACGGGAAGGTCACTTCGCCCTCGGCGTAAAAACGCATCGGATGTGCGTCCTGCCAGCGACGACCGATGCCGTTATCGTATTCACCCAGCATGCGGCCTGTGAGGTACTGTTCCTTGGTGTTCAGCCAGCCGCGACGCGAGAGGATCTGCGCGGTTTCACGTTTGTTTTCCGCTGACGCTTCAATCCAGCGGGCGGCGTCAATGAGCGCCGCGACCAACGCGCGACTGGTATTGGGGTTTTGCTCAACCCACTCGCGACGCGTGCCGAGCACTTTCTCCGGGTGCTCCGGCCAGATATCCTGCGTGGTGGCCGCCGTGAAGCCGATACGGTCATTAATCGCCCGCGCATTCCACGGCTCGCCGACACAAAAGCCCACCATGTTGCCAATACGCATGTTCATCACCATCTGCGGCGGCGGGACCACTACGGTGCGCACATCGTCAAAGGGATGAATACCGCCGCTCGCCAGCCAGTAATAGAGCCACATGGCGTGGGTGCCGGTCGGGAAGGTGTGGGCGAAGGTATAAGCGCCCGGCGCGCTCTGACCGATCAGCTTTTTCAGCGCAGGAAGATCAGTCACCCCTTTCTCCTGCAACTCAGCAGAAAGCGTAATGGCCTGCCCGTTGCGGTTGAGGGTCATCAGGTTTGCCATCGCCTGCGGCTTACTGGCGATTCCCAGTTCCAGCCCGTAAAGCAGCCCATAAAGCACATGCGCCGCATCCAGCTCGCCATTGACCAGTTTGTCGCGTACTGCCGCCCAGCTCGCTTCTTTGCTGGGAACCAGCGTAATACCGTACTTTTTGTCAAAGCCTTTCAGCGAGGCAATTGCCAGCGGAGCGCAATCGGTTAGCGGGATAAATCCCACTCTTACCGTCTCCTGTTCAGGTTTGTCTGAGCCCGCCGCCCACGCCGAATGCATCAAACCCGGCAGCAACATCGCGCCCCCCAATGCCGCCCCGGCCTGCAATAAACGCCGTCGAGAGAGTGAAAATGCATCGCCCATAGCTGCTCCCACATGTAAAAAAAAAGCGCCCGGCAGTGCTTACGCACTGCGGGACGCCGTTATCCTGATGGTTTGAGGCCGCCGTTGGCCCGCTACCGATGATTTACAGGTGATAATGCAATTCAGATGCCAGGTCGTAAATGACCGTGAAATCGGCCTGACGTGACTGAGCGACTGCCTTCAATGCACTTTCAGCAGGCACGCTCTGCTCGCGAAGAGTGCAATCAGGCAGAAAGATCGCGCTGCCAGAGTGCACTGACCGTTAACAGCGCGCGTGCCACTTCCACCATGCGCTGATTTTTATCCATCGCCATTTTGCGCAGACAGTGCCATGCCTGCTCTTCATTCATTTGCTGATGCGCCATCAACACGCTTTTCGCTTTATCGATCACTTTGCGCTCTTCAAGCATCTCTTTTAACGACGCCAGTTGCCCGGTGAGCTGTTCCAGTTCTCGCGCCTGCTGGCGTACCAACGGTAGCAGTTGCCGGTCCAGGGGGAAAAGCAGGTTATCGCTGACAGGATCGTCGAACGGCGCTGTGTGTTGCGTCTGCGCATCATCGTCGCGCAGCAGTTCCACGACCTCTGCAATCAGATCGCTTATCAGCGATTCCTCGAGGCTGCGCAGTTGCTCCAGACGCTGAGTTTGTAGGCTAAACCAGCGCAGCGCCGCCTCGCCGCCGTCCGGGGCAGGTTGGCGCGTGCAGGCAATGCGACGTAACTGTTCAATCGCGATTCCCGCCTGCCCGTGTTCATTGAACAACGTTCTCAATGTCTGGCTTGCCAGGCTTAAAAACCCTTCAAAGCAGGGCTGCTGACCATCAATTCTGTCTACCAACTGCTGGCGAAGATCGTCGCTAAACTGCCCGAGCGTAAAGCCCAGCGCCCCCAGCGCACGTTCCTGCCCCACCAGCTCTTTGCCCTGCATAAAGCTGTAAAGTGCCACGAGTCGCCCGACCAGCGCGGGGTTGTCGATGGTGTCATTAAGTTGGGGAATAATACTCAGCAGATGACGTATCACCCGACTATAACGGGCGGTAGCGGTACCGGCATCCACACGTTGGGTATTAATGGCATGGCGCAAATCGGGCAACTGCTCCAGAGACCAGACGGCGCTGGCGATGCGCTGGCACAGCCCGGATGCTGCAGGTACCGCCTGCGGGTCAAGCAGCTGCAAGAATTCGCGCACCCGCTCATCCACCAGTGCCGCACTCGCCCGGCGTTCAGGTTCATATAAACGTCCACCCGAGCATAACCAGATGTTGGACGCGCCGCGTTCGCACTGTAACATGTGTACCAGATGGCTCAACTGGCTTACCAGTTGGCCCTGCTGCGCCAGCTGTTGAAGCTTACCTTTCTGAACCTGGCGCGCATAACGAAACCACTCGATTGCGCCGGGTGTCGTGTCAGCACGATTGATCATGCTCCCTCCCGGTAACGTCTCTTTTATTAACCAAAGCAATAAACGTGCCTTTTTGAAGGAGTAGAGATGCAACATATTGTGATCGTCGCTAACGGTGCCGCCTACGGCAGTGAATCCCTGTTCAACAGCCTGCGCCTGGCCATTGCCCTGCGCGAACAGCAGGGAGACCTCGACCTGAAACTGTTTTTAATGTCTGATGCGGTCACCGCCGGGTTACGTGGGCAAAAACCCGCGGAAGGCTACAATATTCAGCAGATGCTGGAGATCCTCACCGCGCAAAACGTCCCCGTAAAACTGTGTAAAACCTGCACCGATGGCCGGGGCATTACCGCGCTGCCGCTGATTGATGGGGTGGAAATTGGTACGCTGGTCGAACTGGCCCAATGGACGCTGGCCGCTGACAAGGTGTTGACGTTTTAAGGGTTCATTTAGTCGACTTTACTGAAATTACCGGCGATTGCCGCAGATTATTCCCGGCTGGCGCGCGTTATCTGGTCAATCACGCGCCAGGCTGAATGGTTTCAGGAGAATTCTCACTTTTGTTGAATCGTTCTCAGATTTGTTGATCGAAATCATCATCTTCCCCCTCCCTATTTGGTGTTATCAATGAGTGATTTGTGAACAACATCACATGCAGGATATCCGTCGCAGGGAGTGCATTCACAGAAAGATTCGGGGTTGAGATGGCGATGGTTAAGGCAAGTTTGACGTTATTTGGTGGGGATACGGTCGTGGTACGTTGCTCAGAGCGCTGCCATATTCATTTAATGAGCGCCAAAAGCAGCAACAGCGATATTCTGAGCGTACAAAACAGAGAGAGCGCCTATCTTACGGTGCCTTACAGCGGTACCTGGAATGTGTTGATTGACAGCCACAGCCAGTCGCTTGAACACTCAATCAGCTATGTTGCAGCCTGATTAAGCGCCCGGAAGCCGAAAACTTCCGGGCGTTTTTTATGCCAGCCCCGGTTGTGGGTGGATCCCCAGCAAACCGCGAACGTATTTAATCAATTCATTCAGCCCTTCATCAGGCATCCCGAGTTTCTGTAACTCTTCATCCAGCGAGAAAAGATACTGCGCATTGGTGCCCAGCGGGCCGCTCGCTGCCGCAATTAACGGGGCTATCACCTGTACGCTGGTGTCTGCTTCGTACTGCGGGTGGCGCGGATCCATAATAAAGACCAGCGCGTTAACCGTGCGCCCGTCGTCAAGTTCCAGCTTGCACCAGGTGGGCAAATAGCAGCCGGTGATCATCTCGCGTTTCCACAGCAGCGAAAGCTCATCTTCGACCGTCGCCTCTGGCAACTGATAGGCGATGCCGGTGGTGCGCCCACCCTCTTTCAGCGCCAGCATGCGGCCTGGCTGGCAGGCCGTCCCGCGACCGGCGGTCAGGCGCAAACAAAATGCCCGGTGCCAGCCGACAAGCGTACCGGTGCAGGAGTCGGTAAATTCCAGCGCCGGATTCCACATCAGCGAGCCGTAGCCGAAAATCCACACCGGCCCGTCATCTGGCCGACACGCCAGCGTAGCGGCCAGGGATGCCGCGCGTTGCTCTGGAGACCAGAGCAGCGATTCCTCAATAGCGCCAAACGCTGTTGTACAATCCGCCTTCATTAAGAAATCACGTGTAATCACTCTCAACCTCCGCCACTACATCACGTCCGTGCGTATTATTCAGACCTCTGGTTTTGGCTAATAGCGAACCAGGCAAATTCTCATTTGCATTTGCCTTTCCCTGAGTTTTTATTGCTTAAATATTATCCAGCTTTATTAAACAATATGCAATTGCGCATCTGACGGCAAGAGTATTAAACCGTGACAAAGGGCTATAGGATAATCGTGCTATTGGCCTATTTCTTTTTATGCCATTTATCATCGTCCCCTTTTTCATACTCATGCTTCACTGCGGCCCAGGCCACGCGATGCGCGGTCTCCTCGCGGGTGGCATCGTCCCGACGGTCTGATTTATCTTTGTATTGTTGCCACGCGCTGTTGAACGCTTCTTTGTAGATCTCCTGTGCGTGAGCTGGCAAAACATGTTGCACGCTATCGGGTAAATCAGATTTGCTGTTATAGGGCATAAGTCCTCCTGTTAGTGGCTTCAGGATAAGTATGACTCACTGCATCGCAGGTGAAACTGAATTCAGATTATTACTCACCATAACAACATATGGCATTGTTAATTAAAGACTTAATTTACATAACCATCATTTTCAATAACTCTAAACAAAAGTTATCAATCAGGGTAAATTTTAGTAAAAAAGCGTTATATATAAGACACGGTCTGTTAATTTATAGACTTACGCTGTGACGATTAGAAATATTCTAAGTATATAATTATAAACACCTGCACTAACGGAGATGGACATGACGCATGTACAAGAGGCGGTAAAAACCCGCCATAAGGAGACTTCTCTCATTTTCCCGGTTATTGCGCTGGCAATATTGTTCTTCTGGGGAAGTAGTCAATCATTGCCAGTCGTTGTCGGGATTAATATTCTGGCGCTTATCGGTATTCTCAGCAGCGCATTCAGCGTTGTTCGCCACGCCGACGTGCTGGCGCACCGCCTCGGCGAACCCTACGGTTCGCTTATCTTAAGTCTTTCCGTGGTTATTCTGGAAGTGAGCCTGATTTCCGCACTGATGGCGACGGGCGATGCAGCCCCAACGCTGATGCGCGACACGCTCTACTCCATCATTATGATTGTGACCGGCGGCCTGGTAGGTTTCTCGCTATTGCTGGGCGGGCGCAAATTTGCGACGCAGTACGTCAATCTGTTCGGCATCAAACAGTATCTGATTGCCCTCTTCCCGCTGGCGATTATCGTACTGGTGTTCCCGATGGCGCTGCCTGAAGCGAACTTCACTATCGGTCAATCTCTGCTGGTGGCGCTGATTTCTGCCGCAATGTACGGCGTGTTCCTGCTGATTCAGACCAAAACGCACCAGAGCCTGTTTGTTTACGAACATGAAGACGATGGCGACGACGATGACCCGCATCACGGTAAACCGTCCGCCCACAGCAACGCCTGGCACGCCGCCTGGCTGATTGTGCATCTGATTGCCGTCATTGCCGTCACCAAGATGAACGCTAACCCGCTGGAGACGCTACTCACCACCCTGAATGCACCTGTCGCATTCACCGGTTTCCTGGTGGCGCTGCTAATTCTGTCGCCTGAAGGCCTGGGAGCACTGAAAGCGGTACTGAATAATCAGGTGCAGCGAGCGATGAACCTGTTCTTTGGTTCCGTGCTGGCCACCATTTCACTGACCGTTCCGGTCGTGACGCTGATTGCCTGGATGACCGGTAATGAGCTGATGTTTGGTCTCGGCGCGCCGGAAATGATTGTGATGGTTGCGTCATTAGTACTGTGCCAGATCTCGTTCTCCACCGGACGCACCAATGTGCTGAACGGAGCCGCGCATCTGGCGCTGTTTGCCGCCTATCTGATGACCATATTCGCCTGATAATCGTGTCGGTAGCCGTAATTGCGAGCATCAGCGAGAATGCGACCGAAATGGCTGCAATAGATAACGAAAGGTCGGAAGACGTCACGCAGCGTACGTATTTCGCCAGTGAAGTGCACAAAGCAGACGACGTAGAATCCGCACCAAGCCGGAGTATTCCGGTGAGGCGCAATGTTGCGGGGGCTTGATCCCCGGCGGCGTTGGTTGCTGGAAAGAGAAAACCCCCGCACGTTGTAAGGCGTAAACCTGACAACATTACGGGGGCTAATCTTGAACCAGAACAATTCAAGGATAGCCGCGAAACGTTGTCATGACAATAGGCGGCTATATGACGCTTGTGCAGTTTAGCGTGATGTTCTGGCACGACCTGGCAGCCCCAATTCTTGCGGGTATTATCACCGCAGCGATTGTCGGCTAGTGGCGTAACAGGAAGTAACGTGAAGGCGGGCGTCAGGCTGTCGTGATGACAACATGCGCCCGAAATGGGCCGCAGGGGTAATAGCCTGCGGCCTTTTTTGCGTCTCTGCATAAGCGTTGTATCATTGCCAAAAGCTCGCTTTACGCGGCAGCTTTACCGAATAACCGTTGTCGAAAATGCCGAGAAGATCATCATCTTCTGTAATCCTGCCATGAAATTCGCCCAGGGATGCCATCTCACCGGGAAGGTGGAAGGTAAAATGGCCTGTCGCGCTATCAACCTTTACAGGCGCGACAACCGGTTTCGTTACCCCTCCTTCAGCATGCTGGTATACCACCCAATATGTTCCTCCTTCGGCAAGAGTGAACATCATTTCATCGCCCAGAATATCAAACGTTTCAGGATGAACCTTGAGGCTTGAATACACACCGGGCAATTTTCCCTGCTCTGCGATATGCCACGCCATACATCGGGCCAAATGTTCAGGGATACCCGGAGCATTTTGTTTAAACTGCGCAGTAAGTTCAGCGCCCTCAAATATCGTTGCCGCCCCACTCCATTCCGTCACGTAGTGTGATGTCAGGATATCGCCAGTGAAAAATAGATACGTTTCATCAGAATTATGCGTATCAATGTAGATAACTGACCATTCTTTCTCCCTGAATACATTTATAATATCTATTTTTGTTGCATTGACCTGTGGGCCGATATTTGCCTTTAATGTTACGCTCTGCTATGCCGTCAACCCTAAATCGCGCTCCACGCCGTCACAAGGCGTTCCCGCAAAGGCTCTGCTCAGTGGTAATAACAGCCAGACCAGAATTAACCATTTGCCCATTTTTTATTGTCCTAAAAAGCACTATCCCCGCGAATAGTGTCCACCCGATCAATGAAATGCCCGTCCTTATCGAATCCTTCCGTTTCTGCGCGGCACATTTCCGCAGCCAAACCGCCCCAGGCGGATGTAGCCGTAGTGTCGTTAATGACATCGACGTTCAACGTGAAACGATATTGATCGTAAAAGGTTTTAATCGTGCTGCCTGGAACAAAATCGACAATATCCAGCACCACTTTCATTCCACGAACATGAAATTCACGACGATGCCCGTACCAGCGATGATCGCGACAGCCGCCAATGACGTCGGAGGCATAAAAACGGGCACGAGTGACAGTGCTGCCCCAATGGTCAGTTGGCTGAAGAATATCGCTATCATCGGTTAAATCGCGAAATTTACATTGAAACATGGCCGAAAAATTGCCCCAGTCGCCCTGATAAACATCTGCCTGTTTTTGATGCATGCATCCCAGCACATAACGTTTTTCTCCCGTTGCTAACAAAATCGGTTGTTCAAGAAGAAGGCTATCGGCGGTTTGCGGAAAGCGTTGATGCACTTCCTGAATAGTGGGCCATGCAGCCATTACCGCTCCGGGAAGCATCAGATATAAACAGATCGCGTTGACTGATTTCATCGGTCTCACCAGTCTTCATCATTACAAACGACGCCATCGCGTATACCCGCGATAATGTCTGTTTTTTTTAAACGGATATTTTTTTCACTTCGGCAGATATAATCCACGTTATCACTGGATTTTAAACCATACTTTCTGCCAGTGAACTCAGCTACACATTTCTGCCGTAACGCTGCCGGGTCCATCTGCTCAAGATAGGGCAGAATCGCGTTTCCTTTACTCAACAGGTAACAGGTATACGATTCCCCCTGCCCGGCATCCATTCCTCGCTGCCAGCGAACAAGCTCAGTCAGAAATTGTAATGATTGAGGACCATTACCCTCACCAATCACATCCAGCCCTAATTCCGGCTCCGCGCCTTTTCCCTGCACAATCGCATGTTCAGCAAATTCCAGCGTTCGCTGTTGATGACCCGGTATTTCAGCCTGTGCAAACAGAGGCATTAGCAAAATACCAACCACCAGAAATCCGCTCCCGTTCATCATTTTCCCTCCCTGAAAACGCCAAGTGTATCGCCGCCTGCAAAACCTTCATGCACAAAAAAAGCCTTAGCCCAAAACGGTATGGCGTGAGAAAAAAGTAATGACTGACGGGCATTCGGAGAATACCCGTCAGAATTGCGAGCAGGTATGGGAGATTTGGCGAAAGGAATGCAAAAGAGGATGAAACATCAGAAAGCATCCCGCATCGCGTGCATTCTGAGAATGAAGTAAGTAAGGCCGAAGACGTAGAATCCGCACCAAGCCGGAGTCTTCCGGTGAGGCGCAATGTTGCGGGGGCTCGATCCCCGGCGGCGTTGGTTGCTGGAAAGAGAAAACCCCCGCACGTTGTAAGGCGTAAACCTGACAACATTACGGGGGCTAATCTTGAACCAGAACAATTCAAGGATAGCCGCGAAACGTTGTCATGACAATAGGCGGCTATATGACGCTCGTGCAGTTTAGCGTGATGTTCTGGCACGACCTGGCAGCCCCAATCCTTGCGGGTATTATCACCGCAGCGATTGTCGGCTGGTGGCGTAACAGGAAGTAACGTGAAGGCGGGCGTCTGGCTGTCGTGATGACAACATGCGCCCGAAACAGGCCGCAGGGGTAAAAGCCTGCGGCCTTTTTTGTGCCTGGAATTCGGCCCCCGATAAGCAAGGGTATAACCGTTTGAGTACAATGAAAATTGCGAGCACGTATGAAAAAAGGGTGAAGCGAATGCAATAAACGATGAAAGACGGGAAAGCATCCCGCATCGCCTGCATTCTGTGAATGAAATGAATAAGGCCGAAGACGTAGAATCCGCACCAAGCCGGAATCTTCCGGTGAGGCGCAATGTTGCGGGGGCTTGATCCCCGGCGGCGTTGGTTGCTGGAAAGAGAAAACCCCCGCACGTTGTAAGGCGTAAACCTGACAACATAACGGGGGCTTATCTTGACCCTCAACAGTTCAAGAATAGCCGCGAAACGTTGTCATGACAATAGGCGGCTATATGACGCTCGTGCAGTTTAGCGTGATGTTCTGGCACGACCTGGCAGCCCCAATCCTTGCGGGTATTATCACCGCAGCGATTGTCGGCTGGTGGCGTAACAGGAAGTAACGTGAAGGCGGGCGTCTGGCTGTCGTGATGACAACATGCGCCCGAAACAGGCTGCAGGGGTAATAGCCTGCGGCCTATTTTGGACTCTCCAGAATCAAAAAAGCCTTACCGCACAACGGTAAGGCTTCGATAAAAATGCAGTACAGCGTAATTACTTGCTGGTATCCAGCTCGTCGAACCCTTTCACCAGGTCGTCGATCGCTTTCATCTGCTTCAGGAAAGGTTCCAGTTTATCCAGCGGCAGCGCGGACGGGCCGTCGCAGCGAGCGTGGTCCGGATCCGGATGCGCTTCGATAAACAGACCGGCGATACCGACCGCCATACCGGCGCGCGCCAGTTCAGCAACCTGCGCACGGCGACCGCCAGAGGCTGCGCCAAACGGGTCGCGGCACTGCAGCGCATGGGTAACGTCGAAAATAACCGGAGAGTTATTGGACGCTTTTTTCATCACGCCAAAGCCCAGCATATCGACGACCAGGTTGTCGTAACCGAAGTTCGCGCCGCGATCGCAGAGGATCACTTTGTCGTTACCGCCTTCGATGAACTTATCGACGATGTTGCCCATCTGGCCAGGGCTTACGAACTGCGGTTTTTTGACGTTGATGACCGCACCCGTTTTCGCCATCGCTTCCACCAGATCGGTCTGGCGAGCGAGGAATGCAGGCAGCTGAATCACATCCACCACGTCGGCAACCGGCTGCGCCTGGCTGGCTTCGTGCACGTCGGTAATGATTTTTACGCCGAAGGTCTGTTTCAGTTCCTGGAAGATTTTCATCCCCTCTTCCAGGCCCGGGCCACGGTAAGAGTGAATGGAGGAACGGTTAGCTTTATCAAACGACGCTTTGAAGACGTAAGGGATACCCAGTTTCTGGGTAACGGTAACGTAGTGTTCACAGATGCGCATTGCCAGGTCGCGCGATTCCAGCACGTTCATGCCGCCAAACAGCACGAACGGCAGGTCGTTTGCTACGTTGATATCACCAATACTGACCACTTTCTGTTTCATAAGATCGCCTTATTAGGGTAAATACTCCAGTTATCTCGGGATGCGTCCAGGCAGTCCTGCCAATAATGACGTCACATAATTGCCCGCGAGTATAACCGGAATCCCTGGATTTTAGTGAAGGGTAATTTGTTTCTGCGCGATAGTGTTTATCTGCGCGCGAATCATCTCGCTAATCGGATCTTCCGGGCACTGTTCGACAAAATAACTCAGGTCATTCAATGCAATATGCTCGCATTCAAGCTGAGCATAGATAAGCCCGCGATCGCGAATTTCATACGGATCTTCCGGGTTAAACTGTAACAGCGCTTCACTGGTACGCAGCGCCAGTTCCATCTGCTGTTCTTCCATTAATGCCGATTTCAGGGTATCGAGCAGTTTGCGGATCACTTCTGCGTTATCCGCTTCGTCGAGATCTTCATTAAACAGCTCCGCCATCGGGCTGATATTGCCTTTCAGCCACACTTCCAGCGTGTGTTCATCCAGCGTATCGCCATTAAATGGGTTGATAAGCCACAACTCTTCGTTGTCGACATCCGCACGCAACAGCAACTGCGTCGGGAAAATCACCGGCACCACGGGAATCGAAAGACGTTCGGCGAGCCAAAGCATAATCGCGCCAAGCGAGACGGCGCTGCCCTGGCGATTTTTCAGTACCTGATCCAGCCATAACGCGTCCGAAAGACGGTAAACGCCTTTTGAATCGCTGAAATGCCATTCGTGGTAGAAGAGTTCAATCAGGCGTTCCATCTGCCGGGTCAGCGTCCAGGAGGGGCTGATCTCCTCCTGCGCCAGCGCCAGCAGGCACTCCAGTTGTTCATTTACGCGCTGTGTCGGGAAATCATCACGGATTAACTCTGACACCAGGACCATGCCTTCGCACAGCGGCGCTTTATTAAATTCAAAATCAGCCAATGACTTCATACCTTACCCCAACAACGGAACTTTAGTGATGGCGAGTTTAACGATGATGCACAACACCACCAGCCCCAGTAGAAAGGCAATAAAGCCTCGCTGCTGACTGCGCGGACAGCGACGTCCGAGCGCAACAAAACCCAAAACGATGTAGATGATAACGCCAAACAGTTTCTCCGTCAGCCACGTACCTTGTGGGGTGAATGGATAAACATGAGCGATTACCATCAGCGTGATACCGCTAAGCAGCAGCACGCTATCAATAGTGTGCGGTAATACACGCACCCAACGCAATTTCAGACGTGAATCATTATTCCACGTCCACCAGTAGCGTAGCGCAAAAAGTGAGACCGAAAAAATAGCACTGGCAACGTGTACCGGCAGAATGACGCTAAACAGGCTCATTGTGCGGCTCCCGGCCAGATAGCGAGCGTCAGACGATCGTTGCCGCCGTAATCTTTGCAGGTTTGCGCCTGAACATAGCCCGCGCCGGTAAACAGCTGACGAACTGCGTCACCCTGCGTCCAGCCGTGTTCCAGCAGCATGACGCCGCCCGGCAACAACGCCTGTCGGCCTTCACGAATAATATGCGCGAGATCGGCAAGCCCTTCATCGGCAGCAACCAGCGCCGTTTTTGGCTCGAAGCGGACGTCACCCAGAGAGAGATGCGGATCCTGTTCATCAATATAAGGAGGATTACTGACGATCATCGCGAACTTCCGTCCGGCCAGCGCGCTGAACCAATCACTTTGCAAAAGGGTAACGTTGTCTATGCCCAGCGTTTGCGCGTTCTGCTGCGCCAGCGCGACAGCATCCGCGATAAAATCGACAGCCGTCACGCGGCAATCCGGTCTTTCGCTGGCGATGGCCAGGGCTATCGCGCCGGTACCGGTGCCTAAATCGAGGATCTCGCAGGGTTGTGCGGACAAGCGTGCTAATGCCTGTTCGACCAGACATTCGGTGTCCGGGCGAGGGATCAGGGTGACGGGAGACACCGTCAGCGGCAGCGACCAGAATTCGCGCATGCCCACTAGATGCGCTATCGGTTCACCGCGCTCGCGGCGCGTCAGCAGCGTATCAAGGGGCGCCAGTTCGGCGGGCGTTAATACCGTTTCGTCAAACGCCATGATAAACGTTCGCGTTTTGCCGGTGACGTGCCCGAGCAGGATCTCGGCATCACGGCGCGGGCTTTCGCTCTCCCGCAGCCGTTCAATTGCCTGTTTCAGCCACTGTTGGTAAGTCATCATTCCTGGTCAGACAGTGCCGCGAGCTGGTCGGCCTGATATTCCTGAACGATAGGTTCGATCAGCATATCCAGCTTACCTTCCATCACTTCATCCAGACGGTAGAGCGTCAGGTTGATGCGGTGATCGGTCACGCGCCCCTGGGGGAAGTTATAGGTACGGTTACGGTCGCTACGATCGCCCGTACCCAACAGGTTGCGACGCGTGGACGCTTCCGCCTGCTGGCGTTTGGCCATTTCAGCGGCACGAATACGCGAACCCAGCACGGAAAGCGCTTTGGCTTTGTTTTTGTGCTGCGAACGTTCGTCCTGACACTCCACAACAATACCGGTTGGCAAGTGGGTGATACGGATTGCCGAGTCGGTGGTGTTAACGTGCTGACCGCCCGCGCCTGAGGAACGGAAAGTATCGATACGCAGCTCTGACGGGTTGATATCGGGCAGCTCGGCTTCCGGTAGCTCCGGCATCACCGCAACGGTACACGCCGAAGTATGGATACGCCCCTGCGATTCCGTTGCCGGAACGCGCTGCACGCGGTGCCCGCCGGATTCAAATTTCAGACGGCCATACACGCCTTCACCGCTGATTTTGGCGATCACTTCTTTGAACCCGCCATGCTCGCCTTCGTTGGCGCTCATGATTTCCACACGCCAGCGGCGCGCTTCTGCATAGCGGCTGTACATCCGGAAGAGATCACCCGCAAACAGCGCAGCTTCGTCGCCGCCGGTACCGGCGCGCACTTCAACATAGGCGTTACGCTCGTCATCCGGGTCGCGCGGCAACAACAGAACCTGAAGCTGTTGTTCCAACTCTTCTTCCCGCGCTTTGGCGTCCTGTAATTCTTCCTGCGCCATTTCGCGCATTTCCGGGTCGTCCAGCATCATCTGGGCAGTTTCGATATCGTCCTGCACCTGACGCCAGTCAGTGTAACAGCGTGAAACGTCGCTCAGCTGCGCGTACTCGCGCGACAGCGCCCGGAATCGCTCCTGATCGGCGATGGTCTCCGCATCGCCCAGCAGCGCCTGAACTTCTTCATGGCGCTCATACAGAGCTTCCAGTTTGGCAACAATAGAAGGCTTCATTGGCGTAAATGCACCTTGTAATAGAAAGAGTTGTGCTACTCCAGCCCGAGGCTGTTGCGCAGAATATGCAGGCGTTCGTCATCCCCGTCACGGGCGGCCTGCTGAAGAGATTTGGTTGGGGCGTGGATCAGGCGGTTGGTCAGCTTACGCGACAGGTCCTGCAAAATTGCCTGGGCGTCGCCGCCCTGCTCCAGCGCGGCAAGCGCTTTTGCGGTGAGCTCTTCACGCGCCATTTCGGCCTGTGAACGGTATTCGCGAATGACATCGCTGGCGCTTTGCGCGCGCAGCCAGGCCATGAATTCGCTGGTTTCCTGCTCAACAATGGTTTCAGCCTGCACCGCAGCGGCTTTGCGCTGGGCAAGGTTGTGCTGAATGATGTTTTGCAAATCATCCACGCTGTACAGATAGGCGTTCGCCAGTTTGCCCACTTCGGGCTCGACGTCACGCGGTACGGCGATATCCACCAGCAGCATCGGCTGATTACGGCGGGCTTTTAACGCGCGTTCGACCATCCCTTTACCGATAATCGGCAGCGGGCTGGCGGTAGAACTGATGATGATATCCGCTTCTTTTAAGCACTCATCCACATCGCTTAAGGCAATCACTTCCGCACCCACTTCCTGCGCCAGCACCTGCGCACGTTCGCGGGTACGGTTGGCAATCAGCATTTTCTTGACATGATGCTCACGCAGATGACGCGCCACCAGTTCAATGGTTTCGCCTGCGCCGACCAGCAGCACGGTAACGGTGGAAAGTGATTCGAAAATTTGTCGCGCCAGCGTACAGGCCGCAAACGCCACAGACACCGCGCTGGCGCCGATATCGGTTTCGGTGCGCACACGTTTGGCGACCGAGAACGATTTCTGGAACATGCGCTCCAGTTCGCTGGCATGCAGATGCCCCTGCGCGGAATCCGCGAAGGCTTTCTTAACCTGTCCGAGAATTTGCGGCTCGCCCAGCACCAGCGAATCGAGGCCGCTGGCCACGCGCATAAGGTGGCTGACAGCATCGTTATCCTGATGCCAGTACAGGCTTTCACGCAGCTCGGTTTCGTTCAACTGATGGTAGTCGCATAACCAGCGCACGATGGCGTCGTGAAGGTTGTCCTGTTCTTCCACACTCAGGTATAGCTCGGTGCGGTTACAGGTCGACAACACCACGCCCCCCTGCACCATTGGCTGAGCCAGCAGGCTCTGCAGCGCCTGGTCAAGCGTATCCGGCGAAAACGAAACGCGTTCTCGCAGCGCTACCGGGGCTGTTTTGTGGTTGATGCCAAGAGCTAAAAGGGTCATGTTGCGGGAGTAGTACCAGCGTTGATAAGGTTAGTCTGAGCGCATCATACAGGATGCGCGAGATCAATAAAAGAGACGCTCCCCTTTTGGGGTAGTGCCATCGCTCACCTTGTGTACAAACGGATAGCCAAGATAATTTAATGATTTAAGACAACTTGAGCGTAGACGCTGCTTCGCCGCGACGCTAGCATTAAGGGTTATAACTGCTACCTATCGCAAGGATTGTCATTATCATGACCCTGTCTGACTTTCGCCTGATTCGTCTGCTGCCGCTGGCAAGCCTCGTTCTTACCGCCTGTGTGACCACGCCACCGCAAGGTCCGGGGAAAAGCCCGGACTCACCACAGTGGCGTGAGCATCAGCAGGAAATCCGCAAGCTGAACCAGTATCAAACCCGCGGCGCATTCGCATATCTCTCTGATGAACAAAAAGTTTATGCACGCTTCTTCTGGCAGCAGACCGGTCAGGATCATTACCGACTGCTGCTGACTAACCCGCTGGGCAGTACCGAACTGTCGCTCACCGCACAACCAGGCTCGGCGCAGTTAGTCGATAATCAGGGTAAAACCTACACCGACGTGGACGGCGAAGAGATGATTGGCAAGCTCACCGGTATGCCGATTCCGCTTAACAGCCTGCGTCAGTGGATTTTAGGCCTGCCAGGCGACGCGACCGATTACAAACTCGACGATCAATACCGTCTGCGCGAAGTGAATTACACGCAAAACGGCAAAACCTGGAAAGTGGTGTACGGCGGCTATAACGACCAGAAACCGGCGCTACCTGCAAATATGGAACTGACCGAAGGTTCCCAGCGTATCAAGCTGAAAATGGATAACTGGATCGTGAAATGATGACCCGTTGGCCCTCTCCCGCAAAGCTGAACCTGTTCTTATATATCACCGGGCAACGTGCCGACGGTTATCATGAGTTGCAGACGCTGTTTCAGTTTCTCGACTACGGCGATACCTTGACCATCGAAACGCGTCAGGATGGGCAACTGCGCCTGTTAACGCCGCTTGAGGGCGTGCCGGACGAAGAGAATTTGATCGTACGTGCTGCGCGTCTGCTGATGAAAACGGCGGCGCAAACGCACCGTCTGGCAGAAGGCAGCGGTGCCGATATCAGTATCGAAAAGCGGCTGCCGATGGGCGGCGGTCTCGGCGGTGGTTCTTCTAACGCCGCCACGGTGCTGGTGGCGCTGAATCATCTCTGGCAGTGTGGTTTATCGGAAGATGAGCTGGCCGCGATTGGCTTAACGCTGGGCGCCGATGTGCCGGTCTTCGTTCGCGGCCACGCCGCCTTTGCCGAAGGCGTTGGCGAGCAGCTCACGCCGATTGATGTGGCTGAAAAATGGTACCTGGTTGTTCATCCTGGCGTTAGCATTCCCACGCCGATGATTTTTAACGATCCAGAATTGCCCCGGAATACGCCAAAAAGGTCAATAGACACGTTATTAAAATGTGAATTTGGCAATGATTGCGAGGTTATCGCAAGAAAACGTTTTCGCGAGGTTGATGAGGTGCTTTCCTGGCTGTTAGAATACGCGCCGTCGCGCCTGACTGGAACAGGGGCCTGTGTTTTTGCTGAATTTGACACAGAACTCGCTGCTCGTCAGGTGCTGGAGCAAGCCCCGGAATGGTTTAATGGCTTTGTGGCTAAGGGTGTCAACCTTTCTCCACTCCATCAATCCATGCTTTAGCCGGGCAAGCTGAGTTTCGGTGACAACGTCACCCTGTTCCAGACGTTGCATCGCGCTCTTTAATACACCGCCTGGGAAGAATATAGCCTGGCCCGCACAGTTTTTGGCTGATTCTTTCCACCAATGGACGCATGCCTGAGGTTCTTCTCGTGCCTGATATGAAGCTTTTTGCTGGTAACGCCACCCCGGAACTAGCACAACGTATTGCCAACCGCCTGTACACTTCTCTTGGCGACGCCGCTGTCGGTCGTTTTAGCGATGGTGAAGTCAGCGTACAAATTAACGAAAATGTACGCGGTGGTGATATTTTCATCATCCAGTCCACTTGTGCTCCCACCAACGACAACCTGATGGAATTGGTTGTTATGGTTGATGCTCTGCGTCGTGCTTCCGCAGGCCGTATCACAGCCGTTATCCCTTACTTTGGCTATGCCCGTCAGGACCGCCGCGTGCGTTCCGCGCGTGTACCAATCACGGCAAAAGTTGTCGCTGACTTCCTGTCCAGCGTCGGCGTTGACCGCGTACTGACCGTTGACCTGCATGCTGAACAGATTCAGGGCTTCTTCGACGTACCGGTAGATAACGTATTCGGTAGCCCAATCCTGCTCGAAGATATGCTGCAACTGAATCTGGACAACCCGATTGTGGTTTCCCCGGATATCGGCGGCGTTGTTCGTGCTCGTGCCATCGCAAAACTGCTTAACGATACCGACATGGCTATCATCGACAAACGTCGCCCGCGTGCGAACGTTTCTCAGGTGATGCACATCATCGGTGACGTTGCTGGCCGTGACTGCGTTCTGGTTGACGACATGATCGATACCGGCGGCACTCTGTGCAAAGCAGCTGAAGCCCTGAAAGAACGTGGTGCAAAACGCGTATTCGCTTACGCAACCCACCCGATCTTCTCTGGCAATGCGGTAAACAACCTGCGCAACTCAGTTATCGACGAAGTCGTCGTCTGCGATACCATCCCGCTGTCGGATGAAATCAAAGCGCTGCCTAACGTTCGTACACTGACGCTGTCCGGGATGTTGGCCGAAGCGATTCGTCGTATCAGCAACGAAGAATCCATTTCTGCCATGTTCGAGCATTAATCGGACCTGGTTAAAAAACCCGCTGCGGCGGGTTTTTTTGTCTATAGTAACTATTTGTATGACCTATGCCTCCTTCACCTGCCATTCACATGACAGATGATGCGCTCACGGATGAAACATTATTGTGAATAAAATATTTTCCTCACAGGTGATGCCTTTCCGCGCTCTCATCGATGCGTGCTGGAAAGAGAAGTACACCGTATCCCGCTTTACTCGCGATGTTATCGCCGGGATCACTGTCGGTATTATTGCTATCCCGCTGGCGATGGCGCTGGCGATCGGCAGCGGCGTCGCTCCGCAGTATGGTCTGTATACGTCTGCCGTTGCGGGGATTGTTATTGCCCTGACCGGGGGCTCACGCTTTAGCGTCTCCGGGCCGACGGCCGCCTTTGTCGTCATTCTTTACCCTGTATCACAACAGTTTGGCCTTGCCGGGTTGCTGGTCGCCACGTTGATGTCCGGGGTATTTTTGATTCTTTTTGGCCTTGCGCGTTTTGGCCGCTTAATTGAATACATTCCCCTCTCCGTCACGCTGGGCTTTACCTCCGGTATTGGTATCACCATCGGGACGATGCAGATTAAAGACTTCCTTGGCCTGCAACTGACGCACGTGCCGGAACACTATCTGCAAAAAGTCGGGGCGCTGGTGATGGCGCTGCCGACCATCAACTTTGGTGATGCGGCGATTGGTATCGTCACCCTCGGCACGCTTATTTTCTGGCCTCGCCTCGGTATTCGCCTGCCGGGCCACCTGCCCGCGCTGATTGCGGGCTGCGTGGTGATGTTTATCGTCAATATGCTCGGCGGTCACGTCGCCACCATTGGTTCCCAGTTCCACTACGTGCTGGCGGATGGCTCGCAGGGCAACGGTATCCCGCAGCTGCTGCCACAACTGGTGTTACCGTGGGATATGCCAGGTTCCGACTTCACGCTGAGCTGGGCATCGCTGCGCGCCCTGCTACCCGCCGCGTTCTCGATGGCAATGCTGGGGGCGATTGAGTCGCTGCTCTGCGCCGTGGTGCTGGACGGCATGACCGGCACCAAACACAAAGCCAACAGTGAGCTGATTGGTCAGGGCCTGGGGAATATTGCCGCGCCGTTCTTTGGCGGCATCACCGCGACCGCTGCCATCGCCCGTTCCGCCGCCAACGTGCGTGCCGGGGCGACCTCACCGGTTTCTGCGGTGATCCACGCGATCCTGGTTATTCTGGCGCTGCTGATCCTCGCGCCGCTGCTCTCCTGGCTGCCGCTGTCGGCGATGGCCGCCCTGCTGCTGATGGTGGCGTGGAACATGAGTGAAGCGCATAAAGTGGTTAACCTGCTTCGCCGCGCGCCGAAAGATGACATCATCGTGATGCTCATCTGTATGTCGCTGACCGTGCTTTTCGACATGGTTATCGCTATCAGCGTGGGGATTGTGCTCGCATCGCTGCTGTTTATGCGCCGTATCGCGCAGATGACGCGCCTGTCGCCGGTCAATGTTAATGTACCGGATGACGTGCTGGTGCTGCGCGTGATTGGCCCGCTGTTCTTTGCCGCTGCCGAAAATTTGTTCACTGACCTTGAGTCACGTATCGAGGGCAAGCGTATCATCGTGCTGAAGTGGGATGCGGTGCCGGTGCTGGATGCAGGCGGGCTGGATGCGTTCCAGCGCTTTGTGCGTAAGCTACCGGAAGGATGCGAACTGCGGGTGTCGAACATGGAATTCCAGCCGCTGCGTACAATGGCACGCGCCGGAATCAAACCAATTCCTGGTCGCCTGACCTTCTTCCCGAATAAAGAAGCGGCGCTGGCCGATATCAAATAGCAAAATGGCTCCTTCGGGAGCCATTTTTTTCATCAGATATCAGTGACTGGTGCGTTTGTCGCGGCGACAACGTTTATCATAGTGGCGTACCCACCAGTATCTGTCGCAGACCTGTTCGTGTCCGCCGACACGCGCCCCGGCAAGCCAGAGGATTGCGCCGATAAAGATGCTTAACACCGCACCGTGCGCGAAAAACTGTGGCAAATTGAACTGTGGCAACTGGTTTAAAATAGAATAGCCGACACCGACCACCATTACGACCAGGCCCAGACCCATGAGCACATTACCGAGTAACGAAGCGTTTTTACGTTTCATATGTCACCTCCGAGCTTTTGGGCTTAAGGGAAATATCCCTTCTCCTTGTGTGTAAAGTATAGACACCACTTTTGGCAATTAGTGCGATGGCGATCGCAATTACGAACATTAACGCAACAAAACTTTACATTTAAGTTACTGAATTACATCAAGTCCGAATGGTCACCCGAATGAACTATTCGGTTTTTGCCCCTTTGGGCGCTTATTTTTGTCAAGCGCGCGATCACCACGTAAACTACGCGCCAGAAATACGACCTGTTCAGGAATAATAACGTGACGATTAAACTGATTGTCGGCCTGGCTAACCCCGGCGCAGAGTATGCTGCGACGCGCCATAACGCGGGTGCCTGGTATGTCGATTTGCTGGCGGAGCGCGCCCGTGCGCCGCTGAAAGAAGAAAGTAAATTTTTTGGCTACACCTCGCGCATTAATCTGGCGGGTGAAGATGTGCGCCTGCTGGTGCCAACCACTTTCATGAACCTGAGTGGTAAAGCGGTTGCCGCGCTGGCGACGTTCTATCGTATTAATCCGGATGAAATTCTGGTGGCGCACGATGAGCTCGACTTACCACCAGGTGTCGCAAAGTTTAAGCTTGGCGGTGGTCATGGCGGCCATAATGGGCTGAAAGACATCATCAGCAAACTGGGCAATAACCCCAATTTTCATCGCTTACGCATCGGAATCGGTCATCCGGGCGATAAAAACAAAGTTGTCGGTTTTGTTCTCGGCAAACCGCAGGCATCTGAACAGAAGCTGATCGACGATGCGGTAGACGAAGCGGCGCGCTGTACGGAGATCTGGCTGAAGGATGGCTTAACCAAAGCCACCAACCGTTTGCACGCCTTTAAGGCGCAATAACCGTTGAACTGCGGCATTTTTGCCGCATGCCGTGTATAATAGGCAGAGTTATTTACTTTTCTGATACCTGTTATCGCTAACAGGTTGATTATCAAAAGATTAAGGTGATTTAAACATGGGATTTAAATGCGGTATCGTCGGTTTGCCTAACGTGGGCAAATCCACCCTGTTCAATGCGCTCACGAAAGCAGGTATTGAAGCGGCGAACTTCCCGTTCTGTACCATTGAGCCGAACACCGGTGTTGTACCCATGCCCGACCCGCGTCTGGACCAGCTGGCTGAAATCGTTAAACCGCAGCGCATCCTGCCAACCACCATGGAATTCGTGGACATCGCAGGCCTGGTAAAAGGCGCGTCCAAAGGTGAAGGTCTGGGTAACCAGTTCCTGACCAACATCCGCGAAACCGAAGCCATTGGCCACGTCGTTCGCTGCTTCGAAAACGACAATATCATCCACGTTTCTGGCAAAGTTGATCCGGCAGAAGATATCGACGTCATCAACACCGAACTGGCGCTCTCTGACCTTGATACCTGCGAACGCGCTATCCACCGCGTGCAGAAGAAAGCCAAAGGCGGTGATAAAGACGCGAAAGCGGAACTGGCTGCCCTGGAAAAATGCCTGCCGCAGCTGGAAAACGCCGGTATGCTGCGCGCGCTGGATCTCTCTGAAGAAGACAAGGCCGCCATCCGCTACCTGAGCTTCCTGACCCTGAAGCCAACCATGTATATCGCTAACGTCAATGAAGACGGTTTCGAGAACAACCCATACCTGGACAAAGTGCGCGAAATCGCCGCTGCCGAAGGTTCTGTAGTGGTTCCGGTGTGCGCTGCCGTTGAATCTGATATCGCTGAACTCGACGACGAAGAGCGTGACGAATTCATGCAGGAACTGGGCCTCGAAGAACCGGGCCTGAACCGCGTGATCCGCGCGGGTTATTCTCTGCTGAATCTGCAAACCTACTTCACCGCGGGCGTGAAAGAAGTACGCGCATGGACCATCCCTGTCGGCGCGACCGCACCGCAGGCCGCCGGTAAAATCCACACCGACTTTGAAAAAGGCTTCATCCGCGCCCAGACTATCGCGTTTGAAGACTTCATCACCTACAAGGGTGAACAAGGCGCGAAAGAAGCCGGTAAAATGCGTGCAGAAGGGAAAGATTACATCGTGAAAGATGGCGATGTGATGAACTTCTTGTTTAACGTATAAGGTGCTTTGTCAGACCTGTTGGTCTAATGAGCGCATTGCCTGATGCGCTACGCTTATCAGGCCTACATAATTTATGCAATATATTGAATTTGCACGATTTTGTAGGCCGGATAAGGCGTTTACGGCGCATCCGGCATGAACAAAGCACAGAGTGTCAGCAAGCGGTTCTACCCCCCCAGCGCCCGCCTTATCTCCACCAGCGCATTCGGGTCCTCAATCGTCGTTAAATCCCCAGGATCCCTTCCCTCACAAATCGCCTGCATCGCGCGCCTGAGCATTTTGCCGGAACGCGTTTTCGGCAGTTGTGAGACAAAGTAAATTCGCGCTGGTCGCCCGAAGTGACCAATCTGGTCATCCACCCGGTGCTGGATAGCCTGCTCTTCTTCCTGGGCTACATCACGCAGCAGCAGGCTGTCGCCCTGTTTGGGGATGACAAACGCCACGGCTACCTGCCCTTTTACCGCATCCTTCACGCCGACCACCGCCACTTCCGCGACGTTACCGTAGCCGGAGATGCTCTCTTCAATCTCGCGCGTGCCGAGTCGATGCCCGGCGATGTTGATCACGTCGTCCGTGCGCCCAAGGATAAAGTAATAGCCGTCATCATCCCGAATGCCCCAGTCAAAAGTCGCGTACACCGGGCGCTCGAACAGTGACCAGTAGGTATTGACGAAACGCTCATCATTGCCCCAGATGGTCTGAATGCAGCCCGGCGGTAGCGGCCCTTCAATCACCACCATGCCCTTTTCATTCGCCCCGCATTGCTGGCCGGTATGTTCGTTGAGCAGTTTGACGTGATAGCCAAACATCGGCACGCCAGGGCTACCCAGGCGCGTCGGGCGATCGCTCAACTCGCGGGCAATAGCCATAATCGGCCAGCCGGATTCAGTCTGCCAGTAGTTGTCGATAACCGGGATGCCCAGCGTTTCTGTCACCCAACTGGCGGTCGGTTCATCCAGCGGCTCTCCGGCGAGATACAGTACTTCCAGCGATGAAATATCATGATTGCGTATTTGCGCAGTGGGGAATTTCTTCAGCACGCGAATGGCGGTCGGCGCGGAGAACATCCGGCTAACCTGATATTTTTCAACGATCTTCCACCAGACGCTGCAATCCGGCCAGGTTGGCGTACCTTCAAAAACCACCGTCGCCATGCCTGCCAGCAGCGGCGCATAGACGATATACGAATGCCCCACCACCCAGCCGATATCGGAAGTGCAGAAGAACACACCGCCCGCTTTACCGCCAAAAATCGTCGCCATCGTCGTCGCCAGCGCCACGGCATAACCGCCGACATCGCGCTGAACGCCTTTCGGTTTACCCGTCGTGCCGGAGGTATAAAGAATGCAGGAGGTTTCACTCGCCTCCAGCCAGACAACCGGCACCTGGGCATCAAGATGCTGCTCACGCAGCGTCGCGTAATCGGCATCACGTTCAGCCACGCGCTGCATCGGCGCCAGCCCACGGTCAACCAGCAGCACCCGTTGCGGCGGATGTTCGGAAAGAGAAATCGCATCATCAAGCAGCTTTTTGTAGGGGATCACTTTCCCTGCGCGCGATCCGCCATCCGCAGAGACAATCAGCACCGGGCGCGCATCATCAATCCGCGCCGCCAGGCTGTGCGAGGCGAAACCGCCAAACACCACCGAGTGGATCGCGCCAATACGGGCGCAGGCCAGCAGCGTAATATGCGCTTCGGCAATCATCGGCATATACACCAGCACCCGGTCACCGCGCGAGACGCCAAGCGTTTGCAGCATCGCTGCCGTGCGGTTCACCTCGGCGTGCAGTTCGCGAAAGGTAAATGTTCGCTCCTCGCCGGTTTCCGCCGACACGGCAATCAGCGCCAATGCATCGGGCTGCGAGGGAAGCCAGCGATCGATCGCGTTATGGCATAAGTTGGTCGTGCCGCCGCAAAACCAGCGGGCAAAAGGCGGATTGTCATAGTTGAGCGTACGCGTAAACGGCGTATGCCAGTCGATGCGCCGGGCCTGCTCGGCCCAGAATGCCTCCGGGTCGTTAATCGACCGCTGATAGAACGTCTCATAAGACATAGAAGTCTCCTTCTGAACGGATCAGATGACGAACAGATCAAGGTACGCGTTTACCGGCATCTGCTCCAGGCGCTGTCTGTCCAGGGAGGCCTCCAGAATGCGTTGCTGCTGACGCGCGGGGAACTGGCGCGCCAGGTTGGTTTTAAATTTCTCAATCAGCAGCGGGATCCCTTCTTCGCGGCGACGGGCATGACCAATCGGGTACTCCACCACCACTTCCTCAAAGCGGCTACCGTCCGAAAATTCGACGGTTAAGGCATTGGCAATTGAGCGTTTTTGCGGGTCGTGATAATCGCGGGTAAATGCCGGGTCTTCATGGCAATGAGTTTTGGCGCGCAGAATATCAATGCGCGGGTCGCTGGCGATATTCTCTTCATAGTCTGCTGCCGTCAGGCGGCCAAACAACAGCGGGATGGCGACCATGTACTGAATGCAGTGATCGCGGTCGGCCGGGTTGGTGAGCGGCCCTTTTTTGTCGATAATGCGAATACAGGCTTCATGAGTGCGGATAGTCACGCGCTCAATATCCGCCGCTGTTTTCCCCGCAGTAACCATTTTTTGATGCAAGGTCATCGCGGCTTCAACCGCCGTCTGCGAGTGGAATTCCGCCGGGAAGGAGATTTTAAACAGCACGTTCTCCATCACGTAGCTACCGTAAGGGCGCTGGAAGCGGAACGCCTCGCCCCTGAAGGAGACATCGTAGAAGCCCCAGGTTTTGGCGGTTAACGCTGAGGGGTAACCCATTTCACCGGTCTGCGCCATCAGTGCGAGCCGCACCGCGCGCGACGTGGCGTCACCCGCCGCCCAGGATTTACGCGTGCCGGTGTTCGGCGCATGGCGATAGGTTCGCAGCGACTGCCCATCAACCCACGCCAGCGACACGGCATTGAGAATTTCGTCACGACTCAGGCCGAGCATCTCAGCCACCACCGCCGTCGAGGCCACTTTCACCAGCAGCACATGGTCTAACCCGACTTTATTGAAGGCGTTTTCCAGCGCGATGCAGCCCTGAATTTCATGCGCTTTAATCATGCCAGCCAACACGGCCTGCATGGTGAGCGGCGCTTTACCCGCCGCCACCGCATTGCGCGACAGCCAGTCGGCCACCGCCAGAATACCGCCAAGGTTGTCGGAAGGATGCCCCCACTCCGCCGCCAGCCAGGTATCGTTGAAATCCAGCCAGCGGATCATCGCGCCAATATTAAACGCCGCCTGCACCGGGTCGAGCTGGAACTGCGTACCCGGCACTTTTGCGCCGTTGGGCACGACCGTTCCCGGCACAATCGGCCCCATCAGTTTTTTACATGCCGGATACTCCAGCGCTTCCAGCCCGCAGCCCAACGTATCGAGCAGGCAATAATGCGCAGTGTTCCACGCCACGGTGGAATCAATCCGGTAATTCATCACGTAATCCACGATATCGACGATTTCCTGATCGAATTCCGCACGAAGATTGGTAATCGGCTGAGACATGTTTGTGTTCCTGTTTTCGTTATTGTCAGAGGTAAGTAGATGAATTAATGGCGATTTTCCAGCGCGACAAACGGTTTATCTTCCGGACCGGTATAGTTGGCGGACGGGCGGATGATTTTATTGTCCTGGCGCTGTTCAATGACATGGGCCGACCAGCCCGTCACGCGCGCCATCACAAACAGCGGCGTGAACATTGCGGTGGGGACGCCCATCATGTTGTAGGAGACCGCCGAGAACCAGTCGAGGTTGGGGAACATCTTCTTGGTTTCCCACATCACCGTTTCCAGGCGGTCGGCGATGTCATACATCTTCATGGAACCCGCTTCACGGGAGAGCTGATGGGCGATGGTTTTGATCACCTGATGGCGCGGGTCGGAAATCGTATACACCGGGTGCCCAAAGCCGATAACCACTTCTTTGTTGTCGATACGGCGGCGAATATCCTGCTCGGCTTCATCCGGCGTTTCATAGCGTTGCTGAATATCGAGCGACACTTCATTGGCCCCGCCGTGCTTCGGCCCGCGCAGCGCGCCAATCCCGCCGATAATGGCGGAATAGATATCCGAACCGGTTCCGGCAATCACCCGCGAGGCGAACGTTGAGGCATTAAACTCATGTTCGGCGTAGAGAATCAGCGACGCGTGCATCGCCTTCACCTGGCTTTGCGGCGGTTTATGGCCGTGCAGCAGGTGCAAAAAATGGCCGCCGATGGAGTCGTCATCGGTTTCCGGCTGAATACGCTCGCCGTTGTGGCTGTAGTGATACCAGTAGAGAAGAATGGAGCCGAGCGACGCCAGCAGCTTGTCCGCGATATCGCGCGCCCCGGAAACCGAGTGTTCCTCTTTCTCTGGCAATGTACAGCCCAGCGCAGAGACGCCGGTGCGCAGTACATCCATGGGGTGCGACGCCGCCGGCAGCGATTCCAGCACAATGCGCACGTTGGCAGGCAAGCCGCGCAGCGCTTTCAGCCGCGTCTTATACGCGTGCAACTCATCGCGATTGGGCAGTTTGCCGTGAATCAGCAGATACGCCACCTCTTCAAACTCGCAGTGCTTCGCGAGGTCGAGAATGTCATAGCCGCGATAGTGCAGATCGTTGCCGCTCTTGCCCACGTAACAGAGTGCGGTATTCCCGGCAGGCACACCGGAGAGCGCCACGGATTTTTTCGGTTTTGTGGCAGTCGTGTTTTGCAAAATGGTCGCTTCGCTCATACTGGCCTCGTCTTATTATGGATGTGTAGGGTAAAACCGATTACTTGCCGCGTTTGCTGGCAAACAGGGCGTCGAGTTTCTCTTCAAACTGGTAGTAGTTGATGCTTTCGTAGAGTTCGCTGCGGGTCTGCATGATGTCGATAACGCTCTTCTGCGTGCCTTCCTGACGCAGTACGTTGTAGACCTGTTCCGCGGCGCGGTTCATGGCGCGAAACGCCGACAGCGGATAAAGCGCCATCGCCACGTGCGCGCTGCGCAGTTCGTCGGTGGTGAACAGCGGCGTCGCGCCGAATTCGGTGATGTTGGCAAGGATCGGCACCTGCACCGCATCGGCAAACTGGCGATACATCGAAAGCTCAGTGATGGCTTCCGGGAACAGCATGTCGGCCCCGGCTTCGATATACGCGCGGGCACGTTCGATGGCCGCCTCCAGCCCCTCCACCGCCAGCGCGTCAGTGCGCGCCATAATCACAAAGTCCAGGTCGGTACGGGCATCCACGGCGGCTTTAATGCGATCGACCATCTCTTCGGTTGAGACAATCTCTTTATTCGGGCGATGGCCGCAGCGTTTCGCCCCAACCTGATCTTCAATGTGCAGTCCTGCCGCACCGGCTTTACTCACCGATTTCACCGTGCGCGCAACGTTAAACGCCGAAGCGCCAAACCCGCTGTCGACGTCCACCAGCAGCGGCAGCGAGCAAACATCCGTGATACGCCGGATATCGGTCAGCACATCGTCCAGCCCGGTGATGCCTAAATCGGGCAGGCCAAGCGACCCCGCCGCCACGCCGCCGCCGGAGAGATAAATCGCCTGAAACCCGGCCCGCTGCGCCAGCAGTGCGTGGTTAGCGTTGATGGTGCCTGCAATTTGTAGCGGGGATTCTTTGCTCAGCGCCTGACGGAACGCCTGACCCGGTGATTGAGTGCTCATGCACACCTCTTTGTTGTTTGAATGTTATTTTTTCGTAACAACAAAAGAGCAAGCGATGTGCCAGAACGGCCGCGTCAGTTCACAAAAATGAAAACAGTAAAATATTGATAATAAAATCATGATGTTGAATATATTCTCTCTCACCATATCGCTCACACATGAGGGTAAAGCGCTTCAGCTAACGTTTCAGAGATTGTTTCACCCTCTGTTTTTGAAACATCCATGAAACACAACTACAACAGATCAGGTCTCCCTCATTTGAGTGCGTTGTCATGACCGATAACATCACGCCAGCTGCGAAACCGGTTATCTGGACCGTCTCAGTGACGCGCCTGTTTGATCTGTTCCGCGATATCAGCCTTGAGTTCGACCATCTGGCAACAATCACGCCGATTCAGCTCGGTTTTGAGAAAGCGGTGCAGTACATCCGCCAGAAACTGGCCACTGAACATTGCGACGCGATTATTGCCGCCGGTTCAAACGGCGCGTATCTGAAGAGTCGCCTCTCGGTGCCGGTTATCCTGATCCGTCCCGGCGGGTTTGATCTGTTGCAGGCGCTGGGCAAAGCACGCCGCGTCGCCGACCGGATCGGCGTCATTACCTACAAAGCGCCGCTACCTGCACTACAGGAGTTTCAGAAAAGCTTTCAGCTTCCGCTTGAACAGCGCAGCTACGTCACCGAAGAGGATGCCCGTAGCCAGATAACCGAATTGAAAGCCTCCGGGATACGCGTGGTGGTCGGCGCTGGGTTAGTGACCGAACTCGCCGAAGAGGCCGGGCTGGCGGCAGTTTTTCTCTATTCGGCCGCCACGGTGCGCCAGGCATTCAGCGATGCACTGGATATGACCCGCTTTTCCGGCACCGTGCGCAGCAGCACCCAACGCGATACGCTGCGAACCCGCTACGGCCTGGGCGATCTGGTGGGGGAATCGGCGATAATGGAACAGGTTCGCCGAACGATTCTGCTCTATGCGCGATCCCCGGCGGCGGTGTTAATTGAAGGCGAAACCGGCACCGGGAAAGAGCTGGCGGCGCAGGCACTGCATCAGGAGTATTTTGTCCGCCATCGCCCGCGCGCGGGCCGTGGCTCGCCACCCTTTGTGGCAATCAACTGCGGGGCGATTGCGGAGTCGTTGCTGGAAGCCGAGTTATTTGGCTACGAAGAAGGCGCATTTACCGGCTCGCGGCGCGGCGGACGCAGCGGCTTGCTGGAAACCGCCAACGGAGGCACGCTGTTCCTCGATGAAATCGGCGAAATGCCGCTGCATCTGCAAACGCGCCTGCTGCGCGTGCTGGAGGAAAAGCGCGTGACGCGCGTCGGCGGGCAGCAGCCGCTGAACGTTGAGTTTCGTGTTATTAGCGCGACGCATTGCGACCTGCAACAGGCCGTCGCCGAGGGGCGTTTTCGCGCCGATCTCTTTTTCCGCCTCAGCGCTCTGCGTCTGCGCGTACCCGCCCTGCGCGAGCGTGGCGACGATATCGCCCTGCTGGCACGACGCTACCTGACGCAATCGCTGGCGGCGCTGGATTCGCCGCTGAGCGATACTCTGAATCATCGCGTCGCACTCTGCCTGCCGCCGTTGTTGCACTACGCCTGGCCGGGCAACATTCGCGAACTTCGCAACCTCTGCGAGCGGCTGGCGCTGCTGCTCAGTAGCGACATGATCGGCGATGAGCGGGACCTCCCTGCACTTCTGCCAGAGCTGTATGACGCGGAAAATACGCTCACATTTGCGCCGTCAGCCCTCGATGCGCTGGCACAGTGTGGCGGCGATCGTAACGCTGCCGCGCGTTATCTGGGCGTCAGCCGCACCACCTTCTGGCGACGGCTGAAAGAGGAACAGGCGCGCTAAATCGCCACCAGCCCGCGCACGCCCTGCGCCTCCATTTCATCACCGCGCCCGCGCTGGATAATCGCTCCGCGCGACATCACCAGATAGTTATCCGCAAGCTCGGCGGCAAAGTCATAAAACTGCTCCACCAGCAGAATCGCCATGTCGCCGCGACTGGCGAGGCTTCTGATCACTGCGCCAATCTCTTTGATGACCGACGGCTGAATACCTTCCGTGGGTTCATCAAGAATGAGCAGTTCCGGGCGACAGGCGAGCGCGCGGCCAATTGCCAGTTGCTGCTGTTGCCCGCCGGAGAGATCGCCGCCGCGTCGCTGTTTCATTTCACGCAGCACCGGAAAGAGTTCATAGATCTCTTGCGGCACCGCGTTTGCGTCACGCCCGGAGAAACGCGCCAGCCCCATCAACAAGTTTTCTTCCACCGTCAGACGCGGGAATATTTCGCGCCCCTGCGGCACATACGCAATCCCCTGCTGCACGCGCTGATGCGGCCTCATCCCGTTAATCACCTTCCCTTTCCAGCGGATTTCGCCAGATTTCGCCGGAATAACGCCCATCAGACATTTCAGCAGTGTAGTTTTGCCCACGCCGTTGCGCCCTAACAGACAGGTGATTTCTCCCGGCGTGGTGTCGAACGACAAGCCACGCAGAATGTGGCTGCCGCCGTAATATTGATTAAGATCCTGAACCTGCAACATATTAGCGCCCCAGATAAACGTCAATAACCTGCTCGTTGGCCTGTACGTCGCGCAGCGAGCCCTCCGCCAGTACCTGTCCCTGATGAAGCACCGTCACGTGGTCGGCGATACTTTCGACAAATCCCATATCGTGCTCAACCACCATCAATGAGTGCTTTCCTGCCAGCGTCCGAAACAGTTCGGCAATGTATTCCGTTTCCGCATCCGTCAGCCCGGCGGCGGGTTCATCCAGCAATAACAGATGTGGCTCCTGCACCAGCAGCATGCCTATTTCCAGAAACTGTTTTTGCCCGTGGGATAACAACCCCGCCGCGCGCTGGCTGGAGTCGAGAAGACGCAGCAGATGCAGCACCTCATGGATGCGATCCCGCTGCTCGCCGCTGAGTTTAGCGCGCAGGCTATGCCACACCGATTTATCATTTTTCTGCGCGATTTCGAGGTTTTCCAGCACCGTCAGCGCTTCAAAAACGGTGGGTTTCTGAAACTTGCGGCCAATCCCCGCCCGGGCAATCTCAACGGGCGATAAGGTGCGCAGGTCGATAGTCTGATCGTAAAAAATCCGTCCATTATCTGGCTGGGTTTTCCCGGTAATCACATCCATTAGCGTGGTTTTGCCCGCACCGTTAGGGCCAATCACGCAGCGCAGTTCCCCCACGCCGATGGACAACGAGAGATCGGTTAATGCACGAAAGCCGTCAAAGGTGACGTTGATCTTTTCCAGTTGCAGCACCGGGTCGGTTTTTTCGCGATAGCGATCCTGTGGCAGCGGCTGGGTAAAAAGGGAATCAGTCATGCTTCCTCCGTTTGAGCAGGCCAATCACGCCGCGCGGTAAAAACAAGGTCACCAGAATAAACATCAGGCCGAGGAAAAAGAGCCAGTAGTCAGGGAATGCGACGGTAAACCAGCTTTTCGCGCCGTTCACAATGCCCGCGCCCAGCACCGGGCCAATCAGCGATCCGCGACCGCCGAGCGCCACCCAAATCGCCGCCTCAATAGAGTTAGTGGGCGACATTTCGCTGGGGTTGATAATGCCAACCTGCGGCACATACAGCGCGCCCGCTAACCCGCACAGCACCGCTGACAGCGTCCAGACGAACAACTTAAATCCACGTGGATCGTAACCGCAGAACATCAGGCGATTCTCCGCATCGCGCACGCCGGTCAGCACCCGGCCAAACTTGCTGCGGGTCAGCGCCACGCCGATTGCCAGCGCCGCCACCAGCAGCAACACGGTGGCGATAAACAGCGCGATGCGCGTGCCCGTCGCTGACACCGGGAAGCCTAAGAGGGTGGTAAACCCTGTAAAGCCGTTATTGCCGCCAAAACCGGTTTCGTTACGGAAAAACAGCAACATACCGGCGTACGTCATCGCCTGAGTCATGATCGAGAAGTAGACATCTTTGATGCGCGAGCGGAAAGCGAAGTAGCCAAACAGCAGCGCCAGCAGGCCAGGAACCAGAACGATCAGGCACAGAGCCCAGGCAAAGTGCTGGGTACCAGCCCAGAACCACGGCAGCTCCGTCCACGAGAGAAATGACATAAACGCCGGTAAATCGTCGCCGGAGGCCTGGCGCATCAGGTACATGCCCATCGCGTAGCCGCCCAGGGCGAAGAACAACCCGTGGCCGAGCGAAAGCAGACCGGCGTAGCCCCACACCAGATCCAGCGCCACGGCGACAATCGCATAGCACAGGATTTTGCCCATCAGGGTAAGCGTGTAGGTTGAAACCGCCAGCGGATGCGCCGCAGGCAACAGCGCCAGAAAGGGCAGAATCAGCAGCACGATGAAAATCAACGCGCCGAGTGCGCCCGACACACGCGGCGCGCGGCGGGCTAAAGTCAGTGTCAGTGGCTGGCTCATCAGTCAATCACCCTCCCTTTGAAGGCAAACAGCCCCTGCGGCCGTTTCTGGATAAACAGCACAATCATCACCAGGATGGCGATTTTCCCCAGCACCGCACCAAGCTGCGGTTCGAGAAACTTATTCAGCACACCCAGACCCAGCGCGGCCACCACGGTTCCCGCCAGTTGCCCGACGCCGCCGGTCACTACCACCAGGAAGGAGTCGATGATATACCCCTGCCCCAGCTCCGGCCCCACGTTGCCCAACTGGGATAACGCCACACCGCCCAGCCCGGCGATGCCGGAACCCAGCCCAAACGCCAGCATATCCACGCGCCCGGTCGGCACGCCGCAGCAGTCCGCCATCCGGCGATTCTGTGTGACCGCCCGCACGTTCATTCCGAGGCGGGTTTTATTGAGCAGCAGCCAGGTCAGCGCCAGCACGCCCGCCACGAAAACGATCACCGCAATCCGGTTGTACGGCAGCACCAGATTCGGCAGCGCGTTCCAGCCGCCCGATAACCACGCCGGGTTCGCTACTTCCAGGTTTTGCGTGCCAAATATCACGCGCACCAGTTGGATCAGCATCAAGCTGATCCCCCACGTCGCCAGCAGCGTTTCCAGCGGTCGCCCATATAAATGACGAATAATCGTGCGTTCCAGCAGCATCCCCATCACGGCGGTGATGGCAAAAGCCACCGGCAGCGCCGCCAGAGGGTAAAGCGCCAGCCAGTCCGGCGCGTAACGGGCAAAGACGTCCTGTACCAGCCAGGTCGCGTATGCGCCCAGCATCAGCATTTCTCCGTGCGCCATATTGATGACGCCCAGCAGGCCGTAAGTAATGGCAAGGCCCAGCGCCGCCAGCAGCAGAATCGAGCCCAGCGATAAGCCGCTAAACGCCAGCCCCAGCCACTCGCCCCATTTCAGGCGCTGCTGGATCTGTTTCAGGCTATCGGCCGCCGCGTCGCGCACTGCCGCATCCGGTTCGTTTTCTGGCTGCGTGAGACGGTTCAGACTCGCCTGTACCTGCGGGTCGCTGGCCTCGCCCAGTAATTTCACCGCCTGCAGGCGCTGCGCCGGACGGCTATCGGTTAACTGCAACCCGGCGACCGCGATACCCAGCGCCTGATGTACGGCGTCATTTTTCTCAGCGGCCAGACGCTGGCTGAGGAACGGTAACTGATCTGCCTGCGCGCTGGTCTGCAACGCCTGCGCCGCCTGCAACCGTACGGCGTCATCCGGGCTCACCAGTTGATGCGCCGACAGCGCACTGGCGACCAGCCCACGCAGACGGTTATTCATAAATACTTTTTTCGTCGCACCAGCGGGCGCAGCGTCGCCCTCCAGCGGCGTGAGTTTGCCCTGTCGCTGTGAAAAAAGCTGACCCTGGGTGTCCATCACCACCGTTTCACGGCTCAACGCCTGTAACAGCGTCAGACGGGAAGCGTCCGGCGTTTGCGCCCACTGTTGCAGCAACTGCGCCTGCTGGCTGCGGTTCGCCTTGCCGTAATCTTCAACGGGACCGGCCAGCGCCGAGGTTGCCATCAACAGGCAGCTAATAAAAAGAGAGCTTAAAATTTTCATCGTGTCGGTGTCTTCTTTTGTGGCCCAACAACGCCGGGCCAGCCAACCGTTGGCAGAGGCGTCATCCGCCCCCGCCGCTGCGATTATTTACCGCCCGTCTTCACCGGACTTTCCGATTTTTTGTCATTGCCCGGAATGTACGGGCTCCACGGCTGCGCGCGCACCGGTTGTTCGGTCTGCCACACCACATTGAACTGCCCGTTATCCTCGATTTCGCCAATCATCACCGGTTTATGCAGGTGGTGGTTGGTGGCATCCATGGTGAGGGTGAAACCGCTCGGCGCAGCAAACGATTGATTCGCCATCGCTTCACGCACTTTATCGACATCCGTGGTGCCCGCTTTTTCCACCGCCTGCGCCCACATATGAATGCCAACATAGGTCGCCTCCATCGGGTCGTTGGTCACCACGGTATCGGCGTTCGGCAACTTATGCGCTTTGGCATAGGCGCGATAATCCGCCACGAATTTGGTGTTCACCGGGTTGCTGACCGATTCAAAGTAGTTCCACGCGGCCAGGTGGCCCACCAGCGGTTTGGTGTCGATGCCGCGCAGTTCCTCTTCGCCGACGGAGAACGCCACCACCGGCACATCGGTGGATTTAATGCCCTGATTCGCCAGCTCTTTGTAGAACGGGACGTTGGAGTCGCCGTTGATGGTGGAGATCACCGCCGTTTTACCGCCTGCGGAGAATTTTTTGATACTGGAGACAATGGTTTGATAGTCGCTGTAACCAAACGGCGTATACACCTCTTCAATGTCTTTATCCTGAATGCCTTTTGAATGCAGGAAAGCGCGCAGAATTTTATTGGTGGTGCGCGGATAAACGTAGTCAGTGCCCAGCAGGAAGAAGCGCTTCGCCCCGCCACCGTCTTCGCTCATCATGTACTCGACTGCCGGGATTGCCTGCTGATTCGGCGCCGCCCCGGTGTAGAACACATTTGGCGACATCTCTTCGCCTTCGTACTGCACCGGATAAAACAGCAGGCCGTTCAGTTCTTCAAATACCGGCAGCACCGATTTGCGCGACACTGACGTCCAGCAGCCAAACACCACGGCGGCTTTATCCTGGCTCAGCAGCTGGCGCGCTTTCTCCGCGAACAGCGGCCAGTTCGATGCCGGGTCAACCACTACCGGTTCCAGCTTTTTACCCAGTACGCCGCCTTTGGCGTTGATTTCATCAATGGTCATCAGCGCCATATCCTTCAGCGGCGTTTCTGAAATCGCCATCGTGCCGGAGAGCGAGTGCATGATGCCGACTTTAATGGTGTCTGCTGCGTATGCCTGTAACGAGAAGCCCATGCTCAAAAAGGTCGCGGAGAGGGCAAAAGCTTTCAGTAAAGAACGTCTTTTCATCACTAAACCCCTAAATAATATTGATTAATGTCTCCGCACATGCGGAGCGGGAACGTCTTACAACCTGGCCTGCTGGAGCCGATGCAGGGTAATTTTCCTGACCTCGGCTTTACTCTGTGAAATGTGTTCCGTCAGCAGCCGCTGCGCTTCTTCCCTTTGCTGACGCAGCACCGCCTGCAAAATGCGCGCATGCTCCTGATAGGTGGCATCCACGCGGTCCTCGCGGGTGAAGTCGAGATGGCGAATAATGCGAATCTTTTCCGTCAGCTCGATATGCACGCGCACCATTTCTTCGTTGCCGCTGGCACGAACCAGCGTGGTATGGAAAGCCTCGTCATGGCGTGAAAGGGTTTTGCCGGGCGCCATACGCGGTGCGTCTATCCAGAAATCCACCAGCGGCGCGAGGTGGTCCTGGCACATCGCGAGCGGCATGTCGCACAGGCGCTTAACTGCTTCACACTCCAGTACGATGCGAAAGTCGTACAGCGCCTCGAACCACGCGAAATCAAACGGCTTCACCTGCCAGCCGCTCCGGCTGTACACCTGCACGTAGCCCTCCTGTTCGAGACGAAACAGGGCCTGGCGCACCGGGGTGCGGCTGGCGGCCATTCGCTCTGAAATCTCGCTTTCGCTGAAATGCTCACCGGGCATCAGGCGAAAATCGAAGATGTCGTTTTTCAGCGCGTGATAGATGCGCTCGCCAAGGCCGGGGTTACGCTTGCTGCTTTCCATTACGCCTCCTTACGCCAGCCACAGCAGCGCATCGCCGGGGCTCACCGGGTGGCCCGGCTGACAGCCGATGCGTTTCACGGTTCCCGCCTGAGGTGCGTGGATCGCCAGTTCCATTTTCATCGCTTCGACGATGATCAGCGGCTGCCCTTCGGTCACCTCATCGCCCGGTTTCACCAGTACCTTCCAGATATTGCCGTTCATATCGCCGGTCACGGCAAACGCATCATCGTCGGCTTCCTCGATGACGGGCTGGCGTGGGCATTCCGCGTCGACGGCTTGTTCATCCTGCTGCCAGCGCGCCACTTCGCTTTCGAAGGCCAGCGCCTGCTTCTCGCGGAAATGGCGAATCTCGTCGGCGTTGGCCTCAAGGAAGTGCAGATGCTCAGCAAAATCGAATTCGCTCTCTTCGATGCGCACGGCGGCGCGGCCTTCGCGGAAATCATCACGCAGTTGATTGAGTTCGCTTTCGCTGACCGGATAGAAGCGCACCTGGTCAAAGAAGCGCAGCAGCCACGGTTCGCCCGCCGCGAACTGACGGTTTTTGAGGAATTTGTTCCAGATAGGCAGCGTGCGCCCCACCAGCTGATAACCGCCGGGAGAGTCCATGCCATAGATGCACATATACATGCCGCCAATACCGACCGTGCCTTCGGCGGTAAAGGTACGCGCCGGGTTGTATTTCGAACTCAGCAGGCGGTGGCGCGGGTCAATCGGTACAGCGCAGGGTGCGCCGAGGTAAACATCACCCAGCCCGAGGATCAGATAGCTGGCATCGAAAATCGTGTCACGCACCGCCTCACGGCTCGCCAGCCCATTGATGCGTTGAATGAAATCAACGTTATTTGGCAGCCACGGCGCGCTGGCGCGAACCGTATCCTGATAGCGGCTGACGGCGTCCAGCGTAGCGGTATCTTCAAAAGCCATCGGCAGCCAGACGATGCGCGACGGGACTTTCATATCGCTGACATCGCCCATGTGCGACTCCTGCTCCAGCAGAATCGCCACCAGCGCCTGCTGGCTGATTTCCCGGCTGTCGTAGCGCACCTGTAACGAGCGCACGCCCGGCGAAAGTTCTTTAATGCCCGGATGCGATAAATCGTTCAGCCGCGCCATCAGCAGATGCACACGCAGGCGCAGCGCCAGATCGAGAACGTTGTCACCGTATTCAATCAGGATGTAGTTATCTCCCGCCTGGCGATAGACAATGGCGGGCGTTGTCGCGCTGGCCGGTAACGACACCAGCGCTGCCGCCGAGACGCCATCACGCGCGGCCAGCGATGGCACGGCAAATGTCGCCAGATGGCTGGACTGAAGCGTATCGATAGTGCGATCCATCGCCTTTTCCCGTGCGACGGCATCGGCCACGCTTATTGGGTAGAAGCGAATCGTGTCGCCGGGCTTCACCTGCCCCACTTTCCACAGCTCCGCTTTGGCAATGGTGACCGGGCAGACAAATCCCCCCAGGCTTGGCCCATCGCGCGTGAGGATCACCGGGAAGTCGCCGGTAAAATTAATCGCGCCAATGGCGTATTCGCAGTCATGCACGTTGGAGGGATGCAACCCGGCTTCGCCGCCGTCCGGGCGGGTCCACTCCGGTTTTGGCCCAACCAGGCGCACGCCAAGGCGATTAGAGTTGTAATGCACCTGCCATTCGCTGGCGAAAAAGTCATCAATCGATTTTTGACTGAAGAAATCCGGCGCGCCGTGCGGGCCATACAGCACGCCGATACGCCAGCTATCGCCATACTCTGGCACCAGCGACGCCGCCAGCGCCTGCGGTTCGCTCACCGGTGCAGGCGTGGTACAGGCGCTCAGCTCCGGGCGCGAAACGGGCAGCAGATCGGCGACTTTCAGCGTGCGTCCGGCGTGGCCGCCAAACTGCCCCAGCGCGAAGGTGGAACGGCTTCCGAGATACTCCGGCACATCAAAACCGTTACGTACGGCGAGATAAGCGCGACACCCCGCTTTGGCGCGCCCAAGGCTGAGGGTTTGCCCACGCTTAACCGTGACCGGCTGCCAGAGCGGCACGCGGGTTTCATCCAGCAGCGCCTGACAATCAGCCCCGGTGAGGGCAATGACCGCATCCGTGTGAAAGCGCAGCACTGGCCCCTGAAGCGTAAATTCCAGCCCGGCGGCGGTATGGTGATTGCCGACAATGCGGTTCGCCAGCCGAAAGGCGTAATCATCCATCGGCCCGGACGGCGGTACGCCGATATCCCAGTAACCGAGGCGCCCCGGATAATCCTGAATGCTGCTCCAGGTGCCCGGTTGCAGCACTTCAATCACCGGCGATTCTGCCTCTACGCTATCGAGCCAGCGCGTCCAGACGCGGCCTTCCGTGAACGCCACGCTGGAGGTTATCTGGCGCAGATAATCGAGATTGGTGGTAATACCGTGCAACCGCGTGGCATTCAGCGCCAGCGCCAGTTTCTCCAGCGCTGCCTCGCGGGTATCCGCATGCACGATAAGCTTGGCGATCATCGGGTCGTAAAATGCTGAGACTTCGCTGCCTGTCGTCACGCCGCTGTCAATGCGCACACAATCAGGGAAAGTGACTTCCGTTAGCACGCCGGGGCTCGGCTGGAAGTTCTTCAGCGGGTTTTCCGCATAGATGCGCACTTCCATCGCCACACCCTGCGGGGCCTGCGCCAGACGCGCCCAGTCGATGCTTTCGCCTGCGGCGACGCGCAGCATACACTCCACCAAATCAAGTCCGGTGACGCACTCGGTTACCGGATGCTCCACCTGCAAACGGGTGTTCACTTCGAGGAAGTAGAACGCGTCCTGTTCGGGGTCATAGATAAATTCCACCGTACCTGCGCTGCGGTAATTCACCAGCTTGCCCAGCTCAACGGCGGCATTCAGTAGTGCTTCGCGCGTGGCTTGCGGCAGATTCGGCGCGGGCGTCTCTTCAACGACCTTCTGATTGCGCCGCTGAAGAGAGCAGTCGCGCTCGCCCAGGGCGACAACATTGCCGTTGCCATCACCAAAGATCTGCACTTCGATGTGACGGGCACGATCGATACAGCGTTCGATAAAGACGCCGGCATCGCTAAAGAACTGTTCGCCGAGACGACGCACGCTCTCCCACGCCTGCACCAGCGCCTCCTGGTCGGCGCAGCGTGTCAGGCCGATACCGCCGCCACCCGCCGTACTTTTAAGCATCACCGGATAGCCAATGTTCTGCGCCGCGTTTAGCGCCTCTTCAACGGTGTCCAGCAGCCCGGTTCCCGGCGTCATCGGCACGCCCGCCTGCGCCGCCAGTTCGCGCGCCCGGTGCTTTAACCCGAACTCGCCAATCTGCTGCGCCGTGGGGCCGACAAACGCGATACCCGCCTGCTCGCAGGCATCGGCAAACGCCAGGCTTTCCGAGAGAAAACCGTAACCCGGCCAGATGGCCTGCGCCCCGCTTTCCTGCGCGGCGGCGATGATTTTGTCGATGCGCAGATAGCTGTCGCTGGCTTTCTCTCCGCCCAGCGCCAGCGCGATATCCGCCTGTTTAACGTGTTCCGCGTTTTTATCCGCGTCGGAATAGACCGCGACGCTGGTGATGCCAAGGCGCTTTAACGTGCGAATGGCGCGGCAGGCAATTTCCCCTCGGTTGGCGATCAGGACAGTGTTAAACATGATGCGTCTCCTTGCGGCCAACCCAGTGGCGCCAGCCTTTGAATTCAGTGATATCGGTGGCGTCATTCAACGCCGCCGGTTCGCAGATAAAGCCTTTCACCCAGCGCCCGTCAGCCAGTTCCAGCGAGCCAATCCCCAGCGGGGCGGGAATTTCAGCGACAAACTCGCCAAAGCGCGCCAGCGGGATATCCCACAGCTCCACCTGAATCGCCGCGCCATCGGCGTCACGCGCAATACCTGGTTTCGGCGGCTGCGTGTTCGCCAGTGCAAAAAGCCGATAGCAGGGAGCGGTTTCTGTCGCTTCAACAAACACCGCATCGCGCTGAATCAGCTGGAAGTTGAGCGGCATGCCGCGCAGATGTGCGCCGACCACGGCGACGCGAACGTGATGCGCGGAAGGCGGCAACGACGCAGAGATAGCCGGGAAGGCATGCCCGGTCGCACCGAGCGGCAGGGCCAGCTGTTGCTGCCAGCGGCGGCCAAAATCGGCCAGCGCGCGGTCATGCCAGGCCGGAGCGAGCAGCGTAATGCCAGCAGGTAAGCCATCCGCACGGAACGGGGCCGGCAGCGCGAGGGCGCTGAGATCGGCAAGGTTGGTGAAATTGGTGTAGGTGCCAAACTGCGAATTAAAGCGAATGGGCTCGCGCGCCATATCAGCCAGGGTGTGTATGGTCGGTGACGTCGGCACCACCAGCGCATCAACCTCGGCGAGGGCGGTCTGAATCTTGCGTGCCAGCTCTGCACGCAGATATTCGGCTTTAAAAGCCTCAACGGCGCTGTAGTTCAGGCCAGCGGCGATGATGGTATGAACCGTAGGGTCCATCTGTTCGGGATGATTCAGCGTGTCACCCACCGCCACGGTGCGCTCGGCCACCCACGGGCCCTGGTAAAGCTGTTCCGCCAATTGATAGAACGCCGAGAAATCGATGGGCTTTAAGGTCACGCCGCTTTCGCGCAGCGCACCGAGCGCCGCCTGCCAGGCCTGCTCTGCCGCACTATCGTCAAAGAAAACCAGCGCATCCGGAATGGCGAGTACCGGGTTTTGCGAAAAAGTCGCAGGCGCAGCGGCCGGGTTGATTCTGGAATAGGCATCCCCGGAGTCGAACCCTCCGGCGAGCGTGGCAACCTGCCAGGCGTCATCCACCGTGAGGGCAAACACCGAAAGCGTGTCGTTCAGACGGCAGGCCGGGAAAACACCGGTCGCTGAGAGCCAGCCTTTGGTCGGCTTCAGCCCGACAATATTGTTGAACCCGGCGGGCACGCGGCCTGAACCGGCAGTGTCGGTGCCTAATGAAAACGGCACCAGCCCGCGCGCTACCACCGACGCAGAGCCAGAGCTGGAACCGCCGCTCACATAAGCCGGATTAAACGCATTCGCGACGGCACCGTATGGAGATCGCGTGCCCACCAGCCCGGTCGCAAACTGGTCCAGGTTAGTTTTACCGATAAGGATTGCGCCCGCCGCTTTCAGTTTCGCCACCGCAGTGGCATCGCGTTCTGCGATCTGGGCAATCGCCGGGCAGGCGGCGGTCGTTGGCCAGCCAGCGGCATCAACGTTGTCTTTAATCGCAAAGGGAATACCAAACAGCGGATAACGTTCTGGCTGCTGTTGGTATTGCGGTAACAGAGCGTCTATTTGCTCGCGAAGCTGCGTTTCGCTGGCAAGCACGATCCACGCATTATCCTGCGCAGTCAGAGACTGAAGATGGTCATTTAATAAGGCAAATACGTTGTCACTATTACGCGCAATGGCCTGTTGCCATTCGCCAAGTGTTTTTCCGGTCATCACTGCCATGTTGGAATTCCTGTTGGTATACAAGATGGAATTCATATAGCAACCGGCATGCCAAATAATTAACCTACTGTTTTAAAACAAATTAACTTATCGCCCTTATTATTTATAAGAATTAACTGCACCCTTTCAGAACATGCATGAGCGATAACTGTGCAAATAATCATCAGTAAAAATAATGACCAGCAAGACAGCGAAAAGATATTCCAATGAATAACCCGCTTTCTTTTTTTAACCTGACGCAATGCGATCCGCGCTGAAAAAACAGCAATTAATCACGCAAATCGCCACGGTGAAGAGGAATTTCAACTAAGGTTTTCATCAGGTTGATTGCAGCGCTCCTGCTGTTTGCCGAAATGGAGAAAACCGATGAAGAACATTGCTGCGCATCCTGTTGCGCGCCACACCCTGACGTTAAGCGCCCTGCTGCTGGCCTTTGCCGCACAGGCGCAGGAGGAGTACCCGGCCTCCCCTGATATTCTGCTTGGGCCGCTGTTTAATGATGTGCAAAGCGCGAAACTCTTTCCCGATCAAAAAACCTTCGCCGACGCGGTGCCTAAAAGCGACCCGTTGATGATCCTCGCGGATTACCGCATGCAGAAGAGTCAGACCAGCTTTGACCTGCGCCACTTTGTAGAGATGAACTTTGCGCTACCGCAGGCGGGCGAAACCTATGTGCCGCCCAAAGGGCAAACGCTGCGCCAGCATATTGATGGCCTGTGGCCGGTGCTGACCCGCACCAGCGAAACGGCGGAAAAGTGGAGCTCCCTGCTGCCGCTACCGAAACCGTATGTCGTGCCCGGCGGACGCTTTCGTGAGGTTTATTACTGGGATAGCTACTTCACCATGCTTGGCCTGGCGGAGAGCGGGCACTGGGATAAAGTGGCGGATATGGTGGCGAACTTCGCCTGGGAAATCGACACCTGGGGGCATATCCCTAATGGCAACCGCAGCTACTACTTAAGCCGTTCGCAACCGCCATTTTTCTCGCTGATGGTTGAGTTACTGGCAAAACATGACAGCGATGCGCTGAAAACCTATCTGCCACAGATGGAAAAAGAGCACGCGTACTGGATGGACGGCGCGGAAAGTCTTCAGCCTGGCGACGCCAACAAGCGGGTGGTCAAACTGCGCGACGGCACCCTGCTCAACCGCTACTGGGATGATAACGACACCCCGCGTCCGGAATCGTGGCTTGATGATGTGACCACCGCGAAGAAAAACCCAAATCGACCCGCCACGGAAATCTATCGCGACCTGCGCTCCGCCGCCGCATCGGGTTGGGATTTCAGCTCGCGCTGGATGGATAACCCACAGCAACTGGGCACCATTCGCACCACCAGCATCGTGCCAGTCGATCTGAACGCGCTGATGTTTAAGATGGAAAAACTGATTGCCGAGGGGAGTAAAGCTGCGGGTGATACGGCGAAAAGTAACCAGTACGATACCGAAGCTAACGCGCGCCAGAAGGCTATCGAAAAATATCTGTGGAACGATAAAGAGGGCTGGTACGCCGATTACGATCTGAAGTCGCACAAGGTGCGTAATCAGCTGACCGCTGCCGCCCTGTTCCCGCTGTACGTGAATGCCGCTTCGCATGAACGGGCGACAAAAGTAGCGGCAGCGACGGAAAGCCGGTTGTTAAAACCGGGCGGCATTACCACTACTACCATTAACAGCGGGCAACAGTGGGATGCGCCAAACGGCTGGGCGCCGTTACAGTGGGTCGCCGTAGAAGGGTTGCAGAACTATGGTCAGGAGAAAGTGGCGATGGACGTCACCTGGCGCTTCCTGAGCAACGTGCAGCACACCTATGACAAGGAGAAAAAACTGGTGGAAAAATATGATATTACCTCCACCGGAACGGGCGGCGGCGGCGGTGAATATCCGTTGCAGGATGGTTTTGGCTGGACCAACGGCGTAACGCTGAAGATGCTGGATTTGATTTGCCCGAAAGAGAAACCGTGCGATACGGTGCCGGATGCGCCGGTTCAGGCGGCGAAGTAATGCCGGATGGCGGCTGCGCCTTATCCGGCCTACGCGACTCTGTAGGCCCGGTAAGCGCAGCGCCACCGGGCAATCATTAAAACGTATAACTCGCCCCCACCTGCACCGTGCGGTCGCGGCCAATCCAGCAGTTGGTGCTGTCGTAGCAACTGAAGGTTTCTTTGTTGGTCAGGTTCTGCGCGCTGGCCTTCAGCATCAAGCCGTTCAGGCTGCTGTCGATAGCCGACATATCGTATGATACCGCCATATCATACTGCGTCGTACCGCCCAGCTTGCCTTCGTTATTGGCCGGAGAAATCTCCATCGGCCCGGTGTAGCGTACCCCCGCGCCCACCGTTAATCCGCTGAATAAGCTGCTATCAAAGGTGTAATCCCCCCACAGGTTAAACGCGTTTTCCGGCACCTGTGTCGGGCGCTTACCTTCGTAAGTTTCATCCTCGGTGTTGATAGCGTGCGTATAGGCGTAGTTGGCAATCAGATTGATATTGTCCGTTGGACGGCTGACGACGGAGAGCTCCGCGCCTTTCGATTCAATCTCCCCCGTCTGGCGGTAGTTCCAGCTTGGGTCCGCGCTCACCACGTTTTTTTGGCGAATATTAAACACCGACGCGGTAAAGGTCGTCGCGTAATCAGCCAGCAGGTATTTCACGCCGCCCTCCAGCTGCTTGCTGGTGGTCGGTTTCACATCCTGCGCGGTCAGGTTACCGCGCGGCGATACCGGCAGGAAGCCTTCTGAGTAGCTGATAAACGGTGACAGACCATTTTCAAAGGCATACAGCGCGCCCAGACGTTTAGTCACGCGATCCTGCGAGATCCACGCTTTTTGCTGGTCATTGAGATAATCTGTGGTAGCGGACTGGTACTCATCATAGCGAATGCTACCAAGAATATTCAGGCCGCCGAACTCCACCTGATCCTGGAAGTAATAGCCCTTCTGGTTGTAAGAAAGACGATTTTTCTGCGCGGTGTAGAGCCCTAAATTATCACTGGTGATCTGCGAGTAATCCGGATGCAGCATATCGATGCCCGGCGTGGTCGAGGCGTAGCGATAGTTATAGTGCGAATTCAGTTTCTGGTAATCGAACCCCGCCAGCAGGTGATGCTGCCAGTCACCCAGCGCGAAGGTTTTACTGACCTGGTTATCGATATTAAAGCTGTGCAGATCTTCATCGGTGGTATAGGCAAAGCGGTTAAGTTCATAGACGTTGGCGCTGCCCGCATTTCCGGTGGAATAGGCGCTGCGCTGATGAGTATCGATGTCAAAATAACGCGCTTTCTGGGCGATGCCCCAACCGCTGTCAAACTCATGCTCGAAGCTATAACCCACCATCCACTGGCGCTGTTCGAAACCGCTCCACTTATCACCCGCAAAATCGCGACGCCCGGCATAGCTGGAACGCAGATACGAAAGCGGTAATGGATTGGACGGCGTCAGGCTCGGCGTATTTTGCGCCAGCGCGTCAAATGTCAGACGCGTTTTGTTATCGGGCTGCCAGGTGATGCTCGGCGCAACCAGATAATCTTCGTAACGCGTGGTGTGCGGCTGGTCATCGCCTTCACGCGCTTTGCCCAGCAGGCGATAGCTCCAGTCGCTGTCGAGGATACGTCCGGTGGAATCCAGATACCCCTCTTTCAGGTTGCGCGTGCCGGTGTTAAACCCTACTTCCGTGCGTGGCTCGGTTTGCGGTTTTTTTCCCTGGATGTTCACCAGACCACCCGGCGAACCGTTGCCATAAAGCACCGAAGACGGCCCCTTCAGAATATCCACGTTTTCAATCAGCAGCGGGTCAATACGCGCTTTGGTGTTGCCATTGACGTTATAGGGCAATTGCAGGCCGTTATAAAATTCATTGTCGACGGTAAAGCCACGAATTTTATATTCGCTCATGTAGCTGGTGCTGCCGCGCACTTCCGTCGAGACGCCCGGTGCGTAGCGCAGAATTTCATTGACCGAGTTAGCGTGACGTTGAGTAATTTCTTTCTCGCTGATGGTATTGATGACCTGCGGCGTTTTGCTCTCCGCAACAGCGGATTTGGTGGCGCTGTTGGTCCAGACGGGCAGTTCACTGCTCCCCTGTGAACCGGTGACGACCATAGTGGTTTCAGCGTTGTCGGCCAGGGCCGGTGTGGCGAGAGCAAGTGTAATCATTCCCGAGAGCGTACGATAGGCAAAGCGCATAATGTTTGTCTGACCAATTATTAGAATAAAGAATGCTAATTATTCTCATTTTTATTTAACGCGCAATAGCCAGATGCACAGAGTCTGAAAAATTTGTGGGGAATCAACAGAAAAGAAGAATAACGGCCCCGAATGGGGCCGTTGAAGCGTGATGCTTAGTTGTTGCGGCGCAGGAAGCGGAAGATACCCAGCACGACAATGGCGCCCACAACGGCAACCAGGAAGCTGTGCATATCAAAGCCCATCGCGCGATCGCCAAAGCCCAGCGTGGTGGCAATCCAGCCGCCCACGACCGCACCGACGATCCCCAGCAGGCAGGTCAGAATAAAGCCGCCGCCGTCTTTCCCCGGCATAATCAGTTTGGCAATAACACCCGCAATAAGACCAAAAATAATCCAGGCAATAACACCCATTTTCACCATCCTCCAATTAAAAAAACCTCAAAAAAAGCGCCGACATTCTGCGCCGCTAATGTTTCAAGTATAGGTAATTACTCTTAAAAATCTCGCCGCCGCGCTTATATTTTATTCATATGCTGAATATGTTTGACCTGAACAGGCCCTTCCCGCCCTCACGCCGCGCAGAAAACGAACAAAATTTTTTTTACCGGGGCTGAAGTTTCCTGGACGTAAACCGATAACAACCAGACGGTTTATCCTCCAGAAGAGATAGCAGATGAATCAATACCCTTCGCAATTCCTGAAACAAAACCCGCTGGCCGTTTTGAATATTCTGCGCGATCTTCATCGCGATGACGTTCCGCTACGCGTCTCGTGGGGAAGCGGGCAATTTATCAGTCGCCTTCTGGAGGTGAGCAAAACCGCGCTGATAGTCGATTTTGGCAGTCAGGAATACGAGAACCGCGCAGTACAGCGGGTGGAAAACGTCACCATCACCGCCGAAACCGCCGGCGCTAAAATGGAATTCACGGTGACACAGTTGCAGGCGGGAGAATATCAGGGGCTGCCGGCGTTTATTGTTCCCGTTCCGCCGACACTTTGGTTTATACAGCGACGTGAGTATTTCCGCATCGCGGCCCCGCTGCATCCGCCCTACTTTGGCAAAGCCCAACTCCCTGGTAATCAGGCGCTGCATTTTCGGCTTTTTGACCTGTCGCTGGGAGGGATGGGGGCACTGCTGGAGAGTCAGCCGGAAAGCCATTTACAGCCGGGAATGCGTTTTTCCCAGCTGGAGCTGGATATGGGGCAATGGGGAAAATTTCATTTTGATGCGCAGCTGATTGCGGTCAGTGAGCGAAGAGTGGTCGATCATAAAAACGAAACGGTGAGTACGCCACGGTTGAGTTTGCGTTTTCTCAACGTTAACCCGGCGGCAGAACGCTCGCTCCAGCGTATTATTTTTTCGCTGGAGCGAGAAGCGCGTGAACGCGCCAACAAGGTTCGCGAGTAGTTACATCGCATCCATCGCTTTCTGCATTTTCCAGATATAGCGCGGCGCCTGCGGAGCCGGATGATTTTCGACGACGTGTTCGAAGAACTCGTCTTTATCCAGATCGTTGATTTTGCTGATCGCTTTTTTGCGATCGGAGGAGAACGTCCGCAACAGCGCGCCCGCGCCGTTGGCATAAGAGACCATCAGCGCGTACTGCATCACTTCCGGGTCCTTAATGCCTGCCAGCGAGCCATGTTCCAGTATGCTCAGATAAGCCGCCCCCATGGAGATATTACGCTCCGGGTTTTTCAGCTCGCTGGTTGACGGTTGACCGCTCCAGCCCATATGCCGGTAAACGTCCAGCCCGGAGGTGGACGCCTTCAACTGCATCAGGCCGACAGCGTTGGATTTACTGACCAGATTCGGATTGCCGCCAGACTCGACCGCAATGATGGCGGTGATCAAACGCGGGCTTACGCCCCACGCCGCACCGGCTTTTTCGCTAATCGGCATCCATTGCATTGCGCGCTTCACCGGCACCTGTGGGTCCCAGGGCGGATTTTTGTAATCCTGTTTTGAACTGCATCCGGCAAGTAACACAATTAAAAAAGCAAACCATCTCAATTTCACGCAACTATCCTTTTTAGCTCAAGTATGTCGCCAGTAATGACAATAACGGGTTCAGGCGGCATGATACTCGTTTCGTTCTCTGCAAGGAATTGCCATGTCACAGTTTCATCTGATCGCCCCGTCGGGCTACTGCATCAATCAATCCGCCGCCGAAATGGGCGTTGACCGACTGATAAGCGCAGGGCATCAGGTCAACCACCAGCAGGTCATTCCCCGCCGCAGCCAGCGCTTTGCGGGCGTCGAGAGCGAGCGTCTGGCCGATGTCAATCAACTCGCCGAACTGAAAGGTAAAAATCAGATTGTCCTTGCGGTGCGCGGCGGCTATGGCGCAAGCCGTCTGCTGGATGCCATCGACTGGCCGTCGCTCGTCGCGCGCCAGCAGCAGGATCCGCTGCTTATCTGCGGCCACAGCGATTTCACCGTCATTCAGATGGGGCTGCTGGCAAAAGGTGACGTCATCACTTTCAGCGGGCCGATGCTGGCGGGGAATTTTGGTGCAGAAGCCCTGAACGACTTTACCGTGCATCACTTCTGGCAGGCGCTGCGCAATGAAAGCTTCACGCTTGAGTGGGCGGGCGACGGTCCGCAGTGCCGCGAAGAAGGCAAACTGTGGGGCGGGAATCTGGCGATGCTGACGTCGCTGGTGGGTACGCCATGGATGCCGCAAATCAGCGACGGTATTCTGGTGCTGGAAGATATCAACGAACATCCCTTCCGCGTGGAACGCATGCTGCTGCAACTGTTGTACGCGGGTATTCTACCGCGTCAAAAGGCCATCGTGCTCGGCAGCTTCACCGGCGCTACGCCGAATGACTACGACGCGGGTTATGATTTGCAGACTATGTACGACTATTTGCGTTCGCGGCTGACAATTCCGGTCATCAGCGGGCTCGATTTCGGCCACGAGCAGCGCACCGTCACGCTGCCGCTGGGGGCGCAGGCGAAGCTGGTACACTCGGCAGACGCAACCACACTGACCATCAGCGGGCATCCGGTCCTTCGTTAAGGCTTATTGATGGGATGTTGCAACATATATAGCATCCCATAAATCCACACATTCCCTTTCTAAATATAATTAAAATAACTTAAAGCCTTCGTAAGAAATAATAACAAAAACTCCCTTAAGGCCAATTTAAAATGAACCGCCATTTTAAATCTATCACTTAATGCGAGTCTTTTTATATGGAAATAAAAGCTTTCAGACGAATATTTTTAATCCCAATATTAATTCTGATTTATGGTTTTTGGCAGTTCTGGCGTCTCGGCGGCACGCCTTCGGGGCACAATTCCTCAGCTGCGCTCCGCGCAGGTCTCTCCGTCTTTGCGGGTCTCTGTAGCGCAGGCTCCATTCTCATCTGCCTTTTGGCAATGGTGATTTGCTATTTGAGCGTAGTCGCGTCGCGTACCTCGCAAAATAAATTGATTGCCACCTTTACACTGTGCCGGGGCATTATCCCCATCTTTATGCTGCTGATTATGATCTGCAACGGGCTGGGGATTGTTTCATTAGTTGGCGGCGAGCTGGCTTGGTTGGTTTCGCTCTCGCATTCCGGTCACGGGTCAGGAAAAGTATTTGTGATGGCGCTCTTTGCTATTGGCGCCATATTGTGGATGCTGTTGAAAAGCATGTTTTCCATCCGTCGCTGCTTTGCTTTCTTTAAGCGCGAAGAAAGTCATATTCACGGCCACTCCGTCTCTGAGGAACAATCGCCGCAGCTGTGGGGCTGGGTGCGCGAACTGGCACAAAAAAGCCAGGTCGTTATGCCAGATAATATCGTGGTCGGTTTCTTTGACTGTTTTTATGTCACCGCCAATAACGTTCGTCTGAACAGCGGCGATCTGCTGACCGGTAATACCCTTTATTTACCCCTCACTTACTCATCGTTGATGGATAAAGACGAGGTGGCTGCGGTTATTGGCCACGAACTGGGGCATTTTACCGGGCAGGATACGCAGTACAGTTTACGTTTTGCCCCGGTTTATGCCGGGTTTGAAAATACGCTACAGCAGATGGCAAATAACTCAAACGGTGTGGCGTGGATTGACCGCATCGTGTTGCATCCTGCACTGGATATGGGCCTGTGGTTCCTGATTAAGTTTCACGAAACGGTCAGCTACTGGAGCCGCATTCGTGAGTTCGCCGCTGACCAAACTGGTGCACAGGCCAGCTCGCCGCAGGCACTTTCCAGCGCACTGCTGCGTATTTCTGCGCTATCAGAGATGGTCGGCAACTATCTCAACACAGTGATGTCAGGTAAAGAACAGACACAGCAGGAGTGGATAAGCGGCCTGCTCGGCGAAGCGAGCAAATCAAATACCTTCGATGTGCAGGCGTGCCTGGAACATGAGATTCAGCACCCGACAGACAGCCACCCGGTCACGCGCGCGCGTATTGAGGCGCTGGACGTTAAAATAGACGACAGCCTGATTGCGCACGCGACTCGCCAGGTGTCCGAGGGTGATTTTGCCTCTCTGGGTGCGTTATTCGGCGGGCTGGAAGGGGTGCGCGCGTCGATGTCACAATCTCTGACGGAAGAAGCCGTCCGGTATAATACAGAGCACCAGCAGATGCTGGAATCGCACGCGGTACTGGCAACGGAAAGCTGTGAAATCTGGCGCGATAACAAGAAAAAAGTGTTGCTGCAAAGCGCGGGGGCTGTGTTCCTCATGGTGATAGGTTTCCTATCTCTTTTTGCGCCAACCAGCTCCGGTTTTTCCCTATTTCTCATTACCCTGGCCTGGTTATTAGCGATTATGACTTTCATGTTGTATCGCTCCGGTCAAAAACCGCTCTATACCTTCACGCCAACGCACATTGAGTGTAGCGATCTGGATAAACCTATTGAGTGGACCGCCATTACTGACTTTGACGTTGAGGAACGTCATGAAGCGTTGCGCATCGTGTTGAGCTGGCGGGAGGGCTATCAGCCGCCGAAGAAACTCAGGCGTATGGTGCGGGGCGTGGAAAACCGGGGTGTGGGCAAACTCTTTGCGCTGATCGTCTATGCGGATATGCGTAAAATACAGGGCGGTACGAAAACAAAAGTAACTGCGGTCGAGGCTATTGAAGAGTTTCAGCAGTATCTGCGTTCGGCCCATGCGCGACAGGAACTTAAAGAGAACCGCTAACGCCATAACCTACAGCGTCGCCCGGTCGAGTTATCGGGCGACGCTGTAAAATAAAAAAACATTCAATCCTCTTATTGTTCCCCTGTTCACGCGCTAATTATGATAACTTTTTGTAACTAGCTTGTTCGTTATCGGGGAGTACGTGAACATTGGACGCCGCGGCAGTCATTAGTCTCTTTATTTTGGGTTCAGTCTTAGTAACCTGTAGCATTCTTTTAAGTTCATTCTCTTCCCGCCTCGGTATCCCGATTCTGGTTATCTTCCTCGCCATTGGCATGCTCGCAGGCGTAGATGGCATCGGCGGCATTCCTTTCGATAATTATCCGTTCGCTTATATGGTGAGTAACCTGGCGCTAGCGGTGATCCTGCTGGATGGCGGGATGCGCACCCAGGCGAGCTCATTTCGCGTCGCCCTGGGCCCGGCGCTGTCGCTGGCCACGGTAGGCGTGTTAATCACTTCGGGGCTGACGGGTATTGCGGCGGCGTGGCTGTTTAACCTTAACTGGATTGAAGGCCTGCTGATTGGCGCGATTGTTGGCTCGACGGATGCGGCGGCGGTGTTCTCTCTGCTGGGCGGCAAAGGGCTGAACGAGCGTGTCGGCTCGACGCTTGAGATTGAATCCGGTAGCAACGATCCGATGGCGGTCTTTCTGACCATCACCCTGATTGAGATGATCCAGCAGCACGAAACGGGATTAAGCTGGATGTTTGCCGTGCATATCATTCAGCAGTTTGGTCTGGGTATTCTGATTGGCCTTGCGGGCGGTTATTTGCTGTTGCAGATGATTAACCGCATCACCCTGCCAACCGGGCTGTATCCGCTGCTGGCCCTCAGCGGCGGGATCATGATTTTCGCCATTACCACCTCGCTGGACGGCAGCGGCATCCTCGCCGTGTACCTGTGCGGTTTCCTGCTGGGTAATCGGCCTATTCGTAACCGCTTCGGTATCCTGCAAAACTTCGACGGGCTGGCGTGGCTGGCGCAAATCGGCATGTTCCTGGTACTCGGTCTGCTGGTGACACCGTCTGACCTGCTGCCGATTGCCGCTTCCGCCCTGCTGCTGTCGCTGTGGATGATCTTCTTCGCCCGCCCATTATCGGTGTTTATCGGCCTGCTGCCGTTTCGCGGTTTTAACCTGCGCGAGCGCATTTTCATCAGTTGGGTGGGTCTGCGCGGCGCGGTGCCGATTATCCTCGCCGTATTCCCGATGATGGCCGGGCTGGATAACGCGCGTCTGTTCTTTAACGTCGCCTTCTTCGTGGTGCTGGTATCGCTGCTGCTTCAGGGCACCTCACTCTCCTGGGCGGCGAAACGTGCCAAAGTGGTGGTGCCGCCCGTTGGCTGGCCGGTGTCGCGCGTCGGGCTGGACATTCACCCGGAAAACCCGTGGGAACAGCTTATTTATCAGCTGAGCGCCGACAAATGGTGCGTGGGTGCCGCGCTGCGTGACCTGCATATGCCGAAGGATACGCGCATCGCCGCGCTGTTCCGCGATAACGTTCTGCTGCACCCGAACGGCAGCACACGCCTGCGCGAAGGTGATATTCTGTGCGTGATTGCCCGCGAGCGTGATATTCCGGCGCTCGGTAAACTGTTCAGTCAGTCACCGCCGGTAGCGCTGGATCAACGTTTCTTTGGTGACTTTATTCTCGAAGCCAGCGCCAAATTCGCCGATGTGGCGATGATTTACGGTCTCGACGGTGTCGAAGAGTTTCGCGATAAACAGCAGTCGCTGGGCGAGATCGTTCAGCAGCTGTTAGGCGCCACGCCGGTTGTCGGTGATCAGGTAGAGTTTGCCGGAATGGTGTGGACGGTCGCGGAGAAAGCCGATAATGAAGTCGTCAAAGTCGGGGTTAAAGTTGCAGAAGAAGAGGCGGAATAACCGCCTCGCCGATTAAGTTACACCGTCACAACCGGTACACGCGGCGCCAGCGCGCACATTAATTCGTAGCCCACGGTGCCCGCACAGGCGGCAACGTCATCGATTTTGATGCCGTTGCCCCACAGCTCTACCGGCGCGCCGATTCCTGCATTGGGGCACGGCGTCAAATCCACCGCCAGCATATCCATCGACACCGTTCCTACCGTGGAGGTACGCACGCTGTCTACCATCACCGGCGTACCCGACGGCGCAATACGCGGATAACCGTCCGCATATCCACAGGCAACAATACCTATTCGCTGCTCCTGCGTGGCGGTATAGCGGCTACCGTAGCCCACCGTGTCGCCCGGTTTGAGGTTTTGCACGGCGATAATCTGACTGCTCAGGGTCATCACTGGTTTAATACCGCTGTTGGCCACATCCTGCCACTGGCCGGAAGGCGACGCGCCATAGAGAATAATGCCCGGCCGCACCCAGTCATAATGCGTTTCAGGGTGCCAGAGCGTTGCTGCCGAATTGGCAAGCGAGCGCGGGCATTCCAGCCCCTCCGCAGCCTGCTCGATTCGCTGCATCGGCCGTTCGACGCCCTCGCTTTTTTCTGCTTCCGCGAAGTGCGACATCAACGTCATCGCGCCGACGTTCGGCACTTTACGCAGGATCTGCCATACGGTACTGACGCGATCCGGCGTAAACCCGAGCCGGTTCATACCGCTGTTCACTTTCAGATAGATATCCAGCGGAGCGTTTAACCGGGCGTCCTGAATCGCTTTGATCTGCCAGTTACTGTGAACACTGGTCGTTAAGCGATACTTATCAAACAGTTCCAGCTCATCGGCGTGGAAGAACCCTTCCAGCAGCAGAACAGGACCTTTCCATCCCCACTCACGTAACTGGATGGCATCTTCCAGATTGAGCATCGCGAAACCGTCTGTTTCGCGTAATGCGCCCCAGACGCGCTTCAAACCGTGCCCGTAAGCGTCGGCTTTAACCACCGACCAGACGCGTGATTCCGGAGCCGCCCGGCGTACAACGTTCAGGTTCTGCCGCAGCGCCGAAAGATCGATGCTGGCTTCTACAGGACGAGACATGCCTTCTCCTTAATGATGAGCGCCGTGCAAATGTTGAGGACGCGACGGCGTAAAGCCCGGCGAGTAACGCGCCACGCTTAGATCATCATAAGGAATGGCAGGCGTCCGCCCGGAGATTAAATCGCTGATTAACTGCCCGGAACCGCAGGACATGGTCCAGCCCAGCGTACCGTGGCCTGTGTTCAGCCACAGATTTTTGAATGCGGTTTTGCCAATAATTGGCGTGCCATCCGGCGTCATGGGGCGCAGGCCGGTCCAGAACGTGGCTTGCTCAATATAGCCGCCGCGCGGGAACAGATCGCCCACCACCATTTCCAGCGTTTCGCGGCGCGGTTGCAGCAGTTCGGTATTGAAGCCGACAATTTCCGCCATCCCGCCAACGCGAATACGATTATCAAAGCGGGTAATGGCAATTTTGTAGGTTTCATCAAGGATAGTCGAAACCGGTGCGCCCGCCTCCTCCTTCACCGGGATGGTGAGAGAATACCCTTTCAGCGGATATACCGGAATGTCCACCAGCCCTTTGAGCATCGCGGTGGAATAGGAACCAAACGCCATCACGTAAGCATCGGCTTTAATCAGTTCATCGCCGCACTTCACGCCATAGATGTGCTCACCTTCCCGCAGCAGCGCATCGACCGGCGTGTTATAGCGGAAAGTGACGCCCGCGTTTTCAGCCATCTGCGCCAGACGCTGGGTGAAGAGCTGACAGTCGCCGGTTTCATCATTCGGTAAACGCAGGCCGCCCGTCAGTTTGTGCGCCACGCCCGCCAGCGCAGGCTCAACCTCGGCAAGTCGGGCTGACTCCAGCAGTTGATACGGCACGCCCGCATCTTCCAGCACGGCAATGTCGCGCATCGCGTTTTCATACTGCTGTGCGGTGCGGAAAAGCTGTAACGTGCCGCCCTGCCGCCCCTCGTAGGCAATCCCGGTGGATTCACGTAGCGCTTTCAGGCAATCGCGGCTGTACTCCGCCAGACGCACCATGCGGCCTTTGTTCTCCATATAGTGCCGCGTGTCGCAGTTGCGCAGCATTTGCCACATCCATTTCAACTGGAACTGTGTGCCATCGAGGCTAATCGCCAGCGGCGCGTGGCGCTGGAACATCCATTTAATCGCCTTCAGCGGCACGCCGGGTGCCGCCCAGGGCGCAGCGTAACCGGGGGAGATCTGCCCGGCATTTCCGGCGCTGGTCTCCATCGCCGGGCCCACTTCACGATCGATAACCGTAACCTGGTGTCCTGCCTGACTTAAATACCAGGCGCTGGTCACGCCTACTACGCCACTTCCCAGTATGACAACGTGCATAGCTACTCCAGAATCGAAATGAGTAAAAGAACAATCTTCTGATTACAAATTGATAACCCAGATGAAAATATTATTCAACATAGGCTTTTTTTATGGTGACGTAGTTCACATACAGCCCCGCCAGCGCTGGCATGCGAGAATCAACATCTCCTGCTGAGCAATAATTTTACCCAGCATAAAATGCTGCATAATTGTAAAAATATCGTCATCAAAATGAAGAAATCGCGAAGAAAAAAATTGGCGCTTGTTACAGTTTTTCGCAGGTGTTCTATTCTTTTACAGAGGCTCTCCAGACAGAGAGAGTCGCCAACAATGAGGGCGCGCTAATGGCAACGATTGATTCGATGAATAAGGACAGCACGCGTTTAAGCGACGGACCCGACTGGACATTTCCCCTGCTGGAAACCTATCTGGTTGAGATAGACCGGGTAGCCAAACTCTACCGGCTGGACACCTACCCCCATCAAATCGAAGTCATTACCTCTGAGCAGATGATGGATGCCTATTCCAGCATCGGGATGCCGATAAACTACACCCACTGGTCGTTCGGCAAGAAGTTCATTGAGACCGAGCGGGCCTATAAGCACGGCCAGCAGGGGCTGGCCTATGAGATTGTGATTAACTCCAATCCCTGTATCGCGTATCTGATGGAGGAGAACACCATTACTATGCAGGCGCTGGTGATGGCGCACGCCTGCTACGGGCATAACTCCTTCTTTAAAAACAACTATCTTTTCCGCAGCTGGACAGACGCCAGTTCCATCGTCGATTACCTGCTTTTCGCCCGTAAATACATTAGCGAGTGTGAAGAGCGCTACGGCGTAGATGAAGTGGAAAAGCTGCTCGACTCCTGCCACGCGTTGATGAACTACGGCGTGGACCGCTACAAACGTCCGCAAAAAATCTCGTTGCAGGAGGAGAAAGCCCGGCAGAAAAGTCGCGAAGAGTATCTGCAAAGCCAGGTGAATATGCTGTGGCGCACTCTGCCGAAGCGTGAAGAGGAGAAAACGGTGGAATCTGCGCGCCGATATCCTTCTGAACCTCAGGAGAACCTGCTGTACTTTATGGAGAAAAATGCCCCATTGCTGGAGCCGTGGCAGCGCGAAATCATGCGTATTGTGCGTAAGGTGAGCCAGTATTTTTATCCGCAAAAACAGACGCAGGTAATGAACGAAGGCTGGGCCACGTTCTGGCACTACACCATTCTCAACCATCTGTACGACGAAGGGAAAGTGACCGAGCGCTTTATGCTGGAGTTTCTGCACAGCCACACCAACGTGGTCTTCCAGCCGCCTTATAACAGCCCGTGGTACAGCGGGATTAACCCGTATGCACTGGGCTTTGCCATGTTCCAGGACATCAAACGTATCTGCCAGACGCCGACGGAGGAAGACCGTTACTGGTTCCCGGATATGGCCGGTTCCGACTGGCTGGAAACGCTGCATTTTGCGATGCGCGATTTTAAAGACGAGAGTTTTATCAGCCAGTTCCTGTCACCGAAAGTGATGCGTGATTTCCGCCTGTTTACGGTGCTGGATGACGACCGCAATAACTATCTGGAGATCTCGGCGATCCACAATGAAAGCGGCTATCGCGAAATCCGCGCCCAGCTGTCATCGCAATATAATCTCAGTAACCTGGAGCCGAATATTCAGGTGTGGAATGTGGATCTTCGCGGCGACCGATCGCTGACGCTACGTTATGTGCCGCACAACCGCGCGCCGTTGGATAAGGGCCGCCGGGAAGTGCTCAAGCACGTGCATCGTCTGTGGGGCTTTGAAGTGCATCTTGAGCAGCAGAATGCGGACGGCAGCGTTGAGTTACTTGAACGTTGCCCACCGAGACCGAGCGCGTTGTGATACAAAAAAGCCTCTCAATTGAGAGGCTTTTTCTATGGATACTTATACACCGCCCGGCATACTTTTCTGCATCCGGTGCCAGATCTCGCCGCTGTCATGGCCGTAACGACGCACGGTTTCATACACCTGGTCATGCAGACCCTGCTCGCACACTTCCGTTAAGCGATGATAGAAGCCCAGCGCGCGGCTACGCGCTTCCGGATTGGCGAAATAGTGACGGCCAATACGGGTATAGAGCCCTTTCATGCCGTTCAGAATCAGGCCATAAATCGGATTGCCGGAGGCAAACGCCAGACCACGGAAAATATTGTAATCGAGGTCGGCAAACGCATCGGCGTAGTCTTCGACTTCGCGCGCGGTGGCCAGCACTTCCAGCGCTTTGTCAGGATGCTGACGGAACGCAGTGCGGATAAAAATGGTGGCGATGTTGGTGCGCACGGAAAGCAGATTATCCAGCAGTTGTGGAACGCTTTCGTGATCGAGACGCGCCAGCGTTTCCAGAATATTGAGGCCGGACGTTTCCCAGAAGTTGTTTACTTTCGTCGGCTTACCGTGCTGGATAGTCAACCAGCCATCACGAGCCAGACGCTGCAACACTTCCCGTAAGGTTGTACGGGTCACACCAATCAGTTCAGAAAGTTCGCGCTCGGCAGGCAGAATAGACCCTGGTGGAAAACGGTTATTCCAGATGCTTTCAACAATATACTCTTCCGCGAAACCCGCCGGGCTTTGCGCCTTAATGACCATAGTTAGAATTTCCATTACACAGCGTTGCAATCCACTCATCATACCAGACCGCATCAACAGCAGATAGCACACGAAGCGAATTAAAAAGGGATCGCCGTTTCATTTTTTGATTTTCCTTTTCCGTACTTAAGAGCGTTTTTTGCGGCGATCTCTGCTAGAGTTTCAGCCCTGGTTGTAACAAAAGATGACTTCTACGAGGCAGACTATTGGTCATGGAAATCTCATACTGTCGCGCGTTATGGCGCAATTTTCTCGGGCAATCCCCCGACTGGTATAAACTTTTACTCCTGATATTCCTGGTAATTAACCCGATTATCTTTCTCGTTAACCCCTTTCTTGCGGGCTGGCTGCTGGTTATCGAGTTTATCTTCACCCTGGCGATGGCGCTCAAATGCTATCCGTTAATCCCCGGCGGGCTACTGGCAATTGAAGCGGTGATTGTCGGCATGACGTCAGCTGAACACGTGCGTGAAGAAATTGCAGCTAATCTCGAAGTGCTGCTGCTGCTGATCTTCATGGTCGCCGGCATCTACTTTATGAAGCAGCTGTTGCTGTTTATTTTCACCCGTTTGTTGCTGAGCATTCGCAGCAAAATGCTGCTCTCGCTGGCGTTTTGCCTGGCGGCGGCGTTCTTGTCAGCCTTCCTTGATGCGCTGACGGTGGTCGCGGTGATCATCAGCGTCGCAGTGGGTTTCTACGGCATTTATCACCGTGCGGCGTCAAGCCGTACTGACGATGACGATCTGCTTGATGATAGCCACATCGATAAACACTATCGCGACGTACTGGAACAATTCCGCGCGTTTCTGCGCAGCCTGATGATGCATGCGGGCGTCGGCACCGCGCTTGGCGGCGTGATGACGATGGTCGGTGAACCACAGAACCTAATTATCGCCAAAGCCTCCGGCTGGCACTTCGGTGAGTTCTTTATGCGAATGGCTCCGGTTACTGTGCCGGTGTTTATTTGCGGCATAACCACCTGCCTGCTTTTAGAAAAATTCAAGCTGTTTGGTTACGGGGCCACGCTTCCGGAGACCGTGCGCAAAACACTGCATGATTTTGATGAGCGAAGCCGTAAACAGCGCACGCGTCAGGACACCATGCGCCTGTGCGTTCAGGCGGTGATTGGCGTCTGGCTGGTGCTGGCGCTGGCTTTCCACCTGGCGGAGGTGGGGTTAATTGGTTTGTCAGTTATCATCTTTGCCACCTCGTTCACCGGCATTACCGATGAACATGCCATCGGCAAAGCCTTCACCGAGGCGCTGCCCTTCACCGCGCTGCTGACCGTCTTCTTCGCGGTCGTTGCGGTGATTATTGACCAGCATCTGTTCGCGCCAATCATCGATTTTGTGCTGCAAGCCTCACCGCACGCGCAGCGCTCGCTGTTCTATATCTTCAATGGTTTGCTGTCGTCGATTTCCGATAACGTGTTTGTTGGAACCGTCTATATCAACGAAGTGAAGGCTGCGCTGGAGTCTGGCGCTATCGACCTCAAACAATTTGAGATGCTGGCGGTCGCGATCAACACCGGCACTAACCTGCCGTCCGTCGCCACGCCGAATGGCCAGGCGGCGTTTCTGTTCCTGCTTACCTCGGCGCTGGCGCCACTCATACGACTTTCTTATGGTCGCATGGTCTGGATGGCGCTGCCTTATACCATTGTGCTGACGCTGGTGGGGCTGCTGTGCGTTGAGTTTGTCCTGCAACCCGCCAGCGACTGGCTGTTGGCACTCGGTTGGATCCCCTCCCCACACTTACCATAAAGCTAAACTGCCCGGCCAGTAGTGCCGGGCATTTAATGTTCATTTACGTAATAATTGCTAAACGTCAGTGGCGGCAGGCTTTTTTTGGTTTAAACTGCTGCTCTTAAACATGTTCCAGGGAAATGATTATGTTGCGATATTTGAACCAGTGCTCACGAGGCCGTGGCGCGTGGTTGTTGATGGCGTTTACTGCCTTTGCACTTGAACTCGTTGCGCTGTATTTTCAGCATATTATGCTGCTTCAGCCATGTGTCATGTGTATCTATGAACGTTGCGCCCTGTTCGGCATCATGGGTGCAGGTATTGTAGGCGCCATCGCCCCGAAAACGCCGCTGCGTTACGTCGCTATGGTAATTTGGATTTACAGCGCGATTCGTGGTTTGCAGCTTGCCTGGGAGCACACGATGATTCAGCTGCATCCGTCGCCGTTTATGACCTGCGACTTTGCCGCGCGCTTCCCGACCTGGCTGCCGCTCGATAAATGGCTGCCGCAGGTGTTTGTCGCATCCGGCGACTGCGCGGTACGTCAGTGGTCGTTCCTGTCGCTGGAAATGCCGCAGTGGCTGGTCGGTATCTTCGCGGCCTATCTGGTGGTCGCCGTGTTGGTGATTATTGCACAGCCGTTTAAGCCGAAAAAACGCGACCTGTTTGGTCGATAATGACGTATAAAAAACGCGCCAAAAGGCGCGTTATTTAATTCAGCAGTGATGTCTGACAAAATAAAGTACTGGATAAATATCCAAACCTGCGTATAGTGTTCGGCGTTATCAATACAAAGGAATTTATTTGTCTCGTAAAATGACAGGCATTGTCAAAGCTTTTGACTCCCTCAGCGGTAAAGGTCTCATCACCCCTTCAGATGGTCGTAAAGACGTTCAGGTTCACATCTCAGCCCTCAGCACCCATCAATCCGAATCTCTGATCCCCGGCATGCGCGTGGAATTTTGCCGCGTAAATGGTTTACGCGGACCAATGGCGGCGAACGTTTATTGTTCGTGATGAAGTAGGGGTTAATCTGCCCACTCCGGCTTATTCATAATAGGCGGCAGTATTTTTTAAGTGTGCGTTGAAGTGAGCTGAAAGCAGTCATAAAGCAAAGCGTTAGCGCAAGACGAATCACTGCCTACACAGGTTTTGAGTTGTTTTGCGCTAATTTTTTGCCCCACCCATGCCCCATCACTCCCCCCCTGCCTCCCTCCACTCCTATACTTTCAGTTCGACTACTGGAGGTATCCATGTGCGGACGTTTCTCTCAATCAATGACCCGTGAAGATTACCTGGCGTTAATCGCCGAAGAAGCCGAACGTGACATCCCGTTCGACCCTGAACCGATTGGCCGGTACAACGTGGCGCCAGGCACTAAAGTTTTGCTATTGAGCGAACGAGATGAACAATTACACCTCGATCCAGTTTACTGGGGCTATGCTCCTGGATGGTGGGATAAGCCGCCTCTGATAAACGCACGTGTGGAAACCGCGGCCACCAGTAGGATGTTCAAACCACTCTGGCAACATGGTCGTGCAATCGTGTTTGCTGATGGCTGGTTCGAATGGAAGAAGGAAGGCGAAAAGAAGCAGCCGTACTTCATCCATAGGGCGGACGGTAAGCCGATATTCATGGCCGTAATAGGCAGCACACCGTTTGAGCGTGGAGATGAAGCGGAAGGTTTTCTGATTGTCACGGCGGCGGCCGACAAAGGCCTGGTTGATATCCATGACCGCAGGCCACTGATCCTCTCACCGGAGGCAGCACGCGAATGGATGCGGCAGGATGTGGGCGGGAAAGAAGCAGAGGAGATTGTTTTCGACGGTTCAGTGCCAGCAGATGCATTTATCTGGCACGCAGTGTCGCGCGCCGTCGGCAATGTGAAGAATCAGGGCCCGGAGTTAATCGAGCCCGTCTGATTAAATCACCGGGTTGTCGTCGAATTCTCCGGTGCGCGCATCGTTAATGATGTATGTCACCACGCCGAAAACATCGATTGCACTTCCGTCGTCGAGTCCGCGCGCCCTTTCCTTCCGGCCTGTCTCCATGTTCTCCAGATGCAAGCCTGGGAACATGCGGTAATACCTCATGACAAATTGCCCATCAATGGAACAGAGAACGATCGAACCATCACATGGGTTTGCTGCTGAGTCCACAACAAGCAGCGCGCCTTGCTTAATGCCAGCCCGTAAAATAGCCACGTCAGACCTGACATAGTAAGTCGCCGATGGATGGCTGATAAGCTCGGCATCTAATGAGATACCGCGCTCGACATAATCCTTAGCCGGGGATGCAAATGCCATATCAAAGCCCTCCGTTCGGGTTGTACATGAACCAGGTTTTGTTCTCGCCATGGTCAGGGGTGATGTCTTTGAAGCTGGTTGTGTATCTGGCTATCCACTGATTCGCCTCTTCCATGCTGAAGTCCCAGTTGACCTTTACTAGTTCCAGCACAAAATCAGCAGTTTTCACAATCCTGCGGCCTGACCTTTCATGCACAATAGAGGCTCTAAAGGCGATCTCAATATCTGAACGACGCGGCATGTAGTCACCTCAAAATAAATACTGTATGCACATACAGTACATCTTATTCTGATAGTCGATCAAGTTGTCTGTTGGTGCTAAACTTCTGCCTTCTCAGAATTGACTGATTTTTCTAATGTTAAAACTTTTTGCTAAGTACACTTCGATTGGCGTACTCAACACGCTCATTCACTGGGTTGTGTTTGGTGTTTGCATATATGGACTATCAACAAGCCAGGCACTGGCGAACTTTGCCGGGTTCGTGGTAGCCGTCAGCTTTAGTTTCTATGCTAACGCCAGGTTCACTTTTAAAGCATCCACTTCCACGCTGCGTTACATGCTTTACGTTGGGTTTATGGGAACGTTGAGTGCTGCGGTAGGTTGGGCTGCTGACAGGTGTGGGTTACCGCCAATCGTCACACTGGTGGCTTTCTCCGCCATTAGCCTTGTATGTGGCTTTTTCTATTCTAAGTTCATTGTCTTTAGGGAAGCGAAATGAAAATTTCTCTGGTCGTTCCGGTCTTCAATGAAGAGGACACGATACCAATTTTCTATAAAACGGTGCGAGAGTTCGAAGGTCTAAAGCAATACGATGTTGAAATCGTGTTCATTAATGACGGAAGCAAAGACGCAACAGAATCAATTATTAATGCGTTTGCTGTTTCTGACTCGTTAGTTACCCCACTCTCATTCACCAGGAACTTTGGCAAAGAGCCAGCTCTGTTTGCCGGGCTTGAGCACGCCACTGGCGATGCTGTAATTCCGATTGATGTTGACCTGCAAGATCCGATTGAGGTCATTCCTCATCTTATTGAGAAATGGCAATCAGGAGCCGACATGGTTCTTGCTAAACGTTCAGATCGCTCGACAGATAGCCGGCTGAAGCGCAAGTCAGCAGAGTGGTTTTACAAACTGCACAATAAGATTAGCTCACCAAAAATTGAAGAAAACGTTGGCGATTTTCGTCTGATGTCTCGCGAAGTTGTCGAAAACATTAAGCAATTACCAGAACGCAATCTCTTCATGAAGGGCGTTCTTAGTTGGGTTGGTGGAAGGACTGATGTCGTTGAATATGCACGTGCAGAACGTGTGGCTGGAGATTCCAAATTTAATGGCTGGAAGCTTTGGAACCTTGCTCTGGAAGGCATCACAAGCTTCTCAACATTCCCATTGCGCATGTGGACGTACATCGGTCTATTTGTTGCCGGATTATCCTTCCTGTATGGCGCATGGATGATTTTAGATAAAATATTTTTCGGAAACAGCGTCCCTGGCTATCCGTCTCTACTCGTTTCCATACTTTTCCTTGGCGGCATCCAGCTTATAGGTATAGGTGTTCTTGGCGAGTACATTGGTAGAATTTATGTCGAGGTTAAAAAACGCCCTCGCTATATTTTAAAGGAAGGGACAAATGAAAATGAAAGCTGATAAAATCATACTTCTATTTGTAATGATTGTTATTTACTCCCTTATATCTGTCATTGCTTTATACACGCCAATGCATTCAGATGATTTTCCATATTCACTAATTGGACTTAATCCAATTCACCATGTAAATCACTATCTTACATGGAGCGGTAGAGTGACGGCAGATTATGCAAGCACTATCATTCTTAGCTTTAATAATCATACGATAGCTGCATTACTAAATAGTATGGGTAGCGCACTGTTGATTTATAACATCTCTATGCTTCCATCAGCTATTAATAAGGAAGTAGACTATAGACGTGTTACAATCAACGCCATAATAATCTTTTTAGTTTATTGGGTGTCAAACCCTAATCTGGGGCAAGTAATGTTCTGGATCGTGGGTAGTGCTAACTACATGTGGACATCACTATTTATTGTTCTATTCATTAGAAAAGCTATTGAATATAGAGAAAACAACTATAATAAATATAGTTCTCTTTTTATCATATCAATTCTTGGTATTGTTGCCGGCTGGTCAAATGAAAATACATGCCTTACCCTTGTCCTGTGCATGCTGTCTATAAGCGCATACTACAGGTTTATGCATGGGCAAGTTGGTAAATCATTAATTTTTGCATGTGTGTCATCAATAATAGGTGCATCTGCAATGCTACTTGCTCCTGGTAATTTTGCACGGGCAGCAGGAAAGTCACTTGAATCATGGCGTGAAACATCATTACTTCAAAAGATATTCAAGCATCTATATGTTACTATGCCTGATGTTTTCTCGCATATATGGGTTTCTCTTGCATTGTTTATGTTTGCTTGCATTGCAATATTGGTGAACAAAAGATTCAATTGTAATAAATATAATTCACTTGCTCTTATGTTTTTCATGGCATTCTTGTGTGCCAATTTTATAATGGTAGCTTCTCCTGGTTACCCACCAAGAGCAATGAATGGGCAGTTTATATTCCTTCTGTGTTCATTTTCGATAGTTTTATATAACATAGGGAAAATGTATATAATTACTTCCGCTGTATCAATTGCAGTAGCTTTGTTTTTATTCATCCCTTCATACGCAAGCATGTATTTAGCATATAAACAAACAACACAACAGTCACTACTTAGAACTCAACTAATTAAAGAAGCCAAGAATGCAGGGCTTAAAGATGTCTCGATACCTGCATTTTATTTTCTGGGACTGATGAAAGATGGAGATAAATTTGATACATATAATTCTCCATATATGGCTGCATTTTATGGAATGAAGAAAATTGATGCCTACGATGCTCCTTTTGACTACTCTGTGTTATTAAAAAAATATAACTATAATATTGACATGGACATCTCTGGCAATATTGCAAAAGGCATCTATTCATATAATGACCCATTTAGAAATGAGTCTTTATACATTCTTGAGTTCAAGAATAAGGCAAATGTACCTTATGCAAATGATTTTATGCTATTCATAAAGCCCATCATTGATGGCAAGCTAGTGTCTAAAGGTACATCACTCCCAATGAGAACAGTAAATATAGGCGGCAGGCATTTCACCTACGTTAGAATCAAAAACTTAAACTATGACAAAGTTGAATGCATTTCGTTTGGAGCATATAAAAGATCTAGTGGTGAAATCCTCTTAGAAACAAAGCATTATAAATAGTAGAGCGCCCCTGCAGGGGCGTTTATTTTATAAGTTCGTATACTGCCTTTAATACAATAGGCATCAACTTACTATAATCAACACGCATTATACCATCTTCGCCTACTGATACTGCTGATGGCATATACTTATTTACTGATTGGGCTATAAGCATAGGGTAGTGGTTACCCTCGTCATTTTTAAACTCAGCTTCTTTTGCACCTCCATCCTCAATTATTCTTCTTACTATTGATAATCCATCAAACTCCCCGATGATGTTTTTCAGGCGTAAGTCTGAGGCTGTATTGTAAAGAGTAGCATTTGATGTTGTTTCAATGGTTCCCACTACACCATTTGCATTCTCAAATCGATGATGTACAGATTGTGCCGTGCCACTTCTCTTAGTTGCTACCACCCCTAACCCGCCCATTCCAAGTATTGCAAAATCACCAGTTCCAAACCAAGGGTCGGTATTGTTACCGCCAATTTGTCCTTTATTAAATGTCAGTTGACCCAAGCCTGTAGAGGTAATTGTGGTACACATCCCACCACTTGTTACCTCCATGAAAACTGTTCCGGCATTTATGCGGGTAAAAACAATTTTCGATCCTGAAGGAACTGGGTATGTATTGGCGGTATTAAAATAAAATGTGCTTGCTACGTAAAGCGTCAATGGCCCATCGATAAGACCATTTCTCATTAATTCGCATACCGATTCACAGTTTGAAAAACTAACTCCTGTATATGGGTTAAACCTTGAATTATCGTATGAGCGAATAATGTTTTTATTAAAACCGCCACCTAGCAGAACGTTTTGAACATCATCTTCTAGAACAACAGAATCCTCATCGGTTGAGTTTTCTTCAACAATAAAAATCTTTATCGTGTAAGGCGATTGAATCTCATAATACCAAAGACTATAGATCTTACCTTCAGGGCTATATGCAACACCTTCATTTTCAACAGCATGTGCGGTATTTACACCGGCGACCTTATTTAAAAAGCTAATCGGATCGTACACATACACATCTGATAGGGTTCCATCACCATTTGCATGTATATATGATGGAGCAAATGCAGGTAGTCTGTTTTGGTTTGAATCTTCACTCTTAAATTGAGCGCCTCCCACCATTATGATCTTTCCGTTACTCATAATTCTTGACTGAACCTTAGTTCGCGTGGATGTGTATGGCGATGGCTTACCTGTCAATGTCTGAACGGCATCACTTAGAGTGACAATACCTACAACATTTCCTGACCAATCAACCTGAACTACAAACACATCTTGAAAGTCAGAGAGATAGCATGCCAACCCTTCATTAGATGGTGCAAAGGCAGATACACCGGTTTTTGTAAATACTGAAGTTGTTACCTGACCAAGATTAGCCGGCAACGAAGTAATATCATACCCCACTGCATTACCGTTTATTGTCGTATAAATATATTTACTTCCACCGACATCCCTTACATATAATGACTCAGGATATGAAAGATTGTTTGTATTTGGTATTGAAAAGCACCCAATATAAGCACCGTCATCTCTTTTGTACATGACGATCCAATGCCATAAATTAGTGCCATTACTGGTATTTGAGGTGTATGCCACATAGTAGTGGCTATTATCAATAGCAAGCCCCTGAGGTATTAATATTGAATATTCGTACAAAGACAATAATTGGTTATAGTCTGGGAATGCCCAATCCATCTCAAAAATCTTTTTCTTCCTGTGAACAGATTCAATGCTGCGTTTTCCTGAGTCTATTGCTTCTTGTACGCTCAATCCTGATGCTGTACCTATTATCGCCGAAGGAAAGTAACGAGCTCGAAGCATCGCTAATCGCCTTCGGTATCTTGTTGATAGCCTCGTTGTATTCCAGCAACGCCTGGTTACGCATCAGCGTTGCTACTTCGGTATTCGTTTTCGCGAGCAATGCGTACTTATCAGACAGAGCGGCCACGCCATTTTGGGAAATGGTAATGACCTTATCCATCGCCTCGGCTGCGTCTTTCAGCGCATCCATGGCGCTCTTGCCGCCATTAAGAGAAGTAATGAGTACACCGGCCAGAACAGAGCTCAGGGCGATAACAGAACCAATTACCGCACCGCCCGGCCCAAATGCACCGGCAAGTTGAGAACCCTGCTGTGCAAATGCAACTAGCGCGGACTGGCCGCCCTGAACCTGAATGATAAAGTCCTGAACCTGGTACCCGGCCTGTTGCATGCTGTTTTTCCAAGCTCCAGTTCCTTTGGCACCGGTCTCCACTCCTGTTTTCATGTCATACAGGCGACCAGTTAACTCGCCGATCTTCTGCTTCTCTTCGTCGGTCGCTTTTGACCCGGCGCGAAGCTGAGCTGCAAGCACAGCAGCACTGCGCGCGCCATTCTCCTGCGCTTCGTCCAGCACAGCGAGTTGGTTACCCAGCGCCTCGATGATGGATTCAGCGCGATTGAACTCACTGTTAGCACCGCCGGTCCCGCTGCGGGCTTCTTCCATTGCGCGGGCGATTCCGCTCACATTGGTGTTAAGCTTGCGCAGTTGGTTATCCATAGAGTTGGCATAACCAGCCAGTTCTGTAAACGCGGTCCCGGTTTGAGATGTGCTCTGATCGAGGTTATCCATTCCCTTGCCAGACTGCTGGGCCGCAGCATCCAGTTTATCCAGAGCATCAATGGCCTGTTTCCCGCCCTGCAACAGCGGCTCAACGTCGGCGCTGATTTCATAAACGATGCTACCGGCGTTCTTCTCACCTGCCATGTCATTCTCCAGATAATTATCTTTCCTGTTTATGGAATGTTTTATAAAGTATTTTTAGTGATATTCACCGTTCTCATTTTCAATTTAAAAGACATGCAGCGGGAGGCATAAAATGATTAAAGATTTAGTTAATGAATTAAAAAATATTGAACACAGAATAAGCTCAACCAAGGAAAATGGAGCTAGTTTCTCTAGCAGTGATTTTGATCAAATAATCGAGGACTTTTCCAGGTCCAAAACAGAATTCAAGAGGGTAGATAAAAAAGATAAAGATTACCAGATAGTTAGAGAGTTAATAGTTAAAATAGATGGCATGTTAACCTCGGTTCAAGAATATGAAAAAATAAGCGATTCGCTATTTAATGAAAATCTTGTGGAAAGTTTGCCACCTAAAAGACTCTAGATTTCGAACCTCACTACTATAGCGCTAATTGTCTTGCCCGCTTGGCTCTTCGGGCAAGATAAGCATCCGCTACAGCGTCGTACTCTTCTCTTGTAAAACCTTTCTGTTCTGGATATTTAGCCGCCAGAAGCATCTGAAATTCGGTCATCGTTAACTGAGAGGCTTCGGCGCGATTCATGCCGAAGTGACTACGTGCCGCGCTGATGTAGTCGAAGGCCTTAAACTCTGTAATACGTTCACCAGTTTCGTGACGTTGCAACTGGCGGACTTTGGCTTTACCTACGACGCCGTGCTGCATGAGGTGCTGCGCCAGCACGATGATGTCGTTCTTCGGTATCTGACCCGGGCGGTATACGACACAATGTCGCCACCCTTTCCACTCGCCTGGCTGAATCCACCATATAGCGATATCACACCATTCGTTAAAAAGGCCGCAGCCGAAAGCGCCAATCAGATCGGCACGGTCATGCTGGTTCCAGCAGACACATCGGTAGGCTGGTTCAAGGAGGCAATCCAGACCGCCAGCGAGGTTCGCTTCATCACCGCCGGACGGCTGGCATTCATTAACCCGGTCACCGGTAAGCCAGTCTCGGGAAATAACAAAGGGTCGATGCTTATTATCTGGCGACCGTACCCACGCACCCACTGCCTGTTCACAACGGTTGAGCGTGACCACTTAATGACCTTCGGCAACAAACTACTCGCTCGACGGGAGGCCGCATGATGCCAAAAACTCAGGAACAGCGTAACGCATTTATATCTACCGCCCGGCGCTGTAACGAAGAACTCAAAGCCGCAATGAACCAGAAGCCAAAGCCGAAATTCGACGCGGTAAGTCGCCCACTGCTCAAGAAGCATTTCGAGAAGCTCAAAGCCCTGGGCATTCCATTCACTCTCTTCACATGGACTATCGGTGTGATGAACAAGCAATTCAGGGAGTACTGATATGGCGGACATTATTGATTCAGCAGCAGAAATCGAAGAGTTACAACGTAACTTCGCACTCAGTAAGCATCGCCGTACCGGTAATCTCGTGTCTGCTGAGTTATGCGAAGCGTGCGGCGAAGATATCCCTGAGCTGCGTCGCGCTGCCGTTCCCGGCTGCCAGACGTGTGCTGAATGCCAGAGCGTAATTGAGCTTCGGAACAAACAGAGAGGTTTGTGATGGATTACAGCAAGCTAAGCGACTTTGAAATTAACAAACGAGTGGCGATCGCAAATGGACTTTTGGTTCAGGAAATTGACGATAGCAAAGCAACCGGCATGACGAGCAAATATCACGAACTTCGCCCACACACTGTTTGGGTGAGCGATGGTGAAAACCCATGGGAGCAATATGCGCCAACTCTTTGCTGGGAGAATGCGGGTCCGATCATTCTGAAGAATCGCATTAGTCTGGTTTGGGATTGCGCTGAAGATGCCAGTTCTGAGTGGTGGAATGCTGTTGACCAGTTCGATGAATGCCGCGTTCAGTACCAGTCCAACCCGTTGCGCGGAGCAATGATTGTATTCCTCATGATGCAGGAGTCAGCCAATGTTCAGGATAATCCAGCCTAATACCTGGTACGCCGATCCCCACGGCGCGCCCTGCAAAATCCTCCGCGCTACCCACGAAGTCATCCACTACGTCCGCAACGGTCGCACCTGCATCGCCAGCATGGGCCGCTTTAACCAGGAATTCGAGCCGCTGACCAAAGCACAGGCCGAGCGGGTCGCCGAAGAAATAGAAACAGCAGAACATCTGAAGAAGCTGCGAGCCCAGCGCGCGGCATGAGGAGAGATTATGAAAAGTAACGCAGCAGCACGAAGACAGCTTGGTATGAACCACTGGCGAAGCAACACTCAGAAAATGCAATTTATCGCCAATGTCCACCACGCGGCTAAGACAGGGAAAATGGTGAGTGCATGGGTCGCCATAAGGACTAAATCGGACTCATTCTTCTATTTTCTCTGATATCGAAACTGATAGCCGATTCACTGAGTCGGTTATCGGATGTAACCAACCCTCGTTTTGGCCCGGCTCGCCCGGGCGTTTTTTTTGCCTGGAGAAAACCATGAGCGACATTATCCAACTGACGCCAAATAAATGGGTATCTGAAGAGGTGCTGATGACGATTACCGGCCTCACTAAAAATGCCATTAAATCTGCTCGCGAAAAGTCCTGGCTGGAAGGTCGCGAGTATCGACACTATTCCGGCGACTGCCAGCCGAAGGACAACAGTCCAATACTTTACAACCGTCATGAGATTGATAACTGGGTCGAACGTCAACGCCCGGCGATCCCCCGTCAAAAATCTGCTTAAATACCCCCTCCTATCAACCACGAGGATGATTTATGACTAAGTATCCAACAGGAGTGGAAAATCACGGCGGAACGCTGCGAATATGGTTCATGTATCAGGGGATAAGAGTTCGCGAAAGTCTTGGCGTTCTGGACACGCCAAAGAACCGAAAAGTGGCTGGTGAATTGCGAACCTCCATCTGCTTTTCCATAAAAATGGGTTCATTTAACTATGCTACTCAATTTCCTGATTCACCGAATCTACGCAAGTTCGGTTTTGTTCGCCCGGGCGTGACAATAAAAAATCTGGCTGATCGCTGGCTTGAATTGAAGCGGATGGAGATTACTCAAAACGCACATAACCGCTACACCTCATACATCAAAATCTGCACACAAATGTTGGGTGAAACAACCGCTGTTGCTGCTGTATGTAATGAGGATATCCTGCTGCTCAGGAAAGAACTACTAACGGGTTATCAGATATGCGGAAAGTTTCAGGTTAACCGTTCGCTGAAAAAAGGAAGGACAGTACGAACGGTAAACGTCTATATGAGTTGTCTGGGGGGGATGTTCAGGTTCGCAGTACAAAATGGGTATATTGGTAAATCACCATTTGAAGGGATTGAGCCGTTACGCAAAAGCCGGGCGGATCCAGACCCACTAACGCGTGAAGAATACTGGCGACTGCTTGACACCTGCCCATCTGAACAGATTCGCAACCTCTGGATCCTTGCTGTGAATACAGGAATGCGCCATGGTGAAATCTGCGCCCTGGCCTGGGAGGATATCGACCTGAAAAACTGGACGATAACAATCAGCCGCAATATCGCGATAAAAGGCCATTTTACTCCCCCCAAAACTGAAGCCGGCGTCAGGACCATCACTCTTACCGAGGCCGCTATCCAGGCACTGAAGATCCAGATGGCCTACACCCGCATGGGGAAGCAACACTGCATTGATGTGCATCTTCGCGAGTTCGGAAAGATTCGACAGGATCCGTGCACGTTCGTCTTCGTACCGAAATTAACTGCCAGAAATGGAAAAGGAGGAGAATGGTATGCAACAGGTTCGTTTGGCACCACCTGGAACAGCATGCTTAAGCGCGCCGGAATACGCCATCGCCGGGCATATGAATCAAGACACACTTTTGCATGCTGGGCATTAAGCGCCGGGGCTAACCCAAACTTCATTGCCTCGCAGATGGGACACACATCTGCACAGATGGTTTACAACGTTTACGGAAAATGGATGACCGATAATAACGGCAACCAGATGGACATTTTGAACGCTAATTTCGGAGGTAATGCCCCACTCATGCCCCAGGCACAAAATCAGTAAGCAAAAACTCCTTTCAATTCAACGCATCAATCCGCCCACTCAGGCTTATTCATAATATGGTCCTGCCAGTCGCGCACTTCCGACTCTTTCACCGCAATATGACGCACCGAAATACGCTCGCCATGCATCGCGGCTTTTGAGCCCGTCAGCAGCGGATGCCACTCCGGCAGACCTTTCCCTTCCGCCAGCAGACGATAGGCGCAGGTATGCGGTAACCATTCAAAGGTGGGCAAATTCTCGCGGGTGAGTTTGATGCAGTCCGGCTCATATTCGAAGCGGCGTTCGTAGTTACGGCACTGACAGGTTTTGATGTTCAGCTGACGGCAGGCAACGTTGGTGAAATAGATTTCATCCGTGTCTTCATCCATCAGTTTATGCAGGCAGCATTGCCCGCAGCCATCGCACAGCGATTCCCACTCGGCGTCAGTCATTTCGTCGAGAGTTTTGCTTTGCCAGAAAGGTAATTCGCTCATAAGGATGTCCACATCAAAAACCAGGGTGCACCTTATAACCAGTCTGGCACAGGGATGCAAGTTTTGCCGCCCAATCAGGGCGGCAAGAAGGGATTACAGTACGCGGGTAGAGAGGGAAAGGCCGTTGAACTGTACGGTCAGTTCATCGCCGCTCAGCAGTGGCCCCACGCCTTCGGGGGTACCGGTCAACACAACATCGCCTGGCTTGAGGGTGAAGAAGCGGCTCATGTAGGCAATCAGCGGGATGATTTTGTGGATCATGTCTGCCGTCGTTCCCTGCTGGCGCACCTCGCCGTTAACCGTTAACGCGAGCGGCGTATTCTGCGGATCACTTTCGAATTCGGCAGCCGGAATAAAACCAGAAATCGGGCAGGAATTATCAAAGCCTTTGGCTTTTTCCCACGGTTGCCCCGCTTTCTTCATTTTTCCCTGCACATCGCGCAGCGTGAGATCCAGCGCCACACCATAGCCCGCAATCGCTTTCTGAACGTGTTCTTCGGTTGCCTGACGCAATGTTGCGCCAATCAGCACCGCCAGTTCGACTTCATGATGCACAGAGCCCAGCCCTTGCGGCAACACCAGCGGTTGGCGAATATCACAAAGCGCGGTTTCCGGTTTGATAAACAACACCGGCTCATCCGGAATAGCGCTGCCCATTTCCTGAATGTGCTTTGCGTAATTACTGCCGACACAGACGACTTTGCTGACAGGATAATCCAGCAATGCCCCTTGCCAGTTATGATGCTGATACATTCGTTTCCCCTATTCGTTTTTCAAACATATTTGTTATAACTAATAGACTCATTTTTCGACCAACATCAATAACGGACCAGGATTAATCTTGCGGTTTACCTGATTCGGCCAGATGCTGTTTCAGTAAATTCTCAGGCGGCGGCGGGATCTGCAAATAATATCCCTGCTCTTTGAGGGCCTGTTTTACCTTCTCGAGGTCCGCATTCACCAGCTGCTTACGCCCGTCGAGCGGCAGCAGCATCGCCAGCTGCGGTTGTCCGAAGCCTTTCATCAGCTCCTCAGGCACGCGGGAGAAATCGTCTCTTTTTTCGACATAAAGATAGGTTTGGTCGCGTTTAGCGCTCCGGTAGATCACACAAAACATGTTTTTACTCTTATTTAAGCCCGTGGTGACTTGCCTCTATATATCAGTGACTATAACATGCCTGATAGTCTTCGGAATATCACCGCATTGTGCTGGATGATAAATAGCAAATTGAGTAAGGCCAGGATGTCAAACACGCCAATCGAACTTAAAGGCAGTAGCTTCACTTTATCAGTGGTGCATTTGCATGAGGCAAATCCCGAGATTATTCGTCAGGCGTTAGAAGACAAGGTGGCTCAGGCTCCGGCTTTTTTTCGTCACGCGCCGGTGGTGGTAAACGTCAGTAGTCTGGAAGAGACAACCCAATGGCAGCCGTTGCAGCAGGCGATTAACGCTGCGGGTTTGCGAATTGTGGGCGTGAGCGGCGCGAAGAACCCGCGCATGAAAGCGGAAATCGACAAAGCGGGGCTGCCTTTACTCACTGAGGGTAAAGAAAAAATCACCCGCCCTGCTCCCGTCGAACCGCAACCTCTGCCAGAACCTGCCCCAACTGTTAGCACGATCACAAAAACGCGATTGATTGATATGCCGGTTCGTTCCGGTCAGCGCATTTATGCGCCAAACTGTGATCTGATTGTTACAAACCACGTGAGCGCAGGCGCTGAGCTTATCGCTGATGGTAACATTCATGTGTATGGCATGATGCGGGGACGCGTGCTGGCTGGCGCTGCCGGTGACCGTGAGGCACAAATTTTTTGTACACATCTGGCAGCGGAATTGATGTCCATTGCCGGGGAATATTGGCTGAGCGATAAGATCCCAGCCGAGTTTTATGGCAAAGCGGCGCGTCTGCGTTTAGACGACAGCGCTTTGACAATTCAACCGTTTAATTAATCCCTTTTAACAAGGAATTTCTATGGCACGCATTATTGTTGTGACTTCGGGTAAAGGGGGCGTGGGCAAAACCACCTCCAGCGCGGCCATCGCGACTGGTTTGGCGCAGAAGGGAAAGAAAACTGTCGTTATCGATTTCGATATCGGCCTGCGAAACCTCGACCTGATTATGGGCTGTGAACGCCGTGTTGTGTATGATTTCGTTAACGTTATTCAGGGCGATGCTACGCTGAACCAGGCGCTAATCAAAGATAAGCGCACGGAAAATCTGTTTATTCTTCCGGCCTCGCAGACCCGTGATAAAGACGCATTGACCCGCGAAGGCGTCGCGAAAGTACTCGAAGAACTGAAGAAGATGGAGTTCGACTTTGTGGTCTGCGACTCCCCGGCGGGTATCGAAACCGGCGCGCTAATGGCGCTCTATTTCGCCGATGAAGCAATCATCACCACCAACCCGGAAGTCTCTTCCGTGCGCGACTCCGACCGCATTCTGGGCATTCTGGCCTCGAAATCGCGTCGTGCGGAAAACGGTGAAGAACCTATCAAAGAACACCTTCTGCTGACCCGCTACAATCCGGGTCGCGTAAACAAAGGCGATATGCTGAGCATGGAAGATGTGCTGGAAATTCTGCGCATCAAACTGGTCGGCGTTATCCCGGAAGATCAATCTGTACTGCGCGCATCCAACCAGGGTGAACCGGTTATTCTGGATGCGGTGTCCGATGCAGGTAAAGCCTACGCTGACACCGTGGATCGTCTGTTGGGAGAAGAACGTCCTTTCCGCTTCATTGAAGAAGAGAAGAAAGGTTTCCTCAAACGCCTGTTCGGAGGATAAATCATGGCATTACTCGACTTTTTTCTCTCACGAAAAAAGAGCACCGCGAATATCGCGAAAGAACGCTTACAGATTATTGTGGCAGAACGTCGCCGCAGCGATGCTGAACCGCATTACCTGCCGCAGCTGCGTAAGGACATCCTGGAGGTCATCTGCAAATACATTCAGATTGACCCGGAAATGGTGACCGTACAGCTGGAGCAGAAAGACGGGGATATCTCGATTCTGGAACTTAACGTGACCTTACCGGAAGCGGAAGAATCTAAGTCCTGATATTGCTGGTCGATGTGAGAAAAAACCCCGGAAGGCGCAGGCCACCGGGGTTTCTTTTTTAGCGCGGATACTCGGCGAGCAGCGCGTCAAGACGGCCACTCAGCAGCTCGCCGCGCCAGCCGGAGATCATCTCTGGTGCGCTGGCGAAGGTTTTCAGCTGCCAGTGCCAGTTCAGCAACTGGTTAATCTGGCGACGCGACGCCAGCAGTTCAGCACTTACACCAGATTCCTGCCCCACTTCCTGCACCAGCGCTTTAATCTCTTTAAACGCTTTGCGATAGCCTGGCATGTCCATCAGGTTCAGCAGCGGCTCTGGCAGTGCGTCATCCGGCAGCGCCTGCGCTTTCGCCACCAGGCTCAGCAGCGTTTTACCATGGAAGCGGATTTCGCTACCGGAAAGGCCCAGGCTGTCGAGCTCCCCCATGCTGCCCGGCATATAGCGCGCCACGCTCCACAGATGTTCTTCACGCACCACAAAATTCACCGCCAAATCGCGCTCACGAGCTTTGCGCAGACGCCAGTCGGCAAGCAGTTGCAGGCACGCCAGTTGACGCGTACGTAGCTGCCAGGCGTTGGTGATGTCGCGCCAGGCTTCTGCCGGGTCAACCACTTCCTGACGACGCTGCTGCATGAGTCGGCACTCATCCAGTGCGGCGTCTAAGCGCCCTGCCTGCTCGGTTTCCGCCATCAACTTGTGCGCGATAGGCAGCAGATACCAGACGTCTGCGGCCGCATAGATGCATTGACGCTCGGTAAGCGGGCGCGCCAGCCAGTCGGTTCGCGATTCGCTTTTGTCCAGTTTGACGCCGGTATACTCTTCCACCATCGCCGCAAAACCCCAGGACATCGGGCGGCCGCAAAACGCGGCCAGAATTTGGGTATCAATCAGCGGTTTTGGCATTGAACCGAATACATTCAGAAACACTTCCAGGTCTTCACTACCCGCATGCAGGAACTTAGTGATGCGGGTGTCCTGCAAAATCGCCTGCAACGGAGACCAGTCGGTAATGCCGAGCGGATCGATAAGCGACGTTTGCTGGCCATCAAACAGCTGAATGAGTCCCAGCTGCGGATAATAGGTACGGGTGCGGACAAACTCGGTGTCCAGCGCGATGGAAGTAACCTGCGCAACGGCTTCGCACAAGGTGCTCAGCGCTTCGTTGGTGGTGATCATCTGATAGTTCAAATCATACTCTCTTAGATTGCGCCCAATAAAAACGCCGGCATAGCCGGCGTCTGGCGACTTAGAAATTTCTCAGCCTTTATTCTCTACTTTAGCACGTGCTTCGTCACGTAATTCTCGTCTCAAAATCTTACCAACGTTAGACTTCGGTAATTCATCACGGAATTCGACAAGTTTCGGCACTTTATAGCCCGTTAACTGACGACGGCAGAAGGTGATGAGCGCTTCATCGGTTAACGAAGCGTCCTTCTTGACGACAAAAATCTTCACCAGTTCGCCGCTGCTGCCCGCCGGTACGCCGACGGCCGCCACTTCCTGAACACCAGGATGCTGCATCACCACGTCTTCGATTTCGTTCGGATACACATTGAAGCCAGAAACCAGAATCATATCTTTCTTGCGATCGACGATACGCAGGAAGCCCTCGTCATCCATCACCGCAATATCACCGGTATGCAGCCAGCCGTCTTTGATGATTTCATCCGTCGCGTCCGGACGCTGCCAGTAGCCCAGCATCACCTGCGGCCCTTTCACGCACAGTTCACCCGGCTCGCCGTGCGGCACTTCGTTATCGTCGTCATCCACCAGCTTAACGTCGGTGGACGGCACCGGCAGACCAATACTGCCGCTGTGATAGTCGATATCGTGCGGGTTGACGCTCACCAGCGGCGAGCATTCCGTCAGGCCGTAACCTTCCAGCAGGTACTGCCCGGTCAGTTTTACCCAGCGTTCGGCAACCGCATTCTGTACCGGCATGCCGCCGCCCGCCGAGAGATGCAGCGTCGAAAAATCGAGCTGCTGGAATTCTTTGTTGTTCAGCAGCGCGTTGAACAGGGTGTTCACCCCGGTCATCGCGGTAAACGGATATTTTGCCAGCTCTTTCACCAGCCCCGGAATATCGCGCGGGTTGGTGATTAACACGTTCTTACCGCCCAGTTCGATAAACAGCAGGCAGTTCATGGTGAGCGCAAAGATGTGATACAGCGGCAGCGCAGTGATCACCAGCTCCGTACCGCGATGCAACAACGGCCCGTAGGTGGCGTTAACCTGTTCGAGGTTGGCGAGCATATTGCGGTGCGTGAGCATCGCGCCTTTCGCCACGCCGGTAGTGCCGCCAGTGTATTGCAGAAAGGCGAGGTCATCAGGGGTAATATCGGGTTTAACGTACTGAAGTCGATAGCCGTTATGCAGCGCGCGACGGAAAGAGATAGCATCCGGCAGATGGTATTTCGGCACCAGGCGCTTGATGTACTTCACCACAAAGTTAACCAGCGTACCTTTCGCGGTGGAAAGCTGATCGCCCATGCGCGTGAGAATAACGTGCTTCACCTGGGTTTTTTCGACGACTTTTTCCAGGGTATGGGCAAAGTTGGAGACGATCACAATCGCTGCCGCACCGCTGTCGTTGAGCTGATGTTCCAGCTCACGCGGGGTATAAAGCGGGTTGACGTTCACCGCAATCATGCCCGCGCGCAGAATACCAAACAGCGCGACCGGATATTGCAGCAGGTTCGGCATCATCAGCGCAACGCGATCGCCCTTCTGTAACCCCAGCCCTTGCTGAAGATAGGCGGCGAACGCACGACTGCGCTCTTCCAGTTTACGAAACGTCATCACTTCGCCCATGTTGACGAACGCTGGCTGGTCAGCATAGCGCGTCGTGGCATGTTCGAAGAGTTCAACCAGGGATTGATAACGGTCAGGATTGATATCCGCCGGAACATCGGACGGATAACGGTTGAGCCAAACCTTCTTCAAAGTATCACCTCTAAAATGCGTATTCGTCGTCATCGCAACCCCAATTAATAAACCATCCGTTAACATAATATTAACTCAGCGTACCAGTTTATTAATTACACAAACCGCAGGTTGCGAAGCGCGTCACTTTTTATTTTTCTAATACTATCTAAATAAAGAGACAGCGGACTAGCCGCTGTCTCTTTTCTTTTACAAATCAATTCGTTATTCAGTAACGATGGTTTGTACCTGAGCGGGGCCGGGGTTATACCATCCCCAACCACCATAACCGTAACCCCCACGCCACGGATGCGGGCCATAGAACCAGGGATCAATCGGCTGCGGCGGCATCACCACCTGCTGGGTCACGCGCCAGCGTTTATAGCCGGTGACCTGAACACGCAGATATTTGTAGGCGGTATTGCCAATCTTGCCTTCCACCGTTCCCGCAATAGGGCCAACCACCGTCACCAGTTGCCCACGGAAATCGACGGGGTCGAGGAAACCATTAACATCGGCATAAATTCGCCCGCGAGAAGGTTCTCCAAGAATCGGGCGCGCACCACTGTCGAGCGGCACGGTAGCAATTTCCAGACGCGTATTACCGTTGGTGTTTTGCACGTTGACCACTTTCCCACCGAAACGGGATTCCTGGCCGACATACAGCTGCGGCGACGCCATTACGCGCACCAGATCCTGCTGCGGCGTTGGGCTACTGCCCTTAATAGCATCCGGCACGCTGACGCAGCCACTCAGTGCGACGGCAATAAGCCCCGCAAGAGCAACGCGAACGACCGCTTTTTGACCCGCCATGATGCAACTCCTTTTTCTCAGTATTTACTTACTAAGATTCATTCACGGCCCGGAAGTTTCTTCCATGCCACTTCGTTGCGTAAATATTTAGGTTCAGCTTGCTCAACGGCGACGGTTTTGCCCTGCTCCAGCAGATAAACCGCGATGGGCAACATGTCTTCGGCTGCGGGCAGTAACACCTCGCCATCGGTTATCGTGAGGTGCGTAGCGTCGGCGGCCAGTTCAGGCCATGCCGGCCAACCGGTCCCCACGGTTACCCATTCACCAGATAACTGCATGAGACGCTCTTTAACCGATTCCGGTTTTAGTACCGCTTCACTCTCTTCGCCGTGCCAGATACCCTGCTCGTCGCGAACGTACTCCGCCCAGTAAACTTCGCCCATTCGCGCATCAATGGCGGCCAGAACACGCGTCGCGCCGCTTTTGCGGAACGCGCCCTGCGCCATCGTCGCAAGCGTAGAGACGCCAATCATCGGCAGTTCAGCGCCTAGCGCCAGGCCCTGCGCGATACCGATACCGATACGCACGCCGGTAAAACTGCCCGGCCCACGGCCAAACGCCAGCGCGTCCAGCTCCGCCAGGGTAGCGCCGCTTTGGCTAAGAATATCCTGCACCACAGGCAGAATGCGTTGGGTGTGTTCACGAGGACAGAGTTCAAAATGAGCACAGATTTCACCGGTATTCCACAGGGCAGCCGAGCAGGCTTCCGTGGCGGTGTCGATAGCCAGAATTCGCATGATTCGTCGCGCTCTCGCAATTGCAGATCAATAAAATGGCGCGCATCTTAGCACACTTTGTACCAGGCTGCGCCCTTGTTAACGAATGGATGACATTGCCAGGAAGCGAACGGCGCGCCCGATATCCCGCGTGCGCGGCGCAGGCGGCAGGCTGGCAAGGAAGGTTGCGCCATAGGGGCGCATCACCAGACGGTTGTCGCAAATCACCAGCACGCCGCGATCGTCGGTGTCGCGAATCAAACGTCCGACACCCTGTTTGAGGGTAATGACTGCATCCGGCAGTTGAACATCTTCAAACGGATCGCCGCCACGCAGACGACAATCTTCCATTCGCGCCTTCAGCAGCGGGTCATCCGGCGAGGTAAACGGCAGTTTGTCGATGATGACCAATGAGAGCGCATCACCACGCACGTCCACACCTTCCCAGAAACTGCTGGTCGCCACCAGTAGCGCATTACCCGCGCTGACGAACTGCTGTAACAGCTGCCCTTTGCTGGTTTCGCCCTGTAGCAACACCGGTAACGTCATGGTGGCGCGGAACTGCTCCGCCAGGTCACGCATCATGGCGTGTGAGGTGCAAAGCATAAAACAGCGCCCATCATTGGCTTCGATGATCGGCTTTAACATGGCCGCCAGATGACGCGCCGCGCCCGGCTGATTAGGTAACGGCAGATTACGCGGTACGCATAGCAGCGCCTGATGCGCATAGTCAAACGGGCTTGGCAACAGCAACGAGTGGGCCTCACCGATACCCAGGCGATCGGTGAAGTGATGCAGATCGTCGTTCACCGATAAAGTGGCCGAGGTAAAAATCCAGCTACCCGGCTTCTGCGCCATCACTTCTTTGAATTTATCGGCAACCGTGAGCGGCGTTAGCGCCATGGTAAAGTGGCGCGAGTTGCACTCATACCAGTAGCTGTAACCCGGCTGGTTGACGTCTTTCAGCCGCTTGAGTCGCGCGCGATACAGCGTCGCACGTTCAAAGGCCGCGTCCAGTAAGGCAGAGCGCCCCAGCGACAGTTTGGCGACGTCATAGCAGAGCTCCAGCGCATCATCCAGCAACAACAACGCGCGCTGAATGGTATTATCCGCCAGCAGTTCGCGCAGATTTCCGCGATAGCCAGGATCGCCCAGTTGCAAGCGGAAGTCCTGGGTGGCCTGCGCCAGGCGGTCGGCACATTTTTGCAATTGCTGGGTGTCTTTCAGTTCTGTTCGGTACGAGATGGTGATGTCTTTGGCGAGGTCTAACAGCTGTCGGCTGGAGAGCGACTGGCCAAAATACTGGCTGGCGATATCCGGAAGCTGATGCGCTTCATCAAAAATCATCACTTCGGCTTCAGGAATGAGTTCGCCGAAACCGCTCTCTTTGACCACCATATCGGCCAGAAACAGGTGATGGTTGACGACCACCACATCGGCGTCCATCGCTTTTTTACGCGCCTTCACCACAAAGCAGTCGGCGTACTGGGGGCAGTCGCTACCGAGGCAGTTGTCATTGGTGCTGGTCACCAGCGGCCAGGCCTGCGAATCTTCCGCGACGCTGACACAGGTGCTGATGTCGCCATCAATCGTTTGATTCGCCCACGAGCGTAGCAGAATAACGTCGCTTAAGGTGTTCACCGGCAGATCGCCGCCCGCCAGCGCCTGCTGTTCAAGACGTTCAATACACAAGTAGTTCGAACGCCCTTTCAGCAATGCCAGTTTGCCTTTGAATTCCAGGGCCTTCGCCACCGTCGGTAAATCGCGGCTGTAGAGCTGATCCTGCAACGCTTTTGAGCCGGTAGAGATAATCACCTTTTTATCGGCACGCAGCGCGGGCGCAAGATAGGCGTAGGTTTTCCCGGTGCCGGTACCCGCTTCCACCACCAACGGTTCGCCGTCACGGATTGCCTGCGCCACGGCGTGCGCCATCTGGCGCTGCGGTTCGCGTGGTTTGAAACCGGTAATCACTTTCGCTAACTGACCGTCTGCTGCAAAATCGTCCGTCACACTGCCCCCTGTTTATTTGGACAGTGATTATGTCAGGCTGACCGTCCTTTCGCCAGTCGAACGGATGACGACCGGGCAACAATGTGGCACTCTTGCGCACGTAAAGGAACTTCAACAGAGGAAACTGCAATGACGATTACGCGTATTGATGCCGAAGCCCGCTGGTCTGATGTCGTGATTCACAACCAGACGCTGTACTACACCGGGGTACCGGAAAATCTGCAAGCGGATGCTTACGAGCAAACGGCGAACACTCTGGCGCAGATTGACGCGATTTTGCAAAAACAGGGTAGCGATAAAACCAAAATTCTTGATGCGACGATTATTCTCGCCAACGGAGATGATTTCGCCGCAATGAACAAAGCGTGGGATGAATGGGTTGTTGCGGGCCATGCGCCGGTGCGTTGCACCGTGCAGGCCAGACTGATGAAAGCGGAGTATAAGGTCGAAATTAAAATTATCGCCGCAGTGTAACGGCCCTACTCTTCTTCATCCTCATCTTCAAAACGCGCCACAATCTGCTCGCCCGTGTGGGTGGCGCGAATTTCTGCGGCGACCAGCGCAATCGCTTCGCCGCTGCTCATTCCCTGAGAAATGAGGTCATGAATACGTTCTACCGCTTGTTGCTGCTGCTCGTGGGTCAGCGAAGGTAATCCTGCAAACATGTTTGACTCCTGCTACATTGTTGGCGCTTATTATTTCACGCTGTTTGGGTTTGAGGAAGATGTTACTCCCTTCAATGATTACGTTACCGTGGCGACAGGATGCCGCTGAGCACTATTTCGCGCCGTTAAGCCACCAGCCGTGGGCGATGCTACTGCACTCGGGCCATGCGGACCATCCACACAGTCGTTACGACATTCTGGTTGCGCAACCTCTCACTATCCTGGTGACGCAGGGCGAAATAACCACGATTACGCGCGGCAGTGAGCATACCGCGTCAACGCAGGATCCGCTCTCTCTTTTACAAGCAGAACTCGATGCCCATGCGTTCAATACCGATTCGCTTCCTGATATGCCGTTTATCGGCGGTGCGCTGGGGCTTTTCGGCTACGATTTGGGTCGCCGCTTTGAGCAGCTTCCCCGTCATGCGCAGCAGGATATCGACCTGCCGGATATGGCGGTGGGTATTTATGACTGGGCGCTGATTGTCGATCATCATCAGCAAACGGTGACGCTGGTCAGTCAGCGTAACGCGCAGGAGCGCCTGCACTGGCTGCTGAATCAGCAGGGGCAATCGGGGCTGCCATTTGCGCTTACCTCGGCGTGGCAGGCAAATATGAGCCGGGAAACATATGGCGAAAAATTCCGCCAGGTGCAGGCGTATCTGCACAGCGGCGATTGTTATCAGGTCAACCTTGCTCAGCGTTTTCAGGCGAGCTATACCGGCGATGAATGGCAGGCTTTCGTTCAGCTTAACCGTAGTAATCGCGCACCGTTCAGCGCGTTTATCCGGCTTGATGAAGGGGCGATTTTAAGCCTGTCGCCGGAGCGGTTTATTCTGCTGGAGCACGGCGAGATTCAGACGCGCCCGATTAAAGGCACCCTTCCACGCCTGGCCGGCGCCACTGAAGATGCCGCGCAGGCTGAACGGCTGGCGAACTCGCCGAAAGATCGCGCCGAGAACCTGATGATTGTCGATTTGATGCGCAACGATATTGGCCGCGTCGCGGTACCGGGCAGCGTTCGCGTGCCGGAGCTGTTTGTGGTCGAGCCCTTCCCGGCGGTGCACCATTTGGTGAGTACCATCACCGCGACCTTGCCGGATACGCTCCACGCCAGCGACCTGCTGCGCGCCGCATTCCCCGGCGGTTCGATTACCGGTGCGCCAAAAGTGCGGGCCATGCAGATTATCGACGAACTTGAACCGCATCGCCGTAATGCCTGGTGCGGCAGCATCGGGTATCTCAGCGCCTGTGGCAATATGGGTACCAGCATCACCATTCGCACCGTTACCGCCTGGCGCGGGCAGGTTTACTGTTCCGCCGGGGGTGGTATCGTAGCAGACAGCAACGAAGCCGCGGAATATCAGGAAACGTTTGATAAAGTTAACCGTATTCTGCATCAACTGGAGTCGTAACCATGGCATCCCCTGCTCTGAACCTGGATGATTTTCTTTCCCGCTTTCAACTGCTACGCCCGCAGGCGAGGCGCATGACGGTCAATCAGCGCCAGGCGGCGGTGCTGGTGCCGATTGTGCGACGCCCCGAGCCGGGTTTGCTGCTGACCCAACGTTCAGCAAAGTTGCGCAAACATCCCGGCCAGGTTGCCTTCCCCGGCGGCGCAGTCGATAGCACCGATGCATCGCTGATTGCCGCCGCGCTGCGTGAAGCGCAGGAAGAGGTTGCCATTCCGCCAGAGAGCGTTGAAATCATCGGTATGCTGCCGCCAGTCGATAGTGTGACCGGTTTTCAGGTCACGCCCGTAGTCGGCGTTATTCCGCCAAATCTGCACTATCACGCCAGCGTCGATGAAGTGTCATCGGTATTTGAAATGCCTCTGGCGGAGGCGCTGCGACTCGGCCGCTACCATCCGCTCGACATTCATCGCCGGGGTGATTCACACCGTGTATGGCTTTCGTGGTACCAGCACTATTTTGTCTGGGGAATGACCGCCGGCATTATTCGTGAACTGGCGCTACAGGTAGGCCTGAAACCCTGACTATACTTAGCGCAACAGCAAGATGTTCGGCATTAGTAAAACAGGATCGATTCATTAGTTTAATTCATGTGAATAGTTCAGCCGAATATCCGGTTCCCTCATACACTATGCGCAATTATAACATCGTTGCCGCAACACGCCGGTAACCCTGTCAGGAGTAAGAAAGTGATTAGTATATTCGACATGTTCAAGGTGGGGATTGGCCCCTCATCTTCCCATACTGTAGGGCCGATGAAAGCGGGCAAGCAGTTCGTCGATGACCTGGTCGAAAAAGGTTTGATTGATGATGTTACCCGCGTCGCGGTTGACGTCTACGGTTCACTCTCGTTAACCGGTAAAGGTCACCATACTGATATCGCCATTATTATGGGTCTGGCGGGCAATCAGCCTGCGACGGTCGATATTGATGCTATTCCCGCGTTTATCCGCGACGTCGAAACGCGTGGTCGTCTGCTGCTGGCGCAGGGACGCAAAGAAGTCGACTTCCCGAAAGATAACGGCATGCGTTTCCACAATGGCAACCTGCCGCTGCATGAAAACGGCATGCAGATCCACGCCTGGGCGGGTGAAACGGAACTCTACAGCAAAACCTATTACTCCATCGGCGGCGGCTTTATCGTTGATGAAGAACATTTCGGCAAAGATGCGGTCGATGAAGTGAAAGTGCCTTATCCGTTCGCTTCCGCGACCGAAATGCTGAACTACTGCAAAGAGACCGGACTGTCACTTTCTGGCATGGTGATGCAGAACGAACTGGCGCTGCACAGCAAGAAAGAGATTGAAGAGTACTTTGCTAACGTCTGGCAGACCATGCAGGCCTGTATCGACCGTGGCATGAACACCGAAGGTGTGCTGCCAGGCCCGCTGCGTGTTCCGCGTCGCGCCTCCGCGCTGCGCCGTCTGCTGGTCGCTAACGATAAGCTCTCTAACGACCCGATGAACGTGGTCGATTGGGTGAATATGTTCGCGCTGGCGGTGAACGAAGAGAACGCCGCCGGGGGCCGTGTGGTCACTGCGCCAACCAACGGCGCCTGCGGGATCGTGCCAGCAGTACTCGCCTATTACGATCACTTTATTGAATCCGTCAGCCCGGATATCTACATCCGCTACTTCCTCGCCGCCGGGGCGATTGGCGCGCTCTATAAAATGAACGCCTCTATTTCCGGTGCTGAAGTCGGTTGTCAGGGCGAAGTGGGCGTAGCCTGCTCCATGGCGGCTGCGGGTCTCGCAGAACTGCTGGGCGCCAGCCCGGAACAGGTTTGCGTGGCAGCTGAAATCGGTATGGAGCACAACCTGGGTCTCACCTGCGACCCGGTTGCCGGTCAGGTTCAGGTTCCGTGCATTGAACGTAACGCGATTGCCTCGGTAAAAGCGATTAACGCCTCACGCATGGCGATGCGCCGTACCAGCGAGCCGCGCGTCTCTCTCGATAAAGTCATCGAAACGATGTATGAAACCGGGAAAGATATGAATGCCAAATACCGCGAAACCTCACGCGGCGGCCTGGCGATTAAAGTTCAGTGTGACTAACCTCTCCTCGCCCATCTTCGGATGGGCGATTTATTTCTCTCTTTTATCTCACTTTTTTCCTCGCGCACCGCTAAACTTGCTTGTGTTGCCGTAAAAGGCTCTGGCCAGGTATTGAGCATCGGATATGCAATCTGCGCACTGGATAGTAAAACAATATCTCCATAAGCGTATTCTTCTCTGTGTCCTGGTGGCGCTGGGTGTCTTTTCGCTTACGCTGGGTATTGGATTTATTTTACAGCGTAGCGAAAATAAACAGCAGATAGAAAGCTATACCCTGCGCGCAGTGACCACGATGGATAAGATCCTTCGGAGCCTGGAAAAAGAACGCGTTCGCCTGCAACCGCTTATCGGAAAACCCTGTAATGACAGTCTGTTACAGCTTCGTCAACAGGTCGCAACCTTAAAAACCGCCCGCTCTATTTTCCTGGTCAAGGACGGTATTCTTTACTGCTCCAGCGCCTTCGGCGAGCGCGATATTCCGTTGCGCAAACTGCAGCCCAGGTTAGCGGACAGCAAGCCTAAAATGATCCTGACCATAGATCGTTCGCTGGTCAAAGGAAGTCCCGTGCTGATGCAGTGGTTCCCGGCAGCGCAGGACGACCAAAATGGTGTGGTGATCGGCATTAACATTGATTTGGTCAGCGAGATGATTCTCGACCCCTTCCCGCCGCTCATTACCCGTACCAGTCTGAATATCGATAATGCCTATTACATGGACGGTGTCGGCATTACCGAACAGCGATTACAGCGTAAGGGTGAGATGTTCTATTCGCAGGCATCGCGCGCATACCCTTTCAGCATTGCCGTCAGTGGCCCCTCGTTCTGGACGCTGGCATTGCGTGAGTTACCCGGCAGGCTGCCGCTGGCGTTGATCTTCGGCCTGCTTTTCGCGTGGATAACGTGGATTGCGACCGCCAGACGCATGAGCTTCTCCTGGGAAATCAACATGGGCATCGCCCAGCGCGAGTTCACGCTTTTCTGCCAGCCGCTGCTGAACACCCGCGCTCAGCGTTGTGACGGTGTGGAGATCCTACTGCGCTGGAACAATCCTCGGTTGGGGCCAATCGCGCCAGATGTGTTTATCCCCATTGCCGAAGCCAAAAATCTTATCCTGCCTCTGACCCGTTATGTGCTGAGTGAAACGGCACAACAGCTGCACTACTTTCCCGCAGATCCTAAGTTCCATATTGGCATCAACGCGGCCGCAGCGCATTTCCGTGACGACACGCTGCTGCTTGCAGACCTCAATAACCTGTGGTTTAGCGTAAATCCCGCCGTCCAGTTAACCATTGAACTGACCGAGCGCGATGCGCTGCACGACGTGAACAGTGAACTTTTACGCGAACTGCACAGCAGGAAAGTCCAGCTGGCGATTGATGATTTCGGGACCGGCAACAGTTCGCTCTCATGGCTTGAGAAACTGCATCCCGATGTGCTGAAAATTGATAAGTCGTTTACCCATGCGATTGGCACCGATGCGGTCAATTCGACGGTAACGGACATTATTATTGCGCTGGGGCAACGATTGAATATTGAGCTGGTCGCGGAAGGGGTGGAAACGCCGGAGCAGGCAAACTATTTGCAGCGCCACGGCGTCCATTTACTGCAAGGTTATCTCTACGCGCCGCCAATGCCACTGGCGGAATTCCCCCAGTGGCTGGCGAAGCATAACGGGCTACCTCCGCCCGTTACGCCTTAAGGACCCGCGTTACTCTTCGTCGTCATGTTCTGACGGTTGCTTCACCACGCGCACTTGATCGATGCGGTAGTTATTGGCTTCAGTGATGGTTATCTGCAAGGGTGCCAGTTCAATCACATCGCCCACTTTCGGGATATGGCCGTTAACGGCAATCACCAGGCCCGCGACGGTAGCGATATCTTCTTCCTCGTTCACCAGGTTATCTATCCCCAGCGCCTGTTGCAGCGCGTGCAGGTCGGTACCGCCCTTCACCACCCAGCCTTCGCCATCGGCGACGATTTCCGGGGTTTCATCGGCATCCGGGAATTCACCGGCGATAGCTTCCAGTACGTCCAGCGGCGTCACCAGCCCCTGCACCACACCAAACTCGTTGGTGACGATAACAAAGCTCCCCTTTGCCCGACGCAGCACGCCCAGCAGGTTAATCGGGTCGAGTGTATCCGGCACCACAATGGCCGGATGCGCTGAGGCAATAGCCGCCACGTCATCACCCGCTTCCAGCGCCACCAGCATCTCTTTGGCACGCACGATACCAATCACTTCATCCAGTTCGCCACGACACACCGGGAACAGGCTGTGCGGCGACGAAAGCAACTGTTCGCGGATTTCGTCTTTGCTGAGGTCGGCATCGACCCAACTGATTTCACCGCGCGGCGTCATGATGCTGCGCAGGGAACGCGAAGCCAGCGTCAGCACGCCGTTAATCATATAGCGTTCTTCTTCCGCAAACGCGCCTTCCGGCACAGACACTGGCGTCGGGTTATCACCTTCCTGTTGCGGGCTGGCCTGCTTACGGCTGCCCATCAGGCGCAGAATAGCGTCCGCCGTACGTGCACGCAGCGGCAGCGTGGACTGGTGACGAATAAAGTTACGACGCGCAATCTGGTTAAACAGTTCGATAATGATGGAGAAACCAATTGCCGCGTACAGGTAGCCTTTCGGAATATGGAAACCGAAACCTTCTGCCACAAGGCTCAAACCGATCATCAGCAGGAAGCTCAGACAGAGCACCACAACCGTCGGATGCTGGTTGACAAAATTCGTCAGCGGCTTGGAAGCCAGCAACATCACGCCCATCGCAATCACCACGGCCGCCATCATGACAGGCAGATCGTTCACCATCCCCACGGCGGTAATCACCGCATCAAGGGAGAAGACGGCATCCAGCACCACAATTTGCAGCACCACGACCCAGAAGCTGGCGTAGCCTTTGCCGTGACCGGCATCGTGCTGACGGTTTTCCAGCCGTTCATGAAGCTCGGTTGTCGCCTTGAACAACAGGAACAGACCACCCAGCAGCATGATCAAATCACGCCCGGAGAACGAGTAATCCCACACGCTGAACAGCGGCGCGGTGAGCGTGACCATCCACGAGATCACCGAAAGCAGGCCCAGACGCATAATCAGCGCCAACGACAGACCTATCAGGCGCGCTTTATCACGCTGTTTTGGCGGCAGTTTATCCGCAAGGATCGCGATAAAGACCAGGTTATCAATACCCAGTACGATTTCCAGGACGACAAGCGTCAACAAACCGGCCCAGATTGACGGGTCCATTAACAATTCCATGAGCGACTCCAGCTAACAAGATGACGCGTCATCGCGCTGTCAGATACAGGCGTGACAATTTCGGACAAAAGGGAACGGTGGCGCGGCTGGCCGGGATGTACTGCACAAATGTGCGATGTGAATGTGAAAAGGCGTCGGTGACGGTCCATACTTTGGGCTACTGCCCTATACTCCTGCAAAATTAAACGGAAGCTAAACATAGCAAAAACTGATCACAATTTGGCAAAGATTTACCTGTCTTTGCAATAACTACGATTATTTTTTGCGCCGCAAAATAATTGGCCCCCTTTGACTAAATTACGGATCTTCATCACATTAATTATTTTTTCACTATCTAAAATAATTCTCGGCAGTTATTAATTTTTTCTCTCAAACCCTTATCTGAATCGATTCGGTAACGACATCGCTTCAACAAGCATCAGCCCGCCTGATGCAACGATAATAAAAGGAGGTAGCAAGTGACGATTGCTATTGTAATAGGCACACATGGTTGGGCAGCAGAACAACTGCTGAAGACGGCAGAGATGCTGTTGGGCGAGCAGGAAAATGTGGGTTGGATCGATTTCGTACCTGGCGAAAATGCCGAGACGCTGATCGAAAAATACAACGCACAGCTGGCAAAGCTTGATACCAGCAAAGGCGTGTTGTTCCTCGTTGATACCTGGGGTGGAAGCCCGTTCAACGCGGCCAGCCGAATTGTCGTTGATAAAGAACAGTATGAAGTCATCGCGGGCGTCAACATCCCGATGTTAGTGGAAACGCTGATGGCGCGTGATGATAACCCATCGTTTGATGAGCTGGTGGCGATTGCCGTTGAAACCGGTCGTGAAGGCGTGAAAGCGCTGAAAGCGAAGCCGGTTGAAAAAGCCGCGCCTGCCCCGGTCGCAGCAAAACCTGCGGCACCGGTTAAACCAATGGGTGAGAATGACTATATGGTCATTGGCCTGGCGCGTATCGATGACCGTTTAATCCACGGCCAGGTAGCAACCCGCTGGACCAAAGAAACCAACGTCCGCCGCATCATCGTCGTCAGCGATGAAGTTGCCGCAGATACCGTACGTAAAACCCTGCTGACGCAGGTTGCTCCTCCGGGCGTAACCGCGCATGTGGTTGATATTGCCAAGATGCTTCGCGTCTACAACAACCCGAAATACGCGGGTGAACGAGTGATGCTGCTGTTCACGAACCCGACGGATGTCGAACGCCTTGCTGAAGGTGGTGTGAAATTCACCTCCATCAACATCGGTGGTATGGCCTTCCGCCAGGGTAAAACTCAGGTGAATAACGCCGTTTCGGTCGATGAAAAAGATATCGAAGCGTTCAAGAAACTGAACGACCGTGGTATCGAACTGGAAGTCCGTAAGGTCTCCAACGATCCGAAACTGAAAATGATGGATCTGATCAACAAGATTGGCAAATAAGCTATCTCGTTGATTGTCACTCAGTTTTCACACTTTAGTCTTACGTTTATAGGAGAAGTACAATGGAGATTACCACTCTTCAAATTGTGCTGATATTCATCGTTGCCTGTATCGCAGGTATGGAGTCAATCCTCGATGAGTTTCAGTTCCACCGTCCGCTGGTGGCATGTACCCTGGTCGGTATCGTTCTGGGCGACATGAAAACCGGTATCATCATCGGCGGTACGCTGGAAATGATCGCCCTGGGCTGGATGAACATCGGTGCGGCGGTTGCGCCTGACGCCGCGCTGGCATCCATCATCTCAACCATTCTGGTTATTGCAGGTCAGCAGAGCATCGGCGCCGGTATCGCGCTGGCGATTCCTCTGGCTGCGGCAGGCCAGGTTCTGACCATCATCGTACGTACCATTACCGTGGCCTTCCAGCACGCAGCGGATAAGGCGGCCGAAAACGGCAACCTGACGGCGCTCTCCTGGATCCACGTCTCCTCCCTGTTCCTGCAGGCGATGCGTATCGCTATCCCGGCAGTGATCGTGGCGGTGTCCGTGGGTACCAGCGAAGTGCAGAACATGCTGAACGCGATTCCGGAAGTGGTCACCAGCGGCCTGAACATCGCCGGTGGTATGATCGTTGTCGTCGGTTACGCCATGGTTATTAACATGATGCGTGCAGGCTACCTGATGCCGTTCTTCTACCTGGGCTTCGTGACTGCTGCCTTCACCAACTTCAACCTGGTTGCACTGGGTGTGATTGGTGCGGTAATGGCGATTCTGTACATTCAGCTGAGCCCGAAATATAACCGCGTTGCGGGTGCTGCGGCTCCGGCTGCTGGCGCGAACGATCTTGATAACGAACTGGACTAACAGGTGAGCGACATGGTTGATACAACTCAAACTACCACCGAGAAAAAACTCACTCCGAGCGACATCCGTGGCGTGTTCCTGCGTTCAAACCTGTTCCAGGGTTCATGGAACTTCGAACGTATGCAGGCGCTGGGCTTCTGCTTCTCCATGGTACCGGCGATCCGTCGTCTGTATCCTGAGAACAACGATGCGCGTAAACAGGCTATCAAGCGTCACCTGGAGTTCTTTAACACCCATCCGTACGTTGCTGCACCGGTTCTGGGCGTAACGCTTGCAATGGAAGAACAGCGTGCTAACGGCGCTGAAATCGACGATGCGGCAATCAACGGTATCAAAGTCGGTCTGATGGGCCCGCTGGCTGGCGTCGGCGACCCGATCTTCTGGGGTACTGTGCGTCCGGTCTTCGCGGCGCTGGGTGCGGGTATCGCGATGAGCGGCAGCCTGCTTGGGCCTCTGCTGTTCTTCATCCTGTTTAACGTGGTGCGTCTGGCTACCCGTTACTACGGTGTGGCGTATGGCTACCGTAAAGGTGTCGATATCGTTAAAGATATGGGCGGCGGCTTCCTGCAGAAACTGACTGAGGGGGCGTCAATCCTCGGCCTGTTTGTCATGGGGGCATTGGTTAACAAATGGACGCACGTCAACATCCCGCTGGTGGTTTCGACCATTACCGGTCAGGATGGTCAGACGCGTGTCACTACTGTGCAGACCATCCTGGACCAGCTGATGCCGGGCCTGGTGCCGCTGCTGTTGACCTTCGCCTGTATGTGGCTGCTGCGTAAGAAAGTCAACCCGCTGTGGATCATCGTTGGCTTCTTCGTCATAGGTATCGTGGGCTACGCAATCGGCCTGCTGGGTCTGTAATATCTGTTGTACGCCGGGGGCTCAGGCCCCCGGTTTTTTATTCGGAGGCTGAATGACAATAACGGATTGGGTACTGGTTTTCTTCATCATCGCACTGCTGGCTTTCGCTATTTACGACCAGTTCATCATGCCCCGCCGTCATGGCACCACGCTGCTTTCTATCCCCCTTCTGCGTCGTAACCGTATTGATGGCGCAATTTTCGTCGGTCTTATCGCGATTCTTATCTATAACAATATCAACAATAATGGTGCGCAAATCACCACCTGGCTGTTATCGTCGCTGGCATTGATGGGACTTTATCTGTTCTGGATCCGCAGCCCAAAAATCATTTTCAAATCGACAGGCTTTTTCTTCGCCAATATCTGGATTGAATATCCACGGGTGAAACAGATGAATTTATCCGAGGATGGCGTGCTGGTGATGCAATTAGAACAACGGCGTCTGCTGGTGCGTGTGAAGAATATTGAAGACCTCGAAAAGATCTCTAAACTTCTTCTTTCTGCTCAATAGGTTGTAAATATAGCCAGTGCTATAATTGTGCTATTTTCAGGCACTTTTAATATAGCGTTGGCTATATTCCCTCAAAAAATGAACGATAATAATTAACGTTTTTCTCACCTTATTTCGCAAATGAAAATCGTTATCATTTAGTTAAAAGAAATAACACTTTCTGTTCTTGGTTTATATTCTAAAAATATGTTAAGGTTGCGTCCGTCGTTGGGGAGTAGCCGATTTTCAGTCATCTGAAAATGTACGTGTCAACATACTCGTTGCAAAACGTGGCACGTGCGAACCATTCAACCCAGAATGGTTAGGCGAGACCATAGATGCGCTTACTGCTGTTTACTGGGGGCAGGAGTGTGTCATATGGATATTCCCGGTCTGGACGCTCTGATGAACGCATACGCAATTATTCTCCTCGCCCTTGGCATGTCGATGGATGCTTTCGCTGCATCGATGGGTAAAGGCGCCACGCTCCACAAACCAAAATTCTCTGAAGCCATTCGTACTGGCCTTATCTTTGGCGTTATCGAAACCCTGACTCCGCTGATTGGCTGGGGGCTGGGAATGCTCGCCAGCCGCTTTGTGCTGGAATGGAGCCATTGGGTAGCGTTCGTGCTGCTGGTCTTTTTAGGCGGACGTATGATTGTCGAAGGTTTCCGGGGCGACGATAGCGATGAAGATTGCGAACCGCCCCGCCGTCACGGTTTCTGGTTATTAGTGACCACCGCGATTGCCACCAGCCTTGATGCGATGGCAGTCGGTGTCGGCCTGGCGTTTTTACAGGTCAATATTCTGGTGATGGCGCTGGCCATTGGCTGCGCAACCTTCACCATGTCCACGCTTGGCATGATGATTGGTCGCTTTATCGGCCCGCTGCTCGGCAAACGGGCTGAAATTCTTGGCGGTATCGTACTTATCGGCATTGGTGCAGAAATTCTCTACAGCCATTTCGCCGGTTAATCGTCCAAACGCTGCCAGACATGAATAGCAAAATCGGTCTGGCAGTCAAAGTGTTCCTGCCCTTTCAACGTCTCCCACACCTCCGGTTTTGCGCGCCAGGCAAACGGCGTCATCTGCAATAACGTCACCGCTTCCGCCCCGCTTAACTGCATCGGATACGCTAACGCATCGTGCGTTTGCAGCGCAAAGCCTGCCAACGTTTCCGAATGCGGGGCATGCAGCTGGACTTCGTCATAAATCAGCCCTTTTAGCTCAACTAAATGTCGCGGCCCCGGCGTAACGGTAATCACCCATCCGCCCGGTTTAACGACTCTTGCCAGCTCTTCAGGGTTGCAGGGTGCGTAGATACGGACCACCACGTCCATGCAGTTATCTTCAAACGGCAGGCGCTGGCTGGAAGCGACACAAAAATCGACATTCGCGTAACGCTTTGCCCCGGCGCGAATGGCGTTCTTTGCCACATCCAGGCCCCACGTGTGCCCGGCAATTTCGGCAAAAGCATGAGTGTAGTACCCTTCCCCGCAGCCGATATCCAGTAATTGTGCTGGCTTAATCTCGTCAAGCTTCGCGCAAATAGCATCGCGTAAAGGTTGATAGTGCCCGGCATCAAGGAAAGCGCGGCGCGCCTGCATCATCTCTGCGCTGTCGCCTGGATCGCGGGAACGCTTATGCTGCACGGGCAGTAAATTGACATAACCTTCTTTCGCCATATCAAACTGATGGCGTTGAGGACAGCAATAGCTGTTTCCGCTGCGGGTGAGCGGCGCGTGGCAGAGCGGACAACTCCAGGACATAACAACTCCGGGGAACATTCAAAGGGCGAAAGTGTACCGCTTTTCGCCCCTGAGTGGGAGGGTTTACAGCGCAGGCGCCCCCGCAGGGGCGTGCATCACAATCAAATTATCTGAGCCCTGGGGTAAGCCATCCGGCATGACGTTTTCCAGACGTAACACATCGCCCATAATCTGACTGAATACTGGTGCGGAAACCGCCCCGCCGTAATACTGCCCGTTCTGCGGTTCATTGATCACAACGACCAGCGCAAACTGCGGGTTGCTGGCGGGCGCGACACCTGCGGTATATGCGACATATTTATCGACATACTTCCCGTCATCGCCAATTTTCTTGGCGGTCCCGGTTTTCACCGCTACGCGATAATCACGAACGGCGGCTTTTGTCCCGCCGCCGCCCGGCAGCGCGACGCTTTCCATCATATGTTCAACCTGATGCACCAGGGGTTCGGGCATCACCCGATGACCGATGACGGGGGGATCAATACGGGTAATCGACAGCGGACGCGAAATGCCAAAGCCGCCAATGGTCGCGTAAACGTGCGCGAGTTGCAGCGGCGTGACCATTAAGCCGTAACCAAAGGCGAATGTCGCGCGATCCAGCTCGCCCCAGTAACGACGATGCGGTAACAATCCCTGACTTTCACCGGTTAAGCCCAATCCGGTCGGTTCGCCAAAACCAAACGCGGTGTAGGTGTCCAGCAGCTTTTGTACCGGCATCGCCAGCGACAGTCGCGATACGCCCGTGTCGCTCGATTTCTGTAAAATACCGGTTAGGGTGAGCTCCGGATAATAGCCCACGTCACGAATGCGATGGCCGTCCAGCATATAAGGATGGGTATCGACGACACTATCCGGGCGAACAATACCCTGCTGAAGCGCGGTCATGATCACCAGCGGTTTCACGGTGGAACCGGGTTCAAACGTGTCGCTGATAGCGCGGTTACGGAAATCATCCAGCGTGGCCGTTTCGCGATTGTTCGGGTTGTAGTCCGGGTAGCTCGCCATAGACAAAATTTCACCGGTGTCGATTTTCACCAGTACCGCTGCGCCAGACGCGGCTTTGTTCCAGCGCACAGCGTTATCCAGCGCGTCTTCCGTTACCGTTTGCAGACGCTCATCAATACTGAGCTGAATATTATGCGCGGGTACGGGGGCCATTTCGGTAATGTTTTCGATTACCCGGCCAAATTTATCTTTACGCACCTGACGCAAACCCGGTTTGCCAATGAGCTGGCTGTTAAAGCTTTTCTCAATACCTTCAATGCCCTGATCGTCGACATTCGTAAAACCTATCAGGTTCGCCGCGACGTGGCCGGCAGGATAAAAGCGGCGTGACTCTTCACGCAGGTTAATGCCTGGCAGATGCAGCTTATCAATCCACTGCGCCTGAAGCGGGTCCACCTGGCGGGCAAGATAGAGAAATCGGCTGTGCGGGTGCGCATTGACGCGGGCCTGTAATGCGCTTAAGGAGAGATTTAATGCTTTTGCCAGCGCCTGCCAGCGGTTATCGAACCCCACACCGCCCTTCTCAATCAGGGTTTGCGGATCGAACCAAATCGCGCTAACCGGCACGCTCACTGCCAGTGGCCGGTTTTCGCGATCGACAATCATGCCACGTGGCACATCAATCGGTTCTTCGCGTACCGAGCGCATATCTTCCTGCTTGACCAGGTTATCGGGGGAGACAATTTGCAACCAGCCAACTCGCGCAAGGAGGAAGCCCAAACAGCTTAAAATACCGGCGCACACCAGGCCAAACCGGACGGGGGTAAAATGAGGGGGCTTCCCTCGGGATTTATCTTGCACTCTGACTCCAGCGTTAAAAAGCAACGGACTGATTTAACAGGAATAGTTCAGAGATTTATCGCGCAACAATGCTAATAAGATCGCGGATTTGCAACAAAGGACGACCAGAAGGGAAACCAGAAACACTTTGCAAAGAATGTAAAAAGCCCCGCGGTTGCGAGGCTTTAAGGCTGATTATGATGCGCGCACGCATCAAAGCATCAGTGGCAGTCGAATCAGATTGCAGTTACGTTAACTGCAGCTGGGCCTTTCTGGCCGTCCTGAATTTCGAACTCAACGTTCTGGCCTTCAGCCAGAGTTTTGAAGCCGTTACCCTGGATTGCAGAGAAATGTACGAATACATCTTTGCTGCCGTCAGCAGGAGTAATGAAACCAAAACCTTTAGACTCGTTGAACCACTTAACTTGACCTTTAATCTTTGCCATTTGCAAAATTCCTTAGAGTGTTTTCTTCGCCCGTGGGCGCATTCATAGATAAAACTGAGACATGACTGCATGAGGCACTAATATAAGGTTCGGCAGAGAAGCGGTATTCAACGTCAACGTGTTTACTCAGGACTTCTTTACTGATAATGCCATACATAGACAGAACTGTACCTCGTTTAACCCAAAACGTGTTATCACATACAACGTTAATAATGGCAAGCCATTTTTAAACGTGTCTCGATCAGCCGCACAAATCATACAACAATCATTTGATCGACTACGCATTTATGCGGCAAACAGTTGTCTGACGCGCCCCGGCTCGTGTCTTTTATCTCACCTACCTCACGGTAACGTAAGACTTTTTTACCATAGTCCAACATTTTCAGTACGTCCAGAAAAGCGAAGCGGCATCAACATTTTTTTATATCGTTAGAATATTTTCGAGCTAATTTTCGAAAGGTGCATTTTGATAACCGGTTATAAGTAAGTAACGTTTCGCTATACTGCTGCCGTGACTCACACTAGCCAAATAATGTACTTAGGTTGCACCAAAATAATGAACGTTTAATGACATAACGTTATCACCGCGCAATAAAAACGTTTCGCTAATACCGTACGGCAAATGCAGCTAGTAAGTTGCGCAAATAAAACAGATATCCGTCACTCATACATTTGGGTGATGGATAATTGACCAGGCTGTTTGGCTGGTAAAAAATTAATTATAAATACAATTAGATACGAACACGTGATTGAGAAACGACACTGGACCTGCGTTGAGACGCTTCAGGAAGATGGATAAGAGGGAGAGGTAATACCGTTGTTATGACTGCGTGCACCGCGGCGGTGCAACCTACGGACTCCGGCAGCCTGGTGAGACAGCCGGAGTGAAGAGGAGAAAAGATTATCGTTCTGCCACCAGGCGAATGAAATCATCTTCATCTTCGTTTTTTGCTTCAACGGCTTTCTCTTCGACTGCCGGTTTTTCAGGTTCATTGGCTTCACAGAGTCGACGCAGCAGCGCATTCTGACGCTTTTGCTGATCCAACAATGCTTCAAGCAGTTCAATTTGCTCACTGGTGCGCGAACTTGCGCGGTTAACAAAGAACCAAAGTACCAGCCCCACGACCAACAGCAGAACAGATACCACCACAGACGCCAGATTTAATGCCCCAGAACTTACTAGATCACTCATTTCACCACCTCAAAAGGAACGGGCTATTCTACCACTCGTATTAAGGAAGGAAATCGTTGATGGCAAAAATGTTTTACCAGGGAATGAATTTGTTGATGCTGCAGATCCCGTTAAAGAACTGAACATCCTGGTCGCACAACACGTTGAGCGTCTGAGTCCAGAGCAGCAAACAGGCCGCCAGTACGACAATCAGTAACACCCACCGAAATTTTTTCACTCCACACTCCACGACATATAGCATTAACAGACGATCAAATTAACACGGACATCTTAAACCGCGGCTAACTGTACAGATAAATTCTGCTTTTAGGAATCATGGAGTTGTCTCGCAATATTGAAAAGCTACTCTATTATCAAGGATAGAAAAGACGTGAGGATGTCATGAGATTTGCGATCAGAACAATTATTATACTGGCCATTGTCTGGATTGGCATATTGCTGAGCGGTTATGGTGTTTTAATCGGCAGCACGGAGAATGCTGGCGGTTTGGGGCTACAATGTAAATATCTGACCGCACGAGGCACCAGCACAGCACAATACGTTCATTCCAGCAGTGGGATCATCGGTCTGACCGATTGTCCAGTCCTGCGAAAAAGTGAAACTGTGGTCGATAATGGATAAAAAAATGCCGCGATAATCGCGGCATTTTTTTTGATTAAGCGCCTAATCAGAACGGATAATCGTTATAGCCTAATTGTTCTGAAATCTTACGCGCCGCCGTATGCAGCATCGCCACATACTCGTGCAGGCGCTCTTCAGAGAAACGCAGCGTCGGGAACGAAATACTCAAACCCGCAATGACCACGCCAAATCGGTCAAAGACCGGTACGCCAATACAGCGCAGACCTTCTTCCTGTTCTTCGTTATCTTCCCCATAACCCTGCTGACGAACCAGATCCAGAACCGGCATCAGTTCATCGGTGCTGGTGATGGTGCGATCGGTGCTGCGCTTATATTCTACGTCCTGCAGAATTTCACGCACTTCATCGCGGTCGCGCCAGGCCAGCAGCACTTTACCAATCGCGGTGCTGTAAAGCGGGTTACGACGACCTACGCGAGAGTACATACGCAGGTTGTACATCGAGTCAATTTTATGGATATAGACAATACTGTCTTCATCCAGCGCACCAAGGTGAATCGTCTCTTTCGTCAAACGCGAGAGTTCACGCATCTGAATGTCTGCGCTACGAATTAAATCAACGTTCTGTAATGCGCGCGCGCCCAGCTCAAACAGCTTAAGCGTTAACGAATACTTTTCAGATTCCCCTTCCTGGGCAACGTATCCCAATGATTTCATGGTCTGCAAAAAGCGATAAACAGTGCTTTTCGACATCATGACACGCTGCGACAGTTCGGTAATTCCGATTTCGCGCTCTTCACCAAGCGCCTGCAGGATGCCAAAAACCTTCAATACTGAAGAGACAGAATCTGGCTGTTTATCCAAATCTGCAACTGCCATTTATCACCTCATCGCAACTGTTTTATAAAAATTAGAACCGGTTTTTATTATAATTTCGCAAAGCGTTCGTCGCAATGAATCTTCTGCAACCTGGTTACAAATCTGCGACATACAGCCGAATAATCAATGCTAAAATAGTTTTCTGACAAATAATTTCTTAAAAACCGCATTTTTCTCATGGATAAAAAACTCTCAGATGGCTTACCTGTCCCTCAACGGTATGGCGCTATCTTAACCATTGTGCTCGGTATTACGATGGCGGTGCTCGATGGGGCTATCGCCAACGTTGCCTTACCGACAATTGCCAGCGATCTGCATGCCTCACCGGCAGCGTCTATCTGGATAGTCAACGCCTATCAGATAGCTATCGTCATCTCGCTGCTGTCACTGGCTTTTCTGGGGGACATGATTGGCTATCACCGGATCTACAAAATCGGCCTGATTGTCTTTACCCTCGCGTCTGGCCTGTGTGCGATGTCGAATTCGCTGGAGATGCTAACGCTTGCGCGCGTGGCGCAGGGCCTTGGCGGCGCGGCGCTCATGAGCGTGAATACGGCGCTCATTCGGCTCATCTATCCACAGCGCCAGTTGGGGCGCGGCATGGGGATTAACTCGTTTGTGGTTGCCGTCTCCTCAGCGGCCGGGCCGACCATCGCGGCGGCGATTCTGTCAGTCGCGTCATGGCAATGGCTATTCCTTGTGAACGTGCCGCTGGGCATTATCTCGTGGGTGCTGGCGGTGCGTTATCTGCCCGCAAACGGTTCGCGCAGCCAGGCCACGCGCTTCGATCTGCCAAGCGCAATCATGAATGCCCTGACGTTTGGTCTGCTGATCACCGCACTGGGCGGGTTTGCGCAGGGGCAATCGACCACGCAGGTGGTCGCGGAAGTGGTGCTGTTACTGATTGTCGGTTTCTTTTTCATCCGTCGTCAGTTGCGTTTACCCGTACCGCTATTACCGGTCGATTTACTGCGTATCCCGTTGTTCTCACTCTCTATTTGCACGTCTATCTGTTCTTTCTGCGCGCAGATGCTGGCGCTGGTCTCGCTTCCCTTCTTCCTGCAAACCATGATGGGGCGCAGCGAAGTGGAAACGGGCTTGCTGCTGACGCCCTGGCCTTTAGCCACCATGGTAATGGCGCCGCTGGCCGGGTATTTAATTGAGCGAGTCCACGCCGGATTCCTGGGTGCGCTTGGCATGGCGGTAATGGCCTGCGGATTGTTTGCGCTTGCTCTGCTACCTTCATCGCCTTCCGATCTGGATATCATCTGGCGCATGATCCTGTGCGGCGCAGGGTTCGGTCTGTTTCAGTCACCCAACAACCACACCATTATTTCCGCCGCACCCCGGCAGCGAAGCGGTGGCGCCAGCGGGATGCTGGGTACGGCTCGCCTGCTGGGGCAAAGCACCGGTGCGGCGCTGGTGGCGTTGATGTTTAATGCGTTTGGCGATAGCGGGACACATGTGTCATTGCTGCTGGCAGGAAGTCTGGCGGTAGTTGCAGCGCTGTTTAGCGGCTTGAGGGTAACGCAACCGCGCGTACAGAGCTAAAAAAAAGCGCCTCGATTGAGGCGCTTTTTCATTATTTCAGGTACTCACCGGTACGCAGCGCTTCGATACGCTTGTCCAGCGGCGGGTGAGTCATAAACAGCTCACTCAGCGTTTTGGACTTACCGTTGATGCAGAAGGCCATCATGCTGCTGGCTTCCTGCGGTTCGTAGCTGGTTTTCAGACGTTGCAGGGCTGCGATCATTTTTTCACGCCCTACCAGGCGCGCTGAACCGGCATCCGCGTGGAATTCACGGTGACGCGAGAACCACATGGTAATAATGCTGGCCAGAATACCGAACACCAGTTCAAGGACCATTGAAACCGCAAAATAGATAAGCGGGTTACCGTTACCGCCCTCTTCACCTTCATCACGGTTACCGCTCAGGAAACCGGCGGCAATCTGCGCAATGACGCGCGAGATGAAGATAACAAAGGTGTTCACCACGCCCTGAATCAGCGTCATGGTCACCATATCACCGTTAGCCACGTGGCTAATCTCGTGCGCGATGACCGCTTCCGCTTCGTCACGGCTCATGTTCTGCAACAGACCCGTACTGACCGCTACCAGAGACGCATCACGGCGCGCGCCGGTGGCAAAGGCGTTGATATCCGGCGCATGATAGATAGCGACCTGCGGCATACCAATACCAGCCTGACGCGACTGTTGCGCCACGGTGTCCATCAGCCAGCGCTCCGTTTCGTTGCGCGGCTGCTCAATCACTTCCCCACCCACAGATTTCAGCGCCATCCATTTCGACATCATCAGCGAAACGATAGAACCACCAAAACCAAATAGCAGAGCCATAATCAGCAGGCCCGTCATGCTGCTCGACTGAATTCCTGTCAGGCTTAGCACCAGCCCAAACACAACCATCACAGCAAGGTTGGTCAACAGGAAGAGCGCGATTCGCATCATAATTTACTTTTAACCTCGTTTTAACAAAACGCACTATGCGATTACCCACATCGTATGGGTATTAATACAATTTTCAACTATCCACGGCGGGTAAGTCACGAGAAAGACACAACTTTACATTTTTTCGCACACTTGCTTACGCGCGGTTTAGAGATGTAAAAAAACAGGCACAATCGCTTGTGCCTGTTTTATTTAGGGAGAATTACTTGCTGGTCGCAGGTGTTGCGGCTGGCCTGTCTTTTTCAAGATGCGCCAGGTCAACCGCGATATTCACGGTTTCATCCAGATAGGGATCCGGCTCCTGATAATCCTTCGGCAAATCGTCGATGTTCTTCAGCAACGGTTTTCCATCGCGTTTGTAGCGATCGTTAACGCGAGCCAGACGTGTTGCATCATCTTCCAGATTCTCTTTTTCACGCTGAGCGTAATTCAAAGAGACAATATTGCGCTTATCTTTCATCGCATTAAAGCGCGCAATATCCTTCATGATGTACTGGAATTCAGGATCTTTCGCAATACGCGCATTGTGCAGCTTCAGCAGTTCCGGACCAAACGGTGTTAAATCATCAGATTTCACATAGGTCGCGGCATCAATGCTGTCCCACGGCAATGCGTTATCTTCAAACTTCTCACCCGTTTCCGTCTCTTCCGAACCGGTCGGCATTAGGATATCCGGTGTTACACCTTTACGTTGCGTACTGCCGCCGTTAATGCGGTAGAACTTCTGAATGGTGTACTGCACGGAACCCAGCGCGGGCCATTCCGGGCGCAGCATTTGATCGTAAATACGATTCAGAGAACGGTATTGCTGAACGGTGCCTTTCCCGAAGGTCGGTTCACCGACGATCAGCGCGCGTCCGTAGTCCTGCATGGCAGCAGCAAAGATTTCAGATGCCGAGGCACTGAAGCGGTCAACCAGCACCACCAGCGGGCCTTTGTAGTACACCACGCCGTCGTTATCGCTGTCTTCACGCACTTTGCCATTGTTGTCACGCACCTGCACAACCGGGCCGGACGGAATGAACAAGCCAGAGAGCGATACCGCTTCTGTCAATGCCCCGCCGCCGTTGGTACGCAGATCGATAATCACGCTGCTGACGTTCTGTTTTTCCAGCTTCTGCAACTGCACCTTAACGTCTTCTGTCAGGCCAACATAGAAACCAGGGATGTCGAGCACGCCCACTTTCTCTTTGCCGACGGTTTTCACCGACATTTTCACGGCACGGTCTTCCAGACGAATGCGTTCGCGCGTCAGGGTGACGATTTTGGTTTTCGCACCTTTACCCGCAGGCAGAATTTCCAGACGAACTTTACTGCCCTTCGGCCCTTTGATCAGCGCCACGACATCATCCAGACGCCAGCCGATCACATCGACCATGCCTTTTCCCGCCTGGCCTACGCCGACAATTTTATCGCCAACCGTAATCGCTTTACTCTTCGCCGCTGGCCCACCGGCCACCATGGAATTGATAACCGTGTAGTCATCATCCATTTGCAGCACGGCGCCAATACCTTCCAGAGACAGGCTCATTTCGGTATTGAACTGTTCGGTGTTGCGCGGAGAGAGATAGTTGGTATGCGGGTCGATTTCGCGCGCGAAAGAAGTCATCGCCAGCGAGAAAACGTCTTCGCTGTTGGTTTGCGCCAGACGACGAATCGCGAACTTATAGCGACGCGTCAGGGTCTCGCGGATCTCTTTTTCATCTTTCCCGGTCAGCTTCAGGCTCAGTTCATCGAACTTAACCTTGCCATCCCACAGGGCGTTCAGCTCGGCTTCATCTTTTGGCCATGGCGCTTTTGCCCTGTCAAGATTGAAAGTGTCGTTGCCGGTGAAGTCCATCGGGCGTTCGAGCACTTTCAGCGCGTACTGATAACGTTCAAAACGTCGCTTTTGCGCCAGATTGTAGAGATCGTAAAACACGTCGAGCTTACCCGAGCGCAGTTCGTCGCCAATCTGTCCTTTCTTCGAAGCAAACTGCGCAACGTCGCTGGCCAGCAGGACGTTGTGACTGTAATCGAGCAGGTTCAGATAGCGGTCAAAAATCTTGGCGGAAAAGGACTGGTCGAGATCGAACTGACGGTAATGAGAACGGGTAAAGCGCGATGTCACGCGCTCGCTCACCGTTGCGTGCTGAGTCTCTTCCTTAAGAATCGGAATTTGATCAACACGGGTAATATCTTCCACCGCTAAGGCGTGGCCTGTTATTAAAAACAGGCCAGCGAGGGCGGAGAGCCTAAAAAGTTTGTTCATGCCTGGCCCGGCCTCCGTTTCAGAACACCAGGTGTTCTGCGCGTACTATCATTGACATACCAGAAGTAAGCTGCACGCGGACACCATCTTTGGTGATTTCCAGAATCGTGGCGTCCATTGCGTTATTGCCCGCTTTGACTTTCAGGGATTGACCAACGGTCAGCGCAGAAATGTCGGAAACAGGAGTAAGCTTTTCTTCGCGTACTTCGCGTACGGCTTTCGCAGCAGGTTTAGCATCGCGTGGTTTACGCTCAGCGTTTTCTTTGCGGCGAACCGGAGGACGCGGCTTACGCTCGCGACGCGGTGCATCGCCTTCACCCGCAGCAGCGGCAGCTTCGCGTTTTTTCGCCTGCTGTTCAGCACGCTGAGCCTGAACACGCGCTTTGGCTTCTTCAAGCTGCTGACGAGCATGGGCAACGTGCTGCTCATCGAGTTCACCGCAAGGGTTACCGTCGAGGTCGACACGTACTGCGCCAGCTTTGATACCGTAAAGGTAGCGCCAGCTTGAAGTATAAAGACGTAATGCGGAACGTAATTGGGTTTTGCTGAGGTTCATCTCACCATCAACACGCTCGACAAGATCCTGAAAAATACCGACTTTCAGAGGACGAGCTTCACCTTCGGCACTGAAGCAGTGCGGAAAACGTTCGGCCAGAAATGCGATAACTTCTTTACTGCTATTCAACTTAGGTTGATTTTCCATGAAATTTCCTGATTACAACGGACGTAGCCAACAAGCCGCAGGCATGAACAGGCGACATTATAATGACGCCATCGCTAAATGCTACGTTATCCGTTGATTATCCTTCGACGCGGGCAAAGAATTTTTGATAATCGGTGCCAGCAAGCACATTTTCGAGATGACCGACCAGTTCACGCAGGCCCTGTTCGTCCTCTTCGCTGAAGCGTGAAAAGAGCGGGCTATCGATATCCAGCACGCCAATCACCTCTCCGTCAACCACCAGCGGCAGTACGATTTCGGAGTTACTGGCGCTGTCACAGGCGATATGACCGTCGAACGCGTGCACGTCTTCTACGCGCTGCACTTCATTCTTCGCCACCGCCGTACCACATACTCCCCGGCCAACCGGAATGCGCACGCACGCCAGCTTGCCCTGGAATGGCCCCAAAACCAGCGTATTGCCTTCCAGTAAATAAAAACCTGCCCAGTTAACATCCGCCAGACGTTCAAAAAGCAACGCGCTGGTGTTAGAGATTACAGCTAGAAAACTGTTCTCACCTGCCATCAATGCCTGAAAATCACGGTTAAGATCCGCGTAAAGTTCTGTTTTGTTCATTATTAAACCACTATTGTCTACTTCAATTACTGATACTATCGACGACGCATACCCCTATAAAATAAGCATTAAATGCGTCAGGGCTCAAGTTCAATCCATTCATGAGTTAAGATAGAGTTATACATTCATTCTACGATGTAATAAATGCCACTAAAAACATCACGCATTACACCGACACAGAAAATTCGTATTCATGCGATGGGTGATCCTATCCCGCAGGCACAATACCAACGTTGCCCGCAGTGCGATACGCTTTTTCAGTTACCGTCGGTTAAATCGCACCAATGTGCCTATTGCCCGCGCTGCAATGCCAAAGTTCGCGACGGTCGCGACTGGTCGTTAACGCGTCTTGGCGCCATGGCGATTGCCATGATGCTGCTGATGCCGTTCGCCTGGAGCGAGCCACTGCTCCGCCTGCATCTGCTTGGCGTACGCATCGATGCAAACGTGCTACACGGTATCCAGCAAATGACCGCCCAGGGCGATCCCATTACCGCCGCAATGGTGCTGTTCTGTAGCGTCGCCGCGCCAGCGGTGCTGGTTATCGCCATCGCCTATCTCTGGCTTGGCAATATTCTGGGCATGAACCTGCGCCCGGTGCTGCTGATGCTGGAGAAGCTCAAAGAGTGGGTGATGCTGGATATTTATCTGGTAGGGATCGCCGTTGCGTCTATTAAGGTACAGGATTACGCCTTCCTGCAACCAGGTCTCGGCCTGCCGGCGTTTATTTCTCTGGTGATCCTCAGCATTCTGACGCTTATCCATCTGAATATCGAGGAGCTCTGGGAACGCTTCTATCCTCAACGCCCGGTCACCCGCCCCCATGAAGGGCTGATGGTGTGCCTGGAATGCCATCACACCGGCTTCCCGGATTCGCGCGGGCGCTGCCATCGTTGCCACGTTCCACTCACCAGGCGGCGTCGCCAGAGTCTGCAGAAATGCTGGGCAGCGCTGATTGCCTCCGTCATCTTTCTGTTACCGGCAAACTTTTTGCCGATATCAATTATTTACGTTAACGGCGGGCGACAGGAAGATACCATCATGTCGGGGATTCTTTCTCTGGCGGACAGTAACGTCGCCGTCGCCGCCGTGGTATTCTTCGCCAGTATCCTGGTACCGTTTACCAAAATCATCGTGTTGTTTACGCTGCTGATTAGCATTCATTCCAAATGTGAACAGGGTTTACGCACGCGAATTCTGTTACTGCGATTCGTGACGTGGATTGGTCGCTGGTCGATGCTGGATCTGTTTGTGATCTCGTTGACCATGTCGCTGATTAATCGCGATCAGCTTCTCGCCTTTACAATGGGCCCGGCGGCTTTTTATTTCGGTGCCGCGGTGATATTGACTATTCTTGCTGTTAATTGGCTGGACAGCCGCTTACTTTGGGACGCTCATGAGTCAGGAAACGCCCGCTTCACCGACTGAAGCGAAGATTAAAATTAAACGTCGCATTTCACCTTTCTGGTTGCTTCCGATCATCGCGCTGATGATTGCAGGCTGGCTCATCTGGAACAGTTACGAAGATCGCGGCACCACTATCACCATCGACTTCATGTCGGCGGACGGTATCGTTCCTGGCCGTACGCCTGTGCGCTATCAGGGGGTGGAAGTGGGTACGGTGCAGGAAATTCGCCTGACCGAAGACCTGAACCGTATCGAAGTGAAGGCCAGCATCAAAAGCGATATGGAAGACGCGCTGCGTGATGATACGCAATTCTGGCTGGTGACGCCGAAGGCCTCTCTGGCCGGTGTTTCCGGGTTGGATGCGCTGGTCGGCGGTAACTATATCGGCATGATGCCCGGCAAAGGTAAAGCGCGCGATCACTTCACCGCGCTGGATACGCAGCCAAAATATCGTCTGAATAACGGCGAGCTGATGATTCACCTGCACGCGCCGGATCTCGGTTCGCTCAGCAGCGGCTCGCTGGTCTATTACCGCAAAATCCCCGTTGGACGCGTGTACGATTACGCCATTAATGCCAACAAACGCGGGGTGACCATCGACGTGCTGATTGAGCGCCGTTTCACCAATCTGGTGAAAAAAGGCAGCCGCTTCTGGAATGTGTCGGGTATCAAAGCAGACGTCGATTTGAGCGGTGCGAAGGTGCAGCTTGAAAGCTTAACCGCGTTGGTTAACGGGGCGATAGCCTTCGACTCACCGGAAAATTCAGAAGTGGCTGCGCAAAATGACGAGTACGGTTTGTATGAAGATCTGGCCCACAGCCAGCGCGGCGTTATCGTTAAATTGCAGCTTCCCAGCGGTCAGGGGCTGAAAGCGGGTTCTACTCCCCTGCTCTATCAGGGGCTGGAAGTGGGTCAGTTGACCAAACTGAATCTCAATACCGACAGCTCCGTGACGGGCGAAATGACCGTTGACCCCAGCGTGGTCACGCTGCTGCGCGAGAAAACGCGCATTGAACTGCATGAGCCAAAACTGTCGCTGGAGAACGCCAATCTCAGCATGCTTCTCACCGGAAGTACCTTTGAGCTGGTGCCGGGCGAAGGCGAGGCACGAGACAGCTTTACGGTTCTCCCGGCCAGCAAAACGCTGTTACAACAGCCTGACGTCATGACGCTCTCCCTGAGCGCGCCGGAAAGCTACGGCATTGATGCCGGGCAACCGTTGATTTTGCACGGCGTGAAGGTCGGCCAGGTGATGGAGCGTAAGCTGACGAATAAAGGCGTCACGTTCACCATCGCAATCGAGCCGCAATATCGTGAGCTGATCCATGGCGACAGCAAGTTTGTGGTGAACAGCCGCGTCGATGTCAAAGTCGGTCTTGATGGCGTTGAATTCCTCGGCGCGAGCGCCAATGAATGGCTGAGCGGCGGGATCCGCATTCTGCCGGGTGAAAAAGGCGAGATGAAAGCCGATTATCCGCTGTACGCCAACCTCGAGAAAGCGCAGGAAAATAGCCTTAGCGAGCTGCCTACTTCTACTCTCACCCTGACAGCTGAAACCTTGCCGGATATTCAGGCGGGGTCCGTGGTGCTGTATCGCAAGTTTGAAGTGGGTGAAGTGATTACCGTAAGCCCTCGCGCTAACGCGTTTGATATCTCGCTGCACATCAAACCGGAATACCGTTCCCTGTTGACGCCGGACAGCGTGTTCTGGGCGGAAGGCGGTGCAAAAGTACAGCTGAACGGAAGCGGGTTAACCGTTCAGGCCTCGCCGCTGTCCCGTGCGCTGAAAGGCGCGATCAGTTTCGATAACCTGAGCGGCGCGGGTGGTAATACCCGTAAAGGCGACAAACGTATCCTGTTCGCGTCTGAAACGGCGGCGCGTGCGGTAGGTGGCCAGATTACGCTGCACGCCTTTGATGCCGGGAAACTGGCGGCAGGCATGCCAATTCGTTATCTGGGCATTGATATTGGACAGGTACAAACGCTGGAACTGAACGCCGGGCGCAACGAAGTTCAGGCGCGCGCGGTACTTTATCCGGAGTATGTGAATACCTTCGCGCGTCGCGGCAGTCGCTTCTCGGTTGTGACGCCGCAGATTTCCGCTGCCGGTGTAGAGCACCTCGATACCATCCTGCAACCTTACATCAACGTTGAGATGGGCCAGGGTTCGCCACGTCGCGAATTTGAGCTGCAGGAAGCCACCATCGCCGACTCCCGCTATCTCGACGGGCTGAGTCTGGTGGTGGAAGCGCCGGAAGCCGGTTCGCTGGGCATTGGCACCCCGGTGTTGTTCCGTGGTATCGAAGTGGGCACGGTAACGGGTCTGACGCTGGGGTCGCTTTCTGACCGCGTGATGGTTGAACTACGTATCAGCCAGCGTTATCAGCATCTGGTGCGCAACAATTCAGTCTTCTGGCTGGCATCCGGCTACAGCCTCGACTTCGGACTGACGGGGGGTGTGGTGAAAACCGGCACCTTCAATCAGTTCATTCGCGGCGGTATTGCCTTTGCCACCCCGCCAGGCACACCGCTCGCGCCGAAAGCGCAGGCAGGCAAACACTTCCTGTTACAGGAAGAGGAGCCGAAAGAGTGGCGCCAATGGGGCACCGCCCTGCCACGTTAATGTTAAACGCCCCGGTGTCACTGCGCCGGGGCGTTTATGCTAAACTGCACGCTCTCTGTTTACGTGTGGTACTCCCCAGTGGCTCAAAACTCTGTCTTTCTTCCCGATGAATTCCTCGCGCAGATGCGTGAGGCCATGCCTGCTCACCTCGCCTTTGATGATTTTATTGCCGCCTGCCAGCGCCCGCTGCGCCGCAGTATTCGCGTCAATACATTGAAAATCAGCGTTGCCGATTTCCTGGCACTGGTCGCCCCTTATGGCTGGCAACTGACGCCGGTGCCCTGGTGTGCGGAAGGTTACTGGATTGAACGCGAAGACGAAGAGTCACTGCCGTTAGGCAGCACCGCTGAGCACCTTAGCGGCCTGTTTTATATTCAGGAAGCCAGCTCGATGTTGCCGGTCGCCGCGCTGTTTACCGGGGACGAGCTGCCAAAACGGGTGATGGACGTCGCCGCCGCTCCCGGATCGAAAACCACCCAGATTGCCGCTCGCATGGGCAACCAGGGTGCAATTCTCGCTAATGAGTTTTCCGCCAGCCGGGTAAAAGTTCTCCACGCCAATATCAGCCGCTGCGGTATTGCCAACGTGGCGCTGACCCATTTTGATGGCCGCGTCTTCGGTGCGGCAGTACCGGAAAGTTTTGACGCTATTCTGCTTGATGCGCCGTGTTCCGGCGAAGGCGTAGTGCGTAAAGATCCCGACGCGCTGAAAAACTGGTCGGTACAAAGTAATCTTGAGATTGCCGCCACGCAGCGAGAGCTTATCGACAGCGCCTTTCACGCACTGAAACCTGGCGGTACGCTGGTCTATTCAACCTGTACGCTCAATCGCGACGAAAACGAATCGGTACTGGCCTGGCTGCTGGAACAGTATCCGCAGGCTGTGGAAATCGAATCGCTGGCAACCCTGTTCCCTTCAGCTAAAGAGGCGCTCACGCCCGAAGGTTTCCTCCACGTCTTCCCGCAAATTTACGATTGCGAAGGCTTCTTCGTTGCCCGTCTGCGTAAAATCGCCTCGGTCGAGCCTCTGCCAGCACCGGGCTATAAAGTGGGTAAATTCCCGTTCACACCGATGAAAACCCGCGAATCCGCCGCCGTCACTGAGGCAGCCAGTCAGGTCGGACTGTTCTGGAATGACGCGCTTTCCCTCTGGCAGCGCGATAAGGAGATTTGGCTCTTCCCGGCAGAGATTGAACCGCTGCTCGGAAAAGTCCGTTTCTCGCGCATTGGCCTCAAGCTTGCCGAGACGCATAACAAAGGTTATCGCTGGCAGCACGAAGCGGTGATTGCGCTGGCCGAAACCGACAAACTGGGGCATGAGCTGACGCAGACTGAGGCACAGGAGTGGTATCGCGGGCGCGATATCTACCCAGAAAATGTGCCAAATCACGACGATGTGGTGGTGACGTATCAGGGCTTCCCGCTTGGGCTGGCGAAGCGAATTAGCTCTCGGTTGAAAAACAGTTATCCGCGCGAACTGGTCCGCGACGGCAAACTTTTTGCCGAAAAACCCTGATAAGCGCGCAAAAATAGCGCACTTTTTGACTGGCGATATTCTCTTCGTTGGCTACGCTAAAAAATGGGCGACCTGAACTGGTCGTACCACAATATCAGCGACCAACGGAGAGCATCATGAGTAAAACCAACGTACGCATCGGCGCATTCGAGATAGATGATGCCGAGCTGCACGGCGAGCAGCACGGTGAACGAACGTTAAGCATCCCCTGTAAATCCGACCCTGACTTATGCATGCAGCTAGACGCCTGGGATGCCGACACCAGCGTCCCTGCCGTACTCAACGGCGAACACTCTGTCCTTTACCGTAAACATTACGACCAACGTTCTGATGCCTGGGTACTGCGCTTCGCATAACCCAAAAGGAACCCGCCCACAGGCGGGTTATTTATTTGCATAACCTTTCCCGCCGCTGCCCTTCATCCCCTACACTTAATCCTTAACGGATCCGTTGTGTCATAACCTTTTATCAGACTGAGGGCAGGATGTTCGCACTGGTTTTGTTCATCTGCTACCTTGACGGTGGCTGTGATGATATTGTCGTGGACGTGTATAACTCGGAGAAGCAATGTGTTGCTGCGATGGAAGATCAGCGATTGCGTCGTGGAGGATGTTTTCCGATAGAGGATTTTGTGGACGGGTTCTGGTATCCCGCCCACGAATACAGCGATTTTTGAGGGTACCGATCAGTGCGGAGAAGCCGCATGATAGAGCGACGCTTCGCCGCGTGGACGCGTTTTAAAGCGACGGTGCACCCACAGATACTGTTCCGGCGCGCGTAAAATCTCTTTCTCGATGATTTTATTCATATAGCTGGCCGCATCGATTTCGTCATTCACCGGGTAATCAGACATCACGTCACTGATGTGCAGCACGTAACCTTTCTTATTCGCCTTACGCACCATGGTGATGCTGAGCATTGCCGCGCCTGACAAACGTGAGAGCACCCAGGTCCCGTTGGTCGTTGCCGCTTCGTTCACCGAGAAGAACGGTGCGAAAACGCTACCCTTCGGGCCGTAATCCTGATCTGGCGCAAACCACACGGCTTCACCGGCTTTCAGCGCCTGCACCAGGCCACGCAAATTGCGGCGATCGATCATCGCTTTATTGGAACGCAGGCGACCTTTGGTCTGAACCCACTCCATCAGCGGATCATTATGACGACGGTAGGTTGCCATCATCGGGCGACATAACCCCATGACCCTGCCCCCGAGCTCCAGTGACATAAAGTGCACGCCAACCACCATCACGCCACGATGCTGCTGTAATGCTTTAGTCAGGTTGTCGTAACCTTCGACATCAAACCATTTTTTGACGCGGGCATCGCTCCAGAACCAGGCCATACCGGTTTCAATCAGGCCCATCCCGAGCGACATAAAGTTTTGCTCAAGCATCGCTTCACGTGAAGCCGCGTCCATCTGAGGGAAGCAGAGTTCAATATTACGCGCCGCAATGCGCTCGCGGCGCTTGAGAAAACGACGAGACATTTTACCCACCGTTGAACCGAGGGCATGTAAGACAGGATAAGGAAGCTGGACGATGAGCCAAAGCACACCTAAGCCGAACCACGTTAACCAGTTACGCGGATGCAATAACCGGGTATCAAATTCTTTAGACATCATTTTTTCCTGAGGCATGAAAAAAAGTAGCGCGTAAGGAAAAAATGAATCCTTTTCATCACTCTTTATGCGGTACGTATAAGAGTTTGACAGTAATACGTTCGGCTAATTCACTTTCAGGACAAGACTTTACAAAAGAGACCTGAAAAAAGAAAAAAACTTACCGGAAGGCTGTAGCTTAACTCCCCGTTAGAGTGCACTCTTTTTAGCAAAAAGGATAGCGCGATTTGCACCCACCACACGATTACATAAAGCCTGAGCGCCCCGCCGGGCGCGGCATACGGTGATTTGTTCGCCATAGCAGATGATTAATCAGGCATTTCCGAATTATTCATTAGGTGAGGACTTATCACAGAAATAAATATTTACCGCACTCCTTTATTTATTCTATTTGTCAGAGCATTCTTAACTCTGACGATTTTATAAATGCGATGATACGGAGAGCGTAAAACAGATCATAAGGCTAATTATTTCGCGATACATTGATAAATGCGCCTGAACATACAGAAACACCGAGCAATCATGGCGATTCACCTGCGACGGGCGAAACAGACTGGTAGAAAAAATAAATGTAAAGTAATTGTTAATGACGCAATCGCTATGATATAAAGAAAAAGGACGTACCGGCGGGTATGGCTCTTTGCTCAGGATGCTAAGCGCCACAGATGGCGCAACAGACTGATAAAAAGAGACCGAATACGATTCCTGTATTCGGTCCAGGGAAATGGCTCTTGGGAGAGAGCCGTGCGCTAAAAGTTGGCATTAATGCAGGCTAAGTCGCCTTGCACTATAAGAATAGATGACCGTGCCAGGTTTTCCAGTCCGCGACGAAAGCGGTCAGAAAATTTCGGCGTCAAAAAACGGCAGACCATAAAAAAACCGCTCGCACATTCCCGGAATGGCGGCGGTTTTTTATTTGGAATCAATTAGATATTTTTGACAATCAGCACAGCTTTTCGGCGCGTTCGATAAACGGTGCCAGGCTCATTTTCTCTCCCGGACGCGCAGGATCATCAATTTGTATGATGCTCAGCGGCTGCGCGGTGGTCTTCCCGACCTTAACCTGCTCTTCGGCAATGCCGTTAAGCGGATATTGAACCAGCGTGCTTGGGTTAATCACATACAGCGCATTGCCCGGGCGACAGGTCAGCATCACCTCTTCCCGATTAAACGCCCACTTATCTTTCCCCACCTCAAAGCGGCTCACGGTGATAATTTGCGGGGCGGCCAGCGCGGAACCCGCCGCCGTTAACAATAAAAGAGTCAGAACGATTTTTTTCATATCTTCGCCATTATTTAAAAAGGTTCCCAGGTGGCAAACAGGCTGACGCATGCCAGCACCAGCGCCCCAAGAACAAGTTCTACCTGCGTTGTGCGCAGAAAAAAGCGTTGCGTAGCGGGCTCGGCCATCACCATTCGCGGCACGACAACATAGCGGTTCACCAGCGCAATAACCACCATCATGGCGACCAGCGCACATTTTACCAGCAGCATGCGGCTATAAGGTGTATCCAGCGGCCAGCCATTCTGAATCAATAATGCGTTAACGATCCCCGTCAGCACGACACCCGCCACCGCGAGATGCCCGTACCGCGAAAAACGCATCATGGTATAGATTGCCGCCTGCCGCCAGCGCCCTTTTGCCAGTCTCAGACAATAAAGAAACGGCAATAAGCCGCCAAGCCAGGCCGCTGCAAACAGCAGATGCAGCCCATGATTCCCGCGCTGTAGCGCGCCAATAGCCCCGTCGCGCATTGCCGAATGCCCGGTACCTGCCAACAGGATAAACTGCGCCGCCGTCAGGAGCAGCAGTAAACGCATCATCTGACGCGGTTTCACCCAACCAATGGTTAGCGCCACGCCCGCCAGAATGATTTGCCACAGCCAGACACCGCCAAATTGCGTCGCCGCCACCGCCAGCCAGACTTCAGGCTGCCAGACGTCGCGCCAGCCATCCCCCATCAACCCGCCCTGCACTATTAGCATCAGCAGTGCCGATGCGGCGCAGGCCAGCAGCGAGAGATGAATCAGCGGTGCAAAGCGCTGACTGAAAAGACGGCGCAGCGGTGGTGGAGCCCACCAGCCGCCATAAAGCGCGCATCCCAGTACCGCCATCAGCGCAGCAAAATGCACGAAGCGCAGCCCAACATAGAGCGTCGTCAGCATATTATTTCACGCGAAACTGGTACTGACCCTGGGTTTTATGCCCATCGACTGACACCACGTGCCAGTTAACGGTATAGAGCCCGGATGCCAGCGGTTGATTGATCGGAACCGTCAGTTCCGTTTTATCAGTTTCACTGCGTACCGCTTTGCCCGTTTCGACTTTTTTATCATCTGCGCCAGTCACCGTGACGCCGCTGAAGCGCGATTCGACGCCTTCAGAGAAATGCAGCGTGATAGATTGCGGAGCGGGGCTCACTTCACTTTCTGCGGCAGGCACCGGTTGTTTGAGGTGGGCATGCGCCCAGACAGCCGGGGCAGAGAGGGAGCAGGTTAAAAACAGCGTAGCGCAGAGCACGCGAACGGCGTGGGATCCCATATTGTTCATTCCCTTTTGTTATGGATGTAGCTGAAAGAATAACCTTGTATAATTCCTGAGTCGAGATGTGGCGCCATTAAGCTTGCCATTCTACTAGACTCTTAGTAACGTTGCGCCCTGAAAAGGAGAGAATCTGATGCATACTAATCTGGCTAAACTACCGCAAGATGAGATGGATAAAGTTAACGTCGATCTTGCCGCAGCGGGCGTCGCCTTTAAAGAACGCTATAACATGCCAGTGGTTGCCGAAGTGGTGGAACGCGAACAGCCGGAACACCTTCGCGATTGGTTCCGCGAGCGTTTAATCGCCCATCGTCTGGCCTCGGTTTCCCTGTCTCGTTTGCCTTACGAGCCGAAACAAAAATAATCCTTACGGACTGTTACACTTCCTTACGGCAATCGGTGTAAACTTCTTCAGGAAAATCTGAAGTAACGACCCACTGACCTCTTGTTGAAGGAAGCAACTATGCTGGCATGGTCTATTGCAGCGGCGCAATTCGCGCCGCAGAACGGCAGCCTCGCCGAAAATATCGTTCACCATCTCCGTTTTATCCGCGCCGCGGCGAAACTGGAATGTAAGGTATTAATTTTCCCTGAACTCTCTCTGACTGGCCTGACGGGTGAGTCCGGGCTCCCCTCACCTCCCAGTAACGACCAGTTGCAACCGCTCACCGATGCGGCCCGCCAGCATCAGATAACCATTGTGGCTGGCTTACCCGTTGAGGAAAACGGTCAACGCAGTAAGGGCGTGGCCATATTCTCCCCCGACATCGCGAAACCGTATACCTGTGCGCAGGGCAACGGTACCTGCCTGACGCCGGAATCGCGCTATATTAGCGTGTTCAATTTGAATAACGATGGCTGCGATCTATCGCCACAGGCGTCGCTGCTGGCCACACTCACCAGCACCGCAGAATCCCAGCAAAGCCTGAATACTCAGCGGTTACAATGGTTTGCACGTAAGCACGCCATCGCGGTGCTCAAGTCTAACTACAGCTGCGATGACTTTTCCGGCGGCAGCGCCCTATGGGATGAAACCGGGCAACTGATCGTCCGGGCGGACCAGGGTGAACTACTGGTCACCGGCAGAAAAAGCGCTCAGGGTTGGCAAGGCGACATCATTCCATTACGCTAGCTTCTTTTGGCCGGGAGTAAGCCATGTTACGCGTGATCGATACCGAAACCTGCGACCTTCAGGGGGGCGTCGTTGAGATAGCTTCCGTAGATGTCGTGGATGGGAAAATCACCAACCCAATGAGCCACCTCGTGCGCCCCGATCGCCCGATCAGCGCACAGGCGATGGCAATTCACCGCATTACGGAAGAGATGGTTGCCAATCAGCCGTGGATTGAAGAGGTTCTGCCTTTTTACCAGGGAAGCCCGTGGTATGTCGCGCACAACGCCAGTTTCGACCGTCGCGTTCTGCCAGAAATGAACGGTGAGTGGATTTGCACGATGAAGATGGCGCGTCGGTTATGGCCCGGCATCAAATACAGCAACATGGCGCTGTATAAGTCGCGCAAACTGAGCATCGCCACGCCGCCGGGGTTACATCATCACCGCGCGCTGTATGATTGCTATATCACTGCCGCATTACTGATTGATATCATCGATGTTTCTGGCTGGTCGCCCGAACAAATGGTCGATGTCACCGGACGCCCGGCGCTGCTGCGCACCTTTACCTTTGGTAAATATCGCGGCAAAGAGGTTTCGGAAGTGGCGGAGAACGATCCAGGTTATTTACGGTGGTTGTTCAACAACCTGGATCGAATGAGCCCGGAATTGCGCCTCACGTTAAAGCACTATCTGGGCGAATAAATTAGCGGACGCTTCTGCCGGGTAAGGTACCCTGAGCCAGCGCAATCAGAAACGTGAATTCGAGCGCTACGCCTTCATAACTTTTGAAGCGCCCCGACTTTCCACCATGCCCGGAGTCCATATCCGTACACAGCAGCAGAAGGTTATCATCCACCTTCTGCTCGCGCAGTTTCGCCACCCATTTCGCGGGCTCCCAGTACTGTACCTGAGAATCATGCAACCCGGTGGTGACCAGCAGATGCGGATACGCCATCGGCTGCACATTATCGTAGGGGCTGTAGGACTTCATGTAGTGGTAATAGGTTTCATCCTGCGGATTTCCCCACTCCTCAAACTCCCCGGTGGTCAGCGGAATAGACTCATCCAGCATCGTCGTGACGACATCAACAAATGGCACCTGCGCCACCACGCCATGGAACAGTTCAGGGCGCAGATTAATAGCGGTTCCCATTAACATCCCGCCCGCGCTGCCCCCCATGCCGTAGCACAGTTTGGCATCACCATAGCCCTGAGCCAGCAGCGCATCGGTCACATCAAGGTAATCATTGAAGGTATTCATCTTCTTGAGGAATTTGCCATCTTCATACCACTGCTGCCCTAACTCGCCGCCGCCGCGAACGTGGGCGATAGCATAGACAAAACCGCGATCCAGCAGGCTCAGACGGCTGCCGCTGAAATCGGCGTCCATACTGGCGCCGTAAGAGCCATAGCCATACACCAGCAGCGGATTTTTTCCTTTGCGGAAATGTTCGCGGTGATACACCAGCGAAACCGGGACTTCCACGCCATCGCGCGCGGTGATCCAAACGTGTTCGCTCTGGTAACGCAAGGCGTCGAAACCTTTAACCTCCTGCTGCTTCAGCACCTGACGCTCGCCGGTGTCCATATCCAGCTCAAACAGCGTATCCGGCGTGGTCATGGACGAATAGCCATAGCGCAGCCGCGACGTTTCCGGCTCAGGATTATAGGCCACCCAGGTGACATAGGCCGGGTCATCAAAGGCGATCCCGCTCTCTTCATGCGTATGGCGATTAATCTGCCGCAGGCTGGTCAGGCCGTGCTGACGCTCCTCCAGCACCAGCCAGTCGGTAAAGAGCGTAAAGCTCTCAAGCATCACATCATCGCGTGCCGGAATCAGCGTTTGCCACTGTTTCTCATCGCGTACATTACTGCGGTAAAGACCGAAGTTTTTCCCTTCACGGTTGGAGCGAATATAAAAATGATGCTGAAAGTGATCGATGCTGTATTCATGATCTTTTCGACGCGGCAGGAACACGATCGGTTCGGCATCCGGCAACTCGGCATCAAGCAGCCGCATTTCGCTGGTCGTGGCGCTGGAGAGCGCGATCACCACATAGTGTTTCGAGGACGTTTTATGCAGGCTGACGTAGAACGTGTCATCTTTCTCTTCATACACCAGCGTATCCTGCGCCGCAGGCGTACCGATGCGATGTCGCCACACCTGCCACGGCAGAAGCGTCGTGGGGTGCTTGCGAACATAATAGAGCGTTTGAGAATCATTGACCCAGACGATGCCAGGAGAGACATTCTCCAGCACTTCAGGATACCAAATCCCGGTACGCAAATTGCAAAAACGCAGGCCGTACTGGCGACGCGAAAGATAATCTTCGGTGATCGCCAGCAGATCGTTGTCCGGTGAAACCGTCAGCCCACCGAGGGTATAAAATTCGCTGTGCGCGGCGCGCTGATTAGCGTCGAGCAACAGATCCCAGGGTTCCCACTCCCCCTTCTGCACCGACTGGCGCTGATATATCGCGTACTCGCAGCCCGGCTCATACACCTGGCGATAGCGATAACCGTTTTTGGTATAGGGCGCGGACTCTTCTCGCTGAGGAATACGGTCGATGATCTCCTTCAGCACGCGCTCCTGAAGCTCGCGCTGAGAATCCATCACACTTTTTCCGTAATCATTTTCCTGATGCAGATAATCGAGGACCTCTGGCTCTGCGCGATTGTCGTCGCGCAGCCAGAAATAGTTATCGATACGCGTATCGCCATGAAGCGTCATGGCGTGAGGAATTCGTTTCGCTTTTGGCGGCATGTCATTGTTCTTCTGTATTAGTCACACCCTATAAGGGTGGACAAATTAAACGACGATGCAAGCGAAACCTGTGACAAGACGTTTAAAGTTGCTGTTTTTGTTGCTGCAAATCCTGCTCGATGCCTTCTCGCACTTCCGGCGGCAGCTTCAGCGCGTCGCCCAGCGCATTCAGATAGCTGCGCTCCATAAAGTGATCGATATCTATCGCCGCACAACTCACAAAGTAAAGCTCTAAAGCTTCCTCTTCGTTATGCACATCACGCGCCAGACGTTGGGGATCGAGCGGCTGTTCAATAGCCTGGGCGATCAGCGCACGCCCCTGCTCCTCAACACCGGCTTCGCGCAGTTGCTGTTCGATGGCCGCCTGCTCTTTGGCATCAATATGCCCGTCGCTCTTCGCGGCGAACACCAGCGCCAGAATCAGTCGCTGCGTGCGCACATCCAGCGGCGCGGCAGGTTCACCGTATCTCTGTTCTGTTTGCGGATTGCCCTTTAACTTATCTTTATATTTGTTCCACAACACGCTGCCCGCCACCGCACCGCCGCCGACTAACAGCGCCCCGGTGCCGTATTTCGCCAGCATTTTGCGCGAGGATTTACTGGCGACCAGCAACCCCGCCAGCCCGCCCAGTGCGCCAGGCACCAGCATTTGGCTGAGATCTTTCTTCCCCTCACCCGATTTTTGCCCCAGCAGCGATTGCAGTTGATTAAGCCAGCCAGACATATGACCTCCGATAGATTTGTGCCAGTTATCCAGCGTAGGCGAGTCGATGTCAGGATATGTCTGCGCCGCATAAAGATGCGCAAATTTAAGGTGATAGCGCGGGGTTAACGCTGACAGCAAGACAGACGCAAACGTTTTCGTTTATAATGCGCGAAATTTTGACAGACGATGGAAGATGCAATGACTTTACTAGGCACAGCCCTGCGTCCTGCGGCGACGCGCGTAATGCTTTTAGGTTCTGGCGAACTCGGAAAAGAGGTTGCCATTGAGTGTCAGCGACTGGGAATTGAAGTGATTGCTGTCGATCGCTATGCCGATGCGCCTGCCATGCACGTCGCTCACCGCTCGCACGTCATTAACATGCTGGATGGTCAGGCGCTGAAAGCGCTGGTCGAGGCGGAAAAACCGCATTTCATCGTGCCGGAAATTGAAGCTATCGCCACCGACATGCTGGTTGAACTGGAACGTCAGGGCCAGAACGTGGTGCCCTGCGCGCGCGCCACGCAGCTGACCATGAACCGCGAAGGCATTCGTCGCCTGGCCGCCGAAGAACTCAAGCTCCCCACGTCGGCATATCGCTTCGCCGACAGCGAAGCGGCGTTCCGTGATGCCGTCACGGAAATTGGCCTGCCCTGCATCATCAAACCGGTAATGAGCTCATCCGGCAAAGGCCAGAGTTTTATCCGCAGCGAAGCGCAGCTCGCCGACGCCTGGCTGTATGCCCAGCAGGGTGGCCGTGCGGGCGCGGGCCGCGTCATCGTCGAAGGCGTGGTGAATTTTGATTTTGAAATCACCCTGCTGACGGTGAGCGCGGTCGATGGCGTTCACTTCTGTGCACCGGTCGGTCACCGCCAGGAAGATGGCGATTATCGTGAATCGTGGCAGCCGCAGCAGATGAGTCCGCTCGCCCTGGAACGTGCACAGGCTATCGCCCGCGACGTTGTGCTGGCGCTGGGCGGTCATGGTTTGTTTGGTGTGGAACTGTTTGTCTGTGGCGATGACGTTGTCTTCAGCGAGGTTTCCCCACGCCCGCATGACACCGGGATGGTGACGCTGATTTCACAAGACCTCTCCGAGTTCGCCCTGCACGTTCGCGCATTCCTGGGCCTGCCGGTTGGCGCGATTCGTCAGTATGGTCCGTCCGCCTCAGCGGTTATTCTGCCGCGTTTACAGAGCCAGAACGTCACCTTTGATAACGTTAATGGCGCGGTCGGTGCGGGTCTGCAGGTTCGATTGTTTGCAAAACCGGAAATCGAGGGTACGCGTCGAATGGGCGTGGCGCTGGCAACAGCGGATTCGGTTGATGACGCCATCGAGCGGGCAAAAGCTGCTGCTGCCGCCGTGATCGTAAAAGGATAGTTAAGCGGGTTCTTAACGCGAAAGATTTAGTCTGTTTTTCATTCTCCGCTCACAGAATGTTAAAGCATCCGGTAATAGTGATATATTACCGGATGCTCGTTATACACCCACAAAATATTAAAACCATAAGCATATAAAAAACGTTATAAATAACGCCGCATACCTACGCACTAAATAAACAGAATCAATATAGAAATGATCTTGAGCGCAACAGTAAAATGTATTGGTTTTTATCGCCACTGTTCGATTATAAAGATAGCGTACCGATATTACACCTAATCGACATGAACTTTATTCATTTCGATATATCGGCGCAACATAAACTCAATGCATTCATTTTTTATTAAGGGTTTACTATTATTTATATTACGTAGGTAAATAACATGAATCTGAAACTTCAATTAAAAACGCTTTCTTTTCTACAGTTTTTTCTATGGGGGAGTTGGCTTAACACCTTTGGCTCCTACATGTTTATTACATTGCACTTCAAGGGTGAAGATATCGGTGCGGTATACAGCACCTTGGGGATTGCCGCCGTCATTACCTCAACCTTGTTTGGGATAGTCGCGGATAAATGGATTAGCGCAAAATGGGTTTATGCCGCTTGTCACTTTATCGGCGCCATCATGCTATTTATTGCCGCGACAGTCACTACCCCCTCCGCGATGTTCACGGTTATCCTGTTGAATTCTTTAGTTTACATGCCAACTCTTGGTCTCAGTAATACTATCTCCTACTATCGACTACAAAATGCAGGGTTGGATATTGTTGCGGCGTTCCCGCCTATTCGCATATGGGGAACCATCGGTTTCATTGCTGCGATGTGGGCGGTAAGCCTTGCGGGGTTCGAACTTAGCCATGTTCAGCTCTACATCGGTGCCGCAGCCTCTCTGGCATTAAGCCTGTTTACATTAACGTTACCCCGTATCCCGGTCGCTAAGTCGAATCAGGCGCGCGGTATTATCGACGTATTGGGACTACGCGCTTTTGCTTTATTCAAAAATAGCAAAATGGCCATCTTTTTTATTTTTTCGATGCTGTTGGGTGCCGAGTTACAAATCACGGGTATGTTTGGTAATACCTACCTGCACAGCTTTGAGCGCATTCCTGAATTTGCCAATAGTTTTGTGGTTACACATGCATCAATTCTGCTGTCTGTATCCCAGATCTCAGAGGTTTGTTTTATCCTGGCGATTCCGTTTTTCCTGAAGCGTTTTGGTATTAAGAATGTCATGTTAATGAGCATGATTGCCTGGATGTTACGTTTTGGCCTTTTTGCATATGGCGACCCGTCTTTCATTGGTACCTTATTTTTAATCCTCTCCATGATTGTTTACGGTTGCGCATTTGATTTCTTCAATATTTCAGGTTCTGTGTTTGTTGAGCAAGAGGTTGACCCATCCATTCGCAACAGTGCGCAGGGCGTATTTTTAATGATGGCCAATGGCTTCGGTTGCATCCTGGGTGGGTTTGTCAGTGGCAAGGTTGTCGATTATTTAACCGTTGCAGGCAATCCCGAATGGAAAACAATTTGGTTAGTCTTCGCCGGGTATTCGCTCATCCTCGCGGTCATATTTGTAATGATATTCAAATACAACCATAAAGGCACCCGTGTCTCCACGGGTAATTTTGCATAAACCGATACCGAAAACGCAACACCATGGATTAGCGAAAAGGAGTTTATTATGGCAAATCAGTTATACAATCAATGCAGAGTGTATTGTGCGCCATGGCGGTTAGACGCACTAAATTTAAATGATATATTAGATCAATGGGTTGATGATGGTTTATTTCCATCGCTCGTTCACACCTTTTTACCCTATCGAGATGATGCTGGCGCAACAAGTGAGGAGGAGATCTTCATCAATGATGTTGCCAACATGGATAATAGCGTGGGTGTCGTAGGCTATTTCGATGGAGGAACCTATGACTCAGGCTGTGCGTGGGAAGCAGGCTACGCATGGGCTCGCGGTATGCCGGTTCATCTGGTAACGACAGATTTTCTTATCTGGGCGGCAGGAGATGCTGACGAATTTTATCCAATCAGCAAGTTGATGAACTACATAGCAACCGTTGTTTCCATCTCTGATTCCGATCCCAGTATTAAGAACTATCGGTCACAAACCACAGACATCATTAATCGCGCATTGCATATTCTGCAGCAGAACTTACTGACTGATTTTGGTACAGGACTTCCTCCGGCTAAACCTGTTTCCCCCTTACCAATCGAGTTCGATTATTATCTTGATCCCAATTTCTCCTATACTGAACCCTCTCGCGAATTACTGGGAAAAATTCAGCAAGCCATTGTCAATGCGGGGAAAACATACATCCTGGGCGATAATATAAATGACATCGCAAACGATATTGATAACTTGAGAAAATCAAAGCAAGCCATATTCTATTCAGATACCTTTGAACCCAACGTTGATACCGGGATTATGAATGGGATTGCTTACGCCCTGAATCAGCGCTCAATTATTTACTGCAGCAAGCAACAGCGTTATCAGTCAGGCCTTGCCATCGACTATCTCAACCTGATGATCACCTACTCTTCCACATTGGCGCACTCCTTTTCGGAACTCGTATCTCTTATAGAGGCTGAATAATCAGGTGCACGATGATGATGCGTGAGAGATAAAAAAAGCGGGCCGTTGGCCCGCTTCAGGTTTATTGCGGCCGGGTAAACGCAGTGCCACCCGGCATCGTTACGCACTTACAGCGTTGCAGTCTCTACGGCTTCGCGAGCCAGTTTGGTGATGCGATCGTAATCGCCTGCTTCCAGCGCATCCGCCGGAACCAGCCAGGAACCACCAACGCACAGAACGCTTTTCAGCGCCAGGTAGTCGCGGCAGTTTTTCAGAGAGATACCGCCAGTCGGGCAGAAACGAACCTGAGAGAACGGACCTGCAATCGCCTGCAGCGCTTTCACGCCGCCGTTTGCTTCAGCCGGGAAGAATTTGAACTCTTTCAGACCGTGATCCATACCCAGCATCAGTTCAGAAACAGAGCTAATACCCGGGATCAGCGGAATAGTACCTTCGGTTGCTGCTTTCAGCAGAGAGTCGGTCAGGCCCGGGCTGATGGCGAACTGCGCACCTGCTTCGGTGACTTCTTTCAGCTGCTGCGGGTTAGTGACAGTACCCGCACCTACGATAGCGTCCGGCACTTCTTTAGCGATAGCGCGGATAGCGTCCATTGCGCACGCGGTACGCAGGGTGACTTCCAGCACGCGTACACCGCCTGCAACCAGCGCTTTTGCCATCGGCACAGCGTGTTCCAGCTTGTTCACTACGATTACCGGTACAACAGGACCCGTAGTCAGGATTGCTTCTGCAGTGGTTTTCCAGTTTTTCATCAGATTATTCTCTCGCCAGATCTAAAAACGTATCATCTTAAAAGGTAATGCAGGTTGCGCCCTGCTCTGCGCCGGAGAGTTTCTCGCGTAGCGCGCTGAACATTTCGCGGCCAGTACCGACACGGGAGGCGCTCATGTCAGGAATGTGCGGTTGACGTGCGGCCAGCTCGGCTTCATCGACCAGCAGCGTTAATTCGCCGGTCTGCCCGTTGACACGGATCATATCGCCGTCACGTACTTTTGCCAGCAAGCCACCATCGTATGCTTCCGGGGTAACATGAATTGCTGACGGCACTTTACCTGATGCACCAGAGAGTCGTCCATCAGTTACTAACGCAATTTTGAAACAGCGGTCCAATAATACACCAAGTGGCGGCATGAGTTTATGTAATTCTGGCATTCCGTTCGCTTTTGGCCCCTGATGGCGCACCACAACTACGCAATCTTTGTCCAGCAGGCCCGCTTCAAAGGCGGGCAGAACGTCATGCTGGCTCTCAAAGACCACGGCTGGCGCTTCGATAACCTGGTTTTCAACCGGCACAGCAGAGGTTTTCATCACCGCGCGGCCAAGGTTGCCGCTCAGTACTTTGGTGCCGCCGTGTTTAGAGAACGGCTTGTCGAAGGAGGCGATGATGTTTTCATCCAGAGACGCGGCTGCGCCTTCACGCCAGTCCAGCTTGCCGTTATTCAGCCACGGTTCCATGGTGTAGTGAGACAGACCGAAGCCCGCCACGGTGTTTACGTCTTCGTGCAGCAGGCCACCTTTCAGCAGTTCGCGCACCAGCACCGGTACGCCGCCCGCCGCCTGGAAGTGGTTAATATCCGCCGGGCCGTTCGGGTACAGACGCGCCATCAGCGGCACAACGTCGGAGATTTCAGAGAAGTCATCCCAGTTGATGATGATGCCCGCAGCACGCGCCATGGCGACCAGGTGCATGGTGTGGTTAGTGGAACCCCCGGTTGCCAGCAGCGCAACGATACCGTTGACCACCACTTTTTCGTCGATCATCTGACCGAGCGGCATCCATTCGTTGCCGTTACCGGTCATGCGGGTCACCTGACGTGCGGCAGCCGCAGTCAGTTCTTCACGCAGCGGCGCGTCCGGGTGAACAAATGAAGAGCCCGGCAGCTGCATCCCCATGAATTCAATAACCATCTGGTTAGTGTTCGCGGTACCGTAGAACGTACAGGTACCTGGCGCATGGTAAGAAGCGGCTTCAGAATCAAGCAGCGCGTTACGGTCTACCTTACCTTCCGCATACAGCTGACGAATACGTACTTTTTCTTTATTCGGCAGGCCGCTGGCCATTGGGCCTGACGGAATGAAGACGGACGGCAGGTGGCCGAAAGAGAGCGCCGCCATAGCCAGCCCTGGGACGATTTTGTCGCACACGCCGAGGTACAGCGCGCCGTCAAACATATTGTGAGACAGGCCCACAGCCGCAGACATGGCGATCACTTCACGGCTCAGCAGGGAGAGTTCCATCCCATCCTGACCCTGGGTTACGCCATCGCACATCGCCGGCACGCCGCCCGCAACCTGACCCACAGCATTGACGCTGTGCAGGGCTTTACGAATGATATCCGGATAGTGCTCATACGGCTGATGCGCAGAGAGCATGTCGTTATAGGAGGTGATGATCGCAATATTGTTACGCAGCATGCTTTTCAGCGAGGCTTTATCCTCTGCGCCGCAAGCCGCAAAACCGTGCGCCAGGTTACCGCAGGCCAGCTGGGAGCGGTGAACGGTTTCTGTCTTCGCACGCTTGATGCGTTCAAGGTAGGCAGAACGGGTATCGCGCGAGCGGTCGATAATGCGATTTGTTACGCGTAACAATACAGGATTCATAAAAGCTCCTCAAAAATTTTCTGTCCAGGCTCCAGCGACATAAGGTTTTGATTAGCATTTTCTGCCACAAAACCCCCGTATTCTGTAGCTTAGGGGCAAACATCTGAAGATAGTGTAATAAAAAAAGCCCCGGGGGTGAATCCACCCGGGGCTTAAATGCGTAAAAATAGCACTACATGCTGTGTTAGATCATGTTACCGGTAAAATACCCCAATGGGATTACCGGTGTTCCTCACTCAAACTCGTTCCAGGAACGGCCATCGCGGGTGATCATGGCAACGGAAGCTACCGGCCCCCAGGTGCCTGCCTGATATGGTTTCGGCGGGTCCTGATCGGCGGCCCACGCTTCAGTGATGGAGTCGACCCACTTCCACGCTTCTTCCACTTCATCGCGACGCACGAACAGCGCCTGAATTCCGCGCATGGTTTCCAGCAGCAGGCGCTCATAAGCATCCGCCAGGTGCGTTTGATTGAAGGTTTCGGAGTAGCTCAGATCCAGCTTGGTGATTTGCAGGTTATGTTTGTGGTCCAGACCCGGCACTTTGTTCAGCACCTGGATATCCACACCTTCATCTGGCTGCAAGCGAATCGTCAGTTTATTCTGCGGTAGCTCCTGCCAGGACTCTTTAAACAGATTGAGTTCCGGGTTTTTGAAGTACACCACCACTTCAGAGCATTTGGTCGGCAGTCGTTTACCGGTGCGCAGGTAGAACGGCACGCCCGCCCAGCGCCAGTTGTCGATATCAACGCGAATAGCGACGAAAGTTTCCGTATTGCTTTGTTTGTTGGCGCCCTCTTCTTCCAGGTAGCCCGGCACTTTTTTGCCCTGAGCAAAACCTGAGGTGTACTGACCGCGTACGGTTTTTTCGCGCACGTTAGAACGGTCGATACGACGCAGGGATTTCAGTACTTTCACTTTGGCATCGCGAATGCTGTCGGCGGTCAGATCGGACGGCGGCGACATAGCAATCATGCACAGAATTTGCAGCAGGTGGTTCTGAATCATATCGCGCATCTGACCAGCCTGGTCGAAGTAGCCCCAACGGCCTTCGATACCAACTTCTTCTGCCACGGTGATTTCGACGTGATCGATAGTGCGGTTATCCCAGTTATTAACAAACAGGGAGTTGGCAAAGCGCAGCGCCAGTAGGTTCAGGACCGTTTCTTTACCCAGATAGTGGTCAATACGGTATACCTGGCACTCTTCGAAGTATTCGCCCACCTGGTCATTGATTTCACGCGAGGTCGCAAGCGAGGTGCCCAGCGGTTTTTCCATCACCACGCGCGCAGGCTTGGCGTTCAGTTTCGCCTCACCCAAACCTTTGCAAATCGCGCCGAACGTATTTGGCGGCATCGCGAAGTAGTTGATGGTGACACGGTTTTTCTGATCCAGCATTTCGCCAAGGCGGCTAAACGCGCTGGTGTCGTTGACATCCAGATTGCAGAAATCCAGGCGGCCGCTCAGTGTTTCCCACAAACCTTCATCAATTTTCTCCTTCATGAAGGTTTCGAGCGCCTCGCGCACCACTTTGGTGTACGCCTCTTTGTCCCAATCCGCACGTCCTACCCCGATAATACGGGTGTCCGGATTGATCTGACCGGCTTTTTCAAGCTGATACAGGGAAGGCAACAATTTACGACGCGCCAGGTCACCTTTCGCGCCGAAAATGACCAGATCGCATGCCTGGGCCGTTTGCGTTACCGCCATGTCATTCTCCTCAGTTGTATTTCCTGGTTCTTATGCCAGGCTACAGTTGTAATTTTATTACACCGCACTGTACTGTGTTTACTAACTTACCGAAACCTTTTACCGCCTTAGACCGCACAAATGGAAATATCTGCGGCTTAACGCTTGGGCAAAGCGCTAATTTTGTTCGTTCTTTCGCCCTGTTCGGGTATGCAAAAATTCGACGTTGATCATGTAATGAAAAAAAACAACATTTTTTGCTGTTGTTTGTCCCCTTTCATCAACCTTGAGGGGTATATTCTTGCTAAAACGCCTGCAGATTTCACCCATTAATGGAATCGTTTCAATCAATGAGCGCCCCATCACGATGAACATGCTGGAAAAAATTCAGTCGCAACTGGAAAACCTTAGCAAATCCGAACGTAAAGTGGCGGAGGTGATCCTTGCCGCGCCAGAGCAGGCTATCCACTCAAGTATTGCGGCACTGGCGCTGGAAGCCGAGGTCAGCGAGCCAACGGTAAATCGTTTTTGTCGCAGCCTTGAAACGCGCGGCTTCCCCGATTTTAAGCTTCATCTTGCCCAAAGTCTGGCCAACGGTACACCGTATGTTAATCGTAATGTGGATGAAGATGACAGCGTAGAAGCCTACACCGGGAAAATATTTGAGTCGGCGATGGCAAGCCTGGCGCACGTCCGCCAGTCGCTGGAAATGTCGGCGGTAAACCGGGCGGTCGATCTCCTTACTCAGGCCAAACGCATCGCCTTCTTCGGATTGGGCTCTTCCGCCGCTGTCGCCCACGACGCGATGAACAAATTCTTCCGATTCAACGTGCCGGTGGTCTATTCCGATGACATCGTGTTGCAACGGATGAGCTGTATGAATTGCAGCGAAGATGACGTCGTGGTGCTGATATCACACACTGGCAGAACCAAAAGTCTGGTGGAACTGGCGCAGCTGGCGCGTGAGAACGATGCTATGGTGATTGCGCTGACGTCGGCAAACACGCCGCTCGCGCGCGAAGCCACCCTTGCCATTACGCTTGACGTTCCCGAAGACACCGACGTTTATATGCCCATGGTTTCCAGGCTGGCACAGTTGACGGTCATTGACGTGCTGGCTACCGGTTTTACGCTGCGCCGGGGCGCGAAATTCAGGGATAACTTGAAGCGAGTCAAAGAAGCGTTAAAGGAATCGCGGTTTGATAAAGAACGTATGACACACAGCGATAACCACTAAAAATCGTTACAGCACTATTGATTAGACATTCGGCGTTATCACTGCACAAGCGGTGCTACCTTTTAGGAGCCGAATCCATGTTCACGCAACACCTGGTTGTTTAAGTTAACGGAGTATTACATGTCCAGAAGGCTTCGCAGAACCAAAATCGTTACCACGTTAGGGCCAGCCACTGACCGCGACAATAATCTTGAGAAAGTGATTGCCGCAGGCGCCAACGTTGTACGAATGAACTTCTCTCACGGTACGCCGGAAGATCATAAGCTTCGCGCAGATAAAGTACGCGAAATCGCGGCAAAACTGGGTCGTCATGTGGCTATTTTAGGCGATCTCCAGGGTCCAAAAATCCGTGTTTCAACCTTCAAAGAAGGCAAAGTTTTCCTCAACATCGGCGATAAATTCCTGCTCGACGCCAACCTGGGTAAAGGTGAAGGCGATAAAGAAAAAGTCGGTATCGACTATAAAGGTCTGCCTGCGGATGTGGTTCCGGGCGACATTCTGCTGCTCGACGATGGTCGCGTACAGTTGAAAGTGCTGGAAGTTCAGGGCATGAAAGTGTTCACCGAAGTGACCGTCGGCGGCCCGCTTTCCAACAATAAAGGTATCAACAAACTGGGCGGCGGCCTCTCTGCTGAAGCCCTGACCGAGAAAGACAAAGCAGATATCGTCACCGCAGCAAAAATTGCTGTCGACTATCTGGCGGTCTCCTTCCCGCGCTGTGGCGAAGACCTGAACTACGCTCGTCGTCTGGCGCGCGAAGCAGGCTGCGACGCGAAAATCGTGGCAAAAGTTGAACGTGCGGAAGCCGTATGCAGCCAGGACGCGATGGATGACATCATCCTGGCGTCTGACGTGGTGATGGTTGCGCGTGGCGACCTGGGTGTAGAAATCGGCGACCCGGAGCTGGTGGGTATTCAGAAAGCGTTGATTCGTCGCGCGCGTCAGCTGAATCGTGCAGTGATCACTGCAACCCAGATGATGGAATCGATGATCACCAACCCAATGCCAACCCGCGCGGAAGTCATGGACGTGGCGAACGCCGTGCTGGATGGTACCGATGCGGTGATGCTGTCTGCGGAAACCGCTGCGGGCCAGTATCCGTCTGAAACCGTCGCGGCAATGGCGCGCGTGTGCCTGGGTGCGGAAAAAATCCCAAGCATCAACGTCTCTAAACACCGTCTGGACGTGCAGTTCGACAACGTTGAAGAAGCCATTGCGATGTCCGCGATGTACGCGGCAAACCATCTGAAAGGTGTGAGTGCCATCATCACCATGACCGAGTCTGGCCGTACCGCGCTGATGACTTCACGTATCACCTCCGGTCTGCCGATTTTCGCCATGTCGCGTCATGAGCGCACCCTGAACCTGACCGCGCTGTATCGCGGCGTGACCCCGGTGCATTTCGATAGCGAAAGCGACGGCGTTGCGGCGGCCCATGAAGCCGTTAATCTGCTGCGCGATAAAGGCTATCTGGTTGCCGGCGACCTGGTGATTGTGACGCAGGGTGATGTGATGGATACCGTGGGTTCCACCAACACCACGCGTATTTTGACCGTCGAATAAGATAGTTCTTTAATGTGTAAAAGGCCTCTTCATGTGAAGAGGCCTTTTTATTTTTAGCTACGAGTAGGCTGTAAAACTGCCTGATGGCGCTTCGCTTATCAGGCCTACCAGACTTTGCCCTACTCAATTCGTGTAGGCCCGGTAAGCGCAGCGCCACCGGGCACATAAAGCACTTACTCTGGATATCGCTCGCTCGGTTTATACGGCTTAATATCACCCGGTTTACGCGTTTTCAGCAGCTTCAGGATCCAGGTGTACTGTTCCGGATGCGGGTCGACAAAAATCTCCACCTCTTCATTCATTCGACGCGCAATGGTGTGATCGTCTGCTTCCAGCAGATCGTCCATCGGCGGGCGTACCAGAATGGTTAAACGATGTGTTTTGCCATCATAGACCGGGAACAGCGGCACCACGCGCGCACGGCACACCTTCATCAGACGGCCGATCGCCGGGAGTGTGGCTTTGTAGGTGGCGAAGAAATCGACGAACTCGCTGTGCTCCGGGCCGTGATCCTGATCCGGCAGATAGTAGCCCCAGTAGCCCTGACGCACCGATTGGATAAACGGCTTAATGCCGTCGTTACGCGCATGCAGACGACCGCCAAAACGACGACGTACGGTATTCCACACATAATCGAATACTTTGTTGCCCTGATTGTGGAACATGGCGGCCATTTTCTGCCCCTGGGACGCCATCAGCATTGCCGGGATATCCACGCCCCAGCCGTGCGGCACGAGGAAAATGACGTTCTCGCCCTTCTCGTGCATTTCGTCGATGATCTCTTTGCCCTGCCAGTCGACGCGCGGCAAAATTTTCTCTGGTCCGCGAATCGCCAGTTCAGCCATCATCGCCATCGCCTGCGGCGCAGTGGTGTACATACCATCAATGATAGACTCGACTTCAGCATCGCTTTTGTCCGGGAAACAGTAACGCAGATTGATTTGTGCGCGGCGGCGAGCGCTTTTGCCTAAACGCCCGGCCAGACGGCCCAACGAGCCTAATAGCGGGTCGCGTACTTTTGCGGGCAGACAAGCTACACCCGCGAAGGCGAACACACCTAACCACGCACCCCAGTACTGTGGGCGGCGAAAGTCTTTCTCAAATTCAGGAATGTATTCACTGTTTTTTTTGTTTGTTTCCATGCTTATTCCATGAAGAGCGCTTCTGGTGCGAAACGATTACCGATAGTGTAGCGAGGCGCTCTGGTTCACACAAAAGAAAAAGCCGGTGACACTGAGTACACCGGCTTTAATTGCATATAAATTAAGCGAAATTAATCAAAACGCAGCTGCGGAAGGACCTGCTTAACCTGTGCAAGGTAATCCGTACGATCGGAACCGGTCAGGCCTTCCGTACGCGGCAGTTTCGCCGTCAGCGGGTTGACCGCCTGCTGGTTGATCCATACTTCATAGTGCAGGTGCGGGCCAGTAGAACGCCCGGTATTCCCGGAAAGCGCGATACGGTCGCCACGTTTGATTTTCTGCCCTGGCTTCACGAGGATTTTACGCAGGTGCATGTAGCGGGTGGTGTAAGTACGACCATGACGGATCGCCACATAGTAACCTGCCGCACCGCTACGCTTCGCCATGACCACTTCACCGTCACCCACCGCCAGTACAGGCGTGCCTTGCGGCATCGCGAAGTCTACGCCTCGGTGCGGCGCGACACGGCCGGTAACCGGGTTCAGGCGACGCGGATTAAAGTTTGAAGAGACGCGGAACTGACGCGCGGTTGGGAAACGCAGGAATCCTTTTGCCAGCCCGGTACCGTTACGGTCGTAATACTTACCGTCTTCGGAGCGGATCGCGTAGTAATCTTTACCTTCGGAACGGATACGCACGCCAACCAGTTGGCTTTGCTCGCGCTTGCCATCCAGCATTTCGCGCGACATCAGTACGGCGAATTCATCATCTTTTTTCAGCTTACGGAAGTCCATCTGCCACTGCATCGCTTTGATTACCGCACTGACTTCTGTGCTGGTAAGGCCGGCATTGCGCGCGCTGGTCACAAAGCTGCCGCCAACAGTGCCTTTCAGCAGGCTGTTCACCCACTCGCCCTGCTGCGTTTCAGCGCTCATTTTAAAGCCGTTAGCAACGCGGTCATAAGTACGAGTTTCGCGACGGGACATTTCCCAGGTGAGCTGTTGTAAATCGCCATCCGCCGTCAGCGTCCAGGAGAGCTGCTGGCCGATTTTCATATTACGCAGGTCTTTATCCGTCGCCGCAAGACGACTGATATCACCCATATCAATACCATACTGATTGAGGATGCTGCTGAGGGTGTCGCCTGTCGAGACAACGTACTCATGCTGGTTATCGGTTTTTTCGTCCAGCTCATCCTGCGGGATAGCTTCATCTTCCTGTGCTGCCTGGTCGATAGGCTCGCTCGCTTCCGGCAACAGGGAACGGATTTCTTTCTGTTCCAGCTCGATGGTGCGTACAATCGGGCTGGATGTTGGGTGATAAACGTATGGTCGCCATACGGCGACCGCTAAAGTCAGGACTGTCAACGACCCCAGCATAACGCGGTGGGGTCGCGGCAAATTGTTAAACGCCAGGGCGACAGAGCGGGCTATCTGTTGCACGTATTCACTTCCTCATTAATCTCCCTTCAGGCAGCTCGAATATTGGTTCGCGAGTTGACGAAGAAACGCCGCGTAACTCTCTTTGCTCAATTGAATGTTTGTACCCAGAGGATCTAACGTGCCCATACGCACAGAAGTTCCCCGGGCCACCGCTTCAACGACCGCTGGCCTGAACTGTGGCTCAGCAAAAACGCAGGCTGCTTTTTGCTCAACCAACTGTGTTCTGATTTGATGTAAACGCTGCGCACCGGGTTGGATTTCAGGGTTTACGGTAAAGTGGCCAAGCGGCGTTAAACCGTACTGTTTTTCATAGTAGCCATAGGCGTCATGAAAAACGAAATACCCCTTCCCTTTCAGCGGTGCCAGCTCGTTACCAACCTCTTTATCGGCTGTGGCTAATTGTGCCTCAAAATCCTTCAGGTTGGCGTCGAGTTTGGCTCGACTCTGCGGCATAAGTTCCACTAATTTGTCATGGATTGCAACCGCTGACAGCCGCGCTATCTCTGGCGAGAGCCACAGATGCATGTTGTAGTCGCCGTGATGGTGATGTGCGTCACCTTTTTCACTCTCATGGCCTGCGTGATCGTGGTCACCTTCATGGTCATGGTCATCATCATCTCCCCCTTTCATGAGCAACGGTTTCACGTCGTCAAGCTGGGCAATGGTGACTTTATTTTTGTCAGAAATGCTTTGCGTTGACTTATTCATGAACGCTTCCATTTCCGGCCCAATCCAAACGACTAAGTCCGCGTTCTGTAAGCGTTTTACATCAGAAGGTCGCAGAGAATAATCATGCTCAGACGCACCATCAGGCAGTAAAACCTGCGTCTCGGTGACGCCATCGGTGATAGCTGAAGCGATAAATCCAAGCGGTTTTAATGAGGCGACCACAGCCGCGTCAGCGCGCTGAACGGCGGCACCGCTCAACGCAATCGATAAAGCAGCGAAAAGAAGCGTATTTTTCTGTAACATAATGCGTCTGATAATCGTAATGAATAAGTGGAATGTGATATTATAACATTCACTCACTTGTGCAACCCTTAATTGCTATGACGAATCTTGTAACACTGGAAAATGTTTCGGTCTCATTCGGCCAGCGCCGCGTGCTGTCTGACATTTCACTGGCCCTGAAGCCAGGACGCATTTTGACGTTACTCGGGCCGAACGGTGCGGGTAAATCCACGCTGGTACGCGTGGTTTTAGGCCTGGTAGCACCCAATGAAGGCGTGATCAAGCGCGAGGGCAAACTACGCATTGGCTATGTGCCGCAGAAATTACACCTGGATGCCACGCTGCCGCTGACGGTGGAGCGTTTTTTACGTCTGCACCCGGCAACCAAAAAAGCGGATATCCTTCCGGCGCTGAAACGCGTGCAGGCAGGTCATTTGCTTAACGCGCCAATGCAGAAACTCTCTGGCGGCGAGACACAACGCGTCCTGCTGGCGCGCGCGCTGTTGAACAGCCCGCAGTTGCTGGTGCTGGACGAACCGACGCAGGGTGTCGATGTTAACGGTCAGGTCGCGCTGTACGATCTGATTAACCAGCTACGTCAGGAACTGGACTGCGCGGTGCTGATGGTTTCGCACGACCTGCACCTGGTGATGGCAAAAACTGACGAAGTTTTATGCCTGAATCATCACATCTGCTGTTCCGGCACGCCGGACGTGGTGTCGATGCATCCAGAATTTATCTCGATGTTCGGCCCGCGCGGCGCTGAACAACTCGGCATCTACCGCCATCAGCATAACCATCGCCACGATTTACAGGGTCGTATTGTTTTGCGTCGGGGAAATGGTCACTCATGATTGAATTGTTGCTGCCCGGCTGGCTGGCCGGGATGATGCTGGCGTGCGCCGCTGGCCCGCTGGGCTCGTTTGTGGTCTGGCGTCGTATGTCCTATTTCGGCGATACCCTGGCCCATGCTTCATTACTGGGCGTAGCGTTTGGCCTGCTGCTGGATGTAAATCCTTTCTATGCGGTTATCGTGGTTACGCTCTTTTTGGCCGGCGGGCTGGTATGGCTGGAAAAACGCCCTCACCTTGCGGTCGATACCTTGCTGGGGATTATGGCGCACAGTGCGCTGTCGCTGGGTCTGGTGGTCGTCAGCCTGATGTCGAATATCCGCGTGGATCTGATGGCGTATTTGTTTGGCGACCTGCTGGCGGTTACGCCGGAAGATCTGATTTCCATCGCGATTGGCGTGGTGATTGTGCTGGCCATTCTTCTCTGGCAGTGGCGTAACCTGCTGTCGATGACCATCAGCCCGGACCTGGCGTTTGTCGATGGTGTGAAGCTGCAACGCGTGAAACTGCTGCTGATGCTGGTGACGGCGTTAACCATCGGCGTGGCAATGAAGTTTGTAGGTGCGCTAATCATCACGTCACTGCTGATTATTCCCGCCGCGACGGCTCGTCGTTTTGCCCGCACACCGGAACAAATGGCGAGCATCGCCGTTGGCGTGGGGATGATTGCGGTCACCGGCGGCCTGACCTTCTCGGCGTTTTATGATACACCGGCCGGGCCCTCCGTGGTGCTGTGTGCCGCGGTGCTGTTTATTTTCAGTATGATGAAAAAGCAGGCTCAGTGAGCCGTTGAGATGCCGGATGGCGGCTTCGCTTATCCGGTCTTCAGGCGCGGAGTCGTGTTTTGCCGGATGGCGGCTTCGCCTTATCCGGCCTGGGAATACGGTTTTGTCGGTCGGATAAGATGCGTGAGCATCGCCATCCGACACGGTCCTCAGGGCATTTCCGGCGGCGTAATGCCGAAGTGATTCCACGCACGCACCGTCGCCATACGTCCACGCGGCGTACGTTGCAGGAAGCCCTGCTGAATCAGGTAGGGCTCCAGCACATCTTCAATAGTTTCCCGCTCTTCACCAATCGCCGCCGCCAGGTTATCTAACCCCACCGGGCCGCCGAAGAATTTATCGATAACGGCTAGCAGCAATTTGCGGTCCATATAATCAAACCCTTCCGCATCGACGTTAAGCATATCCAGCGCCTGCGCGGCGATATCCGCTGAAATGGTGCCATCGTGCTTTACTTCCGCGAAGTCGCGTACGCGACGCAGCAGGCGGTTGGCGATACGCGGCGTACCGCGTGCGCGGCGAGCAACTTCCAGCGCGCCCTCTTCACTCATCTCCAGCCCCATATAACGGGCGCTACGGCCAACGATATGTTGCAGGTCAGGCACCTGATAAAATTCAAGCCGCTGAACAATACCGAAACGGTCACGCAGCGGCGAGGTTAACGACCCCGCGCGCGTGGTCGCGCCAATCAGAGTAAACGGCGGCAAGTCGATTTTAATCGAGCGCGCGGCCGGGCCTTCGCCAATCATGATATCGAGCTGATAATCCTCCATCGCCGGATAGAGCACCTCTTCCACCACCGGTGACAGTCGATGAATTTCATCGATAAACAGCACATCATGCGGTTCGAGGTTCGTCAGCATTGCCGCCAGGTCGCCCGCTTTCTCCAGCACCGGGCCAGAGGTAGTGCGCAAATTCACGCCCATTTCATTGGCAACGATATTAGCAAGCGTGGTTTTACCCAGCCCAGGAGGGCCGAAAATAAGCAGATGGTCGAGCGCATCACCACGCAGCTTCGCGGCCTGGATGAAAATCTCCATCTGCGAGCGCACCTGCGGCTGACCAATGTACTCTTCCAGCAATTTAGGCCTGATGGCGCGGTCTACCACATCTTCTGGCAGCGTACTTTCTGCACTAATCAGACGGTCTGCTTCAATCATCCTCTACCTCACAGCGCAGCGCGTAACGCTTCGCGGATCAATGTTTCGCTATTGGCATCCGGACGGGCGATTTTGCTGATCATCCGGCTGGCTTCCTGAGGTTTATAGCCCAGTGCCACCAGCGCGGCAACCGCTTCCTGCTCTGCATCGTCCGTCGCCGGGCCAGCCGGAGAGGTGAGCACCAGATCGGCGGCTGGCGTAAACAGGTCGCCGTGCAGGCCCTTGAAGCGGTCTTTCATTTCGACAATCAAACGCTCGGCGGTTTTTTTGCCGATGCCCGGCAGTTTCACCAGCGCGCCAAGTTCTTCGCGCTCAACGGCATTAACAAACTGCTGCGCCGACATACCGGAGAGGATTGCCAGCGCCAGTTTCGGGCCAACGCCATTGGTTTTAATCAATTCTTTAAACAGGGTACGTTCCTGTTTGTTGTTAAAGCCGTACAGCAACTGTGCATCTTCGCGCACCACGAAATGGGTGAAGATGATGGCTTCCTGCCCCGCTTCCGGCAGCTCATAGAAGCAGGTCATCGGCATATGCACTTCATAGCCGACGCCGCCCGTTTCCAGCAGTACTAACGGGGGTTGTTTTTCAATGATGATGCCTCTGAGTCTGCCTATCACATGACGCTCCTGCGTTAATGGCTCTGATACAAAGGTGTATCATAAAAAAATGCTGGATAGATATCCAGCGAGGGATGAAACAAAAGTTGATGTGTGGTGGTTTTTCTGGATAGCCGATAGTCAAGATGAATGCTATTCACCCACTCCCTGCACGTTAAATTTCTTCGGAGTAAGTCCATTCTCAATTCGCCATTGATACGCCTGTGTATGTTCTAAATCGTTACCATCAAGAGTAATCGAGGCCTGGTTTGAGTAAATCAAATATTCATCACCCTTGTTAGCAGGTTGAGTGCCAGACAGAGCATAAGTCCCCGCCAGCAAATCCCCCTCTGACACCATTTCATAACTTTTTAACGCGTAGCCATATCGCCAGTTAATCACATCAAAAAGTATTCTTTCAGCCGCCTCTCTTGCAAAAATATCATTCCCCACTTTGATGGAAAAACTGCTTGAGTTAATTTTATAATGATGTTTCCCGGGTAAGAATTCAAAAGCCTGAGTCAGTGAAAACGATCTCTTATAATGCCCACCCGGCGGAATAACTTGCCAGCCATCAACACCATCATAAATTCCACACATCCCATCAAGGACAATATTACTCGTTGAAACGTTAAATGCAGCGTTACAGGGCAGCAATCCACCTTTAAATATATAAGCGGGTTGATTATTGCGATTGTAGAAATCCAGAAATGCATTCACCACGCGTCCTTGCTGTATGACGCCAAGCCTCACGGTTACTCCACTTTGCACCATTCTCGCATTGTTGATACTCGTACCAACTTCACCCACGCCGTAGATGTCATCACTTATATGAATGACTTTCGGAACAATTGCCCCCTTATCATTTAAAGAAACGCGTCCATAGCGATAGGGATAGCGAATAACATTGTCATTAGCGAACGCATTCACACAATAACTTATTAAAAGCAAACACATCACCTTCATTAAGGATTTCATAAAACTTGCCTTGTCATTACCCTAATACAATGCTAATTCTTTATTATTAGGAAAGAAAGATTATAGATTATATATAAACAATGGATTAAATAGTGAAAATAAATTACCCAACCAAATATGAAACCGGCGATATTGTCTTCACCTGCATCGGCGCTCGCCTGTTTGGACAAATTTCTGCGGCCTCGCAATGCTGGAGCAACCATGTGGGGATAATTATCGGACATGACGACGATGATTACCTGGTCGCCGAAAGCCGCGTACCGCTCTCTACCATAACAACGTTGTCTCGCTTCATTGAACGCTCGACCAATCAACGCTACGGCGTCCGCCGTCTGGCTGGCGGATTAACCGCAGAACAAAAACTGGCGCTGGTGGAAAAGGTGCCAGGACGGCTGCATAAGCTTTACCATACCGGCTTTAAATACGATTCTGCGCGTCAGTTCTGCTCGAAATTTGTCTTCGATATCTATAAAGAAGCGTTATGCATCCCGGTGGGCGAAATAGAAACCTTCGGGAACTTGCTGCACAGTAACCCCAACGCCAAACTCACCTTCTGGAAGTTCTGGTTTCTGGGCTCGATTCCGTGGGAGCGAAAAACCGTGACACCAGCCAGCTTGTGGCATCATCCGAGTCTGACTCTTATCTTCGACAGTAATGTTCAAAACATAAAGTAACCTGCAGTTATTTAACTAAAAATCAAGATACTTTTTACAGAAAAGGATGTTCTATGAATGTTAAGAAATTTATATTTTCATCATTAATACTTTCTCCAATCATTGCTTCAGCAAGTACTACAACTGAAATGACAGAGCGTGGAGTTATTGAACAACAAGTAATGGACCTTACTTATAAAAAAGACTGGGTACAGTTGGAATCAATAATTAAACAATATAATACCAATTTTCCAGCTACCAGCGGAGGGACGCAAAAACTAGAAATATTTTGGGGAAGTATGTACGACATATATAAGAATGATGTCAGCGATGGTGGTTTTACCGACGAAACAATCAATGAATGGTTGAAAGCTGTACCCAATTCGTCCGGTGCAAGGATACTTAAAGCATTTAAATATAATGCTCAGATTGTCGAACTCCGGGGTGAAGGCCCGGCGGACTCTGTAGATCCCAGTGTATGGCCAAAATATAAAAAACTTGTCAACCAGGAAAAGGAATACCTTCTAAAAAACAAGGATCTGGCTGATAAAGATGCTGAATGGTATCCCATCATGATGATGGTTGCCAGAAACCTTGAAGATAAAGATTTATTATATAAAACCTTTTATGAAGGAATTGAAAAATACCCTACTTATCAGGATAATTATTTACAGGCAATGGAGGGGCGATTACCTAAGTGGGGCGGCAGTTATGAAGAAATAGAAAAGATCGCCCGGATTGCTGCAGATAAAAATAAAACACAGTCTGGTTTATCTATGTATGCTTACATTTGGCATAATGCTTTCTTCTTCCAACCAGATAGCATGAATTTATTGCGAGATAAAAAAATAGTCTCCTGGAACGACCTTCTTCAAGGCTGGAGAGACCGCTACGAGCAATACCACTCTACAAGAACGCTGAATGGTGTATTGATCGCCTCTTGCATAGCTGATGATAAAGAAACGTTTACCCGTGCAAATGCCATGATTGATGGCCAGGTCGAACGCCAAAGTTGGCCAATGGGGCTAACATGGCAACAATGCAAAGACTATTTTAAACAGCAGAATTAATATCAAAACGATAATGCCTCTGCCTTAATTAGCAGAGGCATTCGAATTCAACGCAATCGCCCTCTCGCCAGATTCAGCCGCGATTCGCTCATTTGCATCGCGTTCTGGCTGACATGGCAGTGGGTGATGGCAATGGCCAGCGCATCGGCGGCATCGGCCTGTGGATTCGCGGGGAGCTTCAGCAGCGTGCGCACCATGTGCTGCACCTGGCTTTTCTCCGCGCTACCAATGCCCACGACGGTCTGCTTGACCTGACGGGCGGCATATTCAAACACCGGTAGGTCCTGATTCACCGCCGCGACAATCGCCACGCCGCGCGCCTGCCCCAGCTTTAACGCGGAGTCGGCGTTTTTCGCCATAAAGACCTGCTCAATGGCAAAAAAATCAGGCTGAAACTGGGTGATGATTTCGCTGACGCCAGCGTAGATTAGCTTCAGACGGGACGGCAGATCATCCACCTTGGTTCGAATGCAGCCGCTGCCTAAATAGGTAAGCTGCCTGCCAACCTGGCGGATGACGCCGTAACCGGTGATGCGTGAGCCGGGGTCAATCCCGAGAATAATCGACAACACGCACCTCCGGTTGTTGAGTGAACGGCTCCATTACAGAGTCGCTGCTACCTCATCAGAGATCTCACCGTTATGGTAGACTTCCTGCACATCATCGCAGTCTTCCAGCATATCGATCAGACGCAGCAGTTTCGGCGCAGTTTCTGCATCCATGTCTGCTTTGGTCGATGGGATCATGGAGACTTCTGCTTCGTCGGCTTTCAGGCCAGCCGCTTCCAGCGCATCACGTACTGCGCCCATCTCTTCCCACGCGGTGTAGACGTCAATCGCGCCATCGTCGAAGGTCACAACGTCTTCGGCACCCGCTTCCAGCGCAGCTTCCATGATTGCGTCTTCATCGCCTTTCTCGAAGGAGATCACGCCTTTTTTGCTGAACAGGTAGGCAACGGAACCGTCAGTGCCCAGGTTACCACCGGTTTTGGTGAACGCGTGACGCACTTCCGCTACGGTACGGTTACGGTTGTCAGACAGACATTCAACCATCACCGCAGTACCGCCAGGGCCGTAACCTTCATAAATGATGGTTTCCATGTTCGCATCATCATCACCGCCCACGCCACGTGCGATGGCACGGTTCAGGGTGTCACGCGTCATGTTGTTAGACAGCGCTTTATCAATCGCCGCACGCAGACGCGGGTTGGAGCCAGCGTCGCCGCCGCCCAGACGCGCAGCCGTTACCAGCTCACGAATGATTTTGGTGAAGATTTTACCGCGCTTGGCATCCTGTGCCGCTTTGCGGTGTTTGGTGTTGGCCCATTTACTATGACCTGCCATAAATATTTCCTCAAAAAGCGCGCCCTATCAGGCGGCGTTAATTACAAACTCTTCAATCGCCTGCCGGTTGCTCCACGACTTGGTTAATGCCGCGGCGTCCACAGCATTAACCCAGCGGTAGGTCAGATGTTCAGTGAACACGATCTCCCGTTCGTGAGGGAGCGCAAGGCAAAACCAGGATTCGGTATTGCGCATGACGCCCGGCGCATAGCGATGACGTAAATGACTAAAAATTTCAAACTCCACCGTACGCTGACAATCCATAAGATTCAGACGCTCTGCGAAAATATCGACAGAGACCTCTTCCTTTACTTCACGTGCGGCGGCCTGCGGCGCGGTTTCACCCTCTTCCACGCTGCCGGTAACCGACTGCCAGAAATCAGGATCATCGCGCCGCTGTAGCATCAGCACCCGCTTCGTGTCCTCGGCATAAATCACCACGAGAATCGACACGGGACGCTTGAATGACATATTACTTGTTCTCCGCAGACTCTTTTGCTTCCTTCGCCACGACCTGAATGTTCAGTTCAGCCAGAGAAGCCGGATTCGCGAAGCTTGGCGCTTCGGTCATCAGACAGGCTGCTGCCGTGGTTTTCGGGAAGGCAATAACGTCACGGATGTTATCGGTGCCGGTCAGCAGCATGGTCAGACGGTCAAGACCGAATGCCAGGCCTGCGTGCGGCGGCGTACCGTATTTCAGGGCGTCGAGCAGGAAGCCGAATTTCTCGCGCTGTTCCTGTTCGTTAATGCCCAGAATGCCGAACACGGTCTGCTGCATATCACCACGGTGAATACGCACGGAACCACCGCCCACTTCATAGCCGTTGATAACCATGTCGTATGCGTTCGCTACCGCGTCTTCCGGCGCCGCTTTCAGTTCGTCTGCGGTCATGTCTTTCGGCGAGGTGAACGGGTGGTGCATCGCGGTCAGACCGCCTTCACCATCGTCTTCAAACATCGGGAAGTCGATAACCCACAGCGGCGCCCATTTGGACTCGTCGGTCAGGTTAAGGTCTTTACCCAGTTTCAGGCGCAGCGCGCCCAGCGCGTCGGCAACCACTTTTTTGTTGTCCGCGCCGAAGAAGATCATGTCGCCATCTTGTGCGCCGGTGCGCTCAAGAATCGCTTCGACGATTTCTGCATTCAGGAATTTCGCTACCGGGCTGTTGATGCCTTCGAGACCTTTTGCACGTTCGTTGACTTTAATATAAGCCAGACCTTTCGCGCCGTAGATCTTCACGAAATTACCGTATTCGTCGATAAGTTTACGGGTCAGTGCCGCACCACCAGGAACACGCAGCGCCGCAACACGGCCTTTCGGGTCGTTTGCCGGGCCTGCGAAGACCGCGAACTCAACGTCTTTCAGCAGGTCAGCAACATCTACCAGCTCCATCGGGTTACGCAGATCCGGTTTATCGGAACCGTAACGGCGTTCAGCTTCGGCAAAGGTCATGATCGGGAAATCGCCCAGATCCACGCCTTTGATTTCCAGCCACAGCTGACGTACCAGCGCTTCCATCACTTCACGCACTTGCGGTGCGGTCATGAAAGAGGTTTCGACGTCGATCTGGGTGAATTCCGGCTGACGGTCAGCACGCAGGTCTTCGTCACGGAAGCATTTTACGATCTGATAGTAGCGGTCGAAACCGGACATCATCAGCAGCTGTTTGAACAGCTGCGGAGACTGCGGCAGCGCGTAGAATTTACCTTTATGTACACGAGACGGTACCAGGTAGTCGCGCGCGCCTTCCGGGGTCGCTTTGGTCAGCATCGGGGTTTCGATATCGAGGAAACCGTGATCGTCCATAAAGCGACGCACAAAGCTGGTGATTTTCGCGCGGGTTTTCAGGCGTTGCGCCATTTCCGGGCGACGCAGGTCGAGGTAGCGGTACTTCAGACGCGCTTCTTCGGTGTTAACGTGGTTTGAATCCAGCGGCAGTGATTCTGAACGGTTGATGATGGTCAGATCAGACGCAAGCACTTCGATTTCACCGGTGGCCATGTCGGCGTTGACGTTTTTCTCGTCACGCGCACGCACGGTGCCGGTTACCTGAATGCAGAACTCATTACGCAGTTCGGAGGCCAGCTTTAATGCGTCGGCACGATCCGGATCGAAAAACACCTGCACGATGCCTTCGCGGTCACGCATATCAATGAAGATGAGGCTACCGAGATCACGACGACGGTTGACCCAACCACACAGAGTCACCTGCTGCCCAACGTGGGACGGTCGAAGCTGTCCGCAATATTCTGTACGCATGAGATATCCCTTAACTTAGCCGCAGGCACAACTGTCGCAGCTTTAGCTGAATGTCACTACTGGATGAAAAAAGGGGGTTATTATACTGGAAATTCTCGCTGGCGATAAGCCCGCTGCGGTTTATCCGCGCATTAGCTGAACGCTTATTGCGCAGACTCACAAAAATTAACAAAATAGATCCCGCTGATAACCCTTCAGACGTCGTAAGGTATTGCTCTGTTTGCCTGTTTAGATGAGAAACGTGATGTTGAATATTGATGCGAAAAAGACCGCACTGGTGATTATTGACCTGCAGGAAGGCATTCTGCCCTTCGCCGGTGGCCCGCATACGGCGAGTGATGTGGTCACCCGCGCTGCCCACCTTGCAGACAAATGTCGTGCAGTGGGTGCTCCGGTGGTGATGGTGCGCGTGGGTTGGTCTGCGGATTTCGCCGAAGCGCTGAAACAGCCGGTTGATGCGCAGGCTGGCGCACACGCGTTGCCGGACAACTGGTGGACCTATCCGCAGGCGCTCGGCAAACAAGAGCACGATATTGAAGTCACTAAACGCCAGTGGGGCGCATTTTACGGCACCGACCTGGAGTTACAGCTGCGTCGTCGCGGCATCGACACCATTATCCTGTGCGGTATTTCCACCAACATTGGCGTGGAATCCACCGCGCGCAACGCCTGGGAACTGGGCTTTAATCTGATCATTGCTGAAGACGCGTGCAGCGCCGCCAGTACCGAGCAACACCAGGGCAGCATGACGCATATTTTCCCGCGCATCGCCCGCGTACGCAGCAGTGAGGAGATAGCTCAGGCGCTATGATTTACATCGGTCTGCCGCAGTGGTCACATCCCAAATGGGCGCGCCAGGGCATTAGCGGGCTGGAGGATTACGCCCGCTACTTTAACTGTGTAGAGGGGAATACCACGCTCTATGCTCTGCCGAAAGCGGAAATCGTCACCCGCTGGCGCGAGCAGACCGGCGATGATTTTCGCTTCTGTTTTAAATTCCCGGCGACCATTTCCCACGAAGCAAAACTTCGCCACTGCGATGACCTGACCACGGAATTTTTTCAGCGGATGTCGCCGCTGGAAGACAGGATTGGACAATACTGGCTCCAGTTGCCCGCCACCTTCGGCCCACAGGATCTTCCCGTTTTGTGGGCTTTCCTCGACGGCCTGCCGAAAAATTTCACCTATGGCATAGAAGTGCGCCATCCGCAGTTTTTCGATAAAGGTGAAGCCGAGCAGCAGCTGAATCGCGGGTTGATAGAACGCGGCGTCAATCGCACGATCCTCGACAGTCGCCCGGTGCATGCCGCCGTGCCGCACAGCGAGGCTATCGTTGACGCCCAGCGAAAGAAGCCAAAAGTGCCGGTTCACGCCATTGTTACCGCCAAAAATCCGATGGTCCGGTTTATCGGTAGTGATGATATGGCGCAGAATCAGGCATTTTTTGCCGCCTGGCTGAAGAAACTCCCCGAGTGGACCACCACCACCACACCGTATCTGTTTTTACATACGCCGGATATTGCACAGGCACTGGAGCTGGTTAACGCCCTCTGGCATAACCTGCAAATCGCACTGCCGGAAGTAGGTTCTGCGCCCGCGATCCCACAACAATCTTCTCTTTTTTGATATTCCTACCTATCATAGTGAATGCCATCTGCCAGCGAGAAAGGGAGTTTGTATGGTAAGTGCGCTTTATGCCGTACTGGCCGCACTGTTGTTGATCAAGTTTTCCTTCGACGTCGTTCGCCTGCGCATGCAATATCGCGTCGCCTACGGTGACGGCGGTTTTAGCGAACTGCAAAGCGCGATTCGTATTCACGGCAATGCGGTGGAATATATTCCCATCGGCGTCATTTTATTGCTGTTTATGGAAATGAACGGTGCGGAAACCTGGATGGTTCACCTGTGCGGCATTTTGCTGCTGGCAGGCCGTTTAATGCATTATTATGGTTTTCATCATCGCCTTTTCCGCTGGCGTCGCTCAGGCATGAGCGCGACCTACATTTCGCTTCTGCTCATGGTGCTGGCAAATCTGTGGTATCTGCCGTGGGAGTTGGTTTTCTCACTCCGTTAGCGCACAATACGCCGTTTTCGTTTTTTCGGATTTTACGTTATGTCTCACCGCGACACGCTTTTTTCTGCGCCAATTGCCCGTCTCGGCGACTGGACCTTTGATGAACGGGTAGCCGAAGTCTTCCCGGATATGATCCAACGTTCCGTCCCCGGCTACTCCAATATCATCTCGATGATCGGTATGCTGGCGGAACGTTTTGTCCAGCCTGCCACCCATGTCTACGATCTCGGCTGTTCGCTGGGTGCGGCAACGCTCTCCATTCGCCGTAATATCGCCCATGAGAGCAGCAAAATTATCGCGGTGGATAACTCCCCGGCGATGGTGGAACGCTGCCGTCGCCATATTGACGCCTATAAAGCGCCAACGCCGGTTGAGGTGATTGAGGGTGATATCCGCGATATCGAGATTGAGAACGCCTCGATGGTAGTCCTCAACTTTACCCTGCAATTTCTTGAGCCCGCTGAACGTCAGGCGCTGCTAAATAAAATCTATAAAGGGTTAAATCCCGGTGGCGCGCTGGTGTTGTCAGAAAAATTCAGCTTTGAAGACGCCACCGTCGGCGAACTGCTGTTTAACATGCATCACGACTTCAAGCGGGCCAACGGTTATAGCGAACTGGAGATCAGCCAGAAGCGCAGCATGCTGGAAAATGTGATGCTCACTGATTCTGTCGAAACCCATAAAGCGCGCCTGAGCCAGGCCGGGTTTGAGCATAGCGAACTGTGGTTCCAGTGCTTCAACTTCGGTTCACTGGTGGCACTGAAAGCAGGAGCGGCGGCATGATCGAGTTCGGCAATTTTTACCAGCTGATTGCAAAAAATCACCTCTCTCATTGGCTGGAAACCCTGCCCGCGCAAATCGCCACCTGGCAGCGCGATCAGCACGGGTTGTTTAAGCAGTGGTCCAACGCCGTTGAGTTCCTGCCGGAAATCACCCCGTGGAAACTGGACCTGCTGCACAGCGTGACCGCCGAGAGTGAAACGCCGCTCAGCGAAGGACAAATTAAACGCATTGATACGTTGATGCGCAATCTGATGCCATGGCGCAAAGGCCCCTACTCCCTTTATGGCGTGAATATTGATACCGAATGGCGCTCCGACTGGAAATGGGAACGCGTGCTGCCGCACCTGTCCGACCTGACCGGGCGCACTATTCTGGATGTCGGCTGCGGTAGCGGTTATCACATGTGGCGCATGATTGGCGCGGGCGCGCATCTGGCGGTGGGTATCGACCCCACGCAGTTGTTCCTGTGCCAGTTTGAAGCGGTGCGTAAATTGCTGGGGAATGACCAGCGCGCACACCTGCTGCCGCTCGGCATTGAACAGCTTCCAGCGCTGAAAGCCTTTGATACCGTGTTCTCAATGGGCGTGCTGTATCATCGCCGTTCGCCGCTGGAACACCTCTGGCAGTTGAAAGATCAACTGGTGAGCGAAGGCGAGCTGGTGCTGGAAACGTTGGTGGTTGAAGGTGACGAAAATACGGTGCTGGTGCCGGGCGATCGCTACGCGCAAATGCGTAATGTTTACTTTATCCCTTCCGCCCCGGCATTGAAAAACTGGCTGGAAAAGTGCGGCTTTGTTGATGTGCGTATTGTGGATATGTCTGTGACGTCCACCGACGAGCAGCGTCGCACCGAATGGATGGTCACCGAGTCACTGGCCGACTTCCTTGACCCGAACGACCCGACAAAAACGATTGAAGGTTACCCGGCTCCGCTGCGCGCAGTGTTGATTGCGAAAAAACCTTAACTCCTTCGCAACGCCTGATGCGCTTCGCTTATCAGGCCTACAAAGCACCGTAGGTCGGATAAGGCGAAGCCGCATCCGACAATTGCTCCCACCACTAATCCCCGTACAACCGGATGCTGAGAATGTTGGAAATCGATATGCCGTTCCAGTGATACTCCAGATGCTCCGCCTGAAGGATCTTCGTCACCAGACAAGGCCGATACAGCACATAACAGGTATGTCCGGCGTGGCGAACGGAACAATAGTGAATGCCGTCAACATGTTGTGCCTTTTGCTGCTGCGCAAACGCCTTCGACTGGCTGTAGTCAGTAGCATGATAAATCGAAGAAGAGAGGTAAGGTTCCTGCGTGATATCCACCAGCGTGGCATCAAACTCCGTATAGAGAACTCGCATCTGAACTTTCTGTGCCGGTTCGTTGGTGTAACCAAAAATACGCTCCTGATGGTACACCGTCTCTTTCACCGCCGTATCAAGCTGCGGCGCACAGTAATAACCGCCAAAATCGCCCGTCGTGAAACGTGCGCCCTCCGGGTTCACATGCGTAAAAGCCGCCATCACGTAGCTACAGCCATTAAGCCCGACAAGCCAGTCTTCTTTTGGCACTCTGGATAACGAACCCACTTGCTCCTGTAACCGCTCATTGGTGATGGCTTCGACTGCCCACACGGCTTCTAATTCATCGCTACTGGCGACATCTTCAAATAAATCGATAGTGGGATAGCGGCTGGGGATAATGCGATAAGCCGTTGCGCCTTTAAAGGCGGCGAGGATGGGCGCGTCATTAATCAAGCCATGCCTCCTCTCCACGCCTGAAGACGTGTGGCAACCTCGTAAAGGTCGGCAACCCGACCGCCGCTCATCACGTCCATTGCCGAGCGCCCGGCGAAGAAAGGATGATTATTCGGTTTGCGCACCCAGCCATAAATGCTGTCATCGGCGGTGAACAACACGCGCAGGCATTTATGAATGTTAAGGATGTAGCTCATCCGCTCGAGCGTATCCGCACTTAGACGGATACCGCCACTCACCTCTTTATACTTGTTCAATGTTGAACGCGAACTCACACCCAACAGTTTTAACTGTTCATCTGTGGTGCATTGCCATTTATCGAGAATACGGAAGACAACGGGCAGCGCCTTACTGGTATCTATCGCATTATTTTCATGCTGCTTGTTGACGATTGCCATCGTTCCCCCCTCGCCTGCGTGGCTTTAATGCATATTACATACATGAACAATGATAGTTCATTTATCCATTTATGTACACTGTCGAATAGTGCAGCGTTACACCGCCCGGGAGATAAAAAAAGGCCCCTGTTGAATTGGCAGGGGCCTGGTACAAGCAAACATCACATTGGGCGACATGATGCGCGGTAAAAATCGGTTATTCGGCGCGGCGCGCGATAATCGCCTTCATTTGCGCAACGGCGGTTGCGTCGACGGCATAGCGCGAGTATTCATCCGCGTCCGGGTCTGTTGACATGGAGAGCCCCGGATTACGGTAACGCATTGCCGACGGGATCCACTGCCCGGCAGAGCTGTGAACTTCCTTCACACCTGCCTCAAGAAACAGTTCAAGGTTGCTGGCCCTGACTCCTGCCCCCGCCATAATGATTGGAGCATCGGCACGGGCAATAAGTTCCCGAATTAATGAAAGACCTTTTTCCGCTGACGCTTTTTGCCCGGATGTCAGCACCCTTGCCACGCCCAGTTTTGCCAGCGTATCAAAGGCTTGCTGCGGATCCGCACACATATCAAAAGCACGATGAAAAGTCACCGCCAGCGGGCCCGCCGCCGCCATAATTTGCTGCATCCGCGCGTTATCGACGTTGCCAGCTTCATCCAGCATGCCGATTACCAGGCCGGGAAAACCCAGTTCGCGGACGGTGTGCACATCTTCAAGCATCGCCTGAAACTCACCGTCGGTGTAGCAAAAATCACCGCCGCGCGGGCGAATAATTGGATGTACCGGAATCGACACCTGCTCTCGCGTAGATTTCAACACACCATAAGAAGGCGTCAGCCCGCCCTCCAGCGGCGCGGCACATAATTCGATGCGATCGGCACCGTTTTTTTCTGCGCTCAGCGCGCATTCCATGCTGTAACAGCATATCTCCAGCACTGTCATTCGCTTCTCCATAACTCAAAACTGGGCGGATCATGCCACGGTTCGCGGCCGCAGACCCCGCGTCACTTCACATTGTTACACTGCCTGTTCGCTGGCAACGATCGCTTCAATCGTCCAGGGGTGAAATTTGATAGTCACTTTACCGTCGGTAACGGCCAGGGTCGGATTGGGCAGACGCTCCTTCTCCCCTTTCGGCGAACTGGTTTTGACAAAAATCCCCGGCTGGCTTAGCCCATCATCACTCAATAATGCCAGCGCGCGGGCATTTAAGGTCTCCGGCTCCCCAGGCAGCACGATTTCAATATGCTCCCAACCTTCGTGGGGATAGCGCTTTTCGCCCGGCCAGGGAAGCTCGACTACGCTGAACTGCCAGTGCGCCACGCAGACCGGCTCCCGCAGTTTAAACAGGCAGATGGGGCGGCCATTGATGATATTCTCTGAAAGTAGTTCACCGCACTGCTCCAGCCCGCGACGCCAGCGCTCAGCGGTGGCATTTTGATGACAGCGTAGCGATATATGGTCGGCATCGAGCGGGGCAATGTTTAAACCCAGACGAGTGGACAGTTCTGTTAACGCCTGAACGAAACGCGGGAGATCCGCAGAAATATCCTTCAGTTCTTCAATTGTCTGCCAGTTAGCCATTTTCCCACTCCCGTTTGTAATAAAGGCGCTAATCTACCCTGTTGTTCGCAGTGAACCAAGACCGTCGGCGACATGAGTGGTTATTCATTAATCGTGCAGGCGCATCTGGCGGTTTGTAACGCGTCCCTGATGCTGACGCCATCAGGCAAATGCAGTATACTCCCGCCTTAATTTATCCACACCCGACGCGGCTCTTAACGCGATGCCACGTCTTTCAATGTAAGGTATTTCGGTGAATATTCAGGCTCTTCTCTCAGAAAAGGTTAGCCAGGCCCTGATTGCGGCAGGCGCGCCTGCCGATTGCGAACCGCAGGTTCGTCAGTCAGCAAAAGTACAGTTCGGCGACTATCAGGCTAATGGCGTGATGGCGGTTGCGAAAAAACTGGGCATGGCGCCGCGACAACTGGCAGAGCAGGTCCTGTCTCACCTCGACCTTACCGGTGTCGCCTGCAAAGTTGAAATCGCAGGCCCGGGGTTTATCAATATCTTCCTCGACCCGGCATTCCTGGCTGAGCACGTCAATAACGCGCTGGCCTCCGATCGTCTGGGGATTACCCAGCCTGCACCGCAAACCATCGTGGTGGACTACTCTGCACCTAACGTCGCAAAAGAGATGCACGTGGGTCACCTGCGCTCCACCATCATTGGCGATGCCTCCGTGCGAACCCTGGAACTGCTGGGCCATAAAGTGATCCGCGCAAACCACGTCGGCGACTGGGGTACCCAGTTCGGCATGCTGATCGCGTGGCTGGAAAAACAGCAGCAGGAAAACGCCGGTGAAATGGAACTGGCTGACCTCGAAGGTTTCTATCGCGACGCCAAAAAACACTACGATGAAGACGAAGCGTTTGCCGAGCGCGCGCGTAGCTACGTGGTGAAACTGCAGGGCGGCGATGAATATTTCCGCGAGATGTGGCGCAAGCTGGTCGATATCACCATGACCCAGAACCAGATCACCTATAACCGTCTGAACGTCACCCTGACGCGCGACGACGTAATGGGTGAGAGCCTTTACAACCCGATGCTGCCGGGCGTTGTTGCCGATCTCAAAGCGAAAGGCATGGCTGTAGAGAGCGAAGGCGCAACCGTGGTGTTCCTTGACGAGTTCAAGAACAAAGAAGGTGAGCCTATGGGCGTCATCATCCAGAAAAAGGATGGCGGCTACCTCTACACCACCACCGATATCGCCTGCGCGAAATACCGTTATGAAACCCTGCATGCTGACCGCGTGCTGTACTACATCGACTCCCGTCAGCATCAGCACCTGATGCAGGCGTGGACCATCGTGCGCAAAGCCGGTTACGTGCCGGAATCCGTACCGCTGGAACACCACATGTTCGGTATGATGCTGGGCAAAGACGGCAAGCCGTTCAAAACCCGTGCAGGCGGTACTGTGAAGCTTGCTGATCTGCTGGACGAAGCGCTGGAACGCGCCCGTCGCCTGGTCGCCGAGAAGAACCCGGATATGCCAGCTGAAGAGCTGGAAAAACTGGCTAATGCGGTCGGTATCGGCGCGGTGAAATATGCGGATCTTTCTAAAAACCGTACCACCGATTATATCTTCGACTGGGACAACATGCTGGCGTTTGAAGGTAACACTGCACCGTATATGCAGTATGCCTACACCCGTGTGCTTTCCGTGTTCCGCAAAGCAGGTATCGAAGAGAGCGAACTGCTGAACGCAACGGTTGAGATTAAAGAAGATCGTGAAGCCCAGCTGGCTGCGCGCCTGCTGCAATTCGAAGAAACCCTGAACGTGGTCGCTCGCGAAGGCACGCCGCACGTGATGTGTGCCTACCTGTACGATCTGGCCGGTCTGTTCTCAGGCTTCTACGAGCACTGCCCGATCCTGAGCGCAGAAAGCGAATCTATTCGTAACAGCCGTCTGAAACTGGCGCTGCTGACGGCGAAAACGCTGAAAACCGGTCTGGATACCTTGGGTATTGAGACGGTAGAGCGGATGTAATAAAGAAACCCGGCTGATGCCGGGTTTTTTAATTGCAGCTATGGTGCGTATTCTGTAGGCCGGATAAGCGAAGCGCATCCGGCACGTTGCACCATCAAAAATACTTACGCAAATACTCCGTCAGACACAAAATCGCCATCGCCTGGCCGTAAGGCATAGAGGTCAGCGGGATCTCGCGATAAAAATCGAGATTCGAGCCCATCCCGGTGCCAAATGAGGTTTGCAGCAGTTCCCCTTCCGGCGAGATGTGTTTCACAATCCCTTTAATCGCCTTTTCCGCCACTTCCGCATACTCCGCCCCGACGTAGCGCTTACGCACGGCTTTGAGGATCCCGTAGGCAAATCCCGCTGTTGCAGAGGCTTCAAGGTAAGAGTTCGGATCGTCGAGCAACGTGTGCCACAGGCCGCTTTCATCCTGGCATTTCGCCAGCGCGGCAATCTGCGCGTTCAGTACCTGTACCAGATAACGACGCACGGCGTTGCTTTCCGGCAGATCCACCAGTTCCAGGAAGTCAGGGATCACAATCGTCAGCCAGCTATTGCCGCGCGCCCAGCGGGCGTTGGCGAAGTTATGCTGACCATCGTAGGTCCAGCCGTGAAACCAGAGACCGGTCTCCCGGTCCATCAGGTTCTGTACGTGCAGCAGGAACTGATATACCGCCTCTTCAACATATTCCGGGCGATTGAGCAATTTACCAATTTTCGCCAGCGGCAGTACGGTCATCATCAGCGTGTCATCCCACATCTGCTGATGGTTTTCCTCCGCCAGCGTGATGTGCTGCATGCCGCCGTGATTGGTGCGCGGCATTTCGTTCATCGCCCACTCAGCCCAGCTATCGAGCCACGGCAGATACGCGGCGTTACCCGTCTCTTCGTAGCGGTACGCCAGCGTCAGGAACGGCGCCATGGTGTTGACGTTTTTGGTGGTTGCCCCTTCAGCAAAGCGATCGGCGAACCAGTTGTCGATGATGTCGCGCATCGCCACATCGCCGGTCTGCTGGAAGTACTGGTGAATACCGTACAAGCCGACACCGTGCGTCCACTCCCAACCGGCCCAGCCTTTGGTATCAATCACGCGGCCATCGTCGAGGCGCAGCAGGAACTGACCGGTTTCATCCTTAATGTTGACCAGATTGTTGGTCACCGTCTGGATCAAACCCTTCAGCTCTTCCCGGGAGATAAAACGCTCCGGTTGACGTAATAACGCGCTGTGTTTTACCGGCCAAACTTTCATATCCATTAACCTCTGTGATAAGTCGAATTCAATGTGACACCCTGCTTAAGCGATGGCGCAGCAGGTTTGTTACGATTCAGATAACCAATATTGTTGTTGCCCCACAGGGATTCATATGGCATCCCTGCCAGCATTTCGACCGTGGCGCGGGCATCCGGGGTGATGCTTTCCGGCATCGCGCGGCCCGACTCACGCATCTTCGCGGTCTCTTCACGCAGGACACTGTGCGTTTTCAGATTCAGTTTGAAACGCAGGGAGACCAGGAAGCCGCAGGCCAGTACCAGAATGGTGCCGAAGCTTAAGATCATCAGGATGGTGTGGCTCACTTCCGGCGGCTGAACTTTCTGGCCAGAGACAAAACCCGACATCTGCATGATGATACCCACCATCATCACCGCACCCGCCTGAGACGCTTTACGCGTCAGGGTCATGATGCCCGCAAAGATACCTTCACGGCGCTGGCCGGTAATCACTTCATCGACGTCAGAAATGTAGGTATAGGTGTTCCACGGCACATAGTTGATACCACCGCGACCCAGACCGGCAATGGCTGAAATCAGCAACAACAGGGAATAAACGTCGCTCATGCCTGCGTAGTAAAGCATCGCGTAGGAGAGTGAACCGAGACCAAACAGCACCACCACCATGCGGTAAGATGGCGCGGGCCCGAAGCGGATGCACAGCGGGATCATCGCGATAACCGCAATGAACTGGAAGATAGCCATGGTACCCAGCAGATTAGAGGCCATAGAGGCTTCCTGCATCAGCACGAAGACCACATAGTAGGTGAACACCGCGTTAAAGACGTCCTGTGCAATATAGCCACCGAGATACATTCCCAGGTGCTGGCGGAAAATTTTAATCCGCAGCGTGGAGGTCAGCTCGGTAATCAAACGACTCATGCTCTGCGCAAATGTCAAGTGCTTTTTCTCTTCTTCCGCACGCAGCGCCGCTTCCGTCCACTCTTCACGCGGGCGCTCCCAGGTGTAGAACCAGACAAAGGTCAGCATCATCGCGCACAGCACCGAGAAGACCAGGCTTGCGTAGAAGAAGGAGATGGCGTTGTCTTTACCGAAGGTGGTCAACAGAATACCTGGCAGGAAAGAGGCCAGAATCGCCGACATCTGCGCCATAGAAATGCGCGCGCCGGAGAACTTGGTTTTCTGTTTGAAGTCGTCGGTCATTTCCGGCACCAGTGTTTCATACGGCACCAGAATCATGGTGTAGACGATATCGAAGATCAGATACGTCAGCAGGTAATACCAGAATCCCATGTCTCCGACCCACATGAAGGAGTAGCTGAAGACGCAGGGAATACCGAGCATAATAAAGAACTTACGGCGGCCAAAGCGTTTACCAAGCCAGGTCGAGCCAAAGTTATCGGTTAAGAAGCCCATCAGCGGGCTGACAACGGCATCAAGCACGCGTGCCGTCGCAAAAATGAACGTGGCTTCAATCGGCGTTAAGCCGCAGAAGGTAGTGTAGAAGTAGAGCAGCCAGGCTGCGGTTAACGCAGTAGTGCCTGCGCCGAGAAAATCCCCTGACCCGTAAGCAAGGTAATTAGCCAAACCTATTTTTCGTGTTTTCATCGCCGTGGATCCTGTGTTTTTTAAGGCCCCTCTCAGAAGACAAGAGAGGACTGACACGGCTACAGTAAAATCATGCAAAGCTTGATACCTTTCCATTATTGCCAGCGGAATCCATTCACTGGCAAAAATGCAAAGAGTGGTGGCACGTGCTTCACTGATTTATAAAACAACGTTTCTTTTCAATCAAAAGAAGGGACCAGAAATGCGAGGCACGCTACAGATTAGCGCGGCATACGGCGAAAGAAAGAACAACTAGCGGTAATTCGCAATCACCTCATAACGACGGATCTTCAACGCCGGAACCAGCCTGCCTCCCCCCGGAACTTGCCAGATAAAACGCAGTGATTCCATTGCAGTCACGTTACTGAACGCGTGTGTCGTGCCGCTCTGACCGTCCAGCTCGACACAGCGCGTAGAGGAGCATAAGCGTGTTTGTAACCCGGCTGGCGTCGGGCCGATAAGCTCGTAGCGCCACGCCACCAGCGTCATTTTACCTGCGACCGACTGAGTCGCGCTCAGCGGTAAAGAAGATGCCGCCTCACCGCGATAATTCAGCGTCATTCCCGCGCGGCTGGCCTGCCAGGCCCCCTCTCCCGCCGCATGAACGGTGAGGGGCAAACACAATAACAGCAGAGACTTAATCATCATTTACCGCCAATCGTCGCGGTCATGCGGATGTTACGGTTGTCCGAAAGTTCCAGGCTGGAGAGCACCACCAGTTGCGGCAGGCTGCGGCGTAAGAAGCGCGACAACAGCGGACGCAGTGCATGATTCACCAGCAGCACCGGCGGCGCGCCGAGCATCTCCTGACGCGCCAGCGCCTCCTGGGTTTGCGCCAGTAATCTGTCCGCCAGCCCCGGCTCCAGGCCACCGCCGCTCTGCAAGGCCTGCAACAACAGACGTTCCAGCGGCGCATCCAGGCCAATCACCTGCACTTCATCGCTGCCAGGGAACCAGCGCTGCGTGATCGCCCGACCCAGCGCCACGCGCACCACCGCCGTCAGTTCATTCGGATCGTGTTGCACCGGCGCGTGTTCCGCCAGCGTCTCCAGAATGGTACGCATATCGCGAATCGGCACTTTCTCATCGAGCAGATTTTGCAGCACTTTATGCAGAGTAGTGAGCGTGACCACGCCCGGCACCAGATCCTCCGTCAGTTTTGGCATCTCCTGGGTGACGCGATCCAGCAGTTGCTGCGCTTCCTGACGCCCAAACAGCTCTGCCGAGTGCTGGCTTATCAAATGGTTAAGATGTGTGGCGACGACGGTACTGGCCTCCACCACCGTAAAGCCCTGAATTTGCGCCTGCTCTTTTAGGGCATTCTCAATCCAAATCGCCGCCAGCCCAAACGCCGGATCGACCGTCACTTCGCCAGGTAGCGTACCTGCCGCCGTGCCGGGGTTAATCGCCAGCCAGCGCCCCGGATAGGCTTCACCGCTACCAATCTCTACGCCTTTGAGCAAAATGCGATAGCGCGCAGGCGGCAGATCCATATTGTCGCGGATGTGCACCACCGGCGGCAGGAAGCCCATTTCCTGGGCGAATTTTTTACGAATGCTGCGAATACGCCCCAGCAATTCGCCGTCCTGCTGGAAATCCACCATCGGGATCAGGCGATAGCCGACCTCCATCCCCAGCGTGTCTTCCAGTTGTACGTCATTCCAGGTGGCCTCGACCGCCTGGGTGTTCTCCACGGGTTTGCTCGGCTGCGCTGGTTCCGGGGCTTTCATTTCGCGCCCGCGCAGCCACCAGGCAAGCCCGAGCAGCGCAGCAGTAAACAGCAGGAAAACAAAGTTGGGCATGCCGGGCACCAGACCAAGCAGGCCCAGCACAGCGGCACTCAGCATCATCACGCGCGGGTTGCTGAACAGCTGGCCGACCATCTGCTGACCCACATCCTGCTCGGTGCTGACGCGGGTCACAATCACCCCCGCAGCGGTAGAGATAACCAGCGCCGGGATCTGCGCCACCAGGCCGTCACCGATAGTTAGCAGGGTGTAGGATTCCGCCGCTTTGCCCATCGGCAGCCCGTGCTGTAATACCCCGACCAGCAGGCCACCGATGATGTTTATCACCATAATCAGGATCCCGGCGATGGCATCGCCGCGCACAAACTTACTCGCGCCGTCCATCGAGCCGTAAAAATCGGCCTCCTGCGTCACTTCGGTACGACGCTTTTTAGCCTCTTCTTCGCCGATGATCCCGGCGTTGAGATCCGCGTCAATCGCCATCTGTTTGCCGGGCATGCCGTCCAGCACAAAGCGCGCGCCTACTTCGGCAATACGCCCGGCGCCTTTGGTGATCACCATAAAGTTGATAATCACCAGGATGATGAACACCACGATACCGATAGCAAAGTTACCGCCGACGAGGAAGTGGCCGAAGGCTTCCACGACTTTCCCCCCCGCCGCGCCGCCGGTATGCCCTTCCATCAGGATGATACGCGTGGATGCCACGTTGAGCGCCAGACGCAGCAGCGTTGTGAACAGCAGAATGGTGGGGAATGCGGCAAACTCCAGCGTTCGCTGGGTGAACATTGCCACCAGCAGCACCATAATCGACAGGGCGATGTTGAAGGTAAACAGCAGGTCGAGAACGAATGCGGGCAGCGGCAGCACCATCATCGACAAAATCAGCAGGATCAACACCGGCCCGGCGAGAACCTGCCACTGGGTCGATTTAAAATTGTCGGGCAGACGCAGCATTGCAGCCAGATTAGCCATCAGAGTCCTTCTCATTCAAAAAATCCAGCGCCTCGGGCACCGGCAGGTTATCAGGTTTTTTCGGCGGCGTTCCGCCCGCCAGACGCCAGCGTTTTAGCTGCCATACCCAGGCAAGCACTTCCGCCACGGCGGCATACAGCTGGCCGGGAATTTGCTGCCCCACTTCCGCGTGACGATACAGCGCACGCGCCAGCGGTGGGGCTTCCAGCATCGGCACGCGGTTTTCTTCGCCCAGTTCACGAATACGCAGCGCCACCAGCCCGGCGCCTTTTGCCACCACGCGCGGGGCGCTCATTTTGTTTTCGTCGTACTGCAACGCCACCGAATAGTGGGTCGGGTTATTGACGATCACATCCGCCTTCGGGACATCTGCCATCATGCGTCGACGCGCCGCCGCGCGCTGCATCTGACGAATGCGCCCTTTCACGTGCGGGTCGCCTTCGCTCTGCTTGAATTCATCACGAATGTCCTGGCGCGACATGCGCAGCTTTTTCAGGTGGCTGTAGATCTGCCAGAAGACGTCAAACCCCACCATCGGGATAATCGCCAGCACCACCAGCAGGGCGCAAAAACCGACCATATTCAGCGCGTTGCCCATCGCCACCAGCGGGGATTCACTGATAAGCCGCATCATGTCCGGCCAGTGCAGCCACAAGAACAACCCGGCCATGCTGCCCATCAGCAGCGATTTCATCACCGCTTTCATCAATTCCGCCGCCGTTTGCGCCGAGAACATGCGCTTAATGCCCGGCAGCGGGTTAAGCTTGTCGAGTTTGAACGCCAGCGATTTGGTGCTGAACACCAGCCCGCCGAGCATCACCGGCGCCACCAGCGCCACCACCACCACGCCAACAATCAGCGGCATCAGCGCCAGCATCGCCTCTTTCAGCAGCAGGATTATCTGCCCCAGAATGAGATTGGGATCGTTGATAATCGAGTGATCAAATCGCAGCCCGGAGGAGAGTAAGCTGGCTAAACGCCGGGCGAGGGATTCCCCGCCAAGCCAGATGACGCAGACGCCCACCAGCAGGATCAACAACGAGGTTAATTCGCGGGAACGCGGAATTTGCCCCTCTTCACGGGCTTTCTCTAACCGTTGGGGTGTGGGGTCTTCTGTTTTGTCGTCGTTTTCTTCTGACACGCGGTGGCTCTCGCAGACTCATCCACGGTCATTATTACGCGAGGGGAAAAGAACAATCGGAGGAAAAGCGGCGTAAAACGGGGGAAGCTCCCCCGTTTACAGCGCAGACGTTACGCGAGCAGGTAGGTAAAGGTATAACGACCCGAGCCCAGCGCCGCACGCATTCCTTCAGTGCAGGCCGCGAAAGAAACGCCATCATCCTGCAACACACGCTGCGCGCCATCCAGCACCACATCCGCGCGGGTGTTCGGTGGAATGACCACCGAGAGCGTCAGCATTTTGTCGCCGTCGCGCTGCCAGTGCACGCCAATTTCCCCGTAGTTCGACTGATACGATGCCTTCAGCCAGCGAAGGTCGCCGCCCGGCAGCGGGCGCAGATGAATGTGCTTAAAGCCCGGTTCGCTATCGTCCGGGTTGATCCCCGCCGCCGCGCGATACAGCCATTCACCAATTGCGCCGTAGGCGTAGTGGTTAAAGGAATTCATTGCCGGGCTCCACATGGTGCCATCGGGTTTAATGCCATCCCAGTGTTCCCAGATGGTGGTCGCCCCTGCATGTACCTGGTAGAGCCATGAAGGGAAGTCCTCTTTCAGCAGCAGTTGCCAGGCGGCCTGAGTTTGGCCATTTTCGCTCAGCGCGTGACAGAAGTACGGCGTGCCGACAAAGCCGGTCACCAGATGCCCATCGTTCTCTTCCAGCAATTGCAGCAGCGTTTGAACTGTGCGTTCGCGAAACGCGGCGGGCACAAGGTCAAAATAAAGCGCGAGGATATGCGCCGTTTGCGTACGAGCAGCCAGACGCCCTGTCGGGGTGAAAAATTCCTGCTGGAAGCGCGCAACGATCGCCTCATGCAGCGCCGAATACTCAGCATAATCGGCCTCATTGCCCAACGCTTGCGCCGCGCGGGCAAACAGTTTTGTCGATAGCGCATAGTAGGCCATGCAGGTCAGCTCGTTCGGCGTTGCGCCAAAATAGCTACCTTCTTTCGCATCCAGCGCCACCCAGTCGCCAAATTGCAGGCGATAGCTCCACAGATGATCCACCGCGTGCGCACGCATAAAATCAACCCACGCTTTCATGCTGCCATATTGCTGGCGCAGAATCGCTTTATCGCCATACATCAGATACAGCGTCCACGGGTTGATCACCGCCGCATCGGCCCAGGCCGCGGCGGAGTGCGTCCGTCCGTGTGACAGAAAACGGTCGTTATCACACTTCCCGGTCAGAATATCCGGTACCACGTGCGGCACGCCGCCCTCTTCCGTTTGGTCATATTTCAGGTCGAGCAGCCACTTGCTGAAGAAATTGCGCGTCTGCATCAGATAGCTGGCGGTACGGCAAAAAATTTGCGCGTCTCCGGTCCAGCCCAGCCGTTCATCGCGCTGCGGGCAGTCGGTGGGCACATCAACAAAATTGCCTTTCAATCCCCAGACAATATTGTGGTGCAACTGGTTTAGGTCATCCCGCGAGGTTTCCAGCGAGCCGGTAGGCTGCATGGCGGAATGCAGAACAACCGCGTGGAAGTCGTCACATCCTGGCGTTCCCGGCCACGCGTCGATGCGAACATAGCGAAAGCCCTGAAAGGTAAAGTGCGGATGATAGTGTTCTTCTTCGCCACCACGCAGGGTGTACTCTACGCACTGTTTAGCGGTGCGCAGGTTGTCGAGATACACGTTACCCTCGGCGTCCAGCACCTCAAAATGGCGCAGCACCACTTTCTGCCCGCGCTCGCCGCGCACGCTAAAATCGACCCAACCGCTGAGGTTCTGGCCGAAATCAAGCACCGTATCGCCCTGCGGGGTAGTAATTATCTCTCTCGGGCTCAGGCGTTCAATGGCCTGCACCGCGCAGGACGTTTGCGGCGTCAGTACCGATTTATCCGCCTCGGGGAGCGTCACGTCGCGCCACAGTGGCGAACTGAATCCCGGTTGACTCCAGCCAGCCTGCTCCAGCCGCGCGTCGTAGATTTCACCATCATAAAGTTCTGAGAACAAAATCGGTGCATCGGATGCCAGCCACTGATTATCCGTGGCAATAATCACTTCCCGGCCATCGCGATAGCGCACCACTAACTGGCCGATAAACGCCGTTTGCTCGCCATAATAGTTGCGATAACGGTTAAAGCTCATGTCGCCTTTGTACCATCCTGCGCCAACCATAGCTCCCAGCGCATTTCCCCCCGGTTGCAGTAGTGCAGTGACATCATAGGTTTGATAGCGCAGATGATGATGATAGCTGGTCCAGCCAGGCGTTAGCTCATCCTGGCCGACGCGCTGCCCGTTGAGGTACAACTGATACAGCCCCAGCGCGCTGGCGTGCGCCACTGCCGACACAATCTCGCCTTCCGGTAGCGTGAATTCCCGGCGCAGCAGCGTACCTTTGGAATTCTCTTTATCGGCGGGCGTCTCCGCCGAAATAAAAGCAGCCTGCCACTGCGCTGCCGGTAAGCCCGTGATAAACCGTGCGGTCGGGCTCCAGCCGCTTGCATTGCCGTAGTTATCGTAAATTCTGACCCGCACGACATAGTGCGCCGATGGCGTTAACGTCAAAGCAGGCAGCGTAATATTTGCTGATTCAGCGCTGTGAACCTCGCCGCTGTCATAGCATAGCGACGTGAAATCTTCGCCCTGCGCTATCTGTACCTGCCATGCGGTTTGCTCAACGTTGCGCTGGTCGCTGGCGATAATCCATCCCAGCACCGGCAGAGTCTCAACGCCAGACAGGGTTGATTCATAATCTAAAGTGATTCTTTCTACCGCTAACATTGTTATTCCCTCAATGATTAACTGTGAACGTTCAGAGCATCGTGCGACGCTGGTGTGTGCGATGAGACAATCTCGCCTTCGTCATTAAATTCATTACGCTGCTTACCGTGGAAACACAGCCAGCCGATAACCATCCCGGCCACCACGATTGCGGTTAACAGACAGTAGAGAACGATGGGACCGGCAGTCAGCAGAACCGGCGTGACAAACGCCAGCAGGCCGCAGGTCAGACGCGCGACGCCCACGATGACGCCCTGCGCCGTGGCGCGCAGCATGGTAGGAAATGACTCCTGCGCCCACACTTTCATGATCCCTTCGAAGGCAAAACCGGTACCGATGTTGGTAAACAGCAGGCAGCAGAACCAGGAGAGCGGCGAGAAATTCAGCAGCACCGGCGTGAAGTAGCCCACCGACATCATCACTGCGCCGAAGATAAAGAACGGAATACGTTTTGTGGTATCGACGATACGCATAAACATCAGGCCCGATGCCACGCTCACAGGCAGAATCAGCAGCCCCCACAGCGAGTTAGTACTGACCGAAATGCCCACCACGTTCACGGCAACATAGGTCCCAAACTGCCCACCGGTATTGGCCGCCAGATTGGTAAAGGTGTAGAACGCGCACAGGGAGAGGAACGGCCAGAAGTATTTTTTATCCAGCAGATCGCGCCAGCCATTTTTCTGTGCGCGAACGGTAGCCACGCCGCGACGCAGTTCATCGCGCGCCACCAGCCACAAGGGCGACTCCGGGATTGACCAGCGCAGCACCAGCAGCACCAACGCCACCAGGCCGACGTGCATATACATAATCTGTGCGCCGACTTTGCCCCAGTCGCCCACGATGGCGGAAATCCCCATCGTCGCGCCTATCCCCACTAACCACAGCAGGTTAGACAAGCCAATGATTTTGCCACGATTATTGTCATCCGCCGCTTCGGAAATGGTCGCCAGGGAAACCGGTAAATCGGCCCCGGTCGCCAGCCCGACAAACAGCGTGCCGATAACCAGGAATGGGAAGCTCAGACCAAAGGCCATTGCCAGCGTGCCGATTAAAATCATCGCCATTGTGATAATAAAAACATTACGTCGGCCGATTCGGTCGCCCAGTCGGCCTCCGCAAAATGCCCCGGCGGCAATACTGAGTGTTAATAACCCCGACAGAATGCCGATTTCCAGCGCAGTTATACCTATCGTTTTTTGATAAATAACCAGTGCGGTGCCGTTTGATACAATTGCCGCAGAGTCTATATATGATGCCATTCCTGACACCACCCCAACATACCAGGGGTTGGGTGCTTTATTTTTTGACATAACGAGTCCTTAATTCAGAGCGAGCCAGGAGACACACCAACGCCTCTCGACCGGGGAGTTATAATAAAGTTCTTATTTGTTATTAGCCTGAAATTAAATAGCCGTTAATATACGCGAATGCAGTTCTCGCTCGTGGCTGGGTGAATATTTAAAATAACGTTTATAAGATTCCGTTAAGCGAATACCATTCATAAAACCGCAGCGCACGGCAATCTCACTGACGGTTTTATCCGTGGTGCGTAGCATCTCTTGTGCTTTCAATAATCGATATAACATCTGAAATCTGACTGGCGTATAACCGGTAACACGTTTAATAAAGCGAAACATTGTACGGCGGGCGATTCCGTTATCATCGCTTATCGCGTTCCAGTCCAGATGGCGCAGACTGCTGGTTTTGAGGGTGCGTATCAGGTTTGCCCGCCCTCGCGCCTCGACGCTTAGCGCGCGCGGTTGATGGCCGCAGTGGCAGAGCGCATTGAGGATATTAAAGAAGGCCGCTTCAATGATCGAAAAATAGAGGACATCATAATCGCTGTCGTTGCGGGAGATTATCTCCTGGCTCCAGCCCCCAATGTTCTCCAGTGCCGCAGAGGTTAGGGTCATTTCATTTTGTCGCAACAGTTGGTCTTTCATCATTCCCAGCAATACGTCCATCTGTTGCAAAAAATGAAAATTACGCACCCGACGAACTAAGATATTAATAACGGAAAGATTATTCGTAGAAACATAACTGTGCGTATCATTGGTGGTCACGAGGAAGAAATCGCCTTCACATATAAAGCGCACTTCATCATTAATGATATGAAACCCACTACCGTTACGGACAATAACAATTTCGTCAAAATCATGTCCGTGTACGCCTTCCATCAATTGATGATTCATTGAAAAAAGGCAGAACGTATGTTGTTCAGAGAGAAAGAATTCACTGTCCCGTAAAATTCGCATAGCCCCTCCCGTTTTATTAAAGACACGCATCGGCCTTAATAAAGAATAAGGTTGCATGCTATTAATATTATCGTCCCTTGCGCTGAAGACTATTTAACCGCATTAATTATGACAAGTCTATATAGGGGAGTGACACTCAGACGTAAGCCGCTGTGACCTCGGCGTCATTTCGGGGAAAGAGGAGACGTAATGATTATGAATGGCAGCTTCGCGTTATCCGACATACCTGAAAGTAGGCCGGGCAAGCGAAGCGCCCCCGGCATCAATCAGAAGCCCAAACTGTCCAGCAAATCGTCAACCTGATCCTGGCTTGCGACCACACCCGCTTTCGAGGTGTCCACCTGTGGGCCATTGAGCAGGCTTTCGTTTTCACGCTGAGTGCGTGAAGCAGGCTCAGGCATATTCTCCAGCAGCACCATTAACAGCTGGCGCTCAATCTCCTGGATAACATCCATCATCCGCTTGATAACCTGTCCGGTGAGATCCTGGAAATCCTGCGCCATCATAATTTCCAGTAGCTGGGCATTGGTAAAACGGGTGTGGTCCGGCACGTCGCGCAGATACTGGCGTGTGTCGGTGACCAGCTCACGCGCATCCGTCAGCGCGATCGGATTTTCAAACCACGCATCCCAGCGTGTACTCAGCGCATTCGCATTTTTCTCAAGCGCGTCCTGGTGCGGCTGTGACGCCTCGACGCTGTTCAGCGCGCGTTCAGCGGCCTGCGCGGTCATCTGCACCACATAGTCCAGACGATCGCGGGCATCAGGAATCGCTTCCGCCGCTTCAGCAATCGCCTGGTCAAGCCCCAGTTCACGCAGGCTGTCGCGCAGCATGCGGGTCAGGCTGCCGATACGCGCAATGATATCCGCAGCAGAATGTTCATCATCGGGCTTAATGGGGGGGTGTATCATGGTCATCTCCTCACATGCCCAGCTTCTCGAAAATCTTATTCAGCTTCTCTTCCAGCGTCGCCGCGGTAAACGGCTTCACCACATAGCCGCTGGCACCGGCCTGTGCGGCGGCAATAATGTTCTCTTTTTTGGCCTCTGCGGTTACCATCAGCACCGGCAGCGCAGCCATTGCGCCATCGCCGCGAATGGTTTTCAGCAGATCCAGCCCGTCCATGTTCGGCATGTTCCAGTCAGAAATCACAAAGCCAAAGCCGCCCGCCTGCAATTTATTCAGCGCATCAACACCGTCTTCCGCTTCTTCGACATTATTAAACCCCAGCTCTTTAAGCAGGTTACGCACAATGCGGCGCATGGTGGAAAAGTCATCCACAACCAAAAACTTAAGCTCTTTATCCGCCATTCACTTCTCTCCTGTTATATACGTATTGCCTGTCCGGCACTGATTTTCGCCAGCATTTGCTGGCTTATCTGACTGAGGTCGACCACTTCGCTGACGCCACCCATATTGATGGCTTCGCGCGGCATGCCGAACACCACACAACTGGCTTCGTTCTGGGCGATGGTCCAGGCACCCGCCTGGCGCATCGCCCGCATTCCTGCCGCACCGTCGTTGCCCATCCCGGTGAGGATCACACCAACGGCATTGCGCCCTGCGTGCTGAGCAACGGAATGAAACAGCACATCCACCGACGGGCGATGGCGGTTTACCGCCGGCCCGTCATGAATTTTGATTTGATAGTTTGCCCCGCTGCGTGCCAGCTCAAGATGACGATCGCCCGGCGCGATATAAGCATGTCCCGGCAAGACGCGTTCACCGTCTTCCGCTTCTTTCACGCCAATCTGGCACAGCTTATTGAGCCGATCGGCAAACGATCGCGTAAACCCTGGCGGCATATGTTGGGTGATCAACAACGCCGGACTGGTCACCGGCAGCGGCTGCAACACATGGCGAATCGCCTCTGTTCCGCCGGTCGATGCGCCAATGGCAATCAGCTTTTCCGAGCTCAGCAATGGCCCGCTTTTTAAGGTGGCCGGTGCGACGACCGTTTTATGCGCGGAAATTTGCGCCCGCGCCGCCGCGCGCACTTTGTCGGCAATCATTTCGCTGTAGGCCAGCATCCCTTCGCGGATACCCAGTTGTGGCTTGGTGACAAAATCCACCGCCCCCAGCTCCAGCGCGCGCAGCGTCACTTCTGAACCTTTTCCCGTCAGCGAAGAAACCATCACCACCGGCATCGGGCGCAGGCGCATCAGCTTCTCAAGAAAGTCGAGGCCATCCATGCGCGGCATCTCAACATCCAGCGTCAGGACATCGGGGTTAAATTTTTTGATCAGATCGCGCGCCACCAGCGGATCTGGCGCAGTGGCAACCATTTCCATATCGCTGTGGCTGTTGATAATTTCGGCCATGATTTGCCGCATCAGCGCAGAATCATCCACCGACAGCACCCTGATTTTACTCATCCGTTTTCCTTACCCAGCGCGTAAACCGTTTGCCCCCGCAGGCTGAATTCATGCACGAGGTGGCTAAAGTTCTCCGAATGCCCGGCAAACAGTAATCCGCCGGGTTTAAGCAGCGGAATAAAGCGGCGGAGAATCGCCTGCTGGGTCGCTTTATCAAAATAGATCATCACGTTACGACAAAAAATCGCATCGAATGGCCCCGGTACGTTGTAGTGTCTTTCCAGCAAATTGACGCTGGAGAAATCCACAAAATTGCTCAGTTCCGGGCGTACTTTCACCAGCCCGGTATGCGGGCCGGTGCCGCGCATAAACCAGTTTTGTAGCTGCTGATGGGTCAGCGTTTTCAGCTCTTCCTGGCGATAAATGCCGTTCTGCGCTTTGTTCAGCACTTCCGTATCAATATCGCTGGCGTGCACTTTCCAGCGCCCCGGCGCGTTGCCCAGCGTTTTGGCAAGCGTCATGGCGATGGAATAGGGTTCCTCGCCCGTAGAGGCCGCAGCACTCCAGACACGATACTCGCCGCGCCGTTTTGCAGCGTGCTCGGCAAGCGTCGGGAAATGGTGCGCCTCACGGAAGAAGGCCGTGAGATTGGTGGTGAGTGAGTTAATAAACGCCTGCCATTCGGTGCTTTCGGTATCCCCTTCCAGCAACGATAAATAGTGACCAAAGTCATCCAGCGCCAGCGTGCGCAAGCGCCGTACCAGGCGGTTGTAGACCATATCGCGCTTGTGATCCGCCAGCACAATGCCTGCGCGCTGGTGGATCAATTGGCTTATCCGACGGAACTGCGCGTCGGACAGCTCGAGGCGCTGCGTCATCGGTGTAGTTAACGACGAGGAAATGGATGTCATAGCGCCTTCTTTCATTACTTTCAGGAAACCGCAGGCTGTGCGTTCTGCACAACTCGCTCAGGAGAAACAGAAGTCAGTTCTTCAATCTTAAATACGGAGACCAGGGTAGTGAGCGTGTCCGCCTGCCCGGTCAATTGCTCCGTTGCGGCGGCCCCCTCTTCCACCAGCGCGGCGTTCTGCTGCGTCACCTGATCCATCTGGCTGACCGCAAGCGCTACCTGCTCAATGCCGCGACGCTGTTCATCCGACGCCGAGGCAATCTCGCCCATGATGTCGTTGACCTGGGTGACCGAATGGACAATTTCACCCATCGTTTTGGCGGCGGTATCCACCAGTGCCGATCCTTCCTGTACGCGGGCAACCGACTCTTCAATCAATACTTTGATCTCTTTTGCCGCCTGAGCGCTGCGGCTTGCCAGGTTACGCACCTCACCCGCCACCACCGCAAACCCGCGCCCCTGTTCACCCGCGCGTGCCGCTTCGACCGCCGCGTTTAGCGCCAGAATGTTGGTCTGGAAAGCAATACCGTCGATCACGCTGATGATGTCGCCGATTTTCTGCGAACTGGTGGCAATGCTTTGCATGGTATGAGCCACGTTTGATGCCTGATCGCCCCCCTGCCGCGCCGTGCGCGCCGCATTGCTGGCGAGTTCGGACGCCTGACGCGCGTTATCGGCGTTCTGCCCGACTGTTGCGGTAAGCTGCTCCATACTGGCCGCCGTTTCCGCCAGCGATGCCGCCTGCTGTTCGGTACGCGATGAGAGATCGTTATTGCCAGCGGCTATTTCGGAAATGCCCGTATGCATGGCGTAGCTACTTTGACGGACCTGGCTGACAGTGTTGCGCAACGCATCCTGCATCGCCTTCAGCCCGGCGAAAATCGCGCTGATTTCGTTTTTACCGTACACCGCAATCGGGCGTGCAAGGTCGCCTCTGGCGATGCTGTCAAAATGGTCGCTGACTATCTTCAGTGGCGACACAATCATTCGCCGCGACCACAGTAGAGAACCCACGGTAATCAGCACTGCCAGCACCACCATGGTGAGGAACATCAGCTGTGAACGCTGATAATCACGCTGACTTTCCGCCCGCGCATCATCAATATACGCGTCGATGTGGCGCTGCCAGCCCTGGTAATCTGCATCAAATTTGGCCTGCATTTTTTGCACCGGCGAGCCAAGGAAATCGGCAAGCTGATTGGTTTCGAGCCAGGTGGCCTGATGCTCAAGGCCGTTGCGCCAGGCGCTAAAGCTGGCTTCCGTCCGCTCGCCCAACTGGCGCGACTCGGTGGATCGCTGTTCAATCGATTTAAAGGCAGCAAATTCACTGTCAGCCAGTTTGAGTGCCTGTCGCGCGTCTACCATTCCGGCTTTGATTTCATCAAGCGGATAGCCCAGCGCGGTCAGCGTGCCCGTGCGATTCAACACCTGGCTGGTCTGTAATAGTGCCGCACGCGCCGCCATCAGCGAACTGAGCTGCTGGCCGCTGTGTTCAATTTGCTCAAGGTTTTGTTGGCCGTCGCGAAAGGCCCAAAAAGAGAGGCCGTTGCTGCCAATCTGTAACAGGCCGCAAATTATCAAAATCAAAAACAACGTGGTCGAAATGCGAATACGAGTAAACATCACCACTCCTGTTACGCAGGCAATCGCGCCTGACACAAATTAAAAGGTTTCCCAGTTTTCTTCTGAACGCGCGACCGCATGCTGAACGCCAGGAACCGATGCGGTTTTTGGCGAGACGACCGCGCGCTTGGACGACGCCAGCCGAAACGCGCTGACCGCTTCGCTCAGCTTCCCGGCCTGCTCTTCCAGCGCAGCCGCCGCAGCAGCGGATTCTTCGACCAGCGCGGCGTTTTGCTGTGTGACTTTGTCCATTTCGGTGACCGCCAGCGCGACCTGGTCTATCCCACGACTCTGCTCATCAGAGGCGGAAGAGATTTCACCCATAATGTCGGTCACACGGGTGACGGCGTTGACAATCTCATGCATGGTTTCCCCGGCGCTTTCCACCAGCCGGGAACCGGCATCTACCCGCTCGACAGAGCTATCGATCAGGGCTTTAATCTCTTTTGCCGCCTGAGCGCTGCGGCTGGCAAGATTGCGCACTTCTCCGGCGACCACGGCAAACCCTCTCCCCTGCTCGCCGGCCCGTGCGGCTTCCACGGCGGCGTTCAGTGCCAGAATATTGGTCTGGAAGGCGATACCGTCGATGACGCTGGTGATGTCAGCGATTTTCTGCGAACTTCCGGCGATATCGTGCATGGTGCTGACCACGTCATCGACCACATTGCCGCCGCGACGCGCCGTTTCCGAAGCGCTTTGTGCCAGCCGTGAGGCCTGACGCGCGTTATCGGCGTTCTGTTTTACCGTGGCGGTGAGCTGTTCCATGCTGGCGGCGGTCTCTTCCAGTGAGGCGGATTGTTGTTCAGTGCGTGAAGAAAGGTCGTTATTCCCGGCGGCGATTTCGCTGGTGCCGCTGTAAATGGCATCGGTGCCCTCGCGAACGCGGGTAACCGTGTCAATTAACGCGTGCTGCATGTGATTAACGGTATCCGCCAGTTGGGTCAGTTCATTGCGTCCTTTCAACGCCAGTTCGGGCGTCAGGTCGCCGTTGGCGATGTGGCGGATATGGGTCATGACATGGTTAAGCGGCGTCAACAGAATGCGGCGGATGCCAAGCCACACAGCCAGCAGCACCGCCGCCAGCACCAGCGCCAGAATCATTAACTGCCAACGGGCAAACTGATAATCGTGGCTGCTGGTGGTAAATGCCTGCTGATAGAGAGACTCACTCTGCGCGCGATACACGCCCATCGCCTCGCCCATAGCGTTCTGTTTACCCTGGGTAGGCTGGGCAAAATAGGCGTCCATATTCCCCTGTTCCAGGAAACCAATCAGCTCCTGTAAGGCGGCGAAATAGGCCTGCGTTTGTTGCGCAACACGCTGGCTGACCTGTGCCATTTCTGGCTCAACCGCCGCCTGATTAAATCGCGTGATATGCGCCTGAGCCTGCGCCAGCGTTGATTTGGCATTTTTCAGCAAATCGGTTTTGGCGCTGCTTTGAAGGTTGCTGGTATCCATCATCATGCGCGCCGAGGAGCGGCTGAGGTTGATACGCGTTTGCAGCATCAGGTCCCAGGCATCTGTCAGCTCGGCCTGCTGGGTACGAAGGGCGTTAGAGAGCGCAAAACTGTGCTGGTTTTGCGAAAGAGACGAAAAAAGCAATCCCCCGGAGAGCAGCTGCAAAAGTGCGAAGACGACCAGCACCAACATCAGCAGGGTGACAACGCGGATACGGTTTAACATACAACACCTTCTCGATGACGTGATATCGGTGTTATCGGCATCGGGAAGTGAAACTTTAAGCAGAGAAACAGGACATCCCCGCACGAATGCGCAAAATTACAACATTTCCGATAAACCCTAAAAAATAGTTGTAAATCTGTCCGCTTTAATCCAATTTATACTACGAATGAATTAATGGAATTACATAATAAAAAATCATTGATCATCATGTTAATTATTCGTTACACGACGGGGAAATATTAAGTGGCAAACGCAAATAAACTCACGGTATTTATCGTGATTTTCATGCTGGCGGGGATTCTCACCGGCGCAATGATCCATTCCTACGCATCAGCAGACTCCATCACCGCATGGTCCGATAACATCACCCTTCTCACCGATATCTTCCTGCGCCTCATCAAAATGGTTATTGCGCCGTTAGTATTCAGCACGCTGACCGTGGGCATTATGCGCCTGGGTGAAACCTCGACGATTGGTCGCGTTGGCGGGAAAGCCATGGTGTGGTTTATCAGCTCATCCGTGCTGTCCATCCTGGTGGGGCTGTTTATCGTCACTCTGGAACATCCGGGTAGCGGGATGAATCTGGCGATTCCGGCCGGTACCGTTGAAACCGGACTCGCAACCAGCGGCATGTCGCTGAAAGCGTTTCTGGCACATACCATCCCCACCAGTATCGCGGGGGCAATGGCCGATAACGAGATCCTGCAAATTGTGGTCTTCTCGATGTTCTTCGGCATTGGCGGCGCATCGTTGGGGCAGAAATTCAACGCACCGCTGGTAGCCGCGCTGGACGTGGTTTCGCACATTATGCTGAAGGTGACGGGCTATGTGATGTATGTGGCTCCGCTGGCGATTTTCGCCGCCATCTCGTCGGTTATCGCCAAAGAAGGTCTCGGTATTTTGCTGAACTACGCCTCTTTCATTGGTGGTTATTATCTGGCGATTGTGCTCACCTGCCTGGTGCTGATAGGCGTCGGTTACATGGTGCTGAAGAAAGAGATTTTCCGCCTGGTCAATATGCTTAAAGATCCGGTGCTGGTCGCTTTCACCACCAGTAGCTCTGAAGCGGCCTATCCAAAAACGCTGGAACAACTGGCGAAATTTGGTTGCTCTCCTAATATCGTCTCTTTCGTTCTGCCGATCGGTTACTCCTTTAACCTGGTGGGGTCGATGGTGTACTGCTCGTTTGCCTCGATGTTTATCGCGCAGGCGTACAATATTCAGCTGAGCTTCTCTGAAATTACCGTATTGATGCTGACGCTAATGCTGGCGTCAAAAGGTATCGCCGGGGTCCCGCGCTCTGCGTTGGTGGTGCTGGCGGCGACCATTCCGAGCTTTAACATTCCGGTTGCTGGGATCCTGCTGCTGATGGGGATTGACCACTTCCTCGATATGGGGCGTTCCGCAATTAACGTGCTGGGTAACGGCGTGGCGGCGGCGATGCTGTCGCAGAATGAAGGGATGCTGAGCGAAGGCGAAGCGGAAGAAGTGGAACAGCAGGAAGTGCAGGCTTAACGCAAGCGGCATGGTGCGGGCGGTGGAATTGCCGGATGGCGGCTACGCCTTATCCGGCATACAAATCGCACCCACCCCGTAGGCCGGATAAGCGAAGCGCATCCGGCATTGCACAAACCGCACCCACCCGTAGGCCGGATAAGCGAAGCGCATCAGGCATTGCACAAACCGCACCCAACCCGTAGGCCTGATAAGCGAAGCGTCATCAGGCATTGCACAAACCGCACCCAACCCGTAGGCCTGATAAGCGAAGCGTCATCAGGCATTGCACAAACCGCACCCAACCCGTAGGCCTGATAAGCGAAGCGCCATCAGGCATTGCACAAACCGCACCTGCCCCGACATTGGATTCTCACAGGCGCGGTAAGCAACCTATCACGCAGCTTGCGTCGCCGTACTGTCCAGCAGCGCCATCTCATCGCTACTCAGCAATTTTTCGATATTCACCAGAATCAGCATGCGATCGCCCAACGCGCCAAGACCGGTCAGGTACTCCGTCGATAGCGTCACGGCAAATTCCGGCGCGGGGCGAATTTGATCTGCCGCGAGTGACAGCACGTCAGACACGCCGTCCACCACAATCCCTACCACGCGCTGGCCGAGATTCAGCACAATCACTACCGTATTGTCGTTGTACTCCACGTCCTGCTGGCTGAACTTTACGCGCAGGTCGACAATCGGCACAATTACGCCGCGTAAATTGGTTACGCCCTTAATAAACGCAGGCGTATTGGCGATGCGAGTTACCTGATCGTAACCGCGAATTTCCTGCACCTTCAGAATATCGATGCCGTACTCTTCATCACCAAGGGTAAAAACCAAAAACTCCTGGCCCGATGGCTCGCCCGCCAGTTTTGCTACGCTGTTCATACCGGTCATTTTATTTCCTTCTCTATTCAGGCGGCGATGTACGCCAGACGTTTTTCACGATTAAGACTTTGCAGGGCTGCGACATCCACAATCAGCGCCACGCTGCCGTCGCCGAGAATGGTGGCGGCGGAAATGCCCGGCACTTTGCGATAGTTACTCTCCAGGTTTTTCACCACCACCTGATGCTGCCCGATCAGTTGATCGACCAGCAGCGCATAGCGTCGCCCGGCGCTTTGCAGAATGACCACAATGCCCTGCGTCGCTTCGGTTTTGGCCCCCTGCACATCAAACACTTTCCACAGTTCTACCAGCGGCAGGTATTCACCGCGCACTTCCAGCACGCGCTCCCCGCCCGCCAGCGGGTGCAAATCTTCGTCGCGCGGCTGGAGCGATTCCATCACCGCATTCAGCGGCAGAATAAAGACTTCGTCGCACACCTTCACGGACATCCCGTCGAGGATTGCCAGCGTCAGCGGCAGCAGAATACGAATGGTGGTGCCCGTGCCCTGTTTCGATTGAATCTCGACGTGGCCGCCCATCTCCTGGATATTGCGTTTCACCACATCCATGCCCACGCCGCGCCCGGAAACGTCCGTCACCTGCTCGGCGGTCGAGAATCCTGGCGCAAAGATGAGCATCCCCACTTCGTCGTCGGTCATGTTGTCGTGAACCGCCAGCCCCTGCGAGAGCGCTTTCGCCAGAATGCGTTCTCGGTTCAGCCCTGCGCCATCGTCGGTCACTTCGATACAGATATTGCCGCCCTGATGCTCCGCCGACAGAATAAGATTACCGACCTCTGATTTTCCTGCGGCGATACGTGTTTCCGGCAGTTCAATGCCGTGATCCAGACTGTTACGCACCAGGTGTGTCAGCGGGTCAATAATTCGTTCAATCAGGCTCTTGTCGAGTTCGGTTGAACTGCCCTGTAGCGTGAGTTCAACCTGTTTACCGAGCTTGCTCGCCAGGTCACGCACCAGACGCGGGAAGCGGCTGAATACATACTCCATCGGCATCATGCGAATAGACATCACCGATTCCTGCAAGTCACGGGCGTTACGCTGCAGCTGGCCCATGCTGGTAATGAGGTCGCCATGCTGCACCGGGTCGAGCTCCGTCGAGCGCTGCGCCAGCATCGACTGGGTGATCACCAGTTCCCCCACCAGGTTGATAAGTTGATCAACCTTCTCAACGGCAACGCGAATACTGGTCGATTCGCTGGCGCGCGCCGGTTTTTCACGTTCTACGCGTGCGGGCGCGACGGGTACCAGAGTCGGTGCAGTTGCGGGTTTGCTCTCTTCAGGCTCTTCAGCAAGCTCGCTATCAAACGAAATTTGATCCGCCTCGATAACAAAACAGAGCACCGCCACGATATCGTCCTGATTCACATCACCTTCCAGGGTCGCGCTCAGGCTATCAACGCCCATCGTGACGTCGCTCAGCGTCGCGAGGTTTCCGAGTTCTTCCTGGAGCATCTCCGGCTCGCCGGGTTTCAGGCGTGAAAGGGTGATCCGCGAATTTCCCGGCAGTGGGTCCGCTTTCTCGACTACGGTCAACCGGGTCGCTGGCGGCACGCTCTCGCCTTTGGCTTCCAGCGCCAGCTGACGCAGCGCCTGGCAGATGTATTCAAAACTGGCGGCATCCGGCTCCTGCGAGCTTTTATAGGCGTCGAGCTGTTCCTGCATAATATCTTTGGTTTCCAAAAACAGGTTGATAATGTCGGTATTGAGCGGCATTTCCCCTCGACGCGCATCGTCGAGCAGGTTCTCCATTAAATGGGTCGTTTCCTGCAACACAGAAAAACCGAAGGTGCCTGCTCCTCCTTTGATGGAGTGCGCCGCCCGAAAGATGGCGTTCATCTGTTCGGTGTCGGGATCGGACGGGACAAGCACCAGCAGGTGCTGCTCCATGTCCGCCAACAGTTCGTCGGCTTCATCAAAGAAAGTCTGATAAAAATCGCTGATATCCATGCTCACGCAATCACCTCTGATCGGATTGTGGCGGTGTTGGGCTTTGTGTCGCCGACGGCGACGGTAATGCACTTAACGGTTCGTTCTGGCTCTGCGCGTTCTCGTGGAGAATCGCCTGTTCGGCCTGGTTGTTGAGCACCAGCAAACTGATGCGACGGTTGATGGCATCATCCCCACCATGGCTCGATAGTCGCATGGTGTTCGCCATGCCTACCACACGCAGCACTTTGCCTTCACTCAGCCCGCCAATCACCAGCTCACGCCGGGAAGCGTTAGCGCGATCCGCCGAGAGTTCCCAGTTACTGTAACCGCGCTCGCCGCCCGCGTAGGGATAATCATCCGTATGGCCGGAGAGGCTGATTTTATTGGGGATTTCATTCAATACCGGGGCGATACCGCGCAGGATATCGCGCATGTATGGCTCCACCTCGGCGCTGCCGGTTTTAAACATCGGCCGGTTCTGGCTGTCGATAATCTGAATGCGCAATCCCTCCTGAACGAGGTCAATCTTCAGGTGCGGGCGCAGGGCTTTCAGTTTGGGGTCAGCCTCAATTAGCTGGTCCAGCTCACCGCGAATGCGCTTCAGGCGGTTAGTTTCCATCCGCTTTTTCAGTTCATCCATGTTGGGCTGTTTATTCACTTCGCCCTGCTGCTGGGTGACGTCATCCCCGCCGCCGGGAATCGGGCTATCGCTGTTCGATATTCGCGGTCCGCCGCTCACCGCTGTCGCCAGCGGCGTACGGAAGTATTCGGCAATTTGGATCAGCTCTTTAGGGCTGGAGATAGAAATCAGCCACATCACCAGAAAGAAGGCCATCATGGCGGTCATAAAATCGGCGTAGGCAATCTTCCACGATCCGTGGCCGCCTCCCCCGTGCGCTTTGGCTTTGCGTCTTTTGACGACGACGATCGGGTGCGACTGATTTTTCATGCGTCCTCGGTCGTGGCTTGCTGCGCCGTCGGGTTACGCACCGCGCGCACATGCTCTTCCAGTTCAACAAACGACGGACGCTCGCTGGTATAGAGTGTTTTGCGGCCAAACTCCACGGCGATCGGCGGCGCGTACCCGTTGAGATTCGAGAGCAGCGTAATTTTGACGCACTGCATCATTTTGGTGGTTTCTGCGCTTTTTTGTCTGAGCACGCTGGCCAGCGGCGAGACAAAACCATAAGCCAAAAGAATACCGAGGAATGTCCCCACCATAGCGTGAGCGATTAATGCACCCAGTTCTGCCGCCGGACGATCCGCCGAACCCAGTGCATGAACGACGCCCATCACCGCCGCCACGATGCCAAACGCCGGTAATGAATCGCCTACCAGCGCCAGACTGTTGGCTGGAACTTCGCTTTCGCTTTCGAAGGTTTCAATTTCCTCATCCATCAGCGCTTCAATTTCGAAGGTATTCATATTGCCGCTGATAATGAGTCGCAGATAATCGACGATGAAATCCAGCATGACGCTGTCAGCAAGAATGCGCGGATAGCTGGCGAAGATTTCACTTTCGCGCGGGTTTTCAATATCGCGCTCGAGCGAGAACATCCCCTGCTGGCGTGACTTGGCCATCAGGCGATAGAGCAGCGCCAGCAGGTCCATATACATGGTTTTGGTGTATTTTGAGCGGCGAAAAAGCAGCGGCAGCGCTTTAAGCGTGCCCTTAATCGCTTTCCCGTTGTTACCGACGATAAACGCGCCGACGCCAGCTCCGCCGATAATAATCAGTTCAGCGGGTTGATACAGTGCCCCAAGGTGCCCGCCGGTCATGGCATAACCGCCGAATACTGTCCCGATGACGACCAGGTAACCGATTAAGATAAGCACGTTTCATCCTTCCACTGTTGACCAGGCTGAAGGACAGATAAAAGCGTCGCCGAACGACAGGCAAAAAAAAGCAGCGGTCACGGGCCCCGCTGCTGGAGTGTTTGCCACACCGTTCCGGCTAAACAGCTTGCTCTATCTGTTCATCCAGCAGTTGTGGATTACTATCGGCAGCGTTGTCGGAAAGTTTACGTCTTTTTACGGCGCGTGATGGCGGCTGGCACAGACTGCAAACGAAGCTGCCCACCGGTTGATGTGCGTGAGTGATAAAATTACCGCCGCAGCTGTTGCAGTGCGACAGTTCCAGCAGGCCGCTTTCAACGAAGCGCACCAGCGTCCAGGCGCGGGTCAGCGCCAGTAGCGGCGCCTCATCCTGAGCCGGGCACTGTTCAAGATAGAGCCGATAAGCCTTGATGACGGCATCGACGCCGGAACATAAGCCGGTGCTGAGAAGAAATTGCCAGGCATTGCAGAACATGGAAGAGTGGATATTCTGCTCCCACGTCATAAACCAGTCAGTGGAAAATGGCAGCATTCCTTTAGGTGGCGGGCTGCCGCGCAGTTCTTTATAGAGCTTAATCAGGCGACCACGGCTCAGCTGCGTTTCACTTTCCAGCATCTGCAAACGCGCGCCCAGGGTAATCAGCTCCATCGCAAGCTGAATATCGCGGGCTTCCTGGACAATACTTTTTTCGCTCATGCTCAGGCCCTTTTCTTACGGCCGGAATCAGCGGTCTGGCTGGCGTCGTTCAGTAAACGCGTAGAAAGAAGAATACCGGTGTGAATCTGTTGCAGGTCATCGACCCGAGAATCCTGCGTGAGTTGAGTGATGGTTTGATGACTGTCGAAGCGGAACTGGCAAACCAGTTGATTGGTTTCCGCCAGTTTTACCATCTGCGGAAGCGTCAGTTCACCCAGCGTGGTGGCCATCTCTTCATTTACGCCCAGGCGAAACATGGCGGATGCTTTATCCTGACCGATCAGACGTTGCGCAAGAAGTAGATAGGACAAATTGATGTCATAGATATGTTTTAGCAACTCGGATGTATGCATTTTCCCCATCCCGAATAACCAACTATTGTTTTAATGCGGTCAAACCGCACACCCCGTGATGTCGTCGGGAAATCCCGATAAAAAAAAGAAATGGCTGAAATGCATAGCCGATGCTGATTGAAATATCGGCGAGTGCGCTTCACGTTATGAAGCAACAAATTTAAACATTTCTTACAAATGACTAAGAATTTTCCTAAATCCACGCAACTTTACCCGCCAGCTATGACACATACAATCTGGCCTTAGGGTAAATTTAGGAATTATGTGATTTATGTCACATAATTTACCTGAATGTTAATCGCCAATCCATCAGATTACATTGTTATTTGAACACTTATTAATCAAATGAGCTATTTTTCTATTCTTCAGGGACGAATATTCATTCAAAAGGGGAAAGAGTGCTTAACCCGATGAAGAACCATAGACGACAGAGGATTGACAACGGGCACGATGATTCGCTTAGCACCGGAGATTATAAATTTATATCTTAAATTCATACAATTAAATAAAATTAGCATTTGCATAATAACTCAATTAAATCATTTTTATTTTGTTAATCACTTTCGAATATGGGTTAAGTGATTACTATAACTTAAGGAAAGTAGTTACATTCTCAGCATAATTTGCAACACGCCCGCTTTTTACACTATTCCGAACATAAGAATAATTAATGCATACATTGAAGCAGCTCACAGTTACATTTGAAGCCACCCTTGCAGTCAGGCGGCAAAAAGAGTATGAGCTTAAATAAGGTTAGTGAAGTGTCCTGCAAGGAGGTCTGATGCCTTACTCTCACCTGTTAGTGGCGGTAGCGCCAACGCCAGAAAGCCACGCGCTGTTACGCAAGGCGGTTTCGATTGCGCGCCCGGTCAATGCCCGCGTCAGCCTGATCACGTTCTCAACCGATCCGGAAATGTATAACCAGCTTGCCGCGCCGATGATGGAGAATTTGCGTGAATTAATGCAGGAGGAGACCCAACAGTTTCTTGATACGCTGGTTGAACAAGCCGAATACCCCATCTGGAAAACCCAAATTGCCAGCGGTGAATTGTGTGAAAGTATTAAATCCTGGTGTCAGCACTACCAGGTCGATTTAGTCATCTGCGGGAACCACAATCAAAGCTTTTTCTCGCGTGCCACCTGCTCAGCGAAGAATATCGTCGGCAGCAGTTGCGCCGACGTTTTGCTTGTGACGTTGTAACATTCCCTGTGCGACGCCGGTTTTGTCTGCTCCGGCGTCACTCTTTCCTTATGCCAGCTTTGGGAAGGCCGCCACTTTACTCTCCATCTGACTCTCTTCACTTCTCGGCGTGATGCGTTTCAAATCGCTCATAAACTGCGCCTGCCAGTGGTGAATATCGTTACGCGTGATGATCTCCAGCATTTCCGCATGGCGCGAGATACGCTCGGCAAGCGGCATATTCAACGCTCTGTCCAGCGCCGCCGCCACTTCATCACGATCGTACGGATTCACAATTAGCGCAGAGGTCAGTTCATTGGCGGCCCCGGCAAACTGCGAGAGCACCAGCACGCCGGGGTTTTCCGGGTCTTGTGCGGCAACGTACTCTTTGGCTACCAGATTCATCCCGTCGCGCAGCGGCGTGACCAGGCCGACATCGGAATAGCGGAAGACCTTCATCAATAATTTACGGTCAAAATGCTGATTCAGGTAGTAGAGCGGCGTCCAGCCAAGCTGACCATACTGACCGTTAATCCGCCCTGCCGCCGTTTCCAGTTGATGACGAATATCCTGATAAGCCTGCACATCGCCACGCGACGTTGGTGCAATCTGGGTATAACGAATTTTGCCATGATGATGCGGGAATTTCTCCAGCAGCGCTTCATAGGCCTGAAAACGCTCCGGCAGGCCTTTGGAGTAATCCAGTCGTTCGACCGAAAAGATATTTTTGACGTTTTTCAGCTCGGCTTTCAGTTGCGCCAGCTTCGGCGGCAATGGCCCCTGCGCCTGTTTGGCTATCTCGTCCGGTTCAATACCAATCGGGTACACTTCCGTGCGGAAGGTTTTCCCCCAGGCGGTATGCGTTTTGCTGCGCGTGGTAAGCCGCGTTTGCGCACTGACGCAGTCAAGGAACGCCAGCCTGTCGTTTTCCGTCTGGAAACCCAGCAGATCGTAATCGCAGAGCTGCTCCAGCAGTTCGGCGTGCGGCGGTAGCGCGTTAAAAATTTCCGGCGTCGGGAAAGGAATGTGGAGGAAGAATCCGATACGGTTATTCACGTTGCGCTTGCGCAGTTCGCTGGCGAAAGGCAGCAGATGGTAATCGTGAACCCAGATGTCATCATCTTCTTTAAGCAACGGCAGCAGTTTATCCGCCAGCTTGCTGTTTACCCGCAGGTAACCTTCCCAGCATTCACGCTGAAAAGTGACCAAATCCAGTCGATAGTGAAACGCGGGCCAGAGTACCGCATTGGAAAACTGATTGTAGTAGTGTTCGTGATCCTGCTCGTTCAGCGTAAAAGAAGCCCAACTGATGTTGCCCTGGGTCACCTTTTCCAGCGGCGCATTCTCATCACCAATTTCGCCATTCCAGCCAAACCACAGCCCCCCTTTACTCTTCAACGCACCCATGATCCCCACGGCCAGCCCACCAGCACTGGCCTTTTTATCATCAGGAACGGAAATACGGTTAGATACTACGACTAAGCGACTCATAGCCATCTCTCCTGTCAGTAAGCGCGTTTTGTTTTTGATTTTCAGCCGCGTTTTGCAACCACTGGTGAACGGCCGCCACATCAGGCAAACGAGCAATCGCCTGCGTGTCGCCCACTCCCACTTTAATCGATAGTCCACCCAATCTGTTCACGGCGGCAAAACCCGCCTCATCCGTTAAATCATCGCCGATAAACACGGGCAGCTTGCCGCGAAACGGGGCTTCCTGCATAAAGGCCTCAATCGCTGCACCTTTGTTGATGCCTCTGGGTTTAATTTCCACCACGCACTTGCCCGGCTGCAGCGCCAGTTCGGGAAACTGCGTGACAATCTCCTGCGCCAGCGCCACGATCGCCGCTTGATGCTGTGGTGCCTGACGATAATGCAGCGCAAATGCCATCCCTTTGGCTTCGAGCTCCACCCCCGGCAATAACGCCAGCGCCTCACTCAGCTGCCGTTCCACGCGTTGAGCCGTCTCATCTTCCAGCGCAACGATATGCGTTTTCCCGTTGATATCGCGGCGTTCCGCCCCGTGTACGCCCGCCAGAGGAAAGCGATACGGACTGGCGAGCCTGTCCAGCTCTGCCATTGAGCGCCCTGAAATCAACGCTACTGCGCCACCATGCGCCTGCGACAGCCGCGACAACGCATCACGAACGGGCTCAGGTATAGCAACATGATCGGGATGCAGTTTGATCCCAGCGAGAGTGCCATCAAGGTCAAAGAAAAAAGCGACGTTTTCAGTTGGTGCAGGGGGTACAGATAACAGGTCAGCCACCCTGGGTTCCTCCTTATAAGTGAATTACTCAGTAGTGTGTTAACAAAAAGTTAGCAATTAAAGTATAGACAGTGTGACGCGGCTCGCCATTTTCAAATGAAAACGCCGGTGGGATTAGCCACCGGCGCTGTCAGTACATACACTTAAAAATTGGGTCCGTTTTTTAGACTGTTCGTTTCGCTTTTTGTTTGTAGCGGTCAAAGATAACCGCCGCCAGCAGAATCAAACCGCGTACCACATACTGCGAGAATGGCGAAATATTCAGCAGGTTCATGGCGTTTTCCACCGTGCCCAGAATCAGTATCCCGGCCACCACGTAGGAGATTTTCCCGATACCGCCTTTGAGCGACACGCCGCCCAGCACGCAGGCTGAGATAACAATCAGCTCATAACCGATAGAGGTCATCGGCTGTCCGCTGGTCATACGCGAAGCCAAAATAATCCCCGCCGCTGCCGACACCAGGCCTGACAGAATAAAGATGATAATTTTGGTACGAACCACCGGAACACCTGCCAGACGTGCAGCCTCTTCGTTCCCGCCAATCGCCAGAGTATTGCGCCCAAAAGTGGTCTTATTCAGTAATAATCCGAAAATGATTAAACAGGCCACGGTCAGCCAGATTGGCGCAGGTAAACCGAGCCAGTTAGCGTATCCCAGTTCAAAGAAACGCTCATCTTCAATCCCTACGGCTTTACCATCAGAGATGATATAGGCAAGGCCGCGCACAATTTGCATGGTGGCAAGCGTGGTGATCAGGGCGTTGATCTTCAGTTTGGCAATGACGAAGCCGTTGACCAGACCGCTCAACACGCCCAGCATCAGCCCGGCGAAGACGCCTATCCACAGGCTTTCTGTCAGGTTAATCACCACCGCAGCGGTGACGCCTGCGCAGGCAATCACCGAGGCAACGGAGAGGTCAAAGTCGCCAGAAGCCAGGCAGAACAGCATCCCGCAGGCGACCATGCCGGACATCGATATCGCCAGCCCCAGCCCTTTCATGTTGACGAAGGAGGCAAAATTCGGCACAAAAATCGCGCAGCCGATAAACAGTACCGCGAAGACAACCAGCATGCCGTACTGATCCCAGATACGGCCAAAGCTGAGTGATGGTCGGCGTGCGCCGGAAGTCGTTACAGAAGACATCATAAACTCCTTTCTCAGGCGACGGCCTGACTCACTTTAGGCATAGCGAGGCTTAACGCCTGCTGTTCATTCGCGCTGCCATGCAGCAGTTCACCGGCAATTTCGCCTTCGCGCATTACCACGATTCGGTCCGCTACGCCCAACACTTCTGGCAGGTCGCTCGAGGCGAACAGTACTGCCACGCCGGACGCCGCCAGTGCGTAAATGACGTTATAGATTTCATGCTTCGCGCCCACGTCAATGCCGCGCGTGGGCTCATCAAGCAGAATGACTTTCATCTCTTCCGACAGCCAACGCCCCAGAATCGCCTTCTGCTGGTTACCGCCGGAAAGATTCATAATCAGCTGCTCGGCACCCGGCGTTTTAATATTCAGAGATTGAATATGATGATCCGCGTTGCGCGCCTCCCAACCGTTGTTGATCAGGCATCCGGCGTGAATATTGTTGCGCCGTGCGCTGATGTTGATGTTGTCGCGTACGGAGTGAACGGGAATAATCCCTTCGGCTTTGCGATCTTCCGGACACAGCATCATGCCAGCGCGAATCGCATGCGCGGGCTTGTCGATGGTGACGGCCGCGCCATCAATATAAACCTGGCCGCTGGATATTTTGTTACCGCCAAACAGCCCTTTCATCAGTTCGCTACGCCCGGCCCCAACCAGCCCGAACAGGCCGACGATTTCACCGCTGCGCACCGTCAGGGAAATGGGTGTCCGCACGCCTGGCGCCTTGACCTGGTCCAGCCGCAGGCGCTCCGCACCGTGTTCGCGTGGCTGCCAGCCATAGATGTCACCAATGTCACGCCCGACCATCGCCTGAACCAGACTGTCGTGGTTCACTCTTTCCATATCGCTGAAGGTGCAGACATAACGTCCGTCTTTAAAGACGGTGATGGCGTCGCTCAGGGCAAAAATTTCTTCCATACGATGAGACACATAGATGATCACGCGGCCTTCTTTGCGCAGTTCGCGGATCACGCGGAACAGATTCTCAATTTCACGCGCTGAAAGTGAGCTGGTCGGTTCGTCGAAGGCGATGACTTTCGCGTTGCGGGCCAGCGCTTTGGCAATTTCCACCATTTGCCACTGACCGATAGAGAGATACTTCAGCGGTGTGTCCGGGTCGATATCGAGCCCAAGATGCTGTAACTGTAGCCCGGCTTCGTAGTTCAGCAGCGAACGATTAACAATGCCGCCTTTGCTGGGCAACTGCCCGAGGTAGATATTTTCCGCGACGGTCATCTCCGGCACCAGGTGCAGTTCCTGATAGATAATCGCGACGCCAGCGTTCAGCGCGGCGGTGGTATCCGCAAAGGCGACATCCTGCCCGCGCAGCGTTAGCGTGCCCGCCGTCGGCGCGTAGTTGCCGCTAAGAATCTTGAGCAGCGTAGATTTCCCGGCGCCGTTTTCACCCATCAGCGCGTGCACCTGGCCGGCATAGCAGTCGAAGCTGATATCGGATAACGCTTTCACGCCCGGGAAGGTTTTAGAAATGCCGCGAAACGAGAGATAAGGGGTTGACTGTTGCATAACCACTCCTGAATGACAGGGTCACATCTCCCCCGGCAACCTGGCCAGGGGAGAGACATCACGACTTACAGACCTTTTTTCGCCAGCTCTTCTTTGAAGTTTTCACGGGTAATCAGTACCACGTCGGTAACCGCAGTAAATTTCGGCGGCTCTACGCCCTTCTCAACCCAGTTGTAGAGCATTTCACTGGTTTTGTAGCCGTGAATATCCGGGCTTGGCAGCAGGGAACCATAGAAGCCGGTAGCCTGTGCTTTCGACAGTTCGTTCACTGCATCCACACCGTTGATACCGATGCCGATGACGTCGGCCGCTTTAAAGCCCTGACCTTCCGTCGCACGCACGCCACCCAGTACGGTGTTATCGTTCATACCGACGATCAGCCAGTGCTTCACGCCTGGATGTTGCACCAGCATGGAGTTACCAGCATCGAAGGCGCCGGGGATATCGTTAGATTTGGTTGGGACCTGATAAATCTGTTTTTCCGGGAAACCCGCGGCTTTCAGCGCATCCAGCGAGCCGGTGGTGCGACGACGCGCGGTATCCAGCTCGTTCGCCGTGATCGCCATCACGGCGGTATCTTTCACGTCCCAGCCGCGTTTTTGCATCTCTTTATAGAGTTCCTGCCCCTGACGTGCGCCGATTTCACTGGCCGCCATCATCACCAGCGGAACGGTGTCCATCGGTTTGCCTTTGGCGTTAACGAACTGGTCATCGACGGTGATCACTTTCATGTCATAGCCGCGCGCTTTCGCCATAATTGCCGAGCCCAGTTTCGGGTCTGGGGTACAGATAACGAACCCTTTCGCGCCGTTAGCCGCCAGGCTATCGATGGCGTTCAGAGTTTTCTCGCCGTCGGGCACGGCAATTTTAATCACGTCAAAGCCCAAATCTTTGCCGGCTTTGTCAGCAAACTTCCATTCGGTCTGGAACCACGGCTCTTCCGGTTGTTTCACCAGAAAACCGAGCTTCAAATTTTCTGCCATAGCTGATTGTGACATAACCGCTGCCAGGCCGATGGCGGCCAGCGCTTTAGTGAATTTGTGCATGGTATACTCCAGCCTTTGTGCTTTTATTTGTAGGGAAATAATCGGTTATAAAATTTAATTAGGACGTAAAACAACGTATTAGCCGTTTCGTTAATTGCTATACGGTTGTTAGCACATTAATAGCGGGAAAATATTTATCCATAAGAGAGCCGCATCACACCGCAGAATTACAGTAGTTGCATACATGGATTTAGCAGAAAATGACATACAGAAAGGGCGAATTGTCCGACAATTCGCCCTGGCAATAGCATTATAATCTATATTGTTAGCTAACTAATCCTTGTTTAACGGGTTACCACGGATAGTAGATGTGGTCCGCGTGATCGCGGACTGGCGCCTCATCCCCTAATAAGCGCGCCGCTACGGTAAAGGCGAAATCGAAAACATGACCAAATCCTTTTCCGCTGATGAGGTTGCCATCTTCCACTACCGGGGCATCAATATACTCACCGTCTTTAATATCCTGCCATAAGTCGCCAGAACAGACGTAGCGACGGCCTTTCAGCAGGCCGTTACCTGCCAGCACGCGGGCGGCGGCAGAGCAAATGGGGCAAATATATTTTCCGGCTTCATCATGTGCGGCGACAAACTTCACCACGTCTTTATTTGCCGCGAGATTCACACTGCCCTGCGGCCCGCCGGGCAGTACCACGGCGTCGTAGATTTTATCCATGCGTTCTGCAAGCGTGGCATCCGCCACCATCGGGATATCGTGATAGCTCACCACCGCACGCGATTCAGCGCAGGACACCAGTTCAACCTCAAGATGCAAACGACGCAGAATATCAATTGTGACGATCGCTTCACCTTCTTCAAACCCGGGTGCTAACAGCACGGCAACCTGTTTCATTGTAACTCCTGTTTTATCGTAATCGGGGATTGGCCGGATAATTGCGCGCGAACCAATCTGCCTCACCACTGGCAAAAATGATCTAAAACAATTTACTGGCTATTGAACTGTTTGCCTGACTCATAAAATAAACAAACAAAAATAAACCACTGTTTCATTTTATTCTACGAATAGTACGTAATGCCTGGCAAGCAGTGAAACAGGTTTATGTGATCGTCCACGAAAAATGCTAATGCGATCACAAATAAAGATGAGGCTTAATATATTCACCATACAAATCATATAGCTGTAATAATTAATTACGGTAACATGCGCAGGCATAATCCTTTTCTGGAATATAGTTGTAACAAAACGTAAATGAACAAACTTAAGAGTTTTCTTAGATGGTGACGCGCGGTATTATTTTTCGAGCCGATTCAGGAATCGTACATCGGTCACATTCAGAGGTCGTCGAATATTACATTCTGTCATTGTTCTCTGACGCGTAAATAGCGCGATTTAAACTTGCATTAATTTACGCTACTTAATCGTAGCGTCATGATGAAAAGTAAGAATCCCGATTGTTAACGCGAGTTGTCCCTTCCAGGAAATAAGGATATTGGTATGGCAGTCCCAGGAATGGTTCAAAAACTGAATACTCAAATGAACCTTGAGTTTTACGCATCGAATCTCTACCTCCGTCTGAGCGAGTGGTGTTCCGAACAACGTCTCAACGGCACCGCAACGTTTCTTCGCGCACAGGCACAAACCAGCGTCACGCAAATGATGCGCGTGTTTGATTACATGAAGAAATCCGGCGGGTACCCGGTAGTGAAAGCCATCGAGCCGCACGAAGAGAAGTGTGCCTCACTCGAAGAACTCTTCCTGAAAACCATTGAAGAGTATAATCAGCGCAGCAATACGCTTTCTGAGCTGGCTGAACAAGCGAAGGTTCTGCGCGACGACAGCACGCTGAGCTTCTTAACCAATCTTGAAGAAGAGCAGCAGCAGGATGGGGTTTTACTTCAGGCGATTCTTGAAGAAGTACGCAGTGCGAATAAAGCGGGCCTGTGTATGCAACAAACCGATCAGCACCTGCTGAACGTAGTGAACCACCAGGTGCACTAATCCCTCCCCCGCTCTACAACCGGCAGCATAAACCTGCCGGTTGCAAATCACGTCTCAATTACCCAATCAGTGTGCTTCACCCTGCGGTGTAAACTTCAGCTCAATCAGGGCAATCGCTTTCTGGATGGCGCGCAGCGTGACCGGGTCAGCTGACGGATGCCCGGCGAAATCGATAGATTTCAGCTGAGTGGACATCTTCTCACGCACTTCGACGGGGGCGATGACATCGATGACATCAAGAATTTGCTTAATGACCAACTGGCAGGCTACCACGTCGGATACCAGTTCTTCATCAGCAGTCAGGTTCTGGGACATATACGCTCCTTAACATTTAGGGGTACTATGGTACCCGAAAGGACCGAAGCGCGCCCCTTACAGACATAAAAAAACCTGCCGTGGCAGGTTTTTTTATCAGAACATAGCGCCTGGCGGTACGTCTTTGAAGGTTTTGCAATAGTTCTCGAACATGCTTTTGAGGATTTTGCGCATGCGTTGTTTCATTGTGATGCTCCTATTTTGTTACGCAGGTGTTATTGTCTTTTGACACATAGTATGACATTCATCACAAAAATCAACCAAAACGAGATGTACATCACGTTTATTTTTTCAACAAATGGCGATAAAGACCTATTATCTGAAACAAATCCGTTACTTAGCTTAAAACTTAAATTATAAAATTTGCATATTATTTTGATAGGGTAAAACAGAAATGAGTGAGCCTCTCCAGGCACAAAACGGGCGCGGCCTGTCGCCCGCTGCTCTGTTGGTTGCTGGCGCGTTTTTTATGGAGTTTCTTGATGGCACCGTGATCGCCACCGCCCTGCCCGACATGGCCAAAAGTTTCGGCGTTGACGCCGTCGATCTTAACATTGGTATCAGCGCCTATCTGATTACGCTGGCTGTACTCATCCCTGCCAGTGGCTGGATAGCCGACCGATTCGGCGCCCGAAAAATATTCACGCTGGCGCTGGCTATTTTTACTCTGGCGTCCGTATTTTGCGGCCTGGCGACCACTGTCGACAGTTTCGTCGCCATGCGCATTCTTCAGGGGATGGGCGGCGCGCTCATGGTGCCCGTTGGGCGTCTGGCGGTTTTGCGTACCACGCCAAAACATCTGCTTATTACGGCCATCGCCACGCTAACCTGGCCTGCGCTCATCGCACCAATTATCGGGCCGCCGCTGGGCGGGTTTATCACCAGCGTCGCGGACTGGCGGTGGATCTTCTTTATTAACGTTCCACTGGGTATTATCGCCATTTTGCTGTCGCTACGTATCATTCCCGATATACGCGATGACGAACGCCGCCCCTTTGACCTGCCCGGTTTTCTCGCCACGTCGGTGGCGATGGTGAGCCTGGTATGCGCCATGGAGGCGCTGGGCGGACAGAGCATGCAGAGCGGGCTGGTGCTGACACTGTTTGTTATTGGCGGGCTGGCGTTTTATTACTCGCTGTATCATTTCCGGCGGGCAAAATGGCCAATGATCCGCCTGGATGCGCTGAAGGTCCCGACCTTCAGGGTCACGATGTACGGCGGATCGCTGTTCCGCGCCTCAATCAGTGCGGTGCCATTCCTGCTGCCGCTGCTTTTTCAGGTCGGTTTTGGGATGGACCCATTCCATTCCGGCCTGCTGGTGCTGGCGGTATTCGTCGGCAATCTGACCATCAAACCCGCTACCACGCCGTTGATTCGCTGGCTGGGTTTCCGCCGCCTGTTGCTGATCAATGGCGCATTGAACGTGCTGGCCCTGACCGCCTGCGCCTTTTTAACACCACAAACGCCCGTATGGGCCATATTACTGGTGCTTTATTTAGGCGGCGTATTCCGTTCCATCCAGTTCACCGGCGTGAGCACCCTGGCTTTTGCCGACGTGCCAGGCCCGCAGATGAGTTATGCCAATACGTTGTTCAGCACTGCCAGTCAGTTAGCCATTGGGCTTGGCATCACTCTCGGGGCAATCGGTATTCGTTTGGGGGAGAAAGTCAGCGAGGTGCTGGCGCTCGGCGCAATGCCGGGGATAAGCTTCAGACTGGCGTTTGTGTTTATCGCCCTGATCTGTCTGATTGGGATGATGGATACGCTACGGCTGACTAAAGATGCCGGTGTGTCGGTATCCAGAAAAGTGAAGGCGTAGAAACAAAAATCCCCACGCAGGTGGGGATTTTCATATCATGCAGAATTAGCCGAGGATCTGGCGCACGAACGCTTCGATCTCTTTATTCTGGCAGTTTTCGAAGAAGCATTGCTGGAAACGCTGACCAGAAACGGCGGTTTTCACCAGTTCCGGGTCAATGGCGCGCAGCGTATCCAGATAATTTTCTTTCACCACTGCGGCTTTGACCTGGTTCAGAATGCCCGCGTTACGCACCTGCGGTTCTTTACGCTCTGGCGGATAGCCTTCACCGTTGCGCCCGGTGAACGCTTTTTCAAAGATAAAGCGCACGTTCAGTTCCGCACCCCAACCGAACCCTTTCGCGAATGGCAGCGACAGCGCGTTACCGTTGTTGATCTGCGCGAACAGGAAGGCATCAGCCGGGTCGATACAGTAGCCGCACACCACGCCCGGGTGGATGTTGAGAGACATCAGCGCGCCCTGGCCGGTACCGCAGCCAGTCACCACGAAGTCAACCGCTTTGGAATTCAGCAGGATGCTGGCCATGATACCCAGGTGAATGTAGGTCAGATGATGGTCGTTTTCATCGCTCATACCTACGTTGAAAACCGGGAATCCTTTTTCATCGGCAACCGCTTTTAACTCATTATGAATGATGGCGTTTTTGCTGGCCTGGCTGTTTTCCATCATCAGTGCAATTTTCATTCTTTCCTCTCCTGAATGCAGCGCGGGCGTCTCCCGCAAGGGTACGATAACAATGTATCAACCTTACAACCTTGCAAACATACTTTCAAATTTTATGAAAAATGGTTTTAAAATTCACAGCAAGGCTCACATTTTTGCTTGCCCGATGGAAAATCGTCGCCTTAAGAAGGCAACGTTATCGTCTTTATTCGAGGGATTACCCGCGCTTGTCTATGCCAGGATAAAGCAATGATAGATTGCCTCGAGTACTACCATGAAAACTCTCTTCCCGATTAGCGCTATCGCGCTGGTGCTTTCAGCCTGTAGCGTCCACCGACAGGCTGCCGTAAGCGAAATGGATGCGACCAGCGGGATCGTACGGCTGACGTATGGCCAGGCGATGTTGCAGAACGCGAAAACCGACGACTATGTTGTTACCGGCACCGCGACCAATGCCTGCCAGCAAATGGGCTATGCCACTGCCTTTGCCTATGGACAGCCAATTACCACCTGCGTCAGCAGCAGCGGGCCATTATGTATTAATGAAAGCGTGACGCTGCAGTATCAGTGCAGGGGGATCGCCGTTACGCCAGTTGCGCCGGCCTGGAATTAAATTATACGCCGGAATAAATCCCGGCGATATTATTATGCCAATGCGTTTTATTCCCATTCGCATTATTAAATAAAAATTTTTATTTTTACCTTTTGCAAATAATTTAATAACAACTTATAGTTCCTCCATAATTAATTAACGCCTTTATGGAGCCTGACAATGTTAAAAGCGGAAATGATCGAGAAATTAAACCAACAAATGAATCTCGAGCTTTATTCCTCCCTTCTTTACCAACAGATGAGCGCCTGGTGCAGCTTCAATAGTTTTGAAGGGGCTGCGGCATTTCTGCGACGCCACGCACAAGAAGAGATGCAGCATATGCAGCGTCTGTTCGATTACCTGACCGATACCGGTAGCCTGCCCTGCATCAGCAGCGTCGCCTCGCCGGTGGCAGAATATGCATCGCTGGACGATCTGTTCCGTGCCACCTACGAGCATGAACAGCTGATCACGTCTAAAATCAATGAGCTGGCACATGCCGCGATGACCAATCAGGATTACCCAACCTTTAACTTCCTGCAATGGTATGTGGCTGAGCAGCACGAAGAAGAGAAACTGTTTAAATCTGTGATTGATAAACTGACCCTCGCCGGTAAAAGCGGTGAAGGCCTCTACTTTATTGATAAAGAGCTTTCTACGCTCGATACGCAGAATTAATTAACAGGCAGCGGCGTTAATTCGCCGCTGCTGATTAATGTCGACAGATTTTACTTTCCGCCGTTGTGAAGCCCGCGTCCACCGGAATAAACTTGCCTTTTTTCTCCAGAAAAGCCACCAACTCAGCCGCACACATATTCTCTGCCGAACAGGTATGAAAACGCGCACTCTCGCCAAAACGACTTTCAATCGCCGCCACCAAACTTTCTGTTGAATAAGACTCACCCGATGCGATCATCATATTCAGTACTTCATGACCGTGAATAGATTCCATAATGCCTCCGCTAAAAACCGCACAATAACCTGCATTTGACTTACCTGTTTTGCGCTAGCGCAGACTTTCGTCCCTCGCCTCAGTTGTAAACATTTTATTACACCCACTGTAATCGCGATTTGACGAATCGTCTGGTTTCACATAACCTGCGCGACATATTTGTGTCGTATATGCGTGCTGTAGCAGAGGAAAGCGTGAAGAACCGTACCCTGGGGAGTATTTTAATCGTAGCGGGCACCACGATTGGTGCAGGGATGCTGGCGATGCCGCTGGCAGCGGCTGGCGTTGGCTTTGGCGTGACGCTGGTGCTGTTAATTGGGCTCTGGGCGTTGATGTGCTACACCGCCCTCCTGCTGCTGGAAGTGTATCAACACGTGCCTGCCGATACCGGCCTGGGCTCCCTGGCGCAACGTTATCTGGGTCGCTATGGTCAGTGGGTAACGGGTTTCAGCATGTTATTTTTAATGTACGCCCTGACTGCCGCCTACATCAGCGGCGCGGGTGAACTGCTGGCCTCCAGCCTCAGCCAGTGGTTCTCGGTTGATATGCCGCCCGCCATTGGCGTACTGCTGTTTACGGCAATCGGCGGCACGGTGATTTGCATTGGTACATCGCTGGTCGACCTTTTCAACCGCTTCCTGTTCAGCGCCAAGATTATTTTTCTGGTGGTGATGCTGGCGCTCTTGCTGCCGCATATTCATAAAATCAATCTGTTAACCCTGCCGTTGCAGCAGGGGCTGGCGCTGTCGGCAATTCCGGTGATTTTTACCTCATTCGGTTTCCACGGCAGTGTACCCAGCATTGTAAGCTATATGAATGGCGACATTCGCAAGCTGCGCCGCGTGTTTATGATTGGCAGCTTCATTCCGCTGGTCGCTTATCTCTTCTGGCAGCTGGCGACGCTTGGCAGCATTGAGTCTGGCGTCTTTGCCGGGTTGATGGCACAACATACCGGGCTGAACGGTCTGCTGGAAGCCATTCGCGCGGTGGTGGCTTCGGCCCACGTTGAGCTGGCCGTACACCTGTTTGCCGATCTGGCGCTGGCGACCTCTTTCCTCGGCGTTGCTCTGGGATTGTTTGATTACCTGGCAGATCTGTTCCAGCGTCAGAATGGCGTGCGTGGCCGCCTGCAAACGGGTGGCATCACCTTCCTGCCGCCGCTGGCATTCGCGCTTTTCTATCCGCGCGGTTTTGTGATGGCGCTGGGTTACGCGGGTGTTGCACTGGCGGTGCTGGCACTGATTATCCCGTCACTACTGACGATGCAGAGCCGTAAACATCACCCACAAGGGGGATATCGCGTCGCTGGCGGCACACCCGCGTTATGGTTCGTGTTTGCCTGTGGAATCGCGGTGATTGCGATACAGGTAGCGATAGCGGCAAACCTTTTGCCTGCCGTGGGCTAAAAAAATGCCGGGTAATTTACCCGGCATTTTTTCATTTATTGGCGCAGCACTGTTTGTATTTCTTACCGCTGCCGCACGGGCATGGGTCATTACGCCCCACTTTCCCATCGTTTCTGATTGGCTGCTGCACGGGCGCCACTTTCGGATGCGCCATCCAGTAACCATGCAGCATCAGCGCCGCCGGGCGAATCTTATCGATACTTGCCAGATACTCGTCAGCGGTGAAGTTATCAAGCGCCTCTGCTTTCTCTTCATCGCCGTGCAGCGCGATGGCATCCAGCTCTTCCTGTAACGCTGGCGGTAAACCAGACCAGTCGCTTAAGCCCACACCGCGCATATAGCCATAGCACCACTCTTCAACAACGGTCAGCTCCTGACCTTCTTCCTCGCGCGTGCCGAACAGGGGTTCAAACTGATCGGGATAGTCATTCAGACGCTCGGCGATATCACCCATATGCTGCAGCGTGAGGTTGATGAAATGATCACGCTCGCGATCTGCCGACCAGCGGGGCACGCTATCAGCCCCGCCCCATACGGCCACCAGCCAGTCCGCAGGTTCAATGTCTTGCGGTGAGGAAAGAATTGCCGTCAACATACCGTCCAGCTCGGAAACGTCGAGGATGGATTTATCCGTCGAATGTTTATCGATGGTCTCATCCAGCCATTCCAGCTCGCTTTCGGTTAAGGGTCCTGTTTTCATGTCATTCTCATCGTAGTGGGATTGTGGGGCAGTGAAATTCACCCGCCATCGGTAAATGTTACCACGCCCACCGTGCTGAGATCTGCTTTCACTGAAATGAGGATGACATTATTGCTATGGCTTTTTAGGTGTGCCCGGCTTTTGACCTGCCGCGCGGATTTGCATAAAACGTTGCAAAATGTCGAACCAGAACGGCGCGCCCAGAGAAACGGCGATGATGCTGATGAGCAGGCCGGCTATTTTAGCCAGCCAATGAGTACGAAACGTATCATAAAAGTCATCCCAATCAGTCCATCCAATTGATACTCCCGCAGAAATCAAGTCATTGACGGCATCATGTTGAATCTGTTGAGCAGACTCCGTCTTGCACATTGCCTCCCTGAGCTGTTCTTCTGTGCTTTTACTGACACATCGGGTTGATCCTTTATCATCGCCTTTAACCTGCTCTTCAGTCACCGTTAACAGTTTTTGCAACACTTCAGGGTTGCTCGACAACTGTTTTACCAGCACCAACGTATCCACGTTGAAACTAAGCACTGAAGTGGTCAACTAAAACTGGCCACAGCTTTAGAGTTTTTCCAGTATCGGTTTTCCGGTTCGTTTGGGGGTAACCCACCGTTATAGTCATGCGGCCTTAGCGAGCTGTAATAACCGACGATATAGTCTGTGATCGCATGAGCAGCTTCGCTAAAGTTTATATAACCTGTCACTGGCACCCACTCGTTTTTCAGACTTCTGAAGAAGCGTTCCATCGGGCTGTTGTCCCAACAGTTTCCACGTCGGCTCATACTCTGCCTGATCCGGCAACGCCACAGTAACTGCCGGAACTGCCTACTTGTATAGTGGCTACCCTGGTCACTGTGGAACATCACTCCGACTGGTTTACCGCGAATTTCCCACGCCATTTCCAGCGCTTTGATGGTCAGCCTGCTGTCTGGTGAGAATGACATTGCCCAGCCCACCGGTTTCCTTGCGAACAGATCGAGAACAACAGCGAGGTAAGCCCAACGCTTGCCTGTCCAGATATACGTCACATCGCCGCACCACACCTGATTAGGCTCTGTCACTGCGAACTGTCGCTCAAGACGATTCGGGATAACGATGTGTTCATGACCACCGCGTTTATACCGGTGGGTAGGTTGCTGACAACTCACCAGCCCCAGTTCTTTCATGAGCCTGCCGGCAAGCCAGCGTCCCATTCTGAAGCCTCTCAGGGTTGCCATAATCGCTATACTTCTTGCGCCAGCAGAGCCATGGCTGATGTTATGCAGCTCCAGAACCTGACTGCGTAACACCGCTCGCCTGCCGTCTGGCTTTTCGGGGCTTTTTTCCCAGTATTTGTAGCTGCTGCGATGAACCCCGAACACGTGGCAGAGTGTGACCACAGGATACTGCGCTCTGAGTTTCCCGATTAACGAGAACTGTTCAGGGAGTCTGACATCAAGAGCGCGGTAGCCTTTTTTAATATGTCGTTTTCCATTTCAATGCGTTGTAGCTTTTTCTTCAGCTGACGTATTTCAATCTGTTCCGGGGTTATAGGGGAGGCTTTAGGTATTTTGCCCTGTCGTTCATCCCGCAACTGCTTTACCCATCGCGTCATTGTCGAAAGACCCACATTCATAGCACTGGCCGCAGCTGCAACGGTGTAGTTCTGATCAAGGACCAGTTGAGCGGATTCGCGTTTAAACTCTGCGCTGAAATTTCTTTTTTTCATTGGGACACCTGTATTGTTCTGAGATGAGCATATCACCTCTGTTCAGGTGGCCAAATTCAGTAAACCACTTCAGATATACAGTACTCCGAACACCGAGCCCATGTCAGGAAGGTGAATTTCAGGCACAAAAAAACCACCCGTAGGTGGTTTCACGACACTGCTTATTGCTTTGATTATTCTTTACTTTCCCATGGTACCCGGAGTGGGACTTGAACCCACACAGCGCGAACGCCGAGGGATTTTAAATTCTACGCAGAATCAATGAATTACATAGCAATGTATTGTGAAACTTTGCTGCAATTTTCCTTCAACCTTTACTGTAATTAGCAGTAAATAGATAGACTTGGATAACTTTGAGCACAGAAAAAGCACAGGAGAACAGTTTCCTGTCTGAGAATATTTTAAAGAATGATGATGTGAAGCGCCATGGGGCTACCGGCGTTGTAAGGTGATGTGTAATCTAAGTCTTCAACTAAGAAAAAGTTCGGTTTATTCAACAAAGCCCCGCTGCGAGCAACCCATAACACACACGCGGGGCTTCGATCATGAACTCAGTGGACAATTTAACTACTCATGTGATCTTCCATTTTTCCATGTGCGGAGAAATAGATTTTACTGCGCACATACTCCCAGCATTCAGGCTTCTTCGCCCACTCCGATATCATCCTGCCATTCGCGGATTCAGTCAGAAGACTATTTACCCGATGGGCTAAGCTGACAAGCCGGTTGCCCATCGTTTCCTCAATGCCTTGTTGATTCCATATCTCTGCAAGATCCGTTTGGTTGCCATAAAGATGTGAATAGGCGGCCACGGTATAGGCGGCAATATTCGCCTTAAATGCGGGGAAAAGTGAATTAATCAACTTATAGGCTTTCTTATAAATAATGGCCTGCGCGATGTAATTTTTAAAACGCTCAATGTTCAGTTCATCCCCATAACGGTCAGTATCCTTGTCGATCATTGTCATTAATGCGGCAAAGTTCTTCTGTCCGCCAAGGCTGACTAAATCCGGACGCTGGAGCCAGGCACAGTGATATTTTGCGAAATCCGTTTTTGTTATCCGACGAGATGAAGGAATTGCTTCTTTTAACCGTTTGATTCCAGTTGGTGTTTTACCTTCTCGTTCCAGCATAACCTTATAACTGCCGTTCGCTCGCTCGTAAAACCAACGACTGTATCCGTCCGGGCAATACACCGTGTTTGCCATTTTTTCTAGCTGTACATGTACCGGTCGATTGGCTGACAGATCGGAAATATTGACTTTATTCTGGCTATTCGAGAAGCGCGAAATATCTGCAATTAGCATCTCTTCTTGCGCATTATTTGTCTGTTTCAGCACAATGACTTTTGCGGGTACACGTACGTTACGCAGATTGGTTGCCGGGAATTTCTTTTTGGTGAAAAACATGGAAGCCGTCGTCTGCCCACCGTTGACAATCTGCATCCCCTGCATCCACGCAATACCTGGGCCACCTCCCGTCGCTTCGCCAAGCCTGACCTGATCGGCTACAATCACAATGCCGTTGTTATAAGCCATAAAACGCTCAGGCTGCTCACGTAAAGTGTCGCGAATCCCTTTGTTGACTTTCCCCGTCTGGCTCAGAAATGAGCGAACGTTCGCTTCCAGAATCCGGTTGCCATATTTTTCATAGATAAATCGCAGCGTCTCGCCCGGAACCACCGTCAGCGCATAATCATATTCCCCCATTTCATCCGGGATCCAGACACAGGGGAGTGCGCCTCCCGCCACCTCATCAAAATTAATCTGCAGTTCGTCGCGTGGCTTACCTTCCTGCCAGTGGTTAAACAGGCGGACAATGTCCATAACCTCTAATTTAATGGTTTTACCGGCCACGTCACGGGACTGATACCAGCGGGTTTTCACCTGACCATCGGTCAGAACATAAATTCTGATTTGCTCCAGTTCCGTATAGGACTGTTCGATGGTCGTCACCAGTTGCCAGGCATCATTGGACTGATCGAGCGTGGATGATAATTTACCGTCAATGCACTTCTGCAAAAATTGAATGCAGTGACCAGCAATCGCTTTTGTTTCAGCATCCGGGACATGACAAAGCTCGTCGCTTCCGTGATAGATGCTGACAAAAAGGTCAAGCTGATCGCCATCCTCAGAGAAGGCATAACCGCTTAGTCGCACATTGTGGCCACTGACTTTCGCCATAAAGTGACACGTTTCAGCATCATCGAATGTCATGCCGATATCGGCCATATGACGCATAACAATATCGGTAAAAATCAGTTCCGGAAAAGGCGACTCAACCCCAGGCTGAGCCATTTGATCCTGATACTCCTTGCGAATCTCATTCTGAGTTTGACGTAAAAAATCAATAAGTTCCATGCGGTAATCCTGCAAAGTCTGACAAGCAATGGTTAAAATTTTGAGCCTGAGGAATAAGTGTCTGGAGTTCGAGTTGATAGCACGCACTCACCACCGGCAACGGGACATTGGCATGCGTCAAAGAGGGAAAATCCGCTTCAATGGGAAGTGCGAACGCCTCTGTCAGCAAGAAATGACGTGTATAGAATTCAGCATGCTCAGTGAAATATCCGACGTGACAAAGCGATCCCTCAAAAATACAGGCCGCCGGAGCGTTCCCCTCAAACCGCTGACGCAGACGGCTAATGAGGCCATTGAGGGTAGCGCCAGTGGGATGCTCGCTGAAGCGCAAACCGCACAATATGAGCGAGCCAGGCCGCTGCCAGTCCAGTTGTTCAAGAGCGTGGATGGTTACGCAAAAGCCCTGCTCTGCTGTGGTGCTTTTAACCTCAATGGCACGTTCATCGAGTTCAAAATCCTGTAGGCCATGCTGCGGTCCTACCCATGCTTCGACTGCCGTTGACGACGCAAGACCGCTCTCGATCAACCGCTCCAGACACGTCAGTTCCCCGATTAACCCCACTTCTTCTTCGTGACTGAGTGGACGGGTATCGCGTTCCATAAATGCCTGCCATAAACGAATCCGACGGAGCAGTGTTTCAAACAGACGCGGTTCAGAAACGTTCAGGAGCGAATGGAGAATATCCAGAATCATCGTCGTAAAGACATCCGCATTCCCCATTTTCTGGCGACGGATCATCAAACCGTTCTGCCGTCCCTCCTCTGTACCGGTCATCTCAACGCGAAATCCTTTACAGGACGGCAGCACCGTCGCCCCCGGCAAAAGAGGATGAGGAAACACGGCAATCAGCATTTCTTCATTATCAGGCTGACGACGTCCGGCATGAAAGCTACAGCCCTGGTGCGTGAAAAGCCGAATCCCACGCCAGCCCTGAACGCCGGGCTGTTCGTCTATCTGAGATCTATCTAAGGCTTTCCAGGCCGCCAGCAGATCATCTTTACTCAGCCGAACCATACTCTTGCTCCCACAGTACATTGTTCACTTTGTACTCCACGGTTACCCCACTACGGCTTCCCGGAAAACTGATGCCAAAAGCCACCACAGGCAAGGCATCATCCTGATATTCCGCTGGCGACAATGCCTGTTGCGGATCCAGTAAGTAAATGAGCAGTAACCCTTTTTGACGCTGTGCCGGGATGTCGTTTATGCCAAATCCTTTAATCCGACGCAGTACTACGCCACCAGGAATGACGGGCTCCTCTCGCCCTTCATTGCGTCCGGGATCGGCATGAAAAATACGCTGCGTTTCTGCCAGCGCGGCAAGCCAGGTCGATTCATCGCAGTCAATCCCTTCATCGCGTGGGGAAAGTAAACGGCCAATGGAATAGCGGTCAGTGACCCCCTCAGACGCTTTACGCATCATTAGCGGGACCGAGAAGCCACGGACAGCATGATGACGATCCACTCCCCCACCTATCACCGCCACTGTCCATTGGGTGAGTTCATCAACACGATTCATCCGCGTAATGAAATCCGCCAGCAGTTTGCTGTTGGCTTTCCTGGCCTGAGCGTGGGTCTCATATTCCGTTAAAAAATCAATGATCGGCTCGGGAGAGACGTTTTGCCAAATGACCCCTTGCCATTTTTCAATCTTCTCTCCGCGCCGTCTCTCAGGGATCGGCGCGCCAAAACCGACACGCCCGGTCAGATGCTGGAAGGCCGCGTAGTTACGCTTGTGGTACTCCGATTCTTTAAACAACGAAATCGTTTCGACCACCGTGCCACTGAAAGAGAGCCATAATGAGCGTGCGCTACGCATTTTTAAGGGGGATGTCACCATTAAAACGGGGTGTGATTTCACTTTTAGCCCGAAATCACGCGGGGTTCCGCCGCTGGCGACCATATTGTCAAATTCTTCTCTCAGCTCTTCCGATGCATCCGCAATGTGTTCAAACCATTCAATCAGCTCATCGGTGGTATACAGGCGACATACGTCCAGATATCCCTGGCGATAGCCAAACCAGCGTCCCATCTGCATTAACGTGTCATACATGCGGGAGGCGCGTAAGAAGTAGCTGGTGCATAATCCCTCAAGCGTTAGCCCTCGAGCCAGTTTATCTCCGCCAATCGCAATGACTTTTAAGCCTGTCGCACTGTCAGAATAATCAAGCGCATCCTTCGCCGTTCCGTTTATCATTCGTACCGACACGTTTTCGATCACGGTATACAGCTTGTCGACGATCTCCGGCCATGCAAAGGCGTCGTCCGGAACCTGCTGCGGCATAACGTCGCGGATCCTCTGACTAGTCGGCAAAAAGTCGGCCTGCCAGAGTGATTCAAGCTGATGTATAAAAGGCTCGTGTCCAATCCTTCGCGTCAGTCGTTGTCTCACGTCCTGAATGTAGGCGTTAATATGTTCATAAACGACCGACTGCACTTTATTGAAGCGGGTCACATGGACCAGCATCGAACTGTGTTTATCTCCCTGACCGCGTAATTCCCGGACGCAGCACGCCAGCAAAAAGCTATCGATGGCGTGTTTTAACGAGTCCGGAAAATGGGTTAGCGTATCGAGCGAAGGGTGGTGAGAGCTCTTATGAGAAACAGGCATCCACCCTCTTTTTCCATCATCGCTGCAATGATCGCTCACCCGCCTGATCAAAGGCAGTTCACCGGTCCGCTCTTCCGCAGCGGTCCGACCAAATACCTTCGCCGGGCCGATGTAGTTAGAAGGTGCGCCGAGGTTAATGATAAATGCGGAAGGGAACAAATCTGGGCCTTCATCACGCGTTTCATTGCTCTCGTGAATAAAAATATTGGCAAAGGGCGTGGCGGTATAGCCGACATACGCCTTACGGCTGAACTGCATCAACAGCTTACGAATCAGGCTATTGATTGCCGTTGGCTGATGTTCAGCATCCGGTTTTCCATCGTCATCGTAGACAATTTCCCCCGTATCAACTGAGGCGTTATCCGCCTCATCATCAATCATCAGCAGCGGTAATTCCGAAACAAAACGCTTTCCGGTGACGGGATCAACACTGGTGGCTACATGGTTTTCAATCCAGGTATGCAGGCGTTTCAGAATAGATTTATTTTTCTTTACCACGAACAACCAGGGCCGTTGCTCGGGGCTGATTCCCAGATTCTTAGCCACTCCGGCACTGAAGTCACCCTTTTCAGATCTGTTTGTGACGTAATTCGGACGAATGACGGGATCGCTATCAATATCCCCTACCCCAATGATGGTCACTTTTTCTCTGAGGGGACTCGTCTCGTAACCAAGAAATCCTTCATCAAGACGCATTTGGGTCTGCGAGCGAAGGTTATTATGCAAACCGGCAAGTACAATGATTATCTTATATCCCGCATCCGCGGCTTTACAGATTAGACCGGTATAATGGCTGGTTTTCCCCGACTGAACATGGCCGACCACCAGCCCACGCCGGTCCCAGCGCCCTTCCCGCCCCGGCTGCTCAAGTAATCCAAGAACACGATCCGTTGAACGGTCCAGGGTATCCAGGACTCCCCAGGGCATCGTTTTGCCAAGCCACTGGCGATATCGATGCCAGTAGCGCCACTCGCGTTTCGCATCAGCGGTCAGCCAGGGTTGATGCCCTTCGTCATTACTCAGAGAAGTATCCTCTTCCATCCAGATGCTATAACGGCGAATCAACTCTTCGACCAGAATCTCCCGGTTATCAAGGCGGCCCCACTCCGGTTTCATCTGACAAACCATGTCAATATGTTGGCGCAGAATGCCAGGCGAGATCGTGCTTTTATCATGGCCTTGCAGGAGCGTTTGTACAATCTGCAATACATTCAGTTGCGTGTCATCCAGGGGATTCAAACTCATAGCGATTTCTCTTGTTGATCGTCGGGGAGCTGTGCAATTAATTCGGGATAATTATCGAAAGGTTCCATGTTTTGCAGATGCTGTTTCGCCAGCACCGGTGACATCGCTTGCTGACCAACCAGGGTCTGGTACATGACCTGCAATACGGATAACACCTCTGCGGGCGGTGCGGTTTCAAACCCTGTTCGCGGCGTCTCTTTTGTCTCAGCCGTATCAAGCCAGATTTGCTGAACAGGAACAGTTTCCTCAATCAGTCTTAGCATGGCCTGAATTTGTGGGGATAACTCGCCAGCCTGCGAAAGGACATGGCTGATGACAGGATGTTGTAACGAAATCTGGTAACGAACACCGGATGACGTCTTCTGCGCCTGCCAGAGATGAACGAGTTCTTCGCCGGGCTTGCGCTTATTCATTTTCCCGCGTTTTGCAAATGTCCTTACCGCACGATCGCGTGTTGATTGCGCCAGTTGGGATAACCAGGGACGCAGCGAAACCGGCGGGCGCGCCATCGACTTACGAATATCAATCTTCCAGTCTATGTCGGCATCATTAGGGATATCCAGACGGATCCGCGCAAGGCGGTGGGTTTCATCTTTCGTCCAGGCCCGGGGGCTACCGAGTCCAAGCCAGTTGCCCGCGACCAGCAATCGCTCATTCCGATATACATAGAATCCTTGCTGAGCCGTCCATCCTGCCGGTCCTTGAGCCTGTTGATACTCCTGCGTCGTCAGATGATCCTGATGCGGCAGAACATGACACTCCACCTTCACGGCAGGAGCACCTGGCGCCATTGCCAAAGGCGAATGCCAGGGCTTGGAAGGATGCCCGCTGAGAAAGGGATCCCAGGCTTTAATTTTGCGACCATTAAGGGTGAGAGTGAGCCGGGGAGAGTGCCCCTCAAGGAATCGGTGAAATACCATCGCCAGATGTTGTTCAACGCCATCCATCAGATTGAGGAAATCTTTCTCACCGTAACCGGGTGTGACAATTCGGTCTAAAACTTCCCACAGCACTAGCGTACCCTGGGAGTCAGGTTCCGCATTTGCTAACGCATCCTGACTTCCTGGGTCAGCACCTTCAAGCAAATACCAACCGTCGTCCGTACTGGCGGCGAGAATGTCCAGATCCCACCGCAGGACAGTCGTTATCCCCTCTTTTTTAGAGGAGACAGTCAGACGGCGACATTGCGAAAAGGAGGCGGTTTTGAGTCCAAGACCGAAGCGGCCCAGATCGTGTCCCGGGCGTTTTGTCAGCGGGTTTTTGACACCCAGCCGCATCGCAACATCCAGCTCAGCGGCCGACATGCCGCAACCATTATCCCGAACCACGATATAGCTATCCGAATCACGCCAGTGAAAAGTCAGATCGACCTTACGGGCACCAGCACTAATGCTGTTGTCGATGATATCAGCCAGCGCGGTGGCGGTGTTGTAACCGAGCCCTCGCAGAGCTTCGATCATAATGGCTGCATTCGGTGGCGCATGGCGCATGGTCGTCATTCTTCTTCTTCCTGCATCTCGCTCAACGCGGTTTCCCATTGTTCGACGAAGCCGCCTAATTTCGACGCCCGGCTGTGATGGCGGAGCTTACGGAGCGCTTTGGCTTCTATTTGACGTATCCTTTCTCGCGTGACATCAAACTGTTTGCCTACCTCTTCCAGCGTGAAATCTTGCGTCATACCGATGCCAAAACGCATTTTTATGATCTGTGTTTCGCGGGGCAACAGCGTATTCAGAACCGATGAAATATGTTCTCTTAACTCCAGAGACTGAACGGGAGCGCTGGTAGAATCCCTTTTGGTCAGCAGCGAGTCTCCTGACAACGCCGCTTCGCGGTCCTGAGCGTCATCATGAAAATCACCAATCAGGACCGTCTGTTCTTCATATTTAGCCATCTGAAGAAGTTGACGCTCTGATAGGTCGGTCATTTCCTGCAACTGCCTAAGGGGGGGCGTTATCCCCTGGCGATACAGCAACTGATCCCGACTGCTCCGCCAGCGTCTGAATTGCTCATAGAAGTGAACGGGTAAACGAATGAGCTGCGCCTGATCGGCAATCGCACGGGTGATCTTCTGGCGGATCCACCAGGAGGCATAGGTGGAGAATTTAAATCCACGCCGATAGTCGAATTTTTCAACGGCCTTGATCAAGCCCAAATTACCTTCCTGGATCAGGTCCTCAATATCTAATCCTCGCCCGCAGTGTTTTTTCGCAATCGCGACTACAAGACGTAAATTGGCGTGGATTAACCCCTCCCATGCGTCTCTGTAACTACTGACATACAGACTCACTTTAGAGCATTCATCAGGGCTGAGCTTTTGGGCGCGCTCGACTATCTGTTGCAGGTCAGGGTACTCCGGGCGAGGGATATGATTATCCTGGTACTCTTCAGCTTTCCCACTTCTCAGCAGAATGAGCAGCTCGCTAAAGGTGATGGTGTCATCGTCATCGGCTGCGGCAGAGATTTCCTCCTCCGCTTCTTCCGCGTCGTCTTCCTCTTCAGTAACCTCAGGCGATGTCGCCGGAAGGCAATTCGGATGCAGCAACTGAAGATATTCTGCTTCAGGTAATCTCGCCAGGATCGTCATCAAGTTGATAAGCGCCGTATCCATGCGCTGCCCGAGTCGCTCTTCCTTTGTTTTATCGACGACATCCCATTGGCGAATGTCCACAAGATAACGTTCAAAGATGCCGGACTGCCGCAATGCACCGAAAGCGTCAAACCAGGGTTCGAGATCATCACTCGCCGCTAATTCTCCACAGGCATCACTTTCCGGGAAAGCATCATCGCCATCCACAATCAAAGGTAAGTCCTTGATCAATGCCTCTACGCTAACCCGGAATTCAGACCACGGCATGCCGAAATCCTCTTCCCCGGCGGACCGGATGTCACGAACAGAGACACGACCGGCATCCAGCGCGCCTGTGAGCAACGTTGATAAATGAGGATAATTTTGCGGAGAGTGAGTAACTGATGTCGGCGGGTCAGGAAGCGTGAGTTCAATATCGCTCCACTCAGCAGCGTCATCTTTAGGGCGATAGCGGGATAATAATTGCTGAGTCTCAGCGGAAGCGTGTCGTAATGTCAGATTATCTTCGGCGGGCTCCGACTCTACCTCAGCATCCCACTGCATAAAATCCATTACAGCTTCGGTTTCGGGAGGTTCTGTTTCAACATCGACTCCGATTACAACCTCAATGTTTGCCTCATCATCTAGCCCCCCTGCTGGTTGCTGCCCGGCAGGCGGAGGAGATTGCCGATAACCAGCCAACAGATCACGTAGCGTTTGCTCCTGCGCTAGGTCACTCGCGCAAAACCCGAGGTTGTTTTGATGCTCAACATCGAAACCCGCACACAACAACATTTCGCAAATAGCAAAATGCCCATTCTGGGCCGCAATCATCAATGGGCTATTTCCCATAGAATCTCGTGAATCTTTCGGCAATCCTCTGCTGAGATGAAACTCCACCACGGAGGAGACTCCACTTTTTAGCGCCCGAATAAGTAAAGGGGGGATGCGATAAAACTCAGAAACAGAGCGATGCATGTTGACAGCCTTTCCTTGTATACCATACCCGCTGAAATGCAATCTATCTTATAGGGAGAAAATCGAATTTGGTACTGTATATATAAGCAACATATCATTTTTGGTGATCTTCATCGCTAATTGAACTTTGATGAAAAAATCGATCTTTTGCTGAGATGAAGGACCTGTTAAAGCATTTGCTGACAACACATCTAGTCACGTAGCAAACTGGACTCAGCCCTCCCCGGTAGACCTTCCTGCCCTATAGTTTGAGCATAGGAGGAGCTTATGGGCGCACCACGAATTCCACCTGAATTTAAGGAAGAAGCCGATCGTCAAATAACGGAACGCGGTTATTCCGTTGCCAAAGTATCTGACCGTCTGGGTGTTTCTGCACACAGCCTCTACAAGTGGCTACGGGCTATCAAACCGATAACAGCGAAAAGCATGCACGGGATTTACTGGAAGCCAAAAGCGCGAGCCTGAAACTCCGGGCGCAGCTAAAACGCACCGAAGAAGAACGGGATATTCTGAAAAAGGCCGCGCGGTACTTTGCAAGCGAGCCCAACTGAAGTACCGCTTTATCAATGAATACCGCACTGTATGGGGTGTGATGACGATGTGTCGGGTACTGAATGTCGCCCGGGCCGGGTTCTATGTGTGTCTGCACAATCCTTCTCGGCACGTGATAAAGATAACCCGCGTCTGCTGATGCTTATCTGCGACTCATATTCACTGAGCGAAGGCGTATACGCTTACTGGCGGGTTCATGGCGATCTGAACGAAATCGGGGAAACCTGCGGTAAAAACCGGGTGGGCCGCATCATTCAATTGAACCGAATTAAAGCGGTACGCGGCTATAAAGCGCCACGTCATATCGCCGGCAGACGTTCAGTGGTTGCTCCTAATCGCGTGCAGCGGCAGTTTACCCTTCTCCGGGCAATCAGGTTTGGGTCATCGACATTACTTATACCCACACCTGGCAGGGATGGTTGTATCTGGCGGTGGTTATCGTTCTCTTCGCCCGTAACGTGGTTGGCTGGTCGATGAAACCCACTCTCTCACGCGAACTGGCACTGGATGTGCTGATGATGGCGGTCTGGCGTCGTAAACCTGACGGCGAAGTCATCGTGCACTCAGACCAGGGCAGCCAGTACGGCAGTGACGGCTGGCAGCGTTTCTGTAGGGCCAATAACCTGGCCCCGAGCATGAGCCGGCGTGGCAACTACTGGGATAATCCGGTGGCAGAATCGTTCTTCACTTCACTGAAAAAAGAACGCATCAGAAAACGTATATTTAAAACCCGGGATCTAGCCCGGGTGGATATCTTCGATTACATTAAAGTGTTCTATAATCGGTCCTGCCGCCACAGCCACCTCGGCAGCGTCAGTCCGGAGGACTTCGAACAGGCCTCGTCGTGAGAACAGGAAATGTCTACTGCCGTGGGGTCAGTCCACTCATTGCACTCCGCGAGCACAGGTAATGCACAGGGTGTGAATTTCAGGCACAAAAAAACCACCCGTAGGTGGTTTCACGACACTGCTTATTGCTTTGATTATTCTTTACTTTCCCATGGTACCCGGAGTGGGACTTGAACCCACACAGCGCGAACGCCGAGGGATTTTAAATCCCTTGTGTCTACCGATTCCACCATCCGGGCTCGGGAAAAAGTGGAGGCGCGTTCCGGAGTCGAACCGGACTAGACGGATTTGCAATCCGCTACATAACCGCTTTGCTAACGCGCCTTTAAAACTTAACACCCGCAACTGCCGATGCTTTAATTTGGAGCGGGAAACGAGACTCGAACTCGCGACCCCGACCTTGGCAAGGTCGTGCTCTACCAACTGAGCTATTCCCGCATCATCAAGTTGATTTGCTAACCACTTGATTTTGCTATCGTCTGGCAATCAGTGCTGCCGTTCGATGCGTTGCATTCTACTTATCTGACGCACTGAGTCAACGGTATTTTTCGCATCCTGGTGTTGTTTGCTGAAAATTACGCCGAAACGATCACTGTTCAAGCAAATCTGCACGCGCAGCGTTCAAATATTGCAGCATTGACCACAGCGTCAGCACCGCGGCAAACAGGAACAGCACGATACCGGCCCACTCAACCCACTCATTCGGACGCCACAGCAGCCACGCCAGGGCTGCCATTTGCGCGGTGGTTTTCACTTTGCCGATCCAGGAGACTGCCACGCTGCTGCGTTTACCCAGTTCTGCCATCCACTCACGGAGGGCGGAAATAATGATTTCACGGCCAATCATAATGGCAGCCGGCAGCGTCACCCACCACGTGTGGTAGTGTTCAACCACCAGCACCATGGCGATGGCCACCATCACTTTATCGGCAACCGGATCAAGGAATGCGCCAAAACGCGTGCTCTGATTCCAGCGACGCGCCAGGTAGCCATCAAACCAGTCGGTCACGGCGGCAATACAGAAGATAAGCGCGCAGGCGAACGGCGCCCAGACAAACGGGAGATAAAACGCCAACACAAAGAACGGGATAAGGATGACGCGGAACAGGGTAAGCAACGTAGGAATATTATATTGCATGCAAGGTAACTATCTGTTGTTAGTAAATATTAGCCCTATGTTGCTACAGAGCCCCTAATGTTTCAACGAGTAGAAGATCTTTTCTGCCAGGCCGTGTGAGATACCCGGAACTTTTGCTATCTCTTCTACGCTGGCATTCTGCAAGCCCTGTAGGCCGCCCATGTACTTGAGCAGCATCTGGCGACGCTTCGGCCCGACGCCTTCGATAGTCTCCAGCGTACTGGTGCTCTTTACTTTAGCGCGTTTTTTACGGTGCCCGGAAATCGCATGATCGTGTGATTCGTCACGAATATGCTGGATAACGTGCAGCGCAGGTGAATCTGGCGGTAAGCTGAAGCCCTCACCTTCCGGTTCGAAGAACAGCGTTTCGAGCCCTGCTTTACGGTCGCTGCCTTTCGCCACGCCGAGCAGTAAGGGATGGTTTTTATCCCACGTGACATCAAGTTCGGCAAAAACGGCTTTTGCCTGGCCCAGTTGCCCTTTCCCGCCGTCGATCAAAATGACATCCGGGATCTTACTCTCTTCTATAGCTTTGCCATAGCGACGTCGCAGCACCTGGTTCATCGCAGCATAGTCATCGCCCGGCGTGATGCCAGTGATGTTGTAGCGACGATACTCGGCGCGCAGCGGCCCGTTCTCATCAAACACCACGCAGGAGGCCACGGTCTGTTCCCCCATCGTATGGCTGATATCAAAACATTCCATACGCTTGATCTCGGGCAGCTCCAGCTGTGTCGCCAGCGCTTTCAGGCGCTGATGCACTGTGGACTGTTGCGAAAGTTTAGTCGTGAGCGCCGTCGCCGCGTTGGTACGAGCAAGTTTCAGGTATCGTGCGCGGTCGCCGCGCGGTTTGGTTTCAACGTGAATGCGTCGCCCGGCCAGCTCAGATAAGGAATCGGCCAGCAGTGTTTTATCACTGAGCGCAAAGTCGAGCAGGATTTCCCCCGGCAGAGTACGCATCTGGCTGCCCTGGAAGTAGAACTGACCGACGAAGGTTTCCACCACTTCGTCCAGCTCCGTACCGCCAGGCACTTTCGGGAAGTAACTGCGACTGCCCAGCACTTTACCCTGACGGATAAAGAGCACATAGACGCAGGCCATTCCCGCCTCAAACGAGACGCCGATAACGTCGAGGTCATCGCCGTTATTCGAGACAAACTGTTTCTCGGTCACGCGTCGCACGGCCTGAATCTGGTCGCGAATGCGCGCTGCCTCTTCAAACTCCAGCGCCTGGCTGGCTTTTTCCATCCGCGCGATAAGCATCGTCAACACCTGATCGTCTTTCCCGGCGAGGAACAGACGCACATAGTCGACCTGCTGCGCGTACTCCTCTTCGCTTACCAGCCCGGCCACACAGGGCCCGAGGCAGCGGCCAATCTGGTATTGCAGACAGGGACGCGAGCGGTTGCGGTAGACGCTATTTTCACACTGGCGGATCGGGAAGATTTTTTGCAACAGCGCCAGCGTTTCCCGCACAGCGTAACCGTTAGGGAACGGGCCAAAATATTCCCCTTTCGCATGCTTCGCGCCACGGTGCATCGCCAGCCGTGGGTGAGTATCACCGCTCAGGAAAATAAAGGGATAGGATTTATCATCACGCAGCAGCACGTTGTAACGCGGCTGATAGAGTTTGATGTAGTTGTGTTCCAGCAGCAGCGCTTCGGTTTCCGTGTGCGTCACGGTCACGTCGATCTGCGCAATTTGCGCCACCAGCGCTTCCGTTTTACGGGAAGAGACCTGGCGACGAAAATAGCTGGAGAGGCGTTTTTTAAGATCTTTGGCTTTACCGACGTAAATAACGGTGCCGCCGACATCGTACATGCGATAGACGCCGGGCTGGCTGGTGACCGTTTTCAGGAAGGCTTTCGAATCAAAAACTTCACTCACTGACTTGCTAACGACTCCGCATTACACAGACCATGGCGAATTGCCAGGTGAGTCAGCTCGACATCGCCATGAATGTTCAGTTTACTGAACATGCGATAGCGATAACTGTTCACCGTTTTGGGACTCAGATTCAACTGCTCTGAGATCTCATTTACTTTTTGGCCTTTGGTGATCATCAGCATAATCTGCAATTCGCGTTCAGACAAACTGGCGAATGGCGATTCTGTTTTTTCCGGCTCAATCTGACTCAGGGCCATCTGTTGCGCAATATCAGATGCGATATAGCGCTGGCCAGAGAATACAGAGCGGATTGCATTCACCACTTCTTGCGGTGCTGCCCCTTTGGTTAAATAGCCAGCCGCCCCTGCCTGCATAACCCTGGCGGGGAGCGGATTTTCGGTATGAACGGTTAACATAATCACTTTTGTGTCAACCGCAGAGCGCGCAATCTTACGCGTGGCCTCAAGGCCGCCGATGCCCGGCATGTTCATATCCATCAGTACAACATCAACGGGATTAGCGCGGCACCACTTAACAGCATCTTCGCCGCAGTTAACTTCACCGGTGACCCTAATACCCTTTATATCTTCGAGAATGCGTCGTATCCCTGCGCGCACCAGTTCGTGGTCATCAACAAGAAGGACGTTGATCAAAGGAATAATCTCCAGAATAGGGATAACGCTACTGCCTCTTAATTCACCCCCATAGTACCGGGTTTTATATCAATTTTGAAAGTCTAAAAGTGTCACAGCGTCGATTTTGATCTCGTTTTTGGAAATTAGAATGTACATCTGCTGGAAAGCTCTTAAAAACAGTGAGATGCAAAGTGCTCTTTTTACAACTTCCTACGCAATTTGTCCGTATATGGACAATTTTTCGCAGATGAGAAATACGCAATATAATATGTAACAATAATTAACGATGAGAGAACCAGATTTAAACATTTTGTGTGCATAATCACTGTTCTGGTCATTTTTAATTATCAGGAAAGGTGAAAGTAGCGGGTAAAAAACAAGCACTCCATTTTTTCTACTGGCTTGTGGTATACTTCGCGCCCTTCACTATCCAGTATCGCGCACCAGCGCAGAATTCATACGAGGCAATAAATGAGCACACCTGATTTTTCCACCGCGGAGAATAACCAACACCTGGCCCAGGAGGTATCCTGTCTGAAAGCCATGCTGACTCTGATGCTACAGGCCATGGGTCAGGCAGATGCAGGCCGCGTGATTCTCAAAATGGAAAAGCAAATTGCACTGCTGGAAGATGAAGCCCAGTCTGCTGTATTTTCCAGCACCGTTAAGCAAATTAAACAAGCTTACCGCCAGTAATAAAAAACCGGCTGTAAGCAATGCCTACAGCCGGTTTCCAGTCTGACACGCAGAACCTTAAGCAGAGTCAGATAAGACCAATCGCCACCGCATAACAGGCAATCTGCGTTTTATTGGGCGCATCAAATTTCTTCTGCATATTCTTTTGGTGGAAGTTCACCGTATTCTCGGAAATTGACAGAATCATCGAAATCTCCGCCGATGTTTTACCTTCTGCCGTCCATTGTAGTATTTCCAGTTCACGTTTACTGAACTTCATCTCCCTCGGCATGACCATTTCATCTTCTACGCGTAATAGCGCAAGGGAACTCATCTCTAATAACATTTGCAGGCGAAGTTCTATTTCATCGCTATGCGGACCCGCTTCTGTAGCGTGAGTTCGTGATACCGAAAAGAAACTATGAGCATGATTAGGAAGCATCAGGCATTGTGTCGCGCCGGTGCGCAGACCATGGTCCCGTGCGGCATCCCACAGCTCCTGGGCTTCACAGAATAACGCATCATCCCAGCGTAAATGTCCAAGACGGAAATTACCTTGCTTCAGTACCGGATCGACTGCCAGATAATTCGCCGCTTTGTAATGCGACATCCAGGCGTCAGGATAAGTGGTATAAAGTGAAATTTTAGGTCGCGTGAATGGCACCGGATGGCGCACGCACAGCGAGAAGAAGTCATATTCAAGGAGTTCGGTTTGCTGCTGCAGAAGCGTATAAATTTGATCGCTGGTCGATGCGGATTGAAAACGGTGCAGCATCTCCCGCCGCCAACTGAAAAAGTCACTGTCCCTCATAACGAACGAGAAAGCCTCTTATTGAGAATTATTTTTATCAGTACAGAAAACTAACACATAAACAGTGCTTATATGTATAAAATATTACATTCTCGCAAAATTAACTTAATTTTCGACTGCCGGGCTGAGATATGTCAGGCAAGTCTGCGGGAGGGCAGGACAATTACCGTCCTGATTTAGGTTAAGGACGGTAATTGATTACGGCTTATTGCATGAGGAATTTTTCGAGGAACTGACGGGTACGCGCCTGCTGTGGATTAGCAAACAGCGCTTTCGCCTCGCCCTGCTCCACAATGCGTCCCTGATCCATAAAAATGGCGCGGTCGGCGACATCGCGAGCAAAACTCATCTCGTGCGTCACAATAACCATGGTGCGTTTCTCCTGAGCCAACTGGCGAATGGTGTTCAGCACCTCGCCGACCAGTTCGGGATCCAGCGCAGACGTCGGCTCATCAAACAGAATCACATCCGGGCGCATTGCCAACGCACGGGCGATAGCCACACGCTGCTGCTGACCGCCGGACAAGCGGCGCGGATAGCTCCCCTCTTTCCCGGTCAGTCCCACTTTCGCCAGCAATTCACGCGCGCGCGCGCTGGCTTCAGCCTTATTTTCACCTTTAACAATCACCGGACCTTCAATGATATTTTCCAGTACCGTCCGATGGGGAAACAAATTGAAGCTCTGGAAGACAAATCCCACATGCTGACGCAGACGGCGAATTAACCCCTTCTGCTGGCTGATGGATTTTGCCGTGTCGATGGTAATATCACCCACCCGAATGGTGCCGCCCTCCGGCTGCTCCAGCAAATTAATGCTGCGCAGAAGCGTGGTTTTCCCCGAGCCGCTCGGCCCGATAATCGCCACCACTTCCCCTTCGTTCACCTGCAAATCGATGCCATGCAGCACCGTCTGGCCATGGAACTTTTTCACCAGTTTTTTTACGTCGATGGCACTCATTTTGGATCACGCTCCTGGCGGTTAAGCTGATTTTCAAAGTAGTTTTGCAGCGAGGAGAGTACCGTCGCCATCACCCAGTAGATCAACGATGCCGCGAGATACATGGTGAACACTTCCAGCGTACGCGACGTGATCAGCTGTGCCTGACGGAACAGCTCCGGCACCTGAATCGTTGCCGCAAGAGACGTATCTTTTACCAGGCTAATAAAACTGTTCGACAGCGGCGGCAGCGCAACGCGCGCAGCCTGAGGCAGAATCGCCCGACGCAGCGTTTGCCACGGCGTCATCCCGATACTGGCGGCCGCTTCCCACTGGCCTTTATCGATTGAAGAGATCGCCGCGCGCAGCGTTTCAGACGTATACGCCGCCGTGTTCAGCGACAGACCAATCATCGCCGACGGGATAGGATCTAATTCGATACCAAACTGCGGCAGGCCGTAGTAAATCATAAACAGCTGCGCGATAAGCGGCGTTCCACGAAAAATGGAGATGTAGAATCGCGCCAGCCAGCGCACCGGCCAGACTTGCGACATGCGCATCAGCGCCAGCAGGAACCCCAGCACCAAACCAAAAAACATGCCGCCAATACTCAATTGCAGCGTGAACACCGCGCCTTTGAGCAGATAGGGCAGCGAATCAACAACCAGTTGTATACTCTCTTGCATAAGTCTTTTTCTACGTTAGATATGCGGATGATAGGCGAAGAGCGCAGGCGCGCCGCCCGTATGAACAAACAGAATTGGCCCTTCATCCTTAAAGCGTTTCTGCGTAATACCGTCGATAAGCCCGGCCATCGCTTTACCGGTATAAACCGGGTCCAGCAGAATACCTTCGAGGCGAGAAAGCAGTTTCACCGCTTCCATGCCGGCTTCATTCGGCATGCCGTAAGCCGGGGCAAAATAGTCATCCCACAGCAGAATATCGGCACTGGCGCTCACTTCAAGGCTTTCGGCAACGGCCTGTTGCAGGGTCACCACTTTCGGTTTTTGGTCCGCGACGCTGCGCGAAACGGTTACACCAATCAGTTCCGCATCCGGCATCACCTGCTCAAGGCCCACCGCCAGCCCGGCGTGGGTGCCTGCGCTACCTGACGCCACCACCACGGAAGAAATCGCCACCGCACCTTCACACTGCTGAGCGATCTCCAGCGCGCTTTCTACATAGCCCAGCGCACCCAGCGCATTAGAGCCGCCTACCGGAATGACGTAGGGACGAAACCCCTGCGCTTCGATGCGCGTCGCCAGTTCAGCCAGCTGCGCGTTCGGATCGGTCAGCGCGTCGCACATTTCCACCTGGGTATTGAACAGATCCAGCAGCAGGCGGTTACCGTTGGTAAGATAGTTTTCCGCCGTGGTGCCAATCGGGTTTTCCAGCAGCGCCACACAGTGCAGGCCGAGTTTCGCCGCCACGGCAGCCGTCTGGCGCACGTGGTTCGACTGAATGGCCCCGGCGGTAATCAGCGTATCCGCACCTTCACGCAGCGCATCCGCCGCCAGAAATTCCAGCTTACGCAGTTTATTACCGCCCATCGCAAGCGGCGTGACGTCATCGCGTTTGATAAAAATGTCGCGTCCTACGTAATCGGAAAAACGCGGCAGATATTCCAGCGGCGTCGGCGCGCCAATAAATTCGAGGCGCGGGAAGCGCGTTAAGTTTTGCAGAGACATGAAACCTCCTGACTAAATTCTCTTGATTATGCACCCAGTTGCCGCGGAAATAAAAAAAGGCGCTCTGTTAGCGCCTTTTTTAAGCAACTTCGATTATTTCGTCACGTCAGCGCCGAACCATTTTTCGGACAGCGCCTTCATGGTGCCGTCTTTCTGCATGGCATCGATCGCGCCATCAATCGCTTTCAGCAGGTCTTCATTGCCTTTGCGCAGCGCCACGCCAGATTCCTGGTGAGAGAACGCTTCACCGGTTACGGCCAGCGTGTCATTGGTTTTCTTCACCATATCCAGCGCCGCCAGGCGATCAACCAGAATGGCGTCAACACGGCCTACGCGCAGATCCTGGAATTTCGTCGGGTCATCATCATAGGTGCGAACATCAACGCCCTGCACATTCTGACGCAGCCACTCTTCGTAGTTGGTACCCAGACCCACGCCGACTTTTTTACCTTTCAGGTCAGCCGGGGTTTTAATGGAACCTTCATTGCCTTTTTTCACCAGCGCCTGAATACCGGAGATGGTATACGGAGTAGAGAAATCATATTTTTTCTGACGTTCAGGTGAAATGGTCACCTGGTTAATCGCCACATCAATGCGTTTAGAATCCAGCGACGCCAGCATCCCGTCCCATTTGGTCGGTTTGAGGTCCGCTTTTACGCCCAAATGTTTCGCCAGGTCGTTGGCAAAATCGACTTCAAAACCGGTCAGTTTGCCATCGTCGCCCTGGAAGCTGAACGGCGGATAGGTGCCTTCCAGACCAACGCGCAGCGTGCCGCGCTCTTTCACCTGGTTAAGCAGATTTTCCGCTGCAAACGTGTTCGCGCTGACGCCTGCCATCAGAGCCACTGCCATCACGCCCATCAGTGCCTGACGACCGAAAAGTGCTAATTTCATTATACCCCCGAAAAGATTGCTTTTTTTGTAGTGTAGGCCGTTTGTGAAAACAGACAAACACCAGACAGTTATAAGCTATTCCGTTTTAATATATATCAGAGGTCGCGGGATACGCGAGGTTCTGACCCGGCGCCATGCCAGCCCGATTAACAAATTGCGTATATTTTCGTAGCGCAATACGATAATTATTGGTGCTGGTCACCGGCAGCCAGGGAATTAATATCTCATCCGGCGCGCCATTCTGCAGCAGGTTTCGGGGAATATTATTTTTAACCAGATGCTCGCCCAGACGCCGTAAGCGCACGACATACTCGCGCACCGTGCCAGGGCTCATTTCGGTCTGTTCAAAGAGAAACTGCTTAAAGCCGATGATATCGAAGAAATCACTCTGCTCTTTGCAGTGCAGGTCGCCGCAGAAACGGCATAGCGCGGCCCACTCGCCACGCTGCTGCAACCATGTTTCCTCGTCCACCAGCATATCCAGACGGGCGATGGCGAGTTTGTTAACGATTTCGCCAAGGCGAACGAGCGTCACCCGATCGAGCGCTTTATGGCAGTGAGTACAATGTGTTTGGCTGTGTTTAAAGTCTTTAAGGTAGCGGCTTAGTGGCCGTCTTTTTAATTGCTGCATAGTGATGAAAACTCCACGTAGTCATTTCTTATGCGGCATTACTCCAGCTTACCCAGCTTAGTGCGCAGGCGTTTGATTGCCTGGCTATGCAACTGACTGACTCGCGACTCCCCTACTTCCAGTACCGCGCCAATCTCTTTCAGATTTAGCTCTTCCTGATAATAGAGCGTCAGCACCAATTTTTCCCGCTCAGGAAGGGCTTCGATGGCCTCCATCACGCGCTGGCGGAGATTCCCCTCCAGCAATTGGTGTAGCGGGTTTTCCTGCTGATTTGCCTCCGTCACCATCTCGACGCTATCGCCATGCTCTTCCCGCCACTCATCGTAGGAGAACAGCTGGCTATTATTGGTATCGAGCAGCATCTGACGGTACTCTTCAACGGGAATACCCAACCGATGCGCAACTTCTGTTTCGGTCGCGTTACGGCCCAGTTCCTGTTCCAGTTGCCCCATCGCCTGCGCAACTTCACGCGCGTTACGCCGAACGCTACGCGGTGCCCAGTCCCGGCTGCGTAGTTCGTCCAGCATCGCCCCACGGATGCGTTGCACTGCGTAAGTGGTAAATGCCGTGCCCTGCAGAGCGTCGTAGCGTTCAACGGCATTCAATAACCCTATGCCGCCCGCCTGGAGCAAATCGTCAAGTTCCACACTCGCCGGCAATCGCACCTGAAGGCGCAGTGCCTCATGGCGCACCAGAGGTACGTAACGTTGCCATAGCGAGTGTTTATCCATTACACCATCAGCGGTATAGAGTGAATTCACGATAAACAGCCCTGCATTAATTAAGTTATCGGCATAATTATCCGTTTCTGCATAATTTTTAATTGAGGGAATAGTGGGTGAAATGAGGGGTTATTTGCGCAGTCGGGGGAGCGGAAACGTGAAAAACCCCGCCGGAGCGGGGTTTGCGAGGTGTTCAGGCGATTAGCCCTGCAGCAGAGACAGAACCTGCTGTGGTACCTGGTTGGCTTTCGCCAGCACGGAGTTACCGGCCTGCTGAATGATCTGCGCTTTCGACATGTTGGACACTTCGGTCGCATAGTCGGCGTCCTGAATACGGGACTGCGCTTCTGACAGGTTGGTGGTGGTGTTGTTCAGGTTGGTAACCGCGGAATCCAGACGGTTTTGAACGGCACCGAGGGAGGAGCGGAATTTGTCTACAGATGCGATAGCATCGTCCAGCGCTTTCAGCGGATCCGTGGTCGCTTCAGATTTACCTGTAGCTTCAGTGGTCAGAGAACCGTCAGCCGCTTTGTACAGAGCCGCGCCGTCATCATCCAGAATATTGCCGTTAGCAAATTCGTGATAAGTTTCTGTGACAGTCTTGTTGGTCGCAGTCGTCAGTTCACCATCAGAATCAACATTTACGGGAGCGCCACCTGTAGTAGCGGTTACTGCACCACCAGCGGCAACGTCATAAGACTTTGCGCCATTAGCTACGGTATAAGCCTGCCCGGTTAACGCAGTGTCCATATCTTCGGCGGATACCGTCGCGCCCTTAATATCCACATTGTTGCTAGCCTGGGTGAAATCAACGGTCATGCCGCTTCCGAAGGTAATCTTCGCATCAACTGCTGCTTTACCATTCGCACCGTTGAAAATACCGTCCAACGTTGCCGCATCTGGGCCGCCGGCTTGGTTTTTAGTCAGATTGCCGTCAGAACCAATATATAAAGCATCGCCATTGACGTCAGTCAGGGTGCCATCGCTGGCAATTTTAACGTCCTGAGCGCTTCCGCCGATGGAGATCTGAGCCGTGTTATCACCGTTTGCTGCATATGCTTTCAGCACATCAGCAACTTTAGTGGTGGCCCCAGTACCATCGCCATTGGTAAGTGCGGTTGCGTCAAATGAATAAGACTTGCTGGTTGCGTTGTAGGTATATGCAGTAGAAGCCGCTACGCCTAAGCCATTGTTTGTACCGGTATAACCGCTAATAGTGCTGCCGCCGCTAACGCTAGCCAGCACGTCGGTAGCTGTTGCTGCATTAAAGGTAGTAACAGTAGATTTAGTCCAGGTGCTGTTGCCACTGACGACTGCACCTTGGGAGAAGCCCGCAGCAGTCAGATCTGCTTCAGTGGCTTTCGCATTATCAACAGCGCCTTTACCGTTAACATTGAAGCTGGTCAGCTTCAATGTAGAAGAGTCGATTTTTTTCAGATCGATGGTGATGGTTTCACCATCATTTGCGCCAACCTGAATTTTCATTGAACCGTCTTTGGACAGCACGTTCACGCCGTTGAACTGGGTCTGCCCAGATACGCGGTCAATTTCATCCAGACGAGATTTAATTTCGTCCTGAATGGAGTTCAGGTCAGAATCAGAGTTAGTGCCGGTAGACGCCTGAACGGTCAGTTCACGGATACGCTGCAAGTTGTTGTTAATCTCAGACAGCGCGCCTTCAGTGGTCTGCGCCAGAGAAATACCGTCGTTGGCGTTACGTGCAGCCTGAGTCAGTCCTTTGATATTAGCGGTGAAACGGTTAGCAATGGCCTGGCCCGCTGCATCATCCTTTGCGCTGTTAATACGCAGACCGGAAGACAGACGCTCGATAGACGTCGACAGAGCAGACTGGTTTTTGTTGATGTTGTTCTGAGTGATCAGCGAGAGGCTGTTGGTGTTAATGACTTGTGCCATGATTTCTTTTCCTGTTTTCAAGTCTACGGTTTAGGTATTGGGCTTCCACCCTTCGGCTTCGTCGCCGTCAAACCTGTTATCGTCTGGTCACTCACAACCTTTAGAATTATTTTCTAGCCGCCGAAATACTCTCCTCTCACCGTCCTATTCTCGCCATTAAATAAGCAAAATTAATCGTAAACTTTGTGCCAATCCCGCCGATAACCCCGGTATTCGTTCTACGTGTCACACGATTAAGGAATTCATAATGGCAAGTATTTCAACGCTGGGCGTCGGGTCGGGTTTGGATCTGAGCGGCATTCTGGACAGTCTTGAAGCGGCGCAAAAATCGACGCTGACGCCGATTTCAACGCAGCAGAGTTCATATACCGCGAAGCTAAGCGCCTACGGCACATTAAAAAGTGCGCTGGAAACCTTCCAGACCGCCAACACTGCGCTGAATAAAGCCGACCTGTTTACCGCCACCTCCACCACCAGCAGCAGCACCGCGTTCAGCGCCACCACCACCGGGAGCGCGATTGCCGGGAAATACACCATCAGCATTACTCAGCTGGCGCAGGCGCAAACGCTGACCACTAAAAACAGCCAGACCGACACCAAAACCGCCATTGCCAGCAGCGACAGCGTGCTGACTATCCAGCAGGGCGGCGGAAAAGATCCGGTGACCATTGATATCAGCGCGGCCAACTCCTCGCTGACAGGTATTCGCGACGCCATCAACAATGCAAAAGCAGGCGTCAGCGCCAGTATTATCAACGTCGGCAACGGACAGTATCGCCTGTCGGTGACCTCGAACGATACGGGCAGCGACAACGCGATGACCCTGAGTGTGAGCGGAGACAAGGATTTACAAAGCTTTATGGGCTACGACCCGAAAGCGTCCAGCAACGGCATGGAAGAGAGCGTCACCGCGCAGAACGCCAAACTGACGGTCAACAACGTTCCGATTGAAAACAGCAGCAACACCATCAGCGATGCGCTGGAAGATATCACCCTCAATCTGAATGATGTCACCACCGGCAACCAGACGCTGACCATTACCAAAGACACCTCGAAAGCGGAAAGCGCGATTAAAGCGTGGGTAGATGCCTATAACGCACTGCAGGACACCTTCAGCAGCCTGACCAAATACACCGCCGTTGATGCGGGCGCAGAGAGCCAGGATACCAGCAACGGCGCACTTCTCGGCGATTCCACGCTGCGCACGATCCAGACGCAGCTGAAAACCCTCCTGGGTAATACTCACAGTAGTTCCGATTACAAAACGTTGTCGCAGATTGGCATTACCACCGACGCCAGCACCGGCAAGCTCGAACTGTCGACCGACAAACTGCAGGCGGCGCTGAAAAAAGATGCCTCCGGCGTCGGTGATATGTTTATCGGTGACGGCAAAAATACCGGCGTCACCACCACCATCGGCAACAACCTGACCAGTTGGCTCTCCACCACCGGGATTATCCAGGCGGCGAAAGATGGCGTCAGTAAAACCCTGAATAATCTGACGGATCAGTACAACGCCGCCAGCGATCGTATCGACACAATGATGGCGCGCTATAAAGCGCAGTTCACCCAACTGGACGTGCTGATGAACTCCCTGAACTCGACCAGCAGCTATCTGACGCAGCAGTTCGATACGTCCAGCAGCAACTCTAAATAATTAGCAGGAGACGACATGTACGGCGCAAAAGGCACGCAGGCCTACGCACAAATCGGAGTAGAGAGCGCAGTCATGAGCGCCAGCCAGTCGCAACTGGTGACCATGCTGTTTGATGGGGCGCTCAGCGCGCTGGTACGCGCTCGCCTGTTTATGCAGGACAATCAGTTGGAAGGAAAAGGTCTCTCGCTGTCGAAGGCCATCAACATTATCGAAAACGGCCTGAAAGTGGGGCTCGATGAGAACAGCCGTGATGAACTCACCCTGAATCTCGTTTCGCTGTACAGCTACATGGTACGACGCCTGTTGCAGGCTAATCTGCATAACGATGTCGCCGCCGTTGAGGAAGTGGAAGGCTTGCTGCGCAATATCGCAGATGCCTGGAAGGAGTCGTTACTTACGCCTAACTTGATTCAGGACGCCGTCTAATGAACCACGCACCGCACTTGTATATTGCCTGGCAACAGTTGGTTGAGAAAAGCAAAACGATGCTGCACCTTGCCACCGAAGGATTGTGGGATGAATTAATCGCCAGCGAGATGGAGTACGTGCGTGCGGTGCATCAGGTCGCGGAGCTCACCCAGCAGAATCCGCCGTCGGGCGCCATTCAGGACCAGCTCCGCCCGCTGCTGCGTGCCGTGCTGGATAACGAAGCCGAAGTGAAACGCCGCTTACAGCTGCGGATGGATGAACTGGCCACGCTCGTTGGGCAGTCCTCCATACAAAAATCGGTACTGACCGCGTATGGTAAACAAGGGGGACATGTACTGGTGCCGCAAAGCAGTAACGACACCAGCCATTAACCTTCGCGGCGTGAGATTGCGCAAATCTCGCGCCGTGCGCATTTCCCACTTATAGTACTTGTGTCGCCTTTCACGGAGAACAGGTATGCGCAACCCCACCCTCTTGCAGTGCTTTCACTGGTATTACCCCACGGGCGGCGAATTATGGCCCGAAGTTGAGGCGCTTGCGCCGAATCTGAATGAAATTGGTATCAATATGATCTGGCTGCCACCCGCCTATAAAGGCGCTTCCGGCGGCTATTCCGTGGGCTATGACAGCTACGACCTGTTCGATTTAGGCGAGTTTGATCAGAAAGGCACCGTTGCCACCAAATATGGTGATAAAGGCCAGCTGCTGGCGGCCATCGATGCGCTGAAAAAAAACGACATTGCCGTACTGCTGGACGTGGTGGTGAACCACAAAATGGGGGCGGATGAGAAAGAGCGCATTCGCGTGCAGCGGGTTAACGAAGACGATCGCACGCAGATCGATGAAGAGATCGTCGAATGTGAAGCCTGGACGCGCTACACCTTCCCTGTTCGCGCCGGGCAATATTCAAAATTTATCTGGGATTACAAATGCTTCAGCGGGGTCGATCATATTGAAGATCCCACGGAAGACGGCATTTTTAAAATCGTCAACGACTATACCGGCGAAGGCTGGAACGATCAGGTTGATGACGAGATGGGTAACTTTGATTACCTGATGGGCGAAAATATCGATTTTCGTAATCACGCGGTCACCGAAGAGATTAAATACTGGGCGCGCTGGGTGATGGATCAAACCCACTGCGACGGTTTTCGTCTCGACGCGGTAAAACATATTCCGGCCTGGTTCTATAAAGAGTGGATTGAGCACGTTCAGGAAGTGGCGCCCAAACCGCTGTTTATTGTGGCCGAATACTGGTCGCATGAAGTGGACAAACTGCAACAGTATATCGATCAGGTCGACGGCCAGACGATGCTGTTCGATGCGCCATTGCAGATGCATTTCCATGAAGCCTCACGCATGGGCGCGGATTACGACATGAGCCAGATTTTCACCGGCACGCTGGTGGAAGCCGATCCCTTCCACGCGGTGACGCTGGTCGCCAATCACGATACCCAACCGCTTCAGGCGCTGGAGGCTCCGGTTGAAGCCTGGTTTAAACCGCTGGCCTATGCACTGATCCTGCTGCGGGAAAACGGCGTGCCTTCCGTCTTTTATCCCGATCTTTTCGGCGCGCACTACGAAGATACGGGTGGCGACGGCGACACTTACACCATCGATATGCCGGTGATTGAACAACTGCATGAACTAATCGACGCTCGCCAGCGCTTCGCCCACGGCGTACAAACCCTGTGGTTCGATCATCCCAATTGTATCGCCTTCAGCCGCAGTGGCACTGACGACGCGCCGGGTTGCGTGGTGGTCATGTCTAACGGCGACGATGGCGAGAAAGCCATTACGCTTGGCGAAAATTACGGCAACAAACGCTGGAAGGATTTCCTCAATAACCGGGAAGAAATTGTTGAGACCGACGACGCGGGCAGCGCAACCTTCACCTGTAAGGGGGGAAGCGTCAGCGTGTGGGTACTGGAGGACGTGCTGTAAAACGTACCCGGCGGGAGAACCGCCGGGATAACACTTATTTGATGGGAACGATATCCGCAGGCACGCTGCTGGATTGAGTTTCCGGCTGCGTGGCTGGCAGCTCTGTCGGTAACGCGCTCGCCAGCGGTTTTTTCTCCAGCGCGGCGATACACTCGATGGTTGGGCGATCGACGCGTTGTAACGTCATGCCATCATAGTCCAGCGTCCCGTTTTCGCGATCGACGGAATAGACATCGCGTTTTTCGGTCACGTTATACAGCTCATCCCCACGCAGCATCAGTTTGCCCGGCACGGCAATCGTACGCTGCCACTGACGGCAATCCAGCGTATCGCCATCGCGGGTGACGATTAAACTGCCGATGGCTTCCGGGCTGACCAGCGAACGCTGCGGCCCTTTCGTTTGCCAGTAACCAACCAGCCCTTCTGGCGCGGGCGCTTTCACCACGTCTTTATAGTTCTCGACCTGCACGCAGCCTGCCAGCGTCATCAGCGCGGCAACCATTGCTAATTTTTTCATGATTCATCCTGCACACGGAGAAAAAAATATTGTGACATTATAGCCTTAAGCCCGCCACCCTTTCACGCCCGTTGTCTGAAATTGATCTGTTCGAGGTTTTACGCAAAAAGCATTCGCCAGATGAATAGAGCAGCGTAGAATTCCCGCTCTTTCGATCCTTCTGAGTTCAGAGGCTAGCACCATGACCTGGCAACACTTCAAACAGGCGTACCTGATCAAATTCTGGGCCCCTGCCCCGGCGGTTATCGCTGCCGGTATTCTCTCCACCTATTATTTTGGCATTACCGGCACCTTCTGGGCGGTGACTGGCGAATTCACCCGCTGGGGTGGACAACTGCTGCAACTGGCAGGCGTTCACGCTGAAGAGTGGGGATACTACAAACTCATTCACCTCGACGGCACCCCGCTGACCCGCATCGACGGCATGATGATTATCGGCATGTTCGGGGGCTGCTTTGCCGCCGCGCTGTGGGCCAATAACGTCAAACTGCGCATGCCACGCAGCCGCGTGCGTATCCTGCAGGCCATCATCGGCGGCGCGATTGCCGGTTTCGGCGCGCGTCTGGCGATGGGCTGTAATCTGGCGGCATTCTTCACCGGGATCCCTCAGTTCTCGCTGCACGCCTGGTTCTTCGCCGTGGCAACCGCGATCGGTTCCTGGTTCGGCGCGCGCTTCACCCTGCTGCCGCTGTTCCGCATTCCGGTAAAAATGCAGAAAGTCTCTGCCGCATCGCCGTTAACGCAAAAACCGGATCAGGCGCGTCGCCGCTTCCGTCTGGGCATGCTGGTGTTTATCGGCATCGTTGGCTGGGGGCTGTTTACCGCCATCGATAAACCCAAACTCGGCCTCGCGATGCTGTTCGGCGTCGGTTTTGGCCTGCTGATTGAACGCGCGCAAATCTGCTTTACCTCGGCCTTCCGCGATATGTGGATCACCGGGCGCACCCATATGGCGAAAGCGATTATCTTCGGTATGGCGGCCAGCGCTATCGGTATTTTCGGTTATGTTCAACTGGGAGCAGAAGCCAAAATCATGTGGGCGGGTCCGAATGCGGTGATCGGCGGTCTGCTGTTCGGCTTTGGCATTGTGCTGGCAGGCGGTTGCGAAACCGGCTGGATGTATCGCGCGGTGGAAGGTCAGGTACATTTCTGGTGGGTGGGCATTGGCAACGTCATCGGTTCAACTATTCTGGCCTACTACTGGGATGATATTTCCCCGGCACTGGCAACCAACTGGGATAAAGTCAACCTGCTCAATACCTTCGGCCCGACGGGCGGCCTGCTGGTGACTTACCTTCTGTTGTTTGCGGCGCTGATGCTGATCATCGGCTGGGAAAAACACTTCTTTAAACGCAAGAATCAGTCTGCCGTTGTCACGGCGAAGGAGATAGCATGAAAGATATCGTGCCTGATTACCGTCTGGATATGGTCGGCGAGCCGTGCCCGTACCCGGCAGTCGCCACGCTTGAAGCGATGCCGCAGCTGAAAAAAGGCGAAATTCTGGAAGTGGTCAGCGACTGCCCGCAGTCGATCAATAACATACCGCTGGACGCCCGCAACTACGGCTACACCGTGCTGGATATTCAGCAGGATGGGCCAACAATTCGCTATTTGATTCAGAAGTGAGTGGGTTTAGCCCCTCACCCCGGCCCTCTCCCACAGGGAGAGGGTGAAAAACGCAGGAAATTCAGCAACGTGCTCGATCGGTTCCCTCTCCCTGTGGGAGAGGGTTAGGGTGAGGGGACCCCGCGAGCACTCACCCATCAATTACACCTGCATGCCCATCACTTCCTGATACGCACTCACCATTTTATTCCTCACCTGAATGCCCATCTGTAACGACACGGATGATTTTTGCAGATCGGTCATAACATCATTCAGCGCCACGCCCGGTACGCCAAGGGTAAAGTTCTCCGCCTGGGTGCGTGCGGCGTTTTGCGTATCGCTGATGCGATCCAGAGCGGCGCTCAGTTGCCCGGCGAAGCTCACGGTTGACTGCGTATCAACCTGCTGATTCCGCGCCACATTGGCCGTCATTTGTAACTGTGACAGCACGCCCTCTATACCCTGAATTGCCATAACCCACCCCTGAAAATGTTAATGGAGCAGAGATTAGCATCTTGTCAATAAGATAAAGGCGTTAATTAGCGGCAAAAAAACGGGTTATTTGGACCATAGAAAATCCCGCGACAGCAAATAATGGCAGCGCTGTCATTTTGTGTTCGTCGCCCGGGAGTCTGCTTTGTTTTTGTACACATTTAACGCCATCTTTCAGGATTTACGAGGTGCGCAATGAGCGCGAACGCCACGACTACGCCGCAAACTAAAACGCTGGAGTGGGTCAGTCGCCTGCGCGCAAACCCGAAAATTCCGTTGATGGTGGCCAGCGCTGCCGCGGTGGCTATCGTTGTTGCGCTGGTGCTGTGGGCGAAAAGCCCGGACTACCGCACGCTGTTTAGCAACCTTTCCGATCAGGACGGCGGCGCCATTGTCAGCCAGTTAACGCAGATGAACGTCCCCTACCGCTTCGCGGATAACGGCGGCGCAATCGAAGTTCCTGCGGATAAAGTGCATGAACTTCGCCTGCGTCTGGCGCAGGCCGGTTTGCCAAAAGGCGGCGCGGTCGGTTTTGAATTGCTCGATCAAGAGAAGTTCGGCATCAGCCAGTTCAGCGAGCAGGTGAACTATCAGCGGGCGCTGGAGGGCGAGCTGTCGCGCACCATCGAAACCCTGGGGCCGGTGAAGAGCGCCCGCGTCCATTTAGCGATGCCCAAACCGTCGCTGTTCGTGCGTGAACAAAAATCCCCTTCTGCCTCCGTGACCGTCAATCTTGAACCGGGTCGCGCGCTCGACGAAGGGCAAATTTCCGCGGTGGTGCATCTGGTCTCCAGTTCCGTCGCCGGGCTGCCGCCAGGCAACGTTACGCTGGTCGATCAAAGCGGGCATCTGCTCACGCAATCCAATACCAATGCCCGTGATCTGAACGACGCACAGCTGAAATACGCCGCCGACGTTGAGAGCCGCGTGCAACGCCGCATCGAAGCCATTCTGGGGCCCATCGTGGGCAACAGTAACGTACACGCGCAGGTCACCGCGCAGATCGATTTTGATAATAAAGAGCAAACCGAAGAGCAGTACCGCCCGAACGGCGACGCCAGCCAGGCCGTGCTGCGTTCACGTCAGGTGAACGAGAGCGAGCAAATCGGCAGCCCGTACCCGGGTGGCGTGCCAGGCGCGCTGTCAAACTCCCCTGCGCCCGCGCCGTCAGCGCCGATTGCGACTCCGCCCGCCAATAGCACGACCCGCACCACCAGCACCCAGAGCAGCGGCGGGCCGCGAAACACACAGCGTAACGAAACCAGTAACTACGAAGTGGATCGCACCATTCGCCATACCAAACGCAACGTGGGCGACATCCAGCGTCTTTCCGTGGCGGTGGTGGTGAACTATCGCGCGCTGGCGGATGGCAAAACCCAGGCGCTCAGCGCCGAGCAAATGAAGCAAATTGACGATCTCACCCGCGAAGCGATGGGCTTTTCCAGCCAGCGCGGCGATACCCTCAATGTGGTCAACTCACCGTTCACCCAGTCGGAAGAAACCGGCGGTGAACTGCCATTCTGGCAACAGCAGTCGTTTATCGATCAGTTGATGTCGCTGGGCCGCTGGTTACTGGTGCTGTTAGTCGCCTGGCTGCTGTGGCGCAAAGCCGTGCGTCCACAGTTAATGCGCCGTCAGCAGGAGACGCAGGTCGCCGCCGAGCAAGCGCGCGTTGTCCAGGAAACGCAGGACGCGGTGGAAGTGCATCTCAGTAAAGATGAGCAACTCCAGCAGCGTCGCGCCAACCAGCGAATGGGGGCGGAAGTCATGAGCCAGCGTATTCGCGATATGTCTGATAACGATCCGCGCGTTGTCGCGCTGGTCATCCGCCAGTGGATGAATAACGATCATGAGTAAATTAAGCGGTGTAGATAAGAGCGTCATTCTGCTGATGACCATTGGCGAAGATCGCGCCGCCGAGGTGTTTAAGCACCTGTCGGCGCGCGAAGTGCAGCAGCTGAGTACCGCGATGGCCAATGTGAAGCAGATCTCCAATAAACAGCTTACCGAAGTGCTGGCGGAGTTTGAGCAGGAAGCCGAGCAGTACGCCGCGCTGAGCGTCAACGCCAACGAATATCTGCGCTCGGTGCTGGTGAAAGCGCTGGGCGAAGAGCGTGCCGCCAGCCTGCTGGAGGACATTCTCGAGACCCGCGAAACCGCCAGCGGCATCGAGACGCTCAACTTTATGGAGCCGCAGAGCGCCGCCGATATTATTCGCGACGAGCATCCGCAAATCATCGCCACCATCCTGGTCCACCTCAAGCGCGCGCAGGCCGCCGATATTCTGGCGCTGTTCGACGAGCGCCTGCGCCACGATGTGATGCTGCGTATCGCCACCTTCGGCGGCGTACAGCCTGCTGCGCTGGCGGAGCTGACTGAAGTGCTCAACGGTCTGCTTGATGGTCAGAATCTTAAGCGCAGCAAAATGGGCGGCGTAAGAACGGCGGCTGAAATTATTAACCTGATGAAAACCCAGCAGGAAGAAGCAGTTATCACCGCCGTGCGTGAATTCGACGGCGAGCTGGCGCAGAAAATTATCGACGAGATGTTCCTGTTCGAAAACCTGGTCGAGGTGGACGATCGCAGCATCCAGCGCCTGTTGCAGGAAGTGGACTCCGAATCGTTACTCATCGCCCTCAAAGGCGCAGAACCACCGCTGCGCGAGAAGTTCCTGCGCAATATGTCTCAGCGTGCCGCCGATATTCTGCGCGACGATCTCGCCAACCGTGGCCCTGTACGTCTGTCGCAGGTGGAGAACGAGCAGAAAGCGATTCTGCTGATTGTGCGTCGTCTGGCGGAAACCGGCGAGATGGTGATTGGCAGCGGAGACGACACCTATGTCTGATACCACGCCGTGGAAAGTCTGGCAGCCGGACGATCTCGCCCCGCCCTCAGAGGACGAGATATTCATCCCTGAGCAGGAACCCGACGCGGAAACGGTGACGCTTTCCGAAGAGGCGTTGCGACAGCAGCAACTGGCGCAAATTCAGATACAGGCCCATGAACAGGGCTATCAGGCGGGGTTGCAGGAAGGCCGCGCCGCCGGGCAGCAGCAGGGTTATCAGGACGGACTGGCGCAAGGGCTTGAACAAGGCCAGATGCAGGCGCAACAAGAGCAAGCCCCGCTCCATGCCCGCATGCAGCAACTGGTCAGCGAGTTCCAGCATACGCTGGATGCGATGGATAGCGTTATCGCCTCACGTTTGATGCAGATGGCGCTGGAAGCCGCCCGGCAAATCATCGGCGAGACCACGTCCATCGACAGTTCTGCGTTGATTAAACAGATTCAGGCGTTACTGCAACAGGAACCGTTGTTTAGCGGCAAACCGCAGCTGCGCGTAAACCCTGACGATCTTCCTCGCGTAGACGCGGTGCTGGGTGCCACCTTAAGCCTGCACGGCTGGCGGCTGCGAGGCGATCCGTCGTTACATCCTGGCGGCTGTAAAGTCAGCGCCGATGAAGGTGATCTTGATGCAAGCGTCGCCACCCGCTGGCAGGAACTCTGCCGTCTTGCCGCGCCGGGAGCCTGCTGATGACCGCGCGTCTCACTCGCTGGCTGACGACGCTGGATAACGTCGAAGCGCGCATCGCCCAGCTTCCCGCCGTACGTCGCTATGGACGCTTGACCCGCGCGACCGGGCTGGTGCTGGAAGCCACCGGTCTGCAACTGCCGCTCGGCGCGACCTGCATTATCGAGCGCCAGCTTGGCGCAGAAACGCAGGAAGTGGAAAGCGAAGTGGTGGGCTTCAACGGTCAGCGCCTGTTTCTGATGCCGCTGGAAGAAGTGGAAGGCATTTTGCCCGGCGCGCGCGTCTATGCGCGTAATGCCTCCGGCGACGGGTTACAAAGCGGCAAACAATTACCGCTCGGCCCTGCGCTGCTGGGGCGCGTGCTTGACGGCAGCGGCAAACCGCTCGACGGCCTGCCCGCACCGGAGACCACCGAAACCGGTGCGCTCATTACCCCCCCGTTTAACCCGCTCCAGCGCACGCCGATTGAACATGTGCTGGATACCGGCGTGCGGCCCATCAACGCCCTGCTCACCGTCGGTCGCGGGCAGCGTATGGGGCTGTTTGCAGGCTCCGGCGTCGGCAAAAGTGTGCTGCTGGGGATGATGGCGCGCTACACCCAGGCGGATGTGATTGTGGTTGGCCTGATTGGCGAGCGCGGACGCGAAGTGAAAGATTTTATCGAGAACATTCTCGGTAGCGAAGGCCGGGCCCGCTCGGTGGTGATCGCCGCTCCGGCGGATGTGTCGCCGCTGCTGCGTATGCAGGGCGCGGCCTATGCCACCCGCGTGGCGGAAGATTTCCGCGATCGCGGCCTGCACGTGCTGCTGATTATGGACTCCCTCACCCGCTACGCGATGGCGCAGCGCGAAATTGCCCTGGCGATTGGCGAGCCGCCCGCCACCAAAGGCTACCCGCCTTCCGTTTTTGCCAAACTGCCCGCGCTGGTTGAACGCGCCGGGAACGGCATCAGCGGTGGCGGTTCAGTGACCGCATTTTATACGGTGCTGACCGAAGGCGACGATCAACAGGACCCCATCGCCGATTCGGCGCGCGCCATTCTCGACGGGCATATTGTGTTATCGCGCAGGCTGGCGGAGGCCGGGCACTACCCTGCCATCGATATTGAAGCCTCGATCAGTCGCGCCATGACCGCGCTTATCAGCGAGCCGCACTACGCCCGCGTACGTCATTTCAAACAGCTGCTCTCCAGCTTCCAGCGTAACCGCGATCTGGTGAGCGTTGGCGCTTACGCCAAAGGCAGCGACCCGATGCTGGATCGCGCCATCGCCCTGTGGCCGCAGCTGGAAGCATTTTTGCAGCAGGGCATTCTGGAAAAAGCCGACTGGGAGAGTTCTCTTCAGGGGCTTGAGCGAATTTTCCCGTCAACCTGATGAAGCAGGAGGTACCGCAAGATGGCGCAACAAGGTGCATTGGCCACGCTCAAAGAGCTGGCGGAAAACGAGGTGGATACCGCCGCGCTTAAGCTCGGCGAAATGCGTCGTGGTTTTCAGAAAGTAGAAGAACAATTGCAGATGCTGATGGATTACCAGCTCGAATATCAAAACAACCTCAACAGCGACATGAGTCAGGGGATTGCCAGCCTGCGCTGGCGAAACTATCAGCAATTTATTCAGACGCTGGAAAGTGCGATTGAACAACATCGCCAGCAGTTGCTGCAATGGAATAATAAAGTTGAGCAAGCGCTGACCTTCTGGCGCGAGAAAAAACAGCGTCTTCAGGCGTGGGAGACGTTGCAGGAGCGCCAGGCCAGCGCCGCGCTGCTGGCGGAGAACCGCCTCGACCAGAAAAAGATGGATGAATTTGCCCAGCGCGCCACGTTGAGGAACCGCAATGATTAACATGCTCACACTTTTAGCCCCGGACGTCGAGAGCGGCACGCCGGGTATTTCCACGCAGGCGGGCGGCGAGGCGGATTTTCTCAGCCTGCTCAGCGATGCGCTGGGGAGTGAAAATAGCAAATCGCTGAAAAGCCTGACCGCCGCCCTTTCTCAGGAGCCGGCGGACGCAAAAACCACGGCAAAAACCTCCATTACCGAGTGGCTGTTACAGCAGGAGACGGCAAAGATTCCAGTCGAACTGCCGGACGGTACGACAACGGATACGCAGACGCTGCTCAGCCAATTGGCCTCGCATCTGAAAAGCGATGTTCAGAGCACCAAACCGCAGGAGGATAGCGATGACGACGAAACCGTTAGCGACGCATCGCTTGCCGGGATGAGCGCGCTGATGGCCATGCTGCCAACGGTGCAACCTGCACAACCAACGACGGTCACCGCAGGCACTAACATGCCCATCCTGAACGGTGTCTCAGAACGCGGCGGTGATAAATCTTTTGCTCAGCACGCCACCAGCAACGATACCGCGCAGCCACTCGCCAGCAGTGAACTGCCCGCCGCCGCACAAAGCGCGCCGCAGCTGGCGCCAATTGCCCTGAAAGCAGAAGCCGACAGCACACCAACCGCATCGGCTCCCACGGCAACGTTCTCCGGGTTGGTCAGTGTCGCCGCACAAACTACGCCTGCATTACCGGCCCCAACCGTACAGGCTCCACTCGGTTCGCCGGACTGGCAGCAGAGCGTCAGCCAGCACATCACCCTGTTCACACGTCAGGGGCAGCAGACAGCGGAACTGCGTCTGCACCCGGAAGATCTCGGTCAGGTGCATATCTCGCTTAAGCTCGACGATAACCAGGCGCAGATTCAAATGGTGTCGCCACACAGCCACGTGCGCGCCGCGCTGGAAGCCGCGTTACCAGTGCTTCGCGCACAACTTGCCGATAACGGCATTCAGCTTGGACAAAGCAATATCAGCAGCGAGAGTTTTGCCGGGCAGCAGCAGCAACAACACGCTTCGGGCCAGCAGTCGGCCTGGCGCGGCGCGGCATCCGGGGATGACGAGGATGATACGTTGATCGCCCCTGCTGCGTTGCAATCCACCGCTCGCGGCGATGGCAGAGTCGACATTTTTGCCTAAACGCCAGAGGTAGCGTGATTATTCCCGTCTTTTCCACGCTTTGACCCGCGCGGGAGTCGGGATAATCACACGATAAGCAGTATATGCAACAGGAAGACCGCATCAGATGACCGACACCGCTATCACCAAAAACCGCAAACGCGCCATTTGGCTGCCGCTGCTGATCCTCGTGACGCTCGCCGCCGTGGCGACCGCCGGTTACAGCTACTGGCGGATGCAGCAGCACAGCACCACGAAAAGCAAAACCGAGACGCCGCCCCCTGCCGCGCCGGTCTTTTTCGCGCTGGATACCTTTACGGTGAATCTTGGCGATGCGGATCGTGTGCTTTATCTCGGCATTACGTTGCGTCTGAAAGATGAAGCGACGCGCGCACGTCTGAGTGAATATCTGCCGGAAGTGCGCAGTCGTCTTTTACTGCTGCTTTCTCGCCAGGACGCCACGCAGCTGGCGACCGATGCCGGGAAGCGAAAACTGGCCGCCGCCATTAAAGAGACGTTGAGCACGCCGCTTATTGCCGGTCAGCCAAAGCAGGACGTGACTGACGTTCTCTACACCGCCTTTATTCTGCGATAACCTCATGGGCGATAGCATTCTTTCACAGGCCGAAATCGACGCCCTGCTCAACGGCGACAGCGATAATCGCGATGAGCCGCAGGCAGGCGTGGCGGGCGAAAACGACATTCGCCCTTACGATCCCAACACCCAGCGTCGTGTGGTGCGCGAGCGTTTGCAGGCGCTGGAGATCATCAACGAACGCTTTGCGCGTCAGTTCCGCATGGGGCTGTTTAACCTGCTGCGTCGCAGCCCGGATATTACGGTCGGGGCGATTAAAATCCAGCCGTATCATGAGTTTGCGCGCAATCTCCCCGTGCCGACAAACCTGAATCTGATCCACCTGAAACCGCTACGTGGCACCGGGCTGTTCGTGTTCTCGCCGAGTCTGGTGTTTATCGCCGTGGATAACTTGTTCGGAGGCGACGGTCGTTTCCCAACCAAGGTTGAAGGCCGTGAGTTTACCCATACGGAACAGCGCGTTATTAACCGCATGCTGAAGCTGGCGCTCGAAGGCTACCGCGACGCGTGGAAAGCGATTAACCCGCTGGAAGTCGAATATGTGCGCTCCGAGATGCAGGTTAAATTCACCAATATCACCACCTCGCCCAACGACATTGTGGTCAACACGCCCTTCCACGTTGAAATCGGCAACCTGACCGGCGAATTCAATATCTGCCTGCCGTTCAGCATGATCGAACCGCTGCGTGAACTGCTGGTAAATCCGCCGCTGGAAAACTCGCGCAGTGAAGATCAAAACTGGCGCGAAAATCTGGTGCGCCAGGTGCAACACTCCGAACTGGAGCTGGTGGCAAACTTTGCCGACATTTCACTGCGACTGTCGCAGATCCTGAAGCTAAAACCCGGAGATGTGCTGCCAATTGAGAAACCTGACCGCATTATCGCGCACGTCGATGGCGTGCCGGTGCTGACCAGCCAGTACGGTACGGTGAAAGGACAATATGCTTTGCGCGTCGAACACCTGATTAACCCGATTTTGAATTCGTTGAATGAGGAACAGCCCAAATGAGTGATATGAATAACCCGTCCGACGAGAATACCGGCGCAATGGACGATCTGTGGGCTGAAGCGTTGAATGAACAACAATCCACCAGCAGCAAAAGTGCGGCCGATGCCGTGTTCCAGCAACTGGGCGGCGGCGACGTCAGCGGTACGTTGCAGGATATCGATTTGATTATGGATATCCCGGTCAAGCTGACCGTTGAACTGGGCCGCACCCGCATGACTATCAAAGAATTGCTACGTCTGACGCAGGGTTCCGTGGTGGCATTGGATGGCCTGGCAGGCGAACCGCTGGATATCCTGATTAACGGCTATCTGATTGCCCAGGGCGAAGTGGTGGTAGTGGCGGACAAATATGGCGTGCGCATCACCGACATCATTACGCCGTCCGAGCGCATGCGTCGCCTGAGCCGCTAATCATGAAAAGCCCGACCCATGCCACCGTCACGCACGCGTCTGCGCCCGATGCCTCACCGCTGATTCAGGTGAGCGGCGCATTGCTCGGTATTATTTTGCTGATCCTCGCGGGGGCATGGATTGCCAAACGTTTTGGCCTCGGCGGCACTCACGTGCGAGGTATGCAGGGTCTGAAAGTCAGCGCCAGCGCCTCGTTAGGCCAACGCGAGCGCGTGGTGATGGTGAACGTGGAAGATGCGCGACTGGTGCTGGGCGTCACCGCCAATCAGGTCACCCTGCTGCACACGCTGCCGCCCGCGCCAGCGGATACTCACACGACGCAGCCTGCTACCGCCGATTTTTCGTCATTGATGAAAAATGTTCTCAAGCGTTCCGGGAGATCCTGATGCGCCGCATTTTCGTTGTCCTCATCTCCACGCTGTTGTTGCTCTCGCCTGCTGCCTTTGCGCAGCTACCGGGGCTGGTCAGCCAGCCATTACCGGGCGGCGGTCAAAGCTGGTCGCTGCCGGTACAGACGCTGGTGTTTATCACCTCGTTGACGTTTATTCCGGCCATTTTGCTGATGATGACCAGTTTCACGCGCATCATTATCGTCTTCGGTCTGCTGCGCAACGCGCTGGGCACTCCCTCTGCGCCACCGAATCAGGTGCTATTGGGGCTGGCGCTGTTTCTGACCTTTTTTATTATGTCGCCGGTCATCGATAAGATTTACACCGATGCCTATCAGCCCTTCAGCGAAGACAAAATTTCGTTGCAGGAAGCGATGGATAAAGGTTCACAGCCGCTACGCGAGTTTATGCTGCGTCAGACGCGTGAAGCCGATTTGGCGCTGTTTGCGCGTCTGGCGAACAGTGCGCCCATTGAAGGCCCGGAAGCGGTGCCGCTGCGCATTCTGCTGCCTGCTTACGTGACCAGCGAGCTGAAAACCGCCTTCCAGATTGGCTTCACCATTTTTATTCCGTTCCTGATTATCGATCTGGTGATCGCCAGCGTATTAATGGCGCTGGGGATGATGATGGTACCGCCCGCCACGATCGCCCTGCCGTTTAAGCTGATGCTGTTCGTGCTTGTCGACGGCTGGCAGCTACTGGTGGGTTCGCTGGCGCAAAGTTTTTACAGTTAACAGGAACCCGCCATGACACCTGAATCCGTGATGATGATGGGCACCGAAGCGATGAAAGTCGCACTGGCGCTGGCTGCGCCGCTTCTGCTGGTGGCGCTGATTACGGGGCTGGTTATCAGTATTTTGCAGGCGGCGACGCAGATTAACGAAATGACGCTCTCATTCATTCCTAAAATCATCGCCGTGTTTATCGCTATCGTGGTCGCCGGGCCGTGGATGCTCAACCTGCTACTTGATTACGTACGCACCTTGTTCAATAACATCCCGTATATCATCGGCTAATCCTGATGCTCAATATCACCAGCGACCAGTGGGTCCACTGGATAAGTCTCTATTTCTGGCCGCTGCTGCGTGTGCTGGCGCTGATTACTACAGCCCCGATATTAAGCGAACGCACCGTACCTAAACGCGTCAAACTGGGGCTCGGGCTGGTGATAACCGTGGTTATCGCCCCCGCCATTCCGGTACCGGATGTTCCGCTTTTTTCGCCTAACGCCCTTTGGCTGGCGCTTCAGCAAATCCTGATTGGCATTGCGCTGGGGTTTACCATGCAATTCGCCTTTGCCGCCGTGCGTACCGCCGGGGAGATTATCGGCCTGCAAATGGGGTTGTCGTTTGCGACCTTTGTCGATCCTGGCAGCAACCTGAATATGCCCGTACTGGCGCGAATTATGGATATGCTCGCCATGCTGCTGTTTTTGGTTTTTAACGGCCATTTATGGCTGATTTCGCTGCTGGTCGATACTTTTCACACCTTGCCCATTGGCGGTGAACCTCTTAACAGCAACGCCTTTCTGGCCCTTTCGCGGGCTGGCGGACTCATCTTCCTCAATGGCCTGATGCTGGCACTTCCGGTCATTACGCTGCTGCTCACCGTTAACCTTGCATTAGGTATGCTTAATCGTATGGCGCCACAATTGTCCGTATTTGTGATCGGTTTCCCAGTCACATTAACTGTAGGGATATTATTAATGGCAGCGTTAATGCCACTTATTGCGCCTTTTTGCGAACATTTATTTAGCGAAATATTCAATCTTTTAGCGGATATTATCAGCGAGTTACCCCGGGTCAATTCTCCATAAATCCGCTCCCGTTATTGTAAGGAAATTCCTAAAAGGGAATTTATAAAACATCAACCAGGATATATCTGGCGCGGATTATTTGTTTTTACCCTACTCACATAACATAACATTTACTTTACTTTGAGAAGATTCCTGGCAAATTATACGTAACTTTACGGGATAGTTTAGGCCGCCTGATCGTCTTCGCTTGGTTCTTAGTTTTAATAATTTGCTCAGGCAGTTATGAAGTGTTCAGGCAAGAGGGTTAATTATCGTTACGCATTGAGTGAGGGTATGCCATGTCAACGATTATTATGGATCTATGCAGTTACACCCGGCTAGGATTGATAGGGTACTTGACGAGTCGAGGGGTTAAGAAGCGCGATATTGATAACGTCAGCGACGTTGACGGACTTGCGGCATTGTGTAGCACCCGCCGCCCGTCTGTGGTGTTCATTAATGAAGACTGTTTTATCCACGATGCACAGAGCAGTCAGCACATTAAACAAATCATTAATCAACACCCCAGAACGCTGTTTATCGTTTTTATGGCGATTGCAAATATCCATTTTGATGAATATTTACTGGTTAGGAGTAATCTGTTAATTAGCTCCAAATCGATCAAACCAGAAACCCTGGACGATATTTTAGGGAATTATCTGAAAAAAGAAACTGACAATGTAAAACAGATCAACATGTCGACATTATCGTTAAGTCGAACGGAATCGAGCATGTTACGGATGTGGATGTCGGGACAAGGAACGATTCAGATATCGGATCAAATGAATATTAAGGCCAAGACGGTATCGTCACATAAGGGTAATATCAAGAGGAAAATTAAAACGCATAATAAGCAAGTGATCTATCACGTTGTGCGTCTTGCTGAAAATGTCACCTCCGGCATTTACGTGAATATGCGTTAATGGCGACTTACTGGCGGATAACACCGCCAGTCAATTTTACCCCGATTCAGTCTACTTTCTCGACGAAAATACCGTCCGGGTGGCCATGTTCATTGAAAAACCAAATACCGAGCGGATAATCTTCCAGCGAGACCAGATACATTGTTCCTTCACTGAACTGCTCAATCGCCAGTACCACGCCCGATCGACGCGGGCCGCCATCCGTTTTGACCGTGACACGATCGTTTACCTGCATACGCAATCTCCTCAACGTTTCTGCCCAGTGTAGAACAAAACTCCCCCGCTGACAGTAATGCTGGTCAGTTAAGCGCAAAGTTCCGTTCACTTTATGTATTGCGCTACATGTAACATCAGCATCAGTGAACGGGCAAAGGGGGTCAACCGCGACCCCCTTCGCAATCCCCGCGGCCCCGCAGGGAAATCGGTGCTTCGCACTGCGCTCTCCTCCGAACTCCAGCCTGCGGCACGGCGAAACTCGACGTCCTGTCTCGGTTCGCCTCAGTCCGCCATCCATGGCGGACTGACCTTGTCTTCCATTCTCCGGCTCGCCGATTTCCAGCGGGGACTCGTCGGTTTCAGATACATTGGTTTTCGCTGTTAACTTAAAGGCCGCACCGCCGTTGGTGGCGTCAAAATCGCCGAAGCGTTCCCTGGAGGCCGGGGCAGCCCACATGGATGTGGGCTGAGGGCGCGGCTTTACAGGGATGTTACCTCGCGCCCGACCCGAAAGCCGTAAGGGATAAGCTGAGAGAACCGCGAAGCGGCGATTTTTCCGCCAAAGCCCGGGGGTGCAGGGGGCGGCGGCGATTGGCCGCCCCCTGCGTGCTCCCTGCGCCTGCACGATTTATATGGCATGGAGCCAGGAAGGAGCGCAACGGGAAGATGCTCTGAAAAGTGAATCAGCCCTTAACTGACCAGCCTTACCCCCGCTGACAGCGCCTTACTGCATAACTGCTGCTTTCTTCATCAATCACTCATCCGCTCATAAAATGAGCACATTGATAAATGCCGGGTATACTTATTATTGCACGGGCTGTAAGAGGTAGTGATGATGAACAATGCCAAAGCGACCCACGGCGTCAACGTTGATGCGCTGCTGGCAGCAATCAATGAAATCAGCGAAAGCGAAATCCATCGTGCCGCTGACGATCCCTATCATGTGAGCGTTGATGGCCGCGAATACCATACCTGGCGAGAACTGGCTGAAGCGTTTGAGCTGGATATTCACGACTTTAGCGTGAACGAAGTGAATCGCTGAAGATGGGGATAAAAAAATCCCGACGCTTGAGGAGTCGGGATCAAACTTGCATCTGCAAGAAGTCATCGAAAAATTCGTTACACCAGGAAATCTGATGTGGATGAAACATTATCTGCGTTTATATCCAATGACAAGATTTATTCACCAGACCGAACAATCCATTCACAGACAATGCATCGGTGTACTACGGCCGGCCCAGCATCCGACGCGGGTTGTCATCAGTTTTATCTCAATTATATCGTTTTATTATTTTGAGATTTTTCTTAATAGCAAAAGAGTACATAAGGAGACCTTATGTTTGATCGGCAACAACCGCTGGTTATCTTCACTGATTTGGATGGTACGCTGCTGGATAACCACACTTATGACTGGCAGCCGGCCGCCTCCTGGCTGATGCGTCTTAAACAGCGGGATGTGCCGGTTGTCCTGTGTAGCAGTAAAACTGCCGCAGAAATGATGCTTATTCAGAAAGAGATTGGTCTGGAAGGCCGCGCGTTTATTGCTGAGAACGGGGCAGTTATCCAGCTTGATGCAAAATGGCAGGATGACGAGTCCTGGCCACGCATCATTTGCGGGGCGACACATGCAGATATTCTTGGTGTCCTGCACCATCTTCGCGAACGGGAAGGCTATAAGTTTACCGCGATTTCCGATGTCGACGCGCAGGTGCTCAGCGAGTGGTCTGGTCTGAATGACAAACATGCGGCGCTGGCACGCCTTCAGGAGGCTTCTGAGACGCTTATCTGGCGCGATACCGATGAACGCATGGCCGCATTTTCCGCGACGTTACATCAGCTTGGGCTGCGTTTTATTCAGGGGGCGCGTTTCTGGCACGTGCTGGATGAGCAAAGCGGTAAGGCACAGGCGGTCAGTTTTCTGCGCCGCAGGATGCTACAACGGGAAGGTCACAGTCGCCTTTCCCTTGGTTTAGGTGACGGCCCTAACGATGCGGACCTGCTGGATAGCACCGATTACGCCGTGGTGGTGAAAAGCCTGAGCCGGGAAGGCATTCATTTAAAAAATGACGACCCGCAGCGGGTCTACCATACACAACTGCGTGGCCCGAGTGGCTGGGACGAGGGCCTCAGCCACTTCCTGGGTAATTAATCTTCGGCGCGCACCTGATTACGTCCGGCCTCTTTCGCCAGATAGAGGCGGCGATCGGCCACGGATTGCAGATAGGCAAAATCATAACGTTCCTGCTCATCGTCGCTGGCTGAAACCCCAACGGACGCGCTTACGCGGATGGTTTGCCCTTTCGACACCAGTATCTCACGGCGGTTAATACACTCGCGTATCCGCTCAGCTATCTCGCGCGCCTGAGCGAGCGTGGCGTTCGGCAGAACAACGCAGAACTCCTCTCCACCCACACGCCCGGCAATATCCCCTTCGCGTATTTTATTAGCAATTAAACGGGCGATATGTGCCAGCACGCGGTCGCCAGCCTGATGGCCATAGCGATCGTTAATCGATTTAAAATGATCGAGATCGAGTTGCAGAACCGCCAGCGGTTTTCCAGCCTGCCGACACTGTGCCGATGCCGTTGCCGCACGTTCGAACAATGCGCCACGGTTGTATAAACGCGTCAGTGCATCGTACCAGGCGCGCCATTGCAGGGACTCCTGCAATGTGGACATATTGCTCACCATTTGGCGAATAACCATCCACGAGAGAATCAGCATCCCGGTGAACAGCACCCACAGCAGGGTAAGCGCGATGCTGATACGCCCGAAATCGCCTTTTAGCCCCTCTTCCAGGCTATGAATGCGCAGCAGAACACCGTCAAAATTACGCAGCTTTTCCCAACTGATATAGCGCGTCATTTCGCGAAGACTACCGCGATTATTATCTTCATAGGCGCGAGCAAGCTGGGCCTGCACTTCCTGCGTGAGTGGCGTAACGCGAGGGTCGGACGAGGCAATGAGGTTCATCCGGCTATCGTACAGCTGGTACTCCCCTTCGGTTTCGCCCTCAACGGCGCGCAGTAAAAAATCGCCCATTTCTCTGACCGAAAGCTGTGCCGCCAGCACGCCAAACCAATAGTGCTGATAATTCAGCGGCACCGATGCCGTGACCATCTGCGCTTCATGCTGTTTATCGCTGGAGAATGAAGTGTACCAGCGTACACCGCGCCCCGGGTTCAAACGTTCAGACTGCTGTTGGAACCACGGGCTGGTCACCTGCTCATAAAACTGCTCGGTGATGTTGCGGGTTACCGGCTCGCTGCTCAGGAAAAATCCGGCCCGCGATACATACAGCATACGCGGTGAAAAGCGCGAGAGATGGTTTTTGGTAATGGTTGACAGTCGCAGCAGATAACCCAATTCGAGCGTAGCGGTGAATTCGTTAGTCACCAGCGGATTATCACGAGATAAGAGCTCAGACTGCTCGACAAAGGCATCCGACACGCCATTAAGCGGCAGAGTACGGCGGTTTTCCAGCGCGATATGCCAGTCTGGCTCATGGCGTTTGCGGGAGAATTCCGCTTCCGCATTACGCAAAACTTCAAACGCCAGCGGCGCCTGCAGCGCGGCTTGCATACCATGACGAAAAAAAAGCAGGCGATCGACGTTGAATTGCAGCTGCCCGTCCATCTCACGGGCAACGTTTTCCAGATTATTGCGCTGGCTGGAGATATAAGCCTCCTCCAGTACCACCGTTTCACGCCACGTCAGAATCGTTGAAAACAGCAGAACAACGCAAAAGCAGAGGTTTACCACTCTACCGGGTCGGGAGTGCTGGCTAAGCTTTCTCAACCAACCGGGGGATTTTTCGGGGGCTACGGGATGCACAAAGGCTCCCGGCAAAACTCCTGATGAAGAGACAACGTACTCACTCCTGAACGGAAAAACAGCTTTGAATTCATGATGTACAACAATCGAGGCACTGAGTCAAAAACGCCCGACCCATGCCGGGCGTTTTGGCTAGGCTTTCTCCTGCGCGCGATCGCCGCCGGGCATAAGCTCATCTTCACGGAAGGCCTCACGCTTGACGCCAAAACCGTCATACCAGCGGCATTCAACCATCCCACTGGCATAACCCGTCACGACCATGCGCTGACCACCATTTTTAGACCGAACTTCATCACTGACCAAAAAGACCATAGTTGCCTCCGGTATCAGGGTGAAACAGTTTCACATTAGTCGATCGCCGGCGGGTTTGCGTAATCGGTGCGCACTTTTTAGCCTTCACGCTGACGAAGGCAATTGACGCCATTCACGACCGCCACCACGACAGCGCCGATAATAAAACCGAGCACCAGATTCGCAATCGTCGGTAGTAACATCGCGACAACGGCTCCCTGCTGCGCGGCAAAGCCTTCAATCGCGTGATGCAACGGCGCAACGCCGTGGACCACAATCCCGCCGCCAACCAAAAACATCGCCAGCGTACCGACCACGGATAATATTTTCATCAACCATGGTGCAACAAAAAGTAAACCTTTCCCGACGCCTTGTGCCAGCGCGCTCTTTTTCTCCGCCAGCCAGTAGCCCATATCGTCCAGTTTAACGATGATGCCCACCAGCCCGTAAACGCCGACGGTGACCAACACGGCGATACCTGACAGAATCAAAACCTGGTTCAGTAGCGGGGCTTCTGCCACGATACCAAGGGTAATCGCGACGATTTCAGCGGAGAGAATAAAATCGGTACGGATTGCGCCTTTCACTTTATCGCGTTCATACACCATCGGGTCCTGATTGGCGATGGCGTCTAATCGCTGCTGACGCGCGGCATCATCCTCTTTGTGCTTACGCGCATGCAGCGTATGCACCACTTTCTCGACCCCTTCAAAGCACAGGAACGCCCCGCCTATCATTAACAACGGAGTCACCGCCCAGGGGATAAACGCGCTGATCAACAGGGCCAATGGCACGAGGATCACTTTATTGAGCAGCGAACCCTTCGCCACGCTCCAGACCACCGGAAGTTCACGATTCGCGCGCACTCCCGAAACCTGCTGCGCATTCAGCGACAAATCATCGCCCAGCACGCCCGCCGTCTTTTTCGCCGCCAGCTTGCCCATCATGGAGATGTCATCCAGCAGCGTGGCAATATCATCCAGTAAGGTTAATAAACTACTTCCCGCCACAATCCGTTCCTTTCATTATTTTGTTTATTAATCACACAGTATGGAGCAAATGTACGGGTTACACATACCATACATTTTGCATACATAAATTCAACATTGCACTACGAATAAAAGCACTCGCAGAGAATCATTTTGCCGCTTACTATATCCCGCCTTGGTGTTTTCCCGTGAGAAATTATGCGTATCAAACAGCTGTTACCGCTTATCGGTGCATTATTTGCGCTCTACATTATCTGGGGTTCGACCTACTTCGCCATCAGCATCGGCGTTGCCAGTTGGCCACCGTTAATGATGGCTGGCGTGCGTTTTCTTTCGGCGGGAATTTTGCTGCTGAGCTATCTGCTGTTAACCGGACATCGCCTGCCGGCATGGCGTCCGTTGCTGAACGCCGCGTTAATTGGCGTACTGCTGCTTTCAGTGGGTAACGGTCTGGTGACTGTCGCCGAACATCAGAATGTGCCTTCCGGTATTGCTGCCGTGATGGTCGCGACAGTGCCGCTGTTTACACTCTGCTTCAGCCGCTTTTTTGGTATCGCGACGCGTAAACTCGAATGGTTGGGTATCGCCATCGGTCTTGCCGGGATTATTCTTCTCAACAGCGGCGGCAACCTCAGCGGTAACCCGTGGGGCGCGGTTTTGATTTTAATTGGCTCGATGAGCTGGGCTTTTGGTTCTGTCTACGGTTCGCGCATCGAATTGCCCGTCGGTATGATGGCGGGCGCGGTTGAAATGCTGGCGGCAGGTATCGTGCTGATGAGCGCTTCTCTGCTGACGGGTGAGCGTCTGACCACAATGCCGGATACTTCTGGCTTTCTGGCGGTGGCGTATCTGGCCGTGTTCGGCTCCATCATCGCCATCAATGCGTATATGTTTTTAATCCGCAACGTGTCGCCTGCGGTCGCAACCAGCTACGCCTATGTTAACCCGGTGGTGGCGGTACTGTTGGGTACCGGGTTTAACGGCGAGCGTTTATCGGGCGTCGAGTGGCTGGCGCTGGTGATTATTATCGCCGCCGTGGTGCTGGTGACATTAGGAAAGTATCTGGTCGGCGCGAAAAGCAGCGTTACATCGTGTCAGGTAGAGAAGTAATCGCCAGTTGCGACATCCCCTGAGTGCCGATCTGCGCGCTGCCCTCGCCGCCGCAGATCCACTCTTCCAGCCGTTCCTTCAGCTCGTTATCAGCCAGTTTTTCACGCCCGCGCAGGGCGCACTCCCAGATAATCAATACCCGCCAGCCCAACTGATGCAGTCGGGCAACATCGCGCCTGTCGCGCGCCACATTGCTGGCGATTTTTGTCAGCCAGAATTCCGTACGCGTGGCGGGGACCTTAAACAAGTAGCAGTCGTGATGATGCCAGAAACAGCCATGGGTAAAGATGATGCAGCGGTAATCGTCCAGCGCGAAGTCGGGCCGCCCCGGCAGGTTTTTCTCCTGCGCGGTCCAGGCAAAGCCGCACTCGGCGAGCAACGCGGCGACGCGTTTTTCAATCGCCGTGTCGCGCGTGCCGATCGCCCGCATGTTTTTACTGCGGGTGGCTTTATCGTGAACGTCCGCCATTTTTCTCTCGCATCGCAACGGCCTGCAAAATGCGCGAACGCAGCAGACGCGCCACGGCGGCAAAGACCGGCACCACCACCGAGTTGCCAAACTGGCGATACGCCTGGGTATCAGAAACCGGGATACGGAACTGATACCCCTGAGGTTGTTCAAAGCCCATCAGGCGCGCGCATTCCCGTGGCGTTAAGCGGCGCGGGCGATGCTTCTGGTTTTGCGGATCGTCAAAATCTTTCTCACCCAGCGCTTTATCCCATCCGCGATCGATGAGGATCTCCGCGCCGTCTTTGTAATAGCGTGCAGAAAGCGTACGCGCCACGCTGCCGGGACGGGTCGGGTCAACCATGCCGTAACCAAAACCGTTACCTTTTGCCTGATGCTTACGCGCGTAGCGGTAGAGATATTTCCACAGCACAGGGGTGAGAATGAATTTTTCATCCACTATTGGGTCCAGCAGTTCGCCAAAATCCGGTCGCCGTGCCGGGTAGTAATCCGGAATATCGCGCAGGGTAAATCCTTTGTGCAGACCAAGGTCGCGTCGGAAACCCACCAGCACGATACGTTCGCGGTGCTGCGGTAAAAAGTGCTGCCCGTCGATAATTTTCGGGTCATCTGCGCCCATATCCGCCGCATCCGAGACTTCGTACCCCAGTTCATCCAGGGTTTGCATAATGATGCGGAAGGTTTTACCGCCGTCGTGGCTTTTGAGGTTTTTGACGTTCTCCAGCACAAAGACAGGCGGACGGCGCGCGTCGATGATGCGCACCACATCAAAAAACAGTGTGCCCTGCGTATCACAGGCAAAACCGTGCGCACGGCCCAGCGCATTTTTCTTGGATACGCCCGCCAGGGAAAACGGCTGGCACGGGAAGCCCGCGAGCAAAACATCGTGCTGGGGAATGTGTTGACGAATATGCGCCTGGGCTTCGCTGTCGCTCACATCAGTGTGATGACTTAAGGTGATGTCACGGATGTCGGCGTTGAACTGATGCTCGTGCGGATCGCAGAACCAGTTAGCTTTATAGGTACGCACCGCGTGTTTGTTCCATTCACTGGTAAACACACACTTCCCGCCGATGGCTTCAAACCCGTGGCGAATGCCGCCGATACCGGCAAACAGATCGACAAAACGAAATGCGTAATCTGGATGATGTGCGGGAGGTTTGGGCAATAAAGCCGTCAGCTGTGCAACTTCATTATCACTCAACCGCGTATTGGCACGCGCCAGCGTCACCACCCGTTTAACGATGGCCGGGCTCCAGTGCTGCTCGCCCACCGCATTCAGCTGCGCCACGATGGTTTTGAGATCGTATATTTCCAGCACCTGTTCAAGCAGTGCCTGGGCATCGGTTTCAACCGCCCGATGCGGGGCCGCACTCAGTGACTCACTCTGTTGCATAGATTCAACCAGACCAGACAAATAAGCGTGAGATTACCATACTTTGCAGCAGGAAATTCATTCCGACGGCGCAAATCGGCGCACCACCGCCTCATCCAGACCCTGCGGGTCGCCGCTCAGCTCAGCGCTCAGTTTCGCCATAAACTGCACCAGATAATCCGCATTATGTTGCGCAAGCTTGCGCCCTCTGGGCGTTTGCATGGTTTGCGGCAACCGTAACAGCTTGGTTTGAAAGTGATCCAGCGCCCAACGTTTATCGTCTAATGGGCGAGAGTCAGCAAAAGGATCATCCGCATCAAACAGCGGCGTGTTCAGGGCGCCCGACACGGCAAAGACGCGCGCGAGACCGATGGCGCCCAACGCTTCAAGACGATCGGCATCCTGCACAACTTTCGCTTCCAGGGTCCGTGGCGTTATCTGCGCACTGAAACTGTGGGCCTCAATGGCGTGCGCCAGCGCGGGAAAGAGATCGTCCGGGAAATCAGGGAAATCCTGACGCAGAATGACCTGCGTTCGTTCGGCGGATAACCGCGAAGCGCGAGAACGATCGGGATGATTTTTGGGCGGGCTGATAATGTCGTGAAAATAGCAGGCCGTGAGCAGCACCAGTAAGTTGACCGGCTCGTCGGCGGCAATGTGTCTGGCGCTGTGCCAGACACGGCGGAAATGGGAAATATCGTGGGCGGCATCGCCACCGGGGTAATGTTGTGCGAACCAGCGTTCGAAACGCTGCTGCCAGGCATCGATTGTCATGCTTTGCGGCCTTAATCCGTTTCCAGGCCGCGAGAATAACAAAATTCGCTTAGCGCATCATTCCTGAATCTGACGAGGACGGGTATACCAGGCGATGCCGCCGAGGATCAACCCGACAATGCCGAGCACGATAAACCCCGCAAGCGCACCAAGCAGTTTGCCGGAGGTTGAGGCGATTTCGCCATCCAGCGTCGCGCCAGGAATGGTTTCTACCTCGCTAATAACCCAAAAGTAACGCACCATCGCCCAGACAAAATAGCCGCAGAACGCATAAAAAACCCATAACGCCAGCTTACCGCCAGGGCCACGCGTCATTGTTTCTTCCATATAACACTCTCATTTAGCGAGGAAAATCGTTGTTGCCGCAATTCCACTTAAGGAGCAAATGTGATTGCCGTCACATTATAGCGACTCTTTTCACGCTGAGTAGTACTGGTCGGTCCTGCCTGAGGGCAAAATGCCGATCGTTTGATCTTCGGCAATTTTGTGAGGTGATGCACAATCCATAACAGGTCCCGCGTCATGGTTTTATGATCTTATTGATGAACATAATTTCACTATATGCTTTCGATGCATACATTCATTTTTTTGATATTTAACGATCCGTTTCCAGACTTTATTTTTCATTCTGTTCATGCAACTATAAGTCTGTTATTAGCCTTTTGTTGTTTTACACTGCACTCGTTAATATTTTTTTCATCTATAGCAGGCCCGATGAGTTTTTGATCGGGCTTTTTTTTTGATTTTTCCCTCCCCCTCCCCGCCGTTAAATCATATATAAGCATTGAATGCATTAAGAGATTTGCATATATAAAACACAATAAAATCAATCACATGAATTCACAATACATATATATTTAATTCAATGCATACAAATAAACAATTAAAGAAATATTTTGCAATATTTAATATAGAATAGTTACATCTTTGACGTAAAACAAAATGAACTCTATGGCTAATATCGCCGATGTAATGCTGATTTATCTAAAAGCATTCATAACCATTATTATTTAAAGGAAATAAATAATGAAAAGAAAAGTATTGGCAATTATTGTCCCGGCATTATTAGTGGCTGGTGCAGCAAATGCGGCAGAAATCTATAACAAAGACGGGAACAAACTGGATATCTATGGGAAAGTCGATGCACGTCATACTTTCTCTGACAATCCGGGTGATGACGGTGATGAATCTATCGTAGAACTGGGATTCAAAGGTGAGACTCAGATTACTCCAGAGCTGACTGGTTATGGACAGGCGCTGGGTAAAATGATCGCTAATGATACTGAATCTGCTGGCGGTAATGGTTACATGAAACTTGCCTTCGCTGGCCTGAAGTATGCAGATGCGGGTTCATTTGATTATGGCCGTAACTACGGTGTCGTTTACGACGTTGAAGCCTGGACCGATATGTTGCCGGTATTCGGCGGTGACTCCTATACCTGGACAGATAACTTTATGACAGGCCGTGCCAACGGCGTGGCGACCTATAGAAACACTGACTTCTTCGGTCAGGTAGAAGGTTTGAATTTTGCACTGCAGTATCAAGGCAATAACGAAAGTGGTGGCACTGATGACGGCCAGAATGAAGGCACTAAAAACCGCCACGATGGTGATGATTTCCGACTGGACAACGGTGATGGCTTTGGTATTTCTACAACCTATGACTTTGGCGATGTACTGGAAGGTCTGAGCGTAGGTGCGGCATATTCTTCCTCTGACCGTACCAACGATCAAGTCGCTGCTGGCACTATTCACAACCGTTATAGCAAATACGCGGGCGGGGATGAGGCAGAAGCTTGGACCATCGGTATGAAATATGATGGTGCTGCTTCAGGTACAAATGGCGCTTACTTAGCGTTAATGTATGCTGAAACACGTAATATGACCCCTTATGGTGATGACGGTATCGCCAACAAAACCCAAAACTTTGAAGCGGTTGCGCAGTATCAATTCGACTTCGGTCTGCGTCCTTCTTTAGCCTGGGTTTATTCTAAGGGTAAAGACTTAGGTGGTTATAATGGTCGTCACAATGTCACCGAATACACCGATAAAACGCTGGTGAACTATATCTCCGTAGCTGCAACCTATTACTTTAATAAAAACATGTCCACTTATGTTGATTACAAAATCAACATGTTGGATAACGACGTGAAATTCTACCACGACAACGGTATCTCTACCGATGACGTTGTGGGTGTTGGCCTGACCTATCAGTTCTAATCCCTACATATTATAAAGCCCGCATTGCGGGCTTTGTTCGTTTATCAATCCAGAAACCTTACGGCGCTTCCTGCAACGCCACTCGCACAAAACCATTGTTCTGCGCCAGCAGGGCATTCGCATCCTGTGCTTCCATTCCTGTGAGCACCATCAGAATTGCGGTTTTACAATGATGATCGCAGCGTTCCAGGGCCGCTTTCGCCACGCCGCGTGAACAACTTCCCGCTTCCATCACAATCGCAATCTGACGTTCGCACCACTGGGTAGTATCCCCGTCGAGATCCACGCGCAAATTGCTGTAAACCCGACCGCTTCGAATCGCAAGCCCGGTGGTCAGCATATTCAGGATCAGCTTCTGTGCGGCATTGGCTTTCGGATTACCATAGCCTGCCACCACTTCCGCCCCGGTTTGTGGCGCGATAACCAACGACGCCAGATGGGCGGCTTCGCTTTGCGGATTACGCGTGAGCACCGCTACCGGCGCGCCCAGCGACCAGGCGTGACGCAGTGCGCCCCAGACCCACGGCGTTTTTCCACCGACGGTCAGGCCCAGTAGCATATCTTTATCATTAAAGCCGATGGCCTGGAGATCCAGCACTCCGCGATCGTAATCGTACGCGGCTTCGCTTTTTTCATTCAGCATCGCCTGCGGCCCACCGGCGATAAGCCCGACAACCGGGCCGCGGCCCTGCGGGGTAAACTCACTGGCGGCCAACATCCCGGCACGCCCCGACGCGCCTGCGCCGACTATCACTAAACGCCCACCGCGGCTTAGCGCCGCCGCAGCTTGATCCACTAAACGGGTAATTTCATCCAGACAAGGCGTGATGGCATCGGCAATACGTTTATCTTCCTGATTGATAACGTTAAGCATGTCCTCAGTGGACAATCTGTCGATATCGGCGGTAACAGTACTGCGTCGTTCCATGACTGCATCGGTAAGCTTAATGCTCATAAACTGCCTCCTTATTATGAGTTGCCTCTCAATATAAAGTGTTTCATATGGATAGCCTGCGAGTGGCGTCACAAAGAGACGTTTGATTTGGTAAGGGTTACACTGCTTTAAGAAATCAGGCTTATCAGCGATAATGCGTGTTTATTATTGACGACAGGGATCCCGATGCACGATTTACAGCAGCCTCAACGCGCGCCAAAACGTCCGATGAAGCTCAGTACGCTGGTCACCCTGATGGTCTGCGGTGTCATCGGTGCCGTCCTGCTGGTTATCTACACCTTTTATCTTGCGCAAATCGCCAAAGCCACGCGCACGGGGTTGCAGGATACCGCCTTTGCTATCGCGCGCACCCTCGCCGATTCGCCGGAGATCAAACGCGGCCTCACCTCGCCTTCTTACAGCGATATTATTCAACCGATTTCAACCGCCGTGGAACAACGTAATCATCTGCTTTATGCGGTGGTGACCGATATGCATGGCATTCGTTATTCGCACCCTGATCCCCGCCGCGTCGGCCAGCGCTTTATCGGAGAAGATTTACAGCCCGCCCTGCTCGGCCAGGAAAATGTCTCGGTGAACCACGGCGTACTGGAAGAGGCGCTGCGCGTCTTTACGCCAGTTTATGACGAACAGCGCCGTCAGATTGGGGTGGTGATTGTCGGCATCTCGATGAACGATGTTCAGGCGCAAATCAACGCCAGCCGCTGGAACGCCATCTGGTTCGTGCTCTTTAGCGCCATCATCGGCAGCTTCGGGACCTGGGTGCTGGTTCGGGTACTGAAAAATATTCTTTTCGGCCTTGAGCCCTACGAAATTTCTACGCTGTTTGAACAGCGTCAGGCGATGCTGCAATCGCTTAAAGAAGGCGTGATCGCCGTCGATAGCCTCGGGAACGTGACGCTGATTAACCATACCGCGCGGCAAATTCTGCTCTCCGCCAACAATCGCCAGCCTGGAGAACCGCCACACGCGCCGTTGCAGGGAAACCTGCAACAGGTTTTGTCAACCGGAGTCGCGATTCCGGATCAAGAAGTGGGCTGCAATGGGCGTCTGTTACTCACCAACACCGTGCCGGTCCGCAGCCAGAACCGCGTGATTGGTGCGATTTGCACCTTCCGCGATAAAACCGAAGTCAGCCAGTTGATGCAACGCATGGATGGTATGGTTAACTATGTTGATGCCCTGCGCGCCCAGTCTCACGAATTTATGAATAAACTGCACGTGATCCTCGGGCTTTTGCACATCAAGCGCTATGACAAGCTGGAAGAGTACATCCTGCAAACCGCGCAAAATTATCAGACCGATATCGGCGAAATTCAGCATAAAATTAAATCACCGATTGTTGCCGGGTTCCTGCTCGGCAAAATCAATCGCGCAAAAGAGGCCGGGTTTACGCTGACGCTGGCAGAGGAGTCGCGCGTGCCGGACAATGCCAACGAGCAACAGGTGGCGGTACTGGTCACCGTGCTGGGCAACCTGATTGAAAATGCGCTGGACGCCATGTCCGGCCAGCCGGAAGGCGAGATAAGCCTGCTGCTGCACTATCAAAATGGCTGGCTCTCCAGTGAAGTCAGTGATGATGGGCCTGGCATCGCCCCGGATAAAATTGATGCTATTTTTACCAAAGGTTTTTCGACGAAAGGCGAGAATCGCGGCGTCGGGCTCTTTCTGGCCCGGCAACAAACTGAAAACCTCGGCGGCAGCATCGCCGTGGAATCAGAGCCGGGCGTCTTTACGCAATTTTTTGTACAAATCCCCTGGGACAGCGAGAGGAATGCCGAGTGATTAATGTGTTAATTGTTGATGATGATGCCATGGTGGCCGACCTGAACCGTCTCTATATCGAACGGGTTGAGGGGTTTAGCTGCTGTGGTATCGCGTCAACCCTCAGCCAGGCTCGCGAATTTATTGAAGAGAGTGTGCAGCCCATCGATCTGGTGCTGCTGGATGTTTATATGCAACAGGATAATGGGCTGGATCTGCTGCCGATCATTCGCGCATCGGGCCGGGCCATCGACGTTATCATGATCTCTTCCGCTTCAGATGCGGAAACTATTCAAACGTCGATGCATTATGGTGTGGTGGATTACCTGATCAAACCGTTCCAGTTCCCGCGCTTTGAAGAGGCGTTAACCGGCTGGCGTGAGAAAAAACAGCTGATGGGTAATCATAAGTATTACGAACAGGCCGATGTCGATCGCCTGCTGCACGGCGGCGCGCCGGAACTGGCTGACACCAAACGTCTGCCGAAGGGCTTAACGCCGCAGACGCTGCGCACGATTTGCCAGTGGATTGACGCGCATCCGGAAAGCGAGTTCTCCACCGACGACCTGGCGAACGCGGTGAATATCTCGCGCGTATCATGCCGTAAATACCTGATTTGGCTGGCGCAGATTAATATTTTGTTTACCAGCATTCACTACGGCGCAACCGGACGCCCGGTGTATCGCTATCACCTGCTGCCGGAACAGTACGGCCTGCTTAAGCAGTACGCACAGTAAGCCGGTAATCGTCATCAAGCAGCGTAAACCGGTAATGTCTGGCCGATGAGAGAATGATCTCCCGCTGTTTGGTGACAAATATCGCTTCAATATCCGGGCGGCTACGCAGCGCCTCTGTGCCCTTCTCAACGCCCATTCCGTAAATCAGCGTGGTCCAGAGATCACAGTCGAGCGATTCGCTGGCGATAATGGTGACGCTGTCGAGCTCGTTATCCAGCGGATACCCGGTGCGCGGGTCAAGAATATGGTGATAGCGGCGCCCGTCCAGCTCGAAAAAGCGCTCGTAGACGCCAGAGGTCACCACCGACTTGTTCACCACCTCAATGGCCCCGAGCAACGCGTTATCCTGTGCAAAGGGCTTCTTCAGGCCAATCGACCAACCGCCCTCCGGCGAGCCCAGCGTCTGCACATTCCCGCCAAGATTAATCAATCCCAGCTTCACACCCTGCTGGCGCAAATAGTCGCGCACGCGGTCAGCGATGTAACCTTTTGCAATCGCTCCCAGATCGATTTCCATCCCGGCACGCGTCAAAAATACGCTGCTTTTGGCATCATCCAGCACCACATTATGTGGATCGGTCAGCGCCAGCAACTGCGCGATATCTTCAGCAGGCGGCACACTATCGCCCTTAAAACCGATTTTCCAGCGTTTCACCAGCGGGCCAATCGCCAGATTAAACGCGCCACCACGTACAAGGCTTGCGGCTTTGGCGCATTTAATAAGTTCATAAACCGGGCGGCTGACGCTGACGGGGTTTAATCCTGCGGCGTGATTGATGTCCATGACCTGCGATTGCGCGCGGTTAACGGTGAGGAGATCTTCGTATTGCTTGATGAGGTGAAAAACGCGGGAGGCGAGCGATTCGTTGTGTTCGAAGAGTTTAAGCAGAATGGGCGAGCCCATCAGGACCGCGGAATAACTGTACACGCGTGCATCATCTGACATTCCAGCCTCCTTTCACAAAAGAGAACCCGGTAGCCTGGGCTACCGGGGTTTCATGGGCTGCTAGCTGCGTTTTGCGCGCATTGCGGCCTGATGACCGGCGAGTGTACCAAAGATAATGATATCGGCGACAGCGTTACCGCCGATACGGTTGCCACCGTGGATGCCGCCAACCACTTCGCCTGCGGCGTACGCCCCGGCGATCACCTTGTGCGCTTTATCCAGCACGCAGGTATCGGTATTGATGGTCACGCCGCCCATGGTGTGGTGCACACCTGGCGCAATCTGAATCGCGTGGAACGGGCCTTCGTTGATTGGCGCACGCAGCGCGGTCGTACGACCGAAGTCATCATCGTGCTGTTTTTCAACAAAACCGTTATAGCGTTCCAGTGTTGCCAGGAAAGCGTCTTCATTAAGCCCCAGTTTTTTCGCCAGGTCGCGCGGTGAGCTGGCGCTGGTGACAAAGCCACGGCCAATGTACTCATCAGCGGCTTTGTTTTTCGCCCGAACATGCTCATCAAACACGATGTAGGCATATTTTTCCGGCAGCGCGATGATTTGCGCGGAGACTTTGTCGCGGGTTTCCATTTCATTGAAGAAGCGGTTGCCCTGTTGATTGACCAGAATCGCCCCGCCGCCGCGGATAGATTCGGAAATCAGGTACGATGTTTTCTGCTCAACGGTCGGGTGAATCTGAATTTCGCCCATATCCACCGTGCCAGCACCAATGTTTTCCAGAAGCGAGATACCGCCACCGGTTGCGCCTTTATGGTTGGTGGTGACGAAGCCCGCCAGATCCGGACGGTATTTCACCACCATCGCGCTGTTGGCGCTGAAGCCACCGGTCGCCACGATAATGCTTTTGGTTGCGACGGTAAGCGCCTCTTTCTCTTCGGTCAGCAGACGAACTGCGGAAACTTCGCCGCCATCCATCACGATATCCACGACGGAAGTATCGAGCATCACATCAATATTGCGTTTGTTGACGTTACGCACCAGGCCACTGATCAGATAGCCGCCAACCGCCGACCCGTCACGTGGACGGTGGGTACGGTCGATGCTCATCCCGCCGGTAGTGGTGATGTCGTTCAGCATAATGCCGCGCGTCGCCAGCCATTCGATGGCTTCTGGTGCGTTTTCGACAAAGCGACGCAGCAGTTCCGGGTTGTTTTTGTTTTTCCCGCCTTTCAGGGTTTCCTGGTAGAACAGCTCTTTGCTGTCCTGAATCCCTTTCACACGCTGGAAGCGAGTTTCCGCCGCGTTCATCCCGGCAGAGGCTTTGATGGTATTCCCACCAATGGTTGGCATTTTTTCGACAATCAGCACGCTTGCGCCTTCGTCGTGCGCCTGAATCGCCGCAGCCAGACCCGCACCGCCGCTACCCACAACCACAACGTCGTAGCTTTTCGCTTCTTCGACGTTACCGCCCTCTTCTGCCACCAGCGCTTTGCTCGATTTCAGCATCGCTTTAGAGACGGCTTTTTTCACTGCTTCACTCTGACTGGTTGCGCCAGAAATAGCATCAACGTGCGGGGTGTTCGCATCGAGAATACGGGTACGAATCTCTTCAAAACTGGTGGTGAATTCCACGCTTTGATCCGGCGCGCTCGCCAGTTCGATATCGGCGATACGGTCCGTATCCAGGCTGACGTTGATAACCAGTTCATTGGTGTCGTCCATCACGGTTTCCACAAAGGTACCCGCTTTGAATTTGGACTCGCCCATGCTCATGTCGCGGATCATCGCTTCAACCAGGAAGAAACGCCACAGCGGTTCCGGGATGCATAAGGCTTCACGCTGGGTGCTGTCGATGAACAGTTCCGGCGCTTCATTACGCGCAATGCGGTCAGTCCAGTCCGGATAGGCGATGCAGGCGCGTCCCACGGCGACCAGGTCATAACCGTTATCCAGCGCGGTATCGACATCCGCTTCGTTCACTACGCCGCCCACGCCCATTACCGGGATTTGCGCGAGCGTTTCAGAACGCATGGCGACATATTTTTGAATCAGCGGCGTCGGATCGTTGGTCTCGACGATAGAAGGACGCAGCGTAGCGCCTACGGAGAAGTGCAGGTAATCGACGCCGCGCTCCGCCAGTTTTTCCAGCAGATACATGGTGTCGTCAAAACGGATACCGGGGACTTCCATCTCTTCCGGTGAGAAGCGATAACCGATAATGAACGCGTCATCAGCATACTGGCGCACCATTTTATGGGTGATATCCAGTACTGCCAGCGGGAATTTTGCGCGATTGTCGCGGCTACCGCCCCACTCATCGTCACGCTGGTTGGAGTTCGGCGAGTAGAATTGTTGAATCAGATAGGTGTTGGCGCCATGAATTTCCACGCCGTCGAAACCGGCCTGGATTGCACGACGTACCGCATCGCCGAATTTACCGACCATGCCATACACTTCTTCCGTGGTCAGGGCGACCGGGGTTGCGGCTCCGTCACGCGGTGCAGCTACGGCGCTTGGGCCTACCGGCGTACGGCCGCCAATCAACTTCGGATCGACCATACGGCCGCCGTGGTAGATCTGCAGCAGCGCTTTAGAACCTTTAGATTTGATCGCTTCGGCAATTTTCGCCAGGCCAGCGATTTTGTCGTCGTTGTCGATACCCAGCGCGCCTGGGAAGGCGAGGCCGAGATCGTCAACAAAGCAGCACTCAACGATGATGGTACCGATGCTGCCAGAACGGGCGCGATAGTACTCAATCAGCTCGCTGCTGACTGAACCGTCGTAATACCCCGAACATGTGGTCATCGGGGCCATGAACAAACGGTTTTTAATTTCAGTCCCGTTCGGTAAGGTGAATGACTCAAGTATGCGATGGTTTGTGTTCATCATATAAAACTCCAAACTTTAAAAATTGAAATCTGCGAATTCTGAATCGGTGTGTATTTGAGTTATTTTTTCTTGCCGATATTGATGCTACTAATATAATGGTATTTTTAGTTACGAAAGTAATTACGTTAGTTATAAAACTAATTAAGTACCGCTATAACACCAATACCCCCATAGTGTTATTAATTAAAAAATAATTTGTTCACAATTATTTAAATTATTATTACTTTTACGCTACCTCTTAAGGCGCAGTTCAACCCTCAACGAAACCCAAAACAACCAATTAAAATCAATATCTTAGACAAACGAAAACTTATGTTCTATATTTAAGATACACGCGATCTCGCGAGTCATTAGCGACCAATACCCTTATAGTCCAACAGGGTTATTCAAAAATAATAAAAAGCGCGTTATCGTCCTGTTTTTTTGATCGAGATCAATTGCCTTATTCTTTAAAAGAGCATTAAATAAATATAAAGAATTCCTGATTTATCGCTAACGAAATAGCGCTAAATTTCCATGCCAGTAATACAAAAAGCCGCCTTTAATAATTAAATAAAGTAAAAAAACTAAAGAAAGCAAAAAGTCATTTCTGGCATAACCGAATTACTAACAACTTAAGACGCAAAACTATGAATGAGAAAACCGCCGTAACGCCCCCCGTGGCGAGCAAGCCAAAAGACGGAAAGAAAAACCGTCTGATGATGATGGCACTGCCGATTATCGTCGCCGTGCTGCTGCTGTTTGTGCCGGTTCCTGAAGGGCTGCCGCCGTATGCCTGGCACTACTTCGCTATCTTTGTCGGCGTAATTGTCGGCCTGATTTTCGAACCCCTGCCGGGTGCGGTCATCGGTCTGACGGGCGTCGTCGCCATCGCATTATGCAGCCAGTGGGTGCTTTTCAGCCCGGAACAGCTGGCCGATCCAAAATTCAAACTGGCAGGCGCGTCCTTCAAATGGGCGGTGAGCGGCTTCGGTAACTCAACCGTTTGGCTGATTTTCGGTGCCTTTATGTTTGCCGCCGGTTATGACAAAACTCGCTTCGGTCGCCGCCTGGCGCTGATTCTGGTGAAATACCTGGGTCGTCGCAGCCTGACGCTCGGTTATGCTATTACCTTTGCAGACCTGCTGCTGGCACCGTTCACCCCGTCCAACACCGCCCGTAGCGGCGGGACAATCTACCCGATTATCGCCAACCTGCCGCCGCTGTACGGTTCTAAACCGAACGACCCGAGCGCGCGTAAAATTGGTTCTTACCTGATGTGGGTGGCAATTACCGCCGCGTGTATCACCAGTTCTATGTTCCTTTCCGCACTGGCACCAAACCTGCTGGCGCTGGCGCTGGTGAAAAGTATTCTCGGTATCACCATCTCCTGGGGCACCTGGTTCATCGCCTTCCTGCCGCTGGGTATCCTGCTGATTCTGACCATGCCGCTGCTGGCTTACTGGTTCTATCCGCCGGAAGTGAAAGTGAACGACGAAGTGCCGCTGTGGGCGAGCCGTGAACTGGAAAAACTGGGCAAACTGTCACGTAACGAAATTCTGCTGCTGGTCTTCGTGTGCTGTGCGCTGCTGATGTGGATCTTCGCTGCGGCGTGGATTGAACCGGCAATGGCGGCCCTGTTAATCGTCGGCCTGATGCTGTGGACCGGCGTGCTGGAGTGGAACGATATCACCGGCAACAAAGCCGCATGGAACACCTTTGTATGGTTCGCAACGTTAGTTGCGCTGGCCGACGGCCTCTCCTCTACTGGCTTTATCAGCTGGTTGGGTAAAGAAGGCGGCCTGCTGATGAGCGGCATCTCTCCGGGTGTGGCAACCGTTGTTCTGCTGCTGGCGTTCTACCTGCTGCACTACCTGTTTGCCAGCACCACCGCACACACCACGGCGCTGCTGCCCGCGATGCTGACCATCGCCGCCACTATCCCAGGCATGAATATGGAAGTGTTCGTCCTGCTGATGGTGACATCACTGGGTATCATGGGGATCATCACCCCGTACGGTACTGGCCCGAGCCCGATTTACTACGGGAGCGGCTACCTGCCGACCAAAGACTACTGGCGGTTAGGCACCATCTTCGGTGCCATCTTCCTGGCGGCCCTGCTGCTGATTGGTTACCCGTGGATGTCCATGATGTTCTGATTCTCAACCGCCGGAGGGTAACGTCCGGCGGTTTTATTTTATGGAGCAATAGCTATGTCGAATAAACCTTTTGTTTACCAGAACCCCTTCCCGCTTGGCAAAGATGACACCGAATACTATCTGCTGAGCCGCGAGCATGTTTCCGTTGCCGAATTTGAAGGCCAGGAAATTCTCAAAGTTGAACCAGAAGCGCTGACGCTGCTGGCACAGCAGGCTTTCCATGACGCCTCTTTCATGCTGCGCCCTTCTCACCAGAAACAGGTTGCCGCCATCCTGAACGACCCGGAAGCCAGCGAAAACGACAAATACGTCGCACTGCAATTCCTGCGCAACTCGGAAATCGCGGCCAAAGGCGTGCTGCCGACCTGCCAGGATACCGGTACTGCCATCATCATGGGTAAAAAAGGCCAGCGTGTGTGGACCGGTGGCGGCGATGAAGCCGCTCTGGCGCGCGGTGTTTACAACACTTACACCGAAGATAACCTGCGCTACTCACAGAACGCCCCGCTGGATATGTACAACGAGGTGAACACCAAAACCAACCTGCCTGCGCAGATTGATCTCTACAGCGTTGATGGCGACGAGTATAAGTTCCTGTGCGTCGCCAAAGGCGGCGGTTCAGCGAACAAAACCTATCTCTATCAGGAAACTAAGGCGCTGATCACCCCGGCGAAACTGAAAAACTATCTGGTTGAGAAAATGCGTACGCTGGGTACGGCGGCCTGCCCTCCTTACCACATCGCATTCGTGATTGGCGGTACATCCGCTGAGAGCACGCTGAAAACCGTAAAACTGGCGTCAACCCGCTACTATGACAGCCTGCCAACCGAAGGCAACGAACACGGTCAGGCGTTCCGTGACGTTAAGCTGGAGCAAGAACTGTTACAGGAAGCGCAGAATCTGGGCCTCGGCGCACAGTTCGGCGGCAAATATTTCGCTCACGATATCCGCGTGATCCGTCTGCCGCGTCACGGCGCATCCTGCCCGGTCGGCATGGGCGTTTCCTGCTCGGCGGACCGTAATATCAAAGCGAAGATCAACCGTGACGGTATCTGGATCGAGAAGATGGAGCACAATCCGGCGCAGTACATCCCGGAAGCACTGCGTCAGCAGGGTGAAGGCAGTGCCATTGCTATCAATCTGAACCAGCCGATGAGTGAAATTCTGGCACAGCTTTCAGCACATCCGGTATCTACCCGCCTGTCGCTGAATGGGACGATTATCGTTGCCCGTGATATCGCGCACGCCAAACTGAAAGAGCTGATTGATAACGGTGAAGAGCTGCCGCAGTATGTGAAAGATCACCCAATCTACTATGCAGGCCCGGCTAAAACACCGGAAGGATATGCTTCTGGATCTCTCGGCCCAACCACCGCAGGTCGTATGGACAGCTACGTGGATCTGTTGCAGTCGCACGGCGCAAGCATGGTAATGCTGGCGAAGGGCAACCGCAGCCAGCAGGTCACCGATGCCTGTAAACAGCACGGCGGTTTCTACCTCGGCAGCATCGGCGGCCCGGCGGCGATTCTGGCGCAGGACAGCATTAAGAGTCTGGAATGCGTGGCGTATCCTGAACTGGGTATGGAAGCCATCTGGAAAATCGAAGTGGAGAACTTCCCGGCCTTTATCCTGGTGGATGATAAAGGGAATGATTTCTTCCAGCAGATCCAGAACAAACAGTGCTCAGGGTGTTCGCAGCATTAATCGCGTAAAAAAGCCTGATTTGCTTCGCTTATCAGGCCGACATGACGAAGCCAGGCATCCGCCTGGCTTTTTTGTGTTTGTCTCAATAAAACGTCGCTTGCGTATACACTTTCAACCTGAGCGGCTTTTTGCCCGGCTTATCTTCCCAGGTAATGGTCAAATCACACTCTCTCGGCGTACCGCGTTCATCGTACTGACAGACGCTGTTGGTGGCATAGTTTTCTGAATAGCGTGAGGAGTTGATCAGCGTGTAATCCAGCGGCTTATGCTCCGGGTCACTGTACATCACTACGTTCGAGGCCGTTACCCCGCGTGAGGAGTAGAACTTCGTCATATTGACGTTGCCGCGTTCATCATACAGATATTCAGAGACTTTATTGCCCATAAAACGTGTCGACATCAGTAGACCATTATTCGCGGTATTGTATTCTTCCAGACCGCCATTTTCTGTTTTTGACACAATATTACATTTTTCATCTAATGACATAGTAATAATTGACCAGTCTTTAATTCCTTTGAGCGTTCGTCCATCGCGCCTGAGAATCAATTCCGATCGCTTTCGTTTATCATTAAATTGCAGACTATCAAGGCATCCATTTTGACTTAGCGTCGCTTCCAGTTCATATATCGCCTGCCCTTTTTCGTTCTCAATAGCGACGCTTAATTCTTTGACCGGGCCGCTAATAGGAGTAAATCCATATAACAATGAAAGATTATATAAAACAGGCACATAAGAATTGCTCGCCAATGCAGAGGTTGATAACACGAAAAAACCGAGCAATGGTATTTTCTTATTAAAGAACATAAGACCCTCCGTCATTGGCTATTATTGTTTTATCATAGTAAGCCACAATCAGCACGGGCGCTCAATATCTCAAACAATTATTTTTATATGGAATTATCCTATCAAAAGATAAATACAGGGCAATCACTGCGTAGCCATCATACAGGATACGTAATAATTCACAGAATATTCCCTGATGGTGTGAGAAATGACATCAGGGAATCATTCTTAAATGCCGAAATAACGTTTACTCAACAATCTCAATTAAATTACCATCGGGATCTTTAATCACTGCTTCATAGTAACCGTCCCCGGTGGTACGCGGGGGTGAGACTAATATCCCCTGCGTTTGTGCTTTCTGCGCCAGGGCATCGACTTTGATCTTCGCGCCGACGGCAATCGCCAGATGCACCCAACCGCTGGTGTTGTTATCCGGCTCGCGTGCACTTAATCCTGGTTTGGTCATCAGCTCAATAGCCACATCCTCGCCAATCTTAACAAAGTAAGATTCAAAGCCGGGATTGGTTTTGCTGCAGTACTTTTCGTTGATTGATCCCTCAAAGAAATCAACCCAGAAGCGAGCCTGAGCCTCAAGCTGTCGCGTCCAAAGTGCAATGTGGGCAACTTTCATCTTTCACCTCTTTCTCAGATTTTAATCAGTAACCAGTTGTCTGCTCGGCTTATTTTTCCTCACTATGCCAGTAATCAGCGCAGAAATCGTCACCTTAAAATTGCAATTTGCATTTACACATTTAAATTTATAAATATAATAACCCACACCTTTTGTAGCAGAAGAATGCTTGATTATGAAAAACGACACTCTCTTTAGCCCACTCTCCCTGGGCGGCCTGACCTTACGCAACCGCGTGATCCTGCCGCCGCTGACTCGCTGTCGCAGCGAACAACCGGGGAATGTGCCTGGCCCGCTGATGGTTGAATATTATCGCCAACGCGCCAGCGCCGGGCTGCTGATCACCGAAGGCACGCAGATTGAACCCCGTGGCCAGGGCTACGCCTGGACGCCGGGCATTCACAGTGATGCCTAGGTTGCAGGCTGGAAAAAAGTGACGGATGCCGTCCATCAGCAAGGCGGTGTGATTTTCTGCCAACTCTGGCACGTTGGGCGCGTGTCGCACACCTCGCTTCAGCCGAATCAACAGCCGCCAGTGGCACCGTCGGCCATTGCCGCCACGAACGTGCGTGTTTTTATCGAAACCGAGCCCGGTGAAGGCATGCTGACCGCCCCGAGCCAGCCGCGTGAGCTGAGTACGGCAGAGGTCAAAGAACTGGTCGAGTTCTACCGACAGGCCGCTATTAACGCTAAACGTGCCGGCTTCGACGGCGTGGAACTGCATGCGGCGAACGGGTATCTCATCAATCAGTTTATTTCTGAACACACCAACCAGCGTACGGACGAATACGGCGGCAACCTGACAAACCGCCTGCGCTTTTTAAAGGAAGTCACCGATGCGGTGAGTGATGTGTTTGGCAGCCAGCGCGTCGGCGTGCGTTTCTCACCGCTGTTCACCACCACCGACGAAGACAGAGTCTATCTCGGCCTGGTCGAATCGGACCCGCATGAAACCTGGACCACCGCTGCCCGCCTGCTGAACGATACCGGTGTGGGTTATCTCTCCATTGCCGAAGCAGACTGGAACAACAGCCCGGACCTGCCGGAAGATTTCCGCGCCGCGCTGCGCGTCGCATTCCGCAATCCGATTATGTATGCGGGCCGCTACACGGCAGAAAAAGCGCAGCGCATGCTGGCAAACCACTGGGGCGATATGTTTGGTTTTGGTCGCCCGTTTATCGCCAACCCGGACCTTCCGGCGCGTCTGAAAAACGGCTTCCCGCTGAATGCGGTGGATGAATCATCCATGTATGGCGGCGGCAGTAACGGGTATACTGATTACCCGGTTTATTCATAAACAGAGTAATGAGGTCGCATGACACCTGAAAACGCCATGAAGTTACTGTCGAATCCCACGCGCGTTGCCATTCTGAAATGGCTGAAAAACCCGCACGAGTCATTCGCCGAGTACAGCCAACTTTATGACTATGATGTCTATGGTGTCTGCGCCAGTCTGATTCAGGACAAAGCCGGGCTCTCGCAGCCCGCCACCTCCCTGTGCCTGAAGGCGATGCAGGAAGCGGGCTTGCTGGAGGCCAGTAAGGTCGGAAAATGGACCTACTATCGGCGCGTTGAATCGGGCATTGATACTATGGCCCACAATGTTTCTGAGTTTCTGGAACACCTCTGATCCCTCGGGCGACACCTCGTCGCCCGATTTGCTTCGCCGCTGCATAGACACCACCCCGCCCAGACGCTAGCATTCCATAACTATTCTTATCGCATCGTGACGCTTACATTATGAATAATGATATCAGATCGCTGGATCTCAACCTCCTGAAGGCGCTCGACGCATTGATTGACGAAGGCAGCGTCACCCGCGCCGCCCAGCGGCTTTCGCTGACGCAACCCGCCGTCAGCGGCATGCTGACGCGCTTACGCGACTATTTTGGCGATCCGCTGTTTGTTCGCGCACAGCGTGGCATGGTGCCCACGGCACGGGCCCGCGAGCTTGCCGCGCCGGTGAAGCAGATCCTGACCGATATCTCTATCCTGCTGAAGCCCGCCCATTTCGACCCGTTGAGCGCCGAAATGACCTGCTCGATTATGGCCACCGATTACGCGTTAAAAGCGGTGATAGTGCCGCTAATGAGTGCGCTAAAAAAACGCGCACCGGGTATTCGTGTCGCCGTGCGTCCGGTTGATGATGAACGTCTGTTTTCCCTGCTGGAGCGTGGCGATGTTGACCTGGCGCTGGTCACGCCTGCAACGACACCCGGCGATCTTCACGGGCGTGCGCTGTATGAGGAGGAGTACGTTTGCATGCTGCGCGCCGATCATCCTGTCGCCGTCTCGGGCACACTCAGTCTCGACCAGTTTTGCGCGCAGGACCACATTCTCGTTTCCTCAGAAGGCGGTTTCTGGGGCGTGACTGACGAGGCGCTGGCAGCGCTTGGCCGCACACGGCATGTCGGCATGTCCGTAAACAGCTTCCTTGTATTGCCGGAAATTTTACGGATGACGGATATGATTGCCGTCGTGCCCCGCCGTCTTGCCCTACAGCATGAACATTTGACCATTATGCCGCCACCGCTGGACGTGCCCGGCTTCACCAAAAGTATGGCCTGGCACGAACGTAACCATCGTGACCCTGCGCATCAGTGGATACGGGCGCTCTGCGTCGAGGTTAGCCAGAACGCCTCATCCTGATATAAGTTATCTTATGAATTATATCGTGATCGCTAATTTGTCTTATAAGTGAATTTGCCGATAATAGCTTCATACCGCTGAGATGCACGCCTTCAGCGCCATTGACATGATTTGAGGAGATACACTATGAACGCAATTAACTGGCCAGAAGGTTTTGTTCCGGGCTTCACCGATAACTTCGTCTCAAACGAAATGATCATTGCCGGGCTTAGCGTGAGCGACGTTTGGCCGTTCCTCAACCAGCCTTTCCTGTGGCCGGACTACTACAAAAATTCCGCAGATGTTCGTTTCTACGATAATAAAGGCCCGGAACTGGAAAACGGCGTCCGTTTTTACTTCAGCACTTTCGGCTTCCCGGTGGAATCTCAGGTCGTCGAGCATGTCCCGCCAGCTGAGAGACAACCCGCGCGCGTCGCCTGGCATGGTTGGTCTGGTGAAGAGAATGCCGCCGATCGTCTCGATGTACACCACGCGTGGCTGCTGGAAGACTTGCCGGGTAACCGCGTGCGTATTCTGACCCAGGAAACACAGAACGGCCAGCCAGCAAAAGCACTCGCCGCCACACGCCCTAACCCAATGCTTAACGGGCACCAGGAGTGGCTGGACGGATTGGTTGCTGCGGCGATGAGTGCGAAGAAAGCGTGATGAATTCGCGTCAGGGGCCACGCCCCTGACGCGGTTATTTATGGCCTGGATGTGGTAATAAAGTGCCGTACTTTTGGCGGTTCATCACCCGTGTGATATTGCAGGAGTTCTGCCTGGATATCCGCATCAGCCTTTGACACCCTTCTGTGCTGGCGCAAATGTTCCGCCCAGGACTCCACCATAAACCACTCCAGTAAAATGCGCGGATTGGCAGAATCTTCGGTGATCCCCCAGTTATAGGCCCCATCCCGCCGCCGTTCGTACGCCAGGTTATAAATGGCTTTCAGGAAAGGCGCGCGATGCTGCGGATCAACGTCGTATTCAATCTGAATCAGCACGGGCCCGCGATCGTGCTCAACCACCTCTGCCGTCAGCGGCTCTGGCCAATGGTTGGACGGCAGCAGATCCGATTCCCCTTTTGGCAGGCGCAGGCGATAACTGACAACACCAATAACAATGATGCCAATAGCGCCAATGAACAGGGTTTCCTGAACGCCAGCCGATTGCGCCAGTGCCCCCCAGGCCAGGCTCCCCGCCGTCATCGCCCCATTAAAGACGGTCAGGTAGACCGCCAGCGAGCGGCCACGAACCCAGTTCGGTAAAATCGACTGCGCTACGCCGTTGAATGTGGTCAGCGCAATAATCCAGCCGCAGCCCAGCACTACCAACGCCACCACGGCCAGCCATTGTGGCGGCGCAATCGACAGCAGCGCCATCACGGAAGCGGTAATGATCGACGCCAGTAAAAGCAGGCCATCCGCGCTGCATTTTTGCCGCAATGTGGGTAACAGAAACGCGCCAGCAATCGCCCCTACGCCGACTGCGCCCAGCAAAATCCCGTAGAAGCCGGCATCACCGCCCAGCACGCGGCGTGCAACCAGCGGAAGCAACGCCCAAACGGAGCTGCAAAACGCGAAGAACAGAAACGTGCGCAACAGCACAACGTGCAGCTCACGGCTGGCCATGGTGTAGCGCAACCCGGCACGAAAAGCACCGAGGAATTTTTCCGCCAGCTCATCGCTATCGGTTTTCGCTCTTTTCCACCACAGCAGGGCCGTGATCACAAACAGATAACTGATAACATCCACGCCGTAAGTAACTGATGTACCGAAGGTTGCCAGTACAATCCCGCCCAGCGCCGGACCAATCGCGCGTGCGATATTGATGCCCAGCGAGTTCAGCGCGACGGCATCACGCAAATCCTGCTTCTTCACCAGCTCAGGCACAATCGCCTGCCAGGTTGGCCCCATTAACGCCGCGCCGATCCCACCTACAAAGGTAAGCGCCACCAGCGAAAGAATGGTTTGCAGCCCCGTTGCGGAAAGCAGCAACAGGCAAATACTGACGCTTGCCATCAATATCTGAATACCAATTAAGAATTTACGGCGATCAAGAATATCAGAGAGTACCCCGGCAGGGATGGCGAGCAGGAAAACCGGCAGCGTCGCCGCAGCCTGAACCATCGCAACGGCCAGAGGCGAAGAAGAGAGATCGGTCACTAACCATGAGCTGGCAATATCACGTGCGAAAGAGCCTATATTGCCAATAATTGTTGCAACCCACAGAACTGCGAATACAGTCTGGCGTAATGGGCCAAAGCCGCTGGAGGCGGTGGTCGTCATTATTCATCCTCAACAAAAAGTCGTGGATTAAATTTAGCCTAAGGGCATGTGTATTACACGCAATAGTATTAAAAGCGCCCCGAATATTTATCCGGGGCGTACAGGGAATTTAACGGAAATCGAGGACATCAGGCTTTGAAGAGGGGTAACGATCGACATGCTGTGGAGCAAAGCCCTTTAGCTGATCGCGATAAAAGCGCAAACGCTGTTGGAAGTGCTCAGACATCTCTAACGGCATATTACCCACGACAGCGCGTGCGCACAGGCCACGTTGTTCATACTCCATTTTCGCAACGGTAAAGGCAATGAAATCTACGTTAGTTTTCATAGACTTTGGACAAAACTCAAACATATAAGCTCCTTTATTGTTTGTTTTCTCCACCCGACATACAGTCGGTTTTTTAAGCATAGCCTGTTTTCTGACCGTTGAGTTAAATACACCTGAAACGAAGGGGGTTACTTACCCATATTTTAATTTATGCAGATATCTATACGCAGGGTTTCACATCATCCAAATATCCGACTGCTCATCCTCTACGCCTGAAAGTTCATCTTTTCGGATTGCCCGTCGTCGTCATCCCCGCTCATTGTGCGAAGGCCGGAGTGCATCAAAAGTAGTCGCTGTGTAATCACTTACTCATCCTTAAGTTAATCCATTGAAACAATTATGCTACGCGCAGTTTAAATCATACTTAAAAATTAATTTTCTTGATTTTATTCTTTAAAGAACAGATTAATTGTGGTAATAAAATAATACACGGGATTATACTTAATAACTTCACATTACAGATTTAAGCATCATCTCGCATTCACTCATTGTTCACACCGTGACCAATTAATGAATTAGAACCAGGTAACAAAAGGAACTGTTATTTTATATGCAAATGGAAGAAAACATAGCATTTATATTTTGACAGTTACGAGCATTAATAATAAAAATGGTTACCAACACAATAAACAATATTGCATCACCCACATCGGCATGGAAGTTTAAAGATACAATCTGGTCCATGGGAGTTTATGGCGCAACCGTCGGAGCCGGTGTTTTGTTCCTTCCGGTTGAAATAGCCATGCGCGGGCCGCTGGTCTATTTGTTGCTGATTATCCTTAGCCTGCCGCTCTCGATGATCCCGCATATGCTGATTTGCCGCGTATTTATGCGCGAAGAAGGTCCGAAGGATAAGTCACTTCCGCTCTTCAATAGCTTCTTTGATCACAAAGGTAAAAAGGCGATTAAAGTCTTTTACTGTTTTTCTAACTTTCCGGTCACTCTGGTTTATGGTATTTCGCTGGTTAATGCTATCAACAGCTACGTGATAACCCATTTGCATTTACCGGGTATTAACCGTGCGGTGCTGTCGTTTATCGTTGTGGCGATTTTATTTTTACTGTTGAGCCGGGGCCGCGATAAAGTTGTCGGCATGATGTCGGTACTTGTTTTACCTTTCGCTGTCACCGTCACGCTCATCGCAGCCTTTCAAATTCCACAATGGAACCTCGCCAACGTGATGCCTGCTATTCATGGCGTCGGGCAGCAACCCGCAGGCAACTCCCTTAAAAACATCTGGCTTACCATTCCCCTTATCACCTTCGCCTTCTGCTCCGTGCCGTTGATGTCGCCACTGGCATCGTTTTATCGTGAAGCCGGACACGGCGGTGAAGAAAAATCCGTAAGGGTCATCAAAGTCGCTTATTTCAGCATCTATGCCAGCATCATCTTTTTCGTTACCAGTTGCCTGTTAAGTATTCCGCACGATGTCTTTGCGCTGGCTAAATCGCAGAATTTGAACGTGCTTTCCGTACTGCAAAAAGATAACAGTAATATCGTCCTTTTTTACATTGCCCCGTTTATTGCCATTATCGGCATGACCAAGTCGTTTTTAGGCATTTGTTTATCCGTCGCTGAAACCTTTGCCCGCATGGTCAGTGACGCGCTTGGCGAAAAAGAGGACACGCCACATAAAAAAGGGAAACTCATTGCGTGGCTTATCATGTTCGGCATCTCTTATGTCATCGTGTATATTAACCCCGATGTCATCGAACTGATTGAGAAATTCTGCGGACCGCTTCAGGCAATCTTCCTGTTTCTAATCCCTGTTTATTTAATCTACAGTCGAAGCGCGCTCAAAAGTTTGCGTGGTATTCGCCCTCTGGTGGTCCTGATTGGCGGTATTCTGACCGTATCTGCGCTTTTTTATTCCCTGTTCTGAGAGGAAAACGACGCTGCCTGCACGCGAAAAACCGTGTACGTCAGCGTCCATAATAACGATGAAAACATTATCTACACGCGACATTATCTCTCTCGGCTGTATGGCTTTTGCGCTATTTATGGGCGCGGGAAACATTATTTTCCCGCCCATTATTGGCTTACATTCAGGCGAAAACATTCTCTATTCCGGTAGCGGTTTTCTGATTTCCGCCGTGGGTTTACCCGTGGTCACGATCGTTGCGCTGGCGCGCGTTGGCGGAAAAATGAATCAACTGAGCGAACATCTTGGTCCCGTCACGGGTCTGATTCTGGCGCTGGTTTGCTATCTTTGCCTGGGGCCACTGTTTGTGGTTCCGCGCACAACCACCGTGTCGTTTGAAGTGGGCATTTCGCCGTTGATCGGCAACGATGGTCACCAGTTGGCTATTTATAGTCTTATCTACTTTGCGCTGGTTTACCTGTTTTCACTGTACCCCGGCAAACTCCTTGACCTGATTGGCGGCGTTCTGGCGCCCATCAAAATTGTCGCGCTGATTATTCTTGGCGCCTCGGCCTTTTTTGTCGTCTGGCACTACCACCTGGGTTCTGTCTCCGAGGCGTATCACTCTCATCCCTTTTCAAACGGCTTCGTCAGCGGCTATCTCACCATGGATACGCTGAGCGCGCTGGTCTTTGGTAGTGTCATTGTTAATGCCATCCACTCACGCGGGGTGAGCGAAAGCACACTCATCACACGCTACACGATTATCGCCGGGTTAATTGCCGGAAGCGGATTAATTCTCGTCTACATCGCGCTGTTCCGCCTGGGGCTGGTGAGCTATGAGTTTGTGCCTGATGCCAGCAACGGTGCCGAGGTATTGCACGCCTTCGTACAGCATACCTTCGGCGAAACCGGCAGCCTGTTCCTGGCACTGCTTATTTTCATCGCCTGCCTGGTGACGGCTATCGGCCTCACCAGCGCCTGTGCCAGTTGGTTTAGCAACCTTATCCCGCTGTCATATAAAACGATGGTGTTGGTGATTGCCGTGCTGTCGTTCGGTATTTCAAACCTGGGACTCACGCGTTTAATTACCGTCTCCGTACCGCTACTGACAGCGGTCTATCCGCCCTGTATCGCCATTGTGCTGCTGAGTTTCACCACATCATGGTGGAAAAATCCCGCGCGCGTCTTTGCACCTGTAGTGGCGGTTGCCTGCGTATTTGGCCTGGTAGATGGCATCATCGCCAGCCCGCTAAACGGAATGCTGAATCAAGTTCCTTCACACCTGCTGAAACCGCTACCGCTGTTTAGTCAAAGCCTTGAATGGTTGCTGCCCTGTGCGGTGGTGTTGGTTATTGCGTCGGTCATTGACGGTAAAAAACGACAGGAAGCGTACGAGGATTAATCCGGTTTTAAGCCAATAAAGGGTGTGCGCAAGGCGTGCATCCTTTTTTTTGCTAATACTGACGTAAAGCAATGAGCAATTGACGGAAGATTTTAGGTTGGGATTCTCTCAGATTACCTCAATGCGAGTTGAGTCACTGAAAATTAATGCGGTAAGTGCTTGAATAATGGCGGAGAGAGGGGGATTTGAACCCCCGGTAGAGTTGCCCCTACTCCGGTTTTCGAGACCGGTCCATTCAGCCGCTCTGGCATCTCTCCGTTTTGATGGTTGCCATGATGCCAGGTTATTTGGCATTTTAACAGACCCAGTCTCTTCAATTGCGTTCAAGTGACGAGTTTGCGAGCAAAATGATGATTAAATGGCCCTGGAAGGCAGATGAGTCTGCTGAAAAAACCGACATCCCGTGGGAACAAGCGTTCTCCGTCCCACTTTTAGCCAATCTCAGCGCAGATGAACAAACCAAACTCCGCGTGCTTGCCGATCGTTTTTTGCAGCAAAAGCGGCTGGTTCCTCTTCAGGGATTAGTGCTGGAGCCTATCACTCAGGCACGTATTGCGCTGCTATTTTGCCTGCCGATAATGGAACTGGGGCTCGAATGGCTTGATGGCTTCCACGAGGTGCTCATCTACCCCGCGCCCTTCGTGGTGGATGATGAATGGGAAGATGATATTGGCCTCGTGCATAATCAACGCGTGGTGCAGTCCGGTCAAAGCTGGCAACAGGGGCCCATCATTCTCAACTGGCTCGACATTCAGGACTCCTTCGACGCATCCGGCTTCAATCTGGTCATCCATGAAGTCGCGCATAAACTCGATACCCGTAATGGCGATCGCGCCAGCGGCATTCCGTTGATTCCGCTGCGGGAAGTTGCAGGCTGGGAGCACGATCTCCATGCGGCGATGGATAATATTCAGGATGAGATTGATTTAGTGGGTGAAAGCGCCGCCAGCATTGATGCTTACGCGGCAACCGATCCGGCAGAGTGTTTCGCCGTGCTGTCCGAATATTTTTTCAGCGCCCCCGAACTTTTCGCTCCGCGCTTCCCGGCACTGTGGCAGCGTTTTTGCCAGTTCTACCGCCAGGACCCGCTCGCACGTATGCGCGATAACGACACGCAGGAAGATATTTCACCGGTAGTTCACTAAAACAACAGCTTGCGCTAAATTCATGCAATTGAATCAGGCAGTTAAATTTAGTGTTGACACAATATTACGGGGCCAGTAGTATTCGCCCCGTTCACACGATTCCTCTGTAGTTCAGTCGGTAGAACGGCGGACTGTTAATCCGTATGTCACTGGTTCGAGTCCAGTCAGAGGAGCCAAATTTAGAAAAGCCCGCTTATTGCGGGCTTTTTGCTTTTTAGATTTGATAATCCAGTGCCAGCTCATCTGGCTCCATCGCCTGCCGTTTAATTTCCTCCAGCGACAACCCGGCATTACACAATTCGATAAAACGCCAGACATAATTACGCTGCAACTGCCCGCGTTTAAGCCCCAACCACACCGTGTTGGCATCAAACAAATGATGCGTATCCAGTCGCACAAGTTTCCCGGACTCCTGAACATCACCAGACTGTTCAGCCACCAGCCCAATGCCCAGCCCCAGTTCAACGTAAGTTTTGATAACGTCTGAATCCTGCGCGCTGAGGACGATATCCGGCAACAGCCCTTTGCGGTTGAAGGCTTCATCAATACGCGAGCGCCCGGTGATCCCCTGGCGATAAGTAATCAGCGGCCAACGCGCGATGGCTTCCAGCGTCAGCGGTGTGATTTGCGTCAGAGGGTGATCGTGCGGTACCAGCACATTGTGATGCCAGCGGAACCAGGGAAAAGCCACCAGCGTACTGTCATTGCTCAATCGCTCGCTGGCAATGCCAATATCCGCGCCACCGTTATGCAGCAGCGTCTCGATTTCCTGCGGTGTCCCCTGTACCAGTTCCAGACGCACATCCGGGAATATTTCACGAAAGGCTTTAATCACCGGTGGCAGGCTATAGCGCGCCTGGGTATGCGTGGTTGCGACCGTCAGAACGCCCGAACCATCATTGGTGAAAAGATCGGCAAGACGACGAACGTTACTTGCCTCATTCAAAATACGTTCGGCAATCACCAACAACGCTTTACCCGGTTCGGTCATCCCCAGCAGTCGCTTTCCGCGGCGGATGAAGATCTCAATCCCCAGCTCTTCCTCCAGCTCACGGATATGACGGCTTACACCCGATTGCGACGTGTATAGCATATTGGCAACTTCAGTCAGGTTGTAATCCTGCCTTGCTGCTTCACGAATTATTTTTAGTTGCTGGAAGTTCACCTTCCCCTCCGGGTCAAACAGACATTGCACTATTGTTAAAGTCTGTCGCCTCCGCTAACAAATAATAAAAACCAGCAACTTATTCCTTAAAAGAATATACGTTAGCTCACCAGCTGCAATTCGCGGTTATCCAGCGCCGGTCGACTGACCAGTGAAATCAAAATTTCTTTCACCGCCTGCGCCTGAGGAGAGAGCGACCCACGGGCTGACATATTCAGCGACAACGGCAGGCTCATTGATGGCGTGGTGATTCGGGCCATCCAGCCATTCGCCGCCTGTGATAGCGTTCGCGCGGCCGACTCCGGCAGAACGGTGACGCCCATTCCACTGGCAATCGCCGCCGTCAGCGTAGAAATAGATTCTATCTCACCAATGATTTTGGCCGTCAGACGACGCAGCGAAAACGCCTCATCCACCCGGGCACGGACTGCGCTGTAATCGCGCGGCAGGAACAGGTTCATTTCAGCAACCGCCGTTAAATCGATACTCTGCCCCGGACAATCACGCGTGCCGACCAGGTAGAGATCTTCTTTCAGCAACGGCTGACTGTTAACGCCCGCCACGGGAGAGCGGTCGTAAAGTACCGCCATATCCAGCTGGCCGCTCAGCAGTTTGTCATTCAACGCCGCGCCGCTGTTTTCATGAAGATAAATCAGCACCTCCGGCAGTTCGTTACGCACGGCTTGCAACAGCGGCATGGTGATAGACGATGCCGCTGTACCCGGTGCCAGACCAATGGAGACCGGGCCGCTTAACGTTTGCCCGACATTATTCACCGCCAGCTGCGCCTGCTCACACTGGCGCAGTATCGTACGCGCATGGGTATAAAGCACTTTCCCCGCTTCCGTTGGCGTAACGCCGCGCTTGGTGCGGATCAGTAATTGCTGATCGAGCTCCCCCTCCAGAGTGGCAACCTGCTGGCTCAGTGCGGGCTGTGCGATATGTAACACTTCAGCGGCCTGGGTCAGGCTACCGATATCGACGATTTTCACAAAGTACTTCAGTCGTCTTAAGTTCATTTTGCCTCCTGTACTGCCAACAATGGCGTTTAGATATCGAAGGAGTTGCAAGATGCTTGCCAGCTTTTTAAGAAAAGGCGTCACGGGCGCGTAACAAGGCTTTCCAATCGATAAGCGCATTTTCGCAGGCAGTCAGAAGATGTTGATCTGCCCCATTAGGGGTAAATTCGCACCACCCCGGTGCAAATCAGCTAAAAAATAGCCATTCATCGGTGAATTGCTGAAATTGTCAGCAAACGAACACAAAGTGGAGAGACACCCTTTGACAAGCCAGAAGCACCCCGTTAATATGCGCCCCGTTCACACGATTCCTCTGTAGTTCAGTCGGTAGAACGGCGGACTGTTAATCCGTATGTCACTGGTTCGAGTCCAGTCAGAGGAGCCAAATTTAGAAAAGCCCGCTTATTGCGGGCTTTTTGCTTTTTTATGGCGAGTTGCGTGTTACCTCGCAGAACGCGGTTGCCTGTCGATTCTCATCAAAATTCGCCGTAACGTTACTTCAAACTCATTCATATTGATGTGGTCAATATCTCTCCCCACCACAATGTTTTCTGCAATATCCTGCATCGTCGGCCAGCGTGTTTTATAATCCGCGTAGATTGCAATCGCTGGCGTATTATAAGCACTGGCCATATGCAGTATTGATGTGTCCGGTGTGATAGCCAGAAAAGCGTCTTTAATAATGGTCGCCGATCGCATCAGTGAGGGGCTCAACGATAATCGATAAACATTACGGCACGATTCCGTGAGTTTTTCCGCACTCTCAATCCCCCTGGGGCCGTGAACAATGACAATCGGCATATCACATTCATATTGAATTATCGCAATAAGATTCTGCGCAACAGAGTATGACAACGTTCTTGCCGCGATGCTGCCTTCTAAATTGATGGCGATATAGGGCCCCAGCGCACAGGTTTCTCGACGCACCTCGGTGATGGCCTCAGCACTTAGCGGGAATTCATACTTCGCAGCAACAGCAGGAAAACCCGCATCTCTCATTAACGTCGCCCAGGTCATAGGGACAGGCGCGCGAAGGTGCTGGTCCATTCTGGAGGCTATCTTACATAACGGGGAGTAGCATTTCTGAGTTAGCCCTACTGCCTGATAGTTAATTCCAGCTTTAAGCGTGCGGATAAAAACCATCGTTTTGAGATTCTTTTTACGCATTGCCTCGATGCAAAGGTCGGGTGTGCCATATTGTTCTTTTATCGTCTTCGCGATCTTTTTTATTTCAGCAATCGTGGCATGGTCCTGCATCGTCATCGTCATGACAGTTAACTTTGTATTATTAAGCGTCAAAGCCTCAAATACGGGTTTATTCAGCGTGGATGACACAATTAACAGATGTGCTATTGGTTGTTGTTCCAGCGCGCGAATAAGAGGATAAATCGCCATGGCATCCCCAACCTGGTCGGGAATGTGAATAACAACAAACTTTATATCATTAATATGAATGTTTTTAGCATTATAATCATAAAAATTAAATATTATATTCCTGAACATCGTTAGCAATGGCATTAAGTCGCGACAACTCCCTGTCGAATAAAATATTATGTTTTGCCGCAGTCTATCAGATCTCTCGCCATCGACTTCATAGTTCTGCGCATCGTATTGTGATCCATTCTGAAAAATTGAATAATTTTACTGCGCAACTAAGTGTAATCTTATCGTTACGGAAAAATTCAGCACATAAAACCATTTCCCTGCCGAGTCAGTCGCGGTAGTCTCATAAGCACCAGTTATGGACTGGTGCAATGTGTACAATTTTATTTACGAATATAAGAAAAAGAACGGTACAGACAGGATAACTATGGACTCCACCCTCACCTCCACGCGTCTCCAGGAGAAAACACCTTCACTTAGCCGCGCCCGACGCGCCGCACTCGGCAGCTTTGCCGGAGCCGTCGTCGACTGGTACGATTTTCTGCTTTATGGCATTACCGCCGCGCTGGTCTTCAACCGAGAATTCTTTCCACAGGTAAGCCCGGCGATGGGTACACTGGCCGCGTTCGCAACCTTCGGCGTCGGATTCCTGTTTCGCCCGCTTGGCGGAGTGATCTTTGGTCATTTCGGCGATCGTCTTGGCCGTAAACGTATGCTGATGCTGACCGTCTGGATGATGGGCGGCGCGACGGCATTGATCGGCCTGCTGCCCTCCTTTGCTTCGGCAGGATGGTGGGCGCCCGCGTTGCTGGTCACGCTGCGCGCTATTCAGGGGTTTGCCGTTGGCGGTGAATGGGGCGGCGCCGCACTGCTCTCGGTAGAGAGCGCGCCCGAGAATAAAAAAGCGTTCTATAGCAGCGGCGTGCAGGTGGGTTATGGCGTGGGGCTGCTGCTTTCCACCGGGCTGGTTTCGCTTATCAGCATGCTCACCACCGACGAACAGTTCCTGAGCTGGGGCTGGCGCATTCCCTTCCTGTTTAGCGTTGTACTGGTACTTGGCGCGTTATGGGTTCGTAACGGAATGGAAGAGTCCGAGGAGTTCGAACAGCAGCAGCAAACGCCGCCGGTCAAACAACGTCTGCCGGTAATGGAGGCGCTGGCGCGTCATCCTGGCGCTTTCCTGAAGATTATCGGTTTACGCCTGTGCGAGCTGCTGACCATGTACATCGTCACCGCCTTCGCCCTCAACTACTCGACGCAGAATCTCGGGCTGCCCCGCGAACTTTTCCTCAACATTGGCCTGCTGGTCGGTGGCGTAAGCTGTCTGACTATCCCCTTCTTTGCCTGGCTCGCCGATCGCTTCGGCCGACGCCGCGTCTACATTATTGGCGCATTAACCGGCACGATAAGCGCCTTCCCGTTCTTTATGGCTCTGGAAGCGCAATCCCTTTTCTGGATAGTGTTCTTCGCCATCATGCTGGCTAACGTCGCGCATGACATGGTGGTATGCGTTCAGCAGCCAATGTTCACCGGGATGTTTGGCGCCGGCTATCGTTACAGCGGCGCCGGTGTCGGTTATCAGGTCGCAAGCGTGGTTGGCGGGGGATTCACACCGTTCATCGCCGCAGCGCTGGTCACCTTCTCGGGAGGCGACTGGCACAGCGTAGCCATTTATCTGCTGGCTGGCTGCCTGATATCTGCCGCCACTGCCCTGCTGATGAAGGATAAGCCGCAGGCCTGAGCATCTTGCTTAAAGGTTAATCAGTTGTGACAAAGGCGTCTTCTGACGCTTTTGTTTCATCTGAGGCTGACATACTATCGAAAAACGCCGCAGACCTGACACAAGGAGCGAAGGATGAATACTACGAGCGCAAGCCTGACGCCTGAACAAGCCCTGGAAAAACTTCAGGCACTGTATGACCAGTCGGTCACAGCCCTGCGTAATGCCATTTCCGTGTACATTGACAATCATTCGCTGCCTGATGCCAAAGCACGCGCCGAGGGGCTTTTTGTTTACCCCCAGCTCTCGGTTTCATGGAGTGGAAACGCCCACAAGGCACAGAAAACACGCGCCTTTGGCCGCTTTACCCACTCCGGGTGTTACACCACAACCATCACGCATCCCACATTGTTCCGCCCTTACCTTCTGGAACAGCTCACGTTGCTGCATGAAGATTATGATGCACACATTGAGGTGGGCCTGTCGCAGCATGAGATCCCTTATCCGTACGTGATCGATGGCTTAATGCTTGACCGTTCCATGAGTGCCGACCTGACGCGCTTTTTCCCCACCACGGAGCTGGCGCAAATTGGTGATGAGACTGCGGATGGCATTTTCCATCCCACCGAGTTCTATCCGCTTTCGCACTTTGACGCGCGCCGTGTGGACTTTTCGCTCGCTCGCCTGCGTCACTACACCGGCACGCCGGTAGAACATTTCCAGCCTTTTGTGTTGTTCACCAACTACACCCGTTATGTGGATGAGTTTGTCCGTTGGGGCTGTAGCCAGATTCTCGACCCGGACAGCCCGTACATCGCGCTCTCCTGCGCCGGAGGGATTTGGATTACGGCGGAAACGGAAGCGCCGGAACAAGCGATTTCCGATTTGGCCTGGAAAAAACATCAGATGCCCGCGTGGCACCTCATCACCGCTGACGGCCAGGGGATCACGCTGATTAACATCGGCGTAGGCCCGTCGAACGCCAAAAACATCTGTGACCACCTGGCAGTGCTGCGCCCGGATGTCTGGCTGATGATTGGCCACTGCGGCGGTCTGCGCGAAAGCCAGACCATTGGCGACTACGTTCTGGCGCACGCTTATCTGCGCGACGACCACGTGCTGGATGCGGTGCTGCCGCCCGACATTCCCATCCCAAGCATTGCCGAGGTGCAACGCGCCCTCTATGACGCCACCAAGCAGGTCAGCGGTATGCCAGGCGAAGAGGTTAAACAACGTCTGCGCACCGGCACCGTGGTGACGACGGACGATCGTAACTGGGAGTTGCGCTATTCGGCTTCCGCGCTGCGATTCAACCTCAGCCGTGCCGTGGCGATTGATATGGAAAGCGCCACTATCGCAGCCCAGGGTTATCGCTTCCGCGTACCTTACGGCACCCTGTTGTGCGTCTCTGACAAACCGCTGCATGGCGAAATTAAACTGCCGGGCCAGGCAAACCGTTTCTATGAAGGGGCGATTTCCGAGCATTTGCAGATAGGCATTCGCGCAATTGACCTGCTGCGTGCCGAAGGTGACAAACTGCATTCGCGTAAGCTACGCACCTTTAACGAGCCACCATTCCGGTGATAAGAGATAAAACGGGCCGCCACGGCCCGTTTTTTTTGGAATTTAGTTCGTAACGTCTGAGCCCTCTTTCTGCAAAACATCGAATGTCCGGAACCGCTATTCCACGTTTAACTTTTGATGGATGCCTTCCCGGTTACATCGTTGCATACTGCCAACATAGCATTGCACCTATATAGTTTCTGACCTATATTATTCGGGAGGCTGTGTGTGGTTAATTAAAACAACGGATACGTTCGATCGCTGGTTTATCTCGCTGGGCGACACCGACCGTGCCAGCGTACTCGCTGGTATGATGGTGCTTAGAGTGAAAGGCCCAATGTTACCTCGCCCATGGGCCGATACGCTTAAAGGTTCCCGCTATCGCAACATGAAGGAACTTCGTGTTCAAAGCCAGGGAGATCCCATCCGTGCCTTTTTCGCTTTCGACCCGCATCGCTCAGCCATTCTGCTTTGTGCAGGTAAGAAAACGGGTAATGACAAACAATTCTATGATGAGATGCTGCCGATCGCCGAACGAGAATATAAGCACCATCTGACAAAGCTTAACGATGAGGAAAATCAACATGGGCAGAACGCTGGAACAACTACTAAAGGATGAAAAAACCGAAGTAGTTCAACAGGCAGAAGCAATGGCAGAGGAGATGTTGCTTAATATCCACCTCGCGGAATTGCGAGAAAAGGTCAAGAAGACGCAGGTGGAGATCGCTGAAACACTGGGTGTAAAGCAGCCGACAATCGCGGGAATGGAAAAACCAGGGCGAGATCTAAAACTTTCTACGCTCAAGCGCTATGTAGAAGCCGCTGGCGGGAAATTACGCCTGGATATCGAGCTCCCGGATGGTTCTCATTATGGTTTTGCACTGTAAACGCAGAAAAGCAAAAAGCCCGCTAAAAAGCGGGCTTTTCTAAATTTGGCTCCTCTGACTGGACTCGAACCAGTGACATACGGATTAACAGTCCGCCGTTCTACCGACTGAACTACAGAGGAATCGTGTGAACGGGGCGAATATTAACGGGGTGCCCCGGGGTTGTCAAAGCCTGTTTTCACAAAAAAATACCGTTTGCTGTTTTATTCCACACTTCGGTTAAAAATCATCGGTTTCTGATGATTTTCACAGCAATGGCGCTTACTCCGTCTTCACGCGCGGGTATTTCCACAACCAGCGGCCACTGACCAGTCGCCAGTAGAACAGCGCACCACGGACTGCCCAGTCGAGGAACATCCCTAACCACACACCGACGACGCCCATACCGAGCACAATACCCAGCGTATAGCCTGCCACCACGCGACAGCCCCACATCCCCAGCATCGATACCCACATCGCAAAGCGCACATCACGCGCGCCTTTAAAGCCAGAGGGCAGCACCCAGGAAGCAGCCCAGATCGGCATAAATGCCGCGTTCAACCACAGCAGCACTTTCACCACTTCTTTTACATCCTGCTCCTGGGTATAGAACGACGCGAACAGCCCCGCAAATGGCGCGGTCCCCCAGGCAATTGCCGTCAGTACGATGGTCGACATCCAGAAGACATGGCACAGCTGGCGTTCCGCCTGACCAATCTGCCCGGTACCCAAACGTTTACCCGTGATGATGGTCGAGGCGGAACCCAGGGCGTTACCTGGCAAGTTAATCAGCGCCGCAACCGAAAAGGCAATAAAGTTCCCCGCGATAACGTTGGTCCCCATCCCGGCAACAAACATCTGGGTGAGTAATTTCCCGCCGTTAAACAGCACCGACTCAATGCTCGCCGGAATACCAATTCCCATCACTTCCCAGATAATGGCGAAATTCAGCGGCTTCAGATAGCTTTTCAGCGGAATGCGTAGCGCCGGGTTAAAGCCTATCATCAGCACCCAGATAATCGCTGCCGCGCCGATATAGCGCGAAATGGTTAACCCCAGCCCCGCACCCGCAAAACCCATCCCCTGCCAGGAGAACGCCCCGTAAATCAGGATGCTACTGATGATAATGTTGAGGATGTTCATTCCGCCGTTAATCATCAGCGGGATTTTCGTGTTCCCTGCGCCACGCAGCGCGCCGCTACCAATCAACGCAATCGCCGCCGCGGGATAACTCAGCACCGTCAGTTCAAGGTAGGTTAAGGCCAGCCCTTTTACTTCCGGCGTCGCTTCACCCGCGACAATATTAATAATTTCACTGCCGAAATAGTGGATGACCGCTGCCAGCACAATGGCAAACAAGGTCATAATGACCAGCGACTGTCGCGCAGCCGCCCTCGCCCTTCGCCTGTCACGTTTACCCAGGCTAAAGGCCACCACCACCGTTGTCCCGAGATCGATAGCCGCAAAAAAAGCCATGATCACCATATTGAAACTGTCGGCAAGCCCGACGCCCGCCATCGCTTCTTTTCCCAGCCAGCTCACCAGGAAGGTACTCAATACCCCCATCAGCAGGACGCAGGTATTCTCCAGAAAAATAGGTACAGCAAGGGGGGTGATTTCACGCCAGAAGAGGACTCGATAGCTTTTGCGTTTTTTATACCAGGGCGTGCGTGCGACGGCCTGACGGAGCGCGGTGGTGACGTTCAAAGTGGACCTTAGTGAGAAAGTTGAAACTCCATTTCAAATGATGAGGGAGAAACCCGAATCCTGCAAAACATTTTTCCTTAATATTTGTCGGTAATTACAACAAATTGTTGACGGAATCGGCAATCAGCATGAACAGCCAGAATTGGTGTTTGACAAAATTTTTTTCGCCGCTAATATGTGCCTCCACAACGATTCCTCTGTAGTTCAGTCGGTAGAACGGCGGACTGTTAATCCGTATGTCACTGGTTCGAGTCCAGTCAGAGGAGCCAAATTCGAGAAGCCCGCTTTTTAGCGGGCTTTTTGCTTTTCTCAGCATAAACGAACTTCAGAAGCGCTAACGCGGCATGTCACCAATCGCGTTTGCACTCTCCTGGTTCTGACGGGATGTATCCTCTGCCGTCTCTGGCAAGGCCAAAGCCTTCAACACGGATGAGGTAAGGTCAATCTGCCTCTCAGCAAGTAATGTTTCAAAAGCTGGGTATAGCGCCCCTAAATGTTTCTCAAGAGTATCCTTAATCGTATCGACGACGACCTGAGTTCCCCGCTCAATCTCGATGTTGACCCAATCCCCGATGCCTTTATCTGCAAAAGTTGTCACACGACGAGTCTCAGGGATCAACCAAACCTCAAAATATCCCTGTTTTTTATCAACTTCCGACAGCGTCAAACTACAACCATTAATCGCTATATATCCTTTTGGGAATATATAAGGGCGCCATTTCGCCTTGCAATGAAACCTCACCCGGCAATTACCTTCAATTTCTTTGATATCGATGATTTGTGTACAAAAATCAATATGGCCTGACAGAGGATGCCCGCCGATCTCAGCACCGTCTCTGGCTGCACGCTCAACATTGACAATCTGCCCTTCCAGATGTCGACTCAATGTAGTGATTCTTAGACTTTGCAAAACGACATCAAATTTAGTCTTTGTGGGGCTAACAATTTCCGTGACGGTAAGACATACACCATCAACCGAAACACTCGCCCCAACTTTCAGCCCATGACAAAAACCGGCTGGAAACTCAATGACAAATGTTCGAAGCCCCTCATGATCGTTTATGTTACAAATACGCGCCGTATCCTGAACAATGCCTGTGAACATATATTCACCTCATTACTGGCTAACAAATTGAAAGATGTTCAACGATACGTCTGCAAAATGTGACTTACTTTTTCCAGCGTATCTTTCATATATACCACGCCCTTCGTTTCCTGATCTTTAACCCATGCCAATTGAACCTGTGGGTATTGGGTCTTATCTTCCCAGGCAAGCACTTCCTGTGGCTTCAGAATACGTACGCTTGCGCCGCTGTGCTTCAGATCGGCAATCTGCTTATCGAAACTGCGGTCCATCACGCTACCCAGTTGCATATAAGCGTCGTTAGCGGCACGCTGGATTGCCGTGCGATCGTCTTCTGATAACGCCGCCCACCTGGCTTGATTAATAACCAGCAGATAGACATGCCCAAGCCAGAGCTCTTTAGACACCAGCACATGTGGCGCGTAGCGTTGTGCGTTAAGGTCGTAACCGCTATCGATATTAAGCATCAGTCCATCAATACTGCCGCTTTGCAACGCCTTATATGTCGCGTCACCCCATGGCATCGTCACTGCGTTAGCGTCTGTATTTTTTAAGAATGCCTGATGCCAGAAACTCGCTGAACGCCAGGTTTGGCCTTTCATATCTGTAAGGTTATTTATTGGCTTGCTGCTGAAGAAAGCGAGCGGATAACCGGTCGCAATAAAAACGGGGCTTACATTAGCCCGGCTAAGTTCGTCGGAAAAAGCGGGAATGCGCGAAAATACTTCGCGGAAAAATGCAACCTGCTGTGCGCCTGATGGGCCAACAGGGAAGCTTTTAAACAGCTGATGTAACGGCAATGCTGATGGGGCGTATTCAGGAACCACGACGGCTATATCGGCTTTTTTACCCTCCCCGGCCATGGCTAAAGCATCGTATCAGTTACTGAGCTCACTGCCCCAATGCGCCTCAATGTTAATGCGCCCATGAGACTCTTTATTAATGGCGGCAAAAAAGACATCGTTAATAAAGCGAGTACGCATGTTACCCAAAGGTTCATGGTCGCTGTAAATCAGCGTTTGTGCGGCACTAAGTGGGCTGGAAAATAAAAAAGCCGTAAAAAGAATGATGGGTAACTTCCAGCGGTATTGAACGAATGACATTTGATTCACAGCTCCCTGTGGATTATTTCCGCACGGTATAGCACGTGCGGAAATATCCCCCTGCACTAAAAGTGCGAGTTTTCTGCGGAACTGATATTCACCGGCATGCCCGAACGGCGCTGCATTTCGCTTTGCGCCCGGTTAGCATCAACCCCTTCCCCGCGCACGAAAGCCTGCATGGCTGGCGTGACCGGGAGCGGTACTTTTTTATTCGATTCATATTCTGAGCGGTTACGGGATAACGGCTCGTGAACTTCCAGCCAGCGGCTACCGTCTGGCTCGGTGGTGTATTTAACCGGGCGGTCGATAATTTGCACCCGTGTCCCCACCGGCACCGTATCAAACAAATATTTGATATCGTCATTACGCAGGCGAATGCAGCCCTGGCTTACGCGCAGGCCAATACCAAAATTCGCATTGGTGCCGTGGATGGCATACAGCCTGCCAATATATATAGCGTACAGCCCCATCGGGTTTTCTGGCCCGGCAGGCACCATCGCGGGCAGGGTTTTGCCCTCTTTGGCATATTCACGGCGCGTATTGGCTGTCGGCACCCAGGTCGGCCCCTCCTGCTTACGTTCCACTTTCGTTACCCAGTTGCGCGGCGTTTCGCGTCCTGCCTGGCCGATACCAATCGGCAAAACTTCAACGCTGCTCCCGTCCGGTGGGTAGTAATACAGACGCATCTCCGCGACGTTAATCACGATACCTTCTCGCGGCGTATCAGGCAGGATGAGCTGCTGCGGGATGGTCAGCGTCGTACCGCGCGCGGGAAGATAAACATCCACGCCAGGGTTGGCCTCCAGCATATTGCTCAGCCCCTGCCCATAGCGGGCGGCGAAGGCTTCCAGCGGGAAGTTACTGTCGAGAGGGACAATGATTTTTAACGGGCTACCGACCAGTCGGCTTCCTTCCGGGGGCAGCGGGTAGGTCACCGCCAAAACGCTCTGGCTGGCAAGCAGCAACAAAGCGGAGCATAACAGTTTGACACGACACATAATTTCCCTTCCTCAGCCGTGAAAGATAATTGTTAATTATAGCTTTTTTATCCACCTCCCGCTGATAAAGGCAGTGATTAACGAGGGAAATTTTATTTAGGCTAAGCGAAACCGCTCCAGAGCGGAGCGGTGAGGGGAAAAATTACTTCTCTGGCAGGACGATATTGCTTTCGGCTAACGTGCCCATGTTGTTATAGATAGCGCAGGCGGATTCCACGATATGCATCGCCATTGCCGCCCCACTTCCTTCACCCAGACGCATCTGCATATTGAGATACGGCTCAAGCTGCAATGCTTCCAGCGCGATACGTGCGCCCTTCTCCGCCGACAGATGCGAGGGGATCAGATACGGTTTGACCGCCGGGGCGATTCGACACGCAGCCAGCGCCGAGGCGTAAGAGAGGAAGCCGTCCAGTACCACCGGCAGGCCACAGGATGCCGCACCCAGCATCACGCCCGTCATGCCGACTAAATCAAAACCGCCCACTTTTGCCAGCACATCAACGCCATCGGCAGCATTGGGCTGATTAACAGCTATCGCGCGTCGCACCACGTCCACTTTATTCGCCAGCTGTGCCTGTGGCAGGTTCGCGCCAATACCTACGGATTCCTGCGGATCGGCGCCCGTTAACACACTGACAATCGCCGCGGCGGGCGTGGTATTCGCCATGCCCAGCTCGCCAACGCCGAACAACGTCACGCCCTGCTGGGCCAGATTTTGCGTATAGCGGATGGTTTCCAACAGCAATTCCTGCGCCTGTTGATGGCGCATTGCCGGGCCACGCGCGATGTTACCGCTGCCGCGCGCCACTTTCATGTTCACCACATCAGGGATAGGATCGGCGTCAATCCCGACATCAATCACATGCACTTTCACGCCCGCCTGCGCCGCCAGCACGCAAACGCCGGTGTTGTGACGAGTCATATTGGCGGTCTGAATGGCGGTGACCACCTGCGGCGAAATCGCCACGCCTTCATGCCAGACACCATGATCGGCGCACATCACCAGAATCGCTTTTTGTGCTACCTGCGGCTTGCCTTTTAGCCCCGGCATGCCCGCCAGCTGTATCGCCAGCGCTTCCAGACGTCCCAGGCTTCCCGGCGGTTTAAGCAATCCGTCGATATGATGTTGCGCCTGCGCCATCGCGGCGCTATCTAACGCCGGAATGGCGGCGAGCTGCGTAGAAAGTGTTTGCATCTTTTTCCCCGATGTTCCGTTAAGGCTGGTTTAAATTAACGCCAGCAGAAAGATAAGTTCGCCCAGTTCAATGCTTGCGCCCATGGTGTCACCCGTCTGGCCCCCCAGGGTACGTTTCAGCAACTGGCCAAGAATAAACACGGCGATGAACGTCACCAGTAGTGCGCGTAGCCCATGGGCCCCCAGCAGCGTCACCACCAGCACGGCGGCCAACGCAAGGGTAATCACCGCCTGGCGGAAGGTGACTTTGCCAATAAAGAGATTGCCCAGCCCCTCTTCACGCGCGTAGCGGTGGCGATACATCAGCAACACCACACAGCCGCGGCCGGCGATACAGGCACAAGCCAGCGCCGCCAGCATCGGCGTATCCCGCAGCGCCACTTCGTTCACCGCCAGCACTTTGCCAAGCAGAACAAAAATGAGCGCCAATCCGCCGTGCGTGCCCAGGCGACTGTCGCGCATGATTTCCAGCATTTTTTCGCGACGACGCGCAGAGAAGACGCCATCACAGGTATCGGCCAGGCCATCCAGATGGAATCCACCGGTCAACAGCGCCAGCGCCAGCACCGCGAAAAATGCCGCCAGCGGCACGCCGCACCAGGGCTGTAACAGCATAAAGACCAGCCCGCTTAATACCCCAAGCAGCAAACCGACAAGGGGAAACGTGACGATGCCACGGACATATTGATCGATATCCAGTCCCTGCGACCAGCGCTGAGGCACCGGCAAACGGCTCATAAACGACAGCGTGGCAAAGAAGATCCTGCTCATTTTATTTTGACTCCAATTCCTGACACCACCAGCCAGACGTCGTCCGCCGCCTGCGCCAGTTTTTGATTCACTCGCCCGGCAATGTCGCGAAAATGGCGCGCCAGACGGTTCTCCGGCACGATCCCCATTCCCACTTCATTGGTTACCAGCACCACCAATGATGGGCAATGCTGGCAGGCTATAATAAGCTTCTCAATTTCCAGGTCCACCGCCCTTTCCAGCGCCGCGAAATCCCAGTTATCGACATCGCCTTCCCCGCCGTTGGCAAACAGCACGTTGGTCACAAGCGTCGTCACGCACTCCAGCAAAATCGCTTCTTCGGGATCGTTTGTCGGGGCGATCACCGCGTCTAAATCCTGCCAGCGTTCGGCGGTCCGCCAGTGCGCCGGACGACTATCGCGGTGATGCTGAATGCGCGCGTCCATTTCCGCATCGGTAATTTGCGAGGTGGCGATGTAAAGCACGTGCGGGTATTCGCGCAGCAGTGATTCCGCGTGACGGCTTTTACCGCTGCGCGCGCCACCGGTGACCAGTATCATGATTGCGGCTCCTGATAGTCGTGCATAATCTGATAAATCTTCTCAATATTAATATGTTCACGCATCGCGTTGGCGAGGATATCAAACTGCTGCGCTTTGTAATCGGCATAGCTCACCGTGACGTCCAGCGCGGAAAGCCCTTTGCGCTGACGCAGGGCGTTAACGATGCCGCGCGTGAAAGCGTCGCTGTCAAATAAACCGTGCAGATAGGTGCCGAATACCATCCCATCGTCGCTGACCGCGCCGTCGGCAAGCGTAGAGCCGTCCGGGCGATGCAGTTCCAGCGCCGCGCGGCAGTGCGCGTGGCGGGTGGTGGTCCCCATATGAATTTCATACCCGGAGATATCCATCCCTGAGACATTTGCCAGCCAGCCGGGAAGCGCAGTTTGCAGGCGCGCGCGCGTTTGCTCGGTAGTTTTCTCCGGCGCAAACAGCGTGTCGGTCGCCAGCAGTCCCAGACCCGGTAGTACGCCGAGCCTGGATTCAATCTCATCGGTAATAGTTTCGCCAAGCATCTGATAGCCGCCGCAAATGCCCATCACCGGCGTGCCTTCGCGATGCCGTGCCAGCAGCGCCTGCGCAAGCCCGCTTTGCCGCAACCAGTTAAGATCGCCAAGCGTATTTTTGCTGCCCGGTAGAATGATGAGGTCAGCATCGGCCAGTTCCTCCGGCGTGCGCACATAACGCACCCGCACATCCGGCTGCGCCGCCAGCGCATTGAGATCGGTGAAGTTGGATAAGTGCGGAAGTTGCGCCACCGCGATAGTTACCGGGCGATCGCCAATATGGCGGTAAAGCCCTCGCTGCATGGCGACGCTGTCTTCCTCTTCAAGGTCAACATCCAGCCACGGCATTACGCCGAGCACCGGTACGCCGGTAAGGTCTTCAATCTGTTTGACGCCAGGCATCAGCAGCGATACATCGCCGCGAAACTTATTGATGATCACCCCTTTTACCCGCGCGCGCTCATGCTCAAGCAGCAGCGCCAGCGTGCCGTAAATAGAGGCAAAAACGCCGCCCCGGTCGATGTCAGCCACCAGAATTACCGGGCACTGTGCCAGTTCGGCCATACCCATATTGACGATATCGCGATCGCGCAGATTAATTTCTGCCGGGCTCCCCGCGCCCTCCAGTACCAGCGCGTCGTACTCCTGCCCAAGGCTGGTATACACCTCAAGAATTTGCTGACGCAGGCGCGGCTTATAGTCGTGATAGCTGACAGCGTCCATATCGGTCATGACTTTGCCCATCAACACCACCTGCGCCTTGCGGTCGCTGGTCGGTTTGAGCAGTACCGGATTCATGCGCACATCCGGGGTAATACCGGCGGCTTCCGCCTGAAAAATCTGCGCCCGTCCCATCTCTTTGCCATCCGGCGTGATGCCGGAATTAAGGGCCATATTCTGCGATTTAAACGGCGCGGTCTTCAGCCCGTCCTGATGAAAAATACGGCACAACCCCGCCACCAGCACACTTTTGCCGACGTCGGACGCGGTACCCTGAATCATAATTGCCTGCGTCATCATGTTTGTCCCTGACTGTTGTTGCGCATACGGCTGAAAAATTCATCTTCGGTTTTACACAGCGGCAGGCCGAGTTGGGCATGCAGCTTTACCAGCCAGGGCTGCGTCAACCCGGCTTTCGCCATCACATCCGCGCGTGAAAAAACGTCGCCCGGCACGCCCTCGGCCAGCACTTCACCACGGTGCATGACATACACCGCATCGCTCACTTCATAAATCAGGTCAATATCGTGGCTGGAGATCACCACGTGATTTCCCTGGCCAACAATGCGCCTGATGATGTCAATCATCTGCGTACGCCCTGACGGATCAAGCCCCGCCGTCGGTTCATCGAGCAACAGATAGCGCGCCTTCAGCACCAGCGCGCCGGCAATCGCCACGCGCTTTTTCTGTCCATGGCTCAGACACTGAATCGGCTGATGACGAAAATGTTGTGCATCCACCAGCGTTAGCGCGTCCTCGACGCGGCGGGCGATTTCCGCCTCATCTACGCCCAGGTTGCGCAGCGCGAAGGCAATATCGCTGTCGATGTCGGTGTAGAAGATTTGCTGGTCCGGGTCCTGAAAGACAGTGGTGACCTGCTGGCGAAGCGCCAGCAGGCCGCGTTTGCTGTATTCCAGCGGTTTACCCTGCCACAGTACCGCGCCCTGTTGCGGGCGCAATATCCCGCTTAAATTCATAAACAGCGTCGATTTCCCGCAGCCGTTGGCCCCGACCAGCCCGGTAACGGCCTGAGCAGAGAAATCAAGATTCAGGCCGCTCAACACGGGAGAATCCTGATAGCGAAAACAGAGATTGGTGGTCGCGAGCATCCGGGCCCCTAAAGGTGAAAATCACCCTGATAAAGTTTGATATCCAGCGTCGTCGCCATCTGTTGATAACGCATCAGCACCCTCGTGAACAGCAACCCAACCAGCATCGCCAGCGAGCGATAGCCTTTCGGCAGACTACGATACCCAAAACGCAGCGTCTGTGCGCGATGAATGGCCAGTGCTTCATCTAACAGGATAAAAATGAAGCGCCAGGTCAGCAGAATTTGTTCGGTGATTAAGCGCGGCACGCGCGCGCGCTGTAGCAACACGATAAGCTGATCGAACGGCAGATTAAGCACCAACCAGAACGTCGCCGACAACGCGCACAGGCTGCGCCAGAATGTGTCGTTGGCGGTGATAAGCCCTGAAGGCGTCATGCCCAGCCAGTAATCGCCAATGGAAATGCCCCACCACAGGCTTTGCGGGTCGCGACCGATACTGAACAAAATCGTCAGCACGCCCACCAGCAAAAACCCCAGCGGCAGCGCCATCCAGCGGCACCAGCGCCACAGGGAAATGCGTGCCACAAAGCAGGTCAGCGCGGCGGTAAACAGCAGCGTCATCACGCGCCCGAGAACGGGCAGCGTAAATGCCAGCACCATCAGCAGCAGCCAGAGCAGAAATTTCCACTCCGGCGCGATATGTCGCCAGCGGCTCTGATAACTGATGCGGTCAAGCCCGGTCATCACGACGCTGGCGTCCTTTGGTGTAGCCAAGAATATAGAAAATCACCGCCGCGCCAATGGAGCCTTGCAGCGTGAACAATAAACTTTCAATCTCACCGCTGGCGGGCTCATACAGCGGCTGGAACCAAGGTTGATAGTCAGGCGCGACTACCTGAATCTGGTTTTCCGCTTCACCGTCCGACCCGCCATATTCGCCGCCGTGATTAATGAAAAACGGCAGGATCACCAGCGCAATTACCATCGCCAACAGAATCAACGTCTTTTTCATTTAATGCCCCTGTACGGAAATCAACTGTCGTTTGGTGAGCTGATCGTAAATCAGCACCGTTAATAACCCTTCAGCAATAGCAATCGGGATCTGCGTCAGGCAGAAGATCCCCATAAATTTGACGATGGATCCTGTCGCGCCCGTTTCAGGGTCCGGGAACGCAACGCCCAGCTGTACTGAAGTGACGAAATAGGTCACCAGATCCGCCAGCATGGCGCACAAAAACACGCACACATCGCGACGCAGCCCGGCGCGGCAGGCCATTTTCCACACCAGATACCCAACCACCGGGCCAATGACCGCCATCGACATGCCGTTGGCGCCCAGCGTGGTTAACCCGCCGTGCGCCAGCAACAGCGCCTGGAACAATAGAACAATGGCGCCCAAAATCGCCACCACGCCGGGGCCAAACAGAATCACTGCCAGACCTACCCCGGTGGGGTGCGAACAGCTTCCGGTGACCGACGGAATTTTCAGTGCGGAGAGCACGAAGATAAACGCCCCACACAGCGCCAGCAGCACCTTCTGATGATTATCTTCCGCCACGATGCGGCGCAGGCGCACTAAGCCGTACCACAGGCACGGCAGAAACAGCAGCCACCAGGCCAGCGCCCACATCGGCGGTAAAAAACCTTCCATAATGTGCATGGCGAATGCCTGCTCGGGCACCACCATCAGCAGCAGCGCCGCGGCCAGGCCGCTCAGGGAAAGCTGTTTGAGCTGTTTTTCCAGCATCATTGTGCGGTCCTCCACTGTTTATTGACCAGAATGGTTGAGAAGTACGGCAACGGCTGGTCATCACTGACGTCAGCCAGGTTGTGCCAGCACTGTTCGCCGGGAAGCGTGGCTTCTGCCATCATCAACGCGCACTCCAGCAGCTCCGCCTGCGCCAGTAGCGCCTTAATACGGGCGAAGCGACCATACACTTTCATCAGTACCAGGCTGTCGTGCTGCGCCAGCGCCTGAGCAATCTCCGCTTCCGGCGCGGTACATGCGATCACCGCCATCGACTGCTGCTCCATTGCCAGCGGCGTTTTACTGCGGGCGGCGATGGCGGCAAACGAGGTCACGCCAGGCACAATCTCCAGCCAGTCTGGATTGCCAATACGGGCCAGCAGAAAGACCCAGGTGCTGAACAGCATCGCGTCGCCCAGCGTGATAAATCCGACCTGTTTACCGGCTTCCACTTCCTGCACCAGCGCGGCGGCAACATCGTTCCAGACAGCTTCTTTTTCCGCACTGTCGGCGCTCATCGGGAAGTGGCAGCAGCGAATTTCCGTCTGCTCGCCGAGATACTCCCGCACAATAGAGAGCGCTAAACTGTCGCCGCCTTTGCGTCCGGCGGGTGCATAGAGAATATCGAGTGAGCCCAGCGTGCGGGCGGCGCGTACGGTAATCAGGTCAGATGCCCCCGGCCCGGTGCTCAACGCATATAATTTCCCCGTCATGCGGCTTCTCCCAGGGTTTCGTTAAGTGCCTGATGCAGATGCTTCACAAACATCGCCCGCACCTCCGGGTTTTCACCCAGCCCACACAACCACGGTGTGGCGGGGATCCCGGCGGCGTTAAATAAGGTTTTCCAGGAGTCTTCTTCATCAGAAGCCATGTCGTTAATCGCATGATCGCCCGCGACCAGCATCAGCGGCATCAGGTGAACCGCACTCACGCCTTCGCGTTGCATGCTGGCAATCAGACCGTCCACTTCCGGGTAACTCTCAACCGCGCCGACGCGCGCAGGAAATTGCTGCGCGGTCATCATATGGTCGAGACAGGCATAGGCGGCAAAGGCATGGTGGCTGGCACCGTGGCCCATAAAGACGACTTTCTCTTTCGCGGTGAGCGCGGGCATTTGCAGGCGTAACGCTGACATCAGCTCAACGTAGTCATCGTGAGTGCTCAGCAAAGGCGCGCCCAGCGTCAGGCGGGAAAATAGCGGGCGCAGAGATTGCACTTCGCTGGCAATCTTTTCGTACTCATCACCGTTGATAATATGCAGCGATTGAATCGCCACATCCTGATATCCCTGCTCTGCCAGTTTTTGCAACGCCTGTAACGGGGTGTCAATTTCGATGCCGTCGCGCTGTTTCAGCTTGCGGATAATCATCCCGGAAGTGAAGGCGCGAAACAGGTCGCGATCCGGGCAACTGGCGGCGAGCTCACGCTCGCAGGCTACGATATTTTTCTCGCAGGTTTCGGGATAGCTGGTGCCGAAGCTGACGACCAGAAGGGCTTTTTTCATCGATTCTCTCCTTCCGCCGTCGCCAGCCAGCGTACAATACGCCGCTGCACATCGGCGCGGTTTTCCAGTAGTTCCTCCCCCGACACCAGCGGTGCCGGGCGCGTAATCACGATGCAGGGAATGCCCGCATCCAGACAGGGCTGTACTTTTTCCTGATAACCGCCCTCAGCGCCTGAGGATTTGGTAATCACCACATCGGCGTGGCACTGGCGGTAAAAAGCGGCGTTAAACTCCGCACTGAACGGGCCGCAGAGAGCGAAAATCTCGCCCACACCGAAACCCAGTTCGACACACTGGTTTATCACTTCAGGCACCGGTAATACGCGGGCCAGCAGCGTTTTCTCCGGCAGGCCTGCGCGCCACAGCGCTAAATCTTTACTGCCGGTGGTGAGCACTACGCGCTCGCCAAAACGCTTCGCCACGTCGCACGCCTGGCGGATATCTGGCACAAAATGAAGCAACGGATGGGTGAGATCGCGGAGCTGTTCCGGGCGCTGATAGCGGCTCAGCACTACGCCCGCCGCTTCGCAGGCGCGCAGTACGTTACGGCTCACGACTTCGGCGTAAGGATGCGACGCGTCGATCACCCAGCGCGTGTTGTTTTCCTTTAACCACGTCACCATCTGCGCCAGCTCCAGCCGCCCGCAACGTACCTGGCCGCGAATATCGCCCGCCAGTTGCTGCCCGGTTGGCGTAGCAACGGAAAGGGTGTAATGCACATTCGCGGCATCCAGCAGCAGGCAGATCATCCGCGCATCGCTGGTGCCGCCAATGACCAACACATCGCCGAAACTCACAGCACATACCCTCGCGGCGTGATCATCAGGCCATCCTGCACATAGGTGGTTTTATTGCCGACAATCACCAGGCTTGTCATATCCACCGGCGTGAAATCCATCTCGCCAAGCGTGGTCACCCATTTTTCCTCTTTCTTACGCCCCGCCGATTTCACTACCCCCACCGGCGTGTCGGCACTTTTACTGCCCGCCAGCAGCTCAAACGCACGCGCCAGATGCCCTTCGCGGCCCCGGCTGCGCGGGTTATAGAAGCAGATAACAAAGTCAGCCTCTCCGGCGGCGATAATGCGTTTTTCAATGACCGGCCACGGTGTCAGCAGGTCGCTCAGGCTGATGTGGCAGAAGTCATGCATCAGCGGCGCACCAAGCAATGATGCCGCCGCAATACTGGCGGTCATGCCGGGAATCAGGCGCACTTCCACATCACATTTCTGTTTGCTGACCAGCTCCAGCACCAGCCCCGCCATGCCGTAAATACCGGCATCGCCGCTGCTGATAAGCGCCACTTTGTGCCCCGCTTGCGCCAGGTCAATAGCTGTCTGGCAACGCTCAATCTCTTTGCACATCCCGGTTTTGATCACCTGCTTTTCACCGGTAAAGGCTTTCACCAGGTGGGTGTAGGTTTTGTAGCCGACGATGATTTCTGCGGCCTGCAAGGCTTCCACCGCTTCCATGGTCATCATTGCCTGCGATCCAGGGCCAATTCCAATAACGGTTAACATCAGTGTGCTACTCCCAAAGTGATGGTGACGCCCTGTTCACGCAGGGTCTCTCCTGAGATATTTCCCTCGCTCAGCAACCAGGCCGACGGGCCAGAGACGCTGCCGACGCCCACCGTCTGGCGGACAAAATCAGAGGAGGTAAATCGGTGTTCGTGTTCGCGCAACGCCTCAGCGCTGAAGGTGTAAAACGGCACGCGGTATGCGGTAGCCAGCGCATTGAGCGCCGGTTCCTCTTTTTTCAGTGAGATGCTGCCAATCGCCTTTAGCGCCAGCGGGTCAACACCGTACGCCGCCATCTGGCGGGCGAATAACGTTGCCAGCAGCGCCGAATCGGTATCGCGACGACAGCCAATGCCCGCTACGATCCGCTGCGGTACCAGCTTCCAGTGCGCAATGGCGATGTCGGGAAGCTCGCGTGCCAGCGTAATGCAAACCACCCCGTCCAGCGGCGGTAGCGACTGCAACGACGCCACGGGGATAAACCCGCGCACATCACACTGATTAAGCGCCTCGCGAAATTCCGGCTCGCACCACAACCCCACGCGTTTTCCACTAACCAGCATCTGATTAACCGTTTTTACCGCCGCGCGAAAATCCTTCATGCGCGCATTCAGCGCAACGGCCAGCGTGTCGAGTGCAGCCAACTCGTTAACATCGGTTGCAGTGGTAATGACCGGGTCAGCCCCCAGCAAACCCGCCAGCTTACGCGTCAGCGCGTTCGCCCCACCCATGTGACCGGAGAGCAGGCTGATCGCGTGCTGACCGCGCTCATCAATGACGACCACTGCCGGATCGCTGAACTTATCTGCGATCGCCGGGGCCAGCACGCGCACGGCAATGCCGGTCGCGCCGATAAAAATCAGTGCGGAATCGCGCGCAAACGCCGTACGCGCCGCGTGGGCAAAACCGCCGTCAAAGGGCAAAAAACCCGGTTCCAGCAATTCGTCGCGGGTAAAGCAGGTCATCGGCAACAGGGCCGACAGCCGTTTCGCCAGTTCAACACCGCCGGGCGTCAGGCAAAACAGCGCGATGGATTCAGGCTTTGCGGTATTCATGGCTGAATTCCGCGTCATAGAGTTTTGAGTAGTGATACTCCTCGCCCAGGAACGCGCCCACGAGGATGAGCGCCGTTTTGCGTATATCCGCTTCGCGCACTTTGTCCGCAATATCCGCCAGCGTACCGCGCACGGTCTGGCTTTCCGGCCAGGTTGCTTTGTAAATCACCGCAACCGGGGTGCTGGCAGGATAGCCGCCCTCAATCAGGCGCTCGGCGACGCGATGGATGCGCTGAACGGAGAGATAAATCGCCATTGAGGTCTGATGCTGAGCAAAAGATTCGAGCTGTTCGCGTGCGGGTACCGGGGTACGGCCTTCCAGGCGCGTGATAATCAGGCTTTGCGAGACTTCCGGTACCGTATATTCGACGCCGAGTTCCGCCGCCGCGCCAAGAAATGCGCTGACGCCCGGGACAACCTGCCAGGCGATACCACGGCGGGTGAGTTCTTCGCCCTGTTCGCGCACCGAACCATACAGCGAGACATCGCCCGTTTGCAGGCGCACCACGGTTTTGCCCGCTTTTATGCCCGCTTCCATCACATCGAGAATTTGCGCGAGATGCAGTTCCGCGCTGTCGTAGTACTCCGCTTCCAGTGGGCAGTACTCCAGCAGTTCGGTGTTAATCAATGACCCGGCGTAAATCACCACCTGCGCCTGCTGTAACAGACGATAGCCTTTGAGGGTAATCAGTTCCCGGTCACCAGGGCCTGCGCCGACAAACCAGACGCAACGGGGATCGAATGTTTCAGACATGCGCTTCTTCCTTCTGACAGGCGATGACATAGACGGGGTTGTTGGCTTTGAAATAGTGGCCGCTGCCGAGCGGACTCAGGGCCGAAACCTGAATCTGTTGGCAATCAAGCGGAGCAATGCCGCGCTGTTGCAGATGTGCCAGCGCGCTATTGAGGTTTTCCTGCAAAATAAAGGTCATCACCAGACGCCCTGCGGGATGCAGCTGTTCAAGCGCCCAGTCAATCAGCAACGCCAGGTTCCCGCCGCTGCCGCCGATAAAAATAGCGTCGGCTTTTTCGTCCACCACCACAGGCGCATCGGCCTGAATGCGCACAATATTTTCGCAAGCAAAATGGCGGCAGTTTTGCGCCATCAGTGCCAGCGCCGCCGGGTTGCGCTCGATAGCGGTCACCTTTAACGCCGGAAAGTGCAACGCGGCTTCAATGGAGACGCTACCGGTGCCCGCCCCCACATCAATAAAATGGCGCGCGTGATGTAAATCCAGTTTCGATAAGGCCAGCGCACGCACGGCCTCTTTGGTCATTGGCACCTTCTCGCCGCGCAGAAACAGTTCATCTTTCATCGAGGATCACCACCGTGTTCATGCCGTAGTCGGCATTGACCTCACTGACGCGCAGCCAGTGGATCTGTTCATTTTCCATCGCCAGATGTTCCCCAATCACCATCCAGCGGTGCCCTTTTCCTCTTGCCGTAAGCTGTTGCGCGATGTCGCGCGGGCCACAGCGGCTATCGGTCACCATCGCCACTTTGCGGTGTCGGGCCAGTTCATCAAACGACACATCGCGCCCGTGGCTACTGGTGAGCCACATCTCATTCATGTCTACTCCTGCGCGGGCGCACAGGTATTGCACCGCGCTGATCCCCGGCACGATGCGCACGTTTTCGCGGCCAAAGTAGGCCACCATTCGCGTGCCGATGCCGTAAAAAAGCGGGTCGCCGGAAGCCAGCACCACGATATTTTTATGCCGATGCGCGGTTATCCACGCCAGCAACTGAGGGATATCGGCATCAAGCAGACGCTGCTCGCCCTTAAACGCAGGAAACTGCGCCAGATGGCGTTTGGCCCCGACCAGCACCTGCGCCTGTGCGATAGCCTCGCTTGCCAGCGGGGTGATAAGCGTTAACCCGGCAGGCCCCATCCCCACGACCGTTAACATTGCAGCGCCTCCACGATCTCTTCGACCGGGCGATTGCTCCCCAGCACCTGGTTGTCAAAGGCAAACATGATGGCGTCGCATACGGGCGGCGTTTTGGTAAAGCGCAGTTTTTGCTGCACGCGAAGACAAATACGTTCGGCAAGATGGTTGTAGATGCGCTGATAACCAAAGGCGTCGATGTGCTCCATCGCCGCCTCGGTGGTATCGCAATCGCTCACCTGCGTCAGCAGATCCAGCGGCGCGCCAAGCAGCGCCAGATGCGCCACCAGCGTTTCCATCCGCGCATCGGCAATATGGCTATGGGTATGGAAAATCCCGGCGGCAATTTTGATCAGTTTTCCAGGGTGACCAATCAGCACAATGTGCCGGAACCCAAGGCGCACGGCCTCATCCAGCATATAGCCGACAAAGTTGCTCATGGTGACCACCACGTCGCTATCGATGCCGAGTTGCTCGCGGACAAAACGTTCACCATGATTGCCCGGCACCAGTACCACGCGGGTGAGGCCCGCAGCGCGCTTGATTTCCAGTTCCAGCGACAGGGAGCGTTTCCAGCTCTCCTCCGACATGGGCGTGACGATACCGGTCGTGCCAAGAATCGAGATCCCGCCCAGAATACCGAGCCGGGCGTTGTAGGTTTTCTGCGCCCGCGCTTCGCCTTCCGGGGCAAAAATCTCGACCTCTGCGCCGCGCGCCGGGCCAATCGCCTCGCGAACGGCAGCTTCGATGGTCTGACGCGGGGTGCGGTTAATCGCCGCGCTGCCGAGCGGCAGGCCCACGCCTTTGCGAGTCACGGTGCCCACGCCTTCCCCGCCGCGTAAGACAATTTCGCCGCTGTCGTTGAGCGTCACGCGGGCAAAAATCAACATGCCGTGCGTGGCGTCAACATCATCGCCGCCGTCTTTACGGATTGCCGCCACAGCCTGTTGCCCTTCAATTTGCGGCAATTCAACGTTCAGATTGAGCGTCACGCCAGAGGGCGTCACGATCGAGACCTGATGAATAATGTGCTGACGCAGCACCATCAGCGCCGCCACTTTCGCGGCGGCAGTGGCGCAGGAACCGGTGGTGTAGCCTTTGCGCAGCGGTTTACCGTTGTGCCAGACCGGGGCGTCAAACGCGGCGTCGCTCATTTTGCATCCCGCAAGTGGTAGAGAATGGCGTTCACAATCGCCGCCGCCACGTTACTGCCGCCCTTACGCCCCAGCGCGGCAATGGCGGGCAGTGCACTATGAGTCAGCGCGTCTTTGGATTCCGCGGCACCGACAAAACCAACCGGTACGCCAACCACACCGCTGACCGGCACGTTCAGCTCCAGCAGGCGGAACAGCGCGGTCGGCGCGTTGCCGAAGACAAAGACTTTCTCACCCTCTTCGCGCACGGCGATATCCACGGCGGCCATCGAACGCGTCATGCCCTGCGCTTTGGCTTCGCGCACCACGCGCGGGTCGCTGATGTAGCAGCGGCATTCGCCGCCAAAGCTTGCCAGCAGCGGTTTGTTAATCCCCGATAGCGCCATGGTGGTGTCGGTGTAGAGCGTGCAAGGGCGACTCAGGGCTGCCGTCAGACGCGCCAGCGCATCCGGAGAAAACCACAGAATATCCAGCCACTCGAAATCAGCAGTGGTATGAATGACGCGCTTGACGATGGCTTCGTGTAGCGGACTGGCAAACTGACAATCGGGCCGCGTTTCGCGAATAATCTCGCCGATAATGTCAAAGCTTTTAGCCTCAATGGCCTGCGGCTGGCGAATGTAATCCATGTGCTACTCCTCAGGCCGCGCCCATCACCAGCCACCGGACTGCCATAAACAGCACCAGCGCCAGCGTGGAAGCAACCCACATCAGTCGAATCGTTCGGGAAATATCGTCTACGGCAATGTCGCGTTGCTCGTCACCGATCCACGGCTTCTCAACGCGCTCACCAAAATAGTCATTCGGCCCGCCCAGGCGGATGCCCAACGCCCCGGCGACGGTCGCTTCAGACCATGCGCAGTTGGGGCTGCTGTGGTTATGGCGATCGCGCCAGCCAATGCGGAACGCGGCAGCGGCGTTGTCGCGGCAAAGCAGAGCGGCGGCGCTGAGCAGCAGCCAGCTCAGGCGCGCGGGAATGAAGTTGGCGACGTCGTCCAGCCGGGCGCTCACCATACCAATCGCGCGGTATTTTTCATGTTTGTAGCCGACCATGGAGTCCAGCGTATTCACCGCTTTATAAGCCATCGCCAGCGGCGCACCGCCGAGCAGCAGGAAGAAGAGCGGCGCGATGATTCCGTCGACGCTGTTTTCGGCGACGGTTTCAACCACCGCACGGTTGATTTGCGCAGGTTGAAGTTGCGAGGTATCCCGCCCCACAATCCACGACAGTTTTATCCGGCTTTGTGCTAAATCACCCGCGCGTAGCGGTTGTTCAACGTCGCGGGCCGCATTCGCCAGACAGCGCCCGGCCAGTACCGTGAAGATCATCCAGACCTCCACTGCCCAGCCTAGCCACGGATGTATCGCGTAAGCCAGCGCCAGTACGCCCCAGGCGACAGCCCAGCTCAGACCGACCACCACCAGCCACATCACACCGCCGCCAATCCGCAACGCGCGGTCACTGTGGCAATAGCGGCGCACCGTTTTTTGTACGCGGGTGATAAGGGAGCCTATCCAGCGCACCGGGTGAGGCCAGCTTTGCGGGTCACCAATAAGCAGGTCGAGTATCCAGGCGATACACCAGGCAAGCAGGGTCATTGGGCGCTCCTTGCCGCATTCAACCAATGCGCGAGCATCATCGGGCGCTGGGCGAAATGAATATGCAGATAGCTGGCGAAGGTGTTACCCACCTGCCAGCCACCGGACCAGGTTTGCAGGATTTTCCCGTCGCGTACTTTGCGGCAATCCAGCACTGCCGGCGTTTCCGGCGTGAAATCGGAGTAGTGAAATTCGTGCCCGCGAAGCCATTCCCCCGCCGCCGCCAGCAGCGTATTTTCCCGCGCCTGCGCCTCGCAGTAGCCAAAGCGCGTCAGCCGTTTGCCCATTTTGCTGTGACCGGGAATGATATTCGCCATGAGATGAGTTGTACCCTGCGCATCTTCCAGCGAGCTGCCCAGATACATCAGGCCGCCGCATTCGGCGTAGATAGCCACGCCGCGTGCATGTGCCTTGCGCAACTGATTGAGCATCGGCTGATTTGCCGCCAGCGCCTTCGCGTGGATCTCCGGATACCCGCCGCCGAGCCAGATCATCTGGCATTCCGGTAGCACGTTATCGTGAAGTGGGCTAAAGCGGACGATGTCGACGCCTGCACGTTTAAGCAGCGCAATGTTGTCCGGGTAGTAAAAATTGAAGGCTTCATCATCGGCCAGCGCAAGCGTCAGACGCTCACCTTCGCCCACCGAGGGTATTGGCGGCCATTCGCCCTGCGGCAGGGTTTTCATCTCGCTCAGGGTCAGCAGTTTTTCGATATCGAGCGTGCGTCCCAGCGTGTCGGCAAAATCTTGCCACGGTTGCTGTTCAACAACCGACTCCCGCGCCGTCACCAGCCCGAGATGCCGCTCCGGCAACGCGACGCCCGCCACGGTGGGCACATAACCCATGACCGGCAATGTGCAGTAGCGCTCAATGGCGGATTTGAGAAGCTGGAAATGGCTGTCGCTGTTGACGCGATTGACAATCACGCCAGCGATATTCAGAGAGGGATCGAAGTGCTGAAAACCCAGCACGGTTGCCGCAATCGAGGTTGAGACCGCTTTGCCGTCCACCAGCAAAATGACCGGGCAACCGAGCTGTTTTGCCATCGCAGCGGTGCTGCATTGATTGGGGTCGATACCGAGGCCATCGTACAGCCCCATCACGCCTTCAATCACCGCGATATCGGCATGCTGCATCTGTTCGCTGAACAAGGCGTTCAGCGCAGGCGCGGGGATCATGAAACTGTCGAGATTACGCGACGCCACGCCGGAAATCGCCGTATGCCAGCCGGTGTCGAGGTAATCGGGCCCGACTTTCCACGGCTGCACTCGCCATCCGCGCTGTTTCAGCACATTCAACAAGCCAAGCGTTACCGTGGTTTTACCACAGCCGCTACCGGTGCCTGCCAGAATAAATGCGTGATGCTTTGCCGCCATGCCCTGATCCTGCTCAGGGTGGTAGGGGTACGTCGAGATGCGCGTGTTCCCGGTCTGCCGACCGCACGCTTCTGAGCAACCCACTTCCCACCGAAGTTGTTGAGATGTACCGACAGGCAGGTCTTCTGGCTTAGCGTCGTTCTCGCCCGTCCTTCCCAATCTCACGATCAGTGGTATTTACGGGTTCGTCAGCATTACAGCAGCGGGGGCTGCGAGGGATTTACACCCTCTTCCCTGACACATTACGTGTCTGACCTATCGGCTTAATTACGGAGTCAGTGTAGCGCTCATACTCCGTTGCAATTTTGCGCTAAAACAATCTATTGCGCCGCAGCGGTTTATTCAATTTATAATACCGACCTGGAAAATAGGGCTAATAAGGTGACAGCGTGGCCGTTGCACAATGCCCCGCATCCTGCGGGGAACTGATTCAGGGCTGGATCCAGGGAAGTGAGAAATTAATCTCCTGCCCGGTTGGGCTTTACAGCACCGTGGAAGTTAAAGCCGGTAAACCGGCTGATGATGAACGTCCGCTGACGCGCGCAATGGTCAATCAGTTGCTGGCTCTGTGGGAACTTCCGGCGGAGTGGAGCCAGCAGTTGCGCATTAATCTGCACTCATTCATTCCGGTCGCCAAAGGGATGGCCAGCAGTACGGCAGATATTGCCGCCACCGCTGTCGCCACCGCGCGCTATTTTGATAAAACACTCTCTGAACAGACGCTGGCACAGCTTTGCGTTAACCTTGAGCCCACCGATAGCACGCCTTTTCGCCAGTTGACGCTGTTCGATCATAATCAGGGCCATGCGCAAACCGCCGGTTCGCAACAACCGCAGCTCGATATTCTGGTGCTGGAAAGCCCACATACGCTACAAACCGCAGACTATCACCGCCTCGACAGGCATGCGGCACTGCTTACCGGCGCACCCCAACTGGAGCAAGCCTGGCAAAAAACCCGTCAGGCATGTGAAACAGGCTGTGCCAGCCTGCTGGGGGAAGCCGCGACGCTTAGCGCTATCGCCAGCCAGTTAATTTTACCGAAACCGGGTTTTCAGCGCGTGCTGGATATTGTGGCGCGTTTTTCACTGTATGGCGTGAGCATCGCACACAGCGGAAGCGTGATGGGATTAATGCTCGACAGGACGAAACACGATGTAGATGCCGTGATGGTTGAGCTGGAGAGAAACGAGGGCAATACGTTGTGGCCGAAAAAGTATTTGCTGCCCATGGTGGAAGGCGGCGTCAGATAGCATTCAGGCGGCACGGAGGCCGCCTGATGAAAAAATTACTCAGCTTTCGGCTCAGCAACCTTCTGTTCGCCCATCGCTTTCAGCTTTTTAGAGATGTCGCGACGTTCTTTAGAAATTTCGGCATTTTTGATGATGTAATCATCAACGCGATCTTCGTAATCGCTCTTCATGCTGGCAATGATGCCCTGAATCGCTTCAACGCTCATGCCCGGTTTGATGTAGTCGCTAAGGTTGTCCAGCAGCAGTACGCGCTTCTGGTTGTCACGGATCTTTTTCTCAACGTCCTGAATTTCACGCTGCAGTTTGTTTTTACGACGGAACAGACGAACAAACTCCAGTACATCCTGAAATGAAGGCTTAGTTGTTTCCATTTTTACACCCCTGATATTTGAGACTCGGATTCGTAAATACAACGACTATAAGACTATATATACGTATAGGCGCTGCTAATGACAATGGTTTTTACCTGTCCCTCATCATAACCCTAAACGCTGCTGAATCGAAACAACCCAAGGTCAAAGGTGTTGCATTCGTCGCTTATTTACGCAGCGCACGGCAGATAAGCAGGGATAATAGCTCAAGCTGACGCGCCAGCTCCATGCTTAGCCAAACGTAGCCATGAATGGGCGTTTCCACCAAATGAGTGCTTTTATGCTCTGTCAGCAACTGGCGTAGCTCATCGACGATCTCGTTGAGTTTTTCCGTGTTCGCTTTAACCGGCTGGGGGTTACCCTCGTACAGCGCGTGGGCGATGGTTAAGAGCGTTTGCTGCGTCATCTGCTGCGTTTCGCGCAGCGTATGGGCGTTAAGCATTAAAAAGTGGCTTTCGCGAGACGCCCAGTGCGCGTTGATTTGCAGCTCGAGCATGCAAACGAGGTTGCGGCTCACGGTCTGAATACCTTCAAATACCGATTTCTGGATATGTGTTTCTTTGCTGGCAGGTGTAATCAGCCCACGGATTTTCACCACATCGTTGAGCACCGTTTGCAGGTGCTTTTCCAGATGCGGCCGCTCCACCAGGTTGGGTGAAAACCCGGCCTGATAGAGACGATTAAACTGGGTCACAAATGTCGCCATCTGGATGCGCCAGTGGATAAACGCCCGCTGCGGCCAGACGCCAGTGAAAAGCATCGCCAGCAGCGAACCGAAGATAACGTCGCCGCTTCGCCACAATGCAGTGTGCAGGTCTCCCGGCGGCGCGCCGACGACCACGCCCAGCGTAATGCCAATCAACAGTGCCTGATAGGGCCGTTTCCCGAGCGTCAGCCAGCCGCACAGGAACATTGCCCCGGCGCACCACATCAGCATCAGCGGTAAAGAAATGAGTTCAAGCTTAAGCGCAATCAAACCCAGCGCCGAGCCGAGGATAGTGCCGCCAATACGCTGGAAGGCGCGCGGCACCACGTTTCCCCAGAACGAGATGGGCCCCATGATAACCACGAGAGTAATCAGCGGCCACGACCCTTCCGGAATGTCAAAAATACGTACAATCAGAAAGGCCAGCACAAATGCCAGGGCGATACGAATGCCGTGCACCACACGATAATTGCGGTATAGCCGAATTTCAAAAGGACTGAGTGACTTATCAGGACGCAAACCGGTTCTCCGGCAGAACGAAAGAGCGCAATTGTACCTGCTTTTGCCCGGCTCGCATCATGGGGCGAAAAAAATCTTTCACCTTCATTTTCAGGCCGCGTTTCGCGCCACCGCAACGTACATCTCAATATCCCAGTAGCCGTCCTGATTGCCGTCGTTGAGATAGCGTTCGAAGCAGGGCTTGCCATCAATGTGATACGCATTGTCTTTCAGCAACGCGTCAAAGAATTGCAGCCACGGCGTGGAAAAATCATGCTCAACCACCCGGGCGCTGGCAACCGCGTACTCGCCGCCATCAATATGGGTGAGGATGACGCCCTCGCTATTGGGCGGCAATGTGAAGTCGTCAGCCACCGTCACTACCGTATTGCAGCGCAGTTTTTCAGGCGGCACTTCATCGGGGTTATCAAAATAGACCGCTATCCACTCCTTCGCCGGAATTGACTGGCCGTCTACCCACATCATCAGTTGCTCAAAACCTTGCTTAACGGTGTCTTCCCACGGGCCAACCATATGGAAACCGGCGACGGTACGGGCATGAACATGTTCGATACTGTAGTGCATAGATCCCCCTGAGACGGAATTTACTGTATATAGATACAGTAAAATATAGCAGTGCCTTACCTGATAGTATGTGCACTGCTTCACATTGTCGCCAGGGGAATGACGGTGATGTCAGCGTTACGCTTTGTGATGGAAATAGTCGCTCAGGCGCGAGAACATCCCGCCCTTTTTGACGCTTTCCAGCGTGACCAACGGCCAGTGGGCGACGATCTTATCGCGGTCGTAAAGCTGAATTTCCCCCACGCGCTGATGCGCGGCGATAGGCGCTTCCAGCTCTTTGCCGTCCAGCACGTATTTCGCCTTAATGTTGGGAATTTCCTTCTTCGGCAGCGCCAGCCAGAAATCCTGATCGGTGCCGAGCTCAATCGTCTCTTTATCACCGTACCAGATGCGTTCAGTGCCCACTTTTTTACCGTTTTGCAGCACCTGCACGGTGTCGAAATTCTGTTGTCCCCAGTGCAGCAACGTGCGCGCCTGTTCTTCACGCCCTTTCGGGCTATCTGCGCCCATGACCACCGCAATCAGCCGGCGTTTGCCGTCTACCGCCGAGGCGATCAGGTTAAAGCCCGCGCCGGAGGTATGCCCGGTTTTCAGGCCATCAACGTTCATGGTTTTATCCCACAGCAGCCCGTTACGGTTCTGCTGCGTGATACCATTCCACGTCAGGCTTTTCTCGCTGTACATGTGATAAAAATCAGGCTCGCCGTGAATGATCGCACGTGACAATACGGCAAGATCGTAAGCAGAACTGTGCTGCCCTGGCGCATCCAGGCCGTGAACCGTTTCAAAATGGGTATCGCGAAGTTTCAGCGTTTCCACATAATGATTCATCATGGCGACGAACTGCGGCTGGCCTCCGGCGATATAATCCGCCAGCGCGACGCAGGCGTCGTTCCCGGAATCGACAATCAGGCCACGACTCAGATCGTGCACGCTGACGCGATCGCCCTCTTTCAGGAACATCAGCGACGAACCATCAAATACCGGATTACCTTTCGCCCAAGCATCACGGCCCACGGTGACGATGTCATCCGGCGTAATGCGGTGGCTGTCGATGGCGCGATCCACCACATAACCGGTCATCAGTTTGGTGAGACTCGCCGGATTGCGCTGCTGGTGCTCATTTCCAGCGGTCAAAATTTGTCCGGTGGTATAATCCATTAATACCCAGGAACCGGCTTTAATCGCCGGCGGCGTGACGGGAGGAACCGCGCTGTCAGTAGCAAAGGCGCAAGAAATACTCGAAGCGAGCAAAGATACAGCAATAAACAAACGGGCTTTCAACAGCAAATCCTCAGCAATTTCAAAATCGTCGTCCTTTTTACGGAATCTCCCACTTTCATACAGCCATTAATTGCAAGAAAATATGACATAACCTGAATCGGCCTCGAAAAACCGCCCTTCTGATGGCCCTGTAAATCGTTTACCATGGTGTTAATTCGCCCGCTCGCTTATCAGGGATTACGTTAAGACCATGCAAGAACCTGCCAACACCCCCGGATTCCTTTTCCACGATTACGAAACCTTCGGCACCAGCCCGTCGCTGGATCGCCCGGCTCAGTTTGCCGCCATTCGTACCGATAACGATTTTACTATCGTCGGGGAGCCCGAGGTCTTTTACTGTAAACCGGCAGACGACTATCTGCCGCAGCCGGAAGCGGTGCTCATTACGGGCATTACCCCACAGGAAGCGCGCGCGAAGGGCGATAACGAAGCTGCGTTCGCTCGCCGCATTCACGATCTGTTCACCGTCCCAAATACCTGCGTGTTGGGCTATAACAATGTACGGTTCGATGATGAAGTCACGCGTAATATCTTTTACCGCAACTTCTACGATCCTTACGCCTGGAGCTGGCAAAACCATAACTCGCGCTGGGATCTGCTGGACGTAATGCGCGCCTGTTACGCCCTGCGCCCGGAAGGGATCAACTGGCCAGAGAACGCAGACGGCCTGCCGAGCTTCCGCCTGGAACATCTGACCAAAGCCAACGGTATCGAACACAGCAACGCTCACGACGCGATGGCCGATGTGTATGCCACCATCGCCATGGCGAAACTGGTGAAAACCCAGCAGCCGAAGCTGTTTGACTATTTATATGCCTATCGCAGCAAGCAAAAACTGACCACACTGATTGACGTGCCACAGATGAAACCGCTGGTGCATGTGTCGGGGATGTTTGGCGCCTGGCGCGGTAATACCAGTTGGATTGCCCCGCTGGCCTGGCATCCGGACAACCGCAATGCGGTGATCATGGTGGATCTGGCCGGCGATATCTCTCCGCTGCTGGATCTGGACGCCGATACTCTGCGTGAACGCCTCTACACGCCGAAAGCCGAGCTGGGTGATACCTCACCGGTTCCGGTGAAACTGGTGCATCTGAATAAATGCCCGGTGCTGGCCGTCGCGAATACCCTGCGCCCGGAAGATGCTGAACGCCTGGGCATTAACCGCCAGCACTGTCTGGATAATCTTAAAGTGCTGCGCGAAAACCCGCAGGTGCGCGAAAAAGTGGTGGCAATCTTCGCCGAAGCCGAGCCGTTCGTGCCCTCACCGAATGTCGATGCGCAACTTTATAACGGCTTCTTCAGCGATGCCGATCGGGCCGCGATGAAAATTGTGCTGGAAACCGAGCCGCGCAACCTGCCCGCGCTGGACCTTACCTTTGCCGATGCGCGCATAGAGAAACTGCTGTTTAACTATCGGGCGCGTAATTTCCCCGGTTCGCTGGATGAGCAAGAGCAAATGCGCTGGTTAGAGCATCGCCGCGATGTCTTTACGCCGGAATTTTTGCAGGCCTATATGCAGCAACTGGAAGCGCTTTACGCGCAGTATGAAGGGAACAGTGAGAAACTGGCGCTGCTGAAAGCGCTTTATCAGTACGCGCAGGAAATTGTTTAACGAAACGCCCCGCACTTGCGGGGCGCACTCTATCAGGCTTTCTGAACGGTGATGCTCCAGGCGGCATCGCCCGCCTGCTGGAAATCAGTCACGGTGTGCCCCTCTTCCGCCGCCCACTGAGGAATCGCTTCCGTCGCCTGGGTGCAGTCGAATTCAATCACCAGCTGGTCGCCGCTGGCCATTTCTGCCATTGCTGCTTTTGCTTCAATCAATGGGAACGGGCACACCTGGGTGACCACATCGAGTTTTTTTACCGTCATCTTTTTTACTCCTGTTATGCCGTAGCGGTTTTCAGCTTCGCTTTACGCTGCGGACGCACATACAACATCCACGACGCGGTCCACACGCCGAGGATCATAAATACCAGGCCAATCCAGCCCTGCCAGGTCATCATCGCGGTCATCACCAGGCCGTTACCGATCGAGCAACCGCCCGCAATGCTGGCGCCGAAGCCCATCAGTACGCCGCCGGAGGCACTGCGCAGCGTGGTGCTGGCATCGGCGGCACGCACGCGGAACTCGCGGCTACCTTTGGCTGCGATAAAGGAACCGAGGAAAATACCCAGCACCAGGAAAACGCCCCAGTTAACGTATTTGCTTTCACCAGAAACGAGGAATTGCAGAATGTTGGCGGTCGGCGAGGTGATGCCCAAACCGAACATACGCCCGGTGGCTTCGCTCAGCGGCCATGCCAGCAAAGCAATAAACCCAATCAATACGGCGGTGACAAACGGATGCCAGCGTTTTTCAAACAACAAATGCGCCAGCCCCGTACGGCGTGACGGCAGTGACGCAACCTTCAGCTTCGGCTTGCGTAACTCTTTGCTGACCAGCCAGAGGGTGGCGATCAGCAGCACCGCAATCAGCGGCCAGACGGAGATATTAAGGGTTTCCGCAATGCCGTTATGCGCAGTGGTGTGCTGCCCCAGAAACGCGTTCAGACCGGCTGCGTGCGGCGAGCGCATCACCGCGCTCATCACCATATAGGTGACCAGCGCAATCCAGCTGCCAATCAGCCCTTCCCCGGCGCGATACCAGGTTCCGGTCGCACAGCCGCCCGCATAGACGATACCAATACCAAAGACAAAACCGCCCACCACGGTGCCGAGCCACGGGAACGCGCCCGCGTCATACTGCACCAGCCCGGTTTGAATCAGCGCGAAGACGCCAAGGCTTTGTACCGAAATGGCAATCAGTAAGGCATAAAACATGCGATTGTTTTTCGCGATATACATATCGCGGAAACCGCCGGTCAGGCAGAAGCGACCACGCTGCATCACAAACCCCAGCAACGCGCCACAAATTATTCCGCTCACGATCATCTGCAACATAAAAATTAATCAACCTGGAAAATATCAGTGCGTAAATTATTCCAGTCACACCTGCCAGGAACCAATAACCAAAACCTCTATGATATTCCGTTTGGTTATTTATCGATTATTTTTAGAAACCGCGTGAAATTAGGGCATAAAAAAACCGGAGGCATTTAGCCTCCGGTTTTCAGCGAATCTTAAAGATTACGCAACGTCTTCATACTGCGGAACCGGGTTGCGGAAGCTTTTGGTCACGCACGCCAGGTAGATCAGGCCGATAGCCGCCCAAATCAGCCCCAGAACCATTGAGCTCTCTTCCAGGTTAACCCACAGAGCGCCAACGGTCAGCGCGCCACAGATTGGCAGGAACAGATACTGGAAGTGGTCTTTCAGCGTTTTGTTACGTTTCTCGCGGATCCAGAACTGTGAAATCACGGACAGGTTCACGAAGGTGAACGCCACCAGCGCACCAAAGTTAATCAGCGCCGTTGCCATGACCAGGTCGAAGTTGATTGCCAGCAGAGCAATCGCGCCCACCAGGATGATGTTCATCGCCGGAGTACGCCATTTCGGGTGTACATAACCGAAGAAGCTTTTCGGGAACACGCCGTCACGACCCATAACGTACATCAGACGCGCAACGCCTGCGTGCGCCGCCATACCGGACGCCAGAACGGTAATGGTGGAGAAGATCAGTGCGCCAACCTGGAACGCTTTACCTGCTACGTACAGCATGATTTCAGGCTGTGACGCATCCGGATCTTTAAAGCGAGAGATATCCGGGAAGTAAAGCTGCAGGAAATAGGTGGAGAAGATGAAGATCAGGCCACCGATCAGCGCAGTCAGGAAAATCGCTCGCGGAATCACACGCTCAGCGTCTTTCGTCTCTTCAGACAGGTTGCTGATGCCGTCAAAGCCGGTAAACGAGAAGCACAGAATCGTTGCCCCGGTAATCATCGGGATCACGTGCGCATCGCCAGACCAGAACGGACGCGTGCTGGTCAGCGTACCCGCGCCTTCACCGTGGAACAGACCATAAATGATCATGCTCAGGATAACGGCAATCAGCACCACCTGGAACACCACGATAACGGTGTTGAAGTTGGCGACAGATTTAATGCTGCGCAGGTTAAAGGCGGTCATGAAGGCCACCAGCGCAATCACGAATACCCACGACGGGATAGACGGCACCAGTGCTTCAAAATAGATTTTCGCCAGAAGGATGTTGATCATCGGTGCGAACAGATAGTCGAGCAGCGACGACCAGCCCACCATAAAGCCTACGGTCGGGCTGATGGATTTCTGGGCGTAAGTATAGGCAGAACCCGCAGACGGGTAGCGACGTACCAGCTTGCCATAGCTCAGCGCGGTGAACAGAATCGCCACCAGTGCAAAGCCGTAGGCAGTCGGCACATGACCGTCTGTCAGACCAGATACGATACCGAACGTATCAAACAGCGTCATTGGCTGCATATAGGCAAGGCCCATCATGACAACCGGAATCAACGTAAGCGTTTTACGTAATTCCACGCGAGAGGTGTTTGGAGTAGCGTTATGCGACATGGTTATTCTCCTTACGGGTGAAAACCGTCGCAAAAACAAAAAATTGCCCCATTTTTTTGATTTCCTCAGCGACAACAACTGTCGTTTTTTAAGTAAGTATCTATCCGGTACGAAGCCCGGCCTCTTTTATTGAATGATTTGTTTGATGCAAAAAAATAACCGACGCGTATTAAAACGTCGGTTAGTCTCATATTTTGCAAGCGGCACATTCTGCATCAAATTGACATAAAAATACAAGAGAATGTGAAGCCGATCGGCCAACTTCGCTATCTAACCGATTGATTATTCAACAGCGGTCGAATTATAGACCGCAGCTATAGCACTATTTGCTAAAACAGCATCCCGCCACCATGCACTGGCGAGCCCGGAGGTCTGTTCATTCCAGCCAATCCAGACCGGTTCAAAGAGGATATGGGCAACGACAGATTTTTCAACCAGCGCCCCACTTTCGAGGAAGCGTTGCGCGAGATATCGGGGTACATAACCACACCCTAACCCACTGATTTGTAACTCAAGTTTGGTTTTGAAATCGAAGACCGTGATCGCTTGCTGATCGTCAAGAAGTTGCTGAAATGTGGCGCATTCTGGAGAGGTGTTATCACCGACAACAATCGCGCGAAAACGCTTAATGGTGCGACGTGATAAAGGCTCTGGCATTTGCGCCAGCGGATGATGCGCCGCGACGACAAAAATCTGCTCCAGTTGACCAAGCGGCAGAAAGCCAAAACCACTCTGCGGCGGCGGTTCACGTAATGCGCCGACGATAATATCCGCGTTGCCTTGAATTAATGCCTGCCATGAACCACCCAGTACGCCATTAATAAATTTCAGCCGGGTAACACTGTGATGTTGATAAAAGGTTTCAATTAATGGCGCCAGCAGTGAAAAAGGAAATGTATCATCCACGCCAATCACCAGTTCATTTTCCCACCCTTCATGCAGTTTAACCGCCTGCTGCTCCAGCTCGCGCACCGTGTGCAGCACTTCCCTGCCTTTTTCCAGCAGCATCTGTCCGGTGCGGGTGAACGTCGCCCGGTGGCCACTGCGGTCGAGAAGTTGAATATTGAGGTCGCTTTCCAGCTTATGAACGGTGTAACTGAGGGCTGACGGCGTTTTGTAGAGCTTTGCCGACGCCGCGGCAAAGCTCCCTTCTTTATCTAATGCATCAAGAATAATCAGCACATCGAGCAAAGGCTTCATTGTCGTCCCCTTGCATCAGGCTGAACGCCGAGGTGGGTTATTCCATCGGCATTAACAGCGGATCAGGATGCTGGTATTCGAAACCCAGCTCATGGCAAATACGGTTGCCATCAATAAGTTTGCCCGTGCCGCTGCCCGCATGCTGCGAAAACACCGGCGTCTCCAGACCCAGCTCGCGCGCCATTTGCGGATAAAAAATTTCGCGGGCCGGATGGAGGGGCGCACATATATTATAGATATGTCCACCTTTCGGAGCCTGCAATAGCAGCGTAATCGCTGAAATCACATCCTCCAGATGCACCAGATTCACGCCATGCTGGCCGTCCGGCGCGGATTTCCCGGCGAAGAATCGGCCAGGATGACGCCCCGGCCCCACCAGCCCCGCCAGACGCAAAATATCAACAGACGTCCCCGGCAGATGATGCAGCCAGTCTTCCAGCTCTTTCAGGACCTTGCCGCTCGATGTGACGGGGTCGCGCGGCGAACTCTCTTTAATCGTCCCCTGCGCGTTACCGTACACCGAGGTTGAGCTGGTAAAAATAATGCGCGGGATATGACGCGCGAGCGCGGTATCCACTATCTCCTGCACCGCCTGGCGATAAAAATCCTCACCCTCGCCGCTGCGACGCGCCGGTAAGGTAATGACCAGTGCGTCAACATTCATCAGCGCGTCTAAATCTTCCGCTTCGCAAACCAGTTGCGGTTCAAGGCGTAACGGGTAGCTGTCAATCCCGCACATCCGCGCCGCTTCCACCCCATCCTGCGTCGTTTTGCTGCCGGTAACCTGCCACCCACGCGCCGTCAGCGCCAGCGCCAGCGGCATGCCCAACCAACCTAATCCGACAATCGCGACCTTTTTCATGCCTGCTCTCCTGGTTTCTGGCTATCCTTCTTCTATAAGGCTACGCCAGCCTGCGGGAACTGACAATTTATAGTGTGAATATGAAATGATTTAAAGATTGAAAAAACCCCTTGCCTTCAACGGTAAAAGTGGGCTAGGTTAAAAGACATCAAGTGAATACTCATTCAACGAGAAATTAATTATGTGCGTTCAATTTAAACACCACCATCATCACCATCATCCTGACTAGTCTTTCAGGCGATGTGTGCTGGGAGACGTCTAGATCTTCCAGTGGTGCATGAACGCAAGAGAGCCCCCGGAAGATTTCTTCCGGGGGCTTTTTTTTGAACTAAATTCAGCAGGGTAAGAGGAAATCAGAATGTTAGATAACAGCCGTTTACGCATAGCTATGCAGAAATCAGGTCGCCTGAGCGATGATTCACGCGAATTACTCGCCCGTTGCGGCATTAAAATCAATCTCCACACCCAGCGCCTGATCGCGATGGCGGAGAACATGCCTATCGATATTCTGCGCGTGCGTGACGACGATATTCCGGGGCTGATTATGGATGGCGTGGTGGACCTCGGCATCATCGGCGAAAACGTGCTGGAAGAAGAGCTGCTGAGCCGCCGCGCGCAGGGCGAAGATCCGCGCTACTACACCCTGCGTCGTCTTGATTTCGGCGGCTGTCGTCTGTCGCTGGCTACCGCCGTGGACGAAGCCTGGGACGGCCCTGCCGGTCTGGACGGCAAACGTATCGCCACCTCTTATCCGCACCTGCTCAAACGTTATCTCGACCAGAAAGGTATTGCGTTTAAATCGTGCCTGCTGAACGGTTCCGTTGAAGTCGCCCCGCGTGCTGGCCTCGCCGATGCGATTTGTGACCTGGTCTCCACCGGCGCAACGCTTGAAGCCAACGGCCTGCGTGAAGTGGAAGTGATTTACCGCTCCAAAGCCTGTCTCATCCAGCGCGATGGCGAGATGAGCGAAGCCAAACAACAGCTGATTGACCGCCTGCTGACCCGTATTCAGGGCGTGATTCAGGCACGCGAATCGAAATACATCATGATGCACGCCCCAACCGAACGTCTGGATGAAGTGATCGCCCTGCTGCCGGGTGCCGAACGCCCAACCATTCTGCCGCTGGCGGGGGACCAACAGCGCGTGGCGATGCACATGGTGAGCAGCGAAACCCTGTTCTGGGAAACAATGGAAAAACTGAAAGCGCTGGGTGCCAGCTCGATTCTGGTGCTGCCAATTGAGAAGATGATGGAGTAACGACCATGAGCTTTAACACCCTGATCGACTGGAATGGTTGTAATAAGGAAGAGCAGCAGGCGCTGCTGATGCGCCCGGCAATTTCGGCTTCCGACAGCATTACGCGCACCGTCGCGGAGATCCTGGATAACGTTAAGCAAAACGGCGACCGTGCCCTGCGCGAATACAGCGCGAAGTTTGATAAAACCGAAGTGACGGCGCTGAGAGTCACCGAAGAGGAAATAGCCCAGGCCAGCAGCCGCCTGAGCGATGAACTGAAAGCCGCGATGAACGTCGCGGTAAAAAATATCGATACCTTCCACACCGCGCAAATTCTGCCAGGTGTGGATATCGAAACCCAGCCGGGCGTGCGCTGTCAGCAGGTTACGCGCCCTATCGCCTCGGTGGGCCTTTATATTCCGGGCGGCTCCGCGCCGCTTTTCTCCACCGTATTAATGCTGGCGACACCGGCGCGTATCGCCGGTTGCCAGAAAGTGGTGCTCTGTTCTCCGCCGCCGATTGCTGATGAAATTCTTTATGCCGCACAGCTATGCGGCGTGAAAGAGGTGTTTAAAGTGGGTGGTGCGCAGGCCATCGCCGCGCTCGCGCTCGGCACCGAATCGATTCCGAAGGTGGATAAAATCTTTGGGCCGGGCAACGCTTTTGTGACTGAAGCCAAACGCCAGGTTAGCCAGCGCCTTGATGGTGCAGCGATCGATATGCCTGCTGGCCCGTCCGAAGTGCTGGTGATTGCCGACAGCGGCGCGACGCCGGACTTTATCGCCGCCGATCTTCTTTCGCAGGCGGAACACGGCCCGGATTCGCAGGTGATCCTGCTGACGCCGGATGCCGACATCGCGCGTGGCGTGGCGGAAGCCGTGGAATGTCAGCTTACGGAGTTATCCCGTGCCGACACCGCGCGTCAGGCGCTTTCTGCCAGCCGTTTGATTATCGCTCGCGACATCGCTCAGTGCGTGGAGATTTCCAACGCCTACGGCCCGGAGCACCTGATCATTCAGACCCGCAACGCCCGTGACCTGGTGGACAATATCACCAGCGCAGGCTCCGTTTTCCTCGGCGACTGGTCGCCGGAATCGGCAGGCGATTACGCCTCCGGCACGAACCATGTGCTGCCGACGTACGGTTACACTGCAACCTGCTCCAGCCTGGGGCTGGCGGATTTCCAGAAACGCATGACCGTGCAGGAGCTCTCCCGCGACGGTTTTGCGTCTCTCGCCGCCACCATTGAAACGCTGGCCGCAGCCGAACTGCTGACCGCCCACAAAAATGCCGTCACCCTGCGCGTAAACGCCCTGAAGGAGCAAGCATGAGCATTGAAGAATTAGCCCGCGAGAATGTGCGTAATCTGACGCCATACCAGTCCGCTCGCCGCCTGGGCGGCAAAGGCGATGTCTGGCTCAATGCCAACGAGTTCCCGACGCCGGTCGAATTTCAGCTTACCGCGCAAACGCTGAACCGCTACCCGGAATGTCAGCCTAAAGCGGTGATTGAAAACTACGCCGCCTATGCGGGCGTAAAGCCGGAACAAGTGCTGGTCAGCCGTGGCGCAGATGAAGGCATCGAACTGCTGGTGCGCGCGTTTTGTGAACCGGGTAAAGATGCAATTCTTTACTGCCCGCCGACTTACGGCATGTACAGCGTGAGCGCGGAAACCATCGGCGTAGAGTGCCGCACCGTTCCGACGCTGGAAAACTGGCAGCTCGATCTCCCCGCCATCGCTGACAAGCTCGACGGCGTGAAAGTGGTTTACGTATGCAGCCCGAACAACCCAACCGGGCAGCTGATTAACCCGGAGGATTTCCGCACGCTGCTGGAGATGACGCGCGGCAAAGCGCTGGTGGTTGCCGATGAAGCCTACATTGAGTTTTGTCCGCAGGCGACGCTGGCGGGCTGGCTGAACGAATACCCGAATCTGGTGATCCTGCGCACGCTCTCCAAAGCCTTTGCGCTCGCCGGTCTTCGTTGTGGTTTTACCCTGGCGAACGAAGATGTTATCGCCCTTCTGTTGAAAGTGATTGCCCCTTATCCGCTCTCCACGCCGGTTGCTGATATTGCCGCGCAGGCGCTGGCGCCGCAGGGCATCACCGCGATGCGCGAACGCGTGGCGCAAATTCTGGCCGAGCGTCAATACCTGGTGGCGAACCTTGAGGGTATTCCGTGCGTGGAGCAGGTCTTCGACTCTGAAACCAATTACATTCTTGTGCGTATTAAAGCTTCCAGCGCGGTGTTTAAATCTTTGTGGGATCAGGGCATTATCTTACGAGACCAGAATAAACAACCTTCTTTAAGCGGCTGTTTGCGTATCACCATCGGCACCCGCGAAGAGAGCCAGCGCGTTATTGACGCTTTGAATGCGGAGAATGTATGACCCAGAAGTTTCTCTTTATTGACCGCGACGGCACCCTGATTGCAGAGCCGCCAAGCGATTTCCAGGTTGACCGTTTCGAGAAGCTGGAATTTGAACCGGACGTTATTCCGACGCTGCTGACCCTGCAAAAAGCAGGTTATAAGCTGGTGATGGTCACCAATCAGGATGGGCTGGGCACAGATAGCTATCCGCAGGCTGACTTCGATGGCCCACATAATCTGATGATGCAGATTTTCACCTCGCAGGGCGTTAACTTCGAAGACGTGCTGATTTGCCCACACTTCCCGGCGGATAACTGCGACTGCCGCAAACCGAAAACAAAGCTGGTCACCGCCTGGCTGGCCGAAGGCGTGATGGATAAAGCCAACAGTTACGTAATTGGCGATCGCGCCACCGATATCCAGTTGGCAGAAAACATGGATATCATCGGCCTGCGCTATAACCGCGAAACGCTGAACTGGGCGACGATTGGCGAGCAACTCACCCGCCGCGACCGCTACGCGCACGTTGAGCGTAAAACCAAAGAAACGCAGATCGACGTCAAAGTATGGCTGGACCGTGAAGGCGGCAGCAAAATCAGCACCGGCGTCGGTTTCTTCGACCACATGCTGGACCAAATCGCCACCCACGGCGGCTTCCGCATGGAGATTGCCGTGCAGGGCGACCTGTACATCGACGATCACCACACGGTGGAAGATACCGGGCTGGCGCTGGGCGAAGCATTAAAAATGGCGCTCGGCGACAAACGTGGCATCAACCGTTTCGGCTTTGTACTGCCGATGGACGAATGCCTGGCACGCTGCGCGCTGGATATCTCCGGGCGTCCGCACCTCGAATATAAAGCCGAATACACCTATCAGCGCGTCGGCGATCTGAGCACCGAGATGATCGAGCACTTCTTCCGCTCGCTCTCCTACACCATGGGCGTGACGCTGCACCTGAAAACCAAAGGCAAAAACGATCACCACCGCGTGGAGAGCCTGTTCAAAGTCTTTGGTCGCACCCTGCGCCAGGCGATCCGCGTGGAAGGCGATACCCTTCCCTCCTCAAAAGGAGTGCTGTGATGAACGTCGTTATCCTCGATACCGGCTGCGCCAACCTGAACTCGGTGAAGTCCGCTATCAGCCGCCACGGTTACGATCCGGTCGTGAGCCGTGACCCGGACGTGGTACTGCGCGCCGACAAACTGTTTCTGCCGGGCGTCGGCACCGCGCAGGCGGCGATGGACCAGATTCGCGAACGTGAGCTGGTCGAGCTGATTAAAGCCTGCACCCAACCGGTGCTGGGCATTTGCCTCGGGATGCAAATCCTCGGCAGTCGCAGCGCAGAAAGCAACGGCGTCGATCTGCTGGGCATTATCGACCAGGAAGTGCCGAAAATGACCGACTTCGGCCTGCCCTTGCCACACATGGGCTGGAACCGCGTCTACCCAAAAGCGGGCGACCGACTGTTCCGGGGTATCGAAGATGGCGCGTACTTCTATTTCGTCCACAGCTACGCCATGCCGGTGAACCCGTACACCATCGCGCAATGTCATTACGGCGAACCGTTCACCGCAGCGGTGCAGAAAGATAACTTTTACGGCGTGCAGTTCCACCCGGAACGTTCGGGTGCGGCCGGGGCGCAACTGCTGAAAAACTTCCTGGAGATGTAATGATCATTCCAGCTTTAGATTTAATTAATGGCACGGTAGTGCGTTTGCATCAGGGCGATTACGCCCAACAGCGCGACTACGGTAACGACCCGCTACCGCGTTTGCAAGATTACGCCGCTCAGGGCGCACAGGTGCTGCACCTGGTCGATTTAACCGGCGCGAAAGACCCGGCGCTGCGCCAGATCCCATTGCTGAAACAGCTGGTTGCGGGCGTGAACGTGCCGGTACAGGTTGGCGGCGGCGTGCGTACAGAAGAAGATGTTGCCGCATTGCTGGAAGCCGGTGTTGAACGCGTGGTCGTCGGATCGACGGCGGTAAAATCCCCGGACATCGTCAAAGGCTGGTTTACCCGCTTTGGCGCGGAGCACCTGGTGCTGGCGCTGGACGTGCGCATCGACGAACAAGGTACGAAGCAAGTCGCGGTTAGCGGCTGGCAGGAAAACTCCGGCGTCACGCTGGAAGAACTGGTTGAAACCTATCTGCCGGTTGGCCTGCAACACGTACTGTGCACCGATATTTCGCGCGACGGCACGCTGGCGGGCTCTAACGTCTCGCTGTATGAAGAAGTCTGCTCCCGCTACCCGCAGGTGGCATTTCAGTCTTCCGGCGGCATTGGCTCGCTGGCTGACATCGCCGCCCTGCGCGGCACCGGCGTGCGCGGCGTGATTGTCGGCCGCGCGCTGCTGGAAGATAAATTCACCGTAACGGAGGCCATCCAATGCTGGCAAAACGGATAATCCCCTGCCTGGACGTGCGTGATGGTCAGGTGGTCAAGGGCGTGCAGTTCCGCAATCACGAAATCATCGGCGACATCGTCCCGCTGGCAAAACGCTACGCCGACGAAGGCGCGGACGAATTAGTGTTTTACGATATCACCGCCTCCAGCGATGGTCGCGTGGTCGATAAAAGTTGGGTTTCCCGCGTCGCGGAAGTCATCGATATTCCCTTCTGCGTGGCCGGTGGCATCAAATCCATCGACGACGCGGCGAAGATCCTCTCCTTCGGCGCGGACAAAATTTCCATCAACTCCCCGGCGCTGGCCGACCCGGAGCTGATCACCCGCCTGGCGGATCGCTTTGGCGTGCAGTGCATCGTGGTCGGGATCGACACCTGGTTTGACGCCGACAGCGGCAAATATCACGTCAATCAATACACTGGCGACGAAAGCCGCACCCGCGTCACCCAATGGGAAACCCTCGACTGGGTGCAGGAAGTACAAAAACGCGGTGCGGGTGAAATCGTCCTCAACATGATGAACCAGGACGGCGTGCGTAATGGCTACGACCTGGAACAACTGAAAAAAGTGCGTGAAGTCTGCCACGTTCCGCTGATTGCCTCGGGCGGCGCGGGCACAATGGAACACTTTCTCGAAGCCTTCCGCGATGCGGATGTCGATGGTGCGCTGGCCGCCTCGGTATTCCACAAGCAAATTATTAATATTGGTGAATTAAAAGCGTACCTGGCCGCACAGGGCGTGGAGATACGGGTATGTTAACTGAACAACTGGACTGGGAAAAAACCGACGGACTGATGCCCGCCATCGTACAACACGCGGTCTCCGGCGAAGTATTAATGCTGGGCTATATGAATAAAGAGGCGCTGGCGCAAACCCAGTCGTCCGGAAAAGTGACGTTTTACTCCCGCACAAAAGAACGCCTGTGGACCAAAGGCGAAACCTCCGGCCATTTCCTGAACGTGGTGAGCATCACGCCCGACTGCGACAACGACACGCTGCTGGTGCTGGTCAACCCGATTGGCCCAACCTGCCACAAAGGCACCTCCAGCTGTTTCGGCGACGCCAGCCACCAGTGGCTGTTTTTGTATCAACTGGAGCAACTGCTGGCCGAGCGTAAAACGGCTGACCCGGAAAGCTCTTACACCGCGCGCCTGTATGCCAGTGGCACCAAGCGTATCGCGCAGAAAGTGGGTGAAGAAGGCGTAGAAACTGCGCTGGCAGCAACGGTGAAAGACCGCTTTGAGCTGACCAATGAAGCTTCTGATCTGATGTATCACCTGCTGGTGCTGTTGCAGGATCAGGAACTGGATTTAACCACTGTGATTGAGAACCTGCGAAAACGTCATCAGTAAATTTTCAACAGGCGTAAAAAAACCGGGCGAGCCCGGTTTTTTATTATCTGGCTTAAGCGTTATGCTTTGGCTTTATAGTTACGCAGCGCGTTGCGGCCCAGCACAACACCGGCACCAATCATCCCACCCAACAGCACCGCCAGCACCAGCGTCAGGCCACGTTTAGGGCTGTCACGACGGATTGGCAGCGTCGGCTTCATCACGTAGCGGTAGACGTGAATGGTTTTTGGGTCGACTTTCAGTTTCTCGATATCGAGCAGATTTTTCTTCAAACCGTAGTAGCCCGCACCAAAGGTCAGTGGTCGGCTAGCTTCGTTGGCTACCATTGCGCCCAGCGCTTCGGTACCTAACAGGAACATGGTTTCCTGGGTAACATCTTGCGTTTGCTGAAGCTGCGGTTTGGTGACGTTACTTTTCTGCGCATATTTCAGGGATTCGGTGATCTGCTTAATACGCAGGTCTTTTTGTTCCTGAGCAACGGTTTCCTGGTTTTCCAGGTCATCCTTAATGTTCATCACACGCAATTTAATGGTGTCGTTAAGGTCAAGCTCAAGTTCATCGGCGATTTGCTCGTCGATTTTCTGGATGTATTCGGCTACGCCGCGCTGGGCGGACTGCGCTGTATCACTCACGTAAGTTACGGTAAGTGGCAGTTGCTGTCCTTTAACAGACGGCTCAATAGTCAGTTTTTCAGGCTCTTCCTGATTATCCAATGCTTCCGTCAAAGCAATAAATGCGGAGTTGAAACGGTTTATCACCTGGTTTTGAACATCGGACAAGGTAATCGAAGAATCCAGCGTGTTTATCGCGTTATGGTAGGTCGCTATCTGCGCGGCATCCGGACGCGTGATTGTCGCGGTCGAGGTCCATTTCTCTTTCGCTAAAAAGACATAAGCCAAAGCAATAGCTATAGCGACGATGACACATACGATGATCGTCAACTTGCCACGCCAAAGTTGCATCAACAAATCGATAAGGTCGATCTGCTCCGGCTCACGCTCATACCCATTGCGCCCGTTATTGTTATCTTGAATCATATAAACCTTAGTGACATCCGAACAGAAATACCCACGAGGGCATCAGTTTACCTGGACCATTCCGAATTTCTATAGGATTTTCACCAAAAACAGAGAAACCTGAAAAGAATAAGAAAAAAGGCTGAACGCCCGTCGCGTAAGGCATTCAGCTTGTCAATAATTTGAGTTAGTCGTTGCCAAAAAGATCGCGCGTGTAGATTTTCTCTGCTACGTCCGTTAACTCTTCGGCCATACGGTTAGAAACGATAACATCCGCTTCCTGTTTAAACGCCTCCAGATCACGAACCACGCGTGAGCTGAAGAATTCATCCTCCTTCATCACCGGTTCGTACACAATCACCGTTATCCCCTTCGCTTTCAGACGTTTCATGATGCCCTGCACGGAGGAGGCACGGAAGTTATCGGAGCCGCTTTTCATAATCAGGCGGTAGATACCGACAACTTTCGGTTTACGCGCCAGAATCGCATCAGCGATAAAGTCTTTACGCGTGCGGTTAGCGTCAACAATCGCGGAGATGATGTTGTTAGGCACCGACTGGTAGTTCGCCAGCAGCTGCTTGGTATCCTTCGGCAGGCAGTAGCCACCGTAACCAAATGAAGGGTTGTTGTAGTGATTACCGATGCGAGGGTCCAGGCAGACACCTTCGATGATTTGGCGGGAGTTGAGGCCAAGGCTTTCAGCATAGCTATCTAATTCATTGAAGTAAGCTACACGCATTGCCAGATAGGTGTTGGCAAAGAGTTTAATCGCTTCAGCTTCCGTCGAATCGGTAAACAGCGTAGGTATGTCTTGCTTAATGGCACCCTGCTGGAGCATACGAGCAAAGCGTTCCGCACGCTCTGAACGCTCACCAATCACGATCCGCGAAGGATGCAGGTTATCGTAAAGCGCCTTACCTTCACGCAAAAACTCTGGCGAGAAAATAATATTATCGGTGGCATATTTTTTCTTCACCGAATCCGTAAAACCAACCGGTACCGTTGATTTAATGATCATGACGGCCTGCGGATTAATCTCAATGACATCCTGAATAACCGACTCAACGCTGGACGTATTAAAATAGTTAGTTTTAGGGTCGTAATCCGTTGGCGTCGCGATAATAACGTAATCAGTATTCTGATAAGCAAGGTATTTATCAGTGGTCGCGGTGAAACGCAGCTCTCCTGAGTTCAGATACTGCTGGATCTCCTTATCCACAATAGGCGAGACACGCTCATTGAGCATATCCACACGTGAAGGAATGATGTCCAACGCCACGACGTCGTGGTGTTGCGCAATCAGCAGGCCGTTCGAGAGGCCGACATAGCCTGTACCAGAGATGGTAACTTTCATTGTACTCTCTCAGAATAAACTTAATTATTTATAATGTGATATCACATCAATACGTTTAAAATTTTTTAACTCGTAAGCGCATTCACTGCAATAGAATTACAAACAATTCGGACTTTCTTCAGAAAGAATAAACGGTTGATATTAAGTTAATATTAAGACGGGACCATAAAGCAATAAGAATTTAGCGCAAAAAAAACCCGGCATCGCCGGGCTTTCCATATTAATTTAGGATTAGTCCAACCATTCGGTATGGAATACGCCTTCTTTATCAGTACGTTTATAAGTATGCGCACCGAAGTAGTCACGCTGAGCCTGAATCAGGTTAGCCGGCAGTACCGCTGAACGGTAGCTGTCATAGTAGGCAACCGCAGCGCCGAAAGTCGGCACCGGAATACCGTTCTGTACAGCGTAGGCAACCACATCACGCAGCGCCTGCTGATACTCATCAGCGATATTTTTAAAGTACGGCGCCAGCAGCAGGTTTGCGATACCGGCATTTTCAGCGTAGGCATCGGTGATCTTTTGCAGGAACTGCGCACGAATGATGCAGCCAGCACGGAAGATCTTCGCGATTTCACCGTAGTTCAGATCCCAGTTGTATTCGTCAGACGCGGCACGCAGCTGAGAGAAGCCCTGCGCGTAAGAAACGATTTTACCGAGATACAGCGCACGGCGTACTTTCTCAACGAACGCAGCTTTGTCGCCAGCCAGTTCCGCTTTCGGGCCAGAAAGCACTTTAGAGGCTGCAACACGCTGATCTTTCAAAGAGGAGATATAGCGCGCGAATACGGACTCGGTGATCAGGGACAGCGGCTCACCGAGATCCAGGGAGCTCTGGCTGGTCCACTTACCGGTGCCTTTGTTGGCTGCTTCATCAAGAATCACATCAACCAGATAGTTACCGTCTTCATCTTTTTTGGTGAAGATATCTTTAGTGATGTCGATCAGATAGCTGCTCAGTTCGCCTTCGTTCCACTCGGTGAAGGTTTTCGCCAGCTCGTCGTTAGACAGGTTCAGGCCACCTTTCAGCAGAGAGTACGCTTCTGCAATCAGCTGCATATCACCGTATTCGATGCCGTTGTGAACCATTTTCACATAATGGCCAGCACCATCAGCACCAATGTAGGTCACACACGGCTCACCATCTTCCGCAACTGCAGCGATTTTGGTCAGGATTGGGGCAACCAGCTCATAGGCTTCTTTCTGACCACCAGGCATGATGGATGGGCCCTTCAGTGCGCCCTCTTCACCGCCGGAAACACCGGTACCGATGAAGTTAAAGCCTTCAGCCGACAGCTCGCGATTACGACGAATGGTGTCCTGGAAGAAAGTATTACCACCATCAATGATGATGTCACCTTTATCCAGATACGGTTTCAGAGAATCAATAGCGGCATCGGTACCCGCACCGGCTTTCACCATCAACAGGATACGACGAGGGGTTTCAAGAGATTCGACGAATTCCTGTACCGTGTAATAAGGAACAAGTTTTTTGCCTGGATTCTCGGCAACAACTTCTTCAGTTTTTTCACGGGAGCGGTTGAAGATGGAGACGGTATAACCACGGCTTTCGATGTTGAGCGCCAGATTGCGCCCCATCACTGCCATACCGACTACGCCGATCTGTTGCTTAGACATTACATACTCCTGTCAGGTGTGGTCACCGCGAGATATGCGCGGCTTGAATGTTATCAGATATTAACTCAGTTTGCGCATGGGGAGATAGCAGAAGATGCGAAAGATCTCTCAACTATATTAGATAGGATAAAAAGAGAAATGTTATAAAAACTGCACTATCACTTTTTACTCATACACTTTTCCATGATATAGCGTGCAATGTCAGAACAATTCCCTGAAGCTTGTGTGTTTGTAATAGTTCTTATTTTTAACCTTTCCTGCCGGTAATCAGTATTATCTGCTAAAATAAAATCTTCCAAATCTTTTTCATTATATATTTTCGGCCCCGGTGTGAAATCATTATATGGATAACAAAAACCCACATTTTTTTCATATAGAGAGTAATCATATGGAATGAAGGCCATCTTATTATCGGTAACTAAATAATCAATGTAAATACTTGAATAGTCAGTAATCAGGCCATCAAAACTAGCCAAGTAATCACATATTTCTGGAGCAATATTCGAGTTAAATATAATTATATTTGCTAAAGACTGAATTTCATCTGAGAGATGAGATGGATAGAACGGGTGAGACCTTACAAAAATGTATGTATTAGTTGATGTTAAGAGCTCTTCAAATCTTTGGAGATTAACATTAAAAGGAAAAAAAAGGGTTGTATCATAAGGTCGCCATGTTGGTGCATACAATATAAATTGTGCATCAATAGCAGCACCTGATATCTTTGACAAAAAAGCACGAACAGATTTGTCATTACTGTTTAGATTGTCATTTCTTGGTTGCCCTAAAAAAAGGTAATTCGCTTCTTTATTTGCGAACGTTTTGATCATGTTATTTTTTAAATGATCAGAATAACTAACTATATCTGTAAACTGTCTGGTTCTTATTAGCCTATTTATTTTTTTAAAAAAAGATATATTTTCTTCGTTGAGACCAATTTTTTTTAACGGAACACCATGACCAAGATGAAGTACGGTGCGTCTGTGATCTTTAATTAAAGAGTTCACGGGGATCTCGAAAGTTGAACTTACCCAGCATACAGCATCAAGACAAAAAAAAGCTCCAACTAATGACTTCGACTCGATAAAATGATCTTTACTATATTTCTCGTTTAATATTTTACGCTTCTCATCATCATTTATGACATAGTAAATATCATAATCTTTCCAATCATTATTACTAACTAAGTAATCGAAAAGATATTTACTATTGAAATTGAATGAAACATTATGAGTTGAAGTTATGATAACCTTTTTCTTATTTATTCTTTTTATTAAAGCAAAAGAAGCTAATAGTGTGTTGATACAAATATTAAAAAACTCAGTAATATATGTCATTTAAACCCTTAATTTGATATAGGATTTTACATCTTGGTCCAGACCAATTTTTAAAAAATAGTCTACGGTAAATTATAAAATACGAAAATCATTACCCTCTTTAGATAAATTCGCTTAAAGAGAAGTGATATATTGCTTCTGCTACACTACGAGATTCAACCTAGAAGTATAAATCATAATATCCCGCTGGGGATATATCAAGTTCTCATCAAGACAACATGGATTATTCTCCTGACATGCCAGGCATTTAAACATCAGAAGCATTCTCTCCCTTGACTTCTTCTAAACCAATATTATCTGTAATACTAATTTTATTTAGTGTCGGTTGAAAAAATTGATAAGTTAATATTATATCCCCACTTTTCTTTTGTTCTATCACTCATATTAAAAAAAGAAAGGAATACCACAGAATCACCTAATCGCTACAATTTTTTCTTTAAATATAAACCATTCTATCTTTCGATTATTTTTTTGACAATAAAACAAACCGCTTTTATTGCCAAAACTGGGTGTTTGCATAAGGTTGTAAAATATTTAATTATACCCTTAAAATCAGCTTGTTGAACGCTGAGGAATAATAAAGTTATTGCCCAATTATTAGTGAACTTGTGTAAAATCAGCTCTTTTTCGATATTATCATATGTATACGAAAGTGTATGATACACGTTTTTATAGTAAGTAGAATCTCGATTACGACTCACGCTATTACTACCGGAGTGGTCATAAACATATGTGGGAAAAGTAATTTCGTGATACGAGGCTTTTTCCAGGAATTTGCGCCAAAATAGCATTGCGTCCCCCCATCTGAAATCTGCATTGAACCCTTTTGAATCAATAAAAGCCTTCCGTTTGAATATATAGGTTGGTTTCCCAGGATAGTGTAATGGATATTGAAGTATATACTCATATAAACTATCATTCATTTTTTCGTGACCAATTGAAAAAACCTCTGTTTCACTCTCATTTTTTTTTATTATAACACTCTTTGAGAAAATGAAATCATAGCTTTGAGTAGCTTTTTCTTTAATAAAATCTAATAATTTATCTACATTGATTAAATAATCGTCACTATCGAGAAATATAATATAATCACCACAAGCATGCATTGCGCCGTAATTCTTAGCATCTCCCGCCCCACCATTTTCTTTATAAAAATACCTGACATTTTTATTACTCAGGTATGAAGATATTTTTTCTAACGGGTTATCATTTGAACCATCATCAACAATAACAATCTCCACGTTATTTTCTTTGGCAATGTCGATGACGCTGTCAAGAGCTCTCACGACCAATTCTTTTCGATTATATAAAGTTATGATTATACTTAAAATCATTATTATCTATCCATATCTATAGCACGATCGATTCGTAAGTCACCCTTGTATTCAGGCGAAATACTATTTTCGCTATTAAGAACACTGTTATAGGGTATAAAGACAGTTCTATTAGAATCACTTTTAAATATATTTATGTAACTGAAAAGGGAATATGCGCAAATCACAAAATAAACAAACAGTTTATCAACGGATCTGAAATAATTAAATATAGCTAAGTAAACAAATACATTCAATGCTACGAAGTAAAACCTTAACCTATCATATAAAACAGTTATTTCATAGAAAGCAAAATAGATAAAAATATAAAAAATAAAAAACCTCAAAAGTATTAGGTTGTTATTACTTTGAGTCTTTTTATAAATATATAGCATCACAATAAACGTCACTATTTTTTCTATTACACCAATACCAATATCGCGACTTTTACCAAATCGCTCACTATCTAGATACATGTTTATCTTATAGGAAATTTCATGTGGGAATAATGGTGAAACAATTCCAAATGATGATTTAAGCCAATGGATTTGAGCAATATAAACAAGCAAAGCCCCCCCAACTACCACATAAAATATTTTATTAGAGATTTTGTTTTTATTTGAAACAAGCAATATTGGGAGCATAATTATTAGCGAAAAGTGGAACAAACAACCTATCAAAAGATATATAACTGAACTCTTTTTCTGATTATCAAACAATGAGGAAACAGCCATATATAAGAATGCGACAGCAATTCCTTGACGAATTACTGACATGTTTAAAAAAAGATAACAAGTAGAAAAATATACAAAAACAAACAGCAATTTTGAATTTTCTTTTCTAATCGCTTTATTAATGATAATTAAACATATTAGCGAAACAATAAATTGAAAACCATAGAAGTCCAACCCACATGATTTTGATAACATCATCAACAGCTTGAATCCTGGCTCAAAATAAATAGATTGAAAAACCTCAATATTGCTAAAATAATTATCAATCGTTGGCATTAAATCGTAATAATAGTTATATCCCTTATAATCCCAACCAGTGTCAAATCTCAAACCTGCAAACAATATTAAGATTATCATAGCAACGAAATAGAAATATTTATCTAGAATAAGTATCGCGCTTTGATCTTTTCTGAGTAAATCACTAATTGAAAATATCAGAAGAATGAATAGTATACTAAAATATATCATGTCATTTCCAAAATTTATACTTCATCAATAGGCAACAAAAATAAACTCTCCCTTTTATACTGAGAGGTAAAAACAAAATCTGTGATACTCTAAAATATCTTCTATTTTCTCTAATCGAATCAATAATTATTTTTTTGTCATATTTATTTGTTTTATTCAAATGCTTAAGGGTTTGATAGAGGAAAAACTCCATATACATCCGTTCAATCATTCTTTCTTTATTCTTCATACCGGAGAACAGAGTTTCGATTCGTTTAATTACAGCTAATCTACTGAGTAGATTCTCAGAGTTATAGGATTTTGTTACTGACGAACTATTCTGTTTATAATAATAAAAACCAGAGTTAATTATTGTTATTGATAACCCACACAAACACAATTTTATATTAAAAAGAAAGTCTTCTGCAATTTTAAATTTTTCAAAATAGATTTTATTACGCGTTATAAAAGTACGTTTGTATAACTTCCCCCATACGTATTTCATCACTTTATTGCCAATCGCAAAATTCAAATCATTCGCGCTATCTATATGAGCAATCTTCGGCCATTCAACTTTATGTGTTCCATAGTCGTCGACAACACCATTAATTATGACCATCGAAAATGGATTAAATCTTTTTTTCGTTATATCGTCTTCTAAAAAGTCAAAGTAATCATCTGAAATAGAATCATCGGCATCTAAGAAAAAAATCCACTCACCTTTTGCATGTGCTATTCCTTTATTTCGTGCGACTGAAACACCTTGGTTTTTTTGATCTATTACGGTATACCGATAGTCTTCAGACGTTTCTCTAAGCAGCTTGTGGTAGGTATCATCTGTGGAACCATCATTGATGATGATGACTTCATAATCTTTGAAATTTAATGATCGAATAGCCTTTAAAAGGCTATCGACAAATATGCTACCATTATAAATTGGGACAATAATGCTTAGTATAGGTTTCATATGCGCGACTTTGTTCTTATGGTCGTATAAATTTTATTGATGACACTACGAAAATCTTTCGCTGCTAAAAATATAATTGTAACTGAGATGATAACAAAAAATGAAGTTATACAAGTGTTAAATGTCCACTGAATAAAGTTTTCTGGCTTACGCCAGTATTTTTCACAACAGATTACAATTAAAATTGATGTGAGTGTAAGAGTAGTCGGTAAAATCATTGATTTTAAATATTCTGTATAATTTCTCTTAAGGACTCGTTTGTATAAATACATAGGTTTAGCTAAACATATAATTACCACATTTGAAATTGTGGTTCCTATGATGACACCTAAAAATCCAATCTTAGTTACAAGTATTACTGAAATTATAATATTAATTACACCCTCAATAATGGGTAAATAAATATCACCAAACTCACCTGATGCATTTTTTAAAATATCTAATGATATGCGACTTATCAGAATAAATAAATTAAACATCATGAAATATAATGTGACATTATTTACTATATATGCATCCCCAATCCATAAACTAACAAAATCTACAACAGTAATCATTGTTATGAGAGTTATACATGTAGAAATATAAAAAAAGAGAATTATGATAGAATTCCATAATTTTATTTTTTCATTTATGTTTTTTTGGGTTAAATAATCACCTACACTTGCAGTTACTGAATTCCCTAATATGTTGACTATCATTACAAGAGCTTGATATATCATCATATAGCTAGAATATAATGTAACTGTTGATAGTGTTAAGAATTTAGAAATTATTATATAATCAGTATTAAAAACAAGGACTGCGCCAATTTTATGAAAAAACACGTTTTTGATTCTATTTTTTACTTTTCTAAATTCTTCTCCAATCGGGGGGGGTGAAATTTCAAATAAATATGAGTATTCTTTTTTTATTTTATTGTTAAACAATAAATATTGAATCATTAAAGATAATGATTCACATAAAATATAAATATAGAAGTTTTTATAGACAAAAATAACAATTAGCTGGGTAATTATACATCCTATTTTCACTCCACCTTGAATTGCACGTGTAGAATGATATTTCTGATCCGCTGTCAACAATATTAAGTACTGGGCAAACAAATATGAGGCAGCAGTATTAACAACATACATCAGCCAAAATATTTGTGCTCCTTTTATTTCAGAAACAGACGTAACTGATTGGTAGACAATTACTCCAGTTATAATCCCTATGATAAACACTATAAATGAAATATACTTATATATCTTTGCAGCACTTGCTATTATTTTACGTACAGATGAAAAATCATTATCGCTAAGAGGCTTATATAATAAACTTGCTGTTGCAGTCCCTACCCCCATTTCAGCGATATTTATCATTCCGATTAGTTGCACAAATAGTAACATAAGCCCAGTAAAATCGGCACCCATGTAGTCAATGAATACTTTTCGTGAAATAAAGCCTAATGCAACAATTGAAAAAGTTATTAAAAGATCTACCCTGATATTTCGTAACGTTTTTTTACTTCGCATTTAATTACCTACTTTTGACTACTTCAATTATTTCAGTCGTCGAAATCGAAGGCGTCCTTGGTAAATAAATAACCTCACACTCATTTTTCACCCAATCGAAGCGACCTTCCCAATCATCGCCCATAACAAGTAAGTCGGCATTATATTTCCTTATATACTCAAGTTTTAATTCCAAAGATTCCTCTAGAAAAACCTCATCAACAAATTTTAATGAACTTATTATTTTAAGCCGATCGGTTTCTTTATATATTGGATAACGTTTTTTTTTACTATAATTCAGAGCATCAGAAGACACTCCTACAATAACGTAGTCGCCAAGTTTTGACGCGCGTTCAATCAAATTAATATGACCAACATGGAAGACATCATACGTCCCAAATGTAATTACTCTTTTCATCTACTTTAACTCTCGTTGTGTTTTATAAATAAATCTCAAAATTGGTGCAGGTAATAATCTAGGAATAGCGCGCATACAAAATACAGCAACATTGCCAATGAGTGGTTGCAATTTTAATTCTCTTTTTAATTTGAATAATTTATATTCACTTCCTATGTAATTTATGCCGCTCCGTCTTCTAAGCATTGATTCACCTGCACGTGCTTTAACAAGTACAGCATCCAAATTATTAACGAAATAATTGCTGGCAATCATTCGTAGCCATAGGTTGTAATCCTCCATCAAAGCATGATGCTGATAACCACCAACAGACACAACTGCCGATTTTCTAAAAGCCACAGTCATGTGATTGAATGGACTCTTCATGATGGCTCTTTTTCTTATTTCTTCATTACCAATTGGTACCATTCTTTTACCAAGTAAAAGATCAAAACTTTCATTGTATTCTTCAATATGTCCACCCAATAACATTAACTTTTCATCTTCTTCAAATGCCTGTAATTGAAGAGCAAATCTGTTGGAATAGCAAATATCATCAGTATCCATTCTGAAAACCAAATCATAAGTACAGACTGATAGTCCTTTATTAAGTGCTTGGCCCAATCCAACATTTTTTTCAAGTTGCAATGTTTTTATTGGCAAGCAATTCCTCCAATTGTCAATTACTTTGTGAAGGCTATCTCCTACTGGGCCATCAATAACGATAACGACTTCACTTGCCTGTATGCTCTGATCTTTTATGCTTACTAAGCATTGCTCAAAATATTCAGCATTTTCTTTATAATATAATGACAATAGAACGGTGAACTTCATAAAAATCTCTTTAACTTGTAATATAAAGTCAAAAATTATCTGTTAATATTTTAATGCTATTATTCCAATAGTCACAATTGGATAAAATATATTACAATCATCGCATCTGTAATAAGCGATAAGCAGTATCGGCATTTTAAAATTATAATTAAATAACTAAAAACCAATTTCTTAATCGAGAACTTCTAATGCGATTTTGATCAACTTGATAATTTAGATATAACTGAAATTTAGGCACGCTACCGCCCCTGGCTCAACAGCTACCAGAGCACTGCTCAGTATCCATAGTGCGGCAATAAAACACTCGCATAGTCTTGAGTTTACGATGCCTCTAACGCTCTATTTTGGGCGCAATCCCTGTGTAAGACAAGGAAAAATCCGGCATTTTTTGTCAAAAAACACCGCGCAATCACTAATTTTAGTTGTTGTTTTTAAAAGCAAAAACGGCAGCTGCTGTGAAATGAGATGTTCCTCAACCACAATCAACTGCCGTTCTGTTACATCACCAACATTCCGTGTTGTTGCGTAGAGTCTTATTCCGAAAGCAGTTTCTCAATTCCTTTACGGAACTTCGCGCCTTCTTTCAGGTTGCGCAGCCCGTACTGGACAAACGCCTGCATGTAACCCATTTTCTTCCCGCAGTCGTAGCTGTCGCCGCTCATCAGCATCGCGTCAACGGACTGTTTCTTCGCCAGCTCGGCGATAGCATCCGTCAGCTGAATACGTCCCCAGGCACCAGGGGCAGTTTTTTCCAGTTCGGCCCAGATGTCAGCGGAGAGCACATAGCGCCCTACTGCCATCAGGTCGGAATCCAGCGTTTGCGGTTGGTCCGGTTTTTCGATGAACTCGACGATACGGCTCACCTTACCTTCTACAGTCAGCGGCTCTTTGGTCTGAATAACCGAGTATTCAGAAAGATCGCCCGGCATACGTTTCGCCAGCACCTGGCTGCGGCCCGTTTCGTTATACCGTGCCACCATCGCAGCAAGGTTATAACGCAGTGGGTCGGCGGATGCGCCATCGAGAATGATATCGGGCAGAACAACCACAAACGGGTTATCGCCAACGATCGGTCGCGCGCAAAGAATTGAGTGGCCCAGGCCCAGCGGCTGTGCCTGACGCACGTTCATGATAGTTACGCCCGGTGGGCAAATGGACTGAACCTCCGCCAGCAGCTGACGCTTAACGCGTTGCTCCAGCAGAGCTTCCAGTTCGTAGGAGGTGTCGAAGTGGTTTTCCACGGCGTTTTTAGAGGCGTGGGTGACCAGGACGATTTCTTTGATCCCTGCAGCAACAACTTCGTCGACGATGTATTGGATCATCGGCTTGTCAACGATCGGTAGCATCTCTTTAGGAATGGCCTTGGTGGCAGGGAGCATATGCATGCCCAGCCCGGCTACCGGAATGACTGCTTTCAAATTAACCATTATCGTGTCCACCTATATACGGTTGATGAATTATAGCTATTAAACATGTTTGATCCACTATGTTTTCTCATAGTATCGGGTAAATACCGCTAAATCTCTGGATACAATCCGAGAATGCGTCTGAAGAGGTGGATTCGGCTAAAAATTCAGCGTTTAGGCAGGGTGAAATTCAGCGCATCAACATTGACAACGTGCTGATCAATACGGTCAATATCCACCGATTGCTGGCCGTTTTCATTGATCGCATGAATATTTGACATCGAGAGCAGCGTCTCCTGTTTGGCCATAAACTTCCCGCGAACATCCTTGCGTAAGTCGAAGTGGAGCTGTAGCGCCGGCCCGCGCGAAGAAGGTTGTATCACCTTGATATTACGCATAAAGATGTGCTGTGGTTTGTTGTGAATCTCCAGCGATGAGTGGTTAAGATCGAGGTTGGTCAGCGCAACAAACGACGGCGCATTCCCCGAGGAGATCTGTATCCCACGAAGCTTTAGCGTTAATTGGCGATTATCCATCCGCACATTATTTACCCTGAAGTTCTGCGGTATCGACAGATATTTCCCTTTGATAACACCATAGCCAATTAGCATACCAGCGCTATTAACCATATCCACACCATCGATAACGAAATTATCACATCCATATATTGCTACCGTGGCGTTATCAATTCCTGCTTTCTTACTGTATTCCGGGGTGATATTTCGTGCCTTAATATTACGGATAATAAAATGTTTACCGTTTTCGACGTGAACCAGCTGTCGGCAGTGGCTGCCGGTGATATTGGCGACGACAAAGTTTTTCACCGCCTGGTGCTCCGGATAGTCGTTATCGTAGGTGCTGCCTGCGAGCCCAATACCGATGCCCCAGTTGGTCTTGCCATTGGTGCAATCGATATGGTCAATCACATGATCGGAGATGAGGATATTCTTGTCGTTAATCGCGACGTTCCATTCAATGGCATCGCCCTGAAGATGGCTAAATTTACTGTGGGTGATTTTTACCCCGTCGAGTTGATTATGGAATCCCTGGCGTAAAATACCGTAGTTGGCCTGGCTGACATTAATCCGCGTGATGGTGAGATTGCGCATCGTCCTTTTTTCTTTGCCGCCGATGTAAATTTGCGCCACAGGGCCAAAGCCACTCATCGCCAGCCCTTCGATGGTGCAGTCAGATCCGCGCACGTCGAGGGTAATATTATTGAGGCTCCCCTCCCCCACCACTTTACAGCCATCCTGCAACGCAAAACGCCCACGACCATTGCCTTTCAGGCTGCCGTTAACCTGCAGCGTTTTACCCGGCGGCATGATGATGCCGGTGTTGATATTGTCGCAAATCACGCCTTTGGGGACGTCGATAATGTCGGCGTCGTCAAACGCCTGACGAAATGCGCGGATCCAGTCATTACCGACCAGATAGTTGCGGATATCGACGGCGTTATTGCGCCCCAGCGCACGAGCGGCGGGGCTGTGGAGCAGAGGAACAGCGGCAAGCGCAGCGCCTGCCGACAGGAAGCGACGTCGGGAGAATTTTTTATCCATGCAACCTCAATAGCAAAGGGTTTGCAGCAGGCTCGCGAGCTGGCGGTTAATCACCTGCTGATTGAACTCGGTTTCAACTTTTTCGCGAGCGCGTTGGAGCACCGGGCGCAGCGCTTGTTCATCAAGATGGCGCAGTTCGCTGAGTTTGCCCGCCAGTGCCGGGGCATCGTTCTCCGCCACCAGCCAGCCGGAGGCATTGGCGTCTATCAGTTCCGGAATACCGCTATGCTCGGTAGAAAGCACCGGAATGCCCACCGCCATCGCTTCCATCAGCGCCACGGGAATGCCTTCCATATCGCCATCCGCGCCGGTAATTGACGGCAGCAGGAACACATCCGCGTCGTCGAGCATCGCTTTTACCTCGTGGCTGGGCTTGAAGCCCGGCATTTCCACGAACCCTTCCAGTTGATACTGTTCGATCAGCGTGCGCAGGCGGCGTTCCCACGGGCCAATGCCGAGGATGCGGTAATGAAATGCGACCCCGCGCTCTTTCAACTGGCGGCAGGCTTCAATCGCCACGTGCAGACCTTTTTTCTCGGTCAGGCGGGCCACAGAGATAATTTGCAGCGTCTCGCCCGGCGCTTTCGTTGGGCGCAAGGCGAAGCGCTCCATGTTGACGCCCATCCGCGAGACGGCGATTTTGGCGCTCGGGCAGCCCATGCCCTGTAATCGTTTCGCCCACAAATCACTGATCGGTAACATCAGATCGCCCCGCCGGAACAGTTGCTGATATTCCGGCGTATAGTGGCTGAGAACATCGCGGCTGGAGATATCAATCCCGTGAAAAACGGTGGCAATTTTTCCGCGAATCACGCCCAGTTCGCGCAGTTTCGCTGCTGTTACACCCGCCGGGCCGAAGTGGGCGATAAAGACATCGGCGCTAAACGGCTGTGCGTTATTGCCGCAAATGGCCGAGAGGATCAGGTTGCGTGCTTCGTGGCCGTAGCGCTTCATATTGAGCGCCTGCCACGTTGCCGGGCGATGTAACCCGCGCAGCGTGCTGACTGCGCGATGACGAAACTTCGCGCCCGTACTCACCGGTTCATCCTGTAACCAGCGGGTTTTCGCCGCGAGGTCATATTGGGTGTACGCCGCGTGGGTGTTGGTCATATCGCCCTTTTGCAGGGCGATAATTTCGACCTCGTGGCCCATTTCGATAAAGGCCACAATCTGGTTAAGCACAAACGTTTCAGACGACAACGGGAATTTCAGTAAGAAGAAACCAACCTTCATTTTCCCTCCCCGATGCGCGTTAAGACCGATTCCACCATCGCCAGCCCCGCCGCACGTTCCCGCGCCACCGCCTCGTTCAGGCGCGGCACCAGGGTGGAGAGTTGGCCCAGGGTGTCTGCCGCCATCGCTTCCAGGTCGCCGTTCAGCAGATGACGAATATCCACCGCCATCTCCGGCATACCCAGCTGCTGCATAATGCCCGCTGACTTGTGCTCGTAGTTAATGGCGATGGCAGGCGTACCAAAGTTCATGGAGATAATCGCCGAGTGCAAACGCGTACCGACCGTCAGGTCACAGGCACCCAGCAGTTTACCCATTTCCAGATCGTTAAGTTCATCCATGACCACGTGATAGCGCGACGGGTCCTGAATGTGGTCACGCAGGTTTAGCGCCACCATGCGATCGTCTTTGTTGTAGCTGTCGATACCCGTGCAGGTAGAGAGTGCCATCACCTGCCAGCCGCTGGCGATAATACGGTTGACTACGCCCGCAAACGCTTTTTCGTAGGCTTCCTGCGTCGTGCCCAGACGCTTATCAAACGGCGCCAGTTCGCGCAGCGTAATCGCGACGGTTTTCTGCTGCTGCGCCACGTTCAGCCAGTGTTGAACGGCGTAGCTCGCATCAAAGCTGTCATTGTGGTGATCCACCAGCCAGGCGGTATCAACGCCCTTCTCCACTTTCGAGGTGTCAATGTCGCTGCGCTTCATCAGGTCAAGACTCACCGATTCGCGCAGGAACAGCGCGTCACAGTGGCCGAAGACATAGTTTGCCATCTGGTTAAACGCCGGTGCCTGGAATGGCCCGACGCTGTGCCCCACCATATAAATCGGCTTTTTCGCCATAAAGGTGCACAGCGCGTGCTCAAACTGCGTCACACCATACAGGTCAACGAAGAACGATCCGCCTACCTGAATAATCGCATCGTAGCCTGACAGCAGGCGTACAAAATCGGTAAAGCCCTGAGCAATCGCGATATTACGCAGCTTGCCGCTGTCGGTGACGCGCGAGAGCAGCACCTGGTGCTGATAGCGACGGCGCAGTACTTTCTTCACTCGCCCGACCATGCCCGGCGCATTGTTGTGCGCTTTCATCTGCAAATAGAGCGGGTCGCCCATCACCGGGCGATTTAACAACCAGGAAGAACTCACCGGATATCGGCTCATCACATCCACTTCAGCCTCAGGCGACAGCGTGTTGATGGCATCTAAAAGCCCGCGCAGAATGGCGCTATCGCCACGGTTGCCGCAGGTGTGGTTGCCAAGAATCAATAATTTCATAATGACCTCAAAAAATTAGCCTGCGCGAAGCAGCGTTTTCATTTTCTCGTTACGGCACAACTGGCGCTTCATCTCCACCACCAGCGGGTGGCGGGAGAGCACAATCATCGCCCCAAAGGCCAGTACGCCCGCGGCAATTTGCACTGCCAGCAGTAACGCCAGCGACAGTTGACCGTTCAGCGCCCACCCCAGGCCGTAGCTCACCGCGAGCGTGGGCAAAGAGAGATAGAACGGCAGCCACAGGCTGAGAATGTATTCACGGTAGCTGGAGCCCAGAATGGGTTTGATCAGCACGAAATAGCTCAGAATGGTGTTGATAATCTGCACCAGCAGGAAGCCCAGCGTGACGCCAATGGCGCCGCCCAACTGGCCGCCGACGATAATCGCCGGAATAAACAAGCAGGTTTTAAAGACGTTGAATTTAAAACTGATATCGACGCGCGCTTTCGCCATCAGCAGCGAGCCAATCGGGTTACCCACCGAACGTAGTAGCCCCACCACGCACAACAGTTGCAGCACCGGAATGATGCTCACCCACTTCTCACCAAAAACCAGCGGCACAAAGTTGTTGCTCACCACCATCAGCCCGAGCAGCGCCGGGAAGTTGATAATGCCGACCACAGAAAGCAGCTTGTAGAAGTTGACGCGCAGTTTGGCCGTGTCGTCCTGGATTTTGGCGAACGCCGGGAACAGCACGCGGGTGATAATCGGGTTCAGCTTCATCGGCGGTACCACCGCCACGTTGTAGGCCAGGTTGTAGCCGCCCGCGACGCTCGCCCCCAGAATACGCGCCAGTACCAGCGTCGAGAGGTTGGTGTTCACATAGTTAATCACGCTATCCGCCGTCAGCCAGGCACCGAAGCGCAGGTTAGAGGACACGCTCGCCAGCGCGAAATGCAGCCCAGGTCGATAAATTTTGCGGCCAAAATAGCCAAACAGCAGCGTGCGCACTGCGCTATTAACCAGATAACCCAGAATCGCGGTCATGGCTAATGGCCAGAAATGCGCCGACACCACGGTGAAGGTAAAACCCGCCAGCACCGAGCTGGTTTCAATCAGGCCAATCTTGTTGAACTCCAGCTCTTTTTGCATCAGCGCGCGAAACTGCTGCCCGTGGGGGATAACAATAAACGCCAGCGATAAGGTCTGAATCAGCGGCTGTAAATCCGGGTTATGCAGCACGCTGGCAATCGCCCCGCTCAGGGCAAACACCGCCCCGCAAACCACCACGCCCAGCCCGACGTTCAGCCAGTACAGGGTGGTCAGTTCAAGGTGACTTATCTCTTTGCGCTGAATAATCGAGTTCGCAATACCGAAATCAGACAGCGTATCGGCCAGCGCGATAATCACCAGTGAAACGGTCAGCAGACCGAACTGGTGGTTATCGATGATGCGCGCCAGCACCGTCATCTGCACCAGCCCCAGGCCGATGATGATCACGGTCGCCATGGCCGACCACTTCGCACCGCTGATGGTTTTTTCTCTCAGGCTCATACCTGTTCCTCAATACGCCGTTTTACTGACGAAGCCTTTAAACACCGTCAGGAAAACAATTTTGATATCGAACCACAGGCTCCACTCGCGAATGTATTCCAGGTCGAACTCGACGCGTTTTTCCATTTTTTCCAGCGTGTCGGTCTCACCGCGCCAGCCGTTAATCTGCGCCCAGCCGGTAATGCCCGGCTTCACTTTGTGGCGCAGCATGTAACCTTCAATCAACTGACGATACTGTTCGTTATGCGCCACCGCATGAGGACGCGGGCCGACGATCGACATGCCGCCGGTGAGCACATTGATAAACTGCGGCAGTTCATCGAGCGAGGTGCGGCGCAGGAAGTTTCCAACGGGCGTCACGCGCGGGTCGTTCTGTGTCGCCTGAGTGACCACCGCGTCGTTTTCCATCACTTTCATGGAGCGGAATTTCCATACTTTGATAGGCTTACCGTCCATGCCGTAACGGGTCTGGCGGAAAATGACCGGCCCGGCGGAAGTGAGTTTCACTGCCAGGGCAATGCAGCACAACGCAGGTGAGATCAGCAGCAGGATCATGCTGGCCAGCACAATATCTTCCAGCCGTTTGATGATGCGGTTCACGCCAGACAGCGGCGTGTCGTACAGCGGCACCACCGGTACGCCATTCACCTCTTCAATACGCGAGTGAAGAATGTTGAAGGTAAAGACATCAGGGATGATCAGCACCGAGCAGGTGGTGTCCGCCAGCTCGCGCATCAGTTTTTTGATCAGGCTTTCTTCCTGCATCGACATCGCGATATAGACGTTATGAATTTTGCCCGCGCGCGCGTCATCCAGCAGTTGCTGGATATTGCCCGCCCAGTCGGCGCTGACGCCGCCCGGTTTGGCGTCATGGTAAGTGCCCACCACTTCATAACCGAGCCACGGCTGATTGCGAAAACTCTCCAGCAACGCTTGCCCCTGTGGAAGATCGCCCGCCACCGCCACAAAACGGGTGTTATAGCCGTGATTGCGCAGCACACCGGCGCCGTAACGAATAAACGCCCGGCTGGCCAACATGCCGCAGGTAGTCAGTAAGTACCACCCCAGCCAGACGCTGATATTGGTGCTGAAATCATCATCGAACGCCAGCAGCCCGGCGCTGAACACCAGGCTCAGGGTCCAGTTCTGTAGCAGCAAGAGCAGTTCGGTGGTAATGCGCACGCCGCGCCATGAACGGTAGAAATCGGTGATCCCACCGATCATCTGGAACACCACCAGCGTCACCAGCGCCATCAGCAGGTGCAGATATAAAAACGGCAGCGCCGCGGCTTTGCACACTACCCATAGCCCGCCGAGCATAATGGTGATATCCGAAAAACGCTGCACCATTGAGATTAACGATGCATTCGTTTTGGCTCGCTCGCGCTTTTTTAGAGTCGTCATCGTTGTTCCTTTTTAATAATCCCCCTCACCCCGCCCTCTCCCCAAGGGAGAGGGCGAAAACCGCACACACTTAACCCGTGGCGCGATCGGTTCCCTCTCCCTGAGGGAGAGGGTTAGGGTGAGGGTCTACTGCTTAAGCAGCGCCAGAATATCCTGCGTTCGCGCCTGCATCAGCGGCGTGTCGCCGCGCGATTCCACGTTCAGACGCACCACCGGTTCGGTGTTCGAGGAACGCAGGTTGAAGCGCCAGTCGGCAAACGCCAGGCTGATGCCATCGGTGCGGTCAATTTCCAGCGCCTCATTAGCAAAATGCTGCTCCACGCGGGCAATCGCCGTAGCAGGCTCCGCCAGTTTGCTGTTGATCTCGCCACTTGCCGGGAAAGCCGCCATGCGGTCACGCACCAGTTCGCCCAGCGTTTTTCCTTTCAGGCACAGCAGTTCGCTGACCAGCAGCCACGGGATCATCCCGCTGTCGCAGTAAGCAAAATCACGGAAGTAGTGATGGGCACTCATTTCGCCGCCGTAGATGGCGTCGTCTTTACGCATGCGTTCTTTGATAAAGGCGTGCCCGGTTTTCGACATCACCGGCGTGCCGCCCGCCGCCGTTACCACATCCACCGTGTTCCACGACAGACGGGGGTCATGAATGATTTTGGCGCCCGGATTTTTCTCAAGGAAAGCTTCCGCCAGCAGACCGACAATGTAGTAACCCTCGATAAACTGCCCGGTTTCATCGAACAGGAAGCAGCGGTCGAAATCGCCGTCAAAGGCGATACCCATATCCGCACCGTGTTCAATCACCGCGTTGCGGGTGTCATCGCGGCACTCGGGTAACAGCGGGTTAGGAATACCGTTGGGGAAATTGCCGTCCGGGGTGTTGTGCACTTTAACCAGCGTCACCGGCACATTCAGCGCGTTAAAGCGGGCTTCCAGCGCATCAATCACCGGGCCTGCCGCGCCGTTGCCGGAGTTCACCACCAGCTTGAGGGGCGTCAGATTTTTGACGTTGATGTACTGCAACAGGTGATCGATATACGCATCGCGCAGATCAATTTTCTGATAGCTGCCGCGCTGACTTTCATCCACCGGCGGGAAGTCGTTGGCTTCTGCCAGCCGCTGCACATCGCGCAGCCCGGTATCACCGCTGATTGGGCGCGCGCCTTCGCGCACCAGCTTCATGCCGTTGTAATCCATCGGATTATGACTGGCGGTGACTTCAATGCCGCCGTCGATGCCAAGATGGAAGGTCGCAAAGTAAATCTCTTCTGTGCCGGAAAGGCCAATATCGAGCACATCGACGCCCGCATCGCGCAGGCCGCGCGCCAGCGCCAGCTTCAGCGTTTCGCTGGTCAGACGCACATCGCCGCCCAGCACAATGGTTTTTGGTTGCAGAAACTCGCCATAGGCGCGGCCAATACGCCACGCAATATCTTCATTCAGCTCTTCGCCTAATTTGCCGCGAATGTCATAGGCTTTAAAACAGGTTAACGTTTTCATGTTTTTACCTTTCTTCAGGCAACAGTTGGCCCTGACCGGTGAGGGTCATTATTTTCAGTGTCGTGAATTGCCGGATGGCGCTGCGCTTATCCGGCTAACAAAACGCGCTACACGCGCCCGTAGCGGTCCGCGAAGCGCACCACATCGTCCTCTTCCAGATACGAACCGGAACGGACTTCAATTAAATCGAGCGGGATCTTGCCGGGGTTTTCGAGGCTGTGCGTCGCGCCAAGCGGAATATAGATAGATTCATTTTCACCCAGCAGCTTGATCTCATCGTTGATGGTGACTTTGGCAGTGCCCGCCACCACAATCCAGTGTTCTGCCCGGTGGTGATGCATTTGCAATGAAAGCCCCTCGCCCGGTTTCACGGTGATCCGCTTCACCTGATAGCGATCGCCGGAATCAATGGAGTCATATTTCCCCCACGGGCGATACACTTCGCGGTGAATATGATGCTCATGGCGACCATCGGCTTTAATCTGCTCGACGACTTTTTTGACGTCCTGCACCGCGCTGCGATCGGCGATCAGAACCGCGTCTTTGGTTTGCACCACCACCAAATCCTTTACACCGACGGTCGTCACCAGGCCGGATTCGGCGTACACATAGCTGTTTTCGGTTTTGTGGCTGATCACGTCACCGTGATGCACGTTACCTTCTGGCGTGTGGTTGCTGATTTCCCACAGGGAGGACCAGGAACCCACGTCGCTCCAGCCCGCGTCCATCGGCACCACCACCGCATCGGCGGTTTGTTCCATTACCGCGTAATCGACAGACTCTTCCGGGCAGGCAACAAACGCCGCTTCATCAACACGGATAAAATCCAGATCCGGATCGGTGACGTTCATGGCTTTTTCGCAGGCCTCGAGAATGTCCGGGCGATATTTTTTCAACTCTTCGAGGAAACGTCCGGCGCGGAACAGGAACATGCCGCTGTTCCAGTAATATTCACCGCTGGAGACATACGCCTGGGCGGTATCAAGATTCGGTTTTTCGACAAACTGGGCGACATCAAAGGCCACTGCGTCTTTTTCGCCAGGGCTGACATCACCCCGACGAATGTATCCGTAGCCGGTTTCCGGCATATCGGGCACGATACCAAACGTGACCAGCTTTCCGCTTTCTGCGTACGGCGTCGCATTGCGCACCGCTTCACGGAACGCTTCTTCATTCTGAATCACGTGGTCGGCTGCCAGCACCAGCATCAGCGGGTCGCAGCCGGTATCACGACGTACCGCCGCCAGCGCCGCCAGGGCAATCGCCGGGGCGGTATTGCGCCCGACAGGTTCGAGAATGATATTCTCGGTCAGCTTATTCATCTGGCGCAGTTGCTCGGCCACGATAAAACGGTGCTGCTCATTGCAGATAACCACCGGGCTTTCACACTCCACGCCGTGCAGGCGGTTAATCGTCGCCTGCAACATGGTCAGCTCGCCTTTCAGGCACAGGAACTGTTTGGGATAAAGCACTCGGGACAGCGGCCACAAACGGCTGCCGGAGCCACCGGCCATTACTACCGGAAAAAGTGTTGATTGACTCATCGTTTAACCCCGAATATCAGCAATAAATTGGCTCAGCACGTTCTCTTTTTCGAGCGTGCGTTCCGCGTAGGCCAGCGCCTGCACGTTGCGTTTCGGCATCAATAGTGCCTGTTCGATACCGTCCATTAACGCCGGAACCGATTCCGGCTCGACGCACACGGCGATCCCCGGTTCATTGAGGCACAACTGCCCCAGCTCGGTTTCGGCTTCAGCAGTGATCACCGCATTACCGCCCACCGCCAGAATATTGGTCAGTTTGGACGGCAGTACCGCATCCGCCGCGCCGCGTTTTTGAATCACCAGATGGCAGTCGGCCATCGAGAGCAGCGCAGGCAGTGCGTCGTAAGATTGCAGCGGGAAGAAGCGGACATTATCCAGACCTCGTTCCTGCGCCAGTTTTTCCAGCCGCGCTTTCCCGCCGCCCTGGCCGACAATCACAAACAGCCACGGCTTGTCACGCAGCAAGGCAGCGGCTTCAATCACACTTTCCAGCCCCTGCTTCTCGCCGATATTGCCGGAGTAAAGAATCAGTTTGCGGTCGGCTGGCAGGCCAAGCTGCTCGCGTAGCACCGCAACGTGGGTGCCGTTTACCTCACGGAAGCGATCCACTTCCGACCAGTTCGGGAAGAAAATCACCTTCTCTTCCGGTACGCCTTTCTCGCAGGCTTTGTTCATCATTGAGCGCGAGATAGTCGAGACGTTATCCACGTTATGCAGGCCGCTGCGCTCAAAGGCACTGGCGAGCTTCGCCACTTTGCCCGGTTTACCCTTACCCGCCATCCCCAGGCCAAGCATCGCATCGACTTCGTAATCCTGAATATGCAGTAAGGTTCGTGCGCCAGAGAGTTTTGCCAGCAAACGCATCCCCGGCGTGCAAAAGAGCGTAGGCACCACGCCAATGATGCGATCCGGCTTCCAGCGACGCTGGGCCAGCAGCGGGAAAAAGCTGCTGACGGCAAAGCTGCCCAGATGAATCAGGCGCTTCAGCGTGGAGGGCTGTTTAGGCACATACAGCGGGCAGCGCCAGACGGTGACCGCGCCCTCTTCCCGGCGATAGCGCCAGGCGGAGTAGTGCTCGCCCACCTGCCACTGCGGGTAGTACGGCGGCGCGGTGATCACCCGGACTTCATGCCCCTGGCTTGCCATCCACTCGACCATCTCGCCGGTGTATTTGCCGATGCCGGTCAGCTCCGGAGAATAGTTAATGCCGTAGACCAGTATTTTCATAACCCTGGTACCTCGGCCCGCTTCCCTTCGAGGAAGTAAGCGCGGCTGTTGGCATGCACATTGTCCGCAGCCAGCAGCGCCGACGGCGTCAGCCAGAGGTAATCGTTGTGCTGCTCATCCGGAAGCGCCAGGTCGCTTGCTTCCACGCGCAGGCGGAAGCCCAGCACGATGTAGTGGGTCGAGAAATCCGCTTCGGAGAAGTTGTCATCATAAAAATGCTGCCAGACGCCGTAGAACTGGCCTGCCGATATCGGCAGGCTCAGGCCCAGCTCCGCCTGCGTTAAGCGGGCGAAGGCGTCGGCAAGCGTTTCATCTTTCTGCACGCGACCGCCAGGAACAAACCAGAACCCCTGCGCCGGGCGGTTGGTGCGTTTGCCAAGCAGATATTCGCCCTGTGCGTTCTCCACAATCAAATCGATTGAGATAAGCGGCGTCGAACGCACTACGGTGGCAAAATCCTGCGTGCTCAGAAACATCGGTTACCCCCGAAAACGCTGCTGGTTTTGCAGAAACCACTGGTAAGTACTGGCAAGTCCTGCTTCCAGAGTGATTTCGTGATACCAGCCCAGTTGATGCAGGCGAGAAACGTCGAGCAGTTTGCGCGGCGTGCCGTCCGGTTTCGACGCATCGAAAACCACGCGCCCCCTGAAGCCCACCACTTTCGCCAGCGTTTGCGCCAGTTCGCGAATGGTGCAGTCGATACCGGTGCCAACGTTGATATGCGACAGCATCGGCTTGGTGTTCTCCTGCCACACGTCGCGATCCAGCTCCATCACGTGGATGCTGGCAGCCGCCATGTCGTCCACGTGGAGGAACTCGCGCATCGGCGTGCCGCTGCCCCACACCACCACATCAGATGCATTCTGCTGGGCGGCTTCGTGGAAACGGCGCAGCAGCGCGGGAATGACGTGCGAATTGCTTGGGTGGAAGTTATCGTTCGGCCCGTACAAGTTCGTTGGCATCACCGAGCGATAGTCGCGGCCGTGCTGACGGTTATAAGATTCGCACAGCTTGATCCCGGCAATTTTGGCGATGGCGTACGGCTCGTTGGTCTCTTCCAGCGTGCCCTGCAGCAGCTCACTTTCGGCCATCGGCTGCTTCGCCAGCTTCGGATAGATGCAGGATGAGCCAAGGAACAGCAGCTTATTCACGTTATGCACATGTGCGGCGTGAATAATGTTGCTTTCAATCATCATGTTTTCGTAGATGAAATCGGCGGGATAGGTATTGTTCGCCACAATACCGCCCACTTTTGCCGCCGCCAGATAAACCTGGTCAATCTGTTCAGTGGCAAAGAATTCATTCACGGCCTGGCTGTCGAGCAGGTTGAGCTCATCGCGAGTACGCAGAATCAGATCCACGTTTTCTCGCTGCTCAAGCTGGCGGACAATGGCTGAACCGACCATTCCCCGGTGGCCCGCCACAAAAATACGTTGTCTGGTCATTCTCAGGACTCCAGCGCGATCGCCACATCGTAGCCGTGGGATTTCAGCAGAGAGTGTTTCTTCGCTGCTTCGAGATCTTTGGCCACCATTTCTGAAACCATTTCCTGAAGAGTGGTTTCCGGTTTCCAGCCCAGTACTTCATGCGCTTTGGTCGGGTCGCCCAGCAGGGTTTCCACTTCCGCAGGGCGGAAATAGCGCGGGTCAACGGCAATGATGATATCGCCCGGTTTCACGCCTGGCGCATCATGGCCGGTAACAGAAACCACAATGCCCTTCTCTTCCACGCCGGTGCCTTCAAAGCGCAGTTTGATACCCAGCTGTGCTGCGGCCATTTCGACGAACTGACGCACCGAGTACTGCACGCCAGTGGCGATCACGAAATCTTCCGGTTTGTCCTGTTGCAGCATCATCCACTGCATTTTCACGTAGTCCTTTGCGTGGCCCCAGTCACGCAGGGAATCCATGTTGCCGAGGTACAGGCAGGACTCCAGGCCCTGAGCGATATTGGCGATCGCGCGGGTGATTTTGCGGGTCACGAAGGTTTCGCCACGGCGCGGGGATTCATGGTTGAACAGAATGCCGTTGCAGGCATACATGCCGTAGGATTCGCGGTAGTTGACGGTGATCCAGTACGCATACAGTTTCGCCACTGCATACGGAGAACGCGGATAGAACGGCGTGGTCTCTTGCTGTGGAATTTCCTGCACCAGGCCGTACAGCTCGGAGGTGGACGCCTGATAGAAACGGGTTTTCTTTTCAAGACCGAGGAAACGAATGGCTTCCAGCAGACGTAAGGTGCCCATGGCATCTACGTCGGCGGTGTATTCCGGGGATTCAAACGAAACGGCCACGTGGCTCATCGCGCCCAGGTTGTACACTTCATCCGGCTGTACTTCCTGCAGGATACGGGTCAGGTTGGAGCTGTCGGTCAGGTCGCCGTAATGCAGGTGGAATTTCGGGTTGCTGGTGTGCGGATCCTGGTAAATGTGGTCAACGCGTTCCGTGTTAAAAGAGGAAGCGCGGCGCTTAATGCCATGCACTTCGTAGCCTTTTTCCAGCAGAAGCTCTGCCAGGTAAGAACCATCCTGACCGGTTACGCCGGTGATGAGAGCGACTTTTGACATGTTTTTATCCTCTGTACTTATCAGAAATTAATCAGTTTCAACGCGTTCGCGTATCACCACTGCGGGGTTGCCACGGCAAATCACGTTTGCCGGAAGCGATTTAAAAACGCTGCTTCGCGCACCAACGACGGTGCCGTCGCCTATTTCAATGCCGGGGGCGACGAACACATCCGTTGCCAGCCAGCATTTCTCGCCAATCACAATCGGTGTGGCGGTAATATCAAAATGTTGACTCTGGAAGTCATGACTTCCGGTACATAAATAACACTTCTGTGACACCACCGAATTTGCGCCGATGGTAATATCGCCCAACGTATATAACACGGCGTCATCCCCTACCCAGGCATAATCACCGAGGGTTAATTTCCACGGATAGGTAATTTTCACTGACGGACGAATTACTACGTTTTTTCCTATTTTCGCGCCAAACAGACGTAACAAAAATGCACGCCAGCGGTAGAGTATTTGCGGTGACCAGGCAAAAAGTGTTGATTGCACCGCCCACCATAATTGCACTTTCACCCCACCCGCACCGCGAAAACCCTGCGGAACAGAAAACCCCGATAAATCTTGCATAGTTTTTCCTTATATTCAGGATTTGTTATATAAGGCTTTTGTTTTGCCGGTGGTGCGCAGACGTAATAAATAAGACAATTCTGTCAGAAGCTTTGGCATGCGTAATATTTCACGCTGAACACTTTTCGCATCCTGACACAACTGTAAATTATTGGTGGTTGACACGCCGCCCATTGAAAATTCAGACACCAGCCCTTTAATTCGTTTAAAGGCATAGCCTGCTTTATACATTTTGGCAGCCAGCGCGTAATCAGATGAAACGCGATATTGCATATCATACGGATTTTGTTTCAACCCCACGCCAGGGAAGAAGATAGCCTGATGGCTGGCGGGCAGGCTATGATAAATATACCAGCCGCTTTTTGCCCGACGGGTTAACTGTGTGCCATCGCCAAAATCGAGCATCGCGTCACCCAGATACATTGCATCATCTTTTTTATTACGCAGCTGACGGACAAATTGTGAGACATCCTGGTGAAACACATCGCCGGAGTTCAGGAACAGGGCAAACTTACCTTTCGCCATCGTGATGCCTTTATTCATCGCATCGTACAGGCCGTTATCCGGCTCGCTGACATAACGTAAGTTGTACTGTCCATTACGTTTTTCCAAAAACTCCGCCGTGCCGTCGGCCGACCCGCCGTCCACCACAATCCACTCAAACTGAATGCTCGGATCGTTCGCCAGATGCGCCAGTGAACGCCAGGTTTTGACGATGCCGTCATGGTTGCGAAACGCGACGGTAATGACACTCAGCAGCATTGTTTTTTCCACCTTATCCGTTGTCTGCCATATTGAGTGCTTTACGCAAAATAAATGGACAGACAATTAAAAATGCATATTCCGGGCTAAATATTGAACCGGTAAAAAACAGCGATATTGGCGTAAAAAGGAACAACTGCACGCGGAAATTGCGATTATTCCCAAAAGCGTTAATTGTCATCTTTCCGACATTAATCATGTACCATGCCGTCAATATCACTGCGAACCACGAAAAATAAATAATGAGCAGATACAAACCATTGTCTATTGTTTTTCCGACGTCCGCACCGTTAAAGATTCCGAATGATGCCACATATTCGTAAAGAGAACCGAAACGCACAATGCCATCAATATGGGTCAGCGAGTAACCGACCATCACCAATGGGCCAATAATACGGTAATAGGATGACGAACCCTCCGTCCCCAAATCACCCAGGCGCTCAGATATATACGGAAAGGCAAACACTAAACCAACCAAAAATACGGCCAGTGAGATAATCGCTAACGGCAGTTTTTTCTTAATGGCGTCTTTGTTCAGATACTGGAAAGCCCACTCCAGTAAATAAAACAGGATAAACGTCATTACCCCGGAAAATGATCCTGAAAGAATAATCCCTGCCAGAATCATAGCATCTGCTTTAGGAGTTTTGATACCAAACTGTTTGATACAGAGCCAAATTGAGATTAACGCCAGAGCGAAGAATGCCGGTTCGAAATAAAGTGCGGTGGTACGCTTACCGCCGAACTTGATAAAATTCAGAACATAGCTGTTACTGTATATAAGATATTTCGAAATTGTCTCCATCAGGCTACTGCCACCGGAGACAATAATTTGCAGCATCTCGATGGCCGCCAGCATGACGATGACGCCAATCACCATATAAAAGCCACGTAAAATTTTGCGGTGGTTATGCGGCGAGATAACCTTAAAGCGAATACTCCACACCATGCCGACAATAATCACAATGTAGACAAACAGCATCGTCGAGGTGACGTACTTGCTGGCATCGTAAGACTGGCCGAACAGATAGTTAAACAGCGTCAGCCCGCCCCCTGCGCCGAGCGCAATCATCAGCTTTTTCAGGTTAATCAGGTCAACGTAGAGTAAAAGCAGCAGCGGCAAAAAGGTAACGATGGTTATCGGAAAGCTCTCGCCGAGCTGGGCGATTTTGACGTTAACCAGCAGGTAGATTAACGGTAGCAGCAGATAGCTACAGATTCTGATAGAACGAGACATACTCCTCCAGCATCTGTTGACCACTGTAGGCCTGACGGCTGCGGGCGCTGAATTGCGCAAGCGTGGTACCGAAAATAGCCTGCGCGATTTCCGCTTTCGGTAACTGCGCGAGACGCAGAACGTCTCTGTCATCGACCGTGCGCCCGCCCGATTTGCTCAACACTTCCTGCGCGGCATCGCTGTGGGTCGCAATCACCGGCACGCCAATCGACAGCGCCTCGCACAGGATCAGTGGATAGTTATCCACGCGTGAGCTGAACAGCAGCGCATCCATCCCGTTGAGTTTGCTCATCAACTGACGTTTATCGGTGAGGAAACCGTGATTCACCACGTTATCCGCGCTGAAGGGTGAGAATTTACCGAAGGTATGTACTTCCACGTTATCGCCGAGGGCAATCAGCGCCTGCACCAGTTGCTGATTGGTTTTCCCGTCGTAACGCAGGTCATGCGCCACCACGGCGATTTTCGGACGCTGCGCGTTTGCCGCTTTGGGCTGGAGATCGGCCAGAATGGTTTCCGTCGCCACATCGATACCGTTGTTAATCACCAGACAACGACCCGCGCCGTAAAGGCTGTTGAAGGCATCGGCCACGTGATGGCTGGGCGAAATAAAGTTGCAGCCCAGCACCAGCATCTGGCGAAACAGCGCACGTTTTTCATCAACCTGCTGATGGGCGCGATCGACCTTCACCGGCGGGTAGTTACTGAGGGTCGGACATTGCGCGCAGCCGCGCTGCCAGCCTTCACAGCCGTCGAGAAACGCGCAGCGACCGGTAACGCTCCAGTGATCGTGCAACGTCCAGACGAAAGTGACGTCGGGTTTATCCGCTTTTACACGCTGGCAGAATTTCACCACCTCTGCCAGATTCAGCCAGTAGCTGTGCAGCACATGAAAATGCAACACCACCGGTCCGGTAGTGCGCGTCACCGTGCGATACAGCCCGTTCAGATTACCGAACAGATCGCGGTTAAACAGACGAAACAGCGCCAGGTTGGCTATCGAGGTGGCGCGCGCCGTATGTTTAATCACATTCGGATAACGGTCATGGCTTTCGCTTTTTTTACCACCTTTGCCATAGCCGTAGATAAACTGCGAGTTCATTCCCAGCTGTAGCGCGCGCTGATGGAGATCCAGCGCCACGCCTGCCGCGCCGCCTTCAGCCAGGCGGACGTTAAATTGCATAATATTCATTTCAGTACCTTCACCCGTGCTTTCTCACCCACCACCAGCGCATGGTCGGGGATGTTATCCAGTACCACGCTGCCTGCGCCGATGGTGACATGATTACCAATGGTGATATTGCCGATGATCACTACGTTAGCCCCGAGTTCAACACCGTTGCCGAGAACAGGACACGCCAGGCTGTTCGGGCCACGATTACCGATAGTGACGCCGTGGCGAATGGTAAAATCATCCCCCGCCACCACGTTTTTATTGATGACTACGGCATAACCGTGGTGAATGGTGAAACGACGACCAATCGTCGCAGCGGCCTGAATTTCGTAGCCAAACAGGCACTCGGTAACGAAGCGATAGAGCAGCAACATCGGGGCGGCCCACAGATTGTTGAGCACATTTTTCTTGCGCCACACAGAGCAAAAATGCGCGATGCGATACGCCATCACCATGCAGCACGGGCGCAGGCTCCAGCTATTGGCGCGTAAATCTTCCAGCATGATTATTTCCCCCGCAGCCCGTCAGCAAGGCGTTTGCCGTTGCGGACAGAGAACAGCGTCCACAGCGTGCGCCAGTTCATGCGTTTATTGCGGATCTGATACAGCGTGAAGAGCTGGTACTTCTTACTCGCCCGGTCAAATTTGTCTTTGTGCTTGCGGTAAAAATGGAAGTAGCCGGAAAACTTTTTCGGCGAGTTGGTGATTTGCATTTCGCCGTGGTTGATGTGCAGGATCTGCGTGGCTTCTTCGATTTTCCACGGTTCGCCGTAGGCCACCACCATGCGCAGGAAGATGTCGTAATCCTGCGCCGCTTTCAGTTGCGTATCGAACAGGCACTCTTTAAAACGCCACGCCGAGCTAAACACCTGGTTGCCGACAATATTGCGTTTGTAGAACAACTTGCGGGAAAACGGCGATTTCGGGTACAGCGGCAGGCTCGCCGGCTGTGAGTAGACCTCGCCCTGGCAAAGATAGTCGTTGGCATAAAGAAAGGCGTGGGTCACCAGCTGGTGCTTTTGTTCGAGAAACACCGATAAACGGTTTGGCGTCCATTCATCGTCATCATCAATACCGGTAATAAACTGGCCTTTCGACTGCATAATGGCCTGGTTACGCACCGCGCACGCGCCGGAATTCACGTCGTTATGGATGTAGCACACACGGGGGTCGTTCAGGTCGGTGACAAACTGCTGAAGCTGTTCGTAGGATTCGGAGCAATCATCGACGATGATCATCTCCCAGTTCGGGTAATCCTGGCGCAGCACCGATTTGATGGCGCGGATTGCCAACTGCTGGCGATTCCAGGTCGGCATATAGATAGAGATCAATGGATTTTCTGTAGTCATGAGGATCCCCCGGAGAAGCAAAGTCATGGCTGACATGCCGGATGGCGACGCATTCGCGTCTTATCCGGCCTACGGGTCGAATCGTAGGCCGGGTAAGCGCAGCGCCACCCGGCACGCTGCACGTTATTTAGAATCAGATTTATATTCGTATTCGTAGTAACCGTAATCCTGATAGCCCGTCGCGCGACGGAAGATGGAGTTCAGGATCACCCCTTTCACGTCGATGCCGTTTTGCTCGAAGCGGCTGAGGCTGGTTTCCACTTCTTTCAGGGTATTTACTGCGTAGCGCGCTACCATCAGCGTGGTGCCCGCGTGGCGGCCGACAATCGCCGCATCGGTGACGGCCAGGATTGGCGGCGTATCGATAAGGATCAGGTCATAGTTAGCGCTGGCCCAGCTCATCAGTTCGCTGAATCGCTCGCTCATCAGCAGCTCCGACGGATTCGGCGGTACCTGACCGCGCGGTACCAGATCGAAGTTGTTAATCGAGGTGCGTTTCGCGCAGGACGCAATATCTGCTTTCCCCACCAGCACTTCCGACAGACCGTTATCGTTGCTGGTCCCCAGCAGTTCGTGGGTATAGCCTTTACGCATATCACAGTCGATCATCAGCACGCGCTTGCCGGTCTGGCTTATCACCGCCGCGAGGTTGGCGCAGACAAAGGTTTTACCGATTGACGGGCTCACACCGGTCATCATCAGCACCTTGTTACCTGCCTGCATCATCGCAAAGTGCAGGCTGGTACGCAGGCTACGCACCGCTTCAATCGCCAGATCCGTTGGATTACCGACTGCCAGCAGTTGGCTCTGTTTATAGCGCTTCACGCCTTTCACCGTTTTCACGCTGTCACGCGCTTTCTGCCACTCGGACAGCGGAATGCTGGCATAAACATTAATGCCGTGCTCTTCCAGCACCTGCGGGCTTTCGATACCGCGGTTAAACAGCGAGCGCAGCAGCACGCCAACGATAGAGAGCATCAGGCCAAGGATCAGACTGCCAAGAATAATCAGCGCTTTCTTCGGCTTCACCACGCCCGGCTGAGCGATCGCCGGGTCGACGATACGCACATCGCCCACGGTGCTGGCTTCGGTGATTTTCAGCTCCTGTTGTTTATTCAGCAGTTGCATGTACACCTGCTGGCCGGATTCCACATCACGCGTTAAACGCACAATTTCCTGCTGCGTTTTCGGCATCGCGGTCACCCGTTTTGACAGGCGCGCTTTCTCTTCTTCCAGCGCCCGACGTTTTTCCAGCAACGTGCGATAGGCCGGGTGAATGCGGGTGTACAGCTTAGAGATTTCCGCTTCTTTGAAGGTCAGTTCATTAAGCTGCGCGTCAATGTTGACCATCGAGTCGAGCACAGATTTCGCTTCCAGCGGCAGGTCGACAGAGTCTTTCTGCTGGCGATAGGCGTTGAGGTTGTTTTCCGCGACGTCCAGATTGTGGCGCACCACCGGCAGCTGTTTATCGAGGAAGGCGAGGCTTTTCGCCGCCTCTTCAGATTTTCGCGCCACGTTCTGTTCGAGGTAGTTACGCGCAATGCTGTCGAGGATCTTGCGGATCTGCTCTTTATCTTCCCCGGTAATGCTGAGGGTCAGCACGCCGGAATCTTTACCATCTTCCGTGACGCTCAGGCTATTTTGCAGCGAATTGATCATGCCGAGCGTGGAGAATCGCATCAGGGTAAACGAGGCGCCTTCATGGGCGGCAATCGCCGTTACCAACAGCGACACGCCGCCTTTCTCCAGCGGTTTGCCTACTTCGCCCTGAGCGCTGAAACCGTCATCATTGCTCAGCTGATAGCGTGTCGGGCTCAGCACTTCCAGCGTAAAGGTGCTTTCCGCCATCGACTGCGGGCGATTAAAGGTGGTGACTTTGACCGTTTCGTTTTTACGCCCCATCAGACGATCCCACCCCGCGCCAATCAGCGGGAAGGTGTTTTTCTCAACCGAAATATCGAGGTCAAGGTCGTCAACGGTTTTGCCCAGCACCAGGCGCGAGGTGATCATTCTGATCTCCGCGTCAGATGCCGGCGGCTTGTTGCTCAGGGCGCTGCTGATATCCTGCACCAGCGCGCTGCCCTGATTTTGTTCAATGCGCACCAGCGCATCGGCGCTGTAAATCGGCGTCGCAAAAAGGGTGTAGATGATGCCCACCAGCGTAAACACGCCGGTAATACCGAGCACCCACCATTTTGCTTCGATGACCGTGCCCACCAGGCGACCAATATCAATTTCATCACTGCCCGTGGCCTGCGGGGCTATCTGTTTTACTTTTTCTGTCATTGTTATCCCTGCTGAGCTTTCAGTGCCTGCGCCCACTGTTGAGCAGACCGGTCGAGTAACTGATATACCGCTTCAAAGGCTTCGCGGCTTTTGCGATAGGGATCGGGAATGTCGCGTTCATCATCCCAGTGCCCAAACAGCATCACCTTGCCGCGCATTTCCGGCGCGATGTCATGCAGTTTCGAGATGTGGCGGCGTTCCATTGCCAGAATCAGGTCATACTCCCGGCACATCGCGCCGGAAATTTGGCGGGCGCAATGCCCGTCAAGAGAGAGCTGATGGTCTGCTGCCACGCTCACCGCGCTGGCATCTGCCCCCTTCCCCACCAGCGCGCCCAAACCTGCGGACGCAATGGTTACCGACGGCAAATGGCTTTTCAGCAGACGCTCCCCCGTTGGGGAACGGCAAATGTTCCCCACACATACCACCAGAATTTTGTTAAACATGGCCGCTTACCAGGTGTGAATGTCTTTCGCCGTGTCCGTCATGTAGCGAACGCCACTGATGGTCGGCAACAGTTGGTTGATCAGACGGTTCCAGCGCGTCACCGGCGCGGTCGTCACGTACACAACGTCATACGGCTGCAGCACGAAGTTGGTCGCCATCACCAGAGAGGTGGCATCGGACATATCCAGCTGATAAACGTTCGCCATCTTGCCGTTGTTGCCCTCTTTGGTCGGACGGATCACGAAGATGCCGCTGGCGTTCGAGGAGGTGAGATCCAACCCTTCCGCCTGGCCCAGCGCTTCGGTGAGCGTCATGCCGCTGAAGTCCATTTTGAGGGTGCTCTGTTTCTTCACTTCGCCCATCACGAACACTTTCAGATCGTCGTTGCGTGGCACAAACAAAATGTCGCCCGGATACAGCAGTCGGTTCTGCTTCAGATCGCCGTTTTGCATCAACGCCTGAATCGAGATCCGCTCTTCACGCCCGTTATGCGTCAGCACCACGTTGCGCCAGTCGGCGACATCCGTCAGACCGCCGGCGGCATTAATCGCATCGAGGATTGTCAGCGGTACGTTGGTGATAGCCTGCTGGCCGGACTTATTCACCTGACCCGAAACATAGGTTTTCTGTGAGCGGAAAGCGGCAACATTGACATCAACCTGCGGGTCGGTGATGTAAGCGGCCAGGCGCTGGCTGACAATCTGGCGAATCTCCGAGAGCGTTTTGCCCTTCACGTCCACCTTGCCAATGTAGGGGTAGAAAATCGTGCCATCAGGCTGCACCCAGTTCCCGGTGTCGCTGGAGCTGCGGTACTGGCCTGCCGGAGTGGTGAGTTCCGGGTGATCCCAGACGGTGACGTTCAGTACGTCGCCCGGCCCCACGCGATACTGGTAATTGCTTAACTCCTGATCCAGCGATGTGTTCGGTTGCGCGACATTCGGTCGCGGGCGCAATTGTTCAATCAGTCGCGGGGTCAGCGGATAAACATTCACCATCTGGTCGATATCAAAGTCAGCGTCTTGCTGCTTAATGACATCTTTTCCGTAGGTAGACATATTGCTGCCGGGAAGGACGGTGCAACCACTCATAAAGGTTACCGACACCAATAATGGCATCAATTTTAGTTTGGATTTCATCATTGATTATTTATCACTTTGGCAGAGAAATTATCCTGTGCGAATTAAATAAACCCGAACATCTCCATTACCTGAGCATTCAGAATGCATTTAATCGTGCGTGAATATAAATGGCATATATCCTAAAAAAGATCGTATTCATCCGCAGGCTATTGACAGAATAATCGAGGCTGATTATCTCGCCTTCAGGCACGCTACCGCCCTTGGCTTTAAGCTACCAAATCACCTAAAATTCAGAATGTTAGAAATAAGTCTACATTTTCGGCAATGAATAAAGATTATTCCTGGCATAAAACTTTTCGGCTAATAAATATCTAGCGGATACGTTCCCATGCCCTTTATCATTCAATGCCGGAAGAATTGTTACAGCAATGCAAACAGCAGGCAAGGTAACGACGGCTTAAAAATAGTTTTTAAGAATAATATTAAGCGCCACAAAAACGATTTTTTAGGATTTTATTTATATTGACATAAAGTAATTATCCGCACCGCCGGAACACTATTCTCAGCTGATATTGGTTATTGTTATAATAAACTGGAGTAACAATAAGGTTTTATTACTCCCCGTTACGCAATTTTAGTCGGACAAATCTCAGGGAAACATTGCAATTTGCTCCGGCTTTATCCATGATCGAAGTGTGACAAATGTCATATGACTTAAGGTATTAAACAACGTATGGAATGGATTGCCGATCCCTCAATCTGGGCGGGTCTTATCACGCTTGTCGTCATCGAGCTCGTTCTCGGGATTGATAACCTTGTGTTTATCGCCATCCTGGCAGAAAAACTGCCTCCGGCGCAGCGCGACCGCGCACGCGTCACCGGCCTGATTCTGGCAATGCTGATGCGTCTGGTACTGCTGGCCTCGATTTCCTGGCTGGTTACGCTCACCAAACCGCTTTTTGTGTTCCGCGATTTAAGCTTCAGCGCGCGTGACCTCATTATGCTGTTCGGCGGCCTCTTCCTTCTCTTTAAAGCCACCGTCGAACTCAACGAACGGCTGGAAGGTAAAGACAGCGATAATCCCACCCAGCGGCGCGGTGCACGTTTCTGGGGCGTCGTCGCGCAAATTGTGGTGCTGGACGCGGTCTTCTCGCTCGACTCGGTCATTACGGCGGTCGGGATGGTGGATCATCTGGCGGTCATGATGGCGGCGGTGATTATTGCCATCAGCCTGATGCTGCTCGCCAGTAAAGCCCTCACCCGCTTCGTGAACAGCCACCCGACTATCGTTATTCTCTGTCTCAGCTTCCTGCTGATGATTGGTTTCAGCCTGGTCGCAGAAGGTTTTGGCTTCGCCATTCCGAAAGGCTATCTGTACGCGGCGATTGGCTTCTCGGTGATGATCGAATCCCTGAATCAGCTGGCCATCTTCAACCGCCGTCGCTTCCTGACGGCAAACCTGACGATGCGTCAGCGCACGACCGAAACGGTGATGCGCCTGCTGAGCGGGCGAAAAGAGGACGCTGAGCTGGATGCCGATAGCGCATCCATGATTGCCGACCACCGGGACGATCCTATCTTCGAGCCGCAGGAACGGATGATGATTGAGCGCGTGCTCAACCTCAACCAACGTACCGTCAGCAGTATTATGACCTCGCGCCACGATATCGAGCATATCGACCTCAGCGCCCCGGAAAGCGAAATCCGCGCGCTGCTGGAGAAAAACCAGCACACGCGTCTGGTTATCACCGGCGGCGATGATGAAGAAGAGCTGTTAGGCGTGGTACACGTGATTGATCTGCTGCAACAGTCGCTACGCAATGAGCCGCTGGACCTGCGTGCGCTTATCCGCCAGCCGCTGGTATTCCCGGAAACGCTGCCGCTGCTCTCCGCACTGGAACAGTTCCGTAGCGCCCGCACCCACTTCGCTTTCGTGGTCGATGAATTTGGTTCGGTGGAAGGCATTGTGACGCTCAGTGACGTCATGGAAACCATCGCCGGGAATCTACCAAACGAAGTGGAAGAGATTGACGCCCGCCACGATATCCAGCGCAACCCGGATGGAACCTGGACGGCGAACGGTCATATGCCGCTGGAAGATTTGGTGCAGTACATTCCGCTGCCGCTGGATGACAAACGTGAGTATCACACCATCGCCGGGCTGCTGATGGAACATTTGCAACGCGTACCAAAAGCGGGTGAAGAGGTGCAAATTGGCCCCTTCACGCTGAAAACGTTGCAGGTCGAAAGCCACCGAGTGCAAAAGGTACAGATAATCCCACCGCCGCAGGAAGAGGATGAACTGAACTACGAGGTGTAAAGTACATAAGGGCTGATTATTAATCAGCCCTTTACTCTTCTTGTCTTCTATCAATTTTCCCACACATTTCTTCTGCCCCACCGCGCACATTTGCCCTACGCTTATACACGAGCCCTTTTTCAGGTGGGCCATGACCACCGCATTCATTAATGAGATAACATTATGGAATTAAAGGATTATTATGCGATTCTGGGGGTTAAACCAACGGACGATCTGAAGACTATCAAGACCGCCTACCGCCGCCTGGCGCGCAAATACCACCCCGATGTCAGCAAAGAAAACGATGCCGAAGCCCGCTTTAAAGATCTCGCCGAAGCCTGGGAAGTGTTGAAAGACGAGCAGAAGCGCGCCGAATATGACGAGCTCTGGGCGCATCGTAACGATCCGCAGTTTGGCCGCCAGCAGCAGGGCCACGAGCAGAGCTACAACCAGCAGGATTTTGACGATATCTTCTCTTCGATGTTCGGTCAGCAGGCGCATCACGCCCGCCGCCAGCGCGCCTCGCGCGGCCAGGACCTGGAAATTGAAGTAGCGGTGTTCCTCGAAGAGACGCTGGCCGAGCAGCAGCGTACCATCAGCTATAAGGTGCCGGTGTATAACGTCTTCGGCATGGTTGAGCAGGAACTGCCGAAAACGCTGAATGTGAAAATCCCTGCGGGGGTCAGCGACGGGCAACGTATTCGCCTCAAAGGCCAGGGCACGCCGGGCGAAAATGGCGGGCCAAACGGCGACCTGTGGATGATTATTCACATCGCACCGCACCCGCTGTTTGATATCGTCGGTCACAATCTGGAGATCGTACTCCCGCTAGCGCCATGGGAAGCTGCGCTGGGTACCAAAGTCGAAGTGCCAACGCTGAAAGAGAGCATTCTGCTGACCATTCCACCGGGCAGTCAGGCCGGACAACGGCTGCGTATTAAGGGCAAAGGCCTGGTGAGTAAAACCGTCACCGGCGATCTGTTTGCGGTGATTAAAATCGTGATGCCGCCGAAACCAGATGAGAAAACGAGCGCGCTGTGGCAACAACTGGCCGAGAGTCAGGCCAGCTTCGACCCGCGTAAAACCTGGGGGAAAGCATAATGACTACCGTTACCGTAACCTTAACCGTCACTGAGTTTTGTCTGCGCACGGGGGTGTCGTCTGAAGAGCTGGATGAAATTGTCGGGCTGGGGATGATTGAACCGAACGTCTCGCAAACGCAGGAGTGGTTGTTTGATGATCATGCGGCGGTGGTGGTACATCGCGCCGTACGGCTGCGTCATGAGCTGGAACTGGACTGGCCGGGGATCGCCGTGGCGTTGACGCTGCTGGATGAGAATGCGCGACTGGCGCGGGAAAATGCACTGCTGAGGCAAAGGCTGGAGCGGTGGTAGAACGCCCCCCTCGCCCTAACCCTCTCCCACAGGGAGAGGGGACAGAGTGTGCTAATCTACATGTTCTGCGCGGGTTTTCGCCCTCTCCCTGTGGGAGAGGGCGGGGTGAGGGGTGTATGTCTTAATGACTCTCTAAAAACTGCTTCACATCCTTCCCTGACTGGCGATCTTTATTCTTATCCGCCCAGTCGCTCAGACGTCGGCGTGCTTCGCTTTGCAGATGCTTACGCAGCGCCTGATCCACCTGAAGGCTGTAATTAAGTGCCTGCCACTTGCCGTAAACACGCAGCGGAATGGCGGTCTCTTTAAGGATCTGAATCAGCGAGCTTTGTCCCTGCCAGCCGTCAACTACGCGGACGTTAAACTGCATGTCGCCCTCTTCTTTGACCAGATCCAGCGCACCCTTGCCATCAACCGCCAGCAGCGGCGATTCGCCCTGCATATCGCTCAGGGTCAGTTTGCCATGATCCAGGCTGAACGCCGTCGTCAGGTTATCAAGACGCGTGGCGCTGTCGTAGCTTTCCTGCGCTTTGACATCCGTGCTGCGCTCAACCGCCTGCTGTACCAGTTGCTGGAAGTTCAGCCCCTCCGCACGCACGTCTTTCAGAGAGATATCTGCCTTCCCTTCCCAGTTGCGACGGAAGCTCTCCGCGTCAATCGCCGTACCGGCAAACTCGCCGTCCAGCGTTAAGCGCCCGGTCAGTTCGATAGGATAATTAAAGGCTTTCAGCAAGCTGCCGATCTGGACGTTTTCAAGCTGCGGGTGGAATTCCGCCGCAGGCGTTAATTCCCGGGCATCCAGTTGGCCAGGCAGAGAGAGTTTTCCGCCGTCCAGCGTGCCTTCAAGCTGGGTAATATCCAGCAGACCACGCTTGTTGGTCGCCTGATGTGCCACATTGGTGAAGTTCATCCCGCGCCAGGTCACCTGTTTTGCTACCAGCGAAATAGCGCCATCAAAGCTTTTCAGGCCGCTGTATTGCGGAACGCTGTCGCTGTCGGCAATGACCGGGCGAGCCTGTTTTGGCGTGCTCTGAGCCTGCTGGCCACCGTTGGCGTCGGTCATGGCCGCGCTACGAGTTAACAGATTATCGAGATTGAGCTTGTCAGACTGCAGATCGAGCGTCCAAAGCGGATGGTCGCTCAATACCACGCTGCCAGAGCCGCGCAGAGAGCTGTCGTTCGCCGTAAAGTTGATGTCGCTGAAGCTCAGCGTTTTCTGCTCTTCCTGCCAGCGCGCGTTCACACTACCGGCGCCGCTGATGCCTTGAGAAGGCAGGTCGGCACCCTGAAGTTGCCAGGTAATTTGCGAGAGCTGCGCGTCCAGACGATGCGGATAATCGCCAGCTTCAATGCGCGCGGTCAGCGCCAGCGCTAAATCGCGCTGATCGCGATTGATGCGGCCAGAAAAATCGAGCGTTGCCAGATGATGTTCGTCCTGCTCCATCTCCAGACGAATATCGCGCACCGTAACCTGTTCATCATCGGCATGCTGGAACACCAGCACGCTATCGGCCACTTTGAGGCGAGAAATATCAAAAGACCAGCCGCGATCTTCCGGCACCAGCGGTAAGGTATTTTCTTTCGGTACAACGGGGGCATGTTCAGCCGGCGCGGCTTCACTTTGCGGCGTTAACTGAATCACCCCGCCCTTGAGCATCACCTGCTTGACCTGCAACTGATGCGAAAGCAGCGGCAACAGCGCCACGTCCAGACGCATGTTATCGGCGCGAACCAGCGGCTCCGTTGCTCCCGGCGCGGTGAGACGCATTCTGCCGGACAGAATGCTGAGCTGCGGCCAGACGTGCCAACGCAGCGGGCCATCCAGCTGAAGCTGATAGCCGCTGCGTGCTTCGACTTGCCGCACCATATAGCTGCGGAAGTCGTTCGGGTTGACCAAAAGAACTAACGCCGAGAGGCCGGCGATGAGCACCACCAGCAGAATCATCAGCGTCGTTAAAATACGTCTCATTGCATCCTCACCAGACCAGCTTCAACTCAGTCTTTATCGATACGACTGGCGACCGCGCCCTGCTGGTCACGGTACTTCGCATCTTCACGACGGTTGTAGGGGCGTGCAGCCGGGCCGGAAAGCGGCTCGAAGCTCAGCGCACCAATCAGCATCCCAGGGCGCAGCGCCAGCGGCAATTTACCGGAGTTATAGAATTCAAGAACGATACAACCGGACCAGCCCGGATCGATACGGTGCGCGGTCACGTGAACCATCAGGCCAAGACGCGCAAGGGAGGAACGCCCGTCAAGCCAGCCAACTAAATCCGCAGGCAGCGTGACAGATTCCAGCGTCACTGCCAGCGCCAGCTCACCCGGATGTAAATAAAACGCATCACCTTCTGCGAGAACGATCTCTTCGCTCATCACGCGATCGAGCGCCGCGCTCACTTCCGCTTTCGGGCCACTTAAATCAATATAGGCGGCAGTATGACCGCTGAAGGTACGAAATTTATTGCCCAGGCGCACATCAACCGTCGCGCCATTAATACGCTCAACGGGGGGACGCGGGTTAATCGCCAGTCGGCCGTCATCCAGCCAGGCCTCTATATCTCGGTCACACAGACGCATGCCATTCTCCTTTGGTACAACCAGCCCCCATGATGAGATGCGCGGGGGCGATTACTGCACGTTACACAATTCGCGTGAGTTATTCAAAAAACTGACTAATTTTCGCTTTCAGAATATCAATTGCAATGCGGTTTTTCCCGCCACGCGGCACGATGATATCGGCATACTGTTTGGAGGGGTCGATAAACTGCAGGAACATCGGGCGAACGGTTTTCTGATACTGCGCCATCACCGAGTCCATTGAACGGCCACGCTCGTTAACGTCGCGCTTAATACGGCGCATCAGGCAGATATCCAGCGGCGTATCGACGAAAATAGAGAAGCTCATCTCTTCACGCAGACGCGCTTCCGTCAGCAGCAGAATACCTTCAAGAATAATGACTTTTTTGGGTTCGACGTGAACCGTCTCGGCGGTGCGGGTATGTTCTACATAGCTGTAGACCGGTAATTCGATAGGTTCGCCGCGTTTAAGCATTTGCAGATGCTGCAATAAAAGGCTGTGATCCATCGCGTTAGGATGGTCATAGTTGGTCTTAACACGCTCTTCCATCGACAAATGACTTTGGTCTTTGTAGTAGCTGTCTTCGGGAATAACGCCAATATGTTCATCACCAACCTGTTCACGCAATTCGCGATACAGCGTGCTGGCGATAAGACTTTTACCCGAAGCCGATGCGCCGGCGATGCCTATGATGACGCACTGATGAGACTTATCAGTCATAAATTTTTGCGACCTGATTAACCTGGATGATAAGGAAGGACGACGCCAGAGCGTCAAACGCGGCAATTATAGGGATTTCGCGCCCGCGATACCAGTCGAATGCGCGGGATTGCGCGGGCCGACAGCGAAAAGTTCCTCTGCCGCGCGCGCAGTCGGGGTGAAAGCGTGCGTTTTCCGTTCCGTCAGGTTGCGCAAGCCCTGTCTCGGTGCTATCAATTTATGTGCTACCACCGTATAAATTATTAATGCTTTGTACTAGCATGGCGTCATCCACTATCAGATAAATCTGAAACCCGCCCAACGGCACTCTTCGCGAAAATGGTAATGAATAAAGTATCCCGGCCAGTATTCGTTGTTCCCTCTCACCCTGTGCTTCGTCTGGCCAGTCTGGGGCTGGTGACGTTTATTTTCACCCTTTTTTCGCTTGAGCTGACGCAACTTGGCACGCTTCTGGCACCGCTCTGGTTCCCAACGTCGGTCATGATGGTGGCGTTTTATCGCCACCGCCGCAGATTATGGCCCGCCATTGCCATTGCCTGTACGCTGGGTAATGTGGCGGCCTCGCTGGTGCTCTTCCCCCTGCACGAGCTAAACCTGATTTACTCCGGTATTAACATCGCGGAAGCCGCCGTGGGCGGCCTGCTGCTGCGTAAGCTGTTACCGCGCTATAACCCGCTGCAAAATCTGCATGACTGGATCCGCCTCGCCATCGGCAGCGCGCTGATCCCGCCGCTGGTCGGCGGATTGTTGGTCTATCTGCTGGTGCCGAGCGATAACCCGCTGCAATCGTTTATTGTCTGGACGCTTTCCGAAGCCATTGGCGCGCTGGCGCTGGTGCCATTAGGGCTGCTGTTTAAGCCGCATTACCTGCTGCGTCACCGCAACCCGCGCCTGCTGCTGGAAACGCTGCTAACGCTGGCCGTGACCCTCGCGCTGAGCGCGCTGTCGATGATTTATATGCCATGGCCTTATACCTGCATCATCGTATTACTGATGTGGAGCGCCGTGCGCTTACCGCGTATGGAAGCGTTTATGGTTTTTCTGTGCACGGTGATGCTGGTGTCGCTGATTATGTCGGACTCCACGCTCTCGCAGCACGTTTCCGTCGTCTATACCGTTACCAATGCGTCGTGGATGCCGTTTGTGATGATTCTGCTTCCGGCGAACGTCATGACCATGGTGATGTACGCCTTTCGCGCCGAAAGTAAGCATATCGTTGAAAGCGAAGAACGTTTTCGCAATGCGATGGAACATTCGGCCATTGGTATGGCGCTGGTGGGAACCGAAGGCCAGTGGCTACAGGTGAATAAATCCCTGTGCCATTTCCTGGGATACAGCCCGGAAGAGCTGCGCGAGATGACGTTTCAGGAACTGACTCTGCCGGAAGATTTAAATTCTGACCTGCACCAGCGCGACAGTCTGGTACGGGGTGACATCAACACCTACACCATGGAGAAGCGCTATTACACCCGTCAGGGCGAAGTGGTCTGGGCGCTGCTCGCCGTATCGTTAGTACGTAACCCGGACAGCACGCCGCTATACTTTATTGCGCAGATTGAAGACATTAACGAACTGAAAAAAACTGAGCAGATCAATCAGCGACTGATGGAACGCATTACGCTTGCCAATGAAGCGGGCGGCGTGGGTATCTGGGAATGGGATCTCAAGCCGAACAAAATCAGCTGGGATAAACGGATGTTTGAACTCTACGGTGTCCCTTCACATGTGAAACCCACCTGGCAGGTTTGGGAATCCTGCCTGGTTGAAGAAGATCGCGAAAACGCGACCCGCAAAGTGTTGAACTCGCTCAAATCCAGCTCGCCGCTGATGCTGGAGTTTCGCGTTAAGCTGAAGGGTAAAGTTCGTCATATTCGATCGCTGGCGAACCGTGTGCTGAATAAACAGGGTGAAGTGGAACGCCTGCTCGGCATTAATATTGATATGACCGAAGTGAAAGAGCTGAACGAAGCGCTGTTCCAGGAGAAAGAGCGGTTACATATCACGCTCGACTCCATCGGCGAAGCCGTCGTGTGTACCGATATCAACATGAATATCACCTTTATGAACCCGGTGGCGGAGAAAATGAGCGGCTGGACTCAGCAGGAAGCGCTAAACAAACCGCTGCTTTCTGTTCTGCATATCAGCGTCGGCGATCATGGTCCATTGATGGGGAATTTCCATACGGGCGACCTCTACCGCAGCGACATTGACGACGATTTAGTCCTGCATAGCCGACACGGCGGTAGCTTCGATATTCAGTACAGCATTACCCCCCTGAGTACCCTGAATGGCGAAAACATCGGTTCAGTGCTGGTGATTCAGGATGTCACCGAATCACGCGAGATGCTGCGTCAGCTCAGCTACAGCGCGTCACATGATGTGCTGACCCATCTGGCGAACCGGGCTAGTTTTGAAAGCCACCTTAAGCGGCATCTGCTCAACATTGATAACGCGCAGGAGCGTCATGCGCTGGTGTTTATTGACCTCGACCGCTTTAAGTCTGTGAACGATAATGCCGGTCATGCCGCCGGCGATGCCCTGCTACGCGAGATTTCAGCGCTGATGCTCAGCCTGTTACGCAAAGGCGATATTCTTGCCCGCCTTGGCGGCGATGAGTTCGGCCTGCTGCTGCCGGAGTGTAAAGAAGAGGACGCGCATGATATTGCGCAGCGCATTGTCGAAGGCGTGAATAACTACCACTTTACCTGGGAAGGCCGCGGGCACCACATCGGCGCCAGCGCGGGGATCACCTTCATCGACCGGCATAACACCAATCTAACCGACCTGCTTTCGCAGGCCGACATCGCGTGCTATGCCTCGAAAAACAATGGCCGCGGGCGCGTGACAATCTACGGTGCGCACCCGGACGCCATGCCGCGCGTCCATAACCGCTTCTCACAAAAAGAGTAACTCTTTACGGGGCCCAGCCTTCCGTATGCCAGATATGCAGCAAGGCATAAGAGCGCCAGGGGTGCCAGCGCTCGGCATAGCGGCGGATCTGCGCGGGCGTCATGCCGGGGAAACGCTGCTTGATCAAATAATCATCCGGCAAAAATACATCGCTGGCCTGCCAGCCGCGCAGGGCGAAATAGTTTGCCGTCCAGCGACCAATCCCGGGGAAGCTTTGCAGTGTTTTCATTCCCAGCTCAATATCCTCAGGCGGGTTGAGCGGCAGCTCGCCGGATAACGCAGCGCTTGCCAGATAGATAAGCGATTCTGCCCGCTTGAGCGGCATGCCCAGCGCTTTAAGCTGCTGCGGATCGGCATTCATCAACTGTTCCGGACGTGGGAAAAGGTAAAAGCCGGGAAAATCGGGCAAGGGCTCCCCCAACGCGGCGACCACTTTGCCGGTTAATTTTGCCGCCATCGCTACGCTGACCAGTTGGCCAAGTATCGCCCTGACGCCCTGCTCGAACGCATCCATCGCGCCCGGTAAGCGCAACCCTGGTCGCGCGCTCGCCAGCGTGCCAAGCGTGTCATTAATTATCTGAGTCGCACATTTAAGATCCAGCAAGTGAGAAATTCGCGTCAGGCAATGATTCGCTACCGGCAATAAGCCCTCCGAAAGCGTGACGCACAGTACCTGCCGCGTTTCATCCGGCATCATGGTGATGACGCCGCGATGCCCGTCGTATTCAAAACTGCGCGTGTAGCGACCCGCCTCAAAACGCTCAATGCCTGCCACCGCACGCGCCTGTAAAAACCCCCACATCCACGGCCAGTCGTAAGGTGCCTGCCACGATAATTCGAACATAATTTCTCCCTGGTTTGCGCCTACAGCATAGCGGCAAACCGGCTTTTGTTCCTTGCTTTCATATTCCGACTTGTCGTCAGGAAAAAATGCAAGTAAAGTCGCCCCCCTTCTTCACCGGCATGGGGATTTAAAGGTGTTTATTGGTTTTGACTACGGTACGGCAAACTGTTCAGTGGCGGTGATGCAGGAGGGAAAACCTCGCCTGTTGACCATGGAAAACGGCAGCACGCTGCTTCCTTCGATGCTCTGTGCCCCCACCCGCGAAGCGGTCAGCGAATGGCTCTACCGCCATCATCAGGTACCCGCTACCGGCGATGAAACCCAGGCGCTGCTACGCCGGGCGGTCAACTACAATCGCGATGAAGATATCGATGTACTGAGCAACAGCGTGCAGTTCGGCCTCGCCTCATTGCGCCAGTACATCGATGACCCGGAAGAGGTCTACTTCGTCAAATCGCCAAAATCCTTCCTCGGTGCAAACGGGCTAAAGCCGCAGCAGGTCGCGGTATTCGAAGATCTCGTGTGCGCGATGATACTGCATATTCGCCAGCAAGCGCAGGGTCAACTGCCGGAAAGCATTGATCAGGCGGTTATTGGCCGACCGATTAACTTCCAGGGGCTGGGCGGCGATGACGCCAACGCGCAGGCGCAGGGCATTCTGGAACGCGCGGCGAAACGCGCCGGTTTTCGCGATGTGGTATTTCAGTATGAACCCGTGGCCGCCGGGCTTGATTTTGAAGCGACGCTGGATAAAGAACAGCGCGTGCTGGTTGTCGATATTGGCGGCGGAACTACTGACTGCTCCGTATTGCTGATGGGCCCGCAGTGGCGCGAGAAACTCGACCGCGAACAAAGCCTGCTCGGCCACAGTGGTTGCCGCGTCGGCGGGAACGACCTCGACATCGCGCTGGCCTTCAAAAGCCTGATGCCGTTACTCGGTATGGGGGGCGAAACCGAAAAAGGCATCGCCCTGCCGATTCTGCCCTGGTGGAATGCCGTAGCGATTAACGACGTTCCGGCGCAGACCGATTTCTACAGCAGCGCCAATGGCCGCATGCTGCGCGACCTGGCGCGTGACGCTCGCGATGCCGAGAAAGTCGCCCTGCTCTATAAAGTGTGGCAACAGCGCCTGAGCTACCGCCTGGTGCGCTGCGCGGAAGAGAGCAAAATTGCGCTTTCTGACCGTCCGGAAGTGGCGACGACCTTACCGTTTATCAGCGATGAGCTCGCCACCGCCATCAGCCAGCAGGGGCTGGAAACGGCGCTGGACCAGCCGCTGACGCGCATTATGGAGCAGGTGCATCTGGCGCTGAACGAAAGTGCAGAGAAGCCGGATATCATCTACCTGACCGGCGGCAGCGCCCGTTCTCCGCTGATCAAAAAAGCGCTGGCGGAGCAACTGCCGGGAATTCCGATTGCCGGTGGCGATGATTTTGGCTCGGTCACCGCCGGTCTGGCCCGCTGGGCGCAGGTGGTGTTTGGTTAAGCCTTACCAGGCCATTGACTTCTTCGGGATGCAATCCTAAATTAAGGAGTGAGGGTTAGGGAGAGGTTTCCCCCTCCCCCTGGTGTCTTAGTATGCTGGGTAGCTAATCACTAAGAGAATCACCAGTATGATGACCAGTTTCATCATAACCCTTTCCTTTTTAAGGCCCCTTCTTCGGGAGGGGCTTTCCCTTTTCAGCCCCCTGCTGAACACCTTTTCTGCAATGCAGCGATTCAGGATGCACTCTAACGCAGCCTCCTTCTGCTGTGCTTCCTGCGTGTCAATTCCCCGAGCGGCCTCGCAAAGCGGTCGTGATTCGGACGATTCGTCCCGGTGTTTCATATTTCCTCCATTTTTTCCGACCATCCGGTAACTAAACTAGTATCATTCCGCGAAATGCTTCAGGACGAGAAACTCATTAAAATGAAAGGCAGTAACAAATCCCGCTGGCTGGTTGTGCTGGCATTGCTGATTGTGGCCGGCGCAGTGACAGGCTACTGGCTGATGAATCGCACACCAGAATCCGCAGGCCCGGCAGCCGCCGCTCAGGGAGAGCGTCCGGCGAGTGGCGGACGTCATGGTGGCCGCTTCGGCGCAACGCTTGCGCCGGTTCAGGCCGCGACCGCCACCCAGGAAGCCGTACCGCGTTATTTGAGCGGATTAGGTACCATCACCGCCGCCAACACCGTGACGGTGCGCAGCCGCGTGGACGGCCAGTTGATGGCGCTGCACTTTCAGGAAGGACAGCAGGTAAAAGCCGGCGATCTGCTGGCGGAAATCGACCCGAGCCAGTTTAAAGTTGCCCTCGCCCAGGCGCAGGGGCAACTGGCGAAAGACAAAGCGACGCTGGCTAACGCCCGTCGCGATCTTGCCCGTTATCAACAACTGGTGAAAACCAATCTGGTTTCGCGCCAGGAGCTCGATACACAACAGTCGCTGGTCAGCGAAACGCAGGGCACCATCAAAGCCGATGAAGCCGCCGTTGCCAGCGCGCAGCTCCAGCTCGACTGGAGCCGTATCACCGCGCCGGTAGACGGGCGCGTGGGTCTGAAACAGGTTGATATCGGCAACCAGATTTCCAGCGGCGATACCACCGGCATTGTCGTGCTCACCCAGACACACCCCATCGACCTGGTGTTCACCCTGCCGGAGAATGACATTGCGACGGTAGTCAACGCGCAGAAATCCGGTAAACCGCTGACCGTCGAAGCGTGGGATCGCACCAACAAACAGAAACTGAGCGACGGCGTATTGCTGAGCCTCGACAACCAGATTGATGCCACCACTGGCACCATCAAGCTGAAAGCGCGTTTCACCAACCAGGATGACGCCCTCTTCCCAAATCAGTTCGTTAACGCGCGGATGCTGGTGGATACCCAACAGGATGCGGTGGTGATTCCGGCTGCGGCCCTGCAAATGGGCAATGATGGACATTTCGTTTGGGTACTGAACAGCGAGAATAAAGTCAGCAAGCACACCGTGGTTCCAGGTATTCAGGACAGCCAGAAAGTGGTGATCAGCGCCGGGCTCTCCGCCGGCGATCGCGTGGTGACGGACGGTATTGACCGTCTGACCGAAGGCGCGAAAGTTGAAGTGGTGGAAGCGCACAGCGCCGCCAACGATGCAAAAGCCGCTGAACCCGCGACTGCCGCGGGCCATAAAGGAGCGCGCTCCTGATGCAAGTTTTACCGCCGAGCAATACGGGCGGCCCATCCCGCCTGTTTATCATGCGCCCGGTCGCCACCACCCTGTTGATGGTGGCGATCCTGATTGCCGGGATCATCGGCTATCGCTTCCTGCCCGTCTCGGCGTTGCCGGAAGTGGATTACCCCACCATTCAGGTGGTCACGCTCTACCCCGGCGCCAGCCCGGACGTGATGACGTCGGCCGTCACCGCGCCGCTGGAGCGCCAGTTTGGCCAGATGTCCGGCCTGAAACAGATGTCCTCCCAGAGTTCCGGCGGGGCGTCAGTGGTGACCCTTCAGTTCCAGTTAACGTTACCGCTGGATGTTGCCGAGCAGGAAGTGCAGGCCGCCATCAATGCCGCCACTAACCTGCTGCCGGATGACCTGCCTAACCCGCCGGTCTACAGCAAAGTGAACCCGGCGGACCCGCCGATTATGACGCTCGCCGTCACCTCTTCCGCCATGCCAATGACCCAGGTGGAAGACATGGTGGAAACGCGCGTGGCGCAGAAAATTTCCCAGGTTTCCGGTGTCGGGCTGGTGACGCTGGCGGGCGGTCAGCGCCCTGCCGTGCGTGTGAAACTGAACGCTCAGGCCCTTGCAGCATTAGGATTAACCAGTGAAACCGTACGCACCGCAATCACCAGCGCGAACGTTAACTCGGCCAAAGGGAGCCTCGATGGCCCGACCCGCGCGGTAACGTTATCCGCGAACGACCAGATGCAGTCAGCGGAAGAGTATCGCAAGCTGATTATCGCTTATCAGAACGGCTCCCCGGTGCGTCTGGGCGATGTTGCTACCATTGAGCAGGGTGCGGAAAACACCTGGCTTGGCGCGTGGGCCAATAATCAACACGCGATTGTGATGAACGTCCAGCGTCAGCCTGGCGCCAACATTATCTCTACCGCCGACAGCATTCGTCAGATGCTGCCGCAACTCACTGAAAGCCTGCCGAAATCAGTAAAAGTTGAAGTGTTGTCCGATCGCACCACCAATATCCGCGCCTCGGTTACCGATACTCAGTTTGAACTGATGCTCGCCATTGCGCTGGTGGTGATGATCATCTACCTGTTCCTGCGTAACGTTCCGGCGACCATCATTCCCGGCGTAGCGGTGCCGCTGTCGTTGATTGGTACCTTTGCGGTGATGGTGTTCCTTGATTTTTCCATCAACAACCTGACGCTGATGGCGCTCACCATCGCCACCGGTTTCGTGGTCGATGACGCCATTGTGGTCATCGAAAACATCTCGCGCTATATCGAGAAAGGCGAAAAACCGCTGACCGCCGCGCTGAAAGGCGCGGGCGAAATCGGCTTCACCATTATCTCCCTCACCTTCTCGCTGATTGCGGTGCTGATCCCACTGCTGTTTATGGGCGATATTGTCGGTCGTCTGTTCCGCGAATTTGCCGTGACGCTGGCGGTGGCGATACTGATTTCCGCCGTGGTTTCACTGACCCTAACGCCGATGATGTGCGCGCGCATGCTTAGCCATGAATCACTGCGCAAACAGAACCGTTTTTCCCGCGCCAGCGAACGTTTCTTTGACCGCGTCATTGCGGGTTACGGGCATATGCTGGCCCGCGTCCTGAAGCATCCGTGGCTGACGCTTAGCGTGGCGCTGGGCACCCTGGCGTTGTCGATTATTCTGTGGGTGGTTATTCCGAAAGGCTTCTTCCCGATTCAGGACAACGGCATTATTCAGGGCACACTTCAGGCTCCTCAGTCTGTCTCCTTCGCCAGCATGACGCAGCGCCAGCAGCAGGTTTCTGAAATCATTCTGAAGGACCCGGCGGTTGAAAGCCTGACGTCATACGTCGGTGTGGACGGCACCAACCCGGCGCTGAACAGCGCGCGTTTGCAAATCAACCTGAAGCCGCTGGATGAGCGTGATGACCGCGTACAGAAAGTGATTAAGCGCCTGCAACAGAATGTCGATCGCGTACCGGGTATCTCACTCTACCTGCAACCGACGCAGGATCTCACTATCGATACCACCGTGAGCCGCACGCAATACCAGTTCACGCTTCAGGCGAACTCGCTCGATGCCCTGAGCCTGTGGGTACCGCAGTTGGTCGAGCAACTGCAAACCCTGCCGCAGCTTTCGGACGTCAGCAGTGACTGGCAGGATCAGGGGCTGGTGGCATACGTTAACGTTGATCGCGATAGCGCCAGCCGTTTGGGGATTTCCATGGCGGACGTGGACAACGCGCTGTATAACGCCTTCGGCCAGCGCCTTATTTCCACTATTTATACCCAGGCCAATCAGTACCGCGTAGTGCTGGAACATGACACACAAGCCACGCCGGGGCTCGCGGCGCTGGATAACGTGCGCCTGACCAGCAGCGACGGCGGTGTGGTGCCTTTAACAGCCATCGCCAAAGTCGAGCAGCGTTTTGCCCCGCTCTCCATCAACCATCTGGACCAGTTCCCGGTCACCACCATTTCGTTCAACGTGGCGGGCGACTATTCATTGGGCGATGCCGTCGATGCGATTATGAACGCTGAAAAGACGCTCAGTTTCCCGACGGATATTCGTACCGAATTCCAGGGCAGTTCATTGGCCTTCCAGTCTGCGCTCAGCAGCACCGTCTGGCTGGTCGTCGCGGCAGTCGTGGCGATGTATATCGTGCTTGGCGTGCTGTATGAAAGCTTTATTCACCCGATTACCATCCTCTCTACCCTGCCGACCGCAGGCGTAGGGGCGTTGCTGGCGCTGATGATTGCCGGCAGCGAACTGGATGTGATCGCTATTATCGGCATTATTTTGCTAATCGGGATCGTGAAGAAAAACGCCATCATGATGATCGACTTCGCGCTGGCGGCAGAGCGTGAACAGGGCATGCCGCCGCATGAAGCTATTTATCAGGCGTGTCTGCTGCGTTTCCGTCCGATACTGATGACCACGCTCGCCGCTCTGCTCGGCGCGCTGCCGCTGATGCTGAGTACCGGCGTCGGCGCGGAACTGCGTCGCCCGTTAGGGATTGGCATGGTGGGCGGCCTGCTGGTCAGCCAGGTGCTGACGCTGTTTACCACGCCGGTCATTTATCTGCTGTTTGACCGCCTGGCGCTACATCTGAAAAAACGCTTCCCGCGACATGAGGAGGAGGCGTAAATGAAGTTTTTCGCTCTCTTCATTTACCGCCCGGTGGCGACGATTTTAATCTCTATCGCCATCACCCTCTGTGGCGTGCTGGGCTTCCGACTGCTGCCGGTGGCCCCGCTGCCGCAGGTTGATTTCCCGGTCATTATGGTCAGCGCCTCGCTGCCTGGCGCGTCGCCTGAAACCATGGCGTCGTCGGTCGCCACGCCGCTGGAGCGTTCGCTCGGGCGCATTGCCGGGGTCAGCGAAATGACCTCCAGCAGCTCGCTCGGCAGTACACGCATCATTTTGCAGTTTAATTTTGATCGCGATATCAACGGCGCCGCGCGTGATGTGCAGGCCGCAATCAATGCTGCGCAAAGCCTGTTGCCAAGCGGCATGCCCAGCCGTCCGACCTATCGTAAAGCCAACCCGTCCGATGCGCCGATCATGATCCTGACGCTGACCTCGGAGACCTACTCCCAGGGTGAGCTGTATGATTTCGCCTCGACGCAGCTGGCGCAAAGCATTGCGCAGATCGACGGCGTGGGCGATGTCGATGTCGGCGGCAGTTCTCTGCCAGCCGTGCGCGTGGGGCTAAACCCACAGGCGCTGTTTAATCAGGGCGTGTCGCTGGATGATGTGCGCACCGCCATCAGCAATGCCAACGTGCGCAAACCGCAGGGGGCGCTGGAAGATAACGCCCATCGCTGGCAGATTCAGACTAACGACGAACTGAAGACGGCGGCGGAATACCAGCCGTTAATCATCCATTACAATAACGGCGCGGCGGTGCGTCTGGGCGATGTCGCGACCGTCATCGACTCGGTGCAGGACGTGCGTAACGCCGGGATGACCAACGCTAAGCCGGCGATTTTGTTGATGATCCGCAAACTTCCGGAAGCCAACATTATCGAAACGGTGGACGCCATCCGCGCCGAACTGCCGGAGCTTCAGCAGACCATTCCGGCGGCGATTGACCTGCAAATTGCGCAGGATCGCTCGCCAACCATTCGCGCCTCTCTCGAAGAGGTCGAGCAGACGCTGGTGATTTCCGTCGCGCTGGTGATCCTGGTGGTATTCCTTTTCCTGCGATCCGGTCGCGCGACGCTGATCCCCGCCGTCGCCGTTCCCGTCTCGCTGATCGGCACCTTTGCCGCCATGTATCTGTGCGGCTTCAGCCTGAATAACCTGTCGCTGATGGCGCTCACTATCGCCACCGGATTCGTGGTGGATGACGCCATTGTGGTGCTGGAAAACATTTCGCGGCATATCGAAGCCGGGATGAAACCGATGCAGGCCGCCCTTCAGGGGAGCCGGGAAGTCGGGTTTACGGTGCTGTCGATGAGCGTGTCGCTGGTGGCCGTTTTCCTGCCGCTGTTGCTGATGGACGGGCTTCCGGGCCGCCTGTTGCGCGAGTTTGCGGTGACGTTGTCGGTGGCAATTGGTATTTCGCTGGCGGTATCGTTGACCTTAACGCCGATGATGTGCGGCTGGATGCTCAAGCGCCAGCCTGCCCATACGCCAACCCGTAATAAGGGGCTGGGGCGTTTGCTGGTTGGCCTGCAACAGGGTTATGGCAAATCCCTGCACTGGGTGCTGAAACACTCGCGAATGGTTGGTCTGGTTTTCCTCGCCACCGTTGCGCTGAACGTTTGGCTCTATATCGCCATCCCAAAAACCTTCTTCCCGGAGCAGGATACCGGCGTGCTGATGGGCGGCATTCAGGCTGACCAGAGCATCTCTTTCCAGGCGATGCGCGGAAAATTACAGGACTTCATGAAAATTATCCGTGAAGATCCGGCGGTGGACAACGTGACCGGCTTTACCGGTGGCTCGCGCGTGAACAGCGGGATGATGTTTATCACCCTGAAATCACGTGGTGAACGGCATGATTCAGCACAACAGGTTATCGACCGCCTGCGTAAGAAGCTGGCGAAAGAGCCAGGTGCTAACCTGTTTCTGGTGGCGGTGCAGGACATCCGCGTCGGCGGGCGTCAGTCCAACGCCAGCTATCAGTATACGCTGCTATCTGACGACCTGAGCGCCCTGCGCGAGTGGGAACCGAAAATTCGCAAAGCGCTGGCCGCCTTGCCGGAACTGGCGGACGTGAACTCGGATCAGGAAGACAATGGTGCAGAGATGGATCTGGTTTATGACCGGGAAACCATGTCGCGCCTCGGTATCAGCGTTCAGGCAGCCAACAGTCTGTTGAACAACGCCTTTGGTCAGCGGCAGATTTCAACCATCTATCAACCGCTTAACCAGTACAAAGTGGTGATGGAAGTCGATCCGGTCTACACCCAGGACGTCAGCGCGCTGGATAAAATGTTCGTCATTAACAACGAAGGTAAAGCCATTCCGCTTTCCTACTTCGCCAAATGGCAACCGGCTAACGCGCCGCTGTCGGTGAACCATCAGGGATTATCGGCCGCCTCGACGGTGTCGTTTAACCTGCCAACCGGGAAATCGTTGTCGGAAGCGAGCGAGGCGATTGACCGTGCGATGACTCAGCTTGGCGTGCCGTCTACGGTGCGCGGCTCGTTCGCCGGTACCGCACAGGTGTTCCAGGAAACCATGAACTCGCAGATAATTTTGATTATCGCCGCTATCGCCACCGTCTACATTGTGCTGGGGATGCTGTACGAGAGCTACGTTCACCCGCTGACTATTCTCTCCACGCTGCCCTCAGCGGGTGTCGGCGCGCTGCTGGCGCTGGAGCTGTTCAATGCCCCATTCAGCCTAATCGCGCTTATTGGGATCATGCTATTAATTGGCATCGTGAAGAAAAACGCCATTATGATGGTCGATTTTGCGCTGGACGCGCAGCGAAACGGCAATCTGTCGCCTGAAGAAGCGATTTTCCAGGCCTGCCTGCTGCGTTTTCGCCCAATTATGATGACCACTCTGGCGGCGCTGTTTGGCGCCTTACCGCTGGTGGTTTCCAGCGGCGATGGCTCGGAACTGCGCCAGCCGCTGGGGATTACCATTGTTGGTGGCCTGGTGGTCAGCCAGTTGCTGACGCTGTACACCACCCCGGTGGTTTATCTGTTTTTCGATCGTCTGCGCCTGCGTTTTTCGCGTCAATCCCGACAATCGGTGATCGAGTAAATGACAGAACTTCCCGCCAGCGTGCGCTGGCAACTGTGGATAGTGGCATTCGGCTTCTTTATGCAGTCGCTGGACACCACTATCGTCAATACCGCCCTCCCCTCTATGGCAGCAAGTCTGGGGGAGAGCCCGCTGCATATGCATATGGTGGTGGTCTCTTACGTGCTGACCGTCGCGGTAATGCTTCCCGCCTCCGGCTGGCTGGCGGACAGAGTGGGCGTGCGCAATATCTTCTTCACCGCCATTGTTCTGTTCACCGCCGGGTCGCTGTTTTGCTCACTGGCGGGTACGCTCAATGAGCTGGTAATGGCGCGCGTATTACAGGGCGTGGGCGGCGCGATGATGGTCCCCGTAGGAAGGCTCACGGTGATGAAAATCGTCCCTCGCTCACAGTATATGGCGGCGATGACCTTCGTCACTCTGCCCGGTCAGGTCGGCCCGCTGCTGGGTCCGGCGCTCGGCGGCGTTCTGGTCGAATACGCCTCCTGGCACTGGATCTTCCTGATCAACATTCCGGTCGGCATTATCGGCGGCATCGCCACCCTGATGCTGATGCCCAACTACACGCTGCAAACCCGCCGCTTTGACCTGAGCGGTTTCATTGTGCTGGCGCTGGGCATGGCGGTGCTGACGCTGGCGCTCGATGGTCAGAAAGGGCTCGGCATCTCAAGCCTGACGCTGGGGATTCTGGTCGCCGTCGGTGTTGCCTCGATTCTGTTTTATCTCTGGCACGCCAAAGGCAATGACAACGCGCTGTTTAGCCTGAAGCTATTTAATACGCCGACGTTTTCCCTTGGCCTTGCGGGTAGTTTCGCCGGGCGCATCGGTAGCGGCATGCTGCCCTTTATGACGCCGGTCTTTTTGCAGATCGGCCTTGGATTTTCGCCGTTCCACGCCGGGCTGATGATGATCCCGATGGTGCTCGGCAGCATGGGGATGAAACGTATTGTGGTACAGGTGGTTAACCGTTTTGGCTATCGCCATGTACTGGTCACCACCACGATTGGCCTCGCGCTGGTCAGCCTGTTGTTAATGGCGACAGCGCTGGCGGGCTGGTACTACGCGCTGCCGCTGGTGCTGTTTATTCAGGGGATGGTCAACTCCAGCCGCTTCTCGTCGATGAACACGCTGACGCTGAAAGATTTGCCCGATGAACATGCCAGTAGCGGCAATAGCCTGCTGTCGATGATCATGCAGCTCTCGATGAGTATCGGCGTCACCGTGGCGGGCTTACTGCTGGGGATGTTCGGCCAGCAGCATGTTGCCGCCGACAGCGCCGCCACGCACCAGGTCTTTATGTACACCTATCTGTGCATGGCGCTGATTATCGCCCTGCCCGCCCTGATTTTTGCCCGCGTACCTGACGACGTCACCAAAAACGTGGTTATCGCCCGACGAAAAAGGAGTGAACAGTGAAACTATGGCGTCCGGGGATCACCGGAAAACTTTTCCTCGCCATCTTCGCCACCTGTATCGTGCTGTTAATCACGATGCACTGGGCGGTACGCGTCAGTTTTGAACGCGGGTTTATTGATTACATCAAACACGGCAACGAGCAGCGCCTTGAACTACTGAGTGACGCGCTGGCGGAGCAGTACGCCCAGCACGGTAACTGGCGTTTTCTGCGTAATAACGATCGCTTCATCTTCCAGATTTTGCGCTCATTCGAGCATGATAATAATGATGAGCATCGCCCACCGGGCCCGCCAGGGCCCCCGGGGCCTTCCATGCCACCGCACGGCTGGCGAACACAGTTTTGGGTCGTCGATCAACGCGAACGCGTTTTGGTAGGCCCTCGTGAGCCCGTTCCGCCAGATGGCACGCGCCGTGCTATCGTTGTCGATGGTCTGGAAGTGGGCGCGGTGATTGCCTCACCAGTGGAACGCCTGACGCGTAACACGGATATTAATTTCGACGAACAGCAGCGCCGCACCAGTTGGCTGATTGTCGCGCTCTCGACGCTACTCGCCGCGCTGGCGACCTTCCCGCTGGCGCGCGGTTTGCTGGCTCCGGTGAAACGGCTGGTGGAAGGCACGCATAAACTGGCGGCGGGTGATTTCTCAACGCGCGTTGACGCGCGCGGCAGCGATGAACTCGGCAGGCTGGCGCAGGACTTCAACCAGCTCGCCAGCACGCTCGATCGCAATCAGCAGATGCGCCGCGATTTTATGGCGGATATCTCTCATGAATTGCGCACCCCGCTGGCGGTGCTGCGCGGAGAGCTGGAAGCGATTCAGGATGGCGTGCGTAAGTTCACCCCGGAATCCGTCGCCTCGTTACAGGCAGAGGTCGCCACGCTCACCAAACTGGTGAACGATCTCCATCAGTTATCGATGTCCGACGAAGGCGCGCTGGCCTACCAGAAAGCGCCTGTCGATTTGGTCTCCCTGCTGGAAATTGCCGCAGGCGCCTTCCGCGAACGTTTAGCCAGCCGCGGCTTAACGCTGCATCTCTCTTTGCCGGATAGCGCGATGGTCTTTGGCGATCGCGACCGCCTGATGCAGCTTTTCAATAACGTGCTGGAAAACAGCCTGCGCTACACCGACAGCGGCGGCGATGTGCATATTCGCGCGACGAAAACGCTACAAAACGTCGCGGTAGAGTTTGCCGACAGCGGCCCCGGCGTCAGCGATGAACAGCTCGCCATGCTGTGCGAGCGTTTTTACCGTACGGAAGGATCGCGCAACCGTGCCAGCGGCGGCTCCGGCCTGGGGCTGGCGATTTGCGTAAATATTGTTACCGCCCACGGCGGCAGGCTTGATGCCGCCCATTCGCCTTTTGGCGGGGTAAGCATTAAAGTAGAATTACCGCTGGATCGCGACACATCGAGAGAGTTATGACTGAGTTACCGATAGATGAAAACACCCCGCGCATTTTGATTGTCGAGGACGAACCCAAGCTCGGGCAGTTGCTGATTGATTATCTGTTGGCGGCCAACTACGCGCCAACGCTTATCAGCCACGGTGATCAGGTTCTGCCTTTTGTGCACGATACGCCGCCGGATCTAATCCTGCTGGATCTCATGCTGCCGGGTACCGATGGCCTGACGCTGTGCCGCGAAATCCGTCGCTTCTCAGAAGTGCCGATTGTGATGGTCACCGCCAAAATCGAAGAGATTGATCGCCTGCTGGGGCTGGAAATCGGTGCGGATGATTACATCTGCAAACCTTACAGCCCGCGTGAAGTGGTGGCGCGTGTGAAAACCATCCTGCGCCGCTGCAAACCGCGCCGCGATGTGCAGGCGCTGGACGCGCAAAGCCCGCTGATTGTCGATGAAAACCGTTTTCAGGCCTCCTGGCGCGATCGTCTGCTGGACTTAACCCCCGCAGAATTCCGCCTGCTGAAAACCCTGTCGCAGGAACCGGGAAAAGTCTTCTCGCGCGAACAGCTGCTTAACCACCTTTACGACGACTATCGCGTAGTGACTGACCGCACCATCGACAGCCATATTAAAAACCTGCGCCGCAAGCTGGAAGCGCTCGACGCCGAACAGTCGTTTATCCGCGCGGTGTATGGCGTAGGATATCGCTGGGAAGCGGATGCGTGCCGGATGGCTTAACATTTATCGCTACGCCGGGCGCAGGTGTGTTGCGTCCGGCTTTATTTCCCAATTCCACCGCGCTACTATCCCCACTAGAATTATTTGCTTTAAATGGATTTAGCATGCAATTACCCTTTGTCATATCTTTGATTTTGCTACTGTCGGCTAATGCCTATGCTGAAATAACTGATGAGCAAATTCACGCTGACTGCGCAAAAATCGACAACTATGCAAGCCAAGGGCAGGCATTGTATAAAGCGAAAAACTACCCTGCGGCGCGCAAATACTTCGAACAGCAAGCCGCATGGAGTGAAGGCTGTAAAGCTGATGATGAGAAAGCGATCGCCACGGCTTATAACAATGTCGCGCTAACCTGGATGCGCGAGAATCAATGGCGCAAAGCCCGTGCCTGGCTCATGCTTATACCGCAAGATCCCAAATCCATCTACAATTTGCATCTTATCAAAGATAAGTTTGCGGCTTTACCCTCTGATTTTTCAGCAATCAATGAATACTGGAGCTACGCGGGGAAAGCGACATGGAATACGTTCACCTTTAAACCCGCGCGGTTAACAGGCACGACGCAGGTAGATTTTCAGGGTTATTACTTTGGCATAATGGGTATTTACGTTGGGCCAAATATCGGTGAGTTTTCTGAATCTGTAACGCTGAACAATGGCACAGGCGTAATCGCATTGCGCGATGATGCAGACAATATGATTCACTGTAATAATGCTCTCAAACTTACTACAGAAACGCTTAATGTAAGCACCGATACGCCGAACGGCTGCGGCTTCGGGGCCAACGTTAGTGCAGACGGGCCTTACCTTCGTGTCGATTGAGCAGACCGGGATGGTTATGATTAAAAAACTGGTTTCCTTTTTCTGGCGCAAAGACGACGTACCGACATTAACACTAAAACGGCCAGTGGATGAAGTCGTGGAACAACTCCAGGTGATGATTGCCGATCCAGGCAATTATTTAGCGCATGATTGTGATATCAACGATACCCAGGTTCTTTGCCAGCTCACCCATCACCACAATGGATATATACGAGAAAAGGCCGTGCAATGTCTGAGGCACAAAGAGGATATTGCGGCTATAGAAGAACTATTACTTGCTGCCAATGACTGGGCAAAAGGAGTACATATCGCTGCTGCTTCCGCGTTACTTCATTTAATGAAGGATAAGAATGCAGCTGCATTTGCCGTTAATCTTCCCATGATACGTAACCTTCTCCAATGCCAGCGTTACGATCACCGTGTATTTGTAGACGAGATACTTAGATTTTTATTAACAAAAAATAACCGGCCACAATTAACGTGTTGGCTTACTTGCCCTGATAAAAAGCTCTCTCGCGCGGTATTACAAACGCTGATTGAATATGGTTACTTTAATGATGAATATTCGCTGCTTTTAATACTCGAGCAGCCCGACGTGGGTTTACGGATGCTGGCGGTCACCCACTGGCTGCAACAACAATTACCATTAAGCGAAGCAGTATTAACACGACTGTTAAAAGATCGCTGGCCGCGTATTCGACAAGCAACGTTGTTTAGCCTTAATGATCGAGCCATTGAAATTCCTCCTGCATTGCACAGCGCATTACTGCTGGATAACAATCTGTTGATCCGCCTGCGCGCTAAAAATATGCTGCAAGAAGTCATGAATGTTCCGCAATTCTGGCGTCATGCTGTCACTTCTGCGGAATATACTCCCTCACAGCAACGGGCCGCTTTATACGGACTGGATTCCATTCATGATCCCAATATTTTAAAACTGGCAGAATGGGGATTATCACAGAATGTATTTCCACTGCGTTTAGCCGCTATGCACATTCTTGCGAAAGCTAATCCTCGTTGTGGCGTCAAAGAGGCTATTCTGATCACACTGGCTAACCCGGACGCCGCCGGGCTGCGATTTATGGTTAACATCTGTGTATGGTGTCGCGTTCCGCTCACGTTCGAGGAAATACGGCAGTTGCAGGAAAACGCGCCGTCAGTTAAACATGCTTGCGCATATTGTCGGTTGTATCATAATTTGAACAAATGGGACGGTTTAATTCTTCTTCTGCAATCGCAGCACAAGCTAACTGAAGAATTTGCAGGTAAACAGCTCGCGATATGGCAACGCAATTTCAATCTTTCGGGCATTCAACCGAATGCTCCCCAGCGTCAGCAACTTCAGGCGCTTTTTACCCGCAATCCGGAACTTCACAACAGATTATGGGGTTACATTCCCTTTAAATAACATCACTGCTTGCGGGCGGATAACTCTTTATCATGCCCCGCAATCAACAATCTGATCCACCACCGTCAGATACCAGCCACGGTCATAACCGTATAGTTTGCTTAAATAAAACACCAGTCCATCGCTACCCCCTTCTGGCGCAGCTACCACACGCACGGCCCCGTACTCCATTCGACGCGCTGCGGCAATCTGCGCATCAGAAATAGTGTTTCGCGGTGAACCAAACATCTGCGTGAAGACCAAATTACGGCTGACTTTATGGTGTGTATCGCTGCTGCTAATAAAATATCCGTGCTTATTCCAGCCACGTTCACAGTCAAATTCCGGGATAGTTTTCTTATCAAACTCTTCATCTCGCGGAATATGTTCCCCTGCCGAAGGCCACGGCAAATACTCGGGAACAGGCTTTTTAAAATCAATTGACTTAAGATTTTTGACATCCATCGAAGCGCCACGCTGGAAGAGAACATACAGCCCCGTTTTTTTATCAATTTACGAGTTGATTAATTGAGCATCTTCTTGCTGAAAGCCGATAATCACCTTGCGAGCCGTCTCCTCCAGCGAAAGGCTGGCAGTAGCGGGCAGAGAAAACAGAACTAACAGACCCAGCGAGATCCCCTTCTTTAACATCCACATGTTTTAATTCCTTAGCATTCACGGTCATAAACATACTCGATTCTGATGTCAATCATACGCCAGACATCGAAAAGCTGATCACATTTACGCTGGAGCCAACCCCGCCGATTGCGCTACAATGCCCGCCCTTAAAGTGGGGGCACTCCCCCAACCGCTTCATCAGGTGACGCGGATCTGACCTGTCATCAGAACGAGAAAATCATGTTTAAACCGGAACTCCTTTCCCCGGCGGGAACGCTGAAAAATATGCGTTACGCTTTCGCTTATGGCGCAGATGCTGTTTATGCGGGCCAGCCGCGTTACTCCCTGCGCGTGCGCAACAACGAATTCAACCACGAAAATCTTCAGCTCGGCATTAACGAAGCCCACGCGCTGGGGAAAAAGTTTTATGTCGTGGTCAACATTGCACCGCATAACGCTAAGCTGAAAACCTTTATCCGTGACCTGAAGCCGGTGGTGGATATGGGGCCGGATGCGCTGATTATGTCCGATCCGGGTCTTATCATGCTGGTGCGTGAGAATTTCCCGGATATGCAGATTCACCTCTCCGTACAGGCTAACGCCGTCAACTGGGCGACGGTGAAATTCTGGCAGCAGATGGGACTTTCCCGCGTCATTCTTTCCCGCGAACTGTCGCTGGAAGAGATTGAAGAAATCCGCACCCAGGTGCCGGAAATGGAGATTGAGATCTTCGTACACGGCGCACTGTGCATGGCTTATTCTGGCCGCTGCCTGCTTTCTGGCTACATCAACAAACGCGATCCAAACCAGGGCACCTGCACCAACGCTTGTCGTTGGGAATACAACGTGCGGGAAGGCAAAGAAGATGTAGTCGGCAATATCGTGCACAAATATGAGCCGATTCCGGTGCAGAACGTTGAGCCGACGCTGGGTATCGGCGAGCCAACCGATAAAGTGTTTATGATTGAAGAAGCGCAGCGTCCGGGCGAGTACATGACCGCCTTCGAAGACGAGCACGGCACTTACATCATGAACTCGAAAGATCTGCGCGCCATCGCCCACGTTGAACGTTTGACGCAAATGGGCGTGCATTCGCTGAAAATCGAAGGCCGTACCAAATCTTATTACTACTGCGCACGTACCGCGCAGGTCTACCGTAAAGCCATCGACGATGCCGCAGCGGGTAAACCGTTCGACACCAGCCTGCTGGAAACTCTGGAAGGTCTGGCCCATCGCGGGTACACCGAAGGCTTCCTGCGTCGTCATACGCATGATGATTACCAGAATTATGAATACGGTTTCTCCGTTTCTGAACGTCAGCAGTTTGTTGGTGAATTTACCGGTCAGCGCAAAGGCGCACTGGCGGAAGTGGCGGTGAAAAACAAATTCGCTGTCGGCGATAGCCTGGAGCTGATGACCCCACAGGGCAACGTCAACTTTACGCTGGAACAGATGGTGGATGCCAAAGGTGCAGACAAACCGGTCGCACCTGGCGACGGCCACATTGTCTGGCTGCCGGTGCCGGAAGATATCGCTCTGGAGTACGCGCTGCTGATGCGCAACTTCAACGGCGAATCGACGCGTAACCCGCACAGCAAGTAGTCCATAGTGGGTAATTTCGCAAGCGAGAAGAATCTTAGAATTGGATCACATACCTAATTGTTTATTCCGGGTATTATCGCTTCGCTGAAAAACATAACCCATAAATGCTAGCTGTACCAGGAACCACCTCCTTGGCCTGCGTAATCTCCCTTACGCAGGCTAATTTTTTATCTGTCCCCTTCCTTTTCTGAAAATCAGTTCGTTCTTATCCCGCTATACTTTTTCTGCCATATACTTTTATTACGTTGATTAACGAGGAAAAAGGATGACCAACTTTCCCGCCAGCTTATTGATCCTCAACGGCAAGAGCACGGATAATCCGCAGTTGCGTCAGGCGGTTGATACCCTGCGCAAAGAAGGCGCTGAACTTCATGTTCGCGTCACCTGGGAGAAAGGCGATGCGCCGCGCTATATCCAGGAAGCGCTGCAACTTGGCGTCGCGACGGTGATTTCCGGCGGCGGCGACGGCACCATTAATGAAATCGCTACCGCGCTGATTGAGCTGAAAGACGCCAATTCTCCGGCGTTGGGGATTCTGCCCCTCGGCACCGCCAATGATTTCGCCACCAGCGTCGGTATTCCAATGGATCTGGAGAAAGCCCTGCGTCTGGCAATTTCCGGGCGCGATGTGCCGATTGATACTGCGCGCGTAAACGATAAAACCTGCTTTATTAATATGGCGACGGGGGGGTTTGGTACGCGCATTACGACCGAAACCCCGGAAAAACTGAAAGCGGCGCTGGGCGGGGTATCGTATTTGATTCACGGCTTAATGCGGATGGATACCCTCAAACCCGACCGCTGTGAAATTCGTGGTGAAAATTTCCACTGGCAGGGAGATGCGCTGGTCATTGGTATTGGGAACGGGCGTCAGGCAGGCGGCGGACAGCCACTCTGCCCTGACGCGCTGATTAATGACGGGCTGCTGGATTTACTGGTGATTACCGGGGAAGAGCTGCTGCCTGCCATTTTCACCACCATTACGCAGCAGGAAGAGAACCCGCACCTGGTGCGCGGGCGCTCTGGCTGGATAGAAATCACCTCGCCGCATTCGATGACCTTTAACCTTGACGGTGAGCCGCTTAGCGGGCAGACGTTTCGCATCGATATTTTATCGGATGCGCTCCGCGCGCGCCTGCCACCAGATTGTCAGCTGTTGCGCTAGCCTGCAAGAATGCCGGATGGCGGCTTCGCCCCCGGCATGGCTCAATACGCCGCCACCTCCCGCGCCATCTCGCGGGTGTACTGCTGGCTGGCATTAACCAACATCCGGGTATAATCCGTTTGCGCTTTCCCGGCAACCAACTCGTCAACGGTGAGCGTTTCAAGAATTTTGCCGTACTGCATCACCGCCACTTTCTGACATAAATGGGCAATGACGCCGAGGTCGTGCGTCACCATCAAATAGGTCAGCCCCGATTCCTGTTGCAGTTCCGCCAGCAGGTTCAAAATTTCCGCCTGCACCGACACATCCAGCGCCGAGGTTGGCTCATCCAGCAGTAACACCTGCGGCTCCAGAATCAACGCGCGGGCAATCGCCACGCGCTGACGTTGCCCGCCGGAGAGCTGATGCGGGTAGCGATCGCGAAAGGCGCGGTTTAACCCCACGCGATCCAGCAGCGTGTTGATTCGTCGATCGCGATCGGCGATGCCGTGGATTTGCAGCGGCTCCTCCAGAATATCGCCAATGGTATGGCGCGGATGCAGCGAACCGTACGGGTCCTGAAACACCATTTGCACCTGGCGACAACGGGTGCGGCTGATGCTGTGATCCAGCGGCTGACCGTTAATCGCCAGCGCCCCCTGCCAGTGGGTAAACAGCCCGGCGAGACACTTCAGTACCGTGGTTTTGCCCGAGCCCGACTCCCCCACCAGCCCGTAAATCTCACCCGGCCTGACGTGGAAATTGACGTCATACAGCACCTGGTTACGCTTCTCACCTTCACCAAACACCAGATTCAGGTTATTCACTTCAATCATGACGCGCTCCTTATTCCGTCAGCCAGCTGGCCTGGCGCTGCAACACCGGCAGTACCGGGCGGCGCTGATGCATATCCGGCAGCGAGTTAATCAACCCCTGCGTATAGGGATGCTGCGCCTTATCGAGATCTTTCGCGGCAATCGATTCCACCACCCGCCCGGCATACATCACCAGCACGCGGTCGCAAAAACTGCGCACCAGATTGATATCGTGGCTGATAAAAATCAGCCCTAACCCGCGTGATTTCACCAGATCGTCGAGCAATCCCAGCACCTGCAAACGCACCGAGACGTCCAGCGCCGAGGTCGGTTCATCGGCGATCACCAGTTCCGGATCGGTTATCAGCATCATGGCAATCATCACGCGCTGCCCTTGCCCGCCAGAAATTTCATGGGGATAGAGCGCGTAAACACGCTCCGGCTGGCGAATACGCACCACCTCCAGCATCTCCATCGCTTTGGCTTTCGCCTCGGCTTTACGCCCAGGATGGTGCGTCAGCCAGGCTTCAGCAATCTGATCACCCACGCACACCACCGGGTTGAGCGAATATTTCGGGTCCTGCATGATCATCGAAATTCGCTTACCGCGAATGCCGCGCATCTGCGCTTCCGTGGCATGCTGCAAATCGATATCACCAAACTGCATCCGCGCGGAGGTGATGCGGGATTTTTTCGGGTGCAGATGCAACAGCGCGCGCCCGACCGTTGATTTACCGGAACCCGATTCGCCGACAATCGCCAGCTTTTCGCGTCCCAGTTGAAAGGAGACGCCGCGCACCGCGTGGGTCACCGCCTGGCCGTTAACAAACTCGACGTGCAGGTCGCGCACATCAAGCAACGGCGTATTACATGCTGCGAGGATCGAGGATGTCACGTAAGCCATCTCCTAAGAAATTGAATGCCAGACTGTTAATCAGAATCGCCAGCCCCGGAATGGTGACTACCCACCAGCACTCCATCATGTAAGTGCGACCGCTGGAGATCATCGCCCCCCACTCCGGTTCCGGCGGTTGCGCGCCAAGGCCGAGGAAGCCGAGCCCGGCGGCGGTCAGGATAATCCCCGCCATATTCATGGTGATACGGATAATCACCGACGGCAGGCACAGCGGCACAATATGTCGCCACAGCACACGTACCGGTGAAGCGCCCTGCAAACGGACTGCCGAAATAAAATCAGCCTTACGTAGCGAGAGCGTTTCCGCACGCGCCAGGCGCGCAATCGGCGGCCAGGCGGTTAACGTTATCGCGATAACCACATGCTCCAGCCCAGGCCCCAAGGCAGCGACAAACGCCAGCGCCAGCACCAGGCTTGGGAAGGAGATAAAAATGTCGGTGACGCGCATCAGCACCATATCGACCTTGCCGCCAAAATAACCTGCCGTGACGCCGAGCAGCAGCCCCAGCGGGCCGACGGTAACCGACACCAGCAGTACGATGTAAAGCGTAATGCGCGAGCCGTACACCAGGCGACTGAAGATATCGCGGCCAAACTCGTCGGTACCAAACCAGTGCTGCGCATTGGGTGCGGTGAGCGCGTTGTTGAGATCCTGCACCAGCGGGTTGTACGGCGCGATAAGCGGCGCGAAAATCGCCACCACCAGCAGCAGGAAAATAATCCCGCCGCCAATAGCGGTCAGCGGATTACGCGCCATCTTGCCGATAAAACCACCCGTACGCTGTAACGCGCGTTTGATACGCGCCGCACCTTCACCGCCGCCTGAGCCGACGGGCGTATCCAGAGAAACGGTCATGATTTTGTCCTCGGATCAAAGAGTTGATAAAGCATGTCGGAAAGCAGGTTGAGCATCACGAAGATCACCCCGACCACCAGCACGCAGCCCATCACCGCGTTCATATCGCCCAGCAGCAGGCTGCCGGTAAGATAGGAGCCAAAACCCGGCCATGAGAAAACGGTTTCAATCAGCACTGCACCTTCCAGCAGTGAGCCGTAAGCCAGCGCGACGACGGTCAGCAGCTGTACCAGAATGTTGCGAAACGCGTGATTCCAGATGACCTGACGTTCGGTCAGCCCTTTCACACGGGCGGTGATGATGAACTCCTGCGACAATTGCGCGAGCATAAAGCTGCGGGTCATCCGGCTGATGTAGGCCAACGAGTGAAAACCGAGCAGTGCGGCGGGCAGGATCAGGTGGTTTATCGCGTTCCAGAACACCGTGCCGTTCCCCGCCAGTAACGCATCGACGGTCATTAACCCGGTACGACGCGGCACGAGACCGTCCAGACCTAAATCCACACGCCCCGCGCCGCCCACCCAGCCGAGCCAGGCATAAAACACCAGCAGTCCCATCATCCCCACCCAGAAGATAGGCGTGGAGTAGCCTGCCAGGCTGATAATTCTCACCACATAGTCGGAAACGCTGTTACGACGCGCCGCCGCCAGTACGCCCAGCGGGATGCCGAGCCCCGCGCCGACAATAATCGCCATCGTCGCCAGCTCCATGGTGGCCGGGAAGACGCGGATAATATCGTCGAGCACTGGCTTCCCGGTTAGCAATGCGTTGCCTAAATCCCCGTGCAGCAGATTGCTGAAATAGATACCAAACTGCGCCGCCAGTGACTTATCAAAGCCCAGTTGCTGATAAACCTGCTGATAGGTGCTTTGGTCCGCATCCGGTCCGACAATCGCCAGCACCGGGTCGATGGGCATCACGCGCCCGATAAAAAACGTGAGTAACAGCAGGCCGAACAGCGTAATCGCAACCTGCATCAACCGCTTAGAGAATCGCCGGGCGCGCGAGCCTGGCGCAAGTATGACCATACTCATCCTTTATCTCCTTCGCTGACTTTATAGACTTCCCGCAGAAACGTGGTGGCTGACGGGTGCGACTGGAAATCTTTGACTTCGTTACGAACCACTACCGAATCGACCATTTGCGACAGCGGTTGCAGCGCCGGGATGAGCAGATCGTAACGGGTCTGGATCGCCTGATAGTCAGCCAGCTGTTTTTGCGGGTCGCGCTCAAGCAGCGCGGTATCGATCATCTCGTTCAGCTGTTTGTCGTAAAAGCCGGTGCGCCATCCCTGGAAATTGGTCAACCGCGCTTCATCGCTGTTATCCGGGTTGTACACCAGCGCACGCAGGCTGGAGTGCGGGTGCGGTTCCATCCCACTGCCGCCGCGCCCCACCAGCAGGTCAAATTTGCGTTCGCGCATCGCGCCGTAAATCTGGTTACCGGTGCCGGTAATGATTTTGGCGTTAATACCCGCCTGCATCAGCGTGGACTGAACGGCAATCGCAATATTGAGGAATGGCTGATCGGCCAGCACGCGCAGCGTGGTGTCAAACCCCTCAGGATAACCGGCTTCCGCCAGCAGCTTTTTCGCCCGCGGGATATCAAGCTGATAGCCAGGGTCCGGCAGCGTTGATGGCATTCCGGCTTTGATGGGGCGTTGGTGCAGCACACCGTAGCCCGGCATCAACGCTTTGTTGATACCCTGATAATCAATCAGATAGCGCACCGCTTCACGCACTTTCGGGTTGGCGAAATGGGCCTCTTTCATGCTCATCGCCACGTAATACACCGTGCCTTTCTGCACAGCTTCCACCGTCAGATTGGGGTCTTTACGCAGGGCGTTGATATCGGACACGGCCATATTATTGGCAACGTCCAGATCGCCCTTTTCAATCATCAGACGCAGGGTTTGCGACTCCTGAAAATGGCGCAGCACCACCCGGCTCATCCTGGCCTCTTCGCGCCAGTAGTGCGGGTTGCGCTTCATGCGCAGCACATCTTTCGCCTGCCAGGTTTCCAGCATAAAAGGGCCTGAACCGGCTTCATTGGTAGTCAGCCAGCGATTGCCCCAATCGTTATTGGCTTCATGCTGCTGAACGGTTTTGCTATCGAGCACGCCCAGGTTGCCCAGCGCGCCGAGGGAGTAGATAACCAGCTGCGGATCGTTGGCCTTCGGCAGCGTGATTTGCACCGTGTAGGGATCGGGCGCGCTCACCTGGTTATCGATATTTTTCTTACTGAAGCCATAGGATTTCCACACCGACGCTTGCGCAAGGTTCAGGTGCAAAATTCGGCGCATCGACCACACCACATCGTCAGCCGTAAGCGGATTGCCAGAGTGGAACGTTACGCCATCCCGCAGGTGGAACGTCAGCACTTTGCCGTCCGGGCTAATATCCCAGGATTTCGCCAGCGCCGGTTTCACGTTGGTCAGCTGATTGGCATCCAGCTCCACCAGCGAGTCGTAAAGGTTAACGACAATACCCACCACCTCGTTCCCGGTCATCGCCGCCGGGTCGAGCGTCAGCAGGTTGTTCATATTCATACCAATGATGAGCTGATCGGGGGGCGTTTTCGCCAACGCCGCCCCGCTCCCCATCATCAGCGACAGCGCGAGTAAACACGCGCCCGCGAGGGAAGATTTTTTCATCTGTGTATACCGTTTGTAGGGTTGAAGTATTTTTATCTGTCAGTCGTGGCTGACGGTATTGGCTTCGATATACGCAAAATTAATGTCTTCCCCGAGACCCGGCCCCTGCGGCAGATGCACAAAGCCATCGGCGTCCATCGGATCAACAATGGCGTTCAGGTAAGCCGCTGGCTGATCGTAATCCAGGAACGGATGCAGCAGGCCGCGCTCGTACCAGCGACAGTTGCGAATCGCCCCGACCACCGCCAGGCTCGCCGCACCGTTGCCATGCACTTCGCAATCCATGCCAAAGGATTCTGCCAGCGCCGCGACCTTCATGGTTGGCGTGATGCCGCCGACGCCGTTAGCGCCCGCGCGCAAAATGTCGCAGGCTCCGGCTTTCACCCAGTCGGCGCGGCTGTGGTGCTTCCCGCCAAAGCTTTCCGGGCCAATCACCGGAATAGAGAGATTTTCCGCAAGCCAGGCATAAGACGACATGCTGTCCTCTTCCATCGGTTCTTCAAACCAGGCGAAGTTGAGTTTTTCCAGCTCTTTACCGATCCACAGCGCTTCAGTGCGGCTGTACCAGTGATAACCGTCGATCATCAGGTCAATGTCCGGACCGACGGCTTCACGCACGGCGGCGCAGGCTTTGATATCCATTTTCGGGTTCGGCGCAAAAGAAACCGGCGGCATCCAGGTGTGCAGTTTGATGGCCTTATACCCACGCGCCACCAGCGTTTCGGCAAACGCAGCGTACTCTTCCGGCGTGGAGAGCCCGCCTTTCAGATCGTCGCCGCACATGGTGCTGCCGTAGGCCGGTACTTTGTCGCGAAAGCCGCCCAGCAGTTTATACACCGGCATATTGAGTTTGCGGCCCATTAAATCCCACAGCGCCTGCTCGACAAACGACAGCGCGCGCTCGGTCAGTTGATGTGCGCTCCCGCGCTGCCAGTGCACTAAATCCTGCCAGATACGCTCGCGGTTAAACGGGTCCTGCCCGACCAACACTTTGCGGAAAAAAGTATTCACCACAAACGGGCGCACCACTTCCGGCGGCGCAAAGGAGTAGCCTTTTGTGCCGTCGTCAGCAGTAATGGTTAACATCGCCATTTTTGCCAGACTTTCCGCACCGGGGTGCGAGTGGCCTGCGCTGTCGGAAACTCGACGTGTAGGGTATTGAAATACAGTGACGTTTACAGATTCAATTTTCATTATGTGTCCTTAGTACAACAAAAAGTGGGCATTGCGGATGCCACAACCCTGTGACTTACACTTCCCGGCAAGCCGGTTTTAAGTAATTGAAAAAGCGTTTCACTGGATAATCTAAGCACAAAATATGAGACCTGCCTCGGACAAATCCCGCTAACGATTGACTGTTTTTTGGGCATAAGCACGAGGGGACGTGACTGTTTTCACAAAAGGAGGGAGAAATGTGAGGGGGATCGTTACGAGAAAAGGTAAACCCGGCGAGGCAAAAACTCGCCGGGAAAGGCATTATGCGATGGTGACTTTACCGTCCAGATATACATCCTGAACCGCGTTGATCAACTGTACGCCATCGGCCATTGATTTTTTGAAGGCTTTACGCCCCAGAATCAGACCCATACCGCCCGCGCGTTTATTGATAACCGCGGTACGCACCGCGTCGGAAAGGTCGGTTTCACCGCCCGCCGCACCGCCGGAGTTAATCAACCCGGCACGGCCCATATAGCAGTTCGCCAGTTGGTAGCGCACCAGGTCAATCGGATTCTCGCTGGTGAGTTTGCTGTAGACGCGTTCGTCCGTATAGCCAAAGTTCACCGCTTTATAGCCGCCGTTATTCTCGGCCATTTTCTGCTTCACGATATCTGCGCCGATGGTTGCTGCCAGATGATTGGCCTGACCGGTCAGGTCGGCAGAAACGTGGTAGTCCACGCCATCTTTCTTGAACGCCGGGTTACGCAGGTAGGCCCACAGCACGGTGACCATTCCCAGTTCATGGGCGCGTTCAAAGGCGGCAGAGATCTCTTCAATCTGGCGGCGAGACTCTTCGGAGCCGAAGTAGATGGTGGCGCCCACTGCAACGGCGCCCAGGTTGAATGCCTGCTCGACGCTGGCATACAGCGTCTGGTCGAAGGTGTTCGGGTAGCTCAGGGTTTCGTTGTGATTGAGCTTAACGAGGAATGGAATGCGGTGCGCGTAACGACGTGAGACAGAAGCCAGCACGCCATAGGTTGACGCCACGCAGTTACAGCCTGCTTCAATCGCCAGTTCAACGATGTTTTTCGGATCAAAATAGAGCGGGTTAGCGGCAAACGACGCACCCGCAGAGTGCTCCACGCCCTGGTCAACGGGCAGAATCGATAAGTAGCCGGTTCCGGCCAGACGTCCGGTATTATAAAGCGTCTGCATGTTTCGCAGTACAGCAGGCGGACGGTTGTTGTCCATCATCACCCGGTCAACGTAATCGTGACCCGGCAGGTAGAGTTGATCGGCTGGAATGGTCATACAACGATGCTGTAAAAGGCTGTCGGCGTCTTTGCCAAGCAATTGCGTAATATCAGTCATGGCGATGCTCCCGTAATGCCAACGTCGTGTCGGCGTGAATTTCCTGCCCGGAATTTTTGGGCAGCAATAAGTCTGGTCGTGGATACGGGAATTTTCCATTGCGCGAGCATATTTAAGCGCAATCTGCTGGCACGATTCATGGACGGTAAAGTGTTACAGAGGTCAAAGTTTCACCTTAAAGGTATTTAAAAGGTATTACATGATGGTATTGTTTCTACGTACCTTACCTGTCATGAAGGATTTAAAGATGAAAACTACAGTAAAGCTGTCGTTCATGATGTTCATTGAGTGGTTTATCTGGGGAGCATGGTTTGTTCCCCTGTGGCTATGGCTGAATAAGAGCGGATTTACAGCAGGCGAAATTGGCTGGTCTTATGCCTGTACGGCGATTGCGGCAATCCTCTCGCCGATTCTGGTCGGCTCGCTGACGGACCGTTTTTTCTCGGCACAAAAGGTTCTCGCGGTGCTGATGTTCGTTGGCGCGGTGTTGATGTATTTTGCCGCACAGCAAACCACGTTTGCCGGATTTTTCCCGCTGCTGCTCGCTTACTCACTCACCTATATGCCGACCATTGCACTGACCAACAGCATTGCCTTTGCCAACGTGCCGGACGTCGAGCGAGACTTCCCGCGCATTCGCGTCATGGGCACCATTGGCTGGATAGCCTCCGGTCTGGTTTGCGGCTTCCTGCCGCAAATGATGGGCTATAACGATATTTCACCGACCAACGTTCCTCTGTTGATCACGGCGGGTAGTTCGCTGCTGCTGGGGGTTTTCGCCTTCATGCTCCCGGACACCCCACCGAAAAGTACGGGAAAACTGGACCTCAAAGTGATGCTGGGCCTGGATGCGCTGATCCTGCTGCGCGATAAAAACTTCCTCGTCTTTTTCTTCTGCTCGTTCCTGTTCGCGATGCCGCTGGCGTTCTACTACATCTTCGCCAACGGGTATCTCACCGAAGTGGGTATGCAAAATGCGACCGGCTGGATGACGCTGGGGCAGTTCTCTGAAATCTTCTTTATGCTGGCGTTGCCGTTCTTCACCAAACGCTTTGGCATTAAAAAGGTATTATTACTTGGTCTTATCACTGCGGCAATTCGCTATGGATTCTTCGTCTACGGCGGCGCAGAGCAATACTTCACTTATGCCCTGCTGTTCCTCGGCATTTTGCTCCACGGCGTCAGCTACGATTTCTACTACGTAACCGCCTATATTTATGTCGATAAAAAAGCGCCGGTGCATATGCGCACGGCGGCGCAGGGGCTTATCACGCTCTGCTGCCAGGGTTTCGGCAGCCTGCTTGGCTATCGCCTGGGCGGCGTGATGATGGAAAAAATGTTTGCGTATAAAGAGCCGGTGAATGGGTTGACCTTCAACTGGGCGGGCATGTGGGGCTTCGGCGCCATCATGATCGCCATTATCGCCGTGCTGTTTATGATTTTCTTTCGCGAGTCGGACAAAGAGATCACCGCCATTAAGGTGCAAAACGACCCACGCGACACTGCACTGACACAAGGGGAAGTGAAATGAAAACAGAACGTATTCTTGGCGCGCTGTACGGCCAGGCATTGGGCGATGCGATGGGAATGCCTTCAGAGCTTTGGCCTCGCTCACGCGTGAAGGCGCATTTTGGCTGGATCGACCGTTTCCTGCCGGGACCCGCCGAGAACAATGCGGCCTGCTACTTTAACCGCGCGGAATTCACTGACGATACGTCGATGGCTTTGTGCCTCGCCGATGCCATTCTTGAGCGTCAGGGGAAGATCGATCCGGATCTTATTGGCCGTAATATTCTGGCCTGGGCGGAGGGCTTCGACGCGTTCAACAAAAACGTGCTGGGCCCAACCTCCAAAATTGCGCTGAACGCGATTCGTGAGGGTAAGCCTGTTAGCGAACTGGAAAACAACGGCGTCACCAACGGCGCGGCAATGCGCGTTTCGCCGCTGGGTTGCCTGCTGCCGCCGGGTAATCTCGATGATTTCATTGATGACGTGGCGCTCGCCTCCAGCCCGACGCATAAGTCCGATCTTGCGGTCGCCGGTGCGGTGGTGGTGGCCTGGGCCATCTCCCGCGCCATCGACGGCGAACGCTGGCAAACCATCGTCGATTCGCTGCCTGCCGTCGCCCGCCACGCGCAAGAAAAACGCGTGACCACCTTCAGCGCATCACTCGCCGCGCGCCTGGAGCTGGCCTTAAATATTGTCCGCAGTGCAAGCGGGACGGAATCCGCCAGCGAACAGCTTTATCAGGTGGTCGGTGCGGGAACCAGTACCATTGAATCCGTTCCGTGCGCCATCGCAATGGTCGAACTGGCGCAAGGCTGCCCCAACCGTTGTGCCATTTTATGCGCTAATCTCGGGGGTGACACCGATACGATTGGGGCAATGGCTACCGCAATTTGCGGGGCGTTAGGCGGTATATCGTCGATCGACCCGGCGCTGAAGCAGCAGCTCGACGAAGTCAATCAACTCGATTTTTCCCGCTATGCAACCGCGCTGGCGCAGTATCGCGAGCAACGGGAGGCGTTATGAATGTCGCGTCGCGTTTAACCACCTTAGGTAATCGACGTCCGATAACCGTCGTCGGCGCGGCGGTGATTGACGTGATTGCCGACGCTTATGCCCTTCCCTGGCGCGGCTGCGATATCGAACTGCAACAGCAAAGCGTCAATATTGGCGGCTGTGCGTTGAATATTGCCGTGGCACTCAAACGCCTCGGTATGCATGCCGACAATGCGCTCCCCATCGGACAGGGCGTTTGGGCCGATATCATCCGCCACAATCTGGCCCGTGAAGGTCTCACCAGCTGTATTGATGGCGTGCAGGGGGATAACGGCTGGTGTCTGGCGCTGGTTGAGCCAGACGGCGAGCGCACCTTTATGTCTTTCAGCGGTGTCGAAAATCAGTGGAATACTGACTGGCTGGAGGCGTTATCCGTGGCACCTAAAAGCCTGGTGTCGCTTTCAGGTTATCAGCTTGCGTCGCCGTGCGGCGAGTTGCTTGTCAACTGGCTTGAAAGTCTGCGAGACGTCACGCCATTTATCGATTTTGGCCCGCGCATTGCCGATATTCCTGATGCATTGATGACGCGCATTTTGGCCTGCAAGCCTGTTATTTCGCTTAATCGCCAGGAAGCCGAAATCGCCGCCGCACGCTTTAACTTACCGACGGAAACCCGGCAATTAGGTAGTGCATGGCTTGCGACGTTTGGCACACCGCTTATCGTGCGACATGATAAAGAGGGAGCATGGTATTTCAGCCACCAGGAACAGGGGCTGGCAGCACCGTTTCCTGTGACGGTCGTCGACACCATCGGCGCGGGTGACAGCCACGCAGGCGGCACGCTGGCCGGACTGGCGTCCGGCTGGACGCTCGGCGAATCCGTGTTGCTCGGAAACGCCGTCGCCTCCTGGGTGGTCGGTCACCGGGGCGGCGACTGTAGCCCAACGCGCGAAGAACTACTCCTCGCACACAAAGACATATAAATCACTGCGGCAGTGGCTGATGCTGTACTCAATCGGCCGCTGCTGCTGGTCAAGCGCAACCTGTTTAATCACCAACACCGGGATTTTTTCATCCATTCTGATATGCGACTGAAATTCAGCATCCGGCATCCGGGCGCTGACTCTTGAGCGCGTGCGCTGCGGAAAGATATGCTGGCTGCGGAAATAGTCATACAGGGAAACGCCAATCTCATCCACATCATGAATCAACTGGGCGGGAACCCAGGACTCTTCAATTGATACGGCCTCTTCATCCACATACCGAATACGCTTGAGCAGAAAAACGTCGCTTTCCGGTGCAACGGCCAGCTGTGAAGCCACCTCTTCCGGGCAAGGAACAATACGCTTATTCACCCACAGGGTATCCGGCTTTTTCCCCCGCAGCACAACCTGTTGCGAAAATCCCCGCGCTTCCTTCAGGGAATATTCGAAAATATTATTAATTTGCGTGCCGTAACCGCGGGCACGCGTGACCACGCCCTCATCTTCCAGCGTCTGCATTGCTTTGCGCACCGTGATACGCGACACGCCCGTTAACTGGCTCAGGTCACGTTCGCCCGGCAGGATATTGCCATGCTCGAGTATTCCGCTGCGTACGGCATTTTTCACCGTTTCAGCGAACTTCAGATAGAGCGGCGTGTTATCCGCCGCGGCGATACGCTCAGTAATTTGCGCAATTAGACGTGTATGTGATTGTTCCATTTATCTTTCCCTGCAATGGGCCCCGAGCCAGTATAGGTGGCACCACGTCGGAAAACTACACCTGATGCGCAAAGGAGATTCATTCGTGGCGTACCGCCCGCTGTAGCAGTGTGAAGGCCTGTTCTACCTGCGGTGGCAGCGGTGCTGCGTTGCGCATCAACGCGACGGTACGCGTGAGTTCCGGCTGCTGAAGCTGTAGCACCCTCAACTGCGGGTCGCAGAGGTGCGCAGTATAAAGCTGCGGCAAAATTGCCGCCGCCAGCCGAGAGCGTACCAGGCCGTACAGGGTTTCAATGTAATCCACGTGATAGCGAATATGCAGGTTGAGACGCTGACTCTCGTCCAGTGCCCCCACCAGCCGCTGAATATTGCCTTTGGAAAAGACGGCCACATCGCGGCCAGCAAGCTGCTGCCACGGAAGATGTGCCGATTGGGCAAGCGGATCGTCGGCATGCAGGACAGCGACAAAGGGGTCCTCCAGCACCGGGAAAACCTGTAATGCCGGAGAGACAGAACTGTCCAGCGCGCCAATGCCGAAATCCAGCTGCCCGTTCACTATCTGCGTCACTAACGCATCGTTAGTGAGATCGTGAAACTCCACCTTCAGCCGGGGAAATGCCTGCGCCAGCCGTTCAGCCACGGTCGGGAACAACAGCGAACTCACCGAGGGCACCAGGCCAATACGCAAGGTGCCGTCGCCCCCGGATTCGACAATTTGCCGCATATCGCTGAACGCCTGCTGGGCGACGTTCAGCACCCGTTCGGCATGAGGAAGAATGGCAACGCCCAGTTCCGTCAACGTCACGGCGGCGGCGGTCCGGTTAACCAGCTTACCGCCCAGCACCGTTTCAATTTGCCGCAGCGCGCTACTCAGTGCGGGCTGACTTATTGCAAGCTTACTGGCGGTGTCGGTGAAGTGGCGCAACCGGGCCAGGGTAACAAAATACTGAAGCTGCTTTAAAGAGAGTGCGGGAAGCCGTTGCCAGGGTTCAGTCATGATGGGTTTCGCATTGTTCGTTTGTCGCAGAATAACCTTTTCTTATCAGGTGATAAATTTTTTCAGCGAGGCAAACGTTTGCTATCACCTTTCACACTTCGTAAAGTAGCCCCCATATTGAATGACCGAACGATATCTATGCTTACCACTGCCTCCCCTCGCCGCCGGGCGATAGACGCCGCAAAAGGCGACGCGCCTTTCGATCTCCTGCTTACCGATGCCCGCATTGTGGATATGGTCACCGGCGAAATTCGCGAAGCGGATGTGGGTATCGTCGGTGACATGATTGCCAGCGTGCATCCGCGCGGTAGCCGAAGCGACGCCGCCGAGACGCACTCGCTGGCAGGCGCTTACCTCTCTCCAGGTTTTATCGACACCCACGTACACCTGGAAAGTTCACATCTCCTCCCCGCCCGTTACGCGGAGATTGTGCTGGCGCAGGGCACGACTGCGGTGTTTTGGGACCCCCACGAGCTGGCGAACGTGCTGGGCGTGGAAGGCGTGCGTTTTGCCATCGATGCCAGCCGCAATCTTCCGCTGCACGTGATGATTGCTGCACCGTCCAGCGTACCCTCCACGCCGGGGCTGGAGATGTCCGGGGCCGATTTCGCCGGCGCGGAGATGGAAACCATGCTCAACTGGCCGGAAGTGTGTGGCGTCGCGGAAGTAATGGATATGCACGGCGTGCTGAATGGCAGCGCGCGGATGCAGGAGATTCTTAGCTGCGGCTTACAAAGCGGTAAGCTGATTGAAGGCCACGCACGCGGGCTGAGCGGGGCCGGGTTACAGGCTTACCTCGCGGCGGGCGTGACGTCGGATCATGAACTCACCTCCGCCGAAGATGCGCTGGAAAAACTGCGCGCCGGGCTGACGCTGGAAATTCGGGGTTCGCATCCTTATCTGCTGCCGGATATCGTGGCGGCGCTGAAGACGCTCCCGCATCTCTCCTCGCAGATTACCCTCTGCACCGATGATGTGCCCCCGGATATGCTACTGGAAAAAGGCGGTATCGTGGCGCTGCTGAATCTGTTGATTGAGCATGGTTTACCCGCCGTCGATGCGCTGCGTTTCGCGACATTCAACGGTGCTTTGAGGCTTAAGCGCGATGATTTAGGGCTGATTGCCGCCGGCCGCCGCGCGGATTTGGTGGTGCTGGATTCCCTGCAAACGATTCGACCACACCAGGTCTACGTCGGCGGGAAACGTATCGCCCGCGATGGCGCAATGCTTGAACCGTTGGCGGCGGCGAGTCACCCTGCGTTGCCAGATACCATGCATCTTGCGCCGCTCAGCCCGGACGATTTCGCCCTGCGCATCGCCGACGTTGAGCATGGCGACGCGCGGCTAAAACATATTCGCGGCGCGCGTTTTACCGAATGGGGTGAAGTCGATGTGCAAATCCGCGAAGGCCGCGTCGTGCTCCCTACCGGGTTCAGTCTGATTTGGGTTCAGCATCGCCATGGTCGCCACGAGGCAAAACCGCAAATCGCCCTGCTGGAAGGATGGGGTGAACTTCAGGGGGCGATCGCCACCAGTTACTCACACGATTCGCATAACCTGGTGGTGCTGGGGCGCTGCTCGCAAGAAATGGCGCTGGCAGCCAATACCCTGATTGCCAGCGGCGGCGGGATGGCGCTGTCACAGCATGGCGAGATAGTCGCCCACGTGGCGATGCCGATTGCCGGAATGCTCTCTGACCTTCCAGCCCCTGAACTGGCGGCCGCATTCCGCAATCTGCGCGAGCGTAGCGGTGACATTGCCGACTGGCAGCCGCCGTATCGGGTATTTAAGGCCATTGAAGGCACCTGCCTTGCCTGTAACGCCGGGCCACATCTGACGGATTTGGGGCTCACCGATGGCGCAACGCGTCAGATTATCGACCCGGTTATTCACTATTCGCATCAGCAAAGGAGCGCCCACTAAATGGCCGACCACTCAATCAATACGCCTGCCTCTGAGAGCTGGCTGGAACGTTGTTTTGCCCTACGCGCTCGCGGAAGCTCTGCACGCACCGAATGTCTGGCGGGTATCACGGGGTTTCTCGCCGCCGCTTATCTGCTGGTGGTGATCCCCGGTTTGCTGGCTGCGGGCGGGATGGATAAAGGCGCGGCGACTACCGGCACCATTTTAGTGTTTGTTGTCGGCACGCTGTTGATGGCGTTTTATGCCAATCTGCCGTTTATTGTTGGCCCGGGAATTGGCGGCTCGGTATTAGTCGGTGTGTCGCTGGCCGGAAACGCCGGAATTGGCTGGCCGATTGGGCTGGGGATTGCCTGCTGGTCTGGCGTACTGTTCTTCCTGCTCACCCGTTTTGGCCTGCGTGAAGTGGTCACCCGCTCGGTGCCGCAATCCATCAAACTGGGGCTGACGGCGTCTATCGGTATTTTTGTTGCCCTGCTCGGTTTTCGTAATGCCGGATTGGTGCTGGCAAGCGCCAAAAATAACGCCTTGATGCTGGGGGATTTTCTTTCGCCGGGCGCGCTGGTGGCGCTGTGCGGGCTGTTTCTGGCGATTGCCCTGCAGGCGCGTCGTATTCCTGGCGCTATCCTGTGGGCAATTCTGTGTGCGACGCTGGTGGGTATCCCGGCGGGCGTCACGCACCTGCCATCAAGCTTTATCGCCCTGCCCCACTCATTAACTCCGGTGTTTGCGCAGGTGGATATCATTGGCGCGCTGAATATCGCTTTCCTGCCTTATCTGTTTGTCTTTTTTGCCTCAGAGTTTTTCTCAACCATGGGCACCACGCTTGCCGTCGGCGGTGAAGCGGGCCTGCTGGATGAAGAAGGCAATATGCCGCACATCAACCGCCCGTTTATGGTTGACTCCATTGCCGCCGCGCTGGGCCCGTGGGTCGGTATTCCGGCCGCGACGGCGCTGATTGAGTCTTCAGCCTCGGCGGAAGCAGGCGGTAAAACCGGCATGACTGCGCTTGCCGCCGCCATCATGTTCTTGCTGATGCTGCTGTTCACCCCCGTTGCGCTGATGATCCCCAAAGAAGCCACAGCCCCGGCGTTGATCCTGATTGGCCTGAATATGTTTAGCGGCCTGCGTAAGGTGGATTTGGCGAATTTCACCGACGGCTTACCGGTACTGATGATGGTGATGATTACGCTTATCGCCAATAGCTTCGGGACGGGTATCGCGGGTGGGTTGCTGTTCTATGTGATGATTAAAACCATTGCCGGGAAGTGGCGGGAAATCCCTCTCGGCTTATGGATTCTGGCAGTGCCGCTGGTGTATTACTTTGCCACGCTGGTGCGCCATTAATCAGGAATTCATCAAGCGCGTTTTGGTGGCGTGGTGCTGATATTTGCCGGATGCGGCGTAAACGCCTTATCCGGCCTACAAAACTTCACAAATTCAATATATTGCACACTCTCTGTAGGCCTGATAAGCGCAACGCCATCAGGCAATTTTGCATTTGTCATCCATCCAAATGCAGGTGATCACCACCAGGCGTGAAAATGGTGCACCGGGCCAATTCCACTGCCGACTTCCAGCGTATCGGCCTGCGCCAGCGCGGCAGAAAGCCAGGTTTTCGCTTCCAGCACCGTGTCGCCCCAGCAGCTATGGCGCGGACGCAGTGCTGCCAGCGCAGCCGACAGCGTACAACCCGTGCCGTGGGTGTTTTTGGTCATGACGCGTGGTGCGGTAAAACGCTGCTCGCCGTCGCGGGTGAACAGCCAGTCGGGGCTTTCCGCATCGTCAAGATGGCCGCCTTTCATAAGGACCGCGCCGCAGCCCATCGCCAGCAGCGCGCGCCCTTGTTCCAGCATTTCACGCTCATTCCGCGCATGCGGCGCATCCAGCAATGCCGCCGCTTCCGGCAGATTCGGCGTAATTAACGAGACCTGTGGCAGCAGGCGTTGACGCAGCGTTTCTACCGCCGCGGGCGATAGCAGCGCATCGCCGCTTTTGGCCAACATGACCGTATCCAGCACCACATTTTCCACCCGATGGCGCTGTAATCGCTCCGCCACGGCTTCAACGATATCAGTTTCCGCCAGCATACCGATTTTGGTGGTATCGATGCGCACATCGTTAAACACGGAATCCAGCTGCGCAGCGACAAAATCCGGTTCAATACGATAGACCGACTGCACGCCATGGGTGTTCTGCGCCACCAGCGCGGTGATCACCGAACAGCCGTATGCGCCCAATGCTGAGAAGGTTTTCAGATCCGCCTGAATGCCCGCGCCACCGCTTGGATCGGTACCGGCAATGGTTAATGCGTTAATCCGTTTCATGCCAGTGCCTCCCCATTCAGTGCATACAGCGCATCTAAAAATGCGGGGACAAAACTGCCCGGTCCGTTATCGACCGCCGCACGACCACCGGCCAGTTTCATAAAGGCGCAGGCAGAGGCAACGTTATCCAGCCTGTCGCCCGGCAGCGCACAGCTTGCCGCGACGACCGCAGACAATGCACAGCCCGTCCCCACTACCCGGGTCATCAACGGGTCGCCGCCCGTTACCGCGACAACGCGTTGTCCATCGGTGATGTAATCCACTTCGCCCGTCACCGCCACAATGGTATTGATCTGACGCGCCAGAGCCTGCGCCGCCGGTAGCGCAGCAGCGGCGGTATCGGTGGTATCCACGCCGCGCCCGCCCGCGCTCATTCCCGCCAGCGCCATAATTTCGGAGGCATTTCCCCGAATGGCGGCAGGTTTTAAGGTCAACAGGTCGTGGCAAAACTCGGTGCGCAGCGTTAACGCGCCCACGGCGACAGGGTCGAGAGTCCAGGGTTTACCCGCAGCGTTCGCACTCAACACGGCGGCTTTCATCGCCTGCGCGCGCGGCTGCGTTAGCGTGCCGACGTTTATCAATAACGCATCGGCAATGGCAGAGAACTGCGCGGCTTCCTGCGCATCAATCACCATCGCGGGGGATGCACCGAGCGCCAGCAATACGTTGGCGGTAAAGGTCTGCACGACGTCGTTAGTCATACAGTGAACAAGGGGGGCGTGATGACGAAAAAGATGTAACGAATGCGCGATTTGCGCGGGACTAAGCGGCTCTGCTTGCATGGTTTGCTCCTGCCAGAACGTCCAGAAGCAATGACCTGACGGTCTCTGACTTCCCTACGCTGGCATTATCCAGATCAGGTGGTACGGGTTTTTCTCAGCCTTCACGAAGGAAGGGCACCCCGAGTCATCAATACAACAAATTCGTGTATCGCAGCAGGTTACGGCAAGTGCCGGGTGGAAGCAAGCCGCACAAACCATTTGCATTCCCCCCCTCATCGGCCCACAATTATTCATAAAGGTGATGGCGTTCCACCTTTCCCAACCGCCCTGCTGGGGCTGATGACGCCTGGTATACCCTCTTAACATGGAGGTATGTCAGGCTGTCTGTCGTTTAAAGACCCGCTCATACCTCGCAACCTGACGAGGTTTTTTTATGCCTGTTTACAACCATGCGCTGGTGCTGATTAACAACAGTCTTGATGGCATTCCCCTGCTCGATCACGCCGCAAAAATGGCGCAGGAGAACGCGATGACGATAACCATCGCGCATATCAGCACCGATTATCGCGCCCTCAATTATGTCTCCGACAGCCTGATGGATGACGTGGTTTCGCAGGAAGTCATTCAGGCCAAAGCCCTGTTGAGCGAGCTGGCGGAATCCGTTTCCTTACCGGTACAAACGCTGGAACTGGTCACGACCCGTCGCTTTGAAGATGTCGAATCCTGTATCCGCGATCGCCGTATCGATCTGGTCATCGCCGGACATCACAATCGCCTGCTGGGCGTGCTCGCCTCCCACTCCCTTGAGTACATCAATCATCTGACGGTGGATGTGCTGATCAAACATTTAGCATAAGGATTTACGCGCGTGATGTATCGTTCATTACTGGCCGTTATTATTGGCGGCTCTACCGGGTGTGTCATTCGTTGGTGGCTGTCGATGAAACTGAACAGCCTTTTCCCCAGCCTGCCACCAGGAACGCTGGTGGTTAATCTGGTCGGTGGTTTTATTATTGGCGCGGCGCTGGCGTTCTTTTTGCGCCAGCCGCAGTTGGACCCGGCATGGAAGTTACTGATTACCACCGGGCTTTGCGGCGGGATGACGACCTTTTCCACCTTTTCGGCGGAGATCGTCACCCTTTTGCAAAATGGCAACTATCTGTGGGCGATGATTTCGGTGATGACTCACGTGGTGGGATCGCTCCTGATGACCGCTGCCGGATTCTTTTTGATGACGCTGGTTTAGCGCGCCAGCGACGCCGCCATTCTCACCCAGGTGTGGCGGCGACCGCGAACGGCCATCGAAAACGCATACAGCGCTTGCGGGTCAGCCATTCCGGCGACACCGGCATCGCCGAAGTTGTACATATCGGCGCCGCAGCGCTTACTGGCGAGTGCAATTTGCCGCACCGTTTCTTCATCTGCGCCCTCCTGGCTGCTGCTGAGCGTGGTGATGCCCACGCCACCGACGGCCTGAACCGCCGCCAGCGCAAAGGCCACCTTCTCCTCTGAGGCGCCGCGACAGCTGGCTGGCGCGGGAATCATCACGCCATCGGCACCTTCCAGAACATAGCGGGCGTACTCCTGCGGTTCGGCAAGGCCTGACGCATAAAACTTCGCCACCAGGATCATTTTATCGGTCATCGCGCGAATCTGGCGCAGTGCGTCAATGACGCGCTCAGCGGTGACGCCCGGTTTGTCATACGCCGTCAGGCAGTAAAAATCTGCCTCCTGCAGCAGCGCAAGATTATTCAGGTTACAGGCGCGAGGATCGTCCAGCGACGGATCTGCCAGCACTTCCATGCTGACGCCAATCAGTCGCCCCGTCAGCGCTTTGAAGTGGGCAAGGTTTTCACATCCCTGAATCGCCTGAGTGCGGCAATTCATTCCTTTTACCAGCAGCAGATCGCAGCCAAACGCGCAAAGCAGCTCGCCATTGGTCACTTCGCCGTACAGCGGGCTCGCCCCTGCCGCGACTTCCGCCATAATCACGCGTCCTTCAGAAGCGACAATGGCCTGCACCAGCTCGCTTGCAGCAGCCGGTTTGGCAAAATCACGGGTGCGGCAATTTAAAATCCGTTGCATATATTCTCCTTAAGATAACGCGATCAGTGACGGCGATGGCTGCTGGAACGCGCGTTCCAGAATCTCCAGATTAGTCAGCGCTTCCAGCTCGCTGACGTAGTTTGCGCATCCAGTGGTTAATGTTTCATACAGCGCGTCATAGACCCGACCATAGTCACCTTTAACCGCCGGAATAAACGCTTGCTGGCTGTTGCCCTGCTCGTCGATATAGTCAAGTACGCTAGGGTGTTCATCTGCGGCGAATAAGGGATTATCCGGCATAATATTGGCTTTCAGGCTGGTTTCCTGCTGGTCTATTTCATCGCGAATAAAGGTTCCGCGCGTACCGTGGACCAGGAATTTAGGATACGGCTTTTTCACCAGATGGCTGGTTTTAATAATGGCTTTCATATCGCCATAAATGAGCTGCGCTTCGAACGTGTCATCCGGGTTATCCGGCTGGCGCAAATGGCGCAGATGATAATAAACCTGCTGCGGGCGGCCAAATAATGCCAGCATTTGATCAAGGGTATGTACGCCAAGGCCATAAAACGCGCCGTCAAAATGCCCTCCCGGCTGGCGGTCGGCCTGCGGGCGGAAATAGTCGAAGTGGCTCTCCACCTCCACAATTGTGCCAAGCTTGCCGCTTTCAATAACCTGTTTCATGGTCAGGAAACAGCTATCAAAACGACGATTCTGGAAAGGGGTCACCAGTAGCCCTTTTTCACGCGCCAGGGCGAAGAGTGTCTTCGCTTCTTCGAGCGTGGTCGTGAACGGTTTCTCGACCAGCACATTTTTACCATGCTCAAGACAGAGTTTGGCATAGTGAAAATGGCTATCCGGATGCGTACACACCGTCACCAGGGATAGGGTTGGGTCGTTCAAAATATCTTCAACTTGTGAGGTAAACTGAATACCGGCATATTCAGGCTGCTGTTCGCGCGCGGGTACTCTGACACGGTCAAATATTCTGCTGACGTTAAACTTGTCCTTGCGCACCAGCACATAGGGCAGATGATAACGGGTTGCGCTTTTTCCAAAGCCAATAAAGGCGCTATTAATCACAATTAACCTCCTGTTAATGCTGTGTTCTGTTATTCAAAATAACAACAGCGTCCTCGATGGCGGACTTACCATCCAGCTTGCTGAAGTACTCTGCATTGATCGCCACCACCGGGCAGGCGTTGTCGATGTTCTTCATAATGGATTCCCTCATGTACACCACCTGCGGGCCTAACAGAATGAGATCGGCTTTCTGATACTCCTCTTCTATTCGGCCAATATTGATGGCGTACACGTTGAGTGCATAGCCACACGCTTCGGCATATTTGCGCATTTTGTTCGCCATGATTGAGGTGGACATCCCTTCATTGCAGGTCAAAATAATGGTTTTATTGCTCAGTACGCTTAATTCGCGGGTGTCCTCTGCGGGTGTGGGTTGTTCAGTGGATAATGAATCGACCAGCGTTTTAACTTTGGCTTCAACAATCGTTTTTTCATAGGCCATCAGGAACGGCAGATAAATCACCACGCCTAGCGCCAGTAAGGCGACCTGTAAAATAACGTTGCGGAAATCGCCGCCGGAACCTAACCAGCCGGAGAGCAGCGGCGGTACCGACCACGGCACGAAGGCCACTATTTTGGAGACCATACCCAACTGAGTGGCGAAATAGGCAATCACAAAGTTAATTTGCGGGTAGATGATGAAAGGGATCATGATCAGCGGGTTATACAACACCGGGAAACCAAAAATAACCGGCTCATTAATGTTGAATAATCCCGGCGCCAGCACCGTGCGCCCCAGTTTTTGATGGCTGGAGACTTTACTGCGCAGAAATATCGCCAGCAGCAGCGCAAGCGTGGTGCCCGTACCGCCCATATGGCCGTAGAGATCGCGAAACGGCAGCACAATAATGTGCGGCGGAATATCACCATGCGCAAACGCGGCCATATTTTCCTGCATCGCGACCAACAGCGGCGGCTCCAGAATCGGGTTAATAATGCCCGACGGGTGAATACCGAGCGAGAACAGGAAATTGGTGAGCGTCGTCAGCACCAGGAAACCCGGCAAATTGGTGGTGAGATGCACCAGCGGCGCCTGAATCAATGCCTGAATAATCTCGTGCACCTCTTTTCCCGTTCCAGCTTTAACACCCGCCGCCAGCAGCGCAAAGGCCAGCACCACCAGTATTATCGAAAACATCGACTGGAAGGACTGCGTCACCATCGGCGGCACTTCATCCCCCATGCGAATTTGCAGCCAGCGGGTTTTGGCCACCCACAGGAAAAGGTCGGTGGCGACGATAGCAGTCAAAATCGCCATAAAGATGCCGCCCGCGTTGGTCAGCGCCAGCGATATCACGCCGCTGACGGCAACCGCCGTTGTGCTGTTAACCGGTGTTAACAGCACCTGTTGCGGCATCAGCACCAGAAATGCCGCCAGGGAAACCATGGCCGGAATCATCGGCGCGGCGAATTTACGCTTGCTGGCAATACTCCAGGCGATAAGCACCACCAGCATCAGCGCCAGAATACTCATCGTTCCGTTCAGAATACGGTCGCCAATACTTCTGGCCGCCAGAAGCGCCTCACTGGAAAACCACTTTCCCATCATGCCATTAGGGTCAAGGAAAACGTAATTGACCATAATGAACAGACCCGCCAGTACCAAAAACGGCACGGTGATAATAAAGCTGTCACGCAGGCTTCGCAGGTGAACCTCGGACGCCATCTTTTGCGACACGTCCGTGATGCGCGTTAAGAGAGTCGTCGTGCTCATGACGCCGCCTGTTTGTCAGTAAGCGAAAGCGCGTGATCCAGCACCGCTTTGGCGTTAATTCGCCCGAAATCCACCGGGTTAATCGCCCCAACCGGAATTTCGTTATTGACGCGCTGGCGAATGGAGTCAAGCAGATAACTAATTTGCGGGCCCACCATAATCACATCCGCCGTGCGATAATGCCCTTCGAGCGCCGATTCAGGGATAGCCCAGGCTTTTGCATCAATATTTTCTGTTTGTGCCACTTCGTTCATTTTGTTGCACAAATAGCCAGTAGACATACCTTCATTGCAGATAAGCAGAATACTTTTCATCATTCATCCTTGTTTTCATTTATTAATGCGCCGGATTATCCTGTGCATTCAGGACTTTTTCATAAAGCATCAGGAATGGCATGTAGAGTAATACCCCCAGCACCAGAAGAATAAATTGCAAAATCACGTTACGGTAATCGCCACCGCTTGCCAGATAACCCGAAATTAAAGGTGGAACGGACCACGGTACGAAAACGACAATTTTTGATACCCAGCCCCATGCCGTCGCATAATAGGCGATGATATATAAGATGGACGGAATAAAGGTAAACGGAATCATCAGAATGGGGTTAAAAATAATCGGAAAGCCGAAGATAACCGGTTCATTAATATTAAACAGCGTGGTTGGCATCACCGTCCTCGAAAATGAACGTAGTTCTTTACGTTTACTGCGAATAAACACGGCGATAATCAGACACAACGTGATCCCCGTTCCCCCCATACGGCCATACAGATCGCTGAAGGGGCGCACAATAATATTCGGTATTTCTCGTCCTGTCGCCCACGCGTCCATATTTTGCTGCATCGCGACTAACATCGGCGCTTCCAGAATTGCACCGGTGATCCCGCCGGGGTTGATGCCCAAAGAGAAGACGAAGTTGTTGATGATATCGATAAGAATATAGGCCGGAAGGCTGGTTGCCAGGCCCAGCAACGGTTTCTGAATCCCCATGTTAATCAGCTCATGGAGTTCAACACCTGCGACAACCACCATCAGATAAGAGACAAAAGCAAACAGCAGCACGGTAATCATCACCGCAAACAGCGTGTTAAAAGATTGAATGACCGCTGGCGGTACGTTGCCTTCTATTCGAATTTGCAGATGCTTATTCTTGCTGATGCGGATAAATAATTCCGTTGCCAGCCCGCCGCAAACCAGCGCCACGAAGGTTCCGCTGGTGCCCAAAAGCGCGTAAGGGGCCGCGCTTTTAATCATCACCTCCGCCGTTGCGCCCTCGGGTGTAAAGGCGTTCACCACAGGCATAAGCACGAACAAACAACTGACGGCAACCAGCGCGGCCATCAGCGGGTTAGCAAACTGCCGGTTGCGGGCCAGGTTGTAGCTGAAGACCAGGCCAATCAGCATGCCGAGAATATTCATGGTTCCATTAACCACTTTATAACCGACCGCTTGCCAGGAGGATAACGTTGTATCGGCAACGATTCCCGATAAAATCCCGCCAGGATTAATAACCACGTTATTAATCAGAATCATCATCCCGGACAGCACTAAAAAAGGTATTAACATTATGAATGCATCGCGCATGGTGCGCAGATGTATTTGTGAACCCATCCACTGAGCTAATGAAAGTGTTTTCTTCAATAAGATATCTTTCATGGCATGTTCCTGTGTAAATGACTTAATAAATCACAACAATGAATACGCAAATCTAATTATCCATATGAATATTTTATTTATTCATTACAACTAACAGGAGCAAGAATGTCGCCGGGATAGATTCAAGTCAATGCCTTTATTTTAAAAGTAGACTACTTTTAAAATAAATGAGATCTGGATAAAAATTTAGCATCTGCGATATACTGCCGCTGACATAAAAGGAGAGATGCGTTGCGCCGATATATTGAAATATCAAATATAATCAGAGAAAGAATTAAGGATAAATTATATTTACCGGGTGAAAAGATCCCGTACGGACATCAGCTTTGCGTGGAATTCAGTTGCAGCAAAATCACGCTGAGCAACGCGCTGGATATTCTGGTCAATGAAGGTTTTATTACGCGTCAGCGCGGGCTCGGTACCGTGGTGAAAACCGCAACGCCACAGCCATTGCCGCTCGCAGGGGAAAGAAACCCGCCTATTCTCGGCGTGAGTACCATTAACGCCGCGCAGGGACATAATGTCAGCAGCCTCCTACTGGCGTTTGAAACGGCAAACCCACCACCGGATATCGCTAACCACCTGGCAATAAGCGTCGATCAGTTCGCCTGGCATTTTCGCCGCGTACGCTACATTGACGAACTGCCGCTCTCGATTGAAGAAACCTGGATACCGCTACGCATTCTGCCGGAGTTTACCCGTCAGGACGCGCAAGGCTCTGTGTATCAATACGTTGAAAAGACGCTGAAAAAAATCCCGGCCAGCAGTCATACCCAGTTTTCTTCGCTACCCAGCAATGAGGACGCACAAACCTGGCTCCGACTCACGCCAACGGAGCCGGTCAGCGTGACGCGCTCCGTGACCTATCTTAACGATGGTCAGCCGTTTGAATTCTGCGTGAGCCATTATCACTATCAGCGGTTTAACTATAACTCAGTCGTCCAGCGCCAGGGGAATTAGCCCCTGCGCTGCACCAGCGCTTCACAGCGTTCCTTCACTGCCTCATACAACAACCGCACCGCAGGCGAGAGCTGCTTGCGATGCGGACAAATCATGTTCAGCGGCACGCAGTCGCCTTCATAGTCCGGCAGCAGCAATTTCAGTCGTCCCTGAAAGACATCTTCACTGACGTCGAGCCAGGACTTATTGGCAATGCCTTCCCCGGCAATCGCCAGTCGGCGTATAACCTCCGCGTCATCGCTGATAATCGTGCCATTGACCTGCACTTCGTGGGTTTCTCCCCCGGCGGTAAGCGTCCAGCGATCGAACAATCGACCTCGCAGGACATAGGTCAGCGCATCACACTTTTCTAAATCAGCGGGCGTTGCCGGTTCGCCATTTTTGGCGATCCACTCTGGCGATGCGACCAGCACGCGGCGATTATCCGGTGCGATGGGCAGCGCGACGTACGATGCATCCTCATTGGTACCGTAGCGAAAGGCGACATCAACCGGATCTTTAAAAACATCCGTCACCTGGTCAGAGAAAAGAATGCGCAGCTTAAGCGCCGGGTGGCGCTGGCGGAACTGGCGGAAAATACCGAGCAGCAGATTTCGTCCCAAATCAGAAGGCACCGCAATTTGCAGCGTACCGCGAATTTCATCGTCGGGCGTTTGAATCTGCTGGAGCCCGGCCTGCATCGTTTCCAGCATTTGCGTGGCGTAGGGCAGCCAGGTTTCGCCCTCTGGCGTCAAGCGCAGGCTGCGCGTTGAGCGGGCGAACAGACGGATATTAAGCGCCGTCTCAAGACGCTTAATGGCGGAACTCACCTGCGCAGGCGGCAGACCGGCCTCGCGCGCCGCTTCGCTGAAACTGCTTAATGCCGCCGCGCGCACGAACAGGGTTAAATCTTCCAGCCTGAGCATTTTCACTCCTCAACGATAAGTCCTGTCACCGCGAATGGATTTTTCCGGCAAATATCACCGGATAATATCATTCTTAGAGTTTACCCAACATCACAGAGGTGGTTATGAAAGCGATTGCGATTACTCAGGCGGCTGGCGCGCACGGCAACATTGAAGCATTAGAAGAAATTACCCTGCCCGTTCCCGTAGCGGCGGGCCACGATTTGCTGGTAGAAGTAAAAGCCATCTCCGTTAACCCGGTCGATACCAAAGTGCGTGCCGGTTTTAGCGGCGACACGCCGCGCGTACTGGGCTGGGACGCCGTCGGTGTGGTGAAATCCGTTGGCGAGAACGTCACACTGTTTAAAGCTGGCGACGAAGTCTGGTACGCGGGGGCGTTAACGCGTCCTGGCAGCAACAGCGAGTTCCAGCTGGTCGATGAGCGCATTGTCGCCCTCAAGCCACGTTCGCTGGATAACGTTTCTGCTGCCGCCCTGCCATTGACCTCCATCACTGCGTGGGAACTGTTGTTCGATCGTTTAGGCATTCAGGAAAACGGAAATGAAGGCGACGTGCTGCTGATTGTCGGTGCAGCGGGCGGTGTCGGTTCCATCCTGACTCAACTGGCGCGTAAGCTCACGAAAATGATGGTGATCGGCACCGCATCGCGCCCGGAAACGCAGAAATGGGTAGCGGATGCCGGGGCGCATTACGTTATCGACCACAGCAAACCGATCGCCGAAGAACTTACCCGCATCGGTATTCCGGCAGTGACGCATGTCGCCAGCCTGACGCACACGGATAAGCACTATTTGCAGCTGATAGAAGCGCTCGCCCCACAGGGGAAACTGGCGCTGATTGACGATCCTGAAACCCTGGATGCGCGCCCGTTAAAAACCAAAAGCATCTCGATGCACTGGGAATTTATGTATACCCGCTCGATGTTTGAAACGCCGGATATGATCGCTCAGCATCAGTTACTGACCCGCGTGGCCTCGCTGATTGATAACGGAACGATCAAAACTACGCTGGGCGAGAAGTTAGGGGCAATTAACGCTGAGAATATTCGCCAGGCGCATCGCCAGCTTGAGATCGGGAAAACCATGGGCAAACTGGTGCTGGAAGGCTTCTGAGGCGGCTCTGTTACATTTTTTACTAAAAAACCTATTCTGTGATACAAAAGAGCGTCGATCTGCCTGTCAATTTTAAGAGAAAAAGGCAGACTCTACACCCTTGAGCATTCTGGTTATCGTTGGAGAAAGAATGGGTAAATATAAATTATGGCTTCTGGCTGGCCTGATGGCCGCCGGATCCGCCTTCGCCGCACCAGGTACGGGCATTCAGAAGTATGAACTAAAAGAGTTTGTCGCTGATTTCACCCACTTTAACATCGGGGACGCCGTTCCTGAGATGTACCGTACTGACCAGTACAACATCAAGCAGTGGCAGCAGCGCAATCTGCCTGCGCCAGACGCGGGAACGCACTGGACATATATGGGCGGCAACTACGTGCTGATTTCTGACACGGACGGGAAAATCAGTAAAGTTTACGACGGCGAAATCTTCTATCACCGTTAATGAAAGGGGCGCATAACCCGCCTGGGTTATGCGCCTGAACGCTTATACCGCGCGGAAGGCAATTTCGCCAGGGATCACTTCACCCTGCCAGTAGAGCTGGGCAGCGGTTAAATCCGCCAGTTGACGATAAATCAGGGTAAATTCGCTATCCGGACGATTCACCACCGTTGGCGTACCTTTATCCAGATCTTCACGCAGGCTGATGTGCAGCGGCATCTGACCCAGCAACTGGGTATGGTATTTCTCCGCCAGTTTCTCTGCGCCGCCGGTACCGAAGATAGGTTCGTGGTGACCACACTGGCTGCAAATATGCATGCTCATGTTTTCCACGATACCCAGCACCGGCACTTCCACTTTCTCGAACATCACGATGCCTTTTTTGGCGTCAATCAGCGCGATGTCCTGCGGCGTAGTGACCACTACCGCGCCGGTGACCGGAATGTTCTGTGCCAGCGTCAGCTGAATGTCACCGGTGCCCGGCGGCATATCCAGCACCAGATAATCGAGATCCGGCCATAAGGTTTCCTGCAACATCTGCATCAGCGCCTTGCTGGCCATTGGGCCGCGCCACACCATCGCGTTATCGTCGGTGACCAGATAACCAATGGAATTCGTTGCCAGACCGTGAGCCATAATCGGCGCCATATGGGTGCCGTCTGGTGAGGTCGGACGCTGATTTTCCGCGCCCAGCATGGTCGGAATTGACGGGCCGTAGATGTCAGCATCCAGAATACCGACTTTCGCCCCTTCCGCAGCCAGCGCCAGCGCCAGGTTGACGGCAGTAGACGATTTCCCAACCCCACCCTTACCGGAACTCACGGCAATGATGTTCTTCACGCCATTCACGCCCGGCTGATTTTTAACGCGCTTCAGGGTGGCGATATTGTGGGTCAGTTTCCAGTCAATGGCATTCGCACCGGTGATGCGAAGCAGGTCAGCACTGCATTGCTCTTTCAGTTCTTCAAACGCGCTGTTCCAGACAAACGGCATTTGCAGCTCAATGTGCACGGTGCCATCCAGCAGCGCCACATGATGCAGCGCCTTCAGCGTAGTGAGATTATGCTTCAATGTTGGGTGCTGAAAATTAGCCAGCGTCCCGGCAACCATCGCGCGCAGGCGCTCGGGGGATGTGGCCTGGGATTGAGAACTCATCCCGACTCCTTTGTTCTTGTGAGTAAACCTTCGTAAGCCTAGTTTACCTGAAAGGTGGTCATTCCCCCACTACAAGCGCATTTCGCGATAAAAAAGCGTGCACCGGGTATTACTCATAGTTAACGAAAATCAGTGCCGTCGCCTTAAGCGCACCCGGTTTAACCGCTTTGCGCGCATACACATAGTAGCTGGCTTCGACCGGAATCGTCATTCCCTGAGTTGAAAGCGATGTACCCCTCGCCGCAGACCACAAGTTATCGGCGCTCTCTTTTACCCCTTTCACTGTCGACATCTGGATCTGCTTTTTCCCTCCGCCCGACACGACAAAGCCCACACCGTTATCCTGGCTCCCCTGCAACACGGTTCGGCTTCCGGCTATCAGATCAGCACTGTAAAGATAAACCGACATTGCCTGCGTCGCCTGCTGATTTACCCCCACCATATTGCTGCAATACAGCGAGATATCGCCCTTGCTGCTTTTATCCATCATGCCCGAATCAGGCAGTTCAGGCAGCGACACATCGGGCAACGTGAGCGTTAAATCGCCTGCCCGACAGGTGGTCTTTTTCGGGCGATAGATAACCGTCAGGTTTTCAATATAGGAATCACCCTTCAGACTATTGGTGATGTAATTCACGCATCCGGACAAACTTAAGGATTTACAGAACCCCAGAATGATATCTATAAAGCCATTTGAATTTCCGCCGGTATTGGCCACCAACACGCCGGGAACTGAAATGGATTCTCCGCCGCTTCCCGCACTTCCCGTCGTCGCGGGCGTTAGCGTAACGGTATAAAGCAGGCTCTTCTCCGTGGTATTTGTGGTGCCAACCGCCTCAGACGTTTTATCCAGCACAATATTTAGCTTTAACGATTGTCCATTACTGAACGGGCCAATAACGCTCTCTTTCACCAGCGGAATATAGCTAATTTTATCATTCGCTGAATCACACTTAATACCCGCAAAGTGAACCGTCACCGCAGAAGTATGTTTCTGTGTAACCGGGAAAACCTCATCGACCACCACTTCCGTGGTGTGGTTGTTGGTCACTCCCGATGATTTACAGGTGGCCCAGCTCGTCTCGCTCAATAAACACAATGACATTACCGCAAATAACATTAACTTCATGGCGCGCTCCCTGCTTCAGTGACAAATATAGGTTTGGTTTTCATCCAGCGGCGGTGCAATCTTCAGCGTACAGGTGCGCCCTTGTTGTGGGTCGAGCACCACAGAGACTCCATAAGGAACCTCATTGCTGCGAATAAATAAGCGGCTTCCCTGGCCCACCAGCCCAATGTTGTGCCCGTGGCTGTCCACCACGTCATAACCGAAGGTTAACGGGGAACCATCTGCCAGCCGCGCTTTAATAAACCACGGCTTGCGCGAGTCGGTTTCAAAACGCAGCAGTGTTACCGCACCTCGCACCGGCGCCACGCGCTGGCGATTACCCAGCAGCTCGGTTTGCGTTTCACTGTCAGAGACATCCAGCATTAAATGGTTTTCACGCCAGGGCGATAAACCGTCATACACCACCGTGCCGTTGCGGTTAGTGGTACGATATTTCTGCCCATTGACGTAAGCGCCCTCAAGCCCAGGCGCGTCCAGAATGGCGACAGTTTCTGATAACCTGTTAGCCAGATTAACGCCGCCCGACCACGCCACGATGCCACCGGAAAGCGTGCCGCTGGTTTGCCGATACTGCGCAGACTGGCTGTAACTTCCGCTGACGGTCGCCACCGGGGTATTCCAGGTCAGATTCACCCCGGCAGTCGTTTCATCAGACTGACGTTGATGACTCAGGTTCGCGCTGTAACTCAGCTGATCGCGGTCGCCCGCCATTCCCGAGATCCCCGTGTTATCAGCAGCATAACCATGATTATCAAAGGTCGTCGATTGGGAAACCGACAGCTGACGGCGTGGCGTACTCACGCCATCTCCCCAGTCGAAGGGAATCGAAATAAACAGGTTAAAGCGCTTATCCGCCACATGATCCTCAGACCAGGTTCTGCTGGCCGAAAAGGTGTACGAGATCCGTTGCCAGCTATTGCTGTAGCTGAGCTGATAATCCTGGCTGCTGCCGTTACGCCCCCAATAATCACGCCACAACAGGTTCAGTGACAGGGTTCCCGCATTTTGTGGCAGCATCTGGTTAATGTTGGCGGAGAAATTATTTTTCCGACCAAAGTCGCTCTGGTAGTAATCAGCGATGTCATAGACGTCATGGCGATCGCGCGAATATGTGTCCTTGTTATTGGCCCATACGTGATCGTTAAAGGTCCTGAAGTTATAAGAAGAGTAGCGGTATGCTGCCAGACCAAAACGCGTCGCCGTTTGATTGATATATTTGTTGTACGCTATCTGATAGCTCTGCCCATTAAACTCGCCGTTATCCTGTAAACTGCGCGACTGAATCATATCCAGCGAAATTGCCCCCAGCCGCGTATTCCAGCCGGTCCCTAATGTGAACGCCTGATATTTTTGCGCCAGCATCGTGCCGCCATACAGGGTTAACACGTTGTTCAGACCATACTGATAGTTGAGCTGGATAAAATCGCTTTGCCGACTCGCGCCCTCTATTTGGCTGCGACCGGCGACAAAATCATATTTTGTCACGCCTGGCTGCAACATATTCGGCACCGCCGCGTACGGCACCAGATAATGGCTCACGGAACCATCGGCTTCTTTTACCGTCACGTCGAGATCTGCGCCGCCACCCGCCGTTTGCAAATCAGTAATCGCAAACGGGCCCGGCGGAACTTCTTTCTGGTAAACCACGAAACCATTCTGCTCGACCGTCACCAGCGCGTTACTCTGCGCAATACCCTGTACCAGAGGCGTGAAATTTTGTTTGGCGCTCGGCAGCATCTGCATGTCGCGGTAGACGCGCACGCCGCGAAAGCGCACCGCGTCGAACATGTCTGACGCGGTATACATCTCCCCGGCGCACAAAACACCGAGCACAGAAGGCAGACTGCGTTCCAGATAGAGCGTGTTACTTTTCCACTCCCCACGTGAGTCATTTACCTGGCTGTAGCTGGCATCTGAATGTAATTGCCAGCCCAGGACATTCATGCCGCTATTAAAGCGCGCGTACAGATTTTTACTGTGACCGCCATTTTTATAATCGCTATAGTACTGGCTGACATACCAGGAACTGTAAAGCGCATTAATTCCGCGATCCCAGCTATCGGGTGAAACATAACCTTGTTCACGGGCATCAATAAATGCCTGCGGAACGGTTAAGTCCAGACGAAATGTACCGATATCAAATTTATATTCACCGCCCTGCACCGCCTGTTTTATCGTGATGCACTGTGCTACAGGATTTTCTTGCTGGCTGGAAAACTTAATGCCCAGTTGTGCAAGCTGATTCAACGTTAAACAGGTGTCATCGGTTTTTTCTTGCACTGCCAGAGTATATTTTCCCTGCCACTGTTTATTAATATACACATCCAGTTCATATTCACCCGGCATCGGTTTATCGCTATTGACCTGGAAATTTGTGGTTTTCACACCCTGCATACCCCCCATCATAAAGTGGGTATCAAACGTTTCTTCGGCCTGGAGTCTGGCAGTGAATAACGAAGAGACGATGGCCAGGGCAAGCGGGGCCATCCTTAACATAACCAGCTCCTTTTAATTTATTGTTATTTTCTCAGTAAGGTAATTACCGTAATCATCTATCATCGTCAGTGTTAACACGCTGACATTTTTTATTGTCGTGGGAATGGCCTGCTGAGCTCGCGGTGCCAGCATCAGGCTCTCTTTATTTATCTTCTGATTATTCCCTGATACTTCCGTAATCGTTATCCAGTTAGCATTGTTATTTTTAATGATGATGCCCTGCGTGGTTCTCGATAACTGCAACTGCCGAAAACTGGCTTTATTCACCGGTGCAATACCTGCGGGTCGCCAGAACAGTTTGATTCTGTTTTGTGTGGCGAATTTAATGACGTTTTTCCCGGCGCTCTGCACATCGTTTGGTGGAATATCCAGCACATTGAGGAAAAAAAGGCTCTCGACATCACCCGGTAAATTCCCCTTCATTTTTTTGATTTTTAACTGTTGCCCTGATTTTGCCGCCACGCGCGACACCGGCGGTGTCAGTAAGAAAGGCACATCGATATGCTCAGGAGACTGCGCGGTGTCGCCATCGTCGATCCACGCCTGTACCAGCGACGTGCGGTCGCCCTGATTCATTATCTGTACCACGACTTCTTTTTTGTCTGCCGGATAAATCACGCGTGTGCCATAAATCACCACACCCGCCTGCACGGCCCCGCTCACCACGAATAACATCAGGACAAGTAATTTTTTCATAGAGACTCATTTTTAGCTGAGAAAGACGCGGCGGAAGATACCGCCGCGTATGATATTAATCAGAGAACACCTGCATGGTGATGCTGGAATTTACCTCACCACTTTTTACATCACCGCTGGTACGGGCATAAAACGCAGAGAAATCCAGGGTGTAAATACCGCTACTGTCTTTCACTAAGGTCATCGATTTCTGCGGGCTGATCGCCTTCGTTTCATTATTCATATGTACTTTGAAACCGACGCCGTTATCACCGCTGGTATTTTTGGTGACATCGCTGCCGCTACCGTTAAAGCCATCGACGCTGAAGGAAATTCGCGGCGCGACATTCTGGTCGCATTTGAATTTAATTTGCCCGACGGCTGAACTGGAATATGCCTTCAACTCTTCCCCGGCATTCAGCCCGGAAAAAGCCTCAACGCTGACGTCTGGCATCGTAATGGTGGCCTGATTTTTCCCGTCTTCAATTTTACAGGTCGAACCCAGTACTTTACCGTTAATCTGCAACACGCCTTCGTCGTCCGCTGCAAATACCGCAGAGCTCGCCAACAGAGAAGAGAATACGGCTATCGTCAGAATAGAATGTTTCATCATTGCGTCCTTATTTGAAATTGTGATTCTAGTGTTAAGAGGAAATTAACTCTTGAAACAAAATTCTCACATCAAAAAGGTTACAGCAATGTAATACTTTTGTTTTATTGATTTAAAACAATTTACATATAGCAATATAATTTCAACAAATAAATTAAACTAAAAAGTATTTGTAGCGTAAATTAATAAAGTTTAAAAAACAGACACTCAGATCACTCATAAAAATATAATTACAATTATCATTCATTTAAATGATCTTTATTTTTTATGATCGTGCCATTTTTTAGAGAAAGATCGCGATAATTTAAAAAATATGTTCGCAACCCACGACAAAAAAATCGGTTTAAAGAAGAGGAAATCGGAACTCTGCAACCTGCGATAGGCAGCACGCTCGCCAGGAAGCGCCGTTTTTTTAGGCAATTTTGTGCGATGCATTGATTTAGCAGGGCCTGAGACGTGCTTTGGGCTTACCAAAGGAACGCCTTTCAGGTAACATCAAAAGCCCTTTTCACTACATAAGAAGTAATGTTCATTATGACTCAAGTCGCGAAGAAAATTCTGGTAACGTGCGCTCTGCCGTACGCCAACGGCTCAATCCACCTCGGCCACATGCTGGAGCATATCCAGGCTGATGTCTGGGTCCGTTACCAGCGAATGCGCGGCCACCAGGTAAACTTCATCTGCGCGGACGATGCACACGGCACGCCGATCATGCTGAAAGCTCAGCAGCTCGGGATCACCCCAGAGCAGATGATTGCCGAAATGAGTCAGGAACATCAGACCGATTTTGCTGGCTTCAACATTAGCTACGACAACTACCACTCGACGCACAGCGACGAAAACCGCGAGCTGTCGGAGCTTATCTATGGTCGCCTGAAAGAGAACGGTTTTATCAAAAACCGCACCATCTCTCAGCTTTACGATCCGGAAAAAGGCATGTTCCTGCCGGACCGTTTTGTGAAAGGCACCTGCCCGAAATGTAAATCACCGGACCAGTACGGCGATAACTGCGAAGTGTGCGGCGCGACCTACAGCCCAACCGAGCTTATCGAGCCGAAATCGGTGGTTTCCGGTGCGACGCCGGTGATGCGTGAATCCGAACACTTCTTCTTTGATCTGCCTTCCTTCAGCGAAATGCTACAGGCGTGGACCCGCAGCGGCGCGTTGCAGGAGCAGGTGGCGAACAAAATGCAGGAGTGGTTTGAATCCGGCCTGCAACAGTGGGATATCTCCCGCGATGCGCCGTACTTCGGTTTTGAAATCCCGAATGCGCCGGGCAAATATTTCTACGTCTGGCTGGATGCGCCAATCGGCTACATGGGTTCTTTCAAAAACCTGTGTGATAAACGCGGTGACACCGTAAGCTTTGATGACTACTGGAAGAAAGACTCCGACGCCGAGCTGTATCACTTCATCGGTAAAGACATCGTTTACTTCCACAGCCTGTTCTGGCCTGCCATGCTGGAAGGCAGTAATTTCCGTAAGCCAACTAACCTGTTCGTGCACGGTTATGTGACGGTGAACGGTGCGAAGATGTCAAAATCGCGCGGCACCTTCATTAAAGCCAGCACCTGGCTGAACCACTTCGATGCCGACAGCCTGCGCTACTACTACACCGCCAAGCTCTCTTCACGCATCGATGATATTGACCTCAACCTGGAAGATTTCATCCAGCGCGTGAACGCCGATATCGTCAACAAAGTGGTTAACCTGGCATCGCGTAACGCTGGCTTTATCAGCAAGCGTTTCGATGGCGTGCTGTCTGCTGAACTGGCCGATCCTGAACTGTATAAAACCTTCACCGACGCGGCTGCCGCGATTGGCGAAGCCTGGGATAGCCGCGAGTTTGGTAAAGCGATTCGCGAAATCATGGCGCTGGCCGACGTGGCTAACCGCTACGTTGACGAGCAAGCTCCGTGGGTGGTCGCGAAACAGGAAGGCCGCGATGCCGACCTGCAGGCTATCTGCACTATGGGTCTGAACATGTTCCGCGTGCTGATGACCTGGCTGAAACCGGTGCTGCCTTCGCTGACCGAGCGCGCCGAAGCGTTCCTCAACACCACGCTTGAGTGGGATGCTATCGCCCAGCCACTGCTGTCGCACAAGGTGAACACCTTCAAAGCGCTCTACAACCGTATCGAAACCAAACAGGTTGAAGCGCTGGTTGAAGCGTCGAAAGAAGAAGTGAAAGCCGCTGCGGCACCGGTCACCGGGCCACTGGCGGACGATCCGATTCAGGAAACCATCACCTTTGACGATTTCGCCAAAGTGGATATGCGCGTGGCGCTGATTGAAAACGCGGAGTTCGTAGACGGCTCCGATAAACTGCTGCGTCTGACGCTGGATCTCGGCGGCGAGAAACGCAATGTCTTCTCCGGCATTCGTTCCGCGTACCCGGAACCTGAGGCGCTGATTGGCCGCCTGACGGTGATGGTCGCCAACCTGGCCCCACGTAAAATGCGCTTCGGCATCTCTGAAGGAATGGTGATGGCCGCAGGCCCTGGCGGGAAAGATATCTTCCTGTTAAGCCCGGACAGCGGCGCGAAACCAGGCCAGCAGGTGAAATAACCTTCCGCATAAAGCGCTGCTCCGGCAGCGCCCGGATTGCTGACAAAGTGCGCGTTGTTCTTGCCGGATGCGGCATAAACGCCTTATCCGGCCTACAAAACATCGCAAATTCAATATATTGCAGAAACCTTGTAGGCCTGATAAGCGCAGCGCATCAGGCAATGTTGCGTTTGCCATCAATCTCAGCGCTGCTCCGGCAGCGCTTTTTTTATGTATTCTGAAAAATGCCGTACTGCTATGCTTTTTTCTTTTAGCCTATATGATAATAGTTTGCATTTGCTAAAAGGAACTCTCATGCGCAAACTCCGCCCCACTCTAACACTGATTAGCCTCTGCCTTATGGGTAGCCTTATCGGCTGCGATAACAAAGACACACCCAAAGAGCCGCAGACCTATGTCCAGAGCATCGCCGCCAGCAACACGCCGGAGGAAAAAGCCACGTTCTTTAATGCCGCAAATGGCGTTGAGGTGAAAGTGACCTATTACTACAAAGGGGATGTCGTCCTGCGTCAGGACGTCGATAACAAAATGACCTACGCCAGCGCAGGCGTGAGCAACAAAGAAGAAGCGCAGCGGCGATTTGAGCAGATCAGTAACGCGTATAAGAACACGGCAGGAGTGACAGAGACCATTAATTACCAGGACGATTATGTTACAGAGAACATCACCGTTGATTACACCAAAGCGAATATTAGCGAGCTGTGTAAACTCCCGGGCACATCGTTGACCGATTGCAATGCGCAGTATCTTTCGATGCTGTTGTCCGAGAAGATGGTGCTAAAACAGGGATTTAAGAAGCAGGAGTAGGCAGGTAACGGTATTTACTATTTTATCGATTATTCGACTCAAAAAATGAGTCGAATAATCGCCGTAATCACCTCAGCAAGCGTAATTAGCTTTTCGCCGCGTGCTCACGTACCGCCAGGCCGCGCAGGAAATAACGCAGGAACTGGTCGCCGCATTCGCGGAAGTTTTTGTGGTCTGGCGCGCGCATCATGGCGGTGATTTCCGGCATCGAGACGCGGAATTTCTGCTCGGTCAGAATGGCGAGGATATCATCCGTTTTCAGGGAAAACGCGATGCGCAGCTTTTTGAGCATGATGTTGTTATTTACGCGACGTTCAACCGCCAGCGCGGGCGCGGATTCATCGCGACCGCGTTTTTCGTAAATCAGCCCGTTCAGGAAGCAGGACAGCATAATATCCGGGCAGCGTACAAACCCCTCTTCATCTTCTTTGCGCAACCAGGGTGCCAGCTGCTCGGCGGTGACCACGGTGTCGCCCAGCGCAAAAATACGCAGCAGATCTTGATTGTTCATTTTCAGGATGTAGCGCACGCTACGTAAAATATCGTTACTGACCATAGTGCCTTCGGTAATGAAAAATGCGGTCGGCTAGTTTAACACGATTTACAGGCCCAACGCCTCTTTCAGGCTTTTTAAGTAGCGGCGGCTGACCGGTACGGTTTGTCCGTTGCGCAGCAGCAGTTCGGCCTGGCCGTTGTCCTCCAGGCGAATCTCCTGCAGATGCGCCATGTTGACGAGATACTGTCGATGACAACGCAGCAGCGGTGTGCGCTGCTCCAGCGTTCTTAACGTCAGCTCGGTGAACCCCTCTTTCCCTTCGTGATTGGTGACGTAAACGCCGCTCATTCGGCTGCTGACAAACGCCACATCATCCATTTGCAACAGCCAGATGCGGCTATGCCCGGAACAGGGAATGAATTTCAGCGCCTCCTGATTCTCGGTGAGCGCGGAGATATCCTGCACATTACGTTCCTGACGCAAACGCGTGAGAGTTTTCTCCAGCCGTTTTTCTTCTATCGGCTTAAGGAGGTAATCAAACGCATGCTCTTCAAAAGCTTTAACCGCGTACTCGTCAAACGCGGTCAGAAAAACGATGTATGGACGATGTTCCGGGTCGAGCATACCGACCATCTCCAGCCCGCTGATGCGCGGCATCTGGATATCAAGGAACAGTACGTCGGGATGAAGCTTATGCACCGCGCCAATCGCTTCCACCGCGTTACCGCACTCGCCGACAATCTCGACATCCGGCTGCGCCTGCAACAGCACCCGCAGATTCTCCCGCGCCAACGGTTCATCATCGACAATCAGCACTTTAATCATGCGTTCTCCTCCAGAGGCAGCCTTAGGGTGATACGGGTGAAAATATCGGGTTCGCAGGCGACGTTGATCCCGCAGTCATCACCAAAACGCGTGCGCAGGCGCTTATCCACCAGGCTCATGCCCAGCCCACTGGCCTGCGCATCCGGTTGATACAGCCCGGCGTTGTCTTCAATCGCCAGCAAGAGGTGTTGCCCGTCACGGCTGGCGTTGATACGAATTTCGCCCACGCTCAACAACTGCGATGTGCCGTGTTTAATGGCATTCTCAACAATCGGTTGCAGCGTGAAGGCCGGAAGCCGGACATGCGCCAGCTCTTCGGGGACATGCAGTTGAACCTGCAAATTTTCCTGGAACCGCGCTTTCTCAATTTGCAGATACGCATTCACATGCTCAATTTCATCGGCCAGCGTCACAATCTCCGACGGACGTTTCAGGTTCTTGCGGAAAAAAGTCGAGAGATATTGCACCAGCTGGCTTGCCTGTTCGCTGTCGCGGCGAATCACCGCTTTCAGGGTGTTAAGCGCGTTAAACAGGAAGTGCGGGTTCACCTGCGCATGCAGCAGTTTGATTTCCGACTGGGTGAGCAGCGCTTTTTGCCGCTCATACTGCCCTGCCAGGATTTGCGCCGACAGCAGTTGGGCTATCCCCTCGCCCAGGGTGCGGTTGATGGAACTGAACAGGCGATTTTTGGCTTCATACAATTTAATGGTGCCAATAATGCGCTGGTTCTCGCCGCGCAGTGGGATCACCAGCGTTGAGCCAAGCTTACACTGCGGATGAATCGAGCAGCGATACGGCACTTCGTTACCGTCCGCATACACCACCTCGCCGGTTTCAATCGCTTTTTGGGTATAACTGGAAGAGATAGGTTTGCCGGGAAGATGGTGATCTTCCCCTATCCCGGTAAAGGCCAACAGGCGCTCACGATCGGTAATTGCCACCGCGCCAATATCCAGTTCCTTGATCAGCACCTGCGCCACCTTCATGCTGTTCTCTTCGTTAAACCCCTGGCGCAAAATCCCTTCCGTCGATGCCGCCACTTTCAGCGCAGTGGCGGAAAATGCCGAGGTGTATTTTTCAAACATTGCACGCTTGTCGAGCAGAATACGCATAAACAGCGCTGCCCCGACGGTGTTGGTCACCATCATCGGCGCGGCAATGCTTTGCACGAGGTGGAAGGCGTCCTGGAACGGACGCGCAATCAACAGAATGATCAGCATCTGTACCAGTTCGGCGAAGAAGGTGATCGCCCCGGCGGTCCACGGGCTGAAAACTTTGTCCGGGCGGCCTCGTTTCACCAGCATGCTGTGAACCAGCCCGCCCAGAAGGCCTTCAACGATGGTGGAGATCATACAGCTCAACGCTGTCATTCCACCCATTGAGTAGCGATGCAAGCCTCCGGTTAGCCCCACTAAGCCCCCTACCACCGGCCCGCCAAGCAGGCCGCCCATCACGGCGCCGATGGCGCGCGTGTTAGCGATAGAGTCTTCAATATGCAGGCCAAAATAGGTGCCGAGGATGCAGAAAATCGAGAAGGTCACGTAGCACAGCAGTTTATGCGGCAGGCGCACGGTCACCTGCATGAGCGGGATGAACAGGCGCGTTTTGCTCATCAGCCACGCTATGACCAGAAACACACACATCTGCTGAAGCAGCAGCAACACCAGATCAAATTCGTACATACCCGAAAACCACAAGACCCATGAAGCTGCGTAACATACACCGAGTGAACATAACTTTCTTTGAAGCTATGCAAAAAAAGCTGAAATAGCGGCCAAAATCACATTTTTAATCTATCCGTCGGTTAAGTAATGCCTAAAAAACCATCACCACAGGGCAAGGAGGAAAACCCGACCTACAGTTAAAAGGATATATTCATCCAGGGAGTTATCATGGCGTGGTATACGATTGGCGAGGTGGCGCAGCTGTGTGACATCAACCCGGTGACGCTCCGCGCGTGGCAGCGTCGCTATGATCTGCTTAAGCCCCAGCGTACCGACGGCGGGCACCGTTTGTTCACCGAGTCCGATATTGAACGCATCCGCGAAATTAAACGCTGGGTGGATACGGGCGTGCAGGTCAGTAAAGTCAAAAAGCTGTTGATTGATGGCAGTAAGGAGCAGCAACAGGACTGGCGGGAGCGCCAGGAGGAAGTGCTGCGCTATCTGCAAAGCGGACGCATCGATCGGTTACGCCAGTGGCTGAAAGAGAGCACGCGTCACTATCCGGCACGCACGCTGGTGAATCAACTCATCACCCCATTACGCCAGCGTCTGGCCGGTTCGCAATCGACGTTCTGCGCCATGCTGGGCATTCTGGATGGCGTGCTGATCAATACTATTGCGCTTATCCTTGCCGCATCGCGTAAAAAAACGGGCCATGATGCACTGGTGGTCGGCTGGAACGTTAACGATATCACGCCATTATGGCTGGAGGGGTGGGTCGCCTGCGAGCAGGGCTGGCGGGTTGACGTGCTGGCGCATTCTCTGCCGCAGCTGCAACCAGGCCTTTTTCCTGAGCAGACGTTGCTGGTGTGGTGCGGCGCCGTTTCCGCTCCGCAGCAGACCTTGCAGATTCAGCGCTGGCAGGAACAGGGCTACGCGATTCGTTTATGTACAAATTAATGGTTCATTAACAAGCATGCTTCGCAGTATAATCCTTTAATTAACATAAGGAGCACACTATGAAGCCAGCTAAACTTGCCGTCGTGGCGCTATTTCTGTTCATGGCCGTCAGCGGAATTGGCGGCGTGATGCTCGCCGGCTACTCATTTATTGTTCGCGGCGGTATCGGCTAAGCCTGCGGCTCACGCGTTCAAACGCGCGGTCAACGATGACCGCAGCCAGCGCCACCAGTACCGCGCCCTGCAACACATAGGCGGTATTAAAGCCGCTTAGCCCAATGATAATCGGCGTACCCAACGTGTTTGCGCCGACGGTCGAGGCGATCGTCGCCGTGCCGATGTTAATGATGACCGACGTGCGAATACCCGCCAGCATCACCGGCGCGGCCAACGGGAGTTCAACTTTCAGCAACCGCTGAACGCTGCTCATCCCCATCCCTTGCGCTACGCTGCTTACCCCGACGGGAACGGATGCCAGCCCGGCAAGTGTTCCCTGAAGAATCGGTAAAACCCCGTAGAGAATTAATGCAATAATTGCTGGCTGCTGGCCAAAACCCATCACCGGAACGGCAATCGCCAGTACGGCAACGGGCGGGAATGTTTGGCCCATTGCGGCAATGGTCTCGACCAGCGGGCGAAACTCTTTGCCCGCGTCACGCGTCACCGCAATGCCTGCGCCGGTGCCCAACACAATCGCTACCAGGCTTGAGACGCCCACCAGCCAGAAATGCGCCAACGTCAACGAGACAAAGCTTTCCTGCTGATAGAGGGGGCGTGACTGTTCCGGGAATAGCGCATGAAAAAAGGGCTCGCTGTGCGGCAAGCCGATTAAGAGCGCAAGGAAAAACAGCACAAGCCAGAGCAAAGGGTCACGCAGAAATCTCACCGTCGCCCTCCTCGCGCAGCAGATCGGCGAAGTGCAGCGCACCGCAAATCTCATCGTTTTCATTCATCACAGGAAGCACCAGACGCCGCTGTGCCACAAACTGTGATAACGCTTCACGCAGCGACATGGATACCCGCAGAGCGTCACCCGGCACCCGTTCGCCGCGACGCTGATAATCCCCGACCTGACGCAGCGAAAGCAGACGTACGCCCAGCTCGCTTTGGCCAAAGAAGGTTCGTACAAACGCATTGGCTGGCTGCGTGAGCATCTCCAGCGGCGTCCCCTGCTGTACGACTTCGCCGTTATCCATCAAAATCAGATGGTCCGCCAGGCGCAGGGCTTCATCGATATCGTGGGTCACCAGTACAATCGTGCGCCCCAGTAACTGGTGGATGCGACGCATCTCCTGCTGGAGAGCGCCACGCGTCACCGGGTCCAACGCGCCGAAGGGTTCGTCCATCAGCAACACTTCCGGATCTGCCGCCAGCGCGCGCGCCACACCGACGCGTTGCTGCTGCCCACCGGAAAGCTGATGCGGATAGCGATCGCGTAGCTCGGGCTCAAGCCCCAGCAACGCCATCAATTCATCAATACGCGCCTGGGTACGCGCTTTCGGCCACTTCAACAGCTGCGGCACGGTGGCGATGTTCTGCGCCACCGTCCAGTGAGGAAACAGGCCGATAGACTGGATGGCATAGCCCATTCGCCGCCGCAGCGCCAGCAGCGGCTGCTGGCGAATATCTTCACCGGCGAAACGGATGGTGCCGCTATCGTGAGATTCCAGGCGATTAATCATCTTCAGGGTGGTCGATTTCCCGGAGCCGGAGGTACCAATCAGCACCGTGAAGGCGCCCTCTTTGACATGCAGAGTGAGATCTTTTACCGCTGCCCGGTCGCCAAAATATTTACTGACCTGCTGAAACTCAATCACCCTGCTCTCCTTTCACTAACGCGATGCATAAACTAAACAGCGCGTCGGTAATAACCGCTAATGCCACCACCGGGATGACGCCCAGTAACACCAGATCCAGCGCACTACTGAGCAGCCCCTGAAAGACCAGGGCGCCGAAACCGCCCGCGCCAATCAACGCCGCCACAACGGCCATACCGACCGTTTGCACCGCCACCACCCGCAGGCTGCGTAATAAAACCGGCAATGCCAGCGGAAGCTGCACCTGCCAGAAACGCTGCCCGCGCCCCATGCCCATTGCCCGAGCGCTTTCCAGCACATCCTCTGGCACCTGCTGCATACCCGCCACCACGCCGCGAACCAGCGGCAACAGCGCGTAGAGCACCAGTGCAATTAAGGCAGGCGTCAGCCCGGTTCCCGCAACGCCAAGACGCGCAAGCCACGGAAACTGTTGCGCGAGGCCAGCCAGCGGCGCAATAAGCAGGCCAAACAAGGCCACGGAGGGAATGGTTTGAATGACATTAAGGATGGCAAAGACCCTGGTCTGACGCGCCGGGCGGCGCCAGCACCACAGTCCTACAGGAATGCCGATCAGAAGACCGGGCAGCAGCGTGCCAAACAACAGCACCAGGTGCTGCGAAAGCGCATCATTAAAGACATCCTGGCGATTGGCGTACTCTTTTAACAAAGAGAGATGGTCGAGCTGCCCCATCCACAGTAGCAGCAGCGGCAGTAGCCAAATCTGTATTTGCAGAATCCAGCGCCAGAGCGTGCTGAGCCGTAACCGGCGTAATGTGTCGCTACAGATAAGTAAAGCCAGCAACATCCAAAGCCAGAGCCCGCTTCCGGGTGAGGTTCGCGCAAGGGAACTTCCCGTCAACGCAAGAGAGTTTGCCACCTCTCCAACAGCCCACACCAGCAGGCTGAATAGCGCTTGCCCCAACACGAAACTTGAGATTATGGCACCACGCCCGGGTATAAAACTCAGGACAATCAGCAGCAGAGGAAATACAAACAGCCACAGAGGGCGAAACCCATCTGTCTGCCACAGCGCAAGGGATTCCCCTGAAACAAGGCGGTTAGGTGCATAGTTAACGAAAGGTAACAGCACAGCAACTGATATCAGCAGGACAAGCAGAAACTGCACGCGATTGTGGCAAGCAGGTATCGTCATCGACGCGTTCATATCCTTTTGCGGGTGGCAAGCGGCACCTTGTCTGACGGGCGTCGATCCCTCTGATGCTTATGTTCTCCCTTTATCGTCAAGCCAGCCTCCCGATCCTCTATACATGATGAGTTTTCAGTTTATACGCATTCTCAGATTTAACCTGACAAATTTGAATATTCTCTTGTCGGTGTAGTAGTTAAAATATACTAGATCTACCCAAATCCATGATTTATTAATTTACAAAACCCATAAATTAAAATCTTATCTCTGTTAGAAAAATCTTATTTTATCCGTAAAGCAGATTAACCTTTTCTTTTTTACCGCATAAAAATGTTAATTTTTCTCTACAAACAGTAAATACCGCCAACAAATGTTGCAGACGTGATATTTTTGTCTATCTAACGAACTTACCGAAACTTAAGATATCAACCGGGTACTTTACAATCTAAAATAAACAGCCAGACTTTTCACTGTTTTACCACCAAAAGGAGATGATTCTTCTTTGCATTAAGAAAAAACCTTTAATGAGTTCTAACTATGAGATTTTTATTTAACAAACAAGTAATCTTTGACGCAGATTCCGGCACCTTGTTTCTGGCTGATACCCCCGATGACGCGGTACAAATATCCAACCCAACTAAACGATTATTATTATTACTCGCATGTCATCAAGGGGAAGTTATTAATCGTGAGGTAATATTTAAAAAAGTCTGGGATGACTTTGGTATGGTTTCCAGTAATAACAACCTTAACCATTGCATCAGCAAACTGCGCCGAATACTCCGTAATCTTGGGCTGGAAGATGAGGTCATCACTACCGTACCCAAGATGGGTTTTATGTTCCATCAACAGGTCGCGGTTGAACTGCTTCCCGAACCTGAGACGAATACCCCCATTGAAATTTTTAATGATATTTCAATGAGTAAAAACAATGATTCTCCCGCAGAATCGTCTGTCGCGGCAAAAGCGCAACCCTCGTCAGGGAAAATTCAAACCCTCTCTATCATTACGCTTTTCTGCGCAATGCTTGCGCTTTGCGTGACGATTGCATTCTGGTATCAGCATCGCCCGGAAGACCGTCGGGAAATTTATATCGGCGAAGCGGGAAACTGTAATGTCCTGGTCTCCGTCCCTTTACCGAACAACACCGATACCGAGAGTTTAAAAAAGGGAATTCTGAATTACGCACAATCGTTAAACCCGCAATGTCGCAGCGATCAGTACGTATTGGTGATAAAAAGCAATACTTTCAGGGTCTACAGTAACGATCTTTCTCGCCTGTATATGATGTTATGCGGCTCACTTCGTGAGAATAAAGCGGAGGTATGCTGGAGTCTGAACGAACCCGCTTCCAGCACCAGCCATTAATTTCCCCGAAGGGCAGCACCTGGCTGCCCTTTCTTGTTTCACATCAAATTCACTACTTTCGAATCGAGAAGAGAAATGCGATCTCGATCCTGTCTGGTGCTTACCACCACAGATTTTACCTAAGTCACCTTTACTTACCGATAACATTACTTCTGGTAATCTCAGCGCATAACACCACCAGTAAGTACATTTACGCATGGTTAACAGAATATTAATCTTAATATTCACCTGTTAATAGTTAATGATTACACCACCTAGGAAATATCTTAACCTTTTAGTACATGTTACTGCCGGTTTGCAACACCTCGTTTACCCGCGTTTAAAGCTGCCCGCAGAAGCCATGGAACAAGCAATCAGGTCTACTCAGGATTAACAGGAAACGCATCATGTTGAAAAAATGTTACTTAGCTATGCTGTCAGGCTCTCTGCTGGTATCCGCCAATGCAATGGCTCTTTCAGATAACACCATCACTTTCCAGGGCGAAGTCACGGACGAAACCTGTTCTGTGGCCATTAACGGCAACCAGGCGACGCCCGTTGTACTGCTGCCAACGGTGAGCAGCGCCGATCTCGGCGCCAGTGGAGATACCGCAGGCCCGGTGACCTTTGATATCGGCCTTACCGGCTGCACCGGCGATGCCACCAACGCCACCAAGATTTCCACCGTATTCGTCGGAAACCAGGTGACCACTAACGGTAACCTGGGCAATACCGGCACCGCATCCAACGTTGAAGTACAAATTCTGGATACCAAAGGCACCGAAATTAACCTGACGGACGGGTTCACCGGTACCGGCGACCTGACGTTAGCAGCGGGCGAAAAAGAAGTGTCTGCAACCTATACCGCGCAGTACTACGCGAATGGTAAAGCGACCGCGGGTACCGTTGAAGCCACCATGCAGTACGCCGTCTCTTACCAGTAATTCTCTTCAGGGCACAGCCCAGGCTGTGCCTTTATCGACGGAAGGAATCCATGATTTCAATGCGCGTTTTTCATCGCAGTTTCCTGTGGCTGGTCGCCTTTAGCCTGAGCGGTCTTATCTCGGCCCATGCCAGCGTCACCATGCTGGGCAGCCGTATTATTTACAACGCGAAGTCTTCCTCCGTGGATGTTCAGCTCAAAAATAATGACACCTATCCCTACGTTGTGCAGACGTGGTTTGACGAAGGCAATGTCGATGCCAATCCGCAGAATAGCCATGCGGTGCCGTTTTTATCAACACCGCCGGTTTTCCGCATTCAGGCTAAGGCCGGGCAAATTGTGCGCATTGTTTACAGCGGTGCGAAACCGTTGCCGAAGGACAGAGAATCCGTCTTCTGGTTCAACTTCTTACAGGTTCCTCCGACTAACGTTGCGGGCGATCAAAAGCAAAACAAGATGCTGATCATGCTGCGTACCCGGGTGAAGCTGTTTTACCGCCCGGAAGGCCTCTCCGCGCCGGGAGATATCACCAAAAGCCTGCATGTTTCAGCCGTACGCGATGGCCGTAAAGGCTTTGGTATTCAGGTTAAAAATACATCGGCATGGTTTGCTTCAATTTCCAATATGACCGTCGAAGCAGGCGGTAGCAGGATCCCTGTCAACGTGGATATGGTCTCGCCCTTTTCCAGTGCAACATTCTGGCTGAACGGTAAAAACGCGCCTCAGCAGGGTCGGGGCAAAGTGATCCTTACTGCGATTAATGACCAGGGTGCAAGGATAAGCGAGCACTATGATGTCACGTACCCCTGATTTCCCCTTAAAGCGGCTCACATCGCTGATTGCCCTGATAGTTGCAGGCACAGCGCAGGCTGATGATTACTATTTTGATCCGGCGCTGTTTCAGGGCTCGGCGTATGGGCAAAATATCGGGCAGTTTAATCAGCAGCATATTTCTCCAGGGAATTACCTGGCGGATGTCTATGTGAATAACACGCTGGTGAAAACAGGTGTCAAAGTGACATTTGAAGATAAGGGTACCGACAGTGCGCCGGAACCCTGTCTGACGGCTTCATTGATGAAAAGCGCACAGCTCAAAACCGTGTCGGAAGACGACGAGCCCACAACTTGCAAACCGTTTACCGTCTGGGTGCCGGACGGAAGCTGGCAATTCGAGTCGTCCACTCTGCGGTTGCAGCTTGCCATTCCCATGACCGAACTGGTGCACAACCCGCGTGGCTATATCTCACCTGAAGAGTGGGATAGCGGCGCGTCAGCGATTTTTTTACGCCACAACACCAGCTATACGATTAATGAAAATACCGACAGCCACTATCGCTATCAATATTTATGGAGCGGCATTAACGCCGGCACCAATCTTGGCCTATGGCAAGTACGCCACCAGGGCAATTTTCGCTATGTCGATAATAATCAGACCGGCAGCGCCTGGCGCTATAACCGCGTGCGAACCTGGGTTCAACGCCCAATTGAGCAGCTTGAGAGCATCATGACGCTCGGTGATAGCTACACCGACAGCAGCCTGTTCGGCAGTCTGTCATTTAATGGGATTAAGCTCGCCACCGACGAAAGAATGTGGCCGCAGGGCAAACGCGGCTATGCACCAGAAGTGCGCGGTATTGCCGGCAGCAGCGCGCGAGTCATCGTCAGTCAGTTAGGCAAAACTATCTATGAAACAAATGTTCCTCCGGGGGCATTTGTCATTAACGATCTCTATAACACCCGCAATCAGGGCGATCTCCAGGTTGAAGTGATAGAAGCCAACGGCAAAACATCGACATTCACGGTGCCCTACTCAGCCGTACCCGACTCGGTTCGCCCCGGAAACTGGCACTATTCCCTCTCGATGGGGCGCGTGCGTCAGTATTACAGCGTGAATAACAACTTCTTTGAAGGCACGCTGCAACACGGCATCAATAACAACTTTACGCTCAACGCCGGGGCGCGTATCGCCAAAGAATATCAGGCATGGCTGGCTGGTGGCGTGTGGGCGACCGACCTTGGCGCATTTGGCATGAATGCCACCTGGTCAAACGCGCAGGTTGAAAATGGCGACCGTCAGCAAGGCTGGCGCAGCGAGTTAAGCTACAGCAAAACGTTTTCATCCGGCACGAATCTGGTGCTGGCGGCGTACCGCTATTCCACCAGCGGGTTTCGCGATCTCCAGGATGTGCTGGGTGTTCGTCGGGAAAACAAAAGTGGTGAAGATTACTACTCTGATACGTTGCATCAGCGCAACCGACTGTCGGCGACGGTAAGCCAGCCTTTATGGGGTTTTGGCACGCTCAACATGAGCGCCAGCACGGCGGATTATTACAATAATCAGTCGCGCATTACGCAGTTGCAGCTGGGCTACAGCAATCAGTGGCAGCGTATCAGCTACGGCTTCAACATTGCACGCCAGCGCACGTCGTGGGATTACGGGCGTTTTTATAGCAGCGTGAACGATCCCGATGACGCCAGTAGCCGGCAAAAATATACCGAAACCACCGTCTCGATGAACATTTCCATCCCACTCGACTGGGGGCAAAGCCGTTCGTCTGTCGCCATGAACTACAACCAGACGCGCCAAAGCCGCTCCTCCACCGTCTCGATGACCGGCTCCGCAGGGGAAGGCGGCGATTTTTCCTGGTCCATGTATGGCGGATATGAGCGTTATCGCGATGGCAGCACAGGCAGTTCCGCGACCTTCGGCGCGGGTGTTCAGGAAAATACCCGCATTGGCGCGCTGCGGGCCAATTATGACCAGGGGAACAACTACCGTCAGACCGGGCTGGGCGCTTCGGGCACGCTTGTGCTACATCCTGGCGGCATGACTCTCGGGCCGTACACCAGCGATACCTTTGCGCTTATTCATGCAGATGGCGCGCAGGGTGCACGCGTGCAAAACGGCCAGGGCGCGGTGGTCGACAGCTTCGGCTATGCCATTCTGCCTTCACTGGCACCGTATCGTGTCAATAACGTCAGCCTTGATACGCAACAAATGACCGCCGATGCCGAACTCACCGGCGGCAGTCAGCGCGTGGTGCCCTATTCCGGCGCTATCGCGCGGGTGAATTTCAATACTCTGAAAGGGAAAGCGGTGTTGATAAACCTTAACGCAAACAGCGGCGTTCTGCCCCCGATGGGGGCGGATGTGCTGGACAGCGAAGGCACATTGATAGGTATGGTCGGCCAGGGTGGACAAATTTACGCGCGTATTCCGGCGGCATCCGGCACGCTGCAGGTGCGCTGGGGCGATAACGTTCATCAGCGTTGCCGCGTGCCGTATCAACTCCCCGCCGATGACGAGAAACAGATAATCACCTTAAATCAACGCTGCGAGAAGGAATAACATCATGCGCGCCTGGCTTCAAATCCTGAGCATCCTCGTTGGCATTCTCTTCAGCACCTCGCTGTGGGCCACCTGCGCCCGCGTTACCAGCACAAGTTCACTCTCCGAAGCTGCCAAAAGCGCAGGCTATACGGCAGCTGACTGGACAGGGGCCTGCGATACCTGTAGCGGCAACGTGGGCCTTCCGGCAGTCATTAGCCTGAATAGCGGCAGCAACTTTCAACCGTCTGGCACACTGCTGGGTAGCGGTGTGGGGAGTTTCCTGACCGCCGCCACCAATAAGCCCTATACCGCGAATCAGATTCTGTTCCGCTGCGCCGTCGCGGATGCCGACAGTCTGTATGAGTTTTATGCCACCAACGGCGATTCTACTTATGCCGGGAAATATACCACCTCAGAGGTGGAGGGGGCCTACTACGATTATGTGAAAAACGTCGCGGTACGTATGACCAACCTCACCACCGGCGAGCCCTACAGCCGCTACTGGAAGTCGCGCAAATTCACCGCCAGCGACTGGTACAGTGACGGGACCTACATTTACATCCCGGCCAGCGCGTTCAGTAACGTGCTCTATGAGATGTTTAAAATCAACTCAACCACCTACGGCGCCGAAGGCTCTAAGCGTTATGTCGATCTCTTTACCCAACCGCGCGGTTATATCGCGTTCAAAGGGCCAGGTGTTTCAGACGCTCTGGCAAATGGCGCTGATAGCCTTTCAAATTACTCGGGCTGGCATTGGGGCTGGCCGGGCGCATGGGGCAGCTACGGCAGCGTCACCTATATTCGCGGGGCGATTTGCCAGGTCAGCGATTATCCCGCGCGCGTGCCTTTACCGACGATGAGCGTCGCTCAGCTGCAGGCCGGAAACGTCAGCCAGGCTCCGTTCAGCGTTAGCCTGCAGTGTGAATCCGGTGCGATTTCAAGTACCAGCGCCTCGACCGCCAGCGCTGCCAACGTAGCCATGGGCTTTCTGGTCAATCAGCCAGCCGCGGTGGCTGCCGCGCGAACGCTGAATCTGGTGACCTCCGGCGGTGGCCTGACATGGCTGCTGGATACCCAGTACGGCAGCAAAGGGGTCGCCTCAGGCGTGGGCATTAAGATTTATAACAGCAATGGCACGGCGCTCAATCTGCTGCCGGATCAATCCAGTATGGGCACCGGAAATACGCGGGGCTGGTACGCCTATAAAGATCTCACCACGCTGGTTTCCTCAGACACCGTGACAACGTATACCGGCGATTTCACCGCCTCTCTTGAGGCCATCAGCGGTCAAACGGTTACCGCAGGAACAGTCAATGCGCAATTACAAGTGGTGGTCAGTTTTCAGTAAGGTGGCGTTACTGCTGGCATTTTCGGCTCAGGCGATCGCCGCAGTAAACGTTGATCGCACGCGGATCGTTTTCGGCGGCAGCGACGTCGCTCGCTCGTTAAATCTCTCTAACGATGGAACGACGCCGATGGTGATTCAGGTATGGGCGGACGATGGCGATCCGGCCAGCACGCCGGATGTGAACCCTACGCCGGTGGTGGTTATTCCACCGGTCTTTAAGATGCTCCCGGGCGAGCTTCGGTCATTAAAGCTGATGCTCGCCTCTCGCCAGGGACTGGCTGAGGACAGGGAATCACTATTCTGGCTCAATATTTATCAGATTGCCCCGGATAACGCGGCAAGCGGCCGTGAAGGGCAAAAAGTGATTTTGCCGCTGCGGTTGCGCATGAAGGTATTCGTTCGCCCGGCGGGCTTGCAGCCGCCAGAAGATAAAAATGAGCGCGGGCTGCGCTTTAGCGTTAGCGGAGATACGTTACGGGTGGCGAACCCCTCCCCCTGGTATATGAGCTTATCGCTGCATCTTCCTGGCCAGCAGAAACCGACCAGTATGATGATTGCGCCTTACGGCGAAGAACAGATATCACGGCCTGCTTCCCTCCATTCAGGAAGCCATCTGGTTTATGATGTGATTTCCGATGACGGCAACTATCGCCGCTATCAGGCAAACCTTACCGCAGGCGGGTAAACGTTCAGGGCGTCATTGCAGACGCCCTGAAAAGTTATTTCACCAGCCCCTTCTCTTTCAGGTAATCCGCCGCCACTTTCTTCGCGTCGACACCCTCTACCGCAATGCGGGCGTTAAGCTGCTGAAGGGTTTTCTCATCCAGGCTTTCGAATACCGGTTTCAACCAGTTTTCCAGCTGCGGATATTCCTTCAACACCGCTTCGCGCACCACCGGCGCTGGCGCATAAATCGGCTGCACACCTTTCGGATCGCTCAGGGTAACTAATCCCAGCGCAGCCACCGGGCCATCGGTGCCGTAGGCCATCGCCGCATTCACGCCGGACGTTTGCTGGGCGGCGGCTTTAATCGTTACCGCGGTATCGCCGCCCGCCAGCGACAATAACTGTGGCTGGTTAAGTTTAAACGCGTAGGCTTTCTCAAAGGCCGGAAGCGCATCCGGGCGCTCGATAAACTCAGCGGACGCCGCAAGCTTAAAGCTTCCGCCCGTTTTCAGATAGCGGCTGAGGTCATCCAGTGAGGTGAGTTTGTTTTTATCCGCGAGATCCTGACGCACGGCAATGGTCCAGGTATTATTGGCAGGCGCAGGCGTCAGCCAGATAAGATGATTTTTCTCGCCATCGAGCTTTTTGACTTTCTCGTAACCCTGCTGAGCATTTTTCCATGCCGCATCGTTTTCATCTTTAAAGAAGAATGCGCCATTGCCGGTATATTCCGGGTAGATATCCAGCTCGCCGGAGGTGATCGCGCCGCGCACAACCGGCGTGGTGCCAAGCTGCACTTTGTTGACCGTTTTAACGTCGTGGCTTTCCAGCACCTGCAAAATGATATTTCCGAGCAGCGCCCCTTCGGTATCAATTTTCGAGCCGACTTTTACCGGAGACGCCGCCTGAAGCGGCAGGCTCACGGCTGCCAGAAATGCCAGTGAACCTGCCCAACGTTTTGTACCTGACATACTTATTCCTCATTATTTTCATGTTCCTGAGGAAAAAGCGTAGTCGATCAATCTTCTTGTGGCACCTTTAGCGGAATCGCCAGCACGCTGGCGGCGAAATAAAGTATCGCAATCACCCACAGCGTACCTTCCACGCCGAGCGGATCGACGCAGAGCGTGACGATCAGCGGCCCGGCGAAGTTGCTTAAGCCAGATCCTAAATTAAGGCAGGAAATCGCCGCGCCCTTGTTTTCCGGCAGCAGCGCGGGGATCAGCGCGCTCAGCGGGCCGAATGCGCCAAGGCCGATGGCGTAAATGGCCAGTGCGGCAAACAACGCCACCCCGCTATTACCGAACAGTACCGGGGCGTAGCATACCGCCAGCGACGCTGCGCCGCAGAGCGTGCCGGAGAAAAAGACCACGGTTTTACGCCAGCCAATGGTATCGCCCAGCCAACCGAAGAAGTATCCGGCAAAGATATTCAGCACATTAACCAGCCCCCAGATAGTCAGCCACTCCTGAATGCTGAAACCAAAGCGCGGCAGGTAAACCGGCATTAAAATTACCAACGAGAATTTACCGATATCGTTGATGGTTTTTACCAGCACTGCCAGGCGCATTTTCGGCTCGCGCGCCAGCACCATCAGCCCTTCGCCCAGCGCCGGTAAGATTTTACTATTTGACTCGCTTTCGGGCTGTGCCCGGTTAAGCACCAGCGCGCATCCGCTGCCCGCCAGCACAAAAACGAAGCCAATCAGCAAGGTGGTGGTTTCCCCACTGCGCGGGATCATAAAGCCCGAGAACCACGGCGCGACGATGGTCATGCCCACGCCAAAAGCAATCCAGAACCAGGAAACCGCCCGTCCCAGAATACGCGTTTCACAGCACTGGTTAATCCACACCAGAAACGAGTAGGCAAAAAGCGGATAAGCCACTCCGCGCAGCGCATAGCTGGCGACCATCAACGGATAGTTGCCGTTAGGCAGCGCCCAGAAGATAAACGGCACCGAGCCGATAAAATAAACCAGCGTCGCTGCCCACATCAGGCGACGAATCCCCAGCACGCCTGCGCCAATCCCGGAGAACCAGGAGACCAGCGCCACGCACAGGCCGAAGACCGACGACATCATGCTGATATCGCGCGCGTCAAAGCCGCGCTGTTGCAGCAGCGACGCCAGCCAGCTCTGCTCGATAGTCGCGCCGGTAATAAACAAAAAGACGCCAATAAAGCCCCACAGCAGCTGGCGAGGAAGGCCAATTCGCGCCCAGATGCCTTGTTGAATGTACACGCTATGTTCAGTCATAAATGCCAGTCAAAAAAGTAAGCCCGGCGCACAGTGCGCCGGGCGGGTCAATGATTACGCGTTCTTCAACTGCACCGCGTTTTCTTTCGCTTTCATCAGGCTGCGGTTTACACAGCCGACGGTGTTATCTCCCCAGCACTGCTCGTAAGGCATGCCGGTCAGCGACTCAATAACCTCTTTGGTTTCGGCGGTGACCGTCGCTTTGCTGCCACCCTGTTTCAGGCGCGCCACTTCATCGTTGAGAATCGCGTGGGTACGACCATTCACTTTGAACTGGAAGGCAGACCAGATACCCCATACGGTGAGGATCACCGGCAGGATTATCATGATGGCGAGGATCATGTTGATAGCCGATTGTGGCTGGCTTGCCTGACCGGTAACAAAGCCAGACATCTGCAACGCAACACCCACCAGGAAGATAGACAGCGCCTGAGAGGCTTTACGCAGCAGGCTCATAAAGCCCGCAAAAATCCCTTCACGACGGTTACAGGTGAGAATTTCATCCACATCCGCCACGAAGGTGTAGTTGTTCCACGGAATGGAGTAGATACCGCCGCGCGCCAGGCCCGCAATCCCCGCCGCCAGATAGAGCAGCGCCATGCTGGTTGAGCCACTGAGGTAGGTGAAGGTGAACAAGGCAAAGGCAATTAACGCCATGCTGGCCTGGGTGGCAAACGCGCGAGACGGCGAGTAGCGCAGGGTCAGCCAGGTGGCGACGCCGACGCCGAAGAATTGCAGACCATTAATCGCACTCAGCAGATTAGAGGCCACAATCGACGAGGTGGAGAGCGCAAACACCACAAAGTAGGTGAAGACGGAGTTAAAGATATCCTGCCCCACGGAACCGCCCAGATACATGCCCAGGTGAGAGCGGAATGTTTTGATTTTTAACGTAGAAACAAAGTCGTAGTAGATATTGAAAATACGCGTGGAAAGCGGCAGTTTCTCGGCGGCTTCGATGGTGCGCTCGCTCTGTTCAATCTCTTCGATAGAGCGTTCCCAGGTGCCGAAATAGACAAAGAACAACACGACCATGAACGACACGGTGAAAATCGCCCCGGCGTAGAAGAAGGAATCCGCCGAATCGGAACCAAAATAGTTAATCAGACGCCCCGGCAGAAACGCGGCGGTAAAGCCAGCAAACTGCGCGATATACATACGGGCGCTGGTCAGTTTCGACCGTTTGGTGAAATCAGAGGTCATTTCCGCCGACAGGGTATCGTACGGGATCAAAATCATCGAATAGACGATTTCAAACAGGATGTAGACCAGCAGATACATCCAGTAGTTAAAACCGTCCACCCACAGCAGGCTGTACACCGATACCAGCGGAATGCTGAGCAGCAGGAAGAAGCGGCGACGGCCGAAGCGGCGGCCCAGCCAGGTTTTGTGGAAGTTGTCGGAAATGTAGCCCATCAGCGGGCACATAATCACATCGACAATACGCGCGACCGCAAACAGCGACCCGGCCTCAATCGGCGTCAGGCCGCAGAAGGTGGTTAAGAAGAACAGCAACCAGGCGCTGACCAGCGTGAAGGCCCCCGAGCCAATCACATCCGCCAGGCCGTAACAGACATAGTTATGGAGTTTTATCTCCCTGACTTTTTTTATCATTTTTCCATCCCCTTAAACTGACATCCGGCGATAGCGGCCCCAGAGCCGCGCCGCCGCTCTGAATGCTTATTTCCCGTTCACTATCACCACGTTCTGCGAATGCCAGCCCGCCGGCAGCGGCGTCGGGCGCACAACGTTGAATTCACGCAGCACCAGCCCGGTAACGCCGTCGGCATACAGCGCCGGGAGCCCGCCAGGGTATGGCTCGACGCCCCACGCGCGCCTGGTTTCCGGGTTCACCAGGTAGGCGTTATCCAGCCCCATCCCGGTCGGTTTCGCCGGATTGCACGGTGGGCGAACATCAAAGCAGCCCTGCTCCTGCGCATCGCCCTGCACCTGCTGAAGCTGAACGCCGTTGAAAGTGATGTTGTGAATATCGCCTGCGGTTTCACTGTGCAGGTTGATTGCCCCTTCGCTGATACCGGAGAGGTTGCTGAAGGTGATGTGCTGAATCTGCCCGGCTGCAACCTGCGGGTCGCGACGGCGCGCGGAGAGGTACACCGGATCGGCTTTTCCCCAATGGCACGGATGACCGTGACGGCAATCAAACAGAATGTTGCTAAAGCTCATCTGGCTGAACGTGCCGCCATCGCGCGACACCAGACCGATGCCGCGATTAGACTCAAAAATGGTGCAGTTGCTGACGATGATGTGGCTGATATCCGCCGCCGTTTCAGTGCCCACTTTAATGGCGCAGCTTTTCGAACGAATGATGCAGTTGTTCACCACCACATGGCAGGTAGGCTGTTGCAGCGCAGACGCTTTACGGGTGGTTTTCAGGCAGATGCCGTCATCGGCAGCGCTGAAGTAACTGTCGCTGATGTGCACAAACTGGCAGCTATCGAGATCCAGCGCATCGGTATTGGAGAGCGCCAGATCGTTATCAATCGTTAAGCGATGAATGAAAATATGTTTGCAGCTCACCAGATGTGCGGTCCACATCGGCGAATCCGCCAGCGTGATATCGCACAGCCGCACCTGCTCACACCCTTCCAGCACCAGCAGACGCGGTCGCTGCGCGGCAGGCTGACGATAGCCCTGCGCATCCGCCTGCGGCGCAAACCAGGCAGCCGCATTGCCTTCCACGCGCCCTTCCCCGCTGAGGGTAATCTGTTGCTGATTGCGGGCGTACAACAGCGCCATATGTGACAACTCGGCCATAGACTGCGTCAGGTCTGCCGGGTAATCCGCCACGTTCGGGCTTGCGCGCAAGCAGGCCCCGGCTTCCAGGTGCAATGTAAAATGGGAAGGTAGCACCAGCGTGCCGGTCAACCAGATGCCGGGCGGGATGGTCAGCGTACCGCCGCCTGCCGCCGCCAGGGTATCAATCATCTGCTGCAACTGTGTCGTAACCGGACGCGTGCCGGTGTTATCGAGCCCGGCCTGTTCGAGGGAGAGTTTCATTGCGCTACCTGTTTGATTTTCGATAGCCGCATTTAACGAAGTTTTCGCCCTTCGCTCGCGCTCCGTTTCCAGGCTTTTTTACGTAATAGTGAAAATCATCACGTCCGCCGAACGGGGGAGAAATAGCTTTTGATGTCGCGCACAAAATCAACGCCACAGAGGAACGGGAAATGCGTTGAAGGTCACATTTTCATGTGCGATGAGGAATAAAAGAGCGAGCAAAATGGGGGTGACGGCAAAATGTTATTGCGGAAGGTGACGATGTTCACGGACGAGGAAAATTGACGGGAGATGGGGATTGATTTTTGGTTGATACGGTGGGTTTGCCCCTCTCCCGCTGGGAGAGGGGCAAACCCGCACAGAACAATCAGATTGGCACGATCTGTTCCCTCTCCCTACGGGAGTGTACGGTCCGGGGACATGGTAGACAGGTGTTCGGGGACATGGTGAACACTTTTTAACATCCTTTACCCATGGTGATCGACTTTTTCTTCAGGTCGATCACCCCCACTTTTGTACTGTACCACCACACTTCATAGCAGCCATCCTCCTGCGTCTCCTTCAGCCCGACCCGCTCTCCCCTGAACGCGTTGCCTGCCTTCAGACTGATACCTTTTATGCTCAGCTTCCCGCTGATATCGACCTTCCTCACCATCACCCCTTCATCATATTCCGGTGGCGTAATGCTGTCGCTGTACTGCCGCACAGACGGCTGATACCGCGAGGCCGGAACGGCCATACCCAGTGCTTCATGGGGCCGTTCAAGGTTATACACCGTACGCCAGTGGTCGAAAGCACGCTGCAGCTCACCGCTGTCTGTGAACCATTTACCCTGCAGCACTTCCGCCTTCAGGCTGCGGTGAAAACGTTCCAGCTTGCCCTGTGTCTGCGGATGATATGGCCGGGAATGCCCCACCCGGATGCCCTGGCGCATCAGCCACAACTCAAGTGCCGTCCAGGTACCGGTGTCGCCCCACGGCGAGCCGTTGTCCATCGTCATCCGGTCTGGCAGCCCGTAGCGTTCAAACACGCTGACCAGCTGCTGCTGCACGGTCTCACGGCGTTCATCGGTGCAGGGTGCCAGACACAGGGAGAAACGGGAGTGGTCATCCAGCAGGGTGAGCGGATGGCAGCGGCCCCCGCCGAAGGGGAAGTGACCCTTAAAATCCATCTGCCAGAGCCGGTTCGGCGCGTCATGTTCGAAGCGCCCTGTGGCCGGAATGCCCGGAGCCGTGCCCGGTAGCAGACCGTGACGGGCCATCAGGTTATGGACGGTGCTGAAGGCGGGCATACGGTGTCCCTGGTCTTCGAGCCAGCGCTTTATCTTGCGGGCGCCCCAGCGCTCATGACGGGCATGGGCGATGCGCAGCAGGTCAGTGATGTCGTCGGGCGAGCGGTTGGGAGAATAATGAGGCGTTCGGGGACGGTCCAGAAGACCGGATGTGCCTTCCTCAGCCCAGCGGCGAAGCCACTTGTAGCCAGTGGCGGGAGAAATGCCGTAGTGACGGCAGAGGGAACGGATGTTCGCCCCCTCTTGCGAGGCGAACAGAACAAACTCGGAACGTAATGACATGGTATCTCTCGCATCCCAGGGCATAAGCGACTCCATAAACGGGTTCTTATGCCTTAGTTGTAAGTGTCTACCATGTCCCCGAACAAGTGTTCACTATGTCCCCGGACTGTACAGGGAGAGGGTTAGGGTGAGGGCCTACTTCAGCTCAAACTCCCCCTGCTTCACGCGCGCCGAATCCACGCCGATAAAGACGTTGAATTTGCCCGGTTCTGCATCGTATTTCATGCTCTGATTCCAGAACTTCAGTGCCTCTACATCTATCGGGAAGCTGACGGTTTGCGTTTCACCCGGTTTCAGCGTCACTTTCTCAAAGCCTTTCAATTGTTTCACCGGGCGACTCATTGACGCTGTCACATCCTGCAAATACATCTGGATGACCGTCGCGCCTTCACGCTTACCGCTGTTGGTAACGTCTACGCTGGCGGTGACCTTGCCGTCGCGCGTCATTGACGGTGCTGACATTTTCACGTCAGAAACGGTGAAGGTGGTGTAGCTCAGGCCATAACCAAATGGATAAAGCGGGCCGTTGGCTTCATCGAAGTAGCGCGAGGTGTATTTGTTTGGTTTATCCGCGTTATACGGGCGACCGGTGTTGAGATGACTGTAGTAAACCGGGATCTGCCCCACTGAGCGCGGGAAGGACATCGGCAATTTACCGGACGGATTGTAATCGCCAAACAGCACGTCGGCGATGGCGTTGCCGCCTTCGGTACCGGCGAACCAGGTTTCCAGAATGGCATCAGCCTGCTGATCTTCTTTCACCAGCGCCAGCGGACGCCCGTTCATCAGCACCAGCACCAACGGTTTGCCGGTGGCTTTCAGCGCGGCAATCAGATCGCGCTGGCTTTGCGGGATTTCGATGTTGGTGCGGCTGGAGGCTTCATGCGCCATCCCCTGCGCTTCGCCCACCACGGCCACCACGACGTCGGATTGTTTCGCCGCCGCCACCGCTTCATCAATCATCGCCTGCGGGGAGCGCGGGTCAACTTTGACCGCTTCTTCATACAGGTTCAGGAAATCGACAATGCCTTTATCGTTGGTGGCGTTCGCGCCTTTGGCGTAAACCACTTTGCCCTTATCGCCCAGCGCGTTTTTAATCCCGGTGAGCACGGTCACCGACTGGTCTGCTACGCCTGCCGCCGACCAGCTACCCATCACATCGCGCTTACTGTCGGCCAGCGGGCCAACCACCGCCACGGTGCCCGATTTTTTCAGCGGCAGCGTCTCGAGACGGTTTTTCAGCAGCACCAGGCTTTCGCGCGCGACATCACGCGCATCTTTACGATGCAGACGGCTTTCGGCGTTGGTGTCCTGCGGATCAGACTCTTTCGGCCCAAGGTGGCTGTACGGGTCGTTAAACAACCCCATATCATATTTGACGTTCAGCACGTGACGCGCGGCATCGTCCAGTTCCGCCATCGTCACCTTGCCGGATTTCACCAGCCCCGGCAGGTACTTGCTGTAATATTCATCGCTCATACTCATGTTGATGCCGGACTTCAGCGCCACGCGTACCGCATCTTCCGGGTCAGAAGCCGTACCGTGTTTAATCAGTTCTTTAATCGCCCCATGATCGGAAACGGTGATGCCCTTGAAACCCCACTTATCACGCAGGATCTCTTTGAGCAGCCACGCATCCGAGGTTGCAGGCGTGCCATTCAGCGAGTTCAGCGCGACCATCACCGCACCGCTGCCCGCATCCAGCCCCGCTTTATACGGCGGCATATAGTCGTTAAACAGACGCTGCGAGCTCATATCAACGGTGTTGTACTCTTTCCCGCCCTCAACCGCGCCGTAGGCGGCGAAGTGTTTCACGCTGGTCATCACGGAATAGCGATCCGCCGGGCTTTTGCCCTGCATCGCTTCCACCATGGTTTTGCCCATGATTGAGGTCAAATAGGTATCTTCGCCAAAGCCTTCTGAAGCACGGCCCCAGCGCGGGTCGCGCGAGACGTCAACCATGGGTGCCCAGGTCATATTCAGACCATCATCCGCCGCTTCATAAGCAGACACGCGGCCAACGGTGCGCACCGCATCAAGGTTAAAGCTGGACGCCAGGCCGAGGCTTATAGGGAAGACGGTACGCTGGCCATGCAGCACGTCGTAGGCGAAGAACAGTGGAATTTTCAGGCGGCTCAGTTCCATCACCTGATCCTGCATTTTGCGGATATCCTGGCGGGTGACGGTGTTAAAGATTGCCCCAACCTGGCCTTCTTTAATCATGTCGCGGATCGCCTCTTTCGGGTTATCCGGGCCGACGCTTATCAGACGAAGCTGACCGATTTTTTCATCAACCGTCATCTTTTTGAGCAGCCCGGTAACAAACGCATCCCGCGCCTCGGGCGTCAAAGGGTGATTGCCGAACAGATCTTCCGCCAGCGCGGGTTGCAGCGCCAGGCTCACGGCGACGCCTACAGAACATAACCATTTCATGTTGTTAGTCTCTTTATTCCATGCCAGTCAATCGGCGAAAGTTGATGAAAAACCGCAGTTTGCCATAAGCCTAAACGGCTGAGGAGCAGAAAGCGAAGGTTATTCTCTGAATTTTCGAAACATTCGTACTCCCAATAAATCTGCAAAGCGCTATTCTTAGGGACGACAAATTAGTCTCACCACAAGGAGTGGAATGATGTCTGCACAAGCCACCACTGATAATAAAGCGCTAATTAACGAACTCACCCGCCTGGTCGGTCACGCTCACCTGCTGACTGACCCGGCGAAAACTGCCCGCTATCGCAAGGGCTTCCGTTCCGGTCACGGTGACGCGCTGGCCGTTGTCTTCCCCGGTTCACTGCTTGAACTGTGGCGCGTACTCAACGCCTGCGTGAACGCGGATAAAATCATTCTGATGCAGGCGGCGAACACCGGCCTGACCGAAGGTTCTACGCCAAGCGGCAACGATTATGATCGCGAGATTGTCATCATCAGTACCTTGCGTCTTGATAAGCTGCATCTGCTCGATAAAGGCGAACAGGTGCTGGCCTGGCCGGGCACCACCCTCTATTCTCTGGAGAAAGCGCTTAAGCCGCTGGGACGCGAACCACACTCTGTGATTGGTTCTTCATGCATTGGCGCCTCGGTTATCGGTGGGATCTGCAACAACTCCGGCGGCTCGCTGGTGCAGCGCGGCCCGGCGTATACCGAAATGTCGCTGTTTGCGCGTATTGACGAGAACGGTAAGCTGACGCTGGTTAACCACCTGGGCATTGATCTGGGTGAAACGCCCGAGCAGATCCTCAGTAAACTCGATGATGAACGCGTGAAAGACAGCGACGTGCGCCACGATGGCCGCCACGCGCACGATCACGATTACGTCACTCGCGTACGTGATGTTGAAGCCGACACCCCTGCCCGCTACAACGCGGACCCGGAACGCCTGTTCGAGTCATCCGGCTGCGCCGGAAAACTGGCTGTTTTTGCCGTGCGTCTGGACACCTTCCCGGCGGAAAAACGTCAGCAGGTGTTTTACATCGGCACCAATCAGCCGGACGTGCTGACGGAAATCCGTCGCCACATTCTGGCGGAATTCAAGAACCTGCCGGTGGCGGGCGAATATATGCATCGCGATATTTACGATATCGCCGAGCAGTACGGTAAAGACACCTTCCTGATGATCGATAAACTCGGCACCGACAAAATGCCGTTCTTCTTCACCCTGAAGGGGCGCACCGACGCGATGCTGGACAAAGTGTCGCTGTTCAAGCCGCACTTTACCGACCGTTTTATGCAGAAGGTCGGGCACGTCTTCCCGGCGCACCTTCCGGCGCGCATGAAACAGTGGCGCGATAAATATGAGCATCACCTGCTGCTGAAAATGGCGGGCGACGGTATTGAAGAAGCGCAGGCCTGGCTGGCGGAGTACTTTAAACAGGCGGAAGGCGGCTATTTTGTCTGTACCGCTGAAGAGGGTAGCAAAGCTTTCCTGCACCGGTTTGCAGCAGCGGGCGCGGCCATTCGCTATCAGGCGGTACACGCCGATGAAGTAGAAGACATTCTGGCGCTGGATATCGCCCTGCGTCGTAATGATACCGAGTGGTTCGAACATCTGCCGCCGGAAATCGACAGCCAGCTGGTGCATAAGCTCTACTACGGCCACTTTATGTGCCACGTATTCCATCAGGATTACATCGTCAAAAAAGGCGTGGACGCACACGAGCTGAAAGAAAAAATGCTGGTGCTGCTTCGCGAACGCGGCGCGCAGTATCCGGCGGAGCACAATGTCGGCCATCTGTACGAAGCCGCCGACACGTTAAAACGCTTTTATCGTGAAAACGATCCGACGAACAGCATGAACCCCGGCATCGGTAAAACCAGTAAACAGAAATACTGGGGTGAAGGAAAGCCGCAGAATAATCACGTTCCCGCCACAAGCGACGAGCCCTCCGTGAAATAAGAGAGACGGATTGTTATTCAGGTTCGCGCCGTATTAGAGTGAGTGAATGACGCCGGGGGAACGTTTCTCCGGCGATTTTTTTCACAAGGAATCTGAGTATGTCCGCGCGCGAAGCCGCTACTGATGTTGAAATTCGTTTAGCCCAGCCTGATGACGTCCACGCAATTTCCGCTATTTACGCCTGGCATGTGCTGAACGGGCGAGCCTCCTTTGAAGAAACCCCGCCGTCCATTGATGAAATGCGCGAACGCATGAAGAAGGTCAATGACCACGGTCTGCCGTGGCTGGTTGCGCTTTATCGCGGCGTCGTGGTTGGGTATTGCTATGCGTCACCCTATCGCCCTCGCCCGGCCTATCGTTATACGGTGGAGGAGTCGATTTATCTGGATACCTCCATGACCGGACACGGCATTGGCAGCGCGCTGCTGGGCAGGTTAATTGAGATTTGCGAGCAGGGGCCCTGGCGACAAATGCTGGCGGTGGTCGGCGATGGCCACAACAACCCGGGGTCACTGAACCTGCATAAAAAAATGGGATTTGAGATTGCCGGGCAGTTGCGCAGCGTGGGTTATAAGCTGGGTGACTGGCGGGATACGTTGATCATGCAGCGCCCGCTCAATGATGGGGATTGGACGCTGCCGGAGTAGTAGGTTCGGTGCCGGGTTTTGCCGGATGCGCTGCGCTTATCCGGCCTACGGGGCGGTGCTGGGGTTTGGTAGGCCGGATAAGGCGTAGCCGCCATCCGGCGTTACTGCGCCGAAGCCGAATAAACTTAATCTTCCTGGGTCGTCACTTTACCGTGCGCCAGGTTGCCCGCAATCTGCGACTCTTTCTGCTTTTTATAGCTCAGCGCCGCCGCAGGAACCGGCATCACTTTACCGGTTTCGACCCAGGTACGCAGACGGCTGGCGTCGGCGAAGTGGGTATATTTGCCAAACGCGTCCATCACCACCATCGCCACCGGACGTTTGTTCATCACCGTACGCATCACCAGACAGTGACCCGCCGCATTGGTGAAGCCGGTTTTGGTCAGCTGGATATTCCAGTTATCGCGATACACCAGGTGGTTGGTGTTGCGGAACGGCAGCGTGTACGCCGGGTTAGCGAAGGTCGCCATATCCTCACGCGTGGTGCTCAACTGACCAATCAGCGGATACTGTTTGGTGGCAATCAGCATTTTGGTCAGGTCGCGCGCCGTTGACACGTTGTGAATCGACAGCCCGGTCGGTTCCACATAGCGCGTGTGCGTCATCCCCAACGCTTTGGCTTTCGCGTTCATGGCGCGAATAAAGGCATCGTAACCGCCAGGATAGTGATGCGCCAGGCTTGCCGCCGCGCGGTTCTCCGACGACATCAGCGCCAGCAACAGCATATTTTTACGGCTGATTTTACTGTTCAGACGCACGCGGGAGTAGATCCCTTTCATCTCCGGCGTGTGGCTGATATCAATGCTCAGCATCTCATCGAGCGGCAGGCGCGCATCCAGCACCACCATCGCGGTCATCACTTTGGTGATGGACGCAATCGGGCGCACCAGATCCGGTTCGCTGGCGTAGATCACTTTATTGGTTTCAAGATCGACAATCATCGCGCTCCCGGAAGCAATTTCCGGGCGCGAGGCTGCGGCAGTCGCCGCCGTTTTAGCACTCGCCTGAGGCGCAAAAGGCACAGCCAGCATTAACGCCAGGCTGAGCAGGGAAACGCGAAATTTCTGCATGATGTGTTTTCTGGTGGTTATTTATGCACTGTATGGAATATGGTCGCCGCGCGCGTTAAGGCAACGCAGCGAGGTCGTCATCATAGCGCGGAGCGCAAGGCACCTACCAGAAAAGAATAGTGAATAAATGCTGCATTGCTGGCGTGAAATAATTCACACCAGCAATGCATAAGAACGGATCAGAACAAGCGGTAACCATAGCCCCACAGAATGACAGTGATCGCCAGCAGCACCTCCAGCACCAGCACGCCAATTGCCAGGGTTGAACTGGCGAAGCTCAGCCCCTCTTCCCGGTCAATATTGAGGAACGTCGGGATACCGACATAAAGCAAATAACCGGTGTAGAACAGCGCAACGGTACCAATCAGCGCACAGAGCCAGACCAACGGATAGAGCGCCACGATACCGCTCAGAAACATCGGCGTCGCCACATAACCGGCAAACACCATACAGCGCTTGAGCGACGGACGCTCCGGATAGTTACGCGCCATCCACCAGATTACGCGCCCCATCACCGCGACGCCCCCGAGCATTACCCCATAGAAAAGTACGGCCAGGATTAAACCGGTCACGGGTGACAGTTTAACCACATTGCCATCGCCGAAATTCCAGCCCAGCTGTGTTGTTCCTATAAATGCACAGATAACAGGAATCGCGGCCATCAACAGAACATGGTGCGTGTAATGGTGTGAAACGGTTTCGTTTTCACTCCGAATGACATGCATTTCTCGATCGGGATGGGAAAACAGACCCCAGACATGGTTCATAACGCCTCCTCGACACGGCTTCGTACCACGTAGCGTAAGTATAATTCACACTAATAGATTATTTATTGAGCAGACAAAAAATAACGTCGCCCCCGGCTTCGGCTCAGGGGTGTATGCTTAAAGGAGATGTTTAAAGGAAACGAAGATAACGATGGATATACCGGCTCTGATTTCACAATATGGTTATGCCGTGCTGGTGCTGGGCAGTATGGCGGAAGGCGAAACGGTGACGCTGCTGGGCGGCGTGGCGGCGCATCAGGGGTTACTGCGTTTCCCGCTGGTGGTGGTTTCCGTCGCGCTCGGCGGGATGATTGGCGATCAGGTGCTCTATTTGCTGGGCCGCCACTTTGGCGGACGCATGCTGAAGCGTTACTCGCGTCAGCACACCAAAATCCGCAAAGCGCAACGGCTGATCCAGCGTCATCCCTACCTCTTCGTCATTGGCAGCCGCTTTATGTATGGCTTTCGTATTATCGGCCCGCTACTGATTGGTGCCAGCCGTATACCACCGAAACTCTTTCTGCCGCTCAATATTTTTGGCGCGCTGCTGTGGGCGCTGATCTTCACCACCCTCGGCTATGTGGGCGGTGAAGTGATTGCGCCGTGGCTGCACGACCTCGACACCCATTTGAAACACTGGATCTGGGTTATCCTGGCCGTCGCTATCGTGCTGGCGTTACGCTGGTGGTTTAAACGCCGCACGGATAAATCATAACGCCTGATACCCGCCGCCGAGCGCAGAAGTCAGCTGGATGGAGGCATCCAGCCATTCGCCCTGCAACTTCAGAGCATTAATCTGCTCATGCAGCGCCGGCAGCTTCGCGTGGCTGTACTGCGCGTTGGAAATAATCCCTACCTTCAGCCGCGCCTGCGCAAGCGCCGCCACGCGTCCGGCATCATGTTGCACATTAGTTTGCTGCTGGTTTTTCGCGGCCAACGTTTCCATCTGGCTGGCGCACTTCGCCACCTGGTTAACGGCATCCACCACCGCTTTGTTGTAACGGGCAATGGAGTAATTATTTTCCGCGCTGGCGATATCCAGATTCGCGTTTAATCTGCCGCTGTCAAAGATGGGCAGCGTTAACCCTGCCGTGACGCCCATCTGCTGTGCGGAGTGGCGGAACAGATCGCTCAGGTGCAGAGCGTCCTGTTGCAGGAACGCCATGATGTTGATATCCGGGTAAAACGCCGCTTTCGCCGCATCGACATCGCTCAGGGTGGATTCCACCAGCCAGCGCGCTTCCTGTAAGTCCGGGCGACGTGCGAGCAGCTCGAAGCCCAGTTGCGCGGGCAATTGTGTCGCCACTGTTGGTAACGCCACCGTCTTCAACTGCAACGCCGTTGATTGCGTGTTGGTGAGCGCCATCAACCGCGCTTCAATCTCTTTCAGATCCCCGTCGATATCCGCCAGTTGCTGCCCGGTTTTACCGACGTTAATATCATTTTCAACGCCTTCCACCGAGTCGGTAATGCCCGCCTGATAGAGTTTTTTGTCCACCGACACAATCAGATTTTGTTCTTTCTGAATCTGTTCAAGCTGCTGACGAATGGCCGATTCCGTTTGCCACTGCCAGTATAGCCGCGCCACGCTGCTTGCCAGCAGTTGGCGAGTTTGCGCCATCTCGGCAATATCCGCTTTCACTTTGCCAATTCGCGCGCTCACCTGCGCGGCATCTTTTCCCCACAGGTCGATATTCCAGCCCGCGGTCAAACCAAATGTGCCGTTGGTATACCACGGGCCCGTGGTGCCCGCAGCCGGATCGTCAAAAGCAAACGGCCCCATCAGCCCTTCCGCTGACATTTTTTGGCGTTCCAGGTCAGCGGAGAAATTCACCTGCGGTCCACCGTTCGCTTCGGCCAGTTTGGCCTGCGCTTCCGCAAGTTTGATACGCTGCTGCGCGACGGCCATATCCGGCGCATCGCGCAGCGCGCGTTCAATCAGCGCGTTAAGCTGCGGGTCGTGGTAATCGTGCCACCAGGTGGATTGAGGCCAGCCGTTTTTCAGCGCCACGGGCAGCGACGAATCAATATGCGAAACGGGCAGCGTTTTTGCCAGACGCGCCTCGGTTTCATGAGATGGCGCGCAGGCGCAAAGCGTAAATATAATCGGTAAGCTTAATACCGCGAGCGTTCTGACAGAATGTTTCATGGAATTTGCGAGCGTCTGAAAAGAGGCGCAAATAATAGAGAAAATCAGGCGCTTTGCTTTAGTAACCCGTGTGGAAGAATAATCAGAAGAAAGTGATCACATCGCGTTATTTATGCATTTTATAAATACGTTAATCATGTTTTGAAATACCTTTACTGCTATTTTTTGATTCAGATCGAATTAAAGCGCGCGACTTAATATAATTTAACCGCAAACGTTGGCATAATTATTTATTACGTGAATGAATTAGAGGTTATTGATGACACAAAATATTTATGACGATCCGCACTTTTTTGCCGGTTACGCTACGCTGGAACGCTCGGTAAAAGGGTTAGACGGCGCACCGGAGTGGCCGAGTATTCAAACAATGCTGCCTGAAATTCAGGGCAAGAAGGTTGTTGATTTAGGCTGCGGCTACGGCTGGTTTTGCCGCTGGGCGCGCGATAACGGCGCTGCGAATGTGCTGGGGCTGGATGTTTCGCAGAAAATGCTCGCGAAAGCGCAGGAGATGACGTCCGGTCAACACATTACCTATCAGCGTGCTGACCTTGAAACGCTTGTTCTGCCAGCCAGCACCTTCGACCTGGCCTACAGTTCACTGGCGCTGCACTATCTAACGGATATTGACCGCTTATTCCGCACATTGCATCAGACCTTAAAGCCCGGCGGCAAACTGGTTTTCTCCGCCGAGCATCCGGTTTACACCGCGCCGGCGAATCAACAATGGGTAGTGGATAATCAGGGAAACAAGCACTGGCCGGTCAGCCAGTATCAGCAGGAAGGCGAGCGCATCAGCAACTGGTTTGCCGATGGCGTTAAGAAGCAGCACCGCAAACTCGCCACCTGGATTAATGCGTTAATTGCCGCAGGTTTCATCATTGAAGCGCTGGATGAATGGGGGCCGACGGCTGAGCAAATCGCCGCAAACCCGGCGCTGGACGAAGAGAAAGAGCGCCCGATGATTTTTATTCTGAGTGCCCGAAAAGCTTAACGCCAGCGCAGGATTTCGCGCGCCACCGAGGCGGAGTCCTGCAACGCCCGCACCGCCATAAACAGTTCTGTGGCTTCCTCGTACTCTTTACGCAGATAGCCCAACCACTGCTTGATGCGCGCCAGATGATACAGCCCGGTGTCGTCCTGTTTTTCCAGCAAACAATATTTTTGCAGCAGACGCACCACCTCCGGCCAGGGCATTCGCGGTTCGTTATACTTAATGACCCGGCTCAGGTTCGGCACGTTCAGCGCCCCACGGCCAATCATTATCGCGTCACATCCGGTCACCGCCAGGCATTGTTGCGCGCTCTCCCAGTCCCAGATTTCGCCGTTGGCGATTACCGGAATAGTCAGGCGCTGGCGAATGTCAGCAATGGCCTGCCAGTTAATACGCTCAGCCTTGTAGCCATCTTCTTTGGTACGACCGTGCACAACCAGCTCGGTTGCGCCCGCCTGCTGTACCGCATCGGCGATTTCGAACTGGCGCGCGCCGCTGTCCCAGCCCAGCCGCACTTTGACGGTAACGGGGAGATCCTCTGGCACCGCTTCACGCATCGCTTTCGCGCCGCGATAGATAAGCTCGGGATCTTTCAGCAACGTCGCCCCGCCGCCGCTGCCGTTAACCATTTTGGACGGGCAACCGCAGTTGAGGTCCACGCCCCATGAACCGAGCTCCACCGCGCGGGCGGCGTTTTCGGCCAGCCATTCGGGATACTGGCCCAGAAGCTGGATGCGCACCAGCGTGCCGCTCGAGGTGCGGCTGTGGTTACTCAGTTCCGGGCACAGTTTATGGAACGATTTTACCGGCAGCAGTTTATCCACCACGCGCAGAAATTCGGTGACGCAGAGATCGTAATCATTCACTTCGGTCAGCAGCTCACGCACCAGCGAATCGAGCACGCCTTCCATCGGCGCCAGTAAAACACGCATATTGATACCCGGTAAAAAAAGAGGCGCTATGTTAGCGCCTCTTTTCATCGGTTAAAAGCCTGTTAGCGGGGTTCGAGGCAGTTATCTTCTTTCCAGCCGTAGAGCCACTCCATCGCGCGATAGAACTCGGCCTGGGTTTTGCCTTTCCACAACAGGTTTCGCACGTGGCGCTCGACGCCTGCGGCGTGATAAATGCGCCCCATTTCGCGGGTCGACCAGACAATGCGCGCGGTGCGTGGAATACGCACGGACTCATACAGCGCGAACGCTTCCGCCGCATCGCCGTCGCATTGCGCCAGCGCTTTGCCGATAGTGACCGCATCTTCCAGCGCCATGCACGCCCCTTGCGCCATATACTGTGCTACCGGGTGTGCCGCGTCGCCCACTAACGTAATGCGATCGTTACCCCATTTTTCCACTGGCTCACGATCGGCGGTGGACCAGCGACGCCAGGACGTTGGCTTGTCGAGCATCTGGCGCGGACGCGGGTGAATACCTTTAAAGTAAGAGAGCACCTCTTCTTTACTGCCGTCCTTCACGCCCCACTCTTCCGTTTCGCGGCTGTGGAACGTCACAACCAGGTTGTACTGTTTTCCGCCGCGCAGCGGATAATGCACCAGGTGACAATGCGGGCCTGCCCACAGCACCGGGGCGTTGATGCGCAGATCGTCCGGCATATCGTTGCAGTCAATCACTGCTCGATACACCACATGTCCGGTAACGCGCGGTGTATCCTGCAGCAGGCTCTGACGCACCACGGATTTCACGCCGTCGCAGCCAATCAGAATATCTGCCGTCCAGCTATTACCTTTGTCATCAAACACGGTGACATCATGGTCGGTCTGGCGGATATCCACCACGTGCGTTGAGGTGCGATATTCCACGCACGGATGCACCATCGCCGCTTCCCACACCGTCGCATGAATATCCACACGGTGAATAACCGCATACGGGCCGCCAAAGTGGTCGCGGAACGCCTGCCCGGTTTCGATATGCACCACTTCTTCGCCGTTCACCGCGTCCATCATGGTGATATGGTCGGTAAACACCGCGCGCTGGCGGGCAACGTCGCCTACGCCCAGGCTATCCAGCGCCGAAAACGCATTCGGACCAAGCTGAATGCCCGCGCCGATTTCACCAATTTCATGCGCTCTTTCCAGTAGCATCACTTTGATACCCTGACGCGCCAGAGACAACGCGGTCGCCGCGCCGCCAATCCCGCCACCGACAATAATTGCACTCGTCACTTTTGCCATGATAACTCTCCTTATTATGCCGGGATTTTGTCCTGTTGGTTCTCGGGTGCGGCAGCGACGAACGCTGGCAGCGCGGAACAGGCTTCATACACGGCTTTACAGCGGGGATACCCGCTAAGATCGCAACCCATACGTAACGCATTGGCCCACTGCGGCACTAAGCAGCAATCGGCCAGCGTCGGCGTCTCGCCCACGCAGAATTGCCCCGACTGGCTGTGGCGCAGCAGTTGCTCCACCGCACTCAGCCCCTGCTGGACCCAGTGCGCATACCAGCGTTTTTTATCCTCTTCGCTGACCTTCAGCTCATCGCTCAGGTAGCGCAGGACGCGCATGTTGTTAATGGGGTGGATATCGCAACAAATGGCATAGACGATTTCCAGAATCCGCATCCGCGCCGGATCGTTACCCGGCAGCAGCGGGGTTTGCGGAAAATGGCGGTCCAGCCAGTCAATAATCGCCAGTGATTGCCCCAGCGATTCGCCATCGTCCGTCACCAGTGCGGGCACCAGCCCAACCGGGTTCAGCCTGCGGTACTCCAGCGCGTTTTGCTGGCCGATACGAATATTGACGCCGACGGTGTCATAATCGATTCCCTTGAGTGCCATCGCGATGCGCACCCGATAGGAGGCCGAGCTATTGAAAAAACTGTACAGCTTCATCCGTCACCTCAAACAATCTTCACGGCGATAGGCGTTAAACCATCCACGTTGCCGGTAATCGTGTCGCCCTTCACTACTGCCCCAACGCCTTCCGGCGTGCCGGTGAAAATCAGGTCGCCCGGTTGCAGCTCGAAGAAGCCCGACAGATAGCTGATGGTTTCATTCACTGACCAGATAAGATGTTTAATGTCGCTGCGCTGGTGATCTTCCCCGTTGACCTGTAACCAGATGGGCGCGTTATCGACGCCGGAAACGTCAGCGGCTTTATGCAGCGGCGAAATGGGTGCGGAGTTATCGAACGCTTTACCGATTTCCCACGGGCGGCCCATCTGGCGCATCTCCATCTGACGGTCGCGGCGCGTCATATCCAGGCCGGTCGCATAACCCCAGACGTATTCATGGGCATTTTCCAGCGGAATATCACTGCCTTTTTTGCCAATCGCCACTACCAGCTCAATTTCATAGTGATAGTTATCGGTCTGCGCCGGATATGCCAGATTCAACGTTTCGCCTGCGGCAACCGGAACAACCGCATCAGCGGGTTTGCAGAAGAAGAATGGCGGTTCGCGGTCCGGATCGAAGCCCATTTCGCGGGCATGGGCGGCGTAGTTACGGCCTACGCAATAGACGCGGCGGACCGGGAACTGTTCCTCGCTACCAACAACCGGGATCGCAACGGGGGCCTGGGGTTCAAAAACATATTTGCTCATTATTCTTCTCCTGATTAGTAGCGTGCTTCGCGGAACAGGCCCAGCGCTTCCTGAACGGGGCGGTCCGAGAAACTGAATAACACGGTCTCGTCCTGCGCATCGAACGACACGCTGTGCCAGGTTGGCACGACAAAGACATCTTTCTCTTTAAAGCTGAACACCTGATCGCCAACCGTGACCTGGCCACTGCCTTCCACCACGTGATAAATCGTGCTGTCAGTGGTGCGCGCCTGGCGGGAGCGGAAGCCCTTCGGCAACAGTTGCAGGAATGCGCCCATTGATGGCATTGGGTAGCCGCCGGTTACCGGGTTGACATAGCGCATTTTATAACCATCCCACTCATCGGCATCACCCAGCCGAGTGAGGTCGTGCAGCGCTTCTCGGCTGCGGTCATAGCGATAGTTGAAAATCGGTGATGAGTTACCGGTTTGATGGCGCAACGGCAGCATATTGGCAGCGTAGCGCGGCAGATAATCCCCCTCTTTACGGGTGACCGGCTGCTGATCTTCCGGGTAATCCTCGGCAAAACCGCAGCCAAGGTAGTTCACCAGCGGCAAGTCCAGACCATCCAGCCAGATAACCGGTTCATCCCCCGGGTTACCGTGGTCGTGCCAGCGCCATTGCGGGGTGAGGATAAAATCGCCCGGATGCATCTGGGTGCGCTCGCCATCGACGGCGGTAAACGCGCCTTTGCCTTCCACAATAAAGCGCAGTGCCGACTGGTTGTGGCGATGACTTGGGGCTACTTCCCCCGGCATAATCAGCTGTAAACCGGCGTACAGCGATGAGGTAATGGAAGACTGTCCGCGTAGGGCCGGGTTTTCCAGCACCAGCACGCGGCGTATCGCCTCTTTCGCGCCAATCAGGGAACCGCTTTCCAGCAGCAGCGGGCGAATTTCCTGGTAGCTCCAGTGGGCAGGCGCGCAGGTCGGATTTGGTGTTTGCGGCACCAGGTGATGCAGCGATTCCCACAGCGGCGTCAGGTTCTGCCCGGAAATATGCTGGTAGTATTGTTGGCGTTCATTTTTGACGTCCGGATTCATCTGGCTCATTGTTATTCTCCTTATTTATTCGCCACGCCCGCGGCAGGCAGCGTGTTGGGTACCGTTGTCGTCCGGCGAACAGCCAGGGTGAGTAGCGTCAACATGATGGCGCTAATGGCTGCCGGGACGGCAATCACGTAAAAAAGAGTGTCGAAAGAGAAGTTCATCGCCATCATCACCCCGCCGGAAAGCGAGCCGACAATCGCGCCGCAGCGCCCTACCGCGTTAGACCAGCTCACGCCTGTCGCGCGGCTTTGGGTTGGGTAAAGCATGGCGGTTAAGGCATTCAGGCCAACCTGCGAACCGCTGATGCCAATCCCGGTGCCGAAAATCGCCAGCGCCATCAGCCAGAGGCCGTTTTCGCTCAGGCCAATCATCACGATGCATACCGCACCCAGCGCGTAACTCACCGCCAGCACCCGGAAGGGGTTGAATTTGTCCATTAATACGCCGAGCAGAATTGCGCCCATCGTGCCGCCAATCTGGAACGCCGCCGTCACCCATGACGCATGTTGCAGGTCGATGCCACGATGGTTAAGCAGCGTCGGCATCCAGCTTGAGAGCAGATAGATAATCAGCAGGCTCATAAAGAACACCACCCATAGCATCAGCGTGATAGCGAGCTGACGTCCGGCGAAAAGCTGGCCAATGCTGCCTTTGTGCACCGAGGTCGGCTCATCGAGCCAGAAAGTGGTGTCGTCATAGCGCGCGTTGGTCATCTCGCCGACCAGCCGCGCGATGTGCGCCTGAGGCCGCTGACGACGCACCATCCAGCGAGGAGATTCCGGCAGCGCAACCAGTAAGTAGAAAAACAGGATCATCGGCAGCACGCCGCCAAGCACCAGAATGCCCGCCCAGCCGATCATGCCCACCAGCTGTGCGCTGACGATCCCGCCAAAGGCGGAGCCAAGCGTAAAGCCGCAGAACATCAGGGTCACCAGCGCGCCACGACGGCGTGTTGGCAGATATTCGGAGGTCATGGTGATGGTATTGGGCATTGCGCCGCCTAATCCCAGCCCGGTTAAGAAGCGCAGGATAACCAGCGTTTCCAGATCCGGCGAAAAGGCGGAGAGCAGGCTGAGGATGCCGAAAAACGCCACGCACCATTCAATGACGCGCTTACGGCCAAAACGATCGGAAAGTGGCCCGCAAAGCAGCGCCCCGGCGGTGAGGCCGAGCAAGCCAGCACCAAATAGCGGGGCCAGTTCTGCCGCCGTCAACTGCCAGTGTGCGCGGATATCGGGGGCAATAAACCCGATCGCCGCCGTGTCGAATCCATCCATCATCACCACCAGAAAACAGCAGATAATGACACGCCACTGGAGCGCGCCGATGGGGGCTGCATCAATCAGAGCTTGTAGTTCACGTCGTTGAGTCATGGTAAATGCCTCAGGTGTGTAGGGTAGATGTTGTATTTGTTGTTTGTATGTAGCAAGTTTGTGGTAATTGAAATGAGTTGTACAATGGCTTTCCGTGCAGAGTCATAACCTGGAGGTTATTGCTGATGGCAAACTGGACGCAAAAACTGAAGCTTCATCACCTGCAAATGCTGGTCGCGCTGGGCGAGCAGTGCAATCTGACCCAGGTGGCGAAAAAGATGCACATCACCCAACCCGCCCTTTCCAAGTGGCTGACACAGTTCGAGGAAGAGGTCGGGATCACACTTTTCGAGCGTCACAGCAAAGGCCTGCGCCCTTCTGAAGGGGGAAAACTACTGCTTGCGCACGCGCAACGCTTAATCAACGATCTCGAACGTTCGCAGTTTGAGATGGAACGTTTCAAACAGGGCGGCCTGGTCGGCAGCCTGAAAATCGGCTGCTCTCCGGTAGCGACCGATTGCGTCTCGCAGGCGATCTTTCCGCTACTCAAAGAGATGCCTTCCCTGCATCTGAACATCGAAGAAAAGGTAATGACGCCGCTGCTGCATGATTTGCAGTCAGGCGTGGTGGATGTGGTGGTCGGACGTATCGGTGGGCGAGCGCTGGAGCTGCCGTTGAATTATCAGGTGCTCTATACGGAACCCGTTTGCTTTGTTGCCCGCACCGATCACCCTCTCGCGGCTTACGACCGATTGAGCTGGAAGGATCTGGAACCCTGGCGCTGGATAGTCTGGCCCACCGGCACGCCCATCCGCCAGAGTATTGATAACGCCCTTGTTGATAATGGCGTGATGCTGCCGGAAAACACCATTGAATCTGCCTCAATGAACGTCAGCGTGAACCTGCTGCAAAGCAGCGATATGATTTCGATTCTTTCTTTACGGCTGGCAGAACGCTACGCCCAACAAGGGCAGCTCACGATTCTGGCGTTGCCAAAGATTGAGCAGAAAGGCAGCGTCGGCGTATTCTGGAGAAAAAACGATCAGCCCTCGCAGGCCCTGAGTCGCTTTCTTTATCATTTATCACATCCGCTTCAGTCAGATGCCTGATGTTCCGCTTGTCTATGTCAGGTATGCTCACAATTCATGATGTGATCAGTAGCACATTTCTGGCTTTAATTGTATGATGAATGCGTTCCATCAAGGGTAACCAACATGAGCAAATCGCTGAATATTATCTGGCAATACCTGCGTGCTTTCGTCCTGATATATGCCTGTTTGTATGCGGGAATTTTTATCGCCTCGCTGCTACCGATCACCATCCCCGGCAGTATTATCGGGATGCTGATTATGTTCGTTTTACTGGCACTGCAAATCCTGCCGTCGAAGTGGGTTTTGCCGGGCTGCTACATTCTCATCCGCTATATGGCGCTGCTGTTCGTGCCTATCGGCGTTGGCGTTATGCAATATTACGACCTGCTCAGCGCCCAGTTCGGCCCTATCGTCGTCTCCTGCGCGGTCAGTACGCTCGTCGTCTTCCTGGTGGTGAGCTGGAGTTCGCACATTATCCATGGTGAACGCAAAGTAGTTGGTCAAAAAGGAACTGACGAATGATGCACTATATCTGGTGGTCGTTGCCGCTGACGCTGGTGGTCTTTTTTGCCGCGCGCTGGCTGGCTGCACGGGTAAAATTTCCGCTGCTCAATCCGCTGTTAGTGGCGATGGTGGTGATTATTCCCATCCTCCTGCTGACCAGCACGCCTTACGATCACTATTTCCAGGGCAGCAAAGTGCTTAACGATCTGCTGCAACCCGCCGTCGTGGCCCTCGCCTTTCCACTGTATGAACAGCTGCACCAAATCCGCGCGCGCTGGAAATCAATTATCACTATCTGCTTTTTCGGCAGCGTAGTGGCGATGGTTACCGGTACCTCGGTGGCGCTGCTGATGGGCGCATCGCCCGAAATTGCCGCCTCTATTTTACCGAAATCGGTCACGACACCGATCGCGATGGCGGTCGGCGGCAGTATTGGCGGTATTCCAGCCATTAGCGCCGTCTGCGTGATTTTCGTCGGGATTCTGGGCGCGGTATTTGGCCATACTCTGCTGAACCTGATGCGCATTAATACCAAAGCCGCGCGTGGCCTGGCGATGGGAACAGCGTCGCACGCCCTGGGTACCGCTCGCTGCGCAGAAGTGGATTATCAGGAAGGCGCATTCAGTTCGCTGGCGCTGGTACTGTGCGGGATTATTACCTCGCTCGTGGCCCCGTTCCTGTTCCCGATAATTCTCTCTGTCGTCGGCTAAAATGCGACAGGTCACACATTTTGCAAAACGCTTGCATACGTTGCATAAATAATGAGATTTAGATCACTCATTTAAGCGTAATCGGCACGTACACTGTTTACCCTTACACTGTTACGAGGCAACGCCATGCACCCACGTTTTCAATCTGCTTTTTCGCAACTGCCTGCGGACCTGCAAACAGCCATCGCCCCCGTGCTGGCTGATGCGCACTTCTCCGCGATGCTGAGCGCCGGGCAGGTCTCATCGCTGCGTAATGCGACAGGACTGGACGAAGACGCGCTGGCTTTCGCGCTTCTGCCGCTGGCTGCCGCCTGCGCGCGCGCCGACCTTTCCCACTTCAACGTTGGCGCCATTGCGCGCGGCGTAAGCGGAACCTGGTACTTCGGCGGCAATATGGAATTTTTGGGCGCGACCATGCAGCAAACCGTCCATGCCGAACAAAGCGCTATCAGCCACGCCTGGCTGCGCGGTGAAAAAGCTCTCGCTGCGATCACCGTCAACTACACCCCTTGCGGCCACTGCCGTCAGTTTATGAATGAACTGAACAGCGGGCTGGCGCTGCGTATCAACCTGCCGGGCCGTGCGCCCCATACGCTGAAAGATTATTTGCCGGATGCGTTCGGGCCGAAAGATCTCGACATCAAAACGCTGCTGATGGATGAGCAGGACCACGGTTACCCGCTGCAAGGCGATGCGTTAACTCAGGCTGCCATTAAAGCCGCAAACAAAAGTCATACTCCATACAGCAAGTCGCCCTCCGGTGTGGCGCTGGAACTGGCCGACGGTACCATTTTTAGCGGGAGCTACGCTGAAAATGCTGCCTTCAACCCAACTCTACCGCCATTGCAGGGCGCACTGAATCTGTTAAGCCTGCATGGCTATGATTATCCTGCCATTACCCGTGCGATGCTTGCCGAACGCGCCGATGCACCGCTCATCCAGTGGGATGCGACGGTAGCGACGCTGAAAGCGTTAGGCTGCCAGAACATCGACCGCGTCCTTCTCGGTTAATCTTTCAGTGCGGGCGAAAGCCCGCAACTGGCGAATTTCCCTGCAATTAACGCGCTGATTCTTGCTCTTAAGCGACGGGTAAAGTAGCCTGAAGACTCCTTTTCACCATCATTGAGCCTTTTATGTTGAAGCGCGTGTTTTACAGCCTGTTAGTCCTGCTCGGCCTGCTGCTGTTGACCGTGTTAGGTCTCGATCGCTGGATGAGCTGGAAAACCGCGCCGTATATCTACGACGATCTGCAGGATCTCCCTTACCGCCAGGTGGGTGTCGTATTAGGCACCGCCAAGTATTACCGCAAAGGCGTGATTAACCAGTATTACCGTTATCGCATTCAGGGCGCGCTTAATGCTTATAACAGCGGCAAGGTGAACTATCTGCTGCTGAGCGGCGATAATGCGCTGCAAAGCTATAACGAGCCGATGACCATGCGCAAAGATTTCATTGCCGCCGGCGTCGACCCGGCGGATATCGTGCTCGACTACGCCGGTTTCCGTACGCTTGATTCCATCGTCCGTACGCGTAAAGTCTTCGATACCAACGATTTTATTATCATCACCCAACGCTTCCACTGCGAACGCGCGCTGTTTATCGCGCTGCATATGGGCATTCAGGCTCAGTGCTACGCTGTGCCATCGCCTAAAGATATGTGGAACGTTCGCCTGCGCGAATTTGGCGCGCGGTTTGGCGCACTGGCTGACCTGTATGTCTTCAAACGCGAACCCCGCTTTTTAGGCCCACTCATTCCGATTCCGACACAGCATGAAGTGCCGGAAGATGCGCAGGGGTATCCGGCTGTCACGCCAGAGCAATTGTTGAAATTGCAGAAGCCGTAATGTGTAGAATGTTACGCATTACCTTCCAAACCGCCCGTTAACGAGTAAATATTTACGCATTAATTGCGAAATATGGCATTAATGCGTAAAATATCACTCATTATGTCACTCGGGAGTCATCATGGAGAATTTAACGATACAGGCGTTTTTGCAACGCGAGTGGGTCGACATTGCCCAGATCTCATTCCCCCGCAGTGATGAAAACAACTGGCGAACTACCGAGTTACACTATCAGTCAGACTATGCCATTGAGTATCTTGAGTGCGACGATAACCATGCCGTATCGCTCGCTCATCCTGTGTCGCTTTTTTTCGAGGACAATGGTGCTCCAGGCTGGCTTCGTTTTCTGGATGATATTGTCCCCAGCGGCGCCAGTCGTCGCTATTGGGTTAATCGTCTCGATATCAGCGAGCTAACCACCAGCCAGCAAAATTTTATTCTGCTGAAATACGGCACGATTTCCCCGGTAGGTAATCTGCGGATTAAAGAGTCTTTGCCGGAATTCAATCCACTGGCTGAGACGCTCTGGTTTACCCTGGATGACGTTATCAACCGCGCCGCAGACTTTCTGGATTATGCCCAACAGCGTGGCGCCGCCGCCGGAGGCGCTACCGGCGCGGGTGGCGAAGCGCCGAAGCTTCTGCTGCGCTATCGCAACGATCGGCAGATATGGATTGATGCATGGCAGGACGACATCACCAATATCGACAAACACTATCTGATTAAATATCCGCGTGGTGCAAGAACAGAGGTCGACTGTAATATTTTGCGTGCAGAATATCATTATTATCACGAACTCACTGATATGGGTTTTACCACTATTCCCGTAGACGGAATGTGGATTGAAGAGGGAAGAAATTACCCCTCATTATGGCTGCCCAGGTTTGACACGTTCTACACCGAAGAAGGCAATATGGGGCGCTTTGCCATGGAATCAGTCTATTCCATGTTACAAAAAGGCCCTGGCGCTGAGCTGGATCACGAAGAAACGCTGCGCGCGATTATTCAAAAAATTAACCATAGCCATATGGCCAGCGAAGGACATTTTCACTTTGACGTTTCAGACTTTGTCATTGAATGGGTTCGACGCGATTTATTAAATATCATCTTTGGCAACAGCGATAATCATGGCCGCAACACGGCATTTATGCGCTATCAGGGCGAAATAAAACTCGCCCCGATTTATGATTTTGCCCCAATGAAAGCTGACCCGGAAGGCATTCCACGCAGCACAAAATGGGCTCCCGCGCTGGAAACCGGCGGTGAATACCATTTTGCCGCTATTGCGCAAGCGTTGGCCGATCTTGTTGAACCGGACACTTTACTGGCTGCGCTACAACACACCGCAAGACAACTTTATGGACTTGAAAATCGACTCAGACAACGCGGTGTGCCGGAACAAATCATGTCCATGCCATCGATTGGATTCAAATTTATTGCTGATAAATTACATCGCTGGGGTTTGCTATGACAGAAAAAGACAGAGACGGCGATATCAAAAAAACCATTGCCCGATTACGTGAGCAAAACCGACAACCCTATTCAACTTCAGGTGTAGCAGCACCGAGCCTACAGCCCCTGGAGGAAAAATTGCTGCGCACTCGCGTAACGGAGAATATTGAAAAAATCGATACCGCAGAGAGAAACGCGCTGATGAATGCAATCAGTTTGCAACTTCTCATGGGGAATATCACGCAGGGAGAAGCCCTGAAGCGCATGCGTATCAACCTGGTGGGAATGAAACAGGATGCTTATGCCCAGCTTGTTGGCGTATCACGTAAAACCATTTCCGATATTGAAAACAATAAAATAAATAATTCGATTGAAACACTCAATAAAGTATTCAAGCCCTTCGGCCTGCAATTAGGGCTAATCCCCACCTCGCCACAACGACTAATAAGCTTGTTGAATTCCGCAGAAAAATAAAAGCGAATATATTATTGCAAACAATAAGCAGTTATCATTTTGATAATGGTTATTGTTTGCAAGTTAGTATTAACTGCTATCCCCTGCAAACCATCACGTTATTTCCCCTATGTGTGAATAGACTCACAGAATACGCTCATCCCCAGGCATAGCCTTGCTAACAGGTTATTTTCATTTTTTATAACGTTCTTTGCGTTCGCTTTAATTTACCTAATCATTAAGGAAGATTATATGTCGCAACAAGATTATCTGGATGAGCTAATTCCGGCCTTTACGCCATTGCTGGCGATAAAGGAGGCCTCGCGTTGTTTGTTATGCCACGATGCGCCTTGCAGCCAGGGATGTCCAGCCCAAACGGACCCGGGTAAATTTATCCGCTCCATCTATTTCCGTAATTTTAAAGGCGCAGCCGAAACCATTCGTGAAAATAATGCGCTGGGTGCCGTATGCGCTCGTGTTTGCCCAACGGAGAAATTATGCCAGGCGGAATGTTCGCGTTCGGGGATCGATAAACCAATCGACATCGCCCGCCTGCAACGCTTTGTGACCGACTTTGAGCAACAAACGGGTATGCAGGTTTATCAACCGGGCAGCAAAACGCTCGGTAAAGTGGCGATTGTCGGGGCAGGCCCGGCGGGCTTACAGGCGAGCGTCACGCTCACTAATCTGGGCTATGACGTTACGCTCTTCGAAAAAGAGGCGCAGGCCGGTGGCTGGTTGCGCCACGGTATTCCGGAATTCCGTTTACCGCAGGCCGTGCTGGATAACGAAATCCAGCGCATCGCCGATATGGGCGTAACCATCAAATGCAACAGCGAAGTGGGTAAAGGCCTGACGCTGGAAGAGCTGAAAGCTCGCCACCGCGCGGTACTGTTGACCGTTGGTTTATCGCAGGGTTCTTCCCTCTCACTCTTTGATGATGCTGAAGACGTTGAAATCGCCGTCGACTTTTTACAACGCGCCAGCCGCGCGAACGGTGAAATTGCCATTCCTCAAAGTGCATTGATTATCGGCGGCGGCGACGTGGCGATGGATGTCGCCACCACGCTGAAAATGCTGGGCTGCCCTTCTGTCACCTGCGTCGCGCGCGAAACGCTGGATGAATTCCCGGCAAGCGATAAAGAGTTTACCAGCGCTCAGGCACTGGGTGTTTCCATTATTGACGGGTTCACACCGATTGGCGTTGCCGGTCATTCGGTCACCTTCCAGCACGTTAGCTTACCGGGCGAACTGAAACTGCACGCCGAGAAAATCATTCTCGCCGTCGGCCAGCATGCGCAGTTTACCGCCTTTAATCATCTGAACGTGCAGCGTAATACAGTGGAAACAACAGATTATCAGACATCTGACCCGACGCTATTTGCTGCGGGCGATATTGTTCAGGGAGATAAAACGGTGGTTTATGCGGTGAAAACCGGGAAGGAAGCCGCACAGTCCATTCACCACTATTTAGAGGGAGCGTGCTCATGTTAACGAAAGATCTTTCTGTTACCTTTTGCGGCGTTAAATTTCCTAACCCGTTCTGCCTCTCTTCTTCACCGGTCGGCAACTGCTATGAAATGTGCGCCAAGGCGTATGATACCGGCTGGGGTGGTGTGGTGTTCAAAACCATCGGCTTCTTTATTGCCAATGAAGTTTCGCCACGTTTCGATCATTTAACCAAAGAGGATACCGGCTTTATCGGCTTCAAAAATATGGAGCAGATTGCTGAGCATCCGCTGGCGGAAAACCTCGAAGCCATTCGTCGGCTGAAAGAAGATTATCCCGATAAAGTGCTGATCGCCTCGATCATGGGGGAGAACGAACAGCAGTGGCAGGATCTGGCGCATCTGGTTGAGAAAGCCGGTGCCGATATGATCGAGTGTAACTTCTCCTGCCCGCAGATGACCTCTCATGCGATGGGTAGCGATGTCGGTCAAAGCCCGGAACTGGTGGAAAAATATTGCCGCGCGGTGAAACGCGGTTCTTCCCTGCCGATGCTGGCAAAAATGACGCCGAACATTGGTGATATGTGCGACGTGGCGCTGGCGGCAAAACGCGGCGGTGCGGACGGTATCGCGGCAATCAACACCGTGAAATCGATCACTAACATCGATCTGAATCGCAAAATCGGGATGCCGGTGGTCAACGGCAAATCGAGTATTTCCGGTTATTCCGGCAAAGCGGTGAAACCGATCGCTCTGCGCTTTATTCAGCAAATGCGCATGCATCCTGAACTGCGCGATTTCCCGATCAGCGGTATCGGCGGGATAGAAACCTGGGAAGACGCAGCTGAGTTTTTACTCCTCGGCGCGGCCACGCTTCAGGTCACAACCGGCATCATGCAGTATGGCTATCGCATCGTAGAAGATATGAGCAGCGGCCTTTCGCACTACCTGGCCGATCAGGGCTTTGATTCGATCGATGAGATGTTAGGCCTGGCGAACACCAACATTGTTCCGGCGGAAGAACTGGATCGCAGCTATATCGTTTATCCGCATATTGCTGAAAATAAATGTGTTGGCTGCGGGCGCTGCTATATTTCCTGCTACGACGGCGGCCACCAGGCAATGGAATGGAACGAAGAGACCCGTACGCCGCACTGTAACACCGAGAAGTGCGTTGGCTGCCTGCTCTGCGGACATGTTTGTCCGGTAGCGTGTATCAGCCTTGGACGCGTAGAGTTCAAGCCTGGCGAGAAAGAGCACGCCGTTTCACTTTAACCTCTAAGGATGAGGACCGGCCTGTTCATGCAGGCCGGGATTAACCATGAGTACACTTGTCGCTATTGCCCTCACTACCGGTATTTTATCGGGAATTTGGGGCTGGGTCGCCGTGACATGGAGCCTGCTCAGTTGGGCAGGGTTTCTGGGTTGTACCGCCTATTTTGCCTGCCCACAGGGTGGGGTGAAAGGTCTGGGAATATCTCTGTGTACTGTAATGAGTGGTGTGTTTTGGGCAGAAGTGATTATCTACGGCAGTCAGCTATCTCCTGAGTGGGCCATGCTGGGGTATTTACTTACCGCTGTCGTGGCTTTCGTGATGTGTATTCAGGCGAAAAGTCAGTGGCTCTCTTTTGTTCCAGGCACGTTTATTGGCGCATGTTCTACCTTTGCCGCTCAGGGAGACTGGCAGGCGGTAGTCCCGTCACTTTTAGTGGGTCTGCTGTTTGGTTACGCGATGAAAAATAGCGGTTTATTACTCGCCGAACGCTGGCCAAAGCCGAAAAAATCGTAACAACTGCCAGATGGCGCGTTGCTTATCTGGCCTACAAAATCAATGCATTACCAGGATAATGTAGGCCGGGTAAGCGTAGCGCCACCCGGCAATTACAGCGTTATTTCTTACGCGCGTATTTCAGTGAATCCAGCGCCACGGCGAAGATGATAATCGCCCCTTTAATAATGTACTGCCAGTAAGGGTTAACGCCGATATAGGTCAGGCCGTAGTTGATAACCGTAAAGATAATCACACCGGTTACCACGCCAAGCACGGTACCCACGCCGCCGCTGAAGGAAACACCGCCCACCACGCAGGCTGCAATGGCATCCAGCTCATACATAAAGCCAAGGTTGTTTGTTGCCGACCCGATACGCCCCGCTTCCAGCAGGCCGCCGAAAGCATAGAACACACCCGACAGCGCATAAATCACCAGCAGGTTTACCGCCACGTTTACGCCGGAAACTTTTGCTGCCTCCGGGTTACCACCGATGGCGAAGATATTTTTACCGAAGCGGGTTTTGTTCCACAGCACCCAGACAAATGCCACGGCAATCAACGCGTAGAAGGTGATATACGACAGACGGAAACTGCCGAGCGCAATAAAGCCCTGTGCAAAGGTTGAGAAGCCGCTATCAAAGCCAGAGATCGGCGATGCGCCCACGAAGTCGTAATACAGAGAGTTAATCCCGTAAACGATAATCATGGTGCCGAGCGTGGTAATAAACGGCGTCACGTTCAGATAAGCAATGATTATGCCGTTGATCAGGCCGATAATCGCGCCAATCGCGCAAACAATCAGGATAACCAGCGCAATCGGCATGGTCGCCATTTCCGGGAAGACCTTGTTGGCGTTATCGACGGATTGCAGCAGCGTCGCGGCGATGACCGCCGCCAGCCCCACCTGGCGACCAGCGGACAGGTCGGTACCCTGAGTGACAATCAACCCCGCCACGCCGAGCGCGATAATTATACGCACAGAAGACTGGGTCAGGATGTTACTTAAGTTAAGCAAACTTAAAAACGTCGGGTCCTGGAAAATAATAATTGCCAGCAGAACCAAAAGAACGACGTAAATACCGCCCTCTTTCAGATAAGTGAGAAAGCTTTTTTTATTTAACGCACTCATGTCGAGCCCCTGATCTTAAAGGTGCAATGACGCAAGACGGAGAATTTCGTTTTGCGTTGTTGTTTTTGTTTCAACAATTCCGGCAACCAGACCGTTGCTCATTACCAGAATACGATCGGTAATACCCAGCAATTCCGGCATTTCGGATGAAATAATAATGATCCCTTTATCTTTCTTCGCCAGCTCGGCAATCAGCTGATAAATTTCAAATTTCGCGCCGACGTCAATTCCGCGGGTCGGTTCATCAAGCATTAAAATCTCAGGCTGCGTTAAGAGCCAACGGCCAATAATCACCTTTTGCTGGTTACCGCCAGAGAGCGAACCAATTTGCGTATGGTGGCCCGGCGTTTTCACGCGCATGGAATCAATGACCCATTGGGTATCGCTCTTCATGCGTGAATTATCGAGAAGCCCGACTTTGTTTTTATAATTTTTAATATTGGAAATCAGCGAGTTAAAGCCGATATCCAGATAAGCATAAATACCGGTTGAGCGACGCTCTTCGGTCACCAGTGCAAAGCCGTTATTGATGGCTTCATTGGCGTTGTGGTTATTAATTTTTTTGCCGTGCAGCGTGATGGTACCGGACGATTTTTCGCGCACGCCAAACAGCGTTTCAACGATGTCGGTACGTTTTGCCCCCACCAGCCCGGCAATACCCAGAATTTCACCTTTACGCAACTGGAATGAAATATCGCGGATGGAAGGCTGACGCAGCGAGGTCAGGTTCTGCACGTCCAGAATAACTTCACCCGGCGTATTGGAACGATCCGGGAAGCGCTGGTTCAACGAGCGGCCCACCATCATGGCGATGATTTTGTCCATATCCAGCCCTTCCAGCGGCTGGGTGGCGATCCACTGGCCATCGCGCAGAACGGTGATTTCATCACACAGCTGAAAGATCTCTTCCATTTTGTGAGAGATATACACAATGCCGCAGCCACGATCTTTCAGCTTGCGAATAATCGTAAACAGGTGATTAACTTCTTTCTCAGTCAGAGACGAAGTCGGCTCATCCATGATCACGATTTTGGCGTTATAGGAAAACGCTTTGGCGATTTCAATCATCTGCATTTGCGAAACGGACAGCGTGCCGACGCGCGCGCGCGGGTCAATATCGATATCCAGTTCATCAAAAATCGCTTTGGTGTCGCGATACATTTTTTCCTGATCGACAAACATGCCTTTTGCCGGATAACGACCCAGCCACATATTGTCCATCACGGAGCGTTGCAGTACCAGGTTCAGTTCCTGGTGCACCATTGATATACCATTTTCCAGCGCTTCTTTCGCCGAATGGAAATCAATCTCTTTGCCCTGAAAAATAATGCTACCGGAATCTTTTTGATAGATCCCAAACAGGCATTTTAATAACGTCGATTTACCGGCGCCGTTTTCCCCCATAAGCGCATGGATAGAATGCGGGCGGACCTTTAAATTGACATTATCGAGTGCTTTAACGCCTGGAAACGACTTGTTGATATGACTCATTTCCAACAAGAATTCGCCCGACGACTCTCTATTATCGCTGACCATAGTTTTACCTGGCTGCTGGTTTTTAATGGCTATTTCTACAAAATAGCCATGGTCTTAATCGGTAATAAAGGGCGTACGCACGCACGCCCAAAGAAAATAAAATTACTTGTTGGTAAATTCGCTGAGGTTTTCTTTATCTACGCCAACATACGGTACGCGAACCACTTTATTTTCGATTTTCCAGTTCGTGCCTTCCGCCGCGGCTTTACCATCAGCCAGGTTTTTCGCCAGATCGAAGGTGGCTTTTGCCTGGTTGTTAGCATCGTTCAGAACCGTACCGGCCATTGCGCCGGATTTAACCAGCGCCAGCGCTTCTGGCAATGCATCGACGCCGAAGACCGGAATGCTGCTCTTGTTGTGCGCTTTCAGCGCTTCAACTGCACCCATTGCCATCGCATCGTTGTTGGCGATAACCACTTCGATTTTGTTGGCATTCGGGCCAGAGAGCCAGGCGTCCATTTTGTCTTTCGCCTGTGCGGTATCCCACATGGCGGTATCTAACTGCAGCTGCTGGGTTTTCAGCCCTTTGTCATTCAGCTCTTTGATAACGTAGGTTGTACGCGCTTCAGCGTCCGGGTGTCCCGGTTCGCCTTTCAACAGTACGAACTGTACCTGACCATCTTTGTTCAGATCCCAGTTCGGGTTAGCCGCCCAGTGTTTGGCAATCAGATCGCCCTGGATAATGCCGGACTCTTTGGAGTCGGTACCGACGTAAAACGCTTTGTCGTAGCTGTCCAGCGCCTTACGGGAAGGTTCTTTGTTGAAGAAAACAATAGGCACATTCTGGCCACGCGCTTTCTCAATCACGGTGCCTGCCGCTGCCGGGTCAACCAGGTTAATCGCCAGCGCTTTTACGCCCTTCGCCAGCAGGACGTCAATCTGGTCGTTCTGCTTGGACTGGTCGTTCTGTGAGTCGTTCATCAGCAGCTGTACGTCCGGCGCTGCTTTGGCGTCTTTCTCGATAGCTTTGCGGACCACGGACATAAAGTTATCGTCATACTTATAAATCGTCACACCAATGCGGGTATCAGCAGCGTGCGCCGCGGCACCGAATAACATGCTTGCCATCACGGCAGACAGGGTTAACACCTTCTTATTCATGGTATCTCCGGTTTTATTATGCAGGGTAGTTCGTATGGAAAAAGTCGGCGGGCAGTGTTACCGAAACGTTACTGCACGACGAAATTTATTCTTAAGTAAAATTACTCTTCCGTGGTCGATAACGCTCCAGAGTGCGCTTTATTGCTTGTTTTCGGCTTTACTGCTATAGAAAAAGTGATTAATCACCGTGACGTAACTTTCGGCCTTTACAAACGCTGACATCATAGTCAGCGTAATGTTAATATACTGTGAAATCACTCACAGATTGAAAACGGTTACATCGGGTCATGAAATCAGTTAGTGACGGGCAGCACAGATTGCCGCTGAGCCACCGAATGACGTCGCACCAGCGTAGGCATAAAACAATGCGTTGCCGACGCATCAAGTTTTCCTGCCGCGCCCAGTAAAGCCAGTTCAGTCGCCAGTTTTGCCATGGAAACAATCGGGTAGCGAATGGTGGTGAGTTGCGGATCGGTGTAACGCGCCAGCGGAATATCATCAAACCCGATAACTGAAACCTGCTGCGGCACCGCAATACCGTTATCTTTTAGCGCAGTGAGTGCGCCAGCGGCCATATTATCGTTATAGGAAAACACCGCCGTCAGGCCCGGATTGCGCCCCAGCAGTTCAACCATTGCGGCTTCCCCGCCCTGCATATCCGGCGACCCGGTACCTATCCAGCTATCAGGTGCCGTGATGCCCTGCTCGCGTAATGCGCGTTGCCAGCCTTCACGGCGCAGGTCTTCATCTTCAATCTGATGGCTGGAGGCAAGATAACCAATGCGCTGGTGACCATGATTCAACAATGTGCGCGTCGCCATGACGGCGCCACTCACATTGTCCAGCCCCACGCAGCGATGCGCATATCCCGGCACGATGCGGTTAATCAGCACCATTCCCGGAATGTGATCCATAAAATCACCCAGCTCGCGATCGCTAAGGGCTTTTGAGTGCACAATAAGCGCGCTGCACCGCTGGCGGATCAATACCTCAATGGCATTACGCTCTTTTTCCGCTTCATGGTAGCTGTTGCCGATAAGGACATATTTTTGCTGCAACTGGGCAATGGTATCGACGGCTTTTACCAGCGCGCCAAAAAAGGGATCGGAGACGTCCATCACCACCACCCCGATGGTATCGCTCACCTGCGTCGCCAGCGCCTGCGCATTGGCGTTAGGCCGATAGCCCAGCGCCGCAACCGCTTTCATTACCGTCTCGCGCGTTTCCGGGCTGACCAGCGCGCTGTTATTCAGAACACGAGAAACCGTTGCCACCGATACGCCCGCCTGACGCGCCACGTCACGAATGGTGATCATCGCCACCGCCCTGCTGTGCATTGCTGCCATTCATAGCCAAACCCTCTGTCTGGGAAGAGCGCTATTCTGGCAATGAATGCACCAGCACTACGTGAAGGAGGTCACACGGCTGGAAACGGTTACATCCGTTTTGTTAATGATTGTGATCCAGATCGTTATCTGAATGTTTTACGTAAGGAAACACCGGAGGCGCGTGCAGTAAGCTGACGCCACAGCCATTCGAGTGGCCCCTGGCGAAAATAACGCAGCCACAGCAGCGAGAAGACAATGTTAACCAGCCAGACCGGCACGACAAATGCCAGCAGCGTCAGGCGGTCAAATTTCATAAACAGATCAAACCGATAGAACAGCGTGGTGCAGATAAGCGTTTGTAGAATGTAGTTTGAGAGCGCCATCCGCCCGACGCAGGCGATAGCGATGACCAACCTGGAGTGACAGATTTGCGGCCAGTAGCCCCACGCCAGCGCCGCATAGCCCAGCGTTTGCAGCGGCGCGCTCAGTTCGCGTGGTGCCTGTAACAGAAAAGCACACCAGCGATAATCCCAGCCCAGTTGCCACTGCGCGACAATCGCCGGCAGGTTGATCAACATGCCGATAGCAATCAGCGATGCGCCGGTGCGTCGGTAATGTCGCAGGCTAAATTGCCCTTTCAGCCAGCCGCTGCGCATCAGCGCCGCGCCCATCAGCATCATCCCCGCCAGCTGCCAGCCATACTGTGCGCCAAGCGCCAGCAGATTCGCGGACAACATATCTACCCGGTTGCTGATGGCTTCCCTGCCGCCGTTCACCTTCCAGAAGTGTTCATAAAGCAGCGTGGAGGCATCCGGCACCCAGGAGCGGCTCTGGCCCGAGTCGGCAATCAGCCCCAGCAGCACCAGCAGGCCGACGCCCACCAGATACAGCATCGCCCCGGTCTTAAACAGTGATTTCACATCGCGCGCTTCACGGATTAAACGCCAGCTGATTAATCCAACCAGCGCGTAGGCCAGCAGAATATCGCCATCCCAAAGGAGCAAACCGTGAATAAAACCGAGTAAAGCGAGCAGCGTTAACCGCGACTGGATCCAGCGTTTACCGCGGGGCAGAAGCAGTTGCAACCCGGCACCAAACAGCAGCGCAAACAGCGTGAGGAATTTGACCTGCGCAAAGAGGTCGAGCACCGCCCAGGTCCAGGCATCGCTTGAGGTGATATCGCCATACCAGGCGGGATTAAGATAGGCGGCTTTGGGCAAGCCAAAGCCGTTAATATTCAGCAGCAGGATACCGAGGATAGCCACGCCCCGCACAAAATCCAGGGTGACATTTCGTTCCATGTATCCTGCCCCGCTTAGTTGTGGTGGCGTACGGCGCGCAAGAATTCCTGACGGGTATTCTGGCTGGATTTAAACAGGCCGCCAAGCGACGTCGTGGTGGTCGCGCTGGTGGCATCGCGAATACCGCGCGCTTTCACGCAGTAATGCACCGCATCAATGGAAACCGCCACGTTGTTGGTCCCGAGCAGGGTTTGCAGCGCGGTGAGAATTTGCTGCGTCAGACGCTCCTGCACCTGTGGGCGCTGAGCGAAGAACTGCACGATACGGTTGATTTTGGACAAGCCAATCACCGACTCTTTCGGGATGTACGCCACCGTTGCTTTACCATCGATGGTCACAAAATGATGTTCACAGGTGCTGGTGAGGGTGATATCGCGCACGGTCACCATCTCATCAACCTTCATCTTGTTTTCAATGACGGTGATTTTCGGGAAATTGGCGTAATCGAGGCCAGAGAAAATCTCATCCACATACATTTTGGCAATGCGATGCGGGGTTTCCATCAGACTGTCATCACTCAGATCGAGATTCAGCAACTGCATAATCTCGGTCATATGCCCTGAAATCAGACGCTTACGGGTTTCATTATCCATTTCGCGCACCGGCGGGCGCAGCGGCGTTTCCAGTCCACGGGCCACGAGGGCTTCATGAACCAGTGCAGCTTCTTTACTCAGTGATGACATCTTTTCTTTCTCCAGCAGGTGGGGCGCTCCGCCCTTCATGGGGCAAAGTTTGCACTTATTGTGCGTGAGGCCGCGCACATAATCCAGTATTCGTAACGATAATTATTGCAATTGCTGCTGCCTTGCATGCTCCGGTCGCCATACCAGCACGCCGCCGATAAACAGCGCCAGCGCCGCGACCCCAAGCGCTGGGTCCAGGCGATGCGTAAGCCAGGTCGACAGTGCCGAGGTCATTGGGCCAACCAATTGACCTACGGCATAGCCGGTAGTCAGCAATCCGGCCATATAGCGTGAGTGACGCGGCGCCAGCTCCCGACCATATAACAGCGAAAGCTGCACCGCGCAAAGGAAGCCGCCGCCCACCAGCGCTGCGCCCAGGGCTAAGCCCGGCAAACCAGGTACCAGCCATGCGAACAACACGCCAAGCCCCTGTAACCACAATACCACCGCCAGACGGTGGTGGCTCTGCCCCACATGACGCATCGCAATACTCAGGGCGATACCGATAACCGACGCGAGGCCAAATATTGGCCAGACAAACTGCGCAAACAGGCTACCGGGAAAACGCTGCGCGGCCATTTGTGAGAGAAAGGTCGCAGGCAAAATATAGCCGAATCCTGCCAGGCTGTAGCTCCAGACCAGACGTTTAAGGTCGGCGGTGAGATGCAGCGGCTCGGGCTTTATGCCCGACGGATGCAGCGCGCCAGGACGCGGCAACCAGCGGACGACCAGTATAATCAGCACTAACGCCAGCAGGCCGTAAAGCAGCCAGCCCTGCGACGCGGCAAGCGACTGAGAGTGGATCCACACCGCCAGCAGGCCGCTGAGGGCAATCCCCGCCCCCGGCCCGGCGAACACTGCGGCGCTCAGCCCGGCATGGCCCAACTGCGCAAGACGCTCGTTGGTCCAGGCGGCGGTTAGCACCAGCGCCCAACCGCTCATACATCCCAGAATCAGGCGCAGCACACCGTGTAGCCAGGCATTATCGGCCCATGCGGAAAGCAGCGTGAACACCACCGCCCCGGCAATGCCCAGATACAGGCGCGTCTCGACGTGACGCTGCGCGCGCATGGCATCCCACGCGCCAATCAGATAGCCCAGATAGTTCATCGCCGCGACCAGCCCGGCACTGGTCAGCGTGAGCTGGTTGTCGGCAATCATTAATGGCACCTGGGGCGTAAAGGCAAACCGCCCTATCCCCATGATAACCACCAACACCGTAAAGCCGCTGAATGCGATTCGTAAGGCCATACCGCCTCAATTGTTAACAATAAGTTATACGTATGATGCGACATATCAAGACGATGCGGAAGTGAAAGTTACTCAACGGCGATGAATTATCTGTATGATGATCCCAGTATTTCTGATTTTGAATATAAGGAGCCTTGCATGGAATTGCTTGAAGAACATCGTTGTTTTGAAGGCTGGCAACAACGCTGGCGGCACGACTCCACTACGTTGAACTGCGCCATGACGTTCAGCATCTTTTTACCGCCAACGAATGGAACAACGCCGCCACCGGTACTTTACTGGCTGTCGGGTTTGACCTGTACGGACGAGAACTTTACCACTAAAGCCAACGCGCAACGCGTTGCCTCCGAGCTGGGGATGGTGCTGGTGATGCCCGATACCAGCCCGCGCGGCGCGGATGTCGCGAATGATGACGGCTATGATCTGGGCCAGGGCGCGGGTTTTTATCTGAACGCCACGCAGCAGCCGTGGGCAGCACATTTCCGGATGTATGACTACATTCGCGATGAACTGCCAGCACTGATTCAGGATAAATTTAATGTCAGCGATCGCTGTGCTATCAGCGGACACTCAATGGGCGGGCACGGCGCACTGCTGCTGGCGCTGAAGAATCCGGGCAAATATGTCAGCGCATCGGCGTTTGCACCCATTGTGAACCCCGGCAATGTGCCATGGGGTAAGAAAGCGTTTACAGCGTATCTGGGCGAGGAACAATCCGCCTGGGCGCAGTGGGACAGCTGTGCGTTGTTGCATGCCAGTCAGGCTGACGCGGCAACACCGATGCTCATCGATCAGGGCGACAGCGACCAGTTCCTGGCCGATCAATTGCAGCCTGCGGTATTCGCGGAGATCGCACGGCAAAAAGATTGGCCGCTAACCCTGCGCATTCAGCCGGGTTACGATCACAGCTACTTCTTTATTGCGTCGTTTATTGAGGATCATCTGCGCTTCCATGCGCAGTATTTGTTGAAGTAAGCGTGGATTGCCGGATGGCGCTAACGCTTATCCGGCCTACGAGTGTGTGCGGTCGGTGGATTTGCCCGGATGCACATAACCCGTAGGTCGGATAAGGCGTAGCCGCCATCCGACATTTCCGCTATCGCACCATCAGAAGCGGTAATCCACCGCCATAAAGTAGCGACGACCATCTTCGTTATAGCTGTAGTCATCACGACTCAGGTCTTTATCCCCCAGGTTCAGCACACCCGCACGCAGCTTAACGTTTTGCGTGGCCTGCCATGCGCCGCCCATGTCCCACGTCGTGTAGCCACCCGGCGTTTTCGACGTCGCGCTCACCGCACGCTGTTCACCGTTGTAACGCGCCGCCAGATAGAACGACCAGTCCTGTACCGGCGTCCAGTCTACGCGACCGTTAGCCGTATGGAACGGCAGCTCCTGCAACGGTTTATTCCCGCCATTACTGAGATCGCGACCATCGTTATAGGTGTAGTTCAGCGTCACTTTCCACTGCTCGCCAAACGGGACTTTCAGCTCGGTTTCCACACCCTGAATTCGTGCTTTATTCACGTTGTAATAGGCGAAAATTGGCTTGCCGCTGGAATCAAAGCCGACAAAGTTGGAATAGCCTGGCGCCGCGCTGACATCAGAAGTACGCGCAATGTTGATCATATCTTCCACATCGTTGCGGAAGGTGGTCACGCTACCCTGCACGCCTTCCAGCCAGCCCTCTTCCCCCTGATAGTAGAGGCCGATTTCCCAGCTTTCGCTGGTTTCGGGTTTCAGGTCAGGGCTCCCCACGATACGGCAGCCGCCACGGCAGGAGTTGGTCGTCCAGTCCGGGCTCAATTGCAGCAGCGATGGCGCTTTAAAGGCCGTTGCCCAGCCGCCTTTCACCGTGACGGTATCCGTCGCGCTATACACGAGGTACGCACGCGGGCTCCAGTGATCGCCATAGGTTTCGTGATCGTCCATACGAATACCGGTGGTCAGCGCCAGCGGTTCAAAAATACGCCACTCATCTTCAATAAACAGCGCGTACTGGCTGGCTGACGTTTCGCTGCTGGTTCCGCCGGTCAGGTTAACCGGATCTTTCAGTTTGTCGTGTCGCCACTCCCCGCCGAACGTGATCAACTGGTTGATAGCCCCCACCGGCAGCACATATTTACCGTCAATGGTGTTGCTTTCCGAGGTGATCGGGCTGCTGTTGCCGGGGTTCTTGTTATCGACTTTTTCACCGTAGAACTTCAGCTCGCTGTTACCGACATCCCAACGACCGTTATGACTCAGGGAATAGTTTTGACGCTCAAGACGGTTCTGATCCAGCGAATCTGAATTTCTGTCCTGACGGTCAAAACCGTAACCGGCGGTGATATCCTGATTATCCGTGGGTGTCCAGGCAAATTCGACGTTGGCATCGCGGCTGGTGAAACCTTCGATACGCGGCGTTTCACCGGTGGCACTGGTGGTGGACGATTCCTGCTTATCTTTCTCACGTTTGGAGAGGCTACCAAAGGCTTTCACCCCCAGTACGCCATCCACCAATGGGCCGCTGGTAAAGAACTGGCCGTTGTAAGTATCGCCGCGATCGCGGTTTTCCTGAATGGTGGTATCAGCCGTGATGCTGCCCGTCCACTTCTGACCAATTTTTTTGGTGATGATATTCACCACGCCGCCCAGCGCATCGGAGCCGTAGAGCGAAGACATCGGCCCGCGCACCACTTCGATACGCTCGATGGAATCTGCCGGGATCCAGTTCAGGTCGAAGTCGTTATGGCGGAAAACGGCATTGCGCGAATTCACGCGTTTGCCATCGATAAGAATCAGGGTGTAGCTGCTGTCGAGGCCGCGAATACTCACGCCCTGGCGGTTATCGCCTTCATTGGTGAGCTGTACGCCCGGCACTTCCTTGAGGATATCTTTCAGGTTTTGCACCGGCTTGCGTTGCAGATCTTCCTGAGTGATCACGCTGATACTGGCGGGGGCATCTTTGACGCTCTGCTCGGTTGCAGCAGCGGTGACGACCATTTGTTCGCCTTCAGTGGCGGCGGTAACCGGCAGCGCCAGTGACAAAGCGGACACGCAGAGCCCGCCCCGGACGAAGGGGTTTAACCTGAACATTCCAAATCTCCATGAGGTGAATACGTAATTATTTCAAAAGGGTATTGCTCACACTGACTGCTTCACGCTGCTGACCTTCAGCGCTTATTTTTTTATGCAGATGTGGCTGTCGCCTCTTGTCGGTCACGATTTACCGTAAGAGAGGGAGTGGCTTCATCCAGTATTAACGCGGGTGATGATAAAGAGAATGATAACAATTATCAATTAAGTTATTTAAAGTTATGTCAATATGTAATCGTTTAATTCTATCAATACGGGAATAATCTTAGGCGGGATGTAATTTAGGGTAAAAAAAAGCCCTCTTTGCGTGAAGAGGGCTTCTTAGACAGCGGCGCTAATTATTTCTTAAAGCGCTCCGGGAAGTGCATTTCGCTGTAGCGAACGAAGCGTGTTCCACGGCTCAGCTTGTAGCCGAACCAGATAATCAGGAACAGCGGGATACCGATATAGGTAGCTGCAACGCCGCCCCAGTCGATGGTATCGGCCAGGAACGCTTCATAGTTCTGGCCCAGGGTGATAATCAGGCACAGTACGAAAGCGAAGATCGGCCCCAGCGGGAAGAACCCGGAACGGTACGGCAGATCGTTAATATCGTGCCCCTGCATCACATAACCGCGACGGAAGCGATAGTGACTAATGGCAATCCCCAGCCAGGCGATGAAGCCCGTCATCCCGGAGGTATTCAGCAGCCACAGATAAACGGTCTGGTTACCGAACATAGAGGTCAGGAAGCACAGGCCCGCAATCACCGTGGTCGCGTACAGCGCATTACGCGGCACACCGCCTCTCGACAACTTAGAGAAGATGCGCGGCGCTTTACCGTCGCACGCCAGGGTGTAAAGCATACGCGTTGATGCGTACATCCCGGAGTTACCCGCAGACAGTACCGCCGTCAGGATAACGGCGTTCATCACCGCAGCCGCAGAAAGCAGACCCGCATGCTGGAAGACCAGGGTGAACGGGCTAACGCTGATGTCTTTAACATCGTTACGCAGCAGGCTCGGATCGGTGTACGGAATAATCAGGCTGATAATCAGGATCGCGAACACATAGAACAGCAGGATTCGCCAGAACACCTGACGCACCGCGCGCGGAATGTTTTTCTCCGGATCTTCAGACTCACCCGCCGCGATACCAATCAGCTCGGTGCCCTGGAAGGAGAAGCCGACAATCATTGCCACGCCGATCATCGCCGACAAGCCACCGGCAAATGGCGCATCGCCGGTTGTCCAGTTGCTCCAGCCTACTGGCTGCGAGCCCTTGAAGATGCCGACAATCATCATCACGCCCACAATGATGAAGATGATAACGGTGGCGACTTTAATCAGAGAGAACCAGTATTCCGCTTCGCCGAAGCCTTTTACGGAGATGTAGTTGAGCAGGAAAATGACGCACAGGAACAGGGCGCTCCAGATCCAGCCCGGCGTATCCGGGAACCACCAGCTCATCACCAGCTGTGCGGCCACCAGGTCAACGGCGATAGTCACAGCCCAGTTGTACCAGTAGTTCCAGCCCAGCGCGAAGCCGAAGCCTTCTTCGACATAGTTCTGGCCGTAGGTAGCGAACGAACCGGAAACCGGCATATATGCCGCCAGTTCGCCCAGACTGGTCATCAGGAAGTACACCATCAGGCCAATCAGAATGTATGAGAATAACGCCCCGCCGGGGCCTGCTGCGGAAATGGTTGCGCCTGATGCGACAAAAAGACCTGTACCGATTGAACCGCCAATGGCGATCATCGTCAGGTGACGCGCCTTGAGTTCGCGACGGAGCGCGGGCGCTTGTGTGGTTTTAGTTTCGGAAACCATTTGAAAATACTGTCCATCCAAAAATTGAGGCGCGATTGTAGCAGACGAAAAGCCTGTCTTCTGGCAGAAATGCGCAGTTATAAGAGACCTTCATGATGAACGGCCAATTATAAGTAAAGCAGCACATGCTGTTACTGGCGAGTTTCTCGCCAGCTGGCGACAGTCTATGAAATGGTGCAGTACGAGAGAAAGCGCAGTAACGCATTAGAAAGATGCTTCTGCCGATGATGAATACGCCACAGCGTGCGATTCAGCCCCGGTAACGGCACCGTCACTTCCACCAGCTTTCCGCTTTCCAGTTGTTCGGCAATCACCCGGCGTGACAGACAGCTGATGCCCAGCCCGTGGCGCACCGCATGTTTAATGGCTTCGGAGTTGCCAAGCTCCATTCCCAGGCGGAACTGCGGTAAATGCGAGAGCAGAAGATAATCGACAATTTCGCGGGTACCGGAGCCTTTCTCGCGCAAAATCCACGGCTGTGCCGACAGACGGGCGAGAGTCACCTCCCCTTCCAGTAGTGGCGAATCCGGTGCGGCAAACACCACCAGCTCATCTTCCAGCCAGGGCTCCGCCACGATATCCGCTGAATGACACGGCCCCTCGATAAAACCGATATCGACGCGAAAATCCGCCACGGCATTAATGGCATCCTGACTGTTGCCGACGCTAAGCTCAATCGGCAAATCAGGGAAATCCCGGCGATAGCGGCCGATCATTTCCGGCAAAAGATAGTTACCGATGGTGCTACTGGCGTAGACGCGGATTGCCCCGTTATCTTCGCGGAACAGTTGCTCAATTTCGGTAGCCTGCTCCAGCAATGCCAGCGCGCGCGGGTAAAGCAAACGCCCGTGCTCGTTTACCACCAACCGTTTACCGACGCGGTCGAAAAGCTGCACGCTGAGTTGCCCTTCGAGATCGGTTAACGCCGCGCTGACCGCAGACTGCGACAGCGCCAGCATCTGCGAGGCCTGGGTGGTGGAACCGCTTTTGAGTACTTCCGCGAACACTTCAAGCTGTCGCAGCGTGATATGCATATCTTTCCTGCCTGTTCAATCGGCGCTTACCAGTTATTACGATTAATTATAAATATATAATCAATTTTATCTTTAAACCAGTACGGCGTAATCTTTTGCCCAGACAAAGGAGAAGGTTATGGCAGAAATCACATTACGCGAACCTCATCGTACCGTAAGACATTATCTCCCCGGGCTGGCGCTCAGCGCGGTCATCACCGGGGCAGCACTGTGGGCCGGGAGCATTCCCGCTATTTCAGGCGCAGGCTTCAGTGCATTAACGCTGGCTATCCTGCTGGGGATGGTCATCGGTAACACGGTTTACCCTAAAATCTGGCAGCCCTGCGACGGCGGCGTCCTGTTCGCGAAACAGCACCTGCTGCGTCTCGGTATCATTCTTTATGGCTTCCGCCTGACGTTTTCGCAAATTGCTGAAGTGGGCGTCAGCGGGATTGCCACCGACGCCCTCACCCTAACCAGCACCTTTTTACTGGCCTGCTGGTTGGGTCAAAAAGTGTTTGGTCTCGATAAACACACCAGTTGGCTGATTGGCGCGGGTAGCAGTATCTGTGGCGCGGCGGCCGTACTGGCGACGGAACCGGTAGTAAAAGCAGAAGCGAGTAAAGTGACCGTGGCAGTGGCGACCGTCGTTATCTTCGGTACGCTGGCTATCTTCCTTTATCCGGCGATGTACCCGCTGCTGGCACACTGGTTCAGCCCGGAAACGTACGGCATCTATATTGGTTCAACCATGCACGAAGTGGCGCAGGTGGTTGCTGCGGGTCATGCGATTAACCCGGAAGCTGAAAACGCGGCGGTGATTTCGAAAATGCTGCGCGTGATGATGCTGGCTCCGTTCCTGCTTATCCTGGCAGCACGCGTAAAACAGCTGGCGCCGGCGGGCAGCGGCCAGAAAAGCAAAATCACTATCCCCTGGTTTGCGGTGCTGTTCATTGTGGTCGCGATTTTCAACTCCTTCCACCTGTTGCCGAAAGCCGTAGTGGATGTGCTGGTGACGCTGGATACGGTATTGCTGGCGATGGCGATGGCGGCGCTGGGCTTAACCACCCACGTGAGCGCACTGAAAAAAGCGGGTGCAAAACCGATGCTGATGGCGCTGGTGCTGTTCATCTGGTTAATCGTCGGCGGTGGCGCAATTAACCTTGCGGTCCACGCCCTGATGGCATAATCCATCACGACTTCTCCCTGTTAACCCGCTATGATTACGGTTTGCTTTCCCCTCCTCTGGCGGGTTTAACAGGAGTCGTTATGAAATACATTGGAGCGCACGTAAGCGCCTCCGGCGGCGTAGCCAACGCCGCCATTCGTGCAGCAGAATTAGAAGCGACCGCTTTCGCCCTGTTCACCAAAAATCAGCGCCAGTGGCGCGCCGCCCCCCTCACCACAGAAGTGATTGATGATTTCAAAGCGGCCTGCGAAAAATACCACTACACCGCCGCGCAGATCCTTCCCCACGACAGCTATCTGATTAACCTTGGTCATCCCGTGGAAGACGCGCTGGAAAAATCTCGCGAAGCCTTTATTGATGAGCTCAGCCGCTGCCAGCAGCTTGGCCTGACGCTGCTGAACTTCCACCCGGGCAGCCACCTGATGCAAATTGATGAAGATAAGTGTCTGGCGCGTATCGCTGAATCCATCAACATCGCGCTGGCGCAAACCGAAGGCGTGACCGCCGTGATTGAAAACACCGCCGGTCAGGGCAGTAATCTCGGTTTTAAATTCGAACATCTCGCGGCCATCATCGACGGCGTAGAAGATAAATCCCGCGTCGGCGTCTGCATTGATACCTGCCACGCCTTTGCCGCCGGTTACGATCTGCGTACCGCTGACGAATGTGCAAAAACTTTTGCCGAATTTGAACGTATCGTGGGCTTTAACTACCTGCGCGGGATGCACCTCAACGATGCGAAAAGCGCCTTCGGTAGCCGTGTTGACCGCCATAACAGCCTCGGTGAAGGCAATATCGGCCACGACGCCTTCCGTTGGATTATGCAGGACAACCGTTTTGACGGTATCCCGCTGATTCTGGAAACCACAAACCCGGATATCTGGGCGGAAGAGATTGCGTGGCTGAAGGCGCAGCAGGTTGCTGAAGAGGTGGCGTAAGCATGATTGACAGGGAGAAGCAGATCCTCAACATCCTGCGCCGTAACCCGCTTATTCAGCAAAACGAAATCGCCGACATTTTGCAGGTGAGTCGTTCACGCGTCGCGGCGCACATTATGGATCTCACGCGCAAAGGGTTAATCAAAGGTAAAGGCTACATCCTGACTGAACAGGATTACTGCGTCGTGCTGGGCGCAATCAATATGGATATTCGCGGGGTCGCTGATATCCATTATCCGCAAGCGGCCTCCCAGCCAGGCGATATTCGCTGTTCTGCCGGAGGTGTGGCACGTAATATCGCCCACAATCTGGCACTGCTGGGGCGGGATGTTCATTTACTCTCGGCGGTGGGCAGCGATTTTTATGGTGATACGTTGCTTGAGCAAACGCGTCAGGCCGGCGTGAATACCCAGAACTGCATTCGCCTGCATGGGCAAAATACCTCAACCTATTTATCCATTGCCAATCCGCAGGATGAAACGGTCCTGGCCATCAACGACACGCATTTACTTGATGCGCTAACTCCTCAACTTCTCAACGCCTCGCGGGAGCTGCTCACACATGCAGGGGTGATCCTCGTGGACTGCAATCTAACGCCACAAGCGCTGGAGTGGGTCTTTACGCTGGCCGGAAATATTCCGGTATTTGTTGATACCGTCTCAGAGTTCAAAGCGGAAAAAGTTAAAAGCTGGCTGGGCCGTATTCACACGTTAAAACCGACACGCAGAGAACTCGAGATCCTGTGGGGGAACGCTATCAATAATGATGAGCAGCTACGTTATGCTGTTAACGATTTGCACGCTCAGGGCGTACAGCGCATCGTCGTATGTCTGGAAGACGAGTCGGTCTTTTGTAGCGAAAAAGAGGGTGAAGCCTTTGCGCTGACGCCGCCTGCGCATCCGGTGGTGGACAGTTTTGGCGCTGATGATGCACTGATGGCTGGGCTGCTTTATAGCTTCCTCGACGGAACCGAGTTCAGGGACGGCGCACAATTTGCCGTTGCCTGCGCGGCCTTAGCGCGTGCCAGCATCAGTATCAACAACCCAACGCTCTCAGTGGACAACGCCTGGTATCTGCTAAAAAACAGCGCACAGTAATGTGCGCTGCTAACAGTTTTCATTACCCAAGGCTAATAAAGAAACCCGCAATGGTCGCACTCATCAGATTAGAAAGCGTTGCCGCGGCGAGCGCTCTCACGCCCAACTGCGCGATTTCCGGTGCCCGCTGCGGGGCAATTGCCGAAAAGGCCCCGACAACGACGCCAATCGAACCGAAGTTGGCAAATCCACACAGGGCAAACGAGATAATGGCAATAGTTTTAACGTCCAGAGTTCCGGCGGCCTGTAAGTAGGGTGAAAAACTCAGATAGGCGACAAACTCGTTGATTGCCAGTTTCTGCCCAATCAGGCTACCTGCAAGCGTAGCATCACTCCAGTCAACACCCATAATCCATGCCAGCGGTGCCAGCACATAGCCAAAAATCCCTTCAAGGGATGCATGATCAAAACCAAACCAACTGCCAACGCCCCCGATAATGCCGTTCAGCAACGCGATAATCGCCACAAACGCCATTACGACTGTCGCCACACCGGCGGCAATCTTCAGCCCGGTCATGGCCCCGCTCGCCGCCGCTTCAATAATGCTTTTTGGCGGTGTTTCGGTAAAGGAAAGATTCTCGAACGTTACCTGAGACGCCTCCGTCGCCGGGCTCATCAATCTGGCGAACAGTATGCCACCGGGGATTGCCATTAATGACGCAGCCAGAAGATAGTCAATGGGCACGCCCATTCCGGCGTATCCGATCAACATCGATCCGGCAATCGAGGCCATACCGCTGCAGATAGCGGTAAACAGTTCATTGCGGTTCAACTTCTCAATAAACGGCTTCACGATCGCCGGGATCTCATTCTGGCCGAGGAAAATCGTTGTTACCGCGACAAAAGATTCAACTTTGCTGATATTCAGTGCTTTCTGGAAAATACCGCCAAGAATACGGATCAGCAATCCCATTACGCCGATGTAGTAAAGCAGGCTTATCAGCGCAGTCACAAAGATAATGGCGGGCAAAACACGGAACGCAAAGACAAACCCGGCTCCATCAAAAAGCACATCCATCTTGGGCCCAACCAGTGAGCCAAAAATAAATGCACTCCCGGCATCGCTGTAGGACATCACTTTATGAACACCCATTGCCGCCTGCTCTACCAGCCATTTTCCTGGCGGGAAATAGAGCATGATGCCACCGATGGCAATCTGCAAAGCCAGCGCCGCCCCCACTGTGCGCAGACTAATCCGTTTTTTATTCACCGAGAGTAAAAACGCAATGATCAGGAGTACCGCCATTCCCAGAACACTTCTCATAATATCCATAATGAATACCCTTACCTGGTAGAAAACCTGGCACAGGCCAGGTTTTCAAAAACAGAGTGACGGGCGACAGCCTCCTGCCCGATGCTGATTTACTGCAAACGCTGATACTCTTTGGCAATTTCGCAGGCCAGAATCGCGTTATTAAAGACCAGCTGAATGTTGGATTTAAGACTATCGCCGCCGGTCAGTTCAGCAACGCGCGCCAGCAGGAACGGCGTGCTTTCTTTCCCGACAACGCCCTGCTGTTCCGCCTCGGCCACCGCGCGATCAATGGCCGAATTGATCTGCTCTTCTGGCATGGCATATGCCTGAGGGATAGGGTTGGCGATTACCAGACCACCGTTCAGGCCGGACTGCCATTTTACGGCCATCGCTCGTGCGATTTGCTCCGGTGTATCCAGACGAATACTCACCTCGAACGGGCTGGTACGACAGAAAAAGGCGGGTAACGCTTTTGTTTGATAGCCAATAAGCGGTACCCCAAATGTTTCGAGATACTCAGTTGTTAAGCCCAGATCAAGAATAGATTTCGCACCGGCACAAACCACCGCAACATTGGTATGGGCGAGTTCCTGTAAGTCGGCAGAAATATCAAAGGTATGTTCGGCACCACGGTGAACACCGCCTATCCCTCCTGTGGCAAAAACTTTAATACCAGCGAGAGCGGCAATAATCATGGTTGACGCAACGGTGGTCGCACCATTTATTCCGGCGGCCACAACAAAGGGTAAATCACGGCGACTTACTTTGGTTACGTTGTGCCCTTCACGACCTAATAATTCAATTTCCTCCTGGCTAAGCCCAACTTTCATGACTCCGCCGATAATAGCAATACTGGCAGGAACCGCACCGTGTTTGCGGATTGTCTCTTCCACTTCAATGGCTGTTTGTGCATTTTGTGGAAATGGCATTCCATGGGAAATAATCGTCGATTCCAGTGCCACGACCGGTTTGTTATCCGCAAGCGCTTGCTTAACTTCCGGTGAAACCTGTAATAAATCAGATGAAATATTTAATTCTGACATTCTTTTTTCTCCACTAAAGCTAATACGTTAGAAAACGACAATTCAGGGTTATTGGTATATTCAGAGGAGAGCGCCATTGAGGCACACCCTTGGGAAAAACGAACGGATTCAGGTAATGAAAAGCCTTCGTGCCAGCATGCAGCAAGCCCCGCCATCATGGCATCTCCGGCTCCCGTAACGTTCACGACTTGCGTTTTCAGAGGTGATGACCAGCCAGATTCACCCTGCATATCACTGTAATAAACGCCGTCGCCCCCCATACTCAGAACCAGCCGTTGTAGGCCTTGTTGGTGGAACCATGCCGCGACAGCAGGGACATCCTGGCGTGAGACAAGAGGTATCCCACTCAATGTTTCCGCTTCAAGTCGGTTCGGTTTTAAGGTATGGATGTGAGGGAGCCAGTCACGGATTTTCACGCACTTCCACGCTGATACCGGATCGACAAAAATCGGCGTTTCACCTCGATTTTCCATTATCCACGCCAGGGCCGCCTCGCTAATATTGCAATCAACAACGATGACGCGTGCCCCCCGAATAAATTCCCGATGGTGCGCCAAAAATTCTGGTGATAAGCATTCAGAGATGCTCATATCATTAATAGCAACCAGCATTTCGCCGGTATTATCGAGAAGAGAAAGATAACTGGAGGTACTTTCATCAGAAACTTTCAGGCATTTATCTACATGCACACCTGATAATTCTGTTTGCATAAGCAAAGACTTGCCATAAAAATCATCACCGACAGCCGTCAGAAGCCAGGAGCTTTTACCGAGCAGTGCAATATTATGGGCAATATTCCTACCCACGCCCCCCGGGGTAAACCTTATCTTTCCGGGATTTGAATCAGCATAATTCAATTGATTCTGCGAATATCCAGCGACATCCATGTTCGCAGAACCAATCGTAACAATATAATTATCTTCAAGCATAGAACGCCCCCGGACATATTCGTCCTTTTCATGCAGAGTTCGTTATTAACGCCATAAAACACATTCATTAAACACATGTTCACTATTGAACATATGTTTATATTGGCCAGGTATGAATGTAAAGTAAAGCTATCGACAGGAGCGTTATGGAAGAGATATGAAGTGAATCACAAATATATTAGCAATATGCGTTTTGCAGTAACAAAAGTGGGATTAAGGACACAAATATTTGAGGCATGAAAAAGGGCGAAGATAATCTCCGCCCTTTTTAACAAGAAGATAAAACCTTACGCCGCTTTCGCTACCCCTTCCGCGTCAGCGCGTTTCAGCACCGCGTAGGACAAGCCCGCCACCAGCGTACCCGCCACAATCGCCAGCAGATAACCCAGAACCGGAGTGATTGCGCCAGGGATCAGCAGAACAAACAGACCGCCGTGCGGCGCCATCAGTTTTGCGCCCACCGCCATGGAGATAGCGCCGGTGATTGCCCCGCCGACGATACAGCATGGCAGAACACGCATCGGGTCACGCGCCGCGAAAGGAATTGCCCCTTCAGAGATGAAGCACAGACCCAGCACCAGTGCCGCTTTACCACCTTCGCGCTGTCCTTTATCAAACTTGTTACGCGCAACCAGCGTGGCAACGCCCATTGCCAGCGGTGGCACCATGCCTGCGGCCATAATTGCCGCCATCGGCGCGTAGGTTTGCGTACTGAGCAGACCAACGCCGAACGCATAAGCCGCTTTGTTCACCGGGCCGCCCATGTCGGTACACATCATACCGCCGAGGATTGCGCCCAGCAGGACCGCATTCGCCGTGCCCATGGTTTGCAGCCAGTGCGTCAGGCCTGCCAGAATACCGGCAACCGGTTTACCAATCAGATAGATCATCGCCAGGCCTACGATCAGGCTGGATACCAATGGAATGATCAGAATCGGTTTCAGCGCTTCCATGCTCGGCGGCAGTTTCAGCTTCGTGCTGATGGCTTTCGCCACGTAACCGGCCAGGAAGCCTGCAATGATACCGCCGATGAAGCCAGACCCGGTGCTCACGGCTAACATACCGCCAATCAGACCCGGCGTCAGGCCAGGACGGTCAGCAATTGAGAAGGCAATGAAGCCCGCCAGCACTGGAACCATCAGGGCAAAGGCTGAACCGCCGCCGATTTGCATCAGCGCAGCCGCCAGCGTGTCTGGTACTTCGAACGCTTTGATACCAAAGGCAAAGGAGAGCGCGATACACAGGCCGCCCGCCACCACCATCGGCAGCATGTAAGAAACGCCGGTCAGCAGGTGGCGATAAGCGCCGCCGCCCTCTTTCTTGGCGCTGGCCGCAGCCTGAGTTTGACCGGTCGGTTGATACGGCTTCGCTTCGGCAACAGCTTTATCAAACTCCTGCGCCGTTTTCTTCAGCGCCAGACCGGTCGAGGTGCGATACATCGGTTTACCGGCGAACTTCGCCAGGTCCACTTCGATATCCGCCGCCACGATAACCAAATCGGCCTGCTCAACTTCTTCCGGGGTGATGGCATTGCCTGCGCCCACGGAACCACGGGTTTCAACCTTCACCCACATACCGCGTTTTTTGGCTTCAGTTTCAATCGCTTCTGCCGCCATAAAGGTGTGCGCGACACCGGTCGGGCACGCGGTTACCGCCACGATGCGTTTTACCGCGCCGGAGGTTGTCGGAGCCGCAATGGCAGGCGCTTCGTAAGGCAGCGCATGGCCTTTCGCTTCGCCCAGGAACAGTTCCGGGTGCGCGACTGCGCGATTGATATCGCCCAGATACACTTTCTTCCCGGCCAGCGCGCTGTCCGCCGGAAGAGCAGAACCCAGCACAATCACCAGTTCCGCATCGTTCGGGTTATCAATCAGTTCGAGCTTTGCTTTTTGCGCCGCCGCGCCCAGCAGGGTTTTCGCCATGTAGGCGCGAGCCTGTCCGAGTCCGGCATCAATAATCAGCAGCGTTCTCATGATTTCTCTCCTGCTGTTAATTAAACGGTTGTAAGTCAACGCGCGCCATCATGGCCGCCAGCTGGGTACGGTCGGTAATGCCGACATTGCTCTGGCTGACCGCCAGTGCCGCCACCGCCGTCGCCAGACGCAGTGTGTGCTCGCTGGATTCACGCATCAGCAGGCCGTAAATCAGGCCACCGACCATGGAATCGCCTGCACCAACGGTGCTGACCACTTCCACTGACGGCGGCTTAGCAATCCACTCACCGGACGCATTCACCCACAGCGCGCCTTCTGCGCCGAGGGAAATCACCACATGGGCGATACCTTGTTCTCGCAGGGCGTGAGCCGCGTCGATCACGTCTTTCATTTCCGGCAGCTTGCGACCGGCCCAGATTTCCAGTTCGCGACGATTCGGTTTAACCAGCCACGGTGCTGCTTTCAGGCCCGCCACCAGCGCTTCACGGCTGCTGTCGAAAATGATGCACGGGCACTGGCTGCGCAGACGCGTCATCCAGTCGGTAAACGCTTCCGGGCTGACGCCCGCTGGCAGGCTGCCGCTTACGCAAACCATGTCGAATTGACCCAGCCAGCTCAGGGAGTCGTTAACAAAACGTTCCCAGTCTGCGGCAGTCACGTCGAAACCAGAGAAGTTGAAGTCGGTGACTTCGCCGTCTTTTTCCGTCAGCTTAACGTTAATGCGGGTACGGCCCTGCACCACCTGAAAGCGGTTAGCGATTCCAAGTTCGCTGAACAGTTGCTGAAAACCGTCCTGATTGTCTTTCCCGAGGAAACCACCGACGGTGACATCGATGCCCAGATCCTTCAGCACTTTTGCAACGTTAATCCCTTTACCTGCGGCGTGCAGGCCGGTGGTACGCACCAGGTTAACTTCGCCACGTTCAATTTCTGGCGTAAAGCCAACCAGATCGTAGGCCGGATTCAGTGTGATTGTTGCAACGCGTCTGCTCATTTATGCGCCCTCCCCGAGGCCAGAGGCGATCGCCTCTCCAATTGCGTCCAGTGCCTGACGAGCATCGTCCCCCTGAGCGGTGAAGCGCAGGCGATGGCCTTTCTTCACGCCAAGTGCGACGACTTTCATCAAACTACGACCGTTCGCCGGTTTACCGCTGCCATCAAGGTTGGTGACGGTGATATCACTGCTGAACTGTTTGATTGTATTGACTAACATAGTGCCCGGACGCGCATGTAAACCATGCTCGTTGCGCACCACAAATTCTTCGCTTAATACGTCTTCCGCTGCCGCGTCGTCGCTGGTCAGCAGCGCCAGCACGGTGGCGGCATCGGCTTTCAGCAGACGTTCAGCTTTATTTTCCAGCAGCAGATTGCTCAGGCGGCTGAGCACGGCTGTCGGTTGATCGTCAGCCATTGCCACGGTAATCAACATCGCGGCCTGAGATTCGCCAACGCTGACCGGGTTAGCCGCACGACTAACCGCCACGGCGCTACGCAGGTTGCCGTTTACGCCATCGCTCAGCCAGATACCCTGACCGAGATTCAGCGGCTGTTCGTTAATAGCGTGCGCGACAAAAGCGCTATCCACCGCTCCGGCCTCTTTCAGACGCGCGGCGTTCAGCGCCTGCAACGTCACCAGGTCGTTTGCCGCAACATCCAGCGACAGGGTGTCGTTATCAAGCTTCAGCGATTCGCTCTGCTTTTCGCCCATCAGCAACGCACGCAGCTCTTCAGCGGTGGTGGCGCTTTTCAGCTGTTCAGCCACGGAATCATCGCTCAGCACGTGCGTCAGCTGACGCAGCAGACCCAGGTGTTCATCTGAGCTCGCAGCAATGCCGATAGCCACATATGCCGTTTGCCCTTCACCCCAGGTCACGCCCTGCGGAAACTGATAAACCTGGACGCCGGTTTTCAGCACCTGGTCGCGCGTGTCGGTAGTGCCGTGCGGAATAGCAATGCCGTTGCCCAAGAAAGTGGACGTTTGTTGCTCACGCGCCAGCATCCCGGCGACGTAGCCTTCCGCCACGTTGCCCGCACTGACCAGTGCTGAAGCAACCTGCCGAATAGCCTCTTCTTTATCCGCGGCCTGCTGACCGGGATGAATATCCTGAACAGATAACTGGAACATGGTTCTCCTCTCCTGCTGAATTGAATCGTTTCAGCTAACATGAGAAAAAAGGCGTCACCTTATGCCGAAATAAAGGTCAGATGACGCTGAAACGTTTCAATTGAGTCTGTCCCTTTCTTAACCAGCCTGCAAGATAAGTTGAATTTCTGATGTTTAAAGTTAGATCTACAGCACATTTTATTAGCATTAATACCACAACTGCTGACACCTTAATCAGCTGAAGTTCAGGCGTCAGCAAACGTCAGCTTGAGTGAGAATTATTTTGAAATGGCTTTTTAATTTTTATGTGCGGAATTTGATGTAGATGACTGTTCATTTTCTGAGTGGCGACGTAAACTCCCGCCTCCTGTCACGCTAGCGATTAAGAGATATGCAAAACAGTTCTGCCGCCGCCCCCCGACGTTCGTTTGATCTCACCTCATCGTCGTTTCTGATTGTTGCGTTTTTAACCGGTATCGCCGGGGCGTTGCAAACGCCGACCCTGAGCCTGTTTCTGACTAATGAAGTCCACGCGCGTCCGGCGATGGTTGGCTTCTTCTTTACCGGTAGCGCGGTCATTGGCATCCTGGTGAGCCAGTTTCTGGCCGGGCGTTCCGATCACAAAGGCGATCGCAAAAGCCTGATCGTGTTTTGCTGCCTGCTGGGCGTGCTCGCCTGCGTGCTGTTTGCCTGGAATCGTAACTACTTTGTTTTGCTGTTTGTCGGTGTTTTTCTGAGCAGCTTTGGCTCTACCGCCAACCCACAAATGTTCGCTCTTGCGCGCGAGCATGCGGATAAAACGGGGCGTGAAGCGGTCATGTTCAGCTCTATTCTGCGTGCGCAGGTGTCACTCGCCTGGGTTATTGGCCCGCCGCTGGCCTATGCGCTGGCGATGGGCTTTGGCTTTACGGTGATGTATCTCAGCGCGGCGATGGCCTTTATTGTCTGCGGTATCATCGTCTGGTTTTTACTGCCCAGCATGCATAAAGGTAAAGGCGCCACTGCCGGACACATAGAAGCGCCGCGCACTAATCGCCGCGATGCCCTGCTGCTGTTTACCATCTGCACGCTGATGTGGGGCACCAACAGTCTGTACATCATTAATATGCCGCTGTTTATTATTGAAGAGTTACATCTGCCGGAAAAACTGGCGGGCGTGATGATGGGTACGGCAGCAGGCCTCGAAATCCCAACCATGTTGATTGCCGGATATTACGCTAAACGCTTCGGTAAGCGCTTTTTAATGCGTATCGCCGCCGTAAGTGGGTTGCTGTTCTATGCCGGAATGCTGACGGTACACACACCGGTTTTACTGCTTGGTTTACAGCTTCTTAACGCAATCTACATTGGTATTCTCGCCGGTATTGGCATGCTCTATTTTCAGGATCTGATGCCGGGCCAGGCCGGTTCAGCGACGACACTGTACACCAATACCACCCGCGTAGGCTGGATCATCGCCGGGTCGCTGGCGGGCGTCGTCGCGGAAATCTGGAGTTATCACGCGGTGTTCTGGATAGCGCTGGTGATGTGTGTCATCACCAGCGGCTGTCTGATGCGTGTGAAAGACGTTTAATACTCTTTAAATGCCAGCTCAAGGCGGGCCAGCAGCGGTTTAAAGAGGTAACTCAGGAAGGTCCGCTCACCGGTTTTTATCGTGACGCTTGCCGGCATACCGGCTTTAATTTTGTAATCACCCAGCAGTTTTACGCCTTCTCGTGAGACCTGAACTTCCGCCAGGTAATACGGCTGCTGGGTGGCTTCATCAATTAAGCGATCCGCCGAAACGGTCAGCACGCGTGCAGGCACCGACGGTAATAACGCGTGGTTTAGCGCCGGAAACAGAACATCCACCATTAATCCGGGCGCCATTTTATCAATCGCGTGCACCGGTATACGCGCGTCAATTTGCAGAGGTTGCCCGGCCGCAACAATATCCATCAGATGTTCCCCAGGCTGAATCACCCCGCCGACGGTACTTACCTTCACATCCAGCACCGTGCCGTTAATCGGCGAACGAATTTCCGTATTATCCAGCTCGTGACGGGTTGAAATGCGTTCATCCTCAAGCATTGAAAGCTCTTTTTGCTTCGAGGTTAATTCAGACTCCACCTCCTGCAAGTATTCATGCCGCACCTGGTAGAGTTTGATTTTGATTTCATTTTGCTGCGACTTCAGTTTGGCGATATTTAAAATATCCTCGGATATGCTGCCTGAGATTTCCGCCGCCTCCCGCTCCAGCACCAGCATCTGGGCTTTGGGATAATAGTTTTTCTCACTCAGAGAACGAATTGCACCGAGTTCACGGCTGATAAGGCTAAACTGATGGTCGCGGAATCCTTTGACTTTGTTCAGGTTATTTATCTGCCCGACCAGGCCTTCCAGGTTTTCCTCAAGCATCGCCACTTCGTCCTGAACGGTTTTGCGCCGGGTTTCAAACAAACGCGCCTGCAGTTGGCGGGCCTCGACGAGGCGTTTACTTCCTGAGAACTGTTGAGTCAGCGATGCGTCAAGAACGATGGCTTCTAACCCATCTCGCTCCGCAAGCAGGCGTTCTTCAATGGTTTTTGCTGACAAATACTGCGCGCCCAGCGCGCTGTAGCGCATCTCCAGCGGCGTTTTATCCAACCGTACCAGCACCTGATCTTTCTTAACCGTATCGCCTTCCTTTACGTCGATAGCCGTCACGCGGCCACCGCTCAGGTGCTGGAGCGTTTTCCGGTTGCTGGATACGGTGACCGTGCCATCAGCCACCACCCCTGCATCGAGTGGCGCTTTTACCGACCACAGCAAAAAGCCGCCGACACCGAACAGTATGACCACAAGCCCTCGCAGCAACGGCGGCCAGATCCGGGTATCAACGCAGTCATCATCGTTTACGGAATTCTGCTTTTTCATTTTCAGGCCTCGCGTTGGTCGTTATTAGCAGACGGTTCAGCCATTTCAGCCACCGGTTTTAGAACGTTAGCCTGACGGAGGCTGGCAAACACCTGGTCACGGGTACCGAACTGCTGCATCGCCCCGTCGTTGAGTAACAGCACTTTGTTGACCACCCCAAGCAGCGTCGGGCGATGAGAAATAATGACCGTGGTTTGCCCCTGATTGCGTAAGGTATTAATGGCTTTAATCAGCGCGAACTCTCCGGCATCGTCGAGATTGGCATTGGGTTCGTCGAGCACGATAAACGCGGGATTGTTATACACCGCTCTCGCCAGCCCGATGCGCTGACGCTGGCCGCCGGAGAGCTGATATCCACCTACGCCAAGCGGGGTATCATAGCCCTGAGGAAAGCGGAGGATCATTTCGTGAACGCCCGCCAGCTGTGCTGCCGCGACGATCTTTTCACTGTCCATCAGCGCAAAACGCGAGATGTTTTGCGCGATGCTGCCATCAAACAGTTCGACGTCCTGAGGCAGGTAGCCTATGGCCGGGCCGAGCAGTGCTTTATCCCACTGGCAGATATCCGCACCATCAAGGCGGACTTTGCCGGATAGCGTACTCCATACGCCCACCAGCAGTTTCGCGAGCGACGTTTTACCCGAGGCCGACGGGCCGATAATCCCCAGCACCTCTCCGGCATCGAGCTGGAAGGAGATATTGCGCAGCGTCGGCGAACTCAGCCCCGGAGGCGCGGCGAACACATTTTCCACGCTGATTTTGCCCGTCGGGCGCGGCAGGGTGAGCACCGCTTTCGGCGCGGGATAACTTTTTAGTAAGGTGGTCAACTGCTGCCACGCGCCGCGAAACTGCACAAACTGTTTCCAGCTACCGATCACCTGTTCAACCGGGTTCAGCACTCGCCCGAGGATGATAGACGCGGCGATCATCAGGCCCGGTGTGATTTCACCCTTAATGACCAGTAAGGCCCCGGCCCCAAGGGCGACCGATTGCAGCAGGATACGCACAAATCGGCTCAGGCCGCTTAAGTGCGCCGTTTTATCCGCAATCTGCGTTTGCAGAACCAGCACTTTATTGTGTTGCTCCAGCCAGTGATTTTTCAGCGTGGGAAGCATACCCATGGCTTCAATCGCGTCCGCATTTTGCAGTTGCTTATTGAGCTTGCTGCTGTTATTCACCGTCAACGCGTGCGCCTGCTGAATCGCGCGTTTGGTCGAAATCTCTGAAAACAGCGTTAACGTGAACAGAATAATAATCCCTCCGGCAGAGAGATAACCCAGCAGCGGATGTACCAGAAATGCGATCAATAAATAGAAAGGCGTCCAGGGTATATCTAACAATGCAAAGAGGCTATTGCCGGATAAAAATTGGCGCACCTGATCTAATTCCGCCAGCGCCTGCGCGGGGTTATTGTCGCCAGCGGTTATTTTGCGCTTAAACGCCGCGTTAAATACCAGTTGGTTGAGATTCACATCCAGCCGATTGCCGAGGCGCACCATCACGCTGGCGCGCGCCGACTCAATCAGGCCAATGACGATATACAGACCAAATATCAGCAAGGTAAGCATTAACAGCGTGGTGGTGTTTTTGCTGACCAGCACGCGGTCGTACACCTGCAACATATAAATTGCCGGTGCCAGCATAAGCATATTAATTACACAACTAAAAAACAGCAGCAAAATAAAAGTGGACCGAGTTCCTTTCAGCGCCCTGTTCAGTTCTGATTGCGTATGCTGGCCCGACATAGTCTTCTCCTTATAACCGGTTATTATCGGATGAATGCCTTAAGCGTTATCAGAGAATAAAATCACCGACGCTCATGGTATTGGCATTCACCCCATCCAGTGTGATGACGTCGTTCCCGATGGTGATGGTGGCATCCCCGGCAACGGTCGTGACACGAACCTGATTCGCAAAGTTGGTGATGTTTAACAACCGCAGATCGATGAAATCCTGCCCACCTGCCGCATTGCTGTCGAAACCGGAGATAAGGTCGCGCCCAAAGCTTGCAGAGAAAGCAAAGGTGTCATTGCCGGCATCCCCGTTCATGGTGTCGTTTCCGGCACCGCCGTTAAGGATGTCATTACCTGCGCCGCCCGAGAGAACGTCGTTACCTGCACCACCCAGCAGCGTATCGGTACCGCCGTCGCCCTGAAGGGTATCGTTACCGTCGCCGCCGTCCAGGCGATCGGTGCCGTTCCCCCCTCGCAGCAGATCGTTACCGCCAAGCCCGGAGAGCGAATCGTTGCCATTTCCGCCGGTAATGGTGTTGGCCAGCGCGTTACCGGTTCCGGTGTAGTTCCCGTTGCCGGTGAAGACCAGTTGCTCAACGTTATCGGCCAGCACATAACTGGCGAGGCTGGTTTCCACCACGTCCGTTCCCGCATTGACACCTTCGCTGACCACGTCGCCCAGGTTATCCACAATGTAGGTATCATTACCGGTTCCACCAGACATGGTGTCGGCATCCAGCCCCCCGTTCAGCGTGTCGTCTCCGGCTTCGCCTTCCAGGATATCCCGGCCCGCGCCGCCATCGAGCGTGTCGTTTCCGGCACCGCCTATCAGCGTGTCATCGCCCCCCAGCCCTGACAGCACATCACTACCGCCCTCGCCGCGCAGAATGTCGCTTCCTGCGGTACCGGTGAGGTTGTTAGATTGATTGTTGCCAACGTTGAGATCGCCGACCACCTGCGTTGCCGCAGACGTCAGCACGACCGGCGGGTTGCCTTCGTCGTCACGGACGGTGACCACCACCTGTAGCGTCCGACCAACAACCGTCTGGGTCGGCGTATAGGTCGCGGCGGTTGCGCCATTAATGTTGACGAAGCCGTTGCCATTGCTCATTCGCCACTGGTAGCTGAAGTTACCGCCGCTTAGACCGTCAGCGTCCGCAATCCCGGAGACAATGGCGGTCAGCGTCAGGCTTTCGGTTGGCGTCAGGTCGTTAATGACCGGCAGCCCCGTGGTGGGTTGGTTGCGCGGCGTAACGGCCTGAGTGGGCGACGAGATAATCCGCTCGGCATCGCCCATGCGGTCGGTGAAGCTGGCGACGACGCGTAACTGCGCGCCCTGTAACCCGTTAGGTACACGGAATTCAGGGCCAGTCGCCTGATCTAGCCATTGCCCACCGCTCAGTGCCTGCCACGTCAGGGTGACCACGGTCGCTGCGGCAATCCCGTTACCATCACGTAAATTCGTGAGGTCGGCGCGCAGTAAATCGCCCTGCGAAGGCGTGGTGTCGCTGATGGCCAGACTCCCGGTCGCTGCCTGCGCGGTGACCCACAGTTGCTCGCCATCACCAAACTCCACTTTTTCGATGTTGAGCAGGCGGTCAACGCCATCATCGTTGACTATCCCGGCTGCGGGTGTGGCATGGTCCACTCTCAGGCTGCCATCCGCCATGCGGGTAAAGAGGTAATTACTGCTCAGGTCTCGATAAACCGCAATGTCCGTTTCCGTGCCTGCGCCTTCACGCAGAATTTCGCGCACCATCGTAATCTGGTTCGGTTTCAGGGTGCCCGCCAGCATGTAGGATTTCAGCTCGTTCAGGCTATCGGCGCTGGTGACGCCCGCCAGGCCGCTTACCGCCAGACGGACATTCAGCCAGGCGTCGCCATCGATAATGTCATCGCCAGCCTTACCCATCATCCGGTCGCTACCACCGCCGCCGAGCAGAATATCGCCGCCGTTATCCGGGTTAAACACCACCGCATTTGGATTGTTGCTCCGTGTCCCCCCGATAATGCTCTGCAACCCGCTGATGCGATCGACCCCTTCCTGAGTCAGGTTGTTTGACAACGGCACACCCTGAACAGGTGCAGTACCAATAGGTTGCTCTGTCCCGATCAGCACGTCGTTGAACTTCCAGCCTGATAGCCCTTCAACGAGGTCGAAGCGGTCTCGCAGAATAAACTCCTGCTGGTTTACGAAGATAGGAATGCCGAGATCCGAGTTCGCCCCATTAGGATCGCCCTTATGGATTGCCCAGTCGAACCCGGCCATACCGTTGTTACGCTGGATACCGGCACCCTGCACCATGATGTCGTCACCCGCTTCGCCATCGTAGTCGGTGTCGTTGCCCTGACCGTTGAGAATGTCGTGGCCGATGATGGTGCTGTTGAAGAAGAGCTCAGAGTTCTCCCCGGTAAGGCTGTCAAAGCCATCACCGCCCTCCAGCCAGTCATCGCCTTCATTACCCAGCAGGGCATCGCCGCCAGAGCCGCCAAGCACGAAGTCATTATCACGCCCGGCGAAAACTTCCTGTGCATCTTCGCCCACCGACAGGAAATCGCTGCCGCTGCCGCCAAAGATCAGATCGTTCCCGTTACCGGAGAAGATAACGTCATGGCCTGCGTCACCATGCAGGAAGTCAGCTCCGCCGATAGGCGTGTTGGTGTCGGTAATAATGTCGTTACCGTCGCCCCCGTGCACCACGTCAGCTTCATCGCCGCCGTCCAGACGGTCGTCGCCGCCATCCCCCCACAGGCTGTCAATACCTTTACCGCCGATGAGCGTGTCGTTCCCGGCTGAGCCGCCGAGCACCACGTGTCCGTCACCGGAATATTTCAGGTAAGCGCCGTCGGCGGCACCGTCACCATTCACATCCGTTGTGGCGGCACGACGCACCAGCAGCGGCGTCAGCAAATCTTTCAGCGGGTTGCCCCAGGTCGGGTCCGCATCCGTTTGCAGCGCGCGATTCACTTCGAAGATGAAGTCCGGCGTCTGGAACAGGTGAGCCGGAAGATGTGACGACCCGGCAGCGCCCAGGTCGCTGTTACGCATCACCAGCGCCGAGAAGGAGTTCGCTTCCAGCTCGTTGAGCATGTTCAGCCCCTGAGTACGGCTCAGGTAGTAGAAACGGTCACCGTCCTGCAACATCTCCATCTGGGTTTCAAAGACAAAGTTGAAGGTTGAGCCGAGCATGCCGCCAAACTCATTTTTCCGCTCTGCCAGGCCGCCAATCCAGAAATCGACATTATTCAGACCTGACTCTTTTGTCGCCCAGTCGCCGGTGCTGTTGAAGAAATCCATGGCATCGGCGGGTGGCGAGGTCGTGTCATCGCCAAAGAGCAGGAAATTCACCGCCGCGCGTTTGCCTTCAATGGTTGACGCGGCAAGGATCGACTCATGCTGACCGTAGGCCGCCATAAAGTTGATTATTGACGCCGGGTTTTTCAGGAACGAGGCAAAATCAGCCCAACTGGTATAAGGCCGCAGCTGACTGTTTCCGCTCAGTTCATAGAACTGTTCACGCGCCTGATTCAGGGTTGGCATCCCGGTTTCACGCCCACGCGCGATATTCAGCGCGCCTAAATCCAGCGGTAAACCCACCAGGTTGTTACGTAGCGCATCGGTAATAAATTCATCGATTTCGTTACCGACCTGCCGCGACATTCCGCGCACAATAGCGCCAATCGCCTGGTCGTCAGAAATGATTTGTCCGTTGAATTCATTAAACGCTACCGGGTTCAGGAAAGCCTCAATCAGGCCGACATCATCCCCCTGCATTGCCATATTGGTACGATCAACGGTTTCCGTCAGCATCGAGTGACCAAAACGGTAGACCACGTGGGCAAACTCGGCAAAAATCGCCGGGTTAATATCCGCGCTGTTCGAGAAGACAAACGGGTCGATCGCAGGCTGCACGGTACGGCCAAACTCTTCGAAAACAAGGTGCTGATACTGCATTTCCGTGGCGAAGCGCGCGGCCTGGAACAGGTATTCGCCGTTCCATTGCAGTGAATTAAGATTCGCCGGAATCGCGGTTATCTGATGATCCGGCATCAGCCACTGGTTGATGAGATCGACATCGTTGGTTGCCAGCAGCGTATTTTTGTACTCTTCCACCAAACGGTTGTGTTCGCTATGGAATACAGAGTGCACCGCCGTTAAGCCGATGTTTTCATTCCCGCGCCCGTCGCCGGTGATAAAGTGGCGGGCAAGGAGTTCGTCATCATATGTGCCTGCGACCGGCGCACCGCCAATAGCGGTATCGGCATCAGCCGTAAGCCCTGCGGTGGGTACCGCACTGTGCGCGATATCATCAAGGAAGGCGTGCCCGGTGCGCAACGTTCCCGCAGGAAGCGGCCCACCGTCTGCCTCAAACAGCCCGCCAGTGGTAACAATTTGTACCTTCCCATTTTCACTCAGGATCAAATTACCGTAGCGGTCCGTTGCCAATAATGGGACATTAAAAACATCCTGATCGGTTAATTTAATCCCCAGCAGCATTTCTGCCTGCTGTTTAACATCCGCCCAGGTCGCCAAACCACCGTTGGCACCTTCTAATAAATGACCGGTTGGAACCGGTTTCCCATCCACCATGACATATTCACGAATAAAGATTTGGTGGGAGGGATGAGAGGTATAGGTTTGGTTCTGATCAATAAAAGGCGTAGTCAGGTTAACGGTATTATGATTTTCATCAACCTGCGATCGCGTAAGAACCATGAAGTTGGTTCTGGAGCCTGGAACAAATAATGGGTCATCTTCCTGAAGCGGAATAAATACAATACCATTACCCGCTTTGGGGATTAAATCCAGACCATGGTCAAAGAATTGGCCAAAGAACGTCATCCAGCCATTAAATGCCGGAGATAAACCGATATCGGGTGAGAGGTTAGGAATGGATAAACTGCCATTATCCGATACCGTTCCGCCGCCAGGAGAACCCGAAAGTTCTTCATGCGCCTCAACCGCCGCCGGGTTAGAGTCGGTTTGATCTGAGATCAGGTTACTGATAATACGTGGATCTGCATCAATAACCGTTGCGCCATTCAACTGGGTGTAGCTGGTCAATGCGTCGGCATCCGCCCAGTTGATAGCCGTCAGCCTCGGCATGGTTTGATCGGCAGAACCATACAGTTCCTGCCCCGGCAACAGGTTGTTCCAGGAACCATCGACGGTGCGTATCCCATAGGGTAACAGAGGGCTGGAGACGAGGTCGCGCAGGAGATCGCCATTGATACTGCCATCAGCATTGGTTGCTGCTTCGGAGATCTTGATTTGCTTCAAAATAAATTCAAGATCGTGCAGTGTGACGGTGAAATCATATTGTGAGGCCATAACCATTACCTCTTTATTAAATATAAAGTTTTGCGCTTTCCCTACCGTGTTTAATGACAGGCGGAAAAAGAGCGAGCTGGAGTAGATAAAATCAATTATCTGTTTACTATTACAATTTCCCTTTTGTCATTGATGAATATCTTTTGAACCCAAGATAATAATTGAGAGGTAAGCGTTATCTCCTGAAAAAATGCTTAAGTGAAACCGTCACATTTAATCAATAAATGCGATGAAAATTAAACGTACAGGCAGACTGAAGCCTCAACAGAAGTAAGTGCGTAAAAAAACAGTCATCACGTTAATATATAAAATTGGTATCGCTCATATTAATTACCAGACTAATATAGTTGCACTTCGTTATTATTGTAATATTAAATATGAAGGCTCCCTACTTTCTTAGTATCATACTTTTTCATTAAAAAAGGGCGATTAATACTAATTTTGTCATATATCTTTCAGAGCGCTAACTCAATGAGATTGAATCATTTTTCTGGTGAATATATTAATAGATGTTGTCGAGAAATATTCTCAATACAACGGGCGGGTTAATACACGCATTCAGCCATCACAATTCGAGTTACGGCAGCGTATCTTCTTCCAGTTTGAGCAGATAAACCATCGCCTCATCACGATGCGTTTTGCACATCTCGCGCACGGGTTGCAGCCCCCCACAAACCAGAGGACGTTCCGGCATGCCAAAAATCTTACACAGATTATTATCCGCAAGCTGGATACAACGGGTATTGGCAGGCTTACCATTTGGCATGCCAGGGATCGGACTGGAGATAGACGGCGCAATGCAGCAGGCCCCACAATCCGGGCGACATTCCATAATGTAGACTCTTATCAGGGGCGCAATGGCGCGCACAGTATCACCTTTTAGCTGAAGATAGCAAAACCCTTCAATTCCTCTTGCCTGAAAGGCCCGTCGCGAGTACTTTTACGCGATATTTTTGACACCCTTGTACACAGGATAATTGCAATGCCAAGAGCGAACGAAATTAAGAAAGGTATGGTGCTGAATTACAACGGCAAATTGCTGATTGTAAAAGATATTGATATTCAGTCACCGAGCGCCCGTGGCGCTGCAACGCTGTATAAAATGCGTTTCTCCGATGTGCGCACCGGCCTGAAAGTCGAAGAGCGTTTTAAAGGCGACGATATCCTCGATACCGTTACCCTGAACCGCCGCTTTGTTGATTTCTCCTACATCGATGGTAATGAGTACGTCTTCATGGATAAAGAAGACTACACCCCATACACCTTCACCAAAGATCAGATTGAAGAAGAACTGCTGTTCATTCCTGAAGGCGGTATGCCGGATATGCAGGTTCTGCTGTGGGACGGCCAGTTGCTGGCGCTGGAACTGCCGCAGACCGTTGATCTGGAAATCGTCGAAACGTCACCGGGCATTAAAGGCGCGTCAGCAAGCGCACGCAACAAACCGGCTACGCTGACCACCGGCCTCGTTATTCAGGTTCCTGAATACCTGAGCGCGGGCGAAAAAATTCGTATCCATATTGAAGAAAAACGCTATATGGGCCGTGCGGACTAATCGCGATGGCTTCGCCTGATGCGCTTCGCTTATCAGGCCTACAACGTCGGCGCAATTCATCAAATTGTTTTCACTTGTAGGCCGGGCAAGCGCAGCGCCCCCGGCAATTATGCAAGCATCCGCATTAACGTAAAAAAGCCAGCTCAATGAGCTGGCTTTTTATATTCTGAAACCAAATTACAGCAGATCGCGGAACTTAGTCGCTTTCAGCGCCATCTCAACGCCGCGCACTTCTGCCAGCCCTTTCAGGCGGCCAATCGCCGAGTAACCTGGGTTGGTTTTCTTTTTCAGATCGTCAAGCATCTGATGGCCGTGGTCCGGACGCATCGGAATCGGACGCAAATCACCGGCGTTCTTACGACGCTGTTCTTCAGTCAGAATCGCATCAACCACCGCAACCATGTTCACATCACCCTGCAAATGCGCAGCTTCGTGGAAGGTTTTCGGGTTGTCTTCGCGGCAGGTGGAGCGCAGGTGCGTGAAGTGAATACGGTCACCGAAGGTTTCAATCATTTTCACCAGGTCGTTATCGGCGCGCACGCCATAAGAACCCGTGCACATGGTGAAGCCGTTATTGATGCTGTCGACGGTCTCTTTCAGCCACTGCATATCTTCAATGGTCGAAACGATACGCGGCAGGCCCAGGATCGGGCGCGGCGGATCGTCCGGGTGAACCGCGAGGCGCACGCCCACTTCTTCTGCAACCGGCACAATCGCACGCAGGAAGACGGCCATGTTTTCACGCAGCTGATCTTTGCTGATGTGATCGTACTCAGCCAGACGCGCACGGAACTGATCAAGGGTATAGCCCTCTTCCGCACCCGGCAGGCCAGCAATGATATTGCGGGTCAGTTTTTCAACGTCCGCAGCGGTCATGGCGTCGAAATACGCTTTTGCCTGCTGCTGCTCTTCGGCGGTGTAATCGGCTTGCGCGCCTTCACGCTTCAGGATGTGCAGCTCAAAAGCAGCAAACGCGATTTGATCGAAACGCAGCGCTTTGGAACCATCTTCCAGCGTGTATTCGAGGTCCGTACGCGTCCAGTCAAGGATCGGCATAAAGTTGTAGCACACGGTATCAATGCCGCAGGTCGCCAGGTTGCGAATACTCTGCTGATAGTTAGCAATCCAGGTTTTGTACTCGCCGGAATGCGTTTTGATATCTTCGTGAACCGGAATACTTTCAACAACAGACCAGGTCAGCCCTTTTTCCGCCAGCATCGCCTGACGTTTTTGAATTTCTTCGACCGGCCAAACCAAACCATTCGGGATGTGGTGCAGCGCCGTCACGACGCCTGTTGCGCCAGCCTGACGTACATCATCAAGGGAAACCGGATCATTTGGGCCATACCAACGCCATGTTTGTTCCATCGCCTCAACCTCTCAACTTGTTATACCAATAAAATATTCGTTAATGACGACTACCATACATGTTTATTCGTAGTGGTCAAATACGGCCCCCGCAATGATTGATCTGGCTCACATTACCCGGATAAATTCGGCACACCAATTCAATTTGTTGTCATATAACTTTACACTGGCATTGTTAATTACTGGTTAATCGGACGTGTAAACAATGAAAACAATCGCCAACAGTACGCTCCCTGAGAATGTGCAACTGCCTCATTATGATAGAAAAGCACTGCGCTCGCGGATTGTGCATTTTGGTTTCGGTGCCTTCCATCGCGCGCATCAGGCTCTGCTGACTGACCGGGTGCTTAATGCCGAAGGCGGCGATTGGGGGATCTGCGAGATCAGCCTGTTTAGCGGCGACCAGTTGATGAGCCAGCTTCGCGCGCAGGATCATCTGTTCACGGTGCTGGAAAAAAGCGGCGACGGCAATCAACCGATCGTGATTGGTGCAGTGAATGAATGTCTGAACGCCAAACTGGATTCGCTGGCGGCGATTATTGAGAAATTCTGCGAGCCGCAGGTAGCGATTGTTTCTCTGACGATCACCGAGAAAGGCTACTGCATTGACCCGGCAACCGGGCAACTGGATGTGAATCAGCCACGCATCGCGCACGATCTCGGCCATCCGCAGGAGCCCCACTCTGCGCCGGGTATCCTGGTCGAAGCCCTGCACCGCCGTCGAGAACGCGGGCTATCCGCTTTTACGGTTCTCTCCTGTGACAATATTCCGGACAACGGTCACGTGGTGAAAAACGCCGTGCTGGGCATGGCAAAACAGCGCGATCCAGCATTAGCTGAGTGGATAGCTACGCATGTCACCTTCCCCGGCACCATGGTTGATCGCATTGTTCCGGCGGCCACCGACGCGTCGCTTGCGGAAATCACCGATGAGCTGGGCGGCGTGAATGATCCCTGTGCGATCAGCTGTGAGCCGTTTATCCAGTGGGTTATTGAAGATAACTTTGTGGCGGGCCGCCCGGCATGGGAAATCGCCGGGGCTCAGCTGGTTGATGATGTGTTGCCGTGGGAAGAGATGAAGCTGCGCATGCTCAATGGCAGCCACTCGTTTCTGGCATATCTGGGTTATCTGGCGGGCTATCAGCATATCAGCGACTGCATGCAGGACGCCGATTTCCGCCTCGCGGCGCATCGTTTAATGATGACGGAGCAAGCCCCCACGCTGAAGATTACCGATGTGGACTTAGGCGCTTATGCCGACAGCCTGATTACCCGATTTAGCAACCCGGCGCTGAAGCATCGCACCTGGCAAATCGCGATGGACGGTAGCCAGAAGCTGCCTCAGCGCTTGCTGGATGGCATTCGCGTACACCTGGCGCAGGGTACCGCGTGGCCGCTGCTGGCATTAGGCGTCGCGGGCTGGATGCGCTACGTCAGCGGTATCGATGATGCGGGTGAAAAAATTGATGTCCGCGACCCGTTATCGGAGAAAATCGCCCGGATTGTTGCCAACAGCCGTGATGAAGAGCGCGTTGTCGCTCTGCTAACGCTCAGTGAAATCTTTGGCACTGACCTGCCGGGCAACGCGACATTTGTCGAAAACGTCCAGCAGGCGTGGCAGCGCCTGCTGCAAACCGGTGCGCGTCAGGCGATCATCACCACCCTGAATAGTTAACAATTTCTGCTTTTATGCGAAGAGAAATCATTTCTCTTCGCGAATTACTTCTCTTTTCATCGCCTTTTCGCCAGGATTAACGCAACCCGTAGCAACGTTGCAGATTTTTATTCTGGAGTTTTCGTGACAAAGACCAACCTGATAACCGGTTTTCTCGGTAGCGGTAAAACCACCTCCATCCTCCATCTGCTGGCCAATAAGCCCGCCGATGAGAAGTGGGCGGTGCTGGTAAATGAGTTCGGTGAAGTGGGCATTGATGGCGCGCTGCTGGCCGATAGCGGTGCGTTGCTTAAAGAGATCCCCGGCGGTTGCATGTGTTGTGTGAATGGTTTGCCGATGCAGGTGGGCCTGAATACGCTTCTGCGTCAGGGAAAGCCCGACCGCCTGCTCATTGAGCCCACCGGGCTGGGTCACCCCAAACAGATCCTCGATATTCTCACCGCTGCGGTCTATGAGCCATGGATTGACCTGCGGGCGACGCTTTGTGTGCTTGACCCGCGCCAGCTGCTGGATGAAAAAGTGGTTCTGAACGAGAACTTCCGCGACCAGCTCGCCGCCGCCGATATTATCATTGCCAATAAAGGCGATCGCGCGACTGCGGAAAGCGAGCGGGCACTGGAAAGCTGGTGGCAACAGTACGGTGGCGCGCGCCAGCGTGTGAATGCCACACAGGGTAATATTGATATCGCCCTGCTCGACCAGCCGCGCAGCAACCTCGCGGAACTTCCCACAAGCGACGCACACTCACACGCGCACCCGGAGAAAAAAGGGCTCGCCGCGCTCAGTCTGCCGGAGCATCAACGCTGGCGTCGTAGCCTGAACAGCGGTCAGGGTTATCAATCCTGCGGCTGGATTTTTGACGCCGATACCACCTTCGACACGGTGGGCATCCTTGAATGGGCGCGCCTGGCTCCCGTGCAACGCGTCAAAGCGGTCATGCGTATTCCTGAGGGGCTGGTGCGAATCAACCGCCAGGGCGCAGATCTGCACATTGAAACGCAGAGCGTCGCGCCGCCGGACAGCCGCATCGAACTGATTAATGATGCGGACGCCGACTGGAATGCACTGCAAACAACTCTGTTGAAGCTCCGTTTAGCGTGAAAGGGCTAAGGTTGCGGTCGTTGTTGAATTATGGTGATGAAAAAATGAAAACGCGATATCCGTTAATCCTGCTGCTGAACGCTGCGGGCATAGCACTCTTTTTATGCTGGTTCCTGCCGCCCAACCATGGCGTCTGGTTTAATGTTGATTCCGCTATTTTTCACTTCTTTAATCACGGCCTCGATGAGAGCCGCGTTTATCAGTGGTTCCTCGCGATTACCAACAACCGCGCCTTTGATGGCTGCTCGCTGCTGGCGATGGGTTGCCTGATGCTTAGCTTCTGGCTGAAAGAGGATGCCGCTGGCCGTCGCCGGATTATTATCATCGGCCTGGTGATGCTGCTTGCCGCGGTGATTATTAACCAGCTGGCGCAGAATTTGATGCCGGTTAAGCGCGCCAGTCCAACGCTATTTTTCCCGGACACCCATCGGGTGAGCGATTATTTGCACATTTCGACCAAGGATGCCTCGCGAGATAGTTTCCCTGGCGACCATGGCATGATGCTGCTCATTTTTTCGACATTCATGTGGCGTTATTTCGGCAGAAAAGCGTTCGCCATCGCGTTGGCTATTTTCGTGATTTTTGCCTTCCCGCGCGTAATGATTGGCGCACACTGGTTTACCGATATTGCCGTCGGTTCTCTGACGGCGGTGTTGATTGGCATTCCGTGGGTATTGATGACCCCGCTCAGCGACAAGGCAATATCGCTTTTTGAGCGCTATCTTCCGCGTCTCAATATGGCTCGCTCCGAAAATAAATAACGGACGTTATAAAATTATCATCAGGGATCGTTTTCGATCCCTGATTTATTTCTGCCGATAAATCATTCTGAATTACGTTTCCCCTCAAAAATATTCGCCTTACGAATGAGTGAGTTGCCTATTTTTCAGGCTAAATTGACACTATTTTACGCATTCACAAATTTTAACTTTCTGTATCACAATTTCTTATAAGAAATCCTGTAAAACCACTCGCAATGCCCTTGTCAATCGGGTAATCTCAATCGCGTTTGCCAATAATGAGCAATTATTCTCATAGTGAATAATTTTGTGCGCCAGTCCACAGATCTGACTTTAAAGAATTGTCTCATTGTTAGCGTGTATTTAGTCTCAGACGCGTTTGGCATTTTTTATAACGACATTGTCGTTAAGGACTTCAAGGGAAAACACATAAAATGGTCAAATCTCAACCAATTTTGAGATATATCTTGCGAGCGATTCCAGCAGTAGCAGTTGCGGTTCTGCTTTCTGCCTGTAGCACAACAAAAGACACCGCCAGGAATATGCATTCTGAGACGCATGCTGTGGGCACCAACGATGCCTCGTCACTGCAAGCCTCTCAGGATGAATTTGAATCGATGGTCCGCAACCTCGACGTGAAATCACGTTTGATGGATCAGTATGCAGGCTGGAAAGGCGTTCGTTATCGTTTAGGCGGTGACACCAAACGCGGCGTTGATTGCTCCAGCTTTGTACAGCGCACCTTCCGCGAACAATTTGGTTTAGAGCTGCCGCGTTCTACGTGGGAGCAGCAGGAAACCGGTAAATCTGTTTCTCGTAGCCAGCTTCGCACCGGCGATTTAGTCCTGTTCCGTGCAGGTTCTACCGGTCGTCATGTCGGCATCTATATCGGCAACAATCAGTTCGTTCACGCGTCTACCAGCAGCGGTGTAACGATCTCCAGCATGAATGAGCCATACTGGAAGAAGCGCTATAATGAAGCGCGCCGAGTTTTAAGCCGCTCTTAATATCACTTGCTGTCAGTATCCCTTGATTGACCGCAAGCATAAGAAAGCACTGCTCTGGCAGTGCTTTTTTTTTCCAATGATTTGGCGAAGCCGATTTAAATAACCGAGACACGCATCCTTTATGCTAAGCCGTAAAACGCTGTTAAGCCGCCGAATCTCCATCACCAGCCTGCTGGTTGGCGTGTTTTTTGCCCTGTTGGCAGGCGGAACTCAGTTTCTTGTCTCTTACCACAAACGCACTGAGCAGTTTGACAATACCATCACCGAGCTGAAGACCTATCTCAATAGCTACTTTGGCGAAGTACTCAATACTATCGATACCCTGCAACCGTTAACCATGAGCTCGTGCGAGAATGTCTCCTCCGAGCTCACCTCGCGCGCCGCCTTTAGCCTCAATATTCGCGCCTTTCTGCTGGTAAAAGAGGGCCATGCGTTTTGTTCATCGGCCACGGGTCCGCTGGATATTGCGATTAAAGATCTGGTCCCTTCTCTCGACCTTTCACAAAACCAGGCGATGGCGATTCTACCCGGCACGCCCATGATGCCCCACCGCCCGGCGTTTATTCTGTGGGACCGAAGCCCACTGTTGGCCGACCGGGGCGTATTTACCTCCATCAACGCCAATCTGATGCCGTGGATACTGAATTCTTCGAAGCAAAGCCAGTACAGTGGCGTCGCGCTGGTGATTAATGGCAACACGGCGATCTCGACCTTTAACCACCAACCCGTGCCGCTAACCAGCATTGAAAACACGCCTATTCGCCAGGCTAAAATCAACGGCGTTCCGCTGGAGATTTATCTCTATGGTAACGAAGTCGCCACGGATAATATGCTTTACTCATTGCTGCTTGGGGCGATGTGCGGCCTGCTGAGTGGGATTCTGTGTGCTTATGTAATGACGATAAGAATGCGGCCGGGTCGGGAAATTCTCTCGGCTATTACCCGAGGCCAGTTTTACGTGGTCTACCAGCCGGTGGTGCATGCCAGCGATTTACATATTGGCGGTGTAGAGGTGCTGATGCGCTGGACGCATCCGGTGGCGGGCAATATTCCACCGGACGCCTTCATCAGCTTTGCTGAAGGGCAAAACCTGATTGTCCCTCTCACCCGCCATCTTTTTGATTTGATCGCCAAAGATGCCCCCGCCCTGCAAAAAGTGCTGCCGCCCGGCGCAAAGCTTGGGATAAACATTTCGCCAAGCCATCTGCATGCCGAGAGCTTCAAGCAGGATATTCGCCATCTGCTTGCCAGCCTGCCCGAAAACTATTTCCAGGTCGTGCTGGAACTCACCGAGCGCGACATGCTCAACGAGAAACAGGCGGTGAAACTGTTTGAGTGGCTGCACGGCGAAGGCATCGAGATTGCCATTGATGATTTCGGCACCGGCCATAGCGCGCTGATTTATCTTGAGCGCTTTACGCTGGATTATCTGAAAATCGACCGCGGCTTCGTTAACGCTATAGGGATGGAAACGGTCACCTCGCCGGTGCTGGATACGGTACTGACGCTCACGCACCGTTTGAATCTGGTGACCGTCGCAGAAGGTGTGGAGACGCAGGAGCAGGCAACGTGGCTGCGCGACCACGGCGTGGATTTCCTGCAAGGCTACTGGATAAGCCAGCCGCTCACCCTCACTCAGCTTGTTGAAGCGCATAATGAGCCTGCGAAATATTTCACAAGCCGCTAAGGGTCAATTATGATTCAAGGACATCAGGAACGGATCATAAAGGGAAGGTAACCCGGTGATATTTGTGCGCATGTGTCTCGTGCTGTTGGCGCTGAGCAGTTTTTCCCTCGGCGCACAGACGATTAAAGAGAGTTACGCCTTTGCCGTGATCGGCGAGCCGAAGTATGCCATTAACTTTAATCACTTCGATTACGTCAACCCGGCTGCTCCCAAAGGCGGCACGATCACGCTCTCATCCATTGGTACCTTTGATAACTTCAACCGTTACGCACTACGCGGCAATCCTGGCGTGCGTACCGAATCGCTCTACGATGCCCTCTTCACCACCTCCGACGATGAACCGGGCAGCTATTATCCGCTGATTGCCGAAAGCGCCCGCTATGCCGATGATTACTCATGGGTAGAAGTCAGCATGAACCCGCAGGCCCGCTTTCATGATGGAACGCCCATAACCGCCCGCGACGTCGAATTTACCTTTCACAAGTTTATGACCGAAGGGGTGCCGCAATTCCGTTTGGTCTACAAAGGCACGACGGTCAAAGCCATTGCGCCGCTCACGGTACGTTTCGAATTGGGTAAACCAGGTAAAGAGGATATGTTAAGCCTCTTCTCCCTGCCGGTTATGCCAGAGAAATTCTGGCGCGACCATAAGCTAAGCGATCCGCTCTCTACCCCACCGCTCGCCAGCGGCCCCTATCGCATTACCGACTGGCGGCTGGGGCAATATATTGTCTATTCACGAGAGAAAAATTACTGGGGCGCGAATTTGCCCGTCAACCGTGGCCGCTGGAATTTCGATACGCTGCGCTACGACTATTACCTTGATGACAACGTCGCCTTTGAAGCGTTTAAGGCGGGCGCGTTCGACATGCGTAACGAAAGCAGCGCCAAAAACTGGGCCACGCGCTACATCGGCAAGAATTTCGCCAGTGGCTATATCGTTAAAGAAGCGCAAAAAAATGAGGCCGCCCAGGACACACGCTGGCTGGCATTTAATATCCAGCGCCCCGTCTTTGCCGATCGTCAGGTACGCGAAGCCATCAGCATGGCCTTTGATTTTGAATGGATGAACAAAGCGCTGTTTTATAACGCCTACAGCCGCCCTGCCAGCTATTTCCAGAATACAGAGTACGCGGCACGCCATTATCCGAATGCCGAGGAACTCACGCTACTGGCACCGATGAAAAAGGACCTTCCACCTGAAGTCTTCACCACCATTTATCAGCCTCCAGTCTCAAACGGTGATGGTGCAAACCGACAAAACCTGCTGAAAGCGGGAGATATACTCACCCACGTGGGTTGGGTGCTGAAAGACCAACAGCGGGTGAATGAAAAAACCGGCCAGCCGCTGCGCTTCGAACTGCTGGTCGCCTCTGGCGGTAATAACCAGTGGGTGCTGCCGTTCCAGCGCAATCTGAAACGCCTCGGGGTCGAGATGTCTATTCGCCAGGTGGATAACTCTCAGTTGCTCAGCCGCTTGCGTAAACGCGATTACGACATGATGCCAAGCCTGTGGCGCGCCACGCCGTGGCCCAGCTCCGACCTGCAAATTTCCTGGTCATCTGAGTACATCAACTCAACCTATAACGCGCCCGGCGTCGCCAGCCCGGTCGTTGACGCGTTGATCAATCAGATAATCCAGGCGAAAGGTGACGAGAAAAAATTGCTGCCGCTGGGTCGCGCGCTGGATCGCGTCTTAACCTGGAACTTCTACATGCTGCCGATGTGGTATATGGCGGAAGATCACGTCGCCTACTGGGATAAATTCTCGCATCCGCCGATTCGCCCACTCTATGCCAGCGGCTTTGATAACTGGTGGTATGACGTCAATAAAGCGGCGAAACTGCCGGAAGCCCGGCGTTAAGGAGAAAATATGAGCGCTTATTTGCTCCGCCGCTTATTGCTGATTATCCCGACGCTGTGGGCAATCATCACGCTTAACTTTTTTATTGTCCAGATTGCCCCCGGCGGCCCGGTCGACCAGGCCATTGCTGCCGTTGAATTCGGTAATCCGGGTGGCTTGCCCGGTACGGGCGGTGGCGGCTCCGGCGGCGGTCATGCACGCGCGGGCGTGGGGAATATCGCCGACAGCCAGTATCGCGGCGGGCGTGGCCTTGACCCGGAAGTGATCGCTGAAATTACTCAGCGCTACGGTTTTGATAAACCGCTGCACGAACGCTACTTCAAAATGCTGTGGGATTACATCCGCTTTGATTTCGGCAATAGCCTGTTTCGTAACGCCTCCGTTTTACAGTTGATGAAGGACAGCCTGCCCGTTTCGATTACGCTCGGTCTGTGGAGCACGCTGATTATTTACCTGGTGTCGATACCGCTCGGTATTCGTAAAGCAGTACAAAACGGCAGCCGTTTCGATACCTGGAGCAGCGCGTTGATTATTATTGGCTATGCCATTCCGGCGTTTCTGTTCGCTATCTTGTTGATTGTATTCTTCGCTGGCGGCAGCTATTACGACCTGTTCCCGCTACGCGGGCTGGTATCGGCTAATTTCGACACGCTTCCCTGGTATCAGAAAATCACCGACTACCTCTGGCACATCACGCTGCCGGTGCTGGCGACGGTGATTGGCGGCTTTGCGGCGCTTACCATGCTGACCAAAAACTCGTTTCTTGACGAAATTCGCAAGCAATACGTGGTCACCGCCCGCGCCAAAGGCGTGAGCGAGCACAACATCCTGTGGAAGCATATTTTTCGTAACGCCATGCTGCTGGTCATTGCCGGTTTTCCGGCCACCTTTATCAGCATGTTCTTTACCGGTTCGCTGCTGATTGAAGTGATGTTTTCCCTGAACGGGCTGGGGCTTTTGGGTTATGAGGCGACCGTCTCGCGCGACTACCCGGTGATGTTCGGCACGCTCTACATTTTCACGCTGATCGGCCTGCTGCTGAATATTGTCAGTGATATCACCTATACGCTGGTCGATCCGCGCATCGATTTTGAGGGCCGGGGATGATGCCGTTAAACCCAATTAATCAGGCGCGCTGGGCGCGCTTTCGCCATAACCGTCGCGGCTACTGGTCGCTGTGGATCTTTTTGATCGTCTTCGTATGCAGCATGTGTTCCGAACTCATCGCCAACGATCGCCCTTTGCTGGTGCAGTACAAAGGCAGCCTCTATGTGCCGCTGGTGAAAGAGTACAGTGAACAAACTTTTGGCGGCCAGTTCGCCACCGCCGCCGATTACCAGGACCCGTGGCTGCGTAAGCAGTTGCGCGAAAATGGCTGGGTGCTGTGGGCGCCGGTTCGCTACGGTGCAACAACCATTGACTTTAATACGGACCTCCCCTTCCCTTCGCCGCCCTCCTCGCAAAACTGGCTGGGCACCGACGCCAACGGCGGGGATGTGCTGGCGCGAATTCTCTACGGCACACGCATCTCGATTCTGTTTGGCCTGATGCTGACGATTTGTTCCAGCGTGATGGGCGTCGCGGCCGGCGCGATTCAGGGCTATTACGGCGGTAAAATTGACCTGTGGGGGCAACGTTTTATTGAGGTATGGTCCGGCATGCCTACGCTGTTCTTAATTATTCTGCTCTCAAGCGTCGTGCAACCGGGTTTCTGGTGGCTGCTGGCAATCACCGTCCTGTTTGGCTGGATGGCGCTGGTCGGCGTGGTGCGCGCGGAATTTTTACGCACGCGAAACTACGACTATATTCGCGCGGCGCAGGCGCTGGGCGTGAGCGATCGCAGCATTATTTTCCGCCATATGCTGCCCAATGCGATGGTCGCCACCCTCACCTTCCTGCCGTTTATTTTATGCAGCTCAATTACCACGCTAACCTCGCTGGATTTTCTCGGCTTCGGCCTGCCGCTGGGTTCGCCGTCATTAGGTGAATTGCTGTTGCAGGGCAAGAATAACCTTCAGGCCCCGTGGCTCGGCATCACGGCGTTTCTTTCCGTTGCCGTGCTGTTGTCGCTGCTGATTTTCATCGGCGAAGCGGTGCGCGACGCTTTCGATCCGAATAAGGCGGTTTAAGATGGGTCATCCTCTCCTTGAAATAGACAATCTTTCCATCGCCTTTCGCAATCAGGGCATCACGCGCACGGTAGTCAGCGATCTCTCTTTACAGATAGACGCAGGCGAAACGCTGGCGCTGGTTGGGGAATCGGGCTCGGGAAAAAGCGTCAGCGCGCTCTCCGTTTTGCGCCTGCTGCCGCAACCGCCGGTGAGCTATCCTGGCGGCGATATCCGTTTTCAGGGGCAATCTCTGCTTCATGCCAGCGAACAGACGCTGCGTGGTGTGCGCGGCAACCGTATTGCGATGATTTTTCAGGAGCCGATGGTTTCACTGAACCCGTTGCATACGCTGGAAAAACAGCTTTACGAAGTGCTCTCCCTGCACCGGGGAATGCGCAAAGAGCCCGCGCGGGCAGAAATGTTAGATTGTCTGGACAGAGTTGGCATCCGTAATGCCGCTAAACGGCTGGCGGATTATCCGCATCAGCTTTCCGGCGGCGAACGTCAACGCGTGATGATTGCGATGGCATTGCTGACGCGCCCTGACCTGTTGATTGCCGATGAACCCACCACCGCGCTGGATGTGTCGGTTCAGGCACAAATTCTCACCCTGCTGCGCGAGCTAAAACGCGAGTTAAATATGGGGCTGCTGTTTATCACCCATAACCTGAGCATTGTACGCAAGCTGGCTGACCGGGTGGCGGTCATGCAGCAGGGCCGCTGCGTTGAGCAGAATAGCGCTCAGGCGCTGTTTGCCGCGCCGGTTCACCCGTATACCCGCAAGCTGCTCGACAGCGAGCCGTCGGGCTCTCCGGTTCCTTTACCGGCGGATGCCGCCACGTTGCTGACGGTGAACGATCTCAGCGTCGAATTTCCGATTCGTAAAGGCGTCCTGCGCCGCATTGTCGATAACAATCGCGTGGTGAACAACGTAAGCTTTACCCTGCGCGCGGGCGAAACGCTGGGGCTGGTTGGGGAATCGGGTTCAGGTAAGAGCACCACGGGGCTGGCGCTACTGCGGCTTATTGCCTCCAAAGGCGAGATTCAGTTTGCCGGAGAAATGCTACAGGGCCGCAGCCGTAAGCAGCTCCTGCCGCTGCGCCATCGCATTCAGGTGGTCTTCCAGGACCCGAACTCGTCGCTTAACCCGCGTCTGAACGCGCTGCAAATCATTGAAGAAGGTTTACGGGTACACCACCCGGCATTGTCGGCAATCGATCGCGAACAACGCGTGATTCAGGCCATGCAGGAAGTGGGGTTAGATCCCGACACGCGTCAGCGCTATCCGGCGGAGTTTTCCGGCGGTCAACGTCAGCGTATCGCCATCGCGCGGGCGCTGATCCTGAAACCCGAATTGATAATTCTTGATGAACCCACGTCATCGCTCGATCGCACCGTTCAGGCGCAGATACTGGCATTATTGAAGGAATTGCAGAAGAAGTACCGGCTGGCTTATATCTTTATCAGCCACGACCTGCACGTGGTACGTTCGCTGTGCCATCAGGTGATTGTGCTGCGACAGGGAAAAGTTGTCGAACAAGGTGAGTGCCAGCGCGTTTTAGCTGCACCAGAGCAGGATTACACCCGCCAGCTCATTACGCTGAGCTGACGGTCAGAACGGATTATTGCCGGAGAACGTTTCGGCAATCGCCACGCCAAAATTTTTCAGACGACAGGTTGCGGCACACTCGTCCTGGCGTTTAACAAACAGGCACGGCTCCCCTTCACACTCAAGTACGGAGCTTTCCAGCGAGATATCCGACAACGCCTGGCTTAAGGTATGCATCACCGGCCAGGCATTATCACCGTCCGGGCTCAGCAGCTTAAGGGCCACCAGCGCATTTTCGTTGCTATCGCCACTTTGCGGAATCGGTTCAACTCTTGAACCTGCAAAACCCGCCGCCCAGCGATAGTCCTGTGGCAGTCGATGTACTATTGAAAGCTGTAATGTGGTCACGTTCTTTTCCCCGGAAGCAATTTACTTCACAATTATTTTACATCCATATTAACACATTGTTGACAAATCGTCCTACATCCAGAAAAAACGCCTGCAACTTACGGCTTGTTCATTGACTGAGTGATTATTTTTGTCGCGACAAGCGAATTGGGTGATGCTTTTCGGCGCTATATGTACCCGTTTCTGTGATCTAACACAACCTTTTTATCTACAACAATGTGACTTTTTACATTATTAGATTTTACATAAAAGAAACATACATAAGTACCATGAATAGTACTTCGGTTGATATGCATCAAAAAAAAGGGGCGAAAAATCGCCCCTTTATCAAAATGTTTGTACTACGCGCACTTTCGCCGACGGCTGGCGTAGAGCAGGAAAAAGAGCGAGCAGCTTGCACACAGCCCAATGGAGAGGATCATCGGCCAGGCGGAATTGAAGGTTGCCAGCGACAGCAGCGCGCCAATGATAGCGCCAATCCCGAAACGGAAGGTTCCGGCAAGCGACGACGCCGTACCAGCCATATGCGGGAACTCGTCGAGAATAACCGCCATCGCATTTGAGGAGACCATCGACACGCAGCCAACAAATACCGCAATGCCCAACACCAGCGACCAGAATCCGACGTCCAGCAGTGCGCACGCCACCATCCACACCGCCATGGCAAACTGCACAAACAACCCGGCGCGAAACATATTTAACGCCCCGACCCGACGCACAATGCGGCTGTTGATGGTGGTCATGATGAACAGGAAAACGATATTCAGCGCGAAGTAGTAGCCAAAATGCTGGGGCGAAACATGGTTAAGCTCAATATAAACAAACGGCCCGGCGCTCAAAAACGAGAACATTGCGGCAAAGCTAAAACCGCTCGCCAGCATGTACGAGAGCACGCGTTTATGGCGGAACAGCGACGCGAAGTTGCCCAGCACCGTGCGCATATGAAACTTCTGCCGTTTTTCAACGGGCAGCGTTTCCGCGATAAAGAACCAGATAGCCAGCGACGCCAACAGTGCAGCCGCCGCCAGTATCCAGAAGATCGCCCGCCAGCTAAACCAAACCAGCACTGCCCCACCGACCATTGGTGCCACCAACGGCGCAATCGTCGTGACCAGCATGACAAACGACATCATCCTTGAGAACTCTTCTTTCGGATAAATATCGCGCATCAGGGCGTTAATCACCACGCTCGCCGCCGCAGCCGCCAGGCCGTGGAAGAAGCGCATCACAATGAGCTGATCGATGCTTTTTGACAGCGCGCAGGCAATGGCGGCAACCGCAAAAATCAGCGTCCCGCCAAGGATAACCGGCTTGCGACCAAGGCTATCGGCCATCGGCCCGTACAGCAGCTGTCCGACAGCAAACCCCAGAATATAGGTGCTGAGGGTCATCTGCGCGCTACCGGCCGGTACGCCAAACTGTTGTGAAATAACCGGCAGCGCCGGAAGATACATATCAATAGAAAGCGGCATCAGCATGGCCAGCAGGCCAAGGATAAACACGATATTGAATGACGAAGGCTGCCTGGATGTCACAAGTTACCTCAATGTTAGCGCGGCGACAGGCCGACGCTGGCGATTTCTTCTTCGGTTAACTGACGGTATTCGCCCGGCTCAAGGTCGTCGTCGAGCGCAATCTCACCGATACGTTCGCGATGCAGCCCCACCACGTGGTTGCCCACGGCGGCGAACATACGTTTCACCTGGTGATAGCGGCCTTCGCTGATGGTCAGTCGAACCTGCGTCGGGGTAATCACTTCCAGCACCGCCGGTTTGGTAAGATCTTTCTCGTTGTGCAGCTGAACGCCTTTGGCGAACTGCTCTGCGGTATCGTCGCTGACCGGGTTTTCCAGGGTCACGAGATAGGTTTTTTCGCAGTGGTGGCGCGGTGAAGTGATGCGGTGCGACCACTGGCCGTCATCGGTCATCAGCACCAGACCGGTGGTGTCGATATCCAGACGACCGGCAGCATGCAGTTTGTGCGCCACAGGTTCATCAAGGAAATAGAGCACGGTAGGATGATCCGGGTCGTCGGTTGAGCAGACATACCCTTCCGGTTTGTTGAGCATAAAGTAGCGAGGGCCGTGCTGCTGGGCCAGAGGGTTGCCCTCGTAAGCCACCTCATGTTCAGGAAGCAGTTTAAACGCCGTATCTCGCACAATTTCGCCATCCACGGTGATGTGGTTGCCGCGGATTTGACGCCCGGCAATAGCACGGCTGACGCCGAGTTGCTGAGCGATAAACTTATCAAGTCGCATGAAAATTTTTAGCCTGTATGATGCCGGGTGTCGGGCAACGCGCCCGAAAAATGGAGTAACAACAATGATCAAGTATAACGGGGTTGTTATACCACTCAAGAGAAAAGATTCGTGGCATACTAATCGCGAGCAAAACCAATAAACGAGCCCCATGACTTTTACACTTCGCCCCTATCAGCAGGAAGCCGTCGACGCCACTCTTAACCACTTTCGCCGCCATCAGCACCCTGCCGTGATTGTGCTGCCTACCGGCGCTGGCAAAAGCCTGGTGATTGCTGAACTGGCAAGACTGGCGCGCGGGCGTGTGTTAGTACTTGCCCATGTTAAGGAGCTGGTCGCGCAGAACCACGCCAAATATTGTGCACTGGGTCTTGAGGCCGATATTTACGCGGCGGGCCTGAAGAAAAAAGAGAGCCACGGCAAAGTCGTATTTGGCAGCGTGCAGTCCGTCGCGCGTAATCTCGACCATTTCAAGAGTGAATTTTCGCTGTTGATCGTCGATGAGTGCCACCGCATCAGCGATGACGACGACAGCCAGTATCAGCAAATCCTCGCCCACCTGAAGAGCGTAAACCCAACGGTACGCCTGCTAGGGCTGACGGCCACACCCTTCCGCCTGGGAAAAGGCTGGATTTATCAGTTCCACTATCACGGTATGGTACGCGGCGACGAAAAAGCGCTTTTCCGCGACTGTATTTATGAACTGCCGCTGCGCTATATGATCAAACACGGTTATCTGACGCCACCCGAGCAGCTTGATATGCCGGTGGTACAGTACGATTTCAGCCGCCTGCAGGCTAACAGCAACGGGCTGTTCAGCGAAGTGGATCTTAATCGCGAACTGAAGCAGCAAAAACGCATTACGCCGCACATTATCAGCCAGATTGAAGAGTTTGCCCAGGACCGCAAAGGGGTGATGATTTTCGCCGCCACCGTTGAGCACGCGCGCGAAATTACCGGGCTGCTGCCCGCCAACGATGCGGCGCTGATCACCGGCGAAACACCCGGCCCGATGCGCGATGAACTCATCGACGCCTTCAAAGCGCAGAAGTTTCGCTATCTGGTGAACGTATCGGTATTAACCACCGGCTTTGACGCCCCGCATGTCGATCTTATCGCTATCCTGCGGCCAACCGAATCAGTGAGTCTTTACCAACAGATTGTCGGACGCGGCCTGCGCCTGTCACCGGGGAAAACGGACTGTCTGATTCTGGACTATGCCGGAAATCCTCACGACCTTTACGCGCCGGAAGTCGGCGCGCCAAAAGGCAAAAGTGACAACGTGCCGGTCCAGGTTTTCTGCCCCGGCTGCGGCTTTGCCAATACCTTCTGGGGCAAAACCACCGCTGACGGCACGCTGATTGAACATTTTGGCCGTCGCTGTCAGGGCTGGCTGGAAGATGAGGAAGGGCACCGGGAACAGTGCGACTACCGCTTCCGCTTCAAAAACTGCCCACAGTGTAATGCGGAAAACGATATCGCCGCCCGCCGCTGTCGGGAGTGCGACACGGTGCTGGTCGACCCGGACGATATGCTGAAAGCGGCGCTGAAGTTAAAAGATGCGCTGGTGCTGCGCTGTAGCGGCATGGTGCTTCAGGACGGCGCGGATGACAAAGGCGCGTGGCTGAAAATCACCTACTACGATGAAGACGGTGCCGATGTCAGTGAGCGCTTCCGTCTGCATACACCGGCGCAGCGAACCGCCTTTGAACAACTCTTTATTCGCCCGCATACCCGCACGCCCGGCGTGCCGCTGCGCTGGATAACGCCCGCCGATATTCTTGCCCAGCAGGCGCTGTTGCGTCATCCCGATTTTGTGGTAGCCCGTAAAAAGGGGCAGTTCTGGCAGGTGCGCGAGAAGGTTTTCGACTACGAAGGCCGCTTCCGTCGCGCCAATGAATTACGCGGTTAAACGTCCTTTTGATTGATACGACGCGCATTTAAGTATAAAATGCCGCCCGCTTTCACATCCGTGAAGCAGATCATTTACCTGCTGCTGGGTCGCCTGTAGCAGGAATAATTAAGAGAGATTTAAATGTTTACTATCAATGCAGAAGCACGTAAAGAGCAGGGTAAGGGTGCGAGCCGCCGCCTGCGCGCAGCTAACAAGTTCCCGGCTATCATCTATGGTGGCGAAGCTGCTCCGGTTGCAATCGAACTGGATCACGACAAACTGTGGAACATGCAGGACAAAGCTGAGTTTTACGCAGAAGTTGTTACCATCGTAATCGATGGCAAAGAAGAAAAAGTGAAAGTTCAGGCTGTTCAGCGTCACCCGTTCAAGCCAAAACTGTCTCACATCGACTTCGTTCGCGCGTAATCGCTGACAAGTTGTGAAAAAGCCCCGCAATGCGGGGCTTTTTTGTGGGCAGCGTTTATTTACCGCCAACGCGACGCTGAAGCTGATCGCGCAGGTTCGGCGGCGTGCCTTTAATGGTCAGCGTATCCGTTGCCGGATCCCAGAAAATGCGCTCGCCCAGCAGCAGAGAGTCGAAGTTAATCGTCAACCCGCCACCGCTACCGGCAAACTTCGTCAGCTGACGCAAAGTACTGCGGTCCGCCGGGAAGCTCTCTTCCAGTTCATAGCCTTTTTCTGCCGTAAACTCGCTAAAGCTCACTTCGCTAACGCCGGAAATCTCTTTGGAAAGTGATTCCAGTTCAATTTCTTCGCCCGCCTGCAACTGCTCGTTGCAGTAGTCGTAAACCTGCTTACGCACGGTCTGACGCTCGTTTTTATCGAGCTGTGCTTCGGCGGAGAAATCATCCAGCGCCTGCAACAAGCCGCGGTTTTGCACTTTGGCATTCAACCCTTCGCTGGCACCGAGGAAATCCATAAAGAAATCCGCGACTTTACGCCCTACTCGCCCTTTCAGGAACGTCAGGTAACGGGTCGATTCCGGGTTGGTTTCCCATTCGGTTAAATCAATACGCGCCACGATATCCGCATGATTGATATCGAGATAGTGCGTAGAGCTGATATCCAGCTGTTCGTTTACGCGCATGCTGCTGAGATTATTCAGCACCGCCACCAGCAGGTATTCCACCGCCAGATAGCGATAATGACAAAACAGCACGATGCCGCCGTCAGCAAACGGATATTTTGCCAGCTCATCGCGCAGACGACCGGTCGCCGCCCGGCTGAACGCCAGAAAATCTTCTTCGCCCTGACGCTGCAGACGCAACGCCTGCGCCAGCTCGCTTTCTTCGTTAAACAGCCCGTAGGCCTTATTTTTAGCGCTGTAGACCCGATGCAGTTCCGCCATCATCTCTTCGACGGGCGCAGTGGGCTCCAGCAGCGAATCACGCAGTACCAGTTCAAGCGTCTGCTCATCGCGTTTGATAAGCTGGTGCAGCGCAATCTGGTCGATATCCAGACTCATGTTAAACTCTCCTTTTAGATCGGGTGTATTCAACCACCCCTTAGGCTGCTGTGCAACTTGCTCTTTCTTCCAACGCCTAATCCTTTCGCCCATGAGGAAAGGATGACGTTTAAGGCGAAAAAATGCGGAAAAAATGCTGGTGCTACGGTAATATATTGCCCTTCCATATATAGACAGATTTGATTTATGCCACAACAATCCCGCTACAGTGATGAACACGTTGAACAACTGCTCAGTGAACTGGTCAACGTACTGGAACAACACAAGACTCCAACAGACCTCTCTTTGATGGTTCTGGGGAACATGGTGACGAACCTGATTAACAGCAGCGTCGCCCCGGCTCAGCGCCAGGCTATCGCCCGCTCGTTTGCTCAGGCGTTACAGTCTTCTATTAACGACGACCCGGCGCACTAAGGGATACACACAACAGTTTATGGTGACTCATCGTCAGCCCTACCGAGAAAAAGTCTCCCAGATGGTTAGCTGGGGGCACTGGTTTGCTATGTTCAACATGTTGTTGGCCATGGTGCTCGGCAGCCGCTATCTTTTTGTTGCCGACTGGCCGACAACGCTTACCGGTCGCGTTTACTCGTACCTGAGCCTTGTCGGGCATTTCAGCTTTCTGGTGTTCGCCGCCTATCTGCTGATTCTCTTTCCGCTGACGTTTATCGTCGGCTCGCAGCGCTTAATGCGGTTCCTGTCCGCGATTCTGGCGACCGCCGGAATGACGCTGCTGCTTATCGATACCGAAGTTTTCACCCGCTTCCACCTGCACCTTAATCCGGTGGTATGGGAGCTGGTTATCAACCCGGACCAAAACGAAATGGCCCGCGACTGGCAGCTGATGTTTATCAGCGTGCCGGTGATATTGCTTATCGAAATGCTGTTCGCCACCTGGAGCTGGCAAAAGCTGCGCAGCCTGATGCGCCGACGCCGCTACTTCCGCCCCGTCGCCTGGCTCTTTTTTGTGGCCTTTATCAGCTCGCATGTGATGTACATCTGGGCGGATGCCAACTTCTATCGCCCGATTACCATGCAGAAAGCGAATCTGCCGCTCTCTTATCCAATGACCGCGCGCCGCTTCCTGGAAAAACACGGCTTACTGGATGCACAGGATTACCAGCGTCGTCTGGTTGAGCAAGGCGATCCGGAAGCGGTATCGGTGCAGTATCCGCTGAGCGAACTGCGCTACCGTGATATGGGCGCGGGGCAAAACGTCCTGCTGATCACCGTCGATGGCCTGAACTATTCACGCTTCGAAAAACAGATGCCTTCTCTGGCCCAGTTCGCCGGTGAAAACGTCAACTTTACCCAGCATATGAGCTCGGGCAATACCGCAGACAACGGCACCTTTGGCCTGTTCTACGGCATTTCACCCGCTTATATGGATGGCGTGCTCTCGGCGCGTATTCCGGCGGCGCTGATAACCGCGCTGAACCAGCAGGGTTATCAGCTGGGTCTGTTCTCATCCGATGGCTTCAACAGCCCGGTTTACCGTCAGGCGCTGCTTTCGGACTTCTCGCTGCCGCCAAGTAAATCGCAAAACGACGCGCAGACGGCAAATCAGTGGATTAACTGGCTGGGCCGCTACGCGCAGGAAGAAAACCGTTGGTTCTCATGGGTATCCTTTAACGGTACCAACCTCGACGACAGTCAACAGCAAGGCTTCACCCGCCGCTATGCTGCCGCCGCCGCCGATGTCGATACACAGATTAACCGCGTGCTGAGCGCGCTGCGTGATTCTGGCAAACTGGATAGCACGGTGGTGATTATTACCGCAGGTCACGGCGTGCCGCTGGGCGATGAACGCGAGCAGTTCGACTGGTCACGCGCGCGTCTACAGGTACCATTGGTCGTCCACTGGCCGGGCACCCCGGCGCAGCGTATCGACGCCCTGACCGAGCATAAAGACGTGATGACCACCCTGATGCAGCGTCTGTTGCACGTGAGCACGCCAGCAAATGAATACTCGCAGGGGCAGGATCTCTTCAGCGCCACGCGTCGCCACGTTTGGGTAACCGCTGCGGATAACAGTACGCTGGCGATTACGACCCCGCGCTTTACCGTTGTGCTTGACCACAATGGTCATTACCAGACGTGGAACAGCGACGGCGAGAAAGAACGCGAGCAAAAACCACAGCTGAGCCTGCTGCTGCAGGTACTGACTGAGGAAAAACGATTCATCGCTAACTGATTGATTACTTATGCATCAATCGCGCATTCGCTGACTTGCAATCAGCAACGAAAAGGGTACTATTGCCTCCACGTGTCGGCACGTAGCGCAGCCTGGTAGCGCACCGTCATGGGGTGTCGGGGGTCGGAGGTTCAAATCCTCTCGTGCCGACCAAAAAGATTTTCTGATACGTTTTTAAACGTTCAGTACCCCTTAAGAGCCCGCATTCTCTCTGAGTTTGCGGGTTTTTTAATGCCTGTTTTTCGCCTCTCTTCCCAAAATGTGCCCCCGCTCACCAACTCCGCCTAATGCACGGTTTGTCCTGTTTTACGTCATTTCTGTCCGTTGACTGAAAAGGGCTTCCGGCATGATATGGAGCCTCGAGTTTCATACCAGTCCGCCAGAGGCTGGAATCACCTGCTACCCGAGGATAAAAACAATGAGCCATCAGGTCACCCTACGCTTTGAAGACGGCGCGACGCATTTGATTCAATGCCTTACCGGTGAGTCTGTCGCCGATGCGGCGCTGCGTGCAAAAATTGCTATTCCACTCGACTGTCGCGACGGCGTATGCGGCACCTGCAAAGCCACCTGTGAATCGGGCCAGTTTGCGCTCGGTGATTATGTGCCAGACGCACTCTCCGACGATGAAGCGAAAGCCGGACACGTGCTGACCTGCCAGATGCGGCCATCCAGCGACTGCGTGGTGCAGATTGCCGCTACGTCTGATGCGGCGGGTATCAGCAGCACGGCTTTTACCGGGCGTATCACCGCCTGCGAAGCGCTCTCCCCCACTGCAATTACTTTCTCGGCGGAGCTGGAAAACCGCAGTGCTCTCCGCTTCCTGCCGGGTCAGTATGTCAATGTACAGGTACCTGGCAGCACGCAAACGCGCTCCTACTCATTTAGCTCAGGCCCTTCGGCAAACGAAGTGTCCTTCCTGATCCGCAATGTTCCGCAGGGCTTAATGTCCAGCTATCTTCGCGAGCAGGCCAAACCCGGCGACGCCATTACCTTTCGCGGGCCGATGGGCAGTTTCTACCTGCGTCCCATCGAACGCCCGCTTTTATTCCTCGCGGGCGGCACGGGGCTCGCGCCGTTTTTGTCCATGTTGGATAAGATCGCTGAAGAAGGTGATATCACGCAGCCGATCCAGTTGATCTTCGGCGTCACCCACGACGAGGATCGGGTTGAACTGGCACGGCTTGAGGATTACGCCCGTCGCCTGCCGAATTTTAGCTATCTTTGCACGGTCGCCAGCCCTGAAAGTTCGTCGCCACACAAAGGCTACGTCACGCAACATATTACTGCCTCGCAGCTTAACGGCGGCGATGTCGATATTTATCTCTGCGGGCCGCCGCCGATGGTGGAGGCCGTGCGCGACTGGCTGGCCGCGGAAGGCGTGAAGCCGCGTAACTTCTATTATGAGAAGTTTGCCGGGGCCGGGCAGGTGGTGCAGACGGGGGAAGAACACATTGCTCCGGAGGACGTCGATGACACGTTTGATCTGCGTCTGGCGCTGGAGCTGGGTGCGGTACAGCTCACCCTGGGGCGCTTATCAGGCACACAGTTGCTTGAATTCCGCCGGCTGGCCGATGCGACCGCACCGTTTGTTGTCGGTAAGCGCTTTAGCGATGTCACGCGCTACGCGCAGGCCAATCATGCATTTCACCTGTTCCTGATTGAAGCATCAGGAAACGCGCCGCTGATTACCCTCTATAAGCAACTCGCGGTACAGGACTACATTGGTCGGGCACTGCGGGATGACATTGAAATCGTGGGCGATATTGTTCAGCAACATCGTGATCTGGTTAGCGCGTTTGAGTATGGTGACATCAACGCCGCGCGTGAAGTGATCGCCCAACACGCCCTTCATTCCAAAGCGACCATGAGCCGCGCGCTGGGCAAGAAATCCACGCCTGCTGCCTTAGCGCCCGCCCCGCAACCGGAGCCCGCACGCTGTCCGTTCGCAGCAATGGCTGAGCAGCCGCCCTACTCTCATGAGCTGAGCTGGCCACAAGAACTGCAACCCTTCAAAGTGGTGGACGACGGTTCGCAGGGCGATCCGTACGAACATTATCGTTGGATGCGCGAGCATGCCCCGGTGTTGCGCTGCCAGTCTGCCACCTCGGATGTCTGGTTCCTGTCGCGCTACGATGATGTCTGGCAGGCCATTCGCGACCCGAAACTCTTCTCATCAGAAGTGGTCAGCCCGCCGCCGCTCACTTTTCTGACGCTGTATGATGCGCCCGATCATACGCGCCTGCGTAAGATTGCTCAGCCCTCCTTTATGCCGCTGGCCATTGAGCCGTTTGCTGCCGAGATCGAGCGCCGCGCGGAGGTATTAATCGATGCGTTGATCGCCAAAGGCGGTGGCGATGTGGTGGAAGAGTTCGCCATTCCGCTCAGCATCGCCACCATCTCAGCGATGATCGATGTGCCGAATGAAGACGAAGAAAAGATGAAGTTCTGGTCGGACGAAACCTTCAGCTACTTCGGCCGCCTGGCGCGTAACGCCCCCGGCACCGGCACCGATGAACAAAGCGCGATGGCCTTTTTTGCCTATCTGAAAGAGGCCATGGAGCGACTTTACCTCAGTAATAGCCAGTCGATTGGTGGTCATATCGCCCGCATGTGGAAGGAGGGGTTACTCAGTGAGAAAGAGGCCAAAGAGCTGTGCGCCTTCGTCTTTATCGCCGGGCACGACACCACTACCATTCTGGTTGCGAATGCCTTTCGCATGTTCGCGGAACATCCGCATCTGGTGCAGCGTATTCGCGAAAACGAAGCGGATGCAGATAAATTTGTCGAGGAGGTGGCGCGCTATCGCGGGACGGTGCAACGCGTCAGCCGCATGACCACTGAAGCCACCACTGTGGCAGGCGTTGAGTTGCCCAAAGGGGCGGTGGTGCGATTGTTGCTCTCGTCCGCCAATCGCGACAGCCGTAAATTTGCGGCCGGCGATACGTTTAATATCGACCGTGATACCACCGGTCATTTAGGTTTTGGCAACGGGATGCATAAATGCCTCGGCCAGCCGCTGGCGAAGCTTGAAACACTGATCGCCACCCGACTGGTGGCGCGTAAAGTCTCAGCTATTGCGCTCGATCCCGCGCAGCCTATCGAGTACGTTCGTGGCAATAATCTGACCAACTCCGGGCCCGCGCATTTGTTTGTGAAGCTGCGTTAATCAGCCAGACCGGCTTTCTTGATGGAAGCCGGTTTTCTCTGCGATAACCGCCCCTGCTCTTGCAGGCGATATTCCGTGGGCCGCAGGCCGGTTTGTTTGCGGAAGAAGCGGCCAAAATAGGCTTCATCGCGAAATCCTAATTCCGCCGAGATTTGCTTGACGCTAAACGAGGAGTAGACCAGCAGACGCCGCGCTTCGTGCACCGCACGCCGATCGATGGCTTCAATCGCCGAAATACCAAATGCTTCGCGACAGATTCGCGTCAGTTGCCCGGTGGAAATTCCCATTGCCGCCGCATAATGGGCCACGGGTTGCCGCTGTCGACAACGTTCATCCAGTAAAGCACGAAAACGTTCAATCCTGGCGACCAGCGCCGCCCTTGCAGGATTGCCCGCCAGCTCCGCTTTTTCACTCAAACGCGCGATCTGCACAAACAGCGCAATGGTCAGCGCCAGCCCGGCGGTGTATTGCCAGCGCTCGCTGTTCTCCGCTTCCCGGCCAATCGCGTCAAAGAGCGTTTCAAGACGCACCCCGCGTCGATGAGCGACGTCGACGGTCAGCATCGCGGGTGTACGCACAAAGTCCAGTAAATCCGGGGCGGCAGTCAGCGCGACCGATTCGATTGCCGACTGCGCCGTGGTGATGACATGACCATCAACATCGTCGCGAAAACGAAATCCGTGTACTGCGCGAGCGGGAACGACGACCAGGCACGGTGCGTGAAAGGCCCAGACCTCGCCGTCAATGGTAGCTTCGCCGCTGCCGTGCGTAACATACAGCGTCTGAATCAGAACATCGTGGAAATGGGGCTCGATATCAAAACCAAAGCGGCTGGCGCGTGAGGGAATGCGCTCATAATGCACCATATCCAGCGACGACTGCCCGGCCTCTGCGCCATAGAGCGCGTAGTTAGGCAGCGCACGACGACGCGGCCAGTCAATTAACATAGGTCACCCGGAAGTGTGAACGAAAGACTCTTTTATAGGCAGGATTTCCGCATCCCGCCTGCCAGAGTGTCTAAAACCTCGATTCAGCCCCGTATTTCGTGAAAGACATCCTTCAGCGCCAGATGCTGCAACAGCATGATGGTTTTCCCATCCACAATTTCACCGCGCGTAATCGCCGCCAGCGCCTGTTCAAAGGGCCACTCCAGCACCTCAATGTCTTCGCCCTCTTCCTCCAGCCCACCGCCGTCACCGGTACGGTCGCGCTCGCTATATTCCGCGATGAAAAAGTAGAGTTTCTCCGTGACCGAGCCGGGGCTCATATAGGCTTCAAAAACTTTTTCCAGGTGGCTCACTTTAAAACCGGTTTCTTCTTCGGCCTCCGCCATAATCCGCGCTTCCGGCGACGCTTGATCCAGCAAACCCGCCGCCGCCTCGATCAACAAACCTGAATGGCCGTTCACCGAAACCGGGAAGCGAAACTGTCGGGTCAGCACCACGCTTTTTTTCTCGCGGTTATAGAGCAGGATGGTTGCGCCGTTGCCCCGGTCATAGACCTCGCGATTCTGCGTCTGCCAGCTACCGTCGCGGCGCTGTATATCGAAGGTGTATTTTTTCAGTACGTACCAGTTATCGGAAAGAAGCTGTTCCTGAACGTTGCGAAGGTGTGGCGTGTTATTGTGCATTTTTATTCCTCAGGTGAATGACAAAAACGATAATGTCATGCACAATCGTGCAACATCAAGAAAAAACGTGAAGAGAAATATTCATGCTCGCCAGCCAACGTAAAAAAATGATCCTCGAACTGCTTGCGCAGCATAAGCAGGTTTTATCCAGCGAATTGAGCCAAAAGTTCATGATCTCAGAGGACTCTATCCGGCGTGATTTACGGGAACTGGCGGCTGAAGGTCTGCTGCAACGCGTTCACGGTGGCGCACTGCCCGCATCAGCCGCAATAGCGCCAATCGAAACACGCAAAAACGTGCAAAACCGTTCAAAGCAGAAAGTGGCAGAAAAAGCGGTAAAACTGATACAGCCAGGTCAGGTGGTGATGATTGATGGCGGAACCACCGCACACGAACTGGTGGCGCGCATACCGCAGGATATCGCTTTTACCGTCGTCACTCACAGCCCAGGGATTGCCGTCAGTCTGGTCGATCACCCGCTGGTTGAGGTGATCGTCATCGGCGGGAGATTGTTTAAACATTCGGTTGTGACAGTGGGATCGGCAATGATCGATGCCATCAGCCATATCAATGCCGATCTGTTTTTTATGGGAGTGACGGGCATTCATGCCAGCGCAGGCTTTACCACGGGTGATTACGAAGAAGCCTGTGTGAAACGCGCCCTGTCGCAGCGCGCGGCAGAAACAGTGGTCATGGCCTCGACTGAAAAGATGAACGCCGCTTCTGCTTTTGCCATCGGCCCGCTTTCCCTTGCCAGCGCGATTATCATCGATGGGGAACCCGATGCCGCGTTACGCGAAGCCTGTGCAAAACAGCAGATAGAACTGCTTTGATCCTGACAGCGAGAAACTTCGTTTTCGGATTAATACGCAAAACAGTTCACTACTCTTAATGCAAAAATCAGTAAATGGCACTTAACATTCACGACAATGATGATAATCTTGCCGATGAACTACTGATAAAAAGGATTCACAGTGAAAAACACATTTACGCTCGCTGCTTTACTACTGACCGCTGTTTCGCTTTCTGCCACGGCGGCAGAGCAACCGCTGGAAAAAGTTGCGCCTTATCCGCAAGCGGAAAAAGGCATGAAGCGCCAGGTGATTCAGTTACCTGCGCAGCAGGACGAATCAGCGCTGAAAGTTGAGCTGATGATTGGTAAAACGCTGGAAGTCGACTGTAACCGTCACCGCCTGGGCGGCAAGCTGGAAAGCAAAACGCTGGAAGGTTGGGGTTACGACTACTATGTCTTTGATAAAGTTGGCGAGCCGGTCTCCACCATGATGGCCTGCCCGGACAAAACGAAGACCAAACAGTTTGTTGCGGCGTATCTCGGTGACGACGGCATGTTGCGTTACAACAGCAAACTGCCGATCGTGGTCTACACCCCGGATAACGTGGAAGTTAAATACCGCGTCTGGAAAGCCGAAGAAGAAGTTCATAACGCTGTAGAGCGTTAATAAAGTGGCCATGTTGATGCCAGATGCGGCGTGAACGCCTTATCCGGCCTACAAAATCATGCAAATTCAATACATTGCAGTTTTTATGTAGGCCTGATAAGCATAGCGCATCAGGCATTGGCAATCTGCAAGAAGCCCCGACATTCGGGGCTTTTTATCATTTACAGCGCAATATCCGCCATCTCATTCACCACCACCGGCTGCGATTTAGTCTGCGGTTGCGGGGTAGGATCGGCATCACGAACCGGCACGTAGCTCAGTTCCAGCACTTCACTGGTGTGCGCCAGAGTCTCTTCAATCGCCTGCGGATGTTCGTTCAGGCGCGAGCCGTAAGTCGGCACTACGGCTTTGATTTTCGCCTGCCAGGCTGCGGTCTGCATTTTCTCATGGAACACTTTTTCCAGCAGTTGCAGCATGATAGGCGCTGCAGTAGAAGCACCCGGCGACGCACCGAGCAGTGCCGCTACGGTACCTTCATCGTCGCTCACCACTTCTGTGCCCAGACGCAGAACCCCGCCTTTCTGTGCATCACGTTTGATAATCTGCACGCGCTGCCCCGCCTGCCACAAGCGCCAGTCGCCTTTCTGCGCCATCGGATAGTATTCACGCAGCGCGGCGTGACGATCTTTGTCCTTTTGCAGCACCTGGCTGACCAGATATTTCACCAGATCGAAGTTGTCCATTCCGACGTTGATCATCGGCATGATGTTCGATTTGTTGATCGACGCCAGCAGATCCCACAGCGAACCGTTTTTCAGGAAACGCGTTGAGAAGGTCGCGAACGGCCCGAACAGAATGACGCGTTTACCGTCAATCACGCGGGTATCGATATGCGGCACCGACATCGGCGGCGCGCCAACATCGGCCTGACCATACACTTTCGCCAGATGATGATTCACCACGTCCGGGTTTTCGCACACCAGGAACTGGCCGCCAACCGGGAAGCCGGCATACTCTTTCGCCTGCGGAATTTTGGTCTGTTGCAGCAGTTTCAACGCCGCGCCACCCGCGCCGATAAAGATAAATTTGGCTTTAATCGTGCGTTTCGCGTGGCTGTTATTGGCATCGGAAACGGTGATGGTCCAGCTCTTGTCTGCATTCTGACGGAAACGACGCACCACCGTATTGAGTTGCAGATTGAAGTTTTTATGCGCCTGCAACGAGGAAATCAGCTGGCGGGTGATCTCGCCGTAGTTCACATCGGTACCGGCTTCGGTGCGCGTCGCGGCGATCTTCTGCTGCGGATCGCGCCCTTCCATCACCAGCGGCGCCCACTCTTTAATCTGTTGATGATCTTCTGAGTAGCGCATACCGCGGAACAGTGGATTCTGCTGCAGCGCACGGTAGCGCGCGCGCAGGAAGTTGACGTTCGCATCGCCCCAGACAAAGCTCATGTGCGGAACGGTATTAATAAAGGATTTCGGCTGCGTGAGAACGCCGCGTTTCACCTGATGCGCCCAGAACTGACGAGAAACCTGGAACGCTTCGTTGATGTCGATAGCTTTTTCAATGCTGACGGAACCATCCGCTTTCTGCGGCGTATAGTTGAGCTCCATCAGCGCGGAGTGGCCGGTGCCTGCGTTGTTCCAGCCGTTGGAACTCTCTTCCGCGACGCTTTCCATTTGCTCGACCATGGTGATCGACCAGTTCGGTTCCAGCTCTTGCAGCCAGGTACCCAGCGTAGCGCTCATAATACCACCACCGATCAACAAAACATCCGTCTCGTGTATAACGCGGGAGTTGGTTTTGGCCACATCAGAAGCAGTATCGGAACCCGCTTTCTGTGCATTGGGTACAGCTGTCTTTTTCTTCATTGTAGGGAGGCCTTACTTGAGATGCGATTTGTTACACGCAGGTAAAAACAATTCGTGGGTATACGGTATCACCAGCAACATAAAATTTAAATATTGTTTAAATTTTAAGTTGTGTTTTGAGACCTGTTATCAAAATGTTTAATAAATGTATACGTCAATTAAATTTTTGTATTGGCATTCTGTGACATAGAGCGGTAAACTGCTCCGTTTTGTGATAAATAGCACGAAAGTACGGCTTATAGAAAACCGGCTATCGATAACCAATGAAGATCCCATGTCAGACACCCCTTTTGCTCCCCAGGATGGCCGCATCCTTTCCGTAATGCGCTCGCCCAAACTGCTGCTGCGCGAAACGCTGGCTGGCGTCATTACCGCACTGGCACTGATCCCCGAAGTTATCTCCTTTTCCGTGATTGCTGGCGTCGATCCCAAAGTCAGTTTGATCGCCTCGGTGGTGCTGTGCCTGGCGATGTCATTTCTCGGCGGGCGTCCGGCGATGGTGACTGCCGCTGCCGGTTCTGTGGCGCTGGTCATCGGGCCGATGGTGCATCAACACGGCGTCGGTTACATTCTGCCCGCCGTGGTGATGGCTGGCGTGATTCAAATTCTGTTCGGCCTGTGCGGTATGGCACGGTTGATGCGGTTTATTCCGCAGCCGGTGATGACCGGTTTTGTCAACGCGCTAGGGGTGCTGATCTTCTTCGCCCAGGTGCCGCATTTCTGGAGCCGTAATCCGCTGATTATCGCGCTCTTCGTCGCGACCCTGCTGATTGTGCTGTGGGCACCGCGGGTGATTAAGAGCGTGCCATCACCGCTGATTGCCATCGTGCTGTTAACCCTTTTCACCATCACCAGCGGCCAGCTACTGCCCACCGTTGGCGATGAAGGTTCGATGAGCGGCGGCCTGCCCGGCCTGACGCAGTTACTGGTGCCGATGAATCTCGACACCCTGAACATCATCTGGCCCTGCGCGCTGAGCATTGCGTTTGTCGGGTTAATGGAGTCGTTGCTGACGGCAAAGCTGGTCGATGATTTGACCGCGACGCCGTCAAACAAAGCGCGCGAAAGCGCCGGGCTTGGCATCGCCAACATTCTGGCCGGTTTTTATGGCGGCATCGCGGGCTGTGCGATGATTGGTCAGACGATTGTCAACGTCGAGATGGGGAAAGGCCGTAGCCGCGTTTCAACAATCATGGCAGGCCTCGTGCTGCTGCTGTTGGTGACGGCGTTAAGCAAGGTTATGGCTGACATTCCAATGTCGGTACTGGCCGGAATTATGGTGATTGTGGCGTTCAAAACCTTTAGCTGGCACAGCGTCCAGCCTGCAACGCTGAAACGCGCCCCGTGGCCGGAGACCATGGTGATGGTGATAACGGTCGCGGCAACCGTCAGCACCGGCAACCTGGCGATTGGCGTGCTGGCGGGCGTGGTCAGCATGGCGCTGATCCCTGCCCGCCTGAAAGAAAAGCTTGCGGTTAAAGCAGAAAAATCGTCGCCAGCCCAAGGAAAATAAAGAAGCCGCCGGTGTCGGTGATTGCGGTGATCATTACGCTGGAGCCTACCGCCGGGTCGCGGCCAAACTTCACCATGATCATCGGGATCAGTACGCCCATTAGCGCCGCAACCAGCAGGTTCAATACCATCGCCAGCGTCATCACCGCACCCAGGTGCGGGTCGCTGTAGAGCAGCCAGGTGACGCAGCCCATGATCCCGCCCCACACCAGGCCATTAATCAACGCCACGCCCATTTCACGCAGGATCAGAAACGAGAAGTTACCCGGCTGGATCTGCTGTAGCGCCAGCGCGCGCACGATCATGGTAATGGTCTGGTTCCCGGTGTTACCGCCAATTCCTGCGACGATCGGCATCAACGACGCCAGCGCCACCAGTTGTGAGATGGTATGTTCGAAGCCATCGATGACGCGCGAAGCAATAAATGCGGTGCAGAGGTTGATCGCCAGCCACGCCCAACGGGTTTTCACCGCTTTGGTCACTGGCGCAAACACGTCCTCTTCGGCACTCAGGCCACCCATGCGACGCAGATCGCTATCCGTTTCTTCGTAAACCACGTCAACGATCTCATCGATGGTCAAACGTCCCATCAGTTTGCCCTGCTGATCGATAACCGCGGCGCTGACCAGGTTGTCACGTTCGAAGGTACGGGCCACCTTTTCCGACTCTTCTTCCGGGTGGAAAGCCACCGGTTCGGATTCCATTACCGCTTCAACGGTGCTTTGTGCCGGGCTGAGCAAAATGGTGGTCAATTCCAGCTCGCCAACCAGCGTCATATCCCGCCGCGTGACGAACAGTTTATCGGTGTTTTCCGGCATTTTTCCGAGCCGCCGCAGGTAGCGCTGGACGGTCGCCAGCGTCACTTCCGGGCGTACGGTAATGACTTCGAACTCCATGATCGAGCCAACGCGATCGTGGGCATAGTTCATCACCTGACGCACGCGGGCGCGCTCGGACGGCGGGAGTGTTGCCAGCAGGCGTCCGGTTAAATCGCGCGGCAGATGCTGAACCAGGTAAATCTGTTCATCGATGTCCAGGGTTTGCAGTGCATCGAGCAACGCCCGGTCGCTCATATCGTCAATGAGGTCGTCCCAGACGTTCTCCGATGCTTCAAGCAACACTTTGCCGCGCTTGTCATCTTCCACCACGTTCCATAACGCGTGACGCTCATCGGAGGGCAATGCCTCCAGAACGTCCGCCAGGTCCGGGCCAGGAAGATGTGCCACCAGCGCGCTGACTTCCGCGAGGTCGTCAATCAGGGTGCTCTCATCATACTGCTCGGCGAGCGTCAGTTTGCCCAGCAGAACGGAGGTAATGGCTTTATCGGTGGTTAATAGCCAGATAAGACGCGCGCGCTCTTCATCACGCAGCTTCGCGCTGTTTTTCATTATTGCGGACATTGCCGGTCATCCTTTCGGTCATCTGAATGCCCGGCAGGTAGGCCGGGAGCATTAAGCATAGCGTGGAGAAATGTAAATAATAATAAACAGCATTTTAATACCCATAAAAAAAGCGGCGAATGCCGCTTTTTTCATCAGGTTATGCCGTTCGGGCGACCGCATCGCGCGAGGCGGCATCGCGTTCCTCACCGGTCAACTCACTCAGTTGACCATCGCGCATCTCCAGCAGACGATCGGCATGGATGAAGTAGTGGTCGTCGTGGCTGATAGCAAAGACCGTTTTACCCATCTGTTGCATCAGCGGAAGCAATATTTGGTAGAACTCACGGCGGAAGTGCGGATCCTGATCGGCGGCCCACTCATCCAGCATAATGATGTCTCGCTCTTCCGCTAATGCCAGCAGCAGCGCCACGCGCTTCTTTTGCCCTTTCGAGAGTTTAAGGTCAAGGATTTTGCCGTTTTCCAGCTTCACCTTATGCCCCATTTTCAGCTGTTCCAGCCACTTATCCACCAGCGCCGGGTCGGCCTGTTTTCCTTCCGGCCCCAGCAACTGGTCAAACAGCCAGACGTCAGTGAAGACCGCTGAGAACAGCTTACGGTAATCTTCCGGTTTGTCCGCCGCCAGCGGTTTGCCATCCAGCAGAATCTGCCCTTTAACCGGTTGATAGAGCCCGGTAAGCAGCATCGCCAGCGTCGATTTACCGCTGCCGTTGCCGCCAATCAGGAACACCAGTTCACCGCGATGGAGCGTCAGATTGATCGGGCCCACGGCGAAGGTGTTGTCTTCATAGTGAAACTCCACATCGCGCAGTTCAAGCGTTTGCCAGTTTGGATACGCTTTCGGCACAGGGAACTCCGCCTGGTAAGGTGCAAGCGAGAAGGTGTTGAGCTTTTTGAACGCCACCTGGGCGCTGAGCAACGTCGGCAGCGCGCCTACGGCCGATAACAGCGGCGTGCGCAGGAATAGCAGCGTTAGCGAGTAGGTCGCCGCCACGGCGGTATCCGCCCAGCCCAGACTGTTCGCCATCCAGAAGACCAGGCCGATGGCGCCCAGCATCATAATGTTCGACCAGTTCACGGCGCTCAGGTGGAAGGTGTCGGCGCGCACGATATGGTGACGGTAGCTTTTCGCGTCCGGAATATAGAGCTGATTAAAGACATACTCTGCGCGTTCCCGGTTGAGGGTGAGCTCTTTGCGCCCTTCCAGCACGGTCTGATAATCCTGATACAGCGCATCTTCCGTCTCACGCAGAATCGCCATATGTTTGTAGACCCGCGCCACCAGCACAAACCCGCCCCAGATGGTCAGCGCCATCCACAGTGCGGTCACCAGCAGCATTTTGGTCGACAGAAATGCCAGGTAAGCGGCGGAGCCAAAGGTCAGGATAATCCCCTGCACCAGTTCCGGCAGACGGACGAAAGCGATGGTGATCGCCCGCACATCGCTGGTCAGGCCCGCCAGCAGCGCCGCGCTGCCGAGTTTTTCGATGCGTTCAACCTGGGTGTCCAGAATACGTTTAATGAATTCGCTGCGCAGACGGTAAACAAAGTGATGTCCGAGCGTGGTCAGCGCCAGCTGCGAACCCAGCGTAACCGCCATCAGCAATAGCAGCAGCCCGAGAAACTCTGGCAGCACTGTCAGTGACATATCTACCGTAGTGATTAAACGCAGGTTAATGAAGGCAATCAGCCCAATCCCCAACGCCGCGCTCAGTAAACTCAGCGCCATAACGGCAATAAATGGCCAGCGGTACTGGCGCCAGACAAGCAGGAGAAGTTCCATAAAACAGCAACCCGGAAAATAAAAACAGCGTGCAGTGTAAACTGCCGTACGAGTACATCAAGAATAATTCTTATTTTTATTCTTTATTACCTGCATGACGAAAGGTGAGGTTATAGCGCAGTGGGCCAACCTGTGGATGGTGACCCGGTTTGAGCGGCAGAATGCCATGATAAAAGAGGCGCGATTCGCCGCCCCACACCACCACATCGCCATGTTCCAGCAACACGCGCTGGAGCGGATCGTTACGCTTCAGGCCGCCAAACTGGAACACAGCGGGCAAGCCCAGCGAAACCGACACAATCGGCGCGCTCAGCGTAGCTTCGTCTTTATCCTGATGAAGCGACAGTTTCGCGCCCGGAAGGTAGCGGTTAATCAGGCAGGCGTCCGGCGAAAAATCGGCATAGCCCGCCAGCGTCGCCGCCTCCAGCGCCAGGCTGCGGAACACATCCGGCATTGACGGCCAGGATTTGCCCGTCAGCGGATCGCGCGGCGTGTAGCAGTAACCGTGCAGATCGGTGCTCCAGCCCAGCGGGCCGCAGTTGGTCATCGCCACCGACATGGTATAGCCGCCGGGCGTCACCATCTGGCGAAACGGTGACAACGCGGCAACCTGTTCAATCGCCGCCAGCAATTCGCTGGCCTGGCTTAACGCCTGGCGACGAAGGATGATGGCGCCCGCCGCCAGCGGTTCCTGCCAGGGGGCTTCATCAGCAAAGAGATCGAGCATTATTTCCCTCCGGCATTTTTCTCATCCGCCAGCAGCGCCGCTTTGCGCCCCACGCCCCAGCGGTATCCCGACAGGCTACCATCTTCACGCACCACCCGATGGCACGGAATAACGATCGCCAGTTTGTTCGCCGCGCAGGCACCGGCCACCGCACGCACGGCTTTCGGGTTGCCAATGGCGGTGGCAATTTGCTGATAGCTGCGCGTTTCACCCAGCGGAATCGCGCGCAATGCCTGCCAGACTTGCTGCTGAAAGGCGGTGCCGCGAATATCCAGCGGCAAATTCAGCGGCAACTGTTGATCATCCAGCCGCCTCACCACCTCATGAATTTGCTGATGAAAAGCCGGGCTGCCCTGCTGCGATTGCGCCGAGGGGAAAAGTTGCTGAAGCTCTGTCGTCAGCTGTGCATCGCTATCGCCCAACAGCACGGCGCAGATGCCACGCGTGCTCAGCGCTATCAGGCAACGTCCGAAACGGCAATCTTCCAGCGCATAATGGATAATGGCCTCTTCACCACCGCGTCGATACTGTTTTGCCGTCATACCCAGAAGCCGATCGGCATGGCGATAGTAGCTGCTGCTGTCCGGAAAACCGGCATTGAGTACGGCATGGGTCACCGCCTCGCCTTCCGCCAGCGCTTCACGCAGGCGCCGGGCGCGCCACGCTTGCTGCCACGCTTTTGGCGTGACGCCGGTGACCGACTTAAACAAACGGTGGAAATGGTAGGGACTGACAGCTACCGCCTCGGCTAGCGTGTCCAGGGTAACGGGCGCATCCTGTTCGAGCATTCGGCAGGCTATCGCCACTTTGTTCACTTTTTGCAACTGGGGATCGAGCGTATCCGGCTGGCAGCGTTTACAGGGGCGAAAACCTGCCTGCAGCGCCGCATCAGCATCAGCATAAAATTGCACATTCTGGCGCAACGCATGGCGCGCTTTGCAGGAGGGGCGACAAAAAATACCGGTGGTGCGGACCGCAAAGACAAACTGCCCGTCGGCTCCGGCATCGCGCTCAAGCACCGCCTGCCAGCGGCGCTCATCAGTATGGAAAGTGTGAGATGTCATATCAGGCTCCTCCAGTAAGTGTACGACGACTTTGCCCTGGAGGAGACAGCAAAAAACCGGCAATCTTGCTTTTTAATTTTTACCGTTCACCAGAAACGCTTTGAACTGCGGCGACATCCAGGTGGTGAAGTTATCACCCTCTTTCATGATCATATACACCGCCAGCCCCTGCTCGCGCACCACTTCTTTGGCTTTTTCCGGGCCGAGAACCATCAGGCCGGTATCCCAGGCATCGGCTTCCAGCGCCGTCGGCGCAATCACCGTCACGGAAACCAGTTTATGGGTAATGGGTCGGCCAGTTTGTGGGTCGATGACATGAGAGATTCGCTGACCGTCCAGCTCATAATAGTTACGGTAGCTGCCGGACGTGCTGATCCCGTGACCGTTGATATCGACAATCGCCTGGACGGCGTTCTCTTTATCAGTCGGTTTTTGAATCGCCACGCGCCACGGGCGGCCTTCCGCATTCATGCCGCGGCTCGACAGCGCGCCGCCAACGGACACCAGATAGCGCGAGATCCCCTCCTGTCCCATCAGGCGCGCAAGATGATCCGCCGCATACCCTTCGCCAACGGTCGAGAGATCAACATAGAGTTCAGGGAGATCTTTTTGCAGATACTGGCGACCTGCGGTATTAATCACCGTAAGGTGTTGTAAGCCGGTTTTGGCTTTTGCCGCATCGATTTGTTCCTGCGTCGGCGTACTGACTGGCTGTTTATCCGGGCCAAAGCCCCACAGATTCACCAGCGGGCCCACGGTAATATCCATCGCGCCCTGGGTTTTTTGCCCGATACGCAGGGATTCGGTAACGATATCCGCCATGGCTTCGGTGACCGGCCACGGCGCGGTGCTGGAAGAGAGGTTAAAGCGCATCAGCGCGGAGTCGTTTTTCCACGTCGAGAGCAGCTGGTCGTCGCCATCAAGCTGTGTCTGGATTTTTTCGCGCAGTTCATCGGCGCGTTTTTTATCGATATCCACCACGCTCACGCGCCAGAAGGTGCCCATTGTCTTGCCTTCGAGCACCGTTGCGGTTTCTTTTGACGGCGTGGCAGTACTGGCATTATCGCAGCCAGCAAGCAGTAACGCGACGCTCACCAGGGCCGCACGTAAGATATTCATTTCCATCCGGTATTATTTCTCCTGCAATGCGCGCAAGAGTACACCAATTCGCTTAAACAGGGCATAAAAAAAGGAGCCTTTCGGCTCCTTTCATGTGGATTCTCAGTCGATTAGAACTGGTAAACCAGACCCAGTGCTACGACGTCATCGGTAGAGATGCCAGCAGCGCGGGTGAAGGTGTTGTCATCCAGCAGGTTGATTTTGTAATCAACATAGGTAGACATGTTTTTGTTGAAGTAGTAGGTCGCACCAACATCAACATATTTAACCAGATCCTGGTCGCCGAAGTCGCGGCCACCAGCAGCTACGAGGTCTTTGCCTTTAGACTGCAGGTAAGCAACGGACGGACGCAGACCGAAGTCGAACTGGTACTGTGCAACCACTTCGAAGTTCTGCGCTTTATCAGCGTAGCCACCGAAGTTCGTGTCATTGTTAACTTTGCCGAAGCGAGTTGCGTTGTAAGTCTGGGTGTACTGCGCGGCCAGATAGATGTTGTTCGCATCATATTTCAGACCACCGGTGTAGGTAGTCGCTTTGTCACCACGACCAAAGGCCGGGTTGGTGTTCTGAGCATCAGTACGTTTAGAGCTGGCAATCGCACCACCCACGCTGAAGCCTTCGCCGATGTCATAAGACAGGGAGCCGCCGAAGCCGTCACCGTTCTGTTTCAGATCGCCACGACCGTTGTTAGTCGTACCTTCGCCGCTTACGCTGCCGTTTTTACCCTGGTACTGCAGAGCAAAGTTCAGGCCATCAACCAGACCGAAGAAGTCAGTGTTACGGTAGGTTGCAACGCCGTTAGCACGAGACTGCAGGAAGTTGTCAGAACCGTAGGTGTCGCCGCCGAATTCCGGCAGAACGTCGGTCCATGAAGTGATGTCGTAAACAACGCCGTAGTTACGACCGTAGTCGAAGGAACCTGCATCACCGAAGCGCAGACCGGCGAATGCCAGACGAGTCCACGCCTGATCGCTGGAATCTTCAGTATTGTTCGCCTGAACGTTGTATTCCCACTGGCCGTAACCGGTCAGTTGGTCCTGGATCTGCGTTTCGCCTTTAACGCCGATACGCATGTAGGTCTGGTCGCCGTCTACGCCGTTGTCATCGGAGAAGTAGTGCAGACCGTCGATTTTACCGTACAGATCTAATTTGTTGCCGTCTTTGTTATAAATTTCAGCCGCATTTGCTGCGCCCGCTACCAGCAGTGCTGGTACCAGGAGGGACAGTACTTTAACTTTCATGTTAATAACCCTCTGTTATATGCCTTTTTATATGCCACTGCTTACTGGTCAACCCTCATTAACCAGTCGGCAAACCCATTGTGCTGCAAAATGCAGAATAATCCAACACCAAAATGATACTAAAACCTTAAAGGTGTTTCATTTATCCATATAGGTGTTTCAAAATGTAAATTCTACGGAACTTTTTTTCGCACAAATGGGTAAGAAAAATAGCACGGATAAACAAAGAGTTTTGAAATAGTCTTTCATAATCAATGAATTAAAATTGGTTACAGGTATAGCACTGAATGGTAAAACAAAAGTTTCACCCGCAACTAAAATAGATATCGCTATCATCATTAACTTTATTTATTACCGTCATTCAGTTCTGAATGTCTGTTTACCCCTATTTCCACCGGATGCATCGCATCCGGTTTTTTTTACCTTTCTTTACGTAACTTTAATCCCCACATGCTAACTCTCGTGAATTATAACGTTCATTAATTAATCATCCGCAAAATCCATAACAAATTACTAACATAATTTTCACGTGATAATTTCTTGTTAATTCATGCTGTTTTTACCTAACGCAAACGCGGTTTTACCTCTCCATCGCCTTTTTATTCCTCGCATTTTTCTCCCTTTCAGGAGCTGAAAACCGCTGAAGTATGGCAATTGGCACAGTTCCCTTTATACTGCCTGCTGTACTCTCGCCTGTTACAGAGAATTTGACGTGGGTTCGCCGCGCAAAACAGGTTAAGACGTCCCACGCTCACCTATGTCTGAGCATATTCTCATTCAGATGCCGTTATGATGGGTTACACACGCCAATGAGTCAGTCTGACAAGAAAACGTCCGGTAAATTTTCCCTGCTGCCGGGCAGCATCACCCGCTTCTTCCTGTTAATGATCATCGTATTGCTGGTAACGATGGGTGTGATGATTCAGAGCGCGGTTAACGCGTGGCTGAAGGACAAAAGCTATCAGATAGTCGACATGACCCATGCCGTGCATAAGCGCATTGATACCTGGCGTTATGCGACCTGGCAGATTTACGACAACATTGCCGCCGCCCCCTCTAGCGCCACGTCCAGCGAAGGGTTACAGGAAACGCGTCTTAAACAGGACGTCTATTATCTGGAAAAGCCGCGACGTAAAACCGAGGCGCTGATTTTCGGCTCCCACGACAGTTCGACGCTGGAAATTACTCAGCGCATGTCCACCTATCTCGATACACTGTGGGGCGCGGAAACCATCCCATGGTCGATGTATTACCTGAACGGCCAGGATAACAGCCTGATCCTTATTTCTACGCTGCCGTTAAAAGATCTCTCTTCCGGATTCAAAGAATCTACGGTGGGTAGCATCGTCGATTCGCGCCGCGCCGAGATGCTCCAGCAGGCAAATACGCTGGACGAACGTGAAACCTTCTCTTCCCTGCGCCGTCTGGCGTGGCAAAACGGCCACTACTTCACTTTGCGCACCACCTTTAACCAGCCGGGACATCTTGCGACGGTAGTGGCATTTGACCTGCCGATTAACGATCTTGTGCCACCAGCGATGTCTCTCGACAGTTTCCGCCTCGAACAGGACCCGTCGCAGAACGCCCTGCGAAGCCAGGATAAAGAGCCCAGTGATAGCGTCGCGATTAACTTCAACAGCTCGCGTATTGAGATCTCTTCATCGCTGAATTCGACCGGCATGCGTCTGGTGTGGCAGGTCCCGTTTGGCACGCTGTTGCTGGATACCTTCCAGAACATCATGCTACCGCTGCTGCTGAATATCGGCCTGCTGGCGCTGGCGCTGTTCGGTTACTCCACGTTCCGCCATCAGACGGGCCGCAAAAGCGCAGCTACCGCGCCGGTGTCTGGCGCCAATAACGAACTGCGTTTACTGCGCGCTATCAATGAAGAGATTGTGTCGCTGCTGCCGCTGGGGCTGCTGGTGCACGATCAGGAATCGAACCGTACGTTAATTAGCAATAAAATTGCCGATCATCTGTTGCCGCACCTTAACCTGCAAAATATCACCAGCATGGCGGATCAGCATCAGGGCGTGATTCAGGCCACCATTAATAATGAACTGTACGAAATTCGCCAGTTCCGCAGTCAGGTCTCACCACGGATGCAGATCTTCATTATTCGCGATCAAGACCGCGAAGTGCTGGTGAATAAGAAGCTCAAGCAGGCGCAGCGTCTGTATGAGAAAAATCAGCAGGGCCGCGCGGCCTTTATGCAAAATATCAGCGACACCTTAAAGCAACCGATCAAAACGCTGGCCGCCGAGGCCGCCGCGATAGACACCACTGAAAGCCAGAAGCTGGCGAATAATGCCGACCTGCTGGTCCGTCTGGTTGATGAAATCCAGCTCGCCAATATGCTGGAGAATGACAGCTGGAAAGGCGCATCCACGCTCTTCTCGCTCCAGGATTTGATTGATGAAGTAGTGCCTGAAGTCCTGCCCGCAATCAAACGTAAAGGCCTGCAACTACTAATCAACAATCAGCTTCCGGCCAAAGAGCAGCGTCACGGCGATCGCGATGCCTTGCGCCGTATTCTGTTACTGCTGATTCAGTACGCGGTAACCACGACTCAGATTGGCAAAATCACGCTGGAAGTGAATGCCGATGAGTCTGCGGGCGAGCGCCTGACCTTCCGCATTCTGGATACCGGCAACGGCGTATCACACGGTGAAATTGATAACCTGCATTTCCCGTATCTGAACGACACCCAGTCCGATCGTTACGGTAAAGCTAACGCCCTCACCTTCTGGCTGTGTGACCAACTGGCACGCAAGCTGGGCGGGCATCTGAATATTAAAGCGCGCGAATCGTTGGGTACCCGCTACTCGCTGCACGTAAAAATGGCACCGCGCGAAGAGGACAGCGAGCAGGAAGAGCGCCTGCTGGACGACGTGGTTGCCATGGTGGATATCACCTCAAACGAGATTCGCACCATCGTGACGCGTCAGCTGGAAAGCTGGGGGGCGACCTGCATCACGCCGGACGAAAGGGCGACGAGTCAAGAATTTGATATCTTTTTAACAGATAATCCGTCTAATCTTACTGCTTCGGGCTTGCTTTTAAGCGATGATGAAGCTGGGATACGCAAAATTGGCCCTGGCCAACTGCGTGTTAACTTTAATATCAGTAATGCTATGCAGGACGCTGTCCTTCAGCTTATTGAAGAGCAACTGGCACAGGAAGAGGTAACGGAATCACCTCTTGGCGGCGATGAAAACGCCGAGCTTCAGGCCAGCGGCTATTATGCGCTGTTTGTTGATACGGTACCGGAAGATGTTAGCAGGCTGTATACTGAATGCGACGCGCGTGATTTTGCCGCGTTGGCACAGACAGCCCACCGCCTGAAGGGGGTGTTTGCTATGCTTAACCTGGTTCCTGGCAAGCAGTTGTGTGAAACGCTTGAGCATGTCATTCGTGAGAAAGATGCTCCGGCCATAGAAAAATATGTCAGCGACATTGACGCCTACGTCAAGAGCTTGCTGTAGCAAGGTAGCCTTTATTATGAACAATATGAACGTAATTATTGCCGATGATCATCCGATAGTTCTGTTTGGTATTCGCAAATCACTGGAACAGATCGAATGGGTCAACGTTGTCGGCGAATTTGAAGACTCCACCGCGCTGATTAACAATTTACCGAAACTGGATGCACATGTCCTGATCACCGACCTTTCCATGCCGGGTGACAAATATGGCGATGGGATCACGCTTATCAAATACATTAAGCGTCATTTCCCGGGTATTTCCATTATCGTTCTGACCATGAATAACAACCCGGCTATTCTGAGCGCCGTGCTGGATCTGGATATCGAAGGTATTGTCCTGAAACAGGGTGCGCCGACCGACCTGCCTAAAGCGCTGGCCGCGTTGCAAAAAGGGAAGAAATTCACCCCGGAAAGCGTCTCTCGCCTGCTGGAGAAAATCAGCGCGGGCGGTTATGGCGACAAACGTTTGTCACCAAAAGAGAGCGAAGTGTTGCGCCTGTTTGCAGAAGGCTTCCTGGTGACCGAGATTGCCAAGAAACTGAATCGCAGTATCAAGACCATCAGTAGCCAGAAGAAATCAGCGATGATGAAACTGGGTGTGGAAAACGATATTGCTCTGCTGAACTATCTCTCCTCTGTCACGCTTTCCCCGACAGATAAAGAGTAATGCTCTAAGAATGAATCCCCCGGCCAGCCGGGGGATTTTTTTATCTTATGATTCCCGCGTTTTTCTCACCCGCGCCGCATAGACCGCCAGTGTTTGCTTCAGCACATCCAGCGTCACCGGTTTTGACAGGCAGCTATCCATCCCTGACTCCAGGCAGCGCTGTTTCTCTTCCGCCAGTGCGTTGGCGGTAACGCCGACAACCGGCAGCGTCAGGCCAAGCTGACGGATACGCTGCGTTAAACGATAGCCATCCATGTTCGGCATGTTCACGTCGCTGAGCACAATATCAATATGATTTTTGCTCAGCACATTGAGCGCATCGACACCGTCATTCGCCGTCATACACTGATAACCCAGCGTACCCAGTTGATCCGCCAGCAGGCGACGGTTGATCGGGTGATCGTCCACCACGAGGATCATCATATCGTCGTTGCTATCCACAGCCACTTCGTGCGCCGATGACGACTCCGCGTGATCCGCATTGCCCACTTTAATCCGGTAAATACGCCCCAGCAGGGTCATTAACTCGTGCGGGGAAACAATACTGTGCACCCATTCGCCCGGCGCTCGTTCGAGAGGAATGCCGATATGGCGACGACAGAAGATCACCGCCGCCCTGCCCGCCCACGGTTTCTCCAGATCATCGTCCGTGATCAGCAAATCATCCTGTGCCGGTTCTTCACCTTCGTAGCGCTGCACGTCCACGCCGTGCCATGTCAGCAACGTTTCAATAAACTGATACAGAGATTCGTTGCGAATCGCCAGCCAGCAGCGTTTTTGCGCCAGCGCGTCAATCACCAGCGGCGCGGCATTCTGCGCGCCGTACAGCGGAATACGCACCGTAAACTGACTGCCCATGCCCGGTTCTGTATCGACGGCAATATCACCGTCCATCATGTTGATGAGCTTCTCACAAATCGCCAGCCCCAGCCCGGTGCCCTGGAAGTTGCGCTGCACGCCGGTTCCGACCTGGAAGAACGGGTCAAACAGGCGTACCACCTCTTTCGCCGGAATACCCACGCCGGTATCACGGATGCTGATACTCAGGTAATCACCTTCACGTTTAAGATGCAAAATGATGCAGCCAATATCGGTAAACTTGATGGCATTACTCAGGATATTGGAGATAACCTGCTGCAAACGCATCGGGTCGCCAAGCATCTGCGGCGGCACATTGGGCTCGATAAAGCAGTACATTCCGACCCGTTTACGCACCACCAGCGGCAGGTAGTTGGCGGTAATGTGGTTCATCACCTCTTTCGGCGAGAACTCGCGCGGCTCGATTTTTAGCTGTTCAGATTCAATTTTCGAGAAATCGAGAATGTCGCTGATGATCTTCAGCAACAGGCTCGAGGAGTTGTTCATCGCCGTCACCAGACGCCCGACGCCTTTCGGTAACTCTTTGGTTTGCAACAAATCAAGGTTACCGATGATGCCATACAGCGGCGTACGCAGTTCGTGACTGACGGTGGCAAGGAACATCGATTTCGACTGGCTGGCCTGCTCCGCCGCCTGCGCCATCTCCTGCAACGACTCTTCCATTTTGACGCGCGAGCTGACGTCTACCAACACACAAATTGCCACGTTTTCATTGCGATAGCGCGAATGCACAAAGCTGATTTGCAGGTTGGTATTGTTACTGGTTAGCACATCGACAAAGTTAACCTGCTGGCCGCAGATAATCTGCGTTAAGCGCTGCCGGTCTTCGTGCGTCAGCATATTCAGGTAGTTATGCGCCAGTTCGTTACTCAGAATATTGGTGCCGTCCTGGGTGCGCAGAATACAGATCCCGACCGGCGCCGAGGCAACGATTTTACGGTTGAACTGCTCATGCTCTTCCAGACGTTGGGCATCTGACTCGGCAGGAATAAATATCCGCCGCTCGTACATTCTCGCCATGGTGAACAGCGCTATCCCGGTCAGGATATTAAGCAGCACGGCGTTGAGGATCAGCATGCGGATGCGCTCAAGCACCAAATCCACCGGTACGGAGTAGACAATGCTCAGCGACGACGGCGGCAGATTCTTTTTCAGCACCAGTTCGCGGAAGCCACTGCTGTAGCCAAACCACGCACGCTCCTGCATCCAGCGCTGATCGATGCGCAGCTTGCTGTCCGGCCCGGTGAGGGAGATCAGCGAATCGCCGTTTTCATCAAGAATGGTGACACCAATCGGTAAACTCCCCGGCGTGAAGAAGTTTTCCATACGGATGGTTTGTTCAACGCCCAGCAACGCCTGCAAACGGTTTGCCAGATACACGGGCGTTAAGGCATAGAAATAGCCGACACCCGGTCGCGGCCCCTGGCTTATCCAGAACAGATTACTGCCGCTCTCATCCTGCGGCGCACTGCGGTACTTCACAATGCGGTCATGCAGGGTTTTCAGCGCCTGGTTACGTTCAATCGGCATATCCCGCAGGCCAAAGTTCGCCATGCACAGGTTTTCACTGCCAATTAAAAACACACGGTTGAGATCGTAGGCGGCGGAGAAATTGTCGCGCCAGTAACGCAGGAACCAGGAAAGCGACTCCAGCGAGCCGCGCCACGCATCGTCCAGCGCGGAACAATCTGAATCGGCAAACAGAGGCTCGAAGTCCGGGACTTCAGTATTATCTTTTATCGACGCGGGAGGCAGCACGCCGTTGGTTGCCGTAAGACGGTTTTCGGCAATGTACTTCAGTTCTTTGATGACATCCGACGTACGCTGGATATAGCGCTGCGCCTGATCGGAACTCAGGTTAAATTCCTGACGTATCTCTGACTCTTTCTGATGCAAGGCATTCACGATATAGAAAACCGATGCGAGGGCAATCAGCAACCAGAGTAGCAGCGCCAGCGCCCGGAACAGGTAGCGTGAGACTTTAAGCGTCGTACGAAAGGAGACAAGATATTTCAAAGGGGCGAAACTCCGCCATCAAAGGCTAACAGGATGTGGTTAAGGTAACGGTAAAACCCATTTGCCGCAACGCAGAAAAAAGGCCGGTTTATAACCGGCCTTTATTGTTGCGTCTCACGATTTACTCGTCAGCGTCGTCCGCTACGTCGTCATCGGTGTCCGTTTCCGGTGCGATTTCATCGTCACCTTCTGCGGCGCTGCCGTCGATGGCGTCGAGTTCTTCGTCATCAACCGGTTCAGCCACACGTTGCAGACCCACTACGTTTTCATCTTCCGCAGTACGGATGAGGATAACGCCCTGGGTGTTACGACCGACAATGCTCACTTCGGAAACACGCGTACGCACCAGCGTACCGGCATCAGTGATCATCATGATCTGATCGCAATCGTCAACCTGCACCGCGCCCACAACGGAACCATTACGCTCGGTCACTTTGATCGAGATAACGCCCTGTGTCGCACGTGACTTGGTCGGATACTCTTCCGCCGCAGAACGTTTACCGTAACCGTTCTGGGTGACGGTCAGGATTGCGCCTTCGCCACGCGGAATGATCAGAGAAACGACCTTGTCCTCACCTGCCAGTTTAATGCCGCGTACACCGGTCGCCGTACGACCCATGGCGCGGACGGCGTCTTCTTTGAAGCGCACCACTTTACCGGCAGCAGAGAACAGCATGACTTCATCAGAACCGGACGTCAGGTCAACGCCAATCAGTTCGTCGCCTTCGTTCAGGTTCACGGCGATGATACCGGCAGAACGCGGACGGCTGAACTCGGTCAGCGCCGTTTTCTTCACGGTACCGCTGGCGGTCGCCATAAAGACGTTCACGCCCTCTTCGTACTCGCGTACCGGCAGAATAGCGGTGATACGTTCGTCGGCTTCCAGCGGCAGCAGGTTGACGATCGGACGGCCACGCGCGCCTCGGCTGGCTTCCGGCAACTGATAAACCTTCATCCAGTACAAACGACCACGGCTGGAGAAGCAGAGGATCGTGTCATGGGTGTTGGCCACCAGCAGGCGGTCGATAAAGTCTTCTTCTTTAATACGTGCTGCTGATTTGCCTTTACCGCCACGACGCTGTGCTTCGTAATCGGTAAGCGGCTGATATTTCACGTAGCCCTGATGAGACAGAGTCACAACAACATCTTCCTGGCTGATCAGGTCTTCGATGTTGATGTCAGCGGTGTTCGCGGTGATTTCAGTACGACGGTTATCGCCAAACTGTTCACGCACCAGCTCCAGCTCTTCGCGGATCACTTCCATCAGACGATCGGCGCTGCCCAGAATGTGCAGCAGTTCGGCGATCTGTTCCAGCAGCTCTTTGTATTCGTCGAGCAGTTTTTCATGCTCCAGGCCGGTCAGTTTCTGCAGACGCAGATCCAGAATGGCCTGTGCCTGCTGTTCGGTCAGGTAATATTTACCGTCACGTACGCCGAATTCCGGCTCCAGCCACTCAGGACGCGCCGCGTCATCACCCGCACGTTCCAGCATCGCGGCAACGTTGCCCAGATCCCACGGCTGTGCGACCAGGCCTGCTTTTGCTTCAGCAGGCGTCGGCGCACGACGGATCAGTTCAATGATCGGGTCGATGTTCGCCAGCGCAACAGCCAGCGCTTCAAGGATGTGCGCACGGTCGCGCGCTTTACGCAGTTCGAAAATGGTACGACGCGTCACCACTTCACGACGGTGACGTACGAACGCGGAAAGAATATCTTTCAGGTTCATGATCTTCGGCTGACCATGGTGCAGTGCCACCATGTTGATACCGAAGGAAACCTGTAGCTGAGTCTGGGAGTAGAGGTTGTTAAGAACCACTTCGCCCACCGCATCGCGTTTCACTTCAATCACGATGCGCATACCGTCTTTATCAGACTCGTCACGCAGCGCGCTGATGCCTTCCACGCGTTTGTCTTTTACCAGCTCGGCGATTTTCTCGATCAGGCGTGCTTTGTTCACCTGATACGGAATTTCGTGCACGATGATGGTTTCGCGGTTGGTTTTCGCGTCAGTTTCCACTTCCGCGCGGGCGCGAATGTAAATTTTGCCACGACCGGTACGGTAGGCTTCTTCAATACCGCGACGACCATTGATGATGGCCGCTGTAGGGAAGTCCGGACCCGGAATGTGCTCCATCAGACCTTCGATGGTGATGTCTTCATCATCGATATAGGCCAGACAGCCGTTGATCACTTCCGTGAGGTTGTGTGGCGGAATGTTCGTCGCCATACCTACTGCGATACCGGAAGAACCGTTCACCAGCAGGTTAGGAATTTTAGTTGGCATGACGTCCGGAATTTTTTCCGTGCCGTCATAGTTATCCACGAAGTCTACCGTCTCTTTTTCGAGATCGGCCATCAGCTCATGGGCAATTTTCGCCAGACGGATTTCCGTATAACGCATTGCCGCCGCGGAGTCGCCGTCGATAGAACCGAAGTTACCCTGGCCGTCAACCAGCATGTAACGCAGTGAAAACGGCTGCGCCATACGGACGATGGTGTCATACACCGCGGAATCACCATGGGGATGGTATTTACCGATTACGTCACCAACGACACGGGCAGATTTTTTGTAGGCTTTGTTCCAGTCATTGCCCAATACGTTCATGGCGTAAAGTACGCGACGGTGTACCGGCTTCAGGCCATCTCGGACATCCGGCAGCGCACGGCCAACAATGACCGACATCGCGTAATCCAGATAGGAGCTCTTCAGCTCTTCCTCAATGTTGACCGGTGTAATTTCTCTCGCAAGGTCGCTCATCTAACCGCTATCCCTCTACTGTATCCCGGATTCAAAGGTCGCAAATTATAACACAACCGCGTAAAGACAGGTAAACCTATAGCGTTCTGCCAGAGCTTTATTCGCGTCGTTGTGCTGATATACTCGCGGTAATAATGAAATAAGGACCAGGAGTGCCCATGAATGCCGAAAAAAACACGTTAGCGCCCAACGTTGACCACGACGAAATCGCCAAATTTGAAGCCGTGGCTTCGCGCTGGTGGGATCTGGAAGGCGAGTTTAAACCGCTGCATCGGATCAACCCGCTGCGTCTGGGCTATATCGCCGAACGCGCTGACGGCCTTTTCGGCAAGAAAGTGCTGGATGTCGGCTGCGGCGGCGGCATCCTTGCCGAGAGCATGGCGCGCGAAGGCGCACAAGTCACCGGCCTGGATATGGGCTTCGAACCGTTACAGGTCGCGCGTTTGCACTCGCTGGAGTCTGGCATTCACGTCGATTACGTGCAGGAAACCGTGGAAGAACACGCGGCAAAACATGCGCAGCAATACGATGTTGTCACCTGCATGGAGATGCTGGAGCACGTGCCGGACCCGCAATCCGTCGTAAAAGCCTGCGCGCAACTGGTGAAACCGGGCGGTCATGTTTTCTTCTCCACCTTGAACCGCAACGGCAAATCCTGGCTGATGGCGGTGATCGGCGCGGAATACATCCTGAAGATGGTACCGAAAGGCACGCACGATATTAAGAAGTTTATCAAGCCCGCCGAACTGCTGAGCTGGGTCGATGAAACCGACCTGCGCGAACAGCATATGATCGGCCTGCACTACAACCCGCTGACCAACACCTTTAAGCTGGCCCCGGGCGTCGATGTGAATTACATGGTGCATACCAAAAATAAATAGTTGTCTGCCCGCGCCTGCGCGCGGGCCTTTTACCACTTCGCCGTAAACGAAAGATACCCCGCCGTCTGTGAGAAATCCTGCGTTCCCTTTTGCCACGCCACATTGGCGCGTAGCGACATGCGCGGGCTGAGCGCCGCCTGAATCCCCATTTTGACTTCACCGCGCGTATCGCCTGCCTCATCGGTTATCGTACTGCCATCTTCATCCAGCGTGGCCGCGTGCGGCTCGCGGAGATAATTGACATCAAGCGTCGGGATTATGTGCAGTGCGTTCGTCGAAGGAACACGCCATTCGCTGTGCAGACCCAGCCGCATTTGCACATCATCGCCCTGCGCCTGCGTAACCCGAGAGTGGTTGCTGGCGGTGAAATCCGCCTGCTTCACCCCCTGATAAATCACCTGCGCCTGCGGCTCAAGCAGAAAACCGTTGCCCAGCGGCCATTGATAGCCGCCTTCCAGCGAGGCCAGTACGCCGTTGCTGTGGTAGCGATCTTCCCCGGCCTGTGATTCAGACACCTGGTTATCAAACCACGCGTACTGCAACCAGCTGTCGAGCCACACGCCCTGCCGGTTAAAACCATGCTGCAACCAGGTTGCGGTGATGCCCAGGCCATAACCGTGGTTGCTGTTATCGGCGTGGGTTTGGGTGACCGTTGAGCGGCTTTCGCCCTGGTTATCGCTATAACCGCCGACCACGCCCAGCATCCACCGGCCATCTTCCCCCGTGAGCCGCGTTAAGATATTGCCGCTGAGCTGTACCGTAGAAAAATCCTCATGCTGCGCCAGCTGGTCGGCGAGCGTGCTGTCACGGCGACCTCCGACTACCCGCACATGCAGCGGTTGCCCATCCGCGCCCGCATGGTCGCGACGCTCCATCACAAACGCCTGATTTGCCGCGCGCAGGTTGTTCATATACCCCCCCGTTTTGGCATTGAGCACGGGTTCAAATGCGGGTGTTGGATCCGGCGTTGGGTCTGGATCCGGATCGGGAGGAGAAGGTGGTGCCGGGGGCGACGGCGGTGCGGGAGGATCTGGCGGCGTGGGCGGCGCAGGTGGTTCTGGTGGCGCGGGCGGGGCAATCTGCTGGGAGCGCAGATACCAGTCATTGTTATCTTCCACAAGGCTATAGTCGTACGCGCCCATATTGATATAGCCATTGCCCGCCAGGCTAAACTGCGCCGCATTCTGATAACTGCCAGAATCGGCCGTAAAATCGACCACTTTAATTCCTGTCGCCGTCGGCTGCCCTATGCCGGAAACCGGATCAATCACCACCGTCGTAGTGCCGGAGGTGTTACCGTTAAGCACCAGCATATCGCTGGCTGAATCATCACCATCCAGTTCGCTGTCCATCTCCAGCGTGCCGCCGCCGATATAATCACCGTTGACCGTCAGCGTATCGCCCGCCGTACCGTTCGCCATGCTGATGGTTCCCGTGGTATTGGTCAGATTGCCGTTCACCGTCACACCGGCCAGATTGGTGACGCTGTCGGTCTGGAGATTCGTGTCTAACGTACCGCTCAGCGTTACGCCGTCAGTGGCATTCACCAGCGTCCCCGTGCCGCTAAATATCGAGGCATCTAACGCGCTGGCGGTATCCTGATCGTTAAGGCGAAGCACGGTACCGTCGGTAATGTCGATGGTTCCGGCGGAAGTCGTGTCAATAGATTGCACATTCTGATCCATCCCGGTTTCAAAGGTCGCGCCCTCGCCGACCCACAGCGATGACGCATAGGGAATGATGTCTACCGCATCGCCTTTCAGTGTTCCGTCTTCCACCCGCACCGCCGACGTCGCCGTGCCGCTGGCGGTCAGTTCGAGTGTCCCAGTGCCGGTTTTGGTGAACGTGCTGGTGCTATCCTGCTGTGCGCCCGTACTGTCGGCCATCAGCCCGCCCCACTGGGTATCCACGCCGTCTTCCACGCGAACTTCTCCATCGGCGCGCATTTCGATATTGCGCGCATGACCCGCGGTTGCTGAGCGGGTATCGACATCGGCGGTCACATCCATTTCGCTGTGCTGCTGAGGGTTGGTAAAAATCAGTGAGCGGTTGTAATCGGTATTGCCCAGTTGTGTGTTATCGCTGACCTCAAGAATGCCCGAGGCAATTTGCGTATCACCCAAATAGGTATTGTCGTTCGCCAGGCTCACGCGCTGGTCGCTGGCATTAATCACCACGTAAACACTGTCGCCAGCAATTTGCGTGTTCTCACCGCCGCTGATATCCACCACATCGTTTTGACCGATCACCGTACCGCCGCTGCCGCTGATTGCCAGGCCATCATTGGCGGTATTTTCGCCGTCATAGGTAGCGTAATCAGAGAGATCCAGCACGCCGCCGTTTAAGACAATCGACTGAGGATCAGCCTGCATGGCCTGCAAATCGTTTTGATCGCCCACCAGAGAAAGCACGCCGTTATCTTCCACCACTACATCGCCGGTTAAGGCCATTGCCGCTGCGCCTGCCAGGGTATAGCTACCGTTTTGCGCGACGGTTAACTGCCCCGCACCTTCGATTGTGCCGCGGAATACGCCGCTGTTGACGGTGACATTTCCGCCCTCATCAATATGCAGCACGCCATTTTCAAACCCGGTCAGCGAGTGGACAAACGTCTGCTGCGTATTCCCCACATTCAATTCGGCCTGATTGTCGGCGTTAAGCGGAGTGCCTATTTGCAGCCCATAGCAATTCTGCGGATCGCTTTGACAATGGGTATCTCCGACATTCATGAGTGAATTATCGCGCCCTAACGTGACTTCCCCATTCTGGATAGTCATTTCACCGGTAAAATCGTTATTATCGGCATTGAGCACCAGTTCACCCGCACCGGTTTTGGTAATAAGCCCGGTGCCCGCAATCGAATCTATCGCACCGTCATTGGCGACGTCGCCAATCACCATGGTTTTATTAGCTGCAATATCAAAATCCACGCTGCTGTTGCCAACATACAGGAAACCGCCCGCTGCCATTGAGGCGCTGCCGCTATATCCCTGTGCACTATTATTGTCATTTATCAGTACGCCCCCATTTTGCTGGTAACTTTCATCCAGTGAGATATCAATAATGTAGGGGTCACTCCCACTGTTGGTATAAATTGCACCGCCTTCCCCTTCAGCAATATTATTAGTAAAGCGGGTATTATTAATGACAGTTACACCAGAAAGATGCGATTTATCACTTTCATTATCCGTAACGTCCAGCGCACCACCATCGCCATCACTATAAGTGGTTGATGTATAGGCCTGATTATTATCAAATACATCATCGCTAAAATAGTTGCTGTTATTAATAGAATAAATTGCCCCACCTTTGCCATCGTTGGCAATATTCCCGGTGAAGAGCGTATTTGTGGCAATCAGATCCGCATCGCCGCTATCGTTCGTGCCCCCGGAATAGATAGCCCCGCCATAACCGCCCGCAATATTATTACTGAAGATCACATGGTCAAGGTCAATCGTCGCGTTTTCTTTAGCGAAAATCGCCCCACCATTATTATATTCTCCGCTCACATGGTTGTTGGCAAAGAGTGTCATTCCATTATTATTTTTCGGTGAGGCGCTGAAGCTCGCCCCTCCGGCAAGAAAAACCGCCCCGCCGCTGGTATTTTCATTCGCATTCTGGAAGATGAGCCATTGGTCATCGGCTACGAGCCAGTTCGCACTGCCTCCCGAGAGGCTCTGGCGGCTGGCCTGACAACTGGTGATGACCTGGTCTCCCTGGCATGTCTGCACCGCCTGCGCCTGTATCGCTGGCCAGGCCAGCACAGGGGGCAGTATCAGCAGGTATCCTTTCCTTCTAAAAACTCGCTGTTTTTTATTTCGCATAATCCAAAACCGATGGGTCAATACAGAAAATCATTTAAAATCTAACTCGGAAATAAGCGAAACACAGATTTGTAAAAATAATAACGACTACAATAAGAATTACCGCACAACATTTAATTCTATTAAAAAAGAAATTAAGCAAATCTACACCGGAGAACGCAAAAGTCGAAAATAATATATGCAATTTTAATGTGCAGATTTCTTTTGCTCCGACAGTCAAACAAAATAAACATCTTGTTAACATTTGCTGTTTAAGTAAACGGCTGATGAAAAATAACACACGCTTACATACGTTCATATTATGAACAACGGTAATGAGCATCACTTTTTCGCATCGAAAACAGGTTAAAAATCAATTTTAGTGATGCATAATGAACAGGCATTAAATCGACTGGATCAATAAGCTGTGTTATTCAGGCGTTCAAGAAATCATCGAACAGATATTTTTAACAAATTTTTCTCTTCCCATTGACTTTCCTGAACACCTTGTGTGACCTAAGTTGCGCCGGAGCCCGTTTTCTCCCCCTGACTTATCCACAATGTTATGCACTTGCAAGACACCCATTTTCACACTATCTTGCAGTAAATCGTAAACACACCCCCTATATATAGTGTTCGCCGTGACGTACCTCACTACAGGTTGTTCAGGCGGAACTATTGCGGAGATAACTCAAACAGGTACTACATACATGAATCAGAGTCTGCTGGTGACTAAGCGTGATGGCCGTACTGAGCGCATCAACCTGGACAAGCTCCATCGCGTGCTCGACTGGGCGGCTGAAGGTCTGGAAAACGTCTCTATCTCTCAGGTTGAACTGCGTTCTCACATCCAGTTCTATGACGGGATCAAAACTTCCGATATCCATGAAACCATCATCAAAGCCGCAGCCGACCTGATCTCCCGCGACGCCCCGGATTACCAGTACCTGGCCGCGCGCCTGGCGATTTTCCACCTGCGTAAAAAAGCCTACGGCCAGTTTGAGCCGCCGAAGCTGTTCGACCACGTACTGAAAATGGTTGAGCTGGGTAAATACGACAATCATCTGCTGGAAGACTATACGGAAGAAGAGTTCAAGCAGATGGACTCGTTCATTGTTCACGACCGTGACATGACCTTCTCTTACGCTGCCGTCAAACAGCTGGAAGGCAAATACCTGGTACAGAACCGCGTCACCGGCGAAATCTACGAGAGCGCGCAGTTCCTTTATATTCTGGTTGCCGCGTGCCTGTTCTCGAACTACCCGCGCGACACCCGCTTGAGCTACGTGAAACGCTTCTATGATGCGGTCTCCACGTTCAAAATCTCGCTGCCGACGCCGATTATGTCCGGCGTGCGTACCCCGACTCGCCAGTTCAGCTCCTGCGTGCTGATCGAGTGCGGCGACAGCCTGGATTCCATCAACGCCACCTCCAGCGCGATTGTGAAATACGTTTCCCAGCGTGCCGGTATCGGTATCAACGCCGGTCGTATCCGTGCGCTGGGTAGCCCGATTCGTGGCGGCGAGGCCTTCCACACTGGCTGTATCCCGTTCTACAAACACTTCCAGACGGCAGTAAAATCCTGCTCTCAGGGCGGCGTGCGCGGCGGTGCGGCAACGCTGTTCTACCCGATGTGGCATCTGGAAGTGGAAAGCCTGCTGGTACTGAAAAACAACCGTGGCGTCGAAGGCAACCGCGTTCGTCACATGGACTACGGCGTACAGATCAACAAACTGATGTACACCCGTCTGCTGAAAGGCGGCGACATCACGCTGTTCAGCCCGTCCGACGTCCCTGGCCTGTATGATGCGTTCTTCGCCGATCAGGACGAGTTCGAGCGCCTGTACGTGCAGTATGAAAACGACGACAGCATCCGCAAACAGCGCGTGAAAGCGGTTGAACTGTTCTCGCTGATGATGCAGGAACGTGCTTCTACCGGCCGTATCTATATTCAGAACGTTGACCACTGCAACACCCACAGCCCGTTTGACCCGGCGATTGCGCCAGTGCGCCAGTCTAACCTGTGCCTGGAAATCGCGCTGCCGACCAAACCGCTGAACGACGTTAACGACGAAAACGGTGAAATCGCCCTGTGTACGCTCTCTGCGTTCAACCTGGGTGCGATTAAAGATCTCAGCGAGCTGGAAGAACTGGCTGTGCTGGCAGTGCGTGCGCTGGATGCGCTGCTCGATTATCAGGATTACCCGATTCTGGCGGCCAAACGCGGCGCGATGGGCCGTCGTACGCTGGGTATTGGCGTCATCAACTTTGCGTACTGGCTGGCGAAGAACGGTAAACGTTACTCCGACGGCAGCGCCAACAATCTGACGCACGAAACCTTCGAAGCGATTCAGTACTACCTGCTGAAAGCCTCTAACGAGCTGGCTATCGAACAGGGCGCGTGCCCGTGGTTCAACGAAACCACCTACGCCAAAGGTATTCTGCCGATCGATACCTATAAGAAAGATCTGGATGCGATCGCCAACGAGCCGCTGCATCTGGACTGGGAAGCGCTTCGCGAGTCTATTAAGGCCCACGGCCTGCGTAACTCCACGCTCTCTGCCCTGATGCCATCCGAGACATCGTCGCAGATTTCCAACGCCACCAACGGCATTGAACCGCCGCGCGGCTACGTCAGCATCAAAGCGTCGAAAGACGGTATCCTGCGTCAGGTTGTGCCGGACTACGAACACCTGCACGACGCATATGAACTGCTGTGGGATATGCCGAACAACGACGGCTACCTGCAACTGGTGGGCATCATGCAGAAATTTATCGATCAATCGATTTCTGCTAACACCAACTATGACCCGTCACGCTTCCCCTCAGGGAAAGTGCCGATGCAACAGTTGCTGAAAGACCTGCTCACCGCCTATAAATTTGGCGTGAAAACCCTGTACTATCAGAACACCCGCGACGGGGCTGAAGATGCACAGGATGACCTGGTGCCGTCTATTCAGGACGATGGCTGCGAAAGCGGCGCGTGTAAGATCTGATAATTATATTCCCCTCACCCCGGCCCTCTCCCTGAGGGAGAGGGTGAAAAACGCACCGAGCCATTCCCTCTCCCTCCGGGAGAGGGTTAGGGTGAGGGGGCATTAAAACCACAGGACACATTCATGGCATATACCACCTTTTCACAGACGAAAAATGACCAGCTCAAAGAGCCGATGTTCTTCGGCCAACCGGTCAACGTGGCCCGCTACGATCAGCAAAAATACGACATCTTTGAAAAGCTGATTGAAAAGCAGCTCTCCTTCTTCTGGCGTCCGGAAGAGGTTGACGTCTCCCGCGACCGCATCGATTATCAGGCGCTGCCGGAGCACGAAAAACATATTTTCATCAGCAACCTGAAATATCAGACCCTGCTCGACTCCATTCAGGGCCGTAGCCCGAACGTCGCGCTGCTGCCGCTGATTTCTATTCCGGAGCTGGAAACCTGGGTAGAAACCTGGGCGTTTTCTGAAACCATCCACTCCCGCTCTTACACCCATATCATCCGCAATATCGTCAACGACCCGGCGATTGTGTTTGATGACATTGTGACTAACGAGCAGATTCAGAAACGCGCGGAAGGCATCTCCAGCTACTACGACGAACTGATCGAGATGACCAGCTACTGGCATCTGCTGGGCGAAGGCACGCATTCCGTGAACGGTAAAACCGTCACCGTCAGCCTGCGCGAACTGAAGAAAAAACTCTACCTGTGCCTGATGAGCGTTAACGCGCTGGAAGCGATTCGCTTCTACGTCAGCTTCGCCTGCTCCTTCGCCTTTGCGGAACGTGAACTGATGGAAGGCAACGCCAAAATCATTCGCCTGATCGCCCGCGATGAAGCGCTGCACCTGACCGGCACTCAGCATATGCTGAATCTGCTGCGCAGCGGCGTCGATGATCCGGAAATGGCTGAAATCGCCGAAGAGTGCAAACAGGAGTGTTATGACCTGTTCGTGCAGGCAGCCCTTCAGGAGAAAGAGTGGGCAGATTATCTGTTCCGCGACGGTTCGATGATCGGCCTGAACAAAGATATTCTCTGCCAGTACGTGGAATACATCACCAACATCCGCATGCAGGCGGTAGGTCTTGATCTACCTTTCCAGACGCGCTCTAACCCGATCCCGTGGATCAACACCTGGCTGGTGTCCGATAACGTACAGGTTGCACCGCAGGAAGTGGAAGTCAGTTCTTATCTGGTCGGCCAGATAGACTCTGAAGTCAATACTGACGACCTGAGTGATTTCCAGCTCTGATGAGCCGCGTTATCCTTCGCATCTCTGGCACACAACTGCTGTGCCAGGATGAACACCCTTCCCTGCTGGCCGCGCTGGAATCCCACAATGTTGAGGTTGAGTATCAGTGCCGTGAAGGCTACTGCGGCTCATGCCGCACGCGTCTGGTTGCAGGCCAGGTTGACTGGCTGACGGAACCGCTGGCGTTCATCCAGCCCGGCGAGATTTTGCCCTGCTGTTGCCGGGCGAAGGGTGATATTGAGATAGAAATGTAAATGGCCGCCCCTTGGGCGGCCATTTCATTACAGCGCGTAATAGTACGCTTTCACCTTCTCCCAGTCCGCTTTCGGAATCGGATCAAGGTATTTCTCCAGCTGTGCGAAATCATGACGAATCGCTTTTTCGCGGCTCAGGCGACGACGGCTTTTCTCCAGATCGAGGAAGCCCGCTTCCACCGTCCCTTCGGTTTTCACATAGATATGACGCACATAGCAGCAACCGTGTTGACGATTCACGCTGTGCATCTTTTTGAAGGCCACGGCAACGGCTTTCAGCATGGCTTCACGCACATCGTCCGGGAATGGCGTGACCGCATGCTGGTGATACCAGTCACCGATGCAGATAAAACCTTTCATATCTTCAGTTACCAGCAGCGCGCGCCACTCGCCCTCAATCTTCATCGCTTTGCCGTAAACGATCTTCGGCACGATAACGCCCGCTTTTTCCAGATCTTTAATCACTGCGATTTCACGCACAATGGTCGGGCGACCAAACGGATAACGCACCGAGCGGAACAGGTGCTGCGTCATACGCTTCACGTACAGTTTTTTACCATCACGCTCTACACACTGGACGCCACTCATTCCGTTTCGGCGGTAGTTCGGCTCTTCAACCCAGTCGCCTTCTGTTGCCCACCACTGATTAAATTCATCCAGCCCAGTTGATACTGCCATGACTTGCCTCGCCCGTTAACGCTTAAGAATATGCAAAGGAATAATCATATATTACCTTCGGCAAAGTTTTTAGCGTTTATCCGGCATTGCTGTGCAAATCAATCTGGCGTTTAACGTTTGTTTTCATCTGCGCACCATAGATGCCCCCGGCAATAACCACCAGCACCGCGCCACAAAGATAAATTGCACGATAGCCGCAGCCTTCCGCCATCATTCCCATAACGAAAGCCCCCAACGCCAGACCGGCATCCATTGCATTGAAAAACAAGGAGTTGGCGACACCAATTTTATGCGGTTCGACAGAACTGATAATTTGCGTCTGAAATACCGGCGTCACGGAACCATAGCCAATCCCAATAAGCGCCCCGGAAAAAATCATCATCGCGCTGCCATTAACGTAGCCCAGCACCACTAACCCCACGGCGAAAAAGGCAAGGCACGGATAAACCACGCACTTAGGCCCTTTCTTATCACAGATATTTCCGGTGAAGGTTCGGCAAATCATCAGGAAAATAGCGTAGCACAGCAGGAAATTACTGGCAGCAGACATCAGGTCGAGTTCACGTGCGTAGAGAGCCAGAAAAGCCGACACGCCCGCATACGAGAAGGTCATGAAGAAGGTCACCAGCGCGAACGGCAGCGCGGCGCGATCGAACATCGCCGCAAAGCCTATTTTCGGTTTCGCGCCATCCGCATGCTGAAGCACCGCCGGTACGTTCATGGTGAACGACAAAATAATGCCCACCGCCGCCACGCCTGCGCACAAACCAAACGCCGCGTTATACATCTGATGCTGCGCCAGGTTCAGCCCCACCCACGGGCCGACGACCATCGCCAGCCCCATTGCTAATGAGAAAAAGCTGATGCCCTCGCCACGTCGGGAGGCCGGTATCAGCCGTGCGGAAATGGTCCCTTTTACCGTAGTGATCACCCCAAAGGTGATACCATGAAGCACGCGAATAAAAAGCAACGCTTCAATCGACTGGCAAAAAGGATACAACGCACTGACGATAAAAAAGGCCAGAGAGGAGAGCACCAGAATTTTTTTGTTCGAAAATTTGCCGACCCACTGCCCGGAAAATGGGCGAATGACGATCGCGGCAGCTAAAAAGAAGGTAACCAGCAGGCCTGCTTTGCTCGCCGAAGCATGTAGTTGATCGGCGATATAAAGCGGTAATAGCGTAAGCAGCACATAGAAGACAAAAAAGATAATAAAGCTAATTATTGTTATCGCCCAAAAATCCTTCGTCCATAATTTTTCTTTCATATCCTGATAACCAAATAAATAGCATTTATGAATTATAAAAAAACATTCACAAAACAAATATATAAAGCATTAACGCCGTTTTGTGACACCGTGAAGAGAACCTATTTTAGGCGCGCTTTATTCTATTAGTAAAATTCATTGCTTTAATAATCAACAGTAGTAAAAACTAATGACAATAACCCAAATGACCGCGCTCCTCGCGGTGCTGGATTACGGCGGTTTTACCGAAGCGGGAAAACGCCTGTTTATGACCCAATCGGCGGTAAGCCAGGCCATCTCAGCTATCGAAGATGAGTTGCAGGTAAAAATCTTTATTCGCCAACGCGCGCGTGCCATTCGCCTGACGCCCGTGGGCGAGCGTATCGTCAGTCACTTTCGCAACGTGATGCAGGAAGTCAGCACCATCAAAGAAATTGCCGCGCTGGAAAAAACGCAGCCGGTAAGCTGGCTACATATTGGCTGTTTTCCCAGCGCCTGCGCCTGTATTCTTCCACCGATTGTCCGTTATTTCACGAAGCATCATCCGCATATTCATATTATTCCCCACGAAGCAAACGGCCCGGAAATTATTGATGCCGTACGCGCCGGAGAATTTAGCGCCGGGCTGGTGCATTTTCCGGTCACCTCGCTCTACTCTCACGCCGTCTACAAAGATAAATTCACCGTCGTCGTGCCCGCCGATCATCCTTTTGCCGCGCGAACCGCTCTTACCCTGGAAGACCTTGTGAATCAGCCGCTGATTATCAGTAAAGGGCGCTATGAGTTGACCATTATGTCGTTATTTCAGGCACGAAATATCACCCCGCAAATTCGCTACGAATTTAATCATCCCGGTACGGCAATCATTTTTATTCGCCAGGGATTAGGGATTGCCTTATTACCGGAATTGACCTTAAAGGCGGTAGAACACACGCTCTGTTCCGTGCCTCTGGAACCCGATTTTTATCGCCATATTTCGCTTATCGCCCAAACGCCCCCCACCGAAGGAAGCCCGGTACAGTTGTTGAGCGATTGTCTGCAAAACCTGGTCGAAAGCCGCGCATTCTGACACCAATAAATGCTCGAAAACGAAAACAATAAGTTTGAATGTGCGCAGCATCAAACAAATTCCCTACAAATTATGGCCTACTGAAGACAAGGATATTGTTATGTAGGGGCAGGAGAATGCAGCAATCAAGGGAGTACGATGCGATTATCATCGGCGGTGGCGCAACCGGTGCGGGAATTGCTCGCGACTGCGCGCTACGTGGTCTCAGGGTAGTATTGGTCGAACGCCACGACATCGCCACCGGCGCGACCGGGCGTAACCACGGTCTGCTTCACAGCGGCGCACGCTATGCCGTCACCGATAGCGAATCGGCCCGGGAATGCATCAGCGAAAACCGCATTCTGAAACATATCGCCCGCCACTGTATCGAACCCACCGGCGGGCTGTTTATCACCCTACCGGAAGACAACCTCGACTTTCAGGCCACCTTTTTACAAGCCTGCGCCAGCGCAGGTATTGACGCGCAGGCGATTGACCCGCAGGAAGCGCGACGCATTGAGCCGGGCGTTAACCCGGCGCTGACAGGCGCGGTAAAAGTCCCGGATGGCACGGTTGATCCCTTCCGTCTGACAGCAGCCAACATGCTGGATGCGCGCGAACACGGCGCTGACATCCTCACCGGGCATGAAGTCATCGGGCTTATTCGCGACGGCGCGAACGTGCGCGGCGTGCGGTTGCACGATCGTCAAACGCAGGAAACGCGTGAGCTCCACGCGCAGGTGGTGGTCAACGCCGCCGGGATCTGGGGGCAACGCATCGCCGAATATGCCGACCTGAGCATCCGTATGTTCCCGGCCAAAGGGTCGCTGCTCATTCTCGATCATCGTATCAACCAGCACGTAATTAACCGCTGCCGCAAGCCTGCGGATGCCGATATTCTGGTGCCAGGCGATACCATTTCGCTGATTGGCACCACCTCCATGCACATCGATTACGACGAAATTGACGACAACCGCGTTACCGCGCAGGAAGTCGATACATTGATCCGCGAAGGCGAAAAACTGGCACCGCGCATGGGCAGCACGCGTATTCTGCGCGCTTACTCGGGGGTACGCCCGTTAGTTGCCTGCGATGATGACCCGACCGGGCGCAACGTCAGCCGTGGCATTGTCTTGTTCGATCACGCGCAGCGCGACGGCATGGAAGGTTTCATAACCATCACCGGCGGCAAACTGATGACCTATCGCCTGATGGCCGAATGGGCCACCGATGCGGTATGTCGCAAAGTGGGCAACACGACATCGTGTACCACCGCCGCTACCCCACTGCCCGGCTCGCGTGAAAGCCAGGAGAAAACACTCCAGCGCATCATCTCGTTGCCTGCGCCGCTACGCGGTTCCGTGATTTATCGCCACGGTGACCGCACGCCGGGCTGGATCGGCGACAACCGTCTGCATCGTAGCCTGGTGTGCGAATGCGAAGCCGTTACGGCAGGCGAAGTACAATACGCGGTAGAAAACCTGAATGTGCGCAATTTGCTCGATCTGCGTCGCCGCACCCGCGTCGGCATGGGTACCTGCCAGGGCGAACTGTGCGCCTGCCGAGCGGCGGGGCTGCTGCCACGTTTTCACGCGACCGATGCCAGCCAGTCGCTAAAACAGCTGTCGGATTTCCTCAATGAGCGCTGGAAAGGCGTGCAGCCAATTGCCTGGGGTGATGCGCTGCGCGAAAGCGAACTGACACGCTGGGTCTATCAGGGATTGTGCGGGCTGCAAAAGGAGCATCAGGATGAAATTTGATACGGTTATCATCGGCGGCGGTCTGGCCGGGTTACTGTGCGGGTTAAAGCTGCAGTCACAAGGCCTGCGCTGCGCCATTGTCAGCCGCGGGCAAAGTGCGCTGAACTTCGCATCGGGTTCGCTGGATCTCCTCAGCACGTTGCCCGACGGGCAGCCCGTAGAGGATATTCAACTCGGACTGGAAGCATTAACGCGGCAAGCTCCGGAACATCCTTACAACAAGGTAGGCTGCGAAAACGTCCTGTCGTACGCCCGTCAGGCGCAGGTGCTGCTCAGTGATTGTGGCATCGATTTTCAGGGCGACGCCGGGCAGTCGCATCAGCGAGTTACCCCGCTGGGCCTGTTGCGTAGCGCCTGGCTTAGCCCTCGTGAAACGCCACTCTTCCCGCCAGCGGCCAGTAAAGTCCGCGTTGTGGGGATAACCGGTTTTCTCGATTTTCAGGCACCCCTTGCCGCTGAATCATTACGCAAACAGGGACTTAACGTCGATACGGTTGAAATCGACCTGCCACAGCTGGATGTGCTGCGCGAAAACGCCAGCGAATTCCGCGCGGCAAACATCGCTCGCCTGCTCGACCAGCCGGAACAGTGGCAACCGTTGTACGATGCGCTCGCTCCGCTGGCGGAAGGTTACGATGCCCTGTGGCTTCCGGCCTGCTTTGGCGCCAGCGATAGCCAGCTGTATGACTGGCTCTGCGCAACGCTCAGCTGTGCACTACATCTGTTGCCGACGCTGCCGCCATCCGTACCCGGCATGCGTTTGCAGGCGCAGCTTCAACGGCAATTTATCCGCGCGGGTGGCGTCTGGATGCCGGGCGATGAAGTGCAAAAGGTGACGCTGGAAAATCAACTTGCCACCGCCGTCTGGACGCGTAATCACGCCGACATTCCCCTGCGCGCACGTTATGTCGTGCTGGCGAGCGGCAGTTTCTTCAGTAATGGGTTAATCGCCAACCGTGAAACGATTCGCGAACCAGTGCTTAATCTTGACGTGATGCAGGCGGCCACCCGCGCATTATGGTATCGCCCGGATGTCTTTGACCCTCAGCCATGGCAGCAGTTTGGCGTCGCGACCGATGCAACGCTGCGTCCGGCCATTGCCGGCCAGCGGCTGGAAAATCTGTTTGTGATTGGTTCAGTGCTGGGCGGCTGCGATGCCATCGCTCAGGGCTGTGGCGGCGGCGTTTGTGCGGTGACGGCGCTCCATGCCGCGCAGCAAATCACCCTGCTGACGGGAGGTGAAGCATGAGTAGCGGCCAGTTCGAGAATTGCATCAAATGTACCGCCTGCACCACGGCCTGCCCGGTAAGCCGGGTGAATCCGCGCTATCCGGGGCCGAAACAGGCGGGCCCTGACGGCGAGAGGCTGCGCCTGAAAGACGGCGCGTTGTACGATGAGGCGCTGAAATATTGTATCAACTGCAAACGCTGCGAAGTGGCGTGCCCGTCTGATGTCAAAATTGGCGATATCATCCAGCGCGCCCGCGCGCGCTATGACGTCACCCCACCGTCGCTGCGTAACCGCATACTGAGCCATACGGACCTTATGGGGCAGATGTCCACGCCGTTTGCGCCGCTGGTGAATGCGGCAACGGGGCTGAAGCCCGTGCGTCATCTGCTTGATGCAGCGCTAAAAATTGATCATCGCCGCACGCTGCCGAAATACTCCTTCGGCACCTTCCGCCGCTGGTATCGCAGCGTGGCAAAACAGCAGGCGCAGTTTGCCGAGCAGGTGGCATTTTTCCATGGCTGCTACGTCAACTACAACCATCCGCAATTGGGCAAAGATCTAATTAAGGTGCTGAATGCGCTGGGAACAGGCGTCCAGCTATTGAGCAAAGAGAAATGTTGCGGCGTGCCGTTGATTGCTAACGGTTTTACCGATAAGGCGCGCAAGCAGGCGCAAAGCAACCTCGCGTCACTGCGCGAGGCCATTGAGGATAAATCGCTGCCCGTGATCGCAACCTCCTCTACCTGCACATTTACGCTGCGCGATGAATATCCGCATCTGCTAAATGTCGATAACGGCGGCCTGCGTGAGCATATCGACCTTGCCACACGCTGGCTGTGGCGGAAGCTGGATGAAGGGAAAACGCTGCCGCTTAAACCGTTGCCGCTGAAGGTGGTGTATCACACGCCGTGTCATATGGAGAAAATGGGCTGGACGCTCTACACCCTGGAACTGCTGCGGCAAATCCCAGGGCTGGAGCTAACAGTGCTCGATTCCCAGTGCTGTGGCATTGCGGGCACCTATGGCTTTAAGTCGGAGAATTACCCCACCTCGCAGGCCGTCGGCGCGCCGCTGTTCCGCCAGATTGAGGAAAGCGGCGCGGATATCGTGGTGACCGATTGCGAAACCTGTAAATGGCAAATCGAGATGTCGACCAGCAAGCGCTGCGAGCATCCGATTACCCTGCTGGCACAAGCGCTATCGGCATAAGCAATTCCGCCTGCACAACGCCTGATGCGCTTCGCTTATCAGGCCTACCGGTTTATGCGAAATCTGTAGGCCGGATAAGGCGTAGCCGCATCCGGCAATGCCACGCAGCTACACTTTCAGCGTTTCCACCACTTCAATCCAGCCGTGCTCGCTGGCGACATCCATCCCGTTAAGCCAGCGGCGTAGCATGTTCATCGCCATCATGGCGCAAACCTGCTGGCGCACAACCAGGCTGTGACGCGTGGTGTTGAACTTCACGCGCAGCGCCCAGGTACCTTCTGCGGTGGAGAGCGCAAAGTTCAGATGCTCGTTTTCAAGACCGGTCACCGACAGCGCTACGCCAGCAAAATGGTTTTCGCGGCGCTCTTCCGCCCACCGTGCCGTTTGCGCCAGCGTCTCTTCCTGCGATGGAATCACCTCACTGGCCAGCAGCGGCGCACCCGCGCGTTGCAGCTCCAGCGCCAGCAGCCCGCCGGTGAACTGTTCGCTCAGCGTCAGGCTCAGTTGCTTATCCTGCAATGCGCGGGCAAGCTGTTTTGGCAAACCTTCGGTGCCTTCAAAAATCAGGCTGTCGCCCGCCACCTTTTTCACTTCCGGCCACAGGGCTTCCATTGCCTGACGTTCGCTCGCCGGGCCAGTCAGCTTGAGTTCAATAATCGGCATCGATGAACGATAGCCCATCGATACGCCCGCAGGCAGCGTCAGGTGATCGAGACTTTGCGCGAGATCGCTTTCCGAACGCCCGAACGTGGTGAGTCGCAAACACAGCGGCGGCTCAGGGATATCAAAACGTGCGCGCAGGCGTGGCAAAATTTCTTGCTGAACCATCACCTTAAATTCAGACGGCACGCCAGGGGTGAAGAAAATCAGGCAACGGTTGAGCTTAACGGCAAAACCGCAGGCCGTACCCACCGGGTTATCAATAAACTCGGCGCTGGCAGGAATTTCCGCCTGTTTGCGATTGCTCGGCGCCATCACGCGGCCACGCTCTTTGAAAAATTTCTCCATCTGAGCCAGCCACGGTTCATGCAGCACCAGCGATTCGCCTTTCGCCGTTGCGGCAGCAAGCGCGCTTAAATCATCGCTGGTCGGCCCTAAACCGCCGTTAACAATCAGGACATCAGCCTGCGTGCTGCGCTCGCGCAGAATCGACACCAGGTCATCGAGTTTGTCGCCCACCGTGTTACGCCGGGAAAGCGGTAAACCTTGTTCAAATAAGAAATCAGCAAGCCAGGCCGCATTGGTATCAACAATTTGCCCGTATAAGACTTCGTCGCCCGTAGACAGCATCTCTACGTTTATCATCGCTTTCTCCAGTAAAAGAGGACGATTTACTATAGCGCAAGGCGAGGAATAAAAACGAGAAAACTGGCGCGGCTGAGTGCCGCGCCGGGGAGAATCAGAAGTTAGCGCTGACGCCGACGTAAGGGCCATCCGCGACGGCGCTGTCGCGATTGCCATCTTTGCCGGCGAGGTTGATATAGCGGTATCCCGCTTCCACGCTCAACGGGCGCATAATCATAAAGCGACCGCCCGCGTTGGCTTCTTCGTAGTCTTTTACGCCGCTGGACAGCGAATCCGGCGAGTAGTAATACTCACCAAACAGATGGAAGCGTTCGCCGATTTGCCACTGTAACCCGCCGCCAACCGCCGCCGCGTAACCATCATCACCGTAGTTCGGGCTCAGATAAACACCTTTGCCGCCCGCTGTTGCCATAAACGGCCCTAATGGAATGTTCACTCCCAACGCCGCACCCACGATATCGCCGTGATCGTCGTTATGCGCCCAGTTACCGCTCAGCGCAAGGCCCGTCGATTCGGTGCCAAAGCCGACGCCAAGGTTGGTATATTCTTCGCCAGCCTGGCCGCTAACGCTGATTGCATTTGCCGCAACCGGGAGCAACAGCATCCCCATCAGGCCAAATAGTATGCTCTTTTTCATTTTAATCCTTTCCCGCAAGCACAGTGTGAATCACCAAAAAATCAGGCGAATTGTACTGCTGAATATCGCCAAATCCATGAACTAAAAGGGCGATCACTCTTCAAATTGTAACTAATTGCGACATGAAAGTATCACTCAAGGTGAGGGAATGCTGACCTTAATACGATCTTTTCTCTCGTTCCGGAGAAGCCTCGCAAATTACTGACGATTATCAACGTACAATAGAATTAACTCCGTCTTATATAAGGATTTACTTATGCGTCAAAGAACGATTGTATGCCCGCTCATTCAAAATAATGGCGCCTGGTTACTGTGCAAAATGGCGGACGATCGTGGCGTCTTCCCCGGTCAGTGGGCGCTTTCGGGTGGCGGCGTAGAGCCCGGCGAGAAAATTGAAGAGGCGCTACGTCGCGAAATTCGCGAAGAACTCGGGGAAAAACTGGTGTTAAGCCACATTACACCGTGGACCTTTAGCGACGACGTGCGCACCAAAACTTACGCCGATGGCCATCAGGAAGAGATTTATATGATTTACCTGATTTTCGACTGCGTCAGCGCCAACCGTGAGATTGTGCTGAACGATGAGTTTCAGGACTACGCGTGGGTAAAACCGGAAGATCTTGCGAGCTACGATCTGAACGTCGCCACTCGCAAGACATTGACGCTGAAAGGGTTACTTTAATTTTTGCGCAACCCACTCTCGCAACTGATGGCGAGAGACCTTAATCCCGCTATTTTTCATCGTTTCCGGTAACCGCAGCCAGCGGCACGGTTGCTGGAAGCCCGCCAGTTGATCTTTCGCCCAACCCGCCAGTACAGAAAGGTCGACATCGCTTTCGCTATCCACTACCGCGACCGGGCGCTGCCCAAACTCAGGATCATCCACAGGAACGATAAACACCTGCGAGACCGCAGGATGCGCCACAATGACCCGCTCCACGGCTTCAGGTTGGATACCTTCCCCGCCGCTAAAGAAGAGGTTATCCATGCGCCCGACAATATAGAGCTTACCGTCGCGAATTTCGCCACGATCGCGCGTGGCAAACCAACCTTCGGCATTCACCAGCGGCACAAGCGCGCCATCGCGCCAGTAGCCCGAGGCCATACTTTGCGCGCGCAGCCAGACTTCACCCTTCACCAGTTTGAGCTCACGCCCGGCAAGCGGCGTTCCCACATCATCGCCGCCGTTGGCTTCACGCGCACAAACCGTCGAGGCAAATTCGGTAAGTCCGTAGCCACAGAAGGTACGGATCCCCATCGCGCTTGCCTGTTTGGTCAGGTCGGCAGGAATGGCCGCGCCGCCCAACAGCACGGCTTTCAGCGACAGCGGCTGTTCATCATTCAACAAGCGCCAAAGCTGAGTCGGCACGAGTGAGGCATGTGTACATCCGTGTAGTGCCTGGGCGAGTGGTCGCTCGCTCACCGCCATCTGCGCGCCAGAATAGAGCCAGCGCCAGAAAATCCCTTGCCCGGAGACATGGAACAGCGGCAACGACAAAAGCCAGCATTCATCCGGCGAAAATGGAATCAAACTTAACACGCCCTGCGCGCTGGCAAGGTGCGCCGCGCAGGTGTGCACCGCCGCTTTTGGCAGGCCCGTGGAGCCCGAGGTGAGAGTCATCGAGGCCAGGCGTTCAGGCCGCCAGCCAACATCGTGATAACCCGGGGATTCTCGCAGCGTGAGGCGTGGCAGTGAATCGGCAATCTCACTGTTTTCCAGGTTGAGCACGTGACGCAGCGTTAACCCCGGCAGTAAGGCGTTAATCAGCGAGGTGGGAAGACGCGGGTTAAGCGGTAAAACACGCGCCCCGCACTGTAACAATGCCAGCCAGGCCAGCACCGTTTCCCCCCGGTTGCGCGCACACAGCGCTACGCCGTCACCATCGCGTACGCCCTGCGCCTGAAAACCGGCGGCCAGCGCGTCGATTCGCTCACACAACTGCGTCCAGTGAAGCGTCTCATTGTCGAGGCGCAGCGCAGACGCAACGCCCCGCTGCTCTCGCCAGTAACGCCAGGGCCAGGTAGAAAAACTCACAGCAACGGCTCCAGCGACAGCATATCCAGGCACGGCAGCGGGTTATCCGGCCAGCGGCGAATCAGCTGCGCCTGCATCAGATTGAGGGTATCAAGGCCCGGGATCGTATTCGGCGTCAGCCAGGCCGCAATGCGCGCCAGCTGCGTCAGGCCAAGGCTCGACTCAATGGAAGAGCTGATGACCGCCGTCAAACCCAGCGCGTGCGCCGCCGCCACTTGCGCCTGCACTTTTTGCAGGCTACCGGTGAGAGTCGGTTTAATCACCACCGCGCGCACGCCAGGCTCGGCTTCGAAGCGGAAATCGTCATCGCGCAGGCTTTCATCCCACGCGATAGCAATCCCCGTTTCCGCAGCAAACGCGCGCGAATCATCGCGTGTTTTACACGGTTCTTCGAGAAACGCGATGCGATCGCGGAATGCCGGGTTGACGTATTTGGCAAACTGCTGCGCTTTTAGCGGCGTCCAGGCGCGATTGGCATCCAGCCGCAGCTGCAAATCAGGGATCGCTTCCAGCAGCAGATTCACCACCATGCCGTCTCGCACGGCCTCATACAGTCCGACTTTCACCTTCGCCACTTTTTCGCCGGGCATGTCAGCCAGCGCCAGCACCAGTTCATCCGGGTCGCCAGTGCACAGCGGCGCGGCACGATAATCCACCGTCGTCGGCAGCGTGTCGTCCAGTTCCGCCAGCGCACAGCTAATGCCAAACGCCGCCGAGGGCAGTTCCGGCAACGGGGTCTCAGCACCCTGTCGCCAGTTTTGCACCCAGCCCAGCAAAGCGGATTGCGCCTCGTCCAGCGTTTCACGGCTGAAGCCCGGCAGCGGGGAGATTTCTCCCCAGCCTTCGCGCTCACCGTCACGCAGCCAGACAAACAATCCGTCGCGGGTTTTTAGCCGCCGTTCGCGCAGTACCACGCCCGCGTCCATTGGTACCTGCCAGCGGTAAACCTGCGCGTGTCGCATTACGGGTTCCGTTTAAATTTGCTGAAATCAGGCTGGCGTTTCTGGTTAAACGCGTTGCGCCCTTCCTGACCTTCTTCGGTCATGTAGAACAGCATCGTGGCGTTACCCGCCAGTTCCTGCAGACCCGCCTGACCATCACAGTCGGCGTTCAGTGCAGCTTTCAGGCAGCGCAGCGCCATTGGGCTGTTTTGCAGCATTTCGCGACACCAGCGAATGGTCTCTTTTTCGAGGTCAGCCAGCGGCACAACGGTGTTGACCAGACCCATATCCAGCGCTTCCTGAGCATTGTACTGACGGCACAGGAACCAGATTTCACGCGCTTTTTTCTGCCCTACGATACGCGCCATGTAGGATGCGCCCCAGCCGCCGTCGAAGGAGCCCACTTTCGGGCCCGTCTGACCGAAGATGGCGTTTTCTGCCGCAATCGTCAGGTCACACATCATATGCAGTACGTGACCGCCGCCGATGGAATAGCCTGCCACCATCGCGACTACCGGTTTCGGGCAGGTGCGGATCTGGCGCTGGAAATCGAGTACGTTCAGATGGTGCGTGCCTGCATCATCCTGGTATCCGCCGTAGTCGCCGCGCACTTTCTGATCGCCACCGGAACAGAACGCTTTGTCGCCTTCGCCAGTCAGGACAATCACCCCGATATTGTCGTCATAGCGCGCATCCGCCAGCGCCTGAATCATCTCTTTAACGGTCAGCGGACGGAAGGCGTTACGCACCCGCGGACGGTTGATGGTAATTTTGGCAATGCCGTCAGCGGATTTCTGGTAACGAATGTCGGTGTAGCCTTCAGAACAGTCTTGCCATTCAATCGGCGCGTAAAGCATAGCTTCATCAGGATAGATCATAGTGTGTCCTATAGTCAGAGATGCACAATCTGCGCCAGACACGCCACCACGCCCTCGGGGTTTTCCCGATGCGCGTTGTGTCCGGCATTACGAATTACATGGCAAGGCGCGGCAAGCTCATCGGCAATGGCCCTGAATTTGCTGTCGCGTTCGCCGCAGAGATACCAGAATGGGAAGTGACGATCGCGCAGGGCATCGCGCAGATCGTCCTGCACGCTTAACGACGTTGCTAATAGCATAGCCGCCAGCGCGCTGCCGTCATTGTTTTGGCGTAGCGCCACCAGCGCGTCGCGCTGCGCAGGCGTCAGGCTGGCAAAGACCGGCTGCCGATACCAGGCGTCAAACACCTGGTTCAGCGGTTCACGGGCAAAACGCTGCGCCCAGCGGCTGTCCGATTGCCAGCGCTGCGCGCGTTGTTCTGCGCTTTGCAGCCCCGGATGACTGCCTTCAACCACCACGCCCAGCAATCCTTCCCGCTGATGCTGGCAGGCAAACGTCATCGCAATGCGTCCGCCCAGCGAGTAACCCACCAGCCAGTAGTTGAGAATGTTGTAACTAAGTAGCGTCGCCTGGAGCGCCGCGCAGACGTCGGCGAAATGGGTTACCCGGCAATCGGCAGAACCGCCGTGACCGGGCAAATCAATATAAAGCCGCGAGGCGCGTGGGAACGCCTCGCCTACCGTTTGCCACTCACGGCAATCACCGGAGAAACCGTGCAGGAATACCAGCCACGGTTGCCCGGCATCACCTTCGCGCGCAACGGCATTTAACATCATAGATGACTGACCTGCGCCAGCAGCTGTTGCAAAGTTTGCGCGCCATCGGTGTCGTTCACCACCAGTTCAATTACCGTGGTGGCGGGCGTACGCCAGGCTTTATCGAGCGCGGCTTCAAGCGCGGCCCAGTCCTGCGGCTGATGATAATTCAGGCCAAACATTTTCGCCGCATGTTCAAAATGCACATTCTGTGGCATGGCGTAGAAGCGTTCACGCTCCTCCACCGGAGTGGGCAGCAGCGAGAAAATCTGCCCGCCGTTGTTGTTCACCACGATGAGTACGAAAGGCGCGGAAACCTGGCGCAGCAGCGCAAGCGCGTTGAGGTCATATAACGCGGAGAGGTCGCCCACAATCGCCAGGGTTGATTTGGCGCTGGCGCGCTGCACGCCCGCCGCCGTTGAGATCAAACCGTCGATACCGCTGGCCCCGCGATTGCTGTAGACCGGATATCCGGCAGGCAGCTGGCTTAGCGCGTCAATCAAACGGACCACCAGACTGTTGCCGACAAAAAGCTGCCCCTGCTGCGGCAAATAATGGCGGATGCGGTGCGCCAACTGCGCTTCACCGAAGGTTTCGCTGATGGCACGCACGCTCTCCCATGCCTGCTCAGCAAGACGCGGGATCGCTGTACACCATGGCGTGCGTTTTTCTGCCGGATGCAGTTCCAGCCAATGGTCAATTTCGCCCACCAGTCGGCGACCACGATGATGTGCCGGGTCTAACCGCCCGGTGAGATTATCCACCAGCCAGTACTCCTCCGGCTCACAGGCCTGCTGCCACTGCAACAGGCGTTTGCCCGTCAAACTGCTGCCAATCTGCACCACAATTTGCGCCTGCGCCAGTTCACTCACTGCCGCCGCATTACCCAGCCACAAATCCGCGCAGGGCAACGGTTGGCCGGTTTGCGAAAGGACATCGCCAATCAGCGGCCAGCCGAGCGTTTTCGCCCATTCGGCAACCTTTTTACCCTCTTCGGCGCTCATGCGCCCGGCAACCACAACGCCGCGTTTTTGCCGCCAGAAGAACCAGTCGCGCTGCTTATTGCTTTCAAGATGCAGCGATTCGCGCAGCCAGGGTTTGTCTTCCTGCCACCACTTGCCCAGCGCCTGCTGCCAGTCGAGTCCCGTGTCGTCCATTTCGCCATACAGCGGCTCAGCGAACGGGCAGTTAATGTGTACGCCGCCCGCATGGAGCGAGCCCAACGCATGATCAATCGAAGAGACCAGCCAGCGAGCCGGAATATCCTGGCTCGGACGCGGCAGAGAAAGCGTTTCAGAGGGATGTGAAGCAAACATGCCCGGCTGACGAATCGCCTGATTCGCCCCACAGTCAATCAGCTCCGGCGGCCTGTCGGCGGTCAGAAGTATGATTTTTTCCCCGGTGAGCCCGGCTTCAATCAGCGCCGGATAGAGATTCGCCACCGCAGTTCCTGAGGTAACAATCACCGCGACCGGCTGGCGACTGACCTTCGCCAGCCCTAACGCCAGATGGCCCAGCCCACGCTCATCAAAATGCGTGTGATGAATAAATGTACGGTTTTCAGCGGCCGCCAGGGTAAGCGGTGTGGAACGTGACCCCGGAGCGATGCAGATATGGCGCACGCCGTGACGGGTTAAAGCTTCAAGGATCACCGCCGCCCAGCGTCGGTTGAAAGCGCTTACTGACATATGTTTGTCCGGTATCAATATTGCGACTCAGTATAAATAATACGAAACAATGAGATTTTGATATGAGTCGTTAATGTTCTACTCAGAGAACAATAAAGAACGCAGCCCCGCTGCTTTATTATCTATTTCCTGCCATTCCGAATCGGCCTGCGAACCGGCGACAATTCCTGCGCCCGCATACAGGCGCACCGTGTTACCACTCACTTTTGCCGAACGCAGCGTGACGCAAAACTCGCTCTGACGGCGGCTGATATAGCCCGCCGAGCCCGCGTACCATTCCCGCGAGAACGGCTCAAAGCAATCAATAAAATCGAAGGCCTGCGCACGCGGTAAGCCAGACACGGCAGCAGTGGGTTGCAGCTGCATCAGACAGCGGTAATCATTCGCTTCCTTCAGCTTAGCCTGGATAATGCGGCGTAAATGCTGAACTTTTCTCAAGCGGACCGTTTCCGCAGGCAGGATATCCAGCGTATCGACGTACCCCTGCAAACGCGCACAGATGTCGTCCACCACCAGCATGTTCTCACGCTGGTTTTTGTCGTCATTCATTAGCCAGTCGGCCAGATGCTGCGCCTGAGCCGGGTCAGAATGGCTGGCGACGGTCCCCGCCAGCGCTTCAGTGACCAGATCGAGACCACGCCTGCGCCACAGCCGTTCCGGGGACGAGCCGAAAAAGGCCTGCTGTGCGTCAAACGCCATAAAGAAGTGATAGCAGTTGAGATTTACCCGGCGGCTGGCGGCCATTAATGCGCCGGCATCGGGCGGTGTCGTGAACGTGAGATCGGTGGCGCGCGCCAGCACGACTTTATCGAGCTCGCCGTCGGCGATGGCACGCGTAGCCTGTTCAATCAGCCCGCGCCATCCGGCTTCACCCGGACGATGGATCTCGCTTTCCAGCGTCAGCGCGGAGGTATGACAGACGCTTTGTGACGACAGCTGCGCAATAAACGCTTTCGCTGCCACGGCGTCTGCCTGCAACGAGGTGTCGCTCGCGAGGTTTACTCTTAACGACGCATGTCCGCCCTCACGACGCCACTCCAGACGCGGCAAAAAAAGTGCTCTCTGCCTGTCATCAAAGCTATTCAGGCCACAAATACGAATATCATCAGCATCATAGCGAGCTAAATATTCTTCGGCCTGAGCCAGTGAGGAAAACGACACGGCTGCGCCAAGGGCAGCAAGTTCATCAGCGCCACTGCGCTGCTGCCACCAGAATTGCGGCCAGATGGCCTGCGCATTCAACCAGCAAAGCGGGTCGAATGCGTCAGTTAACGGGAATGGGATCTCGATAATTCGCGTGCCGGGTGTAGCGGGAAAATCGTCCGACAGAGAGTCAGCCAGACTCTTTAGCGCAGCAGAAACGGATAGCACGCGAACCTCCCTATTCTAAAAACCGTACATTATACGGGGTACTGGTTATAAAAAGCAGTACCCATGATTAGGGAGTGTGATTTTGCTCAGCGACGGGTCAATAAAAGACCTAACACCAGCCCGACCGCTGCACCTACGCCAATACCCTGCCACGGTTTTTCGTGCACATAGTCGTCGGCGCGATACACCGCTTTTTTCGCCCGGTAATAGTAAGTGTCAGAAGCATGGCTCACGCGGGATTTAACATCATGCAGCGCATTTTCCGCACGGGCTTTCAGCTCGACGTATTTCTGGTCAGCGGGATCGCCGGAAGAACGAAGCACCTCTTCCAGGGTATCGCTCAGCAGAGTCAGGTCGTCGTCAATATGTGTTTCATTAACCATAGTTTATCTCCATGTTTGCTAAACCTGTGGGATAACTATAGTCAACGCTTGCCGGTTACGCCTGCCCGACCTCGCGCGCCATCCCGACGTGCGGAATACCATCTTCGTCGTAAACATCGGTGACCGGAATAAAACCAAAGTGGCGATAAAAATTCTGCAGATGCGCCTGCGCGCCCAGATACAGCGCGTGTTCCGGCCAGTGTTGCGCGCAACTTGCTAACGCGCGTTCCATCAGTTGATAACCCACTTTTTCCCCACGAACGGCAGGGCTGACAATCACCCGACCAATAGAAACGGGGGAAAAATCATCTTCACTTTTCAGAAGTCTCGCATATGCCACCAGCGTATCGCCCTGCCAGCCGAGAAGATGACGGTTCTCGCCAACCAGATCATCGCCATCGATGTCCTGATAGACACAAGCCTGCTCAACCACAAAAACTTCACAGCGTAATTGAAGCAGTGCGTACAGCTGCGGGACGGTTAAATCAGAATGGTGCAAATCTTGCCACTGAATCATGGTAGGCTCCTTAATCGTTATTGTTTTTATTACCGCCATGGGAGCGGCGTTATGCAACTGACTTTTTTGGGAACATCCGCTGGCGTACCGACCCGGACGCGCAACGTCACCGCCATTCTGCTGCATCATCAGCATCCAACGCAACCGGCAGTCTGGCTGTTTGACTGCGGCGAGGGCACGCAGCATCAACTGCTGGAAACCACGCTGCATCCGGGAAAAATCGACCGCATCTTCATCACCCATTTGCATGGCGATCATCTGTTTGGCCTGCCGGGGCTGCTGTGCAGTCGTTCAATGGCGGGCAATATGAACCCGGTAACGCTATACGGGCCAAAAGGTTTACGCGAGTTTGTTGAAACCGCGCTGCGCCTGAGCGGCTCATGGACTGACTATCCAATGGAAGTCGTCGAGGTGAGCGCCGGTTTTGTGATGGACGATGGTCTGCGAAAGGTTACGGCCTATCAGCTTAATCACCCGGTTGAGTGCTATGGCTATCGGGTTGAAGAGCATGAAAAACCGGGCGCACTCGATGCAAAAGCCTTGATTAACGCAGGCGTGAAGCCGGGGCCGCTGTTCCAGCAGCTTAAGGACGGGCTGCGCGTGACGCTGGAAGATGGCCGCGTGATTGATGGTCGCGACTATCTCTCTCCCAACACGCCGGGTAAAACGCTGGCGATTTTTGGCGATACGGCACCCTGCGAGGGCGCGTCCGCACTGGCACACGGGGTGGATATGATGGTGCATGAAACCACCCTGGAAACGGCGATGGAAGAGAAAGCCAACAGCCGTGGGCACTCATCAACGCGTCAGGCCGCCGAACTGGCGCGCGATGCGGGCGTGGGGCGTTTGGTTATTACGCACGTCAGTTCACGCTATGACGCCGAAGGATGCAGGCGAATGCTGGCAGAGTGCCGGGATATTTTTCCGGCCAGCGAAATGGCGGAGGATTTTACCGTCATTACGCTGTAATCGTGACGGGGGCGAAACCGCCCCCTTCGTTCAGCGCGACAGCCCTGCGGTGAGATCCACCAGCCGGATAAACTCCGCCCGGTAACCTTTTTCATCCGTACCTTTAGCCCGCTCCGCCCAGCCTGCAATCTGCTGCCAGGACGTTTTTGCCAGTTCATCAGAACCGCGCAGTTTTTGCCCGTAAGCGGCCACGGCTGAGAGAAAACGCATATCCGTAGAGGCCATCTCAAAGCTGTTTTGTAACGACGTCGCCATCACCGGCTGGCTCATCAAACGGCTGGTTTCGCCCTGCGGTGCTTTGTAGCGCAACTTCACCCACAGCAGTTCATTCTCTTTGCCGGTGGCGGCTTTCGCGGGCGTGTTGCCATAACGCAGCGCATCCACCGAACCTTTTTGCCCGGCTAACGTCAGTTCAAACAGCACGGTGACGTGTTTACCCGCGCCGATATCGCCGGCATCTACCGCATCGTTATTGAAATCTTCATCGCGCAGCTGGCGTTTTTCGTAGCCGATCTGGCGATATTCAATCACCTGCGCCGGGTTAAACTCGATTTGCGCTTTGACGTCTTTAGCGACCGTGGCCAGCGTTTGTTGCATCTCCTGACCCAGCACCTTTTGCGCTTCCGATAACGAGTCGAGATAGCTGTAGTTGCCGTTGCCCACATCGGCAATTTTCACCATCATCGCGTCATTGACGTTGTCGTCACCCACGCCAAGCGTGGAAAGCGTAATGCCGGTATCGCGCTCTTTTTTCACCAGCGCTTCAATGGCTTTCGGGTCGTCGATGCCGACGTTAAAATCGCCATCCGTCGCCAGCAGAATACGGTTAACGCCGCCCTCGATGAAACCTTTTTGCGCCTGCTCGTAGGCCATTTGAAGCCCGGCGCCGCCGTTGGTGCTGCCACCAGCGCTGAGATCGTTAATCGCATGAATAATGGTTTGTTTCTCCGACCCGGAGGTCGCTGACAGCAAGACTTCGGAAGAACCTGCATAGGTGACGATAGAGACGCGATCCTGCGGGCGCAGGTCATTGACCATCATTTTAAGCGCCGATTGAATCAGCGGCAGTCGGCCATCCCCTTCCATCGAACCGGAGGTATCAATCAAGAAAACCAGATTGGCGGCGGGACGCTCGCTGCTGGCTAACTCTTTCGCGGCAATATCCAGACGTAATAAGGTGTGTTGTTCATTCCACGGAGCGGGAGTGAGTTCGTACTGAACGGTGAAAGGATGAGAAACAGGTTCGCAGCCGGAGGTAATTTCAATATGAACGCCGCGCTCTGCGGAATTCTGTCCCTCCTGACACCCAAAAGCAGTTTTATCATTCGGGCGTTTGCTCAAGGGAAAATAATTCAGCATCTCTTCAACCCGCACGGCATCCGGGTTAGGCAATTGCCCCTGGTTCAGAAAACGACGCACATTCGCATAGCTGGCCGTATCCACATCGAGGCTAAACGTCGCCAGTGGAGATTGTGCGACCTGTTTTACCGGATTGTCGTCGTAATGGGTGTAGCGAGAGGTATCGAACTGTGCAGAGGCGCCAGATACTGACCCCATCAAGGTATAACCTGACATCGAACCCGATGTATAAGCGGGCCCATGAGAACAACCGCTGAGGGTTAAACTACATATTGATATTATTAATAGTTTATTCTTGTACATATAAAATCCTTTTTAAATAAAACAACACCTAAATCATAAAATATACCCAGCATTATATCTGATACAGTTAATTATCACTCAAGCCCTATCTTGCGGATTATTCCTGGAGAGGATGGAAGTTATGAATGATAAACACCTTCACATTCATTGCATGAATGATAAAAAATAACATTTCACGGCACCCTTTAAAGAGATAAGATTCAGCACTAAATAAAATACAGCCACATTGAAAAACATGAAAAAAGCACGCTGGGTGCAGATAATATTTATATCGATAGTGATATTGGTGAGTTTTATATTTGCTGTTTATCAGCCATGGGTTTCTCCATTGCCCACATTGACACAACATGCCAGCCCTGACAGGCTGGAAAAAGATGTTCGCTACCTGTCGGAAACGCTCTATCCACGTGGTTTTGATAACACCGAACATCTCAATACCGCTGCGAAATATATTCGCGAAACATTCCAGCGTAGCGGCGCATCGGTGAGCGAGCAGAATGTTCCGATCGTCGGCGGACCTTACAAAAACATCATCGCCCGTTATGGTTCGCAGCAAGGGCCGCTTATCATCATTGGCGCGCACTATGATGCTGCGGTCGCCATGGAGGGCGAGCAAACACGCTGGACGCCCGGCGCTGATGATAACGCCAGTGGGGTTGCCGGGTTACTGGAACTGGCGCGCCTGCTCGGGCAGCAGGCCCCCACTGCGAGCGTTGAGCTGGTTGCCTATGCCTCAGAAGAACCGCCCTTCTTTCGCAGTGATGAAATGGGCAGCGCCGTACATGCCGCGTCACTCACCCGCCCGGTAAAGCTAATGGTGGCGCTGGAGATGATTGGCTTTTATGACGACGCGCCCGACAGCCAGCGTTATCCCCTCGCTGGGCTGAGCTGGCTGTACCCTGGTCGCGGCAATTTCATTGCCGTTGTCGGTAGAATGCAGGATATTAGCGCCGTACGTCAGGTAAAGGCCGGTTTATTATCAGTTAAAACATTACCCGTATATTCCATCAACGCACCGTCATTTGTTCCCGGCATCGACTTTTCGGATCATCTTAACTACTGGCAGCGAGGTATTCCGGCAGTGATGATTACCGACACGGCGTTTTTCCGAAATACCGAGTACCATTTAAAGGGCGATACCGCGGATAGGTTGGATTATGAGCGGATGGCGCAGGTGGTGGATGGGGTTTTACCCTTATTGACTCATCACCGTTAAGCATCGCTTAAAAAGTAGCGATAACTAAAATCATCAATAAACTCTAAACTTGCATCACGATGTCGGAAATAGCGCAGTTCTCTTTTGCGGCTGATTTTACGCACACCTAAATTCAGGCCATATGTCGCGATGGTGACATCAGCGCGATGCTGGTTTTCAGATGCGACCAACGGATTAGGCTCCAGGTCACCCGTAATATAGTTCACCATAAAGTAATCACCAAAAACGTAGCCAGGTTGGTCGCCAACTAATAATGCTGCATCATAGTCGTCCCTCTTTTGCGCCTGACACGTATCGCAACACGGATAGAGATTCTCCCATTGATAAGCTAGCCGATAAAATTGCTTTCGGGATTTAGGTTTAAAATGTTCGAGCGTCATGCGACTTTCAGCGCCTAAGCTTCCTCCATCACAAAAGGCGCAATGCCCTTGCGTCATCTCGTAAAGTTTCTGTTTGGTTAGCGAATAACGAAATTCAGAAAACCATTTGAATCGATAGCGTTGATTACGTAGTTTTCGCGCTTCGTAATGACGTCCCAGGCGTTCCCAGCAATCGGTAAGATAATTCGGGCATTGGCTGCGGTGAAATGCGTACATTTAATCTCCCGTATATTTTGCCAATATCCGTTGCATCTGGCGCAGTTCCATTGTTACCAGGGCATTAAGCTCTTCACCTTTAGCCTGTAAAAGCGCGGCCAGCTGCATAACGGCATCTTTATTATTCTTATCTACAATATGTTTTCGAATTGCCTGTTTAAATTCGGCAAGCTGGTACTCGGTTTCTACGTCAAACTCCTCATTGATATCAAATACTTCAGACAGGATAAGTTGATAGCTTTTCCCCGCAGATGAATTCATGGCGGTAATTAATTCCATTGACCCCGAATCCTTACACAGATCGTAGCGTTGCTCTGGCAGTCGATATACCCAGGCATCTTCTACCGAGCCCACCACAAACGGAGAGTACGTTGAGACAAAAACCTGCGCGTTAGGTAAGAGCGTTTGAATTGCCGGTAAAATGCGACGTTGCCAGCCAGGGTGAAGATGGATATCGACTTCATCGAGAAAGAGAATAATAGGTTGCGAAAAAATATCGCGCGGCACACGCCACGGAACGGATTCGAGACGCAATGCTAAATCGGCAATCCAGGAGATGATGGACTTCAGGCCATCGGGTAGAACATCATATTCAATGCTCTCGCCTTCGAGCTCAACTTTTACGCTCAGCGGCGAACGTTCTAAACGAAATGATATCGTGAGCCCCGAGACATTTTTCACAAACCGGCAAATCCTTAATAAGGATTCATCATAAATTTCAGCCTCACTTTCTGCTAAATCCAGGCGCGCCAGCGCGGCCTTGGTTCGATTATTGGCAATCCACTTTGCCAGAACAGCAGGCCTGACCGTTGCATCGAAAGATAAAGCATCTTCAAATGGCGAAATAGCGAGTTCTTCGATCTTTGACGTATGCAGTTTTTCTCTGTTCGAACGCTGCCCTGAGTAGGCAAACGCGGCGAAATCTACATATGCCTCTACAGGCCAATGTTCGCTCTGGGAAATCATCCTGTATGACGTAAGGAGGCTCAGTTCATCACCAACAATCGCTATTTTTCGCGTAGCGCGTTCTTCCCCGGCAGAGATAACAGCACGCTCTTCGCAGAAACGACACACAACGGATGCCTTACGGCTACGGAATCGCTGATGGAGAGGTGAAAGATTGGGTGAGGCGTGATCAAAAATGCCAGCAAGCGCATACAGCATGGTGCTTTTGCCACATCCGTTGGGCCCGGTAAAAATATGAATTTCCGCTTTTTTCGCTTCGTGACCGGAACGACTCCCCTCGGGGAATTCAATATGGGTGTGCTCGAAAACGCCGGTATCTCTAAGCGTTACACTCTCAATTCGGTATCGTTGTTCCATCGTTCAATCCCTGAATCACTCTCCATGAACACATACTACACTCACTGTCACATCTGTAATCACCATGCGCTCTTTTCTGCGTAATCCCTCGCAGTTCCATACATAAAAAAACCGCCGAAATCGGCGGTTTTTTCACATCAACACTCAACCTTACATCAGCGGCATCGCCATCTGCACCAGGTCGATTAACGGCTGCGGCCAGACGCCCAGCACCAGTACCAGCAGTGCGGAAACCAATACCACGATACCGCCCGCGCTGTACTGCCAGTTCGACGGCGCATCGCGGTTCAGCTGTTCCGGCGCATGCAGGTACAGGCTTACCGCCACACGCAGGTAGTAGTAGAGGCCAATTGCCGAACCGACTACCACCGCGCCAACCAGCCACCACAGGTGAGTTTGCACACCGACGGCCAGTACGTAGAACTTACCGATAAAGCCCAACGTCATCGGGATACCGGCCAGCGACAGCATCATCACCGTCATCACCGCAGAGAGAATCGGGCGATGCCAGAACAGGCCACGGTAGGAGAAGAGAGATTCTGCGTCCGGGCCACGGTACGGGCTGGACATCAGACTCACTACGCCGAACGCGCCGAGGCTGCTGAACAGGTAACCGGCCAGATACACGCCAACCGCTTCCATCGACATTTCGCCGCTTTGCAGCGCAATCAGCGCCACCAGCAGATAGCCGAGGTGAGAGATAGAAGAGTAACCGAGCAGACGTTTAATGTTGGTCTGGCTCAGGGCCATCAGGTTACCAAAGATGATGGAGGCAAAGGCAATCAGGCCCAGCACAATGCGTACCGCTTCGCTGTCGCCCACTGGCGCGTAGAGGAACAGACGCATCACCACGCCGAAGATAGCGATTTTGCTCGCCGTCGCCAGGAAGGTGGAAACCGGGGCTGGCGCGCCCTGGTAGACGTCTGGCGTCCACAGGTGGAACGGCACCAGAGAGAGTTTAAAGCCAAGGCCAACGATCATCATGCCCAGACCCGCCAGCAGCAGCGGTTCATGCAGCATGTTATCCGCCAGGCTCTTACCGAGCGCGACGAACGACAGATTGCCAGAGTTGGCGTAAACCAGCGCCATACCGAACAGCAGGAAAGATGATGCAGCGGCAGACAGAATGGTGTACTTGATACTCGCTTCCAGCGAACGTTTCTGACGGAAAGCGTAGCCAATCAAACCGAACAGCGGCAGCGAGATCAGCTCAATACCCAGGAACAGCGCGGCCAGGTGATTGGCGTTCGCCAGCAGAATGCCACCCAGTGCGGCAATCAGCACCAGCAGGTAGAATTCTTCTTTGTTATCCGGGTAGCCTTCCAGCCATGGGTAAGCAAACGTACAGGTCGCGAGGCTCGCCAGCAGCACCATACCGGTGTAGAGCATGGCGTAGCCGTCGACGCGCATCAGCGGCGTCACATCCATTGCGCCCGCCTGGCCAACAAACCAGAGCGAAACCAGCGCCGCGTTAAGCCCGATAACCGCAAGCGTAGCGTTGAGGAAGTGATTGCGTCGCCACGCAATGGAGAGCATCACAACCACCACCGTCAAGCCGACGATCAGCAGCGGTAACAGCGCGATCAGTTGTTGTGGAGTTATTGTCATGGCGAATTACGGCCTTGTAGTTGAAACAGAATTAACAAACCACTGCTGAATGTTGCCCATCGCAGAGTGTGACGTGTCCAGAATCGGCTGAGGATAGAAGCCCAGCAGAACCAGCAGCACGACCAGCAGAAGAATGATGAACAGTTCACGCAGCGACATCCCTGGCAGCTCTTTGGCCGCGATTTCACTCTTCGCTTTACCGAAGTAAGCGCGGTGCAGCATCGCCAGCGAGTAAACGGAAGCGAAGACCAGACCGAATGTCGAGATGACGGTGATCAGCGGCACGACATGGAAGCTGCCGAACAGAATCATGAATTCACCGACGAAGTTACCGGTGCCCGGCATCCCCAGCGTCGCCACAGCGAAGAACAGGGAACAGGCTGGCAACCACTTAATTTTGCTCCACAGGCCGCCCATCATACGCATGTCGCGGGTATGCAGACGCTCGTAAAGCTGGCCACACAGGATGAAGAGACCCGCCGCCGACAGACCGTGAGCAATCATCTGAATCACCGCGCCCTGGTAGGCCAGCTGGCTGCCGGTATAGATAGCAATCAGCACGAAGCCCATGTGGGAAACGGAGGTGTACGCAATCAGACGCTTGATATCGTACTGGGTGAAAGCCATCCACGCGCCGTAGAAGATACCAATCACGCCCAGCCACATGGCGATTGGCGCGAACTCGGCAGAGGCATTCGGGAACAGCGGCAGTGCAAAACGCAGCAGACCGTAGGCCGCGGTTTTCAGCAAAATCCCCGCGAGGTCAACGGAACCAGCGGTCGGAGCCTGAGAGTGCGCATCCGGCAGCCAGCCGTGCAGTGGAACCACCGGCATTTTCACCGCGAAGGCGATGAAGAAACCCAGCATCAGCAGGTATTCCACGCCGTGGGACATCGGGGTTTTCAGCAGGTCTTCGTAATTGAAGGTCCAGACGCCGGTCGCATTATGGTGCACAAAGACCAGCGCCAGAATCGCAATCAGCATCACCAGACCACTCGCCTGGGTATAGATGAAGAATTTGGTCGCGGCCGTGATACGCGTTTTACCGTCGGACGCCTTATGGCCCCAAAGCGCGATCAGGAAGTACATCGGTACCAGCATCATCTCCCAGAAGAAGAAGAACAGGAACATGTCGATGGCGAGGAACACGCCGATAACGCCGCCCAGGATCCACATCAGGTTGAGGTGGAAAAAGCCCTGATATTTCTGGATTTCATTCCACGAGCAGAGTACCGCCAGCACGCCCAGCAGGCCGGTCAGCACCACCATCAGCAGCGACAGTCCGTCGATAGCCAGATGGATAGTGATACCGAAGCGTGGGATCCACGGCAGGATAAACTCAGACTGCCACTGCGGCAGGCCGGTGGATTGCGTCAGTGAGTAACCGCCTTGCAGCCACAGTTGCAGGCCAAGTGCGAGCGTCAATCCCATGGTAATCAGCGCAATCCAGCGCGGCATCTTCACGCCAAAGCGTTCAGTCTGCCAGCACAGGAAGCCGCCGATAAAGGGAATCAGTATTAGCCAGGGTAATAACATGGCGATCTTTATTCCTTGTTAAAGTCCTATCAAGGACCGATTTTCAACGAATTCGACAAATTTCACGGTTGAGTGCGGTTTGTGGTGTCGGGTGGCGCTAACGCTTACCCGACCTACGGAACCCTGTAGGCCCGGTAAGCGCAGCGCCACCGGGCAAAACCGCATTCGTCAAACTCAACGCAATACCATCAGCAGCGCCAACACAACCACGGCACCAATGCTCATGGAAGCCACATACCAACGCAGATAACCGTTCTCACTCAACACCAGCCCTTTGCCCGCAACGCGAGAAAGAATGGCCGGAATGTTCATCATGGCGTTCATCGGGTCGCGCTTCAGCAGCCACGCAATACCCAGGAACGGTTTAACAAACACTTTGTCGTAGAGCCAGTCGAAGCCCCAGGCGTTATACCACCATGTTCCCAGCAGACGGCCAGGGCCGCTGTTGGCAATCGACGTCACCAGAGTCCGTTTGCCCAGCCACAGCCATGCGGCAATCAGGATGCCCGCAATCGCCACCACACCGGAGGTAATTTCCAGCGTCAGTACGCGGCCATGTTCGAGCTCGGCAGTATCCGGCAGTACACCCTGCAGCGGCGGAACAATCAGCGCGCCAACAAAGGTGGAGAGGATCATCAGCACAATCAGCGGCAGGTGGTGGGTGATCCCCTTCCCTGCGTGAGCGTGAATTTGTTCTTTTCCGTGGAAGACGATGAAAATCATACGGAAGGTGTAAAGCGAGGTCATGAACGCGCCGACCAGGCCCGCCACCATCAGGTTGATATGACCATTCGCCATCGCACCCGCCAGAATCTCATCCTTACTGAAGAAGCCTGCGGTAATCAGCGGCAGCGCGGAGAGCGCAGCACCACCAATCAGGAAGCAGGCGTACACCAGCGGAATGGATTTACGCAGGCCGCCCATCTTAAAGATGTTCTGTTCGTGGTGGCAGGCCAGGATAACCGAGCCGGACGCCAGGAACAGCAGCGCTTTAAAGAAGGCGTGCGTCATCAGGTGGAAAATCGCCGCATCCCACGCCTGAACGCCCAGCGCCAGGAACATGTAGCCAATCTGGCTCATGGTGGAATAGGCGAGTACGCGTTTGATGTCGGTTTGCACCAGCGCGGCAAAGCCTGCCAGCACCAGCGTGACCGCACCCACGATACCGACCAGATGCAGAATTTCCGGGGTCATCAGGAACAGACCGTGGGTACGCGCAATCAGGTAGACACCGGCGGTGACCATCGTTGCGGCGTGGATCAGCGCGGAGACAGGCGTCGGGCCCGCCATCGCATCTGCAAGCCATGTTTGCAACGGCAGCTGTGCCGATTTACCGACCGCGCCACCCAGCAGCATCAGCGTCGCCCAGGTGAGCATGTTGTTGCCCGCCTCGAAGTGCGCCGGCGCCAGTTCCACCATTTCGCGGAAGTTCAGGGTGCCCAGTTCGTTGTAGAGAATAAACAGCGCGAAGGCGAGGAAGACGTCACCCACGCGGGTCACGACAAACGCTTTCATCGCCGCCGCGCCATTCTTCGGATCGGTGTAGTAGAAACCGATCAGCAGATAGGAACAGAGGCCCACGCCTTCCCAGCCGAGATACATCAACAGCAGGTTATCGGCCAGCACCAGAACCACCATGCTGGCGATAAACAGGTTGGTGTAGGCGAAGAAGCGGGAGTACCCCTCTTCACCGCGCATGTACCAGGAGGCGAACATGTGGATCAGGAAGCCAACGCCCGTCACGACCGAGAGCATGGTCAGCGACAGGCCGTCCAGCACGAGGTTGAAACCGATGTTGAAATCGCCCACTGACATCCAGGTCCACAGCGGAACGCTGAGCGCCTGTTTGCCGTTATTAAAGAAATCGACGCCGACAATCGCGGTCACCAGCGCCGCCAGGCCAATTGAACCCACGCCCACGGTGGCGGAAAGGTTTTCCGACCAACGACCACGGGAGAAGGCCAGCAGAACAAAGCCAATCAATGGCAGAATAATGGTTAAGGCAAGCATATTCATCCGCGCAACTCACTTACTGAATCGATATTCAGGTTCTGGCGGCGACGATGGAGCTGCAGCAGCAGCGCCAGGCCAATACTCGCCTCCGCAGCCGCAAGGCTGATAGCGAGGATATACATCACCTGACCATCGGTCTGGCCCCAGTAGCTTCCGGCGACCACAAAGGCCAGCGCGGAGGCGTTAATCATGATTTCCAGCCCAATCAGCATAAACAGCAGGTTGCGGCGGATAACCAGACCGGTTAAGCCCAGAACGAAGAGGATCGCGGCGAGGATCAGTCCATGTGTTAAGGGGATCATGCGTGCTCCTCCGGTTTTCTTTTCGCGCTGTCGTTCGGACGGTTGCTGATAAGCTCACCCGGACGATCTTCACGGCCAATGTGGAAGGCGACAACCAGGCCTGCCAGCAACAGCATGGACGCCAGTTCAACCGCCAGAACGTACGGGCCAAACAGGGCGATACCGACTTCTTTCGCACTGATTGGGTTGCCGTCGATGCCCTGGTCGTTAAGGCCCAGAATGGCATACACCATCACCGCCAGCAGAACGGCGGAGAGAATCGCCGGGCCAATCCAGATTTGCGGCTTCAGCCACTCGCGTTCCTGGGCAATTTCTGCCCCACCGAGGTTCAGCATCATCACCACAAACACGAACAGCACCATGATGGCCCCGGCGTAAACGATGATCTCCAGCGCCCCGGCGAAGTACGCGCCCAGTGAGAAGAAGACGCCTGCGATAGCCAGCAGCGAAATAATCAGGTACAGCAAGGCGTGTACCGGATTAGTGTGCGTAATAACCCGCAACGTCGCGAGGATGGCGATAAGGCCACAGATATAAAAAGCGAATTCCATTGCCCCTCTCCTTAAGGTAACAGGCTCTTGACGTCGATAGGCTTGGCTTCGTTCTCTGCTTCGCCTTTATCTTTGCCGTCGATTGCCATACCCGCCATCCGGTAGAAGTTATATTCCGGGTATTTACCCGGGCCGGAAATCAGCAGATCCTCTTTCTCGTACACCAGATCCTGACGTTTGTATTCGCCCAGCTCGAAGTCCGGGGTTAACTGAATCGCCGTGGTCGGGCACGCTTCTTCGCACAGGCCGCAGAAAATACAGCGTGAGAAGTTGATGCGGAAAAACTCCGGATACCAGCGGCCATCTTTGGTTTCTGCTTTTTGCAGCGAGATACAGCCTACCGGGCAGGCTACCGCACACAGGTTACAGGCCACACAGCGCTCTTCGCCGTCCGGGTCGCGCGTCAGCACGATACGGCCACGATAGCGCGGCGGCAGATAAACCGGCTCTTCCGGGTACATTTGCGTTTCGCGTTTGGCGAACGCATGCAGGCCGATCATCCAGATACTGCGTACCTGGGTGCCGAAACCTACCAATAATTCTTTTAAGGTCATGGTCTATTCGCCCCTTATGGCTGCTGCCAGAGAATGACAGCCGCCGTTACCAGCAAGTTGATTAGCGTCAGCGGCAGGCAAATTTTCCAGCCGAAGGACATTACCTGGTCATAACGCGGACGCGGTAATGAGGCGCGAATCAAAATGAACATCATCATGAAGAACGCGGTTTTGATCGCGAACCAGATGAACGGCGGTAAGAACGGGCCTTGCCAGCCACCGAAGAACAGGGTCACCATCATGGCCGAAATGGTCACGATACCGATGTATTCCCCCACGAAGAACAGACCGAATTTCATACCGGAATATTCAATGTGGTAACCATCGGCCAGTTCCTGCTCGGCTTCGGGTTGGTCAAACGGGTGACGGTGACACACCGCCACGCCCGCGATTGCGAAGGTCACAAAACCAAAGAACTGCGGGATCACGTTCCAGATGTCGGCCTGGTTGTTGACGATGTCGGTCATGTTGAATGAACCGGCCTGCGCCACCACGCCCATCAGGGAGAGTCCGAGGAACACTTCATAGCTCAGCGTCTGGGCAGAGGCACGCATCGCGCCCAGCAGTGAGTATTTGTTGTTGCTCGACCAGCCTGCGAACAGCACGGCGTAAACCGCCAGCCCTGCCATCATCAGGAAGAACAGAATACCGATGTTCAGGTCAGCCACCACCCACGTCGGGCTCACTGGCACAATCGCAAACGCCAGCAGCAGCGAGGTAAAGGCAATCATCGGTGCCAGGGTAAAGATGACGCGGTCCGAGAATTTCGGGATCCAGTCCTCTTTAAAGAACATCTTGATCATGTCCGCCACCAGCTGGAGCGAGCCGCCCCAGCCTACACGGTTCGGCCCGTAACGGTTCTGGAACAGACCGAGCAGACGACGTTCGCCGAAGCTCATGAATGCGCCGCAGGTGACAACCACCAGCAGGATGACCACCGCCTTGAGAATAGTGAGCAGGATCTCGATCAGATCCGGTGTTAACCAACTCATTGCTGTGCCTCCTGCAGATTTTCAAGACGTCCACCAGCCAGCACTGGCGCGATGCCAGGTAACCCCATCGGTAAGCCAACCTGCCCTGCCGTCAGACCTTCGGAAATCACCAGCGGCAGGGTGACGGTTTGACCGTCATAGCCGAAGGCGATTTTCGCACCAGCGTTAACGCCAAGTTTCGCCGCATCCGCCGGGTTAAGGGCGATATACGGTTGCGGCATACGCGTCTGGAAGACCGGGGAACGTTGTGACATCTCATCGCTACCGAACAGGTGGTAGTACGGCGCGATACGCCATTTACCTTCTTCCACCTGGAAGCTTGCCGGAACGGTGGTGAAGTAATCGAGACCGTTTTCAGACGCTTCAATCAGACGCACGCCCGGATCGCCGTGACGCAGATGACCACCCACCTCGGCCTGGAACTTGTTCCATGCCTGCGGGGAGTTCCAGCCCGGTGCCCATGCAAACGGAATTTGCGAGCGCGGCGCGCCTGGCTGGTTGTTCCCTTCCATTGAGAAGGCGAACATGGTGTCTTTATCCTGCGGCTGACGCGGTTCGTGCACGCTGATATTGGCGCGCATCGCGGTACGACCACTGTAACGGTGCGGTTCACGCGCCAGTTTCTGGCCGCGAATACGGAAGGTCGCGTCCGGCGCAGCATCTTTGATGCCAGCCAGCTGTGGCAGTTTTTCGACCACCGCGTCGATGACGTGGTCAAGCTGCGTCCAGTCTACTTCACGGCTCTGCACCGTACTGTGCAGGGAGTGCAGCCAGCGCCAGCTTTCCAGCATCACGGTGTTGCTGTCGTAGTACGCCGGGTCATAAACCTGGAAGAAGCGCTGTGCGCGGCCTTCGTTGTTGATGACCGTACCATCGCTTTCGGCAAAACTTGCCGCAGGCAGCACCAGGTGCGCTTTTTCCATAATTGCCGTGCGTTGATGATCAATCACCATCACCAGCGGCGCTTTGGAGAGTGCGGCATCCACACGGCTGGCGGAAGCGTGACGATGCAGGTCGTTTTCCAGCACGATAACCGCATCTGCCGCGCCGCTTTCCAGCTCGTTCAGTGCATCATCAAGAGAGCCGCCGCCAATCATGCCGAGCCCCATGCTGTTCACCGCGCGGGCAACCATGGTGATGCCAACGTCAGAGCCACGGGTTTTCAGTGCTTTCGCAACGTTTGCTGCCGCCTGAATGACGTCCGCGCTTCCGGCGTTGGTGCCGGAAATAATCAGCGGTTTCTTCGCGCCAGCCAGCGCCTGAACCACGACGTCAATTTTGTTCTGCAGGTCGCGATCGATACCGTCTACCGCCGGAGCGCTGTTATCCAGGGCGTGGGCGATAGCGAAACCGAAGCGCGCCTGATCTTCAACCGGTGCGCGATAGGTCCACGCGGCAATGTCATCCAGACGGGTGTTATCAACGTTGGTGACAAACAGCGGGTGCTTCGCGCGCTGGCCGATGTTGAGGATTGCCGCAATCTGCCAGTCAGCCACTTTCTGCGCCGCCGCCATTTCGCGTGCTTTACCTTTCACCGCCTGACGAACAGAGAGCGCCACGCGTGCGCCGGTCTGGGTAATGTCTTCGCCCAGAATCAGCACCGCATCGTAAGACTCAATTTCACGCAGCGCAGGTGTATGCACACCGCCGTCACGCAGCACGGTCAGTGCCAGTTGCAAACGTTCCTGCTCCGCTTTCGCGATGCCGGTATAGAAGTTTTCCGCACCGACCAGTTCACGCAGCGCGAAGTTGCTTTCCACGCTGGCGCGCGGGGAGCCGATACCAATCACTTTCTTCGACTGACGCAGAATATCCGCCGCACCCTGCATCGCCTGCTCGGCGTTGAGGGTGATGACGTCGCTACCGCGCAGCTGCACCGGCTGACGTGGACGGTCTTTCAGGTTCACGTAGCCATAGCCGAAACGACCACGGTCGCAGAGGAAGTAGTGGTTAACAGTACCGTTGTAACGGTTTTCGATACGACGCAGTTCACCGTAGCGCTCGCCCGGGCTGGTGTTACAGCCAATCGAACATTGCTGGCAGATGCTCGGCGCAAACTGCATGTCCCATTTACGGTTGTAACGCTCGGAGTGCGTTTTGTCGGTGAATACGCCGGTCGGGCAAATTTCGACCAGGTTGCCGGAGAATTCGCTCTCCAGGGTACCGTCTTCCGGACGACCAAAGTAGACGTTGTCGTGTGCGCCATACACGCCCAGGTCGGTACCGTCCGCATAATCTTTGTAGTAACGCACGCAGCGGTAGCAGGCGATGCAGCGGTTCATTTCGTGAGAGATGAACGGCCCCAGGTCCTGATTGCGGTGGGTACGCTTGGTGAAACGGTAGCGACGGAAGCTGTGGCCGGTCATCACGGTCATATCCTGAAGGTGGCAGTTACCGCCCTCTTCACAGACCGGACAGTCGTGCGGGTGGTTGGTCATCAACCACTCGACCACGCTTTCACGGAACTGCTTCGCTTCGTCGTCATCAATAGAGATAAAGGTGCCATCGGTGGCCGGTGTCATACAGGACATCACCAGGCGGCCACGAGTGTCTTCCGCGTTTTGGTATTGCTTCACCGCACACTGGCGGCAAGCGCCGACGCTGCCCAGCGCCGGATGCCAGCAAAAGTACGGAATATCAAGGCCGAGGGAGAGACACGCCTGTAGCAGGTTGTCCGCCCCGTTGACCTCATATTCTTTGCCGTCTACATGAATTGTAGCCATTAGCATGCTTCCAGTTGGCCCAGTCAGAGACTGAGCGTTAATCGAAATTCTCTGTTTTACCAGCGCGTCTTGAGCAGGTTCGGCTGAATCCCATGGATCGCATGGGTATTGCTGAACTGCTGCTTGATGCCCGCTTCAAATTCTTCGCGGAAATATTTAATCGCGCTCTGTAACGGTTCTACCGCGCCAGGTGCGTGCGCACAGAATGTTTTACCTGGGCCCAGGAATCGACACAGTTGCTCAAGTGTCTCGATATCGCCCGGCTGGCCTTCGCCTTTTTCCAGCGCGCGCAGAATTTTCACGCTCCACGGTAGGCCATCACGGCATGGCGTACACCAGCCGCACGACTCACGGGCGAAGAACTCTTCCAGGTTACGCACCAGGCCAACCATGCCAATTTCGTGGTCAACGGCCATCGCCAGCGCCGTACCCAGACGGCTGCCCGCTTTACCAATGCTTTCGAACTCCATTGGCAGGTCAAGATGCGCTTCGGTGAGGAAGTCAGTTCCCGCACCGCCTGGCTGCCAGGCTTTGAATTTCAGGCCATCGCGCATGCCGCCCGCGTAATCTTCGAGGATTTCACGCGCGGTGGTGCCGAACGGCAGTTCCCACAGGCCCGGATTTTTCACCCGACCGGAGAAGCCCATCAGCTTGGTACCCGCATCTTTGCTTGTAGAGATGTTCTGGTACCACTCCACGCCGTTGGCGAGAATAGCGGGAACGTTGCACAGGGTTTCCACGTTGTTAACGCAGGTCGGTTTGCCCCATGCGCCAGAGGTCGCCGGGAATGGCGGCTTCGAGCGTGGGTTGGCGCGACGACCTTCGAGGGAGTTGATCAGCGCGGTTTCTTCACCGCAGATGTAACGCCCTGCCCCGGTATGCACGAACAGTTCAAAATCAAACCCGGTGCCGAGGATGTTTTTGCCAAGCAGACCGGCTTCGGTTGCTTCGGCAATCGCGCGGCGCAGATGCACCGCCGCTTCAACATATTCACCGCGCAGGAAGATGTAGCCGCGATACGCTTTCAGCGCAAACGCGGAAATGAGCATGCCTTCCACCAGCAGGTGCGGCAGTTGCTCCATCAGCAGACGGTCTTTATAGGTGCCCGGCTCCATTTCATCGGCGTTACACAGCAGGTAACGGATGTTCATGGATTCGTCTTTCGGCATCAGGCTCCACTTCAGGCCAGTGGAAAAGCCTGCGCCGCCGCGCCCTTTCAGGCCTGCGTCTTTCACCTGATTGACGATTTCATCCGGGGAAAGCCCCAGCAACGCTTTACGCGCGCCTTCATAGCCGTTTTTGCTACGGTATTCGTCCAGCCAGACCGGCTGTTTGTCATCACGCAGACGCCAGGTCAGCGGATGCGTTTCGGGAGTACGGATAACGTTTTTCATTTATACCGCTCCAGTAGTTCAGGAATGGCTTCCGGCGTCAGATGGCTGTGAGTATCCTCATCAATCATCATGTTCGGCCCTTTGTCGCAGTTCCCCAGGCAGCAGGTCGGCAGCAGCGTAAAGCGACCGTCAAAGGTCGTCTGCCCCGGTTTGATGTTAAGCTTTTGCTCCAGCGCCGCCTGGATACCCTGGTAACCCGTGATGTGACACACCACGCTGTCGCAGTAGCGGATCACGTGACGGCCCACCGGCTGGCGGAAGATCTGGCTGTAGAACGTTGCCACGCCTTCGACGTCGCTTGCCGGAATACCCAGCACATCGGCAATCGCGTGGATCGCGCCGTCCGGCACCCAGCCACGCTGTTTCTGAACGATTTTCAGCGCTTCGATGGACGCCGCACGCGGGTCTTCGTAGTGGTGCTTCTCGTGCTCAATAGCTTCACGCTCTGCCGCACTCAGCTCAAAAGCCTCGGTTTGTGGTTGTTGATTCTCGTGCATAATTAGCGGTCCACGTCTGACATAACAAAATCGATACTACCCAGATAGACGATAAGGTCTGATACCAGGCTGCCACGAATAGCCGACGGGATCTGCTGCAGGTGCGCATAGCTCGGCGTGCGGATACGGGTGCGGTAGCTCATGGTGCTGCCGTCGCTGGTCAGGTAGTAACTGTTAATACCCTTGGTCGCTTCCACCATCTGGAACGATTCCTGCGCCGGCATGACCGGGCCCCAGGAAACCTGCAGGAAGTGGGTGATCAGGGTTTCGATATGTTGCAGCGTGCGCTCTTTCGGCGGCGGCGTGGTCAGCGGGTGATCCGCTTTGAACGGGCCTTCCGGCATGTTGTCGAGGCACTGCTGAAGAATACGCAGGCTCTGGCGCAGCTCTTCCACTTTCAGCATCACGCGGGTGTAGCAGTCAGAAACGCCACCGCCGGTCGGGATTTCAAAGTCGAAGTTTTCATAGCCAGAATACGGACGCCATTTACGCACGTCGAAGCCGATACCGGTGGCGCGCAGGCCAGCACCGGTGGTGCCCCACTCCAGCGCTTCTTTCGCGGTATAGGCAGCAACGCCTTTAGAGCGGCCAATCAGGATAGTGTTACGCAGCGCGGCTTTCTCGTAAGAGTCGAGACGCTTCGGCATCCACTCAAGGAACTCACGCAGCAGGCGATCCCAACCTTTCGGCAGGTCGTGCGCTACGCCGCCGATGCGGAACCATGCCGGGTGCATACGGAAACCGGTAATCGCTTCCACCAGATCGTAGATTTTCTGACGATCGGTAAAGGCAAAGAATACCGGCGTCATCGCGCCGACGTCCTGAATAAACGTAGAGATATACAGCAGGTGGCTGTTGATGCGGAACAGTTCGGAGAGCATCACGCGAATAACGTTCACGCGATCCGGCGTGGTGATCCCCGCCAGCTTCTCAACGGCCAGCACGTACGGCATTTCGTTGACGCAACCACCGAGGTATTCGATACGGTCGGTATACGGAATGTAGCTGTGCCAGGACTGGCGCTCGCCCATTTTCTCCGCGCCACGGTGGTGGTAACCCACGTCAGGCACGCAGTCAACGATCTCTTCGCCATCAAGCTGCAGGATAATACGGAATGCACCGTGCGCAGACGGGTGGTTCGGGCCGAGGTTGAGGAACATAAAGTCCTCGTTTTCGGTACCGCGCTTCATGCCCCACTCTTCCGGTTTAAAGGTCAGCGCTTCCATTTCGAGGTCCTGCTTGGCTTTAGTCAGCTCAAACGGATCGAATTCGGTGGCGCGCGCCGGATAATCTTTACGCAGCGGGTGGCCTTCCCAGGTGTTCGGCATCATGATGCGACGCAGATTCGGGTGGCCGTTAAAGGTAATGCCAAACATCTCCCAGGTTTCACGCTCATACCAGTTGGCGTTCGGGAAGAGTTTGGTGAAGGTCGGCACGTTCAGATCGTTTTCAGACAGCGCCACCTTGAGCATGATATCGCTGTTGCGATCGATAGAAATCAGGTGGTAGAAAACGGAGAAATCCGCCGCGGGTAAACCCTGGCGGTGCGTGCGAAGACGTTCGTCCATGCCGTGTAAATCAAACAGCATGACGTAAGGCTTAGGCAGTTTCTTCAGGAAGTCGCCGACTTCCAGCAGCTGTTCGCGCTTGACCCAAACGACGGGAACCCCGGTGCGGGTCGCCTGAACGGTAAAAGCATCCGGCCCAAAACGGTTGCGCAGTTCGCCGATGACCGGATCATCAAGGTGATCGCGGGTTTGCCAAACGGCTGCGTCATGCGCGGTTAAATCGGTCATATTGTTCACCATTGCAAAAGGTCCGTGGTGACTGCTGACGAGGCTTCGCGTTGTAGTAGATTGATTTGCGAAGTTTTTATCCCGCCCGCAGGCGCAAATTAAATCTCGTCAGGCGTGCGCAGATTCGTCACTGCAATTCGTTCGCCGCGTTTACGCTCGCGTTCCGACTGCATGTTGGCGCGATAAACGCCCTGATCGCCCACCACCCACGACAGCGGGCGGCGCTCTTTGCCGATAGACTCTTGCAGCAGCATCAGTGCCTGCATATAGGCTTCCGGACGCGGCGGGCAGCCCGGGATGTAAACATCAACCGGAATAAACTTATCAACGCCCTGCACGACAGAGTAAATGTCGTACATGCCGCCAGAGTTCGCGCAGGCGCCCATTGAGATAACCCACTTAGGTTCCAGCATCTGTTCATACAGGCGCTGAATAACCGGGGCCATCTTGGTGAAGCAGGTTCCCGCTACCACCATCAGGTCAGCCTGACGCGGGGAAGCACGCAGAACTTCCGCACCGAAACGCGCCACGTCATGCACCGCAGTGAAAGACGTCACCATCTCAACGTAGCAGCAAGAAAGACCAAAGTTGTATGGCCAGATTGAGTTTTTGCGACCCCAGTTGACCATATCGTGCATCGCGTGTTCGAGCTTGCCCATATACACGCTTTTGTTAACTTCCTGCTCCAGGGGATCGGTAACAATCTCCTGTTTTTGCAGGGGATAACGGTCGTTCTCACCGTTAGGATCTATGCGGGTGAGCGTATAATCCATCTTATTGCCTCGCTTTTACTGCGTATTACGGTTAGTGACGCTGTCAGTATCGGAGTTCACCAGGGTGCGGCGAGAACGCGCAGGCGTCCAGTCAAGTGCGCCAACACGAACGAGGTAAACCAGACCAGCCAGTAGCACCAAAATGAAAATTGCGGCTTCGATAAACCCTACCCAGCCACTTTCGCGGATAGAGGTTGACCAGGCGAAAAGGTAGAGCGCTTCCACGTCGAAGATGACGAAGAACATGGCGACCAGATAGAACTTCGCGGACATGCGCAGGCGTGCGGTACCCACAGAGTCGATACCCGATTCAAACGGCGTGTTTTTACTTCTTGCGCGCGCGCGACCGCCAAGATACCAACCGCCAACCAGCATGAGGCAGCACAGGCCAACGGCGATGAGCAGAAAGATAGCAAATGCCCAGTGATGAGCGATGATTTCAGTGGATGTTGACATACGCAAAGCTTTACCAAATAGGTAGCATAACCACTTCTGCTCTTACCGGCAGATGGACGCTACATCGATTCATGGGGAGGATTAAAAAACCAGCAAAACGGCCAGAATCAAAGCATAGACCGAAAAAATTTGAGGTTTTTTACTCCTTTCGATAACCTTTTGTCAACTTTAACAAAGGTTTCATCACATTAATTTACATCAATTCCATTTCATTAACATTACGTGCCCTTTGCGGCATTTCGACTCATGTCACCCTCCGGATTGAGTGCTGGTGAATCGTGTCCGTTTAAGAACAATAACAATTAGTACCCTTCTATTTTGACAGGAATTTCACACGATTCCTCCCCCTCTGGAGGAGTATTTTCTTGATCTAAGACACGGTTCTGTTAATTCGACCTGAAAAACAGCAACAAAACACCCGGTTTTTTAACATTAGCAGGATATGTTAAAAGTGGATCACAATTGCCCGAATTTACGGCAAGTAATCACTTAATTAACTGATTGTATTACGAATAGTAAAAAGCATTAATTGCAAAAAGCATTAGCGCCGGCGAAAAAAAAGCCACTGGCTCATTTTCGCTGGCCAGTGACTCTTTTTTACACTTACATTTTGTTACCAGTTTTCTACAAGGTTGTTACTCAATAACCTCGTCATCAGCATGGGAATTATCTCCCCCTTCCAGGGTATAGACAGTGCTCTGTGTCCATGGTTTGATGCTCGTCTCAACCGACTGGAAGATCATCTGCATTAATTCATTTGGATTCTGCACGTTACAGCTTAGTAAATATTCGGTATCTGGCAACACCGGCATTTTGTCGGCTCTTCCCAGCACGCGCAGTTCCGGGCTCATCATCTCTACCGGCCTTGCGGTAACGCCAAGCCCCGCCTTCACCGCAGCGCGTACCGCTGACGGTGTAGAGGCCACATACGCCAGACGCCACGGCACATTTGCCGCATCCAGGGTGGAGATAATCATATCGCGGAACGGGCTCGGATCATCAAGCAACACCAATGGTACGGGCTCTCCCGGACGCAGGGCGAACTCTGCGGCGCAGTACCAGTGCGTCGGCGAGGTACGTAACACCGTCGAGTGGAACGCGTCGATCCGGTGCGTGGTGAGTACCAGATCAACCTCGTTCTTATGGAGCATGTCCGCCATGTCCGCGTGTCGCTTAACACGCACATCCAGCCCAAGCTTCGGCCAGGCGGAGCTAATACGGTTGAGCAGGAATGGCAGGATGGTATCCGCTGACTCATCGGACGAACCAATCGTCAGTTGCCCCTGAAGCGTACTGAACATCAGCGATGTACAGGCTTCATCATTAAAGCGCAGGATTTTACGTGCATAGCCTAAGAGCTGGATACCGTGTTCGGTCAGCAGTTTATTACGGCCATGACGGGCAAAAAGTTCTTTGCCAACAAGTTGTTCAAGCCGCTGCATTTGCTGGCTAACGGCGGATTGGGTGCGACAAACGGCTGCTGCTGCTGCGGCAAAAGTGCTCAAATCGGCGACCGCAACAAATGTTCTCAGCAGATCGAGGTCGAGGTTCAGTATCGGACGATTTGCATTTATCATATTTATTCACTTACAGGTCGCTAAGGCTAACCTGCCTTGTTGATGCCGCGCTCTAAAATCAGGCTCATCCTTTTAAAAGCCCATCCTTCGGCATGATGCAACCGAATGACTGCCTGACGGAGCGGTATTACATTAAAATTGTCTGCCTCCCATCGGGTGACAGTCCCCTCTGCGATAAAGTGTTTATCTTCAGGTGTGAGACTATTGTTCTCAGTACCTTTGTGTGAGCTCTTTCAAAATCCGGTTGTCTGGCCAGTCGATATAATGCTGACTACCCAATAATACCGGAGGGAAACAAATGATTAAAAAGTGTTTAATAACATCACGTTGTCTGTTTGCAGCGATAATCACTCACAAGTATGATGAATGAATGTCCGCGATAACATCATTATCCTAACCTAAAACCATTATATTTATAAGTATTAATAAGTAAGATCTTTAGGCAAAAATTCCATTAAAATCAAAATGCTTTAATAAAACTAACAATTCTTAATGATTACTTTGCAATTTAAAATAAAACATTAATGACCGGCAGAGGTGTTCATTAACAATGATTAACATTGAATTCACAGAGAAATGTATTAGCCATGATGTATATGTTTCATGAATTCATTCACAATTAATATTACTAAAGCATTGCTAAAGTATATCGCGGCACTTTTTTCGCCTGACTTAACTGTTTTGTTTTTAATCAGTTAAAACAACTGAAAATCAACAAGCAACCAACACAAGACGCTATAAAACAATAAATTAACAATACATACAATCGGCATTGTCGCTGAATTTTAGATAAAAAGAATGTGCTGCGACATTAAAACTGACAAAATCTTCTCCTGTTGACCCTTCAAAACACCGGTGATGCGGAGTACATTATTCCAAGCTGACTTCCATGGCTGGGAGTGGCGATAACAGCTAAAAAGGTTAAAGGTTCATGTCCCCCATCGAAAAATCCAGCAAGTTAGACAACGTCTGTTACGACATCCGTGGCCCGGTTCTGAAAGAGGCCAAACGCCTTGAAGAAGAAGGCAACAAAGTTCTGAAGCTCAACATCGGCAACCCGGCCCCCTTCGGGTTTGACGCGCCGGATGAAATCCTGGTCGATGTGATCCGCAACCTGCCAACAGCGCAAGGTTATTGCGACTCCAAAGGGCTCTACTCCGCCCGTAAAGCTATCATGCAACACTACCAGGCACGCGGCATGCGCGATGTGACGGTAGAAGATATTTATATCGGCAATGGCGTATCTGAACTGATTGTGCAGGCCATGCAGGCATTGCTGAACAGCGGCGATGAAATGCTGGTGCCGGCACCGGATTACCCGTTATGGACAGCAGCAGTCTCGCTTTCCGGCGGCAATGCGGTGCACTATCTGTGCGATGAATCTGCAGGCTGGTTCCCGGACCTCGACGATATTCGCGCCAAAATCACCCCGCGAACCCGCGGCATTGTGATCATCAACCCGAACAACCCAACCGGGGCGGTCTATTCCAAAGAGCTGCTGTTGGAAATCGTCGAGCTCGCCCGCGAACATAACCTGATCATCTTCGCTGACGAAATCTATGATAAGATCCTCTACGATCACGCCCAGCACCACTCTATCGCCGCGCTGGCCCCAGACTTACTGACCGTGACCTTTAACGGCCTGTCAAAAACCTATCGCGTGGCGGGCTTCCGTCAGGGCTGGATGGTACTGAACGGGCCGAAAAAACATGCGAAAGGTTATATTGAAGGGCTGGAAATGCTGGCCTCAATGCGCCTGTGCGCCAACGTTCCGGCGCAGCACGCCATCCAGACGGCGCTGGGCGGGTATCAGAGTATCAGCGAGTTTATCGTACCGGGCGGTCGTTTATATGAGCAGCGTAACCGCGCGTGGGAACTGATTAACGAGATCCCTGGCGTCTCGTGCGTGAAGCCTAACGGCGCGCTCTACATGTTCCCGAAAATCGATGCTAAACGCTTTAACATTCACGATGATCAGAAAATGGTGCTCGATTTCCTGTTGCAGGAAAAAGTGCTGCTGGTTCAGGGAACGGCGTTTAACTGGCCGTGGCCGGACCATGTGCGTATCGTCACACTGCCGCGCATCGACGACCTCGAGATGTCAATTACCCGCTTTGGCCGCTTCCTGTCGGGCTATCGTCAGGCGTAAGGCGTTGGCCGGATTTGCATCCGGCCCGCATCTCAGCGCACAATGACCCTTACTGATGTAACCGAGTAAGGGTCGCTATGAATCAGAGTCATTTTTTTGCCCACCTCTCCCGCCTCAAATTAATCAACCGCTGGCCATTGATGCGCAACGTGCGCACGGAAAACGTCTCTGAACACAGCTTGCAGGTGGCGATGGTTGCCCACGCGCTGGCCGCGATTAAAAATCGTAAATTTGGCGGACAGGTTAACGCCGAGCGCATCGCATTGCTGGCGATGTATCACGACGCATCGGAAGTGCTTACCGGCGACTTACCGACACCGGTGAAATACTTCAATTCGCAAATCGCCCAGGAATATAAAGCTATCGAAAAGATTGCCCAGCAGAAGCTGGTCGAGATGGTGCCGGAGGAGTTGCAGGATATCTTTGCACCGCTGATCGATGAACATCAATATAGCGAGGAAGAGAAATCGCTGGTTAAACAGGCCGATGCGTTGTGTGCGTATTTGAAATGCCTGGAAGAGTTATCGGCCGGGAATAACGAGTTTTTGCTGGCAAAAGGTCGGCTGGAGAAAACGCTGTCAGAACGGCGTAGCGAAGAGATGGACTACTTTATGGACGTGTTTGTGCCGAGCTTCCATTTGTCGCTGGACGAGATCAGTACCGATTCGCCGCTGTAGTGCGGTCTGTTGTTGCCGGATGGCGCTGGCGCTTATCCGGCCTACAGGTGCATCCAACATTATCAACCCGCGTAGGCCGGATAAGGCGAAGCCGCCATCCGGCTTTACCGCCACTCAAAACGGGAACAATACCGGTATCAGCAGCACGCTGACAATCATCACCAGAATGGTGAACGGAACCCCGATTTTCACGAAATCACTGAAGCTATATTTCCCCGGCCCCAGCACCAGCGTGTTCACCGGTGATGATACCGGCGTCATAAAGGCCGCAGAGGCCGCCATCGCCACTACCATGGCGAACGGATAAGGTGAAACGCCCATCGATTTCGCTGTCGCCAGCGCAATCGGCGCCATCAATACCGCCGTTGCCGTGTTGGAAATAAACAGCCCGATAGTGGCGCACATCACGAACAGACAGCCCAGCATCAGGTAAGGTCCCTGCCCGCCGCCGATATCCATCAGCCCTTTCACTACCAAATCAACGCCGCCGGTTTTTTGCAATGCCAGCGCGAACGGCATCATCCCCACAATCAAAATGATGCTCGGCCAGTGAATGGATTTATACGCGCTTTGCGCATCAATACAGCGGAATTTACCCATCAGCAGGCAGGCTATAATCGCCGCAATCGGGTTAGGTATTTCATCTGTGAGCATCAAAGCAACCATCAGCACCAGACAGAAAATCGCATGCGGAGCCTGGCTATGCGCTGGCGAAGCGTCGCTCACTTCAACCGGCAGGTTAAGCACCACGAAATCGCGCCCTTTCTGCGCCAGCTGATTGATGAGTTTCCAGTTTCCCACCACCAGCACGATATCGCCAAGTTCCAGCGGGATGTCTACCACCGAGCCGTCCAGCGCTTCGCCGTTACGTTTCATCCCAACGACGTTCAGACCATAACGGGTACGAAACGCTATTTCGCGCACCGTTTTCCCCAGCAGTTCCGATTCCGGGATCAGCGAGACTTCCGCCATCCCTACATCGAGCGCCTGATCGGCAAAGTATTCACCGCGCAGCACCATTGGCTCAAGCATCTGTTCGGCGCAAAACTCACGCAGGTCCACGTCTGCCGCCGACATGTCGATCAGCAGCACATCGCGCGCGCGGAATTCAGAGACCCCGTTAACGTTCACAATCACCCGGCGAAAACGACGCCAGCGTTCCACGCCGATAACGTTCGCGCCGTAGCGTTCACGCAGCTTCAGGTCATCGAGTCGCTGGCCAATCATTGGCGAGCCGGGGCGAATCGCCAGGCGGCGCGCACGCCCCGTTAAGCGATAAGCTTTGATGAGATCGCGAAACGAGCTGCGTTTGCCGCCATCGCGTGACGATGACGGGTCTTCGCCTTTGAACATAAAGCGCATCAGCAGCATATAAACGATGCCGAGCAGCAGCACGACCAGGCCAATCGGCGTGACGCTGAAGAAGCCAAAGCCGTGCAGCCCTTCGCGGAGTAATTCACTGTTGACCACCAGGTTCGGTGGCGTCGCCACCAGCGTCATCATACCGCTGATAAGCCCGGCAAAACTGAGCGGCATCATCAGGCGCGACGGCGAGATATTCATACGCATCGACACGCTGAGGACGACGGGAATAAAGATAGCCACCACGCCGGTTGAGCTCATAAACGCACCGAGACCGGCGACGGTGAGCATCAGATAGACCAGCATCTTGGTTTCGCTGCTGCCGGCAACCTGCACCAGCCACGCGCCCATCTTGGTGGCGACGCCGGTACGCACCAGGCCATCGCCGATGATAAACAGGGCGGCAATCAGAATAACGTTGGGATCGCTAAAACCTGAAAAGGCTTCGCTGAGGGTTAAGGTGCCACTTAGTACGAAGGCCACGATGACCAACAGTGCGATAGCATCCATGCGCACTTTGCCCATCGCGAACAGCACAACCGCGATAGCCAGTAGAGAGAGCACCCAAATCAATTCACCGTTCAAAACACATCCTTGTCAGAAAGATAAGTGATAAGTGGTTATATCATGGCAGAAAAAAGCCCCGTGTATGCGGGGCTAAATCATAAGTTTATGCTTTTAACGTCACATCAACGGTGCCGTCGGGCTGTTTAGCAATATTGAGCACATCAAGCGTCGTCAGCACAAAATCGGCTTCGTTAAGACGTGGCGCATCTGCCGGCACGTTAACCGCTATCACATGACACCCTGCCGCCAGACCGGAGAGCACGCCTGCCGCCGCATCTTCCACGACGGTACAATCCTGCGGGGCGAGCCCTAACAGCTCCGCGCCAAGCAGATACGCATCCGGCTCTGGCTTGCCGCGTTTCACGCGCTCGGCGGTGACAAAGACTTCCGGCATCGGCAGCCCCGCCGCTTTGTGGCGCGCATGAGCAACCGGAATCGAGCCCGACGTCACAATCGCCCACGGAATGTGGTTCGCGTTCAGCGTTTCGAGCAACTCAAGCGCGCCTGGCAGTGCAATCACGCCGTCCGTATCGCTGGCTTCAATCTGCTCAAGGCGGGTGAACTCGGCCTGGATCGCCTCTTCAGATTGCCCCGGCATAAAGTGGCGCAGCGAGGTGATCGCTTGTTTACCGTGGATAAAACCGAGGATCTCATCGTGCGGTATCCCGAAACGATCGCCCCAACTGCACCATGAGCGTTCCACGACCGGCAGAGAATCCACCAGCGTACCGTCCAGATCAAACAGAAAACCTTTACACTGCACAGGCGCCTCCATCAGGCGTTGATGATTTGATTAATTTCGTTGCTGCTCAGGTGGTACTGGCGCGGGCAGGAGTGCCAGACGTTCAGCATGCGCTGATATTTTTCCCACATTGGGGTCTGGGCGTTAAAGCCGTGCGTTCCTGCGTCGAAATGGGTATAGCGGCCTTCCACATTAACCATGAAGCGGACATAGCTCAGGAAGCGGGCTTCGGTTGCCGCGTCAAAACCAAGGAAGGTGACGCGACGTTCATCGATAGTGTCGGCGTCTTTCAGGTTGGTCCATGAAACGTGCAGCGCGTGATACATCTCCATGATGTCGATAACAATGCGGCAGGTTTCTTCTTTTAACTCACCGAAGTCGCGATCCAGTTCGCGCATTTGCAGGCCAAAACCGCGCTCGATGATGGTCTGCAGACGGCGATAGCGTTCCGCGTTATCGGGATCAAGCATCGTCATCATTTTGTATTGATTAGACAAAATCAGACGTTGAGCATGGGTCATTTCCATTTTTACGACTCCTGTTGCGCTTTGCAGCATAAAAAAAGACACAAACGTTGTGCCTTCTTTTATATGCGTTTTTGATGGTTAATTACAAATCATCAAGGAAAGTTTTATCCAGTTGTTTGAAGGCGCGCTTAAGCGTGTCAGCCAGCGCCTGGTAATCAGGCTTGCCTTCTACCGGGGCGAGCGCTTGCCCGGCCTCCTGTAATTTTCCGCGCACTTCGTAGAACCACTGCAAGGTGGACGGCGGCAGCGGCGTAACGGAGCGTTTCCCCAACCACCATAGCCCCTGCATCGGCAGGCTCAGGGCAAACAGCGCGGTGGCGACGGCCGGGCCAAGTTGCCCACCCAGGGCAATTTGCCAGCACAGGGTAAAGACCGCTACCGGCGGCATAAAGCGGATTGCGTGGCGGGTGATACGGATCGCGCGGTTTTCGATAAACACCGGCGCAAGGCGTTTTTCCAGCGGCCACGTCTTAGAGTAGTGCTGCCCCCGGCGGAACAAACTAAAAAAACTGACCGAGCGATTTTCGGGCGTCGACATGGCTTACCTCAACTTCACATATAAAAATTAAAAAATTCGTGCAAATCCACAACTGGGTATGACAACGTTCAAAACATTTTGGCATAAACCCTGCAATCGGGTATCCTGTGCCAGCCTGAGATGAGGGCTAGTCTATCTCGTCCAGTCCGTCAAATTATCGCATATTCTGCCATTGGCTGAAAAATATGCAAAATGACTTAGAATCAATATGTATTTCTTCCATCCTGCCTCAAAATCGATTCAGGCATGATGTTAATCATAAATGTCAGTCTCATCCTGCGCTACGCTTTGTGACTCCTGACGTTTTTTTAGCCACGTATCATAAATAGGTACTTCCATGTCGAGTAAGTTAGTACTGGTTCTGAACTGCGGTAGCTCCTCACTGAAATTTGCCATCATCGATGCACTGAACGGTGACGAGTACCTCTCTGGTTTGGCCGAATGTTTCCATCTTCCTGAAGCACGTATCAAATGGAAAATGGACGGCAGCAAACAAGAAGCGGCTTTAGGTGCAGGCGCCGCTCACAGTGAAGCGCTGAACTTTATCGTTAACACTATTCTGGCACAAAAACCAGAACTGTCTGCACAGCTGACTGCGATTGGTCACCGTATCGTACACGGCGGCGAGAAGTACACCAGCTCCGTTGTTATCGACGAATCCGTCATTCAGGGCATCAAAGACTCTGCCTCTTTTGCTCCGCTGCACAACCCGGCTCACCTGATCGGTATCGCCGAAGCGCTGAAATCCTTCCCGAATCTGAAAGACAAAAACGTGGCTGTATTCGATACCGCGTTCCATCAGACCATGTCGGAAGAATCTTACCTTTATGCTCTGCCGTACAGCCTGTACAAAGAGCACGGCGTTCGTCGCTATGGCGCGCACGGCACCAGCCACTTCTTCGTGACTCAGGAAGCGGCCAAAATGCTGAACAAACCGGTTGAAGAACTGAACATCATTACCTGCCACCTGGGCAACGGTGGTTCTGTTTCTGCAATCCGTAACGGCAAATGCGTTGACACCTCTATGGGTCTGACTCCGCTGGAAGGTCTGGTTATGGGTACGCGCTCTGGCGATATCGACCCGGCTATCATCTTCCACCTGCACGACACCCTGGGCATGAGCGTTGACGCTATCAACAAAATGCTGACCAAAGAGTCTGGCCTGCTGGGTCTGACCGAAGTCACCAGCGACTGCCGTTATGTTGAAGACAACTACAAAGAGAAAGCTGACGCTAAACGTGCAATGGACGTTTACTGCCACCGTCTGGCGAAATACATCGGTTCTTACACTGCACTGATGGACGGTCGTCTGGACGCGGTTGTCTTCACCGGTGGTATCGGTGAAAACGCTGCAATGGTTCGCGAACTCTCCCTGGGTAAACTGGGCGTTCTGGGCTTCGAAGTTGATCACGAACGTAACCTGGCTGCTCGTTTCGGTAAATCTGGCTTCATCAACAAAGAAGGCACCCGCCCTGCTGTTGTGATCCCGACCAACGAAGAGCTGGTTATCGCGCAAGACGCCTGCCGTCTGACCGCCTGATTCCACACCGCCAGCAATGCTGGCGGTGCTGTTTTGTGCCCGCCAAAATCGGCGGCAACGAGCAAAAGAGGATAAACCGTGTCCCGTATTATCATGCTTATTCCTACCGGAACCAGCGTCGGCCTGACCAGCGTCAGCCTGGGCGTCATCCGTGCTATGGAACGTAAAGGCGTTCGTCTGAGCGTCTTCAAACCTATCGCTCAACCGCGTACCGGTGGCGATGCGCCAGACCAGACCACCACTATCGTGCGTGCGAACTCTGCTATCCCGGCGGCTGAACCGCTGAAGATGAGCCACGTTGAGTCTCTGCTGTCCAGCAATCAGAAAGATGTGCTGATGGAAGAGATCATCGCTAACTACCACGCGAACACCAAAGACGCGGAAGTGGTTCTGGTTGAAGGTCTGGTTCCGACTCGCAAACATCAGTTTGCCCAGTCTCTGAACTATGAAATTGCTAAAACGCTGAATGCCGAAATCGTCTTTGTAATGTCCCAGGGTACTGATACCCAGGAACAGATCAACGAACGCATTGAGCTGACCCGCAGCAGCTTCGGCGGCGCGAAAAACACCAACATCACCGGCGTTATCGTTAACAAACTGAATGCCCCGGTTGATGAGCAGGGCCGTACTCGCCCGGATCTGTCTGAGATCTTCGACGATTCCACCACTGCAAAAGTGATTAAAGTCGATCCTGCTAAATTGAGCTCTGCCAGCTCTCTGCCGGTTCTGGGCGCGATTCCGTGGAGTTTCGATCTGATCGCGACGCGCGCAATCGACATGGCGCGTCACCTGAATGCGACCATCATCAACGAAGGCGATATCAACACCCGCCGCGTGAAATCCGTGACCTTCTGTGCACGTAGCATTCCGCACATGCTGGAACACTTCCGTCCGGGTTCACTGCTGGTGACCTCCGCTGACCGTCCTGACGTTCTGGTTGCCGCTTGCCTGGCAGCAATGAACGGCGTGGAGATCGGCGCACTGGTTCTGACCGGCGGCTATGAAATGGACGCGCGTATCAGCAAACTGTGTGAACGTGCCTTCGCGACCGGCCTGCCGGTATTCATGGTGAACACCAACACCTGGCAGACCTCTCTGAGCCTGCAGAGCTTCAACCTGGAAGTCCCGGTTGACGATCACGAGCGTATTGAGAAAGTTCAGGAATACGTTGCTAACTACATCAACGCAGACTGGATCGAGTCTCTGACTGCGACCTCCGAGCGCAGCCGTCGTCTGTCTCCGCCAGCGTTCCGTTATCAGCTGACCGAGCTGGCGCGTAAAGCGGGTAAACGTGTTGTTCTGCCGGAAGGCGACGAACCACGTACCGTAAAAGCAGCCGCTATCTGTGCTGAACGTGGTATCGCAACCTGCGTGCTGCTGGGTAACCCGGATGACATCAACCGCGTTGCTGCTGCACAGGGCGTTGAACTGGGCGCTGGCGTAGAAATCGTTGACCCGGATGTGGTTCGCGAAAGCTATGTTGCTCGTCTGGTTGAACTGCGTAAAAACAAAGGGATGACCGAAACCGTTGCCCGCGAACAGCTGGAAGACAACGTGGTTCTCGGCACCCTGATGCTGGAACAGGACGACGTTGACGGTCTGGTTTCCGGTGCGGTTCACACCACTGCGAACACCATCCGTCCGCCGCTGCAGCTGATCAAAACTGCGCCGGGCAGCTCTCTGGTTTCCTCTGTGTTCTTCATGCTGCTGCCGGAACAGGTTTATGTTTACGGTGACTGCGCGATCAACCCAGACCCGACTGCTGAACAGCTGGCAGAAATCGCGATTCAGTCCGCTGATTCCGCTACTGCTTTCGGTATCGAACCGCGCGTAGCGATGCTCTCCTACTCCACCGGTACCTCTGGTGCAGGTAGTGATGTAGAGAAAGTTCGCGAAGCGACTCGTCTGGCGCAGGAAAAACGTCCTGACCTGATGATCGACGGCCCGCTGCAGTATGACGCCGCCGTTATGGCTGACGTTGCGAAATCTAAAGCGCCGAACTCTCCGGTTGCTGGTCGCGCTACCGTGTTCATCTTCCCGGATCTGAACACCGGTAACACCACCTACAAAGCGGTACAGCGTTCTGCCGACCTGATCTCCATCGGGCCGATGCTGCAAGGCATGCGCAAACCGGTTAACGACCTGTCCCGTGGCGCGCTGGTTGACGATATCGTCTACACCATCGCTTTGACCGCGATTCAGTCGTCTCAGCAGGACTAATACAGCCTGCCGCCCCTTCACCGGGGCGAAAAAAAATCCAGGGGGTTAAACCTCTGGATTTTTTTATGGGCGCGATACGCCATCACATTTTCAGCACGCTACTCTTTGTCAGCAGTTTCCGGTTCGTGTGACTGATTCTTCGCATTGCGACTCATCCACAGCGCCAGCGCTTTTAGCGAGTCTGCGGTAAATTCGTCACAGCGCGCGGTGATCTCTTCCGGCGTCAGCCAGCACACTTCGCTGACCTCTTCTTCCTGCAACGCAAACGGCCCGTGAGAAACACAGCTGAACAGGCTTCCCCAGACGCGGCAGTGCTTATCTTCAAAGTAAAACTGTCCATGGTCGGCAAACGGCACACCAGCAATGCCCAGCTCTTCTTCTGCTTCGCGACGCGCTGAGTCGAGCATCTGCTCATCAGACTGCACCACACCGCCTGCCGTCGCATCCAGCAAGCCAGGTTGGTAATCTTTGGTATCGGTGCGACGCTGCACCAGTATTTTCCCCATACCGTCATGAACGACAATGTAGGTAGCGCGATGACGCAGACACTGAGCCCGCATCTGTTCACGGCTGGCCTGCGCGATAACCTCATTGTCTTCGTTGACGATATCTACCCATTCCGTGCTTGCCAAATGATTCTGCTCGACCATCAGAAAAGTTTCTCCAGGAGCGCTCTTGCGGCGCATTTTACGTTTGTCGGCTAAATTACGGGTTAATCACAACCTCTGCAATAACCTGTTGATCATTGAGTGCGAAAACTTGCAGTTTATCGCCGTCCAGCATGCCGTAACTGGCGACATTACCGCCTTTCGGAATGCTGGCCGAGCCGGGGTTAAACAGGAAAATCTCGCCGCGCTTCTCGGCAACCGGGAGATGCGTATGCCCGGAGACCAACACATCACCTGCCGCCAGCGGCGGAAGGTTATCGGGGCCATAGAGATGACCATGCGTCAAAAACAGACGCTGATTTTCAGTCAGGATCTGCTGCCAGGGCGCGGTGATGGGAAAGTGCAACAGCATCTGGTCCACTTCGCTGTCGCAGTTGCCGCGAACGGCAATAATCTGGCTCGCCAGCGGGTTGAGGCGTTCGGCTACCTGCGCCGGTGCGTAGCCCTCAGGCAATGCATTACGCGGCCCGTGATAGAGGATATCGCCAAGGATAACCAACCAGCGGGCACCGCTTTGTGCAAAGAGTGACAATACGCGTTCAGTCGCGGGCAGAGAACCATGAATATCCGATGCAAACATCAGCTTCATTTATCAAATCTCCACACATGAAAACCGTACTATCATAATGGATTCCGTGCGCGTTTTCAGCCTGCGCGTTTCGCTGAAAGCGCAACGTAGCGCAGAACCGAAGAACGTTGCCACTGGAACTCGGCGTAGTCGGCAAGCGCCTGCGGAACATCATCTCCATTCAGCACCAGGCGATTAAGCATCAGCGCCAGATCCGTATCCGCGATACACCATTCACCAAACAAATTTTGCTGCCCGTGAGCCAGTAACGCGCTCGCCGTGTCAAACAGTTTAGCGGCGCTTGCTTCTCCCGCGCGGGTTAATGGCGGTTTTTTTACACCCGCAAATACCACATCCGTCGATCGTTCTTCGCGAATCGGCATCAGGTCGCTGCGCAACCATGCCTGAATCTGCCGCGCCCTGGCGCGTTTTTGCATATCATGCGGATAAAGTCTCTCCCACTGCGGCGGGGCAAAACGTTCATCAAGATATTCGGTGATTGCCGATGACTCGCTCAGCTGGAACTCGTCGATTTCCAGCAAGGGTACGCGTCGCGTCTGACCATAGCCTTTCCAGCCTGACTGAAGATGTTCGCCGTTATTCAGCGACACGGTTTTTAGCGTGAACGGCAGGCTTTTTTCCTGCAGCGCCACGTAAACGGACAAAACATAAGGCGAGAAAAAATCGGAATCGGACCAAAGGGTAATTGCAGGGGTGCTCATAATATACTCACTGTCTGATAGCGATAAATCAACATATCCTGTCTTTTCATGCTTGTCACTTATCGCCGCCATGAGGATTTTGCATGTCAGCCCCGAGTCGATACTTGAGCCTATACTGTAGAAATCAACCCGCCAAAAATCGGAGAGACGATGATAGATCTCTACTATGCGCCCACCCCGAACGGCCACAAAATTACGCTTTTCCTTGAAGAGGCTGAACTGCCCTATCGCTTGATTCGCGTCGATATCAATAAAGGCGAGCAGTTTAAGCCGCAATTTCTCGATATTTCACCGAATAACAAAATCCCGGCCATTGTTGATCATCAGCCGGAGGACGGCGGCGCCCCATTTAGCCTGTTTGAATCCGGGGCCATCCTTCTCTATCTGGCAGAAAAATCCGGCAAGTTGCTGAGCGGCGAACTGCGCGAGCGCCACACGACGTTACAGTGGTTGTTCTGGCAGGTCGGCGGCCTGGGCCCGATGCTGGGGCAAAACCATCACTTTAATCACTTCGCCCCGCAACCCGTTCCCTACGCCATTGAGCGATACCAGGTGGAAACCCAGCGCCTGTATAGCGTGCTGAATCAACGCCTTGCCAGTCACCCGTGGATTGCAGGCGATCACTACAGCATTGCCGATATCGCCTGCTGGCCGTGGGTAAATTCCCACGTGCGGCAACGTATCGATCTTGCCACCTACCCGGCGGTGCAAAACTGGTTTGAGCGCATCCGCCAGCGGCCAGCAACCGCGCGGGCCATGCAGCAGGCGCAGCCCCATTAAGTGGCCGATTGCTTTCGTGTATGATGGCTGGGACAACTATAAAAGGGAGTAATCTGCAATGTCTCAGCCAGACGCTATTATCCGCATCAAAAACCTTCGCCTGCGCACCTTCATCGGGATTAAAGACGAAGAGATAGCCAACCGACAGGATGTGGTTATCAATATCGAAATCCGCTATCCGGCGGACCGGGCACGCAACAGCGAAGATATTAACGATGCGCTGAACTACCGCACGATCACCAAAAATATCATTAGCCACATTGAGGGTAACCGCTTCTCACTGCTGGAGAAATTAACTCAGGATGTGCTCGATATCGCACGTGAACATCACTGGGTCACCTATGCTGAAGTTGAGGTCGATAAACTTCACGCGCTGCGTTACGCCGACTCCGTTTCCATTGCTATGAGCTGGCAACGTTAAGCGCTTCCTGACGGAGGTGGCATGAAGATTCTGATTACCGGAGGAACCGGGCTGATTGGCGGCCATTTAATTCCGCGCCTGCTGGAGCTGGGTCATGCGGTGACCGTGGTTACCCGCAGCCCGGATAAAGCCCGGCAGCGTTTTGGCTCGCGCGTTGAGGTCTGGAAGGGGCTTGACGACAAGCGCACGCTCGATGGCATTGATGCCGTCATCAATCTGGCGGGCGAGCCGATCGCCGATAAGCGCTGGACCGATACGCAAAAACAACGGCTGTGCGAAAGTCGCTGGCATATCACGGAAAAGATTAGCGCATTAATTCAGGCCAGCGAAATGCCGCCTGAAGTGCTGATATCCGGCTCTGCGGCGGGGTATTATGGCGATCTCGGTGAAGTTGTGGTGACCGAAGAAGAACCGCCGCACAATGAATTTACCCACAAGCTCTGTGCGAAGTGGGAACAGATCGCCTGCACCGCGCAAAGCGACCGTACCCGCGTTTGTCTGCTACGCACCGGGGTCGTGCTGGCCGCGAAAGGCGGTATTCTCGGCAAAATGCTGCCACCGTTCAAACTTGGGCTCGGCGGGCCAATCGGTAGCGGCCGACAATATCTGGCGTGGATCCACATCGACGATATGGTCAACGGCATTTTGTGGTTGCTCGATAATCCGCTGCGCGGGCCGTTCAATATGGTTTCCCCCTACCCGGTCCACAATGAACAATTCGCCCATTCCCTCGGGCACGCATTACATCGCCCCGCCATTCTTCGCGTACCCGCCACGGCCATTCGTCTGCTGATGGGGGAATCGTCGGTACTGGTGCTGGGCGGGCAACGCGCCCTGCCAAAACGGCTGGAAGAGAGCGGTTTTGTCTTCCGCTGGCACGATCTCGATGAAGCGCTAAAGGATCTTTTAGCCTGAAACAGGGCACTCCTGTAAACGGGAGTGCTTTCCTGAAGGCGCCTCGCATAACGTCACTTTGCCTGGTTAACGACTTTCATCAACGTGAGGTCGCTTCCAACATCGTCAAAAAAGCTCTGTCATAACCCTCCCGTGATTATTTTACATCACAATAATGTTGACGAACGTCAACACCCTCTTCATACTCACGGGACCTCGCTGATGAAGGAACATCCAGATAAACATATCAGAGCAGCAATCCACTACGCGTTGGAACAAGATTGGATATTTGTCGCTGGCGGTAAAAGCGCCCACTGTTTTGGCAGATTGAAATGCGGCACTCCCAAACATCAGGAACATATGATGAGCATCTGGTCTACACCTGCCGTACCCGTACACCACGCACACCAAATTATCCGTATGGTGGAAAGGTGTAAGCCAGGCGTGATACTCATCCGAAACAACACAAAGGAGCAGTGAACAATGCCACTCTTTAATTTCACGTTAACGCTCTCGGGCGTCAACGCCAGCACACCCGGCCTTGAGGATGCGTTATATGCAGCAGGCTGCCAGGATGCGCTAGTCTGTTTTTACGGCACTTCGGTCTATCTTGAATTTGACCGTGAAAGCCCCTCGCTGGATGCTGCCATTCTATCCGCCATTCGTGACATCGAATCATCCACCTCGCTACATGCTCGTGTGGAGTCCGTCGATTCTGCGCTGGTTGGCTTAAGTGATATCGCCGGATTAACCGGGCTGACGCGCCAGGCAGTTGCACTTTTAAAGGAAGGTGCGCGTGGTAGCGGTAATTTCCCAGGGCCTGTACAACGCGTGAAAGGTAACTCCCCGCTCTGGCGCTGGAGCAGCATCGTTGACTGGCTGGTCTCTGAAGCACGCATTTCCGCAGATTCCCCGCTGGTCACGCAGGCACACATCATGGATAGCCTGAACCTTGCGCTACAGCTTCGAGCCTCACTGGAAAGCCAGACGGTACTCAACTATTACCATGGTCTTAGCAATCACCACGCTGCACTCAAGAGCCTGTAATCCCACACGTTGAGGTGTTAAGGTAATCGCTTCTTTACCCGTTATGGCATTGAATATGATTACCCTCACCACGCCGCGTCTGCTGCTCTCATCCTTCAACGAATCTGACTGGCCTTTTTTCCTGCGACTCCGCCAGGATCCTCAGGTGATGCGTTATATGGGGGATGTATTGAGTGACGCCGCGCTGCGAACGGTTTTCGATGCGCGCTGCGCCGATAGTGGCGTATTCGTTCTGCGTGAAAACAGCGGTGAGCCAATCGGTGATATTGGCTTACGTATCAGCAGTAAAAACCCACATGAAGCAGATGTCGGCTATGCGCTGTTGCCGTGTGCGCAGGGGAAAGGCTATGCACGCGAAGCCCTGAGCGCTATCTGCCAGTACGGGTTTACTGAACTGGGTGTGAATGCCATTAATGCCTGGGTGCTGGGCGAGAACCGCAGTTCTTCGCGCCTGCTGGAAAAACAGGGGTTTGTGCGCATTCAGGTACTGGAAAATGCCTATCATCTGAACGGTATTGACTACGACGACTGGGTCTATCGGCTGGAACGTCCGCACGAATAGCCCGGAGGAGCGCCGGGCTGAAAAGATTACTTCAGCGAACCTTTGAGGAACTGCTGCAAACGCGGGCTTTGCGGGTTATCGAACAGTTGTTCAGGTTTACCCTCTTCCTCAATTTTTCCCTGATGCAGGAAGATAACGTGTGACGAAACGTGACGAGCAAAGCCCATTTCGTGCGTCACCACCACCATGGTTTTCCCCTCTTCCGCCAGTTGCTGCATGATACGCAGCACCTCGCCCACCAGCTCCGGGTCCAGCGCGGAGGTCGGCTCATCAAACAGCAGGACTTCCGGCTCCATCGCCAATGCGCGGGCAATCGAAACACGCTGCTGCTGGCCGCCGGAAAGATGCACCGGATATTTCGCCTGCTGACGCGCGTCGATGCCCACCTTCGCGAGATATTTTTCCGCTCGCTCGCGCGCTTCCTGCTTGCTCAGGCCCAGCACCTGAATTGGCGCTTCCATCACGTTCTCCAGCACCGTCATGTGGCTCCAGAGATTAAAATGCTGGAAGACCATCGTCAGACGGGTACGCAGCAGCCGCAGCTGATTTTTGTCAGCGACTTTCAACTGACCGTCTTTATCACGCACCAGCCCGATATTCTGGCCGCTCACCACAATCGTGCCTTCGCTTGGTTTTTCGAGGAAGTTAATGCAGCGCAGAAAAGTACTTTTCCCCGACCCGGACGAGCCAATAATACTGATCACATCCCCGGCGTCCGCCTTCAGTGATACCCCTTTCAGCACCTCGTGTTCGCCGTAGTGCTTATGCAGATCGATTACGTTTAATTTATTCTCAGGCATCGTGTTCTCAGTGCGAAGAAGAAGGTTTTACATGCTGCAACCAGCGTTTTTCCGCTTTGCGGAACAGAGAGATCAGCACATACGAGATAATCAGATAAAGCACCGCCGCAATCCCAAATGCCGTAAACGGCTGATAAGTGGCAGAGTTGATATCCCGGGCAATCTTCAGTAAGTCCGGCACGGTGGCGGTGAATGCCAGCGCCGTCGAGTGCAGCATCAGAATCACTTCATTGCTGTAAGCCGGCAGCGCAATACGCAGCGCCGACGGTAAAATAATGCAGCGGTAAAGCTTAAAGGAGGAGAAACCATAGGCGCGCGCCGCTTCAATTTCACCCGCCGGCACCGCGCGAATCGCGCCCGCGAAAATCTCGGTAGTATAAGCGCAGGTATTCAGCGTTAGCGCCAGCACCGTACAGTTCAGGCCGCTACGGAAAAAAGCGTTCAGCAGCTCGGTGCCTTTCACGATTTCGAGCGTATACATGCCAGAGTAGAACACCAGCAGCTGTACATACAGCGGCGTGCCGCGAAAAATATAGGTAAACAGCCACACCGGGAATTTGATGTATTTATTGCTGGAGACGCGGGCAATGGCGAGAAACAGCGCCAGAATTCCACCCATCACCACCGAAGAAATCAGCAGCCACAGCGTAATGGCGACGCCGGTGAAGCGATAACCATCCGTCCACAGCAGGGATTGCCAGTATTCCTGAATAATCTCGATCACAGGTCAGCCCTCTTCACGCCCACGGAGTAACGGCGTTCGAGCAACAGCAGCACACCATTGGAAACGGTTGTAAATACCAGATAAATCAGGCCACAGACGATGGCGAAATAGAAAGGTTCCCAGGTACTTTTCCCGGCCAGCTGCGTGGCTTTCACCACATCTTCCAGCCCCAGCAGCGACACCAGCGCTGTCGATTTGAGAATAACCTGCCAGTTGTTGCCAATCCCCGGTAGCGCGTAACGCATCATCGCCGGGAACAGAATGCGGCGAAACGTCTGCCCGCCGGTAAAGCCAAAGGCCGTCGCCGCTTCGATGTGCCCTTTCGGCACCGCCATAAACGCGCCGCGGAAGGTCTCGGTAAAATAGGCGCCGTAGATAAACCCAAGCGTAATAATACCGGCGATCATTGGGTCGATGTCGAACTGGCTCAAGCCGAGTGAATCGGTCACCACGTTCAGCGCCATCTGCAACCCATAGAAAATCAATAACATCAGCACGAGATCTGGCACGCCACGAATCAACGTCGTATAGCCTTCAAATATCAGCGCCATCACGCGATTATTGGAAAGCTTTGCGCCAGCCCCAACCAGGCCGATAAGCACCGCCAGTACCACCGAACTGATTGCCAGCTCGAGGGTCACCAGCGCGCCCTGAAAAATGACTTGTGAAAACCCGTAAAGCATTCAGCCTGTCCTGTCTTATTATCACCGTCGCCCCATTCTGAGGCGGGGCGACGGGTGGTCAGCGAAGGTTATTCGCCGTATACGTTAAAATCGAAGTACTTTTTCGCCAGCTTGTCATACGTGCCGTCAGCACGCATTTCAGCAAACGCTTTATTCAGCGCTTCACGCAGTTCATTGTCGTCTTTACGCAAGCCCATACCGGTGCCCACGCCAAACAGTTTTTCATCTTTGATGGACGGGCCACCAAATGCGTAATCTTTACCAATCGGTTGTTTCAGGAAACCTTCGCTTGCCGCGACTTCATCCTGGAAAGCAGCGTCAATGCGGCCTGCGGTCAGGTCGGAGTAGATGTTGTCCTGACCCTGATAAGAGACAATCTCAACCCCTTTTGCCGCCCAGTGTTCATTCCCGTAGGTTTCCTGGGTAGTGCCCTGCAATACACCGACACGTTTGCCTTTCAGGGTGGCGAGATCAGGCGTTACCGGAGAGCCTTTTTTCACAACCAGGCGAGAGTCTGCTGCATAAAGTTTGTCGGTAAACGCGATTTCCTGCTGACGTTTTTCGGTGATCGACAGCGAAGACATAATGGCATCGATTTTCTTCGCTTTCAGAGACGGGATCAGCGCGTCCAGCGGGTTCTCAACGAAGGTACATTGTGTCTGGATACGCTTACACAGCTCTTTTGCCAGATCGATATCAAAACCAATCAATTCACCCTTCGCATTCTTTGATTCAAACGGTGCATAGGTTGGGTCGGTGCCAATTCGTACTTTTTGTGGGATTGCTGCGAAAACACTCGAAGCGCTTGAAAGCGCCAATACCAGAGAAAAAGATAACGCCAGCTTTTTCATAATTATCCTCGACTGCCTTTGATTTCTGCGGGTTTGTCCAAAAAATCCTGAGCAGTTATCGTGCCACTTTTCAGCCCAGAATGGCAAAGCATTCTGCCCTGTCTGTTGGCTTTTTTCTCACTAAAAATGCGTATTTATGCAGGAATGCACCACTTTTGTGCACGGAGTGCACAGCTTCGAAACATTGGCAGCGTCAATGCACCATTTAAGTGCATTGACGCTGCCGGGGAAATTAATCCCCGTAGACGTTGAAGTTAAAGTACTTCTTCGCCATCTTGTCGTACGTGCCATCGGCGCGGAGTTCAGAAAGCGCTTTATCAAACGCCTGCTTCAGCTCAGCGTCATCTTTACGTAATCCAACGCCCGTGCCGTCGCCAAAGAATTTTTTGTCCTTCACGGAAGGCCCGGCGAAGTCAAAATCTTTCCCGGCAGGCTGTTTGAGGAAACCTTCGCTGGCGGCCACTTCATCCTGCAAAGCGGCATCCAGACGCCCCGCGGCCAGGTCGGAATAAATCAGATCCTGGTTCTGGTAAGCGACGACATCAACGCCTTTGCTGCGCCAGTTTTGGTTAGCGTACGCTTCCTGAGTCGAGCCCTGCAATACGCCGACGTGCTTACCTTTCAACGAATCCAGCGTTGGCTGAATAGGCGAACCTTTTGCAGCAATCAGACGTGAATCTGCCGCGTAGAGCTTGTCGGAGAAGGCAATCTCCTGCTGTCGTTTTTCGGTGATAGAGAGAGAAGAGATAATTGCGTCGATTTTCTTCGCTTTCATGGAGGGGATCAGGGCATCAAAATCACTGCCGACCCAGGAACACTTCACCTGCATGCGTTTACACATTTCATTACCCAGATCGATATCAAAGCCGATGAAATCGCCTTTGGCATCTTTCGAGGAAAACGGCGCATAGGTGGTGTCAGTGCCGATGCGGATACTTTGCGGCAGCGCGGCGAACGCGCTGGACACGCTGCCAAGACCGAGCAGTAAAGAGAGAGCCAGAACCGTCTTCTTCATACATACCCCTTTAAAAATCGTGATGCAGTGAGCTGCTATCTAATAGGTTGTGTTGTGTGTTGCAGACCAACAGTGCAGCTTTTATGCCATCTTTATCGTCAGCGCTGACTTTGACGTTAAATTTGTTAATAAAAAGATGCAATATGGTAACAAGATAGGAAGATAGCAGTTCGGACACATAATCCGCAGCAGTAAAACGCAAAATACGTGATTAAATATCGAGGATTTGATCGGCGTTACAAAATCGCCCTGCAACAGGGCGAAAAGCACAGATTAGCACCACATTGGTGCAGCTCAGGCACCTTGCCAGCGGGTAAAGAGATCCTGCGGCAGGTCGATATTGAAGAGATCGAGAACGCGGTTAACTGTTTGATTTATAATATCATCAATGGTTTGCGGCCGATGATAAAACGCCGGAACAGGCGGCATAATCACCGCGCCAATTTCGGCGGCCTGAGTCATTAAGCGCAGATGCCCCAGATGCAACGGTGTTTCCCGCACGCAGAGCACCAGCGGGCGACGCTCTTTGAGCACCACATCCGCCGCGCGGGTCAGCAGCCCGTCGGTATAACTGTTCACAATGCCGGAAAGGGTTTTCATCGAACACGGCAGAATCACCATGCCCATGGTTTTGAAGGACCCTGATGAAATGCTGGCGGCGATATCGCGCGCATCGTGCACGACATCAGCAAAGGCCTGCACATCGCGCAACGAGAGATCCGTTTCCAGCGAAAGGGTTTGCCGCGCGGCCTGGCTCATCACCAGATGCGTTTCAATATCAGGCACGTCGCGTAAAACCTGAAGCAGGCGTACGCCATAAATTGCGCCGCTGGCACCGGATATTCCAATAATAAGTCGTTTCACTGTGACTGCCCTTTTTGCGTAATGCTGCAACTTTGCCGAATTATTGTCTGCCGTGCAACTATGCGCCATTAACCGAACTTTCACGCACCACCAGTTTTACTGGCAGGAGCATATTCCTGTCGCTCTCATCATTAAGCAATAAGCGGAAAGCATCGCGGCCCAGTTCACGCTTGTCGATAGCCACGGTAGTTAACGGGGGATAAGCCCAGGCTGCAGCGTCAATATCATCAAAACCAACAATCGCGATATCCTGCGGTACGCGTACGCCCCGACGCGCGCATTCCCGCATCGCGACCAGCGCCGCCACGTCGTTGTAGGCAAAGATGGCATCGGGCGGTTCGGGCAAAGCCAACAGCTTTTCCATCCCATTCACCAGCGCATCTTCGATATCTTTAACCGGAGGAACTTCAATTCTGTAGTCAGAAGGAACGGTTAACCCGGCATCAAAAAGCGCCTGCTGATAGCCCTCCACTCGCTGGCGAATACTGTAGTGCCCCTGCGAATTACCTAAAAACGCAACACGGTGTCGGCCTTGCTCAATCAAATGACGCGTGGCGATAAACCCTCCATGAAAATTATCAGGGTTCACGCAGGGAAAATCAGCCGCCCATAAATCAACCAGCACCACCGGTAAGGTGATTTTGCTAAGCTCTGCCAGAATTTCAGGCTCCAGATACCCGGCCCCCATCACTGCATCCGGCTGATGCAACTGAATTACTTCAGCAAGCGCATCGTCCGGCCCAACGGGCTGAAAACTCATGGCAATGTCATTTTCGCGACAGGCATCGGCAACGCCGAGCATGACGTTCGAATAAAACGGCAGCGCGCTGGCGATATTATGTTGACGATGGAGCAGAAACAACAGTCGCTTAATACGCCCGCCACGTAGTCGCGTAAAGTCATAGCCCTGCGCTTCGGCAATTGCCAGAATGCGCTGACGTGTTTCTTCAGCAAGGCCAGATTGCCCTTTCAGCGCGCGGGATACCGCGGCAATAGAGACACCGCTTGCTGCCGCGATATCCTTGATTCGTGTTTTTTTTACCATCCCTCTCTTTTGCCGCCTTTCGCCATCCGTTGTTCATTTAGCGTTTCAGTATAAGTGTTTTTACTAAAAAACAATCGTTAATTCTTCAAAATGCGAGCGATTAGCAAGCCCGCCAACGACCATTCCAGCCCTCAAAAGTGACTCAAATCACATTTAATTATCTATTTCTAGTAAAAAACAGATCAGATTCACATTGAAAACATCTCATCATTTACGTCCTAGCCTCATCAGCCCTACTCTAAAAATCGCACTATTTTTACTAAAAAACTGTCAGAGATGCGCCGTAATGACTGTTTAGCCAATAGAAACTGCTAACACTTATGGAGATTGATTATGGCTACTGCCGATAATCTGGATGGTGATGTACTCAGGAGAGAGGATGCCGGAGAGACGCTCTCAACACGCGAAAAAATCGGCTATGGATTAGGTGATGCGGGCGGGCACTGTATCTCCGATTTAATCAGCGGCTTTCTGCTCTTTTTTTACACCGATATATTTGGTTTAAGCCCCGCTATCGTTGGGGCAATGTTCCTGATCTTGCGTATTTTCGATGCCATCTCTGACCCGGTGATGGGCGTCATCGCGGACCGCACACATAGCCGCTGGGGCCGCTTCCGCCCCTGGCAGTTATGGATTGCGGTGCCATTAGGCGTTATTGGCATTCTTACCTTCACCGTTCCTGAGATGGGCCCGAATATGAAAATCGCCTGGGCATTCGGTACCTATTTCCTGCTCTCTGTGGGCTATACCGCCATCAACGTCCCGTACTGTGCGTTGATAAATGCAATGACCAATCGCCACGACCAGGTGATGACCTGTCAATCCTGGCGCTTTGTATTAAGCGGCATTGCTGGTTTTCTTGTCGCCGTTGGCTTGCCGTGGATGGTGGAATTTTTCGGCAAGGGGAATCTGGCAAAAGGCTATCAATACGGCGTCACTGTTATCTGTACGGTCGGCGTGGTGATGTTTCTTCTGTGCTTTTTCTGGGTGAAGGAACGCGTACCGCTTTCACTTGCCGGAAAATTTACGTTGCGTCAGCACCTGCAAGGCTTATGGAAGAACGACCAGTTACTGCTGATGCTGGTGATGTCCTTTCTGCTGGTGAATATTCTGTGCATTCGCGGCGGCGGTTATATGTACTTTATCTCGTACGCGCTGGAAGGCAGCGCCGGGTTTATGTCGCTGTTTTTCGCGGTGGTGACCATTGCGGCCATTCTTGGCGCCATTGTGGTTAACCCGCTCTCCCGCCGCATCGACATGGTGAAGCTCTATTTTTACACCAATCTGGTGCTGGTCGCCTTTGGCGTCATGATGTGGTTCCTGCCAACCGGAGCGCAGCATCAAACGTTGTGGTTAGGCTGCATTTTGATCAACAACATCGTTCTGGGATTCACCCTGCCCCTGCACTTTTCCATTATGGCTTTCGCCGACGACTACGGCGAATGGAAAAATGGCGTCCGTTCTTCGGGTATGAATTTTGCCTTTAACCTCTTTTTTATCAAGCTCTCCTGGGCCTCTTCCGGCGGAATTATCAGCCTGATTCTCATCATGGTCGCTTATCAACCTGGGCTTGAAAATCAGACTGCGGCGTCAATTCAGGGTATCACCGCGCTGCAAAGCCTCGCGCCCGCCATTTTCCATCTGGTACTGGCGTTATGCCTGCTCAAGTGCCGTTTGAATGGCCCTATGATGCAGCGCATTTCCACCGATCTTCATCAACGTCATTCACAGTTATCCTGAGGAATAGAAAATGCACGCTGAAGTGATAGAAGCACCTTTGAATCACATCACCATTACTGACCCATTTCTTGGAGAGTATCAAAGACTTATCCGCGATGTGGTTATCCCTTATCAATGGCAGGCGCTTAACGATGCCATTCCGGAAGCGGAACCCAGCCATGCGTTGGCTAACTATCGCATTGCCGCAGGAATGCAGAAGGGCGAATTCTACGTCATGGTTTTTCAGGATAGTGACGTCACGAAATGGTTGGAAGCCGTTGCCTGGTCATTGTCACAGAAACCCGATTCGGCGCTTGAACAAACGGCGGATGACGTTATTGAATTACTGGCTCAGGCACAATGTGAAGACGGCTATCTTAATACCTGGTACAGCGTGAAGGAGCCTGGCCTGCGCTGGACAAACGTTGCGGAGTGTCATGAGCTTTATTGTGCGGGTCATCTGTTCGAGGCAGCAGTCGCCTTTTATCAGGCGACCGGGAAGCGTCGTCTACTGGAAATCGCCTGTCGCTTTGCCGACCATATCGACACGGTTTTTGGCCCTAATGAAGGTCAACGACGCGGATACCCAGGACACCCGGAAATTGAACTTGCGCTGATGAGACTCTACGAAGTCACGCTGGATAACCGCTATAAAGAGCTGGCTCGCTTCTTCCTTGAAGAGCGTGGAAAACAGCCCTACTACTACGATATTGAATTTGAGAAGCGTGGCGGAACCTGGCACTGGAATGACTGGGGTGACGCGTGGATGGTGAAAGACAAAGCATACACCCACGCGCATAAACCGCTCAACGAGCAGCATCAAGCCGTCGGCCATGCCGTACGTTCTGTTTATTTGATGACGGGATTGGCCCATCTCGCACGCATGACTCACGACGAAGAAAAACGCCAAACTTGCCTGCGGATCTGGAACAATATGGTACACAAGCGCATGTATATCACCGGAGGCATTGGTTCGCAGGCCGTGGGTGAAGCGTTCACCAGCGATTACGATCTGCCCTCAGATACCGCCTACGCCGAAAGCTGCGCCTCCATCGGCCTGATGATGTTCGCCCGTCGAATGCTGGAGATGGAAGGCGACGCCCAGTATTCCGACGTCATGGAACGCGCATTTTACAATACCGTGCTCGGCGGTATGGCGCTGGATGGTAAACACTTCTTCTACGTTAACCCGCTGGAAACGCAGCCCAAAAGCATAGCCTGCAACCATGTGTACGATCATATCAAACCAGTACGTCAGCGCTGGTTCGGCTGCGCCTGCTGCCCGCCCAATATCGCCCGCACGCTGGTCGCTATCGGACATTATCTTTTCACTCCGCGTAAAGATGCGCTGTTTATCAACATCTATGCGGGGAGCAAAGCACGGTTTGAAATTGAAGGGAAATCGCTGCAACTGCGTATAGACGGCAACTATCCGTGGGAAGAACGGGTGACCATAACCTTCGATAATGCGACACCAGTTGCGCATACGCTCGCCCTGCGCCTTCCGGAATGGTGCGAAAACCCAACTGTTCAGGTTAACGGTGAACGAGCGCAGGGAGAGGTCATTAAAGGGTATCTTCACGTCCATCGCCACTGGCAAAAGGGAGACTGCATAACGCTCACCTTACCGATGACGATCATGCGTGTATACGCCAATCCTCGGGTCCGCCACACTGCCGGGAAAGTCGCTATACAGCGTGGGCCGCTGGTTTACTGTCTGGAAGAAGCAGATAACGGGGCGGACTTGCACAACCTTAATTTGCCGCAAGGCGCTGAATTTCGTCTCAAGCAAGGTATCGGTGTACTGAAAGGAAAAGTGCTGCTTCAGACTGAAGGCACCCGACTGGCGACGCCCTCAGAAGGCGAAGCGTTGTATCACTTTAACCATCGACGCACTGCCCTTCAGCCGCAAACGCTCACCTTTATACCGTGGTTCAGTTGGGCAAATCGTGGCGAAGGTGAAATGCGTATTTGGCTAAACGAACAAGCGTAATGGTTAGACAGGCGTTCCCATAAGGGAACGCCTCAGATAGCGGACAAAGTGCGCTTTGTTCTTGCCGGATGCGGCGTAAGCGCCTTATCCGGCCTACAAAACAGTGCAAATTTAATAAATTGCAGAAACGCTGTAGGCCTGATAGGCGCAGCGCATCAGGCAATGTTGCGTTTGTCATCAGTCTCAGGCATTCCCACACGGGAGCGCCTTAGGCTACCGTTTCGTCATACTCCATCTGCCGCAGCGCTGCCAGCGTCGCCTGCGCTTCGGCTTCATCAATAATGCTCATGGCAAACCCCACGTGCACCAGCACCCACTGCCCAACGAGGTCGGCGGTGTCGCCTTCGCAGATAAGCGCAATATTCACATCGCGCTTCACGCCACAGACTTCCACCTGCGCGAGCTGGTGAATATCTTCACCCACGGCCAGCACCTGGCCCGGTACGCCAATACACATAATTAACTCCGGTTATTCCACTTCAATACTTTTTACCCGCAACGAATCGCCCGTATCGACGCGCAAATTCGCACCATCACACTGCGGGCAGCGCGCATCATGCTGGGTGATTTCAACCGCGCGGCTGCAATCCCAGCACCAGGCCTGTGCGGGTCGGTACTCAATATGCAATTCACAGCCTTGCGCGACAGTGTGCTGACAGACGATATCAAAGCTGAAACGCACGGCGCTCTCTTCCACGCAGGAGAGCGCGCCGATCTCCAGCCATACGCCCGTCACGCGGTTAACACCGTGCTGCTCGGCCTGCTGCTGGATGATTTCCACCGCGCTCTGGCACAGCGACAGCTCATGCATCCGCCACGCTCCGACGGCCAAACAACAGCGAGCGACGACTTGCCATACTCGGCGCATCCGGGTTGCTCACCGCAAGGGAAAGCAGCATCCGCGCACAATCATCCACAAGCCGCAGCCCCTCATCCACCGAAAGCGCTTTAGGCAGCGGCGACAGCAGCGAGCATGAAAGATATTGCGAAACGCCTTCCAGCTCACTCACAGTGAAGGTCATGGTACCGTAAGGCAGTTGCAGCCCCAGTTTTTCACTGACGGTGCGACGCGGCCAGCGTTGGTCCGGGCCAGGGAAAATAACTGCGCTCAGCATCCACGGAGTGATAACGCAGCCCGTCCACTGCCCTTCAAATACCGTGAAGTTCGACACGGAAACGGGCATTGCTGGGTGGAGAAACGCCAGGTCATGCATCGAACGACGAGCCACCTCTTCAAACGCCGCCTGCACCAATAACTGCGGCGACGTTGAGAAACCGCTGATCTCTTCAGACATGCGTTTCCTCCCGGACAACTACTTCAACACCCGATTCGCGCAGCGCCATCAGCACCTGCTCCAGCGCGGGCGTGATCATCGCCTCTACGGTTGGCGTTAAACCGATATGGGGCTCAAGGGATTCAGGGATAACGCCTACCAGGGTGAGTTTTTTCGGAAACTCCCCTGTGAAGCGCAGGGCCGACAGAACGTCGGCCAGCCCAAGCTGATGCGGGGAGATTTTATTGGTAAACAGCGCCGGAACTTCATCGTCGCGCAGCACCATGATCGTGCCCGGCGCATTTTTGCGTGAGACAATAGCATCGGCGATAATCAGATGATCGCGGTCGGCCATATCGCCCAGCAGCTCCATGCCTGCCGTGCCGCCGTCGAGTACCTCGACGTAATCCGGCAGGATATAACGCTGCTCCAGCGCTTCCACAATACGCACGCCGATAGCCTCATCGGTGAGCAAAATGTTGCCTACGCCTAAGACTAAAATCCGCATCACAGCACCTTCACCGCGACAACATCGTTGCCGTCGGCGTCCACAACATGCACCGCGCAGGACATGCACGGGTCGAAGGAGTGAATCGTGCGCACCACTTCCAGCGGTTTTTCCGGATCGGCGACCGGCGTACCCACCAGCGAACGTTCATACGGGCCGACTTCGTCGTTGAAGTTACGCGGGCCGGAGTTCCAGGTAGAGGGTACAACCGCCTGATAGTTGCTGATAATGCCGTCTTTGATCACCATCCAGTGTGACAGCATACCGCGCGGTGCCTCGAGGAAGCCGACGCCTTTAAACTCACCCGTTGCCGGAATATTCGGTTTCACAAAGGTGGTATGGTCACCCTTGCCGATGTTCGTCACCAGCGCGCTGTACTGATGCTGAAGAATATGTTGCAGTTCGCAGCAATGAACGGTACGCCCGATGATGCGACCAAGTGTTGAGTGCAGTTGTTCAACGCCCAGCGTTTTACCCGTCAGCTTAGTGTAAATGGCGATGATTTCGTTGAGCTTCGCGTGTGTTGATTCGCGTTTTGCCGCCAGTTTGCACAGCATATTCGCCAGCGGCCCCACTTCGACGGTTTTACCGTAGAAGGTCGGCGCTTTCACCCATGAGTATTTCCCGTCGTCTGACCAGCCGGTATAGTTCGGCACGGTGGTGCCCTCCCACGGCGCCTGCGGTGCTTCGTCTTTATACCACGCGTGCTTCGCGCTCTCCTGAATCCCTTTAATCAGGAACTCATCAGACTGCGAACTGATAGGGCGATAGGTCGAGAGGTCACTGTTGGTGATATAGCCGCCCGGGAAGAGGAAGCTGCCGTTTTTACCGTCGGTCGGGAATTCCGGCGTTGCCAGATAGTTCACCGCTCCGCGACCACGCTCCAGCCATTCCGGATAAAACGCCGCAATGACCGCCGTATCAACTTTATAAACCTGCTCAACGAAATCGCTCAGCTTATCGATAAAGGATTTGATGTACATCAGGCGTTCAAGGTTCAGCACGCCCAGGCCATCAAGGTTGATAGGGTTCGCTACCCCGCCGACGGCGAGGTTCTGAATGTGCGGTGATTTACCGCCCAGCAGCGCCACCACGCGGTTCGCGTCGCGCTGGCACTCCAGCGCCTGTAAATAGTGCGCAACAGCAATCAGGTTTACTTCCGGCGGCAGTTTCATCGCCGGGTGCCCCCAATAGCCGTTGGCGAAAATCCCTAACTGACCGCTGGCCACCAGGTCCTTGATTTTATTCTGAACTTTGGTGAACTCTTCCGCACTGTTCAGGTGCCAGCTCGATACGCCGGTCAGCATCGCCGAGGCTTTCGCCGGGTCGGCTTTCAGGGCTGACGTGATATCCACCCAGTCGAGCGCCGAGAGCTGATAAAAGTGCACAATATGGTCATGCGTGGTGTGCGCCGCCAGGATGATATTGCGGATATGCTGGGCATTCACCGGCACATCAATTTTCAGCGCGCTCTCCGCCGCACGCACGGAGGCAATCGCATGCGTGGTGGTACACACGCCGCAAATACGCTGCACAATCATCCAGGCATCGCGGGGGTCGCGATTTTGGACAATCTCTTCCATGCCGCGCCACATAGTGCCGGACGCCCAGGCCTTAGACACCACCCCATTTTCAATTTCGCAGTCGATGCGCAGGTGCCCTTCAATTCGGGTTACCGGGTCAATCGTAATTCTCTGGCTCATGCTTTGCTCGCCTCATGACGCTTGTTGTCGTTTTGTTTTAAAGGGGGAAGTATCGGCAACAGACGAATGAGCAGGATGTATGCACAAATCTCAATTGCCACAAAACCCATAGAAATCAGCAGTTCTTCCCAGGTTGGGAAGTAGTGGTAGCCGCCACCGGGGTTGAATGCCACCAGCGAATAGGAGATACGCCAGGTCGCACAGCCCAGCAGCGCACTCAGTGCGGACAGGTAAAGCATGCGCGAATCATTGCGCAGTTTCCCGACGCGCAGTACCACCAGCGGGAAGAGCATCAGCAGCGCTTCCAGCCAGAACAGGAAGGAGTAGAAATCACCCGCAAAGGCATACGACAGTTTGTGGCGATAAATCAGCTCACCGACGCGCAATACCAGGAACAACGCAAGCAATACGCTGGCGGTATTCATCAGCTTCACAAACAGCGATTTCTCATCCGGCCCTCTTCCCCGTAGCCCGGTTTGCACCAGCGAACCTTCAAACACCACAATGGCGAAGCCCATGATGAAAGCGGTCAGAACCGAGAAGAGCGGCAGCATCTCGTAGCTTTGCCACAGTGGATGCACTTTATAGCCTGCCGAGATCATCAATGACCCCATGGAAGACTGGTGCATTGTCGGCAGCAGCGCGCCGAGCGCAATGATGAAGAACATCAGTTTATTGAGGAACTTCAGCGGCACCTTCCAGCCCATACGTTCCAGCAGCGCGGGCGCGAACTCCAGTGCCATGACGCCGATATAGATGGTCATACAGACGGCGGTTTCAAATAGCACCGAGTTAACGTTAAAGTGCCCCGGAATGTAAAAGTACGGCAGGTTCCAGTAACGCCCAACGTCGATGGTGATCGACAGGCCACCGAGCGAGTAGCCAAACAGGCTGGCCAGCAGCGCCGGACGCACCAGCGGGTGATAACGCCCTTTGTTGAAGACATATACCGCCCAGGCCAGCGCCCAACCGCCGCAGGCAAAGCCGGTGCCGATCAACAAATCGAAGGCGATCCAGATCCCCCACGGGTATCCACCGTTAAGATCGGAAACAGAACCCAATCCCCAGATCAGACGTTTGACGATCATGATCAGGCACAGCACAGCCAGCGGAGCGAAAATAATGATCGGCTTGCTGATAATTTTCCCGCCCAGCGGTTTTGGATCATGACTCATGATCGTCTCCTCCATCGTGAGGGCCGCTTTTGGTATTGCGACGCACCAGCACGGTTAACCCCGCGAGCAACGCAAGCGGCAGCATCATGCCTTTATAAACGGTGTGTTGTACGTGTTCAGAACGCGCCCCGGTAGAGAGCTCATCCAGCTTCGGTAAGCCCAGATTCTCATAAGGTACACCGGTCAACACCAGCACCTGCGTTCCGCCGCCCTCTTTCTCACCGTAAAGGTGTGGATGGTAGTTCGGTACCGTATGCAGGTAGGTATCCCCTGTTTTCAGGGTCTGACGCGGGTAGTGGTATTCGCTTCCTGGCTTCAGGGCCAGACGTTTTTTCGCCTCCGCCATCAACTCTTCGCGTGTGCCAAAAATCACCGCGCCCGCCGGACAAACGGAGACGCAGCCGGGCAATCCGCCTTTATCTAAACGTTCAACGCCCTTCTGATTACACAGTTCACATTTGTGAATCGCGCCAAACGGGTTGTTGTAATCGTATTTCGGCACGTTATAGGGGCAGGCGACCATGCAGTAACGGCAGCCGGTGCAGACATCTTTGTTGTAATGCACAATGCCGGTTTTCGGGTCTTTTCTCAGCGCCTGAACCGGGCAAACGGAGACACAGTTCGGGTCTACACAGTGCATGCACTGCTTTTTGATGTAGGCGTAGCCGTTCTCTTCGCTGTCTTTGTTAACCCCCGTTCCGCTACGCCACACCTGAATGATGTTATTGGTATAGGGCGAAAGTTTGTCGTTGTTGGACCAGGTTTGTTCGCCCTGCGGGTTGCGTGCCGGGAAGTTGATATTCTGGCACTCGGTCACGCAGGCCTGGCAGCCGACACAAAGCGTTGAGTCGTATAACATCCCCAACGAACCAGGAATGGGCGGACGGTTTTCCGCCGCCTGAGCCACGGAAGGGGCAGCCCCCAGCAGCAAGGCGCCGCCGGAGGCAGCTTTAATAAAGTTTCTTCTGTTCACGGTTATTCTCCCCGTGAGTCAGTGTTATCTTTCTTCTGCTGACGCCCCAGCTCGCGAACGGCCATCACGCTGACGCCCGCCACCAGGCCAACCACGCCTCCCAGTAAACCCACGGCGCCCGCTGAAATCTCGCCGCCCTCTTTCAGGTCTACATCGGGTTTTTCCGCGCGCGGTGTTTGATTTTCAACCGTTGCCAGTTGGTGGATACCTTTGTGGAAACCGACGCCCTCTTCGTTACAGCCGTAACACGGATGACCAATCGCCACCGGCCACACGCCGCCAACATCGCAGAATTGCAGCGTTGAGCAGTTGCCGTACGTTTCCGGCCCTTTGCAGCCCAGGTGGTACAGACACCAGCCCTGGCGGTGACCTTCATCGCCAAACTCTTTCGCAAAGCGCCCGGCATCAAAGTGCGGACGGCGTTCGCAGTGTTCGTGGATCAGGCGACCATAGGCGAAGGTTGGGCGATTTTTGGCATCCAGCTTCGGCGGTTTACCAAAGGTGATGATATGCGCGACGGTCGCGAGGAAGTTGTGCGGGTTGGGCGGGCAGCCAGGAATGTTGATTATCGTTTTGCCCGGCAAGGCTTCCTGAAGCCCTACCGCGCCGGTCGGGTTAACGCCCGCCGCCGCCACGCCGCCCCAGGCCGCGCAGGAGCCAATCGCAATAATTGCCGCTGCCCCTTCTGCCGCTTTGCGGATATGGTCGATAATCGGCTCACCGGCGACCATGCAATAAATACCGTTATCTTTTAACGGGATCGAGCCATCGACCACCAGCACGTACTGACCTTTATATTTCTCAAGGGCGTTGTGCTTGTTCTCTTCAACCTGATGGCCGAAGGCGGCGGAGAGTACTTCGTGGTATTCCAGAGAGATAGTCTCCAGCACGAGGTTTTCGACGGTTGGGTGGGTAGCGCGGAGCAGAGATTCCGTGCATCCGGTACACTCCTGCGCGCCAATCCAGATAACCGGCGGACGCTGCGGGCGGGTGATTGATTCGGCCATCTCGGCGGCCGCTTTACTACTGAGCCCCATCGTGGCGGCCAGCGCTGCACAAAGCTTCATAAAATCACGGCGGTTAACGCCATGAGAAGTGCTGAGGGTGTTATCTCCAGTCATCTTGTTGTTATTCCGTAACGAAGACTTGGGTTTCTCCTGCACCTCTCGCAGGTTGCAAAAGGCGCACCATTGACCACATTTATTTTATGGTTATTGGCAGCATACTACTCCGCCATATAGACAAAACGAAGGGTCGAGAGGGTTTTGTAACCAATGAAAGCAGTTTTTCTTACCACCCCATTAACCCCTAATTGGCATTATCCACATATTAAAAATGGTTAATGGGCGCTACTATAAAATTTATGGCAGTGATGTTTATCCGGTTTGTTCACACTATTGAAAAACGGATTCTGAAAAATGTGAGGAAGGCGAAATTACTGCGAAAAGAGAGGGATAGGATTGGGGGTACAGAAAAGAAAACGCCAGGTTTCCCTGGCGTTAGACGCGTTAACCTTCGTTATGCATCTCTAAGTTTTCCACTTCGTTCTGCAACTGCACCGCTTTGGCGTCGTCGTTACGCAGGGAATCGAGATAATCGAGGTACTGCTGATCGACATCTTTGGTGACGTAAATCCCGTTAAACACCGAACACTCAAACTGCTGAATATCCGGGTTTTCTGCACGTACCGCGTCGATCAGATCGTCCAGATCCTGGAAGATAAGACCATCTGCGCCAATGATCTGGCGGATTTCGTCAACTTCACGACCGTGGGCAATCAGCTCGGTGGCGGTTGGCATGTCGATACCGTACACGTTCGGGAAGCGAATTTCCGGTGCGGCTGACGCCAGATACACCTTCTTCGCCCCTGCTTCACGCGCCATCTCGATAATCTGCTCTGAGGTGGTGCCGCGCACGATGGAGTCATCAACCAGCAGGACGTTTTTATCGCGGAACTCGGCACGGTTAGCGTTCAGCTTACGGCGTACGGATTTACGACGCAGCTGCTGGCCCGGCATGATAAAGGTACGGCCAACGTAGCGGTTTTTCACGAAACCCTGACGATACGGTTTACCCAGAATACGCGCAATTTCCAGCGCGATATCGCAGGACGTTTCCGGAATCGGGATCACCACATCGATGTCCAGATCTTCCCACTCGCGGGCAATCTTTTCACCGAGTTTGGTGCCCATATTTACACGCGCGCTGTAAACGGAAATCTTATCGATAAAGGAGTCCGGACGCGCGAAATAGACGTACTCGAACAGACACGGGTTGCTGACCGGGTTGTCCGCGCACTGGCGGGTGAAGAGCTGGCCCTTCTCGGTAATGTACACCGCTTCGCCCGGCGCGACATCGCGCAGGAACTCAAAGCCCAGGGTATCGAGCGCCACACTTTCGGAAGCAACCATATATTCCGTACGGCCATCGCCGATATCGCGTTTGCCCAGCACCAGCGGACGGATACCGTTCGGGTCGCGGAAGGCGACCATGCCGTGACCGATAATCATCGCCACGCAGGCGTAAGCGCCACGGATTTGGCGGTTAGTCGCGGCAATCGCGGCGAAGATGTTATCGGCTTCCAGCGGATAATGGCGGAAATTGTCGAGTTCGCTGGCGAAGATATTCAGCAGGATCTCGGAATCAGAGGTGGTGTTGATGTGGCGGCGCTTCTCTTCGAACAGTTTTTGACGCAGTTCGTGCGCGTTGGTCAGGTTGCCGTTATGGGCAAGCGTAATGCCATACGGGGAGTTGACGTAGAAAGGCTGCGCCTCAGACGCGCTGGAGCTGCCAGCGGTTGGGTAGCGCACGTGGCCAATCCCCATATTGCCCTGCATACGCTGCATATGGCGAGCTTCAAAGACATCGCTGACCAGCCCGTTTGCCTTGCGTAAACGGAAGCAGTTGTTCGCATCAATGGTGATGATGCCCGCGGCATCCTGTCCACGATGCTGCAGCACCGTTAACGCATCATAAATCGACTGGTTGACCGGCATAACACCGGCGATACCGACAATACCGCACATACGTCTTTTCCTCGTTAAGCCACATCTCAGGACTTATGTCCTGGGCAAGAAACTTGACGAGCTTTGCAGATAGTCAAAGAACCATCTGATGATGAAACTGAACTGCGGGATAAGCTGCGATTTATGCCAGTCTTCGCTTTTCGCAACGCCCGTAAAGGTATCGAGGAAGAACAGAATGGCGGCGACGATTAACACCCCGCGCAGTGCACCAAAGCAGATGCCCAACACTCTGTCCGTTCCCGACAAACCGGTTTTTTCCACCAGTTGACCGATAACGTAGTTAACGATAGCGCCGACGATAAGCGTCGCGATAAACAGTACCGCGATAGCAATCCCGTTGCGAACCAGTTCATCATCAAAGCCCGTGAACCAGACGGACAGGTAAGTGTAGTAATGACTCGCGACAAAGAAGGCACAGCCCCATGTCACCAGCGATAACGCTTCACGAACAAAGCCACGGATAAGGCTAACCAGACAGGAAAAACCTATTACCGCGATAATGGCGTAATCAATCCAGACCATATGTGTCCCACGATGCTACGCCCTGTCATCCGGTTCGGGGCGCATTCTAACAGAAAAAGAAAACGTTTGCGTAGGGATTTCCTTTCCCTGCGAAAATAAAAAAGGCGCTGAAAAAATGTTCAACGCCATCGCTTATGGAGGGGGTTTTTAATCCCCTCACCCCGGCCCTCTCCCTCAGGGAGAGGGAGAAAGCACGCACCGAACTTTACATCGTGCTCGATCGGTTCCCTCTCCCTGAGGGAGAGGGTTAGGGTGAGGGGTCGCCTTTAATTCGGCGAATACCCCATCACCACCCCGCTCAGCCCGGAAAGCTGCTTAAGCTCGCTAAGCGAGCCTTTCAGCTTATCTTTCGACGCGTCAGGCCCCACCAGGATGCGGGTAATTTTACCCTGAACCGGCGTGGAAGGCGACGTGTAGACGCGATAGCCCGCACCGCGAAGCGACGCGACAATCTCATTTACTTTGTCGGCGTTTTTCAACGCGCCAAGCTGCACAACGTACGCCTTCCCTTCCGGGGCCGTTTTTTCAGCTGGCGTCGGTTTGGCTGGCGGCGTTTCGGTCGCGGCGGCGATTTGCTCGCTGGCGACATCACGCGTTGGCTGCGGCTTCGGTTTCGGCGGTTCAACCGGTTTTGGTTTTGGCTTCGGTTGTTCCACCGGTTCCGGCGCAGGATCGATGCCATTATTGTTTGCTGCGGCAAAACGCCCCGGATCGAGCGACGGTGCTGCCGCATCGCCCGCCCTCACCTCTTCCGCCGCGCCTTCCGGCGGCTGCGCAGGCAGCGCCTGCGTCGCCGTCGGCAGCATATCGGGCTCATCCCGGTCGCCCGGTTTTGGCACCAACGGGATCGCGGCAAACTCATCCTGGTAGTGTTTTTTCTGCCCGTCGAGCAGCCCTGGCAGCACGATGACGCCCAGCGCTACCAGCACAATTGTCCCGACTAAGCGGTTCTGAAACTTACTTGCCACCGGTTCTCCCCGCGTCTAACTCTTCCATTACATGCGCTACCGTGTGGAATGAACCACACACCAGCACCGTATCTTCTGGCCCGGCATCGGCCATTGCCGCGTGCCACGCCTGCGCCACGCTGGCGTAGACGGTTCCTGCGCGTAAGTGTTTCACCAGCTCTTCAGCGGTGGCCCCGCGCGGCCCTTCTAAAGGCGCACAATACCAGCTATCGACAATACCTTCCAGACACGCCAGCGTACCGGCGATATCCTTATCATGCAGCATACCAATAACCGCCAGAACGCGCCCGGTCAGCGGCTCAGATTTGAGACGCCCGGCGAGATACGCGGCAGCATGCGGGTTATGGGCGACGTCCAGAATCACGCGCGGCGAGGTCTGGATAGTCTGAAAGCGTCCCGGCAGAATCGCGCTGGCTATGCCTTCACGAATGGCCTGCTCGCTGACGTTCAGTCCACTGGCCCGCAGTGCCGCCAGCGCAGTGGCGGCGTTCGGCTGCGGCACCTGTGGCAACGGCAATGTGTTCAGGCGGCCTGTCGCATCGCTAAACCACCAGTTTTCAGCGTCCACGCCATACTGCCAGGCAATATCACGTTGTAACAGCTGTGCGCCCTTTTCACGCGCCACATCAGCAATTGTTGTCGGCATATCCGGTTCACCCACAACCGCCGGACGCCCGGTACGGAAGATACCGGCTTTTTCACGGCCAATACTTTCGCGATCCGGCCCCAGCCAGTCGGTGTGATCCAGCGCGATGCTGGTAATGACCGCCACGTCCGGGTCCACCAGATTCGTCGCATCCAGTCGTCCGCCCAGCCCCACTTCAAGGATAACCACATCCAGCCCGGCCTGTTTAAACAACCACAGCGCCGACAACGTGCCATATTCGAAATAGCTCAAAGAGATTTCGCCACGCGCCTGCTCAATAGCGGCAAACGACGCCGTATGCGCGCTTTCTGCGAGTTCCGCGCCCTGCACGCGTACGCGTTCGGTATAACGCACCAGATGCGGAGAACTGTAAACGCCGACCTTGAAGCCCGCCGCCGTCAGTATCGCTTCCAGCGTCCGACAGGTGGTCCCTTTGCCGTTGGTTCCGGCAACGGTAAAAACAAATGGCGCTGGCTTTTGCACATTCAGCCGGGCAGCCACCTCGCCCACGCGTTCCAGACCGAGGTCGATAGTTTTGGTGTGGAGGTGTTCCAGATAAGAAAGCCACGTAGCCAGGGGCGACGTGGCCTGAGGAATAAGTTTGTTGTCCATGGTGCCCGCGATTTCTTTAACGGTGATGAGAAGCAAAAAGGGCAGCGCCGTCTGGCCCTGCCCTTTGCATTATCAGGCCTCTGGTTCCTGATCCGGTACCGGCGGTACCACCACACTTTCGTGGGCTTCATCCGGATGTGGCGCCGGAAGATTCATGAGCTTCGCCAGGATGCTCGCCAGTTTCAGGCGCATTTCCGGACGACGAACAATCATATCGATTGCCCCTTTCTCAATCAGGAACTCACTGCGCTGGAATCCCGGCGGCAGTTTTTCACGAACGGTTTGTTCGATTACACGCGGGCCGGCAAAGCCGATCAGCGCTTTCGGTTCAGCGATGTTCAGGTCGCCCAGCATCGCGAAGCTCGCCGATACGCCGCCCATGGTTGGGTCGGTCAGTACGGAGATGTACGGCAGACCGCGTTCCTGCATTTTCGCCAGCGCCGCAGAGGTTTTCGCCATCTGCATCAGCGACATCAGCGCTTCCTGCATACGCGCACCGCCGGATGCGGAGAAGCAAATCAGCGGGCAGTTATCTTCCAGTGCCTGCTCAACCGCACGGACAAAACGCGCGCCGACCACGGAGCCCATCGAACCGCCCATAAAGGCGAATTCGAATGCCGCAGCCACCACTGGCATTTCGTGCAGTGTGCCTTTCATGACCACCAGCGCATCTTTCTCGCCCGTTTCTTTCTGAGCAGACGCCAGACGGTCTTTGTATTTTTTGGAGTCACGGAACTTCAGCACGTCTTTGGGCTCAAGCTCGCTTCCCAGTTCCACCAGTGAACCTTCATCCAGCAGGCTATGCAGGCGATTACGCGCTGACATACGCATGTGGTGGTCACACTTAGGGCAAACCTCCAGGTTACGCTCCAGCTCGGCGCGGTACAGAACCTGCCCACAGCTGTCGCACTTGGTCCATACACCCTCAGGAATGCTCGCTTTGCGTGTAGGGGTGATGTTGCTTTTAATTCGTTCAATCCAGCTCATTGATAACCTTTCTGCCTGAACCTGGTCGATGCCAGTTTTGTCATAAGGGGCGCATGATGCCATTTTTGCCCCTTACAGACCATGAATGTTGCACATTAAAACATAACAGCCCGAAACTTTGGACAAAAAAGTGGTCGAACCGCGAATTCGCGCTTACTTCGCTTGTTTTGCCGCCGCGCGACGATGGCGCACAATCTCGATAATTCCCGGCAAAATAGAGACCACAATAATGCCGACAATCAATAACTTAAGATTATCCTGAATCATCGGAATCGTGCCAAAGAAGTAGCCTGCATAGGTGAACAGCAGTACCCACAGCACCGCGCCAATCACGTTATACGCCGCGAAATGACGATAGGACATGTGCCCCATCCCGGCGACAAACGGTGCGAAGGTGCGCACAATCGGTACGAATCGCGCCAGAATAATCGTTTTTCCGCCGTGTTTTTCGTAAAACTGGTGTGTTTTATCCAGGTAGCTGCGGCGGAAAATTTTCGAGTTCGGGTTACTAAATAGCTTCTCACCAAACAGTCGCCCTATCGTGTAATTCACCGCGTCACCGGCAATCGCGGCAACCAACATTAATGCCACCATCAGATGGACGTTAATGTCGTTGGTGCCCAGAGAGGCCAGTGCCCCGGCGACGAACAGCAGGGAATCTCCCGGTAAAAACGGCGTAACAACCAGGCCTGTTTCACAAAAGAGAATTAAAAACAGAATGGCATAAACCCACACGCCGTATTGCGCGACGAGCTCTGCCAGATGCACATCAATATGTAGAATAAAATCAATGAGAAAGTGAATCAGATCCATAATTGTCTTCAGCCTTTGTGAACTGCTCTCAGTCCGCTAAAAATAGCGGCCCCATGGGTACGCGCGGCAGGTCAAAACGTTCCGGGTAATCAACAGATACCAGATACAAACCTTCCGCTTTCGCCGTTGCTGCCGCCAGCGTTCTGTCTTTTGCGGCTAACAACTCAGCAATCCAGCTCTCTGGCTGGTTTTGGGCGCCGACTTCCATCAAGCTGCCGACGATATTCCTTACCATATGATGCACAAAGGCATTGGCTTTGATATCCACCACCACATACGCGCCATAGCGAGCAACATTAATATGCATAATATTGCGCCACGGCGTGCGTGACTGGCACTGCACCGCGCGGAACGAGGTGAAATCGTTCTCGCCCAGCAAACACTGGGCGGCACGGTGCATCCGTGCTTCATCCAGCGGTTGATGATAGTGGGTCACCCCCTGACTCATCACCGCCGGACGCAACCGATGATTGTAGATGATGTAGCGATAACGGCGAGCCGTGGCGCTAAAACGTGCATGAAAATCTTCCGGCACATGTTTCACCCAACGCACGGCAATGTCACCAGGTAAATTCGCATTTACACCCAATGTCCATGCCGCGTCTTTGCGATCGGCGGTGGTTTCAAAATGCACTACCTGCCCGGTACCATGTACGCCGGAATCAGTCCGCCCGGCACAAAACACGGTAATCGGTTCATTGGCCACCTGCGTGAGCGCCTTTTCCAGCTTCTCCTGCACGCTGCGTACTTCATTCTGACGCTGCCAGCCATAATATTTGCTGCCGTCATACTCGATGCCCAGCGCAATTTTATAGACGGGCTGTTGCTGCACTTCCGACATTAGTACATATACTCCTGCACTAATTTTTCAGCGATTTTCACCGCCATCAGCGCGCCGCCAAAGCGAACGTTATCGGCGACCGACCAGAACTGTACCTGTTCCGGCATACCGTAGTCATTGCGCACACAACCGATAGAAAGATGCGCGCTGCCGGAAGCATCGTTCACCTGCGTCGGGAATTCATTCTCTTCAGAAAGCACGACATCTTCGCCACGAGCGAAAGCATCACGGGCTTCGTCGGCTGCCAGCGGACGCATGGCTTCGAATCCGACCATTTGTGCATGACCATAGAAGACCGGCGACTGAACGCAGTTAGCGGAGATAATCAGGCCCTCGTCTTGCAAAATTTTGCGCGTCTGATCGACGATTCTCTGCTCTTCACGCACGATACCTTCACGATTTGGCAGCAGCGGCAGCATGTTGAACGCCAGCTGGCGACCGAAGAAATCGTCATCATCAATCGGAATGCCGTTGAGCAGTTTTGCACTCTGCCCCGCCAGCGCATCGACGGCTTTCTTGCCGTGAGCCGATGCGGAAAGCAGGCACGTCACGTTGATACGCGCCAGACCGCCCTGGTCGATCAGCGGTTTCAGCGCGGCCAGCAGCTGGCTTGTCTGGCTGTCCGGTACGGCAACCAGGTTCCGGTTACGATAATCGGCCAGCACAAACGGGTTCACTTCCGGCACCACCAGCGGCACGTCTGGTTCAAGCGCGAACAGTCCGCTCAAATCGATAACCAGGCAGCCTGAGTTAGTGGCTTCTTCCACGTAAGTGGACGTGGCTTCCACGCCCGCCGCAAAGAACGCGAGTTGAACCTGCGTCCAGTCGAATTCCGCCGCATCCTGAACGCGCACGGTTTTCCCGCCAAAGCGCAGAGATTCCCCGGCGCTTTCGCTTCGCGCCAGCGCATAGAGCTCACCTACCGGGAACTCTCGCTCCGCCAGTGTTTCAAGCAGGGCTTCCCCAACGGCGCCCGTTGCGCCCAGTACGGCAATATTCCAGCCTTCAGACATGGTGATTTACTCCAGAAATAGCGACGTGCCTCGCCGACAGGCAAGGCACAAAAGAAATAATCTTAACGAATTGGGTGATGCACAGCGTTAAACCCGAGCTTTTTCAAAAGAGTAGCCGCATCTGCGTCATCGCACTGGACATACAGTGACGACCACTCGCGGCGCTCAAGGTAATTCTTACGCAGCTTGTCGAATTCACCCGGAATGCCCGCTACTTTTCGCAGCGGCGCATCATCGCGGCGCACATCATACACCAAATGCACCAGCCTTTTCAGCGTTGGCTGATCGAGCTTACCGTGCAAGGTGATGCGGCCGAATTCTGGCGGCGGCAGCAGCGTATCCAGCGCCACCTGCTGCGCCTGACCGATAAACTTGCTATAGGCTTCAAACACCAGGGTGGTGCCGCGCGCTTTGCCTTCCAGCGTATAGCCCGCAATGTGTGATGTGCCGATATCCACCTTATCGAGCAGCGCCAGATTGAGATCCGGTTCTGGCTCCCAGACGTCGAGCACAACGCTCAGGTCCTGACCGGCTTCAAGGCATTTTAACAAGGCTGCGTTATCCACCACCGGGCCACGGCAGGCGTTAATTAAAATCGCCCCCGGTTTCAGGCGGCGAATCAGCGCGTCATCCGCCAGGTGCAGCGACTTATACGGGCCATCTTTAAACAGTGGCGTATGGAAGGTCAGAATATCGGCTTCCTGTACCAGTTCATCCAGCGTACGGAAATCACCTTCGTCGCCGTTATCGGCACGTGGCGGATCGCACAGCAGCGTGCGTACACCTAACGCTTCCAGGCGTTTTTGCAGGCGTCCGCCCACATTACCGACGCCTACAATCCCGACCGTACGGTCAGTAAGCGTGAAACCGTCACGCTCAGCGAGATACAGCAGCGAGGAGAAAACATATTCCACTACCGCAATGGCATTACAGCCAGGAGCTGCGGAAAAACCAATGCCCGCCTGCGCAAGCCACGCCTGATCGACATGGTCCGTACCCGCGGTCGCCGTGCCAACAAATTTGATCGACTGATTCGCCAGCAGGGTCTCGTTCACCTTCGTGACGGATCGCACCATCAGCGCGTCGGCGCCCGCCAGTTCCGCAACCGGAATGGGGCGTCCAGGAACAGCCTTCACCTCACCCAAACGGCTGAAGAGCTCACGGGCGTAGGGCATATTTTCATCAACAAGGATTTTCACGTTACGGTACCTGTCTGAGAACGAGAGTTAACCGGGGAAGTGTGCCATAATCTGGCCGCCAGGCATACTCGACTTCCTGGTTAAGTAAAGCAATAAGGTTAAGGATAAATCATGACGCAACCCATTTCAGGTATGCCCTCGCGCCCTCCGGGGGAAGGCACTGCCACCCCTTCCGTCGCAGGGGAACAACCGCTCTCCACGCAGCAGCGCACGGTACTTGAACGCCTCATCACGCGCCTTATGGCGTTGACCTCACAAACGAATGCGCAGGTGTGGGCTGGCGTGCGTCACGATTTGGGGTTGAAGAACGACGCCCCGCTGGTGTCGCGTAATTTTCCTGCCGCCGAGCAGAACCTGAATCAGCGCCTCGAAACGGCGCAGCAGAATCTCAGCACCCGACAAACCCTTTCACAGCTGACGGAACTGTTGAATCACGGTAATAATCGCCAGGCGGTCAGCGATTTCATTCGCCAACAGTACGGGCAAACCGCGCTGAGCCAGTTGACGCCCGACCAACTGAAAAACGTGTTACAGCTGCTGCAAAACGGTCAACTGTCGATTCCGCAACCGCAGCAGCGTCCGGCGACCGATCGCCCATTGCAGCCAGCCGAGCACAATACGCTGAATCAGCTGGTGACCAAACTTGCCGCGGCCACGGGCGAGTCGAGCAAGATTATCTGGCAGTCGATGCTGGAGCTTTCCGGCGTGAAAACCGGCGAGTTGATTCCGGCCAAGCATTTTACGGCACTGGCGACCTGGTTACAGGCCCGTCAAACGCTAAGCACCCAGCCCGCGCCGACGCTCAATGCGTTGCAGGCCGCGCTCAAACAGCCGATGGAGCCGCACGAATGGCAGGCCCTGAAGGATTACGGTCAGCAAAACTGGAACATTACGCCACAGACGGTGCTGACGATGACGCAGGTGCAAACGCTGCTGAATCAGCTGTTCCTTAAGCGCGTCGAGCGTTCGCAGGACACGCTGGATGTGCGATATGTGCAGCCTATCACCAGTCCGTTCGCACCGCTTATTGAGGCGTATAAAGCTGCCTCTGCGCGCCCTGGCCTGATGCTGATTGTCGTCATCGTGGTGATGGCGCTGTTATGGATGGTGCTTTAAGCCTGCAATGACAACAGGCGAATGATGGTGGTCATCACCGCGTCATCATCATTCGTTCCGGTAATAAAATTCGCCGCCCGTTTCGTTTCCTCAAAGCCGTTACGCATCGCAAAGCTCCACGTCGCCCGGGTCATCAGTTCGATATCGTTCAGGCCGTCGCCGAACACCAGCGTCTCTTCGGCGCTAACCTTCAGCTGCTTTTGCAGGATCTCGACCGTGTGGCCTTTGTGAACGCCCGCATCGGCGATGTCGATCCACGCATCTTCAGAGACCACAATGTAAGCTTTATCGAACCAGGGCGCGAGATGCGGTTTGATTTGTGGGCAACGGCCTTTAATATCAAACACCGAAATTTTCACGAAGTCGTGCTGCACCTGGGAAAAATCAGCAACCTGCGTGACTTTCGCATAAGACATTTTCACTTTCTGCAGCATATCTGGTGAGACGGACTCACGCACAAATGCCCCCACCGGCGTACAGGCGATAATCACGACCTCAGGGTTTACCGCCTCCACGCAGGCAATCATTTCGCGCCCCAGCGCGTTGGCAATGAGTGACTGGTAAACATATTCACCCTGATGTTTGATGCGCGTGGCGCTATCGCCCAGAATCCAGAAATCGCGAGCCTGGTCGCCAAACAACTCTTCCACACGTTCACACTGCTTGCCGGTACAGAGCGCAAACGCCACGCCCTGAGCCTGCATCATCTTTCTGACTGTTGGAAACAGCGGACGATTGTAATCGCCATGGCTGTTGAGAAACGTGCCGTCGAGATCGGTGATAATCAGTTTAATCATGTTTACCTCGTAAAAGTGCGCTTCGGTTAATTCTCAGATTGATTCGCCGCCGACATATTCACTTTATTCGCGGCAATCACGAACGGCAGATATACCAGCGTAGAGACGCCTAAACACAATACCCCGACAAATAAGGCCAGCCAGTTTCCGCCTGACGCAAAGAAAGCAATTAAAGGGCCGGGCGTGGTCCACGGCACGGCGTAGGCCATCGGCGGAATAAACTCCATCACAATAAAGAAATAACCAATCAGGGAATTAATAAACGGAACCAGTACAAACGGAATAATCAGAATGGGGTTAAGCACAACGGGCAAACCAAACATAACCGGTTCGTTGATATTGAACAGGCCAGGCACAAAGGCCATTTTGGCCATATCGCGATAATCCTGACGCCGTGAGGCAATAAATATCGCCAGCAACAGACCGAGCGTCATGCCCGAGCCGCCGCAGTTGGCGAACGCATCGTTAATGCCCACCCACGTAATCGGATATGGCGCACCCCAGGTCGTGCCGTGCGATGCGGCATATGAGAGGTTCTCCAGATTCGCTTCCGAGAAAATCGTTTCGCGAATGGCCGCCACCGTATTCGGCCCATGGATGCCGATCACCCACAGGAAATTAGAGACCAGACCAAGAATTAACACGGTGACAATATTGGTTCCCATATCCTTGAGAGGAGCCTGAATCAGGGTGTAGATCAGATCGTTAAGCCCGTTAGGAGAGATTTTAGTCAGCAGATAGTTCATGACAGAAAAGAGGATCATCACGAAAAATATCGGCAGTAAGACTTTAAACGACCGCGCCACCGCAGGCGGCACCGCGTCCGGCATTGCGATGGTCACTTTCGGGTTGCGCGCCAGCCGACAAAAGATCTCACTGGCAATCAGCGCGACAATCACCGCCACAAAAAGCCCCTGCGGCCCGAGAAATTTCGTGGTCAGGTAAGTCTGCCCATCAATCACTTTATAAGGCGTATAAACCACAAAAAACGCGCCAATCGCGGTAAGCCCGCACAGCAGATCGTCCTGGCGATACTGAATAGCAATATTTCGCGCCACCAGGAAAGTGATCAGGATCGACATGATACTGACCGAACCGTTCATGACCGGCGTAAATATTTGCTGTGCGTCGGCCAGATTGGGAAACAGCGCACCCAGATGCAGCAGGCTGGCAATAAAACCGTCGGGCGAAAGAATGGCAAAGTTGATTAAAATGATGAGCGAACTGGCCATCACGATGGGGAACGATAAAATAAATGCGTCCCGAATGGCGGAAACATGGATCTGCGAATTTAATTTGATCGCAACCGGAACCAGGACCTTTTCCATCCCGCGCTCAAAGCTGTCCATTAGACTCATACTGAATCCTTTGTTATTGATGAGTAGTCTGTTATTTCCTTGCCTGTTCGCTTTCCCGGCGAGAGCAATTGACGGGAACTGTAATCAGGATTACGTTTTTCAACTACTTAATGGATCACAGTTAGCAGTCAGAAAGATGTTCAAAAACAAGGATAAAGATGAACGTCACGGGGTAAATTGAACAATTCATTTAACTAACCCTATGTTTTTAAATCAAACACAGAGGTTCAAAAGTGGTTCATAAAGAGATTACCCGGCAGCTTAAGGCCAAAATCAACAGCCCGCTCTACAGCGTGGGCGACCTTCTTCCGGCGGAAAAAACCTTAGCCGTGCAGTACGGCATCTCGCGCAACACGCTGCGTAAGGCGCTGAAGGAACTGGAAGATCAAGGTCTCATTGAGCGTCGGCACGGCGCGGGAACCTGGATCCGCAATAAACATTTTCAGGCGTCGGTCACCCACCTCGACAGCTTTACCGAAATTGCACGCAATGAAGGGAAGACGCCGTCCAGTCAGATTTTACGCTTCGAGCTGCAAACCCCTTCGGCGGAGATTGCCAAAAGTCTGCAACTGGAGGACGGCGAGCAGGTTTATTACGCCAAAAGGCTGCGTTTTATTGATAACGTGGCGATGCAGATGGAAGAAACCTGGCTTTCCGCCAGTCGTTTTCCTGACCTGACGCTGGCGCACATGAAGACATCGAAATTTGCCTATATCGAGAATATTTGCGGGATCCGTATACACGGCTGCTATGAGTCAATCGTCCCGGCACTGCCCTCCCCTGAGCTGGCGCAGTTACTGCAAATCAGCCAGCAGGACCCCATCATCAAAATGCACACGCAGGCGATCGACGAACAGCACAATCCCATCGACTATTCGATTCTGTACACCAATATGTTTGAGTTTCAGGTGAAGTATTTTCTGCCGCGCAAAGCGGGTATCAGCCCTCAGGAATAGAGGGCTGAGGAACACCATTACTTACTTTTTACGAAACGCGACGAGCGTCACCACAATGCCCAGCAGCGCCGAAATCGCCCCGGCGAGAAAGACGGAAGGATATCCCGCCATTGTCGCCAGCATCCCCGCCAGCGGGCCGGAGACACCGAGCGCGATATCCTGAAATGCCGCATAGCCGCCTAACGCTGTGCCGCGCACCTGCGGCGGTACACGCTTGACGACTTCGACGCCCAGCGCCGGGAAAATCAGCGAACAACCTGCGCCGGTCAGTGCCGCACCGGCGAGCGCCATCCATGCATCTGGTGCCTGCCACAGCAGCGCCAGGCCCACCGTTTCAACCAGCAGCGAGCCTACCGCCACCTTCACGCCGCCGAAACGGTCAGGCATCCAGCCAAACAGAATACGCACCAGCACAAACGCGCCGCCGAAGGCCGTTAAGGTGAAACCCGCCATCGCCCAGCCGTTGCTGGCAAAGTAAAGCGACACAAAAGTACCGATCACCGCAAAGCCCACGCCCTGCAACGCCAGGCCCAGACCCGGCTGCCAGATAAGCCCAATGACGCTCCACAGCGAAGGCCGCTCGCCTGCGTTAGCGGGCACTTTGCGTACGCTGCCGTTAAAGGCCCACGCCGCCACGGGCAACAGCATCGTCACCACGGCAAGCGTGGCAAAACTGTAATGGCTGTTGAGGAAAAGCCCCAACGGCGCACCGACCGCCAGCGCGCCAAAAATCGCCATCCCGTTCCACGACATCACCTTCCCGGAGCGTTTTGGGCCAACCAGCCCCATGCCCCAGGTGAGTGTTCCGGTTAGCAACTGGCTTTCACCAAAGCCCAGAATCAAACGGCCCACAATCAGGAGGCCAAACTTCACCATCGCATCGACGGGCAGCAGTGCCGCCGCCAGCCAGGCCGCTCCGGCCAGCGCACAGGCGGCCATTCCCTGAAGCGCCGAACGCTTCGCACCGTACTGATCGGCCAAACGCCCGGCATAGCCGCGCGTTAACACGGTGGCAAGAAACTGAATACCCACGGCGATACCAACCATGGTATTGCCATACCCCAGTTCCTGATGCACAAATAGCGGAATAACAGGCAGCGGAATGCCGACGGTCAGATAGGTGAGAAAAACGGCAAATGCGATACGGAACAGCGATCCGTTACCGGAAGATGCTGGAACAGATTGAGAAACTTCAGACATGCTTTACTCCAGAATGCAGAGTAAGGCGGGGAATAAGACCACGCCTCCTCCACCTGATAATCAGGGTGTCGGCGCGTTGATTGACGTTAAACGCTTACGCACTCACCAAAGAGTGTTGAGCGAAGATTTTGCTTTTTTAACAGCACGTTGTCAACGATTTATACACCGGCTAACGACGCCTGTGCCCTATGAATTTTAATAGCATTATGCGTATATGACAAAAATGATTATTAATCACCATGGCCATATAGGATAATTAACATTGTTCCTTTACTGATTAATTTTATTCATTATTTAAATAAAACGGATTTATTTATATGCTTAAACAATACATCAATTATAAAAAATTATCATTACCCGCAATAATAATTTCATCATTATTAATTAATGCTTGTGATAACAAAGAAGATAATAGCACCAAAGCAGAAGCCAGCGCGCAACAATACGCGCAAGAAGCACAGAAAAAGGCGCATGAGCAGTCACTGTTTTTCTATGATAAAGCGGAAATGAAAAAAGCGGTTGATAACATCAAGGCTCAGGGAGGGCCGACACTCTCAATTATTGAAGTGAAATTTTCTAAAGACGGATACTCATTTATCCGCCAAAGCGCCAGCGATCCTAATAAAGTTGAAAGCTATGGCTTTAGCAATGGGAAGTGGGGAGGCCCGGCACCCGTTGAGTTAACGATTCTTGGCAGCGGAGGCGTTACGGAAGAACAACGAAATAATGCATTAAAAAATGCGCTTTTCCGTTTCGATACGATCGATTTCAGCGTGGTACCCGAACGAATTCAGGAAGCATTAAAACGTGCTAACGCCAGCGGTATTGCCAGCCTGACTGAAGACGATGATATTGTTGTCACAGCAGGAATCGAATTTAGCGGTGAATTTGCTTATAAAATCATCATTAGCCCCGATGAGAGTGGGCAAAGCAAAGGTTACAGCATAATGACCCTAAACAAAGATGGTTCGATTGCAAACTATGAGACTCAAAAACCTTACGATCCACAAGAAGAGGTCGAGAAAGCACGTCAGCTTACCGAACAGTCAAAGCAGGACACGAATAAACGCCCGCCAGCAATGACGCAACAGATGCAGGATATGCAGAAAAAATTTCAAAAATAGCTGAACTCCCCGGAAGCGAGTCACGCACGTGGTTCGCTTCATACTTATCTATTACGCCCTGTCTTAAATAAACTTTTACAATAACATCACCAGCATCGCCCAGCTGTTATTCAGCGCATGGAGCGCCATCGGCATAATTAAGCCGCGGTTGTTAATCCTCACCACGCATAAAATGGCCGAGAAAATGAACAGGTAGATAAAGGAGATCATCGAGTGATATTGCGCATGAATGGCGCTAAACAGCAGCGATGTGCCCACAATCCCCCAAAATTTAGCCGCTTTTCCCCAGCCAATGCTGCTGTTGAGCACCAGCCCGCGGAAAATGATCTCCTCACTGATGGGAGCACAAATGCACACGGAAATCGCCGTCATCCATTTTACAAACCGCGTCTGCGTGGTGAGCGTTTCGGTCCAGGTTTCAGGTTCAGAGAAATGACCGTAGATAACCATTAGCACCGTGAGCGCCAGGAAGGGCGCAATAAAATCTCGCAGTGAGAATTTGCCGAGATACAGCAAGGAATAACGTGAGGAGTAGCCCTTCCAGAGCAAAAGCGAGACCGGCAGCAAAATAACCGCATGCATAAAGCTCATCGCCAGCCCTGAGCGATATAACGACATCATGCCTGTAATTAACCAGATAAACCAGGAGCTAAAAAACCAGATGGCGAATGCGATCAGGCATACCGCACTATGCATCATTCTGACTGATGAATCTCTCATCATCTATTCGCAATCCATGTTGATCATCGCCCATAAAAAAACTGGCCAACAAGTGGCCAGTTTTTCATTCTTTTCGCAGAAGAACGCGTTACGCTTTCAGCTTACGCATCACCAGCGTTGCGTTGGTACCGCCGAAGCCGAAGCTGTTGGACATAACGGTAGTCAATTCACGCTCGGTCGGTTCGGTAACGATGTTCAGACCAGCAGCCTGCTCGTCCAGCTCTTCAATGTTGATGCTTGGCGCGATAAAGCCATGTTCCAGCATCAGCAGAGAGTAGATAGCTTCCTGCACGCCAGCCGCACCCAGAGAGTGACCGGTCATGGCTTTGGTTGCGGAGATAGCCGGGCTGTTATTACCAAACACTTCCTGGATAGCGCCCAGTTCTTTCACGTCGCCAACCGGCGTAGAAGTTCCGTGGGAGTTCAGGTAGTCGATTGGCGTATCAACGCCGTTCATCGCCATCTTCATGCAACGCACTGCGCCTTCGCCAGACGGAGCAACCATGTCAGCGCCATCAGACGTTGCGCCGTAGCCCACGATTTCTGCATAGATATGCGCGCCGCGCGCCAGAGCGTGTTCCAGCTCTTCTACGACAACCATACCGCCGCCGCCCGCGATGATGAAGCCATCACGGTGTGCGTCATACGTACGGGACGCTTTTTCCGGCGTCTCGTTGAATTTAGTGGACAGTGCGCCCATTGCGTCGAACTCACAGGCCATTTCCCAGCCCAGCTCTTCGCCGCCGCCTGCAAACACGATATCCTGTTTGCCCAGTTGAATTTGTTCTACCGCATTACCAATACAGTGCGCGGAAGTGGCACACGCAGAGCTGATAGAGTAGTTCACACCGTGAATTTTAAACGGTGTTGCCAGGCACGCGGAAACCGCAGAACCCATGGCTTTGGTCACCACGTAAGGGCCGACCGCTTTCAGGCCACGCGGGCTACGCATTGCGTCAGCGCCGAATACCTGCGCTTTGGAGGAGCCACCGGAACCTGCAATCAGTCCCACACGCGGGTTGTTCTGATAATCTTCAGCTTTCAGACCAGAGTCTTCAACGGCTTGCTGCATAGAGAGGTAAGCGTAGATAGAGGCATCGTTCATGAAACGGACCACTTTGCGGTCGATAAGACCGGTGGTGTCCAGTTTGACGTTACCCCATACGTGGCTACGCATACCAGAATCTTTGAACTCTTGAGAGAAAGTGATCCCCGAGCGTCCTTCACGCAGAGATGCCAGGACTTCCTGCTGGTTGCTACCGATGCTGGAAACGATGCCCAGGCCAGTAATCACTGCACGTTTCATTCATAACCTCTGTAAGTCATCACTATTTTAAAGTTTCGAGAGGCAAGATAGCGTACACTTGTACGCCGAACAAGTCCGATCAGCCAATTTATGCATAAATTTGCGCCTTCCGGCACGCATCGCTAAGATCGGCGGACTCCTTGCCGCACGAGTAACTTACGTGAAACAAAACGCCATACAATCTGCCAACCTCGAATTCAACAGTGAGGGTACACCTGTTTCCCGAGATTTCGACGACGTCTACTTCTCCAATGACAATGGTCTGGAAGAAACGCGCTACGTCTTTCTGGGGGGTAACCAGTTAGAGGCACGCTTCCCTACCCATCCGCATCCTCTGTTTGTGGTAGCGGAAAGCGGGTTTGGAACCGGGCTCAACTTCCTGACGCTTTGGCAGGCTTTCGATGCCTTCCGCCTCGCCAACCCTGAGGCGACGCTGCAACGGCTGCATTTTGTCAGCTTTGAAAAATTCCCACTCACCGCCGGCGACCTGCGCCTGGCGCATCAGCACTGGCCGGAACTGACGCCGTGGGCGGAACAGCTTCAGGCCCAGTGGCCGCTGCCGCTGGCGGGCTGCCACCGTTTATTGCTCGACGGCGGACGGGTGACGCTCGATTTATGGTTCGGCGATATCAACGAACTGACTGACCAACTGGATGATTCGTTCAATCAGCAGGTAGATGCCTGGTTCCTTGACGGTTTTGCCCCGGCGAAAAACCCGGATATGTGGACTCCGCAGCTCTTTTCCGCGATGGCGCGCCTGGCCCGGCCCGGCGGCACGCTGGCTACGTTCACCTCGGCGGGTTTTGTCCGTCGCGGGTTGCAGGACGCCGGTTTTACGATGCATAAAACCAAAGGCTTTGGCCGCAAGCGTGAGATGCTGGTCGGTGAAATGACGCAGCCGAACGCACTTCCCGCGCGTGCGCCGTGGTTTGCCCGCACCGGCGCCAGCACGCGTGAAACCGCGATTATCGGCGGCGGTATCGCCAGCGCCCTGCTCTCACTGGCCCTACTGAGACGCGGCTGGCAGGTGACGCTTTACTGTGCCGACGATGCCCCGGCACAGGGCGCATCCGGTAATCGTCAGGGGGCGCTGTATCCGTTGTTGAGCGCGCACGATCCCGCGCTGGAAACGTTCTTCCCGGCAGCGTTCACCTTCGCACGTCGGCTTTATGATTCGCTCCCGGTGGCATTTGATCATCAGTGGTGCGGCGTTACCCAGCTTGGCTGGGATGAAAAAAGTCAGCAGAAAATCGACCAGATGCTGTTGCTGGAGCTGCCTGAAGCATTGGCACACGCGGTGAGCGCGCAGGACGTTGCCGAAAGTATCGGCGTAGAAACAGGCTGCGGCGGCATTCAGTATCCGGCGGGCGGCTGGCTCTCTCCGGCACAGCTCACGGCAGGCGTATTGGCGCTGGCCCGGCAACAAGGGCTGGTCGTGCACTGGAACAGATCCCTCGTCTCGCTTGAACAGCAGGATGGTGCCTGGCAACTGAATTTTAATCATAGTGAAAGCGCCCGCGCCGCGAGCGTGGTGCTGGCGACCGGGCATAATATTAACCAGCTACCACAAACCGCAGCGTTGCCTGTGTACGCTGTAGGCGGACAGGTAAGCCATATTCCCACGGGCCCTTCGCTGGCGCAGCTTCGCCAGGTGCTGTGCTATGACGGTTACCTGACGCCGCAAAACCCGGCCAATCAGCATCACTGCATTGGCGCAAGCTACCATCGTGGCGAACGAGAGATGACCTTTAACGAGGAAGACCAGCAGCATAATCGTCAGCGATTGATCAACTGTTTCCCCGATGCCGAATGGGCGAAAGAGGTCGATGTCAGCGCCAACGAGGCGCGTGTTGGCGTGCGTTGCGCCACGCGCGATCATCTGCCGATGCTCGGCAATGTGCCTGATTACGACGCCACGCTGGCGCAATATGCTCAACTGCTTGAGGAGCAGGAAACCGCAGTCACGGCCCCGGTTTATCCAAATCTGTTTATGCTGGGTGGGCTTGGGTCTCGCGGATTATGTACCGCGCCGTTATCAGCGGAAGTGCTGGCATCGCAGATGAGCAATGAACCGTTGCCGCTGGATGCCCGGACATTATCGGCGTTGAATCCGAACCGGTTGTGGGTGAGGAAGTTATTGAAGGGGAAGCAGGTTAAGTAAGTGCGGCGTGTGTTGCCCGGTGGCGCTGCGCTTACCGGGCCTACATCGCTGCGATAATTACTGCTGCGCTTTCTGGAACAGCGTCTCCCACATTCCCAGCACCAGAGCCTGGTCGCGCGGTGACAGTTCGCCCGCCTGAATCGCTTTCTCCAGGCTGCGGGTCACGTTATGCGACACGGCATCAGCAGTATGATCGTCGCCCTCTTCCAGCTCGGCAACCGCCAGCGTCAGGTGACCACGCAGATAACCGCTGGCAAACAGTTCATCGTCGCTGGCGTGCTCCACCATGTCATCAATTAACGCCAGAATGCGTGATTCAAACTCGGCGATCATCTTCTTTCCTCTTTTTGAACGTGGCGTTAGTTAAGATCTTCCGGCCACGGAAATTGTTCTGCCGCGAGCGGCGGCGTCTGATAATAGTTTTGTAATGCGTTGATAAATCTGGCCGGGCGTGCAGGAATGCCCTTCTCCAGATATTCCATCACCTGCGCATGCACGCGGCGCTGAAAAACGATGCGGTCCGGCTCGAAGTCGCCTTCCAGATTGTCGCAGCTCACGTTAAACGGATAGCCTGCCGCCACGCAGAACAGCCAGTCAAAAGCCTGTGGTTTCACTTCCACATCTTCAAACTGCCCCTGTGTTTTGGCATCGCGCCCGTCCGGGCAGTACCAGTAACCGAAATCGACCTGTTCACGGCGCGCCTTTCCGGCGATGCACCAGTGCGAAATCTCGTGCAACGCGCTGGCGTAAAAGCCGTGGGCGAAGACGATGCGGTTATAGGGCGCATCGGCATCAGCAGGAAGATAGATCGGTTCGTCGTCGCCTTTAATCAGACGGGTATTAAAATCATCGGCAAAACAGCCATCGAAAATAGCGATCAGCTGCTGCGCGTTATGCGTTGCGTTCATTAATTAATTCATCCCTAACCACTGAAGGATTTCCTGTCCATGGCTGTCGTACAGAAGTTTGGCGCTCATCACCGCCGAGACGATGACAATCATCGGGCGAATAAGCGATTGTCCTTTGCTGAGAACCAGCCGTGACCCCACTCGAGCGCCGAAGAACTGGCCGACCATCATCACGAAGCCGGTTGCCCAGATAACTTTGCCGCCCAGAATAAACAGTAGCAGCCCGCCAACGTTTGACGTGGCGTTCAGTACTTTCGCATGGGCGGTCGATTTGGCGAGGTTAAAACCCGCCAGAGTGACAAACGCCAGTGCGTAGAAAGAGCCCGCGCCGGGGCCAAAGAAGCCGTCATAAAAACCGACGCAGCCGCCCGCCACCAGGGCAAACGGCAGGCCATGCAGACGACGCGCGCGGTCGCCTTCGCCAATTTTCGGCATCAGCAGGAAATACAGCCCAATACCAATAACCAGCAGCGGTAAAATCTGGCGCAGCACATCCGCTTTCACATACTGAACCAGCAGCGCGCCAGCCATTGAACCGATAAAGGTCATCAGGATATTGAGCTTCTGATCGGCCAGGTTCACCACCTTCTGGCGGACAAAGTAGAGCGACGCGGAAAGCGAGCCGCCGCAGGCCTGTAATTTGTTGGTTGCCAGCGCCTGTGCAGGCGACATCCCCGCCGCCATCAGCGCGGGAACGGTGAGTAAACCGCCGCCGCCCGCTAAAGAATCGATAAACCCGGCCAGCGCGGCGATAAAAAACAGCACCGCCAGCATGAGGGGTGAGACTGTGAATATCTCAACAAAACTGTCCATCAGAGTACGTGCTCATCCAGTAACGCCTGGCAGGAAGGCGGTAATGGCGGCGGCGTCTTCTTCACAGGTTTGGTGGCGCCCGGTTTGGGCGGTTCGAACCAGCTTTGTAACTCCGCACCGCAACCGTCACCTGCCGGCGGCAAAGCTTGATCTTCACATTCAAGGCTGTTCGCCGGGCAACGCAGACGCACGTGCATATGCGCACGATGCTGGAACCACGGACGAACTTTACGTAACCAGTCGCGATCGCTCCCCGCTTCCAGGCAAAGCTGTTGCTTAATTGCCGGGTTCACAAAGATACGCGTGACTTCGCTGTCCTGCGCGGCAAGCTTAATCAGGTTGCCAATTTCCGGCTGCCAGACGCGCGAATTGATGCTTTTACCATCTGCTGCAACCAGATCCAGCGCCTGCGGTTTCAGCAGCTGCGCCGACGTCCAGCGGGTTTTCGGCAGTTGCAGGAAGATATCGACATCCAGACCGCTCTGGTGGCTGGCGTGACCGCCGTTAAAACGCCCACCGGCAGGCATGCCCATATCGCCAATCAACACCGTTCCCATGCCGTTGTTCTGCACCTGCTGACTGAGGCGCTGAATAAAGCGCACCAGATCCGGGTGGCCGAAATAGCGACGCTGATCGGTGCGCATCACCTGATACGTACTGGATTGCAGCGGCAACCCTTCTGCTCCAACGATACAACCATTCGCAAACGCGCCGATTGACTGCGCGCTTCCGGGGATCGGCTGAACAACTTTTTGCCACGGCGTTGCCGCCAGGCTGGCGGTGCTGGCCACGATGGCCAGCAGAGCGAGAACGGTTTTTTTCATGATTACCAGCGTGGAAGAGTGGTCGTCACATCGGCGTTTTGCGCGCGTTGACGCATAAAGTGATCCATCAGAACAATGGCCAGCATCGCTTCCGCGATAGGCACCGCTCGAATACCGACGCACGGGTCGTGGCGGCCTTTGGTGATCATCTCAACTTCTTCACCAAAGCGGTTGAGCGTTTTACCCGGCACGGTAATGCTGGAGGTCGGTTTCAGGGCAATGTTCGCGACGATCTGCTGACCGCTGCTGATCCCGCCCAGAATGCCGCCCGCGTGGTTGCTCTGGAAACCATCTTTGGTGATTTCGTCGCGGTTTTCACTGCCGCGCAGTTTTACCACCTCAAAACCGTCGCCGATTTCCACGCCTTTCACCGCGTTGATGCTCATCAGTGCGTGCGCGATATCGGCATCCAGGCGGTCAAAGACCGGCTCGCCAAAGCCCGCAGGCACGCCATCGGCAACCACGGTGACTTTCGCCCCGATTGAGTCGCCCTCTTTTTTCAGGCCACGCATCAGTTCATCCAGCGCGTCGATTTTGTCCGGGTCCGGGCAGAAAAACGGGTTCTGCTCAACCTGATCCCAGTCTTTAATCGCCAAAGGAATCTCACCCATTTGAGTCAGACACGCACGGATTTGAATACCGAATTTTGTCGCGAGGAATTTTTTGGCAATGGCGCCAGCCGCCACGCGCATCGCGGTTTCACGAGCAGAAGAACGGCCACCGCCGCGATAGTCGCGCAGGCCATATTTCTGTTCATAGGTGTAATCAGCATGCCCTGGGCGGAACACATCTTTGATAGCGCCGTAATCCTGCGAGCGCTGATCGGTATTTTCAATCAGCAGGCCAATGCTGGTACCGGTGGTCACGCCTTCAAATACGCCGGAGAGGATTTTCACCTGGTCCGGCTCGCGGCGCTGGGTGGTGTAGCGCGAGGTGCCCGGGCGACGACGGTCGAGGTCGTGCTGCAAATCTGCTTCCGTTAACGGGATGCCTGGCGGCACGCCATCGACAATACAGCCAAGTGCCAGACCATGCGACTCACCGAAGGTGGTTACGCGAAAGAGTTGTCCAATTGTATTTCCTGCCATCACGGCTCCGCTGTCGTTGTTGTGTTGTTGCGTGCTGGATTAATCTTTGTAAATCGCGAAATGATCGCGGGCAGCCACCAGCTGCGCTTTGGTCAGCATGAAGACGCCGTCACCGCCGTTATCAAACTCCAGCCAGGTAAACGGTACGTCCGGGTACTGCTCCATGAGATGCACCATGCTGTTGCCAACTTCACAAATCAGCACGCCATCGTCCGCAAGGTAATCCGGCGCGCAGGCCAGAATGCGGCGCGTCAGCTTCAGCCCATCCGTACCCGATGCGAGGCCCAGCTCTGGCTCGAAACGGTATTCGCTCGGCAGATCGGACATGTCTTCAGCATCGACGTACGGTGGGTTAGTGACGATTAAATCGTACTGCAACTTCGGCAGGTCGCGGAAGAGGTCTGAGCGAATCGGCGTGACGTTGTGGATCATGCCGTGTTCTTCAATATTTTGTTCGGCGACGGCCAGGGCATCCAGCGAAATATCCACGGCATCCACTTCTGCTTCCGGGAAGGCATAGGCGCTGGCAATCGCGATGCAGCCGCTGCCGGTGCACATATCGAGGATGTGCTGCGGCTGATGATTGATAAGCCCGGCGAACTTATTGTTGATTAATTCGCCAATCGGCGAGCGCGGCACCAGCACGCGTTCATCGACGTAAAATTCATGGCCGCAGAACCAGGCTTTGTTGGTCAGATACGCGACCGGAATACGCTCGTTGACGCGGCGAATCACGCGTTCCACGATGCGATGCTTTTCACTGGAGGTCAGGCGCGCGCTGCGCATGTCTTCCGGGATATCCAGCGGCAGATAGAGTGAAGGCAGAACCAGCTGTACGGCTTCATCCCACGGGTTATCGGTGCCGTGGCCGTACCAGATGTTCGCCGCGCTAAAACGGCTCACCGCCCAGCGCAGCATGTCCTGAATGGTTTGCAGCTCATTGACCGCTTCATCGACAAAAATCTTATCCACATTATTCTCCAGGGCATGCGTCGGGGTAAATTCGGCGGCTAGTTTGCCACGAAGACGCCGATAAATCAGCATTCTTGCGCAGGCGACAGGGGAAAAAACCGTTTTCACTGCCAACCGCCGCATTCAAAAGGTAAACTAACGGAAATGCCAGATGAGAAGAATCGATGAAAAAGAAAGCATCACTTAGCGAGGAGGATCAGGCGCTGTTTCAGCAACTGATGACGGGGACGCGCAAAATTAAGCAGGACACCATTGTCCATCGCCCGTTACGTAAGAAAGTGAGTGAAGTGCCGGTGAAACGGCTGATTCAGGAGCAGGTGGACAACAGCCACTATTTTTCCGACGAGTTTCAACCGCTGCTGAATAGCGAAGGGCCGGTAAGGTACGTGCGAGAAGGCGTCAGCAATTTCGAGCTGAAAAAACTGCGCCGTGGCGATTACTCCCCGGAGCTGTTTCTGGATTTGCACGGGTTGACGCAACAACAGGCCAAGCAGGAGCTGGGCGCGCTGATTGCCGCCTGTCGCCGCGAACATGTGTTTTGCGCCTGTGTGATGCACGGGCACGGAAAGCATATTCTTAAACAGCAAACGCCGCTGTGGCTGGCGCAGCATCCGCACGTCATGGCATTTCATCAGGCATCGAAAGAGTATGGCGGAGACGCCGCGCTGCTGGTGCTGATTGAAGTGGAAGAGTGGCTACCGCCGGAGTTGCCGTAGGCGCAAAGCGTTGCCGGATGGCGACTCGGGTATACCTGTAGGCCGGATAAGCGCAAGCGCCATCCGGCACAACATCAGGCAGGATCTTAAATCGCTTTCGCCATTTTCAGATTGCAGGGGCTCATTTGCCATTTGAAAACGCCCAGCCCGTCAGCTTCCAGCGTGACGCAGGCGATTGCAGAGGTGGTGAACATTGGCGGCGTTTCGCCAGGGCAGAGTTCAGAGACCAGGTAGCCAACCAGTGGCAGATGGGATATCACCAGCACGGACGCGACACCCTCGTTCGCCAGCGCTTGCAGATACGCGCCGACGAGGCCGATATCGCCGCATGGTGTCAGTTCAGGCAGCACTTCGACATCTTCAGGCAGGTGCATGCACTCCCCTACCACATCAAGAGTCTGCTCCGCACGCAGGAACGGGCTAACCAGAACACGTTCAATATCCACTTTTTGGCCTTTCAGCCAGGTTGCCATCTGACGGGATTCATCACAACCACATCCCGTAAGAGGACGAACCGAGTCACTGGCTGCTTCAAGAGCAGCGTCGCCGTGACGCATAATAAAAACTTGCATATTGCACCGCTTTTGTTAAACAGAAGCACCGATCAATATCGCAGGCAACGAGACCTGCGATGTTTCGGTAGCCGGGCATTGTGCCTGATCCATCCAATGAATGAAACGCTGTCTTTTACCTTAATGGCGTAAGTATAGTCAATCTTTGTTTACAAAATAACCAGAACTGACCGGGACAACGTCACTCGCCGAAAGATATACCTTTGACCTCAAGCCTGTAAGCCAGTTTCCACGGGAGACCAAAAAGTTTCTCCCCGCTCTGCCATAGCGACTAATGCCTCGCATGGCGTAAAACGTGGACCGTACTGCGTCGTCAGTCGTTGCAATCTGGCAACCACTTCACCCGCGCCCAACGAATCCATGTAACGGAACGGGCCACCTAAGAACGGTGGAAAACCAATGCCAAACACCGCGCCAATGTCGCCATCGCGCGCGCTGCGGATTACGCGTTCATCAAAGCAGCGCGCCGCTTCGTTGAGCATCAGCAACACGCAGCGTTCGGCTATCTGTTGCGGCGAAAGCTGGCTGTTACGCGACGCCATTCCCGGCAACGAATAAATTGCGCTATCCGGCTGTTTCTTGCTTGTACGCCCTTTTGCACCATAAAGATAGAATCCACGACCGTTTTTTCTGCCTTTGCGATCGTCGTTCAAAATCGCTGAAATAAGCGTTGCAGGGGCGCTGAAACGATCCCCATACGCCGCTTCCAGTACCGGCATAATTTTGGTGCCTGTATCAATTCCCACCTCATCCAAAAGCTGGATGGGCCCAACGGGAAAACCGAATTTAACCAGAGCATTATCAATATCTTCGATGCGTTCGCCGTCGGTCAGCATGCGCATCGCCTCGTTAATGTACGGCGCTAAAATACGGTTTACATAGAACCCAGCGCGATCGGCCACCACAATCGGCATTTTCCCCTGTTTCTTCGCAAGCTTCACCGTGGTGGCGATAGTCTGCTCAGAGGTTGTCGCGTGGGGGATAACCTCCACCAGCGGCATTTTTTCGACCGGGCTGAAAAAGTGCAGGCCGATGACCTGTTCAGGCCGTTGCGCCTGGGCGGCAATATCGCCAATCGGCAGCGACGACGTATTCGACGCAAAGACCGTATGCGGCGCGCACTGCTGCTCGACTTCACTGACCATCTTCTGTTTCAGCACCAGATCTTCAAACACCGCCTCAATGACCAGATCCCGATGCGCAAATCCGCGATAATCGGTCGATCCGGAAATCAACGCCAGCTGGCTATCACGCTCATTAGCCTTGATATGGCGGCGACGCACCTTGTTATCAAGCAGCTCCCAGCTGTACTTCAACGCATGGTTGATGCCCTTAGCATTGATGTCTTTGATACGTACCGGAAGTTTGCCTTTGGTCGCGGTCACGAAGGCGATCCCCCCGCCCATCAGGCCGCCGCCTAAGATCCCCACCGCACGCAATGGTCCGGCCTCGACGCTGGCACCCGGATCTTTTTTGATCTCCGTACTGGCGAAGAAAATATGCCGCAGCGCTTTAGACTGTGAGGTCATCGCCAGCTCGCCAAACGCGCGCGCTTCCGCGTCATAGCCGCTGCTGGTACCCTGCGCCAGCCCGGTTTCAATCACTTCCAGAATCTTTTTGGTCGCCGGATAGTTACCGTGCGTTTTCTGCTCGGTTTTCTTTCCGGCAAGCGTAAACAGAATATTGCGCCCCAGGGGGCCTGCGAGAATGCGCTCTTTTACCGGCAGATGGCGTGAGCGTGATGGCGCTTGCTTTGCCAGCTCAACCGCGGCTTCCAGCAAGATGGTCTGCGGCACCACGTCATCCACCAGCCCAACCTTCAGCGCCTGACGCGCGCGCAGTTGCTTCCCCGTCAGGATCATATCCAGCGCCGTACTCACGCCAACCAGGCGCGGCAATCGCTGGGTACCGCCAGAGCCCGGCAGCAGACCAAGCTGCACTTCCGGTAACCCAAGCACCGTTTTAGGATCGTCAGAACAGACGCGCCCGTGACAGGCAAGCGCCAGCTCCAGCCCGCCGCCAAGGCACGCCCCGTGAATGGCGGCGATCACCGGGAGAGACAAGCCGTTCAGCTCCGCCATGATCTGCTGCCCCTGCCGCGCCAGCCCTTCGGCTTCCTGCGCGCTGGCACAGTTGCCAATCATGTTGATATCGGCCCCGGCAATAAAGTTGTCAGGCTTGGCAGAGGTAATCACCACGCCCTGAAGCGCTTTGTTGTCGCGAATTTGCTTGAGGATAGCCCGCACCTGCGTGCCAAACTCAGCCTTCAGGGTATTCATTTTCTCGTCCGGCACATCGATGGTAATTATGGCGACGTTATCCGGGCGAACGGTGAGAGAAAATGCGGATATTGTCGTCATTATTCAGCCTCCAGTACCATTGCCGCGCCCAAACCACCCGCCGCACAGGCGGTGACCAGGCCAAAACCGCCTCCCCGGCGGCGTAACTCATTGAGCGTTTGCGTGATCATTCGCGCGCCAGTGGCGGCAAAGGGGTGCCCATAGGCTATCGATCCGCCCAGAACGTTGAATTTGCTTTCGTCAATCTCACCGGTGGCCTGAGCACGCCCCAGCACGTCGCGGGCAAACCGATCGCTTGCGAGGCACTGAATATTCGCCAGCGTTTGTGCGGCAAACGCTTCATGCATATCAAACAACGTTAAATCTGCGAGGGTGAGGCCCGCACGATCGAGCGCCAGCGGCGTGGCCCATGCCGGGCCGAGCAGCATATCCTGCTGCACCTCAATGGCGGTAAACGCGTAGCTGCGCAGATAGCCCAGCGGCGTTAAGCCCAGCTCGCGGGCACGCGATTCGGTCATTAATATCACCGCCGCCGCGCCATCGGTCAGCGGCGTACTGTTGGCCGCCGTGACCGAACCATGTTTACGGTCGAATGCCGGGCGCAGTTTGGCGTAATCCGCCAGCGTCGAGGTGCCGCGTATGTTGTTGTCCTGCTCCAGCGGGTCGCGGAACGGCGGCGCGTAGGCCGTCATTACTTCATCCGCCAGTTTGCCTTCCGCCCACGCCTGTGCTGCCAGTTGATGCGAGCGATGTGCCAGCGCATCCTGCTGTTCACGCGTGATGTGGTACGTCTTCGCCATCTGTTCAGCCGTATCGCCCATCCGCAGGCCGGTAGAATACTCCGCAACCGCCGGGGGGACCGGCATCAGGTCGCGCAGCTTAAGGCGGGAAAAGAGTTTCAGACGCTGCCCAAGCGTACGCGCTTTATTGGCATCCACCAGCGTTCGCGCCAGCTTTTTGCTGACGCCAATCGGCAGCACGGAAGAGGAATCCGCCCCGCCCGCAATACCCGCGCGAATAGTCCCTGCCATCAGGCTTTCGGCCACGTTGGCGACCGCCTGAAAACTGGTAGCGCAGGCGCGACTAACGCTGTAGGCATCCGTATGCACGTTCATCCCCGTACCGAGGACAATTTCGCGGGCAATGTTTGGCGCTTCTGGCATCTGAACAACCTGGCCGAAGACCAGTTGTTCGATCATTTCAGGGGGAATTTCGCTACGCGCCAGCATTTCGCCCACGACCATTTTGCCGAGGTCAATCGCCGGTACGCCGTGAAAGGCGGTGGCCTGACGGGCAAATGGGGTACGTAAACCACTGACAATGGCAATGCGATCGCCCTGACGGGTGATAAGCGGTAATGCCTGACTCATAAAACTCCCCTGTTAAAAGATAAAACCAAAGTGGTCGGACCTGATAACAGTCTTAACTAATTTTTTACATTAAGCCAATCGGAGAGAGAGAAAAATGGGAGCTAAAACACACTGGAGGGGGAAAAGAAAACGCCCCTGCATCGCAGAGGCGTTTGGGAAGGATTAACGCAGACCCAGCTGGAAGATCAGCGTTTCTGCTTCGCAGGCAAAAACAAAATCGATATCCATCTGTACGCCGCCCTCAACGTCTTTGAAGACCGGGGTGATGACGCACGGATCGGATTCAACGCCACGCGCGCGTTCAGTCAGCGCAGCGAGTGTTTCTTCAGCTTCAGCGCGAGTTGCAAAAACGCGGCTATAGGAGGCTGTGCAATCGGAGTTGTCCATGATGGTACCAACATCCATACAGCAGCAAACCGGGGTTTCATCAGCACTGCATTTACTCATTGTAGATTTCCTCTGTATATGCACGCGAAGGTGCCAGATAAACGATGCCGTTATTTTACGCTCCCCGGAAAGCTCCCTCCAGTTGTTAATTATGCCAATTGAGATAAGTGACCGAAATCACACTTAAAAATGATCTAAAACAAAAATCACCCAAACAGATGAAGCTCGACCTCACCAAATTTGCTAACCAGATCCCGTTTCGGTGATCATCTACGTAAAATCTGAGAAACAATATTGCAACATCACATCTGGTCAGACCTATACTCTCGTCACTGGTCTGATTTCTCTGACGTAGTCCAGCCCCTACACTTCGCGCTTCTGTTACTACATGTAACATTTTTTGTATAAAAATAACTCAATGAGGTTATGGTCATGAGCCAGAAAACCCGGTTTACAAAGTCTGCTCTCGCAGTCGCAGTGGCACTCGTTTCTACCCACGCCTGGTCTGCAGGCTTCCAGCTTAATGAGTTTTCTTCCTCTGGTCTGGGCCGCGCCTATTCCGGTGAAGGTGCCATCGCTGACGATGCAGGCAACGCCAGCCGTAACCCCGCGCTGATTATGATGTTTGATCGCCCGACGTTTTCTGCCGGTGCGGTTTATATTGACCCGGATGTGAACGTTTCAGGCCGTTCGCCAACCGGCAACAGTCTGAAAGCGGATAACATTGCGCCTACCGCATGGGTACCAAACGTTCACTTCGTGATGCCTATCAACGATCAGTTCGGTTGGGGGGCTTCCGTAACCTCTAACTATGGTCTGGCAACTGAGTTTAACGACACCTATGCCGCTGGCGCATACGGTGGTACGACTGACCTGCAAACCGTGAACCTGAATCTGAGCGGCGCATACCGCCTCAGCAGTCAGTGGAGCTTCGGGGCCGGTGTTAACGCTGTTTATGCCCGTGCAAAGATCGACCGCTATGCGGGTGATTTAGGTCAGATCGTTGCAGGCTCTGGCGTGCTTCCTCCGGCTCTGGCAGGCCAGGTAGGCCAGATCCCGGCGGATACTAAAATCGCACACCTGAAGGGTGACGAGTGGGGCTTTGGCTGGAATGCCGGTATTCTGTTCGAACTGGATAAGAATAACCGTTACGGCTTCACCTATCGTTCTGAAGTGAAAATCGACTTTGATGGCGATTATAAGAGCGACCTGCCGTCCGCATATAACCAAATCCTCGGTAATTTCGGCCTTCCGGCAGGCACCAATGGCAGCACCACCAACGGTTCTCTGACGCTGAATCTGCCAGAAATGTGGGAAATCTCCGGTTACAACCGTGTGGCTCCGCAGTGGGCTATCCACTATAGCGCAACCTACACCAGCTGGAGCCAGTTCGAAGAACTGAAAGCAACCAACAGCAGCGGCACGCTGTTCCAGAAAGACGAGAACTTTAAAGACGCATGGCGCCTGGCGCTGGGTACCACCTATTACTATGACGATAACTGGACCTTCCGTACCGGTATCGCCTTCGATGATAGCCCGGTTCCGTCTAACTATCGTTCAATCTCTATTCCGGATCAGGACCGCCTGTGGCTGAGCGCCGGTACGACCTATGCGCTTAATGAAGATGCGTCTGTTGATGTGGGCGTATCCTACATGCACGGACAGAGCGTTAAATTCCAGGAAGGTCCGTACACCTTTAAATCTGAAGGTAAAGCCTGGCTGTTCGGTACCAACTTCAACTACCGCTTCTAAGTTTTCCCCAATAAAAAAGGTGAGCCTCAGTGCTCACCTTTTCTTTATCTATACCCTGCGATTTATTCAGAATCGATATCTTTCAAATCATCCTTAATCGCCTGGGCGTTCGGATTTTCTTCCGGTTTCAGCTTACCGCCGTTGGCGATAAAGTCGTGGCGCTGGAAGTAAGCTTCACGTACCAGAATGTACGGGTCAGAGGACTGACGCAGCAGGCCATCGGAGTCGAGCAACTGAGCTCGCGTTTCCACACCTTCCACCGCCCATTTACCGATAGACATGGGCCAGGTCAGCCAGGAGAGCACCGGATACAGCGTATCGGCCATATCGCCCCCCTCATCACGCAGGGTGAAACTTCCGTAGAACGGCAGTTGCATATACGGGCCGTAACCGACGCCATAGTGCCCCAGCGTACTGCCGAAGCGGTGCGGTTCTACGCGCTGCAGTTTCGGGTTTGCCATACCGGCCACATCAATAAAGCCGCCCATCCCCAGAATGGTGTTCAGGAAGAAGCGCGTGAAGTGCACCATCCCCTGGTAGGGATCGCCCTGCAGGAAGTAGTTAGCCATCACGGCAGGCTCTTCCAGGTTGCTGGTAAAGTTACCCAGGCCGGTACGCGCGGGCTGTGGAACATAGTCGCGCCACGCAACGGCCACCGGACGCAGCACATAAGGGTCCAGCACGTTAAAGTTGAAGTTGTACATCGAGCGGTTAAAACCTTCCAGAGGGTCTGACCGCCCTTGCTGTTCAGTGCCGGAACTCGCACACCCGACAAGCAGTGTGGTGCCCAGCGCAACCGCCGACAGGCGAAGCTTCATAAGTGTCTCCCTGTTAATTATGGCTATCGCTGATTGCCATCCATGACGGAACGCATGAGTGTCCGCCTGTTTAGGTGTGAGCGATTGTAACAGCACGTCGAATGATGTCTATATTCGCGGTCTCGTTGCTCTAATTTTAGCCTGGTAACCGCCGCATTGTGCATATCTATTCTACCGAAGCCGTTGACATTAAACGTTACCATTCTTGTCATTTCAGAATAACTCCCGACCTGACTGTTACAAAAACCGCTACGCTTTAACAGGTTTGTGTACAGAAAAGGACAACGCGATGGATAACCTCAAAGACGATAAAATTGACGGTCACAGCGACGAGCTGGAAGTCGAAAGCGAAGAGAAGCAAAGCGGGAAGAAAATTGAGATAGACGAAGAGCGTCTTCCCTCGCGCGCGATGGCTATCCACGAGCATATCCGCCAGGACGGCGAAAAAGAGCTGGAGCGCGACGCCATGGCGCTGCTGTGGTCCGCCATCGCCGCCGGGCTTTCAATGGGGGCATCGCTGCTGGCAAAAGGCATTTTTCACGTCCAGCTGGACGGCGTGCCCGGTAGTTTTCTGCTGGAGAATCTCGGCTACACCTTCGGCTTCATTATTGTCATCATGGCGCGCCAGCAGCTTTTCACAGAGAACACTGTCACCGCGGTTCTGCCGGTCATGCAAAAACCGACAACCGGTAATTTCGGCCTGTTGATGCGCCTGTGGGGCATCGTGCTTTTTGGCAACGTGCTGGGCACCGGCGTGGCGGCATGGGCATTCGAGTATATGCCGATATTTGATGAAGAGACGCGCGACGCGTTTGTCAAAATCGGTATGGACGTGATGAAAAACAGCCCCACCGAGATGTTTGCCAATGCCATTATTTCCGGCTGGCTTATCGCAACGATGGTATGGATGTTCCCCGCCGCCGGTGCGGCGAAAATCGTGGTCATTATTCTGATGACCTGGCTTATCGCACTGGGCGACACCACCCATATCGTGGTCGGTTCGGTCGAGATCCTCTATCTGGTCTTCAACGGCACCGTGCACTGGAGCGAATTCTTCTGGCCTTTCGCCCTGCCAACCCTTGCCGGCAACATTTGCGGCGGCACCTTTATCTTCGCGCTGATGAGCCACGCACAAATTCGCAATGATATGAGTAACAAGCGCAAGGAAGAGGCAAAACAGCGCGATAGCCAGCAAAAAATGTCGAAAAAACAGCGCTAAATGGCGATGCTTTGAGCAGTTAAGCGGCACGAGACTTACCCGGCAGGGCAAAAAACGCTATGCTCGTGCCGCTTCGTCCCCTTAGTTAAATGGATATAACGAGCCCCTCCTAAGGGCTAGTTGCAGGTTCGATTCCTGCAGGGGACACCATGTATCCCCCCGCCTGCCATCATTTTCGTTCCACTACATCTTGTAATGCTCTTTACTCAGGCCATGCTTTTTCATTCGCAGATACAGCTTTTTGCGCGGAATTTGCAAATACTCTGCGACTTCGTTAATTCTTCCCTGATGAATATTCAACGCCTCAGTAATGATCTGCCGTTCAATTTCGTCAATGCGCCGATCCAGTGGCGTCGGTTCACTGACATGCATGTGAGGATTAGCCACTTCCGCCAGCGGCAAAACGCCAACCGCAAATAATTCAGCAGCATTTGCCAGTTCACGGATATTATTTGACCACCCTCTGCGCAACATTCTTTTCAGGATTTCGGCCCCTACTTCGGGAACAGGATGATTTAGCCGCTGGCAGGCCTTGTTTAAATAGTAATGAAATAGAGGCTCTATATCGTCCAGGCGCTGTGATAAGGGCTGACAGACAATTTGCGTCATGGCGAAACAGTAATAAAGCTCAGCAACGATATTATTGGCGGCGGCTAACTCAACCAGAGAAGAGTGGCTGATACCAATCAAACGGAACGGACGTTGTTCCAGACTTTGAAGCTGCGCAAGTTGATATTGTTGCTCGCGACTCAGATTCTCAGGACGACTCAAAACCAGCGTGCCACCGTAAGCCTGTGCAACGATCTCCTGAAACAGAGTCTTATTTTCTGGCATCACTTCATGACAGATGAACGGCCCGTCTGCATTGCGCCCTAACTGATGGAGATAACGCGCACCGGTCATACGCCCGGTTCCCGCTTCTCCATGAAACCAGACGGCAATGTCCGTTTCGCTGAGTTGTTCAAGACGCTGTCGGAAGCGTTGCGTCCATTCGCTGCGCCCTACCACCTCAACCTGTAATCTTTGTTGGTGGCGTAAACGGCGGGCGATAACCGACTTCCGATGACGTAGCGCGATATCAACCAGAGTCAGTAATTTTCCGGGTTCTACGGGTTTTTGCAGGAAGTCCCAGGCCCCCTTTTTCACCGCCTCTACGGCCATTGGGACATCGCCATGACCGGTAATCAGTAAGATGGGCAACTGTTTATCATCACGATGCAGCAGCGTCATTAAATCGATGCCAGAGCATCCCGGCATACAGACATCGCTGAGCACAATCCCTGGCCAGTCTTTCTGAATCCATTGCTGTGCATCCAGCGGGTTATTACACACAAAAATGCGGTAACCCGCCTGTTCAAGCAGAAGAGTATAGGCATCCAGCACATCAGCATCATCATCGATCAGCAGAATGGAAAAATCGTTACTCGACATCGCTTACTTCCATTATTTTGAATTCCAGCACCACGCAGGCATTTTTTGTTACGGTCGATGCCAGACGCAGCTCTCCCCCCATTTGCGTCATGAGCGAGACGCAAATCGATAAACCAATGCCCAGCCCAACATCTTTACTGGTCGTAAAAGGCTTCAACAGCGTCGGCAGCAAATATTCGGGCCACCCAGGGCCATTATCGGCAATAAACACACAGAGTGTGTTTCCCTCTGTTTGCCAGCTTACGGTAATTTCCGCGCCGCCAGGACACGCATCAAGGGCGTTCGCCAGAACGTTCACCAGAACTTGTTGCAGGCGAACGTCTTCCCCGGACACCCATGCATTTCTCTCGGGCAGATTCATTACTGCTTGCTGCGGTTTATGGCGCATAGCGAGTAATTCCCAGGCTGCATTAAAGGTCTGCGTCAAGTCGACGGGTTTTAGCGCAATATCCTGATCCGCTCGCCGCGTGAATTGCCGCAATGACCGTATGATGGCGCCAATCCGGCTGACCAGCCCCTCTCCTTTAAGCAAGGTTGTCTTGGCCTGATCGGTCTGCCCCATATCGATAGCACGGCCCGCAGTATACAAATACATCGATAACGCATTCAGTGGCTGATTAATTTCATGCGCAAGCGTAGTCATCGTTTGCCCGACCATCGCCAGTTTTGCCGTCTGAATCAGTTCATCCTGCGTTGAGCGTAAATCCTGTTCGATGGCTTTTCGCTCGGTAATTTCCTGCTCCAGTTGCCGTTTTTGCGAATTTAACAGGCCAAGCGTATGACGCAGTAAACCGGCAATGCGCCCAAGTTCATCCCGGCCATATACAGGGATATCCGTGGTGGTTGTGCCCAAACCAATTTGAACAACCGCCTGATTCAGCGCGGTAAACCGCTTAACCAGTCGCGATCGAATAAAATAATGGTTTAATGCCCATGCCAGCAACAGCGCGAGAAATGTCGCCACCAGAATTAGTCCGCCGCTCACGCGAACAATCTGTTCCATTCGCTGATTAAACCGTTGCATTTGCTGATGGCTATTACCGAGCTGTGTCTCAAGCAATATTCGAAATCGCCCCAGCGTTGCTTCACGGGTATGGCTGACATCGATAAGCGCTTTTTGCGCGGCGACGTAATCACGCATGGTATTAGGCATATTGTTCTTCACCATGCCGATTTCCAGCAGCTCATCGATAGTTTGTCGCAGCGTAATGGTGCTGGGCCAGTCATCCAGCGCACGGATATTTTCATCTGCCGTTTTCTTGAGGTTTTCAAGATAACGAATATGTGTCTCGACCAACATCCCGTCGTCATTCCCGGATTTCAGTTCGTTTAAGCGGTCACGCAGATCGTCAACAATCTGATTTTCAATTCGCGAGAGCGTATAGACCTGCTGTTGCTCATTTTGCACTTCCCGAGAACGCTTCAGGTATTGTGTGGTATCGCCCTGGCGTGTTTCTATTTGATCGAGCAATGTTCCCTGCTGCCAGGTAAAATCCTGCACCAGCGAATTAAGTTCGGTCGTAAAATCATCATGCAGCCAATCAATTCTGGCGGAGAGCTCACTCACTTTTTCACGCACCAGGAACATGTTATAGAGCGCCCTGTCCAGTTCGGATAACAATTTCCGGCTGTCCTGCAAAATCATCGATAGCTGCTGATGCTCCTCGGGCGTCAGGCCCTGGCTGAGCCGCTCAATTTTATCTAATTGCTGGATAATCTGCTTTCGCAGCTGTAAACGTACCGTGGTGTTGGGCGCCAGTAAAAACTCGTTTAACTGATCGACGGCCAGATTTAAGCTTCCCTCAATCTGAAAAGCAGAATGAATACGCGGAAAATACTCATCAAGTGAATAACGGATCTGCGAACTTTGTTCATGCCATGAGTAAAGACTAACGCTGCTGACAATCAGGGTAAGAAGCGCCCCCATTAAAAAAGCGCCACGTAGGCTATTACTGATGCTCATTTGCCGCAAACGTTGCAGAAGCGACCTACCCTTCATTTCAGCTCTTCCAGTTTATTGATTGCCTGGCGTTGGTTATTCAGAAACCAAGGCTGCCACTCCATCATTTGTTGCTCTGCAAAACTTTTATTATCGAACTGTGCCAGCCAGGCTTCATTTTCACTGCTCGCAGGATCAACCGGCACGCGGGTAAGCAGCGAACGAATTTCAGGCAAGGGACGTTTAAGTCGCGCTTCTGCACTGTGTAGCGCTCGCCAGGCATCTTTTAATTGCGCGAGACGAAAGCTAATCGCCGTATCAAACATGCGCTGCACCAACTGCTGACGTTTCAGTATCAGGCGATAGTTCAACGGCGGCTGATTCATCAACACGGCCTGCTGCGCGGCTCTTGGGTTCCCGGAACTCAACGGCGTAACCGGATATTTCCCGGTGTTGGCGTCTGCGAGGATGCGCTGACCTTCGGGGCTGAGCAGGTAACGCATGAAACGCCTGGCTTCCCCCGCATGCTGGCTTTTCTTAAGCACAGCCACATAGGTAGGCGAGACCGCCGACTGTGGGAAATAGCTAAACGTCAGATGCGGATCGTTTAACAGCAAATTGGCATAGTTATCAATAACCGGCCCGGCGACGCCGAGCCCGCTCTTAATTTTATCGGCAACGCCAAAACTTCTCGATGAAATCGTCACTAAATTGCCGGCGCTCGCCAGTAGCGTTTCCCAGCCCTGCGCCCAGCCTTTTTGCTGCAACAGCGCTTCAATCATCAAATGGTTGGTATCCGATCTGGACGGGCTACTCATCAGCAAAGCCCCCTGGTAGCGCGGATGCATCAAATCATCCCAATCTGCGGGAGCGGGAAGATGACGTGCAGCCAGTGCCGAACGGTTAATCAACAGGCCAAATCCCGAAATCGCAACGGCAACGGAGGTGGAACGAATCGATTCTGGCACCAGGCGCTGACTGTTCTGTGGAATTTCTTCCAGTGGTGCAAGCTTTTGATGTTCCTGAAGATGCTGTAGCAGCATTGGTGAGGAGGTCAGAATAAGATCGACATTCTCAGCGTTAGACGTATCCAGCAATTGCTCCAGAGAAGCGCTGGTACGGTTGAGTGTGCGAATAGTCACGGCGTCGGGCTGTGTTTGCCAGCGCTGAATAATCCACGCGGTAGCACCGGGTGAAAATGTTGTCGCCATCACCAGTTCGCCATGTTGTGCCAGCACCGGCCTGGAAAGCAGAATCAGCGATAACAAAACGCCAATTTTGCAGAGTGTTTTGACCCGGTGACAAAACACGATTGTGATCCCTCTCATAAATCTCAATTTCCCGCGAAATAAAAATTGTGGCAAAACTTACCCGTTTTCAATTATCCGTAACGACTGCGACGAACACGGAGATATCTTCGCAAGCATTGATGAACCGTAATAAGGATACCAGATGATGGTTGCGGAATATGTTAATAGCCGCACAAGACGAAGATAAATCTGATATCAAAAAGAATAACAGGTCATTCACTCATAAATAATTGAGTCAAAAACATCCAGCCAGCCCGTTAATTTGAGTCATTTTTGACACATTACATGAACTTGAAGACACACGGTAATTACCGCACTCTTTCTGTCGATTACTCCTGCTGTCTATATCAATTAAAAGTACAGGTGACGACATGTTATCAATATTTAAAACAGGACAATCCGCAGACAAAGTTCCTGCGGAGAAAGTTCAGGCAACCTATAATCGATACCGGATGCAAGCATTGCTTAGCGTATTTTTGGGCTATCTGGCATATTATATAGTACGTAATAACTTCACTCTCTCGACGCCCTATTTAAAAGAGCAATTAGATCTCAGCGCAACCCAGATCGGTTTACTCAGCAGCTGTATGCTTATTGCCTACGGCATCAGTAAGGGCGTGATGAGTAGTCTGGCAGATAAAGCCAGCCCGAAAGTATTTATGGCTGCGGGTCTGGTGCTGTGCGCCATCGTCAACGTAGGCCTGGGTTTCAGCACCGCTTTCTGGATTTTCGCCGCTTTGGTTATTCTTAATGGTCTGTTTCAGGGGATGGGCGTTGGCCCCTCTTTTATTACTATTGCCAACTGGTTCCCTCGTCGGGAACGCGGGCGCGTAGGGGCGTTCTGGAATATTTCTCATAACGTGGGCGGTGGTATTGTCGCACCAATCGTTGGGGCCGGATTTGCTATTCTGGGCAGCGAGCACTGGCAAAGCGCCAGCTATATTGTCCCGGCCTGCGTGGCCGTCGTTTTTGCAGTAGTGGTGCTGGCTCTGGGTAAAGGTTCTCCGCGTAAGGAAGGTCTTCCCGCGCTGGAAGAGATGATGCCGGAAGAAAAAGTGGTACTGAAAACTCGCCATACGGTAAACGCGCCAGAGAATATGACCGCGTTCCAGATATTCTGCACCTACGTCCTGCGCAACAAAAATGCATGGTACGTCTCACTGGTGGATGTCTTCGTCTATATGGTGCGATTCGGTATGATCAGTTGGCTGCCAATTTATCTGCTAACGGTCAAACACTTCTCCAAAGAACAAATGAGCATCGCGTTCCTGTTTTTTGAATGGGCCGCTATCCCCTCTACGCTCCTGGCCGGGTGGTTATCCGATAAGCTCTTTAAAGGGCGGCGTATGCCACTGGCGATGATCTGCATGGCGCTGATTTTCGTTTGCCTGATTGGCTACTGGAAAAGTGAATCTCTGCTGATGGTGACTGTTTTTGCCGCCATCGTGGGCTGTCTGATTTATGTCCCGCAATTTCTTGCTTCGGTGCAAACAATGGAAATTGTGCCCAGCTTTGCCGTGGGCTCCGCTGTCGGTTTGCGTGGTTTTATGAGCTACATCTTTGGCGCCTCACTGGGTACCAGTCTGTTTGGCGTGATGGTCGATAAAATGGGATGGCACGGTGGCTTTTATCTGCTGATGGGTGGGATTGTCTGCTGTATTTTGTTCTGCTACTTGTCACATCGCGGCGCGCTGGAGCTCGAACAGCAGCGTAAAAAAGACGCCGAGGAAGCGTCCTCTCTTCAACTCGCTGACGCCTGATTTCATGCACCTTGCAGGGAGGCTTCCTTACGGCTCCCTGCATTGTCCTTTCTGCCCCGCCACCTCTATTTGTTATACATTTAATGCTCATAAGTTTTACATTTATCTTACAAATAAATAAACTTCCTTACGTTGTAGGCGCAGGCACTTCCCCTTCGGATTACCCACCATAACAACAGGATCTCAGGCGGCTAACGTCCTTAGCAGGATGATGCGCCAGCCCACTGAGCAAAAATGCTTCAAACGACTGACTTTGTATGGGATGCACAATGGACGAACAAAAAAGCAGAGGTGGAGGCGTGTTCTTTACGCTCTACCGCTTACTCTTCGTATTGCTCAGTGTTGGCACTGGGCTGTTTTTAACCATCTGGGGCGGTAAGCTCCTGTCGCTGGGCGGCAGCGCCTGGTATCTGGTCGCCGGTCTGGCGTATCTGATTATCGGGGCAGGCTACCTGCTGCGCCGTAAATTTGCCCTCCCCCTTTCCATTATTACCTTTGTCCTTACCCTTATCTGGGCGCTCTATGAAGTGCAATTCAGTTACTGGGGTCTGATTCCACGTCTGGTGGTTCCCGCACTCTTATTAATGCTCGCCCTGTGGCTCACCACCACGTTGCCCGTTCAGCGTTCATCGGTGCGTGCGGCTAACCGCAGCGCAACGGTGATCTTTGTCGCGCTGCTGGCAACACTGGTCTCGGCGTTTTTCCCGCACGGTGGCATTCATAATGGTGTTGTCGATACCCACGCAGGCAAAGAACCCACTCTGGCATCAAAAAGTGACAACTGGGAATTCTTTGGCCGCGATGCCTCCGGTACGCGTTATGCACCCTACACGGATATCACCCCGGAGAATGTAAAAGATCTGAAAGTGGCGTGGACGTATCACACCGGGCGTCGCTTAACCGGCCCGGGTATCGGGGTAGACGAAAATACGCCTCTGCAAATTGGCGATACGCTTTATTCCTGTACTCCGCTGAACGTGGTAACGGCTATTGATGCCGACACCGGTAAAGCCCGCTGGCGCTTTGATCCGCACGCGCAGACCGCCGAACACGTGACCTGTCGCGGTGTGGGTTATTACGATGCGCAGAACGATGATTCGCTGAGCGCAGAAGAAAAATCCAGCCCGGCGCTTCAGCAATGCCCGCAGCGTATTATCATCTCGACCGTCGATGCCCGTCTGATTGCCCTGAATGCCAAAACCGGCGAGCTGTGCGACAGCTTTGGCAACAAAGGCAGCGTCGATCTGAAACAGGGTATGGGCGACACGGAAAACAGTAAGCGCTATCACCCGACGTCTATTCCGATGATCATGGGGCACATTGCCGTGATTGGCGGCTGGGTGCGCGATATCGTGCACGGTGAGCCTTCCGGCGTCGTGCGTGCGTATGATGTGCGTACAGGGGATGTGGTCTGGGCCTGGGATGTCGGCCAGCCGGAAAACATTACTGACCCGGAAAAAGCACGTGCCTATACGCTGGAAACGCCTAACGTCTGGACGGTACCCGGCTTTGATAAAGAGTTGAATCTGGTTTATCTGCCAACCGGTAACGGCCCGCCGGATTACTGGGGCGGCGACCGCAACGAAGCTAAAGAGAAATACGGTTCGTCTGTGGTGGCAGTCGACGCCAGTACCGGTGAAACCAAATGGGTCTTCCAGACCGTTCACCATGATATCTGGGACTACGATTTACCGTCTCAGCCCGTTCTGTTCCACATGAAGAACGAAAAAGGCGAAGAAATTCCGGTACTGATACAGACCACCAAAACCGGGCAAATCTACGTTCTCGACCGCCGTACCGGGAAACCGGTCACCAAAGTGGAAGAGATTCCGGTACCGCATCAGGGCGCGGAAGGCGAACGTCTTTCCACCACTCAGCCGTTCTCTACGGGTATGCCGCAGTTAGGCGTTGACCCGCTGACCGAGAAATCGATGTGGGGCGTCACGCCGTTCGATCAGCTGATCTGTCGTATCGACTTTAAAGAATCGACCTATCTGGGCATGTTCACCCCACCGTCGGAAAAACCGTATATCGAATGGCCAAGCCTGCTGGGCGGCATGAACTGGGGCGGCATCACTATCGATGAACGTACCGGCACGCTGTTCGTCAACGATATGCGTATGCCGCTGCGGATGTCTCTGGTGCGCCAGCAAGATATGGCGAAATACCACGTCTCAACCGACGAAGTCCCGGGCTTTATGGGCACTGTACGTCCGCAGGTCGCTGGCCCTTACGGCGGTGTGCGTATCGATATTCTGCAATCTGCGCTGGGCGTGCCGTGTAATACTCCGCCGTTTGGCACCATGAGCGCGATTGACCTGAATACGCGCCAACTGGTGTGGCAGGTTCCGATGGGTTCAGTGGAAGATACCGGCCCGCTGGGGATGAAAACCGGCATGCACATTCCGCTGGGAATGCCAACGCTGGGCGGCCCAACCTCCACCGCTTCTGGCCTGGTCTTCTTTGCCGGCACGCAGGATAACTACCTGCGTGCACTCGACTCCTCAACCGGGAAAGAGCTATGGCGCGCCCGTCTGCCGGTTGGTGCCGTTGCCGCACCGCTGATTTATAAATCACCGAAAACCGGTAAAGAGTATGTCGTTATTTCCGCAGGTGGCGCCAGCCACTCACCGGATGTAGGCGATGACATTATCGCTTATGCGCTGGAAGATTAAGTTCTGACAGCAAAAGGCCGAAGAGTTAATTCCCTCTTCGGCCTTTTTATTTGACTAAATTTTTCTAACAACTTCTTAAATTTTTCTGCCTTTAATCCGCCACAATAGTTTGCCACTATGCTATCCGGGTTCTTTTGCCCAAATTTCTGTTTTTATTCTTCTGGGTTCACTTAATAAGGACTGTTCTATGCTCAACGCGTTAACACAACGGTTCGATCATCCGGATGGCGCTAAGCTCTTACTACGCCTGACATTCAGTGCTTTGCTTCTGTTTCATGGTATTCATAAAGCCTTACCGGGCGGCGATCTGGGCTTTATTCAGGACCTGTTGATGAAAGCCGGGTTACCGGGTTTTATTGCCTGGGGCGTTTTTATTGGTGAAATTCTTTGCCCGATTCTGATTATTCTCGGCATCTTCACTCGCTGGGCGGCAATTATTGTTTCGTTCACCATGTTGACCGCAGTGGCGCTGGCAAACGGTACGCAAATATTCGCACTGGCACCCACAGGCGCGTGGATTATTGAAAGCGCTGCGTTCTATTTCCTGCTGGGTATTGTGATTTTTTTACTCGGTGGCGGGCGTTACAGCGTGATGTCGAATCCTGATTATCGTTAAGCCGTAAATTGCCTGATGCGCTACGCTTATCAGGCCTATAAGGTTCCTTGCAATATATTGAATTTACATGACTTTGTAGGCCGGATAAGGCATTTACGCCGCATCCGGCAAGAACAAAGCGCATGTTGTCAGCAATTTGCGCCGACTGCGTTAATTTACTCTTTCACGCGTAACCGCTTCCCGCGTTCCTCTTCGCTGTTCTGCGTCGCCGCCACCAGCGTAAAATCAAAGTTCACTTCCGTATGCGGCTGGTGAATGCCACGCTCGTAGGCCACCGCTTCGTCGTCCACTTTCACCGGGTCAGCAATCAGCCCATCGCGGGTGGCGAAAGCAAAATCATCCCACAGGTACGCATCGCCATTGAGGTTAATTTGCGTAGTCAGGTGTTTATAACCCGGCGCGGATACAAAGAAGTGAATATGCGCCGGGCGATTGCCGTGACGGCCTAAACCGTTGAGCAGTTTCTGCGTCGGGCCATCCGGCGGGCAGCCGTAACCGCACGGCACAATGCTGCGTACCGCATAGTGACCGTTGGCGTCGGTCAGCACGCGGCGGCGCAGGTTGTATTCGCTCTGAGATTGATCAAAGAACGAATAACCACCCAACGTGTTGGCGTGCCAGATATCCACAACGGCATCCGCCACCGGACGCCCCTGCTTATCCTTCACCACGCCCTGTAACCACATGATTTCACCCTGCTCTTTGCCATCATCCATGCGGGCAAAACCTTCACTCAGCGGCGCATTCGCCACGTACAGCGGCCCTTCGATGGTGCGCGGGGTACCTGTTTCATTGCCTGCCGCCGCCTCTTTTTCATCGGCGCGAATGTCGAGGTAGTGCTCCAGCCCCAGCCCCGCCGCCAGCAGCGCCGCTTCTTTGCGTTCGCCCAGCTCGTTGAGATAGTTCACCACCAGCCAGAACTCTTCGTCGGTGATATCAAATTTTTTAATGGTCTGGCAGAGATCGCCCAGCAGGTGATGCATGATCTCCTTAAAGCGCTCGTTCCCCTGTTGAGAGAGAAAACCGCTGCTGACGGCGAGTAATTTTTCCACTTCTGATGTCGTTACCGGATTCACTGACATTGCTTAGACCTCATTGTAGGGTAAGGTTTTTGTAGGTTGACTCAGGACAGGTGTTTCCTGCGAAGGCAGGCTCCACAACGCAATCCACGCCAGTAGCGCATAGACAATCAACAACAGCGATACCGGCCAGGCGGCGTCAAATTCGATTAACAGTGCGACGGCGAGCATCGGCCCCAGCCCGCCGGAAAAGATAGATCCCACTTCATGCCCCAGCGCCAGGCCGGAGTAACGCACACGCACCGGGAACAGATCGCTCATAATGCACGGCTGCGTGCCGATCATCGCCCCGTGACACACCGGTAAACCAAGGAACATCGCCAGCATTATCCAGCTATATTCGCCGGTCGAAACCAGCCAGAAGAACGGGAAAGCCATCACCAGCAGGCCAATCACGCCGATGTAATAGACGCGTTTCAGGCCGATACGATCGGAGAGCGCGCCCCAGAACAGAATCGAGAAGAATTCAATCAACATCGCCAGCGTCACCGCGCTGATAATAATGCTCGTAGAGATGCCAATATGTTTGGCGTACACCACCGAGAAGGTGAAGAAGATATAGGATGCGCCGTTCTCCGGCAGACGCAGGGCAATCGCCTGCATCAGCGCTTTTGGATGGTCGCGCAGCAGCACCAGCAACGGAATTTTTTCATGTTTATCTTCCGGTTTAGCCTGGCTGAACGCCTCACTTTCACGGATGTTTTTGCGGATATAGACGCCGACCAGAAAAATCAGCAGGCTCAGCAGGAACGGCACGCGCCAGCCCCAGCTCATAAAATCGGATTCCGGCAGTTTCTGCACCAGATAGAATGCGAATGCCGAGAGCACAAAGCCGCCGGAAACGCCCATCTGGCTCCAGGCGGTAAAGAAGCCGCGCCTTGAAGCCGGGGCATTTTCGCTCAGCATCAACACGCCGCCGCCCCACTCGCCGCCGGATGCCACGCCCTGCAAAAAGCGCAGCGTGATCAGACAAATCGGCGCCCAGATGCCAATCTGGCTATAAACCGGCAGCAGGCCGATGACGAAGGTTGTCGCGCCCATCAGCGTTAACGTCATGATTAACGTCATCTTACGGCTGTAGCGATCGCCTAAATGACCGAAAGCAATCCCCCCGAGCGGGCGCGCCAGGAAGCCGACCGCAAAGCCGGAAAACGCCAGTAATGTGCCCTGTAGCGGATCGCCGCCGACCGGGAAAAAGAGCGGGCCGAAGACCAGCGCCGCCGCCGTGCCATAGAGAAAGAAGTCATACCATTCCAGCGCATTGCCCAGAACGGAGGCGATCACCAGTTTACGCATTTGCTTTGGGTCGTGCGGTGCTGCTGCGGTATTGCTCATAAGCCAGGCTCCTCAATGGGTTAGGCTTTCACCTCAATATCGCCGCCTACCGTATGGTAACGACGGTTAAAATAGACCAGCCCGCGCGGCTGCTCGCTGATGCGAATCGCCTGCACCTGGCAATAAAATACCGTGTGGCTGCCCACTTCATGGCAGTCGTCAATCACGCAGTCGAAGCTGGCGACGGCGGAACTGAGCACCGGCGCGCCGCTCGCCATCACCTGCCAGCGGTCGTAAGCGAAACGCTCTTCGGAACGCAGGGTCGCATTGGCGAAAATGCCCGATAACTCCTGATGCGCGCCGGAAAGCACGTTCACGCACAGTGCACCGTTTTGCTTGAAGTGCGCGTTGGCAAAAGAGTTGCGGTTCATACACACCAGCAGGGTCGGCGGTTGATCCGTGACGCTACACACGGCAGAGGCGGTAAAGCCAAATTTCCCCGCCGGGCCATCGGTGGTGATCACCGACACCGCGCTGCCCAGTTGCGCCATCGCATTACGAAACTCGGTCTGCAAATTCATGCTGAAATCCTCAGAGATCGATAATCAGACGGGCGCTTTTCGCCCGGGAACAACAGAGCAGGATCTGGTCGCCATCGGCTTTCTCCTCGTCTGTCAGATAGCTGTCGCGGTGATCCGGCTCGCCCTCAATCACATCCGTCAGGCAACTGCCGCAAATCCCCTGCTTACAGGAGACGCACACCTTCAATCCCGCCTGCGCCAGCGCCTCGACAATGGTCTGGTTTTCCAGCACCCGCACGGTAATCCCGCTGGTGGCGGCGACCACGTCGAACGCCTTTCCGCTCACTTCAACTTCCGCGCTGAAGCACTCCTGATGAACGTTTTCAGCCGCATACCCGGCGGCGTTTGCCTGCTCGCTCACCGCCTCCATCAGCCGCGTCGGGCCGCAAACATAGACATGGGTGTTAGCCGGTACATCACTTAACACCGCTGGCAAATCAATGCGTTGTTCATCACTGAAATGCAGCCATACGCGATCCGCCCACGGCGCTTTTTCCAGTTCGGCAACAAACGCCGCCTGCGGGCGCGAACGGGCGCAGTAATGCAGCGAAAACGCGCGCCCGGCGGCGTGCAGCTCCGCCGCCATCGCCAGCATCGGCGTGATACCAATCCCGCCGCCGATCAGCAGGCTGTGCGCCGCGCGCGCATCAAGGGCAAACAGATTGCGCGGCAGGCTCACCGTTACCGATTCGCCTTCCTGAAGCGCGTGTGCCGCCAGCGATCCGCCTTTCGACTGGCTATCTTTGAGGATGCCCAGTTGATAGCAGTAGCGATCTGCCGGATCGCCGCAGAGTGAATACGGGCGCACCAGATCGTCGGTCAGATGCAGGTCGATGTGCGCCCCGGCGGTGAACGCAGGCAGTTCAGCGCCGGTTGCGTAGGCAAGCGTCAGCAGGACGACTTCCCCCTGTAACTCGCGCTTAATAATGTGCAGTGTCAGCATGGCGACTCCTTAACGCATGAACAGACCGCCGTTGATGTCCCAGGTCGCCCCGGTGACAAACGCCGCCTGCGGTGAAGCCAGCAGCGCCACGGCCTGAGCGACAAATTCGGCATCGCCCAACTTACCCACCGGGATCATCTGTAACAGCCCGGCCATTTTCTCTTCCGGCACCAGCGCGTGAACGGACGGGAGATCCATCGGCCCCGGCGCGATGGCATTCACCGTTACGCCGGATTTCCCCAGCTCGCGGGCGAAGATTTTGGTCAGCGTCAGGATGCCGCCTTTCGATGCCGCGTAATGCGCCCCGGAGGCCGTGCCGCCGTTCTGCCCGGCGAGCGACGCCAGGTTGATAATTCGCCCGTAACCTTTCTTCGCGAAGTAGCGCCCAATCGTCTGGCAGCCGACAAACGTGCCGCGCAGATTGGTGGAGATCACCCGGTCAAACTCTTCAACGTCAATCTCCATCACCGGCGTCGCCAGGGTCAGCGCGGCATTGTTTACCAGCACCTCCAGGCTGCCGAAGCGGGTTTCAATCGCCTGTAGCGCCTGCTCAAACGCCTGCGGCTGGCGGATATCCAGTTCCAGCGCCAGCACGTGGCCTGCGCCGTTATCGAGTTTCTCCGCCGCCTGTTGCGCGCGCGCCAGACTCACGTCCGAGAGCACCACCTGATACCCCTGCGACAACAGATGCGTGGCGATGACGTTGCCCAGCCCGGCGGCCGCGCCGGTGACTAATACGGTTTGCGTCATAACGCGCTCCTTACAGGATGTAGCCGATGCTGTGCAGCACATCGTCGCTGTTGATAAGACGGATCACCTTTTGCTTAATCAGCAGCCGGTCGCCCTGCGATTGCAGGTGCCAGGTGATATCCGCCGCGTAGTGTCGGCTGTAGCCTTTGCGGTGTTCCCACAGCGACTGCGCGCCGCGCACCACAATTTCGTCACCCTCGCCTTCCAGCAAACGGAAGCGCGAGAGCGTGCGCAACGTGCGGGCGCGCGGCGTGGTGGAGATTGACTCACCGCTGTAAAGGCGCTTCACCCGACGCTCACGCATTTCGTGATCGTCGCAGGCGTAGTTGAGGGTATTTTTGAAATCGGTCTCCTGTGAGTCGATTGGCACGATGTACAGGCCGTCGCGCTGCCACAGTTCCAGCCAGGCATTAAACTCGCCCTGATCGAGCAAGTCGCCTTCGAGATTGATAATTTCCATTGCGGAAATCAGAACCGTATCTGGCGTCATTATTCCGCCTCCGTCATCAGTTTTTTCCACTGTTGATACGCCGCGCGCATCCCGGTTTCGGCGCTCACGTCGCTGCGCAGGCCGTCATCGCTGCGGTACTCGCCCGCCAGCCCGCGGTTGAGCATGATCCACAGGTCGTTGCCCGCCGTCGCCCCGCGCTGTACGCGTTCCCACGCCTCGGAATCATCCGGCGTACCAAAGCCCATCGGGCCCTGGAAATGTTCATGCAGACGCAGACGTGCCTGGTTGGCAATTTCCGGTCCGCCGTCCATGGTGATCACCGCATGATGAATTTCGGTTTCGTTCACCGAAACGGGTTGCAGCACACGGAAGAACGCCATTGAACAGGCAATATTGGGGAAAATGTTGAGGTTAAAGCCGGAACCGCCGACGGCACGCACAATGCGACGTACCTGATCTTCATCGTGGTCTTTACGCAATTCGTCGGCCAGCGCAATAAAGCGCTCCGGGATAGGCGCATCGAGATTGGCTTCCAGATCCACCAGTTCCGGGATCATCACCATCACGCTGTGGCCGTTGCCGAGATCTTCCACATAGCCGCTACCGTCAACGAAGTTGAGCATCTCTTCGGTCTGCTTATCGACCGAACTTAAAAACGAGCGGTGAACGACCGGGAAGTGGTAGCCGTCGGTGGTATTTTCCAGTTGGATCTTCCAGTTGCCGGGGAAACGGAAACGGTGCGCCGGGCCGGTTTTAATCGGATAACCCGCGCCCTGCTTCATAAACAGATCCATCCACTTTTTCGCCGCGCCGAGGAAATCTTCCAGCGGTTCGATGTGCTCATTAAAGGTGGCGAAGATCATGCCGGCGTACTGTTCGGTACGCAGCGACACCAGCCCCAGCTCGCCTTTTTCCAGTTGATCGGCATAGCTTTCCGGGTGCGGCACGCCGCGCAGGCTGCCGTCCAGCGCGTAGCCCCAGCCGTGGTACGGGCAGACAAAACTGTTGGTTTTACCGGTGCGATGTTCGCACACGGTGGCGGCGCGGTGGCGGCAACGGTTGAGCAACGTGTGTACGTTGCCTTTGCGGTCGCGCACGACGATCACCGGCTGCGTGCCGATCTCGGTAGTTTTGAAACTCCCGGTTTCCGGGATTTCGCTGGTATGCGCCACCCATACCCAGGTTTTGCTGAAGATCCTGTCCAGCTCAAGGTTGAACAGGGTCTCGGAATTATAAAGTGAGGTATGCACCCGGTCAGACTGCACCAGCGCGGCGATTTCCGCGCAGTCGGGAACATTGGCTTCGATATTTTTTACGGGGATCTGGTTATCACACTGCATCGCTCGACTCTCTATTTATTGTCAGGTACAGGCAGCACATCTGCGGCGTGCCAGTGGTCAACTGGCCTGCTGAACAGATTGCGCGTCGTGAAATGGTGCATCCGCATCACACCTGCTTCGCGGCGAAACTCCACGTTCAGTTCCGCCGCATTGAGATGCGATCCTCCGGCGGTAAAACTGGAGGTTTGCAGCATCAGCCAGCGCCCGAAAAGCAGGCCATCCGGCTGCTGGATGAGGGCTTCCGAGCACAAAAAATGGGCGTTCATCGCAAAATGCGCGGGCGTTTTGACGTATCCGGCCATCATGCTTTCAATGGCGTTGCGTCCGACATGCCTGCCAAGGCGTGTGGCATACGGTTCGCCCACGCCTTCCCAGCAGGCATTGGTGGTAAACAGCGCGCCAATCGCCCGCACGGTCGCCGGGGTTTCAAGCTGGTCGCACAGGCGCATATAGTTGCTGATGCATACCCGTGCGTCCTGCTGGTCTTCAAGCTGTTGCAAACGCTGCGCATCCTGTGAGTTCATCACCCGCTCCTTAACCCTGAATAATCAGTTCGCGGCCCACGCGCGCTTCAATCTTGCAGTACTTCCACAGCTTGCTTTCACCGACCGGCGTGGTGCGGAACAGGTTGCAGACCGCCGCCACGTTTTCCAGGGTGTCGGCATCCGCCAGCACGTAGGTGGTCCACGGCGCGGTGGTCGAGGGGCCGACCATCAACTGGTCATCATCCATGTTGCCGATGACGCGGATGCCCGGCGTCTCTTCCATGCCTTTCATCATCACGCCGAATGCGCCCCACACCTGTTTGGCTTCTGCCGGAGTCGCATCGAAAAAGTTCTGGTTCACACCGATACAAAACAGCACGCGTAATTTGTTCTGGCTCATTTGTTGCTCCTTTCAGAAATTCAGAGATAACCCGGCAGCGGTTTGCCGCCGAAAAAGACCGTACCGGCGTTCAGGTACGAGAGGTCGCCCATAAAGGCATGTTGGGTAATCACCATCGTGTCGCGCACATAACGCTGGAGCGGGCTGGTCATAGTGACGCCGCCCATCCCGTTAAGCGCCAGCGCCTGACGGGCAACGTCTGCCGCCACACGGGTGACGTGCGTAGAGGAAAGACGCAGGGCGTTGACCTGCTGCTGGCTCGGCTCATTACCGACCAGCAGACGCTGCCAGACGTCATCAATGGCCTCGTAAAACCAGGCACGCGCCGAGCGGAGTTCTGCTTCGCAGCGGGCGATTTGCATCTGCGCCTGCGGTCGGTCGGCCAGGCGCGGCGCGCCGGTGACAGACTGCTGACGATGGGCAATCTGATAGATTTCATTGAGTGCCGCGCGGGCCACACCCAGCGCCACAACGGACAGCACCTGCGTGGCGAGCGACAGCACTGGATAGCGATACAGCGCGCCTTCCAGATTCAGCGCCCCGCCGCGAATAAAGGTCCACTCCTGCGGCACATACGCGTCATCCACCAGCAAATCATGGCTGCCGGTTCCCGCCAGCCCGACCGTATCCCACACCGGGTCGATATGAATGCTTTCGCGCGGCAGCACCGCCATGCGCGGAAGCATGTTCTCCCCTTCTGGCTGAATGCCGACGCCAAACACCGATGCGCCCATACTGCCGCTGGCAAAGCACCAGCGACCGCTTACGCGATAGCCGCCATCGGCCAGTTGCGCTTTGTGGGTCGGGTAAATGCCCCCCGCAAACACCACATCGGGGCCATCGCGATAGAGTTCTTTCAGGGTATCCGGCGGCAGCGCGCCGAGATAAAACGGGCTCATACCAAAACTGGCAACCCAGCCTGCCGAGCCATCTGCGGTGGCGATTTGCTCAATCAGTTCGCAAAACTGCGCCGGAGAACACTCGTCGCCGCCGTAGATTTTCGGCACCAGCGCACGGTAGACGCCTACCTGTTTAAAGCGGCTGATGATGTCGTCTGAAACATGGCGCTGGCGCTCGAAATCGGCGCTGCGCGCGGTCACTTCGGTCAATAACGGAACAAGCTCTTCACGGACGTGTACGACGGACATAGCTGACTCCCGATTAACGTGGGCGGGCGGCAAAAAGGTGCACGATGCCGCAACGCCGAAAGGCATTGAGTGGTCGGTTCGACGGTTTTATGGCGCGGTGAGCGTCAGAGGCGGCGGTGCATCAGCCATTCAGCGGCCTGGACGAGAAGCCCCTCTTCGCCAAAGCCCGCCACCAGTTGCAGCGCGACGGGTCGGCCCTGAAGTTCGCCCATCGGCAGCGATAGCGCCGGATGACCGCTGAGATTGAAGGGGCGCACCAGCCGCGTCAGATTCACCACGCTAAGCGGATCTTCCGCCTCTTCCAGCGTCGGCGGCAGTTCCGGCAGCGTCGCCAGCGCCAGTAGCGGTGTGTCTTCCAGCAGGGCATTCACCTGAGCGGTGAACTGCGCGCGCACGTTTTCCGCGCTGGCGAGCTGGTCGCTGGTGATGGATTCACCCGCCTGAATTCGGCTGGCAACGTCCGGGGAGACCGCGTGGCTCGCCAGCAGCGCGTTAAACGCCAGCCAGTTTTCGCGGTTGATGATGGTCAGCCCGGCACGATGCGCTTCGCCCAGCAGCGGTAACGTCACGCTGTTTGCGGCGATGCCCAACGCTTCCAGCGCATCCACCAGCAGCGCGTCAATGTCCGGCTGCGCGGCAAAGATAAAACCGATGGCGGGCAGAGACTCTAGTGGCGCATCAACCGGTAGCGCCACGCGGGCCAGCACTTCACGCAGAATGCGCGGTTCGCGGGCAAAAATACCCACGCAATCGAGTGAGCTGTAGGCAGGTAATACGCCCTGGCGGCTGAGCACGCCATAGCCCGGTTTTAACCCCAGCACGCCGCAGCAGGCGGCGGGCATTCGGACCGAACCACCGGTGTCGGTACCGAGGGCGAAATCGACATCGCCATTGGCGACGACGGTTGCGGAGCCGCTCGACGAACCGCCGGGGATAAGCGTAGGGTATTGAGGATTAACGGGCGTGCCGCTCCACGGGTTGATCCCGGTGACGCCAAACGCCAGTTCGTGCAGGGTAGTTTTGCCCGTCAGCTGGCAGCCGCTGTTGAGCAGCACCTTGACGATGCGGGCATGCTGCTTCGCTTTCGGCGCATCGGCCAACGCCGGGCATCCGGCGCGGGTCGGGTGACCGGCGATATCCAGCGTATCTTTGACGGCGAACCGTAGTTCACCTGCGCCAAGCGTAAACTGCTCGACGTAACCATTGCTCTCAAAAACTGGCTTCATGATTGACACCTTGACCAGAAAAAGTGAATCACATTCAGGCGAACAGTCATCGCTGTTTTTTTACCCTGAATGGCGATAAATCAATCATGAGAGATTTACGTGAATATTCAAGTAATATTTCACGTTATTTTTACAATCCGATAACGCAAATATAACCATTTATTCACTATGGCTATTGCGTTATGTTGATGAATTGCCGCAGAAAAAGGAGGGAAACGCACCAAAGTCGCCGTGAAAACTCAGGGCGACAGATAAGAATTAACGATAGGATTTACAGGGAGTTATAAGAAAAGTTTAGCGCGATCACAAATCTTAACGATCGCTCTCTGAGGCTACAGTTCGTTAAGGTTTCCCAGCACTTTTGACAGCGACAGGTTCATTTTTTCCACCTGCGCGGGCGTCATTCCCTTGAACCCTTTTTCGAAAACTTTCTGCGCCAGGCGGTGCGCTTCTTCAATTTTCGCCTTTCCGGCAGGCGTGAGCATCACCTCCGTCACCCGGGCATCCTGTTCGCTGCTGGCGGTGGTCACCATTCCATCGTCACGCAGGCGGCCGACGATTTTGGTGACGGTCGGCATTTTTGCCATCGCATATTCAGAAATTTGCGAGATGCTGGCCTTGCCGTACTGATGGGTAATCATCATCACCCGAAAGCGCGAAACGTCGAGCTGCACCTTTTTCAACGTCACTTCCATCACCTGGGTGTAGCGCGCATAGACGTTAACAATCCAGTAGAACGGGAACTCTTCACGATGAAAAGCCGCATCCGCGCTCTTCACATCCGCTGTTTTTTTGATTGAACTCATGAGCTTCCTTAGTCAAAAGACGTCGATACGCTGAGTATACCGGGTTATAAGTTCACGCTATAGCATCATCGCGCATTCGCTCTGTCATGAATGTTCTAAAACCCACCTTATGATTCACAAAACGCCACACAGATAACAATTCCGTCTCATTTTTTACGGATTCCATTGACACCTTATCACGCTGTTACCTATACGTTAGCGCACGTGTTCGGATGGCCTCTGTCAATAAAACATTCTGAGCATGATAAATATTCGCCTGCTAACAAAATAATATTACATTGCAATGTGGAGCCCGACATGAATGATTCTTCGAGCGTATTATCGCCGCCTTCCGATACGCAGGATACACTGGACCCGCGGCAACAAGCGGTGATTAAAAAGTTATTCCGCCGATTAATTGTTTTCTTATTTATTTTATTTGTTTTCTCTTACCTCGATCGCATTAATATTGGTTTTGCCGGTTTAACGATGGGCAAAGATTTAGGTTTAACCAGTACCATGTTTGGCCTGGCCACCACCCTGTTTTATGTGATGTATGTGATTTGCGGGATCCCCAGCAATATTATGTTAGGGATTGTCGGCGCCCGACGCTGGATTGCAGTGCTGATGGTGGTATGGGGAATTGCCTCCACGGCGACCATGTTTGCTACCGGGCCAAATAGCCTGTATGTATTGCGAATGCTGGTTGGGATCGCCGAAGCGGGCTTCCTGCCAGGGCTGCTGCTCTATTTAACCTACTGGTTCCCTTCCCAGTATCGCGCCCGCGCTAACGCCTTGTTTATGATAGCGATGCCGGTAACCATGGCGTTGGGTTCGCTGGCATCAGGCTATATTTTGAATATGGATGGGTTATTAAACCTGAAGGGTTGGCAGTGGTTATTTTTACTGGAAGGTTTCCCGTCCGTATTATTAGGCCTGGTGGTCTGGTTCTGGCTGGATGACTCTCCGGCGAAAGCCAAATGGCTGACCGACGATGATAAAGCCTGTCTGAATGAAATGCTGGAAGCCGATAAACGCGCGGTTCAACAATCACAACAGGGGATCAGCAGCGGAATGGTGTCGCAGCGCAGCATGCTGCGGGAGTTATTTACGCCGGTCATTATGCTCTACACGCTGGCTTATTTTTGCCTGACGAATACCCTGAGTGCATTAAGCGTCTGGACGCCGCTTATTCTGCGCAGTTTTAATCAGGAGAGTAATAACATCACCATTGGATTACTCAGCGCCATTCCGCAGGTGTGTACTATTGTTGGCATGGTTTGGTGGAGTAAGCGTTCCGACCGGTTGAATGAGCGGAAAATCCACACGCTGCTGCCTTATCTTTTTGCCGCCGCGGGCTGGATACTGACGGCAACCAGTAGCAACCCGATGCTGCAATTCAGCGGTATCGTGATGGCATCCGCCGGGGCATTTGCCGCGATGGTGATTTTCTGGACCACGCCAGATCAATCCATCTCAATTCAGGCGCGCGCGCTGGGGATTGCGGTGATTAACGCCACCGGGATGACCGGCGCGGCACTGGGGCCACTGCTGATGGGCTGGATGAAAGATATCACCGGTAGCTTCAACGCCGGGATCTATATGGTCGCCGCATTCCTCGTGCTCGGCGCGGTAGTAATTGCCTTCATTCCGATGAAAAAAATGGCGCAAAAAAAGAGTCTGGCGCTGTAAAAAATCGCCCGATGACAACGCCAAACCGTAGGCCGGGCAAGGCGTAGCCGCCTCCCGGCAATTCACCTGCACAATGCCTGATGGCGCTGCGCTTATCAGGCCTACCGGCTTACCCGGTAACCTGGGTCACGCCCTGGGGCCGGGGGAAAATATTAACAACACACCGGCAAACAAACTCATCACCCCGGCAAAGGAGAGCCATGAGAAGGTTTCATGCCAGCCGGGTAACACTATCGCTGCGCCCCAGACCAGCACATAGCTCAGGCTCATCAGCGCATAGGCACGGGAAAGGGGCAGCCGCTGCAAAGCTAAAAACCAGCAGATCATTGATACCAGATACCCCGCCAGCCCAGCCACCAGCGGCAACGTTCCTGGCTGGAGTGTCAGAAGATGGTTGCAAAACAGCCGCAGGGACGCCACAGGCGGCAGTTGTACCATGGCATAGCGCAGCGCCAGCTGGGATGCGCTGACGATAACCACGCTCAATAATGCCCAGATAACGCCCATCACGCCTTCCCTCCCAGCAACAGAATACCCAGAATAATCAACGCAATGCCTGTCCAGTGCCGCGTGGTCACCGTTTCGCGCCAGATAAATTTTGCGGCGAGCGTCACCCAGACAAAGTTCAGGCTTAACATGGGATATGCCAGGCTCACCGGCACGTGTTGCAGCACAACAAGCCAGAACAGCATCCCTGCGCCGAGCATTCCGACGGCAAGCGCCAGCCACAGCAGCCGCAGTTTTTTGCCTGCGGAATGTGCAGCCTGTTTCTGACACAACTGCCCGGCACTGCTCAACAGGCTTGCCAGTAACAGCAGAACGACCGTTGTCACTGCGGGAAATACTCCAGATAAATAATGCGTGGCATTACGTAGACGTTATCCGCTTTAGGCAGGTCGAAATCCTCCACGGTTTGCCCACTGTTGACCTGCAACACCAGAGATATCCTCCCCTGCTGGCGATGCGCCGCCAGCCAGTCATTGAACGCTTCACGAGGGATAAAACGATCTTTAGCATCCGGATAGCCAAGCCCATAGCGCAACTCGCCTCTTCCGCCATAAAGCAGAATATCCGCGCGTTTCAGCTCCCAGGCTAATCCTGCCGCCAGCCCGACGTTATTGGTTAACACATAGCGGCTGGGTTGCAGATCTTCGCTCAGAATATCAATCATAAACTGCGGCTGCTTGCTGGCAACAACCCGGTCAGGAATCGCGTAACCGCACAGCAGAGCCAGCAGCAGCGGACAACAGGCGGCCAGCAGTGTTCCCTGTCGCCCATTTTTCAATGACATCCATCCCATCAATGCCCAAAAACCAAACGCCACCAGCGCCAGCATGCTTTTATAAAGCTCAATGTAGGGCCAGATGGGATGTTTCATCCATCCCCAGGGAGAGACAAGAAACGCCGCAAGCGCGCCGCAGACACCAACCGCCAGGTTGATGATGCCGTTAGCCCGCATAACCAATGGCGTGGCGTCACGGACATAACGCGCCATCAAAATCGCCAGCGGTGCGAAGCAAGGCAAAATGTAGGTGGGGAGTTTTCCTTTGGCGATGCTGAAAAACAGAAACGGCATCACTACCCAGCCCAACAGATAAAAAAGCCCTTTCTCGGTTTTACGCCCTCGCCACCCCTGCTTCAGCGCGCCCGGCAGCAACGCCAGCCACGGCAAACACCCGGCGATAACAAATGGCACGTAATACCAGAATGGCGCTTTATGCTGGGCATCGCTGCGCGCGAAACGCTGGATATGCTCCACCCAGAAGAAATAGCGCCAGAAATCCGGCTCGCGAGAGGCAATGGTTAACCCCCAGGGCAGTACCGTTAATATGCAAACTGCGATAGAGAGCCAACCCCAGGTCAGCACTTCCCGCCAGCGTTTTTCCGCAATAACCCAAGGAAGCACGCCTAAAACCGGTACCGCCAGCGCAAGAAATCCTTTGGTCATCACGCCCATCCCACAGGCAAAACCCAGCAGCAGATAGCCACCGATTTTTTCCGCACGAATACGCGCGTTCGCCCCGTACCAGAAGCCACACATGCCCAGCACCAGCCACAGGGTGATCATTGGGTCCAGCACCGCGTAGGTGCCGATGCCATAGACCAGGAACATCGTCAGGAAGATAACCGTGGAAAGGATTGCAACGCGTTTATCGCGCCACAGCATCCAGGCCATCCAGGCAACTAATAATCCGGTCAGGGTGATCGACAATACGCCGCCAAAGCGAACGGCAAAGTTGTTATGCCCGAACAACCATTGACCGATGTTATTGATCCAGTATCCGGCGACCGGCTTTTCGAAATAACGTAATCCCAGAAAATGCGGTACCGCCCAGTTACCGGACGCCAGCATCTCGCGGCTAATTTCCGCGTAGCGTGTTTCATCTGGCTGCCAGAGCAATCGGCCATTTAGCGGAATGAGATAGTAAAGCGCATACAAACACGCCAGTAGCGCGGCATAAAAACGAGGCTTCATCGCGACGATTCCCTAATATGTTCCACACCCAACCAGCCTTCCCGGCCAGCAATTTCACCACGTTCTATGCTTCCCACGGGCAGCCTGCTAATGTCATCAGGCAGAAGCTGGCTCAGGGGGCAAAAGTGAATATCGTTTTCACGCGCCAGGGTGAGTAACGCATCAAACTGCGCGGCGAACGCAATGCCTTCCACTTCGGCATGAATGGTGTAAACCGGCACGCCTTTATCCTGACGAATACGTTTAATCAGATAATTGTTGAACGCTTCTGCACTCACTTCGCGGCCAACCACTTCATCCCAGGTGGGAAGCGTTACCGGGATCTGCACCGTTCCGAGCGTGCCATTTTCAAGTCGTGGACGGAAAGGACGATGGCCACGGCAGTCGCTGTTATAGAGGAAATTAAACGGCTCTTTGGCCGTCACAACGCGGCTATCGGCTCGCCAACCCGCCACTGCCGAGCACGACACCGCAGCCCCGAGAATACGCTCCAGTTCGACTAACCCGCGCCCAATCTCATGAACCAGCGTTTTGTTGTCCCAACGCCCGCTTCTGGCTTGCCATGCATGATGATCCCACGCGTGTAGCCCCACTTCGTGAAAAGCCGCTGCCTCTCGAATTATTGCTTCATTACCCGCACCAATCTCACGTCCGGGCCAGGCAGTGCCCGCCAATAAAATATCCCAGCCATACAGCGAGGCCGCGCGCGAGCGCAGCATCTTCCATAAGAACTGAGGTTTTATCAACCGCCAGAGGTGCCTGCCCATGTTGTCAGGCCCGACGCTAAAAAAGAAGCTGGCCCGCACGCCGTGTCGCGCAAGCACAGAAAGCAGTTGAGGAACCCCATAACGGGTTCCTCTGAAGGTATCGACATCGATGCGTAAGCCGACTTTTTTCATGATGGTTCATCACCACCTAATTCGACGGTGCGCAGGAAGAAGTCCAGCGTCTCCTCCACCGTTTGTTGCATCGCAATGCCCGGTTGCCAGTTCAGGCAGCGTCGGGCGTTACGAATGCTCGGTTTACGGTGTTCAACATCCTGATAGCCTTTACCGTAGTAATCGCTGCTTTCCACATCACGGAATCCGGCGAACGGCGGGAAGTGCTGACGCAGCGGGTGACGCTCAAAACAGTCAAGCAGCATCTCCGCCAGCTCTTTGATACTGGCTTCGTTATCGGGATTACCGATGTTGATGATTTGCCCATCGCAGCGGTTATCTTCGTTTTCGATAATCCGGTAGAGCGCCTCAATACCATCGCTGATATCAGTAAAGCAGCGTTTCTGGCTGCCGCCTTCGATCAGTTTAATGGGCGATCCTTCCACCAGATTCAGGATCAACTGCGTGATGGCGCGCGAACTGCCGATACGGGCGGCATTCAGGTTATCAAGGCGCGGCCCCATCCAGTTGAACGGGCGGAACAGAGTGAATTTCAGCCCCGATTTTTCGCCGTAAGCCCAGATAACACGGTCGAGCAGTTGCTTGGAAACCGAGTAAATCCAGCGCTGGCGGTTGATAGGCCCCACCACCAGATTAGAGTTATCTTCGTCGAAATCTTTATCCGTACACATGCCGTACACTTCCGACGTTGACGGGAAGACGATGCGTTTGTTGTACTTCACACAGTCGCGCACAATCTTGAGATTCTCTTCAAAATCAAGTTCAAAGACGCGCAGCGGGTTGCGGGTATACTCAATCGGCGTGGCAATCGCCACCAGCGGTAACACCACATCACATTTTTTAATGTGGTACTCAATCCATTCTGAGTGGATGCTGATATCGCCCTCAACAAAGTGAAAACGCGGGCAATCCATAAAACGACCGATGGCGTCAGAACCAATATCCAGGCCGTAAATTTCGTAGCGATCGTCCTTCAGCAAGCGTTCGGTAAGGTGATTACCGATAAACCCGTTCACGCCAAGAATCAGCACACGTGTACGGCGTTTCAACGCCACTACCGGCTTACTGTTCAGCAATGCGCCCGTCACCAGCCCCAGCGACTGGGCCAGTTGCGCGCCCTGCATGTAGACGCCCTTCTCAGTCTGCCCGGTTTGGATCTCCAGCGCCCCTTCGCCGCAGGCGACAATCAACGGCGAGACCGAGAGTACGGTGCCCGCGCGTGCGGTCACGGCTTGCGGGTGGACGCGTGATTTCCAGACAATAAATTTAGTTTGCCCAACAAAGCTGAACGCCCCAGGCCAGGGATCGGAGACGGCGCGAACCAGGTTATGTAGCGCGTACGCGGTTTTTTCCCACTCCAGACGCCCATCTTCCGGCGTGCGGCGACCGACGTAAGTGGCCTGATTTTCATCCTGCTTACGCTCATGGGTTCGGTTTTCGCGGATTTGTACCAGCGCATCATGCAACAGCGTCTGCGAAGCTGCGCACAGTTTGCGATGCAGACTCAGCGCGTTATCGTTTTCGGCGATAATCACTTTCTGTTGCGCGACAATATCCCCCGCATCCGCGCGTTTCACCATGCGATGCAGCGTGACGCCGGTCTCTTGCTCCCCATTGACCAGCACCCAGTTTAACGGCGCACGTCCACGGTATTTGGGCAGCAACGAACCATGCAGGTTAAACCCGCCTTTAGGCGCAAGGCTGAGGATGGCATCACTCAGCAGGTGACGATAATAGAAGGAGAAAATGACCTCCGGGGCCATCGCGCGAATACGGTCAATCCACAGCGGATGATTCACATCATCGGGCGCATAGACCGCAATCCCCTGCTCCGCCGCCAGTCGCGCCACGGAGCCAAAAAAGTGATTCTCCTGCGCATTATCCGGGTGAGTAAAAATCGCCGCGATGTCATACCCCGCGTCAAGCAACGCCTGAACACCCGTACATCCCATATCGTGATAGGCAAAAACCACTGCTTTCATTGCTGATTTTCCTCTTCTGCTGCCGTTTCAGGCTGACGTATAACGCGTTGAATAAAGTAACGAGGGCGTGCGCGGACATCGTTGTAAATTCGGCCAATGTACTCACCCAACAGCCCCATGCCGACAAACTGTGCGCCGATAAACATGAACAGCACGGCAAAGAGCATAAAGACCCCTTCCGCCGCCCACTGCGGGCCAAACATCAGGCGCAGCAGCACAAGCAGCACCGAGAAGCCGAATCCCAGTAGCGCAATCACGCTGCCCACGACGCTCAACAGGCGCAGCGGCGTCGTCGTCAGGCAGGTCACCAGGTCGTACATCAGGTTGATAAGCCGCATAAAGCTGTATTTTGAATCGCCAAACTCGCGCTCGGCATGATGCACCGGGATCTCAATCGCTCGCCGGGCAAAGGTGTTCGCCAGAATGGGAATAAAGGTACTGCGCTCGTGACAGTTGAGCATCGCATCGACAATATGGCGGCGATAGGCGCGCAGCATGCAACCGTAGTCGCCCATCGCTTTGCCGGTGGTACGCTGGATCAGGCGGTTAATCATCTTCGACGCCGTTTTGCGAAACAGCGTGTCCTGGCGGTTTTGCCGCACCGTACCGACCACGTCATAGCCCTCGTCGGCTTTTTCGACCAGCCGGGGGATCTCTTCCGGTGGGTTTTGCAAATCCGCATCCAGCGTGATAATCAGATCGCCCGTCACATGACTGAAACCGGCCATAATGGCGGAGTGCTGCCCATAGTTACGGTTAAGCAGGACCGCCACCACATGGCTGCCCGGCATTTCCGCCGCGTCGCACAGCATGCGGGCAGAGTTATCGCTACTGCCGTCGTCCACCAGCAGGATTTCATAGTCGCGATGCAGTAAGGCGCAGGCCGCATCAGTACGGCGAATTAACTCAGGCAAACTCTCCTGCTCGTTGTAGACCGGAATCACCACCGACACTTTTTTTATCTGCGTAACATCAAACATCTCAACGTCCTGCCAGTTGATGGAGTGCCGCAATAACGCGGGTTGTGTCGTCATGAGTCATATCCGGGAAAAGAGGAAGGGAGCAAATACGCGCGCTGTTCCACTCGGTATTGGGCAGCGCGAGATTGGGGTAACGCTCGCGATAATATTTTTGCGTGTGTGCCGCGCGGAAATGCAGCCCGGTGCCGATGCCCCTCGCTTTTAGCTGTTCCATTAATGCGTCACGGCTGATACCGCAGTGGTTTTCGTCAACGCGGATAATAAACAGGTGCCAGGCATGCTGATGCGGCCAGCCCGGAAGGGCAAGCGGCTGAAAGGGCGTATCGGCAAGCTCGCGTAAATAACGTTGCGCGATGTCGCGACGCTTTTGATTGGCCTGCGGTAATTTCGCCAGTTGCACTAAAGCCAGCGCCGCGTTGATATCGGCGAGGTTATATTTGTAACCGGGCGAAAGTACTTCCGCCTGCGGGGCGCGGCCGTGGGTTTGTCGGTCGAATGCATCCACGCCCAGGCCATGAAATTTCAGGCTGCGGATCTGCCGGGCAAGGTTTTCGTCATCGGTGACAACCAGCCCGCCCTCGGCGCAGGTCATGTTTTTAATGGCGTGAAACGAGAAAATAGCCGTGCCCTTCCCGCCCACGTGCTGGCCTTTATAGAACGTACCTGCGGCATGAGCCGCATCTTCGATAACCGCAATACCGTGGCGATGCGCCACGGCATAAACGGTGTCGATATCCACCGGCGCGCCTGCATAATGCACCGGCACAATCGCTTTGGTTCGCGGGGTAATCGCGGCTTCAATGGCCTCTGGCGTCACCATTAGCGTGTCGCGATCGACGTCGATCATCACCGGCGTAGCGCCCAGCAACTCAATCATATTGAGCGTGGAAACCCAGGTCAGCGACGGAGTAATAACTTCATCACCCGGCCCTACCCCAAGCGCCATCAGGGTGACGTGCATTCCGGCGGTGGCCGAACTGACGGCGATGGCAAATCGATTGCCCGTTAGCGTGCAGAATGCCTCTTCAAGCGCCTGATTTTGTGGCCCGGTCGTTATCCAGCCTGACTGTAAGACGGCTTTTATCGCCTGAAACTCCTCATCCCCCATGGAAGGACGGGAAAACGGTAAAAAATCATCCATTTTGAACACTCGCTGACGTAGCCCGAAACGATGCCCCACGGTGCATGGCATAACATGCAACATTCTTTATTGGGGATGAAAGATTCAGGATAGTTCGCTTGTATTAGCGCAACATTAAGAAAATGAAATATTCATGGTAATAATTTGCAACCAATGGAATTAAATGGTAACCTTTTGATATCTATAGAAATTTAAACCCTGATGTATTCTTTGTTTTTACATGGTTTTTTTGAATATTACAATTGGTGAGCCCGATCACTATTTATAGCGTGACAAATCTAGTTTCTCACACTCATTTACCGTATGTTTAGGCTCTTGCCCTGGTGGGCTGTGCTAATATACGAACACACAAATTATCTGGGGATATATGCATGGAATGGCAGGTCATTGACATCTCAAAAACTGAAAAACAGGATATTTTTTCAGTGGTCACCCAGTGCGGCAAAATTAAAACCATTACTAAAATCAAATCGGCCTTCAGCATTAACAAAGGTGATGTTCTTACGCCAACGCTTAATGCGACTTACTACATTAATAACAATAAAAACCGCACCCTTGAGATTCTCTCTTCTGTCTGCTTTTCCACCGAAGCGTGGGCCGCGTTAAAGTTGCGATAGGGCAATATGACAGAGTTGAGAATAATTCTTAAAAAGCTGCAACTGCTCTGCAATATTTGTTAGCAACTCATCCCCTATCAATCAGTAATTCCTTTCCCTCCGCATGCCATGACAGGCTATGATTAGCACAGCCAGTACTCTTATTTGAATTGAGGCAATGTCATGGATAAAGAACTTCTCGACGCCGGATACCGGGTCTACACCGGTGAAAAGATCGACGTCTATTTTAACACCACCCTGTGCCAGCACTCGGGCAACTGCGTGCGTGGCAACAGCAAGCTCTTCAATTTGAAGCGCAAACCGTGGATTATGCCCGATAATGTAGAGAGCACCGTGGTGCAACAGGTCATCGATACCTGCCCGAGCGGCGCGCTGAAATACCGTACCAAATAACCCATAGCGAGAAAAAAATGGAAATTCTGGAAGGTAACAACCGTTTTTACGTTAACGATGCTGACGGTAATCAACTGGCCGAAGTGGTTTTCGTTCCCACCGGCGAGCACCTCAGTATTATTGAGCATACCGATGTAGACCCAAGCCTGAAGGGTCAGGGCGTCGGCAAGAAACTGGTGGCAAAAGTGGTGGAAAAAATGCGTAACGAGAATCGCAAAATTATTCCGCTGTGCCCCTTCGCTAAACACGAATTTGATACCACCCCGGAATACGCCGATATTCGCGCCTAATGTACAGCGCTCTGCGGAGCGCTGCCCTTCATTGCCCCCGACACAGATCGCAAAAAAAAGAAAAACTCCCCGTAATGAAATCAAAACCTCGTTTTAGTTGACTGATATCAACTTTGTAAACTTTCCGTTACGGTAAAAAGCCCGTCCCGTATAAGAAAAGTCCTACATAATCCTATGAAAAAATTGTTTTTTATTGCTGCACTGACGACACTGACCTCCCCTGCTCTGGCGCTTAATTTCAACTCGACAGCACTGAAGCTGAAATGCCCCTCGCGTGGGCTAATCGAAATCACGCTGCATGCCTTTGGTCACATCTCCGAGTTGTGGAAGGGACATTATTACGTGGGCTCAGGACATGAGGTACATAACGGTACGGAATATTTCAAATTCAGTAACGGCGATACCTTAATGCATCATCCAAAGAGCGATAAATTCATGTTCTATTTTGCGAAGAGCCATACGCTGAAGGCCTGCCAAAAACTGTCTGAACAGCCGATTAAGGTCGCCTTCAATTAAGAGAAGAGCGACGAAACGGCAGCGGATGTTTCCGCCGTTTCGCCACTATTTTCAGTAGCCTAAGCAGCGAAATCGCCGGATGCGGCTGCGCCTTATCCGGCCTACGGTTCGGCGTTTCCATCGGGTATTGTGCGGCCTAATTGTCGGGTGGCGGCTGCGCCTTACCCGACCTACGGCCACGATGCAGGTAGGCCCGATAAGAGAAGCGCCATCGGGCATTGTGAGGTGCGCTATCAGGCATGGCTTTCCTGTAACAACGTCTTAATCGCTGCTTCCTGCTCGGCATAATTCCCTTCACCAAAGAAGGTATACCGCAGCTGCCCGCGCGCATCAAACAGGTAGTGTGCGGGCCAGTACTGGTTGCCGAACGCATTCCAGATGCGGTAGTTATTATCCAACACCACAGGGTAGCTCAACCGCCATTTTTTCACCGCTGACGTTACCGCATCCACTGGTTTCTCATGGGGATATTCAGGCGTATGTACGCCGACTACCGTCAGGCCTGGGTATTTCTGCGACCATTCGCGAACGTGAGGCAACGTGTGCTGGCAGTTGATGCAGTCAAAGGTCCAGAAATCGACCAGTACCACCTTCCCTTTCAGCGAATCGGCTGACAGCGGCGCGCTATTGATCCACGCCGTTCCGCCCGTCAGTGGCGGGAGCTGACTGCTGGGTGTGGTATCAACAACCGGCTGCAAATGTACGGATTGTTCAGGCAGCAAGCCCACCAGACGCTGTTCCAGCTGTTGCGAAAACGCACTGGCCCCCTGAAGCACGCTGGTGGTACAGGTGGCAATCAGCGCCACCGACGCCAGCATTGCGACACCCGCGCCCTGGCGCAGACGTTCCACCACCGCCGTTTTTGCCCGCAGCCAGTGCATCACCCGTTTACCGCCAAACCACAACAGGGCCAGCATCGCCGCGCAGCCGCTCCCGTAGGCTGCCAGCAATACGCTGCTGGAAACGCTGCTCCCCTGAAGCAAACTCAGGCTGAGAATGGCCCCCAGCACCGGCCCGGCGCAGGGGGCCCACAGCAGGCCGGTGGCAAATCCGGCCAGCAGCGCGGCAACGAGCCCGCGATTATGGTTGCTTTGATCGTTCACCTGATTGCCCAGCCGCACCACCGGCTTCGCCAGCCACTGCGCCACGCGTGGGAATATCAGCGAAAGCGCGACCGCGCTCATAAACAGTAACGCCAGCCAGCGCCCGACGGTGGCGACCTGAGCCACCCAGGCACTGGCCACGGTCACCAGCGATGACACCAGGGTAAACATCAGCACCATCCCGGTTAACATCGCCGCCAGATGGCGTTTCTGCCCTTTCACGCTGGCAAATAAAAACGGAATAACAGGCAGCGTACAGGGGCTTAACAGCGTCAGCATGCCGCCGACAAACGCAATGATAATAGCCATATCTCACCTCACCTTTAGGTTGCCTGGGTATCAGGCGGTGAGACGATTTAACCGCGTCGATGTGTGCGGGGTGTGTCGGCAAAACGCCGTTTTGTCTCGTTAGTTGTCGAGGGAGGAAGTGGATACAGAAGGATACAAAACACGCGGCAAACGCAGGATAACCACCAGACCGCCCTCACTGTGGTTGCGTAAACTCAGTTGCCCGTGAAGCTGCGTCGCCAGTTGGGCCGCGATCGCCAGCCCCAGCCCGGTACCGCCCGTGTGGCGATTGCGCGAATTTTCAATACGGTAGAAAGGTTGTAGCACCGCATCCTGCTCGGCCTCATCAATACCGGGGCCGTTATCCCGCACCTGAATTTCCAGCCACTGCGCATCATGCAAAAGCAGATGAACCTGCGCTTCACTGCCGTACTTCAGCGCATTATCAAGCAGATTGGTCATGATGCGCCTTAGTGCCTGCGGTCGGGTCTCCAGCGGAGAAATCGTTGGGGCAGGCAAGAAGGTGACGGCCTGGCCGGTGTCCGTGTAGTCGCAAACGAGGGTGTCGAGGAAGGCATTGAGATCGAGCCGATGCGTGGGCTCCAGCAAGGGTTCAGCGCTTCTGGCATACGCTATGCCCTCGCGTACCAGCCGCGTCATATTCTCGAGATCCTGCATGAGCTTATCGCGCAGCATCGGCTCCTCGCTCATCTCCACGCGCAGTTTCATCCGCGTGATGGGCGTTTGCAGGTCGTGGGAAATCGCGGCGAGAATTTGCGTGCGTTCTTTTAAATAACGCTGGATACGCGCCTGCATCGCATTAAATGCGCGGGCCGCCTGCGCCACTTCCCGTGGGCCCCGATCGTCCATTATTCGCGGCTGTGTCGCAGCAGGCTCTAAGGTTTCCACCGCGCGGGTAAACCGCGAAAGCGGGCGAATCACCTGACGTACCGCCAGCCAGGCGCAGAGTAAAAGCAGCAACGGCTGGATAACCAGCACCACCGGCAGCCAGCGCGCCAGCGCGGGCAACTGCGGGCGCAGGTCTATCGTCAGCGGGGAACCATCACGTAAACGCAGATGCGCCTGAATATGCTCGCGCGGGCCAGGAATGGCGCTCATCGTCAACGCGTATTGCCCGCCGAGCGCCTCCTGAAGCGACGCCACAATCGAGCGCGAGCGCCAGCTGTCAGGTACGGGGCCCGGCTCGCCGGCATCGGTTTGATAGTGATAGTTGCCTCGCGCCAGCCGGGGAAGCCACGCGGCGCGTTCGTCTGCCGGAAGGCGGTCAAGAATCGCCACGCTGGTCGCCACGTCATAACCCAGGTTATCGAGCATCACCGTGCGTGCGCTGCTCATACGCTCATACAGCAGCAGGGAAAGCGTCAGGCCGTTCGCCAGTAAAAGCCCGGCCAGCACCAGCAGTACCAGCCGATACAGCAGCGTTTTCGGCCAAAACCTCACTGACGAATCTCCACCGGCATCGCCAGCACATAGCCTTCGCTGCGCACGGTTTTGATGTAAGCGGGCTCGCGCGCGTCATCGCTCAGCCGCTGGCGCAAGCGGCTGACCAGCAGGTCGATGGAGCGTTCAAATAACTCCGCATCACGCCCCTGAGTAAGGCTTAATAACTGGTCCCGGTTCAGGACACGCTGCGGGTGATCGAGAAAAACCCGCAGCAGGCGATACTCCGCCCCGCTGAGCGCAACAACCAGACCGTCATCATCAATCAAATGGCGAGCGGCGGTATCCAGTTGCCAGCGGCCAAAGGCAATCAGCCGCCCGGCATCGGTGATTTGCAAATTCGGCGGCAAAGCCCGATAGCGACGCAAAATAGCTTTAATCCGCGCCAGCAGTTCACGCGCGACAAACGGTTTCACCAGATAATCATCCGCGCCCATCTCAAGGCCGAGGATCCGGTCCGCGTCGTCGCTGCGGGCGGTGAGCATCAGCACCGGCAGATTTTGATAGCGATCGCTGCGCAATTCACGGCACAACGTCAGCCCGTCATCGCCCGGCATCATGACGTCCAGCACCACCAGATCCACCTGGTGGTTTGCCAGATATGCCCGCATCGCCTTCCCGTTGGCGGCTCCCGTCGCGCGATAGCCCGCGCTATTAAGGTAGTCGACAACCAGCTCTCGAATATCGCTGTCGTCATCGACCACCAGCACCGTGTCGATATGTTCCATCGCGGCTCCGTTACAGTTTATCGGCGTCGACCACCGCCTGAGTGAACGCCACCGGGTCTTCCTGTGGCGGGTTATGACCGACATTCGCGCCAAACGTGCGGTGCTCATACTTTCCGGTAAAACGGGCGGCATAGGTTTTAGGGTCCGGATGCGGCGCGCCGTTGTTTCCGCCTTCAATGGTGATGGTTGGCACGGTGATAGCCGGAAGCGTCGCCAGTTTTTGCTCGTATTTATCGTACTTCGCTTCACCCTTTTCGAGCCCTAAACGCCAGCGATAGTTGCTGATAGTGACCGCAACGTGGTCCGGGTTATCCAGCGAGGCGGCGCTGGTGGCAAAGGTTTTATCGCTAAACTTCCAGCCTGGTGATGCCTGTTGCCAAATGAGCTTCGCAAAATCATGGGTATTTTTCGCATAACCCGCTTCGCCACGCGGGGTGGCAAAATAGAACTGATACCACCACAGCAGCTCTGCCTGCGGCGGCAACGGTTGCTCACCAATTTTCTGGCTGCTGATCAGATAGCCGCTCACCGACACCAGCGATTTCACCCGCTCCGGCCACAGTGCGGCGACGATATCCGCCGTGCGCGCCCCCCAGTCAAACCCGGCAACGTCCGCCTGCTTAATGTTCAGCGCATCCATCAGCGCCACAATATCCGCCGCCATTGCCGACGGCTGGCCGTTACGCGGCGCAGTGTCAGAGATAAAACGCGTCGTGCCATAGCCGCGCAGATGCGGAACGATCACCCTAAAGCCTTTGCTGGCGAGGGCCGGAGCCACCTCTGCGTAACTGTGAATATCGTAGGGCCAGCCGTGCAGCAGTATCACCGGCTGCCCGTCACGCGGGCCAATATCGACGTAGCCGATATTCACATCACCGGCGTTAATCTGGTGGATGTTATTGAACTCGCTGGCGTAATTATCAGCTGCCAATACCGGAAGTACAGGCGTCAACAACATAGCGAGCAGAAGAGCAGATTTTACCGTTTTGTTTTTTAAAAATTGAACCGGGAGGGCCGACGTATTCATTTTTTACTCCTGCGCATGGGCATGGATAAAGGATCGATAAAAAAGCAAAAACGATAGTTAGCGAAGGAATTATAGTGAGTAAATTCTAACCAGCCGGGACTATTTCTTTTCGCCCTATCGCCTGACTATCAAAACAGCCGTATGTGTCGGGGATATTCCGCCGCGCCCCCTTTTTGCCTGCCTCTGTATCTCCATTTACGCCAGATACAGTGTGATACACAGTGACGAAAAATCAGTCTTGACGCTCAGGGGCGTTGAGGAGGAGATTAAGCGAGGCAAGGTGGTCATTTTTTAACCTCTCACAAAAGGTGTCGCGTAATGACTCAATCACTGGCAGGAAAAAAGGCTCTGGTTATCGGCGGCTCGCGCGGTATTGGCGAAGCGATTGTCCGCAGGCTTAGCGATGAAGGCGCAACCGTCGCCTTCACCTGGGTGTCGTCCGGCGAGCGCGTGCAGCAGCAGGTAGATAATTACCGGCAGCAGGGAAAAGCGGTGCAGGCGTTTCAGGCCGACAGCGGCGATGCGGCGAAGCTAACAGAAGCCGTAAACCAGGCGGCTCAGGCGCTGGGCGGGCTGGATATTCTGGTCTATAACGCGGGCGTTCTGCGGATGGGCGATATCGCGACGTTTTCGCTGGAGGATTTCGACCTGAGCTACAACATTAACGTGCGCGGGCCGTTTGTCGCAGTGCAGGCGGCGTTGCCGCATTTTCAGTCCGGTGGGCGAATTATCACGATCGGCAGTATCGTCAGCAGCGCAGGCCGGGGGCCAGGCTCCACGGTGTACGGCGTGACCAAAGCCGCCGTCGCCCGTATGGTGCGCGGGCTGGCCTGGGACTTGAGCGAACGCAAAATTACGGTGAATGATGTTCAGCCGGGGCCGGTGGCGACGGATATGAACCCACTCGACGGGGAACATGCGGAGTACTTAATCAACGCCAACCCCATGAAGCGTTTTGGCGAACCGCATGAAGTCGCTAATCTGGTCGCCTGGATCGCTGGGCCGGAATCATCATACGTGAACGGCGCGTGTATAGCGGTGGATGGCGGGTTAACGGCCTAAAACATGCCCGGTGGCGCTACGCTTACCGGGCCTACGGACGGATGTTTTTGTAGGCCGGGTAAGCGTAGCGCCACCCGGCAAAAAAAGCAGGCAGCAACGGTGAATCAAACCTGATGCTGGCTAATAATGGTTTGCAGCGTAGCCTTCAGCGCCTGGCTACGCTCGTGGCCCAGCAATTCCAGCACCTGAGCCTCGAAGCGCGCAGCTTCGCCGTTAAGCGCCTCCACCAGCTTCCGTCCTGACTCGGTGACGTTCACCAGGCTTAAACGACGGTCGCCGCCATCAACCTCGCAACGTTCCACCTGCTGTTGTTTCTCCAGCCGATGGAGCAACCGGGTGATGGTGGGTTGTTTGCTGACGGTTTTTAACGCCAGTTCGCTCACGCTGGTCGGCCCGTTGCCCTCCAGCACGGAGAGTACGCGCCATTCCAGCACCGACAGACCGTGTGATTCCACCACCGGGTGAAATTCGGACGAGACCACCATCCACGCCTGACCCAGCAGGGCGGGTAAATAACCGTTGATAAAGTTCATAGCTGCTCCGTGATGTTTGGGTACGTGTTTTTCCCCCTCACCCTAACCCTCTCCCTCAAGGGAGAGGGAACTGACCGCGCCAGAGGTTAAGTATGTGCGTTTTTCTCCCTCTCCCTGTGGGAGAGGGCCGGGGTGAGGGCATCAGCGAGCACATTCCCCACCTTATCAGAACCGCCCTGACAGCAGCGATCCAAACCCCGGCACGCGGGTGTCAAGGCGCAGGCGGTTAAGCATCATCCAGGTTGTCGCGACGGAAGATGACAGTACCGGTAGCCCCACCCGGTCTTCAATCAACTGTATCGACCCCAGCGACGGCATCTGAACGCACGCTGAGGCCACAATCGCATCAACGTTGGTATTCAGCCGCTTCGTTATCTCTACCGGCGCAAGCGGGTCCTGACGCCCCACCGCCAGGTTATCGGGGATCTCCAGCGAAATGCTGTCTACCACCTCAATGCCTTCATTTTCAATATAGTCGATCACCATTTGCGTCAGCGGTTTCATATACGGCGTCAGAATCGACACACGCTTCGCCCCCACCGCTCGTAACCCTTCCACCAGCGCGCCCGCACTGGTGATAACCGGCGAAGGATGACCATTTTCGACCGTGCGGCTGTGCAGGCGTTCTTCGGAAATACGATGATAGCCTTTGCCCATGCTCATGATCGCCACCAGGCAGGCGTAGCCCAGCACATCCACCGCGGCGTCGGAGAGTTCCAGCGCGCAGCGGTCGCTGTCGGCATCCATATTAGACAACTCTTCTTTGGTGACGTGTTTCATGCGCATCCGGCTGGAATGAAACGTAAAACGCTCCGCCGCAATCGCTTCTCTGGCGCGCAAGATTGCGGGGATTTCCGTCTCCATGGTGGTGTTAGAAGACGGGACAATCTGCCCGATTCGGTAAGTTTTTGCAGTCTGCATTAGCGTGACTCCGAAGGCGGCTCGGCCGCGTCGTTGAATTCATTGAGGTCGAGGCTGCTTTCCAGGCTATCGCTGAAGGTGACGGCGTTCATCGCCCGGCGATTGACCTGCAAGTCAAAGATATCGAAGCGGTTGTAATGCCCGGTAATGTCATGCATCTGGCGCGGCTGAATGCAGCGATTGAGGTCGATGTCGGCGTAGACAATTCCCTCCTCATCAATCAGCGGCTCGCCAATCACCCGCCCGTCCGGGCCAATCACGCCGGAAAATGCGCTGTTGCGACGCGCCAGCAGTTCGCGCGATTCCGGGTGGCTTTGCGCCATCGCCTCAATGATCTCTTCGCTAATCGTAGAGCAGGCAATCACGGTGAACACTTTGCCTTCAAAACAGTGCGCCGAGGCGCGCAGGCGAATGGCTTCTGCCATGTCGTAATCTTTCGGCGCGACAGGCAGCGCGATGTAACTGGCGACGTGTACCAGTTCGCCCTGCGCCAGCAGCGAGAAACGCGCCAGCGTATTGGTATTCTCACCGCAGGCCAGCGCGCCCAGCGGGCCGATACTGGTTTTATGCACCCGTAATGAAGAAGCATCACCGTTGGCCCAGGTGAGTTTCTCCGCCCAGGTCGGCACCAGCTTGCGATGGCGGCCAATAATTTTGCCTTCGTCGTTAATCGTCACCAGCGTGTTGAACAGCGTGCCAATACTTTGTGGATGACGCTCATTGACACCGATCACCACGTTAACCCGATGACGCGCGGCGGCCTGAGCAATTTTGCGGATTTCCGGCCCCGGCACTTCAATCGCGCTGCGGCACAATTTTTCAAACCACGGGCTACCCTCTACCGGGTTCATCACCCAGCTCCAGTAGGGATAACCGGCGATAAACACCTCCGGGAAGGCGACCAGCGTCGCGCCGTTTCCGGCGGCTTGCGCAATCAGGCGGCACGCTTTATCCACCGTCGCGTCAGTATCCAGAAATATCGGCGAGGCCTGCACCGCAGCGGCGGTAAATTTTTGCAATTCCAGCATGCTAACCCCCTTTAGACCGCGACAACCGGATGACGCAGGCTGCCAATCAGCTCCACGTCCGCGTCAATCACATCACCCGGCCATACCCACTCCTGCGGGCTGCGCCCTGCGCCCACCCCTTCCGGCGTGCCGGTCGCGATAATGTCGCCCGGTTCCAGGGTGATGCCTTTGCTGATATCGGCAATCAGCGTCGGAATTTTGAACAGCATATGGCGTGTATTGGAGCTTTGTTTGGTGACGCCGTTAACCCGCAGGCTCAGGTTCAGGTTGTGCGGATCGGCAATCTCATCGGCCGTAACAATGCACGGGCCAAACGGCGCGAACGTGTCCTGTCCTTTGGAGTAGATCCACTGTCCGGCGCGGCGACAGTCGCGGGCGCTCATGTCGATCATCAGGCTGTAGCCGAAAACATAATTTAACGCCTGCGCTTCGCTGACGCGTTTGGCGCGAGAGCCGATAATCACCGCCAGCTCCACTTCCCAGTCCAGTTGTTGAGTGATCTCCGCGTTGTGCTCAATGGCGTCGTCAGGGCCGATAATGGAGGTCGGCGGTTTGGAGAAAATCACCGGCTCTGTTGGCAGTTCGCGTGAGGTGTCCAGGGTGCGGCTGGATTCCGCGACATGCTCAACGTAGTTCAGGCCAATACCGAAAATGTTTTTACGCGGACGCGGGATCGGCGCCAGCACCTTCACGTTCACCAGCGGCAAGGCGCTGCCCACCGGCCAGTTGCCCTCATAAGATTTCAGCAGCGACGTCCCCGCACGCACCGCGACCGGGCCGAGGTCAATAAAATCGAGCATATTGTCCGGGAGAGAACTCCCGCTATGCTGCGCCAGTTTGGCCAGATCAACCACATAATCGCCCACGATGGCACCCAGACGGCCCGCTCCGGCCACTTCACTACGGTAAGTAATCAGACGCATTATTTGTTCTCCTCAGACAAAAGGGGTTGATGGCCGTCGTTCTCCAACAGCGCTTCTTCGTAATAGAGTCCCAGTGACTGCATCACCGGCAGATCGTTAAAGCAGAACAGGCAGGCGTCATCGCTCTGCGACAGGTTCACGTGCTCATGGAACGCCCAGGACGGCACGCAGAAGATGTCGCGCTCCTGCCAGTCAAAGCGTTGCCCGTCGATAATCGAGTAGCCGTGACCTTTCGCGACCTGATACATAAAGCTACCCGTGTGGCGGTGCGCCCTGCCCACAAATCCGGGGCGCAGACGCTGCATACTCGCGCCAATCGTCGGCATCACGTGGCCGCCCGTCACCGGGTTGGTGTAGTGCATCAGCACGTCGTCATAAGGCGTGCCATCACTCACGCGAGAGGCGCGGCACAGCGCGTCATAGGTAGGCCCCCACTGATATTTAAACAGCGGCGAGTAAGGTTTATCCCAGCCAATATTGTGCGGCCGCAGCGCCGCCGCGCCCCACAGCGCGACATGGTCATCCACCGGCGCAGTCACCTGTTGATGCATCTCCGGGTGCACTTTGTAGAACCCGGCTTCCATGGCATTAACCAGCGGAATATCCAGCCCGTCCTGCCAGATGCAGGGCAGACCATCGGCCTCTACGCCGTGTTCGTGCCACGTGCCGTTTGGCGTCAACACAAAGTCATTCGCCTCCAGCGGCATCTTGTGGCCTTCAACGATGGTGTACGCGCCGCGTCCTTCCATGATGAAGCGCAGCGCCGAGGAGGAGTGCGCATGGGCCGACGCCGCTTCACCGGGATGCATCACCTGCAAGCCGGAATAAAGCCAGCCCACGGCGGCCGCTACGTCCTGGCGACCGGGGTTATTCAGATAGATAACCCGACGCCCCGCCTTTTCGGGCGTCACCAGTTCAACCGAACGCAGCACGTGTTCGCGCAATTCACGGTAGCGCCACAGCACCGGCACCGACGATGATTTCGGCTGCCAGGGTTCAATCTTGTTGGCGACAGTCCACAGCGCACCGGTTTTCAGTTGAGAAAGCTGCCGGTAATAGGCCACCAGCTCCGGGGTATCGGCGACATCTGCGCGTCCGGCGATGCTTTCACGGTGGTTTTCATGTTTCATGATGATTTCCCCTGAGGCGCTAATGCGCGTTGCAGAACGTCCTGACCGTAGTGATATGCCGGGTGCCAGTTAACCTGCGCCCAGCCGTAGCGCGCGCACTCGCGCTGTAACCAGTTAGCATCCGCCAGCATCGGGCGGCCGATGGCGCACAGGTCCGCGCGCCCGGAGGCGATGATGCCATTCACCTGATCGGCATCGCTGATTGCGCCAACCGCCATCGTGGCGATCCCACCTTCGTTACGCAGGCGGTCAGCCATCGGCGTCTGGAACATGCGTCCGTAAACCGGCTTCTGTTCAACAGAAACCTCACCGGAGGAGCAGGTAATCATGTCGGCTCCGGCCTCACGGAACATCCGCGCCATCACAACGGCGTCATCAACGGTTGTACCGCCAGCCACCCAGTCGGTCGTGGAAAGACGCACGGAAATCGGCAGATGACTCGGCCACGCGCTGCGTACCGCCTGAAAAACCGCCAGCGGGAAGCGCAGGCGATTTTCCAGCGTGCCGCCGTAGTCGTCTGTACGCTGGTTGGTTAATGGCGAGATAAAACTGGAGAGCAGCGAACCGTGTCCAGCCTGGATCTCCAGCCAGTCAAACCCGGCGCTGACTGCGCGATGCGTCGCCGCGACAAACCGGGCGATAATCTCCTGAAGCTGCTGCGCTGTGGCTTCTGCGGGCGTGTGAGAAACGCCATCGAGATACGGCAGCGCCGAGGCTGAAATCAGCGGCCAGTTGTTTTCCACCAGCGGATAATCGGCTTTTTCGACACCGCCGCGCGTGGAACCTCGTCGCCCGGCATGGCCTAACTGAACGCCGATTTTTGCAGCACTGTGTTGATGCACAAAATCGGTAATTTGCCGCCACGCGCTGGCCTGCTCGTCATTCCACAGCCCCGGACATCCCGGCGTCATGCGGCCCTCTGCCGAGACGGCGGTCGTTTCGGTCAGTACCAGCCCCGCCCCGCCCAGCGCACGGCTGCCAAGATGCATCTGGTGAAACGCGCCCGGTACGCCGTTGTTCGCCTGATACAGCAACACCGGCGAGACCACTACGCGGTTATTCAGCGTTACGCCACGCACCTGATACGGCGTAAGCAACGGTGGGGTTGCCGGTTCTTTTGCCAGCCACTGTTCGTACTGCGCCAGCCATTGCGGATCGCGCAGGCGCAGGTTCTCGTGCGAAATGCGCTGGGAGCGGGTCAACAGCGAATAGGCAAACTGCGGCGGCGCCAGATTTTCATAGCGACTGACATTTTCAAACCATTCGGTGGAGTTACGCGCCGCGTTCTGGATCTTCAGCACTTCAACGCTGCGTACCGCTTCGTAGTGCGCCAGCCCCGGACGCAGCGCGCCATCGTGCTGCTTCAGGCTGTTCGCAAGTTCAATGGCATCTTCCAGCGCCAGCTTGGTGCCGGAGCCAATGGAGAAGTGCGCCGAGTGCGCCGCGTCGCCCATCAGAACAATCGGCACCTCTTTTTTCTTGTTTTGCGTCCAGTGCACCCAGTGGTGGCAAATCACGCGCGGGAAGCGGATCCAGATCGCCGCGCCGCGCAGGTGTGAAGCATTCGACATCAGCGAGTGTCCGTCCAGCCAGGGCGCAAACAGCTTTTCGCAGTAGGCAATGCCCTCTTCCTGACTCATGGTGTCCAGACCGGCGGCCTGCCATGTCTCCTCGGTGGTTTCGACGATAAAGGTCGATAGCCCCGGTTCAAACTGATAGGCATGAACCTGGAACCAGCCATGCGGCGATTCGGCAAATAAAAAGGTAAAGGCTTCAAATACTTTGCGCGTGCCAAGCCAGACAAAACGGCATTGGCGATTATCGATATCCGGCTGGAAAACCTCCTGATAGCGAGTACGCACGCGGCTGTGAATGCCGTCTGAGGCAATCACTAAATCCGCCTGATAACGCGCGGCCAGCGCCTGGTCATCCTCCACCAGCGTATCGAACACCAGTTCCACGCCCAGCGCCTGGCAGCGTTCCTGCAAAATATTGAGCAGTTTTTTGCGCCCGATACCGATAAACCCGTGACCGCCGCTGCGGTTCACCGTGTCTTTAAAATGGATTTCAATATCATCCCAGCGGCTGAACTGCGCGGTGATTTGTTCCGCACTCACCGGGTCAGCCTGTCGCAGGTTCTCCAGCGTCGCATCAGAGAACACCACGCCCCAGCCGAACGTGTCGAACGGGCGATTACGCTCCACCACTACGATGTGGTTAGCCGGATTTTGTAATTTCATCAACAGGCCAAAATAGAGCCCCGCCGGGCCACCGCCGATACAGACAATGTTCATTGACTCTCTCCTGGTGCTTGCAGCGCCGCCAGCAGCGCGGCCGGAATATCAATTGCGCGATGGGTCTCCAGCGAAGTTGTGACCAGCGTTTGCGTCACCTGCATTCGCAACTCGCCCGTCAGGCTGGTGCAACTGAGCGCCAGTTTCAGCGAACGGGTGCCGAGGTGGATCACTTCCAGTTGCAGCACAACCTTGTCGCCCATTCGGCTTACGGCTTTGAAATCCGCCTCCAGATGGACCGTCGGCAGGCCGAAACGCTGCTCGCCGATATAACCAGCAAAGCCTTCAGGCAGCAGTTCATCCACCCACTGCTCCAGCAGATCGTTGAACATGACGAAGTACTGCGGATAGAACACAATCCCCGCCGGGTCGCACTCAGAAAAGCGGATACGATGCTGGCGAGTAAAGGTAGTCGCACTCATATAATCTCCTTAGTTCAGAGCCAGACGCTGCTGGCACTCGCGCAGCTTGTCGCCATGTTCATCGGCCAGTGCCGCATCACGCAGTTCGCGCAGCGTGGCCGGAGCAAGATGCGACGCGTGGCGCTCCACAATGTCTATCAGGGTTTGGTAGTTACGCAGGCCGCGCGCGTGGGTGTCGCCATAGCCCTTCACCAGCCGCTGGCACTGGACAATTTCCAGCGCCAGCGCAGGGTTGAAGGCCGCCGCGCGCACCACGTATTGCAGCCAGCTTTCGATGCGAGCATTTTCCCGCTGATAACGCAGGGTGAGACGGCGGCCGCGACGCCAGCGCGAGAGCATCCAAAGCAGCAAATAGCCGCGCAGAGAACTGGTGTTCACCACGCGTCCTTTGCGGGTCACGCTGCCCAGCAGGCGGTTGCAGATACCCGGCTTCAGCAGCCAGCGCCCCATTCCGACAGGCAAGGTTTCGCACACCTCTTCCAGCCGGGGGTGCATATATTCGTTAATGCTCAGGAGTTGCTTCTCATCGAGACGCACCTCTTCCCGCACGCGCGCAAAGCGGGTGGCGCGAATTTTGAGATCCGCCACACGGATGGTGTCCTCCCACGACATCCAGAGGGCGAGATGGCGCGCGGCTTCCCGCAGCAGCACATCACCCTGGCCGCCGGGTTGTTCAGAAAGCTGTTTCAGGCGGTCAAGATAGAGATCGGCGTAGCGCACATCCTGATAATCCAGCAGACGGCGCACGCCTTCGATGGCAGTGGCGCGCGCGGCGTCAGGCAGTTCGCGGGTGATGCGGTCGAGCAGCGCCGCAACCTGCGGGCTGGTCGGCGCGGGTTCGTTGAGGGTTATCACGGCATCAGCATCTTCCAGCCCTGACGCCGCCACGCCACGGGCGAAAGCGCGCAGGCTCGGCTTCACGCCAACGCCGCCGCGGGTGATGGTCTCTTCAAATTGCGCCTGACTGAACGGCAGCACGCCGGAACCGCACAGCGCGCCGAACAACACGGCGCTGATCACGCTACCGCTCTCTTCCGCCACTTTCGCCATATCAAAACGGACAAACTGTTTTGCCGCATTGCTGGCATGCCGGATGAGCGAGTCGCTATTGACGCGGCCATCGCCCATCGCCGTTTTTTCGCCGATGGCGTAGACGCGGTGGGTTGATGCAATCAGCGTGGTGCGTTCTGGCGTCACCAGCCCGCGCTGCACGGCGCGCCCCGCTTCCATCAATTCAGACGCCAGCACCACATCAACATCGCCCGGCATCGGCATCAGCGCCAGCACCGGCGGCTGGGCGAGATTGTCGTGAAGCCCCGGAAAAAGCTCCACGTAATAAATCGTCGCCCCGGTGCGCTGGGCAACGCCTGGCACGGAAGTGGTCTGGGCAAAATAGCCGTTCTCTTCCCCGAGATTGACAATCCAGTCGGCAAGTACCCCGCCGCCTTCACCGCCCATCGCCAGGATGGCTATTTTAATCGGTTGTAATACGGGCATTTTTGGCTCCTCAGAAACTGAAACGCGCGATGCGGCGAGCATCCCGACGCTGCAACCAGCCGATCAGCGGGCGACGAATCGCCTCCATCAGCCGCTCACGCAGGCGCGGATATGAAATAATGCGCGCACGGTAGAATGACGGGCAGAGCACCGCCGCATGCGACACTTCCCCGCACAAACCGCAGCCCACACAACTGTTTACCACCGTCGCCACCGGGTCAGTGCGCAACGGATCGGGATTCGGTTTTACCGATAACGACGGGCAGCCGGAAAGGCGGATGCAGGAGTGGTCGCCGGTGCAGGTATCCGGGTCAACGCCAAAGCGCTCACGCACCACGCGCTGTTGATTCTCCAGCGCTTTGCGCACCTGCTGTTTTTCCCGACGCTGGCGGTTAAGCATGCATTCGCTCTGGGCTATCAACACCTTCGGCCCCGGCGTCTGCGTGGTGAGCGCTTCACGCAGGGTGGCGGTCATCGCCTTCAGGTCATAGGTACGACGAAGGGTCTTCACCCACTTCACGCCCACGCCTTTCACTGCGTTTTCAATCGCATGCCCGGTGCTACGGGTGGCGTTCTCTGCGGTGGAAGAGAGGATGTCCTGCCCGCCCGTCGCCGAGGTATAGCTGTTATCGACGACGATGGTCAGGTTGTTGCTCTGGTTAAAGACGCTGTTGGCGATACCGCTGGTCAGGCCGTTGTGCCAAAAGCCGCCGTCTCCCATCACCGCAATGGCGCGTTTGCCGTCTTTGGTGTTCAGCGCCGCCGCGCCTGCCCCGCCGAGGCCGTAGCCCATCGTGGTATTGCCGAGGTTAAACGGCGGTAAAATGGAAAACAGGTGACAGCCAATATCAGCACTGATGTGATGTGGGCCTAACTCGCGTTCGACCAGTTTCATGGCAGTAAAGATCGGGCGTTCCGGGCAACCGGTGCAAAATCCCGGTGGGCGGGCATGAATGGCATCCGCCAGCGCCGGTTCCGGGGCTGCGTTGACCACATCCGGCACGACGCTTGCCAGAGGAATTCGCACCTGAAACGCCGCGGCTTTGACCTCTGGCGCCAGGCGACCATAGCGCTCAAGGAACGCCCGCAGCCCGGCCTGCACGGTGGCAGTGTTGTATTCGCCCGCCAGCGGCAGTAGATCCTTACCGTGCAGTTTGGTCTCCAGCCCCAGCGTGCGCAGAATCAAAGAGAGGTTCTGTTCGACAAAGTTCGGCTGCCCCTCTTCCAGCACCAGCACCGCACGTTTGTTGCGGCAGAACTGTTCCAGTTCTTCATCCACCAGCGGATAGGCCACGTTCATCACGTACAGCGGAATTTTGCTGTTGCCAAACACATCTGCCAGGCCAAGCTGATTGAGCGCGCGGATCAGGGTGTTGTAGTTCCCGCCCTGAAGGGCGATGCCAATATCGTCAGCGTCGGCAGAGAAAAACTCGTTGAGCTGGCGTTCGCGGATGAAACGCACCGCCGCAGGCCAGCGCTGATGGATTTTCTCTTTTTCGTGCAGGAAGCTGGCCGGCGGCAGCACAATGCGGCTCAGATCGCGCTGCGGGTTTTCCAGCGCCTCTTTTACCGTGTACGCCGGGGCGCGGTTTTCTGAGGTAATGAACTGGCCGTGAACGTGACAGGAGCGAATACGCATTTGCAGCATCACCGGCGTGTTGCTCGCTTCCGACAGTTCAAAACCATCTTTCACCGCCTGCACGATTGAAGGCAGGTTCGGGCGAGGGTCGAGCAGCCACATCTGCGATTTCATGGCAAACGCGTGGCTGCGTTCCTGCATAATTGACGAGCCGTCACCGTAATCTTCGCCCACGATAATCAGCGCCCCGCCCAGCACGCCGCCGGAAGAGAGATTCGCCAGCGCGTCAGAGGCGACGTTGGTGCCAACGGTGGCCTTAAACGTCACCGCGCCGCGCAATGGATAGTTGACCGACGCCGCAAGCGTTGCCGCGGCAGTCGCTTCACTGGCGCTGTTTTCAAAGCGGATACCGTACTGGTCGAGGATTGGCTGCGCATCGGCCAGTACGTCCATCAGGTGGGAAATCGGCGCGCCCTGATAGCCAGCGACGTAGGAGACGCCAGATTCCAGCAACGCTTTAGTGACCGCCAGAATTCCCTCGCCGCTAAATACGGAACCGGCGGGTAAATTCAGCTTTTTCACCTCTTCTGCAAACGAACGTTCAGCCATCTCAACCTCGCTTTCATTTTTGTAATCTGTCTGAGTTAGTTGTAAGCAAGGGGATGGCGGGCGGCAATCCATGATTAGTCATGGAATTGTCTTTTGTGCGGAAGGTGGATAGGGATTGCAGGGAGGGGATAAAAAGGGGGTCAGGCGCAGCATTTGCGCCTGACCCATAGCACTGTCTATTTTCTCGTTGGCAACAACATCACCATCACTGCCGCCAGCAAACACACCAGCGCAAACGCGCCAAAGTTCCACGACAGCGATAATCCGCTACTGGCGATCCACGCGCCAAACAGTGGGCCGCTCATCGCGCCGATTCGCGCGAAACTGAGCGCCCATCCCGTCGCGGAGGCACGGCTGGCCCCCGGATACCAGGTGGCCAGTAAGCCCGTCAAAATGAGCGATGCCGAAATGCTCCCCAGCCCGGCCAGCGCGGTGAGCAAAATGTTAATCGCCAGCGAATGCTTGAACATCAGCGCACAAATACCGACAGCGCCGACCAGGTAAGAAATAGCCACCGCTCGCCGCGCGCCAATACGGTCAGCAATGCGCCCGAGCACTAAGCCGCCGATAGCGGAGGAGAGGCTAAACACCACCAGAAACAGCAGGCTGGGGCCGAGCGCGTAGCCGCTTTTGCGCATAATCGTTGGCAGCCAGGTATTTAGCCCATAAACCAGTAACATGCCGCAGAAGAGTGCTATCCAGAAACAGGCGGTGGCGCGCAGGTAATCGCGGGAAAACAGCAGCGTCACGGTTTTACGCCAGCCCTCCTGCTGAGGTTTGTGTCTTTCCGGTTCTGGCATGGGCACGCCCAGCCGGGCAGAGAGCGCTCGCGCTTCGTCCATGCGACCACGGCTGACCAGATACTCCAGCGACTCCGGCAACAGTCGCGCCATTGGCCATAATGCCAGCAGTGGTAAAGCACCGACGCCGATTACGCTGCGCCAGCCAAAATGCGGGATCAGCCACATCGCCACCAGCGCCGAACACAAAATACCGAGCGAGTAGCCGGAATACATGATGCCGTAGTTATAGCTGCGCCGCTCAGGCGGCGAGTACTCTACCGTCATCGCCGCCGCAATCGGGATCACCCCGCCCAGCCCCAGGCCGCCGATAAAGCGCGAGACGCCAAACAGCAGCGGCGTCGGCGCCCAGGTGGTCGCCATCATCGACAGGGAAAAGAGCGCCACGCAGGCCAGCAGCATTCGCCGCCGCCCCAGTCGCTCACTGAGAGATCCCGCCAGAAACGCGCCGAAAAACATACCGATAATGGCGTAACTACTGAGCGCCCCCAGTTCCAGCGGCGTTAAACCCCAACGGGCATCTTCCGCCATACTCGAGAGTACGGCGCCCATCACCCCGACATCATAACCTTCGAACAAAATACTCAACCAACACACCAGTAAAACCCGGCGGGTCACCGCATAAGGGCGAACCGCATCTTTAGTCATGGCAATCGTCATGGCGAACTCCGGTTATTTGACACGCTATCAGCGATATGCAATCGCGCGAGCAAGATCAATCGTTCACCGCAGAACCCGATGTGATATCTGCACAGGGTGGATAGCCACAGCAGAAGATGGCGTTTATGCATTTTTTACCCATAAGCAAAACAAAATGATCTATGTCTCGTTATCAGAATCTCCTGTGACACAAACAAAAAAAGCGAGCTAACGTATAAGCGTAATTAGTTACATGATTGTTCATATATTGTTATGAATAAGTTGATTCAAGCAACGCGATGGCGTATGACGGCAAACAATCAACTCACAGCGTTCCCCTTTAACTTTTGCTATTGAGGAGTCTGTTATGTTGATCAACGAAATCGCCTCACCGCGTCTTTCTGCCGCCCTTAGCCATCTCAATGCCTCATCGAGCCTGCTGTTTGCCTCGGCATCGCTGGAACAGGCCGCCGGGATCGTCGGGCGTATTTTTAAGCCTTGCCAGGTCGATCTGGTGGATCGCGGTGCGCGCGCCGATGTTCGTATGCACCACATCGCAATGGGGGAAATCTCGCTTAATCGCCTGCGTTATAGCTCGCGGGTCGATATCGCTCCGGCACAGCTAAAAGATTTTTTTCTGGTACAGATGCCGCTGCACGGCCACGCAACCATCATCAGTGAAGGGCAAGAAATCATTTCCACGCCGCAGCTGGCAACGGTGATTAACCCGGAAGACGTGACTCGCATGCGCTGGGAGCCAGGCAACGATCAATTTCTGCTGCGCATCTCTCGCTCACTGCTCGAAAGCACCCTGATGGGGCAACTCGGGCAGCCGCTGAACGGACCGCTGCGTTTTGACAGCGCTTTTCGCTGGCAGGAAAACCCCGCCTGGTGCGCGTTAATCGGTTATCTGATGGAATGCGCCAGCCAGGGGTTAGATCTGGATAAGCACCGTTTAATTCGCCAGCAAATTGAGCAACTGGTCGCCACCACCCTGCTTAATAGCCATCGGCATAATTACCAACACCCCGGACAACAAAAGCGAGCAGCCATTCGTCCTTCGCATGTGCGCCGGGTTCAGGAGTACATTCACGCCCACGCTCACGAAACCTTAAGTGCTGAGATGCTGGCAGAAATTGGTGGCGTGAGTTTGCGCGGGCTCTATGCCGGATTTAAAAATTTTCTTGGCGTCAGCCCCATGCAGTATCTGCGTGATACGCGAATGGAACGCGTGCGGGCGGAACTGCTGACAGGGGAAGTAAACAATGTTACCGGTGTGGCGTTACGTTGGGGATTTGCCCACATGGGGCGTTTTAGCGCAGAGTACAAATCACGCTTTGGCGAGACGCCCAGCCAGAGTATGCGTAAACGCTGACCGGGCGACAGATTATTCCGCCACCAGCGCAAGGACGCGCAGTGGGCTTCCGGAGCCTTCTTCAATTTTGAGCGGTGCCGCAATAATCACCGCACCACGCGTCGGCAACTGGTCAAGATTGGTCAGGCATTGCAGGCCATATTTGTTCGCACCATGCATTAACGTATGACAAGGATAAGGTACCGGCCAGCCGTAGGATTGTCCGGCATCGGTGTTAATGGTTTCAACGCCAAAACCGCGCACGTTACGTTGATGAATCAACCATTCAACCGTTTCCTGGGATGGGCCAGGCGTATGTGCCCCATCTTCACGCATGTTGAGAAATGCCTGCGCGTCATTCGCTTTCTTTGACCATCCGGTACGAAACAGCAGCCATGCTCCCGCTGGAATTACACCGTACTGCTCTTCCCAGCTTTTGAGATAATCCACGGTCAGCACCCAGTCCGGGTTTTCCGCCACTTCACGGCTGGCATCTACCACCACGGCCGGGCCGATAAAGGCGGTAGGGTCGATGGTATCAACGGTGTTTTGCGCGTGTTCACGGCCACTGATCCAGTGGGCTGGCGCATCAAAGTGCGTGCCTGTATGTTCGCTACAGCTAAAGTTGTTCCAGTACCAGCCCGGCCCTTTCTCATCGTACTGCGAGATGGCCTCTTTTTTGAAACCCTGCGCCTGGCCAAACTGCTCGGGCAATTGCAGCGTCGGGAAGCGTTCACTCAGCGTCTGGGTCAGATCGATAATGCGGATCGCTCCCTGAGCGATACCGTTGGAAAGTGCTGCCAGTATAGCGGTCGTCATCTACGGTCACCTGTTCAATGCGTTATGATTATTAACAAACAAGTAACATTGTAGGAGGCCTGCTTCAGGCAACTATCCAATTACTGAAGCCACTATCCGCATTGCGAAAAAAAGATTACGCGGTGGATAATTGCTGTTTAAACGCCCCCAGCAGCGTATAGAGATGCGCTTTTTCCGCCTCTGGCAGGCCGCTCATCAGCTCGTTCAGCCAGCGCTGGTGCGCCTTCGCCATCTGGTCGAATTGCTTTTTGCCCGTCGCGGTTATCTTCACCCGACAAGAGCGGCGGTCGCTGGGATCATAGACCCGTGCCGCCATGCCCTCTTTCTCCAGGCTGTCCGCCAGCCCGGTGACGTTACCGCCCGTCACCAGCATCAGCCGGGAAAGTTCGCCCATTTTTATCCCATCCGGGAAACGATCCAGCTGCGCCAGCATATCGAAGCGCGGCAGCGTGCTGGCGAACTGTTCGCGCATGCGCTGGCGTAATTCTGTCTCAATAAGATTGACGCAGGAGAGCAGGCGCAACCACAGTTTTACATCCATGGCGCCATCCAGTTGTGGGATATTTAACGCGTTTGCGTCCATCACAAACTCCTCTGTTTTTACCCGTTTCGATAACGATTTGCTCTTGTGACATTTCTCACACCTGAGCAATTATTCACCAAAGCCCCTCTGGACATTTTTATTTTAAACCTAAAATATTCATGTGTGAAATACATAATCCTCACGTGTTTATCGTTGACGTTCACTTACCTGACAGGAGCCATACCATGGCGGAAATAAAAGCAAACCGTATGTTCAACAACAATAAGTTTAAGCTGGGTTTCTTTGCATCCAACTGCTCCGGCGGAATGGCCGTGACAAAAGTCGGGGAGCGCTGGGATAACTCGTGGGAAAACAACCTGAAAATGGCGCAGCTTGCCGACGAAGCCGGTCTGGAATTCCTGCTGCCTATCGCCCGCTGGATTGGCTACGGCGGCGAAACCAACTTCCATGGCAACGTGCTGGAAACCACCACCTGGGCTTCCGCGTTGCTGGCCGCCACGCGCCACATCAGCGTATTTACCACCGTACACACCTCGTTTAACCATCCGGTGGTGGTGGCAAAACAACTGGCGACGATGGATCACATCGGCCAGGGACGCGCCGGGTTGAACGTGGTTTGTGGCTGGAACCGCCCGGAGTACGAAGCGCTGGGCGGCGACCTCCCCTACGATCACGAGAGCCGTTACGCCTTCGGCCAGGAGTGGTTCGAAGTGATTCAGAAACTGTGGCGCGAGGAGAAACCATTCGACTGGGATGGCCACTATTTCAGGCTCAAGCAGACCTATAGTCTGCCGCATCCACTGCGCAAAGATGTGCCGATTTTTAACGCTGCCGGCTCCGGGGAAGGACGCAAATTTGCTGTACGTAATGCTGACTTCCTGTTTACGTCAGCCATCAGCCTGGACCGTTCTGCCAAAGAAATTGCTGAAATTAAGCAGCAGGCAGCCAATGTGGTACGTAAGCATCCGTTAAACCTGTTGACCTTCTCCTATGTCGTATGTCGCCCAACCCGCGAAGAGGCAGAGGCGTACCATCAACACTATTCGCAGTCACACGCAGACTGGGCGGCGGTGGACAATATCATTCGTCTGATGTTTGAAAACGCGGAGTCTTTCCCGAAAGACCAGCTGCAACTTATTCGCGATCGATTCTCCGCCGGACACGGAGGTTATCCGCTGGTGGGGACACCGGACGATGTCGCCGACGGGCTGGAAAAACTCTATCACGCCGGATTCTCGGGAACGACCCTCGCTTTTGTTAACTACGCTGAAGACTTCCCCTATTTCCGCGACGAAGTGTTGCCGCGCCTGGAAGCGCGCGGCCTGCGCGAACCGTTTGACCCAGCGTATCGCAAACCCGATGCGGAGGAAGCGGCATGACACTGTCGTTAACGCCCGAGGATTTTAAGCTGGGAATGCGCCAGCTCACGCTGCCGGTCGCGGTAATCACCGTGAATTCCGATGCACAACGCAACGGATTGACCGCCTCGTCATTTTGTTCCGTAAGCGTCGATCCGCCGCGCATATTGGTGTGCGTCGGTAAAGCCGCCAGCGCCCACCAGCAACTTGCCGTCGGTGAAGGTATTGGGGTGAACGTTCTGGCACCAGAGCAACTGGAGCACGCCATGCGCTTTGCCAGCAAAGCCTTTCACGGCGAGCAGCGTTTCTGCGAGGGCAACTGGTATCCGCTGAAAACCGGCGCGCCGGTACTGGAAGGTACCGCGGTTAGTTTTGACTGTGTAGTGGATCAGATAATCGACGATACAACACACAGCATCGTAACCGCGACGGTAGTGGCTGTGGAGAAGAGCGATACCCAATGTTTGTTATATCGTAATGGTGCGCCGGTCGTGGCGTAGACTGCGTATTACCGCAACCTCTCCCGGGCGGAGAGGTTGTCTTAAGGAGTACTCTCTTCCGTTTTTTCCCGTCTTTATGAATTCTGAAAAATTTCTCTTAGGGTTCGTTTCCCGCTGCGGTTCAACTACTTTGGAGGTTGCGTTTCAGGGATAACGTCAACCGGAGGGAAGTATGGAAAAAACATCCCCGATACAGGAGAAGGTCAGTTGGGTGGGTTATCTCGCCTTTTTTATGACCGTCATTTTCTTTTCAGGCTTTTTTTCGAAATCCACCGAATGGTGGCGAGTATTTGATTTTACCGTGCTGAACGGCACGTTTGGCGCGGTGAACAGCGCCGGGCAGAACGTCGTGTCGTTTCGCGGAACAGGCGGGACGGGGGCGAAGGACGGTTTTCTCTTTGCCCTTGAACTGGCGCCTTCGGTGATTTTATCGCTTGGCATTATTTCCGTTACCGAAGGGTTAGGCGGATTACGCGCCGCGCAGCAGCTCATGACGCCCATCCTCAGGCCTATTCTTGGCGTGCCGGGTATTTGCTCGCTGGCGTTGATTGCCAACCTGCAAAACACCGATGCCGCTGCGGGGATGACCAAAGAACTGGCGGAGGAAGGTGCGATCAGCGACCAGGAACGCGCAATATTCGCCACCTTTCAGACCAGCGGCAGCGCCATTATTACTAACTATTTTTCCTCTGGCGCGGCGCTGTTTACCGTAATCACTGTTCCCGTAATCACCCCTCTGGCGGTGATTCTGGTATTTAAGTTTGTCGGCGCAAACCTGTTGCGGTTGTGGATCGCGCAAATCGAAAGCCGTCAGCGCAAGGAGGCCGTGGATGAGCACGCACGCCCGTAAGAACGTGATGGATCTGTTTGTCGAGGGTGCCCGGCGCGGTTTCACCATCGCCACTACCAGCCTGTTACCCAACGTGGTAATGGCATTTGTAATTATTCAGGCGCTGAAAGTCACTGGCTTGCTGGATATTGTGGGCAAGGTTTTCGAACCGGTGATGGGGCTGTGGGGACTCCCCGGTGAAGCGGCGGCCGTGCTGCTAGCCTCGGTGATGAGTATGGGCGGCGGCATCGGCGTTTGCGCGAGTCTGGTGGTTTCGGGCGCGCTAAACGGCCATGATGCGACGGTGTTGCTTCCCGCGATCTATCTGATGGGTAACCCGGTGCAGAATACCGGGCGCTGCCTGGGCACGGCGGGGGTTAACCCGAAATATTATCCGCACATCATCACCATTTGTGTCATTAACGCCCTGCTTTCTATCTGGGTAATGCAAGTGATTGTATAAGAGAGGTTTTACATGGAAATCACCCTACCCGGACTGCGTCTGTTTAAGCAAGCGCATCTCTATGCGCCGGACTGCCTCGGCGTGCAGGATTTTCTGGTCGCCGGGGGAAAAATTGTCGCTATCGCCCCGGAGATTGACGCCAGCGGGCTGCCAGGCTGCGAGGTCATTAATCTGCAACAGGCGATTGTCTGCCCCGGTTTTATTGACCAGCACGTGCATCTGATTGGCGGCGGTGGTGAAGCCGGGCCGCATACGCGTACGCCGGAAGTGCGGCTGTCGAAGCTGGTCGAAGCGGGCATTACGTCCGTTGTCGGTCTGCTGGGTACCGATGGCATCACCCGCCATCCGGAATCGCTGCTGGCGAAAACCCGGGCGCTGGAAAATGAAGGCATTAGCGCATGGATGCTGACGGGCGCGTACTCCCTGCCCTCGCCAACCATCACCGGCGGCGTGGATCGCGATGTGGCGCTCATCGATAAGGTGATTGGCGTGAAATGCGCGATTTCCGATCACCGCTCCTCCGCACCGGGAAATGAGCAACTTGCCAATATGGCGGCGCTCGCGCGCGTCGGTGGTTTGCTGGGCGAAAAAGCAGGCATTAGCGTATTTCATATGGGCAACAGCCCGCGCGGGCTTGCGCCGCTGGAGGCCATCCTGCAACACGCCGATGTGCCGATTAACAAGCTGCTGCCCACTCACGTTAACCGCGCTGAGCCGCTGTTTGCACAGGCGAAAGCGTTCGCGCTGCAAGGCGGCTATATCGATATCACCAGCAGCATTGAGACACCCATTGATGCAGCAACCGCCATCGCCAGCGCCCTTCGCGACGGTGTACCGCTCGCGCGCATGACGGTGAGTTCTGACGGTAACGGTAGCCAGCCGGTGTTTAATGCCGAAGGAAAACTGACGGGAATTGGCGTCGCGGGATTCGAATCGTTGTTATGTACGCTTCAACAACTGGTTCATCGCCATCAGCTTCCACTGGAACAGGCCCTGCGCCCGTTCACGCAAACCGTCGCCGAATTTCTCGGTTTTGCACATAAAGGGCAGCTGGCAGAGGGTTGCGATGCCGATTTTATTATCTTCACGGCAGGCTTACATATCGACGAGGTCTGGGCGAAAGGAAAAATGCTGGTGCGTAACGGCTATGCCTGCGTGAAAGGAACGTTTGAGTGATGTCATACAGGCGGGAGATGCACAGTCTCCCGCCTGAGTTTCAGACAAAATTAACCATTAAATCAATGTGGTTTACTTAGAGTGCATCCCAAAAAAAGCCCGTCGCTGAAAGGCAATATATTACCGTAAGAAATTAATGTGTCGTCGATCCACGACAGTTGTAAGTAACTAAAAATTAATAAAAAAATCTCACTTGTCACCTCCTAAAATTAAGCGTACATTAGCGCCATCTGGAGCAGTGATGCACCGAATTCTGAGGTGATGCCAATGTGCGTCAGCTCACAATGTCACAACAGGACATGTTTTCGTTAGAGCGTATAAACGTGAAATACGCGGAGAGATGAGTCGTGAAATATTTATTTATGGGTGTGTCGTTTATGGTCATCGTTTGGGCCGGTACATTTGCCCTGATGATCTAACCAAGAATGTAAAAAAAACAGGAGCCTTTTGGCTCCTGTTTGCGTTTTATCAGTCAGTGTTTTCCGCCGTGTGCTTCGTGCCGGAAGGCAGCAGGCCATCGGCGCGGAACATCGCTTTAATGCCCCTTACCGCCTGACGAATACGGTCACGGTTTTCAATCAGTGCAAAGCGTACGTGGGTATCGCCGTAATCACCGAAACCAATGCCCGGCGACACGCACACTTTCGCGTCCTGAAGCAGCTTTTTGGCAAACTCCAGCGAGCCCATCGCGGCATACGGTTCCGGGATTTTCGCCCATACATACATTGACGCTTTCGGGCACTCGACCATCCAGCCCGCTTCATGCAACCCTTTCACCAGCACGTCACGGCGACGTTTATACTGTGCGGCAATATCGCGCACGCACTGCTGATCGCCTTCCAGCGCCGCAATAGCCGCGACCTGCAACGGCGTAAAGGTACCGTAGTCGTGATAGCTTTTAATCCTGGCCAGCGCGTTAACCAGCGTTTTGTTTCCGACCATAAAGCCGATGCGCCAGCCCGCCATGTTGTAGCTTTTCGACAGGGTGAAGAATTCAACCGCGACATCGCGCGCACCCGGTACCTGCATAATCGACGGCACTTTCCAGCCATCGTAGACGATGTCGGCGTAAGCGAGGTCGTGCACCACCAGCACATCATAGCGTTTCGCCAGCGCAACCACTTTTTCGAAGAATTCCAGCTCAACACACTGGGCTGTCGGGTTCGACGGGAAGCCTAAAATCATCATTTTCGGCTTCGGGTAACTTTCACGAATGGCACGTTCCAGTTCGTTAAAGAAGTCGACGCCTTCCACCAGCGGCACCGAGCGCACCTGCGCGCCGGCAATCACCGCGCCGTAAATGTGAATCGGATAGCTGGGATTCGGCACCAGCACCGTATCGCCATGATCGAGCGTGGCCAGCATCAGGTGCGCCAGCCCCTCTTTCGAACCGATGGTAACAATCGCTTCGCTTTCCGGGTCAATTTCAACGTCGTAGCGGTCCTGATACCAGCGCGAAATGGCACGACGCAGACGCGGGATGCCGCGCGAGGTTGAGTAGCCGTGCGTATCCGGACGCTGGGCGACGGTACAGAGTTTTTCGACAATATGCGGCGGAGTCGCACCGTCCGGGTTACCCATGCTGAAATCGATAATGTCTTCGCCGCGCCGACGCGCAGCCATTTTCAGTTCAGCGGTAATATTGAAAACATACGGGGGTAAGCGATCGATACGCGTAAAACGGCGTTCAGGACTGAATTCAGCCATAGGTTCCTCAGATTCACGTTAGCGCCCGGACCGTCCGAGCGACGCTGCCACGACAGTGGCGTGTTTAGAAAATAGCCTGAAAAAAAACCGTCTGTCGAGGGGTAAGACAAAAAATAGTTCTGGGTACAAAAAGAGGAAGTTTAAAAATATAAAAATTCTACCTGCGTTCACAATGGGATTTTTAACAACATTTAATTAACTTAATTTTATCCTGTTGTTCTCATGAGAAATTCTTAATAATCCCCTTTTCCCCGTTGATTAGCCGATTATCGATTAATCCCCTTTTAATTTTGTGGATTACGAATTTTCATCCTCCTATCCAGACAACTGGTCATCTGGCGCGGGGTTTCTTATCATAAGACTTTCCTGATAAACCCGGCGTTCCCATGCACGAAATTTTCAACATGCTGCTGGCGGTGTTCGACCGCGCAGCGCTGATGCTGATCTGCCTGTTTTTCCTGATCCGCATCCGCCTCTTCCGCGAACTGCTGCACAAAACGGCCCACACCCCGAAAGAGTTGCTTGCCGTGAGCGCGATCTTCTCACTGTTCGCCCTGTTCAGCACCTGGTCCGGCGTACCGGTTGAAGGCTCGCTGGTCAACGTGCGTATTATCGCGGTAATGTCCGGCGGCATTCTGTTTGGGCCCTGGGTCGGCGCCATCGTCGGGCTGATTGCCGGGGTACACCGCTATCTGATTGATATTGGTGGCGTTACTGCCGTGCCTTGTTTCATTACCAGTATTATTGCCGGGCTGCTTTCGGGCTGGATCAACGTCAAAATCCCTAAAGCGCAACACTGGCGCATCGGTATTCTGGCCGGGATGCTGTGTGAAACGCTGACCATGATTCTGGTGATTGTCTGGGCGCCAACCACCGCCCTGGGTATCGATATTGTCTCTAAAATCGGTATTCCAATGATTCTTGGCAGCGTCTGTATCGGCTTTATCGTACTGCTGGTGCAGAGCGTGGAGGGGGAAAAAGAGGCCAGCGCCGCGCGGCAGGCCAAGCTGGCGCTCGATATCGCCAACAAAACGCTGCCGCTGTTCCGCCATGTAAACAGTGAATCCCTGCGGCAGGTGTGTGACATCATCCGCAACGATATCCACGCCGATGCGGTGGCGATTACCAATACTGACCATGTGCTGGCGTATGTCGGCGTCGGGGAAAATAACTATCGCGATCAGGACGATATTGTTAGCCCAACCACCTTCGAGGCGATTACCAGCGGAAAAATCATTATTAAAAACAATGATGAGGCTTATCGCACGCCGGAAATTCACTCGATGCTGGTGATTCCCTTGTGGGAGAAAGGCGTAGTGACCGGGACGCTGAAAATCTACTACTGCCACGCGCACCAGATTACTTCATCCTTGCAGGAGATGGCGGTTGGACTGTCGCAGATTATCTCGACGCAGCTGGAGGTCTCGCGCGCCGAGCAGCTCCGGGAAATGGCAAATAAGGCAGAGCTGCGCGCCCTGCAAAGCAAGATTAATCCCCATTTTCTGTTTAACGCGCTGAACGCGATTTCGTCCTCCATTCGCCTGAATCCGGACACCGCGCGCCAGTTGATTTTTAATCTGTCCCGCTATCTGCGCTATAACATTGAATTGAAAGACGATGAGCAGATTGATATCCGCAAAGAGCTGTATCAAATCAAAGATTACATCGCCATTGAGCAGGCGCGGTTTGGCGATAAGCTGACGGTTATCTACGATATCGATGATGAGGTGAATTGCGTGATCCCAAGCCTGCTGATTCAGCCGCTGGTCGAAAATGCCATCGTCCACGGCATCCAGCCCTGTAAGGGTAAGGGCGTGGTCACCATTAGTATCACCGAAAGCGGCAACCGCGTGCGCATCAGCGTGCGTGACACCGGGCACGGCATTGACCCACAGGTCATCGCCCGCGTTGAGGCCAATGAAATGCCAGGCAATAAAATTGGTCTGCTGAACGTTCATCACCGGGTAAAATTGTTGTATGGCGAGGGGCTGCACATCCGCCGTCTGGAGCCAGGCACGGAAATCGCCTTTTACGTTCCCAACGCGCGCACGCCGGTAACGGCTCCCGCCACTCTGCTGCCGTTATAGGGAGAAAAAATGAAAGTAATCATTGTTGAAGACGAGATTCTGGCGCAACAGGAACTGACCTGGCTGATAAAAGAACACAGCCAGATGGAGATTGTCGGCACGTTTGACGACGGCCTCGACGTGCTGCGTTTTTTACAGCACAACAAAGTGGACGCCATCTTCCTTGATATTAATATTCCTTCGCTGGATGGCGTGCTGCTGGCACAAAGCATCAGCCAGTTTGCCCATAAGCCGTTTATCGTGTTTATCACCGCGTGGAAGGAACATGCGGTAGAGGCGTTCGAGCTGGAGGCGTTTGATTACATTCTTAAGCCTTACCAGGAATCACGTATTATCAGCATGTTGCAGAAACTGGAAAGCGCCTGGCAACAGCAAGCGGGCGGCAGTACCGCGATGCCGGGAACGACTGCGCGCGAAAACGACACCATCAATCTGATTAAAGATGAGCGCATTATCGTTACCAGCATCAACGATATTTACTACGCCGAAGCGCACGAGAAAATGACCTTCGTGTACACCAAACGCGAGTCGTACGTGATGCCCATGAACATCACTGAGTTTTGCAGCAAGCTTCCGGCCACTCACTTCTTCCGCTGCCATCGATCGTATTGTGTGAATCTGGATAAGATCCGCGAGATTGAGCCGTGGTTTAATAACACCTATATCCTGCGCCTGCGCGACCTTGATTTTCAGGTGCCCGTCAGCCGCAGCAAGGTGAAAGAGTTTCGTCAGTTGATGCATTTGTAAGGATACCGGGTGAGCGAGCATCACCCGGTATAAGAAAGGTATTACAGAATTTGCCCCAGCGTCTGGCGCAGGTGCGCCCCGGAGCCCAGCAGGCCTGGATTATCGTGAACAATCAGATAGACCGGGATATCCTGCACGTAGGCTTTGAAACGGCCTTTATCTTCAAAACCGCCACGGAAGCCGGACGCTTTAAAGAATTCGAGGAAGCGCGGCACGATGCCGCCCGCGATATAGACACCGCCAAAGGTGCCGAGCGTCAGCGCCAGATTGCCGCCGAATCGCCCCATGATGACGCAGAACAGCGACAGCGCGCGGCGACAGTCGATGCAGGAATCTTCCAGCGCACGCTGAGTGATGTCTTTCGGCTGCAAGTTTTCCGGCAGACGGCCATCAGATTTCACAATTGCGCGATACAGATTGACCAGCCCCGGCCCGGAAAGCACGCGTTCCGCAGAAACGTGGCCGATTTCCGCCCGCAGCTCCTCAAGGATAATCCCCTCTTCTTCGCTGTTCGGCGCGAAATCCACGTGACCGCCCTCGCCCGGCAGGCTGACCCAACGTTTATCAACGTGAACCAGATGCGCCACGCCTAACCCGGTGCCGGCGCCATAAACCGCAATCGGTTTGCCCTCTACGGGTTCCGCGCCGCCGAACTGAATCAGGTGCTCTTTTTTCAGCATCGGGATAGCCATCGACACGGCGGTGAAATCATTAATAATTTCCAGGTGCGCAAAGCCGAGATTCTTCTTCATTTCAGCAATGGAGAAGGCCCAGGTATGGTTGGTCATCGCCACCCAGTCGCCGGTGATCGGGCAGGCGATGGCGATGCAGGCGTCTTCCACTTGCACATTGTGTTCTTTGAGATAGACGCGGACCACCGCTTCGAGGCTTGGATAATCCAGGCCTGAGTAGGTCTTCGCCTGCGAGATTTCGCCCGTGGCGAGGTCACATAACGCTAAACGCGCGTTGGTGCCCCCGACGTCTCCTGTTAATGCAAACTTTGTCATTCCGTTACGGCTCCGCTAAAGTCAGGATAATTCTTTATCACAGAGTAAATTCAAGGCGCTGTAACAACAATGACGATTGTGTGAGCACCCCAGGATTATCGATCTACGTCACATAATTTTATGTATCAACCTTAAGGATATCTCTGTTTCGCCGTATCGTTTCAGCATCTATTGCGCTGAAGGCATTTACAGAACCCGGCAAAGTGATGCCAGCTTTTAGCCAAAAGGAAATCATCATGCTCCATCCGCGAGCCCGCACGATGTTATTACTCGCCATTCCGGCGATGGTTATTGGTGTTGCCGCCAGCCTGATGTTAATTGTGGTGATGAAACTCGCCTCCGTATTGCAGCACCTGCTGTGGAGCACCCTCCCCGGCGCATTAGGCGTCTCTTGGGATTCACCGTGGTGGATAATACTTGTACTGACGTTGACCGGCCTGGCGGTAGGCCTGGTGATTCGCTTTAGCCCAGGTCACGCGGGGCCCGACCCGGCGACAGAACCCTTAATTGGCGTGCCCGTCGCGCCCTACTGCTTGCCGGGGTTGATTCTCGCATTGGTGCTGGGCCTGGCAGGCGGCGTTAGCCTCGGCCCGGAGCATCCGATTATGTCGGTGAATATCGCGCTCGCCGTGGTGCTCGGCGCACGCTTTTTCCCGCGCGTCAGTTCCCTTGAATGGACAATCCTTGCCGCCGCAGGCACCATCGGCGCGCTGTTTGGCACGCCGGTCGCCGCGGCACTGATTTTCTCGCAAACCCTGAATGGCAATAACGACGCGCCACTGTGGGATCGCCTGTTTGCGCCGCTACTGGCGGCGGCTGCCGGGGCGCTCACCACCAGCCTCTTCTTCCAGCCACACTTTTCGCTGCCGATTCCCCATTATCAGCAGATGCGGATAATCGATATTTTCAGCGGTGCGGTGGTTGCGGCGATCGCCATTGCGGTGGGCATGGTGGCGGTATGGTGTCTGCCCCGTCTGCACGCCCTGATGCATCGCTTAAAACATCCGGTTCTGGTTCTCAGCGCCGGTGGTTTTTTGCTGGGCCTGCTGGGGATTATCGGCGGGCCTATTACGCTGTTTAAAGGGCTCGACGAAATGCAGCAGCTCGCCTTTAGCCAGACGCTGACCAGCAGTGATTTTATGCTGATTGCCGCCGTGAAGCTGGCGGCGCTGGTGATTGCCTCGGCCAGCGGTTTTCGTGGTGGCCGTATCTTCCCGGCGGTATTTGTCGCCGTGGCGCTCGGTCTGATGTTGCACGCTCACGTCGATGCCGTTCCAGCGGCAATTACCGTTTCCTGCGCGATTCTGGGGCTGGTGCTGGTCGTCACGCGTGATGGCTGGCTGAGTCTGTTTATGGCCGCGGTGGTCGTGCCGGATACCACGCTTTTACCGCTATTGTGTATTGTGATGCTGCCCGCCTGGCTCCTGCTGGCGGGCAAGCCGATGATGATGGTTCCGCGTAAAGACAAACCCTAGCCTTTACTGTTGCGCGTCTCGAGCGCCTGAGTGACGGCACGAAGCAGGTCAGGAATGTCCTGCTTCGGCAGCACCACTTCCACCAGCGTTAAGCGTTCAATTTGCGCGGTTTTCGCCAGTACCTCGTCCAGTTGAACGCTTTCGGTTACGCGCCAGCACTGGGCCTGGCTGTCGAGGTTCAGCGCCTGCGGCAGCTGCGTCCAGTTCCACAAACTGATGTCGTTATAGCGCGCTTCGGGGCCATGGATCGCCCGCTCCACCGTATAGCCATCATTGTTCAGCAGCAGAATTAACGGTCGCAGGCCGTCGCGCAACATTGAACCCAGTTCCTGAATCGTCAGCTGGGCTGCGCCATCGCCGACAATCAGCACCACGCGTCTTTCCGGGCGAGCGGTTTGCGCGCCAAACGCGGCGGGTAGCGTGAAACCGATTGAGCCCCACAGCGGTTGCACAATCAGTGAAGCATCGCTGGGTAGCTTAAGGGCCGCTACGCCAAACGCCGCGGTCCCCTGATCGCCCAGAATAATGTCGCCTGGCTGGAGATGTTTTTGCAGCGTTTGCCAGAAGCGCGCCTGTGTTAACTCGCCCGCTTTTCCGGGGGCAAGCGGCGCCATGCAGCGTGTTTCCGTGCGCCATTTCGCCGATAGCTCATGGCTCACGGCAATCAACGCCTGCGTCGCCTGCGCCATCGGAATCCCGCTGAACCAGCGATCGCCGACACGCGCGGCAAACGGTTGAATTGAAATCGATTTTTTGTCCGGAATTTTGTGGGTAAAGCCTGCTGTAGTGGTATCCGTGAAACGCGTGCCGATACACAGAATCGCCTCCGCGTCCTCTATCGATTCGCGCGTTTGCGATAAACTCGCCACACCGCTGTATATACCCACGAAGCCCGGTTGCTGCTCATCAAACAAACCCTTGCCCATTAACAACGAGGCGTGAGGAATCGGTGTCTGCGCCATCCAGTCGCGCAGCGTTTCTTGCAGGCCAAAGCGCAGCGCGAGAAAGTCCGCCAGCAGAGAGACCCGACGACAGGGTTGCAGCAGGTCGCGGACGGCTCGCGTAAAGCGTTCAATCTGGCCGTCGTTGATGGCTGTATCGGTAAGCGTAAGCGCGTTTACCGGACGACTGGTCGGCGCTTTTGCCACGTCGGCGGGCAGAGAGAGATAGCCCGGACGGCGATGTTTGATCATTTCAGTCAATACGCGGTCGATCTCATCCGTCGCATTGCGGACGGTTAACACGCCCTGCGCCACGGAAATCGGGGCGCTCATCTGCCGAAAATGGTCGAATTTTCCGTCGCCCAGCGTATGGTGCAGAAGCTCCTGACGCTGTTGCGACCCGGTACAGGGTGCACCCACAATGTGCAGCACCGGCACATATTCGGCGAAGCTTCCCGCTACGCCGTTTAACGCACTCAACTCTCCTACGCCATAAGTCGTCAACAATGCGCCGCAACCCTGAACGCGTGCATAGCCATCGGCGGCATAAGCGGCATTGAGTTCATTGGCGCAGCCAACCCAGCGCAGCGCAGGATGCGCAATCACATGGTCGAGGAATTGCAGGTTGTAATCTCCCGGCACGCCAAACAGATGGTCCACGCCGCAGTCCGCGAGGCGATCCAGTAGATAATCCGCAACAGTGTAAGACGTTTGCATGATAAGTACCCTTTAGCCACTTGCTCATCTCTGAGTATTGAAGAAGCGGTTCGCCTGTCCAGACAGATACGAAAATGCTATTGGAAAGTAAAATTTACAGCGAAAGGGAGTATACGGCGGCGGCAACAATGCGTAGTGTAAACGTATACACTACTGATGCTTTGCGGAGGAACTTATGGTTTATCAGGCAGATCCGTCACGCTACAACACGATGGAATATCGTCGTTGCGGCGCAAGCGGGCTGAAACTTCCCGCCATTTCGCTGGGCTTATGGCATAACTTTGGCGACGCCACGTTAATCGAAACCAGCAGGCAGCTGCTGCGCCATGCCTTTGACCTCGGCATTACCCATTTTGATTTAGCCAACAACTATGGGCCACCGCCGGGCTCGGCGGAGAGTAATTTTGGCCGCATTCTGCGGGAAGACTTTTTACCCTGGCGCGATGAGCTGATTATCTCCAGCAAAGCGGGCTACACCATGTGGGATGGGCCTTATGGCGACTGGGGATCGCGTAAATATCTGGTCGCCAGCCTCGATCAAAGCCTGAAACGCATGGGGCTGGATTACGTGGATATTTTTTATCATCACCGTCCGGATCCGGATACGCCGCTGGCGGAAACTATGCGTGCGCTGGATCACATCGTACGTCAGGGCAAAGCGCTGTACATCGGACTTTCCAACTACCCGGCTGACCGTGCGAAAGAGGCCCTTGCGATTCTTAACGATCTGGGCACTCCCTGCCTGATCCACCAGCCAAAATATTCCATGTTTGAACGCTGGGTGGAAGATGGGCTGCTCGATCTGCTGAAGCAGGAAGGCGTTGGCAGCATCGCTTTTTCACCGTTAGCGGGCGGGCAGCTTACGGATCGCTATCTCAATGGTATTCCGACAGATTCCCGTGCCGCCAGCGGCAGCCGTTTTCTTAATCCGGATCAACTGACGGATGAGAAACTCGCGAAGGTTCGCCAGTTAAATGAGATAGCCATGCAACGTGGGCAGAAATTGTCGCAAATGGCGCTGGCCTGGGTATTACGTGACGACAAAGTGACATCGGTACTGATTGGCGCCAGTAAAACGGCGCAACTGGATGACGCCGTTGGCATGCTGAATAACGGGCACTTCAGCGCTGAAGAGCGGGCCGCCATAGACGCGATTTTGCAATAGCGCAAATTAGCAGCACTTTTAGCAAAAAGTGCTGCCCTTTACGATTTAGGAGTTACCCCGATGATACGGATATTTACTTGTTCGTAATATAGGGTTAACAGGCCGGGCAAGGCCCGATCGTGAAGGAGATAAACTATGTTCAGGTCACTGATTCTGGCTGCAGTATTGATGGCCTCAGCAGCACCAATGATTGCTAACGCTGGTGAAATCACCCTGCTGCCATCAATAAAATTACAAATTGGCGATCGTGATAATTACGGTAACTACTGGGACGGCGGCCGCTGGCGTGACCGGGGTTACTGGCACGATCACTATCAATGGCGCGATCGCGGCTGGCATCGTCACGATAACGGCAGACATCGCGGTTGGGATAATCGCCGGGCTTATGAGCGCGGTTATCACGATGGCCGCCATGACGGGCGAGGACGTGGTCACGGACATGGGCACGGGAAGCATCATTAATTTCCCCCAACGCTAATGACTTTAAAAAGGGTTTCTGTATATCAGGAACCCTTTTTTTATGGTCAAATCCTGCGCTTTTTATTCATCACTATTTGCCCTTGAGCAAAAAGGTGCTCAACGTATCTTAGCGTGACGGTATTTCACGTCAGGATTACTATCATGAATGCACATTTTAGAGATGAAATTCAGACATTCGGTCGTTCACTGTTATTACCTATTGCCGTACTGGCTCCGGTTGGCATGGTAATGGGCATTAGTTCTGCTTTAGGTCAGAGCTATATGATCGATAAGCTGCCTTTTTTAGGTAATGACATATTCAAAGCCGTTTTATCTTCCCTGGGATTAATCAGCAGTGTGATATTTAATAATATCCCACTGCTTTTCGCGATGGGCGTCGCGTACGGCATGTCGAAGAAAGAAAAAGGGATTGCCGTATTTGCCTCCGTGGCGGCGTATCTGACATTGCTTATCGCCATGCATGTGCATTTAAAACTGGCCGGTGACCTGGCTAAAGGCGACCTTTCGCTTGCAGGCCAGGGGATGATTTTAGGGATCCAAACGCTGAAGATTGAGGCGCTGGGCGGAATTATCGCGGGTCTTCTGGCAGCGAAAATAACCGACCGTTTTTACCGCTTACAGCTGCCGCTGGCGTTTGCTTTTTTTAGCGGTAAAAAGTCAGTGGCTATTTTGACCATCGCCTTCGCGATCCCGGTGGGCTTAATCATTCCGTTCATCTGGGAGCTTTTTACCGCCGGCATGCGCGCCGTCTCAACCATTATGATGGCACCGAACGTCGGCGCAGGAATTTATATGACGCTTAACCGCCTGCTCATTCCCTTCGGCCTGCAGCATGTGCTCAGCTCCACCGTGCGCTTCACCGCCGCTGGCGGCACCTATCTTATTGACGGGCAAACTTACGTCGGAATTCTGCCCGCAATGAATAAGATTCTCTTCGACCTTGGCCCTGCCCATCCGGCCTGGAAAGAATTTATGCCCACACTGACCAGCTATCTCGCTTCCGGGCAAATGTTAACCACTCTGTTTCGTGTGCCGGCAATTGGCCTTGCCATGTACCACACCGCCTATTTCAAAAATAAAAAATTCGCCAAGGGGATGATTCTCACCGTGGTATTAACGGCGATGCTCGGCAATATTACCGAACCGCTTGAATTTTCCTTCCTGTTCATCGCACCAAAACTGTTTATTGTGTATGCCGTACTGTGCGGTTTATTGACTATACCGCTGCAATTACTGGACGTATCTATTGGTTATATTCGCGGTACTGTTTTTGACTTCGGCATTTTTGGTTTGATGTACGAGCACACGCAGTGGCTGAATTTAATTCTGCTGGGTATGGTTAACTTTGTCGTGTTCTATTTTGTATTTCGCTTCGCGATTAGCAAGTTCGATATTAAAACGCCGGGGCGTGAGAGTGAAACGACCGACAGCACCCTGCTGAATAATAAAGAATACGATAAAGTCGCCGAACTGGTGATTCAGGGGCTCGGCGGTAAAGAGAATATCAAACGCGTTGAGAACTGCGTTTCTCGTTTACGCATCGATTTGAGCGATCAGAAGAAAATTGATATGGCATTGCTGAAAGATTCCGGCGCGCTGGGGACATTTATTCCCTCCAGCAACCACATCCACGTGGTCTTTGGCCCACATGTTGAGTTTGTCCGTAACGCGGTAGATGACCGTCTCGCGGGCGCGAATTAAAAACAAGGAGAGAATAATGCGCGCACTCTATGATTCAAAAAGCAAAACGCTTGACGATCGCGGTCTGAAAACATGGCTTAGCCAACAGGCGCGAGTGCAATCCTGGCTGGACGTTGAGGCCGCGCTGGCCCTGGCTCAGGCGGAGCATGGTGTGATCCCCGCCAGCGCGGCTGAAAATATTGCCGCCAATTGCCGGGTTGAACGCATCGATCTACTGGAGATGGATCGCCTGCTGCGTGAAATTGGCCACGGTTTTGTGCCGGTGCTGAAAGTGCTGGTGAAAGCCTGTGACAGTGAAAGCGGAAAATACGTTCATTACGGCGTGACAACACAGAATATCCAGCAAACCGCACAGCTCTCTCTGGCGAAGCAGTTCGATGCGCAAATACAGACATTCCTACGCGATATTTTACACAACCTCGCCGCTATGGCGCGCGCGCATCACGATACGCTCATGGCGGGCCGCACCCACGGGAAACACGCATTGCCCATTACCTGGGGCTACAAAGTTGCGGTGTGGATTGAAGAGCTTCTGAGCGCGCAAGAACGAATGCGCGAAGCCGAAAAGCGAATTTTTACGGTGATGATGGGGGGTGCCGTTGGCGCCTTTCACGCTACGGGCGAGACCGGACGGAAAGTTCAGGAGAGCGTTGCCCGGCGGCTCGGCATGCATTCAATGGCAATACCTTCAAGAAATTCACGCGTGTACCGCATGGAGTACATCAGCAATTTGTGCTTGCTGGCCACAACCCTGCATAAGATAGCGGAAGAGGTCTATCAAACCTCTGGTGAGGAGTTTGGCGAAGTGTCGGAGGCCTTTACCAAAGGCACCGTCGGTAGCAGCACAATGCCGCAAAAAGTAAACCCGAAACTGGCCAAAGGGATTATCGGTAATGCGCAGAAGCTGTATTCCGTGCTGACCTCCTGTCTCTATGTCACCTCACGCCCTTTCGAAGCAGACAGCTCCGCCTATTTTATTTTTGATGCCAATATTCAGGAGAGTATGGAGTGCATCACTGAGATAGTCATGCGTGCCGAGGAGCTGACGCGCACACTGGTGATTCATCGTGAACGGATGCAGCAAAATGCGCAGTTAACGCATGGACTCATTAACAGCGAGAAAATCATGATGCAACTGGTGGAGAAACTGGGCAAAGATGCCGCCCACGAGCGCGTCTATCAACTGGCGATGCGCAGTACCCACGAATCGCTGCCCTATGCAGACGTTTTACGTCAGGATTATGTCATACGTGAGCATTTCAGCGATGAAGAGATAGCGGCGCTGCTCGATCCGGCGCATTACCTCGGCCTTTGTTCGCAAATTGCGCGGGAAGCCGCCGACCGTGTCGATGCGCTTAAATAAAGATGTCGCCATAGCGAAATTCGAGAAACGCTTTTAACGCTTCCGGGCTCATGCCTTGTACCTGCCGCACAAATGTGTCGGCAGGTATTTTCTGACGCGCGGGGAGTAAACCGCGTTCACGTAACAGCCTGAAATCTTCCTGCGTCAGCCAGAAATTCACTTTCACGCATTCCAGTTCCGCATAGCGCAGATGATTGGAGATTTTGTTGGTGAATGTGATGAGCAGATCAAATGCCTCCTGCTTCAGGAGGTCTATTTCATTAATGTTTACGCATGCCACAACATCAATGTGAAACCGTGAGAGCAGCACTTCCCGAAAGTAACCCACTTTGCTTTCTGAGGAATTTGTGACGATGATTACGCGTTTTTTCGCGTCACTCACTACGCTATTTCTCAGTTCATATTTCTTGATAATCAGGATCAGCGTCGCCAGATGGACAGGCGAAAAAGAGACCTGCCACAGATGCTCAATCTCTTCTAACGCCTGCCGCACCTGTAGCCATAAGTCAGGGTACCGCCCTTCAACACCGTGTAATTTTTTATCATCAAACCACAGCCGCAGCGTGTTCTGAATAATTGCGGCATAAATGAAGTTATAGAGTTCAGCAAACCAGGCGTGAGGGCTATGAATGGTAACGTTCAGCTTGCGCGCCAGTATCGTACACACTCGTCTCACGCAGTGAACCAGCGCCGCATCATAAAGCGTAAAGGGACGGTACGTCAGCGTAAGTGAGGCAATCAACATATCCAGGCAGGCGTTTTCCGCGTCACTGTCCAGCGCCTGATAGGGATAAGTTGTCAGGAACCGGACTGTCTCCGCGGGCGTAATCCTGTGTCCCCGCTTACTACGATGCAGCCCCAGGCTAAGATAAACCAGCAAATACTTTCTGCCGTTATAACCGGGGCGGATTATTGGGCTAATGACGCGGGAATAGCACTCTGCCGCCTGAACGATCTCTTCTGCGCATTCATCAAGAAATTGTTCAGCAATGGCCCGATTCGCTGGCTCGTTCGCCTGATGCGCCACTAACCGATGATTCGCGCCTATCTCAACGGTTTTTACTATCGCGATGCACGCAGCGACACGCAGACGAAATTCATTACCGACCAGCCGCGAACCTTTACGAGGAACGCTTACCAGTGACAGCGCGTGAACCTGCAACTGACGCTGTATCAGCGGGTTATCGTTCTTCACCGTTCCGGCGCTAACGTTAAACTTTTTGTAGTACTCGTTTTTGTTCACCACATCGTGCAGGCAAAGTGCAACCAACAGGCAGCTTACGCGCTCTTCAGGCGTGGTGATATAGCGGCTGAACTGTACACGCTGCAAAAATTCGATGTATTCCCGATAACCAATGCGGGTGGTAATGAATTGATTATCCTGATGAAGCTGGACGTGTTCCGGCAGAAGATCGTTAATCTCCTTCATCGTGCGCTTGAGTGTAGAGAGGGTTTTACCAAAACGCTGCACGGCAGCATCGATGGCAAGCGGCGAGTTATCCTGGAGATATTTGAGAAAAGCGAGATCGAAGTGATTCATGGATGCGCACCGATTAACAAGGCGCATCCATCCTATGGGAAATGCGTAAGCAAAACCGTGACCTGTCGCGGGCCACGGGTTTTATGCTAGAGCCCCAGCAGCGTCCCCACCAGCAACCAGCCGTTCAGCGCAACCACCAGACCCACAATCAGCCAACCGGTGCGTCTTACCAGTGCGGAGTTTACCAACTCACCCATCAGTTTTTGATTACTGGTAAAGACCAGCAGCGGTACCAGTGCCAGCGCAATCCCGAAGCTCAGCAGCACCTGGCTCATCACCAGAATGCGGGTAGGATCCATGCCCATCAGAATCACGATGAACGACGGTAGCATGGTGACGGAGCGGCGCACCCACAGCGGTATGTGGAAGCGAATGAAGCCCTGCATCACGACCTGCCCTGCCAGCGTGCCAACTACGGTAGAGGAGAGCCCGGCGGCAATCAGGCTCAGGCCAAAGATAGTGGCGGCTGAATGACTGAGCAACGGTTCCAGCGTCAGGTACGCCTGGTCGAGATCCGCAATTCCGGTATGCCCGTGGAAGTGAAACGCGGCGGCAGCGGTCGCCATCATCGCGAGGTTAACGAATCCGGCAATGGTCATGGCTATCGCCACATCCCAGCGCGTAGCGTTATAGCGTTCACGCGCGCTACCGCCGTGCAGATTTTGTGTCAGCGATGAGTGCAGGTAAATCACGTGCGGCATGATGGTCGCACCCAGCACGCCCGCCGCGAGAAATACGGCTTCCGAGGTGGGCAGAGAAGGAATAATCATCCCTTTTGCCAGTGGGGCCAGCGCAGGTTGCGAGAAAATCAGTTCGACGATGTAGGCTGCGGCGACAAACAGCAGCAGCCCGCCGATCACTTTCTCCAGCGGTTTTTGCCCACGCCGTTGCAGCATCAGGATCAGGAACGTCGCAATCCCGGTTAATACCGCGCCCTGAAGCAGCGAGATCCCCAGGATCAGCTTAAAGCCGATCGCCGCGCCGATAAATTCCGCGAGATCGGTCGCCATGGCGATGATCTCGGCCTGTACCCAGTAAAACCACACGACCGGTCTCGGGTAATGGTCGCGAATCTGTTCCGCCAGGTTTTTGCCCGTGGCGATACCGAGCTTGGCAGAAAGCACCTGAATCAGCATCGCCATCAGGTTGGCCCATACCACCACCCACAAAAGCTGATAGCCGAAGCTGGCCCCGGCCTGAATGTTGGTCGCAAAGTTACCCGGATCGATGTAGCCGATGGCGGCAATAAATGCGGGCCCCATCAGCGCAAGCCTCATCCGGCGCGCTGTACGACTGCTGTTGTTACTTGCCACGCGACTGTCTGTCATTCTCTGCCTCAAAAACATAGCCTTTGCTATGTTTCATGCTACCAAAATGAGAATGATTATCAAGTTCATTTAAAAAGGTGATAATGATTGCTCTGATAGCCGAAACCGATAGTCGGGCTGGAGGTTGGGAAGGTTTGGTATACGCTTATTGTGAGGTTAGTACATTATACAATCTTTAAACACATTTACTTAACATAATAAAAATGTATGTTCGATCACTCTTTTTGAGATTGCTCACAGGTTCTGAATATAGTGCGACTTTGATCTCGTTTTATTTAGTTACGTTACATAGAATGTGCAAGAAAATTAAACCTGCCTCATATTTGGAGCAAATATGGACCGCGTTCTTCATTTCGTCCTGGCGCTTGGCGTTGTGGCGATTTTAGCGTTGCTGGTCAGCCATGACCGCAAAAAAATTCGAATTCGTTATGTAATTCAATTACTTGTCATTGAAGTCTTACTGGCATGGTTCTTCCTGAACTCCAACGTCGGTCTGGGCTTCGTGAAAGGCTTTTCCGAAATGTTCGAAAAACTGCTCGGATTCGCCAACGAAGGCACCAACTTCGTCTTCGGGAGCATGAACGATCAAGGCCTGGCATTCTTCTTCCTGAAAGTCCTGTGCCCTATCGTCTTCATCTCTGCGCTTATCGGTATTCTGCAACACATTCGCGTGCTGCCGATTGTTATCCGGGCGATTGGTTTCGTGCTCTCCAAAGTCAACGGCATGGGCAAACTGGAATCGTTCAACGCCGTGAGCTCGCTGATTCTGGGTCAGTCTGAGAACTTTATCGCCTATAAAGATATTCTCGGCAAAATGTCCCGCAACCGCATGTACACCATGGCGGCAACGGCAATGTCTACCGTGTCGATGTCTATCGTCGGTGCCTACATGACAATGTTGGACCCGAAATATGTGGTGGCGGCGCTGGTTCTGAACATGTTCAGCACCTTTATCGTCCTCTCTATCATCAACCCATACCGCGTTGATGCCAGCGAAGAAAACATCCAGATGTCTAACCTGCACGAAGGTCAGAGCTTCTTCGAAATGCTGGGTGAATACATTCTGGCTGGTTTCAAAGTAGCGATTATCGTTGCGGCGATGCTGATTGGCTTTATCGCGCTGATTGCAGGTCTGAACGCCCTGTTTGCTGCCGTTCTGGGTATTTCCTTCCAGGGCATCCTGGGCTACATCTTCTACCCGATTGCGTGGGTGATGGGTGTACCGGCCAGCGAAGCGCTGCAGGTAGGCAGTATCATGGCGACCAAACTGGTCTCTAACGAATTCGTCGCGATGATGGACCTGCAGAAAGTGGCGTCTACGCTCTCTCCGCGCGCAGTCGGTATCATCTCCGTGTTCCTGGTTTCCTTCGCGAACTTCTCTTCTATCGGTATCATCGCCGGGGCGATTAAAGGCCTGAACGAAGAGCAAGGTAACGTGGTTTCTCGCTTCGGCCTGAAACTGGTTTACGGTTCTACGCTGGTGAGCGTGCTGTCTGCGTCTATCGCGGCGCTGGTGCTGTAACGCCAGGCTGCGTCTACAAGACGTAAAAAAACGGGACGATAATCGTCCCGTTTTTTATTTCTTCAGTTCACTGAGCGGCTCAGGTTTACCCAGCAAATAGCCTTGCAGATAATCCACACCCAGCTCGAATAACTTCTCTTTCTGTTCCTGCGTTTCGACGTACTCAGCCACCAGCGTCAGACTCTTCACTTTCGCCATGTCGCAAATCGACTTCACGATCAGCTGGTCCATCTTGTCGCTGACGATATCGCGCACAAAGCAACCGTCAATCTTGACGATATCCGCTTCCAGACGCTTGAGGCGCTCATAGTTAGCGTACCCGGTACCAAAGTCATCAATGGCAATCAGACAGCCATAGGCGCTGAGCTGGCGAATATTATGCAGACTGTTTTCCGAGTCTGAGAACGCCTGCTCTTCCGTAACCTCGATGGTAATAGCCCCGGGCGTTACCCGATAGCGTTTCAGCAGCCGAATAATTTCATCCGCCGCGCCTTTCTGCATCAGGGTAAACGGCATCAGATTGATTGAAAAACGATGCCCCGGATAGTGCTTCATCTTGCTCAGCAGCGTTTCCACTACCTGCATATCAAAGCGGTAGCTCAGGTTAAACTGGGTGATAATCGGGATAAATTTATCCGGTGTAATCAGCTCGCCGTCGCACTGTAGCCGGCTAAGAATCTCATGGTAACCCTCGCCGTTTTTATCGACGATAGGTTGCGCATAGAGAAGAATACCGCCATGCGCCAGCGCACGTTTAACCCGGTTTAGCATCATGACACGCTCGGTCGTGAAGCCGGAAATGGCCTCTTCCCGGCTATCCAGCGCCAGCACCTGGTGCGAGCTGCACGCCTGTTCAGAGAGCCAGCTCAGTTGCCCCAGCGTATGGTGCAGCTGGTTTTCTTCTTTGCCGTCAATGACGCCCCAGGACGCGCCAAATTCCAGGTCGATTACATTGTTATTCCAGCTAATCTTGTGATTATTCAGGAACTCAACAATGTGCGTCAGGCGCGCTTCGGTCTCCGGGCCGGTCAGCACCAGCAGCAGTTCGTTGCCGGGGATCTGAAAGAGTTTTTCATCACTCGTCAGCAACGGTTGTAAATTTCGGGTGATCGCACGCTTACAGTGAATACGCATCATCATGCCGTAGTGACGGCTTAAAAACTCAAGATTATCGATGCGCAGACAGCACACCGTTGCCTGCTGGTTCTCCTTTAACCACGACTCAAACTCGCGCAAATTCGGCAGGCCGGTTAATGGATCGATCAGCGCCTGATCGTGCCATTTACGCTTCAACGCTTCGCCTCGCGCGTAAATCTGTACCATATACAGAATACAAATCGTGAACGAGATCAACACGGACAAAACAAAAGCAACCGAGTAGGCACTCAGCACCCCAAACAGGAAATGCTTGTTATTCAGCACCAGCAGGAATGCTGACACAGACCAAATCAGAACGATAAGTACGCCGCTTAAGCGGCTGATTCCTGAGAAGAACAGGATAAAGATAATCGGCACCAGATAACCGGCAATGTACTCCGTCTCATAAGGCGAACACAGTACGGTTAACAAAACGACCAGCCCGAGAATCCAATACAGCACAAAAGTTCGATTCTGCGACGTCAGGCAAGCGACCACATGACGACGCCAGAAGGCTCTGGCGTAGCGCGGGTTAAGGATCATCCGCATTGGATAATAGAAAAGCGGCGTAAATATCAGGGACGCACAAATGAGACTTTGCACATCTACAACGCCATAAACCAACGAATGGGTGCCAAAGTAGCTGGAGACGCTTACCGGAAAATCAAGGTAGTGGCCAACCAGGTACATGATGCCTTTGATGATCGCCGGCGCGACAAAGCCAATCCAGAAGACGACTGCGCCCATATGGTGGCTGGGTAATCCGTACCGCCACCGTCGGCCAACGCTCCAGCGCAACATCACCGATGAAATCAGCACGCCCAGCAACTGACAGGTGAGTAAGACGACAGCCTGGAAAAGCGTGAGATTAACGACGAAATTATTGACCACAAAAAAACTTATGATCAAAGGAATAACGGCATGACGACCGAACAGGAGAACGATAGCAAACGCTGCGCTAAGCGGTAACCAGGCAAGATAAGCTTCAGTACCATCAATAACGGCTTTAGGCGAGACAAAGCGAGCAAAGGGAATTGCGATTAAAGAGAGAGCTAATGCTACAAAAAACTTGCGCGACAAAATATCTGTATTAAATCTCATTAGTATTCAGAACTGCATCCTTGTCGGTACACCTATAACCCAGACTGATACTATGGGCATTATTCGAGCGAATCAAGGTGCTAAAGGAGGAAATTCCGACTAAACAAGGCGGAATACGAATATTGTTGCGGCTGGTTTAGGAACAGTATAGACAAACAAAAAACCCCCGCCACAGGCGAGGGTCTGAATTTGGTGGAGCTAAGCGGGATCGAACCGCTGACCTCTTGCATGCCATGCAAGCGCTCTCCCAGCTGAGCTATAGCCCCAACGGTGCTTTTACGTTCCAAACCTGATGGGAGCAGGATTTGGTGGAGCTAAGCGGGATCGAACCGCTGACCTCTTGCATGCCATGCAAGCGCTCTCCCAGCTGAGCTATAGCCCCAACGTAAAGCGTGTCGTGTTGACGGGCGGCATAATATGAATTCCATTGCGAGGTGTCAACGGCAAAATGCTGTGTGGCAAGCTAATCGCTGAAAAAGCAGACAGATGAATAACATTCCGAGCACGCTCGCAGAGAGAAGTTAAACCTGTCACGCTTTCTAATAAAAGGATGCTATAACATGAACTCGTAATTCCCACACTGCGATTCAGGAAATAGCATGCTCAAGGAACGAATGACACCGGAAGAAATCGCCCACCTGACTGGCTACAGCCGACAAACCGTTAATAAATGGGTGCGCAAGGAAGGATGGCAAACCTCGCCCCGTCCCGGCGTCCAGGGAGGAAAGGCCCGTCTGGTCCATATTAACGATCAGGTCAGGGAATTTATCTATAGCGCGCAACGCGCATCCGACACCACCGCGACTTACACCACGCAGAGTGTGAATGACAATGCGTTTCACGGCCTGTTGCTGAATCTGGCGCAGGAAATGACGCTTGAAGAGCAGCGACAGTTAACCTCTTTACTGTTGCGTGAAGGGATCAGCGGCCTGCTGCAACGTTTGGGTATCCGTGGCGCATAATCGTGATGAAAAGACTCAAAGATAAAATGTCTACCGAAGAGCTGGCGCGCTGTCTGGGAATGACGCGTCAGACAATCAACCGCTGGATCCGCGAACAACACTGGCAAACCGAGCCGATGCCGGGCGTGAAAGGCGGCCGGGCAAGGTTGATACACATCACGCAGCAGGTGAGAGACTTTCTGGCGAATACGCCTGCCCTGCTCCACGTTGATGAAGCCGACGCGCAAATGAATGAACCGGCGAAAAGCTACTCGACTAACGAAGCGGACGTTATCTGGCAGCAGATCAGCGACACCTTACAGGTGATGACGCCAGATGAGATGGAAAAGCTGAATGTTTTACTGCGTCGTGAAGGCATATGTGGGTTTATGTCGCGGCTTGGGTTGAGCGAAACACAGGCGTAAAAAAACGGGCTTTCGCCCGTTTTTTATTACTGCTGGCTTTCGCGCTCAGCAATAAAGCCCAGCGCTTTGTTGATGCGCTCGATGCTACGGTTTTTACCAATCGCGTGAACGGTCACGTCCAGCGCGGGCGATTGACCCGCACCCGTTACGGCTACGCGCAGTGGCATCCCCACTTTACCCATGCCCACTTCCAGCTCATCGGCGGTCGCCTGAATTGCGTGGTGAACATTTTCTGCCGTCCAGTCGGTGATAGCAGACAGTTTATCGCGCACTACTTCCAGCGGCTGACGCGCTACCGGACGCAGGTGTTTTTTCGCCGCATCCGCGTCGAACTCAGCGAAATCTTCATAGAAGTAACGGCAGCTCTGCGCCATCTCTTTCAGCGTTTTGCAACGCTCGCCCAGCAGTTTCACCAGCTCAGACAGCTGTGGACCCACGCGGGTGTCGATATTTTCCTGCTCAATATGCCACTGCAGATGCGTTGCAACATATTCAGCTGGCAGATTATTGATGTAGTGATGGTTCAGCCACTGCAGTTTTTCAGTGTTGAAGGCGCTGGCTGATTTACTTACGGCGTTCAGCGCGAAGAATTTGATCATCTCTTCACGGGTGAAGATTTCCTGATCGCCGTGAGACCAACCTAAACGCACCAGATAGTTCAGCAGCGCTTCCGGCAGGTAGCCATCATCACGATACTGCATCACACTTACTGCGCCGTGACGTTTAGAGAGTTTTTTACCGTCATCACCGTTGATCATCGATACGTGTGCGTAAACCGGCACCGGTGCATTCAGCGCTTTCAGGATGTTGATCTGACGCGGCGTGTTGTTGATATGGTCTTCACCACGGATCACGTGGGTGATTTCCATATCCCAGTCGTCCACCACAACGCAGAAGTTGTAGGTTGGAGAGCCATCGGTACGGCGGATGATCAGATCGTCCAGCTCCTGGTTACTGAATTCGATCGGGCCGCGGATCTGGTCATCAAAGATAACCGAACCTTCCTGCGGGTTCGCGAAACGTACCACGCACGGCTCATCGTCAGCATGATGTTCATGGCTGTGGCGGCAACGGCCGTCATAACGCGGCTTTTCGCCGTTCGCCATCTGCTCTTCACGCAGCGCTTCCAGACGTTCTTTGGAGCAGTAGCATTTATACGCCGTGCCCGCTTCCAGCATTTCGTCGATAACCGTGTTGTAGCGATCGAAACGTTTAGTCTGATAGTACGGACCTTCGTCCCATTCCAGATTCAGCCAGTTCATACCATCCATAATGGCTTCAATAGCTTCCGGCGTGGAGCGCTCGAGATCGGTGTCTTCAATACGCAGCACAAACTCACCGTCGTGATTACGTGCAAAAAGCCAGGAGTAAAGAGCAGTACGAGCACCGCCGACGTGCAGATAGCCTGTCGGGCTGGGCGCGAAGCGAGTTTTGATTTTCATTAAATGGCCTTACGTTTATTAAAGATGCCGACAACCGGCAAAACCTGGAACTGAGAAGGGCAATATTCTATCACTCCTGGCTGATTCCTCAATCTTCATCCCTCATCACGGTCAAAGTTAGTCGTTTTTGTATAGAAATCATGCATGAGCGCATAAAACCCCACCGCATTGTTTAATTTTACGACGAACAAACAAATTCTTTAGAAAATGCGTTGACTCATTTTCAACTCTCCCTATAATGCGACTCCACACAGCGGGGGTGATTAGCTCAGCTGGGAGAGCACCTCCCTTACAAGGAGGGGGTCGGCGGTTCGATCCCGTCATCACCCACCAACTACTTTATGTAGTCTCCGCCGTGTAGCAAGAAATTGAGAAGTGGGTGATTAGCTCAGCTGGGAGAGCACCTCCCTTACAAGGAGGGGGTCGGCGGTTCGATCCCGTCATCACCCACCACTTTCTCGCCAGCTGGATTTCTTGCAAAAATGTGAAGTACCGAAGTGGGTGATTAGCTCAGCTGGGAGAGCACCTCCCTTACAAGGAGGGGGTCGGCGGTTCGATCCCGTCATCACCCACCACTTCGGGTCGTTAGCTCAGTTGGTAGAGCAGTTGACTTTTAATCAATTGGTCGCAGGTTCGAATCCTGCACGACCCACCAATGTAAAAAAGCGCCCTAAAGGCGCTTTTTTGCTATCTGCGGTTTGCAAAATTGCCTGATGGGGCTTCACTTATCAGGCCGACGATTTCCGGCAAATGCCGTGCCCAACCACTCACCTACTGCGTCAACGCCGCCAGCAGCTTCACCAATGCTGACGTAACCTGCTGTGTTTCATAAACAATATACAAATCTGCCGGTATACGCTCTTTAAGAGGTCGAAAAACCACGCCGGGCCAGTTCATTTGCGCATAGCTGTCCGCTATCAACGTGATACCAATCCCCATGCTGATCATCGCCAATACCGTTTGCGGCTCATTGACTTCGCGCACGATGATCGGGGTAAATCCGGCCTGTTGGCAGACTCGCTGTAGAAAAGCCCAGTCGGTATGAACAGGCGGCATCGTGACAAAATATTCATCGCGAAGCGCAGCCAGAGGTACTGAGGTATAACCGGCGAGATGATGCTCTTCCGGCATCGCCACCAAAAATGCCGATTCATGTAAACGTTTACTGGTGAATCCCTGCGGCAATTCAGTCGCCATCCGCCAGATGCCCGCATCAAGTTCACGACGTTCCAGGAGCGCCATTTGCATGGCGGGCATCTTTTCGCGAAAAAGAACCTCAACGTTCGGATTATCCTTCAAAAATCGACGCATTGTCGGCCGCATCCTTCCCCACATTGCCGTTCCCACAACGCCGAGTTCAATCCGCCCTGCTTCTCCTCGACCAATCTGTTCCACCCGCGCTAATACCTGATTGGCATTTGCCAGTAGTCTGCGCGACTCTTCCATTAATATTTTTCCGGCATGCGTGAGCGCCACGCTGCGTGAATGGCGAACAAAGAGCAGCGTACCCAGTTGGTTTTCCAGCTCTTTAATATGAATACTGAGTGGAGGTTGCGACATATTCAGACGGGCCGCAGCCCGTCCAAAATGGAGCTCTTCAGCAACGGCGAGAAAATAACGTAACAGCTTTAAATCTGTACGGTAAACACGTTCCATAATGAGAGCCCGAAGGAGTCTGAAAATTAACCTGAGCGTACCATACTCGTCAGGAAATAAAAAACTGCACCACCTGATAACCAATATACATAAACACTATAGATAAAATACCGGGTAAAACATTCGGGACCGGAATGGGTAATCGTAACAACGTAAAAAACACCCCAAGACCTAAACCCACACCGGAAGAGAATAATATTTCTTTCACTCAATATCCTTCATTATAAAAGCAGGCCCACAGCGGGGCCTGCGGACAACGACTAATGTATAACGGAAGCACTGACCTTATCGGGCTGGTGCTTATATTTAAAACCGATGGAAAAAATAATGGCCAGCAATAATGCATATGCAGCAAATACCAGCCAAATAGTATGCCAATCCTTCACGCCATCTACCGAGAAGTAATCTACCGCCATCCCGCTCAGAATGGATCCTACCCATGCCCCTACCCCGTTCACCATGGTCATAAACAGCCCCTGAGCACTGGCACGAATGCTGGAATCAACCTCCTGTTCGACAAACACAGAGCCAGAAATGTTGAAGAAGTCAAACGCGCAGCCGTAGACGATCATCGACAACAGAAGCAGGATAAAACCGGTTGGCGAGGGATCGCCGTAAGCAAAAAATCCAAAACGCAGCGTCCAGGCAATCATGCTCATCAACATGACTGTTTTGATACCAAAACGTTTTAAAAAGAACGGAATAGTCAGAATGAAACCCACTTCCGCCATTTGCGATACCGACAGCAAAATAGAGGGATACTTCACCACAAAACTGTCTGCAAATTCCGGATTGCGGGCAAAATCATGCAGGAACGGGTTGCCAAAAACGTTGGTTATTTGCAGCACCGCGCCCAGCATCATGGCGAACAGAAAGAAGATAGCCATGCGTGGATTTTTGAACAACACAAAGGCATCCAGCCCCAGCTTGCTGGCAAGAGAGGATGTCGATTTTTTCTCAGCAACCGGAATTTTAGGCAGCGTTAGCGCGTAAGCCGACAGCAGCAGAGACGCACCGGACGCAATGTAGAGCTGCAAGCTGCTCAGTTCCAGATGCAGTAGACTTACCGTCCACATCGCAATGATGAACCCCACCGTGCCATAAACACGAATAGGCGGAAACGCGGTGACGGGATCGAGCCCCGCCTGCGCGAGGCAGGAATAGGACACGCTATTCGATAATGCAATCGTCGGCATAAACGCCATCGCGTTTACCAACATCACCCAGAACATCGTATCCGGATCGCTGACAGCTGCCGCGTAAAACAGCACACCTGCGCATACCAGATGGCACAGCATATAGGCCCGTTCCGCACGCAGCCATTTATCCGCAATGATGCCCATAACACCCGGCATAATGATTGCGGCGATCCCTTTTGAGCTATAGACCATCCCGACGTTTGCGCCAGTAAAATGGAGGGTATTAATCATGTAAGAACCGAGGGTAACCAGCCAGCTCCCCCAGATAAAATATTGCAAAAAGGACATTACCTTTAAGCGCATGGCGATGCTCATAATCGTTTCCTTATCGCATCATATGGCCTCACGCGGAGGCCGTTTCTTGTTGTTTTAATCAGGCAATTTTGCGCAGAAAGCCGCAGATAAGATTGATGAAGTTCTGCCGTGAGAGTTCGGCCGCCGCCAGCGTTTGGGCATGAGAGAGTTTGACGTCGCTCAAACCTTCCGCCATGTTGGTGATAGCCGATACGGCAACAACTTTCAGTTCGCAATGGCGCGCAGAAATCACCTCCGGCACAACGGACATCCCCACGACATCGCCGCCGATAATCTGCATCATGCGAATCTCCGCCGCCGTTTCGAAATTTGGCCCCGGATAGGAGACGAACACGCCTTCAGTCAGCGGGAAACCTTCCTCACTGGCCACCTGTTGCAACAGCGCGCGATAGTCCGCGTCGTAAGCGTTAGCCAGCGAGAAAAAGCGTTCGCCAAAGCGTTCATCGTTGGGGCCCGTCATTGGCGTACCCGGCATAGTATTAATATGATCTTTTAGTGCGACCAGGCTGCCGGCGCCAACTTCAGGGCGAAGCGAGCCCGCAGCATTGGTGCAGAACAACAGTTCGCAACCCAGAAGCTTAAAGGTACGAATCGCGTCGGTCATAATGGTCATCCCGCGCCCTTCATAGAAATGACCGCGACCTTTCATACAGGCAACCGGCACCCCCTGAAGATGCCCCAGTACCAACTCGCCCGCATGTCCGTGGACGGTACTTACCGGAAAGCCCGGCAATTTTTCGTAAGAAATGGCAACGGCGTTCTCAATCTGGTCCGCCAGCGCGCCCAGCCCGGAACCTAAAATAAATGCCACACGGGGTGTGAAGTCTGGTTTATACGCGCGAATGATATCCACGCAATACATAGGGTTATGAGAAAAATGAGCCTGATGCATAAGAATCCTTCTTCTGTAGGGTAAAAGATGACGCCTTTTTATAGCGAGATCGTCACCGCCCTGACCAATACACTTTTCACGCAAAATCAATAGTCATTCGATATCGATATATTTATATCTTTTCACTATCAATCTGCAGGAAAAACAGTATTGGCGCCCTTTCCCCATCTGCATTAACAATATGCTGTTTTAATAAATCACGTTTATTAAGCACTCTACTAATAACGATCGGCATAGGGATATATGCTATGAAAAGACATCTTTTAACTCTGACTCTCTCTTCTTTATTAGCCGTACCCGTAATCTCCCACGCAGAATTTAAAGGTGGGTTCGCAGATATCGGTTTTCATTACCTTGACTGGTCCAGCCGGACAACGGAAAAATCCTCAACCAAATCGCATAAAGATGATTTTGGTTATCTCGAACTGGAAGGCGGCGCTAATTTTAGCTGGGGAGAAACCTACGGTTTCTTTGATTGGGAAAACTTTTATAACGGTCGTCACGATAAACCAGGAAGTGAGCAGCGCTATACCTTTAAAAATACCAACCGCATTTATCTCGGGGATACCGGATTTAACCTCTACCTGCACGCGTATGGCACCTACGGCTCGGCAAATCGGGTAAATTTCCACGACGATATGTTCCTGTACGGTTTTGGCTACAACTTCACCGGCAACGGTTGGTGGTTCAAGCCTTTCTTTGCCAAACGCTATACGGACCAAACCTATTACACGGGTGATAACGGCTACGTAGCCGGTTGGGTTGCGGGTTACAGCTTTACACTGGGCAGCGAGAAATTCACTCTTACCAACTGGAACGAGTACGAGTTTGACCGTGATGCTACCTATGCAGCGGGTAACGGCGGTAAAGAGGGGCTGAACGGCGCCGTTGCACTATGGTGGAATGCAACATCACACATCACCACAGGGATTCAGTACCGTTATGCAGATGACAAACTGGGCGAAGATTTTTATCAGGATGCGATAATCTACTCCATCAAATTTAACTTCTGATCCTTTTTCTGCCGGCGCGTCCGGCAGAAATTATGCGCTCTAAATCCGATACAACGGATTACCTTCGCGCCCCGCCATTAAGGCACAGCCTTCATCACGCACCACGTCCCATAATGCTTCCGCGGCAGTTGAAAGCGACCGGTTTTTCCTGCGAGCCAGCATCAGCTGGCGTTCCACCACCGGCGTGATACGCTTCACCACCAGCGGGCTGCCCTCGGGTAACGGCAGCGCCAGCGCCGGAAGAATGCTGATGCCAATACCAGCAGCCACCATCGGGAACAGCGTCGCCGGGTGGCCAATCTCCTGCACGATATCCGCCTGAATACCGTTGCGCGCCAGCGCGGCATCAATCAACGGCCGGCTGCCTGAAGCGTAATCCTGTAACACCAGTTTTGCCCCCTGTAGCGCCTGCCAGGGCACATAATCATGGGCTGCCAGCGGATGCTCGCGATGACAAAGCAGGAAAAACGGCTCGGAAAGAATCGCTTCACACTGCAGATCGCCCACTGCACCTGGATCGATGACGATGCCAAAATCCACATCGCCCTGACGAATGCTCTCCATTACCCACTGCTGGGGACGATCGTGCAGGACAAACTGAATATCCGGATAGCGGCGATGGCTTTCGGCAATGCATTGCGGAATAAGATGCGCGGAAATGGTCTGGCTGGCAGCAACGCGGACTTTGCCACTCAGCTGTTGTCCCATACGCCCGGCGTCGCGCAGGGTGCTGTTCAGTTCATCCAGCAGTCGCTCCAGACGCAAAGCCAGCTGTTGCCCCGCCTCAGTGAGCACCACTTCGCGCGTCGTTCTGTCCAGCAAACGAACGCCGGTATGCTGCTCCAGCTCCTTCACGCTGTGACTCACCGCCGACTGGCTCAGGCCGATACGCTCTCCCGCACGGCTGAAACTTTTCTCCTGCGCCACCGTGACGAAAACCTTTAATTGCTTTAGCGAGTAATTCATCTATTTTCTTCATGAATGGATGCAATAAATCAATTTTATTTCTCAAAATGAAAGAAGCACAATAGCGCCATCGATTTTCAGGAGTCTTTATGAAACTTTTTCGTATTCTTGATCCGTTTACGCTGACCCTCATTACCGTGGTCCTGCTGGCCTCTTTCTTCCCGGCTCGCGGTGAGTTTGTGCCTTTTTTTGAACATCTGACCACCGCCGCGATTGCGCTACTGTTCTTTATGCACGGTGCAAAATTGTCTCGCGAAGCGATTATTGCTGGGGGCAGCCACTGGCGATTGCATCTGTGGGTGATGTGTAGCACCTTTATTCTCTTCCCGGTGCTGGGAGTGCTGCTGGTGTGGTGGTCGCCGGTGGCGGTGGACCCGGCGTTGTATACCGGTTTTCTCTATCTGTGTATTCTGCCGGCAACCGTACAGTCAGCCATCGCATTTACATCGCTTGCGGGCGGGAACGTTGCGGCAGCGGTCTGTTCTGCGTCAGCCTCCAGCCTGCTGGGGATTTTCCTCTCGCCGTTGCTGGTCGGCCTGCTGATGAACATGCACGGCGCGGAAGGCAGCTTTGAGCAGGTCGGCAAAATCATGCTGCAACTGCTGTTGCCATTCGTGCTTGGGCATCTTTCTCGCCCGTGGACCGGCGCATTTGTCGCGAAGCATAAAAAGTGGATTGGCAAAACCGACCAGACCTCCATTCTGTTAGTGGTTTACTCGGCGTTCAGCGAAGCGGTGGTGAACGGTATCTGGCACAAAGTGGGGCTGGGTTCGCTGCTGTTTATCGTGGTAGTGAGCATTATCTTGCTGGCGATTGTGATTGCCGTGAACGTACTGGTCGCACGTAAAGCAGGCTTTAATAAAGCGGATGAAATCACGATTGTTTTCTGCGGCTCGAAGAAAAGCCTGGCGAACGGGATACCGATGGCGAACATCCTGTTCCCGACATCGGTTATCGGCATGATGGTACTGCCGCTGATGATATTCCATCAAATCCAGTTGATGGTGTGCGCGGTACTGGCGCGTCGCTACAAACAGCAGGCAGAAAAATTGCAGGCCGAAGAGCAGGCCCGCGCGGCCAGGACATCCGACGCTTAACGCTTCAGGGGCTGCACCAGCTGGGTCAGCCCCTCGGTTTTGATCAGCAGCGTTAAGGCCATCAGCTCGCCCAGATGCCCGGCAGGAAATTGATCCTTACGGGCAAACCAGAGCAGATACTCTTCCGGGACGTCAATCAACCGACGTCCCTTATATTTACCAAACGGCATTTCCGTATTGGCGATTTCAATGAGCTGCGCCTTATCCATATCAGGCGCCTAACAGCCGTAGCATCTCGGCTTCATCAATCACCTCAATCCCCAGCTCCTGCGCTTTCGCAAGCTTAGAACCCGCAGCCTCTCCGGCGATGACCAGGTCGGTTTTCTTCGACACGCTTCCCGCAACTTTTGCGCCAAGTTCCACCAAACGCGCCTTTGCATCATCGCGCGACATCTGGCTCAGGCTGCCGGTCAGAACAACCGTTTTCCCGGCAAACGGGCTGTCGATGTCTTCAGCATTGATAGCCACCGCCGCAGGCCAGTTCACGCCCTCTTTCAGTAACTGCTGAATGACGTCGCGATTGCTCTCTTCAGCAAAGAAGTTGAAGACATGCGTGGCAACCACAATGCCGACATCCGGCACTTTTTGCAGCTCTTCAATCGATGCGGCTTCCAGCGCCTCAAGGGTGCCGAAATAGCCCGCCAGGCCAGCTGCCGTGGCTTCACCCACTTCGCGGATACCGAGTGCGTAGAGGAAGCGTGCAAAGGTGGTGTTTTTCGCTTTTTCCAGCGCGTTGACCACATTTTGCGCCGATTTCGGCCCCATGCGATCGAGCCCGGTCAGCTTGCCTGCGGTTAACGTGAACAGATCGGCAGGCGTATGGACGTACTCTTTTTCCACCAACTGGTCGATGATTTTATCGCCCATGCCGTCAACATCCAGCGCGCGGCGGGAGACAAAGTGCTTCAGCGACTCTTTACGCTGCGCCCCGCAAATCAGGCCGCCAGTACAGCGCGCCACCGCTTCGCCTTCCACACGCTCGACGTCAGACTGACAAACCGGGCAATGGGTCGGGAAAACAATTTCCTGCGTCTCTTCCGGGCGCTCAGAGAGCACCACATTCACCACCTGCGGGATAACATCCCCGGCGCGGCGAATCACCACTTTATCGCCAATACGTAACCCAAGACGTTCGATTTCATCGGCATTATGCAGCGTGGCATTGCTCACCAGCACGCCCGCGACCTGCACCGGTTCAAGGCGTGCAACCGGGGTGATTGCCCCGGTACGACCCACCTGGAATTCTACGTCGCGCACAAAGGTCATTTGTTCCTGCGCCGGGAATTTAAAAGCCACGGCCCAGCGTGGGGCACGCGCGACAAAGCCCAGTTGTTCCTGCAATGCCAGCGAGTCGACTTTAATCACCACGCCATCGATATCAAAACCGAGCGTTGGGCGGTCTTCTTCAACCTTGTGATAGTAAGCGAGCACTTCCTCCGGGGAGTTGCAGCGTTTTACGCGATCGCTCACCGGTAAACCCCAGGCTTTAAACTGTTGCAGACGCCCCATATGGCTGGCGGGCAGTTCGCCGCCCTCCAGAATACCAACGCCGTAGCAGAAGAAAGTAAGTGGTCGCTTCGCCGTAATACGTGGGTCAAGCTGACGCAGCGAACCCGCTGCCGCATTACGCGGGTTGGCAAATAATTTGCCGCCGGTACGTCGCGCGTCATCATTGATTTTTTCAAATCCCGCCTGCGGCAGGAACACTTCGCCACGCACTTCGAGGCGCGCCGGGATATTGTCTCCGCGCAGTTTTAACGGGATCGCGCGAATGGTGCGCACGTTAGCGGTGATATCTTCCCCGGTGGTACCGTCGCCGCGCGTCGCCGCCTGCACCATGACGCCGTTTTCATAAAGAATACTCACCGCCAGGCCATCCAGCTTCAGCTCACAGCAATAGACCAGCGCGTCGCTGCTTTTCAGTCGATCCTGCACGCGCTTGTTAAAGGCAAGGAAGCTCTCTTCATCAAACACGTTATCCAGCGACAGCATAGGCACTTCGTGACGCACCTGGCTGAACGCGGCCAGCGGCGATGCGCCCACGCGTTGCGTCGGCGAATCTGGCGTAATCAGTTCGGGATGTTGCGCCTCAAGCTCGCGCAGTTCGCGCATCAGGCGATCGTACTCGGCGTCCGGCAGTTCCGGCGCATCCATAACGTGGTAGAGATATTCATGATGGCGAAGCGTGGTTCGCAGTTCATTCAGTTGTTGTTCGATCGGTTCCATATCACACCATCAATGATAAAAAACCCCCGACAGGCGGGGGTTCAGGGAGAGTTGATAAAACGCCAGCCGTTATCAGGCGTTCGATTCCAGCACGTCGCGAATGCGGTCCTGGTATTCGCGCAGTTTCTGCGGCGTCATCATCCGACGTTGATCGTCCAGCACCACACCGCCCACTTCATCGGCAATGTACTGTGCCGATTGCAACATCAGCTTGAAGTTTTGCAGTGCATCGCCGTAAGCCGGTACCTGCATAAAGATAGTGATGCCTGGCGTCGCCATATCAGCCATATTTTCAGGGTCGAAGGTGCCGGGTTTAAGCATATTCGCCAGGCTGAAAAGCGCAGGGCCGCTGCCGTCAGGGCTTAAGTGGCGATGGAAAATATTCATATCGCCAAATTTGAACCCGGCCTGCTGAATACTGTTCAGCAGCAGCTCGCCGTTGATTTCGGTGCCCTGGTGTGCGGAGACGTTCATTACGATGACCGTCTCTTTACGCTCAGGCTTCGCAGGCGCTTCTTCAACCGGCTTAGGCTCTGGCTGCTGTACAGCGGCTGGCGCAGGTTGCGCGGCCTGAGGTTCTGGCGCGGCAGGCTGTGGCGGAGCAACCGGTTGAGGCTGCGGCGCGGCGGGCTGCACCGGCTGAGGTGCGGCAACAGGCTGCGGCTGCGAATGAGGTTGTGGCTGATGAACCGGCTGTGGCTGCGCATGCGGCGGCTGGACAGACGGTTGCTGCACGCGCGGCTGTTGAGGCTGCGGTGCGGATGGCCGGGCAGGCTCCTCGTGGCGCACAGGCTGTTGTACCTGACGCTCATAAGGGGGCTGGTACTGGTGCGAAGGCGCCTGATGAGGTGCGTCATGCTCCCCTGCTACGCCCGGGGCGTGATTGACCTTGTGGACACGAACTTCGCCCACGCCTTCATCACTATCATCGAAGCCATCATCAGACTCGTCGTCTTCACGAGACTTCATGCGTTTTAGTGGGCGATCGCGGAACATTGACGAGCGCTCTTTACGGCTGGTCCAGAAACCATGAACCAGAAGAGCGAGTATGGCGATCGCGCCAACAATGATTAATATCAGACGCAAATCCTGCATCATTATATTCTCTGTTGTTCTAACACCTTGCCACCACGGCAAACATTTACTCCCTAAGAGTATTTGCCCAACACGTCAAGTGCAAGTGCGCGCATGACATTCCCCGCAGAAAGATAACCTAAATCGTGCTTTTTGCTGTTTTTTCGAACATTTCCTAACTGGTCATTCCCTGACAACCCGATAATATACGCAGGTAATTTCGTAGCTGTCAGACACAGGAGCATTTGCTGACCATGGTTTCATCATCCACCCCTTCCCCGCGCAGCGGTCTCTACTATTTCTCGCAGGGCTGGAAACTGATCGGGTTACCCGGCATTCGCCGGTTCGTTATTTTACCGTTGCTGGTCAACATTGTACTGATGGGAGGCGCGTTCTGGTGGCTATTCAGTAAGCTCGGCGAGTGGATCCCCTCGCTGATGGGGCGAATCCCTGACTGGCTGCAATGGCTGAGCTACCTGCTATGGCCGGTGGCGGTGATTTCGATTTTGCTGGTGTTCGGCTACTTCTTCTCGACCATCGCGAACTGGATTGCCGCGCCGTTTAATGGCCTGCTGGCGGAACAGCTGGAAGCGCGTCTGACCGGCGCGACGCCGCCAGATACTGGCGTGCTGGGCGTAGTAAAGGATGTGCCGCGCATAATGAAGCGTGAGTGGCAAAAGCTGGCGTGGTATCTGCCGCGCGCGCTGGTGCTGTTGGTGCTCTATTTCATCCCCGGCATCGGGCAGACCGTCGCGCCGGTATTATGGTTCCTGTTCAGCGCATGGATGCTGGCGATTCAGTACTGCGATTATCCGTTCGACAACCATAAAGTGCCGTTTAAAACGATGCGCGCGTCTCTGCGCGAGCGCAAAGTGCTGAACATGCAGTTCGGCGCGCTGGCGAGTCTGTTCACTATGATCCCGGTGTTAAACCTGGTCATCATCCCGGTCGCCATCTGCGGCGCAACGGCGATGTGGGTCGATTGTTATCGCGATAAACACGCAATGTGGAAGTAACCGTTTCAGGCGCTCGCACCCGTGAGCGCCGTTATGCTTTCCTTATTCCATCCTGGCAGCCATTATTTCCCTTCTGAATATAGATATGCTAATTACTTACTTCCGCAGAATCTTTAAGCAGGTATGCTGGGGCAGTACCCCAAATTTCATACAGTTAAGGACAGGCCATGAGTAAGATTTTTGAAGATAACTCGCTGACTATCGGTCACACGCCGCTGGTTCGACTGAACCGCATCGGTAACGGACGCATTCTGGCGAAGGTAGAATCACGCAACCCAAGCTTCAGCGTTAAGTGCCGTATCGGTGCCAACATGATTTGGGATGCAGAAAAACGTGGCGTGCTGAAACCGGGCGTAGAACTGGTTGAACCGACCAGCGGTAACACCGGTATCGCGCTGGCCTATGTCGCCGCCGCACGTGGCTACAAACTGACGCTGACCATGCCGGAAACCATGAGTATTGAACGTCGCAAGCTACTCAAAGCGCTGGGTGCAAACCTTGTGCTGACGGAAGGCGCGAAAGGCATGAAGGGCGCGATTCAAAAAGCAGAAGAAATTGTCGCCAGCGATCCGGAAAAATTCCTGCTGCTGCAGCAATTCAGCAACCCGGCGAACCCGGAAATTCACGAAAAGACCACTGGCCCGGAAATCTGGGAAGACACCGATGGTCAGGTTGACGTATTTATCGCCGGTGTTGGTACTGGCGGTACGTTGACCGGCGTGTCGCGTTACATTAAAGGCACAAAAGGCAAAACCGACTTGATTTCCGTCGCGGTTGAACCGACCGACTCCCCGGTCATTGCTCAGGCGTTGGCGGGTGAAGAGATCAAACCGGGCCCGCACAAAATTCAGGGTATCGGCGCCGGTTTCATCCCTGGCAACCTCGACTTGAAACTGGTTGATAAAGTTGTTGCTATCACCAATGAAGAAGCCATTTCCACCGCACGTCGTCTGATGGAAGAAGAAGGTATTCTGGCAGGCATCTCTTCCGGCGCAGCCGTTGCGGCAGCGTTGAAACTTCAGGAAGATGAAACCTTTACCAATAAGAATATTGTGGTTATCCTACCGTCATCGGGTGAGCGTTATCTGAGCACTGCATTGTTTGCCGATCTCTTCACAGAGAAGGAACTGCAACAGTAGTGCCAGCATGTTAAATGCGCGTAAAAAAGCACCCTTTTGGGTGCTTTTTTGTGGCACGCATCAAACTTTTACCCCCCCTGCCATTGCTTCACCGCATCAGGTCTGGTATTTAACATTCAGATTTATTTTGATGCGCGAAATTATTCATTTCCGGATTTGCACAAGCTGAATCGATTTTATGATTTGGTTCAAATCTCGCTTTCGCGGCATAATGTTTAATGTTAAGCGAAGCGCCGAAGGCCAGAAGCGCACGAATCGGAAACGGTTGTACCGATTCCGGCGCTCAGAATCGTGACATCGCTGATTACTACAGGCTAAAGTCAGGCCGCCAGGCTAGACTTTAGTTCCACAACACTAAACCTATAAGTTGGGGAAATATAATGTTCCAGCAAGAAGTTACCATTACCGCTCCGAACGGTCTGCATACCCGCCCTGCTGCTCAGTTTGTTAAAGAAGCGAAAGGCTTCACTTCTGAGATCACTGTGACCTCCAACGGCAAAAGCGCCAGCGCCAAAAGCCTGTTCAAACTGCAGACTCTGGGCCTGACTCAGGGCACCGTTGTGACCCTGTCCGCTGAAGGTGAAGACGAACAAAAAGCAGTTGAGCATCTCGTTAAGCTGATGGCTGAACTCGAGTAAGTTCCAGAGTTCTTTTTCATATCAGTCACAAGTAAGGTAGGGTTATGATTTCAGGCATTTTAGCATCCCCGGGTATCGCTTTCGGTAAAGCACTGCTGCTGAAAGAAGATGAGATTGTCATCGACCGGAAAAAAATTTCTGCCGATAAGGTTGATCAGGAAGTTGAGCGTTTTCTGGCTGGTCGCGCCAAGGCGTCGGCACAGTTAGAAGCCATCAAGACTAAAGCTGGCGAAACTTTCGGTGAAGAAAAAGAAGCTATCTTCGAAGGGCACATCATGCTGCTCGAAGATGAAGAGCTGGAGCAGGAAATCATAGCCCTGGTTAAAGATAAGCACATGACTGCTGACGCAGCGGCTCATGAGGTTATCGAAGGTCAGGCGACTGCCCTGGAAGAACTGGATGATGAATATCTGAAAGAGCGTGCGGCTGACGTACGTGACATCGGTAAGCGCCTGCTGCGCAACATCCTGGGTCTGGCAATTATCGACCTGAGCGCAATTCAGGACGAAGTTATCCTGGTTGCTGCTGACCTGACCCCGTCCGAAACCGCACAGCTGAATCTGAACAAGGTGCTGGGCTTTATCACTGACGTCGGTGGCCGTACTTCTCACACATCTATCATGGCGCGTTCTCTGGAACTGCCTGCGATTGTGGGTACCGGTAGCGTCACCTCTCAGGTGAAAAACGACGACTATCTGATTCTGGATGCCGTAAACAACCAGGTTTACGTCAACCCGACCAACGAAGAGATCGAAAAACTGCGCGCCGTTCAGGAGCAGGTTGCTTCTGAAAAAGCTGAACTGGCAAAACTGAAAGATCTGCCGGCTATCACCCTTGATGGTCACCAGGTTGAAGTTTGCGCCAACATCGGTACCGTGCGTGACGTCGAAGGCGCTGAGCGCAATGGCGCAGAAGGCGTTGGTCTCTATCGTACTGAATTCCTGTTCATGGACCGTGACGCGCTGCCAACTGAAGAAGAACAGTTCGCTGCGTACAAAGCCGTTGCTGAAGCGTGTGGCTCTCAGGCGGTTATCGTCCGTACCATGGACATCGGTGGCGACAAAGAGCTGCCGTACATGAACTTCCCGAAAGAAGAGAACCCGTTCCTGGGCTGGCGTGCCGTGCGTATCGCAATGGATCGTAAAGAGATCCTGCGTGACCAGGTTCGCGCCATCCTGCGTGCGTCCGCTTTCGGTAAACTGCGCATCATGTTCCCGATGATCATCTCTGTTGAAGAAGTACGCGCCCTGCGCAAAGAGATCGAAATCTACAAACAGGAACTGCGCGACGAAGGTAAAGCATTTGATGAGTCCATCGAGATTGGCGTAATGGTGGAAACACCGGCTGCGGCAACGATTGCTCGTCATTTAGCCAAAGAAGTTGATTTCTTTAGTATCGGTACCAATGATTTAACCCAGTACACTCTGGCAGTTGACCGTGGTAATGATATGATTTCACATCTTTACCAACCAATGTCACCGTCCGTCCTTACGCTGATCAAGCAGGTTATTGATGCTTCTCATGCTGAAGGTAAATGGACTGGCATGTGTGGTGAGCTTGCAGGCGACGAACGTGCTACACTTCTGTTGCTGGGTATGGGTCTGGACGAATTCTCAATGAGCGCCATTTCTATCCCACGCATTAAGAAGATCATTCGTAACACGAACTTCGAAGATGCGAAGGTATTAGCAGAGCAAGCTCTTGCTCAACCGACAACGGACGAGTTAATGGCGCTGGTTAACAAGTTCATTGAAGAAAAAACAATCTGCTAATCCACGAGTTCGGCCCAATTACTGCTTAGGAGAAGATCATGGGTTTGTTCGACAAATTGAAATCTCTGGTTTCTGACGACAAAAAAGACACCGGTACTATTGAGATTATTGCACCGCTCTCTGGCGAGATCGTTAACATTGAAGACGTGCCGGATGTAGTTTTTGCTGAAAAAATCGTTGGCGACGGTATTGCCATCAAACCAACTGGCAACAAAATGGTTGCGCCGGTTGATGGGACTATCGGCAAGATTTTTGAAACCAACCATGCCTTCTCTATCGAATCCGATAGCGGCATCGAGCTGTTCGTTCACTTCGGTATCGACACCGTTGAACTGAAAGGCGAAGGTTTCAAACGTATCGCTGAAGAAGGCCAACGTGTGAAAGTCGGCGACCCGGTTATCGAATTCGATCTGCCGCTGCTGGAAGAGAAAGCCAAGTCTACCCTGACTCCGGTTGTTATCTCCAACATGGACGAGATCAAAGAGCTGATCAAACTGTCCGGTAGCGTAACTGTGGGTGAAACCCCGGTTATTCGCATCAAGAAGTAATTCTTGCTGAACTGAAAAAGGCGCCGAAAGGCGCCTTTTTTGTCTCTGTTATCCCTTTACTGGCTCGCTGACGTATACTTCCAGTTCATCAGACAAAAATGGATGGCAGATGAAAGCGGTCGGCACAAAACTCAGAACGTTCACCACCCTTTTCTGCGTGCTGATAATCCTCGTGGGTGGCGCAGTGTTAACCTGGTTTCAGGTGATTGGCGCGGAGCTTGAGCAGACCGCCCTGGTGGCGAAAAAGACCGTGCAAAAAATCGATACGCTGCTGAATGCCTCCCGACAGGCCGCCACAAAAGCGCATCCTCTGCTTTCACAACCCTGCACCGCCCAAACGCGTACCGAACTTGAGCGGTTGGTGGTTTCTGTTCCGCATATCCGCATCATCAATCTTTATAAAGATAAGACCCTGTTCTGCTCTTCCTATAATGATGCCAACGCTATCAATATGAATTATGCGGCACATATCGCGCAGGAACTGACCATCATTGATGATAAGACCATCTCGCCTGGTGATAAGGTGATTGTGCTGCAAACGGCATATCCGGAAGGGATGATTACCTCAAGCTTCAGTGGCCAGTGGCTGACCGAGGTACTGGAACTGTTGAGCAATCAGCGACCGCTGACGTTACATATTGGCGATACGGTAATGCGGCAAAACGCAAAAACGGTTCCGGACGATAACGCCAGGCATGTCATTGTGCAGTCAGATAAATTCCCCTATTCCGTCGACTATCCGGCCTGGAAGACGGTTCCCGTTTCGTTGTATCTGCAACAGGGCTGGCTGTCGTTACTGCTGACGCTGTGCCTGGCGCTGATCGTCGGGGTGGTGCTGTGGCGACATATTCTTCATCGCCCTACGCTGTATGAAAATCTTGAGCGTGCCATCGCTGAAGGGGAAATCGTCCCATGGTATCAACCGGTCATCCACAGTGGCTCAGGGAAATTCTACGGCGTGGAAGTGCTTGCGCGCTGGGTGACGCCTTCTGGCGAAATTATCTCGCCCGATAGTTTTATTCCGCTTGCTGAAGAGAGCGGGCTTATTGTGCCGTTGACACGCAAATTAATGGCGCTGGCCGGTGATGAACTGCCTTCCCTGCTTGAGACACGGCCCCTGCCTTTCCACGTGAGTTTTAATTTCACCGCATCACATATTCAGACGCCCAACTTTATCGACGAGTGTCGTGCATTTCTGAAACGCTTCCCGGAAAACAGTATTCGCCTCACCGCAGAAATCACCGAGCGTGAACCGTTTGAGAAGGTGAATGAGCTAAAAGAAACGCTCATATTTCTCGAAAGCCGCAGCGTGACCATCGCGCTGGATGATTTTGGTACCGGTTATTCCAATCTGAATTTACTCACCGGGTTGCCGGTCGGTCTGATTAAAATCGATAAGCTGTTTGTGAACGGGATTTCCAGCGCTACGGATTCCACCAAACTGATTGATTGTGTTATCGATATGGCAAAATCGCTGGGGATGAAAATTATCGTTGAAGGCGTGGAAACGGAATATCAGGTAGCATATCTGACGCATAAACAGGTCGATTACTTTCAGGGTTACTACTTCTCAAAACCCCTTCCCGTAAGCGAACTGGCTACCGTGGTAAAACAAACGTATCGCATTCCGCAGCTTGAAGAGATTTCCCACGCCTGACGACGTGGGAAACGTTTTACAGCGGGGGGAGCATCAGCTCATGACACTCGTGCTCGTGAGTCCAGGTCATGACCTGCAACACGCGATTGGCCGCGCGTTCCGCCGCATCGCCAAGCGATGCGCCTTCCAGCAGACGGCTCACCAACTCAGCACAGAACAGGTCGCCGGTGCCTTTCAGATCAGTGACAATTCTCGGATGCTCGATGACGCGAATATCCTCTGCCGTCACCGCCACCACCGAGATAGCCTCAGGATTTTTCGACGGCGCACTGGTGATAATCACCCATTTTAAGGTATCTGAAAGCAGACTGCGCGCAGCCAGAATCGCCTCTTCCAGGGTATGACACGGCATATCGCTCAACATCTGCAACTCGAACAGATTCGGCGTAATGCCCTGCGCCTGCGGCAATAAATGCTGGCGATACGCGAGAGGAATCTCCGCCTTCACATACATCCCGCTGTCGATGTCGCCGATAACCGGGTCGACCAACACAAAAATATCAGGGTGTGTTTGACGAATCGTCGCCAGCCAATCGGCCAGCAGAGCAATCTGTTCCGCGCTACCCATATAGCCGGTGGTTACCGCTTTTAGGGTTTGCAGCGCATTACGTTCTTCCAGCGCCAGCAAATACCCCCGGAACCATTCAGCCGGGATCACCCCGCCATAGAACGTGTCGTAATGCGGCGTATTGCTGAACAAAACCGTCGGCACCGCCATGACCTGCCAGCCGTGCTGTTTGATGGCCGGCACCGCAATACTGTTGCCCACGCTGCCATAAATAACCTGAGACTGCACGGCAACGATATCCGCCTGCAATGCCTGGCGCGTGTCGCTAAACAGCACCGATTGTATGTCGTCTTGCTGGTCCATTATTTCTCCTCCCGCTGGACGGCGGGTCATGCGCTATCCACTCTTGGTTCTATGTTATGCCAGTCAGCGACAAAGGTCGATCACCCGCACGGGTTTTCATGCAGATAACTGAAAATTCAAAAATGAAGAAACCATCACAAATTCAATGAGAAACCAGACAATTTAACCACGGTTTCTCACAGCCCACATATACTGAATATCACTACGATTAATACGGTGAACCACGCCAACCCACGAGGCCCATCGCGATGACCCAGGTACAGACCCAAATCAAGGCCGTTATCGAAGCCTGTGACCAGGCCATTTCGCAGGAAGATTACGACACACTGATGAACTACTACGCCGAGGACGCTACGCTTGTGGTGAAGCCGGAGATGATTGTGAAAGGCAAAGTGAATATTCATAAAGCGTTTATCGCCATCGCCGACTTCTTCCAGCATCGCCTGGTTGTCACGCAGGGAAAGATGGAGATTATTGAAGGCGGCGACACGGCGCTGGTGATTATGGAAACCCGGCTGGATATTCCAACGGAAGACGGCGGCAGCACTCAGGTCACCAGGCGGGCAACCTATGTGTTTGCCCACCGCGATGAGCGCTGGCTTTGTACCATCGACAATTCCTACGGGACGGATTTACTGAACAGTAAAACCGCCTGAGACCTCATTTTCGGAATTTATTGCCCCATTAATCGCTCGCAAAGCTAAATTGCGCCGCGCTTTCGCGAGCACACTAGCGCCAGATTTGTCACTCACATGGAACGTTACATCGATGAAAAAAATTCTCTGCGCGCTGGTCGCTCTGCTGCTTACGCTTCCTGCGTGGGCCAAACTCAACGCCCATGAAGAAGCCCGCATCAATGCAATGCTTGAAGCGCTGTCGCAGCAAAAAGAGTTGGTCTTTGTGCGCAATGGCGATGAGCATACCTGCGACGAAGCGGTGTCTCATCTGAAGTTGAAGCTCGGCAACACGCGCAACCGCATTGATACCGCCGAGCAGTTTATTGATAAGGTGGCCTCGTCGTCATCGATTACCGGGAAACCGTATATCGTGAAGATTCCCGGTAAAATCGATGAGAACGCACAGCCTTACCTGCATGCGCTGATTGCGCAGACGGATAAAACAGTGCCTGCGGAAGGGAATTAATACGCTTTGGCAAGCACCGTTACAGGAGGTAACATGAAACAATGCTTTGTTTATAATGATGAAAAATCGAATAAATTCTGGTGGATAGATTACGAAGGAGACAGTTTAGCTGTCAACTATGGCAAGGTAGGTAGTATTGGTAAATTCCAGACAAAAGAGTTCGATAATGAAGAACAGTGTCTGAAAGAAGCCAGTAAATTGATTGCCGCAAAAAAGAAGAAAGGCTACCTCGAAGATCCAAACTTTAACTTCATGGATCGCTACTATTTTGATGATGAAGAAATAGGGTTGCATGTTAAAACGTCACACCCAAACTTCCAGTACCATTTTACTGATCCACTTTATATGTGTTGCTGGGATGAAGAATCTCCTTTTGGCAGCGATGAAGGTGCTGATGCTCTAAACGATCTTGAAAATAGCCTCCGTAAAAAGCCGGATCTGGACTGTGCTGATTTCCCTCAAATGTTAATTGAAACTATGTGGGGTATGAAGTACATCGCTATGGAAAGTATTCTTGAAGAGGATGTTCGTGCGCAATTATTAGCCGATGAAATGAACACCATCCAGAGCAATATGATTACCTACGCGACTGCATTCGGTCAGATTAAAGTCATGGGTAAAATCTCCCATAAACTCAAAAAGATGGGACTCAATGCGCTAGCGCGTCACCAGCTTACCGCAAAAATTCTTCAATGGGGTGACGGTCAGGACTCACCCATACTTCAGAAAATGATTGACGATCTGACCGCTTTTCCACACGACAATTAAATACTCTATTTGCCGGCAGCAACAACTGTTGGCAAAGTGCACTCTGTTTATGCCGGATGCGGCGTAAACGCCTTATCCGGCCTACAAAATCGTGCTAATTCAATCTATTGCATAAATCTCGTAGGCCTGATAAGCGTAGCGCATCAGGCAGTTTTACGTTTGTCATCAGTCTCAAATGCTATTAATCCTTAAATCCCTAAGCCCTGGCTAAAGTGCTCTTCCCCAAACACCCCGGTAGAAAGGTAGCGATCGCCGCGATCGCAGATGATCGCCACCACTACCGCGCCGGGGTTGGCTTTTGCCACGCGAATTGCGCCAGCGACCGCACCGCCGGAGCTCACGCCGCAGAAAATCCCTTCCCGTACCGCCAGTTCGCGCATGGTGTTTTCCGCATCGCGCTGGTGAATATCCACCACCTCATCCACTAATGAGGCATTGAAAATCCCCGGCATATACTCTGCCGGCCAGCGGCGAATGCCCGGAATACTACTGCCTTCTTCCGGCTGCAGGCCAACAATCGTCACCGGTTTGGATTGTTCGCGCATAAAGCGCGACACGCCGGTGATAGTGCCGGTTGTTCCCATGCTGGAGACAAAATGGGTAATGCGCCCGCCGGTTTGCTGCCAGATTTCCGGCCCTGTGGTGGTGTAATGCGCATAAGGGTTATCGGGATTATTGAACTGATCGAGCAGCTTGCCTTCACCGCGATTCGCCATTTCGAGCGCCAAATCGCGTGCACCTTCCATGCCCTGCTCTTTGGTGACCAGAATCAGTTCCGCACCGTAGGCACGCATCGCTGCACGGCGTTCCTGGCTCATGTTGTCGGGCATCAGCAATTTCATGCGATAGCCTTTCAGCGCGGCGATCATTGCCAGCGCAATGCCGGTGTTACCACTGGTGGCTTCAATCAGGACATCGCCCGGTTTGATTTCTCCGCGCTTTTCCGCCTCGACAATCATCGATAGCGCGGCACGATCTTTTACCGAACCTGCCGGGTTATTGCCTTCCAGCTTCACCCACACTTCACTGCCGTTATCCGGCCCCAGACGTTGTAATTTGACCAGCGGCGTATTGCCGATGGTTTGTTCTAATGTGTTCACGTTTTCTGCCCAAGAAAAAGCCGGGTGGCGCTTCGCTTACCCGGCCTACAAAACCACGACATACGCTGTAGGCCCGGTAAGCGAAGCGCCACCGGGCGATAAACCTGCAAATTAACCTATCAGGCCGTTTCCGCCAGAGCAAGCGTCTCATGAGACTCAACACGCTCGTCGCCGTTATACAGTCGCGCATGTTGCAGCCCGACGAACAAACGATCGCCGCGCACTGGCGCGTCATCCCCGCGCATCACCACGGTCAGCGGGTCTTCATACCACCCCAGCGGCTGCACAACTAATTGGGTGTAGTGGCCTTTCGGGCTGGCTTCCAGCACCTGGACCGGCAGTGGCGATTCAAGGCTGGTGCGGCGGCTGATATCCACTTCCCACGGGCGCAGGAAGAGATCCACCGGCCCCTGATACGCAGGCGTGTAGCCCAGCGGCCAGCGATGTGCGCCAACGTGGAACTGCCCACCGCGAATGGTGCCACGCAGGCGGTTCACTTCGCCCATAAACTCGAGCACAAAACGGGTCGCCGGTTCGCGCCAGACCTGATCCGGTTCATCGGCCTGTTCGATATTGCCCTGGCTCATCACCACCACGCGGTTGGCGACTTCCATCGCTTCTTCCTGGTCGTGGGTAACGAACACGCTGGTGAATTTCAGTTCTTCATGCAGTTGACGCAGCCAGCGACGCAGCTCTTTACGCACCTGCGCATCCAGCGCGCCAAACGGTTCATCGAGCAGCAGAATTTGCGGTTCCACAGCCAGCGCACGCGCCAGTGCCACACGCTGTTTCTGCCCGCCGGAAAGCTGCGCCGGATAACGATCCGCCAGATGGGCAAGCTGGACCATCTCCAGCAATTTTGTCACTTTCGCTTTGATCGCCGCCGCATTCGGGCGCTCGCGACGCGGTAGCACCGTCAGGCCAAAAGCGATATTGTCGAATACCGTCATATGGCGAAACAACGCGTAATGCTGGAACACGAAACCGACTTTACGGTCGCGCGCGTGCAGGCGGCTGACGTCGGTGCCGTGGAAGCGAATATGCCCGCTGGTTTGATGCTCCAGCCCGGCAATAATGCGCAGCAGCGTGGTTTTTCCGGAACCGGACGGCCCCAGCAACGCGACCATCTGACCAGAAGGAATATCCAGTGAGATATCGTTCAGCACCTGGGTGCGACCAAAAGACTTCTTAATATTGGCAATCTCAATGCTCATGATGTTCCTCCTGCTGCGCGCGTTTTTCCTGATTTTCCAGGCGCCACTGCAACATACTCTTTAAAAACAGGGTGATAATCGCCATCAGCGTCAACAACGCGGCGGCGGTAAAGGAGCCGACGGTGTTGTAGTCCTGCTCCAGCAATTCAATCTGTAACGGCAGCGACAGGGTTTCGCCGCGAATCGAGCCGGAAACCACCGATACCGCGCCAAACTCGCCAATCGCGCGGGCGTTGGTCAGCACCACGCCGTAAAGCAGCGCCCAGCGAATATTCGGTAATGTGACGCGACGGAACATCTGCCAGCCGGACGCGCCAAGCAAAATCGCCGCTTCGTCCTCCTGGCTGCCCTGGCTTAACATCACCGGCACCAGCTCGCGCACTACAAACGGGCAGGTGACAAAAATCGTCACCAGCACCATTCCCGGCCAGGAGAACATAATTTGCAGATTATGCTCGTCGAGCCAACCGCCCAGCGGGCCGTTGGAGCCGTAGAACAGCAGATAGACCAGACCGGCAACCACCGGTGACACGGCAAACGGAATGTCCAGCAGCGTCAGCAGCAACTGGCGTCCCGGGAAGTTAAAGCGCGTCACCAGCCAGGCCAGCAGAATGCCGAACACCAGGTTTACCGGTACGGCAATCAGCGCAATCATCACCGTTAGCCAGATGGCGTGCAGCATGTCCGGGTCGGCCAGATTCTGTAAAACCGGCATCAACCCTTTGCTGAACGCCTGCACGAAGATGTAAATCATCGGCACCAGCAGGATGAACGCCGAAACCAGCATCCCGATGCCAATCAGAAACCATTTGCCCCAGTTAATCGGGCGCGCGTCATAACGCTTCAACTGTGTCACTTCCGCCATTAATGACCTACCACACGCCGACCAAAGCGACTTTGCAGAGTGTTAATTGAGAACAGCAGCAGCAGGGATGCCGCGAGGATCACCGAGGCAATCGCGCTCGCTGCCGGGTAATCAAACTCCTGTAAGCGAACAAAAATCATCAGCGACGTCACTTCTGTTTTCCAGGCGATGTTCCCGGCGATAAATATCACCGCGCCAAACTCACCAAGACTACGGGTAAACGACAGCGCCACGCCCGCCACCAGCGCCGGAGAAAGTTCCGGCAGCACCACTTTGCAGAAACTCTGCCAGCGCGTTGCGCCAAGCGTTTCTGCCGCTTCTTCATATTCCGGGCCTAACTCTTCCAGCACCGGCTGCACGGTACGCACCACAAACGGAATGCTGGTAAAGGCCATCGCCACCGCAATCCCGAGCCAGGTGTAGGTGACTTTGATATCAAACTTCGCCAGCCATTCACCGTAAAAACCGTTCACGGAAAAGAGCGAGGCCAGCGTCAAACCGGCCACTGCCGTTGGCAGCGCAAAGGGTAAATCCATCAGCGCATCAAGCAGCGTGCGGCCAGGGAAGCGATAACGGGTTAAAATCCACGCCATCAGCAGGCCGAAAACACCGTTAAAAATCGACGCGACAAACGCCGACAGCAGCGTCACTTTATAGGCCGCGACCACCTGCGGATTGGTGATCACCTCCCAGTACTGCGCCCAGCTCATCTCAGAAAGCTGCATCACCAGCGCGGAGAGCGGCAGTAGCAATATCAGGCACACAAACAGCAGACTGGTGCCGAGGCTCAGGGTAAAGCCCGGCAACACGCGTCGTGAAGAAACTGCAAACATTACTTACGCCCCGCCGCTAACAGCTTGTCTAACTCGCCGCCGCTGGTGAAGTGGGTTTTCATCACTTCCGGCCAGGAGCCAAATTTGTCTTCCACGCGGAACAATTCGGTCTGCGGGAATTTATCTTTCAGTTTGTCCATGACTTCCGGGTTATTCACGCGGTAGTAATAGTCGGTGATGATGGTTTGCGCCTGCGGGCTGTAGAGCCAGTTCAGGTAGGCTTTGGCGGCTTTTTCCGTACCGTTGGCCTGCACGTTCTTATCGACCCACGCCACCGGGAATTCCGCCAGAATGTTGGTTTTCGGAATCACCACTTCAAATCCCTGCGCTTCATACTGTTTACGGATGTTGTTCACTTCCGATTCGAAGCTGATCAGCACATCGCCCAGGCCGCGCTCGGCAAAAGTGGTGGTCGCGCCACGACCGCCGGTATCGAACACTTCAACGTTTTTCAGGAACTGGGTCATAAACTGTTCGGTTTTGGCTTTATCGCCACCGTCAGCTTTATCCGCTGCGCCCCACGCGGCTAAATAGGTGTAACGCGCGTTACCGGAGGTTTTCGGGTTCGGGAAAATCAGCTTCACGTCGGAGCGCACCAGGTCGTTCCAGTCGTGGATATTCTTCGGGTTGCCCTTACGCACCAGGAAACCCATGGTGGAGTAGAACGGTGAGCTATTATTCGGCAGGCGCGACTGCCAGTCCGCCGGGATCAGCTTGCCTTTGTCATGCAGGATTTGTACGTCGGTCACCTGGTTATAAGTTACAACGTCTGCTTTTAAGCCCTGCAAAATCGCCAGCGCCTGTTTTGATGACCCGGCATGAGATTGTTTTATCGTCAGTTTGTCGCCGCCGTTATCTTTGGCCCATTGTTGCTCAAACGGCGGATTCAGGGCTGCAAACAGCTCGCGAGAGACGTCATAAGAACTGTTCAGCAACTCAGTTGCCTGCGCCTGTGCGACCAGCAACATGGAAGCTGCCAGCGTCAGGTATCCTTTTTTCAGTAAGTTAACGGCCATTGCGCACCCTTGTCGTGTGATGATTCTCTAAGCATCAGTGTATTTATAACGGGTGTGAAAGGAGTAACGGTTTTATATACCGTTTGGTGATTTGGAAGTTTAAAAGGGAATAAGGCTTTTAGCCTCTCCACAGGATGTGAAGAGGCGAGTAGTCAGAGTCAGATACCGACGCTGACGCTTTCCGGCAGCGTACTGCCGCCGTCGATGACATTCTGCGTACCGGTCAGGTAGCTCGACTCATCAGAGGCGAGGAATGCCGCCAGTTCGCCGACTTCCAGCGGGTTCGCCAGACGACGCAGCGGAATGGCTTTCGCCATCTCCGTCAGCACCGATTCCGGGTCTTCCGGGTTCGACTGACGCGCGATGCTTTCCGCCATTGGCGTGCGTACATAGCCCGGGCAAATGGCATTCACGCGAATACCCGACTGCGCGTATTCCACCGCCAACGATTTGGTTAAGCCAATGATCGCCGCTTTCGACATCGCGTAAGCCGTTTCACCAGGGTCAGCGACCATATCACCGGTGACCGATGACATCATCACGATACGCCCATCACCGCGCGCCACCATATCCGGCAATACGGCTCGCGTGACGTTCCAGACGCCTTTGATATTCACATCAATGTGGAAATCACGATCTTCTTCGCTCATTTCGAGGAAGCTGCCTAAGCGGCAGACACCCGCGTTATTAACCAGAATATCGATTTTATTTTCCCGCTCTTTAGCCTGCGCAATGGCCGCCTGAACAGCAGCGAAGTCGCGCACGTCGGCCTTAACGACCGTACAGCGATAGCCACGTCCGGCCAGATCGTAGGCCAGTTTTTCAAGCTCATCGGAAATATCCAGCAGGATCAGGTTCGCGCCATGGCGGGCAAAGGTTCTGGCGATGCCTTCGCCGATACCCTGATACGCGCCCGTAATCAATGCTGTTTTGCCCGTGAGTTTACCCATTTCAATGTTCTCCCTTTTGAAGATAGAGCCTTACACTCCATTAACAATGAAAATACATTAAAAACAAATGAATACTGCGGAACAGCTCACTAATTAGGGTAAATCTCAGGTAAAAAAATCCCCGCAGGCGCGGGGATTAGCAGATAGGCCTGATAAGCGTAGCGCCATCAGGCATTGTGCAGGCGCTTTGCCGGGTGGCGGCTGGCGCCTTACCCGGCCTACAAAGTCCGTGCGGCCTGTAGGCCTGATAAGCGTAGCGCCATCAGGCGACGCTTAAAGTGCCAGCAAACGATCCAGCGACGGCGCGAAGTAGTAGCCGCCGGTAACCGGTTTGGTGAAGCGCAGCATCGCGTCACGTTTACCGTCGGTGTCGCCGAACATGCTCAGCAGTTGCTGTTCGATGTTGTGCAGACGCGCGCAGTAAGAGCAGAAATAGAGGCCGTGAGTGCCGCTGGCGGTGCCGTACGGCAGGCTCTGGCGAACAATTTTCAGCCCTTTGCCGTCTTCTTTCAGGTCAACGCGGCTCAGGTGAGAGGTCACCGGACGATCGTCGCCGTCGATCTCTTCGTTGGCTTCTTTGGTACGGCCAATCATCATTTCCTGATCCGGAATGCTCATGCGGTTCAGCTGTTTAAGGTTATGTTCCCAACGCTGAACAAACACATAGCTGCCGCCCGCATCGACGCCGTCTTTAATGACCGCCACTTCGCGACGCGTTTCTTCACCTGCCGGGTTTTCCGTACCATCGACAAAGCCGCTCAGGTCACGTTCTTCCACCCAACGGAAACCGTGGATCTCTTCCTGTACATCAATGCTGTCGCCAAAGGCTTCAACCGCCGCCTGCGCAACCGAGAAGTTAACATCCTGGCGTAAAGAGAGAATGTGGATCAGCACATCAAATTGGGTTGCTGGCGCGAGGCCCTTGCCGTAGCCCGGGAAATCTTTCAGCTCTTCCGCACCCACGCCGCCGCTCAGTTCGCGCCACACTTTCGGGCCGAAGGCAACAACTGCGCCTAAATGCGCATCGGGGAATTTAGCCTGAAAACCAGCCAGTTTATCGGCAAAATTTTTGCTGCACTGACGAAGGGCGTTTACATCCCCTTTCACATTGGCTTCAATCCAAATCGCCGCGCGGCAATGTTCCGGCAAAATGCCGCTCTGAACCTGAGACATCGCTCCTCCTTCACAAAAATGCCACGACATCGTGGCATTCAATTTATGAGGGCTATTGTACGCGTTTTTTCAGCACGAAGGATTAACCTTGCGCAAAATTAACGACGCCAGACGATCTTCTTCAGCGTCCAGTTTTTCAGCGCGTCATCGGACGGCATTAAATCCTGCGGGCCGCTCCATTCGCCGGTGAAGAGATAGCTAATATGCTGGCTGCCTTCGGCTTTACATTCAACGCCCGCGCTGTCATCACCGGTGGCTTTCTGGCAGTGCCCGTAAGCTTTGCTGTAGATATCACTAAAGGTCGAGCCAATTTCCACGCCGCTGTCGGTTTTGATGGCGCTATCCAGCACGTCAATGCGGCTTACGCTGCCGTTTTCGCCGTTCACCACCAATGCCAGCTTGTCGCCATTCAACGCTTCGAAGTAACGCACGATGGTACCGTTATCGGTTTTCATCCCGCTGCGCAGGCGATAATCGCCGCCCAGCGCGTCGTTAATCGCCTGTTCATCCAGCGCGGTGGTACTGGTGATTCCGCCGACGCCCTGCTCCGTGACTTCGGTCGAAGAACCAAACCAGTTCCACGGATTTGCCGCAGACCAGTTCACCGAAGAGAGCGTGGAACAGCCGGTTAAGGCCAGCGGCAGGGCACATACAAGTAAACGCAGCGATTTCATCTCTAAGTCCTTTCTTATTTGTTCAACGCCTGTTGGAGTGTGCTCTCGGCAAAAAGTGCACTTTATTCTGTAATTTCCCGGAAACAGGCGCGCAATCGGGGATTGGTCATCAACCACCAGAGCGCAAACAGGTCGATGAGCACCAGGCTCAGGCCAATACCGGAAAGCGGTTCGCCCTGAAGCCAGAGCCAGGGTTGCCAGACCAGCAGTACGCCCTGGGCGATAATCAACAGCGGACGCAGCGCGCGCCAGCAACGAGGAAAATGCTGCCGTCTGCCGCTCATCAGGAAAGCGAGCACCGCCGGTACGCCGGGCAGCAGACCGAGCCAGAAGTTATCGTGATCGGGATAAAACAGCCCAAGCAGCGCGCCGCCCTGCTCGCGCGATGCGCCAGCAATCACAAACAATACCCATGTTCGGGCCTGTAGCAAAAGTACAAGCCAGAACAGGAAAGGTAAACGCAGGCGGCCATGATGGTCGTAATCGGAAGGGAAAAACTCAGTACTCTTCATCTTCAATCAGGCGCTTACCTAAATTCAGCACGTCGCTGTGCTCGTAGCCCAGCCGTTCATACATGCCCAGCACCACGTCGTTATCTTCGCGGATCATAATCTGGATTTTCGGGCAGCCGCGCGCAATCAGCTTTTTCTCGAGACGATTGAGCAGCGCATTGGCAATGCCGCGCCCGCGAAATTCCGGGTGCACGCCAAGGTAGTAGGCCGAGCCGCGATGGCCGTCATAGCCGCCCATCACCGTGCCCACCACTTCGCCATTTACTTCTGCCACCAGAAACAAGCTGACGTCGTGATGCACTTTGCGTTCGATATCCATTTCAGGATCGTTCCATGGGCGCAGCAGATCGCATCGCTCCCACAGGGTGATGACCTCTTCGAAATCGGCCTGGCGAAAAACGCGTATCTCCATGGTATCCCTGCCCCTTCTCGGGTTTAAAAACAGTGATTATGGCGTGATCGTCCGAATTAGCCAATATCTGGCGAAAATAGCGCAAAAAAATGCCATAATGCCGCTTCGTCACGTATTGAAATGAAAAGTAAAACAATTCTAATCTTCAGTTGTCGTAACGGGAAACGCGATACGATATAACATCTGGAACACTATTTTTTACAACTCAGGCCGAATGAGCACTTTTAAACCTTTAAAATCACTTGCTTCGCGCCGCCAGGTGCTGAAAGCCGGACTGGCAGCACTGACGTTGTCAGGAATATCCCAGGCGACCGCCAAAGAGGCGCCGTTAAAAACCAGCAACGGGCACAGTAAACCTGCGGCGAAAAAATCGGGTAAACGCATCGTGGTTCTCGACCCCGGTCACGGCGGTATTGATACCGGTGCGATTGGCCGCAACGGTTCGAAAGAGAAACACGTGGTGCTGGCGATTGCCAAAAACGTGCGTTCCATTCTGCGCAGTCAGGGCATTGACGCGCGCTTAACCCGTTCCGGCGATACCTTTATTCCGCTGTACGACCGGGTAGAGATCGCCCACAAACACGGCGCGGACCTTTTTATGTCGATTCACGCAGACGGCTTTACCAACCCATCTGCCGCCGGAGCGTCTGTGTTTGCGCTTTCCAACCGTGGCGCGAGTAGTGCAATGGCAAAATACCTCTCCGACCGTGAAAACCGGGCGGATGAAGTGGCGGGCAAAAAAGCCACGGATAAAGATCACCTGCTCCAGCAGGTCCTGTTCGATTTGGTGCAAACCGATACCATCAAGAACAGCCTGACGCTGGGCTCGCATATCCTGAAAAAGATTAAGCCGGTGCATAGACTGCACAGTAAAGGCACTGAACAGGCCGCATTTGTGGTACTGAAATCGCCGTCCATTCCGTCGGTACTGGTTGAGACCTCGTTCATCACCAACCCGGAAGAGGAACGTCTGCTGGGCACCACGGCATTTCGTCAGAAAATCGCCAACGCGATCGCGTCGGGTATCGTCAGCTATTTCCACTGGTTCGATAACCAGAAAGCCCACGCCAGGAAGCGCTAATGACCGTTGATGCAAACCAGGTAAAAGCCTTTTTACTGCAATTGCAGGACGGTATCTGCCAGCAACTCTCTGCGCTGGACGGTGGTGCGTTTATTGAAGACAGCTGGCAGCGCGATGCGGGCGGCGGCGGTCGCAGCCGCGTGCTGCGCGACGGCGATATCTTCGAACAGGCGGGCGTTAACTTCTCGCATGTTCACGGTGATGCGATGCCTGCATCGGCTACCGCACACCGCCCGGAACTCGCCGGGCGCAGCTTCGAAGCGATGGGCGTATCGCTGGTGGTGCATCCGCGCAACCCGTATGTTCCAACCAGCCATGCCAACGTGCGTTTCTTTATCGCTGAAAAACCGGGCGCTGACCCGGTGTGGTGGTTTGGCGGCGGCTTCGATTTAACCCCGTTTTACGGTTTCGAAGAAGATGCCATTCACTGGCACCGTACCGCACGTGATCTGTGCCAGCCCTTCGGAGAAGACGTTTATCCGCGCTATAAAAAATGGTGCGACGATTACTTCTTCATTAAGCACCGCAACGAGCAGCGCGGCATTGGCGGGCTGTTCTTTGACGATCTGAATACGCCGGATTTCGCCAGCTGTTTTGCCTTTATGCAGGCGGTCGGCAACGGTTTTACCGACGCGTATTTACCGATCGTTAAGCGACGCAAAGCCGCAATCTGGGGCGAGCGAGAGCGTAATTTCCAGCTTTACCGCCGTGGCCGCTACGTCGAATTTAATCTGGTCTGGGATCGCGGCACGCTGTTTGGTTTACAAACCGGCGGGCGCACTGAATCCATTTTGATGTCGATGCCGCCGCTGGTGCGCTGGGAATATGATTATCAGCCGCAAGCAGGCAGCCCGGAAGCGGCACTGAGCGAGTTCATTAAGGTCAGGGATTGGGTGTAATTGCCTGCACTTACCCTGTAGGCCGGATAAGACGCAACGCGTCGCCATCCGGCACACAGGCCGCACATTACGCCCACTGACACATCCGCTGATGCAGCGTCAGCGACGGCTTCTCGGCAAACAGTTGCTGGTAGTCCGTCGCAAATTGCCCCAGATGCCAGAATCCCCACTGCATTGCCGCGTCTTTCACCGTCATGCTTTTCGACCACGGGCTAATTAACTCTCTGCGCACGGCATTCAGGCGGATGCGCTTCAGCCAGGCGTTCGGGCCAATGCCTAAAATAGTATGAAACGCGTTTTGCAACGTACGACGGCTTACATGGAGTTGGTTACATAAATCAAGCACCGTCAGCGGCTCGGACATATTCTCCAGCACGTATTCCCGCGCGCGCGCCAGCAGCCGACGATAGCTCTGATGGCTGATACTCTCCGCCGTCATAATGGGCTGCGCCTCTTCCAGCAGCATCCCCATCGCCAGCAGCAGGTTATCGCCTAACATTTTGCGCACTGCGGGACGTTGCAGCGTTTCCGGGTCGGCGCTGAAGGTTGCCAGCGCCTGTTGCACAAAGCCCCACAGCGCGGCTTTATGCTGTTCTTTGACTTCCAGCGCCGACTGGTTGCGCAGCATATGCAACACCCTTTCCGGGTTATGCAGGAAATTGGCCTGGCGGGCAATCACATCTTCAGAAAGCACAATACCGAGGATGGTATAGTCATCCGGCGTGCTCAGTTCAAACTCCGTGCCGCCCGGACGCGTGGCGATTTCAGCGCTGCCGATACATTGCGAACCGATAAACCCCTGCTCACCGCGCGTGGCGGGAATGCCAAACCAGAAGGAATTTGGCCACACCAGGCATGACTGGCGCAGCGCCAGGCCGGTATATTCACGGAACACCTGAATATCATCCAGCAGAATTTCCGTGAACTCACCGCGAAATTTCCCCGGATGCAGTTGATCGTAGATCTGCTGCCAGGCGGTTATCGTCAACGCATGTTCATAGACATCCGTCGTCAGCCGCTGATGAACGTTATCCACTTCAACCTTTGGCGTCAGCTTAACGTTATCGGGTAACGCTTCATGATAAAGATGGTGCAAATCTGCGGTACGAGTCTTTTTCATGATCTGCATGCCGGAAGCGCTTTTGCACTTCCGGCACCTCCGGCGGGTTAATTTTTGACGCGATAGCGGCTACTGCGTTTACGCAACGCACCATCAGAAAAGAGCTGTTCCAGCACATTTCTGGCCTGTTCAAGCGGCCAGTCGAAGTGTGCCGCCACCTCACCTGCGGTCATTCCCTGACGTGCGTTTGCCAGCAGCGCCATTAGCGCGTCGGCAGATTCAGCCTCCAGCACGGGCGCTTCAGGCGCTTTTACCGGTTGCGTCGGCTGGCGGGTAAATCGGCCAATCAGCCACTGGGTATCCTCTTCCGGCCTGCCGATTTCCTTGCGGCTGATAACGAGACCGGTGCGCATTGCTGCTGCATACCCCGCATCGAGCGCGGCGCGACACGCCGCCAGGTCACCTTCCACCACCAGCGTTAGCCGGCCTGGGTCAAGCACCTGGTGACTCAGCAGGCGTACGTTGGCGGCTTTCAGCATCGCATCAGCCGCATCAACCGCCGCGACCATCCCCTCTACTTCCAGTAATCCCAGGGCGTTGATCATCCGCTACCTCCGTTACGCACGCTGGATAGGGTTGCGTGCAATATCCAGTACCGCATCGGTAAAGGCATTACAGGCAGCTTTACACGCGGCCTGGCTGCCCGTTAAGAATGCGGCGGAATAGTTCGTTTCCGACGGCGGCGGGACGTAGGTTACCAGTTGCACATCCGCCGATTTCAGCGCGGCATCAATGCCATAGGTGGCTTCCAGCGGTGGCGCGACCAGATACGCAATCGGGTCGCCCAGCGTGCATCCCGCCGTCGAGGAGAGATATGAACCGGTGCGCGATACCACGTGCGCCAGGAATGCGGTGTTTTCCGCATCGTTAGCCCACTGGAACGCTGCGCCGTTTTCAATATTGGCAACCATCGCGTCCAGACCGGCGCGAACTTCCGCCGGGTTCGGGCCGCCCAGCATAATCAGCACTTCACCGGCAGTCGGTGACGGGCCGTGCGCCGCCCCGGCGTACAGCGAGCGACCATAAACCACTTCAACCATCGCCTGTTTTGTCGCTTCGTCAGCGGCAATATACGTTACGTCATCAGAATCTGCCGTGATGAGTCCGAGACTACGTATATGTGGCGGTAATTTAAGTTCACGGGCGAACTCCGCGTTAACAGAGGCAATCACCCGCATGGCGGTGACGGACGGTCGAATCAAATCTAAAGCTGGCATGATGCCTCCTTAACGGGTCATATTGATGCCGGATGCTTTCTGCTCCAGCATACGTTTCGCCAAATCCACAATTACCGCCGCCGCTTCGACCGGTGGGGTACCGCCCTGATGAATATTGGAAATACAGGTTCTGTCGGCTTCCACGGTGGTTGCCACGCGCGGTGAGTAAACGGCATAGCAGGAGAGACTTTCTGACTGCCCCAGCCCCGGACGTTCGCCCACCAGCAGAATCACCACTTTCGCGCCGAGAAGCTCGCCAATCTGATCCTCAATCTTCACGCGCCCGTAGCGTACGAAGAACGGCGTGCCCACTTTCAGCCCGGCCTGTTTCAGGCCCGCCAGCAGCGGCGGCAGGATCTCTTCATAGTTGGCGGTGATGGCATCGGTAGAAAGGCCATCAGAGACCACCACCTGCACATCAGGGTTAGCGGCACACTGGGCTTTTAATGCTTCAACGGCTTCCGCACACAGACGGCGGCCCAGATCCGGGCGCGTCAGATACAGGTTTTTGTCGCTAATTTCAGAACGGACTTCCAGCAGCCCCTGCGCTTTCACCCACTCTTCCGGAACCTCTTTCAGCACCGTATCTTTAGAGCGCGAGTGGTCGGCCAGGAAACGCAGCAGCGCCTGTGTACGCGGGCGCGGGCCAGCGCGACCGGTACAAACGCGCGCCGCCGTGCTGCGACGCAGTTCCGTCAGGACGTCCGCGCGATGCGGGTTTTCAACGCCAATCCATGCTTTCGCTTCCGGCGAGCCTAAATCGAGCGAGCAGCTTTCCGTGGACGCAGGCGTCGCGCAGGTAATAGTGCTGCACTTCACTTCCGCTGGCGCGGCATCCGCCTGCCCCATTGACGCCATCACGCTGCGTACAATTTCTTCAATCTGTTTTTGATCCATGATGTGTTATCTCCGCGTCATCAGAAGAACAGTGACGGATCGCCCGCCCGTTTGGTCAGGCGACCGTTTGCCATAATGCCCATGCTCTCCAGCCAGCGTTCAAACTCCGGCGACGGACGCAAATTCAGCAACTGGCGTACGGTGGCGGTATCGTGGAAGGCGGTGGTCTGGTAGTTGAGCATGATGTCATCGCCTAGCGGCATCCCCATGATGTAGTTGCAGCCTGCGGTGGCGAGCAGGATCATCAGGTTTTCGTTGAGGTTCTGATCAGCGTCAGCGTGGTTGGTGTAGCAGCAGTCACAGCCCATAGAGATGCCGCTCAGCTTGCCCATAAAGTGATCTTCTAAGCCCGCACGGATAATCTGCCGGTCGTTGTAGAGATACTCCGGCCCAATAAAACCGACCACGGTGTTGACGATAAACGGATCGTAATGGCGCGCCAGCCCGTAGTTACGCGCTTCCATCGTCACCTGGTCAGCGCCGAAGTTAGCGCCAGCGGACAACGCCGAACCTTGCCCGGTTTCGAAGTAGAGGCAGTTTTCCCCGGCGATACGGTTGAACTCCGCGCCCACTGCGCGTGCTTCATCGAGCATCGCCAGCTCTACGCCAAACTCTTTCAGCCCTTTCTCGCTGCCGCAAATACTCTGGAAGATCAGCCCGCCAGGCGCGCCGCGACGAATCGCTTCGATCTGGGTGGTGACGTGCGCCAGCACGCAACCCTGGGTTGGAATATTGAATTTGTCGATTACGCCGTAGATGGTGTCCAGCACGCGGCTTAAGTTTTCCACGTCGTCCGTCACCGGGTTGACGCCGATCACCGCATCGCCCACCCCGAAGGAAAGCCCTTCGTAGATTTGCGCGGCGATACTCTGCACGTCATCACGGGTATCGTTCGGCTGCAAACGGGCGCTAAAAGTGCCTGGAATACCGATGGTGGTATTGGCCTTTTTGATAATCGGCATTTTCTTTGCGCCGTAGATCAGGTCCGCGTTTGAGCAAATCTTCGCTACCGCCGCGACCACTTCCGAGGTCAGCCCTTTGCGGGTAAAGGCAATGTCATCCACGCTGGTTTCATCACTGAGCACATGTTCGCGCAGTTCGCTGATGCTCCAGTTTTTAATCTGGTTGTAGGCCGTTTCATTGACGTCGTCCTGAATCAGCCGCGTGACGCAGTCTTCTTCATAGGCAATCACCGGGTTATTGCGGATATCCGCCACGGTCATTTCCGACAACACCTGCTTTGCCGCCACCCGCTCCTGCGAGCTTGCCGCCGCAACCCCCGCCAGCACATCCCCCGAACGCAGTTCGTTGGCCTTCGCCAGCACCTCTTTTACATCCTTGAATTGATAAACATTGCCGAACAATGTGGTCTTTAGTTTCATAAGTCGTTCCCTCAGGAAGGAAATGCGAGTGATTTCACCGTCACCGGCACAACCGATCCGCCAAAAAGAGGCGTACCAATGTCGATATAGTCCCCCGCGCGGACGGAAACTTCGTCAATCACCGCCAGCGGGAGTTGCTGTAATTGCGGGCGTAACAACATGCCCAGAGCCTTACCAAAGTCCTGCTCGGCCACCACCAGCAGGGGATGTGGATTCGGAAAACGCGCGACGAATTGGGTCAACGCGTCGATGACCGTCAGTAATGCGGCATAACGCACGGGAAGCCCGGCGGGTAGCGCCAGCACGTATGCGTCTGTTTGGGGACAAAGATCGAGCTGCGCCAATGCCTGCTGCCAGGCATCAACCAGGTTCGATTCAGTCTGTGGGATGGCCACCGGCAGATTGCGTATCGGCAAATCAACGCCATCCAGCCAAATTGTGCTGCCGGAAAGCGATAGCGTATGCGCGCCCGCACCAATCACCGTAGCGCGCACGGTTTGCGCCGGAAACTGCACGTTCATCTCACGCAGACGCGGCTGTTCGTGCAGTGCCGTCGCCAGCAGCGGGCCAATATCGGAAAAGCAAAACGGGTCGGCAGGCTGATGGCGATAACACTCACCCACACCGCCGGAAAGGGTGATAACGTCCGGTTTCACATCTGCGGGCAGAAGGCCGGTTTGCATCAACTGCTGCGCAAGCGCAGAGAGCGTGCCGCTCACCACTTCCACAATAAGATCAGCCATCCGCCGGGTAACCTGCCCAAGCTGTGCGCCAGTAAGCCCGCAGGCGTCGGTTCCCTTGCCAAAAAGGTCATCGACAATCATCTGCCCCGGCTTGTGGGCGTATACCACCCGGCCCTGGCTATCCGTTTCCAGCAGACGTCCGCCGATGTTCAGGCAGGCGGTACCGCTCACCTTTCCCGCTTCAAAGAGCGCATAGTTTGACGTACCGCCGCCAATATCAATATTCAACACCCGGCACATCCGTTGTTCCGACAGGGTTTGCGCCCCGGCGCCGTGCCCGGCAATCACCGATTCCAGATGCGGCCCGGCGCTGGCCACCACAAAATCGCCCAGCGACTGGGAAAGCGTCATGACCGCTGGGCGCGCATTGCGGGTTTTCGCACTCTCGCCAGTGATGATAATGGCCCCGGAATCAACGCTTTCCGGCGCAATGCCCGCAGCCTGATATTGCTCAAGGATTAAAGTTTTCAGCTCCGCTTCTTTTAATCCGCCCTGTTTATCGACAGGGGTAAAGAACACCGGGCTTTGCCAGCTAATTTCGCGTTTGATGAATTCGTAACGCGGCACCTGCGACACTGCCGCACGGTTAACCAGTTCCAGGCGAGAGAAAATCACCTGGGTGGTGGTGGTGCCGATATCGATACCGACGCTCAGTAGCTGGCGAGTGTTCACGATTGTGCCTCCGCTTCGGTTTTCACCTGTGCTGCGTCATCTTTCGGCACCAGCATCATTGCCACGCCAATCGCCGTGACGCCGCCAATCAGCTTGCCGACAATCATCGGGAAGATCATCGCGTTCATGTTAGCCGCCGCAAAACCTAAGTGATCGCCCAGAGCGAACGCCGCAGAGACCGCGAAGGCGCAGTTGATCACTTTGCCGCGGGTGTCCATCTGCTTCATCATGCCGAACATCGGAATATTGTTGGCAAGCGTTGCCACCATGCCCGCTGCCGCAATGTTATTCACATTCAGAAGCTTACCGACGCTCATCAGCGGTTTTTCAAACCAGCGGGTTAGCAGCAGCACCATCGGGTACGCCCCCAACAGCACGCAGGAGATAGAACCGATAACTTCAATGGCACGCATCACTTCGCCAGGTTTATCGCCAGGCGCCATAAAGATAGGATCAAGGCCTGGAATAAGTTCCCAGCCAAGCAGGAATTTCACCACCGCCGCGGCAAGGCCAATCGTAATCAGCGCGACGAGGAATTTGGCGAAGATCTGGAAGCCGTTGATCATTTTTTCCGGGATGAACTTCAGCCCCAACGCCACCAGCACCGCGACAATTAATACCGGGATCATGTTCATCAGGATCAACGCGAAGGTGAATTCCACCGGCTGACCGTTGATCTGCACGCCGGAATACATGGCGATTAAGCCACCCGCGATACAGCCGATGGGGATGGTGACGATCCCGGCCAGCACGCCAAGCGCCAGGTAACGACGGTCGGAAGGTTCGATAATGCCGAGCGCCACGGGAATGGAGAACACAATCGTCGGCCCCATCATCGAGCCCAGAATCAAACCTGAGTATAGCCACGCCGCCACATCGCCGCCCGCCAGCTCTTTAGCGAGGAAGAAGCCGCCCATATCGCACGCCAGCAGCGTTCCGGCGAACATTGACGGGTTAGCGCCAAGCATTTCATACAGCGGGATAATGACCGGGCCCAGCACGTGCGCCAGCACCGGTGCCAGCGCGGTCATACCGACCATCGCCAGACCCAGCGCGCCCATGGCCATAAAGCCCTCTTCGAACTGGCCGCCGGAACCTTCAATACTCTTGCCAAATTTACCGAGGAAACGTGCAGAACCGCCAAACTGCGACAGGATCCTGTCCACGGCGGCAATCAGCATAAAGAACATCATGATGTACATGATGATTTCGTTAATTCCCATAAAGTCATCTCCATTTTCAGGTGGTTTCGTAGGCCTGATAAGCGCAGCGCCATCAGGCAATGCTGCGGCTAATACGCCGGATGGCGGTGCAAGCACCTTATCCGGCCTTGTATCTTGAACTGGTAGCTGATTAGCTATCAGCTACATGAAACGGGAGAAGCTTGTATCCGGCCTGAAGACATCGATCTTTCGACGTAGCTTAAGCCTCCCGTTTCACCTTTCACGTCACTCAAAATCCGAACGGTAACCAGAAGCTCTGACTTCGTATGTACAAGGCTGGAATGACGTGTTGGCTCAGGTGAAAGGAGATTCTCGATGTGTACTCTCGGTATTGATGTCAGTAAAAATAAAATCGATGTTTGTCTGCTTACTGCCGGTCCCGGCGGCAAAAAAAAACACAAAGTTCTGACCAATGAACCCGACGTCTCCAGCAAAGTTATCGACTGGCTGAGCGCACAAAAATGCGTTCCGGAAAGTGTGACGGTCGTGCTGGAAGCGACGGGTATCTACCATGAAAATCTGGCATATGGCCTGCATGAAGCCGGTGTCAGAGTCTGCATGGCTAATCCCTATCGTGTTCGTGAATTTGCCAGCGGGATGGGTATTCTCAACAAGAATGATGCTGTGGATGCCTTCGTTCTGGCCTGTTATGGCGAGCTGAAACACCCGAATGCCTGGGTTCCACCTTCGCCCGAAGTCCGCAAGCTGAGGGCGCTGCTGCGCCAGCGGGATGCCCTGAAAGAGGATGTTCAGCGCACGGTGAACCGGCTGGAAAAAGCGAATTCCACAACCACTCCGCAGGAGGTCATCCGTTCACTTGAGCGGACGAAAAGCTGGCTGAGCGATGAACTGGCCCGGATAGAAAAACTCATAACCGATCATACAGATAACGATCCGGGGTTGAAGGCTGATCTTGATTTACTGAAATCGATCAAGGGCGTTAAAGATCAGGTCGGGCGGGAGATGCTGGCACTGCTGAAAGACGGGACGTTCAAAAGCGCCTCACAGGTCGCGGCTTATCTGGGTATCACGCCGGTAGAGAAAACGTCGGGGAGTTCGGTACGTGGCAGACCCCATATGTCAAAGACAGGGCCGTCGGAAGTACGGGCTAAGCTGTATGTTGCAGCGCTGAGCGCGTGCCGCTGGAACAAACAGGCAAAAGCTGTTTATGAACGACTGGTCGCAAAGGGTAAAGCCAAAAAAGCCGCACTGGGAGCGGTTATGCGCAAACTGGTGCATTTATGCTTCGGAGTGTTAAAAACGCGGCTTCTCTGGGACGAAAATTATGCAGCTACCGCTTGACGTTCAAGACGGTAGCTACGTCCTGGTATGCTTTAGTGCGCTGCCGCGTACAGGCCGACAATCTGTTCCTGGCTCACGGTGCGCGGGTTGCTGCGCAGACAAATATCGTCCAGCGCGCCCTGCGCCCAGGCGTTGTAATGCGCAGGTGTCGCGCCAACATCGCCCAGCCGTTTGTCGATCCCTACTTCCGCAATCAGCTCGCTTACCGCGTTAATGGCGTCGCGATCGTCCGATTTTTTATTTCTCAGCGCCCGGCCAATCTGGCTAAACCGTTCGCGGCACACCATTCGGTTGAATTCCATCACCGTGGGCAGCAGCATGGCATTCGCCAAACCATGAGGAATGTGCAGCGTCGCCCCTGGCTGATGCGCCATCGCATGGCATAACCCCAGCCCGGCGCTGGAAAACGCCATTCCCGCCATACATGAAGCCAGCAGCATGCTCTCGCGTGCCGCCAGGTCATGCCCGTAGCCCACCGCTTTAGGCAGCGATTGCGCGATCATCGCCATTGCGCCAATCGCCAGGCTGTCGGTAAACGGCGAGGCATTCAGCGCGCTATAGGCTTCAATCGCATGGGTCAAGGCATCGATACCGGTCATTGCGGTGATATGCGACGGAATGCCCTCTGTCAGCGCGGCATCCAGAATCGCCACATCCGGCATCAGGGAAGCATGCGCCAGCACCTGCTTGCGCCCGGTCGCGGTGTCGATAATCACGGTTACGTTAGTGGTTTCGGAGCCGGTACCTGCCGTGGTTGGAATGGCCAGCAACGGCAGGCGCGGTTTCAAAACGCGAGTTTCCGATACCTCTGCCAGCGTGCTATCCGGGTTAGTCACCAGCAGCGCAACGGCTTTCGCCGCATCCAGCACCGAACCGCCGCCGAAGGCAATAACACCGTCGCCGCCAGATTCACGTAACTGCGCAACTGCCGCGCAAACATCCGTAATACAGGGCTCGCCCACCGGGCACGGCCAAATTGTGGTGGCTATCCCTTTAACGGCCAGGCTACGCGTCAGCGCGGCGGTCATTCCCGCCTGATGCAAAAAGCTATCGACCATCACGAACAGATGCTTCAGCCCGCGTGTCTGCGCTTCTTGCCCACAGCTGCTCACCGCCCCAAGGCCGCAGAGCGTCACTGGCGGGACGCTGAACGTTTTCATGCGTTGCAGATTCAGGGTATCGAATGCCTGAAAGAGCGCCGTCTGCAATTCACTTTGCATAGATCCCCTCCGCTTTCTCGCGCCCGCTGCTGGCAATCGCCAGCGGGGTCATAAACAGGCTGTGCTGCGGGAGATGCACCCGTAATTCCGGGAAGCGCTTGCGAAACAAATCAGCCACGCCCGGTTGCATACACGAACCGCCTGCCAGCCATAAATCGGTTATCCCCTGCCCTTCGATATGTCGGGCGACAATCTCCGCCATCTTTTCGTACACCGGCTTCACCACCGGCCAAATCTCCTGCGCATTGCTGCGCTTGTACTGCTCCGCCTCTTCCAGCGGAACGCGGCGGTTGCCCGCGAGCGTCAGGGAGATGTGGTGCCCGCCGGTAGCTTCATCGACGGAATAGACAACCTTGCCCTGTTTGACGATGGCGATTCCGGTAGTCCCGCCACCAATATCCACCACACTGGCGTTATCCAGCCGAAGCAGGTCTGCCACCGCGGTCGGTTCGTCCAGTACATGACTCACCTCCAGGCCCGCAGACTCCAGCACGTTGATAGAAATACGCGCGTCAGTGCCCGGCGGAAAAGAGGTCGCCGCGTGGGTGAAGCGACAGCCAAACTGCTGCTCAAGCGACGCGAGATGGCGGCGAACAATCGTCACCGCGCCGAAGAAATCCCAGACGATGCCGTCGCGCACAACGTCAGCCCAATCAAGACAAACGGCGACCGGCAGCCCCTCGAGGTCAACCACCATCGACACCACATCGCAGGTGCCCAGATCCACGCCCAGCCACAGCGGTGAGTCGCTGACAGCCGGGGTTTGCTGGCACAAGCGAGCGGCGTGTTGCAGGCGCGGGGTGAGCCACAGTTCGTCGAAGGCCATCTCGTTTTCCTTATACGATGCGGAATGCGTCTACCAGCACGCAGCGACGCAGGCGCACGAAGGTCCGCGCGCTGGTCACGCCTTCACCGGTAGGCGTGGTAATGGTCATGGTGGTCCAGCCTTCCCCGCCCAATCCGAGCCCGGCAATACACGGCCCGTTTTTGACGAAAATACTGGTATCAATGGCATTCGCCATCTGGTTCATGTTGTCGATATTGCGCGAGTGCATCGCGGCCGTGTGATGGCAGCCGCCTTCAAGGACCACCGCCAGCGCAATAGCTTCCGCCACGTTGGCGACGCGCACGACAGGCAGCACCGGCATCATCAGTTCGGTCACGGCAAACGGATGCGCAGCCGACGTTTCCACAAACAGCAACCGCGTCTGTTCCGGCACCTTCAGGCCAATCGCCGCTGCGATTTTTGCTGCGTCGCGCCCGACCCAGTCACGGCTGACGGAGCCTTTTCCGCGTTCGTCGATTTTGTTCAGCAATACAGGCTGGAGTTGCTCCGCCTGCGCGGTCGTCAGCCTGACCGCGTGCTCACCTTCCATCAGGCGCATCAGTTCGTCCGCCACGCTATCGACCACAATCAGCACTTTTTCATCAGCGCAGATGATGTTGTTATCAAAAGACGCGCCTTTGACGATGGACTGTGCAGCACGCGCAAGATCAGCCGTCTCATCCACCACCACCGGCGGATTTCCCGCCCCGGCGGCAATCAGGCGTTTATTGGTATGTTTACGCGCCGCCTCAACGACCGCCTCACCGCCCGTCACCACCAGCAGGCCGATGCCGGGATATTTGAACAATCGCTGTGCGGTTTCGATATCCGGATTGGCGACGGTCACCAGCAGGTTTTCCGGGCCGCCCGCAGCAACAACCGCCTGATTAAGCAGCGCAATAGCGCGTTGCGAAACGCCTTTCGCCGCCGGATGTGGGGCAAATACGACGCTGTTGCCCGCTGCAATCAGGCTTATCGCGTTATTAATCACCGTGGCCGCCGGGTTGGTGGACGGCGTCACCGATGCCACCACGCCCCACGGCGCGTTTTCTATCAGCGTCAGGCCGTTATCACCCGTCAGCACCTGTGGAGATAAACACTCCACGCCCGGCGTGCCGCGCGCCTGCGCCACATTTTTGGCAAATTTATCGTCGATGCGGCCCATGCCCGTCTCGTTGACGGCAAGCTCCGCTAATTCTCTGGCGTGTTTTTCACCCGCCTCGCGGATGGCGTGAATCGCCAGTTGGCGCATTGCCACGCTCTTCAGCCCCTGTTGGGCGATTTTTGCCGCCGCAACGGCGTCATCCAGGGAGGCAAAGACGCCCATTTCATGAACGTCGGCAACAGGCTGACTGCTGTCTTTCATTTTCAGCAGCACGGCTTTTACCACCTGTTCAATATCCTGTTGATTCATGATTTCTGCCCTATTTATGGAAAGTCACCTTACCGCCAGCCACCACTTCATCGACAATGCCGATAACGCACAGATCCACCGGCGACAATTCGCTGTGATGCGCCTGACGGGCAGAGCTGCCGCTGACCAGCAGCACCCACTCACCGGTTCCCGCACCGATATTGTCGATGGCGACAGCGCACTGTCCGTCGGGATTTCCCTGGGCATCGATCATTTCCACCATCAGCAATTTGTCATGTGCCAGTCCCTGATGGCGTACGGTACAAACGATTTGTCCTGTGACGACTGCCAGTTTCATACCCGCCTCCGTGGGTGAGATTTGCCGGATGGCGCTTCGCTTTTTCGGCCTGCGATGAATGCGCCATCCCGCACCGAGCCATTAAATATTGTTGCTGTCGCCCTTGAAGCTGATCGGGAACACTTCTTCCAGATCGCCGTGCGGACGTGGGATCACGTGCACAGACACCAGCTCACCAATACGCTGCGCTGCCGCCGCGCCGGCATCCGTTGCGGCTTTGCAGGCTGCAACATCACCACGAACCATGGCAGTACACAGGCCGCCGCCAATCTGCTTCACGCCGACCAGTTTCACGCGTGCCGCTTTAACCATGGCATCAGAAGCCTCAATCAGTGCAACCAGGCCCCGGGTTTCAATCATTCCTAATGCTTCCATTGTGTTTTCCTCTCATTTAAGGGGTCCAGAACGGGACCGTTCATTCAACCAGCGTTTGTGAGCGACTCTCGCAGCTCACGTCAGTCTGGCGCGGCACGGCTGCCACCAACGCCAGTTCAATAATTTCCTGTACGCTACAGCCTCGGGATAGGTCATGAAGCGGCGCGGCAAGCCCCTGAATCAGCGGCCCTACGGCGCGATAGCCCCCCAACCGCTGGGCGATTTTGTAGCCAATATTGCCCGCTTCCAGCGATGGAAAAACCATCACGTTGGCCTTTCCCTGCAACGGGCTGGCAGGCGCTTTTTGCGCGGCAACATCCGGGACGAAGGCGGCGTCAAACTGTAATTCACCATCCACCGCCAACTGCGGCGCACGTTCGCGGACAATCGCCGTCGCCTGCTGAACGTTAGCCACGCAGGGATGACGCGCGCTGCCGTTCGTTGAAAAAGAGAGCATCGCCACGCGGGGTTCTTCACCGGATATCGCCCGCCAGGTTTCGGCGCTGGCAAGCGCGATATCCGCCAGCTGCGCCGCCGTCGGCTGCGGCACAACGCTGCAATCGGCGAATCCTAAGGCTGGCCCGCGGTACTGCGGCAGCATCAGAAAAAGCGAAGAGAGCGTTTTGCAGCCCGGCTGTAAGCCGATAATACGAAGCCCGGCCCGCAGTACATTCGCGGTCGAAGAGAGGTTGCCGGCAATGCACACATCCGCACTGCCCGCACTCACCATCGCGGCCGCGAACATCAGCGGCTCGCATAATTTTTCCACGGCATCCGGCGGGGTTTTCTCGCCTGCGCGCGCCAGCCAACGCTCGGCAAAAGCTTCACGCATCGGCAAATTGCCGTTCGGGTCGATAACCTGAATACCGTCCATCGGGACACGGTGGCTGAGGGCAAATTGCCGCAGTTCAAACGGACTGGCGACCAGAATGGGGTATGCCAGCTTCTGCTGATGCAGAGAGTTCGCGGCTTTCAGCACGCGGATATCCAGCGCATCCGGGAACACCACGCGGGCAGGCGCGCGTAAGGCCGACTGGCGAGCGCGTTCAATAATCATTGCGCGCCTCCCAGCCGTTGCTGAATTTGATTTACGGTTAGCGGGTGCTTTGCCACGCTCAGGATCATCATCACGTAAACCGCGCTGGAGAGCCGGTTCAGCGCCTGCAAAATATCCGGGCGCAACACGTCAAAACCACGGGTGATAAACACCTGCGCGGCAAGCGTTTCGGTTTCACGCACTTTGGTGCGCAGTAAATTAAGCAGCGCGGCATCGCGGCCATGGCTGGCTTCCGGCACCAGATGATCGTGGTCGAGATAACGTAGCGGCTGGTGCGAAAGACGGTGCAGTTCCTCTTCGTTAAGCCCGACGATACTCTGCATCGCCAGCGGCTCATCCAGCGCATCCGCACGCATAATGTTGCCCAGACGCGAACGAATATCCGCAAGCCACGGCTGCCAGGCTTCCGCCAGTTCAACCTGTAGCCATACCGCCAGGGCGATGGTGCTGTCGAGCGCCGCACGAAACGCGAGGCGCGGGTCGCTTTTGGCAACCATTTTGTCGGCGGTCAGATGCGTGAGCGTGTCCGGTTTTTTTTCTACCGGCTGACGGCACAGCTCGCAGCACGCCTGCGGGTAGCTGTCGCTGCTGGTTAAACCGTGTACCGGCTGCGGTTGCTGCTGTTCGTCATCAACAAACAGGCTTCCCTGTTCATCGAGAAATTTGATGCGCAGATGACGGCTTTCCAGCAGCTCGCGAGCCGATGGCGTCAGGCGACTGTCCGCAGGGAGATGGATCTCTGCGCCTTCGCTGAGCGTATGATTCGCTCTGAGCCACGCTTCAGTGATGAAATCTTTCATAACGATTGCCAGTTCGCAGGCCAGGCAACGTAAAGGAATCGCACGGTCGAGGGCGTGCCGAACTCAATGCTGGAGCCTTTCGGGATAAACATCACATCCCCGGCTTTGGCAATCATGGTTTCGCCTGCATGACGAACGTGCAGCTCGCCCTCCAGTACCATGTCAACTTCATCGTAGTTCAGCGTCCACGGGAAAAAGGCGTTGTCCCACTGCATAAACCCGGCGGCCATGCTACTACCGTCTTGCTCCGTCACCAGATCCGTTAAGCCCACGCAGTGCGGTTCCGCCCCGTCGAAGCGGCCAAACCTGACGCTACTCCCGTCAATCACCTTCACGCCGCCCTTGCCGGTCACGGATTTGAAGCTCGGCTGCATGGTGCTCTGCTCCAGCGACTGCTTCTCCTTCATCACCTTATCCATCAGCTGTGTGACCAGGCTTTCGGTAAACTGCCCGGCGGGCAACTGCGCAATAATGGCTGCGCGAATGCGTTGGCTGTCACTCTGCGGCTCAATCGTAGACGGCGCGGTTTGCTCGTCGCATTCACGAATGGCAATGCCGAGCTGGTCAGTCACTTCCCGCGCTTCAGGCGTGATAATGCTGGCACGCAGCACAACGGCGAGTTCTTTTGCGCCATCCGCATGGGCTGCACGAATATCGTTAGCGGTAATGAGTTTTTTCACCTGCCCCTTCCTCCTGTTCGGTAAGCTCGGCCAGATAATCGATCAGGCTCTGCACGCTGTGTGGATCGTGGCTGTTGAGCTCGAAAATTGGCGCCTGAAATCCTGCTGCCTGCAAAAGCTGGCGGGTAAACGCCACGTCCGCTCCGGGCAGATCCGTTTTACTGATCACTGCGATATGCCGCTTACGCGCGCCGATATCTAATAACCCGACGGGTAATCGACTCTCTTTATCGTCTGCGGCGTGAATATAAATAAGCGTTTCGACATCCTGTAACGACGTTATTAGCGCGTGATACCAGCGTGGATGGCTGAAATATTCACCCGGCGTATCAATATCGCCGTTGTCGTTAAATTCCACGGCCTGCGTTTTACGTGCCAGCGCGTAATTTCCCTGCAACGCGTTAAAGAGCGTGGTTTTCCCTGCACCGACAGCGCCCACGAAAGCAATGCGTTTCATCGCCACTCCGTATTAGCTTTTTGTCAGGCTACACAGCGTGTAATTTAATAAACGCCCCAGGCCTGCGACCGTCTGCAATAAGGCCTCTTCCACCGCGCCAACGGAGCCGTAGATAACCAGTGCGCCGCTAAATCTGTCGAGAAAACCGATGTGGACATCTGCGGCTTTCATCGCTAAGTCACCGGCAATCATGGCGGTTTCGCCGGGCGTGAGCGTCATAATGCCGATGGCACCCGCCTCGGGAACGCCAATTTTTTTGGCCAGTTCTTCGCCCGGATGCGCAATAAGATGCGCCAGCGTGACCTGTTTCCCCGGTACAAATTCCTGAATAATGCGTTCTTTATCCATGACTCGCCGCCTCCGCTAAAACGTGCCTCATCGTGGCAATTTTTCGGCAGAGTAAATAACAAAATTCGGCAAGGAGATTTAAAAGGAGAGGTAGATCACTAAGAATGGAAATAAAAAAGGCGCGGAGATATTTCCGCGCCTGATATTAATTAAATCGCTTACAGCGGCTGAGTCTGCGCCTCAACTACCGCCAGCGCCACCATATTCACAATGCGACGCACAGAGGCAATCGGCGTCAGAATATGGACCGGTTTCGCCACGCCCATCAATACCGGGCCGACGGTCACGCCTTCAGAACTGGAGACGCGCAGCAGGTTATAACTGATACGCGCAGCTTCCATATTCGGCATCACCAGAATGTTTGCCGAGCCTTTCAGCGGGCTGTCCGGCATGCGGTCAGCGCGGATGCTTTCCACCAGCGCGGCATCACCGTGCATTTCACCGTCAATCATCAGCTCCGGCGCACGCTCTTTCACCAGCGCCAGCGCCTCACGCATTTTGCTGGCTGACGGGCAGTCAGACGAACCAAAGTTCGAGTGAGACAGCAGCGCCACGCGCGGTTCGATACCGAAGCGACGCACGCTTTCCGCCGCCATCAACGCGATTTCCGCCAGTTGTTCCGGCGTCGGATCGTTGTTGACGTAGGTATCGGCAATAAAGGTGTTGCCGCTTGGCAGCAGCAGGGCGTTCATCGCACCGGCGGTATGCACGCCATCGCGATAGCCAAACAGCGGCTGAATCACGCCGTAATGCTCGTGATAGTCGCCGATGGTACCGCAGATCAGCGCATCCGCTTCGCCGCGATGCACCATGATCGCGCCAATCACCGTGGTGTTGCTGATCACCGCACGCTGTGCCTGTTCCGGGCTGATGCCGCGGCGTTTCATCAGGTTATAGTACTCATTCCAGTACTCTTTAAAGCGCGGGTCAGATTCATTGTTGACGATTTCGAAATCGACGCCCGGTTTGATTTGCAGGCCCAGTTTCTGGACGCGCATTTCGATGACGCTCGGACGACCGATCAGAATCGGTTTCGCCAGCCCCAGCGTAATCAGCTCCTGCGTGGCGTGCAGCACGCGCGTGTCTTCACCTTCCGCCAGCACCACGCGTTTCGGCTCTTTACGCGCCTGGGAGAAAATCGGCTTCATGAACAGGTTGGTTTTGTAGACAAACTCGCTCAGTTTTTCAACGTAGGCGTCGAAGTCGGCAATCGGACGCGTCGCCACGCCGGAGTCCATCGCCGCTTTGGCGACAGCCGGGGCGATCTTGACGATCAGGCGCGGATCGAACGGTTTTGGAATGATGTACTCTGCGCCAAAGCTCAGATCCTGATCACCATAGGCTGATGCCACCACTTCGCTCTGTTCCGCGTGCGCCAGTTCGGCAATCGCGTGCACCGCTGCCAGCTTCATCTCTTCGTTGATCGCCGTCGCGCCAACGTCCAGCGCACCACGGAAGATGAACGGGAAACAAAGCACGTTGTTGACCTGGTTCGGATAGTCCGAACGACCGGTACAGATAATCGCATCCGGGCGCACTTCTTTTGCCAGCGGCGGCAGAATTTCCGGCTCCGGGTTTGCCAGCGCGAGGATCATTGGCGCGCGCGCCATTTTCTTCACCATCTCCTGGGTCAGCACTTTTGGCCCAGAGCAGCCAAGGAAAATGTCCGCATCAGCAATCACGTCATCCAGCGTGCGCTTACCGTCATCGTCCACCGCGTAAGCCGCTTTGGTTTCCGCCATATTGGCTTCGCGGTTTTTATAGATGACGCCTTTAGAGTCGCAGACCACGATATTGTGTTTCTGCATCCCCAACGCCACCAGCAGGTTCATACAGGCGATTGCCGCCGCGCCCGCGCCGGACACCACCATGCGCACATCAGAGATATTCTTCTCAACCACGCGCAGGCCGTTGAGGATAGCCGCCGTGCTGATAATCGCCGTGCCGTGCTGATCGTCATGGAACACCGGAATGTTCATACGTTCGCGCAGTTTCTGCTCGATGTAGAAGCACTCAGGCGCTTTGATATCTTCGAGGTTGATGCCGCCGAAAGTCGGCTCCAGCGCCGCGACCACATCGATAAATTTGTCGGGGTCGAGTTCATCCACTTCGATATCGAACACATCAATACCGGCGAATTTTTTAAACAGGACGCCCTTACCTTCCATCACCGGTTTACCGGCCAGTGCGCCAATATTACCGAGGCCAAGCACCGCCGTACCGTTAGACACCACCGCCACCAGGTTGCCACGGGCGGTGTATTTGTACGCGGCTAGCGGGTCCTTCTCAATTTCCAGACACGGCGCGGCAACACCCGGTGAATAGGCCAGCGCCAGATCGCGCTGCGTCGCCAGCGGTTTTGTCGGAGAGACCTGAATTTTCCCCGGAACCGGGAATTCGTGGAAATCGAGGGCACTTTGTTTTAACTGCTCGTCCATTTGGGGTTCCTTTCACGTATCGAACTAAAAAGTGATGCGCCACGGTCTGGCTGGTGGGTTCACATTGTTATTGGTATATGAGGAACATGTTACCAAGTATCGAAAACAATGCTATGCCTGTCTGCTATGCTTTTTTGTTATGCATCTCATAACTTATCAAGATCGCCACTTTTGCTAAGGAGTCGTTAATGTCACGAAGAGATCTCGCTAATGCCATCCGTGCCCTGAGTATGGATGCCGTTCAGAAAGCCAATTCCGGACACCCTGGCGCACCAATGGGCATGGCGGATATTGCTGAAGTCCTGTGGAACGACTTCATGAAACATAACCCCACGGACCCAACGTGGTATGACCGCGATCGCTTTATTCTCTCTAATGGCCACGCCTCGATGCTGCTCTATAGCCTGCTGCACCTGAGCGGTTACGACCTGCCGATTGAAGAGCTGAAAAATTTCCGCCAGCTGCATTCCAAAACGCCAGGCCACCCGGAGATTGGCTATACGCCAGGCGTTGAAACCACCACCGGGCCACTCGGCCAGGGGCTGGCGAACGCGGTCGGTCTGGCTATCGCCGAACGCACGCTGGCCGCACAGTTTAACCAGCCGGGGCATGAGATTGTCGATCACTATACTTACGTATTTATGGGCGATGGCTGCCTGATGGAGGGGATTTCGCACGAAGTGAGTTCCCTTGCCGGGACGCTGGGGCTGGGCAAACTGATCGGTTTTTATGATAGCAACGGGATTTCGATTGATGGTGAAACCAAAGGCTGGTTCACCGACGATACGGCGAAACGCTTCGAGGCTTATCACTGGCACGTGATACATGAAATCGACGGACACGATCCGCAGGCGGTGAAAAAAGCGATTGAAGAGGCGCAGAGCGTTAAGGATAAACCGTCGCTGATTATCTGCCGCACGGTTATCGGTTTCGGCTCGCCGAATAAAGCCGGTAAAGAGGAAGCGCACGGCGCGGCGCTGGGCGCGGAAGAAGTCGCGCTGGCGCGTAAACAGCTAGGCTGGAACCACCCGCCGTTTGAAATTCCAAAAGAGATTTACAAAAAGTGGGATGCCCGTGAGCGCGGTGAGAAAGAACAACAGAGCTGGAAAGAGAAGCTCGCCGCCTATCAAAAGGCGCACCCGGAACTGGCGGCGGAGTTTATCCGTCGCATGAGCGGTGGCTTACCGGAAAACTGGGCGAGTACCGTGCAGGCGTACATCGAGAAAATGCAGTCGGAGCCGGCGAAAATCGCCAGCCGTAAAGCCTCGCAAAATACCCTTAATGCCTATGGCCCGATTCTGCCGGAGCTGCTGGGCGGCTCGGCGGATCTCGCGCCCAGTAATTTAACGATTTGGTCCGGCTCGAAATCGCTGAAAGAGGATCTCGCGGGTAACTATATTCACTATGGCGTGCGTGAGTTTGGCATGACCGCTATTGCTAACGGTATCGCTCACCACGGCGGCTTTGTGCCCTACACCGCCACCTTCCTGATGTTTGTGGAGTACGCGCGTAACGCCGCGCGGATGGCGGCGCTGATGAAGGCACGGCAGATTATGGTTTATACCCATGACTCCATCGGCCTTGGCGAAGATGGCCCGACGCACCAGGCGGTGGAGCAGCTTGCCAGCCTGCGTCTCACGCCAAACTTCAGCACCTGGCGTCCGTGCGATCAGGTGGAAACCGCGGTGGCGTGGAAGGCCGCGGTGGAGCGCCACCACGGCCCAACGGCGCTCATTCTTTCCCGACAAAACCTGGCGCAAATGGAACGCACGCCAGAGCAGGTTCAGGAAATCGCGCGTGGCGGTTATGTGCTGAAGGATGCGGGCGGTAAGCCGGACCTGATTCTGATTGCCACCGGCTCAGAAGTGGAAATCACCGTACTGGCGGCAGAAAAGCTGCGTGCGGATGGGGTGAACGTGCGGGTGGTTTCATTGCCTTCGACGGATACCTTCGATGCGCAGGATGAGGAGTACCGTGAATCAGTCTTACCTTCCGGCGTCAGCGCCCGCGTCGCAGTCGAAGCAGGCATTGCCGATTACTGGTACAAATATGTCGGCCTGAAAGGGGCGATTGTCGGGATGACCGGCTATGGCGAATCGGCGCCTGCGGAAAAACTGTTCCCGTACTTTGGCTTTACGGTTGAGAATATTGTCGAGAAGGCAAAAGCGGTATTGAAGAAGCGTTAGGTTATGGTGCAAGTGCCTGATGCGCTTCGCTTATCAGGCCTACGAGCGAATGTTATTACGAACGGTGTTTTGTAGGCCGGATAAGGCGCAGCCGCATCCGGCAATTCCCTGCCCCCTACCCGGTGATCCACTGGGTAGGCCACGCATCGGCCCCCTGCCAGTTATCGCACTCCGGCTGCCCCGCATAGCGCACTAAACGGAAACGCTGCCCATCGTAGCGCCAGCGGGTTTGCACGCCGCAGTCGCCCAGTCCGCGCCCTTTCTCAAGGGTGATAAGCTCTCGCGTATTTTCATTAAAGGTCAGGTTCATCAACTCGACGTCACGGTTGTCCTGCCCGGAAGGCAGGAACGGCAGACGCAAACGCACCGGATGCGAGGCATGGGGCTTTTTACGCGACACCAGCCAAGCACGGTAAATCGTGTTATAGGCGCCGGATTCACAACTGATCATCATCAGCGCTTTATCATCGGTAAGTGCGGTAACCCACACTTCGCGACGCAGCGGATCCAGCGAGCACTGGGTATTGTTCATCCGCCAGGTGCCATAATCGAGCAGATCGTTATATTCATCGCGGGTGAGCGGCGTCGGCGTCGGGTTGACTTTAGCAACGGTTTTCAGCGGTGGCGCTGGGGGAACGCTCAGCGGTGGTTCATCGCCCTTTCGCACCCACGCCGTTTCGCTGCCAACGCGTTTTTGCTGTGAATCGATAAACAGCAGTGCGGCTTTAAGCCCTTTCAGGGAAATCACCTGGACCCCTTTTTGCAGGGTTATCGCCTGCGCATCCTGTACCTGTTGCAAAAACGCATCTATCGTCGCGCTATCTTCCGTGGCGAGAAGCTTTGGCTGAACCTTCCAGTGCTCTTCCCCACGCTGGAGCGGCTTGTCATCCAGCAGCAGCCGCGGCGCAATCGGCGGCACGGCGGCAACCGGATTGACCAGACCGCCCAGTTCGATACGCAGCGCAGCGTCCATATGCGCGCCCGCACTGCGGCTGAGGGTCATCACCAGGCCGTGATGCAGGCCGACGTTACGCGTGACGCAGAAATTCTGATTATTGCAGGTGACCAGCCAGTCAGAAAAAACCTGCTGGACAGGAGACGCCCACGTCAGAGACGTTGGGAGCAGCCACAGAAACAATAAGAGAAGAACGCGATAGCGCATGAACGGTACAACCCCAGAAGAAAAAAACATCAGTTAACCGGGGTATCTTCAACGGCATAGCCGCTGCGCTCAATCGGATTTGTCGGATTGATTCATATAAAATACATAATTATTTCTTTAGTAAAATCAATCCATTAAACCGGAAGATTGCAAATACTGTAACAAGATCACCGTCTTACCGTCGCAGATTTCACCTCGCGTGATCATCGCCAGCGCCTCAGTGAAGGGGATTTCCAGCACTTCAATGTCTTCATCATCGACGCCGCCGCCCGCGCTGCGGCGCTGATTATCATCATATTCGCCAATAAAGAAGTGAGCGATTTCCGTGACGCCGCCTGGGGACATATAGAGCTGGAACACTTTGCGCACCTCGCCGACCTGATAGCCCGTCTCTTCTATCGCCTCTTTGCGGATGCACACTTCCGGCTCGTCATTATCCAGCAGGCCAGCACAGGTTTCGATTAATCGCCCGTCAGCGTTGCCGTTGACCCAGGTGGCGACGCGGAACTGGCGCACCAGCACCACGTTCTTTTTGCGCGGATTGTAGAGCAGAATGGTGGCGCCGTTACCCCGGTCATAAACTTCACGTTTATGCCGGATAACTTCGCCATTTTTGCGGGTTAAATCGTAGGTAATATTGCGCAGAATAAAGTAGTTATCGGAGAGGACTTTATCTTTAATCAGTTCAATCTTAAATGACATACGGGCTCCACAACGCGATTCGAAGCGAACCATACTACGCCGTGGAGCCCGTTTTGTCGTTAATGTACGCCGTGCGTTTTCACGCCTAACCAGTCAATAATCCCTTGCGCAGCATGACGGCCCTCTGCCATCGCGGTCACCACCAGATCGGCTCCACGCACCGCATCACCACCGGCAAACACTTTCGGATTAGTCGTCTGATAACGATAGCGGCTTTCGACATTCGCACGGATGCGTCCCCAGTCATCCACCTCTACGCCCTGGGCACTCAGCCACGGCATGCTATGTGGATGGAAACCAAACGCCATAATGACCGCATCGGCAGGCATGACAAACTCGCTGCCCTCAATCGGTACCGGGCGACGGCGTCCCTGGCTGTCGGGCTCGCCCATCGCGGTGCGGATGAAACGAATCCCGTTCACCTTGCCCGCTTTATCCAGTTCGAGCGTCAGCGGCTGAACGTTGAATTCAAATTCCGCCCCCTCTTCCCGGGCGTTTTTCACTTCTTTCCTGGAGCCAGGCATGTTGGCTTCGTCACGACGATAAGCGCAGGTTACCTTCGCTGCGCCGTGACGCAGCGCGGTGCGCACACAGTCCATCGCCGTATCGCCGCCGCCCAGCACCACCACATTTAACCCGGCGGTGTTGATGAAAGGCTCGTTTGGCAGTTCGTTCAGCCCCATGACATTTTTGGTGTTGGCGATCAGGAAAGGCAGTGCGTCATACACGCCAGGCGCATCTTCGTTGGCTAAATTGGCTTTCATCGAGCGGTAAGTGCCCACGCCGACAAAGACCGCATCGTACTCTTCCAGCAGGTCGTTCATCGTCACGTCTTTACCGATTTCACAGTTCAGCTCAAAGCGAATGCCCATCGCGGTAAAGATTTCGCGGCGGCGTGCCAGCAGCGATTTATCCAGCTTGAAGGACGGAATGCCGAAGGTCAGCAGGCCGCCGATTTCCGGATGGCGGTCAAACACCACCGGCTCCACGCCCTGACGCACCAGGAGATCCGCACAGGCCAGCCCTGCCGGGCCCGCGCCGATAATCGCTACGCGTTTACCACTTGCCACTACCGGGCCCACTTCAGGTCGCCAGCCCTTCGCCAGCGCCTGGTCGGTAATATAGCGTTCAAGGTTGCCAATGGTGACCGCGCCGTGTTCGTCACGCACGGTGCAGGCGCCTTCGCAGAGACGGTCCTGCGGGCAGACGCGTCCGGTAATTTCCGGCAGGGGGTTAGTCTGATGCGACAGCGCCACCGCCGCGTCAATATCGCCGGCCTTTACCCGGTCAATCCACTGTGGAATATGATTGTGCAGCGGGCAGGTCCATTCGCAGATACTGTGCTCGCCGCAGGTCAGGCAGCGCGAAGAAGCCTGCTGAGCCTGATTTTCACTGAGCGGCAGGTAGATTTCCGCGAAGCCGGTTTTGCGCGCGTCAATCGCCAGTTTATCGGCTTCACCACGCGCGGGCGTTTGCGCCATCTGCTGGCGTTTACTGAGCGTGATGGAGTGCTGACCTGCACTTTCGCTGTGCCACGGCTGGGCATCGCGACAGGCCGCCTGCATGCGGCGGTTTTTCGACATATCGGCCAGACGCTGCGGGCTTACCAGCGCCAGCGCATCCGCCGGGCAGTTTTCCACGCAGGCCGGGCCGCCATCACGCCCGTCGCAAAGGTCACATTTTTGCGCATTGGCCTTTACCCGGCCATCGGCAGCGGGCGTCAGGACAATCTGCATGGTGCCAAACGGGCACGCGACGGCGCAGGATTTACAGCCGATACATTTGCTTTGGTCAACCAGGATTGCATCATCGCGTTGACTGATAGCGCCATTCGGGCAGCTTCGTGCGCACGGCGCATCTTCGCAATGGCGGCAGGTTACCGCGCTCCGCTGCGTCTGATTTTTGAAGACGGTGATGCGCGGTTGAAAACGCGCAGGCGTTAAGACATGCTGTTCATGGTTATGCGACATTACGCAGGCAACTTCACATGCCCGACAGCCAATGCATTTTTGGCTGTCAGCCATTATAAAACGGTTCATAGCGTCCCTCTGTCCGGGTTATATAAGCTTTATATTTATAAGGTCTATTTATTAGCCGAGGAGCTATGCAGCAGGCAATGTCCATTTGCCCAGGAATGACGACTATTTATCACTATGCTGTGGCAGATCAAAAAATTTCATCTTAAATGAAATTACGTTTCATTCAGTTAATGGCAAGATCCCTGCTGAAAACTTCTTGTAACGTGACCGTAATAATCTTGACGAAATGCCTGTCTATGCAGAAAAGCGGCATGATAATTTACACTATCTCCTTAATTTCTCCACGATTGCCGGGAGCCTTGCGGCTAGAGTGTTCCGAGCATTGGCGTCATTAAAAATACGTATAACGAGGTCTCTTCCTGATGGCGAATTTCTTCATCGATCGCCCCATTTTTGCCTGGGTACTGGCAATCCTGTTATGTCTGACGGGAACCCTGGCTATTTTTTCATTGCCGGTTGAGCAATATCCCGATCTTGCGCCGCCGAACGTGCGCATCACCGCCAACTATCCGGGGGCGTCCGCGCAGACGCTGGAGAACACCGTCACCCAGGTTATCGAGCAGAACATGACCGGCCTCGATAACCTGATGTACATGTCATCACAAAGTAGCGCTACCGGGCAGGCGAGCGTGACGCTCAGCTTCCTTGCGGGTACCGATCCTGATGAAGCCGTCCAGCAGGTGCAAAACCAGCTGCAATCGGCGCTACGTAAACTGCCGCAGGCGGTGCAAACTCAGGGCGTCACGGTACGTAAAACCGGTGATACCAACATTCTGACCATCGCTTTCGTCTCCACTGACGGCAGCATGGATAAACAGGATATTGCTGACTACGTCGCCAGTAATATTCAGGAGCCACTCAGTCGCGTGAACGGCGTGGGCGATATTGATGCCTACGGTTCGCAATACTCCATGCGTATCTGGCTGGACCCCGCCAAACTCAATAGTTTCCAGCTCACCACCAAAGACGTTACCGATGCGATTTCCTCACAAAACGCCCAGGTCGCCGTCGGTCAGTTGGGGGGAACGCCTTCTGTTGATAAGCAGGCGCTGAACGCCACCATTAACGCGCAGTCGCTGCTGCAAACGCCGCAGCAGTTCCGCGATATCACGCTGCGCGTTAACCAGGACGGTTCCGTCGTCACACTCGGCGATGTGGCTGAAGTGGAAATGGGCGCGGAAAAATATGATTATCTGAGCCGTTTTAACCGCAATGCCGCCTCGGGCCTCGGGGTGAAACTCGCGTCCGGTGCCAACGAAATGGCAACCGCGGAACGGGTTATCGCGCGCCTGGATGAACTCAAAGAGTATTTTCCGCGCGGGCTGGAATACAAAGTGGCCTATGAAACGACCTCGTTCGTTAAAGCCTCCATCACCGATGTGGTAAAAACCCTGCTGGAAGCCATTCTGTTGGTGTTCCTGGTGATGTACCTGTTCCTGCAAAACTTCCGTGCGACGCTTATCCCGACCATCGCCGTTCCGGTGGTGTTAATGGGTACCTTCGCCACGCTCTACGCCTTCGATTACAGTATCAACACCCTCACCATGTTCGCGATGGTGCTGGCGATCGGCCTGCTGGTGGATGATGCCATCGTGGTGGTCGAGAACGTCGAACGCATCATGAGCGAAGAAGGGCTGACGCCACGGCAGGCAACGCGTAAATCGATGGGGCAAATTCAGGGCGCGCTGGTCGGCATTGCAATGGTGCTCTCGGCGGTATTCATCCCGATGGCGTTTTTCGGTGGCACCACGGGGGCCATCTACCGTCAGTTCTCGATTACGATTGTCGCGGCGATGGTACTTTCGGTGCTGGTGGCGATGATCCTCACCCCTGCCCTGTGCGCAACGTTGTTGAAGCCCATTCATAAAGGGGAATCCCAGCATACGAAGAAAGGTTTCTTCGGCTGGTTTAACCGCGTCTTTGATACCAGCTCGCGTCGTTATGAATCGGGCGTGGCAAAAATTCTGCACCGCAGCCTGCGCTGGATTGTGATTTATGTCCTGCTGCTGGGCGGCATGGTGTTCCTGTTCCTGCGTCTGCCGACCTCTTTCCTGCCGCAAGAAGATCGCGGCATGTTCACCACCTCTGTGCAGTTGCCCAGCGGCGCGACACAGCAGCAAACGCTGAAAGTGGTGCAGAAAGTAGAGGACTACTTCTTCGCCAACGAGAAAGATAACGTCACCTCGATTTTCGCCACCATCGGTTCCGGCCCTGGCGGTAACGGGCAAAACGTGGCGCGTATGTTTGTGCGCCTGAAGGACTGGGACGATCGCGACGCCAAAACCGGTACCTCCTTCGCCATTATTGAGCGTGCGACCAAAGCGTTTAACAAGATCAATGAAGCCCGCGTTTTTGCCAGCAGCCCGCCAGCCATTAGCGGTCTGGGCAGTTCCGCCGGGTTTGATATGGAGCTTCAGGACCATGCGGGAGCCGGCCACGATGCGCTGATGTCAGCGCGTGACCAGTTGCTGGAAATGGCGGCCAAAAATCCGGAACTGACGCGCGTGCGCCACAACGGCCTTGATGATAGCCCGCAGTTGCAGGTTGATATCGACCAGCGTAAAGCGCAGGCGCTTGGCGTGTCGATTGATGATATCAACGACACTCTGCAAACCGCGTGGGGCTCAAGCTATGTGAACGACTTTATGGATCGCGGACGCGTGAAGAAAGTCTACGTTCAGTCGGCGGCGAAATACCGCATGCTGCCGGAAGATATCAACCTGTGGTATGTGCGTAACCAGTCCGGTCAGATGGTGCCATTCTCCGCCTTTGCGACCTCGCGCTGGGAAACCGGCTCACCGCGTCTGGAACGTTACAACGGTTATTCGGCGCTGGAGATTGTCGGTGAAGCCGCTCCGGGCGTCAGTACCGGGACGGCAATGGATATCATGGAAAATCTGGTGCGCCAGCTTCCGGCGGGCTTTGGCCTCGAATGGACGGCGATGTCCTATCAGGAACGGCTCTCCGGCGCGCAGGCTCCGGCGCTCTATGCTATCTCATTGCTGGTGGTGTTCCTCTGTCTGGCCGCGCTGTATGAGAGCTGGTCGGTACCGTTCTCGGTGATGCTGGTAGTTCCGCTGGGGGTTATCGGCGCGCTGCTGGCAACCTGGATGCGCGGGCTGGAGAACGACGTCTACTTCCAGGTGGGGCTGTTGACCGTTATTGGGCTATCGGCGAAGAACGCCATACTGATTGTCGAATTTGCTAACGAGCGAAATCAGGAAGGGGAAGACCTGCTTCAGGCAACGCTGGATGCCTGCCGTCAGCGTCTGCGCCCGATTCTGATGACCTCGCTGGCGTTCATCTTCGGTGTACTGCCAATGGCCACCAGCACCGGCGCGGGCTCTGGCGGACAGCACGCCGTGGGTACCGGCGTGATGGGCGGGATGATTTCCGCAACGGTTCTCGCTATCTTCTTCGTGCCGTTGTTCTTTGTGCTGGTACGCCGTCGTTTCCCGTTGAAAGAGAAGCCCGAGTAACCCCTTATCGCAGCCAACAAAAAAGGCGACTGGTCAGTCGCCTTTTTATTTGTACATCCGTACATATAATGAGAAGAAGAACAGCGCGCCCTTAACTCACAATGCTGGAATCATTTACGAAGCATAACTTCGATAAAATCTTTCCAGTTCCCCAGTTCACGTTCAATCATAACAGCCTCTCTTATTATTATGCTTATCTTACGTGGAATTTTATGGCCTGTGAAGATCGTTTACCCTATTGCTATGATTGTTGCCTCCAGGACTGCTTTCACTTCTTGCGGTAACTATGGGCCCGCTGAATATAAAATTATGTGATGCACAGCAACATTTTGAAATAGTTTACCCGCACCGCATTTAATGGAGAAAAACAGACGTCAGAAGCTGTTATAACGGCCATAGTGGTAGAGCCGGGGCGTGATTCCCCCTCATCAGAAGCCCGCTTTTTTCCGTTCATCTTCCCAGCCAATAACTTACCTTCCCTGCTTTCGGCAAAAATAGTATGCATCTCCAGTGAAATTTTATTCATCAGCCTTTGGAAATCACGCTGAATTAATTGATAATACGGATTGCTAAGATTATTCCGTGTATATTTGTTCTCTCATTAAACCTGCTAATTGATAAAAATAAGGACGCCAATACATGATCACCCTTTATGGAATAAAAAATTGTGACACCATAAAAAAAGCCCGTCGCTGGCTGGATGAACACCAGGTCACCTATCGCTTTCATGATTATCGCGCCGATGGATTAACGGCAGAATTATTAGCCACCTTTATAAATGAACTGGGTTGGGAGGCGCTGCTCAATACGCGTGGCACCACCTGGCGCAAACTGGATGAATCCGTTCGCGCCGGTGTCAACAACGCGGATAGCGCAGCGGCGCTAATGCTCGAAATGCCAGCAATCATCAAGCGCCCATTGCTCTGCGCGCCCGCACAGCCTATGCTGCTGGGTTTTAGTGATGAACGTTACAGCCAGTGGCTTGCCGACATCGCTCCGGCAGCCGGTCAATAAACCGCCTGTCAGCAACAGCACACTCGGTACGAAGCACGCAAACTGACTTCGTACCGATGAAGAAAACACGCAAACATCAGCAGTTAATCAATGAGGTGTAGTCTATGTCTTGCCCGGTCATTGAGCTGGCTCAGCAGCTTATTCGCCGCCCTTCCCTTAGCCCCGATGATGCGGGCTGCCAGGCGCTAATGATTGAACGCCTGCGCGCAGCGGGTTTTACCATTGAACACATGGATTTTGGCGATACGCAGAATTTCTGGGCGTGGCGCGGTCAGGGAGAGACGCTGGCTTTTGCCGGTCATACAGATGTCGTACCTTCCGGCGATGCCGATCGCTGGATCAACCCGCCCTTCGAACCGACCATCCGCGACGGCATGCTGTTTGGCCGCGGTGCGGCAGATATGAAAGGTTCACTGGCCGCCATGGTGGTTGCCGCCGAACGTTTTGTCGCGCAGAACCCGAATCATCAGGGACGACTGGCGTTTCTGATCACCTCCGATGAAGAAGCCAGCGCCACAAATGGCACGGTGAAAGTCGTTGACGCATTAATGGCGCGCCACGAGCGTCTGGATTACTGCCTGGTGGGTGAACCGTCGAGCACCGAAGTGGTGGGCGACGTGGTGAAAAACGGTCGTCGCGGTTCGATGACCTGTAACCTGACGATCCACGGCGTTCAGGGCCACGTGGCCTATCCGCATCTGGCCGATAACCCGGTTCACCGCGCCGCGCCGTGGCTCAACGAACTGGTGGCAGTTGAGTGGGATCAGGGTAACGAATTCTTCCCGCCGACCAGCATGCAGGTGGCGAACATTCAGGCCGGTACCGGCAGCAACAACGTGATTCCGGGCGATCTGTTCGTACAATTTAACTTCCGTTTCAGCACCGAACTGACCGATGAAATGATCAAGGAGCACGTGATTGCCCTGCTGGAAAAACATCAGCTGCGCTACAGCGTTGAATGGTGGATTTCCGGGCAGCCGTTCCTGACCGAACGCGGTAAACTGGTCGACGCGGTGGTCAACGCCATTGCGCACTATAATGAAATTAAACCGCAACTGTTGACGACGGGCGGCACTTCGGATGGTCGATTTATCGCCAGAATGGGCGCACAGGTGGTGGAACTGGGTCCAGTCAACGCCACCATTCATAAAATCAATGAATGTGTGAACGCTGCCGATTTGCAACTGCTGGCGCGGATGTATCAGCGCATTATGGAACAGCTTGTCGCCTGACAACACATTTAAGAGGTAACGCACATGGATTGGCTGTCAAAATACTGGTGGATTCTGGTACTGGTGTTTCTGGTTGGTGTGATGATCAACGTGATTAAAGATCTCAACCGCGTCGATCACAAAAAATTCCTCGCCAATAAGCCGGATCTTCCTCCCCATCGCGATAACAACGCGAAGTGGGACGAAGACGACGATTGGCCGAAGCACGATCAGTCGAAAAAACCGTAATAACAAACGGGCCGGAAATCCGGCCCGTTTTGTTTTAAAGCATCTCAATGAGATCGTCATTCTTCGGCGTACTGCCGCTTAACGCTTCATCGAAGTAATGTTTCGGAATGGTGTAGCGCAGATGATCGAGCGCGAACTGCATACTGTGTTCGTCAATCGCATGCCCCAGATCCTCTACGATATCCAGCGTTACATCTCCGCCTGCTGCCAGTAAGGCTTCCTGACCCGCCACCGCGTGCGCAAGGTCGATAACCCGGTCTTCACCACCGTGAATCAAATGCACCGTCGTCGTTGTCGATGCGGTTTCAGGCAGCGTCGCATAACGGCCATTAAAAGCAATAACACGGGACGCCAGATTGGGTTCCGCTTTGACGCTCTCCAGCGACATAATCGCGCCTTGCGAGAAACCAATTAATGCGGTTGCCAGTGGGCCGACGCCGCTCTGCTTTTGCCAGTAGCGTACAGTTTCGATAAAGGTTGGCATAATCGCATCAACACGCGCCTGACGATTCTCTTCGGTTACGCCCTGCACAGAGAACCACTGACGCGCCGGAGCCGGGCCACAAGGCTCTGCGCCGCCGATGCTTACAATGAGCGCATCAGGAAACAGCGGCGCGAACCAACTGCCAATTTGCCCCATTGCCACCGGGTTATCACCCACGCCATGGAACAACAGCAGCAGCTGTTGCGCGGGTTTAGCGGGGCTTTGAACGACAAAATGATCGTGTTTCATGGCTATCTCCTTTGTTGCCGCTCAGTTTACGCTGGCCGGCAAGAATGACCATGCCATTTAACTGAATGAGATAGTTAAAAAAATTGCACCTGCTTTATCCGTTCACGAAGCTGTTCGGTTCGCGCGTGATTAAGCCCAAACATCGCCTGGGCGGCCTCTTCCCGTAGTCGGATAAGCAGCGATTTTCGTCCGTGAAGGCGAAGCGCCGCACAAAGTTCAGCCTCCCCTTCTCGTCGTAGCCTGCGGCGCAGCGCCGACAACGGCAACGGGCTGAGCGAGACCAACAGGTGCAGATTACCCAGCGTAGCCAGCAACGGGCGATGGGCGAATGCAAACCCCGCCAGATCCCACCACGCTTCATCATTAAGCATAGCCTCCGGCCCCTTCGGGAGCGTCAATTTCTCATCGACCCACCCTTGCAGCCAGCGCCACTCCTGGCATAAACGTAAATGCTCATGCTGCGTCAGCTGATTTCCGGCATCGGTGAGCGGGAACAGCGCCATCGCCGCGTAACAACCGCTGCTGGCTTCGCGCTGCGTGCCGATGCGCACCAGGGTAAAGCCACAGCGTTGCCAGAATTGCCAGAGTGCTTCGGTATAGCCAAAGCTAACGGAAAGATAATCGCAGCCGGTGGCCTGCTCACAGGCACGGGCGATGAGCGCGGAACCCATGCCCTCGCGCTGGCGCAATGGATGCACTGCCACCCGACTAATGCGCCGACCAGTCAATGTTGCCGCCAGCGGGCTACCTCCGTGCGCGGCGAGCGACTGCGCGACCAGGTTACCGCGCGGTCGACGAAACCCCGCCCATACCGCCTGACTTAATTCGGCGCTCAATCCGCCCTCATCCACCAGCCATAGCGCGCCTGCCAGGCCGTTAGGCGTGTCGGCGGCGATAAAATGTTGCCCCGGTGCATCCATCATCCGCCGGAGATCGAGCGGTGAGGTGCGATAGTGTGCACCGGACAGTAGCTGATACATCGCCGTGGGGATCTTAGGTTCCGACAGCCATTGCGCCTGTTCTATCGCTCTGAAACTTAACGGGCCGGACGGGGAAACGGTAAAGCTATCGTCAGCGAAAATCAGCAGGTCATTCACCACAGCTTCCAGCGGGCAGCCCTGAGCCCAGCGAACGGGCGTGTTGAGCGTAAACTGCCGTAGCGCGGGAAAATGTGCGCAGAATTTCAGCAGGAATCCCCGTCCCGTGCCTTCATAGCCCTGAACGGTAGTGGTCAGTAAAAGATGTGGGAATCGTGAGGCAAGTTGTTCCAGCAGTGGTGCGGGAATAGCGGCGGCTTCATCCACCACCAGCCAGTCTGCGGTTTCAGTAGAAGCCAGCAGGGCGTCCGGCGCCATAAAGTGAAAACGCTCGCCGGCAAAAGCAGCAATGACGTCAGCAGATGCCCGCGTCGGCGCGGTAACGATAGCTCGCCCCTTCAGGCTGCGGATGTGCATCCCCGCCAGTGCCGATTTGCCACGCCCGCGCTCGGCGGTAATGGCGGTCACGCGCGCGGGATTACCCGCCAGCGCGTTCAGGATCGTGGCTTGTTCCGCATCCGGCTCACCGCTGGCGCGCAGCCAGTGTGGGCGCGAGGGAAAATTGACCTCCGGGAAGGCATCTCCCTGTCGCCACAGCAGTGCTTCCGGGCTTTCGCGCAATACATCGCAAAAATGGTGCACAAAGCGCGGTGTGGCAATCGCTTCTGGCGAGTCGCTCCAGCGCAGGGAATCGGTATCCGCTTGATAAGGCCATCGCGCCCATTCCGGCACCAGCAACAACAGCCAGCTTCCGGCGCGCAACGTGCCAGCGAGTGCAGCAAAAGCGGAAACGTCGAAACCCTGGCGGGCATCAAAGATGGCGTGCTGAAACTCACGCCCCAGCAGCGTTACCAGCTTTGCTGGCGCGCAGTACGGTTCCACTTGCGCTTCGGGCCCCACCCACAGTACGTCTGACTGAGCGGTATCACGAAAGGCTTGTGCCTGCTGCTGTGCCCAGTGTGACTCGCCGCTGATAACCAACAAGCGGCGTACACCTTCCTGCGCCATGCGCGGCGCGAGGGTTAAAAGTTCATCCATGATTGCGATTCATTAACTTACAGCGTTTTGCCGAACGTGTTGCACTGCGCCGGGTCACCGCTATCCAGACCACGTTTCAGCCAGGTATAACGCTGCTGTGATGTGCCGTGCGTGAAGCTATCCGGCACGACGCGCCCCTGGCCCTGCTGCTGAAGACGGTCGTCGCCAATCGCTTGTGCCGCGTTCAGCGCTTCTTCCAGATCGCCCGGCTCAAGCACGCCCTGCTGCTGCATCGCATGGCCCCAAACGCCGGCGAAGCAGTCCGCCTGGAGTTCCATACGCACAGAGAGTTGATTCACTTGTGATTCGGACGCATTCTGCTGCATCTGACGCACTTTTGGCTCGATACCCAGCAGTTTCTGCACGTGGTGCCCTACTTCATGGGCAATCACATAGCCCTGAGCAAAGTCGCCATCCGCGCCCAGTTTCTCTTTCATATCATCATAGAAAGAGAGATCGATATATACCGTGGTATCCGCCGGGCAATAGAAGGGACCCATGACCGACTGGCCGGTGCCACAACCCGTACGCGTCGCGCCGCGATACATCACCAGCTTAGGCACCTGATAGGTTTTACCCATTTTTTCAAACTGCTGGGTCCAGGTATCTTCGGTGGTCGCAAGTATTACTGAGGTGAATTTAGCGGCTTCGTCATCCTGAGGGCTAACGGTCCGTTGTTGGGAGGATTGCTGTGATACAGGTTCTCCGGTCAGAAAGCCCGTGAGATCGACGCCGTAATAGCCCGCGACAACCACGACAATCAACAGAATGATGCCGCCTTTCCCGCTGGGAATACGAATGTTTCGCCCGCCGCCTGAAATCGGCGAACCGGAATCATTTCGTCTGTCTTCAACATTGTCGCTTTCGCGACGACCTTGCCAACGCATATCTACCTCAAACCTATCCTATTAATTATAGTTATGATCGTAGGCGGTTCAGACGAGGATTACCACAGGAAATAACGGGGAAATTCAGAGGGTGCAGGCACCCTCTGCAATGCAGTGACTCAGGAGGCTCAGTCCAGGTTAACACCCAGACGACGCGCCACTTCTTCGTAAGCTTCAATCAGGCCGCCCAGGCTCTGGCGGAAACGGTCTTTATCCATTTTATCCATGGTTTGTTTATCCCACAGACGGCTACCGTCCGGTGAGAATTCGTCACCCAGTACGACTTCACCGTTGAACAAACCAAATTCCAGTTTGAAATCGACCAGGATCAGGCCCGCATCATCAAACATTTTTTTCAGAACGTCGTTGGCTTTGAAGGTCAGTTCTTGCATACGTGCGAGGTTTTCTTTGCTCACCCAGCCAAAGGTTTCGCAGTAAGATTCATTGACCATCGGGTCATGCATCGCATCATTTTTCAGGAACAGGTCGAACAGCGGTGGATTCAGTTCGATACCTTCTTCAATCCCTAAGCGTTTCACCAGCGAGCCTGCCGCACGGTTACGCACCACGCACTCTACCGGCACCATATCCAGTTTTTTCACCAGACATTCGGTGTCAGAGAGCAGACGTTCCATCTGAGTCGGAATACCCGCTTCTTCCAGTTTGGTCATAATGAAGTGGTTGAACTTGTTGTTCACCATGCCTTTACGATCGAACTGCTCGATGCGCGCACCGTCCCCTGCTGACGTATCGTTACGGAATTCGAGCACCAACAGATCCGGGTTTTCCGTACTGTAGACGGTTTTCGCTTTACCACGATACAACTCAGCTTGCTTTTGCATCTTTATTACTCCTGGTGAGATTTAACGATAAACTTGCCGCTTTTCTGCCGACGCACACGTTTGCGTATCATATCAGAAAAAAGGGCTGGATTGCTCCAGCCCTGAATATTACTTGCTAAACGCTGCCTGGAAGACGGCGACCAGCGCGTCGTTCTGAGACTGCGTCAGGGTATGACCTTTCGGATCGATGAATTGCAGACTGCTGCGGTTATCGAGGTCACCGACCTGCAGTTTGTAATCACCGGAGACCAGACCCGGATCGGTAGCACCCAGTTCCTGCCAGCTGCTGTCAGACAGCGGCTTGTAGGTTACGTTGATGCTGCCCTGAGAACGGGTGCTGTCGGTCACTTTCATGCCCACTTTTTCCAGCACGCCAGGCAGTCGTTGCCATACCTGGTTGAACGGACCACGCACTACCAGCATTGGCAGGCCAGTGTCATCCGCTGCGCTCTGCACGTCGAAGGTAGAACCCGCTGCGCTTTGTGAAGCATTCTGCGCGGCGGTCGCGTTCTGATCGAGGCCCGCAGAGATAACGTTCAGCATCTCGGCGCTGTAGCGCTGCAGCGATGCGGTATCGGCAACCGGTTTGCCCGCTTGTTCCAGGTTAACCAGTTTCACCACCACCGCCTGCTGATAGCCCTGCGGTTTCACGGAGACTTGATAACGACCACGGTACTGCTGGTCTTCATCGAGACGGTTCCACTCAACCCAATCGGTGGTTAACGTTTGGGTGGCATCATCACGTTTATCGATGGTGTAGTTTTTACCCTGAAGGATGCTCACTACCTGCGGCCACAGGTTACCGCTACGGCCACTTTCGACCAGCAGCGAGGCGGTATCGCCCGTGAACTGCGTGCGCGCACCAGAAACCAGCGCCAGAGGCTGAGCCGGCGGACGGATGTCCAGGGCTTTACCTACTGCGCCGCTACCGTTAGCAACCGGAATGTTATAATCACCGCGTTGAACCGGCAGGATCATGCCAGCCGGCGCGTGAAGTTCACTTAACGGCGCGGCATCCAGATAGGATTCATCGCCGCTCACCTGGCGCTTATAACGCGAGTCGGAACTACACGCTGCAAGCAGCAGGACAAGTGAAACACCCGCAACCTTCGCCAGGCGCGACTTCTGTACTGAGTAAGCCATCAAATCTCCCTAAACTTTACAGCAAACCGGCGTGCTTCATTGCAGAGGCGACGATATCACGACCGTGGTCGGTGATAGGTGTCATCGGCAGACGCATCGTATCGGTTGCTACAAGTCCCAACTCCTTACACGCCCATTTAACCGGGATAGGATTGGGTTCGACAAATAATTTATTGTGCAGCGGCATCAGACGTTGGTTGATGACGCGCGCTTTCGCAAACTCGCCAGCGGCGGCCAGTTTACACATTTCTGCCATATCACGCGCAGCAACGTTTGCAGTGACGGAAATCACACCCTGACCACCAAGCTGCATGAAGTCCAGACCCGTGGCATCATCACCGCTTAGCAGGATGAAATCGTCTGAAACCAGCTCTTTGATCTGGTGAACACGACTTAAGTTCCCTGTTGCTTCCTTGATTGCGATAATATTTTTTATTTCAGCCAGGCGACCCACGGTTTCTGGCAGCATATCGCAACCCGTACGAGACGGCACATTATACAGAATTTGCGGCAAGTCAGTATGTTCTGCGATCGCTTTAAAGTGCTGGAACAGACCTTCCTGAGTCGGGCGGTTGTAATAGGGGGTCACGGTCAGGCAGCCGACAACGCCGGTGTTGTTGAAGCGCTGGGTGAGGCTTATCGCCTCTGCGGTGGCATTAGCCCCGGTGCCCGCGATAACCGGAATACGGCCATCGGCCAGCTCTACGGTCATCATCACGACATCGCCATGCTCGTCGTGGCCAAGCGTCGCCGATTCTCCTGTCGTCCCTACAGATACAATCGCCGAGGTCCCGTTGGCGACATGGTAATCAATCAGTTTTTTCAGGCTTGAACGGTCGACATTACCTTTCTCATCCATCGGCGTGACAAGCGCTACAATACTTCCCGTGAACATGGGGGCCATCCTCTGTGCTGACGTGCGGACATGAGTCTCAATGGTACGTTTGGTACTGTAATAAAAGCAAGAGACTGAAGCCCTTCAGAATGTTGTATGCCGGTTTTTTTTATGCTTTCCTAGGGAATACCTCACCTTTTTGAAGGAAGCACCGGTTTGACAGCCACATTACAACACTATTTGGTCATTACAGCTCTGGGGGCCGATCGCCCTGGCATTGTCAATACCATTACGCGTCACGTCAGTAGCTGCGGCTGCAACATCGAGGACAGCAGGCTGGCCATGCTGGGTGATGAGTTCACCTTCATCATGTTGCTTTCCGGTAGCTGGAACGCGATCACCCTGATTGAGTCCACTCTGCCGTTGAAAGGGGCCGAACTGGATCTGCTGATTGTGATGAAGCGCACCACTGCGCGACCGCGCCCGGCAATGCCTTCCACCGTGTGGGTGCAGGTTGAGGTGCCTGATTCTCCACATATTATCGAACGCTTCACCGCGCTTATCGATTCATGGGAGATGAACATTGCCGAACTGGTTTCCCGAACCCAACCCGGCGATGAAAATGCACAGCCACAGCTATTTATTCAGATAACCGCGCATAGCCCGGCTACGAAAAATGCATCAAATATTGAGCAAGCGTTCAAAGCCCTATGTACAGAATTGAATGCACAAGGCAGTATAAACGTCATAAATCATTCCCAGCATGACGAACAAGATGGAGTTGCCTAATGAACCCACTGAAAGCCGGTGACATCGCACCGAAATTTAGTTTGCCCGATCAAGACGGCGAGCAAGTAAATTTGACCGACTTCCAGGGACAACGCGTACTGGTCTATTTCTACCCGAAGGCCATGACGCCGGGCTGCACCGTGCAGGCCTGCGGTCTGCGCGATAATATGGATGAACTGAAAAAAGCGGGTGTGGAAGTGCTGGGCATCAGCACCGATAAGCCGGAAAAACTCTCCCGCTTTGCCGAAAAAGAGCTGCTGAACTTCACCCTGCTGTCCGATGAAGATCATCAGGTTTGTGAACAGTTTGGCGTCTGGGGCGAAAAGTCCTTTATGGGCAAAACCTACGACGGTATCCACCGCATCAGCTTCCTGGTTGATGGCGATGGGAAAGTTGAGCACGTCTTTGATGACTTCAAAACCAGCAATCACCACGACGTGGTGCTGAACTGGCTCAAAGAGAGCGCCTGATGCGCTACGCTTATCAGGCCTACAAGGTTTCTGCAGTATTTTGAATTTGCACTATTTTGTAGGCCGGATAAGGCGTTTACGCCGCATCCGGCAAGAACAAAACGCACTTTGCCAGCAATCTTAAGCCGACGTTTTCGCGTCGGCTTTTTATTTACTCTTCGTCGGCCACCAGCCCATCCGGCCAGGCGTGCACCACCGCTTTAATCAGCGTCGCCAGCGGAATGGCGAAGAAAACACCCCAAAATCCCCACAGCCCGCCGAAAATCACCACCGATAGAATAATCACCAGCGGATGCAGGTTCACCGCTTCAGAGAAGAGCACCGGGACCAGCAGGTTACCATCCAGGGCCTGAATAATAAGGTACACCGCAAACAGGCTCCAGAATTCGGTCCCAAGGCCAAACTGGAACAGCGCCACGCACACCACCGGAATGGTGACCACAAACGCGCCGATATAGGGAATCAGGACGGAGAACCCAACCAGCACCGCAAGCAGCAGCGAATAGTTGAGGCCGAACAGAATGAAGCCTATCCAGGTCGCCACGCCGACCACCACCATTTCCAGCACCTTGCCACGAATATAGTTGGTGATTTGCTGGTTCATCTCCTTCCAGACTAACCCGGCCAGACCGCGATTACGCGGTAGCACGCGACGCACGGCGTTCAGCATCTGCTCTTTATCCTTCACCAGGAAAAAGACCATTAACGGCACCAGCACCAGATAGACCGCCAGCGTCAGCAGCCCGACCAGCGAAGCCACCGAATATTTCACCACCGAGTCGCCCATGGTCTGCATACGCGCGCGCATGTTTTCTGCCATCGCATCAATGATGCCTGCGTCCATCAGCGCCGGATAACGGCGCGGCAACGTGGCGGCAAAATCAGAAAGCTTATTCAGCATGCCAGGCATGTCGCGTATCAGGTAGATACCCTGCTGCCAGGCTACCGGCATCACCACAAACGCCATCAGTAGCAGAATACCGACAAACACGACCAACACGGCGGTGGTGGCCCAGCGTCGCGACCAACCGAGTTTCTCCAGGCGAATGGTGGGCCACTCCAGTAAATACGCGAGCACAATCGCCACCAGCAGCGGCGCTAAGAGGCCGCTAAAGAAAAACAGGATACCGAAACCGGCCACCAGAATAACCAGCAGCGCTATCGCTTCCGGGTCACTAAAACGGCGGCGGTACCACTGCATCAACATTTCGAGCATAAAGACTTCCCTGACGCACATTGGCGGATCACAGTGCCCGAATTGTATCTAAATGTCACAGAAAAGACTTCGCTTTTTCTATTTATAGACACAAACAGCAAAAGTTATGTGAATATCATTTTCAACCTCTATGAGGCCAGATAAACTGCCCAAACAGCCATTCAGGGAACGTAACGCCGCCCTGTCGGTCAAACTGAAAAATCCCACATTACAGGACAGAGGTTATGTTCAGGCAGTTGAAAAAAACGCTGGTGGCATCCCTTATTGCAACGCTCACACTCGGCCAGGCGGCACCCGCTTTTGCCGATGCCGCTGATACGTTGCCAGATATGGGCACCTCCGCAGGAAGCACGCTCTCCATTGGTCAGGAGATGCAAATGGGGGATTTCTACGTACGCCAGCTGCGCGGCAGCGCGCCGCTGATTAATGACCCCCTGCTGGTGCAGTACATCAATACGCTGGGTATGCGTCTGGTGTCGCACGCCTGGTCGGTGCGTACGCCGTTCCACTTCTATTTAATCAACAACGACGATATCAACGCCTTCGCCTTCTTCGGCGGGAACGTGGTGCTGCACTCGGCGTTGTTCCGCTATTCCGATAATGAAAGCCAGCTGGCATCGGTCATGGCGCACGAAATCTCCCACGTCACCCAGCGCCATCTGGCGCGTGCGATGGAAGACCAGAAACGTAACGCCCCGCTCACCTGGGTCGGCGCATTAGGCTCAATTCTGCTGGCGATGGCCAGCCCGCAGGCCGGGATGGCGGCGCTGAGCGGTACCCTCGCCGGTACGCAACAGAGCATGATCAGCTTTACCCGTCAGAATGAAGAAGAAGCGGATCGTATCGGCATTCAGGTGTTACAACGATCCGGCTTCGATCCGCAGGCGATGCCGGCATTTATGGATAAATTGCTCGACCAGGCGCGCTACTCCTCACGCCCACCGGAAATGCTGCTGACCCACCCCCTGCCGGAAAGCCGTCTGGCCGATGCGCGTAACCGTGCCAACCAGATGAAACCGATGGTGGTGCAATCCTCCGCCGATTTCTATCTGGCGAAAGCGCGTACGCTTGGGATGTATAACTCCGGGCAAAATCAGCTGACCAGTGACCTGATCGATGCCTGGTCGAAGGGCAATATTCGCGAACAAAATGCCGCGCAGTATGGCCGTGCGCTTCAGGCGATGGAAGCGAAGAACAACGCGCAGGCCAGCAGCCTGCTGCGTCCTCTGCTGGCCGCCGACCCGCAAAACCCATGGTATCTTGACCTGGCGACCGATATCGACCTCGGTCAGAACAAAGCCGCCGACGCCATTACCCGCCTGAAAAGCGCGCGCGACCTGCGCACGAACCCGGTGCTGCAGCTCAACCTGGCCAACGCCCTGCTGGAAGCAGGCCAGGCGTCCGAAGCGGTGACCATCCTTAACCGCTACACGTTTACCTATAAAGACGACACCAACGGCTGGGAACTGCTGGCACAGGCGCAGGCCAAACTGGGCCATCGCGATCAGGAACTGGCAGCCAGAGCCGAAAATATGGCGCTAGTCGGACGGCTCGATCAGGCGATATCTCTGCTCAGTAGTGCCAGCGCCCAGGTCAAACTCAGAAGCCTGGAACAGGCCCGCTACGACGCGCGTATCGACCAGCTTCGTCAATTACAGGAACGTTTCCGCCCTTATACGAAAATGTAAATCGGGAACGAAAAATGTCAGACACACGGGAGATTTTATGACTGATGCGGTAAAAATTTACCACAACCCGCGCTGCTCCAAGAGCCGCGAAACCTTAAGCCTGCTGAAAGCCAACGGCGTTGAGCCGGAAGTAGTGCTTTATCTGGAAACGCCGCCGGATGCCGAAGGCATCAAGCAACTGCTGCAAATGCTGGGTATGAGCAGCGCCCGCGAACTGATGCGCCAGAAAGAAGATCTCTATAAATCACTCAATCTGGCCGATAGCCAACTGACTGAAGCACAGCTGATTCAGGCGATGGTTGAGAACCCGAAGCTGATTGAACGCCCGATTGTGGTCAGCAATGGCCAGGCGCGAATTGGCCGCCCGCCGGAGCAGGTTCTGGAAATCGTTAGCTAGTGTGAGTTTGCCGCAGCCGTATTTTATCGGCTGCGGCTCCCTTCTTGATGCTGAAATGCGAGCATCTACGTCGTTCTAATGCAACGTTGCATGCCTCTGAATGTTCTCCTGATAACGCCTCGCAACCTGCAAATCCTCATATTGTTGTTTAGCATATCCCCTGCCAGAGTCCTTCCATTGGTCAACATCCCATGGAGGGACTTATGGAAGAACAAACCACATCCACACCGCACGACGCGATTTTCAAACATTTCATGGCCCACGTGGACACGGCGCGTGATTTTCTCGACATTTATCTCCCCGCCCCGTTACGCGCGATTTGCGATCTGAGCAGTTTAAAGCTGGAAGCCACCAGCATGGTGGAGAAGAATCTGCGCTCGCGTATTTCCGATATTCTCTATTCGGTGAAAACGCAGGCTGGCGATGGCTACATCTACACGCTAATTGAGCATCAAAGTCGTCCGGAAAAACACATGGCGTTTCGGATGCTGCGCTACTCGCTGGACGTTATGCAGCGGCATCTGGATGCCAAAAATAAACATCTGCCTATCGTTATCCCCCTGCTGTTTTATCATGGTGAAGCAACGCCCTATCCCTATAGCCTGCGCTGGTTTGACGAGTTTTCAGACCCGGACCTGGCTAAACGACTGTATAGCCAGCCTTTTCCGCTGGTGGATATCACCGTCATTCCCGACAGCGAAATTATGCAGCATCGGCGTATTGCCACACTCGAACTGCTGCAAAAACATATCCGATTGCGGGATCTTTCCGAGCAGATCGCCCCGCTAGCCGCACTTTTGACGATGGGATACACTGACAAGGATCGACTGCTTGCCATTCTGAACTACATGCTGCATACCGGCACAGCCGAGAACCCTGAGAAGCTGATTCAGGAGCTTTCTCAGCGCACGTCACACCATGAGGGAACGCTTATGACTATTGCCGAATATCTTGAGCAGAAAGGCTGGACCAGAGGAGTTGAAGAGGGGCAACAGAAAGGTCGCAGTGAAGAGGCGCGACGTATTGCGCTTGCCATGCTGGATGAGGGATTTAATGTGCAACAGGCGAGTAAACTGACAGGTATCGCTGAGTCCGAGCTGGTCAGCGCCAGCACGCACTAACCGCTACAGCTTCAGAATCTCTTTCACAAACGGAATCGTGAGTTTTCGCTGGGCAGTAATCGACGCGTGATCCAGCTGGTCGAGCGTTAAAAATAGCGTACGCATCTCTCTGTCCAGCCGTTTAAGCAGGAAACGGCACACATCTTCCGGCAGCTCAAACCCGCGCAGACGCGCGCGCAGTTGTAGCGCTTGTAGTTTGTCTTCATCAGAGAGCGGCTGAAGCTTATAAATTTGCCCCCAGTCGAGACGAGAAGCGAGATCCGGCAGGCCGAGATTAAGCTGACGCGGTGGACGATCGCCGGTGATCAGCAGTCGGGTATTCCCGGTTTCGAGGATCCGGTTATACAGGTTGAAAATCGCCATCTCCCAGAGTTCATCTCCGGCGACGCACTCGATGTTATCGATACACACCAGCGCAAGCTGTTCCATCCCTTCCAGCACTTCCGGCACAAACCAGGTGCGTTTATCCAGCGGAACATAGCCCACGGCATCACCGCGCGCCGAGAGTTCAGCACAGGCTGCGTGCAGCAGATGGCTACGCCCTGCCCCTTCCCGTGCCCAAAGATAGATGTATCCGCTGTGTTCCTGGCGCAGGACGTTTTGCACGGCTGCAAGGAGAGAAGGGTTATCACCCGGCCAGAAACTTGCAAACGTTTCGTCGTCGGGAAGATAGAGTGGCAAAGAGAGCTGTGCCGGTGCGTTCAGAGGGACCTCTTCATGAGCTTACGTAAAAACGCGATGAGTTTATCACAGAATTATCCCATGAGAGAACCGGGCGGCGTACCGCCCGGTCAGAGGATCAGCGGGTGGAGACGTCGCTGTCGTCAGCATCCAGCACCACTTCTTCCGGGCGCAGCACGCTAATCAGTTTGAAGATCAGGCTCAGGCAGACGCCCACAACGGTCGCCAGCGCCATGCCTTTCAGCTCCGCAGCCCCAATGTGCACTTTCGCGCCGCTGACGCCGATGATCAGAATCACAGAGGTCAGGATCAGGTTTTGCGCTTTGCTGTAGTCCACTTTCGATTCGATCAGGACGCGAATACCGGATGCGCCAATCACGCCGTACAGTAGCAGAGATACACCACCCATCACCGGCAGCGGGATAATCTGGATGGCCGCAGCCAGTTTACCGACGCAGGAGAGCAGAATCGCAATCACCGCTGCGCCGCCGATAACCCAGGTACTGTAGACGCGGGTAATCGCCATCACGCCAATGTTTTCACCGTAAGTGGTGTTTGGCGTGGAGCCAAAGAAACCAGAGATAATCGTCGACAGACCGTTAGCGAACATAGAACGGTGCAGGCCCGGGTCACGAATCAGGTCTTTTTTAACGATATTCGCGGTCACCACCAGGTGGCCGACGTGCTCGGCAATCACCACCAGCGCAGCAGGCAGAATCGTCAGAATAGCGAACCATTCAAAGCGCGGGGTGTAGAAAGTTGGCAGCGCGAACCAGTGCGCCTGCGCAATCGGCGTGGTATCGACAACGCCCATCACGAAGGAGAGCGCATAGCCCACCAGCACACCAATAAGAATAGGGATAATGGCGAGGAAGCCGCGGAACAGAACTGAACCAAATACGGTGACCGCAAGCGTTACCATAGAGATAATGATGGTGTTGCTATCCGGCGTTTGCCCTTCCGCTGGCAGCAGGCCCGCCATGTTCGCCGCCACGCCGGCCAGTTCAAGACCGATGACGGCAACGATTGCGCCCATCGCCGCCGGAGGGAACATCACATCCAGCCAGCCGCTACCGGCTTTTTTCACGATAAACGACACCAGACAGAACAGCACGCCGCACATAATAAAGCCGCCGAGCGCCATTTCGTATCCCAACGGCAGCAGGAGCATTACCGGTGAAATAAACGCAAAACTCGAGCCCAGATACGCCGGAATTTTGCCTTTACAGATAAAGAGGTAAAGCAAAGTGCCGACACCGTTGAACAGCAGCACGGTTGCCGGGTTAATGTGAAACAGGACTGGCACCAGAACGGTGGCACCAAACATGGCGAACAAGTGCTGCAAGCTAAGCGGGATCGTCTGTAACAGCGGCGGTCGTTCACTCACTCCGATAGCACGGCGCGTCATAATGTTTTCCTCAGTGTTATTAGATTTTGCATTTAGTTTTATTCAAAAAAAAGCCGACTCTTAAGTCGGCTCTTTATGATTTATTATCTTATTTAGTACCAAAGATTTTGTCACCGGCGTCGCCGAGGCCCGGAATAATGTATCCGTGCTCGTTTAACCCGTGGTCAATGGATGCGGTGTACAGCTCGACGTCCGGGTGCGCGCTTTCCAGCGCAGCGATGCCTTCTGGCGCCGCGACCAGCACCAGCACTTTAATGCTGCTGCAGCCCGCTTTTTTCAGCAGGTCGATGGTGGCGATAACGGAACCGCCGGTTGCCAGCATCGGGTCAACGATCAGCGCCATACGCTCATCAATATTGGAAACCAGTTTCTGGAAGTACGGTACCGGCTCCAGCGTCTCTTCGTCGCGGTACATACCCACAACGCTGATACGCGCGCTCGGAACATTTTCCAGCACGCCGTCCATCATGCCAAGGCCCGCGCGCAGGATTGGCACAACGGTAATTTTCTTGCCTTTAATCTGGTCGATTTCTACCGGGCCATTCCAGCCTTCGATAGTGACTTTTTCGGTTTCCAGATCGGCTGTCGCTTCATATGTCAGTAAGCTGCCAACTTCGGAGGCGAGTTCACGGAAGCGTTTAGTACTGATATCGTTCTCGCGCATCAGGCCTAGCTTGTGTTTGACGAGTGGGTGTTTCACTTCCACAATCTTCATTCTCTTTCTCCTTTGAATAGGGCAGCCACAAAAAAAATCGACGGATTATACCGCCATTCTTTTCGCCGGCAACATTTTTTTACTTGATGCTGATCAAGCATAGGCGGGGTTGCTGTGAAGAGAGAAACGATTATCGGCGCAGACACGCGTTGTGAAAGGAAAGCGGCCAACCGGGGTTGACCGCTTAAAAGCAATTACAGCTTCTCGCCGTTAGAGGCGATCACCTCTTTATACCAGTTGAAGGATTTTTTACGGCTGCGCGCCAGCGTGCCATTGCCTTCGTTATCTTTATCAACGTAGATAAAGCCGTAGCGTTTTTTCATCTCGCCGGTGCCTGCGGAAACGAGGTCAATACAGCCCCATGGGGTGTAGCCCATCAGGTCAACGCCATCTTCCACAACCGCTTTTTTCATCTCGCTAATGTGCGCCGCGAGATAATCGATACGGTACTGGTCGTTCACCGTACCGTCGCTTTCCAGCACGTCGATTGCGCCAAAGCCATTTTCGACGATAAACAGCGGCAACTGATAGTGGTCGTAGAACCAGTTCAGCGAGTAACGCAGCCCTACCGGGTCAATCTGCCAGCCCCAGTCGGATTTCTGCACGTAGGGGTTAGAGACCAGACTGGTGGTTTCATCGTAATCAAGCTGCGGGTTATCGTCGGTCGCTTTGGTGGCAAACGACATGTAATAACTAAAACCGATGTAATCGACACAGCCCTGAGTCAACGCCTGTTTGTCTTCTTCGGTGATATCCAGTGCAAATCCGCGACGTTCGAAGTAGTTCAGCAAATGTTGTGGATATTTCCCGCGTACGTGCACATCGGTGAACCAGTAGCGGCGATGCATGGCGTTCATCGCCATCATCATGTCGTTAGGCGCGCAGGTCAGCGGATAGATAGGACACATGGCAATCATGCAGCCGATTTGCAGCGAAGGATTAATTTCACGCCCCGCTTTTACTGCCAGGGCGCTGGCCACCAGCTCGTAGTGCGCCGCCTGATACATCACCGGCTCGCGATCTTCACCCGGCTGATATTTGAGCCCGGAGTTGGTAAACGGGGCGAAATCTTCGTGGAAGTTGGCCTGGTTGTTGATCTCGTTAAAGGTCATCCAGTACTTCACTTTGTGCTGATAGCGCGCGAAAACGACCTGTGCAAAGCGTACGAAAAAGTCGATGAGTTTACGGTTACGCCAGCCGCCATATTCGGTGACGAGGTGATACGGCATCTCGAAGTGCGATAGGGTGATCACCGGCTCAATGCCGAGCTTCAGGCACTCATCAAACAGAGAGTCATAGAACTGCAATCCGGCTTCATTCGGTTCCAGTTCGTCGCCTTTAGGAAAAATACGCGTCCAGGCGATAGAGGTTCGGAAACACTTGTAGCCCATTTCGGCAAACAGTTTGAGATCGTCTTTATAGCGATGATAGAAATCAATGGCTTCATGATTGGGGTAATTTTTGCCGGACAATACGCCATCGGTGATTTCACGCGGCACGCCGTGCGCACCCGCCGTCATTACATCAGCCACGCTGATGCCCTTCCCGCCTTCCTGCCAGCCACCTTCCAGCTGATGCGCAGCCACCGCGCCGCCCCACAGAAATCCCGCTTTAAATCCAGACATAGCTTTCCCTCATTAAACAGTCGCGTTCTGTTGATTGAAATGGTAAACCGCGCCCAGCAGCCCGGCGTCGTTGCCCTGGCTTGCCGCACACACGAAGTCGTCGATACCGAACCAGCGCAAATGCTCACGCAGCAACGCCAGGAATCCAGGGCGTTCAATAATGCCGCCGCCAATAAAAATGGTTTCAGGATCGAAAAGATTGACCAGGTTATAGAGCCCGGTGGCGATGCCGTTAAGGAAATCATCGACCAGGCGAAGCGCCGCGCGATCGCCGGCTTCATAGGCATCAAAAACCGCTTCGCCGGTGATGGCATCGAGCGGCTGCCCAAGGCTATCGGCATAGCGTTTACGCAACACGCGCAGCGTACAGGTTGTGTTCATGGTGTAATTTGTTACATGGCGCGAGGCGGGCCGATCGGTGAACATGTAACCAAACTCACCGGCGCGAAAGCGCTTGCCGTGAACCAGTTTGCCGTTGCAGAAAATCGCGCCGCCGATACCGGTGCCGATAGTCAGCACCAGAAAATCATTCATGCTCGTGGCTTTACCAAGCCAGCGCTCCGCCAGCAGCACGCAGTTGGCGTCGTTTTCGACCGTTACGGGGCGCGATGTTTTCGCCTCCAGCCACGCTTTCATCGCAAAGTTATCGAAGCGACGGATAGCGCCGCCCATTTCGATAAATCCGGTATGAGGATTAACATAGCCCGGTGCGCTGATAGCGATGCCCGTACAGTGAGGATGCGCAGCAACCCAGTCGAGCATTGCCTGCAAAATTTGGTCGCCGTCGCTATCGACAATCGTCGCTTTGCCTTTCTCTACAATCGTGCCCTGCGCGTCCACTACGCCCATTTTTAGCGCGGTGCCGCCAATATCAAATGCTGCAATGCTCATCGTTCTCATCCCTCCAGAATGGTAAAACGACACGCTGACTTCTCGTTTTCGCCAAAACAGAAACCGGTTTCAGTGGCATCATGTGCATTCAACGCAACTGATGCAAGGACAAAAATGTACCCGGTTTCATTTTCGTGAACGGTATCAAACTTGACCGCGTTCTCAGGCCGAACGGCAAAAATCCACGCCCTGAAAAATGGATGCATAATGGGCTCGCAAACGTTTGCTTAGACTGTTAGAATTGCGCCGATTTTTCTTGCTAACGCAAACGCGTGGAGACTTAGCAGTGACCGACAAAACCTCTCTCAGCTATAAAGATGCCGGTGTTGATATTGACGCAGGAAACGCTCTGGTTGACCGAATCAAGGGTACGGTGAAGAAAACCCGTCGCCCGGAAGTGATGGGTGGATTAGGTGGATTCGGCGCATTGTGCGCGCTGCCGCAAAAGTATCGTGAGCCGGTGCTGGTCTCTGGCACTGACGGCGTTGGCACCAAGCTGCGTCTGGCAATGGATTTAAAGCGTCACGACACCATCGGTATCGACCTCGTCGCCATGTGTGTGAACGACCTTGTTGTTCAGGGCGCTGAGCCCCTGTTCTTCCTCGACTACTACGCCACCGGCAAACTGGACGTCGACACCGCGGCCAGCGTAATCAACGGCATCGCGGAAGGCTGTTTACAGTCTGGCTGCTCCCTGGTGGGCGGCGAAACGGCGGAAATGCCGGGCATGTACCACGGTGAAGATTACGATGTGGCAGGCTTCTGCGTCGGGGTGGTAGAAAAATCAGAAATCATCGATGGCTCAAAAGTCACCGACGGCGACGTGCTGATCGCGCTGGGCTCCAGCGGCCCGCACTCTAACGGTTATTCACTGGTGCGTAAAATCGTGGAAGTCAGCGGTTGCGACCCGGAAACCACACAGCTGGAAGGCAAGTCCCTCGCCGACCATCTGCTGGCGCCAACCCGTATCTACGTGAAAAACATTCTGGAACTGATCGAAAACGTTGACGTTCACGCCATCGCTCACCTTACCGGCGGCGGTTTCTGGGAAAACATCCCGCGCGTGCTGCCGGATAACACTCAGGCGGTGATTGACGAGTCTTCCTGGCAGTGGCCGGCCATCTTTAACTGGATGCAGGACGCAGGTAACGTTAGCCGTCATGAAATGTACCGCACCTTTAACTGCGGCGTGGGTATGGTGATTGCGCTGGCAGCCGACGAAGCGGATAAAGCCATCGCCCTGATGAACGAAAAAGGTGAAAACGCGTGGAAAATCGGCTATATCAAAGCCACTGATTCCGAACAGCGTGTGGTCATCGAATAATGAAAAATATCGTGGTGCTCATTTCCGGCAACGGAAGCAACTTACAGGCAATTATCGACGCCTGTGCGCAGAAGAGAATAAAGGGCACCATTCGTGCGGTATTCAGCAATAAGGCCGACGCGTTCGGCCTTGAGCGCGCCCTTGATGCAGGTATCCCACAGCATGCGTTAACCGCCAGCCAGTACGCCAGCCGTGAAGCGTTCGATCGCGAACTGATGCACGAAATCGACGCTTATGCGCCGGATATCGTGGTGCTGGCAGGCTATATGCGCATTCTGAGCGCCGAGTTTGTCAGCCACTATCAGGGGCGTTTGCTGAATATCCACCCTTCCCTGCTGCCAAAATATCCCGGCCTCGATACCCATCGACAGGTGCTGGAAAACGGCGATGCTGTACACGGCACCTCGGTACACTTTGTCACCGAAGAACTGGACGGCGGGCCAGTGATTTTACAGGCCAAAGTCCCCGTGTTTGACGGTGACGACGAAGCCGATATCACCGCGCGCGTGCAGGCTCAGGAACATGCCATATACCCGCTGGTGGTGAGCTGGTTTGTTGAAGGCCGCCTGGCCATGCGCGAAAACAGCGCCTGGCTGGATGGCGTAAAACTACCAGTCAGTGGTTATGCGTCTGAAGATGAGTAATTTTATTCACCGCAGTTTCCGCTGCGGTGATTTCAATACAAGCAATCCTCCCACCAAAGCCGCCCGGCGAATAGTATTCTGGTCATGAATTTCCCTGCCACCGCTTAATAAGTGTCATACTCTTCTGGCACAGTTGGACATTCAACTGGAATGCTCGCCATAATAGCCAGGCCATAACGCGTGGATGGAACGGAGTGTAAGTAGTAATGGGTCAGGACAAACTGTATATCGAGAAAGAGCTAAGCTGGTTATCCTTCAATGAGCGGGTTCTCCAGGAAGCCGCGGATAAAAGCAATCCGCTGATTGAGCGCATGCGTTTTCTGGGGATTTATTCCAATAACCTGGATGAATTCTACAAAGTGCGTTTCGCCGAACTGAAGCGGCGCATCATCATCAGCGAAGAACAGGGCATCACTGCCCACTCTCGTCATCTGTTGGGCAAGATCCAATCCCGCGTACTGAAAGCCGATCAGGAATTCGACGGTCTCTATAACGAACTGCTGCTGGAAATGGCGCGTAATCAGATCTTCCTGATTAACGAGCGTCAGCTTTCAGTGAATCAGCAAAGCTGGCTGCGTCATTACTTTAAACATCAATTGCGTCAGCACATTACCCCGATTTTGTTGAACCGGGAAACGGACCTGGTGCAGTTCCTGAAGGATGATTACACCTATCTGGCGGTGGAGATTATTCGCGGCAATGAAACTAACTATGCGCTGCTGGAAATTCCGTCTGATAAGGTTCCACGCTTTGTGAATCTGCCGCCGGAAACGCCTCGCCGTCGCAAACCGATGATTCTGCTGGATAACATTCTTCGCTACTGTCTGGATGATATTTTCAAAGGCTTCTTTGATTACGATGCTCTGAACGCCTACTCGATGAAAATGACCCGTGATGCCGAATACGATCTGGTACACGAAATGGAATCGAGCCTGATGGAGCTGATGTCCTCCAGTCTGAAGCAACGTTTGACCGCCGAGCCGGTGCGTTTTGTGTATCAGCGCGATATGCCAGATGCGATGGTGGAAATGCTGCGTAAAAAGCTCACGATCTCCCGCTACGACTCCATCGTTCCGGGTGGCCGCTATCATAACTTTAAAGACTTTATTGGCTTCCCGAACGTCGGCAAAGCCAATCTGGTTAATAAACCGATGCCGCGCTTGCGCCATATCTGGTTCGACAAATTCCGCAACGGTTTTGATGCCATCCGCGAACGCGATGTGCTGCTTTATTATCCGTATCACACGTTTGAGCACGTGCTGGAGCTGCTGCGCCAGGCGTCATTCGATCCGAGCGTGCTGGCTATCAAAATTAACATTTACCGCGTGGCCAAAGATTCCCGCATCATCGACGCCATGATCCACGCTGCGCACAACGGCAAGAAAGTGACAGTAGTGGTGGAGTTACAGGCGCGTTTCGATGAAGAGGCCAACATCCATTGGGCCAAGCGCCTGACGGAAGCGGGCGTTCACGTTATCTTCTCGGCGCCAGGGCTCAAAATTCACGCCAAACTGTTCCTCATTTCGCGTAAAGAAGGCGAAGATGTGGTGCGTTACGCCCATATCGGTACCGGGAACTTTAACGAGAAAACCGCGCGTATTTATACCGACTACTCGTTGCTGACCGCCGACGCGCGGATCACCAACGAAGTGCGTCGGGTCTTCAACTTTATTGAGAACCCGTATCGCCCAGTCACCTTCGATTACCTGATGGTGTCACCGCAAAACTCCCGCCGTCTGCTCTATGAGATGATTGACCGGGAAATCGCCAACGCGCAAAACGGCCAGAAAGCGGGCATTACGCTCAAGCTGAACAACCTGGTTGATAAAGGCCTGGTCGACAGGCTGTATGCCGCGTCAGGCTCGGGCGTGCAGGTTAACCTGCTGATTCGTGGTATGTGTTCGTTAATCCCGGAACTGGAAGGGCTGAGCGATAACATCCGCGTGATCAGTATCGTTGACCGCTTCCTCGAACATGACCGGGTCTATATTTTTGAAAACGGCGGCGACAAGCAGGTTTACCTCTCTTCCGCCGACTGGATGACACGTAACATTGACTACCGAATTGAAGTGGCGACGCCGCTGCTCGATCCGCGTCTGAAACAGCGCATTCTCGATATTATCGAGATTCTGTTCAGCGACACGGTCAAAGCACGTTACATTGATAAAGAGCTGAGTAATCGCTATGTTCCGCGTGGTAACCGCCGTAAAGTGCGGGCCCAGCAGGCGATCTACGACTATATAAAATCACTTGAACAACCTGAATAACCTATGCCCATAAAAAGCAAAGCCCCCCGCCCGCAGGAATTTGCGGCGGTAGACCTTGGTTCGAACAGTTTTCATATGGTTATCGCCCGTGTGGTTGACGGCGCGATGCAGATCATTGGCCGCCTGAAGCAGCGTGTGCATCTGGCTGATGGTCTGGATGAAAACAATATGCTCAGCGAAGAAGCGATGGAGCGCGGATTAAGCTGCCTGGCGCTGTTTGCCGAACGTCTGCAAGGGTTCTCCCCTTCCAGCGTCTGTATCGTCGGTACACACTCGCTGCGTCAGGCCGCGAACGCCACGGAATTTTTAACCCGCGCTGAAAAAGTGATCCCCTATCCGATTGAAATCATTTCGGGTAATGAAGAAGCGCGTCTGATTTTTATGGGCGTGGAGCACACCCAGCCGGAAAAAGGCCGCAAACTGGTACTGGATATCGGCGGCGGTTCGACGGAACTGGTGATCGGCGAAGATTTCGAACCCAAGCTGGTTGAGAGCCGTCGCATGGGATGCGTCAGCTTCGCGCAGCAGTTTTTCCCGGGCGGCGTGATTACCCGCGAAAGCTTCCAGCGCGCCCGTCTGGCGGCGGTACAAAAGCTGGAGACGCTCTCCTGGCAATATCGCATTCAGGGCTGGAACGTTGCGCTGGGCGCATCAGGCACGATAAAAGCCGCCCATGAAGTACTGATCGAAATGGGTGAAAAAGATGGTTTCATCACGCCGGAGCGCCTCGAGATGCTGGTGGAAGGCGTGCTGAAATGTAAGAACTTTTCGGCGCTAAGCTTGCCGGGTCTTTCCGAAGAACGCAAAAACGTGTTTGTTCCAGGGCTTGCGATTCTTTGCGGAGTCTTTGACTCACTGGCGATTAAAGAGCTGCGTTTGTCCGATGGCGCGCTACGCGAAGGCGTGCTGTATGAAATGGAAGGCCGTTTCCGTCATCAGGATGTTCGTAGCCGTACCGCGCAAAGTCTGGCAAACCAGTACAACATTGACCGCGAGCAGGCACAGCGCGTGCTGGAAACCACCACGCATATGTATGAACAGTGGCTGGCGCAGAATCCGAAGCTGGGACACCCGCAGCTGGCGGCTCTGCTGCAATGGGCATCGTTGCTGCATGAAGTTGGGCTGAATATTAATCACAGCGGTATGCATCGCCACTCCGCTTATATTCTGCAAAACAGCGATCTGCCGGGATTCAATCAGGAACAGCAGTCACTGATGGCGACGCTGGTGCGCTACCACCGGAAGGCCATCAAGCTGGATGATCTTCCACGTTTTACGCTGTTTAAGAAAAAACAGTTCCTGCCGATGATTCAGTTACTGCGCCTTGGCGTGCTGCTGAATAATCAACGTCAGGCCACCACTAAGCCGCCGACGCTGACGCTGAAAACAGAGGCCCATCACTGGACGCTCTGTTTCCCCCACGGCTGGTTTAGCCAGAATGCGCTGGTCCTGCTCGATCTGGAAAAAGAGCAGGAATATTGGGAAGGCGTTTCCGGTTGGTGGTTAAAAATCACCGAAGAAAGTTCACCGGAAATCGCTGCCTAATCGCGGCGATAAAGGCTCGGTAGCCAGTTCCTCCAGAGGAGCTGGTTTGCCGATGCAATATCCCTGAAGGTAATCAATTCCCAGCGATATCGCTGCTTCACGAATCTCTTCATTTTCGACAAACTCCGCGACCACTCGCATGTTTTTCATCCGCGCCAGATGGCAAATGGAGGCGACGATTTGGTAGTCGAGGCTGCTGGTCGCGATATTGCGGATAAAGCTGCCGTCTATTTTGAGAATATCGGCGCTGACGTGTTTTAGCCGCGCATAGCTCGCATAACCGGTGCCAAAATCATCAATCGCCACGCGGCATCCCATATCCTGAAGCACTGCCAGCGTCTGACGAGCCTGCTCCGGGTTACTCAGCGAATGGCTTTCGGTGACTTCAAAAATCAGCTGCCAGGCTTCAATATTATATTTTGCCAGTAAATCAGCCACCTGCTGGGAAAACTCCAGCCCGCAGGCCGTAGACGGCGATAAATTGACCGACAAGCGCATTCCGGGATGATGCTCACGATGGTTATCCATAAAGCGCAATGTATGTTCCAGAACCCAAAGATCGATTCGTGATGCCATCCCGAATTCATGGGCGACAGGCAGAAAATCATTGGGCGAAATCAGTTCCCCGTCATCGCCAATCATCCGCAGCAGCACTTCATGATAATCATCGCCACGAATACTGACGATCGGTTGCGCCATCAGACAAAAGCGATCGTTCTCCAGCGCCTGCTGCACGCGTAGCATCATCGCCACTTTATCTTTTAATTCCTGCTGCAAATGCAGAGCGCCACGCCGCTGAAGGTTTTCCGGCTGGTGAGAAATCAGTGACAAATCGGCGATGGTACTCAGTTCTCCCAGCAGCAGGGAAAGGTGGGAAACCGGTGAATGAATGTAGCAGTAGCTCATCCCGACCTGTGGCTGAAGCGGCATCCCGTTCCAGATATAGCGAAATTGCTTCACTCTGGCATCTACCCGCGCGATATGTTGCTGGTAGTCTTCAGTATTCAACCGCATTGCCAGATCGTGCCCTGAAAGCTGGTACACATCTTCCCCAGGCCGCAGCACCTCGCTCAGCCACTCTGCCAGTTTCTGTTTGTAGTTGATACGGAGCATCACGCCGTAATGGCGGCCCAGTACTTCCAGGTCGGGCATCCGAAGGAAACAGACCACCGACCAGGGCGCAGCATCAATTGCCCGATTCAGGGCGCGGAGATTGGGTAAATGTACCACCGGGTCGAGGAATGCCATCCTCCGCACTCTGGCATGGATCGTTCGCTCACGCGTCGACAACACGGCGATGTAAGCAATGATAAAGGAGAACACCAGGTAACTGGATGAGGTGATCGCCAGTTGAGAACTATAACCGGGGTGTATAGGCAAATAGTGATAATGGAAATGAATCGCGACAATCAGCAGCAGAGTCCACAACGGCGAGATGAAGCGATAGCCAAAACGCATCGCGCCCCACAGCGTCACGGGCAACAGCAGCGACAACGTGTAGTTGGTGCTGAAAATGGTGCTCTGATTGGTCAAAGGCATCAGCAGCAGGCCAAGCAGCAATGAAAGGACAATCAGCCAGGCGACAACTTCCATCCACTTTACTTTGGGATCGAAATCGAGCCGCATCTGCGAAATCAGCCCGCGAATGTAGCAAGGGTTACGTGCCAGGCGAATCAGCATGTAGCAGAACGGTACGCCGGTTAAACAGCTTACCAGCAGCGATTGATAGTTAATCAGGCTGCGTAACGTCAGCGGCGATACCCACTGAAAATCACTGCGGCTGGGATAGAGCCCCACGTAGATGGCAAACTGAAACAACAGCTGAAACACGGTCGCCGGGAAGAACATCTGCCAGAACAGGCGATGCGCAATCAGCCGCGTATCACCATGAGAAACCATTTGGCGTCGCGGGATAAAAATACGATAGCCGCCCCAGGCAAGAACCAGCGGAATAATAAAATGCAGGACAATACCGACTCTCTCAAGAAAACAGAGATCCTTGCTCAGGTAGAGCCAGATGCTCGCAGCAATACCCGGTATCGCTTTCCAGCCAAAAAAAAGCATTAGACACAGCATAAATGGCAGCGGCAGATAATAAAGCGATACCTTGCCCCCATCAATCCATGCATATGTATTAGCAAGCTTTATGATTGGTAGTAAAATCAAGGGCAAAGCAAGCGGTAATGCCCACCAGCAATCACGATATTTTTTATATGTTTTACAGAAATACATAGATGCTCTAAGGATATCCCAAATCCTGCTGGGTATATTCAGACAGGCATCCAACCTGGCTTAGTGGCCCGCAAAGTAAGTTACCATGCGGTTCGGACTGGGAATTCTAGAGGTCAACAGGCATGAGCGCTTGATACAAATCAACAAATAACGCGCATAAAAACATAAAGTTTCAATTTTTTGCGGTGGGGCAGATTAATTAATGGATTTTGTAAATAGCATTATTATCTTATATAACATTAATTAATGATTCGTTTGACGTTTTTTTACATTGTCTTTGATTGACCCCGATGATTCCCTATGCCTTAATGTAGACATCGCCCCGTTTGTGGGTATTGTTAAAGGACCCCTTTGTGAGCCAGGCTACCAGTATGCGAAAACGACACCAATTCAATGGTCGAATGATTCGAATCATACTACTCATCAGTTTGATGTTCTTCCTTGGGCGTTTCGTCTACTCTTCTATCGGCGCGTGGCATCATCATCAGGATAAAAAAGAATCACAATCAACGACCCTGACGATTGAGGCACCTGTGCAGCGCTGAATGATACCGCTATGCTGTAACCGAATCGCTGAGTACTCTTTTATCGTTGCCCTCCCTCCCGGATTATTCGTACGATATTATTCTTGTCATTAATTTTTCGTACGTTCTTCTTTTAAGTTTCTGAAAGCATAAAAAAACCCGCCGTTAAGCGGGTTTCAAATTACTTTACCGAATCAAAGCAGAAAGAATCATTCCCACTCAATCGTTGCTGGCGGTTTACCGCTGATGTCATACACCACGCGGGAAATGCCGTTCACTTCGTTGATGATGCGGTTGGACACACGGCCCAGGAAGTCGTACGGCAGGTGTGCCCAGTGTGCGGTCATAAAGTCGATGGTTTCGACAGCACGCAGGGAAACAACCCAATCGTACTTACGGCCATCGCCCATTACGCCAACGGAACGTACCGGCAGGAACACGGTGAACGCCTGGCTCACTTTGTTGTACAGATCCGCTTTATGCAGTTCTTCGATGAAGATAGCATCCGCACGACGCAGCAGGTCGCAGTACTCTTTCTTCACTTCGCCCAGTACGCGAACGCCGAGGCCTGGGCCCGGGAACGGGTGACGGTAGAGCATGTCGTACGGCAGGCCAAGTTCCAGGCCAATTTTACGCACTTCATCTTTGAACAGTTCACGCAGCGGTTCAACCAGGCCCATCTTCATCTCTTTCGGCAGGCCGCCCACGTTGTGGTGAGATTTGATGACGTGCGCTTTACCGGTGGCGGAGGCCGCAGATTCGATAACGTCCGGATAGATAGTGCCCTGGGCCAGCCATTTCACATCTTCCAGTTTCAGCGCTTCTTCGTCGAACACTTCAACAAACACGCGACCGATGATTTTACGTTTCGCTTCCGGGTCATTCTCACCCGCCAGCGCATCGAGGAAGCGTTTTTCGCCTTCCACGTGAATAATGTTCAGACCGAAGTGATCGCCAAACATATCCATCACCTGCTGAGCTTCATTCAGACGCAGCAGGCCGTTATCCACGAAGACACAGGTCAGGTTTTTGCCGATAGCGCGGTGCAGCAGCATCGCGGTTACAGACGAGTCCACGCCGCCGGAGAGGCCGAGGATCACTTTGTCATCGCCAACCTGTTCGCGAATACGGGCTACAGCGTCGTCGATAATTTTTGCAGGAGTCCACAGGGCTTCGCACTGGCAGATATCCAGAACAAAGCGTTCCAGCATGCGCATACCCTGACGGGTGTGGGTCACTTCCGGGTGGAACTGCACGCCGTAGAAGCGTTTTTCTTCGTTCGCCATAATCGCGAACGGGCAGGTCTCAGTGCTGGCAACAGTAACGAAGTCAGCCGGGATCGCGGTGACTTTGTCGCCGTGGCTCATCCAGACGTCCAGCAGCGGTTTGCCTTCCGGCGTCAGGGAGTCTTCGATACCGCGAACCAGCGCGCTGTCGGTCAGGACTTCAACCTGTGCATAGCCGAATTCACGCTCAGAGGAGCCTTCCACGTGACCGCCAAGTTGCATGGCCATGGTTTGCATGCCATAGCACACGCCAAATACCGGGACGCCAGCTTCGAAAACATACTGCGGCGCGCGCGGGCTGTTTTCTTCAGTGGTGCTTTCCGGGCCACCGGAAAGGATGATGCCGCTTGGATTAAACTCACGGATTTGTGCTTCAGTAACATCCCACGCCCACAGTTCACAGTAGACGCCCAGCTCACGTACGCGACGTGCAACCAGTTGGGTGTACTGCGATCCGAAATCGAGAATAAGAATGCGATGCTTATGAATATTGTCTGTCATTTGACGATTGTTCCGAGGCAAGTGAAACAGGGTAAATAAATCGCCCGACGCGGAGTCGGGCGAAGAAAATCAGGAACCCAGACGGTAGTTCGGGGATTCTTTGGTGATGGTCACGTCGTGAACGTGGCTTTCCTGAATGCCCGCACCGCTGATGCGTACGAATTCAGCTTTAGTACGCAGCAGGTCAATCGTACCACAACCGGTCAGGCCCATACAGGAGCGCAGGCCGCCCATCTGCTGGTGAATAATCTCTTTCAGGCGACCTTTGTAAGCGACGCGGCCTTCGATACCTTCCGGTACCAGTTTGTCAGCGGCGTTATCGCTCTGGAAGTAACGGTCAGAAGACCCTTTAGACATCGCGCCCAGGGAACCCATACCACGGTAAGATTTGTAAGAACGGCCCTGGTAGAGTTCGATTTCACCCGGGGATTCTTCAGTACCCGCCAGCATGGAACCCACCATTACCGCGCTTGCACCAGCGGCGATGGCTTTCGCAATATCGCCTGAGAAACGAATACCGCCGTCGGCGATAACCGGAATGCCCATACCTTCCAGCGCTTCAACTGCGTCGGAAACAGCGGTGATCTGCGGAACACCTACGCCGGTAACGATACGGGTAGTACAGATGGAGCCAGGACCAATACCTACCTTAACTGCGCTGCAACCGGCTTCCGCCAGCGCGCGAGCGCCTGCGCCTGTTGCGACGTTACCGCCAATAATTTGCAGATCAGGATATTTAGCACGGGTTTCACGAATACGTTGCAGAACGCCTTCGGAGTGGCCATGTGAGGAGTCAATCAGCAGGACGTCAACGCCCGCGGCAACCAGCGCATCAACACGCTCTTCGTTGCCCGCACCCGCGCCTACTGCCGCGCCTACGCGCAGACGGCCATGCTCGTCTTTACAGGCATTCGGTTTACGTTCTGCTTTCTGGAAATCTTTAACGGTGATCATGCCGCGCAGATGGAAGCTGTCGTCAACAACCAGCGCTTTTTCAACGCGTTTTTCGTGCATTTTCGCCAGAACCACTTCGCGGGTTTCGCCTTCACGCACGGTAACCAGACGCTCTTTCGGCGTCATGTATACGCTGACCGGCTGGCTGAGGTCGGTAACGAAACGCACGTCACGACCGGTAATGATACCCACCAGCTCGTAATCTTCGGTGACAACCGGGTAGCCTGCGAAGCCGTTACGCTCAGTCAGTTCTTTCACTTCGCGAAGCGTAGTGGTCGGCAGAACGGTCTGCGGGTCGGTGACAATACCGGACTCATGTTTCTTCACGCGCTTCACTTCTTCAGCCTGGCGCTCGATAGACATGTTTTTGTGGATAAAGCCGATGCCGCCTTCCTGCGCCAGCGCGATAGCCAGGCGAGCTTCAGTCACGGTGTCCATTGCCGCAGAGAGCATAGGAATATTCAGGCGAATAGTTTTCGTCAGTTGGGTGCTGAGGTCAGCAGTATTCGGCAGAACGGTGGAATGAGCGGGAACAAGGAGGACGTCGTCAAACGTCAGAGCTTCTTTAGCGATACGTAGCATGGGCAATATCTCGACCAGAGTGGTTAATAAATATTGCCGTGGCATTATACAGAGCGTAATCGGTTGCATCCACCTTTTTTTGCAAATAATGCTTGCGCTCCCCGGTCAGCACGTTACTATCGATTGAATAACCTGCTGATTTAGAATTTGATCTCGCTCACATGTTACCATCTCAATCCCCCGCAATTTTTACGGTTAGTCGCCTGAATCAGACCGTCCGTTTGCTGCTTGAGCAGGAGATGGGGCAAGTGTGGATCAGCGGCGAAATCTCTAACTTTAGCCAGCCCTCTTCCGGGCACTGGTACTTTACCCTCAAAGACGATACCGCCCAGGTACGCTGCGCGATGTTCCGCAACAGCAATCGCCGGGTGACGTTCCGTCCGCAACACGGGCAGCAGGTGCTGGTGCGTGCCAATATTACGTTGTATGAGCCACGCGGCGACTACCAGATTATCGTCGAAAGCATGCAGCCTGCCGGTGAAGGCTTGCTGCAACAGAAGTACGAACAGCTAAAAGAGAAATTGCAGACAGAAGGATTGTTCGATCAGCAATTAAAAAAACCGCTTCCCTCACCTGCGCACTGCGTTGGGGTGATTACGTCAAAAACCGGCGCGGCGCTGCACGATATTCTGCATGTGTTAAAACGACGCGATCCGTCTCTACCAGTGATCATCTATCCCACCGCCGTTCAGGGCGATGATGCGCCGGGGCAAATTGTTCGCGCCATTGAAATGGCGAATCAGCGCAATGAGTGCGACGTGTTAATCGTCGGGCGCGGCGGCGGTTCGCTGGAAGATCTATGGAGTTTTAACGACGAGCGGGTGGCGCGGGCGATTTTTACCAGTGCCATTCCGGTGGTCAGCGCCGTCGGCCATGAAACAGACGTGACGATTGCCGATTTCGTTGCTGACCTGCGTGCGCCAACACCGTCTGCTGCCGCCGAAATGGTGAGTCGCAATCAACAAGAATTGTTGCGCCAGGTACAATCTGCTCAACAGCGACTGGAGATGGCGATGGATTATTATCTCGCTAATCGCATGCGCCGCTTTACGCAAATTCATCATCGGTTACAGCAGCAGCATCCACAATTAAGGCTGGCACGACAACAAACCACGCTCGAACGGCTGCAAAAGCGGATGAGCTTTGCGCTGGAAAATCAGCTTAAACGCGTGAACCAACAGCAACAGCGACTGACGCACCGGCTAAACCAGCAAAATCCGCAGCCGCAGATCCATCGCGGGCAACGCCGCATTCAACAACTGGAATATCGCCTGACTGAAACACTTCGTGCCCAACTGAGTATCACACGTGAACGCTTTGGTAATGCGATAACCCACCTTGAAGCGGTAAGCCCACTTTCGACGCTGGCACGCGGCTATAGCGTAACCAGCGCTGCTGATGGTACGGTGCTGAAGCAGGTTAAACAGGTGAAAGCGGGTGATACGCTAACTACCCAACTTGGCGATGGCGTGGTGGTCAGCGAAGTGAGCGCCATAACCAAAACACGTAAGCCGCGCAAGAAAACGGTAAATCCATAGGCCGGTTAAGGCGCAGCCGCCATCCAGCAATTTACGCCAGTCAGCGCCAGATGCGACGTAAGCGCCTTATCCGGCTGACCGATTACTGGAAGCAGGTCACAAATCCTGCGGTGCTGCCAGGGAAAACAGCGCAATCCTGGGCCCCACTGTCTTCGTACACCCCGCATCGCTGAGAGGATAAATAAGGGAAACTCGGCGAAGCCGGCCAGCCCAATGCGCTAAAGTTGGCATGCAGCGTCACCAGATCGTCATCATCAGGCGCATTACTCGAACTGCCGCATTGCGCTTTAATATCCCATTTACCTGAATCAACCATGTGCCCCAGCGCCCAGGTTTCATTATTCACATCCGGCGCAACCGCCGCTACCGCATTCGAAGGTATTTCCGATTTCAGCAGCGGGCGATGCAGCGTCTTGCCGTTCACCGATGTTGTATCTGCCATATGCCCCCAGAAATAGGCCGATGCGACATTCGGGCTGGTGGGTACGGTGAAAATGGTGTCCAGCGTTGAGGCGATCGTGGCGTTATCGGTTAACGTCACCGTCATCGGCGTTTTATAACCCGGCGTCTTATCCTGGCGGATCGTAAAGCTGGCCGTACCGTCTGCGCCGGTAACGCCGCTTATCGCGTTCCCGCTGTCGGTCAACGTCGTGGCAGCACCCGATGACGGCTGGATGATAATATCGTCCATCTCCGTCACATCACCATACAACGTAGCCCCGCTGTTGCGCGGTGAGGCATCGCCGCGTTTCAGGGTAAAGGCCACGTTCGGCACCAGTTTCCCGGCGCTGTCTTTGACCGTCACGGTCAACGGCATCGCCTCGCCTTTCTTCACAACCGCCGCCTGATAACCGGCATCAAACGCCGTCGAGGTGAGCGTCACGTTCGATACGGAAGCGTGCGGATGTACCAGGCACGCCTGGAAGGCGCGAGATTTATTCGTAGGCAATTGCTCCGTATACAGATCAATTGACTCGCAAGCATTCGTACCGGGCTTCGGAGGACAGGTGGCGTTGGTCCACCACGCATAGCCACCCTGTTTCACCGGCCAGCCAATCGCGTCCACGATGCTGCCATTCGGATAGCGATCGTATAACGATTCAAGTTCACCCAGCGACGGATGGCGCGCATCTTCACAAGGGTCGTTATCGGGATTGCCTCTTTGTCCAATAGAATAGAGCGCAGGCCAGTCTTCATTATTATATTTCACCGCAGAGACATTCATACCTCCGCCAGTGGTTGCGCCTAATTCAGCCCACAGTTTTGGCCGCTCAAACTCTGTACCGTCTGCGCTGCTCACCGTTTCCGGCATATGGCCCCACATGTTTGCCTTCGGAGTATCCGGGCTGGTGACAACGCTGAAAATCACGTCAACCGCGGCGGTTGGCCTTGCGCTGCTGCCCATTGCCGTTGCGCTTATCGGCGTTTTCAACCCGTTCGAGTTGTCCTGGTGGAGATTCAGCGTTGCCTGCCCCTGTGCATCGGTCTGGATAAACACATAATTATCATTACTCTGCCCGTCCATCGTGACATTCTGTATGGATTGCGCCGGAGCGAAGGTATCCAATACGAAATCATCGGTGTTGGCGCCACTGGAGGCTTCCGCCCCCTGGCGGTTTTTACTGACGCCGCGCAAAATCCCTACCGACTCATACGGCGCAGGCGAACCGTCGGTGAGCGTGACTTTGACCGTCAGTGGAAGCGGCGCGCCTTTATGCGCCTTCCCGACAGACTCCGCACTGTCCCAGTTTTCCGAGGCAACGGTCAGGGTAATATTACCCACCGATTCCGCGTTTTTCAGGCAGGTCTGAGAATACGTCTCAGCGGAGGTGTAGGCCATCAGCCCAACGCTCCCTGCCCTGAGATCGATATAGTTATAGGAAGGATTGAGCGAGCCTGTACTTGAGGAGACCGTCCGCGACCAATAGAAAGGTTTCGACCACGCGGATTTGTCCAGCGGCCAGCCCTGTTCAGACTCTATCGTTCCGGAGGGATATGCCTCATACAACGATTGCAAATCATTGATAGCAGGCAGTTTATCTTTACATCCGCTCTGTGCGCCGCTTAGCGCATCGCTGATGGTGAGCCGCTGCCAGCTCTCATTATTAATATCTAAGGAAACGGAAGACCCGGCTTCTATTTTCAGTTGCGGACGTTCAAACACCTTACCGTTTTTCGCCGTTAAGGTTTCCGGCATATGCCCCCAGAAGTTCGCTTTTGGCGTATCCGGGCTGGTCACGGTGGTGAAAATCGCACTCAGGGTGTTCGACGTTGTTCCACTGCCATCATCGATTTCCGCCGTCAGCGGGATGCGCGTTCCCTGACCTTGATACTGCTGCCAGAAAGTCAGGGTGAGCGTGCCGTCGCCGTCGGTCATGCTGTAAAATTTCTCACCGTTGTCGAGATAGATGCTGGGGTTGTTGTAACTGTCGTGGATGTAAATCAGCGATCCCTGATTGGTGATCTTACTGTAATTGGTCGCATTCGCTGTGCGGGGTTCCGTGGCGGCATGATTCAGGGTAATCGGCACATAACCTTTAGGATTCCCCTGGGCATCGCGCGTTGTCACCGTCATGGTGATAAAATCGCCCGTCTTTGTGTAGTTGGTTCTGACTTTTACCGCATCAAAATTATCATATTTCGCCGTCTGGGCTGAACTCAGTTCGATGGCGCTCGCCTCTGAATTGGCCGTCGTCTGGCAGGTCAGATAGCCCATATCGGCTGCCGCCAGGCTACTGCTGGTGCCGTCGCTCAGCTTCACGTTTTTATATTTACGATCGCTGTTACTCTTTTCATCCGGCGTGCTGGAATCGTAATTTTTCTGGATCGGCCAGCCGTCAACCGCATGCCCATGCCAGCCGCTGGCGAGAGTCTCCAGCGCGGTCTGGGTGGGAATATAGTCAACGCCACAGCCGTTATTATTGGTCTTTCCCGCCTGCGCTTCGGTAAACATTGCCCAGGCTTCGTTATCCTCTTCGGGCGATTTCCGTTTTGCCGCAGGGTTGCCGGTTAACTCGGCGAACAGCAGCGGGCGTTTGAAGGTTAGCCCTCCGGCCTCCAGCGTTTCCGGCATATGGCCCCACATTTTGGCTTTTGCGCTATCCGGGCTGGTCGCCACGGTGAAGATGGTATCCATCGTGGCTTTTTTGGTCGGATCGGAGTAGAGCGCAGCGGTGAGCGCCGTTTTGGTGCCATAGGTATCCGGGCGGGTAATAGTGAGAATCTTACTGCCGCCGCTGCCGGTCATTCCCCCATACGTCGTAGCGGTATCGTTTAGCGTCATCTCATCAGATTGACCGCCATCGACAACCACGGAAGAGACAATGCCGTCACCACTGCCCGCTACATGGCGCTCGCCTGCGCGGGTGTAACCATCGCCGCGATTAAGGGTAAACGGCATGTCCGGCATCGGGTTGCCCGCCGAATCTTTTACCGTCACCTTCACCTGTAGCGATTCGCCTTTTTTCAGCTTCGCGGCGCTCAGCGAGCCATTCCACTGCGCCTGATCCACCACTTCCAGCGTGATGCTGTTCGCCGCCGGGTTCGCGGCAGTCAAACAGCTCATATAAATGGGCTGCTCGTTGTTATTCACCAGCGAGCCGTTATTTAGCCAGGTCGCGTAGAGATGCGGCACTTTGTCGGCAGGCGTGCTGCTCCAGTACTCTTCGCGCTGGGTCGGCCAGCCGTGAACGGTCTGAATGGCGTTGTTGCTGTTGGCGTCGTACAGCGCAGTCAGTTGCGTTCTGCGCGGAACCTTGTTCGCTCCGCAGCCGCCCGCAGCGGTATTTTCAACATCCGCCTGCACAACGCGCACCCAGGTTTCGTTACTTTCGGTCAACGAACTTTGTTCACCACTCACTTCCGAGATTAATTTCGGGCGTTCAAAGGTCATGGAGTCAACTTTAATCGTGTCGTCCATATGTCCCCACATCTGCGCGCCGGTCACATCCGGGCTGGTCGGAACGGTAAAAATAACGTAATAGTTGATGGTATTCGGCAGTACGGAATGACTCGGCGTGACGGCTAGCGGCGTTCTTAAACCCACACCCTGCGGCTGTTCAATTTCTATCGTGGCGACGCCCTGCGCGTCCGTGGTGCCGGAGTAGATCACTGATGGCTGCGCAGTACCGTACTGCGTGCCGTTCATAGTGATGGCACCGCTGGTTGGATCAGTATAACCAGATGTCTGACCTGCCCGATCAAGCCCAATCCCTTTGGTAATCGTAAAGGCCGTATTGGGTATTGGTTCATTGTTGGAGGCATTAACGGTATGCACCGTCATGGTGATTTTTTCACCGACCTTCGCTTTGGCGAGTTTTGAATCTGGCGCGGTGTCTTTGTCGGTATCGACCACCACCTTCGCGATCAACTCGTTAGCGGAACAGGTGAGATAGTTTGGCTTGAGGCCGGAATAGGTATCGACAGCGCCATTACCCAGGTCAATGGAGACATGGGTGTCAGGTTGCGTCACGGCGGTCAGATAATCCTGTTTTACCGTCGGCCAACCATGATCGATACCGATCTCGTTTCCCTGATGGCTTGCGTATAAGCTCGCCAGTGAGCTTTGCGACGGAACCTGCCCAACGCCGCACTCGGCTTCCATGCTGGCACCTTGATCAAACAGCGCCCAGTCTTCGTCATTTTCACGCACCGAACCAACTTCATTCGTCGTTTCATCTGCCAGGCGCGGGCGTTTGTAGAGGTTGCCGCCTTCCATAATACCGTTGCCCATGTGTCCCCACATGCGGGCATACTCGCTGTCCGGGCTGGTGACAACGGTGAAGATCACGTCTTTGGCATCCATTGCAGTAAAGTTGCTGCGCATCTTCGCCGTTATGTGCGTTTTTACCCCGGCACCGCCGGCATTCGTCAGCAATATACTGGCCTGCCCGTTGACGTCAGTGATCCCCTCATAGTTATGCTCATCAACCTCCTGCAAATTGCTGTCGCCCGTGAGCTGTACCGGGTGAACCTCCCAATCCGGGCTGGTTTCGCCCTTACGGTTGACGCCATCATCCAGATGCAGTGAGAAGTAGTAATATGGCAGCGGCTGGTTATTATCTTTCTTGTCGGTAATAGTCAGGCGCATGGCGACCTGTTCGCCCACCTCTACTTTTGTCGCCTGTATACTCTCATCATAATTTTCCAGCGTCAGCTTAAGCTCCGGCTCTACGTCGGGTTCCGCTTTATCTACGCAGCTCACGATGAACTTTGTGCTGTCCGGCTTTTGCGCTTCACTACGGTTAGAGACGTCTGCCGCGTGGTGCTGCCCGGCGATCCCCGCCAGCGACGACCAGTAGTAGTCCTTCTGCATCGGCCAGCCCGCAACTTCCTGAATTGAGGTCGGAACCACCGTTGCCAGCGCGCCGAACTGGCGCATCCCCGGCAGAATATCGCAGTGCTGATCCGCCCCACTCCAGATAAAGGTTGACCAGGTTTCGTTGTGGTCGTCAACCGTACCGTCTTCATTGCTCACCTCCGCCGCCAGTTTCGGGCGGGTGAAGGTGTATTGCTGGGCCTGAATGGTATCCGCCATATGGCCCCACATGTTCGCCTGCGGCACGTCGGGGCTGGTGAGTACGGTAAAAATCACCGCCGTTTCGCTGGTTTGGCTAATACCCGCCAGGCTGACAACGAGCGGCGTTTTCACGCCCGGCCCCGCTGGCTGCGTCACCGCGACCGTGGCGGTGCCGTTGGCATCCGTCGTGCCGTGATACTCCGTCGCCGTGGTGGTGAGTTCGGTACTTCCCAGCCTGACCGGGCCAGTGTTATTCACCGCGCCCTGGCGGTTTTCCGCATCTTTACGTTTGATAATAAAGGGGATATTGCCTGCGACATTGCCCTGGCAATCTTTGGTTGTGACCGTTAACGTTAGCGTACCACCGACGGTGGTTTTTGCCGCCTTTAACGTATCGTCATAGCCGCTGGCGGCAACGCTCACCAGCTCGCCCTGCGCGGGCGCAATTTTCAGCGTGACCTTTTGATCGATCAACGACAAGATTCCCTGATTTGGCACGCCGGTCATGGTGAACAAATACAGCGCCGGAACCGTTTGCTCCTGGCTAACTTGCGGCCAGGCCACCAGCGTGCGCCCGGCCATATTCTGCGAACAAAATGAGCGGCTGGCGACGGGTTGCGGGGTGAGCGGGGTATCTGGCGTGGCGGCATCGGCCCATATTAACGATACCGCAGGCGGCGTCTGGTTTTCCCAGCGTAACATCGGCGGTGTGTTAAACAGATCGCCTTCGGTATCCCGCGGGTTCGCCAATATTATTTTTGCGGCGGTATCATCAACGCTAAATTCGCCAGGTTTGGCGGAAGATTCAATGTCGTAGGTTTTGGTGGGATCAAGCTGTACGCTGCCCTGATATACGGGGATACTGGCGCTATCAGCCAGCGGCGGCGTGCCATTAATTGCATCAGTCGATGAATCCAGCGGGATCCATTGCCCCGCCTGTACAGATGGACACCCCAACGCCAGCGCCAGGAAAACCAGCGCCTTTTTTAGTTTCTGCAGCCCGCCCATGCCGTTACCCATTGTTTTCATTTACCCTTCAACGTGCTTTGCTTAACGCCGCGTTAAGCAAAAAACGCGGAAATGCCACCCCTTTGCGGGGTGGCGTGCGATGAACATTATTTGTGTTCGTACTCGATGGACAGGCCGTAACCCTGAACACCGTCGTTGCCGATAACCAGACCACCGCCCGAGTTGTCGAAGGCCGCTTTCGCTTCCGCGTTGGTAACCGGAATAACAAGAGGCTGGTTATTCCAGGATTCAGCGACAATACCGCCTGCCGTACCCAGTTGCAGGCTGGTGCCGGTGAATTTCCAGCGGTAGTTGTAGTTTGCGGTGACGTCTTCACCAGTATCGTACCGACCGTTGCCGTTTTCATCCGACCACAGCAGGACTTTATAGGTTGTGGCGGTTTTCAGTTTCGTCGACGAGCCGATAAGGTTAGTCGTGGTATTGTCTTCGTAGATCGAAACTTTCAGGTTGTCGTTGACTACCGGGCCTGACGGAACATCGTCGTCGTTATCGCCGCCGCCGGTATCCGTCGATAAATCAAACAGATACAGTTGGTCACCGGCTATCGGTATACCGGTCTGCGTCGTTGGCGTTAGCGTTACGCCAATGTAACGGCCGCGATCCGCGTCGGTGATCGTGTAGCTGTCGCTGCCTGCCGTACCAATTGGCTTCGGATCGGTGCCGCTGGCATCTTTGTAGCTCATCCACTGCATCGTTTCTTTCGTCGCGCCGTTGTCGCCTTTAGTACCGCTGTCAAGGTCGCCTTCGGTATCGCCAATAACCCAACTGAGCGTGACCTTATCGCCTACATGGAACATTTTTTCCTGATCGGTAGTGGCAGTACGCGAGCCACGATCAACCGCTACGGTCACATGCCCTTTATCGCTATCGGTCTTTTCCGAGGCGCTACGGAAGATCCAGGGGATCGTCCCCTGAATGGCGTCGGTCGTTCCTGATTCCGTCCACGCCAGCGCCGCCGGAACTAAACAGCATCCGGCCACCGCCAGCGCGACTTTAGTCAGTCGCTGTTTCATTTGATATCTCATCAATACTCTCCTTGATTAAATTCCAGCGACTGGCCGGATAGCCATTGCGCTGATATTACTTTTTGCTGTACACCACACGTAAACCGTATCCCTGCACGCCATCCCCCGCCTGCGCGCCAAACTTCTTCACCGCTTCCAGGTTGGTGGCGGGAATCACAATGTCCTCATTGGCGGTATGGGTCTGCGCGCCCGTTTCGCCATGGGCGCTCTGGCCGGTAAACTCCCAGCGATAGTCGTACTGCGCCATTTCTTCATCGCTGAGTTTTTCTGACTGCTGGAACACGCCGTCTTTGTTCGCATCACGCCACAACACAAAACGGTAGGTGGCATCGACGGGCGGGTGCTCTTTGTCATTGGCGATCAGGTTGACCGGTTTATCTGCGCCAGTGCGGTAAATAAAGGCGTTTAGCCCACCGATATCCCCACCAAGGAACGTCACGTCAACATAGTTACTGTCGTCATAGGGGGCCGCTTTCGCCTTCCAGCGGAAGGTGCCGGGCAGCGTGCTGGAGAGCGTTACCGTGCCTTTTTCTTTATCCTGTTTGGCGATAAAGACACAGGGAGTGTCAGTCGAGCAAGGTTGGTTGGTGAGGGTGACTTTTTTATCTTTCGCGTCGTAAAGCTGCGGCGCAAGGTTATCTTCCGGCAGCGCCTCGCCGTTGCGATCGGTGCCGTCTCCAAAGCTATCGGTAACGTCGAGATCCATCACCACGCCATCGACGCCATCTGCCTGGGCGCTGGCTTCATGGCTGTGATTGTTCTCATCCGGCACATCTGCGATGTTATTGACGATCAGCTCAATTTTACGGTCTTGCTGAACGGTGATTTCCACCACACCGGAATTCTGCCGATTACCCTTTTCATCCTCCAGCGCCAGCCGTACCCGCCAGGTGTTCAGCTTTTCCTGCTCAGCTTTATCGGAACTGTACTGCCAGGCAGGCAGCACCAGATTCCAGTGGTTGTTGTTCCCTTCAGTGATGGTATTTGCTTTAACAACAGGCATGACCAGCGTGCGGGCTGCGTTGTTTTTCGCCTGCCACGAGGCGGCGACAATTTTGTAGTGGTGGTTTATCAGCGCGTTGATGGTCCATTTACATTTTTCCAGGCCAACCGCTTCCTCTGGCGTATCTTTAATCACGCATTCCGGATGCTCATTGGTGGCGTCCGCTTTGAGCCACAAGGTGACGTCAAGCGGGTCTTTTTCTTTGTATTCCAGCACGATAAAGTTATTACGTTCGACGAAATCATGCCGACTGCCCATCAACGTGTGGGCTGCCGCGACATTATCGCCGTTGAGCTGATCCTTCAGCGGGACGCCAAACTGGTAATTGAAGGTGGCATTAATGCTGACATCAGTATTATCGCCGGTCCCCGCTTTGTAATCAGCGCCAACGGTGAGAAGAGGTACCGGCTGATAGTTCACGCCAACGGTCACAGCAAAGGGATCTTTCTCTAAGTTATCCGTGCCGAAAAGCGCAACTTCATCGCCATAATATTGTTCAAAAACCAGTTTTCCGCCCAGTTGCGGGTACGCGGGTAGCCAGGCTTCTGCGCGAACATCCCAGCCGCGCGCCGGACGTTCTTCATAGAAATCGAAGTCTTCAGAATCTTTCCAGTCTGAAAGCGGATGATAATAGTTACCGGAGAATTTTAAATAATCGGTCCAGGCTTCTGTTCCTAAGCCTAATCGACGATGGCCTCGGGTAAAATCATAATCGTAAAATATATTTCCACCTAATAACCATTTATCTAAATTATGCCTTACCCCAAAACCGATATTCCCTATTGTACGGTCATCTTTTCGCTGAGCAGATAATTGGCTAAATAAAACAGTTTGTTGGTTATCATATAAGGGAACAAAATAATCTAAGGAACTTCCATCAAGATCGCCGCCTTGTCCAATAGAAAGGTTTGAACGAACTTTACCAAATGGCGACATTGCCCCCTCGATTAAAGACTGCGCGCCCGAGGTGACCTGCCCTTGAAGGTAGCTACGCGCCTGCGACTCCAGCGCCTCAGGCGTCAGGTTCTCAAAGCCCTGGGTCGCAGAGCCCATGAAATACTCCGCGCCCTGCTCTTTCAGCGATTGCCCTTTAGATTCCTGCTCTTCTCGCTGCGCTTGCTCACTGCCAAGATCGGGCAGTGTAGATTCCGGCGGATGTTTATTATCAGGCGTAGCAGTATCGGGCTCGGCGTATACCGTCCCTGAAATAAACAGAAGTAATAGCAGGCGCATCCACTGCACGATAAAAAATCCTGACAATAAAATTTTGACCGACTAATTTTATGTCGACAAAAAAGAAAAAATAGTGACGCCACTCTAAATAAATTCTGAAAATTAGTTTTTCTTGATTAATCGCACATCATGTATTGGAATAATTTATTTTAAGAAATAATATAAACAAACATAACATTCATTAAATGAATATCCCCGACAATTAAATTGCCGGGAATAATATTCATTCAGGCAGGAAGAATAAATTCGACACGTTTGCGGGAAATCAACCCGTGCCCATTCTGGCAGAAATAATCGACCGCGCCGCAGGCTTTCAGAACCTGTAACGGCTGATGGCAATCCGGGCAGCAGGCCAGCAGTTCGACATCATTACCGCAGGATGGACAATGCGCATGTGCGCCATCCTGCTCCAGCAGGAGCTGACATTTTGGGCAAAGCAGTTCCATAGTGGCTCCTTAATGACAATGGCCTCTTAAAGAGGCCATTGATTAGTGATTACTTACTTTTCTTAATGTGCTGAATCAGACGTTTACGCTTACGCATCTGGGTTGGGGTCAGCGTATTGCGCTTATTCGCATACGGGTTTTCCCCTTCCTTGAACTGAATACGAATCGGCGTCCCCATCACATCCAGCGACTTGCGGAAGTAGTTCATCAGATAACGTTTGTAGGAATCCGGCAGGTCTTTCACCTGGTTGCCGTGAATTACCACGATTGGCGGGTTATAACCCCCGGCGTGCGCATATTTCAGCTTCACGCGACGGCCACGCACCAGCGGCGGCTGATGATCTTCCACCGCCATCGTCATGATGCGAGTCAGCATGGCGGTTCCTACGCGGCGGGTCGAACTGTCATAGGCTTCGCGTACGGATTCAAACAGGTTGCCGACGCCGCTGCCGTGCAGCGCAGAGATAAAGTGCACGCGCGCGAAGTCGATAAAGCCCAGACGGTAGTCCAGCGTCTCTTTCACCTGCTCTCTGACTTCGTTACTCAGGCCATCCCATTTGTTGACCACAATAACAAGTGAGCGCCCACTATTCAGGATGAAGCCCAGCAGGGACAGGTCCTGATCGGAGATGCCTTCACGGGCATCAATAACCAGCAGCACCACGTTAGCGTCTTCGATCGCCTGTAACGTCTTGATAACGGAGAATTTCTCGACCACATCGGTAATTTTTCCGCGCTTACGCACACCGGCGGTGTCGATGAGCACGTATTCACGCTCATCGCGTTGCATCGGGATATAGATACTGTCACGCGTCGTACCCGGCATGTCATAGACCACTACGCGGTCTTCGCCGAGAATACGGTTAGTAAGTGTAGACTTACCTACGTTCGGACGACCGACAATCGCCAGCTTGATAGGCAGCGTTGTCGGGTCGAAATCATCTTCCGGCTCTTCCAGCGGTTCACCGTTCTGCTCAGCTTCAAATTTCGCCCAGTACTCCGCGTCTTCGTCTACTTCTTCCGGCGGGTTAACGTCATCAACAAACGGCAGCAGCACGTGTTCCAGCAGGCTGGTCACGCCGCGACCGTGGGAGGCGGCGATCGGGTAGATATCCCCCAGACCGAGCGACCAGAAATCAGCGATGGCCTGATCGGCATCAACGCCGTCCGTTTTGTTCGCTACCAGGAAGGTCGGTTTTTCACGAGAACGCAAATGTTTGGCGATCGCTTTATCCGCAGGCATCAGCCCGGCGCGCGCATCGACCATAAACAGCACCACGTCGGCCTCTTCAATCGCCAGCAGCGACTGTTCCGCCATACGGGTTTCTACGCCCTCTTCTGTACCGTCGATACCGCCAGTATCGATACAGATGAACTCACGGCCTTCCACTTCAGCACGACCGTATTTACGGTCACGAGTCAGACCCGGGAAATCCGCGACCAGCGCATCACGAGTGCGCGTCAGGCGGTTAAATAGCGTGGATTTTCCAACGTTAGGGCGCCCGACAAGCGCGACCACAGGAATCATGTTAAAGCCTCATTAACTCAATATTTGGTTTGCCGGGTGGCGCTGCGCTTACCCGGCCTACAGAAAATGTAGCCTCATAAACGTTGCACCATCGGGCACAAAAACAATAATAATAAAAATAGCAAACGGCCCCTGATTTAACAGGAGCCGTTATTCACTGAATCACCGCACTATTTTAACGCGTAATCGCGTACAGCGTACCGTCTTTTGCCTGAATCAGCAGTTTGCCATCGGCAACAACCGGCTCAGTCAGGAAGCCAGAGCTGTCCACTTTTTGCTGTGCAACAAAGCGGCCATCTTCGGTGTTAATCCAGTGCATGTAACCTTCGCTATCGCCAACCACCAGACTGCCGTTATACAGCGCAGGCGCCGTCAGCAGGCGGTGCAGCAGATCGCTTTGCGTCCACAGCGTTACGCCGCCATCAGTGGTGAGCGCCAGAAGGCGGTCGTTCTGATCGACCATGTAGATACGGTTGCCATCGACGATGAAATCATTCACCGAACCCAGCTCGCGTTTCCACAGGATCTGGCCGCTGCGCAGGTCCAGTGCGGTCAGGTTACCGTTGTATGCCAGCGCGTAAACGACGCCATTGGCGATAACCGGCGTGGTATCGACATCGCTCAGACGGTCAATTTCGGTGTTACCCGTTGCCTGAGAAATACGTTGCTGCCAAATCAGCTGGCCCTGCTGCATCAGCACGGCGCTGACGCGTCCGTTATCACCACCCACAATCGCTGCGCCGTAAGCAACAGCCGGAGCGGATTCACCGCGCAGTGACAACGCTGGCATATCCAGGTTGACGGTCCACTTGATCGCACCGTCAGCTTCGTTCAGCGCCTGCAGCTGACCGTTGCTGGTATGAACCAGCACCAGGCCGTCGCTGACCACTGGACGAGACAGAACTTCACCCGCCATAGCCGTCTGCCAGGTGATGGAACCATCGCCTGCATCCAGGGAATACACTTTTGCTTTTTCACTGCCGACATAAACATGGCCGCCAGAAACGGTCAGGCCGCCGGAAAGCAGCGCCGGTTTACGTGACAGCCAGCCATCTTTTTCCGCCAGGTCTACAGACCAGACTTCTTTGCCGTCATCCGCGTTCAGCGCTTTAACGGTACCACGACGATCTGCCGCATAAACCACGCTGTCTGCATAGGCCGGATGCAGGTTGGAATAGAAGTTGCCAATCCCGTTACCCACCGACACATCCCATGCGGTAGAAGGTGTGAACTGGTTTTCAACCGTCGGCAGCGGGGACATTTTTACGATATCTTCTTCGCCGCTAAACCAGGAACAACCACTCAACAGAGTGACAGAAAGCAGTCCTGGCAAAAGTAATTTACGCAATTGCATCGGGTCCCTCTCAGATGGACAAATTATTAATTTTCATGCGCATCATTTCGCTGAGCGCAGGAGAAGCATCGCTTTTCGCCCCTGCTTCCCAGGCCGCGCGAGCGCCTTGTTTGTCACCTTTGCTGAGCAGAATTTCCCCGCGCAAATCGGCGACGATAGCCGTCCAGCCTTCGCCTTTAATGCTTTCAATGGTCTTCAGCGCCGCATCCGGCTGCTTCATTTGCAGCTGAACGCGTGCCAGACGCATGCTGATAACCGATTTCAGATTCTCATCAGAAGCCGCAGCTAAGCCCTGGTTAAGCTGTTTTTCCGCTTTATCCAGTTCATTTTTGTCTACGTATTGCTGAGCCAGTTCCAGCGACGCGAAAGCACCGTAGGTGTTTTTCGATTCGGCAGCGAATTTCTCTGCTCCGGCCAGCGCTTCCGGTTTCCCTGAACTAAGAGAAGAAACGGCATTTTCATAGGCCTGTGAAGATTCACGCGCCGTATTCAGCTGATGGGACGTCCAGTAACGCCAGCCAACCAGCGCACCAATCCCTAAAATGACCCCAACGGCCAGCGCTTTACCGTTTTCGGCAAAGAAACGCTTAAGCGCGTCAACCTGGTCGTTATCGTTATTGTACATTTCCACGCAGTCCTTCTCCTGATAAAAATGTCCGGGAGATTAACCCAGAATAGTGCGCAAATGCGCGGCAACGCCGTCCTGCGTTACGGTTGTCTGCTCGCCAGAACGTAAATCCTTCACGACCACATTCGCTTGTGCGACTTCAGACTCACCTAACACCAGAGCAACGCGCGCACCCCATTTGTCCGCACGGGCAAACTGTTTCTTGAAGTTGCCGCCGCCGTGGTTAGTCATCAGTTTCACACCCGGAATTGCATCACGTACCTCTTCAGCCAGACGCATTGCGGCGGACTGAGTATCAGCACCTGAGGCTACCAGGTATATATCGACAACAGGATCGGCTTTAAATTCCGGATTAACTGCCTGAACTAACAAAACAAGTCGTTCGAGACCCATCGCGAAGCCCACCGCCGGGGTGGCGCGACCGCCCAATTGCTCAACCAGACCGTCATAACGCCCACCGGCGCAAACGGTACCCTGCGAGCCCAGGCTGTTGGTCACCCACTCAAACACGGTGCGGTTGTAGTAGTCCAGACCACGCACCAGACGCTGGTTGACGGTGTAGGCAATGCCTGCCGCATCCAACTGAGCGCACAGACCGGCAAAATGTTCGCGAGACTCATCGTCAAGATAGTCGCCCAGCGCAGGCGCGTCGTTCAGCAGCGCCTGAACGTCCGGATTTTTTGAATCCAGTACGCGCAGCGGGTTGCTGTACATACGACGTTTGCAGTCTTCGTCCAGCTTCTCTTTATGCTGTTCGAGGAAGGCAATCAGCGCATCACGATAGTTCGCACGCGCTTCCAGGGAACCAATAGAGTTCAGCTCCAGCGCGACATGTTCAGAAATGCCCAGCGCGCGCCACCAGCGAGCGGTAAGCATAATCAGCTCGGCGTCGATATCCGGCCCTTGCAGACCAAACACTTCGCAACCCAGCTGATGGAACTGGCGGTAGCGGCCTTTCTGCGGACGTTCGTGACGGAACATCGGCCCGATATACCACAGACGCTGCTCCTGATTGTACAGAAGACCATGCTCGATGCCGGCGCGTACGCAGCCCGCAGTACCTTCCGGACGCAGGGTCAGGCTATCGCCATTGCGGTCCTCAAAGGTATACATCTCTTTTTCAACCACGTCGGTCACTTCACCAATCGCGCGTTTGAATAACGGGGTCTGCTCTACAATCGGCAAACGGATTTCACTGTAACCGTAGCTGCCGAGCACGTTTTTGAGTGTGCCTTCAATGCGCTGCCAGATGGCGGTCTCGCCAGGCAGATAATCGTTCATGCCGCGGATGGCTTGAATGTTTTTTGCCACGTTTATTCTCTTTATAAATATAAAAATGAACCCTCAGCGGATTTCCCGCAGGGGTTCAATCATACACGGGAAGTTCGGGTCGTCATATACACTTCATCCTTCAAGTTGCCTCTGCGTTGGCTGCGCTCGTTCACCCGAATCACTTACCCTGGTAAGCTCATCGGGATTCACTCGCTTGCCGCCTTGACGCAACCTGAATGATTTTGTGTATACCTTGAGAACACTAACTTCCCATCTTGTTAATTTTCGACCTGCTGAACATCGATACGATTAGCTTCATCCAGAATCGTCGCCTTCGCACGAATGCGGGCTTCCAGCTGGTCAATCATATCGTTGTTATCCAGACGGTCTTTACGCACGCCATCTTCGTACAAGCCGCTTTTCTTATTACCGCCCGTCACGCCCAGCGTTGATACCAGCGCTTCACCTGGGCCATTCACCACGCAACCGATAATGGAAACGTCCATCGGCGTGATGATATCTTCCAGGCGCTGTTCCAGTGCGTTGACCGTACCGATAACGTCAAATTCCTGACGTGAACAGGTCGGGCAGGCAATGAAGTTGATGCCGCGCGCACGAATACGCAGGGATTTCAGAATGTCGAAACCGACTTTGATCTCTTCAACCGGATCGGCCGCCAGCGAAACACGCAGCGTGTCGCCGATCCCTTCCGAGAGCAGCAACCCTAAGCCGATCGCCGATTTCACCGCGCCGCTGCGTGCGCCGCCTGCTTCGGTGATCCCCAGGTGCAGTGGCTGATCGATCTGCTTGGCCAGCAGACGATACGACTCAACGGCGAGGAAAACATCAGAGGCTTTCACGCTGACTTTGAACTGATCAAAGTTCAGACGATCGAGGTGATCGACATGGCGCATCGCGGATTCCAGAAGCGCCTGCGGCGTCGGTTCGCCATATTTCTCCTGGAGATCTTTCTCCAGAGAACCGGCGTTAACGCCAATACGGATAGGAATATTTTTGTCGCGCGCGCAATCCACCACCATCCGGATACGTTCTTCGTTTCCGATGTTGCCGGGGTTGATACGCAGACAGTCGACGCCGTATTCCGCGACTTTTAGCGCAATACGGTAGTCGAAGTGAATATCAGCCACCAGCGGCACGCTGACCTGCTGTTTGATGAGTTTGAACGCTTCTGCCGCGTCCATCGTCGGCACGGAAACACGAACGATATCCGCCCCGACGCGTTCTAACGCTTTAATCTGATTAACCGTTGCTTCCACATCGGTGGTACGCGTGTTGGTCATCGACTGTACGGCGATGGGGGCCCCATCGCCAATCGGCACGTTCCCAACGTAAATGCGTTTCGATTTTCTACGTTGAATTGGAGCCTGGTTGTGCATGAAAAATCTCCCGCGTTGCCCGTCTGTTACTGTGCCGGTGATTGTTCGGCATTCACGGTCAGACGCGCAACCTGGTTAGTTCTGATAAAACGGCTCAGATCGACAGGTTTACCCTGATACTGGATCTGTACTGCAGCCGGCGCGCCAATTTTCAGTTTGTACGGCGCCTGGCCCACGAGATTCAAGTTACCATCTTTACGCTGCATACCGCTGAACAGTTTTTTGCCGGTCGCATCGGTGACTTCCAGCCAGCAATCCGCGGTAAAGTTCATCACCAGCGCATTCGGGTCAGCCGCTGGCGTAACAGGCTGAGCCGGGTCAGTTGGCAGGCCAGTGGCTACCGGTGCAGTCGTCTGCGCGGTCGCTGCCGGGTCGACATTCGCCTGGGACGGCGCAACAACAGCGTTATTCTGCGCGTCGGTTGCTGGCGCAGGCGTCGCTGTCGGGGCTGGCGTTTGCGTCGCTGCGGTATCTGCTGGCGTCGTTGCTGGCGCGGTGTTATCCGCTGTAGCAGGCGCACTGGTTGCGCCGGTATCTAATGGCACATCCTGAGAACCGGTATTGCTGCTGTTATTGAGTTCCACGGAGGATTGATCCGCCATGGTGGTGATCTCTTCCTGCTGCGCTTTGTGGTTTTGCCACCACCACGCCACCGTAAGACCGACGACCACGAACAGCACCAGCCAGGTGAAGCTCATCAGCCAGCCGTCACGTTTTTTACGACGTTTACCCAGCGAGAAGCTCTGCATCGGCGCGACTTTCGCTGCGCGAACCGGTGCCTGCTTTTCCATCATCGGCAGCAGTTCTTCTTCAGGAATATGAACGAGGCGAGCGTAAGAACGGATATAACCACGCAGGAATGTTGAAGCGAGTTCAGCGGGCGCTTTATCTTCTTCAATATCGCGAACGGTGGAAACCTTCAGGCATAACCGTTCAGCAACCGCCTGCTGGCTGAGTCCGAGTTGTTCACGGGCATTGCGTAAACGGGAGCCCGTGGTACGTGCTTCTTGTTGATCAGGGTTGGTTTCAGTATTCATTCGCTACAACTGCTGGTTCGTGAAATTAAGACTCTGATGCAGACTACGCCTACACCGCGAAACATCCGATCGTTGACTTCGAACAGACAGTATAAGCTGCCCGGTTAGCGACCTCAAAACAGCACCAGAGACGGTAGCGGCACTGTCATTCCTGCGCTACATACTGCCTCAATACTGGCGGAAACGCACCGTAATTATTAACCAGATCAGTACGTTTCGCCTAATCCTTGCCCATTTAACGTCGCGCACGCCATTTCTGCCGTGCGCGAAGGCATGATTACACGGCTTTTACGTCGATAGCCTCGCCCTGCATACGCTTACGCAGGGTACGTTTGGTACGGTCGATAACATCACCGGCCAGCTGGCCGCATGCAGCATCGATGTCATCACCACGAGTTTTACGCACAATAGTGGTAAAACCGTATTCCATCAGTACTTTCGAGAAACGGTCGATGCGGCTGTTAGAGCTACGGCCATACGGCGCGCCCGGGAACGGGTTCCACGGAATCAGGTTGATTTTGCACGGCGTATCTTTCAGCAATTCAGCCAGCTGATGCGCGTGTTCAGTACCGTCGTTGACGTGGTCGAGCATCACGTACTCGATGGTCACACGGCCCTGATTGGCGTTAGATTTTTCCAGATAACGGCGAACCGCCGCCAGGAAGGTTTCGATATTGTACTTTTTGTTGATCGGTACAATTTCATCACGAATTTCGTCGTTTGGCGCGTGCAGGGAGATCGCCAGCGCAACGTCAATCATATCGCCGAGTTTATCCAGTGCCGGAACGACGCCAGAGGTGGACAAGGTGACACGACGTTTGGACAGACCAAAACCGAAATCATCAAGCATGATTTCCATTGCCGGAACCACGTTAGTGAGGTTCAGCAACGGCTCGCCCATGCCCATCATCACCACGTTGGTGATAGGACGCTGACCGGTGATTTTGGCCGCGCCAACGATTTTCGCCGCACGCCAGACCTGGCCAATAATTTCCGAAACGCGCAGGTTACGGTTAAAGCCCTGCTGCGCCGTAGAACAGAATTTACACTCTAACGCACAGCCAACCTGTGAAGAAACACACAGGGTTGCGCGATCGTCTTCCGGGATATAAACCGTTTCAACGCGCTGATCGCCAACCGCAATCGCCCATTTGATGGTGCCATCGGAAGAACGTTGCTCTTCAACCACTTCCGGCGCACGAATTTCAGCGACTTCTTTCAGCTTATTACGCAGCACCTTGTTGATATCGGTCATATCATCAAAGTTATCGCTGCAGTAGTGATACATCCACTTCATGACCTGATCGGCACGGAAGGGTTTCTCGCCTAAGTCTTTAAAAAACTCGCGCATCTGCTGACGGTTGAGATCCAGCAGGTTAATTTTTCCATCTTTATTGGGAACCGCCGGGATGGCGCTCTCAGGCGTGACAATTTGTTCAGACATAATCTTTACCGGCCTCGTTGTTACACGTTATGGCCCCTGGAGGGTTAATAAAAAGAAACGCCCCGGGAGAGCGGTCTGCTCGTCCGGGGGCGTTGCATTGTACAAATTCTGGCGCACGGACGCCACGTCTGCACGTGACATTCGTAAAAATAATCATACCTGTCTCAACCGTAGGCCTGATAAGCGAAGCGCCATCAGGCATTGTGCGGGTGCTTTGCCGGGTGGCGGCTGACGCCTTACCCGGCCTACAGGCTGATCAATTAGCGAGTGCGCGGGCAGACTTCGCCTTCACCGAAGAAGTAAGCGATTTCGCGCTGTGCAGATTCAACAGAATCGGAACCGTGGGTGCCGTTTTCGGTGAAGCTGTCAGCGTAATCTGCGCGCAGGGTACCCGCCAGGGCGTTAGCCGGGTTGGTCGCACCCAGCAGATCGCGGTGACGCTGTACCGCGTTCTCACTTTCCAGAACGGAAACCACGATCGGGCCAGAGGTCATGAATTCAACCAGACCGTCGAAGAACGGTTTGCCATCATGCTCAGCGTAGAACCCACGCGCTTGCTCAACGGTCAGATGCAGCATTTTGGTGCCGACGATTTTGAACCCTGCCGCTTCAAAACGCGCAAAGATGCTTCCAATAACGTTTTTTGCCACCGCGTTTGGCTTGATGATGGAAAAAGTACGTTCAATAGCCATGATTACCTCTGAAATGTGTTCTGTTGTTATGCATACGTCGTATGACCTGGCGCGGATTATAATGAGACAAGCTCGCCTTGCCTATGGACGAAGGTAACATTTTTTTAAAATAAAATTAGCTTTAGCAACATTCTTACGCTAGCTGGCGCAAAAATCTTATTGAAAGGTAAAATTCACCGTCGCTATCTGCCCACCGTCATCTATCACCACCAGTTGATATTCTGCCGCTTTTTGTAACGTAAGCGTCAGATTTTTTCCCGCGCTTTCCTGCGGCTCACCATTCAGGAACCACCAGCGTCGCCCTTCTCCGCCGCTGGTTTGCAGCGCAATCGTAGCCAGAGATTCACCGGGGGCACGTTGGATCACCGCGCCTTCTCGCACGCCAGAAAGCACTAACGGCGGCGCGTCCTGCGTTATTTGTGGCGGGCAAACGGTTGAGGCGGCAGGAAGTCTGGCAGCGCGTCGCTCGCTGGAGGGAAGCCAGGGTTCAAGCGGCAGCGGCCACACATCCAGGGTGGTTTGCTTCGCATCCGGGCAATCTGCTGCAACGCGTTTGCCCTGCGCATCCAGCCAGACCGGGAAGCGAATTCCGCGAATGCCTTCCTGACCGGGCAACAGCAAAGTCGGTGGCTGGCTGCTGTCCAAAAGCCAGGTCGCGAGACGGCGGCGGCAGTTCGCATCGCCCTCCGGCAGCGACTGCCCGCCAGGCCAGCATATCGTCCCACCGCTCACCGAAGCAGGACGTGGATCGGTCGGTAATCCGTTTTTCCCTGCACTGGCGTGGGAAAGTAACAGATTGCTCACCTGATTCAGTAGCGGCACCGCGCTGGCAAAACCAAACTGCCCGGCGACGGGCGTACCGTCTGGCCTGCCGGTCCAGATGCCGATGCTGTAACGCGCATTCAGGCCAATTGCCCACGCGTCGCGATAGCCGTAGCTGGTCCCGGTTTTCCATGCCAGCGGCACCACCTGTGGCAGAGAATCATCGGCCATCGGCTGATCTTCTCCCGCCAGAATACGGCGAATGATCCACGCCGATCCCGGCGACAAGAGCGGGCGTTCCACCAGTGGATCGTCGGCAAGCAAACGTAAGCGCCCTGCTTTACCATGACGTGCAAAAGCGCTATAGGCGGCAGTGATGTCTGCCAGCCTCGCGCCCGCCCCGCCGAGGATCAACGATAAATTAGGCTCCGCGCCTGCAGGCAGTATCAACGGTAAACCGGCGTTACGCAGGCGCGCGGCAAACTGTTTCGGGCCGTAGGCTTCCAGAACCTGCACAGCTGGAAGATTCAGCGATCGCACCAGCGCCTCGCTCATGCTCACCGGGCCGTGGAAGCCGCTATCAAAGTTTCCGGGTCGGTAATCCCCCACCCGGCGCGGCACGTCCTGGAGCAGCGAAGCAGGGTGGATCAATCCTTCATCCATCGCCATACCATATACAAACGGTTTTAATACCGATCCCGGCGATCGGATCGCCGACACCATATCGATATGCCCAAATCGACTGTCGTCAGCGATGTCCGCCGACCCCACCCAGCCGCGCACCTGCATCGTACTGTTATCCACAACGATCATCGCCAGCGAACTGCGCGGCGGCAGGCGCGATTTCCAGTTGAGCGCCATCTCTTCAAGCTGGCGTTGTAGCCCGGCATCCAGCGTGGTGGTGATTTTTTCTGCTTTGCTCATCGCCAGCACTTTGCGCGAGAAGAGCGGCGCCAGCTGCGGCATCTGCCGTGGGAACAACCAGACAGGCTCTTCGCTGGCTTCTTTCACCACCTTTGCGGGCCACACCTGCTGGGTTTGCATGCGGGCCAGCACTTTGTTGCGTGCCGCCTGCGCGCGTTCCGGCCAGCGATCCGGGCGTAAACGACTCGGCGCCTGCGGCAGCACGGCCAGCAACGCTGCATCGGCATAGCTCAATTGTGCGGGCGGTTTACCCAGATAGGCCCAGCTTGCCGCGCCCACGCCCTGCAACGTGCCGCCGAAAGGGGCGCGATTGAGATAGAGGGTGAGAATATCGCGTTTTGAAAGGTGCCACTCCAGCTGAAACGCGCGCCAGAGCTGACGGAATTTACCGCCAAAAGTACGAGGATGAGGGTCCAGCAGGCGTGCCACCTGCATGGTTAGCGTACTGCCGCCGGAGACCACGCGCCCGGACGTAAGATCCTGCCAGGCCGCGCGCAGGATCGACAACGGGTTAACGCCGGGATGATCCCAGAACCAGCGATCTTCATACTGGATCAGCGCATCAAGATAGCGCGGTGACACCTCTTCGATGGTGACCGGATAACGCCAGATCCCTTCAGCGTCAGCAAAACGCCACAGCGGTGTGCCATCCTGAGCGACCACCACGCGGGCGGGCGTCACTTCATGTAACGGCAACGGCCAGAGACGATCGGCCCCCAGCACCGCCAGCCACACCACTACCGCGCTCGCCGCCAGCCAGAGCCAGCGGCGTTTAAACGCAGACCACAACCGCATCTTACGGCGTGACGATCAGCGGGCCATCCGCCTGGCCGGTCGCGCGCCACTGCGGCACATACATCGATTCCACCTGCGGCTGCGGCAACTGATAAGTACCCGGCATCACTGCACGCGCCAGATAAACCAGCGTGACCGGCTGGTTCTCATTGACGGCAACGGCCGCCACAAAGCGATCGTCGCGGAATTCCATATGCTGAATATCCGCCTGTTGCATCTGGTTGATCAGGTTCTGCGCTTCGCCTGCGTTATCCGCAAGGCTGGCGCTGCTGTTTGCCAGGTTTTGATTTTCCAGCTCCAGCCCGGCAGGCAGCATATCAACGACCAGCGCATCCGGTACGTTCTGGCTGGCGTTGATCTCAAGGCGCACCAGCACCAGGTCACCGCTGCGCAGTGACGAGATGGCTTTCGGCCTTCCGTCAGTACCGAGGATCTGGCGTTCAATCTGCAATACGTTACTGACCGGCTCTGGCGAATATTCCGGGTACCCGGTGGCATCGAGGCGCAACCACAGCGGCTGCGTGCCGCTATTAGTCACCTGCAACGCGCCTAACTGGTCCGCATCCAGATTGCGGGTTTGTGCTTTATCGCTCTGCAACGGCGCGGCATCCAGCGACGTTTGCGCCTGCCAGTTGCCCGGTAAATCAGCAAGACCGCGACCCGCCAGGAACAGCGAATTGCTCTCCTGCGTGGATAACCAACGCTCTCCGAACGCCTGCTCAGAGAGCGTTTGCAGCAGCGTGTTTTGCGCATCCGGCAGCAGTTTGTTCTCTTCCATCAACGCCAGCATCAGCGCGTTATCCCGCAGCGCGCTGCCGTAATCACCAATCCAGCGCGGCGTGTCGGCACGCGGCGTTTTCAGCGCCAGTTGAATGGCTTCTTCACTACGCGGCGCATCGCCCATCGCTTTCAATGCCACGCCCAGTTGCATCAGCGACAGGCCCGATTTCGCCTGCGCGTGACGTTCCCAGATTTCGCGCAGCGCGCCGAGCGGCGCTTTCTGCTGACGCGCCAGCACCTGCGCGGCATAAGCCTGAACGGCAAAGCGGCTGGCGGCAACGTCATCGCTGTAGCGAAGGGTCATCAGCCCCGGCTCCTGTAGATAACGCAGCAGACGGTTATTGCCTTTGTTGATGGCGTCTGCCGGTACGCTGTAACCCTGCTCGCCCGCGCGCACCAGGAAGTCCATCGCGTAGGCGGTCAGCCAGTACTCTTCCGGGCCTTCTTTATCCCACAGGGCGAAACCGCCATCCTGACGCTGCATTTGCAGCATCCGTGAAATTCCCACATCTACCGCCGCGCGACGTTTCTCATCGCTGTCGCCGGTAATACCGAGCGTTTTGAGCTGCGCCGCATTGGTGTATAGCGATGGGAAAAGACCGCTGGCGGTCTGCTCCAGACAACCATACGGATACGCTTTCAACTCGCGGATATAGCGCGCCAGGTTCAGCGGCGGCTTACCGCTCAGCAGCAGTTGCCCCTGAACCGTTGCCGGAGAGAAATTCGCCAGAGAGTCCGGCGGCACATTCCAGCTTTCGCCGGGTTGCAATGCAGCCCCCATGTTCACCGTCTGCGCCGGGAAGGCCGGGCGTACGCCCAGCTTCCAGGATTTACTGACCGGCGGCAACGTTTCCCCCGGTAATGTCAGGCCACTTACCGTGATATCCACCTGACCGTCGCCAAAACCCTCTTTCGCGCTTACCGGCACAAACTGAATATTGCGCACGCCCGGCTGTAACGTAATCGGCGCAGGCTGCGCGCCTTCCAGCTGAATCAACCCGCTCGCCGCTAGCTGTACGTTCAGCGTTTGCGGTTTATCCGTGAGGTTAGTGATATCCAGCGTCAGACGCGCGGTATCGCCGCCCGCCAGGAAGCGCGGCATGTTCAGTTCAGCAATCACCGGCGCGGCAACCACCACTTTATCTTCGCTGCTGCCAAAATCTTCATCGGTCCACGCCTGCGCCATCACGCGCAGCTCGCCGTTGAAATCGCCAATCGGCAACGTGACGGTGCCTTCGCCGTTTTCATCGAGCGTTACCGGCTGGGCCTGTTGCGCGATAATGGTGACGTGGTTAACCGGCGGTTTACCGCCGCGTTTCAGTTCGTCGCCATCACCACCAAAGCGCAGGCTCGCCAGACGACCCTGCCCTTCAATCACCTGGCCGTAGATATCATAAATATCCGCGCCGTAGCGTTTCTGGCCAAAGAAGCCCTGCCACGGATCGGGCGTGGTGTAATCAGTAATGTTCAGCACGCCGCTGTCCACCGCCGAAAGCAGCACGTTCACTTGTTTCGGCGCTGCGCCCTCTTTACGGTCAACTTTCACTTTCACCGTCAACGGCTGATTCGGGCGCATTTTCGCAGGCGCATCAAGAGCGATATTCAGACGACGGTTCTCATCGCCGAGCGGCAGATGCAGTACGCCGACCGCGCGCTTTGGCGTGGCGGAACGGGATTTGTCACCCGGACGCACCACCAGCGTGCTCAAATAGAGGTCATGACGATTCCAGCTTTTATCCACCGGAATGGTGAGATCCAGCCCTTCCGCCGGAACGGTGATTTCCTGCCACCACAACGGGCCTTCGCTCGATTCCACCATCGCATAACCTTTGCCCGCCGCCGGAGCGGCTACGTGCAGCTTGATGGTATCGCCCGGTTTATAGGACGGTTTATCCAGCTTCATGGTCACGCGATCCGGGCGCGCCGCGCCGCTGCCATCGCTGTTATCCTGCCAGCTGTATCCGGCCCAGAAACGTACGCTGCTCAGGGTATCGTTCGGCCCTTTCACTTCCAGACGATAGGCGCCCCACTCAACCGGGAAACTGACCTTGCCAGTTTCATCGGCTTTCAGATTAAGGCTCTCTTCGCCTTCCACCAGGTCTTTCTGGTCAAACTGGGATTTCCAGCCCTCGTCTTCTGACCAGTTCCAGTAGTAGTCACGACGCTCACGGATAAGGCGAACCTGTAAGCCTTCTACCGCTTTGCGCTCGCCCTGCGCGTTGGCATAAACGATATCAAATGCGGCCTGGCTGTCTTCGTCAACAATCGGCTGATTCACCGTGGTATCGGTGCGATAGTCATATACTGCTTTGCTGGCGAACTGTGGGCGAATACCCGGCAGTTCCGGCGCCGGCCAGATAGCCTGTTCGGCGCGACGCGTCACCGGGCGGCCACCGGATTCCAGCAGGCTGGCCTGTAAAATGACCTGCAACGGGGAATGTGCTTCCTGCCACTGGCTGGAGATAGTCACTTCCCCGCGCCCTTTTTCATCCAGCGTCAGGCTGGCTTCATCCAGACTGCGCGAGAGATTTTGTTCCGCAATATCGCCAAACTGGAAACCCGGCAGCGCGGCAACGGCATCACGAAGCGGACGCAGGAACAGTTTGCCCTGTAAGGTGTTGCCATTGGCCGGTGCGCCATAGAGGTAGTAACCGACAACGCCAAACTTCACATCATCTTCTGGTGCCAGCGGGGTTTTCTCGGCGCTCAGGTTAAGCGCCAGACGTTCCGGCATGAAATCTTCAACGTGGAAATCCCACTCCTGGCGCTGGTTATCACCGGTGTTGGCGCGAATATGCCACATCCCGGTCGCCGCGCTGCTATCGAGTGGATAGTTCAACTGATACAGACCGTTCACCGGTTTGCTGACCACGCTGCGCACCACCTGGCCGTCGGGTTTCACCACGTCGATTTTGACCGGTTGTTCCGCCAGCGGTTTGCCATCGCCATCGCGTAGCAGGCCGTTAAGGATGACGGTTTCACCTGGACGATAGAGATCGCGCGGGCCAAACATGAAGAATTGTTTGCTGTAACCTGGCGCGCCGGCAATGGCGAATTCAGCGAGATCGAGCGCCGGGAGTTTGAGATCGAGAAGCGTGGTTTGGCCATCTTTGCGCGCCAGCACCAGCGCCGCTTCTTTATCGGTTTGCAGCGTGGCGTGCCCCTGCGCATCGCTGTTCGCCTGCGCCAGAGTTTGCCCTTTTTCATTCAGCAGTTGTACATCGACCGCCGACTGCGCCGCGCCGTTTTCCAGACTTTGGGTAAAGACGTCCAGACGATTGTGATAGCGGTGCGCGGAAAGGCCGATATCGCTCAGGGTAAAGAGCGTGGCGGCATTACTGTAGTTATAGTGCCCGGCCTGATTCATCACCGCGATGTATACACCGGACTGTTGCAGCGGTTTGATATCTTTCAGCGGCAGCAGCAGTTTCTCGCGGGTGTTACGCTCCGGGTTGAGATCGAAGCGCCCGGTGTAGACTAAATCCGCCATTTTCAGCAGTTCGTCAGATTCCCAGTTGCTCAGCGAGTTACGGTATTCCCACGAACTGACAAACGAGGCCAGCGACTCCGGCTTCACGCGGTAGAAGTTGACATCGACGTTGTTAACGTTGAGCGCCATCACTGGCAACCCTTCCACCACTTTGCCCGGCAGCAGCGAACCACGGCTGGCAAAACCGACCGTTGGCGCAATATCGCGGGTAGAAATTGTTTTTTCGACGCCTTTGCCCAGCGTCTCTTTATTCACGGCAACCAGTTCAGGATCAATGGTCACAATCAGTTCGCGTTTTGGCTCCAGATGCCGCAGACGCAGTTCTTTCAGATTCGGGGCAAGCTCCCAGGCACCGTCAATTTTGCCGTTCTTTTTATCGACGGCATGCACGGTTTTGGCGAAATCCTGATTGGGATCGAGCGGCACTGAGAACGTGAGCACCAGCGCCGACGCGCCTTCAAGCTGCACTTCCGAGGCATCCAGCAGAGTTAAGGCCTTTCCTTCGCTCTGTTGAGCCAGTTTGGCTAACATCGCGCTATCAGGTTTTGCGGGAGCAGGCGTCGCCGGGGTAGACGTTGTGGCTGCAGGTGCAGGCGCAACGGTTTTCTCTTTATCGTTATTATCACAGCCGGCAAGCGTCGACGCGGCAAGCAGCGCAAGTGCCGCCAAACGGAAGGGTTTCATCCTTAGAACCTCTGGCTCTGGAGCCTGTTTGTCATGAATGCTCAATAGTATTACGCGTGAACAGCGTTTTACCACCTCTCCGGACGTTTAAATTGCGGTCTTTTTCCGAATTATTTATTCAGTAACTTATTCGGTGTTATCACATACCTGGAGTCATTAACTTGTCACTGCCCGGCAAAACGCCGACAATTCTTTTACAACTGATAAATGGAGGCCCATATGAGCACCTCTTTCTTTGTCGCCGCCGACTGGCTGGCAGAACACATTAACGACCCGGAAGTTCAGATTATCGATGCGCGCATGGCGCCGCCGGGGCAGGAACATCGTGATATGGCCGCAGAATACCGCGACGGTCATCTCCCTGATGCTCTTTTCTTTGATATTGAAGCGCTTTCAGACCATACCACCCCGCTACCGCATATGATGCCGCGCCCGGAAGCCTTCGCGGTTGCTATGCGTGAACTGGGCGTCAGCAGCGATAAACATCTGGTGGTGTACGATGAAGGTAATCTCTTCTCCGCACCACGCGCCTGGTGGATGCTGCGTACATTTGGCGCTGAAAAAGTCTCAATTCTGGCTGGCGGATTAGCGGGCTGGCAACGCGATGATTACCTGCTTGAGCAGGGTAATGTCGATATGGTCGAAGGCGACTTCGAGGTGAAATTCGACGCACAGAAAATTAAGCGCCTGACCGACGTGCTGCTAATTAGCCACGAAGGCACTGCGCAAATCGTCGATGCCCGCCCGGCACCACGCTTTAACGCCGAAGTTGACGAACCTCGCCCGGGCTTACGTCGTGGGCACATTCCCGGGGCACGTAACGTGCCGTGGGGCGATTTAGTCTTCAACGGTGAGCTGAAAACCGTTGATGAATTAACCGCGATTTTTGACCGCGCAGGCGTTGACCTCACCCGCCCAATCGTCGCCAGCTGTGGTTCCGGCGTAACGGCGGCAGTGGTTGTACTGGCTCTGGCGACGCTGGAAGCCGATGATGTGACGCTGTATGACGGCGCCTGGAGCGAATGGGGCGCACGCGATGACTTGCCGGTTGAGCCGGTGAAATAACCCGCATTGCAGCAATAAAAAAACCGCCCATAAAAAGGCGGTTTTTTTATTGCTGGTCTGGTTCGCGGCCTTTCCAGCGGGTTGTGTTGCGAAAGCAACGCAGGTACTCCCCAGTGGGGAAATAATCCGTTTTCAGAGCGCTGAAGTCAAGTCCACTTATGGAATAACCTTGCAAAAAGAGAGTATTATTTACTCGGCCCTTTCCGCCGTCTCGCAAACGGGCACTGGCTTAAGGGAAGGTCGTTCCGTGGCCGTATGCGCAGGTACCCCCAGTACTTGCTATCGCGTCATTATCGCCAGTGGTGCTGCCGTGATGCGGTCTTTGCATGGACCGCGCAATGAAACGATACGTTTGTATCGTGCTTATTGTAACCAGCACGCTGTTTGCTCACGTTAACGAAGACTGGGATCTTTCAGGCTACGCTTTTCGCAACGCAATCAATGTAATGGGCAGGTAAGCCAGGATGCCGCCCTTCGGGGCGGCCTTCCTCAAACTTAGATAATCCGATTCTGTTTAAAATCACGCAGGAATCCGCCCCAGCGGCGTTCGTAGAACGGGGTGATATGTTCGGTAATAAAGTGGCTGATACCCTTCTCCCCTTTTACCACCTGACAGATATCAATCGGTTCATCACCCGGTAGCGTATCCGTTGCCACGCTGCCTGCGGCGTGAATAATCTCTTCAATATCCCCGTCGGCTTCAATACCAATCAGCAGGTTCGCCTCGCCTTCTGCGCTCTCTTTGATTGAACAGATAAACGCGCGTTTCACCGGTTTAATGGTTTTAAACAGCGTGGTGAGCGAATCCACCATCTGCGCGGGCGGCTCCGCCACTTCGGAGAGAATCAGCGATTCGCCGCCTTCCAGAATTTCCTGGGTACTGAGCGGGTTTCCCTCTTCACCAATCAGATGGCTGATTTCGCGCGGAGTGAACTCTTTCCCGGTCGGCAGTTTGGCGTTGAGGAACAACGTTTCGCCGAGAGTCATTTCAAACAGCGTGCGAACGGGCATTACCACGAACGCCTGTTCCTCTTCCACAGCCTGCTGCAAGGCTTCCAGCGAGGTGAAAAACGGAATGACGGACGTTCCGTCATCTTTTTCCCAGTGCTGTAAATCGAGCGCGCTGTCTTCCACAATTTGCTCGCCTTCCGCCGCTGTGCCGGGCACCCAAACGGTGGATTCCAGCAGCGTGCGGAAGAACGCAGGGCGATGCGCCGGTTCGGTCGCCGCCTGTTCAAGCAGAGTTTCTAATTCGTTTTTGGTTTCGGACATAAGAATCACAGATAAAAAAACATGTAGGGCGGGCAAGCGAAGCGCCCCCGCCGTTATTTGCCGGATGGCGCTGCGCTTATCCGGCTTACGCTGTCAGCAGATTCGCAATCGTGCGCACGCCCAGCCCGGTCGCCCCGGCAGCCCACTGCTCTACCGCGCCTTTACGATAGGTAGCGGAGCAGTCGATGTGCAGCCAGCCCTGGTGATAGTTTTCAACGAAGTGAGACAGGAAGCCCGCTGCGGTGCTTGCACCCGCCGGATAGGTGGCGTTCGCGGTGTTGTTCAGCTCGGCAAAGTTGGACGGTAACTGATTACGGTGGAACTCCGCCAGCGGCAGGCGCCAGAACGGTTCGTTTTCCGCCGCCGCGCTCGCCATCATACGATTGACCAGGCCATCGTCGAAGCTAAACAGCGCGTGATAATCGTTACCCAGCGCAGTTTTCGCCGCGCCGGTGAGGGTAGCTGCATCAATAATCAGCTCCGGTTTCTGCGCAGAGGCGTCGATCAAACCATCGGCCAGCACCAGACGACCTTCCGCATCGGTGTTCATCACTTCGACATTCTTACCGTTGCGATAGTGAATGATATCGCCCAGTTTGAAGGCGTTGCCGCTCACCATGTTGTCGGCGCAGCACAGGTAAAGTTTCACACGTTTGTTCAGACCACGGGTGATCGCAAACGCCAGCGCGCCAGTGACCATTGCCGCGCCGCCCATGTCGGACTTCATCGAGTCCATGAACGCGCTTTGTTTCAGGCTGTAACCGCCGGAATCGAAGGTGATGCCTTTGCCGACCAGGCAGGCGTAGACCGGCGCTTCTTTATCGCCGGTTGGGTTGTAGTCCAGCGCCAGCAGCACCGGTGCGCGCTCAGAGCCACGGCCTACGGTGTGAATCCCCATGTAGTTCTGCTCGCGCAGATCTTCGCCTTTAGTGATGCGATAAGAGACGTGATCGCAAGCCACGCTGCACAGCAGATCAACCGCACGCTGCGCCAGTTGTGACGGGCCAACCTCTTCCGCCGGGGCGTTGATGGTGTCTCGCACCCAGTCGATGATAGTCAGGCGGTTATCCAGTTCCTGACGCTGTGCGTCATCCAGTTCCGGCCATTCCACTTTGCGCGTGCCTTTCGGCCCCTTATAGCCGGCCCAGAAGGCCCACGCGCTGTCGGTGCTCCAGCCTTCGCCGGTCAGCGCCACGTGTTTAATACCCAGACCATCAATTTTACGCGCCGCGCGCTGAATCAGGCCCAGGTCGTCCTTACCGGTCAGGTGCAGGGAGATTCCATTATCGTTAATGCTATAAGTCGCTTTTTCGCCCCAGCGCGCATCGGCGGGCTGCGTGGTAAGCGTAATGTTCATCGCTTCGGTCATTTTAGTTATCCTTATTAGTAAACGGGCCACCCGAAGGCAGCCCGATATGTGACTTATTCAGCTTCGTCTAACCAGACTAGCAGAATTGCCTCAAGGATTTTTTCATTTGATGCCTGAGGGTCATCATCAAAATCCTCAAGGTCGCAAATCCATTGGTGCAGGTCAGTAAAGCGCACGGTCTTCGGATCGGTATCCGGGAAGGTGTCGTAAAGCGCTTCGCCGATTTCACGGCTGTCGGTCCACTTCAGTCCCATACTATCCTCTGTTAGTGCTCGCGTGCGTGGTTAATAGTGTAACGCGGAATTTCGACCACCAGATCTTCGTCGGTGACGCGCGCCTGACAGCTCAGACGGCTATCCGGTTCCAGCCCCCAGGCTTTATCCAGCATATCGTCCTCGTCTTCAGTGCTTTCCGGCAGAGAGTCAAAACCTTCACGCACGATGCAGTGGCAGGTGGTGCAGGCACAGGATTTTTCGCAGGCGTGTTCAATCTCGATACCGCTACGCAGCGCAGCATCCAGAATGGTTTCACCGGTCTCAGCTTCCACAACTACGCCATCCGGACACAGGTCCTGGTGGGGCAGAAAAACAATCTTTGGCATATTAAACCTCGTCCACGGATTGGCCTTTCAGCGCAGTACGGACAGATTGGTCCATACGGCGAGCGGCGAATTCCTGGGTTTGTTTATCAACGTTTTTAATGGCTTGTTCTATGGCGTCAGTGTCATTGCCTTCAGCTACCGCGCTCAGATGCGCAGCGGCTTCATCAATCACCTGACGTTCTGCGGCGCTTAACAGCGCGGCATCGGCGGCCAGAGCACCGGTCAAACTCTCCAGTACGCGTGCTGCTTCTACTTTTTGCTCCGCGAGCATACGGGCTTTGACATCGTGCTCGGCGTAGCTCATGGAATCCTGAATCATGGTGGCGATTTCACCATCGGTCAGACCGTAGGACGGTTTGACCTGAATTGAGGATTCCACCCCGGTGGATTTCTCCATCGCGGTGACGCTTAACAGCCCGTCGGCATCCACCTGGAAGGTGACGCGAATATGCGCCCCACCCGCCGGCAGCGCCGGAATACCACGCAGCGCAAAACGGGCCAGCGAACGGCAATCCTGCACCAGTTCGCGCTCGCCCTGCATCACGTGAATAGACATCGCCGTCTGACCATCTTTAAAGGTGGTGAACTCCTGCGCGCGCGCCACTGGAATAGTGGTGTTACGCGGGATCACTTTCTCCACCAGGCCGCCCATCGTTTCCAGACCGAGCGACAGCGGAATAACATCCAGCAGCAGCATTTCGCTGTCTGGCTTGTTACCCACCAGAATATCAGCCTGAATCGCCGCGCCAATGGCAACGACTTTATCTGGGTCAATAGAGGTGAGCGGCGTGCGGCCAAAGAATTCACCCACGCGTTCACGCACCAGCGGAACACGCGTTGAACCACCGACCATCACCACTTCCAGCACCTCATCCGCTTCCACGCCCGCATCTTTCAGCGCGCGACGGCAGGCCATCAGGGTGCGTTTAACCAGTGCGGAAATCAGGTCGTTAAACTGTTCGCGAGTGATCTCGCCTTTCCAGCCTGCAACCTCAACCGTCACACTCTGAGCATCGCTCAGGGCGATTTTAGCGGCAATAGCGGCATCCAGCAGTTCGCGCTGCACGCGGTTATCGCTACGATCGGCAATGCCCGCCAGTTCACGAATATGATCGGCCAACAGGTGGTCGAAGTCATCGCCGCCGAGCGCAGAATCACCGCCCGTCGCCAGCACTTCAAACACACCGCGGCTTAAGCGCAGAATAGAGATATCAAATGTCCCGCCGCCCAGGTCATACACGGCAATCACGCCTTCCTGACCGGAATCCAGGCCATAGGCAATTGCCGCAGCGGTCGGTTCGTTAAGCAGACGCAGCACATGCAGGCCCGCCAGACGCGCGGCGTCTTTGGTGCCCTGACGCTGTGCATCGTCGAAGTAAGCCGGAACGGTGATCACTACGCCGTCGAGTTCACCGGCGAGCGATTCAGTCGCCCGCGCCGCCAGCGCTTTAAGGATATCGGCAGAGACGCGAATCGGGTTCAGCACACCGGCCTCAGTAACCAGCATCGGCAGGCCATTTTCGCTCGCCTCAAACTGGTACGGCAAATGCGGGTAACGCGCCTGAATGTCGGCCAGCGAGCGGCCCATCAGGCGTTTGACGGAACTGACGGTGTTAGCAGGGTCCTGCGCGGCATTGGCGCGCGCGTCATAACCCACGACGTGGCCCTGCGCCTGGTAATGGACAACAGAGGGCAGCAGGTGACGACCCTGGCTGTCAGCCAGTGTTTCCGCCTGACCGCTACGGACCGTCGCAACCAGAGAATTGGTGGTGCCTAAATCGATGCCAACCGCCAGACGACGCTGATGCGGCGCGGCACTCAGACCAGGCTCACTAATTTGTAATAAGGCCATATTGAGCTTCCGAAATTAATAGTCGAGCAGTTTTTCTTCGAGTTGTTCAGCACTGCTGCGCAGTTTATCGAGAAAACGCAGTTTACGCACGGTATCCGCCGCCGTCTCCCACGCTTCATCGTCTAATTCTTTCACCATCTGCTGATGGCGGGTGTCGAACATCGCTTTGACGCGTTTAATAAACCCTTCCAGACGCGCTTCATCCTTCGCCTGTTCAATCTCGTCCAGCTCTTCGCGCAGTTCCAGTTGTTCCATCAGAAAGGCGGTATCGCGCACCGTGTGCTGCTCGCTGGCTAAATCAAAACCGTGCAGCGACAGGAGATATTCTGCGCGCAGCAGCGGATGACGCAGCGTTTGCCAGGCCTGATTGATGGTTGCGGAACGTTGCACCGCAGCGAGTTGTTCGGCCGCGCTGGCGCTGGCGAATTTGTCGGGATGGTTCTGACGTTGCAGATCCTGAAAACGGGTCGCAAGGGCCTGAGTATCGACGTGATAGTGGGCGGGTAACCCGAAGAGGCTGAAGTAATCCATAACAATCTCAGGGTAAATAAAACAAAACCCCACCCACAGATGGCCTGCGGTGGGGTTGGTGACGTTCAGTTACACGTTAAAGCTTTCGCCGCAACCGCACTCATCTTTGACGTTCGGGTTAGTGAATTTAAACCCTTCGTTCAGGCCTTCTTTGACGAAGTCCAGTTGAGTGCCGTCGAGGAATTGCAGGCTTTTACCGTCGATCACCACCTTCACGCCTTTGTCTTCGAACACGGTATCTTCTGCCGCAGGTTCATCAACAAATTCCAGTACATACGCCATACCCGAGCAGCCGGAAGTTCTCACGCCCAGACGCAGACCAAACCCTTTACCGCGGTTGGCCAGGAAGGTATTGACTCGCGCTGCTGCACTGTCGCTCAATGTAATCGACATAACAAAACCTCAATTCTTATTTTGCTTCACGTTTGCTTTTGTAATCCGCAATGGCGGCTTTAATCGCGTCTTCTGCCAGGATAGAGCAGTGAATTTTCACTGGCGGCAGTTCAAGTTCGTCTGCGATGTCGGTGTTTTTAATCGCCTGCGCTTCGTCCAGAGACTTGCCTTTTACCCATTCGGTAACCAGCGAGCTGGATGCGATGGCGGAACCGCAGCCGTAGGTCTTGAAACGCGCGTCTTCAATGATACCTTCATTGTTGACTTTAATCTGCAACTTCATCACGTCGCCACACGCTGGCGCGCCAACCATGCCGCTACCCACGCTATCATCGCTGTTGTCGAAGGAGCCAACGTTGCGCGGGTTCTCGTAATGATCAATAACTTTTTCGCTGTATGCCATGATTGAATTCCTCTTATCTACCGATTAGTGATGTGACCATTCGATGCTGTTCAGATCCACGCCCTGTTTGAACATTTCCCACAGCGGAGAAAGGTCGCGCAGACGGCCAATGGAGTTACGAACCAGTTGAATGGTGTAGTCAATCTCTTCTTCGGTAGTAAAACGACCTAAAGAGAAACGGATAGAGCTGTGTGCCAGCTCGTCGGTCATGCCCAGCGCACGCAGCACGTAGGATGGCTCGAGGCTTGCAGACGTACAGGCGGAACCGGAAGAAACGGCCAGGTCTTTCAGGGCCATAATCAGCGATTCACCTTCAACAAAGTTGAAGCTGACGTTAAGAATGTTCGGCGCGCCCTGCTCGAGGTCACCGTTCAGGTAAACTTCTTCCATATCCTTCACGCCGTTCCACAGACGGTTACGCAGACCGCGCAGACGGGCCATTTCGGTTTCCATCTCTTCTTTCGCGATACGGTAAGCTTCGCCCATGCCGACGATCTGGTGAACAGGCAGGGTACCAGAACGCATGCCGCGCTCGTGACCGCCGCCGTGCATCTGCGCTTCAATGCGGATACGCGGTTTACGACGCACATACAGCGCGCCAATCCCTTTCGGGCCATAGATTTTGTGGCCGGAGAAGGACATCAGGTCAACTTTCAGCTGGCTCAGGTCGATAGGCAGTTTGCCCACGCTCTGGGTCGCATCAACGTGGTAAACAATACCGCGCGCACGGCACATTTCGCCGATGGTCGCGATGTCCTGTACCACACCGATTTCGTTGTTCACGTGCATGATAGAAACGAGGATGGTGTCATCACGCATCGCCGCTTCGAGTTCTTTCAGGTCAATGATACCGTTGCGCTGAGGGGCAAGGTAGGTGACTTCAAAACCTTCACGCTCAAGCTGACGACAGGTGTCCAGCACGGCTTTGTGTTCGGTTTTGCTGGTAATAATGTGCTTGCCTTTTTTCTGATAAAAGTTGGCTGCACCTTTAATTGCCAGGTTGTCAGATTCGGTTGCACCGGAGGTGAAGACGATTTCGCGCGGATCCGCACCGACCAGATCGGCAATCTGATTACGGGCGATATCTACCGCTTCTTCAGCCTGCCAGCCAAAACGGTGAGAACGGGAGGCCGGGTTACCAAAGGTTCCGTCCAGGGTTAAAAACTGCATCATTTTCTCGGCAACACGCGGGTCCACCGGCGTGGTTGCGGAGTAATCGAGATAAATCGGTAATTTCATTGCTCTTAAACTCCGTACATCGCTTCAATGCAAGGAATCAGGCTATCGGCTGGATGTACGACCGAGGAGACGGAGCGCGGTACGCTCCGGCCTGATTCTGAAATCTCTTTATTATCCGTCGCGCGGATATTTATATTACGCGCGCAGTTTGACGTCGATTGCGTCTTGCGCACGGGTGCTGCGCGTTGTTTCATGGGTGTGCTGGCGACCAGACACATCCAGTACTTCCTGGTTATTCACCAGTTCGCCCAGCGTAATGTTGTTCAGGAAGCCGGTCAGGCGATCGCTCAGGTCGCGCCACAGCGCGTGAGTCAGGCATTTATCGCCCCCCTGACAGCCGCCTTTACCCTGGCAACGGGTCGCGTCAACGGATTCGTCAACTGCGCTGATAACTTCGCCAACCGCGATGTGGTTAGCTTCTTTACCCAGCAGATAGCCGCCGCCAGGGCCGCGAACGCTGGATACCAGACCATTTTTACGCAGACGGGAGAACAGCTGCTCCAGGTAGGAAAGTGAAATTCCCTGTCGTTCTGAAATATCGGCCAACGGCACCGGGCCCGCTTCGGAGTTGAGTGCAACGTCCAGCATCGCGGTCACGGCGTAACGCCCTTTAGATGTCAGTCTCATGTCTTACTTAACCTCAAACTCGCCCCTGCCCGGGGTTTTTAATAATATATGTGTGGGTATTGCATAGCAGGACCAAGTCTGACATTCCCGAGTAAAATGGTCAACTATTTACTTGAGTAATTTAGTCAGGTATTTAACATTCAGTGCGGTCTGATGCCCTCACCCCGGCCCTCTCCCACAGGGAGAGGGAGAACACAATGCACAGTCTGTCCCCTCTCCCTCAGGGAGAGGGTTAGGGTGAGGGTGGCCCTTATGACTTCTTATTCTGCTGCTCAATCGACGCCAGAATCCCGCGCAGGATGTTCAACTCCTGGCTTTCCGGACGCGCGCGGGTAAACAAACGACGCAGTTTGTTCATCACCTGCCCCGGATGGTTTTCGCGGATAAAACCGGTACTCAGCAGCGTTTGTTCCAGGTGACCATAGAAACGCTCCAGGTCATCAACCAGCGGATACGGCGTTTCGTCGTGCTCAACGTTTGTTTCACCGTTTTCCTGCGCCGCCAGCCACGCCATGCGGACCTCATAAGAGATAACCTGCACCGCCATCGCCAGGTTCAGCGAACTGTATTCCGGGTTAGCGGCAATTGCGACGTGATAATGGCACTTTTGCAGCTCTTCGTTAGTCAGGCCAACGCGCTCACGGCCAAACACCAGCGCCACCGGCGCATGTTCAGCTTCAGCAACGCTTTTCAACCCGCATTCGCGCGGGTCGAGCATCGGCCACGGCAGCGTGCGCGAACGCGCGCTGGTGCCCACCACCAGGCTACAACCCGCCAGCGCTTCATCGAGCGTATCGACGATATTGGCGCTACCGATGACATCGCTGGCCCCGGCGGCCAGGGCGATGGCCTGGGAGTCAGGTTTTACCAATGGATTCACCAGCCAAAGATTGGTTAAGCCCATGGTTTTCATCGCGCGGGCCACAGAGCCCATATTGCCGGTGTGAGAGGTTTCAACCAGCACAATTCGAATATTTTGCAGCATTGTCTTTCTTCTTCTAAAGATTATTCGACCATATTACCATAAACCGAAGACAGAGTCTGAATTCGCTGTTATGATGTGCGCCGTTTTTCCCCGTTCTTTAACATCCAGTGAGAGTAACCTGATGCATCCGATGCTGAACATCGCCGTGCGCGCAGCGCGCAAGGCAGGTAACCTGATTGCCAAACATTACGAAACGCCAGATTCTGTTGAAACCAGCCAGAAAGGCAGCAACGATTTCGTGACCAACGTTGATAAAGCGGCTGAAGCCATTATCATCGAAACCATTCGCAAATCTTACCCGCAACACACCATTATCACCGAAGAAAGCGGTGAACATGTTGGCGACGATCTGGATGTTCAATGGGTTATCGATCCACTGGATGGCACCACCAACTTCGTTAAACGTCTGCCGCACTTCGCGGTCTCCATCGCGGTACGCATCAAAGGCCGTACCGAAGTTGCGGTGGTTTACGATCCAATGCGTAACGAACTCTTCACCGCGACCCGTGGCCAGGGCGCACAGCTGAACGGCTACCGTCTGCGTTGCAGCACCGCGCGTGACCTCGACGGCACCATCCTGGCGACCGGTTTCCCGTTCAAAGCAAAACAACACGCTCCGGCGTACATGAACATTCTCGGCAACCTGTATACCGAATGTGCTGACTTCCGTCGCACCGGTTCCGCAGCGCTGGATCTGGCTTACGTAGCCGCTGGCCGCGTAGACGGTTTCTTCGAAATCGGCCTGAAGCCGTGGGATTTCGCCGCAGGTGAACTGCTGGCACGTGAAGCAGGCGCCCTGGTGTGCGACTTCACCGGTGGCCACAACTACATGATGACCGGCAACGTGGTTGCAGGTAACGCACGCGTCGTGAAATCGATGCTGGCGAACATGCGTGACCAGTTGAGCGAAGCGCTGAAGCGCTAAGCGATTGTTGTGCCCGGTGGCGCTCGCGCTTACCGGGCCTACAAGATTGCTGCAATATATTGAATTAGCACTATTTTGTAGGCCGGATAAGGCGGTTACGCCGCATCCGGCAAGAACAAAGCGCACGTTGTCAGCAAGCTGAGCGATCCCCCGAGCGCTTTTCCTAAACTGGTTGTCCCCTCTTTACATTGCCACCCCCTTTTATGACGATCGTGCGCTGTTCACACAATCCCAAAGCAGCCAAAGGGAAATTGCGATGCGCTTTTTACGTGGGAAATTCGGCATAGAGTGCTTTTTCGTTCTCTGTATTATCGGCGTCTGTATTTATCTGCTGCCGCGCATTGCGATTAACGCCTTCTATTACCCGGATAACAAAGTTTACGGCCCGGAACCTTACAGCGTAGAGCCCGTCATTTTTACCGCGAAAGACGGCACAACACTCCACGGCTGGTTTATCCCTTCCGCAAAGGGGCCGAGCGAACACGCCATCGCCACGGTTATTCACGCCCATGGCAACGCGGGCAATATGTCCGCTCACTGGCCGTTGGTAAACTGGCTGCCGGAGAGAAACCTCAACGTATTTATGTTTGATTACCGGGGTTTTGGTGAGTCGCAGGGCACGCCATCTCAGTCGGGTTTGCAGGATGACACCCTCAGCGCCATCGACTACGTCCGCCACAGACCGGATATTGATCCGCAGCGTCTGGTGCTTCTGGGGCAAAGTTTGGGTGGAAACAATATTGTCGCCGCCATTACGCATGGCGATCGCTCGGGCATCCGCGCCGTTATTCTGGATTCCACCTTTTCGTCTTATTCGGCGATAGCCAATCACATGATCCCCGGCAGCGGCCTGTTACTTGACGATAGCTACAGCGCCGATCGTAACATTGCCGATATCAGCCCTATTCCACTGCTAATTCTGCATGGTACGGGCGACCACGTTATCCCGTCAGAACACAGCCAGACACTTTATGCGCTGGCGAAAGAACCCAAAACGCTCGAACTGATCCCGGGCGGGCAGCATATCGACGCATTCTCTACCCGCTATGGCGATCGTTATCGCGATGAGGCTGAGCGTTTTATTCTTAACGCCCTGAAAAAGCCGAAATAGCTTTTAAAACGGCCGCATTCCCCGCCCAACAGGTACCGCACTCAGCCACATCACCACCGCCGCCGCGATCAACAGCGCGCCACCGGCCAGGGCCAGCGTTGTCCAGCCCACCTGACGCCATAATACCGGCGCACGATTTCCACTTAGCCGCACCGCCAACTGGCGGAAACTGTGCACCAATAGCGCAAGTGACGAAATAGTCAGTGACGTTCCCGCCGCCATCGCCAGCGCCGATGCCATTCCCCAGGCAAATACGCCAATCACTTTACTGAACAACAGCACCATAATTGCGCCAGAGCACGGTCGCATGCCCATCGACAGCACCACCATCAGGCGCGCGCGCCAGTCATCGCCGCTGCGAATTTGCTCCGGGTCGGGCAGATGTTTACGCCCGCATCCGCAGTGTTCATCATGGATGTGAACCGGTTTAAACGCGGTGAAAGTGGGTTTACGCAACAGCCGTCGTAGCGTTTTCAATGCTCGCCAGCACAGCATCAGCCCCAACACGCCCACCAGCGCATAGCTGGCTTTCTCCAGCCAGAACCCGCTCACGTGAAGCTGTCGCGCGGGTAATTGCAGCAGCGTTAACACCACCACGACCAGCGCAATCGCCACCAGCCCCTGTAACAGTGACGAAGCCAGCGTTAGGCCAATACTTGATTTGAGCTTCGAGGGATGCGTAGCCAGCCAGGTGGCTATCACTACTTTGCCGTGCCCCGGCCCCAGCGCATGCAGCACGCCGTAGATAAAGCTAAACAGCAGCAACGAACCGCCTGCCTGGGTCGGGTTTTCCGCTACCGCTTTGAGCAGGCCGCTCATCTGCTGATTCACTTCGCGCTGCCAGATGATGCTTTTTATCATGATTTGCGGCCATGCCTGCCACAGCCAGAAACCCGCCAGCACGCTCAGCAGCAGAAAAATGGCCAACGGCCAGAGCGCCAGCCAGCGGCGCGACGGGCGTTTTACAAGAGCGTTCACTGACATGTTAACGTCACCTTCTGGGCAAATTGCTTACCCAGCTCCATGTCTTCATCCGGCGCGTCTTCTTTATCAAGCGACAACGCATAAGACATCATTTCGTCACTGGGCTGCGGCGTATGCACCGCCAGTTTGCAGGTCGATTTCAAACTCGCCGGTAACGAAACATCACCGTCGTTCTCATAGCGCATATCGACGTAATAGGTCGGGTCAAACGTCGAGAAGGTATAGGTCTGCCCGGCTAGCGTCTGGGGATTTGCCAGCGGCAGCGTGAACGTCAGCACCGCCTGATGCCCCTCCCGCGCAAGGCCATAGTCAGTGGGCAGATTGTCAAATTTCACCTTTTTACCGTTGTGCCAGAATTCCGTGAAGTAGTGCTGTCCCAGCACGTTGGCCATCACTTCCGCCGCCAGTTTTTTCCACACTTCATCGCCCGGTTTAGCCTTCCCGGCGTCATACAACAGATCTGCTGATGTTAATTCATCCATTACCCAGCGCATTTTCAGCCCGCTCATCTGCCCATCCTGCGCCACAACGTCCGTCGTCAGGGTGATAAAGCTATGCGGGTGCGCCTGGACGCTAAGCGATAAAACCGCGAAAAATACCAGACTTACGCTTTGTTTCACTCTCTTCATCCGTTCCTCAGTGAAAAATTCTGTGACCGACGCCGATATTCCTTACGTAAACAGGCTGAGCACGCGTACGAAAGACTATCCTTTAGCTATTCTTATCAAAAACGCAAACTGGAATCTTTCAGATGATGACGCTCATGGAACCTCCATCTGTGCTTTCCAGTCCACAGCGCCGCTGCCAGGTGCTGCTGATGTTCTACCTTCCCGGCCACACCATTACGCCCGAATTCATTGGCGAAGTGAATGGTGTCGATGCAAATACTGCCCGGCAAGATATAGCCGAGACCGGAGAGGAGATCCAGCGTTACCATCGTCTGGCGATTGCCAGCGGAGCGGACGGCAGCTATCGGATTGAAGGCACCACGCTTGATTTACGCCTGTGCTTGCTGCACTGGCTGCGGCGTGCCTTCCGTTTATGTCCGCATTTTGTCAGCCATCATTTTACCCCGGCGCTTAAAACGCAGCTTAAACAGCAGGGCATTGCCCGCACGCTGTATGACGATACCAATCTGCAGGCGCTGGTAAACCGCTGCGGGCGCAACCTGCAACGCCAGTTCGAGTGTCGCGATACGCAGTTTTTGCGCCTCTACCTGCAATACTGTCTGCTTCAGCATCATCAGGGAGAGAGCCCCACCTTCAATTCGCTGCAAAGTACCTGGACCCGTACCACCCAGGAGTTTCAGGTGGCCGCCGAGATTGTGCGCCACTGGCAGCGTCGCATTCACCGGCAGCCTCACTGTAGCGAACAACAATTTCTGGCACTGCTGTTTATGCTGATGCGCACGCCAAACCCCGTTTACGATGGCCATGCGCAGGACCGTCAGTTACACCTGGCGATTGACCAGCTTATCGATCGCTTTCAGCAACTGGCCGGGCGTCAGTTGGGTGATGAACAAAGCCTGCGCGATCAGCTCTATATTCACCTGGCGCAGGCGCTGAATCGCTGTATTTTCGGCATCGGTATTGATAGCCAACTCACCGAAGAGATTCATCGGCTATACCCGCGCTTAATGCGCACCACGCGTGAGGCGCTGGCCGATTTCGAGACGCGTTATACCCTGCAGTTCAGCCATGAAGAAGCGGCGCTGATTGCCATTATTTTTGGCGCGGGGCTCATGCAGGAGAGCGAGTTACATGAGAAAGAAGTGGTATTACTGACGGGCGATAACCCGACGCTGGAGCAGGAGATAGAGCAGCAGCTACGGGAACTCACCCTGCTGCCGCTCAATGTAAAATATCTGGCGGCGCGAACCTTCCAGAAAGAGGGTGCGCCGAAAAGCGTCAGCCTGGTGGTGTCGCCCTATGCGATCGCCCTGCCGTTGTTTTCACCACCGCTGATCCATGCCGATCGGCCATTAAGCGATCATCAGCGGCAGCATATCAGCAAGATCCTCGACGCTTAAGCGGTTACCGCTTTCGGACGCAGGATCAACGCTGGCAACGCAACCAGCGCCATCACCCAGAACACACCCTGATGCAAATGCTGGTACAGGAAACCGGCAAACACGGTCATCACCGCAATACTGCCGCCCATCGCCACCGCAGAGTACACCGCCTGCAGGCGAATCACTTCGCTCCCCTGACGCGCGGCGATATAGCGCATCGCCGCCAGGTGGCAAACGGTGAAGGTGCCGCAGTGCAGGATCTGCGCGACAATCAGCCACGGCAACTCCGTGGTCCAGCCCATGATTCCCCAGCGGATCACACCACATACGGCGGATAGCAGCAGCAGGTCGCGCGCACTAAAGCGGCGGAAAACTTTCTTGCTCAGGGCAAAAATGACCACTTCTGCCACCACGCCAAGCGACCAGAGATACCCAACCGCCGACGCCGAATAGCCCGCACCCTGCCAATAAATGGCGCTGAAACCATAGTAGGCCGCATGCGCGCCCTGCAACAGACACACGCAGGCGAGGAAGCGCCAGCTCTGCATCACCAGCGTACGCCATGCTGGCCACCCCGCCGCTTCCTGATGACGCGCTTCCCCCTGCGGCATAACGGAAGGTCGCAACAGCATGCCGAGCAGCATTGAAGCTATGCCTAAGCTCAGCAGCACAAGGATGGCATGATAATCAAACAGGCTAACCAGTTTGCCCGTCAGCGCCGAGCCAATCACAAAGGCAATTGAACCCCACAGACGCACGCGGCCATAATCCATGGTGATTTGCTTTTGCCAGGTGTTAGCAAGCGCATCGGTCAGCGGTACCAGCGGCGAGAAAAAGAGGTTAAAGCCAATCATTACCGCCATCAGCCAGGCAACGTGGCTACCGGCCCAGAAAGCCATCGCAAACAGTAGCGTCAGTAGCGCCAGAATGCGCAGCACGCTGATTAATCGGGAGGGATCGCTAACGCGCGGTGCAATCAGCAGGCTACCAAGAAAACGTGCTACCAGGCCCGCGCCAAGCAGAACGCCGATGGTTTCAGGCGTGAGCCCCGCCCCCTTGAGCCAGACGCTCCAGAAGGGCAGAAAAATACCGTAGCTGAAAAAGTAGGTGAAGTAACTGAGCGCCAGCCAACGCGTTGAGTGCAAGACCATGATTTCCTCCAGAATGGAGGCGACAGTCTGGCGGTAAAACGTTTGCCTGGCGCGAATACGGGTTAAAAATCGTGATCTCCATCACTTATTTTCGATGACCGCACACCGGATTCACAAAAATGTGAGAGCTACAGCAACTCACACCGCGTCTTCACAATATCGATAAAATCGCGCAGCGCCGGTTTCAGCTCGCCCTTTTTCCACGCCATCAGCAGGGCAATGGTCGGCGCATCGCCGGCCAGCGGGCGAAACACCACCTGCCCGGTGTTGAAACTCTGCATATAACCAGGGATCAGCGACACGCCGAGCCCCATGCCCACCAGATTCATGGTGACCAGTATATTGGTCGCCATCTGCACAATCTTCGGCTGACACTGCTGATCGGTAAGCCATTTATCGACGATCGACGCCAACGCGCCGGAATAAGCGGGATCGGTACTGATAAATTCGACGCCGTTCAGCTGTGCCGCGCTGATTTTGCGCTCACGCGCCAGCGGATGTGTGGCGGGCATCACCACCGCCAGCGGTTCATGGAACAGCTCCAGATAATCAATTTCCGGGTTGTAGATGGGATGGCGCATCAGGCCGACATCCAGCTCGCCGCTGCGCAATTTGTCTTCCTGCTGAGTGGTTATCAGGCTCACCAGTTCAATTTGCGTTTCCGGTTGACGCAAGCGCAGCAGCGGCATCACCTTCGGCAACAAATTGACTTCCGCCGAGGGCACAAAACCAATCACCAGATGATTCCCCAGAAGCGCGGCGTTGCGCGCGCGGGCTTTCGCCTGCTCCGCCTGGTCAAGGATCGCCAGCGCATCGGTCAGAAAGCATTCGCCCGCCGTGGTCAGCGTGACTTTGCGTTTATCTCTTTCCAGCAGCGAGACGCCCACGCACTGTTCCAGGTCGCGAATCTGGCTACTGAGCGACGGCTGCGAGGTATGCAGTTTTTCCGCCGCGCGCGTGAAGTTCAGCTCCTGCGCAACGGCCACGAAGTAGCGAAGGTGTCTCAGTTCCATGCCCTTCTCCCTGTCATAGATAAAACGTCTCAGCTGGTAGAAATTAAGTATTTCACATAACAACAACCAATTAGCAACATAGTAAAGACACAAAAACCAGAAGGTCAATACCTCTTACCCACGAGATAACGATATGACCACGAAAACACCTGTAGACATCTACTCTCTGATCGACACCCACAACGGGAGCGTCACCCCGCGCATTTACACCGATCCTGACATCTATCAACTGGAGCTTGAACGCATTTTTGGCCGCTGCTGGCTGTTTCTGGCGCACGAAAGCCAGATCCCGAAAGCGGGCGACTTTTTTAATACCTATATGGGCGAAGACGCGGTCGTTGTCGTGCGCCAGAAAGACGGCAGCATCAAAGCCTTTTTGAACCAGTGCCGTCACCGCGCCATGCGCGTGAGCTATGCCGATTGCGGCAATACCAAAGCGTTCACCTGCCCCTACCACGGCTGGTCTTACGGCATTAACGGCGAGCTGATTGATGTACCGCTGGAGCCTCGCGCCTATCCGCAGGGTTTGTGTAAATCCCATTGGGGATTAAACGAAGTACCCTGCGTAGAAAGCTACAAGGGGCTCATTTTTGCCAACTGGGATACCTCCGCCCCGCCACTGCTGGATTATCTGGGCGACATGAAGTGGTACCTCGACGGCATGCTGGATCGCCGGGAAGGGGGTACCGAAATCGTCGGCGGCGTGCAAAAATGGGTGATCAACTGCAACTGGAAATTCCCGGCAGAGCAGTTCGCCAGCGACCAGTATCACGCTCTCTTCAGCCACGCCTCCGCCGTACAGGTGCTGGGCGCGAAAGATGACGGCAGCGATAAACATCTCGGCGACGGCCAGACCGCCCGCCCGGTGTGGGAAACGGCGAAAGATGCCTTACAGTTCGGCCAGGACGGGCACGGTAGCGGCTTCTTCTTCACCGAAAAACCAGACGCCAACGTATGGGTGGACGGCGCAGTCTCCAGCTATTACCGCGAAACGTACGACGAAGCCGAACAACGACTGGGCAAAGTGCGCGCCCTGCGGCTGGCTGGTCATAACAATATTTTCCCAACCCTCTCGTGGCTGAACGGCACCGCCACACTGCGCGTCTGGCACCCCCGAGGGCCGGATCAGGTGGAAGTCTGGGCCTTCTGTATCACCGATAAAGCCGCCTCTGATGAGGTGAAAGCGGCCTTTGAAAACAGCGCCACCCGCGCCTTCGGCCCGGCGGGCTTTCTGGAGCAAGATGACTCGGAAAACTGGTGTGAAATCCAGAAGCTGCTGAAAGGCAACAAAGCGCGTAACAGCCAGCTCTGCCTGCAAATGGGGTTGGGCCAGGAAAAACGTCGCGAAGACGGCATTCCGGGCATTACCAACTACATCTTCTCAGAAACCGCCGCACGCGGGATGTATCAGCGCTGGGCCGATCTCCTCGCCAGTGAAACCTGGCAGGAAGTGGATGAGAAAACCGCCGCCTACCAGCAGGAGGTGATGAAATGAGCAATCCCGTCTCTTTAGAACTGCATCATCGCATCGCCCAGTTTCTCTATCTGGAAGCGTCCCTGCTCGACGACTGGCGTTTCCGCGACTGGCTGGATCAGCTTGATGACGAGATCGTCTACACCATGCGCACCACGGTAAACGCGCAAACCCGCGATCGCCGTAAAGGCAAACAACCGCCGACGACCTGGATCTTCAACGACAACAAAGATCAGCTTGAGCGCCGGATCGCCCGTCTGGAAACCGGCATGGCCTGGGCCGAGGAGCCACCGTCACGCACGCGCCATATGATCAGCAATATCCAGGTGAGCGAAACAGAGCAGCCGGATGTGTTTGCCGTTCGCGTGAATTATTTGCTTTATCGCGCGCAAAAAGAGCGTGATGAAACCTTTTACATCGGAACGCGCTTTGACAAAGTGCGCCGCCTGGATGGCGAACAGTGGCGTCTGCTGGCACGTGAAATCGTGCTCGATCAGGCGGTGATCACCTCCCACAACCTGAGTGTATTGTTCTGATGAGCCGTGTATTTGCCTGCTCCACTGCGGAGCTGCCGGAGGGCGAAGCGCTCCGGCTGGAAACGACCCCCGTTATCGCCCTGTTTCACGTCGGCGGGGAATTCTTTGCCATCAACGACCGTTGCAGCCACGGCAACGCGTCAATGTCTGAAGGGTATTTGGAAGACGATGCCACCGTGGAATGCCCGTTGCATGCCGCCAGCTTCTGCCTGAAAACCGGTAAAGCGCTGTGCCTGCCCGCAACCGATGCTATTGCCACCTATCCGGTGTATGTGGAAGGCGACGAAGTGTTTGTTGATATTCCGCAGGAGGCATCATGAGTGATTTAAAAGATGAGGTGGTTTTCATCACCGGCGGCGGCTCCGGCCTGGGGCTGGCGCTGGTCGAGCGCTTTATTGAAGAGGGGGCGAAGGTTGCCACACTCGAACTGTCGGGCGCCAAAGTTGCCAGCCTGCGCCAGCGTTTTGGCGAACATGTGCTGGCGGTTGAGGGTAACGTCACCTGTTACGCGGATTACCAGCGCGCGGTTGACCAGACGCTGACGCAGTTTGGCAAGCTGGACTGTTTTATCGGCAATGCGGGCATCTGGGATCACAACGCCTCGCTGGTGAACACGCCTGCCGACGCGCTGGAGAGCGGCTTCTACGAGTTGTTTAACGTGAACGTGCTCGGTTATCTGCTGGGTGCGAAAGCCTGCACCCCGGCACTGATTGCCAGCGAAGGCAGCATTATTTTCACGCTCTCCAACGCTGCCTGGTATCCCGGCGGCGGCGGCCCGCTGTACACCGCCAGCAAACACGCGGCGACGGGGTTAATTCGCCAGTTGGCCTATGAACTCGCGCCAAAAGTGCGCGTCAATGGCGTCGGTCCTTGCGGGATGGCGAGCGATTTACGCGGCCCGCAGGCGCTGGGGCAAAGCGATACCTCGATTATGCAGTCGCTGACGCCGGAAAAAATCGCCGCCATTCTGCCGCTGCAATTCTTCCCCGACCCGGCAGACTTCACCGGGCCGTATGTGATGCTGGCGTCACGGCGTAATAATCGGGCATTGAGTGGCGTGATGATTAACGCCGACGCGGGCCTGGGCATTCGCGGCATTCGCCACGTTGCCGCCGGACTCGATCTCTAAGGAGCCGCCATGAATAACGAAATTATTGCCATTATCGGTGGTGGTCAGGCAGCGGCAATGGCGGCTGCCTCGCTGCGCCAGCTGGGTTTTGGCGGCGAAATACACCTTTTCTCCGATGAACCGCAACTGCCCTATGAACGTCCACCGCTGTCGAAAGCCATGCTGCTTGACGATAACCCGCAGTTGCAGCCGGTCCTCGCCGCCGACTGGTGGCTGGCAAATAATGTGCAGTTGCATCTGGGCGTGACAATCCGCCAGCTCGACCGCCAGGCCAAAACGGTGGTGCTGGCGGACGGTCAACGCTACCCCTGGACGAAATTACTGATAGCCACCGGGGCGGCGGCGCGTCCTCTGCCGATGCTGGATGCGCTGGGCGAACGCTGCTTTACGCTGCGTCATGCCGGGGATGCTGAACGCCTGCGCCCGGTGCTGGACGCCGGTAAATCACTGGTGATTGTCGGCGCGGGAACCATTGGCCTTGAGCTGGCGGCCAGCGCCACCCAGCGCGGTTGTCAGGTTACGGTCGTCGAGCTTGCGCCTACCGTGATGGGCCGAAACGCCCCGCCGCCGGTACGCGATTATCTGATTCATCGCCATCAGCAGGCGGGTGTACGTTTGCTGCTCAACAGTGCTATCGAGCACGTTGATGTGGGCGAAATGCTAACGCTGACATTGCAAAGCGGCGAACCGCTTCAGGCCGACGCGGTAATTTACGGCATCGGTATTGTGGCGAATGACACCCTTGCCCGCGATGCCGGGCTGGAAACGGCCAACGGTATCGTAGTGGATATCCGCTGTAGTACTGCCGACCCGGCAATTTTTGCCGCCGGTGATGTGGCGATAACGCGTCAACCGGACGGCTCCCTGCATCGCATTGAAAGCTGGGAAAATGCCAACTTTCAGGCGCAAACCGCTGCGGCAGCGATGCTGGAGCAGCCGCTTCCCGTCGCCACGCCGGGCTGGTTCTGGACCGATCAATTCAGCGATAATCTGCAATTCGTGGGTGAGATGCAGGGCGAAAACTGGATCTGTCGCGGTAACCCGGATGAGCGAAAAGCTATTTGGTTTCAGCTGCGCGATGGGGCGCTGGTTGGGGCTGTGGCGCTTAATCAGGGGCGCGAAGTACGCGTGCTGCGCAAGCTGATTCAGTCGGGCAAAAAGCTTGCGGTCGATGCGCTGACCGATGAAAGCATGGTGCTTAAGTCGCTGTAAGTCAGTAAACATAACGGCGCGTCGCGTGGCAGAGTGTCACATTGTGTATTACGTTTTAAGAACACGTCTTAACACAATGGAAGACTATGAACACACTACGTTATTTCGACTTTGGCACATCGCGTTCGCTGATGTTGCTTATCGCGCGCATCGCTCTCGTTCTGCTGTTTATCCTTTTCGGTTATCCGAAAATGCTGGGCTTTGAGGGCACGGTTCAGTATATGGCGTCCTCGGGCGCGCCAGTGCCAACGCTGTCGGCGATTATCGCCATCATTATGGAAGTGCCGGTCGCCATTCTGATTGTACTGGGCTTCTTCACGCGCCCGCTGGCGGTTATCTTTATTTTCTATACGCTGGGTACGGCGGTGATTGGTCACCATTACTGGGATATGACCGGTGATGCGGTGGTGCCAAATATGATTAACTTCTGGAAAAACGTCAGTATCGCGGGCGGTTTCCTGCTGCTGGCAATTACCGGGCCGGGCGCGATTTCGCTGGATCGCCGGTAAACAAATTTGTAGGCTGGATAAGGCGTTTACGCCGCCATCCGGCAAAATGATGGACACAAAAAAGGCCGCTTGCGCGGCCTTTTCTTATTCTGCAAAACAGAATTATGCGTAAACCGGGAAGCGTGCGCAGATATCCAGAACTTTACCTTTGATGCGCTCGATAACCGCTTCATCATTGATATTGTCCAGAACGTCACACATCCAGCCAGCCAGTTCCTTCGCTTCCGCTTCTTTGAAGCCACGGCGGGTGATTGCCGGAGAACCGATACGGATACCGGAGGTCACAAACGGGCTCTTCGGATCGTTCGGCACGCTGTTTTTGTTGACGGTGATGTTGGCGCGGCCCAGGGCGGCGTCAGCTTCTTTACCGGTCAGGTTTTTGTCAACCAGGTCCAGCAGGAACAGGTGGTTTTCAGTACCGCCGGAAACCACTTTGTAGCCACGGTTCAGGAACACTTCAACCATCGCTTTGGCGTTTTTCGCAACCTGCTTCTGGTAAACTTTGAACTCAGGTTCCATCGCTTCTTTCAGTGCTACCGCTTTACCGGCAATCACGTGCATCAGCGGGCCGCCCTGCGCATTTGGGAAGACAGCGGAGTTCAGTTTTTTGTACAGCTCTTCGTCACCGCCTTTCGCCAGGATCAGGCCGCCACGCGGACCCGCCAGGGTTTTATGGGTGGTGGTGGTCACAACGTGCGCGTGCGGAACCGGGTTCGGATAAACGCCCGCGGCAATCAGACCCGCAACGTGGGCCATATCGACAAACAGATATGCGCCGATGCTGTCAGCGATTTCACGCATTTTTGCCCAGTCAACGATACCGGAGTAAGCAGAGAAACCACCGATGATCATCTTCGGTTTATGCTCTTTAGCCTGCTTCGCCATGTCTTCGTAGTCAATTTTACCGGACTCATCAATACCGTAAGGGATGATGTTGTACAGTTTACCGGAGAAGTTTACCGGGGAGCCGTGAGTCAGGTGACCGCCCTGCGCCAGGTTCATACCCAGAACGGTATCGCCCGGCTGCAGCAGTGCGGTGTAGACCGCGAAGTTAGCCTGTGAACCGGAGTGCGGCTGAACGTTAGCGTAGTCTGCGCCAAACAGCTCTTTCGCACGGTCGATAGCCAGTTGCTCAACGATATCCACATACTCGCAACCGCCGTAGTAGCGTTTGCCCGGATAACCTTCAGCGTATTTGTTGGTCAGCTGAGAACCCTGTGCCTGCATAACGCGCGGGCTGGTGTAGTTTTCGGAGGCGATCAGTTCGATGTGCTCTTCCTGACGTACTTTTTCCTGCTCCATAGCCTGCCACAGTTCGGCATCATAATCGGCAATGTTCATTTCACGCTTTAACATCCGCATCTCCTGACTCAGCTAACAGTAAATTTTTTAAGCCCTGATGGACAACGGCCAACAGTATAACTGATTAGTTCTGCGATAACAGGTCTTGACAAAGGATTTTACGCAAACGTTTTCCTTCACGCCGCACAAGGGCTTGAGGAATAAAGGCTCGCCAAATTTCAACGGATATCTTTTCAGGTTTGTGATGCAAATTCTTCACGTTGTAACCAACATGATGCATTGTTACAAAGAACCATTTACAAAGCAGGGGTATTTTTATAAGATGCATTCAATATGCAACAATAGATAATTGTAAAAAGGAAGCCTGCCATGCTTGATGCTCAAACCATTGCTACCGTCAAAGCCACTATTCCCCTGCTGGTTGAAACCGGCCCCAAACTCACCGCCCACTTTTATGACCGGATGTTTACCCACAACCCGGAACTGAAAGAGATTTTCAATATGAGCAACCAGCGCAACGGCGACCAGCGTGAAGCGCTGTTCAATGCCATTGCAGCCTACGCCAGCAATATTGAAAACCTGCCTGCCCTGCTGCCTGCGGTCGAGAAAATCGCGCAGAAACACACCAGCTTCCAGATTAAACCTGAGCAGTACGACATCGTGGGCGCGCACCTGCTGGCGACGCTGGACGAAATGTTCAGCCCGGGTCAGGACGTGCTGGACGCATGGGGGAAAGCCTACGGCGTGCTGGCGGGAGTATTTATCAACCGTGAAGCAGAAATCTACCAGCAGAACGCCAACAAAACCGGCGGCTGGGAAGGCACACGCCCGTTCCGCATCGTGGCGAAAACGCCGCGTAGCGCCCTCATCACCAGCTTTGAATTTGAACCGGTGGACGGCGGCGCGGTCGCTGATTATCAGCCGGGCCAGTATCTGGCGGTCTGGCTGAAACCGGAAGGCTTCCCGCATCAGGAGATTCGTCAGTATTCTCTAACCCGTAAAGCGGACGGCAAAGGCTACCGTATTGCGGTGAAACGCGAAGACGGTGGCCAGGTATCAAGCTGGCTGCACAACTCCGCGAATGTCGGTGATGTGGTGCATCTGGCGGCACCTGCGGGCGATTTCTTTATGTCCGTGGAAAACAACACCCCGGTGACGCTGATTTCCGCCGGTGTCGGTCAGACGCCAATGCTGGCAATGCTTGATACACTGGCGAAATCCAGCCATACCGCGCAGGTGAACTGGTTCCACGCGGCGGAAAATGGCGATGTGCATGCCTTTGCCGACGAAGTGAAAACCCTGGGTTCCAGCCTGCCGCGCTTTACCGCGCACACCTGGTATCGCCAACCGACCGAGGCAGATCGTCAGGCGGCCGCGTTTGACAGCGAAGGATTGATGGATTTAAGCGCGATGGAAGGTGCGTTCAGCGACCCGGCAATGCAGTTTTATCTCTGTGGCCCGGTCGGCTTTATGCAGTTTGCCGCGAAGCAGTTGGTTGAGCTGCGCGTGAAGCCGGAAAGCATTCATTACGAGTGCTTTGGGCCACATAAGGTGCTGTAATTTTTGCCCTCACCCCGCCCTCTCCCACAGGGAGAGGGAGAAAACCAGCGCAAGAATTGACGCCTGCACAAACCATTCCTTCTCCCTGCGGGAGAGGGTTAGGGTGAGGGGCATACGGCGTTAAATCGCCGCGTCGTCCTCTTCACCCGTACGAATACGGATCACGCGCGCCACGTCAAAGACGAAGATTTTGCCGTCGCCGATTTTGCCCGTTTGCGCCGTGCGAATAATAGTATCCACGCAGGTATCGACGATATCGTCGCTGACCACGATTTCAATTTTGACTTTCGGCAGGAAGTCCACCATGTATTCCGCACCGCGATAGAGCTCGGTGTGGCCTTTCTGACGACCAAAGCCTTTCACTTCGGTTACCGTCATCCCGGTAATACCGACTTCCGCCAGCGCTTCACGTACATCATCCAGTTTGAAGGGTTTAATAATCGCATCAATTTTTTTCATGGTGTTCCTGTTTTTCAGTCGCGTAACCGGTTGCTCACCGTATCATAAATCACGCAAAAGTACGGTGCTACTCTTTAAAATCATTTGCGTCCAGTTCGTGGCGCGAGAGCAGCTTGTAAAACTCCGTACGGTTACGCCCCGCCATTCTCGCGGCGTGGGTCACATTCCCTTTGGTAATTTGCAGCAGCTTGCGCAGGTAGTTGAGTTCAAACTGATTACGCGCTTCGACAAAGGTTGGCAGCGCGGTATTCTCACCTTCCAGCGCCTGCTCGACCAGCGCGTCGCTGATCACCGGCGACGACGTCAGCGCCACGCACTGTTCAATCACGTTCACCAGTTGGCGCACGTTGCCTGGCCAGTTAGCTGCCATCAGGCGTTTCATGGCATCGGTAGAAAACGCGCGCACGAACGGCTTGTGTCGATCGGCGGACTGGCGCAGCAAGTGGTTTGCCAGCAGCGGAATGTCTTCCGTACGCTCGGCAAGCGTAGGAATTTTCAGGTTGACCACGTTAAGGCGATAGAAGAGATCTTCACGAAACTCACCGCGCGCCATCGCTTTTGGCAGGTCGCGGTGAGTCGCGGAGATAATCCGTACGTTAATGTCGAGATCACGGTTGCTGCCCAGCGGGCGCACCTTACGCTCCTGCAACACGCGCAGCAGTTTGACCTGCAGCGGCGCGGGCATATCGCCGATTTCATCCAGGAATAGCGTGCCGCCTTCCGCCGCCTGAAACAGCCCTTCCCGATTGCTTACCGCGCCGGTAAACGCCCCGCGCGCGTGGCCGAAGAGTTCGGATTCCAGCAACTGTTCCGGCAGCGCGCCACAGTTTATCGCCACAAATGGCTTGCTGTTGCGCGGGCTGGCGTTGTGAATCGCCTGCGCCAGAATCTCTTTCCCGGTGCCGCTCTGGCCATTAATCAGCACGCTAACGTCAGACTGCGCCACCATCTGCGCCTGCTCCAGCAGCCGCAACATAATTGGGCTACGGGTCACAATCGATTCCCGCCAGCGCTCATCTACCGCCGGAGCGGTTCGCGCCAGCGCTTCATCAATGGCTTTATACAGCGCGTCTTTGTCGACCGGTTTGGTCAGGAAACTAAAGACGCCCTGTTGTGTCGCGGCGACCGCGTCAGGAATCGAGCCGTGGGCGGTGAGGATAATTACCGGCATACCCGGCTGCACTTTCTGAATTTCGCTGAACAGCTGCAAACCGTCCATTTCATCCATTCGCAGATCGCTGATCACAAGGTCGATACGCTCTTTTGCCAGCACGCGCAGCCCCTGCTGCCCGCTTTCTGCGGTATCCACCTGATAACCTTCGCTGGTCAAACGCATACCGAGAAGCTTCAGCAGCCCTGGGTCATCATCCACCAGCAGCAGGCGAGCCGTTTTCCGTGGTGTCATTGTTTCTCCTCCGTGTCAGCGGGCGTATCCGTGCCGTGTGTACTGTCCGGGTTAAAGCCGGACGAGGGTTTACGGCTGGAGAGCTGGCGTTCAATGTCGGTCAGGTTTTGCAGCTTACGGGTCGTCAGATCAAGTTCGCCCTTCAGCGCCTGCTGCTGCTGACGCAGTTCATCCAGCGCGGCATCGCTCGTTTCCTGAAGCTTGCTGTAGCGCGTGCGCTGGTCAGACAGCTTCAGTTGCAGCATCTGATTATCTCGCCACACCTGGTACAGTGGACGGATGCGCGTTGGAATTTGTGCGCTTTTGGCATCAAGGCGTGAAACGATCAGCTGACGTTCGGATGGCGTGATTTTCGCATTAGCCAGCAGCACACCACGCTTGAAAGCATCTGACCAGCTTTCATCGCCTAATTGGTTAGCCTGCGCCCGCGCCTGCGTGGGAGTGAGACGCTCGGCGCAATCCATGCCGCGCAGCCAGTACAGCGGATTGTTCTCCGCCACGGTTCCGTCAAGCGTCCAGAGTTCGTCACAGGTGGTTGAAAGGTAATCCGCCACCTGTTCGTGGGGAACTTTCTCTTCGCTGATGCCAATATGTGGCGTCAGGCCAGAGCTACAGCCAACGAGCGCCAGACAGGATAAGCCCGACAGCCAGAAGCGGCGGGCGCCCTGTACGACGCGCGTACTTAAAAAGTGGGACATATGCACCCGATATGTAGTCATGTGTTTGTTTTATCCGGCCCGGGGACAGGGAGTTCAATGCGAAAACAGATATCGCCCGCGCTATCGTCAATAAGATGAAGCTCGCCGTGCATCTTGCGCACGCAATCGCGGGCAATACTCAACCCAAGACCACTGCCCTTCACGGCCCCTTTTCGCTGGCGACTGCCCTGGAAAAAGGGCTCAAAAATCATTGCTTTTTCGGCATCCGGGATCGGCGTCCCTGTATTGGCCACATCAATAGCGATTCGCCCGCTGGAGACGTGGCTACGAATATAAATGTTACCGGATTCAGTACCATAGTGCACCGCATTGGAGTAGAGATTATCCAGCGCACTCATCAATAACGTCGATTCGGCCAGGCATGCCGGGGCTTCCAGAGAAACCCGGGTATGCATCATTTTAGCTCGCGCCGGCAAACTGTGCGCAGAAACAACGGCTTCCACCATTGGGGCCAGCTCGACGCGGCTCATGGGCACCGCGCCATCGCTCAGTTTGCGGTTGTAATCCAGCAGTTGTTCAATCAGCTTTTGCAAATTGCGGCTGCTATCATCAAGGATATCCACCACTTCTTTTTGCTCCGGCGTGAGTGGGCCGACAACCTGGTCCGCCAGCAATTCAGTCCCTTCACGCATGCTGGCGAGCGGCGTTTTGAGTTCGTGGGAGAGATGGCGCAGAAACTGATGGCGCTGCGATTCCAGCCAGGAGAGCCGCTCGCTCAACCAGACGATACGTTGGCCGACGGATCGCAGTTCGCGCGGGCCACGGAACGTGACGCCCTCTTTGAGGGTTTCCCCCTCGCCCAGGCGATTAATCATACTCTCAATGCCTTTGACCGGGCCGATAATCATGCGGGTAAACAGCAACACCATCGCCAGGCTCACCAGGAACAGCACCAGCGCCTGCCAGCCAAAGAACTGGCCGCGCTCGGCGATTTCCTGCTGCAACTGCTGGCCGCGCGAGAAGACTACCGTACGCGTCGCCTGAACCATTTCGGTATTGGCATTGGCAAAGGCTTCCAGCCTGGCCGCCGCCAGCTTTTCCGGGCCACTATTGAGACACTGTAGCTTGGCCAGATCGTTAAGATCCTGCCTGAGCGCCTGATACAGTTTTTCATCGGGCAGCACACCCGCATGCGCGTCGAGCATATCGCTGTAGCGCTTACGCTGGCTCTGGTAAACACGCGCCAGCGTCGGGTCATCGAGCACGCAGTACTGGCGATAACTACGCTCCATTTCCAGCGCAATGTTGGTCATTGCTTCGCTGCGACGCGCGTCAATCAGGGTGGTTCGGTTAGTTTTTTCCGCCTGTGCGCTAAGCGCATTCAGGCTCTGCCATGCCTGCCAGGCCAGCACCAACAACGGCAAGAGGATCAACAGAAACGCCAGCATAACCAGCTGTCGCAGCGAACGGGGAGAAAGAGAGACGCGTTTCACAAGGAGTTCCCAAAAAATCAGCCTGTAAGGATGCTAACTGAGGAAGTGACGCGGGGAAAGGCCGAAATAACAAAGCCGGGTCGAAACCCGGCTTTGTTCTGGAATAAGGCGGTGCCTAACTCAACGTTTCGCCCGATGGTTGATATGCAAAGATATCAGAAGCTGGACGGCAGGCACCTTGTTGTGCGTCATTCGAAGTTTATGTAGCACGTCCCGAAGGGGCTGACATAAGAGGGTGAATGAGCCACTGAGTATATTAATGCAGGATGTGTGCCAACATGGAAAATAAAATGTTAACTTAATGATAATTAAAGATAATATTGATTTTATCAATCCTTGAGAAAATGATTACTTTTTGTTCTTTGCGTCGCTGATTAGCAACACTTTATGCATCGTTAAATAAAATAGATTTTAATCAATGAGTTAGATGTCGCCATTTAGAGACATCTATAATAAGGATTGTCTGTCATTCACGACACTTGAAAACGCCGGATGGCGGCTGCGCCTTATCCGGCCTACACGTCGATGCGAATGATTGCGGTCATCCAACAAAAAGGGCCGCTTTCGCGGCCCTGTCTCTTAACCTAACTGCTTACGCGCATTGCGGAAGATGCGCATCCACGGCCCGTCCTCGCCCCAGTTTTCCGGGTGCCAGGAGTTTGCCACGGTACGGAAGACGCGTTCCGGGTGCGGCATCATGATGGTGACGCGACCACTTTCGTTGGTCACTGCGGTGATCCCGTTCGGAGAACCGTTCGGGTTCGCCGGATAGGTTTCCGTCACCTTGCCGAAGTTATCAACGTAGCGCAGCGCCACCAGCCCCTTGCTCTCAAGCGCGGCCAGATGCGCCGCATCGCGGACTTCCACACGCCCTTCACCGTGAGAAACGGCAATCGGCATCTGCGAACCGACCATGCCCTGCAGCAGCAGCGACGGGCTTTGCGTCACTTCGACCAGGCTGAAACGCGCTTCAAAGCGGTCAGAGTTGTTACGCACAAAGCGCGGCCACAGGTCGCTGCCCGGGATCAGTTCGCGCAGATTAGACATCATCTGGCAACCGTTGCACACGCCCAGCGCCAGCGTTTGCGGACGATGGAAGAAGGTTTCGAACTCATCGCGCACGCGATTGTTGAACAGGATGGACTTCGCCCAGCCCTCACCCGCGCCCAGCACGTCCCCGTAAGAGAAACCGCCACAGGCGACCAGCGCATCAAAACGCGCCAGCCCGGTGCGACCGGCCAGCAGGTCGCTCATGTGTACGTCGATAGCATCGAAGCCCGCACGCTGGAACGCCGCCGCCATTTCAACATGAGAGTTGACGCCCTGCTCACGCAGTACCGCTACCTGAGGACGCGCGCCTTTCGCAATGTACGGCGCGGCGATATCGTCGTTGATATCAAAGGTCAGCTTCACGTTCAGGCCAGGATCGTTGTCGTTGGCTTTCGCGTGATGCTCCTGATCGGCGCTTTCCGGGTTATCGCGCAGACGCTGCATCTGCCAGGTAGTTTCTGCCCACCACATACGCAACGTGGTGCGGCTTTCGCTAAAGACCGGCTGGCCGTTAGCGGTCAGCACGAAGCGGTCACCCGCTACGGCATTGCCCAGATAGTTCACGCAATCACCGAGGCCGTGTTTCGCCAGCAGCGCTTCAACCGCCTCACGGTCAGCCGCGCGAACCTGAATCACCGCCCCCAGCTCTTCGTTGAACAGTGCAGCCAGACGGTCATCGCCCAGCGCGGCGATATCCGCCTCAACGCCGCAATGACCGGCAAAGGCCATTTCCGCCAGCGTCACCAGCAGACCGCCATCAGAACGGTCGTGATAAGCCAGCAGTTTACGTTCTGCCACCAGCGCCTGAATGGCGTCATAGAAGCCTTTCAACTGCGCGACGTCACGCACATCGGCAGGTTTGTCGCCCAGTTGACGGTAAACCTGCGCCAGCGCGGTGGCGCCCAGCGCGTTATGGCCTTTCCCAAGGTCAATCAGCAGCAGGGCGTTATCTTCCGTAGAAAGCTGCGGCGTAATGGTATGACGCACATCTTCCACGCGAGCAAACGCGGAAATCACCAGCGACAACGGCGAGGTCATTTCACGCTGTTCGTTGCCTTCCTGCCAGCGGGTTTTCATCGACATGGAGTCTTTACCGACCGGAATCGTCAGGCCCAGCGCCGGGCAAAGTTCTTCGCCAACCGCTTTCACCGCTTCGTACAGACCAGCGTCTTCGCCAGGATGACCGGCAGCAGACATCCAGTTCGCCGACAGTTTGATGTGTTTGATATTGCCAATTTGCGTTGCCGCAATGTTGGTCAGCGCTTCACCGACTGCCAGACGGGCAGACGCCGCGAAGTCGAGCAACGCAACCGGAGAACGTTCACCAATCGCCATCGCTTCACCGTAGTAGCTGTCGAGGCTGGCGGTAGTCACCGCACAGTTAGCCACCGGGATCTGCCACGGGCCAACCATCTGATCGCGAGCCACCATGCCGGTGACGGTACGGTCGCCGATGGTGACGAGGAAGGTTTTTTCCGCCACGGACGGCAGGTGCAGAATGCGGTTAACCGCATCGGCAATCGTAATGCCTTCGCGAACCAGCGCGTCGCCCTTCGCTTTCAGGGTGGTGACGTCGCGGGTCATCTTCGGCGTTTTGCCCAGCAACACGTCCAGCGGCAGGTCGATAGGCTGATTGTCGAAGTGTTTGTCATTCAGGCTGAGGTGCAGTTCTTCAGTCGCTTCGCCAATGACAGCATACGGCGCGCGTTCACGCTTGCAAAGTTCATCGAACAGCGGCATCTGCTCAGGCGCAACTGCCAGCACGTAACGTTCCTGCGATTCGTTACACCAGATTTCCAGCGGGCTCATACCCGGCTCGTCGCTCAGGATGTCACGCAGTTCGAATTTACCGCCGCGCCCACCGTCGCTCACCAGCTCTGGCATCGCGTTAGAAAGGCCGCCCGCGCCGACGTCGTGGATAAACAGGATCGGGTTCGCGTCGCCAAGCTGCCAGCAGCGGTCGATCACTTCCTGGCAACGACGTTCCATTTCCGGGTTATCGCGCTGGACGGAGGCGAAATCGAGATCCGCGTCAGACTGGCCGGATGCCATGGAAGAGGCTGCGCCGCCGCCAAGGCCGATATTCATCGCCGGGCCACCGAGGACGACCAGCTTCGCGCCCACGGTGATCTCGCCTTTCTGCACGTGATCGGCGCGGATGTTGCCGATCCCGCCTGCCAGCATGATCGGTTTGTGATAACCGCGCAGCTCTTCACCGTTGTGGCTGTTTACTTTCTCTTCATAGGTACGGAAGTAGCCGTTCAGGGCCGGGCGACCAAATTCGTTGTTAAACGCCGCGCCGCCCAGTGGGCCATCGGTCATGATATCCAGCGCGGTGACAATGCGCTCCGGCTTGCCGAAATCTTCTTCCCACGGCTGTTCAAAGCCCGGGATACGCAGGTTAGAAACGGAGAAACCGACCAGACCGGCCTTCGGTTTTGCGCCGCGCCCGGTGGCGCCTTCATCACGAATTTCACCGCCGGAACCGGTTGCCGCGCCCGGCCACGGAGAAATCGCCGTCGGGTGGTTGTGGGTTTCGACCTTCATCAGGATGTGCGCAGGCTCCTGGTGGAAATCGTAGCGACCCGTTTCGTGGTCAGCAAAATAACGCCCCACTTCAGACCCTTCCATTACTGCGGCGTTATCTTTATAAGCAGACAGCACGTGATCCGGCGTGGTTTCAAAGGTGTTTTTGATCATCTTGAACAGCGATTTCGGCTGCTGCTCACCGTCGATAATCCAGTCGGCGTTGAAAATTTTGTGTCGGCAGTGCTCAGAGTTAGCCTGCGCAAACATATAGAGTTCGATATCGTTCGGGTTACGCCCAAGCTTAGTGAAGGCATCCTGCAGATAGTCGATTTCATCATCCGCCAGCGCCAGCCCCAGACGCAGGTTAGCGTCAATGAGCGCCTGACGCCCCTCGCCCAGCAGATCCACGCTGGATACCGGTGCAGGTTGATGATGAGCAAACAGTTTTTCCGCATCCTGCAGCGAGTCAAAGACGCTTTCCATCATGCGGTCGTGCAGCGTCGCCGCCACTTCACGCCACTGCTCCGCCGTAAGCGTAGAGGCTTCCACATACCAGGCCACACCGCGTTCCAGGCGCAGAATCTGAGTCAGGCCGCAGTTGTGAGCGATGTCGGTTGCTTTTGAAGACCAGGGGGAGATGGTGCCAGGGCGGGGAGTCACGAGCAGTAATTTACCGGATGGCGTATGGCTGCTGAGGCTCGGGCCATACTTTAACAGACGTTCAAGTCTGGCGCGCTCTTCGTCGTGAAGCGGAGCATCCAGATCGGCAAAATGGACATACTCAGCGTAAATATTGCTTACCGGGAGGTTGGCTGCCTGAAAACGCGTCAGCAGTTTGTTAATACGAAATGCAGACAGTGCAGGCGAACCACGCAGAATTTCCATCATAAGTCTCTCGTCTTCTAAGCTTTCAGTGTGCGCAAGGGGGGAAAACGGGCGCTATTATAGATAATCCTGCGCCCTGACGAAACCGTTTGCGTAGAAATAAAATCACTTCCTGCTTTTACCAATAGATGTGACGTATCTCTCGAATTAGTTGCCAACTGGCGCAATCTTAAGCAAAATGCCGCTCATTCTGTTCCAAACCATAGTCTTCTTATGGTCACTGCACACAGTGATTTTGTTAGCGCAGAGAATTAACTATTTGAAAAAATTAAAGATTAATTATCTGCTGATCGGCATCGTCGCACTGCTGTTGGCAGCAGCCCTTTGGCCCTCCATTACGTGGATCAACCAATCGGCCAATCGCATTGCCGCCATTCAGGCGCGGGGGGAACTTCGCGTCAGTACCATCGTGTCTCCTTTAACCTACTCTCGCGTTGATGATAAAGAGTACGGGCTCGACTACGCCCTTGCTGAACAGTTTGCCGATTATCTTGGCGTAAAACTGAAGGTGACCGTGCGGCAGAACATCAGCGAACTGTTTGACGATCTCGACAACGGCAAAGCAGACCTGCTGGCCGCGGGCCTGGTTTATAACAGCGAGCGCGTCAAAAACTACCACGCAGGCCCGGCCTACTATTCCGTTTCTCAGCAGGTGGTGTATCGCGTCGGCAGCTATCGCCCGCGCTCATTGGGAGAACTGAACGCCGAGAATCTTTCCATTGCGCCAGGACATGCGGTGATCAACGACCTTCAGTCACTGAAAGAGACGAAGTATCCCGATATCAGCTGGCAAGTGGATGAAAAGCGCAGCAGCGAAGCCTTAATGGAAGAAGTGCTGGCGGGCCGCCTGAATTACACCATCGCAGACTCGGTGGCGATCAGTCTGTTCCAGCGCGTGCATCCTGAACTGGCCGTGGCGCTTGATATCACCGACGAGCAGCCGGTAACCTGGTTTAGCGTTAACGACGAAGACGACACGCTTTCCGCCGCGATGCTCGACTATTTCAACAGCATAAATGAAGACGGCACCCTCGCCCGCCTGGAAGAGAAATATCTGGGGCACGGTGGCGATTTCGATTATGTCGATACGCGCTCCTTCCTGCGCGCCGTCGATAGCGTGTTGCCTGACCTTCAGCCGCTGTTTGAGAAACACGCCAAAGAGATAGACTGGCGACTGCTGGCAGCTATCTCGTATCAGGAGTCGCACTGGGACGCGCTGGCAACCTCCCCCACCGGCGTGCGCGGCCTGATGATGCTCACCAAGAATACGGCCCAAAGTCTGGGTCTGACGGATCGTACCGATGCGGAACAAAGCATTGGCGGCGGCATGCGATATCTGCTGGATATGATGGAGAAAGTGCCGGATACGGTGCCGCAGGATGAGAAAATCTGGTTTGCCCTCGCCGCTTATAATATGGGTTACGCGCATATGCTTGATGCCCGTGCATTAACGGTTAAGCAGAAAGGCAACCCGGACAGCTGGACGGATGTAAAACAGCGTCTGCCGCTGCTGAGCCAGAAACCTTATTACAGCAAGCTCACTTACGGATATGCGCGTGGACATGAGGCCTACGCCTATGTCGAAAACATCCGTAAGTATCAAATTAGTCTGGTGGGGTATCTGGCGGAGAAAGAGAAGAAAGTGGCCCAGGAGATGGCGATTGCCGCCGATTATCCGGCGGTGACGATGGACGAACTGAACCGCAACAATGCTGACTTCTTACCGTTTATTTCCCTTTCGCCACGCGATTATCTGCACAGCGTGCAGGGATCGACGTCAAGCGAACTGGTCGACGCCGCACATACTCATCATTGATTTTCGGCTTTCTGCGCTTTGCGCAATGCCTTGATTTGTTCGCGGCGTTCGCGGAAAAAATCACTCAACATCCCGGCGCATTGATCGCGCAATACGCCTTCGGTGACCTCGACTCGGTGATTCATTCCCGGATGATGCAGGACATCCATTAACGACCCGGCAGCGCCAGTTTTGGCATCGCGCGCGCCAAACACGACGTGTCCAATGCGGCTATGCACCATTGCGCCTGCACACATCACACACGGTTCCAGCGTAACGTACAGCGTGGCGTTAATCAGGCGGTAGTTTTGCAGCACCATGCCGCCCTGACGCAGCGCCATAATTTCGGCGTGAGCCGTCGGATCGTGACGACCAATCGGGCGATTCCAGCCTTCGCCAATCACCTGATTATCGAGCACCAGCACCGCGCCAACCGGCACTTCTCCTTCATCCCAGGCGCGCTGCGCAAGCGTAAGCGCATGGCGCATCCAGTATTCATGGTTGAATTCATTGTCGGACAAAGTGGGCACTCCAGATGATAAATCGGGGCGCATTATACATAGAGAGAATAAGATTACCCACTATTCCAGCCGCTGAAGTTCACCGCGCGGCGTTACCCGCCAGCGATGCTGGCAAAAATAGAGCAGCGGGTTATCCTGTTTGCTGTCGCTGTAACCGCTAAACAGACGCAGCGGCGTACCGATTTTGCGTTCCAGTTGCACCACTTTTTCATGCCCCAGGCAGCGCAGCGACAGCACCCAGCCGCCATGAGCCCGCGTTATCTGACTGGCGATGAGATTCACGCGCGGCAGCCAGGGCGTATCAAAATAGACTTTCTCCACCAGCGACTGCGGCGAGCCGGTAATCAGCCATACATCCGCATCGGTGCTGATGAGGTATTCGGTCAGGCGCTTGTGCACCACCGGGAAAGTCACCACATTTGCGCGAAACCACGTGGCAAAATCTGCTTCCAGCGCGCGCAGTTTGGCTTCGCTGTGTCCAAAGGTACAACCCCACAGCAGCAAACTCATTGGCCAGCGCGCAGCGCGCCCTTTTACCAGCAGCGCGATACCAATAATCGGCAGCAGAGGCAGCACCAGCAACGTATTAAGCGGCAGTCTCCGCAGCAGATAGCGCAGAAACGTGCCGAACATATCCTGCTGATGCAGCGTGCCATCCAGGTCGAAAAAAATAACTCGACGGGGGTCGTTTGCCAAACCAGACTCCTTTAAGCGATGAATTTCCGTTAACTCATTACAAGCGTAACAGATAGCGCGGGTGATTTCTGGAAACATCACCTCAACGGCGAGATGCAAAAAGTGTTCAATATTTTGCGCCAGGTGGAATATTTAATTCAGGTTATTCCGTTATAATCGAATAATAATTCTTTCAGGCGAGCAGAATTGTTGTCGGGAGAGGTAGCGTAATTTTGCCCTTGAGGAGCGTATGAATTGTTTAATCCGTATTCGCCAGCGATATCCGCATCTGGCGCAAAGTGATAAAAAACTGGCCGATTTTATCCTGGCGCAGCCTGACCTGGCGCGTCATCTCAGCTCACAGCAGCTGGCGAGCCAGTCGGGTGTCAGCCAGTCCAGCGTGGTGAAGTTCGCGCAAAAGCTGGGCTTTAAAGGTTTTCCGGCCCTGAAACTGGCGCTAAGCGAAGCGCTGGCCAGCAATCCGAATCCGCACTCTATTCCGGTACACAACCAGATTCGCGGTGACGATCCGCTGCGTCTGGTGGGTGAAAAGCTCATCAAAGACAACGTTGCCGCGATGCATGCCTCACTCGACGTTAACGACGAAGAGAAACTGCTGGAGGCGGTGAATATGCTGCGCGGCGCACGGCGCATCGTGCTGACCGGGATTGGCGCCTCGGGCCTGGTGGCGCGCAACTTTAGCTGGAAACTGATGAAGATTGGTCTTAATGCCGTTGCTGAGCTGGATATGCACGCTCTGCTCGCCAGCGTTCAGGCATTAAGCGAAGGCGACCTGCTGTTAGCGATTTCCTACTCCGGTGAGCGTCGAGAGATAAACCTGGCGGCGGATGAAACCCTGCGCGCGGGTGGCAAAATTCTCGCCATCACCGGATTTTCACCCAATGCGCTCCAGCAGCGCGCCACGCACTGCCTTTATACCATTGCGGAAGAACAGGCCACGCGCAGCGCAGCGATTTCCTCAACCAGCGCACAGATGATGCTGGCGGATGTGCTGTTTATGGGGCTGGTGCAGCAGGATCTGGAAAACGCGCCGGATCGCATTCGTCATAGTGAAGCGCTGGTGAAGAAGCTGGTGTAGCGGATTACCCCGGAAAAAGTATGGTCTGCGCAGAAAATGCGCGTATAATGCGCGGCCCGAATAGGTTGTTTCTGAGAGTTTCCTGATGGCGTTGTTAATCACCAAAAAATGCATCAACTGCGATATGTGCGAACCGGAGTGTCCGAACGAAGCCATTTCGATGGGTGATAGCATCTATGAGATCAATAGCGATCGCTGCACCGAGTGCATCGGCCATTACGAGACGCCAACCTGTCAGAAAGTGTGCCCGATCCCGAATACGATTCTAAAAGATCCGGCACACGTTGAGAGCGAAGAACAGCTGTGGGATAAATTCGTGACGATGCATCACGCCGACAAAATCTAGCTTTCCAGAATGACCGTCGCGCAGGCGTAGCGGCGTTCATCCGCCAGGGTGACATGCATATGCGCTACGCCCAGCCTTTCCGCCAGCTTCTGCGCTTCGCCCCACAGGCGCAGCTTCGGTTTACCCATTTCGTCGTTGTACACTTCAAACTGGTTAAACGCCAGGCCATTACGGATGCCGGTGCCGAAGGCTTTTGCCGCTGCTTCCTTCACCGCGAAACGTTTGGCCAGAAAACGCACCGGCTGCTGATGCGTTTCCCAGATAGCCCACTCATTGTCAGTGAGTACGCGTCGGGCGAGGCGATCGCCGCTGCGGGCAATCACCTCTTCGATACGCGTAATTTCGACAATGTCTGTTCCGAGCCCAAGAATCGCCATTATTTGCGCGCTTCCAGCATCAGGCGTTTCATTTCGGCAACAGCATCTTTCAGACCGGTCATCACCGCGCGGCCAATGATGGCGTGGCCGATATTCAGTTCGTGCATTTCTGGCAGCGCCGCGATAGCTTTCACGTTGTGATAAGTCAGGCCATGCCCGGCATTGACTTTCAGCCCCAGGCTTGCGGCATAAGTTGCGGCGTGAGCGATACGCTCCAGTTCTTTAGCCTGCTCTGCGTCGGTTTGAGCATCGGCATAACAACCCGTGTGAATTTCGATATAAGGCGCGCCCACTTCTGCCGCGGCTTTAATCTGCTCGTTATCGGCATCGATAAACAGGGATACCAGAATACCTGCGTCGGCGAGGCGTTTGCAGGCATCGCGCATTTTGTCACGCTGACCAGCAACGTCGAGACCGCCTTCGGTGGTCACTTCCTGACGCTTTTCCGGCACCAGGCAGCAGAAATGTGGTTTGGTGTCGACGGCAATGTTCAGCATCTCTTCGGTGACCGCCATCTCCAGATTCATGCGCGTGTCGAGCGTCTGACGCAGGATACGCACGTCGCGGTCGGTGATGTGGCGACGGTCTTCACGCAGATGAACGGTGATGCCGTCCGCGCCCGCCTGTTCGGCGATGAATGCCGCCTGAACCGGGTCCGGATACGCTGTGCCGCGCGCGTTACGCAGGGTGGCAATGTGGTCAATATTGACGCCTAACAGTAATTCAGCCATGACAATCCTCGGTTTTAAATCGATGCTCGTTTTTTCACTCTCATCGTGAAAGTGAACGTTTATTTTTTCGGCAAAAACTGCCTGAATAATTCCCGGCTTTTTAGCGGTTTGCCACCAAGATACGGCTTCAGCGCCATACGGGTAAAGCGTTTTGCGGCACGCAGCGAATCCACATCCGGAAACTCGCGGCTGGCCAGCGCTTTAAGGTGATGGCCGGTAAAGGTGTAGTTATCAATCACCACGCTGGCGATAAAGCCTTTTTCTTCACGATAGCGATAGGTCATCGTGTCATCCACTTCCTCGCCGCTTCCCGCGCAGTGCAGGAAATCGACGCCGTATCCCAGATGCCCCAGCAGCGCCAGCTCAAAACGACGTAGCGCGGGTTCGGGCGAACCGGAGGTGCCCGCCAACGCCTGAATGCAGTGCAGGTAATCGAAGAAGAGTTCAGAGAAACGAGTTTCGTGCTCCAGCACGCGGGAAATGAGTTCGTTAACGTAAAGGCCGCTGTAAAGCGTAATGCCGCTCAGGGGGAGCGCCAGCGACACGGCTTCCGCGCTGCGCAGGGTTTTGACTTCACCGCGCCCGCCAAAGCGAACTAACAGGGGGGTAAAAGGCTGAAGTGTGCCTTTCAGGTTGGAACGTTTGGAACGTGCGCCTTTGGCAACAAGGCGCACACGACCCGACTCTTCCGTGAAGACGTCCAGCATCAGGCTGGTTTCGCTCCAGGGGCGACTATGCAGGACAAATGCGCGCTGCCAGCCTTCCATCATACCCGTCGTCTTTCAAGCCGCAGGTGCGTTGGCTGCGACTGTTCACCCCAGTCACTTACTAATGTAAGCTCCTGGGGATTCACACTCTTGCCGCCTTCCTGCACCATGAAAGCCATAGGGTATGAGAAACTTACAGATCGTCGCCATAGCCAAGACTACGCAACGCGCGCTCGTCATCAGCCCAGCCGGATTTCACTTTCACCCACAGTTCCAGGTGAACCGGGGCTTCGAACATTTCCTGCATGTCTTTACGGGCTTCGATACCGATGGTTTTGATTTTGGAACCTTTGTTACCAATCACCATCTTCTTCTGCCCGTCACGCTCAACGAGGATCAGGCCGTTGATGTCGTAACCGCCGCGCTCGTTAGTCACGAACCGTTCGATTTCCACGGTAACAGAATACGGCAGTTCTTCGCCCAGGAAACGCATCAGCTTTTCACGGATGATTTCAGACGCCATAAAACGCTGAGAACGGTCGGTGATGTAATCTTCCGGGAAGTGATGAATCGCTTCCGGCAGATGTTTACGCACGATCCCGGCGATGGTGTCGACGTTCAGCCCGGTTTCCGCAGACATCGGTACGATGTCGAGGAAGTTCATCTGGCTGCCGAGGAACTGCAGGTGCGGCAGAAGATCTGCTTTTTCCTGCACGTTATCGACTTTGTTTACGGCCAGAATCACCGGCGCTTTGCCTTCGCGCAGTTTATTCAGCACCATTTCGTCGTCCGGCGTCCAGCGGGTGCCTTCCACGACAAAAATCACCAGTTCAACGTCACCGATGGAGCTGCTCGCCGCTTTGTTCATCAGGCGGTTGATGGCGCGTTTTTCTTCCATGTGCAGGCCAGGGGTATCAACATAGATTGCCTGATACGCGCCTTCCGTATGAATACCGACGATGCGGTGACGGGTAGTCTGCGCTTTACGCGAGGTAATGGAAATTTTCTGCCCCAGCAGATTGTTCAGCAGGGTAGATTTGCCGACGTTCGGGCGACCGACGATGGCGATAAATCCGCAGTAAGTTTTGTCTTCGTTCATTCCAGCTCCAGTTTTTTCAACGCCTGTTCGGCGGCAGCCTGCTCCGCCTTGCGACGGCTGGAACCTGTGCCAACCACCGGTTCACTCAGGCCGCTAACCTGGCAGTGGATAGTAAATTCCTGATCGTGTGCTTCCCCACGCACCTGCACCACCAGATAAGATGGCAGCGGCAGATGGCGGCCTTGCAGATACTCCTGCAAGCGTGTTTTTGGATCTTTCTGTTTATCGCCTGGGCTGATTTCGTCCAGACGCGTTTGATACCAGGAGAGGATTAACTTCTCGACATTCTGAATATCGCTGTCGAGGAACACCCCGCCAATCAACGCTTCAACCGTATCCGCGAGGATAGATTCGCGACGGAAGCCGCCACTTTTCAGCTCGCCCGGCCCTAAACGCAAGCATTCGCCCAGTTCAAATTCACGGGCAATTTCTGCCAGTGTATTTCCACGAACCAGCGTCGCACGCATACGGCTCATATCGCCTTCATCCACACGCGGGAAACGGTGATAAAGGGCGTTAGCGATCACGTAGCTTAAAATGGAATCGCCCAGAAATTCTAAGCGCTCGTTATGTTTGCTGCTGGCACTGCGATGGGTTAATGCCTGTTGCAACAACTCCTGATGAACAAAAGTGTAGCCCAGCTTCCGTTGAAGCCGATTAATTACGATGGGGTTCATGCGATACCAATAAATGAATGCGTCAAAAATTCAGCACACGAAACAGATCTGAAAGCACCAATACGGTTTCGTGTGCCGTGTCTATTAAGAAAGACATGTGTAACTTCGGGGGGATATTCTATACGCAACGACAAGGGATGTCGTTAGTTTGGAGAGATTTAACTGCTAAATAATTTATGCGGAGGCACTAATGCCCCCGCATAGGTCTGACAAGGATTAGTGGATACCACCAATACGGCTTAAACGTACGCCGGTCGGCCATTCACCTTCCTGTTTTTCGAAGCTCATCCAGATGGCCGTCGCCTTCCCGACCAGGTTCGCTTCCGGCACGAAGCCCCAGTAACGGCTGTCGGCGCTGTTGTCGCGGTTATCACCCATCATGAAGTAATGACCCGGCGGCACAATCCACGTAGCCGGCTGTAAACCAGACTGGCGATAGTACATGCCGACCTGATCCTGTGCGATTGGCACGGTCAGAATACGGTGATTTACCTCGCCCAGCGTCTCCTGACGTTCGGTCAGGCGAATGCCATTTTCTTTGGTTTCGCCTTTCGGCAATTCAAAGAAACCGCTGGTCGCTTCGCCGCCGTTACGACGGGCAAAGGTCTGCACGAAATCGCTCGGTTCAACGTTCGAGTAGGTGACCGGCAGCGCGTTACCGCAAGCCTGACCTGAACTGCAGTTTGGTTGAATAGTGACTTCTTTGCTGATCGGATCGTAAGTAACTTTATCACCCGGCAGGCCTACCGCGCGTTTGATGTAATCAAGGCGCGGATCTTCCGGATATTTAAAGACCACGATGTCGCCACGTTTCGGGTGACCCGTTTCGATAATCGTTTTCTGGTAAATAGGATCTTTGATGCCGTAGGCGAATTTTTCCACGAGGATAAAGTCACCAATTAACAGCGTCGGCATCATTGAACCGGATGGGATCTGGAACGGCTCATAAATAAAAGAACGCACGATGAGCACAATCGCCAGCACCGGAAATACGGACGCGCCAGTTTCCAGCCAGCCCGGTTTCGGGCCCACTTTTTTCAGCGTTTTTTTGTCCAGCGCATCTCCGGTTGCGACCTGCGCCGCAGCCTGACGTTCCCGACGTTTGGGCGCGAAGATAAATTTATCAACGCACCACAAAAGGCCCGTAACCAGTGTGGCAATCACCAGAATCAGGGCAAACATATTCGCCATGCCAACTCCTTAAGAATTATTTACCGTCTTTACCGACGTGCAGAATGGCGAGGAACGCTTCCTGCGGCAGTTCAACGTTACCGACCTGCTTCATGCGTTTTTTACCGTCTTTCTGTTTTTGCAGCAGTTTTTTCTTACGGCTGACGTCACCGCCGTAGCATTTCGCCAGGACGTTTTTACGCAACTGTTTCACCGTAGAACGCGCGATAATGTGGTTGCCAATGGCCGCCTGAATCGCGATATCAAACTGCTGACGCGGGATCAGCTCTTTCATCTTCTCAACCAGCTCACGACCACGGTACGGCGCATTGTCGTTGTGGGTGATCAGCGCCAGCGCATCGACGCGATCGCTGTTGATAAGAACATCAACACGCACCATGTTAGACGCCTGGAAGCGTTTGAAGTTGTAATCCAGCGACGCATAGCCGCGAGATGTTGACTTCAGACGGTCGAAGAAGTCGAGCACCACTTCTGCCATCGGGATTTCATAGGTCAGCGCAACTTGTTTACCGTGGTAAACCATGTTGGTCTGCACACCGCGTTTTTCGATACACAGGGTGATAACGTTGCCCAGAAACTCTTGCGGCAGCAGCATATGACACTCAGCAATCGGCTCACGCAGCTCCGCGATGTTATTCAGCGGCGGCAGCTTGGACGGGCTGTCGACGTAGATGACCTCTTTGTTAGTGGTCTCGACTTCGTAGACTACGGTCGGCGCGGTGGTGATGAGATCCAGATCGTATTCACGTTCCAGACGTTCCTGAATGATCTCCATGTGCAGCAGACCGAGGAAGCCACAGCGGAAGCCGAAGCCCAGCGCGGTAGAGCTTTCCGGCTCGTAGAACAGGGAGGCGTCGTTCAGGCTCAGTTTGCCCAGCGCATCGCGGAAGTTTTCGTAATCGTCAGAGCTTACCGGGAACAGGCCCGCATAAACCTGCGGTTTGACTTTTTTAAAGCCTGGCAGCGCTTTGTCAGCCGGGTTACGCGCCTGGGTCAGCGTATCGCCAACCGGAGCGCCCAGAATGTCTTTAATGGCGCACACCAGCCAACCCACCTCGCCGCATTTCAGCTCGGTACGGTCAACCTGTTTCGGGGTGAAGATGCCCAGACGGTCGGCGTTATAGACCTGGCCGGTGCTCATCACTTTGATTTTATCGCCTTTACGCATGGTGCCGTTTTTAATACGCACCAGCGAGACCACGCCCAGGTAGTTATCGAACCAGGAGTCGATGATCAGCGCCTGCAACGGGCCTTCCGGATCGCCTTCCGGCGGCGGAATATCGCGCACCAGACGTTCCAGAACTTCGGTTACGCCCACGCCGGTTTTCGCTGAGCAACGTACAGCGTCCGCCGCGTCGATACCGACGATATCTTCAATTTCTTCCGCCACGCGCTCAGGATCGGCTGCCGGGAGGTCGATTTTGTTCAGAACCGGAACCACTTCCAGGTCCATTTCCATGGCGGTGTAGCAGTTCGCCAGGGTTTGCGCCTCTACGCCCTGCCCGGCGTCAACCACCAGCAGTGCGCCTTCACAGGCCGCCAGAGAACGGGAAACTTCGTAGGAGAAGTCGACGTGACCAGGGGTGTCGATAAAGTTCAGTTGATAGGTTTCGCCATCAGCTGATTTAAAGTCCAGGGTGACGCTCTGCGCTTTAATGGTAATGCCGCGTTCGCGTTCCAGATCCATCGAGTCGAGAACCTGGGCTTCCATTTCACGATCAGAAAGGCCACCGCAAATCTGGATGATACGGTCAGACAGCGTCGACTTACCGTGGTCGATATGTGCAATGATCGAAAAGTTACGTATATTCTTCATATATTAAGATAATTATGCCTTACGAATACTTTGAGGCCGCTGTTCTGTGCCTGACGTTTGTGTCGTTCGAAAACGCCGCATTCTACACTACAACTGCGCAACCAGGAAATGCTCTTCCAGCAAGCATAGCGGTTCCGCTCACGGCTTTCTCATACCAGATGTAAATAAAAATAAAGCCAGTGCGATCACTGGCTCAATTCGGAAGAGGTGGAGGTTCGCAGGAGGTCAGGCGGCAGGCCAACGCTAATGATGACGGGTTGCCACGTTTCGCGTTTCGCAAGCGTCGGCGAAAAACCGCGCGCCAGTAAAAAGCCACCCACACCGCCTAACAGCGCCCCGCACATGGCAGCGATGTCTGTGCCGAACAGCACCTGGAACAGAGAGGCCATGAGAAACAACCCCACCAGCGGTGACAGGTAAACCAGCATAGCGGAACCCAGCAGGCTGCTTTCGCTTATTCCCAGCTCCACTTTTTGCCCGGCCACCAGCGGTTCGGCGCTGGGAACGGTAATGGTGTGGCTGGTTTGTGGCCCCAGCTTATTCAGCACGCGGCTGCCGCAGCCCGCGCGTGACGCGCAGCTGCTGCATGACGCTTTCACGTCACAGTGAACTTTCGCTACGCCGTTCTCCCAGGAGACAACGGTCGCCCACTCTTTAATCATTGTGCGCCCTTGAAGCTAATACCGTCGGCAATACGTTTCGCCGTTGGCGGCGGCAGTTCACCGACGATAGTGATTTCAGCCTGGTTGCGCACGGTGGTGCTCACCGTGCGGCGACCGGTACGCAGCATTTGTTCGCTGCTGTTGGCCGTGGCCCGGCTGATGTTGATGGAGAAACTGAACAGACCGTCCGAGAAGAGACGAGATTCCACTGCGGTATCAATAGTAGGTAACGTGCGGCGGCTGCTGGAGACTTCACTGAAGCCCTGAGGCACCCAGGTCGGCGACCAGTTGAAGTTCACTTTACTGCCCGCCGGAACGGAGAGCAGCGGTGGCAGGCTGGCTTTCGCCAGTTTATCCATGCTGCTACCCACTTGATCGCCCACATTAAACGCAATGACGCGGAACTGCTCCAGCGTTTCGCCGTCGCGATCGAGCAGGTCAACGCGCATCGGCAGTTTGCTTTCAGAGTCCATCCAGACGATGTAGCTATAACGGGTTCCATCGCGCGCAACGACGCGGATCACTTCACACAAGCGATCGGCAATACGGGTGCGGCCAACGGAGATAAAATCGTAATACGGTGCCAGGCGTTTAAAGTCGGTATAGACCAGCGACGGCAGGGAATCGACGATGTAATCGCCATTGAGCGTAAACGGGTCGAGGCCCGGCTCAAAATAGCTGATTTCATTGCCGCGTTGCACCACTTCACGACGCGGACCATCAAGCTGCAAGAGCTGCGCCAGCGCCTGATTATTCAAACGCGCGTGACGATAGCGTAGCGATTCGACACCGGCTTTATTGATGCTGACGAATGACAGCTCATAGTTGAGGGACTGACTGGCCAGATTCATCTGCTGCAACAACGCCCCGGACGAGACATCAGCCGAGGCGTTGACAGAGAAGAACAGGCTGCCAGCCACAAGGGACATGGCACACCAAAGTTGCTTCATTACTGCGATTGCGTTCCTAAAGTTTGATAGCCCGGCACCTGAACAGCAGCCTGCTGGGTTTGTGCCTGTTCAAACTGAAGTTGCTCAGAATGCAGGCGGCGCTGCAATTCATAATCCTGCAACATTGCGTTGATGCGACGGCGTTGTTCCTGAACCTGCTGTTGCTGGCCAGTACCCGCAGTGGCATCAGACGGCACGCCCAGGCTAACCGGACTTGCTTTGCCCATCATCGGTAAGGTATTAAAAACCGGTGTTTCGGGCTGCTGAGTAGAATCTGATTGCCCATTATAGTGCTGGACACCGACAATAACTGCAAGCGATACGCAAGCCGCAACGCCCATTTGAGTGAGTGAACTCGCCCACGGACGTACTTTTTTCCAGAATGGCATATTCTGCCATTGATGCGGCGCTGGCTGGGCTTCAGGAATGAGCGGCGTCGCCTGACGAGCGGGCTCATTTTCGATGGCAGCCATGACGCGAGAAGAGATATCAAAATGAAGCACATCCGCCGTATCGCCGCGCAGCGAATCACGGATGAGATGATAGCTCTCCCAGGTTTTTTGCATTTCCGGCGAACGAGTTAATTCGGTGAGCAACTCGTTATCCAGCGTTTCACCATCCATTAAGGCGGAAAGTTTTTCTTTCTGCATGCCTAATACCTTTTCCAGTATCCCGCTACCGTCAACGCCTGATAAGCGGTTGAACTTTATTATCAATAGCTTCTCGCGCACGGAAGATACGGGAACGAACTGTACCAACCGGGCAATCCATAATTGCAGCTATCTCTTCATAGCTTAGGCCATCCAGCTCTCGCAGGGTAATTGCCATGCGTAAATCTTCTGGAAGGCTTTCAATGGTGCGAAAAACTATCTGTCTCAGTTCTTCTGACAACATTAAGTTCTCAGGGTTCGAAATTTCTTTCAGTGCGCCGCCACTTTCGAAGTTTTCTGCTTCCATTGCGTCCACATCGCTGGACGGTGGGCGTCGCCCCTGAGCAACCAGGTAATTTTTTGCCGTATTGACTGCAATACGGTACAGCCACGTATAGAAAGCGCTATCCCCCCGGAATGAATCCAGCGCACGATAGGCCTTTATAAAAGACTCTTGCACCACATCAGGAACGTCACCTGACGGCACATATCGGGAAACCAGGCTCGCCACCTTATGCTGGTAGCGCACCACCAGTAGGTTAAAAGCTTTCTGGTCTCCTTTCTGGACCCGTTCAACCAGGACCTGGTCCGTTAACTGCTCGCTCATCCGAGGTAATGTCTCCCCAAACCCTATTCCAATGCGTAATCAAAACGCCACTCCGTTCACTGCACTATGAGCAAGCACAGGGTTAGAGTGTCTGATGATTGTAAAGTTCCGTTACGCCTTTGTTTTTTGTTTGTCAGTTGTAGACCGTTCATTGTCTCTCATTATAAGTCTACGCATGCACTACGTTGTCTAAGTTGCGAAAGAAAAACGCAATTCTCGCAAGAGTAACGTAACCCGCCTTTTATTTCACCATAAATACTGGTTTCCGGAGTCAGAGATTCGATTATTTTCCTTCGTTTACAAAGTCCGTTCAGACGCTGTTATGTTTAGCCGTTACAACTTCCGCTAAAAAAATGTGTGCGCCAGCGCGTTTTATGATGCTATGCTGACCAAACCGTGTTTAGTAAATTAAACAAACCATCATGAACACTCTTCCAGATCTATCCTGTGATGTCCTGATCATCGGTAGCGGTGCTGCCGGTTTATCTCTCGCGCTGCGCGTCGCCGAGCAGCATTCTGTCATTGTGCTCAGCAAAGGCCCGATCAGCGAAGGTTCAACCTTCTATGCACAGGGCGGAATTGCAGCCGTTTTTGATGAAACCGACAGTATCGAATCCCACGTCGAAGACACGCTCATCGCCGGTGCCGGGATTTGCGATCGTGACGCCGTGTCGTTCGTGGCCAGCAATGCCAAAAACTGCGTCCAGTGGTTGATTGACCAGGGCGTGCTGTTTGATACGCAAGTACAAAGCAACGGCGAAGCGAGCTATCACCTGACGCGCGAAGGCGGCCACAGCCATCGCCGCATTCTGCATGCGGCGGATGCCACCGGCAAAGAAGTGGAAAACACGCTGGTCAGCAAGGCGCTGAATCATCCCAATATTCGGGTGATTGAGCGCTGCAATGCCGTAGACCTGATCATGTCCGATAAGATTGGCCTGCCCGGCACACGCCGCGTAGTGGGCGCGTGGATCTGGAACCGTAATAAAGAGAGCGTGGAAACCTGCGCGGCAAAATCGGTGGTGCTGGCGACGGGCGGCGCGTCCAAGGTCTATCAGTACACCACCAACCCGGATATCTCCTCGGGTGACGGCATCGCCATGGCCTGGCGCGCGGGCTGCCGCGTGGCGAATCTGGAGTTTAATCAGTTCCATCCCACCGCCCTGTTCCACCCGCAGGCACGTAACTTCCTGCTCACCGAAGCGCTGCGCGGAGAAGGCGCGATGCTCAAGCGCCCGGACGGCAGTCGTTTTATGCCCGATTTCGATGCGCGGGGCGAGCTTGCGCCGCGCGATGTGGTAGCGCGGGCTATCGATCATGAAATGAAACGGCTCGGTGTGGATTGTATGTATCTGGATATCAGCCACAAGCCCGAAGAATTTGTCCGTCATCATTTCCCGATGATTTACGAGAAACTGCTTGGGCTGGGTATCGACCTGACAAAAGAGCCAGTGCCGGTTGTTCCGGCGGCGCACTATACCTGCGGCGGCGTGATGGTAGATGATAACGGACGCAGCGACGTTGACGGCCTGTATGCGATCGGCGAAGTGAGTTATACCGGCCTGCACGGTGCAAACCGTATGGCCTCTAACTCCCTGCTGGAGTGTCTGGTCTATGGCTGGTCAGCGGCGGAAGATATCAATAAACGAATAGCCAGCGCGCGTCAGGTGGAAACCCTGCCCGCATGGGATGAAAGCCGGGTAGATGATTCCGACGAGCGGGTGGTGATTCAGCACAACTGGCATGAGTTACGTTTGCTGATGTGGGATTACGTCGGCATTGTGCGCACCACGAAACGGCTGGAGCGCGCCCTGCGTCGCATTACCATGCTTCAGCAGGAGCTCGACGAGTATTACTCACGCTTTCGCGTGTCTAATAATTTGCTGGAACTGCGCAATCTGGTACAGGTGGCGGAGTTGATTGTCCGCTGTGCGATGATGCGTAAAGAGAGCCGGGGCCTGCATTACACGCTCGATTATCCGGATCTCATGCAGGATTCCGGACCATCCGTGCTCTCGCCGCTCACTCACATAAAGAGATAAAACGCCTGGGTCAGCGCGGTATACGCTTCGGAGTATTGCTGCTCTGGCCCACGAATCGCCATTCTGTCGCTAAAGCCTTCGCCATTTTGTGGCGAGAACGCCAGCAGGACGCGATGCGGCGGGCGCGTATCATATTCGGCGATATCCGTGCGCAGGCGTAAATGCCAGCCCATCGACAGAGCCAGTTCGGTAAAACTCTGGCCGATGTTCTCCGGCAAGACCACGCAGAAAAACCCTTCTTCCGTAATGGCATCCGCCGCGCAGGTAAGCAACGTTTGATGATCGAGGGACGTGGTGTAGCGCGCCTGCTCACGTTGCGGCGTGGCGCACTCGACGCCCTGCTCGTAGTAAGGAGGATTGCTGACGATCAGGTCATAGCGACTATTAACGCTCGCGACCCAGGACTGAATATCCGCCGTGTGGACGGCAATTTTCTGCGGCCACGGGGACTGCGCGACGTTCTCACGCGCCTGATCTGCGGCATTTTCATCCAACTCAACGGCGTCGATATGCGCACTCGCCTCGGTGCGCTGTGCCAGCATCAACGCCAGCAACCCGCTTCCCGTACCAATATCCAGCACGCGCGTTACATGGGCAATCGGCGCCCATGCGCCCAGCAAAATGCCGTCCGTCCCCACTTTCATGGCACAACGGTCATGCGCGACAAAAAATTTTTTGAAGGTAAATCCATTACGACGCAGCGTGGGTTTCGAGTCAGACATAGTTATTTTGAGTATCCGGTTTTGGCTCAGCACAATACCTGAGAACAGATAGCCATACAAACAGATGAAGATTAGAGCCGTAACGTCTATAATCACCGCCTCACACTGAGGTAGACAATGACTGTAACGACTTTTTCCGAACTTGAACTTGATGAAAGCCTGCTGGACGCCCTCCAGAGCAAAGGCTTTACACGCCCGACTGCCATCCAGGCTGCCGCCATTCCGCCTGCGCTCGATGGACGTGATGTTTTGGGTTCTGCGCCCACCGGCACCGGTAAAACAGCGGCGTATCTGCTGCCTGCGTTGCAGCATCTGCTCGACTTCCCGCGCAAAAAATCCGGCCCGCCGCGCATCTTGATCCTGACGCCAACGCGTGAACTGGCGATGCAGGTTGCCGACCACGCGCGCGAGCTGGCCAAAAATACCCATCTCGATATCGCCACCATTACCGGCGGTGTCGCGTACATGAACCACGCTGAAGTCTTCAGCGAAAACCAGGATATCGTGGTTGCCACCACCGGTCGCCTGTTGCAGTACATCAAAGAAGAAAACTTTGACTGCCGCGCCGTCGAGACCTTAATTCTTGACGAAGCTGACCGTATGCTGGATCTCGGCTTTGCGCAGGACATCGAACACATCGCCGGCGAAACCCGCTGGCGTAAGCAGACGCTGCTCTTCTCCGCCACGCTTGAAGGCGATGCGATTAAAGATTTTGCCGAGCGTCTGCTCGAAGATCCGGTTGAAGTTTCTGCCACGCCTTCCACTCGTGAACGTAAGAAAATTCATCAGTGGTACTACCGTGCAGATAACCTGGAGCACAAAGTTGAGCTGCTTAAGCACCTTCTGAAACAAGAAGATATGACGCGTGCTATCGTGTTTGTTCGTAAACGTGAGCGTGTGCATGAACTTGCTGAAATGCTGCGTGCCGCCGGGATCAACAACTGTTATCTCGAAGGCGAAATGGCACAGATCAAGCGTACCGAGGGGATCAAACGACTGACGGAAGGCCGCGTAAACGTGCTGGTTGCGACCGACGTTGCCGCGCGCGGTATTGATATTCCGGATGTCAGCCACGTGATTAACTTCGATATGCCGCGCACCGGCGATACCTATCTGCACCGTATTGGCCGTACCGGCCGCGCGGGTCGTAAAGGTACGGCGGTTTCTCTGGTTGAAGCGCATGACCACCTGCTGTTGCAGAAAATTGGTCGTTATATCGAAGAGCCGCTGAAAGCGCGCGTTATCGATGAACTGCGCCCAACGACGCGTGCGCCTAGCGAAAAAATGACCGGTAAGCCGTCGAAGAAAGTGCTGGCAAAACGTGCAGAGAAGAAAAAAGAGAAAGATAAAGACAAACCGCGTGTGAAAGTACGCCATCGCGACGCGAAGAATGTCGGTAAGCGTCGCAAGCCAAGCGGCGCTGAACCGCAGTCGACAGAAGAGTAAAAAAAACGCCGGGTCTCCCCGGCGTTTTTATTTCCTGCGACTGAAAACTTACAGGCTTTCAGTGAAAGTACGAGCGATAACGTCGCGCTGCTGTTCCGGTGTCAGGGAGTTAAAGCGTACCGCATAACCTGAAACACGAATGGTCAGCTGCGGATATTTTTCCGGATGTTCAACCGCGTCCAGCAGGGTTTCACGACGCAGAACGTTAACGTTCAGGTGCTGACCACCTTCTACGCGAACTTCTGGTTTCGCTTCAACCGGGATTTCACGATATTCGATGTCGCCAAGCGCTTTCACAGCAACCACTTCATCTTCTGCATAACCACCTTTGGCAACCAGGCAGCGAGCTTCACCTTTTTCGCTATCCAGCAGCCAGAAAGAATTCAGCAGGTCGTCGTTAGCGGCTTTAGTAATCTGAATACCAGTAATCATTTGATGCCTCCCTTAGGCTATTCATATTCATTTAACCGGCCAGTTCCCGGCCAATTGGTAAAACCATTGTTGCTTGAGTGTATATATACCCCTCAAACACCCGGCATTCTTTGATTTAAATCAATAAAAACCACACCACAAAAGTGGTCATGCGCTAATTTACTTGTTTTATATCAAGTTACGCTCCCCAGCGATGCCAAATTTTATCTGTAAATTTTCAACTTTTTTTAGGGGTAGCGTGCTTTTCCCGCTGACCGATTTTGTGATGGAGAAAGAAGCAGTTAAGCTATCCGCATGACAATTTCCAGGAGAGCGAGATGAGCGCCCTTTTAACCTGGCACGATGTGCTGGCCGACGAAAAGCAACAACCCTATTTTTTGAACACGCTGGCGACGGTGGCGAATGAGCGCCAGGCTGGCACAACGATTTATCCGCCGCAGAAAGATGTGTTTAACGCCTTTCGCTTCACTGAACTGAGCGATGTAAAAGTAGTGATTTTAGGTCAGGACCCGTACCACGGGCCGGGTCAGGCGCACGGGCTGGCCTTTTCTGTTCGCCCTGGTATTGCCACGCCGCCGTCGCTGCTGAATATGTATAAAGAGCTGGAAGGTTCAATTCCGGGCTTTACCCGCCCTCAGCATGGCTATCTGGAAAGCTGGGCGCGCCAGGGCGTGCTGTTGCTTAACACGGTGCTGACGGTGCGTGCAGGTCAGGCGCATTCTCACGCCAGCCTTGGCTGGGAAACCTTTACCGATAAAGTGATCAGCCTGATTAACGAACATCGGGAAGGCGTGGTCTTTTTACTGTGGGGATCGCATGCCCAGAAGAAAGGCGCGATTATCGATGCGCAGCGTCATCGGGTGCTGAAAGCCCCGCATCCGTCACCGCTTTCTGCCCATCGCGGCTTTTTTGGCTGCAACCACTTTGTGCAGGCTAACGAATGGCTGGCGCAGCGCGGTGAAGCGCCCATCGACTGGATGCCGGTACTGCCGGCGGAAAGCGAGTAAAAAAAATGCCAGCGCGATGCTGGCATTCTTTTATGGCTTACGCTCAGGCTTTATTCTGACGCCACCATTCACTCAGCAGTACGCCGGTTGCTACGGAGACGTTCAGGCTTTCTACCGCGCCGGTCCCTTCGATCGATACGCTCAGATCGGCGCTCGACAGTGCAGCATCAGACAGACCATCGCGCTCCTGACCTAACACCAGCACCATTTTCTTCGGCAGCTCAGCTTTAAACAGCGGCGTACCCGCGTGGCTGGACGTGGTCACGATGGCGTAACCCGCTTTGCGGAAATCATCCAGCGCATCAATGAAGCTATCGCCGGTAATCGGCTGAACGTGCTCAGCGCCGCCTTCTGCGGTACGGATTGCCGCGCCGGATTCCAGCACGCCGGCATCCTGCAACAGCAGGCCTTTAATACCGAAATGCGCACAGCTACGCATCATCGCGCCCAGATTGTGCGGGTTGCCGACATCTTCCAAGGCCAGCACACAATCGGTATCGCCGCTTTTAGCAACCCAATCCTGTACGGACGTGCCGCTGCGTTTTTTGATCAGGAAGCATACGCCGCCGTGGTGTTCGGTTCCGGACGCTTTCGCCAGTTCCTCTTCATCAACCACGTGGTACGCTTTGCGGTTTGCCGCCATCCAACGCAGCGCTTCTTTAAAGCGCGGCGTTACGCTCTGGATAAACCAGGCGCGTACAATGGCGTCCGGGCGGCTCTGGAACAGCGCCTGGCAGGCGTTTTCACCGTAAACGCGCGTCTCTTCCGCACGCTGACGACGCAGGACTTCCGGGTCGATAAAGCTTTTACCGCTAATGCCACCGTGATCGGCTTTTACCGGGGTCTCATCACCCGGTGCGCGGGAAACCGTGCGCCACGGTGAGCTATCGCGTTCACCGCGATCGTCACGCTCGCGGCTGCGTTCGCGGTTCGGGCCTTTTCTGTCGTCACGGGCAGGACGGCGACCACCTTCGGCACGTGTACCAGGACGGCCACCGCCTTTTCCTGTACGCGGATTATGGGTGCGTTTATCCGAGTCATCGTCACTGCGGACATACATCACTTTGACTTTGCCGTTTTTGTTCTTCAGTTCGTCGCTCATATTTTTCTCCACCTGCGCTGCGCGAAGCGCGCAGATTACCTGATGTAGTAGCGCATAGCCATTACTTCATATCAAAGACAGTGACTATTGTACCCATTGAGTAAACCGCATTGTCGAATAAAACAGTCTCATCGATAATATGTAACATTACAGAAACATCCGGCGACCTCGCCGATCAGCAACCCTACTACCCAGAGGTTAGTTATGAATACCGTTTGTGCCCACTGTCAGGCTGTTAACCGCATACCTGAAGATCGTGTAAACGATGCGGCGAAATGTGGACGCTGTGGTCATGATCTGTTTGATGGCGATGTGATCAACGCCACCGACGCCACGCTGGACAAGCTGCTGAAGGACGATTTGCCTGTCGTTATTGATTTCTGGGCGCCGTGGTGTGGCCCTTGCCGCAATTTCGCGCCGATCTTTGAAGATGTGGCGGAAGAGCGCAGCGGCAAAATGCGCTTTGTGAAAGTGAACACCGAGGCCGAACGCGAGCTCAGCGCCCGTTTTCGCATTCGCAGCATCCCGACCATTATGATCTTCAAAAATGGCGAAATGATCGACATGCTCAATGGCGCGGTACCGAAAGCGCCGTTCGAGAGCTGGCTTAACGAAGCCCTCGAAGCATAACATCTGCGGGGCGCATCTTGTGCCCCGTTTTCACCTCTGCGACAATAGCCTTTTTCTACGCTATTGCCATGACTCCAAACGCTGTACTGCAACTCCGGGCTGAACGCCTGGCCCGCGCCACGCGCCCTTTCCTCGCCCGTGGCAATCGTGTTCGCCGCTGCCAACGTTGCCTGCTGCCGCTTAAACAGTGTTTATGCGAAACCCTGCAACCCAGCTCCGCCACCAGCCGTTTTTGTCTGGTGATGTTCGATACTGAACCGATGAAACCCAGTAACACAGGCCGCCTGATTGCCGATATCCTTCCCGATACCGCCGCATTTCAGTGGTCGCGTACCGAGCCGCCTGCCGCGCTGCTGGAGCTGGTTCAGGATCCCGCATATCAGCCGGTAGTGGTTTTCCCGGCGTCGTATGCCGGCACAGAGCGGGAAGTAATCGCCGCGCCGAAAGCGGGCAAACCCCCGCTGTTTATTATGCTCGATGGCACCTGGACCGAAGCGCGAAAAATGTTTCGCAAGAGCCCGTGGCTGGATAGCTTGCCGGTGATTTCGGTCGATTTGTCGCGCGTTTCCGCCTATGGTCTGCGGGAAGCGCACGCGGACGGTCAGTACTGTACCGCCGAAGTGGCGATGGCGCTGCTGGACCTGGCGGGCGATACTGGCGCTGCTCACGCGTTAGGCGAACACTTTACGCGTTTTCGTACCCGTTATCTGGCAGGAAAAACCCAGCATAAGGGAAGCATCACAGCACAACGCGAGGAAAGCGTTTAGACTCATACGGATGCTTATACCTGAGGGAAGCCGGAATGAGTCAACGAGGGCTGGAAGCACTTCTTCGACCAAAATCGATTGCCGTGATTGGCGCATCCATGAAGCCGCAGCGCGCCGGCTTTTTGATGATGCGTAATCTGTTAGCCGGTGGGTTTAACGGCCCCGTTATGCCCGTTACGCCCACCTGGAAAGCGGTGCTCGGCGTGCTGGCCTGGCCGACCATCGCCAGCCTGCCGTTTTCACCCGATCTCGCCGTACTCTGCACACATGCCAAACGCAATCTGGAACTGCTGGAAGCGTTGGGCGAGAAAGGATGTAAAACCTGCATTATTCTCTCTTCACCGCCCGATCAGTTTGCCGAATTATCAGCCTGCGCCGCGCGCTACCAGATGCGCCTTTTAGGGCCAAACAGTCTGGGGCTTTTAGCGCCCTGGCAGGGTCTGAACGCCAGTTTTTCTCCGGTGCCGATTCGCAAAGGCAAACTGGCGTTTATTTCGCAGTCCGCGGCCGTTTCCAATACCATTCTTGACTGGGCGCAGCAGCGCGAGATGGGCTTCTCCTACTTTATTGCGCTCGGTGATAGCCTGGATATCGATGTGGACGACCTGCTCGATTTCCTCGCGCGTGACAGCAAAACCAGCGCCATTCTGCTCTATCTGGAGCATTTGAGTGACGCCCGACGCTTTGTTTCCGCCGCTCGTAGCGCCTCACGTAATAAACCCATTCTGGTGATTAAGAGCGGACGTAGCCCGGCGGCGCAGCGGTTGCTTCACGCTAACGCGGGTCTGGACCCCGCCTGGGACGCCGCGATCCAGCGCGCCGGTCTGCTGCGCGTGCGCGATACTCACGAACTTTTTTCCGCCGTTGAAACCTTAAGCCATATGCGCCCTTTGCGCGGCGAGCGTTTAATGATTATCAGCAACGGTGCTGCCCCGGCAGCGCTGGCGCTCGATCAACTCTGGGCGCGCAACGGCAAACTGGCGACCCTCAGCGATGAAACGCGGGCCAAATTGACTGAACGGTTGCCGGATTCCGTGCAGGCCGGAAACCCGCTGGATCTGCGTGATGATGCCAGCATCGAGAGCTATATCGCCGCAGTCAACTCGTTACTCGACAGCCCGGATCTGGATGCGCTGCTGGTGATTCACTCCCCCAGCGCCACCGCAACCGGCACTGAAAGCGCCGTGGCGTTAATTGACGCGATCAAACGCCATCCACGTGGGCACTACATCAGCGTGCTGACCAACTGGTGCGGTGAGTACTCTTCTATCGAGGCCCGACGCCTGTTCAGCGACGCCGGTATCCCCACCTATCGTACGCCGGAAGGCACGATTACGGCATTTATGCATATGGTGGAATATCGCCGGAACCAGAAACAACTGCGGGAAACGCCCGCACTGCCGCAGAATTTAACGGCCAACACGGCGCAGGTTCACGAACTGCTCGCGCAGGCTATCGATAGCGGTATCCGCGCGCTGGATACGCATGAAGTGCGTCCTGTGTTGCAGGCGTACGGCATGCACACGCTTCCCACCTGGATCGCCGCTGACAGCGCGGAAGCGGTACATATCGCCGAACAAATTGGTTATCCGGTGGCGCTGAAACTGCGCTCGCCGGATATCCCACATAAATCGGAAGTTCAGGGGGTGATGCTGTATCTGCGTACCCCGGCGGAAGTGCAACAGGCGGCGGATGCGATTCTCGATCGCGTTAAAATGACCTGGCCACAGGCGCGCATTGACGGCCTGCTGGTACAAAGTATGGCTAACCGCGCAGGTGCACAGGAACTGCGCGTGGTGGTGGAACATGATCCGGTCTTTGGCCCGCTGATTATGTTAGGTGAAGGCGGCGTGGAGTGGCGGCCTGAAGAACAGGCCGTGGTCGCTCTGCCGCCGCTGAATATGACGCTGGCGCGCTACCTGGTGATTCAGGCAATTAAGAGCAAAAAGATTCGTGGGCGCAGCGCGCTGCGACCGCTGGATATTCCCGGCTTGAGCCGTTTGCTGGTTCAGGTCTCAAACCTGATTGTTGATTGCCCGGAAATTCAGCGGCTGGATATTCACCCTCTGCTGGCCACAGGTAATGAATTTACCGCGCTGGACGTGACGCTGGATATCGCGCCGTATGAAGGCGACAGCGAAAGCCGCCTGGCGGTAAGGCCGTACCCGCAGCAGCTCGAAGAGTGGGTCACCATGAAAAATGGCGAACGCTGCCTGTTTCGGCCTATCCTTCCTGAAGATGAGCCGCTTTTACAGCAGTTTATCGCCCGGGTGACGAAGGAAGATCTTTATTACCGCTACTTTAGCGAGATCAACGAATTTACCCACGATGATTTAGCGAATATGACCCAGATCGACTACGATCGTGAAATGGCTTTCGTTGCGGTACACATCACGGCTGAACAGACGGAGATCCTTGGCGTCACCCGCGCCATCTCCGACCCGGACAACATAGACGCTGAATTCGCGGTGCTGGTGCGCTCCGACCTGAAAGGATTAGGGCTGGGTGGACGATTGCTGGAAAAGTTAATCAACTATACGCGCGATCACGGTCTGCAACGCTTAAACGGCATTACTATGCCCAACAACCGTGGGATGATAGCCCTGGCTCGTAAGCTGGGCTTTGACGTTGATATCCAACTGGAAGACGGTATAGTCAGCCTGTCTCTGAAGCTAAGTCATGACTAAGTTGCTGGAAATACTACCCTTGACCGACAGAGATGGTATTATTGACCGCTTACGTCGTCTGCCTGGTACAGAGGACCCTTCACTAAAACAGAGAAGAAACGCACTGTGATGTTGTCAAAATTTAAGCGTAATAAACATCAACAACACCTTGCCCAGCTACCCAAGCTTTCTCAGTCAGTTGATGATATTGAGTTTTTCTACGCGCCTGCCGATTTTCGGGAAGCGCTGCTGGCAAAGATAGCCGGCGCTACGCGACGCATCTGCATCGTCGCGCTGTATCTGGAACAGGACGATGCCGGGAAGGCGATTTTACAGGCGCTGTATGACGCAAAACGTCAGCGGCCTGAGCTGGAAGTAAAAGTACTGGTTGACTGGCATCGCGCACAGCGTGGACGTATTGGCGCAGCGGCGTCGAATACCAACGCCGACTGGTACTGCCGCATGGCGCATGAAAATCCGGGTGTGGACGTGCCGGTGTATGGCGTGCCAATCAATACCCGCGAAGCGTTGGGCGTTCTCCATTTCAAAGGCTTTATTATTGATGACAGCGTGCTGTACAGCGGCGCGAGCATCAATGATGTCTATCTCCATCAGCATGATAAATATCGTTACGACCGCTATCAGTGCATTCGTAATCCGCAAATGGCGGACATCATGTATGACTGGGTGGGGCAAAATTTAGTGGAAGGTCGTGGCGTTAACCGTCTCGATGATAGCTGCCGCCCGAAAAGCCCGGAAATTAAAAACGATATTCGCCTCTATCGCCAGGAGCTGCGCGATACGGGATACCATTATCTGGGCAACGCCGACGACGAACAGCTCTCCGTTACGCCGCTGGTAGGCCTGGGTAAAACCAGCCTGCTGAATAAAACCATTTTCCATCTGATGCCGTGCGCCGAGCATAAGCTGACGATCTGTACCCCTTATTTCAACCTGCCTGCGCTGTTAGTGCGCAATATCATTCGCCTGCTGCGTGAAGGCAAAAAGGTCGAAATTATCGTTGGCGATAAAACGGCGAACGATTTCTTCATCCCGGAAAATGAACCGTTCAAGATTATCGGCGCGCTGCCGTATCTGTACGAAATCAACCTGCGTCGATTCCTGAGCCGTTTACAGTACTACGTCAACACAGACCAGCTCGTTGTGCGTCTGTGGAAAGATGACGATAACACCTATCACCTGAAAGGGATGTGGGTGGATGACGAGTGGATGCTGCTGACCGGCAACAACCTTAATCCACGCGCCTGGCGTCTGGATCTCGAAAACGCCGTACTCATTCATGACCCGCAACATAAACTGCGGGAGAAACGCGAGAAAGAGCTGAAGCTGATTCGCGCCCATACTACCGTGGTCAATCACTATCGCGACCTGCAAAGTATCGCTGATTATCCGGTAAAAGTGCGCAAGCTGATCCGCCGTCTGCGACGCATCCGTATCGATCGCCTTATCAGTCGTATCCTCTAAATATCAGCCCCGTCCAGTGCGGGGCTTTTTTTCAGGAGAGATTTATGCGAACCCTCCTTCCTCTGATTGCCCTTTTCACTCTGAGCGGTTGTAGCCATATGGCGAACGACAGCTGGAGCGGGCAGGATAAAGCCCAACACTTTATTGGCTCCGCGATGCTTTCCGCCGCTGGCAATGAATACTTCCAGCATCAGGGCATGAGCCGCGATCGCAGCGCCGCATTGGGGGTGATGTTTTCATTGAGTCTGGGGGCATCAAAAGAACTGTGGGATAGCCGCCCCGCAGGGAGCGGCTGGAGCTGGAAAGATTTTGCGTGGGATGTTGCAGGCGCCACGACCGGCTATACGGTGTGGCAGCTGGCCCAACATTAATCCTACAGGCGTAATCCTTTTCCTTTGCGATGCAGCATCAGCGACACCAGGAAAGCCAGCGCCGTCATCGCGGTGACGTACCAGAAGAAGGCCGACTCCACGCCAAATGATTTCAGTGACAGTGCGACATACTCCGCAGAACCACCAAACAAGGCATTAGCCACTGCATAAGATAACCCCACCCCTAACGCGCGAACCTGCGCCGGGAACATCTCTGCTTTCAGGATCCCACTGATCGAGGTATAGAAGCTGGTGATCAACAGTGCGCACATCACCAGTGCAAAAGCGGCAAACGGAGAGGTGACATTCTGCAGGGCGGAGAGAATCGGTACGGTAAACAGCGTCGCCAGTGAACCAAAGCACAGCATTGAAGCGCGACGACCAATCCTGTCAGAGAGCAACCCGAACAGCGGCTGGGCGAGCATGTAGACGAACAGTGCGGCGGTCATGATGATGCTGGCGACCTTCGGGTCCATCCCGGCGGTGTTGACCAGATACTTCTGCATGTAGGTGGTGAAGGTGTAGAAAATCAACGAGCCGCCGGCGGTAAAACCGAGCACCATGACGAAGGCTTTACGGTTACGCCACAGGCCCTTGAAGGAACCCGCTTCTTTCAGTGTACGCGTTTCTTTATGCGACGTTTCATCCAGCTGACGACGCAGCCACAGCGCCACAACCGCTAACACCGCACCCATTGCGAACGGGATACGCCAGCCCCAGCTGTGCAGATCTTCGCTGCTCAGGACATTCTGCAGAAGCACGACAACCAGCAGCGCCAGCAGTTGGCCACCGATCAGCGTGACATACTGGAATGAAGCATAGAATCCTTTACGGCCTTCTACCGCGACTTCACTCATATACGTTGCGCTGGTGCCGTACTCCCCACCGACGGAGAGTCCCTGGAACAACCGTGCCAGCAGAAGCAGCGCAGGAGCCCAGGTTCCGATCGTGTCGTATCCCGGCAGGCAGGCAATGACCAGAGAGCCAAAACACATCATACAGACAGAGATCAGCATCGACCTTTTACGTCCATGACGATCCGCAATACGACCAAACATCCAGCCGCCAATGGGACGCATTAAAAAGCCTGCGGCAAAAACACCCGCCGTTTGTAACAGCTGGGTCGTGGTATTTCCGGTTGGGAAAAAGATGTGGGCAAAGTAGAGAGAACAGAAGGAATAGACGTAAAAATCAAACCATTCGACAAGGTTCCCTGATGAAGCCCCGACGATGGCCATAACCCGGCGACGGGTGTCATGATCGGTGAGCGACTGCTCGGCGGCTACGCTGGTTTCGGTCATTATAATTATGCTCCTGCTGCAGGTTTTTTATCTGTCTTACCGGGCGTAACTCGTCACGCAGATAAATTTTCAGTGAACGAAATGTTATATAATTGTTATTAACTATTTTGCGATATCTATCACGTTTTTTGTTAGCAAGGTAACAAATTAGGATTAGCTGTAGCGGGAGTATTTTGGGGTGGGGGTAGTGCGCGCTGTGTTGCCCGGTGGCGCTTGCGCTTACCGGGCCTACAGTGTGCACCGTACCCGTAGGCCGGATAAGGCGCAGCCGCCATCCGGCAGGTTTTTTTCGCACCAACGCAAAAAGGCCATCCTTTCGGATGGCCTTCTGCTTATTTGATGCCTGGCAGTTCCCTACTCTCGCATGGGGAGACCCCACACTACCATCGGCGCTACGGCGTTTCACTTCTGAGTTCGGCATGGGGTCAGGTGGGACCACCGCGCTAGTGCCGCCAGGCAAATTCTGTTGTATTAACCCGCTTACGCCGGTTAATTTAATCTGTTATCAAGCTTACTTATCGATGTCTCTTCGCCAAAACATCTTCGGCGTTGTAAGGTTAAGCCTCACGGTTCATTAGTACTGGTTAGCTCAATGCATCGCTGCACTTACACACCCAGCCTATCAACGTCGTAGTCTTCAACGTTCCTTCAGGACTCTCAAGGAGTCAGGGAGAACTCATCTCGGGGCAAGTTTCGTGCTTAGATGCTTTCAGCACTTATCTCTTCCGCATGTAGCTACCGGGCAATGCCATTGGCATGACAACCCGAACACCAGTGATGCGTCCACTCCGGTCCTCTCGTACTAGGAGCAGCCCCCCTCAATTCTCCAGCGCCCACGGCAGATAGGGACCGAACTGTCTCACGACGTTCTAAACCCAGCTCGCGTACCACTTTAAATGGCGAACAGCCATACCCTTGGGACCTACTTCAGCCCCAGGATGTGATGAGCCGACATCGAGGTGCCAAACACCGCCGTCGATATGAACTCTTGGGCGGTATCAGCCTGTTATCCCCGGAGTACCTTTTATCCGTTGAGCGATGGCCCTTCCATTCAGAACCACCGGATCACTATGACCTGCTTTCGCACCTGCTCGCGCCGTCACGCTCGCAGTCAAGCTAGCTTATGCCATTGCACTAACCTCCTGATGTCCGACCAGGATTAGCTAACCTTCGTGCTCCTCCGTTACTCTTTGGGAGGAGACCGCCCCAGTCAAACTACCCACCAGACACTGTCCGCAACCCGGATCACGGGTCTACGTTAGAACATCAAACATTAAAGGGTGGTATTTCAAGGTTGGCTCCATGCAGACTGGCGTCCACACTTCAAAGCCTCCCACCTATCCTACACATCAAGGCTCAATGTTCAGTGTCAAGCTATAGTAAAGGTTCACGGGGTCTTTCCGTCTTGCCGCGGGTACACTGCATCTTCACAGCGAGTTCAATTTCACTGAGTCTCGGGTGGAGACAGCCTGGCCATCATTACGCCATTCGTGCAGGTCGGAACTTACCCGACAAGGAATTTCGCTACCTTAGGACCGTTATAGTTACGGCCGCCGTTTACCGGGGCTTCGATCAAGAGCTTCGCGTTGCCGCTAACCCCATCAATTAACCTTCCGGCACCGGGCAGGCGTCACACCGTATACGTCCACTTTCGTGTTTGCACAGTGCTGTGTTTTTAATAAACAGTTGCAGCCAGCTGGTATCTTCGACTGATTTCAGCTCCACGGGTAAACCGCTTCACCTACATATCAGCGTGCCTTCTCCCGAAGTTACGGCACCATTTTGCCTAGTTCCTTCACCCGAGTTCTCTCAAGCGCCTTGGTATTCTCTACCTGACCACCTGTGTCGGTTTGGGGTACGATTCAATGTTACCTGATGCTTAGAGGCTTTTCCTGGAAGCAGGGCATTTGTTACTTCAGCACCGTAGTGCCTCGTCATCACGTCTCAGTGTTAACAGAAGTCCGGATTTACCTAAACTTCCCACCTACACGCTTAAACCGGGACAACCGTCGCCCGGCCAACATAGCCTTCTCCGTCCCCCCTTCGCAGTAACACCAAGTACAGGAATATTAACCTGTTTCCCATCGACTACGCCTTTCGGCCTCGCCTTAGGGGTCGACTCACCCTGCCCCGATTAACGTTGGACAGGAACCCTTGGTCTTCCGGCGAGCGGGCTTTTCACCCGCTTTATCGTTACTTATGTCAGCATTCGCACTTCTGATACCTCCAGCATGCCTCACGACACACCTTCAACGGCTTACAGAACGCTCCCCTACCCAACAACACATAGTGTCGCTGCCGCAGCTTCGGTGCACAGTTTAGCCCCGTTACATCTTCCGCGCAGGCCGACTCGACCAGTGAGCTATTACGCTTTCTTTAAATGATGGCTGCTTCTAAGCCAACATCCTGGCTGTCTGAGCCTTCCCACATCGTTTCCCACTTAACTGTGACTTTGGGACCTTAGCTGGCGGTCTGGGTTGTTTCCCTCTTCACGACGGACGTTAGCACCCGCCGTGTGTCTCCCGTGATAACATTCTTCGGTATTCGTAGTTTGCATCGGGTTGGTAAGTCGGGATGACCCCCTAGCCGAAACAGTGCTCTACCCCCGAAGATGAGTTCACGAGGCGCTACCTAAATAGCTTTCGGGGAGAACCAGCTATCTCCCGGTTTGATTGGCCTTTCACCCCCAGCCACAAGTCATCCGCTAATTTTTCAACATTAGTCGGTTCGGTCCTCCAGTTAGTGTTACCCAACCTTCAACCTGCCCATGGCTAGATCACCGGGTTTCGGGTCTATACCCTGCAACTTAACGCCCAGTTAAGACTCGGTTTCCCTTCGGCTCCCCTATTCGGTTAACCTTGCTACAGAATATAAGTCGCTGACCCATTATACAAAAGGTACGCAGTCACCCCATAAAGAGGCTCCCACTGCTTGTACGTACACGGTTTCAGGTTCTTTTTCACTCCCCTCGCCGGGGTTCTTTTCGCCTTTCCCTCACGGTACTGGTTCACTATCGGTCAGTCAGGAGTATTTAGCCTTGGAGGATGGTCCCCCCATATTCAGACAGGATACCACGTGTCCCGCCCTACTCTTCGAGTTCACAACATATGCATTTTGGTGTACGGGACTTTCACCCTGTATCGTGCGACTTTCCAGACGCTTCCACTAACACACATGCTGATTCAGACTCTGGGCTGCTCCCCGTTCGCTCGCCGCTACTGGGGGAATCTCGGTTGATTTCTTTTCCTCGGGGTACTTAGATGTTTCAGTTCCCCCGGTTCGCTTCATTACGCTATGTATTCACGTAATGATAGTGTGACGAATCACACTGGGTTTCCCCATTCGGAAATCGCCGGTTATAACGGTTCATATCACCTTACCGACGCTTATCGCAGATTAGCACGTCCTTCATCGCCTCTGACTGCCAGGGCATCCACCGTGTACGCTTAGTCGCTTAACCTCACAACCCGAAGATGTTTCGTAAAACACCATCGTGTTGCGAAAATTTGAGAGACTCGAACACACTTAAAAGTGTGTCGTTTCAATTTTCAGCTTGATCCAGATTTTTAAAGAGCAAATATCTCAAACAAGACTTAACAGTCTGTTTTGAGATATTAAGGTCGGCGACTTTCACTCACACATACCAGCAAGTGGCGTCCCCTAGGGGATTCGAACCCCTGTTACCGCCGTGAAAGGGCGGTGTCCTGGGCCTCTAGACGAAGGGGACACTGAAGTCTCAATCGCAAGACGCCTTGCTATTTACTTTTCATCAGACAATCTGTGTGGACACTTCAAGGAACGGTTCTTTAAGGTAAGGAGGTGATCCAACCGCAGGTTCCCCTACGGTTACCTTGTTACGACTTCACCCCAGTCATGAATCACAAAGTGGTAAGCGCCCTCCCGAAGGTTAAGCTACCTACTTCTTTTGCAACCCACTCCCATGGTGTGACGGGCGGTGTGTACAAGGCCCGGGAACGTATTCACCGTAGCATTCTGATCTACGATTACTAGCGATTCCGACTTCATGGAGTCGAGTTGCAGACTCCAATCCGGACTACGACATACTTTATGAGGTCCGCTTGCTCTCGCGAGGTCGCTTCTCTTTGTATATGCCATTGTAGCACGTGTGTAGCCCTACTCGTAAGGGCCATGATGACTTGACGTCATCCCCACCTTCCTCCAGTTTATCACTGGCAGTCTCCTTTGAGTTCCCGGCCGAACCGCTGGCAACAAAGGATAAGGGTTGCGCTCGTTGCGGGACTTAACCCAACATTTCACAACACGAGCTGACGACAGCCATGCAGCACCTGTCTCACGGTTCCCGAAGGCACCAATTCATCTCTGAAAAGTTCCGTGGATGTCAAGAGTAGGTAAGGTTCTTCGCGTTGCATCGAATTAAACCACATGCTCCACCGCTTGTGCGGGCCCCCGTCAATTCATTTGAGTTTTAACCTTGCGGCCGTACTCCCCAGGCGGTCGACTTAACGCGTTAGCTCCGGAAGCCACGCCTCAAGGGCACAACCTCCAAGTCGACATCGTTTACAGCGTGGACTACCAGGGTATCTAATCCTGTTTGCTCCCCACGCTTTCGCACCTGAGCGTCAGTCTTCGTCCAGGGGGCCGCCTTCGCCACCGGTATTCCTCCAGATCTCTACGCATTTCACCGCTACACCTGGAATTCTACCCCCCTCTACGAGACTCAAGCTTGCCAGTTTCAAATGCAGTTCCCAGGTTGAGCCCGGGGATTTCACATCTGACTTAACAAACCGCCTGCGTGCGCTTTACGCCCAGTAATTCCGATTAACGCTTGCACCCTCCGTATTACCGCGGCTGCTGGCACGGAGTTAGCCGGTGCTTCTTCTGCGAGTAACGTCAATTGCTAAGGTTATTAACCTCAACACCTTCCTCCTCGCTGAAAGTACTTTACAACCCGAAGGCCTTCTTCATACACGCGGCATGGCTGCATCAGGCTTGCGCCCATTGTGCAATATTCCCCACTGCTGCCTCCCGTAGGAGTCTGGACCGTGTCTCAGTTCCAGTGTGGCTGGTCATCCTCTCAGACCAGCTAGGGATCGTCGCCTAGGTGAGCCGTTACCCCACCTACTAGCTAATCCCATCTGGGCACATCCGATGGCAAGAGGCCCGAAGGTCCCCCTCTTTGGTCTTGCGACGTTATGCGGTATTAGCTACCGTTTCCAGTAGTTATCCCCCTCCATCAGGCAGTTTCCCAGACATTACTCACCCGTCCGCCACTCGTCAGCGAATCAGCAAGCTGATTCCTGTTACCGTTCGACTTGCATGTGTTAGGCCTGCCGCCAGCGTTCAATCTGAGCCATGATCAAACTCTTCAATTTAAGTTTGATGCTCGTGAATTAAACTTCGTAATGAATTACGTGTTCACTCAGAGACTTGGTATTCATTTATCGTCTTGCGACGTTAAGAATCCGTATCATTGAGTGCCCACACAGATTGTCTGATAAATTGTTAAAGAGCAGTGCCGCTTCGCTTTTTCTCAGCGGCGCGGGGTGTGCATATTAAGCCATCCCGCTACAGAGTCAAGGTTTATTTTCACTCTGTTGACCCGGCGGCATGTTGGCCGTTGTTCCGTGTCAGTGGGGGCGCATTATAGGGAGTAATTGAGATCTCGCAAGCATAAAATACAAAAAACTTTTTACTCGCTCACTTTTCATTCAATTTACTTATTTTTGCCTGGTTTATAAACAAAAACGAGCCCCTGAGGGCCCGTTTTTGCATTTTTGTGACTTACTGCACTGCCACAATATGATCGTCTTTAACGTCCAGACGTATCGTTTTCCCCGGAACCAGCTCACCGGATAGGATCTGCTGCGCCAGCGGGTTTTCAATTTGCTGCTGAATAGCGCGTTTCAACGGACGCGCGCCATATACCGGGTCATAACCGTTTTTACTCAACAGATGCAGCGCCTCATCAGAAATTTGCGTTTCATAACCGCGTTCTTCCAGACGTTTGTACAGACGTTGCAGCTGAATCTGTGCAATTGAGGCAATGTGTGCTTCACCCAGCGGATGGAACACAACCACTTCATCAATACGGTTGATGAATTCCGGACGGAAGCTCTGACTGACCACGCCCAGCACCAGATCTTTCATGTGCCCGTAATCCAGCTCGCCAAAGCGTTCCTGAATCAGATCGGAACCCAGGTTAGAGGTCATAATGACCACCGTATTACGGAAGTCGACCGTTCTCCCCTGCCCGTCGGTCAAACGACCATCGTCCAGCACCTGCAGCAGAATGTTGAACACATCCGGGTGCGCTTTCTCAACTTCATCCAGCAGGATGACCGAGTAAGGGCGACGGCGTACGGCTTCGGTCAGATAGCCGCCCTCTTCATAACCGACATATCCCGGAGGCGCACCGACCAGGCGAGACACGGAGTGTTTCTCCATAAACTCGGACATATCGATACGCACCATCGCGTCATCGCTATCGAACATAAAGTTCGCCAGCGCCTTACACAGTTCCGTTTTACCGACACCGGTCGGCCCCAGGAACAGGAACGAACCGATTGGGCGGTTAGGATCGGACAGCCCGGCGCGGCTACGACGAATCGCGTTCGATACCGCTTCCACCGCTTCGTTCTGACCAATCACCCGGCTATGCAGGTCTTGCTCCATCCGCAGCAGTTTTTCGCGCTCGCCTTCCAGCATGCGTGCAACCGGGATCCCGGTCCAGCGAGCCAGCACTTCGGCGATTTCCGCATCCGTTACGCGGTTACGCAGCAGACGCATGGTTTTACCTTCGGACTGAGTCGCCGCCGCCAGCTGTTTTTCCAGTTCCGGAATTTTACCGTACTGCAGTTCAGACATCCGCCCCAGGTCACCCACGCGGCGCGCCTGCTCGATGGCGATTTTCGCCTGCTCAAGCTCCGCTTTAATTGTCTGCGTACCGGAAAGCGAGGCTTTCTCGGCTTTCCACTCTTCTTCTAATACCGAATACTGGCGTTCTTTGTCTTCCAGCTCTTCATTCAGCATATCGAGACGTTTCAGGCTGGCTTCGTCAGACTCTTTCTTCAGCGCCTGTTGTTCCAGTTTCAACTGGATGATACGGCGATCGAGCCGGTCGAGTTCTTCCGGCTTCGAGTCAATCTGCATACGAATGCTGGACGCCGCTTCATCAATCAGGTCAATCGCTTTATCCGGCAACTGACGGTCGGCAATATAACGATGCGAAAGCGTTGCCGCCGCGACGATAGCCGGGTCGGTGATTTGCACGTGGTGGTGCAACTCATAACGTTCTTTCAGACCACGCAGGATCGCGATGGTATCTTCAACGGACGGCTCGGCCACAAACACTTTCTGGAAACGACGTTCCAGCGCCGCATCTTTTTCAATGTACTGGCGATATTCATCAAGGGTGGTCGCGCCCACGCAGTGCAGTTCACCACGGGCCAGCGCCGGTTTCAGCATGTTCCCGGCGTCCATTGCGCCATCGGCTTTACCTGCACCCACCATGGTGTGCAGCTCATCGATAAACAGAATGACGTTGCCTTCCTGTTTCGACAGATCGTTCAGCACGCCTTTGAGACGTTCTTCAAACTCACCGCGATATTTCGCCCCGGCCACCAGCGCGCCCATATCCAACGCCAGTACACGGCGGCCCTTCAGCCCTTCCGGCACTTCACCGTTCACGATACGCTGCGCCAGCCCTTCGACGATCGCCGTTTTACCGACGCCAGGCTCACCAATCAACACCGGGTTGTTTTTAGTACGACGTTGCAGCACCTGAATGGTGCGGCGAATTTCTTCATCACGACCGATGACCGGATCAAGCTTGCCCTGCTCGGCACGCTCGGTCAGATCGACGGTATATTTTTTCAATGCCTGACGTTGGTCTTCGGCATTTTGATCGTTCACGCTCTCCCCTCCGCGCATCTGTTGAATCGCCTGAGTAATGTTGGCAGTCGTCGCCCCTGCGGATTTCAGCAGGTCGGCCAGTGAACCGCGAGACTCAAGCGCGGCCAGAACGAACAGTTCTGACGAAATAAAGTTGTCGCCCTGTTTTTGCGCCAGCTTGTCGCAAAGATTCAGCACGCGCACCAGATCCTGCGAAGGCTGGACGTCGCCGCCGGTGCCTTCCACCTGCGGTAATCGGCTTAATGCCTGATCGATAGCCGTGCGAAGCTGGCCCGCATTAATGCCGGCAGTGGTTAATAAAGGACGAATCGACCCCCCTTCCTGATTCAGTAAGGCGCTCATTAAATGAAGGGGTTCGATAAACTGGTTGTCGTGCCCCAGTGCGAGAGACTGGGCATCGGCGAGAGCAAGCTGGAATTTGTTAGTAAGACGATCCAGACGCATAATTCCTCCCATAACAGGTCAATTTTGCTACTGGAGATTAAATGAGGTCATCCCTCAATTATTCAAGGTTAATGACCTGTTTAATGCGAAAAATAAGTCAGCCTTCTGGATCGTCTTGATTCTTTAGGTTATATCAGCCAAATGAAACTTGCCATACGACCTGTAGTACGGTCACGACGATATGAGAAAAAATCATCGTTTTGGCTGAAGGTACAGCGGTCACCGCCGTAGATGCGCTGCACACCGACATTTCCCAGACGCTGACGCGCCAGTAGATAAATATCAGCATAGTACTTTTCACCCGCTGCGCGGAACGCGGCGTCAGCCTGATGGTCTTTCGCCATAAAGGCGTCACGCACTTCCGGCCCCACTTCAAACGCCGTAGGGCCAATCGCCGGGCCAAGCCACGCCATGATATTTTCAGGGCGATCGTTAAAGCAGGCAACCGTCTCTTCCAGCACGCCCTCACACAGCCCGCGCCAGCCCGCATGCGCCGCAGCCACTTCTGTTCCGTCGAGATTACAGAACAGTACCGGCAGACAATCGGCGGTCATTACCGCACAAACGGTGCCCGGCATATTGCTGTATGACGCATCGGCGCGTTTTGATTCATACGGCCCGCCGCTTAAGCGCAGCACATCTTTACCGTGAACCTGTTCAAGCCAGACTGGTTTAGAGGGTAAGCCGCCCGCCGCAAACAAGCGGCGGCGATTCTCTTCTACATCGTCCGGATTATCACCGCAATGCGCGCCCAGATTCAGAGAATCGTAAGGCGCTTGACTCACACCGCCTTTACGGGTGGAACTACAGGATGCCACGCCCTTCGGCTGCGGCCACTGCGGGATAATCAATGACGTCATAACCAGTCCACATCGTCCTTATGTTCTTCGAAATCGGCGCGCATTGCGTCGATAAGATCGACCATATCCTGCGGGATAGGCGCATGCCATTCCATCTCAATACCGGTGATCGGATGATAAAGACGCAGCATGGTGGCATGCAGTGCCTGACGGTCAAATTTACGCAGTGCGGAAATGAACTCATCCGACGCGCCTTTCGGTGGACGCGGACGCCCGCCATAAACCTGATCGCCCACCAGCGGGTGCGTGATATGGGCCATGTGCACGCGGATCTGGTGCGTACGTCCTGTTTCAAGACGCAGCCGCAGACGCGTGTGCACACGGAAGTGTTCCATAATGCGATAGTGCGTGACCGCCGGTTTACCCATTGGGTGCACCGCCATATGCGTACGTTTGGTTGGGTGACGGCTAATCGGTTCTTCAACCGTACCGCCCGCCGTCATATGGCCAATCGCTACCGCTTCATATTCACGGGTGATTTCGCGCAGCTGCAGCGACTCTACCAGACGCGTTTGCGCCGGAACGGTTTTCGCCACAACCATCAGACCCGTGGTGTCTTTATCCAGACGATGGACAATGCCCGCGCGCGGCACATCGGCAATCGGCGGATAATAATGCAGCAGCGCGTTCAGCACCGTGCCGTCCGGGTTACCGGCGCCAGGGTGAACCACCAGATCGCGCGGTTTGTTGATAACCAGAATGTCATCATCTTCATAGACGATGTTCAGCGGGATATCCTGAGGTTCAAAACGGATATCTTCATCAATTTCAGCGTTGATCGCGACGGTCTCGCCACCCAACACTTTTTCTTTCGGTTTGTCGCAAATTTGACCATTAACCTGCACGCGCTGGTCAAGAATCCATTCTTTTATGCGAGATCGCGAATAATCAGGGAACAATTCGGCCAAAGCTTGATCTAAGCGTTGACCCAGTTGATTTTCTAAGACCGTTGCGGTGAGTTCTACTCGTTGTGCCATATACAGCTTCTTCGTTAACGTTGGGTTTTTACGGCTTCGCCGTTTAATATAGTGTGCTATTGTAGCTGGTCTTAATCGGGAACAGGAACTGCGAATATCCCGTACAAACATTTTGAGGAAAGTCAAAACGTCATGACGCGCATGAAATATCTGGTGGCAGCGGCCACGTTGAGCCTGGCTTTGGCGGGGTGCTCTGGTTCAAAGGAAGAGGTGCCTGATAATCCGCCTAACGAAATCTACGCAACTGCTCAGCAAAAGCTGCAGGACGGTAACTGGAAACAAGCGATAACGCAACTGGAAGCGTTGGATAACCGTTATCCGTTTGGCCCGTACTCTCAGCAGGTGCAGCTGGATCTGATCTACGCGTACTACAAAAATGCCGATCTGCCGTTGGCTCAGGCTGCCATTGATCGTTTTATCCGTCTTAACCCGACGCACCCGAACATTGATTATGTCATGTATATGCGTGGCCTGACCAATATGGCGCTGGACGACAGCGCACTTCAGGGCTTCTTTGGGGTTGACCGTTCTGACCGCGATCCGCAGCACGCACGTGACGCCTTCAATGACTTCTCTAAGCTGGTTCGCGGCTACCCGAACAGCCAGTACGTCACGGATGCGAACAAACGTCTGGTGTTCCTGAAAGATCGTCTGGCCAAGTACGAGCTGTCAGTCGTTGATTACTACACTGACCGTGGCGCATGGGTTGCCGTGGTAAACCGCGTTGAAAACATGCTGCGCGATTTCCCGGATACACAGGCCACCCGCGATGCGCTGCCGAAGATGGAAAACGCGTACCGTCAGATGCAAATGACGGCGCAGGCAGACAAAGTAGCGAAAATCATTGCGGCAAACAGCAGCAGCACGCAATCCTGATTTCGAACGCAAGCAAAACGGCAGCCCTGGGGCTGCCGTTTTTTTATCCGTTTCACCTGCCCGCTGAACCGCTTTAGCGGCAAGTCATCTCATCAAATATGACCGCCTTTTTCCCTTTCGACAAGGAAAATATCGCCTGTTCCTGCCCTGCCTCACAAAACAGTTTCCTTGACAAAAAGTGACAAAAAAACGTGATTTAAATCACACATTTTGACATTAGGAAAGGTATGCTGGAATCACCAAGACGGAAAGACAAGAGGTAAAATTTATGACAATGAACATTACCAGCAAACAAATGGAAATTACTCCGGCCATCCGCCAACATGTCGCAGACCGTCTAGCCAAATTAGAAAAATGGCAAACTCATATTATTAACCCGCACATCATCCTGTCCAAGGAGCCGCAGGGTTTTATCGCTGACGCCACCATGAACACGCCGAACGGGCTTCTGGTTGCCAGCGCCAAGCATGAAGATATGTATGCTGCAATCAACGAATTGATCAACAAGCTGGAACGGCAGCTCAATAAGGTGCAACACAAAGGGGAAGCCCGTCGCGCCACAACATCGGTGAAAGACGCAAGCTTCGAAGAAGTTGAAGAAGAGTAAAACTGAACTTTGAGTGTATCGCCAACGCGCCTTCGGGCGCGTTTTATTTACCTGTAGCACATTGAAATAAAAGGAATTATTTCAAACAACGTCCACATATCGACCACATTAACAACAAAAAACCCCAAATCTGGGGTTTTTTGCCATGCAGCAAATGGAGTAATAATGAGTAAGTCAGATCACAAAGATGATCCCGCACGCAACGCATACCATCGTTTACGGCTGGTTACACCACAACTTTTCGCCCAGTATCTTGCTGAGAAGGGAGTCAATAAAGTCTGCTTAGCTTGCGGTCACGATCAGCTATCCACACCGGAAACAATGAGCCTGGATTCATCACGTAGCCCGTTCAAAGACAAAAAACCGTCCGAACTAACCGAAGAAGAATCCCGGCAATATGTCGATGCGACCGCAGTTCACTTTGTCACTCCCTCACTTATTGATGAGTCAAAAGCACCATTAGTTTCTAATCATCAATACCGACTTATCTGCCAGAACTGTGGTTTTATCAGCTATTTCCGTGCAGCCAATGTCGTTTATTGGGTGGAAGACCGTATTCATGACCAGGGAGATCAGCCATAATGCAACCAGAATCTGATAACCTTGTATTACTTGATTTTCCAGAGAAGAAAAATGGCGATGGCGGGGGTGGCGGTGTGCTCGAACGATTAGAAAAGAGAGTTGAAAAACTAGAGTCTGAGCTTTCAGCCACACGCCTGGATATTGCTACGTTGAAGGAACGGACTGAGCATTTTGCCACAAAAGCCGAACTACAGGCCGGCTTTGCAGGCGTTTACAAAGAGATTACCGGGGTTCATAAAGAGATACGCTTACAGACTATCTGGCTTGTAGGTGCACTATTCACAAGTATGGCGCTCTTATTTACTGCTATTAAGCTGTTTAATTAACCTCCCCTGCTCCCTATACCCATAAGCTCCGACCATTCGGGGCTTTTTTTGCGCCTGCTTGTTGTTAACTCATATGCTCTTCTACCTAACCTATTTTTAAGTCGGCCATCGGAAAACCGTCACAACCATCACGCACCACTAAATAACCTATTAACCATATGATTATCATGAATAAATCTTGTGACGGTAAAACCATCACAAAACGCAACACAAACCGTCACACATAATAAATTCAATAAGTTATAAAACAGAGTTGTGATGTTTTAAGACCGTCACACTGTGATGCTTCTGTGATGCTTTTGTGATGGTTTTAGATATCCATATTTATTATTAAATATCATATAGATAGATAATGATTTTTAATATTGTGATGTTTGTGACGGTTTTCCGATGCCCCCCATCAATTTTTGAAAAAACTCAGAATGGTCAGAAATCACCCTGATTTGTTGGTGAGTTTGTATCTCTCTCTGTTACTGATTTGGTCACTGATAGCGGCATGTGTGCGCATGGATGGGCGCGGACGGAGCTGTGCAAAGTATTTCAGTAGCGCCAGTTCGTACGGTTCCCCGCAAACCCGCGCCAGCAACGGCTCTCTGTTTTTAAGCGCTAACGAGATCCCGCTCCGACCGTTACGTAAAAAGTTACGTAATCACACCTGACACCGTATGGCGCAAGACTTTCCCTTCTGAGGCGACTAGCTGGCCATCGTCCAAAAACTGAAATCTCTGAAATCTGTTTCACACATTTCAGTTTGGGATCTTACGTCAAAGCCCCAGCGCTGGCGCGGCCTGCCGATGTATTTTGAACCACCGGAAAAACTGAAATCATTCTCAACACGAAAACCGCAGGCGGGTGCGGTGTAGCGCCGTTTTCGTCACTTCCGCCGTTATTTCGTCGCCGTCAGGATTCACAGACGCAGGCGTGCGCCGCTGCGCTGAGTGCTGGGAGGTGTTTGCCTGGGTGTAATGATGCGCTGCGCTGGGAGCGTTCTGTGGCGTTTGATAGGGGAACAAAAAAACCCGCTACGATGAGCGGGTAGGATGAGGTGTTACTTGCCGATTACGGGGGAGTATTTACCGTTCAGTGTATCGGCTTGTGCGCCGGTGCTGCGAATGTCGCCGGCGTTCGTCGGTGCGCCAGTATTACTATGCGTATGGCTGGCGGTCAGTTCTGCCAGCTGCTTGACCACATCAAGCGTATCCAGCATCAGCTGCGCCACATTTATACTATTGGAACCTATCCACACTACCGGCGCGATAATCTGCTGCTGTACGGCCGCAACGCTTTTTCGAATCTGGCCAATCTGCTCCGTCAGGTTTTTTCCAGCCGTAACCATGACGTCTTCGGTCACGGCCAGCTCATCACTGCCGCCGACAGTGGCCAGCCGGCTACCCTGAATCGCCTGGCTGAACTTGCCGGTGCTAACCTGCTGAATGGCTCCAGCCATCAGCGTGGACGTGCCGATAACGCTGGTTTTATCCGTAGCTTTGATGGTCGTTTCACGGCTCACCAGTTCCCGGCTTTCAGTATCGGCCTTAACCGTTCTGGCCATCGATGTTTCGCTGATTGTCTGATCAGTCTGCCGCACCCAGTCCCCGGCTCGCGTCACGCGCTGGGAGACTTCAGCCCGCTGCTGCTGGAGCTGCTCACCGGGTTTGATATCCGGCAGGCTGGTACCATCCGGCACGGTCTGGCGGATAAATGGCTTATCCGGCCGGCCGTCAGTAAAAGCGACTTCGACAAGCGTCCCTTCAGGCGGAAACTGGTACATGCCGGAATCATTACCGGCCATCGGTACCGGTAGTGGAACGGCAGAATAAACGGGTGTTTGCGCGTCGGGTTTACCGTCTGCGTCTAGCAGCTGCACGTCCACGGCATAGCGCGGACGGAAAGGATCCGAAAAGTTGCCACTCTTTACGGCCTCTGTAGGCGCTATGACCCTGGCGAACTTCGGCAGGTGTAGCCCGGATGCCAGCTCCGGAAAATGGCTTTCAATCTGTCGCTGTATCGGTGATTTCTGCAATGGCTGGCCAGTTGCACGGTTACGAGGTGTCCAGGTAACGGCCATTGTATCATTGGTCAGATGAACCTTTGTGACACGCTCGCCGTTCATTTCAACCCCAGGCCGAAGGCTCTGGACAACCGGTAACGTCATGGTATTGCCGCCAGCAGCCCCCTGACTGAACCCGGCCGGGATATCCACCGGTTTACCGGCAAAGAGGGACTTTTCTGCGCCTCCCACATACAGCCCGCCATCCGGTAACTGGTACCAGATGTAATCCGTAATGCCAAAGGCTTTACCCAGATTATTCAGCAGTTGGTACCCGCTGCCACTGTGGGTAAAGTGGGGGATCGGTTTATCAGCGTAACCGGCATCGGGTACCATCACCGTAATGCCGCTGTTCTCTTCCAGCCAGCTGGCCACGCTGCGCAGTGTCGGGTGCTGAAGTGAGCATGGCCACAGGCGTTCAAACACACCAACCAGCTCACGAACAAAAAGCCGCTGGAAGCCGTTATCAGCCGGCTGCGACCGTTCCACATACCCAGTAAACCACCGCAAAAGAAGGTCGGTATACCCGACATTAAGTCGTACCAGCTTGCCGGTATAGTCCTGGTCAGTTTCGGCCGTAATGAATCCCCGGCCGCAGGCGTTCAGCTCCAGCACCAGACTGGCATCAGCAAGATGTACCTCGTCCGTTGACAGGTACAGCCGTTTTATCGGTTTCATCCTTACCCCAGTGCATCGTTAACGGGTTTCAGGACTTTGCGCTCAAACCACGTCATTTTCTCATCATCTTCATCAGCGGACTGACCTGCCCCACCGGCAGCGCCACTGGAAGAGCTTCCCTGCTTTTTCGCTGACACTTTACTGCTTGCCCTCGCCTCACGCTTTTCCTGAACACTGATATGTTCGGTCAGCGTAAATGTCACCAGCCAGGACATTTTCCCGTCCTGCTGCGGGGCATCCAGCGTGCCGGTGAAGGTGGCTTCACGAAAATTGACAGCACGCGCCTGCTCATGGGCGACGCGGTATTTCTGACGCTGGCCGCTGGCATCAGTGGCGCTGGCCAGCTCAAAGATGCGGCGCAATATCTCTTTATTTTTGAATGGAACCTCGCCGGATACGCGCAGCTCTTTACCCTTCATGCCCTGCTCGGACTTCGTGGTAGAGCTGGTCTGTCCGGACTGGTCTTTGTCCTGAAACTGCTGCGTTATCGTTACACGCATGTTTTTCAGCTGGATCGCTTCTCCGTTAAGCGCCAGCGTCGGATTCGAGGTCATGTATCATTCCTTTTATGCCATCGAGATTATCGCCAGTCAGCATCATGGCCGCAGAGTAAACCGCCGATTGCAACGGGATGCCTTTTACCAGATCCAGCAATGTGGTACCCAAATCACCGCTGGCAGTGAATACCCAGGCTCTGGCGCTTTTCCCCTGTAAATCAGCCAGTCCACCGGCAATATCGCCCAGCAGACCATCGCGCAGACGGGTAAAGTCGTCGAGTTGTTTCTTAAGCGCCCCGATATCAACCACTGCGGCCGCTTCTTCCTGTGCTTTCTTGACTGCCGCTGCGGCAAGAGCTGTCCGACTGGTTGGTACTGACAGTGGAAGCACATCAGCCAGCCCGGCGCTGTACTTTGCCGGAATTTGCATCTTTTCCATCGCCAGTTCTGCCGCAGAAAGCGCCAGGCGCTTTACCTGAGTGAAAGCTGGCGCCGGAAAAACATCAACCAGCTGATTAAGACTGTTTATGAAGCTGTCATGCGTCTGGCCAGCAACCATCATAATGATCACATCAGCGTTTCCGCCCGTCCCGGCCAGCTTTTCAGCCAGGTAAGAAATGGCGTTAACCGGGCTGAGATATGCACCATTCTCGGTCTGCTGCCCCAGTCCGTATATCCACGGATGCGCCGGCACAACCGTACAATTGATAGCCGTTACGCTGTCGTTAAAGGCCAGCTTAGCTTCACGCCACATCACATGGCACCTCTGGCCATTCAATGTCAGGAGCATCTGAAGTATCAACCCGATTAAGTAGCACACGGGCTTTTTTCAAAGCCAGCAGCGAGGCACGCTCCTGGTCAGTGGCGATATCTAAATCAACAGCATCCTGTAACGGGGCAATAGCCTCTGTCACAGCCTGAATACGTCGAGTTTTCTCAGCATCTGCTATCGCAATATAATCAACTGGCATCTGAATTATTTTTTTACCGTTATATTTCCACTGGCCATTGATAGAAATGCCGTCAGGAACAGCGACATTATTAATTTCTGCAACAGATAACCCTACTGGAAATAATAATTCTACGTTGTAAGTCAGCGAGCGAATGATTCCCAACGCGTCATACGCTATTTTCAGAGTGCCACTTTTAAAATCTGCCTGATTTTCGTACCAGTCATTCCCATCTTCATCACGTAAATAAGCAATGTTGTGCGGATTATCTCCACTCCTGGTATATGCGGTAAAATTCTTATTTTTCATTCTCTTGTCCTACTGCTGAGAAACGGTTCGCCAGGCACCATTAACCCGAATCTGTAGTGGCCTGGTAATAATGGCGTCAGAGTCTTTAACCTCCGGATTTTGTGAATTAATATCGACAATCCCAGAAATAAAAGAACCTGCCGGTGCCCTTATTGTCCTGTCGCCATTTATCAGAGTGGTCGCCGTTACAGTAACCTCAGCGCCAAGCTGTACACCATCAACAGCCCCAACATCAGAGGCAGTCGGCTTATTGCCTGTGTGATAGAGTTCGAACCACGGACTATACGTCGTCCCGGCGATATTCTGATAAAAAAGACGTGGTGCCGATTGGTTGGCATAATCCATTGCAAGTCGTGTTCGATATGTACCTGACACACCAATATTTAAATACGAAAAACCGCGATTTTTATCAGGTGCATACGCCGTACCAACACCGCCAAAATAGACACTGGTAATTGCATCTGTTGGGGAGCTGGGTGCAAGCCCTCCCCACCCCCACGCCCCAACCTGCATGACATTCCCTCCCGCCGTACCGACATCGCGGGTCGCAGCTGAGCCTAATCCGAGGTTGTTACGTGCTGTGCCTGCGTTGCTTAGGTCTGAGAGATTACTCTCACGTTGTAATGCATTAACGATTCTGCTGTCATTGCCCGCCGCTACCGTTCCGGCGCCAGTTCCAACATCCTGTGTTGCAGCGTTTTTCAGTCCCAGATTAGTACGAGCGGTCGTAGCATTCGTTAAATCTGACAGATTTTTAGATTTCGCCAGATAGTTTCCATCGGCAATGTTGGTTGTCAGCAGCTGTAACCAGGCATTTTTATCATCACCAAATATCGTTCTGACATAGACAGCAGGCGATGTTACAGAATACTGAATCGCCAGACGAACAGAGTAATAACCTGACGGCGCGATACAGAGTTGTGCATATCCCATGCCGTCAGGATTATCCGGATTCCCTGCGCCTGCTGTATACAATCCGCCAACAGAGGCATCTACATTCGGAGCCACACCACCAACTCCCCATGCACCATTCATCATGAGTGCCCCGCCAGTATTATCCGTTGAGCTGGTCTGGCGGTTAGCGGTCGCAGCAGTTCCAAGCTCCAGGCTCTTACGGGCTGTCACCAGATTAGTCAGGTCGGACAGATTTTTACTCTTAACCAGGTAGCTACTATTTGCCTGCTGGTTATCAAGTGTACCTTTCGGCCGCAAATCAGTGATATTCCCGTTGGCATCAATGCTGGCCAGCGCAAAAACATAATGTTTCACGCCGTTCTGCTCGTACCCCACCAAGTTAGCGGCCACTGTCACCTTACTCTGTACCGACCAGACACTGGTCAGTGCGCCTGACCAACACACATCCAGCCAGACTTTGACCGGTTTTGTGGTTACAGTGATGTTTTGGTTAGCTGCCTGCACAGAACGCAGTCCTGCAACATACCCCGTCCCTTTCGTGACAAAGTACTGATCGCCGCTTTTGGCCACCAGATAGCCATCATCAAAAAATGCACCGGCACCGTAAAGGTCGATATTTTCCAGACGCTGACGCTCGTCCATCCCCGCCATACGGGCTGTGAAATCAATCTGCCAGGTCTCAGCAGGCGTGTTAATGGCCGTTTCTGCCTGTGCACCAGTAAACTCCATCAGGAAAGAACGGGTCAGGACGTTACCCTGCTGCCCTTCTTTCGTCTTTAATTTCTGCTGCTCCGGCGCATGAACAATCATCGCAAGCGTACCGGTGGCCTTATTCGTCAGCCCGATCCAGTTGAAGGAAAAATCACCCACATCCGCACCCAACACCGCCGAATGCACAACAGCATTTTCATTTACCACCCCTTTACGGGTGACTGATTCGCGGTGAACAATTTGCGCAGCAGGTGGCAGCGTTTCACTGCGATCGACAGGCAAATCCGGGTCAAGCCCCGGCACCAGTGCAAAAACGAACTCATCAAGCAGAACAGGTTCACCCGTAGCAGCCTGCTGCGCTTTCCACTGCTCAAACGCCAGCGTGATAGCGGTCTGTGACATAATAACTACTCTCCCTGTAAGCTCGCGCTGAATGTCGCGCTGCTGGTTTCCGTGCCGGCAATCTTCGCCGGATAAACCACATATTCGCCCTGATCCCATCCTGCACGGATGGATAAATTTTCAGAGGTGATAACCTCAAACTGATAGCGCCGGCATGTGCGGCCATACTGCCGGATAATCTGGATCATCAGTTCAGTGTTATCCGATATCTGACTGTCGGTGACTCGAACCAGTATCACATCCCAGTCAATACCCGGCTGGCGCTCCATCAGTTCAACATACCCAATCCCCAGCCGGTCAAAGATATTGATAAACCCCTCAACGGAACCGGCATCTGCCGCATTCACAAAGGCGAAAGCAACGCGCCGGCGAAACAGCGTCAGCGGTTCGCCGTTAAAGCGGCTGATATCCCTGTCCCATGCGATAAGACCCAGTATCGTTTCGTTGCAGGTCAGCGGGTCAAACTGACGCAGCGGCCACGTAATCCAGCTGTAAACGTCCGCCCAGAATTTTTGCGCCACTTTGAGAAGCTTTTGTGGCTCGCCTTTATCCATCCAGGACGGCAGCACCATGCTGGCCAGTTTATTCAGAAAATCATTCATCTTTCAGTTCCACCGTCAGCGCGTTAAGTCGCGGCACGCTGAGTTCACTGGTGATATCTTTGAGTGAAAATTCCAGCGAATCCGTGTCCGGGAAAGTCTTATGGATCTCCCGCCCCAGCTGTGAAAAGGAAAAACGCGAGTATGGCCACGTCTTCTTCACGTCATAGTCCGTATTTTCACGAAAAGCGCAGCGGATAAGGTTTTCAACCCCCGCTTTCAGGCTGTCACGCTGATCCTGTTCCAGGTTACTCAGATTTTTGACCCAGACCGTCACAATCAGATCGTGACGGGTTTCTGGCATGGCAAAACACTGCATATCATCGCCGTGGCCATGATGCCCCTGCGTGTTGATATAGTCGTTTACGGCATCAATAAACGGGTCAGAAGTAACACCGCTGTCCAGCAGAAGATACGCGTTCGCGGTACCCGGCCCGCGCGGCGCGTCATGCTCAAAGAAAATCCTGTCAATGCTCAGACTGGCCACACCGGCAATCATCGAACGATAAACCGCGTCGGTATGATAATTTCCCACCAGGTTGAACTGATTGCGGCAGCGTTCGCGCAGTTCGTCGTCGCTCTCCTCGTCAGCGCCTGGCACCGTCAGCCAGTTTTCTTCACTGGCCACATGGCTGATACCGTCCACCGCCACCGGCAGAATACGGTAGTATCCCGGCGCAAGGTTGTACGCCCCGCCCGTTCCCGTCGCTTTTACTGCCAGCAAAGCGCTGGCGGTACCGGATGGGAGCGTTACATCCGCAACGGTGGATAAGGCATAGACTTTTCCGTTGATACGCTCCGTCTGAACTACCGTGCCGGTTTTCACCGTCACCGCCTGCTTAACGTCTTCTTTGAAGAAGCGGATCACACCCTCGGCTGCGCTGGCTGGCTTCGGCGTAACGTTTACCGCCCATGCCAGCAGGCGCAACATCTGACCAGTGGCCGTGGCCACAAACATACCGGGCAGCACCACCGCTACCAGCGCATCTTTCAGCCACATCACCGGCGCGGTCACAATCGCCGTAATCAGCCGCCAGAATGGCGACATGCGGGACGTATTGGTAATCATCCCTTCATCGGCCACAACGGTGTTAAAACGGGTGCGCACCTCATCTTCCGTGGTCGGCATCCCGCTGGTTTTTACCACTTCTTCAAAATCGACCTGCGGCTTTTCCGTCATAGATTCACCTGATAAGTAATACTGCCAAAATCATACGTACCGGCTGTCACCCACAGGCGTCTGGTGCTTTCCTCGCTGATTTCCACCGTACCCGGCACAATGCGATCGTCACTTTCAACAAGCAGCTCCAGCTGAGTAAAAATATCTGCGCGTAAGGTCGGGCTACGTTCGGCAATTAACTGCGTGGCCAGCCCGCTTTCGATAATTGAATGCACAACATCCTGCCCGATACTTTTTCGGTTATTGCACAATTCAGGCTCGCTACCTGTATTAAGCACAAAATTACGCCCCTCAATAAGCAGGTCGATATAAAGCACATCACTCATTAATTTAGCTCCTGCCATTCCATTAGCTGAGCAGGTGAAAGTGCTTCTTTGGTATGGAAATGCACTTCACCAATCTTTTTGCTGTTGTCCGTTACAGATTTTGAATTTTTGCTGATAGTGCTACTGATACCGCCCCGGTCAACATCTTTTAATTGCCCCCCGGTTGAAAGGGTATTTGTTGTCAATAATTGTTGAGTATTACCTGCGTAATTGTTCTGCATCACTGGCGGAATAACTTCGGCCGCAGTTTTATTGTTTCCGGGAGTCACGACAGGTGATAGCTCAATATCCACGCCGGGGATTTTATTGAGCTTCCCGACAATCCAGTTCCAGGACTTCAGGAACCCGCCTTTTATGGTCTGCCAGATGTTATCAAACATCGTCACAATACCGCTGGCCATACCGCTTAACGCCTTTGACGGAGAAAAACCGGTAAGCAGCGCGATGAAGCTGTTCCAGCCGGCGACAATCGAATCCCAGGCTGAACCGAACACACCCGCCAGCCACTTCACAACCTCCGCAGCAGCCTTAAAGGCGGAGCTGTCCATAACGGCGGCTTTAATGGCGTCCCAGTGCTTAACCAACAGATAGCAGCCCACGACCAGCGCCGCAATGGCCGCTATGACCAGCAGCACCGGCCAGCTCATCAGGTTGATACTGATACCAGCCAGCATCGCGGCCATACGCACCGCCAGCAACACGCCACGCAGAGTCTTCAGCACAATGTTCCAGGCCAGAACGGCTTTCTGTGCCAGCCAGATAACAAGGGTGTATGACTTCACGACAGCGACCAGCAAGCGCCATACGCCGGTCAGCCCCATAATGATGAATTTAGAGACCCCCATCACGATATTGGCGCTTGCGCCCACGGCAGCAAAGCCCAGCAATGCCAGCGTGGCATACCCGATAACGCGCGCGATATTGGGAAACATCTGCATCCAGCGGGCAAAGGTCTGCCCCATGTCGGCCAGCCGGTTCAGCACCGGATACAGTACGGGGATCAACGTCAGACCAATCACCGTCTGAATGGCTTTCAGGATTTGCACAAAGCGATCCCACGGCTTCACCATTTTCGCCGCCATTTCCTGCGTGCGCTTCAGTCCGTCAGCACCGCCCAGCTCGGTGATATTGCGTTGCAGTAAGGCAACATTGCCATACAGTTGCTTGACCACCGCCGAACTGTCACCAAAGGCGGCATCCAACTCCGCCTGCGCTTTCAGGTTGCCATCCAGGCTTTTACCGTACTTGTTCTGAAGCTTCGTCAGCATGTCCGGCATGGACAGCATTTTGCCGTTCACGTCGGTAAACGAAAGTCCAAGCTTTTTAGCGCCATCAATCGCACCGGTCATAAAGCCTTCGTAGGCGCTGCTGGCCTCCGTTCCCAGCGTACGCTGAAGCTGCCCCAGTACCGCCAGCTGTTCATCCATCCCGACGCCGTAGTTCGTCCCGACGCCTCGCGCACCTTCCATCAGGTCTTTGATGGTTCCCATCTCGGTACCGAAGGTTTTGCGCATGTACACCATCTTGCCCGCCAGTTGTTCGGCAAACGGGACTTTCCCCAGCCTTGCCACTTCAGCGGAAAAGTTGCCGAACATCTGCCCCATAAATTCCGTGGTTTCGGCAGCGGTGGATTTCATGGCAAACGCCAGCGTATTGGCGACTTTCGTCACCTTTGGCAGCTCGGTATTGCTCAGGCCGGCAATAGAGGCGTTAATGTCTTCCGTAGACTTCACGAACTCCACAGCACTGGCACCGTAGGTCATGCTGAAGCGCAGCGCATCGCGCTGCACGGTCTTCAGTGAGGTATCATCAATCCCTTTCGCGGCGGCATCGTTCAGCGCGTCATACATCTCAATTGCCGGCGACAATGCCCCCTGAATGGCCTGAGCAACGCCCCACATGGCCAGAGAGCCGGCACCAATCTGCTTAAAGGCATTCTTTGATTTTTCAGCAAAGCCGGACACGCTGCCCTGCGCCTGTTTTAACGGGCGGGTCAGTTTATCAATCAGGCTTAATGTAAAATCTAATTGTTTCATTCCGTGCCTTTAAATGCCGTGCTAATTCCGTTAGCCACCGCAACGCGCATATATTCCCAGTGACGATTATCCAGCCAGATAGCAGCGGAAATATCATCCACGGTATCTTCCCCGTGAGGGAGATAATAACGACGCAATATCAGATATTGTTCGAGTCCATTCTCTTCAATAGCCTGGACTCGTCGGGTTAGTTTTTTACTTCAATTTCCAGTTCTGGCGCATAGAGTTCGTTAACCTTACCCGCGAGCTGAAGCGCAGCGCCCGGACGTTTCAAAATATCGGCCAGTGCTTCTTTGCTTTCTGTCGCCACAATACGCGTCAGATAATTGTGCGCCGGCACGACCTTATTATCCATCGCCATTTCATTAATGAACTTGTTATAAGCCGTCTGATTAGGCTCAAAGGTAATATCCTGACCACAAACAGTAAGATTAATCTTTTCCATGAATAACGCTCTCTCTTAAATTAATTTCATCAACAAGCTGGTTATGCCGTGCGGCACACTGGCCATACAGTTCAGGGTAAATTGTTAAAATTTCCGCCGCGTCTTTACCCTGAGTACCTTTCAGGCGCGGCAACTGCGTGACGCATTTAGTCAGCAGATTTTCCTGATAACGCACGTTCGGTGCCGGCTGCGGCCTCGTTGTACATGCGGACAAAATCATCAGACATGCACACGCTGGTAAACACCGGCTTAACCACTTCGGTACGAATTTCACGCGGTTGCGCCTCCCTTATTGCCTCCAGCTTTTCTTCGAGCCGGCGACCGGACGAGCTGGAAATATCTGCCAGCTCTTTACCCGTGGCGGCGACGGTATTCCGGATGGTCAGGTCAATGCTATCCCGCTGCCATCCTGCCACTGTCCAGCCACAGGCGAACGCCAGCGCTGCCAGCAGCACAATTCCGACCACCGTCCTGTCCATCAACGAACCCCGTTATGTTCCAGGCTGAAGTGATTGCCGTCCGGACGGGTTTTAAAGCGACCGCCCCACGAACCGCCAAGCGTCTCCCAGTACTCGCCCAGCGGCAGATATGCCGCGCTGTTGGTCTGATACTGGCCGTTAATGAACAGATTGAAGTCCACGGCCAGACGCTGGGTATGCAGGCTGTTGGTGATACCGCTGCCTTTTTTCGCATTCAGCGCGGCCTGCTCCGGCGTGCGGTACGCTTCACCGAACGTCAGACGGTAGCCGTGTTCTTCCGCCCACTGAATAAGATTTGCCACCATCACGGTGAAAAGCTGCTGTTTTTCGCTCAGAGTCATTTCCCTGCCCCTTTATTCAGAAAACCGCCGATCCCTTTTTTACGCAGCCAGGCCTCCACACCGTTAAGACCCAGAATCCCCAGCCCCGAACCAATGCCGACCAGCGCCAGCGGATGAATGTCCGGTACCACATACAGCGCCACGCCGGCCAGCAGTGAAAGCGCACTGCCGACAATCAGACGACCGGCCAGTAAACGAACGGTAATCGGCTCACCGCTGTTCAGCATCTTTCCCAGCGCAATCAGCGCCCCCATGATGGCCAGTGCAATAAATCCCTTTTCGTACTCCTGCATCCCTGCCTCTTATCCAATCAGGTTTTCTGTGGCTTCCGCTTCCAGATACGGAATACCGTCAATGTTGATAAATTTAGGGCTGGTCACGAGAAACTTAATTTTTCGCGTGGACAGCGCCCCGCCTTTGGGATCGAGATCCAGAAGATTGTTCAGCAGCAGCTTGCAGCCGAACGCCTCAACTTTGGTTTCTTCGTTGCCGGCTTTGGCATAGAAGAGAAAATCCAGCTCAGGAATGCCGCGCCATGACCCGGCAGATTGTGCGCGGGCTTTGATGGAGGCCAGCGCCTTAGTAGCCAGTTCCAGCTCACCCTCGGCGGACACATCACCATCCACCCAGCCATCCGGCACGCCGCGCGTCTGCGCTGCGGCGGTGTTGTCGGTGATATCGAGCGAAATTTTCTCCGCATGTACCAACTCGCCATCCATATAGAAGTCGAAGGACATGCCCGAAATACGTCTGGTCATGAGTTTGTCTCCAGGCTGGCATCCAGCAACAGGCTGATCGTGATTTGCAGCGGCACTTCATACGTACGCACCACCATGTAAATATCCACCGCCTTTTTGGTCTTCCAGACGATCGTGATATCGCCGTCCTGCGGCGGCTTCACTTCACCGGGGAAGGACACGCCGTTAATGTTCGCCGCTGTGGACATTTCACGCAGCGGACGCGCAAACAGCGTCTGGTGTGCGGCAATGCTGCCCGGTGTACTGTTAAGCGAACGGTCGGCAATTTTGCCGATTGCCAGCAAACGCACACGACGCGCGGCTTTATCCACAATACGCAGCGTTTCAATGGACTGATAATCGCCACCCTCAACATCAAGCGTACGGCCGTCAGACCAGTAGTAACCGTCATAGTCCGGGTACCACATCGGCACGCTGTAGCGCTGTGCTTCCAGCGCCTGAAGTGTTGCCAGTTCCAGCACCGCACCGGTACCATCCTTCGGCAGCTCATCGCTACCCATGCTCAGCAGCGCCCCGGTCTTCACCCGCGCGGGACTGTCGGCAATAGTGACAGCACGGTTACACAGACGGCCGGCAAGAACGCCCGGTTCGTTACCCCAGAGACGGGGAACAAGCTGTACAGATTTCTCGGCAATACCTTCCTGAAGCGTGGACAGGCGGGTCAGATAGTCGGCCTGCGCCTCCTCATCCTGCATCCCCTGTACTGCCAGAATGAACCAGACCCAGCGGCCATATTTCGCCGTCAGTTCCGATCGCAGCGTTACCGCCTGGTTAATGGTTGCTTTAGCGGAAACATCATCCGACAGCACCACCCCTTCCACCGAACAGGACACCTGCGCAGCGTTAACTGCCGCCACCCAGGCGTCCGGCTCACTGTCTGCGGCCAGCACATGGACAAATCCCCACCAGTTCTGGCCGGCGTTTGCCAGCGCGGCCAGTACATCGTTCTTTAACGGGCTGTCATCTTCACCCAGGAGCGTGTCAAAATCGCTCTGCGCGTTGACGGCCAGCGTCTTCCCTACATTCTTTGTTCCGGTACCGATAAACAGCAGCGTGCGCTCCACCTCATTGGTTTCGCCAAGCAACTGGTTTACCTGGTTAACGGTTACAATTGGCCAGGTCATGTTCTCCCCCTGATATCCTGCGCGTTAACATCCAGACCGAACCCGACAGCCTGAAGCTGTCGTGCCAGCGCTTTGTTAAAATCATCCTGACCAATACCCAAAAAAGCCCTGGCAGGTAAATCAATCTGCCAGGAGGTTTTGACCGGCTTATCCTCCAGTATCCGGATAAGCAGACCAGCCTGACGGGCGGTCATTTTTTCCTGTATTTCCTTATAGCCGGGCTTGCGCCAGCGCTTACCGCGCCTGACTTTGTACCCGGCTTTGCGCAGGCGCTTCGCCTGTCGCAGTGAGGCAGGTTTATCCCCCTGCTCACGGCCTGCCACCTGCTTACGGTTGACGGTGACGCTCATCCCGTTTTGCTGGACATATCCCACGACGCCGGCAGAGAGTTTCCCCTTTGCGTTGCGGTAATGACCTCCGGCAAGGTAAAGCCTGACCGACTCGGTCTCCGGCATCTCCCGGATGCGGATAAGTTTTGGCATGTTGCGCAGCATCTTGCCCTTACGCCGCGTCTGCCTTGCCGGCCACTTATCCCCTTCCGGGGACTGCTGATTACGCACATTGCGCTTAGACGCAGCCTCTACGCCATATTTGGCCATGCGCCATAACAGGCGGCGGCGCTTCGGTGGCGGTAGCTCCAGGCTGGCCAGCGCGGCCTGAAGCTGCCGGAACTGCTCCTGATTCAGTTCTCCCTGAATCATTGCTGCCCCTCAGTAAGCGGGATAATGGTCACTTCCTCCGCCGTCCAGATATCCGGCTCAGCCAGTCGCCAGCGCTCGCCATCAAAAGGGATTTCACCTTTGGGATCGGGGATCATATTCAGTTCTTCCGCCATCGGGAGCGTCACCACCATGATGGCCGTCTCCTGGTCGATGGTTTCGATATCGAACTCCGGCAGCTCGCTGTCAATGCCGGTTTCCTCCAGCAGCCCCCGCTCATCCTCCGTCAGCCATGACATAAACAGCGCCATCAGGATTTTGGGATCGTACTCGCGATAGGGGTATCGCTCCCACGTCAGGACGGCGTTATAGCGGATAATGGCAAGGCGATACTGCCCCAGCCCGTTATCCCGCTGCGCCGGAATAAACGTGATTTCGTCCATCTGGCTGTCAAAACCCTGCATGGCACGCTTCGGCATGTTTGCAATGAGAAAATCGGTCAGTTGCTTCAGCTGGCTCATATCATGGCCACCGTAATACGTTTCAGCCCCTTGATACGCCGTACCGTCAGTGTGGATTCGGCAATCAGGCTGGAGCGGGTTTCGTCGCTCTCCTGCCCCGGATGGCTCTCACGCCGCCCAATGGACGCAAACTCCCCCATCAGGTCAGCTTTGGCGCGGGCATACACCGCCTTGCGGTAGCGGGCGCACAGCAGATTTTCGCCGTCGATTTCCACTCCCGGCACGGTCTCCGCGCTGGTGTGGCCATCGCCCTGATATTTCGCGGCAACCTTAACGAGATCGTCATTGATTTCGCCGGCTGCGGTCAGCAGCGCCTGGCGGATGGTGGCCGCGTCGATATCGGCCGGAATGGTGCGCTGGGACTGAAAATCCTTCACGCTCAGGTCTGGCCAGAAGCCATCATTCGTCAGAATGGCATCATCAAAATCAATAGAGGTTCCGCTGAACATCCTGTTTCTCCGGAAAAAAGCGGGCTGGCCGGTTTCCACGGGCGATACGCTTATGCGATCCCCTCCACCGCGCCCGCTTTCGGGTCGGTAGTCTTACTCGCTGCGTTTTGCTGCCTGAATCTCACCTTCTTCAAACCACGCATCAGATGCGCGGCCATCAGCAGTCTGGTAGTGGATCAGATACTGATTGCAGCTGTTGGTATATTCCGCGCGGGCTTTGATATGCCCCTCTTCACCGCTAATGGAAACTTCAACAACCTGGCCTAACTCATGCTTAAACGACATATCAAACTCCCTTGGTCTCTTTCTCCAGCGCCCGCAGACGCGCAGCGATACGCTGCAACATCGTGCCGACACCACATTTAGGGTCGAATCCCTTCGCATGCTCCAGCAGTTCCTTAGCCCGGAGCAATACTTCCCTGTCTTCCGTTGCCGCTGCGCGTGGCTCTCCGTTTTCATCGCGTAGCAGGTGCAGACCGGCAAACTTCAGGTATTTAGCCTTGATGACCTCATACACATTCCAGTGCTGCATCACGTTTTCCAGCGTGCGGCTGAAATACGGCTCTACATCATGTCCCTCAACGGCTTCCGCTTCCGCCCAGGACAACACCGTATCCGCCACAAAAACCGGGAACGTACTGCCGAACGCGGCCGGGGTTTCCTGCCCCCGTTGGATGGCCACATCCGCCCAGTCCAGCGCCTGGTCAAACTGGCCTGTATCAAACAGCCAGACAACACACCAGGCAAAAACAGGATTCTGCTGCACACTGTCACCCTCCAGCCAGGATTGCGCGGTAGGCATCCAGCGCGGTAGCAGCACATCACGCTTAAACTCCATGCGCTCAGCACGGCTTTCAATCGCTGCGGCCGCGGCAACATCTTTCTCCAGCGCGACAATCTGAATGTGCAGGCTGGTTTCCGTGTCCAGAGACTGCTGCTGTCGCAGTAACCGCTCCGCTTCAATTCGTGCGCTGTGGCGCTGTGCCGGTGACAGTTGCATCAATTTCCCCTTACTCGCCTGCCGGAGGCGTGACAGGTGCACCGATAGTTACCGCGCTTTCATCAAATGCGGCGTACAGTTCCGGATACTCAACCGCATAACCTTCGTTACGCAGGTATTTGTTTTCGTACTGTTTACGGTCTTCCACAAACTCCGCCTTACGCTGGCGCGTGCCGCGCTGGGTGTAGATGTGCAGGTTCGGCAAAGTGGTGACGATCATACGTTTGCCCGGCATAAACGGCGGAACGTAAGCCGTGCGGCCGGCGATACTGTCAGACAGCAGCTGTGCGGCAATCTTCTCGGTCGGCTTATCCGCTTTCTGGTACAGGCGGAAAGATTCAGCCGCCACAAGGTCAGCACCAACCAGCACCACCAGACGCGGGTCATTGCGGAACTGTGCAGGGATTTTGGCGTTGATAAGGTCGGAGGCCATCGCATCGAGTGACACATAATCGCCTTTACCGTCGCCATCGAGCACAACCGCATCAGTGATGATCTGCTGGCCCTCCTTCCAGTCTTTGACGATTTGGTGCCAGCCCTTGTTCACATCTTCGCCGTTCGGGTTCTTCTCGGCGTCAGTGGTTTCCGCAACATACTTACCGTTAAAGCCGATACGCAGCATATCCAGCGCAAAAGACTGGTTGGTAAACTCCTGCACGCGCTGGAAGAACTCATTTTCATCGCCGGCATTCGCCCAGACAGAAAGCAGTTGCCAGGTCAGTGCAGCACAGGAATCGGTTTCGACCAGCTTGTAGTCATTGCCGCTCACGCCCACTTTCTTACGGAAGCGGCCATCCAGCACGCGGCCGGTATACAGTCCAGAACTGCCGACCGGCACCACCTGCCCCTGTAACTGGTCAACATCAGCAACGGTGATCAGATTCAGGAAATCAGACTGCTCCATCAACGCATTGCGCAACTGGGTTTCTTTCGGGTCGCTCAACGCAAACCAGCGGTCTTCTTCACTGGCATCGTAGGATTCACGCAGCCCGGTGTGGTACTGACGCAGAAACTGACGGGCTTTTGCATTCAATTGCATATTTATTTTCCTTAAAGAAAATCAGCATCATTCCTTACAGGAAGTTGAAGCCTTTTTTGCCCTTGCTGAACTGCTTATTCGGCAGCTTAGTAACTTTGGCATCCAGCTTACTGAAGCCCTTCACCAGCTCCGGCAGGTTGCCAACCAGACGCGCAAAATCTTCGGTATCCACCACATCTTTCACGGTTTCCACATCGTCCTGCACATCGGATACGGCTTCTTCAGCAGTATCAAGACGCGTTTCAATCGCCGTCACACGGTCTTCCAGTGCGGCCAGCGCATCAGCCAGCGCCTGCATGGCATCAGATGGCACCGGATCCGGTTCAGTAGTTTGTTCCGGTTCTTCGATACTGAAAAAATGACGCCAGCCTTTTTTCGCTTTAGACATTCCCTTTTCCCTTTTAAATTCCCTTACTTCGTCAAACGCCAGCGGCTTATATGGGCCGATGCGCTTTCCCTTTGTGCGGCTGAAACGTAGCCGTGTGGTGCTTACCCCGGCCGGACTGTCAGTAATGGCCAGACCCTCAAGATAGGTTTTCCCGGTGTTTCTGAAATTCCCGTCCGGTGTAAACTCCGGTGATAAAAATAAAAGCTGCCCTTTCGCATTCGCCTGAAGCAATGCAATAGCCGGACAGAGTCGGGCATATAAACGAAGAATACCTTCATCATCCCGCTCTGCTTTTACTTCCAGCACTTCCCCCATATTCCCGAAATTGCGGGTATGTTCCGGCCATAACAGCGCGGTATATAAGTTGGGGTCATATAATTCAGCGGCATCAAGTAACCATTGTTCTTCAATGGTTCTTTTATCGACCGTTTCACCCGCAGTGGCGATACAAATCCAGTTTGTTGCCAGTTGTGAACCTGACATATTGCCTCCGTTCATTCTGCGAGACTCAGTATCACCAATAAAAGACACCCACGCATTCCAATTATTTCGTATGAATTCGGTTATAAGCACATTACCGAACTAATAAGATTTTAAATTCAAAAATCACGCCTGATTTGCTGAATAATTCGCTTATTAATAAACATATAAATTCTGGCAAGGAAGCCAATGGCAAAATACAGTGAAGAACTAAAAGGAGTGGCAAGGGCGCTATACCTGAAGCGCTATACACCGCAGGAAATTGCCAGCGAACTTAACTTACCCAACCGGCGAATTGTTTATTACTGGGCGGAGAAATATTGCTGGGCGGAACTGCTCAGTCATGAATCGACGGAAGACGCGCTGAATCGCCGCGTGCAGTCGCTGACGCTGCGTGAGGGCAAGTCAGAGCTGGAGCTGCGCGAGCTGGACAGCCTCGTAGCCCATCTGGTTAAACTCCGTGCGCAGCATAATAAGCATCAGGAAAAGCTGGCAGAGATTAAATACAGCGATGGTGATGCAGCTGCACCGCGACAGTCTGGCAACGGTGATAAATCGCGTAAACGTGGAAAATACAAAAAGAATGATATCAGCAAGCTCACCCAGGAGGACTTTGACCGGTTCGCGCTGGAGCATCTTTTTGGATACCAGAAGCATCTGCGAGCCAATCTTCACCAACAGATAAGGAATATCCTCAAGAGCCGTCAGATTGGCGCGACCTGGTATTTTTCGATAGAAGCCTTTGAAAATGCGGTGATGACGGGCGATCCGCAAATCTTCCTTTCGGCATCCAAAGCCCAGGCGGAAGTCTTCCGCAGCTACATCGTGAACATCGCAGAGCAGTATTTCGGCGTGGAACTCACAGGCAACCCCATCCGCCTGTCCAACGGCGCGGAGCTGCGCTTCCTGTCCACCAACAAGAATACCGCCCAGTCCTATAGCGGCCATCTGTACTGCGATGAATATTTCTGGGTACCGAACTTCGCAAAACTGAATGAAGTGGCCAGTGCGATGGCCACGCACGACAAATGGCGCACCACCTACTTTTCCACACCCAGCAGCAAGACCCATCAGGCATATCCATTTTGGACGGGGGAAGAGTGGAAGCGTGGAGACAAGAAACGCGCACGCGTTGAGTTTCCAACAGAGAAGGAGCTACGCAACGGCGGGAGACTCTGCCCTGACGGTCAATGGCGCTACATCATCACACTGGAAGATGCGATCGTAGGCGGCTTTAATCTGGCCAGCATCGAGAAGCTACGCAACCGCTACAACCGCGACACGTTCAACATGCTTTACATGTGCGTGTTTGTTGACAGTAAAGACAGCGTATTTTCGTTCTCCCGTGTCGAAAAATGCTGTGTCGATCCGGATACGTGGGAAGACCATGACGAAGACCTGCCCCGCCCGTTCGGCAACCGTGAGGTATGGGCGGGCTATGACCCCGCCCGCAGCGGCGATACGTCCACCTTTGTGATTATCGCGCCGCCAATAATGGCCGTCGAAAAGTTTCGTGTACTGCGCGTTTTTCACTGGCAGGGGATGAACTGGAAATGGCAGGCGGCACAGATTAAGAAGCTGTTTGGCCAGTACAACATGACCTACATCGGTATTGATATCACCGGGCTGGGAAGCGGTGTCTTTGAAGACGTTCAGCACTTTGCCATGCGTCAGGCAGTGGCGATCCGCTACGGCGTCGAGACCAAAAATCGTCTGGTGATGAAGATGATCGACGTTATCGAAGACGGCCGCGTGGAATGGGATAAGGAGAAGACCGAAATCGCCGCCAGCTTTATGACCATCCGCCGCACGTCCACGGCCAGCGGCAACGCGATGACGTTCGTCGCAGATCGCACAGCAGAAACAGGACACGCAGACAGTTTCTGGGCTATCGCCCACGCTATCGACAATGAACCACTCAATTACGGAAACCAGCGCAAATCTCGCTGGGGAAACTTAGGGAAAGCAGCATGAAGAAACGCAAATTCAGGGAACGCCGCAGCGCCCCAAAACCGCGCCATATGAGCCTTATCAGCCTGGGTAAACCTGAACCAATTCTGACCACTGGTACCAACTATACCGATGTGTGGTACGACAACGAGGCGGAGCACTGGACGCTGCCGATTGACCGATTGGCACTGGCGCAACTGGTTAACCTCAATGCACAGCATGGCGGTGTACTGTATGCCCGCCGCAATATGGTGACGGCCAACTACGAAAATGGCGGGCTGACGCATGAACAGCTGGGTGCAGCAGTATTCGACTGGCTGACGTTCGGAGATGTGGCCATTCTGAAAGTGCGTAACGGATGGGGGGATGTGGTGGCGCTGTACCCGCTGCCGGCGTTGTATACCCGCCAGCGCAAAACGGGGGAATTCGTCGTGCTGCAACAGGCTGAACCGATGATTTACCCGCCTGAAGATATCATCTTCCTGAAGCAGTACGACCCACAGCAGGCCGTCTATGGCCTGCCGGACTATATCAGCGGTATTCACTCCGCACTGTTGAACGGTGAGGCGACAATCTTCCGCCGTCGCTACTACCACAACGGCGCACATACCGGGGGCATTATCTATTCTAATGACCCAAATATGACCGACGAAGTGGAAGAAGAAATTATCAGCAAGCTGGAACAGTCTAAGGGGATCGGGAACTTCAGCACCATGTTCGTGAACATTCCCAAAGGCGATCCGGATGGCATCAAATTTATCCCGATTGGCGATATCAGCGCCAAAGATGAGTTTCAGAACATCAAGAGCATCAGCGCCCAGGACGTTCTGACCGCACATCGCTTCCCGGCCGGGCTGGCGGGGATTATCCCGACGAACGGCGCAGTAATGGGAGATATTGAGAAAGCGGCTAAAACCTACCGTAAGGCTGAAATTTTACCCGTTCAGCGTATGTTTGCGGCGGCGATTGCTGGCCAGAGCGATATTCCACAGCATTTGTACCTGAATTTCCTGAAAGACAGCGAGCTGGAAGGTGATTAATGCCACTAAAAAGGCTAAAATATAGGCGTTTTCAGGGTCATGGAGCGCGGAATATGCGGGTACTAAAAGTAAAATGTCCGGAGTGCGGGGCAAAGGCGATCATCAAAAAGACGAATCCCAAGCACCCGCATATTTCAGATATCTATTGCGCCTGTTCAGACGTGGAGTGTGGCCATACCTTCGTACTTAACCTGACGTTCTCCCATACGTTAAGCCCCAGTGCCAAGACCGGGGACTTGATGGTGCAGACGATCCTCAATTCCTTCTCGCCAGAGCAGAAGCAAATGACGCTGGATTTGCTCAAGGCTGGCCTTGCTGCATAACCTTTGGTGTGGGGGCATTCCCCGCACTCACCCGCCCCTAAGCATATTTAAAAATGACCACGTAGCAAAAAAATAACCTGTAGCACAGGCCGCCAGAACACAAGCCATAGCAACAAGAGAATGACTTGTATTTCTCGCAGCCAAGGAAAGTAAAGCCAAAACCAGCGAGACACCCCATAACAACAATTCATGAATCATGCTATTTCTCCCTACGAAATATCCAGCAGCGGAAGGTATCTGGCATACGTTGCATTTCACCTTTGCCACGGTTATGGCGTTCACTCACTGCACTGCGCGTGGTTTTTGTGTCAATAAAACGGCGCTCATTGCCGTTTTTAAGTAGCTTCTTAATCTCGGTTAGCGTAAACGGAATACGCTGCCGGTGGGCGGCGGCGACTTCCTCCAGATGGTTAAAGTTGACCGCAATTTCCCCTTCATCCGATGAATGGTTAATGCCGTGCGGTGCCAGCTCATCAAGGTAATCAAACAGCTCCCAGAACTCCTGTACAAGAGGGTGATCCTTTTTAAGTGCCTGGCAACGTTCCACAGCCAGCGCGGTGATGGCCTCGCGGGTCTTCTCAATACGTTCCACCGGTACCGGCACAACCAGCGCCAGCGCTTCCAGCAAACCAACCAGCTGCGCGTGATTTTTGGCGATACGAATATGCCGAATGTTGGTATTGGACTCCAGCTCACTACGGGCGCGTTCGTAGCCCTGGCCAAACACCTTCATAACTTCTTTTTCGCGCATGGTGGCCAGCAGTGTGAAGCCGGATACCTGACTGACGGGTATCTGCTCAAGGCGTTCAGCGGCGTAGCGGGTCTGAATGGACTGGCCGCGCTTGTCGGTATAGATGTGGATGATACGCTCCAGAAACGCCTTGCTACCGTCTGTGTCGGCATTCTGCGCTATCACTATGCTGCCCCTGAATGGCGGCTCGTAGGTCTCGTTATTGTTTGATTTAATACCCACGGCACGGGAAGCACGACCGTTATACAGTGATTTGAGTTCGTCCCAGTCGAAAGCACGTTGTTTAGCGTTATCTGTGGTGCGGTCGCCCTCAATCAGCACAACCGGCAGATTGCCGACCTGCGCAAAGTTACGTCCGCGCGCGGCAGCAGTGGATTTAGAGGGATCGAACCCTTCATACTCTTCACGGCCGGCAAGTTTCCACAGGAATTCAATCAGCGTGGATTTACCTGTGCCGGGTTCACCCACGATTTCAAGGAACGGGAAAGACTTGTCACGCTCGCGGATTTGTTCAGCGAACAGCGACCCCAGCCAGAACGCCAGCGCCACATACCCTTTTTCACCAAACGCCGTCCAGATATCGTCAACCCAGCCCGTGGTGAATTCGTTCAGCTTCGGATTCAGATCCAGCGCCGGCGTGAGGCTCAGGCTCTTAACGCTGGCGCTGTTGATTTCGAAATAATCCTCGTCATTCATCTCATACAGCCGGCCATCACACACGGCCACACGGTTAAACAGCCAGGCGGCATAATCTTTGTTGTAACCAATGAAATTCTGCGTCTTAACTTCTTTGATTTCAGGCAGACGCATCTGGATGAACTTATCCAGCTGTTTGGTACTGCCGGTGTATACCGCCCCTTTGGCGATGTGCAGCAGACGCTTTTTGAACTCGGCGGAGCTGGTGAGTTGATTGGCCGTGAAAGTATCTTTCACGGCTGGCCGGTTCGGCATATTGACCTTAACGTAATACCAGGACTCGTCCGTAGGTTCAGACCGCTGAAAGTAAAGTGGTGTCAGCCAGCAGTTGGCTATTTCGGTCACACCGCCTGACTCTTTAACCGCCCGTTCTTTGGCCTCCCACTCCATCACCACTTCGGTACCGGTATTGGTGATGCGCTCATAGGCTCGCATGTACCTGTCCAGATCCAGTTCAAACCAGTACATGCGGGAGTTATGCTCAAAGTAGAACGAATGCCATTCGTTATGCTGATGCATGAGCAGCGCTTTTTCAGTCGGGCTTTTCGCCAGCAGGATATCGCCATAGTAGCGATAATTTTTGATGTCCGATTTGCTGAACCGACCACGTAAAAGCAGGTCATTCCAGTCCAGACTGGAGGATGATTTCACCGGCTGCGCCGCGCGAACCTTCCAGCCGGTTTCCTCGCTACGGGCAGCAAAGGCCAGCGTGTGCTTAGTGCCGGCTTTGTCGCCATCAAACGCCCATATCAGACGTGGGCGGGGTTTCTCGCCCAGCTCTTTAGCGAGCGTATCCAGCGCCGCGAGTGGGTAATTGTTGCTACTCAGTGTGGCCACAGCAGGTAGACCCGCCTGGCACAAACTCAGCGCGTTAAATATGCCCTCGGTGATCCAGATTTCATTCACTTCCAGCAGGTTTACAGACGGCGGAACCCACCAGTGGCCAACATAGCTACCTCTGATGTTCGCTTTCTGCTTACCGAAGCGCTGCGGCTGGTCGATGATGCGCTCCCATGTCGCACCACAGGCCAGCTTAAATCTGACGGTTGCCGACCCCATCCCCTCTTTAGCAAATGCGCCCTGAGTAAAGCAACCTTTCAGCGGTTCAGTATCCAGCCCCCGAGCCTCGCGCAGATACGCCTCAGCAGCGGCGTGCGGGGTTTCGGGGGTATCCTGGTACCGCTTAGACCAGTCCTCAAAGATTTCAGGGTACTGCTCTTTGACAACAACCTGATGGCCGCAGTTGTTTTCGCGGCCACACTTCAGGATCCAGGGCTTATCTATGCTGGTGAACAGTTCGCGTTTATGGCATTTAGGGCAAACACCCTGCTGCAAATATTTATCCCGTTCCTTAAATTCAAAATCCTGAACGAGCCGGCGCACAACGTCCTGCTGTATTGTGGCATTCATAATTAATCCAGATGTAGAAAGGTGTGAAAGGCAAAAAAACTATATTCGGTATTGTTTGTTATATCGCTCATGCGTCATTAATTCCCAATGCCTACCCTTATCTTTACTCAGTAACCGCCAGCGATAAGAGACATGCACAGACAAATAATGATGTGGTTTTATAACCTGATATACTTTTTTGCCGCTGTAATATTCCGTCAGCACAGAAAATGCCTTTGCAATGACACTTTCACTTGCATGAGAGGTCACTGTAATCATCGTTATTTCACACTGGCTATTTTTACGAGGTACATCCAGACGTAAGAGACAATCTTCACCTGATGAATGGCATCATCCAGTGCATGGTGAGGAATACCTTCAAATCTGATAACTTTATTGATATTCAGACCCAAGTCTTTTGCCAATTGTTCAACCGTTCTAACATCACGGTCATTCCAGAAATTCCAGAATGGAAATTTATAACCACATTTCTCGATTGCATGCCGAAGAATGACATTATCAAAACTTGGTCCCTTACCCCACACCTGTAGAGTATGCATATCACAATTATTATTGATAAATGCAAGAAAATCCTCAATTACATCACGCAAATCCTGGCATCCTCCATAAAGCCATGCACGACTCGCCTCCGGTTCTTGCCGCATCCACCAAAGAACGGTCTCAGCACCTACAGTACAGCCATGAGCAACACTGCTCTCCAGCATAATATTACGATAAAATGTTGCGCCCATTTCACCAGTTTCAGGGTTAAAAAATACAGCACCGATAGAAGTAATCGCCGCAGTTGGTTTGTTATCCATAGTTTCAAGGTCAATCATTAAATGTTTCATATCGTTTCCTTAACGTTGGGAAGCTGCAACAGATTTAAGATGCGAGTTATTACTTTTTAACGCTGTGGTAGCCAGCGACATAAGACCGGAAATGTTATTTTCAGTTGGTATATTTCCACCAAATACCATCAATGTGATTTTGTGCAACTCTTCAAAATCATCACTATCATTATTAAAACGAGCAGTAGAGGTTATTCCCTCAAGGCATTTCGCCAGCTGGATATTTAATTCCATTAACTGCAAGCCATCGCTATGGACAGAGAATGTTTCTTTATCAATAGCTTTTGCCTGTGCATGATAATTTTGCAGCAGACTGCGTATGAGAGTGGCGTATTTGGTTTTCATAGTTATCCTCAAAATTAAGTGAATGATTCTTTAGTGCAAATCTTGTTCGCCACTTCTTTGGAATACCTTTTCTAATTTCTTGGATTTTTTCAGCCACTTAATTTTCCAATCGTAGCGCTCAGGTGGTAAATCTCTTGTCGCCTCATACACCATTTCGCACCACTCGTTCCACAGGATAAGGAAACGTCGGGAACTCCCCGATTCACCCAAAACCTCGCGTTCAGTTACAAGTGGTAACTGACGGCGGTCTATCATACGGCGCACGGCGATTTCAGTCTTACCTGTACGCCTTGCAAACTCCTCAGAATTGATGGGGTCTGGAATTTTCCAGAGCATTTTCAACTGCGCGTTCGTCATGTGATATTCTCCTTCATTGGTGTGTGTTAACAACCAAACACACCACAAACACAACCAATGAATGAAGATTACTTCACATGTAGGAGAATTGCAACATGAGTATGAACATTGCGGAGAAACTAAAGATTATGCGAGAAAGTGAGCGTATTACGAGCCTTCCTGAAGCAGCAAAGATGCTTGGCTTGAATAGGGATGCGCTTTGGAGGTACGAGACTGGCAAGACCATTCCTAACGCTGAAGTGGTGATGAATATTCTAAAGCACCCAAAATTTGAAAAGTACACCCTCTGGTTTATGGCAGATAAAATCGCCCCTGAATCCGGCCAAATAGCGCCGGCGCTCGCACACTATGGGCAAGAAGAAACAAACTCACAGCAATCAGACCAAAAGATTGGTTAATCATTCACCTGGCATATTTACAGGCACATACATGCTATTCATTCGTTAGCAATTTAAATTCAATCTTTACAATATGTAACCACACCGGAGGGCTTCGCCATGGCGATTAAAAAGCTTGATGGTGGTCGTTATGAAGTGGATATCAGACCGCGCGGAGTTTCAGGACGGAGAGTCCGGCGAAAATTTGACAAGAAGGCGGATGCATTAGCCTTTGAACGATATGTTCTTGCTAATTGCCACAATAAAGAGTGGCAGGATAAACCTACAGACCAAAGGCTGCTTTCTACCATGATCGCATTATGGTGGAGTTATCACGGAAAAAATCATAACTATGGCGATTCGTACCGTAAACGTCTGGAGAAAATTGACCGGGAGCTGGACAGCCCAAGAGTGCATATGCTGACACGCAACCGCCTGATGAGGTACCGGGCAGACAGACTGCAAAGCGGGGCATCTGCTGGAACCGTCAACCGTGATTTCTGCGCTATGTCGAGCATGTTTACTCTGTTGGCAGAGGTCGACGAGTTTCACACCGATAACCCCTTCCAAAGCGTGCGCAAACTGAAGCTTGAAAATACAGAGATGTCATTCCTATCTTCGGATGAGGTCACGGCATTACTGAATGCACTCAGCGGGGATGACAGGCGTATTGTTGTACTCTGCCTGAACACCGGTGCCCGCTGGGGTGAAGCCAGGAACCTGAAAGCAGAACATGTGATCAGCAACAAAGTGACATTTGTTAAAACGAAAACAGGGCCAGCGCGAACAGTTCCAATTTCCGAGGAAGTGGCCAGCTACATACTGACCTGCCAATCTGGTCGATTATTCGAGACGAACTATACACGCGTGCGCGACATCCTGCGTAGGGTCAAACCCGACCTGCCAAAAGGACAGGCACTGCATGTACTGCGCCATACGTTCGCCACGCATTTCATGATTAACGGCGGAAATATCATCACCCTCCAGCGAATACTTGGACATACTACCATCGAACAAACAATGACGTATGCCCATTTCGCACCGGATTATCTTACCGATGCTATCCGCTTTAATCCGATGAAAGGGAGTGTCCATATAATGTCCACCAAATAAGGTTTTTTTGGGGTGTTTTTTAGCATTCAAAACACCATAACAAACTGAAATATATACACTTTACACACCAAAGATATATATAAAAATGCGCCTTCGGGCGCGTTTTTTATTGACAGAAGGAAAACGGAGCAGGTACTGTTACCTGACTCACTGTAAGGAATCATCATTCGTGAAATCTGTTCTGTTTTTCTTCGCATTCTTTTTTACCTTCCCCTGAACGGGAGGCGTTTCGTCGTAAGATAAAGAATGCGAAGACGAACAATAAGGCCTCCCACTCCGGGGGGCCTTTTTTATTGGCAAGATTGATAACAATAAAGGCACAACTATGACAGCGGAAAACCCGTTACTGGCTCTGCGCGATAAAATAAGCGCGCTGGATGAAAAATTACTGACGTTGCTGGCCGAGCGTCGTGGTCTGGCGGTGGAAGTGGGCAAAGCGAAGCTGGCCTCCCATCGCCCGGTTCGCGATATTGACCGCGAGCGTGACCTGCTGGAACGTCTGATTGCGCTGGGTAAAACGCATCACCTTGACGCCCACTACATCACCCGCCTGTTCCAGCTCATCATCGAAGATTCCGTTCTCACGCAGCAGGCGTTACTTCAGCAGCATCTTAATAAAATTAATCCACACTCTGCGCGTATCGCCTTCCTGGGGCCAAAAGGCTCTTATTCACACCTTGCGGCGCGCCAGTATGCCGCACGCCACTTCGAGCAGTTTATCGAGAGCGGCTGTGCGAAATTCGCCGATATCTTTAATCATGTGGAAACAGGCCAGGCTGACTACGCCGTTGTGCCAATTGAAAACACCAGCTCTGGCGCCATTAACGACGTCTACGATCTGCTGCAGCACACCAGCCTCTCGATCGTCGGCGAAATGACGATCGTTATCGATCACTGCGTACTGGTATCCGGGTCAACGGATCTCGATACTATCGACACGGTTTACAGCCATCCGCAGCCGTTCCAGCAGTGCAGCAAATTCCTTGCTCGCTACCCGCACTGGAAAATTGAGTACACCGAAAGCACTTCGGCGGCGATGGAGAAAGTCGCGCAGGCCAACTCACCGCGCGTTGCGGCGCTGGGTAGCGAAGCCGGCGGCGCGCTGCACGGTTTGCAGGTTCTGGAACGAATTGAAGCCAATCAGACGCAAAACATTACCCGCTTCATCGTGCTGGCGCGTAAGGCGATTGATGTCTCAGACCAGGTTCCGGCGAAAACCACATTGCTGATGGCGACCGGGCAACAGGCGGGCGCGCTGGTAGAAGCGTTGCTGGTGCTGCGCAACCATCACCTGATCATGACCAAACTGGAATCCCGCCCGATTCACGGCAACCCGTGGGAAGAGATGTTTTATCTCGATATTCAGGCCAACCTGGAATCGGAATCAATGCAAAAAGCGCTCAAGGAGCTGGGCAAAATTACCCGCTCCATGAAAGTGCTGGGCTGTTATCCGAGCGAGAACGTCGTTCCGGTTGATCCGGCTTAACGCTCGATAAACGGTAACTTCTTCATTCCTGCCACACTCACTGGCAGGGTGAAGATGGCACCGGAAAGGGGATACTGCGCCACTTCTGCCGCCGACATGTTTTCCCGCGTGGTGGTAATAAAGAGCGTGCGCATATCTGCCCCGCCAAAACAGACCATTGTCGGGCAACGTACCGGCATCCGGTACTCTTCCAGCTGTTCACCCTGCGGGGAAAAACGCGCAATACGCCAGCCATCAAACAGCGCACTCCAGTAACAGCCTTCTTCATCGACCGCCGCGCCGTCCGGAATCCCCTCCCCGGCCGCAAACTGATGAAAGATTTCACGGCTGCCCGGTTCGCCCTCGTCATCAAGCGGCGTTCGATAAATCACACCGTTCGGCGTATCCGATGTGTACATCCAGCGTTTATCCTCGCTGAACGCCAGACCATTGGCACCATGGATATCGCACTGCACCACCTTCGGCTGCAAATCATTATCAATTCGTACCAGCAACGCGCCGTTGTAATCGCCCGGCCCCCAGAAGCTCCCTGCGTAGAAACGGCCGTCCCGGTCCGTACCACCGTCATTGAAGCGGGCCAGCGCTGGGTTGCTGGGGTTATCGCAGATTTTTCGCACCAGCAGGCCATGTTTATCCGCCAGCCAAATGGCGCTACGTAGCGCCACAATAAACCCACCCTTTTCGCGCAATGCAAAACAGCCGACCTCTTCAGGAAACTGCAAAACCTGATGCTCGCCGCTTTGCGGATGATAGCGATGGATTTCGTATTCCAGGATATCGGCCCAGTACAGCGCCTGCTCCGACTCACTCCAGGTGGGGCATTCCGGCAGATGTCCGGCGTAATCAAACAGCGGTTGTGGCTCAGTCATGCGTCTCATCCCTATAAAAAAAGCCAGCGGGCTACCCACTGGCTTTTAAGTATATACAGAATTTGTTAACGCTATGTGTGACCGTGCTCTTAGGCGCGACTGTCGTTGGCCTGGCGCAGCAAGGTGCGACTTTCACTCTGGAAGCGCTGTGCGTAATCGCCAAACCAGTGCTCCACTTTACGGAAGCTGTCGATAAACGCCTGCTTATCGCCCTGCTCCAGCAGGCTGATGGCTTCACCAAAACGCTGGTAGTAACGCTTAATCAGCGCCAGATTATTGCCGGAAGACATAATAATGTCGGCGTAAAGCTGCGGATCCTGGGCAAACAGTCGGCCAACCATCGCCAGTTCCAGGCGATAGATAGGCGAAGAGAGGGCCAGCAACTGTTCCAGTTGCACATTCTCTTCCGCCAGATGCAGGCCGTAAGCAAAGGTCGCGAAGTGGCGTAGCGCCTGAATAAAGGCCATGTTCTGATCATGCTCGACAGCGCTGATGCGATGCAGACGCGCCCCCCAAACCTGAATCTGTTCAAGGAACCACTGGTACGCTTCCGGCTGACGCCCGTCACAGTACACCACCACCTGTTTTGCCAGGCTACCGCTGTCCGGCCCGAACATCGGGTGCAAGCCAACAACCGGGCCCGGATGCGCTTCCAGCATCGCCTGTAACGGCCCGGCCTTCACCGATGCCAGATCAACCAGAATGCAGTCGGCAGGCAACGGCGGCAGCTTCGCGATGATCTGCTCGGTGACGTGAATCGGCACGCTGACAATCACCATGCCCGCATCGGCAACAATCTCCTGCGCACGCGACCAGTCGTCACGTTCGAGAATGCGTACCTGGTAGCCGGATAGATTCAGCATTTTTTCAAACAGCCGCCCCATCTGCCCACCACCGCCGACGATAACGACAGGACGCAGCCCAGGATGCAGGGTTTTGAAGCCTTTATCATTTTCGCTGGAGTACGACTCACGCATCACGCGACGCAGGACATCTTCAATCAAATCGGGCGGAACGCCAATCGACGCGGCCTCTTCCCGGCGCGAGGCAAGCATCGTCGCTTCACGCTCAGGAACATAAATCGGCAGGCCATATTTGCTTTTGACCTCGCCAACTTCAGCCACCAGTTCAAGGCGACGTGCCAGTAAACCCAGCAACGCCTTATCCACTTCATCAATTTGATCGCGCAGCGCGGTCAGTTCAGCAACCATACAATCCTCTTACGCCAGTCGTGCTGCCAGATGGCCACGTAAATCCTTGTCTAACTCACGCAGCAGCGCATCGGTGGTTTCCCAACTGATGCAGGCATCGGTCACCGAAACGCCGTACTTCATATCGCAGCGCGGTTGTTCAGAAGACTGATTGCCTTCGTGAATGTTACTTTCAATCATCAGGCCGATAATCGAACGGTTACCGTCTTTGATCTGAGCGACAACGGATTCCGCCACCGCAGGCTGACGGCGGTAGTCTTTATTGGAATTACCATGGCTGCAATCTACCATCAGCGACGGTTTCAGTCCCGCCTGTTCCATCTCTTTTTCGCACTGGGCAACATCTTCTGGCCCGTAGTTTGGTGATTTACCGCCGCGCAGAATCACATGACCATCCGGGTTACCCTGCGTTTGCAGTAAGCAAACCTGGCCGGCCTGGTTGATACCCACAAAACGGTGCGGCATGGCAGCCGCGCGCATGGCGTTGATCGCGGTTGCCAGCGAGCCATCAGTACCGTTTTTAAAGCCTACCGGCATAGAAAGACCAGAAGCCATTTCGCGGTGGGTTTGTGATTCGGTGGTACGCGCACCGATTGCAGACCAGCTAAACAGATCGCCCAGGTATTGCGGGCTGTTAGGGTCCAGCGCTTCCGTTGCCAGCGGCAGGCCCATGTTGACCAGTTCCACCAACAGACGACGCGCAATTTTCAGGCCGCCTTCCACGTCAAACGAACCGTCCATGTGCGGGTCGTTGATCAGACCTTTCCAGCCAACGGTCGTACGTGGTTTTTCAAAATAGACGCGCATCACCAGGTAGAGGCTATCGCTGACCTCCTCGGCAAGGCTTTTAAATCGACGAGCATATTCGATGGCCGTTTCAGGGCAGTGAATCGAGCACGGGCCACAGACAACCAGCAGACGAGGATCGCGCCCGGCGATGATGTCAGAGATGGTTTTGCGTGACTGCGCGATTTGCGCTTCCTGTTCAACACTCAGCGGGAATTCCGCTTTCAGTTGTTCTGGGGTGATCAGAATTTGTTCATCGGTAATATGTACGTTATTCAGCGCGTCTTTTTGCATGGTGGCTTACCTGTATAGCTCGTTTGCGATAGTGGTTTCCTCGGTGAGGTGAAATAACAATATCATAAAAAGTAAAGATTTCAATCCAAATTCCGTAAATATTACTTTACACATGACTATTTCAGGCAAATTTCACCACCTCAAACAGTAAACATATCGTTACAACCAACAAACTTTGATGTTAACCCTCTGATAACCGCGCTCGTGGCGATAACTGGTTCACCCGCTTGCCCGGTCTCCTTAACATCGCTGAAATTGCAAACTGAGTGCCTGTAAAATCAATTAACTAAGAGATATCCTTACTTTTAATATATTTATTTCTAAGCATGTGATCGCCACCAAATCATTCAGCTGAGATTTAACTTAACTAATACGTAATCCATTTCATGATCTAATGACGGGTCGGGCGAAAAATGATAGTCTGCACTGAGAAATTATGGACGCAGAAATCAAAGCTTTACGGCGGATTCCGATGAGCAACCCGTTCTTAAAACTTTCATACCCGCTTTTGCTGGTATTGATATTTTTTTCTCTTAGCAGACCTCTTCTTGCCGCTGCGCTAACTGATATGGATAAATCGGTACGTTCAATGGTTTCCGGTATTATCAGCTACACCCGCTGGCCGCAGCCTGTGCAGCCGACAACGCTCTGCATTTTTAGCACCGCACGTTATCGCGATGCGCTGAGCACAGCTGAAGGGCCGCCCGTTACCTATAACCCGGTAATGGTGCATTCCAGCCAGGATGTTCTTAACGCTGGCTGTGCTGCTATCTATTTTGGCTCGGAATCACCTGAACAACAGGTGGAATTACAAAATATGCTTAACGCGAGGCCAACATTATTAATTTCCGAACAAAACGCCGAATGTCGTATTGGCAGTTCCTTCTGTCTGCTATTCAATACCGATAAAGTGACATTCGCTGTAAACCTCGATTCCCTTTCTCGTAGCGGTATCAGGGTCAATCCGGATGTTTTGATGCTCGCACGGAATAAGAATCATGAATAAGGACTATTCAACCCCACCGCGCCCAACGTTTAAGCGCACGCTCCGGCGTATTAGCGTCACCAGCGTATTTATTACCATGACGCTGATTTGGCTACTATTGTGCGGCGCATCCATTGTGACGCTGAAGCAGTACGCGCAGAAAAATCTTGAGCTGACCGGTTCGACCATGAGCCATAGTCTGGAAGCAGCACTGGTCTTTAAGGACAATACCGCCGCCAATGAAACACTGGCGATGCTGGGCAAGCAGGGTCATTTCGCCACCGCAGAAGTGGTGAGCACCGGCAATAAGCGCTTTGCGTACTGGCACTACAATGCGTCTGCCGAGCGGGACACGCTGAACAGATTAGTCAGCCAATGGTTATTTCCTTTACCTGTCACGCAGCCCATCACTTACAACGGTCAGACCATTGGTGAGTTACGCTTAACGGCCCGCGACAGTTTGATCAGCCACTTTATCTGGCTATCACTTGGCGTTCTGACCGCCTGTATCGTCTTCGCATCAGCGGTCGCCTTACTGATTACCCGCCATCTGCACGAAGGCGTGGTCACCGCCCTGCAAAGCATTACCGATGTGGTACATGATGTGCGCACGAATCGTAACTTCTCTCGCCGCGTCAGCGCCGAACGCATTGATGAATTCCACCGTTTCGCCCTCGATTTCAACAGCCTGCTGGACGAAATGGAGGAGTGGCAGCTCAAGCTGCAGGCCAAAAATGCCCAACTTCTGCGCACCGCGCTGCACGATGCGCTGACGAGCCTGCCCAACCGTGCGGCTTTTCGAACCCGCATTGCCTCGCTGATGAGTAATCCGCAGATGAAAGCCAGCTCGGCGCTACTGTTCCTCGACGGCGACAACTTTAAACGCATCAATGATACCTGGGGCCACGCCGCAGGCGATTGCGTGTTGATCGACGCGGCGAAGCGGTTGATGGAGTTCAGCGGGAATCGTCATGCGGCGTATCGTCTGGGCGGCGATGAGTTTGCGGTTATTTTATCGGGCGTGAACAGCGAAGATGAAGTCCAGCGGATCTGCGCCGCGCTGTCGCAGCAGTTCATTCGCCCCTTTGATTTACGCAATGGGCATTATGTGCCGCTGTCACTGAGCGTCGGCTATGCCTTAACGTGGGAACATAATTCCGTCGAAGATTTACAGGAACTTGCCGATAAGAACATGTATGTCATGAAAAATCAGCGTTCCAAAAACTCATTATGAGAAGCAAGGAAAGAGAATGTTAAAGCGTTACATCGCCGCCGCGTTGCTATCGACCACTCTGCTGGCAGGCTGCCAGGCCCCGCAGGGGAAATTTACGCCAGAGCAGGTTGCCGCCATGAAATCATACGGTTTTAGCGAAGCCAATGGTGACTGGTCACTCGGCCTCTCTGATACCATTCTGTTCGACAAAAATGATTTCCGCCTGCGTGCAGATAGCCAGCAGCAAATCCACACCATGGCCGCACGCCTGGCATCAACCGGGATCACGCATTTGCGTATGGACGGACACACGGATAACTACGGGGAAGCGAGCTATAACGAAGCTCTTTCCCTGAAACGCGCCAACGCCGTCGCCGACAGCTGGGCTGAAGGCGCGCGCATCCCGCGCAGCAATCTGACCACTCAGGGTCTGGGGCAGAAATACCCGGTTGCCAGCAATAAAACCTCGCAAGGGCGCGCCGAAAACCGCCGCGTCGCGGTGGTGATCAGCGCCCCTTAAGGCTTATTGTACTGGCTGCGTTTGCGTCGCTCCCTGATGACTCCGCCAGCGCAGCCAGTCAATGACCACAAACAGCAACAAACTGACGCCCATCACCGGTAGTGCGAACCCAAACAGGACAGCAATCCCCAACGTCATAAGGCGACCGGCCCAGGATAACGCCAGCCAGCTCTGAGACAAGGTCTGAAGCGGATCTGCTACTGCCTGCGCCGGGCGCTTGATCCACCACAGTCGATATCCCATCACGATCGCTACGCACAGTGCCAGCCCGAAAGCGATCAACAGCAGCTGGTTAGGCAAACCCAATAAAATCCCCATATGGAAATCGACACCCCAGCGGGTCAGCTTCGCCATCAGTGGGAAATCAGCAAAACGCGTGCGGTCGAGGATCGCAAGCGATGTGCCATCTACCGCAACGGCATCCACCTGGGTCGGCCAGCGACGGTCTATTTCCGTTACCGTCCAGGCGCGGTCCTCACTGCGCGGCGGGCGAATCTCCAGCAGAGACGCATCAATACCCGCTCGCTGTGCCGCAGCCAGTACGGAATCAAACTTTTCTCCGGCGATAACCGGCGGTGACATGCCAGGCATGGCTGCCATATGGCCTTTATGTTCCGCATGCGGGTCTGCCATTTCCATTTTGCCGTGCAGCTGCGTGTTCACCTGCGGCGTCATCCAGCCGAATGCCGCGCGCATCTTATCGACGTTGCCGCCCGCCCACTGCGACCAGGTCAGCCCGGTTGCGGAGAAGAGCAGCATCCCCGCCAGCAGTAGCCAGCCAAGCGTGACGTGCACACGACGCGTGTTCTGGAAGCGGTTATTAACACGGCGTTTTGGTCGGGTAACGGCCCACAGCGCAATACCGCCCAGCGCCGCCACCCACATCCATGATGCCGCCAGCTCGCTGTAGAGTCGCCCCACATCGCCCAACAGTAATGAACGGTGGGCGTAATCAATCCACTGACGCAGCGGCAATATACCGCTGGTGCCGTAGACGGTCATATCGCCCGTGACGGCCAGCGTCACCGGGTCGATAAAAATCGCCCGGTTTTCAGACTCGCCGAGCGAAGGATCGGCGAACATCACGCGGGTGGTTTCCCCGGCAGTCAACGCCGGACGAACCGCATGCAGACGAAGTTCACCACCGGAGGCCCGCTGCGCAACCGCGATTTGATCGGCAAGCGGAAGGCGCTCGGAGCTCATCGTGCCGTGCAGCGCGTGCTGGTAGAGCCTATTTTCCAGCTGTGGCGTGGCGACATACAGCGTGCCGGTTAACGCCGCCACGAAGATAAACGGCCCAACAAACAGGCCAATAAAAAAATGCAGGCGACGAAGCAGGTGTACCCATGCCGCCCGTGAGGTGCAGGTTGTCATACTTTTCCTTAATGCAGACGAAAAGAGTCGTGGCGCATGACGCCATTTATTATGTTTTAACGAGGAAAAGCAGACAGACGCGGCGGCGCGCGAGTATCAGGGAAAAGCCAGGGGAAATAGTGCCAGTGTTTAACCGCAGGCCGCGCCAGCCTGACACGGCAGCGCAGCAGCAACCCGCACAGCAGGATGACCAGCGCCAGAATCAGCCCCGGTACGTGCGCCATTAAAACGCAGTAGCCGCAGGCCTCGGCATGGTCAACTGGCATACTCTGCGAAGAGGAGTGATGCTCTGCATCCATACCCATTGCATGATGCATACCGGGCATCGCGCTCATCGGATCTTTTTGCAGCGACACGGAGACGAGCGGTGCCACGATAATCAGCGCAATAGCAAACAGCGCGAACCAGGCCGCGTGCCGTTTTAGCGCTATACCATGAAACCGATTGCTGCTCACAATACCCTCCGATAAGGAGCGGATATTGTAAATGAATTATCTCAAAACAGTTAACACGAAGTGCCCAGCGCGAAAAAAAAGGGCCAGCCTTTCGGCCAGCCCTTTTCTAACAGGATGTCGCTTACGCGAATCTTAGTTAAGACGCTCTTTGATACGAGCAGACTTACCAGTACGTTCACGCAGGTAGTACAGTTTAGCTTTACGCACAGCACCACGACGTTTAACAGCAATGCTGTCAACAACCGGAGAGTGAGTCTGGAAGACACGCTCAACGCCTTCGCCGTTGGAAATTTTGCGAACAGTGAATGCAGAGTGCAGACCGCGGTTACGAATAGCGATAACCACGCCCTCGAATGCCTGCAGACGTTTTTTGGAACCTTCAACAACCCATACTTTCACTTCCACGGTATCACCCGGACGGAAGGAAGGTACGTCCTGCTTCATCTGTTCTTGTTCAAGTTGCTTAATAATGTTGCTCATAATTTAATCTCTTATCCTGGGTAAACTGATATATCGGGCGCGTATTACGCTTGCCCATCATGTTTATGTTGCTGTTGTGCGTGCTCCTTTTGGAACTCCGCCAGCAACCTTGCTTGCTCTTCAGTCAGAGCCAGGTTTTCCAGAAGTTCAGGTCTTCTAAGCCAGGAGCGGCCCAGCGACTGTTTCAAACGCCAGCGACGTATCTCGGCATGGTTCCCCGACAGCAATACCGGCGGTACTTCCATTCCTTCTAACACTTCAGGACGCGTATAGTGGGGGCAATCCAGCAACCCGTCAGCAAAGGAATCTTCCGTTGCCGATGCTTCGTGACCCAGTACACCCGGAATAAACCGGGAAACGGAGTCAATCAGCGTCATTGCCGGTAACTCACCACCGCTGAGAACGTAATCGCCGATTGACCATTCTTCATCAATTTCGGTCTGAATCACGCGCTCATCAATACCTTCGTAGCGACCACACACCAGAATCAGTTTCTGATTCGTTGCCAGTTCGCTGACGCCTGCTTGATCAAGCTTGCGTCCCTGAGGTGACAGATAAATCACCTTTGCGCCTTCACCTGCCGCGGCTTTTGCTGCATTGATGGCATCCCGTAAGGGTTGCACCATCATTAACATCCCCGGTCCGCCGCCGTAAGGACGATCGTCCACGGTACGGTGCCGGTCATGCGTGAAGTCACGAGGACTCCAGCTCTGGATGTTCAGCAGGCCATTTTTTACTGCCCGGCCAGTTACCCCGTAATTGGTAATTGCGCGGAACATTTCAGGAAACAGGCTAATTATGCCAATCCACATAGCGCCGTCTTTTACCGTTTATCCGGTGGTTTAAAAACCAGGATCCCAATCTACTTCGATTGAACGAGTAGCGAGATCGACTTTCTTGATAACCTGCCCATCGAGGAACGGAACCAACCGCTCCTTGATACCAAATGCATCTTTCAGGTTTGCCTTAATGACGAGAACGTCATTCGAACCGGTTTCCATCATATCGATGACTTTACCGAGATCGTAACCTTCGGTTGTGACTACCTGGCAGCCCATCAGGTCTTTCCAGTAGTAATCACCCTCTTCCAGTTTTGGCAACTGCGATGAATCTACGATAATTTCGCAATTAGTCAGCAGATTCGCAGTATCACGATCATCAACGCCTTTCAGCTTAATGATGATGTCCTGATTGTGGTGGCGCCAGCTTTCCAGCTCAACAACCTGCCACTGACCCGCCTTCTGGATTAACCAGGGCTGATAGTCAAAAATGCTTTCGGCGTCTTCGGTGGAGGAAAACACTCTGAGCCAACCACGGATACCGTAGGAAGAACCCATTTTGCCCAATACGATGGGATCAACAGGTGCCTGTGCGGTGAGTTGCTTGCTCATCATGACCACCGTGACAGATTAAGCTGCTTTTTTAGCTTCTTTGATCAGCGCAGATACGCGATCAGAGATAGTTGCGCCCTGGCCAACCCAGTGTGCGATGCGATCCAGATCCAGGCGAGTGCCTTCTTCTTTTTCGCTAGCCAGCGGGTTGAAGAAACCAACGCGCTCGATGAAGCGACCGTTACGTGCATTACGGCTGTCAGTAACAACAACCTGGTAGAACGGACGCTTTTTAGCGCCGTGACGAGCTAAACGAATAGTTACCATAACATCCTCTTGTGTGAATAGAACAACCGGGCCCCATCGAGGGAAGGGGCCCGGTGTCATATTAAAAGCCCGAAAATTTTACTCATTTTCGTATAAATTGCAATCTTTAAAGCAATTATCGGCCTGGGAAACCTGGGGGCATCATGCCTTTCATGCCGCGCATCATCTTCGCCATGCCGCCTTTCTTCATTTTCTTCATCATGCGCTGCATGTCGTCGAACTGTTTCAGAAGGCGGTTGACGTCCTGAACCTGCATGCCGCAACCGGCAGCAATACGGCGTTTGCGGGAACCTTTAATGATTTCCGGCTTCGCGCGCTCTTTCAGGGTCATGGAGTTGATGATGGCTTCCATACGCACCAGCACTTTGTCATCCATCTGTGCTTTTACGTTGTCAGGAATTTGGCCCATGCCCGGCAGTTTGCCCATCAGGCTGGCCATGCCGCCCATATTTTTCATCTGGCGCAGCTGCTCCAGGAAATCGGTCAGGTCGAAGCCGTCGCCTTTTTTCAGCTTGGAGGCCAGTTTCTCAGCCTGCGCACGGTCAACCTTGCTTTCGATATCTTCGATAAGCGACAGCACATCGCCCATGCCGAGGATACGGGAAGCGATACGATCCGGGTGGAACGGCTCCAGCGCTTCGGTTTTTTCGCCAACGCCGAGGAATTTAATCGGTTTACCGGTGATGTGACGAATAGAGAGCGCCGCACCGCCACGGGCGTCACCGTCGACTTTGGTCAGCACCACGCCGGTCAGCGGCAGCGCTTCGTTGAAGGCTTTCGCGGTATTCGCCGCATCCTGGCCGGTCATGGCGTCAACAACAAACAGGGTTTCAACCGGATTAATCGCGGCATGCACCTGTTTAATTTCGTCCATCATCGCTTCGTCTACGTGCAAACGACCGGCGGTATCCACCAGCAGCACGTCGTAGAATTTCAGCTTCGCTTCTTTCAGCGCGCCGTTAACGATGTCGATAGGTTTCTGGCCTACGTCAGACGGGAAGAAATCGACTTCAACCTGTTCGGCCAGAGTTTCAAGCTGTTTGATCGCCGCAGGGCGATAAACGTCGGCAGACACCACCAACACTTTCTTCTTGTGCTTTTCGCGCAGGAATTTACCCAGCTTGGCGACACTGGTAGTTTTACCCGCACCCTGCAAGCCCGCCATCAGCACCACGGCTGGCGGCTGTGCGGCCAGGTTCAGCGTCTGGTTCTCTTCGCCCATCGCCGAAACCAGCTCGTTACGGACAATTTTGACGAACTCCTGACCCGGAGTCAGGCTTTTGTTCACTTCATGACCAACCGCTTTCTCTTTTACGCGGTTGATAAACTCACGCACCACCGGCAACGCGACGTCGGCTTCCAGCAGCGCCATGCGCACTTCGCGCAGCGTCTCTTTAACGTTGTCTTCGGTGAGGCGGCCACGGCCACTGATATTACGCAGCGTCTGTGACAAACGATCGGTTAAATTATCAAACATTGTCTCTCGCCTAAGGTGGAAACGGTTGGTCGCTGTGCGACACAAAATTAGAAATTTGCCGGAGTATAACACGACAGCGCCCGAGTTGTGATGCCGCGGTTTACCTCAAAGCGCCCGATGTTTTGCCCAACGCCCTGCGCCTTGATACAACTCGAATGATTTTGCGTATATACTGCCCTTCTGACACTCTATTTGACGATTGCCGACACACTCTATGCCCGTTTTTGCCCTGCTCGCGCTTGTCGCCTACTCCATCAGCCTGGCGCTGATCATCCCCGGTTTGCTGCAAAAAAACAGCGGCTGGCGGCGTATGGCTATTCTTTCTGCCGTTATCGCGCTGATCTGCCACGCTTTCGCGCTGGAAGCCCGCATTCTGCCCGGCGGCGAGAATGGTCAAAATCTGAGCCTGCTCAACGTCGGTTCTCTGGTCAGTCTGATGATTTGTACGGTGATGACGATTGTCGCCTCACGCAATCGCGGCTGGCTACTGTTGCCGATTGTTTACGCCTTTGCGTTAATTAATCTGGCCTTTGCGACGTTTGTCCCGAATGAATTCATCACGCATCTGGAAGCCACGCCGGGGATGATGGTGCATATCGGCCTGTCGCTGTTCGCCTATGCGACACTGATTATCGCCGCGCTCTACGCACTTCAACTTGCGTGGATTGACTACCAGCTGAAAAACAAAAAGCTAGCCTTCAGCCACGAAATGCCACCGCTGATGAGCATTGAACGTAAAATGTTCCATATCACGCAGGTGGGCGTGGTGTTGCTTACGCTTACCCTGTGCACCGGCCTGTTTTACATGCATAACCTCTTCAGCATGGAGAACATCGACAAAGCCGTGCTCTCTATCGTGGCCTGGTTTGTCTACATCGTGCTGCTGTGGGGTCACTATCATGAAGGATGGCGTGGACGCCGCGTCGTGTGGTTTAACGTCGCGGGCGCGGGCATTCTGACCATGGCGTATTTCGGTAGCCGGGTCATTCAACAGCTTGTCGGCTAGACACAACTAAGGAACACCTTTTGGAACATATCTCCACCACCACACTGATCGTCACACTGATCATTATGGTGGTCATCTCCGCCTATTTCTCCGGTTCGGAGACAGGCATGATGACGCTCAACCGCTATCGTCTGCGTCATCTTGCCAAACAAGGCAATCGCCAGGCGAAGCGCGTGGAAAAACTGCTGCGTAAGCCAGATCGCTTAATTAGCCTGGTCCTGATTGGCAATAACCTGGTCAACATTCTGGCCTCCGCGCTGGGCACTATCGTCGGGATGCGTCTATACGGCGATGCGGGCGTGGCGATTGCCACCGGTATCCTGACGTTCGTGGTGCTGGTATTTGCCGAGGTCTTGCCGAAAACCATCGCCGCGCTCTACCCGGAAAAAGTGGCCTACCCCAGCAGTTTCCTGCTCGCCCCATTACAAATTCTGATGATGCCGCTGGTGTGGCTGCTTAATATGATCACCCGCCTGCTGATGCGCATGATGGGGATAAAAACTGACATTGTGATGAGCAGTTCTTTGAGCAAAGATGAACTGCGCACGCTGGTGAATGAATCGCGCTCGCAAATCTCGCGCCGCAATCAGGACATGCTGCTGTCGGTGCTGGATCTCGAAAAAGTGAGCGTCGATGACATTATGGTGCCGCGCAATGAAATCGTCGGCATCGACATCAACGATGACTGGAAGTCGATTGTTCGTCAGCTCACCCACTCTCCGCACGGGCGCATCGTGCTGTACCGCGACTCGCTGGACGATGCCATCAGCATGCTGCGCGTACGTGAAGCCTGGCGCTTAATGCAGGAGAAAAAGGAGTTCACCAAAGAGGTGATGCTGCGCGCCGCCGATGAAATTTACTATGTGCCGGAAGGCACGCCGCTCAGCGTTCAACTGGTAAAATTCCAGCGTAATAAAAAGAAAGTCGGCCTGGTGGTCGATGAATATGGCGATATTCAGGGGCTGGTGACGGTCGAAGATATTCTCGAAGAGATTGTCGGCGACTTCACAACGTCGATGTCACCGACTCTGGCGGAAGAAGTCACACCGCAGAATGACGGCTCGGTCATCATTGAAGGCAGTGCCAACGTCCGTGAACTCAACAAAGCATTCAACTGGCATATGCCGGAAGACGAAGCGCGCACTATTAACGGCATGATCCTCGAAGCGCTGGAAGAGATCCCGGCGGCAGGCACCCGCGTGCGTATTGGCCTGTACGATATCGATATTCTTGATGTACAGGACAACATGATTAAGCAGGTCAAAGTGGTACCGGTGAAACCGTTACGCGAAAGCGTGCAGTCCTGATCATCCCCAAACGGCCCCTCGGGGCCGTTGTTATATCCACTTCTCCAGCCACGCTTCCAGCTGTGCTGCCGTTTTAGGTCGCGCAAAGAAATAGCCCTGCGCTTCATCGCACGCATAGTCACTGATAATCCGCGCGGTGGATTCATCCTCCACCCCTTCCGCCAGCACCCGATAACCCAGCTCTTTCAGCATGCGAATAACGTTACGCACAATGACGCGTCGCGAAGGCTCTTTGAGCAGATCGTCAATCAGTGATTTATCCAGCTTGATCGTATCAAGCGGAATACGCAGCAGATAATTCAGGTTGCTGTAACCCGCGCCAAAATCGTCCAGCGAGACCGAGAAGCCGTTCTGGCGCAACAAGCGTAGCTCTTCCAGTACCTGGGAGCTCGCCAACAGTTTCTCCGTCTCCAGACATTCCACGCCCAGCATGCCGTTATCCAGCCCGGCCAGCGCCATTTTATCGTGCAGCCGCAGCGTGAAGTTATCCCGCTTGAGATCTAACACACTAATGTTAATCGACGCGGGTAAGGCAATCCCTTTCGGCCTCCACTCCGCCAACTGCATAATAGCGTGATCTATCACCCAATCGGTGAGCTCAACCATCAGGCTGGTATTCTCAATCAGCGGCAAAAAGCTTCCGGGTGGGATGATTCCGCGCTCCGGATGATTCCAGCGAATCAGTGCTTCAAGCGCCACCGGCTGCCCGGCTGGCAGCGATACCTTCGGTTGCCAGACCAGATAGAGCCCGCGATCTTTACGAATGGCTTCGGTCAGGTCGTTGAGCAGATAAAAATCTTCGTTACGACGGCAATCATCGTCCTGATTGTAAATCCCCCAGCGCAGCCGGTTATGCCGGGCTTCATACAGCGCGCTCTCAGCCTGACGCAGAATTTCATGTCCGGAGCAGATAGGCAATGTAATCGCCGTTTCGCCGACGTAGATCTTCAAATCAATGGTGACGGCATCAGAAAGATGCGCCTGCAGGGCCATTAGCTGCTGCTCACGGCGCTGGCGGTCAGGCGGTGTCAGGGGTTTTGAATAGAGCGCAAAGCGCCCTGCGCTCAGCATATACAGCTTTTCGCATCGCGAAAGTTGCAACACCCGCAGCAGCGCCTGGCTAATATCTCTCACCAGCGTGTTCAGCCGACTGGTGCCCATCACCCGGGCGATATCGTCAGATTGCGTCACGCCAATACACTCAATCACCATCAGCGAGTTGCCGGGGCACTCTTCCGCAAACGATTCATCCTGCAAGTCATTGATCAACTGATGCATATTTGGCAGGCCGCTATTGAGATCGGTCAACGCCACATCCAGCCATGACTCAATAAAGCTGGAAACCAGTTCTGCAATGAAGGTCAGCGAGGCCAGCTCGTCGCAGGTTAAATCACGTGGAACCGTATCAACCACGCAATAGGTGCCCATTGTGCAGCCGTTTTTAAAGGTCAGCGGCATACCCGCGTAAAAGCGCAACCCAGGGTCGCCCACCACCATCGGGTGCTCACAAAAACGTGCATCCTGCAACGTATCGGGCACAATGACCGGCTTTTGGGTATCGACCACATACTGGCAAAACGTGAACTGTCGTGGCTTCGGTGCCATCGAAATCTGATGCGATACGATCACATTGCGCGTCTTGTCATCCAGCACAGAAATGTAACCCGCTGGCATATGGAAAAGTGATGTGGTGAGTTGCAAGAAATGACGAAGAACATCGTCGCGCGTTTTATCCTGACGTACCAAAACCCCCACCTCATCGGGAGGAAGCGCTCGGGTCTTTACATCCGACTCCAGCATAAATGTCCCTCTTCATGTGAGCCTGTGAAGAGGCAGTATAAAACGCCAGCAACGGCGGACAAATATCAGGCCTAAGCCATCTAAAACAAAAAGCCCTCACGAGGAGGGCTTCTGGAACAGGGCGACTGTGCGGTTACGCTTTCGCTTTCGCAACGGAAACCATCGCGGCGCGAATGGTGCGGCCATTCAGCGTGTAGCCTTTCTGCATCACCATCAGTACGTTACCTGCTGCGACGTCATCAGACTCCACCATCGCAATCGCCTGGTGTACGTTCGGGTCCATCGGCACGTCGATCGCGTCAACAACCTGAACGCCGAATTTACCCACCACATCAAGCATGGATTTACGGGTCAGTTCGATACCTTCGATCATCGCCGCCATATCGGTGTTGTCTTTGTTCGCCACTTCCAGCGCGCGGTCGAGGCTATCCAGCACCGGCAGCAGTTCGTTGACGAATTTTTCCAGCGCAAATTTGTGCGCCTTTTCGACGTCGAGTTCAGTACGGCGACGCAGGTTTTCCATTTCCGCTTTGATACGCAACACACCGTCACGCTCACGCGTCTGGGATTCAGCTAACTGAGCTTCCAGATTCGCAATTTTTTCATCGCGCGGATCCACCTGCTCAGCAGACGCGTCAGACTCTACAGCTTCAACGTCATCATGCTGTTCCGTGATAATTTCTTCCGGGGCTTGCCCCTCAGGCGTTTTCTGTTCTTTACTGCTCATGAATTTCTCCGCGTTTTTTTTCGCAATCATCTCGCTAACTTGGCTTATTATGGGGATAAGATTCCGCGTTTCAAGGGAAGCTCTCACATTGTCATCAATCTTCGGCACAAGGACCTTCAGAAAATGAACAATCATTTCAAGTGTATCGGTATCGTAGGGCATCCTCGCCATCCGACCGCGCTGACCACACATGAAATGCTCTATCGCTGGCTGAGCACCAAAGGCTACGAAGTGATTGTTGAACGCCAGATTGCTAAAGAGCTGAAACTGGAGAACGTGCAAACCGGCACGCTGGCAGAAATTGGCCAGAAGGCCTGTCTCGCGGTGGTGGTGGGCGGCGATGGCAATATGCTGGGCGCGGCGCGCACCCTTGCACGCTACGATATTAAAGTGATCGGTATTAACCGTGGCAACCTCGGTTTCCTGACCGACCTCGACCCGGACAACGCCCATCAACAATTAGCCGACGTGCTGGAAGGCAATTACATCACCGAGAAGCGTTTCCTGCTGGAGGCGCAGGTCTGTCAGCAGGATTGCCAGAAGCGCATCAGCACCGCCATTAATGAGGTGGTTCTGCATCCGGGTAAAGTGGCGCATATGATTGAGTTCGAGGTGTATATTGATGAAACCTTCGCCTTCTCGCAGCGCTCCGATGGCCTGATTATCTCGACGCCAACCGGTTCTACCGCCTACTCCCTTTCGGCAGGCGGTCCAATTCTGACGCCATCGCTGGATGCCATCACCCTGGTGCCCATGTTCCCGCACACGCTCTCGGCGCGTCCGCTGGTGATTAACAGCAGCAGCACCATTCGGCTGCGTTTCTCGCATCGCCGCAATGACCTGGAGATCAGCTGTGACAGCCAGATTGCCCTGCCGATTCAGGAAGGGGAAGATGTATTAATTCGTCGCAGCGATTATCACCTGAATCTCATTCATCCGAAAGATTACAGCTATTTCAACACATTAAGCACCAAGCTGGGCTGGTCAAAAAAATTGTTCTAAATTTGCCAACAGCACTTTACTGTATAAAAAACCAGTTTATACTGTATGAAAACACAGTTATGGTTTTTCATACAGGAAAGCAGCTATGTTGGCACAACTGACCATCAGCAACTTCGCAATCGTTCGTGAACTTGAAATCGACTTTAACGGCGGTATGACGGCCATCACCGGTGAAACCGGGGCCGGTAAATCTATTGCTATTGATGCCCTCGGTCTGTGCCTGGGTGGCCGCGCGGAAGGCGACATGGTGCGCGCAGGTGCCAGCCGTGCCGATCTCTGCGCTCGCTTTGCCCTGAAAGACACGCCCGCCGCGCTGCGCTGGCTTGAAGAAAACCAGCTTGAAGATGGCCGCGAATGCCTGCTACGCCGCGTTATCAGCAGCGACGGGCGCTCACGCGGCTTTATCAATGGCACCGCCGTGCCGCTGTCGCAGCTTCGCGAACTGGGCCAGTTGCTGATTCAAATCCATGGCCAGCATGCGCACCAGCTTCTGGTCAAACCCGAACATCAGAAAACTCTGCTCGACGGCTATACGGGCGAATCCGCCCTCACCCGCCAGATGGCCGACCATTACCATCTGTGGCATCAAAGCTGCCGCGATTTAGCGCAGCATCAGCAGCAAAGCCAGGAACGCGCCGCGCGCGCCGAGCTGCTGCAATATCAGCTTAAAGAGCTTATCGAATTCAACCCGCAGCCGGGCGAATACGAGCAAATCGACGAAGAGTACAAGCGTCTGGCGAATAGCGGGCAACTGCTCTCCACCAGCCAGCATGCACTGGCGCTGCTGGCTGACGGTGAAGATGCCAACCTGCTAAGCCAGCTCTACACCGCAAAACAGCTCACCACGGAGCTGGTCGGCATGGACAACAAACTCGCAAGCGTGCTCGATATGCTGGAAGAAGCCTCCATCCAGCTAAGCGAAGCCAGCGATGAGCTGCGTCACTACTGTGACCGTCTCGATCTCGACCCGAATCGCCTCTATGAACTGGAGCAACGCCTGTCGCGGCAAATCGCGCTGGCGCGTAAACACCATATTTCGCCAGAAGCGCTGCCCGACTTCTACCAGTCGCTGCTCGATGAACAGCAGCAACTCGACGATCAAAGCGACTCGCTGGAAACCCTGAAACACGCGGTATCACGCCATCACGAACTGGCGCTGGAAACCGCGCGTCAGCTTCATACTTTGCGCCTCAACAGCGCACAGGAACTGGCGGGGCTTATTACCGACAGCATGCATGCGCTCTCTATGCCGCACGGCATCTTTACTATCGACGTCAGCTTTGAAGAACAGCACCTCACGGCAGACGGCGCGGACCGCATTGAATTTCGCGTCACCACCAACCCTGGCCAGCCGCTTCAGCCTATTGCTAAAGTGGCCTCTGGCGGTGAGCTGTCGCGTATCGCATTAGCCATTCAGGTGATCACCGCGCGTAAAATGGAAACCCCGGCGCTCATCTTCGATGAAGTGGATGTGGGGATCAGCGGCCCGACCGCCGCCGTTGTCGGGCGCTTGCTGCGCCAGCTTGGCGAATCAACGCAGGTCATGTGTGTGACTCACCTGCCGCAGGTGGCCGGTTGTGGCCATCACCACTTCTTTGTCAGCAAAGAAACCGACGGCGAAATGACCGAAACGCACATGCAGGTGCTTGATAAACGCGCGCGTTTGCAGGAGCTGGCACGCCTGCTTGGCGGCAGCGAAGTCACGCGAAACACGCTGGCAAACGCGAAAGAGTTGCTGGCAGCGTAAACTTTTTCGCATCCCAGGAGTCTGAGTTCACAATAAAAACGCCGTGTGACCTGACAGCAAAAGGTTTTAAACTGACGTCAGGTCTATTATCATCGGCATATTACATATGAGCCGCGTACTGCTCGGGCCCGAAAAGGAATGAAATCACTATGCGCTGTAAAACGCTGACTGCTGCCGCAGCGGTTCTTCTGATGTTGACCGCAGGCTGTTCCACTCTGGAGCGAGTGGTTTACCGTCCTGACATCAATCAGGGAAACTATCTGGCACCTAACGATATTTCAAAAATCCGCATCGGCATGACCCAACAACAGGTCGCCTATGCATTAGGTACCCCGATGATGTCCGATCCGTTCGGCACCAATACCTGGTTCTACGTGTTCCGCCAGCAGCCGGGTCATGAAAAAGTGACGCAGCAGACGCTGACGCTCACCTTCAACAGCAGCGGTGTGCTGACCAACATCGATAACAAACCTGCGCTGACCGGCGAGTAAGTTCAGGCAATAAAAAAGCGCTCAGTGAGCGCTTTTTTTGTTTCTGGCGGCTGAAGAGTGGCATCAGTCTTTCCCGGCTGACTTCTCCGCTCGCTGGCGACGCAGTTCTTTCGGGTCGGCAATCAGTGGGCGATAAATCTCAACCCGGTCGCCATCCTGCACCACGTCCTGCAATTTCACCGGACGGCTATAGATCCCCAGCTTATTTTTAGTGAGATCGATATCGTCACGCAACGTCAGAATGCCGCTGGCCAGAATCGCCTGCTCGACGGTGGCGCCCTCTTCCAGCGCCACACGTTGCAAATACTGTTTTTGCGGCAGCGCGTAGGCCACTTCAACCACAATCTTACCCGGCACTGTAAACCTCTCTGGCGCGCATCGTGAATGCCTGAACCATGTTCAGCGCCAGCTCTTTGAAGATGCGCCCAAAGGCCATCTCAATCAGCTTATTGGTAAATTCAAAATCAAGATGGAACTCGATTTTACAGGCATCCTGACTGAGGGGGATAAACTTCCAGCCACCAATCAGTTTCTTAAATGGCCCATCTACCAGCTGCATCAAAATGCTCTGGTTGCTGGTGAGGATATTCCGCGTCGTGAACGTCTTGCTGATACCGGCCTTCGACACGTCCACCGCCGCCGTCATTTGCGTCGGGCCCGACTCCAGCACGCGACTTCCGGTGCAGCCAGGTAAGAAATCAGGATAAGCATTAACGTCGTTGACGAGGGTATACATTTGCTCCGCGCTATAGGGCACCAGCGCAGTACGGCTAATCTGAGGCATAGCAATTTCCATGTTCGAACACGGGCTAAATAGTATCATTTATCTACGGTTAAAAAAAACGTTCCGCGGCAACTCGTGCTAAGATAGCGCATTGCGCCTCGCGGGAGCTTGAGGCAGATGTGTACGAACTGCGATGACTTCAGGATATTATGACTAAGAAAAAAGCACACAAACCTGGATCGGCCACCATTGCGCTGAACAAACGCGCCCGCCACGATTACTTTATCGAAGAAGAGTACGAAGCGGGCCTCGCGCTGCAGGGCTGGGAAGTAAAATCCCTGCGAGCCGGTAAAGCCAACATTGGCGATAGCTACGTGATCCTGAAAGATGGCGAAGCCTACCTCTTTGGCGCAAACTTCACGCCGCTGACGGTCGCGTCATCCCACTACGTTTGCGATCCAACGCGTACCCGTAAACTGTTACTGAATCAGCGTGAACTGGATACCCTTATCGGCCAGATCAACCGCGACGGCTATACGGTCGTTGCTCTGTCGCTGTACTGGAAGAATGCCTGGTGCAAAGTCAAAATCGGCGTGGCAAAAGGTAAGCAGCAACACGATAAGCGTAACGATGTGAAAGATCGCGAGTGGAAGCTGGATAAAGCGCGCATTATGAAAAACGCCGGGCGCTAAAAACGTTATGCACCCGTATCCTGAAAAGGTGCGGGTGTTCATCAAAACTTTTCCTGCCAATGTTACCTTCCTGAATCACAACAGTTAATTCCCCATCCCAAAGAATATATTCTTCACCGCAACTTCTCAGTTCTGATTAACTCATAACTTAATTTCATAATATATTTTTTATCGTCAAACCCTCTTCCTGTGAATAAAAAATAATTCCACTCATGCATCAATTACGCGTGCGATCACGGATATATCATATTTTCTATTCATGATTTTCATCAAATTAATAATGAAAAAGTCCTGGAATATGAATTCAGACATTTCCTAAAACCCGCTTTTTGTCGTTTTTTTTGCACCAGTTTCCGGTGACTTACCTAAAATCATTAACAGTCACTCTGCGACAGAGAAAATATAAAAACATACAAATTCATGGTGTTAAAAAATGGTGCATCTGCATTTCATGCTAAAAACCACACGAACAAAAGCGCTATTAACCCTTCATAAAATGCTGGTTTAACTGATAGTTAGCAAGCTTGCGGTTTATCGCTCGTTTGCGATTTATCTTATATCTGGCTATATCAACAACAGTGCTTCAACGTTTAAAAGACCATTTAGAGCAAGGAATTAAATTTCAGATAGAAATTATTTAATTATTCGCCAGTCAATATTTTAAGAATATTCCTAATCACTATTTCGATAGTGAGCGCTACCGCTTTTGCCTGAATTTATGGCGAGCTGAATATCACAACAAATATGCCGGCGTGAAAGTCCTGAGCTGCTGAATAACCGAATATCGCCATTGCGATCAACCTGTTCACCTCGAATGGAGTGACACCATGCGTTCTGTATCGATTATTTCAAAAATGACTACCGTCGCCACCACGGCTGAAACCGACAGTGTGACATTGACTGCCCCATCGATTGTTAAAATTAAGGTCGATCGCGCCGATATTGCCTCGATGCAGCGTTCCAATCAGGATTTGGTTATCACCCTGAAAGACGGTGAAACCGTGACGGTAAAAAACTTTTACGTCACCTCAGATTTAGGGCAGAGCCAGCTTGTACTGGAAGATGCGAACGGCGCGCTCTGGTGGGTACAGGACACGGATGGCGCATTCCACTTCCAGCAAATCAGCAGCATTGATGAACTGCTGGTTGCCGGAGAGGGCAGCAACGAAAGCGGCGGAGCTGCCTGGGCGTGGATTCTGGGCGGAGCCGCCGCAGCCGCCGGGATTGGTATCGCCGCCTCCAACAGCAACGGTAGCGGAAGTCATCACAACGATGACAACAATGGTGGAGAAACGAACCCGGGCAACCCGGAACCTCCCGCAGATACCACGCCGCCCGATGCGCCAACCAATCTCGCCATTTCCCCCGATGGCAAAACGGTCACCGGCGACGCCGAACCGGGCAGCACCATTATCATTCGCGATCCCAACGGCAACATCATCGGTACCGGAAAAACCGGCGATGATGGCAAGTTTACCGTTGGCCTCGATAAGCCGCAGTCTAACGGTGAACACCTGACCGTCGAGGCGAAAGATCCGTCGAATAACACCGGGCCGTCCACGCCAATTACCGCGCCAGATACTACCCCGCCCAATGCGCCAACCGACGTTGCCGTTTCAAACGATGGTAAGACCGTCACCGGGAATGCCGAGCCCGGTAGCACCGTCACCATCCGCGACCCCAATGGCAACGTTATTGGCACCGGCACCGCCGGCAGCGATGGGAAATTTACCGTTGATCTCAACAAACCGCAGACCAACGGCGAACATCTGACAGCGGAAGCGAAAGATCCCGCCGGAAATACCAGCCCCACCACCAGCGTCACCGCGCATGATACTACCGCGCCAGGCGCGCCGAGCGACCTGAATATTAACGCCGAAGGCACAACGCTTACCGGGAAAGCAGAAGCCGGAAGCACGGTAAAAATCACCGACAGCGAAGGCAATGTGCTGGGCACCGGGAAAGCCGATGGTAACGGCAACTTCACGATAACCCTGACCTCGCCGCAAACCGATGGCGAACGTCTCTCGGTAACCGCGACCGACGCCGCAGGGAACCAAAGTTCCCCTTCGAATATCACCGCCCCCAATGTGATTGAAGAACCCGTTAACCTGCTGCGCAGCGTGGTCGATGACGTCGGTTCTATCACCGGGGCGCTCACTTCCGGGCAGAGCACCGATGATTCACGCCCGACCTTTAGCGGACGCGGTACGGCCGGAACCACCATCAATATTTTCGATAACGGCGTAAAAATAGGCTCCGTTCAGGTTGGCAGCGACGGCAACTGGAGCTATACGCCAGCAACGCCGCTTAAAGAGGGTAATCATTCAATCGTGGCGACTGGCGCACAAACGCCGGACAATTCAATTCCGGGCTTCAAATTTGCCGTGGATACCACCCCACCCACAGCTCCCTCAGGCTTAACGCCTTCAGCGGATGGAACGCATCTGAGCGGTAAAGCGGAGCCGGGTAGTGAAGTAATTATTCGTGATGCTGGCGGAAAAGAAATCGGCAAAGGCACGGCGGACGCCAGCGGGTCGTTTAACATCACCCTCAACCCCGCCCAAATTACCGGTGCACCGCTCACCGCGACGGCATCGGACAGCGCAGGGAATATCAGCCCGGAGAGCAAAGTACTTTCCGTAGATAAAACGCCTCCCGAAACACCGGAGGAACTCATCATTAACGCTGCGGGTACGCAGTTAACCGGTGAAGCTGAGCCGGGTAGCAAAATTACGATTAAGGATAGCGCGGGCAACACCATTGCAAGCGGGGTCACGGACAGCAATGGTAATTTCGCCATTACCCTCACCCCTGCGTTGACTCACGGTGAAAAATTAACGGCCATCGCCACCGATGCGGCAAACAATTCCAGCGCCCCCGGGAACGTCACTGCTCCGAATTTCGATGTTTCCAGCCAACCAACCATCATTTCCGCCACGGATGACATAGCACCTGATACGGGCAATGTCGCCAACAATGGGCAAACCAATGACACCCGCCCAACGCTAAATGGTCACAGCGATGCCTGGGCGACAATTACCGTTTATGAAGGCCAGACCAGGCTGGGGACGGTACAGGCAGACGGCAAAGGCAACTGGAGTTTTACGGTAGCTAATACCTTAAATGATGGTCAACACAGCTTCACTGCTACGGCAACTAACATCGCAGGCAAGGTGAGCGATGCATCGGCTGATTTCACATTAAATATTGATACAGCGGCCCCTGAAGCCCCGTCGATTCAGGCCGTAATTGATGATCAACCCGGTATCGTCGGCGCAATCGAGAATGGCAAATCGACCAACGATACCACGCCAACCTTTAGCGGCGCAGGCGAACCTGGTAGTACTATCACCCTGTACAACAACAGTAGCGTCATTGGCACCGCAAAAGTTGATGAGTCAGGGGCATGGACGTTCACACCATCGACTCCGCTAACCGATGGAAGCTATAGCATTCGTGTTACCGCCACCGATGCAGCAGGCAATATCAGCTCGCCCTCCGCTAGCTTCACTTTTACCGTCGATGCCAAAGCGCCCGTGGCACCAACCTTTACGGCGGTGATCGATAATTCAGACGGTACAAACGTAACGGTCGCCAACGGAGGCGCGACAAACGACGCAACCCCGACGATTACGGGCAAAGCGGAGCCTGGCAGCACCGTGACGCTTTGGGCCATGCTCAATGGAAGCCGCGTAGAATTGGGCACTGCAACCGTCAATGCGCAGGGTAACTGGAGTGTCACGCCCGGCACACCGCTGGCAGAAGGCACCTATACCCTGAGCGTGACCGCAACAGACAGTGCGGGCAACGTTAGCCCGGTGACATCAACGCAAAGTTTCACCCTGGATCTTTCCGCGCCAGCCGCACCGAGCGGCTTAGCCGTATCGCCAGATGGCGGCAGCGTGACGGGTACCGCTGAGGCGAACAGCACCGTAACGGTTAAGGATGCCAGCGGCACAGTGCTGGGAACCACCACCGCTGATGGCACGGGCAAGTTCACGGTTACTCTCAACCCAGTACAAGATGATAATCAGGTGCTTTCAGTCACCGCCACCGATAAGGCAGGTAACACAAGCCCGCCTAATGGCGTTCAGGCGCCAGACCTTATCGCTCCCGATGCGCCAGAAAATTTACAGGTGTCAGATAACGGTACAATCGTTACAGGTCAGGCCGAACCGGGTAGCACAGTGACCATTACCGATGCGAATGGTAACCCACTGGGCAACGCGGAAACCGACAGCAGCGGAAACTTCAGCGTGACGCTGACAACCCCACAAACCAATGGCGAAACGCTGACCGCGATTGCGACGGATAAAGCGGGTAACCCAAGCGACGACGCCAACGTCAACGCACCGGACATCACCGCCCCAGAACTCCCGGTGATCGGTTCAGTCGTGGATGATGTACCGGCATTGACAGGGAATTTAGAGAACGGACAAAGCACTAATGATCCACGCCCTACTCTGAACGGCACGTCAGAAGCCAACGCTATTATCACGCTCTACGACAATAACGTCATTATTGGTACGACAACCGCCGATGCGCAGGGCGTCTGGAGCTTTACGCCGGGCTCGAATCTCGGCAGCGGCAGCCATAGCTTTACTATTACGGCGAAAGATGAGGCTGGCAACACCAGCGACACATCAGCGCCCTTCACCATTATTGTCGATACTACCGCCCCAACCCGACCAACGATCACTAGCCTGACGGACGACCAGGAGCCGAATACGGGCGCGGTGAGCAATGGGCAAACCACGAATGATAATTTGCCTGTTATCAACGGTGCCGGCGAAGTGGGATCAACCCTCTCCGTCTTTGATGGCGGTAAATTGCTGGGAACAGTCGTTGTCGGTAGTTCAGGTACCTGGTCGCTCACGCTCACCGCACCATTGAGCGACGGCCCGCACAGCCTGACGCTGAGCGCGGCGGATGCAGCAGGAAACTCGACAACCAACACTACACCCTTCACGTTTACCGTTGATACCAGTACACCAGATGAGCCAATCATTCTGGAAGTCCGCGATGATGTGGGCCCGGAAGTCGGGGTTCTGAATGATGGTGACACTACCGACGACACTCGCCCAACGTTTTCAGGGAAAGCGGAAGCCAACGCGCAGGTTAACGTTTATGAAGGAGATACGCTGCTTGGCACAGCCAACGTCGATGCCAACGGAAACTGGACACTCACTCCTAACGCGGCGCTGGATGAAGGTAAGCACGACTTCACCTTCGTCACGGTGGACGCCGCCGGCAATATTGGGGCTGAAACTACCTTCACGCTTACCGTCGATACGCTTGCGCCCGAGGCGCCGCTGATCGCTACCGTCAATGATGATGTGGGCGCAATCAAAGGCAATCTCACCAACAACCAGGTCACCGACGATACCCGTCCAACCCTTAGCGGAACCGGAGAAAATGGGGCGACTATCACGGTGTACAGCAATGGAATCGTACTGGGTACAACAACCGTCGTAGACGGTAAATGGTCATTCACACCGAATAGCGATCTGAACGATGGTGAAAATATCTTCACCGTAACCGCTACCGATGCTGCGGGTAACGTCAGCGCGGAATCGCCTTCCTTCACCATCACCGTGGATAATGACGCACCTATCAAACCGGTGATTGGCTCGGTCGTTGATGACGTGCCGGAATATACCGGTGCGCTGGCCTCAGGAAGCGTAACCAACGATACCCAACCCACCTTCAACGGCACAGGCATCGAGGGCGATACCATCACGCTCTATAACGGCACCACCGTGTTAGGTACCGCCGTCGTCGGGGAAGATGGAAAATGGAGTTTGACGCCGACTGCGCCTCTGGGGGAACAGACCTATACGCTTCACATTACGGCGACCGATCCGGCAGGTAACGTCAGTGTGCCATCGGATAACTTTGTCATTACCGTGGATACCACACCGCCTGCGATACCACCCGCTTTCAGCGTTCAGGATAATGTCGGCGACGATCAGGGCGCGCTGCAAAGCGGCGACCGCACTGACGACAACACGCCAACGCTGAACGGCACAGCCGTGGGCGGTAGTATTGTGACGATACTGGTTGATGGTAAAGCGATTGGCACAACCACCGCTAACCCGCAGGGCGGCTGGAGCTTTACACCTTCTCCAGCCCTGACGGATGGCACTCATACCCTGACCGTTACGGCAACCGATCCGGCGGGCAACACCAGCCAACCGACACCGCCCTTTACCCTCACCGTGGATACCACTGGCCCGGACGCACCAGCTATCGTTACCATTGTTGACGATGTTGGCTCGATCACGACTGACCTGATAGACGGTTCCTATACTGATGACTCTCGCCCCACGTTCTCTGGCACTGCCGAGGCGAATGGCACCGTCATCATCTTTGCCAACGGCGTAGAAATTGGTCGAGCCAACGTCAATGACGAAGGCGGCTGGAGTTTTACCCCTGGTACTAACACGCCGTTGTCCGATGGGGATAACGTACTGACCTTCCAGGCGCTGGACGACCTTGGTAACGCGGGTCCGCTTTCGGATGGCTTAACTCTGCACGTTGATACACAGGCCCCTGTTGCACCGGTCAATCTGGCGGTGGCTGATGATGGTCTCATCGTTACCGGACAGGCAGAGGCTAACAGCACGATTATCATCCGCGATGCCAACGGTGATGAAGTGGGTCGTGGCATCACCAATGGCCTGGGTTACTTCACCGTTGAGCTTAATGAAGTGCAGGCCGCAGACTCGGTACTGTCTGTTTATGCGCAGGATCGCGCGGGGAATATCGGCGATGGGGCAGATGTCACCGTCGCGCCTCCGACTGAGCCAGCCGTCCCGGTGATTATAGAAATTCTGGACGAAACGGGTCCGAATACCGGCCCACTAAACGACGGAGACAGCACCGATGATACGCAACCGGTCATCAGTGGTACGGCAGCTGATGGCGCTACCGTTTATGTATTGATTGACGGGGTGCGTTCTGAAGGTATCACAGTGGTCGATGGCCGCTGGACCTACACCCCACAAGAAGCACTAGGCGAAGGCGAACACACCATTTCAGCCATCGCGGAAATCAACGGCGAAACCAGCGCTGAATCCACTGAAATTACCATTACTGTGGATACCATTGCCCCTGACTCCGCCATCATTGTCAGCGTGACGGATGATGTCGGCGTAGTCACCGGGCCCATTATCAATAATGGCGGCACCGACGACACACAGCCCACTCTGCGCGGCACCGCTGCCGACAGCGCCCGTGTGGAAATCTTCAATGGAACCACGTCACTCGGCTTTGCGACGGTGAATGCTCAGGGTAACTGGACATTTACACCAACCACGCCGCTGGCAAACGGTATCTATAACTTCAACGTTGTGGCTATCGATGCTGCTGGTAACAGAGCAGATGCATCCAACACCTGGACCGTAACCATCGATAACGCCACGCCAACCGCCCCAACACTTACGGGCGTGGAAGACAACGTGGGTACCCTCGTTGGGCAAATAAACGAGGGTAGTAAAACCGATGACACCCAGCCAACGCTTAGCGGCACGACCTCGCCAGGCTCAACGGTCATTATCTATGACAACAATGTCGAAATTGGTCGCGTCACCACCAGCGATGGTAACTGGAGCTTTACCCCAACCACACCTCTGGGCGAAGGAAGCCATAGTCTGACGCTGACGACCACCAACAGCGCAGGGAACACCAGCCCGGCAAGCGAGCCGTTTGAATTCAGTGTCGATACCACGGCACCGTCGCGCCCGATACTCAATAGTGTTAACGACAACCAGGGGCCGGTCACTGGCGATCTGCTGAATAATCAGACGACCAACGATGCAACCCCAACGCTCAGCGGAACCGCCGAAGCCAACTCAACGCTGAAGATTTACGACAACGGTAATCTGGTGGCGATCATTACCGTGCCGGAAACAGGCAACTGGACATGGACACCCGCCACGCCACTGAGCAATGCATCGCATGCATTCACCATAAATACCACCGATGAGGCTGGTAACGTCAGTGCAACAACACCGGCATTTACGATTGTGGTTGATACGGTGGCTCCTAACACGCCATCGGCAATCACGGCGACGGATAATACACCGCCGAATACGGGTGCGATAACTGAGGGCCAGCAAACCAATGAAACACGTCCGGCCCTGAGCGGTACCGCTGAACCTAATGCCACCGTGCAAATTCTGGATAACGGTACTGTCATTGGCACCGTTAAGGCAGATGCTGGCGGTAGCTGGAACTTCACACCGAGCACCGCATTGCCACCAGGCGAACATCAACTGACCGTCACGGCCACTGATAGCGCGGGTAATGTTAGCCCGCCATCTCCGGCATTGAACTTTGTCGTCGACACCGTCGCGCCTGATGCGCCAGCCATCGTCAACGCCAGCGACAACGTCGGCAGCATTACCGATACGCTGACGAACGGAAAAACCACCGACGATACGACCCCTACGCTAAATGGCACCAGCGAAGCCTTTGCCTCTATTCGCATTCTTGATAACGGTGTGCAAATCGGTACCGCCACCGCGGATGTCAACGGCAACTGGAACTTCACGCCAGGCAGCGCATTGGGAACCGGCAGCCACGTGTTTACGGCCATTGCGACTGACAGGGCGGGTAATACAGGCAGCACATCGACATCGTTTACGTTGATTATTGATACCACCGCCCCGGGCGTACCGACGATCATCCAGGCCAGTGACAACGTCGGCACGGTGCAGGGAACATTGCTGTCAAACCAAACGACAGATGACACTACGCCAACGCTGAGCGGTACAGGTGAAGCAGGTGCCACCATCACCATTCGCGATAATGGCACCGTGATAGGAACTGCTATTGTTGGCGATAACAATGCCTGGACCTTCACCCCCGAGGGCGCACTTGGTGCGGGTACGCATAACTTTACCGCAACGGCAACGGACAGCGCCGGGAATACCAGCGTACCATCAGGCAGTTTCGTGCTGACCGTCGATCTTACCCCGCCCGTTGCGCCAATTATCACTGGTGCGGCGGATGATATTGGGACCATTAAAGGGCCAATTGCGAACGGCCAGGTAACCGATGACACCCGTCCAACGCTCAGCGGGACGGGAGAAATTGGCGCAACTATTAACGTCTATGACAACAATGTACTGATTGGAACCACGACCGTAGGCAGCGGGGGAACCTGGAGCTTTACCCCAACGCAGGATCTCACTACCGGTTCGCATAATCTGACGGCGACAGCAACCGATCCTGCTGGTAACACTGGCCCGGCATCAGGCGCCTGGAATGTGGTTATCGATACGGCTGCACCAAACGCACCGTTTATCACCACAGTCACCGATAACGCAGGAACTGTGACGGGCACACTTGCAGCCGGTCAGCCTACCGATGACACCACCCCAACGCTGAACGGTACAGCTGAAGCAAACGCCACCGTGCGTATTTATGACAATGGCGTAGAAATTGGCAGCGTACAGGCGGATGGCGGCGGTAACTGGACCTATACCCCGACGCTCACTGAAGGTACGCATACTCTCACCGCAAAAGCCGTGGATGCGGCGGGCAATACCAGTTCGTCCTCCACGGTGACGACGGTGACCGTCGACCTTACACCACCCGCCGCACCAACGGATTTAACCGTCAACGCCACGGGCAACGTGGTGACAGGCCGCGCCGAAGCGGGTAGTACCGTGACCATTTACAGTTCAACGGGGACCGTGCTGGGCACCGGAGTTGCCGATGGGCTCGGCAACTTTACGGCTAACCTTTCCCCAAGTCAGGTTGACGGAGAAGACCTACAAGCCAGAGCAACCGACGTAGCCGGGAATCAGGGCATAGCAGCAGATTTCAATGCCCCATTCACCGGCTTGCCCGGCTCACCGGTTATTACCACGATTGTGGATAATGTGGGGCCTGTTTTAGGCAATGTTGGAAACAACCAGAGCACAAACGATAACCAGCCGGACATCAGCGGTACTGCTCAGGCACGTTCAACGGTCAACATCTATAACAACGGCGTGCTGCTGGCGACCGTTGTGGCGGATGACACCGGGGCGTGGAGCTATACACCGACGACAGTTTTAACCGAAGGTCTGCATGTTATTACCGCCACCGCCACGAATACCAACGGTACCAGTAGCCCATCCACCGCCATTAACATTACGGTAGACACTATCGCGCCGGACGCGCCGACTGCCACGATCAGCGGTGATGGCTACACCATTAGTGGCACAACGGAAGCCAACATTACCATCAGTGTGACGGTACCAGGCCAGGCCAACCCTGTCACGGTAACGACAGACGCCCAGGGTAACTGGTCTGTCGGGCTACCGACGCGTCTGGTCAGCGGTGAGCAGGTGACAGTGATTGCCACCGATGCGGCCGGAAACGTTTCATTGCCGGGGACAACTAACGCACCAACGCTGCCCATTGCGGCAAGCGACAACGTAGTGAACCTTGAGCTGGAAACATCTGCAACGGTTACCACAGAAGAGCATAGTGACTACGGCTTCCTGCTGGTCGGTGCGCTGGGCAATGTAGCTTCTGTGCTGGGGGATGATACTGCGCAAGTGACGTTTACCATCGATGCTGGTGGTAGCGGTGTTGCCGTCATTGAAGCAGCGGCAACAGGGGCAGTGCTCTCGTTGCTAAACACCCTTGAGATCGCCGTACAGAAATATGATACCAACCTTCAGGCATGGGTCACGGTCATCGATACCTCGTTGCCGCAATTCGCCAACCTGTTAACTATCGGCGCTTCAGGCGTGCGCCTGAATCTCGACAACCTCACGGGCGGCGAGTATCGCGTACTGAGCTATAACACCAGCCTGTTGGCCGTTGGCTCTTACACAAGCCTTGATGTTTCTCTTGTCAAAACCAGCGCAGGCACTGTCGCTGCGGGTGCGATAGAAAATGGGAACGTTATTACCGATGCCGATCCGACAAACGGTAGCGATGTTGCCCCTCCGAATACAAACGTCACGTCAATCACCAACTTCAATGGTACGACAACCGTTGTTGGGACTGGTGGCGCGGATATCGCGGGCAAGTACGGCACGCTGCATATTAACCAGGACGGTAGCTACACCTATACGCTGACATCAACCAGTTCCAGCGTGATTGGTCGCTCGGAAAGCTTTACCTATACCATTACAACTGCCGGTCAGAACCCGCAATCTTCTTCGGCGAATCTGGTTATCACCCTCGGTTCAACCGTACCGACCAGTTCGGTTACCGCCGCCGATGACAGCGCCAGCCTGCAATTTGACACCTCGGTTGCCGCAGTCAACAACGGCCCGAGTTCCACCACCGGCTTTACGCTCGTCGGGCTGAATCTGGGGAATGTGATTGACGTCGGCCTGCTGAACAACATGCAGAACCCGATTCTCTATAACGTCGATGCGGGTACCACACGTACGCTCTCCCTGGGCGCCAGCGTCGGCGGCGTAGCGGTTGGCGCAGTCTTTGACCTGTATGTCTATCGCTACAACGCGGAAACCGGTAATTATGAGCAGTATCGCCATGTTCCGAGCTGGCTCCAGGCGGCTCTGCTGGGCGGCTCCACGGCGCAGGATCTGGTCATCACCCTGCCAGATGGTAAATATCTGTTCACGCTGAATGCGGTTTCCGGCCTGACCGTGGCAACCGGCTTTACGCTGAGCGTCAACGCCGACCACACCTACAGCGTGAAAAGCGCGGGCGCCAGCACCACAGGCGACGTGCTGGATAACGATGCCGGTGCGGCAAACGGTCATGTTACCGAAGTGAACGGCGTGGCGGTGGCGGCTAATGGCACCACGACCATTAACGGCCTGTACGGTACGCTAACCATTGATGCGCAGGGGCATTACACCTACACCCTGAAATCCGGCCTTGGTGCCGACAGCATCAAAACGCCGGACAGCTTTGTTTATACGGTCACGGCGGCCAACGGCGACACCAGCAAAGCCTCGCTCAACGTACAGCCAACGGCGAAACCGGTCGATGCGGTGAATGACACCAGCAGTACAATGGCGTTGGCGACTAACCAGGTAACGGCAAACTACTCGGACACGACCGTCGGTTCAGCCACCATCGCGCAAGGTAGCAGAAGCGCGACGGGCAGCGGCACCTTTGATGTGGCAGAGGGCATGGCGCTGAAAGCGATCTCCGTAACCTTTAATACCTCCGCATCCGGGTTAGCCGGGGTTGGCGGGTTGAGTGTGGCGTGGTCGATTCTGGAAAACGGGCAAACTGTTTATACCGGAACTACGCTGCCTTCCGGCACGTTTGGCCTGCTGAATGGTTCTAAAACGCTGACCCTCAGCGGGTTTGAGCTGGATGCCGGTACCTATACCCTCGCCATCACCACCAATTTGACCAGTACCCAACTGGGTAACGTAAGCGTTACCCCCGTGGTGAACGCAACCTCGTACGATCTGGATAACTTCCTGATCAACAACAACGCGCACACGGTGACCGGCAACATCTACAACGGCCACGACTCCGCAGGCGCCGTCGATCAGATTGCTTCCGCGCAAACCGTGCTGACGGTCAGCGGGAACAACAGCACGCAGACGCTCAACCCAACGGTTGACAGCAACGGCGCGGCGACGGTTCAGGGAACCTACGGCTCACTGCGCATCGCCATCGACGGTTCGTACACCTACACCCTGAAAGCGGGGCTGAATCCGGGCGACATCACCACCAAGGAGACCTTCACCTACACCCTGAACGATCAAAAAGGCCACTCGGACAGCGCGACCTTAACCATCAACATGAACCCGCAGTTCACCAGCACGTCGCAGTCAGATGTGATCCACGGCTCGGCCTATGGAGACACTTTAATTTATGACCTGCTGAATAATGCCGATAACAGAGGAGGCAACGGGGCCGATCGCTGGGACAACTTCTCGCTCGCTCAGGGCGACAAAATTGATATCGGCGACCTGCTGGTCGGCTGGAATGGTCAGGAATCGTCGCTCGGTAACTACCTGAGCGTGACCACCAGCGGTAATAACACGGTTATCTCCATTGACCGTGATGGCACCGGTACCGCCCACAGTTCAGCCACCTTAATCACCCTGGAGAACGTGCAAACCACGCTGAATGAGCTGATCGAACAGAACCACATTGTGACCTGATAGTTAACAAAACCCCGGGCGCGAAGACGCCCGGGGTAATAACAAATACACCTGCGCTATTTTAAAAGGGATCGACAATGGGAAAGTTAACATCTATCGCATGGGGGCTGGCGAGCTGTCTCTGCACAGCCGCCCTTCACGCCGAAGAGACGCCACGGTTTATCTCTTCGCAGACATTGCACGAACAGCAGGAGCTACCGTCGTTATCCGGTAAAGTGGATCTGCCGCTCGACCCTGCCGCGCCGGGTACCTTAACGCTGAACAACGCCGTCGATCGCGCGGTGAGCTGGCATCCCTCTATTCAGGAAGCCGTTGGCAAACTGCTCGCGCAGAATGAGCAGGTCGATGTCGCTAAATCAAAATACTATCCGCAGATAAGCGCAGGCATGAACAACGGCTACGCCAATAACTATGTCGACCACGGCTTCAGCCCGTCGCTGGTGGTATCGCTTTCCCAGATGCTCTATGACTTCGGCAAAGTGGCAAGCCAGGTGCGCGCCGAAAGCGCGGGCGTCGCGCAGGAGCAGGCGAACGTGCTGGTCAGTATTGATAACGTGGGCTACAGCACCGCCGTCGCCATGGTGCAGGTGCAAACCTGGCAGCAAATGGTGGATGTCGCCGAAGAACAGCTCACCGCGCTGAACCACATTGGTGGGCTGATTCGCCAGCGCAGCGATGAAGGTGCAGCATCGCAGTCTGACGCGGTGCAAACGGACGCGCGTATTGAGTCCGCGCGCTCGCAGCTGATTCAGTATCAGGCAACGCGCGACAGCGCTCAGGCCACGCTGATGAGCTGGCTCGGCTGGAATACCCTCAACGGCATCAGCAACGACTTCCCCGACAAACTGGCGCAAAGCTGCAATATCGCGCAACCGGACGACCGCCTGGTGCCGTCGGTGCTGGCGGCGTGGGCGCAGTCGAACGTCGCGCAGGCCAATGCCGATTACGCCAACGCGCAAATGACGCCGACCATCTCACTGGAACCGCAGGTTCAGCACTACCTGAACGACAAATATCCCAGCCATGAAGTGCTGGATCGCACGCAGTATTCGGCGTGGGTGAAAGTGGAGATGCCCATCTACCAGGGCGGCGCAATGACCGCCCGACGCAATGCCGCCAACTATGCGCTGAGCGCGGCGCAATCGACCATCCAGCGCGTGCGTCTGGAAGTGCGGCAAAAACTGCTGGAGTCACAAAGTCAGGTGATGAGCCTGGTGAACTCTCTGCAAGTGCAGCGCCGCCAGCAGGCGTACAGTGCGCGCACCCGCGAACTCTATCAACAGCAGTATCTGGAGCTGGGCTCGCGCCCGCTGCTGGACGTACTGAACGCCGAGCAGGAAGTGTATCAGGCGCGCTTTTCCGAGCTGCAAACGCTTAACCAGCTGCATCAGCTTGAGCTGAATTGCCTCTACAACACCGGACGCCTGCGCAACGCGTTCCGCCTGGAAAATCGCAGCATTCAGTCAGTGGAGATCCAGCCATGAACAACGCCGATACCGCCGACACCTTTTTAACCGAACAGACGCTGCAACGCTGGGCGCTGGCGATAAGCCATATCGCCAACCACTACCGCATCGCCTGCTCGCCGGGCACCATTCAGGCCAATGCCCCGTGGTTTCACGATAAAAGCCTGCTGCCCGCGCTGACCCAGCTCTCTCGTCAGGGCGGGCTGTCGTTTCGCCTGCTGGAGGCCAACACGCAAACCCTCAACAGCTGGCGTCTTCCGGTTGTCGCCGCGCTGAATAACGGCGAGCTGGTGATCGTCGAACGCTTCGATGGCGACAGCACCGTCGAGGTGCGTTTTGTCGATGACACCTCGCACATCAACCGCCTGTCGATGGACGAACTGCTCGGCAAAATCGACTATCTCGCCGCCCTGCGTCCGCTTTCCGCGATGCGCGATAGCCGGGTCGACAACTATATTTCCCGCTTCAGCCCCGACTGGCTGAAATCGCTGGTCTTGCAGGACATCCGCCCCTACGGCCCGGTGATGTTCGCCGCCTTTCTGGTGAACGTGCTGTCGCTCGGCGGCATTGTGTTCTCGATGCAGGTCTATGATCGGGTGATCCCCGCGCAGTCTTACCCGACGCTTTACGTACTGGCATTCGGCGTGCTGCTGTCGGTGATTTTTGGCTTCCTGCTGCGCGTGGCGCGTGGACACATCATGGACGTACTCGGTAAACGCGCCGACATGCGCGTCTCTGACCGCGTGTTCAGCCACGCGCTGCGCCTGCGCAACAGCGCGATCCCCCGCTCGACCGGCAGCTTTATTTCGCAGCTGCGCGAGCTGGAGCAGATCCGCGAGATGATCACCTCCTCGACGATCTCGACGATCGTCGATCTCCCCTTCTTTTTCCTGTTCGTGATCGTACTGGCGATCATCTCGCCGCAACTGGCGTGGATCGCGCCCGTCGCCGCCGTGATGATGGTGCTGCCCGGTATTCTGTTGCAGAAAAAGCTGGCGGTACTCGCCAACCAGGCCGCGCATGAATCAACGCTGCGCAATGCGGTGCTGGTGGAGAGCGTTCAGGGGCTGGAGGATATCAAACTGATGCAGGCCGAGAACCGCTTCCTGCAACAGTGGAACAGCTATATTCGCATTACCGCCGAGTCGGGCCTGCGCACCCGCCAGATCTCCCAGGGGCTGATCAGCTGGGGGATCACCGTGCAAAGTCTGGTTTATAGCGCGGTGATCCTGTTCGGTGCGCCGATGGTTATCGAGGGCGAAATGACTACCGGTGCGGTGGTTGCCGCGTCGATGCTGGCTTCACGCATGATCGCCCCGATGGCGAACCTGTGCGGCGTGCTGGCGCGCTGGCAGCAGGTCAAAGCCGCCAAATCGGGCCTCGACAGCATTATGCAGCTCCCCACTGAAACCCAGCGCGACGATAGCGTGGTGCATCGCGATATTTTCCACGGCCACTATCTTTTTGAAAACGCACAGTTTCGTTATCACAACGACGACCAGAACGTGCCGCTCAAAATCGGCCGCCTTGAGATTCAACAGGGCGAACGCATCGCCCTGCTCGGGCGTAACGGCGCGGGGAAATCAACCCTACTTCAGGCAATGGCGGGCGGCGTGGAACTGATTAGCGGCGAAGCGCGGCTCGACTCCCTGAGCATCGCGCAGATTGATATGGCCGATTTGCGCCGCAACGTCGGCATGCTCAGCCAGAACGCGCGCCTGTTCTTCGGCACCCTGCGCGAGAACCTGATGCTTGGCGCACCGCGCTCCAGCGATGACGACATCTTTGCCACCCTTGAAGTGTGCGGCGCGGCAGGCTTTGTGCGTCAGTTGGCGAAAGGTCTCGACCACCCGATTATGGAAGGCGGCGCAGGCCTGTCCGGCGGCCAGCGGCAATCGATTCTGCTGGCGCGTATGCTGCTGCGCTCGCCCAACATCGTCCTGCTCGATGAACCCACCGCCTCCCTCGACGACCACACCGAACGCGAATTCATCCAACGGCTAAATCAGTGGCTGGGCAACCGCACGCTGATTGTCGCCACTCACCGCGTCCCGGTGCTCGAACTGGTGGAGCGCGTGGTGGTGCTGAAAGATGGGCAAGTGGTGATGGATGCACCAAAAACGCAGGCGCTGGGCGGCAACCGTATTGGCACACCGGCAACCGGACGGGAGTGGAAAAATGAAAACCAATCAGCATGATGTGGTGATGGATGACCCGGACATTAGCCGCGAACGGGAGTTCTCCGGGGCCAGCCGCATCATTATTATCAGCACCGTGTTATTCGTGCTGCTCGGCATCTGGGCATGGTTTGGCACGCTCGATGAAGTCACGACCGGCACCGGGAAAGTGGTGCCCAGCTCGCGCGAGCAGGTTTTACAGTCGCTCGACGGCGGTATTCTGGCAGAACTTTCCGTGCGTGAAGGCGACAAAGTGCAGGCCGGGCAAATTGTCGCCCGCATGGACCCGACACGTTCAGAGTCCAACGTGGGTGAAAGCTCCGCACGCTATCGCGCATCGCTGGCCTCCAGCGTTCGCCTTTACGCCGAGGTGAACGACCAGCCTCTCGTCTTCCCCGACTCACTGAAAGCCTGGCCCGATCTCCTCGCCAGCGAAACCCGGCTCTATCGCTCACGCCGAGCGCAACTGGCGGACTCCGAAGCAGAGATTAAAGACGCGATGGTCTCGGTTAACAAAGAGCTGGCGATCACCCAGCGGCTGGAAAAAAGCGGCGCGGCAAGCCACGTGGAAGTGCTGCGACTGCAGCGCCAGCGCAGCGACCTCAGCCTGAAACTCACGGATTTGCGCTCGCAGTATTACGTGCAGGCGCGGGAAGCGCTCTCCAAAGCGAACGCCGAAGTCGATATGCTGCTGGCCATCATCAAAGGCCGCGAAGACTCCGTCACCCGTCTGACCATCCGCTCGCCGGTGCGCGGCATCGTAAAAAACATCCAGGTCACGACCCTGAACGGCGTCATCCCGCCCAACGGCGATCTGATGGAGATTGTCCCGGTCGACGATCGCCTGCTGATTGAAGCGCGCCTCTCGCCGCGCGACATCGCCTTTATCCACCCCGGCCAGCGCGCCTTGGTGAAAATCACCGCCTATGATTACGCCATCTACGGCGGGCTGGAGGGCGAAGTGGAGACCATCTCCCCGGACACCATCCAGGACAAAGCCAAGCCGGAAGTTTTCTACTACCGCGTATTCATCCGCACCCACCAGGATTATCTGGTGAACAAAGTCGGACACCATTTCTCCATCGTGCCGGGGATGATCGCCACCGTGGACATCAAAACCGGCGAAAAAACCATCGTCGACTACCTGATCAAACCGTTTAACCGGGCGAAAGAGGCGCTGCGTGAGCGATAAATGAACGACTATCTGCCTGTTGGCAATGGATTTTTGCCCAAAATGCAGGCAGAGAGTATTTATGCAGGGGGGTGGCAGAGCGCATAGCAACTCTGTTATACTTGCTGCAACACTATTGGGGCTGATTCTGGATTCGACGGGATTTGCGAAACCCAAGGTGCATGCCGAGGGGCGGTTTGCCTCGTAAAAAGCCGCAAAAAAATAGTCGCAAACGACGAAAACTACGCTTTAGCAGCTTAATAACCTGCTAAGAGCCCTCTCTCCCTAGCTTCCGCTCTTAAGACGGGGATCAAAGAGAGGTCAAACCCAAAAGAGATCGCGTGGAAATCCTGCCTGGGGTTGAAGCGTTAAAACTAATCAGGCTAGTCTGGTAGTGGCGTGTCTGTCCGCAGGTGCCAGGCGAATGTAAAGACTGACTAAGCATGTAGTACCGAGGATGTAGGAATTTCGGACGCGGGTTCAACTCCCGCCAGCTCCACCAAAATTCTCCATCGGTGATTACCAGAGTCATCCGATGAAGTCCTAAGAGCCCGCACGGCACAAGCCCTGCGGGCTTTTTTGTGCCTTCAATTTGTCCCGCGAAGTCCGAAGAGAACTAATTAAATCCGAACCTTTTAGGCCCATTGATAGGCCCAACGAAAAGCTCTATTGTTTTCGTTGGGCCTAAACGCATGGAGACTCCCCCATGGCAAGAAAAACCAAGCCGTTAACCGATACGGAAATCAAAGCCGCCAAACCTAAAGCTACCGATTACCAGCTGTATGATGGTGACGGGCTTACTCTATTAATCAAGTCCAGTGGTAGTAAGCTCTGGCAGTTCCGTTACTATCGGCCTCTGACCAAGCAGCGAACCAAACAGAGCTTCGGTGCATACCCTGCCATATCCCTTTCTGATGCGCGTAAACTCAGAGCTGAATCTCGAGTTTTGTTGGCGAAAGACATTGATCCTCAGGAACATCAGAAAGAACAGGTAAGAAATTCTCAAGAGGCTAAAACCAACACTTTCTTGCTAGTTGCCCAGCGTTGGTGGAATGTGAAGAAAGCCAGCGTAACAGAAGGCTATGCCGACGATATCTGGCGCTCACTTGAGAGAGATATTTTTCCAGCAATCGGTGATATCAGTGTCACTGAGATTAAGGCCCATACTCTGGTTAAAGCAGTGCAGCCGGTCCAGGCCAGAGGTGCATTAGAGACAGTCCGACGCCTTTGTCAGCGTATTAACGAAGTCATGATTTATGCGCAGAACACAGGCCTGATTGATGCAGTTCCCAGTGTAAATATCGGAAAAGCGTTCGAGAAACCGCAAAAGAAAAACATGCCGAGTATCCGTCCGGATCAGCTTCCACAGTTAATGCAAACAATGCGTACAGCAAGTATCAGTGTGTCAACGCGGTGCTTGTTCATGTGGCAGCTTCTCACCATTACCCGCCCTGCCGAAGCTGCTGAGGCTCGATGGGATGAGATCGATTTCAATGCTAGCGAATGGAAAATTCCTGCAGCTCGAATGAAGATGAACCGGGACCATACGGTTCCACTATCCAATGAGGCTCTCTCTATTCTGGAAATGATGAAGTCACTCAGTGGTGGCCGTGAATTTATCTTTCCCAGTCGCATCAAACCAACCCAGCCAATGAACAGCCAAACAGTTAATGCCGCACTGAAGCGTGCTGGCTTAGGAGGCGTACTCGTTTCACACGGCTTACGTTCTATCGCCAGTACAGCACTCAATGAGAAAGGATTTCCGCCTGATGTCATTGAAGCAGCACTGGCTCATGTGGACAAAAATGAGGTTCGTCGCGCTTACAACCGCAGTGATTACCTTGAGCAACGTCGTCCGATGATGCAGTGGTGGGCTTACTTTGTGAAAAAGGCAGATAGTGGCAGACTCACTGACGTTGAATTAACAACATTAAAGCTAACTGGATAAGACCAATTCTTAATCCACACAAGCGAAAAACAGGAGTGTGCGGTAATGGCGCAATCCAGTTATATAAAGTCTAACTCCCTAGGCTTCACGTATGATTCGACCGGACAGCATTGACTCATACTACGCTGAATAAATCCTAAGGAGCCTGCCATTGGTACGTATGCTTACAAACACTCGTATGCTAAATCAGGGGATAATATTGTTTACCATTGAGACTGCACGTGAAGAGGCGAATAGGTTTCGAAAGATACTCGAAACATGTGATCCGTCAACAACCTACCTTGTACCTCACGGCTTCCCGGTAATGAGTTGCAAGCTTTGCTCAATGTTACTTTCCTTCCACTTTCTGCAATTATGGCCCGAACTGGAATTGAAAGGGGTCACTGGAGTCACCGGTAAAAATGGCGCAATAACTCACTTCTGGCTGGAAGTGGAAAATTACGTTATTGATATCACCGGAGATCAATACAACATCATCAACGCCAGTAAACTAAACGAAAATATCGTAAGAAACAGGCCCTTTATGCCTGTTCACGTCGCTAACCAAAAGGATAGCTATCTCTATAATTTATTTGAAATTAAAGGGAAAGAGCATTTGAGCTATGGCTTTCCGACAATCGGTGATGATTTCATCGATGAGATGGAATGTGATTATCGCCAGCTTGTCAGGTGATGGTGGAAATAGAATCAAGAAATAGATGCAAACCTGCGCTTTTATCGGCAAGTCTGCATCATAAGCTCTAAAGGCCTCTCAGCTGCCGTCATATTAACTGACTAGTGCCAAAGTTACGATAGCCGTCATGGGAATCTTTACTGTACGTTTTTGCTAGGTAAGCAACACGTAGCAGGAAGTCGTAATAATCGGGACTTAACGTTAACGCATCCTGCCGGGTGAACCAGGCGCTGTGATTTTTCGGGAATTCAACCCGACTGGCATAGTAAGGATAACTTAGCCCTATTGCACTGCACCAAGCTTTCTGAATACGGGTCCCCATATTATCAGCGTCAGGCTTTGTATAATCTCCCAGATAACCATAAACGTCTTTGTTGAATAGCAGAACCAGATGGTAGTGAGGGCGTTCCCCGGTAACACGTTCCCTGGCCCAGATATAGCCGAGTGGTGTAGGCTCACCAGCCCTGCCAGAGCGCTTGTGCTCTTCCCGTAGCTGGCTTTTCAGGGATTCTATAGCCCGAGTAATGGCTTTCTCATCATCTTTCTGAAAGCATATCGGCATATCTGGCTCTCCAGGCACATGGGACTGAGCAAACCGAAAGTCGGCCCGTAACGTGAACATCCGGTCATGTTTCTCTGAAAAATTAGATGTCACGTCATATGCTCTACGGAGCATATAGCTTGATATAAGGGAGTTATATTTTTCCGCTGCTTCCTGTTGCAGGAACTTAAACTGCTTTTCAGTTAATTTATACGGTGATTTCATAATATGAGTTCACTGAGTAATGGGTAGCCGATAACTACCCAGGTTATTGTGGGATGGTTTAAGCTAAGGTTACGATGCCCTTTTACATTAGACTCACCTTGACTACTGACATGTTCTACTATGTTTTATATGCTTATTCATGATTGATATAGATACCTATACAATGCAGATATATATTACATATACCGGACCTTTCTAGGTGCCCAAGGCAACTACGTGGTGATGAGGGAAGCCGCAGTATGCTTGGGTAAAAAATATATCTAACTAGCTGATATAAAATCAAAATAACTCTGAAGTTATTCTGGTCGAGCTAACTTACTCAGTGTCAGCGAGCCAGTCTGGTGTATTGGCGTGTTGGTCCTCGCTGCCAGTTCGACAGGGTTCATTGTTGAACCGATAAATTTGACATAATTGATACCTGCCTCTTCGAATAGCTGCACCATTCCTTTTGATTCAAGCTTTTCTAATGCTGGCATAAGCCGCTCAGAGCATCTTATGGATCTTGGACCCTTTTTGATAATGTCATTTCTTCTGAAATCGTAGGAACCATTTTCGACAAGTTGCGATTCCATCCAGAATAATATTTTCTCTTCATCACTAAGCTCTCTTGCAGAATCAATTTTTGCGATTGCATGATTGACAAACCAATCCATCAAGTTCAAAGCTGATAACAAATTTTCCTCTGTTATTATTGTCGAACCGGGTTCACCAGAAACCTGAAAAATGCCTGCCATTCTGAGTCCCTGCTCGATAATCCGGGCACCTACATCATCGTAGTGATACAAGGAACCTCCAGGTTTCATCTTTTGCTGCAAACTTAACGATGTTTTATCCAGCAGTTCCTGGGCATCCGGGGCCAGAGTAAGTGTTATTAGTTCATCACCATTTTCTCTTCGCTTCACCCCCGCTTTTATATGCCGCGTTATCACTGAGTACAATTCAGAAAGCACCGCCTCGCTATGAGTGTAATGACCATTGATGATGCACGGTTCAGTAATCTGCTCCATGTCTATCATCTGTGTACGTGCCTGCAATCCAGTCTCTCTCATGTTTGCTTTTTTCTGTCTGCTGGTATTGTCATATGGTTGAGGCTGCATCGCTAAAAAAAATGAAAATACATAATTTTCAATAACAAAGCTTTCAGTGGCAGCCCTGTCTATTGTAACTTTGTCTCCACACCAGTATGTATTGAGAAGCGCGGGATTGTTGAACACACTCCCCTTGAACACTGCGGTTGCCTCGTCATTAAAAAGCGCCTTATTTTGATACCCCAGCCCAATTGATTTTGCGAGCGCTTCGCTTGTCGGATTCGTTGTGATAATGACCTTTCTTACTGGCGCTTTCGGTTGTCGGCCAATACATTCTTCAATTTTCTTACTCGTTTCGGTAGTATCTTCCCCCTTGCTCAGAGACTTTTTATAAAGCCTTTTTAGTACTTTAAACTCTGCCTCCCAAAGAATATTTATTCGCTCAAATGCTTTAAGCTCAGCACGATAAGCATCTTCAAACTCCCGCTCTTGTTGTGCAAAGGGGGCCTTCAACAATCTGAATATTGTTGATTTTCCACTGCCAGATCTTGAAAGCAGCAGCAGGTATAAGGCCAGAAGGGATCGCTGCTTGTTCTTTAACTGAACACAGTACAAATCCTGACAGGCCAGCCCTAAAAAGGCTAATAACGTAACAATGATTATCTCAATAGCCACTCCAGTTATGTATTGCAAATGCGAAGCCCAATGCCTGATATGACGTGGCAGAATGTCAAATTTCAGGTTAAGCTCATGATTAATTTTGTTTTTATTTCTCATTGCATCATCCTTTATTTTTTTGCAAAAAATTAAACGGTTCGGGAAGCGATCCACTCGTCAATAGCAGTAGATCGCCATCCTACTGATGCGGCCCCTAGTCGGACCGGTTTAGGAAACTCGGCATCGTAATACTTGGATTTTGGATTCAGTTTTTCGTAGATGCTTGAGCGAGATATCCCAAGCATCATGGTCAGCTCAGTCATGCGCAGGATGCGCAGCGGGTGTGCTTTTTGTTCACTAATATTCGGCATTTTCACTCCTCCTGTTGGACCTCTTTAGCTGGATTCGACTTTCTCACACCATCTGAGATACTGTCCCCGTCAAAAAACGGAAACCAACCGGAGGGAACGTGGGGACTCATGCTTTTGCTGATATGATGTATCGTCTTTACCAGTGCTTTGGCCTGTTTGAAAAAGATGACGAACGGCGTGAAGTGCGTGGAAACAGCAGTTTTTCCTTTCATCAGAATTTTTTCGATCAAGGCTATAACGATTTAATAAGAATAATTGACAGCAATGAAGTCTTCAGCCTCGAAGAAAGACGCGAAGTATTTTACAAATACGAGCAACTATATAACGCGCTAATGCATATTCCGGTCTTTTCTCATCTAGATAATAGCCAAATCACAAAGCGATACCTTCAGGTCGCATTGCCTCCCATAGTAGCATTAGACGTCTATAATTCTCTTCCCCCCGATGATGAAATGCATTTCTATTACCATATTCATCGTTTTTTAATCAGCATACACTGCCCACACGGAAGCGCTGATAAAAGAAAGATTTATTCAGGAGTAAAGGAATACCTTCGCGAATATATTCGCACACTTGAGTTTCACTACACGGATCATCTGGCACCACTAATTAGTTTCATTAATGACATTAAAGCAAGTAGTGGACAGAAGGAAGCGACTATAAGGAGAATAATAAAAGATTGCCGTTTAGAGTATGATGAAAGTTACATCTCTGAAAAGAACATAAAACTCAATTTTCTGAATTTAAATAAAATTGAAAAAGCTTATCTTTCACTTAACGTGTTACTTGCATTTGAACGCAAGACCTCTGCTGTCGCAGCAATATCCATGCATTACCGACATACGGTGAGCAATGGCGTTAATTACAACACTAGCTTTGGCATTCTATGTCGATATCTTTATTCCAAAGGGTATGATGAACGACTATTACACTATATCACACTCCCATTTTATAACGAAGCAGTCCGACCGATTTCGGTAATGATAGAGGAGAAACCGTATCGCTACGTTCACGAATTAAAATGGCTTATTTTCAACATTAGTGAAGGCAACAAATACACTAAGTGGGATTTAGCCGAAATGGAATCCAGTCTCAATGCCGCCACTAACTCAGATGTACTAAAGCCTTACTCCCAACTTTTGCAAATCATCACTTTTCTCAGTCAAAATAAAATATACGAAGCCTTCTGTCTTGTAAACAAAATCCCATTAGATAGCTTACCTATTGGTTATCTGCCTTCAGCCTTTTCAGTTATCAAAATGGCATTAAAAGTAAAACTGGAAAGAAAAAAAATAAGAAACAAAACATTACTATCCGTGATAAACAGTACTTTGAGTAATCAAGGTACCCTTACTGATTTTATACCTGTAACTACAGGAGAAACTGATAGTAATGTTGTACTATCTGCAGATAACATGACGATCATGCGTGCAATAAAAATGTACAACCACATGATAAGAAAGGTAAGTTACTTATCTGAGGATTCACCGTCTGAAGTCTGTCCGCAATCTATATTCGGGCTTCTTAATGAAATAGAATTTGCGCTGGGTAAGCTAAATTCCCTGGTTTGCGAAACAGGTGATAGTATTGATAGTAATGAACTGGCCGGGTTTATAGTAAAAAATAAAACACTAACAGCTCGCGAATTGAATGAAAACCTGGTTGGCGTACTTGATAAATGCACACTTTATAATTTCCTGAGTAGCATCAATGTTTTTATTAGTTATTTGAGATGCCCTGGAGAAGAACTAGGACACATTAGGACATTTGCCGGAGTAACAGAGAAGCCAAAACGTCTTCGGGAAAAGGTATGTGGGGCTTTGAGAATTGCATCAGAAAAACGTAGATAGGGAAAATTATGGAAAAGGGAAACGTATCCATACGTCAACAGAGAAGTACTGGTTCAGTCAGAAAAAGTAAATAACGCTTTATGTTTCCCCTGCTACAGCTGCTACGTGTAGCAGCTGTAGCAGGGGTCAGAGATAGATGAGTATGTTATTTATTTCAGCTAACGGGTCGATCATATTTCATGCCTACTGGCGTTTCCTGATTCGACTGGCGTATCTGGCGTAAACCAGTACCAAGAATATTTACAGCGATTACCGTAATTTTGGCACAAGCCAGTGTTCACGCTTAGGCGGATTAGCCTGTTAATAGCACTCTGAGTGAGGTATTTATCCTCACTCAGAGTGCTATTAACATAATTGACACATTTCTCCGTGAAATTTCTATAGTCTGCCTCGGTACCCTGCTACAACTTGCTACATGTAGCAGGTTGTAACAATCCCTACAAAATTAAGATATGTTTTTCGCTCAATTATCGGGTTCGTCACAATATACCTCTAAAAGAGGTATTAGCCTCATGGTAATATAGAGATCCGAATTCTTCCTTTGTCGTTAACCTAGGAAAAGTCTATGAGCGAAGTAGCTAATTATACGGATGTCTTTCAAAGTTGGCAGGATCACCGATTTAATTTCAGTCTTGCAGTACCCTTGACCAACACTCCCGGTCTACGTAAGCCCCAATTAGCTGCTATTTATGCAACGCTGGGGCATCTGGTGGTTGACCCTTCCTCCCCGGCAACGGTCGTAATGCCTACGGGTACAGGAAAAACTGACACAATGCTTGCCCTGCTCATTGCAGGCAAAATGTCTAGAACCTTAATTCTGGTTCCATCAGATGCTCTGAGAACTCAAATATCTGGTAAATGCGAAAAATTCGTAACACTTCGCACTGTGGGAGCCATATCTGATACGGCTTTAAACCCTGTAGTCGAAGTAATCAACTCGGGAATGTCTGAACAAGAAGTTCTTCAGCTTGCTAAAGCAAATGTTATTGTAGCTACTCCGCAAGCCCTCCAACTATTCGATAAGGATGCACTGCAAGCTTTGGTAGGAATCTGTAGTCACCTTCTAATAGATGAAGCCCATCACGTTGCAGCAACAAGTTGGGGCCGTATCAAAAAATCTTTCAACGGGAAACCATGTATTCAGTTTACCGCAACTCCATTTCGAGAAGATGGTTTAGCATTAGAAGGAAAAATTATTTATAACTACCCTCTTCGCGATGCTCAAAATGATGGCTATTTCAAAAGCATCGAATTTCACCCAGTACGGGAATACAATTTAGATCGCTCTGACCAAGCTATAGCAGATCAGGCTGTAGAGCTATTGAGAAAAGATATACAAGCGGGCTATAACCATCTGATGTTAGTGCGGGCTAAATCACAAAAACGAGCTGAAGCCCTCTTCGAAATTTACAGGACTCATGCGGATCTTAACCCGGTATTAATACATAGCAAAGTTCCAAACCAAGCTAGAATTTTCGAAGAGATTGTCCTGAAAAAATACCGAATCATCGTTTGTGTGGACATGCTAGGGGAAGGTTTTGATTTGCCTGAACTTAAAATCGCTGCTATTCATGATCAGCACAGAAGCCCTGCAGTCACATTACAGTTTATTGGCCGGTTAACTAGGGTTGATAATTCTCTTGGGAACGCAAAATTTGTTGCCAACATTGCAAACCAAAAGACTGATCACCAAATGTCAGAGCTCTATAAAGAGAGTGCTGACTGGGGTTCTGTGATCCGGGATGTTAGTCAAGAAAAAGTTAGTAAGGAAATAGAAAAAGAGTCATTCAGTGGGCAGTTTTCAGATGAGAAAGACGCAGATACTATCTTTGGGTTGAATCCAAATCCAAAGATTAGTGCAACAGCCTATCATCTTTCCCCCAAGAACTGGATGCCGGAAAGAGCAAATGAAATGTCTGGCAACAGAGAGAAGTTACAATATATTTCCATTAATGATGAAGCAGATACAGTCATCGTAGTAACAAAACGAGAAACACTTGTTGGATGGGCTCAAACTGAAGCTATTTTCGACACCAACTGGCTCTTATATCTGGCATTTTACAACAAACCCGAGAACACACTTTTTATTCACACATCGGGTGATGACATGCAATCTAACCGATTCCTTAATTTAGTGGCTAAAGAACCTGTACGTATTAATGGTGAACCGACATTTCGCTCGCTCCACAATATTAAGTTAATGAAATTGCAAAACGTAGGCTTATCTCGTGCCCGAAAGGATCTCCGATTTACGATGCATGTAGGTCACGACATCAATCAAGTAATCAGTGAGATTGAAAAAGGTAGTGCAAAGAAATCCAACGTTTTTGCAACTGGTTTCGAACAAGGTGATAGAACTACAGTTGGTTGCTCGCACAAAGGTAAAATTTGGGAGATGAACTCATCACCAATTAATTATTGGGTCGAATGGTGTAAAAATATCTCTAAGAAACTTAATGATAAAACAATAGACCCAAGTGATTTATTGAAGAATGTCATGCGAGCAGAGAAAATTGAGCAAAAATGGCCTGATGGCCTTTTTTACTCAGACTGGCCTGAGTCCATAGCAATCGAGAATGAACAAAAAATATCTCTTATTTTTCAGGGAGAGAGGTTCAACCTTCTTGATATTGTTCTGGGCAAGCCAAATTATGATGATGACCTAACTTTAAGTATTCCTGTGTACGTCGCAGATACAGATGGATTGGAACATCTAATTACAAAGATCAATATTAAGCTATTGGAGGATGGCTACAAAACACACTGCCCCGGTTTGAAAATTTCATTATCTCAAGAGGTTCCGTTAGATGAATACTTGGATAGCGAACCACTGGTGCTACTAAGTGTCGATGGGTCAATGCTTCTAGGTAATTATCGTTATTTCTCGCCCAACAGTGTAGATATAAAACTGCCAATCTCTCTACTTGAGGTATGGGATTGGGGGACAACTAAAATTCATCAGGAATCAATGCGTGCAGAAAAACGCTTTGATAGTGTACAGGGATTTACTTACAACAAGATTGCTGATGATTACAGTATAGTATTCAATGATGATGGTGCAGGTGAAATCGCCGATCTCGTTGCAATTCGTGAAAGTAAAAATGTCATTCATATTGATTTATTTCACTGCAAATATTGTTCCTTGACTGATGGAGTGGCTATACCAGGAGCCCGCGTGAACGATGTTTACGAAGTGTGTGGTCAGGCATCCAGATCTGTAAAATGGTTATATACGGGTGAGAAGTTTTTTGATCGTTTGATGGATCGTTATCAAAAGTCGCTTCCAATCGGTTTTGATAGAATCCTAAAAGGACTCCCAGAACAACTCGAGATATTGCGAAATAAGTGTCATGATCACGAACTGGTTTTCAGGTTTGCTATAGTACAACCTGCTATTTCAGCTACAAAAATTTCTAGCGGTCAGTTAGCAGTGCTTGGAACGAGTTACTCATACATTAAAAGTATTTCCGGATCGGATATAAGAGTTATCGTTAGCCCTTAAACTTATAAATATATTATATTTTGGGACTAAGTGGTCAGTTCCATCAGATCTAACCACTTAGTCCCTAAAGCTGACACTGTTCGCATATTTAGAGTTAATTATTGAAACATTGCTCGCTTCCATTGATAATTTTCAAAACATCAATAATATTGATGCTGAGAGTCTTTCTCTTAAATTTCAAAAGGAAAACTATCATGGGTCTAAAACCAGGTCCAAAGCCAATTGCTAAATCGACAGGAAAACCGGATCAACGTCGACGTGATAATAAAGATACACCTGGCAACCCCCCGGGGTTGAAGCCTAGCAAATCAACAGGTAAATAAATTTAGGATATAGTTAACTTATTTAAACCCTAAATACAACATTATATTACTAAAGATTTTTTTGCAGCCAGATGCGTGCACCTGCTATATCATACGCCCTTTCCCCAAATCCCTTCGCAAGAAGGGATTCTGGTAAATAATCATCATATTTATCCAAGTGCTTTTCTGGAACATCTGTAGCAAGATCAAATGCAGATGGCAAGCCTGACAACAGTATTTCTTTAAGCGCGTGCTGAACGGAAGCTACACTTGAATTATCGATTTCTATAACACCAGCAAACGAATTTGCTTTAAAACCACAGCGTAGGAGCAAGGCTGTAATCGTATTCACAACTTTATCCCCCATCCAGGGAATTACGTAACAGTGTTGCCCGCTCGTAATAAAATATTCATTTTGCAGGTCATAATGCCGAAAGTTACTACAGCCTTCAGCAAATAGATTTCTGGCGGCAGAATCGGCATAATCGACTCTCTTGCTACCTATCGCTATGCGGTAATCACTTTCCCTATAGATAGCGAGCATTTCCTGACGTACGGCATCATGAACAGACATTCCTCCCCCACTAAATTGTGGTGGCTGACCGCCTTTGGTCGCCTCTACATAGATAACTTTTTTCTCTGTCTCGATCTCTGTCACTTTCCAGCGCCGCCCACCGAAGATGATATGTTGGTCTGGTAGCAGTGGGGAGTCCACAGGCACTGTTCCAAGGGTTCTGTTTCCGGTGACAATGCGGAACTCTTCCGGTGTATTGAACACGGCATAAAACGTGTAATGGTTAGTCAGTTTCTCACCCTCTGCCCCAACAACCATTTCGCCGCTAGCAAGTTGAGTGAGCAGGCCACAGGTTCCCATATGTTTAAGCAGACTTTTGAAATCGTTTAAATCTACATTTCTAAACGGCCCTGTCTGGCATAGTTGTGACCAGAGCTGGTCGGCACGAACTCCGCCCCATTGTGCCGTAATAGCAAGAATCTGGTGCAACAGCGTGGAATAATGCATCTGTCGAGCATCTGCTGGTTCAAACCATTGTTTAGAGATCATCAATCTGATCATTGCCATCGACTGGACCAACTGCAGCCGTAGGTGGTCAACGATACTGCTAGTTACAGTAAGCTCATTTTCTGTAATTAGCATTCTTAGAACTGATGGGGAGTCGCGTCGCCCAGAACGTCCCATACGCTGACGCAGACTGGAAACAGAATGCGGAGGCGTAACTTGGATAACCGACTTAACCTTACCGATATCAATTCCCAACTCAAGCGTCATTGTACAAACAGCAGTTGTGGGCAAATTACCTTTCTGAAGACGAGATTCAAGCGCCTCACGTAATTCCTTGGCAAGGGAACCATGGTGGGGGAAAAATTCATTCGGAACAATTTGTTCCTCACACATGTCGCTCAGCGTTGCCGCAATACTTTCAGTGCGCTTTCGGCTGTTTGCAAAGACCAAATGAGAATCGCCACGGCAAAGTCTAAAAATGTCAGCGCAAACGTCATGTTCAGCTGAACTCTGAAGTTCTTCCTCTTTTTGGTTCACTCGCTCCAGGTACCCTTTGACCTGTACCTGAAGAGTGGCCGTGCTATTACTATCTGTAACAGTTACGCAGGGAAGTCGTTTGTCCGGGCGCAACATTTCGGGCACTTTCTCCAGTTCCCCCAGCGTGGCACTCAACGCAACGCGGGGAATTGGATTTACCTGGCGTCCTAGCACATGGTCAATTCTATTGAGCAGAGAAAGCAGCTGTACACCACGCTCTGAGCCAATAAAAGCATGAAACTCATCAATAACGATGTATGCGACTGAAGAAAACGCCTGTTTGAGCCAGCCCATTGAATTTATGAGCAAAGACTCAAGTGACTCAGGTGTAATCAGTAAAATGCCAGCAGGGTTTGTCCGAGCCTTCTTCTTTTTGCTTTGTGGCACATCCCCGTGCCAGGGAGTCACTGGCATTTCCAATGCATCTCCAAGGCTCTCAAGACGACGGTACTGATCGTTAATCAATGCCTTCAACGGACTGATATAGACGATGCCAAATCCATTAGTGAGATCTGCAACTGCCGAACAGGCAGGAAGAAAGAAAGCCTCTGTTTTACCCGCTGCTGTGCCTGCACTGATTAGCACGTCTCGATCACGGGCTAAAATTGCCGGGATAGAACTCTCCTGCAAGGGCCTTAATGTAGACCACCCCTGCTTGTAAACCCACTTACGGACGCGGGGATCGAGACTATCATAGGCACTGCTCATAGTTTGAAGTTCGCCAGTCCGTCATCGTCATCGCTTTCCTCTACAATGGCGTCATCCATATCGCTGGGCCTGTCCTCTTCAATCGCCACACCCTCGATTAGTGTTTGCCAATTCATCGTTCTGTTTTGTTCCAGCACGGCCAGCATGTCCAAGAAACCTTTTATGGTATTACGGGGGGTACGGAAGTAAGCATCTCCAATGGTTTTACTACAGTGATGCAGAAATCCAGTCAGTGCCTCATCTGGAATCAGATAATTCTCTGGATCTCCGCCTGCATAAACATGGCGAAGATTTCTCAGTAAAATATACAGTTCCTCAGGGGTGAGGCTGGCAAGATGCAAAGTAGGAGACGAGTAGTCAATCACTCCTGCTTTTTGCGCGAACCGATTTTCCGCCAGACGTGATTGGAGCGCCTCATAGCTGTAAAGACCTTTGCGCGGATCGAAAAGGAACTCTGGCGTCCCCCCGAGGATAAAACCAATGTTCTCGGCTGAACCTTGCAGGCAGTCATTCAGGATCCGCAAAATCTGTTCGTAGTTCGCTGTTCTTGCTTGCGTATTATTCAGTTTAAAGAGGTTCACCATTTCGTCGAGGCTGACCAAAAGACCGGCATAGCCAGCCTGGCGGACAAAAAGGCTCATCAGCTTCAAAGAGTCATAGAATGAAGCGTCTGAGATAATAGTCCGAACGTCGAGATCGTGACGGGCATCAGTTTTAGTATTGTACTCTCCACGCAACCAGCGAATGGCATTGGATTTTAGCGTTTCGTTATCCTGCTCATGCCCCCGCCAGAATGCATCAATGACCTTCGCAAAGTCATATCCACCGACCATATCTGATAGTGCTGCCAGGCGTTTATGAATAACTGATGAAACCTCGGAGCCGTCCGTGTCAGCTTCCTTCCTTGCCTCCGTAACGAACCTTTCAACAACGCTAAGTAACGCATTACCATCCGGCTTGTTTCTGGTGGACATGTTTTTCATGAGCTCAGAATAAAGATTACGAGCCTGACCTCCCGATGAGTGAATACGTCTGTCAGGAGAAAGGTCAGCACTGACTGACACCAACTTCTTCTCCAGCGCAATAGAGCGCACAACACTCAGAAAGAACGTTTTACCAGAACCATATTCACCGATGATAAGTCTGAAGCTTGCACCACCGTCAGCAATCCTCTCAATATCCTGATGGAGAGCGGTGATCTCATTCACGCGGCCAACCTGGATATGCTGAATGCCTATCCTTGGCGTTACACCTGACTTAAGTGACTGAATAATAGCGTCGCGTTCTTTCACTCTTATACGTGTTACAGACATTCACTATCCCTCTAATTCTTTGGCAATTTCCAGGTCAACCCAGATATCATCATCGGTATCGTCCAGTACCGGAGCATCAACCACCGCATAGGACCAGTCATTGATCACCTCAAGCGCACCGCCGAGCATCAAGTTCAAATTTCCGCACAATTCTGTCGCCTCTTTCCGGGACCACTGTTCTTTCTCCAGCAAACTGCGATAAAGCTGGCTATGTGCGGAATCAAGGCCCCCCGCCTCCGTTAATGAGGCAGGTGCGCTTTCTGGCTCTTCCGGTTCTTCTTCGGTGAAAATTGTGTTCAGTAATTTACGAACATCATCCGTGGCAGATTCGTGTCGGGCAAGTACATTAGCATCCAGTGTGAACCCTGCCGTTGGCTGATCAGTTGGTACAGACGAGACGAGATCATGTTCAGTTGCAGAATGCTGATGGATATTGCTCGAGACAGATGAGGGATCCAGACCCAAACTTGAATAAATCTTCTCAAGCTGTTTAATTTCGGCAGGCGCTATTGTTCCATCTGAGCAGGCAACACTAACGATAACTTTACCCACAGCAGCCTTTTCCGCAGCCCCCATCAACTCAACCCTGCTTTTCATTCCCGTCATATTGGCTGGGGTATGAAGTTGCCACGTTAAGTACGCATGTAGAGAGCGCTTTTCATCATCGGTGAAGACAGGATTGTTGTTGATGGCATTCTCAAGAACTTTCTGTTCAGCTTGATCAAGGGAATCGTCAATCAAGGCGACCATCGCCCCTAATCTGAGCGTCATTACTGCTGAGATAAATTCAGGAGAAGGTGAGAAGCGTCCACCTTCGGCGGCAGGGAATAGAACAAGTGTCCCATCAACATCCGCCTTCACATGGTGATAATACGGGTCAGGTGCCAGACCGTAACCCATCTTCAGAGCAAAGGCCTGCATCAAGTCGGCCTCTTTTTTATTGATTTTAGTTGGACAGCTGGCATTCATATGTGCCCAAAAGTCAGCAACTGATACTCGCCCCTCTTTTTCGAGGATCGCCTCATCAGCCCAGCGTTTGAATGAGCTTAATATTTTTTCTGCGCTTTCATTAACGATCTCTGAAGGGAGCAACATAATTGCAGCCGTATCATTGACTGACGTACCTTTCCGGCCAAGGTAGCGACTGTAAGCATCAAGTTCATCTGTACATATGTCAGCAAGGGCCATAATTTTTTGGACAGGTCCCTTCAATGCACTTGGATCAGGCAGGTCAGGAACAGGAAGTCGGACACCTCGCAAACTAGGACTTGCTGGTGTGTAATCTAACCTTAGGCGCGTTTTATTCGCCTTAACGACCATCCCTTCACCATATTTGAGGGTGTAACGCCGTTTGAAAAGCGCAGCAAACTCTTTAGCACAGCGGCGAGCCGGGGTACGCAGCGAATACTCGGTATGGTTTATTACCCAGTTCAATGCCAGTTCAGCTGATACAGGAACTCCTTCATGTACAGTTTTTGCCAGAGCCAGCTTAAATTGCATGCCGTTGCTGAAACCAGAATCGCTATCGAGCACAGTGGTTAAACCCAAATCCGGACGCAGAATAGACATGGCTTCGAGCAATTGCGTCGAATATACACGGAAGGAGCGGTTCTCAATGAATACCGATCTTAACCGAGCGACTTCATTGAACAGGCTGCTGAACTCAGCAGCAGGGAATTTTTGGTAAGTGGAATCTACAAGCGCTTTTCTTTCCAGACCGTAGAGGTATATAAAAACATAGCCTATAGGACACGATGGGTCGGACCTATCGCTGGCAAGCCAACTAACATACGCACCGCGTGCTTCAGGGGAAAGAGAGGAAAAACTGGGCCAGTATCCTAATGAACTGTCTTCGTAAAGATACGAAGTGGGTTGTATCTTACATGTATCATCAATTAATGATGCCTCACTTCCATCGTCATAATAGCCGCCTGACTCCTGACTAGAGGGCTTCATACGTTGCCCCATGTAAATGTGGCCACCGCTAATTGTTACACCAGCTACAGTTATCATTTCACCCGGAAGTACCCAGCGAGCTAATGCACCTACTGACTTTGAGGTGCTCTGGTAATGATTGGTTGTCTCCCGAAGTTCAACACCCCGGCCACCACTCAATGTAAAGGTTGCAAGGTTGTTATCTTCACTATCATCGTTTCGCACAACCGTCTCTTTTTTCTTGATGTCAGCGATCCATTCTTTTGGCGGTGCTTTCACGGGGCTTGAAGCATAAGACTTTGGAGATTTACGTTTTTTCTTTCTAAAAAACAACAAGTAAATTACTAAAATCGCTGCCAGAAACTTCAATAACTCCATGATATATAACCTTAAAATCATTCCTCACGCACACTCACAAGCAGCAATGAAGGTTGGGCAAGTGGATTAATCTTAAAATAATACGTCTAAATCGCAAGGGTTCAAACCAAAATGCAATCAAAATTAATTCATTGATTTAAAAGAAATAATTATTGATTAAGCATGTGAACCAGAAGGTGTGTTCAAAATGTACGAATTTCTGTTGGGCTATTCGCCTCCGAATCGGGTTGTGTTGCTGCTGCTTTAATATGCAAGCGATTGCTCCAAAGAGCTAGAGCTGGTCGCTACATCGTGAAACTTCCCGATACGCTGAGCAGAGTGACAATGTGTTTAGCTGCAAAATCTTTTAGGCCAGATCAACATCATCTCTAATCTCCCCATTTCACTCATGGGGCAAGAAGCAATTCACTTTGCCCTCTTAATACCAAAGCGGACATTGGTGGCATTTCCGTGACTTAAAAATGAGACATAGATCACATATAACTAAGTATCTCCGCTGACTTATGTCAGTAATCTGAATATCAATCATGAAAATACTTTTGTCATCTAACAATCTTTACGACGTTAATTGTAAGATAATAGATAGTTATTACATGCCGCGGCATATTGCCGAGAGGCTTATACCAGGTGCCGCATATGACTCAGCAAGAGAAAAACAAATATATCCCACTCAATGTCGGCGAAACTGCCGTGCTTCATGACGCCAATACCTTGCTACCTCGTGAGGAAATTTACGAGCAATTGGCAGTACTGATCCGGCAAGCGAGGAATCGTGCAATCGAGGCAAAAGACAAATCATTAAACGAGTTGCGAGCACACAATGCTATCTCGATCGATGGAGCACGTGGCACTGGCAAAACAGCCGTGCTGGTAAACCTCAAACGTTATCTTGAACTGGAACATAATGATCTGCTTTCAGATATCCACATTATGGAACCGATCGATCCAACCCTTCTGGAGGACGGCGAATCATTGTTCCTTCATATCATAGTGGCGGCAGTTCTGCACGACGATGGGATAAAACAGGCTCAATGCAACAAACCTGAACAGTCACGTGCGCTCAACCGAGCTTTAGACAAGCTCGCACACACGTTGGAAGCGGTCGATACACAGAAAGAACACTCTGGCATGGACAAAGTACGTGCTATGTATGGTAATAAACACCTAGCCGACAGCGTGCAAGACTTTTTTCGTGAAGCTGTGCATCTTCTAGGTAAAAAGCTGCTGGTTCTACCGATTGACGACGTAGACACTTCTCTTAATCGAGCTTTTGAAAACCTAGAAATAATCCGCCGCTATATGACAACGCCTTATGTACTACCAATCGTCAGTGGTGACCGGGCTCTATATCATGAAGTGACTTGGCGTGATTTCCATGGACGTTTGATAAAAGACTCGGACTACCTAGCGGAGTCAGCGTATGAAAGGTCACTGGAATTAGCTGAAGAATACCAAAGAAAAATTCTACCTTTCCCGCGTAGACTGACTATGCCAGCAGTCAGCAGCTATTGGCAACAGACAGACATCTATTTACGTAGCGAAAAGTTCGGTGACATTATGCCATTGCGTAATTTCATCGCCTGGTTGGAAATTTTTATATCTGGACCTGTAAATGGACAAGAGGATAGCCGTATTATTTTACCAATACCGTCTATTCGCAGCTTAACCCAACTGATTGGCCATTGCAGCAGTTTTATTGCTTTATTACCTGATGCAATTCGTACCGCTAAAAATGAATTGGAAGTTCGCCGAGTTTGGCAGATGCCAACGGTGCCATTAGAAGTAATAGCAGCGTTTCAGGATAAGCATAAAGAGCTAAGCGAAAAATCAAAGCGAGAGTATACCGATGCGTACAAACTATTTACCGAAAAAATGAAAGAACTATCGCCAGTTGATTATTCATTTGACAAGGTAGAGAATGATAATAAAAACAACATAACGAAAAATGATCTGGCCGTAAAAATGGCGGACTATTTCCGTTTTGAATCCAAAGCTGGTGCGGTTTATCTGGTGCTAATCGCCAAACAATACTGGCAAAATTGGACAAATACTGATTCATTAGTACGTCAAGGCAGTATTTTTGATACACCTCTATTCCAACCACTAACACATAATACAGCTAACCTTGCTTTTTTTGACAAAACTTCTGATCTATCAGCATGGGCAAGTGCACTGGAAGAACGCTTACCTGAAGAATGGCTTATTGGTCTAAAATCTCATCAAACCATTTTACCTTATCCTGTGGCAGAAGTCGGCATTAATGCAGCTACAGCATGGGATTATCAAGGTATGATTGAGAGGATTGTTCTAAATGATGAAGGGAAGAAGAAGGCTACATTTTTGATCAACCTGCTTGTTCAGTACAACTTCTATACCAATGCTAAACAAACCATGCTTCTGAATATTGGTCGTATCTTTGAACTAATTATTTCCAGTATTGCAGGCCCTATTTCTCGTGAAGACTTGCAGACTATATTGAGTCGTGCACCATTCTTTTCCACCCGAGCATTGGCCCCCACTAAAACACTGTTGATTGATTACTTAAAGACTGAAAATAGAAGCACAACAGGAGTACAAAATATAACTGGTGAAGCGGAAACAGTAGCAGAGCCTAGTGATGAATTTGATCCAATTGTTGTTTTGCAAAATGATATTGATAATTGGCGCAAAGAGCACAATCTTGAGCAAGTCGAACTTTCACCCTGGCTGGTCTATAAAGTGTTTAACAAGGTATATAGCCAACTTGCTAGTAACGAGAAAATCCCTAGTGGCATGAAAAATGTTGGGATTGCAATGAATATGGTGGCTCATACTTTTTACGCAACTTGGTCTGCATTTGGCAGTTTTGAAAAAGGTGAATTATTTGGTTTACCTAATGTGGTTGCAACTACCAATCTAAATGCAGACAAACTAAATAATTTTGAAAAGAATGACCATTTCAACATCAATGTGGGCCCTTTTGCACCTAGTAATTCGCAAATTGAAAATGATAATGAGCCCTACCAAATTCGAAGTACATACGGAAAAAGTACCCGAACTATCAGTTATTGTCTGGCAGAACACCCTCTGAGAAAATGGATTGATGAGTTGATTGAGGTTGAATGGCCCTCTGTACGCACTGCCAAAGAGGTATTGTTAGAAGAACTTAATTTACCTGAAACAGACAGGATCCCTTGGACGAAAATCGAACTTCAACTAAAAGATGATCCTGATTCAGCAAGGGAGCTCTTGGAAAATCTTGAAGCTCAATTTGGGGTAAATGATATTATCGTGAAAAATCTCAAAACACGGTTAACTAAATTGCATCCGGAAAATAATAGCTAATGCTCCAGAGAACCCTAAGCGAACACGCCGCCGAATGCTTTTATGGTGATGAAAGATTGGCTGCATGGTTGTGGCAAAGTTTACAGCCAACATCTGAAGGATTTATAGCTGGTTTTTGGGAAAAACTTCAAGATCGTTTCTACCATTTACTAGTCGAGGGTGTAGAGGCTCGTTATCCGAGAGAGCATCGACTTACCGATGTTCGTCAGCTGATGGGGAAAATGTGTGCTGGTGAGTTGTTGCTGACACCAGAGTTACCTTGGCTGCATGACTTACAACAACGACTATTGCTGCGAAATGGCGATCTGCTCAGTTACCGAGAGCGTGAGGTTAAGGCATATGTGCGTCTTGCGGCAGGGTTGGATCCAACTCTTCTGGTTGGTTGGCACTTGGCTCAGTGGTTGGAAGATATCCCGCAGCCAGCCATCCATGATATTCACCGCGTTCTATCTGCCCAAACAACGTTTTTCGCACCTTCGAGCAATCCCTCCCAGCCTTTTGCTGAAGGGCATGTACATTGGGGAGGGATCACTACTGATTGCATTATCCTTGATGGTCATTTATTAAGCAAAAATGAGAAGACACTTAGTCAAAGAGATGGATTTTGGCAAGAAGAACAACACGAGATTTTGCAGCCTCTACAAAGAAGGGCGCGGCAGTTATTGATTTTGCTCCTTGATAAGGAGCAAGGATGGCCAAGTATTCTTAATACCCTATCCACTCGAATGGATGAACCAAAAGAATTACCCAACTGGGAAGTGCTCGCCAATCGATTCGTTGCGGCTAAAATTGGTTCGTCCGAATGGCTGTTGGGTGAATTCGCTCGTACTATGCAATATGGTCGAGCCAACCGTTGGTTATGGCTATATTTGTATCTGTGCAGCCTCTACCGTTCACCTAATACCCACCCACTCCAACGTGCCGCCACTTTGTGCTTTTGGCAGACCGTTAACCTTCTACGCCGTACTCTGATTATGGATGGTCAAGGGCTAACACGTTTTGTTGAACGTTACTTCAAACCAGCACTTGGACGTGGAGGTGATATTGCAAGCAGAGTCCAGCGTGTATGGATGGGGCAGGGAGACGTGGCAGAGATAAAAAGCACACCTTCAGTCTTTGCTCCAAAATTCGCTAAGAGAATCGCCAAAGAATTAATAGCGAGAGAAGGACTGCAATTACCCAAGCCACCATATATTTTTGGCGAACATGAGATACCACTGGATACAAAGGCGTTAGCGAGCATGCACGCGCTGGAAAAGTGGCAGTTTTGCGGCCATTTCTTGCGTTCTGCCACACATCAAAAAAACCAGCATGCGAGACCGGATATTAAGGGGTTATGGAAACAAGCTGAAGACCTCGTATGTAATCTGCAAAGCGGGTCTGGCTGGGTTGCATCCGAATTCATGGGAGGAAATCTAAACTCTAATTTCCGCTTTCAGCCAGCGCGATGGTTTCGCGGGTTGGACGTGGCTGGTGATGAAAATGCGTTGAAGATCGAATGGTTTGCACCGGTACTACGCTGGCTGCGCAGTGGCTTCAAATCGAAACAGGCTGGTGAGTTGGCTTGCTCTGGTTTTCATCTGAGCATCCATGCCGGAGAAGATTACGCCCATCCCGCCTCAGGAATGCGACATGTAGACGAAACAGTGCAGTTTTGTCAAATGCGCGAGGGAGATCGACTAGGACATGCCTTAGCGCTAGGCATTGACCCCAAACGTTGGGCAAAACGGCAAGGTGAGATGATCCTGACGCTTGATGAGCATCTGGATAATCTTGTATGGCTATGGCACCACGCTAGCCTACTGAGTGCATGTTTGCCCTTGGCTCAGCAGGTATTACCGCTGCTTACTAGGCGTATTGCCCGTTTTTGGCGCGAGTCCTGCTGGTGGCAGGTACCGGATCCAATGAGTCTACATAGTTTGGGTTCTAGCCCTGCTGATTTTGATAGTTCACCTTTAAGATCCGCGACAGCAGATGATTTATTTGCATCATGGTTATTGCGACGAAACTGCCATTACAGCTGGCAAGGACTACGTAATGATTGGCCATTGCAATCAAAGGAAAGTATCGCTCTACCGGACCATAAACAATTAGTCAATGGTACGAGTATGGCAAGTAAACTGTATTTTGCACGTCATGAATGGTTGAGTAGTGGGAAGGAAAAACAGTTAGTGGTTATTCGAGTGGGTGATGAAAGCCTAGTGCAAGCCCATTTTGGTAGTAAGCACAACAACGATCTTCTCGAGGATGTGGAAACCACAGCCGAACTAGATTTTATGCATGCATTGCAGGACTGGTTGCTGAACGAATACGATCAGTTGGGACTAATCATAGAGGCTAATCCAACATCCAATGTTTATATTGCGCGGTTAAAGTCGCATGCTGAGCACCCAATCTTCCGGTGGCATCCACCTGATGAATCTGTACTTGATAACGGTGCGGAAGCCAATCTTTATGGCTTGCGGCGTGGGCCGGTACGAGTGCTTGTGAATACCGACGATCCCGGTATTATGCCGACTACACTACGCACAGAATTCCTATTGTTACGTGAAGCTGCACTGGAGTTGAAGGTTGGCCGCACTGTAGCCGAACGCTGGCTGGAAACACTGCGACAGTACAGTCTTGAGCAATTTCATCGCAACCACCGGCAAGTATTTGAGCCAATTTAATTAGTGAGAGCATGTTGCCAAAAAAAAATTTTAAATTGACTATGTCTAGCGACTCTAAGTCTTCGCGAAAATATGCAATTTATATTATTCGGCGCACTCCTCTATCAAAGCAAATACTAAACTTTTAAAAATATTCAAATATATATTATTTCTCTGAACATAACGGCAGAACTTCACTGTTCTGCCGTTTTTTTATTCTATATTTTAAAGGAGTTGCGATGAAAAATTCTGACGGCCTGCTGCCCATGCAGAACTCGCTTTCTGGTCTGCCCCAGTGGGTATCTGAACGCATTCTGCAGCAGATAAATCAGTTAACCCACTACGAGCCTGTAATAGGCATTATGGGGAAAACCGGCGCGGGTAAGAGCAGCTTGTGCAATGCACTGTTTGCCGGGGAGGTGTCGCCAGTCAATGATATTACAGCCTGCACACGCGAGCCCTTGTGCTTTCGCCTGCAGCTGGGAAAGCGCTATATGACCATCGTGGACCTGCCCGGAGTGGGCGAAAGTGGCGTTCGCGATAGCGAGTATGCCACGCTGTACCGTGAACAACTTCCCCGGCTCGACTTGATACTGTGGCTGATTAAGGCCGATGACCGGGCACTGGCGGTGGATGAATATTTTTACCGACAGGTGATAGGTGAGGCATACCGGCATAAGATGCTATTTGTTATCAGTCAGGCAGATAAAGCTGAACCCACCAGCGGTGGTGATAAATTATCCACTGAACAGAAACAAAACATCAGCCGCAAAATCGGCCTGTTACATGAGCTATTCCAACCTGTAAACCCTGTCTGTGCGGTGTCGGTACGTTTGCAGTGGGGGCTGCGGGTGATGTCTGAACGGATGATCCGTTGCTTACCACGTGAGGCCAGCAGTCCGGTGGCAGTACAGCTTAGTGCTCCGCTTCGTACCAATGCCGTTAATAAAAAAGCGCGTGACGATTTTGGTGAAACGGTCGGCTCGGTACTGGACACAATAAGTTCCATGCCACTGATACCACCCCCAATACGGGCAATCATTCAGGCTGCACGCGACACCGTGGTATCGGTCGCTCGTGCCGTCTGGAATTTCTTCTTCTGAACACTTACTCCCTCTAACCCGTAGTTTCCTGAGCCCTGCCGCGATTGAGCGGCAGGGCTTTTCTGTCTTTATTTTCCCATCATGAGGAGTCTGCTTATGACACGTCTGGCTTCGCGCTTTGGCGCATCAAATCTTATCCGTCGTGACCGTCCGTTAACCCGCGAAGAGCTATTTCGTGTAGTGCCCAGTGTTTTCAGCGAGGACAAACACGAATCCCGCAGTGAACGATACACATATATACCCACCATATCCCTGCTGGATAGTCTGCAGTGCGAAGGCTTTCAGCCCTTCTTTGCCTGTCAGACCAGAGTGCGTGACCCAGGTCGCCGCGAGCACACAAAGCACATGCTGCGCCTGCGTCGGGAGGGGCAAATTACCGACAAGCAAGTCCCGGAAATCATTCTGCTCAACTCTCATGACGGCACCAGCTCGTATCAGATGCTGCCGGGATTATTCCGTGCGGTGTGCCAGAACGGACTCGTCTGCGGTGAGTCGTTTGGCGAGGTGCGGGTGCCGCACAAAGGAGATGTCGTGAGTCAGGTGATTGAGGGGGCGTATGAAGTGCTGGGTATTTTTGACCGTGTGGAAGAGAAGCGAGATGCCATGCAGTCGCTGATGCTGCCGCCACCAGCACAACAGGCTCTGGCACAGGCTGCACTGACGTACCGTTTCGGTGAGGACCACCAGCCGGTGACAGCACCTCAGATACTATCCCCACGCCGCTGGCAGGATGAGAGCAATGATCTATGGACCACATACCAGCGTATTCAGGAGAACCTGATTAAGGGCGGGCTCAGTGGTCGGAGTGCAAAAGGCGGGCGAACGCATACCCGTGCCGTGCGTAGTATCGACGGAGATGTGAGGCTCAACCGGGCTCTCTGGGTGATGGCTGAAGCGATGCTGAGTGGGTTTCAGTCCTGAGCTTGTTATCAGCATGTTAGGAAAGGACACTCCCTGTCCGTTTTGCCTCCATTGGATTGAGTGTTTTTTCACCGCATCTCACGGTGTGCCGCGTCGGGCCTGCTTCCGGAGGCAGATAAAAAATAGTTCATCCCGTGTCCATAACCTGTCCGCCCCCCTCTTTAGAATCATTTCATATTCAGTCAGTTAACTATTACGGAGATTTAAGATGACACAGGCAGAGCGCCGTCATGACCGGCTGGCTGTCAGGCTGTCACTGATAATCAGCCGCCTGGTTGCCGGTGAAACGCTGAACATGGCGCGGCTTGCTGCAGAGTTTGGTGTGTCAGTCCGTACCCTGCGACGGGATTTTCGCGAACGGCTGATATACCTCGACCTTGAGTATCGACGGGGGCAATGCCGCCTGCGCAGCACCGGTGGGGGCGTACAGGGCGAGTTGGATGCACTGACCTTTGCTCACCGGGCAGGACTGGCCGATATTTTTCCGGGGCTGGACCGGCGTCTGGCTGGCATGCTGCTCACTGCCGGAGGGATGCCGTGTCTGGTATGGCAGCCGCCACATTCTGTGTCCCCGGCCATCTCACTGGTGTTCTACCGTCTCGTCAGTGCCATTACCGCCTGCCAGCGGGTACTGCTGCTGGCCGAGGGAGAGCGCTGTGACGGGCTGGCCCCATACCGCCTGATATCACTCGACGGCTGCTGGTACCTCACTGGTGAACTTAACGGGTATATCACCGTGCATCCTCTGGCGACCATCCATGCGGTGACAGTTCTGAACACCACTTTTACCCCGCGAAAACGTCTCTGCCAGTTAACCACACAGGCGGGCTTTATCCAGGCCCTTCCGCACTTCAGCTGTATCCGCGAAGTCCTGTCTCCTGGTCCCTCTGAGGAGAAGCCGGACAACACAATGATTTAATTACCTCTGTTAAGAAGGAAAAGCTATGACCTGGCATTACGAGAAAAATGGCATACGTCACGACAATGTGACCGAGGACGACATCACTGGCCTGATTGCGCGCGGTGAACTCACCGCTGCCACGCTGGTGTGGCGACAGGGCATGCCGGACTGGCAACCGGTCTCCGCCACCCCGCTGGCTTCAGCGCTACTCCACAGCACCACACCACCAGCGCTGCCGGGGAACCGCATTCCGGGTGGAGTGGCATGGACGCTGGCATTTGCTCCCTTCATTGGTTATGCGCTCGAGCTGTGGACTGCAGGGCTGAACGGAATGTCTTTTGACGAGGCATATGAGGCTGTCTCGGGCGGGCAGTACTGGTTTATCACGCTGCTGCTCAATATCGCTCTGGGGTATCTCGATGAGCGACGCCTGCGTAATGCCGGAGTGGATACCACCATGTTCGGCAAACTGGCCTGGCTGGTGCCGTTCTATTTGTGGCGTCGGGCGAAAACCCTCGGTCAGAAACCGGCTTACTTCTGGGTATGGATTGTGATGCTGGCCCTGACCGTATGGGCCTGAATCACCGCTACCTGATACTTTCTCTGTTAAGGACCAACGTAATGAAAACACTAATTAAAATACTGGGCATTACCGGCAGCCTTCTGCTTTGTGCCGGGGCTCAGGCCCAGCCCTATAACCGGACGCTACCTGCAGTCGTCAATGACAACAATGGGAATATTTTCTGGTGTGATGCGCATCGTCAGGTTACCGGAAAATGCGAAGCCATGTCTGTTGACCGTCAGGGCGGGATGGTCACGGTGCGTTCAGCACCTTTTAAAGACTGCGAAGGTGGCCTGTGGGGCTGGATAACTATCATGCACAACGATGTGTCGAAGGGATTCACCATTACTCCGGACAAGAAATTCGGTCTCACCGTAAAAGACCTGTGCCGTCCGGGCACGGTAGTGACCTTTAAGCCCAACCAGAAGAAGCCGGAATATGACGACCTGGTGGCACTTTACCAGGGCAAAGAGCTGTTTCGCTACCGGCGCTTCTGATAACACCCGATATCAACCACTCTTATTTTGCCCCACTGTGGGCTGGATTAATTCAGGACGAAGACCATGCTGAAAATACTGACCTCTGCTATACCCGCCCTCATTCTGTCACTTACCGCCTTCAGTGCCGGTGCCGCTCAGCTTCCGGCAAGCCTTATGGATAAAGACAATCCCGGCCAGGAGTACTGGTGCCAGGGAAACGACATCAATACCTCCATGTGCTCACTGACCGGTGTCAGCGACGACCATAAATTTGCCCTGATTCACGACCTGCCGGGCCCGGCCTGTGAAGACTTAAGCTTCGGGATTATCGACCTCGTGCGCCAGACCGGTGTCAACATTCCTTACGATGGTGGTGACTGTAAGGGCGATGTGCAGGCCGGTTTTGTGCGTGGCACGAAAGATAATGCCCTGTATGTGAAAATTGTACGGGGCAGCAAAACCCTGCGGCTGTATAAGGTACAAACCGGTTACTGACAATCACCCGACACCTGCATACTCCCAAAGCCCCTAACGCGTCTGCGTCAGGGGCTTTTGCTTTTAAGGTACACCGAATGTCTGAATCTCATATGTTGCCACCGGGACCGTTCACCCGACAGCAGGCTGAAGCGGTTACCCGCCGGTATAAAAATATCGCTGTTGAAGATGACCAGCGCAGCCACTTCCGCCTGGTGGTTCGTGACTCTGAAGGTCGAATGGTCTGGCGGGCGTGGTGCTTTGAACCTGATGCTGGTGAAGGGCTTAACCGTTATATCCGCAAGTCAGGCATCCTCAGAGCATCCTCCTACTGACCACACCTATTCATCATCCCTGCATGTCCTTTATTTCCCATACGCCAGCCATCGTCGCTGGCGTTTTTATTGACGGAGAATATCCATGACGACACAAACTAAGCGCGAATTGATGTCCGCTAATGAACCTCAATTTGACCTTACTGCAACCCTGGTACCTGACGAGCAGCGTCTCGATTTCTGGCCGCTGTATTTTGGCGATATCCCGCAGTGGATATCGCTGGAACCCCGTATTTTCGCCTGGATGGAGCGCTTTTGTGATGAGTACAGCGGTGGTATCTGGTCCTTTTACACGCTCCGTAATGGCGGCGCGTTTATGGCCCCTGATGCTGACGGTGACGATAAATGGTATCTGTTCAACGGCATGAACGGCAATGGTGCGAAAATGAGCGCAGAAGCCGCAGGTATTGCTATCTGCATGATTGAATACAGCCATCACGCCTGTCGCACCGAATGCGATGCCATGACAGAGCACTATTACCGCCTGCGGTATTACGCCCTGCAGCATCCTGAATTCCACGCCATTTTTCGCATTATTGATTAAGGATATTCATGATGGAACAGTCACTTATCCCACAGGCTCCGGCACTTCCATTGACCGCAAAACATATTGTAAAACGCGCCTTAACCCTGCTTGACCGACACCTGCGCGAAACAGGCGTGGCATTCACCTCTACTCAGGCCGCCCGCGACTGGCTTCGGTTGAAAATGGCGGGGCTGGAGCGCGAAGAGTTTATGGTGCTGTATCTGAACCAGCAGAACCAGTTGATTGCCCACGAAACTCTGTTTGCCGGTTCCATTAGCAGCACCGAGGTGCATCCCCGTGAGGTGGTCAAACGCGCCCTGTACTTCAATGCGGCAGCAGTGATACTGGCGCATAACCATCCCTCCGGTGACACCACACCCAGCCAGGCAGATAAGTCCATCACGCAGCGTCTGGTGCAGGCGCTTCAGCTCGTTGATATCCGTGTTCCTGACCATCTCATTGTCGGTGGCACGCAGATATTGTCGTTTGCTGAACACGGTTTGCTTTGAGGTATGACATGAAAATTATCAGTAAACGCCGGGCGATGACGATTTACCGTCAGCATCCGGCCTCCCGCATTTTTCGATACTGCACCGGCAGATACCAGTGGCATGGCAGTATCTGTCATTACACCGGTCTGGCCGTTCCTGACATTCCCGGCGTGCTGGCGGTATACGCCGAACGCCGCCAGGACCGCAACGGTCCCTATGCCTGTCTGATGGGTATCACTCTGAACTGACAATAAAGGTGGTTATAAATGAGCAACATTACATGGGGCCTGCAGCGGGATACCACGCCGCGTCTGGGAGCCCGTCTGGTACAGGAGGACAACCGGCTGTACTATCTGGCTGACCGGGCCAGTATCACCGGTAAATTCAGTGACGCTGAATGCCGGAAGCTGGATGAAACATTCCCGCACTTTATCAGCCAGATGGAATCGATGCTGACCACTGGTGAAATGAATCCCCGCCATGCCCACTGTGTCACCCTGTACCACAACGGTTTCACCTGCGAAGCCGACACTCTTGGCAGTTGCGGCTATGTATACATCGCCGTCTATCCCACTCAACGCTAACGAATTTCACGAGAGCAAACATGAAAACTCTACCTGCTACAATTTCACGGGCGACGAAGCCCTGTCTGTCGCCCGTGGCTGTCTGGCAAATGTTACTGACACGCCTGCTGGAACAACACTATGGCCTGACGCTAAACGACACGCCGTTCAGTGATAATACAGTTATTCAGGAACATATTAATGCTGGAGTATCGCTAAGCGATGCGGTGAACTTTCTTGTCGAAAAGTACGAACTGGTTCGTATCGACCGAAAGGGATTTTCGTGGCAAGAACAAACCCCGTATATTTCCGTAGTGGATATTCTACGAGCAAGGCGCTCTACCGGCTTGCTAAAAACTAATGTGAAATAAACGCTTAAATACAGAGCAGATTAATGGAAAGCAAAATGCTAATCTCGTAGACGAAGAGACTCCTGCTGTAACCTCCCCTCCCCTGCAAAAAACCTGACATTTTCTTTTAGGACCAACAATGGGACCAAAATGAAAATTGAACTGAAGGTTTTCAGCCAATAAACAACAATTTACAAAACCAATTCAGACTCCGCCAGCCCACCAAAATCTTTAGCGGCGATTCCAGAGTCGACCGCAGAAGTCGAAAGCCCGCAAGGCGTAAGTCTTGCGGGCTTTTTTGTTGGGTTTTATTTATGGATATCTTTATAAATCAGCAACCTAAAAGATAAGCCTCATCGCTACCCGGCGCGCCGGGTCAAAACCCTTTGCAATTTCATCCTCGCTTATTGCCCCCAAATGCGGCGGCCGCGCATCGGCTTCCACAATCTCAAAACCTAACGTGGCGTAAAATCTGGCATTAAATGCTGCCATTTTGTCGGTGGTTAACGTGGCACCCGTCAGGCCGCGTTGCTGTCCATTACGGAGAATTGCATACATGAGTTGTTTGCCGATCCCGCGGCGCTGCCAATTCGGATGCACATCCATTTCTGCGATATGCAGCCATTCATCAGCGATTTGCCCTGCTATGAATCCGACGGGAACCGAGTCTGGTATATACGCCGCAAGCAGTAATCCGTTACGGCTGAAATCGCTGAGTTCTTCAATGCTGCTGGCGCTGGCGGGACCGGTCATTGCACCTGCGTGGCGTAGCGTTTCAAAGGCGGCCAGCTCGATGGCGCGGAGAGCGGCAAAGTGCTCGGGGTGTGCGGAGGTTATGGTGACGTTTATGTTCGGGCTCTCCGTGAGGGTTGTGGGGGTGATTTTCTTGGGCTGAAGGTTGGGGAGAACGGTTCGGCTATAAGGTAGCATATATATGCAATGTTGATAGTTAATAGTGAGCGAGTAGTTTTGGAAGATGAAAGGGCAGCTTTGAGCGAGGAGCGGACATATCCTGCAGCTTGAATACAACTCATAGCCGATTGCTCATGGATGCCAGCAACGTAGCACTTCAGCGGAAACGTAACTAGCCAAAATCTGGTGGGAAACATTGACCAGAAGTGGCAGGACAGGCAGGTAGTGTCAAGTTATTACTTACCTGTACGTCCATGTGTTTTTGTACATTCTCACTACCATTTCAATGTTTTGGTTAAGTATCCAATGTGTTGACCGATGAATTTCTTAACAGACTCTGGAAATCCATAAATGGGACGAATCCTGCGTACTGGAACGATAATATTCCATAAGAAAGCATGAGTGATGTATATGATGAACCATACATTGAAGACTCAGCCTAAAATGATCTTAACTTCACATATAACCGTTTTGTTAAATTTAATAACTATGTGACATGTGCGCTTATTGAAGGGCGTATGTCTTATAAAACTAATTTGTAGAAAAACAAAGGATAAGTATTGGTAACAAGTATCAATCAAGAACCACACCGTTGTGAAGTAATAAAACAACTGAGGAAATTTTCCTTGCTGTTTTTACGGGAAATATGTCGAAAGGGGTGTGACCACCCCATGACTTGTTAGAATAAATATCCTTTATAAATCCTATAAATCATCAACTACATTTGCTATATGATCCACCCCCAATGCAAAAATACCCAGGATTATTACTAATACAATGACCACTCGCACTATCACACTTACAATCTTGATAAACATCAAAAATATGTTCGGACAACCCAAATTCTGACAAGGCGAGAATGAAATCCTTATTATTTAGCTCATTCTTTAGTATGGAATAATTAAAATGACAAATCCTCATCATTTCTTCACTAAATCCAACCTCATCCAAAAACTTCGTTCTAGCGGCATCAGGAAGTTTTGAAAATTGAGAACTGTCCAACAACATCCTTTTCGACAAATCGTTCATATTCCTTATAATATCAATTGATTTGTTTTTTGCTAATTCATCCAACTCTTCACGTGTATTTGCTGTTAAAGTCATACATCCCCCTTAGCAAGAGACTACTGTATTAGCCTTTAAAATAAGGCACCATTTTTATGATTGCCCTTCAAGGCGAATTCCGCCATATCCTTTTGTTGTATTTTTATTTTCTATAATAATAGATAAGCATGAGTGTGGCTCAACCCTGCAGGTTTTGTTGCTCATAGACTTAATGAGAATTCACCTGAATTTATTAGCGAACCGTGGTGGTTGTACTGTCCGCTCCTGGCACGGAGCGGACAAGCTAACTGAGCTGAAGGTCTGCTCTAAGCGAATAGCGGAAGCTCACTCATGGTTGAAATACTAACATTGTCATGTTGGGTGCAAGTCAGTTAGGCCGCCCAAGTGACCACAGTGAACGATTAGAATCAATTATACGTTTAATGTTCAATGCCTATCCGAAGCTTCGCTATTTCAAAAGAAAATATAAATCCAAACGTTGCTAGCAAAGCCATGCATTTGGCTTTTTCATCTTCGCAATTTTTTAAGCATGCATGCATGTCAGGTCGTCTTTTCTTAATATAAGAATCCACTTGCTTAAATGTACTATAACCAAATATAGGCTGCGTGATATCGTGAGCTAGTGAATTTCGGATGCTTTTTATTTCGTTTAGAGGCTGTATCAGCAAACGATACTCCTCAATGCTTTCATCTTCTTCTGGTTCATACATCTTCAAGAAGTCTTTGAAAATATCTATTTTTTCACCAAGCATTCTACTGTCAATGTGCTCATCAATAACTGCTAGAAGGTTTATCATTTTGTGCTCAATAAGTAGCACAATTGTGAAGAACATACCTATAAGCTGGTAGTAATCTTCTCCTTTATTTCTAGCCCATTCATTGCCTTGCGCTGTGAGCTCAATAAGGCGCTGGCTATTTTCTTCAGGAGCGCCTGGGGTCCTGTACTCAATTTTTTTGTATTGTCTTACTGGTTTCTTTCTTTTGAAATAACCAAATTTATTCAGGATTCTTTCCAATTGTACTCCCATCATATTTAATGGTTTGTCAAGATCAATAGAACGCCGTATACGACCCTAGCCGCGACAGAAACCTTTGATAGGTGTCAAAGCGCTTTTGCGAATACGACGTTTCTCAAGAAAAAACGATATGCGGTCTAAAGGATTTGAGAGTAAGGTATCGTTTTGCCGATATTCTGTCTACCAACGAGTTTGGGCCGATTCTGACTTAGCGAACGGCGGCTATGGGTCGATAGACCGTAATCGCACACATCTATCGCCTATGCAGACAGCACCTCAGTAGTGATCTGCTCCCCGCAGATTAATGCATCTCGATGTTAGCAACGTCCCCTCCTGTCACAAACCCGCCCTACCCCCACCAATACCCCATCCCATAAACCACACCCACCAGCACCACAACATTCACCACCACGCTCCCAACAAACCAGCGTTTAAACGGCTGTTTCTGCGTTTTATGCCTGAACAACTGCTGAGCGGCTAACCCGCCGGGCCATCCACCAACAAGGCCAAATGCCAGCAATGTCTTTTCCGGTACGCGCTGCCAGCTTCGTCGTGCAGCAAATTTATCCGCGCCATAGATGAAAAAGGTCAAAACATTGACCATCAAAAACCACGCCCAAACGGGATGCAAAAACCAGAAGCTGGAAATGAATGATGCGGCTAGTAAGCCATAACAAACTTGATTGAGTTTCACTTGGCTAATCTGCTTATGAAAGGAAAAAGTAACACGCTGCTTTTATGCATCGCCGTCAAAATCAAATAGCCCTTTCATCTCTTTACCCAAACCTTTAGCTAAAACGTGAATGACTTCAAGAGTAGGATTCCGGACACCTCGTTCAATACCACTGACATAAGTGCGATCAAGGCCGCACTTATCCGCAAAGGCTTCCTGAGACAACCCGGCTTCAAGCCGTAATTTTTTGAGATGCGCGCCAAAACGCGACTGAATGCTGGACATGTTTTTCATCATGCCAGCATGACTTTATGTCGTTTATCAGACCACGGACTATAAGTCACATAACGAAAGTGCTAGCATCATAAAACTGTGACTTATATTCTACAAAGGTGATAAGTATGCCCCCAAAAAACTGGCACCCCGCCGACATCATCGCCGCACTGCGCAAGCGCGGTACCACTCTGGCGCGCGTATCCCGCGAAGCCGGGCTGGCGTCCTCTACGCTAGCCAATACGCTGAATCGACCATGGCCAAAAGGCGAGTGGCTCATTGCTAACGCGCTTAATCTGCATCCTTCGGTGATTTGGCCTGCACGCTATCAAAACTGTCACGATACGCGCCTGCCCAGAGAAACGATCGACCCTGAAAAATAGCGTCTGGCGTTGGGGCCTGGAATATTATTCCGTCCAGGCGCCCAGCCAGCTCAATCAGGCAGTCGACAAAAGAGATTATTTTATTGATTTGTTAAATACATAACTCAGCAAATCCGGGATCTGCGCCAGCGCGCCCTTTTCCGCCTGCTCACGTCCGGGATGGGTTTTATCGACGCCCTCGGCAGGAAGAACATGTACGTCCTCGATACCCATCAATTTTAAAGTAGAGATCAAATAACTTTCCTGATGATCCATCGCCCGATGCTCCTCTGAGGAATACACGCCACCGCGCGTCGAGATAATAAACGTCGGTTTATCCTTCACCAAACCCTGTGCCCCTTCCGGCGTAAAACGGAACGTCATTCGCGCCTGGCAAACCTGATCGATCCAGGTTTTCAGTGCCGATGAAACGCTGTGATTGATCATCGGCGCGCCAATCACCAGCACATCACATTCATTCAGCTCACGAATCGCGTCATAAATATCGCTGACTTCTTTACGCGTCCGATCGTCTGGCGCGTCGAGGATTCCGGTCAGCGCCAGAAACGTCTCTTCACGCAGGTGAGGCGGCGGCGTCCGCCCGAGATCGCGGTGGGTTACGCTCGCGTCCGGATAACGCAGACAAATCGCGTCGGTAAGGGCCTGGCTCAGTTTGCGCGAGCTTGAGGCGCTCAGCATCGGGCTACTGTCGATATGCAGTACTTTCATCATTTTTATCTCATTAACGGGAATACGTTAATGTTAACCGTTGCATTAATGATGATTAAATAGACAATAATGAACATCACTGTTGTATAAGAAGAACAATCATGATCGACTGGAATGATTTTTATTACTTCTCACTTATCGCCGAGGAAGGCAGCTATACCCAGGCCGCTGTACGGGCCGGAATTTCTAAGTCAATGCTTAGCCGCCGGATGTCTGCGCTGGAGGAGCGTCTTGGCGTGCGGTTGATTCAACGCACGACCCGGCGGCTGTCGCTCACGCCAGCCGGAGAACAATTTGCCGCAGAGTGCCAAACGCTGGTGAACCAGGGGAAACAGGCTCAGGCAACGGTCATGGCGGAGCAGGTGCAGCCACAAGGTTTGCTCAGAATCAGCGCACCGGTGTTTGTTGCGGAGAGCTGGCTTGGGGAGTTTGTCAGCGATTTTATTCTGCGCTGGCCACTGGCAAACGTGCAGTTGCTGGCCGTCAATCGCCCCGTGGATATGATTTCTGAAGGTATTGATATTTCTATAGTGGTTACCACCACCGCGCTTAACGATTCCACGTTTCATGCGCGAAAATTGCAAACACAACGCGATATTCTGGTGACCAGCCCGGCGTGGCTTGCGCAGAACGCCAAGCCGGAAACGGTGCGTGATCTCGCTCAGATACCGGCGTTAGTTCGTCTCAGCGGAAACAGCATCCCACGCTGGCATCTGGTTTGCGGGCAGGAGGCGTTCGAATTTGAACCTAAGCCACGCCTGCAAAGCAACAATTTGCGCGTATTACTGAAAGCGGTTCTGGGCGGGAATGGCGTGGCAATGATGCCCGCCTTCGCCTGCCAGAAAGAGCTTGAAGCAGGCAACCTTCAGCCATTGTTTCCTGACTGGAGCACACCGCCAAGAGATCTTCTGGCGCTCTATCCGGCGCGCAAAGGGATGCCTGCCATCACGCGTATTTTCATTGATGAACTGGCCGACTGGCTTGCGTCGTATCCCCCTCAATAACGACGGAAAAACACAGCCAGATGAAAGGTATCTGTACAATGATTTAGCAGCGATCTTTCACTGCTAAAATCACTCAATGCAGAACATCCTGATCCAAATACAGTTTTTTCCTAATGCATCTCCCGGCTCGCTCTGCCATGCTGAATACAGCTCATACAGCCATAACGATAGATGAGGATATTATGAAAAAAACAATGATCGCATTATCTGCCCTGCTGCTGGCTTCTCCTGTTTTTGCCGCAACCACCCACGCAACTGACGATACCGTTGCCGCGGCGCATGAGAATGCGAATACCGCCAAAGAAAAGCTGCATCAGTCGCAGCATGAAGGCGAAGAGCTGAAGCTGAAATCTAAACATGCTGCTGAAGGTAAAGCAGACAGCACCGGGAGCAAAGTGAGCGAAGGCTCGCAAAAAGCCTGGAATAAAACCAAAGAAGGTACTGAAAAAGGCTGGAACGCCACCAAAGAAGGTACCGAGAAAGGTTGGAATAAAACCAAAGAAGGTGCTGAGTCGCTGAAAAATAAAGTGACTGAGTAATTTCTTAGAGTGATAAAAAGGCCGCTTCGCGGCCTTTTTGCTTTGGTGCCCATGCCGGATGCGCTTCGCTTATCCGGCCTACAGGTTTATTGCAGTATTTGTAGCTACCGTCTTGAACGTCAAGCGGTAGCTGCATAATTTTCGTCCCAGAGAAGCCGCGTTTTTAACACTCCGAAGCATAAATGCACCAGTTTGCGCATAACCGCTCCCAGTGCGGCTTTTTTGGCTTTACCCTTTGCGACCAGTCGTTCATAAACAGCTTTTGCCTGTTTGTTCCAGCGGCACGCGCTCAGCGCTGCAACATACAGCTTAGCCCGTACTTCCGACGGCCCTGTCTTTGACATATGGGGTCTGCCACGTACCGAACTCCCCGACGTTTTCTCTACCGGCGTGATACCCAGATAAGCCGCGACCTGTGAGGCGCTTTTGAACGTCCCGTCTTTCAGCAGTGCCAGCATCTCCCGCCCGACCTGATCTTTAACGCCCTTGATCGATTTCAGTAAATCAAGATCAGCCTTCAACCCCGGATCGTTATCTGTATGATCGGTTATGAGTTTTTCTATCCGGGCCAGTTCATCGCTCAGCCAGCTTTTCGTCCGCTCAAGTGAACGGATGACCTCCTGCGGAGTGGTTGTGGAATTCGCTTTTTCCAGCCGGTTCACCGTGCGCTGAACATCCTCTTTCAGGGCATCCCGCTGGCGCAGCAGCGCCCTCAGCTTGCGGACTTCGGGCGAAGGTGGAACCCAGGCATTCGGGTGTTTCAGCTCGCCATAACAGGCCAGAACGAAGGCATCCACAGCATCATTCTTGTTGAGAATACCCATCCCGCTGGCAAATTCACGAACACGATAGGGATTAGCCATGCAGACTCTGACACCGGCTTCATGCAGGCCATATGCCAGATTTTCATGGTAGATACCCGTCGCTTCCAGCACGACCGTCACACTTTCCGGAACGCATTTTTGTGCGCTCAGCCAGTCGATAACTTTGCTGGAGACGTCGGGTTCATTGGTCAGAACTTTGTGTTTTTTTTTGCCGCCGGGACCGGCAGTAAGCAGACAAACATCGATTTTATTTTTACTGACATCAATACCGAGAGTACACATCGAGAATCTCCTTTCACCTGAGCCAACACGTCATTCCAGCCTTGTACATACGAAGTCAGAGCTTCTGGTTACCGTTCGGATTTTGAGTGACGTGAAAGGTGAAACGGGAGGCTTAAGCTACGTCGAAAGATCGATGTCTTCAGGCCGGATACAAGCTTCTCCCGTTTCATGTAGCTGATAGCTAATCAGCTACCAGTTCAAGATACAAGGCCGGATAAGCGAAGCGCATCCGGCACAGGGCTGGCTAACAACTCAGTTATACACCAGCGCAAACGTCACAATACTGTTCGCTTCCCCTGCCGTTACGCTGCCTTCCGTCTGAACATACTGCGCCGAAAAATTCACGTTCTCCGCATTACCCGCACTTGCCGCCGTCACATGCTTCAGAATGGGCAGGTTAGACGCTTCATTAATTTTTACCGATGTGCCCGCTGAAGGCGCAGAGGCATCATTGTTGCCATAAGTTAGCTTAACGCCAACGCCCGTTGCCGCATCGCCGCTTTTCGTCAGCGCCAGGGTATCCGGGGAATCGCTGGCGGCAAGAATACCGAAAAAGCCCACTCTGACGTCGCTCGGCGCCGTGCAATAAACCGGAATATCAAACGAACGGGCGGAGCCTGCCGTCAGCCCTTTGCCCTTAAATTCGGCGCGATTGACGGACCCCAGGTTCACCTGAATGCTGGAGGTGCTGACCTGACAGCTGCCGCTGGCGCCGATATCAACGTTAAGCGCTGCCAGGTCAATCGATACCGGGCTGCTTTTCACGCTGGTCGCGCCATCGGTGCGATCCTCAATATAGAGTTCCCCAAAATGCGGCTGCGATTCCACGTTGGTGTGGTTGCCGCCGCTCATCGTCACCTCACCGGTTTTATAGAAAGTGATATACATTTTGACGATGGGTTCGCGTTCACTGAGCAGGTCCGGCAGTTCATCGCTGTCGCATACCGTCACCGACTCACCGCCTGCCGGAGCCGTGCTGTCGCCGATATAGCGAATCGGCCCACCGTTGCACTGAAATCCTGCTGAGTAGCTCACGCCATCCAGCTTTGAGGCAAACACGTGATGCCCGTTGATCACTGTCCCGGAACCGGTGGTCTCTTTTTGTTGATAAACAATACGTTTCCAGTTCGCCAGCGGTGCCTGTAAATCACAGGAAAAGTGGATCCCATTGCCGTTATCCGCCAGTTGATTGGACATCTGCGTGTTCACGGGCAGTGTCGGTAAATAGGTCAGGTTCTGCGTATTCAGCGTCATCTGCCCGACGCTCGCCATGCAGGTTTCCGCATGCGAAGCGTGGCTATAAAAACCCGCAATCAGCAGGAAAAAGAAAAACAGCGCGCCGTCACGATGTCGCATATCGCTCTCTCTTATAAGCAAAGGCCAGTGACTGTTTTCACCGGATTTTGCTGTAGGTTACTGGAAATATGGAAATGCAGCGTGCAGTGGTGCGAGATGTTATCGGTTTCCCATTGCGCCTCCAGCGTGCCCTCTTCGGGCACGCCGCTCAGATACACTTGCCCCTGTTCGGCGACAATACCGCTGGCAGGCGTCGCGTCATCATCGCTGGTTTTGCGTACCTGCGCGCTGGCACCGAAAGGCAGTGGCCCGTGGTTATCATGGAGGGTAAACAGAACGCGGTTACCGATGTGCGTCTGATAATTTGCCATCACTACTGCACCACCGCCGGGGATCACCGTCTGGCCCTGAAGATCGACGTCGGTGTCATCTTTGAGCGACTCGGTGTCGAGGGTAATGTAGTTTTTGCGATACGCCGTTAAGGTGGGCACCACCGCATAACCGCGCCAGTCCGTATGCACGTTCGTCCCATTCTGGATGGCCACGTCCGAGGCTCCCGGCGCGCGAACAATCGCAAAGCTATCGCCCGTACTCTGCCCAAGCGTAATTCCGTGCGGATGGGCAACAATCGAGCCCGATGCGCCCCAGGTCAGCTGGTTACTCTGCTTATCGTGGCGATAACCAAGCTGAGTGCTGCCGTACCCCCCACGGTAATCAAGCGCAACGCTGCTGTTCGCGCCCTGGCCGTTATTGCCGTAGCCCTGCTGGACGGTGTAGTAAAGATTTTGATTTTCCGGCACCGAGCCATACAACGAAACCTGCTGCGAGGTATAACCGTTGTTATCTGAGGTGGTGTTATAGCTCACCGAGCTGTTTGGTAACCACTGGCCGAGCGGGATGGTGACGTTAAATGACAATGAACGGTCAGATTTATTCTGCGCGGAAGATTTGGTGTAGTAGTAACCCACGCCCCACGACACGCCCTGCCAGGTGTTATAAAACCCGAAATGCACCGTCTCATCGTGACGCCCGGTGCGCCAGTATCGCTGCGAATAGGCGGATGCAGTCAGGCTGGTGCTACCGCCAAGGGGCTGCGAAATCGAAATCTCTTCACGACTACGCTTGTTGTCCACCAGACCGTTTTCACTCTCCAGCGCATTGGCTTCGCTGAAGTCATAAAACCCGCTGGATGAGTAGCGATAGCTGGCAAGGTTAAAAGTTGTACCGGTCAGATTCACATCTTTTTGGTACTGCACGCGGACAGAGTGACCTGCATAGCGCTTACCGGAAGGCGTACGCGTGTCGGCCCACGTGACATCCGCCCCCAGTGAGCCAAAATCGCCAAACCCGTGCCCCACACCGCCCGCCCAGGATTGATAATCCTGCGCCAGCTGGCTGCCGCCGTAGAGCGTAAGACTCGCCGGTAACCCGTAAAACAGCGTCGACTGAATAAACTGCGGGGAACGATTACCGTCCAGGCCTGAATGATAGTGGCCTGCGCTGACGCTGTATTTCAGCCGCCCCTCGCGCAGCATAAAGGGGATCGCGGAATAGGGCTGGGTAAACTTGCGCTCGGAACCGTCGCTCTCTTTTACCGTGACCTCAAGATCGCCGCTTTGCGCGGTCGGATAGAGATCTTTCAGGGCAAACGCCCCTGGCGCGACATAGGTTTCATAAATCACATAACCATGCTGCGAGACGGTGACTTTGGCGTTGCTGTGGGCCATCCCGCGGATCACCGGCGCAAAGCCGCGCATGCTGTCCGGCAGCATTTCGTCATCAGAGGAGAGCTGCGCCCCACGAAACTGCACGCTATCGAAAACGTCGCCGGAGGTATAGGTATCCCCCACGCGCAGCAGGCTTTTTAACGACTTCACGTCACGCTGCAAATAGGTGCTTTGTGAGCGCCAGTGGCTGGTTTTGTCGTACTGCATCGACGAGACGTTGCGCAGCCGCCACGCGCCAAGGTTCATGCCGCTGCGTAAGCTTAAATAGTTTGAGTTATGCTCGCCGTCGCGATATCGCGATTGCGCACCGGTCAGATTGTAATTTACAAAGGCGGCCGGTACGCCATCATCCCAGCGCGCCGGGTCAACGTAGCCACGGCTTTGCAGGTTCATGGCCGCCTGCGGGATACTGAGATTCAGCCGCTGTTCGCTAAAATCGAAAGTACTGCTGGCATCAGGAATATAGCGGCTAATCTGAGCAAATGTCTCGCCATCATGCAGCTGATTAAAAGCAGAAAAAGCGCTGACGTTGACGCCAAATTCCGCCAATTGCGCCGCCGTCAGCAGGGGTTGCAGAGTGCCATTGTCCTCGACAAAAGTCACATTCCCCTGCCCGACCTGCTGGTTGTTCACCCAGATAGCCACCGGGTACGTACCGGGTTGCTGGCCGCCATTCTTTTCAAAATAGTGGAGATCGGCGGTTTTCTGCTGCGGATCGGTCACCTCCAGCGCAGCCGGGTCGAAATAGTCGTCGGCCAGCGCCAGACGGTGATGACACAGCAGAAACAGTGCGGTTGGCACCGTTGCCAGCAGCAGTACCGCGCCCGTCGGCTTATGCGAATGGCTGCGTGGGAACTGGCGCATTACTGCTGCGCAACGTCAGTGATGCCGCCGAAATCATTAATTGCACGCCATTTCACCGTCCCCGAACCGCTAATCGGCCACGTTAACGAGGACATTGGCGCAACCATTCCTGGCTCATCAACCTCTTTTCCCGCAACGGAAACAGAAAATAATGAGACAAAATAGGGCGTTGGGTTATTTACCACTAACTGATTACCCGTCGTGTGAAATTGCAGCTGCTGCCATGCTTTACCGGGATCGCCCGCCAAATTTTCTGGGCGATAAAAAATCTTAAATTTAGATTTAATGTTTACCTGTAACTTATTCACATCCCCTTTCTGGGAAGGTGAAATAGTCTTCACATTCAACCAAAATACGGACTCCCGGTCATGCGGCAACTCCATCCCGGTAAAGCTGATGCGCAGCATATTTCTTTTTTCAGGATCAAGGCGGAACAGCGGCGGCGTAACAATAAAGGGCACCGGGCGTTTGTCATTTTCGTTAAAATTCTCAGCCCAGGATTGCACCAGATACGGCGTGTGGGTATCAGCATTCGTCACCGAAATAGAGGCCTCACGCTTCCCTTCCTCATATATTACGCGGGTTCCCCCCACGACCACTCCCGCCTTAGCAGCAGTAACCAATAAGAATGAAAGAGCAACGCCTGCGATAATACGTTTCATAAATAGCAATCATTTGTCAGGGGAAACGAGAAAAGGATTAATGAGCAGGAGAAATCCCCTGCTCAGATTCGACTTAGTTGTAGACCATTTCGAAGTTGGTCACGCCGTCAGCGTTACCTGCCGTGACTTTATCAGCGGTGGCGCGATAGTCAGCGTAGAACAACAGATCGGCGGTACCCGCCTCACCGTCACTGCCTGCATCAATCGGGTACTCTTTGGAAATCGTACCCAGTTTAACCTGCGTGGTTTCATCCGCTTCAATCAGCTTAATGCCGACGCCAGTGGCATCACCGTCAATCGCCAGCAGATCGGCTTCATTGGCATCATGCGTACCGTCAAACAACACAGCAACTTTGCTCACTGAAGACGGGCAATCTTTCACATTGATATGGAAAGGTGTTTTGGTGGTTTCCGTACCGGTTGCTTTAAAGTAGCTGCTTGCCCACTTGCCCAAATCGACCACCTGATTGGTACTATTGGTATCGATATCGCACGCGGCGTCAGTAATTTCCCCGGTAAATTTCACCTGGCCGCCAGCGCCCTGAGCACCATCCGCAGCGGGCACGGTAGTGGTCATGTCGTTGGCAATAGCGGAAAGCGTGGTACCTGATGCCAGAGCCGCGATAACGACGGCCATAATACGGAACTGCGATTTCATTTTATTTCTCTCTTCTTTGACGGCTATCCAATGCGGTATACGCGAGGCAATAAAATGCCAAACGGTACCGCCAGTTCTTCCGTGTTGAAGTTAATCGTCGTTCCATCGGTAGGATATTGTGCACAGTCTTTATCTCAGTTTTATCAACCGAACAATATCGACTTTATTGAGTGTCAGACCCGATGAACATATTAGGTCTGCGAATAAATGATATCGGCAGTAGCACGAATTGCAACAACAAATTATGTGGTCTATGCGTTGCGAAATTTAAACATTTCCAGGTTAATCGTTAAATACGAATGATATGTTTAATTGCGGCTATCAGAGAATGACTTATGAATTACACCATGAATCATTAAAATTAACACAACTGTCAATAAGCACTGACAATTAACATAAAATTGATCTTTAGAGTGAATAATATTCATCCACAAGCTTTCAATATTTACATTAAGTAAGAACATTCCTATTAAAAATATTAACCATAGCTATAACGTGGATAAACCATGATCTTACTAAGAATTCAAATTCAAATCATGATTATTTTACTCTTTTTATTAATCATGAATGCCGAATAGTGCACAGTTCTCATACTCGTTATTTACCTGTATATACATTAAGATAGGAACAACCCTGCATAAGGTACCAGGATAATGACAACAGAGATGATTTCCCCCCAGCAGGCGCTGACGCAACTTCATGAAGGCGCAAAGCTGGTTGATATCCGCGATGCGGATGAATTTGCCCGCGAACATATTGCCCAGGCTCAACCGTTCCCGTTAAGCGCCATTGAGCAGGGTTCGACGCTGCCTGTGAACGCCGATGACGTCGTTATTTTCCATTGCCAGTCCGGAAACCGCACCCGCAACAATCTCACCCGGCTGCTTGCCGCCGCTGCGCCTGCTAAAGTTATGGTGCTGGAAGGTGGCATTCAGGCATGGAAAGCCGCCGGGCTGGAAACAATCGAAGATAAAAAACAACCATTACCGCTTATGCGGCAGGTGCAAATTGCGGCCGGTGGATTAATTCTTCTGGGCTGCGTGTTGGGTTACACGGTTTCAGAGGCATTCTTCCTGCTGAGCGCCTTTGTCGGTGCTGGCCTCACCTTCGCGGGTATCAGCGGATTTTGTGGCATGGCCAGACTGTTGGCTGTCATGCCGTGGAATCGTCGTTAAGGATAACGACACTCTGCATTTACTATTTCGTTACACCAGCTTAATCTTAGGTAACGTTAACAAATAGAGCAGGAGTATCGCGATGTATTCACTAGGTGATTTTGTACAACCGAAAATGGGTGGGCCAAAACTCAAAGTTCTGGAAACGCACAACGATCATATTGTAGCGGTACAGGCAAGCAATGAGCAGGGAGAGAAATATACCCTGAAGCTGGAAGACGTTACGCCATATACCGAAGAAGGTGATTTTGGCGTTTGCTAAAAATTGTGCGGTGAGACTCTTCTCACCGCTTTGCCCGATCACTTAGATCAGAAAATCATCCAGTGATTTACCGTTAGCCAGCCCCTGCGCGATAGGTTTTGGCGTACGGCCCTGGCCGGTCCAGGTTTTTACTTCACCGTTGAAATCGGTAAAACGATATTTTGCCGGACGCGATGCGCGTTTTTTCGGCGCGCCAGCAATCGCCGCTTTCATATCCGCCAGCTCTTCCGGCGAAATACCATCAGCCTGCATTAACTCCAGCCAGGTATTAATTTTTTCTTGCTGCTCAGCGCGTTGCTGCATCGCTAACTGCTCTTCATTTCTCTTTTCTTCAGTGACGATCCTGACTTTTTCCAGCATTTCTTCAAGAACGTCAATGGAGAAATCTCGCGCCATTGCACGCAAAGAACGGATGTTATTCAATTTTTGTAACATAACAGACATAGGGCTATAAAATTCCTTATTCAAAACAAAATACATTACTACAGCGGCTAATTATATTGTATTTAAGAATATATTGCCACCGCCGAAATATTACTGAATATATCCTCACTCTGTTTCGAAATTATATTTAAATATAGCCAGCAAATACTAAATTAATATTCCCGGAAGCGATGCGCATTTGCCGCATATCGCAACGTCTTGTTAACAAAACAACAAAATGAATAATCACCCACGTTCAGTGCATAATTACAAATTAATGACATCAGAACTAACTGCTGCAAAACTCCGTTAACTGGCATAAAAAACACCAAAAATGACAAAGATCACACTTATAAACCGTATCCTAAGCTTACTGACCTCAGCAGCACATCTCAGTTATCTGCAATACAGTGCGTATGAAAACATAACTAATTGATTTTAAAACAATAAAAACAATACATAACTAAAAATAATGCCAACAGTTAAAATCATCCACCAGCAGAGTATTTTATTGACAAAAAGCGTTTAAATAAAAATATTTCACTAGTTGTTAGTTTTAACCCAGACAGATAATCTATACACATCAACAAAGGCAACCCAAAACGCCTTTAGACACCCCTTTAATAACGGTTTTCGTTACTTTTCGAGGAGCATACCGATGTTCTCTGCGCAGTCACGCCTGCGTCACGCAGCAGCAGACACTTTCGCCATGGTGGTCTACTGTTCCGTCGTGAACATGATGATTGAAATTTTTCTCTCCGGAATGACCTTTGAGCAGTCGCTTTCTTCTCGTCTGTTAGCGGTGCCGGTAAACATTATTATTGCATGGCCGTATGGTATTTATCGCGACGCCATTATGCGCCAGGCACGTCGCATTAGCCCGGCAGGCTGGGTGAAAAACCTCGCTGATACGCTGGCGTATGTTACGTTTCAGTCGCCGGTATATGTGATTATCCTGCTGACTATCGGCGCAGACTGGCATCAGATTGCCGCCGCCGTAAGCTCGAATATCGTGGTTTCAATGGTGATGGGTGCGGTGTACGGCTATTTTCTCGATTTCTGCCGCCGTCTTTTTCGTGTCAGCCAGTACAGTCAGGCAAAGGCATAATGCACAGCGACTGGCCAATGCCAGTCGCTCGCTTAGTGAAATTCGCCAAATAAACCGTTCAGGTAACGCTCCAGCGCAATGCGCGAACTGAAGCCATGAGGAATTCCATAGTGTTGCTGTTCATTTCCGCCTAAATAGAGGGGGAATTGCTGATAGTGATCGCAGGTTTTCATATCAGAAGCGGGTTCGGCCAACGAATTGCTTCGCTCTTTTAACGCCGGATGGATAATCAACGCCGTGCGTCCCATCCGCGCTTCACGATTCACATAAACATAATTCTCCCCACGGCGATAGCCATAGGCTTTTTGGGTTACCACATCCACAGTGAAGCCCACTTTTTCAAGAACGCGCGCCACCTCATCAGGTCGTAAATACATTATTTTTTCCTCGTCATCTTTTACTGCACCGCCACCTTACAGTAATCAGCATTAACCCCGCCTTCAGAAAAATCCACAAACGCGTCGATTCGCTGTGATTCGCCCCAAAGGATAAAAATTTTGCCTACACTTAATTTCGTCCCCACTTAAAAAGGAGAAGCACATGCCTAATCGATTTGGCCGCAATGACGTAGTTGATGAGACGCAGGATATTCAGGATCAAGTCAATCAGTTAGCCGACAGTCTTGAGGATGTACTGAAAAGCTGGGGTAGCGATGCAAAAGGCGAAGCTGACGCCGCACGTCGTAAAGCACAGGCGCTGTTGAAAGAGTCCCGCGCCAGACTGCATGGCCGCAGCCGTTCGCAGCAGGCCGCCTGCGATTATCTGAACTGCGCCAGCACCTATGTGCGTGATAAACCCTGGCAGAGCTTAGGCGCGGTTGCCGCCGTTGGGATATTTGTTGGCGCATTATTAAGTTTGCGTCGATAATTGAAGTGAAACAGTGAAGATAATAAATGCGCCGTATCAGGAAAATTGAGATCAGTTTCTGAACGGCTACGCGTCTGCACCCCGGCTTTTACGCCGGGGTTTTTAATTTAAGGCCTGCTTTAACGCTAACACCTGCTCCCTTGCCATCGCCTGCGACGTAATATTGGTAAAGCTCATGATGAGCCCTGGCGCACCGCTTCCGCGAATCCGCCAGTCATTCACCGCCTGCACGGCCAGCCCGGCATCACGCGCGCGCCGCGCCTGTAACCTATCGTCACCGGAAATATTGACCACCAGTTGAATGCCCCCTTGCTGCGCCACCACGTCAAAACCGTGCGCCTGTAAGGCCTCCTCCAGCCAGCGCCGCCGCTCGGCGTAATGCACGCGCATCTTCTTCAGATGCCGCCAGAAGTGGCCTTCATGGATAAAATCACCCAACGTTTGCTGCCACAGCAGCGGCACCGGGCAGGCAATTTTTTGTACGTGGCGGCGAAACTGCGCCACCAGCGGCACAGGCACCACCAGCCAGGCGGTGCGCAGCGCCGGAAACATCGCTTTGCTGAAGGTACCGGCGTAAATGACGCGTTGCGGCGCATCCAGGCTTTTAAGCGGCGGTAGCGGTTTACCCTGATAGCGAAACTCACTGTCGTAGTCATCTTCTATGATCCACGCCTGCTGACGCGTTGCCCAGTCCAACAGTTGTCGGCGACGCGGCAGAGAGAGCGCCACGCCCAGCGGGCTTTGATGTGCCGGGGTGAGAAGCGCAAAACGGGCGTCTGGCACGTTAGCAAGCGCCCACTCCACATTCATCCCTTCGCCATCTACCGGAACTGGCAACAGGTTTACCCGCTCCTGCGCAATCACCGGGCGGATTAACGGAAAGCCGGGATCTTCCACCCACATGCCCTGACCATAGCCATCTAGCGCGCGCAGAATCAGACTCATCGACGCCGCATAGCCCGACGTAATAAAAACCTGTTCCGGCTGGCACTCAATGCTGCGCGACAACCGCAGATACTCGACAATCGCCTGACGTAGCGCCATCTCGCCACACACATCGCCCAGCGCCAGGTCAAAACGCGTCTGAGTACGCAACCGCCGTCCCATCACTTTTGCCCACAATGCGCGCGGGAAGAGATCCAGCGCAGGCAGCCCCAGCTGAAAAGGTTGCGGATGCGGCTCCTCGCCGCCAAACCAGGTTGGTTCTGCCACCACCGGTTTGAGCGTGAGATGTTCACTGACAAACGTCCCGGCCTGGCCGCGCCGTTCAAGCCAGCCCTGCGCCACCAATTCACCGTAGGCATTTTCCACCGTCACGCGCGACACGCCCAGCTCCTGGGCATATACCCGGCTGGACGGCAGTCGCCTGCCGGCCGTGAGCTTGCCTTCCTCAATCGCCGTTTTTAACTGCCAGGCTATCTGCCGATAGCGTGGGCCATCACTTTGCATCATGGTCTGCTTTTTTACTCATAATATGGCTATCGGATGCAGACCATTATAGTGCTACTTTTACGCACATCGACAACGAGGAGAGACAATATGACCCTGCTGCGCCAACCCTATAACGAATTAAGCCCGGACGTGTACAAAGGTATGGTTCAGGCGAGCCTGGCTCTGGAAAAGAGTTCGCTGGACCGCACCCTGCTGGAGCTCGTCTACCTGCGCGTTTCACAGATTAACGGCTGCGCCTTCTGCCTGGAGATGCACAGTAAAACGCTGCGCAAAGCGGGTGTGGATCAGACCAAACTGGACGCCCTGGCTGGCTGGAGAGTGAGTAATCACTTCACTGAAGCGGAAGCCGCTGCGCTGGCCTGGGCAGAAGACGTGACGCACATCGCCGAGCATCATGCGGAAGATAGCGTCTATCAACCGTTGCTTACGCACTTTAGCGCCGAGCAAATCAGCGACCTGACCTTCGCCATCAGCCTGATGAACGCTTTTAACCGTCTGGCAATCGCTATGCGTATGTAATTTTTAGGCAAACCTCCCCGGCCTCCACCGCATTACGCGCTGGGGGCTTTTTTTGTTCAAACATCTATATATTGTATGGTTGAAGTTTTCAAAAACTACATCTAGTATTCCTTTCAGGTAACCACTCCCGGACCGACGCTCTTAACTGCGCCCTATTGTCATTTTAAATGGAAATACGAATCATGCGCATTACTATTTACACTCGTAATAACTGCATCCAGTGCCACGCCACCAAACGGGCAATGGAGAGTCGTGGCTTTGATTTCGAGATGGTCAATCTCGACCAGCATCCTGAGATGGCCGACACCCTGCGTGAACAGGGCTTTCGCCAGCTTCCGGTGGTGATCGCGGGGGAAACCCGCTGGTCCGGCTTCCGCCCGGATATGATCAATCGCCTGCGACCTGATGCCATTGCCGCTCACGCATGAGCCGCCTCGTCTACTTCTCCAGCAGCTCTGAGAACACGCACCGCTTTATGGTGCGTCTCGGGCTGCCTGCGATACGTATTCCGCTGAATGAGCGGGAGCGAATCCAGGTCGAGGAGCCGTACATTCTGGTCGTTCCCAGCTATGGCGGCGGCGGTACGGCAGGCGCAGTTCCGCGTCAGGTGATCCGCTTCTTAAATGACCCGCAGAACCGGGCGTTAATCCGTGGCGTGATTGCGGCGGGAAACCGAAACTTTGGCGATGCTTACGGCCGCGCGGGCGCGGTGATCGCTGAAAAATGCCACGTTCCCTGGCTCTACCGCTTTGAGCTGATGGGCACGCAACACGATATTGATACAGTGCGAAAAGGAGTGAGCGAATTTTGGCAACGACAACCGCAGAACGTGTAACCCAGGCCGTGCCTGACTATCATGCGCTTAATGCGATGCTGAATCTGTATGACCGGAACGGGCAGATTCAGTTTGAAAAGGACAGCGAGGCCGTAGATGCCTTTATGACCGCTCATGTTCAGCCGAACAGCGTCACGTTTAATGATGCAGAGGAGCGTCTGCGCTGGCTGGTCGCGGAAGGCTACTACGATGATGTCGTGCTTAAACGTTATCCACGCGCGTTTGTCACTGCGCTGATTAAACACGCGCACGCCAGCGGTTTTCGTTTCCAGACCTTCCTCGGCGCCTGGAAGTTTTACACCAGCTACGCGCTGAAAACCTTCGACGGCAAACGCTATCTGGAACACTTCGCCGACCGCGTTTGTATGGTGGCGTTAACGCTTGCCCAGGGCGACGAAGCGCTGGCCTGCCAGCTTACCGGTGAGATGCTTTCCGGTCGTTTTCAGCCCGCGACGCCGACCTTCCTCAACTGTGGTAAACAGCAGCGCGGCGAGCTGGTTTCCTGCTTCCTGCTGCGTATCGAAGACAATATGGAGTCGATTGGCCGCGCGGTGAACTCGGCGCTCCAGCTTTCTAAACGCGGCGGCGGCGTGGCCTTTTTACTGTCGAATCTGCGTGAATCCGGTGCACCGATTAAGCGCATTGAAAATCAGTCATCCGGTGTCATTCCGGTGATGAAAATGCTGGAAGATGCCTTTTCCTATGCCAACCAGCTCGGTGCGCGTCAGGGCGCGGGGGCCGTGTATTTACACGCGCATCACCCGGACATTTTGCGTTTCCTTGATACTAAGCGGGAAAATGCCGACGAGAAAATTCGCATCAAAACGCTCTCGCTTGGCGTGGTGATCCCCGATATCACGTTCCAGTTAGCGAAAGAAAACGCCGAAATGGCGCTCTTCTCGCCTTATGATGTCGAACGTCTGTACGGCAAACCATTTGGCGACATTGCCATCAGCGAAATGTATGCCGAGCTGGAAGCGGACACCCGCGTGCGCAAAAAATATATTAATGCGCGTGATTTCTTCCAGACGCTGGCCGAGATCCAGTTTGAATCCGGTTATCCGTACATCATGTACGAAGATACGGTGAACCGCGCGAACCCGATTGCCGGTCGCATCAACATGAGCAACCTGTGCTCGGAGATTTTGCAGGTTAACAGCGCTTCAACCTACGATGAGAACCTCGATTATGCCGCCACCGGGCATGATATCTCCTGTAATCTCGGCTCGCTGAACATCGCGCACACCATGGATTCGCCCAACTTTGGCCTGACCATCGCCACCGCAATACGCGGGCTGACGGCGGTATCCGATATGAGTCATATCCGTTCGGTGCCATCGATTGAAGCAGGTAACGCCGCCTCACACGCCATCGGCCTTGGGCAGATGAATCTGCACGGTTATCTGGCGCGGGAAGGCATCGCCTACGGTAGCCCGGAAGCGCTGGAATTTACCAACCTCTACTTCTACACCGTCACCTGGCATGCCCTGCATACCTCAATGCTGCTGGCGCGCGAGCGCGGGCAACGCTTCGCCGGGTTTGAGCAATCACGCTATGCCAGCGGCGAGTACTTTACGCAATATCTGGAAGGTGACTGGCAACCAAAATACGACCGTGTTCGCGCCCTCTTCCAGCGCTCAGGCATTACCTTACCGAGCCACGAAAACTGGCGGCAACTGCGCGAAGCGGTGATGTGTTACGGCATCTATAACCAGAATTTACAGGCGGTCCCGCCGACGGGGTCGATTTCCTATATCAACCACGCCACCTCAAGTATTCACCCGATAGTCTCGAAGGTGGAGATTCGCAAAGAGGGAAAAACCGGGCGTGTTTACTACCCTGCGCCGTTTATGAATAACGACAATCTGGCGTTCTATCAGGACGCCTACGAGATTGGCCCGCAGGCGATTATCGACACCTACGCAGAAGCGACGCGGCATGTCGATCAGGGGCTGTCATTAACGCTGTTCTTTCCTGATACCGCCACCACGCGCGATATCAATAAAGCGCAAATTTACGCCTGGAAGAAAGGCATCAAAACCCTCTACTACATTCGCCTGCGCCAGCTTGCGCTGGAAGGCACTGAAATTGAAGGCTGCGTGTCCTGCGCGCTGTAAGGAGAAAAGGATGAATCGTTTATCGCACGTCAGCGCCGTCAACTGGAACAAGATTCAGGACGATAAAGATCTGGAGGTGTGGAACCGCCTGACCAGCAACTTCTGGCTGCCGGAAAAAGTGCCGCTCTCCAATGATATCCCCGCCTGGCAGAGCCTGACGCCCGCCCAGCAGCAGCTGACCATCCGCGTGTTCACCGGCCTGACGCTGCTGGACACCATTCAGAATACGGTGGGTGCCCCGTCGCTGATGCCTGATTCGCTCACGCCACACGAAGAAGCGGTGATGTCGAATATCAGCTTTATGGAAGCGGTCCACGCCCGCTCCTACAGCTCGATTTTCTCGACGTTATGCCAGACGAAAGATGTCGATGCCGCCTACACGTGGAGCGAAGAAAACGGGCCGTTGCAGAAAAAAGCGCACCTGATGCTGGCGCGTTATCAGGCCAATGAGCCGCTGAAGAAAAAAATCGCCAGCGTATTTCTTGAATCATTCCTCTTCTATTCCGGCTTTTGGTTGCCGATGTACTGGTCGAGCCGGGGCAAGCTCACCAATACCGCCGATCTTATCCGCCTGATTATTCGCGATGAAGCCGTACACGGTTACTACATCGGCTATAAGTATCAGAAAGGGCTGGAGAAAGTGAGCGAAGCAGAGCGTGAAGCGCTGAAAGATTTTGCCTTCGATTTGCTAATGGACCTCTATGACAATGAACTGGCCTACACCGAAGCGCTTTATGTCGACAGCGGTTGGGTTGATGAGGTAAAAGCGTTTCTCTGCTACAACGCCAATAAGGCGCTAATGAATCTGGGCTATGAGGCGCTGTTCCCGGCAGAGATGGCCGAGGTTAACCCGGCTATCCTCGCCGCGCTCTCCCCTAACGCTGATGAAAATCACGACTTTTTCTCCGGATCAGGTTCCTCCTATGTGATGGGAAAAGCCGTCGAAACCACCGACGACGATTGGAATTTTTAATCACGTTTTCCGGCAAAAATAACCCTCATTTTTTGCCGGATTATTTTACGAATAACGCAATTAATCACACAAATATTTTCAGGTCATCTACACTGTTATTTACCGTTTCATTTCATCTGAATTTATCGCTTTCAGGTGAAATTTACGGTGGAAGAACGTAAAAATATCAGAAAAGTTCGAATTGCTCTCAGCCCTTATATCACGGGAAGCCCCGGCAATTCTCCCTTCCCATTTCGGCAAGCAGAATCCTCCCAAGGGTTGTCACAGAATCTCAGTATGTTAGGGTATACCCGTGTAATTATTTCCATCAGGAATCATATCGATATAAATAAATAACGGGAATTCTATTATTGCATGGCAATTAAATTAGAAGTGAAGAATCTTTATAAAGTATTTGGTGAGCATCCACAGCGCGCATTCAAATATATTGAGAAAGGCCTCAGCAAAGAACACATTCTGGAGAAAACAGGATTATCGCTTGGCGTTAAAGACGCCAGTCTGGCCATTGAAGAAGGCGAGATATTTGTCATCATGGGATTATCCGGTTCCGGCAAATCAACCATGGTACGCCTTCTCAATCGCCTGATTGAACCAACCCGCGGGCAGGTGCTGATTGACGGCGTAGACATCGCCAAAATCTCTGACGCCGAGCTTCGCGAGGTGCGCAGAAAGAAAATCGCGATGGTCTTTCAGTCGTTCGCCCTGATGCCCCATATGACCGTGGTCGACAACGCCGCTTTCGGCATGGAGCTGGCGGGCATTCCAACTGCCGAACGTCAGGAGAAAGCCCTGGACGCGCTGCGTCAGGTCGGGCTGGAAAATTATGCCCACTCTTATCCGGACGAACTCTCTGGCGGTATGCGTCAGCGTGTTGGTTTAGCCCGTGCACTGGCTATCAACCCCGATATCTTATTAATGGATGAAGCCTTCTCGGCGCTCGACCCATTAATTCGAACGGAAATGCAAGATGAACTGGTAAAATTACAGGCCAAACATCAGCGCACCATCGTCTTTATTTCTCACGATCTCGACGAAGCCATGCGAATTGGCGATCGCATCGCTATTATGCAAAATGGCGAAGTGGTACAGGTCGGTACACCGGATGAAATTCTCAATAATCCGGCGAATGATTATGTGCGCACCTTCTTCCGTGGCGTCGATATCAGCCAGGTATTTAGCGCGAAAGATATCGCCCGTCGAAGCCCGGCAGGAATTATCCGAAAAACGCCAGGATTCGGCCCGCGATCTGCCCTGAAATTATTGCAGGATGATGACCGTGAATATGGTTATGTCATCGAACGCGGGAATAAGTTTGTTGGGATTGTCTCCATTGATACGCTGAAAGCTGCCCTCAGCGCAGGCCAGGGAATTGAAAGCGCCTTGTTGGATCCGCCATTAGTGGTTGACGCAGAAACACCGCTCAGCGAATTGCTCTCTCACGTCGGCCAGGCACCGTGCGCGGTCCCGGTTGTTGGGGAAGAACAGCAGTACGTTGGCGTTATTTCTAAACGCATGCTTCTTCAGGCTTTAGATCGCGAGGTGACAAACAATGGCTGATCAATCCAATCCGTGGGATACCGCACCGGCGGCCGATAACGCCGCACAATCCGCCGACGCCTGGGGCAGCGCGCCTGCCGACGGCGGTGGCGGCGCAGACTGGCTGACCAGCGCACCCGCGCCGCAGCCAGAGCATTTCAATATTATGGATCCGTTCCATAAGACGCTGATCCCGCTGGATAGCTGGGTGACGCACGGGATCGACTGGGTCGTGCTGCACTTCCGCCCGCTGTTCCAGGGCATTCGTGTTCCTATCGATTACATTCTCAGTGCCTTCCAGCAGTTGCTGCTGGGGATGCCGGCACCGGTTGCGATTATCGTTTTCGCCCTGATTGCCTGGCAGATGTCGAGCCTCAGCATGGGTGTCGCCACGCTGGTGTCGCTGATTGCCATTGGCGCAATTGGCGCCTGGTCTCAGGCGATGATCACCCTCGCGCTGGTTCTGACCGCATTGTTGTTCTGTATCATCATCGGGCTACCGTTGGGGATATGGCTGGCGCGAAGCCCGCGAGCGTCGAAGATTATTCGCCCGCTGCTGGATGCGATGCAGACCACGCCAGCGTTCGTTTACCTGGTGCCCATCGTGATGCTGTTCGGTATCGGTAACGTTCCGGGTGTCGTAGTGACGATTATCTTCGCCCTGCCGCCAATTGTGCGTCTGACTATTCTGGGGATTAACCAGGTGCCGGCGGATCTGATTGAAGCCTCGCGCTCATTCGGTGCCAGCCCGCGTCAGATGCTGTTTAAAGTCCAGCTGCCGCTGGCGATGCCGACCATTATGGCGGGTGTGAACCAGACGCTGATGCTGGCGCTCTCTATGGTGGTTATCGCCTCGATGATCGCCGTGGGCGGCCTGGGGCAGATGGTTCTGCGCGGTATTGGCCGTCTTGATATGGGCCTTGCTACCGTGGGCGGCGTCGGGATCGTTATTCTGGCGATTATCCTCGACCGCCTGACGCAAGCCGTCGGCCGCGATTCCCGCAGCCGTGGCAACCGTCGCTGGTACACCACCGGTCCTCTGGGTCTGCTGACCCGTCCTTTCAGCAAGTAATCCTGTTTTTACCCGGCGCATTGCGCGCCGGGCTCTCAAACCTTACTCATCATAAAAAAGGAACAACGATGCGACATAGCGTAATGTTAGCCACAGCCTTCGCCACCCTTGTTTCCACCAGCACCTTTGCGGCGGATTTACCGGGCAAAGGCGTTACCGTACAGCCGATTCAGAGCACCATCACGGAAGAAACCTTCCAGACCCTGCTGGTCAGCCGCGCGCTGGAAAAACTGGGCTACACCGTCAATAAGCCCGATGAAGTCGACTACAACGTCGCGTACACCTCGCTGGCGTCCGGCGATTCCACCTTCACCGCCGTCAACTGGCAGCCGCTGCATGACGATATGTATGCCGCCGCCGGTGGCGATAAGAAATTCTACCGTGAAGGTGTCTTCGTGAACGGTGCGGCTCAGGGTTATCTGATCGACAAGAAAACCGCCGATCAGTATCACATCACCAATATTGAGCAGCTTAAAGATCCGAAAATCGCCAAACTGTTCGACAGCAATGGCGACGGCAAAGCAGATTTAACCGGCTGTAACCCAGGCTGGGGCTGTGAAGCGGCGATTAACCACCAACTGGACGCCTACGACCTGACCAAAACCGTCACCCACAACCAGGGTAACTATGCGGCGATGATGGCCGATACCATCACCCGCTACAAAGAAGGCAAACCGGTGCTTTATTACACCTGGACGCCGTACTGGGTAAGTGACGTGATGAAGCCGGGTAAAGATGTTGTGTGGCTGCAGGTGCCGTTCTCTTCCCTGCCAGGCGTGCAGAAAGACATCGATACCAAACTGCCGAACGGTGCGAACTATGGCTTCCCGGTTAGCACCATGCACATTGTTGCCAACAAAGTCTGGGCCGAGAAAAACCCGGCGGCGGCAAAACTGTTCTCTATTATGAAACTGCCGGTTGCTGACATTAACGCCCAGAACTCGATGATGCATGAAGGTAAAGCATCCGAAGGCGATATTCAGGGTCACGTTGATGGCTGGATCAAAGCGCACCAGGCGCAGTTTGATGGCTGGGTGAAAGAAGCACTGGCGGCGCAGAAATAACACCCTCACCCCTGCCCTCTCCCACAGGGAGAGGGAGAAAACCGGTGCAGGACGTGCAGATATGCACACTCAGTCCCCTCTCCCTGTGGGAGAGGGTTAGGGTGAGGGGCTTCCCCACAGAAACCGCACGTCTCGCCACTATTCATTTCACTTAATTCCCTCTGCTTCCGTTATTATTGGTAACATCAATAATAATCACCACGAAAATAATTTACCCCAATGACCAAAACCTCACACGGGCTGAGTCCCGCGCTGATTGTCCTGATGTCTGTCGCCACCGGGCTTGCCGTTGCCAGCAACTATTATGCGCAGCCGCTGCTCGAAGCCATTGCGCGCGCATTTTCTCTGAGTGCGAGCCAGGCGGGCTTTATCGTCACGGCGGCACAGCTTGGCTATGCGGCCGGGCTGCTGTTCCTGGTGCCGCTGGGCGACATGTTTGAACGTCGACGGCTGATTGTGGTGATGACCCTGCTTGCCGCTGGCGGGATGCTGATTACCGCCAGCAGTACATCGTTGGGAATGATGATTCTGGGTACCGCTCTGACCGGCCTCTTTTCGGTGGTGGCGCAGCTGTTAGTGCCAATGGCGGCCACGCTCGCTGCGCCGGAAAAGCGCGGCAAAGTGGTCGGCACGGTGATGAGCGGCCTGCTGCTTGGGATCTTACTGGCGCGCACCGTTGCCGGGCTGCTGGCAAGCCTGGGAGGCTGGCGCACCGTGTTCTGGGTGGCAAGCGTATTAATGGCGGTTCTGGCGCTCGCGCTGTGGCGGGGTTTACCGAAGCTCAGGCAGGAAAATCACCTGAGCTACCCGCGAATTCTGGGCTCAATTTACCATCTGTTTGCCCATAACAAACTTCTGCGCACCCGCGCGCTGCTGGGCTGCCTGACCTTCGCCAGCTTCAGCATTCTCTGGACATCCATGGCATTCCTGCTCGCAGGCGCGCCCTATCACTTCTCCGAAGGCACCATTGGTCTGTTCGGCCTGGTGGGTGCGGCCGGCGCGTTAGGCGCGCGTCCGGTGGGGACGCTGGCTGATAAAGGCAAAGCGCATCTGACCACCACGGTAAGCTTGCTGGCGCTGCTGCTCTCCTGGCTTGCTATCTGGTACGGGCAGGTCTCCGTGGCGGCGCTGATCGTCGGTATTCTGGTGCTCGATCTGATGATTCAGGGCGTCCATATCACTAACCAGACGGTGATTTATCGCGTGCATCCCGATGCGCGTAACCGTCTGACCGCAGGTTACATGACCTGCTATTTCATCGGCGGCGCGGCCGGGTCGCTGATTTCCGCTTCCGCCTGGCAACACGCAGGCTGGAACGGGGTTTGTCTGGTTGGCGCATGCATTACGCTGCTCAATCTGTTGGTGTGGTGGCGCGGCTACCGGCACCAGCCGCAGGAGTAATTCCCTGCACTGCTTGCACCGGGCTGCGGAACGGCCCGGCCTTCACTTTGATAGATTCGTCATATAAATTCGAATCAATAATTCATTTACTTTATTTGTCACCGTCGTTACTATATCGGCTGAAATTAATGAGGTTATGCCCAAATGGATAGTTCGTTTACGCCCATTGAACAAATGCTAAAATTTCGCGCCAGCCGCCACGAGGATTTTCCGTTTCAGGAGATTCTTCTGACTCGTCTTTGCATGCACATGCAGGGCAAGCTGCTGGACAACCGCAATAAGATGCTGAAAGCTCAGGGGATTAACGAGACATTGTTTATGGCGTTAATTACGCTGGAGTCTCAGGAAAATCACAGCATTCAGCCTTCTGAGCTGAGCTGCGCGCTGGGCTCGTCTCGTACCAATGCAACCCGTATCGCCGATGAGCTGGAAAAACGCGGCTGGATCGAGCGTCGTGAAAGCGACAACGATCGTCGTTGCCTGCACCTGCAGCTCACCGATAAAGGTCATCAATTCCTGCGTGAGGTTCTGCCTCCGCAACATCATTGCTTACACCAACTCTGGTCTTCTTTAAGCGCTGCTGAAAAAGACCAGCTTGAGCATATCACCCGGAAGCTCCTCACCCGTCTGGATCAGATGGATGAAGATGGCGTTGTCCTTGAGGCACTGCGCTAAGTCCGGATATCGCTCAATTATCCTGATTGATAACAGAAAACTGACAGGCCAGCAGATTAATCCCTGCTGGCCTTTCTGATAAACAGGTCGGCTCAGCCGATGTGAAATAATAAGATCGTGGAGAATAACATGAGCGCAAATGCGGAGAGTCAAACCCCGCAGCAACCGGCCAACAAGAAAGGTACGCGTAAGCGCGCCCTGATGCTGTTGACCTTGCTCTTTGTCATTATTGCTGTGGCATATGGGATTTACTGGTTTTTAGTACTGCGTCATTTTGAAGAAACCGATGACGCATACGTGGCAGGGAACCAGGTACAAATTATGGCGCAGGTGTCCGGCAGCGTGACGAAAGTCTGGGCCGATAACACCGATTTCGTACAAAAAGGCGATGTACTGGTGACGCTCGATCAGACCGATGCGCAGCAGGCCTTCGAAAAAGCGCAAACCGCGCTGGCGTCTACCGTACGTCAAATGCGTCAAACGATGATCAACAGCAAGCAATTGCAGGCGAGCATCGACGTGAAAAAAACCGCACTGGCGCAGGCGCAAACGGACTTAAACCGCCGTATTCCGCTAGGCAGTGCCAACCTGATTGGCCGCGAAGAGCTGCAACACGCGCGTGATGCCGTTGCCAGTGCACAGGCGGAACTCGACGTCGCTATCCAGCAATATAACGCCAACCAGGCGATTATTCTGGGGACGAAGCTGGAAGACCAGCCGACCGTCAAGCAAGCGGCGACAGAAGTGCGTAACGCATGGCTCGCCCTGCAACGTACCAAAATTGTCAGCCCGATGACCGGTTACGTGTCGCGTCGTGCCGTACAGCCTGGTGCGCAAATCAGCCCAACCACCGCGTTGATGGCGGTTGTTCCGGCGAACAATTTGTGGGTTGATGCGAACTTCAAAGAGACGCAGCTGGCGCACATGCGTATTGGCCAGCCGGTCACCGTTATCTCTGATATTTACGGCGACGACGTGGAATATCACGGCAAAGTGGTCGGCCTCGATATGGGGACCGGTAGCGCCTTCTCGCTGCTACCTGCGCAGAACGCCACCGGGAACTGGATCAAAGTGGTTCAGCGTCTGCCGGTTCGTGTTGAGCTGGACGAAAAACAGCTGGCGGAACATCCGCTGCGTATTGGCCTCTCCACGCTGGTGAAAGTGAATACCTCTAACCGCGACGGTCAGATCCTGGCAAGCCAGGTACGCACCAGCCCGGCTTACGAAAGTAACGCACGTGAAATCAGTCTCGATCCGGTCAACAAGCTGATTAACGACATCGTGCAGGCCAACGCCAACTGATCCCGGGGTGAGTGTAATGCAACAGCAAAAACCGCTGGAAGGCGCGCAACTGGTCATCATGACCATTGCGTTGTCGCTTGCGACTTTCATGCAGGTGCTGGACTCCACCATCGCAAACGTGGCGATCCCAACGATCGCCGGTAACCTTGGCTCATCATTGAGCCAGGGCACCTGGGTTATCACCTCATTCGGCGTGGCAAACGCCATCTCCATTCCGATTACCGGGTGGCTGGCGAAGCGCGTCGGTGAGGTGAAACTGTTCCTGTGGTCCACCGTAGCCTTTGCTATCGCGTCGTGGGCCTGCGGCGTCTCCAACAGCCTGGGCATGCTGATCTTCTTCCGCGTGATTCAGGGGATTGTTGCCGGGCCGCTTATCCCGCTGTCGCAAAGCTTGTTGCTCAGTAACTATCCGCCTGCGAAACGCTCTATCGCGCTGGCGCTGTGGTCGATGACCGTTATCGTTGCGCCGATTTGTGGGCCTATCCTTGGCGGGTATATCAGCGATAACTATCACTGGGGCTGGATCTTCTTCATCAACGTGCCGATTGGTATCGTGGTGGTGCTGATGAGTATTCAGGCGCTGCGTGGGCGTGAAACGCGTACCGAACAGCGTCGTATCGACGGTATTGGTCTGGCGCTATTGGTTTTGGGTATTGGTAGCCTGCAGGTGATGCTCGACCAGGGGAAAGAACTCGACTGGTTCAACTCCACCGAGATCATCGTGCTGACCATTGTGGCGGTGGTGTCGCTAAGCTTCCTGATCGTCTGGGAACTGACTGACGATAACCCGATAGTCGACCTCTCGCTCTTTAAGTCGCGAAACTTTACCATCGGCTGTTTATGTATCAGCCTGGCCTATATGCTCTACTTCGGCGCAATCGTTCTGTTGCCGCAGCTATTGCAGGAAGTGTACGGCTATACCGCGACGTGGGCAGGGCTGGCTTCTGCGCCGGTGGGCGTGATACCGGTGATTCTGTCGCCGATTATCGGTCGCTTTGCGCATAAGCTCGACATGCGTCGTCTGGTCACCTTCAGCTTTATTATGTATGCGGTCTGCTTCTACTGGCGCGCATACACCTTCGAGCCGGGGATGGATTTCGGCGCGTCGGCCTGGCCGCAGTTTATCCAGGGTTTCGCGGTGGCGTGCTTCTTTATGCCGCTGACGACCATTACGCTCTCCGGTTTGCCGCCTGAGCGTCTGGCCGCGGCGTCGAGTCTGTCGAACTTTACGCGTACGCTGGCGGGCTCTATCGGGACGTCTATCACCACAACGTTATGGACCAACCGGGAATCGTTGCACCATGCGCAGTTAACGGAGTATGTGACGCCGTATAACCCGGATTCTCAGGCGATGTACAACCAGCTTGAGGGGATGGGCATGTCGCAACAGCAGGCTTCGGGATGGCTGGCGCAGCAGATAACCAACCAGGGGCTGATTATCTCGGCGAACGAGATATTCTGGGTGTCGGCGGGGATATTTATTATTCTGCTGAGTCTGGTGTGGTTTGCCAGACCGCCATTCGGTGCCGGAGGCGGCGGCGGTGGCGCGCACTAATATGTCGATATAAAAAAAGGGCCGATGGCCCTTTTTTGTTGCCCGGTGGCGCTTCGCTTACCGGGCCTACGTTGTCCGTAAGATCATGTTGGCCGGATTAACCGGCACAACCAAACTAAATGTGCAATTCCTGTAACTTCTCTTTCGGCAGCGCCAGCTCATCGTTGCTGTTCACACGCACGTCGCGGTCGAGAATGTGGCGCGCGATGTCCTGCGCTTCTGCCAGGGAGTGCATCTGATACGTACCGCACTGGTAAACGTTCAGTTCCGGGATCTGATTCTGATCCTGAACCTTCAGGACGTCTGCCATTGCCGCTTTCCACGCATCCGCCACGCGCTGTTCATCCGGCGTACCAATCAGGCTCATATAGAAACCAGTGCGGCAGCCCATCGGGGAGATGTCGATGATCTCAACACCGTTACCGTTCAGGTGATTACGCATGAACCCGGCAAACAGGTGTTCCAGCGTGTGAATGCCCTTTTCCGGCATCACTTCTTTGTTCGGCACACAGAAGCGCAGGTCAAAAACGGTAATCGCGTCACCATGCGGCGTGTTCATCGTTTTGGCTACACGGACGGCTGGGGCTTCCATACGGGTGTGATCGACAGTGAAGCTATCTAACAACGGCATTTCGTAACCTCCGGTGTATCCCTCATCCTCGGCATTTTATTTTTTCATCGTAACGGATTGAAAAATAAAAAAATTTAAGCCATTCCGGTCAGGATTTTTGGGGATAAAGTGATTTTTTTTAAAAAAAACTGAACTCTTCATTCCAGTGCGAGTCTGAGTATATGAAAGACGCGCATTTGTTATCATCATCCCTGAATTCAGAGATGTATATTTGGCCACAGTGATGTGGCCTTTTTCTTTTCTGTCAGGCGTGTTTTGCCAGCAACGCTTCAAATGATTCCGTATCCGATGCTTCAAGCTTACGCTGACGTTCAACGGATGCATCACGTTCCGCAGCAAACTCCTCTTCTGTGAGGATCTCCAGCGGCTCTTCACGCAGCATATTTCGATACTGCTCCGCCAGCGCCTTACCGGTTCCGCCAATCCCTTCATCAAGCATAGAACGCAGAATGCGGGCTGAGAAAGTTAATTCCGGATTATCAAAGCAGGCGACCAGTTCATCGCACACTTTCTGGTAGGCATTCCCGCCATCAATACCGTCCATGGTCTGCGCCACGCGTTTCAGATCGCGGAACAGATCTTTACCCACTTTCGGCAGCGGGAACTGTGCGGTTTCGCAACCGATGCCCAGCGTCAGACCCGGTTTACGCCCTTCCAGAATCACGCGATTCCAGTTGGTACGCGTACATTGCAGCTCCTGGCTGCTCATTTCTGGCGCATCGGCCAGCACGCACCAGACCATAAACAGGTCAAGGAAACGAATCTGCTGCTCGTCCACGCCAATTGGCGAGAACGGGTTGATATCCAGTGAGCGCACTTCGATATACTCAATACCGCCGCGCAACAGCGCATCGGACGGATTCTCACCGCTGCGGGTGACGCGTTTTGGGCGAATCGGCGCGTAAAGCTCGTTCTCAATTTGCAAAATATTGCTGTTGATCTGCAGACGCTTACCGTCTTTCTCAACACCAATACGCGCATATTCTTCCGATGGCGTTTTGATAGCCCGCTTTAATCCTGCCACGTATTCGTGCAATTCGTTAAACGTAATTCCGAGATTGCTTTGCGATTTATTGGTATAGCCCAGGTCGCTCAGACGCAGAGACGTCGCGTAAGGCAGGTAATACATGCCGCATTCGGTTTTTTCAAACGGCAGCGCGCTCTCTTTCCCTTGCAGGAAGGAAGAACAAATCGCCGGAGACGCACCAAACAGATACGGGATCACCCAGCCAAAACGGTAATAGTTGCGGATCGCGCGGAAGTAACCGGCAGAGATCGCCTCTTTACCGCTCTCCGCATCCGTCACGCCGCATTTCGCCTGCCAGAATGCCATCGGCAGAGAGAAGTTGTAATGCACGCCAGAGATGGTTTGCATCAGCGCGCCATAGCGGTTCTTCAGCCCTTCACGATACAGCGTTTTCAGACGACCGACGTTTGAGGTGCCGTACTGCGCCAGTTCGATATCCTGGCCCGGCGCGATATAGCACGGCATACTCAGCGGCCACATCCGTTCATCGCCAAGATGACGCGCCGTATAACGGTGAACGTCACGCAGGAAAGTGAGCATATGGTTGACGTCGCCATCAACCGGAGTGATAAATTCCAGCAGCGCTTCGGCGAAATCGGTGGTGATCCATTTATGGGTCAGCGTCGAGCCCAGCGATTCCGGGTGTCCGGTCGTTGCCAGTGAACCATCGGCGTTAACGCGTAGCGTCTCACGCTCAAGACCACGATTTATCCCTTTCAGTGCTTCAGGGTGTTTTTCCAGCCAGGTCAGCGCCTGTGATACATCCGGGATCAAATTGACCTCCCGCCTGTCGATATCATTTTATTAAGCATAATTGTAATGGTTGACGATTAAAGGTCACAAGCAATCCAATTAGTGCCACCACGTCATACCCTGGAGCGTCGCCGCCGCTACAGCGATGTAGCGTAACGCTTTTCCAAGGCATAAAAAAAAGAGCACCGGTCCCCAGGAGATGCGCATCCATCCCGCCAGCAGACACAGTAAATCACCGATAACGGGCATCCAGCTCAGTAACAGTGTGGCTGCGCCGTAACGTTTTAACCAGGATGTCGCTTTTTCCTGCCAGCGCGATTGCTTACGCACGGGAAACAACCGTCCAAGGATAACGTTTGTTGCCCCACCAAGGCTATTACCCATTGTTGCTATTAATACTAAAAGCCAGGGGTGACTGAGGCCAGAGACGAGAAGCGCCACAAGTACCGCTTCGGAGTTGCCCGGCAGCAGCGTGGCGCTCAGAAAGCTGCTAGCGAATAACGACGCCAGCGCCAGCCCGTCACTCACAGCAGACGAACGTCAACAGCGTCCATACCGGCGCTTCTTGCCGCCTGCAGGCCAAAATCCGCATCTTCAAACACGACGCATTTTTCCGGCGCCACGCCTAAGCGTTGTGCGCAAAGCAAGAAGGTATCGGGCGCGGGTTTGTGATTCTTGACGTGATCGGCAGCGACCACCGCAGAAAAGTAGTGTCGCAGGCCCAGATGCGCCAGCAATGCTTCAGCAATAGCGCTCTCGCTGCCTGTACCGACCGCCATCGGGCGACGTCCGTGCCAGGCTTTCACCACATCAATAAGCGGTAACGGCGTCACAGAGTCCAGCAGCATCGCTTTAACGGCGGCTGTTTTTTCCTGTGCCAGAAGATGAGGGTCGAGATCGGCCTGATGAAGTTCAATGATGGCCTGCGCGATACGCCAGGTTGGAGAACCGTTAAGGGCGACCATCGCTTGCTCGTCGAAACGCATACCATAACGCCCCAGCACCTCGTGCCACGCTTTACGGTGCGTAGGTTCGGTATCCAGGATGGTGCCATCCATATCAAAGATTAATCCCGCGTAGCGTTCGTACATCACGTTCTCACAGACAAGATAAAGTGAGATGTTACTTTAACGTAAAAGGCGGTTTTTGTCGCTGACTTGCTGAATCGTTGGAGAAGAAGAAAAACAGAAGGGAGAAGATGGTGCATCCGGGAGGATTCGAACCTCCGACCGCTCGGTTCGTAGCCGAGTACTCTATCCAGCTGAGCTACGGATGCATCGGGAAATGCTATTCGTTGAAAACAAGAGATGGTGCATCCGGGAGGATTCGAACCTCCGACCGCTCGGTTCGTAGCCGAGTACTCTATCCAGCTGAGCTACGGATGCATCGGGAAATACTATTCGTTAAAACAAGAGATGGTGCATCCGGGAGGATTCGAACCTCCGACCGCTCGGTTCGTAGCCGAGTACTCTATCCAGCTGAGCTACGGATGCATCGGGAAACTTGCTTTACTACGCTGATTTAACATCACTAATGCAATGTTAAGTAAGATGGTGCATCCGGGAGGATTCGAACCTCCGACCGCTCGGTTCGTAGCCGAGTACTCTATCCAGCTGAGCTACGGATGCAAAATGGCGGTGAGGCGGGGATTCGAACCCCGGATGCAGCTTTTGACCGCATACTCCCTTAGCAGGGGAGCGCCTTCAGCCTCTCGGCCACCTCACCACACGCCTCTTACGAGTGCTTCGGAGAACTCGTTAAAAGCTCTTCGTCGCTGCGTGGCGCACATATTACTTTCTGGGCTTTATAAGTCAAACAATTTTTCGAGACCTTTTATCGTTTGCACACTTCGCGCACAATTAGGCGTTAAAAACGGCAAAAAGCCTGTTTTCTCAACAGTAAAATCGCTAACTCACGGTAAAACAAAACAGAAAGAATGCGGCACAACAGACGCGACAAAATCACGACGGGACGAAAAAGAGAAGAAAGCGAGAAGAAAACGAAGAGGTAAAACGGGAAATCTGGGAAGGATGCGTCTCACCGGGAGGTGAGACGCGAGAACTTAGTAACTGGACTGCTGGGATTTTTCAGCCTGGATACGCTGGTAGATCTCTTCACGGTGAACGGATACTTCTTTCGGAGCGTTAACGCCGATACGCACCTGGTTACCCTTCACCCCTAAAACTGTCACAGTGACCTCATCTCCAATCATGAGGGTCTCACCAACTCGACGAGTCAGAATCAGCATTCTTTGCTCCTTGAAAGATTAAAAGAGTCGGGTCTCTCTGTATCCCGGCATATCCATCATATACACACTCATCATCAGGCTTCCTTGATTTGACCTGAACGCTTCGTGCATAACGCCAAACGTACGCTGTGACAAACACCTGGTGCAACTGTCACGGCATCACATTCTGTTAAACGTAAGTTTAGCCGATATACATGACTTCAACCTGACTTTATCGTTATCAGTACTCCATATGCAAGGCGTCTTAACAATTAACGTTAAGACGCCCACACAGGATTTATTTTTGTTACAGCTTAGCGCTTACCCAATCTTTCACACTGGACAATGCTGCTGGAAGTGCCGTCGCATCGGTACCACCGGCTTGCGCCATGTCCGGGCGACCACCGCCTTTACCGCCAACCTGTTGAGCCACCATGCCGATGAGCTCCCCTGCTTTTACGCGGTCAGTGACATCCTTAGACACCCCCGCAATCAGAGAAACCTTATCGTCAGCCACGGTCGCCAGCACAATAATGGCGGAACCAAGCTGGTTCTTCAGATCGTCAACCATCGTACGCAGCATTTTCGGCTCAACGCCGGAAAGCTCGCTCACCAGCAGCTTAACGCCGTTGATGTTTTCTGCTTTGCTGGAAAGGTTTGCACTCTCCTGCGCTGCCGCCTGCTCTTTCAGCTGCTGCAGCTCTTTTTCCAACTGACGGGTACGTTCCAGCACGGTGCGCACTTTCTCCGTCAGGTTATGGCTATCGCCTTTCAGCAACTGGGCGATATCGCCCAAACGATCGCTTTCTGCATGCAAGCTGGCAATCGCGCCTTCACCGGTTACCGCTTCGATACGGCGAACACCCGCAGCCGTACCGGATTCAGACACAATACGGAACAGACCGATGTCACCGGTGCGTGAAGCGTGAGTACCGCCGCACAGTTCGGTAGAGAAATCGCCCATGCTCAGCACACGTACGCGGTCATCATATTTTTCGCCGAACAGCGCCATTGCGCCCTTCGCTTTTGCCGCGTCGAGATCCATTACGTTGGTCTCAACAGGCAGGTTACGACGGATCTGGGCATTGACCAGATCTTCGACCGCGCGAATCTCTTCCGGTTTCATCGCTTCGAAATGCGAGAAATCGAAACGCAGGACTTTGTCATTTACCAGAGAACCTTTCTGCGCCACGTGCGTGCCGAGAATCTGGCGCAGCGCCGCGTGCATCAGGTGCGTAGCGGAGTGGTTCAGACGGATACGCGCACGACGCGCTTCATCAACGTCGGCCTGTACCGCGTCGCCCACTTTCAGGGAACCCGCCGTCAGTTTGCCGAGATGACCAATCGCCTGACCATATTTCTGCGTATCGTTCACGCTGAAACTAAAGCCCGCGCCTTTCAGCTCGCCTTTATCGCCAACCTGACCGCCCGATTCCGCATAGAACGGAGTCTGGTCCAGAATGACCACCGCTTCCTGACCGGCCGCCACGCTATCAACTGCTTTACCGTCGATAAAAAGCGCCGTCACTTTGCCGTTCAGTTCCAGATGATCGTAGCCTTTGAATTCTGACGCGCCATCAACGCGAATCATCGCGTTGTAGTCTGCGCCGAAACCGCTGGATTCACGCGCACGACGGCGCTGTTCTTCCATCGCGGCTTCAAAGCCCGCTTCATCAACTTTCAGGCCGCGTTCACGGCAAACGTCCGCCGTCAGGTCAACCGGGAAGCCGTAGGTGTCATACAGGCGGAAAGCGGTTTCACCATCCAGCGTGTCGCCAGTCAGCTTAGACAACTCTTCGTCCAGCAGCGCCAGGCCGCGTTCCAGCGTACGGGCAAACTGCTCTTCTTCAGTTTTCAGAACCTGTTCAACCTGCGCCTGCTGGCGTTTCAGTTCTTCACCGGCAGAACCCATCACTTCGATCAGCGGGCCAACCAGTTTATAGAAGAAGGTGTCTTTCGCGCCCAGCATGTTGCCGTGACGAATGGCGCGACGAATGATGCGACGCAGCACGTAGCCACGGTTTTCATTCGACGGCGTAACGCCATCAGCAATCAGGAACGCGCAGGAACGAATGTGGTCCGCAATCACGCGCAGTGACTTGTTCGTCAGGTCAGTCGCGCCGGTGACTTTAGCCACGGAATCAATCAGCTTACGGAACAGGTCAATTTCATAGTTAGAGTTGACGTGTTGCAGTACCGCAGTGATACGTTCCAGGCCCATACCGGTGTCGACAGACGGTTTTGGCAGCGGCTCCATGGTACCGTCAGCCTGACGGTTGAACTGCATGAAGACGATGTTCCAGATCTCAATGTAACGGTCGCCGTCTTCTTCAGGCGTTCCCGGAGGGCCGCCCCAGATGTGGTCGCCGTGATCGTAGAAGATCTCGGTGCACGGGCCGCATGGGCCGGTATCGCCCATCTGCCAGAAGTTATCGGAAGCATACGGCGCGCCTTTATTGTCGCCGATGCGGATGATGCGCTCACGCGGGATTCCGACTTCTTTTTCCCAGATTTCGTAAGCTTCATCATCGGTTTCGTAAACGGTCACCCACAGACGCTCTTTCGGCAGGGCGAACCAGTTTTCACCGGTCAGCAATTCCCACGCGTACTGAATAGCGTCGTGTTTGAAGTAGTCGCCGAAGCTGAAGTTACCCAGCATTTCGAAGAAAGTGTGGTGGCGCGCGGTGTAACCGACGTTTTCCAGATCGTTATGTTTACCACCCGCACGAACGCAACGCTGCGCAGTAGTTGCGCGAGAATAATTACGTTTGTCGAGACCAAGGAAAACATCCTTGAACTGGTTCATCCCGGCGTTGGTAAACAGCAGGGTCGGGTCGTTATTCGGCACCAGGGAGCTGCTGGCAACTACCTGATGTCCCTTGCTATGGAAAAAGTCGAGAAACGCCTGACGGATCTCAGCGGTGCTCTTGCTCATAATTATCCTGAAATCAAGCTAACGAATGGTCGCCGTCGTAGCAGGTCATTTATTGTTCAACTTGCTACCAGACGGAAAAAGTGGGAATAAGATAAGTTTTCTTTAAAGGGAAGTAAAATCCCCCGTGCGGTCAATCGGCAAAATTTCGCCATATTTCCTGGATATCTTCCATCAAATAGCCGCGGTAAAGCAAAAAGCGCTGGATTTTCACTTTTTCGGCAAATGTGGTCGGTAACGGTTCACCGTATTTCCGCTCCGCCTGGTCACGCGCCAGCTTGCACCAGTCGATATCACACTCGCGCATCGCCTGCTCGATGTCATTACGCGCAATGCCTTTCTGCCCGAGTTCCTGACGAATACGCGCCGGGCCGTAGCCTTTGCGGCTACGGCTGGCGATAAACTGCTGCACAAAGCGCAGGTCATCGAGATAGCGATTCTCGTGACACCAGGCGATCACTTTCTCGACCTCTTCTTCCGGCGCATCGATGGGCTCGGGGCCGTTTTTGGTCATCACCGGGGCCGTCAGTTTGCGACGCAGCTCCTGTTCGCTATGGTCACGCATCGCCAGAATACGAATGGCACGATCCAACAAACGCGCGTAGGCGGAGCGGCGTGGTGCGTTCTCGTTCATAACCCTCCCGGTCGTTTAAATGCAAAAAAGGGCTGCATTGGCAGCCCTTCTGTTTTCTGATGAGAGGTTATCAGAAATCTTCGTTGGTTTCTTTCGCGTGGGTGTCGTTTTCATCGACCACGAAATCCGGCGAAGAATCCTGATTGCTGAGCAGCAGCTCGCGCACTTTCTTCTCGATTTCTTTCGCCGCCGCCGGGTTCTCTTTCAGCCAGGAGATAGCATTCGCTTTACCCTGACCAATTTTGTCACCGTTGTAGCTGTACCAGGCGCCCGCTTTTTCGATCAGCTTCTCTTTCACGCCCAGGTCTACCAGCTCGCCCAGGAAGTTAATGCCTTCACCGTAGAGGATCTGGAATTCTGCCTGTTTGAACGGTGCGGCGATTTTGTTTTTCACCACTTTCACGCGGGTTTCGCTACCGATGACGTTATCGCCCTCTTTCACCGCGCCGATACGACGGATGTCCAGACGAACGGACGCGTAGAATTTCAGCGCGTTACCGCCGGTCGTGGTTTCCGGGTTACCGAACATCACACCAATTTTCATACGGATCTGGTTGATGAAGATAAGCAGGGTGTTGGACTGTTTCAGGTTACCGGCCAGCTTACGCATCGCCTGACTCATCATACGTGCCGCGAGGCCCATGTGAGAGTCACCGATTTCGCCTTCGATTTCCGCTTTCGGCGTCAGTGCCGCAACGGAGTCGACAACCAGCACGTCAACCGCACCAGAGCGCGCCAGCGCGTCACAGATTTCCAGTGCTTGTTCACCGGTGTCTGGCTGGGAGCACAGCAGGTTGTCGATATCAACGCCTAACTTACGTGCATAGACAGGGTCCAGCGCGTGCTCTGCATCGATAAAGGCACAGGTTTTGCCTTCACGCTGTGCCGCAGCAATAACCTGCAGGGTCAGCGTCGTTTTACCGGAAGATTCAGGCCCGTAGATTTCGACGATACGCCCCATCGGCAGACCGCCTGCACCCAGCGCGATATCCAGTGAAAGCGAACCGGTGGAGATGGTTTCCACGTCCATGGAACGGTCTTCACCCAGGCGCATGATGGAGCCTTTGCCGAATTGCTTCTCAATTTGGCCCAGTGCTGCCGCCAACGCTTTCTGTTTGTTTTCGTCGATAGCCATTTTTACTCCTGTCATGCCGAGCAAGCCCGGGGAATGAATTCTGTTCTGTTGAAGCAATTATACTGTATGGTCATACAGTATCAAGTGTTTTGTAGAAATTGTTGCCAGAGCAGCTGCAAGGCAAATGCCGTGGCCTGTCGGCGTACCGATTCCCGGTCGCCCGCAAAGCATTCACGCTGAGTGACGCCCTGCCCGGTCGCACTTGCCACGCCAAACCACACGGTGCCGACGGGCTTCTCATCGCTGCCACCATCCGGCCCGGCAATGCCGCTGACCGATACCGCATAAGAGGCGCGCGCAGCCCGCAATGCGCCCACGGCCATTTCGACCACTACCGGTTCGCTCACCGCGCCGTGCTGTTCCAGCGTCACCGCGCTGACGCCAATCATTTGTGATTTGGCTTCATTGCTATAGGTGACAAAGCCGCGCTCAAACCACGCGGAGCTTCCCGCGACATCGGTCAGGGTTTTGGCAATCCAGCCGCCGGTGCAGGATTCTGCCGCGGTTACCGTTGCGCCCTGCGCTTTCAGCGCCTGCCCGACCTTTTCGCTCAGTTGAAATAATTCGCTGTCAGTCATCACCACTCCTGTCAGGTAGATATCTGTCGGACAAGATAGCACTTTCCCAACACAGATGGGGGCGAGGTGTCGATTTTACGAGGGGGGTTCAGAAAATGGATCTCAAGCATAACCCTGGTGCTTTTCGGATAGCAGCCTGAAAAACGTGGTGAGATAATTTTACCGGGACCCACCACGGAAAAATGGAAAGGATAGGGATATGGCGAAACCACGAACTGCAGCGGAAAAAAAACTCAAGCAAACTGAACAATTGCGCTTAATTACGATTATTTGCGGCCTGTTTACATTACTGAATGTGGTGTTACGTGTCAGTACAGGTCCGTTTGATTTATTGTTTATGGCAGTTGAAGTGTTGCTTGGTCTGGGGTGTCTGATTTATGGCCTGCATTTGGGTAAAACAGTGAAATCATTAAAAGCCAGCAAGACACAGTGAAATATGTGTCGGCCCTCACGGGCCGACCGATATTACTGCATACTGGCAACAATAGTCTCCACGTTATGCCGCACCATCTTCACATAGCTGTCCGCTACGCCGCCCGGTTTCGATAACGCTTCCGGATAAAGCTCGCCGCCTGCCTGCGCACCGGTTGCGGACGCAATCTGTTTGACCAGTCGCGGGTCGAGCTGATTTTCCATAAACCAGGTGTGTACCCCATCGGCTTTGATTTGTTTAATCAATGCGCCGACCTCCGCCGCGTTCGCTTCGCTTTCTGATGACAGCCCCTGCGGCGAAAGGAAATCCACCTGGTACGCTTTGGCAAAATAGCCGAACGCATCGTGGCTGGTCAGCACCTTACGCTTCTCGCGCGGAATAGGGCTGAAACGCTGCTTCACCCAGCTATCGAGCGCCCTGAGCTCATCCACATATTTCGCACCGTTAGCTTTAATTACGCTGGCGTCCTGCGGGTCCGCTTTAGCAAGGCCTTCGGTAATGTTCTGCGCATAAATGACGCCGTTCGCCAAGTTATTCCAGGCGTGTGGGTCCGTCACCGTTTGTCCATCCTCTTCCAGCGTTTGCGTGGCGACGCCCTGCGAGGCAACGATCAGTTTCCCTTTAAACCCGGACGCTTTGACTAATCGATCAATCCATCCTTCCAGCCCCAGACCGTTCACCACCACCACATCCGCTTTACTCAGCAACGCGCTCTCTTTCGGCGATGGCTCAAAAGTATGCGGATCGCCGTCCGGCCCCACCAGCGTCGTTACCTTCACCGCATCGCCGCCAACCTGCTGCGTGATATCGCCCAGCACCGAAAAACTGGTGACCACATTGAGCGTTTTCGCCATTGCGCCCTGCGCGATTAACCCCAGCGCCAGCGCCAGAATCACCTTCTTCATTTTCATACCATCCCCTCAGTTAAAAAGCGCCCGCAGACGATAGGCCAGCCTGCTGCGCGTGCCAAAAATTAGTGAAAAAAGAAAAACCAGGCTGGCGGTCAGCACAATAGCCGGCCCGGCTGGGAGGCTCGCCGCCCACGAGAAACTCAACCCTATCCAGGCGCAAAGTACACCGCAAAGCCCCGCCAGCCCGAGCATGGCTGGCAGCGTTTGCGCCCAGCAGCGAGCCGCTATCGCGGGCAGCATCATCACGCCCACCGCCATCAAGGTACCCAACACCTGAAACCCGGCCACCAGGTTCAGCACCAGCAGTGCGAGGAACAATCCGTGCAGCGCCGAGGGCAGCCAGCGCGCATTCACCTGTAACCAGCTGCTGTCGAACGCTTCAACCACCAGGCCGCGATAGCACACCGCCAGCGCGATCAGCGTGATGCTGGCCACCAGCGCGACAAACAGTGCAGACGGCCCATCCACCGCCAGAATGGAACCGAACAGCAGATGCAGCAGATCAACGTTTGAGCCGCGAAGCGACACCAGCGTGACGCCCAGCGCCAGAGAGCCCAGGTAGAATCCGGCAAAGCTGGCATCTTCTTTCAGAAGCGTGCGGCGACTCACCCAGCCCGCCCCCAGCGCCACGGCGATCCCTGCCACGAAACCGCCGATCGTCATTGCCAGCAATGACATTCCATTCATTAAGTAGCCCACGGCAACGCCGGGAAGAATGGCGTGCGAAAGCGCATCGCCCATTAAGCTCATTCGCCGCAACAGGAGAAATACGCCGAGCAGCGTGGTGCTCAGTGAGAGCGCGAGGCACACCATCAGCGCGCGGCGCATAAAGCCAAACTCAATAAACGGCAGAAAAAAGGTGTGCCAGATCATGCTGACCTCGCAGGTAACATCGGGGATATTGCGCGCATGCCGCCCAGCTCAAGCACCTGTGGAAAAAAGCGCGCCACTTTTTCGCTGTCATGCAGCACCGCCAGTACCGTTTGCCCATTCCGCTGCATATCAAGGATGAGCGACATCAGCATCTCCGTAGTCGTTTCATCGACACCGGTAAAGGGTTCATCCAGCATCACCAGCGGGGCCTGCTGAACGAGGATGCGGGCAAAGAGCATGCGCTGAAACTGGCCGCCGGATAAGCTGCCTATCGCTGTTTTCGCCATCGACAGCAACCCTACCCGATCCAGCGCATCAGCTACGCGTCGGCGCACCATCCGATCAATGCCGAAACACAATGAGATGCGCGGCCACGCTCCCTGGCACACGACATCCTGCACCGTAAACGGAAATTGCTGATCCATCAGCTGTCGCTGCGCCAGCCAACCGATAACCGGGCGGCGCGTCTGCCAGTGCACACGCCCACTTACAGGAGGAATAAATCCGGCGAGGGTTTTTAGCAGCGTCGATTTACCGCAACCATTCTCACCGACGATCGCCATCAGGCTGCCACGTGTGATGCATCCATCGACGGGCGGCGCAATCGCCTCGCCGTCATAGCCGACACAAAGGTTATTCAGAACGATCATGGCAGCGATACCGCCCACCAGGCGACCAGCCAGATAAACGCCAGCAGCAGACAAACGCCTGCCAGCCGTCTCAGGCTGGATAGAGAGAAAAGCGAAGATGTCATCAATAGCGCCTCAATCATTATGTTATAACATAACAATAAACAGTGAGCAGATAGATGTAAATCCTTGTCAGCGCCTGAGGGTGTATCGAAATGTAACTCCCCTCCCGGACGGGAGGGGAAGCGGGATTACTGAACGCGAGCCAGCGCGACGGCCTGACCAAGCTGCCAGACAGCCATTGCATAGTGCGTGCTGTGGTTATAGCGGGTGATGGTGTAGAAGTTCGGCAAGCCGTACCAGTACTGATAACTGGTGCCGACATCCAGACGCAGCAGGCTCGCCTGCTGATGGTTGCCCAGCGAATCCATCGGCGTCAGGCCCGCAGCAGAAAGCTGCGACACGCTGTATTTAGTTTTAAAGCCGTTTTCCAGCCCTGGTGCCTGGCCCATCGCCTGCACCGCTACCTGGTCGCCCTTCACCCAACCGTGCTGTTTGAAGTAGTTTGCCACGCTGCCGATGGCATCTTCCGGATCCCACAGGTTAATGTGTCCGTCACCATTAAAATCAACAGCGTACTGTTTGTAAGAGGACGGCATGAACTGGCCATAGCCCATTGCGCCTGCGAAGGAACCTTTCAGATCCAGCGGGTCATCGCTTTCGTCGCGTGCCATCAGCAGGAAGGTTTCCAGCTCGCCGGAGAAGTACTCCGCGCGGCGCGGGTAGTTAAAGGAGAGCGTCGCCAGCGCATCGAGGATACGGGTTTTGCCCATCACGCGGCCCCAGCGGGTTTCAACGCCAATAATGCCGACGATAATTTCCGGCGGCACGCCGTACACCTGCCATGCGCGTTTCAGCGCCGCTTCATGTTGGTTCCAGAACGCTACGCCGTTTTGCACGTTGTCCGGAGTAATAAACTGTTTGCGATAGCGCAGCCACGCACCGTTTGGCCCGCTCGGCGGCAAGCCGGTCGGTGCCTGGCGATCCATCAGACGCAGCACGTAATCAAGACGTTTCGCCTGGGAGAGAATTTCGTGCAGCTGTTGTCGGTCAAAGCCGTGCTTGCTCACCATCTTATCGATGAACTGCTCTGCCGCCGGGTTATTGGCAAAATCACCGGTTGGGATCAGCGCATTGTGCTGCGGCTCCAGCAGGAAACCGCCGGAAGGTGTGCCAGCCGTTGCCGGTGCGGCGGCGGTTTTCGGTTTGCTGCTACAGGCAGCGAGCAGGACACACAAGGGCAGTAAGGCGATATAACGACGCTTCAACATGGGACATCCATTTAACAATATCGGCAAGAGTTAATTATGGTAAAGCAATCGCAACGCCTCAAGGAAGCGCCTTCGCGTGTCGCAGAGAAAAAAACTTCGCCCTAAGCAAAACGCCCAGACCTTGATCGCGCTATTGGTATTAGGGGCAAGAAATCATTACCCTTACGCCGCACGTCGGTAAACGCCGAACCCTACACCTACGACATACAAAAATGACAGGATGCAACGCCATGATTGCGGATAAAAATTTTTTACTTGAAGCGGGCCGTCAAACGCTGGTGCTGGAACTTCATGAAGCCAGCCAACTGCCGGACCGCCTGGGTGATGACTTTATCAAAGCCGCCGAAGCCATCATTAATTGCAAAGGCAAATTGATTGTTTCCGGTATCGGTAAATCGGGCCATATTGGTAAAAAACTCGCCGCAACCTTCGCCAGTACTGGCACCCCCGCATTCTTTGTTCATCCGGCAGAGGCGCTGCACGGCGATCTCGGTATGGTAGAAAGTCAGGATGTGATGCTGTTTATCTCCTACTCCGGCGGCGCGAAAGAGCTGGATCTCATCATCCCGCGTCTGGAAGAAAAATCCGTTGTTCTACTGGCGATGACCGGAAAATCCCACTCGCCGTTGGGTTTAGCCGCAAAAGCCGTTCTTGATATTTCCGTGGAGCGTGAAGCCTGCCCGATGCGTCTGGCCCCCACTTCCAGCACCGTGAATACGCTGATGATGGGCGATGCGCTGGCGATGGCCGTGATGCAGGCGCGGGGTTTCAATGAGGAAGATTTTGCCCGTTCGCATCCGGCTGGCGCGCTGGGCGCGCGCTTACTGAATAAAGTGCATCATCTGATGCGCCGCGATGCCGAGGTGCCGCAGGTGAGCATTCACGCCAGTATTATGGACGCGATGCTCGAACTGAGCCGCACCGGGCTGGGCCTGGTTGCCGTATGCGATGAGCAGTTGCAGGTGAAAGGCGTGTTTACCGACGGCGACCTGCGCCGCTGGCTGGTTGGCGGCGGCGCGCTGGCGGATAACGTGAGCCTGGCGATGACGGTGAACGGTACGACGCTGAATGCGCAGAGTCGCGCCATTGATGCTAAAGAACAACTGATGAAGAAAAAAATCAGCGCCGCGCCGGTGGTGGATGACAACGGCCAGTTGGTCGGCGCGATCAACCTGCAAAACTTCTATCAGGCCGGAATTCTTTAATCCTTCATTCCCAGACGTTTCGCCAGCCGATGCAGGTTGGCGACGTCTGTCTCCAGCGCCCGCGCGCTGGCGGCCCAGTTATTGTTGTTTTGCGACAGCGCCTGACGAATCATTTCACGCTGGAAGTGCTCGGTCGCGTCACGCAGGTTGTGACACACGGGTAACGCTGGCGCTTCACTTTCAAGGACTGGCGCAACCGTGCTTTCTTCAAACGTGAAATGCTGAGCTTCCAGAATCACTTCGCCACCGTTGCGCGTTGCGCGCGCCAGCACCACCGCGCGATGCACGGCATGTTCCAGCTCTCGCACGTTGCCCGGCCAGCCATAACTCAGCAAATGCGCCCGCGCCCCGGAGCTTAGAATCACGCGGGACAACCCGAGACGCAACCGACACTGTTCGCAGAAATAGCCCGCCAGCAGCACCACATCATCACCACGTTCACGCAGCGGTGGAACGGAGAGCGGGAAGACGCTCAGACGATGGAACAGATCGGCACGAAAACGCCCGGCCAGCACCTCTTCGCGTAGGTCGCGGTTGGTGGCCGCCAGAACGCGCACATCGACGCGCAGGCTACGGTCATCGCCGACGCGCTGAATATCGCCATACTGCAATACGCGCAGCAATTTGGCCTGCAACGCCAGAGACAGTTCGCCAATTTCATCGAGGAATAGCGTACCGTTATCGGCCATTTCAAACTTACCGCTACGGTTGCTGATTGCCCCGGTAAACGCGCCCTTTACATGGCCAAAGAGCTCACTTTCCGCCACGCTTTCCGGTAGCGCCGCACAGTTGAGATAGACCAGCGGGTTAGCCGCACGCGGCGATCCTTCATGAATCGATTTCGCCACCAGCTCCTTCCCGGTACCCGTTTCGCCACTAATCAACACATTGAGAGCGGACGCCGCGACGATTTCTATCTCTTTTTTCAGCTGCATCATATTCGGCGACAGGCCAATCATATCGGTATTGGCAACCGGCTCAAAGGCGGCAGGCGTTCCCGGCAGCATATTCTGACTTTCCAGCTGTTCAATCAGCAGCGCGTTGCTGAGTGCCCCGGCGGCCAATGCAGATATCAGTCGCAGCTCTTCATCGCTGAAGACATCAAACTGTGCCGGCTCCATCGCATCGAGCGTCAGCGCGCCAATCAGATTCTGCCCGGCAAACAGCGGCAGCCCGACACAGGCATGCACTTTCAGGCTCTCCTGACCGGGAATTAATCCATCATAGGGGTCGGGTAAATCGCTGTCTGCGGGGAAGCGGACGACATCTCCGGCGCGGGCGATGGCTTCCAGACGCGGATGCCCTTCCAGAGTAAAGCGACGACCCAGCACATCCTGCGCCAGCCCGTCGATTGCCAGCGGGATAAATTGCCGCGCATCGTAGCGAAGCAGCGCCGAGGCGTCGCATTCCAGTATCTGACGCAGCGTGGTGATTAAACGCTGAAAGCGATCCTGATGCCCAACCCCACTTTGTAGCTCGATGGCGATATTCGCCAGTACATCGACCGAGAAACTCATGATGACCTCATTGTCTTTTTGACAATGCATATTGTCATATCGACCATACCAATAACAGTCATTTTGACAATAAAAATGCACGATAAAATATTAAAAATATATAAAACAACAAGTTAAAAAGTTGGCACGCAACCTGCAATAAGCAAAACATCTTTTTTAAAAACACTGCATTTGATTGAGGTTGCTATGTCTATTCTGGTTAAAAATAACATTCATTGGGTTGGCCAACGTGACTGGGAAGTGCGTGATTTTCACGGTACCGAATATAAAACGCTGCGCGGTAGCAGCTACAACAGCTATCTGATCCGTGAAGGTAAAAATGTCCTGATCGACACCGTTGACCACAAATTCAGCCGCGAATTCGTGCAGAACCTGCGCAGCGAAATCGACCTGAACGACATCGACTACATCATTATCAACCACGCGGAAGAAGACCACGCCGGTGCGCTGACCGAGCTGATGTCTTACATTCCGAACACCCCGATTTACTGCACCACCAACGCCATTGATTCCATCAACGGTCACCACCACCATCCGGAATGGAATTTCCATACGGTGAAAACCGGTGACAGCCTGGATATCGGTAACGGCAAACAATTGATCTTCGTTGAAACCCCGATGCTGCACTGGCCGGACAGCATGATGACTTACATGACTGGCGACGCGGTTCTGTTCAGTAACGATGCCTTTGGCCAGCACTACTGCGACGAACGTCTGTTCAACGACGAAGTGGATCAGACCGAACTGTTTGAACAGTGCCAGCGCTACTACGCCAATATCCTGACGCCGTTTAGCCGCCTGGTAACGCCAAAAATTACCGAGATCCTCGGCTTCAACCTGCCGGTCGATATGATTGCCACCTCCCACGGTGTGGTATGGCGTGACAATCCGACGCAAATCGTTGAACTGTATCTGAAATGGGCGGCCGATTATCAGGAAGACCGCATCACTATTTTCTACGACACCATGTCGAACAACACCCGCATGATGGCGGACGCGATTGCTCAGGGCATCAACGAAGTTGACCCACGCGTGGCGGTGAAAATCTTCAACGTTGCCCGCAGCGATAAAAACGAAATCCTGACCAATGTTTTCCGTTCTAAAGGTGTGCTGGTCGGTACTTCAACCATGAACAACGTGATGATGCCGAAAATTGCCGGTCTGGTCGAAGAGATGACAGGTCTGCGTTTCCGTAACAAACGCGCCAGCGCATTCGGTTCACATGGCTGGAGCGGCGGCGCGGTTGACCGTCTCTCTACCCGCTTGCAGGATGCGGGCTTTGAAATGTCACTGAGCCTGAAAGCCAAATGGCGCCCGGACTTTGACGCGCTGGAAGTGTGCCGCGAACACGGTCGGGAAATCGCCCGCCAGTGGGCGCTTGCGCCGCTGCCGGAGGTGAGTGCCAAAGTCACAACCGCGCAGGAAGAATGCGCCTGTGCCGCAGCGGCAGCCGCTGACCTCGGCCCAAGCATGCAGTGCAGCGTCTGCCAGTGGATTTACGATCCGGCAAAAGGCGAGCCGAACCAGGATGTCCAGCCGGGCACGCCGTGGAGCGACGTGCCAGACAACTTCCTGTGCCCGGAATGCTCACTGGGTAAAGATGTCTTCGATGTGCTGGCCACGGAGGCAAAATGAATAATGGCATCGTGATCATCGGGTCGGGCTTCGCGGCCCGCCAACTGGTGAAAAATATTCGCAAACAGGATGCTGCCGTGCCGCTGACCTTGATCGCCGCCGACAGTATTGATGAGTACAACAAGCCAGACCTCAGCCACGTCGTCAGCCGGGGGCAAACCGCCGCCGACCTGACGCTGCAAACCGCGGGCGAGTTTGCCGAGCAGTACAATCTGAATCTCTTTCCACAAACTTGGGTAAGCGACATCGACGCACGGGCCAAAGTGGTGAAAAGTCAGGACAGAGAGTGGCGCTACGACAAACTGGTGCTGGCGACAGGCGCATCAACCATCGTACCGCCGGTTCCCGGAAAAGAGCTGATGCTGACCCTCAACAGCCAGCAGGAATTCGGGGCCGCGCAGAGTATCCTGCGTGATGCGCAGCGTGTACTGATTATCGGCGGCGGGCTGATTGGCAGCGAGCTGGCGATGGACTTCAGTCGCGCTGGTAAAGCGGTGACAGTGGTGGATAACTCCGCCTGCATTCTGGCGTCACTGATGCCGCCGGAAGTGAGCAGCCGTCTGCAACATCGTCTGACCGACATGGGCGTGCATCTGCTGCTGAAAACCCAGTTACAGTCGCTTGAGCAAACCGCCACCGGGATTGTGGCGCAGTTTGACCGCAATCGTCAGATTGAAGTGGATGCGGTCGTCGCCGCCACCGGCTTGCGCCCGGAAACCGCGCTGGCCCGTCACGCGGGAGTGGAGATCAATCGCGGCGTGAAGGTCAACAGCGCGATGCAGACCAGTAACCCGGATATCTACGCGTTGGGCGACTGCGCGGAAATCAACGGAGCCGTGCTGCCCTTCCTGCAACCGATTCTGTTAAGTGCGATGTGTCTGGCGAAGAACCTGCTCGGCCAGAGCGGCGAGCTGAAACTGCCGCATATGCTGGTGAAGGTGAAAACGCCGGATCTGCCGCTGCATCTGGCGGGGGAAACGCGCCGTCAGGATCTGGACTGGACCATCGCCACCAGCGCGCAGGGCATGCTTGCCCAGGGCTATGATGACAACCAGCAGCTTCGCGCCTTTGTGGTCAGTGAAGAGAGAATGAAGGAGGCATTTAGCCTGTTGAAGTTATTGCCGAGCTGATTTGCTACGCCATTGCTGAACTTAACCTTGCTCGCGAATTTTGCAGAGCCCTTCTTAACCTCGGATACATGGACGTATCGCGTCTGATTTTTGCCCCGGTCACCGGGGCTTTTTTTTGGCTCCGTGCGCACATTATTGTCGGGTGGCGGCTACGCCTTACCCGACCTACCTATTTGCACCATCAGGCAAGCCCAAACCATCCGGCATCACGCGTAGCGGGCCGCGGCCACCACCGCCTGCCCGAACGCAATCGCCCCATCTCCTGCGGGCAAACTGTGAGGGAAAAACAGCGTAAAATCAGCCAGATGGTGCTGCAAGCGCGCACGCAGCAGCGCGTTATGCAGCACACCGCCACCAAATACCAGCGTCGGGATACCCCGCGCCTGTGCTTCGCGACGCATCATACCGCCCAGCCCCTGCGCCAGCGCATCGTGAAACGCCCACGCTTTCTCCGCCGGACTGGCCTGCCAGGCTAACCAACTCGACCAGAATTCAACAAGGTCAAACGACTCACTTTGCAGCGGATGTTCAACGCCATCACACGTCGCCGCCAGCGCTTCCAGGCGACAGGCCGCCTCACCTTCATAACTCAACGTCAGCGGCGCACAACCCAGCGCACAAGCCACCGCATCAAACAATCGCCCGCACGATGACGCACGTGGCGCATTAATACCGCGCTCAATCGCCCGCGCCAGCAGCGGCCAGTTTTGCTCGCGCACGGTGGCGGTTGCCGGATAACTTTCCCACTCCGGCACAAACGCCAGACAGTGCGCCAGCAGGTTACGCCACGGCTGACGTGCCGCAAGGTCGCCCCCCGGCAACGCTACCGCAGGCAGGCCGCCAAGATGTTCACACTCGCGGTAGTTCACCCGCAGACATTCACCGCCCCACAACGCGCCCTCTTCCCCCATGCCAATGCCGTCCAGCGCCAGCGCGATTACATCACCACCGTCCAGCGGCCAGTTGTGTTCCGCCAGGCACGCGGCAATATGCGCGTGGTGATGGAGCACCGTTTGATGGGGTAAATCGCGGGCGGCGGCCCACTGCGAGGAGTGGTAGCCAGGATGCGCATCCGCCACCACCGCCTGCGGGGTAAAATCGTAGATAGCCTGCATCAAACGCAACGACTGCTGCCATTGCGCCTCGACACCTTCATCAGTGAGATCGCCAAAATGCTGGCTCAACACCGCCTGCTCGCCGCGTACCAGGCAGAAGGTATTTTTGAGATCTGCCCCCAGGCAAAGCATCGGCGGAATATCGTGAAAACCCGGCGGCAGTGGAATGGCGTCCGGTACATAGCCGCGCGATCGACGCAGCATTTCGCCATTTTGCCGCACCACCGAGTCATCCATCCGCTGCACAATATCGCGATTATGCAGCAAAAATCCGTCGGCAATATCCGCGAGATCCGCCAGTGCCAGCGCATTGGTCAGCGCGGGCGGTTTACCGCTAAGATTCCCGGATGTCATCACCAACGGGCGATTCAACGCCTGCATCAGCAAATGCTGAATTGGGTTAGCCGGGAGCATGACGCCCACTTCCGCCAGCCCCGGCGCAATGTCATCACACAAGCCGCTGACGCAGGATTTATCCACCAGCACAATCGGTGCTGCGGGCGTGCGCATTAATCGGCTGGCGTCATCGGGGAGATTCGTCGTAGTGGGGATCATCACAGCCAGTGGTTTCGCCGGGCGATGTTTGCGGGCGCGCAGTGTCGCCACCGCGCGGGCATTACCCGCATCACAGGCCAGATGAAAACCACCCAGCCCCTTGATCGCCACAATACCGCCCGACGTGAGAAGCGCAATCGCCGCCTGTAGCGCCGCCTCGTGATGCAGCGGTTCGCCCCCGGCATACCACGACAGCCACGGGCCGCACTCGGCGCAGGCCACCGGCTGGGCGTGAAAGCGACGATCGTAAGGATTGCGGTACTCCGCCTCGCAGGCAGAGCACAGCGGAAACGCCGCCATCACCGTCAGCGGACGGTCGTACGGCATGGCGTTGATAATGGTGAAACGTGGGCCACAGTGGGTACAGTTGATAAAGGGATAACGATAACGGCGCTCCTGCGGGTCATTCATCTCCGCAAGACACGCCGGGCAGGTTGCCGCATCCGGGACAATCTGCGTGCTCATCGCCCCCGCGCCGCTTTCGCGGATCACGAAATCGTCAGGCACGTTCTGCCACACATAAGGCTGCACCTGCGTCTCATCAATGCGCGCCAGCGGCGGGCAGTGTTGATGAAGCGCGGCAAGGAAATCCGCTTCTTCACCCAGCAAACGAACGAGCACCCCCGCACCGTCGTTGCAGACATCGCCCACGCGCGCCTGCTGCTGAGCCAGTTGCCAGACAAAGGGGCGGAAGCCCACCCCCTGTACTTTACCGCGAATGCGGATTTCGACGCCGTTATGCGTTATCGTCATTCATTACCCTGCTACCGCCTCGCGCAGGCGGGATTTCATCGACTGGTAGCTTTCCAGCGCGTAGTTTTCCGCCCAGTTTTGATCCTCAATCGCACTGATATTCACCGCACAGTACTTGGTTTCCGGCGTTTTAGAGATGGGATCGAGGTTGTCCTGGGTCAGTTCGTTACAGGCGCCAATCCACCACTGGTAGGTCATATAGACACTGCCGTGATTGATACGCTCGTTGACGTTGGCGCGCGTGATCACTTTACCGCGACGCGACGCCACCCACACCAGTTGTTTGTCTTTGACGCCCAGCTTCTGCGCATCCTGCGGGTTAATCTGCACAAAGCCAGGTTCATCGGCCAGCGATTGCAGCGCCGCACAGTTACCGGTCATCGAACGGCAGGAGTAGTGCCCCACTTCACGCACGGTGCACAGTACCAGCGGATATTGATCATCCGGGCATTCGGCTGGCGCACGCCACGGTGCAGCAAACAGATGCCCTTTGCCATCCGGGGTATCGAACTGATTGCCTGCGTAAAGATACGGCGTGCCTGGGTGATCAAGCGTCGGACACGGCCACTGAACGTGCCCCATGTCGCCCATTTTATCGTAAGTCACGCCAAAGAAGAGCGGGCAAAGCTCACGCATTTCGTCCCAGATTTGCTGGTTATTGTCGTAATGCATCGGGTAGCCCATTTTCTGGGCAATCAGGCTGATAATTTCCCAGTCGCGTTTGACGTTGTATTTTGGTTCGATGGCTTTTTCGAAACGCTGGAAGCCACGGTCGGCACAGGTGAAGACGCCACCGTGTTCGCCCCAGGAAGTGGCGGGCAGCAGCACATCGGCCTGCTCGGCGGTTTTGGTCATAAAGATGTCCTGCACCACCACGAAATCAAGCGCTTCGAACCCTTTGCGCACCAGGCCTAAGTCGGCTTCGGTTTGCAGCGGATCTTCACCCATGATGTAGTAGGCTTTCACCTTCCCTTCCAGCGCCAGATGCGGCACTTCAGTAATGCGCACGCCCACTTTGTCGTCCATCAGGCTGGCGTCAATACCCCATGCTTTGGCGAATTTCGCCCGCACGTCGGCATCGACCACGTCCTGATAACCGGGGAACTGGTTGGGGATCACCCCCATGTCGCACGCGCCCTGCACATTGTTCTGACCACGCACCGGGCCGACGCCGACATGTTCACGTCCCAGATTACCGGTGAGCAGCGCAAGCGTTGCCAACCCTTTGACCACATCCACGGCCTGACCAAACTGAGTGACGCCCATGCCCCACATAATGGTGGCGCTTGGTGCCGCCGCGTAGGTACGCATCGCCTGACGAATTTGTTGCGCCGTCACGCCGGTCAGCGCTTCCACCGCTTCCGGCGCATAATCTTTCACGATTTCACGCAGCTCGTCGATGCCGGTGGTGTAGCGCGCAACATATTCTTTGTCGTAGAGATTTTCTTCCAGCAGCACATGGGAAAACGCATTCACCAGCGCCATGTTGCAGCCGTTTTTGATTTGCAGATGTTGATCGGCGATACGCGCGGTTTCAATGCGACGCGGGTCGCAGACGATAATTTTCGCGCCTTTCTCTTTGGCTTTGATTACGCGACGCGCCACGATAGGGTGCGAATCGGCGCAGTTGTAGCCAAAGACCAGCAGACAGCTTGAGTTTTCAATGTCTTCGATGGAGTTACTCATCGCGCCGTTGCCGAGCGCTTCCTGCAAGCCTGCGACAGAAGGACCGTGGCAGACGCGCGCGCAGCAATCGACGTTATTGGTATTCAGTACGCCGCGCGCAAATTTTTGCATCACATAGTTGGTTTCATTCCCGGTACCGCGCGATGACCCGGTGGTCATAATGGCGCGCGGACCGAATTTCGCTTTGATCTCGCCTAAGCGTTTTGCCGTATAGCTGATGGCTTCATCCCAGCTCACTGGCGTCAGCTTGCCGCCTTTTTCATAGCGGATCATCGGCTGCGTCAGGCGCGGCGTCAGCAGTTTGGTGTCGTTCAGGAAATCCCAGCCGTAATAGCCTTTCAGGCACAGTTCATGCTGGTTAGTTTTCCCGTCGGCAGCTTCCGCGCGGATGATTTTATTGTTATCGACAACCAGCTTCAGTTTGCAGCCAGCACCACAATACGGACAAACACTTGTAATTTTTTTCATCAGTAACAGACCTGTTAAAAGTGAAACGGAGGATCATTAAAACGACAGGGAAATAGATGTATCGAGCGCAGCGCGGCGACGTTTTTCGGCGCTGATTTGCTCAAGCTTGTCGCGGTCAACGCAGAAAATAGCGTGCGTCGGGCAGGCTTCCATACAGGCCGGGCCTTGCTCGCGGTGGAAGCAAAGGTCGCATTTGTTGGCTTCGGCTTTTTCGGCACGCACGTTGAGACCCGCGCCGCTGTTGCGGACAACCGGGCGCACGACCACTTCCATCGCGCCATACGGGCAGGCCACGACGCAGGTTTTGCAGCCGATGCAGCGTTCCTGCATCACATGCACAAAACCTTTTTCGCGGCGAATCGCGCCGTTCGGGCAGACGTTCGCGCACGGCGCGTCTTCGCACTGTCGGCACGCGGTCGCGGTAGAGACGTTCACGCCTTTAATGACGTGAATTCGCGGCAGGAAAGATTCCGGCGTCAGCGCGGCGCAATCCTGTTCGGCCTGGTGGCTGACCACGCATGCCACTTCGCATGTCCGGCAGCCTATACATTTACTCGCATCTGCAATGATGAAACGGTTCATCAAATTCTCCAGCAATGACAATGAATGAGCCGGAGAATGCATTATTCGCGCCAACTTTTATTACGCTGTTTATTAAGGATTTTTTATTTGAAGCGCTGTGTCTAACCCTGTCATCGTCACGAGTGACGATGACAGGTGACGAGATTAACCCTGCGGGCCTGTGCCGAGGGAATCGCGTGCGATAAGCTCGCCGAGGAAGGAAGGTTGTGGTTTGAATTCGCCGCCGTCGAGCATGAAAATCAGGCGATGGATAATCTCCTGAATCATCTCTGTCACCGGGATTTTAACGCTGGAGAGCGATGGCAGCATGTACGGCGCAAGGGCGATATCATCAAAACCGACGACGGAGACCTGCTCCGGCACGCGCAGGCCGCGCGACTGAAGCTGTTTCATCGCCCCGATGGCCATGTCATCGTTGCTGGCGACCAGCGCGCTAAAGTTAACGCCGCGCTCAAGCAGTATATCAACACCCGCCAGACCGGTCGCTGGCGTCCATTTCCCTTCGACAATCAGCGCATCACGCAATGGAATATGGTGTTCAGCTAAAGCGGCTTTGTAGCCCGACAAGCGTTCAATGCCGGTTGGCGAATCAAGCGAACCGGTGATAAATGCGATATCGCGATGCCCCTGTGCAATCAGCTTCTCCACCGCATTCTGGCTGGTACGCGCCTGGTCGCAGTACACACAGTGGCTGAGGTTACGGCGCAGGCGACGGTTGAGCACCAGCACCGGCTGTTCATGCTGCTGAATCAGCTCGTCGATTTCGTCAACGCTGAGAAAACGCGGGTAGATGATGATGCCGTCGCAGCGCATATCGAGCAGATACTGAATCGCCGCCCGCTCCTCTTCCGCGCTGTGTTTACCGTCGGCGAGGATCAACTGGCGGCCCTGGTTTTCCGTCATCCGCGCGGCGTGAAACAGCAGCTCGCTGAAATAGACGCCGTGATACAGGGTATTGGTGACAACCAGCCCCAGCGTTTGCGTGCGTTTGGTCGCCAGATTGCGCGCCAGCAGATTAGGCCGATAGCCGCACTCTTCAATCGCCTGCCAGACCCGGTCTTTGGTCTCCTGACCCACATAGCCGTTGCCGGTCAGTACGCGTGAGACCGTCGCTTTCGACACGCCAGCCAGCTTTGCCACCTCCAGCATCGTCGCCATTTCGCTTCCCTCGTCAAAAATGATGGGCGCAGTGTACTTCAGACACTGCCCTTTTTCAGCTTTTGCCATACACGGCGATCGCCATCACAAATTTAAAAAATGAATTTTTACTCTCTTGCCATAGATTATGAAACTCTTCATGATTTTGTGGAACCGGTTTCCTATGCAACGTTTCATCGCCCAGGCGGTGAGTCCCCTACAGATAAAAACAGGATAGAATCCGATGTCCAAAAACTACGCGGCGCTGGCGAAGTCCATCGTCGATTTACTCGGCGGCGTCAGCAACATCAGCGCAGTGACCCACTGCATGACGCGTCTGCGCTTCGTGTTGAAAGACGATTCACGGGTGGATAGCCCCGCGCTGAAAAGCCTGAGCGGCGTGCTCGGCGTGGTGCGCAGCGTTAACCAGTGCCAGGTGATCATCGGCAACACCGTTTCCCAGGCATATCGGGAAGTGGTGAGTCTGCTACCGGGGGAGTTGCAGCCTGCCGTACCGCAGGGGAAACCGAAGATAACGCTGAAGCGCATCGGCGCGGGGATCCTTGATGCGTTGATCGGCACCATGTCGCCGTTGATCCCGGCGATAATCGGCGGATCGATGGTCAAGCTGCTGGCGATGATCCTCGAAATGTCCGGCGTGCTCACCAAAGGCGCACCGACGTTGACTATCCTGACGGTGATTGGCGACGGGGCATTCTTCTTCCTGCCGCTGATGGTTGCCGCCTCTGCCGCCGTGAAATTCAAAACCAACATGTCGCTGGCCATCGCCATTGCGGGCGTGCTGGTGCACCCGAGCTTTATCGAACTGATGGCGAAAGCCGCGCAGGGCGAGTACGTGGAATTTGCCTTCGTGCCGGTCACGGCGGTGAAATATACCTATACGGTTATTCCGGCGCTGGTGATGACCTGGTGCCTGTCGTACATCGAACGCTGGGTGGATCGCATCACCCCGGCGGTAACGAAAAACTTCCTTAAGCCGATGCTGATTGTGCTGATTGCCGCCCCGCTGGCGATCCTGCTCATCGGCCCGATTGGAATCTGGATCGGCAGCGGCATTTCTGCGCTGGTTTACACTATTCACGGCTATCTCGGCTGGCTGTCGGTCGCCATTATGGGCGCGCTGTGGCCGCTGCTGGTAATGACCGGGATGCACCGCGTCTTTACGCCCACCATTATTCAAACCATCGCCGAAACGGGTAAAGAGGGCATGGTAATGCCGTCGGAAATTGGCGCGAACCTGTCACTGGGCGGCTCATCGCTGGCGGTGGCGTGGAAAACCAAAAACCCGGAACTGCGCCAGACGGCGCTGGCTGCGGCGGCCTCGGCAATTCTGGCGGGTATCTCTGAACCGGCGCTGTACGGCGTGGCGGTCAGGCTGAAACGCCCGTTAATCGCCAGCCTGATCAGCGGCTTTATCTGCGGTGCCGTTGCAGGTATTGCCGGGCTTGCCAGTCACTCGATGGCGGCTCCCGGCCTGTTCACCAGCGTGCAGTTCTTTGACCCAGCAAATCCGATGACCATTGTGTGGGTCTTTGGCGTGATGGCGCTGGCGGTGGTGCTCTCCTTTATTTTGACGCTGATCCTGGGCTTTGAAGATATCCCGGTCGAAGAAGCTGCCGCCGATGCCCGCACGCGTCAGGCCGCAGTGCCAGCAACTGTTTGATTAACAAAACATTTAATGAGGAAACGCATGTCGACATTTCCAGAAGGATTTTTATGGGGCGGCGCACTGGCCGCCAACCAGTGCGAAGGGGCTTATCTTGAAGGCGGTAAAGGCCTGACCACGGTCGATATGATCCCGCATGGCGCAAATCGCCTGCCGGTTAAGCTGGGACTGGAAAAACGCTTTAGCCTGCGTGACGATGAGTTTTACCCCAGCCATCAGGCGACCGATTTTTATCATCGCTACAAAGAAGATATCGCCCTGATGGCGGAAATGGGCTTTACCGTGTTTCGCACCTCCATTGCCTGGGCGCGTCTTTACCCCAACGGCGATGAGCTGACGCCGAACGCGGAAGGCATTGCGTTTTACCGCGCGGTATTTGAAGAGTGTAAAAAGTACGGCATCGAACCGCTGGTCACGTTATGCCACTTCGATGTGCCAATGCATCTGGTGACAGAGTACGGCTCGTGGCGCAACCGCAAAATGGTCGAGTTCTTCACTCGCTACGCGCGCACCTGCTTTGAAGCGTTTGACGGGCTGGTAAAATACTGGCTCACCTTCAATGAAATCAACATCATGCTGCACAGCCCCTTCTCCGGTGCCGGGCTGGTGTTTGAAGACGGTGAAAATCAGGATCAGGTGAAGTATCAGGCGGCGCACCATGAGCTTATTGCCAGCGCGCTGGCCACCAAAATCGCCCACGAGGTTAACCCGCAAAACCAGGTTGGCTGCATGCTGGCGGGCGGCAATTTCTACCCTTACTCCTGCAAGCCGGAAGATGTGTGGATGGCGCTGGAGAAAGACCGCGAAAACCTGTTCTTTATCGATGTGCAGGCGCGTGGCGCGTATCCCTCTTACTCCGCCCGCGTATTCCGCGAAAAAGGCGTGGTGATTGAGAAAGCCGAGGGCGATGACGAGATCCTGAAAAATACCGTCGATTTCGTGTCGTTCAGCTACTACGCGTCTCGCTGCGCATCTGCCGAGATGAACGCCAATAACACCAACGCGGCGAACATTGTGAAATCGCTGAAAAACCCGCACATCCAGGCCAGCGAATGGGGCTGGGGCATCGACCCGCTGGGGCTGCGCATCACCATGAACATGATGTACGACCGCTACCAGAAGCCGCTGTTTTTAGTGGAAAACGGGCTGGGTGCGAAGGACGAAGTGAACGCGCAGGGTGAGATTAACGACGACTATCGCATCAGCTATCTGCGCGAACATATCCGCGCGATGGGCGAGGCAATTGGCGACGGCATTCCGGTGATCGGCTACACCAGTTGGGGCTGTATCGACCTGGTGGCGGCCTCGACGGGCGAGATGAGCAAACGGTATGGTTTTGTCTATGTCGACCGCGATGACGCAGGCAACGGCACGCTGGCCCGCACGCGCAAAAAATCGTTCTGGTGGTATAAGAAGGTGATTGCGAGTAACGGGGAAGATTTGGGATAACCCCTCACCCCGGCCCTCTCCCACCGGGAGAGGGAGAAACCCCGTTTGTAATCCGGATAAGGTGAAGACACCATCCGGCTACTGCGGATCAATCAAATCCACGACCATGCCGAGAATTTCATCCATCACCCTGGGTGAAACGGTTGCGGCATAGCGTGCTTGACGCTCCAGCAAATCGAGGGCGCGAAGCTGATAACACAAAACCACCCCGGTGATTTTTCCGCTATCCGTACTATCACCATCCAGCCAGACCGTTACCGCTTTCGAGCGTGCCAGACCACCACCGCTGGTAATCGGCAGGCATACCGCCGTACCTAAAGCGGCGACCAGTTTTTTTTCTGAAAGAACCAGATAGTAGTGTGCACCTTTAAATTCATGCCCCTCTACCGGGTCGCCGTTAACATGCCAGATTTCTCCCTTTGCCGGAATCCGCTTCCCCTGCGCCATTAAATTTTCTCCTTACCCTTCGGAGTATCAGCTAAATCATCGGCTAATGACTGGTTGAGGCTGGCAATTTCGTTTTCATCGATGCCACCCAGAATTTCAGCAACCGAGCGACGCCCTCTGGCCCGACGCTTTGCAGGCGTGATGCTGACCGTATCGCCGTGCGCCTTTACATTGAGCATCGTGCCAACGACCCAGCCCATTAACGATGCAATTTCGCCGGGGATAGTTACCACGACCGCCCCGCCCTGCTGCCTGAGTTTTGTTAACGGCATATTCCCTCCGATGAGTGCAACAAAGTCTCACTCAGCATATATTCTGAGTAACACAAAGTCACACTGAAATCGTGCGATTTTTATTGCTGACACAAGGGGGTAATTACCAGAAACTGGGAGAATGGAAGGTAACAGCAGTGCCGGATGGCGCTAACGCTTATCCGGCCTACGGTATTGCATAGATTGGTAGGCCGGATAAGGCGTAGCCGCCATCCGGCATGGTTACTCCTCAGCCTCTAACTGCGCAAACCCGCCGTTACATTCCCAACCTTCAAGCCGCTGATAAACCACCTCAACCGCGTCTTTAATCGCCTGGGTCATCGGGTAATAGAAACCGACAATATCCGGCTGAATGCCGAGGAAAATCACCTCGCCGACATCTTCTTTGAGCTGTTCGACCAAATAGTTCAGCGGCATATTATGGGTGGTCATCATAAACATCTCGGCGATGTCGTCCGGGTCGATAATACGGATCTCGCCAGGGTTAAGCCCCATGTCGGTGGCATCGACAATCAGCAGACGTTCCGGGTGCAGTTCGCGGATGGCGAAGACGTCGTTTTCCGGCGCGCTGCCGCCGTCAATCACCACCCAGTTGCCTTTCGGCGCGGCGGCGCACATTTCGGCGAGCAACGGGCCTGCGCCATCGTCGCCCATCATGCTGTTGCCCACGCAAAGTAATACGTCAGTCACGAAGCCTCCGGACCATCAAATAAATCGCACTTTCCTGATAAATCGCGTGCAGCATACCGAGCATCGCTTCGCTCCATTCCTTCTGCTGCGCTGTTTGCCCCGCACGCGCTTTATCAAACGCGTTCGCGAGCATAGAGACGTGATTACTGTCGATAACGATTTCACCGTACTTCGGCACGCCTTCCATTTTGCGCCGCGCGACGCTGCCCTCTTCCAGCGTAGCAATCCATGCCAGGTATTGATCCCACGGGCAGGTCAGCGCGGCTTCGAGGCAGTCGATCACCCCGAGGTGGTGGCCAATCGCCAGGCTGTAATAGACAACCTGCTGCGCCTCAGACGGCGTCGCATCGTTCTCATCAATAAATTTACGGCTCAGTTGACTGAACACCACCGTTTCGCTCATCGGATACGCGCCTCTTCAACAACGTGATTAAGCTGGCCGACGATTTCGGTCAGACGGGGATCGCTTTCGGCTTCCAGCCAGCGCTGAACCTGGTGATCGCCCTGCCCCAGCAGACGCAGATAATCGTCTGCAATCTGGCGGCCATAGCGATAGCCCGCCAGACGGCGCGCGGCGCGGTCAACGCGAACGCGCAGCGGCTGGTTCATATCCGGGTGCAGCAGTTCTGCCGGTTGTGCGTCCAGTTCACCCGGCGCGCGGGCGTGGATTTTCTGCTCCAGCAGGCCGAGCGCCATTGCAAAGCCATACAGCGTGGCGGCAGGCGTCGGCGGGCAGCCTGGGATGTAAACATCCACCGGCACGATTTTGTCGGTGCCGCCCCAGACGCAGTACAGGTCGTGGAAGATGCCGCCGCTGTTGCCGCAGGCGCCGTAAGAGATACAGATTTTCGGGTCCGGCGCCGATTGCCAGGCACGCAGCGCCGGGGAACGCATGGCGCGGGTGACTGCGCCAGTGAACAGCAGGATGTCCGCATGACGCGGCGACGGCACAACTTTAATGCCGAAGCGTTCAGCATCAAACAGCGGCGAAAGCGTGGCGAAAATCTCGATTTCGCAGCCATTACAGCCGCCGCAGTCCACGCGGTAAACATACGCGGAACGTTTGATGTTTTTCAGTAACGCCGTTTTCATGCTGGCGATGGACTCTTCCACCGTCATCGGCACCGGCATGCCGTTATCATCACGTGGGCCTAGTAAAGCACTCATCAGATGGCCTCTTTCATATGGCGAGTCAGTTCAATACGGTCGGACGGCACCAGGCATTTCTGGCGTTTGCATTCCGGGCAGGTTTCGAAGCTTTCGCGATGTTTTTCCGCGCGGCTGTCGCCGTTGTGCTTGAGGATAGCAATGGCGTAGTCGATCTCTTTTTGCACCGCGAACGGACGCTGACAAACGCGGCAGTTACAGATGTCAAAGCGAGACTGCTGTAAGAAGTCCTCTTTTTTCCACACCGCCAGTTCGTACTCCTGCGACAGTTTAATCGCCGCCGTTGGGCACACTTCTTCACAGCGGCCGCAGAAAATGCAGCGACCCAGGTTGAATTGCCACGCCAGTTGGTTGGTGGCTAAATCCGTTTCCACGGTCAGCGCGTTAGACGGGCACGCGTTCACGCAGGCCGCACAGCCTACGCACTGCTGCGGATTATGTTCCGGTTTGCCACGGAAGTTTTTATCAACCGGCAGCGGCTCCAGCGGATACGACGCGGTGGTCGTACCGGTTTTGATCACTTTTTTGATAAAGGTAAACATGGCGATTCCTTATTTCAGCGGCGAGTTTTTACGCTCGATGCTGTAGCGCTCAAGTTCTTTGTACGGCACCACTTTGCTTTTCTTCTTACGCACATCAACCACAGTCATGCGGTCGGTACAGGAGTAGCAAGGGTCGAGGCTACCGATAATCAGCGGCGCATCGGAAACGGTGTTGCCGCGCAGCATGTAGCGCAGGGTCGGCCAGTTCGCATAGGTCGCCGCACGGCAGCGCCAGCGGTAGAGTTTCTGGTTGTCGCCGGTCATGCTCCAGTGGATATCATCGCCGCGCGGCGCTTCGGCAAAGCCAAGGGCGAAGCGATGCGGAATGTAGGTAAAGCCTTCCACCGCCAGCGGGCCGCCAGGCAGATTATCGAGGCCGAAATCAATCATATTCAGCGCGGTAAAGACTTCGTTGATACGCACTTTCAGGCGCGAAATCACATCACAGCCCTGCTCGCTGTGGACTTCCATCGGCAGCAGGCCATAACCGACAAACGGGTGATCGGCGCGGGTGTCGCGCGCGTGGCCGCTGGCGCGAACCATCGGGCCGACGTTACTGAAGTCGCGGGCGATTTCCGGGTCAAGACGACCAATGCCGACGGTGCGCTGTTCCATGTTCGGCGTACTGAGCAGCACGTCTACCAGCTCCTGAACATCGCGGCGCATCTGCTGCGCCAGTTGGCGGGTCTGGATCATGTCATCTTTCAGCAGGTCGCGACGAATACCGCCAATCAGGTTCAGACCGTAGGTTTTACGCGCCCCGGTGAGGATTTCCGCCATTTTCATGGAGGTTTCACGCACGCGGAAGAACTGCATAAAGCCGGAGTCAAACCCGGTGAAGTGGCAGGCCAGGCCGAGGTTCAGCAGGTGCGAGTGCAGGCGTTCCACCTCCAGCAAAATGGCGCGGATCATCTGCGCACGTTCCGGCACCACGATGCCCATCGCATTCTCAACGGAGGTGGTGTACGCCGTACTGTGGGCGAAGCCGCAGATACCGCAGACGCGATCCGACAAGAAAGTGACTTCGTTGTAGCCCATACGGGTTTCCGCCAGTTTTTCCATGCCACGGTGGACGTAGAACAGACGGTAATCGGCGTCGATAATATTTTCACCGTCAACAAACAGACGGAAGTGACCCGGTTCATCAGAGGTAACGTGCAACGGGCCAATCGGCACCACGTTGTTCTTTTTGCTGCCCAGTTCGTTGATGAACTCGTAGGTTTCGGCATCGGTGGTCGGTGCCGGGCGCTGACGGTAATCCATGCTGTCTTTACGCAGCGGATAAAGTTCGTCCGGCCAGTCATCCGGCAGAACCAGACGACGCTCATCCGGTAAACCAACCGGAATCAAACCGTACATGTCGCGCACTTCGCGCTCGCCCCACACCGCGGCAGGCACGCGCGGCGTCACGGACGGATATTCCAGCGTGTTGGCGTCCACTTCGACGCGCACCGTTACCCAGCATTTCGTGCCCTGCTCCATGGAGAGCACGTAATAGACCGCGTAGTGGCCGTTCAGCTTGCGTTCATCGTTGCCGAACAGCACCGACAGCCAGCCGCCCTGTTTGTAGTAAAGAAACTCCACCACTTCCGGCAGGTAGTTCACCTTCACCGTAATAGTGAGCTGATCTTTCGTCTGCCAGGCTTCATCCAGCACCACGCCCGGAAAGGCCTGATGCAGTGCGGCGAGGTAATGTTGACCGATTTTTTCTTCAGACATGCTCAAACTCTCTTAATCACGCCGCCAGCAAGGAGACGAAAGCTAAAAACGCAAAACCAAAACCCGCCCAGGTGACGCGAGACGTGGCACAAAAACGCAGACGCGCCATGCTGTTTTCGAACAGGGCAATCACCAGAACGCCGACCACCAGTTTGACGACCGCAGCCACCAGCGCCAGCACAAGGCCGCCAACGCTGAAGCTGGTCATCTGGCCCCACGGAATGAAGACTCCGACGAACATTTGCAGCACCACCAGTTGTTTCAGGCTGATGCCCCATTTCAGGATGCCGAAGCCACTGCCGCTGTACTCAGACAGCGGGCCTTCCTGCAACTCCTGCTCTGCTTCAGCCAGGTCGAACGGCAGTTTGCCCATTTCGATAAAGGTGGCGAACGCGCAGGCGCAAAGGGCCAGCAGCAGCGGCAGGGAGTGAGAAACAGGCCAGTGATAAACGGTGTTCGCGATATTGCTGATGTGCGTAGACCCCGCCACCAGCGCGGCCACCCACAGGCCGAGCAGCAGAATCGGCTCCACCAGCACGCCCAGCATCGCTTCACGGCTTGCGCCGATGGCGGTAAACGGGCTACCGGTATCCAGCCCGGCGATGGCAAAGAAGAAACGGGCAATGGCGAACAGATAAATCAGGGTGATGAGATCGCCCAGAGACGGCATCAAAGACCCTACTGTTACCACCGGCAGCGCGGTCGCAATGGTGAGCATCACGCCGACCATCACAAACGGCGTCAGGCGGAAGACCCAACCAGATGCATCCGGCCCGACACTCTGGCGGCCCAGCAGTTTGATAATGTCGCGATACTCCTGCAACACCCCCGGCCCACGGCGGTTATGCATACGCGCGCGGGCCACGCGGGTAATGCCGGACAGCAGCGGCGCGGCGGCAAACAGCACCAGCGCCTGCAGTAATGCAAAGAAAACGGTCATTCTCAGGCTCCTCGCGAAATCACAATCACCACCAGCACGGCAAGCTCAACGAGCGCCACACCGCGCAGCAACGCTGGCGCACTGGCGTTCTGCCAGCCTGGCACCAGACGCACCGGGTTCAGCCAGTCGCGCAGTTTCAGCACCACGGCAAAGACTTCTTTCACCGGCATGGCAAAACCGTGCGCGGTGACGACCATTGATTGCTCATGGTCATAGCCACACACCCACGCCGCGCCGCGTGAACGGTTCGGCAGGCGGTCGCCTTTGAAGATTGTCATGATGATGAACGGCAGCAGCGGGCAGGCAATCAGCAGTAAGGTGATCATCGGCTGAGACACCACGGTGCTCGCGGTCTGCAACGGCAGCGGCACGGCGGAGGTCAGCAGCGGCAGCAGCCAGGGTGCCGCAACGCCACCCACGACGCACAGCAGCGCCATCGCCACGGTGCTCACGCCCATCAGCAGCGGCGCACAGCAGGCGTTTTCCGCCTCTTTCGTACGCGGTGCGCCAAGGAAGGTGACGCCATAGACTTTCGCCATACACATCACCGCCAGCGCGCCGGTAATGGCGAGGCCCACCGCCAGCAGCGGCCCTAACAGACGACCAATAAACAGGTCGCTGGTGCTCAGTTTGAAGAAGGATTGATAGATAACCCATTCGCCTGCGAAGCCGTTCAGCGGCGGCAGCGCAGCCATCGCCATCAGGCCAACCAGCATAGCAATGGAGATAACCGGCATTTTTTTGCCGATGCCGCCCAGTTTTTCGATATCGCGATGCCCGGTGCGATACCACACCGCGCCTGCGCCGAGAAACAGCGTGGTTTTAAACAGGCTGTGGTTCACCAGGTGATAGAGACCACCGGTTAAGCCCAGCGCCACCAGAACCGGCTGTTGCAGCGCAATACCGGTTACGCCAGCGCCAAGGCCGAGCAGAATGATGCCGATATTTTCCAGCGTGTGGTACGCCAGCAGACGCTGAATATTGTGTTCCATCAGCGCATAAAGACCGCCGACAAACGCGGTGATCATTCCCAGCACCAGCAGGGCAATCCCCCACCACAGCGGTTGATTCACGCCAATCAGCGAGACGGTCAGAATGCCGAGTAAACCCACTTTCATCACCACGGCGGAGAACAGCGCCGCAGCCGGTGCGCTGGCATTGGCATGCGCCTGCGGAACCCAACCGTGCAGCGGAATAATCCCCGCCAGCAGGCCGAAGCCCAGCACGCTCAGAACCCAAATATCAGATCCGAGCGGCAGAAGCAGCGTCCGTTGATTCAGGACGGAAAGCTCCAGCGAGCCGTAGCGTTGCCACAGCAGCCAGCAGGCGACCGCCAGCAGAATTGTGCCCAGGCGACCCAACGCAAACCACAGTTTGCCGGAGGTGGCGCAGCCGGTCAGGAACGCGCCGCACAGCGCCATGATTTCCGCCATGACAACCATCGAACCCAGGTTATCTGCAAGCGTAGCGCATACCGCCGCCGCCAGCAGAATGTTCATCAGCCAGCCATTGGCTTTCGCCTGCGGATGACGATGCCAGGTAATGTTAAACAGGCTGATAAACAGACCACACAGGCCAAAAGCAATCAGCCAGATGGAATTCAGCGGAGTGGCCAGCACGCGATGACCCACCAGCGGGAGTACCCCGGCAATGGGCTGCGCATGCGTTAATACCCCAAAACCCGCCAGCGCCGTGCAGACACTGCCGACCGCGCCGCCAATACCGGCAACCCAGCCGCTCAGCGGTTTATTGAACGACAGCAGAAAAGCGAGCACCGCCGCCGCCGCAAACCAGGCGACCGCACTATCAATTAACGACATCACGCTCATTTCGCCTCTCCTTCCTGCATGCTCTGCAACAGCGACAGATCGCCTAAGTCGGTATTAAAGGTCAGTTCGCGTTTGCGTTTGCTGACGCGAGCAATATCCATGTTATTGACCAGATGCAGCGCTTTAGTTGGGCAGGTGCGTACACAGGCCGGGCCTTCTTCGTCGAAGTCGCACAAATCGCACTTCACGGCGATGGCGCGAACGCCCGGCACCCAGTCCAGCAGCGTGCTCACACGTGCAGGCGCAGGCGGCGCGGGCAGTGCTTTCGGCGTATTGGCATTGGCCGGAATATCCAGCGGACGGCTGCCGGAGAATTCAATGGCACCAAACGGGCAGGCGATGCCGCACAGTTTGCAGCTTACGCACAGGCTTTCATTGAGCTGTACCGCACCGTCAACGCGGTTGATAGCGTTCACCGGGCAAACGGTGGCGCACGGCGCGTCTTCACAGTGGTGGCACATCTGCGGGGCAGATTCTTTTTCATTGCGCATCACGCGCAGACGCGGCATGGACTGCAATCCATGATGGCGATGCGTCTCGGAACAGGCGGCTTCGCAGGTGCGGCAGCCAATACAGACGCTTGAGTCAGCAATTACAAAACGGTTCACCAGGTCTTCCTCAGGTGACAGTCATTTTTGACGAAATCATGCAGAGCAGGTGTCATTTCGACACCTGTCGACACACCGGTACTTCAGGCTACTTTGGCCGTATTCACGCTTTGCGCCAGCGGGTTGAACGTCACCGGGCTGTCGCTTTCCAGCGCGGCATACAGGGCGTCGTAAACCGGGGCGATTTTTTCCAGATAGTGTTCCAGCACCTGCTCGCGGTCGCGGCATTTGACGCCGTTATCCACGGTGCCGTCGGCGTTTAACTCCGCGCGGGCAATACATTTTTTGTCTTCTCCGTCGCGCGTTTCGACGGTGTATTCGATGGTGTGGCTGTTGAAGCCGCCGACCAGGCTCACGGAAAGCACAAAGTGTTCGAACAGCACAAAGCTGAGATCCTTATCCGGCGCGCAATTCACCGCATGATGCAGGCGCGCTTTGGAAAGCGTGATCCCCTGAACCAGCGAGTTGCAGTAAATACGCCACTGTTCCTGTTGGCGATGGTGTCGATCGGCAATGAAGTCAGCTTTTTCGCTAATTTCCCAAATGGTCATGTCAGGTTACCCGGTTGATAGAGACTCACCCTGATAAGCACGTTCCATGCCAGTTTTTATGCTGTTGAAAAATATGGGTTTTACACATTCTGACAGCAAGGAGTGACATGTCATTTCGTCAGTTTGACACTGTCATCGACAGTACAAATGCATCAGATTTCATCTCTGGCATCGTTATTGCATTAATCGGGTCAATGAAATGTCGGAGGCGTTATGCACGAAATTACGCTCTGCCAGCGGGCGCTGGAAATCGTCGAACAGCAGGCCACCCAGCACGGCGCAAAACGCGTAACCGGGGTCTGGCTCAAAGTTGGCGCATTTTCCTGCGTCGAAACCAGCGCAATGACCTTTTGTTTTGATCTGGTATGCCGCGGCACGTTAGCTGAAGGATGTAAATTACACGTCGAAGAACAAGAGGCGGAGTGCTGGTGCGAAAAGTGCCAGCAATATGTTCAGTTACTCTCCGTTCACGTGCGCCGCTGCCCGCAATGCCAAAGTAACGACCTGCACATTGTGGCGGATGACGGTTTACAGATTCAGCGAATTGAAATAGATCAGGAGTAAACTATGTGTACCACCTGTGGTTGTGGAGAAGGTAACCTCTATATAGAGGGAGACGAACATAACCCGCACTCGCCGTTTCGCAGTGCGCCTTTCGCCTCTGCTGCACGGCCAGCAATGACCATTACGGGCGTGAAAACCCAGGAATTTGAACCGACGCGCGCCGACAACGGCGACCTGCATTACGGTCACGGCAAAGCGGGAACCCACGCGCCGGGCATGAGCCAGCGTCGCATGCTGGAAGTCGAAATTGACGTGCTGGATAAAAACAACCAGCTCGCCGCGCGCAACCGCGCGCGCTTCGCCGCCCGCGAACTGTTAGTACTGAATCTGGTGTCCAGCCCCGGATCCGGTAAAACCACCCTGCTCACCGAAACGTTAATGCGCCTGAAAGACAAGGTGCCTTGCGCGGTTATTGAAGGCGATCAGCAAACGGTGAACGATGCCGCGCGGATTCGCGCCACCGGTACACCAGCCATTCAGGTTAACACGGGTAAAGGTTGTCACCTTGACGCGCAGATGATTGCCGACGCCGCGCCGCGTTTGCCGCTGGATAACCACGGCATTCTGTTTATCGAAAACGTCGGCAACCTGGTGTGCCCGGCAAGTTTTGATCTCGGCGAAAAGCACAAAGTCGCCGTGCTCTCCGTCACCGAAGGTGAAGACAAACCGCTCAAATATCCGCATATGTTTGCCGCCGCATCTATCATGCTGCTCAATAAAGTCGACCTGCTGCCGTACCTCAACTTCGACGTTGAGAAGTGCATCGCTTACGCCCGTGAAGTGAATCCGAATATTGAAGTTCTGCTGATCTCCGCCACCAGCGGCGAAGGCATGGACACCTGGCTAAACTGGCTGGAGGCACAGCGATGTGCATAGGCATTCCGGGGCAAATCTGCGCCATTGATGGCGTCCAGGCGAAAGTGGAAGTCAGCGGCGTAAAGCGCGACGTTGACCTGACGCTGGTTGGCGCGGTGGATGAACAGGGCCAGTCGCGTATCGGCCAGTGGGTGCTGGTGCACGTCGGCTTCGCGATGAGCATCATTAACGAAGAAGAAGCCCGCGACACCCTCGCGGCGCTGCACAATATGTTTGAAGTCGAGCCGGACGTCGGCGCGCTGCTGTATGGCGAGGAGCACTGATGCGTTTCGTTGATGAATATCGCGCCCCTGAGCAGGTGATGCAGCTTATCGCGCATCTGAAATCCCGCGCGGCGCTGCTGAACTACACCGCCGCGCGCCCGTTGCGCATCATGGAAGTGTGCGGCGGTCATACCCACGCCATTTTTAAGTTTGGCCTCGACCAGCTTCTGCCGGATAACATTGAGTTCATCCACGGGCCGGGCTGCCCGGTGTGCGTACTGCCGATGGGGCGCATCGATAGCTGTATCGAAATCGCCAGCCATCCGGAAGTGATTTTCTGCACCTTTGGCGATGCGATGCGCGTGCCGGGGAAAAATGGCTCGCTGATGCAGGCGAAATCGCGCGGCGCGGACGTGCGCATTATCTATTCGCCGATGGATGCGTTGAAACTGGCAAAACAGAACCCTGATCGCAAAGTGGTGTTCTTTGGCCTTGGCTTCGAAACTACCATGCCCGCTACCGCCATTACGCTGCAACAGGCGCGTATCCAGCAGGTCGATAATTTCTTCTTTTTCTGTCAACACATTACGCTCATCCCGACGTTGCGCAGCCTGCTGGAGCAACCGGACAACGGCATTGACGCGTTCCTCGCGCCGGGCCACGTCAGTATGGTCATCGGCACCGACGCTTATGGATTTATCGCCAGCGATTTTCATCGTCCATTAGTGGTCGCTGGATTCGAACCGATTGATCTACTGCAAGGCGTGAACATGCTGGTTGAGCAGAAAATAGCGGATAACATTCAGGTAGAGAATCAATACCGCCGGGTCGTGCCCGATGAAGGCAACCGGCTGGCGCAGGTGGCTATCGCCGACGTGTTTAGCGTGAAAGGCGACAGCGAATGGCGCGGTCTGGGGCTTATCAATGACTCTGGCGTGCAGTTAACCGAAAAATATCAATCATTTGATGCAGAAGCGCACTTCAAACCTGCGCCGCAAAATGTCAGCGATGACCCACGCGCGCGCTGCGGCGACGTGTTAACCGGGCGCTGCAAACCGCATCAATGCCCGCTTTTCGGCAACACCTGTAATCCACAAAGTGCCTTCGGCGCACTGATGGTTTCCTCCGAGGGAGCCTGCGCGGCCTGGTATCAATATCGCAGTCAGGAATCAGAAGCATGAAAAGTATTCAGCTCGCTCACGGCAGTGGCGGCCAGGCAATGCAGCAGTTGATTGGCGACCTGTTTATGCAGGCATTCGCCAACCCGTGGCTGGCGGAGCAGGAAGATCAGGCGCGTTTGTCGCTGGCAACGCTGACCGCGCAGGGCGACCGTTTAGCCTTCTCCACCGACAGTTACGTTATCGACCCGCTTTTCTTCCCCGGCGGCAACATCGGCAAGCTGGCGGTGTGCGGTACGGCGAATGATGTCGCAGTCAGCGGCGCGATCCCGCGCTTTCTCTCCTGCGGTTTTATCCTCGAAGAAGGCCTGCCAATGGAGACGCTGGAAGCGGTGGTGAACAGCATGGCGGCGACGGCGAAAGCGGCGGATATCGCCATCGTGACCGGCGATACTAAAGTGGTACCGCGCGGCGCGGCGGATAAACTGTTTATCAATACCGCGGGTATGGGCGCGATTCCGGCGGATATTCACTGGGGTGCGGCGCAGTTGCAGCCTGGCGACCAATTATTGGTGAGCGGCACCCTGGGCGACCACGGAGCGACTATCCTTAACCTTCGCGAGCAGATGGGGCTGGATGGCGAACTGGCGAGCGACTGTGCGGTGCTGACGCCGCTGATTCAGGCGCTGCGTCATATTCCTGGCGTGAAAGCCCTGCGCGACGCCACCCGTGGCGGCGTGAACGCCGTGGCGCATGAGTATGCCGCCACCAGCGGTTTCGGTATTGAACTGTACGAGCAAAAACTGCCGCTGAAAGAGGCGGTACGTGGCGTATGTGAACTGCTGGGGCTGGATGCGCTTAACTTTGCCAACGAAGGCAAACTGGTGATCGGCGTGGCACGCGACGCGGCGGATGCCGTGCTGGAAGCGTTGCGTGCGCATCCTTTGGGGCGCGATGCGGCGATTATTGGTGAAGTCACCGAACGCAGTGGCGTGCGCGTCGCCGGGCTGTACGGCGTGAAACGCACGCTCGATCTTCCGCACGCAGAGCCGCTGCCGCGGATTTGCTGAGTGCCCGCTTTGTGCCGGTGGCGCTGCGCTTGCCCGGCCTACGGGTAAGCGCAGCGCCACCCGACACCATGCACCGGCATGATGGTTTAATCGTTTGTAGGCCGGGTAAGCGTAGCGCCACCCGACACCATGCACCGGCATGATGGTTTGGTCGTTTGTAGGTCGGGTAAGCGCAGCGCCACCCGACACCATGCACCGGCATGATGGTTTAGTCGTTTGTAGGTCGGGTAAGCGCAGCGCCACCCGACACCATGCACCGGCATGATGGTTTGACCGTTTGTAGGTCGGGTAAGCGTAGCGCACCCGACAAAAAGCAGGTTCCGCCCTGCCATTAATCTAATTTTTTCTTTTTCCGTACCCTCACGGTACGTTTGTGGGCTAATCAATGTCGTATACACCGATGGGCGATCTCGGTCAGCAAGGGCTGTTCGATATCACCCGGACACTTCTGCAACAACCCGATCTGGCGGCGCTTAGCGAAACGCTAACGCGCCTGGTGAAACAATCTGCACTGGCAGATCGGGCGGCCATCGTACTGCTGCAGGCGGGCAATCATCGCGCCAGCTATCATGCAACGCATGATGAAGGGAAACCCATTGCCTACGACGACGACAGCCTGCTGGCGAACGGCCCGGTGCGTCGACTGCTCTCACGCCCGGACGCCCTGCACTGCGACTATCACGATTTCAGCGAAACCTGGCCGCAGCTCGCCGCCAGCCAGCTCTATACGCCCTTTGGTCATTACAGTCTGTTGCCGCTCGCCGCCGAAGGCCGCATTTTCGGCGGCTGCGAATTTATTCGTGACACCGACCAACCGTGGACGGAAAAAGAGTACCAACGGCTGCAAACCTTCACCCAGATTATCGCGGTGGTCACCGAGCAAATTCAGAGTCGCGTCACCAACAACGTTGATTACGACTTACTGTGCCACGAACGCGATAACTTCCGCATTCTGGTTGCCATCACCAACGCCGTCCTCTCGCGTCTGGATATGGACGACCTGGTGAGCGCGGTGGCCAAAGAGATCCACTATTACTTCCGCATCGACGCCATTAGCATCGTGCTGCGCAGCAACCGTAAAGGCAAACTCAACATCTACTCGACGCACTATCTGGATGTGAACGACCCGGTTCACGATCAGAGTGAAGTTAGCGAAGCGGGTACGCTGACCGAGCGCGTGTTCAAAAGCAAAGAGATGCTAATGCTCAACCTGCGCGAGCAGGATAATCTTGCGCCTTACGAACGTATGCTGTTCGACATGTGGGATAACCAGATTCAAACCCTGTGCCTGCTGCCGTTGATGTCGGGTAACACCATGCTGGGCGTTCTGAAGCTGGCCCAGTGCGACGAAAAAGTCTTTACCGCCACCAATCTTAAACTGCTGCGCCAGATTGCCGAGCGCGTGGCCATCGCGGTAGATAACGCCCTCGCCTATCAGGAAATTCATCGTCTGAAAGAGCGGCTGGTGGATGAAAACCTGGCGCTGACCGAGCAACTCAACAACGTCGAGAGCGAGTTCGGCGAAATCATTGGCCGCAGCGAAGCGATGTACAGCGTGCTTAAGCAGGTTGAAATGGTGGCGCAAAGCGACAGCACAGTATTGATCCTCGGCGAAACCGGCACCGGGAAAGAGCTGATTGCCCGCGCTATTCACAACCTCAGCAACCGTAATGGTCGCCGGATGGTGAAAATGAACTGCGCCGCGATGCCTGCCGGGCTGCTGGAAAGCGACCTCTTCGGCCACGAACGCGGCGCATTTACCGGCGCGAATACGCAGCGTATTGGCCGGTTTGAACTGGCGGATAAAAGCTCGCTGTTCCTTGATGAAGTCGGTGACATGCCGCTGGAACTTCAGCCAAAACTGCTGCGCGTATTACAGGAGCAGGAGTTTGAGCGCCTCGGCAGTAATAAGCTGATCCGCACGGATGTGCGCTTGATCGCCGCCACCAACCGCGATCTGAAACAGATGGTTAACGATCGCGAATTTCGTAGCGATCTCTATTATCGATTGAACGTCTTCCCGATCCACCTTCCACCGTTACGCGAACGTCCGGAAGATATTCCGCTGCTGGTGAAAGCCTTCACCTTTAAAATCGCCCGTCGCCTGGGACGCAATATCGACAGTATTCCGGCGGAAACCCTGCGCACCCTCGAACGCATGGAGTGGCCGGGCAACGTCCGCGAACTGGAGAACGTGATTGAACGCGCCGTTCTGCTGACGCGCGGCAGCGTGCTGCAACTTTCGCTACCCGAAGTGACCATCACACCGGATGAACCCACCGCACCCGCAGCGACCTGCGCTATGGACGGGGAAGATGAATTCCAGTTGATCACGCGCGTACTGAAAGAGACCAACGGCGTCGTCGCCGGGCCAAAAGGTGCGGCGCAACGCCTGGGGCTGAAACGCACCACGCTGCTGTCGCGCATGAAGCGCCTGGGGATAGATAAAGACGCACTTCTGCCTTAAATCTGGCTATACTGCTCTCACACACATCGAAAGGAGGCAGTATGTCAGTATCAGCACGTAACCAGCTTACCGGCACCGTCAGCGCCGTATCCACCGGCGCCGTCAACGACGAAGTAGAACTGACGCTTGCAGGCGGCGCGAAGCTTGTCGCCATCGTCACGCACAGCAGCAAAGAAGCGTTGGGGCTGGTAAACGGTAAGGAAGCCATCGCGTTAATTAAAGCGCCGTGGGTCACGCTGGCTACCGAAGATTGCGGCCTGAAATTCTCCGCCCGCAACCAGTTTGCCGGCAGCGTTTCTCAGATTACCGAAGGTGCCGTGAACGCCACCGTACATATCAAAACCGACGCCGGTTTTGAGGTTGTCGCGGTAGTGACTAACGAAAGCCAGGATGAAATGAAACTCACCACCGGCAGCCGTGTCATTGCGCTGATTAAAGCCTCAGCGATCCTTCTGGCGACCCGCGCGTAATAATGCCATAATCCCATATTACTGCGGTGATATGGGATTTTATCTTTTATTCACAAAACCCAACAAATAATGAGAACACATCAATAATAAAATAAATCATTACTCTCAGGAAATTATAAAATCCGAACTCACAACACAAATGGCAACCACGATTGCGGTGATTAAACCACAAGATAAAAAATTCAATATTGAATCTTTTTTTCTAACATTAAGAATATCAATTAAATATTTTTCTCTGCGGGCTGACGGAATAAGCCCTTGAGAGCCCAGTGTTATTTCTTTTCTCAGCATCTGGCTAAGTTGTTGCGCATTCACTAACAGATAAAGCCCTTTCTTTGCATTGGTGTGAACTTGAATATAACAGGCAGATTCTTTTTGACGCCCCAGTTTTTTTAGCGACCAGGATACATCTATACCGTCAATGGCCGCACCATCGTCCGTCACCTCAATTTGTTTAATGAAAAAATAGGGAACACAGCAACTGCTCATTATTATAAATAAGCCAAAACATAGTGTGTACTCCATAACATGCTCAATATGGCATATCTGATTGACTACGCCATAACTTGTGCGACATATACTCATCGTTATCCCCACTAAAAAAGCGAGAGATAATACATACAAACCGATGATGAATGTCAGTCGGCATGCAGATATTGAAATCATGAATAAATAGTCACAATGCGCTCTTTTGCTTAACAACCAGTGTAGTCTTTTAAAAAACAAACGAAAAGTAAGAGCCGTTAATGAAATAATCAAAAAGTACTTCGTCATAATTCACCTGATATCCGCCAACAGCAACGATGACGCATTCACCACTATAAAAACAGAGGCGTAAATTTCATATAAATAAACAATAATATCGACAAGTATGATTTATAAAAATGATAATAAGTTAATTATCCGAGGCGGTCAGAGTACAGTAATAACTGAGAAATGTCATCCCGGCTACTTCATCTCTAAAGCAGGACAAAACAGAGATCTCACTTTCAAAATCTGCGTACAATAATCCAGTATTTCGCCAGATTGTCTCCTGTCTTCACGCCGCTGATTTGCCTACCTTAGACACATCACCTGTTCTGAGGAGCAACCTGTATGACCCATCGCATTCAACGCCTGAAAGACGCCCTTTTCGCTCACCCACGTGAAATTTCTCTGGAGCGCGCCCTGCTCTACACTGAAAGCCATCGCCAGACAGAAGGCGAGCCGGTGATCGTTCGCCGCGCTAAAGCCACCGCACACATTCTGGATAACGTTGCCATCAGCATTCGCGATGACGAACTGATTGCGGGCAATCGAACGATTAAACCGCGCGCCGGGATTATGTCACCGGAGATGGATCCTTACTGGTTGCTCAAAGAACTGGATCAGTTCCCGACGCGCCCGCAGGATCGGTTTGCCATCAGCGACGCCGACAAACGCTGCTATCGTGAAGAACTTTTCCCCTATTGGGAGAAACGCTCGATGAAAGATTTCATTAACGGGCAGATGACCGATGAGGTAAAAACCGCCGTTGGTACACAGATTTTCAGCGTTAACCAGACTGACAAAGGCCAGGGTCATATCATTATCGACTACCCGCGCCTGCTGAATAACGGCCTCGCCGCGCTGGTTTCAGAGATAAAAGCACACTGTACTCAGCAGCCGGAAAACCATTTTTATGCCGCAGTGTTGATTGTGCTGGAAGCCGCGCAGCGTCATATTCTGCGCTATGCCGTACTGGCGGAAACCCTGGCCGTAACGTGCCCGGATGCCACGCGTCGCCAGGAGTTGCTGTCTATCGCCGCGACATCCCGCCATAACGCCGAACAGCGCCCGGAGGATTTCCATCAGGCATGCCAGCTGTTCTGGTACATGAACATCATTTTGCAGTATGAATCTAACGCCAGTTCGATTTCCCTTGGCCGCTTCGACCAGTACATGCTGCCCTTCTGGCAGGCCTCGCTCAACCGTGGCGTTGACGCGCAAACGCTGCGCGAGCTGCTGGAATCCCTGTGGGTGAAATGCAACGACATCGTACTGCTGCGTTCCACCAGCAGCGCCCGTTATTTTGCCGGTTTTCCGACGGGTTATACCGCACTGCTCGGGGGCTTAACCGAGAATGGCCGCAGCGCCGTCAACGCCCTTTCGTTTATGTGTCTGGATGCGTATCAGAGCGTACGCCTGCCGCAGCCAAACCTCGGCGTGCGCGTCAATGAGCTGATTGATCGCCCGTTCCTGCGTAAAACCGCCGAGACCATTCGCCTCGGTACCGGCATTCCGCAAATTTTTAACGATGAAGTGGTCGTTCCGGCATTTTTAAACCGTGGCGTGTCGCTGGAAGATGCGCGCGATTACGCGGTAGTCGGCTGCGTCGAGCTGTCGATTCCAGGGCGGACCTACGGGTTACACGATATCGCCATGTTTAACCTGCTGAAGGTGATGGAAATCGTGCTGCATGAGAACGAAGGCAATTCAACGATCGACTGGGAAAGCTTGCAGGCGCAAATCCGCGACAAGATTCGCCACTACATTAAGCTGATGGTTGAAGGCAGCAACATCTGCGATATCGGTCACCGCGACTGGGCGCCGGTTCCCCTGCTCTCCTCGTTTGTCAGCGACTGCCTGATCAACGGCAAAGACATCACCGAAGGCGGCGCGCGCTACAACTTCTCCGGCGTACAGGGTATTGGCATCGCCAACCTCAGCGATTCGCTACATGCACTGAAAGGCATGGTTTTTGACCAGCAGCGGATGCGTTTTGACGAACTGTTGGCGGTACTGAAAGCAAACTTCGAAACACCAGAAGGCAAAGAAGTTCGCGCGCGACTAATTAACCGCTTTGAGAAGTACGGCAACGATATCGACGAAGTGGATAATATCAGCGCCGATCTGCTGCGTTTTTACTGCAAAGAGGTGGAAAAATACCGCAATCCGCGCGGGGGGCAGTTTACGCCAGGTTCCTACACCGTTTCAGCGCACGTGCCGTTGGGATCGGTGGTTGGCGCGACGCCGGATGGCCGCTTTGCCAGGGAGCAACTGGCGGATGGCGGGTTGTCGCCCATGTTAGGCCAGGATTGCCAGGGGCCAACGGCGGTGCTGAAATCGGTGAGCAAGCTGGATAACTATTTGCTCTCTAACGGGACGCTGCTGAACGTGAAATTTACCCCGGCGACGCTGGAAGGCGAAGGCGGCCTGAACAAGCTTTCGGATTTCCTTCTCGCCTTTACCAAACTGAAGTTGCAGCACGTGCAGTTTAACGTCGTTAACGCCGATATGCTGCGCGAAGCCCAGCAGCGCCCGCAGGATTTCGCCGGGTTGGTGGTCCGCGTGGCGGGCTACAGTGCCTTCTTTGTTGAGCTGTCGAAGGAGATTCAGGATGACATTATCCGCCGCACCGCGCATCAGCTGTGAGGTAATGGAGCCGCGCGCCAACACGGCGCGCATCTTTAACATCCAGCGTTACTCGCTGAACGACGGCCAGGGCATCCGTACGGTAGTCTTTTTTAAAGGCTGCCCACACCGCTGCCCGTGGTGCGCTAATCCGGAATCACTGTCGCCCAAAATCGAAACCGTGCGCCGCGAAAGCAAATGCCTGCGCTGCGTTCGCTGCCGCCAGGATGCGGATGAGTGTCCGTCTGGTGCATGGGAAAATATTGGCCGCGACGTCTCGCTGGCACAGCTGGAACGCGATGTTCTAAAAGATGACATATTCTTTCGCGCATCGGGTGGCGGTGTCACGCTTTCGGGCGGTGAAATACTGATGCAGGCAGAATTCGCCACACAATTTTTGCAACGCCTGCGCCAGTTAGGTATCCGTACGGCAATCGAAACGGCGGGTGACGCATCATTCAGCCGCCTGCTACCGCTGGCCAGCGCCTGCGATGAAGTATTGTTTGATTTAAAAATCATGGATGCCGAACGCGCCCGCGAGGTGTTGAATATCAACCAGCTACGCGTGCTGGAAAACTTCCGCCAGTTGCTGGCGGCCGGTATAAAGGTCATCCCGCGCCTGCCACTGATCCCTGGCTTCACGTTGAACGACGAGAATGTGACGCAGATTCTGGCATTCCTCGCACCGCTTGCGGTGCAGGAAATTCACCTGCTACCGTTTCATCAGTACGGTGAACCGAAATACCATCAGCTTAGTAAAGTGTGGCAAATGGCGGGCGTGACAGCACCAACAGAGCAGGATATCGCCCCTCTGCGCGAGAAAATCGAACAGGCCGGTTATCGGGTAGTGATGGGCGGATAGTTATTTCGCATTGGGTTTCTTGCGATATTTTTCAGGTAGTTCCGGCACCGGGCGTTTGTCATCAATCAGATGGCGGACGGTGAGTATCGGGTGACGCCAGAGCATTCGTGGCCCGGCCCAACGCATTATCTGCTTCATCTCTTCGCGCTTTGCCGGCTGATAGCAGTGTACCGGGCACTGTTTGCAGGCCGGTTTTTCTTCACCGAACACGCACTTGTCGAGACGCTTTTCTGCATACGCGAAAAGTTCATCATAATGCCCGCTCTGAGCTACGGCCTGCGGGCACCGTTTCTCGTAAAGCGCGATCATTTTTTCAATCGTTTTTTTCTCACGAGCAATACGTTTTCCAGACATTGCGCCCCCTCCCGACAAAAGATGCATGTATCTTACAACTTATCTATTGTGCATACCATTACCCGAAAGTGACAGTTCGCCATTATCTGCTTGTATCGATATCCGGTTATTCAGCGTCGTATAACGAATAATATGAAACAGTATTAATAACTTGTCATTGTCTTAATGCTTATGTTATTTTTCTTATATCATCAACTCTTCAACTTTTGATTTTAATCAATAAACCCACATTATTATCAAACGCTCTCGCCCCACACTTCCATATTAATATGGTGATAATAATAATCACACCAATATTCACCCATGATAACTAAATTATTTTTCTAATCTTTTCGCCGTTTGTTCATACACAAAAAAGACGCTAATTTAAGATTTTTACCTCCCCGTGGATAAGTGACAACAAAAAACTTTTAATCACTGCGCCAGCATTTTTCACACGCGCATTATTCTTATATTGTTAAAACCTATTAATCATTCATGGTTGCGGTGTTTTAAACGATTTTTTATTTCATTCCTGCCATCACTACTATCCAGATTGCAAAACTTTTGTTTTTAACCGTTGCAAAAACAATATTGATTATGAGCAAGGAAAAGCTATGAGCCCTAATCCTCTGATTCTCCCAATGTCAAAAGTAGCACTTGTCGTATCACTGGTACTTTCTGCTCATGCCAATGCAGGTGCAATCAATAATAATATCGATTTATTCGCTTTATATCCGCCGATTGATGCCAGCACCACCGTCACTATCAATGAAAATAATTCCGTTACGCTGTCATCGACAGAGAATACCGAACCTGAATGGGACCAGTTTAAGTCGCTGATTATCGGGAAAGACACCGATGGCAGCATGATTATTGATAATCGCGCAATCAATACTCAACCCATAAACGTAAATGACAATATCATCGGTGAAAACTCAACGGGGTCCTTAACGTTAACCAATGGCGCCAGATGGTCGGTTAACCGTGCTTATCTTTCTTTAGGAACAAATGACGGCAAAGGAACCCTGGTGGTTGAAAAAGGGAGCCAGATTACCGGCATCGGTGAGCTCAGAATCGGTGAGTTCGCGAGTGCGGCTGAAGGCGTCGTTATTATCGACGGAGAGAACTCATCAGTTGAGACTCAATGGACGATGGTTGGCGATCAGGGAACGGGGTATCTTGCGATCACTAACGGAGGTCACCTCAGCGTAGCCAGACACCTGGTATCAGGATTCAATGGTTATCCAGAATTTAATCAGGCTGGTCATGGTGAAGTGCTGGTCGACGGTGACCAGTCAACCCTTGATGTCACTTCTAATTTAACCGTTGGCGGTTACGGTGCGGATGAAAATTCAGGGTTTGGCACTCTGACCATCAGTAATGGCGCAACCGTCAATGTGGGAAACGAATTGCAATTAGGCTATAGCACAACGGCCACCGGAATCCTCAATATCGGCGGCGTAGCCGGTGAAGCGGAACAGGGCGCGGGCACACTCAACGCGCCGGTGATCCTTTTAGGTCGTGAGGGTGATAACAGCACCGCGATTCTCAACTTTAACCATAACAGCGAAGATTTTACGCTCGCGGCGAATATTGTTAACCACGGGGAAGTGAATCAGGTAGGTTCGGGCATTACGACCCTCAGCGGCGCGAACACCTACACGGGCACCACCCATGTGGCAAACGGCACGCTGCGCGCGGGTGTAGCGAATACCTTTAGCGCCAATTCAGATTATGTCGTCGACAGCGCCGGGACGCTTGATCTCAACGGTCACGATCAAACGCTCAACTCGCTGATTCTGGCAGGCAACGCCACCCTTTCCTCAGGCGAAGCAGGCGATGAATTTACGCCCACCACGCTCACCATTAACGGCGACTATACGGCAGACAACGCTCTACTGGCGCTGCGCACGGTATTAGGTGATGACCTCTCTGCCACCGACAAACTGGTTGTGCTGGGCGATACCGCGGGCGACACCCGCGTCAGCATCAGCAATGCGGGCGGCACTGGTTCGCAGACTATTGAAGGTATCCGCATTGTCGATGTCGCCGGAGCATCAAACGGCACGTTTGCCAAAGAGGGGCGCATCGTCGCTGGCGGGTATGACTACAATATTGTCAAACTCGACAATCAGAACTGGTATCTCACCAGTGAAGCCATTCCGGACCCGGTCAAGCCCGTAGATCCTGTCGACCCTATCGATCCTAAACCTCCGGTTGATCCGGTTGACCCTGTACCGCCTGTCGATCCGGTTGACCCTGTACCACCTGTCGATCCGGTTGACCCTGTACCGCCTGTTGATCCGGTTGACCCTGTACCGCCTGTCGACCCGGTTGACCCGGTGCCGCCTGTCGACCCTATTCCAACGAAACCTGAAGGTGAACATCAGTATCGCCCGGAATCTGGCAGCTATCTCGCGAACGCAATGGCCAACAACACCTTGTTTAATACTCGCCTGCACGATCGTTTGGGGGAAACCCAGTACACCGATGCACTGACCGGCGAGCAGAAAGTGACCAGTCTGTGGATGCGTAACGTCGGCGGACACACTCGATTTAAAGATGGGTCAGACCAACTCTCAACGCAGAGTAATCGCTATGTGTTGCAGATTGGCGGTGACATCGCACAATGGAGCAGCAACGGTCAGGACCGTTTACACCTCGGCATGATGGCGGGCTATGCCAACAGTAAAAGCCGCACGCATTCAAAACTGACCGGATATTCTTCTCGCGGCGAAGTGAGTGGTTATAGCGCGGGGCTCTACGGCACATGGTATGCCAACGAGCTCGACAAAACCGGCCTCTATGTCGATAGCTGGGTGCTTTATAACTGGTTTGATAACAAAGTATCCGGCGAGGGTCTCGCCACCGAGAAGTATGATGCAGATGGCGTTACCGCCTCAATTGAGAGCGGCTACAGCTTCCGTCTCGGCGAAAGCAGCGATACGCGTACCAGCTACTGGCTGCAACCCAAACTCCAGCTTACCTGGATGGACGTGCAGGCCGACAGCCTGACCGAACATAACGGAACCCGCGTGTCGGATAAAACAGATGGCAATCTGCAAACACGTCTCGGCGTGAAAGCGTATCTTCAGGGGAACAACAAACTGGACGACGGGAAAGATCGTACTTTCCAGCCGTTTGTTGAAGCGAACTGGATCTACAATTCGGACACGTACCGCGTGAAAATGGATGATATCAGCAATGATATCAGCGGCACGCGCAATGTTGGCGAGCTGAAAGTGGGCGTTGAGGGGCAAATTAACAAGCGTCTACAACTATGGGGGAATGTTGCCCAACAGCTGGGCGACAACGGTTACAGCGACACCCAGGGTATGCTGGGTATGAAGTACAGTTTCTAATCCCCCCTGTCCCCACCTGCGTTTTCGCAGGTGGGGATCCTGTTATCCCTCCTCTCAATCACCATGCCTTTTGCTTTTACGCGCTCATACGCATAACCCCAGGCGACATCTGGAAGCGCGATCGCAGAACCACGCAGATTGTTAAATCAACGTCGTATTAATGGTACAATCGCCCCCCAAGAAGCTGAATTTCATCGGCGGCGTTGACGCGACCCGGTTCACTTTCGTGGTCATGCATGAGAAGCGAAATTCTCACTAACGCACTAAAAGTAAAGAGAATGGAATAACGAATTCGATGAGTACGATTGATAACCTGGACGCCCACACGCCGATGATGCAGCAGTATCTCAAGCTGAAAGCACAGCATCCGGAAATCCTGCTGTTCTACCGCATGGGCGACTTTTACGAGCTGTTCTACGATGACGCCAAACGCGCATCGCAGCTGCTGGATATTTCGCTTACCAAACGCGGCGCTTCAGCAGGCGAGCCTATTCCGATGGCGGGCATTCCGCATCACGCAGTGGAAAACTATCTCGCTAAGCTGGTGAATCAGGGCGAATCGGTCGCCATTTGCGAACAAATTGGCGACCCGGCAACCAGTAAAGGCCCGGTAGAACGTAAGGTTGTGCGCATCGTCACGCCGGGTACGATCAGCGATGAAGCTCTATTGCAGGAGCGCCAGGACAACCTGCTGGCGGCTATCTGGCAGGACAGCAAAGGCTACGGCTACGCGACGCTGGATATCAGCTCCGGGCGTTTTCGTCTCAGCGAACCGGCAGACCGGGAAACGATGGCGGCAGAGCTGCAACGCACTAACCCTGCGGAATTGCTGTATGCAGAAGATTTCGCCGAGATGGCGCTGATTGAAGGCCGTCGCGGCCTGCGCCGTCGCCCGCTGTGGGAGTTTGAAATCGACACCGCGCGTCAGCAGCTTAACCTGCAATTCGGTACCCGCGATCTCATCGGTTTTGGCGTGGAAAACGCGCCGCGCGGCCTGTGCGCTGCGGGCTGCCTGTTGCAGTACGTGAAAGATACCCAGCGCACCTCACTCCCGCATATCCGCTCCATCACCATGGAGCGTCAGCAGGACAGCATCATTATGGATGCGGCCACCCGGCGTAATCTGGAGATCACCCAGAATCTGGGCGGGGGCGTTGAAAACACGCTGGCGTCCGTGCTCGATTGTACCGTAACGCCGATGGGCAGCCGCATGCTCAAGCGCTGGCTGCATATGCCGGTGCGCGACACAAAAACGCTGACAGAGCGCCAGCAAACTATCGGCGCTTTACAGGATGCGACCGGCGAACTGCAACCGGTACTGCGTCAGGTGGGCGATCTCGAACGTATTCTGGCGCGCCTTGCGCTGCGTACCGCTCGCCCGCGCGACCTGGCGCGTATGCGTCATGCCTTCCAGCAACTGCCGGAACTGCGCGCACAGCTGGAGAGTGTCGATAGCGCCCCGGTGCAGATGCTGCGCGAGAAAATGGGCGAGTTCACGGAACTGCGTGAACTGCTCGAACGCGCGATTATCGATGCGCCGCCGGTGCTGGTGCGCGACGGCGGTGTCATCGCGCCAGGCTATCATGAAGAGCTGGATGAGTGGCGCGCGCTGGCCGACGGCGCAACCGACTACCTCGATCGTCTGGAAATTCGTGAACGCGAGCGTACCGGCCTGGATACCCTGAAAGTGGGCTTTAATGCCGTCCACGGTTATTACATCCAGATCAGCCGTGGGCAAAGCCACCTGGCACCTATCAACTATGTTCGTCGCCAGACGCTAAAGAATGCTGAACGCTATATCATTCCTGAGCTGAAAGAGTATGAGGATAAAGTCCTCACCTCCAAAGGCAAAGCCCTGGCGCTGGAAAAACAGCTTTACGACGAACTGTTCGACCTGTTGCTGCCGTATCTGGCCGAGCTGCAACAGAGCGCAAGCGCCCTGGCGGAGCTGGACGTGCTGGTAAACCTTGCCGAACGCGCGTATACGCTGAACTATACCTGCCCGACCTTTATCGACAAACCGGGCATTCGCATCACCGAAGGCCGCCACCCGGTGGTTGAACAGGTGCTGAACGAGCCGTTTATCGCCAACCCGCTGAACCTGTCACCGCAGCGTCGTATGTTAATCATCACCGGCCCGAACATGGGCGGTAAGAGTACCTACATGCGTCAGACCGCGCTAATTGCCCTGCTGGCTTACATCGGCAGCTACGTGCCTGCGCAAAGCGTGGAGATTGGCCCGATTGACCGCATCTTTACCCGCGTTGGCGCGGCGGATGACCTTGCCTCTGGCCGCTCAACCTTTATGGTGGAGATGACCGAAACGGCCAACATTCTGCATAACGCCACCGAAAACAGCCTGGTGCTGATGGATGAAATTGGGCGCGGTACATCAACCTATGACGGTCTGTCGCTGGCATGGGCGTGTGCGGAAAATCTGGCGAATAAAATCAAAGCGTTAACGCTTTTTGCCACCCACTACTTCGAGCTGACTCAACTGCCGGAGAAAATGGAAGGCGTCGCCAATGTGCACCTCGATGCACTGGAGCATGGCGACACCATCGCCTTTATGCACAGCGTACAGGACGGCGCGGCGAGCAAAAGCTACGGCCTGGCGGTTGCTGCACTGGCAGGTGTGCCGAAAGAGGTGATCAAGCGTGCGCGGCAGAAACTGCGCGAGCTGGAGAGCATTTCGCCGAATGCCGCCGCGACGCAGGTCGATGGCACGCAGATGTCGCTGCTGTCAGCGCCGGAAGAAACCTCGCCCGCGGTGGAAGCGCTGGAAAATCTCGACCCGGATTCACTGACTCCACGTCAGGCGCTGGAGTGGATTTATCGGTTGAAGAGTTTGATGTAAATGCACTATCCCCGATGGTATTAACCCTCGGGGATATTAATGGTCATTAACGATGCAAACAGGAGTATAATAAAAGCTGAGATATAAAACCATTAAGGAAATATATGAAAAGGATTTTTCTATTTATAGTAGTAATACTCCAATTCTCGGGTAGTTGTTTAGCTACTTCGCAGCCATCACTTGATGATCTCATTCAGGCTGAAAAACGTTATTCTCTTACCAAGCAAAAAAAACTTAATGATATTATTACACAGGCTCAATCTGGTGACAAAAAAGCTCAACAGACATTAGGCCTTGTTTACAGAGAAGGTTTCACCGGAGTTATTAATCGAGAAAAATCATTTTATTGGTTTAACCTTGCAGCAATTCAAGAAGATCCCATTTCAGAGTTTTATGTCGGCCTTTTATATCATGAAGGCGATAAAAATACTCCTCCAGATTATAGCAATGCGTTAAAATGGTATGAGAAGGCAGCTAACCATGGTAATACACAGGCACAAGTAAACTGTGCCAATATCTATCAGTTTGGGCCTACCGCATTCAAAGATATTAATAAGGCCAAATATTGGCTACTTAAGGCCGCAGAAACTGGAGATCCTATCGCTCATGCGAATCTGGGCCTGCTTGCCGCAGAAGAGAAGAAATATGATGAAGCTGCCTCATACTTGAAATATGCCGCAGAGAAAGGCCAGCGTATTGCTCAATATAATTATGCCACACTCTTTCTAAATGGTACTGGTGTCGCTAAAAATATCGGCCAAGCTAAATATTGGTATGAGAAAGCGGCGGCACAAGATCTTCCTGATGCACAAATTTACTTAGGCAGGATTTATGCGTCAGGAGCAGATGTGAAAGGCGTAGATAAAGAAAAAGCATTATATTGGCTTAATATGGCTAAAGAGAAAGGTGCAATTTCTGAGGAACAAATCAACGCTATTCTTTCACAAAAGAATGATTAACATCCTTATGGGGAGTTGTGATGCTATCCGTTCGCTATCAAAAAATTGACACTCATCACTATCGCCATATCTGGGCCGTTGGTGATATTCATGGTGACTATCAATTATTACAATCCCGCTTGCACCAATTATCTTTTTGTTCTGAAACTGACTTACTTATTTCCGTAGGCGATAATATTGATCGTGGGCCGGATAGTCTTAACGTGCTACGCCTGTTAAACCAGCCCTGGTTTACATCGGTTAAAGGCAACCACGAGGCAATGGCGCTTGATGCCTTCGCGACTGGCGATGGCAATATGTGGCTTGCCAGTGGCGGTGACTGGTTCTTTGAGTTAAATGATTCAGAACAAAAAGAAGCAATAGACCTGTTGCTTCGCTTTCATCATCTTCCGCATATTATAGAAATCACCAACGATATTATAAAATATGTTATCGCACATGCAGATTATCCGGGTGATGAGTATCAGTTTGGCAAGGAAGTAGCGGAAAGAGAGATACTTTGGCCTGTTGAGCGCGTGCAGAAATCACTCAAAGGTGAGTTAAAAGAAATAAACGGTGCCGACTGTTTTATCTTCGGGCATATGATGTTTACAAATATCCAGACATTTGCCAATCAGGTTTATATTGATACCGGCTCGCCGGAAAGCGGACGGTTATCGTTTTATAAAATTAAATGACGTAGCTACCGTCTTGAACGTCAAGCGGTAGCTGCATAATTTTCGTCCCAGAGAAGCCGCGTTTTTAACACTCCGAAGCATAAATGCACCAGTTTGCGCATAACCGCTCCCAGTGCGGCTTTTTTGGCTTTACCCTTTGCGACCAGTCGTTCATAAACAGCTTTTGCCTGTTTGTTCCAGCGGCACGCGCTCAGCGCTGCAACATACAGCTTAGCCCGTACTTCCGACGGCCCTGTCTTTGACATATGGGGTCTGCCACGTACCGAACTCCCCGACGTTTTCTCTACCGGCGTGATACCCAGATAAGCCGCGACCTGTGAGGCGCTTTTGAACGTCCCGTCTTTCAGCAGTGCCAGCATCTCCCGCCCGACCTGATCTTTAACGCCCTTGATCGATTTCAGTAAATCAAGATCAGCCTTCAACCCCGGATCGTTATCTGTATGATCGGTTATGAGTTTTTCTATCCGGGCCAGTTCATCGCTCAGCCAGCTTTTCGTCCGCTCAAGTGAACGGATGACCTCCTGCGGAGTGGTTGTGGAATTCGCTTTTTCCAGCCGGTTCACCGTGCGCTGAACATCCTCTTTCAGGGCATCCCGCTGGCGCAGCAGCGCCCTCAGCTTGCGGACTTCGGGCGAAGGTGGAACCCAGGCATTCGGGTGTTTCAGCTCGCCATAACAGGCCAGAACGAAGGCATCCACAGCATCATTCTTGTTGAGAATACCCATCCCGCTGGCAAATTCACGAACACGATAGGGATTAGCCATGCAGACTCTGACACCGGCTTCATGCAGGCCATATGCCAGATTTTCATGGTAGATACCCGTCGCTTCCAGCACGACCGTCACACTTTCCGGAACGCATTTTTGTGCGCTCAGCCAGTCGATAACTTTGCTGGAGACGTCGGGTTCATTGGTCAGAACTTTGTGTTTTTTTTTGCCGCCGGGACCGGCAGTAAGCAGACAAACATCGATTTTATTTTTACTGACATCAATACCGAGAGTACACATCGAGAATCTCCTTTCACCTGAGCCAACACGTCATTCCAGCCTTGTACATACGAAGTCAGAGCTTCTGGTTACCGTTCGGATTTTGAGTGACGTGAAAGGTGAAACGGGAGGCTTAAGCTACGTCGAAAGATCGATGTCTTCAGGCCGGATACAAGCTTCTCCCGTTTCATGTAGCTGATAGCTAATCAGCTACCAGTTCAAGATACAAGGCCGGGTAAGGCGTAGCCGCCACCCGGCATTGTGTGCTTAACGCTTATCTTCCGCCAGCAGCGGCGGGATGCTCGGCACCATTGGCGCGTCATCAATATCTTTCTGCGTCATACGAAACGCTTCCGGGTAATGTTCGCGACTGGTGCGGCGTAGCGGTTCGGTATCGCGCCAGGTATAAAGGCAATGCTGGCACTGGTAGACCGTCCAGACATCTTTCACCGGCGATTTCGCCATCACTTCAATCTGTTCATCGGCACAACGTGGACAAATCATCTTCTTCTCCTTATTGACGTGCGGCCAGCATAGCGGTCAGTTTTTCAGCCCAGGCTTTGGTTTCCGGTAAGTCCACCACCGGCTGGCTGTAGTGACCACGGTTGTCCGGGGCGACAGGCGTGGTGGCGTCGATAATCAGCTTGTCGGTGATCCCCGCCGGGCTAGAGCCAGGGTCGAGTTCCAGCACGGACATATTCGGCAACTGCACCAAATCCCCTGCCGGGTTCACTTTAGAGGAGAGCGCCCACATCACCTGCGGCAGGTTGAACGGGTCAACGTCTTCATCGACCATAATCACCATCTTTACGTAGCCCAGACCGTGCGGCGTGGTCATCGCACGCAGGCCCACCGCGCGGGCAAAGCCGCCGTAGCGTTTTTTGGTGGAGATTATCGCCAGCAGGCCATGGGTGTACATGGCGTTCACCGCCTGCACTTCCGGGAACTCGGCTTTCAGTTGCTGATACAGCGGCACGCAGGTGGCAGGCCCCATCAGGTAGTCGATTTCGGTCCACGGCATGCCGAGGTACAGCGATTCAAAAATCGGTTTGCTGCGGTAAGAGACTTTATCGATGCGCACCACGGTCATATTGCGCCCGCCGGAGTAGTGGCCGGTAAACTCACCGAACGGCCCTTCAATTTCACGTTTGCGGCTTTCGATAACGCCTTCGAGGATCACTTCCGAGCCCCACGGCACATCAAAACCGGTCAGCGGGGCGGTAGCGATCGGGTATGGGCTTTCGCGCAGTGCGCCCGCCATTTCATATTCAGACTGATCGTATTTCAGCGGGGTGGCCCCCATTAGCGTGATGATCGGATCGTTACCGAGGGTGATCGCAATCGGCAGATCTTCACCGCGTTCTTCCGCTTTATGCAGATGCAGAGCGATATCGTGCATCGGCACCGGTTGCAGGCCGAGCTTACGTTTGCCCTTCACTTCCATACGGTAGATGCCGACGTTCTGCTTGCCGAAGTTATCCGGGTCGAGCGGATCGCGGGAAACCACGCAGGCTTTATCGAGATAGAAACCGCCATCGCCATCGTTTAAACGAAACAGCGGCAGGATATCGAACAGGTTAATCTCGTCGCCATCGACGGTGTTCTGTGCCCACGCTGGATTAGCGCGGCGCTCCGGGGCAATCGGGAAGTTATCCCAGCGGCGGATAAACTCATCAATCTGCTTTTTGACCGGCGTATTCGGCGGCAGGCCGAGGGAAATCGCGTGGTTCTGCCAGGAACCGATGGTGTTCATCGCCACGCGCGCATCGGTAAAGCCGCGAATATTATCAAACCACAGCGCGGGCGCGCCGTCGCCAATACGCCCGGTGGCGTTGGCCGCAGCGGCCAGATCTGGCTCGGCGTTCACCTCTTCGCTGATTTTCAGCAATTGCCCCTGGTCGTCGAGCGCCTGTAAAAAGCTGCGTAAATCATCAAAAGCCATTATGCATTCTCCTGTGAAAATGAGTGTGCCGACGGAAGCCCCTTCCAGCGGCGGGCCTTGTCATACTTCAGGCCGAATTGGTCCAGCACGCGGGTGACGATGTGATCGACGATGTCGCCCACCGTTTCCGGGTGGTTATAGAAAGCAGGCATGGGCGGCACCATCGCCACGCCCATGCGGGAAAGCGCGAGCATATTTTCCAGGTGAATGGTGCTGAGCGGCATTTCACGCGGCACCAGTACCAGCTTGCGGCCCTCTTTGAGCACCACATCTGCCGCGCGCCCTACCAGGCTGTCGGCGTATCCGGCGCGGATCCCCGCCAGGGTTTTCATGCTGCAAGGGATCACAATCATGCCGTCAGTCTGAAACGAGCCTGAGGAGATAGTCGCTGCCTGGTCCGCCGGGCTATGGCTGAAATCCGCTAACGCGGCGACATCGCGCGCGCTATAGGGGGTTTCCAGTTCGATGGTGGTTTTCGCCCACTTCGACATCACCAGGTGCGTTTCAACGTCTGGCATATCACGCAACGCCTGAAGCAGTGCGACGCCAAGCGGTGCGCCCGTCGCGCCGGTCATACCCACAATCAGTCTCATTCATCACCTCAATATTTGTTCGTGTACGAACGTTTTATATAACCTACGTCAGAATGTCCTTTCATACAATATTGTTCGTATACGATCGCACTCAGAGCTAAAAAATGAAGGATTAAAAAAGCGGCGCGTAGCGGCTATCATGAGAGAAAGTTTTTTACGATGGGGTTTTCATGGAGTTAAGAAACGAAGCATTCCACCTGCTGCGCCAGCTCTTTCAGCAACACACCGCGCGCTGGCAGCAAGAATTGCCGGAGCTGACCAAGCCCCAGTACGCCGTGATGCGCTCTATCGCTGAGCATCCGGGCATTGAGCAGGTTGAACTGACGGAGGTCGCGGTCAGCACTAAGGCGACGCTTGCTGAGATGTTGAGCCGCATGGAGAGCCGCAATCTGGTGCGACGCGAGCACGATCCGGCCGATAAACGCCGCCGATTTGTTTTTCTCACCGAGGAAGGCGAAGCGTTATTGAACGCAAAAAAAACCGTCGGCAACGCCGTGGATGAGGAGTTTTTGGGCCGATTAAGTAAGGAAGAGCGCGAACAGTTCACGCGGCTGGTGAGGAAGATGATGGGGTGAATGACCGCCCCCAAAAAAGAAAAAGGCCAGTCTCTCGACTGGCCTTTTTGACGAATGTTCACTTACTCGCGGAACAGCGCTTCGATATTCAGCCCCTGCGTCTGCAAAATTTCACGCAGACGACGCAGACCTTCAACCTGAATCTGACGAACGCGTTCACGAGTCAGGCCAATTTCGCGGCCCACATCTTCAAGCGTTGCAGCTTCATACCCCAGTAAACCGAAACGGCGTGCCAGCACTTCACGCTGTTTAGCGTTCAGTTCGAACAGCCATTTGACGATGCTCTGTTTCATGTCATCGTCCTGCGTGGTGTCTTCCGGGCCGTTTTCTTTTTCATCGGCCAGGATGTCCAGCAGCGCTTTTTCAGAATCTCCGCCCAACGGCGTGTCAACTGAGGTAATGCGCTCGTTGAGACGCAGCATACGGCTTACGTCATCAACCGGTTTGTCCAGTTGCTCGGCTATCTCTTCCGCACTTGGCTCGTGGTCCAGTTTATGGGACAACTCACGCGCCGTACGCAGATAGACGTTCAGCTCTTTGACGATGTGAATCGGCAAACGAATGGTACGGGTTTGGTTCATAATCGCCCGTTCAATCGTCTGGCGGATCCACCAGGTCGCGTAGGTTGAAAAGCGGAACCCGCGTTCCGGGTCAAACTTCTCAACGGCGCGGATCAGCCCCAAATTGCCCTCTTCGATAAGATCCAGCAATGCCAGACCACGATTGCCATAACGGCGAGCAATTTTTACCACCAGACGCAGGTTACTCTCGATCATCCTGCGACGGGAGGCGACGTCTCCACGCAATGCACGACGTGCAAAATAGACTTCTTCTTCGGCTGTTAACAGTGGAGAATAACCGATCTCTCCAAGGTAAAGCTGAGTCGCGTCCAGCACACGCTGTGTGGCACCCTGCGATAACAGCTCTTCCTCAGCCAGGTCGTTATCACTGGGTTCCTCTTCTACTAAGGCTTTCTCATCGAAAACCTCTGCTCCGTTCTCATCAAATTCCGCGTCTTCATTTAAATCATGAACTTTCAGCGTATTCTGACTCATAAGGTGGCTCCTACCCGTGATCCCCAGGCAAAGCACCTTATCACTTCATCTTCAGACGGCGCATTTACACCGCCTGAATGACTCCGTGCTTAGTACTCTGCCGAATTATCGCTGCGGCAAATACTGCAGCGGGTTTACGGATTTCCCCTTGTAACGAATTTCAAAATGCAAGCGTGTCGAACTGGTTCCGGTGCTACCCATGGTAGCTATTTTTTGCCCCGCCTTGACCTCTTGTTGTTCCCGGACCAGCATTGTGTCGTTATGGGCGTAGGCGCTCAGGTAATCATCGTTATGTTTGATGATAATTAAGTTACCGTAACCTCGCAGCGCATTACCGGCATACACAACGCGACCATCCGCGGTCGCGGTGATAGCCTGTCCTTTGCTACCTGCGATATCGATGCCTTTGTTGCCTCCTTCGGAGCCGCCAAAGCCTTCGATGATTTTGCCGTCAGTTGGCCAGCGCCAGGACGAAATTGGCGCGCTGGTTGTCGTACTGCTGGCATTGGGTACGGAAGAGCTCGCAACCGGTGCTGTTACAGGCGCTGTGACTGTCGTCGCAGGCTTGTTATTAGGCAACATCTTGTTAGCACTTTGTTCACCTGAATCCTCAGAATACGTAATTGTTGGTTGCGACGCAACAGCCACGGTTGAATTTTGTGCAGGTTTTGCGACCGCCGTCTGAGAAGTGGTTGCCGCTTGCGTGCTGGCCATTGCAACCGGATTATTGCCGGTGATCGGCTGGCCGGACGCGTTCCCAACTTGCAGCACCTGGCCAACATTCAGCGCGTAAGGCGCGGCGACATTGTTGCGCTGCGCCAGGTCGCGGAAGTCGTTACCGGTGACCCATGCGATATAGAAAAGCGTGTCGCCATGCTTGACGGTATAAGTGCTGCCGCCCGCGTAACTGCCTTTCGGAATATCGCCGTATTTACGGTTATAGACGATATGACCGTTCTGCATTTGCACCGGTTGCTGGGCAACAGGCTGCTGAGTGACCGGCTGAATCTGCGTCGGCTGAGTTTGAACCGGCTGCACCGGTTGGATTTGCGGCGTGGCTGGCACGCTGTTTTGCGCCGTTGCGCCCGCTTTCTGCTGCGGCGTGATGAGCATGCCGGAATTGGTGCTGCTGGAGGTGTTTCCGTTAACAGAGGTTACCGGCGCAGGCGGATTGTCCGAAGACGTACAGCCTGCCAGCCAGAGTGAAACCAATGATAATGCCGCAACACGGCGTACGGTGATTTTTGGGCTTCCCGCGCTCATTTATCCCCCAGGAATAGTGTTAACTGCCAGTGTTTTAATAACCGTGTCGCGTCCATCGTGGACTCTTACAAAGTCTCCCCACGATACGCTGAATTGTGCCGAAAAACCTAAGAAAAATCCGGGTCTCAGGCCAGCTCTCCTTTGACTAAAGGAACAAAACGCACGGCTTCCACGGTATCAATAATGAATTCGCCTCCCCGTCGATGAACGCGTTTTAAAAACTGATGTTCATCGCCCACGGGTAAAACGAGAATGCCGCCTTCATCCAGCTGCGACATTAGCGCCACCGGAATTTCCGGCGGTGCGGCCGTGACGATAATGGCGTCGAAAGGCGCACGCGCCTGCCAACCCTGCCAGCCATCGCCATGGCGAGTAGAGATATTATGCAAATCAAGCTGCTTCAGGCGACGTCTTGCGTGCCATTGCAAACTTTTAATGCGTTCAACCGAACACACGCGCTGCACCAGATGCGCCAGAATCGCGGTCTGATACCCGGAGCCGGTGCCAATTTCCAGCACCCGCGATTCCGGCGTCAGCTCCAGCAGTTCAGTCATCCGCGCAACCATATAAGGCTGAGAAATAGTTTGCCCCTGCCCTATCGGTAAAGCGACGTTTTCCCAGGCTTTATGTTCAAACGCTTCATCAACAAATTTTTCGCGTGGAACGCGGGCAATGGCATCGAGCACCCGCTCATCACGAATGCCCTGCGTGCGAAGTTGTTCCAGAAGCGCCAGTACGCGTCCGCTTACCATTGCGTATCCACTCCCGCCTGTTCCAGCCAACTGCCTACGACTTCACGGGCGCTGTGCGCGGTTAAATCGACATGCAACGGGGTGACGGAAACATACCCGGCGTCAACCGCGGCAAAATCCGTATCCGGGCCAGCGTCCTGTTTTTCGCCCGGTGGGCCAATCCAGTAGAGCGTATTGCCGCGTGGATCCTGCTGCGGAATCACTTTATCCGCCGGATGACGGCTGCCGCAACGGGTAACGCGAATGCCTTTGATTTGATCGAGCGGTAAGTCCGGCACGTTGACGTTGAGAATACGCCCGGTGCGCAGCGGTTCACGCGCCAGCGCGCGCAGCAACGTACAGGTGACCGCCGCCGCCGTGTCGTAATGCTGCGTGCCGTTCAGCGAAACCGCCAGTGCCGGAAAACCGAGGTGACGCCCCTCCATCGCTGCCGCGACGGTGCCAGAATAGATAACGTCATCGCCCAAATTCGGTCCGGCATTAATACCCGACACGACGATATCAGGACGTGGGCGCATCAGGGCATTGACGCCGAGATAGACACAGTCCGTCGGCGTGCCCATCTGCACGGCGATATCGCCGTTTTCAAACGTAAAAGTACGAAGAGAAGATTCCAGCGTCAGCGAGTTTGATGCGCCACTGCGGTTACGATCGGGTGCAACTACCTGAACCTCGGCAAATTCCCGTAAGGCTCTGGCCAGTGCCTGTATGCCTGGCGCGTGGATCCCGTCATCGTTACTCAGCAATATTCGCATATTCACCTGTTGTATTGATAAGTTCCCTTACCACGCTGGTCGCAAAACTGCCCGCCGGGAGCCAGAAACGCAACTCTACGGTTACGTCGTCCCACCAGTTCCACTCAAGCTGTTGTGGATAGAGCAGCATCGCGCGCCGCGCGGCCTCTACTTTTTCGCGCACCAGCAACGACTGGAGCGCAGTTTCTTCTGCAAGCTGAAGTTGTTCAAATGCGAGCGCTTCACGCTGGGTTCCCCAGTCGCCGCTACCCGGCATTGACGCGGTGATCATCAATTCGCGTGCATCCACACGCGTTTGCAGTTCGGGCATTTCTTCAGGCGTGGCGACAAACCAGCTGCCGCGTCCCGCTAATTGTAGCGCATCGCCATCAACAACTTGATTAAATTCCGGTTTCTGTAAGCGCGCGCTCGCCAGCTGATTAAACAACGCACTGCGCGCTGCCGACAACCAAAAACTGCGTTTATTGCGATCGCGCACCGGCGCACCGCTTTCGGCCCAGCGCAGCGCACCCTGTAGATTACTGCCGCCAATACCAAAACGCTGAGCGCCAAAATAGTTCGGCACACCCTGGGCGTTAATCGCCTGCAGGCGCGTGTCGACATCCTCGCGGTGACTGACTTCGCGCAGAATAATCGTGAACTGATTGCCTTTCAGCGCGCCTAAACGCAGTTTACGCTTATGTCGCGCATACTCCAGCACCTGGCAGCCTTCCAGCTCGAACTTACTTAAATCGGGCATCTCTTTGCCCGGCACGCGTGCGCAGAGCCACTGCTCGGTGACCGCGTGTTTGTCTTTCTGCCCGGCAAAGCTCACTTCGCGAGCGTGAATCTTCAGGAATTTCGCCAGCGCGTCAGCCACGAAACGGGTATTGCAGCCATTTTTCAGGATGCGCACCAGAACGTGTTCGCCTTCGCCGTCGGGCTCAAACCCTAAGTCTTCCACCACCAGGAAATCTTCCGGGTTGGCTTTCAGCAGCCCGTGTCCCTGCGGCTTACCGTGCAGGTAAGTCAGGTCATCGAATGCAATCATTTGTTTGCCTTATACAACAGAGCGACCGCTTCGCAGGCGATGCCTTCACCGCGCCCGGTAAAACCGAGTTTTTCAGTGGTGGTCGCTTTTACGTTAACGTCATCCATATGGCAGCCAAGATCTTCAGCGATAAAGACACGCATTTGCGGGATGTGCGGCAGCATTTTCGGCGCCTGCGCGATGATGGTGACATCGACGTTGCTCAGGGTGTAGCCCTTTGCCTGCACGCGTTTCCAGGCCTCACGCAGCAGCGCGCGGCTGTCTGCACCTTTGAACGCCGGGTCGGTGTCCGGGAAGAGTTTCCCAATATCGCCCAATGCCGCTGCGCCAAGCAGGGCATCGGTCAGCGCATGGAGCGCGACGTCGCCGTCAGAGTGGGCGAGCAGCCCTTTCTCGTAAGGGATGCGCACGCCGCCGATAATAATCGGCCCTTCGCCGCCAAACGCGTGTACATCAAAACCGTGTCCAATTCGCATTATGCTTTCTCCTGGTGTCCCGATCGGGTGAGGTAAAATTCTGCCAGCGCCAGATCTTCCGGGCGTGTCACTTTAATATTATCAGCGCGTCCGGCAACCAGCGCCGGATGAAAACCACAATATTCCAGCGCCGATGCTTCATCGGTGATGGTTGCGCCTTCGTTGAGCGCCCGGGTCAGGCAATCGAAGAGTAATTCGCGGGGGAAAAACTGCGGTGTCAGGGCGTGCCACAGATCGTTGCGGTCAACCGTATGGGCAATCGCAGGTTTGCCGGGCTCCGCGCGTTTCATGGTATCGCGTACCGGCGCGGCCAGAATACCGCCGACGCGGCTGGTTGCGCACAGCGCCAGCAGACGCGCCAGGTCATCCTGATGTAAACAAGGGCGCGCGGCATCGTGCACCAGCACCCACTCTGCATTGCCAGCGGCTTTCAGGCCCGCCAGCACGGAGTCGGCACGTTCGGCGCCGCCGTCAACGACGGTAATTTGCGGATGCTGTGCCAGAGAGAGTTGGCTGAAACGCTCGTCTCCGGGAGAGACAGCGATGATCACCCGCTGGACGCGCGCATTTGCCAGCAGCGCATCCACCGAATGTTCGAGAATCGTTTTGTTACCGATTGAGAGATATTGTTTCGGGCAGTCCGTTTGCATGCGGCGACCAAATCCGGCCGCCGGAACCACGGCGCAAACGCCCGGAAAAGTTGCTGCCATGTGTTAATCCTGGGCTTATTCTGTTTATCGGTTTGTTTGCCCTGAACTCTGATTGCGTTTCGACGCATCCGGCACCAGACGGTAGAAGGTTTCACCCGGTTTCGTCATGCTGAGTTCATTGCGTGCGCGTTCTTCGATAGCTTCCTGGCCGCCGTTAAGGTCATCAATTTCGGCGAAAAGCTGATCGTTGCGCGCTTTTAATTTGGCGTTAGTCGCCTCTTGTACTGACACGTCATCACGGACCCGGCTAAAGTCATGCAGACCATTTTTGCCGAACCACAGCGAATACTGCAACCACACCAGCAAAGCCAGTAATAGCAGCGTTAATTTACCCATCCTGCCCCCTGAAAAACGGCATCATCATCCCAAAACTTGCCGTCGTACTCTACGCCGGCTGCGGACGATACCGCGTCACGCGGGCAATGTATCACATTTTGCCTGCCGATACTTATGTCTCGTTGTCGGGCGATTGTGCGGATTTTCACAAAAAACGTCAGGCTTAGCCCATCAACCATAGAAATAATAGACCGCACAACGCGGCGACGGTAAGCAACGTTGCGATAATACTGTAGCGCAATTTGCTGTTCACCAGCGAGTGGATTGCCACGCCAATCACCACAGCAACGGGCATCAGCGCAAGGAAGAAAGGCCAGGTATAGAGGAAGAAAAACAGGGTGTTATTGCCATACCAAAGGTAGGGAATACCCAATGCAATCAGCCAGGCAACGAAACCCACGGTTGCGCCTGACAAAGACCAGGTGGTTTCGTCATCGGGCGGGGGGATGGACTCTGAACGCGTCAGGCTGATGTTTTGAGTATTGCGCATAGTTAATCCTGTCAGGCCGGGCAACGATACGCCCGGCACTCTCTCAGGATCTGATGATATCGTCCTGTCTCAGCAGGTCTAACATTTGGTCCACTAAATTTGTTACCAATTGTTCACCATCGAGGTAGATTTCAGGACGTTCAGGGGATTCATAGACTGAATCAATACCGGTGAAATTGCGCAGTTCTCCGGCACGTGCTTTCTTGTATAACCCTTTGGGATCGCGAGCCTCGCAGGTATCAAGCGGCGTATCGACGAACACCTCGATAAAGCGCCCTTCCCCCACTCGCTCACGCACCATCTGGCGCTCAGCGCGATGCGGAGAGATAAACGCCGTTAAAACCACCAGCCCGGCATCGACCATCAGGTTAGCCACTTCGCCCACCCGACGGATATTCTCTTTGCGATCGTCATCACTAAAGCCGAGATCGCTGCACAAACCGTGACGCACGTTATCGCCATCCAGCAGATAAGTGCTGACGCCCAGTTTATGCAGCGCCTCTTCCAGCGCCCCGGCAACAGTCGATTTCCCCGAACCCGAGAGCCCGGTAAACCACAGCACAACCCCACGATGACCGTGGAGTTGCTCACGCTGTTGCGCAGTGACCGGATGAGCGTGCCAGACGACGTTTTCGTCATGCACCGCCATCACTTGCCTCCCAGCAGGTCACGCGCGCCCCAGTGTGGGAAGTGTTTACGCACCAGCGCGTTGAGTTCCAGCTCGAAGGCACTGAATTCCGATGCCACTGCCGTCGGGGCCGTATTCGGTTCACGCACCATGCCTGCGCCCACCGTGACGTTGGTCAGACGGTCGATAAAGATCAGGCCGCCGGTAACCGGGTTTTGCTGATATTTATCCAGCACCAGCGGTTCATCAAAGGTCAGATCCACCAGGCCGATGCCGTTCAGCGGCAGGTTATCAACGTCACGCTGCGTCAGGTTATTAATATCCACCTGATACTGAATACCGTCCACGCGGGCGCGGGTTTTCTTGCCTGCGATTTTTATGTCATAGCTCTGGCCTGCCGCCAGCGGCTGTTCCGCCATCCATACCACATCCACAGATGCACTCTGTACGGCAGGCAGCCTTTCGCTGGCATCCAGCAGCAGGTCGCCACGGCTGATGTCGATTTCGTCCTTCAGCACCAGCGTCACGGCTTCGCCGGCAAAGGCTTCCTGCAAATCGCCATCGAAAGTGACGATGCGCGCGATGGAGGATTCCACGCCTGACGGCAGCACTTTAATGCGTTGCCCAACCTGAACATGCCCAGAAGCCAGCGTGCCGGAGAACCCACGGAAATCGAGGTTCGGACGGTTCACGTACTGCACCGGGAAGCGCATCGGCTGGGTGTCGACCACGCGTTGAATCTGCACGGTTTCCAGCACTTCCAGCAGCGTCGGGCCGCTGTACCACGGCATTTTTTCGCTCTGACTGGCAACGTTATCCCCTTCCAGTGCCGATAGCGGCACGAAGCGAATATCAAGGTTGCCAGGCAATTGTTCGGCAAAGGTCAGATAGTCCTGACGGATCTGCTCAAACTTCTCTTCGCTGAATTCAACCAGATCCATTTTGTTGACCGCGACGATCAGGTGTTTGATCCCCAGCAGCGTGGAGATAAAACTGTGGCGGCGGGTTTGATCGAGCACGCCTTTACGCGCGTCGATCAGCAGGATCGCCAGATCGCAGGTGGACGCGCCGGTCGCCATGTTACGGGTGTACTGCTCGTGCCCAGGGGTATCGGCGATGATAAATTTGCGCTTCTCAGTAGAAAAATAGCGATACGCCACATCAATGGTAATGCCCTGCTCGCGTTCAGCCTGAAGGCCATCCACCAGCAGCGCCAGATCCAGGCGCTCACCCTGCGTACCGTGACGTTTACTGTCATTGTGCAGCGAAGAGAGCTGATCTTCATAAATCTGACGGGTATCGTGCAGCAAACGGCCAATCAGCGTACTTTTGCCGTCATCCACGCTGCCGCAGGTCAGAAAACGCAGCAGGCTTTTGTGTTGCTGGGCGTGCAGATACGCTTCAACGCCGCCTTCATCCGCAATTTGTTGTGCAATTGAACTGTTCATGGCGGCTCCTTAGAAATAACCCTGACGTTTTTTAAGCTCCATCGAGCCTGCCTGGTCGCGGTCAATCACGCGGCCCTGACGCTCACTGGTGGTCGAAACCAGCATCTCTTCGATGATTTCCGGTAGCGTCTGCGCATCGGATTCCACTGCGCCGGTCAGCGGCCAGCAGCCGAGGGTACGGAAGCGCACCATACGTTTTTTGATAACCTCGCCCGGCTGTAAATCGATGCGATCGTCATCGATCATCATCAGCATACCGTCGCGCTCCAGCACCGGGCGCTCTGCCGCCAGATACAGCGGTACAATTTCGATATTTTCCAGATAGATGTATTGCCAGATATCCAGCTCGGTCCAGTTGGAGAGCGGGAAGACGCGGATGCTTTCACCCTTGTTGATCTGGCCGTTGTAGTTGTGCCACAGCTCCGGGCGCTGGTTTTTCGGGTCCCAGCGGTGGAAACGGTCGCGGAAGGAGTAGATACGCTCTTTAGCGCGCGACTTCTCTTCATCACGACGCGCCCCGCCGAACGCGGCATCAAAACCGTATTTATTCAGCGCCTGTTTCAGGCCTTCAGTTTTCATGATGTCGGTGTGTTTGGCGCTGCCGTGCACAAATGGGTTGATCCCCATCGCCACGCCTTCCGGGTTTTTATGCACCAGCAGCTCACAGCCATAGGCTTTTGCAGTGCGGTCGCGGAACTCGTACATCTCACGGAATTTCCAGCCGGTATCCACGTGCAGCAGCGGGAACGGCAGGGTTCCCGGATAGAACGCTTTACGCGCCAGGTGCAGCATCACGCTGGAGTCCTTGCCGATCGAATACATCATGACCGGGTTGGCGAATTCGGCGGCCACCTCACGGATGATATGGATGCTTTCCGCCTCCAGTTGCCGCAGGTGAGTGAGTCGTTTTTGGTCCATAACCGTTCCTTAAGCCAGATTCACTACAGAAGAATCGAAATTTTCTGAGTCTGTTGTGTGTTGAAACCAGGCGAGCTGGTGATGCAGTTCCACCACTTCGCCGACCACCAGCAGTGCTGGCATGGGGGCCTCTTTCGCCAGGTTTTCGAGTTGTTGCAGGGTGCCTGTTTTTATCTGTTGGTCCGCACGCGTACCGCGCGAAATTACCGCCACCGGCGTTTCGCTATCGCGTCCGTGTTGAATCAGTTGTTGGCTAATCTCCGCCGCTTTCATGGTGCCCATGTAAATCGCCAGCGTCTGACGGCTTTGCGCCAGCTGTTTCCAGTCAAAGGGCGTGCTGTCCGCTTTGTAGTGCCCGGTGACGAAAGTGACGCTTTGCGCGTAATCGCGGTGGGTGAGCGGTATGCCAGCATAGGCTGTTGCACCTGCGGCTGCCGTCACGCCAGGGACGACCTGGAAGGGAATTCCCGCTTCTGCTGCCGCCTGAAGTTCTTCGCCGCCGCGCCCGAAAATAAACGGGTCACCGCCTTTAAGGCGCACCACGTTTTTGCCTTCACGCGCCGCTTCGATTAGCAGACGATTGGTGTCATGCTGGGCTACGGCATGCGTTCCCGCGCGTTTACCCACGCAGATAAGTTCTGCATCACGACGCACCAGTTCTCGCACTGCGTCGCTCACCAGGTGATCGTAGAAAACGATATCCGCCTGCTGAATGACCTGAAGCCCGCGCAGCGTCAGCAGCCCGGCATCACCCGGTCCTGCGCCCACCAGAATAATCTCGCCCACGCGCCGCTGCGGCTGAGCCAGTTCATCCTGTAATGCCGCTTCCGCCGCCTGCTGATTGCCGGCAAGCAACATGTTGGCAATACGGCCACGGAACACGCGTTCCCAGAATCGACGGCGCTCGGCGGTGGTTTTCAGGTGCGTTTTAATCGCATGACGCCAGTAACTGGCCGCTTCGGCCAGCAGGCCTAAGCGCGTTGGCAGTAGAGCTTCAATTTTTTCGCGCAGGATGCGTGCCAGTACCGGCGCGGTGCCGCCGGATGAAATCGCCACCAGCAGCGGCGACCTGTCGACAATCGATGGGAAAATAAAGGAACACTGCGACGGGCTATCCACCACATTCACCAGCCGCTGGCGGGCATTTGCCGCGTCATAAATACGCTGATTGAGTACGCTATCTTCAGTGGCGGCAATCACCAGGAAAACGCTATCGAGCTGTGTTTCCTGAAAAGAGTCTGCCAGCCATGCAATCTTGTTATCCGCCACCAGAGCCGCCAATTCGTCACACAGCGTTTCGCTCACGACCTGAACGTTAGCGCCCGCACGAAGCAAAAACGCAATCTTACGAGCAGCGGTGTCATCGCCGCCCACAACCAGGGCAGTGCGGTCTTTCACAGCGGCAAAAAGGGGCAGATAATCCACAGAGTTACAACTCACTAACAATCAGTCATAGTGGGACTATAGGGTGCCCCTTAGTGCAAATGAAATTACGAAATGGAATGAGTAGTTCCTCAAAGGAATAACAGCCTGAAAAAGCAAATATCAAAAAGTGCTTAACACCCTCTTTTTTGGGCATTTAAGAAGAAATGAAATTGTGTAATTACCGCCTCGGTTTCATACTGGCTGCGTCTAATTTTTTGCATTGTTTAAAGGATTTCCCTATGTCTTCCGCACTGCGTCGCCGCCTCTTTGCGCTGGCGCTTGGCGTATGCTCTGCCTTCCCGGCACTGGCGACAACGACGTCGCCCGGTTCTATCGCAAACACCCAGGCTCGCTATATCGCAACCTATTTCCCTGGCCGTATTACCGGCACACCGGCAGAGATGCTGTCGGCAGATTATTTGCGTCAGCAGTTTGCCAAAATGGGTTATCAAAGCGATATCCGCACGTTCCACAGCCGCTATATCTACACCGCCAAAAATAACCGCCAGAACTGGCATAACGTGATTGGCAGCACCGTTATCGCGGCGCATGAAGGTAAATCGCAGCAGCAGATTATTGTGATGGCGCATCTGGACACCTACGCGCCGCAAAACGATGGCGATGTCGAAAATAATCTCGGCGGGCTGACGCTTCAGGGTATTGATGATAACGCGATGGGGCTGGGCGTGATGCTTGAGCTGGCAGAGCGTTTGAAAGACGTGCCGACGGAGTACGGCATTCGCTTCGTCGCCACCAGCGGCGAGGAAGAAGGCAAGCTGGGCGCGGAGAATCTGCTCAAACGCATGAGCGCCGCCGAGAAGAAAAATACGCTGCTGGTTATCAACCTCGATAATCTGGTCGTCGGCGATAAGCTCTATTTCAACAGCGGCGTTAAAACCCCGGCGTCGGTACGAAAACTCACGCGTGACCGCGCGCTGGCAATTGCGCGCAGCCATGGTATTTCTGCCTTTACCAACCCAGGTTTGAATCCTGATTATCCAAAAGGTACCGGTTGCTGTAATGATGCTGAGGTGTTTGATAACGCAGGTATTCCCGTGTTGTCTGTCGAAGCCACGAACTGGTCGTTAGGGAAGAAAGATGGTTATCAACAGCGGGCAAAAACGCGCAGCTTCCCGGAAGGAAACAGCTGGCACGATGCGCGGCTGGATAATCAGCAGTATCTCGATAAAGCCCTACCGGGCAGAATTGAGCGCCGCAGCCGCGATGTAGTGAAGGTGATGATGCCGCTGGTTGCGGAACTGGCGAAGGCGGGGAAGGTTTAGGTTAAAAGGGTGCCGAAGACCAAACCATCACAATCCAATACGCGGGGTTTTACCCCCGCGTGATGGCTACTTCTTCGATTCGTAAGCGAGAACAGCCTTAAACTCCATACCACGCTCTCTGATACTCAACTCACACAACGAGTCGCCTACCATCAGCGTGAATCCCAGTACTGTAAAACACAGCACTATGATTGCCACAAGGGCATATTTTGTTAGCATGTCTTGCCTCCCTGCAAAGAAGAGACTAACATCCGAATTGCTTAGGTTCGGACGCTGGCCTCAGGTTGATAGAAATATCGCCTGGGGCTTTTGTCCATCTGGAACCTCGCGAATGCTCAACGCCAGACAGCCTCAAGCACCCGACGCCATTCTATGCCTGTTGATTCCCCCTGCTATATTCACGTTTAAAAGCAGGAATGCGGCTCGCAAAATAAAAACGCCCCCATCTTTTCAGACAGAGGCGTTTATTAAGCGGCACGATGTTTTACCCTTCGTGCAGCCCACATTCCCTTTTTAAGCCAAAGAAACGCGTTTCTTCTTCCGCCATGCCGGGTTCCCATTTACGGGTTGTATGGGTATCACCGACGGATAAATATCCTTCATCCCATAGCGGGTGATATTTCAGACCATGTTTTTGCAGGTACTGATATATCGTCCGGTTATCCCAGTCGATAATCGGCAACACCTTAAATACACCCCGCTGAACCGCCAGTACCGGCAATGTTGCGCGGCTACCGGATTGTTCGCGGCGCAGGCCAGCAAACCAGGTTTGTGCGTTCAGTTCTTTCAGCGCCCGGTTCATCGGTTCGACTTTGTTGATATCGTTGTACTTCTCAATACCTTCGACACCCTGCTCCCACAGTTTGCCGTAGCGCGCTTCCTGCCAGGCGGCGCTCTCGGTGGCGCGGTACACTTTCAGGTTGAGCTTGAGTTTGTCCGTTAACTCATCGATAAAACGGTAGGTTTCCGGGAACAAATAACCCGTATCGGTGAGGATCACCGGAATATCCGGACGGATCTGATTCACCAGATGCAGGCTCACCGCCGCCTGAATGCCGAAGCTGGAAGAAAGCACATATTCACCGGGCAGATTTTCCAGCGCCCAGGCGACGCGGCCTTCAGCGTCCAGTTTTTCAAGCTCGGCGTTGGTTTGGGCCAGCGCCAGAATGCGGTCTACCTTTGGCAGTTCGTTCAGGGCGTTTAGATCGAGTTTGGACATAAGTTCCTCACTGTTTGCCTTGCGGGTTAAGTAGGCCGAATAAGGCGTTTACGCCGCATCCGGCAAAAGATGCCACAGTGCCTGATGGCGCTTCGCTTATCAGGCCTACAAAACCGGGCAGGAGCGGCAATTCAAGTTAATCCCACAAATCGCGCGCCGGGTCGAGTACCGGGCGAATGATGCCCGCACGCACCGTAAAGTCGCCGAAGCCTTCACCCGCTTCACGCTCTTTCGCCCAGCGCCCTACCAGCTCATCAATCACCGCAAGAATTTCGGTATCAGTGATGTTTTCTTTGTACATACGCGGGATACGCGTTCCCATGCGGTTACCGCCAAGGTGCAGGTTGTAGCGACCCGGCGCTTTACCGATCAAGCCGATCTCTGCCAGCATCGCGCGGCCACAGCCGTTCGGGCAGCCCGTCACGCGCAGGACGATGTGCTCATCGCTGACACCATGCGTCGCCATCACCGCTTCCACCTTGTCGACGAACGACGGCAGGAAACGCTCAGCTTCGGCCATCGCCAGCGGGCAAGTTGGGAACGAGACGCAGGCCATTGAGTTTTCACGCTGCGGGGTGACAACATTCATCAGGCCGCTCGCCTGCGCAATTTTCTCGATCTTCGCTTTCTGGCTTTCCGGTACACCGGCAATGATCAGGTTCTGGTTCGCGGTAATGCGGAAATCGCCTTTGTGGATCTTCGCGATCTCCAGCAGACCGGTTTTCAGCGGCCGCCCCGGATAATCAAGGATACGACCATTTTCGATAAACAGCGTCAGATGCCATTTGTCGTCGATCCCTTTTACCCAACCGATACGATCGCCACGTCCGGTGAACTCATACGGACGGATCGGTTCAAATTTGATCCCCGCGCGACGTTCAACTTCCGCTTTAAACGTCTCAACACCCACACGCTCGAGCGTGTATTTGGTTTTGGCGTTTTTACGGTCGGTACGATTACCCCAATCGCGCTGGGTGGTAACCACCGCTTCCGCTACCGCCAGGGTATGCTCCAGCGGCAGATAACCAAATTCGCTCGCGGTGCGGGCGTAGGTTTTCTTGTTACCGTGCTCGATGGAAAGCCCACCGCCCACCAGCAGGTTGAAGCCCACCAGTTTACCGTTTTCCGCTATCGCCACGAAGTTCATGTCGTTGGCGTGCAGATCGATATCGTTCTGCGGCGGGATCACTACCGTGGTTTTGAACTTACGCGGCAGATAGGTCTGGCCGAGGATCGGTTCTTCATCGGTGGTGGCGACTTTCTCTTGATCGAGCCAGATCTCCGCATACGCGCGAGTACGCGGCAGCAGATGTTCTGAGATTTTCTTCGCCCACTCGTACGCTTCTGCGTGCAGCTGCGACTCATACGGGTTCGAGGTGCACAACACGTTACGGTTCATATCGTTGGCGGTCGCCAACGCATCAAGACCGACCGAGTGCAGCATCTGGTGCACCGGTTTGACGTTCTTCTTCAGAATGCCGTGAAACTGGAACGTCTGGCGGTTGGTCAGACGGATGCTGCCGTAAATCGTGTTATCAGCGGCGAATTTATCAATTGCCTGCCACTGTTTAGTGGTGATCACCCCACCTGGCAGACGGCAGCGCAGCAGCATCGCATGACGCGGTTCCAGCTTCTGTTCAGCACGTTCCGCGCGAATGTCGCGGTCATCCTGCTGATACATGCCGTGGAAACGGATCAGCAGGAAGTTATCGCCCTTAAACCCGCCGGTCAGGCCATCGTTTAAATCTTCAGCAATCGTGCCGCGCAGGTAGTTGCTCTCAAGCTTCATGCGCTCGGCGTCTGCCAGTTTACCTTCGACCACTAAAGGCCCTGGATGTTTTTCGCTCATTAGTAGACATCTCGCTGATAACGGCGCTCTACGCGCAGCTCACTTAAAAATTCATCCGCCGTTTCGGTGTCCATGCCACCAAATTCGGCAATCACTTCCAGAAGTGCCTGTTCAACGTCTTTCGCCATTCGATTGGCGTCGCCACAGACATAAATGTGGGCACCGTCATTGATCCAGCGCCACACCTCTGCGCCCTGTTCGCGCAGTTTGTCTTGTACGTAAATTTTTTCTTTTTGATCGCGCGACCAGGCGAGATCGATACGGTTCAATACGCCCTCTTTCACGTAACGCTGCCACTCCACCTGATACAGGAAGTCTTCGGTAAAGTGCGGATTGCCAAAGAACAGCCAGTTTTTACCCGGCGCTTCGTCGGCGGCGCGTTGCTGCATAAAGGCGCGGAATGGCGCGATACCGGTGCCAGGACCAATCATAATCACCGGGGTTTCCGGGTTTGCTGGCAGGCGGAAGTTGTCGTTATGTTCGATAAAGACGCGGACCTCTCCCTCTTCTTCCACGCGGTCCGCAAGGAAGCTGGAGGCACCACCCGCACGGGCGCGGCCTTCAATGTCGTAACGCACCACGCCAACGGTGACATGCACTTCGCTTTCCGCTTCCGCCTGCGATGAAGCGATGGAATAGAGGCGCGGCGTCAGCGGGCGTAGCAGGGTGATCAACGTTTCAGCATCAAGCTGCGCCGGGGAGAAACGCACCATATCGACAATCGGCGTGGTCGCGGCGTAATGCTGTAACTTCGCTTTATCGCCCACCAGCGGCAGCAGCGTTTCGCTGCGGGTAAGCGTGGCGTAGTTCTCAACGATGTTGGCGGTGTTAACCGTTAGTTCAAAATTCCACTGCAAAGCTTCAGCCAGCGGCAGGGTTTTGCCGTCAACGGTGACAGATTCATCGCCTTTCAGCCACAGCAGTTCGACAAGTTCTTTCACCAGTGCCGGATCGTTCTGATACCAAACACCCAGCGCATCGCCCGGCTGATAACGCAGGCCAGAGTCGCCTAAATCAATTTCGATATGACGAACGTCTTTTTCTGAATCACGGCTGGTGATTTTCTGGTTAACGGACAAGCTTGCCGTTAGCGGCGCTTCTTTGCTGTATGGGCTGGTGCAGATTTCATTCACTGCGCCCGTGGCGAAGGATTGCGAAGGTGCTGCGACAGGCGCGCGAGATTTCAGTACATCAACCACGCGAGCGCGCCATTCACTGGCGGCAGCCTGATATTCTACATCGGCATCTACACGGTCAAGCAGACGCTCGCCGCCGAGCTCCGCCAGCTTGCTGTCGAAATCTTTCCCTGCCTGGCAAAAGAACTCATACGAGGTATCGCCCAGCCCCAGCACAGCAAACGCGGTGCCATCAAGCTTCGGTGCTTTTTTCGAGAACAGGAACTTATGCAGCGCCACCGCTTCTTCCGGAGGCTCCCCTTCCCCTTGCGTGGAGGCAACGACAACCAGCAGTTTTTCTGACGCGATTTGTTTGAATTTATAATCCCCGGCATTCACCAGGTTCACGTTCAGTTTCGCGGCGAGTAAATCGTCACGCAGCGCTTCAGCGACGCGGCGAGCGTTGCCGGTTTGCGAGGCAGAGATAAGTGTAATGGTTGGGGCCTGAACAGCCGCAGGCGTTGCAGCAATGGCTGCCGCACCAGGCTGCTGGTTTAGCACGCCCCAGAAATAGCCGGAAACCCAGGCAAGCTGGGTCGGCGTTAAGTCAGTCGTGGCCGCCTGAAGGCGTGCCAGTTGCTCCGTATTAAGCGGCAGCAGCGCGGAAGGGGGGACCTGTGTTGTCATGCTTGTTATGTTCCAGTATCAAAGCTGTTTTAAATCGGGAAAAACAAAACTGAATGTAAGGTTAACGAGCTGGATAATAACAATTAAAGAAGGGTTGGAAATATCAAATAACCAAATGGACTAACCTGATTTACAGGTAGTTATTAGCAATAAAAGTGATTGGATAACCTATTGATATAGATAGTAAATGAAGCATGGACACAATCCATTACGCTCTTCACGCCCATTTGTGGGTTTTAGTTAATGATAAAAAATGTGCTTTCCGGTACTATGCGGCGGTTTTTTCCGCAAGACTGAGAGTTCATGATGTCCACCACACTGTTTAAAGATTTCACTTTTGAAGCCGCTCACCGTTTGCCTCACGTACCCGAAGGGCATAAGTGCGGTCGCCTGCACGGCCACTCCTTTATGGTGCGCCTTGAGATTACGGGTGAAGTCGATCCGCATACCGGTTGGATCATGGATTTCGCCGAACTGAAAGCGGCGTTTAAACCGACTTACGATCGTCTGGATCACTATTATCTGAATGATATTCCGGGCCTGGAGAATCCGACCAGCGAAGTGCTGTCGCGCTGGATTTGGGAACAAGTGAAACCGGTTGTGCCGCTGCTGAGCGCGGTGATGGTGAAAGAGACCTGTACGGCGGGTTGTGTTTATCGCGGGGAGTAAGAGCGATTGAGATGCGTGTATTCCTGCGGGGATATGCGCATGCAACAACGCGAAAACTTTGTTCCTGGTAAACATTGCTGATTCAATTTTCAGGCATGAAGATTGTTGGAATCAGTTGCTATTTTTTATCCATAATACAGTTTGATGCTGAGTCTGCAGTAGGTACGTTTAACGCTAAATCGGCAGGCACCAGGGTGCCATGTTTATGTGGGCTCGACTCCCATCCCGCTGTAGACTCACTCCTCATTTTTCCCTCAATATATTTACTGATTGCGCTTTAGATTGGCCTGCAGGCAGATGACTTCTCATGACGTTTTTTGCGAGCGGCCAATTTCCGCAGCTGGAACTGAAGATACAAGGTCAGCGACGCGATCATTTGTAATGCACCTTTCTGATACTGTGGTATATCCCCGCTGGCGCGGGGAACTCCCAGATTCCCCATCAGATCAACAACAATGCTGACCGGTTTATCCCCGCTGGCGCGGGGAACTCTCGTTCGACTGGTTGTAATCGATGACGAACAACGGTTTATCCCCGCTGGCGCGGGGAACTCGCGATCGCCGTCTCGCGTCGTGTATGTAATAGCCGGTATATCCCCGCTGGCGCGGGGAACTCACCAGCTTAGTAACGCTGCGCCCGGCGAGTTTCGGTATATCCCCGCTGGCGCGGGGAACTCTTTTCCGTTTGATACGTAATCAATTACGTGATCGGTATATCCCCGCTGGCGCGGGGAACTCGCTCACTGATAAAGCAAAGCCCGGTTGGCCAGCGGTATATCCCCGCTGGCGCGGAGAACTCGCTATATCACCGGACGCATAACCCGCCTCGCGCGGTATATCCCCGCTGGCGCGGGGAACTCAGTTGAGAAATCACTAAATTTCATCCCAATCTCGGTATATCCCCGCTGGCGCGGGGAACTCCAGCCGCCGCCACAAATCGGCGAGGCTATAATCGGTATATCCCCGCTGGCGCGGGGAACTCTATAAACATAACCCACTGTTTTAAAACACCTTATTCACCAACAAACATCCCACCAACGTACCACATCAATTTCTTTCACAAATCCGCATTATTAAGGAGCTGCTAACCCATTAATTTCAATAAATAAACCATCAGCCTTGTTAAAGTCAGCCCAAAAACACCAAAAGCACTCGACTGAGTTTCGCGCGTTCGGCAAAAGGCCGCTGAGAAAAATATGGGAATGACGACTAACATCCCACTTTAGAGGGAAAAATCTATGAGGAAGGTGCGAAAACGGACAGCCAAAGCTGTCCGTTTATCATCAACTTGTCACCGACCATAACCATGGTCAGCGGTAAGTAAAATCAGGCAATATTCAAATACTTATGCGTCTGCATCGACAAACGCCAGTTGCGCGCAATGCAGGTGTCAATGCACAGGCGTGTGGCATCTTCTTTCTGGCTAATCGGCTGCAGGGCAATCACACGCTGTTTGTCATCCGTCAGCGTCTCCAGCAGCTCGTCCAGCGCTTCAATATCGCGCACGCGGCCTACCGGATGCTTGATTTCATCAGCGCGCTCCAGCGCCTGCGATAGCACGTCATAGCCGCCGCGCATATTCACTTTCGGGGAAACCGTGACCCACGTGGTGTGCGTGCAACGCACTTCGTGCGTACCGCTGGTTTCAATCTGGCAGCTATAGCCGTTTTGCTCGAGCAGCGTTGTCAGCGGGGTGAGGTCGTGAATGCAGGGTTCGCCGCCGGTGATGACAACATGCTTCGCTGTCCAGCCCTGACGGGCAATCGCGGTTAACAGATCGTCTTCCCCTGCCGCGCCCCATTTATCGCTCTCTTTAGTTTTTGCCAGGATGCTGAACAGAGACACTTCCCGATCGCTAAGTTTTTCCCAGGTATGCTTGGTATCACACCAGGCGCAGCCCACCGGGCATCCCTGTAAACGAATAAAGATAGCGGGAACGCCAGTGAAGTAACCCTCGCCTTGCAGGGTCTGGAACATTTCATTAATCGGGTACTGCATAATCATCTCTGTAAAAGGGGTATGCGGTAATTATCGCAGATTTATGCGGGAGGGTCATGTTTGCCCGTGCATTCTCTTACAGGCGTAAAAAAACCCGCCGAAGCGGGTTTTTATTAAGAGTTAAAAGCGGGGCGATTAAGCCTGGCCTTTGATCTCTTTACGACCGTTGTACGGAGCTTGTTCGCCCAGTGCTTCTTCGATACGAATCAGCTGGTTGTATTTAGCAACACGGTCAGAACGGCTCATAGAACCGGTTTTGATCTGGCCTGCAGCAGTACCGACCGCCAGGTCAGCGATGGTAGCGTCTTCAGTTTCGCCAGAACGGTGAGAGATGACAGCAGTGTAGCCAGCGTCTTTCGCCATTTTGATCGCAGCCAGAGTTTCGGTCAGGGAACCGATCTGGTTGAATTTGATCAGGATGGAGTTAACGATGCCTTTTTCGATGCCTTCTTTCAGGATCTTGGTGTTGGTTACGAACAGATCGTCACCAACCAGCTGGATTTTGTCGCCCAGTACTTTGGTCTGGTATGCGAAACCATCCCAGTCAGATTCGTCCAGGCCATCTTCGATGGAGACGATCGGGTACTGTTTGGTCAGTTCTTCCAGGAAGTGAGTGAATTCTTCAGAGGTGAACGCTTTGTTGCCTTCGCCAGCCAGAACGTATTTACCGTCTTTGTAGAATTCAGACGCTGCGCAGTCCATCGCCAGAGTGATGTCTTTGCCCAGTTCGTAGCCTGCTGCTTTAACCGCTTCAGCGATGACAGCCAGCGCTTCTGCGTTGGAACCCAGGTTCGGCGCATAGCCGCCTTCGTCACCAACAGCAGTGTTCATACCTTTAGCTTTCAGAACTTTAGCCAGGTTATGGAACACTTCAGAACCCATACGTACGGCTTCTTTCAGGGATTTCGCGCCAACCGGCTGAATCATGAATTCCTGGATGTCGACGTTGTTGTCAGCGTGCTCACCACCGTTGATGATGTTCATCATCGGAACCGGCATGGAGTATTTACCCGGGGTGCCGTTCAGTTCAGCGATGTGAGCATACAGCGGCAGGCCTTTAGCGGCAGCAGCAGCTTTAGCAGCAGCCAGAGAAACGGCCAGGATTGCGTTCGCACCGAAGTTAGATTTGTTTTCAGTACCGTCCAGGTCGATCATGATTTTGTCGATGCCAGCCTGATCTTTAGCATCTTTACCCAGCAGAGCCTGAGCGATTGGGCCGTTAACAGCTGCAACAGCTTTCAGTACGCCTTTACCCATGAAACGGGATTTGTCACCATCGCGCAGTTCCAGAGCTTCGCGGGAACCAGTAGAAGCACCTGACGGAGCAGCTGCCATACCGACGAAACCACCTTCCAGGTGTACTTCTGCTTCAACAGTCGGGTTACCACGGGAGTCGATGATTTCACGACCGATGATTTTAACGATTTTGGACATTAGGTTTTCCTCAGTACAAGTTAAACTAAAACTCCAGACAAACAACGCCCCTCATGGGGCGTTGCCGTTCTAACTTTTTTACTTACTTCGCCTGACGCTTCTGGTACTCGCTGGCGGCTTTTACAAAGCCTGCAAACAGCGGGTGCCCATCACGAGGTGTAGAAGTAAACTCCGGATGGAACTGACAAGCAACGAACCACGGGTGATTCGGAACTTCGATGATCTCGACCAACTGATCATCCCCGGAACGGCCCGCAACGCGCAGACCTGCAGCTTCAATCTGTTTCAACAGCATATTGTTGACTTCGTAGCGGTGACGATGACGCTCAACGATAGTTGGCGCATTGTACATCTTACGAACCAGGCTATCGTCGGAGAGCTGGCACTGCTGTGCGCCCAGGCGCATAGTGCCGCCGAGATCGCTCTTCTCGGTACGCACTTCAACATTACCTTCTTCATCACGCCACTCGGTAATGAGCGCCACAACCGGGTACTTACAGTCTGGCACAAATTCCGTAGAGTTGGCGTTATCCATACCCGCCACGTTACGTGCAAACTCAATCAACGCAACCTGCATACCCAGGCAAATGCCCAGATACGGAATATTGTTTTCACGCGCATAGCGTGCGGTAGCAATTTTACCTTCGACACCACGGTAGCCGAAACCACCAGGAATCAGGATAGCATCTAAATCTTTCAGAATTTCGACGCCACGTGTTTCAACATCTTGCGAATCGATCAGTTTGATGTTGACGGTTACACGATTTTTCAGGCCACCGTGTTTCAGCGCTTCGATAACTGATTTATAGGCATCCGGCAGTTCGATGTACTTGCCGACCATACCGATAGTCACTTCGCCTGCCGGGTTGGCTTCTTCATAGATAACCTGTTCCCATTCAGACAAGTTAGCTTCCGGACAGTTCAAGCTGAATCGTTTACAAATATAATCGTCCAGCCCCTGAGATTTCAACAGGCCTGGAATTTTATAAATGGAATCGACGTCTTTCATCGAAATAACGGCTTTTTCTGGCACGTTACAGAACAATGCAATTTTTGCACGTTCGTTAGCCGGAATCGCACGATCGGAGCGACAAACCAGGATGTCAGGCTGAATACCAATGGACAGCAGTTCTTTCACAGAGTGCTGAGTCGGTTTGGTTTTGACTTCACCCGCCGCCGCCAGATAAGGCACCAGGGTCAGGTGCATGAACAGCGCGTGTTCACGGCCAATATCAACCGCCAACTGGCGAATCGCTTCAAGGAACGGCAGGGATTCGATATCACCTACGGTACCGCCGATTTCAACCAGAACCACGTCATGGCCTTCACCGCCAGCAAGTACGCGTTCTTTAATAGCGTTAGTGATGTGCGGGATAACCTGTACGGTCGCGCCCAGATAGTCGCCACGGCGCTCTTTGCGCAGGACATCTGAGTAGATACGGCCAGTCGTGAAGTTATTGCGGCGAGTCATTTTGGTGCGGATGAAACGCTCGTAGTGACCCAGGTCCAGGTCGGTTTCAGCGCCGTCTTCAGTAACGAACACTTCGCCGTGTTGGATCGGGCTCATGGTGCCTGGATCGACGTTGATGTACGGATCCAATTTCATCATGGTTACGTTGAGGCCACGGGCTTCAAGAATGGCTGCCAGGGAGGCTGCGGCAATGCCTTTACCCAGAGAGGATACGACCCCGCCGGTCACAAAAATATAGTTCGTTGTCATGCTGAACCTGAGAAGTTAGGGTGAAACGATGGAATAACCAGGACGGGAAAACAGTATACCCGAACATGACGAGCGCCACAAACTTTCATTCTCCCTCCCCTATGTTCTTCAGGCCGCGTTAATGTTGGTTTTCTCCGGGTTAAACAGGGCATTACACTGCTATTCACCCAGAGAATTACTCCTTTATCACCTTGATGTCTCACGAATAAGTGATGAATGCATCTCAGCACGGAGTCTCAACAGAGATAAGGAGTGAGAAAATAGCCGCTTTTGGCTAAATGTTTTTGACGCAAATCAAGCGCTTGTCATTTAAAAAATCACACAAATTGCGCTTGATCGCGAAATTTCCTTAGAGATCATGTTCCTGTCGTTTTACCTCCTGCCATACCTCTTCCATGGTATTCAGGTCTACTCCGGTCATTTCCAGGCCTCTGGCGGCGACGATTCGCTCAACTTCACGAAAACGGCGTTCAAATTTAAGATTGGCCTTTTGCAGCGCGGTTTCGGCTTTTACGCCTAAATGACGTGAAAGATTCACCGTGGCGAACAACAGATCCCCCACTTCCTCTTCCAGTTTGGCTTCATCAATCACCGCCTGCTTCGCTTCGTGCATCACTTCGTCAATTTCTTCATGCACTTTATCCAGCACCGGGCCGAGCGTGTCCCAGTCAAAGCCAACCGCCGAGCAGCGTTTCTGAATTTTGTGCGCGCGCATTAACGCCGGGAAGCTGTGTGGAATATCATCCAGCGCGGAGGTCTGCGCTTTTTCAGCGCGTTCGGCGGTTTTGATTTGCTCCCAGCGCGCCAGCACTTCGCTGCTGTTGCCTGCGGTCGCGTCGCCAAAGATATGCGGGTGGCGGCGTTCTAATTTGTCGCTGATGGCCGCGCAGATATCGTTGAAGTCGAAGCGTCCCTCTTCCTGCGCCATCTGGGCGTAAAACACCACCTGGAACAACAGGTCGCCGAGTTCGCCGCGCAGGTCGTCAAAATCTTCACGGGCGATAGCGTCGAGCACTTCGTAAGTTTCTTCAAGGGTGTATGGCGCGATGGTGCTGAAGGTTTGTTCTTTATCCCACGGACAGCCGGTTTCTGGGTCGCGCAGGCGCTGCATAATGGTGAGAAGGCGGGTGATTTGGTCCATGTAAAATCCTGGAAAATTGAAAAGATATAGGCCGGATAAGGCGAAGCCGCATCCGGCGTTGCGATAGTGCCGGATACGGCTTCGCCTTATCCGGCCTGGAAGAATTTACCCCCCGTGCAAACGCCGCGCGTCTATCACATCCGGCACCTGGTTCAGTTTGCCAAGCACGCGGCCCAGCACCTGCAGGTTGTAGATTTCAATGGTCATGTCGATGGTCGCCATCTGCTGCCTGGTATCGCTGCGGCTGGCGACGCCGAGGACGTTGACCTTTTCGTTGGCGAGGATGGTGGTGATATCGCGCAGCAGGCCGCTACGGTCGTTCGCCGTGACGCGCACCACCAGCGAGTAACCCGCTGAGTAGCTTTCGCCCCACACGGCGTCCACCAGGCGTTCCGGCGCATGCGCGCGCAGTTCGACCAGCTGTTCGCAGTCGGCACGGTGAACGGAAATACCGCGCCCCTGGGTGATAAAGCCCACAATCTCATCGCCCGGAATGGGCTGGCAGCAGCGAGCAATGTGGTGCATCAGGTTACCGACGCCTTCCACCACCACACGGCCATTGTCCTTGCTGCGGTTTTGCGGAGTGTAGGTTTTCTGCTGCAACTGTTTCAGCGCCGCCGCGTCTTCTTCTGCCGCGCTCGGTTTGTTGAACTGCGCCTGCAGGAAGTTGACCATCTGGTTAAGACGAATGTCGCCGCCGCCAATCGCCGCTAACAGCTCTTCCACGTCGTTGAAGTTGTAACGCGGCAGCAGATGTTTTTCCGCTTCCTTCAGGCTGATGCCCAAATGCTCAAGCTCGTCATCCAGAATTTGACGCCCGGCCAGCACGTTTTTATCGCGATCCTGTTTACGGAACCAGGCGTGAATTTTCGAACGCCCGCGACTGGTTGTGACGTAGCCCAGATTCGGGTTCAGCCAGTCACGGCTCGGGTTCGGCTGCTTCTGGGTGATGATTTCAATCTGATCGCCCATCTGCAACTGATAGGTGAACGGCACGATGCGTCCGCCAATTTTCGCACCGATGCAGCGGTGGCCGACATCGCTGTGAATGTGATAGGCGAAATCAAGCGGCGTCGAGCCTGCCGGTAAATCGACAACATCACCTTTCGGTGTAAACACATAGACACGGTCGTCAAAGACCTGGCTGCGCACTTCGTCGAGCATTTCGCCGGAGTCGGCCATCTCTTCCTGCCACGCAATCAGCTTACGCAGCCAGGCGATGCGGTCTTCGTGGCCGCTACGCGGGCCAGGTGCCGCCGTGCCCTCTTTGTATTTCCAGTGCGCGGCGACGCCCAACTCGGCATCTTCGTGCATCTGTTTGGTACGGATCTGAATCTCAATTGTTTTGCCGCCAGGCCCCAGCACCACGGTGTGGATGGACTGGTAACCGTTCGGTTTCGGGTTGGCGACATAGTCGTCAAACTCATCCGGCAGGTGGCGATAGTGAGTGTGTACTATCCCCAGCGCGGCATAGCAGTCCTGCAAACGTTCGGCGACGATTCGCACCGCGCGCACATCAAAAAGCTCATCAAATGCGAGCTGTTTTTTCTGCATTTTGCGCCAGATGCTATAGATGTGTTTTGGTCGCCCGTACACTTCCGCTTTCACGCCTTCGGTTTTCATTTCGGCGCGCAGATGCCCCACGAACTCAGAAATGTAGTGTTCGCGGTCGATACGGCGTTCGTGCAGCAGCTTGGCAATGCGCTTGTATTCTGCCGGGTGCAGATAGCGGAAACAGTAGTCTTCCAGCTCCCACTTCAACTGGCCGATACCGAGTCGGTTCGCCAGCGGCGCGTAGATGTTGGTACACTCTTTCGCCGCCAGAACGCGTTCATCTTCTGGCGCGTCTTTCACTTCACGCAGATGGGCAATGCGCTCTGCCAGCTTGATAACCACGCAGCGGAAGTCGTCCACCATCGCCAGCAACATGCGGCGCACGTTATCGACCTGATCGGAGGAAACGGAATCCGTGTGGGTGGCTTTCAGCTGGCGAATGGCTGCCATATCGCGCACGCCGTGGATCAGGGTGACGACGGATTTCCCGGCGCTTTCAGCAAGCACCTCTTCGGAAACTACGTTAGCGTCCACCAACGGGAACAGCAAGGCGGCGCGAAGGGTGTCGTTATCCATACTGAGCATCGACAGAATCTCTACCATCTCTACCCCACGCCAGAGCAGAAGCTCGGCGTCCGGGTGATTCTGGGTGTGCTGTCGACAATAATCCCAGGTCTCGGCTAAGCGCTCACACGACTGCTGGCTGGTAATTCCCAGACTTGAGATCCATTTTTGTGAGTCAAACTCACCAGCTTTATTTAGATGTGCACTTCTTACCGCAACCATTGTCCTCTCCTTAAGGGACCGGGCCTGTCGAAGTCGACAAGCCACAATTATTACTTACGCTCAAACAACACCATTGATTCCAGATGCCCAGTGTGCGGGAACATGTCAAGCATTGCCATACGCTGAATTTGGTAACCCGCACGTAAAAGCGCTTCACTGTCACGCGCAAGCGTAGCGGGGTTACAGGACACATAGACCATCCGCGTTGGCGCTAATTTTATAATATGTTGCATCACGCCCGGTGCGCCTGCGCGGGCAGGATCGAGTAAAATTTTGTCAAAGCCGTGCTTTGCCCAGCTCTGACGCGTTACGTCCTCTTCCAGATTCTCATGGAAAAACGTGACATTCTGTAAATTATTCAGCGCCGCATTTTCCTGGCCTTTCGCCACCAGCGCCGGAACGCCCTCTACGCCAATGACGCTGGCGGCGCGTTTTGCCAGCGGCAGCGTGAAGTTGCCCATGCCGCAGAAAAGATCGAGCACGCGGTCCTCTTTCTGTATATCGAGCCATTCAAGCGCAGTGGCGACCATTTTTTGGTTTACACCATCGTTCACCTGAATGAAGTCGCGCGGGCTGAACGTTAAGCGTAGTCCGTCTGAGGAATACCAGGGCACTTCACCGCTTACGCGTTCAAGTATCTCGCTTTCGGGCGCGAGATACAGGGAAAGACCTGAAGAATGCGAAAAGCGTTCCAGTTTTTCTCTGTCCTGCGCACTCAGCGGCGCGGTATGGCGAAGCACCATTAGCGGGCCGTTGTCAGCGCTCACTAACTCAACGTGCCCCAGGCTGCGTTTGCCTTGCAGCGTATTCAGGCATTCGCGCAACGGCACCAGCAATGCTTCAAGAGTGGGCACCAAAACGGGGCACTGCACCACATCGACGATATCGCTGGCGTTGGCCTTGCGAAAACCCATCTGCAACTGCTGCGTTTTAGGCTGGTAGTTCAGGCTCAGGCGCGCACGGCGGCGGTAGCCCCAGGGCTGGGCCGCAATCACCTCTTCTACGTCGCGCTTCATCAGGCGCGCGAGTGCGGCCTGTTTACTGCGCTGCTGTAGTGCAATCGAGGCGTGTTGCTGCTGGCACCCGCCGCAGACGCCAAAATGCGGGCAACGCGGTTCTACACGCTCCGGGCTGTCGCTTAAGCGCCGTTTTACCTGCCCACGGGCATACTGTTTTTTATCTTCCGTCAGGGTAATTTCCGCGCGTTCATCAGGAAGTAATCCATTGATAAATAGCGCCTTACCGTTGTTACGCGCAACACCCTGACCAAAGGGATCGAGGTCACTGACTGTCACAGTTATGATCTGGCGCGTCGTCACGCGCCGTTTTGCAGAGTAGAATTGCGCCATCGTAGAGATTTTTCTCAATCAAACATATTACCCTGATTCTCCCACAACGGACCTTCATGACCAACTACAGCCTGCGTGCGCGCATGATGATTTTGATCCTGGCCCCGACCGTACTCATCGGTTTGCTGCTCAGCATCTTCTTTGTCGTTCACCGCTATAACGACCTGCAGCGTCAACTCGAAGACGCTGGCGCCAGCATTATCGAACCGCTTGCCGTCTCCAGCGAATATGGAATGAATTTGCAGAATCGCGAATCCATTGGCCAGCTCATCAGCGTGTTGCATCGCCGTCACTCTGATATCGTGCGGGCAATTTCGGTGTATGACGAACATAACAAACTGTTCGTGACCTCGAACTATCAGCTCGACCCGACCGAACTGCGCTTGCCCAACGGGCAGCCTTTCCCCCGACGGTTGAGCGTAGTGCGCCACGGCGACATCATGATTTTACGCACGCCGATTATCTCAGAACACTATTCACCGGATGAATCCCCGCAGTCAGAGGCAAAAACTCCGGTCAATATGTTGGGCTACGTCGCGCTGGAGCTGGATCTCCGCTCCGTGCGGCTTCAGCAGTACAAAGAGATTTTCATCTCCAGCGTGATGATGCTGTTCTGTATCGGCATTGCGCTGATCTTCGGCTGGCGTTTAATGCGCGATGTGACCGGGCCGATTCGCAACATGGTGAACACGGTTGACCGCATCCGGCGCGGGCAACTCGATAGCCGCGTGGAAGGCTTTATGCTGGGCGAGCTGGATATGCTGAAAAACGGCATTAACTCGATGGCGATGTCGCTGGCGGCATATCATGAGGAGATGCAGCACAACGTTGACCAGGCCACCTCTGACCTGCGTGAAACGCTGGAGCAGATGGAAATTCAGAACGTTGAGCTGGATCTGGCGAAAAAGCGCGCTCAGGAAGCCGCGCGTATTAAGTCTGAATTTCTTGCCAATATGTCACACGAACTGCGTACGCCACTCAACGGCGTGATTGGCTTTACCCGTCTGACGCTGAAAAGCGAGCTGAATCCCACTCAGCGTGACCACCTGAATACCATTGAGCGTTCGGCGAATAATCTGCTGGCGATCATCAACGATGTTCTCGACTTCTCGAAACTGGAAGCCGGTAAACTGATTCTGGAAAGCATTCCGTTCCCGCTGCGTAACTCGCTGGATGAAGTGGTGACGCTGCTTGCCCACTCCGCCCACGATAAAGGGCTGGAGCTGACCCTCAACATCAAAAACGATGTGCCGGATAACGTCATCGGCGACCCGCTGCGCTTACAGCAGGTGATTACCAACCTGGTCGGTAATGCGATTAAATTTACCGAACACGGCAACATTGACGTGCTGGTTGAGAAACGCGCGCTCAGCAACAATAAAGTACAGATCGAAGTGCAAATCCGCGACACGGGAATTGGTATTCCGGAGCGCGATCAGTCGCGGCTGTTCCAGGCATTCCGTCAGGCAGACGCCAGTATTTCTCGCCGCCACGGCGGTACCGGGCTGGGGTTAGTGATCACCCAGAAACTGGTGAAAGAGATGAGCGGGGATATCTCCTTCCACAGCCAGCCAAATCGCGGCTCAACCTTCTGGTTCAATATCAATCTGGATCTCAATCCGAATGTTCTCTCGGACGGGCCATCCACACAGTGCCTGAAAGGCAAGCGCCTGGCCTACGTAGAAGCGAACGCAGCCGCTGCGCAGGCAACGCTGGATATGCTGGCCTCGACGCCACTGGAGGTCATTTACAGCCAGACCTTCTCCGCGCTGCCGGTTGAGCATTACGACATCATGCTGATAGCGATTCCGGTTTCGGTACGCGACCTGGAGCATCATCGTGAGAAGCTGTCGCAGGCCCGTGCAATGACCGATTACCTGCTCCTCGCGCTGCCTTGCCATGCGCAGGTTGATGCAGAAGCGTTGAAAAGAGAGGGGGCCGCTGCCTGCCTGTTGAAACCGCTAACCTCAACGCGTCTGCTGCCTGCGCTGACAGATTATTGCCGCACAACGCAACCCGCGCTGGAACTTCAGGATGACGACGCCCGCATCGCCATGACGGTGATGGCGGTAGATGACAACCCGGCCAACCTTAAGCTGATTGGCGCGCTGCTCGGCGACCAGGTTCAGCATGTTGAGCTGTGCGAGAGCGGTCAGCAGTCGATTGAGCGCGCCCGCGAAATGCAGTTTGACCTGATTCTGATGGATATTCAGATGCCGGATATTGACGGTATTCGCGCCTGCGAACTGATTCGTCAATTGCCGCATCAGCAGCAAACGCCGGTGATTGCGGTGACCGCGCACGCCATGGCCGGGCAGAAAGAAAAACTGCTGAGCGCGGGTATGAACGATTATCTGGCGAAACCCATCGAAGAAGATAAGCTGCGCAATCTTCTGCTGCGTTACAAACCGGGGCTATCTGCGGCGACGCTGCCGACCGCGTCTGAGCCCGTAGAACCTGCAATCGATCTCAACACCACCCTCGACTGGCAGCTGGCACTGCGTCAGGCCGCGTATAAACCGGACCTTGCACGCGAGATGCTGCAAATGCTGGTCGCCTTCCTGCCAGAAGTGCGTAACAAGGTGGAAGAGCAACTGGTGGGGGAAGAGCCGGAAAATCTGGTGGACGCCATTCATAAGCTGCACGGTAGCTGCGGCTACAGCGGCGTGCCGCGCCTGAAACACTTGTGTCATTTGATTGAAGGGCAACTGCGCAACGGAACGCCTGCGGAAGATCTGGAGCCAGAGTTTCTGGAACTGCTGGATGAGATGGACAACGTGACGCGCGAAACGAAGAAGATGTTGGGATGAGAAGATAGCCTTTGCCGGATGGCGCTCACGCTCATCCGGCACTAAACGTAGGCCGGATAAGCGTGAGCGCCATCCGGCATTTTACAGCGATAATCTCTGCCCCATCCTCAGCACCGCCGCGATATTCCGCGCCGCCATAAACAGATTATCTTCGGCATCCCGCAATGCGTCTTCCAGCGTGCAGATGCGATACAGCACGCTAAACACCGCATCTAAGCCATGCTCATGCACTACGCCGACATCCGGCGTCAGGCTGCCGCCAATCGCGATGACCGGCACGTTATAGCGCTTTGCCACGCGTGCCACGCCTACCGGTACTTTGCCGTGAATAGTCTGGCTGTCGATACGCCCTTCCCCGGTAATCACCAGGTCAGCGTCAGCCACCAGCTTATCGAGATGCAGCGCGTCGGTAACAATTTCGATGCCAGGGCGAAGCTCTGCGCCGCAGAATGCATACAGCGCCGCGCCCATTCCGCCTGCCGCACCACCCCCTTCCAGCGCCAGCACGTCAATATCCAGACAGCGCTTCACGCATTGCGCATAGTGCTCAAGCGCCGCATCAAGTCGGGAAATCATCTCGGGCGTTGCGCCTTTCTGCGGGCCAAACACGGCGGATGCGCCCTCTTCGCCCGTTAACGGGTTGGTGACATCACAGGCGACTTCAATACGGCACTCAGCCAGACGCGCATCCAGCTCGCTGATATCGATAAGTTTAAGCGTCTCCAGCCCTGCGCCGCCTGGGGCAATGGCCTGGTTATCCGCCGTCAGAAGCTTCACGCCCAGCGCCTGCGCCATGCCTGCGCCGCCGTCATTGGTCGCGCTGCCGCCAAGGCCAATAATAATATGCTTTACGCCCGCATCTAAGGCGTGGCGAATCAGCTCCCCGGTTCCCCAGGATGTTGTAGTCAGCGGGCAGCGTTTGTCGCCTGGAACGAGCTCCAGCCCGCTGGCCGCCGCCATTTCGATAAAGGCGCTCTGCTCATCGCCAGACAGGCCGTAAAAACCCTGCACCGTGTCGCCCAGCGGGCCGGTAACCTCTACTTCGACGACACGCCCCTGAGTAGCGGCAACCATCGCTTCGACGGTACCTTCACCGCCATCCGCAACGGGAAGTTTATGGTAATCCGCGTCGGGGTAAATTTCGCGAAAACCCCGCTCGATGGCACTCGCCACCTCCAGCGCGCTCAGGCTTTCCTTGTACGAATCCGGTGCAATTACAATCTTCATTGGCTGTCCTTATGCGTCGGGAGTGCCATGATCTTACATCTGAATCAGAAAAAATACCGACCCCGGCAGGGATCGGCATTTTGCTTAACGCACCATGCAAGGGCGCTTATTATCGAACGTCCAGTTCGGGAGGAGATACTGCATGCCCATCGCGTCGTCGCGTGCGCCAAGGCCGTGTTTTTTATACAGCTCGTTGGCCTGCATAACGCGGTCCATATCCAGTTCAACGCCCAGACCCGGCGTAGTCGGTACCTGCACCATCCCGCCCTTGATTTCAAACGGTTGTTTGGTGAGACGTTGATTTCCTTCCTGCCAAATCCAGTGGGTATCAATCGCGGTAACATTACCCGGCGCGGCAGCGGCCACGTGGGTGAACATTGCCAGCGAAACGTCAAAGTGGTTGTTGGAGTGTGAACCCCAGGTCAGGCCGAATTCATGACACATCTGCGCCACGCGCACCGAACCCTGCATGGTCCAGAAGTGCGGGTCCGCCAGCGGGATATCGACAGATTGCAGCGAAAGCGTGTGGCCCATCTGACGCCAGTCGGTGGCGATCATGTTGGTGGCGGTCGGCAGGCCAGTTGCGCGACGGAATTCCGCCATCACTTCACGTCCGGAGAAGCCCTGCTCCGCACCACACGGATCTTCCGCATACGCCAGCACGCCCTTCAGGTATTTACCAATTTTAATCGCTTCATTGAGCGACCATGCGCCGTTCGGATCGAGCGTAACGCGCGCCTGTGGGAAACGTTTTGCCAGCGCCACAATCGACTCGGCCTCTTCTTCCCCGGCAAGCACGCCGCCCTTCAGTTTAAAGTCGTTAAAGCCATATTTTTCATACGCTGCTTCCGCCAGACGTACCACGGAATCCGGGGTCATCGCTTCGTCGTGACGCAGGCGGTACCAGTCGCACTTTTCATCCGGCTGGCTCTGATACGGCAGCGGCGTGGCTTTGCGGTTGCCGACGAAGAACAGATAGCCGAGCATTTCCACTTCGCTACGCTGCTGACCGTCGCCCAGCAGAGACGCCACGTTTACGCCTAAGTGCTGACCCAGCAAATCCAGCATTGCCGCTTCAATACCGGTGACCACGTGAATGGTGGTACGCAGGTCGAAGGTTTGCAGCCCACGACCGCCGGAATCCCTATCGGCAAAGGTATTGCGCACCAGCGTCAGGACGTTCTTGTATTCGCCCAGGGTTTTACCGACAACCAGCGGGATCGCATCTTCAAGCGTGGTGCGGATCTTCTCGCCGCCGGGGATTTCCCCCACGCCCGTGTGGCCGGAATTGTCTTTAATCACCACAATGTTGCGGGTAAAGAACGGCGCGTGCGCCCCGCTCAGGTTCATCAGCATACTGTCGTGGCCCGCAACCGGGATGACCTGCATGGAAGTAACAACTGGCGTTGAATAGTGAGACATGATTCAGTCCTTTTTTAATGAGTTGCGGCCGAAAACGGGACGTTTGCGGTCAAATGTCCAGCCGGGGATCAGATACTGCATCGGGCCGGCGTCGTTACGCGCACCGCCCGGCAGGCTTTTGTAGGCGTCATGCGCTTTCAGCACCTGATCCCAGTCCAGCTCTACGCCCAGTCCAGGCGCATCGGGAACGGCAATTTTGCCGTCGGTAATCTGGAGTGGATTTTTGGTCAGGCGCGCGTCGCCTTCCTGCCAGATCCAGTGGGTATCAATCGCCGTCGGTTTACCGGGTGCGGCAGCGCCCACGTGGGTAAACATCGCCAGCGAGATGTCGAAATGGTTGTTGGAGTGGCAACCCCAGGTCAGGCCCCAGTCGTCACAAAGCTGCGCGACACGCACCGCGCCGGATAGCGTCCAGAAATGCGGGTCCGCCAGCGGAATGTCTACCGCATTGAGCATCACCGCATGGCCCATTTCACGCCAGTTGGTGGCAATCATATTGGTGGCGACCGGCAAGCCGGTGGCGCGGCGGAATTCCGCCATCACTTCTCGCCCGGAGAAACCCTGTTCGGCGCCGCACGGATCTTCTGCGTAAGTCAGCACATCGTTCAGCCCCTTACACAGGGAAATCGCTTCATCCAGCAGCCAGGCCCCGTTGGGATCGACAGTGATACGGGCGTCGGGGAAGCGTTTTTTCAGCGCCTTCACTGATTCAATTTCCTGTTCGCCCGGCAGGACGCCGCCCTTCAGTTTGAAATCTTTAAAGCCGTAGCGGTCCTGCGAGGCTTCTGCCAGACGCACCACCGCATCGCTGGAGAGCGCTTCCTGATGACGCAGATGATACCAGTCATGGTTGCCTGGGGTGCTTTCCAGATACGGCAAATCGGTTTTGCGACGGTCGCCAACGTAGAAGAGATAGCCCAGCACGGTCACCGCATCACGCTGCTTACCAGGGCCCAGCAGTTCACAAACCGGGACATTGAGCGCTTTGCCGAGCAGGTCGAGCAGCGCGGCTTCCAGTGCTGCCACCGCGTTAACCCGCAGTTCAAATGTCCACGCGCCTTTGCCGAAGGTGTCAAAATCTGCCGCCTGGTTTCCCTTATGCACCTGCTGAACCACTTTATTCAGCCGGGCTATCTCCTGGCCCAACACCATCGGTATCGCATCCACCAGCGTCTGGTAAATCACTTCACCCCCCGGCGCTTCCCCCACGCCGGTATTCCCGGCGTTATCGGTCAGCACCACGATATTACGGGTGAAATACGCGTTGTGTGCGCCGCCGATGTTGAGCAGCATACTGTCATGCCCGGCGACCGGAATGACCTTCATGTCCGTTATAACTGGGCTGGATTGCGTTGTCATGATGATTGCCCCGCAACAGGTTTCAGTTCGATACGTTTAATGTCGCCAACCAGTATCAGATAGCTCAGTACCGCCACCAGCGCATGCACACCGACATAAATCAGCGCACCGTTAAACGAGCCCGTGGTACCGACGATATAGCCAATTGCAATTGGCGTAACGATGCCGGAAATGTTGCCGAACATATTGAACAGGCCGCCCGAGAGACCGCTTATCTCTTTCGGCGCGGTATCTGCCATCACCGCCCAGCCCAGCGCGCCAATGCCTTTACCGAAGAAGGCCAGCGCCATAAAGCCGATGATCATCCACTCAACGTTCACATAGTTACAGAACACCATCACCATCGACATCAGCATGCCCATGACGATTGGCGTTTTACGCGCAATGTTCAGCGAACCGGTACGACGCATCAGCCAGTCGGAAATAATGCCGCCCAGCACGCCGCCCGCAAAGCCGCAAATTGCCGGAACGGAGGCCACGAAGCCCGCTTTCAGAATCGACATGCCGCGCGCCTGCACCAGATAAACCGGGAACCAGGTGATAAAGAAGTAAGTCAGGGCGTTGATGCAGTACTGGCCGATATAAACGCCAATCATCATGCGAGAACCCAGCAACTGCTTGATTTGCCCCCACTTCACGCTGAACGGCACTTTGGCTTTTGCCCCCGCCTGATCCATGTTGATCAGCGCACCACCTTCTGCAATGTAATCCAGCTCTTTTTGGTTCACACCCGGGTGCTGGTTCGGTTCGTGGATCACCTTCAGCCAGACAAAACTGATAACGATCCCAAGCCCGCCCATAAAGAAGAACACATGAGACCAACCCACTTCATGGGTCAGCCAACCCATGATTGGCGCAAAGATAACGGTGGCGAAATACTGTGCGGAGTTAAAAATCGACACCGCCGTGCCCCTCTCCTGCGCCGGGAACCATGCCGCGACGATTCGACTGTTGCCAGGGAAGGAAGGCGCTTCCGCCAGGCCGACCAGGAAACGTAAGGTAAACAAGGCGATAATGATGCCAAAACCACTGAAGATATCGACGAAGCCCTGCAAAAGGGTAAACATGGACCAGATAAAGATAGACCAGAAGTAAACGCGTTTTGAACCAAAGCGGTCAAGCAGCCAGCCGCCCGGTATCTGGCCGATAACATAGGCCCATGAGAATGCGGAGAAAACGTAACCCATACCCACCGCGTCCAGGCCAATATCTTTCGCCATCTCCGAACCGGCAATAGACAAGGTGGCGCGGTCGCCGTAGTTGAAGGATGTGACAATAAACAACATCACCACTATCCAGTAACGAGCATTGGTGCGCTTTTCCGCCCCGCTCGCAGCCTGACTTAATGAACTCATTGTTGTACTCCTGAATTATAGCTTTCGGCTACATTCACTCTGAACAGCACAACCTGTAGGGTAATCAGAATGACGTATTTGTGTTTTTATCGCAGTGTGTCGTTATGTCTTGCTGACTGCGTTTTATAACTGGCTCAGGAAGTATAAAAAGAGGTCACCTGTGGCTCACCGTGCATCTTCACAGCATTCACGCGGTAAATAAAAGAGATTTATGGCTTATGCACAACGCGCTGGAAGATACCTCACGGAAATGAAAACTGTTTGCGGGAAGAGCACGTTACAAACACAGAGGAAGGCAGAGTGTGAAACAGCTCTCTTGACGCAGTGAAAACGCCCTGCGCTAACCCATTATTAAATGGGCAAATATTGGCATTCGCCCGAGGCAGGTGGCGAAAATGAGGAATAAGATAGTGAAAGCTGCTAGTGCAGCGAACTGGCGATTTAAGGGAACGCCCTCTGCGTAGGGAGAGGGCGACACCTTACTTAAGCAATGTTGCCCACTGCTCAACCCACGGGTTCGACACGCCCTCTGGTTCAGGATCTTCGCTGGCGTCAATCATCAGCATGTCGCCGATACGCTGCGCGTCCTGTTCCTGCAACAACGCATCAAACGTTTTCCCGCCGCCGCAGAAATTAGCGTAGGTACTGTCACCCAGCGCGATAATGCCGTAGCGCAGATGCGGCTGATACATATCTTTGAGATCGTTAAACAGCGGCACGATGCTGTCTGGCAAATCGCCCTGCCCGGTCGTGGAGGTCACCACCAGCACGTATTTGCCGACATACTCTTCCCACTCGCTGACCTGCGGGTCTTCAAACACTTTGGCGGTATGGCCCTGATTGCCCAGAATCGCCTGCGCTTCTTCGGCGACTAACAGCGAATTGCCATACATGGTGCCTACAAAAATCCCTACTTCAGCCATGATTTAACTCCCTGTTTACTTTCAGATGTTCTCATCCTGACCGCTGTTGGCGACAAACTCAACCCTTTCGTTATCGGGGAGAAGCCCGCGCCAGCCAAAGTGTGACAAGGCCTGCATCCAGGTCTCGTCGAACCCGGCGCGCAGCGTAAGCGGTTCGCCAGTAAACGGATGCGTCAGCGAAAGCGAGCTGGCGTGCAGCATCAGACGCTGGCAGCCGAAATGTTCCGCCGCGCTACGGTTCTGACGCAAATCACCATGCTTGCTGTCGCCAAGAATAGGATGGCGCAAATGGGACAAATGGCGGCGCAATTGATGCTTGCGCCCGGTTTTCGGTTCCAGCTCAACCAGCCCGTAACGGGTCGTTGGGTAGCGCCCGGTGGCGACCGGCATTTCGACCGTCGCCAGCCCACGATAGTGCGTCACCGCAGGCTGCGGATCTTTATTCTCTTTCGCGAATTTATCGGCGATTTTGTCGAGCTCTTCCACCAGCGGGTAATCGAGCACCGCGTCATCCATCAGCCAGCCGCGCACAATCGCATGATAGCGCTTCTGCATTTGATGCTGCTCGAACTGCTGAGACAACAAACGCCCCGCCTCGCTGGAGAGCCCCATTAGCAGAACGCCGGAAGTCGGGCGATCGAGGCGATGAGCGGTAAACACGTGCTGACCAATCTGGTCGCGGACGGTCTGCATCACCACCACTTTTTCATCGCGGTCCAGCCAGCTGCGGTGAACCAGCCAGCCGGATGGTTTGTTGACGGCCACCAGCCACTCATCCTGATAAATAATTTCCAGCATCAGTTAGCGTCATCGGCAAAAAAGGCATCGAGCTTTTGCAGCTCCAGCAGAATAATCTCGCGCTGCGGATGCTGTGCATCCAGCGCCATTTCATAATACGGCGCGATGGCAAAGCTTTGCGGCAGCGGCTGGCCGTTATCCAGCAATTGATGCATGCGCGGAATCAATACCCACTGCAACCACTCCAGCGGCTCCAGCGTGTCCATGCAAAAGGGTTGGTCGCTGGCAAATTTGCTTTCATGCGGCGCTTCGTCCTGCCAGTGTTGGTGCAGGCGCAGCATCGCTTCGATGGCCTGAAGTTGTTCGCGCAAATTATCGTGAAGGGTCATGGCTACCTCGGTAGAAACAAAATCGCGTGCAGGATACACCAGCCGAACGCAAAACAAAAAAAGGGAGCACTGTATAAACAGTGCTCCCGGTTCGTTTCGCAGCATTCCAGCTACTTTTCGTGCTCCCTGCTCGTCCGTGACAACTTTTCCTGCGGCCTTGCGGCCTGTTCATCCGTAAACTGTTGCGTCCTGCTCACACCACCCCGATGCGAATCTACCCAATCCCTGAGTATGTCCTGAACTTCTTGCTCCACCAGGCATCCTGTCTGGCTCTCATTCTCCGTCCTGGAGGTGTCCTTTAACGCGTCCTGCGTTATCCTTTTGCCTCGTCCTGAAGCCTTTCCTTGTAACACCATCCTGGCGTATCCACTTACCTCATCCTGAGGCCTATCCCTGAAGCACCGTCCTGGTGTGTCCTGTTTGAAGTGTCATCATCCTGATGTTCACTTCACTGTGCGACTCCTTGTCGACGGACATAGAATCGCTTATTCCGCCCCGTCTTACAAGGGCCCTTCAGGCAATCCTGTAAGGACATTTTCATATGAAAGAGCCTAAGAAAAATCTTAATAAGCTGATTTATAAGGAAAACATAATAATCGATCAGTAGCTGTCCTACTTACAGCCTGGCGATCTCCTACAAGGCTTGTAAGAGATCTCTCACAAGCATTCGGGCAAACTGGATTACAAATCGGGGTCTAATTGATTGAGGAAGCTCTCAAGAGAGGGGGCGAGAGTCTGGCGCTTGCGGGTGCCGAGCGTCTCTTTAACCACTTCGCCGGTCAGATTACAGACGGAAATTACGTCCAGTTCACTGTCGAGCGTGGCGATAAACAACGTCGGCGAAAGCTTCAGGCGTTTCTGAGTGACCATATGGCCGATCAGATTCTCCTGCACGCGACGAAAATCGTCCGGGCTCCATACCTGTAGCAGCGTCAGTCGTTGTCCGGCAAAACGGGCTTCCATGTCGCCAGCATACTGAGTGGTATAATAAGTATGAAGGGGTGGTTGTACCACAATGTCCAACGCACGTTCAACGCCATTTACATTCTGTTCACCACTAAACGGCAACGGTTGCCAAAAAACCGCGTCGTCGGTGGTATTGACGATGCAGGGAGACGCTACGCCAAACAGCTCTTCGCTGCGCGGCCAGCAGTGATTCTGTTGCTGCCAGGCGTCGCAATAACGTTGGGTAAAGGCTTTAAGCGCTTCTGCGGTCTGATGGTCCACCGATTTCTCTCTTCTGGTTAGTCAGGTTACACTTGGCGCATAGTCTACCTGCTTTATAACGGTGAAACATGTCTTCTTATGAGAATCATCAGGCGCTGACGGGCCTGACGCTTGGTAAATCAACGGATTACCGCGACACTTACGATGCCGGGTTATTACAGGGCGTTCCGCGTAGCCTGAACCGCGATCCGCTGGGCCTGCATGCCGACACGCTGCCGTTCCACGGCGCCGACATCTGGACGCTGTATGAACTCTCCTGGCTTAACTCCAAAGGGCTGCCGCAGGTGGCGGTGGGTCACGTTGAGCTGAGCCATACCACCGTCAACCTGGTTGAGTCCAAAAGCTTCAAGCTTTACCTGAACAGTTTTAACCAGACGCGTTTTGGCTCATGGGAAGATGTCCGCCATACGCTGGAGCGCGATCTCAGCGCCTGCGCGCAGGGCGACGTCACCGTTTCGCTTTATCGTCTGGATGAAATTGAAGGGCAGCCTATCGCCCATTTCCACGGCACCTGCATTGATAATCAGGATATCGAGATTGATAACTATCAGTTCAATGCCGATTACCTGCTGAACTCAACCGGCAGCAAGAGTGTGGAAGAGACGCTGGTCAGCCATCTGCTGAAATCCAACTGCCTGATTACCCATCAGCCAGACTGGGGCTCGGTGCAAATCCAGTATCGCGGGCCGCAGATTGACCGCGAAAAGCTGCTGCGTTATCTGGTGTCGTTCCGTCACCATAATGAGTTCCACGAGCAGTGCGTCGAGCGTATTTTTAGCGATATTCTGCGCTTCTGTAAGCCGGAAAGCCTGAGCGTCTATGCGCGCTATACCCGTCGCGGCGGGCTGGACATTAACCCGTGGCGTTCGAATACGGACTTTGTGCCGGCGATTGGGCGACTGGTCAGGCAGTAAGCTCGCACAAACCTAAATAATTTCTCAATTTGCAACCATTCTCCCACACAGGATGGTTGTAGTATTCCTACAGGCAAGGCTATTGTAATCAGCAGGGAAGACGATTCTCGTCCCGTAAGGAGCTCACTTGATTACACATATTAGCCCGCTTGGCTCAATGGATATGTTGTCGCAGCTGGAAGTCGACATGCTTAAACGCACGGCCAGCAGCGACCTGTACCATCTGTTTCGTAACTGCTCGCTGGCGGTACTGAATTCAGGCAGCCTGACCGATAACAGTAAAGAACTGCTGTCACGTTTTGAGAATTTCGATATTAACGTGCTGCGCCGCGAACGCGGCGTGAAGCTGGAACTCATCAACCCGCCGGAAGAGGCGTTCGTTGATGGCCATATTATTCGCTCGTTGCAGGCGAACCTGTTTGCCGTGCTGCGCGATATCCTGTTCGTTTACGGCCAGATTCATAACGCCGTACGCTTCCCGAATCTTGATTTGGAAAGTTCCACGCATATTACCAACCTGGTCTTCAGCATTCTGCGTAACGCGCGTGCGCTGCACGTCGGCGAAGCGCCGAGCATGGTCGTTTGCTGGGGTGGTCACTCCATTAACGAAAATGAATACCTCTACGCGCGTCGCGTGGGGAATCAGCTTGGCCTGCGCGAGCTGAATATCTGTACCGGCTGTGGCCCGGGGGCGATGGAAGCGCCAATGAAAGGCGCGGCGGTTGGTCACGCGCAGCAGCGTTACAAAGAAGGCCGTTTCATCGGCATGACTGAACCATCAATCATCGCTGCTGAGCCGCCTAACCCGCTGGTTAACGAGCTGATTATTATGCCGGATATCGAAAAACGTCTCGAAGCGTTTGTCCGTATCGCTCACGGCATCATTATCTTCCCCGGCGGTGTCGGTACGGCGGAAGAGCTGCTGTATCTGCTCGGAATTCTGATGAACCCGGCGAATAAAAATCAGGTACTGCCGCTCATCCTCACCGGCCCGAAAGAGAGCGCCGATTACTTCCGCGTGCTGGATGAGTTTATCGTCCATACGCTGGGTGAGAGCGCGCGGCGCCACTACAAAATCATCATCGACGATGCGGCGGAAGTGGCTCGTCAGATGAAGAAAGCGATGCCGCTGGTGAAAGAAAATCGTCGCGATACGGGTGATGCTTACAGCTTTAACTGGTCGATTAAAATCGCGCCAGACCTACAGATGCCGTTCGAACCGACTCACGAAAACATGGCGAACCTGAAGCTTTATCCGGACCAGCCGGTTGAAGTGCTGGCCGCTGACCTGCGCCGCGCCTTCTCGGGTATCGTCGCCGGTAACGTGAAGGAAGTGGGTATCCGCGCCATCGAAGAGCATGGGCCGTATAAGATCCACGGCGATAAAGAGATGATGCGCCGTATGGACGACCTGTTGCAGGGTTTTGTCGCCCAGCACCGTATGAAACTGCCAGGTTCCGCTTATATCCCTTGCTACGAAATCATGGCCTGATAAGGCCTGTCACGCCGTCGCCCGCTCGTCGGGCGACTTATCCCTTCTTGCCCATTGAATCCATTAGCATAAAACGCCACCCCGTTTCGTTTATCCCCTCACATGTGCTGACGGGGTTGAACAAAAAATGACAACAATCCCTTATCGTTAATCACTTTCCCTCAATCGTTTGCGTACTCAGCAAAGCGTGAATTATTGACAACAAAGATAAATAAACCGTCTAAAACGCTATTTTTGACACTTTTATTAGTGCAAACCGCGTATTTACACTCCTGCCTATTTACCAACCATACTGCTAATGCTAGGTTTCGCGCCCATAAATTTCTGCCCAAATAACAATCACAGGCAGATGAACTGCAAACACAGCGAAGAGGAGTGAATTATTACATTTGGGATCATGATCACTGATAGATTCATCAGTTAAATGTATCTTTCCGCCCCGTCGTAGTGATGGGTGGAAAATCATAAAAAAACCGTCACTGAAAAGATTTCATATTACTGTCGGTCTTAATTCCATTGGATTTAACTAAAAACCGGCAATTTTAGTCCTCCAGGAGATACAGATGGAAAGCACTCAAACCAGCACCATCGCGTCAACACAATCCGCTAGCGGATGGCGCAAAACAGATACCATGTGGATGCTGGGTCTGTACGGTACAGCAATCGGCGCGGGCGTTCTGTTCCTGCCGATCAACGCAGGCGTCGGCGGTATGATCCCGCTGATTATCATGGCAATCCTTGCCTTCCCGATGACCTTCTTCGCACACCGCGGCCTGACCCGCTTCGTGCTGTCCGGTAAAAATCCGGGCGAAGACATCACGGAAGTTGTTGAAGAACACTTCGGCGTAGGCGCAGGTAAACTGATTACCCTGCTCTACTTCTTCGCTATCTACCCGATTCTGTTGGTATACAGCGTAGCCATCACCAACACCGTAGAAAGCTTCATGACGCACCAGCTGCAGATGACTGCGCCGCCGCGTGCGATTCTGTCGCTGATTCTGATCGTCGGTATGATGACCATCGTTCGCTTCGGTGAGCAGATGATTGTTAAGGCGATGAGTATTCTGGTGTTCCCGTTCGTTGCAGCCCTGATGCTGCTGGCTCTGTACCTCATCCCTCAGTGGAGCGGTGCGGCGCTGGAAACCCTGTCCTTTAGCTCTGCCTCCTCTACCGGCAACGGTCTGTGGATGACGCTGTGGCTGGCTATTCCGGTCATGGTCTTCTCCTTCAACCACTCGCCGATCATCTCCTCTTTCGCCGTAGCGAAACGTGAAGAATACGGCCAGGGTGCTGAGAAAAAATGTTCTAAAATCCTGGCATGCGCACACGTCATGATGGTGCTGACGGTAATGTTCTTCGTCTTCAGCTGCGTACTGAGCCTGACTCCGGCAGACCTGGCAGCAGCAAAAGCACAGAACATCTCGATTCTGTCTTACCTGGCGAACCACTTTAACGTCTCCTTCATCGAATGGATGGCACCAATCATCGCGATTATCGCTATCACTAAATCGTTCCTGGGCCACTACCTGGGCGCACGTGAAGGCTTTAACGGGATGGTGATTAAGTCTCTGCGCGGCAAAGGCAAATCCATCGAAATCAACAAACTGAACAAAATCACTGCGCTGTTCATGCTGGTTACCACCTGGATTGTGGCGACCCTGAACCCAAGCATCCTGGGTATGATTGAAACCCTGGGCGGCCCGATTATCGCGATGATTCTGTTCCTGATGCCGATGTATGCGATTCAGAAAGTACCGGCGATGCGTAAATACAGCGGCCACATCAGCAACGTCTTCGTTGTGATTATGGGTCTGATTGCTATCTCCGCTATCTTCTACTCTCTGTTCAGCTAATATCCCCCGCGCCGCCTTCGGGCGGCGCGTCTCTTCTTTTCCTACAGCAATGGATGCATCATGATCAGCGTATTCGATATTTTCAAAATCGGCATTGGTCCCTCCAGCTCTCATACTGTCGGGCCAATGAAAGCAGGCAAACAATTCACGGACGACTTGATTGCGCGTGGGATCCTGACCGACATCACCCGCGTCGTCGTCGATGTATATGGCTCACTCTCCCTCACCGGGAAAGGCCACCATACCGATATCGCCATCATCATGGGCCTGGCGGGTAACCTGCCGGACACCGTCGATATCGACAGCATTCCTGGCTTTATCCAGGACGTGAATACCCACGGTCGTTTACTGCTGGCAAACGGCCAGCACGAAGTGGAGTTCCCGGTTGATAAGTGCATGAACTTCCATGCCGACAACCTCTCTTTGCATGAAAACGGCATGCGCATCACCGCACTGGTGGGCGAAAAAGCGGTTTACAGCAAAACTTATTATTCCATCGGCGGTGGCTTTATCGTCGATGAAGAGCATTTCGGTCAGCAGACTGAAGCACCGGTCGCCGTGCCTTATCCGTACCGCAGTGCGGCAGATTTGCAGCGTCATTGCAGCGAGACGGGCCTTTCCCTCTCGGGCCTGATGATGCAGAACGAACTGGCGCTGCACAGCAAAGAAGAGCTGGAAAAGCACTTTGCTGACGTCTGGGCGGTTATGAAAGGCGGCATCGAACATGGCACCACCACCGAAGGCGTGCTGCCGGGTAAACTGCGCGTCCCGCGCCGTGCCTCCGCGCTGCGCCGTATGCTGGTCAGCCAGGATAAAATCAGCAGCGACCCGATGGCGGTCGTTGACTGGATCAACATGTTCGCGCTGGCGGTAAACGAAGAAAACGCCGCTGGCGGACGCGTGGTGACAGCGCCAACCAACGGTGCCTGCGGGATTGTTCCGGCGGTGCTGGCGTACTACGACAAGTTTATCCGCGAAGTGAACGCCAACTCTCTCGCACGCTACCTGCTGGTGGCCAGCGCAATTGGCTCGCTTTACAAGATGAACGCCTCTATTTCCGGCGCGGAAGTGGGCTGTCAGGGCGAAGTGGGCGTGGCCTGTTCCATGGCTGCCGCAGGCCTGGCGGAACTGCTGGGCGGTAGCCCGGCTCAGGTGTGCATTGCCGCTGAAATCGGCATGGAGCATAACCTCGGTTTAACCTGCGACCCGGTTGCCGGTCAGGTTCAGGTGCCGTGCATCGAGCGTAACGCGATTGCCTCTGTCAAAGCGGTCAACGCTGCCCGTATGGCGCTTCGCCGTACCAGCGAGCCGCGCGTATGCCTCGATAAGGTCATCGAAACCATGTATGAAACAGGCAAAGACATGAACGCCAAGTACCGTGAAACCTCTCGCGGCGGCCTGGCAATGAAAGTGGTTGCCTGCGATTAATCCCCCCAATTGCCCGGTGGCACGCTGCGCCGGGCAGTTTTTTGCGAGTCGCCTTCCTGATTTTTTATCCCGCGTAGCCTCCCCCTGACGCAAATGTTACCCTAGCCTCAATTGTTACAAGGAGGTCCCGGTGTCCGTTCATCTGCTTATCGTCGACGCACTCAATTTGATTCGCCGCATTCATGCCGTGCAGGGTTCCCCCTGCGGTGAAACGTGCCTGCGGGCGCTGGAGCAACTAATTGCCCACAGCCAACCCACGCACGTGGTCGCCGTGTTTGATGATGAAGAGCGGGGTCAGGGTTGGCGACACCAGCGTCTGCCAGACTACAAAGCGGGCCGTGCGCCGATGCCGGACACGCTGGTAGAAGAGATGCCCGTCTTACGCACGGCCTTCGAACAGCGCGGCATTAAATGCTGGGCGCTACCCGGCAGCGAAGCCGATGACCTGGCCGCGACGCTTGCGGTGAAAGTGGCGCAGGCCGGGCACCAGGCGACGATTATCTCGACGGATAAAGGCTACTGCCAGTTGCTCTCACCCACCATTCGCATTCGTGACTATTTCCAGAAACGCTGGCTGGATGCGCCGTTTATCGCCAGTGAATTTGGCGTCACGCCGCAGCAGTTACCTGATTACTGGGGGCTGGCGGGGATCAGCAGTTCGAAAGTGCCGGGCGTGGCAGGAATCGGGCCGAAGAGCGCCACGCAGTTACTGAATGAGTTTGAATCGCTGGAAGGGATCTATGCGCAATTAGAGAAAGTGCCGGAGAAGTGGCGCAAAAAGCTCGAAGAGCATAAAGAGATGGCGTTTATCTGTCGCGACGTTGCGCGGCTGGAGACAAATCTACAGCTGGATGGGAATTTGCAGCAGTTGCGGTTGATGCGGTAGAACTCCCCCTCACCCCGCCCTCTCCCGCAGGGAGAGGGAGAAAACCGGCTCAGTTCTGTCAGATATGCACAATCGGTTCCCTCTCCCTGCGGGAGAGGGTTAGGGTGAGGGGGGCCTTACCGCTCGTCCCGACGTCCACCGACCGCTGCCCACCAGCGACGCACGTGAACCGTCACTTCTTCGCGGTCATGGTACAGCTGACGCGCCTGAATCTCTGCATTGATACCGTTGTCCTTCAGCGCCTGCTCAATATGCGCCAGGTTTGACGACAACTCTTCATAGCGCTTTTTCATCGGCAGCTTAAGGTTGAAGATGGTTTCGCGACACCAGCCGTTTACCAGCCACTGCGCCATCAGCGCGGCGACTTTCGCCGGTTTCTCGACCATATCGCACACCATCCACGAGATGTTGTTGCGAGTCGGACGATAGCGGAAACCATCTTCGCGCAGCCACGTCACCTGCCCGGTATCCATCAGGCTTTGTGCCATTGGGCCGTTATCCACGGAGGAAACCCACATATTGCGTTTCACCAGCTGATAGGTCCAGCCGCCAGGGCACGCCCCGAGGTCAACCGCGTACATCCCGTTCGCCAGACGCTCATCCCACTCATCGGCGGGAATAAAGACATGGAACGCCTCTTCCAGCTTCAGGGTTGAACGGCTTGGCGCATCGGACGGGAACTTGAGGCGCGGAATGCCCATATAGAACGGGGAATTATTGGTGCTGTAGGAATAACCGGTGTAGCAACAACCTGGCGCGATAAAGAACACATGCACGACCGGGCGCTTCGGCGTGTCGTATTTGGCTAATACGCCAACCTCACGCAGTGCCGAACGCAGCGGTACGGTAAATTTGCGACAGAACTTCATCAGCTCTTTGCTTTCGTTGGTGTCGGCCACTTCCACACGCAGATCGCCGCCTTTTTCGACCACGCCCTGCAACATGCCGACTACTGGCGTAATGCGATCTTCCGGCGGCAAATCTTTGAGTAACTCACCGACAACAAACATCTGACGCGCGAAAATCAGTGAGCTAAACGGCAGCTCACGGGCCAGTTTATCGGCCTCGCCTTCCTGATAACACTCGAATATCACATAGCCAGAGTTATCTTTTACTCGCGCAAAACCAAAGACTTCGCGGCGTGCGGCTTTATCTGTAATTTCCGCAGCACACTCTTTCTCAAACCCAGGGCGGCAATAGAGCACAACCTTATTCATGAACAACACCCTTACGTTTAAGACGAATAGCGCCGACCAACATCAGCGCCCAACCTGCGAGGAAGCTAACGCCCCCCACCGGAGTAACAAACGCCCACAGGCGTAAATGAGAGAGCGCCAGGCAGTACAGGCTGCCGCTGAATAACACGGTACCTAATGCCAGGAAAACGCTGCTCCAGTAGAACCAGATGCTGATGCGACGCTGCATCGCAACGGATAAGCCGAGAATTGCCAGCGTATGGAACGCCTGGTACTCGAGGCCGGTTTGGATCCAGCCCATCTCAACAACACCCAGAGATTTGCTTAACACGTGTGCGCCAAAAGCGCCCAGTGCGACAAAGATAAAGCCGCTAATGGCGGCGAAAATCAGCATAAAACGGCTGGTCATGCGATTACCCTACATTCATTTATTGTTCGTAGCGGAAGCGGAATGTCTCTTGTTCATTGGCCGCTTTCGCCAGTATCCATTGCCGGAAGGCAGCTATTTTACCCAGTTCAGCCTGACTGTCATGACAAACCAGATAAAAAGCGTTTTTACTGACCAGGACATCATTAAACGGGCAGACCAGGCGGCCTGCTTCTATTTCCGATTGCGCCATGACGTTATTCGCCAGCGCAACGCCTTGTCCATGAATGGCAGCCTGTAGCACCATCGCGCTATGGCTGAAGATCGGTCCCTGCTGAACGTTGATGTGGTTAAGCCCCAACTGACGAGTATAGGTTTGCCAGTCGCGACGCGAAGCATCGTGTAATAACGTGTGCTTTGCGAGATCTGCTGGCGTTTTAAGCGCTTTATCGCCCGTCAGCAGCAGCGGTGAGCAAACCGGCAGCAGGTATTCTGCGTACAATTTTTCGACACGCAGCCCCGGCCAGTTGCCGCGACCATAAAAAATAGCCACGTCAACATCGTCAGCCAGCTTGTCTTCCTGACGGTCAACAGCCTGGATTCTGACGTCGATTCCCGGATAAGCTGAGTTAAAGCTTGTAAGACGAGGCACCAACCACTGAATGGCAAAACTGGGCAATAAACTGACCGTCAAGGCCCCTTTTGCACTTCGTGCCTGTAGTTTACGCGTTGCCTCGGTTAATTGCGAAAAGATCTCTTTGATGTCGAGGAAATAGCTCTGCCCCTCTTCCGTAAGCAGCAACGATCGATTGCGGCGTCGGAACAGCTTCAGACCCAAAAAATCCTCAAGTGACTTGATTTGGTGGCTTACTGCGGCCTGTGTCACAAAAAGCTCATCGGCGGCGCGAGTAAAACTTAAATGGCGGGCTGCTGCATCAAATACACGTAATGCATTCAGAGGTGGCAATCGCTTCGACATGGTCCCAGAACCTGAATGTTAATAGGATTTAACAAATAGGAAACAACGCTTAACCTATTAGTTTTTTTTATCTGAGACATTATAAATTGTCCGTTGAGCTTCTACCAGCAAATACCTATAGTGGCGGCACTTCCTGAGCCGGAACGAGAAGCTTTTTTCGGAATGCGTGTTCTGATGGGCTTTTGGCTTACGGTTGTGATGTTGTGTTGTTGTGTTTGCAATTGGTCTGCGATTCAGACCACGGTAGCGACGCTACCCTTTTTCACTTCCTGTACATTTACCCTGTCTGTCCATAGTGATTAATGTAGCACCGCCAAATTGCGGTGCTTTTTTTTGCCTGTAAACCTGACTTAGTCTTCCAGGGCAACCATCTCTTTCACATCGGTACGGTTAATCTGCTGCTTGTTCCCGTTGGCATCTTTGTAAGAAATCATCCCGGTTTCGTCATCCGTTTTCGGCTTACCATCAGAGACAATACTACGGCCATCATTCGTGTGCATGACGTAGTTCGGGGAAGAACATGCGCCCAGGGCAAAGGTCATTACACAAGCTGAAATAATTGCGGCAGTCTTTTTCATCTTCTACTCCTTTAAGCGATTTATGCCAGATAGTTCATATTCCGTAACAGGCAAAAACATTTGCCTAACGTTATTTAGCATATGTCACTGGTCAGATTTCGCCAGGATATCCAGATTATTCTGATGGTTAGCACAAGCCTTGTCACAGGGCCTGTTTTGCGCCACGATCGCACTACTGAACCGAGGAATATCATGAACGCTTTCAACCCCGCGCAGTTTCGCGCCCAGTTCCCTGCTTTGGCCGATGCAGGCGTCTATCTTGATAGCGCCGCGACGGCCCTTAAGCCGCAGGCCGTCATTGAAGCCACGCAGCACTTCTATTCGCTCAGCGCAGGCAATGTCCACCGTAGTCAGTTTGCACAGGCGCAAAAGCTCACCGCCCGTTATGAAGCCGCCCGCGATCAAGTTGCAGAGCGCCTGAATGCCCCTTCCGGGAAAAATATCGTCTGGACGCGCGGAACGACAGAAGCCATCAACATGGTAGCGCAATGCTATGCGCGGCCTCGCTTGCAGGCAGGTGACGAGATTATCGTCAGCGAAGCAGAACACCACGCCAACCTGGTGCCGTGGCTGATGGTTGCGCAACAAACCGGGGCGAAAATCGTTAAGCTCCCGCTGGGCAGCGATCGTCTGCCCGATCTCAACCTTTTGCCTTCGCTTATCACACCGCACAGTAAGTTTCTGGCGCTGGGGCAAATGTCCAACGTGACCGGCGGCTGCCCGGATTTAGCGCGCGCCATTACCCTTGCTCATCAGGCAAATATGGTGGTGATGGTCGATGGGGCACAGGGCGCGGTGCACTGCCCGGCGGATGTGCAACAGCTGGATATCGATTTCTACGCCTTTTCCGGGCATAAACTGTATGGCCCGACAGGTATCGGCGCGCTGTACGGCAAAAGCGACCTGCTCGACGACATGTCGCCATGGCTTGGCGGCGGCAAGATGATCAGTGAAGTCACCTTCGACGGATTTACCACGCAACCGGTACCTTATCGCCTGGAAGCGGGCACGCCAAACGTAGCGGGCGTCATTGGCCTGAGCGCCGCGCTGGAGTGGCTTGCTGATATCGATATCGTGCAGGCAGAAAACTGGAGCCGTGGGCTGGCAACGCTTGCGGAAGATGAACTGGCGAAGCGACCGGGATTCCGTTCCTTCCGCTGCCAGGATTCCAGCCTGCTGGCCTTCGATTTTAAAGGTGTTCACCATAGCGATATGGTTACGCTGCTGGCAGAGTACGGTATCGCCCTGCGCGCCGGGCAGCACTGCGCACAGCCGCTGCTGGCCGCACTTGGCGTAAGCGGCACGCTGCGTGCTTCCTTTGCGCCCTATAATACGCAGGATGACGTTTACGCGCTGGTCAACGCCGTTGATCGGGCGCTCGAATTACTGGTGGATGAATGACAGCTTCCCTGCTCGCCGGGCATCCGTTCGGCACAACCGTGACCCCCGACTCGCTGCGCCAGCTTTTTACCCCATTGCAGCAGTGGGAAGAGAAATACCGGCAGGTGATTCTGCTGGGCAAGCAGCTTCCTACGCTCAGCGACGATCTCAAAGCGCAGGCACGGGAAATCCCCGGCTGCGAAAATCGCGTCTGGCTGGGCTATACGGTCACGCCATCGGGCGCGATGCATTTCTTTGGTGACAGTGAAGGAAGGATTGTGCGCGGGCTGCTGGCTGTATTGCTGACAGCGGTAGAAGGACGAAGCGCCAGCGATCTGGCTTCAGCCGACCCACTGGCGCTATTTGATGAGCTGGGGCTACGCGGTCAGTTGAGCGCCTCGCGCACGCAGGGCCTGGCGGCCCTGAGTGAGGCGGTAACGCAAGCTGCACGTCAGGCGCTGGCCTGACGCTCCGCTTTCGCCATCATTTTTTTCAACACATGGGATACCGCAACAAAGCCAAAAGTTGCGGTGACCATGGTCGCCGCGCCAAAGCCGGAGGCGCAGTCCATCCGTTTTGGCCCTTCTGCCGTGCTTTTCATCGCACACACTGAACCATCCGATTGCGGGTAAACCAGCGCTTCGGTGGAAAATACGCAGTCCACACCCAACTTGCCTTTACTGTTTTTCACCACGTTGAACTCACTCTTCAGCCGCTCACGCAGTTTCGCTGCCAGCGGATCCTGAATCGTTTTCGCCAGATCGGTCACCTGAATCTGCGTCGGATCGATTTGCCCGCCCGCCCCGCCGGTGGTCACCAGCGGCACTTTATAACGGCGACAGTAAGCAATCAGCGCCGCTTTGGGGCGCACGCTGTCGATGGCATCAATCACGTAGTCATAGCCTGCGCTCATGTACTGTGCGACGTTTTCCGTGGTAACGAAATCATCGATCACCGTGACGCGGCATTCCGGGTTGATCTGGCGAATACGCTCGGCCATCACTTCCGCCTTAGCCTGCCCGACATTGCCAGTCAGCGCATGAAGCTGGCGGTTGGTGTTGGTCACACAGACGTCGTCCATATCGATAAGCGTGATTGCGCCAATCCCGGTACGCGCCAGCGCTTCTGCCGCCCAGCAGCCTACGCCGCCGATCCCTACCACGCAAACATGCGCGCCCGCAAAGAGCTGCAACGCTTTTTCACCGTACAACCGCGCCGTGCCGCCAAAACGCTGGCGCCAGGCGTCACTGATGACAACTGACATAAAACCTCGGAGTTGAAAAACATAAGAGTGGGAGTGGATGGTTACCCTCACCCTAACCCTCTCCCTGAGGGAGAGGGAACCGATCGAGCGCGGAGTGACGACTCTGCTCCGCCTTTCTCCCTCTCCCTCAGGGAGAGGGCGGGGTGAGGGTGAAGGAATTAACCGCTAAACACGTTCCCGGCGCCTGGCGCAGGTTTCAGCACCCACACGCGGCCATAGTGATTATACCAGCCTGCGCGGTGTCCGGCATCCGGGCCGATCCCCTGATAGATATCAAAGTGTTGGCCTTTAATCGCCCCGCCCACATCCAGCGCGACCATCAGTCGCAGCTCGTACTGACCGTTAAACTTGCCGTTATTGTCCAGCAGCGGCACTTCCGCCAGCAGCGTGGTGCCCGCCGGAACGATGCTACGATCCGATGCCACAGACGCGCGACCAATCAGCGGCACCGCGCTTGCCCCTTTCACCGGCGCAAATGATTGAGGTTTAAAGAAGACGAACGACGGGTTCTGTTCCAGCAACTCACGCACTTCCGCTTCGCTGTGTTTTTCGCCCCACTCACGGATCGCCTGCATCGACATATCTTCGCGCTTCACTTCCCCGCGATCGATCAGCACTTTACCGATGCTGCGATACGGCCAGCCATTTTTGCCGGAGTAGCTAAAGAAGTTGAGCGGCGAACCGTCGCCAAAATCGATATAGCCGCTGCCCTGCACATCCATAATGAAGTTATCCATCAGCGAGTTGCTGTAGGCAAGGATATAGCTGTCGCTCAGGCCACCGGCATAAATGCTGGCGCGCGACGGCAGTTTTCCGCGCTTCGGCGGCATGCGGTAAATCGGATACTGGAACTCACCCTGACGGGTATGGCGCGCCTGAATCACCGGCGTGTAGTAACCAGTAAACTGGACGTTACCGTAGTTATCGGCACCTTCCATTTGCCAGGCGTCGAGACCGAACTGGCGCATGTTGCGCGTATCGCCCCCGGCACGCAGCCACTGCTGCACGGCGTTATACACGTTGCTCTGGTTACCATACAGGCGCGGCGACGCGCTGCGAATTTGATTAACCTGTTCTGCAAAATCACCGGCGTTGATTGGCGCGCCGACGGCTTCAGGTTGATTGACCAGTGAGAAAGGCTGGGTAAATTTCCCGTCTTTATACTGTTGACCGCGATCGGTCGGTTTGGAAGAACAAGCAGCCAGCATTGCCAGCATTGCGCCCGTCACCACATACTTTGCCCAACGTCCTTTCATGGTATCTCGTCTTCTACGTAAATCGTGAATGCCCGAAGAAGATAACAAACCGCCAGGCCTATTGAAACGTGATAACGTCCCCTGAGCGCAATTTCGTACAAAAAACAAACCGAACTGACGCTTTTTAACGCGTTTTCGGAAAAAATAACCATTTAAATCAAAAAATAGTTGCATCAGAAAGCGAGCAGAGTATAGTGCGCATCCACGGACGCGGGGTGGAGCAGCCTGGTAGCTCGTCGGGCTCATAACCCGAAGGTCGTCAGTTCAAATCTGGCCCCCGCAACCAATTACAATGTGAAAAGAGTTACTTGAAAGAGAGTAACAGACGGACGCGGGGTGGAGCAGCCTGGTAGCTCGTCGGGCTCATAACCCGAAGGTCGTCAGTTCAAATCTGGCCCCCGCAACCAACACATTGTACAAAAGAGAAAAGGTTACTCGATGGAAGAGTAACAGACGGACGCGGGGTGGAGCAGCCTGGTAGCTCGTCGGGCTCATAACCCGAAGGTCGTCGGTTCAAATCCGGCCCCCGCAACCAACAAAATCAAGCACCCATTCGGGTGTTTTTTTTGCCTGCAATATACCTGCCGTACTAGCCAGATCGCCTGTTTATCATCAGCCCCCCAGGATATTGGGACTGATGACAAACGCAACATTGCCTGATGTGCTACGCTTATCAGCGCCTACATGATTTCTTCAATATATTGAATTTTCAATATTTTGTAGCTACCGTCTTGAACGTCAAGCGGTAGCTGCATAATTTTCGTCCCAGCTAAGCCGCGTTTTTAACACTCCGAAGCATAAATGCACCAGTTTGCGCATAACTGCTCCCAGTGCGGCTTTTTTGGCTTTACCCTTTGCGACCAGTCGTTCATAAACAGCTTTTGCCTGTTTGTTCCAGCGGCACGCGCTCAGCGCTGCAACATACAGCTTAGCCCGTACTTCCGACGGCCCTGTCTTTGACATATGGGTCTGCCACGTACCGAACTCCCCGACGTTTTCTCTACCGGCGTGATACCCAGATAAGCCGCGACCTGTGAGGCGCTTTTGAATGTCCCGTCTTTCAGCAGCGCCAGCATCTACCGCCCGACCTGATCTTTAACGCCCTTGATCGATTTCAGTAAATCAAGATCAGCCTTCAACCCCGGATCGTTATCTATATGATCGGTTATGAGTTTTTCTATCCGGGTCAGTTCATCGCTCAGCCAGCTTTTCGTCCGCTCAAGTGAACGGATGACCTCCTGTGGAGTGGTTGTGGAATTCGCTTTTTCCAGCCGGTTCACCGTGCGCTGAACATCCTCTTTCAGGGCATCCCGCTGGCGCAGCAGCGCCCTCAGCTTGCGGACTTCGGGCGAAGGTGGAACCCAGGCATTCGGGTGTTTCAGCTCGCCATAACAGGCCAGAACGAAGGCATCCACAGCATCATTCTTGTTGAGAATACCCATCCCGCTGGCAAATTCACGAACACGATAGGGATTAGCCATGCAGACTCTGACACCGGCTTCATGCAGGCCATATGCCAGATTTTCATGGTAGATACCCGTCGCTTCCAGCACGACCGTCACACTTTCCGGAACGCATTTTTGTGCGCTCAGCCAGTCGATAACTTTGCTGGAGACGTCGGGTTCATTGGTCAGAACTTTGTGTTTTTTTTTGCCGCCGGGACCGGCAGTAAGCAGACAAACATCGATTTTATTTTTACTGACATCAATACCGAGAGTACACATCGAGAATCTCCTTTCACCTGAGCCAACACGTCATTCCAGCCTTGTACATACGAAGTCAGAGCTTCTGGTTACCGTTCGGATTTTGAGTGACGTGAAAGGTGAAACGGGAGGCTTAAGCTACGTCGGAAGATCCGTGTCTTCAGGCCGGATACAAGCTTCTCCCGTTTCATGTAGCTGACAGCTAATCAGCTACCAGTTCAAGATACAAGGCCGGATAAGGCGTTTACGCCGCATCCGGCATGAACAAAGCGCACTTTGTCAGCAAGCCTCGTCACTTTAGGTGATTAGTTGTTGAAAATAACACCCGCACAAATTATAGAATATTCATGAAATTTATTAATACACATATTATTATTTATGCCGCTTACGTGTTAATCCCATGAAACTCTTTGATTTTATTTTACTTTAACCATAAGATATAATCAGACCGTTTGGTATATACGAGGTCTGAAATGCGTGTATTAACTTTAATTTTCAAAGTAATAATGACTTATTTGCTATGTAGCTCAATATCTTTATTCATGTTATGGGTTAATGGCAAACTTTTTAACCTTCCTTATATAATATGGAGAGCATATGAGTATTTGAATACTCACTATGGGTTGTATAATGATATGGAACAATATGACTCTATTCCTATCGTTAGAGATTTCTTAATTATCTGGATGTTGTTTTTCCCAACAATAATGACCGCTGCTATATTTGTTTTCAAAAAAAAACATAGAGATAAGTAAATTTATATGTATCAACCTGATTCTTAACGATTTTGGTTCCTTCTATCATACATACCGAACTAAAATAAACCCGCTAATCTAATCATAGTAACTGAGCAGAATATCCTACCCCAAAACTAAGATTCCTCATCGGAAATTAGCCAGCTAATTTTCGATAAAGAACCTTAATCGATTATCTATTATCGCCTTGCAAGCGTCGCGCCATCGGCAAAATAGGCTTTTATCCCCGCCAGGATAGACTCGGCGACTTCCTGCTGGAAGGTTGCCGTCTTGAGCTTACGCTCCTCTTCGACGTTACTGATAAACGCTGTTTCGACGAGGATAGACGGAATATCCGGCGCTTTCAGTACCGCAAAGCCCGCCTGCTCAACCTGATTCTTATGCAGCTTATTCACCTTACCCATGTGTTTAAGCACCGCTTTGCCGAATTTCAGGCTATCGGCGATGGTCAGCGACTGCACCATATCAAACATGGTGTGGTCGACGTAGCGATCGCCGCTTTTACTCACCCCACCGATTAAGTCGGCGGCGTTCTGGGTTTGTGCGAGGAATTTCGCGGCGGTACTGGTTGCGCCTTTGGTTGAGAGCGCAAAAACCGATGACCCGCTCGGCTGACGGCTGGTGAAAGCATCGGCGTGAATAGAGACAAACAGATCTGCGCGCTGCTTCTGGGCTTTCGCCACGCGCACCTTCAGCGGAATAAAGATATCTTCATTTCGCGTCATGTAGACCTTCATGTTGCCTTCTTTCTCGATAAGCGACCGCAGGCGTCGGGCAATTTGCAGCACCACATCTTTTTCACGCGTTTTATATTTACCCACCGCGCCGGAGTCTTCCCCACCGTGCCCCGGATCGAGCATGATAACGATAGGACGATCGCGCCCGGCCTTACCAGGCTGCGGCCCACTCTGCGCAGGCGGCACCTGTTTATCGAGATCGCCACGGTTGTAATCTTCCAGCAACGCCAGCAGCGGATCCTGAACATCCTGCGCATTCGCCGGGTACAGGTCCATGACCAGACGCTCTTTAAACCCGGCAACCGGCGCCAGCGCAAACAGCTGCGGCGTGACGTTCTGCTTGAGTTCGAACACCATCCGCACGGTTTGCGGATCAAACTGCCCGACGCGCGCGGATTTAATAAAGGGATCGTCAGCGCGGATTTGCGCCGTCATGCCTTTCAACACCGAGTTCAGGTTCACGCCCTCGAGGTCGACAACCAGGCGTTCCGGATTGCTCAGCGCAAACTGTCGGTATTTCAGCTCCCGATTTGACTCAACCGTCACACGCGTATAGCTGGACGCAGGCCAGACGCGCACGGCCACCACCTGGCTTGTGGCAGCCATACCTACCTGACTGACGCTTAATAACCACATGGCGCCCGCCCCTTTTAACAAGCGGCGGCGGCTAAATGACTGACTTCCCGACATGCTTCTCCCGAGCCAATAATGCTTACTTTGGTATTACGCATAATAAGTTTGACCAAAAACTTTAACCAAAGGCGCATAAACTGTCATCTATAAAAGGGTAAACATTCTTTTGCTAAGCCCTTTTTCAGAATTCATTTTACCCTTTCGCGGAAAATTCGCGCTTGCACTCACGGCCAAAACAGAATAAAAATACACTTATTGCGAATAAAAATGCACTGAGAGGTCATGCCGTGGTGAAGGAACGTAAAACCGAACTGGTCGAAGGGTTTCGTCATTCAGTTCCCTATATCAATGCCCATCGGGGAAAAACGTTTGTCATCATGCTGGGCGGAGAAGCCATCGAACATGACAATTTCTCCAGTATTGTCAATGACATTGGTCTGCTGCACAGTCTGGGGATTCGCCTGGTGCTGGTCTATGGCGCGCGCCCGCAAATCGATGCCAATCTTGAAGCGCATCATCATGAGCCGCTCTACCACAAGCAAATTCGCGTGACCGATGCGAAAAGCCTGGAACTGGTTAAACAGGCAGCCGGGTTGCTACAGCTCGATATCACCGCGCGTTTATCCATGAGCCTCAACAATACGCCGTTGCAGGGTGCACATATCAACGTGGTCAGCGGTAACTTCATCATTGCCCAGCCGCTGGGCGTCGATGATGGCGTCGATTACTGTCACAGCGGGCGCATTCGTCGTATCGATGAAGAAGCGATTCATCGTCAGCTCGACAGCGGCGCAATCGTCCTGATGGGGCCGGTCGCCGTTTCCGTCACCGGCGAAAGCTTCAACCTGACCTCTGAAGAGATTGCCACGCAGCTGGCTATCAAACTGAAAGCAGAAAAGATGATCGGCTTCTGCTCTTCTCAGGGGGTTTTTGACCGTGAGGGTAACATCGTGCCAGAGCTGTTCCCCAACGAAGCACAGGCCCGCGTTGAGGAGCTTGAGCAGGAAGGCGATTACTTATCTGGCACCGTGCGTTTTCTGCGCGGTGCGGTCAAAGCATGCCGCAGCGGCGTGCGCCGCAGCCACTTAATCAGCTATCAGGAAGATGGCGCGCTGTTGCAGGAGCTTTTCTCCCGCGACGGTATCGGGACCCAGATTGTGATGGAAAGCGCCGAGCAGATCCGCCGCGCCACCATCAACGATATTGGCGGCATCCTCGATCTCATCCATCCGCTGGAACAGCAGGGTATCCTGGTGCGCCGCTCCCGCGAACAGCTGGAGATGGAGATCGACAAATTCACCATTATTCAGCGCGATAACACCACCATCGCCTGTGCCGCGCTCTATCCGTTCCCGGAAGAGAAAATCGGTGAGATGGCCTGCGTGGCGGTGCATCCGGATTATCAAAGTTCATCACGCGGGGAAGTGCTGTTGCAGCGTATCTCTACGCAGGCAAAGCAGATGGGGCTGAGCAAGCTGTTTGTGCTGACCACCCGCAGCATTCACTGGTTCCAGGAACGTGGGTTCCAGCCGGTGGATGTTGAGCTGCTGCCGGAGAGCAAAAAGCAGATGTATAACTACCAGCGACGCTCAAAAGTACTGATGGCGGATTTGGGGTGACGTTTTACGCCGGATGGGGCAAACGCTTATCCGGCCTACAAGACTTCACGATGTAGGTCGGATAAGCGTTAGCGCCATCCGACAACCCCATTAATTCTCGGCGAAAATCGCCGCCAGCCCGCTGCGTCGCTCGGTTCTGGCGACAATCGCCTGCCCTAACAACGCCGTATCGGCGTACATCGACAAGCGTGATTTCGCACGCGTAATCGCCGTATACACCAGTTCCCGCGTCACAACCGGCACGGGCTGCGTCGGCAAAACCAGCGCGGCATGGTCAAATTCAGAGCCCTGCGATTTATGCACCGTCATCGCCCAGGCCGTATCGTGCTCGGGCAAACGACTCGGCTGCACCGATTTAATGGTTCCGTCCGGCATCGGGAACCAGACGCGTAACCCCTGTCCGCGATCGAGCGCCACGCCAATGTCACCGTTAAACAGCCCCAGCGCACTGTCGTTTCGGGCGATCATCACCGGACGCCCTTCATACCAGCGAGAATGCCGCTGCGGCGCAATCATGCGATGGCGCACCAGCGAGAGTTCGAGCTGCTGATTCAACCCACTGACGCCCCACGGCCCTTCGCGTAGGGCGCACAGGAGCTGATACTCACCAAAAGCCTCTAAAATTTCAGCCGGGTCGGCCTGCTGGCGCAGGCATTGCAGATAGCGCCCATAGCCCGCGCGCGCATCGTCGAGCATCGTTTCATACTCGTCGCTGGTACGCAGGGATTTCAGTTCAATATCCGCGAAGCCTCGCGCAAAGACGTCACGCACGCCAGCACGATCGCCCTGATTCACCGCGCGCGCCAGTTGCCCAATTCCGGAATCACTGCCGAAGCGGTAGCTGGTACGCAGCAGGCAAAGGCTGTCACGCAATGCGCCAGCCGCCTCTCCTTCCCCTTCCGGCACCGTCGTGCCTGTCAGGCGGCTCAGTTGAAGAGCGCGCTCCGACGTATAGCCGCTATTAACCCACGCACAGATATCGCCCAGCACCGCGCCGGCTTCCACCGAGGCCAGTTGGTCGCGGTCGCCAAGGAAAATCACCCTCCCGTGACGCGGCAGCGCGTCAATCAAGCGCGCCATCATCGGCAGGTCAATCATTGACGCTTCATCCACCACCAGCACATCCAGATGCAGCGGGTTTCCCGCGTGATAACGCATGCGCTGGCTGCCAGGCTGCGCGCCTAACAGACGATGCAGCGTACTGGCATCGGTTGGCAGCATCGCTTTCTGACTTTCGCTCAGCAGCAATTTGCGCAGCGCAGCGCCCAGCGATTCAGTAAGTCGCGCCGCGGCTTTCCCGGTCGGCGCGGCCAGGCGAATACGGCATTTATTCTCGCCCGCAATGCGCACCAGCGCCGCCAGCAGTTTTGCTACGGTGGTGGTTTTCCCGGTGCCAGGCCCACCTGAGATCACCGAAATACGTCGGGTGAGCGCGACGGCGGCAGCGACTTTTTGCCAGTCGATGGTGTCGGAGGGCGGGAAAAGATCGGCGAGCGTCTCGGCAATCAGCGATTCATCAATAGGCTCTGCAAGCTGCGCATCGCGGAAGAAACGCGCGACGCTACGTTCATTACCCCACATGCGGTTCAGATACAGACGGTCCCCGCAGAGGATCAGCGGCGTCGGGCGCTCGCCCTGGCTCACCGCCTGCGAGGCCAGTAACAAGGCCGCCCAGTCGTCGGGTATTTCGACCGCGTCCAGTAGTTGCGTCCACAAGACTTTTGCCCGACCATTCAGCGTCGGCGCATGCTGCAAATGGCTGAGCGGCAGGCAAACGTGCCCCTCTCCGGCGTCGCGGCTCAGAATCGCCGCCGCCAGCATCACGGCGGGATGTTCATTGCGGGCGATAGTCAGCGCGAACTGCACATCCAGCGGGCGCAGCAGCTTTAGCTCTGCGGCTTCAATCAATAAATTTTCCAGGTTCACGATGCTGTCTCCTGCGTCTGTTTGGCAAAGAGGACGTCCATTGCATCAACCAGCTCCCGTTGGGGGCGGGTGCTAAAAATCCCCTGCTGGCCCGGCTCACCGTCCACGCCGCGCAGGAACAGGTAAATCACGCCGCCAAAGTGTTGCTCGTAGTCATAATCGGCTAAACGGTGGCGCAAATAACGGTGCAGCGCCAGCGTATAGAGCTGATACTGCAAATCGTAGCGGTGCGACTGCATCGCCTGCGCCATCGCCTGCTGGGTGTAGGCGTCGCTGTTCGCGCCCAGCCAGTTCGATTTATAGTCAAGCAGGTAGTAGCGCCCGTTGTGGCGGAAGACCAGGTCGATAAAGCCCTTCAGCATCCCCCGCACCTGACGGAAATCAAGGGGCGGACAGCCCGCCGAAAGCGAGTCGTAGCGGCGCACCACGGTATCCAGCGCCACCGGGTCGAGCGGCTTTTCGATAGGAAGATAGAACTCCATCTCCACCTGTTTTTGCCGTGCATCCAGTTGATTTAGCGCCACGCCTTCCGGCGTAAGCGGCGTTGCCAGCACCTGGGAAATCCAGCGCGTCAGCACCGGTTCCCAGTGCGCTTCAAAACCGTTAAGCAGCAGTTTTTCACGCATCCATTCGGCATCAACCGGCTGCGTAAAATCGAGATCTTCAAACAGGCTGTGCAGGAAGGTGCCCGGCGATGCGCCGCGCGGGAAGTGATGCGGCGTGAGCGCCTCCTCTTCCATCGCCTCCCCTACGCCTGCGGCATCGATATCCAGACGTGGCAGCAGATCCTGCGCCATGCTATGGCCGCGCTGTTGCAGGCCGGAATAACTGGTAACGCGCCAGTCATCAACCATGCGCCGCATCACCTGGCGCGCCGTTAGTTCAGGCACCTCTGGCTGTAACGCCTGCCAGCGGGTGTCGTCGGGTTCGCAGGCAATCGTCAGCGCAATATGTTCATCACACAGCGCGCGCAGTGCGGCTTCCAGCCCGGCGGCGTCAAGCTGCTCGCCTTTTTGCAGCAGGCGGCCCGGCGCACTGTGGTGGATATCGGTTTCGGTCGCTTTGTCGCTACGACGCGAAGTCAGCGGCGCCATGCCCAGGCTGCAGTGCCAGACGGCGCGGGTTAGTGCCACATAGAGCAGGCGTAAATCTTCCGCCAGCCGTTCCGCTTCCGCCAGCTCCAGGCTCTCTTCGCCCTGCTGGAGATCCAGCACCGCCGAGAAGGATTCGCGATCGTGATAAAACGCCTGATCCTGTTTGCGAAAACGGGCGATAAACGGCAGCCAGACCAGCGGATACTCCAGCCCTTTCGATTTGTGGATAGTAACGATTTGCACCAGGTGCTTGTCGCTCTCCAGACGCATCTGTTGATTCGAGGCGTTGGTGTTGGGCTCGGCGATTTGTTGGTTCAGCCAGCGCACCAGCGCGTGCTCACTTTCAAGCTGTGTCGCCGCTTCCTGTAACAGTTCGCTTAAATGCAGGATGTCGGTTAAACGGCGCTCGCCGCCGTGGGTCGCCAGCAGGTTTTCAGCGATGTTTCGCGCGCTCATCAGGGCGCGGAACATCGGCATTACGCCGCGCTTTTGCCAAATGTCACGGTACTGGCTGAACTCTTCCACCAGCGCATCCCAGGCATCTTCATCCTGATTCAGGCGCTCGATATCCTGTGCGTTCAGGCCAAACATCGCCGTCGCCAGCGCGCTGCGCAGCGTGGTTTCACGCTCAGGGCTTAATGCCGCTTGCAGTACCCAGAGCAACTCCTGCGCTTCCGGCGTTTCAAACACGCTATCGCGGTTGGAGAGATAAACCGAAGGGATCGCCAGCGCATTGAGCGCATCACGAATCAATGATGCTTCCTGGCGATTACGTACCAGCACCGTGATATCTGACGCCTGTACCGGACGGGCTTTTTCGCCGCGCCACAGCAGCGCGGTGCCCCGTTGCCCGCCGGTCAGCCAGTCGCGAATTTGCGCCGCGCACTGGCGTGCCATAAAGGCCTGATAATCGCCCGCGCCAACGCCCTGCCCTGGCATCAGGCAGACGTTCATCGCCGGTTGCGTTTCGCCATTAATTTCAAATTTCAGCGACTGGTTTTTGGCAGCGGATTTTACCGGCAAAAATGGAATATCGCGGAACATGAACGGGTTATCAACCGTGGTGAAAAGCTTGTTGATGCTTGCCACCACGCCCGGCGCGGAACGCCAGTTGGTGTCCAGCGTATAGTGCGCCGCCACGTCGCTGCGCGCGCGCATGTAGGTAAAAATATCCGCACCGCGAAACGCGTAAATGGCCTGCTTCGGGTCGCCAATCAGCAACAGCGCCGTATCCGGTTGCTGTCGCCAGATACGGCGGAAAATGCGGTACTGCTGCGGGTCGGTATCCTGGAATTCATCGATCATCGCTACCGGAAAACGCTGGCGAATCGCCGCGGCCAGCGCGTCGCCGCTTTCGCTTTGCAGCGCGGTGTCCAGACGGCTAAGCATGTCGTCAAAACCCAGTTCGCCGCGGCGACGTTTCTCCTGCGCCACCGCATCACGAATTTCTACCATCGCCTGAGTGATCACCAGATCATTCAGGCTGAGCGGCGCGGCAAGCAGTGCCTCAATGGCGCTGAACAGCGGATGCGTAGGCACCTCACCGCCTGCTTTGGTTCGTTCGGCTAAAAAGGCCTGCGAGAACTTTTCCAGCGCATCCGGAAGCTGATAGCCCCGGGTTTCCTCGCTCGCCCAGGCGCTGACCTTATCAATCCATTTGCCCTGGTTGCCGCGATTAAATTTGCGCCGGTCAATACCGGAGTTTTCCAGCACATCATTCAGTTCGCTAACCGCTGCCAGCCACTGGCTTTTAACCGCATCAATGTGGGCGACGATTTTTTCGTGCCGCGACTCCAGCGTCTCGCTGTCATCCGGCGGGCGTTTGATGGTGGGTGCTTCGCCCTGCAAATAGCGGTCGATGGATTTCAGCAGATCCTGCGGCCCTTTCCAGGTGTCAAAAATCACCTGCGCGATTTCGCGCTTTAATGGGTAGCAGTGACGTCGCCAGAAATCGGCACAGGCCTGGTAGCGAAGCTGAGATTCATCTTCAATGAGCTGTTGTTCAAACAGCATGCCTGACTCAAAGGCGTTGAGGCTGAGCATCCGCTGACAGAAGCCGTGAATGGTAAAGACCGCCGCATCGTCCATCTGCCGCTCGGCCAGCAGCAGCACTTCCGCTGCCTGCTGTTTATCGGCGATTTCATCCAGCAGCCGCGCGTACAGGGGGTCAACGGTGGTTTCGGGTTCATCGGGGTTATAGCGAAGACAAGCAATACGCAGCTCGTGAATGTTGCTGCGGATACGCCCGCGAAGCTCTTCCGTCGCCGCTTCGGTGAAGGTCACTACCAGCAGTTCTTCGACGTTGACGGGCCGGGGGAAAGCGGCGCTTTCGCCCAGGCCCAGTAAGAGCCGCAGATAGAGTGCGGCGATGGTGAAGGTTTTTCCGGTGCCCGCAGAGGCTTCAATCAGACGCTCGCCATACAGGGGCAAGCGCAGGGGATCAAGGGACTCGGCGGTATCGGTCATTCGTTCTCTCGTCTCAACGGTAAGGTTTGCTGCAATTCACTGATGCTTTGCCATACTTTCCAGCCTTCAGGATGCGCGTAGTCCTGTTTTCCGTTATCACTCCCGGAAACCTGCGACAGTACGGTCATACCCTGCGGCTCAACCACCGTTTGATGGAAGAAGTCGGCAACTTTAAGCGGCGTCAGTAACTTAATCTGGGCCACTACTTTATCACGTGAATCGAACGCCATATTACCCCTGTCGAAATCTTTACTGAGCTGTGACGCTTCTTCGCTCAGGGTTTGCGGGGCCTGCACCATTTGCGCAATCACCGCCTGCTGAATTTGTGCAAACTCTTCCGGTTTCATGGCACGCAGCTTCGCTTCCGCCGTTGGGAAGAACGCTTTAAAACGCTCCCACAGGAAGGCCGGTTGCTTGTCGCTGCTCTGCAGCAGGAAGCCCATACCCCACTGGCGGCCCACGTTCATCGAGAAGGCAAATACCGCGTAACCCAACTGCTCTTCCGTGCGCAACTGCGTGTAGAACCACGGTTGGACAATTTGAGCCAGGACGGCGCTGGTCGCGGAGGTGCTGGTCTCATCGGCATTCACCGGCGCGAAAACGGCCGCCAGGGCGGAGTCCGTACTCGGGCCCGCTTTTTCAAAAATCGCCGACTGTTTTTTATCAATCAGCACATCTTTGTTACGACACCATTCGGTACCTTTTGCGCCAAGCTGCGTCTGGATATTGTGCGCCAGCGTGCTGGAGGCCTCTTTGCTCAGGTTACCAATCACCATAAATTCCGGGCGGGCGTTGGTTTTCAGGCGATCGCGATAGGCCATCACCTCTTGCAATGTAATGGACGGTAACAATGCCCGGCGCTCTTCACGCTGGAAGTACGGCACCTGAGAAAGCATCTGCACCGGCATAATCGCCTGTTCGTAGGCTTTGCCTTTATCGGCGGAATCCATCATCTGCGCGTACCAGGATTTCGCCTGTGCCAGCTGTTCTTCCGTTGTCTGATAGCTGAAATAGCCCTGCAACAGCGCATCAAACAGCTGCGGCAAACGCTGGGTATACCCGTTAGCGTTCAGCATCAGGCCATTATTTGCACCGGTCGAGAAGCTGATGCCGCCCACCGCCGCCTGATTGCTGAGCTGGTCGAGCGAGATCCCCGCCAGATAATCATTGAGCGCAAACATCACCTGGTTGCGGGCGCTGTCCATCGCTTTCGGATTACGCAAAATCAGCGTGACATCGGCCTTCGGTTCGCTGGCAAAGTAGTGGCTCGGCATATACACCAGACGCAGCGTCGGCTCATCAATGACAAGTTCAGGGTGCGTATAGCTTTTTTCCGGCTTAATCAGGGTGAAATCATCCGGGATATAGGGGTTCAGCTCAGGCAGCTTCAGCGAGATCGTTTCGGCTTTTTGTTTCCACTCGCTAAACGTCTGCGCGCTGATTTTGTCGACCTGATAAGGCGCATTCACGAAGTAAGCCGTTTTGTTATGCGGCTCTTTTTCGCTGATATACCAGACGCGCGCATTCTGCGGGGTCATCATCGCCAGGCGCGCTTTTACCGCCTGCGCATCAAACTGGTCGGCGATATTCACCGCATCCAGCGTATGCTGGACCGGCACGCGGATCATGGTGTCCGCCAGCCATTCGACATAGCCCATATCGCGGTTGATTGACGGATAACGGAAGTCGAGATCCAGCACATGGGCCAGCTCATCGAAGTAACGTTTATCGATGCCTTTTTCACGCAACAGATTGAGATAGCTGAAGATAGCGGCAACAACCTCATCGCGATGTGCGAGGCCCTTATCGGTTAAGGTCGCGGAAATCGCCAGCACGCCGCTGTTGCCGTTCACCACCGGGTCAGAGTCGGCGCGAATGCCTTCCACCAGCCCCTGATTTTGCAGCCAGTCGGACAGGGTACCCGGGCTACGGTTGCCAATCATGTAGGTAACCAGTTCATCGGTTTTGCTGCGGAACTGAGCGGTGTTGTTGTCGATGCGAAATTCCACGCGCAGCACTTTACGCGGCAGCGCCGGGACATAGTGAATCAATACGCCCTTTTGCGCGTCGGTCACCACGGGCACATCAATTTGCGGCACGGTAATGGATTTGTTGGGCACGCGACCATAGGTTTGCGCCGCCATCTGCGCCAGCTCCGGCAACGGTTTATTGCTGTAGATAACCGCTTTCATCAGGTTGGCGGAATAGTATTGATCGCGGAAGGCGAGCAGCGCCTGGTGCACCGGGCTGCCAGGCTTGTCGCTCAGCGTTTCAAGGTTACCGCCGGAGAAGCGTGAGCCGGGGTGCGCCGGGTTAATGGTTTCGGCGCTCACCTGCGCCATGCGCATACCGTCCCGCGAGCGGGCCATAGTCAGCTCGGCGTTCACCGCATTGCGTTCACGCTCAACGTATTTTTTGTCCAGTTTAGGTGATGCAATCGCATCAGCAAGGCGGTCAACCGCGCCCTGCAATGCATCGTTTTCGACTTCCAGATAAAAAGCCGTACGGTAAGGCGCGGTACTGGCGTTGTGGCTGCCACCGTGCATTTTCAGATATTCAGCGAGGCTGTCAGGCTGCGGGTACATTTTCGAGCCCATCAGCGTCATATGTTCGAGGAAGTGCGCAAGGCCAGGATGGACCTCGGGATCCTGCAATGAACCCACCGGCACAACCAGCGCCGACAGCGATTTCACCGCCTGAGGATCGGAAACCAGCAGCACCACCATGCCGTTATCGAGCTTGATAGCCTGATAGTGACGAGGATCTTTTTCACTTTTGCGGATGGTCTCCTGTACGGGTTGCCATCCTGTGTCTGCCTGACTAATGGGTGCCCAAAGGGCGGTAATCAAAACAACAACACTCAACCAGATACTACGGGGCATTCACGGACCTCATCATTAACAAACCGGCGGCTGAACATGTCAGCCGTTGTATCGTATGCGCATCAGTCCGTGACTTCTTGCGCATAGTAAACGAAGGGTTTTAATTGCGCAATTTTTATACTGCCATTATGACTGGTGATAACGGAAAACCGGCAACAGGTAGCGCTGCGTCTGTTCGATAATGGCTTCATATTGCTCATTTTCGAGCGTGCGCCACAGGCGTTGATACCATAAATCACTCCCTTCGCCACTGACTACCATATTCCCTTCATACGCCTGAAGAAACTTGCTTCGCGCTTTTTGCTGCGTTTCGTCGTCCATCAGGAGCGTGTTGCTTTCGGCGTCGAAGCAGGCTTTTAGCCAGGCACCGCCGCTTTCAGGCAGGAACAGTAGCGGCTGCGTCATGCCGAATCGGTAACCTTCAACCAGCTCAGCAAGATAGCCGCTCGCTTCCATGGCCGACAGCGGCGGGAAGCGCCACTCCCCCTCTTTGCGCAGCAGCAGACGGCTCTCGCCGGTTCCACCACTGGCACAGTAGACAAGGTGTTCCAGCCAAAGTTGCATTCCCTGTGAAACGCTGAGCAAAGATGGGCGCCAGCGCAACAATCCGTTCGACTGTACTTGCGCCAGCCAGCCGGTAATGTTAACGCCCGCACAATCAAGGTCGATCTCCATGCTTTGCGCAGGCTCGCGCAGCTCGATAACGCGCGAGGCCAGCGCCTCCATCTCCTGACGCTGCACCTCCCAGGCGATTTCCCCATAAGGGCCATAAGGCAGCGTACCCGCCGCCCGATAACGGCGATACATCTGCCCGGCGTCCTGCTCTTCAATCAGCGTATTCAGTAGCTGTTGATTGAGCTGATAGCGGGTCAGCCCTTCCAGGGTAAACGGTTCGGTGTCCGGGATTTCACTCTCTTCCGCGCGGAAATTCACCTGTAAGCGCATCTGGAAGAAGGCGCGCACCGGGTGCTGCCAGAAGCGCTGAAGCTGCTCCAGCGGCAGATGTGTAATATCCTGTGGCGCGAGTGGCTGAATAAACGGTGAATGGGCCTCGCCCTGCTGGCTGGCCGCCGCGAGCCATTCGCGGGCGTAACTTTGCCGCTCATTGGCCGTGAAGTTCTCGGCATCAAACGGCATGCGCGTATGCTGGTGCATGATATGCGCTTTCACGCGCTTATCGCTCTCGTCACAGTTCAGCGCTTCATCACCTTCCAGGCAATGGCTTTGCCCGATGTAATCCAGCAGTTCCTGCACCAACACCGACGGGTAACGTTCGCTGTTGTCCTGAATGGAACGGCCAATGTAGCTGATATAGAGCGTCTGCCCGGCGGACATCAGCGCTTCGAGGAACAGATAGCGGTCGTCATCACGACGGCTGCGGTCGCCGCGTACCGGTTTCTGACTCATCAAATCGAAGCCCAGCGGCGGTAGCGCGCGTGGATATACGCCATCGTTCATGCCCAGCAGGCACACCACTTTGAACGGAATGGAACGCATCGGCATCAGGGTACAGATGTTCACCGGCCCCGCGAGGAAGCGCTGGCTGATACGCTCCTGATCGAGCCGCGAAGCCAGCTCGTCGCGCAGCAGCGAAAGCGGGACCATCCCCTCGTAATGAGACTGGGTTCCCTGCGCAATAATCGCCTGCCACTGCTGTTCAATCAGCGCCAGCGCGGCTTCTGTATCTTGATCGGGCAGGAAGAAGTCGTTGAGCATATCGCGACACACCGGCAGCCACTCTTCCAGCGGGCGATCCTGCGACAACGCCTGCCGCCAGTGATTAAGCTGCATCAACAGCGAGGCCAGATGCCCCACCAGTTCGGCAATCAGACCGCTGGACTCATCATAAGGTAAGACAGATTGCCACTCGCCCTGCTGGCTTTCCATCGCGTAGCCAAGCAGCATACGCGTCAGGCCAAAGCGCCAGGTATGTTGCCCGGTGGCAGGAAGGTCGAGCTCGCGGACGTTATCGTCATCAAGCCCCCAGCGAATACCAGACTCATTCACCCACTGACGCAGGTAACGCAGCCCCTCTTCATCAATGTTAAAGCGAGCGGCCAGCACGGGTACGTCCAGCAGCGCCAGCACGTCTTCGCTGACAAAGCGGCTGTCGGGCAGCGAGAGCAGCGTGATAAACGCCTGCATCGCCGGATGCGCCTGACGGGCGCGACGGTCGGAAATTGCATACGGTAGATAGCGCTCGCCGGTGGCACTACCAAACACCGCCTGAATAAACGGGCTGTAGCTGTCGATGTCCGCTACCATCACAATGATATCGCGCGGCGTCAGCGTCGGGTCTGCTTCCAGCATCGCCAGCAGGCGATCGTGCAATATTTCCACTTCACGCTGCGGGCTGTGGCAGACGTGAACCGTCAGGCTGCGATCGTCGGGCTTCAACACGCGTTTGGCACCGCTGTGGGCAAACTCTTGCGCCGTGCGCCCGGCGATGGCGGAATTTTTTAATTCGAGAACGTCATGTTGCAGGTTGTGCAGCAGGTTATCCGGGTCAATATCAACAAACGCTTCCAGCTCCTGATAACGCTCCAGGCCAGCAAGCAGGTAAATATAATCGCGCCCCAGTTTACCCCATGAGGCCAGCATCGGGTTGGTGACATTCTGCTCGCCGTCGTCGTTAAACAAACCCGGCGCGGCGGCGGCGTCACGAAACAGCGGCAACTCGCGTTCTTCACGGAAATGCCGACGCTGGCGCGCCTGCAAACGCGCCAGAAACGCCGGGTCCTGAATATCGCCCCAGTAGTAACGGCAAGGGTTAGTGAACAGCACGTAAATATCAATGTGCTTGCCCAGCGCCTGTAAGGCGTGGAGATAAACCGGCGGCAGCGCCGAAATACCGCAGATAAACACCCGCGACGGCAGGCCTTCCGGACGCGTCTCGCTTTGTTCAAGGATATCGATAAACCGTTGATACAAATTGGCGCGGTGCCAGAGCGGCTGGCCTAGCGCTTCGGTGTGCGCCACCAGCGATTTCCACAGCGGTGCCTGCCAGAGCTGCGCCTCACCGAGGCCATCCACCAGCTTGTCGTTTTCCCAGTCGGTTAGCCACTGCGGGCGATACACCAGATACTGGTCGTAGAGATCCGCCACCCGTGAGGCAAGCTGGAACAGTTTGCGCTTGTCAGCATCATCGTGCAGATAATGACGCAGCGGGGTAAATGCGTCATCATCCAGCATTTGCGGCAGCAGGGTCATCAACTTCCAGCTCATGCTTTGCTTGTTGAAGGCGCTTTCGCCGGGAATATCCGGCAGCACGCGGGTGAACATATCCCAGATAAAGCTGGCGGGAAGCGGGAAGTCGATATTCGCCGCAATGCCAAAGCGTTGCGACAGGGTCATCTGCAGCCATTGCGCCATCCCGGTGCTTTGCACCAGCACCATTTCAGACTCGAATGGGTCATCGAGCCGCTGTTGCTCAACAATGAACTCCATTAATGCTTCCAGCACATCCAGACGGTTGGAGTGGTAGACCCGTAACATATTCGCTCCTGACTACAGATTGACGGGGCAATGCAGCCGCGTCATATGACCTTGCTTACCCAGCGGGGCAGTAATAGTAACATTGATGCTGACACAACGTTGGCTTGTTGTCTGCACACGCTGGCTGCTCCAGCCTTCCGGCAGGGGTTGAGCCTGCCGCTGCGTTTGCAGCCACGCATAGCGCCAAAGCTGGCGATACTGATTAAGCTGATGGTTGCTCAGCGCCAGGCTACGATAATATCCGCCCAACGCCGTAATGACGCTGACCATCAGCAGCATCGCCAGTAACACTTCCGGTAGGCTAAAGCCGCGCGTTTTGGTCAGGGCATCTGGCATAGGGCTCTCTCCTGTAAGGGGCAAAAATCGCTCCAGCCGTGAGGCGAAAACACCATACTGTTATCCTGCCGCCTGCCGGATTGCCAAAGCTGAACGCCGTTACTCTCCGCCATCAGCAGTATGGCGTCATCGTTAAGCTGCCGCAGACACGCGCGAGCGCCGTCGCTGTTTGCCCGACACTGCACGCTCATCGCCATCGACCACGGTAAGGTTTTTCCCCACTGTAGCGCGGTGTGCGCCCGCGCCGTATCGCGCAGCGCCAGCGTTTCATCATTGACCATTGCGACTTGCCGACGCTGGGTCTGATTAAACCCCTGTAACATCAAACTGCCTAACACCAGCAGTAACAGAACCAGCGCCAGTGACGATGCCCCCCGCTCGCGATTCACAGGTTGTACCCCGTCACGCTATACAGCGCATTGACGTTACCCGCGTCATTGATACCAGATGCACTTAGTGCGACCGTTAACTCCGGTGGAAACCCGGCGCTGTTTTGCCGCGTAACCTGAAATTGCGTGATGGTCACCGTCGCCGGGTCGGTCATTTTATCCCACCCTTTTCCCTCGCAGCTCGACGCGCCGCGTAAGGTTTCCAGCACGCCCTTTTGCAGGCGGAACCCGATACTGTCGGCATCAGTCATCGGCGATGCCTGCCAGATACCGTCGCTGTTAGCATCCCAGCGAATAATGACGCACTGCCCCTGCTGTGCAAGTTCCAGCGGCTCGCCACTGCACTCGCCGTTGCAGTATCCGGCGCGTTGCAGATGCTTCGCCACCGTGTAAAGCCGCTGCCAGACCTCATCTTCCAGCGCCTGCTGACGAGTCTGTTGTAAAATGCCACGCTGTAACGCGGGCAGAAAACGCGACGCCCCCAGCAGCAATACGCTGCTGATAGCCATTGAAATCAGCACTTCCAGCAGCGAAAAACCGCGCATGATCACTGGCATTCGTTGCCTCCTTCACGTTCGCACAAACGTAACCGCCCAAAGCTTGAGAGAATCACCACCCAGTGTCCGGCAGTGCTTTGAACTGAAATACTCCCGGCCCACGCGGTATTACGTAACCCGAAAAAACCCAGAGAAGGTGTGATGCTCGCCAGTTGCACCTCAGCCCACGGTGGCAGAAAAACCAGCGGATTAGCCGATGGGCAACCTTCCGTCACGATGTCATCGGCCACCAGACACCATCGCGTATCAACATAATGGGCTTTAATCATCCGATCGCGGTTATGCCAGTTAGCGTCATTGCGCAGAAATAGCAGGTAATCACGCAGCTGCGTCGCGGTTTGCCATAGCCGCTGTTGCTGCTGCCAGCTTTGCCAGCCGTAAAGCCCTCCCGCGCTGAGGATGATAACCAGCGAGACGGCGACTAACGTTTCAATCAGGGTATAGCCCGTTTGTTTGTTCATGGCGGGGAGTATCGGAAAACCGAAGATGCGTTGCGAGAGGCAGATTGCATTTCTACGAGGCGCTTTCCAGTGAATTTACGTGATTGCAGCGGCTTGCAAAAAAATGGGAAGGCGAATTCCAGACATAAAAAAACCGGCACGCAGAAGCTGCCGGTTTTTCATACACTGCGATTAAATCGCGACGGGTGCTTTGATACCCGGATGCGGGTCGTAGCCTTCAATCTCGAAATCGTCGAAACGGTAATCAAAGATAGATTCTGGCTTACGTTTAATGACCAGCTTCGGCAACGCGCGTGGTTCGCGAGTTAGCTGAAGTGCAGTTTGTTCCATGTGGTTGCTGTACAGGTGCGTGTCGCCGCCCGTCCAGACAAAATCGCCCACTTCCAGGTCACACTGCTGCGCCATCATATGCACCAGCAGCGCATAGCTGGCGATATTAAACGGCAGGCCGAGGAATACATCACAGGAGCGCTGATAGAGCTGGCAGGAGAGCTTGCCATCCGCAACATAGAACTGGAAGAACGCGTGGCACGGGGCCAGCGCCATTTTATCCAGCTCGCCGACATTCCATGCCGACACAATAATGCGGCGGGAATCCGGGTCGTTTTTCAGCTGATTCATTACCGTGGTGATCTGGTCGATATGGCGGCCATCCGGCGTTGGCCAGGCACGCCACTGTTTACCATAAACCGGGCCTAAATCGCCGTTTTCATCAGCCCATTCGTCCCAGATGGTGACGTTATTTTCACGCAGATACGCCACGTTGGTGTCGCCCTGCAGGAACCACAACAGTTCGTGGATGATGGAGCGTAAATGACAACGTTTCGTCGTCACCAGCGGGAAGCCATCCTGCAAGTTAAAGCGCATCTGGTGGCCAAAAATGGAGGTCGTGCCCGTGCCGGTACGGTCATTTTTCTGGGTGCCTTCATCAAGCACCTTCTGCATCAGTTCAAGATACTGTTTCATGATTCCTCAGGAGACGTGTTGCTGCGGACGGCGGAATGCCCAAACCATCATAATGATACCCGCAAGCACCATCGGAATGGAAAGGATCTGCCCCATGCTGATGTACTGAACCCACGCGCCGGTGAATTGCTGATCCGGCTGGCGGAAGAATTCGACGATGATACGGAACAGGCCATAACCGATCAGGAACAAACCGGAGACCGACCCCGCCGGGCGCGGTTTGCGAATAAACCAGTTGAGGATCAGGAACAGCACTACGCCCTCCAGCGCCATTTCATACAGCTGAGACATATGACGCGGCAGCGAGCCGTAAGTATCAAACAGCGATTGCCATTCCGGGTGCGATGGCAGCAGCGCCAGGTCTTCGGCGCGCGAATTTGGGAACAGCATGGTGTACTTGAAACCAGGATCGACGCGGCCCCACAGTTCACCGTTGATAAAGTTGCCCAGACGCCCGGCGCCCAGACCAAACGGAATCAATGGAGCAATAAAATCAGAGACCTGGAAGAAGGTGCGTTTGGTGCGTTTCGCGAAGACGATCATCACGATAATCACGCCAATCAACCCGCCGTGGAAGGACATGCCGCCATCCCAGACGCGGAACAGATACAGCGGGTCATTCAGGAACAGATCGAAGTTATAGAACAATACGTAACCGATGCGCCCGCCGAGGAATACCCCGAGGAAGCCCGCATACAGCAGATTTTCAACTTCGTTTTTCGTCCAACCACTGCCAGGGCGATTCGCCCGACGGCCCGCCAGCCACATCGCGAAGACGAAGCCAACCAGATACATCACGCCATACCAGTGCAGCGAGACCGGTCCAATAGAAAAAATTACCGGGTCAAATTCCGGGAAACGCAGATACCCACTATTCATCTGTCACCACAAGTTCTTGTTATTCCGCCGAAAGTGGTCAGCGGTATGGATGTGCGCCTACGTGAAACGGGCGCGCCAAAGGGCAGAATGATAGCACAAGGCTTGCAGGAGAGGATGCGGGGAAGATGTAAAAGATGTGTATAGGGAGAGGGCATCAACGTGCCCAATCTCACGATTTACCGCCCCCCGCGAATCAATCCACCCAGCCCGCGTCGCTCCATAAACGCCGCCACCTGATGGCGTACTTCAGTGGTGAGCTGCGCTTCCAGGCTACGCTGGGCCAGCGTTTGTGCCTCTTCAAGCTCAACGTTGCGAAGCAAATACTTCACACGCGCTACGGAGCGGCCATTCATCGACAAATGCCGGAAACCGAGCCCAACCAGTATCGTCACACACATTGGGTCGCCTGCCATTTCACCACACAGACGAAGATCGATATCGTAGCGCTCCGCTTCCTGCGCCACCATCGACAGCACGCGCAGCATGGCCGGATGCAGGCTGTCGTAGATGTTCGCCACCCGCGTATTGTTACGATCCACCGCCAGAATGTACTGGGTAAGATCGTTGGTGCCGACGGAGATAAAGTCGATGCGATTCGCCAGATGCGGCAGCATAAAGACCATCGACGGCACTTCCAGCATGATGCCGATACGCGGTTTCGGGATCGCGTAGCCGATCATCTCTTCCACTTCCCGCCCGGCGCGGTCGATAAGCCTTCGCGCTTCATCAACCTCTTCAAGGCTGGTTACCATGGGCAGCAAAATGCTGAGGTTACCGGTCGCGGCGTTGGCACGCAGCATGGCGCGTACCTGGATCAGGAAGATCTCCGGCTGATCGAGCGTAATGCGGATCCCACGCCAGCCCAGGCACGGGTTCTCTTCGCTGATCGGCATGTACGGCAGTTGTTTATCCGCACCGACATCAAGCGTACGCAAGGTCACCGGTTTGTCGTTGAACATCTGCAACATGCCCTGATACTGGGCAACCTGTTCCTCTTCCGACGGGAAGCCACTTTGCAGCATAAATGGAATTTCGGTGCGATAGAGGCCAATGCCGTCAATGCGTCGCCCCTGCTTCTCTTCATGCTCCGGGCTGAGGCCCGCGTTGAGCATGACTTTTACCCGTTCACCGCTTTTAAGCTGCGCCGGGCGTTCAACATCATCTTCGGCGATGCGGCTGAGTTCATGTTCTTCGCTGATAAGGCGTTGATATTCCTGAATCAGGATCGGTTCAGGGTCAACCAGCAATTCACCGCGATAGCCATCCACCACCAGGTTGCGACCATGCAGCACCGACGGCTGAATGTCCGCGCCCATGACGGTAGGAATGCCGAGTGCGCGCACCATGATCGCCGCATGCGAGTTTGCTGCGCCATCGCGAACGACCACCCCCACCAGCCTGTCCTGTGGCACTTCCGCAAGGGTGGTAGCCGAGAGTTCATCCGCCACCAGCACGAAACGTTCCGGCCAGGCATTTGCGCCCTGAATGGTATCGTCGAGATGGAACAGCAGACGCTGGCCCAGCGTACGCAAATCGCCCGCGCGCTCTTTCAGATAGCCGTCACTCAGCGCTGCAAACTGTTCGGCAAACTTCTCAATAACTTTTTTGACCGCCCACTCAGCGACCGAGCCTTTATCCACTTCGGCAAACAGCGCCCGACGCAGGCTGGCATCGGAAAGCAGGTGCGAGTAAAGGTCGAAAATCGCCGCCGTTTCTTTCTGCGCTCCGGCGGCATAACGCTTGCTGTAGCGACGGAACTCATTGGCCGCCTCTTCCAGCGCGCCGGTCAGGCGTTCGCGCTCTTGCGCGGTGTCGAGCGTCGAGGCTTCGTATACCTGCTCCATTAATGGCAGCGTGGCATCCATCCAGCCTTCGGCAATCGCCACCCCGGACGACGCCGGAAGCGCGCGAATACGCGTCTGGCGATACTGGCCAAACAGCGCAGTCAGCTGCGACTGGGAAAGTATCGCCGCCATCTGCGTGGCGAGGGTGACCAGGAAAGACTCTTCACTTTCGTCGTACTGGCGCAGCTCGCGCTGCTGAACGACCAGCACGCCAAGCAGCTGTCGCCGCTGAATAATCGGCACGCCAAGGAAGGCGCGGAAGCGCTCTTCTTTTACGGAAGGAATGTATTTAAAACTGGGGTGTTTTTGCGCGTCGGCCAGGTTGATGGGTTCGGCAAGTCGGCCAACCAGGCCGACAATACCTTCATCGAAGGCGAGCGTGACCGTACGACCGCGCGGTTTTTTTAAGCCGCGCGTCGCCATCAGGTAATAGCTGCGTCGGTCGTGGTCGGCCAGGTAAACCGAGCACACCTCGGTTTCCATCGCCAGGCAGATATCCGTAACCAGGATATCCAGCGCCTCGTTTAAACGCGGCGCACTGGCAACCTTCTCGACTATTTCGCGTAAGCGAGTGAGCATAATGTGCGTGGCTTAACCTCTTTTACGTCGATAAGCTGGTGCGCTTTGCGGCCTGGAATTGCTTTCCGCAAGCGCCATCACAACACTGGCGAACTCTTTCATCACCCGGCGGTATACATCACGCTTAAACGAGACGACCTGACGCACCGGATACCAGTAACTCACCCAGCGCCAGCCATCGAACTCCGGCGTGCTGCTGGTTTGCATATTGATATCTGCGTCATTGCCAATCAACTGCAAGAGAAACCACTTCTGCTTCTGGCCGATACAAACCGGCTTTGTGTCCCAACGCACCAAACGTTTCGGCAACTTGTAACGCAACCAGTTTCGGGTTGAAGCGAGGATCCGCACATCCTTGCGGCTTAATCCTACTTCTTCAAACAGTTCCCGATACATCGCCTGCTCTGCGGTTTCTCCTGGATTTATCCCGCCCTGCGGGAACTGCCAGGAGTGCTGACCATAGCGCCGAGCCCACATGACCTGGCCCTGACGGTTGCAAATTACAATACCAACATTTGGGCGGTAGCCATCGTCATCAATCACCGGACTACCTCAAAATAAGCTTCAATGTGAATGATTGTTTCATACTCCCCGGAAACGGTAAACCACTCTATTACCCCGCCCACAACGAATAACATTTGAATAACTCACAGTAATGAGCCGAGTTATAAACAGAGGCGCGAGCGCAAAGGCGATTTTATTCACTTTTTCTGTGGATAGAGTTGTGAAGAAGTATGGAATTAACCAGGGAAAACCCGGAGTAGTCCTAATCAACAGGGATGAGAGCATCTCAGGAAAACGCTATTTTTCATAAAGTTATTATCACCATTTGTCAGTTATTACAGCATAACGTGATGATCATCACATCACCGATCCTTTGATTGATGAAAGATCGAGCAACGTTGGTTTTATCCACAGATTGTGCCAACATCTTAGGCATCTTTTGTGCGAAAATTCGATTTTCGTCGCACGTCAAGGCTGTAAATCGAAACAGTAGTGGGGCTTTTCCCCAGTTATCCCACTTTTCTGTGGATAACATGGTGTAAGATCCTGTTCATTGCCAGTGACCAGAATTGGAAAACCTTTTTTCTACAACTTTTTCATGAGCAAAAACCCAAAAAAAAGTCATATTAATCATGCCATTGGTATATTTACTCAGAAAAAGTTAAACTCTATCCACAGTGTGCAAAACTCTCGTTCATTTTTTGACCAAAAGGTTCAACCTCATGTCTGCCCTGATTCCATTGACCACTTCCCCACAAACTCAGGCTGAGTTGTTAACACAAGCGCAACGTCTTGCCGGGTATTCATTGGGGGAACTGGCGGCGATGGCAGGGCTACCCATTCCGAAAGATTTGAAACGCGATAAAGGCTGGATTGGCATTCTTCTTGAGCTATGGCTGGGGGCCAGCGCGGGCAGTAAACCCGAGCAAGATTTCGCCGCCCTGGGCGTCGAACTTAAAACGATTCCCATTGATAGTCTGGGCCGCCCGCTGGAAACCACGTTTGTCTGCGTTGCACCGCTCACCGGTAACACCGGGGTAACCTGGGAGAACAGCCACGTACGTCATAAACTGAAATGCGTTTTGTGGGTTCCGGTTGAAGGCGAGCGTTCAATTCCGCTAGCTGAACGCCGGGTGGGCTCGCCGCTGCTGTGGACGCCGAGCGCCGAAGAAGAGAGGCAGTTGCAGATGGACTGGGAGGAACTGATGGACCTCATCGTGCTGGGTCAGGTCGAGAAAATCACCGCCCGCCACGGCGAAGTGCTGCAACTGCGCCCCAAAGCCGCCAACAGTAAAGCGCTGACGGAAGCCATTGGCGCGCACGGCGAACCCATTCTGACGCTGCCGCGGGGCTTTTATCTGAAGAAAAACTTCACCTCCGCCCTGCTGGCCCGTCACTTCATGCTACAAACGTATTAATCTTTTTACCCCGCCGTGTGACACGCTTATAATTGACGCTTTCGTTTTTGGCAGGACTTTATAGATGTTATTTGCATGGATAACCGATCCCAACGCCTGGCTGGCGCTAGGAACCCTGACGCTTCTGGAGATCGTCCTTGGGATCGACAACATTATCTTCCTCTCTTTGGTTGTCGCGAAACTTCCCACCGCACAACGTGCCCACGCCCGTCGCTTAGGGTTGCTGGGCGCGATGATTATGCGTCTGGGTCTGCTGGCTTCCATCGCCTGGGTCGTCAAACTGACAAACCCACTGTTCTCAGTGCTGGGACAGGAAATCTCGCTGCGCGATCTCATCTTGCTGGTCGGTGGGCTATTCCTCATCTGGAAAGCCAGCAAAGAGATCCACGAGTCGATCGAAGGCGATGAAGAGGGGCTGAAAACCAACGTCCACTCGTTCATGGGTGCCATCGTGCAGATTATGCTGCTGGATATTATTTTCAGCCTCGACTCGGTGATTACGGCGGTAGGTCTGTCCGATCACCTGTTTATTATGATGGCCGCCGTGGTGATTGCAGTTGGTGTGATGATGTTTGCCGCCCGCCCGATTGGCGATTTTGTTGACCGCCATCCGTCGGTCAAAATGCTGGCGCTGTCGTTCCTGATTCTGGTGGGTTTCACCCTGATTCTGGAAAGTTTCGACGTTCATGTGCCGAAAGGCTACATCTACTTCGCGATGTTCTTCTCCATTGGCGTCGAAAGCCTGAACCTCATCCGCAACAAAAAGAATCCGCTCTAATCCCCCTCTTCAGCCCTCTTTTGAGGGCTGAGTCTTATTTTTTTAAGACTTTACTGCTTTATCCTCTCAAAATATTGAGTTATTACTACAATGATAAACGTGCGGCCATAAAAGGGGATTAAGGATGAAAAAATGGGCAGTGTTGATTTCCGCAGTGGGTTTGGCTTTTGCTGTATCGGGTTGCAGCAGTGATTACGTGATGGCAACCAAGGATGGCAGGATGATCCTGACGGATGGAAAACCGGAAGTCGATGACGACACCGGGCTGATTAGCTACGAAGATCAGCAGGGCAACAGAATGCAGATTAATCGCGACGACGTTTCGCAAATCATTAAACGCTAAGAAAATGAGGTCAGCCGCCTGCTGGCCTTTTTTGATCTTTTTGCTTCCACTTTCTCTCTCCCTCTGCCATTTTTATATTCCTTTGTCGGGACATTCCTGACGTTGTTAAGAAAAAGGAAGCTGGCTATGCACTACCACCGTATTCCCCACAGCTCACTTGAGATAAGTACTCTTGGGCTGGGCACTATGACGTTTGGTGAACAAAATAGTGAAGCCGACGCCCACGCACAGCTCGATTACGCCGTCAGTCAGGGTATCAACTTGATTGACGTCGCCGAAATGTATCCGGTGCCTCCTCGCCCGGAGACACAGGGTTTGACCGAGACCTACGTCGGTAACTGGATTGCCAAACGCGGCAACCGTGAAAAAATCATCCTGGCCTCAAAAGTCAGCGGCCCTTCGCGCAATAACGACAGCGGCATCCGCCCAAACCAGGCGCTGGACCGCAAAAACATTCGCGAAGCCCTGCATGACAGCCTGACCCGTCTGCAGACGGATTACCTCGATTTATACCAGGTACACTGGCCGCAGCGCCCAACCAATTGCTTTGGCAAACTGGGCTACACCTGGGCCGATTCCGCACCGGTGGTTTCATTACTCGATACGCTGGAAGCGCTGAGCGAATTCCAGCGCGCCGGGAAAATTCGCTACATTGGCGTCTCGAACGAAACGGCTTTCGGTGTAATGCGCTATCTGCATCTGGCGGATAAACACGATCTGCCGCGCATCGTCACCATCCAGAACCCGTACAGCCTGCTCAACCGCAGCTATGAAGTGGGTCTGGCCGAAGTGAGTCAGTTTGAAGGCGTTGAACTGCTGGCCTACTCCTGCCTGGCCTTTGGCACATTAACCGGCAAATATCTTAACGGCGCAAAACCCGCTGGGGCGCGCAATACGCTGTTCAGCCGCTTCACCCGCTACAGCGGTGAGCAGGCGCAGAAAGCGGTGGCAGCTTATGTCGATATCGCCAAACGCCACGGGCTCGACCCGGCGCAGATGGCGCTGGCTTTTGTGCGTCGTCAGCCGTTTGTCGCCAGTACGCTGCTGGGCGCCACCACGCTTGAACAGCTGAAAACCAACGTCGAGAGCTATCACCTTGAGCTAAGCGAAGAGGTGCTGGCAGAGATTGAAGCGGTGCATCAGGTTTATACCTATCCGGCACCGTAATTCCCCGGCCTGACGTTTTGCGTCAGGCCTCTCGTTTTCCCCTTTTTCAGAATTCATTCACACGTTTTAGTCACGTTTTTCTTAACGACGCGCAATAGACTTACGCCGACGCCACGCAGGCGTTTTTCTTCGTTAAGGACAACCATGTTTATTTTAAAACCGCTTCCCCTTGCCCTGTTTCTGGCAGGCGTGTCTGTTTCATCGGCCTGGTCTGCACAGCTTACGCAGCCGCTCTCGCTTAAAGAGGTCACCGTTTATCTGCGCGGTGCGAGTCTGCAAAGTGAAGAGGCGCTCAATCTCCCTGCCGGAGAGAGCGAAATTACCTTTACGCAGGTTGCCGATTCCGTGCTTCCTGACAGCATCGCCATTGCCATGGATAACGGCGTCACCGTACTTTCCTCGCGCGTCGCGCTGCAGGAAACACAATCCGGCGCGGACCTGTCCGACATCCAGCAGCAGCTTAACGCCGCCAGACAAGAAAAAGAGAAACTGACCGCCGAGAAAAACAATATCAACGCGCAAATTAAGGTGCTGGAGGCTAACCGTTCGTTAACCACCAAGAGCGCGGCGGAGGTGGGAAAATATCTGCAAATGGTCAAAGAAAAGAACGGCGAACTGTTGTTAGCCGCCGGTCAATTGACGCAGAAAATCAGCGATAAGCAAAGGGATATCGATAAGCTGGAGCTACGCGAAAGTATGAGCAAAGGCGAGTTGGGCGGCGAAAACGAACCGCAGGTGATTATCGCCAGAGTGTATGCCCCCAAAGCCGTCAGCTCCCGGGCAGTGGTGCGTTATATGACCCGAGCCGCCTCATGGACGCCGCTCTACGATATTCACGCCAGCGCCATTAATCAACCGCTGCGGCTGGTCTATAAGGCCAGTATTCGCCAGTATACGGGGCTGGCGTGGAAGAACGTTAAGCTGGTGCTCTCCACCAGCGAGCCGAATACGCATCTGACGTTGCCGCGCATGGAGACGCAGTATGTGGATGTACGCGATGAAAGCAATGTAATCCAGGGTTATGCCTACGGCTCCGGCAGCGGCTCACTTGATGCGGCCTTCCAGGCACGAGAGGAAGCGACGGCTCGTAAGGACACTTATGCCGCCGAGGAAGCGGCAGTGGCGGCAAAAGCCGCCGCTGATAAAAAAGCAGCAGAAGCCGGTCGTCGTTATGCTGCCCCGGAAAAAGCGCCATCCCCAAGGCCCGCAGAAAACTTCACCGCATTAAACGTCCGTTATGCACTCACCCTTCCCTGGCAAATAGACAGCGATAACAACGCGCGTACGGTGGTGATTAAAGAAGAGTCCGTCTCCGGCAACTATCGCTTCTTTGCGATTCCGAAAATCAGCAATGACGCCTATTTGCAGGTGCAGATTAACGCGTGGGAAGATCTGAACCTGATCCCCGGCGAAAGCCAGATTTTCTTTGGCAACAACCGTACCGGAGTCGGTTATTTACAGCCGCCGGAAGATGGTAAATCACTGAACATTCAGCTTAATCGTGATCCGAAGCTGATTATCCAGCGTAAAACGGTGCAGAAGAAAGAGAATGCGGTCTCTATCTTTAACGACGATGCGATACGCAATTTCAGCTATTCCCTGAACGTGAAAAACAGCTATGCCGAAGCCGTGGATTTAACCCTTCTCGATCAAATCCCGGTCAGCGCCAACAGCGATATTACGGTGGAAAAAGTGCAGTATGGCCAGGCGCAGTACAACGCCAAAACCGGCGAGCTGAGCTGGAAACTGCATCTGGCGGGGAAAGAGAACGTCAGTTTGCCGTTCTCCTATACGGTGAAGTATCCGAAAAAAATCACGCCTTCAGGATTATAAATTCAGCGGGTGGCGTTAAACGCCACCCTATTCACGCTTAGCGCCTGTGCCCCCACAGCCACAGGCCGATAATCGCCAGCGCAAACAGCACGCCAAAGCCAATGCCTACGCCAATGACCGGAATTCCTACCATCACCGCCAGCGAGTAAATTCCCAGCATAATCAGCATCGCGCTGTTTTCGCCAAGGTTCTGCACGGCGATAGCATTACCTGCGCCCACCGAGTGTTTGCCGATATCCTGAAGCAGCGCGTTTAGCGGCACGACAAAGAAACCGCCGCAAATCCCGATGACAAACAGCAGCGCATAGGCTGGCAAAATCGCGTGTTGCAGGGCGAAAATCGCTACCACCACACCAATCAACACGCCTGCAGGCATACAACGGGCGACGGTTTTCAGCGTCACCAGTTTGGCCGCTGCGCCTGCGCCGACCACAATCCCTACGGCGACCATGGCGTTAAGATACGTGGGCGTGGCGTTATCGGTAATGCCAAGCGCCACCGGTACCCACAGCACCAGCAGAAAACGCAGCGTTACGCCTGCGCCCCAGAACAGACTGGTCCCCAACAGCGAGAAACGCGCTTCGCCGTTGTGCCACAGGGTTTTGCAGGCGCTGAAGAAACTGTTGGTCATCGGGCGAAAACGCCAGGACTGCCCCGGACGCGCCGCCGCCAGCTTCGGAATAAACAGGTTCGCCACCACCGCGCCGCCGTAAGCGATAGCACAGGCCACCAGCGCCGCAATCACGTGCCAGTCGGCGAGCACGCCGCCCGCCACAGACCCCAGCAGTATGGCTGCAATGGTCGATGCTTCCATCAACCCGTTGGCTTTCACCAGCTTATCGCCGGTCGTCAGCTCGCCCAGAATGCCATACTTGGCCGGTGAGTAACCCGCCGCCCCAATGCCCACCAGCAGATAGCCGATGAACGGGTTTACGCCGAGACAAATGCTCGCCGCGCCAATCAGTTTCAGGCCGTTGGTCATCATCATGACGCGCCCTTTGGCAAAGCTATCTGCTATTTGCCCAACGAACGGCGCGAAAAGAATGTAAGCGCCCACAAACACCATCTGTAAAACCGGTTGGCTCCAGTCGGGGTAAAACTGCTGTTTCATCAACGCCAGCGTAGCAAACAGCAGGGCGTTATCACCGAACGCGGAGAGGAACTGGGCGGCAATCACCGCCATCATGCCCTTCGACCAGATAGAGGTGTTAGTGTGTACTGACTCACTCATTGTGCTGTTCTGCCTCTTCAACCATACCTTTGAGCGTCACGAAATCGGGCTTGCCGCTGCCCAATAGCGGCAGCTGTTTCAGCCAGCGGATATCGCGCGGCACTGCCAGCTCCGGTACGCCATGTGCCCGCGCGTACTGCAACAGTTTGTCGCGGGTCAGCTCATTATCGGTGGTAAACAGCACCAGCGCCTCCCCTTTGCTGGCATCCGTTTTCACGGCTGTGGCGTGCATTTTCTCTGGCGATACCGCCAGCGCGACCTGCTCGACCATTTCCAGCGACACCATTTCCCCGGCAATTTTTGCGAAGCGTTTGGCGCGGCCCTGAATTTGCACAAAGCCCTGTTCGTCAAAGGCGACAATATCGCCCGTGTCGTACCAGCCCTCTTCCAGCTCGCCGTGTTGATTCTCGGCGCTCGGTTTTTCCAGCACGCCAGGGTTCTCGACGCGCAGATAGCCGGTCATGATATTCGGCCCTTTCAACTGCAAACGTCCGCCTTTATCAATGCCAGGGATTGCCAGCAAACGCGCATCCATTCCAGGTAAAATGCGCCCCACAGTACCCGGCTTCGCCGCCATCGGCACGTTGATAGAAACCACCGGCGCACACTCCGTCACGCCGTAGCCTTCCAGAATGCGCAGGCCGAACTTGTCCTGCCACAGCTCTTTGGTACTTTGCTGCAGTTTTTCCGCCCCCGCCACCACGTAGCGCAGACGATAAAAATCATAGGGATTCGCGAATCGCGCATAGTGGCCAAGGAAGGTGGAGGTGCCAAACAGTACGGTACAGTTACGGTCATAAACCAACTCCGGCACAATGCGATAATGCAGCGGGCTCGGATAGAGGAAAACCTGCGCGCCGGTCAGCAGCGGCGTAAACAGCCCGACCGTCAGACCGAAGGAGTGAAACAGCGGCAGCGCGGACATAAAGCGATCGTTAGCGGTAAAGTCGGCGATGGTTTTAATCTGCTCGACGTTCGCCAGAATGCTTTTATGGCTGTGCACCACACCTTTCGGGTTGCCTTCGGAACCGGAGGTAAAGAGGATAATCGCCGGGTCTTCCGGTTTCTGTTCGACCTGCGCCAGGCGCGGCATCAGCAGGCGCGAGAAAATCCACAGTTTGTCCTGGGTGGTGACATCGCCTTTTAAATCTTCGAGGAACACCCAACGTACCTGAGTCAGCTGTTCGGTCAGGTGCCAGAGCTTGCCTTTATCAAGGAAGGTGCGCGAGGTAAATATCGTCTTCAGTTCCGCCGCGGTAATCGCGCTGGAAAGCCCCTTCACGCCTGCCGTGTAGTTCATCATCGCCGGAATACGCCCACGTGCAATCGCGCCGAAAATCACCGCCGCGCTGATCCCCGCGTTCGGCAACATCAGACCGATGCGTTCGCCTTTCCGGGTATATTTGTCGAGGATACGCGCCACAAACAGCGTTTTGGTCATCAGCTTGTGATAGCTGTCGGGCTGGAAATTAATGTCTTCCACGCACGGTTTTTTCGCGCCGTAGCGATATTGCGCCGTAATGAGTGACTCAAAGAGCGTTTCACGCGGACGCACTGCCATCCGCGCTTCCATCATGATTTGATGCAGCATTTCGCCCGCAATTTTGCGGCGATCGCGCGCGCGCGGCGCGTCCGGCATCTCAATGCGGGTTGGCGGCAGTAGATGCAGGCGAATTTGCGGGAAGAGACGCTGTTTCACCAACCCTTTCAGGCGACTGAAATAGGTCAGTTCTGCCCCTTCAATACGTACCGGGATAATGGTCGCGCCCGATTTTGCCGCCACAAAGGCCGCGCCGTCGTAGATTTTCATCAGCGAACCAGAGACTGAAATACGCCCTTCCGGGAAAATCACCACCGGTCGGCCCTGTTCAATCAGGCGCACCAGGTGTTTGATAGACATCGGTTTAGTCGGGTCGAGCGGCACAAAATCGATCAGTGGCGCAAGCCAGCGCATAAACCATTTTTGTGAAATTGAGGAGTAAACAGCAAACACCGGACGCACAGGCAGGAACAGCGCCAGCAAAATACCATCAATAAATGAGACATGGTTCGGGGTAATCAGTACCTTTGATTGCGTTAAAGCCGCTGTGTCGCCGGTCATCCTTACCCGAAACAGAACTTTAAAAAGCTGCCGAAAAAAGCCAATAACCATACCAACTCCTTTTGCCAAAGTTTTCTCTGCAAGCAGGGTACATGAGAAAACAGCGGAAAAGCAGCAAACCCCAGTTTCTTGACAAAAAAAAACCTGCGCATCTGCGCAGGTTGGTGTAATTCAAGTCAGTCAACCTTGCGGATGACTTCACCTATCAATACCTCTGGGATAATCAGAGTAGCAATCCCGTTGCTGCTTTCTCCAGCACAGAACCGCAACAGCCCTTCGCAAAGTGTAAGCAAAAGTTTGTATTCGTTTTTTTAGAATCACTTAGTGCTTTTTCGTGCCATCGGGGCGATATCAAAGATCTTCCCCTCAAGCGTCTCCCGGCCTTGAACCTGTGCGAAATTTCCGTAACACTACAGTAGTGTAACCGTTTACCCATCAAAAAGGCAGTGTATGGCGACTATCAAAGATGTGGCTCGACTGGCTGGCGTCTCTGTCGCCACCGTCTCCCGCGTAATCAATAATTCCCCGAAAGCCAGCGATGCTTCTCGTCAGTCGGTTTCTTCGGCCATGGAAACACTCAACTATCATCCGAACGCCAACGCGCGTGCCCTGGCGCAGCAGTCAACGGAAACCGTGGGGCTGGTAGTAGGCGATGTGTCCGATCCCTTCTTTGGTGCCATGGTCAAAGCCGTTGAGCAGGTGGCTTACCACACAGGTAACTTTTTGCTGATCGGCAACGGCTATCACAACGAATTAAAAGAGCGTCAGGCCATCGAGCAATTGATTCGCCACCGCTGCGCGGCGCTGGTGGTGCACGCCAAAATGATCCCCGATGAGGAACTGATAGGGTTGATGAAACAAATGCCCGGCATGGTGCTGATTAACCGCATTTTACCCGGTTTCGAAAAACGCTGCGTGGCGCTGGACGATCGTTATGGCGCGTGGCTCGCGACGCGTCATTTGATTCAGCAGGGGCATACCAGGATTGGCTACATCTGCTCGAATCACGCGATTTCCGATGCGGAAGACCGCTTGCAGGGGTATTACGACGCGCTAAAAGAGAACGGGTTGCCGTGTAACGATCGGCTGGTCACCTTCGCCGAACCCGACGAAAGCGGCGGCGAGCAGGCAATGACCGAGCTACTGGGGCGCGGAAAGCAGTTCACCGCCGTCGCCTGCTATAACGACTCGATGGCAGCAGGCGCAATGGGCGTGCTCAATGATAACGGCATCGACGTGCCGCAGGAGATTTCGCTGATTGGTTTCGATGATGTGCTGGTCTCACGCTATGTGCGCCCGCGTCTGACCACCATTCGTTATCCGATTGTCACCATGGCAACGCAGGCAGCAGAACTGGCGCTGGCACTGGCGGAAAAACGTCCGGTGCCGGATGTCACCCACCTCTTCAGCCCGACGCTTGTGCGTCGTCATTCGGTGTCGGTGCCGGCAGAGAGCGATAAGGCTTAACCGCGTTTACATCAGCTTGCCCTGAAAAATCGGCACCGATTCAAACAAGAAACCATCAAAATCGGGCGCGTCGGCGTCCGAAAGTTCAAGCATACTGTTTTTCACATTCTCCAGATGCTGCCACATTGCCTGCCAGGCCCCCATTACATCGCGACGGCGCAGCGCGGCAAGGATGGCCTGCCGCTCGCCGAGCCATTTCAGCCGGTAAGCGCGGCTGGCGATATGCACATTAAATTGCTGCCATAGTGGGCTACTGTCCATTTGCAGCCAAATGCGCTCGACCGTCGCCAGCATCATCTGATTTTGCGTCGCCCCCGCCAGCACCAGGTGAAACATTTTACTGTTATCCTGGCGAGTATCATTGCTGGCGATGGCGTGCTGCTCCTGCTCGATGATGCGCCTCAGGTTGTCGATATCCGCCCGCGTGGCCATTTTGGCGGCGAAAGCGGCGATATTACTTTCCAGCAACTGACGCGCCTGAAGGATCTCAAACGGGCCAACGTCACTGTTCAGCAGTTGCTCTTCATCGCCGTCATTCTCCTGAGGGACGCGCATCACATAGACACCGGAGCCCTGGCGTATATCGACAATCCCCTGTAGTTCCAGCATCAGCAGCGCCTCGCGGACAATGGTTCGGCTAACGCCGTACTTTTCGGCGATATTGCGCTCCGGCGGCAGCCGCGAGCCGACGGGATACTGCCCCTGAATAATTTGCGAGCGGAGATCCTCACCTATTTCCTGGTACGGTTTTTTTTCCGGCGGAGTGACGGCCTTTTCCACAATATCACCTGTTTCAGATAACGGATGTCCTGGCGAGTATCTTAACAAAATTTGCCCGGCTTATTTCCACTCGTCATCAATCGTCAGCGTCAGGCTTCGCGATTCGCGCAATGTTCTGAACCACGAGGCCGATTTTTTCGCCCGCCGTGCGCGATGATTATCGAGGTCTATTTCAATTAGCCCATAGCGATTTTTAAACGCATTCATCGGCGAGACACAATCCGTAAAAGCCCACAGCATATAGCCGTGACAGTTAGCGCCATCAGCACGCGCACGTAGCGTTTGCCACAAATGCTGGCTGATGAAATCGATACGGTAATCGTCCTCAATCACGCCGTCACGGTTACGGAATTGCCCTTCATTTTCAACGCCCATGCCGCTTTCCGCGACGAACCATGGAATATTGCGGTACTCATTTTTGATGCGCATCGCCATGTCGTAAATAATCTGCGGGTATATTTCCCAGCCGCGCGAGTTATTCATCTTGCGCCCCGGCAGCTCGAAGGGTTCGTAATACCAGGCTGGGTGAAACGGCGTTTGCGGGTGCCACGCGCGCGAAGGTGCTTTCACGCGGTGCGGATAATATAGATTGATGCCCAACTCATCGACTGTATTCTCACGGATAAGCGTAAGCTCTGCTTCGCTGTAATCCCACGCGATGTGATGCTGCTCCAGCAGGGAAACCAGTTCGGCGGGATATTCACCATGCACCAGCGGATCGAGGAAGACACGGTTGTAGAAGAGATCGTACACCTCGGCGGCGCGCTTATCATGCGCAGCGCGAGATCGCGGATAGGTCACTTCCGGGTTAAGAATACAACCCACACTGCCGCGATAACCTTTCTCACGAAACAACTTCACCACTTTGGCAGTCGCCAGCACCTTGTGGTGGTTCCACTGCATCCAGGTACTGGTGTTTTGCTCATACGGCCAGCGCAGGGCGTCCAGATAAACGCGGGTTTGCACCACAATGGGCTCGTTGAAGGTGAACCAGCGTGTCACTTTCAGGTGATAGCGGGCAAACACCTGTTCAACGTAACGCACATATAGCTCGACCACTTTTTTCGAGCCCCAGCCGCCGTAAGTTTCCAGCAAATAGCCCGGTAGCTCGTAATGTTCCAGGCAGATCATTGGTTCGATGCCGTTGGCGCGCATCTCGTCGAATAGCTGGTCATAGTAGCGGGCGTACTCTTCATCGACCGACACATTTTCATAGTCGGTGAGAAAACGTGACCAGTTAATTGAAGTGCGAAAATGGGTGAGCCCCGCCTGCTTCATCAGTTGCACATCTTCGCGAAAACGATTGATAAAATCGGTGGCGACCGCCGGACCGTAACCATTGTGCCAAACGTGGCGGTCGTTTTTATACCAGAGATCGGGCCATGAGTCCTGGCCCTCTTTTTTCCCGCTCCAGCCCTCGGTTTGCCAGGCGGATGCGGCCGCGCCAAGAATAAAATCGTGCGGAATTGCTGCTGTTTTTACGCTCATTTTTCCCTCACGCGTTGTTGGCGGCTTGCTGATTTTCCGCAGCCTGCTGAGCCAGCGCGGCACGGCGCGAGGCGATTTTGACGAACGGCAGATAGATAATCACCGCCGTCACGATGCAGATAAGCTGCGTGACCACCGCGCCCATCGACCCCGCCGTCGAAAGCCAGGCGTTGATCAACGGCGGTGTGGTCCACGGCACCATTACCACCGCTTTTCCGGCAAAACCGGTTAACGTTGCAAAATAGCCGATCGTGCCGGTCACCAGCGGGGTGATGATAAACGGGATCGCCAGGATCGGATTAAGCATGATCGGCATGCCGAAGATCACCGGCTCATTGATATTAAACAGCCCTGGACCTATCGACAACTTGGCTATCTCTTTCATCTCTTTGCGTTTGGTCGCAATCATGACTGCAATTAGCAAGCCGATCGTCAGACCGGAGCCGCCAATACTCATGTAGACGTCCCAGAACGGCATGGTGATGATATTCGGCACCTCTTTGCCCTGTTCAAAAGCGCTCATGTTGACGGTGATCGCCCCCAGCAGCAGCGGCTCGCGGATCGGTTTGATCATCTGATTGCCGTGAATGCCGATCACCCAAAACAGCTGGGCGACAAACATCAGTAGCAGGATCCCCGGCAGGCTTTGCACCACACGTTCCAGCGGTTGCTGCACCACCTGATATACCGCATCGTAGAGATACATTCCGGTAAGTTGATGAAAAATAAAGCCAAAGGTGGCGATTGCCGTGGTGGTAATAATCGCCGGGATCAGCGCAGAAAATGAGGCCGAGACGTTTGGCGGCACGGTATCGGGCATTTTGATCTTTAGCCCCTCGCGCTTCTCAAGCCAGCAATAAACCTCTACCGACAAAATAGCGATAAACATGCCGAGGAACAGACTGCGGGTATCGGAGAACTGGCGCAGTAGCACATCTTTAACTTCATGCATCTGCCCATCCACCATCATCTCAACGGTGGTAGGCGTCACGCAGATAAAACAGATCACCGCCAGCAGGCCGGGAAACAGGGTTTTTATGCCGTTAATTCGGCCTAACTCAATGCCAATAAGAAACACGGCGCCGATATTAAGAAAGTTAAGCGTCGCATAGTTAATTGCACTGGTGATAGGTTTTAATGCCGCCAGAAACGAGAGCGCCTGGAAGCTGGCTAAACCATTTTTTGGATCCAGTACCATGTTAGAAATCAGCACTGAAAACGCGCCGACGATGATCACCGGCATGAGGGTGATAAAGGAAGATTTGATCGCCATTATATAGCGGTAGCTATTGAATTTTGTGGCGAAACTTCCCAGGGAATCGATGACTTTTTCCTGAAATGCCATGAGTTGGTACCTCAAAAATGTAGGGCTTTATTATCGAATGGGTAGACAGCCGAATACCATTTGGCATACCAAAAATAGTCACAGGTCAGAAAAAGTTCTGTGATTAAACTCTCACCTTCTCTTCTGGTATTCCAAAATAAGCAAAAATATCATCATTGGTATACCACATTAAAATCACGGCTATTTTTCTCCCCCTCACGCTAAAAAGCGTGATCCCGATAGTTATTTGCCGCGTTCTCAAAGCATATGCCCCTGAATGTCTGTGATAAACTGCGGAAATCACGTGGCATCAGGAACAGACAATGACAACAATGCTGGATGTCTCAATTCGCGCAGGCGTTTCGAAAGCAACGGTTTCCCGCGTCTTGAACGGCACAGGTCAGGTAAAAGAGAGCACCCGTCAGCAGGTGTTCAAAGCAATGGAAGAGTTGGGCTACCGGCCAAATTTTCTGGCGCGCTCACTGGCAAACCGCACCAGCAATAGCATTGGGCTGATTGTCTCAACCTTTGACGGCTTCTATTTTGGCCGCCTGTTACAACAGGCATCACGCCAGACAGAAGTCTGGGGCAAGCAGTTGATTGTCGCCGACGGGCACGACGAGCCAGAGCGAGAAAAGCAGGCGGTGCAGATGCTGGCCGATCGCCAGTGCGATGCGATTGTGCTCTACACCCGTTTTATGAGCGAAGAAACCATCATGTCGCTCATCGATTCCATTCCCATGCCGCTGGTGGTGATCAACCGCGACGTCAGCCAGGCGCGCGAGCGCTGCGTCTTCTTCGAACAGCAGGATGCCGCGTTTCAGGCAGTGGAGTACCTGATTTCCCAGGGCCATCGCGATATCGCCTGCCTCACGGTTCCCATCCACACGCCGACCGGGAAAGCGCGTTTAGAAGGGTATAAAAATGCGCTGGAAAAACATGGTATTGCGTGGGATCCGGCGAAGGTAAAATATGGCGATGCGGGTATGACCTGCGGCTTTGAGAAGTGCAATGAACTGCTGAACGAAAAGGTGCCATTCAGTGCGCTGTTTGCCTGTAACGATGATATGGCACTGGGCGCGTCAAAAGCGCTGCATCAGGCGGGGCTACGTATTCCGCAGGATATTTCACTGTTTGGCTTCGATGACGCGCCGAGCGCGAAATGGCTGGAGCCGGGGCTGTCGACGGTTTATCTGCCGATCGATAACATGATTGTCACCGCTATCGATCAAGCCATTAAGCTCGCCAATGCCGAGCCGATTGAAACGATCCCGCCGTTTACCGGCACGCTGGTGTTGCGTGATACGGTGACGACGGGGCCGTTTTACGCCAGTTCCAGCGCCAGCAGTTCCTGAATCGTCTGGCGGCGGCGAATCAAACGCGCCGCGCCATTTTCAAATAACACTTCCGGCAGCAGCGGGCGGCTGTTGTAATTCGATGACATCGACGCACCGTACGCACCGGTGTCGTGCAGCACCAGATAATCGCCCGGCTTCACCGCAGGCAAGGCGCGCGTTTCCACTTTTCCGCCTTCCTGCTGCGTAAAGACATCGCCCGACTCACACAGCGGACCGGCAACCACCGTTTCAATCAACGGTGCCTGGGACAGATCGCGCCCGTCAGCAGCGAGCGCTGAAATGTGGTGATAGCTGCCGTACATAGCCGGACGCATCAGGTCGTTAAACCCGGCATCGATCAGCACAAAGTGGCGGCTCCCCATCGCTTTCACGCTACGCACCTGCGCCACCAGCACGCCAGACTCCGCCACCAGGAAGCGACCCGGCTCGAGTTCCAGTTTTACCGGATGGCCCAGATGTTTGGCAATCTGCTCACGCGCACCGTTCCACAGACCATAGTAGTGATCGGTGTTGATCGCCTCTTCACCTTCACGATATGGAATAGACAGCCCGCCCCCCGCAGAGATCGCTTCCAGATCCTGGCCAAATTCAACAACCTGACGCACCATTGCGCCACAAACCTGCTCCAGATGCGCATAATCCACACCGGAACCGATGTGCATGTGAATGCCCACCAGTTTCAGCTGATAACGCTGAATCACTTCCAGCGCGGCCGGAAGATCGCTGTACCAGATACCGTGTTTGCTGTTTTCGCCGCCGGTGTTGGTTTTCTGGCTGTGACCGTGACCAAAGCCTGGATTCACGCGCAGCCACACGCGATGGCCTGGGGACACCTCACCCAGTTGCGCCAGCATATCGACGGAACCGGCGTTAACCGGGATCTGCAACTCGTGCACGCGCGAAAGCGTCGCCTCGTCGATAGTGTCAGCGGTGAAAACGATATCATCAGAATCAGCACCCGGCTGATAGCCCGCCACCAGCGCGCGCTCAATCTCACCCAATGATACCGAATCAACCTTCACGCCCTGCTCGCGCATCAGACGCAGAATATGGATGTTCGAGCACGCCTTTTGAGCAAAACGCACGACGTCAAACTGGCTCAGTTTGGCAATCTGCTGGCGAATAATTTGCGCGTCATATACCCAGACCGGGCAGCCAAATTCAGCGGGCAGGCGCAGCAGATTATCTGCGGTCAGGTCAGTGTCGGTACTGTTAAGCGGGCGTGGCATACAAGGCTCCGGTGTCAGATGTTGCTTTTTACCGATTACGCCACAGGATGAAGGGAATAAAAAATATCGTTTTATAGCGAGTCTATGCAAAAATGATATACATTCACACCAGGAGCCTCTCATGCCCGCCGTCAACCTGCGTCACATTGAAATCTTCCATGCGGTAATGACCGCCGGTAACCTGACAGAAGCCGCGCGCCTGCTGCACACCTCGCAGCCCACGGTCAGCCGCGAACTGGCGCGCTTTGAAAAAGTGCTCGGTTTGAAGCTCTTTGAACGCAGCCGTGGCCGCTTACATCCTACCGTGCAGGGGCTGAGGCTGTTTGAAGAGGTACAACGCTCCTGGTACGGGCTCGATCGCATCGTCAGCGCGGCGGAAAGCCTGCGCGAGTTTCGCCAGGGCGAGCTGTCGATTGTGTGCCTGCCGGTCTTTTCACAATCCTTTTTACCGTTGCTGATCCAGCCTTTTCTGGCGCGCTACCCGGATGTCAGCCTGCAAATTGTGCCGCAGGAGTCGCCGTTGCTGGAGGAGTGGCTCTCGGCGCAGCGCCATGATTTAGGGCTGACGGAAACGCTGCACACGCCCGCAGGGACTGAACGCACGCCGCTACTGACGCTCAACGAAGTCTGCGTTCTGCCGCAGGATCACCCACTGACCGCAAAAAGCGTACTGACGCCGGAAGATTTTCAGGGCGAGAACTACATCAGCCTGTCGCGCACCGACAGCTATCGCCAGCTGCTGGATACATTATTCAACGAGCATCAGGTGAAACGGAGAATGGTGGTAGAAACCCACAGCGCGGCGTCAATTTGTGCGATGGTGCGGGCAGGCGCGGGAATTTCAGTGGTTAACCCGTTCACCGCGCTGGATTACGTTAATAGCGGTGTGGTGATCCGCCGTTTCAGTAAAGATGTGCCTTTTACCGTGAGCCTGATTCGCCCGCTCCACCGGCCCGGTTCGGCGCTGGTTGAGGCATTTACGCAGCATATGCAGGCAAACCTGGGCGTGATTACCGATACGTTGAATAAGGTTCTCGCGCCGTAAGGAGATGCCGGATGGCGGCAATCTTGTAGGCCCGGTAAGCGAAGCGTCACCGGGCATTAAGGCTCAGGAGAGCATGAAATCCACCGCATCAGCGGCGTGGATCGCCGCCGTATCGAACACCGGCAGCGGACTGAGTTCCGCAGGCACCAGCAGCCCAATTTCGGTGCAACCGAAAATCACGCCCTGCGCGCCCTGCGCTTTCAGTGCGGAAATCACCTCAAGATAATAGTCGCGTGACGCCTCGCTGAAGATGCCAAGGCACAGCTCATCAAAGATTATCTGGTTGATACGCGCGCGGTCGTCGCTGTCCGGAATCGGCGTGCTGATGGCAAATTCCTGTTGCAGACGGCCGCGATAGAAATCCTGTTCCATGGTGTAGCGCGTGCCCAGCAGCGCAACATTACTCATTCCGGCTTTCTGGATTGCGCGTCCGGTCGCATCGGCAATGTGCAGGAATGGCACAGTCACAGCGTGCTCAATTTGATCCGCCACTTTGTGCATGGTATTGGTACACAGCACAATCCCTTCCGCACCGGCCTGCTCCAGCCCTTTTGCCGCCTGCGCCAGAATGTCGCCCGCGCGCTGCCAGTCTCCGCTCGACTGACAGGCTTCAATCTCATGGAAATCAACGCTGTGCAGCAGTATTTGCGCCGAATGTAGCCCACCCAGACGCTGCTTTACGCCTTCATTGATCAGCCGATAATAGGGAATTGTCGATTCCCAGCTCATGCCGCCTAACAGACCAATCGTTTTCATTTTTATGCCTCGGTTTTTCGCGTGCCTTCCAGTGAAGCAAACTTGTGATCAACTTTCCACTTCTCCAGCAGCCGATTTCTTTTTCACGCATTCTGAGATAAGTTAAATGAAACATTGTTTCAACTTACTACAGGACTGCCTGATGTTTATTTTTCATAAAGAGACCACCCTTGAAGACCTGGGTAACGGCGTCACCCGTCGTATCCTCGCCCATGATGGCAAGATGATGGCGGTAGAGGTCAACTTTGAGCAAGGCGCCGTTGGCCCGCTGCATAACCACCCGCACGAGCAGTTGACCTACGTGCTTTCCGGTGAATTTGAGTTCACTATCGGCGACGAAAAACACGTCGTGCGCGCAGGCGACACGCTGTATAAAAAACCGGAAATTATGCACGGTTGTGTTTGCCTGCAAGCCGGTACGCTGCTGGATACCTTTACCCCGATGCGCCAGGATTTCCTCAAAGACTAATATTTTCACACCGCCAAAAGCCTTCGTTAAGCGAGGGCTTTTTTTTACTTCAAATAAGTAAGCATTAGCCTGTTAACCATTAATGGAACCACTAATTTCAGCCGGTTAGTGCGTGATTTCTCTTATCTACTTCCATACCACCTTAGTAGAAACACCACCCACCTCACTTAATTGAAACATCGTTTCGACTTCGATCACATTTCCATCATTAAACGCATGACGCGGAAACAAATAGCAATAAAATAAAATTAAAACGGTGTTTTACTAATCACGCGTTACAAAACGTCAGAGTTGAAACAGCAAAACGCCACCAATGGAATGAGTAGTAAAAAAGTCTTACACAACATTTATTTACAGGGAAGGATCGTATGACCGACACCAAGCTAACACCGTGAATTCCGCGCCCCGTGCCCCTCGTGTGGAGCGATGACCGAACCTCAATCCGTTTTACAAACTTGTTTGCCAGGTAGGTATCTATGAATGAAAACAGAATGCTGGGTTTGGCCTGGATTTCGCCCTATATCATTGGGTTGATAATCTTTACGGCCTTCCCGTTTGTGTCATCTTTCTTTCTCAGTTTTACTGAGTACGACTTGATGAGTCCGCCGGTATTTAACGGCATTGAGAACTATCGCTATATGTTTACCGAAGATACGCTCTTCTGGAAATCAATGGGCGTAACGTTCGCGTATGTATTTTTGACCATTCCGCTGAAGCTCGCTTTCGCCCTTGGCATTGCGTTTGTTCTGAACTTTAAATTACGCGGCATCGGGTTCTTCCGTACCGCTTATTATATTCCGTCCATTCTTGGCAGCTCCGTGGCCATCGCCGTGCTGTGGCGCGCCCTGTTTGCCATCGACGGCCTGCTGAACAGCTTCCTCGGCGTGTTCGGTTTTGATGCCATTAACTGGCTCGGCGAGCCGTCTCTGGCGCTGATGTCCGTTACGCTGCTGCGTGTCTGGCAGTTCGGTTCCGCGATGGTTATCTTCCTGGCCGCACTGCAAAACGTTCCGCAATCGCAGTACGAAGCCGCGATGATCGATGGCGCGTCTAAATGGCAGATGTTTATGAAAGTGACCGTGCCGCTGATTACGCCGGTTATCTTCTTCAACTTCATCATGCAAACCACCCAGGCGTTCCAGGAGTTTACCGGCCCGTACGTGATTACCGGCGGCGGCCCAACTTACTCCACGTACCTGTTCTCGCTCTACATCTACGACACCGCGTTTAAATACTTCGATATGGGTTATGGCGCAGCGCTGGCATGGGTTCTGTTCCTGGTCGTCGCGGTCTTCGCCGCCATCGCCTTTAAGTCTTCAAAATACTGGGTGTTCTACTCCGCCGATAAGGGAGGCAAAAATGGCTGATATTCAACAAATCGACGAAGCAAGAAGCATCGCTGAACGTGAGGTTGCCCGCACCCTGAGACGCGAGAAGATTAACGCCTGGATTCGCTATACCATCCTGCTGTTTGTCGGCCTGCTGATGCTTTACCCGCTGGCGTGGATGTTCTCGGCGTCGTTCAAACCGAACCACGAGATCTTCACCACCCTGGGTCTTTGGCCAGCAAACGCCACCTGGGAAGGGTTTATCAACGGCTGGAAAACTGGTACCGAATACAACTTCGGCCATTACATGCTAAACACCTTCAAGTATGTGATCCCGAAAGTAATTCTGACCATTATCTCTTCCACTATCGTGGCCTACGGCTTTGCCCGCTTCGAGATTCCGTGGAAGAAATTCTGGTTTGCCACGCTCATCACCACCATGCTGCTGCCGAGCACCGTACTGCTGATTCCTCAGTACCTGATGTTCCGTGAAATGGGCATGCTGAACAGCTACATGCCGCTGTATCTGCCGCTGGCATTCGCCACGCAGGGGTTCTTCGTCTTCATGCTGATTCAGTTCCTGCGCGGTGTACCGCGTGACATGGAAGAAGCGGCGCAGATTGACGGCTGTAACTCCTTCCAGGTGCTGTGGTACGTGGTGGTGCCGATTCTGAAACCGGCCATTATCTCCGTCGCACTGTTCCAGTTCATGTGGTCCATGAACGACTTTATCGGCCCGCTGATCTACGTCTACAGCGTCGATAAGTACCCGATTGCACTGGCACTGAAAATGTCCATCGACGTCACCGAAGGTGCGCCGTGGAACGAAATTCTGGCAATGGCGAGCATCTCCATTCTGCCATCCATCATTGTGTTCTTCCTGGCTCAACGCTACTTCGTACAGGGCGTGACCAGCAGCGGAATTAAAGGTTAAGAGGGATATATCATGGCTGAAGTGATTTTCAACAAACTGGAAAAAGTGTACTCCAACGGCTTCAAAGCGGTACATGGTATCGACCTTAAAATTGCTGAAGGCGAATTTATGGTGATCGTTGGCCCATCGGGCTGCGCCAAATCCACCACCCTGCGTATGCTGGCCGGGCTGGAAACCATCAGCGGTGGCGAAGTGCGCATCGGCGAGAAAGTGGTGAATAACCTCGCGCCGAAAGAGCGTGGCATTGCGATGGTGTTCCAGAACTACGCGCTTTATCCGCACATGACCGTGCGCGAGAACCTGGCGTTCGGCCTGAAGCTGAGCAAAATGCCGAAAGATCAAATCGACAGGCAGGTCGATGAAGCGGCGAAAATTCTTGAGCTGGATGAACTGCTGGACAGGCTGCCGCGCCAGCTCTCCGGCGGCCAGGCACAGCGTGTGGCCGTAGGCCGCGCGATTGTGAAAAAGCCAGACGTGTTCCTGTTCGATGAACCGCTCTCCAACCTTGACGCCAAACTGCGTGCATCGATGCGCATCCGTATTTCTGACCTGCATAAGCAGTTGAAGAAATCGGGCAAACCGGCGACCACCGTTTACGTCACCCACGATCAGACCGAAGCGATGACCATGGGCGACCGTATCTGCGTCATGAAGCTGGGTCACATCATGCAGGTCGATACGCCGGATAACCTCTACCACAAGCCGAAAAACATGTTCGTCGCGGGCTTTATCGGCGCACCGGAAATGAACATTCGCGCCAGCAAACTGGTGGATAAAGAGGGACACCTCTATCTGACCATCGGTGACGAGTTCCTGCCGCTGAGCAACGTGTTAGAGCAGAAACTGGCGGGCCATAAAAATGAAGATGTGTTCTACGGTATTCGCCCGGAATTCGTGTCGGTGGCGGACGAACCGTTTGCTGAAGGCGGCTGTACCGGCGAGATGGTTCGCGTTGAAAACATGGGCCATGAGTTCTTCGTTTACCTGAAAGTAGCCAACTACGAACTGACGGCGCGCATTCCATCGGATGAAGCTAAGCCAATGATTGATAAAGGGCTTAACCGTAAAGTGTACTTTAAGTTTGATATGAATAAGTGTCATATCTTTGACGCAAAAACAGAACAGAACCTCTCTCTTTAATGGAGTATTAAAATGAAAAAAGTGCTTTTAAGCGCAGCAATCTCCACCATTTTGGGGCTGACTGCTTTACCCTCAATGGCAAAAGATGTGGATTTACGTATGTCCTGGTGGGGCGGTAATGGCCGTCACCAGGTCACTCTGAAGGCGCTGGAAGAGTTCCATAAACAGAACCCTGACATCAACGTTAAAGCGGAATATACCGGCTGGGATGGTCACCTCTCCCGTCTGACCACCCAGATTGCGGGCGGTACCGAACCGGATGTGATGCAAACCAACTGGAACTGGTTGCCGATCTTCTCCAAAACGGGCGATGGCTTCTACGACCTGAATAAAATGAAAGATGTCATCGACCTGAGCCAGTTCGATGCCAAAGAGCTGCAAACCACCACGGTGAACGGCAAGCTGAACGGCATTCCGATTTCCGTGACCGCGCGCGTGTTCTACTTCAACGATGAAACGTGGAAAAAAGCCGGCGTGGAGTACCCGAAAACCTGGGACGCGCTGATGGAAGCGGGAAAAACCTTCGAAAGCAAACTGGGTAAGCAGTACTACCCGGTGGTGCTTGAGCATCAGGATACGCTGGCGCTGCTGAACTCGTATATGGTGCAGAAGTACAACACGGCCGCCATTGACGAACAGACCAAAAAACTGGCCTGGAGCAAAGACCAATGGAACGAGTTTTTCCAGATGTACAAAAAGCTCATCGACAGCCACGTGATGCCGGATACCAAGTACTACGCCTCTTTCGGTAAGAGCAACATGTACGAAATGAAACCGTGGATCCAGGGCGAATGGGGTGGAACCTACATGTGGAACTCCACCATCAACAAATATTCCGACAACCTGAAGCCGCCAGCAAAACTGGAGCTGGGTAACTATCCGATGCTGGAAGGCGCAACCGACGCGGGCCTGTTCTTCAAACCGGCGCAGATGCTCTCTATCGGTAAGTCGACGAAAAACCCGGAAGCGGCAGCGAAGTTGATCAACTTCCTGCTGAACAACAAAGAAGCGGTCGATACGCTGGGCCTGGAGCGCGGCGTGCCCCTGAGCAAGGCAGCGGTGAAATTCCTGACCGAAGACGGCATCATCAAAGAGGATGATCCGGCGGTATCCGGCCTGCGTCTGGCGCAGTCTCTGCCGACCAAACTGAGCGTGTCGCCGTACTTTGATGACCCGCAGATCGTCGCCCAGTTCGGCACCACGCTGCAATACATCGATTATGGTCAGAAATCCGTGGAAGAGGCTGCCACAGACTTCCAGCGCCAGGCGGAACGTATTCTGCGTCGCGCCATGCGTTAATCCCCACCGTGTCTCTCAATACCCTGGCGCTTCGGCGGCGGGGTATTTTTTTATCAGGAGCTGATTGATGAAAGGTAAAATCATCCCGCTAAATTTCCGTTCACAGCCGGACCACGAAACGGGGCATGAGGTTATTCGCCTGACGCCGCCGCATATTATTTGTCACCGCAACTACTTCTATCAAAAGTGCTTTACCCGCGATGGCAACAAACTCATTTTTGGCGGTGCGTTTGAAGGGCACTGGAATTACTACCTGCTGGACCTTGAAGCGCAGCACGCTACGCAGTTAACGGACGGCGAAGGCGATAACACCTTCGGCGGCTTCCTTTCCGCAGACGACCAGGCGCTATGGTATGTCAAAAACAGCCGCCAGCTAAGGCGCGTTGATCTCGATTCGCTGGAAGAGCAGGTGATTTACGAAGTCGATGACGCCTGGGTGGCCTATGGAACATGGGTCGCCAACAGCGACTGTACCCAGCTTGTCGGCATCGAAATCAAAAAAAGCGACTGGCAGCCGCTGACCGACTGGGGCAAATTCCGCGATTTCTACTTTACGCAGCCGGAGTGCCGCCTGATCAACATCGACCTGAAAACGGGTGCACAGCGCACTATTTTGCAGGAGAAGCGCTGGCTGGGGCATCCGATTTACCGCCCGTTTGATGATAATACCGTGGCGTTCTGCCACGAAGGCCCACGCGATGCGATCGATGCGCGCATGTGGCTCATCAATGCCGACGGATCTAACCTGCGCAAGGTTCGCCAGCATCAGCCTGGGGAAAGTTTTACCCATGAATTCTGGGTGCCGAATGGCTCCGCGCTTTATTACGTGGCGCATCAGGAGAATGCACCGCAGCGCTATTTATATCGCGCCGATCCGGCAACGCTTGAGAATACGCTGCTGATGGCGATCCCACCCTGCTCTCACCTGATGAGTAATCATGACGGCTCGCTCGTTGTGGGCGACGGTGCGCCGCATAACGGTAGTAACGATCCGTTTATCTGGGTGTTTGATATTCACAGCGGGGAGCAGAAAGCGGTCTGTCAGCATAACAGTAGCTGGAAGGTGCTGGACGGAGACCGCCAGGTGACGCATCCGCACCCTTCGTTTTCACCGGATAATCAATGGGTGCTGTATACATCGGATGTAGAGGGGATGCCGGCGCTGTATTTGGCGAAGGTGTAAACCCTCACCCTAACCCTCTCCCTCAGGGAGAGGGAACCGACTGTGCACAATTGTTACCTCTCGGCCTCCCAGTGGGTATAGTGCGCCGTTGCTACTTCTCCCTCTCCCTGTGGGAGTGTACGGTCCGGGGACATGGTAGACAGGTGTTCGGGGACATGGTGAACACTTTTTAACATCCTTTACCCATGGTGATCGACTTTTTCTTCAGGTCGATCACCCCCACTTTTGTACTGTACCACCACACTTCATAGCAGCCATCCTCCTGCGTCTCCTTCAGCCCGACCCGCTCTCCCCTGAACGCGTTGCCTGCCTTCAGACTGATACCTTTTATGCTCAGCTTCCCGCTGATATCGACCTTCCTCACCATCACCCCTTCATCATATTCCGGTGGCGTAATGCTGTCGCTGTACTGCCGCACAGACGGCTGATACCGCGAGGCCGGAACGGCCATACCCAGTGCTTCATGGGGCCGTTCAAGGTTATACACCGTACGCCAGTGGTCGAAAGCACGCTGCAGCTCACCGCTGTCTGTGAACCATTTACCCTGCAGCACTTCCGCCTTCAGGCTGCGGTGAAAACGTTCCAGCTTGCCCTGTGTCTGCGGATGATATGGCCGGGAATGCCCCACCCGGATGCCCTGGCGCATCAGCCACAACTCAAGTGCCGTCCAGGTACCGGTGTCGCCCCACGGCGAGCCGTTGTCCATCGTCATCCGGTCTGGCAGCCCGTAGCGTTCAAACACGCTGACCAGCTGCTGCTGCACGGTCTCACGGCGTTCATCGGTGCAGGGTGCCAGACACAGGGAGAAACGGGAGTGGTCATCCAGCAGGGTGAGCGGATGGCAGCGGCCCCCGCCGAAGGGGAAGTGACCCTTAAAATCCATCTGCCAGAGCCGGTTCGGCGCGTCATGTTCGAAGCGCCCTGTGGCCGGAATGCCCGGAGCCGTGCCCGGTAGCAGACCGTGACGGGCCATCAGGTTATGGACGGTGCTGAAGGCGGGCATACGGTGTCCCTGGTCTTCGAGCCAGCGCTTTATCTTGCGGGCGCCCCAGCGCTCATGACGGGCATGGGCGATGCGCAGCAGGTCAGTGATGTCGTCGGGCGAGCGGTTGGGAGAATAATGAGGCGTTCGGGGACGGTCCAGAAGACCGGATGTGCCTTCCTCAGCCCAGCGGCGAAGCCACTTGTAGCCAGTGGCGGGAGAAATGCCGTAGTGACGGCAGAGGGAACGGATGTTCGCCCCCTCTTGCGAGGCGAACAGAACAAACTCGGAACGTAATGACATGGTATCTCTCGCATCCCAGGGCATAAGCGACTCCATAAACGGGTTCTTATGCCTTAGTTGTAAGTGTCTACCATGTCCCCGAACAAGTGTTCACTATGTCCCCGGACTGTACAGGGAGAGGGCCGGGGTGAGGGCATCAGCGCGCACTCACCCCAACTGTCCTTCACACCCCAATATCGCGCAGCTTCTCTCCTGCCATCAGTTTGCGTTCGATATGCTCCAGCGTGACATTTTTGGTTTCCGGTATCAGCCAGAACGTGATGCCGATAAAGGCAATATTCAGTCCGGTATAGAGCCAGAACGTACCTGCCGCGCCGATGCTGTCGAGCAGCGTCAGGAAGGTCGCGCCGATAATCATATTGGAGACCCAGTTGGTTGTGGTGGAACAGGTAATACCAAAGTCGCGGCATTTCAGCGGCTGAATTTCAGAACACAGGATCCATACCACCGGCGCGGCACTCATTGCGTAACCGGCGATGCACATCATGGTCATGCCAACCGACAACCATGAAAGCCCGCTTCCCGCCGTGCCGTTATCGAACTGCATCAGGCAGTAGCCCAGCACCAGCGTACCCAGCGCCATCACGCTAAAACCAATCTTCAGCGCCGGTTTACGCCCGGCTTTATCCACCATAAAGATGGCGATAAAGGTGGCAAACATAAAGGTCAACCCGACGACCAGCGTCGCCAGCATCTGCTGTTCCGTGGTGGTGAAACCCGCCATTTTGAAGATGCGCGGCGCGTAATACATGATGATGTTCATCCCGGTAAACTGCTGCATCGCCTGCAATAGCATACCGAGGAACACCGCGCGGCGTACGTTACGGTTAGCTTTAAACAGCTTCCAGCCGCCCTGCTTCAGCTTCAGGCTTTCGCGAATTTCATTCAGCTCTTCACGCGCTTTTTCAGAGGTATCGCGCAGCATACGCAACACTTCTTCCGCTTCGATATGCCGCCCTTTCTCCGCCAGCCAGCGTGGGCTGTTCGGCAGGAAGACCACCAGCACAATCAGGATCAACGCCGGCAACGCCAGCACGCCAAGCATCGCGCGCCAGTTACCGGTGTAGCTGAATGCGGTATCCGAGAGGAACGCCAGCACAATGCCCAGGGTGACCATCAACTGATACATGCTGATCATCTTACCGCGCACGTTTTCGCTCGCCATTTCAGAGAGATAAAGCGGTGCAGTGTAAGAGGCAATCCCCACCGCGACGCCCAACAGCACACGCGCCGCAATCAGAATTTCCACGCTGCTGGCCAGCGCAGAGCCCAGCGACCCCAGCACGAACAGTACCGCCGCCGCCATCAGGCTGTATTTACGCCCAAGCCGGAAAGAGAGCCAGCCGTTAAACAGCGCACCCAGCGCCGCGCCGAGCATCATGCTGCTGACCACCCACTCCTGCAAACGGCTGCTCAGGGCAAAGTGGTCAGTGATAAAGGGCAGCGCCCCGGCAATCACCCCAATATCTAAACCAAACAACAGACCGGCAACCGCCGCAGAAACGGAGACAAACAGATTCATTCGCCGCGTATCGCGCAGCGAGCGTGGAGACACAACTGAATCACTATTTAAGGTAACCATCTTTTCCTGCCTGCACTGTATAAAACATTCCCTGAACATACGGGATTTCTATAGAAATACGTCAGGCGGTTCATCGCGTAGATATGGATTAAATAGCTGCACATATCGGTTATGTGATGGACATTACAATTTTAAAATTGGCGCGTATTTCATCAATTATTTTTAATTTGCTGTTTTTAAATAAATTTATTATTAATGATTTCAATATGGAAATAATCACATGGATAAATCAATTTATGCGATATGGATTGATGTGATTAACAGGCAAAAAAAACCCTGCCGCGAAGCAGGGTTCTTACCGCTAGCCCGAAATTAGCGAGCCAGCCAACCGCCATCCACCGCGACGGTGTAGCCATTGATGTAATCGGATGCGCTGGAAGCCAGGAAAACAATCGGCCCCATCAGATCGCTCGGCAGACCCCAACGACCTGCCGGGATACGGTCGAGGATCGCCGCACTACGCTCTTCATCCGCACGCAGTTGCTGGGTGTTGTTGGTCGCCATGTAGCCCGGCGCGATAGCGTTAACGTTGATGTTATGTTTCGCCCACTCGTTGGCCATCAGGCGAGTTACGCCCATCACGCCGCTTTTAGATGCGGTGTAAGACGGCACGCGGATCCCGCCCTGGAAGGAGAGCATGGAAGCGATATTGATAATTTTGCCGCCTTTGCCCTGCGCGATGAAGTGTTTCGCCGCCGCCTGAGACATAAAGAACACGCTCTTGATGTTCAGGTTCATCACGTCGTCCCAGTCTTTTTCGCTGAAGTCGATAGCATCTTCACGACGAATCAGACCGGCGTTGTTGACCAGGATATCGATATGGCCGAATTCCGCTACCGCACGATCAAGCAGCGCCGGAATGCCGTCGATGGAACGCAGATCGGCAGTCAGGCTCAGGAAGCGACGACCCAGCGCGGTGACGCGCTCGATGGTCTCAGCCGGCTCAACGATGTTGATACCCACGATGTCGCAGCCCGCTTCCGCGAGGCCAACCGCCATACCCTGGCCCAGGCCGGTATCACAACCGGTGACGACGGCAACTTTACCCTGTAACGAGAATGCATCTAAAATCATGTTAAATTCCTTATTGATTGCGCCTGTTCGCGACAGGCATTATTTCTTTTGCTGCCCGCGACTTAGCGCAGATCCTTAACCGCCACGTGATCCATGTCATCAAAGACCTGGTTCTCGCCAACCATTCCCCAGATGAAGGTATACGCTTTAGTACCCACACCAGAGTGAATAGACCAGCTCGGCGAAATCACTGCCTGTTCGTTATGCATCACGATGTGACGCGTTTCCTGCGGCTGCCCCATCATATGGAACACGCAGGCGTCCTCATCCATATTGAAGTAGAAGTACACTTCCATACGGCGCTCGTGGGTGTGGCACGGCATGGTGTTCCACAGATTTCCCGGCGCGAGTTCAGTCAGCCCCATGCTAAGCTGGCAGGTTTCCAGCACATCAGGCACAAAGTATTTATTGATGGTGCGGCGGTTGCTGGTGAGGTTATCGCCCAGCGTGACCGGAGAAACGTCATCCGGCGTGACTTTTTTGGTCGGATAAGTGGTGTGGGCCGGTGCGCAGTTATAGTAGAACTTCGCCGGTTTCGCCGTATCGACGCTGGCGAAGACCACTTCTTTTGCCCCTTTCCCGACATACAGCGCATCGCGATGGCCGATTTCATAACATTTACCGTCAACGGTAATGGTGCCTGCGCCGCCGATGTTGATAACGCCCAGCTCACGACGCTCCAGGAAGTAGCTCACGCCCAGTTGTTTGCCCACTTCACCGCCCACGGAAACGGTTTTCGCCACCGGCATAATGCCGCCGACAATGATGCGGTCGATGTGGCTGTACACCATGGTGTACTCATCCGCGACAAAGACTTGCTCAACGAGAAATTCGTTGCGCAGGCCCTGCGTATCCAGCGTTTTTGCATGTTCACTATGAATGCTTTGTCTTACGTCCACCGAATGCCTCCAGAAAATCTGTTGTTCTTTATTAAGCGACCTGAAACAGGGTTCCGCTTTGTCAATGAGGTCATCTTATCGCTGATGAAATGGGTTTTCAATTACAATTAAAACGTTGTTTCACTTTTTCTGCATGATATTACTGAAAATGCAGAAGGGATCACGAATATGCCTCCCCTTATCACCCGAGATAAAATAAAGTCTTTCTAATTCAGTAAAATAGAAACATTGAGAATTAACTGAAATGTGAGAAATATCCGTCAGAAAACAAAGTTCATTTATGGAGACATCGTGTTGGACAACGTCCTCTGGATTGAATTTACTGCCTTTTCGTACAAAATGCGCTCACCATCACAAACAATGAAACGACGTTTTGATAAATTATCACTACATTTTTAAAACGACATCCACATCGGCCGGTGAGCGTTACGCCACCATTGCTTGAGAAAAAGGAGTGCAACATGGCTAAAGGTATGCGGGTAAAACTGAACTATGAGGTCAGCCGCGATCCAGACACAGGCGCGGAAGTCACCCGCTTAACCCCACCAGAAGTCACCTGTCATCGTAACTACTTCTATCAGAAGTGCTTTTTCAATGATGGCAGCCACCTGCTGTTCGCGGGTGAGTTCGACGGCCACTGGAACTACTACCTGCTGGATGTCGCCAATGCAGAAGCGGTGCAATTAACGGAAGGTGAAGGCGATAACACTTTCGGCGGTTTTCTCTCGCCGGATGACAAATCGCTCTACTACGTGAAAAACGATCGCACCCTGCTGGAAGTGAACCTGAAAACGTTGGTGGAACGGGAAGTGTATCGCGTGCCGGACGAATGGGTCGGCTACGGTACCTGGGTTTCCAACAGCGACTGTACCAAACTGGTGGGCATTGAGATTGCCAAAAGTGACTGGACGCCGCTCAACAGCTGGCAGCTGTTCCACGACTTCTTCCATAAAGGCCCACACTGCCGCCTGCTGCGCGTTGACCTGCAAACCGGTGAAAGCTCAGTTATTCACGAAGAGAAAAACTGGCTCGGCCACCCCATTTACCGCCCGTTCGATGATAATACCGTCGCGTTCTGCCACGAAGGCCCGCACGATCTGGTCGATGCCCGTATGTGGCTGGTAAACGAAGACGGCAGCAACGTGCGCAAAGTCAAAGAGCATGCGGAAGGCGAAAGCTGCACCCATGAATTCTGGGTACCGAACGGTTCGGCGCTGGTGTATGTCTCTTATCTGAAGGGCAAGCAGGGTCGCACTATTTATCGTTACAACCCGGACACCGGCGTCAACGAAGCGCTGATGCAGATGCCGGCCTGTTCGCATCTGATGAGCAACTTCGACGGTACGCTGCTGGTCGGTGATGGATCTGGTACGCCGGTCGATGTGAAAGACACCAGCGGCTACACCATTGACAACGATCCCTATTTATACGGTTTCGACGTGGCGAAAAAAGCGTACTTCCGCATCGCGCGTCATGACACCTCCTGGGCGACGGTGCAAAACAGCCGCCAGGTCACGCATCCGCACCCTTCTTTCCTGCCACACGATGGCGCGGTGCTGTTCAGCTCCGACAAAGACGGGAAACCGGCGCTTTATATCACCAAACTCCCGGCGCAGCGTGATTTCATTCAGGCCTGAATGGCTGAATATGAAGTATGAGTGAATGAGTGTTTGATATATACAAAATCATTCAAGTTGCATCAAGGCGGCAAGCGAGCGAATCCCCAGGAGCGTACATAAGTACGTGACTGGGGTGAGTGAACGCAGCCAACGCAGAGGCAGCTTGAAGGATGACGTATATAGTGTTTCTGTAACTGGCCTTGCCCTCCTTTGTGGAGGGCCTTTTTTTTATCTGCCGTTTATATTAGAAATATGATTACAGGAAAAAAAGAAAACAGAAAAACCCGGCTAACTACGCCGGGTTAATAACGAGGTGGAAGAATTAATTAGAAGGTATACGCCACACCGACACGGAAACGCGTCTGGCGATCGTTACGGTCATTCACACCCACGTTACCCACTTCGCCATACGGCGCCCAGTTTTTATCCCAACGGTAAGCCAGCTTAACGTTATATTCCTGAGAATATGGTTTGTTATTATTACGCGCGGTACCTTCGGTGCTGCGCGCATAAACATAGTTCAGCTCGGTACGCCAGTCACCGAACACATAACCCGCCCAGGCATCGCCACGGTTGACTTTGTCATCATCTTTACCGGCATTAGAAGGATAGCGCGTGTAATCATAACGATAACGCGCGGCGACATAAAAACCACTGTCGAAGCTGTATTGAACACGCAGGTTCGGTTTGTAAATAGAGCGGCTATCATTACTTTCAATATTGAATCCCGGCGTTACCGAGAAATTCTTATTGGCTTTCCACTGCCAGCTAATCGTCTCTTCGTGACCATTACCAATAAAATCCGCATACGGCTTATCGGTATTATCACCACCCGATTTCCATTTTGCTTCGACAGAGAAACCAAAGCCATTTGCAAATCGATGAGAAACAGAAACGCGGTCAGCGTTAGATTTATCTGTTTTACCACCATCAATGAATTCATGACGTAAATCGACAGTTACCGCTGATGCAGCAAAAGATGCTCCACACAATACAGCCAGGGCCAGAGTTTTTTTAAACATTTGCTATCCCTCAATTGAAATCATGTTTCGTTTTTATGGAATTGCATTTTATTTTTTTAACTCATGTGTTTTAGTGATCAGGATCGTAATTATTTGTTTCAAAAAATACGGCACGAAATGGCGTGATCGGCTTCAATAAAAAAATGTCAAAACACCATAAATATGAGATATAAGTCACATGCAATTCATTTTTCACACATAATCCGCTAAAACACACCTTTTAAATAGCCGATAAAAATCAATAAGTTATGAATGCAGTGAAAAATAAAATAACCATGGTTATTTTATTTCATCAAATAATAAGGATTTTATTAATGTGCTTTTTATAGAATTAACGCAACGCAAAACATTACAAACGACGACAAAAGTGTAAGCAAAAAGCTTTTCGTTACGTCATTTGTATTAGCGTTAATAGTGAGGGGGATAAAGAGGGATTAACTCAGGGTAATCTTAACGCTACCGGGGATTTTAGTAGCGTTGTAAGAGATTATGCAGCAGGCAAATCACGTTCCACGGCCAGCGCCACGCCCTGACCGCCGCCAATGCACAGCGTCGCCAGGCCTTTACGGGCATCGCGTTTCATCATTTCGTGAACCAGAGACACCAGAATACGGCAGCCGGAAGCGCCAATAGGGTGACCCAGGGCGATAGCGCCGCCGTTCACATTCACTTTCTGCTCATCCCACTCCAGCATCTTGCCGACAGAAATCGCCTGCGCGGCAAACGCTTCGTTGGCTTCGATAAGATCAACATCGTTCAGTTGCCAGCCCGCACGCTCCAGGCAACGGCGGGTGGCGTACACCGGAGCAATCCCCATCAGCGCGGGATCGACACCGACGCTCGCAAACGCGCGGATGCGCGCCAGGATCGGTAAATTCAGCTCCAGCGCTTTGCTTTCACTCATCATTAACACCGCCGCAGCGCCATCGTTGATCGACGACGCATTCCCGGCGGTGACGGAACCCAACTGATCGAATGCGGGAGAAAGCCGCGCCAGGCCTTCCGCACTGGGATCGGTTTGCGGCTGTTCATCGGTTTCGACACGCAACGCTTCACCGTTCGGCTGCGCATTCACTACCGGGACGATTTCAGCACGAAAGCGTCCGGAATCAATCGCCTTGCGCGCCTTATGCTGGGAACTCAGCGCCCAGGCATCTTGTTGTTCACGGCTGATGCCATATTCGCGTGCCAGATTCTCCGCCGTCACGCCCATATGATAATCGTTAAACGCGTCCCACAATCCGTCGTGCACCAGGCTATCAATCAGCTGACTGTTACCCAACTGCGCGCCGGTGCGGCTGTCGGTTAGAACATGCGGCGCGCGGCTCATGTTCTCCTGGCCGCCCGCGATCACCACATCCGCTTCACCGCACTGAATAGCCTGCGTCGCCAAATGCAGCGCTTTCAGACCCGAGCCGCAGACGTCATTGATGGTGATGGCTGAAACGGTATTGGGCAGGCCGCCTTTAATCGCCGACTGCCGGGCAGGGTTTTGCCCGGTGCCCGCCGTCAGCACCTGACCAATAATCACTTCATCAATAACATGCGGCTCAATCCCGCTGCGTTCAACCAGCGCGTTGATCACCAGGCTGCCCAGCTCGACAGCCGAATGGCGGGAGAGCGCCCCCTGGAAGCAGCCGATGGGTGTACGGACTGCACCTACGATAACGACATCTTTCATCTCTACCTCAGCGCAAAATAACCCGGCTATAGTAGATGATTGTTATCAACTTTTATCGTAATTGTTTAAAAAAAGTGAGATTTATCACAAAGGTTTTCCGTCAGGCTGACACCTGTTGCAGATACGCTTTGACCCAGCTTCCGGCCGCGCCCGGCGGCGCGCTTTTGTTCCACAGCAAATCGATAGAGACAGCGATCGGCCAGCCGGGAAGCGTCAGCATCGTTAACGGTGCGGAGCAGGAAAACTCCTCCACCAGCGCACAGGGCAGCACGCACCAGCCGAATCCCTGTGCGGCCATGCTCATCAACATCAGATAGTTAGGCGCAGACCACACCGGGCCGCGCGCAGGCGTGGGCCGATTTTCAAGATAGGTATTCAGCCGCAGCTCACGCCAGGTATGCAGTTGATCCCACTCGACGCTGGGCTGCGCGGTTAACGGATGATCGAGGGAAACGTAAATAGCCATATGCGTCTGCATCGGCAGGCGAGTATGGCCAATATCGGTAGGATAACTTTCCCGCGCCTCAATCAGCCCCACCTGCGCGCGGCCTTTTTGCAGCAAATCGATAACATCATCGTCCTCACCCACCAGACATTCGAATTCTGTGTGCGGAAAACGCCGATCGAACTGCACCATCAGCTCCTCCAGCACATCCGGGTGGAGCGTATCGGACAATACAAATGCCAGCCGCGCTTCCGTTTCGCTGCTCAGGGCCACCGCCAGTTCATCCAGCCGCTCGCTGGCGGCCAGAATCGCCTGCACGTAGCTCAACACGCGCTGACCTTCGGCCGTCAGTACCGGCTGGCGTGATGTGCGATCGAACAACGTCACACCGAGATCGGCCTCAAGATTGGCAATGGCGGTACTGATGGTGGACTGGCTTTTTCGTAAGCGCCGCGCGGCAGCGGAAAACGAACCACTGTCGACGGTTTCAACAAATGCGGTAAGGGCTTCGGGAGAATAGCGCATGATCTATCTACTTTATCGATGGAATCTATCTTTTACTTATCATATTTATCCATAAAATGCCCAGCAATACAGAGAACAAATTGAGGTAATATCACCATGCAAAACGACAACCTTCACCGCAGAAAGCTGCCGGAACGCATTTTCCACGCCGTGTGCTTTGAGGGCATCGCCACGGCGATCCTCGCCCCGACCGCCGCGTACCTGATGCAACGTTCGGTGCTCGAAATGGGTGGGTTAACCATCATCCTCGCCACCACGGCGATGGTGTGGAATATCATTTATAACGCCATTTTTGACCGCCTGTGGCCGGTGACGCGCGTCACCCGTACGGCGAAAATCCGCGCCTTCCACGCGTTGGGATTTGAGTGTGGCTTTATTGTGATTGGGGTGAGCATTGTGTCGGCGGTGCTGGGCGTAACCCTGATGCAGGCACTCACGCTGGAGATTGGTTTCTTCCTGTTCTTCCTGCCATACACCATGCTCTATAACTGGGTGTACGACATGCTGCGCGAGCGCGTAATGAAGCGCCGTGTGCAACGGGCGTTGGCCCGGAGCTGACCGCTCTGCCGGATGGCGCTGCGCTTATCCGGCCTACAGGACATGCAGCTCCCTCGCATCCCGCAACACCCCGCACAATCCGTAGGCCGGATAAGGCATCGCCGCCATCCGGCAATGCTGCTCCCAGACCATCAATAGTATTCATAACCACCACGAATCATAATTATGGTAAATTACGCTCCATTTTGTATGTTCCATGGTTATTAAATTCGCATAATGTCTAAAATTTGGTCAAAAGAAGAGACGCTCTGGAGCTTTGCCCTGTACGGCACGGCTGTAGGCGCCGGTACCCTGTTTCTGCCGATCCAGTTGGGATCAGCAGGGGCCGTGGTACTGTTTGTTACCGCGCTGGTCGCGTGGCCGCTGACGTACTGGCCGCATCGCGCCCTGTGCCAGTTTATCCTCTCCTCCAACACCCCTGCGGGTGTCGGGATAACCGGCGCAGTCACCCACTACTATGGCAAAAAAATTGGCAACCTCATCACCGCGCTCTATTTCCTGGCGTTTTTTGTGGTGATTCTGATTTACGCCGTCGCCATCACTAACTCCATTACCGAACAGATAGCCAAGCATATGCCGGTCGATCTGACGGTACGCGTGCTGGTGAGCCTTGGCGTGGTATTGCTGCTGAACGTGATTTTCCTTGCCGGTCGCCAGGCCACCATCAAAGTGATGGGCTTCCTGGTGTTCCCGCTGATCGCCTACTTCCTGTTTTTGTCGATTTACCTGACAGGCAGTTGGCAGCCCGCGCTACTCACCGGGCAAATGGAAGTGACGCCGCACACGCTGCACCAGGTGTGGTTATCCATCCCCGTGATGGTTTTCGCTTTTAGCCATACGCCAATTATCTCTACCTTCGCCATCGACCGCAGAGAGAAATATGGCGAGCTCGCGATGGGTAAATGCAAAAAAATCATGAAGGTCGCGTATCTGATTATCTGCCTGAGCGTGCTGTTCTTTGTCTTCAGCTGCCTGCTCTCCATTCCGGTGGATTACATCAATACCGCCAAAGATCAGGGCGTGACGATTCTGTCAGCGCTGTCGATGATGCCCAACTCGCCAAACTGGCTGTCCGTATCCGGCATTATTGTGGCGATTGTGGCAATGTCGAAATCGTTCCTCGGCACCTACTTTGGCGTGATTGAAGGCGCGAGCGAGATGGTTAAAGCGTCGCTGAATCAGGTTGGCGTGCGCAAAAGCCGTTCGTTTAACCGCATGCTGTCGATTCTGCTGGTCTCCACGCTGACCTTCATCGTCTGCTGCATCAACCCGAACGCCATTTCGATGATCTACGCGATAAGCGGCCCGCTGATTGCCATGATTCTGTTTATCATGCCGACGCTTTCTACGTACCTCATCCCGTCGCTGAAGCCATACCGTTCTATCGGCAGCCTGATTACGCTGATTGTTGGTCTGCTCTGCGTCTCAGTGATGTTCCTCGGATAACACCGATAACGGGCAGCATGAGCTGCCCGCTTTTCCTTGTCTTTTCGACTTATTTATTCGATTCAGCATAAAACGCTAAGGATACTGGCCTTCCGGGTGTATGGTATGCGCTCCAAAAAACATAGGAAATATTTATGGCTCATACCCCTAAACGTACGAAAACAAGTTCATTCCTGGTCAAGATCCCTTGCCCGAAATGCAGTAAAACCGCCGAGCACAGCGCCTCACGCGTCTACAAAAGTAAAAACCTGATTTGCCCATTCTGCAGCACCCTCTTTATCCCTTCTGAAAGTAAAGTTCAGAGCGAATAATCTCTCTATCGGCTCTCTATGACGTAATTCATCACGTTCCAGGAGAAAGCCCGTGCCTCCCGCACAGCACGCTCGTGTGTCAACCTGATGCACATATCCACGCCCGTTGTGCGGGCGGATTACCGAATACGTAGAGAAAGCATCTATTTTATGCCCGCTAATTAAGAAACATCCTGGCGTAAAAAATATTAAAAATACGTTATCGAAATGGGCCTCAGCCTGCGCTATTGCTGGCTTGGCATATATTTTCGCTTGCGCTACCACAACCCTGTACAATATTGCAGGCTTATCATCATAACTATTGATTCGCGGACGCGCGTTAATGAAATTAGCATTCAACATCATCGACTGGATCGCCCGAGCGCCTGGACTGGGCGAGGCTGACCAGTGGCTGTCATGGGCGCAATCGCCTTATGCCATTGACCCTGCCAGCCCGCAGGAGAAACTGGTTGAATTGTCGATGATGACCGCGCGCCGCCTGAGTTCGGGTAGCAAGCTGGCCGTAGAGTGTGGCCTTACCCTGCTGCGTCGCCATGCCATTGATGCCGTGCTGTATACCAGTCGCCACGGCGAGCTGGAGCGTAATTACCGTATCCTTAGCGCGCTGGCGAGCGACGAAGCTATTTCACCGACCGATTTCGCAATGTCAGTGCATAACGCGGCGGTTGGAAATCTCACCATCGCCGCAAAGCAGCCGATTGTCTCTTCATCGCTGAGCGCCGGGCGCGACACGTTCCTGCAAGGCTTATGCGAGGTAATGTGCCTGCTACAGGCGGGCCACCAGCGTATTTTAATGGTCGATTTTGACGGTACGCTGCCAGATTTTTACCGTGCCTCATTACCCGCGCAGATGCCTGCCTGGGCCTTTGCGACAGCGCTGGTGATTGAGGCGGGTGACCAGGTTCAGTGCATCACCGAGCCGGGCGGAACGAAAGAAGAGCCCGCGCTGCCGCAAAGCCTGCAATTTTTACAGCATTACCTGGGCCGCACAGCCCATTTCGCCCTTGAAGGCGAACGGTTACGCTGGAGCTGGAGCCAGACATGATCGCCAGGCGCATCAATCACCTTTGGCGATTACTGATGACCGTACTGTGTTTTGCGCTGTTTGGTCTGGGCGGCCTGCTGCTCTCGCTGTGCTGGTTTAACCTGCTGCTGTTGGTCATACGCGATGACGACAAACGCCGTCGCCTGGCGCGCCGCAGTATTTCGGCCAGCTTCCGCGCTTTTTTGGGGTTCGCCAGCGTGACGGGGGTGCTGCGCTATCGCGTGCAGGGTGCCGATATTTTACGTCAGGCGCGCGGTTGCCTGGTGGTGGCAAATCATCCGACGCTAATTGATTATGTGCTGCTGGCCTCGGTGATGCCGGAAACAGACTGTCTGGTAAAGAGCGCACTGTTGAAGAACCCGTTTGTCAGCGGCGTGATCCGCGCAGCAGATTATCTGGTAAACAGCGAGGCAGAACGACTGCTGGCCGAAAGCCAGGCCCGTTTGCAGCGCGGCGACACGCTGGTCATTTTCCCGGAAGGCACGCGTACTCGCCACGGCGAAACCATGACTCTCCAGCGCGGCGCCGCCAATATTGCGGTGCGCTGCGAACGCGACTTACGCCTGGTGAGCATACGCTGTAGCGAGCACCTGCTGGATAAGCAGCGCCCGTGGTATCACGTCCCGGAGACGACGCCGCAGTTTGAGGTTATCGTTCAGGAACGAATCTGTATTAACGACTTTATTACCGCGAATAAGCAAGAACCGGCGCTGGCCGCGCGTGCGCTAAACCGGCATCTTTTACAGAAATTACAATTATTTTGTTAAAACATCATTGTGCAGGAATTAACGATGCAAGAGCTCTATTCTGAGATTAAACATCTCATCATTAACACATTGAATCTGGACGAACTGAGCGTGGACGACATCGATACCGATGCGGCCCTGTTCGGCGACGGCTTAGGCCTGGATTCTATTGATGCGCTGGAGCTGGGGCTGGCGGTAAAAAACCAGTATGGCATTGTGCTTTCTGCTGAAAATGAAGCGATGCGTCAGCATTTCTATTCGGTGGCAACGCTCGCTGCCTTCATTCAATCCCAACGCGCCTGAGGAGATGCCATCATGACCGACCAAACTGCTGTCTATCAGGAAGTCACTTCCCTGCTGGTAAAACTGTTCGAAGTCGACCCGGCGGCAATCACCCCCGAGGCGCGTCTGTATGAAGATCTTGAACTCGATAGCATTGATGCTGTGGATATGATCGTCCAGTTGCAGAAGAAGACCGGCAAAAAAATTAAGCCGGAAGAGTTCAAAGCCGTGCGCACCGTGCAGGATGTTGTTGACGCCGTCGAGCGCCTGCTGCGGGAAGCCTGATTTTTCGTGCGTTTACCGCTCCTCAAGATAATCACCGCGTGTGTGCTGCTGTCCTGGCCATTTTTGGTCTGGTTTGGCCTGGCGCATAACGGCCTGCAATGGCTGCTGCCCACGCTGGCGGTCGTTCTGCTGCTTCGTCTGCGTCAGGCGCAGGACAACGCCGGGCCGATGCGCCGGGTGATGCAAAGCGTCGCGCTAGCCGGGCTGGCGCTCTGCCTTGCCAGCGCGCTGCTGGGAACGCATCAGTTGTTGCTCTACTGGCCTGTGGCGGTCAATGGCATCATGCTCGCCCTGTTTGGCAGTTCGCTGTTCAGCGCGATGCCGCTGGTTGAACGGCTGGCACGCCTGCAATATCCCCAACTCTCTGAGAAAGGTGTGCGCTACACGCGGCGCGTGACGCAAATCTGGTGCGGCTTTTTTATTCTCAACGGCAGCGTTGCCCTGATCACCGCGCAGATTGGCGATATGGCGCTATGGAGCGCGTGGAACGGAATGATCGCCTACCTGCTGATGGGCGCGCTGATGGCCGGTGAATGGCTGGTGCGCCGCCGGGTGATGAAGCGAGAAACCGCATGAACGCGCCGCGCCCGTTATCCCGCTGGCTGAGTGCCGAACGCCCCGATACCACCCCTGTCGCCTGGTCTGGCGATCGCCACTGGACGCTGTGCCAACTGCGTAACGACGTGGCCGCGCACTGCGCGTGGCTGCAAACGCAGAAGGGTCAGCGCTGGGCGCTGTGTCTGGAAGAGAGCTATCTGTTTCTTGTTGCCCTGCTGGCGACGCTGCATGCCGGAAAAACGCCGGTGTTGCCGGGCCACGCTCGCCCCGCGCTACTTGAGGAACAACGAGCGCTGTTCGACGGCGTCTTAAGCGATGGCCCTCTGAGCTGGGATGGCCCTTTACGCATCATCAATACCCACGCCCGTGGCGATGCACAATCGCTTCCCGCCATACCCGATGATGCGGGACTGGAGCTTTTTACCTCCGGCTCCACCGGGCAGCCCAAACGTATTCACAAAAGCCTGGTGGCGCTGGATGCAGAATCCGCCCTGCTGGCCGCGCGCTTTGCCGGGCGACTGGCCGATTGTCGGGTGGTCGCTTCCGTCTCGCCGCAGCATCTCTACGGCCTGACTTTCCGCATTTTTCTGCCAATGTCATTGGGCCTGCCGCTGCATGCCGACATCCTTGCCTGGCCTGAACAACTGGCCGCGCTCGATGCGCAGCAGCGTTATCTGTTCATCAGTAGCCCGGCGTTTCTGAAGCATCTGGATGCGCGGCTGACGGCCCCTGATGTCGCCATGGTGATAACCGCGGGCGGTATGCTGCACTGGCAGGATGCGCAGCACGCGTTTCGCTGGCTAAACGTCTGGCCCGACGAAATTTACGGCAGTAGTGAAACGGGCGTACTTGCGTGGCGGCAACGCAATGCGGAGGAGATCGCCTGGCAGACCTTCTCCGGCGTGACGTTCACGGCAGAGAGCAACGAGTGGCGCGTGATGTCGCCGCTGATTGCCGAGCCCGCCGGGCTACTGCTGGAAGACGCGCTACGCTTCACTGCGGATAACCACTTTCATCTGCTTGGGCGGCGCGGTCGGGTGGTCAAAATCGCCGAAAAACGGGTCTCGCTGGCGGAAGTCGAACAGCGCGTGTTATCGCTGGAGGGCGTGCGCGATGCCGCAGCCATACTGCTTACACGCGGCACGCGGCAGAGTGTCGGCGTGCTGTTAGTGCTTACTGATGATGCACGCCAGGCCTGGCAGCGCGCGAGCCGCAAACGGGAGCAGGCGTGGCGTCAGGCGCTGCGCCCGTGGCTGGAGCCCGTTGCCCTTCCCCGCTTTTGGCGCGTGGTAGATGTTATTCCAGTGAATACAATGAATAAGCGCATCGATGCGCAATTACAGGAGTACTTTCATGACCATGACGCCCGATGAAATTTCCTGCCAGCACACGGGCGCGGGCGAGGCGGAGATTGTCCTGCACCTGCCCGCCACGCTGTTCTGGTTTCAAGGCCACTTTGCCGTCCAGCCGCTATTGCCGGGTGTCGCACAACTGGATTGGGTCATGCACTATGCCAGCCGTTTACTGACGCCTGACTATCGCTTTCACAGTATTCAAAACGTGAAATTCCAGGCGCCGCTACTGCCGGACAACCGCATCACCTTAACGCTGACCTGGCAGGCATCGCGCCAGATACTCGCCTTCTGCTACCAGCGCCACGACGGTGACGCGCGCCACACCACCAGCAGCGGGAAAATCCGTTTATGCCGCTAACCTTCACGCCCTGCGTGGTGATCCCCTGCTACAACCACGGCGCGATGATGGCGCGGGTACTGACGCGTCTTGCGCCGTTTGCCCTGCCCATTATCCTCGTCGACGATGGCAGCGACGACGCTACCCGGCGTGAATTATGCACGCTTGCCGACAATCACCCCAGCGTCACGCTCATTCGCCAGCCGCACAATGCGGGGAAAGGCGCGGCGGTGATCCGCGGGCTGGAAGAGGCGGCGCGCGCGGGTTTCAGCCATGCGGTGCAGGTTGATGCCGACGGGCAGCACGCGATTGAAGATATCCCGGCGCTGCTCGCACTTTCGCAGCAACATCCCGAGGCGCTGATCTCGGGTCAGCCGATTTACGATGACTCCATCCCCCGCTCACGCCTGTATGGCCGCTGGATAACCCACGTCTGGGTGTGGATTGAAACCCTGTCATTGCAGCTTAAAGACAGCATGTGCGGTTTTCGCGTTTATCCGATTACGCCGACGCTGCAACTTGCACAGCGTGTGCCGCTTGGCCAGCGAATGGATTTCGATACCGAAGTGATGGTGCGTCTCTACTGGCAGGGCCATCGCAGCTATTTTCTGCCAACGCGCGTCACCTACCCGCAGGATGGGCTTTCCCATTTCGATGCGTTGAAAGACAACGTGCGCATCTCATGGATGCACACCCGCCTTTTCTTCGGCATGCTGCCGCGTATTCCGTCGCTGCTGTTTCGCCGTCGCAATGTGCACTGGGCGGAGCAAAAAGAGGTAAAGGGATTATGGGGCATGCGCCTGATGCTGCGTGTCTGGCAACTGCTGGGGCGTGGCGCATTTTCGCTGCTGCTGAAACCGGTGGTGGCAGTGTACTGGCTGATTGCAGGGGCTGAACGACGCGCCTCGCAGCAGTGGCTCGCACGCGTACATCAACAGCAGCCGAACGCCAGGCCGCTGAGCAGCTATCGCCACTTTCTGCGCTTTGGCGAGGCGATGCTCGATAAAGTCGCCAGCTGGCGCGGGGAGCTGCGTTTTGGCCACGAGGTGGTGTTTTCCCCCGGCGCGGAAGCGGCGCTGGCGATGCATGAACCGCGGGGCAAATTGCTGCTGGCGTCGCATCTTGGCGATGTGGAAGCCTGTCGGGCGCTGGCGCAGCGCGAGGAAGGCCGGGTGATCAACGCGCTGGTGTTCAGTGAAAACGCCCAGCGATTTAAGCAGATCATGCAGGAAATGGCGCCGCAGGCCGGGCTGAACCTGATGCCGGTCACCGACATCGGCCCGGATACCGCCATGCTGCTGAAAGAGAAACTGGATCGCGGCGAATGGGTGGCGATCGTCGGCGATCGCATTGCCGTTAACCGTCAGCGCGGCGGCGACTGGCGCGTTATCTGGAGCCGCTTTATGGGCCAGCCCGCGCCGTTCCCGCAGGGGCCGTTTATTCTCGCCGCGCTGCTGCGCTGCCCGACCTTACTGATTTTCGCACTGAAACAGCAGGGCCAATTACACATTCATTGCGAACCGTTCGCCACCCCGTTGCTGCTGCCGCGCGCAGAGCGCCAGGCGGCGCTTCAGCAGGCAGTAGACCGCTATGCACAGCGGCTGGAGCATTATGCGCTTCTGGCGCCGCTGGACTGGTTTAACTTTTTTGATTTCTGGCGGCTGCCCGACGCAGCCAATAAGGAGTAAAGGGTGCTTAACGATCCCCGCTTTACCACTGAGGTTGAACTCACCATCCCGTTTCATGACGTCGATGCGATGGGCGTGGTGTGGCACGGCAATTATTTCCGTTATTTCGAAATCGCCCGCGAAGCGCTACTCAACCAGTTCGACTACGGCTATCGCCAGATGAAAGCGTCAGGCTATGTCTGGCCAGTGGTGGATACGCGCGTCAAATATCGCGATGCCCTGACCTTCGAGCAGCGTATCCGCGTGCGGGCGCATCTGGAAGAGTATGAAAATCGACTGCGCATTGCCTACCAGATTTTCGACGCCGAAAGCGGCAAGCGCACCACCACCGGCTACACCATCCAGGTGGCGGTTGAGGAAGCCAGCAAAGAGATGTGCTTCGTCAGCCCGGCTATCCTTTTTGAACGTATGGGAGTCGCGCCATGAAACTCCTGCCGCTTATTTTCCTGTTGATTGCGCCGTGGGTGCACGCCGTGACGCTGGACACCCTGCAACAGCGTTTTACCGAACAGCCGATTGTGCGCGCCCACTTCGAGCAAACCCGCACCATTAAAACGATGCCGCAGCCGCTGCGTTCCCAGGGCGAGATGCTGATTGCCCGCGACAACGGCTTACTGTGGGATCAGAAAACGCCGTTCCCCATGCAGCTGATGCTTACCGACACCCGCATGGTACAGCAGGTTAACGGCCAGCCGCCGCAGGTGATCACCGCTGAGAATAACCCGCAGATGTTCCAGCTCAATCATCTGCTGCGCGCCTTATTCCAGGCCGATCGCCGGGTGCTGGAACAAAACTTCCGCATCAACCTTCAGGACAAAGGCGATAACCGCTGGGCGCTGCGCCTGACGCCCATTACCTCGCCGCTGGATAAGATTTTTGCCTCTATCGACCTGAGCGGGCAGCAGTTTCTCGAAACGATCCAGTTGAACGATCAACAGGGTGACCGCACCGATATCGCCCTCTCACAACACCGCCTGACGCCAGCCACCCTGACCCATGACGAACAACAACGTTTTAGCGCCCAATAACGCCCGCCGTCCGGCGCTCATCTGGGCTGTTTTTTGCCTGATTCTGCTGGGTACGCTGCTGGCGCTGTTACCCGGTGCGAGGATGAACAGCAGCGTGCTGGCGATGTTACCAAAACAGGCGTTGGGCAACATTCCACCCGCGCTGAACGACGGTTTTATCTCGCGCCTTGATAAGCAAATGATGTGGCTGGTCAGCCCCGGTAAAACGCCCGATCCCCACGTCGCGCTGGCGTGGTTCGATCAACTGAAAAGCACCCCGGCGCTGGCACAGGTGAAGGGCCCGATGGATGCCAAAAGCCAGCAGGACTGGGGCGCGTTTTACTGGCAGCATCGTAACGGCATGGTAGACAGCGCCACCCGCGCTCGCCTGCAAAACGGCGGCGAGGCGCAGGCGCAGTGGGTCCTCTCGCAGCTCTACTCCGCCTTTTCCGGCGTCAGCGGCAAAGAACTGCAAAACGATCCCTTCATGCTGACGCGCGGTTCGCAACTGGCGTTAATGCAAAGCAGCCAGCGCTTACGCCTGATGGACGGCTGGCTGGCAACGCAGGATAAAGACGGTAACTACTGGTATCTGTTACACGGTGAGCTGCAAAGCGACGCGTTTGATATGCAGCAAACCCACCAACTGGTGCAGGAACTGACCGCCGCCGAAGCCCGGCTTAAAACACGCTTCCCCCAGGCGCAGGTGTTATCGCGCGGCACGGTGCTGTACAGCGATTACGCCAGCCAGCAGGCGAAACGCGATATCTCGACGCTCGGCGCGGCAACGGTATTCGGCGTGCTGCTACTGATTGTGCTGGTGTTCCGCTCGCTGCGTCCGCTGCTGTTGAGCCTGCTCTCCATCGGCATTGGCGCGCTGACGGGTACCACGGTGACGCTGCTGCTGTTTGGCGAACTGCATCTGATGACGCTGGTGATGAGCATGAGCATCATCGGTATCTCTGCCGACTACACGCTCTATTATCTGACCGAACGGATGGTGCACGGCGCGGAAAACTCGCCGTGGCAAAGCCTTGCCAAAGTGCGAAAAGCGCTGCTGCTGGCGCTGCTGACCACGGTTGTCGCCTATCTGATTATGATGCTCGCCCCCTTCCCCGGCATTCGCCAGATGGCAATCTTTGCCGCCGTGGGGCTGAGCGCGTCCTGCCTGACGGTGGTGTTCTGGCATCCGTGGCTGTGCCGCGGGCTGCCGGTGCGCCCGGTGCCGATGCTCGGCCTGCTGCTGCGCTGGCTCGCCCTGTGGCGACGCAATAACGCCCTGATTTACGGCCTGCCCGTCGCGCTGACCGTGGTTTCGCTGATCGGCCTTTCCACACTTCACGTTAACGATGATATCGCCCAATTGCAGGCGCTGCCGCCACATCTGCTGGAACAGGAAAAGCAGATCACGCAGCTCACCGGGCAGAACGTCGATCAGAAATGGTTTGTGGTCTACGGCGACTCGCCAGAGCAGACGCTGACGCGCATGGAAGCATTTACCGCGCATCTGGATAACGCTCGCCAGCAAGGCTTACTCGCCCGTTATCGCACGATTCCGCTCAATTCACAGGCGCGTCAGTCGCAGGATTTGGCGCTACTTAATCACGCCGCGCCCGCAATCGGCCAGGCACTGCAGCGGGCGGGGCTACCTGACGTGAAGCCCGACCTTCGCGCAATGCCGGTGAACGTGGCCGACTGGCTGGCAAGCCCTGTCAGCGAAGGCTGGCGCTTGATGTGGTTGACGCTGCCGCATGGCGTCAGCGGCGTGCTCATTCCCGTAGACGGCGTGAAAGATAGCGCGGCGTTAAAGGCGTTGGAGGAACAACACACCGGCGTGGCCTGGGTTGACAGAAAACAGAGTTTCGATGCGCTGTTCGGGCTGTACCGCACGGTATTAACGCTGCTGCTCGGCGTGGCGCTGGCGGCTATCGCGATTGGCGCCGTCGTACGAATGGGCTGGCGCAAGGGATTAATCAGTTTGCTTCCTTCATTGCTCTCACTGGGCTGCGGGCTGGCGGCGCTCTCCTTTAGCGGGCACAGCGTCAACCTCTTCTCACTGTTGGCGCTGGTGCTGGTATTGGGTATCGGCATTAACTACACCCTGTTCTTCAGCAACCCGCGCGGCACGCCGCTGACGTCGCTGCTCGCCATCACGTTTGCAATGATGACCACCTTGTTGACCCTGGGCATGCTGGTCTTCAGCAGCACCCAGGCCATTAGCAGTTTTGGGATTGTCCTGGTCTGCGGTATCTTCACTGCCTGGCTACTGTCGCCGCTGGCGATGCCAACGAAAAAAAGAGAAAAACGATGATGATACGCAACGCCTGGCGCGCCCTTGCGCTGGCAACCGCGCTACTGCTTGCGGGCTGTAGCCACGATCATGATGGCACTCGCCCCACCGCCTGGCTGCAGCCGGGAGCGCGCGTGACGCTGCCTGAAGCGGGCATGACGCCCGCTTTTACGTCGCAGCAGCTTTTGACCGGCACCTTCAACGGCAAAACCCAATCATTAATGGTGATGCTGGATGCCGATGAACACAAAATTACCCTCGCCGGGCTATCGTCGCTGGGGATACGTCTGTTCCTGCTGACCTATGATGAAAAAGGCCTGCGCACGGAACAAAACATCGTCGTACCGCAATTGCCGCCCGCAAGCCAGGTACTGGCTGATGTGATGCTCAGCTATCTGCCGATTAGCGCGTGGCAGCCGCAGTTGCCGAAAGGCTGGACGCTCACCGACGCAGGCGACAAACGCGCGCTGCGTAACGCCCGTGGCGAAACGGTAACGGAGATAACCTACCTGACGCGCAAAGGCAAACGCGAGCCGGTCAGCATTGAGCAGCACGCCTTCAAATACCACATCACCATTCAATACCTGGATGACTGATATGATTTATATCTCTGCCGTGGGCATGATTAACGCGCTGGGTAACAACGCGCTTGAGGTCGCCGCGAACCTGACGCGCGGAATCGCGCCGGGCATGCGTGCCCGTGCGGGCTGGTTGCAGGGCAATTCAGATGCCGTTTTTGGCGGCGTGGAGGCGGAACTGCCCGTCATTCCGGACACCTTTGCCGAACATCACAGCCGCAATAATCAGCTCCTGCTGGCGGCGCTGGCGCAAATCCAGCCGCAGGTGGATGACGCGATTGCCCGGTATGGGCGCGAGCGCGTTGCCGTGGTGATGGGCACCAGCACGTCCGGGCTGGACGAAGGCGATAAACATGTCAGCCAGCAACATCCCCGGTGGCGCTACGCACAGCAGGAACTGGGCGATCCGTCGCGATTCCTCAGCCACTGGCTGGCGCTCGATGGCCCGGCATTTACCCTCTCCACCGCCTGTTCATCCAGTGCGCGCGCGATCATTAGCGGTCGCCGTCTGATTGAAGCGGGTTTAGCGGATGTGGCAATTGTTGGCGGCGCGGACACCTTGAGCCGGATGCCGATTAACGGCTTTAACAGCCTGGAGTCGCTCTCAGCCTCGCGCTGCCAGCCTTTTGGTCGCGATCGCAGCGGCATTACCATCGGAGAAGGCGCGGGGCTGATGCTGCTGACCCGCGAGCCGCAGCCAATCGCGCTGCTGGGCGTCGGCGAATCGAGCGATGCGTGGCATATGTCAGCTCCGCATCCTGAAGGCGAAGGCGCAATTCGCGCAATTCTTCAGGCGCTGAAAGAGGCCGAACTCGCGCCGCAGGACGTGGGCTACATCAATATGCACGGCACCGCCACGCCGCTGAATGACAAAATTGAATCGCAGGTGGTGAATCATATCTTCGGTGATACGGTTCCCTGTAGCTCCACGAAGCATCTTACCGGGCATACATTAGGCGCGGCGGGTATCACCGAAGCAGGTATTGCCATGTTGATTTTGCAGCATAACCTGCCGCTGCCACCGCAGGACTTCAGCCAAATGCCCGTCGATGACACGCTGCTGCCCTGCGGCCTGCTTCACAATGCCGCGCCGCTGGCGCGCCCGGTGATTCTTTCCAACTCTTTCGCCTTTGGCGGCAACAACACCAGTATTTTGTTAGGACGATGTTCATGAGTCACTACTTACCGCCAGCGGACTATTTGCCGCACGACGCGCCGATGCTACTGCTTGAACAGGTTTCCGCCGTCGGCGAAAACGACGTTCAGTGCCAGGTGTCGGTTAATCCTGCGGGCGTGCTGGCACCGTTTCTTGATGCGTCGGGCAACCTGCCCGGCTGGTACGCGCTGGAGCTGATGGCGCAGACGGTCGGCGTCTGGTCCGGCTGGCACCGTCAGGATGATGGCGAGCAACAACTGACGCTGGGCATGGTCCTCGGCGCACGTGAACTGGTGTGCGCGGCGGGTTATTTTCCGGCACACGCCACGCTGGATATTCACGCCCACCTGCTGATGCGCGACAGCCGTTTCGGCAGTTTTGAATGCACAATAATGATTAATAACACCGTCGTCGCCACGGGCCGCGTCAACACATTCCAGCCGTCGACCGAAGAGTTAACGTCGCTGTTTCAGCAGGGAGAAAGCGCATGAGTCGTTCCGTTCTGGTTACCGGCGCCAGCAAAGGCATTGGCCGCGCCATCGCCATTCAGCTGGCCGCTGATGGCTTTACCCTTGGTGTTCACTATCATCAGGATGAGCCCGGCGCACGCGAAACGCTGGCTGCCATTGAACTGGCTGGCGGTAAAGGGCGATTGCTGCGCTTTGATGTGGGCGATCGCGCCCAGTGCTTAGCGGTGCTTGAAGAGGATATGGCCGAAAACGGCGCGTGGTACGGCGTGGTGAGCAACGCCGGAATTACCCGTGACGGCGCATTCCCGGCGCTGAGCGAAGAGGACTGGGATTCGGTTATTCACACTAACCTCGACAGCTTCTACAACGTGATTCACCCCTGCATCATGCCCATGATTAGCGCGCGTAAAGGCGGGCGAATCATTACGCTTTCCTCCGTTTCCGGCGTGATGGGCAACCGCGGACAGGTGAACTACAGCGCCGCCAAAGCGGGGATCATCGGGGCCACCAAAGCGTTGGCAATTGAACTCGCAAAGCGCAAAATCACCGTCAACTGTATCGCTCCGGGGTTGATTGATACCGGAATGGTTGCAATGGAAGAGGCCGCGCTGAAAGATGCCATGGCGATGATCCCAATGAAACGCATGGGTCAGGCCGAAGAGGTCGCCGGGCTGGCGAGTTATTTAATGTCGGACATCGCGGGCTACGTCACCCGGCAGGTGATTTCGATCAACGGAGGCATGTTATGACACGTCGTGTCGTGATCACGGGCATGGGCGGCGTCACCGCTTTCGGCGAAAACTGGCAGGACGTATCGCGCGGCCTGTTGGGTTATGAAAACGCCGTGCGGCATATGCCGGAGTGGCAGGTCTACGCTGGCCTGCATACCCTACTGGGCGCGCCCATCGATGACTTCACGCTGCCCGCTCACTACACCCGCAAGCGCATCCGCGCCATGGGTCGCGTGTCGTTGCTTTCTACCCGCGCCACTGAACTGGCGCTGGAGCAGGCCGGACTGATTGACGACCCGGTTCTGACCAACGGCCAGACCGGTATCGCCTATGGTTCATCGACCGGCAGCACCGGCCCGGTGAGCGAATTCGCCACCATGCTGACCGAAAAGCATACCAATAATATTACCGGCACCACCTACGTGCAGATGATGCCGCACACCACGGCGGTGAATACCGGGCTGTTCTTCGGCCTGCGCGGGCGGGTCATTCCCACCTCCAGCGCCTGCACTTCCGGTAGCCAGGCGATTGGCTACGCCTGGGAAGCGATTCGCCACGGTTATCAAACCGTGATGGTCGCGGGCGGCGCAGAAGAACTTTGCCCCTCGGAAGCCGCCGTTTTCGATACGCTTTTTGCCACCAGCCAGCGTAACGATCAGCCGAAAACAACGCCCTCACCGTTCGACCAGACGCGCGACGGGCTGGTGATTGGCGAAGGCGCGGGTACGCTGATTCTGGAAGAACTGGAACACGCGAAGGCGCGTGGGGCGACCATCTACGGCGAAATCGTCGGCTTCGCCACCAACTGCGATGCCGCGCATATCACCCAACCGCAGCGCGATACGATGCAAATTTGCATGGAGCAGGCGTTGCAGATGGCGGGTATTGGCGCTCAGCAGATTGGCTATATCTCCGCACACGGTACGGCCACCGATCGCGGCGATCTTCGGTGATACCACGCCGATCTCCTCGCTGAAAAGTTATTTCGGCCATACGCTGGGAGCCTGCGGCGCGCTGGAGGCGTGGATGAGCTTACAGATGATGCGCGAAGGCTGGTTCGCACCGACCATTAACCTGACACAGCCCGATGAAGCCTGCGGCGCGCTGGATTACATCATGGGCGAAGCGCGTCACATTGACTGCGAATATCTGCAAAGCAATAACTTCGCTTTCGGCGGGATCAACACCTCGCTGGTCATTAAGCGCTGGGCATAAGCATGTATCGCCTGCTGCGCGGAAAGGTATCGGACTACATCGACGCTCAGGCTGCGGGACGCGCGCTGCTTGAACGGGCGATTTTCCCCGCCGTGCTGCCAGAGATTATTCGCAACCATAACGGCAAACCCGGCTTTGTTCGTGGGTATCCGCTGTGGTTTAACATCAGCCACAGCGGCGATGACATTGTGCTGCTGCTGAGCGACGAGGGCGAGGTGGGTTGCGATATTGAGGTCATACGCCCGCGTAAAAATAGCCAGCGTATTGTTGAATCGGTATTCAGCCCCGGTGAACAGGCGCAGATTGCAGCGGCGGAAGATAAGCTCGTCGCGTTCTGGCAAATCTGGACGCGCAAAGAGGCGATGCTTAAACAGGCAGGCAGCCAGATCTGGCGCATCGCCGATTTCGACAGTTGCTTGCCCACACCGCTGTTTTTAGCCCAACTCCGTTGGTCTGAAAATCGAATCGTGACGCTGTGTACCCCGACGCCCGTTTCAGCGCAGGAAAACGATTTCATTGTTAAATAATAACGTGAATATCACTCTGATAAATAATACACCACTAAAGTATTATCATAATATTCGATGATATATAATACCTAAATTAGATCAAAAATCGATCATATGTATTAATGATGTTGATATATTCCATCAGGAATATGAATTAAAGAAACAAAGCGGAAACATGAAATTTGGTATAATCATTTTTTGTGATAGAGATAACACAAATTTCAATTGTCTATGGATTCGTTTTGCCCGTATAGTGGCTCTCTGTTAGAAGATAGTTACCTTTGCTTACTTTAATTAGCATTATTGTAACTATTGCAATCATTATTATTGAGGCACAGATTATTTTACGCACTCTATTTTCTGAGGCTCGAACGCAGATAACGCTGCATGAACTGATCAAAGAACTCGAAAAACAGAACATCGTTTTCTACGTTCATTTCGTCTCTACCGGGAACGTCAATCTGGTCGATAACGACGGTTGTATTCGTATTATAGAAGGCGAGTACAGCCTCAAACGCGTCAATCTGCGGGCCAATGAAGACCTCATTCGCGCAGCGTCACGCCGCCATTTCGCAGGTGAAATAGGCTATGAAGAGTATTGTTCTCTGGTGGCCAGCGCCGGGGTATATAAGTGGATTGTCGATATAAAACAGATGACGCGAAAATATGTCGGCTTATCTGACAAAGTGATTTTCTGCGAAGAGATAACGCCCGTTATTAGTAATGAACGCGTATGGCGTTATAATTAACCGCGTGATTATCGTAGGGGCAACCACATCCAGAGCCCATGCAAGATAAGCCAAATACCCGCACACGATAACGTAATTAACGAAACCATTTTCATTGAACCTCCCTGGCTCATTTCCATCGCAACTTTCCTTTTTTGCGCCAGACGATAAGGGATAAATATAAAAATCGCCTGATAAAAATGTCATCAGGCGATATTCTATAACAAATAATGCACATCAGGATATACGTAATAATAATTACGCCTGGTTATTTTCTGTTACTTCGCCCAACGCAGGTTGAGAAGAATTGGCACTGATTCAGCGCCTGGCATCCTCAAGCGTAATCGTAAGCCTCGAGAGGAGATGTCGACATCAGCCTGAAGGCAGCATAAATTTCTACACTTACGTGATTTATGATTTCGCCTCATAAAGGCTATCCGCTGGAGAGGGATTATTAACCAATAGCTTTCCGATATCCTTACTCTCTCACTTCTGTCGAACGGAAAATTATGAGTCACGCACAACGCCAACCGGTAAAAACAACCGGGCTGGTTTTTATTCTTATTCTGAGCGCCCTGATGGCGTTTACCTCCCTCTCCACCGATATTTATCTTCCTGCAATGCCCGTCATGGCGAATGAGTTACAGGGCAACGTCGAGCTAACGATTACCGGTTTTTTGGTCGGTTTCTGCATCGCTCAGCTTATTTGGGGGCCGATTAGCGATCATCTTGGCCGTCGCATTCCGCTGGTGATTGGGATGGTGCTGTTTGTCATTGGTTCGATGGGCTGCGCACTGTCTACCGATATTACGCAGATCGTTTTCTGGCGCGTATTCCAGGCGCTGGGGGCCTGTACCGGGCCGATGCTGGCACGTGCGATGATCCGCGATCTCTTCAGCCGTACGCGTGCCGCGCAGATGCTTTCAACCCTGACCATCGTGATGGCGATCGCGCCCATTGTCGGGCCGCTGCTTGGCGGGCAGATGATTAAATTCGCGTCCTGGCATGCCATTTTCTGGCTACTGGCCGTTATCGGCGTACTGATGCTCTGTTCACTCTATTGGCTACCGGAAACATTACCGCCAGAGCGACGCGTAAAAGCCTCTGTACGCGGCGCATTCGAAACCTATTACACACTGCTTTCGAATCGTAGTTTTATGCGATTTACCCTAAGCCTGACGTTTTATTACGTCGCCGCTTACGCCTTTATTACCGGCTCACCGTTCGTTTATATCAGCTGGTTTCATATCGACCCACAGCACTATGGCTGGCTGTTCGCCATTAATATCGTCGGAGTGATGAGCATGAGCGCGGTGAACCGTCGCCTGGTGCAACGCTACCCGCTGGAGACGCTGCTAAAACGCGCAGTCAGTGTTGCCACCCTTGCCGCCCTCGCGCTGGCGGAGGGGACAAAACTCAACCTCGGCGGCGTCATAACGATTGTCGCAACGGTGTTTGTTTTCTTCTCGATGAACGGCATTATCGCCGCCACCGCAACAGCCGCTGCGCTGGATAGCGCGCCACACGCAGCAGGTTCCGCATCAGCGCTGATTGGTGCATTGCAGTACGGCAGCGGAATTATCTCCTCGCTGCTTCTGGCGCTGTTCAGCGACGGCACCCCGTGGACAATGGGGTGGATTATTGCGTTGTTTACGTTGCTGAGTGCGGGGATGGTGGTCAGAGTCAGGCTTCCTGTTCATCATCCCTAGTTGGCTCTGTAGCGAAGCATTTCTGCGTCAGTGCTGTCGTGGTTTTAATATGCCCCCTACCCGCCCCTTATGTGAAAGCGGTTCCATAAAATCCGCTTACATCCATTTACATCTAAAACACTAATGCGTATATTTCTCATTCGCATTTTTATGCTCATTGATTAACTAAAAAAACAATCCCTGGCGCGGCAATGTATCGCTGTCGGGCAGTCCCTCAAACACACTTAAGGGTTTATCATGTCTTTCACTTATCAGACCCGGGAAACGCGTCGTACGCTCGGATGTTCCCCTTCTTTACTCGCCCTCTCCGTGGCGATGGCGTTCACGCCTGCACTGTCATTTGCCGCCGCTGCGAACAGCGATGACACCATTGTGGTGGAAGAGAGCACCACACCGGGTGACGAAGGTCAGGACCAGGATTACAGCGTTAAAACCACCACCACCGGCACCAAAATGCTGCTGGTGCAGCGCGATATCCCGCAGTCGGTCAGCGTTATCAGCCAGCAGCGAATGAAAGATCAGGAGCTGAATTCAATTGAAGAGGTGCTGGATAACACCACCGGTGTCAGCGTTTCCCGCATCGACAGCCACCGTACTAATATTTTCTCACGCGGTTTCTTCGTCAGTAACTTTGCCTTCGACGATATGCCGACGTTCCTCGACGATCGCTGGAATTTTGGCGACACAGCGGGCGATACGGCGATTTTTGAGAGCATCGAGGTAGTGTGTGGCGCTGCCGGTTTGATGAGTGGCACGGGCAACCCATCGGCGTACGTCAACATGGTACGTAAGCACGCCGATAGCCGTGAGTTTAAAGGCTCGGCTTCCGCAACCTACGGTAGCTGGGATAAACAACGTTATGTGCTGGATTTACAAGCCCCGCTGACTGAGTCCGGTGACGTGCGTGGCCGCGTGATTGCCGGGTATCAGGACAACGACAGCTGGCTTGAGCACAATCACTACCGCAAAAAATTCATCACCGGCGTCGTGGATGCCGATATCACAGACTCCACCACCCTCTCGCTGGCCTACGATTACCAGAAGAGCGAAGAAGACAGCCCAACCTGGGGCGGTTTCCCTTCCCTGTGGAGCGACGGCAGCCGCACCGATTTCCGCCGCGAATTTAATACCGCCGCCGACTGGACCTACTCCAATGAAGATACCTCACGCGTATTTGCCAACCTGACACAACGTTTTGACAACGGTTGGGAGGCGAAGGTGAACGCCATGCACGCGGAAACCAATTTCGACAGCCGCCTGATGTATATCGATGGCTTCCCGGATAAAAATACCGGCCTGTATAATGGCGCACTGTACCAGGGCGCGTGGGGCGGCTGGAACCGCGGCGAGCGTAAACAGGACTCCGTGGACGCCTTTGTGCGCGGTGGTTATGAACTGTTTGGCCGCCAGCACCAGATAATGTTCGGCGGCAGCTACAGTCGTCAGCGCAACAACTACGATAACTCGTATCCAGTTACCGATAACTACGGGTTAATGGATGTCGGTAATATTCACAACTATGACGGCAAACTGGCGTATCCGGAGTGGTCTGACTGGGCGCTGTATCAGCGCGATATCATCCGCCAGAAATCGCTCTACACCGCGACGCGTCTTTCGCTTGCTGACCCGCTGAACCTGATCCTCGGCGTGCGCTGGACGGAATGGAGCGCTCATTACAATCTGGAGCGCAAACCGGATGAAACCCGCGACAGCAAATTCGATGACGTCACGCCATATGCAGGCCTGGTATATGACATCAATGATGAGTGGTCGGCCTATGCCAGCTACACCTCCATCTTCCAGCCAACCAGCAAGCGTAACGCTAACAGCGAGTTCCTCGATCCAACCACTGGTAAGAGCTATGAAGCGGGCGTGAAAGGTGACTGGTTTAACACCCGCCTGACCGCGACGCTTGCCGTATTCCGTACCGAGCAGGATAAAGTTGCCGTCAGCACCGGGCAGACCATTCCTGGCTCCGGCGGCCAGACGGCGTATAAATCAGTCGATGGTACCGTGAGTAAAGGCGTGGAATTTGAGATTAACGGCGCGCTGACCGACCGCTGGCAGCTCACCTTCGGCGCATCCCGCTACATCGCAGAAGACGGTGACGGCGTGGCAGTGAACCCGGAGCAACCACGCACTACGGCGAAACTGTTTACCCGCTATCAGCTGCCAATGTTGCCTGAACTGGCAGTCGGCGGTGGCGTACGCTGGCAGAATAAAACCTGGCAGGACATTGCCGGGCCGAACGGTGATACGCGTATTAAACAGGGCGGTTATGCGGTGGTCGATCTCTTCAGCCGCTATCAGGTCACCAAAAACTTTGCCCTTCAGGCCAACCTGAACAACCTGTTCGACAAAGAATATTACGACTATCTGGGCACTTACGGCGTGTACGGCGCACCGCGTAACTTCTCGGTCAGCGGCACCTATAACTTCTGATCTCCCTCAACGGCACCGCCCGGTGCCGTTTTTCCTTCTTCTGAATTTCCGCCGCCAGGTTTGGCGCAATCGCCTTTTTCGACCAGACTTATCACTGTGTTTCTTTTTCAGGATGATTATGAAAAACGTGGCGATTGTCGGCGTCGGCCCGACCGGAATTTACACCTTTCATGCGCTTATTGAGCGCGGCGAACCGCTTGCGATTACGCTCTTCGAGCAGGCTGAAGAAGCGGGCGTCGGCATGCCCTATAACGATGATAATAATGCCACGCTGATGCTGGCCAATATCGCGAGCATTGAGATCCCGCCGATTTTTATCACTTATCTGGAATGGCTGCATCAACAGAGCGACAGCTACCTGGCGCGCTTTGCGATTAAACGTGAATCACTGCATGACCGGCAATTTTTGCCGCGCGTGATCCTCGGCGATTATTACCGTGACTGCTTTCTGGCGCTGGTCGAGAAAGCAGAGCGTTTGGGGTTTGGCGTCTCGGTGCGGGAAGCGAGCAGGATTGCTGATATTGAGGCCACCGGGAATGGCGTGCAGCTGTGGATCGACAATCGCAATACCCCGGAACCCTTTGATTATGCGGTGATCGCCACCGGCCATATGTGGCCTGAAGACGATGACTCGCCGCGTGACTTTTACCCCAGCCCGTGGACCGGCCTGATGGATGCGCACATTGCGCCGTGCCGTGTGGGCATTATGGGCGCTTCATTGAGTGGGCTTGATGCTGCTATGGCAGTCGTCTCGCAGCATGGAAAATTTATTGTTGAAGAGGGCAAAACCACGCGCTTCCAGCGTAATGCGCAAAGCCAGTCGCTTCAGCTAACGCTAATGTCGCGCAGCGGCATTCTGCCGGAAGCCGATTTTTACTGCCCGCTGCCCTACGAACCGCTGGCAATCGCGACGGAGCAGGCCATTGAAGTTGAAATCGCTAAAGGCAGTGAAGGTCTGCTGAACAGAGTATTTCAGTTGATCGTCTCCGAACTGGAACAGGCAGATCCGCAGTGGAGTGCGCGGATAGGCTTAAACAAGCTGAATGCCGATACGCTTGCCGACGCCTGGTTTGCCGATCGTAAAAAACACGATCCATTTTACTGGGCGCAGGACAATCTGGAAGAGGTCGAACGTAATAAGCGCGAGAAACACACGGTGCCCTGGCGCTACACGGTTCTGCGGCTGCATGAAATCGTTGAGGAGATCGTCCCACATCTGAACGAAGAAGACCGTCAACGTTTCAAAAAAGGACTGGCGCGCGTTTTTATCGACAATTATGCCGCTATTCCGTCTGAATCTATCCGCCGCCTGCTGGCGCTACGTGAGGCCGGGCTGATTCATATTCGGGCGCTGGGTAACGACTATGAGATGCAGGCTAACGACGGCCTGACGACCATCACCACCGATGATGCGCGTTATGAGTTTGACGTGTTTATCGACGCTCGTGGTCAGAAGGCGCTGAAAACCAAAGACCTTCCCTTCCCCACGCTTCGCAAACAGCTTTTAGCCTGCGGCGATGACATACCGGATGTCGGTGACGACTATACCTTGCAGGCACCTGATAATGTACGCGGGCGAATTGCCTTCGGCGCACTGCCGTGGCTAATGCATGACAGACCGTTTGTGCAGGGGCTGGTGGTGTGTGCGGAAATTGGCGCAGCAATGGCGAAAGGCGTGGATAAACAAGCGTCAGGGAAGCGAAAGAAGGTACAGCGAAATGAGTAAAATCGTTGAGTCTGGAGCGGGCGAAGGGAATCGAACCCTCGTATAGAGCTTGGGAAGCTCTCGTTCTACCATTGAACTACGCCCGCTTCGGCGTGTGCGAGGAGCATTATAAACCTTATGCCCTCGCTGGCAAGCCTCATCGCCACTGACTGGCGATAAAATAGTCTTTTAGCACTTAGGCTTACTGCCCTGCGGCGGTAAATAGCGCAATGGATCAATCGCCGTCGCACGGTAGCGGATCTGGAAGTGCAGACGCACGGAATCCGTATCGCTGCTGCCCATGGTGGCAATCTTCTGGCCAATCTTCACGCTTTGCCCGTTGTTCACCAGCAGCGTGTCGTTATGCGCGTAGGCGGTGATGTAATCTTCACTGTGTTTAATCATGATCAGATTACCGTAGCCGCGCAGCTGATTGCCGACGTAAACCACCTTCCCGGCTCCTGCGGCATACACCGGTTGACCACGACTGCCGGAAATATCGATGCCCTTATTACCGCCGTCAGCGGTGGAGTACGGCATGATGACTTTCCCGCTGGTCGGCCAGCGCCAGCAGCGTTGTCCCACCGGCGGCCATGATGCCTGCGGTACGGCGGAGGACGGCGTGACTTTCGCCGTGCTGGTCGATTTTTTACCTAACAGTTTTGAGGAACCGCCGGTTTTAATCTTCTGCCCCACCTCAATGGTGTAAGGCGGCTTGATGCCGTTCAGACGCGCCAGTTCAGCCACGCTGGTGCCCGTTGCGCGAGAGATACGCGACAGCGTGTCGCCGCGTTTTACGGTGTAGACCGAACCGTCATAGCTGCCGGAGCCAGACTTGCTCCCGGAACAGCCCACCAGCACCACGCCGAGGAACAGGCACAGTAATAAACGCATTGGCTGGGTACTCAGGCATCCTGCTAGCAAAACATCGTCCTCGGGTTAGTTCGGTCAGGTCGCCTATGATAGCAGGCTGATGGCGGATGCCAATATCTCAGACAGAAGGATGAGTGTTAAAAGGATACCCTTCCGCCACCAAATTCATCACTTCCGGCACCCAGTTTGCGGCGGGCATTTTCACCAGCGCGGGATAGAAAACCTGCGGCGAGGGGAAGACATCTACCACGTGGCAGTGGGGCAAGCGCGCCGCGTCCACTTCCGAGGAGGGCAGCAGCGTGGCGGCAGCCAGCCCTGACTCCAGCCAGTCGAGGATCATGCCCGGCTGCGTGATATGCATAATCACATTCGGATTTACCCCCGCCTTCCTGAACAGATCGATAAGCATCTCGTAAGTGCCGGAGTCTTTCGCCCGATGCAGCAATACCAGCGGAAAGTCAGCCAGCGCCGTGTAGTCGAAAGGATTTGCAGGCGCCTGTGGTAAACATTTTTTGCTGATGACCGCCACCAGCTTGATGGGATCAAAGGAGACAAAATCAAACCCTTCACTGCGATAAGGGCGCTGAATCAGCGCTAAATCAATGGCGCCCTCATTGAGTAGCATCTCCAGATGACTGGAATCGGTGACCGAGATGTTCACCTCAATGTTGGGATTGCGCTCATACAGCTCCAGCAGCAGCGGTTTAAAGTAGGACTGGAAAAGGTGCGTTAAGCCAAGACGAAACTGCGGATGATCTTTCTGCGCGATCTCCATGGTTTCGCGTGCGGTGTCTTCTACCTGGCGCAAAATCTCACAGGCTTTGCGATAGAGGAAAAAACCGGCCTCCGTTGGCTCAATACGATTTCCCCGGCGGATAAAGAGCGGCGTTTGCAGTTCATCTTCCAGCTCCTGGATGCGTTTACTGAGCGGCGGTTGCGCCATGTTCAGTACCTTCGCCGCCTGGCTTATCGAGCCCTGCTCCACTACCCGACAAAAATAGCGTAATCGTTTTAGATCCACCCAACCGTCCCCCTCGCCTGCATCCTGAAGGCTAGTGTACGTCAGGCTTTTAGCCGCCTCACACTTTTTTGATCTACTCAGACGCAGCTAAACGGTATTTGTCCCTTTATCTGTTGGGGATTAGGGTAACCGCAGACAGTTTTACTGCTTACTCACAGGAATAACACAATGAAAAGTAAGGTTCATGACCTACGCTCCGCGCTGGAGCTGTTGAAAACGCTACCAGGCGAATATGTTGAAACCGATACCGAAGTTGACCCGCACGCGGAACTCTCCGGCGTTTACCGCTATGTTGGCGCAGGCGGTACCTGCCAGCGTCCAACGCGTAAGAATGGCCCGGTAATGATGTTCAACAAAATTAAAGGCTTTAACGACATCAGCGTGGCGATCGGTCTGAACGGTTCCCGTAACCGCGTCAGCCACTTCCTGAACTGCCCGCCGGAACGTCTGGGCCATCTGCTGAAAGATTCCGTACAGACGCCCATCGCGCCCGTTCTGACCACCGCGCCTGCCGTGGGTCAGGAAGTGGTTCACCTCGCCACCGACGCCGGTTTCGACCTGCGTACCCTGTTGCCCGCACCAACCAATACCGAAGAAGATGCTGGCCCCTATATCACCATGGGGCTGTGCTACGCCTCAGACCCGGAAACGCACGAATCGGATATCACCATTCACCGTTTATGCGTACAGAGCAAGGATGAGCTCTCCATGTGGCTCACTCCGGGCCGTCATATTGATGCGTTCCGCATGAAAGCCGAAGCCGCAGGCAAACCGCTGCCGATTTCTATCAGCATCGGCGTAGACCCGGCGATTGAAATTGCCGCCTGCTTCGAGCCGCCGACCACGCCGCTGGGCTTTGATGAACTGAGCATCGCCGGCTCCCTGCGCGGTCACGCCGTTGAAATGGTGCAGTGTAAAACCATCAACGAGAAAGCGATCGCTCACGCGGAAATCATCATCGAAGGCGAACTACTGCCAAACGTGCGCGTGCGTGAAGACCAGAACACCAACACCGGCAAAGCGATGCCTGAATTCCCGGGCTACACCGGCGAAGCAAAAGAAGCGATCCCGGTGATTAAAGTGAAAGCCGTGACGCACCGTAAAAACCCGATCTGGCGCACCACTGTAGGTCCTGGCGAAGAACACGTGAACATGGCGGGTATCCCAACCGAAGCAAGCATCCTCGATATGGTTGAACGCGCGATGCCGGGTAAATTGCTGAACGTCTTTGCGCATACCGCAGGCGGCGGCAAGCTGCTGGCGGTGATGCAATTTAAAAAATCCGCCGCCGTGGATGAAGGCCGTCAGCGCCAGGCTGCCCTGCTCGCCTTCTCGGCCTTCCCGGAACTGAAACACGTCATTCTGGTGGATGAAGATGTCGATATTTTCGATAGCGATGATGTGCTGTGGGCGATGCAAACGCGCTATCAGGGCGACGTGGACACGGTCACCATTCCGGGCGTACGTTGCCACCCGCTCGATCCGTCTCAGGTTCCGGCATACAGCCCGAGCATTCTGCAACAGGGGATGTCCTGCAAAACGATCTTTGACTGTACCGTACCGTTCCATCTGAAAAGCCACTTTGAACGCTCGAAATTCAAAGAAGTCGATGTGAAACGCTTCCTGCCGGACTTCGAATAAGGGGAACACCGTGGCCACCAAACGCATGATTGTCGGGATTAGCGGCGCCTCCGGGTTCCAGTACGGCGTGAAAGCGCTGGAGCTGTTGCAGAAACTGGACGTTGAGGTTCATCTGGTTGTCTCGAAAGGGGCGGAGAAAACCTGCCAGCTGGAGACGGATTATCGTCTGGAGGATGTCTTCGCCATGGCGGACGTCGTTCACCCGATTGGTAATCTGGGCGCGGCGATTTCCAGCGGATCATTCAAAACGGCGGGGATGCTTGTTGCCCCCTGTTCAATGAGAACGCTGGGCGCGATTGCCCATTGCCTGACCGACAATCTGCTGACGCGGGCGGCAGACGTGGTGCTCAAAGAGCGCCGCCGTCTGGTGCTGCTGGCGCGGGAAACGCCGCTCAATCTTGGTCATATTCGCAATATGGGCGCGGTGACTGAAATGGGCGGCATTATCTTCCCGCCGGTACCTGCGCTTTATCAGCGGCCACAAACGGCTGACGAGATCGTTACCCATAGCGTCAGCCGTGCTCTCGATCTGTTTGATTTTGATATTAAAGATCTTCCGCGCTGGGGCGAAGGATCTCTTAGCCATACTGAATAACTCTATCAGGACACTTCCATGTTAATTGGACCATACGTGAACGGCGCGGCGGTGATCGTCGGCGGCCTGTTCGGATCGGTCATCGGGACGCATATTCCCGATCGCGTTAAAACTGCGCTCCCCCTGACCTTCGGGCTTTGCTCAGTAGGCCTTGGCATCAATCTGGTCATCAAGGTGAAATTCATGCCCGCCGTGGTGCTGGCGATGGTTATCGGCGCGGTGATCGGCGAGATGTTTTTCCTCGAAAAACAGATTGGTAAAGCCGCTGGCAGCACACGCGGCCTGATCAACCGTATCTTCCCGCCGGTTCAGGGGTTAACGCACGACGAATTCACCGAGAAGTTTGTTGCGATTCTGGTGCTCTTCTGCGCCAGCGGTACCGGGATTTTCGGTGCAATGCATGAAGGGATGACCGGTGACCCGTCGATTCTCTACATTAAAACCGTGCTGGATCTCTTCACCGCGGCGATTTTCGCCACCATGCTGGGTTTCTCGGTGATGACTATCGGCCTGCCGCTGATTGCCGTCCAGGTCGCGCTGGCGGTGCTGGCGGTGCATATTCTGCATCTGATCACGCCAGATATGATGGCCGACTTCTCTTGTGCAGGCGGGTTGATTATGGTCGCCACCGGGCTGCGCATCTGTAATATCAAAGCATTCCCCGTCGCCAATATGCTGCCGGGCTTGATTCTGGTTATGCCCATTTCCGCACTGTGGGCCAGTTTGTTTGCTTAAGCTTGAGGTATAATGGCTTTGCCCGGTGGCGCTTCGCTTACCGGGCCTACGGGTGGTATTTGTAGGCCGGATGAGCGCAGCGCCATCCGGCGTTTTTGAATTCGCTATCGGGAGCCGTGATGGAAGGGCAAGAACACGTCATTTTATTGAATGAAAAAGGTGACCCTATTGGCACAGCCGAAAAATATGCCGTGCATACCGCTCACACGCCTCTCCACCTCGCCTTCTCCTGCTGGATTTTCGATAACATAGGCCAGGTTCTGATTACCCGACGCTCGCTCAGTAAAAAAGCCTGGCCGGGCGTCTGGACTAACTCTGTTTGCGGTCATCCTCAATTAGATGAAACCTTCGAGCAGGCGATTACCCGTCGCTGCCGTTTCGAAGTCGGCGCGGCGCTCACCGACATTACTCCGGTGTATCCTGAATTTCGTTATTGCGAAACAGACGCCAGCGGCATTGTGGAAAACGAAGTCTGCCCGGTGTATGCGGCAAGGTTAACCAATGCCATTGCATTAAACCCGGACGAAGTGATGGATAGTCACTGGGTTTCATTAGATGCGCTTTTTCAGGCGCTGGCTGCCACACCGTGGGCATTCAGCCCGTGGATGGTATTGCAGTATCGTTCGCAAGAAGCGCGGGATAAGCTGGCGCGGTTTGTCCCCTCACCCCTGCCCTCTCCCTAAGGGAGAGGGAGAAAACCTGCACCAGTCTCAACCACCAGCACTATCTGTCCCCTCTCCCTTAGGGAGAGGGTTAGGGTGAGGGGGTAAAAAAAAGCCCCGATGCTCACACATCGGGGCTTTTTCACATCTCAGTGATTTATTTCACCGGGCGCATCGCCGGGAACAGAATCACATCGCGGATGGTGTGGCTGTTGGTGAACAGCATCACCATACGGTCGATACCGATACCCAGACCCGCAGTCGGTGGCAGGCCGTGTTCCAGCGCGGTTACGTAGTCTTCGTCGAAGAACATCGCTTCGTCGTCGCCTGCGGCTTTCGCATCAACCTGATCCTGGAAGCGCTGCGCCTGATCTTCTGCATCGTTCAGCTCGCTAAAGCCGTTACCGATTTCACGGCCACCGATGAAGAATTCAAAGCGGTCAGTGATTTCCGGGTTAACGTCATTACGACGCGCCAGCGGAGACACTTCTGCCGGGTATTCAGTGATGAAGGTCGGCTGAATCAGGTGCGCTTCGGCCACTTCTTCGAAGATTTCGGTCACGATGCGGCCCAGACCCCAGCTCTTCTCAACTTTAATACCGATGCTTTCCGCAATCGCTTTTGCAGAATCGAAGTTATCCAGATCCGCCATATCCGTTTCCGGACGGTATTTCTTGATCGCTTCGCGCATGGTCAGTTTTTCGAACGGTTTGCCGAAGTCGAAGGTTTCTTCACCATAAGGCACTTCGGTAGTACCGAGGATGTTCTGCGCCAGAGTGCGGAACAGAGATTCGGTCAGCTCGATCAGATCTTTGTAATCCGCATACGCCATATAGAGTTCCATCATGGTGAACTCTGGGTTATGACGTACGGAGATGCCTTCGTTACGGAAGTTACGGTTGATTTCGAACACGCGTTCGAAGCCGCCAACAACCAGACGTTTCAGGTACAGTTCCGGCGCGATACGCAGGTACATGTCCAGGTCCAGGGCGTTGTGGTGGGTGATGAACGGACGGGCAGACGCGCCGCCAGGAATCACCTGCATCATCGGGGTTTCCACTTCCATAAAGTCGCGGGCAACCATGAACTGGCGGATACCGGCCATAATCTGAGAGCGGATTTTAAAGGTTTTGCGGGATTCATCGTTAGAGATGAGGTCCAGGTAACGCTGGCGATAGCGCGCTTCCTGATCCTGCAGGCCGTGGAATTTGTCCGGCAGCGGGCGCAGCGCTTTAGTCAGCAGACGCAGCTCGGTGCAGTGGATAGACAGTTCACCGGTTTTGGTTTTGAACAGTTTACCTTTCGCGCCAAGGATATCGCCGAGGTCCCATTTCTTGAACTGCTCGTTATAAACGCCTTCCGGCAGATCGTCACGGGCAACGTACAACTGAATGCGGCCCCCCACGTCCTGCAAGGTCACGAAAGAGGCTTTACCCATGATACGACGGGTCATCATGCGGCCAGCAACGGACACTTCGATGTTCAGCGCTTCCAGCTCTTCGTTCTCTTTGGCGTCGAAGTCAGCGTGCAGTTGGTCTGAGGTGTGGTCGCGACGGAAATCGTTCGGGAACGGGAGGCCCTGCTCGCGCAGTGCTGCCAGCTTCTCGCGGCGCGCTTTCAGTTCATTGTTAAGGTCAGCTACCGCGTCAGCACCTTGTGCGTGTTGTTCAGACATGTTGGTTCCTCATAACCCTGCTTTCAAACTTGCTTCGATAAATTGATCCAGACTGCCGTCCAGCACCGCCTGCGTGTTACGGGTTTCTACACCGGTACGCAAGTCTTTGATGCGGGAGTCGTCCAGGACATAAGAACGAATCTGGCTACCCCAGCCGATATCAGACTTGGTGTCTTCCATCGCCTGTTTCTCCGCGTTCTTCTTCTGCATTTCCAGTTCATAAAGCTTTGCTTTCATCTGCTTCATGGCCTGGTCTTTGTTCTTGTGCTGAGAACGGTCGTTCTGGCACTGCGTTACCGTATTGGTCGGAATGTGGGTAATACGTACCGCGGATTCCGTACGGTTAACGTGCTGACCACCCGCCCCTGACGCACGATACACGTCGATGCGCAGATCAGCCGGGTTGATTTCGATATCAATATCGTCATCCACTTCCGGGTAAACAAACGCAGAGCTGAAAGAGGTGTGGCGACGTCCACCGGAGTCGAACGGGCTCTTACGCACCAGGCGGTGAACGCCGGTTTCAGTACGTAACCAGCCGTACGCGTAATCACCGGAAATCTTGATAGTGACGGATTTGATACCCGCAACTTCACCTTCAGATTCTTCGATGATCTCGGTTTTGAAGCCGCGCGCTTCGGCCCAACGCAGATACATGCGCTCAAGCATGCTGGCCCAGTCCTGCGCTTCGGTGCCGCCGGAACCGGCCTGGATATCCAGGTAGCAGTCGGCGCTATCGTATTCACCGGAGAACATGCGGCGGAATTCCAGCTGTTCCAGCTTCTCTTCCAGCACGTCCAGCTCAGCAACAGCTTCGTTGAAGGTGTCTTCATCGTCAGCTTCAACCGCCAGTTCCAGCAGGCCAGAAACATCTTCCAGACCCTGCGACATTTGGTCGAGAGTTTCAACAATGGCTTCCAGAGAGGAACGCTCTTTACCCAGCGCCTGTGCGCGCTCAGGTTCGTTCCAGACGTCCGGCTGTTCCAGCTCGGCGTTTACTTCTTCAAGACGCTCTTTCTTGGCATCATAGTCAAAGATACCCCCTAAGAACGTCAGAGCGCTCCGTGAGGTCCTGAATGCGGTTATTTACCGGGTTAATTTCAAACATGGTCTGTTTTCTTTTAATGGACGAGTCAAAATGCGGTTATAAGGGCGAGATTTTACCGGATCTGCGCCCTTATTTATAGCGATTACTGGCGCTAAATTGGCCAGATATTGTCGATGATTAACTGCAAACTGCGGTTTCCGCGAAACTCGTTGATGTCGAGCTTGTAGGCGAGCTTAACTTCGCGCACGCCGTTATCCGGCCAGCAGGCGGTATCAACGTTAAACGCGATGCCGTCCAGCAGCGGGCCGCCGCCCACCGGTTCCACCATCACCTTCAGGTGACGTTCACCGACAATGCGCTGTTGCAGCAGACGAAAATGCCCGTCAAATAGCGGTTCCGGGAACATCTGCCCCCATGGCCCGGCTTCACGCAGCATCTGCGCCACGTCCAGCGTCATCTCTTGTGGGGAGAGTTCGCCATCCGAAAGAATTTCACCCTGCAACAGGGCCGGATCGAGCCATTCGGTGACCAGTTCGCCAAAGCGCTGCTGGAACTCATCGAACTTCGCTTCCTCCAGCGATAAACCGGCAGCCATCGCGTGGCCGCCAAACTTCATCATCAGGCCTGGATAGAGCGTGTCCAGGCGCTCCAGCGCATCGCGCATATGCAGCCCCTGAATCGAACGGCCAGAACCTTTCAGCATGCCGTCTCCGGCAGGCGCAAAGGCAATCACCGGGCGATGGAAACGCTCTTTGATACGCGAGGCGAGAATACCCACCACGCCCTGATGCCATTCAGGATGATACATCGCCAGCCCGCCGGGCAGTGTGTCGCTACTGCGCTCCAGCTTTTCGCACAGCGTCAGCGCTTCCGCCTGCATGCCCTGTTCTATCTCTTTGCGCGTCTGGTTAAGCGCATCAAGTTCATTTGCCAACATGCGGGCTTCGCCGAGGTTTTCGCTCAGCAGCAATGCCACGCCCACCGACATATCGTCCAGCCGACCGGCCGCGTTCAGACGCGGGCCGAGTGCGAAACCGAGATCGCTCGCCACCAGCTTTTGCGGGTCGCGATTAGCTATTTCCAGCAAGGCTTTGATGCCAGGGCGACACACGCCCGCACGAATACGGCTCAGGCCCTGCCAGGTCAGAATGCGGTTATTAGCATCCAGCGGCACCACGTCAGCGACCGTACCCAGCGCCACCAGATCGAGGTACTCGACAATCTTCGGCACCGCGATGCCGCGCGATTCAAACCAGCCTTTCGCCTTCAGGTGATTACACAGCACCAGCATCAGGTAGAACGCCACGCCCACGCCCGCCAGCGATTTCGACGGGAACGGACAGTCCACCAGGTTTGGGTTTACCATCGCATCGGCAGCCGGCAGCGTCTCCCCCGGCAGGTGGTGATCGGTCACCAGCACGCTGATCCCCAACGCATGCGCGTGATCGACGCCCGCGTGCGAAGAGATCCCGTTATCTACCGTCATGATCATCTGCGCGCCGCGTGCGTGCGCCTGATCAACGACTTCCGGGCTCAGGCCATAACCGTCTTCAAAACGGTTCGGCACCAGATATTCCACGTTATGGCAGCCCATCGCACGCAGCGAGAGCACGCTCAACGCGGTGCTGGTTGCTCCATCGGCGTCAAAATCGCCGACAACCATAATGCGCAGGTTTTTCTCGAACGCATCGTGCAGCATCTCAACGGCTTTTTCGACGCCCGTTAACGTGCGCCAGTGCAGCATGCCCTTCAGGCCGCGCTCCAGATCGTCCGCCGACGTCACACCACGGCTGGCGTACAAACGACGCAGCAGCGGCGGTAAATCAGCGGGCAGCGAATCTGAATCAACCGCCTCGCGGCGGCGAAGTTGAATCTGTGGTTTCACGCGAATTATTTACCGCTGGTCTGTTTTTTGTGTTCGTCGAGGAAGGCTTTCATCTCTTTCGGCCCCTGATAACCCGGCACAACGTAGCCATCGTTCAGGACAATCGCCGGTGTGCCGTTGACGCCAAACTGCACGCCCAGCGCGTAGTGATCCGCGATGTTGATATCGCAGCTGGCAGGCTGTACGCCTTTGCCGTTCATTGCGTCATCGAACGCTTTGTTGCGATCTTTCGCGCACCAAATCGCTTTCATATCCTGCTCGGCCTGGCTCTGAATGCCCTGGCGCGGGAAGGCGAGATAACGCACGGTGATACCCAGCGCGTTGTAGTCGCTCATCTCTTCATGCAGCTTGTGGCAATAGCCGCAGGTGATATCGGTAAAGACGGTAATCACGTGCTGCTCTTTTGGCGCTTTGTAGACAATCATCTCTTTTTCCAGGGCGTTGAGATGCGTCATCAGCAGTTGATTGGTCACGTTAACCGGCTGCGCGCCACTCACGTCATACATCGGCCCCTGGATAATGTGTTTGCCATCTTCGGTGACATACAGCACGCCGCTGTTGGTCAGCACGGTTTTCATGCCCGCCACCGGCGCATTCTGGATATCCGTACTCTGTACGCCCAGTTTAGCCAGCGACTGTTTAATCGCCGCATCATCCGCGTGGGTGGTAGCGGAAAACGCCGCCGCCAGCAGGGTAAACATCACTAAACCTTTTTTCATGAACTCGTCCTTTGTAGTCAGCATCACGCGCGTGGGTGGTGCTGTTGATGAAGTTGTCGCAGTCGCTCTGTCGCCACATGCGTATAAATTTGTGTTGTCGATAAATCACTATGGCCTAACAGCATTTGCACCACACGCAAATCTGCGCCGTGGTTGAGCAAATGGGTGGCAAATGCGTGACGCAACACGTGCGGGGAGAGCTTTTCGCTGTCGATACCCGCCAGTTGAGCATAGTGTTTAATGCGATGCCAGAACGTCTGGCGCGTCATTTGTTGCGCGCGCTGGCTGGGGAACAGAACGTCTATCGAGACCCCGTTGAGCAACCACGGGCGACCATGTTCCAGATACGTTTCCACCCAATATACCGCTTCTTCCCCCAGCGGCACGAGGCGTTCTTTGTTGCCTTTACCAATGACGCGTACCACGCCCTGACGCAGGCTGATATCGCTCATCGTCAGCCCGACCAGCTCAGAGACGCGAAGGCCGGTGGCATAGAGTACCTCAAGCATCGCTTTATCGCGCAGCTCCAGCGGGATATCGGTCACCGGCGACTGCAACAGCCGGTCAACCTGTGCTTCACTTAAATCCTTCGGTAAACGCTGCGGCAGCTTTGGTGAGGCCAGCAAAGCGCTGGGGTCATCGGCGCGCACTTTCTCGCGATAAAGATGCTGGAAGAAGCGACGCATAGCGCTTAACAGACGCGCCGAACTGGTGGCTTTATACCCACCCTGCTGGCGTTCCGCGAGCAAATTTTGCAAATCATCATGCTGCACGGTATCAAGCGTCAGGCCGCGATGGGCCAGCCATTCGACCACCATAGTGAGATCGCGACGATAGGCGCTCAGCGTGTTTTCGGCAAGATTGCGCTCCAGCCACAGCGCATCGAGAAATTGTTCGATTCGTGCGAGATCCTGTTCCACGTTCGCCCCTTTGCCTGTTTCATCGGCACCATTATGCATGATTCTATGCGTGTTCTGGTACACTGGCGGCATAGTCACAGCAAGAATCGAGACCTTTACGTTATGAACATCGGCCTTTTTTATGGTTCCAGTACCTGCTACACCGAAATGGCGGCGGAGAAAATTCGCGACATCATCGGCCCGGAACTGGTGACGCTGCACAATGTGAAAGATGACGCTCCGGCGCTCATGGAGCAGTACGATGTGCTGATCCTCGGCATTCCGACCTGGGATTTCGGTGAGATTCAGGAAGACTGGGAAGCCATCTGGGAACAACTGGATACGCTGAATCTTGAGGGCAAAATTGTTGCGCTCTATGGTATGGGCGATCAGCTAGGTTACGGCGAATGGTTCCTGGACGCGCTCGGCATGCTGCACGATAAACTGGCGACCAAAGGCGTGAAGTTTGTCGGCTACTGGCCGACCGAAGGCTATGAGTTCACCAGCCCGAAACCGGTCATCGCCGACGGCCAACTGTTTGTCGGCCTCGCACTCGACGAAACCAACCAGTACGACCTGAGCGATGAACGCATTCAGAACTGGTGCGAACAAATTCTTGGCGAAATGGCCGAGCAATTCTCTTAATGCTTACTCGGCGCGGGCTGCTGCATCATGATACGCCGCAGGTCGCGCCACTCTTCTGCATCCATACTGTCTGCCGCAATCCATAAATGCTGACGACGACGGCTGGCCAGCCTGCGTAAACGCAGCATCACGCCAGAATTGAGTACCCACGGATGCCCGAGGATCTCCCACTCCTGATCGCGCCAGCGAAGACGAGAATCCATCAGCAGTTTAATTTCCCCCTGATGGCTGTTGATGCGCCGCTGGCTGCGTACGCAGTCAAACACCACCAGCGACAGCAATAACAACCACAGCGGGGTGTAGCTCAACGGCCAGGGCATCAGCAATATGAAGGCCGCCACCAGGCCGTGGAGCAATAAAGAAAGCCATTGTGAGCGCCAGGAGACGCGTAAATCAGATTGCCACAGGACCACGTTCCCGATTCCGAGTCTGAATTAAATGCACCATGCGCTGAAGATCAGCATCCGCCGGCTTACCGTGATTCATCAGCCAGTTGAACAAATCTGGATCGTCGCACTCCAGCAGACGAATAAAAATCGCTTTGTCACCGTCGCTCAGCGAATCGTACTCATGCTCGAAAAACGGCATGATGGAGATATCGAGCTCACGCATACCGCGACGGCATGCCCAGTGGATACGGGCTTTATTATTGATGTCCATAATTTCCTTCCAGCATAACGATGTCATTAGTTTAACGTGTTTTTTGCACTTACTTTACAGCAATCTCGTTAATCGCGGGCAACATTCAGAAAACCCACGCAAACAAAATGGATTTTCAGGTTGCCTGCGTACCTTATCGCAAACCGCGCGTCAGGGCACGAATCGGCTGTTGAAAGCACTTGCATTGATGACCATCTCTTTTACCATGAGTTATCTACCCGTGCGTTAAGCAATTCAGGACATCACTATGGCTTTTACACCTTTTCCTCCTCGTCAGCCTTCCGCTTCTGCGCGTTTACCGCTGACGCTTATGACACTTGATGACTGGGCGCTGGCGACCCTTACCGGTGCCGACAGTGAAAAGTATCTGCAAGGCCAGGTTACCGCCGATGTCGCGGAACTGGGCGCCAATCAGCATCTGTTAGCGGCCCATTGCGATGCCAAAGGCAAGATGTGGAGCAACCTGCGCCTGTTTCGCCGTAACGAAGGTTTCGCCTGGATCGAACGCCGTAGCCTGCGCGACGCACAGCTGACGCAGCTGAAAAAGTACGCGGTGTTCTCCAAAGTGGTTATCGAGCCGAACGATGCGCTGGTGCTGCTTGGCGTAGCGGGCTTCCAGGCACGTGCGGCGCTGGCGAATCTGTTTGCTGAACTGCCGGATGCCGACAAACCTCTGGTGCAGGAAGGCGAAACCTCCCTGCTGTGGTTCGCCCATCCCGATGAGCGTTTCCTGCTGGTGACCGACGAAGCTACCGCCACCCGCGTCACCGACGCCCTGCGCGGCGAAGCACAGCTCAACAACAGTCAACAGTGGCTGGCGCTGAACATCGAAGCGGGCCTGCCGGTTATCGATGAAGCCAACAGCGGTCAGTTTATTCCGCAGGCCACCAACATTCAGGCGCTGGGCGGTATCAGCTTTAAGAAAGGCTGTTACACCGGGCAGGAGATGGTGGCGCGCGCCAAATTCCGTGGTGCCAACAAACGTGCGTTGTGGTCACTGGCGGGAACGGCCAGCCGCGTACCGGAAGCCGGGGAAGACCTGGAACTGAAGATGGGCGAGAACTGGCGCCGTACCGGTACCGTTTTAGCCGCGGTACAGCTTGATGATGGCCGACTGCTGGTGCAGGCGGTGATGAATAACGATATGGAACCGCACAGCATCTTCCGCGTGCGCGACGATGCCAACACCTTGAGCATTGAGCCGCTGCCGTATTCACTGGAAGAGTAATTGTGTCAGTGCCGGATGCGGCTTCGCCTTATCCGGCCTACGACAGGCATGATGCAGTTTGTAGCTACCGTCTTGAACGTCAAGCGGTAGCTGCATAATTTTCGTCCCAGAGAAGCCGCGTTTTTAACACTCCGAAGCATAAATGCACCAGTTTGCGCATAACCGCTCCCAGTGCGGCTTTTTTGGCTTTACCCTTTGCGACCAGTCGTTCATAAACAGCTTTTGCCTGTTTGTTCCAGCGGCACGCGCTCAGCGCTGCAACATACAGCTTAGCCCGTACTTCCGACGGCCCTGTCTTTGACATATGGGGTCTGCCACGTACCGAACTCCCCGACGTTTTCTCTACCGGCGTGATACCCAGATAAGCCGCGACCTGTGAGGCGCTTTTGAACGTCCCGTCTTTCAGCAGTGCCAGCATCTCCCGCCCGACCTGATCTTTAACGCCCTTGATCGATTTCAGTAAATCAAGATCAGCCTTCAACCCCGGATCGTTATCTGTATGATCGGTTATGAGTTTTTCTATCCGGGCCAGTTCATCGCTCAGCCAGCTTTTCGTCCGCTCAAGTGAACGGATGACCTCCTGCGGAGTGGTTGTGGAATTCGCTTTTTCCAGCCGGTTCACCGTGCGCTGAACATCCTCTTTCAGGGCATCCCGCTGGCGCAGCAGCGCCCTCAGCTTGCGGACTTCGGGCGAAGGTGGAACCCAGGCATTCGGGTGTTTCAGCTCGCCATAACAGGCCAGAACGAAGGCATCCACAGCATCATTCTTGTTGAGAATACCCATCCCGCTGGCAAATTCACGAACACGATAGGGATTAGCCATGCAGACTCTGACACCGGCTTCATGCAGGCCATATGCCAGATTTTCATGGTAGATACCCGTCGCTTCCAGCACGACCGTCACACTTTCCGGAACGCATTTTTGTGCGCTCAGCCAGTCGATAACTTTGCTGGAGACGTCGGGTTCATTGGTCAGAACTTTGTGTTTTTTTTTGCCGCCGGGACCGGCAGTAAGCAGACAAACATCGATTTTATTTTTACTGACATCAATACCGAGAGTACACATCGAGAATCTCCTTTCACCTGAGCCAACACGTCATTCCAGCCTTGTACATACGAAGTCAGAGCTTCTGGTTACCGTTCGGATTTTGAGTGACGTGAAAGGTGAAACGGGAGGCTTAAGCTACGTCGAAAGATCGATGTCTTCAGGCCGGATACAAGCTTCTCCCGTTTCATGTAGCTGATAGCTAATCAGCTACCAGTTCAAGATACAAGGCCGGATAAGCGAAGCGCCATCCGGCAATCAACTACGCTTGCCCAATATACAAATAAATCGCCAGGAAGTGGCACACGCTGCCGCCCAGTACAAAGCCGTGCCAGATAGCGTGGTTGTAAGGAATGCGTTTGCAGACGTAGAAAATCACGCCCAGCGAATACACCACCCCGCCGACCGCCAGTAGCGTTACTCCGCCAATCGCCAGCTTAATCGCCAGTTGATATACCACGATCAACGACAGCCAGCCCATCGTCAGATAGGTGACCAGCGACAACACTTTGAAGCGGTGCGCGATGGTGAGCTTAAACAGAATACCCAGCAGCGCCAGGCTCCAGATAACAATCATCAACCCACGCGCCAGCGGTGAATCCAGGCCCACCAGCAAAAATGGCGTATAGGTCCCCGCAATCAGCAAATAGATAGCGCAGTGGTCAAATTTCTTCAGCCAGATTTTGGCCCGCTGATGTGGAATCGCGTGATACAGCGTCGAGGCGAGGAACAGCAAAATCATGCTGCCGCCATAAAGGCTATAGCTGGTGATTGCCATTGCGCTGGCGTTGGTATCCACCGCCTGCACCAGCAGCAGAACCAGCCCCACAATACCAAATACAAAACCCACTCCATGGCTGATGCTGTTGGCAACTTCCTCTGCCAACGAGTAACCCTGTTTAATGAGCGGCTTCTGGTCCATTACGTACTCCGGGTGAACAACACAATCTGTTAAACGCCCCTAGCGTAACTGAGAATGATTCCAGTGAACACCTGTTCGCTAAAATAAAAAGATGTAAATTTGTAAATTTAGAAAAATCATAAAGTTATAAAAATGATTCACCTCACACTTGTTCATCATTTTTATGAAGATATTTGAACTCAATCACGTGATACGCCGTTTGGCCTGGGTAAATGTCGGTGATCACCCGACGCAGTTCGGCAAGCGTCATGTTTTCCTGCTGCGCGTGCCACTCCGTTAACGTATCAAGCGTAACGCGCGAAGTGGCCAGCACTTCGATGGTGCAGAAGTAGCCATCATCTTCATATCGCCCGACGCGTAAAATATCTCCGGCCTTAAAATGGGACTCCGCATCGTCACGCAGGGTAATCGTTTTCCGCCCTGCCAGAATATCGTCCTGAAAACGGCGAAAAAAAGTGATGTCGTTGGGCTGCATGGTACTATTCCTTTAAGGTCTATGAATTTTATGAGTATCGCCACCGTGAGCATGTTTACCCACACCGCCGTTGCCAGCCTCAATAATCTTGAGATGATGGTCTATCACTACGTTATCAAAAACCGCGACAAAATGATGTACATGACCATTCGCGAACTGGCGGACGCGGTAGGCGTTTCTACCACCACGGTGATGCGTTTCTGTCGCAAGCTCAACTGCGACGGCTACTCTGAATTTCGTGTACGTTTTAAATTGTATCTGGAACAAAACGAGCCGCAACAGGCTAATTTTGGCGCCAGTGAAATTATTGGCTTTTTTAAAAGCGTCAATAATGACGAGTTTGATAAATTACTTGATGATGCCGTCGATATAATATTATCTTCGGAACGTATTATTTTCGTTGGCGCGGGCACTTCGGGCTCGCTGGCAAAATATGGCGCACGCTTTTTCTCGAATATCGGTAAATTCAGTAATCACATTGATGATCCGTATTTTCCGGTAACCAACGATATGGCCAAAAACGCCCTGGCAATTGTGTTATCCGTTTCCGGGGAAACAGAGGAGATCCTGCGCTTTGCCAGCCAGTTCAGTCTGCATCGCTGCAAAGTGATGTCAATAACCAGCCACGAACATTCCCGTCTGGCTAAACTCGCTGACTTTAACCTCTCCTGGCATTTCCCACAAACGCGCATTGGTGGCGTTTATGATATTACGACGCAGATCCCGGTCGTTTATATTCTGGAATCTCTGGGACGTAAACTGGCGAAGAAATTAGCATAAAAATACAGGGTGTTTTTTCGATGTAACATATAACACGGCGTAACATTTGTTATATCGTGACTTTTCTATACCCTTTGTTAGACTCACTTTAATTGCATTAACGAGTGAGTATAGCAACAATGAAAAAACTGACCTTACCGAAAGATTTTTTATGGGGCGGCGCGGTCGCAGCGCATCAGGTTGAAGGCGGCTGGAATAAAGGCGGCAAAGGCCCGAGCATTTGCGACGTACTGACCGGCGGCGCACACGGCGTACCGCGCGAAATCACTCAGGAAGTGGTTCCCGGGAAATACTACCCAAACCACGAAGCCATCGACTTTCACAGCCATTACAAAGAAGACATCAAACTGTTTGCTGAGATGGGCTTCAAATGCTTCCGTACCTCTATCGCCTGGACGCGAATCTTCCCGAAAGGCGACGAAACGCAGCCGAATGAAGAAGGCTTAAAATTCTACGACGACATGTTCGATGAGCTGCTGAAATACAACATCGAACCGGTTATCACCCTCTCCCACTTCGAGATGCCGCTGCACCTGGTGCAGGAATACGGCGGCTGGACCAACCGCAAAGTGGTTGATTTCTTTGTGCGTTTCTCTGAGGTTGTTTTCGAGCGCTACAAGCACAAGGTCAAATACTGGATGACCTTCAACGAAATCAACAACCAGCGTAACTGGCGCGCGCCGCTGTTCGGTTACTGCTGTTCCGGCGTGGTCTACACCGAGCATGAAAACCCGGAAGAAACCATGTATCAGGTGCTGCATCACCAGTTCGTTGCCAGCGCGCTGGCGGTGAAAGCGGCGCGTCGCATCAACCCGGAAATGAAAGTCGGCTGCATGCTGGCGATGGTGGCGCTCTATCCGTTCTCCTGCAAACCGGAAGACGTGATGTTTGCTCAGGAATCAATGCGTGAACGTTATGTCTTTACCGACGTTCAGTTGCGCGGCTACTACCCGTCATATGTGCTGAACGAGTGGGAACGCCGAGGCTTTACCATCAAAATGGAAGAGGGCGACGACGCCATTCTGCGCGAAGGCACCTGCGACTATCTCGGTTTCAGCTACTACATGACCAACGCGGTTAAAGCCGAAGGCGGCAGCGGCGATGCCATTTCCGGCTTCGAAGGCAGCGTGCCAAACCCGCACGTGAAGGCCTCCGACTGGGGCTGGCAGATTGACCCGGTGGGCCTGCGCTACTCACTGTGTGAGCTGTATGAGCGTTACCAGAAACCGCTGTTTATTGTCGAAAACGGCTTCGGCGCGTATGACAAAGTGGAAGAAGACGGCAGCATCAACGATGACTATCGCATCGACTACCTGCGCGCGCACGTGGAAGAGATGATGAAAGCGGTGACCTACGATGGCGTAGATTTAATGGGCTACACGCCATGGGGCTGCATCGACTGTGTGTCGTTCACCACCGGCCAGTACAGCAAGCGCTACGGCTTTATTTACGTCAACAAGCACGACAACGGCACGGGCGACATGTCGCGCTCACGCAAGAAAAGTTTTGAGTGGTACAAAGCGGTGATTGCCAGCAACGGCGAGACGCTTTAAAAACGGTCCCCCTCACCCTGCCCTCTCCCACAGGGAGAGGGTAAAAACCCGCGCAGTTCTTTAGACCACGCTCGATCGGTTCCCTCTCCCTGTGGGAGAGGGTTAGGGTGAGGGGAAACAAAAAACCTCACTTCCCGCCCGCACGTTGTAGGTCGGGTAAGGCGCAGCCGCCACCCGACAACAAACTACTTCCCGCCCGCCAGCTCGAGAAAACTCCCTGTCACATACGACGCTTTATCGCTTAACAGCCAGACAATCGCCTGCGCGACCTCTTCCGGCTGACCACCACGCTGCATCGGCAACACCGATTTCACCCGGTCAACCCGCCCCGGTTCGCCGCCATCTGCGTGCATTTCGGTGTAGATAAACCCTGGCCTCACGCCGTTTACCCGAATCCCCTGCGCCGCGACTTCCAGTGCCAGCCCGGTGGTTAAGGTATCCACCGCCCCTTTCGACGCCGCATAGTCCACATACTCGCCCGGCGCCCCCAAACGCGCCGCCGCAGAAGAGACGTTCACGATCGCCCCGCCCACGCCGCCATGCTGATGCGCCATCCGTTTAACCGCTTCACGACAGCAGAGGAAAAATCCCGTCACGTTGGTCGCCAGCACGCGGTTAATGCGATCTGCCGTTAACGCTTCCACGCGGCTTTGTTGAAACAGAATGCCCGCGTTGTTCACCAGCGCCACCAGCGGCTGATTGTGCTTGTCTATGGCCTCAAACATCGCCACTACCTGCGATTCATCGCTGATGTCAGCACGCAGGGCGAAAGCCTCACCACCGGCTTCGGTTATCTCGCGCACCACGTCGGCTGCCGCCTGCACGTTATGCCGATAGTTGACGGCAACGCTATACCCTTCCTGCGCCAGCTGCAGCGCAGTAGCCCTGCCAATTCCCCGGCTCGCGCCGGTTACCAGTGCAATTCCCATGACGGTCTCCCATAAAAAAGGGCGCCGAAGCGCCCTTAAAAGCATAGCCGAATAAGTTACTGGTATTCGCTCATCGGCACGCAGGAGCAGAACAGATTGCGGTCACCATAGACGTCATCCAGACGTTTCACGGTCGGCCAGTATTTGTTCTCCACGCCTGCCGGGAAGACCGCCACTTCGCGGCTGTAACCGTGATTCCACTCAGAGACCAGCTCGTTCTGGGTGTGCGGAGCGTTCACCAGCGGGTTATCTTCCAGCGTCCACTCGCCTGCTTTGACACGGTCGATTTCCGCACGGATAGCCAGCATCGCATCGATAAAGCGGTCCAGCTCCACTTTGCTTTCCGATTCCGTCGGTTCAACCATCAGCGTACCCGCAACCGGGAAGGACATGGTCGGCGCATGGAAACCGTAGTCGATCAGACGCTTAGCGATATCCAGTTCGCTGATGCCGGTTTCTTCTTTCAGCGGACGAATATCAAGAATACATTCGTGCGCTACATGTCCTTCGCGACCGGTATACAGCACCGGGAAAGCGTCTTTCAGACGGCTGGCAATGTAGTTAGCATTCAGGATTGCCACCTGGCTTGCCTGCTTCAGCCCTTCTGCGCCCATCATGCGGATGTACATCCAGCTAATCGGCAGAATAGAGGCGCTACCGAACGGAGCGGCAGAGACCGCGCCCTGACGGGTCAGCATGCCTTCAATCTGCACCACGCTGTGGCCCGGAACGAACGGCGCCAGATGCGCTTTCACGCCAATCGGCCCCATACCCGGTCCGCCGCCGCCGTGCGGAATGCAGAAGGTTTTGTGCAGGTTAAGGTGCGAGACATCCGCGCCGATAAAGCCCGGCGAGGTAATCCCTACCTGCGCGTTCATGTTCGCGCCATCAAGGTAAACCTGGCCGCCGAACTGATGCACGATTTCACACACTTCGCGGATCGTCTCTTCATACACGCCATGCGTGGACGGGTAGGTCACCATGATGCAGGAGAGGCTCTCGCCGTGCTGCTCGGCTTTCGCGCGCAGATCGGCCAGGTCGATGTTGCCCTGTTTATCACAGGCAACCACGACAACCTGCATTCCCGCCATCTGTGCGGAAGCCGGGTTAGTACCGTGCGCGGATGCCGGGATCAGACACACATCGCGATGCCCTTCATTGCGGCTTTCATGATAGTGGCGAATAGCCAGCAGGCCCGCGTATTCGCCCTGCGCGCCGGAGTTCGGCTGCATGCAAACCGCATCGTAACCGGTCAGTTTCACCAGCCAGTCCGAAAGCTGGCCGATCATCTGATGATACCCTTCCGCCTGCTCTGCCGGGCAGAACGGGTGCAGTTCGGCAAATTCAGGCCAGGTGATCGGGATCATTTCCGCTGCCGCGTTCAGTTTCATGGTGCAGGAACCCAGCGGGATCATCGCCTGATTCAGCGCCAGATCTTTACGCTCCAGCGAGTGCATATAGCGCATCATCTCGGTTTCGCTGTGGTAGCGGTTAAACACCGGATGGGTCAGGATCGCGTCATCGCGCAGCATCGCCGCCGGGATCGAACGGCTATCCAGCGCCACGTCTTTATCCAGCGTGTCGATATTCAGCCCGTGATTATCACCGAGGATCACGCTAAACAGCTTCAGCACATCATCACGAGTGGTGGTTTCATCAAGCGTAATGCCCACCGCGTTGTGGATGTCGCTGCGCAGGTTGATTTCTGCCGCTTCGGCACGCGCCAGCACGCTGGCTTTGTCCGCCACCTCTACACACAGGGTGTCGAAGAAGTGTGTAAAGCGCAGTTTCTGCCCTTTCTGCTGCAGACCGGTCGCCAGGATATCGGTCAGGCGATGAATACGATTAGCGATACGTTTCAGACCAACCGGGCCGTGGAAGACGGCATACAGGCTGGCAATGTTCGCCAGCAGAACCTGAGAAGTACAAATGTTGGAGTTCGCTTTCTCGCGGCGGATATGCTGCTCGCGGGTCTGCATCGCCATGCGCAGCGCGGTATTGCCCGCCGCATCTTTCGATACGCCGATAATACGGCCCGGCATGGAGCGTTTAAATTCGTCTTTCGCGGCAAAGAACGCCGCGTGCGGGCCACCGTAGCCCATCGGTACGCCGAAGCGTTGAGCTGAGCCGAAAACAATGTCTGCGCCCTGCTTACCCGGTGCGGTTAACAGCACCAGCGCCATAAAATCAGCGGCAACGCTTACTACGACTTTGCGGGATTTCAGTTCAGCCATCAGCGACGTGTAATCGTGAACTTCGCCGGTGGTGCCCACTTGCTGCAACAGCACACCGAAGACATCCTGGTGATCCAGCGCTTTACTGGCATCATCAACAATCACGTCAAAACCGAACGTTTCTGCGCGTGTACGTACCACATCCAGCGTCTGCGGATGGACATCGGCAGCCACGAAGAAACGGTTGGCATTTTTCAGTTTGCTGACGCGTTTTGCCATCGCCATCGCTTCGGCGGCGGCAGTCGCTTCATCCAACAGAGAGGCGGAGGCGATATCCAGGCCGGTCAGATCCAGCGTGACCTGCTGGAAGTTCAGCAGCGACTCAAGGCGGCCCTGCGAAACTTCCGGCTGATAAGGGGTGTACGCGGTGTACCAGCCAGGGTTTTCCAGCATGTTGCGCTGGATAACCGGCGGCAGCTGAACGCCGGTATAGCCCATGCCAATGTAAGACTTAAAGCGCTTGTTGCGTCCGGCAATCGCTTTCAGCTCCGCCAGTGCGGCGAATTCTGTCGTCGCGTCGCCCACCTGCGGCGGGGTGGCAAGCTGGATATCTTTCGGCACGATTTGGGAAATCAGTGCAGTTAATGAATCCGCGCCAACCGTTTTCAGCATCTCCTGCTGTTGCTGAGCGTCCGGCCCGATGTGACGTTCGATAAAAGCATCACGGTTTTCAAGCTGGCTTAAAGTCTGTGTCATGAGCGATGGTTCCTGAAACGTGCGGTGATTTTAGAATGCCCTCTCCCCTGGAGAGAGGGATAGGGTAAGGGACACATTGGCACCCTCACCCCGGCCCTCTCCCTGAGGGAGAGGGAGAAAAACGGTTACTCGTCTTCTAACAGTGCTGCGTAGGCCGTCGCATCCAGCAGCGCGGCAACTTCCGCTTCGTCGCTGGCTTTGATTTTGAAGATCCAGCCGCCCGCATACGGTTCGCTGTTGACCAGCTCCGGCGAGTCGCTCAGTTCATCATTAACCGCGACGATTTCACCGCTGATTGGCGCGTAGATGTCGGACGCCGCTTTTACGGATTCCGCCACTGCGCAGTCATCGCCCGCGGCAACGGTCGCGCCGACGTCAGGCAGGTCAACAAACACCATATCGCCCAGTAATTCCTGTGCGTGTTCGGTGATGCCCACGGTGTAAGAGCCATCGGCTTCTTTACGCAGCCATTCGTGTTCTTTGCTGTATTTCAGTTCTGCAGGTACGTTGCTCATCAAAAAATCTCCAGAAAAGGGGGGAATTACGCGACGGCTTTGCCGTTGCGCACAAAAACAGGTTTGGTGACTTTTACCGGCATTTCACGGTTACGAATCTGCACGATGGCCGTCTCGCCAATGCCTTCTGGCACGCGTGCCAGCGCAATACTGTGACCAAGCGTCGGGGAGAATGTCCCGCTGGTGATCACGCCTTCCAGCGCGTTGCCGTGAGCGTCGGTGAAACGCACCGGCAGTTCGCCGCGCAGCACGCCTTTTTCGGTCATCACCAGGCCAACCAGTTGCTCGGTGCCTTTTTCACGCTGCATCTCCAGCGCTTCACGACCGATAAAGTCGCGGTCGGCGGGTTCCCAGGCAATGGTCCAGCCCATGTTGGCCGCCAGCGGAGAGATACCTTCATCCATCTCCTGGCCGTATAAATTCATCCCGGCTTCCAGACGCAGCGTATCGCGTGCGCCCAGACCACACGGTTTTACACCCGCTTCAACCAGCGCGCGCCAAAAATCGGCAGCTTTCTCGCGCGGCATCGCAATTTCGTATCCTGCTTCACCGGTATAGCCGGTGGTGGCCACAAACAGATCGCCCGTCTGTACGCCAAAGAACGGCTTCATGCCCTCAACGGCTTTACGCTGTTCATCGCTAAACAGGGTTTCGGCTTTTGCTTTGGCATTTGGCCCCTGTACCGCAATCAGCGACAGGTCATCACGAACGGTGATTTCAATGGCGAAAGGTTCAGCGTGTTGGGTGATCCAGGAGAGGTCTTTTTCGCGGGTGGCGGAGTTTACGACGAGGCGGAAATAATCTTCGGTGAGGTAGTAGACAATAAGGTCGTCAATCACGCCGCCCGAGGCATTTAGCATGCCGCTATAAAGCGCTTTGCCGGGTTTCGTCAGTTTGGCAACGTCGTTTGCCAGCAGATAGCGCAGAAACTCGCGGGTGCGGCTGCCGTGCAGGTCGACGATGGTCATGTGCGACACATCAAACATCCCGGCGTCGGTGCGCACCGCATGGTGCTCATCAATTTGCGAGCCGTAATGCAGCGGCATCATCCAGCCGTGGAAATCCACCATTCGCGCGCCGCACTGCACGTGTTGATCATACAAAGGCGTTTGTTGTGCCATCTTGTCCTCGTTGAGTAAGCAAAGCCAACCACTTTCCATTACAAAAACCCGGCGTCGACACCGCGAACAGGCCCCGACGCAAACGTTCTCTTTTGCCTGAACTTACCACCGAAATCGGCAGTAAACCATAAGCAAAGACGGGTCATCAGATTAGCTTATGGTCAAAATCAGCCAAAAAGCTTACAGAGTTATTCGCTATAAAAATGCGAATAGCACCACATATAATTAACATTCATGCGCAAGCATTTAGCATAAAACCATATTTAGTGCGGAAAACGAGGCGTGTTTTTCGTTATCTCAAAAACGCTGAATTAGAAAAACTAATGCGAAAAAAGGCGTGAAATTAGAATATTTCAAACGAGAGGAAGGATCTCCCGGCAGAGCGCCGGGAGAAGAAGTGTGACGCAGTTAACGAAGCCACTCCGGGAGGTCATTCAGCCCCATGGCCTGACGAATCAATTGCGGTTTAACCCCAGGCAAGGTATCCGCCAGTTTCAGGCCAATATCGCGCAGCAGTTTTTTCGCCGGGTTCTCGCCCGCGAAGAGTTCGCGGAACCCCTGCATGCCGGCAAGCATCATCGCGGCGCTGTGTTTACGGCTGCGCTCATAGCGGCGCAGATAGAAATGCTGACCGATATCTTTACCCTGCGCGTGCAGACGACGAACTTCATCAATCAGTTCCGCCGCATCCATAAAGCCCAGGTTAACGCCCTGCCCCGCCAGCGGATGAATGGTATGCGCCGCATCGCCAACTAACGCCAGACGGTGCGCGGCGAACTGACGCGCGTAACGCCCGGTCAGCGGATAAACCTGACGCTCGCTTTCAAGCGTACACAAACCGAGGCGATTGTCGAAAGCGATATTGAGCGCTTTGGTAAAAGTAGGCTCATCGGCCTTCTGCATCCGTTCAGCTTCCTGCGGCGACAGCGACCAGACTATCGAGCAAAGATGTGGGTCGGAAAGCGGCAGGAAGGCCAGAATACCTTCGCCATGGAATGCCTGACGGGCGATGGCATCATGCGGTTCCTCGGTGCGAATGGTTGCCACCAGCGCGTGATGTTTATAATCCCAGAAGGTTAACGGGATATCCGCTTTATTACGCAGCCAGGAGTTTGCGCCATCGGCACCCACCACCAGACGCGCCGTCAGCATCGCGCCATCTTTCAGCGTCAGAAATGCGTCGTTCTCCCCCCAGGCAACCTGCTGAAGTTCAGCGGGAGCCATTAAGGTAATATCCTGACAACGCTGCGCTTTTTCCCACAGCGCGTTGTGGATCACCGCGTTCTCAACGATATGGCCGAGATGACCGTAGCCCAGGCTTTTATCATCAAAGGCGATGCGCCCGAAGCTGTCTTTATCCCACACTTCCATGCCGTGATAGCGGCTGGCGCGGTGGGCAAGAATTGCGGACCATACATCCAGCTTGTTGAGTAATTTTTCGCTACCCGCATTGATAGCCGACACACGCAACGCCGGAGGCGCATCCGCAGCCAGCGGCTGGGGCAATGCCTGTTCCAGCACCGCGACGCGCAGCCCGCTGCCCTGTAAACCACAGGCAACCGCCAGGCCCACCATTCCACCGCCAACGATAGCGACATCTACACTCTGCACATTGACTCCTTAACGGGCTACCCAGCCCAGCGTACGCTGCGCCAGCACATCGCGTGCCGGGGTAAATAATTCCATCGCCATTAAACCGACATTGCGCCCAACAACCAGCGGGGCCCAACGATTGGCAAACAGATGCACTAAACCATCGGTCACACCGATAGTGGCGGCTTTATCGTCCGCGCGCTGACGTTGATAACGACACAGCAGCCCATAGCTGCCGATATCCTGACCCGCGTCATGCGCCTGCGCCAGCAGTTCCGCCAGCGACATGACGTCGCGCAGGCCAAGGTTAAATCCCTGCCCGGCAATCGGATGCAGCGTCTGCGCCGCATTACCGACCAGCGCCAGACGGTGTGATACCGCCCGAGTGGCCGTGGTGAGAGACAACGGATACGCATTACGTGCGCCAGCCTGTGTAATGCGTCCTAAGCGCCAGCCAAACGCCTGCTGAAGTTCATTGCAGAAACGTTCGTCCGACCAGCCCATCACCTCATCACGATTTTCCAGCGCATGGCACCATACCAGCGAGCAGCGACCTTGTGACATCGGCAGCATCGCCAGCGGGCCATTCGCGGTGAAGCGTTCAAATGCGCGCCCCTGATGCGGCACAGCGGTAGTGACGTTGGCGATAACGGCAAGCTGTTGATACGGCTCTTGTTGCCAGCTAATGCCGCACTGTTCACCCAGCGCTGAGCGGGAACCGTCGGCTGCCACCAACATCTGCCCGTTGATCGTTTCGCCACTTTCAAGCGTGACGCTCACGGCATCCTGAGTGCGATTGACGCGGGAAACGCGCGCCGGGCAATGCAGCGTCACGCCAGGCGCTTTACGCAGCAGCGCGAAAAGGCGTTGCCCGACATCATGCAGTTCGACCACGTTACCCAGCGCTGGCAGGCGATAATCTTCTGCTTCCAGCGTGACAAACCCGGCATGGCCGCGATCGCTCACATGAACGGTATGAATTGCCGTCGCACAGTTCGATATCGCCTGCCAGATACCAACTTTCGCCAGTTGCTGACAGGTGCCCGCCGCCAGCGCAATCGCCCTGGCATCAAAACCCGGATGTTGCAAAGAATCGACTTCCGCCGCTTCAATCAGATGCACGGGCAAGCGCCCGCCGGTCATCTGCGACACCGCCAGCGCAAGCGTCGCGCCGGTCATCCCACCACCGACAATAATCAGGCTCATGAGCGACGCGCCGCCGCCATCAGCGCTTCAATATCGTCCGCGCGTTTGACCACCGAGGCGGTCAGGTTTTCATTACCGTCTGCGGTTATCAGAATGTCATCTTCGATACGAATACCAATGCCGCGATACTCCGCCGGAACGTCCGCATCTGGCGCGATATACAGGCCAGGCTCCACGGTTAACACCATGCCCGGTTCCAGTACGCGCGAGCGGTCCACACCATAAACGCCGACGTCATGCACATCCAGCCCCAGCCAGTGGCTCAGGCCGTGCATGAAATACGGGCGATGGGCGTTTTCCGCGATAAGTTCATCGATCTCACCGTGCAGAATACCCAGATCGCGCAGTCCGGTAATCATGATGCGCACCACTTCGCCGGTCACTTCCTGTATAGAGGTGCCTGGACGATAGAGTTTGAGCGAGGTTTCCAGCGATTCCAGCACGATGTCGTAAATAGCGCGCTGCGCCGGGGTAAACTTGCCGTTCACCGGGAAGGTACGGGTGATATCACCGGCGTAGCCTTTGTATTCGCAACCGGCGTCAATCAGCACCAGTTCGCCATCGCGCAGTTCGGATTCGTTTTCGGTGTAGTGCAGAATGCAGCCGTTTTCGCCGCCGCCAACAATCGTGTTGTAAGACGGATAGCGCGCGCCGTGGCGGGTAAACTCGTGCAGAATTTCCCCTTCGAGCTGGTACTCAAACATCCCCGGCTGGCATTTTTCCATCGCGCGCGTATGCGCCAGCGCGCTGATTTCGCCAGCGCGGCGCATCACGGCAATCTCTTCTTCCGATTTGAACAGACGCATTTCGTGCACCAGCGGACGCCAGTCAATCACTGTGGACGGGGCCACCAGATTCTGGCGCGAACCTTTGCGCAGTTTGTCCATCGCGGTGAAGACAATTTCATCGGCCCAGACGTATTCACCCTGCGCGTGATAAATCGTGTCCAGACCGTTAAGCAACTGGAACAGCTGTTGGTTGATTTCACTGAAGGCCAGCGCGCGGTCAACGCCCAGCTTTTCCGGGGCCGCATCCTGACCCAGGCGGCGACCAAACCAGATCTCCGCCGTCAGGTCGCGAACACGGTTAAACAGCACGCTGTGGTTGTGAGTGTCATCGCTTTTAATCAGCACCAGCAAGGCTTCCGGCTCGTTAAAGCCCGTAAAGTACCAGAAATCGCTGCTCTGGCGATAGGGATACTCGGAATCCGCGCTACGGGTCACTTCCGGCGCGGCAAAAATCAGCGCCGCGCTGCCTGGCTGCATTTGCGCCAGCAGTGTCTGACGGCGACGGAGAAACTCTTGCTGTGTCATGACATCTCCTTAATACGTAAAATGCGGACGGTTTGTCGGATGGCGGCTACGCCTTATCCGACCTACGTTCGACGACATCACTTTGTAGGCCCGATAAGCGCAGCGCCATCGGGCAAAGCCGGCAAAACGCACATTGACCCGCAACCCTGAATATTTAGTGTAACGTTGGCTTTTGCACTTCCGGCGCCGTCGGCTGCGGGCGCGTGAAGGTATCGTGGCACAGCAGCGCCGCAACGCGCACGTACTCGATGATCTCTTCCAGCGACATCTCCAGCTCTTCCTGGTCTTCGTCTTCGTCGTAGCCCAGCTGCGCGATATTGCGCAGATCGTCAATCGCTTCCCCGGTTTCGCCTTTCACTTTATCCAGCTTCGGCTGAGACACGCCCAGCCCGAGCAGGTAGTGATTCACCCAGCCAGAGAGCGCATCGGCGCGTTCAAACACGCTGACATCGTCGCCTTCAGGCAGATAAAGCTGAAAAAGAAAACCGTCGTCTTCCAGCGAATCGCTGGTCACCGCATGCATGGTACGCAGCGCTTCAGCCAGCTCGTGGCCGAAGGCAAGCCCTTCGTTGGTGAGGTCGTGAAGCAGCGGCTGCCATGAGCTGTCGCTGTTTCCGCCACAGAGCATCCCGCTGATGAGGCCATGCATTTCCGCAGGCGTCAGGCCTACCCCTTGTTGGTTCAGTAACTGGTTCACGTCGGTGTAACCAGGCATTTCGTTCTGTATAGACATGCGCATTCATCATCGTTGGGAGGAATATTCATGGTATGCTACCACTTTGGACCCTGGTGATACCAGAAAAGGGCTTGTATGTTCATACCAGGGTAGCTATAGTGTCGCCCCTTCGCATCCTGGGTGTGAAGGCCGCGCAGTCAATCAGCAGGAAGGTGGCATGTCTGCAGAACCCGTCGATATTCACATTTTTGGCCGTTCGCTTCGCGTGAATTGCCCGCCTGAACAAAGGGATGCTTTGAATCAGGCTGCGGACGATCTGAATCAGCGGTTGCAAGATCTGAAAGAACGCACTAGAGTCACAAATACTGAGCAGCTGGTCTTCATCGCCGCGTTGAACATCAGCTATGAATTAACTCAGGAAAAGTCCAAGACGCGCGACTACGCTTCCAGTATGGAGCAGCGCATTCGGATGCTTCAGCAGACCATTGAACAAGCATTGCTTGACCAGGGTCGCGCCTCCGAAAAGTCAGGGCAAAACTTTGAATAACACTTTGCAGTTTACTGTGGTAGAGTGACTGTGAAGACAAAATTTCTCTGAGATGTTCGCAAGCGGGCCAGTCCCCTGAGCCGATATTTCATACCACAAGAATGTGGCGCTCCATGGTTGGTGAGCATGCTCGGCCCGTCCGAGAAGCCTTAAAACTGTGACGACACATTCACCTTGAACCAAGGGTTCAAGGGTTACAGCCTGCGGCGGCATCTCGGAGATTCCCCTTCTTTTACTACCAACCCCTATGACACAACTTCCTGAACTCGCCCTTTCCCGACAAGACATCCGCAGGATGATTCGGCAACGGCGTCGCGAGCTAACAGAACAGCAGCAAATCGACTTTGGCGAACAGGCCGCAACCCGCATGATGGCGTATCCGCCCATGGTGATGGCGCGCACGGTCGCACTCTTTCTTTCCTTTGATGGCGAGCTCGACACTCAACCGCTAATAGAACAACTCTGGCGAGCGGGGAAACGCGTTTATCTGCCAGTGCTTCATCCCTTCAGCCCTGGAAACCTGCTGTTTCTGCACTATCACCCACACAGCGAACTGGTGGTAAACCGTCTAAAAATCCACGAACCCAAACTTGATGTCCGCGATGTTCTGCCTCTGAGTAAACTGGATGTGCTGATTACGCCGCTGGTGGCTTTTGACGAAAAGGGGCAACGGCTGGGGATGGGCGGCGGGTTTTACGATCGCACCCTGCAAAACTGGCAACAGCATGGCATCAGCCCGGTAGGCTACGCGCACGATTGTCAGTTGGTGGAACGATTGCCGGTTGAAGAGTGGGATATCCCGTTGCCAGCGGTGGTGACGCCGTCGAAAACCTGGGTGTGGTAGGGCGAAGTTTCCCACTCCGCCCCGATTGACTTTGCTGATTCTTTGACCTAATTTAGTGAGTAAGGGTAAGGGAGGATTGCTCCTCCCTCTGGAACACTGTTTAGAAAGCTGGCGTGCTTATCATCAACAGAATAACCAGGATGATGACTAACTTCATCATAACCTTTCTCCTTTGAGCCCCTGCTTCGGTAGGGGCTTTCACGTTTTAGCATCATGCTGCCCCTATCCTAATCTTTCTTACGCACGCAAAGACGCCGTCGCGCGGCTTTAGTTGCCTTTTACGACTCGCTTCGCAAAGTGATTTACATACGTTTCAGAAGGCTTCAAAAGTGAAGTGACGACGTCTTACGGCACAGATTTCCACCGATTGACACCGCCGTTTTTTTGACCTAAATTCCTCGGTAAAGGGTGAGGGAGGCGAACCTCCCTCCTGCGTCTTTGTTAATATGCCGGGAAAGCGATTATTAACAGAATCAGCAGCATGATGACGTAGCTCATCATCGTCCCTTTCCTTATCAGAGCCCCTGCTTCGGTAGGGGCTTTCCCGTTTTAGCATCATGCTGCCCCTATCCTAATCTTTCTTACGCGCGCAAAATCGCCGTCGCGCGGCTTTAGTTGCCTATTACGACTCGCTTCGCAAAGGGTGATTACATACGTTTCAGAATAGAAAACAGCAGAGGATGAGCGGGAAAGAACGGGCAGGCCAGCGGCCCGCCCGTTAGAGAAGGGTAATCAGAACAGCATGCGTGCGCGAACCGTGCCCGGAATCGCTTTCATGCTTTGCAGCGCTTTCTGCGCCACGTCTTCTTCTGCTTCAATATCGATGACCACATAGCCCATCTGCGGCGTGGTTTGCAGGTACTGTGCGGCAATGTTGACGCCCTGCTCAGCGAAGATCTGGTTGATGGCGGTTAACACACCAGGACGGTTTTCATGGATGTGCAGCAGGCGGCGGCCACCGTGAATCGGCAACGAGACTTCCGGGAAATTCACCGCAGAAAGAGTTGAGCCGTTATCAGAATACTTAGCCAGTTTACCCGCCACTTCAAGGCCGATATTTTCCTGCGCTTCCTGCGTTGAACCACCAATATGCGGCGTCAGGATCACGTTATCAAACTCGCACAGCGGCGAGTTAAACGGATCGCTGTTAGTTGCCGGTTCAGTCGGGAAGACGTCGATCGCCGCACCCGCCAGGTGTTTGCTCGCCAGCGCATCGCACAGCGCCGGAATATCCACAACGGTGCCGCGAGAGGCGTTAATCAACAGCGAGCCCGGCTTCATCAATGCCAGTTCTTCCACGCCCATCATGTTTTTGGTGGAGGCGTTTTCCGGCACGTGCAGGCTGACCACATCGCTCATATTCAGCAGGTCGGAGAGATGTTGAACCTGCGTCGCGTTGCCCAGCGGCAGTTTGTTTTCGATGTCGTAGAAGAAGACGTGCATCCCCAACGATTCCGCCAGAATGCCCAGCTGTGTGCCGATATGACCGTAGCCGATAATGCCCAGTTTTTTGCCGCGCGCTTCAAAAGAGCCCACGGCCAGTTTATTCCACACGCCGCGGTGTGCTTTGGCGTTTGCTTCCGGCACGCCGCGCAGTAGCAGCAGCAGTTCGCCAATCACCAACTCGGCCACGGAACGGGTGTTCGAGAACGGTGCGTTAAAGACCGGTACGCCGCGTTTTGCCGCCGCTTTCAGGTCAACCTGGTTGGTGCCGATGCAGAAGCAGCCTACCGCCACCAGTTTTTCCGCCGCCTCAAAAATTTCTTCGGTCAGATGCGTACGGGAGCGCAGGCCAATGAAATGGGCATCACGGATAGACTCTTTCAGTTGCTCGCTGTCCAGCGCGCCTTTGTGAAACTCGATGTTGGTGTAACCTGCTGCACGAAGGCTGTCCACAGCCTTCTGATGTACGCCTTCTACCAGCAGAAATTTAATCTTCTCTTTTTCCAGTGATACCTTAGCCATTTCCCCGCCCTGTCTTTGTTTTACTGATGTTGTGATGAACGAAAGTTCACCTAAGCAACATATCAAAAAAAACTATCGCGGCAATCTAAACGTTTGCGTGCACGTCACGCGGAAATTTCACGCAGGGCAAAATGTCAGCATAAAATGCTACACATAAGAAATTAGATGGGATGTTAATGAAGTGGTTTTATAAAATGTGACACAAGTCACCAAAATCAGGCGGGTAAAAAATTTTGGGGGAATTGAGCTTCCCCCAGTCAGATCATTTCGTGATGGTTTTCACACCATCAGCCGTACCAATGAGTGCCACGTCAGCACCACGGTTGGCGAATAATCCTACGGTCACCACGCCAGGAATGGCGTTGATGGCGTTTTCCAGCGCGATGGCATCAAGAATTTCCAGGCCATGTACGTCCAGAATCACGTTGCCGTTGTCGGTTACGACGCCCTGACGGTATTCCGGGCGACCACCCAGCTTCACCAGTTGGCGTGCCACGCAGCTGCGCGCCATCGGGATAACTTCAACCGGCAGCGGGAAATTGCCAAGAATATCAACCTGCTTAGAGGCATCTGCGATGCAGATAAATTTGTCCGCAACGGAGGCAATAATCTTTTCACGCGTCAACGCCGCACCGCCACCTTTGATCATCTGCATGTGGCCGTTGATTTCATCCGCACCGTCAACGTAGATACCCAGACGGTCAACTTCGTTGAGGTCAAAAACGGTGATCCCCAGGCTTTTCAGTTTCTCGGTGGAAGCATCAGAGCTGGATACCGCGCCTTCAATCTGCCCTTTCATGGTGCCCAGCGCATCGATAAAGTGTGCGGCGGTAGAGCCCGTGCCCACACCGACGATGGTGCCCGGTTGTACATATTGAAGCGCCGCCCAGCCTACTGCTTTTTTCAGTTCATCCTGCGTCATGATTATTGCCCGTGCTGTAATGATATTTGCCGCATTATAGAACATATGCGCGGGTTGTCGCATTGCGCCAGGCACCAATTTCGTCTGTATCTGCCTGCAATTTATGTCATAGTGCGAGATAACGATTTTAGAGGAGCCCCTCAACGCAATGAAACGTCCTGACTACAGAACATTACAGGCGCTGGATGCGGTTATTCGGGAACGCGGCTTTGAGCGCGCAGCGCAAAAGCTTTGTATCACCCAATCAGCCGTATCGCAGAGAATTAAACAACTGGAAAATATGTTCGGGCAACCGTTGCTGGTGCGAACCGTTCCACCGCGCCCGACAGAGCAAGGGCAAAAGCTGCTGGCGCTGCTGCGTCAGGTTGAACTGCTGGAAGACGAGTGGCTGGGCGATGAGCAAACGGGTTCAACGCCGCTGCTGCTGTCGCTGGCGGTCAACGCCGACAGTCTGGCTACCTGGCTGCTGCCAGCGCTTGCCGATGTGCTGGTTAACTCACCTATCCGTTTGAATTTACAGGTTGAAGATGAAACGCGCACACAAGAACGATTGCGTCGCGGTGAAGTGGTTGGCGCGGTGAGTATCCAACCGCAGGCGCTACCAAGCTGCCTGGTTGATCAGTTAGGCGCGCTGGACTATCTGTTTGTGGGTTCAAAAGCGTTTGCCGAGCGCTACTTCCCGAATGGCGTGACGCGTTCAGCGCTGCTGAAAGCGCCTGCCGTGGCGTTTGACCATCTCGACGATATGCATCAGGCCTTCCTGCAGCAAAACTTTGATTTGCCGCCGGGCAGCGTGCCGTGTCATATCGTGAATTCATCAGAAGCCTTCGTTCAGCTGGCGCGTCAGGGAACGACCTGCTGCATGATCCCGCATTTGCAGATTGAGAAAGAATTGGCTTCGGGTGAGCTGATTGACCTGACACCAGGTCTGTTCCAGCGTCGGATGCTGTACTGGCACCGCTTCGCGCCGGAAAGCCGCATGATGCGCAATGTGACGGATGCGCTGCTGGCCTACGGGCGTCGGGTATTGAGACAGGATTGAGGGTAAAACGTCGGATGGCGCAACGCCATCCGACATATCAACGATTACTGCGCTTTCGCGGGCGCCGCTGACTGAGACTGCGCCTGAGTCGGTTGCAGCTCAAACACCACGTCTACCTGGTCGCCAAACTGAATGGTTGGCTGTTCGTAAGTCTCTTCCGCTGATACCGGCGCGGCATCCGCTTTCATCATGCGAACCATCGGGCTCGGCTGATAGTTTGACACGTGATAACGCACGCTATACACCGGTCCCAGCTTGCTGTTAAAGCCTGCTGCCAGTTCTTTAGCCTGATGAATCGCATCATCAATCGCCGCTTTACGCGCTTTATCTTTATAGGCATCCGGCTGAGCCACGCCCAGCGATACAGAGCGGATTTCGTTCAGGCCAGCTTTCAACGCGCCGTCCAGCAGAGAATTAAGCTTATCCAGCTGACGCAGGGTTACCTCGACGGTACGCACCGCGCGATAGCCTTTCAGAATGCTTTTGCCGTTCTGATAGTCATAATCAGGCTGAGTACGCAGGTTGGCCGAGCTGATATCTTTCTTCGCTACGCCATTCTGCTCAAGGAAGGAGAGGTACTGCGCCACACGCTGATCCGCCTGCTTCTTCGCCGTCGCCGCATCTTTCGCAGCAATATTCACTTCAATTGCCAGGGTGGCAAGATCCGGGGTCGCATCTACGCTGGCCGTACCGGAGGTGACAATATGCGGGCCGTTAGGTAATTCATTCGCCTGTACCGACATCGCGCTCAAACCCATTAATGCTGTCAGCGCCATCACTTTAAACTTCACTGTCGTCTCTCCATGTTACGTTATCACCCGAAAATACAGGTACTCGCATCCAAGCTTAGCGCTTCAGATGCGAAAGTCCATCGGACAACGCTTAGTTGAACAAGGCGTGAACATGCCCGATGCCCTCTTTCGCCAGCTGGAAAGCGATAAACCACATTACGACACCAACCAGGGTGTTAATGATGCGCTGCGCTTTAGCGGTGCGCAGACGCGGCGCCAGCCAGGCGGCCAGCAGCGCCAGGCCAAAGAACCACAGGAACGAGGCGCTGACGGTGCCGAGTGCAAACCAGCGCTTAGGTTCCACATCAAGCTGTCCGCCAAGGCTCCCCAACACCACAAACGTATCAAGATAAACATGCGGATTCAGCCAGGTCACCGCCAGCATGGTGGCGACAATTTTCCAGCGCCCCTGCTTGAGCACTTCGGCACTGGCAAGTTCCAGATTGCTACTCATTGCAGTTTTCAGTGCGCCATAACCATACCAGAGCAAAAAGGCGACGCCGCCCCAGGTCACGAACGCCAACAGCCACGGCGACTGCATCAGCAACGCGCTGCCGCCAAAAATACCGGCGCAAATCAGCAGCAGATCGCTAACGGCGCAGAGCAGCGCAATCATGATGTGGTACTGACGACGAATGCCCTGGTTCATCACAAAAGCATTCTGTGGGCCAAGGGGAAGAATCATGGCAGCGCCAAGCGCAAGGCCTTGAAAATAGTAAGATATCACGAGTTTTTATCCTGAGCAGTGTCTGTTTACGGCAGACTATAGCGCGGGATAATCATTAGCGGAAATTGATAATTTTAATCGCTTATAAGACAGACTAATAATGGCGGAGCAACGCTCCGCCATCGGCAGGGAACGTTATTCAGCGTCTTCTTTCACGCGTTTGAAATTAACGTCCATTTGCGGATACGGGAAGCTAATACCGGCGGCATCAAATTCACGTTTAACGCGTTCCAGCACATCCCAGTACACGTTTTGCAGGTCGCCGCTGTTACTCCAGACGCGCACCACAAAGTTAATTGACGATGCGCCCAGCTCATTCAGACGCACGGTCATTTCGCGATCTTTCAGAATACGTTCATCGGACTGAATGATATTGGTGAGAATGGATTTCACCTGATCGATATCGGAATCATACGCCACACCAATGATAAATTCGTTGCGGCGCACCGGCTCACGCGAGAAGTTAATGATATTACCGGCAATAATTTTTCCGTTCGGGATCACCACAATTTTACCGTCGACGGTACGCATGGTGGTGGAGAAAATCTGCACATTGAGCACGGTACCGGCTACGCCGCCCAGATCAACATACTCACCCGCACGGAACGGACGGAACATCACCAGCAGCACGCCCGCCGCCAGGTTGGAAAGTGAGCCTTGCAACGCCAGACCAACGGCTAAACCCGCGGCACCCAGCACCGCAATTACCGATGCGGTCTGAACGCCTACACGTCCCAGCGCGGCAATTAGCGTAAACGCAATAATCGCATAGCGAACCAGTGCAGAAAGGAAATCGGCCACGGTGGCGTCAATGTGACGCGCGCGCATCAGACGGTTTACGGTGTTAGAGACCAGGCGCGCGATGATCATCCCGACGATGATAATCGCGATGGCCGCGACGATATTCACGGCATAACTGAGCAACAGCGCCTGGTTGCGCACCAGCCAGGTGCCCGCCCCATTAATGCTGTCGACTACGTTTAAATCTTCCATTCAAACTCCCCGAAAATAAAAAAGTGTGAGTTGGCTCTCACGAAAAATGACTATTTAAAGGTAAACAAAAAGCGTCAAATATGCCATTTTTCAATATGATTCAGGGAATATATGGTGGTTAATTCAGACTCCAGCAGGGCGATCGACCATCCGCAGGAAGCCGCTCACTAACGCATTTCTCTGCTTAAAGACTTCTGCAATTTCGCTCACTACCTTGCCGCTGCCGGCATTCTTCCAGGCAATAGAAAGCGGTGAAGGTTGGCGTGGATGAGCGACCTCGCGGGCCACCAGCGCCCCCGATTCCACATAGGGGCGACACATTCGTTCCGGTAGAAAACCGACGCCAAGGCCGCTTAAATGGCAAGCCAGTTTGGTGCTGAGATCGGGCACCTTAATCTCTTTTTGGCCGCTTAGTAGCCACGCCACGCGGCGCGTCAGGGTTCGTGAGGTATCTTCGATATTAATAGCGGGATAACGTCGCAGCACATCATCCGAAAGCAGCTCAGCAGGATGACTGGCAAGCGGATGAGTAGCCGCCACCACAAACTGCCAACTGATATCACCCAGCGGCAGCAATGAAATGTTATTGGAAAGCGATTCCGAACCGGTGACGCCAATCGCCAGTTGAAAATCATCGTACAGCAGTGAGTCCCACACGCCCATGTAGACCTGGCGGGAAATCTGAAAGCGGGTAAAAGGGAACTGTTGATGCAGCCAGGTCAGCAGGTCTGCCGTGGTTTGCGGTTGGTAGAGCAGGTTATTGATAACAATATTCACCTGCCGTTCAACGCCCGCGTTGATTTGCTGTAGCTCATCCGGCATGGCATCCAGCCAGTTGAGCCACTGCCGGCAGTGTTCGAGTAAATGTTGCCCGGCGCGAGTGAGGCTGACGGAGCGGGTGGTGCGTAAAAAGAGTTGCGTGCCGACCTGCTCTTCCAGAGTCTTAATGCGATAGCTGATCGCTGCCGGCGTTTTATGCAGCGAGCTGGCTGCACGAGAAAAACTCTCCGTTTCAGCAACCCGAATAAACGTGCGTATTGTTTCCTGATCGAGCATGCACTCTCCTTGATTCCCTCAGACGCAACCCCTGTTGCGCCATCGCCATTCCTAACAATGTGTCCGCGCCGGACGTGTGACCAACGTTCAGCAAACGCTGTACCGCATAATGCGCGCTGCGCGTGGATTGCCAGCGCCGTAACAACCTTAACACTGGCGTTGAGAATGTGCCGTGACGTGCGCTGTTAAGATAACGACAGCTTACCGAAGTTGTGAGTAGCGCGAGTTGATCCGCCGGGGGTAAAAATGGACGCGGTGATGAGGTGTGACCTGTTGCATACAGCATAGCAAGCGCCCCAATTAGCATATCGTCACCACTTGGCGTCAGGCCGGGGCCGCAGCCAATCAACCATGACCAGTCCGGCGTTTCACCCTTTAGCCAGTGTTCCAGTTCCTGCGTAAAACGATCAAAAATCGGCATTGCGGCCAGTGGCTGATTCAGAGCGCCGCACAAACCACTCAGATGAGGCGAGACATGCACGTTATCCTGCCTGAGTTCGGCAACTTCCGGGGTTAACGAAAGCACGCGACGCGGGCGAATCAAAATATCCGATCCCCAAAGCAGATTGCCCTGCTTGAGAAGTCGCGCAATGTGAGAACAGGCGGCAAAGTGACGGGTCGTGAGCAATACGCCCGCCGGGCCCATACCTTTGCCGAAGCGGAAAAGCGTTAACAGCTCGCCATCCGGGCGGCAGTAGTTAATTGCCTGTGAGAAGCGGCTGTGCAACGTCCATTCACCATCGGGTAAATGAGACAACCCGGCGCACGCCTGAGCATTAATGATTTTCATCAGCAGCACTCCGGGGCGGCAGTGCCGCCCCTTCACTTGTTACGCAGTGATGTGGTGCAGCTCCGCCAGCGCTTCCAGCGCTTTCTCGAAGCAAAGCAGCGGCGCACGTACGGTGCCCGCACCAACCTGACCTATTCCCGCCTCGCGGTGCGCAATGCCGGTGTTAATCAACGGCGTGATGCCCGTTTCTACAACGCGGCGGATATCCAGCCCCAGGCACGCGCCTTTAAAATCCCAGGAGGGGATCTGGAACAGCGGGTTGTGATCGAGATAGATCTCCGCCATCTCTTCCGATGTCTCCAGTGCCGCCCCCATTCCGCCGGCGCCAACGAAGCGGGTTACGCCCGGTGCAGCAATCATCGCCGCACCACCAATACCCAGCGTTTCAGTGATCGCGCTATCACCAATATCCGGGTTAGCATCCGCCTGGCTGTAACCGGTAAAGAAAAGCCCCTGCGGCGTATTCACCGGCGCGGTAAACCAGCGATCGCCGGTGCCGCTCACGCGAATACCAAAGTCGCGGCCGTTACGCGTCATCGCGGTTACCACCGAGCCCGCTTTAATCACCGCCGCCGCATCCATCACCGCCTTGCTGTACGCCATCGCCAGATTCAGGAAGAACTGATCGGTAACGCTAAGGAACTGTAATACCTCAATGACTTCGGTTTTAGGACGATCCAGGCCCGCGATCGCCGGAGATAGCGTGCGTAGCAGCAGTGAAGAAGCGGCGATATTACGCTGATGGAATTCATCGCCCATGGTGATGGCCTGCGCCATCAGCGCGGTAAGATCGACGCCGTTTTCCAGTTTGCCAATCGCATCCTGAAGTACCGGCGCCAGCGTATCGCGCATCCAGCGCAAACGTTGCTGGACGTCGCCACCGTAGGCTCCAAAGCGCATCACCTTGCCGATGCCTTCGTTCAGATTGCAGCAAGCGTGATTTCCATGGACCACATCTTTCACCACCAGAACCGGCATATTTGCTGAAGTAATGCCGCCCATAGGGCCCACTGCGCCAACATGATGACAAGGGATGAACTCTACCTCGCCCTGACCAAGCAAGCGCACAGCCTCTTCTTCCGTTGCAGCCCAGCCTTCAAACAGCGACGCGCCAATACAGGCGCCACGCATCGGCCCGGTCATCTCTTCCCATGCAATTGGCGGCCCGGCGTGAAGCAGTTTGCGGCCTGATGCCAGCGTGACGACCACCTCTTTAGCGGGTCGAACGGCGACCCAGTGCGGTCGGGCAGCTTTGATGCGTTCAATGATGGCTTCGTTAGCCTGTGCAATTGATGAATACATATCCGTACCTCTAACTTAATGTAACTGCTTGAGAAGACTGGCAAGACGCGCGTTGCCGCCGGCAACTGGCGCCCACTGATAGTGCACAACAGGTGTGCCGTTGCTTTGCAGATCCAGCGCGAAACTGCGTAAACCGGCGTTGATGACCTGCACGCCGTCCAGCAGCGGGTAGTGTTTTTCTGCCGGGTGGCTTTCCTGGTGATGCGTCAGGCTAATGGCGAGCAGAATCGCCTCTTCCAGGGTCTCGACGACCGCAATGCCCGCTTCACGAAGTTTTTCGCTTTGCGCGGTGCGGCCCTGCGGATCGCCTTCGGTTCCCGTCAGTGTGGCGATAGTGACCAGCGGCGCAGTACGGCGCGCGCGCACCTGTTCCAGCGTCTGAACCACCGCTCCAGCAGGGTCTTCACAGGCTCCGTAGCCAAGCACCACATCCAGTAGCAGCACACCAACATCCGGAAGTGCGGCCAGTTTTTCGATTTCAATACTGCGGGTGGTTGGATCAATCATCGGATGTGGCCTGCCGAGGGTGTAGCTGTCATCCCCCAGGTCAACAATCCGGTGACCGCCTGCGTCCAGCATCACGCCTTGCGCATGGCTCTCACTCATTGGCACATTTAGACCCGCAGAGAGAAGCATCGCCGCTTCCGCCGCCAGGGTTCCCCCGGCATACAGCCCATAAATACCTTTGCCCGCCACTTCCGGTTGAATCTGCCGCTGCCGCGCGACGCGCATCAGCAACACAGCCAGACGCGCAGCTTCAGACAACGAGTTAGCCAGCCAGACATTTCCTTCACGGCGCTGCTCCGGCTTACTGCCAAGAAAGAGCGCTACAACGGGTTTTCCGACATTCTGCATCGCGGCGATAATCCGCGTGCGAACCTGTGGTGACGGAGGTTTCGAGACAAAGGCAATCACCTGAGTCGCTTCATCAGAGGCCAGCATCTCAAGCGCGGTTAACGCGCTGATACCGCCGATATCGGCACTTAAATCTCGCCCACCTAACCCAATCGCATGGCTAATACCTTGTTGATGCAAGGCCACCTGCGAGGTGATCTCCTGAATCCCCGTACCCGATGCGCCAATCACGCCGATGCCCCCTTCCGGCAGCACGTTCGCGAACGCCAGCGGGCTCCCGGCAATCATCGCTGTGCCGCAGTCTGGCCCCATCACGATAAGCCCACGTTCACGCGCCAGGTTTTTCAGCTCCACCTCTTGCGCCAACGGAACGTTATCGGAAAACAACATCACGTTTTTACCTGCCAGCAGCCCTTCTTTCGCCACCGAGGCGGCGTACTCTCCGGCCACCGAGACCAGCAGCAGGTTAGCCTGCGGTAACTTCTGACACGCACTTTCCCAACGGCGGGCTTTCAGCAGTTGTTGCGAGCTACCTGATGCACTGGCAATGGCGCTGAGTTCTTTCTCCAGTTGCTCACGGATTAAATCCATAATCGCCGGTTGTTCCGTTTCAGTACGCACCGCCACGCAGATGTCGTTAGGTGTAGCTTCCGCGAAGTCGTCATGCCAGAAACCGGTCGATTCCAGCATCGATTTATTCGCGGGCGTGCCCATCATTACCGATACCTGATCCACTTCCGGACGTTCACTCAGCTTGCGGGAAATAATCATCAGACTGACGGAGTCCTGAAAACTTCCCTTTTTAATAAAGGCATAAATCATTACCGCTACCTCTTATGTACGTTTTTCTTTTAAAAACAGCATGGCGACCAGGCCGATAGCTAATAAAACGGCTGAAACATAAAAACTGGAGGCCAGACTTCCGGTCATATCTCGTGCCGCACCGGCAATAATCGGCGCAAGAATTGATGAGCTCATACCGATGAAATTAAATAAACCAAAAGCGGTGCTGTAATTATTTTCATCCACGCTGTCGGCCACCAGCGCAACCAGTACCGGGTCAAGTGCCAGTTTGCCCACCAGCCCATAAACGCACAGGGCAACAATGACGCCGGTCATATTTGGCATCCAGACAATGGACAGCATGCTGAGAATGGCAACGGGCACCAGGAACATGATTAAGGGTTTACGCTTGCCTAATTTATCTGACAGGCTGGAGAATAACAGCGCGCCAGGAATGGAGATCCACGCCACCAGTGATGAAATAAAGCCTGTTTCACTACCGGCAATACCACGCTCACTTTGTAAATAGTAAGGCAGCCAGGTCAGGATAACGAAGAAACCAAACAGGCTACAGAACACCATGATATAGGTAAGAATTAAATTACGGTTCTTCAGCAGGTCGCTAAATTTCCCTTTTTTAATCGGCTTACCGTCAACTTCAGTGGTGCGTTTCTTCTCTTTAACAAAGAACCAGATTGCCAGGCCGACGAGAATAGACGGCACAGCCATCGCGTAGAACGGCATCCTCCAGGAATGGCCCTGATCGTAAACCAGCCAGCTTGAGGTCATCAGGCCCAGCGCAATACCAAACGCCATACCACTGTTGATGATTGCACTCCCCAGCGAGCGGAATTTTTTCGGGATCTGCTCTGAAGACAAGCCGTACTGCGGGCCATAATAGGTTCCCTCGCCCGCGCCTGTGACCACGCGGGCAAACAGTAATGTGTACCAGCTTTTTGCCCAGCCCGTTACCGCAGTAAAGACGCCAAACAAAATAAACCCGGGCACCAACACTTTTTTCTTACCGATTTTATCGCCGAGGACCCCAGCGGGTACCTGCAATAAGGCGTAAGAAAAATAGAATACTGAATTAAGAATACCTAACTGTGTTCCCGTTAAGCCAAACTCCTTTTCCAGCTCACCCATTACCGGATTAAGAACGGTACGGTCGGCATACATAAAAATCCAGCCCAGCCAGAACAGGAATACGGTGACCCACCAGGCCGGTATTCCTTTTCTTTTTGTGACATCAGTCACTTCACATGAATCAGACATAAGTGAACTCCCGGTAATCATTACCGCTGAATGCCTCTGTCAGGAGGCTTGATGTTTAAACTGACCTAACCATATCGGGGTTAAGTGAGTTTTCATTTGAGCAAAGTCACACTAAAACCATTGTTATAAATTCCTGGTAACTCACTGCATAATTATTAAAAAAAGTCTAATAATCACTTTTAAATTTAGTTATATAAAAACAATTAAAATGGCGGAGATTGACAAGTTATTTTTCCCGATAATTAAATCATTATCACCATCACAGTGAATAGAAATGGAAAAACTATATTGAGCACGACATCATCTATTTTGTGAGGCAATAATGAAAAAGAAACTGGTCATTGCCCTTGGCGGTAATGCGTTATTACAGCGTGGTGAAATCCTCAGCGCTGAGAATCAACAGAAAAGCATTCAACTCTTTTCCCAAATGGTGGCGCAGCTGGCGCATGATTATCAGTTAGTGATCGTTCACGGCAATGGCCCACAGGTCGGACTGCTGGCCTTGCAGAATGCCGCCTACCAGGATGCGCCTGCCTGGCCGCTGGATATCCTGGTTGCCGAAAGCCAGGGAATGATTGGTTTTGCGATTGCGCAGGAGCTCACGGCTAACAGCAGCGCACCGGTCACCACGCTGATGACTCGCGTAGAAGTTGATCCGAATGACGATGCCTTTGCATCGCCAGGCAAATACATCGGGCCCGTATATCCACCAGAGCAGCAGGCCGAGCTGCAGACGCGCTATGGCTGGCAAATGAAGGCCGATGGCCAGTATATCCGCCGCGTGGTTGCCTCCCCCACCCCTTTGAAAATTATCGATAGCGAGGCGATCCGCACGCTAATGGATGACGGGCATCTGGTGATTTGCTGCGGTGGCGGCGGGATTCCGGTCATTGCAAAAGAGAGCGGGTATCAGGGTATCGAAGCCGTAATTGATAAAGATTTGACGGCAGCCGTGCTGGCCCAGGCAATCAGCGCCGATCATCTGCTCATTTTGACCGATGCCGATGCGGTGTATGAAAATTGGGGTACGCCACAGGCCCGCGCTTTACGTCACGTTACCCCTGCGGAACTGGCCCCGTTCGCCGCACCGGATGGGGCGATGGGGCCAAAAGCCGCTGCGGTCATTCAGTTTGTAAAGCAAACAGGAAATGCAGCGTTTATTGGCGCGCTGAAAGATGCGCCACAGATACTTGCAGGAAAAAAAGGCACCTGTATTTCAGACTAATGCTCTGTTTTTCAGGCAAAAAAAAGGCTTCCCGGAGGAAGCCTTTTATCAATCATGTTGCCTCAAATTACAGAACGTCAACCGCGTTCAGTTCTTTGAAAGCCTGCTCCAGACGAGCGCTCATGCTGGTCTGGCCAGCGCGCAGCCATACGCGCGGATCGTAGTATTTCTTGTTCGGCTGGTCTTCGCCTTTCGGGTTGCCCAGTTGGCCCTGCAGGTAAGCTTCGTTGGTTTTGTAGTAGTTCAGAATACCTTCCCAGGTCGCCCATTGGGTATCGGTATCGATGTTCATTTTCACTACGCCGTAGCTTACTGAGTCTTTGATTTCCTGAGCAGAAGAACCGGAACCGCCGTGGAAGACGAAGTTCAGGCTGTTGTGCGGCAGGTTGTGTTTCTTAGAAACATAGTCCTGAGAATCACGCAGGATAGTCGGGGTCAGAACCACGTTACCTGGTTTGTACACGCCGTGTACGTTACCGAAGGAAGCGGCGATGGTGAAACGCGGGCTGATTTTGCTCAGTTCAGTGTACGCGTAATCTACGTCTTCCGGCTGGGTGTACAGTGCAGAAGCGTCCATGTGGCTGTTGTCCACGCCATCTTCTTCACCACCGGTGCAACCCAGTTCGATTTCCAGAGTCATGCCCATTTTGGACATACGCGCCAGGTATTTGGAGCAGATTTCGATGTTTTCGTGCAGGGATTCTTCAGACAGGTCGATCATGTGAGAAGAGAACAGCGGTTTGCCGGTAGCAGCGAAGTGTTTTTCACCCGCGTCCAGCAGGCCGTCGATCCACGGCAGCAGTTTTTTCGCGCAGTGGTCAGTGTGCAGGATAACCGGTACACCGTAGTGCTCAGCCATCTGGTGAACGTGATGCGCGCCAGAGATAGCGCCCATGATGGCTGCGCCCTGAGGAACGTCAGTTTTCACGCCTTTACCCGCGATGAATGCTGCACCACCGTTGGAGAACTGAACGATAACCGGTGCTTTAACTTTTGCAGCGGTTTCCAGAACGGCGTTGATGGAGTCGGTGCCCACGCAGTTTACTGCTGGCAGTGCAAAGTTGTTTTCTTTTGCTACCTGGAACACTTTCTGAACGTCATCACCAGTGATAACACCAGGTTTTACGAAATCAAAAATTTTAGACATGTTTACGAGTCCTATCTGTATCTTCGGCCGTTAGAAAAAGAAGCGCGAGCTATGTAGCGCGCTGAAAAACAGGCGGGTTTCCCCGCCTGCTCAAACATTACTTCTTAGCGCGCTCTTCGAGCATTGCAACTGCTGGCAGTACTTTGCCTTCCACGAATTCGAGGAATGCGCCGCCGCCAGTGGAGATGTAGGAGATTTTGTCAGAGATACCGAACAGGTCGATTGCAGCCAGAGTGTCGCCGCCGCCTGCGATGGAGAACGCGTCGCTGTCTGCGATTGCGTTAGCCACGATTTCAGTACCTTTACGGAAGTTCGGGAATTCAAACACGCCAACCGGACCATTCCACAGGATGGTTTTCGCGTTTTTCAGGATGTCAGCCAGCTGCTGTGCAGAGGCGTCGCCGATATCCAGGATCTGCTCGTCTTCTTTCACGTCAGCAACGGATTTCAGAGTCGCTGCCGCAGTTTCGGAGAACTCAGTTGCCACGCGCACGTCAGTCGGAACCGGAATGTCGCAGGTAGTCAGCAGACGTTTAGCTTCATCAACCAGGTCAGCTTCGTACAGGGATTTACCGACGTTGTGGCCTTGAGCGGCAACGAAGGTGTTCGCGATACCACCGCCAACGATCAGCTGGTCAGCGATTTTAGACAGAGAGTCCAGAACGGTCAGTTTGGTAGAAACTTTAGAACCACCAACGATTGCCACCATCGGGCGAGCCGGTTCTTTCAGTGCTTTACCCAGTGCGTCCAGTTCAGCCGCCAGCAGCGGGCCTGCACACGCAACGTCAGCAAATTTGCCGATGCCGTGAGTAGAAGCCTGAGCACGGTGAGCGGTACCGAAAGCATCCATCACGAATACGTCGCACAGCGCAGCGTATTTTTTGGACAGTGCTTCGTCGTCTTTTTTCTCGCCTTTGTTGAAGCGAACGTTTTCCAGAACAACCAGTTCACCTGCAGCAACTTCAACGCCATCCAGGTAATCTTTAACCAGACGTACCGGGTTAGACAGTTTGTCTTTCAGGTAATTAACAACCGGCAGCAGAGAGAATTCTTCGTTGTACTCGCCTTCGGTCGGACGACCCAGGTGGGAGGTTACCATCACTTTCGCGCCTTGTTTCAGGGCCAGTTCGATGGTCGGCAGGGAAGCACGGATACGCGCGTCGCTGGTTACTTTCCCTTCTTTAACTGGTACGTTCAGATCCGCACGGATAAAAACACGTTTACCAGCAAGATCCAGATCGGTCATCTTAATTACAGACATGGTGAATCCTCTCGTTGATTCATAAAGTTTTGCAGACGCATTCGCGTCCTACCTGAAACCTTGTGCGGCCATCGCTAACGTGGTGTCGAGCATTCGGTTAGCAAAGCCCCATTCGTTATCACACCAGACCAAAGTTTTGATCAAATGCGCCCCACTCACTCGCGTTTGGGTGCCATCGACAATGGCACTGTGCGGATCGTGGTTAAAATCTGTTGAGACCAACGGTAATTCCGTATAGTCAACTATACCATGAAATGCATCCCGTGCTGCTTTTTGCAGCAACTGGTTGACTTCATTAGCGTTTACCGGATTTTTTACCGTTACGCTAAGATCGATTGCCGTGACGTTAATGGTCGGTACACGCACCGCAATCGCTTCGAATCGATCGTTAAACTGCGGGAAAATACGCGTAATCCCTGCAGCAAGCTTCGTATCGACCGGAATGATCGACTGACTTGCGGCGCGTGTGCGGCGCAGGTCCGGGTGATACGCGTCAATCACCTGCTGATCGTGCATCGCGGAGTGAATCGTCGTCACCGTTCCCGACTCAATGCCCCAGGCATCATCCAACAATTTTATGATGGGGATTATGCAATTCGTGGTACAGGAGGCATTGGAGACAATACGATGTTCAGGGCGTAACGCGTCATGGTTCACGCCATAAACCACCGTTGCGTCGAGGTCGTTGCTACCGGGATGTGAAAAGAGCACCTTCTTCGCACCTGCGGCGATATGTGCTTCGCCGTCAGCGCGACTACCGAACACGCCGGTACAATCGAGCACTACATCAACCGACAGTTCGCGCCAGGGCAGCGCGTTAATCTCGCGCTCGTGCAGAAGACGAATGCTGTCGTCACCGACAAATAACTGTTCCCGCTCCTGGCGAACGTCCCAGGCAAAACGGCCATGGCTGGTGTCATATTTCAATAAGTGCGCGATGCCCGCAGCATCCGCCAGTTCATTGATTGCCACCACGGTGATTTCCGCACGGCGTCCGGATTCATACAAAGCACGAACCACGTTACGCCCAATGCGACCGAAGCCATTAATCGCTACGCGTACGGTCATAGGTCTCCTGCAAGGTCATCCCAAAGCAATGTGGCTGACAGAGTAATGCAGCAATTCATTCCGGGAAACCTTACCTGCCACAAACAGTGACTGATTGGTCAAATGTCGAACACTTCATCGACTGAAACGCTTCAGCCAGAATAAGCGAAACCTGGAATAAAAGGAATGATTGTCCAGACAAACGCACCAGGAATCTGACATACATCACATTTCTACAGGAATAATTTGCAGCGTTATGCCAGAAGGAGTCGGGCGATGGAATAAAGACCGAGTACGGAATCAGACTATCTCTGAATGAGTGATTAGGCGAAATGAAGGGTAAAATTTGCTCGTCGATGCGTAAGTCATCGCCAGGTGCAACGGCGCGGGGACTTTTTCCGTGCGGCTCCTTGCACTGGAAAAAGAAAACCCCCGTCGTTGCGGTATAAAAACAGGCAAACTACGGGGGTGATCCATGACTCTCAACAGGTCTAGGATAGCCGCTGACGCTTGCCGCTTCAAGCAGGATGTGCGGTATGGATATTCTGAAATTCGCCGTACTGATGGTTGTAATTCATATAACAGTATCGTCAACGATATATGATGATTTACACCCCTCGCCGATTCATCGCGTTATTTATACGCTAAGCGATGGAGGGGTTCCGTACCGTTACTCTTAATTTGAAACTGGCTAACGTTGTACCTTGACTAGCCCCGCTTCGGCGGGGCTTTTCTTTGAAAGAAATAAATTCGCACTATTCATAGATACCTTCAATATTTATTTATCGTCGCGTCTGTCACACAATCCCGTTTTTACGATGATAAACTCCTCACTCGGTTTTAAATAAACACAGCAGCCATGCGGCCCGCATGATAACTAATAATTATTAGCGACATCAATAAAAACCACGCTAATTACATTTATAAAATAAATATAAAACCTCTGAAGGCCGTGAATAAAAATAGAGGAATTCATCCGAGTTATCGTCGGACGAACTATTCACAAGGATAATTTATGAAGCAGCAGATGCAAATGATTGGCCAGGCCATGCTGGTCCCCATATCAATTATCACCATCGGCTCCATGTTTATGGGCTTTGGGAGTGCCTTCACGAATACAGAAACCCTTGCAGCGTTGCATCTCTCCTCGCTTATCAGCAAAGGTTCGCCTGGATACATCGCCTTTAGCGTCATGAAAGCCACCGGCGATGTGGTCTTTCGCAATCTTCCGCTCTTCTTCTCCATCGGCGTCGCTTTCGGGTTGGCAAAGAAAGAGAAAGCCTGGGCCGCGTTTTCCGGCGCGGTATGCTTTATGGCGATGCATTACATCCTCAACACGCTGCTGGATTCCCAGGGCATCAGCGCGCAAACCACCACCGCAGACTGGTTTATCACTCAGCAGCACATGGACCCCGTCTCCGCCGTGCAGAAGGCCTCTATCTATACCACCGAATTGGGTATGTTCACCTATCGCATGAGCGTTTTCGGCGGGATGGCGGTTGGCCTGACCACCGTCTGGCTGCATAATCGTTTATACAACGTGAAGCTTCCGCTGGTGCTTTCATTCTTTGCCGGTACGCGAACGGTACCCATCGTTACGCTGGTTGTTGGAGCGTTGATGGGCGTGGCGCTCTATTTTATCTGGCCGCCCATCGGCTGGATGCTGGCACAGTTCAGTAAAATGATCGGCGATTCCGGTCTGTTCGGCACCTTTATCTGGGCCATTGCCGATAAATCGCTTCTGCCCGTCGGGTTGCACCACCTCATCACCACGCCTATCCGCCTGACCGAGCTCGGCGGGTCGATGGAGATTTGCGGCAACCTGGTCAGTGGCACCACCAATATTTATATGGCGCAGCTGGGATGTGAGTCCTCGCACGAGCTACTGGTACGCGGTTTCCAGTCTGGCCGCGTGGTGATTCACTTCGGCGCGTTGCCGGGTGCCGCACTGGCGATGTACCACTGTTCACGCTCAAGTCATAAAAAAGTGGTCGCCGGCTTACTGCTCCCCGTCGTCGCAACCATGATGCTGTTTGGCATCACCGAGCCCATTGAATACACCTTTTTGTTCGTCGCGCCGTGGCTGTTCTACTTTGTGCACGTACCGCTGACCGGCCTGATTTTTGTTTTGTCAGAAATGGCGAACATTTCCGTGTATGGCGGTTGCCTGAAGGACATTCTTCCCGTTCTGCTCCAGCCGGATAAACTCGATATGTGGGGCTACCTGTGGCTGACCCCGCTCTTCTTCGCCGTTTATTATTTTTTATTCCGCTATCTGATTACGCGCTTCAACGTGATGACCCCAGGCCGCGAAGAGGACTCCGCCGCAGACGAAGACGTCAGGCTGTTCAGTAAGCAAGATTTTAAAGACAAAACAAACGCCAGCACGGCGCAAAGCAGCCTTTTTGCCCAGCAGATTATTGATGCCCTGGGTGGCCCACAAAATATTTCGCAGTTCGATAACTGTATTTCCCGACTACGCGTCGAGGTCATTGACCCGGCTCGCGTCGCCAGCGATGACGTCTGGAAAAAAAGCCTGCGCGCGAAAGGCGTCGTCCACGTCAGTGAGAAAGGCCTGCAAGTCATTTATGGCGCGGAAGTGGTCATGATCGCCGGCGACTGCAAAGAACTGCTGGGGGAAGCGTAATGGAATCCACTACCCTGCACCAATCCGTTGTGGTTCATCCCTATGACGAGAAACAGCTCAGGCCCGTCACCTTCGAGGTGGACTGCGAGGTCGAGCGGCTGATTATTAGCTACCGTTTTAGCGAGGGTCATGTGGTGGATTTGGGCCTCGCACACGGCGATGACATCATTGGCTGGAGCGGCGGCGCGCGAAAGGAGTTGGTTATCAGCGAATCATTCGCCACGCCGGGTTACCGCCACACGCCCATCAACAAAGGCACATGGTCGGTGATGCTCGGTCTGTACAAAATTCGGGGCGAATGCCGCATTGATATCGATATCACCCTGCAGCGCAAAACATCCCGATGGCTGACGGGCGATACGCATGTTCACTCGGAACACAGCGATGGCAAGCTTTCTGTCGATGCGCTAATTGAGCGCGCGATGGGGCAGAATTTTGATTTTCTGTGCCTGACCGATCACAACACCACCTCGCAGAACCGGGTGATTGCCGGAATGAACGCGCCGCTGACGCTGATTCCGGGTATGGAGCTGACCACCGATCGCGGGCACGTTAATTTTCTTGGTCTGACGCAGCCCGTTGAACGCTTTCTTCCGCATTTTAGCGAGCAAGATATCACGGCCAAAATGGACGAGGCTCGCCGTAACGGCGCACGCATTGGTATCAATCACCCTTTCTGCCACTACTGCCCCTGGATGCTGCCGTTTCGCGGCCACGACTGGCTGGAACTGTGGAATGGCCCATGGGATGCCACCGGCAATGAGATGACCTTCCAGTACTGGTTGCAGCTGCTGTACGACGGCATCAAGGTACCGGTCACCGCAGGCAGCGATTTCCATAAAGAGAAAGGTCAAATCCTGCCGCGCATCAGCGTACGAACGAGAAGCGCAGAGCGCGAGGATATCTTGCGTGGTCTTGAACGTGGGCAAAGTTATCTGCAAAGCGACAGTGATACCCGACTAAACCGCTTTGTCATGGGCGACGCCGGTATCGGCGACACCTCTGACAGCGCCCTGCTTCAGGTCAATCTCGATACCCGCCCCGACAACCAGGTGCTGCTCTACACGCAGAAGAAAATCTATCTGCTTAACAACCGTAACGGCCATATCAATCAGGAAGTGGATTGCAGCGACAGCGCGTTTGCTTTTTTACGGGTCAACCGTGAACAGACGGCTCAGTTGATTACCAACCCCATTTTCAGGGAGTGAAAAATGAAACGCGTACACATTATCTATAAAACGCATCTGGATATCGGCTTCACCGATTTTGCCCAGGTGATTGAAGATAAATATCTGAATGAGTTTATTCCGTCGGTTATCAATCTTGCCCAGCAGGTGAACCGCGACGGGCAAAAAAACTTTATCTGGAGCTGCGGCTCCTGGCTGATTCAGCGCTATTTCCAGAAAGCGGATCGCCCTTCTCAGGTGCGCCTTGCCGAGGCAATTAACCAGGGTGATATCGTCTGGCATGCGTTACCGTTCACCACGCACAGCGAGCTGCTGACGCCACAGCTGTTACAGCATGGCCTTTCTTACAGTCGGACGCTGGATGCTCGTTTCGGGCGTCACACCATCGCCGCGAAAATGACGGACGTTCCTGGCCATCCGCAAACGTTGATTCCCTGGCTTGCTGATGCAGGCGTTCGTTACCTGCATCTTGGCGTTAACCCGGCATCCTGCCCGCCCGATGTGCCGCCGCTGTTCCTGTGGAAATATGGCGATCGGAGCCTTATCGTTAACTACTCCTTCGGCGGCTACGGTAATGAAACCTGGTGCGAAGCGCTGGATGAGTTGCTGGTCTTCTGCCATGCGGAAGACAACTGCTCGCCGCCCTCGGCAAGCGATGTGTTGCAGCTTATCGACCGCTACCGGGAGCGCTATCCGGAGGCGGAAGTCAGCGCGTCCACGCTCGATAACTTCGCCGCGCGGCTGGAAACCGTGCGTCACACGCTGCCGGTCATTGAGGCCGAAATGGGCGACACGTGGAATCACGGAATCGGCACCGATCCGGCGAAAGTCAGTCGCTACCGTCGGGTGACAAAGCTGCTTGCACAGATGCCGCAGCCCAATCCGCAGGCGCTGGATGCACTGCTGATGATCCCGGAACACACCTGGGGCATGGATCTCAAATTGCATCTTGGCGATTACAGCCACTACCTGCCCGAGGAGTTTGATTGCGCACGTAAAGCCGACAACGTTACCGATCCGATGCCTGAGAAATACGCATTCATTCAGCAGTTTGTCGATAAACTTCCGCACCGTAAAATTCGGGGCTATCGCCATTTTGCCCGTTCGTGGCAGGAGCAGCGAAACTATCTGGAAAGCGCATTTACCCATCTTCCCGACGCGCTGGTGCAGGCAAGCCAGCCCGTTCCCGTTGAGGTAAAGGGTGAGGTTACGGTTTCTCGTACATTCCGCTTTGGTGATTACACCCTCTCTCTGGCGCAGGACGGTAGCCTGGCGTCGTTGCGGATAGCTGAAACCGAGCAGCTTCAGGCTCCCCTTGGACGGCTGATTTACCGTCAGGTGGGTTATCAGGAGTATGACCAGTTCCGCGAGCGCTATATGCAAAACATGGAGGTGACCTCCGTCTGGTCGCTCTCCGATTTCACCAAACCAGGCATGGAGCTCTATTCGCGCCCTGTCACCACACAACAGGCGGATTTCGCGCTACGCCAGGCCCGCTGGCGTGAAGACGATGAGGCCTGGTATTTACTGGCGATAACACGCCCGACGGCGGACAACAGCATGATCATCCGTCTGCCGGAGGAAATCCGCACCGAATACCGTTTTAGTAAAATCCGCCACGATGTCACCCTGCGCGTCACGATGATTGGCAAACAAGCCAACCGCCTGCCGGAGGAGATCTGGCTGCAACTCGGCCTTGCCGACACACAGCACAGCCAGTGTCACAAGCTGGGCTACCCGCTGAACTGGCATAACGTCATTAAAAACGGCAACCGCAACCTGCACGCCGTCGAGTCTGCAAGCAACCCGTACTGGACGCTTAACCCAATCGATGCGCCGCTACTGGCGCTGTTCGAACCGCGCGTACTCTGTTTTAACGATCACCCGCAAACCAGTACCAGCCTTTATGGCCAGCTTTATAACAACATCTGGGGTACCAATTTCCCGATGTGGTATGAGGAAGATATTCACGTTGAATATCAATTGCATTTCCACTTGGGAGAAACCGCATGAGCGACGCCCGCACCATCCACGCGGTATCGCACACCCACTGGGACCGTGAATGGTATTTCTCCACGCTCGATACGCAGCTGTTTGCCCTTAAGGCATTCAGCGAGTTAATCGAAGCGCTGGAGAACAACCCGCGTTTCGTTTTCCATCTTGATGGGCAAAGCTCCATTTTCGATGATTTCGTTCGCCTCATGCCCGAAATGGCTCATCGCGGTCAGGCACTGGTTGCACAAAAACGGTTACTGATTGGCCCGTGGTACACACAGCCAGACCTGTTCAACATCAGCACCGAGTCACTGTTCCGTAACCTGCGCGTCGGCATTCATCATGCGAAACAGGCGGGTTATTGCATGCAGGTGCTTTATTTGCCCGATACCTTTGGCAGCCACGCGCAGCTTCCACAAATCGCCCGCGCGTTTGGCCTGCCCGCCATTTTGCTGCGTCGCGGTTATGACCCCAACGTAATGGGCCCGACAGAGCTCAACTGGGAGGCGCTGAATGGCGACAGCGTGACCACCGTCATCACGCCGTTCGGCTATTCACTGGCGCACCCGGAACGCGGCGGTCGCTGGCGAAATTTCTCTCGCCACCATCTGGATGAAGAGACGTTCCCGTTGATCGCGCGAATGAAAACCTTAACGGCATCGGAGGATCTTCTCTGCCCGATCGGCGGCGATCAGGTCAGTTGCGACGCAGATTTTAAAAGACTTATTGATGAGATCAACCATCACAGTGACGATCGCTGGGAAGTGAGTAGCTATGAACGCTTCTTTGCCACATTAAATGGCAAAACGTTACCGCCCTGGCGCGGAGAGTTTCGTATTCCACGCCTCGCACGCGTGCACAAAAGCATTGGCTCATCACGCTACGACATCAAAAAAGCCAACTTCGATGCCGAAGAGATCCTGACCCGTCTGGCAGAACCGATGCTGGCGATCGCCCGCCTGAACGGCATCGCCCACGGTGACGCGCTGCTTGAACAGGCTTGGCGCTGGCTACTGGAAAGCCACGCCCACGACAGCATGGGGGGCTGCAACAGCGACGAAACCAACCGCGATATCCTTCACCGTTGCCGCCAGGCGCAACAGATTGGTGAGGCGATTTACAGCCTCCACGCGCGTCAGATTCTGGCGAACCTCGCACCAGACAAAAACTATCGCTTCCTGCTCAGCAACGGCACCAGCAGCCCAACCGTCACGATGCGCCAGCAAACGCTCATCACGCCGCAACCCAGCTTCAGCGTGCTGGATGAAACAGGCCAACCGGTACAGGTTGTCTTACGTCAGCAGCAAAAAATTCAGCGCCCTCGTCACGTGTTGCTCACCCCGGATGGCGAAGTCGAAACCGAACAGCAGGCGTGGTACTACGAAAATGTGGTGGATATTCTTAATGCGCCTGTTCCGCCGCTGGGTCTGGCGCTATTCTTCGTTGCTCCAGCGTCTGCGCCACAGCCTCTGCTCGCCAACACGCCGGAAGCGACGGCGATTGAAAATGCGTACTATCGCCTGAGCCTGCACCGCAACGCATTGCGGCTGGAGGACAAAATTCAGGGTCGCGTGCTGGAACCGCTTCTTCACTTTCACGATGTTAGCGATGACGGCGATCTTTATGATTTTTCTCCTCTTCCCGGCGACGACGGTCTGCTCTTTTCGGCATTTCAGCGCTTGGCAATACGCCATCATCCGGCGCATCAGGAGATGCACCTTCGCGCCACGCTCACTTTGCCGGAAGCGCTGAACGACGATCGCCGCACGCGTAGTGAAAACACACGATCTGTCGCCGTAGAACTGATCGTTACGCTCGAAGACAACATCATCCGTTTTGCCATGAGCGTCGATAATCAGGTCCGCGAGCATCGCCTGCAGCTGCGTTTTAACAGCGGAAAAGTGATAAACGCGGTAACCGCCGATGTGCCTTTCGGTTCAATCGTGCGCGAAAACCAGGCCATCAACAGCGCTGCGGGTTTCGCCGAAATGCCTGTCGATAGCGAACCATTCATGCACCAGTTGAGCGCACATCCGGACTTCCACTTCTTTGCGCGTGGCCTGAAAGAGTATGAATATCACGGGCAGGAGCTGCGCGTAACCCTGTTTCGTGGCACCGGTAATCTTGGCAAAGATGATCTGCTCTATCGTCCGGGTCGCGCCTCCGGGCAGCGGATGGCAACGCCAGAAGGCAACCTCATTGGCAAACTGCATTTTGAATTTGCTCTCTGCCTGGCAGCACTCTCGCCTGCCCAGCTCGCCGTTCGTCAGCAACACTACAGCTTCTCGCCTGTACTCTGGCAATGGCAGCAAGATCGCAGCTGCCTGCATCGGCTGGATAACTTTGATCTGCATATTCCGCAGCAGAAAATGGCGCGGTTGAAGATTCTGGACGCACTACCAGAAGGATTCATCGTCAGCGGCGTAGACGTGCTGTACGGGCAAACGCTGGTGAGGCTTTACAACCCTTCAGCGGAGGCGTTACCGATTCCCGCACCGTGGCTGCCGCACCTGTGCAACGCCATGGGCGAGCCGGAGGAGAAAACCCGGTTACGGGGTTATGATCATTTAACACTTAAAGTGGAGTAAAAAGGGGGGCCGGTCGTTTTACCGCCGGCCGGGCTTCCCTTTATGAATTCTGAAAGTGCGCTGGCGGACTTTAATCCCCACACTTCTTATGCCATCGTCCGCTTTTTAACTCACGGATGAAAGCCATGGAAGTGCCTGTGCTAAAAATACCTTTTCAGCCCCAAAAGATTGTATTCATCACCTTTTCGGGACTCATCATTCTTTTCCTGATGCTCCTCTCCTGGTACACCGTCAACGAAGGTGAACGCGGTATTCTCTTGCGTTATGGAAAAATTGTGAAAGTTGCCGAGCCGGGTCTCGGATTTAAAATCCCGTTTATCGAAGGCGTGGAAAAGATTTCGACTCGCAATCAGGCAGTCGTTTATCAGGGGCTACAGGCTTACAGTCGCGATCAACAGCCCGCGCAAATGACCGTATCCGTCAGCTTCCATATTCCGCCTTCAGAAGCTGGCGCGGTCTACACCACCTACAACACCATTGACGCGCTCAAAGACAGGCTGATTGTCCGCCAGCTTCCTACGCAGCTGGAAAACGTATTTGGTCAGTACACCGCCATCAGCGCGGTACAGGATCGTACTAAGCTGGTTCAGGACCTGCAAAACGCGATGCGTAAAGCCGTTATTGGCCCGGTTGTTATCGATGGGGTACAGATTGAAAATATCGACTTTTCCGATGCTTATGAAAAATCGATTGAAGACAGGATGAAGGCGGAAGTTGCCATTGCCACCCGTAAGCAAAATCTGGAGACCGAAAAAATCCAGGCGCAGATTGCCATCACCCAGGCGCAGGCAGAAGCCGAAAGTAAGCTGGCCTCAGCCAAAGCCGAAGCTGAGACCATTCGTTTAAAAGGTGCGGCAGAAGCAGAAGCCATTCGCCTGCGCGGCGAAGCGCTGCGCGATAACCCGAATCTCATCGCGCTGACCACCGCTGAACGCTGGAACGGTAAACTGCCGGATACCATGATCCCCGGTGGAACGATGCCGTTTATTTCGACGAAATAAAAAAAGGGCCGCTTTCGCGGCCCTTCTCACAAAGCATCTTACCGATTACAGCAGCGCTTTTGCTTTCGCAACAACGTTGTCAACGGTGAAGCCAAACTCTTCAAACAGCAGCTCAGCCGGTGCAGATTCACCGAAGGTGGTCATACCGACGATAGCGCCGTTCAGGCCAACGTATTTGAACCAGTAGTCTGCAATACCTGCTTCCACTGCAACGCGTGCGGAAACGGCTTTCGGCAGAACGGATTCACGGTAAGCCGCATCCTGTTTGTCGAATGCGTCGGTAGACGGCATGGAAACCACGCGCGCTTTCACGCCTTCGGCAGTCAGTTTTTCGTAAGCAGCAACCGCCAGTTCAACTTCAGAACCGGTAGCGATGAAGATCAGTTCCGGCTGACCGGCACAGTCTTTCAGTACATAACCACCGCGTGCGATGTTTGCCAGTTGCTCAGGTGTACGTTCCTGCTGCGCCAGGTTCTGACGGGAGAGGATAAGCGCAGTCGGGCCATCCTGACGCTCAACACCGTATTTCCACGCGACCGCGGATTCAACCTGGTCACACGGACGCCATGTGGACATGTTCGGGGTTACGCGCAGAGAAGCCACCTGCTCTACCGGCTGGTGAGTCGGGCCATCTTCGCCCAGACCGATGGAGTCGTGGGTGTAGACCATTACCTGACGCTGTTTCATCAGCGCAGCCATACGCACGGCATTACGCGCGTATTCTACGAACATCAGGAAGGTAGAGGTGTACGGCAGGAAACCACCGTGCAGAGAGATACCGTTCGCGATCGCAGTCATACCGAATTCACGTACACCGTAATGGATGTAGTTACCGGCAGTATCTTCGTTGATAGCTTTAGAACCAGACCAGATAGTCAGGTTAGACGGTGCCAGGTCAGCGGAGCCGCCGAGGAATTCCGGCAGCAGCGGGCCGAACGCTTCAATCGCATTCTGAGACGCTTTACGGCTGGCGATTTTCGCCGGGTTAGCCTGCAGTTTGGCGATGAATTCGTTGGCTTTCGCGTCGAAGTCAGACGGCATTTCGCCTTTCATACGACGAGTGAATTCAGCAGCTTCCTGTGGGAAAGCTTTCGCGTAAGCAGCGAATTTCTCATTCCAGGCAGATTCTTTCGCCAGGCCTGCTTCTTTCGCATCCCACTGCGCATAGATTTCAGACGGGATTTCGAACGGCGCGTATTTCCAGCCCAGTTTCTCGCGGGTCAGCGCGATTTCAGCGTCGCCCAGCGGCGCACCGTGGGAGTCGTGGGTGCCGGCTTTGTTCGGCGAACCGAAACCGATGATAGTTTTGCACATCAGCAGGGACGGTTTGTCAGTCACTGCGCGCGCTTCTTCTACTGCGCGTTTGATGGAATCAGCATCGTGACCATCAACGCCACGAACCACATGCCAGCCGTAGGCTTCGAAACGTTTAGCGGTATCGTCGGTGAACCAGCCTTCAACGTGACCATCGATAGAGATGCCGTTGTCATCGTAGAACGCAACCAGTTTACCCAGTTTCAGGGTGCCTGCCAGAGAACATACCTCGTGAGAGATACCTTCCATCATGCAGCCGTCGCCCATGAACGCGTAGGTGAAGTGGTCAACGATGTCGTGGCCCGGACGGTTGAACTGCGCCGCCAGCGTTTTTTCTGCAATAGCCATACCGACTGCGTTGGCAATACCCTGACCCAGCGGACCAGTAGTGGTTTCTACACCGGCGGTGTAGCCCACTTCCGGGTGACCCGGCGTTTTGGAGTGCAGCTGACGGAAGTTTTGCAGTTCAGACATCGGCAGATCATAACCTGTGAGGTGCAGCAGGCTATAAATCAGCATGGAGCCGTGGCCGTTAGACAGCACGAAGCGGTCACGGTCAGCCCAGGAAGGGTTCTGCGGGTTGTGGTTCATGAAATCACGCCACAGGACTTCGGCAATGTCAGCCATACCCATCGGGGCACCCGGGTGACCGGATTTGGCTTTCTGTACTGCGTCCATGCTCAGCGCACGAATAGCATTAGCAAGCTCTTTACGTGAGGACATTTTGACTCCAGTTCGGACTGTTGAAGGCTATGCCCCTTAACGACTTGACGACCGCGCGTTATGGGCTACGCCAGAAAAAAGTGCCAACAATGTAACCCAAGCGACAAGTCATGTACATGGACCATCCTTTTGCCGCTTCAGAAATCTCCGGAACAGGGCACACTCTGCGCAAACCACTCGCTCATCTTTAAGGATTTTCTTTATACTAAAGGCATCTCTCGCTCCGTTTCTCTGGAGCAACTTTCAGATTTTATATAGATGAGTGAGTTCGGAATAACATCATGAAAACACGTGCGATCGTGCTGGCTCTGGGTGCGTCACTGCTGCTGAGCGGCTGTCAGAATATGGATTCAAACGGCATGTTAAACTCCGGCGCGGGTGCCTTTCAGGCCTTCTCGCTGAGTGATGAACAGGTGCAGGCGCTGAGCGACCAGGCCTGTAAGGATATGGATGCAAAAGCGACCATTGCTCCGTCTACCAGCGACTACAGCAAGCGTCTGAGTAAAATTGCTGCCGCGCTGGGCGATAACATTAACGGTCAGCCGGTGAACTATAAGGTGTACGTGGCGAAAGACGTCAACGCCTTTGCGATGGCGAACGGCTGTATTCGTGTATACAGTGGCCTGATGGACATCATGACCGATAACGAAGTCGAAGCGGTGATTGGCCATGAAATGGGTCACGTTGCGCTGGGCCACGTGAAAAAAGGTATGCAGGTGGCGATTGGTACCAACGCCCTGCGCGCCGCCGCCGCGTCAGCGGGTGGCATCGTAGGCAGTCTGTCGCAATCGCAGCTTGGCGATTTGGGTGAAAAACTGGTGAATTCCCAGTTCTCCCAGCGTCAGGAATCGGAAGCGGATGACTACTCTTACGATCTGCTGCGTAAGCGTGGCATTAATCCAACCGGCCTCGCCACCAGCTTTGAAAAACTGGCGAAACTGGAAGACGGACGCCAGAGTTCTATGTTTGACGATCACCCGGCATCGCAGGAACGTGCGGCGCACATTCGTCAGCGTCTGGCGGCAGACGGGATTAAGTAAGTTTAATGCCTCTCTTCTTCGGAAGAGAGGCATATTCATCATTGTGCAAAGCTAATGCGATTATTTTATTCATCATTAAATCGCATCAATCGCTAATTAAATAGCACGATTTGCTAACGATAACTGAAATTCGCCAAATAAATAATTTCAAAATATCGCGTTTCAAAAGATATTTATTTTGTCATTTACAAACTTCCTGTTCATTCTCTCCTTGAGAATAAACCAATGCCATATAATCCATAGTCCATCCCCTGTAAGCCTTGCCAGCTGTGGCCTGACATACCCGGCAATAATGAAGAAACATTTACACACATAATGATTGCAATCGTTATTCATTCAGGAGAATATCGCGAAGAACTCACAACTTTTAATATAGACAGACAGAGACGTTCCCGCCGTGAAAAATAAATTATCGTTAATTGCATTAGGCCTGATCGCCGCTACACCTGCATTTGCCAGCCAGCAATCTGAAAGCCAGGGCTTTGTTGATGACAGCCATTTAGATGTATTTTTGCGCAATGCGTATATCAACCGTGATTACCAGGATGGGCTGAAAGATAAAGCCGAATGGGGTCAGGGCATTGTCGCGACCTTTGAATCTGGCTTCACCCAGGGTGTGGTGGGTTTTGGCGTTGACGGTATTGCACAGTATGGTGTGCGTCTTGACGGCGGCCGTGGCCGCAGCGGCGCGGGCGGGATCGACTTCTTCGCCCAGGATAACGATGGCCGCGCGAAATCTGACCTCGCAAAATTTGGCGCAACGGTCAAAGCGCGTTTCTCGAATACGGTACTGAGCTACGGTACCCAGCGCCCGGCGCTGCCGATTCTGACGGCGGATGATTCTCGTCTGTTATACGAAACCTACACCGGTACCCTGTTGACCTCTAAAGAGATCGACGGCCTGGAAGTGAACGCCGGTTACTTCACCGACGAACAGCGTAAGAGTGACGATAGCCATAACTCCGGTCTCGAAAGCATCTCCTTCGGCGGCGCGAGCTATCAGTTTAACGACCAGTTCAGCGGGGCAATCTATGCCTCTCACATTGAAGATGTGATGAACAAACAGTACCTGGGCCTGAACTACAAACAACCGTTCAGCACCGGCCAGCAGCTGGTTCTTGATTTCAACGGTTATAACTCTCGCCTCACCCCAGGCTATGCTGAATCGCTGGATACCGGCCGCAGCAACAGCATCTGGAGCCTGGCAGCCAGCTATATCTGGGATATTCATACCTTTAAAATCGCTTACCAGCAGAGCAGCGGCAGCACCGGCTATAACTACGGCGGCTACCGTAACCAGGGCGGCGTAGGCGATGGCGGCAACACCATCTGGCTGGCGAACTCCTACTGGTCCGATTTTAACGGTGAAGACGAACGTTCATGGCAGGCATCTTACGGCCTGGACTTCGCGGGCCTCGGTTTACCGGGTCTGAGCTGGACCACCGCTTACGTGCGCGGCGATAACATCAAAACCTCGCAGACCAGCAACGGTAAAGAACACGAATGGTTCAACCAGGTGCAATACCAGGTTCAGGACGGCGTGGCGAAGGATCTGAAATTCAAAGTCCGTTACTCCGTACTGCGCGTCTCTAACAACGCCAGCGACTATAACGTGAGCGGGAACGAAGTTCGCGTGTACGTTGAGTATCCGTTCAACGTATTCTGACCCTCACCCTGCCCTCTCCCAAAGGGAGAGGGTAAAACCCTGCGCAAAATGTCACATCTCGCACTGTTTGTTCCCTCTCCCAAAGGGAGAGGGTTAGGGTGAGGGTGATAAATACCGCACCTTAATACAACGTCTTCTGCGGCGGCCCGGCAAAGCGTAGCGCGCCAATCTCGCCCATTCGCACTTCCACTACCGACGGCCCCGGCATCGCCAGCGCTTCGGTCATCGCCGCCTGGAAATCTTCCGCACGGTTCACCGTCCACGCCTGTAAGCCAATGGCCTGCGCCAGCGCGGTGAAGTCCGGCGTGTGCAGTTCGTTATAATACTGGCGGCCACCGAAGTATTTATCCTGAATACCGCGCATCACGCCGTAGCCGCCGTCATTCATAATTAACAGCGTCACGTTGGCTTTTTCCTGCGCCAGAGTCGCCAGTTCGCCCAGGTTCAGGCTCAGGCCACCATCGCCTACCAGCCCCACCACTTTGTGCTGCGGATTCGCAATCGCAGTGCCAATCGCCATCGGCAGCCCCATCCCAATCGCCCCGGCGAGGGAGTGGATGTTTTTCAGCGGCTGATGGGCGCGGAACAGACGACTGCCCCACAGGCTGCCGGAAACGGTGATATCACGCACCAGAATGCCGTCGTCCGGCAACGCATGTTCAATGGCATCATTCAGCCCGGCATACGCGCCACACTGCTCGCGCAACCCCTGTTCTGCTGCCACGACCGCCTGCTGCACCTGCTCATCCCACGCGCTATTGCCCCATTCACGCCCCTGGGCTTTCGCGGCTAACGCCGTCAGCAATGCGCCGCAGTCAGCGATAATTGTCTGATCCATCAGGTAATTCCGGCTTGCCGCCGCCGGGTCGATATCAATCTGCACGCGCGGTTCCGGCAGCGTCAGCGTCCAGGAACGGGTCTCATTACTGCGCAGGCGCGAGCCCGCCACCAGCGTGAAATCACAGGTTTCCATCATCGCTTCCACGGAAGGCGAGTTATGGAACGCGCGCAGGCTGGCGCGGTGATTATCCGGCAACACACCGCGGGCATGGGTGCTGGAAATGACCGTCATCCCGGCATCGGCCAGCTTCTTGACTGCCGCAGCGCTCGCCAGCGCCCCGCCGCCTAACCACAGCAGCGGTTGCTTCGCCTGCTTAAGCTGCGCCCACAGCGCATCAACGGTTGCGGTATCCGCCGCCGCAGGCATCGCCGGACGCACCGCTGCCGTCACCAGGGAAGCGGGAATTTTCGCGCCCTGAATATCAATAGGAATTTCCACCGACACCGGGCCACACGGCGGTGTCTGCGCGTCCTGAATCGCTTTATGCAGAATCGCTATCGCCTGATTGGCATTGCTGATGCGATAGGCACGTTTTGAGCTGGCCTTCAGAAAAGTCAGCTGGTCGCGCGTCTCGTGAATAAACCCGGTATCCGCATCCAGCCAGGCCTTTTCCACCTGACCGGTCAGATGCAGCAGCGGCGTGCAGGCGTTCATCGCCTCCACCAGCGCGCCAACCGCATTGCCCGCGCCTGCGCCGGTGCTGGTTAGCGCCACCCCCAGGCCGGAAAAACGCCCGTGCGCATCCGCCATCGTCACCGATCCCGCTTCTCCGCGCGCCGGGACGAAACGGATATTGCCACGCTGCCCGACGGCATCGGCAATCGGCAGGTTGTGGATAGAGATAACGCCATAGATAGCGTCTACCTGATACTGCTCCAGCGTTCTGGCAATGGCCTCGCCGACGGTAATCATTTCACTCATAACTCACCCTTATTCTTAGTCGCACCAGCGGTTGACGCTATTGCCCGTCGCCAGATAAATGCTCTTTTGTTGCATCCAGGCTTTCAGCCCCTGAATACCCTTTTCGCGGCCCAGACCGCTCTCTTTAAAGCCCCCGAACGGGGTCGAGATGGCGAAAACTTTGTAGGTGTTGATCCACACCGTGCCCGCTTCCAGCCGCTCGCTTAAGCGCAGCGCTCGCCCGGTGTCGCGTGTCCAGATACCCGCCGCCAGCCCGTAAACCGATGAGTTCGCTTGTAAAATCAGCGCCTCTTCGTCGGCAAACGGCATAGCCACCAGCACCGGGCCAAAAATCTCGTCCTGACAGACACGTGCCTGATTATTCAGGCCATCGATAATCGTCGGCTGGAAATAGCTGCCACTGGCAAGCGCCGGGTCAGCGGGAATTTCACCGCCACACAGCACGCGCCCGCCCTCTTTCTGCGCCAGCGCGACGTAATCCATCACGCTTTTACGGTGCTTTTCGTTAATCAGCGGCCCAATGTGCGTGCCTTCCTGATGAGGGTGCCCAACGCGCAGCCCACGGGTTAATTCCAGCAGCCGTGCCATCAGCGGTTGATAAACTGATTCGTGAATAAACAGACGCGAACCGGCGATACACGCCTGCCCTGCCGAACTGAAAATGCCGTAGCAAATGCCGCGCGCCGCCTGTTCGATATCGGCATCTTCCAGCACGATGGTCGGCGATTTGCCGCCCAGCTCCAGCGAGGCGGGGATCAGTTTTTCCGCCGCCACGTGCGCCAGATGCCGCCCGGTGGTCGTGCCGCCGGTGAAAGAGATTTTGCGAATCTGAGGATGGCGCGCCAGCGCATCGCCAATCACCGAGCCTTTCCCCGGCAACACGCTCAACAGCCCGGCGGGAAGCCCTGCCTGTTCAAAAATACGTGCCAGTTCAAGCGCCATCAGCGGCGTGGCTTCTGCCGGTTTGAGGATCACCGCATTGCCCGCCACAATCGCCGGAGCGACCTTCTGCATTTCGCTGGCAATCGGCGAGTTCCACGGCGTAATGGCCGCGACGACGCCCAGCGGCTCATAGCGGCTGAGGGTTAATACCTCCGCCATGCGCGGGGTCGGCAGTTCGCCTTCCAGCAGTTCGCAGGCCGCCGCAAAATAACGCGCCGTTCCCGCAGCACTCAGCACCAGGCCGCGCGCTTCCGGCAACGGTTTGCCGTTGTCGCGGCTTTGCATCAGGGCCAGTTCATCCACGCGCGATTCGATAATGTCCGCCACGTTGTGCAGCACTTTCGCCCGCTGATGCGGCAGCGCATTGCGCCATGCCGGGTCACGCCAGGCGCGCTCAGCGCTTTTAACCGCATCGTTCAGATCGTCGATGCTGGCGGCGTTGAGCGTGGCGTTCAGCGAACCGTCCGCCGGGAAGGTGCTCTGCATCGCTTCACCGTTACCACGTCGCCAGGCTCCGCCAACAAAAATAGAGAGTTCTTGCATATCAGCCTCTTAGCACTGAGACAGTTCACGGCAGGCGCGCACCGCGCTCAGTGCCGCCAGAGTGGAGGTTTTCGGGTTGCTGGCGAGCGGCAGGCCGCTGAGTTCGAGGTGGAATTCGCCAAACAGCCCCTCAACGTGCAGGGTATGGGTGTTACGTTTCGTCGCCGGATCAACCATTAACTGAACGCGGGTGTCATCCATGCCCACCCCGCCCAGCGCCACGGTTGCCGCCACGTTGGCATTCGCCGGGAAAAGGCGTGCGGCTTCCCGCGCACTGCCTTCGAAAAAGATTTGCGCTTCCTGCACCGTCGCCAGGTCAATCAGCTGTTCGGCGTAGCTCCCGCGCCAGCTGGCCGGGCTTTTACACGACTGATAGGTCACGCGCTGCAAGCCGCCTTCTCTCGCCGCCGATAAACCGTCGATGCCCGCCACCGCGCCTGCCAGCAGGGTTAATTTTCCGCCCGCGTTCAGCAGCCGCTGTTCAAGTTCACTGTCCGCCAGCGCACCAGTGGAGACAACCGCCAGGTGCCAGCCGCGTTTGAGGACCGCTTCGCCGTACTGTGCCACCGCCTGCTGGCTGGCGCACTCCAGCACCAGATCCGGCGTAGCATCGCATGCCAGCGGATCCACCAGCGGGGTAACCTCGCCGTGAAAACGCGCCAGGATCGCCTGATGATGTGATTCCCGCGCCACGATCCAGCCGATCGCCACGTTGGCAGGTAAACGTTCGATCACCGCCTGCGCCATCGCGCCGTAGCCAATTAACATGACCTTTTTCATCATTGCTCCTTAAAGGTGACGGCAGAAACCGCCGGAGACATCCAGCGCGGCCCCGGTGGTGAACGAGGCCAGCGGCGACGCCAGGAATAACAGCGCCTGCGCGGGCTCCTGCGGTTTGCCCAGACGGCCCATCGGAATGCCGCGCTTACGGGCGATATCACCGGTCCACTCCGGCCAGCTCTGGCTTTTATCGTTGCGCTGCTCATAGCGGCGCTGCCATTGGCCGGATTCCACCATCCCCAGCAGAATGGAATTTACGCGGATACCTTTCTCAATCAGATCTTTCGACAGGGTGAGCGTCATGTTCAGCAGCGCGGCGCGCGCAGCCGAGGTGGCGATCATGTGCTCTTCCGGCTGTAGCGCCAGCAGTGAGTTTACGCAGGTGATCGACGCGATATCCGACGCTTCAAGCTGGCTTAAAAACGCCTGTACCGGGTTGATGACACCAAATAATTTCAGCTCGGCTTCATGCAGCCATGCGCTGCGCGGGGTGTCAGCAAAATGGGCGACAAAGCCCTGCCCGGCGTTGTTGATTAGCATGTCGGCGCGGCCCAGATTCGCTTCAACGGCGGCGGCGAACGCCTGTACATCTTCTTCTTTCAGTACATCGCAGCAGGCAGAGAAAACCTCACCCTGCGGAAATTCGTTGAGCAACGCGGCATGCGCGCTGGCGAGCCTGTCCGGATCGCGGCCACAAAATGCCACTTTTGCACCTTCACCCAGTAACAGGCGCAGGGTTTCAAAACCGATCCCCGACGATCCCCCGGTGACTACCGCTACACGCCCTTCAATTTGTGCATTCATCGCGCACCTCTTCCATTGCCTGCAAAAGCCATTGATTAAATGTCGTTTCGTTATCGAGATAGCTGGCATGCCCGGCCTTCGGAACGGCGGTGTACGGCATACCGTAACGGGCGGCCAGCGCCTGCGCGGCATCCGGTGGCGTGATGGTGTCCTGCTCGCCGCAGCACACGCTGAACGCCCCGCCGTACTGTTCAAGCCAGCGGTGAATATCGTCATGCGCCAGCATCCACGCCGCCGCCAGATACCCTTCCGGGCGCAGACGGCGCATCCCTGCCGCCACCGTCGCGACATCGTCCTGGCGTGCCGCCGGTTGCAGCAGTGCCGCCGCGCGGGTTTGCGCGAGGATCTCGCCGCCCATCGCTATTTGCTGTTCCCGGCTGCGCCACACCTGTTCGCGCTTTTCCGCCGTCGCGTTGCCATAGCCCTGCGCCGGGTCCGCCAGCAGCAGATGCACTACCCGTTCGGGGTAACGCGCAGCAAACGCGCTGGCCACCAGCGCGCCCAGCGAATGCCCCACCAGCACCGTTTGCCAGACGCCAGCACGGTCAAGCAACAGCGCAAGCGCATCCGCGTAGTCGCCCGCATTCGCCCGTTCGGTTGCCAGCATCGGGCTTTCGCCATAACCCGGCATATCCCAGGCCAGCACGCGGCAGCCCGGTAGCGCCATCTGCTTATGCCAGGAGGCGGCACCGGAGCTAATGCCATGGAGCAGCATCACCGGCACGCCATGGCCCTGTTCACGAAAACCCGTCATCGTCATTCCTTAGTTACGTTTCACTTTCGACAGCGGATGGTCTGCCGGATAGGTTGGGATCTCCGGCTTTTTGGTGCCGAGCATCACGCACATCAGCGCTTCTTCTTCGCCGTGGTTAAACAGGCCGCGATAGATCCCCGCCGGAACGGAGATGAGATCGCGCTCGCGCAGCACCGTTTCGGTGTAGTTGTCACCATCCTGAATCATCAGGGTGATCTGCCCTTTCAGCATGAAGAAGACCTCTTCCACGTCATCGTGCAGATGCAGCGGACCTTCGCATTTCGACGGCAATACCATGGTGGAGAAAGTGAAGTGTTCCGCCGCAACGGTGTTGGTATCGCTGGCGACGCCGGTCGCCCCGGTACCGATATAACGCATCTGCGCACGGCGATATTTCGGGTCAAAATCGGCCTGGAACTTCAACGCGTTCCAGTCATATTTACGGCCTTCAAAGCGGGCAATACGCGACTCCACCCACTCTTCCATGCTCAGATTTTCTGGCTTGATGCCGGTTTTCGCGCTCACGGTTGAATCAGACATGACACACTCCTCAGTAACGTTTAAGCAGCGGCAGTAACAGGACGCACCCTACGGTCGCCATTACCACCAGAAAGATCAGCCCGGAATCCATACTGTGAGTGAAGGCGATCAGCGCCCCCATCACCGCCGGCGACAACGCCCCGGCAAAGTTTCCCAGCCCGTTGAAAATACCGCCCGCCGTGGCGCTCACCCGTGGATGGGTGGCTTTTGCCAGCAGGGCAAAAATGTTCGGCGCGCCCACGCCCCACATAAAGGTGCTGAAGCTCATGGCGGCGATGATGGTTAGCGGCGTATCCAGATGCATGACCGCCGTCAGGCCAATGGCCGCCCCTGCCATCGAGATAAAGCAGGCGGCTGCGCGTTTATCGACGCGATCGGAAAGCCACGCGCCAATCACCTCGCCCAGTAGCATGGCGATGAACGGCATCGACGACAGCCAGCCCGCATGCTCCAGGTGAATGCCTTTACCTTTAATCAGGTAGCCCGGCAGCCAGCCGTTGATGCCCCACAGATAGGTCAGGAAGGCGATGTTAAAGACGCAAATCATCCAGAAGTGAGTGCTGACAAACAGCTCCTGACGCGCCGCCCGACGCGTTAGCTGCGACTGTTGCGTCGGTGCCTGTTTCGCCTCCAGCTGCACGCCACGCAAACCAATGCGCACCAGAATCAACACCGGGATGGTGAGCAGCGCCATGGTGAAGAAGGTACTCTGCCAGCCAAAGGTATTGAGCAACCAGATGGAAAGCGGGAAGCCAATTGCCGCGCCCACGGGCGTGCCGAGCAGCCAGAGCATGGTGGCGCGCGCCTGCAAATGCTGCGGGAAAGAATGGCGCACTATGGCGAACGCCAGCGGGAACAGTGGCCCTTCCGCCACGCCGAGCAGAATGCGCAGCGTTACCATCAGCGTGTAGTTGTGCGTAAAGCCCATCATCACCATCAACACGCACCACACCGCCATCATCCCGGTGAGCAAACGCAGCGGCGCGATCTTGTCGCCCAACCCGCTCAGCAAGACGGAAGAAAAACCGTAGCTCAGCAGGAACGCGCTCATCAGAATGCCCAGACGCGTGGTGTCGAAGTCGATGCCCATCGCCTGCTGGAAATGGCTGTCAGAAAAGAGTGCGGCAATGCTGATTTTGTCGAAAAACGCCAACAGGACGCAGGCCAGCAGCGACAGCGGAATAGCCCAGCGAACGGTCGTTTCAGGCGTGCAGACGCCCTCACCGCGCGCCTCAACGGGCGCGGTGTTGTTCTCTAATGTGCTCATGTTCCCCCCTGAGGGTTACGTCGCGGTTAGCGTAGTGACATCAGTGAAAATGCAGGATCGCCTAATGGCTCGGCGTTCAGATCGCGCCCGCTCGCCATCCAGCGTTTCGCAAGCTTAACGGTGCGCGGATCGTTAAACGCCACCAGCTGATTCAGCGTACCGTCAGCGTTGAGCGAGAAGAAAATCGGTCCTTTTTCTTCCCGGCGAACCACCGTCCGGCTGTTTGGCTGCGGAATGCCAAGGATCTGAATATTGTGCTGGTATTGATCCGACCACAGCCACGGCACGTCGTCGTAACCGGGCGCGCTGGCATCCAGCATCGCTTTGGCCGTCGCCACCGCCTGATTCTGCGCAAATGCCCATGACTGCACGCACAGGCCGTAACGCGCGTGCTGCGCCACATCACCCACGGCAAAGATCGCCGGATCTGACGTGCGTCCTTGCGCATCGACCACAATACCGCGATCGGTTTTCAGCCCGGCATCGCGTGCCAGCTCCAGGTTGAGATCGACGCCGATCCCCACCACCACCGCGTCGAAGATCTCACGCTGGCCGTCGCAGTGGATCACCGCGTTTTCATCGCCGCCATCCAGTTCGATAGCCCCGCATCCGGTGCGCACATCCACGCCCTGCTGCTGATGCAGCGCCAGCAGTTCAGCGGAAACTTCCGCGCTGACTGAGCGCATACACAGCGCGGGCTGTTGTTCAAACAGAGTGACCGCGATACCGCTTTTGCGCGCCGAGGCGGCAATCTCCAGGCCAATCCAGCCGCCGCCGATAATCGCCAGCGTTTGGCTCTGCGCCAGGCGCTTTTTCAGACGCTGCGCATCCTGCCAGTGGCGCAGGGTATACACCTGCGGATGCGTCGCCCACGCGTCTCCCGGCAGGCGCGCCCGGCCGCCGGTAGCAATCAAAAGCTGGTTGTAGCTGAGTGACTCTCCGTTACTCAACGCAACGGTTTTTGCGTGTGGATCGATAGCCTGCGCGCGAAGCGGACGATACCAGCGCAGGTTCAGCGCCTGTTGCGCCTCCTCGCTGAACAGACGCGGCAGCGTCGGGGACGCGTCCAGCAGCGAGGCTTTCGACAGCGGCGGGCGTTCGTAGAAATCCCACTCTTCTTCCGCCACTACGCAAATCTCGCCGTCGAAACCATCATCGCGCAGGGTTTTCGCCGCCCAGCCGCCCGCCTGGCCGCCGCCGATAATCACGATGCGCGCCGTCATACCGCCTCCGGCTTCTTCTGCTGGCGGCGAGTGTCGTGGTCGATACCGCCTTCCACCGCCCACTCGGTAAAGGAGACCAGCGAATGCTCCAGCTCGCGCGGCTGCCACTTCTCGGTGAGGTAGTCGTCGTTGGTGTAGTACTCAAACGCCCCGCCGGTTGGGCTGTTTACATACCAGAAATAGGCGGAAGAGACCGGGTGACGACCGGGGCCGATAAAGGTGCTCCAGTCATGTTTGTTCATGGCAATCCCGCCTCCAATCACTTCATGGATGTCGCGTACGGTGAAGGCGACGTGATTCAGGCCGCGCTTGCGGTTAGGCAATTGCAGCAGGAAAAGATTGTGATGGCCGCCGCGCGCCTGGCAACGCAGGAATACCGCGCGGTTGATGTAACGGTCAGAGACCTGGAAGCCCAGCACTTCACGGTAGAATTTCTCCACCGCCGCCAGTTCTTCAACAAAGAACACTACGTGGCCGATGTTGATCGGCTCCGCACGATCGTAAACCGGGCTTGGCGTGTCGATACGGCGCGCATCGCCCCACTGGTTAATCGGCTCAACGTTCAGTTCAACCGGCTGCTGCTGGCTAACCTGCACGCGCAAGGTCATGCCGTTCGGGTCACGGCATTCCAGCGCACCGTCCACCTCACGAAAACCCGGCTGGCTGGTAAGCTTCGGGCGCAACGCATCCAGTTCCGCCTGGCTCGCCACGCCCCAGGTCATGCGGCGCAGCGTGTTGCCCGCTTCAAAAGCGTCCGGCAGCGCGGGGGCATCCTGCGAATTCAGCTCCACGCTCGCACCGCTCAGGGTGGTGAATCGACGCCCGCTGGCATCACCCTTCAGGCCAAAATCAGCCATAAATTTTGCGCTGTGGGTCACGTCATCGACGCCAAACTCCAGCTTTTCAATTCCGATTACACTCATGGTTCGTTGCCTCTTTGCCACTCCACGCCCTGATTTGGGCGTAAAGCATGCCCGACGCCCTTCAGCGCCTGCATCTCACTGTTTGATTTAACTGGCTTGTGACAGATACCCTAAAAAGCCAGAGATTTTGTCCGCCGCCATGCGAACGTCGTTTTGCAACCGATCGCGATCGGTTTGCGGCACCTGTTCCGAGGGCACCAGAATGCTCACCACCGCCGCCACGCGCCCGCTGCGGTCGTAAACCGGATAGACAATGGAGGAGATCCCTTCACGGAAGAATGATTCGCCAATGACGTAGCCGCGCGCTTTATCCTGCTGCACCATTTGCCACAGCGCTTCCCGATCATGCGGCTGGCCCAGCGTGTTCCCCGGTAAGCGTTCGTTCGGGAAAATCTGTTCAAACTCGCTGCGCGACACATCCGTCAGCAGCATGCGGCCCAGCGATGTGCAATGCACCGGCAGACGTGTGCCAATACTGACGTGGTTGATACGCGAACCAGCGGCGCTGACGCGGGCGATGTAGATAATGTCGCGCCCGTCGCGGATCGCCAGATGGCTGCTGCACTGGCTGCTGTCGCGCAGTTGCTCAATCACCGGCTGCCCAACCTGGGCCACATCCAGCGAGGCGATATATTCAAAGCCAAGACGCAACACGTTCATCCCAAGCGAGAAGGTGTTAGTACGCGGGTTGCGCTCCAGAAACCCCATATATTCCAGCGTCTGGACCACGCGGTAGGCCGTCGCTTTCGGCATATCCACCAGCCGGTGAAGCTCAGCGAAGGTCAGGTCGCGGTGCTGTTCACCGAAGGCCAGCAGCAGCTGTAAACCGCGCTCCAGACCGGGCACCAGGTACTTGATTTCGTGCTCGTTCGCCATACTGCCTCCGCCCTGCTCAGTTAAAAATAAAGCCGCCGTTGACCGGAATAAGTTGCCCGGTAACAAATCCGGAGAGATCGCTCAACAGCCACAGCACACTACCGGTGACATCTTCCGGCTGCTGCGCACCCGCCAGCGCCCGGCCATTTTCATACAGCTGATGACGCTCAGCAGGCACGTATTCCGTCGCTTCCACGCGCGTTAGCCCCGGCGCAATCGCATTGATACGGATGCGTTTTTCGCCCAGTTCACGCGCCATCGAACGGGTCATGGCAATCACCGCGCCCTTGCTGGCAACGTAAGCCATCAGGCGCGGCGCGCCCCACAGGGCAGTGTCCGAGGCCACGTTAACGATCCCCGATCCTTCGCGCAGCAGAGGTACGGCGGCGCGGGTCACCAGCCAGGTACCTTTGACGTTGACGTTCATCACCCGATCCCAGAGATCCGGATCGTAGTCGATCATGTTTTTGCCGCCGACGCCGGTCGCCATCGCCGCGTTATTCACCAGCCCATCAATCGCCCCACTTTCTGCGATAGCGGTAAACGCGGCGTCGATAGACGCGCTGTCGGCTAAATCAATCACGTAATCTTCAATACGGTAGCCCTGCTCACGCAGGCCGTGCGCGCTTTCCGCCAGCTCACCGGCGAGGATGTCGCACATCGCAACCGTCGCGCCCTGCTCTGCACAAGCTTTGGCAAAGTGGAAGCCGAGCCCGCGCGCTGCGCCGGTCACCACGATGCGCTTGCCGTCGAGTAAGCCGTGCATCAGGCCGCTCCCTGCTGCGCGTCGCGCGTCGCCAGCTGTTCTTTTGCCGCTTTCTGCATCATGCGGCGCAGGCGGGAAAGGCCGACATCGTGCTGATAGAGATATTCATGATCGCGGGCGTTCGGCGCCAGGCTCTCCAGCACTACGCGGTCCTGCTCCAGCACTTCCCAGTGCAGTTTTTCCAGGCGGTTGCGGTACATGAAACGCCAGAGATCGCGCTGCCAGCCCTGTACGCGACGGATACGCCAGAAGAAGACGCGGCAATTGTCGTTATCTTCCGGCACCACCATGCCGACTATCCAGAAGTGACCGCCCGGCCCAAAACGTCGTTTATACGGAATCGAGAGGCGCATCCAGTAAGTGCCGCTGTTGCCCAGTTCAACCCAGTCGAAGTTGACGCCGCTCTGCCCTTTTTTCTCGAAGATAAAGCCCGTTTTAGTCGGTTGCAGCACCATGTCGGCTTTGCGATCGCCTTCCGCCATCGAGTGCGAAGACGAGTGAAGGTAGGTGCCGTGCATCGGGTCCATCACGTTTTCCAGCGCGTACTGGTAATTGCATTTCCACGCAGCAGAACAGAGGAAATTGCTGTAGCTTTCGGTGTCCGCCAGCTCTTCCGGGAAGGTGAGTTCTTCCGGCTGTTGGTCAGCGGTGACGCCAAACCACAGGAAAATCGCGCCGTGCGCTTCCTGCACGTTGTAGCTGCGCACGCACTGCTGGCCCACCAGCGGGCAGCGATCCACCGCCGGAACGTCTTTCACTTCACCGTTGCCCGCTACTTCCACGCCGTGATACCAGCAGGCAATACGGTCGCCGAGGTTCCAGCCCATCGACAGACGCGCGCCACGGTGCGGGCAGCGATCTTCCAGCGCCTGAACCTGACCATCTTTGTTACGCCACACCACAATTTGTTCGCCCAGGCGGGTGATCCCGACCGGTGCGGACTGCACTTCCCAGCTCGCCAGAACCGGATACCACAAACCGCGCAACCCTTTATCGAGATAGCTCTGTACTGTTGTTGTCATCACCCGCCCCTCAGTAACCGTTAACCTGTAAGAATGCCTGGAAGCTGTCATCGCTCCATGGCGCGCCCTGCTGGTCGTACATGCGAATCGCGTTCAGCCCGTTGACCAGTTCCGGCAGCGTCTCCACGCCCTGTTCGAACAACTCTTCCAGCGCGGTAATCAGCAGCAGCTCCCAGTTCTCCGGCACGCGGCTGCGGGTTTGCCAGATGATATTTTGGTAATCGCCCGGTTTGTGAATGTTGCCGTTACCGCCTTCTGCCGGCGGGGTAAACTGGCGGCTTTCCGGCAGCGCCGGGTTGAAATCCAGGGTTTCGCTCATGCCACGGTCTCCTCAATGAAAGTGATCTGAATTTGGTTTTCGAATACCCGTACCGGGTAGCGATTCAGGTTGCGGCCACCTGGCCCGTGCAGGCACTGGCCGGTTTTAACGTCGAACACCGCTTCATGCAGCGGGCATTCCACTTTGCCATCTTCGACAAACCCCTGACTCAACAGCGCGTAAGCGTGAGGACAAACGTCTTCCAGCGCGTAAAACTCGCCATCGACCAGATAAATACCGATCTCTTTACCTTCAATGTTGCCGCTATAAGGGAAATCTTCCTGTACCTGCTCCGCGTCACATACGCCTATCCAGCTCATCGCATTCCTCCAGGCTTTTGTTTCATATATGAAACTGTGTTTCTTATTTAATACGCTCAATATAAAAGCGGTGAATGTTTCGTCAAGCGCAAATGTGACGTTTTTGTTAAGTACTATGCAATTAATTAGCTAAGTGTGTAATCGATCACGAAAAACTGCATCGATATGAAATTGTGATTTATGAAGGCGGAAAGAATCTGTTTTATAAATAGCGTGATTTTCACTTTCAAAGATATTGACTTTTGAATGACGGGATTATTAATAAATAGCTCGAGGTTTCGTCACCTGGTTTCACAGGTGAAACCAATAAAAAAATTAATCTTTTATATCAATGAGTTTCACTGGTGATACATTTTCATTGTGAAACTATAAACGCAAAAAAATAAATAATATTTCTGGCAGGAGAAATAAGATGATTTCAGCACGCTGGCAGGGCGTCATCGCGTTATTGTTTCTAATTGTGATTTCTTATGTCGATAGAGTAAATATCTCGGTGATGATTCTCAATGCCGACTTCGTCAATCATTTTCATATAAATGAAAACAGAATGTTACAAGGAATGTTAATGACATTCTTTCTTCTGGGTTATGGATTGTCGGCTCTTCTATTAACTCCGGTAATGGAAAGTAAACTCAATTACCGTCAGGGACTGTTGATCAGCATCGCCGTCTGGGCGCTGGTTTGCGCTATCTCCCCTCTGCTCGGATCGCTGTTCGGCATGCTTATCGCGCGCGTGATCCTCGGCATTGCTGAAGGGCCGCTCTTTTCACTGAAGACGCGCTACATCAGCGACCACTTTGCCGCGCAGGAGATTGGCAAACCGAATGCCGTAAGCGCCCTGGGTGTATCGCTCGGGCTGGCTGTTGGCTTCCCGCTGGTCACGTTTCTGATGCAACATCTGGGCTGGATGGGGTCATTTTATGCACTTGCCGCGCTGAATTTGCTGCTTGGTGGCGGGCTGATTTATCGCTTTTTACCTGCGCCACAGAAAGCGAATCGCACCAGCCAAAGGGGATTGAGCGAGACCTTTATGCTGGCCTGGCGCACGCCGTTGCTCGGCTGGATCCTGCTGGTTGAGATTGCCACGTTGAGCTATCTGTGGGGCAGCAGCGCGTGGCTTCCGGCGTGGCTGCGCGATGAGCATCACTTCTCACTTCACGCGACGGGCTTTCTGGCCGCCATTCCGTTTCTGCTGAGTCTCGGGTCAAAATTTTTAGGCGGCGTTCTCCTCGATAAACTGCGCCCGGAACAGGCCCCGCTGCTGTTCGTCACCGGCGGCGCGCTGACAGCGTGCTCAGTGCTGGCGCTCATGCTCAGCCATCAGCCCGCCATGCTGGGGCTGTTTTTACTCTCAGCCAATATTTTCTGGGGATTACAGGGTGCAGCCATTCCGGCAGTGGTACAGCATCACGCGGCACACGACGCGGTGGGCAGCGCCTATGGAATCATTAACGGGATTGGCAATATTTGCGCGGCGTTTATTCCGCTCCTGATGGGCGTGGTGATGAAATATGCCGGGTCGGTGAGCGCAGGGTTTTCGGTTCTGGTGGCGTCGCAAATCGTGACGCTGTTGGCGGGCGGAATGTTGCTGCTGCGCATGCGTCGCGCAGCAGCAGTGAGCACGTAACGGATTACTCGCCTTTTTTCGCGGCCTGGATGTACAGCATTTCCAGTGCGAGGGTCGCCGCTGCCAGCGCGGTGATTTCAGACTGATCGTAGGCCGGCGCCACTTCCACAACATCCATACCCACGATGTTGAGATCTTTCAGGCCGCGCACCAGCTTGATGGCGCGGTCAGACGTCAGGCCGCCGATGACCGGCGTACCGGTACCTGGCGCGAAAGCCGGGTCGAGGCAGTCGATATCAAAGGTCAGATAAACCGGCATATCACCGACAATCTGTTTCACCTGGGCGATGATGTCATCAGCGGTGCGATCGTTTACCTGGCAGGCATCCAGCACGGTGAAGCCATTGTCTTTATCAAACTCGGTACGGATACCAATCTGCACGGAATGGTTCGGGTCAATCAGACCTTCGTTCGGCGCGGTGTAGAACATGGTGCCGTGGTCGAATTCGCAGCCGTTCGCATAGGTGTCGGTGTGGGCATCAAAATGCACCAGCGCCATTTTACCGAAGTGTTTGGCGTGCGCGCGCAGCAGCGGCAGCGTGACGAAGTGGTCACCGCCGAAGGAGAGTATGCGTTTACCCGCAGCCAGCAGTTTTTCAGCGTGCGCCTGCAATTTTTCGCTCATTTCGCGAGCATCGCCAAAGGCATACACCAGGTCGCCGCAGTCCACGACGTTCAGGCGTTCACGCATGTCGAAGTTCCACGGGAAGCGGTTGTGCTCCCAGGCCAGATTGGTGGAAACCTGACGGATGGCCGCCGGGCCATGACGGCCACCGGCACGACCCGAGGTCGCCATATCAAACGGCACGCCGGTGATCACCCAGTCGGCATCGCTGTCATACGGTTGGAAGTTCAGCGGCAGACGTAAAAAACCAAATGCGTTAGATACCAGGGAGTTATCGTACTGATTTCCTAAGGTACTCATGGCTATGACCTCATCTAAAGTCGGTAAAAAAAAATCCCTTCCGCGTCGTTAGGCCCGACGAGGAAGGGATTGATTTGAGTTACAGCTTGTTGGGGCAAATTATCGCCGTTTTTTTGCGCGGGTTCAAGGTACTTGTAGGCCCGGTAAGCGTAGCGCCACCGGGCAACGCCCGCGCAAACTTACTCGTCTTCCAGGTACGTATACCCGTAAAGCCCCGCTTCAAACTCTTCCAGGAACTGCTGTTGCAGCGCCTCGTCCAGACCGGTGTTTTTCACCTGGTCACGGAACTGAGTCAGCAACGTGTTGGGATCAAGCTGCACGTATTGCAGCATATCCGCTACCGTATCGCCTTCGTCAGACAGTTCAACTTCCACGCTGCCGTCAGGGAAGACGAACACGTCAACCGCTTCGGTATCACCGAACAGGTTATGCATGTTGCCGAGGATCTCCTGATACGCGCCAACCATGAAGAAGCCCAGCATCGGCGGGTTGTCCACGTCATACTGCGGCATCGGCATGGTGGTGGCGATCCCGTCGCCATCGACGTAATGATCAATCGCACCATCGGAATCACAGGTAATATCCAGCAACACCGCGCGGCGCTCTGGCACCTGGTTTAAGCCTTCCAGCGGCATCACCGGGAACAACTGGTCGATACCCCATGCGTCCGGCATCGACTGGAACAGAGAGAAGTTGACGTAAATTTTATCCGCCATACGCTCTTGCAGTTCATCGATAATCGGGCGATGCGCGCGGTTGCTCGGGTCGAGCTGTTTCTGCACTTCGTGGCACATGTTCAGATAAAGCTGCTCTGCCCATGCGCGCTCTTTCAGGTTGAACGCCCCGGAGGAGTAACCGATGTGAATGTCGTGCAGGTCCATCTGGCTGTCGTGCAGCCATTCACGCAGCGAGCGGCGCGTGCCGGGCTCATGCATCTCCTGCCAGGTTTCCCACATGCTTTGCAGCGCACGCGGCGCGTCGTCAGCAGGCGGAGTCGCCTCGGTGTATTCGTTGCGCTCAACGCCAATGATGTTCGACACCAGCACCGTGTGATGCGCGGTTACCGCTCGGCCCGATTCGGTGATCACCGTCGGGTGCGGCAGACCGTTCTCTTCACAGGCATCGCCAATCGCCCAGATAATGTTGTTAGCGTATTCGTTCAGGCCGTAGTTCACCGAGCAATCGGACTGGGAACGCGTCCCTTCGTAGTCCACGCCCAGGCCGCCGCCAACGTCGAAGCACTGAATGTTCACACCCAGTTTGTGCAGTTCAACGTAGAAACGCGCCGATTCACGCACGCCGGTGGCGATGTCGCGAATATTGGCCATCTGTGAACCCAGGTGGAAGTGCAGCAGTTGCAGGCTGTCCAGATGCCCGGCTTCACGCAGGATATCCACCAGTTGCAGCACCTGCGTCGCCGCGAGGCCGAATTTGGATTTCTCGCCGCCGGAGGATTGCCATTTACCGGAACCCTGCGACGCCAGACGCGCACGCACGCCAAGGCGCGGCACGACGTTTAATCGCTCGGCTTCTTCCAGCACGATGGCGATTTCCGACATTTTCTCAATCACCAGATAGACCTTATGGCCCATCTTCTCACCCACCAGCGCCAGGCGAATGTATTCACGGTCTTTATAGCCGTTACACACAATCACACTGCGGGTCATGCCAGCGTGAGCCAGCACAGCCATCAATTCTGCTTTGGAACCCGCTTCCAGCCCCAGCGGTTCGCCAGAGTGGATCAGGGATTCAATCACGCGGCGATGCTGGTTTACCTTGATCGGGTAGACCAGGAAATAGTCGCCGTTATAGCCGTAAGACTCGCGCGCACGCTTGAACGCGGCGTTGATCGAGCGCAAACGGTGCTGGAGGATCTGCGGGAAGCAGAACAGCGCAGGCAGGCGCTGCCCCTGCGCTTCACGCGCTTTTACCAGCTGCGCCAGGTCAACGCGGGCTTCCGGAACGTCCGGGTCAGGGCATACGCTGATATGGCCTAACTCGTTGACGTCATAGTAGTTATTGCCCCACCAGGCAATGTTGTATGTGCGTAGCATCTTGCTTGCTTCCTGGGAGCTCATCGCAACCTCCTGCATGGAACGTAGTACACCTTGTTCGCCCGCTGACGAAGGCAAACCCATAGACATGTCGTCAGACATAGCGAACCTCAATAATTTGTATCTAGTGTAAAACAGTTAACTACTATCGCAGCGTAACGATGCGATAACAACCCATATACAGCCTGATTTCCCAGCGCGTTATGCTGGTGCATCGACTGTGCGACCGGTTTCTTGTTCATATCATTGTAAAACACGCAACCGAACTTAAGACGATGTTCGGAGAAACCACGAGAAATCTCTTGCTGGAGCAAGAGCGCCCTTGTTCAGTTCCTGAAAGCCTGGCCGGCCCTGGAGTCCTGAGAAGCGCCGAAATGGGTAAAACATCGGCAGGTATACAAAGCAGAGATACTGAGAACGGGAGTCGGGTTCACACCAGGACGGTGTGACAGATTTGGCACAATACAACGGTTCATTATTTGATATCACCTCCACGCCAGCCCCGAAGGACTTGCTATAGCCAAAAAACGCATGTTTTAGCCCGGCTGGAAGTGGCGTCACGAAATCAATTCGTGCACTTTTTTGGTATGAGCCGCGCGCCGCGTTTTATACCGGGAAGACGGGTAAAAAGCAAAATAAAAATACGGACTCTGCCAGCAATGTCAGGAAAAATTTCCACCTTGCGTTGCGCAAGAATGCGAGCCAAATCAAAAAACGCTGGAAATCGGATTAAGAAGTAACCTAGAATAGCCGTCCAGAAGTTAATCCGTCTATACTGACTTCTTGTGTGCCGACCTGCTGCCCGTTTTAGCGCACATCGCACAGCGCGGGCATCGCCACATGAAGCTTATCGAACTCTATTTTTTCCAGGGTGAAGAAATTATGGCAAAACACCTATTTACGTCCGAGTCTGTATCCGAAGGGCATCCTGACAAAATTGCGGACCAAATCTCCGACGCCGTGCTTGACGCTATCCTCGAACAGGACCCGAAAGCCCGCGTAGCCTGCGAAACCTACGTGAAAACAGGCATGGTTTTGGTTGGCGGTGAAATCACCACCAGCGCATGGGTTGATATCGAAGAGATCACCCGTAACACCGTTCGCGAAATTGGCTATGTGCATTCGGATATGGGCTTTGACGCCAACTCCTGTGCCGTACTGAGCGCAATTGGTAAACAGTCTCCGGACATCAACCAGGGCGTTGACCGTTCCGATCCGCTGGAACAGGGCGCGGGCGACCAGGGTCTGATGTTTGGTTATGCAACCAACGAAACCGACGTGCTGATGCCAGCGCCAATCACCTATGCGCACCGTCTGGTGCAGCGTCAGGCTGAAGTGCGTAAGAATGGCACCCTGTCATGGCTGCGTCCGGATGCGAAAAGCCAGGTCACCTTCCAGTATGACGACGGTAAAATCGTCGGTATTGATGCGGTCGTTCTGTCCACTCAGCACGCTGAAAGCATCGATCAGAAATCCCTGCAGGAAGCAGTGATGGAAGAGATTATCAAGCCAGTTCTGCCGACTGAATGGCTGAACGCGTCAACCAAATTCTTCATCAACCCAACCGGTCGTTTCGTGATCGGCGGCCCGATGGGCGACTGCGGTCTGACCGGCCGTAAAATTATCGTTGATACCTACGGCGGCATGGCGCGTCACGGCGGCGGTGCGTTCTCCGGTAAAGATCCATCAAAAGTGGACCGCTCCGCAGCATACGCGGCACGTTATGTGGCGAAAAACATCGTTGCTGCGGGCCTGGCTGACCGTTGTGAAATTCAGGTCTCCTACGCAATCGGCGTGGCAGAACCGACTTCCATCATGGTGGAAACCTTCGGTACCGAGAAAGTGCCTTCTGAACAACTGACCCTGCTGGTGCGCGAGTTCTTCGACCTGCGTCCGTACGGCCTCATTCAGATGCTGGATCTGCTGCACCCGATCTACAAAGAGACCGCAGCTTACGGTCACTTTGGCCGCGAACATTTCCCGTGGGAAAAAACCGACAAAGCGGCACTGCTGCGCGATGCTGCCGGCCTGAAATAATCTCCCCACCGTTTTATCTGAAGGCCAGCCTCGTGCTGGCCTTTTTTTATTTCTAACGCGTGCGCTATGAAAGCGATTACACCCCACCGCCTATCAGGCCAATTGACGTAGCCAGGCATGTTACATAGCAAATGCTCTGTTGTTACATTTATTTTTCAGGCTAATCTGAAGCACAATTTTTTTTCCGCCACATTTCACAATTAACTATTTGATTACTATAATTTTTAATACATAGTCACTATGAATGATAGTGTAAGCGATTACACTCCTGTGATTACAATCACATATTTTTACGGCGGACTCACTTACCCTTAACATCGACAAAGCTGATAATCCAACTGGAGGGCATAATGCCTGACAATAAAAAACAAGGGCGTTCTAACAAGACAATGACCTTTTTTGTCTGTTTTCTGGCAGCCCTGGCCGGACTCCTTTTCGGTCTTGATATCGGCGTAATTGCCGGTGCCCTACCCTTTATTACCGATGAGTTTCAGATTTCTCCACACACCCAGGAGTGGGTGGTCAGTTCCATGATGTTCGGTGCCGCGATTGGTGCAGTCGGCAGTGGCTGGCTCTCCTTCCGTCTCGGGCGTAAAAAAAGCCTGATGATTGGCGCAATCCTGTTTGTCCTCGGCTCGCTGTTCTCCGCCGCTGCGCCAAACCCGGAAGTGCTGATTATCTCCCGCGTCCTGCTGGGCCTGGCTGTGGGTGTCGCGTCCTATACGGCACCGTTGTATCTCTCTGAAATCGCGCCGGAAAAAATTCGCGGCAGTATGATTTCCATGTACCAGTTGATGATTACCATCGGTATTCTCGGCGCGTACCTGTCGGATACCGCGTTCAGCTACTCTGGCGCATGGCGCTGGATGCTGGGCGTGATTATCATTCCGGCGATCCTGCTGCTGATTGGCGTATTCTTCCTGCCGGACAGTCCACGCTGGTTCGCGGCCAAACGCCGCTTCCACGACGCGGAACGCGTACTGCTTCGTCTGCGTGATACCAGCGCGGAAGCGAAACGCGAGCTGGATGAAATCCGTGAAAGCCTGCAGGTTAAGCAGAGTGGTTGGGCGCTGTTTAAAGAGAACAGCAACTTCCGCCGCGCGGTGTTCCTGGGCGTGCTGTTACAGGTAATGCAGCAGTTCACCGGGATGAACGTCATCATGTATTACGCGCCGAAAATCTTTGAGCTGGCGGGTTATACCAACACGCACGAACAGATGTGGGGCACGGTTATCGTCGGTCTGACCAACGTACTGGCGACCTTTATTGCCATCGGGCTGGTTGACCGCTGGGGCCGTAAACCAACCCTGACGCTGGGCTTCCTGGTGATGGCCGTCGGCATGGGCGTACTGGGTACAATGATGCACGTCGGTATCCATTCGCCGTCTGCACAATACTTCGCGATTGCCATGCTGCTGATGTTTATCGTTGGCTTCGCCATGAGCGCCGGTCCGCTGATTTGGGTACTGTGTTCTGAAATTCAGCCGCTGAAAGGCCGCGATTTCGGTATCACCTGCTCTACCGCGACCAACTGGATTGCCAACATGATCGTCGGCGCAACGTTCCTGACCATGCTCAACTCGCTGGGCAACGCCAACACCTTCTGGGTTTACGCCGGTCTGAACCTGTTCTTCATCGTCCTGACTATCTGGCTGGTTCCGGAAACCAAACATGTGTCGCTGGAACATATTGAACGTAACCTGATGAAAGGTCGCAAGCTGCGCGAAATCGGCGCGCACGACTAATCCGGGCGTAGTGTCGGGTGGCGCTGCGCTTACCCGACCTACCTATCATCTTGTATGCCCGATGTGCGAAGCGCCATTGGGCATACCTTCCTCTTGCACTCGCCCCACTACCCGCTCTATCCTCTGCGCCATGAAAAGCCCTCGAATTCCTATCGCCCTCCAGCAAAGCGTGATGCGTTGTCTGCGGGAAAATCTTGCCAAAGCGAATCTTGCGCTCAAGCGTAACTACCCCGAGCCAAAGCTGGTTTATCAACAGCGCGGCACCTCGGCGGGTACCGCGTGGTTGCAGGAGTATGAAATTCGCCTCAATCCGGTACTGCTGGCGGAAAACCAGCAGGCGTTTATTGATGAAGTGGTTCCGCACGAACTGGCGCATCTGCTGGTGTGGAAGCACTTTGGCCGCGTTCCTCCGCACGGGAAAGAGTGGAAATGGATGATGGAAGCGGTGCTCGGCGTTCCGGCACGCCGCACGCATCAGTTTGAACTGAGTTCAATACGCAGCAAAACTTTCCCCTACCGCTGCCGCTGCCAGCTGCATCAATTGACCATTCGCCGCCATAATCGCGTGGTGCGCGGTGAAGCGACCTATCGTTGCGTACACTGCGGCGAGCCGTTGGTTGCAGAATTGTAACTGATGGAATTTTCTGGAAGTTTTCTGATCTGACTGATTGCATCTGACCTTTGCATTCGCTACGTTGCGGGCTCGTTTTGAGACGGAGTTCGTGATGTCCCCTAAAGTAGCATTCGCAGTCGTGTTTTTTACGGCGGCGCTCTCAGGCCAGGCGCTGGCCGAAGGTATCAAAAGTTTTTCCCAGGCCAAAACCGCTGGCGTAAAAGTTAACAGTGATGTGCCGGGTGATTTCTACTGCGGCTGTAAAATCAACTGGCAGGGTAAGAAAGGCGTCATTGACCTTGAGTCCTGCGGTTATAAAGTGCGTAAAAATGAAAACCGCGCCAGCCGCGTCGAATGGGAACACGTGATGCCCGCCTGGCAGTTTGGTCACCAGCGCCAGTGCTGGCAGGATGGCGGACGGAAAAACTGCGCCAAAGATCCGCTGTACCGCAAAATAGAAAGCGATATGCATAACCTGCAACCTGCGGTCGGAGAAGTGAACGGCGATCGCGGTAACTTTATGTATAGCCAGTGGAATGGCGGCGAAGGCCAGTACGGTCAGTGCGCCATGAAGGTAGACTTTAAAGAGAAAGTGGCCGAGCCACCGGCACGCTCGCGCGGCGCAATTGCCCGCACCTACTTCTATATGCGCGATACGTATCAAATCAATCTTTCCCGCCAGCAGACGCAGCTTTTCAACGCGTGGAATAAGATGTATCCGGTCAGCGAATGGGAGTGTGAGCGCGACAGGCGCATCGCCAAAATTCAGGGTAACCATAACCCTTACGTGTTGCAGGCTTGCCAGGCGCAAAAGAGCTAACCTACACTAGCGGCTAATTGTTTAATTTTCTGCCGGACATTTCCCCCTCACCCTGGCCCTCTCCCTCAGGGAGAGGGAACGGAAAGTGCCTGGTACCTAAGCTATTAATGGAACGTCACATCATGCGCATCCCCCGTATTTATCACCCTGAACACATCACCGCCGGGCATGAAATCGCCCTGTCGGAAGACGCGGCAAACCATGTTGGCCGTGTGCTGCGCATGGGGCCGGGTCAGGCGATTCAGCTTTTCGATGGCAGTAACCAGATCTTCGATGCCGAAATTACCCACGCCGATAAAAAAAGCGTGCGCGTGAATATTGTCAGCGGGGAAATTGATAACCGCGAATCCCCCATTCACATTCACCTGGGCCAGGTAATGTCGCGCGGCGATAAAATGGAATTCACCATCCAGAAATCAATAGAACTCGGTGTAAGCCTCATAACGCCACTGTTTTCTGAGCGCTGTGGCGTTAAACTGGATGCCGAGCGTTTGAATAAGAAGATCCAACAGTGGCAAAAAATCGCGATTGCCGCCTGTGAACAGTGTGGCCGCAACACGATTCCGGAAATTCGCCCGGCGATGAATCTGGAACAGTGGTGCGCCGAAGAAGATAGCGGGCTGAAGCTGAACCTGCATCCGCGTGCCAGCGCCAGCATCAATACGCTTCCGCTGCCGGTGGAGCGCGTGCGTTTGCTGATTGGCCCGGAAGGCGGTCTCTCGGCAGATGAAATTGCCATGACCGCACGCTACCAGTTTACTGATATCCTGTTGGGACCTCGCGTTCTGCGTACTGAGACTACCGCGCTCACCGCCATTACTGCGCTTCAAGTGCGCTTTGGCGATCTGGGCTAATACCGGCTTCCAGGAGAACTAGAATGATTAAGCTCGGCATCGTGATGGACCCCATCGCAAACATCAATATCAAAAAAGACACCAGCTTCGCGATGTTGCTGGAGGCACAGCGCCGGGGCTATGAACTCCATTACATGGAGATGAATGACCTCTATCTGACCAACGGCGAATCCCGCGCGCGTACGCGTCTGGTGAACGTTGAGCAGAACTATGACAAATGGTACGAATTTGGCAGCGAGCAGGATATCGCGCTTGCCGACCTCGATGTGATTCTGATGCGTAAGGATCCGCCGTTTGACACCGAATTCATCTACGCGACCTATATTCTGGAACGCGCGGAAGAGAAAGGCACTCTTATCGTCAACAAACCGCAGAGCCTGCGCGACTGTAACGAGAAGCTGTTCACCGCCTGGTTCTCTGAACTGACGCCGGAAACGCTGGTCACCCGTAACAAAGCGCAGCTGAAAGCGTTCTGGCAGGAGCATGGCGACATCATCATGAAACCGCTGGATGGTATGGGCGGCGCGTCGATTTTCCGCGTGAAAGAAGGCGATCCTAACATTGGCGTTATCGCCGAAACCCTGACCGAGCTTGGCAGCCGCTATTGCATGGCGCAAACGTATCTGCCAGCAATCAAAGACGGTGATAAGCGCGTGCTGGTCGTCGATGGCGAACCTGTCCCGTACTGCCTGGCGCGTATTCCGCAGGGCGGTGAAACCCGTGGTAACCTGGCCGCCGGTGGCCGTGGCGAGCCGCGTCCGCTGAGCGAAAGCGATTGGGAAATCGCCCGCAAAGTGGGCCCGACGCTGAAAGCGAAAGGTCTGATTTTTGTCGGCCTGGATATCATCGGCGATCGCCTGACCGAGATTAACGTCACCAGCCCAACCTGCGTGCGTGAAATCGAAGCGGAGTTCCCGATTTCCATCACCGGGATGCTGATGGACGCTATCGAAAAACGTTTAGGCAAGTAATCTCTGCGGCGGGAGGGAACCCGCCACAACCAGGCTTTCCTGCCAGGCGCTTACGCGCGTTTACAGGACTGCCTGGTGACAGCACGCCTCTTTCCCCGCATACTGGACGTTGCTGCTTTTTGAACCAGGACAGAACCTCTGACAATGAATTTACAGCATCACTTTCTTATTGCCATGCCGGCTCTTCAGGACCCCATCTTCCGCCGTTCCGTTGTCTATATCTGCGAGTATAACGACGATGGCGCAATGGGGATTATCATCAATAAGCCGCTGGAAAACCTGCAAGTTGAAGGCATTCTGGAAAAACTGAAGATCACGCCCGATCCGCGCGATCCGTCGATTCGCCTCGATAAACCGGTGATGCTCGGCGGCCCGCTGGCGGAAGATCGCGGCTTCATTCTGCACACGCCACCGGCGTCGTTTTCCTCAAGCATCCGTATCTCTGATAACACCATCGTCACCACGTCGCGCGACGTGCTGGAAACCCTGGGCACGGCGGCACAGCCGACAGACGTGCTGGTTGCGCTGGGTTACGCATCATGGGAGAAAGGCCAGCTGGAGCAGGAAATTCTCGATAACGCCTGGCTCACCGCGCCTGCCGACCTCAATATTCTGTTTAAAACGCCGATCGCCGATCGCTGGCGCGATGCGGCAAAACTCATCGGCATCGATATTCACACCATGCCTGGTGTGGCGGGGCACGCATAATGAGCGGAACCTTTCTCGCATTTGATTTTGGCACCCGCAGCATTGGCGTCGCGGTCGGACAGCAAATTACCGGTACCGCGCGCCCACTCAACGCCCTGAAGGCGCAAAACGGCACACCAGACTGGACGCTGATTGAGAAGCTGCTGAAAGAGTGGCAACCGGCGTTAGTGATCGTCGGCCTGCCGCTGAATATGGACGGCACTGAGCAGCCGCTTACCGCGCGCGCACGTAACTTCGCCAATAAAATTCACGGCCGTTTCGGCGTGGCGATTAAACTGCATGACGAGCGTCTGAGTACCGTTGAAGCCCGCGCCGGGTTGTTCGAGCACGGTGGTTTTCGCGCGCTGGATAAAGGCAGCGTGGATTCAGCCTCTGCGGTGGTGATTCTGGAGAGTTACTTCGAGCAAAGCTACAGTCAGTAGTCAGGCTAGCATAACGTGTAAATAGTGGGCGTTAGAGACAGGAAAGCCGGATGGCGCTAGCGCTTATCCGGCCTACAACGTTTCCAGTGTAAAACTTAGTGACGCAAATTTTCGTTCGCCCAGCTGACAGCCTGGGTTCTGTTTTTCACGCTTAACTTACGGAAAACATTATATAAGTGTGTACGCACTGTGTTTTCACTGATGAACAGCGCACGAGCAATATCCATATTGGTCGCACCATGACGTAATTCATTAAGAATTTCGCATTCACGTTCGGTCAGTGGAATATTGTCTGATGATTCAGTCGGCTGTTCAACTGCGTACATTGCCGGATGCATTACGCTCAATTCAGCAGTCTGTTCACCGTTCAGCACGGCTTTGACACCCTCAATTAAGCGCGATTCTTCATCATCATGACGGAACACACCGTACAGCGCGGGCCACTGCGCCATTTCGTATAATTCATACTTTTGCGCACTGTTAATAATAAGCAAGCGTGGAGAATCAAACTGCGAGCGGATAATATCGCGCCAGATACCGTTCAGCTTTTTGTTCGATACCGCGATATCAAACAGCACCACAGTACCTTTCGCAAGGCGCTGTACCATCGGCTTATTGATATTGTGAACATCTACAGAAACTGAAAGTAAATCAGAAAGATAACCAGCGAATGCATTGGCCTGTACTGACGGGTGGGTGATTAAAATGATTTTGCGGGATTTAGATACACTCTCTGATACATCAAGCATTTGAAACTCTCCTTAGTATTTTGCCACCATCATGGTGTTTTAATAAATCAAAGCAATCTTAATTATCATGCATAATAATAATCAAGACAGTATGAAGTGAAACAATATTTCATAAGAATAATCCTAATTCCATAATTAGAATAGAACGATCCCCACTGAGTGTCAAAAGAATATCACCCTTTTTTTCTATGTCTACACAACATAATGTTGTGCATCGGTGTAAAAATCCGTCATCCATATTACTTAGGAATTATGGCTTAGGTATAACATGTTACACTGATGATTATATTTTCGCAGAATAATAACGGAACGTTGAATTTACAAATAAAACATTATTACAACAAAATGTCGAATAAACGTCACATTCATAATATATTGAAACATTCTTTCCTGTCGATTAATTCCAAAAACTCTACTGTCATCACAGTAATAACACTTATCTATTAGAAATAGAATTAATAAGCACAGGAGAAATAGCCTAATCCTTATAGCTTACCCTTCGCCACACATTGTTGATAGCTTTGGGTGAAAGTTTGCATTCCTGCCTGCTGTCCAGTTTGCATGACACCCGGTAACTGATGGTTTTTCCCCTCGCGGATCAGGTTCCCTACCGCCGGGGTATTCACCAGCAGCTCGAAGAGCGCCACGCGCCCGCCTTGTTTATCCGCCACCAGCTTTTGCGCCACCACCGCACACAGGCTGTTCGCCAGCTGGCTGCGCACAGGCTCTTTTTCCTGCGCCGGAAAAACATCAACCAGACGTTCAATCGCCTGGGCCGCACCGCGCGTATGCAATGTCGCCAGCACCAGATGACCTGTTTCGGCGGCGGTTAATGCCAGCCGGATCGTCTCGCTGTCGCGTAACTCCCCCAGCAGGATAACGTCGGGGTCCTGACGTAGCGCGCCGCGCAGTGCCTCAGCGAATGATGAGATATGTTGACCGATTTCGCGTTGCTGGATTAAGCAGCGCTGGCTGGCGTGAATAAATTCCACCGGATCTTCCAGCGTCAGAATATGCCCATCCAGAGTGTTATTGAGGTAATCGACCATTGCGGCAAGCGTCGTTGACTTACCGCTGCCGGTTGCGCCGGTGACCAGTATCAACCCACCCTCTTCATGCAACAGTTCAGGTAGCGCCGCTGGCACGCCGAGTTCAGCGAGCGTTGGGCAGCGCGTCGGTAGCACACGCAATGCCAGCGAAACACCGCGCGCATGGCGAAATGCGCTGGCGCGCAGGCGTGGCCCTTCAGAGGGCGCTATCGCAAAATCAAGCTGGCCCTGCGACCGCCATTGCGCATGCTGCGCTTCGCTTAACCAACCGCGTAGCAATGCTTCCGGTTCCGGCGATAAAAATGGCGCAGATTCGAGCAAGCCACAACGTCGCCATCGCGCCATTGCTCCGCTACACAGGTGTAGATCCGACACGTTATGCTTTACACTAAGCGCCACGATTTCTTGTATTTCCATAAGACCCACCAGCAAATATGAACGATATAGCGCATAACCTGGCACAGGTCCGGGACAAAATCTCAGCCGCTGCATCACGATGCGGCCGGCTTTCAGAAGAAGTTACGCTGCTTGCAGTCAGCAAAACCAAACCTGCGAGCGCCGTCGAAGAAGCAATGGCTGCTGGCCAACGTGCATTCGGCGAAAACTATGTTCAGGAAGGCGTGGAAAAAATCCGCTTCTTTCAGGACAAAGGCATAACGGATCTGCAATGGCACTTTATTGGCCCGTTGCAGTCCAACAAAAGTCGCCTGGTGGCGGAGCATTTCGACTGGTGCCATACGGTCGACAGGCTGAAGATCGCCACCCGGCTTAGCGAACAGCGCCCTGCGCATTTGTCGCCGCTCAACGTGCTGATTCAGGTCAACATTAGCGATGAGCAGAGTAAATCCGGCATCGAACCCGAGGCGGTTGACGCGTTAGCGGCGGAGGTTTCCGCCCTGCCCAATCTCTGCCTGCGCGGTTTGATGGCCATTCCGGCACCGGAAACCGAGTACGATAAGCAGTTTGCCGTCGCCCAACAAATGGCGGTAGCATTCGCGCGGCTGAAGACGCACTACCCTACAGTCGATACGCTCTCACTGGGCATGTCAGACGATATGGAAGCCGCCATTGCGGCGGGTAGCACTATGGTACGCATCGGCACCGCGATTTTCGGTGCGCGTGATTACACAAAAAAATAAGGAACTCTGAGGAACGCCATGAAGACGTTGACCTTCCTGCTCTCAACAGTGATTGAACTGTACACAATGGTGCTACTGCTGCGCGTCTGGATGCAGTGGGCGCGCTGTGATTTTTACAATCCGTTCTCCCAGTTTGTGGTGAAAATCACCCAACCTATCGTGGGGCCACTGCGCCGCATCATTCCGGCGATGGGGCCGCTCGACAGTTCCTCGCTGCTGGTTGCCTTTATTCTGAGCGTCATCAAAGCGATTACCCTGTTTATGGTCATCACCTTCCAGCCGATAATCTGGATTGCGGCGGTGCTGATCCTGCTGAAAACCACCGGCCTGCTTATCTTCTGGGTACTGCTGCTGATGGCGATTATGAGCTGGGTAAGCCAGGGCCGTAGCCCGGTTGAGTTTGTGCTGATGCAGCTCGCTGACCCGCTGCTGCGCCCGATTCGTAAGCTGCTGCCTTCGATGGGCGGTATCGATTTCTCGCCGATGATCCTCGTGCTGCTGCTGTATGTTATCAACATGGGCATCGCCGAAGTGTTACAGGCAACGGGCAACATGCTGCTGCCGGGGCTGTGGATGGCGCTATGAGTGCCGTAACATCCTGCGACGACGGGCTGGTGCTGCGGCTGTATATTCAGCCGAAGGCCAGCCGTGACAGCATTGTGGGTGAACATGGCGACGAATTAAAAGTCGCCATTACCGCCCCGCCGGTCGATGGGCAGGCCAATGCCCATCTGGTGAAGTTCCTCGCCAAACAGTTTAAGGTCGCCAAAAGCCAGGTCATCATCGAGAAAGGTGAACTGGGCCGCCATAAACAGGTTAAAATCATTCATCCGCAGCAAATCCCAGCGGGCGTCGACGCCCTGATAAATTAGGATATCCCATGCAAAAAGTTGTCCTCGCTACCGGTAATGCCGGTAAAGTGCGCGAGCTCGCCTCGTTGCTGAGCGATTTTGGTCTCGATATCGTTGCGCAGACTGACCTTGGCGTCGATTCCGCAGAAGAGACGGGTCTGACGTTTATTGAGAACGCGATCCTTAAGGCGCGTCATGCGTCGCAGGTTACCGGCCTGCCCGCGATTGCCGATGATTCCGGGCTGGCGGTGGATTATCTCGGCGGTGCGCCGGGCATCTATTCCGCACGTTATTCCGGTGAAGGCGCGACCGACGAGCGTAATCTGCAAAAACTGCTGGAAACGCTGAAAGATGTGCCGGACGACCAGCGTCAGGCGCAGTTCCACTGTGTGCTGGTCTATCTTCGTCACGCGGAAGACCCAACACCGCTGGTGTGTCATGGCCGCTGGCCGGGCGTTATCACCCACGCGCCTGCGGGCAACGGTGGCTTCGGCTACGATCCTATTTTTTATGTCCCTTCTGAGGGGAAAACCGCCGCTGAGCTGACGCGTGAAGAGAAGATTGCCATCTCTCACCGTGGTCAGGCGCTGAAACAGTTACTGGAAGCGTTACGAAATGGCTAATTTGCCGCCTCTGAGTCTTTATATTCATATCCCGTGGTGCGTGCAGAAATGTCCGTACTGCGACTTTAACTCGCACGCGCTGAAAGGCGAGGTGCCACACGACGATTATGTTCAGCATCTGCTGAGTGATTTAGATGCTGACGTGGCTTACGCGCAGGGACGTGAAGTAAAGACCATTTTTATTGGCGGCGGTACACCGAGCCTGCTTTCAGGCCCGGCGATGCAAACGCTGCTGGATGGCGTGCGTGCGCGTCTTACTCTGGCGGCGGATGCGGAAATCACTATGGAAGCGAACCCCGGCACGGTGGAAGCAGATCGCTTTGTCGATTACCAGCGTGCGGGCGTGAACCGAATCTCCATCGGCGTGCAGAGCTTTAGCGAAACCAAGCTGAAACGTCTGGGGCGTATTCACGGCCCGGAAGAAGCCAAACGCGCGGCGAATCTGGCGACGGGCCTGGGCCTGCGCAGCTTCAACCTTGACCTGATGCACGGCCTGCCGGACCAGTCTCTGGAAGAGGCGCTGGACGATTTGCGCCAGGCGATTGCGCTCAATCCACCGCATCTTTCCTGGTATCAGTTGACTATCGAACCTAACACCCTGTTTGGCTCGCGCCCCCCGGTGCTGCCGGATGACGACGCGCTATGGGATATTTTCGAGCAGGGCGATAAGCTGCTGACGGCAGCAGGTTATCAGCAGTATGAAACGTCGGCTTACGCGAAACCGGGATATCAGTGCCAGCATAACCTCAACTACTGGCGGTTTGGCGACTACCTCGGCATTGGCTGCGGCGCACACGGCAAAGTTACCTTCCCGAACGGGCGCATTCTGCGTACTGCCAAAACGCGCCATCCGCGCGGTTACATGGAAGGGCGCTACCTGGAACGCCAGCACGATGTTGAAGCAGCCGATAAACCGTTTGAGTTCTTTATGAACCGCTTCCGCCTGCTGGAACCCGCCCCGCGCGCGGAGTTTAGCCGCTATACGGGGCTTAGTGAGCAAGCGATTCGCCCGCAAATTGATGAAGCGTTGGCGCAGGGGTATCTCACCGAATGCGCGGAGTACTGGCAGATTACCGAGCACGGGAAGCTGTTTTTGAACTCGCTGCTGGAGCTGTTTTTGGCAGAATAACCGGTACCGGATGGCGACGAGCCATCCGGTCATTTCCGTTAATATTGATTAAACATCTGCTGAATTTGTTTTGGATCTTTGGTTTGCGTTAACGCAAGCTGAAGCAGGACACGCGATTTTTGTGGGTTCAGCGTTCCCGAAGCGACAAAGCCATATTTCGCGTCATCAATTTCCGCATCTTCCGTTGTCGCGCCTGTTGGTACGCGGGATGATCTTACAACTGCAACGCCCTGATGAGCCGCTGTCGCCAGCGTATCGAAGATCGTTTTATAAAGATTTCCGTTACCCACACCTGCGCTCACGATGCCCTGATATCCCGCCTCAATCAACGCTTTTGCCGGAAGATCGGAAGCACTGGCGTAGTTATAAACAATACCCACTTTCGGCAATTCACTCAGGTTTGAAACATCGAAAGGCGTGGCGGCAGTATGTTTACGCGCCGGCGTGCGTTGATAATCAACTTTGCCATTATGGATATACCCCAGCGGCCCGTAATTCACTGAGCGGAACGTCGCGACATCCGTGGTATTTGTTTTGGTCACGTCGCGCCCGTCCAGAACCGTATCGTTCATTACGACCAGCACGCCGCGTTTTGCAGATTGCGGATCAACTGCCGTTACCACCGCGTTGTAGAGATTAAAAGGGCCGTCTGCACTCATCGAGGTTGATGGGCGCATCGCGCCGACCAGTACGACAGGCTTATCGCATTTGACGGTGAGATCGAGAAAATAAGCTGTCTCTTCCATCGTATCCGTACCGTGCGTGATCACGAATCCATCGGTAGCCGCACAATCATTATTAATTTTTTTCGCCAGAGTCAGCCAGACGTCATCATTCATATCCTGAGATCCGATATTAACCACCTGCTCCCCTTTAACGACGGCAATATCTTTTAATTGCGGTACTGCATTAACGAGGTTCTCCACACCCACTTTACCTGCGGTGTAATTGGATTTTGTTGCTGAATCACCTCCACCCGCAATCGTTCCACCTGTCGCCAGTATCGTTACACTGGGTAGCGCTAACGCAGCACCGCTGCAACCCATAACCAGTACAGCCAGTGCCGTTTTTTTGAAAAACTCCATGTTATTTCTCCAGTTACGTGAATTTGTCGCATTATCCCAATGCAGAAGACGAATAATGTGACCTCATTCCATTAACCAGATAAATATCTTAATAAGATTGTGTATTTTAGACATTGCTATCAAAACGGCACTGTTGCGTGCCGTTGATGTAGGGGCGCTATTTTGCACCCCAACGTTTTGATTACTGGATAACGCCCTCTTTTTTCATTTTTTCGAGCGCTTCTCGCCACCACTTATAATCACGAGTGAACTCATGGGTACTGACTTCGAGAGCAACCAGCTGTTTGCGCAGCTCGCCCTGCTCTTTACGCAAAGGCGCGACGTTGTTATCCAGCGCCGCCATATCTTCCCTTATCTTCCCGGCCATTTGCGTATGTTTTGTATAAAACGCGTTGCGATGATCGGCAAAAGCTTTGTCGCGAGCATCGTACAACGGTGTTGCATCGCAGGAGAGCTTTTGCTGACAGGCTGCGAGCGCGGGCTCGTAGACGGTTTCGAGGTAGTGATTTTCGAATTTTAGCGGATCGTTTTCACGATCCACGGCGTACATTTTTTCCAGTTTCTCTTGTTGTACCGCGCTGCGATCGAGCGGTTTACCGTTGGCATCTTTTCCCCACGAAAGGCTGATTTTCTCGTCGATTGCAGCAATTTTCTGCTTCAGCGCCTTTTGCTGAGCAAGGTCTTTATCCGCAGTCGCCTTCCTTCGTGCAAAGTCTGCTTCTACCTTGCCAAGCTCGGTCATGAAGTGAGCGTCGTTAACCACCAGCATTTTGCTGCGATCTTCTCCCGCTTCAAACGGTCTGCCGACATTCTTCGCGGCGGTTTGCATAGAAAAGAAGGTCGTTTTCCAGCCGGAGTCTTTCGTCCCCACGGCCTGCATCATGGCTGAAAACTTAACAGGCTGCCCTTTTGTCCACGTCCTTTCATAAAAGAGATAATCGCCAGCGCCCTCGACAATAGTGTACAGATTGTCGGTAGAGGACATATCGCCATCCACCTGATACGTCGCCTGATTTCCCACGGCATCAATCTGGTGCAAGGTGAACGAGTCCAGACGCAACATCCCACCGGAATCTTTGGCGAACTGTTGTTTGATAACGTCATCAGTGGGCGTGTTATCGGCAGCAAGCGCGTGAAGTGAAAAGCACCACAGCAGCAACGCCGCCGTTTTCCAGGCTAATTTCATCGGTTAAATCCTTTTAGTGAGTAAGGACACCATCATACGAAACTCGTCCGCGGAGGAAGGATAAACAGAATCTGAAAGTACTCTGGAAGACGGGTTCCAGTTTTGATTATGAGATCTGACGGCGGTTGAGCGTGGTGACAAGATGAGGGCATGGAGAAACGACAGGAATATGCGAAGACGCTACGGCGCCAGCAAACGAAGGAAGAACTGCGGTTGTGGTATTTGTTGAGGGGGCGACGGTTTCATGGTTTTAAGTTTCGTCGGCAAATGCCAATTGGGAATTACATTGTTGATTTTGCCTGCTACAAAGCGGCACTGATTATCGAACTGGACGGAGGGCAGCATGCCGAATGTGTTGAATATGACGAGATGCGCACTGGTTTCTTAGAACGACAGGGGTGGTTGGTTTTACGTTTCTGGAATAATGACTTTAGAAATAATGAAGAGGGGGTTCTGCTGACAATTTTAAGACATCTGCAAACCCGCGCCCCTCACCCCGGCCCTCTCCCACAGGGAGAGGGAGAAGGTCGGAGCTGAGCTCAAACAATTGTGCTGTTGCTTCCCCTCACCCCGGAACTCTCCCACAGAGAGAGGGAGAAGGTCGGAGCTGAGCTCAAACAATTGTGCTGTTACTTCCCCTCATCCCGGAACTCTCCCACAGGGAGAAGGAGAAGGTCGGTGACAACACTACGTATTTGCACTATCGGTCCCCTCTCCCTGTGGGAGAGGGTTAGGGTGAGGGGTCAGCGCTCTACTTCAGCGTCCCCACCAGTGCCTTACGGCTGTCCTCAAGCGCAATCACGCGCCCGCAGACATCTTTGCCAAACGCTTTGAAATCCGCTTCCTGGTTTTTCCATTCGTTCTGAATGGAGGTTTGCAGGCCGCCCAGGCTGCCGAGTACGCCCTGTAACGGGTTACCGCCGCCTTTAAGCACAGCTTTCGCGCCCATTTCGTTAATACTGTCCTGCAGGATGCCGCCCATTGCCTGGTTCACCAGGTTCTGACCGTCAGCGCGGACTTCATCGATAGCTTTGTAATGGAACGTCAGGCCATCGGTACGATGCTCGATAATACGATTCATCTGCGCTTTAAGCTGGGCATCCAGCTTGGTCAGACGGCTGCGCATGTTGCTGCTCTCGCCCACTTCTTTGGCGATGATTTTATCCAGCGCAACGCGGCCCTTTTCAACGCGCGTTCTCGCGCCTTCATCGATCCACGGCAGCGCGCTGCGCAGTTCGGTTTGATAATCTTTTGCCTGTTCGCGCTGTGCGGCGTTCAGGGAATACTGTTTGCCGTTAAAGGTCACGCCACCGTCGGGGGTGATGACCAGATTGCCATTCTCGCCTTTGACCTGCACCGTTTGCGGGCTCAGGATCACATCATCACGCGGGGTGACGCTGCACTGGTAATCCGCATGGGCGGATAATGCCGTTAACGAAAGTGCCGCCGCCAGCAGCGTTTGACGCATCATACAAATCCCTCGATAGAAAACGGGCCAGCGTATGCTGGCCCCTATGCTAATTTAGTCCCACCAAACGTCGAAAAGTTCGCTGGTGCGGACTTCTTCGAATTTGTGGTCTTCCAGCCATTTACGCACCTGAGCCTGATGGTCTTCGGTGCATTTGCCGATTTCCTGGGTGCAAATCAGACCTTCCCAAGCCAGATAGCCGCTGCCGTCAAACGCCAGCTTGTTCGGCTCGATCACTTCTTCAATGAACTTATCAACCGTCTGGTCGATCTGCTCTTCGCTGGTGCCTTCCGGGAAACGCCACGCTACAGAGAAGCCAATTTCCTGAAACTCATCGATGTGCATTTTTTTACGCAAACGACGGCTACGATTCTTTGCCATTATTTCACCCTCTCGAACATTAAGTCCCATACGCCGTGACCAAGACGATGGCCACGTTGTTCAAATTTGGTTACCGGACGTGATTCCGGACGCGGTACATAGTCGTTCGTTTCTGAGCGGTTTTTATACCCTTCAAGGGAAGACATTACTTCCAGCATATGTTCCGCGTAGGCTTCCCAGTCGGTCGCCATATGGAAAACACCGCCCAGTTTGAGCTTGCTCTTCACCAGTTCAGCAAACGGTACCTGAACGATACGGCGTTTATTATGACGCGCTTTGTGCCACGGGTCAGGGAAAAAGAGCTGAACCATGGTTAAAGAATTGTCAGGGATCATTTTGTGCAGCACTTCCACCGCGTCGTGGCACATCACGCGCAGGTTTTCTACGCCCTCTTCATGCGCGGTCGCCAGGCAAGCACCCACGCCCGGCGAGTGAACCTCAATGCCGAGGAAGTTCTGATGCGGATTCGCTTTCGCCATCGCCACCAGCGATGCGCCCATGCCAAAACCGATTTCCAGCGTGGTTGGCGCTTCGCGGCCAAACAGCGTGGCAAAGTCGACAGGTTCTTCGCTGAATTCAACGCCCATCACCGGCCAGTAGTTTTCTAATGCGTGTTCCTGCCCTTTGGTCAGTCGCCCCTGGCGACGCACAAAGCTGCGAATTCGGCGCAGCGGGCGGCCGTTTTCATCAAATTCCGGTGAAATGACGTCGTTCTTCATAAAAGTATTGTCTGCTTGTGAGAGTGTTCGGGAAACGGGCATTATCCAAAGTTAGTTGCCGGATGCAAGCACCGGAAAGTTCCTGTTTACACCATAGTGCCGCTGTGCTGCAATCTGCCACCCAAATAGTGCGATATCGGAAACCCTGCTTTGACCTTACAAGCGTCTCAATTTTCGGCCCAGGTACTGGAGTGGTACGACAAATACGGGCGTAAAACCCTGCCCTGGCAACTTAACAAGACGCCCTACAAAGTATGGCTCTCTGAAGTGATGTTGCAACAAACCCAGGTTGCCACCGTCATTCCCTATTTTGAACGCTTTATGGCGCGTTTTCCCACGATAACCGATTTAGCCAATGCGCCACTGGATGAAGTGCTGCATCTGTGGACCGGCCTCGGCTACTACGCCCGCGCGCGTAATCTGCATAAAGCCGCGCAGCAGGTGGCGACGCTGCATAACGGGCGCTTCCCGGAAACCTTCGAGGAGGTGGCCGCCTTACCCGGCGTCGGGCGTTCAACGGCGGGAGCCATCCTTTCGCTGTCTCTCGGTCAGCATTTTCCGATTCTCGACGGTAACGTCAAACGCGTGCTGGCGCGCTGCTATGCTGTAAGCGGCTGGCCCGGCAAGAAAGAGGTTGAGAAAAAACTGTGGGAGATCAGCGAGCAAGTCACGCCCGCGAAAGGCGTGGAGCGATTTAATCAGGCGATGATGGATTTAGGCGCGATGGTCTGTACGCGCTCGAAACCGAAATGCGAGCTTTGCCCGCTGAACACAGGTTGTGTGGCATACGCGAACCATAGCTGGGCGCAATATCCGGGTAAAAAACCGAAGCAGACGTTACCTGAACGCACCGGTTATTTCCTGATGATGCAACAGGGCGACGAGGTGATGCTGGCACAGCGTCCGCCGAGCGGTTTGTGGGGCGGGCTGTACTGTTTTCCACAGTTTGAAGATGAAGCGGCGCTTCGCGAGTGGCTGGATGCACGACAGATAACCGCTGAGAATCTTACGCAATTAACCGCGTTTCGCCACACATTCAGCCATTTCCATCTGGATATTGTGCCAATGTGGCTTCCCGTGTCCTCCTTCACCTCTTGCATGGATGAAGGCAGCGCTCTCTGGTATAACTTAGCCCAGCCACCGTCCGTTGGACTGGCGGCTCCCGTGGAGCGGTTGTTGCAGCAGTTACGCGCTGGCGCATTAGCGTAAGCGTCAGTGAACAAAGAGGATTTATCATGAGCAGAACGATTTTTTGTACTTTCCTGCAGCGCGACGCTGAAGGTCAGGATTTTCAGCTCTACCCAGGCGAGCTGGGCAAGCGTATTTTTAACGAGATCTCCAAAGAGGCGTGGAAGCAGTGGCAGCACAAGCAAACCATGCTCATCAACGAGAAAAAACTGAGCATGATGAACCCGGAACATCGCAAACTTCTGGAAGAGGAAATGGTGAATTTCCTGTTTGAAGGTAAAGATGTGCACATCGAAGGCTACACTCCGCCAGAAAAACAATAAGGGCCCTCTGGCCCTTTAGCCCAACACAACACGCGCTCCCGGAATGATGAAAAAATTATTTGCACTGGCTCTGATTGCGCCGTTGCTTATCTCCTGCTCAGGCTCCAAAAAGGGTGATTCCTATAATGAAGCCTGGGTTAAGGACACCAACGGTTTTGATATTCTGATGGGGCAATTTGCCCATAACATTGAAAATATTTGGGGATTTAACGAAGTTCTTATCGCAGGCCCGAAGGACTACGTTAAATACACCGACGGCTACCAGACCCGTAGCCACATCAACTTCGACGAAGGTACCATTACCGTTGAGACCATCTCCGGCACCGAACCGGCAGCGCATCTGCGCCAGGCGATTATCCAGACGCTGCTGATGGGCGACGATCCGGGTTCTATCGACCTTTACTCCGACGCCAACGATATTCAGATCTCCAAAGAGCCGTTCCTTTATGGCCAGGTGGTCGATAACACCGGCGAGGCGATTCGCTGGGAATGGCGCGCCGCGCGGTTTGCTGATTATCTGCTGCAAACGCGAATGAAAAGCCGCAGCAACGGCATTCGGATGATCTACAGCATTACCATTAATCTGGTGCCCAATCACCTTGACCAGCGTGCGCATAAATACATCGGTATGGTGCGTCAGGCGTCGCGCAAATATGGCGTCGATGAGTCGCTGATCCTGGCGATTATGCAGACCGAGTCCTCTTTCAACCCGTACGCCGTCAGCCGTTCCGATGCGCTGGGGCTGATGCAGGTAGTGCAGCACAGCGCCGGGAAAGATGTATTCCGCTCACAGGGGAAATCGGGCACGCCGAGCCGCAGCTTCCTGTTCGACCCGGCCAGCAACATTGATACGGGTACCGCGTATCTGGCGATGCTTGGCAATGTGTACCTTTCCGGTATCGATAACCCAACATCACGGCGTTATGCGGTGATCACCGCCTATAACGGCGGCGCGGGCAGCGTGCTGCGCGTCTTCTCGAACGATAAGATCCAGGCTGCGCAAATCATTAACAGCATGGCACCGGGCGATGTGTATACCACCCTGACCACGCGTCATCCGTCTGCGGAATCTCGTCGCTATCTCTATAAGGTGAATACAGCTCAGAAGAGTTACCGTCGTAAATAACCCACTTTCGCCCTTCCTTCACGGGAAGGGCAAATCCAAACTGTTACCCACGTCACTATTTCAGATTGCAACTACGTAATGATTGCAAATTTCTGCCGCAGTTAACAAATCCTCACGCCCGCCACTGATAGAATCGCCTCAAATTTGGCTCGTAAATGTTTTAATAAAAACATCACTACCATCATTTTGTGAGGAAATTAACATGAACCTTAAGCTGCAGCTGAAAATACTCTCTTTTCTGCAGTTCTGTCTGTGGGGCAGCTGGCTGACAACGCTGGGCTCGTATATGTTCGTGACCCTCAAATTTGATGGGGCAGCGATTGGCGCGGTTTACAGTACGTTGGGTATAGCAGCGGTCTTGATGCCTACGCTGCTGGGCATCATTGCCGACAAGTGGATCAGCGCCAAATGGGTTTATGCCCTGTGCCATTTGGTCGGCGCGGGAACCCTCTTTATGGCGGCGGAAGTCACCACGCCAGGCGCAATGTTCATGGTTATCCTGTTCAACTCGCTGGCCTACATGCCAACGCTTGGCCTGATTAACACCATCTCCTACTACCGCCTGCAATCGGCAGGGATGGACATCGTTACTGACTTCCCGCCGATTCGTATCTGGGGCACCATCGGCTTTATTCTGGCGATGTGGGCGGTGAGCTTCTCCGGATTTGAGCTGAGCCACATGCAGCTCTACATCGGGGCGGTCCTGTCCCTGGCGTTAGCGCTGTTTACCCTGACGCTGCCGTACATCCCGGTCGCCAAAGAACAGAAAAATCAGAGCTGGACCTCCATGCTGGGCCTGGATGCCTTTGCACTGTTTAAAAACAAACGTATGGCGATTTTCTTTATCTTCTCCATGCTGCTGGGCGCTGAACTGCAAATTACCAATATGTTCGGTAATACCTTCCTGCACAGCTTCGATAAAAACCCGCTGTTCGCCACCAGCTTCATTGTTGAACATGCGTCGGTGTTGATGTCCATCTCGCAGATTTCTGAAACCGTGTTCATTCTGACGATTCCGTTCTTCCTGAGCCGCTATGGCATTAAGAACGTGATGTTAATCAGTATCGTCGCGTGGATGTTCCGTTTCGGTTTGTTTGCCTACGGCGACCCAACGCCGTTCGGCACCGTGCTGCTGGTGCTGTCGATGATTGTCTATGGCTGCGCCTTCGACTTCTTTAACATCTCCGGTTCTGTTTTTGTGGAGAAAGAAGTCAGCCCCGCCATTCGTGCCAGTGCGCAAGGTTTGTTCCTGATGATGACTAACGGCTTCGGCTGCATCCTGGGTGGCTTTGCCAGCGGTAAAGTGGTGGAGATGTTCACACTTGATGGCGTGACGGACTGGCAGACGGTGTGGTTGATCTTCGCCGGCTATTCGCTGGTGCTGGCGTTCGCGTTTGTTGCGCTGTTTAAATATAAACACGTGCGTAATGAAAGCGGTGCCGCGCAGGCGGTGGTGCAGTAAGAGGGGACATTACCCCCTCACCCTAACCCTCTCCCTCAAGGGAGAGGGGACCGACCGTGCAACCGGCTAAGTGTGTGCTGATTTTCTCCCTCTCCCTGTGGGAGAGGGCCGGGGTGAGGGCAGCTAGCCGCACAATCCCCCCAACACCCACGCGACCGACAGCAAATCCGCACTTCCGCCCGGGCTTAAATTCCGGGCAATCAACTGCTTGTCCATCTCATGTAGATCCTTTAACGTCCAGCCGCGTGATAGCAGTTGTTGTGCATAACTTTGCACGTAGCGCATCCCTGCCATTCCGCCCCTGGACACCAGATTGCTGTCGGGATTCACCGCCATCAAACGCAGCAGCATTTCGTGCATGGCACGCGGGTTCCAGTAAGGCAACACATGGCGCATCACCGTCGCAAACCCGCTTTCGGCCTCGCCGCGTGCGCCGGTCAGGCCGAACTGATGGTACTGTTTCTCACCTGCTGTCGCTCTACTCTGGCGGCAGGCTAATTCCCGCTGAACCATTCCCTGGCATAACCCGCTTACCTGCGAGGAAAGCGACAAGACATTAATCTGTATCCCTTTTTCCGCCAGTCGTCCGGCGGCAAAGCACAGCAGCCCTAATGCAAAAATACCGCCTTTATGTGTGTTCACTCCGTGGGTTGCGCGCAGCATGGCTTGTTCGCAGGCGATGCCGATGGGGCGCAGCAAGGCGAGCTGCTCGCTATCGGTACGCAGGGCAAACTCACGCCCCGCGTCGTCAAAGCGCGCAAACCACGGCGAGATGGCCTGAATACTTCGCACAAACAACGCGTGGTCCATGTCACGATGCGAACCGTTATTGTTTTTATCCACCAGCCCCGGCTTCGGCGTCAGTTCAAGCTCCTGCCACAGCGCCTCTTCTGCCAGCGCCGCCACGTTGATGACGCGGGGTTTAATCGCGAGCAAACCAGCCATCAATCAGGCCCTCCACGCGGGCGACAACCTCTTCAACCGGATGGGCACGCGAGCGGGCGCAGGCGTGCGCGGCTTCGTCACAAATCAAGCAACGGCGCATATGCGCCCCGAGCGATAAGCGCCCTACATGCCCGTTTTGCGGGCAGATCACATCCAAATCCCACAACCGCCCCAGCGGGTGCGTTTGTTCCAGCGCCGCACAGTGCGCTTTGATTTCCGGCGCCTGATGCGCAACGCACCATAGCGCTTCCGGGCCCGTGGGCAGCCACAGCACCTGGCGGTCAAGCACCTTCCAGCCATTGCCCCACAGCATCTGGTCGCAGGCCTGTAGCGCCACGCCCATCGTATTGCGATAGCGAATGCTGTCTTTCACCGCACCGGGCGTCACCAGCGTCAGCGAAATCAGCGATTGTTGATAGTGTTGCAGCCAGTCAGCCTGACGCGCGGCGCGGCGCTCTTTTGCCGCCAACAGCGCATCGAGACTGACGCCCTCAACAACGGGCGTCATCGTTTCCATTATGCGTACTCCTTCACCTGACGGACGACGTCAATCACGCTGCCGTCGCGATAGCGGATCACGCCGACAATTTTGTCGGTAAATTCAATCGGTTTCGGGTTGCCGGTCAGGGAAATTGCACGTTGATAAAGGTCGTCGATATCCACCACTTTTAGCCCCGCCGCCAGCAGGCGTTCGCAAATTTCCGGGCGAGCCGGATTCACCGCGATGCCGTGGTCGGTGACCAGCACATCAATGCTTTCGCCGGGTGTTAAGCGAGTCGTTACGCGCTTCACCACCGTTGGAATGCGGCTGCGCAGAAGCGGCGCAACGACGATGGTGAGGTTGGCCGCTGCCGCCACGTCGCAGTGTCCGCCGGATGCGCCGCGCATTACGCCGTCCGAACCGGTAATCACGTTGACGTTAAAATCGACGTCAATCTCCAGCGCACTCAGGATAACCACATCCAGTTGGTCACAGCATGCCGCTTTACTGCCTGGATTGGCGTAAACGTTGGTGGAGATTTCGACGTGATTCGGATTTCGCGCCAGCGACGCTGCCGCCTGGCCGTCGAAGCACTGGGTATCAAGCAGTTTGCCAATCAGCCCTTTCTCGTGAAGATCGACCAGGCTGCCGGTAATTCCGCCGAGCGCGAAACTGGCTTTGACGCCGCTGCGCTCCATTTTCTCTTCCATAAAGCGCGTGCAGGCGGTCGCCGCTGCGCCGGAACCGGTTTGCATCGAGAAACCGTCGCGGAAGTAGCCGGAGTGCTCAATCACATCCGCCGCATAACGCGCAATCATCAGTTCGCGCGGGTTGCTGGTCACGCGCGCCGCCCCGACGCTAATTTTCGCCGGGTCGCCGACGCTCTCAACCTGCACGATGTAGTCCACCTGATCCTGCACCAGGCTTGCCGGCATATTGGGGAACGGCACCAGCTCTTCGGTCAGCAGCACGACTTTACGGGCAAACTGCGCATCAACCATTGCGTAGCCCAGCGAACCGCAGCACGATTTTCCCTGCGTACCGTTGGCGTTGCCGAATTCGTCGCTGCACGGCACGCCAAGAAACGCCACGTCAATATTCAGCTCGCCGTCCTGAAGCAGCTTCACCCGGCCCCCGTGAGAGTGGATTTGTACCGGCTCATCCATCAGACCGTGGGAGATGGCATCCGCCAGTTTGCCACGCATGCCGGAGGTATAAATCCGCGTAATCACGCCGCGCTCGATGTGCTCAATCAACGCGTCGTTGCAGGTCATCAGCGAACTGGAGGCCAGGGTCAGATTTTTAAAACCCATTTTCGCCAGCAGAGCGACCACGGTATTAATGACCCGGTCGCCTTCGCGAAATGCATGGTGGAAGGAGATAGTCATGCCGTCACGCAGGCCGCTACGTTCAATCGCCTGTTCCAGCGAGTCGCAAAGTTTGCGTTGATGTTTCGTTTCCAGGTTATCCAGCCACGGCGTGGCGCTATGTGCGGTATCAAAAGGTTTTAACGCCCGCAGATGCGGGAAATTCACATGAAGAAGTTCTGTCTGATTCATTTTTCTGTCCTTAACGACGCACGCCGGACGCGGCGGCGCGTTCCAGCACCCGCTGCGCGTGGTTAATAATCGGTGCATCGACCATTTTTCCGTTGAGCGATACGACGCCCAGGCCGTTACGTTCGCCCTCTTCCGCCGCTTCAATAACGCGCTGCGCGTGGTCCACTTCCTGCTGCGTTGGCGCATAGGCGTTATGCAGCAGGTCAATCTGGCGTGGGTTAATCAGCGATTTGCCGTTGAAACCCATTTTGCGGATCAGCTCAACTTCGCGCAGGAAACCGGCTTCATCATTGACGTCTGACCACACCACGTCGAACGCATCGATCCCTGCGGCACGGGCCGCATGCAGGACAGCGCAACGCGCGTAGAACAGCTCGGTGCCGTCGCTGCGCTCGGTTTGCATATCCATCACGTAGTCGAACGCCGCCAGGGCGATACCAATCAGACGCGGAGAGCTGCGGGCAATCGCCACGGCATTGATGACGCCCACGGCAGATTCAATCGCCGCCATCACGCCCGTGGAACCCACTTCACGCCCGCATTCACGCTCAATACGTTCAAGGTGACCTTCGAGTTCGAAGATATCTTCCGGGGTATCGGTTTTTGGCAGGCGAATCACATCAACGCCCGCACGAACCACCGCTTCGAGATCCGCCAGGCCAAACGGCGTACTCAGCGGGTTAATACGCACAACGGTTTCGATATCCTGATACATGGGGTGTTGCAGAGCATGGAACACCAGCAGACGCGCGGTGTCTTTCTCACGCAGCGCCACGGCGTCTTCCAGGTCGAACATGATGGAGTCGGGGCGGTAGATGAATGCGGTAGAGAGCATGGCGGCGTTCGCGCCGGGTAAAAACAGCATACTGCGGCGAAGTTTATTCATTAGAGCACCTCCCAGGCGATGGCTTTTTCATCGGCAGCGCGCAGCAGCGCACTCTGCAAACGGGCACGGATGACACAATCCAGCGCGCCTTTGTCTTCGATGATAATGAGCCCCTGCACCACGCCCATGCGCTGTAGCGTCTCGTCAACCACCCGGCGGATCTGCTCGCCAAACTGTTTAATCACTTCACTGTGGATGACAATCTCCAGCTCGCCGTCGGCGGGGGCGATTTTCACCATCAGGTCGCTGGACTCCTGTGTACCGGCCAGCGCCTCCCTTACTATTTTCATGATGTGTTCCCTGAATGTTTACGCCACTTCCACCGCGCCATAATGCGCTTCCAGGTGGGCGAAAGTGGTTTCTGGTACGATCTCCCGAATACGGGAAAACTGTTCTGTTTTTAATAACCTGCGCACTTCTGATGCAGAAATCGCGCTGCCGGTCGCCCGAATACGCGCGACCTCCACCACCTCGATGCGGCCCGCCAGCAACTGATGCAGCGTTTCGTTGTACTGCCGCGTGACGTCGCAAAACGGTTCAGAGCCGATAAAACGGTGGGTAATGCCTAATGCCGGGGCGATATGGTCGCGGAAAATCAGCGCATCGATTTCGCTCCAGGCGCGCTGCACTTTGCCGGTTTCTTTCAAAAAGTAGGCCGGGAAAGTGGCACGGGAGATGATGTACTGCGAACCTTCATGCACCGTGACATTCGGCAGATGGGCAACGCCTGCGCGCACCATCGCCAGCCGGGCGCTAAACGGGAAGAATGACGCGTCTTCTCGTACGACAAAGAGATGCAGCCAGTCGCAGCGCGATGCCGCCAGTTCAACCAGATGGCGATGCCCCAGCGTAAACGGGTTAGCGTTCATGACGATGGCCCCCATGCGCGCGCCTTCATGGCGATAACGTTGCAGCGAGCGACAGTAACGTGCGATCCCCTGCGGCGTGTTTTCCATCAGCACGGCATTACTGCCGCTTTGCGCAATCGGCCAGAAGCCGCTGCGTTGAAACCGCTCCGCATTGCAGGGGCGGGTGCACAGGAAGAGGTGAAAATGACCGCGATCCACGGCCACGTTTTCCACTTCCGCCAGCAGCTTCGCGCTGAGGTTTTCGCCACGGAGTTGCTTATCCACCGCCACGCATTTGATAACGTTAGCGGCAAGGCCCGCGCAGCCCACCAGCTGCGAATCGGACCAGGCTTCTACAAACAACGTGATGTCGGCATCCATGCCCAGACCGCTGTCCGCCAGGAGCTGGCGGATCTGAATCAGACGTGCCGGGTGTTTAGCGACTTCCGTCACCCTGAAGTCGATTGCGGGTTGCGACTGCATCCTGTCACCTGCCGGTTAGTGTGCTGCCGTCAGCGTCTGCGCTGGCGCTTCCATAATCACATTGCTGAGGTGACCGATATGTTCGATCTCAACTTCAATGCGATCGCCTTCGTGCATGAACAGCGGCGGATTGCGCTTTTTACCGACGCCGCCAGGTGAGCCGGTGATGATCACGTCGCCCGGGCTTAAACGGGTGAAGGTGCTGATGTACTCAATCAGCTCGGCGACTTTGTGGATCATGCTGCTGGTGTTGTCTTCCTGCACCATGCGGCCATTGAGCCAGGTGCGGATTGCCAGTTGATGCGGATCGGGGATTTCATCAGCCGTCGCCATCCATGGGCCAAAAGCCCCAGTCTGGCGCCAGTTTTTCCCGGCGGTAAACCAGGTGTGCTGCCAGTCGCGGGCGGAACCATCCATATAGCAGCTGTAACCCGCCACGTGGTTCAGGGCATCATCACGAGTAATATTTTCGCCGCCTTTGCCAATGATGACCGCCAGTTCACCTTCGTAATCGAACTCATTGGAGCTGCGCGGTTTCAGTACTGGCGAGTTATGGCCGGTTTGCGAATCCGGGAAACGCACAAACAGCGTGGGTGCCGGGTTGTGCTGGTCAAACTCTTTACGTTTTTCGGCGTAGTTCATGCCCACACAGAGGATCTTTTCCGGATGCTCAATCACCGGTAAGAAGGTGATTGCCTCCATGTTCAGATCTGCCGGTTCATTGGCGAACAGGCGGGCCTGAGTTAAACCATCGCCCTGTAACAGCGCCTTGAGGTCGCTGTAGCGGTCGCCAAGACGGCGACCTAAATCCACCACACCTTCGGCATTGACGATGCCGTAGCTGCGATTACCCTGATATGTAAAGCTTGCGAGTTTCATTGTTCTGTTCCTGCGTACATCAATTAAACAAGGAAGTTGCCGAGTACCAGCAGCGAGACGGAGACGTTAATCGCGCCGCCGATACGCGTGGCAATCTGGGCGAATGGCATCAGGCTCATACGGTTGCCTGCGGTCAGAATCGCCACATCGCCGGTACCGCCCTGGCCGCTCTGGCAGCAGGAGACGATGGCGACATCAATGGGGTGCATACCGATTTTTTTACCGACGAAGAAGCCTGTGGCGACCAGCGCAGAGACGGTGCTGACAATCACCAGCAGGTTGTTGAGGGTGAACGCATTCACCAGTTCCTGCCATGGGGTGATCGCTACGCCCACGGCGAAGAGAATCGGATACGTAACGGAAGTCTGGAAGAATTTGTACACCACCTGGGAGCCTTCCAGCAGGCGCGGAGACGCCCCGTTGCACAGCTTGACCAGTACCGCGACAAACAGCATGCCAACCGGCGCAGGCAGGCCAATCAATTTGTGGCCGAGCATGCCGATCATGTAGAGCAGCACCGCCAGCAACGCACCAGACGCAATGGTGGTGACATCCGTTTTGCCAGAGACAACAGGCTGTGAAGCGGTGGTATCTGCATTTGCGCGATTCGGCATCAACTGGCCTTCACCGGTCAAATGCGGATAGCGTTTACCCAGTTGGTTAAGGCAACCGGAGATAATAATCGCCGTCAGGCCGCCGAGCATAACCATCGGCAGAACGCGCCCCAGCGCTACACCCTGGTCCATATGCAGCAGCGTGGCATAACCGATGGAAAGCGGGATCGCCCCTTCCCCGACGCCGCCCGCCATGATCGGCAGAATGATAAAGAAGAAGATCTGGAACGGTTCCATCCCCAGCGCCAGGCCGACGCCCATCCCCACAATCATGCCGACGATTTCGCCGCACAGCATCGGGAAGAAGATGCGCAGGAAGCCCTGAATCAGCACCGTGCGGTTCATGCTCATAATGCTGCCAACGATAATGCAGCAGATATAGAGATAAAGAATGTTGGTCGATTTGTAGAATTTGGTGGTGGACTCCACCACGACATCCGGCAGCAGCCCGTAGTAGACCATCGCGGACGGAATAAAGGTGGCGCAAATCGCCGCCGCACCCAGCTTGCCGACGATAGGCAGGCGTTTACCAAATTCACCACAGGCAAAACCGAAGAACGCCAGGGTGGCGACCATCACCACAATATCGCTCGGCAGCTTGCCGCCTAAACAGTCGATGGCAATCAGTACACCGGCCAGTAAGAATAGCGGTAGCGGGATAATACCCACTTTCCACGTATCCATAATGTGCCACCAGCGCTCTTTCAGCGCCGGGCGCTGCATATCTATTGGGTCGTGAGGTACAGAGAAAGAATCATCAGTTGTGCTCATAATAAGCCCCTTGGTTATTTTTCACGTTCAGCTTAGGGCTACGAAGGCATACTTTATGTGAGGAAATGCATATTAAAACCAGAGTTTTAATGGCATCTATGGTTTTTAAGGTTTCTTTTATTTTGTGTGACTTACCGCTTATTTATTAGCGTGGTTTTTATGGTTTCTTTTATTAAATCGCGAATAAATACATTCTTGCATGAATTATTTTCGCAAAGCTTCGAGGTGATGTGCAAAGGCTCACAACTTTCCGTAAAAACAGAAGCCACCCGTACAAAAGGTGATACATTAGGCGTTCCAGTTGCTAACGTGCGTGATAGTCATGAAGTTGTCATTCCAGATAAAACTGTTTATATCGCTGGTTGCCTTTTTCTCGGTGCTATTTGCATTATTGGGTGGCTATTATTATGTCGATATGGAAAGACAGCTTTATCAGGAAATGAGCGGGCGCGCCAGAATACAAGCAGAAGAGATAGCGCTTATTCCCTCACTGCGTCAGGAAGTCGCCGATAAAGATATTGCAGAAATTAAAACGTATATGCAGAAACTGGCCGCGCACAGTGACGCCAGTTTCATTGTGATTGGCGATAATAAAGGAATGCATCTGTTTCATTCGGTGTTTGAGGACCGCGTGGGAAAAGAACTGGTGGGCGGCGATAACACCGAGGTGCTGGCTGGAAAAAGTACCACCACCATTCGCAAAGGTGGGCTTGGGATTTCACTGCGCAGCAAAGCGCCTGTTTTGAATGATGCAGGTCAGGTGGTTGGGATTGTTTCCGTGGGATATCTCACCAGCTATCTCGACGCGATTACGGTGAACAAAGTCGTCAATATTCTTCTGGCCGCCGTGCTGCTGCTGATCGCCCTGTTTATTTTTTCATGGTTCTTCACCCGCAGCATTAAGAAGCAGATTTTCTCACTGGAGCCGCGCGAAATTGGCCTGCTGGTGCGTCAACAAAAGGCGATGATGGAATCCATCTACGAGGGCGTTATCGCCATTGATAAAAACTGCCGAATCGAGGTGATTAACCAGGCCGCGCGTAAACTGCTTTCGCTGAGCCAACCGACGCGCCATCTGCGCGGGCAGCTTATCAGTGAGGTTATCTCGCCCGTGCCGTTTTTTGCCCCTGAAACCATGCTCGCCCGCGATACGCATGACGAAATTTGCCACTTTAATCAGTCGATGGTTATCGCCAGCCGGGTACGCATCATGCTTGAGAACGAGCTTCAGGGCTGGGTCATCACCTTCCGCGATCGCAACGATATCGACTCGCTGAGCGCGCAGCTTAGCCAGGTGAAGCGCTATGTCGATAACCTGCGCATCATGCGCCATGAACAGCTTAACCGTATGACCACCTTATCTGGGATGCTGCATATGGGCCGCTACGAAGAGGCGATTGGCTACATCCAGGCGCAGTCTGAACACGCGCAGGAGTTGCTGGATTTTATCTCCTCACGCTTTGCTTCGCCGACCCTGTGCGGGCTGCTGCTGGGTAAAGCCGCACGCGCACGTGAGAAAGGCGTCGAGCTGGCGTTTGATCCTGCCTGTCTGATGGATAAACCCTTCACTACGCTTAGCGAAACGGAGCTCATTTCCATTATCGGCAACCTGCTGGACAACGCGATTGAAGCCACCCAGCGATCTGCGCTTCCGCACGCGCCGGTTGAAGTACTGATAAAACTCACTGAACATGAGCTGATTATCGAAGTGGCGGATCAGGGCGTCGGCATTGATCCTGAAGTGCGTGAACGCATTTTTGAACGCGGCATCACCACCAAAATTCACGGCGACCATGGCATTGGCCTCTACCTGATTGAAAGCTATGTCACTCAGGCAGGCGGTGCGATAGAAGTGGCGGATAACACGCCGCGCGGCGCCATTTTTTCTCTTTTCATCCCCGCAGGGGGAGAGGCACGACGCGCCACGCCAGCGCAGGAAGAGACTGATTATGCAACATGAACTTATCGATGTACTGATCGTTGAAGATGAAAACGAACTGGCCCAGCTTCATGCGGAACTGATTAGCAAGCATCCGCGATTGCGCCTGGTGGGGATCGCCGGGTCGCTGGCCGAGGCGCAAATGCAGCTTGCGGAAAAGCAGCCGCAGCTGGTTTTGCTGGATAACTATTTGCCGGATGGCAAAGGCATCACGCTTATCAATAATCCACTGGTGATGCGGGCTAACTGTTCGGTGATTTTCATTACCGCCGCCAGCGATATGGACACCTGTAGCCAGGCTATTCGCAACGGGGCGTTCGACTATATTCTCAAGCCGGTATCGTGGAAGCGGTTGAGCCAGTCGCTGGAGCGCTTTGTGCAGTTTAACGAGCAACAACGCGTGTGGAAGATAGTCGATCAGCAGAACGTTGACTCGCTCTACCAGTTGCAGGCGAAAAATTATCGCCAGGACGGCGGCAGTAAGGGCATTGAAGAGAATACGCTGGCGCGGGTGCAAAAACTGTTTAATGACCAACCGGCGTACTGCTTCTCGGTTGATGAGGTGGTGAGCGAGACCGGGTTGAGTAAGACCACTGCACGCCGCTATCTGGAGCACGGCGTGGATAACGGTTTTCTGAGCGTTGAGATGCTGTATGGCAAGATTGGGCATCCGCGCAGGATGTATAAGCGGAGTGCGGCCTGAAGGGCCCCCTCACCCTAACCCTCTCCCATAGGGAGAGGGAACTGACTGTGCAGAACTGAAAGGTCAGCTCTGGTTTTCTCCCTCTCCCGGTGGGAGAGGGCCGGGGTGAGGGGCCAAAAAAATTACTTCAACATATACCCAAACAACCGCTCGATTCCATCGGCATCGGTTTCGCTGTAAACCCCCTGCAACTCCGGTGAGAAGCCCGGCAGCAGGTTTACGCCCTCTTCCAGCGCCAGGAAGTAACGTTGAACCGCACCACCCCATACTTCGCCAGGCACTACACAGAGCACCCCTGGCGGGTACGGTAACGCGCCTTCCGCAGCAATCCGCCCTTCCGCTTCACTGATACGCACCAGCTCCACGTTACCACGAATAAACTCGCGGTTGGCATCCTGCGGGTTCCTCACCACCTTCGGCAGGCTCTCTTTGCGGAACATCGCCTTTTGCAGATCTTTTACGGCAAAGCTGACATAAAGATTGTGCATCTCCTGGCACAGTTCGCGAAGGGTGTAATCGCGATAACGCACCGGATACTTGTTGAATATCGTCGGCAGTACGTCAGCCAGCGGCGTGTCGTCTTCGATGTGCTGCTCAAACTGGGCCAGCATCGCCACCAGTTGCGCCAGCTTCTCGCGGCTCTCGGCAGGCGTCAGCAGGAATAAAATGGAATTGAGATCGCACTTCTCCGGCACGATACCGTTCTCGCGCAGGTAGTGCGCCAGAATCGTCGCCGGGATCCCGAACGCCGTATATTCGCCGGTCGTGGCGTCGATCCCCGGCGTGGTGAGCAGCAGTTTGCAGGGATCAACAAAGTACTGATCCTGCGCGTAACCTTCAAATCCGTGCCAGCGCGCGCCTGGCGCAAAACTAAAGAACTTACGATCGCTGGCAAGCGTTTGGGTCGAATAACTCTGCCATGGGCGGCCATCCACCTCTGGCGGCACGAAGGGTTGGATCATCTTGCAGTTAGCAATGATCGCTTTACGCGCGTCGATCCCCAACTCAACGCATACTGCCCACAAACGACGTCCGCTTTCACCTTCATGAATTTTGGCGTTGATATCCAGCGCGGCAAACAGCGGATAGAACGGGCTGGTTGAGGCGTGAAGCATGAAGGCATTATTCAGCCGTTTGTGCGGGCAGAAACGCGCCTGGCCGCGAATATGGTTATCTTTTTTGTGGATCTGCGAGGTCTGGGAGAATCCGGCCTGCTGCTTGTGCACCGATTGGGTGACAAAAATACCCGGATCGTTCTCGTTAAGTTCCAGCAGCAGTGGAGAGGTATCGGCCATCATATCGATAAACTGCTCGTAGCCGACCCACGCTGAATCAAACAGAATGTAGTCGCAGAGATGACCGATTTTATCCACCACCTGACGCGCATTATAGATAGTGCCATCGTAGGTGCCGAGCTGGATCACCGCCAGGCGGAAGGGACGCGCGTCCTCCGCTTTTTCCGGCGCAACGTCGCGGATGAGCTCACGTAAGTAGCTATCATTAAAGCAGTGCTCATCAATACCGCCGATAAAGCCGAACGGGTTACGTGCGGCTTCCAGATAGACCGGCGTCGCACCGGCCTGAATCAGCGCGCCGTGGTGGTTGGATTTGTGATTGTTACGGTCAAACAGCACCAGGTCACCGCGCGTCAGCAGTGCGTTGGTGACGACTTTATTCGCGGCCGACGTGCCGTTAAGCACAAAATAGGTTTTGTCGGCATGGAATACTTTTGCCGCGAATTTCTGTGCATCTTTCGCAGAGCCTTCGTGGATCAGCAAATCGCCCAGTTTGACATCGGCGTTGCACATATCGGCACGAAAGACGTTCTCACCGAAGAAATCATAAAACTGGCGGCCCGCCGGGTGCTTTTTGAAAAACTCGCCGTGCTGATGGCCCGGACAGGCGAACGTGCTGTGGCCCATTTCGACATACTGGCTCAGCGTATCGAAAAACGGCGGCAGCAGATTCTCTTCATAGCGGCAGGCGGCGGATTCCAGCTCCAGCCACTCCTGTGCTTTGCCAGTGATCACTGCATCAACGCCCGCAGGAGCATCCACACCCTCCATCGCGAGCAAAAAGACCGGCAGATTAAACCCGGTACGCTTAAGCAGCGCCAGAATACCGCTACGGCTGTCCGCAACGGTAATGATGACGGCGGCAACGTCGGTAAAGTCAGTACTGTCCAGCGCCACCACGCGACGGTGAGTGGAGAGTTGAGAGACCAGCTCCGCGCTGGCGGCAATATGCAGTGATTTCATCGGCGCAACAACCCATTTCGGAAAAGTAAAAACCAGGACAAGACATTCAGTCTTGCCCCGCGAAACATCAGGGGCCCAACGGAGTTCCAGCCTCGACAGCGATAGCCTGGCTGGAGAAAAATCGCGCAATCATGGCACCTTTCACCGAGAGGGGCAAGATGCCCCCTGTCGGCGAGAATGTCTATTTAACCCACACTGAACCGATTAACCAGGTCATAATAGCGTCATACTCAAGGGATTATTTTACAGGAGTCAGCGTGGTTATTGGGCCATTTATTAATGCCGGGGCCGTCTTATTAGGCGGTATCCTCGGCGCACTTCTCAGTCAGCGTTTACCGGAACGTATTCGCAGCTCCATGACCTCTATTTTTGGTCTGACATCGCTTGGGATTGGTATCTTGTTAGTGGTGAAGTGCGAGAACCTTCCGGTTATGGTGTTAGCGACGTTACTGGGAACACTCATCGGCGAATTCTGTCTGCTCGAGAAAGGCATCAACAACGGCGTGAGCAAGCTGAAGAAACTGCTGTCGCGCAGGAGTAAGAGCAACAACAATCAGGAGACGTTTATTCAGAGCTACGTCGCCATCATCGTGCTATTTTGCGCCAGCGGTACGGGGATCTTCGGCGCAATGCGAGAAGGGATGACCGGAGACGCATCGATTCTTATCGCCAAAGCGTTTCTCGATTTCTTTACGGCGACGATTTTCGCCTGCACGCTGGGCATCGCCGTTTCAGCAATCGCCGTGCCGATGCTGGTGATTCAGATCGCATTGGCCATGAGCGCCTCGCTATTGCTGCCGCTCACTACGCCGATGATGATGGCCGACTTCACCGCCGTCGGCGGCATGCTGCTACTGGCGACCGGGTTGCGGATTTGCGGTATCAAAATGTTTGCCGTGGTGAATATGCTGCCAGCCCTGATACTGGCGATGCCGATTTCTATCCTGTGGACCGCCTTTTTCGCCTGAGTCGCGTGCAAATGCAGCAAGGTGATGATATATTGCGCAATTCGCATCAAATTTTATAAATTCCGTTGACGCGGAGAGGTGAATAAGGTTTAATGCGCCTCGTTGCCCGGATAGCTCAGTCGGTAGAGCAGGGGATTGAAAATCCCCGTGTCCTTGGTTCGATTCCGAGTCCGGGCACCACTATTTAAAGAACCCAGCCTATGGCTGGGTTTTTGCTTTTCTGGGGTTTGTACTCCACTCATCCAGCTTTTCTCCCTTCCGCTTTTAAATCATCGCTGTAATCCACGAGACGCGTTTTAATCTGTTGGGTATTGTCCTGGGCAGGTATCGTTAAGATGTCGTCAGGGAGAGGTTGTGCGCGCGGTATCGCCCGGTGGCGCTGCGCTTACCGGGCCTACAGAGTTCAGGCTCGCGCCGTTTAACTGTTTTTTCGCACTAACGCAAAAAGGCCATCCTTTCGGATGGCCTTCTGCTTTATTTGATGCCTGGCAGTTCCCTACTCTCGCATGGGGAGACCCCACACTACCATCGGCGCTACGGCGTTTCACTTCTGAGTTCGGCATGGGGTCAGGTGGGACCACCGCGCTAGTGCCGCCAGGCAAATTCTGTTGTATTAACCCGCTTACGCCGGTTAATTTAATCTGTTATCAAGCTTACTTATCGATGTCTCTTCGCCAAAACATCTTCGGCGTTGTAAGGTTAAGCCTCACGGTTCATTAGTACTGGTTAGCTCAATGCATCGCTGCACTTACACACCCAGCCTATCAACGTCGTAGTCTTCAACGTTCCTTCAGGACTCTTAAAGAGTCAGGGAGAACTCATCTCGGGGCAAGTTTCGTGCTTAGATGCTTTCAGCACTTATCTCTTCCGCATGTAGCTACCGGGCAATGCCATTGGCATGACAACCCGAACACCAGTGATGCGTCCACTCCGGTCCTCTCGTACTAGGAGCAGCCCCCCTCAATTCTCCAGCGCCCACGGCAGATAGGGACCGAACTGTCTCACGACGTTCTAAACCCAGCTCGCGTACCACTTTAAATGGCGAACAGCCATACCCTTGGGACCTACTTCAGCCCCAGGATGTGATGAGCCGACATCGAGGTGCCAAACACCGCCGTCGATATGAACTCTTGGGCGGTATCAGCCTGTTATCCCCGGAGTACCTTTTATCCGTTGAGCGATGGCCCTTCCATTCAGAACCACCGGATCACTATGACCTGCTTTCGCACCTGCTCGCGCCGTCACGCTCGCAGTCAAGCTAGCTTATGCCATTGCACTAACCTCCTGATGTCCGACCAGGATTAGCTAACCTTCGTGCTCCTCCGTTACTCTTTGGGAGGAGACCGCCCCAGTCAAACTACCCACCAGACACTGTCCGCAACCCGGATCACGGGTCTACGTTAGAACATCAAACATTAAAGGGTGGTATTTCAAGGTTGGCTCCATGCAGACTGGCGTCCACACTTCAAAGCCTCCCACCTATCCTACACATCAAGGCTCAATGTTCAGTGTCAAGCTATAGTAAAGGTTCACGGGGTCTTTCCGTCTTGCCGCGGGTACACTGCATCTTCACAGCGAGTTCAATTTCACTGAGTCTCGGGTGGAGACAGCCTGGCCATCATTACGCCATTCGTGCAGGTCGGAACTTACCCGACAAGGAATTTCGCTACCTTAGGACCGTTATAGTTACGGCCGCCGTTTACCGGGGCTTCGATCAAGAGCTTCGCGTTGCCGCTAACCCCATCAATTAACCTTCCGGCACCGGGCAGGCGTCACACCGTATACGTCCACTTTCGTGTTTGCACAGTGCTGTGTTTTTAATAAACAGTTGCAGCCAGCTGGTATCTTCGACTGATTTCAGCTCCACGGGTAAACCGCTTCACCTACATATCAGCGTGCCTTCTCCCGAAGTTACGGCACCATTTTGCCTAGTTCCTTCACCCGAGTTCTCTCAAGCGCCTTGGTATTCTCTACCTGACCACCTGTGTCGGTTTGGGGTACGATTCAATGTTACCTGATGCTTAGAGGCTTTTCCTGGAAGCAGGGCATTTGTTACTTCAGCACCGTAGTGCCTCGTCATCACGTCTCAGTGTTAACAGAAGTCCGGATTTACCTAAACTTCCCACCTACACGCTTAAACCGGGACAACCGTCGCCCGGCCAACATAGCCTTCTCCGTCCCCCCTTCGCAGTAACACCAAGTACAGGAATATTAACCTGTTTCCCATCGACTACGCCTTTCGGCCTCGCCTTAGGGGTCGACTCACCCTGCCCCGATTAACGTTGGACAGGAACCCTTGGTCTTCCGGCGAGCGGGCTTTTCACCCGCTTTATCGTTACTTATGTCAGCATTCGCACTTCTGATACCTCCAGCATGCCTCACGACACACCTTCAACGGCTTACAGAACGCTCCCCTACCCAACAACACATAGTGTCGCTGCCGCAGCTTCGGTGCACAGTTTAGCCCCGTTACATCTTCCGCGCAGGCCGACTCGACCAGTGAGCTATTACGCTTTCTTTAAATGATGGCTGCTTCTAAGCCAACATCCTGGCTGTCTGAGCCTTCCCACATCGTTTCCCACTTAACTGTGACTTTGGGACCTTAGCTGGCGGTCTGGGTTGTTTCCCTCTTCACGACGGACGTTAGCACCCGCCGTGTGTCTCCCGTGATAACATTCTTCGGTATTCGTAGTTTGCATCGGGTTGGTAAGTCGGGATGACCCCCTAGCCGAAACAGTGCTCTACCCCCGAAGATGAGTTCACGAGGCGCTACCTAAATAGCTTTCGGGGAGAACCAGCTATCTCCCGGTTTGATTGGCCTTTCACCCCCAGCCACAAGTCATCCGCTAATTTTTCAACATTAGTCGGTTCGGTCCTCCAGTTAGTGTTACCCAACCTTCAACCTGCCCATGGCTAGATCACCGGGTTTCGGGTCTATACCCTGCAACTTAACGCCCAGTTAAGACTCGGTTTCCCTTCGGCTCCCCTATTCGGTTAACCTTGCTACAGAATATAAGTCGCTGACCCATTATACAAAAGGTACGCAGTCACCCCATAAAGAGGCTCCCACTGCTTGTACGTACACGGTTTCAGGTTCTTTTTCACTCCCCTCGCCGGGGTTCTTTTCGCCTTTCCCTCACGGTACTGGTTCACTATCGGTCAGTCAGGAGTATTTAGCCTTGGAGGATGGTCCCCCCATATTCAGACAGGATACCACGTGTCCCGCCCTACTCTTCGAGTTCACAACATATGCATTTTGGTGTACGGGACTTTCACCCTGTATCGTGCGACTTTCCAGACGCTTCCACTAACACACATGCTGATTCAGACTCTGGGCTGCTCCCCGTTCGCTCGCCGCTACTGGGGGAATCTCGGTTGATTTCTTTTCCTCGGGGTACTTAGATGTTTCAGTTCCCCCGGTTCGCTTCGTTAAGCTATGTATTCACTTAACGATAGTGCAACGAATTGCACTGGGTTTCCCCATTCGGAAATCGCCGGTTATAACGGTTCATATCACCTTACCGACGCTTATCGCAGATTAGCACGTCCTTCATCGCCTCTGACTGCCAGGGCATCCACCGTGTACGCTTAGTCGCTTAACCTCACAACCCGAAGATGTTTCGTAAAACACCATCGTGTTGCGAAAATTTGAGAGACTCGAACACACTTAAAAGTGTGTCGTTTCAATTTTCAGCTTGATCCAGATTTTTAAAGAGCAAAACTTCTTAATGCACTCGAAAGTACATTCAGAAGTTCATCATTTATCAGACAATTTGTGTGAGCACTTCAAGGAACGGTTCTTTAAGGTAAGGAGGTGATCCAACCGCAGGTTCCCCTACGGTTACCTTGTTACGACTTCACCCCAGTCATGAATCACAAAGTGGTAAGCGCCCTCCCGAAGGTTAAGCTACCTACTTCTTTTGCAACCCACTCCCATGGTGTGACGGGCGGTGTGTACAAGGCCCGGGAACGTATTCACCGTAGCATTCTGATCTACGATTACTAGCGATTCCGACTTCATGGAGTCGAGTTGCAGACTCCAATCCGGACTACGACATACTTTATGAGGTCCGCTTGCTCTCGCGAGGTCGCTTCTCTTTGTATATGCCATTGTAGCACGTGTGTAGCCCTACTCGTAAGGGCCATGATGACTTGACGTCATCCCCACCTTCCTCCAGTTTATCACTGGCAGTCTCCTTTGAGTTCCCGGCCGAACCGCTGGCAACAAAGGATAAGGGTTGCGCTCGTTGCGGGACTTAACCCAACATTTCACAACACGAGCTGACGACAGCCATGCAGCACCTGTCTCACGGTTCCCGAAGGCACCAATTCATCTCTGAAAAGTTCCGTGGATGTCAAGAGTAGGTAAGGTTCTTCGCGTTGCATCGAATTAAACCACATGCTCCACCGCTTGTGCGGGCCCCCGTCAATTCATTTGAGTTTTAACCTTGCGGCCGTACTCCCCAGGCGGTCGACTTAACGCGTTAGCTCCGGAAGCCACGCCTCAAGGGCACAACCTCCAAGTCGACATCGTTTACAGCGTGGACTACCAGGGTATCTAATCCTGTTTGCTCCCCACGCTTTCGCACCTGAGCGTCAGTCTTCGTCCAGGGGGCCGCCTTCGCCACCGGTATTCCTCCAGATCTCTACGCATTTCACCGCTACACCTGGAATTCTACCCCCCTCTACGAGACTCAAGCTTGCCAGTTTCAAATGCAGTTCCCAGGTTGAGCCCGGGGATTTCACATCTGACTTAACAAACCGCCTGCGTGCGCTTTACGCCCAGTAATTCCGATTAACGCTTGCACCCTCCGTATTACCGCGGCTGCTGGCACGGAGTTAGCCGGTGCTTCTTCTGCGAGTAACGTCAATTGCTAAGGTTATTAACCTCAACACCTTCCTCCTCGCTGAAAGTACTTTACAACCCGAAGGCCTTCTTCATACACGCGGCATGGCTGCATCAGGCTTGCGCCCATTGTGCAATATTCCCCACTGCTGCCTCCCGTAGGAGTCTGGACCGTGTCTCAGTTCCAGTGTGGCTGGTCATCCTCTCAGACCAGCTAGGGATCGTCGCCTAGGTGAGCCGTTACCCCACCTACTAGCTAATCCCATCTGGGCACATCCGATGGCAAGAGGCCCGAAGGTCCCCCTCTTTGGTCTTGCGACGTTATGCGGTATTAGCTACCGTTTCCAGTAGTTATCCCCCTCCATCAGGCAGTTTCCCAGACATTACTCACCCGTCCGCCACTCGTCAGCGAATCAGCAAGCTGATTCCTGTTACCGTTCGACTTGCATGTGTTAGGCCTGCCGCCAGCGTTCAATCTGAGCCATGATCAAACTCTTCAATTTAAGTTTGATGCTCGTGAATTAAACTTCGTAATGAATTACGTGTTCACTCAGAGACTTGGTATTCATTTATCGTCTTGCGACGTTAAGAATCCGTATCATTGAGTGCCCACACAGATTGTCTGATAAATTGTTAAAGAGCAGTTGCGACGCGCTTTAGCGAACTGTCGCGAGGTGGCGTATATTACGCTTTCCTCTCTCAGAGTCAACCCTGATTTTCAGGATTTTTCTCTTCAACCGAACCGGCTGTTTGTGTGAAGTGATTCACATCTGCCGTGTCAGTGGGAGCGCATTATAGGGAGTTACGCCGAGCCTGCAACCCCTAATTTGCACCTGATTCACTGACTGCTGCATTCCACAGCAAAACCCCGCCTTATACCCACTTAACCACAGAGTTATCCACAAAGAAGTGCATTTTGCTGAATAACAGACACAGCCCTACTCTGTTGCAGCCCACTCCTGCGGATAGCGTGACGGGACAAAACGCAGCGTCAGCAGCATTAATCCGACAACACAGCACGCATGAAATACCCAATCGACGACAAAATCCCCGCTCAGGCTACGCAATATTCCAGAAAGATAGGGAGACAGTCCGGCGATGATAAAACCGATCCCCTGCATAAACGCCACCAGCTTTCCGGAAATAACCGGATGCCCGGCATGATCGAGCGCCAGCACCAGGCAAAGCGGGAAAGCACCACCCAGCCCCACTCCGCACGCGATCGCCCACAGCACAGAAAGATGTGCAGGCCAGAGAATAAAGCCGAGGAAACCTATCATTTGCAAGGCCAGCGCCACCAGCAGCAGTCGCCGCCGATCCTCATGCCGCGCCAACATAGGTAGCAGCAGCGCGCCCGCCGTTTGTCCGACGGTCATCAACGCCAGCAGCGTACCGCTAAACTGTGCGCTATTTCCCAGTTGCATATAATAAGGAGGTAACCAGGCAATCAGGCTACCATAGCCGCCATTAATCACGCCGAAATAGAGCCCCAGGGTCCACGCGCGGGGATTGCGGGTGATACGAATTGCGCTCTGTGCGTTTCGTGAGCCTGTCTCGGGTGAAAGTCGGCTCTGCGGCCACCAGCCAATCAAGGCGATAATTGCAGGCACCGCCCACCACGCCAGTGAGGTGTGCCAGATTTCACTCTGACCCGCGATCCACGGCGTTAATGCCGCGCCCAACCCACCGCCGCCCATCAATGCCGCTGACCACAGTCCCATGACCTGCGGCATATGACGTTGAAACTGGCGCTTGATAACCGTGGGCATCACAACCTGAATAACGCCAATGCCGATTCCCCCCAGCAGCGCGCTAGTCAGCAGCACCACGCTGTGAGGCGCCAGCTCACGCATTAGCGCCCCAATAATGATCATCAACAGACCGACCGCCACGCTATCACGCTCGCGAATATGACGAGTGATCCAGCCTCCCGCCAGCGCCAGTCCGCCCATCGCGACCATCGGTAATGCGGTAAGAAGAGAAGCCACAGTAAAACTCATGCCGCTGGCCGCACGTAATTGCGGGAGTAAAGGCCCGATTGACGTGAGTAGCGGACGCATATTCAGGCCAATCAGCACCAACACAAGGAGCATCAGACCCGTACGAGGAGATTGATTCATATTGTTCTTTGAGCCCGGCGCGGATAACGCGCCAGGCTTTACTCGGGTTTAGAAAGGTTTTGTCGGCAGATATTTGCCATCAAGCGTAATCACCGCGCGTTCACCGCCTTCCGGGTCAGCCACTTTTTTGACATCCAGCTTGAAGTTAATGGCGCTGATAATGCCGTCGCCAAATTTCTCATGCACCAGCACCTTCAGCGTGGAGCCATACACCTGCAGGATTTCATAGAAGCGATAAATGGTCGGGTCAGTGGGGACGCGATCGTCAATACTGCCGCGCAGTGGGATCATTTGCAGAAGCAGCACCGCATCTTCATCCAGTGAGAGCTTTTCACCAACCAGACGCGCCGCATCAGCCGGCAGTGCATGCTGCCCCAGCAAGGCCGCGGTAACAAAAGCTTCAGATAAGCCCGTACCATCGGTGAGTTGCGCAAAGGTCAGATCTTTTTTCGCTTTGATAAGCAGAATCTGGTCAGCCAAAGAGAGGCGAATATCGCGGTTAATTTGTGCGTGGATCATAATGGAACCTCCTGTATAGAGAGAAAAAATTAAGCTGCGGTGAGGCTGCGAAGCGGCATCGCGTAGGTATTTGGATTTTCGGCAAGCGAGACAAACTGCCCGCTGGCACCGTTGTAAGCGGCAATATCGCCACGTTCGATGTCGTAAACCCAGCCGTGTAATGCCATCCGCCCCTCTTCCAGCGCCAGGCGTACTGACGGGTGGGTCTGAATATTGGCCAGCTGTGCGATAACGTTTTCACGCACCATTGATGCGGTTTTCGCCTGCAATGAAATATGCGTGCGTGATTCATTCACCACGCGGGCTGAATCGGCATAGCGCAGCCAGTGGCTGACGGCGGGCATACTGTCCAGGCAATGGCATCCGGCGATGGCCGTCATGGCGCCACAGTCAGAGTGACCACATATAACAATGTCATTTACTTTCAAAACCGACACGGCGTACTCCACCGATGCGGTAACGCCTCCCGGTTCCGGGCCATAAGAAGGAACAATGTTGCCCGCATTACGGATGACAAACAGATCGCCAGGCTCACGCTGCGTCACCAGCTCCGGCACCAGGCGGCTATCTGAACACGATATAAAAAGCGCGCGTGGGTTTTGCTGGTTTGCCAGCGATCTGAAAAGCTCGGCGCGTTCGGGATAGACGCTGCGCTGAAATTTCAAAAAGCCATCAATAATCTCTTTCACGATTGTTCCTCTGTCTCACTATGGAATGGACACAGGCTACTCGCTACGTTCCATAAGATAAAAGACTCATTTATAATCAAGTCTATTGGTAAAACTTATGGGAAAGATGATGCTGTTACGACATATTCACTACTTTCTGGCCGTCGCTGAGCATCGCGGCTTTACCCGTGCCGCCACGGCGCTTCACGTTTCGCAGCCCGCGCTTTCTCAGCAAATCAGACAGCTTGAAGAGTCACTTGGCGCGCAACTGTTCGATCGCAGTGGTCGCCATATTCAGCTCACCGATGCTGGCGAAGCCTGGTTGGGTTACGCGAAAAATGCGCTGAGATCGCTGGAAGAGGGAAAGCGGGCAATTCATGATGTCGAGGATTTGAGCCGTGGCTCACTGCGCGTCGCCGTTACCCCCACGTTTACCTCGTGGCTTATCGGGCCGCTCATGGCGAGGTTTTATGCGCGCTATCCCAATATCACCCTTGCGTTACAGGAGATGTCGCAGGAAAAGATGGAAGAGCTGCTGCTCAACGATGAACTGGACATCGGCATCGCGTTTGATGATGTTCATTCGGCAGACATCGACGTACTGCCGCTACTGAAGGAATCCCTTGCGTTGATGGTGTCTGAAAGCCATCCTCTGGCGCAACAGGAGTGCGTAGCCTTGTCACATCTTAATAATGAACGACTCATTTTACTGAGTGAGGAATTTGCGACGCGCGAACAAATTGATCGCTATTGCCGCCAAAGAGATCTGCATCCGCAGATAGTAATAGAAGCAAACTCTATCAATGCCATTCTGGAACTGGTGCGTCGTACAACGCTCGCCACCTTGCTTCCATCGCCAATCGCCGCGCAAAATGAGGGATTAAAAGCCGTTTCACTGACGCCGCAGTTGCTGGAACGAACAGCCGCGTTGATGCTACGCAAAGGCGCGTGGAGAACGGCCGCCGTGAAGGCATTTATGGCAATGGCGCAGGAAGTGACGAAAACGTACACCCGGTAACATTGAATTTCGCACGCCAGCAGGCGATAGTGCTTTTTTGACTGAGACAGAAGACGAGTATGACATCAACCGCACTCTCATCGACACTCAAAGGCGGCGCGCTGATCCTGTTGCTTGCCCTGATTTACACCGGCCTCTTTACCGCTGACCGCACGACCTGGCTCATGGAGGTCACTCCGGTCATTATCATTGTGCCGCTGCTATTGGCCACGCATCGTCGCTACCCGCTGACGCCCCTCCTTTACACGCTTATTTTTTTCCACGCGCTTATTCTGATCGGCGGCGGCATGTACACCTACGCCAAAGTGCCCATCGGCTTCGACGTGCAGGAGATGTTTAACCTGAGCCGCAATCCTTACGACAAACTGGGCCACTTTTTCCAGGGGCTGGTTCCGGCACTGGCGGCGCGAGAAATTTTGCTACGCGGCGGCTACGTGCGCGGGCGTAAAATGGTCGGTTTTCTGGTCTGCTGTATCGCTTTGGCCATCAGTGCAGCCTATGAATTGATCGAGTGGTGGGCGGCGCTGGCGATGGGCCAGGGCGCAGATGATTTTCTGGGGACTCAGGGCGATCCGTGGGATACGCAATCAGACATGTTCTGCGCCTTGCTCGGGGCATTAACCACGGTATTGCTGCTTGGTCGTTACCATCAGCGCCAGCTAATGCGCTTACTGTAATTTCTCGAACCCGCCTGATTGGCGGGTTCTGCGTTATACAGCACACCGTTTATCAGGCAACAACCTTACAAATCAGGATGGTTCTTCTCAGGTCGCTCCAGCGCCAGATATCATTTTGCAATTTATCCAGCTTATAGAAGAAGATAGATTGGGAAGAAATTAGCAGTTTGGCGACGGCATCTGGCATGGAATCTGCCGGATTTTTGTCGGTGCCTTCCCGATGAACCTCAGAAAAACCATTCTTTTTACTTTCAGAAAAAAGCAGGCGTACATTGCGATCGATAATGTATTTTTTACCGTCAGCGACAACATAACCGTACTCGGAAACATAACTTCTTTTTTTAGCGAAAGGGACGATGTGCGCGGTAATCTGAATATCGCCGCTTAACGCCTCATTTCCGGATTGCATAACACGAATATCGACATTCCCGGAGCAATTCAACTCATCCGGCACTGAGAAACTCTGAAAAATTGCATTGATTGCCATCCCGATGATGGTAATCAAGATACTAACCACTATAAATATCGACGTAATTCTTACAGTCATTCACCTGTCCATCCGAATTCAACTTGCAAATTGAAACTATGCTTTCAGCAACACCTCCGCTCTGCCCCTTGTTATTATCATCGTAGTAGATAATCGCAGGAGTATCGCATTGCGAAAGCACCTCTTCACCTCGTTTGCTGGAAAAATAGTGTTCAACTTTCTCTATATTCACGTCACCAAAAAAATAGACATTACATTTTTTGACATGTTCGTACAGTTGATAACTGTGGGTTCTCTCTTTGAAGAAAACCAAAAGAAACAGGAGAATCGCAATAATGGATAATCCAATTGCCGCGAGCGGGAAAACTCTCAATAACAAATCATGCCAGGTTTTTAATGCAGGGCGTTTTAGCGATGATGCATTTTCAATATTACGCGAAAGATAATCACCAGGAAGATTCTCAAGTTTAACGTCATCAAGATGCAGTATGAATCCTTTCTTGGGAACAGTTTCAAGGACATTATCCACCCCAACGTCACTCAACCCACGCCGCAAGCTACTAATGCTATTATTCAAACTGCTTTCAGATGAAACCAGTCCAAAATCTTCCCAGACTTTTGTCAACAATGCTTCACGGCTTACCTGTAATTGATTATTTTCCAGGAGAACCAGAAGTAGCCTACAGGCAGGGTTAGAGAGGGTCACTTCCTTATCATTGCCGTACAATTTCCGTTCGGCAACAATAAAATCGACCGAGTTATTTATTATGTATTTCATATACCTGTATCATCAAACTCACAATCTGGCTGTGGAATATTTCACCACAGCTGGGATATTATAGATCACGCGGGTAGGCATAACAAAAATAATTAAAACGTAATTACACATAGAAATAATAAGGCTATTTATTTAACCCTATTGTTTTCAGGTATATTTCAAGCTCATCATAATTGAGAGGAGCTGAATGTAAGAATCCCTGTTGAAGTTGGCCACCATTCGCGCAGAGATATTCACATTGCGCTCGTTCCTCTACTCCTTCGATAATAACATTGAGGTTTAAAGCCGAAGCGAGAGCCAGCGTATGGCGAATAATCACGTCAGCCCGCTCAACCTGATACTCCTGAATGAAGCGGCGATCCAGTTTAATGCCATCGACATCCAGCATTAATAGATAGTCGAGATTAGAATATGAGGTGCCAAAATCATCGAGGAAGATCTTCGCATTCGCAAATTTCAGAAGCTGCAATACCGTACGGGAAATACGGTTAAGGCTTTGCGTCTCCGTGACTTCAATAACAAAAGCATACTTTTGCGCGGGAATAGCCGCCTGAAAAGCGAGATATTCCGCGACAAAACCGGATGCCTGAATAGACGCGGCGTTAAAGTTCAATGCCAGATGTAACCCGTCAGGTAGCATGGCATCAAGCCTTGAGATATCCCGGCCGACCACGGCCATCAGGTAGCGGGAAAACTCCAGCGCCAGCCCCGCCCTTTCGAACTCCGGGATGAAGTTCGAAGGCGAGTAAATATAGCCGCTCTTTCCCCGCCAGCGGGTGAGAACTTCCAGGCCATAGAGTTCCCCGGTCACCGCGTTGATTATCGGCTGATAACAAGGATAAATAGCGTTGTCACTCAGCGCCTGACGCAGTTCACTTTGAAAAAAATAAAACCTGGACATTCTCGCCTCTTAATCACATCAAATCCTTTTGAAATTAATTCAACAAACCATTATGGATAATAAAAATGCACGCCTGGTTGTAACTTTCGAATCCCAGGTCACGGTAGAAACGCTCACGGTGAAAATAGACCCGTTTAACAGGCATTCTGAACTGCTTTGCGATCAGCGCCAGGCTCTCCCCGGCCTGAATCAATCGCATTAACTCAAGATCGATACCCCTGATAAATCGCTTTTGCCAGGCGATGTTCTTTATCTCGGAGAAATTGCCGCCATGCAGGCACGCAGCGATAACGTCCTGACATACACTGATGCCACCACGCATATCGATCTTCTTGTATTTTTCATATCCTTTTCTGAAATAGATAGCACCTTTCATCTCCAGAACAATAAGCTCAACCTTTACTTTTTTATCAAGCAGAAGTGCGCGAACTTTTTCTACGAAATTAAATGGCATGCGATTATCCACTAACAGATAACACTCATCCCCTTGCCAGAAGGCATCCATATCAAACCCGTCAATACCATCAACGCTCATATGTTGTAGATTGGGGATAAGTTCTTCTAATGCATGATACAGAAAACGATCATGGCTAATTAAAATTTTGCTATTCATGATTAAATTTGAGTAATTTCCTACTCGACAGTAATCAACATAATTGTTGATCCTGAGAATTCTCCTGCTTCAGGTGTGCCATTGGTACGCAGACGAGACTTAACGCTGACCTCTGTCTGGCTGTTTACATCAAGAGTGAAACCGGTCGTCCCCAGTACATTGTCATTAAGATAGAGCTCAGAATAGAGGCTGCCATCGGCGCGCAAATCCACTTCATTTGCGGAGTAGATGTAGAGTTTTAAGGTCTGCGCGGTCGTGCAGCTAATGCTGACATTTTCGCTGACTTCATGACCTTCAAGTTCACGGCGAGAAAGCGTGCCGTGATCGAGCGTCAGGACATCCTGATCAAAATCGCAGGAACCGCTGGGTGCCGGGGCAACGCCGCAGATACTGCCTTCCATCAATGGGTAGCCCTGAAATGTAGTATCATTTATTTCAGAGTTATTACTTCCCAGGTTTTTCCCCGCAGCGTAAAAAATCCCGACACACTCTTCTGTCGCAACAGTATTACCACTGTGTCGCGTTGATGATGAATAAGGTAGCGAAAATACCGCTTTGAACTCTTTCGCCAAATCACCCATTGTCTCTGCCGTTAGCAGGAACGGATAAACTCCAGCTCCCCAGGAACGATTTGTACGAGGACCTGATGTCCCAGCAGCATTATGTCGGTGGCCGATGAAAATGGTGCAGGCGCTCAGCCCATAACAGGGGTTGGGTGATGTATCATTTTCATCCCAATCAGCAATAGTAAACGTATAGTCATAACAATAAGTCGCTGTTGAAGTACACGTGCTCAATGTATCAATCCAGCTCCAAATCGACGCCGAAGAGACATGACTAAAAGAAAGCCCACCCAGCAAAATCACAGCACAAATCAGTCGTTTCATGGGGTTCTTCCTTTACTGGTATTGAATTTTTAGCGTGGCGGATGCGGAGAAGACGCCCGTTTCCACCTCACTACCGTCAATTTTTACCGGGGCCGCCTGTAATAGCGGGATCTCCGGCCAGGTAAAAGGCGTCCAGGTATTCAGCGGCATCGCCTCGCCGTTCATGTAGATTTTGATCCCCAGCCCTTCCCGGTCCGTTGCCAGATAATCGTCGCTAAAGGAGGTGGCGGTGCCTTCAAACTGCATTTCGAGATCGTTCGAGACGAGCTCTTCACACGACAGGGTGTAATCAATACTTTTCATAAAGTTTTCCCCGTTTATCTCGCGCGATTGCAGGTTGCTGCCGAAGTCGACGTTAATCGTCTCGCCGTTATTAATTTCACAGACGCCATCCACCAGCACACCGGTCACATTCACCGTCAACGCCGCCTGAGCGGATGGCATCCACAACGCTGCCGCCAGCAGAGCCAAAAAGTATCTAGTCATAGTTAAGCCTGAAGTGAATAAGCGCATGCCAGGCTCCCGCCACCAGCGGCGAGGCCGTGCGTTCCGGCGCGATATAGTAGAAAAGCTGATTGTCGCCAGGTTCCAGCAATAACGGCTGGCCCTCACCGCCTAAACGAATGTCACGGTGATAACGGTCTGTCATCCGTAATGCCATACCCTGCGTCCCATTAACCCGAATCAGACTGGGATTCATCGGTTCTGAGGGCGCAACAAACGTCACGGTGACGGAAGGCTGATCGCGGCTCCAGAGCAGGTTGCCGCTCCACGCATCGCGCTGCGAACTCGGCGATGGCAGGCAATCTTCCAGTCGTATTTCAACGCGGACAGGCGAACCTTGATCCCCCGGCTTTTTCAGCGACGCGGTCGGGATTGTCCCCATATCAACCTCCTGCCAGGTCGAGGCCATCGCCAGGCGACAAGCGCTCTCAGTGAGCGCACCGTGTACATGCAGCAGCCCATATTCGCCATCAACCAGCTGCGGCTCCTGCGCATGAACCAGGCCCGCGGCCATCATCCATGCCAGAAAGCCACTGACGGTGAAGATTGCAGTTTTCATCCAGCCTCCTCTTTCCGCTTACTTTTTCTTTTCCTGAGGCACCGCTTTGCACGCGCCGCCGTTGCAGCTAAAGACCAGCTTTGCCCTGCCGCCAAAATCATTCACATAGGTCAGAACCGGCGCGCCGCCCAGTTCCGATGCCGATGGCGCCAAATCAATCTGCCCTTTAGGTTCGACCATCACCGGTTTAAAACCCGCAGCCGCTTTCCCCGTTAACGTCGAAGACGCATTAACCAGCGAAATGTAATAAGGGGTTGGGTTATTGACGCGATACTTATCGCCAGCGCGCGTCAGCGTCACTTGCTCCTGGAACGGCGTCGCATAATCCGCGCGTTTTACTTCAATGGCTTCCGGGCGGTAAAAGAGCTTGATCCGCGTCTGTAACGCCAGTTGAAGCGTATTGGGTTTGTTGCTCTTCGGTGGGATCTCGCGCAGATTGAAATAGAACAGCGATTCGCGATCCTGCGGCAAACGATGGACAGACGACGTAGACTGCACTTTCAACTGACTCTGCTCGCCGGGCTCAATACGTTGTACGGGGGGCAACAGCACCAGCGGATCGGTGATCTTTTTACCCTGAGGATCTTCAATCCATCCCTGCGCCAGATAAGGCAAGGTTTTGTTCTCGTTAGTAATGCGCAGGCTGACCGATTTGGCCGCGCCGTCAAAAATAACGCGGGTACGATCCAGGGAGACCGCCGCCGTTGCGTTTTGCGTCAGGCCAGCCAGTATCAGCGTCGTGATGGCGATTGCAGAAGATCGAACAATAGTCATTTCAGTAAACTCGTCTCTTAGTCAGGCCGATTCATTCCGGCGCACAGGTTAAAAGCAGGTTATCCAGCACCTGCGGCAGGACAGGCGGCATCTGCACGACGCAGCGGGTTTTGCCGTCCCATTTCACACTCATTTTTCCGTTCGGGCTGATGCCGCTCAGCCAGACGCTACCTTCATCATTGACCACCCCGGTCTCCTGATTTTTGTCATTCACCACGGACGCGCCAAACGGCGGGAAACTGCCATCCGCTTTGCGAATAAAGGCCATCGCTTTTCCGCCAGCAATCACATCAAACTGGCGGTAGCCAATCGCGCCCTCGGTCAGCGTGGCCTGGGACACAGAGCGCGTCACATCGGCATTTTCCGCAAGCTTATCGACATCAATACGGATCGGATTTCGGTAGTAGCTGTTCACATCGGCAATCACAGCTTTACCAAAACGGTTGGTTTTCACCGACGCGCCAAACCCTTTCACCGGCACGTCGCTGACGCCTGAGGTATCCACCAGCACGCGGCTGCCGCCACGGGCGTTGGAACGGTGCGCTGCGGCCCCTTCCGTTGTCGCCGTCAGGCCGCCGGTTACCGTCATACCCAGCCCGCTGTAGCTGCCGGACTGATAGCTGGCATTGGCCTGAACCTGTGCGCTGTCACCCTGCCAGGTGTAATAGCCGTAAGCCGTCGGGCCGCTGCGCGATAAACCGCTGCTGACCTGGTAGCTGTTATGCTCATCAAGGCGACCGTAATAGCTCACGCGGTGGGTGTTATCGGTGCGGTTTACCGTCGCACCGTAGCTGATGGACGCACCATCACCAAACGGCATAGACAGGGAGATATAAGCGCCATCATCTTTCTGCGAGTAGTATTCACTACGATAGACAGACAGAGAGACGCTCATGTTTTTGATCGGGCCAATATCGACATAGCGTGACAGCGACAGACTCAGGCGATCGTTATCGGCGCTGTTCCAGTAAGTCTGGTGGCTGTAGTTGAGGTAGGCCGTTAACCCCACATCGCGAAAACGCTGATTAAAGGAGACGGTGTATTTCTCTTTGGGGCTATGCGTCACGCCGCTGCCATAACGAGCATCGAGATACTCCGACATGCTCATAAAGTCGCGCTCAGAGAAGCGATACCCGGCGAAGGTGACCTGGCTGTCGTAGTCATCAAACGTTTTCGAGTAGCTGACGCGGTATGAGGTTCCGGTCATCACGCCATCGGAAGGCAGTGAAGCACGTGATTGCGTGACATCCGCCGCGATCGCCCCCAGCAGATAGAGATCGCGCCCGATCCCCATCGACAGCGCGTTATAGTCGCCGCCAATGATTGAGCCGCCATAGAGCGTCCAGCCGTTAGCAATCCCCCACGAGGCTTCACCCGACGAGAAGAGCGGCCCCTGCATACTGTGTTCCCATTCGGACGGTTTCCCCATCGCCAGCTTATAGCGCACCGCGCCCGGACGCGTCAGATAGGGAACGGAAGCAGTGCTGACCTGGAAGACCTGCACGCTGCCGTCCAGTTCTTCGACGCGTACGTCCAGCGTACCGGAGACGGCATCATTGAGTTCCTGAATGCGAAATGGCCCCGCGGCAACCTGCGTTTCATACAGCACGCGGCCCTGCTGGCTGATAACCACCTTCCCGCCCGAGCGCGATACGCCGGTCACTTCCGGCGCATAACCGCGCAGGCTGGGTGGCAGCATGCTCAGATCAGAGTTCAGGCTGACACCGCTGAAGCGGAAGGTGTCAAAAATATCGGAACTGAGGTAATCCTCACCCATGGTGAGTTTTGCTTTTAGCGATGGAATGGCACGATAGAGGTAATAGCGGCTAAAGGTAAAATCTTTATCCGTGTAACCGTTCCGTCGATTCCAGTTAGTCTGCCAGTCTGCGCGCGCACGCCACGGCCCCAGGTTGGCGCCAAAGACGCCGGTACCGCTCAGGTTCTGGCTATCTGCACCATTATTTGAGTGCTGGGTCTGGAAATTGAAATTGTAATCGGCAATCAGCCCGGCGATCCCTTCATCCCAGCGCGAAGGCGGATCCCAGTTTGGTGCGGTAAATTCGATATATGCCTGCGGAATAGAGAGATAGAGCGTGTCCTTAGAGAGATCGACGCGGATTTCCATCCCGTGCAAACTGTCCGTATCCAGGCACTGCCCTTCACGTAACCAGCGCAGCTCACTCACCGTGCTGCTTTTAAGGTTCAGGCGCGAAACCTGATCGGGCGTCAGGCAAATCAGACTATTTTTTCCGTCGTCACCGTCGGCATACACCACAATCGGCTCTTCACGCAGAATGTCCTTATTCACCATAATCGTGAAGGTGTATTCCCCCGGCATCACATAGCCACGACGGGAAAAGTGGCTCAGATCGATATTGTCTTTATCCTGAGTATCCAGCACATCAGTATTAAACTGAATCTCCTCTTCCGCCCAGGCAGAAACCGGGATCATCAGCAAAAATATGGCTGCACTGAGCGCTGAACGCTTAAAAGGCATTTTTTTAATAAAAGGTGTCTTCATCTCAGTAATAATCCATTCTGAACCGAATTAGGGTCTGATAACTGCCGGACTTTAACGGCTGTCCATTACTGACCAGACGTAGGGTGTAATTCAGATCCATTATTCCGGGTGTAACTTCCCTGGCCGGAAGCGCAATTCCCGGCTCGGCGAAATGACCTTCACTATCGTGAATAGCAAGTTCAATACCTTCAGCATCGCCGCTAATTGAGAAACGATCGTTTCCGGACATAGGGTCGAACGTAATCTGGTAATACTCAGACTCATATTGGGTTTGCCCTGGTGCAGGCAAAAGAAGGCAATTAATCAGACGAACCGTAAATTTTCGTGTCGGCCCATACCCTTTGACGGCAATTTCAGAGACCGGCGTTTCGCCCATATCAATAGTTTGATCGCGGCTATCGAGATCAATTGCGCAAGGGGTGTATAAAACCTCACCGCGAATAAATACGGTACCCTCGCCCTGGTTCGCTGCCATCGCCGTGGAACAAAAACCGGATAAGAGAAAAAGGAGCGCTTTTGTCGCTGGCTGTAGTGACTGTGTATTTAAATAAATCATTGCGCTCCCTTTTCTCATATTCAGCTGAAACTCATTTCAGGTGGCCCATTAAGGCCACCTGTTGGTTACGAATTACTCGTAAGCCAGAGTCCAGTTGGTCACACCGGTGAAATCACCTTCGGTCGGCGCTTCGCCACCGATGATGTAAGCGGAGTAAGAAAGGGTGTTATCACCGTTGGTGATGGTCTGGCCGGTCGTTGCTTCACCCAGAGTGATGGTGTTGCTGTCACCATCGGTCATCACGATACCGACATCCGTTGCATTACCGGTTACGCCCAGTACCGCGCCGTCAACGCTGGATGAAGCGCCGCTGAAGGTGGTGGTAACGGTGTTAGCCGTATCAACAGAGCAGTTTTCCAGATGGATGTAGAAAGGAACCGGCGTAGAGGTGCCACCGTTGGCAACCGCAGAGCTGGAAACCTGACCCAGGCTGATAGTCTGATCTTCATCACCCGCAGCGATGGAGCACGGCGCATCAATAACGGAACCGGTGAAGGTGACTACGCCGCTACCCTGATCTGCCTGAGCACCGAATACCATCACGCCAGAAGCCAGAACGAAAGCAGAAACAATTTTATTAAGTTTCATAAATAACAATCCTTTTAATTGATCGACACACGAATAAAAACATTAATAAATCGTTCAGAATCTTTCACTCAAACAATTCAACAGCAAGATTCACTCTCCCTGATAAAGTTAAAAGGCTCCCTGCCAATAGATAAACATATCAGCCTTAACCCATATGAAAGATTCGCAAACCACAATTGATTAGCGATTTACTAATACAGAAACATCATCGATTCGGGTTCACATTAATATCAACGACCCCGTCTCGCTGACGTAATAAATTATCGATTAATCTCCCAAAAAAGAAAGGTCAAAAAACACGCAGATTTAAAATGAAATAACAACTCTAAAAATAGAACTATTATTAGAGTTAAAAACTAAAATATCGCCATGATTATGTTTATATACTTAACAAATACACTTTATTAGATTTTTATACTTACAATCAATGAAAATGCAGCATCTAACACTTACCAAATCCACTTTTTTTTGCCACGAAAAGCACTCAGTGTCGTCCATTTCTCCTGCGTATGCACATGGCAGTAGAATGCAAATGACATTTTTTAGAATGGAACTTAACATTGAGAGTATTTAGCTTAAGAGGAATAAAAGGCGGCGCGGAATTTAACTTAACATCATATAAACATCATTAACTAATTTTCATAACGCGCTATCTAATCACTTGCCATGAAATATAACAACGGAAACAGGATGTGAAGGTTCTGAAAAAGCGCAGATAAGTTACCTGCTGATACCCCTACTCATTCGGTTACCTTGCATCGATTGTTTATCACTTTTAAGAAAAAACACTCGGGTTGATACAAGGATAATCTCGTTCTTAACGATGCCAGTGTGAAAAGGTCGTCGCACGACCTCTACCGTGCTATTTGTCATGCAAATCTAACCTCAGAGATAAAAGAGATGTAGCGCACATTGCAAACCGTCATTCAATATCATCAGCCCGGGGTTTCACTCACTAAAATTGCCGCCAGTTCAATAGAGTCATACTATTTTGTCACCAAAACCGGCGGAAAATACGAAAAAGGTATTAGATGCAATACCGCTTCGGTTGCCCACTATTAGCGGGCAGCATTCATCGCAGGAGAGATTAAATAATCCTGCCGGGTTATTTAATCCCTGAAGAGAGGAAGCTGTGCACGTCTTTATCATTGTAATTCGAATGTCCTACTAAACAACACAGTAACAGGATACGCACATGAAAAAGATATATCTGGGTTTGATGGTTACCGCGGCTTTATTGGGTGGCAGTGTGGCAGCATATGCAGATGATTCTGCATCTTTTGGTCATCCTGGCAATGGTGGCGGCGGTGATGATTATACCGTTGGCACAGGTGATACATTATTGTTCGACGGTGATGTCTATACCGGTTCGTGCAAAATTAAAATTGTAGGTGGGAAAAATGGTAGCAATACCATTTACCTTAACTCAGTGCGAACTTCCGCTCTTTCAACCAAAGGCGCACTGGTTAACCGCACTGACTTCAGTATTAACCTGAAGGATTGTGGTGACCCGGATGGTAAACACGGCACATTCACCCGTAAAGTACAGTGGACCGGCTCCTCTGGCCTGTATGGCAACGGCAACCCAGGCTATCTGAAAAATACAGATAACAATGGCGCAAGCAACGTCGCCTTCGCACTGACCAACCCAAGCAGCACAACGGTTATCAAACCGGGGAGCGATTCAGGTAAGGTTCGTGATGCAACTGACGGCTCCTGGGATGTTTATAAGTACCAGGTTAGCTATGTCAGCCCAGCCGGAAGTGGTAACCCAACCGGGGGCCATGTTTCAGCTAATGCTACATTCCAGGTATTCTACGATTAATATTTAAAATCAGTGGCGGGCGACCGCCACTTTTAGCCTATTAAAAGTAATGACAATAAAATGATATAAACCTGCACGAGGGTGATTATGAAACTTGTCGCTGCGCTAAGTGGATTATTATTATCTCTTCCTGTTTTAGCGGATAGTTTACTCGTTAATGGAACCCGATTTATTTATAAAGGAAGCGATAAAGAACTTACAGTACAACTGTCAAATGCCGCTGGACGTCCGTCATTGGCACAAGTCTGGCTGGATAATGGCGATCCCGAAGTCACACCGGATAAAATATCGACACCCTTTATTATTAATCCCCCTGTTTCGCGCATTGATGGTCATAGCGGGCAAGTTATCCGCATTAAACTCGCGCCAGGCAGCAATTTACCGACAAACAAAGAGTCTATTTGGTGGATTAATGTTCTGGATATTCCCGGTACCTCCTCAGCAGATAAAGCCCCCGAAGGTGCTGGCCTGTTCAAGATGGCAGTACGTTCCCGCTTTAAATTGATCTATCGACCAACAGCACTCGCAGGAAGAGCAGACGCGATAGAAAAACTGAAGCTTCAGCCTTCAGGGTCAACGTTAACGATGACCAACCCTACGCCCTTTTACATCACCGTAGCGACCATCAGCGCAGGTCAGGGTGATCCTATGAACTCCGCCGCCGTGATGATCCCACCGTTATCATCCGAAACGGTCACCCTGAATAAGGCATTACACAGCGGTGAGGAGATCACACTAGAAGAAATTAATGACTATGGCGCGCTGGCAAAACGTAAAGCGACCGTTGGCTAATACCGTTTCCCTATAACAAAAATGGTACCGGCCGTCGCCGGAAAATTCTCTTTTATCAGGGTGGATCCACATGGAGCATAGGCGAGTCACATCCTGGCAAGTCGGCGGTCTGGTGACCCTTTTTTGCCTGGGAACCGGCTTTTGCCGCGCTGAGCAAACCGGCGCGGATGACAGTAGTGCAGACTTCGAATTTGATAACAGTTTTATTGTTGGCAGCCAGCAGCAGGCCAACCTGAAGCGTTTTGATGCGCTGGCCTTTAAGCCAGGTATCTATTCCGTTGATGTGTATACCAACGAAAGCTGGAAAGGACGCTACGACGTTAGCGTTGAACGCACATCTACAGGTAAACCAAAAATCTGTTATACGAAAGCGATGCTGGAGAATTTTGGGCTTTCACCTGAAAAGCTGAATGCGTCCAGAAGCGATGACGAGACCTTTTGCGGCACGCTTGCTGAATGGAACAGCGAGCCCGCGTTAACAGACACCTTTAGTGCATCTGCAATGCGTCTTGATTTCAGTGTGCCACAGCAACTGACGGATGGCAGTGGTGAGGGATACATCCCCCCACAATTCTGGGATCAGGGCGTTCCCGGGCTAAACCTCGGTTATACGGCAAACTACTATAACATCCTGAAATCTGACAGCGATGATAAAGGCGCCAGCGCTTATCTGGGTGTCAATGCGGGGCTGTCCGCCATGGGTTGGCAGTTACGTCATTCAGGCAACTATACATGGGATGAAAATAGCGGCGAGAACAAATGGACCAGTAACCAGACCTATTTACGCCGTCCTATCGCGCCGCTGATGTCCGTCTTAACGATGGGCCAGTTTAATACTAATGGCACATTTTTCGACACCATTCGCCTGCTCGGAGGAAGCCTTCAGACCGATGACTTGATGTATCCGGATAGCATGCGCAGCTATGCGCCCGTTGTTAATGGCGTAGCACAGACTAACGCCCTCGTCACCGTTCGCCAGGATGGCAACATTATCTATCAGACGACGGTGACACCGGGCCCGTTTACACTAACGGATGTCTATCCGGCAGGGACCGGGAACGATTTAATCGTCACACTTCAGGAAGCCGATGGTCGGACCTCAACCTGGTCAATTCCTTATGATTCTGTCGTTCAACTCCTGCATCCAGGCATGATGCTATATGGCGTCGCCGCCGGTCAGGTGGATGAGGATGACCTGCATGACAAGCCGACTATTGGGCAGGCAAATTATCAGTATGGCTTGAACAACACCTGGACGCTCTACTCAGCGATAACGGGCTATAACGATTATCAGGCCGGGCAAATCGGTACGGGGATCAATACAGGTATTGGCGCGCTGGGTCTGGACGTGACGCAAGCCAGAACAAAACTGCCTGACGGCTCATCATCCGGTCAGCAATATCGCGCCACCTTTAGCCGTATGTTTGGCCTGTCCCAGACCAACCTGAACATTCAGGGATGGATCAATAACTCGGATAATTATTACTCTCTGCGCGATGCGCTCTACGCGCGTGATGATCAAATGCGCGGGCTCACAAGCAGTAATATTCGGCAAAAAAGTGGCATCAGCTACTCGATAAACCAGCAATTTCCTGACCCCTGGGGCTCGCTTTATTTGACAGGATCCGTCACTCGCTACTGGAACTACTCAGGCAAAGAACAGCAATACTCTTTGGGTTATAGCAACGCCTGGGGGAAATTAAATTGGTCCATTTCCGTTCAAAGAACCTACTCCAACGACAGGAATTCATCGGACGACAACGGCACTACTTCATCGCGGCGCACTAAAGAGGATTTAGTGTTCCTGAGCTTCAGCTATCCGCTTTATCAGGGAGAGAACAGCGCGGCCACACTCTCTTCGAATACGCAATTCAAAGACTCTTCGTTTGACCGCAGCCAGGTAGGCATCAACGGCTCCGTTGGCGAAGACCACACATTGACGTGGGGCGTCAACAGCAGCGTTGATGATAACGGCAGCTATACCACTGGCGTGAACGGCGGATATACCTTCCCGAAAATCGATCTCTCCGGCAGCTACAGCTATGGGCGTCGCTACCAGCAGGCTTCTGCTACCGCCGAGGGATCCATTGTCGCTATTCCTGGCGATATTATTTTAACGTCAACCACCGGAACAACGCTTGCTGTGGTTGAGGCCAAAGACGCAACGGGCGCTTCAATTGTCGGCGCGCCATCCTGGGTGGATGGCGACGGCCATGCCGTCGTCTCGTCACTACAACCTTACCGCGTAAACAGCATCGAAGTGGATCCAAAAGGCGTCCACGAAGATGTTCAGTTCTCCAGCACCGAAGCACGCACGGTACCGTATGAAGGCAGTATCGTAAAAGTTGTCTTTAATACCCGTCGCGAAAAAACACGAGTGTTCATTGCTCGTCAAAGCAACGGTATGCCACTGCCATTCGGATCAGAAATTACCGATGGCAAGGGAAAATCACTGGGCTTTGTTGGCCAGGGCAGCACGCTCTACATCAGTGGTGAAAATGTCAAAAATGCGTGGGTTCGCTGGGATGGAGGGCAGTGCCAGGTGGTGCTGCCAGTCAGTAGTTCACAACAGTTGAGGTGCTTATGATGCTGCACAGACGATGGTGGCTGGCAGGATTACTCTTGACCAGCGGAGTGGCGCATGCCAGTTGTGAGTTAAACTCCGCAAGCTCTTCCACACCGTTTTATATGGATATTGGCCGCGTGATGGTCGATCCGCAAACCCCGCCCGGTGCAGTTATTGCCAGCCGCAGTTGGCCGCTGCGTGATAATAAAGCGCAGCTACAATGTAATGGTTCGCAAAATCTGGAAGCGCGAGTCATCGCCGCCGCCAGCCGCCAGAGTGGGAATCAGATATGGTCAACAAACATTCCCGGTATCGGCCTGCGGTACACACTACAAAGACAAGCGCAGCAGATTGTTTATCCAGGTAAAATCACCGTTGGCGGCCATGGCAATAATGATGTCTCGCTACGCGATTTAACCTTCAAACTTGAAGTGATAAAAACCGCCAATCTGGTCGGAAGCGGTTCTATCGCGCCGGGACAATACACGACCTTCGGCACCGGTAGCCAGGCGCTTCTCAACACCTGGATGCGTGAAAGCTCTCTAACTATTGTGGCCCCTTCCTGTCGGGTAACGAACAACAATAATTTTCGTATTAACTTAGGCACAGTGCCTCTGACTGCCTTCAAAGGGCAAGGTAGCGGCGCTGGAGGGAGAAACTTTTCCATTCGCCTGCAATGCGCGGGCGGCGTCAGCATATCTGGAACGCGAGTCAATATGACATTCAATGGCAATACGCCTGATGGCATATCCCCCTCACTCGGGGTGATTCGTAATGAAAGCCGTAGCAATAGTGCCGCAACGGGGATTGGCGTACAGTTGATGGATCAGAATCACCGCCCGGTGCCGTTTCGCCAGGCAACACGTGTCGCGACACTCAACAGCTCACCTTCGCAGTTTCTTGATTTACGCTATTTTGCCCGGTTTTATCAATACCAGGCGAAAGTCTCAGCGGGGAACGTCACCGGACATATGGTCTTTCGTGTGAGCTACGACTAACTCACTCTTCCGGCAAGCACTGTAAATGTCCGTGCCGCACGCCGCGCTGGGCGATAACGTCATCGGCAAAATGCTGCACGTCGCCCATGTCACCTTTCAGCACGGCGATTTCCAGACAGTCGTCGTGGTTGATGTGCACATGTAGCGTGGCGACGGAGAGATCGTGGTGATGGTGCTGGGTGGAGACAATACGGCTGGCTAAGTCGCGTTTTTCATGTTCATACACATAGGAGAGGACCGCAAAGCCCTGGGTACCGTGCTCCTGCGTCGTTTCCTGCGCCAGCGCATCTCGCAGAATATCGCGGATCGCCTCTGAGCGGTTGTTATAGCCACGACGCTGGCTCAGGCTGTCCAGCGTCTCCAGTAAATCGTCATCAAGGGTGATAGTGACTCGTTGCATAGACTTAAACCTTTTCTGTGGCGCGACGGCGCACGGGGAATGCGGGTAATACCGCGTTTTGAAGCACGCGTCCGGCGTCAGAGGAAAAGGCTAATCTCTCCCCCACGGTCTGTGTTTCAACAATGTACCCGTTATCCATCACCATCACCCGCTGGCAAAAGCGTTCTACCAGGCGTAAGTCATGAGTGATGAACAGACAGGCCGTGCCAAATTGCTGTTGCAGTTTTTTCAGCAGGCGAATGACGCCCGCCTGTAACACGAGATCAAGGTTGGAGACGGCTTCATCCAGAATCAGCAGTTTCGGTTCGACCGCCAGCGCACGCGCCAGGCAGACGCGCTGGAGCTGGCCGCCGCTTAACTGCGGTGGGCGCTTGTCGAGCACACTGTCGTCGAGATCGACCGCCTTCAGCATTTCGCTGGCGCGCGCCAGTTGCTCCGATTTTTTCAGCGACAGCAGGTGGCGCATCGGTTCACGCAGGATCTCGCGCACGGTTTTGCGTGGATTCACGGCGCTGATGGAGTCCTGAAACACCATCTGAATATCGCGACGGAATGCTTTACGTTGGGCGCGATTAAGTTTCGCCAGCGGTTCGCCGCGCCAGCTAATATTTCCCTGTGAAGGCGATTCCAAACCTACCAGCAGCCGCGCGAGGGTGCTTTTTCCGCAGCCGCTGCGTCCCAGCAGGGCGACGGTTTCGCCACTTTTTAGGGTCAGGGAAACGTTATTCAGCACCGCCTGATGCTGATGTTTGCCGCTAAATCCACCGTGCGCATAGTGATGGGAAAGGTCGCAGACATTAAGTAAAGTCATGATGCCAGCTCCATACCATAAAGAGCGAGGTGAGCCGACACCAGGCTGCGCGTCACCGTATGTTTGGGGGCGTTAAACAGCGTTTCGACATCGCCCTGTTCGACAATATTACCGTCAGACATCACCGCGACGTCATCCGCCAGACGCGCCACCACGCCCATATCATGGGTCACCAGCAGCATCCCCGGCGCCTGTTTTTGCATAATGCTCTCCAGCAGATCGAGGATGCGCGCCTGCGCTACCACGTCAAGGTCGGTGGTTGGTTCATCGGCGATGATAAACGGCGATTCGCACAGCACCGCCATCGCAATCATCATGCGCTGCAACATCCCGCCGCTCATCTCGAACGGGTACAACTTCAACACGCGCGCGGCGTTTTCCAGCCCCACGGCTTCTAATGCAGCGGTAAGCGTAGCATCGTCGGCGGGTTTCCCTAACGCCAGACAGGTTTCCCGCGCGTGGGTGTGCATGGTGTGCAGCGGGTTAAAGGCGCTGCGCGGGTTCTGCATGATGGTGGCAATTTTGATCCCGCGTAGGGCGCAGGGAGAAACCGGTTTGCCATCGGCTAAAATTTCCCCCGCCGTCTGGCGAACGCCTGCGGGCAGAATGCCCAGCGCCGCGGCGCAGGTTAATGATTTCCCGCTGCCGCTACCGCCGACTAACGCCAGCACGCGCCCGCGTTGCAGGGTTAACGATACGCCGTGTACCAGTGGCTGCGCGGCCTGTAGCGCGATATTACGTAGTTCAATATGTTGCGGCATTAGTGTGCGTGCTCCGTCACCAGATGAGGGTCCAGATGATCGCGCAGAGCGTCACCCACCAGGTTAAAGGCCATCACGCTGATAAACAGCGCCAGCCCCGGCCAGAACATTTGCAGCGGCTGGGTCCAGATATACTGGCGCGCGTCGTTAATCATCACGCCCCATTCGGCGGTCGGCGCGGTCACACCGAGGCCGAGGAAGGACATCCCCGCGACGTGCAGCATCATATGACCGATATCCAGCGTCGCCAGCACCAGCAGCGAAGGGATCACCGCGCCTGCCAGGTGATCAACAAACACCCGCACATGGCCCGCCCCGGAAAGCCGCGACGCCAGCACAAACTCGCGCTGGCGCAGGGAGATCACCAGGCTGCGCACCATGCGTGCGTACCACGCCCAATGCGACAGGGCGATGGCGATAATCACGTTGGTCAACCCGGTGCCGAGCACGCCAACCATAAAGAACGACAGAATCGAGGTCGGGAAGGTCATAAACATATCGGCGACGCGCATGGTGGCCTGATCAACGCGCCCGCCAATCAGCCCGGCGCTGCCGCCAATAATCAACCCTAACGCCAGCACCAACAGCAGGCAGATCATTACGGAACCAAGCGACACGCGGGTCGCCGCCATTAGCCGCGAGAAAATATCACGCCCTAAGTGATCGGTGCCCAGCCAGTGCTGCGCATCCGGCGAGAGCAGGCGCGAGGGCAAATCAATTGCCTGGGGATCATACGGCAGCCACCACTGGCCGGTGAGCGCAATCAGCGCCAGCAGGACGATAATGATCAGCGCCAGGCGTACCGACCAGCGGGAGGAGAGGAAAAAGTTCACGCGTGCGCTCCTTCATGACGACGAATGCGCGGGTCCAGCGCGGCGTTGAGCAAATCGACAATCAAATTACAGACCACAAAAACCACCACCATCATCAGCGTAAAGCACTGAATCACCGGATAGTCGCGGTTAAAAATCGCCGACACCGCATAGCGCCCGACGCCCGGCCAGGCAAAGATGTTTTCGATAATCATCGTCCCGCCGATCAGTTCGCCGATGTGCATCCCCACGGCGGTGATCATCGGCAGTGAGGCATTGCGCAGAATATGGCGACGTTCGGTCTGTTTGTCGTTCAGGCCGCGCAGCCGCGCCCAGGTCACATGACGCTGACCGGCAACGTCCAGCATGCTGGCGCGCAGTAGTCGCGCGTTAATCGCCAGCGACATAAAGGCGATGGAAACCGCAGGCAAAATGATGTGCTGCCAGCCGCCGTAACCCATCGCGGGCAGCCATTGCAGATACACCGAGAAGAACATCACCAGTAAAAACGCCAGCCAGAAGTTGGGCATCGACACACCGAGAAACGCAATGAAACGCACGGCGAAATCCGGCAGACGATCGCGATGACGCGCCGCCCAGATACCGAGCGGTACGGAAGTGAGCAGAATTAACACCAGCGCCGCGCCCGCCAGTTCCAGCGTGGCGGGCAGGAAGTTCAGCATATCGTCCAGTACCGAGCGCTGCGTGGCAAACGAGATACCAAAGTCAAGATGCAGCGCCTTCCATAGCCAGGTGCCGTACTGCACGTACAGCGGCTGATCCAGCCCGAGCATGGTGCGGGTAGAGGCCAACATATCTGGCGTCGGCGGCAGATTAGACAGACGCAAATAATCAAGCGCCGGGTCGCCGGTGCCGAGGCGCAACATCAGAAAAATGATCACCGAGGCGGAAAGCACCATCGGGATCAACAGCAGCACGCGGCGTAATACGTAACGCAACATCAGGGTTTCACCGGGGTCATCTGTTCAAAAGGAATATCGCTGGCGATGGGCGCGTAGGGAATTTTGCCCAGTTCAGGTTTCGCCACCACCATCATCGACACGTAGCTAATTGGCAGATACACCGCGTCGCTATGCAGGCGCGTCAAAATATCACGGTAAAGCGCCTGGCGTTTTGTTTCGTTCGTGGTTTCCAGTACTTCGCCAATCTCTTTATCAATCAGTGGCTTGTCGGCTAATCCTTGTTGCGCCTGAAAATCAGCGTGCGATGGCACGCGCATCGAACTTAAAAACGCATGCGGATCGTAAGGTGCGCCCCAGGTGCGATTGAAGATCATGCCAAAGCGCCCATCGCGCTGACGCGCGTAGATGCTGCTCTCTTCTTCGCCGATCAGGGCGACATCGACGCCAATCTGGTGCATATCGGCCTGAATGACCTCCGCCATTGATTTACTTAACGCATCGGTGCCGATGAACGACAGTTCAATGCGCAGCGGCTGACCGTTTTTCTCGCGGATGTCTTTGCCTGCGGGCAGCGTCCAGCCTGCTTTTTCCAGCAACGCTTTCGCCTGCTGCGGATCGTACTGGCGAGGTTTCAGTTTGAGATCGGCGTAAGGTACGGTCGGCGCAAACAGCGTATCCGCCACCTGCTGCGTGCCGTAAAGCACGTTGTCGATCAGGGATTTTTTATTCACCGCATGATTGAGCGCTTCGCGCACCGCCAGCTCGTTGGTGGGCGCTTTGGCGGAGTTCAACGCCAGCATCACCGTTTCAATCGGCTGAGAAAGCTGAGTGCGCCAGGCCGGGTTATGGCTGAAACGCTCAAAGGTATCAAGCGGCAGTAAACCTTCATTGCCATACAGCAGGTCAATATCGCCGGTTTCAAACGCCACTGCGCGGGTGGTCGGGTCCGGAATCACTTTAATGGTTATCTTGTTAATCGCCGGTTTTTCGCCCCAGTAGTTTTCGTTGCGGACGAAGACATCGTACTGATTCAGTTTCGATTCTTTCAGCACCCACGGCCCCGTGCCGACAGGCGCTTTAATCCCGCGCAGAGTCTCGTTATCTTTAAATTGCGACGGGGCGATAAAACGGAAAGGGCGGGGTAACGCCAGCTCTTGCAGGAAAGGGTAATAGGCGCTTTTCAGAGTGATTTGCAGCTCGGTTTTGTTCAGCGCTTTCACATCGACAATCTGATTTACCAGTTCAAGCCAGGCATGACGCTGGCGGTTATCGAGCACCACGCGGAAGTTTTCTGCCGCCGCCTGGGCATCAAACGGTTCTCCGTTGGAGAAGGTCACATCATCACGCAGGGTGAAGGTCCAGATCTTGCCATCATCCGAATGCGTCCAGCTTTTTGCCAGCCAGGGTTTTACCGATCCATCGGCCTGATATTTCACCAGCGGTTCGTAAACCATGCTCTGGGCAAACATCTGATTCGGCGTATAAAGATGCGGATTAAGCGGCCCAACGTTAACCGGCCAGGCGGTAGTGATTTCATCTGGCGCAGCGGCGTGTGCGAAAAACGAGGCACAGGTCAGCAGCGCAATGAGCGTGCGACGGAGAATGGACAAAACGATGACCTTCAGTGAAAAGGAGTACGACTAAGTGAGTATGATGATTTTAAGGATTCATCATACGTTTGGGATGTGCTGGATCAATTTATGCGCCGAATTGCCCGAAGGGTTCAATATTGTGTCGTGATGTTCGCAGGTAAAAAAGCGGAGCCCATTGCAGGCTCCGCTTCGATTTATTACCGCTCAATCACCACCAGCGGTTCGATATCGCTCTCTTTCTTAATCACCAGCGACGTATCGCCACGCAGGCAGGTCCCGCCGTAGTTACCGCCGACGGTAAAGGTACAAACCTGGATGTATTTCCCGGCGACGTTCGGTAAACACCACAGCTGCTGGTAGATATTTTTGCGGTCGACAAACTTACCGCTGGTTTGATCAAGAAGCTGATCGTGCCCGCTCACCAGGTCAATGTTGCTGCCGCAGCGCCCGGAGATTGGTTTCACCGCATAGCCGGTTTTCGCCAGCGCATCGGTCACTTCAAAATCGGTGTCGAGCAGATACGGATGATTCGGGAACAGCGACCACAGCACCGGCAGAATCGCTTTGTTGCCCGGAATCACCGTCCACAGCGGTTCGAAGACCATCACTTCCGGACGCAGCAGCACGTCAATCAAACGCACTTCCCCCGCCGGGCTGCCGGTGCGGATCGGCACGGCGGCGTACTCGGCATCGCTGACTTCGCGCACCTGTTCAATGGCGGTTTCCCACGCCCAGGTTTTCCATACGCAGTTCACCAGTCGCCCTTCGTCATCCACCAGCTGACCCGCGGCATCCCAGTGCACCTCTTCCAGGCCGTGGAGAATTTTGCACTCGAACCCGGCCTGCGTAATGGCACGCTGCATAAACTGCGCGTGGTAATCTTCTTCCAGATCTTTATCCTGCATGATGTGAACAAACGGACGCGCCGAACTGTGTTTCCACGCGCCAATCAATTCGCTGAGCAGTTCATCTGAAGGGTTATGACCTTTGCCCTCAAAGCCGGTTTTCAGCCACTGTTCGAGGATTAACCCGCCTTCCGTATGGCAGGATGCGGAATCGGCGTTGTATTCGTACACCTTCAGACCGCGTTCATCCATGCAGAAATCCATGCGTCCGGTGATCATGTCGTGGCGGCGACGCTGCCAGGAGAGACGCAGACGCGGCCAAAGGATTTTCGGAATATCAAACAGCGCCAGCAGGTTATCGTCACGCATCACTTTATCGGTGGCGTGCAAATACATCAGGTGCATTTCGTTGGTGGCTTTAATCAGTTCCTGTTCAGCGCTTTCCGTCATGGTGAAGTACTGATACGGGTCCTGGTTGATCACATGACCATTTGCCGCGACGTACGCTTTCTGCAATGAATCCTGTTCGTTGAGCCATTTACCGTCGAACTGACCGCGATTTTCCAGCCGCGCGCCCTGCAAATTCAGCGCTTTGCTGGCAATCGTTGGTTGCGGCAGGCTGTATTCGGTATCGGCGGTTTGGATCATCCAGCCAAGAATGGTGGTGTCATCAAACGTATCGTGAAGGATGTAATGGCCGTCTTTCACTTCCAGCGTCAGCTCGCGCGTCCACTGCTGGCCCGCAGGCAGCGGCGAATGGATAACGTTCTGTTCTGCAATACGCACTTTGTTGCCGACCAGTTGGGTGATGACCGCGACGTGCCCGGTTTCATGGAATTCACCGCCCTTCTGCCAGATGAGCAGCGAACCCGCTTTCGGCGCGCGACGGGAACCGTTGGCAAACGCCTGCAACGGCAGAATGTCGTCATTCACTACCTGGCGCAAAAAGCGCAGAGAGAAGATTTCATAGGCCATGCCGACGTCGGTGAAAACAAAACCGTAGGTAAGGAACAGGAAGCGGCGCGCGAATTCAACGCATTGCCACTTGTAGCCCATGTACTCGTTATCGATATAGCTACGGAACGAGACATCATCCGCCCGCTCTTCGGGCTTCAGGCTACTGTAATTTGAAGAATAGATGGCGACGCCACCCGGTGCATATCCCAACAACGTGCCAAACGGCGCGTCACTACTCGTACAACTCATGTGTCTTCCTCAGAGCATGCAGGCGGCGAGTAATAGCGGGTGTGGTCGTCCCTGCACGTTGTTATTTATCCAACAGGTGTCCGTTAATCATACACCTGTTGTGCGCGCTGTCACACTGTGCGGTCTGATGCCCTCACCCTAACCCTCTCCCACAGGGAGAGGGGACCGAACTGTGCGGTTTTTCTCCCTCTACCTCAGGGAGAGGGCCGGGGTGAGGGTGATCATTTCCGCCATCAACTGCTACACTGCCTCAACACATCATCAAAAAGGCAGGCCAACATGTCAGACAATACCTATCAGCCTCCCAAAGTCTGGGAGTGGAAACAGAATAACGGCGGCGCGTTCGCCAATATCAATCGCCCGGTTTCCGGCGCGACGCATGAGAAGGCACTGCCGGTTGGGCATCACCCGCTTCAGCTCTATTCGCTGGGTACGCCGAACGGCCAGAAAGTCACCATCATGCTCGAAGAGTTGTTAGCTCTGGGGGTGACGGGCGCGGAATATGACGCGTGGCTGATTCGCATTGGCGAGGGTGATCAATTCTCCAGCGGTTTTGTTGAAGTGAACCCGAACTCGAAAATCCCGGCCCTGCGTGACCACTCCACCACGCCGCCAACCCGCGTGTTCGAGTCCGGCAATATCCTGCTGTATCTGGCTGAAAAATTTGGCCACTTCCTGCCCAAAGATCCGGTGGGCCGCGTAGAAACCCTGAACTGGCTATTCTGGCTGCAAGGCTCCGCGCCGTTCCTCGGCGGCGGTTTTGGCCACTTCTATAACTATGCGCCGGTGAAAATTGAGTACGCGATCGACCGTTTCACCATGGAAGCGAAACGTCTGCTGGATGTGCTGGATAAACAGCTGGCGCGTGGGCGCTATGTCGCAGGTGAGGAATACACCATTGCCGACATGGCGGTCTGGCCGTGGTTTGGCAACGTGGTGCTGGGTACCGTGTACGGTGCGGATGAGTTCCTTGATGCGAAGAGCTACAAAAACGTGCAGCGCTGGGCGAAGGATATCGCCAGCCGCCCGGCGGTTGGGCGTGGACGCATCGTCAATCGCACCAACGGCCCGTTGAATGAGCAACTGCATGAGCGTCATGCCGCCAGCGATTTCGACACCCAAACGGAAGATAAACGTCAGGGTTAAACGACGGAAACCGGGTGAACCCCACCCGGTTTATCTGCCTTCCAGGCGATAACCCGCCATAAAGTAGCGCACCGTGGTGCTGGATTCGTGTTCTTTAAAGAAATCCATCACCATCTCTTTATCCAGGCCATAACGTCGTGTCAGGACGCCCGCTTCCCATGCGCTGAGCTGGCGGTCCCCCGTCTTCTCAAACATGCGATGGGAAAACCCCAGCACAAACCCGCGTTTATAGTCAGAACAAAAACCCAGAACCTTCTGCGCACTGTCGGCGTAAGGTGCTTTCAGCCCGGCCATCAGGCCTTTACCAAAATGGTTATCCATCGCACTACCCTCAATCGTTATATATAAAATTATATAGCGACTTTTTGAGCGATATCCAGTGCTATTTGCAGCCTTTACTTTCAGTGCAAATATTTCTCAAACCACGCCAGCGTTCGCTGCCAGGCGAGATCCGCTGCGGCCTTGTCGTAGCGCGGGGTCGAGTCGTTGTGGAAACCATGATTCACGCCCGGATAAATATAGGCTTCGTACACTTTTTTATGCGCCTTTAACGCCTCTTCCATTGCCGGCCAGCCTTCGTTAATACGCGTATCCAGCGCCGCGTAATGCAGCAATAAAGGGGCGTTGATTTTTTTCACATCCGCGACCGGGGCCTGACGTCCGTAGAACGGCACCGCGCAGGCCAGCTCAGGATAAGCCACCGCCGCCGCATTCGACACGCCGCCGCCGTAGCAAAAACCGGTTATCCCGACTTTGCCCGTCGCCTGCGGATGCGCCTGCATAAACTCAATCGCGGCGAAGAAATCATTCATCAGTTTAGTTGGATCGACTTTTTGCTGTAACTCGCGCCCTTCATCATCATTACCGGGATACCCGCCAACGGAAGAGAGCCCATCCGGCGCAAGGGCGATATAGCCCGCTTTCGCGACGCGTCGGGCAACATCCTCGATATACGGGTTAAGCCCGCGATTTTCATGCACCACCACCACGGCGGGCACCTTTCCGGCGGCTTTCGTCGGCGTGACCAGATAACCGCGCACCTCGCCGTGGCCGTTGGGCGACGGATAACGAATATATTCCGGTTTGATATCCGGGTCGGTGAACTCGACCTGTTCCGCCAGCGCGTAGTTGGGCTTGAGCAGATTAAACAGCGCCAGCGCGGTCATGCCGCCGACGGCGTACCGCCCTGCCAGTTGCAGAAACTCGCGTTTTGAAATTTTACCGTGCGCGTAATAGTCATAGTAATCGAGCAACTCTTGCGGAAAGTCTTTGGCGGTCAGTCGGGTCATCGAGGGATCTCCATTAACAGGCATTAACTAAGAAAAGCACAAGACAGATTTATTGCCCATAAATCATCAGCATTGTGATCCCGCCGACGGGTTGGTTGTGACAAAAACGTTAATCTGGAAACAGCGTTTCAAAAATCAGACAATCAAGGAGACATTATGACCTGGTCCGCCAATCCTGCCCGTTACGAGCAGATGCAATATCGCTATTGCGGCAACAGCGGCCTGCAACTGCCCGCGCTGTCACTCGGGTTATGGCACAGTTTTGGTCATATCCAGTCGCTCGATAGCCAGCGCGCGCTGCTGCGTAAAGCGTTCGACTGCGGCATTACTCACCTCGACCTCGCCAATAACTACGGGCCGCCTCCGGGCAGTGCGGAAGAGAACTTTGGCCGCCTGCTGCGGGAAGATTTCGCCGCCTATCGCGATGAGCTGATCATCTCGACCAAAGCCGGATACGACATGTGGCCGGGGCCATATGGCAAGGGCGGTTCGCGCAAATACCTGCTCGCCAGCCTCGACCAGAGCCTGAAGCGCATGGGGCTGGATTACGTCGATATCTTCTACTCGCACCGTGTTGATGAAAACACACCGATGGAAGAAACCGCTGCCGCGCTGGCGCAGGCGGTGCAGAGCGGAAAAGCGCTGTATGTCGGCATCTCGTCTTATTCGCCAGAGCGCACGCAAAAGATGGCGGAGCTGTTGCGCGAGTGGAAAATCCCGTTACTTATCCATCAGCCGTCTTACAACCTGCTCAACCGTTGGGTGGACAAGAGCGGCCTGCTGAATACGCTGGAAGAGAACGGCGTCGGCTGCATCGCCTTTACCCCGCTGGCGCAAGGGCTGCTGACCGGTAAATACCTCAACGGAATTCCGGACGGCTCACGCATGCAGACCGAAGGGAAAAAAGCGCGCGGCCTGACAGAAAACATGTTGAGTGAAAACAACCTCAACAGCCTGCGTTTGTTGAACGAGATGGCGCAGAGTCGCGGTCAAAGCATGGCGCAAATGGCGCTAAGCTGGCTGCTGAAAGATAATCGTGTAACGTCTGTGCTGATTGGCGCAAGCCGACCGGAACAGATTGAAGAGAACGTTCAGGCACTGAATAACCTGAACTTTACGGCAGAAGAGCTGGCGCAGATTGATAAGCATGTTGCCGATGGGCAATTGAATTTGTGGCAGGCGTCGTCAGATAAATAGCACACTCTTTGCCCGGTGGCGCATCGCTACCGGGCGCGAGCCGCGTTTTAATGCTTCTGGCCACGCGTTAAGCGGTCCAGATACCCCATTACAAACGCCGACAGCACAAATGTCAGGTGGATAATCACATACCACATCAGCTTGTTATCCGGCACATTCTTGGCATCCATAAACACCCGCAGCAGGTGAATAGATGAAATAGCGACAATGGATGCCGCAACCTTGTTTTTCAGCGAGGTGGCATCCATTTTCCCCAGCCAGTTCAGCTTCTCTTTGTGGGTACTGATATCCAGCTGCGAGACAAAGTTTTCGTAACCGGAGAACATCACCATCACCAGCAGACCGCCCACCAGCGTCATATCGACCAGCGATAACAACGTCAGGATAAGATCGGCTTCTGCCAGTTCAAAGATGTTAGGCAGAACGTGAAAGATCTCCTGAAAAAACTTAATCATCAACGCCAGCAGCGCCAATGAAAGGCCAAAATATACCGGGGCTAAAATCCAGCGCGACGCGTACATCGCATTTTCAAAAAAACGTTCCATAGTGTCCTGTCGATAAACTCAATTCGGCTTAGTATATCGCAACCATGCAACATCATTTCAACAATTCACATCAGCAATTTAGGGTTAGGTTATACCAATCTGAACACCGAAATCGCCGTTTTCAGTTCGCCGGTATATCGCTGCTGTTGCTGCGCCATCTGCATGGTTTGCGCCACATGCTGGACGTTTTCCTGCACGCTGGCATCAATGCTGGCGATACTGCCCTTCATCTGCATCACGCTGGTACGCTGCTGTTCGCTCATCGAAGAGAGGATTTCCAGCGAGTCCTGTAAGCCTTCAATATGCGTAATGATCGCTTGCATGGTATTTCCCGCCAGCTCGACCTGCTCAGCGCCCTGATGAGTGCTTTTCACCGAAGCGGCGGTAAGCTGGCGAATCTCTTTCGCCGCCTCTTCACAACGTAACGCCAGCGAACGCACTTCAGAGGCGACCACCGCAAACCCTCGGCCATGTTCGCCTGCGCGAGCCGCTTCAACCGAGGCGTTCAGCGACAGAATATTCGTCTGAAAGGCAATGCCGTCGATTAACTCCAGAATGCTATTAATCTGCTGTGATTCATCACGAATATGCATCATTGATGCCGTCGCCGCGCGGATGTTTTCCCCGCCCTGCCTTGCGACATCGCATGCCTGTAAAACACGCTTGCGCGCCTCGCCGGCTTGTTCACTGGTCAGGGATGCTGCGCTTGCCAGTTGTTCCATCGCGCTGGCGGCGATAGCGAGAGAAGTGGCCTGGCTGTCGGTGCGCTCTGATAGCGCGGTATTGCGCTGCAAAATCGTTTGCGAGGCATCCAGCAACTGACCGACATTGCCACTCACCTGCTCCAGTGTGTTACGCATCGCGCCAAGCGTTCGGCTAAACGTACGGGCGAACGGCGAATGGCTGTTGTTTGATTCTCGCGCCAGGGTCAGGCTTCCGGGTTCACAATTAATGACCGCCGCCAGTTTCGCCACCTCACTTGCAGATATCGCATCCTGTTCCATACGCACCGCCAGTACGACCAGGAATAGGGTTTGCGCCACCACAAACGCGCCATGCATCATCACCATATGCAGTCCGGTATGCATAAAAATAACGATGTGATAAAGGTTATAGGCCTGCAAATAGTTAAAGACTAAATGGTGCACCGCAATGACCGCCGCGCCCATCACTAACGGACGCCAGTCACGCCAGGCCAGCAACGCGGATAAAAGCACAAAAACAGAGAAGTGATATTCCGTTTCGCCCTCGCCAAGCTGAATAAGCAATGCGGAAAAGGCCATCAGGATAAACGCAAAAACCAACCGTGACATTAAGCGCCCGCGAAAAAATGCGGTGACAAGCGTGGCCAGAATCGCTAAAGGCGTTGCGAAAAATAGCGCCACCAGCGCATTCCCGACTATCCAGCCCACAACCAGCGAGATAGCCCAAAGCAGCCACACCAGCGCCAACATCTGGTCATCGGCCCGTTGGCGAAGAGTAGAAACAGAGATGCTTTCACGCAGCGATCCGCGAGCATTTGTTTTGTTTGATTTATCCATATTGTTCCGCACTATGCAGGTAATGTTATTAGTATTTTTAGCGCCATAAATAAGCGTAGAGAGTTTATTAATCATTACCAGCGGAGGGAAAGAATATATTCTTTACACGCGTTTTTATTACTACTTAATAAAGAATTAAATTTAATTTAAAGCAGAGATAAATAATTGTGTTGTGGGGACGTATTTATTAGGAGAGAAGACTTAGGGGAAATGTGCGGTGTTTACCCCCTAATCCAACCCTCTCCCTCAAGGGAGAGGGAACCGACAGAGCCAGGGTTTAAGTGAGTGCGGTTTTCACCCTCTCCCTGAGGGAGAGGGCCGGGGTGAGGGGCTTTACTTCACCCCCGCGTGTTCTTCCCCTACCAGACCAATCTTCAGATAACCGGCCTGATGCAGAGTGTCCATCACCTTCATCATCGTTTCATAGTCGACGGTTTTATCGGCACGGAAGAAGATAGTGGTATCTTTCTTCCCTTCCGTCAGCGTGTTCAACGCGTTTACCATGTTCTCATCGGTAATGGGGTCATTACCCAGGAACATCGACTTATCTGCTTTCACCGACAGGTAGACCGGTTTTTCCGGGCGCGGCTGCGGTTGGCTGGAAGACGCCGGCAGATTGACCTTCACATCCACCGTCGCCAGTGGCGCGGCAACCATGAAGATGATCAGCAGAACCAACATAACGTCGATAAACGGCGTCACGTTGATTTCATGCATTTCGCCGTTATCGTCCAGATTTTCATTAAGACGCATTGCCATGGGGCATCAACCTACTCGTAATTTCTGTGCGGAACGTACCGGCTGGGTCACGCCGCTGGCGTGGAGGTCCAGGTCGCGGCTTTGCAGCAGCAGAACCTGCGCAGCAACATCGCTGAGGTTTGCTTTATAGCTGCCAATCAGACGGGCGAAGACGTTATAGATAACCACCGCCGGAATCGCGGCAAACAGACCAATTGCGGTCGCCAGCAGCGCTTCTGCGATCCCCGGCGCAACAACGGCCAGGTTGGTGGTTTGCGTCTGCGCAATACCGATGAAGCTGTTCATGATACCCCAAACGGTACCGAACAGACCGACAAACGGAGAAATGGCGCCGATAGTCGCGAGATAGCCGGTCCCGCGACTCATATTACGACTCACGAAGGCAACACGACGTTCCAGGCGGAAGCCAGTACGCTCTTTAATCCCTTCATTGTCTTCTGAACCCGCAGAAAGCTCGCGCTCGTCCTGCGCTTCATGAATCAGTTGCGTGCTTAGGCTTTTCCCGTGGAAGGCGGCGGCGATTTCGTGCGCCTGATCGATAGAGCGGGCTTCCGCTAACAGCTGCTGCTCGCGTTTGAGGCGACGCTTCTGGGAGAACAACTCTGCGCTCTTACTAAAGAAGATGGCCCAGGTGACTACGGATGCCAGAATCAGGCCAATCATAACCACTTTAACAACGATGTCGGCATGATGATACATACCCCAAACGGAGAGATCCGTCTGCATCAAATTATTACCCACTCTGTATCTCCAGGACATAAATCACAAAATCTGAGCACAATAATATCAAAACGACGTCGAATTGATAGTAGTTCTCATTAGTATTTACATAGTGACTCAAATCATACTTATTTTCCTTGCGCTTACGCAGTAAAAAAGTCACCACCGCGATTTTTGAGAAATTTTCTGCTTTATGTCGCGCGAGCGGGTACATCCTGCAACAATCGTGATAGTTTAGACGTCCAGACGTATAAAAATAGGCAGGAGAGACATGGCAGATAAGCACCTGGATACCGCGCTGGTCAACGCCGGGCGGAGTAAAAAGTACACGCAGGGTTCGGTAAACAGCGTCATTCAGCGCGCCTCTTCGCTGGTGTTCGACACCGTTGAGGCGAAGAAACATGCCACCCGCAATCGCGCGAAAGGCGAACTCTTCTACGGGCGTCGCGGTACGCTCACCCACTTCTCTTTACAGGAAGCGATGTGTGAGCTGGAAGGCGGCGCGGGCTGCGCCCTCTTCCCTTGCGGCGCAGCGGCGGTCGCCAATACGATTCTGGCCTTTGTTGAACAGGGCGATCATGTGTTGATGACCAATACCGCCTATGAGCCGAGCCAGGATTTCTGCACCAAAATACTCGGTAAACTCGGCGTCACCACCGGCTGGTTCGACCCGCTGATCGGCAGCGACATCGTGCGCCTGATTCAGCCCAATACCAAAGTGGTGTTCCTGGAATCCCCGGGTTCAATCACCATGGAAGTTCACGATGTTCCGGCGATTGTTGCCGCCGTGCGCAGCGTTGCGCCGGATGCAATCATTATGATCGACAACACCTGGGCGGCAGGCGTGCTGTTTAAAGCGCTCGATTTCGGCATTGATATCTCGATTCAGGCTGGCACGAAGTACCTGATTGGCCACTCTGACGCGATGGTCGGTACCGCGGTATCCAACGAACGCTGCTGGGCGCAACTGCGCGAAAATGCGTATCTGATGGGCCAGATGCTGGATGCGGACACCGCCTACATGACCAGTCGAGGCCTGCGCACACTTGGCGTTCGCCTGCGTCAGCATCATGAAAGCAGCCTGAAAATTGCCGAATGGCTGGAACAGCATCCGCAGGTTGCCCGCGTGAATCATCCGGCGCTGCCGGGCAGTAAAGGTCACGAATACTGGAAACGAGATTTTACAGGCAGCAGCGGCTTGTTCTCCTTCGTGCTGAAAAAGCGCTTAACCGATGCTGAGCTTGCGACTTACCTCGACAACTTCTCCCTGTTCAGCATGGCCTACTCGTGGGGCGGTTTTGAGTCGCTGATTCTGCCTAACCAGCCAGAACAGCTGGCGGAGATTCGCCCCGGCGGCGAAGTGGACTTTACCGGCACCCTTATTCGCTTACATATTGGTTTAGAAAACATTGACGATCTTATCGCTGATTTAGCAGCAGGCTTCGCGCGTATTGTGTAAAATAGCCTCAGGCCCGGCGGCGTTTCGCCTCGGGCTGTCTGGTTAGCAATGTTCCTGAAGATACGCGCCGCGCAAAGCCTCGCGTATTTTCATGATTTTGAGAACAGTCTCTCTGCCGAATGGCCAGAACATCCCGGCGTAAACGCATAGTGCTCAGGTTGTTCTTATTCCTGAACAGCTGCGCGTGCGTTGTTGCGCGAGGGATCAAAGAGTTTCGGGCAATTCGGGAGTACAATAAGCGAAAATGCTGTTCCACAGGAAAGTCCATGGTCGTCATTCAAGATATTGTCGCCGCGCTCTGGCAGCATGACTTTGCCGCGCTGGCGAATCCTCACGTTGTGGGGGTGGTTTATCTGGTCATGTTTGCCACGCTGTTTTTAGAAAACGGTCTGCTTCCGGCTTCCTTCCTGCCGGGCGACAGCCTGTTGCTGCTCGCAGGCGCGCTCATCGCCAAAGGGGTGATGGGGTTCGTGCCGACGGTGATCATTCTGACGACCGCCGCCAGCCTCGGCTGCTGGCTGAGCTATATCCAGGGGCGCTGGTTGGGCAACACCCGTACGGTGAAAGGCTGGCTCTCGCAATTGCCGGATAAATACCATCAACGTGCGACCTGTATGTTCGATCGTCACGGCCTGCTGGCGCTGCTCGCCGGGCGTTTTCTGGCGTTCGTACGTACGCTGCTGCCAACCATGGCAGGCATTTCCGGGCTTTCTAATCGCCGCTTCCAGTTCTTTAACTGGCTGAGCGCGCTGCTGTGGGTGGGCGTCGTCACCAGCCTTGGCTATGCCATCAGCATGATTCCGTTTGTAAAACGTCATGAAGATCAAGTGATGACCTTTCTGATGATCCTGCCTATTTTCCTGCTGGTTGCCGGGCTGCTCGGTACGCTGGTGGTGGTGATTAAGAAGAAATATTGCAGCGCCTGAGGGCGCTGTTCTATAGGGCCGGATGCGCTTTGAAGCCGGATGGCGCAGTGCTTATCCGGCCTACAAAGGTCATCAAAAGGGCTCTTGCCTAAACGATTTGAATCGCGCGTAATCGCGCCGCATCTTCTCCCGGCGTAATACCGAAATAGCGTTTAAATTCGCGGCTAAACTGCGATGCGCTTTCATATCCCACCTGCATTGCCGCTGCGCTTGCTTTTAATCCATCATGCACCATCATCATGCGCGCCTTATGCAGGCGATAAGTTTTCAGGTACTGCAAAGGTGACGTGCTGGTCACCGATTTAAAATTATGATGAAACGCCGACAGGCTCATATCGGCTTCGGCGGCCAGTTGATCGACACTCAAGGTTTCGGTGTACTGGCTTTCGATGCGTTTCAATACCCGGCTTATCTGACTGAAATGCGTCTGGCGGCTGACTAACGCCAGCAGCGCCCCACCACGCGGCCCGGTAAGCACATAGAAGAGCATTTCGCGGATAATCTGTTTGCCGAGGATGCGCGCTTCCAGTGGGCGCTCCATCACATCCAGCAGGCGCTCGGCCGCACAAAGGATCTCATCAGAGAGCGTCGCCGAGTTAATGCCGCTCGCCGCCATTGCAGGCTGGAAGCATTCATCTTCCCCGATATCCATCAACAGCTCCTGAAGCTGTAAAATATCGACGTTCAGGCGCAACCCGGCCAGCGGCGCGGCCTCGGTGGCAAAGGTTTCACACTCAAACGGTAGCGGCACCGTCAGCAGTAAATATTCGTTGGCGTCGTAGCGGAAGGTGCGTTCATTGATATAGCCAATCTTATAGCCAGAAAAGAGAAATATAATCCCAGGACGGTACATAACGGGCGTACGAGCGGCAGGCTGTGTACCATAGATAAGCTGGATATCCGGCACCAACGTGCTGAGCTTTTGCTCATTACTTTTCAGTGACTTAACTTTATCCGTCAGCAATGCGCAAATCTCTTCCCGGTTCATATCCCCACTCTCCCGCCAGTTGAATTCAGGCTTTCATTGTTGACCTTTTCGCTACTTTTCTCCAGCCCTATGGAGAAATGGGCAAGACATAGGCAGGAATGTGCATTGAGAGGATCGCCCCCAAAGACCACAATAGTCGTCATCCGGTAGCCACGGTTGCTACCCACTTTTTCCATCCTCCGATGAAGGAAACGAGCAATGTTTAATTTTGATCTCCATACCCCAACCCGCATTCTTTTCGGTAAAGGCGTTATTGAAAATCTGCGTGCGCAAATTCCGGCAGATGCTCGCGTTCTGGTGACCTATGGTGGCGGCAGCGTGAAAAAAACCGGCGTACTGGACCAGGTGTTAACCGCGCTGAAAGGTCTGGACGTTCGCGAGTTTGGCGGCATTGAACCGAACCCGTCTTATGAAACGCTGATGAACGCGGTGAAAATTGCCCGCGACGAAAAAATCACTTTCCTGCTGGCCGTTGGCGGCGGTTCCGTGCTGGATGGCACCAAGTTCATCGCGGCGGCGGCGCATTACGATGCGTCTATCGACCCGTGGGAAATTCTGGAAACTTACGGCAGCAAGGTGAACAGCGCGATTCCAATGGGTTCCGTTCTTACCCTTCCTGCAACCGGTTCTGAATCCAATAAAGGTGCGGTTATTTCCCGGAAAACCACCGGTGACAAACGCGCATTTATGTCGCCGCACGTGCAGCCAGTCTTCGCAATTCTGGACCCGGTCTACACCTACACTCTGCCACCGCGTCAGGTCGCCAACGGCGTGGTTGATGCCTTCGTGCACACGGTAGAACAGTACGTGACCTACCCGGTTAACGGCAAAATTCAGGATCGCTTCGCGGAAGGTATTCTCCTGACGCTGGTTGAAGATGGCCCGAAAGCGCTGAAAGAACCTGAAAACTACGATGTTCGCGCCAATATTATGTGGGCGGCAACCCAGGCGTTAAACGGCCTGATTGGCGCAGGCGTGCCGCAGGACTGGGCAACCCACATGCTGGGTCACGAACTGACCGCCATGCACGGTCTTGACCACGCACAGACGCTGGCTATCGTGCTGCCGGCCCTGTGGAATGAAAAACGTGACACCAAACGCGCCAAACTGCTGCAATACGCAGAACGCGTCTGGAACATCACCGAAGGTTCCGATGATGCGCGTATCGACGCTGCCATCGCCGCCACCCGCAATTTCTTCGAGCAAATGGGCGTACTGACTCGCCTGTCCGACTACGGTCTGGACGGCAGCTCCATCCCCGCACTGCTGAATAAACTCGAAGAACACGGCATGACAAAACTGGGTGAAAATCAGGACATTACCCTCGAAGTAAGCCGTCGCATTTACGAAGCGGCACGTTAATCCCCACCCAAAGCCAGACCTAAGTCTTTAGCGTCTGGCTTTCGTTTTTGCATATTTCGACCAGAATTGATCTTACAAATCTTATCGGGCCCACTGTGCCGATAAGCAATAGAGAGAAAAGGAGAAATGCATGACACATCCAACCGTAATCAAACTCCAGGACGGCAACGTGATGCCGCAGCTGGGTCTCGGCGTGTGGAAAGCAAGCAACGAGGAGGTTGTCACCGCGATTCATAAAGCGCTGGAGGTCGGGTATCGCTCGATTGATACCGCCACCGCCTACAAGAACGAAGATGGCGTGGGCCAGGCGCTGAAAAGCGCAGGCGTTCCGCGCGAAGAGCTGTTTATCACCACCAAACTGTGGAACGACGATCAGAAACGCCCGGCCGAGGCGCTACAGGAAAGCCTCGATAAACTACAGCTGGATTATCTCGATCTCTACCTGATGCACTGGCCGGTTCCCGCCATCGACCACTACGTGGACGCGTGGAAAGGAATGATTGAGCTGCAAAAGCAAGGGCTGGTAAAAAGCATCGGCGTCTGCAACTTCCAGGTGAATCACCTGCAACGCATTATCGATGAAACCGGCGTCGCCCCGGTCATCAATCAGATTGAACTGCACCCGTTGATGCAGCAGCGCCAGCTACATGCGTGGAACGCGACGCACAAAATTCAAACCGAATCCTGGAGCCCGCTGGCTCAGGGCGGCGAAGGCGTATTCGATCAGAAAATCATTCGTGAACTGGCGGATAAATATGGCAAAACACCCGCGCAAATTGTGATTCGCTGGCACCTGGATAACGGCCTGGTCGTCATCCCGAAATCCGTCACGCCGGCGCGTATTGCCGCCAACTTCGACGTCTGGGATTTCCGCCTTGATAAAGACGAATTGGCCGAAATAGCCAAACTGGATAAAGGCAAACGTCTGGGACCCGATCCGGATCAATTCGGCGGCTAATGATTTTCGCCTGGTACGGTTATTCGTATCAGGCGTTTTTATTCTGCAATTCATTTTTACAATGAATAACATAATTCAATCCATTCTCCATATCTATATTATCAATATAATTCTAAACAATAAGTGTGCCATTATATAAAGTTATATCTTCTATTTACTGCCGACCGTCATTTTCTTTTTCAGGATCAAAGTTTTCTTCGTAAGACATTGCAAAATAAAGGTCACAGAGTTCAGTCTCGGCGCGACACTCTACGCTAACCGCTGAATTTCTCCGGCCTCCTGATGGTTTCAGGATAAAAATATCATCAGGATAACTGTATTTCTCAGACATCAATAGCGCGGTAATTTTTGGCAAAACATATACGCCATGAATTAATTCGCCTATAAAAACGAGTGTAATGTCGTGACGAAAAAAACAACCCAGGGAGTAAAATGGCTCCCACTCATTATTATCGTGCTTATCGCCGCCGGGCTTTGGCAACTGACGCCACCTTCCGGGCTCAGCGCGCCCGCCTGGCATTCTGCGATTATCTTTGTGGCAACCATTGCCTCTATTGTGGCAAAAGTCCTGCCGATTGGCGCGGTCGGGATCATCGGTATTACGGTTTTTGCCCTCGCCTATGCGGCGGGTGATAAAACTGCCAGCGGCGCTATCACCACGGCGCTGAGTGAACTGAACAGCTCATTGATCTGGCTTATCGTCGTCGCCTTTATGATTGCCCGCGGGTTTATCAAAACGGGCCTGGGTCGGCGCATCGCCCTGCAAATGATCCGCCTGCTGGGTAAACGCACGCTGGGGCTGGCGTATGGGCTTGCGTTTGCCGACCTGATTTTATCCCCCGCTATGCCGAGCAACACCGCGCGCTGCGGCGGCGTTATCTACCCCATCGCTGACTCGCTGGCGCGCAGTTTTGGCTCACGCCCGGAGGACGAGTCGCGCAGCAAAATCGGTACCTTCCTGATCACCTGTATTGGCAACGTCAATGACGTCACCGCCGCGCTGTTTATGACCGGCTACACCGGCAACCTGCTGGCGGTCAAACTGGCGGCTAACGCGGGCGTCACCCTGACCTGGGGGAGCTGGTTTATGGCAGCCCTGTTGCCGTGCGTGGTGTCGCTGATGATCGTTCCGCTGCTGGTTTACTGGCTGACGCGCCCGGAAATCAAGCACACGCCGGATGCTCCGGAAATCGCCCGTAAAGAACTCGCCGAAATGGGCAACATGGCGCGTGGCGAGTGGCTGATGCTGGCGACCGTCGGCGTACTGCTGGTGCTGTGGATCTTCGGCGACAAACTGGGTGTGGATGCCACCACCGCGTCGTTTGTCGGGCTCTCCATTCTGCTGCTGAGCGGCGTGCTGAGCTGGGAAGATGTGAAAAGTGAGAAAGGCGCATGGGACACCCTGATTTGGTTTGCCGCGCTGCTGATGATGGCCAACCAACTGAAAAAACTGGGCTTTACCATGTGGTTCGGTAACCTGATTGGCGACAGCATCGGCAGCGCCATGCAGGGCACCAGTTGGGTGGTTGTACTGCTGCTGCTGAACGCCGCCTACTTCTACACACACTACTTCTTCGCCAGCGGCAACGCGCAAATCGCCGCGCTGTACGCGGTATTCCTCGGCGTCGGGTTGCACCTGAACATCCCGCCGGCGCCGATGGCGCTGATGCTGGCGTTCACCAGCAGCCTCTATTGCTCACTCACCCAGTACACCCATGCGCGCGGCCCGATTCTTTTCGGCGCGGGCTACGTACCAACCGGCGTCTGGTGGCGAACCGGGTTTGCTATCAGCCTGTTTAACCAGGCGGTGTTTATCACCGTCGGCCTGGCGTGGTGGAAGATGTTGGGCTTTTACTGACAAGACTCTGCCGCCTTAGTTTTTAGGGCGGCATTTTTGATGAGGAAGATAATGAAATACCTCCTTTGCCTCCTGAGCCTTTTCTTCAGCGCCCCATCACTGTCACAAATACCATCATTATCACCTGAGCAAACTGTCCGACAGATTTATCAACATTACACTGCCGACGCCACGGGGGTTAATTTTGGTGACACCAGCAGCGCATCATTGCTTTCCACGCGGATGAAAAATGCCATTACCCTCAACAATCAACTCACGCTGCCGGGCGAAATTGGCTGGCTGGATGGCGACCCGATTTGTGATTGTCAGGACTATGAAACGCTGGTGCTGGAAAATGTCTCAGCAATTCAGACTAATGAAACGCACGCCAGCGTAACCGTGCGTTTTCGCTTATTTGTCGATGATACGGAAAGCAGAACGCAAACGTTGTATATGGTTGCGGAAGATGAGCGTTGGTTGATTGACGACATTAAGTCTTCACAAGGAAGCACATGGCAGGCGATAAACAGTGAAAATCAGACCATGCTTTCTTCGTTAGCCTCGCTGCAAAGAAAGCAACCTCAGGATTTCGTTAGGGAGCTTTTTCACCGCAGAAGTGATTATACCTGGCCGTGGACCTGGGTTGTCAGTGCGCAATATCGTGATGCGGTGAATGACTATTATCATTCGACCTTTGAACTGGGCAATATTTTGGCGAATTTACCGCGATTTTTCGGACAGATAAACCGCAACGATAGCTGGCCCTGGCAATGGATAATTACCACCTGGTATCACCATGTGATGAACGACAGCATCGCAACGCCAGTGAAATCATCTCAGGAAATAAGAAATGCATTGCAGGCCGACGCGCTATATATCTACGACAATCCTGTATTCATTGGCGTGCCGGACGACAACATCAGACGATTCGACACTACGGTACCAGAAGCCGAAGGCGACCAGGCAAAGGTGCATGTTCGTATTACGCTTAACGACAATTCGATAAAAGAGCAAGACCTGCTTCTTCGCCGCTCAGCCGGGGCGTGGGAGATTTTGGATTTTATTCGCCCGGAATACGGAAGCTTGCGTCGACAAATTGAAGAGGCAACCCTCCAGAGGCGGCGATAATACGCATTATGACTAAAATTCTGGCGTGGGTATAAAACTATTCATAGATTACTGGCAGTTGTTAAGGATAACGATAGTGAACACCTCACTTTGCCCCATCTGTTTGAAAAAAACACCCGATCATCCTCATGACGTGTGCCGCGCCTGCTTCGACAAATTCAAAGCCGAACCAGACAACACCTGCGAATTTTGGAAAGAAAAAAGACCTCATCCCGTCGCGATCTATCTCGCCATCTTCATTATCGATAACGCAGGCGAGAGGGAAATGGATCGTGGAAAGAAAAGCAAAATGGCGTGGCATCTCAAGCGCCTCGATTTTGTCAGCGACTGTATCGACCTTCTTCCTGATTCGCTTTTCCTTCCAGCCAGCAGAGAAGACGTTAAAATTTGCCAAAACATGGCACTAAATTACTGGCGCCAGAAAACGGCTACGAGCAGTCTACAAGAGATAGCCCACTATATCCGCACGACGACTGACGATAAAAATAGTGCTGAATGGGATGCTAAGACGCTGCCAGGTTTGATGGCTTCTGACGAAGAAAGTCTGGACTTCATGTGGACACAATTTATCGAAAGTGCAGTCGCCTGTGTTAGAACTCACTTAAGTGATGAGACCTGGATGATACTATTCCATAAGCACTTTTCTGCCGAAATTCACGCGTGGGTAAACCAAACAGGAGACCTTGAATGACCTGCATTTTCTGCCAAATCGTTGAGGGCAAAGCGCCCTGCCATAAAATCTGGGAAGATGAGCATCACCTGGCCTTCCTGTCGATTTTCCCCAATACCGAAGGCTTTACCGTCGTCATCCCAAAAAAACACTATCCGAGCTATGCCTTTGATATGCCGCCGCAGGCGCTGGCCGATTTAGTTCTGGCGACGCAGAAAGTGGCTAAATTGCTGGATAAATCCTTTGATGATGTGGGCCGCAGCGGAATGTTTTTTGAAGGTTTCGGCGTGGACCACGTGCACAGCAAACTCAGCCCGATGCACGGCACAGGCGACATGACGAAATGGCGGCCTATCGAATTTAAGCAGAAGAAGTATTTTGAACAGTATGAGGGCTATCTGTCTTCTCACGATCACGAGCGGGCGGATGATGAGAAGCTGGCCGCATTAGCGGCCAGAATCAGAGCGGAGCAGGATTCTTAACGCCCCGCTGTCGGTTTTGCGCGTTTTTTCGCAGCCGCATTAACCGGACGCGGCTGCGCGGCAGGCGCTTTCTTCGCACCCGCTGGCGTTTGGCGTTGGTGCGCCACCGGCGTGTGTTTAGTCAGCGCCGGGCGCGTGTTGCGGTTCTGGCGACGCGCTTCGCGCATCTCGTCGAGCGTCGGTGACGGCACCAGACAATCACGACGCGGGCCGATCAGATGCTTTTTACCCATTGCTTCCAGCGCCTGACGAATCATCGGCCAGTTTTTCGGATCATGATAACGCAGCAGCGCTTTATGCAGGCGACGCTGTTTATCGCCTTTCGGCACCACCACTTCTTCACTCTTATAACCAATTTTACCCAGCGGGTTCTTGCCGGTGTAATACATGGTGGTCGAGTTCGCCAGCGGTGACGGGTAGAAGTTCTGCACCTGATCGAGGCGGAAACGGTGTTTCTTCAGCCACAGCGCCAGATTCACCATATCTTCATCACGCGTACCAGGGTGCGCGGAGATAAAATACGGAATCAAATACTGCTCTTTCCCGGCCTGTTTCGAATAGGTGTCGAAAAGCTCTTTAAAGCGGTGATAGGTTCCCATCCCCGGCTTCATCATTTTCGACAACGGCCCCTCTTCCGTATGCTCCGGCGCAATCTTCAGATAGCCGCCCACGTGATGGGTTGCCAGCTCTTTGATATAGCGCGGATCTTCCACCGCGATGTCGTAACGCACACCGGAGGCGATGAGGATCTTCTTGATGCCTTTCAGATCGCGCGCGCGACGGTAAAGATTGATCGTCGGCTCATGGTTGGTGTCCATGTGCGGGCAGATATCCGGGTAAACGCAGGAGAGACGGCGGCAGGTTTGCTCGGCGCGCGGCGATTTACAGCGCAGCATATACATGTTCGCCGTTGGCCCGCCGAGGTCGGAAATCACGCCGGTAAAGCCCGGCACCGTATCGCGAATGGCTTCGATCTCGTTGATGATCGAATCTTCCGAACGGCTCTGAATAATGCGTCCTTCGTGCTCGGTAATGGAGCAGAAAGAGCAGCCGCCGAAGCAGCCACGCATGATGTTGATCGAGAAGCGGATCATCTCATACGCCGGAATACGCGCATTGCCATACGCCGGATGCGGAACACGCTGGTACGGCAGCGCAAACACGCTGTCCATCTCTTCGGTAGAAAGCGGGATCGCTGGCGGGTTGACCCAGATATAGCGGTCGCCGTGCTTTTGCATCAGCGCACGCGCGCAGCCTGGGTTGGTTTCATGGTGCAGAATGCGCGAGGCGTGCGCATACAGCACTTTATCACTTTTCACTTTCTCAAAAGACGGCAGCAGCACGTAGGTTTTTTCCCACGGCTTCGGACGCGGCGGCTGAACGGTGACGGTTTTGACTTCCGCTTTTTGCGGTTCAACCGGCTTGTTGTCGGCACACGGCAAATCTTCACCATACGGATGCGGAATCGGGTCGATTTTCCCCGGCGTATCTAAACGCGTGGAATCCACGCCAGCCCAGCCCGGCAGCGCTTCTTTGACGATAATCGCCGTGTTACGCACATCGCGGATCTGCGAAATCAGCTCACCCTGCGACAGACGATGCGCCACTTCCACCAGCGGACGCTCGCCGTTACCGAACATCAGCATATCGGCTTTGGAATCAACCAGCACCGAACGGCGCACGGTATCAGACCAGTAATCGTAATGCGCGGTACGACGCAGGCTGGCTTCGATGCCGCCCAGAATCACCGGCACATCTTTCCACGCTTCTTTGCAGCGCTGGGTATAAACCAGCGTCGCGCGATCCGGGCGTTTGCCACCGACGTTATCCGGCGTATAGGCATCGTCCTGACGCAGCTTACGGTCAGCCGTGTAGCGGTTGATCATCGAGTCCATGTTGCCTGCGGTCACGCCGAAAAAGAGGTTCGGCTTGCCCAGACGCATAAAGTCGTCTTTGCTGTTCCAGTCCGGCTGCGCGATGATGCCCACGCGAAAACCCTGCGCTTCCAGCATACGACCGCAAATCGCCATCCCAAAACTCGGATGATCAACGTACGCGTCGCCGGTAACCAAAATGATGTCGCAGCTATCCCAGCCAAGTTGATCCATCTCTTCACGGGACATTGGCAAAAACGGTGCCGGCCCAAAACAGGCGGCCCAATACTGCGGCCAGGAGAACAGGTCGCGATCCGGTTGGATCAGGGAGATAGAGCTCATTTTGCTTCCAAAAAGAAAAGTGGTAAAAAAATAATCAAAGGCCGGGGATTATACGCTGTATTCAGGGGGGAAATGAAGGAGATTATCGGCTGAACACGCCTGGATAACGTAAAGCCCAGCCTACTTTTTCAGAATACAACAGCGCCGGGCATTGCCCGGCGCTGATTCCCTGCATCCCGCGTTACGGCGCCGGATTCACCAGAATTTGCCCAATCGAGCCGCGATCGGCCAGCTCCAGCGTTTGGCTGGAATACTGGAACGGGAAGTGCGGCCAGGACGGCTGGTTGTAGTAGACCAACAGTTCAATTTGCCCATCCACCCACACGGTATCTTTCCAGCCTCTGTCTTCCGGGAACGGCATTGCGCCGTTAACGTTGCGGATCAGGAACATCACGCCTTCGATATGGAACGACTGCGGCTCATCCGCGCGTACCGTCCAGCGCTCCCAGGTTCCCTGTTGCGCGGTAATATCAATACGCTGCGGGTCCCACAGCTGGCCGTTGATGCCAGGGTCATCGCCCAGCACGATATCACGGCTACGCAGCGGCGTGCCGGTCATGATCTCGGTGGAGAGCAGACGCATCGGCAGGTTATCCGTCACCAGCGGCAACAGGCCGGTAGGTTTCAGAGTGAGCACCAGCGTAGAGATCAAAATGCTCGACGGCTCAAAGAAACCACGCAGGCGATCCATGATGCTTGCCGCTTCCCCACAGGTAATGGAGACTTCATCACCATTGGTCATATCGACCAGGATTTCACGTCGTTCACCCGGCGCGAGCGACAGCTGCTTGACCGAAACAGGCGCAGGCAGGAAGCCCTGGTCGCCGGAGATCACGTGCAGCGCGCGGCCATCGCTCATCTGCAACTGATAGCGGCGTGAGTTAGAGGCGTTCAGCAGGCGCAGACGCACCCATCCGCGTGACACTTCGACATACGGGCTTTGCGCGCCATTCACCAGCAGCGTGTCGCCAACGAAGCCACCGCTGCCAGGTTCGCTGTATTCCGGCGTGCCAAAGTTATCCAGCCGCTTGTCCTGAATAATTACCGGGAAGTCGTCCACGCCGTAGTGGTTTGGAATAGGTAAGGACTTACTTACTTCATCTTCAATCAGCCACATTCCGGCCAGGCCGTTGTAGACCTGCTGAGCCATATGGTTCGGCGTATTGGCCTGATACCAGAGCGTGGCGGCAGACTGGCGAATCGGCAGCACCGGCGCCCAGTCGGCGTTTGGCGACATCATGCGCGCCGCACCGCCAATCAGCGGGCCGGGAACCTGCAAACCGCGCACGGTCATGGCGACGTTTTCCGTCAGGCGGTTGCTGTAGATCAGTTTGACGTCATCACCGTTCCACACGCGGATGGTCGGACCGAGGTAGCGACCATTGATGCCCCAGACAGGCGCGCGCGTGCCCTGAGAGAAGGACCAGTGTGAACGTTGTAAGGTAAGAAAGAGAGGCTGTCCGCGACGCGATTCCACCAGCGGCGGTATCGGCAGCTCAGGCTGTTTCCCTGCGGCATTTGCCCTCAGCGGCACTGCCCCTGCGCAGAACGCAACGCCCGATGCCTGAATAAACTGACGCCGACTGAGTGACATATAAACTCCATGAAAACTGATCAATCAAAAAAGGGAATTCGTTTCCCGTAAGCCAGCACCGCGTTTTATGTTTGCCGCCGTGCTTTATTCGCCCGGCGGCGAGTGAGCCTGACCCGGTTTTATAGTTTTCCGTCAGACTCGCGCTGGGCGACTTCTTTATCTAATTCTTCAATCTTCGCCTGCATAACTTCACGGCAGTGTTTGGAAAGTTCGCGTACCTGGTCTTTACCCCATTTGCTGGTATCGATCGGCGGCAGCATTTCAACAATCACCAGCCCGTTGTTCAGGCGGTTAAGGTTAATCTTATCCGATGTATTGGAAACGCACACGGGAATAATCGGTACACCCGCCGCAATGGCGGCGTGAAACGCGCCGGTTTTAAACGGTAACAGGCCACGACCACGGCTACGCGTTCCTTCCGGGAACATCCAGAAGGAGATTTTGCGGTTGTTGAAGTGTTTCACCACTTCGGCGATGGTGCTGTGCGCTTTCGCACGATTATTACGGTCAATCAGCAGGTTACCGGTGAGCCAGTAAAGCTGACCAAAGAATGGGATCCACACCAGGCTTTTTTTGCCCACGGTGACAGTCGGCGGCTGCACAATATTTGCCGCAGTAACCATGTCGTAGTTGTTCTGGTGGTTCGCAATGTAGATAGCATTCCCGTAGCTTGCGGCATCCGCAGGCAGGCGGGTTTCAACTTTCAGACCAAACAGCGGGGCCATACGGCCAAACATATGGCCAAAAGTGGCAACGTGTTTTGGATTACGCGGACTAAACAGGCAATAGATACAGCCAAACACGCATACCAGGATGCAGTAAATGACCACGATGATGACACGAAAAATAAATAGCATAGCTACCTCTGAAGCCCTGACCGCTTAGAGTTATATATTGGTCAGGATTTGTGACTCGCAAACCCTCGTAAGGGCTATTCTTAATCGCAACGGCGTAATTAACAACGTTTTTACAGGAAAATGTGTACGTTGTCGCCTTAAGCCCCCTCACCCCGGCCCTCTCCCACAGGGAGAGGGTGAAAACCAACGCAGTTCTTAATGTCAGGCACATTCAGCCCCCTCTCCCTAAGGGAGAGGGTTAGGGTGAGGGGTAAGCTTTACTCCTCGCTCTCTCCCGCGCTCTGACGCAACGGAGAGTCGATATCGATACGGTCGATTTTCTGCAACCCACGCATCAGCGTACCGCGACGGCCACGTTCGCCCGTCACTTTTTGCAGCTCTTCCGGACGCAGTTTGATTTTGCGTTTCCCGACGTGCACGGTCAGCGTGGTCTGTGGCGGCAGCAGGTAAAGGTGCGCCAGACTATCTTCCCCTTTCGCCGCTTCCGCTGACGGGATGTTGATAATCTTGTTGCCCTTGCCTTTCGACAACTGCGGCAGGTCGCTTACCGGGAACATCAGCATGCGACCCGCGCTGGTGATCGCCAGCAGCATGTCAGACTCATCTTCTACCACTACCGGCGGCAGAACGTGTGCGTTTTCCGGCAGCGAGATCATCGCTTTACCCGCGCGGTTACGCGCAACGAGATCGTTGAACGTACACAGGAAACCGTAGCCCGCGTCGGAGGCCATCAGCAGTTTCCGATCGTCGCTCTCCATCAGCATATGCTCAACGGTCGCGCCCGGCGGGAGCGTCAGCTTACCGGTCAACGGTTCGCCCTGACCGCGCGCCGACGGCAGCGTGATAGGGTCGATGGCATAGCTGCGTCCGGTCGTATCAACAAATACCACCGGCTGATTGCTCTTGCCTTTCACCGACGCTTTCCAGCTGTCGCCCGCTTTATAACTCAGCCCCTGCGCGTCGATGTCGTGACCTTTGGCGCTACGCACCCAGCCCATCTGCGACAACACAATGGTCACCGGCTCAGACGGCAGCATGTCATGCTCGCTCATCGCCTTCGCTTCATCACGCTCGTGCAGCGGAGAACGACGATCGTCACCGAAGGTATCGGCATCCGCCTGAAGTTCTTTCTTCAGCAGGTTATTCATTTTGCGTTCGGACGCGAGAATCGCCTGCAGCTGATCGCGTTCTTTCGCCAAATCGTTTTGCTCACCACGAATCTTCACTTCTTCCAGCTTCGCGAGGTGGCGCAATTTCAGCTCAAGGATGGCTTCCGCCTGCGTTTCGCTAATGCCGAAGCGCGACATCAGCGCCGGTTTCGGCTCATCCTCGGTGCGAATGATCTCGATCACTTCGTCGATATTGAGAAACGCCACCAGCAAACCTTCGAGGATATGCAGGCGCTTAAGGACTTTCTCCAGACGATAATTCAGGCGACGACGCACGGTGTCGCGACGGAACGCCAGCCATTCGGTGAGGATCTCCAGCAGGTCTTTCACCGCCGGGCGACCATCGAGGCCTATCATGTTCAGGTTGATGCGATAGCTTTTTTCCAGGTCCGTAGTGGCGAAGAGGTGATTCATCACCGGCTCCATATCCACACGGTTGGAACGCGGCACAATCACCAGACGCGTCGGGTTTTCGTGGTCCGACTCATCGCGCAGGTCATCGACCATCGGCAGCTTTTTGTTGCGCATCTGGGCGGCGATTTGCTCCAGCACTTTCGCGCCGGAAACCTGATGCGGCAGCGCAGTGATCACCACCGCGCCATCTTCTTTATTCCAGACCGCGCGCATACGCACCGAGCCGCGCCCGTTCTGGTAAATTTTGCGGATTTCCGCGCGGGGTGTGATGATTTCCGCTTCGGTCGGATAGTCCGGCCCCTGCACGATATCAAGCACTTCATCCAGCGTGGTTTTCGGCTGTTCAATCAGTTTGATGGCGGCGTTAGCGACTTCGCGCAGGTTGTGCGGCGGAATATCCGTCGCCATACCCACCGCAATGCCGGTGGTGCCGTTCAGCAGAATATTTGGCAGACGCGCAGGCAGCATTTTCGGCTCCTGCATCGTACCGTCAAAGTTCGGTACCCAGTCCGCCGTGCCTTGTCCCAGTTCACCCAGCAGCAGCTCGGCATACTTCGACAGACGCGATTCGGTATAACGCATTGCCGCGAACGATTTCGGATCGTCAGGCGCACCCCAGTTCCCCTGTCCATCGACCAGCGGGTAACGATAAGAGAATGGCTGCGCCATCAGCACCATCGCTTCATAGCAGGCGCTGTCGCCGTGCGGGTGATATTTACCTAACACGTCACCGACGGTACGCGCCGATTTTTTGAATTTGGCGCTGGCGTTCAGGCCCAGCTCAGACATCGCATAGACGATGCGGCGCTGCACCGGCTTCAGACCATCACCAATAAACGGCAACGCGCGATCCATGATGACGTACATGGAGTAGTTTAAGTAGGCGTTTTCCGTGAATTCATGTAGCGCAAGGCGCTCTGCCATATCGCTCATTAATGGGGGTTCCTCAAATCTGCATGCTGACCGTTCGGACGGCAATATTGCCGCAGATAATACCCTATCTCACGGGCTGAGTCACAAGTCCGTGAGTTGAGGCGAGGAAGGCGGTTTATTGCAGTGGCAGGTAAATATCCGTTTGCAGTTCGTGCTCGGCAACTTCATTGACAAAATTGTGATACTGGAAAAAGACCGGGAAATCGCGCGGGGTTTCACCGCTGCCAGGCAGCCAGTCGCGGAACAGGTACCAGACGCTTTCGCCGACCGTATCCAGCGAGCCGTGATGGCGCACTACCGCGCAGCGTCCGGCGGGAATTTCGCTGTTAATGACGCCGTGGGCGTTTTCAGGCACAGGCGCGTTGACGCTGCCGCAAATATCAAATCGGAATGCCTCCGGCGCCGTCGTTTGCGGGTCGTCCCAGGCGATGCCAAAGGTAGCGCTTTGCGCGACCGGCGACAGGCCCGTTTCTTTGCGCCATAAAATAAACTTCGCGGCGCTGTAGTTCACTAATTCCGGATTACCGCGATGTTGCAGTAACGCAACCGGTGTACGGGGAAAATCGACAAGGGTGACATCCATATTTTTTTGCCCTTTTATGTTCATCATTGGCATGCGCTGGTGCCAGACACGCCAGTCCGGCAGTTGCCGAAACTGTCGCGGGCTTTGACCAAACGCGGTCTTGAAAGCTCGAGTGAATGACTCCGGGTTCTGAAACCCCGCATCCAACGCAATATCGATAACCTTATCCTGTGGATTAAACGCCAGCCGCCACGATGCGCGGCGCAGGCGCAACCACTGGATGTAGCGGTAGAGCGGCATTCCGACCCAGGCGGTAAACTGCCGGTGGAAATGGAAAGGCGAACAGTGCGCCATCTGGCTTAATGACTCTAACGAGAGAGGCGTATCCAGATGGCGCTCGATATAGTCACACACTCGCCGTAAGCGAGCCGAATATTGCGTTTTTAACCGGTCATTCATCACGGCCTCCGTGCCAACAATAGTGCCGGGGTTACGTCGTGAGATCCTGACCGATCTTGCGCATTCTTCCCGATTACGGTTTCAGTTTCTGAATCTGTTTGACGTCGATTTCAACCGAGTTCCAGTCTTTATCCACTTCACCGCGAATTTCCACTTTATCCTGCGGGGTGACGGTCAGACCGTTCCAGCGTTTGTCGTCGATATCCACGTTGATGGTGCCGGTCTCATCTTTAAAGGTATAGAGATCGTCAGAGATACGCTCAACGATAGTCCCTTTCAGCGTAACCCAGGTGTCATCGCGCAGGGTTTTCGCATTGGCAACGGTGGTTACAGTACCATCCGGGCCAACGAAGCCGCCGCTTTGTGTTGACGTTGAATTTGGGCCAGAAAAACCGCCCTGAGTGTTAGCCAGAACCGGGGTAGCGATCAGCGCCAGGACGGCGGCCATTGCAGCAAGTTTCTTCATGATATTTTCTCCCTTAAATTTCATTACGAAAGCCATTTAACAGGATAATGCTTAACGACTTCTTAAGGTAAAAATATTCTTTTTTTTACTGTACAGCGCAGGTCTGATAAGGGTTTACTGGCTTTATTCAGGCAGAGTGGCAAGGAGCGCAAGATGCGAATTTTACTGGTAGAAGATGACAAACTGATTGGCGACGGGCTAAAAACCGGCCTTGGCAAAATGGGCTTTACCATCGACTGGTTTACCCGGGGCGAAGAAGGGAAAATTGCCCTCGACAGCGCACCGTATGACGCCGTCATCCTTGATCTCACTCTGCCCGGCATCGATGGGCTGGATATTCTGCGCAGCTGGCGAGAAAAATCGCATCATGAGCCGGTTCTGATCCTCACCGCGCGCGACGCGCTCAGCCAGCGCGTTGAAGGGCTTCGCCTGGGGGCGGACGACTACTTATGTAAGCCCTTTGCGCTGATTGAAGTCGCCGCCAGGCTGGAGGCCTTAATCCGTCGCGCACACGGGCAGCCCAGCAATGAACTGCGCCACGGCGCGGTGACGCTCGATCCCGGTAAACTGACCGCCACGCTCAACGGCGAACCGCTTCCTCTTAAACCGAAAGAGTTTGCTCTGCTGGAGTTGCTGCTGCGCAACAGCGGGCGCGTTCTGCCGCGCAAGCTTATTGAAGAAAAACTCTACAGCTGGGATGACGACGTCACCAGCAACGCCGTGGAAGTACACGTGCATCATCTGCGCCGCAAACTGGGCAGCGAGTTTATCCGCACCGTACACGGCATCGGTTATACGCTGGGGGCGCAGTGAAACTGTTTCCCCGCCTCAGTCTGCGCGTTCGCCTGACGCTGCTGTTTATGCTGCTTTCTGCCGCCGCATGGCTCTGCGCCAGCCTGGTGGCCTGGCATCAAACCACCAATAAACTGGATAAGCTCTTCGATACCCAGCAAATGCTGTTTGCCAAGCGCATCAGCGCGATGGATTTTACCGACGTTCGCAGCTCGCGGCAGTTTATCCGCGCGCCGAAAAAGGTCAAACACGGGCATCTTGATGAAGATGTGCTGGCTTTCGCGGTGTACGCGATCGACGGCAGAATGGTGATGCACGATGGCGAAAACGGCCCGTTCATCCCTTATAGCTATCGCCGGGAAGGGTTTGACGACGGCAACTTGATCAATGATGACGATCGCTGGCGTTTTCTGTGGCTGACCACCGCCGATAAAAAATACCGCATCGTGGTCGGCCAGGAGTGGGAATATCGCGAAGAGATGGCGCTGGACATCATCACGTCGCAGCTTACACCGTGGTTGGTGGCGCTGCCGGTAATGTTTTTACTGTTGATTCTGCTGCTCAGCAGCGAACTACGGCCGCTGAAAAAATTAACGCTCACCCTACGTTGCCGTTCGCCGGAAGACGATACGCCACTCAACACCAAAGGCGTACCGAACGAGGTGCGCCCGCTGGTTGACGCCCTTAATCACCTCTTCCATCAAACCCATGAAATGATGAACCGCGAGCGACGTTTTACCTCCGACGCCGCCCATGAACTGCGTAGCCCGTTAACCGCGCTGAAAGTGCAGACCGAAGTGGCGCAGCTCTCACAGGATGATGCCGACGCGCGCGAGAAAGCCTTGTCACAGCTGCATGAAGGGATCGACCGCGCCACCCGCCTGGTGGAACAGCTGCTCACCCTCTCCCGCCTCGATTCGCTGGATAATCTGGCAGATGTACAGACGGTCCAGCTGGAAGAGTTGCTGCAATCTGCGGTGATGGATATTTATCACAGCGCCCAGCGCGCGGGCATTGAAGTTCGCTTACACCTCAACGACATCAGCATTGCCCGCACCGCGCAGCCGCTGCTGCTCAGCCTGCTGGTACGTAATCTGCTGGATAACGCCGTGCGCTACAGTCCATCAGGCAGCGTTATCGACGTGACCCTGGAACAGGACAGTTTTACCGTGCGCGATAACGGGCCAGGCGTCTCACCGGAAGCGCTGGCGCGAATGGGCGAGCGTTTTTATCGCCCACCAGGGCAAGAGCAAACGGGCAGCGGGCTGGGGTTGTCGATTGTGCGGCGCATTGCGTCTCTCCACGGTATGACGGTGAATTTCGGCAATATTCCTGAAGGCGGATTTGAAGCACGGGTGCGCTGGTAATTAGATTATTGCTCATACAGCAAAAGACTTTGCACATTTTGCTCATATTCACGCTTCGTCAGGAGGGGTATTATAACCGCCAAACGCTTTTCACCGAGGACAAAAAATGAGCAACATATTGATTATTAACGGCGGCAAAAAATTTGGCCACTCTAACGGCCAGCTGAACGACACCATGACCGAGGTCGCGGAAAGCTTCCTGCGCGACGCCGGACATGATGTTAAAGTTGTGCGCGCCGACAGCGATTACGACGTGAAAGCCGAAGTACAAAACTTCCTGTGGGCCGATTCCGTTATCTGGCAGATGCCGGGCTGGTGGATGGGCGCACCGTGGACCGTGAAAAAATATATCGATGATGTGTTCACCGAAGGTCACGGCGCACTGTATGCCAGCGATGGTCGTACCCGTTCCGATGCCAGCAAAAAATATGGCTCCGGCGGCCTGATTCAGGGCAAAACCTATATGCTTTCCCTGACCTGGAACGCGCCAATGGAAGCATTCACCGATAAAGAACAGTTCTTCCACGGTGTGGGCGTAGACGGTGTTTACCTGCCGTTCCACAAAGCCAACCAGTTCCTTGGTATGGAAGCGCTGCCGACCTTTATCGCCAACGACGTCATCAAAATGCCTGACGTTCCGCGTTATATTGCAGAATACCGCGAGCATCTTGGTAAAATTTTTGCTTAACTGGGAAGCTGGATTAAGAAGGAGTTTACTATGTTGACAGTTATTGCAGAGATTCGTACTCGTCCGGGCCAACACCACCGTCAGGCGGTTCTGGATCAGTTTGCGAAAATCATCCCGACCGTTTTGCAGGAAGAAGGCTGCCACGGCTACGCGCCAATGGTTGACCATGCTGCGGGCGTGAGCTTCCAGACCACGTCTCCAGACTCTATCGTGATGATTGAGCGGTGGGAAAGCATCGCGCATCTTGAAGCGCATCTGCAAACGCCGCACATGAAAGCCTACAGCGAAGCGGTGAAAAACGACGTGCTGGATATGTCTATTCGTATCCTGGAAGCGGGCGTTTAAGCTTTAGTCTGGATGTTGTGCCGGGTGGCGATTACGCTTACCCGGCCTACAAAGGATTGCCAGCCCGGGAAACGTACGCGCCACCGGGCAATCACTCACCAGTACAATTTCCAGCTCTGCGTCATGCGCATCAGCGCTTCCACGTAGAAATAATCCCCCCAGCTACTGCACTCATCTACGCCTTTATTTCCGGCTAAATGGTAGACCGAGTGTTTCAGCAGGCCATTACCCGGCTCATCTAACCCTGTCAGATAATGCTTCGTCAGCGACGACATCATCCCTATCGCCCATTGCTGATAACGCGCGCGATCCGGATCGGTGACCGGCAGAGATTTCACCAGCTCCAGCAGACCACAAACCGCAATCGCCGCCGAAGAGGAATCACGTAATGCGTCGGTGCCCTGCAATGCCAGATCCCAGTGACATACCGCATCCTCCGGCAGACGATTAAGAAAGTAGTTCGCCAGCTTTTTCGACAGGCTAATCAGTTGCTTGTCGCCGGTGTAGAGGTAACTCAGCATAAAACCGTAGATGCCCCACGCCTGCCCGCGCGACCAGCAGGAGTCATCCGCATAGCCCTGCTGCGTATTGCCAAAGCGCGGCGCCCCGGTCTGCACATCCATATAGTAGGTGTGATAGGTCGATGCGTCGTCGCGCACCAGATACTTCGCCGACTGGCGCACATGCGCTTTTGCCGCCTCGGCAAAACGCGGGTCGCCGGTTTGTTCACTGGCCCAGTACAGCAGCGGCAGATTCATGGTGCAGTCAATGATCATGCGACCGGCCTGCGCGGGATCGTTAAGATCGCCCCATGCCTGGATGATCTCCGCTTTACGATGGAACCGCTCCAGCAGCGCTTCGGCGGCCAGCAGGGAGAAACCACGTGCATCGCGATTGCCCGTCAGACGCCAGGCGGCAACGCAGGAGAGCGTATACAAAAAACCGAGGTCGTGCGTGTTGGTATCGTGTCGCCCGGCAATGCGCAGGCCAAACGAGCGCACATGCTTTTCCGCCAACGCGCGGAAAGCCTCATCACCGCTCATCTCCCAGGCAAGCCACAATTGGCCCGTCCAGAAACTGGTGGTCCATTCGACGTTTTCCGTCAGCGGATAAACCCCTTTTTCACAGGTCTCCGCCGGAAATTTTTCGCCAAACTCCGCCATATGGCGGCGAATCAGCGTCAGAACGTGCTGTCGTGCAGCACCCATCTCATCGTTAAACGCGTCCATATTTACCGGCGCGCCCGGGAATTCTGGTAATGTTTCCTCAATGACGGAATTGTGCATTTTCGTGTCCTTATTACTCTTCGGTTCAGGATTATTTAGCCGCATTGTTTTCAGCCACATTTAGCGCCGCAGGGCGGTTACGTTGGGTACGACAGGCGGATAAGGTAAATGCCGAGATAACAGTAAACAGCAGGGCGATTGAGCCCATCAGGATGTACGTTTTTTCAAAACCAATGCGGTCATAAAGAATGCCCGCAGGCGAGGAGACCACGACATTACCGACATATAACATCGCCTGGTAACCCAGCAGATACATGGTCGCATTGACGCGTTTATCGAAATGTTCGGCGATATATTTAAATACCGATACCAGCAGCAAACAGATTTCCAGACCATACAGCGGCTTCAGTACGGAAATAAGCAGATGCGAATCACACAGACCGGAAATAATCAGACGCGCGCCAACCACGGCACCGACGATTAACAACCCGCGTTTGGCACCGATATAATTCACCACCAGCGGAATAAACATATACATCACGAATTCAATGCCGGACTGTACGGTACCAAGATAGCCAAACAGCGCATTGCCCTGATGAACATCCTCGAAGAAGGTGACGAAATAGCGCGAGAACTGCTGCTCGGCGATAAACATCATCCATGCCACGCCCGCGACATACATGCAGAAGGCCCAGAATTTACCGCTTCGCAGCAGCGCGTAGACGTCGGCCGGGGCGATTTTCTCCTTCGTTAGCACTTCGCTTGCATAAACGGAGTTAGTGTTCACTTTCAGGCTGATAAGTACCACCAGCATGATAATCGACGCCACGCTGCCCATAATGAAGTTATAGGCGGGCGAGAGGTTAAACAGCAGGCCCGAGAAAGAGGACGCCACTGCCCAGCCGAGCGACCCCCACATACGGATCTGGCCGAACTCCATGCCGTTTAAGCGACTGTAACGGTCTGCATACGATTCACAGGCTGCCACGCCCGCATACCACGCAAAGCTCAGGTAAATCGCGCCGACGATAATCCCCAGCATGGTGTGCGACAGCAGCAGCGGCTGATAGACATAAATAAAAAATGGTGCCATCAGAGCAGAGACCGCAACGACAAAATAGAGCAGGCATTTACTCATGCCTATTTTATCGAGAATATAACCGTAAATCGGTTTTAGGATAACGGCAAAGATGCCATTTACCGCAAAAACAGTACCGATCACCGTGCCGCTTAAATTAGCTTTTTGCCCTAACCAGATAGCAAATAAACCAATACTGGCGGACCAGGTAAAAAAGTAGAGAAAAATAAAGGTACTTATTTTGTAATATTCAAGCCTGTTTTGAGACGATAACTTTTCCATACCATCCTCGACGAAAGCATGTAGGATCAACAGAGAGTATTCCGGGCCTGCGCCCGGAAAATTAAAAACTCAGAGCAGCATATTGTTTGTCTGATTCACCAATAACTCTGAGCGTATTCTTTTCAATAACCAGCCGTGGCGGCTGTTGATATTTTTTCGTCACGTCGCCGCTGGCAGCCACCGCGCAGCAGAGCCAATGTTCACCCGGCGTCAGGTCGGCGGTGAGTAACGGAATCGACGCACATTCGGCGAACATCACGCTACTGTTGGGCGGCGTCACGACCGCATCACCCTGCCGTGTAAGCGTTGGTGAGAGATCGGCAATCACGCTGACACCATTGCGCGCGGTAATCTGACACCGGCCTTCACCCTGCTGCGCATCGGCCTTCATCACCGCGAAACCGCCCTCGGCACTTTGCAAATGTCGCGCGGTATCCAGACGATGTACGCGTACGTGCCACTCGCCTGCCGGAATAAGCCAGGTGGTGACGTGCACGTCTTGCCAGGGCGACCAGCGTGAAACGATCGCATTCTCCTGCACCTCAACGCATTCGCATTCCCGACGCCCGCGCCAGTGGTTATCGTTCTCGGCAAGCAGCAGCATGGAGTCGCTGGCCGCATGTTTGATGCCGTAACGCCCGCGTTCGATGGTGAAACCAAAACGGCTGGAGTAGGCAAATTTGGTGTACTTGGCGTCGGTGTTCACATAGTTGTTCAGCTCCAGCTGGCCGGAGGTGAGCATCACAACATGTTGCGAATGTTCGCTGTGCTGCAAAACCTGCTGCGCAGGCGCAATAACGTGAACATCCTCCAGCGCGGGCAGCGGCAGTTCTTGCGCCTGCCAGAATGAGTGATCCGCCGGCAGCGCCAGAATCAAAAAGACCTTCAGCGCCCAGTATGGCGAGCCCGGCGCGTTGTAGTCCTCGCACATCGCCAGATTCGGATAGGCGAAACCAAGGGTCAGAATGCCGTCGCGATCGAAAATCGGTTTTTCCAGCCACCAGCGCAGATGACGCAAAATGATGCCCTTCACCACGCCCGGTGAGAAGACATCCAGCCCGGCGAATGCCACACCGCTCCAGAAGGCAACCATCGCAAAACGATAGGTCAGGCTGCGCCCAAAGGGCACGGAAGCGCCATCGGCGGCACTGAGATAGATAAAGTCGCGGGCAAACAGCGTGGCGCGTTCGCGGATGGTCGCCGCGCGCTGCGGATCGTCGCTGCCGTTCAGGGTCGCGTAGATCAAGCCATAAAAATGAAAGGCCATTGAGATGTAATAATCTTTGGGCCGCCCCGGACCATCGGAATACCAGCCATCACCCAAATAGTAGGCTTCCATCATTGCGAAGCGTTTATCGATGGCCAGACGATCGTAAGGCAGACCGGCACGTTTAAAGCCCAGTTGCACCATGATGGCAAAGTAGTTCCAGTTACTGTCCGGCATTTGTGAATCGGTGATTTGATCCAGCCAGCGGTGCAGATTATTCAGCTCAGCGGCGCTGAAATGATCGGTGAAGCGGCCCGGTAACAGCGCCAGCCCAAGGCCATAGGCCGCCATCTCGACCAGACGCTGATCGTACGGGCCCGTTTCGCCCCAATACCCTGGGCTGTGTGGATCGGTGCCTGTCTTGATGGCGGTGAAATATTTGTCGCTGAAGGGTACCTCTGCCCCGCCCGCCAGCAACGGGAACAGGCCCCACAGCGCGCGTGACAGCCCTTCCATTTCGGCAATCTCCACACTGTAATGCGCGCAGGTATCGCCCAACGAGAATTGCGCCGCACCGGCGGGAAACTGTTTATCCAGCGCACTCAACATGCTTGTGAGCGCGGTCACCACCTCTTCACGTGAAGACAATGAATTTGATTTTTCCATCACCGCCAGAACCCTCTGCTTAGCCATCCTCGAAAGTGGCTCAAGCATAGAGAATCGGACAGGGCGTGAAATGTTAACCCGGTCACAACTGATATGATTAAATAAACCGCAGCTTGATAAAATTTAAAACGGTGGTTTAGTGGGGGAATTAATAACGTAAAAATTTAATTCTGTTGCTATGAGTACATCATTAAATGCGGAACGTCTGGAGCTGATCACGCTGAAGGATAAGGTAGCGTCATTCAGCCGCCTGTACGCTAACAGCGTGCGCTACCACCACTGGCATCAGTGTCTGGAAGTGCTGTACGTCGAAGAAGGATTTGGCGTGGTGATTGTCGATAATCGCCAGTACACCATGCGCCCGGGGCGGCTGTTTTTCTTCCCGCCGTTTACGCTGCATAAAGTGATGGTGGATGAACAAGCGCATGACACCTACCGCCGCACGATTATTCATCTCGATCAGCATGCGATTATTCGCCTGCTGCGCGACTTTCCCGACGCGAGAAGCCGTCTGCAAATGCTGTCTCAACGCGCAGCCCCGGCCTTTGTTGCCGACCTTGCCGACGCACATCCTCATATCGATTATCTGTTTACGCTTTACGCCCGTCTTGCCGCTTCCGGGCTCAGCGCGGAGCATATTGCCAGCCTGCTGATGGCGTTGCTTCACATGCTGCCACCCGCGCAGGAAAAAATGCCAGAGGATAACCACGGTATCGCCAGCCCGGTGATGTTCTGGATAGAAGAAAACTATCGGCAAAAATTCAGCCTCGATAAGCTGGCGCAGGATCTCGGTAAATCGCGCAGCTATCTCTCGCGGCGGTTTCACGTCGAGACCGGGGAATATATTCACAACTATTTGAATACGATACGGCTGCGGCGAGCCTGCGAGTTATTGCTGCATAGCGCGATGAGCGTGGCGGAGGTGGCAAGCCAGGTCGGATTTGCCGATACCACATGGTTTATCAGCTCGTTTAAGAAAGGGATTGGCGAAACGCCGTTACAGTATCGGAAAAATCATCGCGCGGGTTAACCGTCATGGAGGCGCAGCCGGCCTCCATGACGTCAGGCTTTTACAGGAACAGCGACGGCAGCCACAGCGACAGCGCCGGGATGTAGGTCACCAGAATCAGCACCACAAACAGCGCGAAATAGAACGGCAGCATCGCTTTCACTACCTGCTCTATCTTCAGCCCGCTCACCGCGCTCGCGACAAACAGCACGGAGCCCACCGGCGGCGTAATCAGGCCAATTCCCAGGTTGGTCATCATGATGATGCCGAAGTGCATCGGGTTTATCCCCAACTGCATCACCACCGGCAGCAGAATCGGCGTGAGGATAAGGATCAGCGGCGCCATATCCATCAGGAAGCCCAGCAGCAGCAACATCACGTTGATAATCATCAGGATGATGTATTTGTTATCCGACAGAGACAGCAGCGCGGAGGAGATCTGGCTCGGTAAATCCACCAGCATCATCACCGAACCGAAGGCTGCCGCAAAGGCTATCAGCACCATCACCATGGTGACGGTTTTAATGGTGCGGTGAATCAGCTTCGGAAAGTCGCGGAATTTATATTCGCGATAGATAAAGAAGGTGACGAACATCGCCCAGATACAGGCGATGGCCCCCGATTCCGTCGGCGTGAAGAAGCCGGAAAGGATGCCGCCTGAGATGATCACGATGGTAATCAGACCCCAGATGGCATCCAGCGCAATTTTCAGTTTGCGCCGCAGCTCTATCTTCGCCTCTTTCGGATAATTATTGCGTCGGGCGGAGATCAAACACAGCACAATCAATGTGCCACACAGAACGAAAGTGGGAACAATTCCCGCCAGAAACATACCGGGAATGGTCACCGCTGCGGTATTGGCGACAATCGCAAATAGCACCGAGTTGTGGCTCGGTGGAACCAGAATCGCCTGCACCGAGGCACTGGCGGTGAGTACTGCGCCAAAAGATCGCGGATACCCTTTGCGTTCCATTTCAGGAATTAATACCGAACCAATCGAAGCGGTATCGGCAACGGATGAACCGGAAATCGCGCCAAACAACGTGGAGGCCAGAATGTTCACCAGCGCCAGGCCACCACGGATCCAGCCGACAAACAGCCCGGCAAAATCCACCAGCCGTCGCGCCATACCGCCTTCCGCCATTATCGCCCCTGCAAATACGAAGAACGGAATCGTCAGCAGGTTGACGTTATCAGTACTATGGAAAATGGTGATGATGAGACCATCCAGCGAGAAATCCGCCATCACCGTGACCACCACGGCGGTCAGGCCAACCGCATAGGCCACCGGCATGCCAACCGCCATCAGCACAACAAACGTCACCACAAAAACAAGCAGCGTCATGTCCATATTATGAATTCCTTAGTGACCCACTTTCGGCGAGCCAAATTGCACCAGTTCCCGGTGCGTTTGCGGGCCAAACAGTAATTTTTCAACGACAAACAGCAGCGTAAAGAATGCCCCTAAAGGAACGGGAAGATGGGTGATTCCGGAGGTCAGGAAAGGCAGTGAGGGAATCACATCGTCCCAGGCGTCCTGGCAGCCGACAATACCCCATTTGATAATAAAAATGCAGGTTGCCAGCATGGCGAGATCCACGAGCAGCGCGATCCCTTTTTGCGCCGCCGCAGGAATACGATCGACCAGCATGGTGATGGCAATATGTCCACCCGCCCGATAGGCCGCCGCTGCGCCAACGAAGGAGAAGGTGATCATGCAAATTTGCGACAGCGGTTCGGGCCAGCTGGTTGACGCGTGGGGCATAAAGTCCAGCCACGCGGGAAGGTCCGGGCGAAATCGGGCGTAAATACCGATCAAATAAATAAACGTCATAAATAACAAGCTAAAACCGGACAGCCAGATACAGACCCGGTAGACATAATCCATGGCCAGAATATAGGCATTTTTCATTTTATGCTCCTACAACGACCGGGCCAGAATAAGCCAGCCCGGCACATCGGATTCTTATTTTGTTTCCTGGATTTGCTGCATCAACGCACTAAACTGTTTGCCATATTTTTCACGGACTGGCGCAGTCGCGTCGATAAAGGGTTTTTTATTCACCTTAATAAACTCCACGCCCTGGCCTTGTAATTTTTGCGTTGATTTTTCAACATACTGCGCCCACAGAACGCGTTCTTCCGCCTGCGCTTCTTTCGCCAGTTTTAAAATCAGCGCCTGATCTTCAGCAGAGAGTTTGGCCCATTTTTTCTTTGAGAAGACGAACACTTCTGGAATCATAAAGTGCTCAGTCATATCAAAGTATTTAGTGCCGGCCACCACATAGTTTTCAGTATCAAACGTCGGTTCATTGTTTTCCGCTGCGTCGATAACACCGGTTTGCAGGCTGGCAAAAACGTCGCCTACCGGAATGACGACCGGGTTTGCACCCATCGCTTTAAAGGAATCCAGGCCGATCGGGTTGTTTTGCAGGCGGATTTTCACGCCTTTCAGATCGTCGAGATTATTCACCGGTTTTTTGGTAATCAGACTACGTGAGCCCGCGTCCATCCAGCCGAGGAACACCAGGCCCAGGTTGCTGTCGGTGACTTTCTGCCCCAGTTGTTCGCCTACCTGACCATCCAGCACATGATGGAGATGATCGAGGTCGCGGAAAACAAACGGCATATTAAAGACGCTCACTTCCGGCAAAATACCGCCCACGGGTGCCATTGATACACGCAGAATATCAATCGCCCCTGCGCGCGCTTTTTCAATGGTGGCGCCTTCATCCCCCATCTGCCCATTGGGGAACATTTTTATCGCTAAACGCCCGTCCGTTTGCGCACTCAGTTTTTCGCCCATATGAATCACCGCCGCCGTGGTGGGGTAATCCGCAGGATGGACATCCGAGGCGATAAAGACGGTTTTTGCCAAAGCCATCGAAGAGGTAACCAGCAGGGATAACGCTAATAACCCGGTGGTGAGTTTCTTATTTCCCATTGTGTGCTCCATGCGTTGTATTTAATTAATAAATATATTCACAAAGATTATTTATTCATAAATAACGTTCGCACGTACTATGCAAAAACGCGAAAAGCCAATCCGTGACAGGACGCAATAAAAAAGAAAATAGCTTTTCACAAAAATAAAAAGCACGTATTGTTATTAGTGTTGTAAATACTAATAATTGAATATATCTTTAAGACAAATAAAAAAGGAGAGCGAGCGCTCTCCTTTTAAAAATAAATAACCCATCAGGCCTCAATATCCGCCATATCGCCTTTTTCCTGCAGCCAGTTGCGGCGGTCTTCCGAACGCTTCTTGGCCAGCAGCATATCCATCATGGCGTTGGTTTGCTGTTCATCTTCATCATCAATAATCAGCTGTACCAGACGGCGCGTATTCGGATCCAGCGTGGTTTCACGCAGCTGCATCGGGTTCATTTCACCCAGCCCTTTAAAGCGCTGCACGTTCGGTTTCCCTTTTTTGCGCTTCAGCTGTTCCAGCACGCCCGCTTTCTCTTCTTCGGTCAGGGCGTAATAAACTTCTTTGCCGAGATCGATACGGTAGAGCGGCGGCAGCGCCACGTAGACGTGCCCCTGTTTCACCACCGCGCGGAAGTGCTTCACAAACAGCGCGCACAGCAATGTGGCGATGTGCAGACCATCGGAGTCCGCATCCGCAAGGATACAGATCTTGCCGTAGCGCAGCTGGCTGAGATCGTCGCTGTCCGGATCGATGCCGATCGCCACGGAAATGTCGTGCACTTCCTGCGAGGCCAGCACTTCATCGGAGGAGACTTCCCAGGTGTTAAGGATCTTCCCTTTCAACGGCATGATCGCCTGATATTCACGATCGCGCGCCTGCTTGGCGGAGCCGCCTGCGGAGTCACCTTCCACAAGGAAAAGTTCGGTACGGTTGAGATCCTGCGCGGTGCAGTCCGCCAGCTTGCCAGGCAGCGCCGGGCCACTGGTCAGTTTTTTACGCACCACTTTTTTCGCCGCGCGCATGCGGCGCTGAGCGCTGGAAATCGCCATTTCGGCCAGCATTTCTGCGGCCTGCACGTTCTGGTTCAGCCACAGGGAAAACGCATCTTTCACCACGCCGGAAACAAATGCCGCGCACTGACGAGAAGAGAGGCGTTCTTTGGTCTGACCGGCAAACTGCGGATCCTGCATTTTCACCGACAGCACGTACGCGCAGCGTTCCCAGATATCATCCGCCGTCAGCTTCACGCCGCGCGGCAGAATATTGCGGTATTCACAGAATTCGCGCATCGCGTCGAGCAGGCCCTGACGCAGACCGTTAACGTGCGTACCGCCTTGCATGGTCGGGATCAGGTTAACGTAGCTTTCAGTCAGCAGCTCGCCGCCTTCCGGCAGCCACAGCAGCGCCCAGTCAACCGCTTCCGTTTCACCAGAGAACGTCCCGACAAACGGCTGTTCCGGCAGCGTCGGCAGGCCGTTCACCGCTTCTTTCAGGTAATCCGTCAGGCCGTCTTCATAACGCCAGCTCTGCTCGGTGTTATTCACTTTGTCTTTAAAGACGATTTCCACGCCAGGGCAAAGTACCGCTTTCGCTTTCAACACGTGATTCAAACGCGAAACGGAGAAGCGCGGGCTGTCGAAGAAGCTTTCGTCCGGCCAGAAGTGGACGCTGGTACCGGTATTGCGTTTACCGCAGGTGCCGGTAACGTGCAGATCTTCCACTTTATCGCCATTTTCAAAGGCGATGCTGTAGACCTGACCATCGCGACGCACGTTCACTTCCACGCGTCGGGACAAGGCGTTAACCACCGAAATCCCTACGCCGTGCAGGCCGCCGGAGAACTGGTAGTTTTTGTTGGAAAATTTACCGCCCGCATGCAGACGGCACAGAATCAGCTCGACCGCCGGTACACCCTCTTCCGGGTGAATGTCGACCGGCATGCCGCGCCCGTCATCGATAACTTCCAGCGACTGGTCAGCATGAAGAATGACTTCGACACGTTTTGCGTGGCCCGCCAGCGCTTCATCGACGCTGTTATCGATCACTTCCTGACCAAGATGGTTAGGGCGTGTAGTATCCGTGTACATTCCCGGACGGCGGCGAACCGGCTCAAGCCCGGTGAGTACCTCAATGGCATCAGCGTTATAAGAAGATTGTGTCATGATCTGTTCGTAGGTAATGGGAGCGGCTTAATGCAGCCCCAGAAAGTCGATAATCTGTGTGAAGTGATCTTCAAAGCCCACAAATGCGTGATTACCGCCCTCCTCTACCGTTTGGCGGCAGGAGGCGAAATAGTCAACGGCCTGGCGGTAATCAAGCACTTCATCGCCCGTTTGCTGCAACAACCAGATGAGATCCGGTGCTTCCAGCGGGTCAATTCGCATCACTTTGAGATCGTAAATATGGCGAGACTCTAGCACATAATGCTCACCGGTGTAGGGATTCTCGTTCGGACCGAGGAAGTTCGTTAGCAGCTCATACGGGCGTATCGCCGGGTTCACCACCACGGCGGGCAGCATGAAGCACTGCGACAACCAGGTGGCGTAATAGCCGCCCAGCGAGGAGCCGACTACACCCAGCGGTTCGCCCCCATGCTTTAACACCAGCGCTTCCAGCATTTCTGCGGCTTCAGCGGGATAGGACGGAAGTTGCGGAATCACCATGGTGATATCCGGATAATGCTCCGCCAGCCACGTTTTCAGCGCCGTCGCTTTGGCAGACCAGGGAGAGCTGTTAAACCCGTGCAGATAGAGAAGCGTAGCCATCAGTATCCTTCTGACGCGGTATCCGGGTGAAACTCCGACCCGGCAAGGCGGCAAACTTCGGTGGTTAGCGAGCCATCAGCATGCAGCTCCAGCCAGCGCCAGCCCGGAGAAACGGTATCCAGCGTAAAGTTGGCGCAATGCGGCTTAAACTGCACGCAGGTGGACGGTGTCGCCATCATCCGGCGGCCGTTCCAGTCGAGGTCAAGTTCCTGATGGATATGGCCGCATAGCAGGTTCTTCACCTTCGGGAAATTCACCAGCACGTTATCCAGCGACGCGGCGTTGCGCAAGCTGTGCTGATCGAGCCAGCTGCATCCTGCAGGCAATGGATGATGGTGCAACAGCAGCAGCGTGTGACGTTCCGGCTCTTCTGCCAGCCGCTTTTCCAGCCACTCCAGTTGAAATTCGCTCAGTTCGCCATGCGGCACGCCAAAGACCTGGCTGTCGAGCAGCAGGATTTGCCAGTGCTCGCCCACCATCACGCGCTTGGCCGGGGAGATTCCGGCGTCCTGGAGCGTACTGTACATGGCGGGTTGGAAGTCATGGTTGCCAGGTAGCCAAACGCAGGGCGCAGAAAATCGCGCGATGCCTTCAGCGAAGTGCTGATAGGCCGCGGAGGTGTGATCCTGCGCTAAGTCGCCGGTTGCGACAACCAGATCGACTTCACGCTGCGAAGCGTTAATCGCTTCGAGCACGGCGTGATAACTGTCCCAGGTATTCACGCCCAACAGCGTTTCACTCTTTTTAGCGAACAGGTGAGTATCAGTAATTTGCAGTAACCTGACACTGGCCCCACCAGCCAGAGGAAGGTTTAACAGGCTTTCCAAATGGTGTCCTTAGGTTTCACGATGCTTAAACCGGAATCGCCATCGCTCCATATGCTAAACAGTAACGTAACCAGTCAGCCAGAAACTGGTTAATTTGATGCTTTTCGTCGCGTTGATGCAACTTTTTATTAGGATAATCATAACGTGCTTTGAAGCGAAAAATCTGCTGACTCGAACACACTTCAGCCACCATGGCATCATGATACAGGCGTACCGTCATTGACGGCAGGCTCCAGTAGCTAACTTTCGGGTGTGTCTGCTCTATCTCAACCAGCGTTGTGTAACGCGTTGATTCGACAATCGTTAACCGATATTGCGCATTCGCCACCTGATAGTTCACTGCGTCGCCGGGCGTATCGGTGCGCGGCAGTAATCGGCGTAGCTGGGCGAAATTGGTTTCGCAAAGCCGCATCATTTCAGGGAAGTCAGGTGTATAGCGCTTCATTTTAACCACTCTTGTCGTAAGTCTTGATAATGCAACTGCAGCCATTGCAAAGCGATGACCGTCGCCGCGTTGTCGATTTTTCCCTCTTCTACCCACTGATAAGCTTGTTCCCGACTTACCACATGAACCCGAATGTCTTCGTTTTCTTCTGCCAGGCCATGAATACCTTTAGCCGTCGTTGCGTCCACTTCGCCCGCTAATATAGAAAGGCGCTCACTGGTTCCGCCTGGGCTTGCCAGGTAACTCAGCATTTTTTTCGTGCGCCCGACGATTAAGCCCGCCTCTTCTACTGCTTCCCGGCGCGCCACATCCTCGATGGTTTCGCCTTCTTCGATCATACCGGCCACCATCTCCAGCAACCACGGGCTTTCGCTGGTGTCGAATGCGGCGATGCGGATCTGTTCAATCAGCACAACTTCATCCCGCACAGGGTCAAAGGGTAGCAAGACTGCGGCGTGACCGCGCTCAAAAATTTCGCGTTTTACCTCGCCACTCATTTCTCCGTTGAATAAACGATGACGAAAACGATACAAATCAAGCGAAAAAAAACCGCTGTACAGCGTTTCCCGTGCAATAATTTCTACATCGTTTTTCGAGAACGTAACCACTGAGTCATTCGTCTTAGTCATGATTGGTTCCAATTGCATTTGTGCTGAAATTGTGGATTTCGGGTCAGTTTGGCTACCGTTTAGCTGACTGTATGCTAGATTGATGCAAATTAACGCCGCATGGCACATTACGCCAACTTTTTAAACTGGCAGACTCTGATACAATCGGCGAATATTTTTCTGAATTAGATCAGCGCTAAGCTTCACAACAAGGAATGCAAATGAAGAAATTGCTCCCCATCCTTATTGGCCTGAGCCTTACGGGTTTCAGCGCAATGAGCCAGGCAGAGAACCTGCTGCAAGTGTATCAGCAGGCGCGTTTAAGCAACCCTGACCTGCGTAAATCCGCAGCAGATCGCGATGCTGCCTTTGAAAAGATTAACGAAGCGCGTAGCCCACTGTTACCACAGCTTGGCCTGGGTGCTGATTATACCTATAACAACGGCTATCGTGACAACAACGGCGTCAACTCTAACGTCAGCAGTGCGTCGTTACAGTTAACGCAAACGTTGTTTGATATGTCGAAATGGCGTGCCCTGACGCTGCAAGAAAAAAGCGCCGGTATTCAGGACGTCACTTATCAGACTGACCAGCAGCAGCTTATTCTGAACACGGCGACGGCCTACTTTAACGTGCTGAGCGCGATTGATGCGCTTTCCTATACTGAAGCGCAGAAACAGGCTATCTACCGTCAGTTGGATCAAACCACTCAGCGCTTTAACGTCGGTCTGGTTGCTATTACCGACGTTCAGAACGCCCGTTCACAGTACGATACCGTGCTGGCGAATGAAGTGACCGCGCGTAACAATCTCGACAACGCCGTTGAAGCGCTGCGTCAGGTCACCGGTAACTACTACCCGGAACTCTCTTCGCTGAACGTTGACAGCTTCTCTACCGACAAGCCGAAAGCGGTCAATGCGCTGCTGAAGGAAGCGGAAAGCCGCAACCTGGCGCTGTTGCAGGCACGCCTGAGCCAGGACCTGGCTCGCGAGCAGATTCGCCAGGCACAGGACGGTCACCTGCCGACTCTGGACCTGAACGCGTCTACCAGCGTGTCCAACACCAAATATGACGGCAGCAAAACCGGTGGCAGCACCTATGCTGACCGCGATATCGGCCAGAACTCTATCGGCCTGAGTTTCAACCTGCCAATCTACAGCGGCGGTTCGGTGACCTCTCAGGTTAAACAGGCGCAGTACAACTTTGTTGGCGCAAGCGAGCAGTTGGAAAGCGCGCACCGTACCGTGGTACAGACCGTGCGTTCTTCCTTCAATAACGTCAATGCCTCTATCAGCAGCATCAACGCCTATAAACAAGCCGTTGTCTCTGCACAGAGTTCATTAGACGCGATGGAAGCCGGTTACTCAGTCGGTACCCGTACCATCGTTGACGTGTTGGATGCGACCACCACGCTGTATAACGCCAAGCAGCAACTCTCCAGCGCGCGTTATAACTACCTGATTAACCAGCTGAATATCAAATCTGCGCTCGGTACTCTGAACGAACAGGATCTGCAGGCGCTGAACAGCACGCTGGGTAAACCGGTTTCAACGACGCCTGAGTCTGTTGCCCCGGAAAATCCAAAGCAGGATGCTTCAGCAGACGGCTATAACGGCGCGACCACTACCGCGAATCGTTAAGCTCAACGCCGTATAAAAACGCCACGCCGAACACGCGTGGCGTTTTACATTGCGCAGAACGTAAGGCAACGTAAAGATCCCCCTGTTTCTTCCCCTTCTCGCTTCATTTTCAACCAGTCATCCACTATCCTGAGCGCTAATGCTCTACCACTGGGTCCAGGAAGATAACGATGAAACGGACAAATAATATTAAGCACGCCGCTTTTCGCAAAAGCTGGAGTGCACGCCATTTAACACCGGTTGCTTTCGCTGTCACTGCCGTCTTTATGCTGGCGGGCTGTGAGCAAAGTGACGAAACGGTCACCCTCTATCAAAACGCGGACGACTGCTCGGCAGCCAACCCGGGGAAAGGTGCGGAATGTACTACCGCCTTTAATAACGCACAGAAAGAAGCGGAACGTACTGCGCCGAAATATGCCACGCGTGAAGATTGCGTAGCGGAATTTGGTGAAGGTCAGTGTCAGCAAACGCCAGCTCAGGCAGGTGTTGCGCCAGAAAACCAGGCTCAGGCACAAAGCAGCGGCAGCTTCTGGATGCCGTTGATGGCCGGTTACATGATGGGTCGTATGATGGGCGGCGGCGCGGGTTTCCAGCAGCAGCCAGTGTTCACATCCAAAAATCCATCCAGCCCGGCGTACGGTAAATACACCGATGCCAGCGGCAAAAACTACGGCGCCGCGCAACCAGGTCGCTCCATGACCGTACCGAAAACCGCGATGGCGCCAAAACCGGCAACCACCAACACGGTCACCCGTGGCGGCTTTGGCGAGTCTGTTGCGAAACAGTCGACAATGCAGCGTAGCAGCGCCTCCGGCACTTCTTCTCGCTCAATGGGCGGCTAAGTCAGATGGAAAGAATCAGTATTACAGAGCGCCCGGACTGGCGTGAAAAAGCTACTGAATATGGCTTTAACTTCCACACCATGTACGGCGAGCCGTACTGGAGCGAAGAAGCGTATTACAAGTTGACCCTGGCCCAGGTTGAAAAACTGGAAGACGTCACCGCAGAACTGCACCAGATGTGTTTAAAAGTGGTGGAGCGCGTAGTCGCCAGCGATGAGCTGATGACCAAATTCCGCATTCCGAAACACACCTGGGGCTTCGTGCGCCAGTCGTGGCAGACGCATCAGCCTTCGCTCTATTCACGCATGGATCTGGCGTGGAATGGCGTGGGCGAGCCGAAGCTGCTCGAGAACAACGCCGATACCCCAACCTCACTGTACGAAGCGGCGTTTTTCCAGTGGATCTGGCTGGAAGATCAGCTCAATGCCGGTAACCTGCCGCAAGGGAGCGATCAGTTCAACAGCCTGCAAGAAAAGATCATCGAGCGCTTCACCGAGCTGCGTGAGCAGCATGGTTTTCAGCTGCTGCACCTGACCTGCTGTCGCGATACCGTGGAAGATCGTGGAACCGTGCAATATCTGCAGGATTGCGCGGCAGAAGCGGAAGTGGCAACCGAATTCCTGTACATCGAAGATATTGGCCTGGGTGAAAAAGGTCAGTTTACCGATCTTCAGGATCAGGTTATCGGTAATCTCTTTAAGCTCTATCCGTGGGAATATATGCTGCGCGAGATGTTCTCAACCAAGCTGGAAGACGCTGGCGTGCGCTGGCTGGAACCGGCATGGAAGAGCATTATTTCCAACAAAGCACTGCTGCCACTGCTGTGGGAAATGTTCCCGGATCACCCGAATTTGCTGCCCGCTTATTTTGCCGAAGACGATCATCCGCAGATGGACAAATATGTGGTGAAACCGATCTTCTCCCGCGAAGGCGCCAATATTTCGATCATTGAGAACGGCAAAACGCTGGAACAGGTTGAGGGGCCTTACGGTGAAGAAGGCATGATCGTGCAGCAGTTCCATCCGCTGCCAAAATTTGGTGACAGTTATACGCTGATTGGCAGCTGGCTTATCAACGATCAACCGGCCGGAATTGGCATTCGCGAAGACCGCGCGCTGATCACGCAGGATCTCTCTCGCTTCTATCCGCATATTTTTGTGGAGTAAGCTTTGTTCCAGATACCGCCCCTTCGCAGGGCGGTATTTTCTCTTCGCGCCAACGACGAATCATCTCCAGCAACGCATCTCTTTCCTGCCGACAGGCGCGGCGCTCACGCCTGACATGGTAAATAGCATATCCCGCCAGTACAGCAATCAAAGCCATCCAGTACCACGCTATATACATTCTTTCATCCTTAAAAGTTAAAATTATTTTACATTCAACACTCTCACTTCACATCAATATATATTCATTTGTTTATTCATTAAGAATATCCCGCAACTTATCATCGAAACAAATAAACTAAATTCAACTTTGAAAGAGTTACATTATGCTATTTAAAACAATGTAATCAGGATCACACTCTATAACAATAGCGGTTGTGGTTGATATATCACACACCTACTATCCGAATAAATAAAGCTGATTCATATATTTATAAAAAACATATTTAAAAAGAAAAGATAGATTTCATACTCATTCAGAAAAAACGATGTTTGTTATCTCATAAATAATCCACGGGAATATATAAGGAAATATCGTTATGTTTAATCAATATCGAAAAACGTTCCTCGCGGGCGCGGTGGCACTTACCTTTAGCGTATCAAGCGCAGGCGTGCTGGCCGCAGGTTTTCAACCAGCCCCACCGGCGGGTCATCTGGGAGCTGTCGTCGTTGATCCCTACGGTCACGCACCATTAACTGCGCTGGTTGAACTCGATAGCCACACGATCTCCGATGTAAAAGTCACCGTACACGGTAAAGGCGAGAAAGGTGTGCCAATCAGTTACAGCGTGGGCGATGAATCGCTGAAGAACTACGACGGTATCCCTATTTTTGGGTTGTATCAGAAGTTTGCCAACAACGTCACCGTGGAATGGAAAGAGAACGGCAAACCCATGAAGGACGATTATGTGGTGCAGACCTCCGCTATCGTCAACCACTATATGGACAACCGCTCTATCTCTGACCTGCAACAACCGAAAGTCGTTAAAGTCGCGAAAGGCTTTGAAGATCGCCTCTATATGGTGAATACGCACACCTTCACCGCGCAGGGCTCTGACCTGCACTGGCACGGCGAGAAAGCAAAAGACGCCGGTATTCTCGACGCAGGCCCGGCAACCGGTGCGCTGGCCTTTGACATCGCGCCCTTCACCTTTGTGGTGGATACCGAAGGGGAATATCGCTGGTGGCTGGACCAGGAAACCTTCTACGATGGGCATGACCGCAACATCAATAAACGCGGCTACCTGATGGGTATTCGCGAAACGCCACGTGGAACCTACACGGCAGTGCAGGGCCAGCACTGGTATGAATTCGACATGATGGGCCAGGTACTGGAAGATCACAAACTGCCGCGCGGGTTTGTCGATGCCACCCACGAATCTATCGAAACGTCGAAAGGCACCGTGCTGTTGCGCGTCGGCAAACACAGCTATCGCCGCGATGACGGCGTGCACGTCAACACTATCCGCGACCATATTCTGGAAGTCGATAAATCAGGTCGTGTGGTTGACGTCTGGGACCTCAACAAAATTCTCGACCCGATGCGTGATTCGCTGCTTGGGGCGCTGGATGCCGGTGCCGTCTGTGTAAACGTCGACCTGGCACACGCGGGCCAGCAGGCGAAACTTGAGCCAGATACACCGTTTGGTGATGCGCTGGGCGTAGGGCCAGGACGCAACTGGGCGCACGTTAACTCAATTGCTTATGATGCCAAAGACGACTCCATTATTATTTCTTCACGCCACCAGGGCGTGTTCAAAATTGGCCGTGATAAGCAGGTGAAATGGATCCTTGCACCGTCCAAAGGCTGGAATAAACAGCTGGCGGGCAAACTGCTCAAACCGGTTGATGATAAAGGGAAACCGATTAGCTGTGATGAAAACGGCAACTGCCAGAACAGTGATTTCGACTTCACCTATACCCAGCATACCGCGTGGCTCTCCAGCAAAGGCACACTCACCGTCTTTGATAACGGCGATGGTCGTCATCTGGAACAACCAGCCCTGCCAACGATGAAATATTCCCGTTTCGTGGAATATAAAATCGACGAGAAAAAAGGCACCGTCCAGCAGGTTTGGGAATACGGTAAAGATCGCGGCTACGACTTCTACAGCCCGATTACGTCCATCATCGAATATGAAAAAGACCGCAACACGATGTTTGGCTTCAGCGGTTCAATTCATCTATTCGACGTTGGTCAACCGACCATTGGTAAGCTCAATGAAATTGACTACAAAACCAAAGAAGTGAAAGTCGAAATCGACGTTCTGTCGGATAAACCGAATCAGACCCACTACCGTGCAATGCTGGTTCATCCACAGCAAATGTTTAAATAAGAAGGAATGGCTATGTCTACGAAATGGATAAAATCATTATTCACCGGCGTGGTACTCACCGCCGCGCTGACGACGTCTTTTGCAGCATCGGCTTTCACCGAAGGCACGGACTACATGGTGCTGGAGAAACCGATTCCCAATGCCGATAAAACGCTGATTAAAGTCTTCAGCTATGCCTGCCCATTCTGCTACAAGTACGACAAAGCGGTGACCGGCCCGGTGTCTGAAAAAGTGAAAGATGTAGTGGCCTTCACGCCATTCCATCTGGAAACCAAAGGTGAATATGGCAAGCAGGCCAGCGAAGTGTTTGCTGTGTTAATTGCCAAAGATAAAGCCGCAGGCATTTCTCTTTTTGATGCTAACTCACAGTTTAAAAAAGCAAAATTCGCTTACTACGCAGCGTATCACGACAAAAAAGAGCGCTGGTCTGACGGTAAAGATCCCGCTGCCTTTATCAAAACCGGCCTTGATGCCGCGGGTATGAGCCAGGCTGATTTTGAAACCGCGCTGAAGGAACCTGCGGTTCAGGAAACGCTGGAAAAATGGAAAGCAGCCTACGATGTGGCCAAAATCCAGGGCGTTCCGGCCTATGTAGTTAATGGTAAATATCTGATCTACACCAAGAATATTAAATCCATCGACGCTATGGCAGACCTGATTCACGAACTGGCGAGCAAATAACACAGGGAAATGCTTATGGCTTTCATTAAGGGATTATTGAGAGACCTGCGCAAAACGCCGGTCGATACGCTGGTGAGGTGGCAGGAACGGCGCTTTCTGTGGCTGTTTATGGCTATCGCAATGGGCGCGCTTATCGTGCTGGCGCACTCATTCTTCCAGATCTATCTCTACATGGCACCGTGCGAACAGTGTGTTTATATTCGCTACGCGATGTTTGTGATGGTGTTTGGCGGCGTAATTGCGGCGATAAACCCAAAAAACATTATCCTGAAGCTGATTGGCTGCGTGATGGCGTTCTACGGCAGCATCATGGGGATCAAGTTTTCGATCAAGCTGAACGGTATCCATTATGCGGTGCATAACCCGGACCCCGACGCGCTGTTTGGCGTGCAGGGCTGTTCAACAGATCCTACTTTTCCCTTTAATCTGCCGCTGGCGCAGTGGGCGCCGGAATGGTTTAAACCGACCGGCGACTGCGGCTATGATGCGCCCATCGTGCCTGATGGCGTCACACTTAGTAGCACCCAACACTGGTTTGTTAATTTGTACCAAAGCTCAGAAGGCTGGTATCTCCTGCCGCCATGGCATTTTATGAATATGGCGCAGGCGTGCATGCTGGCTTTCGGAACTTGCCTGGTGCTGCTGCTGATTATGAGCGCAGCCTGGGGCATAAAGCTTATCAGAGGATGAAAAAAGCCTGATGGCGCTGCGCTTATCAGGCCTACCGACAGTCCGTAACACATTAACAGAGCGGGCTATTCGTAGGCCGGGTAAGCGCAGGGCCACCCGGCAAAAAACTACCCGATTTGAACAGACAACATGCTTAAGCTTCCCATCTCCAGCCCGTCCACCGGAATCGTGATAGGCTCTTCGCCATCCCAGGCGCCCAGCACATACAGCAGAGGCAGGAAGTGATCCGCCGTCGGGTTCGACAATGCTCCCCCTTCGTGCTCCAGATAGTTCACCAGCGGATGCTGCTCCAGCGACCCTTTCCAGTTCAGGTTGGCTTTCACGTAGTCGTTAAACGACGTTGCCCACGGGTACGGCGTGCCATCTCCGTGCCATTTCGCGGTCCGCAGGTTATGCACCACGTTGCCGCTGGCCACCAGCATAATCCCCTCATCGCGCAGGCTGGCGAGCTTACGCCCCATCTCCATATGCCACGCCGCCGGTTTGGTGCTATCGATGCTTAACTGCACCATCGGAATATCCGCGTTAGGGTACATCTTGATCAACACGCCCCATGAGCCGTGGTCAAAACCCCAGGCTTCATTGTCCAGCGTCACAGGCACCGGTGACAGCAGTTCAACTAATTTCTGCGCCAATGCCGGAGACCCTGGTGCCGGGTAGTGAATGTCATACAGCGCCTGCGGGAAGCCGCCAAAATCATGAATCGTTTTCGGCGTTTCCATGGCCGTCACGCCGGTTCCCCGGGTGAACCAGTGGGCGGAAATCACCACAATTGCTTTTGGACGAGGCAACGTCTCGCCCAGACGCTGCCAGGTACGGGTATAGATGTTGTCTTCCAGCACGTTCATCGGGCTACCGTGACCTAAAAACAACGCTGGCATTCGGGTACGAGACATGGTGTTATCCTCATAAAGAGTACGATGTAATAACACTACATTAACCTGTTTTAGACAGGGTGAAACTCAGATAAGCGTGATGATGATCTTCAGAAAATTTGAATGTAAGCTGGAGTAAAGACGCAATAAGTCTCTCGTAATGGACGACAACTTTTAGTATAAATGATAATCATTATCATAAGGAGTAAACGATGTCGGTACCCTTAATTCTGACCTTATTAGCGGGTGCGGCCACGTTTATTGGCGCCATCCTTGGCGTTATCGGGCAAAAACCATCTAACCGCGTGCTGGCGTTTTCTCTCGGCTTTGCCGCAGGAATAATGCTGCTGATTTCATTGATGGAAATGCTACCAGCCGCGCTGAAAACAGAAGGCATGTCCCCGCTACTGGGCTATGGCATGTTCGTCGTCGGGCTGCTTGGCTATTTTGCCCTTGACCGTCTGTTACCGCATGCGCATCCACAGGATTTGCCCCCTGCGGACGTGAAACCCCTGCCGTCCAACCTTCGCCGCACGGCGATATTATTAACGCTGGGGATCAGCCTGCATAATTTCCCGGAGGGGATAGCCACTTTTGTAACGGCCAGCAATAATCTTGAACTCGGCGTCGGTATTGCCTTTGCCGTCGCCCTGCACAATATTCCCGAGGGTCTTGCCGTTTCCGGGCCGATATATGCAGCAACAGGCTCCAAGCGCAAGGCGGTATTCTGGGCAGGCATTTCAGGGATGGCGGAAATTCTTGGCGGCGTTCTGGCATGGCTTATCCTCGGCAGTCTGGTATCTCCGGTGGTCATGGCGGCGATTATGGCGGCAGTGGCTGGCATTATGGTGGCGCTGTCGGTTGATGAATTAATGCCGTTGGCAAAAGAAATCGACCCTAATAACAACCCAAGCTACGGTGTTCTTTGCGGGATGTCGGTGATGGGACTAAGTCTGGTACTGCTACAAGCGATTGGCTTGGGCTAACATTCTGCGCCATGCGGTAAATGAGTCGTATGGCGCATATCGTTTGTTTTCTACGTTACATATGCTAACTAAATGTAATCTTAATTCCTGGTTATTTTATTGAAACATTTAAATTTTATTGATTTAATAATTACGAAAACAACTAACGCCGCCCCGAATATAATCAAACGGTAAATACAATCCCCCAAAAGCATTAACAAACAAAATTATTTAAGATTACCTTCTGCACGCATTTAATTTAACTAAAACCAGCTTACTATTTCTTACGATATACTCCAGCCTTAGCCCCCTCCCATTAAAAATATTAGCCCTCTTCACAAAGGATATATTGTATGAATTCAGGAAAAAAAGCATTACTGGCGCTAATGATGACCGCGCTCACTTCCGGTTATGCGCTGGCGGAGGTTGATGGCGGCAGTGGTAAAATTACCTTTACCGGTCTGGTCATCAGCGCGCCATGCTCCATCAAAAAAGAGGATGTCGATAAAAAGGTTGATCTTGGCGATGTAACCGATACTTATATTAATACCAACATCCACTCTGAACCCGCCGATTCCAGCATTACGCTAGAAAACTGCGCTCTTAAAAACGCCGACGATGGTGCCGGCGGGACGATATCGAAAGTCAACGTCACTTTCACCAGTACAAGCGTCGTCAATGGCACTCAACTGCTCAGTAATACCTTTGCAGGCGGCGCCACCAATGTTGGTGTGCGTCTGAGGGACGGCGACGGTAACAATATAACATTGGGTACAGCAAAAGAACTCATATTGAACGTAGATTCCAGTACGCAAATCCTGCCGTTCCAGGCGTGGATGGAAAAAATCGGCTCCGATAATGTCACCGCTGGCGACGTCACCGCAACTGCAAACTATACGCTGATATATAACTAAGAATCCCGGTGGCCATGACGGCCACCCGTTCTTTTCTTCTTTGCACAACCCCCGGTATGGACGCCATGGATAACTGCAAGCTGCTCGCCACAGGCTGTGGGTTATTACTGGCCCTTTCCGCTCAGGCCGTTGAATTTAATTTAAACGTGCTGGATAAATCCATGCGCGATAGTGTCGACGTTTCCCAGTTCAAAGAGAAAGCCGCCATTGCACCAGGCGATTACTTCGTTTCCGTCACGGTCAATAAAAACCTTATTTCTTCAGGCAGGCAATTGAGCTGGAGAAAACAGGACGAAAAGATAGCGGTGTGCATCCCCGCTGAACTCGCCGATCAGCTCGGACTAAAAGAAGACATTCGCCAGGCGCTGACTGTTAAAGCGAATTGTGTCGACTTCAGCGCGCAGCCAGAAATCACTTTTAAACTGGATATGGCCAATCAGCAACTGGATATTGCTATTCCACAGGCTATGCTGGCGTGGAAATCCGATACCTGGATGCCGCCCTCTACATGGGACGAAGGCGTTGCGGGTCTGATGCTGGACTACAATTTATTCGCCAGCACCTATCGCCCAAATCACGGTGAGCACAGTGAAAACTATAATAGCTATGGCACCGCAGGGGCGAATCTTGGCGCATGGCGTTTACGCAGCGACTATCAAATCAGCCAGACTCAAAATTCCAGCAGCTCGCAAACCACACGCAGCATCGCCCGAACCTATTTGTTTCGCCCGTTACCTTCACTGGGCGCCAAATTAACCCTCGGCGAAACTGATTTCAGTTCTAACATCTTTGACGCCTTTTCCTATGATGGCGCTGCCATTGCCAGCGACGATCGTATGCTACCGTGGGAGCTTCGCGGCTATGCACCACAAATCAGCGGCATTGCGCAAACCAACGCCACGGTCACAGTCAGTTATGCGGGCCGCGTTATCTATCAAACCAAAGTCGCGCCAGGGCCGTTTATCATCAGCGACCTCAACCAGTCAGTGCAGGGCACACTGGATGTAAAAGTGATGGAAGAAGATGGCCGGGTGAACAGCTTTCAGGTTTCCGCTGCCTCAACGCCCTTCCTGACGCGAGAAGGCCAGGTGCGTTATAAAGTTGCTACCGGGCGCGCTCGTCCGGATATCTCACACCATGTGATTGACGATACCTTTATCAGCAGTGAGGCCTCCTGGGGTATGCTGTCTAATACGTCGCTATACGGCGGCGTGCTGGCAGCAGGTAGCAATTACCGCTCGGAGGCCATCGGCGTCGGGCAAAACATGCTGTGGTTAGGGGCGATTTCTTTTGATGTCACGCACGCCAGCAGTACTTTTGACGATGGACACACCGAACAAGGGTTGAGCTACCGTTTAAACTACAGCAAGCGTTTTGATGCCACCGACAGCCAGCTTTCGCTGGCTGCATACCGTTTTTCCGAACGTGAGTTCCACAGCTACGCCAACTTTATCGACCACCAGTACAACGATGCCGACACACGGGATGAAAAGCAGACCATCAGCATGTCCTTTAATCAGCCCATCACGCCGATTAACGTAAACCTTTATCTGAGCGGCCTGCGTCAGCAGTGGTGGGATGGCGACAACTCAACCACCGCCAGCATAACTGCCGGGTTTAACTTTGATATAGGAAAGTGGAAAGGCCTCACGCTCTCCACCTCATGGAGCACCACCCGCTACGAAGAGAGCGGCAATGACAAACAGTTCTATATGTCGCTCTCCATCCCCTTCGACTACGGTCGCCGCCTGAATTACGACATGCACAACAGCAATTCCACCAGTCACATGATGACCTGGAATGACTCCTCCAGCGAGCGCAATACCTGGGGCGTCTCGGCAGGCGTGGAATCGGATAAGCCAGATAACGGCGCGCAGTTCCGTGGCAATCTCCAGCACATCACGACGATGGGTGATTTACAACTTTCCGGCAGCTATGCCGCCAGCGACTACAGTACGGCGAGCGCCAGTTGGACCGGTTCCCTGACGGCGACGCGGTACGGTGTTGCATTACATCGTCGTAGTTTTGGCAATGAACCCAGAATCATGATCGATACTGACGGCGTTTCAGGTGTCCCCGTTCAGGGGGATCTCAATCAGACTAACTGGCTTGGTAACGCGGTCGTCCCAATGATCTCCAGCTATTCGCCTGCAACGATTGCCGTGAATATGAATAACCTGCCGGATGGCGTCACCGTTGATGAAAACATTATGCGGCAGGCCTGGACGGAAGGCGCAATCGGCTATAAACAGATGGTCTCTCGCGCCGGGAAAGATCTGCGCGTTATCATCCATACCGCTGACGGCGGCGTACCGCCGCTAGGCGCTGTCGTGCACCTGGCAGATAAAAATGTCGATGTCGGGATGGTCAGTGAAGAAGGGCACGCCTGGCTCAGTGGTGTGAAAGGTGGCCAGACGTTAAACGTGCAGTGGGGTAAAGACCAGCGCTGTGCGATTGAACTGCCCGCAAATGTGGATGCTGTTGAACAACAGCTTATTTTACCTTGTCATTAATTAAGGATGAGAAATGACACTTTCTAAAGTACTCCCCGTTTTATTGCTGCTGTTACCAATGGTGGGCCGTGCGGCTATTCTACCAGACAGAACCCGCATCATTTTTAACGCGGATGATAAGGCCAGTAGCCTGAAGCTGGAGAATCAGAGTACATCGCTGCCTTATCTGGCTTACTCATGGATTGAAACCGAACAGGGGCAAAAAGATGATAGCATTCTGGCTGCGCTGCCACCGATCCAACGTCTGGAGCCTGAAGCGATAAGCCAGATACGCATCGTAAAACAGACCAAAGCCAGTACGCTGCCTACCGATCGCGAATCACTCTTTTACTTCAACGTCCGCGAAATCCCTCCGACGCCGGAGAATGGCAACAACCATGCCATTTTACAGTTGGCTTTACAGTCAAAACTGAAACTTTTCTGGCGGCCCGCAGGGCTTAAAAAAACACCTGATGCGAAAGTTGAACAACAGCTCACTGCGTCACAACAGGGAAGCTCGCTAGTGGTCAAAAATCCGACCCCCTACTACATCACCCTGGTCTTCTTCGGCAAAGACGTGCTGGCTGTTTTCCCGGGCTATAAAAGCACGATGATTGCGCCCTTCGCTTCGCTGACACTCAATGCGGGAAGCTATAACGGAAACGCATTTGTACTGGGCTATATGGATGATTACGGCGCAATGCGCATGCTTAACGTGCGCTGCAACGGGCAATGCGTAGTGAAAGCGCCGGAGGAGAAGAAACGATGAGGCGCGTGCTATTTTTACTCGCTCTGGCCTTGTTGTCGCTGCTCCCACTGCGGGCCGCTTTAGCGGTGAATTGCTATCTCGGTACCGCAGGCGGGCCTGTCGAAGGCTTTAGCAATATTGAACCTTTTGCAGTGCCGAGCAATGCCAAACCTGGCGACAAAATCTGGGAAAGTAACGATATTAAGATCCCCGTTTATTGCGACGCCGGTACTGCGCCTAACTTTGGCAATGAAGATATCTACGCCTGGATAAACCCCTATACATCAGTGAATGACCCTTATTACCAGCTCGGCGTTACCTATGAAGGTGTGGATTACGATGCTTCTCAGGGCAGTATTGGCATTGATACCCATCAATGCCTGGACAATAAACAGCTTGAGATATACACCCCGGAGCAAATTAAAGCGTCTGGATGGGAGCACGACCTCTGCTCGGGTGACGTGAACAATATTCACTACTCGCGCACCTTTATTGCACGTATGAGGTTGTATGTGAAGGTCATTTCCATGCCGCCTCACGACTACAAAAGCAGTATCAGCGATTACATTTTGGTGCAGTTTGACGGCGTCGGCGGAGTAAACCAGAACCCGGAAGCGCAAAACCTGAAGTATCACGTGACGGGTCTGGACCAAATCCGCGTGCTGGACTGTAGCGTCAACTTCAATATCTACCCGGAAAATCAGACTATCGATTTCGGTACGTTCAACAACATGGAAATTAACCATAAAACGTTAACCCGCACCTTCTCGGTCAAAACCACGAAAAACATCGCTGATTCAGAATGTACAGACACGTTTAAGGTCTCATCGTCGTTCTACACCACAGAAACCCTGGCAGAAAACGATACATCAATGAGGTTAAGTAATGGTCTGCAAATAAAAATTCGCGATATGGAAGATAACTCTTTCTTCACCTACAACGAGTATAAAGAATATGCCGATTTTGACTCTTCTTTGCTGATGAGGGAAAAAACATACCAGGCGGAATTGAGTCAGGTGGCAGGCGAAACGGTAAAGACGGGGCCGTTTGAAACGGTAGTGTTGTTTAAGATTAACTACAACTAGCCACAAAAAAGCCCGCTATGCGGGCTTTTTATCGAATATCGCAGCGATTAGCTTGCTTTACGCTCGTGAGCCTGGCGGTAAGCCACCAGATCTTCAATCGTCACCAGCGCCATATTGTGTTTGCGGGCAAACTCGATGCACTCTGGCGCACGCGCCATGGTGCCGTCGTCGTTGGTCAGTTCACACAACACGCCTGCCGGTTTGAAGCCAGCCAGAGAAACCAAATCGATGGTCGCTTCAGTGTGGCCGCCGCGAGTCAGTACGCCGCCCTGCTGCGCGCGCAGCGGGAAGACGTGGCCAGGACGGTTCAGGTCAGACGGTTTCGCGCCGTCGGCAATCGCTGCGCGAACGGTAGTCAGGCGGTCAGCGGCAGAAACGCCGGTAGTCACGCCGTGTGCCGCTTCGATGGTAATGGTGAAGCCCGTTCCGTACGCGCTGGTGTTGTTTTCTACCATCATCGGCAGATCCAGCTGTTTACGGCGTTCTTCCGTCAGGCACAGACAAACGATGCCGCTACCGTGACGGATAGTCAGCGCCATTTGTTCAACAGTCATGTTTTCGGCGGCAAAGACCATGTCGCCTTCGTTTTCACGGTTTTCGTCGTCCAGCACCATTGCGCCGCGGCCTTCGCGCAGGGCAATCAGTGCGTTTTCAACGCGTTCAAAAGCAGTACCAAAAGAGGAAAGTAGCGTCTGATTCATGGTAAAAAAACCTCGTTAAAATTATGGTTACCAGAATCAGGGCAGTCTTAGGAGTGCCGGTTTAGCGGCAAATGGATAACGCGAGCGGGCTCAGCCCGACTGGATCGTTACTCTCTCCCATCCGGACTCTAACCGTCGGCCCCGGAATTACACCGGATCTGCTGACCTTTGAGTTTGCACCCAAAGCGCTCGCGGGCTTTCAGCCGTAGCTGATTTACCGCCGGTGGGGAATTTCGCCCCGCCCTGAGAATAAGCGTACTCACTATAACGCTATTGACTATGTTCGGCAATGCATAAGCTTCGAACAATTCTGGTTTATCGGGAGGAAGTAAGGCACTACAATGATCGTCAGAACAGACTAATCAGGTAAACGACGATGATTGACCCGAAAAAAATTGAACAAATCGCACGCCAGGTCCATGAATCTATGCCGAAAGGCCTCCGTGATTTCGGGGATGATGTAGAGAAAAAAGTCCGTCAGGTCCTGCAGTCACAGCTAACTCGTCTGGATTTGGTGAGCCGTGAAGAGTTCGACGTACAGACGCAGGTGCTGCTGCGTACCCGTGAAAAACTGGCGCTTCTTGAGCAGCGACTGAGCGAGCTCGAGAGCCGGACAGCTACTCCAGCGGAAGATAAAGAGTAAGAAAAATGCCGGGTGGCGCTACGCTTGCCCGGCCTACGATCTACGTCCCCAGCCAGGGATAAACGCTATCCCCCGGCGCAAAGGTCTCAGTGTTCCAGCTCAGGCTCGTTATCCTTCTCCACTATCCGGCAGTAGCGTTCATAACGCTTACAGAACCAGACACGGTGCTCTTCATCCATGTTGCCGGTAATCGCTTTTAAATCAACGTCCTGACCCTGTTCGTGCATTCTGGCAAAGCTGTGGGCCAAAAAATCGAAATTATTCAGGGAATAAATATTGCTGTGTTTCATCGGCATACTCCTTCAGTCGTTGAGTTTCTGAGTGTCATATGCTTTTTCTACCACCAGTATTTCCCTATTTTTCACATGGCTTTGTGCAGGAAATGCGCTTTTATCGGCTAATTAGTGTGCTAAATCATATTTCGGGGATATCAATAAAAAACCCCGCGCTCGCGAAGAGGACGGGGTTTATTTTTTCGACGCCGTGGCTTACTTACTGGCGTCTTTCTGGATTTTCTTGATGATATTGGTGGTCGAGCAACCGTCTTCGAAGTTGAGCACCAGCACTTCACCGCCGTTGGCCCAAACTTCTTCACTCCCGGCAATTTGTTCAGGTTTATAGTCGCCGCCTTTCACCAGGCGATCCGGCAAGATCCCGGCGATCAGGCGCTGCGGGGTATCTTCTTCAAAAGAGACCACCCAGTCGACGGATTCCAGTGCGCCCAGCACGATCATGCGCTGTTCCAGCGGATTTACCGGGCGGGATTCTCCCTTCAGGCGTTTGGTCGATGCATCGCTGTTCACCGCAACAATCAGGCGATCGCCGAGCTTACGCGCATTTGCCAGATAAGAGACGTGCCCCGCGTGCAGAATGTCGAACACACCGTTGGTCATCACCACTTTCTCGCCGCGTTTACGCGCCGCGGCCACCGCCTGCTTCAACTCTTCTTCGCTCATCACGCCAAAGCCGGTTTCCGCACGACCGCGCACGGCGTTTTCCAGCTCGATAGGCGAAACGGTTGAAGTACCCAGTTTACCCACGACGACGCCTGCCGCCGCATTGGCGAAGTAGCAGGCATCTTCCAGAGAATTACCCGCCGCCAGCGTTGCCGCCAGCACGCCAATCACCGTGTCACCGGCACCGGTGACGTCATACACTTCCTGCGCCTGGGTCGGTTGATGCAGCGGCTCTTTGCCCGGCTGCAGCAGCGTCATGCCCTGCTCGGAACGCGTCACCAGCAGCGCGGAAAGTTCGTAATCAGCAATCAGCTTCATGCCGCGCTCAACGATCTCCGCTTCGCTTTTGCATTTACCCACTACCGCTTCAAACTCAGAGAGGTTAGGCGTCAGCAGCGTTGCGCCACGATAACGGTCAAAATCAGTCCCCTTCGGGTCAATCAATACCGGGACTTTCGCTTCACGCGCCAGCTTAATCATCTGCTGTACGCTTTCCAGCGCGCCTTTGGCGTAGTCTGAAAGCACCAGTGCGCCCACGCTCGCCAGACCGCTTTTAATGCGATCATGCAGCGGCTGCGGGTCTACGCCGGCAAAACCTTCTTCGAAGTCGAGACGAATCAGCTGCTGGTTGCGCGACAGCACGCGCAGCTTGGTGATGGTCGGATGCGTCGCCACGGAGACAAAATCACATTTGACGTTCACGTCCGCCAGCGCTTTGTTCAATGCGCGCGCCGCGTCGTCAATGCCGGTCAGGCCGACCAGACGAGAATTTGCTCCCAGGGACGCGATATTCATCGCCACGTTCGCCGCGCCGCCAGGCCGTTCTTCGATGGTTTCAACCTTCACCACTGGCACCGGCGCTTCCGGGGAAATACGGCTGGTTGGGCCATACCAGTAGCGATCCAGCATCACATCACCAACAACCATTACCCCTGCGCGCTCATATTCTGGCAGCGTTACTTTCATTCGTGTCTCCTGAGAGATTCAAAAATTTGGCGCGATAATAGCACATTTCACGGCGTGACCAGCCACTTCAGCCAACTCGCCTCTACCTGTTCACGCTCGGCGGTAAAACGCTCCAGCCCAACGTTCCCCGGTAATTCCTGCAACGCCAGATGATGCAACGCATCGCGCAGCGTGGTGTAGGCACGGGTCAACGCTTGCGCTTCCTGCTCATCCATAATGTCGTTCTGCGCCAGCAGTTCTAAGATGCGTACGTTATCAGACCACCGCGTCAGCTTCGGTTTTTCATGCGCGTAGCGCAGCACCAGATATTGCGTAATGAATTCAATGTCGGTGATCCCGCCGGCATCGGTTTTGATATCAAAGCGATCGCGCTGCTTACCACCCAGATGGGCGCGCATTTTTTCGCGCATTTCGCGCACTTCCGTGCGCAAGGTGTCGCCATCGCGGACGTTGGTGAGGATCTGGCGGCGAATGGCATCAAACTGCTGCTGAAGCTGCGGGTCGCCATAGACCACGCGCGCGCGAACCAGCGCCTGATGTTCCCACGTCCACGCTTCGTTTTGCTGGTAATCAGCAAAGGCTTCAGCCGTGGTCACCAGCATTCCCGCCGCACCGGAGGGACGCAGCCGCGCGTCAACTTCGTAAAGGATGCCGGAGGACGTCCGCGTGCTGAACAGGTGCATAATGCGTTGCGCCAGACGCAGGTAGAACTGGCGGCCGTCAATTTCGCGATCGCCATCGGTCATCACATCCGCCGGGCAGTCGTGAAGGAACACCAGATCCAGGTCGGAACTGTAACCCAGTTCCCATCCGCCCAACTTACCGTAACCAATTACCGCAAAACCGCGCCCATGACGGTCATGCAGATGCGTCGGTTTTCCGAAGCGCGCGACCATTTGTGTCCACGCCTGGTGAACTACGGCGTCAATCATCGCTTCGGCCAGCCAGGTTAAGTGATCGCTCACTTTCATGACTGGCAACGTTCCGGCGATATCGGCTGCGGCAATGTGCAGCAACTGAGCTTGTTTAAACTGGCGTAATGCTTCCAGTTGTTGTTCTTCATCCTCTTCCGGCACGCGCAGCAAATACTGGCGCAGCTCGTCGCGATAGGCGTCGGTCGCTGTCGGTTGATAAAGCGTATTCGGGTCGAGCAGTTCATCCAGCAGCAACGGGTAGCGCGCCAGCTGGCTCGCGACCATCGGCGAGGCCGCGCACAAACGGATAAGGTGTTTCAGTGTTCCCGGATATTCGCTGAGCAGTTCCAGATAGGTGGTGCGCGTGACGATGCCAATCAGCAGCGGCGTGATGCGCATCAGCGGCACCGGCGCGTCATCGCGCACGCACACTTCGCTCAACAGATGCGGCATCAGCGAATCCAGCACCTGACGCCCGCGCGGGCCAATGGTACGTTTATCCAGTTCTTTGCGGAAATCCGCAATCAACGCCACCACCTGGCGGCGATCGTCCTCGCTGAGGTGCGCCAGCACCGGCGGGTTGTCCTCTTCCTGCAACGTGTCCTGCCAGAGTTCGCGCCAGTCTTCAGCCAGCGTTTCTTCTTCCGGCGAGGATTCATCGTCGCCAATCAATTCATCAAAAATGCGGCGCACGCCCGCCATCAGCCCTTCAAGCTGTACAGTGAGCGCCTCCCAGTCGGCCACACCCATTCCCCACGCCAGACGCGCGCGGTTAAGGTCGTCGCCCGGCAGGGTTTGCGTCTGTTCATCGTTGATGCTTTGCAGCAGGTTTTCCAGGCGGCGCAGGAAAAGATAGGCTTCGCGCAGCGCGTCTGCGTCCTGCTCTGAAAGCAGATGCAGGTTTTCAATCGCCGCAAGCGTCGGCAGCAGAGAACGCTGCTGTAACGATGGTTCACGCCCACCGCGAATCAACTGGAACACCTGGACGATAAATTCGATTTCGCGGATGCCGCCCGCGCCGAGCTTGATGTTGTCTTTCAGACCCCGGCGGCGCACTTCGCGGGCAATCATCCCTTTCATGCTGCGCAGCGACTGAATCACGCTAAAGTCGATATAGCGACGGAAAACAAATGGCCGCAGCATGGCGCGCAATTCCTGGCTCCAGACGTCATCGTTGTCGCCCATAATCCGCGCCTTGACCATCGCGTAGCGTTCCCAGTCGCGGCCCTGCTCCTGGTAATAATCTTCCAGCGCGGCAAAGCTCAGCACCAACGGGCCGCTGTCGCCAAACGGGCGCAAACGCATATCGACGCGATAGACAAAGCCATCCTGCGTCGGCTGATCGAGCACTTTAATTAACCGCTGACCGAGGCGGGTAAAGAACTGGGCGTTGTCGAGTTCGCGACGCCCGCCGCGCGTGGAGCCGTGCTCCGGCCAGGCAAAAATCAGGTCGATATCCGAGGAGAAGTTCAGCTCCCCGCCGCCCAGCTTGCCCATACCGAGAATCAACAGCGGTTGCGCGACGCCATCGGCGTTACTGGGCGTGCCCCATTCGCGGCAACAGCCGTCATAGAGCCAGTCGCGAGCGCTGACGATCAGCGTCTCGGCCAGCACACTGAGCTGTTGCAGTGTATCCACCTCAGAAATCAGCGACAGCGACTGCGCCCAGGCGATGCGTACCATGATACGTCGGCGGAACAACCGCAGTTCGCGCATGAGCCCGGCCTCATCGGTTACGTCTACCAGCGCGGCCTGTAGCCAGTCGCGATAGTGCTGCCATTCGTCCGCCTGCGGCGGCTGGCTGGCGAGCGTTTCCAGCCATTCGGGATGCATCGTCAGGCTTTGCTGAACGAAATCGCTGAACGTCATGACGGCCTGCGCCTGCGGCGTCAGCGTCGCAACCGGAAAGGTCTCCGGCAGCCGCTCAACCAACGTTTGCCAGTGCTGCTGTAACTGCGATGAAAGCGGGGTCATACTCGGTTTCCCTGAGGTCAGTTATCGTTTTCCGCTGTGTAACCAGAATGGCTCAACCGCCAGTGCTTCATTGCGGAAATGTTCAATTTCAATGTGCTGGCGCGTCAAAATGGCGTGACGTAATCCCAGCCAGTTTGCCAGCCATGCGTCGGCCTGCGCGCGATTGTAATAACCCGCCAGCAGCTGCACGCAGGTGATATCACGCGTTAATCGTGGCAACTGGTCGGCATAGCTGTCGCCCAGCGGATACGCAAAGGTGGTGCGCAGTTCTGCGGCCTGGCGCGAAAGATGGGTATCAGCGAAACGCTTAAAGGAGTCGCTGATTTTGGTCTGCGCTTTGGCATCAAGGAAAGACTGCCAACCGCGGGTCACCAGCCACTCGGTGAAGGCCAGTTTGGCCTGGGTTACCGCCACGTTGAAGGCGGCATCATGCGCGGAAGTGTCGCCGCCCAGCACCTCTTCTGCCTGGGTCAGTAAATCACGCAGCGCCGCGCTGGCTTTGCGCGGCACCACGCCACCAAACAACATCAGCGTGTGGCGAATCTGACCAATTGCCGCCAGGACTTCGTCTTTCGCTTTTTTATTACCGCGAACCCACAGCTCTTCGTGGTATTGCCAGTGCGCCAGTGCTTTTTCCAGCGCCGCTTCCAGCCCCTGTTCGATGGTCGATTTCGGCGCGATTTGCATGATTTCCGCAGGCTTGATCGGACGTTCATCGTTTCCCTGCGCCAGATGATAGCCGCGCGCGGCTTTGCTCAGGCTGCCCTGACGCACCAGGCCGGTTTGGTTAAGCTGCTGCGCCAGCGCCAGAACATCGGCTGTTTCGCCGGAAAGCAGTTCCAGTTCCAGCTCGCAAATCGGTTCCTGATAATCACCCGCTTTGACCTCGCCCAGGTCGAGCGCAATTTCAATTTGGCTCTTGCCGTGGCTTACCACCCACTTTTCACGCAAGAAATCGGTGCTGAACAGCGGCTGCACCTGCTCTGCCAGCCCTTCCGGCATCTCGCCATTCGGCCAGACTTCTGCAGGCAGTTTTTCCAGCGCGAGTTTCGGTTCGTCGAGATCGATATTGTACTCCGGGCGCTGATGCAGCCCGCCAACCGTACGACCGGCCACCTTCAGGGTCATTTCATAGCGATCGCCCGCGCCGCGAATGCGCAGGCCCATGTCATGACGACGCAGCCAGTTATCTTCAGTTTCGTAGTAAATATTGAGGAGTTTCCCGGCGTCCGTATGCTCGGCCTTCAGGGTGGAGAGATGCTGACGCAGGGCATCAACACCTGCCTCATCAACGAGGAACTTTAATTCAATTTCTTGTGCCATGGCTGATTTCTTATGGTTTCGTGGCCCGGAAGTACCCTTTCGGCGAACTTCCAGGTAATCTTTTTGTCAGTAGATAGTATTTTGCGAAAAATTACCATGCAATGCGCAATTTGCGCGGCAACTTTACGCGGTTAACATTATTGCGACGTCACCCGCGCCTCCTGGATGATTCTGATTGCTGTAGAAGGCTTTGCGTCGCCAGACTGTTGCCACTACTATCGTTCCACTTTTATGACAAAAACGATGACCTGATGCCAAAATTACGCCTAATCGCAGTCACTTTACTTGCACTCACCGCTTCCGCCGTCACCCATGCTGATGAGAAGCGCTATGTTTCTGATGAACTGAATACCTGGGTTCGCAGCGGCCCTGGCGATAACTATCGCCTGGTGGGCTCCATTAACGCTGGTGAAGAAGTCACCCTGCTGCAAACCAATCCCGGCACGCAATATGGACAAGTTCGCGACGGCAATGGCCGTACCGCGTGGATCCCGCTGAAAGAGCTGACGGAAACCCCGAGCCTGCGCACCCGTGTGCCGGATCTGGAAAATCAGGTGAAAACCCTGACTGACAAGCTGACTAACATCGATTCGACCTGGAATCAGCGCACTGCCGAAATGCAGACCAAAGTCTCCCAGAGCGACAGCGTGATCAACAGCCTGAAAGAAGAAAACCAGAAGCTGAAAAATGAGCTGATTGTGGCGCAGAAAAAAGTCAGCGCCGCCAACCTGCAGCTCGACGATAAACAGCGCACCATCATCATGCAGTGGTTTATGTACGGTGGCGGCGTGTTAGGCGCTGGCCTGATTCTTGGCCTGGTGCTGCCGCATCTGGTGCCAAGCCGTAAGCGTAAAGACCGCTGGATGAATTAGCCATAACGCCGCTTCTCTCGTATTATCCACAAAGGACAATAGCGAGGAGAAGCGTGGCGTGAAGAGTTATCTGGTCGGTGGTGCGGTACGAGACGGTTTATTAGGTCTGCCGGTCAAAGATAAAGATTGGGTCGTGGTCGGCGCGACGCCACAGCAAATGCTCGACGCGGGCTACCAGCAGGTAGGCCGCGATTTTCCCGTGTTTTTGCATCCGCAAAGTCATGAAGAGTATGCGCTTGCACGCACCGAACGGAAGTCAGGCTCCGGGTACACCGGATTCACCTGCTACGCTGCGCCGGATGTGACGCTGGAGCAAGATTTACTGCGCCGCGATCTGACAGTGAACGCCCTCGCACAAGACGACAACGGCACGATTATCGACCCTTACGGCGGTCGTGCCGATTTGCAAAACCGCCTGCTGCGTCATGTTTCCCCCGCCTTTGGTGAAGACCCGCTCCGCGTGCTGCGTGTGGCGCGTTTTGCCGCACGCTACGCCCACCTGAGCTTCCGTATTGCCGATGAAACCCTGACGCTGATGTGCGACATGACCGCCGCTGGCGAACTTGAACACCTAACGCCAGAACGCGTGTGGAAAGAGACGGAAGGCGCGCTCGGTACCCGCAACCCGCAGGTGTTTTTCCAGACCCTACGCGATTGTGGCGCGCTGAAAGTGCTGTTCCCGGAGATCGACGCGCTGTATGGCGTGCCTGCGCCGGAGAAATGGCATCCGGAAATCGATACCGGCGTGCATACGCTGATGACGCTAACAATGGCGGCTATGCTGAGCCCGAATATCGACATCCGTTTCGCCACCCTGTGCCACGATTTAGGCAAGGGCCTAACGCCAAAACATCTCTGGCCGCGTCATCACGGCCACGGCCCGGCGGGTGTCAAACTGGTGGAGCAGCTCTGCCTGCGCCTGAAAGTGCCTAATGAGATGCGCGATTTAGCGAAACTGGTGGCGGAGTTCCACGATCTCATCCACACCTTCCCGATTTTGCAGCCGAAAACCATCATCAAGCTGTTCGATTCAATCGATGCCTGGCGTAAACCGCAGCGCGTCGAACAGGTTGCGCTAACCAGCGAAGCTGACGTGCGCGGACGTACGCATTTTGAAGCCTGCGATTACCCGCAAGGGCGCTTGCTGCGTGAAGCATGGATCGTGGCGAAAAACGTGTCGAATAAAGAGGTGATAGAAGCGGGTTTTCAGGGGCCGGCAATCCGCGAAGAGTTGACGCGCCGTCGCATTCAGGCTGTCGCGAACTGGAAGGAAAAACGTTGCCCTCAGCCGAAAGACTGAGGGCTGTACATCAGAAGAAGACCACGTACACCGCTGCCGCGACAATAAAGCGGTAGATGGCGAACGGGATAAACGAGATGCGTTTGATGAGTTGCAGGAAGGTTTTAATCGCCACCAACGCCACAAGGAAGGCCATCACAAAGCCCACCGCAAACATCGGAAAATCAGCCAGCGTCAGGAAGTGCCAGCTTTTATAGAGATCCAATACCGTGGCACCCATCATCATTGGTACCGCCAGCAGGAATGAGAATTCTGACGCCGCATAGCGGCTTACGCCCATCAGCATACCGCCGGAAATGGTCGCGCCGGAGCGAGAAAAGCCCGGCCACAGGGCCAGACACTGGAAGCAACCAATCATAAATGCCTGACGATAGGTCATATCATCCACGCCCACTGCGCGCGGTTGTTTAGGCTTCAGGCATTCGGCGGCAATCAGCAGGAAACCACCGACGACCAGCGCGTACATCACGTTAACCGGATTAAACAGCGACTTGATGGTGTCGTGAAATACCAGCCCCAGCACCACCGCCGGGATCATCCCCAGCAGAATGTGGATGAGCGACAAACGCCCTTTCCCTTCGCCTTCATGAACCGGTCGGCCAAAATGGATGCCAATCAGCCCAAACAGACGACGCCAGAACATCACCACCACGGCCAGAATCGAACCGAGCTGAATGACCACTTCAAACGTTTTCGCCGTTTCACCTTCAAAACCCAGCAGATGCCCGACAATAATCATGTGGCCGGTGCTGGAGACGGGCAGAAACTCCGTCAATCCTTCGACAACACCCAGAATAGCCGCAATCAGCAGCGAGTGCATATCGCTCATCACTTAAACCCTTAAAATTTAAAAAATAAAATAAACCCGGCTCTAAGACCGGTGTATTACCGTTTGGTTTAATCCATTCTGAATTTAAATGGTTTGTTTCAGATTTTGGCCACGCTCGATGATAACGCCCACGTTCGCCGCCCTGGCGACCGCGCCCGGTTTGCTGACTTTAATGCGCACCCACGGAGAATTAAAGCGCGTCATGAGCAATTCAGCGACCTCTTCCGCCACGCGCTCAACCAGCGCAAAGCGGCTACCTTCGACATGCGCAATCACCGCGTCGCTAATATCGGCATAGCTCAGGCAATACTTGACGTCGTCACTTGATGCCGCCCGGCGGTTGTCCCACCCCATTTCGATATCGAACACCAGTTTCTGTTCGATGGTCTGTTCCCAGTCATAAACACCGATAGTGGTGATTACCGAAAGTTGCTCTATAAATACAATATCCATCACGACCTGCCTGCTTTTTGGCTGAACCGGATACCACTTCCGGCGAATTATGCGTATTATCCACAGATGCAGAGAATACTTCGACATTTTCACAACGGAACAGCGTTATGAGTGCAATCGCGCCTGGAATGATCCTCCTCGCCTACCTTTGCGGCTCAATTTCCAGCGCCATTCTGGTCTGCCGCATCGCGGGTTTACCCGACCCTCGCGAGAGTGGTTCCGGGAATCCCGGGGCGACCAACGTTTTACGAATTGGCGGCAAGGGAGCAGCCGTAGCAGTTCTGCTTTTCGACATTCTGAAAGGAATGTTGCCGGTCTGGGGCGCGTATGCCCTCGGGCTCACGCCGTTTTGGCTTGGGCTGGTGGCCATCGCTGCCTGTCTGGGACACATCTGGCCGGTTTTCTTCGGCTTTCATGGTGGAAAAGGCGTCGCCACCGCATTTGGCGCGATTGCGCCAATTGGCCTCGATCTCACCGGCGTGATGGCGGGCACCTGGCTTTTGACCATCCTGCTGAGCGGCTATTCATCGCTGGGCGCCATCGTCAGTGCGCTGGTCGCGCCGTTTTACGTCTGGTGGTTTAAACCGCAATACACTTTCCCGGTGTCGATGCTGTCGTGCCTGATCTTACTTCGCCATCATGACAATATTCAGCGTCTGTGGCGGCGTCAGGAAACGAAAATCTGGGCGCGGTTTAAGAAGAAGAAAGAAGAAGAGAAAAAATAAAAGCGCGCCGAATGACACGCTTTGAGACTGATGGCAAACGCAACATTGCCTGATGCGCTACGCTTATCAGGCCTACAAGTTTCCTGCAATATATTGAATTTGCGATATTTTGTAGGCCGGATAAGCGTAAGCGCCATCCGGCATTGCCATCACGCTGCCGGTAACTCCGCCAGCGGCCAGCGTGGACGCACGGTTACGCCAAGGTCTGCATTCACACCCGCTTTGAAACGCACCATGCCCGCATAGGCAATCATCGCCCCATTATCGGTGCAAAATTCCGGGCGCGCGTAGAACACTTCGCCGCGACGTTTCTGCATCATCTCCGCCAGTTTTGCACGCAAGGTTCGGTTAGCGCTCACGCCGCCCGCCATCACCAGACGCTTGAAGCCGGTTTGATCCAGCGCGCGTTTGCACTTGATCATCAGCGTATCGACCACCGCATCTTCAAAGGCACGGGCAATATCGGCACGCGTTTGATCGTCGTTGTCATTATTGCGAATGGTGTTCGCCGCGAAGGTTTTCAGGCCAGAGAAGCTGAAGTCCAGACCCGGACGGTCAGTCATCGGACGCGGGAAGACAAAGCGCCCTTCCGTGCCCTGAGAGGCCATTTTCGACAGCATTGGGCCGCCTGGGTAGTCAAGTCCCAGCAGTTTGGCGGTTTTATCGAAGGCTTCGCCCGCCGCGTCATCAATCGATTCGCCCAGCAGTTCATACTCGCCAATGCCGGTCACGCTGATAAGCTGCGTGTGACCGCCAGAGACCAGCAGCGCCACAAACGGGTATTCCGGCGGGTTATCTTCCAGCATCGGCGCCAGCAGATGCCCTTCCATATGGTGTACCGGGATCGCCGGAACATTCCAGGCAAATGCCAGCGAACGCCCAACGGTTGCGCCAACCAGCAGCGCGCCAACTAAACCCGGCCCGGCGGTATAGGCAACGGCATCAATATCTTTTGCCGTCAGATTCGCCTCTTTCAGCGCAGCCTGAATCAATGGCACCGTTTTACGCACGTGATCGCGCGAGGCCAGTTCCGGCACGACGCCGCCGTAGTCGGCATGTAATTTCACCTGACTATACAATTGGTTGGCTAACAGACCTTTTACATCGTCATAAATTGCGATGCCGGTTTCATCGCAGGATGTTTCAATTCCCAGTACACGCATGGCTAGATTTACCTCGTTTCAATACCGCGCAGTGTAGGTTCTCTGACCCGGCTTGTAAAACATTGTTCGCCCCAGGAGGCTGCCTCGTGTATACTCCTCACCCTTAAAAAGTCCCTTTCAAAAACGCGTCGGTGCTTTACAAAGCAGCAGCAATTGCAGTAAAATTCCGCACCATTTTGAAATAAGCTGGCGTTGATGCCAGCGGCAAACCGAATTTATTAAAGGTGAGAGTTACATGCCGGTAATTAAAGTACGTGAAAACGAGCCGTTCGACGTAGCACTGCGTCGCTTCAAGCGTTCCTGCGAAAAAGCGGGTGTTCTGGCGGAAGTTCGTCGTCGTGAGTTCTATGAAAAACCGACTACCGAACGTAAGCGCGCTAAAGCTTCTGCTGTGAAACGTCACGCGAAGAAACTGGCTCGCGAAAACGCACGCCGTACTCGTCTGTACTAATCTCTTGAGAGCACATGCTCTCAATTGTCAGACCGAGTAGTAGTTGCAAGGCCGTGCTTCCGGAAGGAAAGCGCGGCTTGTTTTCGTTTAAGCATCATTAAAAACTACGGGGCTTATGGCTGGACGAATTCCGCGCGTATTCATTAATGATCTGCTGGCACGCACCGACATCATCGATTTGATCGATGCGCGAGTGAAGCTAAAAAAGCAGGGCAAGAACTATCACGCGTGCTGTCCTTTCCATAACGAGAAAACCCCCTCTTTCACCGTCAACGGTGAAAAACAGTTTTACCACTGCTTCGGCTGTGGCGCGCACGGCAACGCCATCGACTTTTTGATGAACTACGACAAGCTCGAGTTCGTGGAAACCGTCGAAGAACTGGCCGCCATGCACAACCTTGAAGTGCCGTATGAAGCAGGCAACGGGCCGAGTCAGATAGAGCGCCATCAACGGCAAAGTCTCTATCAACTGATGGACGGTCTGAATGCGTTTTATCAGCAATCCCTGATGAATCCTGCCGCTGACCCCGCGCGCCAGTATCTGGAAAAGCGTGGCCTCAGCAGTGAAGTGATTTCTCGTTTCGCGATTGGTTATGCGCCTCCGGGTTGGGACAACGTCCTGAAACGGTTTGGCGGCAATAGTGAAAATCGCCAGGCGCTCATTGACGCCGGCATGCTGGTAACCAACGATCAGGGGCGTAGCTACGACCGCTTTCGCGAGCGCGTCATGTTCCCTATTCGTGATAAACGTGGCCGGGTAATTGGTTTTGGTGGACGCGTGCTGGGCGATGCCCTGCCGAAATACCTTAACTCCCCGGAAACCGATATTTTTCATAAAGGCCGTCAGCTGTATGGCCTTTATGAAGCGCAGCAGACAGAAGCTGAACCCCAGCGTTTACTGGTGGTCGAAGGTTATATGGATGTGGTCGCTCTGGCGCAGTACGACATTAACTATGCCGTCGCCTCGCTTGGCACCTCGACCACTGCCGACCATATTCAGCTGCTGTTCCGGGTGACGAATAACGTCATCTGCTGTTACGACGGCGACCGTGCTGGCCGCGATGCCGCATGGCGCGCGCTCGAAACAGCGCTGCCATACATGACCGACGGGCGTCAGTTACGCTTTATGTTTCTGCCCGACGGCGAAGACCCGGATACGCTGGTGCGTAAAGAGGGTAAAGCAGCATTTGAAGCGCGGATGGAGCAGGCTCAACCGCTCTCCACGTTTCTGTTTAACAGCCTGATGCCGCAGGTCGATTTGAGCACCCCGGACGGGCGCGCGCAGTTAAGTACGCTGGCGCTGCCGCTCATCGGCCAGGTTCCAGGCGAAACCTTACGCATCTATTTGCGTCAGGAGCTGGGAAACAAACTGGGTATTCTGGATGACGCCCAGCTTGAACGTTTAATGCCGAAACTGGCAGAAAATGGCGTAGTCCGCCCGGCTCCTCAGCTAAAACGCACGACCATGCGTATACTGATAGGGTTACTGGTGCAAAATCCCGATCTCGCGCCGTTGGTTCCCCCCTTAACTGGGCTGGATCCGAAAAAACTGCCGGGACTTGGCTTATTTGCAGAACTGGTCAACACTTGTTTGTCACAGCCTGGACTGACCACTGGTCAACTTCTGGAACAATATCGTGGCACAAATGAAGCCGCGACCCTTGAAAAACTGTCGATGTGGGACGATATAGCAGATAAGGATATCGCAGAAAAAACGTTCACCGACTCACTCAACCATATGTTTGACTCATTGCTGGTTCTGCGACAAGAAGAGTTGATTGCTCGCGATCGCACACACGGACTCAGCAGTGAGGAACGCCGGGAACTCTGGACGCTAAACCAGGAACTGGCCAAAAAATAGAATTGAACGGCTTAAGTGCCGAATATCACTCGGGAAGCCCCCGAAAGCCGCGTGAAGGGCAGCGGCAAAATATAAATAAGTCCTCGTTACACTCTGTTGGCGGCTTGTTTCGCCGACCGACACCAATCTCATGAAATAAGTGTGGATACCGTCTTATGGAGCAAAACCCGCAGTCACAGCTGAAGCTTCTTGTCCAACGTGGTAAGGAGCAAGGCTATCTGACCTATGCCGAGGTCAATGACCATCTGCCGGAAGATATCGTCGACTCCGATCAGATCGAAGACATCATCCAAATGATCAACGACATGGGCATTCAGGTGATGGAAGAAGCACCGGATGCCGATGACCTGTTGCTCGCTGAAACATCGAACAACACCGATGAAGATGCGGAAGAAGCCGCCGCACAGGTGCTTTCGAGCGTGGAATCTGAAATCGGGCGCACCACTGACCCGGTACGCATGTACATGCGTGAAATGGGTACCGTTGAACTGTTGACCCGCGAAGGCGAAATTGACATCGCCAAACGTATTGAAGACGGGATCAACCAGGTTCAGTGTTCCGTTGCGGAATACCCGGAAGCCATCACCTATCTGCTTGAACAGTACGATCGCGTTGAAGCGGAAGAGGCTCGCCTGTCCGATCTCATCACCGGGTTCGTCGATCCGAACGCTGAAGAAGATTTAGCGCCGACCGCGACTCACGTTGGTTCTGAACTCTCTCAGGAAGAGATGGATGACGACGATGAAGATGAAGAGGACGACGACGACAGCAGCGATGACGACAACAGCATCGACCCTGAACTGGCGCGTGAGAAATTCGCTGAACTGCGCACGCAGTATGAAGTGACTCGCGACACCATCAAGGCGAAAGGCCGTAGCCATGCCGCTGCGCAGGAAGAGATCCTGAAGCTGTCCGAAGTCTTCAAACAGTTCCGTCTGGTGCCGAAACAGTTCGACTACCTGGTGAACAGCATGCGCGTCATGATGGATCGCGTGCGTACCCAGGAACGTATCATCATGAAGATGTGCGTTGAACAGTGCAAAATGCCGAAGAAAAACTTCATCACCCTGTTCACCGGCAACGAAACCAGCGAAACCTGGTTCAACGCGGCCGTCGCGATGAACAAACCGTGGTCTGAAAAGCTGCTCGACGTGAAAGAAGACGTTCAGCGCGGCCTGATGAAGCTGCAACAAATCGAAGAAGAAACCGGCCTGACCATCGAGCAGGTGAAAGATATCAACCGTCGCATGTCCATCGGTGAAGCGAAAGCCCGCCGCGCGAAGAAAGAGATGGTTGAAGCGAACTTACGTCTGGTAATTTCTATCGCCAAGAAATACACCAACCGTGGCCTGCAGTTCCTTGACCTCATTCAGGAAGGTAACATCGGCCTGATGAAAGCGGTTGATAAGTTCGAATATCGTCGTGGTTACAAGTTCTCCACCTATGCAACCTGGTGGATCCGTCAGGCGATCACCCGCTCTATCGCGGATCAGGCGCGCACCATCCGTATTCCGGTGCATATGATTGAGACCATCAACAAGCTCAACCGTATTTCTCGCCAGATGCTGCAAGAGATGGGCCGCGAGCCGACGCCGGAAGAACTGGCTGAACGCATGCTGATGCCGGAAGACAAAATCCGTAAAGTGCTGAAAATCGCTAAAGAGCCTATCTCCATGGAAACGCCAATCGGCGACGATGAAGATTCGCATCTGGGTGATTTCATCGAGGATACTACCCTCGAGCTGCCGCTGGATTCTGCGACTACCGAAAGCCTGCGTGCGGCAACGCACGACGTTCTGGCTGGCCTGACCGCGCGTGAAGCGAAAGTTCTGCGTATGCGTTTCGGTATCGACATGAACACCGATCACACGCTGGAAGAAGTGGGTAAACAGTTCGACGTTACCCGTGAACGTATCCGTCAGATCGAAGCGAAGGCGCTGCGTAAACTGCGTCACCCGAGCCGTTCTGAAGTGCTGCGCAGCTTCCTGGACGATTAATCCCGGCCTGTGAAACGTAAAAAGCTCCCTGCGGGGAGCTTTTTTTATGGGTTTTTTATCCCCTCAAAGCCCCCGCAATACCAGCGCCTGATCCAGCTCCCGGTATGCCTCAACCAGCTTATCCGTGGTAATGCGGCTTAGTCCGCTCGGGTTCGGCAGCACCCACACCTGGGTCACGCCAATCGACATCGACTGCTTGCCCCACGGCACGCCCCGCTGGCTGAATCCCTGTTCAAACGCCTGTTTCCCCAGTACCGCCAGCGCTGCCGGCTGGTACGCCTCTATTTTGGTAATCAGCGACCGCCCGCCGTCATGTAACTCCTGGCGCTTCACTTCCGTGGCCTGCACAGTCGGACGATCAACCAGCTTGGTGACACCACAGCGAAAATCGAGCAGGTGATCGGCTTCTTCTGGCTTCAGCTGCCTGTCGGTAAACCCGGCCAGATGCAGGACTTTCCAGAAGCGGTTAGCCGGATGGGCGAAGGGAAAACCAAGCGAAGAGGAAGACAAACCAGGATTAATGCCGCAAAACACCACCCGTAGGCCTGGAGCGATAATATCTTTAACCATGCTGTTCTCTGATAAATGGCTCATGTGACCATTATAACGAATTGAAAATACGTTGTTTATAAAAACAGCAGACGTACCTTAACAACTGGATTGTAAACCGCAGTTACTTTATAATTCCCCGCCACGGCCCCTTAGCTCAGTGGTTAGAGCAGGCGACTCATAATCGCTTGGTCGTTGGTTCAAACCCAACAGGGGCCACCAGATACAGCAAGGGCTTACGTGAAAACGTAAGCCCTTCGTTTTTTGCAGCACTCCTCACCACGTTAACTCACACTAACGCGCTCAGCTGTTCCTGCATATAGGATGAAAAATACTCGGGGTTTTTAATCACAACACGCTCGTCAGAGGCGATTTTATCAGCCCATCCGACCACTTTTTTGGTGAACTCGGGGTTCCATCCCTCTGAAGTCCCTCGCGCAGTAATGTCTTCTGCACTCACCTGTACACCGATTTCTTTCAGATACTTAAAGATACCCTTCGCTGTGCTTTCATCCATAGAGTGCGGTACCGCAACGGTTGTATCCATAGCGTTGATGAAATCCAGGGCTTTAGCGATGACTGTTGGCATGTTCTCGTCCTTAAATTAACCACGTGATTAACAAGACTATAAGACCTCAAATGGCTCACGATATCAAAGGGATTCTTACACCTTTCATACGAAACCTCGTACGGGTCACTTCTTCGGGCATCCGTGTCCTCAGTCTCCCTCATCGGGAGTGTAGCGGGTAATCGCTTTTTTGCCATGTCGGGCGACGGGTTGAGACTGTTAAAACATATAATATATTATATATCATACCTTATTTATTCTATCTCTTAAAAACATCCACAAGAATATTCCTATAAAATAACCACACAAATAAAATATATCCACACAGAAAAATCAATACGCATAAATCCTTATTTTAAATTGGCACAAAACTTTTCCGTACCCTAAGGTTTACTTAAGTCCAATTGAGATAATTCCCCTTCCACTCATTTGAAAAGAATAAGATAACCTGTAGAGGATAAGAATATGAAACCATCAAACCTGCTGCGCTTCATTCTTCCTTGCTTCGCATTTGCCGTTATTCCAGCAGCCAATGCGGCGACAGCGACAGCCACCTTTCAGGTTCTTATTACTATTCTCAAATCATGCAGCGTTACCGCCGGAGCATCCTCCAATATTAACCTGGGCTCGGTGAATGCCAGCGCCACCAATACCAGCGGTAACAGCACCATTTCGGTGAACTGCTCGAAAACAACCCCCTACTTTATCGGCCTTGCGCCCTCCACGGCGAACGGCGGCGGAACAGGTGGCGCGGGGGCGATGTCATCTGTCGCCAACGCCGCGACCAACACCGATAAAGTGCCGTATCAGCTCAACCAAACCTCCGCCACCGGCCCGGTGTGGGGGAATACCGCCACCACCACCACGGTGGGTAATGGCGTGGCAGGCACCGGTACTGGCGTTGCACAAACCTACACGGTCTACGCGACCGCCGCGAGCGCAAACTTCACCCCAGATAGCTATGCCGACACGGTAACCGTCAACGTTAACTATTGATTAAACGGAATTTTATGAGAATAAAAACCTTTTTAAGGCAGGCCATTTGGCTTTGCCTGACAGGATTGATCGCCTCACAAAATCTCGCCCTGGCCAGCGGTTTGCAGGTTTCTCCTGTCTCGTTAACCCTTCAGGATAAAAATGCTGACGGCATCTGGCTGAGCAACGAAGGCAGCAATGCAATTAACGCGCAGGTGCGTGTCTTTCACTGGAGCCAGCGCAATTTTCAGGACAACCTGACCGCCTCGCGCGATCTGGTGATCAGCCCGCCGATGCTCACCCTGCAACCCGGGCAGCGCCAGTTGATTCGCGTCATTCGCCTGGGGAGCCCAACAAACAGCGTGGAAGAGTCTTACCGGTTATCGGTTAATGAATTACCGTCAGCCACCCCGCAGTCCAATAAATTACAATTCGTTTTACATTATTCACTCCCCGTTTTTATTCAACCGAAAAACAGTGGCGCGCCGGAAGCGAAATTAACGTGGGGTGTTAAACGCGTAGGAAATGATAATTTCCTTGAGGTCAGCAACCAGGGAAATAGCCATGCGCAACTCTCGGCGGTGACATATATCAATCATCAGGGTGGCAGAAGGGAAATTACGCCGGGGCTGCTTGGCTATGTTCTTCCCGGTTCAACCATGCGATGGATATTAGCGCCACAGACCGCAAATATTGCGCCTGGCGGAAAACTCGAAGTCATGATCAATGGCCAAAAAGCGGTGCAAAATCTGTAGAAGGCTTTCCCGTCTGGCAAACGTCATTTTGCTTAGCGCAACATGTTTATCGGGAGCCGCGGTCGCGAACAATAGCAACACTGGCCCATCACGGGATACTCCGATGAATGATAACGCGCAGCATGAAGGTATCGACCTCTACCTTGATGTGACGGTTAACGGAAACCCCAAAGGGCTGGTGCATTTTCGCTTCAATGATGAAAAGCTCTACGCCAGCCCCGCCACGCTGCGCCAGATTGGCATCCCGGCGGGCGAGACGCGCGCGCTAAATGACATTCCACAACTCAATGTCGATTACGATGTCCAGCAGCAAACCCTCACGCTCACTGCCCCGCTTAGCGTGCTGGATCTCGGTACTACCGAGGTGGGAAGAGAGAACGTGGAGCAGCCGCAAGCCAGCATCTCGCGTGGGCTACTGCTCAACTACGATCTCTATGCCGCGCAGGATGATGAAACGCGCCTCAACACATGGAGCGAGCTGCGCGCGTTTAATGCCGCCGGGGTTCTCAGCTCGACCCAGTTAAGTCAGAACACCACCGAAAGCACGCCAGGTTATCAGAGCAACGGCTTCACGCGCCTCGATACCAACTGGCGCGCCTCATTCCCGGATAAAATGCTGTATGTCTCGTTGGGCGATACGCTCACCAGCGCTCTGTCATGGTCGCGTTCCACGCGGATTGCCGGCCTGCAAATCGGCACCGATTTCAGCCTGCAACCCTATCAGCCCACGACTCCGCTGCCTGCGTTTTTTGGTTCCGCCACGTTACCCTCCAGCGTCGAGCTATACGTGAACGGGGTGAGAAACTACAACGGCAACGTCCCCGCCGGGAATTTTGAGATTAACACGCTGCCCAATATCAACGGCGCGGGGAACGCCCAGGTGACAATGACCGATGCGCTGGGGCGCACGTCCGTGCAAAATTTTTCGTTTTATAACGATCAGTCGTTGTTACGAAAGGGGCTAACCGAGTGGTCCGCCGAGCTGGGCGTCGTGCGGGAAAACTACGGTTACACCTCGTTTGACTACGCCAGCAATCCCGCTCTCAGCGCCACGTGGCGTCACGGCGTCAGCAACACCTTCACCACCGCCGCACACGGTGAAGCCAGCGACAGCCTGATTAACGGTGGCATCAGCAATGACTGGGTGCCAGGCCCGCGCAGCGGTACGATTTCAGCCGCCCTCGCCTTCAGCGGTGATGATGGAAAAAGCGGCGCGCTGTACAGCCTCGGCTATCGCTGGTCGAACGAAATTTTCAGTTTTAATACCTCCACAACCGCCACCAGCGGCGACTACCGCGATATCGCCACCGCTTACGGCCAGGCGCCGCCGGAGCTCAACAGCAATACGGTGGTGGGCTATAACGCCCAGTCACTCGGCAATTTCACCGTTGGATATTTACAGTTTCGTTATCCACACGACAGTAATCTGCGCTACGTGAATGCCAACTGGTCAAAAGCGCTGACGGAAAAAGCCTGGCTTAACCTCGGGCTGAATCAGAATCTTGATGATCATCAGGACAGCAGCGTCTACCTGATGCTCACGGTTTCACTGGAGAATAACCGTACCGTCAGCGGTACCGTTCAGCGCACCAACAATGAGACGGGTTACATGATGAATGCCAGCCAGATGCTGCCGTCCGAAGGCGGATGGGGCTGGAATATCGCCGCCAATCGCCAGGCGTCAGAAACCAGCGGCCAGGGCGAAGTCGGCTATCAGGGGCGATACGGGAAGGTGTATAGCGGCTTTAACCGTGTTCCTGATAACCACTATGCCTACGCGGGCGCGACCGGTTCTCTTGTGATGATGGGCGGCGGCCTGTTCGCCGCGCGTGAAATCAACAATGGCTTTGCGGTGGTGTCAACGCAGGGCGTGCCGGACGTGCCAGTGATGCTGGAAAATAATGTGGTTGGCACCAGCGACGACGACGGCTTGCTGCTGGTGACGCAGCTCAATAGCTATCAAAACAATCAGATAAGCATCGATACACTGAATCTTCCGGCCAACACGCGCGTCGACCGCGTTAACACCGCCGCCGTTCCCGCCGATCGTTCCGGCACGCTGGTTGAGTTTGGTATTACCGCCACGCAACCCGCGTTGATTGTCTTAGTGGATGCCCAGGACCACGCGTTACCGGAAGGCAGTCAGGCCACACTCAACCCAGGCCAAAAGCACACTGATACGGTGATGATCGGTTTCGATGGGATGGCCTATTTCGACATGGTGTCGCCGCACAATACGCTGGAAGTTGCCCTGCCGGGCGGCAAGTGCGCTGTGCAGTTCGATTACCCGCGTCAGGCCAAAGGCATCCCGCAAATTGGCCCATTGGTCTGTCGCTAACTACAGGAGTCGTGATGTGCGGTTAATTCATCTGGTATTACTGTTGGGATTATTGCTCTGCCCGCTGGCCAGCAAAGCGGTGGTGTGCTCAATGTCCGGCGTGCAAAACATCAACTTTGGTAACGTCAACCCGTTAAGCAGCGCGGATACCAATACCAGCATGACCTTCAACTACAGCTGTACTAAAGAGCTCGGCGATTTACTGGCCGGTGTGACTATCTGCTTTAACATCGGCGCGTCGGCGAACAGCGGTCAGGTGATACCGCGCAGAATGGCTTATGCGGGACCACCCGCCGGGACGCTCGATTATCAGCTTTATCAGAATGCGGGGTACACCACTGTCTGGGGTAGTCAGTATCAAAGCGGGACCACCGTTCCGGCGATCCAGCTTAATTTATTAAACCTGACGCCAGTGACGGGCAGTGCGACGGTGTATGCCAAAGTGCCCTCCAGGCAAACCACCGTCGTGCCGGGAAGCTATCAGGATACCTATACGGCGGCGACCGCCAGCATGACCATCAACGTCGGCCTGCTGGCGCCACCGACGACCTGTGGAACCACGCAGGGGCCAACTTTTCCTTTTAACGTCCAGGCTACCGTGACCAAATTTTGCAACGTCACCACGGCGAGTAATATCAATTTTGGCAATGCCGCCTTCACCGATACCAACCTGAGCGCTAACAACAGCATTAGCGTGGCCTGTACCAGCAATACGCCCTATACCATCGGGCTGGTGCCGTCCAACAACAGCACGACCGGCAGCGGGGTGATGAAAACCAATACCGGCAATGCCAGCAACAGCGATCAGGTGCCGTATCAGCTTCGCTCCGCCGCCGGAACCAGCGGCGCGCCATGGGGAAACACCACGGGCAACACAGTTGCTGGAACGGGGAACGGGCAAACCACCACTTACAATGCGTATGCCACGGTGCCGAGCGCGAATTACACGCCCGACACCTACGCCGATACGGTCACCATCAACGTGACCTACTAAAGCCCGCTCCACCACAGCCGGGCGCGCATGCCCCAGTAGCTGGTCCAGCCGGTAGTCACATTCACCACCTGGCCCTGCGAAATAACCACCAGCGTGGGCGTCACACTTACCTGCCAGCGCGCGGAAAGCTCACCGCGCGGGTCGTTTACCACGGGCAGGGTCAGGTGCTTTTTTGCCATCCACTGCGCCAGTTGGCTGTCGTCTCCGGAGCGCAAGGCCACGCTCAGTACGTTCTGACCCTCCTGCGAAAGTTGCTCCACCGCTGGCGTGGTGTAGCGGCATACGCCACACCAGGTCGCCCATACGTAAAGTAACAACGGCTTTTTCTGGCTCAGTTCCGCCAGCGAATGGGTTTCGCCGTCCAGGGTCTGTAAGGCTATCCCGGAAACATTCTCCGGGAGTTCAGGCTTACGCAGTTGATCCATCCCCCACATCAGCGCCATTGCCAGGAGTAGCAGGACAACCAGATCCTTCAGCCAGCGGCGTAATTTACTGCGCATTGGCTTTCGCCAGCTGTTCTTTCACCAGCGCCTCCAGATCGTCATAGGCGATGGCGCCCGCCACCAGTTGATCGCCAACGATCGTCGCGGGCGTTCCCTGAATGCCCAGCACCTGAGACAGGATCAGATTCAGCTTCACGCTGTCCGAGCTTTGCGCATCCGCCTTGATCTCCGCCGTCTGGGTTTTCTGCTGCGCATTCAGGATAGAAGCGTCATCGTGCGTGCCCTTTTTCGCCATTAACCGCTGATGTAGCGCCCAGAATTTTTCCGGCTGCTGACGCCAGGTGGTTAACGCCACACGCGCGGAGGTCATCGAACTTTCGCCGCGAAACGGCAGCAGTTTGACGACCAGCTGTACCTGTGGGTAATCCTGCACAATTTTCTCCAGCATCGGGTCAAACTGTTTGCAGTAGGGGCAGTTGTAATCGGTAAAGTTGACGATCACCAGCGCCGGTTTTTCCGCGCCTTTACGCGGGCTGGTCGGGTCATTGAAAATCATCTCGGTGAGCTGCGATTGTGTGTCCGATTCTTGTGCCTGGCTAAAGGTGGCAATACACAGCAGTAATATCAGAGTAAATACGCGCATTAGTTTTTTCCTTTGGCATTGGACAACGCATTCAGTACCGCATCGCGGCTGAGCAGCGGCGGCAGAATCTCGCCCTGCGGCGTTCCGGGGCCATAAATTTGATTAAACGGGATAGCCGCGCTTTGGCGGCGCTGGAGAAACTGGCTGATGACGGTGGACGGGCGGCTCCAGTCTCCGCGCAGGGCAACAACATCTGGCGCGGTGAGCGCCTGCTGAACGTCATCGCGTAGCAGCACGTTGTATTTATTGGCTTTACAGGTGACACACCAGTCGGCGGTCACATCGACAAATACGCGCTTGCCGTCACCCAGCGCCGTCTGGATCGCCTGCTCGCTCAGCGGTTGCCAGTCAATTCGGTCGCGTAGCGGGGAAGATGATTGCGCAAGCCAGAATAGCGCCGCAGCAGTAAGCAACATCAGCCCAGCCGCGCCCAGCGCCACACGCCCGCGATAGCGCCAGGCCAGCGCAGCGCACAGCAGCAGCGCCAGCACGCCGCCAATTCCCCAGGTGATGGCTGCCCCAACATGCGCGTTCAGTAGCGTCAGCAGCCAGAGCGCGGAGCCGAGCATCATCACGCCCAGTATGATACGCACGAGGTTCATCCAGCGGCCCGGTTTCGGCAGGCGCTGCGCCAGCCCCGGCCAGGCCGCGACCAACAGCCACGGCAGGCTCATGCCAATCCCCATCGCAAGGAAAATGCCCCACAGTTTCGGCAACGGCGCAACCAGCGCCACCGATACCGCTGTGCCAAGGAATGGCGCCGTACAGGGCGTTGCCAGCAGCGTGGCAAATGCGCCCTGCCAGAAATGCCCCGCCAGCCCGTGGCCGCCGCGCGTGGCGAGAAACGTCGTGGTGTTTGATGAGAGGCGAATTTCGAATAATCCCAGCAGGCTGGCGCTGAACAGCACCATCACCAGCACCATCGCCGCAATAAACCACGGATTCTGGAACTGTATGCCCCAGCCCAGCGCCTGATTGCTCAGACGCAACAGCGTCATCATCAATGCCAGCGCCAGAAACGACGCCACAATCCCCGCCACCGAGGCCAGGAACTGCCGCCGCACCACGCCACGTTGTGCACTATCGCCCTGTAATACCGAGCCAAGTTTCATCGCGAGAACCGGTAATACGCAGGGCATAATATTGAGAATCAGCCCGCCGAGCAGCGCCATCGACAGCACCAGCCACAGCGACACGCTTTCTGACGGCAGCCCACTCGCCTGGCCAATTACCCGCGTACTCTCCTGCGCGAGGCCGTTATCCACCAGCACCAGCGACAGCGTTTTGCCCTGTAAATCCGGCGCGCTATCGCCCCATTCGTCCGTCACCGGCACGGTGGCAGTTAGCGTATCGCCGTTCACCTGGACACTGGGTTTGGCAAAACTCACGCCGTCCAGCGTATCGAGAAACAGCGCGGGCGATTGCCAGCCGCCCTCACGCGTGGCAGTAACGATCATTTTTCCCGGCGCGTAATCCGCCTGCAACGTGGTGGTAAGCCCATCTTCGCGTGGCAGGGTGCCCATAGCGCGGGTGAAGTCGTAATCGATGTTTTTATCCGCCGGGGCGCGCAGGTCGAGCGAGAACGGATAGTCCGTCAGAATACAGACGTTGCTACAGGTAGAGAGCGTCAGCACGCCGCTCAGCGTCGGCGTTTTTACATCATGCAGCGTGATGGGGAAGCTGACGTTATCGTGATAGCCCTGCGTCGTAATGCCCGCGACATCAAAACGTTGCGGCACCGGCCAGCGCCAGGTCACCGTCGGTGCATTATCCCAGACGATAGTGGGCGCAATCCCGCCCTCGCCCGGCGAGCGCCAGTAGGTTTTCCAGCCCTTCTCCAGTTGAACATCAAGAAGCAGGCGCGTATCGCCGCCCGGAAGAGTTTGCGTGCGCAGCCGCACGCTGGCGTGGTCGTTATCGGCGGCGCGCAGCCAGCCGCTGTCCGCCGCCCAGCTTGCGGGCAGCCACAGACAAACCAGACAGAGCAGAAGCTGCCTGAAAAAAGTAAGCATCGGTTTTCTCCGTAAGTAATTAATTAACCTGAATAACGCAGGCTAAAACTCACTCACGAAAGACGCACAATCGTAGATGTACCCGCAATCGGGGCGGAGAGATAACGCGAGGAGGCCAGACGCGCGTGAAGAAGACGGGCAGCGCCGCCAGTACCGCCAGCAGCAGTGCAACGGCAAACAGCGCGCCTTCAAACAGCACTGGCGGCGACGCCAGCAGCGATTTCGCACTCAGTTCGCAAGGCGTGACGGGCGCATCGCCATCCGATGAGACGGTCTGGCTTACGGAGGCAACGTTCATCGTCAGGGCGTGCAGGCTCGCCATGCGCTGCGCGGTGCAAACCAGCACCACCAGACATGCAAGGGCTACCAGTAATATCGCCTTTCGCTGCCGATGAATCATCATTACCTCGTATAAATACGGGCTTAATCTTAACGGGCGAAAATGGTTTGGCAATCTTATTGCTGTAAAGAAGTGTCGGAGAGGGAGAAACGCCCGGCGTTAACCGGGCGGAAGGATCAGTTATTAACCGGGATCACCGCGCCTTTGTATTTGGTGCGGATCCACTCCTGAATCTCTTTCGAGTGCAGCACGTTCACCAGCGCCACGATATCTTTTTTCTTCTCGTCGCCGCGATGCACGGTAATGATATTGGCATACGGGTTATTTTCGCCGCTCTCTACCGCAATCGGGTCATGCACCGGGTCGAGGCCCGCATCAATCGCGTAGTTGGCGTTAATCACCACCGCCGCACCTTCGTCGTTGTTGTACATCTGCGGCAGCAGAGACGCTTCTACGTTCGGCAGGAATTGCAGCTTTTTCGGGTTCTCCACGATGTCGCCGATACGCGCGGTCACTTTATCAATCCCCGGCTTCAGCTTAATCACGCCCTCTTTTTCGAAGATGGTCAGAATACGCCCCTCTTCGGAAACCGCGTCACGCATGATGATTTTGCCGCCTTCCGGCAGGTCTTTCAGCGTTTTGTATTTTTTGGAGTAAATACCAATCGGCTCGATGTGAATCGCCCCGGCACTCACGAAATCATAATCTTTATCGCCCGCATGATCTTTCAGCACGCTGTTCAGATACGGGATGTGCTGGAAGTAGTTGGCGTCAATGTCGCGGCCTGCCAGCGCGGTGTTCGGCAGGATGTAGTCCTGGAACGGTTTAATCTCCAGGTCGATACCCTGCTTCGCCAGAATCGGTTTCGCCTGCTCCAGAATTTCCGCGTGCGGCGTGTTGGACGCCCCCACGGTCAGGGTGTCAGCCCAGGAAGCAAAGCTCAGGGCGCTCAGGGTAGCGGCGGCGATTAGCGTGAGTGTCTTTTTCATGATGATGGTTCCTGTGTGTGTTATTAGCGTTTATCTAACAGAGAAGTCAGTACGTCGCCGCAGAACTGGATGATGAAAACGATGATGAGAATAGTCACCGTCGCGACCAGCGTGACGTCATTGTGGTTGCGCTGGAATCCTTCCAGATAAGCCAGATTCCCTAAGCCACCTGCGCCGATCACCCCCGCCATTGCGCTGTAACTCACCAGCGCAATCAGCGTGACGGTAATACCGGAAACCAGCGCCGGGGAAGATTCGGGCAGCAGGACGCGAAAAATCAGCGTCGACAAACGTGCGCCCATAGAACGGGTTGCCTCAATCACCCCTTTGTCGACTTCACGCAGGGCAATCTCGACCAGTCGCGCATAGAACGGAGCCGCACCAACAATCAGGGCGGGCAGCGCCGCGTTCGCGCCGAGAATGGTGCCGACGATCGTTTTGGTAAACGGGATCAGCAACACAATCAAAATAATGAACGGAATGGAACGGAAGACGTTCACTACCACCGAAATCACGCTGTACAGCGGGCGGTTATAAAAGAGCCCGCCTTTGGCGGTCAGAAACAGCGCCAGCCCGAGCGCGATGCCGAGGACAAACGTCGCCACACCGGAAAGCGCGGTCATGTAGAGCGTCTCCTGGGTGGCGGCCCACAGGGCATCCCATTTCAGATGCGGTAAGAATTGCTCAGCCATGTTTCACTACCTCGCTGTCGATGCCGGTTTCCTGCAAATCTGCGAGGATGCTTTTCAGTTGTTCAGGGTTCGCCACCACATGCAACCAGAGCTGACCAAACGCGCCGTGCGTGGTCTGCGTCATCTTGCCGTGCAGAATGTTGAACGGCAGGCCGTAGCGCAGCGTCAGCTCGCCCACCACCGGGCGATGAGTCGTCTGCCCGGTAAAGGTCAGCTTGATAATGCTGCCGGTCAGGCCGTCGGTGAGATCGGGGTTAAACGCCTCTTCTTCAACGTACTGGCTTACCTGGCGTACAAACTGCTGGGTAATCGGTTTTTGCGGATGGGTAAAGACCTCCAGCACATCGCCCTCTTCCACCACTTTGCCGTCTTCCATCACCGCCACGCGGTCGCAGATTTTACGCACTACGTGCATTTCATGGGTGATAAGCACGATGGTTAAACGGAAGCGGCGGTTGATATCCAGCAGCAGGTCGAGAATTTGATCGGTCGTTTGCGGGTCGAGCGCCGAGGTGGCTTCATCGCACAGCAGCACATCCGGGTTATTGGCCAGCGCGCGGGCGATACCCACACGTTGCTTCTGCCCGCCGCTTAACTGTGAGGGATAGGCATTTTCACGCCCCTTCAGGCCCACCAGCTCAACCAGTTCCGCCACGCGAGCGCGAATTTTGGCTTTCGGTACGCCGGCAATCTGCATCGAAAAGGCGATGTTTTCGCTGACCGTACGCGACCAGAGCAGGTTAAAGTGCTGGAATACCATGCTGATTTTCAGGCGTGCCTGGCGCAGACTTTCGCCTTTCGCAGCAGAGATATCCTGCCCGTTAATGACAACGCTGCCCGCAGTGGGTTTTTCCAGCCCGTTAAGCAGGCGAATCAGCGTGCTTTTTCCCGCACCGCTGTAGCCGATAATGCCGTAAATCTGCCCCTGCTCAATGCTCAGGTTGACGTTATCGACCGCCGTAATCGTCCCTTTTCCAGGGTTAAAAATCTTTGAAATATTCCTGAGTACTATCATTCGTCTGCCAAATAGCGGTTTAGAAGTATGGACGTCCAGACGATATCGGGAATGAGTGATAGATAGCAAACAACAAAAAGGAATGTGTTATTACGAGAGATTATAAGCGAGTCGCCGCACCGGGTGCGGCAATACGATTATTTTCGGCAAAGCATAGCCGGAATTTGGCTAATGCGGTTGCGCAGCGCCACCCGACAAAACCAGCGCACTTACTTCTTATGCCAGTACGCCTGCGTCCTTACCAGCTGTTGATCAATCGCGTCAGTTTCAAAACGACTCACCATCGATTTGGCCACCGCGCCTTCTCCGGTCACCCAGATAAAATAATCCTCCGCAGGCACAGACAGCGTCGCCAGTTTATCGGCCACGGCTTGTTCGCGATGACCTATCACCCACTCGATCTCAAACTCGCTGAACTCGGCCAGATAGTCCTTATACGACTCATCCGCGATCGTCACAATGGCCTTAACCTGCGGGCACGAGGGCAGCTGGCGCAGGCTTTCCAGACGGCGGCGCAGCGCAGGCATACCCGATTCATCACACACATATAGCTGCCAGGCGTAATCTTCCGGCACCACCAGCGAACCACGCGGCCCGCCAATCGTCAGCGTGTCACCTACGCGGGCATTCATCGCCCATGAACTTGCCACGCCGCCATCATGAATAAAGAAGTCATAGGCCAGCTCATGACGCTCGGCGTTGTAGAGAGGCGTGTAGTCTCGCGACTGCGGGCGCACACCGTCCGGCCAAACGATCCCTTCGTCGGTCATGGTCGGCGGCGCGATACGTTCGCCTGCCTGAGGGAAAAACAGTTTGGTGTGATCGTCAAAGCCGCGTGAAGAGAAGCCATCCAGCGCCTCGCCGCCCAGCACAATGCGCTGAAAACCTGCGCCGATGCGCTCCACGCGTAACACGCTCAATTCGCGAAAACGCAGTTCATTACGCACGCGCTGTGGGTATTTTTTTTCTTTCATAGTGGTGTTATCCGTCGCCTTCGTGAAAAATAGATATATCTAAACTTGATGCAAATGATAATGATTGCCAGTTGGACAGAAAGCAAGCTTTTTTTAAGATATACTTTATCTATCGCACAGAAAATCCACGAAATTAAATTAATTCTTTATATTTCATGATGATAGAAAATTACCTCATCTCACCCTTGCTAAAGATAGATATTTAGATATAAGTTAGATATATCGAAAACAAGTTAAGGTAAAAAATGATGAGACACTTTTCAGAGTTTGGCCGCGGCGGACGCGGTGGTCGTGAATGCCATGGTGAGCGCGAATATCGTGGTGGTCGTGGTGAAGGTCGTCACGGCGGTGGAGGCGGCTTTGGCGGCGGGCGTCGTCAGCGTTTCTTCGGCCATGGCGAGCTGCGTCTGGTGGTACTGGATATCCTTTCCCGCAACGCCAGCCACGGTTACGAGTTGATCAAAGAGATCGAAAACATGACCCAGGGCAACTACACCCCAAGCCCTGGCGTAATCTACCCGACGCTCGATCTGCTGCAGGATCAGGGGCTGATCACCATCCAGGAAGAAGACGGTGGACGTAAAAAAATCGCCATCACCGGGGAAGGCAGTAATGTGCTGGTGGAAAACAAAGAGGTGCTGGAGCAGGTTCAGGCGAAGCTGAAACTCCGCATGGTCGGCCACGAACTGCGTAAAGATCCGCAAATGAAACGCGCGCTGGAAAACTTCAAGGCCGTACTGAACCTGAAAGTGAACCAGAGCGAACTCAGCGACGCGCAGCTAAAACAGATTGTTGGCGTGATTGACCGCGCGGCGCTGGAAATTTCACAGCTTGATTAATGCAGTACCGTGACAGCGTCCTGAAGCCGGCTGGCGCGATGTTTTACCATCGCCGACACATGGGCGCTTTCAGCAACCAGCCCGGCATTTTTCTGGGTAATGGCATCCAGTTCCGCCACCGCGCGGGTAATATCCGACAGCCCGTTGGCCTGTTCTGAGGTCGACTGGCTAATTTGTGCAATCAACTGCGTCACATTCTGCACCTGGGCCAGAATATCGTTCATCACCCGCCCCGCCGCGTGAACCTGATCGGCGCCGGAATGCACCTTGCTGGCGCTGGCCTCAATCAGCTTACGAATGTCGTTAGCCGCCGTTGCGCTGCGGCTCGCCAGCTGACGAACCTCCCCCGCTACCACCGCAAAGCCTTTCCCCTGATCGCCCGCTCGCGCGGCTTCGACCGCCGCATTTAGCGCCAGAATATTGGTCTGGAAGGCAATATCATTGATAAGCGTGGTGATTGAGCCAATCCGCTGCGTGCTGTCAGCAATTTCGTCCATCGTTCTGACCACGCCCTGCATTGCCTGCCCGCCCTGCTCCGCCGCGCCGCTGGCGGCAATTGAGAGCTTATCGGCTGCCGCCGCCGTTTGCGAATTGCTTTGCACGGAGGCATTCATCTCGTTCATCGTTGCCACCGTCTGCTGGACATTAACCACCGTCTGGCGGGTGCGTTCGTTAAGATCATCGTTGCCCTTCGCTAACGTATCGCTTCCCTGGCTGACGCTGGAGACCTGGCTTGCGACATCATTTTTCAACCAGCGACAGATAAGCCCCAGTTGTCCGACCGATCGCAAAATCAGCCCCAGTTCATCACCACGGCTCAGATGCTGCACGCGGTGACGTCCACCGGTCGCAATACTGAGTGCCTGATGCGCCACATTCTCGACCGGGCGAACGATCTGCGCTTCAAGCAGCGCCGTTCCCGCCAGCATCAGCAGTGCCGCCACCGCCAGCGACATCCACGGCGCATGCGTGGCGCACAGCGCTGCCGCTAACAGCATAAACAGGGACGTCATCAATAGCCGCACGCGCCAGCGTAGCGGCATCACGGACAGCTTGCCCCACCAGTGTTTACTGATCACCATGCCTTTGTAGAGCCGCTTGTTACTGCGCCCCTCTTTTAACGCCCGATAGAGCGGCTCCGCGACGGCTACCTCTTCCGGCGTAGCCTGAGTGCGAATCGACATATAGCCGGTGACTTCACCGTGCCGCACCATCGGGATGGCGTTGGCGCGCACCCAGTAATGGTCGCCATTTTTACGCCGGTTTTTGACAATTGCGCTCCACGGCTCCCCCTGTTTCAGGGTGTACCACATATCGGCAAACGCCGCTTTCGGCATATCCGGGTGACGGACCAGGTTGTGTGGCTGACCGCAAATCTCTTCCATGCTGTAGCCGCTCACCTGAATAAACGCATCGTTTACGTGAGTGACATAGCTATTGAGATCGGAAGTGGACATTAACGTCGTTTGGTCATCCAGCGGGTATTCGCGTTGACTAACCCAGGGTTGTGAAGACATGCAGGTATCCTTGCCGGTAATAAGGCTTATTGTGTAAAGGGTATGTCGGCGGCGGATGACTTAGCTTTATTCGTTAATCTCGATTCAGCTCGCATTTTTAGAGGATATATTCTCTCACGCGTTAAAATGGCGCACGATCTGCCCCGTTTTCGCGCATTTCGCCCCATTCTGGCGAGATGAGATTTGTCCTTCTCCTGCGGCCACAGGGCCGCTGGACGATTAAATATTGTGCAACTGCATTTCTCCCTGGTGTTTATCCCGATTTTCAGCGCCCGCTTCGAAGTGGCGCAATCCCTGCAATACTTAATTCAGTATCGTGTGATACGTGACCCCCGGGAGCTTATTTTGAACAGATTACCTTCCAGCGCATCGGCTTTGGCCTGTAGCGCACACGCATTGAATCTCATTGAAAAGCGCACGCTTGATCATGAGGAGATGAAAGCTCTCAATCAGGAGGTCAGAGAATACTTTAAAGAGCATGTAAACCCGGGGTTTCTGGAGTATCGAAAATCTGTGACCGCCGGCGGGGATTACGGAGCCGTAGAGTGGCAAGCGGGGAGCCTGAATACGCTTGTCGACACCCAGGGACAGGAGTTTATTGATTGTCTGGGTGGATTTGGCATTTTCAACGTGGGGCACCGTAATCCAGTTGTGGTTTCCGCCGTACAGAATCAGCTCGTCAAACAACCGCTACACAGCCAGGAGCTGCTCGACCCGCTTCGTGCGATGCTGGCAAAAACGCTGGCCGCGCTGGCGCCGGGGAAACTGAAGTACAGTTTCTTCAGCAACAGTGGCACCGAATCCGTGGAAGCGGCGCTGAAGCTTGCCAAAGCATACCAGTCGCCACGCGGTAAATTCACCTTCATCGCCACCAGCGGCGCGTTTCACGGGAAATCGCTCGGCGCACTCTCGGCCACAGCGAAATCCACGTTCCGTAAGCCGTTTATGCCGCTGCTGCCGGGCTTCCGACATGTGCCGTTTGGCAACATCGACGCCATGCGTCTGGCGCTATCCGAATGCCAGAAAACCGGTGACGACGTGGCGGCGGTGATCCTGGAACCTATTCAGGGTGAAGGCGGCGTGATCCTGCCGCCGCAGGGTTACCTGCCAGCGGTACGCAAGCTGTGCGATGAGTTTGGCGCGTTACTGATCTTCGATGAAGTGCAAACCGGGATGGGGCGCACGGGCAAAATGTTTGCCTGCGAACACGAGAACGTTCAGCCGGACATTTTGTGCCTGGCGAAAGCACTCGGCGGCGGCGTGATGCCTATCGGCGCGACCATCGCCACTGAAGAGGTCTTTTCGGTGCTGTTCGATAATCCGTTCCTGCATACCACCACCTTTGGCGGCAACCCGCTGGCCTGTGCGGCCGCACTCGCCACCATCAACGTGCTGTTGACGGAGAACCTTCCGGCACAGGCGGAGCAGAAAGGTGACATGCTGCTGGACGGCTTCCGCAGCCTGGCGCGCGAATACCCGGACCTGGTGCGTGAAGCGCGCGGTAAAGGGATGCTGATGGCGATTGAGTTTGTCGATAACGAAATCGGCTACAGCTTCGCGAGTGAAATGTTCCGCCAGCGCGTGCTGGTTGCCGGGACGCTCAACAACGCCAAAACCATCCGCATCGAGCCCCCGCTCACGCTGACCATCGAGCAGTGCGAACTGGTGCTGAAGGCGGCACGCAAGGCGCTGGCGTCACTGCGCGTTGAAAAACAGGTCACGACCGAGCAGTAAATCTCACGCCCCCCTGTTTTCGTGGGGGGCGTTCTTTGAATCCCATCACAATCCCTGCATTCCCCTTTTCCCTTTTCTACGCCGACGGCTAAATTAAACTCATCCGACCACATAACAATAATTTTACATACTGGACAATCTTATGAGCTATCCGTCGCTGTTCGCCCCGCTGGACCTGGGCTTCACTACCCTTAAAAACCGCGTTCTGATGGGCTCGATGCACACCGGGCTGGAGGAGCATCCCAGCGGGGCCGAACGGCTGGCGGCGTTTTATGCCGAACGTGCGCGTCACGGCGTGGCATTGATTGTCACCGGGGGCGTCGCACCGGCGCTTTCCGGCGTCGGTATGGAAGGCGGTGCGGTGCTGAGTGACGCCAGCCAGCTCCCTCAGCATCGGCTGGTGACGGATGCGGTGCATCAGGAGGACGGCAAAATCGCCCTGCAAATTCTGCACACCGGGCGATACAGTTATCAGCCGCATCTGGTGGCGCCCTCGGCCATTCAGGCGCCGATCAACCGCTTTACGCCGCATGCGTTAACCCACGATGAAATCCTGACGCTGATTGATGATTTCGCCCGTTGTGCCCAACTGGCGCGGGAAGCCGGGTATGACGGCGTGGAAGTGATGGGCTCGGAAGGCTATCTGATTAACGAATTTCTGGCGGCGCGCACCAACCATCGCGACGATGAATGGGGCGGCGACTATCCGCGCCGAATGCGTTTTGCTGTGGAGGTTATTCGCGCAGTACGCGAGCGCGTGGGAAAAGATTTCATCATCATTTTCCGTCTGTCGATGCTGGACCTGGTGGAAGGTGGCGGCGCATTTGATGAGACCGTGCAGCTGGCGCAGGCCATTGAAGCAGCGGGGGCGACGATCATTAATACCGGCATTGGCTGGCACGAAGCGCGGATCCCTACCATCGCCACGCCGGTACCACGCGGGGCATTCAGTTGGGTCACGCGCAAGCTCAAAGGCCGTGTCACGATCCCGCTGGTGACCACCAACCGCATCAACGATCCTGGCGTCGCGGACGATATTCTGGCGCGCGGCGATGCCGACATGGTATCGATGGCTCGCCCGTTCCTCGCTGATGCGGAGTTGCTGTCAAAAGCACAGGCGGGCCGCGCCGACGAGATCAACACCTGTATTGGCTGCAATCAGGCGTGTCTCGATCAGATCTTCATGGGCAAAGTCACCTCCTGCCTGGTGAACCCCCGCGCCTGTCATGAAACCAAAATGCCGATTGTCCCGGCGCTAAAAAAGAAAAATCTCGCCGTCGTCGGCGCGGGCCCGGCCGGGCTGGCATTTGCCATTAACGCCGCCGCGCGCGGGCATCAGGTCACACTGTTTGATGCGCATAGCGAAATTGGCGGGCAGTTTAATATCGCCAAACAGATCCCCGGCAAAGAGGAGTTTTACGAAACGCTGCGCTACTACCGCCGTATGATCGACGTCACGGGCGTAACGCTCAAACTGAATCATCGGGTCACGGCGGATCATCTGCAGGCATTTGACGAAACGATCCTCGCCTGCGGGATCGTCCCGCGCATGCCCGCAATTGACGGGATCGACCATCCCAAAGTGCTGACCTATCTCCAGGTGCTGCGTGACAAGGTTGCGGTGGGAAATTCGGTGGCGATTATCGGCTGCGGCGGCATTGGCTTTGATACCGCGATGTATTTAAGTCAGCCAGGCATTTCTACCAGTCAAAATATTGACGAATTTTGCCAGGAATGGGGCATCGACACCACGCTGCAACAGCCGGGCGGCCTGCGCCCGGAAGGCGCAATGCTGCCGAAGAGCCCGCGCAAAATAGTGATGCTTCAGCGTAAAGCCAGTAAACCCGGTGATGGGCTTGGCAAAACCACCGGCTGGATCCACCGGGCAACGCTGCTGTCGCGCGGCGTGAAGATGATCCCGGCGGTGAGTTATCAGAAGATCGACGACGAAGGGTTACATATCACGATCGGCGATGAAGCGCAGGTGCTGAGGGTCGATCATGTGGTGATCTGCGCCGGACAAGATCCGCAGCGCGCGCTGGCGCAACCGCTGGCGGAAAGCGGGAAAACCGTGCATTTGATTGGCGGCTGCGATGTAGCAATGGAGCTGGATGCGCGGCGGGCAATCGCGCAGGGGACACGGCTGGCGCTGGAGATTTGACACCCTCTCCCTCAGGGAGAGGGAACCGATTGTGCGTAATGTTAAGGCAGCGACGCCTTAATCAATGAACAACGCCGGTGAAATACCAAAACGGGCCGCCAGCTTTTTCGCGTGTTCAAGAGTTAGCTTTCGCTGCCCGTTGAGAACCCGGGATACCATCGATTTGCTGCCGATTTCAGGAAGATCGGATAACGTTAATTCGTACTGATCCATTAACGTACGAATTACCGCAATGCCTGCTGGCGTCGCTTCAAGCCTCGCATTAAATTCAGCAAACTCCGGTGCTGAGGTTTCCCAGGCCGTAATTTTTGCGCATACCAGGTCCACAAGCGGGTTATCGGGATCGTTCAGTAACAGATGCTCAATCAGTAGGAGCGCTTCTTTATGCTGTTCATCGTTCTGGATACCGGCCAAAAAAGGAGCGGCTTGTGTCAGCTTTTCACCTGCCTTCAGTACTTTAGAAATGACCATCATCTTTTTCCCCTTCCTCGATGCTCTGCTGTAAACCTATCGTACTCTTTATGCGTGAACACCTGCCGAACATAGAACTTCTGCGAATCAAAAAAAATCATCACAATAACGCGTAATTCGTTCCGACCAATGTCGATAACATAATGTTTATCCAGATATTTAAAATTACCCAGAGAGGGGAAAAGCCCCTTTAGTGCCTCGGGCGTCCTGAAGTATCCTTTCGAAACCACCCTCCCCAGCGCGAGGATCTCCAGCGCATGCTGCGGAAATTTTTCGGCCGCATCTTTCAATGCTTTTTGTATTATCAGGTGCATTCTTCATCAACTCCGTTGACAAATTGGCAATATCATAACGCATGTTGCCAAATTGGCAATACGTTACGTCATCAGGGCGAAGTGAGATTACGCTTCAAACAGAGCGATACAAGAGAAGGGAGATGTAGAATTTTAATGCTGCGAGCACGCTTCCAGAAGCGGAGGTTTTGCTCCCTCTCCCTATGGGAGAGGGCCGGAGTGAGGGATTCGCCTTAACGACGACGCCCCAGCTTCACCGCTTTCAGCACCACAAACTTGCTGTTGGTGGCGATGGTGGTGCAATTGCCGAAAATCTTCTTCAGCTTGTGGAAGTAGTCGAGGTGACGGTTAGCCACAATATACAGCTCGCCGTTAATTTTCAGGCAACGACGCGCGTGGTGGAACATTTCCCATGCCACGTTATCAGTCAGCGCATGCTGCTGATGGAACGGCGGGTTGCACAGTACCGCGTTGAAGCGGAACGGTTCGACGCCGGAGAGCGCGTTGTTGATCATAAATTCACAACGGTCGATGGCGTCCGGCAGGTTGCTTTCCACGTTAAGGCGGCTGGAGGCCACCGCCATCGGTGATTCATCCACAAACACCACCGTCGCTTCCGGGTTTTTCGCAAGCAACGTCAGGCCAATCACCCCGTTACCGCAGCCGAGATCAACAATCTCACCTTCCAGGTTTTCCGGCAGATGCTCGATAAAGAAGCGTGCGCCGATATCCAGACCGGTGCGAGAGAAGACGTTCGCGTGGTTATGAATGGTCCACGAGGTGCCTTCCAGCGGCCAGCTCAGGATCTGCGATTCGTCTGCCAGCGCCGGCTTCGTGAAGGTGCAGTTGATCAGACGCGCTTTCTTCCACGCAAGCGTGGTGGTGGTAGTGCCGAGAATTTTCTCGAACAGCGCCAGCGTGGAATTGTGAATATCGCGGGCTTTCGCACCAGCGATAATACGCGTTTGCGGCGTAACGACGTTGCGCAGCGCGCGCAGTTGCTGTTCCAGCAGAGCCAGCGTTTTTGGGATTTTGATCAGCACGACGGCTGGCGCAGACGGATATTCCGCGGTACTGTCGAGGAATCTGACGCTGGATTCGTCAATGTCGTTATGGCGCAGGTTTTCACGCGTACCCAGCTCACTGACGTAAGAGTCACCAATGCTGTACGGCTTATGCTCCGCCAGCGCGCAGCTCAGTGCGCCGAAGCTGTCATTGAAGATCAGGACCGGGCCGTTGATTTCGGTGTCGTCCAACTGCTGCAGCAGATACTCATCCGCCGCTTCCCACGCCTGTAGCGGGTTGACGTCGTCCGTCTCCGGGAAACGTTTCAGGTTCAGTGAACGGAAACCGTTGTCTATGTGGCTCATCGGCCCTCCAGAATGGTAAAATTTGGCGTTATCCCTGAAAAGGGTGCGTGAGTATACACTTTTTAATCCGATTTGGGGCTGTGATGACGCAACTAACTTATCTCCAGGGCTACCCGGAACACCTGCTGGCACAAGTGCGCACGCTTATCGCCGAACAGCGTTTGGGTGCCGTGCTGGCAAAGCGCTACCCCGGCACGCACGATTTCGCCACCGATAAGGCGCTCTGGCAATACACGCAGGATCTCAAAAGCCAGTTTCTGCGCAACGCGCCGCCAATTAATAAGGTGATGTATGACAATAAGATCCACGTGCTGAAAAACGCGCTGGGCCTGCATACTGCCGTTTCGCGCGTTCAGGGTGGGAAGTTGAAAGCTAAAGCGGAAATTCGCGTCGCCACCGTTTTTCGCAATGCGCCAGAGCCGTTTCTGCGCATGATTGTGGTGCATGAATTAGCGCACCTGAAAGAGAAAGAGCACGACAAAGCGTTTTATCAGCTTTGCTGCCACATGGAACCGCAGTACCACCAGCTGGAGTTTGATACCCGGCTGTGGCTGACACAGATGTCGTTGGGTTAAGACAAAATCTGAATTCGATCGCCGATCGTTATGAATTTACCCACTAACGTCTACAATCGACTTTCCCCTGCTTTCGTTAAGGATAACGATCAATGCTGCGCGTGTTAGCCCGTTTTCTCCGTCACCTTTTTTGCTCTCGACGCATGTTCAGGTTCGTCTGTTTTCTGCTCTTTGCGGCTATTGCTATGATTTTTTTCGCCAACCGGGAGATAGTCAAAGCAAGCCAGCAACTGACATGGAATGACGTCGATGCAATACCTGCGCGCAATGTAGGCCTGCTGTTAGGGGCCAAACCGGGCAACAATTACTTCGCCCGACGGATTAACGCAGCAGCGGCATTATTTCATTCCGGAAAAGTGAAATGGCTGCTGGTGAGCGGCGATAATGGTCGTAAAAATTACGATGAATCTTCCGGCATGCAGCAGGCGTTGATCGCCAAAGGCGTCCCCGCCAGTGCTATCTTCTGTGACTACGCGGGGTTCTCCACCCTCGACTCCGTCGTGCGCGCCAATAAAGTCTTTGGCGAAAATAACATCACGATTATCTCGCAAGAATTTCATAATCAACGCGCCATTTGGCTGGCGAAACAATATGGCATTGATGCCATCGGCTTTAACGCTCAGGATTTGGATCAAGGCCGCGGCAAACTGGTGCGCCTGCGCGAAAAGCTCGCCCGCGTCAGCGCGGTCATTGATGCCAAAATACTCCACCGTCAGCCCAGGTATCTCGGCCCCACGGTGATGATTGGCCCGAACAGCGAGCACGGTTGCCCCGCCACTAAATAAGTGCGTTACTGCGCACTCATTTTGTCATGCCAGCGTGCTACATTGAAGGAAGATCCCCTTTTATGGAGCACGTCAGCGTCTATGATACGTTTCGCAGTCATTGGTACAAACTGGATAACCAAACAGTTTGTCGATGCCGCCCACGAGACCGGCAAATATAAGCTCACCGCTATCTACTCCCGCAGCCTTGAGCAGGCTCAAACCTTCGCCAACGATTATCCCGTCGAGCACCTTTTTACTTCGCTTGAAGCGATGGCGCAAAGCGATGCCATTGATGCGGTGTATATCGCCAGCCCAAATTCGTTCCATTTCCCGCAAACACAGCTTTTCTTACGCCATAAAAAGCACGTGATTTGTGAGAAGCCACTGGCGTCAAACCTGCGTGAAGTGGAAGCGGCGATTGAAACCGCGCGCGAAAATCAGGTCGTACTGTTCGAAGCGTTTAAAACCGCCAGCCTGCCTAATTTCCTGCTTTTACAGCAGTCGTTAAGCAAGGTAGGTAAGGTGCGTAAAGCGCTTATCAACTACTGCCAGTACTCGTCCCGCTATCAGCGCTATCTCGACGGTGAAAACCCAAATACCTTTAATCCGGCGTTCTCTAACGGTTCGATTATGGATATCGGTTTTTATTGCCTGGCCTCAGCGGTCGCGCTGTGGGGCGAACCGCACGGTGTGCAGGCGTCAGCGAGCCTGCTGGAAAGCGGCGTGGATGCGCATGGTCTGGTGGTGCTCGACTATGGCGATTTCAGCGTTACGTTGCAGCACTCAAAAGTCAGTGATTCCGTGTTGCCGAGCGAAATCCAGGGCGAAGACGGGTCGCTGGTCATCGAGAAAATCTCCGAGTGCCAGAAAGTCACCTTCGTGCCGCGCGGTGGCAAAGCGCAGGATCTCACTCAGCCTCAGCATATTAATACTATGCTGTATGAAGCAGAGGTCTTTGCCCGTCTGGTCGAAACCAATGAAGTGAATCATCCGGGGCTTGCTGTCAGCCGTACAACCGCGAAACTGCAAACGGAGATTCGCCGCCAGACTGGCGTCACTTTCCCTGCGGATGACATTAGCGAGCAGGTGCCTGCGTAAAGCTATGTAAAACGGATGTTACAGGTCATTGACGTCGTCGATGGCCTGTAATATTTTGTAACCCGCAAAGGGGAGTAACTTCCTTGCCGGTGGATCGTCATTACGATACGTGAAAAACCGTATCCGGTCGCCGGGCAATAAAACGTATGCACCTTCGGGCAACCGTTTGAAGTGCATACTTTTTGTTGTAAGTGAGACCTTGCCGGAAGGCGAGGTCTATGCATAGAAAAAGCAGCGGCTGCCGTCTTCCGACGTTAGCCGTTTTTTTATGCGTAAGGAAAATATCTATGAATAGTGTCGGCACACCGTTGCTGTGGGGCGGATTCGCTGTCGTCGTCGTGATCATGTTAGCCATCGACCTGATGTTGCAGGGCCGACGCGGCGCTAACGCCATGACCATGAAACAGGCTGCGGCCTGGTCTATCGTCTGGGTCACGCTCTCGTTGTTGTTCAACGCTGCCTTCTGGTGGTATCTGGCTGAGACACAGGGTCGCGCGGTGGCCGATCCGCAGGCGCTCGCCTTCCTTACCGGTTATCTGATTGAGAAATCGCTGGCCGTCGATAACGTCTTCGTCTGGTTGATGCTGTTCAGCTACTTCTCGGTTCCGGCAGCGCTGCAACGCCGCGTACTGGTTTATGGCGTATTAGGCGCGATCGTGCTGCGTACAATCATGATCTTCGCCGGAAGCTGGCTGATTACCCAGTTTGAATGGCTGCTGTATGTGTTCGGCGCGTTCCTGCTGTTTACCGGTATCAAGATGGCGCTGGCGAAAGAAGATGAGAGCGGTATTGGCGATAAACCGCTGGTGCGCTGGCTGCGCGGGCATCTGCGCATGACTGATAAGATAGAGGGCGAGCACTTCTTTGTGCGCCAGAAAGGCGTTATCTACGCGACGCCGCTGTTATTGGTGCTGATTCTGGTCGAGTTCAGCGACATTATTTTCGCCGTCGATAGCATTCCGGCCATCTTCGCGGTCACCACCGATCCGTTTATCGTACTGACCTCTAACCTGTTCGCCATTCTCGGCCTGCGCGCGATGTACTTCCTGCTGGCGGGCGTGGCAGAGCGCTTCTCGATGCTCAAATACGGTCTGGCGGTGATCCTGGTGTTTATCGGTATCAAAATGCTGATCGTCGATTTCTACCATATCCCTATTGCGATATCGCTGGGCGTGGTGGGCGGCATCCTGGTGCTGACGTTAGTGATCAACGCCTGGGTGAATCACCAGCACGATAAAAAGAACCAGCAGGCCTAAGCCGTTTAGCCGGGCAGCAGTACGCTGCCCGGCATCAATGTGAAACTAAAGTTAAAAAATATGATGCACCGCGTAAATTCCAGCATTTTACGCTTCCCCGCCGGCCAACTTTCCTTATACTCAACCAGGCAAACATTTTTTTACATCCTGACATAAACGAGACAAATAATTCGTAACCGGGATGGCACATTACATCACTGGAAGGAATACATTCATGACGACATCTCCGTCTTCCAGCTTCTTTCGCCGCCTGGTGCAGGGAAGTCTGGTAAAACAAATATTGATTGGTCTGGTGCTGGGCATCGCACTGGCGTTAATTTCAAAACCGGCGGCGGAAGCCACGGGCCTGCTCGGTACGCTGTTTGTTGGCGCACTGAAAGCGGTCGCGCCGGTGCTGGTACTGACGCTGGTGATGGCCTCAATCGCCAACCATCAACAGGGGCAAAAAACCAATATCCGCCCTATTCTGTGGATGTATTTACTGGGGACCTTCTCTGCGGCATTAACAGCCGTGGTGGTGAGCTTTATGTTCCCCTCCACACTGCAACTCACGACTGGGGCGACGGATATTACCCCGCCAACAGGCATTGTGCAGGTGATGCACGGGTTGCTGATGAGTATCGTCGCCAACCCGATTCATGCGCTGATTAACGCAAATTACATCGGTATTCTGGTGTGGGCCGTGGGCCTGGGCTTCGCTCTGCGTCACAGCAACGACACCACCAAAAACCTGGTCAACGATATGTCCAACGCGGTCACTTTTATCGTGAAGGTGGTGATTCGCTTTGCACCCGTGGGTATTTTCGGCCTGGTCTCTTCTACCCTCGCCACCACCGGTTTTTCCGCGCTGTGGGGCTACGCGCAAATTCTGCTGGTGCTGGTCGGCTGTATGGCCGTGGTGGCACTGGTGATCAACCCGCTGCTGGTATGGCTGCAAATCCGGCGCAACCCGTATCCGCTGGTCTTTACCTGCCTGCGTGAAAGCGGCGTGACCGCCTTCTTCACCCGCAGTTCTGCGGCGAACATTCCGGTGAATATGTCGCTGTGCGAGAAGCTGAATCTGGATCGCGATACTTACTCGGTCTCCATTCCGCTGGGTGCGACCGTGAACATGGCTGGTGCGGCAATTACCATTACCGTGCTCACGCTGGCGGCGGTGCATACGCTGGGCATTCCGGTTGACCTGCCGACGGCGCTGCTGCTGAGTGTGGTGGCATCGCTGTGCGCCTGCGGCGCATCGGGTGTGGCGGGTGGTTCACTGCTGTTGATCCCGCTGGCCTGTAATATGTTCGGCATTCCGAACGAAATCGCCATGCAGGTGGTGGCTGTCGGCTTTATCATCGGCGTATTGCAGGACTCCTGCGAAACCGCGATCAACTCCTCTACCGACGTGATGTTCACCGCTGCCGTTTGCCAGGCAGAAGATGCACGCCTGGCGAAAGACGCCCTGCGCAGCTAATCGTTTCCCCCTTCGCCGTCAGGCGGAGGGGCTTTCTTTCTGTACTTTCTTCTCGACGTTAAACGGGTCAATACCGCGCCGCTGCATGCGCCAGAAGCGGATTATATTCAGGCCGTTCATCACCAGAAAGCTCCCTTCAATCATCGTGCCGCCAATCGAACCGAGCCAGAAGTTATGGGCAACCCAGCAGGCGGTAGAGCACCACATCACGCAGCGCACCGACAACCCTTTGCAACGAAACAGCGCCCACGTACTGGCAACCGTACCCGCAATCGGCAGCAGTTCCATCGCGTGATGCAGCTTGCTTAGCCCCAGGGTAAGCGTCAGCGCGATAAACACAAACATCACCCAGATGCGCCGGGTGTATACCGAAATAATGGTACGGATGACGTTGAGTTCGGCGCTCATCCCCGCCGGGATAGCCCCCATCAGGAAGAAATGCACCCCAATGGTCGCACTGTAGAGGGAGAGCTGAAACTTAAAGCGCCGTTCATCGCGATTGATGAAGGTGGTGATACCGATTAAAAACGCGAGTACACCTACGCCCTGGGCGAGCCAATACGCAGTCATGGAGAAGTCCTTATTGAACACCATAAAAAAACGGCGTTTCAGGAAGTGAAACGCCGTTTTATCGTATCAGATCACATTTTTATTACAATGTGACGCCGCTCTTAAAGATCGCCAGCTCGCGGAAATCATTGCGTTCGTTGCAGGTCTCTTTGCCATTGGCAAAATCAACAATCACATCAACGAACTCGTTCAGCAGCTGCGGCATTGCTTTGCCGTGAATCAGCTGCCCCGCGTCGAAGTCGATCCAGTGTTTTTTCTTCGCCGCCAGTTCACTGTTGGTGGCGATTTTCACCGTCGGCACAAAACCGCCGTAAGGCGTACCGCGACCGGTGCTGAACAGCACCATATGACAGCCCGCACCCGCCAGCGCGCTGGTCGCAACCGCATCGTTACCCGGTGCGCTCAACAGGTTCAGACCCGGCGTTTTCAGACGCTCGCCGTAGCGCAGCACGTCCACCACCTGGCTGGAGCCCGCTTTTTGCGTGCAACCCAGCGATTTATCTTCCAGCGTGGTGATGCCACCGGCTTTGTTACCCGGTGATGGATTCTCGTAGATAGGCTGATCATGGGCAATGAAGTACTGCTTGAAGTCATTGACCATGGTGACCAGTTTCTCAAACGTGGCTTCGTCACGGCAGTGGCTCATCAGGAGCTGTTCCGCGCCAAACATTTCCGGCACTTCGGTCAGCACGGTGGTGCCGCCGTTGGCAATCACGTAGTCGGAGAAGCGACCCAGCATCGGGTTGGCGGTGATCCCGGAGAGGCCGTCGGAACCGCCGCACTCGAGGCCAAACTTCAGCTCGCTCAGCTTGCCCGGTACACGTTTGTCGTTACGCATTACGTTGTACAGCTGATGGAGATGCTCAATCCCCGCTTCCACTTCATCGTCCTGGTGTTGGCAAATCATAAAGTGAACGCGGTCGGCATCAAAATCACCCAGCGTTTCGCGGAAGGCATCAACCTGGTTGTTTTCACAGCCAAGACCAATCACCAGCACCGCACCCGCGTTAGGGTGACGCACCATGTTTTGCAGCATGGTACGGGTATTAATATGGTCGTCGCCCAGCTGAGAGCAGCCGTAAGTGTGGCTGAAGAGATGCACGCCGTCGGTACCTTCGGCGTTATTGGTCTCTTTCAGGAAGCGAGTCTGGATCTGACGCGCGATGCCGTTAACACAGCCCACGGTCGGCAGGATCCAGATTTCGTTACGCACCCCAACGTCACCGTTAGCGCGACGATAAATGTTGATATCGCGATCTGCCGGTTGCGCCGCTTCAGGCTGGAATTCGGGTTGATAGCTATACGTATCCAGATCGCTCAGATTGGTACGCGTATTGTGTGAGTGAATATGTTCACCCGCGGCAATATCCACCAGCGCATGGCCAATCGGTAAACCATACTTAATGACGTTTTCACCTTTGGCGATAGGGCACAACGTGAATTTATGCCCACGCGCTACCGCCTGACGGAGCGTTACCGTCTGGTTGTCGACCGTGACTTCCGTGCCTTCAGCCAAATCCGCTAATGCTACCGCAACGTTATCCAGCGCATGGATCTTGATGTATTGCATATCAACCCCAGACCTTAGTTCAGTTCAATGGCGAAGTAGTCACGCGCATTGTTAAAGCAAATGTTTTTCACCATCTCGCCCAGCAGGTTGATATCCGCCGGCGCTTCGCCCGCAGCAACCCAGCGGCCAATCATCTGGCACAGAATGCGACGGAAGTATTCGTGACGGGTATAAGACAGGAAGCTGCGGCTGTCGGTCAGCATGCCGACGAAACGGCTCAGCAGGCCCAGCTGTGCGAGCTGAGTCATCTGACGTTCCATGCCATCTTTCTGGTCGTTGAACCACCAGCCGGAACCGAACTGCATTTTGCCCGGCATCCCTTCGCCCTGGAAGTTACCGATCATGGTGCCCAGCACTTCGTTGTCGCGCGGGTTCAGACAGTACAGGATGGTTTTCGGCAGCAGATTCTGTTCGTTCTGTTTGCTCAGCAGTTTAGAGAGCTCTTCCGCCATCGGACGGTCGTTGATGGAGTCGAAACCGACGTCCGCGCCCAGCAGTTTGAACTGACGCTGGTTGTTATTACGCAGCGCGCCAATGTGGTACTGCTGTACCCATTCGCGACGGGCATATTCTGCGCCAAGGAAGACCAGGACTGCCGTTTTGAACTGCGCCACTTCGCGCTCGCTCAGGCTTTCACCCGCCAGACGACGCGCCAGGATGCTATCCAGCTCGGCTTCGCTCGCTTCGGCGAACATCACCACGTCCAGCGCGTGGTCGGACACTTTACAGCCGTGGGCGGCGAAGTGATCGAGACGTTTGGTCAGCGCGGTTTGCAGGTCGGTGAAACGACGGATATCGGTGTCAGACACTTCACCCAGTTTCGCCATGTAGTCGTTGAAGGTGGCCTGCTCAATGTTGAACGCTTTATCCGGGCGCCAGCTCGGCAGCACTTTGATGGAGAAGGTGCTGTCTTTGGCTACGGTCGCGTGGTGTTCCAGCGTGTCGATCGGGTCATCGGTAGTGCCGACCATTTTCACGTTCATCTGCTGCATGATGCCACGCGCGGAGAACTTATCCTGCGCCAGCAGTTCGTTGCATTCGTTCCAGATTTCGTCAGCGGTAGACGGGGAAAGCAGCTTGCCGGTGATGCCAAACGGACGGCGCAGTTCGAGGTGCGTCCAGTGGTATAACGGGTTGCCGATGGTGTGTGGCACGGTCGCCGCCCACGCATCAAATTTTTCGCGGTCAGACGCATCGCCGGTGCACAGGCGCTCGGCGACACCGTTGGTACGCATGGCGCGCCACTTATAGTGATCGCCTTTGAGCCAGATGTCATACAGGTTGTTGAAACGGTAGTTTTCAGCAATCTGCTGCGGCGGCAGGTGGCAATGATAGTCAAAAATCGGCTGATCTTTTGCGTAGTCGTGGTACAAACGGCGGGCAAATTCGGTATCTAACAGAAAATCTTCAGTCATAAACGGGGTCATTATCGTCTTCCTCTCACGAGTGGTCAGATGTTTATCTGTAATGCTGACAAAGTTATCACACCAATTTCGTCAAGCCGAAGATTTTTTCGTGAGTTAGATCAATAAAAATTGACAAAAAATGACATTAAAAAACTAAAAAAAGCGACACAGACCGCGCCACGACTGGCTTCAAGCCCTACCACCTATACCCACACGTAAAATACCTCTTTTGTGACAGCATTCACCTTTTAAAGTTGTATGACAAGTTATTGTGCACCCCGTCAAACATAAGCCGACGGAATGCATTGTTGGTGAAAGATACAACTGACTTAACGGTACGGATACCGAATTAAGCACAAGTACGAAGGCAAGGTTCGGGTCGTACCGGGTTCTCCCGGTAAGCCCCTCGATTGAGACATCCTCCCGTAGTACTGGATGAAGACCGTATGAAGATGCGGAATAACGACACGATGAGGTTTACATGCGTAAAATTAAAGGGTTACGTTGGTACATGATCGCACTGGTGACAATGGGCACCGTGCTCGGATACCTGACGCGTAATACCGTTGCAGCTGCTGCTCCTACCCTGATGGAAGAGCTGCACATTTCTACACAGCAATACTCCTATATCATTGCCGCTTACTCCGCGGCCTATACGGTGATGCAGCCTGTTGCCGGGTACGTGCTGGATATTCTGGGCACCAAAATTGGTTACGCCTTCTTCGCCGTTGCATGGGCTGTGTTCTGCGGCGCGACTGCGCTGGCAGGTAGCTGGGGCGGCCTGGCGCTGGCGCGTGGTGCGGTCGGTGCGGCAGAAGCTGCGATGATCCCGGCTGGCCTGAAAGCGAGCTCCGAATGGTTCCCGGCGAAAGAACGTTCTATCGCGGTCGGTTACTTCAACGTCGGCTCTTCAATCGGTGCGATGATTGCTCCTCCGTTGGTGGTATGGGCAATCGTTATGCACAGCTGGCAGATGGCATTTATTATCTCCGGTGTGCTGAGCTTCATCTGGGCGATGGCCTGGCTGGTGTTCTACAAACATCCGCGTGATCAGAAAAAACTGACTGATGAAGAACGCGACTACATCATTAATGGTCAGGAAGCACAGCACCAGGTCGGTACGGCGAAGAAAATGTCCGTTGGTCAGATCCTGCGTAACCGTCAGTTCTGGGGTATTGCCCTGCCGCGTTTCCTGGCAGAACCAGCCTGGGGTACCTTCAACGCCTGGATCCCGCTGTTCATGTTTAAAGTGTATGGCTTTAACCTGAAAGAAATCGCCATGTTCGCCTGGATGCCAATGCTGTTTGCTGACCTGGGTTGTATCGTGGGGGGTTACCTGCCGCCGCTGTTCCAGCGCTGGTTTGGCGTGAACCTGATTGTTTCCCGTAAAATGGTTGTCACCATGGGCGCCCTGCTGATGATTGGCCCTGGTATGATTGGTCTGTTCACCAGCCCGTATGTTGCAATCGGCCTGCTGTGCATCGGTGGCTTTGCTCACCAGGCGCTGTCTGGCGCGCTGATTACGCTCTCTTCTGACGTATTCGGTCGTAACGAAGTGGCCACGGCTAACGGCCTGACCGGGATGTCCGCCTGGCTGGCAAGTACCCTGTTCGCACTGGTTGTCGGTGCGCTGGCAGATACCATCGGCTTCAGCCCGCTGTTCGCGGTACTGGCGGTATTTGACCTGCTGGGTGCGCTGGTTATCTGGACGGTACTGAAAAACAAACCGGCTGACGAGGTTGAGCAAGAAACGCATCAACCGGCGACGCAAAGCTAGTTTGAGCGTGTTAAACATGTAGCAAAAGCCGCCTCCTCTGGCGGCTTTTTTCATGCGGCGTTATGGTTAGATCCTCGTAAAAGTGGTATAACAAATCTAATCTGCCGTACCCTGCCTGGAGAGAATATGGAAATCACTGACGCACGTCGTTTATATCAGCAACTTGCCGCTGAGCTGAAAGAGCGCATTGAGCAAGGCGTCTATCTCGTGGGCGACAAGCTGCCTGCCGAGCGCTTTATTGCTGACGAAAAATGCGTTAGCCGTACGGTGGTTCGTGAAGCCATTATCATGCTGGAAGTCGAAGGTTACGTGGAAGTGCGTAAAGGTTCCGGCATTCATGTTATTTCCAATACGCCACGCCATCAGCAGGTGCCTGACGAATCCATGGAATTCGCCAATTACGGCCCGTTTGAGCTGCTCCAGGCCCGCCAGCTCATTGAAAGTAATATTGCCGAGTTTGCCGCCACGCAGGTGACCAAGCAGGACATCATGAAGCTGATGGAGATCCAGGACAAAGCGCGCAACGAGAAGTGTTTCCGCGACTCCGAATGGGATTTGCAATTCCACATTCAGGTCGCGCTGGCCACGCAGAATACCGCCCTTGCCGCCATCGTCGAGAAAATGTGGACCCAGCGCAGCCATAACCCGTACTGGAAAAAACTGCATGAGCATATTGATGCGCGTACGGTCGATAACTGGTGTGATGACCACGACCAAATTCTGAAAGCGCTGATCCGCAAAGACCCGCATGCCGCCAAACTGGCGATGTGGCAGCATCTGGAAAACACCAAGCTGATGCTGTTTAACGAAACCAGCGATGACTTCGAATTTAATGCCGACCGCTATCTCTTCGCAGAGAACCCGGTCGTGCATCTCGACACCGCCGCCAACGGCACCAAATAATCGCCCGATCCCTTCCCAGGCCAGTCTTCAGACTGGCCTGACGTTTAATGTGGGTAAGCAAAACATATATAGTGTCAGCCTTTGTAAATACCCTCGCCTCTCACCCACGCAACCCGCAAAATCAAACCTCAACAAACTGCAAAATCTATGACGTAAAACTCAGGTGTTTGTTACAATTAGATGCATTTTGTCGTTCTGTGAGTTAGCAATTGCTTACTTCGCCATTAACACGGATGTGTTTACCGCGACCGATTAAAATATAAACAATGTCGCAGTTCGTTCAGGCGTTACGTTAATCGTTGTACCAGGAATCGTGAATGGAACTATTATCCCAGTTATTAAATGCGTTATGGAGCCAGGATTTCGAAACCCTGTCGAATCCGTCCATGATTGGCATGCTCTACTTCGTCTTGTTTATGATCCTGTTCCTTGAGAATGGGCTGTTACCTGCTGCCTTCCTGCCAGGCGATAGCCTGCTGGTGCTGATTGGCGTTCTGATTGCCAAAGGCGCGCTGGGTTTCCCACAAACCATTCTTCTGCTGACTACCGCCGCAAGCCTTGGCTGCTGGCTCAGTTATATTCAGGGGCGATGGCTGGGGAATACGCGCCTTGTGCAGAACTGGCTTTCGCATCTTCCGGCCCACTATCACCAGCGTGCACATCATCTGTTCCATAAACACGGTCTCTCCGCGTTGCTGATTGGCCGCTTCATCGCCTTCGTGCGTACCCTGTTGCCAACCATCGCCGGGATATCCGGCCTGAGCAATGCCCGTTTCCAGTTCTTTAACTGGATGAGTGGCCTGCTGTGGGTGCTTATCCTCACTTCGCTGGGATACCTGCTTGGCAAAACGCCGGTATTCCTGAAGTATGAAGACGCGCTGATGTCCTGTCTGATGCTGTTGCCGGTAGCCCTGTTGGTGATTGGTCTGGTGGGGTCGCTGGTTGTTCTGTGGAAGAAAAAATACGGCAACCGGAGCTCATAATGGGGCTGAAACAGGTCACGCTACGTCGATTTACCCTGAGCCTTGGCGCATTGCTGCTGTTTTGCGCCATTCTCTGGCTCTGCGCGGCGTTACAGCAGAAAGAATCCACGCTGGCGATTCGCCCGCTCAATCAGGGCGCCAGCATGCCGGATGGCTTCTCCATCTGGCATCATCTGGATGCTAACGGCATTCAGTTCAAAAGCATTACGCCGCAAAACGATGCGCTACTCATTAAATTTGAGTCCAGCGCGCAAAGCGCCGCAGCCAAAAAGGTGCTCGACAGCACGCTGCCGCATGAGTACATCATCGCCCAGCAGGATGACGATCGCGATGCCACCACCTGGCTTTCGCTGTTGCGCGACACGCCGCATCGCTTTGGATAATTCTGTATCTAATCACTGGCTTTGGTGATTTCCCATTTTTCTAACTATGCTTAAGTAAGTGGGCGTAATCTATTACCCCCGTTACTGGAACCCGTACATTCCTGATGTACTTAACACAATGGAAGGTTTCTTACATGAAATACCGCATCGCACTGACCATCGCACTTCTTTCCCTCACCGCTGGCGCAAGCGCGACCACACTGTGTCAGGAGAAAGAACAGGACATCCAGCGTGAGATCAGCTATGCCGAAAAGCATAACAATCAAAACCGCATTAATGGCCTGAAAAAAGCGTTGAGTGAGGTCAAAGCAAACTGTTCCGACAGTAAGTTACGCGCCGATCATCAGAAAAAAATTGCCGAGCAGAAAGAAGAGATCGCCGAACGTCAGCGTGACCTGCATGAAGCAAAGCAAAAAGGCGATGCGGATAAAATTACTAAACGCGAGCACAAACTCGCGGAATCTCAGCACGAGCTTAAAGAACTGGAGTCTCGCCAGTACTAAGCACATGGACATTCAAACAGGAGAGCATCATGTCTAAAGATACCAATGCAGATAACCTGCGCGCGGAACTGAAATCACTGGCTGACACCCTGGAAGAAGTACTGAATAGCTCCTCTGATAAGTCGAAAGAAGAGATAAGTAAGCTGCGCAGTACAGCGGAAAGCGCGCTGAAAGAGAGCCGCCATCGCCTGGGCGAAACCAGCGATGCGCTGGCCAAACAGACCCGTGAAGCCGCGGCGCGTGCCGACGGTTATGTGCGTGAGAACCCGTGGACGGGCGTGGGTATTGGGGCTGCGGTCGGTCTGGTACTGGGCGTGCTGCTGACGCGTCGCTAATAATGGCGGATTATCAACACACACAAGGCCCGGGGAAAAATATCCTCGGCATCGGCCAACGTCTGGTGACCGTACTGGTGCAGATGGTTGAGACGCGGGTGCGCCTTGCGGTGGTGGAGCTGGAAGAAGAGAAAGCCAACATCTTCCAGCTATTACTGCTGGTTGGCTTAACCCTGCTGTTTGCCGCTTTCGGTCTGATGAGCCTGCTGGTGCTGATTATCTGGGCGGTCGATCCGCAATATCGACTGAACGTGATGATTGGCACCACCGTCACCTTGCTGGTGCTGGCGTTAATCGGTGGCCTTTGGACGTTACGTAAAGTGCGACGCTCAACCCTGCTGCGTCACACGCGTCACGAACTGGCCAACGACCGGGCGCTGCTGGAGGACGATCGTGAGTAACCGAAAGGAGCGTGAGGCGCGTAAGGCGTATTTGCTGAGCCAGATTCAGCAACAGCGGCTGGACTTAAGTGCGGGCCGACGCGACTGGCTGGAACTCACCCACGTCTACGACCGCAAATGGGCGATGCTGCTCAGCCTGCGGACCTGGGCCCTGGCAGGTAGCGGCGTATTCGCCGTCTGGGGTTTGCGTCAGCCGAACAGGCTGGTGCGCTGGGCACGACGCGGATTCAGCGTCTGGAGCGCCTGGCGGCTGGTGAAAAACACGCTACGTTAATCTGACACAGGCCCGGTATACCATGCCGGGCCTTGTTTTTAGGCGAGCGCTTCTATCTCGGCAACTGTCAAGCCGGTGGTTTTGGCGATAATCGCCACGTCGATGCCGGTGGCTAATAATGCCTGGGCGATTTGGCGTTTGGCGTTGCGTTCGCCTCTATCAAAACCCTTATCGAGCCCTTTACTAAAACCTTCGCGACGCCCTTTGTTCATCCCTAACCGACGGCCAAAATCGATCCCTTTTTCCCGCTCTTTTTCCATCCACTCCGCAATCGTCATCAACGTCTCCTTGTGTTGAGGTACCTTACGCGCCAGCCGGCGAAAAAAGACGAACAGACTGGCGGAATGGCCAGCCTGCGCGATATAGCTCATCATCGCATCGAACTGGCTTTGGGTAGTGTAACCTGGCGCTAAAAGCCTTGCCAGCGCATCGGTGAGCTCGAGAAGATCGCGGCGGCGAATATGCTTTTGCAGAAATTCCAGCACCGCCATTCGCCGATGCGTGGCTATCTCATCGTCTGACAGCACCGTGATATCCACCAGCGGCAGCGCCTCGAAATAGAGCTGTTTCGCCAGTGCCGGATGACTAAACGCTTCCCACCAGCGCATGGAATAGGGATAAGGGCTACGTTCGCCATGATAAAACAGAATCGGGATAACCAAAGGCAACTGGTTATCGACGTTTTTGAGATGGCGATGCATCGCGGAAAAGGCATAGTACATCAGGCGAAAGGTCATGTTCTTCTGGGCCGTGCTTTGATGCTCAACCAGCGCATAGACATACCCTTTCCCCTGCGCCGTATTCACAGACCACAGCACATCGGAGTGCGTTTCCTTCAGCTCCTCGTCGATAAAGCTGCTCGATTCCAGCTGCAGCGTCGACAGGTCGCACTGCGCACGTAAAGGGGCGGGAAGATGAATTGCCAGAAAGTCGCGAGCGGTTTCCGGGTGGGTCATAAACGTTTTAAAAACAGCATCATGCGGTGTCGAGGTCGTTGTCTCAGTCATGACATCCTGTCCGATAAGTGTCCTGCGCCGAGTATCCTGCCGATAAACCTCGCCGTCAGCAGGCAATTCACCACTCCCCGAGCAGCCTCGACAAAAATATTCATCTTGCATTGCATTACTCAGAATTTTTGAAGCAATTCGACAGTTTTCCTTGCTAACAATTGATCCAGGCCGCAGGTATTCTTCTTTCCATCGACAGCAGGCACACAGCATCAACGTGTATTTGCACAATAAATAACATTGTTCGCCCGATGGGTTTCCTGGAGTTATAAGATGAAAAAATTAGAAGATGTTGGTGTACTGGTAGCGCGCATCCTGATGCCAATCCTGTTCATTACCGCAGGTTGGGGCAAAATCACCGGTTATGCGGGTACCCAACAATATATGGAAGCAATGGGCGTCCCTGGCTTTATGCTGCCGCTGGTTATTCTGCTTGAGTTTGGCGGCGGTCTGGCAGTGCTGTTTGGTTTCCTGACCCGTACCACCGCATTGATTACCGCGGGCTTCACCATCCTGACCGCGTTCCTGTTCCACAGTAACTTTGCGGAAGGCGTAAACTCGCTGATGTTTATGAAAAACCTCACCATCGCGGGCGGTTTCCTGCTGCTGGCTATCACTGGCCCGGGCGCATTCAGCATCGACCGCGTGCTGAATAAAAAATGGTAATCGCACTATACTGAATCAAAGCGAGGAGACATCTCCTCGCTTTTGCCATCTGAAGGAGAGAAAAAATGGGACAACTGATTGACGGCGTCTGGCATGACACCTGGTACGACACCAAATCCACCGGGGGTAAATTTCAACGTTCAGTCTCGGCATTCCGTAACTGGCTCACTGCGGATGGCGAAGCAGGCCCATCGGGCGTCGGCGGCTTTGCCGCTGAGAAAGATCGCTATCACCTGTACGTCTCGCTCGCCTGTCCGTGGGCACACCGCACGCTGATTCTGCGTAAACTGAAAGGCCTGGAGCCGTTTATTTCCGTTTCCGTGGTTAACCCGCTGATGCTGGAAAATGGCTGGACCTTTGATGACAGCTTCCCGGCAGCGACCGGCGATACGCTGTATCAGCATGAATTCCTGTATCAACTCTATCTGCATGCCGATCCGCACTATACCGGGCGCGTTACCGTACCGGTGCTGTGGGATAAGAAAAACCATACCATCGTCAGTAACGAATCTGCCGAAATCATTCGCATGTTCAATACGGCCTTCGACGGTCTGGGCGCGAAAGCAGGCGATTACTACCCTGTTGCCCTGCGCGCGCAAATTGATGAGCTGAACGGCTGGATCTACGACACCGTAAATAACGGCGTCTACAAAGCCGGTTTTGCCACCAGCCAGGACGCCTACAGCGACGCGGTGGAGAAAGTCTTTACCTCACTGGAACGCCTTGAGCAGATCCTCGGTCAGCATCGTTATCTGACGGGTAATCAGCTTACTGAAGCCGATATTCGTCTGTGGACTACACTGATTCGCTTTGATCCGGTTTATGTGACGCACTTTAAGTGTGACAAGCACCGCATCAGCGATTACCTGAACCTGCACGGTTTTATGCGCGATATCTATCAGATGCCGGGCATTGCCGAAACGGTGAATTTCGATCACATCCGCAATCACTATTTCCGCAGCCATAAAACCATTAACCCTACGGGAATCATTTCCATTGGGCCGTGGCAGGATCTCGACGAGCCACACGGGCGTGATGAGCGCTTCCGCTAATGACACAGGGCATCCTCCGGGATGCCCTATTAATTGGTGACACCAATATTTACCACCGTTTCATTCACGGCTATTCTTAATTCGATCGCTTAGAAAACAAGTGATTAACGAATAGCTGAGGCAGAAAATGGATTGGTATCTCAAAGTTCTACGAAATTACATCGGTTTTGGGGGCCGCGCGCGCCGTAAAGAGTACTGGATGTTTATTCTGGTCAACGTCATCTTTACGCTGGTGCTGGGTATTCTCGATAAGATGCTGGGCTGGCAACGCGCCAGCGGTGAAGGCATTCTGACAACAATTTATGGTGTGCTGATTTTCCTGCCCTGGTGGGCCGTCCAGTTCCGACGTCTGCACGATACCGACCGCTCAGCCTGGTGGCTGTTGCTGCTGATCATCCCGATTATCGGCTGGCTGGTGATTATTATCTTCAACTGCCAGTCAGGTACGCCGGGCGAAAACCGCTTTGGGGCGGATCCGAAGTTGAATTCGTAGTGCATTTATTGCCGGATGGCGCTTCGCTTATCCGGCCTACGCAAATCCTGTAGGCCGGATAAGGCGCTGAACATAATGACTACTTAACCGCCAGCAGCTTCTGAATTTCCCGCAGACACCACGACTTCGCTTCGCCCATGCTGTCGCGACGCCACGCCATGATAATTTCCACTTCGTTGGTGTATTCCGGGCTCACTACCCGCAAACGCCCCTCGGCGATATCTTTTTCCACCAGCGGATACGGCATGGTCGCCACGCCTAAACCGGCCAATAACGCCTGGCGTTTATCTTCCATCGACGTGACCGTCAGGCGCGGCTGTTTATCCAGTAACTGCACCGTCAGCACCGGGCGTTCACGGGCGGTATCCGCCACCGCCACGCCGCGGTACTTCACGCGCGTCACTTCAGAGAGCGGTTCCGGCTCCTGATGAATCGGGTGATCTGGCGCGGCGACGTAAACGTTCATCACCGAATAGAGTTTGCGGGAGTTAATTTCCGATGACGAGCGGAAATGCATATCCGGCGCAATCACGATATCCGCACGCCCTTGCTCCAGGCGTTCCCACGCACCGGCCAGCACTTCGGTGATAATCGACAACTGGGTGTTGGCTTTCAACGCCAGCTTCTCGATCAGCGGGTAGAGCGTAGGCGTTGGAATAAGCGCTTCGGTGACAATCGTCAGATGCGTTTCCCACCCGCGCGCCAGTGCTTCGGCGTCCGTCGTCAGCTTATCCGCCGCTTCCAGCAGTACGCGCCCGCGTTCCAGCAACATACGCCCGACATTGGTGAATTTTGTTCGATGACCTGAGCGGTCGAACAGCACAACATCCAGTTCTTCTTCCAGTTTTTGCATGGTGTAGCTTAATGCCGACGGAACGCGTCCCAGCTCATCAGCCGCAGCGGCAAAGCTGCCGCGACGGTCGATTGCATCCATCACCCGCAGGGCTTCCAGCGTTAATGCTCTCTCTTTAGCCATCGTTTTATCATTCAGGAAATTTGAATATACCGGGCAGAATATCTGGCTAACAATGCAGCGTCCATACCTTTACCATTGATTTAGTGTAAAGAGAGGTCAAAAACTATGATTACTACCCGAACAGCCAAACAGTGTGGACAGGCGGACTTCGGCTGGCTCCAGGCTCGCTACACTTTCTCCTTTGGACACTACTTTGACCCGAAACTGCTGGGATACGCCTCTTTGCGTGTCCTGAACCAGGAAGTGCTGGCACCAGGGGCCTCCTTCCAGCCGCGAACTTACCCGAAAGTGGATATCCTCAACATTATCCTCGAAGGGGAAGCGGAGTACCGCAACAGCGAAGGCCATCATGTCCAGGCGAAAGCAGGCGAAGCGCTGCTGATTTCGACCCAGCCGGGCATCAGCTACAGCGAACATAATGTCAGTAAGGATAAACCACTCACCCGGATGCAGCTCTGGCTTGACGCCTGCCCGGAACGTGAAAACCCGCTGGTTCAGAAAGTGGACATTGCAGATGCTTCACCACAACTTCTGGCTTCGCCAGACGGCGCAGACGGCAGCCTGCAATTGCGTCAGAAGGTGTGGATACACCATATCGAATTGAAAAAAGGTGAGAAAGTCAGTTTCCACCTCAACGGTCCGCGCGCTTATCTGCAGTCGATCCACGGTACCGTGCATGCAGAGACGCAGGCGCTGGAAAAAGGAGCGCTCACCTGCGGTGACGGCGCATTTATTCGTGACGAAGATAACATAACGCTGGTTGCCGATACGCCGCTGCGCGCTTTACTGATAGATTTACCGGTGTAATTTTCAGGATGAAAAGAGTGAGCAGATGAGTAAAAAAAGCCATAAGAAGCCGCAGGCGAAAAAGCAGGTAAAACCCCAGGCCGTCATTTCAGCGCCGGTAAGTTTCGGTTATGAAGAGATGTTAGGCGAACTCGAAGCGATTGTCGCAGATGCCCAAACCCGTCAGTCGGAAGAGGAAGCGGCATAAAAGGAAACCCCGGGAAACCGGGGTTTTCTGTTTTTAGCCCTTCAAAAATTAACTGCACACTACTTTTATCGCCAGCCCGCCACGGGATGTTTCGCGGTACTTGTCATTCATGTCTTTGCCCGTTTCATACATCGTCTCGATCACTTTATCGAGAGAGACACGCGCTTCACTGGTACGCTGGATGGCCATTCGCGCCGCATTGACCGCTTTCACCGCGTTGATGGCATTACGCTCGATACAGGGAATTTGCACCTGTCCGCCAACCGGGTCGCAGGTCAGGCCCAGGTTATGCTCCATAGCGATTTCCGCCGCCATGCACACTTGCTGCGGGCTGCCGCCAAGCAGCTCCGTCAGGCCCGCTGCTGCCATCGAGGCCGCGACGCCTACCTCTCCCTGACAGCCCACTTCCGCACCGGAAATTGAAGCGTTCTGCTTATACAGGCCGCCAATCGCCCCAGCGGTCAGTAAGAAACGCGCCACGGAGTTACCGTTCACCGTACGACGGAATTTGTCGTAATAGGCCAGCACCGCCGGGACGATACCGCAGGCACCGTTGGTGGGCGCGGTGACGACGCGCCCACCCGCCGCATTCTCTTCACTGACCGCCAGCGCGAACATGTTGATCCAGTCGATCACATTCATCGGATCGCTGGATGTGCTGTCGCTGGAGACGAGGATCCGCCGTAACGCCACCGCGCGACGCGGCACATTCATCGGCCCTGGCAACACGCCTTCCGTATTCATACCGCGCTCGATCCCGGTGCGCATGACGTGCCAGATCCGCGCAAAACCGGTGTCGATCTCTTCTCTGCTCCTGAGCGCCAGCTCGTTTTGCATCATCAGGCCGGAGATAGACAACCCGTTATCCGTACACTGTTTTACCAGTTCACTGGCTGAACGGAATGGAAACGGCACCGGCTGTTCGATGTCATGCGCCTGGCCAAACTTTTCCTCTTCGACAATAAAACCGCCACCCACCGAGTAGTAAGTTTTACTCAGCAGAATCTGGTCGCCGTGACGCGCGGTAAAACGCATGCCATTCTCGTGGCGCGGCAGAGTCTCGTCATGAAAGACCACGTCATCATTCACAGAGAACGGCACCACGGCAGCGCCCTGCGCGACCGGTAGGCGCCCGCTGCGCTGTACGGCGCGAATAAATGCCGGAATGGCGTCAATATCGACGCTATCCGGGCGATTGCCGGCCAGCCCCATAATCACCGCAACATCGGTCGCATGCCCTTTCCCGGTGAGCGACAGCGAACCATAGAGATCGACCGTCAGACCGGTTATTTGCGACAGCGCCCCACTCTTCTCGAGTTCATCAATAAAGGATTTCCCGGCATTCATCGGCCCAACCGTGTGCGAACTGGATGGCCCAACGCCGATTTTGAACATATCGAATGTGCTAATCATATCCGTGACCTCGATACGACTTCAGAGACGGGCTACCGGATAGCAGCCCGGTGTGGCTACAAGCGAATTACAGGCTATCTCCCCGAACGGCGATCGCTTCAATTTCCAGCTTCACATCCTTCGGTAATCTCGCCACCTGCACGCAGCTGCGCGTCGGGTAGGTCGCATGATGATCGTCGAAGAACTGCTGATAAACCTGGTTGATGGTCGCAAAATCATTCAGGTCAGTGATAAATACCGTCGTCTTCACGATACTCCCCACCTCAAGGCCCGCCGCCGTGATAATGGCTTTGACGTTTTCCAGGCTCATTCGCGCCTGATCCGCCACATCCGCCGGGATCTCGCCGTTTTGTGGATTCACCGGGATCTGCCCGGAGGTGAAGATCATTTTTCCTAAATCGATCCCCTGTACGTAGGGGCCAATCGCACCCGGCGCACGGGTGGTTTCAATCATCTTTTTCATGCGCTCTCCAGTTCTCAAAGTGCCTGGGTAAAGGTTCGGGAAATCACGTCCTGTTGCTGCTCACGCGTCAGCGCATTAAAGCGCACAGCGTAGCCAGAGACGCGAATGGTTAAGTTCGGGTAGTTTTCCGGATGCGCGATGGCATCCAGCAGCATGTCGCGGTTCATCACGTTGACGTTAAGATGCTGGCCGCCTTCTATCGACGCTTCATGATGGAAATAGCCATCAAGCAGGCCGACGAGGTTGGTCTTGCGTACCGCATCCTCTTTGCCGAGCGCTGCCGGAACAATCGAGAAGGTGTAGGAAATCCCGTCTTTGGCATAAGTAAACGGCAGCTTCGCCACCGATGTCAGCGAGGCAACCGCACCTTTGCGATCGCGTCCGTGCATCGGGTTGGCACCCGGCGCAAACGGCGTGCCCGCGCGGCGACCGTCCGGGGTATTCCCGGTTTTCTGGCCATACACCACGTTCGAGGTGATGGTCAGAATCGACTGGGTCGGCACGGCGTTACGGTAGGTTGGCAGCACTTTGATTTTCTTCATAAAGCGCTCAACCAGGTCACAGGCGATGCTGTCAACGCGTTCGTCATTGTTGCCGTATTGCGGATAATCGCCTTCGATTTCAAAATCGACCGCCAGCCCGTTTTCATCACGAATCGGTTTTACGCGGGCATATTTGATAGCCGACAGGGAATCTGCCGCCACCGACAATCCGGCCATACCGCAGGCCATGGTGCGATAGACATCGCGGTCGTGCAGCGCCATCAGCGACGCTTCGTAGCTGTATTTGTCATGCATGTAGTGAATGACGTTCAGCGCGCTGATGTACTGCACCGCCAGCCAGTCCATAAAGTGGTCGAGGCTTTCCATCACGGTGTCGTAATCCAGCACGTCATCCATCAACGGCGCGGTTTTCGGCCCGACCTGGATTTTCAGCTTCTCGTCCACCCCACCGTTAATGGCGTACAGCAGCGTTTTAGCGAGGTTGGCGCGCGCACCGAAGAACTGCATCTGTTTGCCGATAACCATCGGGCTGACGCAGCAGGCGATGGCATAGTCATCGCTGTCAAAGTCTGCGCGCATCAGGTCATCGTTTTCATATTGCAGCGATGAGGTGACGATAGAGACCTGCGCCGCATACTGCTTGAACGCTTTCGGCAGCGCTTCCGACCACAGAATGGTCAGGTTAGGCTCCGGTGCCGGGCCCATCGTGTGCAGGGTATGCAGGTAACGGAATGAGTTTTTGCTTACCAGCGTGCGGCCATCCAGCCCCATCCCGCCGATCACTTCCGTCGCCCAAATCGGGTCGCCGGAGAAGAGCGTGTCGAATTCCGGGGTTCGCAGGAAGCGCACCATGCGGATCTTCATAATGAAGTGGTCGATCAGCTCCTGCGCCTGCTGTTCCGTTAGCTCACCCGCCTGCATATCACGCTCAATATAAATATCGAGGAAGGTGGCCGTGCGGCCCAGCGACATCGCGCCACCGTTCTGCGATTTCACCGCCGCCAGGTAGGCGAAATAGAGCCACTGCACCGCCTCCTGAGCATTACGCGCCGGGCGCGAGATATCGCAACCGTACTTCGCTGCCATCTCCTGCATTTGCAGCAGCGCGCGGCGATGTTCGGCCAGCTCTTCACGCAGGCGAATGGTGGCTTCCAGGCTTTCGCCCCACTCCAGTTTGTTCTGTAAGTCCGCGAATTGCAGCTCGCGTTCGCGCACCAGATAACGGATGCCGTACAGCGCCACGCGGCGGTAATCGCCGATAATGCGCCCACGCCCGTAGCCATCCGGCAGGCCGGTCAGCACGCCCGATTTGCGGCAGCGCAGCATATCCGGCGAGTAGGCATCAAATACACCCTGGTTATGGGTTTTACGCAGTGACGTGAACTGGTACTCGAAATCGGCATCCATTTCGCGGCCATAGGCCTCGAAAGAGCTTTTGATCATATTGATGCCGCCGAACGGATGCAGCGCGCGTTTCAGCGGTTTATCCGTTTGCAGGCCGACAATTTTTTCCAGATCTTTTTCGATATAACCCGCATCATGCACGGTAATGGTAGTCGCGATATTGGTGTCAAAATCGACCGGGGCGTGAGTGGCATTCTCGGTACGAATGCCTTCCATCACTTTTTCCCACAATGCGGTCGTCGCCGATGTCGCTTTCGCAAGGAAAGACTCATCGCCTTCATACGGCGTGTAGTTCTGCTGAATAAATTCGCGAACGTTAATTTCGTCCTGCCATTCGCTACCCTTAAAACCGCGCCATGCATCGGCAAAATGCATATCGTTAAGATCGATATTTACCTTCATGAAACTCTTCTCTCAATTTTAAAAGCGATTAACTCAGGCGTATTCCGCTACCGTATTAATATTTCCTAAACGGATAGCGTCCAGCGCAATCATTTTTTCTTCATTGGTCGGAATAACGGCGCAGACGACACAGGAACGTTCGTCAGAAATAATACGTTCGCCGCAGGAATTAGGTTGGTTATTCATTTCGCGACTCACCACCACGCCCAGCACGCGTAAATGCTCCATCACCATTTGGCGGATAAGTACCGAATTTTCACCGATACCGCCGGTGAAAATAATACCGTCCAGCCGGGTCAGGGATGCCGCGTGTCCGGCAATATGGCGCGCAATGCGATGGACAAAGGTTTTGATCGCCAGCTGCGCGCGCTCATGCCCTTCGTGCCACGCTTTTTCCAGGGTGCGCAGATCTGATGACAATCCGGAAATACCCAGCAGGCCAGACTCTTTATTGACGATGCGCTCAAGGTCGCTCATCGTCTGGTTGGTCTGGCTGGCAATCCACGCCATCGCGCCAAAATCGACGTCACCGCTGCGGGTGCCCATCATCAGGCCTTCCAGCGGCGTCATGCCCATCGACGTATCTACACTCTGCCCGTTGTGTACTGCGCAAATAGATGCCCCGTTGCCCAGGTGCGCAATCACCAGCCCGGAATCGGCTTCCTGTAACCCCAGCAGGCCATACGCCTGTTTTGCGACATAACGATGAGAGGTGCCGTGGAAACCGTAGCGACGAACGCCCAGCTCTTCAGTATATTTCCACGGTAAACCATAGAGATACGCCTCTGGCGGCAGCGTCTGATGGAAGCTGGTGTCAAACACGGCGACCTGCTGTACGCCCGGGAAAAGCTGGCGGGCGGACTCAATCCCACTGAGGTTGGCGTAGTTATGCAACGGCGCCAGCGGCGAAACTTTACGGATACTGTCAATCACTGCGTCAGTAATTAAAACAGACTGGGTAAAGATATCGCCGCCATGGGCGATGCGGTGGCCAATTAAGGCCACACTGTCCATTAAATCGCGTTTTTCAAGTTCAAATGAGATAGCGCTTAATGCCGCTTCATAAGTGGGTTGGGACAGCGGCGAAATATCGCCGCCGTTGACCGTTAAACCCGCCTGCTCAGTATTAATACCCTCCGCGATACCCGCCAGTAATACATCACAGGTATCAACATCCAGTACTGAAAATTTAATAGACGATGAACCGCTATTAATAACCAATACAACCGGGAACTCATTCATATTACGACTCCGCTCATCCTGAGCATGTTAATTAAAACAGTTTGTAGACGATGTTCAGAATGGTCAGCAGACCAATCGCGGTAACGAAGACGTTATCCAGCTTGCCACGGTATTTCGCCAGCGACGGTGCTTTACGGATGGCATACATCGGCAGCAGACAGAGCAGAGAAGCGATAATCGGCGCGCCCATGGCTTCAATCAGGTCCAGGATGTTCGGGTTGGCATAAGCCACCACCCAGGTGGAGCCCATGATGAAGATCATGCTGATGGTATTCAGTTTGCCGGTGGAGACTTTGGTTTTATCGCCTTTGTAGCCGAATTTCAGTACCAGGCCATTCAGCCCTTCCAGCGTACCCAGGTAGTGGCCGAAGAAGGATTTGAAGATAGCAACCAGCGCGATGATGGAGGCACCATACTCAAGCGTGGTGGCAAACGTCGATTTCTGACCCGCCATGGAGGAGAAGTGGTTCGCCAGATAAGAAAGCACCGGAATGTTCTGCGCTTTCGCTTCCGCCATGTTTGCCGGAGAGAGCGTGAACAGGCAACTGAAGGCGAAGAACATGACCACTGCAACCATCAGCATACTGGCGCGGGATATGATTTTAGAACACTTACGCTCGGTGAAATCACGGCCAAATTCGCCTTCGTACTCTTCACGCTTGGAGACCACGAACGAAGAGACGATTGGTGAGAAGTTGAAGGAGAACACCATGATGGAAATCCCCAGCCACACGGTGACCAGAATGCCATCGTGACCGGTCAGCGAGATATCGCTCAGGCTGACCTGGTCAATGACCGCAGAGTTCCAGTAAGGGATCAGGGAGAGCGAAATCAGCACCAGACTCGCGATGAACGGGAATACCAGGAAGCTCATCACTTTTACCATCAGGTCTTTACCGAAGTAGATGACGAACGCCATCAACAGCAGCAGGAGCATCGCAACCAGACCACGGTTTAACGCGGGCATCTGGAGCTGGTTTTCCCAGAAGGTCATAAAGGTGTTGGTAATGGTGACGCCATAAATCCACAGCAGCGGGCAGATAGCAAAGAAGTACAGGAAGGTGATAACCACCCCGCCGGTTTTACCAAAATGCTCTTCTACCGTTTCGGTGATGTTTCCGGAAGGATTCGATCCGGAAAGGCACAGGCGCGCCAGCGCGCGGTGGCAATAAAAGGCAATGGGATAAGCCAATAACAGCATTAATAATATTGGGATCAGGCCGCCGTAGCCTGCGCGAATTGGGAAGAATAAAACCCCGGCACCAATCGCTGTACCGAATAAACCCAACGTCCATGTGGTATCCGATTTACGCCAGGAGGCTTCTTTAGAATGGCTTACATTAATACTTTCTGTCGTACTCATATCTTATCCTTTGATTAAAGTACCCGTCATTCTTTAAATACCAGGCCAGCGCCGTTCAGCGCGCGGCCCGTAAATAATGATCAGGAAAATGGATTAAGCACCAACATACCCTGTAATTTGGGAAACACGAGAAAGGTCGATATTCCCGCCTGAAATAATACTTACCGTTTTACGGCCACGAATATAATCATCGAGCTTGCCGCTTAAGAGAGCCGCCGACGCTAATGCGCCCGCGCCTTCAGTCACCACTTTATTACGCTGAATTAATGCAATCATGCTGTCGCGAATTTCGTCTTCAGTGACCAGAACAATATCGTCAACCAGCTCACGTACAATTTCGAAGGTCAGGTTGCCCGGACGCGCAACGTCGCAGCCGTCAGCCAGCGTCGTGCAGGTACGGTGATTGGTGATTTCACCGGCATAGAACGATGCTGCCATACCGTGTACGTTTTCAGACTGCACGCCGATGATTTTGATTGTCGGGTTGATGGATTTGATCGCCGTGGCGATCCCGGCAATCAGGCCGCCGCCGCCAATTGGCACGATGACGTTATCCACATCATAAAGGTCTTCAAGGATCTCCAGACCGATGGTGCCCTGACCGGCAATCACCAGCGCATCATCATAAGGAGGAATAAAGATGCGGCCTTCGGTTTCAACGATTTCGCTCACTTTGGCAATTGTATCGTTGAAGTTATCGCCGTGAAGAATCACTTCGGCGGAGTAATCCTGCGTCGCCGCAACTTTCGACTTCGGCGCGCCTTTTGGCATCACAACCTTGCCGTCAATCCCAAGCATCGCGCAGGAAAGAGAGACGCCCTGCGCATGGTTGCCCGCTGAACAGGCGACCACGCCTTTACGGCGTTCAGCTTCCGTCAATGCGCTCAGTTTGTTAAATGCGCCGCGAATTTTAAAGGAGCCCGTACGCTGCATATTTTCAAACTTCAGAAATATTTCGCCTTTGCAGCGTTCGCTAAGATAATTTGAGCGCGGCATCCCGGTTTTATAAATTTTACCGGCCAGTCTTTTTTTCGCTGTTTGAATATCGTCAAGAGTTACAGGCAGATCGTAGGTAATATGCATCATATCCTCTTATCAGAATTAATTTCTGATGTTTAGACAAAATCAGGGTGTCAGAGTATTTAATAACTCTGGGTTTCGTTTACGTTATTAGCTGTTTTTAATAAACAGGCTGTTAATTCATTTCTGTCTTCCCGGCCTTCGACGAATATTCTTTCGCCAAATCAACCAATACTGAGGCAGATTTTTTAATTCGATAATTTTTAGACCACACGGCTGCATAGCGCGCTACCGGTAATACATCTTCAACCTTTAGCGTAATAAATTGTTTAGAGCCAAACGGCGCAATCATATCTCTTGGGATCACCGTCAGGAATCCGGCATTCAACACCAGGTTGTAAATGGTGACGACAGAATCGGTTTTTACAATATTTTCGGTGCTGATGTGATGAAGATGGAGGGTGGTGAGAAGTTCTTTGTAGTAACCCATATCCGTTTGCGGCATAACCCACTGCTCGTTCGAGAGCGACTCCAGCGTGACCGTTGACGTATACGTTCGCGATTTCGATGCGACGACAACAAATTCAGACTCGAACAGCGGCTCTACCTGCAAATCCTGGAGCTGCATTTCATCACTTAATGTACCAATGGCAAAATCTAAGCGGCCATCACGCAGGGCCGGTAAAAACGACGAAAGCTGTGCTTCAAACATGGTGACCTGCGCTGCCGGGAACACCGTTTTAAAGGTTTTAATCATCTCGGGTAAGAAGGTGAAACCGATAAGCGATGGGTAACCAAACGAAACGTCAACCACGCTGTTGCAGCTCAGGCTGTTCATCTCGTTGACCATGTTTTTCATTTCACGGGTGATGGATTCTGAGTAGCTCAGCAACACCTGACCTGCGCTGGTCAGCGTGACGCCGGTATTTTTACGCACCATCAACTCGATACCAAAGTTAGACTCAATGTCGTTGATAATTTTACTGACCGCCGGTTGGGTAAGCCCAAGCTGCTTGGCAGCTGAACCAAAAGAACCACTTCTAATGACTTCCTGAAACACGACCAGCTGTTGTGTTTTTGGCAGAAGAACATTATCCATTTTTCTTTCCCCCTTTATTTCCATTTGGCGAGAGGGATTCTAATAAATATAGGAGAGTAAGATGTGTGCTATTACTCACAATTTACCTTAAACCTGTATAAACACAGGTCACAAAATACAATAAAAACGTTATAAATCAAATGCATATTAATTTATTCAAGTGACTTTAGCCTGACTTTTATCAACAAAAATAAGGTGTATAACTTTATTTTATGGCGATAAATAAAGCACCTTTAAACATATAAAAAATCAAATTAAAAGATCACCTTTCAACCAATTTCAGGACGTTTTTTTACCCTATTGTGCGCATTAACATTCTTTTTAATATATAAAATAAACTGGTAAAAAAGCCTGTTATTAAAAAAATTCTTCGTACGGCGTCACAGATACCCAGGACAAACATACATTCACGTTAATATGTTTAGATCACTACCATTAACATACAAGCAACCCATGTGAAACATTGCGGATAATTCAAAACCCTGTTTTTGTTTTGTTTTACGAGAAATTAATCAAGCCAAAAGCACGATAGGCAGCATAAAAAACCGCTAAATTTTACCCGTTCAGTGTTTTGTGCATCGTGTCGCAATTCTGCAAAATGGCACTCGTTGATGCAGGAGGAAGAGAAGGAAATTGCGGTTGTCGGGGCAGAAAAGCAAAAACCCGCCGAAGCGGGTTTTTGCCTGAAAAAAGTGAAACTGACCGATAAGCCGGGTTCTGTCGTGGACAGTCATTCATCTAGGCCAGCAATCGCTCACTGGCTCAAGCAGCCTACCCGGGTTCAGTACGGGCCGTACCTTATGAACCCCTATTTGGCCTTGCTCCGGGTGGAGTTTACCGTGCCACGGACTGTTGCCAGCCGCGCGGTGCGCTCTTACCGCACCCTTTCACCCTTACCTGATCCCACTTGCGTGGGCCATCGGCGGTTTGCTCTCTGTTGCACTGGTCGTGGGCTGTTACACCCCCCAGGCGTTACCTGGCACCTTGCCCTATGGAGCCCGGACTTTCCTCCCCTCCGCCCGTCTCCCCCGAAGAGGACGACGACGAAGCGGCGACTGTCTGGTCAGCTTCGGCGCGAAGTATAGAGGGTTTGCGCGCCCTTGTCACCCCGCGCTGCGCATTCCGACCGCCAGCGTGGCCGCAATGTTGCGCGAAGCGCGGTAAATGTTGTCGAATGCACCGCGAAATGCCTCTTCCAGCGTACCGATACTGGTCAGCACGCTAAATACCGCATCGATACCATATTGATGTACCACGCCCACGTCACGCGTCAGGCTGCCAGCAATACCAATCACCGGTTTATGATACTTTTTCGCCACGCTTGCCACGCCAACCGGTACTTTGCCATGAATGCTTTGGCTGTCGATGCGCCCTTCCCCGGTGACCACCAGCGTGCAGTCGTGAATATGCTCTTCCAGATTCAGCGCCGTGGTGACAATCTCAATGCCGCTTTTCAGCTCCGCACCAAGAAACGCCATCAGCGCAGCTCCCATACCGCCTGCGGCGCCCGCGCCGGGCACCTCTTTAACGTCTACGCGCAGCGATGTCTTAATCACATCGGCATAGTGCGACAGGTTGTTATCGAGTTCGCGGATCATCGCCTCGTCAGCCCCTTTCTGCGGGCCAAAGATGCGGGATGCGCCGTTATCGCCGATCAACGGATTGGTGACATCGCAGGCGACGCGAATGCTGCAATGCTGAATGCGGGGATCGAGGCCCGAGATATCGATGGTATTCAGGCTTTCAAGGCTGCCACCGCCAAAACCGATGTCGGTGCCATTGGCATCCTGGAGTTTCGCGCCCAGCGCCTGGACCATGCCTGCACCGCCGTCATTGGTGGCGCTACCGCCAATGCCGATAATAATGTTCGTTGCACCGCTTTCCAGCGCTTGCAGGATGAGCTCACCGGTACCACGAGAGGTTGTCACCAGTGGATTGCGTTTTTCCGGAGGAACCAGCGCCAGCCCACTGGCCGCCGCCATTTCGATAAACGCGGTTTTTCCGTCGCCAGACATTCCCCAGCTGGCATTCACCTTTACGCCCAAAGGCCCGGTGACCCACGCATGATGTTCTGAGCCCTGCGTGGCAGCAATCATCGCTTCAACCGTTCCTTCGCCGCCGTCAGCAACCGGAACAGAAACATACTGCGCATCAGGAAAAATTTCCCGAAATCCTTTTTCTATCGCCTGAGCTACCTCGGAGGCAGAAAGGCTTTCTTTGTAAGAGTCTGGGGCGATTACGATTTTCATAGTGATAGCCTGTTGCTGCACAACGCCGGATGGCGTTTCACTTATCCGGCCTACAATGTAGGCCCGGTAAGCTAAGCGCCACCGGGCACAACGTCATTAGCGAGTGACTTCCACCTTCGCCAGTTTTTCGTAGTAGCACGCCAGGGCGCTATGGTCCGCCGTTCCCAGGCCATCCGCACGCAGCGCCTGCATCATTTCCATGACCGCAGCGGTAAGCGGAAGCTGTGCGCCAACGCCGTGAGAGGTGTCCAGCGCATTCGCCAGATCTTTGATATGCAAGTCGATACGGAAACCTGGTTTGAAGTTTCTGTCCATCACCATGGGCGCTTTGGCTTCCAGTACGGTGCTGCCCGCCAGGCCGCCGCGAATCGCCTGGAATACCAGTTCCGGGTTCACGCCCGCTTTGGTTGCCAGCGTCAGCGCTTCGGACATTGCGGCGATGTTCAGCGCGACAATCACCTGGTTTGCCAGCTTGGTGACGTTACCCGCGCCGATTTCGCCGGTATGCACCACGGAGCCCGCCATCGCTTTCATCAGGTCGTAATATTTGTCGAAAATCGCCTTGTCGCCACCGACCATGACGGAGAGCGTGCCGTCGATGGCTTTCGGTTCACCGCCGCTCACTGGCGCGTCCAGCATATCCACACCTTTTGCTTTCAACGCGTCGCTGATTTCGCGGCTCGCCAGCGGCGCAATAGAACTCATGTCGATCAATACGGTGCCTGGCTTCGCGCCCTCGATAATTCCGCCTTCACCCAGCGCAACCTCTTTCACGTGCGGGGAGTTCGGCAGCATGGTGACAATCACATCACACTGCTCGGCAATGGCTTTAGCGGTGGTGGCGGTTTCTGCGCCTAAGGCAATCAGTTCAGCAATCACTTCCGGGTTACGGTCGGAAACCACCAGCGAGTAACCGGCTTTAATGAGGTTTTTACTCATTGGTTTACCCATGATGCCCAGGCCAATAAAACCAACTTTCATCGTCATAATTGTGTCTCTCTCTTATTGCGGTGGTGGTTATTTTTTAAAGGAATCAGCCAGTTTCTGCGTGGCAGAACGGAAAACGCCGAGGTCGCTGCCGACGGCGACAAAGGTCGCACCCCAGTCAAGATAACGACGCGCATCCGCTTCAACCGGGGCCAGAATGCCGCTCGGTTTGCCGTGTGCTTTTGCACGCGCAAAAATGTGCTGAATAGCTTTCTGTACATCCGGGTGCGATGCGTTGCCAAGATGGCCCAGTGCCGCAGCCAGGTCGCTTGGGCCAACGAAAATACCGTCCACGCCTTCGGTCGCCGCAATAGCATCAACGTTATCGACGCCCTGCTGGCTTTCGATTTGTACCAGGATGGTGATGTTCTTGTTCGACTGCGCGAAGTAGTCCGGCACCGTGCCAAACATATTGGCGCGATGAGAAACGGAGACACCGCGAATGCCTTCTGGCGGATAACGCGTCGATGCCACGGCCTGCACGGCTTCTTCTTCGGTTTCCACAAACGGGATCAGGAAGTTATAAAAACCGATATCCAACAGACGCTTAATAATCACCGGCTCGTTAGTCGGCACACGAACCACCGGTGCGCTGCTGCTGCCCTTCAGCGCCATCAGCTGCGGAATAAAGGTAGAGATATCGTTTGGTGCATGTTCACCGTCCAGCACCAGCCAGTCAAACCCGGCCAGGCCCAGTACTTCGGTGCTGATTGGGCTTGCCAGCGCTGACCAGCAGCCAATTTGAATCTGTTTGGCGGCCAGTGCGGCCTTGAATTTATTCGGGAAGATATCGTTATTCATCGCTTATACCTTGTCTCTTAACCGTTAATTATTTCTGCAATTCCATACGCTTGATGTCGCCGACGACAAACAGGTAGCAGAACATCGCCATCAGTGCCGAACAGCCGACGAAGACCAGCGCGGCGTTGAAGGAATGCAGTTCACTAACCAGATAGCCAATCACCAGTGGAGTCACGATAGAGGCTACGTTGCCAAACACGTTAAATACCCCGCCGCACAGGCCTACAATTTCTTTCGGTGCGGTATCGGAAATTACCGGCCAACCCAGCGCGCCAAACCCTTTGCCGAAGAATGCCAGCGCCATCAGCGTGACCACCAGTGCGGTGTTATCGGTGTAGTTACACAGGATGATGGTCGAAGCCAGCAACATACCCAGTACAATCGGTAACTTACGCGCTAACGTAATGGTGGCCCCGCGTTTAATCAGATAATCCGAGAACACGCCGCCCAGTACGCCGCCGGCGAACCCGCACAGTGCCGGAATCGACGCCACCAGGCCCACTTTCAGAATCGACATCCCTTTTTCCTGCACCAGATAGATCGGGAACCAGGTGAGGAAGAACCAGGTGATGGTGTTGATAAAGTATTGCCCGAAGAACACGCCCAGCATCATGCGGTTGGTCAATAACTGTTTGATGTAGTGGAGTTTTGGCCCCTGTGTCGTGCTGCCTGGCTTTTTGTGATCCATATCGACCACGGCGCCGTTATCAGAGATAAACTTCAGCTCCTCCGCCGACATGCGAGGGTGGTCGGTCGGGTTATGAATCAGCTTGATCCACAGCCCCGTCAGCACAAAACCAATCACGCCCATCACGGTAAAGACATGTTCCCAGCCCCAGGCGAAGGTCAGCCAGCCCAGCAGCGGTGAGAAGAGCGCCAGTGAGAAATACTGCGCCGAGTTAAAGATAGCGGACGCGGTGCCACGCTCTTTAGTCGGGAACCAGGCCGCAACAATACGCGCGTTGGCCGGGAAGGATGGCGCTTCCGAAAAACCAAGCATAAAACGCATAAAGAACATGGAGATTCCTGCCCAGGCAAGTGGGAACATATCCACGAAGCCCTGCAGGAACGTAAACAGTGACCAGAAGAAGAGACTGTAAGAGTAAACCTTCTTCGAGCCGAATTTATCGAGCAGCCAGCCGCCAGGGATCTGCATCAGCAGGTAAGCCCAGCCAAACGCTGAGAAGATATAGCCCATCGAGACCGCACTCAATTGCAGCTCTTTGGCCACTTCCGTACCGGCAATTGATAACGTGGCGCGGTCCGCGTAGTTAACGGCGGTAACAATAAAGATGATTAGTAAGATTAAATACCGGGTTGGTACACCTTTTTTTGATTCGACAGTAGTATCCAGCATCATTTAATTTATCCTCGGGTACAGGATGCCTTATATTATATGTTTAGTACTAAGGCATATTTCACTGATTATTTATCGACAGCAGGAATATCGGATAACTAACCAGACACAATGAAATCGTGATTCAGTATAATCAGCATCGCTGTTCTGCACACTGTGCAATTCCACAATTTGAATATTTTAATATCGCATACTATTGAGCATATGCACATCTCTTTGGGCGCTGATGCACAGATTTACGCAATACCCGCCACAGCTGGCCTGACAGGCGATTAAGTGGTGATCTGCGTCACATTTTTACCGTTAAACTCCTGACATTCTTTATGCCATCACGCGATGTAATAATTTTGCTTCGTCAGAAAGCGATACCCTTTATTGTAATTTTTAGGTTTACCACCTGGCTGGAGAATACTGGACAATGGCTAACATCGAAATTCGCCAAGACGCGCCGAAAGCATTTTATATAAAAGTGCACGATACGGATAACGTGGCGATTATTGTTAATGATAATGGCTTAAAAGCAGGAACACGTTTTCCTGATGGGCTTGAGTTAATTGAACATATTCCACAAGGCCATAAGGTGGCATTGGTGGACATTCCCGTTAATGGCGAAATCATTCGCTATGGCGAAGTCATTGGCTATGCGGTGCGCGATATCGTCAAAGGCAGTTGGATCGACGAATCCACCGTGTCGCTGCCGGAAGCGCCGCCGCTGAATACGCTGCCGCTGGCCACCAAAGTACCGGAGCCGCTGCCTGCGCTTGAGGGTTACACCTTTGAGGGTTATCGCAACGCCGATGGCAGCGTAGGGACGAAAAATCTGCTGGGGATCTCCACCAGCGTCCACTGCGTAGCGGGTGTTGTTGATTATGTCGTCAAAATTATCGAACGCGACCTGCTGCCGAAGTATCCCAACGTTGATGGTGTCGTCGGTTTGAACCACCTCTATGGCTGCGGCGTGGCGATTAATGCACCTGCCGCCATCGTGCCTATCCGCACTATTCACAACATTGCACTGAACCCGAACTTTGGCGGCGAGGTAATGGTGATTGGCCTCGGCTGTGAAAAACTTCAGCCGGAACGCCTGCTGGAAGGCACGCCAGATGTGAATGCCATTCCGGTCGACAGCGCCAGCATTGTGCGTTTGCAGGACGAACAGCACGTCGGCTTTAAATCGATGGTTGATGACATTTTGCAGGTCGCTGAACGCCACCTGAAAAAATTGAACGCGCGCCAGCGCGAGACCTGCCCGGCCTCTGAACTGGTCGTTGGGATGCAGTGTGGCGGCAGCGATGCGTTTTCCGGCGTGACGGCGAACCCGGCGGTGGGCTACGCGTCTGACCTACTGGTACGCTGCGGCGCAACCGTGATGTTCTCAGAGGTGACGGAAGTACGTGATGCTATCCACCTGCTGACACCTCGCGCCATTAACGAAGAAGTAGGTAAACGCCTGTTGGAAGAGATGGCCTGGTACGATAACTATCTTGATATGGGTAAAACCGACCGCAGCGCCAACCCGTCCCCCGGCAACAAAAAAGGTGGACTGGCAAACGTGGTGGAAAAAGCGCTCGGCTCGATTGCCAAATCAGGCAAAAGCGCCATTGTGGAAGTGCTGTCACCCGGTCAGCGCCCAACCAAACGCGGGCTGATCTACGCGGCTACGCCTGCCAGCGATTTCGTCTGCGGCACGCAGCAGGTGGCTTCCGGTATTACGGTGCAGGTCTTCACCACCGGGCGCGGTACGCCGTATGGCCTGATGGCGGTGCCAGTCATTAAGATGGCGACGCGTACCGAACTGGCGAACCGCTGGTACGACTTAATGGATATCAACGCGGGCACTATTGCCACTGGCGAAGAGACGATTGAGGATGTCGGCTGGAAGCTGTTCCAGTTTATTCTCGACGTCGCCAGCGGGAAGAAGAAAACCTTCTCGGATCAGTGGGGGCTGCATAACCAGCTGGCGGTGTTTAACCCGGCACCGGTGACCTGATAATACTTTGGAATATTCCTCGCAAGACATGGCCTTAGGGCCATGTCAGACCGATGACAAACGCAAAATTGCCTGATGCGCTACGCTTATCAGGCCTACAAGTTATCTTCAATATATTGATTTTGCACTATTTTGTAGGCCGGATAAGGCGTTTACGCCGCATCCGGCAATAACAACGCGCACCTTGTCAGCACTCTGACATCGCCCTGGGATCGTGTTTTATTCCGCCACCACGACAACGTCGATCCCCGTCTTCCGCAACCCTTCCAGGCACTCTTGCGGAATACCGTCATCAACAATGATCGTATGGATCCGCTGAGTATCGATGATCTTATGCAGGCTCGAACGATTGAATTTACTGGAGTCAGTGACCACGATAATGCGTTCAGCCACTTCACACATTTTACGGTTCAGCCGCGCCTCATCTTCATTATGCGTGCTCACGCCACGCTCAAGATCAATCGCATCCACGCCCAGGAAAAGCATATCAAAGTGGTAATTTTGCAAAGACTGTTCAGCCTGATCGCCGTAGAAAGAGAGTGACTGTCGGCGCAAATGCCCACCGGTCATCAGCAACTCCACTCCCTCAGCTTCCAGTAGCGCATTAGCTACGTTAATCCCATTCGTCATCGCGATTACGCCCTGATGATGGCGCAGCTTCCTTGCAATCTCATAGGTCGTCGTACCGGAGTCAAGGATCACACGATGCCCTGGATGAATCAGTTCTGCCGCAACCTGCGCAATACGCTGCTTAAGACCGGTATTCAGTGCACTTTTATCCTCAAGGCTAGGCTCTACGTTTGTTGCACCCGTTTCACAAATTAGCGCGCCGCCATAGGCGCGTACCGCAATCCCCTGCTTTTCAAGGAATGCCAAATCGTTACGGATGGTGACGGTTGATACACCGAAAAAGTGAGAAAGATCATTAACCTGAACACTTCCTTGTTGGCGTAACCGCTGAATAATCTGCTCACGACGCTCGCTGGTGCCAGTCATCCGTTTGTCCGCAGAAGTAGAGTCGCTCATCGATAATCCTTTTCTTAATCTTTCGTTTTATTTCGTTTCGTCTATTAACCCCTTTCTTTTACCAAAAAGCAAGCCGGAAACGGTGCAGAGACCGGTTTCTTCGCCACGCCAGAACCTTTCGTTATATTTCTTTTGTGAAACAGATCGTAATTCTATTATCTTTCGTTTTGTTTTTACATCACCTTAATACACTATCAAATGAAACAAACCGAAAGATTTACTGACATAGAACCCTACCGGGAGATGAAAGTGAAACATCTGACGCACATCGTGGAGCAACATAAAAAAGGTGCAGCCAAAGGAATATACGCGGTCTGTTCCGCACATCCTGTTGTACTTGAAGCTGCCATCCGTTTCGCCCGTGAAATGCAAGCTCCGCTTCTGATAGAAGCCACATCGAATCAGGTCGATCAATTTGGCGGCTATACGGGAATGACACCCGTAGATTTTCGCCAATTTGTTATAGAACTTGCGAATAAATGGCATTTCCCGTCAGAGGACTTAATCCTTGGAGGCGATCATTTGGGGCCAAACCGCTGGCAAAAATTATCCTCTGACACTGCCATGGCTCACGCTGAAGATCTGATAAAAAGCTATGTTCAGGCCGGATTTAAAAAGATCCATCTCGATTGCAGCATGTCCTGCGCCGACGATCCTGTTCCCCTGACCGACACCATTGTCGCCAGCCGTGCCGCGCGACTGGCGACAATTGCCGAAGAGACGGCGCACGAGATGTTTGGTGAATCTGACCTTGTTTACGTCATCGGTACCGAAGTCCCCGTTCCGGGAGGTGCTCATGAAACGCTAAATACACTTGAAGTGACGACGCCTTCTGCCGCACAAGCGACGCTACGAGCGCATTACGATGCCTTTGAACAACATGGGCTCACCGCCATTTGGCCAAGAATCATCGGGCTTGTCGTTCAACCCGGCGTCGAATTCGACAACACACAGGTTATCGATTATGTGCCTGAAAATGCCACTGCACTTAGTCAAATGATCGAAGATTACGACACGCTAATTTTTGAAGCGCACTCGACCGATTATCAGAACCCTGCATCACTGCAAAAGTTAGTTTGCGATCACTTTGCCATTCTTAAAGTAGGCCCGGCACTCACCTTCGCGCTACGGGAAGCGCTTTTTGCCCTTAGCGCCATTGAAGAGGAGTTGATCCCTTCTCGTACCAGCGCCAGCCTTCGTACAGTGGTAGAAAATGTCATGCTGGAAAAACCAGAATACTGGGAAAGCCACTACCACGGTGACAACGCACTACGCCGCCTGGCCCGAGGCTATAGCTATTCCGACCGCATTCGTTACTACTGGCCCGATCAATGCATTGATGATGCTTATCATCAGCTGGTACGAAATCTGGAGCATGAAACCCTCGCGCTTCCTCTCCTCAGTCAATATTTACCGCTGCAATACGCCCGCGTCCGCGAAGGCAAGCTCACCGCGACGGTGCATGAATTGATCATCGACCATATTCAGGACGTGCTGCGCCAGTACCACGCTGCCTGCACGCCGCTATAACAAAGAAGAAAAGAAAGGAAAAATGTTATGCCAAATATTGTGTTGAGTCGGATTGATGAACGCCTGATTCACGGGCAGGTAGGTGTGCAGTGGGTGGGGTTCGCTGGCGCAAATCTGGTACTGGTCGCGAATGATGAAGTGGCTGAGGACCCCGTTCAGCAAAACCTGATGGAAATGGTACTGGCAGAAGGCATTGCCGTACGCTTTTGGTCACTACAAAAAGTCATCGATAACATTCACCGTGCTGCTGACAGACAGAAAATTCTCCTGGTCTGCAAAAACCCAACGGATTTTTTAGCACTGGTAGAAGGCGGCGTTCCGGTCAGCCGGATTAATGTCGGCAACATGCACTACGTTAACGGCAAACAGCAAATAGCAAAAACGGTTTCCGTCGATACCAGGGATATCGCCGCGTTCAACGGGCTAAAGGCAAATAATGTTGCCTGCTTTGTCCAGGGCGTCCCCACAGAACCCGCACAGGATCTGTTTAAACTTCTCTGAAGGAGAGTGTCATGGAAATCAGTTTATTACAGGCTGCCGCACTCGGAATACTGGCATTTATTGCCGGCCTGGATATGTTCAATGGCCTGACTCACATGCATCGCCCGGTGGTACTCGGGCCGCTGGTAGGGCTCATTCTCGGCGATCTGCACACGGGGATTCTGACCGGCGGTACGCTGGAATTGGTCTGGATGGGTCTGGCGCCTCTGGCAGGGGCACAGCCGCCGAACGTGATTATTGGCACCATCGTGGGCACCACTTTTGCGATTACAACAGGGGTAAAACCTGAGGTTGCTGTCGGCGTCGCCGTTCCTTTTGCCGTCGCAGTGCAAATGGGCATTACGTTCCTGTTCTCCGTTATGTCCGGGGTCATGGCACGTTGTGACAATCTGGCTGCTAACGCGGATACCCGTGGTATTGAGCGCATCAACTATCTGGCACTTCTGGCCCTGGGCACGTTCTACTTTTTGTGTGCGTTCCTGCCAATCTATTTCGGCGCTGAACACGCCAAAACAGCCATTGATGTTCTACCGACACGCCTGATTGATGGCCTCGGCGTGGCAGGCGGCATCATGCCGGCTATCGGCTTTGCGGTCCTGCTAAAAATCATGATGAAGAATGTCTACATTCCCTATTTCATCCTCGGTTTTGTCGCCGCGGCCTGGCTGAAGTTACCGGTACTGGCCATTGCCGCTGCCGCGCTGGCAATGGCGCTCATCGATTTCGTTCGTAAAGATCCTGAACCCAAAACTGCACCGTCACAGCAGGAGGAATTTGAAGATGGCATCTAATCACACCACGCTGGCCCCGGTTGCAGATAAAGAGGAAACCCTGCTGACCGGCGTAAACGAAAATGTTTATGACGATCAGTCAATGGGGGCAGACCTGACAAGGCAGGATATTAATCGTGTGGCATGGCGCTCAATGCTTTTACAAGCCTCATTTAACTACGAGCGTATGCAGGCTTCTGGCTGGCTATATGGGCTGCTTCCTGCGTTAAAAAAAATCCATACGAATAAGCGCGACCTCGCGCGGGCAATGACAGGACATATGGGATTTTTTAATACCCATCCTTTTTTAGTGACCTTTGTCATCGGCATCATTCTGGCGATGGAACGTTCTAAGCAGGACGTTAATAGCATCCAAAGTACCAAGATAGCCGTCGGCGCACCGCTGGGCGGTATTGGTGATGCCATGTTTTGGCTCACGCTTCTCCCTATTTGTGGCGGCATCGGCGCAAGCCTGGCGCTTCAGGGGTCCATCCTTGGCGCGGTTATTTTTATTGTTCTGTTTAACGTGGTGCATTTAGGTTTGCGCTTCGGTCTGGCGCATTACGCATACAGGATGGGTGTCGCAGCGATTCCACTTATAAAAGCCAACACGCGCAAAGTGGGGCACGCGGCGTCGATTGTCGGCATGACGGTCATCGGTGCACTGGTAGCAACCTATGTGCGCCTGGCGACGACGCTCGAAATTACCGCAGGCGACGCGGTCGTTAAACTTCAGGCGGATGTCATTGATAAGTTGATGCCTGCGTTTTTACCCCTGGTCTATACCCTGGCGATGTACGGCCTTGTTCGTCGCGGCTGGAGCCCATTGCGCCTTATTGGTATCACCGTCGTGTTGGGTATCGTCGGCAAATTTGCCCACTTCCTCTGAGCATAAGGAGACACAATGTTAAGCATTATTTTGACAGGACACGGCGGGTTCGCCAGCGGAATGGAAAAGGCGATGTTACAGATTCTTGGTGAGCAGGAGCAGTTTGTTGCCATCGATTTCCCGGAAACGTCGTCCACTGCGATTCTCACCGCACAGCTTGAAGAGGCGATACAAACATTACCGGGAAACGAAGGCATCATTTTTCTCACAGACCTGTTAGGCGGTACGCCTTTCCGCGTGGCTTCAACGCTTGCGATGCCACGCCTTGATTGTGAAGTTATCACCGGCACCAACCTGCAATTACTGTTAGAAATGGCGATGGAGCGCGATGAACTGAACTGCAAAGATTTTCGCCAGCAGGCACTCGAGTGCGGTCACCGGGGTTTGACCAGTCTCGCCGATGAGCTTGTCCGCAATCGAGAAAGCGAACCCGTTGAGGAAGGAATATGACGCAAATCATCCGTGCCCGGCATGTATTGACCGGGCAGGGCTGGTGTCACGACAGGTTACTTCGTATTGATGACGGAATGATCACTGCCATCGAACCTGTACCGATTGGAACTCCCTTCCGTGAAGCGGAGTTACTCTGTCCGGCCTATATTGACCTGCATGTTCATGGCGGCGATGGCGTGGATGTGATGGATTGCGATCCTGACGCGCTTGATAGATTAGCCATTTTTAAAGCGCAACAAGGGGTTGGCGCCTGGCTGCCAACAACGGTCACTGCACCAATGGCAGAGATACATCACGCACTGGCTCGCATTGCTAAACGTTGCCAGTCTGGTGGGCCCGGTGCAACGGTTCTGGGGAGTTATCTGGAAGGACCTTTTTTCACGCCGAAGAATCGTGGCGCGCATCCAGCGGCGTTGTTTCAGGAGTTAGACCTCAATGAACTGGACCGCTTAATCACTGTTTCACAACAGACCTTACGCATCGTCGCGCTTGCGCCAGAGAAGCCCGGAGCACTGGAAGCCATTACGTACCTTAAACAACGAGGCGTTCTTGTCATGCTTGGCCATAGCGCTGCGACATCGGAACAAACACAGAAAGCCTTTGATTCCGGCGCTGACGGTCTGGTGCATTGTTTCAATGGCATGACGGGATTACATCATCGAGAGCCCGGCATGGTGGGGGCGGGCCTTACGGATGACCATGCCTGGCTGGAGCTTATTGCTGATGGTCATCATGTTCATCCGTCGGTACTCGCGTTGAGCTGCACGTGCGCTCGCCAGCGCATTATTCTGATTACCGATGCCATGCGTGCCGCAAGTATGCCGGACGGGCGTTACGAGATCTGCGGCTGTGCTGTCGACATGAAACAAGGCGTGGTGCGCACTGAAGAAGGTGGACTGGCTGGCAGTACGCTGTCGCTGGATGCTGCTGTTCGCAATATGGTGCAATTCTGCGACATCAGTTCAGAAGAGGCGATCAAAATGGCATCGTTGCACCCTGCCAAACTGCTGGGTATGGATAGCGAATTGGGCACCATCGACGTAGGAAAACGCGCGAATCTTATCGCCCTGGATAGCCATTTACAGGTACAGAAAACCTGGGTGAATGGCATAGTTGCCATTTAAATCCTTTCGTTATGTTTCTAACTGACTTACTGAGTCTCTCGGTAAGTCATCCTCTTTCACTTTTTTATCTTGATAAACAAATAAAACCTTATAATTCATCATCTTAAATAAAACACCCTTCATATCTCACAAATTTCGTTTTATTTCCTTTTATAATATTGACCTTTCATTTTCTTTTCTATAGATTTTAGGAAAAGAAACGAAAGAAGCAGTGAAACGAAATGAAAGGTCAATTCCCTCACTGTAATTTCCTGAATGGCTACTGCTAAGGATGATGTGATGAGTGAAACACTGGATATCAATGCAACGGCGGCACCCACCTGGACGGAGGAAGAGATTCGCCAACAACCAGAGACCTGGCTGAAAGCACTCAACAACCTTGATAACCAACGGTGCGAAATAGCGGCTTTTCTAAAGCCTGTTCTGAACGACGGGAACGTAAAAATCATTCTCACGGGAGCCGGAACCTCTGCCTTTATTGGCGATATTATCGCGCCCTGGCTGGCCCGCCATACTCAGCTTGATATCGTTGCCGTACCGACCACTGATATCGTGAGTAATCCGATGGATCATTTCAGTAAAGATCGCACAACGCTGCTGGTCTCTTTTGCGCGATCCGGCAACAGCCCGGAAAGCGTGGCGGCCGTTGAGTTGGCCAATCAAATGATCGATAACAGCTACCATTTGATGATTACCTGTAACGATGCTGGCGCACTTTACCAGGATGCTCATAATAATCCTCGGGCATACGCGCTGTTGATGCCTGCTGAAACGCACGATCGTGGCTTTGCTATGACCAGCAGCATCACCACAATGATGGCAAGTTGCCTCGCCGTTTTCGCCCCGGAAGTGATTAATCTTGCCAGCTTTTGCGCAGTCTCTGAACGCTGCCAGCAGATTATTGAATCTCTGGGCGAATTCCATTCCCATCCCTTCGGCGATCTTCCTTTTAAACGCATCGTCTACCTTGGCAGTGGCGGATTACAAGGCGTAGCACGCGAATCAGCGCTGAAAGTTCTCGAGCTTACCGCGGGCAAGCTGGCGGCCTTCTACGATTCCCCTACGGGTTTTCGCCATGGACCAAAATCATTGGTCGATGGGGAAACGCTGGTGGTTGTGATGATTTCAAGCCATCCGTACACCCGTCAGTACGATCTGGATCTTCTGACCGAATTGCGTAATGACAAGCAAGCAATGCGCGTCATCGCGATCTCTGCTGAGAGGCATCCGGCGATCGACGCGGGCCCACATTTCTACCTTCCTCCCGCTCGCCATTTCCATGATGTTGAACAGGCCTTTTGTTTCCTGATCTACGCGCAAATTTTTGCACTTTCGGAATCGCTAAAAGCCGGAATTACCCCCGACTCCCCTTCGGCTAACGGAACCGTAAACCGTGTAGTTCAGGGCGTCAATATTCATCCCTGGAACGCATGAGAGGTCTGACAAATGGCAATTATCTCGACGAAATACCTGCTTCAGGATGCCCAGGAAAAAGGTTACGCCGTTCCCGCATTCAATATTCATAACGCCGAAACCATTCAGGCGATCCTGGAAGTATGTAGTGAACTTCGATCGCCGGTTATCCTGGCCGGAACGCCGGGTACCTTCAAACACATCGCTTTTGAAGAGATTTACGCGCTGTGTGAAGCCTACTCAGCAAGCTACGATATCCCCCTCGCTCTCCATCTCGATCATCATGAAAAACTTGATGATATCCGCTGCAAAGTTGATGCTGGCGTACGCAGCGCAATGATCGACGGCAGCCACTATCCGTTTGAAGAGAATGTCCGTTTAGTAAAATCGGTCGTCGATTTCTGCCATCGCCACGATTGCAGCGTTGAAGCCGAGCTTGGTCGCCTGGGTGGCGTCGAAGATGACATGAGCGTCGATGCAGAAAGCGCTTTTCTTACCGACCCGCAAGAGGCCCGTCAATTTGTGGAACTGACCGGGGTAGATAGCCTGGCCGTTGCGATAGGAACAGCACATGGTTTATATAAACAGCGCCCAAAAATTGACTTTGCCAGACTTGCCAAAATTCGTGAAGTGGTTGATATTCCGTTAGTTCTTCATGGTGCGAGTGATGTTCCAGACGAGTATGTCAGACGCGCCATTGAGCTGGGTATTTGCAAAGTTAATGTTGCAACAGAATTGAAAATTGCTTTTGCCGCAGCAGTTAAAAAGTGGTTTAGCGAAAATCCTGATGGTAATGACCCTCGGTATTATATGCGCGTAGGGATGGATGCAATGAAAGAAATTGTCAGAAACAAAATTACCGTCTGTGGATCAGCACAAAAACTACTTGTTGAGTCAGTTAATTAAACCCTTGCTTAACTCTATATTTAAAAAACTGACGTTGCATTAAAGCATAAAATTAGCGAGCGTTATCTGGCAATCACTGGATAACGCTATTTTTGATAAAGTTACGTAGAGGTACGTAATTAGAAGCGCTGAGTCCCTGCAAGTCACACATAAATATTCACCATTTTTATATTACAATAAATTTATATGACAGGAAAACATAATATGAGCTCCCCAAATATTTTATTAACACGTATCGATAACCGTTTAGTTCATGGTCAGGTTGGTGTGACCTGGACATCGACCATCGGAGCGAATCTGTTAGTCGTTGTTGATGATGAGGTGGCGGGTGATGACATTCAGCAAAAGCTCATGGGTATGACCGCAGACACCTATGGTTTCGGCATTCGATTTTTCTCTATAGAGAAAACCATTAACGTCATTGGTAAGGCCGCGCCACATCAAAAAATATTCCTCATCTGCCGCACACCTGCAACGGCCCGTAAACTCGTCGAAGGCGGAGTGCCGTTAAAAGACGTTAACGTGGGTAATATGCATTTCTCTGAGGGTAAACGCCAAATCAGTAATAAAGTTTATGTCAATGCTCAAGATTTACATTTTATAAAGAAAAATCACATTAATGTTTTTATTCAGGATGTTCCTGGTGATCAAAAGGAAAGCATACCTGAGTAAATGTCCTCCAGATATTCAAACTGACATCACTGATTTATGAGGCATTGATATGCATGAAATTACATTAATGCAAGGGATATCCCTTGCCGCATTAGTGTTCTTCCTGGGAATTGATTTTTGGCTGGAAGCACTTTTCCTTTTTCGTCCCATTATCGTTTGTACGTTAACGGGTGCCATTCTGGGAGATATTCAAACGGGGCTTATCACGGGTGGATTAACCGAACTGGCCTTTGCGGGTCTTACACCTGCGGGCGGCGTTCAACCTCCGAACCCCATTATGGCCGGATTGATGACCACCGTTATTGCCTACTCCACTGGCGTCGATGCCAAAACGGCGATTGGCCTCGGTCTCCCTTTCAGCCTGCTGATGCAATACATCATTCTCTTTTTCTACTCAGCATTCTCGTTGTTTATGGCTAAAGCTGACCGCTGTGCAGAGGAAGCGAACACGGGAGCTTTTTCAAGGCTTAACTGGACGACCATGCTGATTGTCGCCAGCTCATATGCCCTACTCGCTTTTCTGTGCACTTATCTGGCGCAGGGGGCGATGCAATCACTGGTTAAGGCCATGCCTGGCTGGTTAACACATGGATTTGAAGTCGCTGGCGGCATCCTGCCTGCTGTCGGTTTCGGCCTGCTGTTACGCGTGATGTTTAAGGTCCAGTTCACGCCTTACCTGATAGCCGGGTTCCTGTTTGTTTGCTTTATCCCGGTCAACAACTTACTACCGGTTGCGGTGCTCGGCGCAGGCTTTGCTATCTGGGAATTCTTCAACGCAAAAACGAAAGCCGCGGCGCAAGTCGTGCAGAAAAGTGAATCAACAGAGGACTACAGCAATGGGATCTGAAATTAGCAAAAAAGATATTACCCGCTTAGGGTTTCGCTCCTCTTTGCTTCAGGCCAGCTTTAACTATGAACGTATGCAGGCCGGGGGCTTTACCTGGGCAATGTTACCGCTGCTAAAGAAAATCTATAAGGACGACAAGGCCGGGTTAAGCGCGGCAATGAAGGATAACCTCGAGTTTATTAACACTCACCCTAACCTGGTGGGCTTCCTGATGGGCCTGTTAATCTCCATGGAGGAAAATAAAGAAGATCGCAGCACCATCAAAGGGTTAAAGGTTGCATTGTTCGGGCCCATTGCCGGGATTGGCGACGCTATTTTCTGGTTTACGTTGTTACCGATTATGGCCGGGATCTGTTCATCTTTTGCCAGTCAGGGAAACCTGCTCGGGCCAATACTCTTTTTCGCCGTCTATCTGGGGGTATTCTTCCTGCGCGTCGGCTGGACACATATCGGCTATACGCTGGGCGTCAAAGCGATCGACAAAGTGCGTGAGAACTCGCAAATGATTGCCCGTTCCGCGACGATCCTCGGGATCACCGTCATTGGTGGTTTGATTGCCTCCTACGTGCACATCAATGTGATCACCACGTTCGCTATTGATGCCACTCATAAAGTCGCGCTCCAGCAGGACTTCTTCGACAAAGTCTTCCCGAATATTCTGCCTCTGGGCTATACGCTACTGATGTACTACTTCCTGCGGGTGAAAAAATCACACCCGGTATTACTGATTGGCGTGACGTTCGTACTGGCAATCCTCGCCTCAGCACTGGGCATTCTTTAGGACCTATCATCATGCAGAAAATTAATGTCTGTAGTCACTATGACGTTTTGAGCCAACAAGCCAGCGAACTGTTGCTTGCCTGCATTGAAAATAAACCGGACGCCGTCATTTGCCTTGCTACCGGCGCGACGCCGCTGCTTACCTATCATTATCTGGTAGAGAAAATCCGCCAGCGCAGGATAGATATCAGCAAAGTGACCTTTGTAAAACTGGATGAGTGGGTGGGTTTACCCTTAGAGACACCAGGAACCTGTGAGCATTTCCTGCAACAGCACGTTATAGAGCCTCTGGCGTTACGGGCAGACCAGCTAATCGGTTTTCGATCTGAAGGGATTGATGAAACAGAATGTCTGCGTGTGACGCATCAAATTGCCCAACGCGGCGGGCTGGATCTCTGTGTTCTGGGGCTGGGTAAAAATGGTCACCTGGGTCTGAATGAACCTTCGCCGACTCTCGAACCGTTCTGCCACATCAGCAAGCTTGATGATAAAACGCGGGGTCATGACATGCTGCAACAAGCAGGTATTCCCGTTGAATTCGGTATTACGTTAGGGCTAAAAGAAATCATGAGCGCCAGAGAAGTTCTTATGCTGATTGCAGGAGAGGGAAAACAGGATGCTTTTGAACGGTTTATGTCAAAAAGGATAAGTACGCTAACACCAGCCTCATTGCTGTGGTTGCATGAGAAATTAACGTGTCTGGTTGATGGGTCAATCGCGAGGTAGAACGCCTGTCGGGTTGCGGCTTAATCTGGAGCCGCAACCTGGTCAAGTCGTCTTAATCGCCCTGCTGTTCCAGCGCATACTTATACAACGCATTCTTTTTCACGCCGTGAATTTCCGCAGCCAGGGCCGCCGCTTTCTTCAGCGGCAGTTCTGCCTGTAACAGCGCCAGCGTGCGCAGCGCATCGGCGGGCAAGTCATCTTCCTGCGCTTTATGGCCTTCGACAATCAGCACCATCTCACCTTTGCGACGGTTTTCATCTTCCTTCACCCACGCCAACAGTTCACCTACCGGCGCGCCGTGAATAGATTCCCAGGTTTTAGTCAGCTCACGGGCCAGAACCACGTAGCGAGATTCGCCCAATACCGCGACGATATCTTCCAGGCTATCTAACAGACGGTGTGTTGACTCATAAAAAATCAGCGTGCGCGTTTCTTCTTCGATAGCTTTCAGCGCGTCGCGACGGCCTTTTGATTTGGCCGGCAGGAAGCCTTCATAGCAGAAACGGTCCGAAGGCAGACCGGCGGCGCTCAGTGCGGCGATAGCGGCACATGGCCCCGGCAGCGGGACAACGCGGATGCCCGCTTCACGACAGGTACGCACAAGATGATAGCCAGGATCGTTAATCAGCGGCGTACCCGCATCGGAAACCAGCGCAATGTTTTGCCCCTCTTTCAGCTTCGCCACCAGCGTTTCGGCTTTTTGTTGTTCATTGTGGTCGTGAAGCGCAAACAAACGGGCGTTAATCGCAAAGTGTTGCAGCAGTAAACCGGTGTGACGCGTATCCTCAGCGGCAATTAAATCAACGGCTTGTAATACGTTTAATGCACGTTGGGTGATATCAGCCAGATTCCCGATAGGAGTGGGTACAATATAGAGCTGACCTTCAGAATTCTCAGCTGATTCGTGTTGTTTCATTGTTTCATCCGTATTGCCGATTTAATATTGAGCATTGAGCCAAAAAAATATCACTGGATACATATGGTACCGTCAACATTTCTTCGTTCTAAAGCCGCGCGCTGCCTGCCTGTTGTTCTGGCGGCATTACTTTTCGCCGGCTGTGGCACCCAGCAAACACAGGACCAGAGTGCATCCCATTTAGAGGGAACCGCACAAGCGGACTCGGGTTATTACCTGCAGCAGATGCAGCAGAGTGCGAATGATAGCAAGACCAACTGGCAATTACTCGCCATTCGTGCACTGCTGAAAGAAGGTAAGAGCCAGCAGGCAATGGAACTGTTCGGCCAGTTACCGAAAGAGCTTAACGATGAGCAGCGTCTGGAGCAGTCGCTGCTGGCCGTTGAGATCAAACTCGCACAGCAGGATTTCAAAGGCGCGGAAGCGCTGCTGGCAAAAATCGACCCGAATGGTCTGAGCAACAATCAACAGATCCGCTTCTGGGCCGACGGCATCGCCTCGCAGCAAGGGAAGCCCACACTTACGCTGCTGCGTGCATTAATCGCGCAAGAACCGCTACTGAAAGCCGTACCGGAAAAACAGAAAAATATCGATGCCACCTGGCAGGCGCTTTCCGCAATGACGCAGGAACAGGCCAACGCGCTGGTGATTAATGCCGATGAAAACGTGTTACAGGGTTGGCTCGATCTGCAACGCGTCTGGTTCGATAACCGTAGCGATGCCGATATGATGAAAGCCGGTATCAAAGACTGGCAGACCCGCTATCCGCAGAATCCTGGCGCAAAACTGCTGCCGACCCAACTGGTGAACGTCCAGAGCTTTAAACCCGCATCGACCAATAAGATCGCCCTGCTTCTGCCGTTAAATGGTCAGGCAGCGGTGTTTGGCCGCGCCATTCAGCAAGGTTTTGAAGCCGCGAAAAACGGGATTTCTCCGGTAAGCGGCAGCGCGGTGCCGGAACAAGTTGCACAGGCGGCATCGACGAATGACGTGGTGAGCCCGTCTCAGGCCGAAGTCACTGACCTGACGACACCGCAGACGCACCCAGTACAGGCCCCAGCGCCTGCACAAGCACCGGTGCAATCCGTCACCGCCGCACCACAGCAGCAAGAACAAGCGCCAGCCGCAACCGCACCTGCAACGCCTGCGGCCCAGCCCGCTGCTGCGAATCCGTTCGCCGAGCTGAAAATTTATGACACCACCACGCAGCCCATGAGCCAGATTCTGACGCAGGCTCAGCAGGATGGCGTCACGCTGGTCGTCGGCCCGCTGTTGAAAAACAATGTCGACGACCTGCTGAAAAGCAATACGCCGCTGAACGTGCTGGCGCTTAACCAGCCGGAGTCAGTCACCAACCGTGCGAACGTCTGCTACTTCGCGCTCTCTCCGGAAGATGAAGCGCGCGACGCCGCGCGTCATATTCATGAGCAGGGTAAACAGGCTCCGCTGCTGCTGGTTCCGCGCAGCGCACTGGGCGATCGCGTAACGCGCGCCTTCGCAGAAGAGTGGCAATCGCTGGGCGGCGGTACCGTGCTACAGCAGAAATTTGGTTCCCTGTCTGAGCTGCGCGGCGGCGTGAACGGCGGCTCCGGTATTGCACTGACCGGCAGCCCGGTCACCACCAGCCAGAATCAACCACAGAGCGTGACGATTGGCGATTTAACGATTCCGGCACCGCCGAGCGATGCGCAAATCAGCAGCGGTGGTAAAGTGGATGCCGCGTACATCGTGGCGACCGCGCAGGAAATTGCGTTCATCAAGCCGATGATCGCCATGCGTAACGGCAGCCAGGGTGGCGCAACGCTGTATGCCAGCTCGCGCAGCGCGCAGGGTGTCGCCGGCCCCGATTTCCGTTTAGAGATGGAAGGCTTGCAGTACAGTGAGATTCCGATGCTGGCGGGCAGCAACCCATCTCTGATGCAGCAGGCACTGCGTGCGGTGAATAACGACTATTCCCTGGCGCGCCTGTATGCAATGGGCGCAGATGCCTGGTCGCTGGCGAATCATTTCTCGCAAATGCGCCAGGTGCCGGGCTTTGAGCTGAATGGCAACACCGGCGATTTGACGGCAACTCAGGATTGCGTGATTAACAGGAAGTTATCATGGCTCAAATACCAACAGGGTCAGGTCGTTTCAGCAAACTAACTACGAAACAGACTGGCGACGCGGCGGAACTTCGCGCGCGTCGCTGGCTGGAACATCAGGGGCTAACATTCATCGCCGCCAACTTTCGCGATCGCGGCGGCGAAATCGACCTGATTATGCGCGACGGCACGGTAACGGTTTTTGTGGAAGTCCGTTATCGTACTTCCGGTGCGTATGGCGGCGCTGCCGCCAGCGTAACCCGGAGCAAGCAACATAAATTATTACACACTGCTCAATTGTGGCTCGCCCGTCACAATGGAAGTTTTGATACTGTGGATTGCCGTTTCGATGTGGTAGCCTTCACAGGCAATGAGATCGAATGGCTTAAAAACGCATTTAGCTAATAGCAACATCAAGAATTTAAAGGGAAATCGTGCTCGAAAGAATTAAAGTTTGCTTCACTGAAAGCATTCAAACGCAAATTGCAGCGGCAGAAGCCCTCCCGGATGCTATCTCCCGAGCCGCTATGACCCTTGTGCAGTCACTGCTCAATGGCAACAAAATTCTCTGTTGTGGTAACGGATCATCCGCCGCCAACGCACAGCATTTTGCTGCCTGTATGATCAATCGTTTCGAAACCGAGCGCCCTGGTTTACCCGCGATTGCACTTAATGCAGATAATGTGGTCTTAACGGCGATCGCAAACGATCGCTTACACGATGAGATTTACGCCAAGCAGGTGCGCGCGCTGGGTCATGCCGGAGATGTGTTACTGGCAATTTCAACGCGTGGCAACAGCCGCGACATCGTGAAAGCGGTAGAAGCTGCCGTGACGCGTGATATGACCATTGTGGCGTTAACCGGCTACGACGGTGGTGAACTGGCCGGTTTACTCGGTCAGCAGGATGTGGAAATTCGCATCCCTTCCCACCGCAGCGCGCGCATTCAGGAAATGCACATGCTGACGGTGAATTGCTTATGCGATCTGATTGATAACACGCTTTTCCCACACCAGGACGATTAAGGAGTACATATGAAGGCATTCTCGCCCGTCGCAGTCCTTATTTCCGCGCTGCTGCTTCAGGGATGCGTCGCCGCTGCCGTGGTTGGCGGCGCAGCGGTAGGCACGAAAGCGGCAACCGACCCGCGTACTGTGGGAACACAGGTTGACGATGGCACGCTGGAGCTACGCGTAAACACCGCGTTGTCGAAAGACGAACAAATTAAGAAAGAAGCGCGCATCAACGTGACGGCATACCAGGGCAAAGTGTTGCTGGTCGGTCAGGCGCCGAATACCGGGCTGGCGGCTCAGGCCAAGCAAATCGCTATGGGCGTAGAGGGCACCACCGAAGTCTTCAACGAAATTCGTCAGGGTGCGCCAATTAGCCTGGGCACTGCGTCAACGGATACCTGGATCACAACGAAAGTACGCTCCCAGTTGCTGACGACCGATCAGGTGAAATCATCAAACGTGAAGGTCACGACGGAAAACGGTGAAGTGTTCCTGATGGGCGTGGTGACAGACCGTGAAGGCAAAGCCGCCGCGGATATCGCCAGCCGCGTTAGCGGAGTGAAACGCGTCACAACGGCGTTTACCTATATTCAGTAACCGCTCAGGCCTGCGTCAACCGTAGGCCTGATAAGCGTAGCGCCATCAGGCACCGTGTAGCGTAATTGCCGGATAGCGGCGTAAACGCCTTATCCGGCCTACACTGCTCGCCGCGCGATGTCGCGCAACTCTCCTGACTTCAAAATGGTGACGGGTTCCCGCTCCGGTGATAACGCTTCCGTCAGCATTGCCTGCGCCACATCGCGCGCCTTGATCGACTTCCAGTTCCCAGGCAGGAAACCAAACAGCGGGGCCAGCAGCGACTCGTTGAGGCGTTTTTTATGGCGTTCCCCCACCAGCATGGATGGCCGGGCAATGGTCAGTCGTGGCCACTGCTGCGCAATCAGCGCATCTTCCATCTCACCTTTGACGCGGTTATAGAAAAAGGGTGAATGCGCATTGGCGCCCATCGCGCTCACCACCAGCATATGCTTCGCCCCCAGTCGCAAACCGGTAAGCGCCGTATCGACCACCAGCGTGTAATCCGACTGAATGAACGCCTCTTTTGAGCCCGCCTCACGCATCGTCGACCCCAGACAACAGAACACGATATCAATCGGCGTCGTGACCTGCGCAAGCGCGTCGCTCAGCTGCGGATCGTGCGGATTAAAGACTTCGGGAAATCCTTCAAGCGGGCGGCGCGTAGGGGCGGCAATCGAGTAGATATGCGGTTCCTGAAGCAGAAGATGCAGTAAGTGACCACCAACTAACCCGGTCGCGCCGGTTATCAATACCTGACTCATTCATATCCCCTTTACGGATTTTTCACCCTTGTAATCTCGTCGTCCTGCCCCAGACTGTATAGTTCGCAGGATTTTTTCTGAAGCCAAAACCATGGAGGAATCATGAGCAAGAGAATAGCCGTCTTGATCACCGACGAGTTTGAAGATTCAGAGTTTACCTCTCCCGCCGATGCGTTTCGCAAAGCGGGCCATCAGGTTATCACCATTGAGAAGCAGGCCGGTAACACCGTGACGGGTAAACGTGGCGAAGCGAAAGTGAAGATTGACGCCGCCATTGACCAGGTTAGCCCTGCGGAGTTTGATGCTCTGCTGCTGCCAGGCGGCCACTCGCCAGACTACCTGCGCGGCGACGATCGTTTTGTCACCTTCACCCGCGATTTTGTTAACGCCGGTAAACCGGTTTTCGCCATCTGCCACGGGCCGCAACTGTTGATCAGCGCTGATGTGGTGCGCGGGCGCAAACTCACCGCTGTGAAACCTATTGTAGTGGATGTGAAAAATGCCGGGGCGGATTTTTACGACCAGGAAGTGGTGGTCGATAATGACCAACTGGTAACCAGCCGGACGCCAGATGATTTACCGGCATTTAACCGGGAAGCGTTACGCCTGCTGGGCGCCTGATTCCCGTAGCCAATGCAGTTTTTTACCGAAGCCCAGCGTGTTGTCAGTAAACTTGAGTTCATCAAGGCGAATTTCCCACACGGGTGCTGACAACATTCTGGCGACCGGGAAGCGGCGGTTATACAACGCGCGCTTCTCGTCGCTCTCTTCACCTTCCAGCAGCCGAATCTCGCCCTTGAACTGCACGCCGCGAATCAGCGCCACCGTTTTCGGCTGGCCGTTAACCGTTCCGGCAACGGGCGCGCGCGTACCGGTCATCTGGCCGTGGCGGGTGGTGGTATCGCTGAGAAGATAAAACGCGACACGGTCGGCGTCATACACGAAGAATGCATTCGCACACCAGAGTTCGCCTTCACTCGCCACACACCAGCTTACAACGTGTTGTTTTGTCAGCCAGCGGCTAATGGCAGCAAGCGTTTCCATCTTTTCTCTCCGTTATGCTAAGGTGCGTTCACGTTACTATACAGGTTTCAACTCGTGCCCTGGTTTCTTTATCTGGTCCGCTCGGCGGATAACAAACTCTATACCGGGATCACCACCGACGTAGCGCGTCGCTTTCAGCAGCATCAAAGCGGAAAAGGCGCAAAAGCGCTACGCGGCAAGGGTGAACTGACGCTGGCATTTTCTGGCGAGGTTGGTGAGCACTCACTGGCTTTGCGGCTGGAATATCGCATTAAACAGCTAACGAAGCGCCAGAAAGAGCGCCTCGTTGCTGGAGAAGAGTCGTTTGAAGCCCTGCTAAGCGGCCTTAAAAACGATTAAAGTGATCGGAATACTCGACCAGGCCGTGCACGCCGTTCAGCGCATCATCCGCCAGACGATGAACCATAAACGCGTCTTCCGTGCCCGGCCAGCGGCAGCGTAAGTCGTACTGTGCGGCGCGTTCGAAGCCAAAACGGCTGTACAACGCGGGCTCGCCCAGCGTGACGACCGCGGCATAACCGAACTCGTTCAGAGAATCGAGGCCTTCATAGACCATCTGGCGCGCCAGCCCTTGCCCGCGATAGCTTTCATCTACCGCCAACGGCGCCAGCCCGACCCACTGCAGTTCTTCACCTTCGACGCTTACCGGGCTGAATGCCACGTAACCCACCACGTGACCTTCGTCATCCGTCGCCACAAGTCCGAGGGTAATCAAGCCGTCTTCGCGCAGCTCGCGCACAAGATCGGCTTCCCCGTCGCCGTTGAAGGTACGACGCAGCAGGGAGTCAATCCCCGGTGCATCAATCCCAATTTCCACTCGAATCAGCATGGCTCACCTACCGATGTGTGTTTAGAGTCTGATGGCGTTTTCAGCCCGGCTTCCACGAAGTCCGCCAGCTGCATCAGCATGACACGAAGCGCTTTTGGCATCTGTTCAAGCTCAATGGCATCCATCAGGTTTTTAACGTACAAACCCAGCTCCGTATCGCCTTCAATGACCAGTCGACGCTGGAAGAAGAGCGTGTCAGGATCTTGTTTACGCGCGGCGATCATCAGCAAATCGCTGGCGTCCGCGCTAAAGCTCACATCTGGCTGCGCCGACTCGCTCACAATCAGGCGATCGTTCTCGACGGAGGTAAACCATTGCAGGCCAATATCACGCACCTCAATGCTTAACCAGCGACCTTCGAGAAACTCAAGCTCACCATCGGCCAGCGCCTGGCGGAATTGCCAACTGAGCATCTGCTGCAACACCTGACGTTTAAGGGCGAACGGCGTGAATTTCACCGGCACGCTCATCAGCGTTGGGGCAACATGAACCAGACGTGAACGCAGTTTATCCAACACAAGCTTTACTCCCTGAATGCAATAATCCTGTTATTTTGCCATATCAGATAAACGACATAGCGGCGTAAATCAACAATTATGTGGTAAAGACTAACCATTATTGGTGCCATCAATACGCTTTTGTCTGCCTCAAATCAAAAATAATCGCCGCCAGGTTAACTAAAATCCCACCTCGTTAACATTATCGCTATCTGCAGGAAGAATTATGGAGCTGCTCTGCCCTGCCGGAAATCTCCCGGCGCTTAAGGCGGCCATCGAGAACGGTGCCGATGCTGTCTATATCGGGCTGAAAGATGACACCAACGCCCGCCATTTTGCCGGTCTGAATTTTACCGAGAAAAAACTGCAGGAAGCCGTCAGCTTTGTGCACCAGCATAAGCGTAAGCTGCATATCGCCATCAATACCTTCGCGCACCCGGACGGTTACGTTCGCTGGCAACGCGCGGTAGACATGGCCGCACAGCTTGGCGCAGATGCGCTGATCCTCGCGGACATCGCTATGCTGGAGTACGCGGCAGAACGTTACCCGCATATTGAGCGCCACGTCTCCGTTCAGGCTTCCGCCACTAATGAAGAAGCAATTCGCTTCTATCACCGCAATTTCGATGTCGCTCGCGTGGTGCTGCCGCGCGTGCTTTCCATCCACCAGGTGAAACAGTTGGCGCGCGTCACCCCCGTTCCGCTGGAAGTGTTCGCGTTCGGTAGCCTGTGCATTATGGCGGAAGGCCGTTGCTATCTGTCGTCCTACCTGACCGGTGAATCACCGAATACCGTCGGCGCGTGTTCTCCGGCGCGCTATGTACGCTGGCAGCAAACGCCACAGGGGCTGGAATCGCGCCTCAATGAAGTATTGATTGACCGCTACCAGGACGGCGAGAACGCCGGGTATCCGACGCTGTGTAAAGGGCGTTATCTGGTAGACGGCGAGCGCTATCACGCGCTGGAAGAACCGACCAGTCTGAATACGCTGGAACTGCTGCCGGAACTGCTGGCCGCCAATATTGCCTCGGTGAAAATCGAAGGTCGCCAGCGTAGCCCGGCCTATGTCAGCCAGGTAGCAAAAGTATGGCGTCAGGCCATCGATCGCTGCATCGCGGACCCGCAAAACTTTGTGCCACAGGCGGCATGGATGGACACCCTCGGCTCAATGTCCGAAGGCACACAAACCACGCTTGGCGCGTACCACCGCAAATGGCAGTAGGAAAGACCATGAAATATTCATTAGGGCCGGTGCTGTACTACTGGCCAAAAGAGACGCTGGAAGATTTCTACCAGCAGGCGGCCACCAGCAGCGCTGATATTATTTATCTGGGCGAAGCGGTATGCAGCAAGCGCCGCGCCACCAAAGTGGGCGACTGGCTGGATATGGCGAAATCGCTGGCGGGCAGCGGCAAGCAAATTGTGCTGTCAACGCTGGCGCTGGTGCAGGCATCTTCTGAACTGGGCGAGCTGAAGCGCTACGTTGAGAACGGCGACTTCCTGCTGGAAGCGAGCGACCTCGGCGTGGTGAATATGTGCGCCGACCGCAAATTGCCGTTTGTCGCCGGACATGCGCTGAACTGCTATAACGCGGTAACGCTTCGTCTGCTGGCGAAACAGGGCATGATGCGCTGGTGTATGCCGGTCGAGTTGTCTCGCGACTGGCTGGCGAATCTGCTGACGCAGTGTGAAGAGCTGGGCATCCGCAATCAGTTTGAAGTGGAAGTTCTGAGCTACGGTCATCTGCCGCTGGCCTACTCCGCCCGCTGCTTTACCGCGCGTTCAGAAGATAAGCCGAAAGATGAGTGCGAAACCTGCTGCATCAAATACCCGAACGGGCGCAGCGTGCTGTCGCAGGAAAACCAGCAGGTCTTCGTGCTGAACGGTATTCAGACCATGAGCGGCTATGTCTATAACCTCGGCAATGAGCTGGCGTCAATGCAGGGTCTGGTGGATATCGTGCGTCTGTCGCCGCTGGGCACCGAGACGTTCGACATGCTGGATGCCTTCCGCGCCAACGAAAATGGCCAGGCGCCGCTGAACCTTACCGCCAACAGCGACTGTAACGGTTACTGGAAACGTCTGGCGGGTCTGGAACTACAGGCCTGATAAAAAAGCTCACTTTGTTAACAACAGTCATCACTTTTTAATGCAGTATTAAAGATGCAGCTTTTCTGGCCGACAGCGCGCTGTGCTGCCAGGCTGGAACAAGACCTTCAATCTGATGATGACGCTGTAACAAAGTGAGCCTTTATGACTGACAAACCTGTTTCTTTCTCGGTGCTCGATCTGGCCCCGATCCCGCAAGGGTTGCAGGCCAAAGATGCCTTCGCCCGTTCTCTCGATCTCGCAAAGCTTGCCGAAAAGCGTGGCTATCATCGCTACTGGTTAGCGGAGCACCACAACATGACCGGCATCGCCAGCGCGGCAACGTCAGTGCTGATTGGCTATCTGGCAGCGAATACCACCACCCTGCATCTCGGTTCCGGCGGCGTGATGCTGCCGAACCACTCCCCGCTGGTCATTGCCGAGCAGTTCGGCACGCTCAATACGTTGTACCCCGGTCGTATTGATTTAGGGCTGGGCCGCGCACCTGGCAGCGACCAGCGCACCATGATGGCGCTACGTCGTCACATGAGCGGCGATGTGGATAATTTCCCACGCGATGTAGCGGAGCTGGTTGACTGGTTTGACGCCCGCGATCCCAATCCGCACGTGCGCCCGGTTCCCGGCTACGGCGAGAAAATCCCGGTTTGGCTGCTGGGGTCGAGCCTCTACAGCGCGCAGCTTGCCGCACAGCTTGGCCTGCCGTTTGCGTTTGCCTCGCACTTCGCGCCGGATATGCTGTTCCAGGCGCTGCACCTTTACCGCACCAACTTCACACCTTCCGCGCGGCTGGAAAAACCTTACGCGATGGTGTGCATCAATATCATCGCCGCCGACAGCAATCGCGATGCGGAATTCCTGTTCACCTCCATGCAGCAGGCGTTTGTGAAACTGCGCCGTGGCGAAACCGGGCAGCTACCGCAGCCGATTCAAAACATGGATCAGTTCTGGTCGCCGTCCGAGCAGTATGGCGTACAACAAGCGCTGAGTATGTCGCTGGTGGGTGATAAGGCGAAAGTGCGTCACGGGCTGGCGTCGATTCTGCGTGAAACCGACGCGGATGAGATTATGGTTAACGGGCAGATTTTTGATAGCGAAGCGCGTCTGCATTCGTTCGGGCTGGCGATGGATGTGAAGGAAGAGTTGTTGGGGTAAGTATGGTTCGTGTGCCCGGTGGCGCTGCGCTTACCGGGCACACATGATCCAGCTCGCGAGCGCAACGCCATCAGGTATTGTTCAGCTGATTTTATAGCGCTGGTTTTCAACAACAACGGTGGGAAGTCGACGGTTTTTTTCAAAGTAATCATAGCCGGGCTTCAACATACGCCAGAAATTATAGTCCGGCCATGCTCTTGCCCTTCGCATGTTTTCATCGCTCATTGCGAACGGGAAGATATGCACCGACACGCGCTTTTGCCCGCTATTCAATGCCTGTGCAACCAGTTGATAAATCTCTTCAATGCCGTCGTCGGTCATAGCATAACAGCCTGCTGAGACGCAGTTCCCGTGAACCATAATAAAATCACCGGTATAGCCATTAGCCCGATCGTATGCATTCGGGTAACCAATATTAAACGCAAGATGGTAGCGGCTGTTTGGGTTAAGTAAGCCTTTATTGGTGGCATAAAAACCTTCCGGGCTTTTACCATCTCCCTGCTTGTGTTTTGGCCCCAGCCCCCCCGACCAGGCACATATAGTCCAGGTTTTGTAGAGTTCGTAAGGCTTATTGTTGGTACTCGACCACAGTTCCAGCTTATCTTCCGCTTTCAGAATGCGAATAAAGAGCTGGTCGCCGGGGTGAATCACTTTTGGCGGGGGCAAGACAGGGCGTTCGACCGGTATGAAAACATGTTCATCACGCGGAGTGGGCCAGAAAAAGTGGACACCCAGCGCGATGACCGCTGCGAATAAAAATAGAGAGAACAATCCATTACGAGACATTTTCACGCGTCCTGCGTTGGGTGACGGCGGCCATTATAAAATGGCTCCCGCCGTCTGTCGCGTTGGCTTGGTGATTACTGATAAACCGGCAACAACTTAAAGCTCGACAGAATATGCACCAGCGCGTTGCCGATACCGAAGACCAGAATCAGCGCAATCATCGGCTTGCCGCCCCAGACGCGGAATTTCGGGCTGCCGAAGCGTTTGCGCGATGCGCGGGCCAACAGTGCGGGTACAATCGCGGCCCAGATGGTTGCCGCCAGCCCGGCATAGCCAATAGCATGCAGGAAGCCGTTCGGCCACAGTACGCCGCCAACAATCGGCGGTGCGAAGGTCAGCAGTGCCGTTTTAAAACGACCCATCGCGCTATCGTCAAAGCCAAACAAATCGGCCAGGTAATCGAACAGGCCCAGCGTCACGCCCAGGAATGAACTCGCTACCGCGAAGTTAGAAAACACCACCAGCAGCAGGTCCAGGCTACGGCTGTTCAGCACGCCGCTCAGCGCCTGTACCAGCACATCAATGTTCCCGCCTTTCTCGGCGATGCCGATAAATTCCGGACGCGGAATGTTGCCCATCGTTCCCAGCAACCAGATAGCATACAGACCCAGCGCCAGTAGCGTGCCGTAAACCAGGCATTTCACAATGGTCTGCGGATCTTTGCCGTAATACTTCATCAGGCTCGGCACGTTACCGTGATAGCCAAACGAGGCCAGGCAGAACGGCAGCGTCATCAGCAGATACGGGGTGTAAGACGCATTACTTTCTGCGACGTTAAACAGCGTCGCAGGTTCAACATGCCCCAGCAGACTGCCGAACGTCAGGAAGAAAGTGATCACTTTCGCGCCCAGTACGATAGCCGTCATGCGGCTAACCGCTTTGGTACTCATCCAGACGATAAAGGCCACCAGCAGAGCGAAGGTAAAACCGCCCACGCGTGCCGGCACGTTCAGCGACATCTCTGCAAACGTGTGATGCAGAATCGACCCGCTCGCGGAGATATACGCGTAGGTCAGAATATAGAGTACAAAGGCAATCGAGATGCCGTTGACGATATTCCAGCCTTTGCCAAGGAGATCTTTGGTCAGCGTGTCGAAGCTCGCGCCGATGCGGTAGTTGAGGTTCGCTTCGAGGATCATCAGCCCGGAATGCAGCATGCAGAACCAGGTGAAAAGCAGCGCCGCCAGCGACCAGAAGAACCAGCTACCGGCCATCACCACCGGCAGCGAGAACATGCCCGCGCCAATAATGGTCCCGCCGATGATCACCACGCCGCCAAAGAGTGACGGTCGTGAAGCTGTAGTGGTAAGTGTCGCCATTTGCCGATATCTCCAGTGAATCGTTCTTTGCTATACGTTAGCATGGCGCTAATGTACCAGTACACGAGTACAAAAGGAATAAAAAAAGCCCCGATTTCGCAACCGGGGCTGTATATTTTACTTTACGCTAACAAGCGGTGATTTCTTACGCATCGCCACCGAAACGGCGACGGCTGGAAGAGTCATCACGACGCGGAGCGGCAGCATCATCACGACGCGGCGCACGGCCACCGTCACGACGTTCGCCGCTGAAACGACGACCATCACCACGGCCACCTTCACGACGCTCACCACCGAAACCACGGCCTTCACGACGTTCGCCGCCAAAGCCACGACCTTCACCACGACCGCCTTCACGACGCTCGCCGCCGAAACCACGACCACCGCTACGCTCAGGACGCGGTTGCGCGTCGCCCAGCAGCTGCATGTTCATCGGTTTGTTCAGGATGCGGGTGCGAGTAAAGTGCTGCAGTACTTCGCCCGGCATACCTTTCGGCAGTTCGATAGTGGAGTGCGTACCGAACAGTTTGATGTTACCGATGTAACGGCTGCTGATATCGCCTTCGTTGGCAATCGCGCCAACGATGTGACGAACTTCAACGCCATCATCACGGCCCACTTCAATGCGATACAGTTCCATATCACCGGCTTCACGACGTTCGCGACGCGGACGATCTTCACGGTCGCCACGCGGAGCACGATCGTTACGATCGTTGCGATCGCGCGGACCACGGTCATCACGGTCACGGAATTCGCGTTTCGGACGCATCGGCGCATCTGGCGGAACGATCAGAGTACGTTCGCCCTGTGCCATTTTCAGCAGTGCTGCGGCCAGCGTTTCGATATCCAGCTCTTCGCCTTCTGCAGTCGGCTGGATTTTCGCCAGCAGGCCACGGTAGAGATCCAGATCGCTGCTTTCCAGCTGCTGCTGTACTTTCGCGGCGAATTTTTCCAGACGACGTTTGCCCAGCAGTTCTGCGTTCGGCAGTTCGACTTCCGGAATAGTCAGCTTCATGGTGCGTTCGATGTTGCGCAGCAGACGACGCTCACGGTTCTCAACGAACAGCAGCGCACGGCCAGCACGACCCGCACGACCGGTACGACCGATACGGTGAACGTAAGACTCGGAGTCCATCGGGATATCGTAGTTTACGACCAGGCTGATACGCTCAACGTCCAGGCCACGGGCCGCAACGTCGGTCGCAATCAGGATGTCCAGACGACCATCTTTCAGGCGTTCCAGCGTCTGCTCACGCAGCGCCTGGTTCATGTCACCGTTCAGCGCAGCGCTGTTATAGCCGCTACGTTCCAGCGCTTCAGCCACTTCCAGTGTCGCGTTTTTGGTACGAACGAAGATAATCGCCGCATCAAAGTCTTCCGCTTCCAGGAAACGTACCAGCGCTTCATTTTTACGCATGCCCCACACAGTCCAGTAGCTCTGGCTGATGTCAGGACGGGTAGTCACGCTGGACTGAATGCGCACTTCCTGCGGCTCTTTCATAAAGCGGCGGGTAATGCGACGAATCGCTTCCGGCATGGTTGCAGAGAACAGAGCGGTCTGATGACCTTCCGGGATCTGCGCCATAATGGTTTCAACGTCTTCGATGAAGCCCATGCGCAGCATTTCGTCAGCTTCATCCAGAACCAGACCGCTCAGTTTAGAGAGGTCCAGGGTGCCGCGTTTCAGGTGATCCAGCAGACGACCCGGCGTACCGACGACGATCTGCGGCCCCTGACGCAGGGCGCGTAACTGCACGTCATAACGCTGGCCGCCGTACAGGGCAACCACGTTTACGCCGCGCATATGTTTAGAGAAATCCGTCATGGCTTCAGCAACCTGAACCGCCAGTTCGCGGGTCGGTGCCAGCACCAGGATTTGAGGTGCTTTCAGCTCAGGATCAAGATTGTTTAGCAGTGGCAGGGAAAACGCTGCGGTTTTACCACTACCTGTCTGGGCCATGCCCAGCACGTCACGACCGCCCAGCAGGTGCGGGATGCACTCAGCCTGGATCGGAGATGGTTTTTCGTAACCCAGATCGTTAAGGGCTTCAAGGATAGGAGCCTTCAGGCCCAGATCTGCAAAAGTGGTTTCGAATTCAGCCATGTAGTACAAGTGCCTCGATATTAATGGCGGCCAGTCTACATAACTCATCATGAAATTGATCTGCAATTTTCATTGAAAAGTGTGAACCGGCTCAAAGTAGGTGTATTAACGAACAACAACGCCCTCACCCGCGAAGGTGATGGCAATCAAAAAGATTACGGGCTGATGTAGTCGTCAGCTATTGCTGGTCCGATTCTGCCAGGTCATCTTGGTCCTGGCCCAGGAGCGATAATTCCAACAATGCGTATCGGTGCTCAACATAGTTATGAACGTTGTTAGCAACCGCCAGTTTGAACAGTGCCGTAGCGCTGTCCTTGTCCCCAAGACTTAGGTAATACTTACCTAAATAGAAGTTGGTTTCACTGAGATGCTCAGCGAGCGAGGTGTTATCCGTTGCGTCCGCCTTCAGGCGCTCCATTAACGTTTTTTCGTCAATGTTGCCTAAGTAGAACTCGACAATGTTCCATCCCCATTGTTCTTTATCCGATTTATCGAAGCGTTGTTTCAACGCGTCTTTTGCCTGCTTCTCATCGAGCTTCTGCTCAGCGAGGAATAACCACAGACTACGGAAGGGATCATTGGGATCGTCTTGATAAAACGCCAGCAGATCATCTTGCGCTAATTTTGCACGGCCACCGTAATAAAGCGCGATGCCGCGGTTCAAGTGCGCATAATTGTAAGTTGGATCAAGCTCAAGTACAGAATCAAACGCTTCATAGGCAGCATCAAAATTGCCTGCCTGCGTTAAGTAAATGCCTAAGTAATTGAATACTTCAGGCATATCTGGTCGGATTGCCAGCGCTTGCGAAAAATCGTTACGCGCTAGTGCCCTCAGACCGAGACTATCATACAACACTCCGCGCTCATATAAAAGCTGTGCGCGTTCGTCATCGGTTAAAGCCCGACTGGCAAGAATTTGTTCCATGCGTGCCAGAATCACTTCCTGCTGTAAAGTCGGTTGCAATGGTACCGCGAGGACCTCACTCTTTCGCCAGGCAGAATTACTGCATCCTGCCAGCGTGAGTGCTGTCGCTACGAAACACCAGCGCAAAAAAGGCTTCATTTCCCACTCCCGAAGACAACAATTGGATGAACGTCCTGTCCCCCGGCTGCAAACAGGCATCCCGCCAGGTAAAATTGCCCCCTGCTTGCGCAGAGGGCAAAACGGCAAACCTTACTCGCCTTGTTCCGCGGCCGGAGCTTCCGGTGCGGCAGCAGGCTGAGACTGCTCGGTTGCTTCTTTGATGCTCAGACGGATACGGCCCTGACGGTCAACTTCCAGAACCTTAACCGGTACTTCCTGATTCATCTGCAGGTAATCAGTGACTTTCTCAACACGCTTGTCAGCGATCTGAGAGATGTGCACCAGACCTTCTTTACCGCCGCCGATGGCAACGAATGCGCCAAAGTCTACGATACGGGTCACTTTACCGTTATAGATACGACCCACTTCGATCTCTGCAGTGATCTCTTCGATACGACGGATAGCGTATTTCGCTTTCTCACCGTCGGTCGCAGCGATCTTCACAGTACCGTCATCTTCGATTTCGATGGTGGTGCCGGTTTCTTCGGTCAGGGCACGGATAACAGAACCGCCTTTACCGATAACGTCTTTGATTTTGTCCGGGCTGATCTTGATGGTGTGGATACGCGGTGCGAACTGAGAGATGTCGCCGCGCGGCGCGTTGATCGCCTGTTCCATCACGCCCAGGATGTGCAGACGCGCACCTTTAGCCTGGTTCAGAGCAACCTGCATGATTTCTTTGGTGATACCTTCAATTTTGATATCCATCTGCAGCGCAGAGATACCGTCGCGGGAACCCGCTACTTTGAAGTCCATATCGCCCAGGTGGTCTTCGTCGCCCAGGATGTCAGACAGAACAACAAAGTTGTCGCCTTCTTTCACCAGACCCATCGCGATACCCGCAACGGCGGCTTTGATCGGCACACCTGCGTCCATCAGTGCCAGAGACGCGCCACACACGGAAGCCATGGAAGAAGAACCGTTAGATTCGGTGATTTCAGAAACCACACGAACGGTGTACGGGAATTTGTCCAGTTCCGGCATCACTGCCAGTACGCCGCGTTTCGCCAGACGGCCGTGACCAATTTCACGACGCTTCGGAGAACCGACCATACCGGTTTCACCTACGCAGTACGGAGGGAAGTTGTAGTGGAACAGGAAGTTGTCAGTACGCTCGCCCATCAGCTCGTCGAGGTTCTGCGCATCGCGGGTGGTACCCAGAGTAGCAGTAACCAGCGCCTGAGTTTCACCACGGGTGAACAGCGCGGAGCCGTGAGTACGCGGCAGAACGCCAGTGCGCACGTCCAGACCACGGATCATGTCTTTTTCACGGCCATCGATACGCGGTTCGCCTGCCAGTACGCGGCTACGAACAACGTTTTTCTCGATAGCGTGCAGGATTTCGCCCAGCTCGTTAGCGTCCAGAGTTTCGTCTTCAGCTACCAGCGTTGCGATGGTTTCAGATTTGATCACGTCAACCTGAGCATAACGCTCTTGTTTGTCGGTGATGCGGTAAGCGTCGCTCAGACGAGCTTCTGCCAGCGCAGCAACGCGTGCGTTCAGCGCGTCGTTCACTGCTTCTGGCTGCCAGTCCCAACGTGGTTTACCGGCTTCTTTAACCAGTTCGTTGATTTCACGAATAACAGTCTGCTGCTGTTCGTGACCAAAGACGACCGCGCCCAGCATGACGTCTTCGCTCAGCAGTTCTGCTTCGGATTCAACCATCAGTACAGCGGCTTCGGTACCGGCAACAACCAGGTCCAGCTTGCTTTCTTTCAGCTCGTCCTGAGTCGGGTTCAGTACGTACTGGTCATTGATATAACCTACACGTGCAGAGCCGATTGGGCCGTTGAACGGGATACCGGACAGAGACAGCGCAGCGGATGCACCAATCATTGCCACGATGTCTGGGTTAACCTGCGGGTTTACGGACACAACGGTCGCGATAACCTGAACTTCATTGACGAAGCCTTCCGGGAACAGCGGGCGAACCGGGCGGTCAATCAGACGCGCGATCAGGGTTTCGCCTTCACTTGGACGGCCTTCACGACGGAAGAAGCTACCCGGGATACGACCAGCAGCGTAGGTACGCTCCTGATAGTTAACGGTCAGCGGGAAGAAATCCTGGCCTGGTTTCGCTTTTTTCTGGCCGACAACGGTAACGAATACCGCGGTGTCATCCATGCTAACCATAACAGCGGCAGTTGCCTGACGCGCCATCATGCCGGTTTCCAGGGTTACGGTGTGTTGGCCGTACTGGAATTTACGAACGATCGGATTAAGCAAAATTCTATCCTTTCTTATTAAGTGGCAGCACACCTTCGGGCGTGCCGACATTGGAACCCGATCTTCTTTGCATCCTCGCGACTAATGACAACCCTAACCCTTCATGGGTGAAGCCTCTCATTAGCCGCGCGAACCTCTGCAATGAAGAACATGTACAACAACAATACATTATACCCGTTATCTTTCAAAATACCGCTGCGTTAGCAAAGTGCGTTGTAAATTCATTTACGTGGCACACAGGCTTTCGCTTAAGCGCTACTTTTTTCGGGTACATTTTCTCTTAAATAGCTGACATCTGGTGGAAAAAAGGGGCCATAAAGGCCCCTCTTTCTGAAACTCGCCAGAATTAGCGACGCAGACCCAGACGCTCGATCAGCGCGGTGTAGCGTGCAACATCTTTACGTTTCAGGTAGTCCAGCAGTTTACGACGCTGAGAAACCATGCGCAGCAGACCACGACGGCTGTGGTGATCTTTTTTGTGCTCTGCAAAGTGACCCTGCAGGTGGTTGATCTGTGCAGTCAGCAGAGCAACCTGAACTTCGGTAGAACCGCTGTCGTTCGCATCGCGACCGAACTCAGAAACGATTTGTGCTTTAGCTTCAACGCTTAGAGACATTTTGAACTCCAAATTTAAAAGAATGAAAGGGTGCCGATCTCTAATTCAGCAGCCCTGAGATAACGCTTGCCAATTGTTAAACAATTACGCAGGCGTTAAGCCGCAACATTCTACTCGTAGCGGCCTGTTATCGCAAGAGAGGCAATTACCTCACTCGGGGTATTCCACCACCAGGCGACGCGGTGCGACGCGGCCTTCATCATCGATTTCAGCCATGCCGATAAATTTCGCGTCGTCGCCTTCGGTGACGCGGACTAATCCGCTGGCTGGCGCCTGAGAGGCGCGCACCGGCTGACCGTTCTTAAAGTAAGCCGCCACGACGGATGGAATATTGACGACGGGGAAGTCCGAAGCTGGACTATCCATCGGCATCAGCAGCGGGTCCAGCAGTTGGGCGGCAGGAATACCCTGCTGTTCAGCCTGCTCGACATACTCACGCAACTGTTCCAGGGTCACCATCCGTTCAACCGGATATTTACTCACCGCCAGACGACGCAGGAAAATGACGTGCGCGCCGCAGCCAAGCTTTTCACCCAGGTCATCAATGATGGTACGAATGTAGGTGCCTTTCGAACAGTGTATTTCCAGCTCCAGTTCATCGCCTTCGTGGCGAATAAACAGCAGTTCATACACGGTAATCGGGCGCGCTTCACGCGGTACTTCAATGCCCTGGCGGGCGTATTCGTAGAGCTTTTTGCCCTGATACTTCAGCGCCGAATACATTGACGGCACCTGCTGGGTATCGCCACGAAAACTCTCCAGCGCCTCAGCCAGCTGCGCATCGGTGAAGGTCACCGGGCGCTCTTCGACAATCTGACCGTCGGCATCGGACGTATCGGTACGCTGGCCCAATCGTGCGATGACGCGATAACGCTTATCGGAATCCAGCAGATATTGGGAAAACTTAGTCGCTTCCCCAAGGCAAATCGGCAGCATGCCGGTCGCCAGCGGATCCAGCGCCCCGGTATGCCCAGCGCGGTTCGCGTTATAGAGACGTTTTACTTTTTGCAGCACATCATTGCTGGATGCACCTTGCGGTTTGTCCAGCAACAATACGCCGTGGATATCACGACCGCGACGACGAGGACGACTCATCAGTCCTCCTTGCTGTCGTCCGGGTTCACACGACGTTCTTCGTCATGCTTAACCACGTTAGTCACCAGGTTGGACATGCGCATCCCTTCAACTAACGAGTTGTCGTAGAAGAAGGTCAGTTCCGGCACGATACGCAGACGCATGGCTTTGCCCAGCAGCGAGCGGATGAAACCGGATGCTTCCTGCAGCGCTTTGATGCCTGCTTTTACGGCAGCTTCATCTTTGTCGTTCAGGAAGGTAACAAACACTTTGGCATAGGCCAGATCACGAGACATTTCCACGCCGGAAACGGTCGTCATCATGCCCAGACGCGGGTCTTTAATTTCGCGCTGCAGGATGAGTGCGATCTCTTTTTGCATCTCCTGGCCCACGCGCTGCGGGCGACCAAATTCTTTCGCCATAATAAATTCTCCAGACAAAAAAGGGGCCAAAAGCCCCTTTTAAAATTAATCTCAGGTGGAAAGGGCTGTTCACGTAGGCCTGATAAGACGCGCGAGCGTCGCATCAGGCAACGGCTGCCGGATGCGGCGTGACGCCTTATCCGGCCTACACCCAACCAACCTTAGGCAATCGTACGCTGAATTTCGATGATCTCGAACACTTCGATCATATCGCCAACGCGAACGTCGTTGTAGTTCTTCACGCCGATACCACATTCCATGCCGTTACGGACTTCGTTAACGTCATCTTTGAAGCGGCGCAGGGATTCCAGCTCGCCTTCATAGATAACCACGTTGTCGCGCAGAACGCGGATTGGGTTGTGACGCTTGATGAGACCTTCGGTAACCATACAGCCCGCGATCGCACCGAATTTCGGTGATTTGAACACGTCACGCACTTCAGCCAGACCGATGATCTGCTGTTTCAGTTCCGGAGACAGCATGCCGCTCATCGCTGCTTTCACTTCGTCGATCAGGTTATAGATGACGGAGTAGTAACGCAGATCCAGGCTTTCTGCTTCGATCACGCGGCGCGCAGAGGCATCAGCACGGACGTTGAAGCCAACCAGGATGGCGTTGGAAGCCGCAGCAAGCGTGGCGTCGGTTTCGGTGATACCACCTACGCCAGAACCGATAATCTTCACTTTCACTTCGTCGGTAGACAGTTTCAGCAAGGAATCGGAAATCGCTTCTACTGAACCCTGTACGTCTGCCTTCAGCACGATGTTTACTTCGTGAACTTCGCCTTCGGTCATGTTGGCGAACATGTTCTCGAGTTTAGATTTCTGCTGACGAGCCAGTTTAACTTCACGGAATTTGCCCTGACGATACAGTGCAACTTCACGCGCTTTCTTCTCGTCACGCACAACGGTCACTTCATCACCGGCAGCCGGAACACCGGACAGACCGAGGATTTCCACCGGAATGGACGGACCTGCTTCCAGTACTTCCTGACCCAGTTCGTTACGCATCGCACGAACACGGCCATATTCGAAGCCACACAGAACGATGTCGCCCTTGTGCAGAGTACCTTCGCGTACCAGAACGGTAGCAACCGGACCACGACCTTTATCCAGGAAGGATTCGATAACCGCGCCGCTCGCCATACCTTTACGAACCGCTTTCAGCTCCAGAACTTCAGCCTGCAGCAGGATGGCGTTCAGCAGGTCATCAATACCGGTACCCGCTTTCGCAGAAACTGGGATGAACTGTGCTTCACCGCCCCACTCTTCCGGCATAACGCCGTACTGGGAGAGTTCGTTCTTAACGCGATCGAGGTCAGCTTCTGGCTTATCGATTTTGTTCACAGCAACAACCAGCGGAACCTGCGCCGCTTTCGCGTGTTGGATAGCTTCGATGGTCTGCGGCATCACGCCGTCGTCTGCTGCAACAACCAGAACAACGATATCCGTTGCCTGCGCACCACGAGCACGCATAGAGGTAAACGCGGCGTGGCCTGGGGTATCCAGGAAGGTGATCATACCGTTGTCAGTTTCAACGTGGTATGCACCGATGTGCTGAGTAATGCCGCCCGCTTCGCCAGAGGCCACTTTCGTTGAGCGAATGTAGTCCAGCAGAGAGGTTTTACCGTGGTCAACGTGACCCATGATGGTCACGACCGGCGCGCGCGGTTCAGCCGCAGCACCCGTGTCACGGTCGCTCATTACCGCTTCTTCCAGCTCGTTTTCACGACGCAGGATAACTTTGTGGCCCATCTCTTCGGCAACCAGCTGTGCGGTTTCCTGATCGATGACCTGGTTGATGGTCGCCATTGCGCCCAGTTTCATCATCGCTTTGATGACCTGAGAACCTTTAACGGCCATTTTGTTAGCCAGATCGCCAACGGTGATGGTTTCGCCGATGATAACGTCACGGTTGACCGCCTGCGCTGGCTTCTGGAAGCCCTGCTGCAGAGAAGAACCTTTACGTTTTCCACCTTTACCACCGCGAACAGCGGCACGCGCTTCTTCACGATCGGCTTTAGATTCAGCGTGTTTGTTGCCTTTTTTCGCCGGACGCGCCGCTTTCGCGTTGCGACCACGGCCACGACCACCTTCAACTTCACGGTCGTTTTCATCTTCAGCCTGGCGAGCATGCTGAGAAGTGGTTACGTGATAGTCGCTGGTGTCTTCAGTCGGCTCAGCGTTATTCACGCCATTTTTCTCGTTTTCTTCTGCCATGCGGCGGGCTTCTTCCGCTACGCGGCGCGCTTCTTCTTCAAGCTTGCGGCGTGCTTCTTCTTCCGCTTTACGCTTCAGCTCAGCAGCTTCACTTTCACGGCGGGCTTTCTCAGCCTGGGCAGTTTTAGTCATATCGTCTTGTTGATTGCTCACTTTGTCTTTTTCCGCAGCTTCACGTTTCGCTTTATCAGCGGCTTCACGCTTAGCTTGTTCTGCGGCCTCACGTTCGGCTTTTTGTTGCGCCTCGCGCTTCGCTGCTTCTTCAGCTTCACGACGGGCTTGCTCTTCCGCTTCACGCTGCGCCTGCTCTTCCGCGGCCAGGCGTTCAGCCTCTTGCGGATCGCGTTTCACAAAGGTGCGTGTCTTGCGGACTTCGATTTGTACCGACTTACTTTTACCGCCGGTACCTGGGATATTGAGCGTGCTGCGCGTTTTGCGCTGCAGGGTCAATTTGTCCGGCGCAGAACCGTTTTCACGGTTCAGGTGCGCCAGTAAAGTTTGTTTCTCTTGTGCGGACACAGAGTCATCAGCAGACTTCGGGATACCAGCGTCAGCAAATTGCTGTACCAGGCGATCCACCGAGGTCTGTATCTCTGCGGCCAGCGTTTTTACGGTTACATCTGTCATGCTGTTCCTTCCTGCTACAGTTTATTACGCTTCGTCGCCGAACCAGCAAATATTACGGGCGGCCATGATGAGCTCGCCGGCTTTCTCGTCAGTTAAACCTTCGATATCAGCCAGGTCATCAACGCCTTGTTCAGCGAGATCTTCCAGCGTACAAACACCACGAGCTGCCAGTTTGAATGCCATTGTACGATCCAGCCCTTCAAGGTTGAGCAGATCGTCAGCCGGTTTGTTATCACCGAGGCTTTCTTCCTGGGCCAGTGCCAGAGTGGTCAGTGCGTTTTTAGCACGTTCGCGCAGTGCCTCAACGGTGTCTTCATCAAGACCGTCGATTTCCAGCAGTTCTTTCATTGGCACGTAGGCCAGTTCTTCCAGCGTGGAGAAGCCTTCTTCAACCAGCACTGTCGCGAAATCTTCATCAATATCGAGATATTTGGTGAAGGTATCGATCGCTGCGTGCGCTTCAGCCTGATGCTTCGCCTGCAGGTCATCAACGGTCATCACGTTGAGTTCCCAGCCGCTCAGCTGCGAGGCAAGACGTACGTTCTGACCGTTACGGCCAATCGCCTGCGCCAGGTTGCCCGCTTCAACAGCGATATCCATAGTGTGTTTATCTTCGTCGACCACGATAGACGCGACATCCGCCGGCGCCATTGCGTTGATCACGAACTGCGCCGGGTTATCGTCCCAAAGAACGATGTCGATACGCTCGCCGCCCAGTTCCGTCGAAACGGCCTGAACACGCGCACCGCGCATACCCACGCAAGCACCCACCGGATCGATACGCTTATCGTTGGTTTTCACGGCGATTTTCGCACGAGAACCTGGATCGCGAGCGGCTGCTTTGATTTCAATAACTTCTTCGCCAATTTCTGGCACTTCAATGCGGAACAGTTCGATCAGCATTTCCGGCTTGGAACGCGTGACGAACAGCTGCGCGCCACGCGCTTCCGGACGTACGGAATAAAGTACACCACGGATACGGTCGCCTGGACGGAAGTTCTCACGCGGCAGCATATCTTCACGCAGGATAACGGCTTCAGCATTGTTGCCGAGATCCAGAGAGATGTTGTCACGGTTCACTTTCTTCACCACGCCGGTGATGATTTCACCTTCGTGCTCGCGGAACTGATCAACGACCATTGCGCGCTCAGCTTCACGAACTTTCTGGACGATAACCTGTTTCGCCGTTTGGGTGGTGATACGGTCGAAGGTCACAGATTCGATCTGGTCTTCAACGTACTCACCCACGTTCAGGCTTTCGTCTTCGTAGCGTGCTGCTTCCAGGGTAATTTCTTTAGTCGGCTGCGTGACCTCTTCAACGATCACCCAACGACGGAATGTGTCGAAATCGCCGCTCTTACGATCAATTTCTACGCGAACGTCAATTTCTTGCTCGTATTTTTTCTTAGTAGCCGTTGCCAGCGCGCTTTCCAGCGCTTCGAAAATCTTCTCACGCGGCAGCGCTTTCTCATTGGAGACGGCTTCAACAACAGCCAAAATTTCTTTGTTCATCGGGGCCTTTCACCTCAATCCAGACTGTTAAAAGTGGGGAACCAGGTTCGCCTTCTGGATGTTACTCAGCGCGAACACTTCATCTTTGCCTTCGACTGTCACAGTGATCATTTCACCGTCTACCGCTTTGATAATGCCCTGCCATTTACGACGGTTCTGAACCGCCATGCGCAGGACCAGCGTCACCTCTTCACCCAGGAAACGCGTGTAGTGTTCCGCGGTGAACATAGGACGATCGAGGCCCGGAGAGGAAACTTCCAGGTTGTAAGCCACAGTAATCGGATCTTCTACATCCATTACCGCGCTTACCTGGTGGCTCACATCAGCACAATCATCAACATTGATGCCATCTTCACTATCAATATAGATGCGCAGTGTGGATGTGCGACCGCGAATAAATTCGATGCCGACCAGTTCGTAGCCCAGGGCTTCAACTGGTGCCGTAATCATCTCTGTTAATTTTTGCTCTAATGTGGACAAACCCACCCCCAAGACATAAAAAAAGGGCGTAAAGCCCAGTTATTCTGTAGTCAGATAACAAAAAACCCCGATAAATCGGGGCTTTAGATAACTGAACCCTATAGCCGCAACTGCGGCCTGGAGAACCTTCCGAAAGAATTTTTTTCAAATCCAGCTACGAAGGCCTAAGTCTTCACAGTATATTTGAAAAAGAACTCTAAGGGAAAGTGGTTGCGGGGGCCGGATTTGAACCGACGACCTTCGGGTTATGAGCCCGACGAGCTACCAGGCTGCTCCACCCCGCGCCTGAAACGTGGCAAATTTTACGCGTTTTGAGTAAAAAATGCAAATAATGCTGGGATTTGGTACCGAGGACGGGACGTAAAATCGGCCTGTAGTATAAGGAAGAAAGTAACATCCTGTCAACCTCACATTCTATGCAGCGGACAAGCAGTATCACTGGCGGTAATGTGTCATGAGTGATACGCCGAAGCGATAAGGATTTTTCACTGAAAATCGCACGAAGCACTTCCGGTATTGCGCAAAAGATGATTAAATGAAAACTCATTTATTTTGCATAAAAATTCACTGAGAGCGAAAAAGCGTTTTCTCCATCAGTCTATCAAAGCAGGGTTTTACTTTATGACGACGATTCTCAAGCATCTTCCGGTAGGTCAACGTATTGGTATCGCCTTCTCCGGCGGTCTGGACACCAGCGCGGCGCTGCTGTGGATGCGACAAAAAGGAGCAGTGCCTTATGCCTATACTGCAAACCTGGGCCAGCCTGATGAAGAAGACTACGACGCTATCCCACGCCGTGCCATGGAATACGGCGCAGAGAACGCTCGTCTGATCGACTGCCGTAAGCAGCTGGTTGCAGAAGGTATTGCCGCTATTCAATGTGGCGCCTTCCACAATACCACTGGCGGCCTGACCTACTTCAACACAACCCCACTCGGCCGTGCCGTTACAGGCACCATGCTGGTTGCCGCCATGAAAGAAGATGGCGTGAACATTTGGGGCGACGGCAGTACCTATAAAGGCAACGATATTGAACGTTTCTATCGTTATGGCCTGCTGACCAACGCCGAACTACAGATTTACAAACCGTGGCTCGATAGCGACTTTATCGATGAACTTGGCGGTCGCCATGAGATGTCTGAGTTCATGATTTCCTGCGGCTTCGACTACAAGATGTCTGTTGAGAAAGCCTACTCCACCGACTCCAACATGCTCGGCGCGACGCACGAAGCGAAAGATCTGGAATTCCTGAACTCCAGCGTCAAAATCGTTAACCCGATTATGGGCGTGAAGTTCTGGGATGAGAACGTGAAGATCCCGGCAGAAGAAGTGACCGTACGTTTTGAACAGGGTCATCCGGTCGCGCTGAACGGTAAAACCTTCAGTGACGACGTGGAGATGATGCTGGAAGCGAATCGTATCGGTGGCCGTCACGGTCTGGGCATGAGCGATCAGATTGAAAACCGTATCATTGAAGCAAAAAGCCGTGGCATCTACGAAGCTCCGGGGATGGCGCTGCTGCATATCGCTTACGAGCGTCTGCTGACCGGTATTCACAACGAAGACACCATCGAGCAGTATCATGCGCATGGCCGTCAGTTGGGTCGTCTGCTGTACCAGGGCCGTTGGTTCGATTCTCAGGCGCTGATGCTGCGTGATTCACTGCAACGCTGGGTCGCAAGCCAGATTACCGGCGAAGTAACGCTGGAACTGCGTCGCGGGAACGACTACTCCATTCTGAATACCGTGTCTGACAACCTGACCTATAAAGCAGAGCGTCTGACTATGGAGAAAGGCGACTCCATGTTCTCTGCCGAAGATCGTATCGGCCAGCTGACTATGCGTAATCTGGATATCACCGACACGCGCGATAAGTTGTTTGGTTATGCGAAAACCGGTCTGCTCTCTTCCTCAGCCGCCAGCGGTGTTCCGCAGGTTGAGAATCTGGAGAAGAAAGGGAAGTAATTGCGTCTCTGTCGATGCATCTAAAAAGCCGCGTAAGCGGCTTTTTTTGTGGGTAGGTTGTACCGCCGTCTGGCGGTTCTGCTGCTTGCACGATGCCTGATGGCGCTTCGCTTATCAGGCCTACGAAGCGTGCGGTGTTTGGTGTTTGGTGTTTGGTGTTTGGCACATTTGTAGGCCGGATAAGGCGAAGCCGCCATCCGGCGGTTGTGCCGCGTGCACAATGCCTGATGCGCTGCGCTTATCAGGACGGGTTACAGACGAAAAAAAAGACGCTTTTCAGCGTCTTTTTTTCGGAATATTGGTACTGAGGATGGGACTCGAACCCACAAGCCCGTTAGGGCACTACCACCTCAAGGTAGCGTGTCTACCAATTCCACCACCTCAGCACAGATACAACTCTTAGTGTGGGATATCGCTGGTCGGCTGAGCCGGTGCAGCTGGCTGAGTTTGCTCGGTTTTCGGCGCACTCAGATTTTCCCACTCACTTCCTTTACTGGTCTTGTTGCTGTTGATGTTACCCAGCGCCAGACTGATAATGAAGAACAACGTCGCCAGTACTGCGGTCATGCGGGTCATGAAGTTACCAGAACCACTTGAGCCAAACAGCGTGCCGGAAGCGCCTGCTCCGAAGGAGGCTCCCATATCAGCGCCTTTACCTTGCTGCAGCATGATCAGACCTACGAGGCCAATCGCTACAATAAGGAAAACTACTAAAAGAGCTTCGTACATAATCAACCTGTTCCTTGCGGAGTTGCCGCATACCAATTGCTTCGACCAATTAAAGTGGGCGTTTTTAATGTTTCCCACTGAAGCGGGTGTGAATACTAACCAAAGCGAATCACCTTCGCAAGGGCAATTTTATCGCATTGTATCAACTGCGGAAAAAAACAGCAAAAAAGCCTATTTTCCCTAAAAGAAAGGCGGCAACCGCCGCCTTATTAATCACTTATCGCCAGTATCAGACCGCTTTCACCGCATCCGCAATACGATTAGCGAAAGCAGTAACCTGTGCTTCATCCTCGCCCTCTACCATCACGCGAATCAGCGGCTCAGTGCCAGATTTACGCAGCAGTACGCGGCCACGGTTGCCCAGTGCGGATTCCACTTCCGCCGTCACCGCTTTTACGGTCTCATTTTCCAGCGGGTCGCCGCTACCCGCAGTGAAGCGGACGTTGACCAGCACCTGCGGGAACATTTTCATCCCGCTGCACAGGTCATGCAGAGACATATGGTTGCGTACCATCGCTGCAACGACCTGCAATGCCGCCACAATACCGTCGCCCGTCGTGGTTTGGTCCAGCAGGATGACGTGGCCGGAGTTTTCCGCGCCAATGCGCCAGTCTTTCTCCTGCAGTTTTTCCAGCACGTAACGGTCGCCTACTTTGGCGCGTACAAACGGAATACCTAACTGCTTCAGCGCGACTTCCAGACCCATGTTGCTCATCAGGGTGCCGACCGCGCCACCGCGCAGTTTGCCCTGACGCAACCCTTCACGGGCGATGATGTAGAGGATCTGGTCACCGTCAACTTTGTTACCTTCATGGTCAACCATGATGACGCGGTCGCCGTCGCCATCAAAGGCGATGCCAAGATGCGCTTTCTCGGCCAGTACACGCGCCTGTAAGGCACGAACGTCGGTTGCTCCGACTTCCTGGTTGATGTTGACACCGTCCGGCTCACAGCCGATGGCAACAACCTGCGCGCCTAATTCGCGGAATACGTTCGGCGCGATGTGATAAGTGGCACCGTTAGCACAGTCAACCACGATTTTCAGGTCGTTCAGACTCAGTTCGTTCGGGAAGGTCGCTTTACAGAATTCGATATAGCGGCCCGCGGCATCCACGATACGGCTGGCTTTACCCAGTTCGGCGGAATCCACGCAGCTGATCTCTTTTTCCAGCTCAGCTTCGATGGCTTCTTCAACTTCATCCGGCAGTTTGGTGCCGTCGATGGAGAAGAATTTGATGCCGTTGTCGTAGTATGGGTTGTGCGATGCGGAGATAACAATGCCTGCCTCGGCACGGAAGGTACGCGTCAGGTAAGCCACCGCAGGGGTCGGCATTGGGCCAGTAAAGGACGCAGAGAGCCCCGCAGCGGCCAGGCCGGCTTCCAGCGCAGACTCCAGCATATAGCCTGAGATGCGGGTATCTTTACCGATGATGATCTTACGTGAACCATGGCTTGCCAGCACTTTCCCGGCCGCCCAGCCTAGTTTCAATACGAAATCAGGGGTGATTGGCGCATCGCCTACGCGGCCACGAATACCATCGGTACCAAAATATTTACGTTTACTCATAGCGTTTGTTTTCCTTCGCTGACAACGTAGCTTCCACCACGCGCATCGCTTCTACAGTTTCTTTGACATCATGGACACGAATAATATGCGCCCCCTGCATTGCGGCAATCACCGCACACGCCAGGCTGCCACTGAGACGTTCGGTGGGCCCAACGTTCAGCAACTGACCAATCATCGACTTACGCGACATTCCAACGAACAGCGGAAGACCAAAATGATGGAATTCGGACAGGCGTGCCAGTAATGCATAATTATGGGAGAGATTCTTACCGAAACCGAACCCCGGGTCGAGGATCAATTTCTCTTTTCCGATACCTGCCGCTTTGCAGCGTGCAATTTGCTCAATAAAGAAGCGATTCACATCCGCAAAAACGTCATCATACTTCGGCGCTTCCTGCATCGTTTTTGGGTTGCCCTGCATATGCATCAGGGATACGGGCAGGCCGGTTTCAGCTGCCGCTTCCAGCGCGCCGGGTTCGCTGAGCGAGCGGATATCATTAATTATGTGTGCGCCTACGCGCGCAGATTCGCGGATGACTTCCGGTTTTGATGTATCGACGGAGATCCACACCTCAAATCGCTGAGCAATCGCCTCTACGACGGGGATCACGCGCTCCAGCTCTTCTTCGACGCTGACGTCAGACGCTCCAGGGCGCGTAGACTCACCGCCCACATCCACAATCGTCGCCCCGGCGTTAATCATCAGGTTAGCGTGCTTCACCGCCTCCACTAACGTATTGTGCGTTCCGCCATCGGAAAATGAATCCGGCGTGACGTTCAGAATGCCCATAACGTGAGGGTGAGAGAGATCCAGCGTGGAGCCCTGGGCGAAGAGTTTCATGGCTAATCCTTCCGATTGATTCTTGTCTTGAATGTAAAAAAACCCTGAGGCAAGCCTCAGGGTTTCAGGTGATGCTACGTTATCACGTGCGGATAACTTATTTGTCGCCTAACTGTTCTGACATGGTGTTGCCCGGGTTCGGCGTACGCGGTTCATCGACCGGACGCGGCGCACGCGGGGTGCCATTGTTGTCAGAATTGTTGGATGAACCCGGTTCTTCCCAGCCAGCTGGCGGGCGAACATCACGGCGGGCCATCAGGTCATCAATCTGCGGCGCATCGATGGTCTCATATTTCATGAGCGCATCTTTCATTGAATGCAGGATGTCCAGATTATCGTTTAGCAACTGACGCGCACGGTCGTAGTTACGTTCGATCAGCAATTTTACTTCCTGGTCGATGATACGCGCAGTTTCATCAGACATATGTTTCGCTTTCGCGACTGAACGGCCCAGGAACACTTCGCCTTCTTCTTCCGCGTACAGCAGCGGACCGAGTTTGTCGGAGAAGCCCCACTGGGTGACCATGTTACGCGCCAGGTTCGTCGCGACTTTAATGTCGTTCGACGCACCGGTAGAAACATGCTCTGCACCGTAGATGATCTCTTCTGCCAGACGACCGCCATACAGCGTAGAAATCTGACTTTCCAGTTTCTGACGGCTGGCGCTGATCGCGTCGCCTTCAGGCAGGAAGAAGGTCACACCCAACGCACGTCCGCGCGGGATAATCGTCACTTTGTGCACCGGATCGTGTTCCGGTACCAGGCGACCAATAATCGCGTGGCCTGCTTCGTGGTACGCGGTGGATTCTTTCTGCGCTTCCGTCATCACCATGGAGCGACGTTCCGCACCCATCATGATTTTGTCTTTCGCTTTTTCGAATTCAACCATCGATACAACGCGTTTGTTGCCACGAGCCGCAAACAGTGCCGCTTCGTTCACAAGGTTCGCCAGGTCTGCACCGGAGAAGCCAGGGGTACCACGGGCAATAATTGCCGCGTCGATATCCGGCGACAGCGGTACGCGACGCATGTGAACTTTCAGGATCTGCTCACGACCGCGAACATCTGGCAGGCCAACCACAACCTGACGGTCGAAACGGCCAGGACGCAGCAGCGCCGGGTCAAGAACGTCCGGACGGTTAGTTGCCGCGATAACGATAATACCTTCGTTACCTTCGAAGCCGTCCATCTCAACCAGCATCTGGTTCAGAGTCTGTTCACGTTCATCGTGACCACCGCCCAGGCCTGCGCCACGCTGGCGGCCTACGGCGTCGATTTCATCGATAAAGATGATGCACGGTGCCGCTTTCTTCGCCTGTTCGAACATGTCACGCACACGAGATGCACCCACACCGACGAACATTTCTACGAAGTCAGAACCGGAAATCGTAAAGAACGGAACCTTCGCTTCGCCAGCGATCGCTTTCGCCAGCAGCGTTTTACCGGTACCCGGAGGGCCGACCATCAGGACGCCTTTCGGAATTTTACCGCCCAGTTTCTGGAAACGGCTCGGCTCACGCAGGTATTCAACCAGCTCAGCCACCTCTTCTTTCGCTTCGTCACAGCCTGCGACGTCAGCAAAGGTGGTTTTGATCTGATCTTCCGTCAGCATGCGCGCTTTGCTCTTACCGAACGACATGGCACCTTTGCCACCGCCGCCCTGCATCTGGCGCATGAAGAAGATCCAGACACCGATCAGTAACAACATCGGGAACCAGGAGATGAAGATAGAAGCCAGCAGGCTCGGTTCTTCAGGCGGTTCGCCAACCACTTTGACATTTTTAGTCAGCAGGTTGTCGAGAAGCTTCGGATCGTTAACCGGAATGTAAGTCGTGTAACGGTTACTATCTTTCTTGGTAACGTTGATCTCACGTCCGTTGATACGCGCTTCGCGAACCTGGTCCTGATTGACCTCTTGCAGGAAGGTAGAGTAGTCCACCTTGCGGCTATTCGACTCGCTGGGCCCAAAGCTCTGGAATACTGACATCAGCACAACGGCAATGACCAGCCAGAGTATTAGGTTTTTCGCCATGTCACTCAAGGGATTAACCTCTTATTACAACTGTGTTAAAAACAGCGTCAGGATACTCTATATCCAGTGTCTTTCAAACTTTCGTTTGAAAATCCACCGTCTATGGTTTTCGCCCGGTCGCTACAATGTACACTTCTCGCGAACGTGCGCGGGAAGAGTCCGGCTTACGAACTTTCACCTTCGTAAACAGGGAGCGAATTTCCCTTAGATACTCATCGAAGCCTTCGCCCTGGAACACCTTCACTACAAAATTACCGCCTGGCGCTAATACATCACGAGCCATTTCAAGCGCCAGCTCCACCAGATACATGGCGCGGGGGATATCCACCGCGGGTGTTCCACTCATGTTTGGTGCCATATCTGACATGACAACTTGTACTTTACTGTCACCCACGCGTTCCAGTAACGCTTTCATAACGAGTTCATCACGAAAGTCGCCCTGAAGGAAGTCCACACCAACGATTGGATCCATAGGTAAAAGATCGCAAGCAATGATGCGGCCTTTGCCACCAATCTGCGTGACCACGTACTGTGACCAGCCTCCTGGGGCAGCACCGAGGTCGACAACCGTCATCCCCGGCTTAAAAAGTTTGTCACTTTGCTGTATTTCATCAAGTTTAAACCAGGCACGGGAACGTAACCCCTTTTTCTGTGCCGCTTGAACATATTTATCGCTAAAGTGTTCCTGAAGCCAGCGACTTGAGCTGGCAGAACGCTTCTTACCTGTCATTTAACTTTCCCATCGGGGCAGAACATCGTTGCCATGCGGCGTAAATTTCAACGCACTATTTGGCGATATATGGGAGATGGCGGTAGAATGACCCGTTTTCAATCCCAACGTAAGCAAAAATATACGATGAATCTGAGTACTAAACAAAAACAGCACCTGAAAGGTCTGGCACATCCGCTCAAGCCGGTAGTCATGCTTGGCAATAATGGTTTGACCGAAGGGGTACTGGCCGAGATTGAACAAGCGTTAGAGCACCATGAACTTATCAAGGTGAAAGTCGCGTCTGAAGATCGCGAGACCAAAACCTTGATCGTGGACGCTATCGTGCGCGAAACCGGCGCCTGTAACGTACAGGTCATCGGTAAAATGCTGGTGCTTTATCGCCCGAGTAAAGAGCGTAAAATCTCGCTGCCACGTTAAGAATATCCTAAAATTGCACACAACAGTGTGTAAAACGAGGGTTTTCCTTCGCGAAGGCTAGCAACATGCCACGCTCTTCAGCTTGATAAAAGGCCGCTATGCGGCCTTTTTCTTATCTTTACAATGCATCAACAACTCTGTGTTGGGCAACCGTTAAAGATACTCTACCTTAATGATTTCGTACTCGACTTCGCCGCCTGGCGTGCGAATGGTTACGACATCATCCTGTTCTTTGCCGACCAGGCCACGCGCGATCGGTGAGTTCACAGAAATCAGATTCTGCTTAAAGTCCGCCTCATCATCACCCACGATACGGTAGGTTTGTTCTTCATCAGTATCGAGGTTCAGTACAGTGACGGTGGAGCCAAAAATCACGCGGCCATTGTTAGGCATTTTGGTGATGTCGATCACCTGCGCGTTAGACAACTTGGCTTCGATATCTTTAATACGGCCTTCGCAGAAGCCCTGCTGCTCACGGGCGGCATGGTATTCAGCGTTCTCTTTCAGGTCGCCGTGTTCACGCGCGTCCGCAATAGCCGCAATGATTTCTGGGCGGCGAACAGATTTCAGAAAATCGAGTTCTTCACGCAGTTTTTCTGCGCCACGAAGGGTCATCGGAATAGCTTGCATTTGTTATACCTCTTGAACATTCCTGTTGGGAGCAGTTCACCCCACTCCGGCTCTCAGCCCGCCTGACAACGCCACGCGGCCAGGCCAGAAGCAAAAGAAAACCGACCCGGGTACAAAGTCCCAGGTCAGCAGCAATTTCTCATTTGATAAGCATTTTACCCTGAAGTTCACTATGGGTCATCGTTTACTTTACAGGGCGTTGCGCCGTAGTATGTCGGCTTGTTTCCAGGTTGTTAGCGCGGGATTATGCGATTTTCCAGATTTATCATTGGATTGACCACCACGATAGCGTTTAGCGTCCAGGCCGCGAATGTTGAAGAGTACACCAGTCAACTTCCTGCAGGGGCCAATCTTGCTTTTATGGTGCAAAAAGTGGGCGCAGCAGCGCCAGAGATTGACTACCACAGTCAGCAGATGGCGCTGCCTGCCAGTACGCAGAAAGTGATCACTGCGCTTGCGGCGTTGCTACAGCTTGGCCCTGACTTCCGTTTTACCACCACCCTTGAGAGTAAAGGCAGCATTGATGATGGCACGCTGAAAGGCGACCTGGTGGCACGATTTGGCGGCGATCCGACGCTAAAACGCCAGGATATTCGCAATATGGTGGCAAACCTGAAAAAAGCAGGCGTACAGAAAATTGAAGGTAATGTGCTGATTGATACCTCGATTTTCGCCAGTCACGATAAAGCCCCTGGCTGGCCGTGGAACGACATGACCCAGTGCTTCAGCGCCCCGCCCGCTGCCGCGATTGTCGATCGCAACTGCTTCTCGATTTCTCTCTACAGTGCGCAAAAAGCGGATGATTTAGCGTTTATTCGCGTCGCTTCCTACTACCCGGTGACCATGTTCAGCCAGGTACGTACGCTGGCGAAAGGCTCCCCGGACGCGCAATACTGTGAGCTGGACGTGGTGCCAGGCGATCTTAACCGCTACACCCTGACCGGCTGTCTGCCACAGCGTTCCGAGCCGCTTCCACTGGCTTTCGCGATACAGGACGGCGCCAGCTACGCCGGCGCGATCATTAAAGATGAACTGAAGCAGGCTGGCATCACCTACAGCGGCACGCTGCTGCGCCAGACGCTCGTCAACGAGCCGGGAACGGTTATCGCCAGTAAGCAATCCGCGCCGCTGCACGATCTGCTGCGGATCATGCTGAAAAAATCGGACAACATGATCGCCGATACCGTTTTCCGGATGATTGGCCACGCGCGTTTCAACGTGCCGGGTACCTGGCGCGCGGGTTCGGATGCGGTACGTCAGATCCTGCGTCAGCAGGCGGGCGTTGATTTAGGCAACACGATTATCGCCGATGGCTCCGGCCTTTCACGGCATAACCTGATCGCCCCTGCAACGATGATGCAAGTGCTGCAATATATTGCTCAGCATGATAACGAGCTGAACTACATCTCCATGCTGCCGCTCGCCGGGCACGACGGTTCTCTGCAATACCGCGCAGGTCTGCATCAGGCGGGCGTGGATGGCAAAGTTTCCGCGAAAACGGGTTCACTGCAGGGTGTGTATAACCTGGCCGGATTTATCACCACCGCCAGCGGTCAGCGCATGGCGTTTGTGCAGTATCTTTCGGGCTATGCGGTTTCACCGGCGGATCAACGTAACAGGCGTATTCCGTTGGTGCGGTTTGAGAGTCGGTTGTATAAGGATATTTATCAGAATAACTGAGCATAAAAAAAACCGGCCATCAGGCCGGGTTTTTTAGGTTAACGCTTGTAAATGAACTCAACGCCTTCTTCGTCGTCTTCGTCCCAATCGTCATCCCAGTCTTCATCATCATCTTCTTCGACAGCCGCTTCTTCAAGCTGCTGACGGTGGTAGTCATCCCACATGAATTCGACTTTTTCCGGCTGCGCCGCTTCTTCAGCAGAGACAATCGGGTTCTCGATGATAAAGGTCATGACATCCCAGCACAGGTCTTTTACGCCCTGCTGACTGGCGGCGGAGATCAGGTAGTGTTTACCTTCCCAACCCAGCGCGTCTGCAATCTCCTGAGCCTTCGCTTCAGCTTCCGCTTTATCCATCAGGTCGATCTTGTTGAAGACCAGCCAGCGTGGCTTACCGGCCAGTTTTTCGCTGTACTTCTCCAGTTCGCCAATAATAATGCGGGCGTTCTCAACCGGATCGGAACCGTCGATTGGCGCAATGTCGATGAGGTGCAGCAGAACACGGCAGCGCTCAAGGTGTTTCAGGAAGCGGATACCCAGACCAGCACCTTCCGCTGCGCCTTCGATCAGCCCCGGAATATCGGCAACCACGAAGCTCTTCTCGTTATCCATACGCACCACACCAAGGCTTGGCACCAGGGTGGTAAACGGATAATCCGCCACTTTCGGCTTCGCCGCAGACACGGCGCGGATGAAGGTGGATTTACCGGCGTTCGGCATACCCAGCATCCCAACGTCGGCCAGCAGCATCAGTTCCAGTTGCAGGTCACGTTTATCACCCGGCGTACCCATCGTTTTCTGGCGCGGAGTACGGTTAACAGACGATTTAAAACGGGTGTTCCCCAAACCGTGCCAGCCACCTTTTGCCACCATCAGACGCTGACCATGTTTGGTCATATCGCCCATGGTTTCGCCAGTACCCTGATCGATAACACGCGTACCAACCGGCACTTTAACGGTGACGTCTTTCCCGCGCTTACCGGTACAGTCACGGCTCTGGCCGTTCTGGCCACGTTCAGCACGGAAAGATTTTTCGAAACGGTAGTCAATCAGGGTGTTCAGGTTCTCGTCCGCTTCCAGCCAGACATCACCGCCATCACCGCCGTCGCCGCCATCAGGGCCACCGCGTGGAATATATTTTTCACGGCGGAAGCTTACGCAACCATTACCGCCATCACCTGCTACAACCAGGATCGTTGCTTCATCAACAAACTTCATTTTACTCTCCGTAAATCATTCGCCTGAGCGGGGGACAACTACAACCGCCTCACGCTTACGCCACCGTCCCCAAAGACGGTGACCAATGGCGGAATACATTGCGCCCGCAACCACGACAAACGCACCGAGATAACCGATAAGGTTTAACATCGGTCTGGCGAAGAAATCGGGCCAGGCCATTGATAATAAATCTGAAAACAACAGTGTAAACAGTGGGGTGAGCGTCACAATCGCGCTCACCTGCGCCGCCTGCCAGCGAGCCATGGCTTCCGCCAGTGCGCCATAGCCAACCAGCGTGTTCAGCCCACAGAAAATCAGGCAGGCCAGCTGCCAGTCACTGAGCTGATGGATAACCGCCGGCTTTGCCAATGGCAGCAGCGCAATAGTACATAAAGTGTACAGTAAAAACAGGATCTGTTGTGACGCCAGCCGCCGCAATAACACCTTTTGCGCGACGCCATAGCTCACCCAGACCATCGCCGCCCCGACACCGAAGATAACGCCCCAGGTGTAGTCGGTCAGGCGCGTGAAAATCTCAATCAAACTGGTGTTGAAGAACATCACCAGCCCACAGACCAGCATGATAGCGCCAACAATCTGCGTACCGCGCATTTTCTCTTTGAGGATAAATACGCTGGCAACCATCATCCCAACGGGAGAAAGCTGCCCAATGACCTGCGAGGCAGTCGGGCTGACATATTGCAGCGAGGAGCTGAAGAGAACAAAGTTCCCAAACAGACCGCCTGTGGCAATCGCCAGCAGCACCAGCCAACGCGGGTTACGGAAAATTCGCAGTGGCGGCAGCTTACGCTTTACCGTCAGAATGAGGCCGAGGCCGACAGTGGCCATTAAAAAGCGATAGAAGACAACGGTAGGCGGTTCCATGACCTCCAGTACCTGCTTCATTGCAATCGGCAAAGCACCCCAACATATCGCCGTGGTGAGTGCCAAAAGAATACCAATACCTGCCTGCTGCTTCATACCGGATTCCCTGCCTGAGACCACTGTGATTTTCCGGGCGTCGAATGTAAAAAGCCCCGCAACGAGTTGCGGGGCTTTAATCCGTTACCGGACCACGAAAACCTTACTCAGCAACGATGCTGATGTATTTACGGTTGTTCGGGCCTTTAACTTCGAATTTCACTTTACCGTCTGCTTTAGCAAACAGAGTGTGGTCACGACCGCAACCTACGTTGTTACCAGCGTGGAATTTGGTACCACGCTGACGAACGATGATGCTACCCGCCAGAACGGTTTCGCCACCGAAACGCTTAACGCCAAGACGTTTAGCTTCTGAATCGCGACCGTTACGAGTTGAGCCGCCAGCCTTTTTATGTGCCATTTAAATCTCTCCTCAGGTCTTAGGCGCTGATGCCAGTAATTTTCACATCAGTGAACCACTGACGGTGGCCCTGCTGCTTACGGTAGTGTTTACGACGACGAAACTTAACGATTTTAACTTTCTCGCCACGACCGTGAGCAACAACTTCAGCTTTGATTACGCCGCCATCAACGAAAGGAACGCCGATTTTGACTTCTTCACCGTTTGCGATCATCAGAACTTCAGCGAATTCAACAGATTCGCCAGTTGCGATGTCCAGCTTTTCCAGGCGAACGGTCTGACCTTCGCTTACTCGGTGTTGTTTACCACCACTTTGGAAAACCGCGTACATATAGAACTCCGCTTCCGCGCACATTAATCGTGTGATTCAGAGTGCGCTATAAATATTCACAATAGGGCGCGAATATTACGCAAAACGCGAGCCTTTGACAAGTGCTACCATCAATACATGCAGAAAAAAAACACAACTTTCACGGTAACGTTTATCTGAGCCGTTTTTTCAGTACAATCAGTACTACAACTCTAACGTAAAACCTTCGTTATCCTGTATGGATAAGTGGTAAACAGGACATTAAGCCCGGCTTTTGCGATGAATCTACAACAAATCAATGAGTTAACCGCGCAGGATATGGCGGGTGTCAATGCAACGATTCTTGAACAGCTCAACTCAGATGTTCAGCTCATCAATCAGTTGGGTTATTACATCGTCAGTGGAGGTGGAAAACGCATTCGCCCTATGATCGCCGTACTGGCAGCACGCGCTGTCGGCTACGAGGGAAATGCCCATGTAACCATCGCCGCGCTGATTGAGTTTATCCACACAGCCACGCTGCTGCACGACGATGTGGTGGATGAATCCGACATGCGTCGCGGGAAAGCGACCGCGAATGCCGCGTTCGGTAATGCGGCAAGCGTCCTGGTCGGCGATTTCATCTACACCCGTGCGTTCCAGATGATGACCAGCCTCGGCTCGCTGAAGGTGCTGGAAGTGATGTCGGAAGCGGTGAACGTGATTGCAGAAGGTGAAGTTCTGCAGTTGATGAACGTCAACGACCCGGATATCACCGAAGAAAACTACATGCGCGTGATTTACAGTAAAACCGCGCGCCTGTTTGAAGCGGCATCCCAGTGTTCCGGCCTGCTTGCGGGCTGTACGCCAGAGCAGGAAAAAGGCTTGCAGGATTATGGACGTTATCTCGGTACTGCTTTCCAGTTGATTGATGATTTACTGGATTACAGCGCCGATGGCGAGACGCTCGGCAAAAACGTGGGTGATGACCTCAACGAGGGCAAACCGACGTTGCCGCTGCTGCATGCCATGCGTAACGGTTCCCCGGAACAAGCGCTACTGATTCGCGGCGCGATTGAACAGGGTAACGGGCGTCATCTGCTGGAGCCGGTTCTGGAAGCAATGGCGGCCTGTGGCTCGCTGGAGTGGACGCGTCAGCGCGCCGAAGAAGAAGCAGATAAAGCCATTGCCGCCCTCTCACCGCTGCCGGATTCCCAATGGCGCGATGCGCTTATCGCCCTCGCCCACATCGCCGTTCAGCGCGACCATTAATCCTGCCTTTCTCTCCCGCGCACCTTGCGGGAGAGTTCCAGTAAAATCCAAAAAAATGATAGTTCACGCCTGATAACGTCAATAATTTGATGTTTTCTGAATTTTAAGTCGTGTTACATGAACTTTTTAGAGCTTATCTACAGAAAGCGTTATAGTACTCCCGTGTTGTTTTCACGAGCAATTTAGCTTCTGAACAGGGAGGTAACATGGATAAGTTTATTGACTGGCACCCTGCGGATATCATCGCGGGTCTGCGCAAAAAAGGCACAACAATGGCGGCGGAATCCCGCAAAAATGGCCTGAGTTCCTCTACGCTTGCCAACGTTCTGTCGCGCCCGTGGCCGAAAGGTGAGCTGATTATCGCCAAAGCGCTGGGTACGGAACCGTGGGTTATCTGGCCGTCACGCTATCACGACCCTATTACGCATCAGTTCATTGATAAGACGCAGTTGATGCGTCAGTCGAAAAAGAAATAAATCTCAGAAAGCACAACGCCTCTCACGCTGCGCGTAAGAGGCGTTGTCAGCAGAACGATTACTCGCCCTTCACACGTTCGATATTCGCACCCAGCGCGCGCAGTTTGTCTTCAATGCGCTCGTAGCCACGGTCGATGTGATAGATACGGTCAACAATGGTGGTACCTTCCGCGATGCAACCTGCCAGCACCAGGCTTGCAGATGCGCGCAGATCGGTCGCCATCACCTGAGCGCCGGAAAGTTTCTCAACGCCGTGACAGATAGCCGTATTGCTTTCGATTTCCGCACGAGCGCCCATACGGATCAGTTCAGGAATGTGCATGAAACGGTTTTCGAAGATGGTCTCGGTGATCACACCCGTACCTTCCGCCAGCATATTCAGCAGGGTGAACTGCGCCTGCATGTCGGTCGGGAAGCCAGGGTGCGGCGCAGTACGCACGTTCACCGCTTTCGGACGCTGACCGTGCATATCCAGGCTGATCCAGTCGCTGCCGACTTCAATTTCAGCACCGGCTTCGCGCAGTTTCGCCAGCACGGCGTCCAGCGTTTCCGGGCAGGCGTTACGGCAGATGATTTTGCCGCGAGAGATTGCCGCCGCCACCAGGAAAGTACCGGTTTCGATACGGTCTGGCAGTACGCGATAAACACCGCCACCCAGGCGTTTTACGCCTTCGATGGTAATGCGATCGGTGCCCTGGCCGCTGATTTTCGCGCCCAGCGCAACGAGGAAGTTTGCCGTATCGACAATTTCCGGCTCACGCGCGGCGTTTTCAATGATGGTGGTGCCTTCAGCAAGCGTAGCAGCCGACATGATGGTCACGGTGGCGCCAACGCTCACTTTGTCCATCACGATGTGCGCGCCTTTCAGGCGGCCATCGACGGAGGCTTTTACATAGCCTTCTTCCAGCTTGATGGTCGCACCGAGCTGTTCCAGACCAGTGATGTGCAGGTCAACCGGACGTGCACCGATGGTGCAACCGCCAGGCAGTGAAACCTGACCCTGGCCAAAACGCGCTACCAGCGGCCCAAGGGCCCAGATGGAAGCACGCATGGTTTTCACCAGTTCATACGGCGCGCAGAAGATGTTCACACCGCTGGCATCGATGTGTACCGAACCATTGCGCTCAACTTTCGCGCCTAACTGGCTCAGCAGCTTCATCGACGTATCAACGTCTTTCAGTTTCGGGACGTTTTGAATCTCTACCGGCTCTTCCGCCAGCAGTGCGGCGAAGAGGATTGGCAGTGCGGCATTTTTAGCGCCGGAAATAGACACTTCGCCCTGGAGCTTAGTCGGCCCCTGAACACGGAATTTATCCATTATTCTGTTCTCTGTTAAAAGTCATACTCGCCATCGATTCACGCCTTTACAGGCGAATCCATGGCTCAAAATCCGTTAAGTTTACGGTCGCGCGCCCACTCTTGCGGGGTATACGCTTTGATTGACAGGGCATGGATGCGGTTGTCCGCAATATACTCCATCAGCGGGGCATAGATAGTCTGCTGCTTCTTGACCCGGCTCATGCCGTCAAACATCTCACCCACCGCGATAACCTGAAAGTGGCTGCCATCGCCCGAGACGATCGCTTCCTGAAGGGAGAGTGCATTCATCAGCACGGTCTGAATTTCATGATTTTCCATGGGTTCACATTTTTATCTGATAGAGAAAACAGCCCAACATCTTAGAGGAAAGTGACGCAGGCTTAAACAATCAAAAAGCCCCATCGTGCAGATTGATGGGGCTTTGGGAGTAATCAACAGCAATAACGCACTGAAAGTATTATGGGATCATATCTGCTGGCAGATTATACAACCCGGCGAGCGTGGCGACGTTTTCGCTCACACCTTTAACGCTGGCTGTATTTCCCTGACGGCGGATCAGCTCGATAAAGTGGATTAATAACGCCAGGCCGGCGGTATCAACGCGGCTTAAACCACTTAAATCAATTACCTGCGCGCCGCTCGTGGCCTCGGCTCTGGCGTCCCACAGGGGAACCAGCAGATCTTGATCCAGTTCACCGTGTAGCGACAGGATTTCCCCATCGCGCGTCCAGCTTAACTGTTCTGTCATTATTTTTTCTGTTCCAGCGTGATCGGCTGGCTGGAGATGGATTTCAGCTGTGCGGTCAGGCCATCAATACCTTTAGTGCGCAGCAGATCGCTCCACTCGTTTTGCTTGGTGGTGATCATGCTCACCCCTTCCGCAATCATGTCGTAAGCCTGCCAGTTACCCGTCTGGGTATTTTTACGCCACTGGAAGTCCAGGCGCACTGGCGGGCGGCCGTTCTGGTCGATGATGGTCACACGGATTGGCACGATAGACGCGTCGTTCAGCGGCTGTTCCGGCGCAATCTGATAGGTCTGACCGTGGTACATCGCCAGCGCCTGGCCGTATGCCTGTTTCAGGTATTCACGGAACGCCACGAAGTAAGCGTCACGCTGTGCAGGCGTCGCGTCTTTGTAGTAACGGCCCAGCACCAGCGCACCGGCGTATTTTACCTGCACGTACGGCAGCAGTTCCTGATCGACCACGTCGCGCAGGTAGTTCGGATTCGCGCGAATTTTCGGTTGTTCATTTTTCAGGCGATCAAAAGTTTTCTGCGCCGCTTCATTCATCAGCTTGTACGGATTGGACTGGTCAGCCGCCGTTGCCGCGGTTAACGGGGCAATCACCAGCATAGCGACCATCAATAAGCGTTTAAACATGAGTTAAGTCTCCTGAAATTAATTCGTCGAGCCAGCAGCAGGCGTCGCAGCATCAGTATGTCCTTCGCCGGAGCTCTGCGCACCGCCTGAATTCTTATTGTCACCGCCTTTACTGTTGCTGCTGTAAAGGAACTGACCGATTAAATCTTCCAGCACCATCGCGGATTTAGTGTCCTGAATGGTCCCGCCATCTTTAAGGATAGCCGTTCCCAGCTCAGGGTCTTCAAATCCGACGTTCAGCGCCAGATACTGTTCCCCCAGCAGGCCGGAGGTGCGGATTGCCAGCGAGCTGGTATCCGGAATATGGTTGTAACGCTCTTCGATATCCAGCGCCACGCGCGGCAGATAGGTTTTCGGGTCGAGGGTGATGTCCGCGACGCGACCAATCACTACCCCGCCGATACGTACCGGCGAACGCGCTTTCAGGCCGCCGATGTTATCGAAGGTAGCGTAAATGCGGTATGTCGGCTCCACACGCAGTGAGGTAACATCCGCCGCTTTCAGGCAGATAAACAGCGCCGCCAGCATGGCAACCAGCAAAAAGATACCGACCCAGATTTCACTCTTTTTCGTTTGCATTCACTCAATTCCCAAACATCAGTGCCGTCAGCACAAAGTCCAACCCAAGTACCGCCAGCGACGAATGCACCACGGTGCGCGTTGTCGCCCGGCTGATCCCGGCAGAAGTGGGGATCGCATCGTAACCGTTGAATAACGCAATCCATGTAACCGTAATGGCGAAGACCACGCTCTTAATCAGGCAGTTCACCAGATCAAGACGTAAATCCACCGCGTTTTGCATTGCCGACCAGAAGAAGCCCGCATCAATACCTTTCCAGCTCACACCAACCAGCGAGCCGCCCCACACCCCCACCGCGACGAACATAATCGTCAGCAGCGGTAGCGAGATGACGCCCGCCCAGAAACGTGGAGCAATGACGCGACGCAGCGGATCGACCGCCATCATCTCCATACTGGAGAGCTGTTCCGTCGCGCGCATCAGGCCGATTTCCGCCGTCAGTGCGGAACCTGCGCGGCCCGCAAACAGCAGCGCGGCAACTACCGGCCCCAGTTCACGCAGCAGCGACAGCGCCACCAGCATGCCTAAACTGGTTTCCGCGCTGTAGGTGGTCAGCACCAGATATCCCTGAAGCCCCAGCACCATGCCGATAAACACCCCGGACACGATGATGATCAGCATCGACAGCACGCCAACATTATAAAGCTGACGCACCAGCAACGGCGCATGCTTACGAAACTCCGGCTTGCCGACGATGGCATTGAATAACATTAACCCGGCGCGCCCGAACGTCGCGAGGGTCTTAATCCCGCGATGGCCCAGCGCGGCCAGTGCATTTAACAGCATGAGTAAGTTAGCTCCCTGTTCCTAAGAGATCGCGGCGATAGTCGCCCGCAGGATAGCGGAACGGCACAGGCCCGTCGGCAATGCCGTCGAGGAACTGGCGTACCCGAGGATCGTCGTTTTCCTGCAATGCCGACGCGCTCCCGTGCGCGACAATTTTTTTATCCGCCACGATGTAGGCGTAATCCGCGATACTCAGCACTTCAGGCACATCGTGCGAAACCACGACACAAGTGACACCCAGCGCGCTATTGAGTTCCGAAATCAGTTTGACCAGCACGCCCATGGTGATGGGGTCCTGGCCGACAAAAGGTTCATCAAACATGATGAGGTCGGGCTCAAGCGCGATAGCACGCGCCAGCGCCGCACGTCGGGCCATGCCGCCGGAGAGTTCTGACGGCATCAGTTTTGCCGCCCCACGCAGGCCAACCGCTTCCAGTTTCATCATCACCGTGCTTTTCAGCAGGGCGGGAGGAAGATGCGTGTGCTCACGAATAGGATAGGCGACATTGTCAAAAACGTTCATGTCGGTGAATAGCGCGCCGGACTGAAACAGCATGCTCATGCGCTTACGCACGGTATACAGGCGCGAGCGGGACATCTCCGGCACATTCTCGCCGTCAAACAGGATCTCGCCGCTGTCCGGTGGGATCTGCCCGCCAATCAGGCGCAGCAGCGTGGTTTTGCCGATGCCCGACGGCCCCATGATGGCAGTAATTTTTCCGCGCGGCACCGAAAGCGAGATATTGTCAAAGATGACACGGTTCCCGCGCGTAAAGCTCATTCCCCGGACATCAACAAGATTCGCTAAACTCTGGCTCATACGTTTACCTTTACCAGGACCTTAACAGGGTGAGCATGGAATGATTCCCTGCCCTAAACCCGACATTCTTACAGAATCTGCTCTGCTTTGGTTAACGAAATCTGGCATTTGTTTTACTTTTACAGCGCATAAAGTCAAAATTAAGAATTCGTTACGACCAGGCGTTACGGACTAGCGATTATACCTTAAGAAAGGACTTTGAATGCTTTTAGCGACGGCTCTGTTCATAATTGGTTTACTTCTGGTGGTTTACAGCGCCGACCGTCTGGTTTACTCCGCATCAATACTGTGTCGCGCGGTAGGTATTCCGCCGTTGATTATTGGTCTGACGGTGGTCAGCGTCGGCACATCACTACCGGAAATTATTGTTTCTTCCGCCGCCGCGCTGCACGGGCAGGTCGATTTAGCCATTGGCACCGCCATTGGCTCGAATATCATCAATATTTTATTGATCCTTGGGCTTGCCGCCTTGCTGCACCCTTTTACCGTGCATTCTGATATCCTGCGCCGCGAAGTTCCCTTAATGTTAATCGTCAGCCTGCTGGCGGGCTATGTGTTGTATGATGGTGAATTATCACTGTTTGATGGCGTTTTTTTGCTCGCGCTGGCGGTGCTTTGGTTGCTGTTTACCGTTAAAATCGCCCGGCTGGCGGAACGTCAGGGAAACGATAGCCTGACCCGCGAACAGGTCGCGGAACTCCCTCGCGAAGGTTCGCTGCCGGTTGCGTTCCTGTGGCTCGGTATCGCATTGATTATTATGCCCATGGCGACGCGTATGGTTGTGGATAACGCTACCGTACTGGCCAATTTCTTTGCCATGAGCGAGCTAACAATAGGCCTGACCGCCATTGCGCTGGGTACCAGTCTCCCAGAACTGGCAACGGCAATCGCGGGCGTGCGCAAAGGCGAAAATGACATTGCCATTGGTAATATCATCGGCTCCAACTTTTTTAATATCGCCATTGTTCTTGGAATACCGGCGCTGCTTGCGCCTGGCGCGTTTAACCCACTGGCCTTCACCCGCGATTACGGGGTGATGGTTATCGTGAGCGTGATTTTTGCGTTGCTGTGCTGGCGACGTCAACAAATTGGCCGCGTGGCGGGCGCGCTCTTAACCGGCGGGTTTATCGCATGGCTGGCGATGCTCTGGTGGGCGACGCCGCTCTTTGTAGAATGAATCGGGATAACATTATGTCGCAAATCGATTTGCAACCGGGTTTTGACTTCCAGAAAGCCGGGAAAGAGGTGCTGGAGATTGAACGCGAGGGCCTGGCCCAGCTCGATCAATACATCAACGACGACTTCAGCCGCGCCTGTGAGAAAATCTTCTACTGCAGCGGTAAAGTCGTGGTGATGGGCATGGGGAAATCCGGGCATATTGGCCGCAAAATGGCTGCGACATTTGCCAGCACCGGCACCTCCGCGTTCTTCGTGCATCCGGGCGAAGCCGCACATGGCGATTTGGGCATGGTGACGCCGCACGATATCGTCATCGCCTTGTCTAACTCCGGTGAATCAAACGAAATTCTGGCATTGATCCCGGTTCTGAAACGTTTACAGGTGCCGCTGATTTGCATGACCAGCCGCCCGGAAAGCAGTATGGGCCGCGCGGCGGATATCCATCTGTGCGTGAAAGTGCCGAAAGAAGCCTGCCCGTTGGGCCTGGCGCCGACTTCCAGCACCACCGCGGCGCTGGTGATGGGTGATGCGCTGGCAGTTGCGTTGCTGAAAGCGCGCGGTTTCACTGCCGAAGATTTTGCGCTCTCCCACCCCGGCGGCGCACTGGGTCGCAAGCTGTTGCTGCGCGTAAACGATATTATGCACACCGGCGACGAAATTCCGCGCGTCAGCAAAGAAGCCTCTTTGCGTGATGCGCTGCTGGAAATTACCCGCAAAAACCTCGGCATGACGGTAATTTGCGATGCCAACATGAAGATCGACGGTATCTTCACCGATGGTGACCTGCGCCGCATCTTTGATAATGGCGCCGATTTACGTAGCCTGAGCATCGCCGATGTGATGACCCCAGGCGGCATTCGTATCCGTCCAGGTACGCTGGCCGTTGACGCGCTAAACCTGATGCAATCACGCCACGTCACCTGCGTGCTGGTTGCCGATGGCGATCACCTGCTGGGCGTCATCCATATGCATGATTTACTGCGCGCAGGCGTAGTGTAAAAGGATTAAAAACAATGAGTAATGCTGTCACTTCCGTGGCAACCTGTTACGGCCCGGTGAGCACCGAATTTATTGAGAAAGCGGCGAAAATTCGCCTGCTGATCCTCGACGTCGACGGCGTGTTGTCCGATGGCCTGATTTACATGGGGAATAACGGCGAAGAGCTGAAAGCGTTTAACGTGCGTGATGGCTACGGTATTCGCTGCGCCCTGACGTCCGGAATCGAAGTTGCCATTATTACCGGGCGAAAAGCTAAACTGTTAGAAGACCGCTGTGATACGTTAGGAATTACCCATCTTTATCAAGGGCAATCCGATAAACTTATCGCCTATCGCGAGCTGCTCGGCAAGCTCGGTTTGCAGGCCGATGAAGTCGCTTATGTGGGCGACGATCTCATCGACTGGCCGGTCATGGCGGAAGTAGGTTTAAGCGTTGCGGTCAATGACGCGCATCCGCTGTTGCTGCCGCGTGCAAATTACGTCACCCGTATTGCCGGTGGGCGCGGCGCGGTCCGTGAAGTGTGCGATCTCCTGTTGCTGGCGCAAGGGAAGTTAGAGGAAGCCAAAGGGCAATCGATATGAGTAAAACCAGACGTTGGGTTATTATCCTGCTTTCGCTTGCGGCGCTCGTCCTCATTGGCGTGAATCTGGCCAGCAATGATGATGACGGTCAGGCGGTGGTTAACACCAACGACCCAACTTATAAAAGCGAACATACCGATACGGTGGTCTACAGCCCTGAAGGCGCGTTGAATTATCGGTTAATCGCAGAACACGTCGAGTATTTTTCTGACGAAGCTGTCTCGTGGTTTACCCAGCCGCGACTGACCACGTTTGACACCGATAAAGTGCCAACCTGGTCAATCAAAGCCGATAAAGCGAAGCTGACAAACGATCGCATGCTGTACCTTTACGGTCACGTTGAAGTTAACGCACTGACCCCTGACGCGCAATTGCGCAAAATTACGACGGATAACGCCCAGATCAACCTGGTCACCCAGGATGTTACCTCTGATGATTTGGTGACGTTATACGGAACGACATTTAATTCCAGCGGCCTGAAAATGCGCGGCAATTTACGCAGCAAGAACGCCGAGCTGATTGAAAAGGTTAGAACCTCCTATGAAATTCAGAACAAACAAACTCAGCCTTAAGCTGGCGCTCGCCGGTTCTCTGCTCGCAGCCAGCCTGCCGGCACTGGCACTGACTGGTGATACTGACCAGCCGATTCATATTGAATCCGATCAGCAGTCGCTGGATATGCAGGGCAATATCGTGACCTTTACCGGCAACGTTATTGTGACCCAGGGCAGTATCAAAATTAACGCCGACAAGGTGGTGGTGACCCGTCCTGGCGGCGAAAAAGGCAAAGAAGTGATCGACGGCTACGGTAACCCGGCGACCTTCTACCAGATGCAGGACAACGGCAAGCCGGTGAAAGGCCACGCCGCCAAAATGCACTATGAACTGCAAAGTGATTTCGTGGTGCTGACCGGTAACGCGTATCTGGAACAGGTCGACAGCAACATCAAGGGCGACAAAATTACTTACCTGGTTAAAGAACAGAAAATGCAGGCGTTTAGCGAAAAAGGTAAACGCGTAACGACCGTTCTGGTTCCGTCCCAGTTGCAGGACAAAAACAAAGACCAGGCTCCGGCACAGAAGAAGAGTAACTAATTCGTTATGGCGACATTAACTGCAAAGAACCTGGCTAAAGCCTACAAAGGCCGCCGCGTGGTAGAGGATGTCAGTCTGACCGTCAACTCCGGTGAGATTGTGGGTCTGCTTGGGCCGAACGGCGCGGGTAAAACCACCACCTTCTACATGGTGGTCGGTATCGTGCCGCGCGATGCGGGCAATATCATTATTGATGACGAAGATATCAGCCTGCTGCCGCTGCACGCCCGTGCGCGTCGTGGGATTGGCTATCTGCCGCAGGAAGCGTCCATTTTCCGTCGTCTGAGCGTGTATGACAACCTGATGGCGGTGCTGCAAATTCGCGACGATCTCACCAGCGAACAGCGCGAAGACCGCTGTAATGAGCTGATGGAAGAGTTCCACATCGAACACCTGCGCGACAACATGGGTCAATCGCTCTCCGGGGGCGAACGCCGCCGCGTAGAGATCGCCCGCGCGCTGGCCGCAAATCCGAAATTTATCCTGCTGGATGAACCGTTTGCGGGCGTTGACCCGATCTCCGTTATCGATATCAAACACATCATTGAGCACCTGCGCGACAGCGGTCTCGGCGTGTTAATCACTGACCACAACGTCCGCGAAACGCTGGCGGTGTGTGAGCGTGCGTATATCGTCAGCCAGGGGCAGCTTATCGCCCACGGCACCCCGACAGAGATCTTACAAGACGAACATGTTAAACGTGTGTATCTTGGGGAAGACTTCAGACTCTGATAGGGTAGAAGCATGAGAGAGGTTAGCCGGAGATTATCGCACTGAACATGAAGCAAGGTTTGCAATTAAGGCTCAGCCAACAGCTCGCCATGACGCCACAGCTGCAACAGGCTATTCGCTTGTTACAGCTGTCGACGCTGGAACTGCAGCAGGAACTTCAGCAAGCGCTGGAGAGTAATCCCCTGCTTGAGCAAACCGATATTCATGAAGAAATCGATGCCAAAGAGACGCCGGATAACGAAACGTTAGACAGCGCCGACGCGCTCGAACAGAAAGATATGCCGGAAGAGCTGCCGCTCGATGCCAGCTGGGATGAAATCTACACCGCCGGAACGCCCTCAGGCACTGGCGCAGATTACCAGGACGACGAACTGCCGGTCTATCAGGGCGAAACCACCCAGTCCCTCCAGGATTACCTGATGTGGCAGGTGGAACTCACGCCGTTTACCGATACAGACCGGGCGATAGCCACCTCCATCGTCGACGCCGTTGACGATACCGGTTATCTGACCGTCCCGCTGGAAGATATCCGCGAGAGCATGGGCGATGACGAAATCGGTCTGGATGAAGTCGAAGCGGTGCTTAAGCGGATCCAGCGATTTGACCCGGTGGGCGTCGCCGCCCGCGATCTCCGCGATTGCCTGCTTATTCAGCTCTCTCAGTTTGCCAAAGAAACCCCCCGCCTCGCCGAAGCCCGTCTGATCATCAGCGACCATCTCGATCTGCTTGCCAACCACGATTTCCGATCGTTAATGCGCGTCACGCGTCTGAAAGAAGACGTGTTGAAAGAAGCGGTGGATCTGATTCAGTCACTGGATCCGCGTCCGGGTCAGTCGATCCAGACCGGCGAGCCGGAGTACGTTATCCCTGATGTGCTGGTACGCAAAGTCAGTGGCCGCTGGGTGGTGGAACTCAACGCCGACAGCATTCCACGTTTGCAAATTAATCAGCACTACGCGGGCATGTGTAACAACGTCCGTAACGACGCCGACAGCCAGTTTATTCGCAGTAATCTGCAGGATGCGAAGTGGCTGATTAAAAGCCTTGAGAGCCGCAACGACACGTTGCTGCGCGTCAGCCGCTGCATCGTTGAGCAGCAGCAGGCGTTTTTTGAGTCCGGCGAAGAGTATATGAAACCGATGGTGCTGGCGGATATCGCCCAGACCGTCGAGATGCACGAGTCCACGATTTCACGCGTGACTACGCAGAAGTATTTGCATAGCCCGCGCGGTATTTTTGAGCTTAAGTATTTCTTCTCAAGCCATGTGAATACTGAGGGTGGCGGTGAAGCCTCATCCACGGCGATTCGCGCGCTGGTGAAGAAATTGATTGCCGCGGAAAATCCCGCGAAACCACTGAGCGACAGTAAGCTGACCTCCATGCTCTCCGATCAGGGTATCATGGTGGCCCGTCGAACCGTTGCGAAGTACCGAGAGTCTTTATCCATTCCGCCGTCTAACCAGCGTAAACAACTGGTGTGACTCAACTGATAAGGAAGACACTATGCAGCTCAACATCACTGGACACAACGTCGAAATCACTGAAGCCCTGCGCGATTTCATCAACACGAAATTCGTGAAGCTGGAACAGTATTTTGAGAGGATCAATCAGGTCTATATTGTGTTAAAAGTGGAGAAATTGACGCACATCTCGGATGCGACCCTGCATGTTAACGGGGGCGAACTTCATGCCAGCGCGGAAGGGCAGGACATGTATGCTGCTATTGATCTGTTGATCGACAAACTGGCGCGGCAGCTTAATAAACATAAAGATAAACTGAAACAACACTAATTGTCCGGGCGGTCGCCCGATGCCGGTAAAGTGTCGGGCGATGCTTAGGTGAAATTATGATAAATAACGATTCGGCTCTACAACTGAGCAATGTGCTTAACCAGGAATGTACCCGCAGTGCTGTTCACTGCCAGAGTAAAAAACGTGCGCTGGAAATCATCAGTGAACTGGCGGCAAAGCAGTTAGGTCTGCCTCCTCAGGTGGTGTTTGAAGCGATTCTCACCCGCGAGAAAATGGGCAGTACCGGCATTGGCAATGGCATCGCCATTCCACACGGTAAGCTGGAAGAAGATACGCTGCGCGCCGTGGGCGTTTTTGTGCAGCTTGAAACGCCGATCGCGTTCGACGCCATCGACAATCAGCCTGTCGACCTGCTGTTTGCTCTGCTGGTGCCTGCGGACCAAACCAAAACGCACTTACATACGCTTTCACTGGTGGCGAAACGTCTGGCGGATAAAACTATCTGCCGCCGCCTGCGCTCAGCGCAGAGTGACGAAGAGCTTTATCAAATCATCACCGAAACGGAAAACAGTGATGAAGCGTAAGGGAAATGAGTTCGTACTGAGGAGAAACGGTACATGGTACTGATGATCGTCAGCGGCCGCTCAGGCTCGGGTAAATCCGTGGCCTTACGGGCGCTGGAAGATATGGGTTTCTACTGTGTGGACAACCTGCCGGTAGTCCTGCTGCCAGAGCTGGCGAAAACGCTGGCCGACCGGGAGATCTCCGCCGCCGTCAGTATCGACGTGCGTAATATGCCGGAGTCGCCGGAAATCTTCGAAAAAGCGATGGAAAATCTGCCGGACGCATTTTCTCCACAACTGCTGTTCCTTGATGCCGATCGCAATACGCTGATCCGTCGTTACAGCGACACGCGCCGTCTGCACCCGCTTTCCAGCAAAAACCTGTCACTGGAGAGCGCCATCGACAAAGAGAGCGACCTGCTGGAGCCGCTGCGCTCACGCGCGGACCTTATCGTCGATACCTCCGAGATGTCGGTACACGAGCTGGCAGAAATGCTGCGTACCCGCCTGCTGGGCAAACGCGAGCGCGAACTGACGATGGTGTTTGAATCCTTCGGCTTCAAGCACGGTATTCCTATCGATGCGGATTACGTCTTCGACGTACGCTTCCTGCCAAACCCGCACTGGGATCCAAAACTGCGCCCAATGACCGGCCTCGATAAACCGGTTGCCGCATTCCTCGACAGGCATACGGAAGTCCATAACTTTATCTACCAGACCCGCAGCTATCTTGAGCTATGGTTACCTATGCTGGAAACCAATAACCGTAGCTATCTGACCGTGGCGATTGGCTGTACCGGCGGTAAGCACCGTTCGGTGTATGTCGCCGAACAACTGGCTGACTACTTCCGCTCTCGCGGTAAGAACGTGCAGTCTCGTCACCGGACGCTGGAAAAACGTAAATCATGACCGTAAAGCAAACCGTTGAAATCACCAACCGGCTGGGCATGCACGCCCGGCCAGCGATGAAGCTGTTTGAACTGATGCAAGGTTTTGATGCGGAAGTACTGCTGCGCAACGACGAAGGCACAGAGGCGGAAGCCAATAGTGTGATTGCGCTGTTGATGCTGGACTCCGCCAAAGGACGCCAGATTGAAGTGGAAGCCTCCGGCCCGCAGGAAGTCGAAGCGCTGGCCGCGGTTATTGCGCTGTTTGAATCTGGGTTTGATGAAGATTAAGTAGTCTCCCTTCCCCATGCCGGATGGCGGCTTCGCCTTATCTGGCCTACGAAAAGCTCCTCTACCGTAAAAACGCCATTTGGCGTTTTTTTTTATTATCCCTGTACAATTTGTGCGCTTTTTAGTCCAGGATTAACCTTAAGAAAACCTTAACAAGGTTCGTTTATGTTTCATTTAAGTTTGGTGTCGATACTGGTCAATTGTCAGCAAATAATTCCAGGAGCGCGTCATGTTACATTTATCGGATCACACCCCCCTGGGCACCGGAAGACATCGTAAATGTTATGCGCATCCGGATGATGCCCAACGCTGCATCAAAATCGTCTACAACAACGACGATGGCGGCGATAAAGAGACTAAGCGAGAGTTGGGCTACTACGCGCATCTCAATCGCTATCTGAAGGACTGGAGCGGTATTCCTCGCTATTACGGCACCGTTGAGACCGACTGCGGAACAGGTTACGTGTATGACGTGATCAGCGACTTTGACGGTAAACCGTCTATCACCTTAAAACAGTTCGCTGCGGAGTGTCGCTACGAAGAAGATCTGGTTGTGCTGCGTCAGATCCTGCGCTCGTTGAAGAAGTACATCACCGAAAACCACATTGTGACCATGACGCTGAAACCAGCCAATATTCTGTGCCATCGCATCAGCGAATCGGAAGTGGTGCCGGTTATCTGCGACAACATCGGCGAATCAACCTTTATTCCACTGGCCACCTGGTCAAAATGGTTCTGTCGTCGTAAGCAGGAGCGTCTGTGGGAACGTTTTATTGCCCAGCCGGTACTGGCAGCTGCACTGAATAACAGCAAGCCGCGCGAAGAGCGCAGCACGCTGGAGCTCTCTTCTCGTAAAGCTTAATGCAGTTGGTGGCGGGTCATGAAGGATTCGCCGCCGAGCTGACGCATCTGGCGCATTATCCACGCCTGGCGGCTACGCACGTAGCCTGAAGGGGCATCCGCTTTAAAGCGAATCGGGTTCGGTAGTACAGCGGCTAACAGCGCCGCTTCCGACATGGTCAGCCTGCTGGCGGATTTATGGAAATAGCGTTGAGCAGCGGCTTCTACGCCAAAGGTGCCCTCGCCAAACTCAGCGATATTCAGGTAAACGGTCAGAATACGTTTCTTACTCCAGACGGTTTCAACGCCTACCGTCAACCCCGCTTCCAGCCCTTTACGCAACCAGCTACGGCCATCCCACAGCAGCAGGTTTTTCGCTGTCTGCTGCGACAACGTCGACGCGCCGCGAATGCGGTTTTCGTTGCGTTCGTTATGCGAAAGTGCCTTTTCGATCGCCTGAACATCGAACCCCCAGTGCTCCGGGAATTTCTGATCTTCGGCAGCGATCACCGCCAGCCCCATCCACGGCGAGATTTCATCCATGCTGACCCAGTCGGAATGCGCCACATAATGGAAATCGCCGCTCAGCCAGGCGCTTAGCTGGCGCTCGACCATCACCGCAGAAAAGGGCACTGGCACAAAGCTGAATAGCGCGATGCCACCGCCCCAGAACAGCACAAGCAGCAACGCGACGCGCCAGGCGATACGTTTTATCCACGCCAGCGGTGAGACGCGCTTGCTCATTCAGCCAGAACCAGCACGCGCGCCACCAGCTTCTCAATGCCCTCGGCAGCTTCAGCAATGTTCTGCGCCAGCATATAAGCCGGTGTAGTCACCACTTTGTTGTCTTCATCAACAACGATGTCATCCACCGGGCACGGCACATGCTCCGCGCCCATCTCTTCCAGCACTTCTGCTGTGTCGATATCCGTGCCGATGGTAATGCGCAGCGGGAAATCAAAAATCTTCGGTAACATCGCCGGGGCGATACACATAAAGCCGAGCGGTTTTCCCGCCTGATGCATTGCCTGCGCCAGCGCTTTCAGATGCGCATCAACCTCGCACGCCGCGCCCTGCGTGGCAAAGTTAGAGAGGTTTTTCGCCGCGCCAAAACCGCCGGGCACAATCAGCGCATCCAGCTCTTCCGCCTGTGCGCTGGCGAGCGGGCGCACGTCGCCGCGCGCAATGCGCGCAGACTCGATCAGCACATTGCGGCTTTCGCCCATCGCTTCTCCCGAGAGATGGTCGATAACATCGAACTGGCGCTTATCCGGCGCAAAGCACACGGCCTGCGCGCCGCTACGGGCAATGGCCAGCAGCGTTATGGTAGCTTCGTGAATTTCAGACCCGTCATAGACACCGCAGCCGCTTAAAATAACGCCAACTTTTTTCATGATGCTTATCCCTCGCTGTAACTGACTGAAGATTATTACTATTTCTGATTAACTCGCTATGCTTCACATATTTTGCTGATTCATGTAACAAATGTTTCAAGTTTTGCTATCTTAATCTGCGTGCAATCGTATTCATCAGGTTGTGTCTTACTAAAATCCTATTACATCTTATGGCGCAGCCACGATTTCCCTGGTGTTGGCGCAGTGTTCGCGCACCCCGGTTTAGCCGGGGTCATTTTTTTTCAGCGTTCGCCACCCAGGATTTAAGCACCGCGACATCGTGCTGCCACTCGGTTTTCATCTCTTCAACCCATTCACCGACGTTATCCCACCAGGCCGGTAAATCAGGTGACTGGATCTGCTGCCCCAGCTGTTGCAGATGACGCAGGCCCACGGAACCCGCCGCGCCCTTAATTTTGTGCCCTTCCTCGACAATGCCTTTCTGATCGCGTGCAGTCAGATTCGATTCCAGCACCGCCAGATATCCCGGCATCATCTTCTCAAAGACGGCCAGACCGTCGGTAATTAGCTTCGGTCCTACCAGTTCGATGTACTGCTCCAGCATCGGAATATCCAGTAACTGCTGTGATTTACCCTGTTCAGTTGGCATTGCGGTACTCTCCTCGTCGTCGGCGGTGTCCCAGAATTTTTTGATCATCGCGGTGAGGGCCGGTACTGATAACGGCTTGCTCAGCACATCATCCATCCCCGCTTCCAGATACTCTTTTTTATCTTTCAGCACGTTAGCCGTCAATGCCACCAGCGGCGGCAGATCATCAGCGGCAAATTTCTGTTTTAACTCGCGAGAAATATCCAGCCCGGTCATATCCGGCAGTTGAATATCCAGCAGTACCAGGTCGTATTCACCTGGCGTAAACATCTCCAGCGCAGCCTTCCCGGTCATCGCCACGTCAACGCTGTTGCCGAGTTTTTCCAGTACCGAGCGGGCGACAATGACGTTCAGTTCGATATCTTCCACCAGCAGCACGTTGAGCGCCGGCAACGGCATATCGTCGTCGTCCAGCGTATCTTCAACTTCGTCGGCAACGGCAGGCGCGTGGACGGTCAGAATAAAGGTTGAGCCCTGGCCTGGGTTACTGGTGACTTCAATATCGCCGCCCATGTCGCGCGCCAGACGGCGCGAAACGGCCAGTCCAATCCCGGTGCCAGTTGCCGGTTTACCGCCCTGGCTGTCTTTCACCTGGTAGTACATGGCGAAGATTTTATCCTGCTCTTCCTGCGGAATACCGATACCGGAGTCGGCCACTTCAAAGTGCAGCATATCGCCTTCGTCGTAACGGATACGCACTTCAACCTTGCCCTGCTGGGTAAATTTCACCGCATTGCTGATGAGATTCCACAGAATCTGTCGCAGGCGCGTACCGTCGGTAATCACTTTATGCGGCAGCGGCAAGCTCGGTTCCATGACGAAGCGCAGCCCTTTCTGTTGCGCCTGCAAGCCGGAGAGGTTTTCTAAATCGGAGAGGAAGCCGGTAAAGTCGATAGTCTGGTTATCCAGCTGAACTTTACGGCGCTCCATTTTATCCATATCGATGATATCGTTGAAGATATTTCCCAACGTCACCGCAGAAACATGGATAGTTTTCAGGTATTTTTCCTGTTCGGCGGTCAGGTCGGTATCAAGCAGAATACGGCTGAGGCCAACGATGCCGTTAAGCGGCGTACGCAGTTCGTGGCTGATGGTGGAGATAAAGGTGGTCTTATCGCGGCTGGCGCGCTCCAGAGCGTCCTGATAACGCTTACGCTCGGTAATGTCGCGGCCAAAGCCCATCAGGCCGTGGCGCTTACCGACACGATCGTAATAAGGCACTTTACGGATTTCAAAGCAGGCTTTGCGGCCGTCCGGGTAATCCAGCCACTGTTCATAGGTGAGCGAGACGTTATGACGGAACACTTTCTCATCGGTTTCCAGCACTTTCGCCGCGGCTTCCGGCGAGTAAACGTCCTCCGGGTGCAGGTTTACAAGCTGCTTTTCACTCTTACCGGTTAACAACTCCATCGCCCGGTTACAGCCAGAAAACTCTTTATCTTCATTGCGATAGAAGACCAGGTCTGGTGAGGCATCGAGGAACGAGCGCAGGAAGGAGGATTGCTGCTCGAGGCGGATTTGCGTCTCTTCACGCTCTTTCATCTCGACCTTCAGCTGCTCAAGCGTAGTTTCACGCTCGGCTTCCGCCTTTTCACGATCGCTGATTTCCTGGTTGAGCTGCGAGATGTTGTCTTTGAGTTGAACGTTAAGTTTGAGATCGCGCTCGCGCATCTCTTCGAGCTTCTCCACCAGCTTCGATAAGCGCTGGCGAGATTCTTCCAGTTGCTCGACCACCACCGATAAAAAGTAGACCGCCCACGGCGTAATCAACAGACCAAAGAAGATAGAGCGGATCACATCAATGCTTTCAACCTGGCCGTGCAGCACCATGGTTACGGCCATCTGCACCACAATGGCCAGCACCACCAGCGCAAGGGCCAATAGCATTGAAAAGCGCACCAGACCCAGCTTCATCATCAGGTCGACGTAATACTGCGCCAGTAAACGGATTTGCTTCATAGGGGGTTCCTTCACGTCATCGTCGCTCAATAATACCCAATTCTGAGCAATGCGTTGAAGGTTGTGTGAAAAATGGTGAGTTGTGCGGTCTTTGTGCCGGATGGCGCCATCCGGCATTTAGCACCCGTAGGTCGGATAAGGCGCTAACCGCCATCCGACATTTAGCCGCACATTAGCTTAACGCTTTCCACGGAGTCCCCAGCGCCGATCCCTGCACCCCATGTTCATTCAAATACTTATCCAGCTCCACCATCCCGGTCCAGCGGTTTTCACACCACAGTGGCGCGAGCAGCGTCGGGCGACGCGCGCTGGCGGAAATGCGGTGATAAATCACCTCGGGTGGCGTATGGCGAATCATCTTGCCTGCCGTCACGGTGTAATCATCCAGCTCAATACCGCTTAAGCGCCCCGCTTCCCATGCCTTCGCCATAATGCTGCCCTTCACGATATGCAGCGGATGCAGTTTAATGCCGTCCACGCCGGTCTCCACCACACGTTCCAGAGTTTGCAGACATTCACTCGCCCCTTCGCCCGGCAGGCCGACAATCAGGTGCGAACAGACCTTCAGCCCGCGTTCGCGTGCCAGCCGCGTCGTGTTCTGGTAGCAGGCGAAATCATGCCCCCGGTTGATGCGATGCAGCGTTTTATCGTGCGCGGTTTGTAGCCCCAGCTCCAGCCACACCTCATAACCCTGGTCTTTATATTCGCTGAGCAAGTCGAGCACCGCTTCCGGTACACAGTCCGGGCGCGTACCCACGCACAGACCCACGATATTGGCCTGACTGACTGCCTGCTGATACATAGACCGCAGCACCTGCACTTCCGCAAAGGTACTGGTATAAGCCTGGAAATAGGCAAGATAGCGTTTGGCGCGATTCACCAGGCTGGCCTGATGTTCAAGCTGCTCGGCAATCGAGCGGTACTGCTGCGCTTCGTCGGCAAAAGAGGCGACATTGCAAAATGTGCAGCCGCCCCGGCCAATAGTGCCATCACGATTCGGGCAGCTAAACCCGCCATGCAGCGTCAATTTATGGACCTTTTCGCCATAGCGACGCGCAAGATCCCCACCAAACATATTGACTAATTTTTGTAACTGCATAATCTGATAGACCGGCCTGTAGAAAGGGGCCAAGCCTGCCATTTTTAGTCTCGATCGGCGATGACCTGGATCAATCGCCCGGTAGACCTTTACCTCATTGCATAATCACTCAGAATAAATGCAATTTCATTCACCGCCAAACCGATTACTTTTGCTTATATACGCCGCTTATTTTGCAATAATCCGCCTCTCGTAGAAAAACAGAGTGATCCTATACCCGCACAACCATTGCCAGTGTTATGTGCTACTTTAGGCGGAAAATTCAGCACAGGCCGTTTATCACAGCGCTTCCAGACAGTGAGTCAGATCACACTCCATCCGCACCTGTTTCGTGGTTAATACAATGTAAAAAATGGACAAAAACCATAAATATCATTGAATTAAGCCTCCTATAGCACATTTTTAGATAAATAAGTTTGCCATTTGACCTGTCTACGGATTCCCGATAAGTTGGAAATCCGCTGGAAGCTTTCTGGATGAGCACTCAGCTCATCATATTTATGCAGTAATTGAGATTCCCTCTGAAGCAAGTCCTCAAACTTGTTTGACCTGCGCGAAAAGGCAAAAGAGGGCGAATGCGAGATTGGTCATTGAACGACCCAATCCCGTCGCCATGCTCTTTCTGCGCCCGTGCGCAATCGGTGTCGGAGTGAGTCACGTAGAGCCTGGGGAGGTTCACTGATATGTTGTACGATAAATCCCTTGAGAGGGATAACTGTGGTTTCGGCCTGATCGCCCACATAGAAGGCGAACCTAGCCACAAGGTAGTGCGTACCGCAATACACGCACTGGCCCGCATGCAGCACCGTGGGGCAATCCTCGCCGATGGTAAAACCGGTGACGGTTGCGGCCTGCTGCTGCAAAAACCGGATCGTTTCTTCCGCATTGTGGCGGAAGAGCGCGGCTGGCGTTTAGCCAAAAACTACGCCGTCGGCATGCTGTTCCTCAATCAGGATCCAGACAAAGCCGCCGCATCGCGCCGCATCGTTGAAGAAGAACTGCAACGTGAAACGCTCTCTATTGTTGGCTGGCGCGATGTGCCGACCAATGAAGGCGTTCTCGGTGAAATCGCCCTCTCCTCGCTGCCCCGTATCGAGCAAATCTTTGTTAACGCCCCGGCTGGCTGGCGCCCGCGCGATATGGAACGCCGTCTGTTCATCGCCCGTCGCCGCATTGAACAACGCCTGGTGGAAGACAAAGAGTTCTACGTCTGTAGCCTGTCTAACCTGGTGAACATCTATAAAGGTCTGTGTATGCCGGCGGATTTGCCGCGCTTCTACCTGGACCTCGCGGACCTGCGTCTGGAATCGGCCATCTGCCTGTTCCACCAGCGCTTCTCCACCAATACCGTGCCGCGCTGGCCGCTGGCGCAGCCGTTCCGCTATCTGGCGCACAACGGTGAAATCAACACCATTACCGGTAACCGTCAGTGGGCGCGCGCGCGTACCTATAAATTCCAGACGCCGCTGATCCCTGACCTGCACGACGCCGCACCGTTCGTTAACGAAACCGGCTCTGACTCCAGCTCAATGGATAACATGCTCGAACTGCTGCTGGCAGGCGGGATGGATATCGTGCGTGCAATGCGTCTTCTGGTTCCGCCAGCCTGGCAGAACAACCCGGATATGGACCCGGAGCTGCGCGCGTTCTTCGACTTTAACTCCATGCACATGGAGCCGTGGGATGGCCCGGCGGGCATCGTGATGTCCGATGGTCGCTACGCGGCCTGTAACCTTGACCGTAACGGCCTGCGCCCGGCGCGCTACGTCATAACCAAAGACAAGCTCATCACCTGTGCATCGGAAGTCGGGATCTGGGATTATCAGCCCGACGAAGTGATGGAAAAAGGCCGCGTTGGGCCGGGCGAGCTGATGGTGATCGACACCCGCAGCGGCCGCATTCTGCACTCTGCCGAAACCGATAACGATCTGAAAAGCCGCCACCCGTACAAAGAGTGGATGGAGAAAAACGTCCGCCGTCTGGTGCCGTTTGAAGATCTGCCGGACGAAGAAGTTGGTAGCCGCGTGATGGACGATGACACGCTCGCCAGCTACCAGAAACAGTTTAACTACAGCGCGGAAGAGCTGGATTCGGTTATCCGCGTGCTGGGCGAAAACGGCCAGGAAGCGGTCGGTTCAATGGGCGATGACACCCCGTTTGCCGTGCTCTCCAGCCAGCCGCGCATTATTTACGACTACTTCCGTCAGCAGTTTGCGCAGGTGACTAACCCGCCAATCGATCCGCTGCGTGAAGCGCACGTCATGTCGCTGGCGACCAGCATTGGCCGCGAGATGAACGTCTTCTGTGAAGCAGAAGGCCAGGCGCATCGCCTGAGCTTCAAATCGCCAATCCTGCTGTTCTCTGATTTTAAACAGCTCACCACAATTGCAGATGAGCACTATCGCGCAGACACGCTCGATATTACTTATGACGCAACTGAAACCTCGCTTGAGGCAACGGTGAAAGCGCTGTGCGATAAAGCCGAAGAGATGGTGCGTAACGGCACCGTTCTGCTGGTGCTCTCTGATCGCAACATCGCCAAAAATCGTCTGCCGGTTCCGGCACCGATGGCGGTTGGCGCTATTCAGGCGCGCCTGGTCGATAAGAGCCTGCGCTGCGATGCCAACATCATCGTCGAAACCGCCAGCGCCCGCGACCCGCACCACTTTGCCGTGCTGCTGGGCTTTGGCGCGACGGCTATCTACCCGTATCTCGCCTACGAAACGCTGGCGAAACTGGTCGATACCAAAGCGATTGATAAAGCGTATCGCACCGTGATGCTGAACTACCGTAACGGCATCAACAAAGGTCTGTACAAAATCATGTCCAAAATGGGCATCTCAACCATCGCCTCTTACCGCTGCTCCAAACTGTTTGAAGCGGTCGGCCTGCACGATGATGTGGTTGAGCAATGCTTCCAGGGCGTGGTCAGCCGTATTGGCGGCGCGGGCTTCGACGACTTCCAGCAGGATCTGCTGAACCTGTCGAAACGTGCCTGGCTGGCGCGTAAACCGATTAGCCAGGGCGGCCTGCTGAAGTACGTGCACGGCGGTGAATATCACGCCTATAACCCGGACGTGGTGCGCACCCTGCAACAGGCAGTGCAAAGCGGCGAGTACAGCGACTATCAGGAATACGCGAAGCTGGTCAACGAGCGTCCGGCGGCAACGCTGCGTGATTTATTAGCTATCACGCCAGGTAGCGACGCCGTCAGCATTGATGAGGTTGAACCGGCAAGCGATCTGTTTAAACGCTTCGATACCGCAGCGATGTCTATCGGCGCATTGAGCCCGGAAGCACATGAAGCGCTGGCGGAAGCGATGAACAGCATCGGCGGCAACTCTAACTCCGGTGAAGGCGGTGAAGACCCGGCGCGTTACGGCACCAACAAGGTATCGCGCATCAAGCAGGTGGCTTCCGGTCGCTTCGGCGTCACGCCAGCGTACCTGGTCAATGCCGATGTCATTCAGATTAAAGTCGCTCAGGGCGCGAAACCGGGCGAAGGCGGTCAGTTACCGGGTGATAAAGTCACCCCGTACATCGCCAAACTGCGCTATTCGGTGCCGGGCGTGACGTTAATCTCCCCGCCGCCGCACCACGATATTTACTCTATCGAGGACTTAGCGCAGCTGATTTTCGACCTGAAACAGGTCAACCCGAAAGCGATGATCTCCGTGAAGCTGGTTTCCGAACCGGGCGTCGGCACTATCGCCACGGGCGTGGCGAAAGCCTATGCCGATTTAATCACCATCGCCGGTTATGACGGCGGTACGGGGGCAAGCCCGCTGTCGTCAGTGAAATATGCAGGCTGCCCGTGGGAACTCGGTCTGGTGGAAACCCAGCAGGCGCTGGTTGCCAACGGCTTGCGTCATAAAATTCGTTTGCAGGTCGATGGCGGCCTGAAAACCGGCGTCGATATCATCAAAGCAGCGATTCTCGGCGCGGAAAGCTTCGGCTTCGGCACCGGCCCGATGGTGGCGCTGGGTTGTAAATATCTGCGTATTTGCCACCTGAACAACTGCGCGACGGGCGTGGCAACTCAGGATGACAAACTGCGTAAGAACCACTATCACGGCCTGCCGTTCAAAGTGACCAACTACTTTGAATTTATCGCCCGTGAAACCCGCGAGCTGATGGCGCAGCTTGGCGTGACGCGTCTGGTCGATCTGATTGGCCGTACCGACCTGCTCAAAGAGCTGGATGGTTTCACCGCCAAACAGCAGAAGCTGGAGCTGTCTCGCCTGCTGGAGACCGCCGAGCCACATCCTGGCAAAGCGTTGTACTGCACCGAGACCAACCCGCCGTTCGATAACGGCGTGCTGAATGCGCAACTGCTGCAACAGGCAAAACCGTTTGTCGATGAGCGCCAGAGCAAAACCTTCTGGTTCGATATTCGCAACACCGATCGCTCCGTGGGCGCGTCGCTCTCCGGCTATATCGCGCAAACGCACGGCGACCAGGGTCTGGCAGCCGATCCGATTAAAGCACACTTCAGCGGCACCGCAGGCCAGAGCTTCGGCGTCTGGAACGCGGGCGGCGTAGAGCTGTACCTGACCGGCGATGCCAACGACTACGTCGGTAAAGGCATGGCGGGCGGCCTGATTGCCATTCGTCCTCCGGTTGGCTCCGCCTTCCGCAGCCATGAAGCGAGCATTATCGGCAACACCTGCCTGTACGGCGCGACCGGTGGTCGTCTGTATGCCGCAGGCCGCGCGGGTGAACGTTTCGGCGTGCGTAACTCTGGCGCTATCACCGTGGTAGAAGGCATTGGCGACAACGGTTGTGAATATATGACCGGCGGTATCGTCTGTATTCTGGGTAAAACCGGCGTTAACTTCGGCGCAGGCATGACCGGCGGCTTCGCCTACGTTCTGGATGAAAGCGGCGATTTCCGTAAACGCGTCAACCCGGAACTGGTGGAAGTGCTGGACGTTGACTCTCTGGCAATCCATGAAGAGCATCTGCGCGGGCTGATTACCGAGCACGTACAGTTAACCGGTTCCCAGCGCGGCGAAGAGATTCTGGCTAACTGGCCGGCATTCTCTGCCAAATTTGCTCTGGTTAAGCCGAAGTCCAGCGATGTCAAAGCACTGTTGGGTCACCGTAGTCGTAGCGCAGCTGAGCTGCGCGTGCAGGCGCAGTAAGGGGTCATCATGAGTCAGAACGTTTATCAATTTATCGACCTGCAACGCGTTGATCCCGCTAAGAAAGCGTTAAAGATCCGCAAGATCGAGTTTGTTGAAATTTACGAGCCGTTTTCAGAAGGTCAGGCCAAGGCGCAGGCCGATCGCTGCCTCTCGTGCGGCAACCCGTACTGTGAATGGAAATGCCCGGTACACAACTACATCCCGAACTGGCTGAAGCTCGCCAATGAGGGGCGTATTTTTGAAGCGGCAGAACTGTCGCATCAAACTAACACCCTGCCGGAAGTCTGTGGGCGCGTCTGCCCACAGGACCGTCTGTGTGAAGGTTCCTGTACCCTGAACGACGAGTTCGGCGCGGTGACTATCGGCAACATCGAGCGCTATATCAACGATAAAGCGTTCGAGATGGGATGGCGCCCGGATATGTCGGGCGTGAAGCAAACCGGCAAAAAAGTGGCGATTATCGGCGCGGGCCCGGCGGGCCTGGCGTGCGCGGATGTGCTGACGCGCAACGGCGTAAAAGCGGTCGTGTTCGATCGTCACCCGGAAATCGGCGGCCTGCTGACCTTCGGTATTCCGGCCTTTAAGCTGGAAAAAGAGGTGATGACCCGTCGCCGCGAAATCTTCACCGGCATGGGCATTGAGTTCAAACTGAATACCGAAGTGGGCCGTGACGTGCAGCTTGAAACCCTGCTGAGTGATTACGACGCGGTGTTCCTCGGCGTCGGCACCTATCAGTCAATGCGCGGCGGGCTGGAGAACGAAGATGCCTCCGGCGTGTTTGATGCACTGCCGTTCCTGATTGCCAATACCCGTCAAATCATGGGCTTTGGTGAGAACAAAGACGAGCCGTACATCAACATGGAAGGCAAACGCGTGGTGGTGCTTGGCGGTGGCGACACGGCGATGGACTGCGTGCGTACTTCCGTGCGTCAGGGCGCAACGCACGTCACCTGTGCCTATCGTCGTGACGAAGAGAACATGCCAGGCTCACGCCGCGAAGTGAAAAATGCGCGTGAAGAAGGCGTTGAGTTCCAGTTTAACGTGCAGCCGCTGGGCATTGAAGTGAATGCTAACGGCAAGGTGAGCGGCGTGAAAATGGCGCGCACCGAGATGGGCCAACCGGATGCGAAAGGCCGCCGTCGTGCGGAAATCGTTCCTGGCTCCGAGCACGTTGTTCCGGCAGATGCGGTGGTGATGGCGTTTGGTTTCCGCCCGCACAGCATGGAATGGCTGGCGAAACACAGCGTCGAGCTGGATTCTCAGGGCCGCATCATCGCCCCGGAAGGTCACGAAAATGCCTTCCAGACCAGCAACCCGAAAATCTTCGCCGGTGGTGACATTGTGCGTGGTTCGGACCTGGTAGTGACCGCCATCGCCGAAGGCCGTAAAGCGGCTGACGGCATTATGAACTGGCTGGAAGTGTAAACCCTCCCTCAGCGCCACCTGCCTGGAAAGGAAGGTGGCGCTGAAATCCCCCCGCTTTTACTGGAAAGCCTCTCGCAATTCCTTAAGAAAATTAATGCAATACGCTGTTGCGGATTGTTCCACGCGAACGCCCGGCGTATAGCTGTTCCATTTTCAACGCAGGCTCGCATTGAGGGATAAAGGATGGAATCGCTCCCCGCACAATCTACCGCTGGTTATCAGCAGATTCACGACGGTATTATTGATCTGGTCGATAGCGCCCGGACGGAAACGGTACGTAGCGTTAACGCGCTGATGACAGCGACATACTGGGAAATTGGCCGACGAATTGTCGAGTTTGAACAAGGCGGCGAGGCCAGAGCGGCTTATGGTGCACAGCTGATTGATCGGTTATCGCAGGATTTAAGTCGAAGATATAAACGTGGGTTTTCCACCAGCAATTTATGGCAGTTTAAAAAATTTTACCTTTACTTTCAACGTATTGAAATTATGCAGACAGTGTCTGCAGAATTCAACCCTACGATTCTCCAGACAGTGTCTGGAGAATTCAGCTCCACAATTCGCCAGACACTGTCTGGAGAATCTTGCCATTTAGCGCAACTTGCCAAATCCTTCCCCCTACCCTGGTCCACCTATGTCCGATTGCTTTCCGTTAAAAGCCCTGATGCCCGTAACTTTTACGAAAAAGAGACACTTCGCTGCGGCTGGTCTGTTCGCCAACTTGAGCGGCAAATTGCTACCCAGTTTTATGAGCGCTCATTGCTCTCTCGTGATAAATCAGCCGCCTTGCAGCAGGCCATCTCTGCGGAGACCGCCATCATCCCGCAACAAGCGATACGCGATCCCTTCGTACTCGAATTTCTGGAGCTTAAAGATGAGTACTCAGAATCCGATTTTGAAGAGGCGCTGATTAACCATCTAATGGATTTCATGCTGGAGCTTGGGGATGATTTCGCCTTTGTGGGCCGACAGCGGCGGTTACGCATTGATGACAACTGGTTTCGGGTGGATCTGCTGTTTTTCCATCGCCCTTTACGCTGCTTGCTTGTTGTAGACCTTAAGGTCGGGAAATTTAGCTATACCGATGCCGGGCAAATGAATATGTGCCCTCCCCCCGGACGACGATTGCGATTTTTCCAGGCCGGATAAGCGCCAGCGCCATCCGGTTTTTTTTAACGCGCGAGCATGCTGGCGCGGACTTTAACCACCGTTTTTTTGATATCTCGCGATAGCGCCACGGTACACCCCGGTTTATGCGGCTCTCCCGGCATAAACACGGCGAACATTCCCGGTTTTAACGTCACCACTTGCTCATCCTCGATGGCAGAGCAAAGCTGATAATCTTCATCAGCATGCAACTCTTCGCACTGCCGTGCCGCCCCTGCCACACCGAACAAAATCCGCTCTTCACCCATCAGCAAGAGCTGGATATCCACATACTGCACATGCAGCTCAGCTTTCTTGCTCTCGGCAGGCTGAGTGGAAAATTCCATCACATTCATAAAGATATCGTCACCGCGCAGTTCATAGCGCCCCGGCGCTTTTTCCTGTGGTCGCGCGGTTAATGAAAGCGTAAGCGCCTCGACCAGCACGGGATGTAACCCCGTTGCGTTCAGCGCCTGAATATCCCCTGTTACCATGATTTTTCTCCCTGGGCCAGCAGCGCGGCCCCCAGTAATCCGGCGTCATGCCGATAATGCGCCGATTGTAATGTGACCTGATAAACGTCAGGTTCCTGCGCCAGGCAGGCCTCCACTCGCGCTAAATATCCTTCCGCCAGCCCAACGCTGCCGCCAATGACCACACACTGACAATCCGTCGTCGCTTTTACATCGGCGATGAGTCTCGCCAGCGTATGCGCCGAGCGGTGAATGAGTTGCGTTGCCTGTTCATTGCCCTGTCCCGCGCGAGTGAAAATTGTTCTGGCGTCACATCCGGCGAGTTCCCCCTGAGCCGCTGCGGCAATCCCGCGCCCTGAAGCAATGGCTTCTACGCAGCCCCGACGACCACAGCCGCACATCGGCCCGTTAGGATCGGCCAGCGTATGCCCCAGATGCCCGGCCAAACCGCCCGTTCCGGCAAGCAGTTTGCCCTGGCTTATAACACCGCCCCCCACGCCCGTGGAGACGGTGAGGAAAACCATGTCACGATAATCGCCATGCAGGGCATGATATTCCGCCCACGCCGCTGCCTGTGCGTCATTCACTGCCAGTGTCGGCAGCCCGGTTATCGCTTCCAGCGTGTTCGTGAGCGGAAAATTCAGCAAGCCGCCCAGATTAAGCGGGTTAATCGCCAGCAGCACGCCATCGCGAATAATCCCGGTTGAGGCGATGGCCACCCGCGTGGCGCGAGGGAAAAGCGGCTCAACCAGCGTTTGCAAAGCGTCGCGTAGCGCATCCGGCGTCTTGCTCGCCGGTGTGGGTAGCTCGCGACGTTCCAGCAGGTTCAGCGCATCATCCACCAGGGCGGCTGCCAGTTTGGTGCCACCGATATCAATCGCCAGCGTGGTCATAGCACCGCCTTTTTTAACGCCGTGTTGTACCACTGGCAGATGTGTTCAAGACGTGTGATAGCAGAACCGACCGTGACCGCCCACGCGCCGTGGCGCATCGCCTCAGCCGCCTGCGCAGGGGTGTTGTAGCGCCCTTCGGCAATCACCCGGCAGCCTGCGTCACTTAAGGATTTCACCAGTGTGAAGTCTGGCTCTTCCGGTGTCTGCGGCGTGGTGTAGCCCGAAAGCGTGGTGCCGATAATGTCTGCGCCCAGACGCTGACAGGCCATACCGTCTTCAAATGTTGAGCAATCGGTCATCGCCAGCAAACCGTGCTGGTGAATCTGTGCCAGAAGCGCTTCTACGCCCGCCGGGCGCACGCGGTCCGTGCCATCGACGGCGATGATATCGGCCCCGGCCTGTGCCAGTGCATCGACATCTTCCAGGAAAGGCGTGATACGTACCGGTGAGTCATCAAGGTCACGTTTGAGGATGCCAATAATCGGGATGGACACGAGCGCGCGAGTGGCGCGTAAATTCGCTACGCCTTCAATGCGCAGTGCAACTGCCCCTGCCTGTTCCGCCGCCAGCGCCATCGCGGCGACAATGTCAGGTTTATCCAGCGGGCTATCAGGGACGGGCTGGCAGGAGACAATCAGCCCGCCAGATTGCGCAATGTTGTTATTCAGCTGTTCAAGTAAAGACATCATCATATCCTCGGAGAAGCGCCCGGCCTGCGCCGGGCTCCCTGGTTAACTTTTACTTTTCACTAATCCGCTTTTATCGCCGCCAAACGGTACGGCTCCACTGAACGGTTTACCGTCGATCGCATCGTGTGTGCGCAGCGCTTCAGGGCGGATCCAGCGTTGAACGCGCGTGGGCATATCAAGGCCGATCAGCAGGATCACCACAAAGGTCAGGCTGAAGGAGAGCGAGCCCAGCGCGGTTCCCAGATCCAGCCGTTGGGCGATCAACGCACCGAGGATCGGAGCCAGCGCGCCGCCTAACGCACCGACGTTGTAGGTAAAGCCCAGCCCTGCCGCACGTTGATCCGTTTCGAAATACCCCCCGATCAGTTTCGGTAAGATCCCCGAGATCCCCTGCCCCAGCATTTGCTGGAAGAAGAGCAGGAAACCGAGCACCCACACGCTGGAGCCGCCGATCGCAAACACCGGGATGATCAATAACTGCGAGGCCAGCAGGCTACAGACATACGCTTTACGCGTACCCAACCAGTCGCCAAGGAAACCACCCACGCAGCAGCCTACTGCCGCACCAAATCCACTGAAGAACAGGACGTTCGCCACGGTGTGCGGGTCATAGGCCAGCTCGGTTTTCAGATAGGTCGGCAGCAGCGCCTGAATTGGCCACGAGTAGAGGAAAGCAAACAGCACGACCACCATCAGCATCACGCCGGTCGGCCAGCGTTTGCCACTGCTTTGCACCATAAAACTGATGAAGATAATCGCGCACACCAGGCCCAGCAGCGCCACCAGCCCGGCAATGCGCGCTTCACCGGCGAAGCAGTACCACAGCGATGCACCCGCGACGCAGGTCATGATGATGTTCATTACCCGATACTGGCCGCGATAGAGAATATCGACCATCGTGCGTACCGGGGCTTTGCCTTCGTGTTTCGCTTTCCAGTCTTCCGCTTCCGGGATGTTTTTACGTAACCAAAGCGCAAAGACGATTGGCACGATGCCGATGAAAAACAGCGCGCGCCAGCCCCAGACGGGCACCACCAGGCTGTAAACCTGTGCCGCGATGACAGCACCGACGGAGAAGCCGGAAATCAGGAAGCCGCTGGCTTTATTACGTAGCTGTTTTGGCCAGCTTTCAATGACATAGGTTGCGCTGGAGCCGTATTCTCCCGCCATCCCCATGCCGATCACCAGACGGGCGATAAACAGGGAGGTGTAGCCCGGCGCAAAGCCGCAGGCGAGCGTTCCCATTGAGAAGAGAATGATGCTGGTGACCATTGCCAGGCGGCGACCGTAGCGATCCCCCATTGCGCCCAGCATCAGGCCGCCGAACCAACGAGAGATAAAGGCGGCAGAAATCAGGCTTGCCGCCTGTACTGTGGTTAAACCGAATTCACCCTGCACTTCGGTCAACACCAGGGCGATTAAGACAAAATCAAAACCATCAAGCAAATACCCCAACCAGGCGGCGGAAAATGCCCGCCATTGTGCCCGGTTGAGATGGCGATACCACGGGATGTTCTGGGTTGTTGTACTCATGGTGAGTCTCCCGCGGTGGGCCAGGCCCACGCGCTTTGGTATGAATGTGTTTGGATGGGTGCGGGTTATCCCCCTCACCCTAACCCTCTCCCTCAAGAGAGAGGGGACCGACCGCGCCAGTGGTTAAGTACGTGCGCTTTTCTCCCTCTCCCTGTGGGAGAGGGCCGGGGTGAGGGTCAGCCCCGCTCCTGCATCAACTGCTGCGCCAGCGCTTTCAGCTCCGGCAGGTATTTCTCGTCCACCGGGGCAAACGGTTTGCGGCACAGTGGTACGGAGACCACATCCATGTAATGCAGCACCGTTTTCAGCCCACGGAAGACGCCGACTTTGATCAGCAGATCGATAACCTTGTTACACTCGCGCTGCAACCGCTGCGCCTTCGCGATATCGCCCGCTTTCAGCGCCTGCGCGATCCCCATGTAACGCCAGCCCATGATGTTGTAAGTACTGCCGATCCCGCCATCGGCCCCCGCCAGCAGGCCCGAGGCGAAGATTTCGTCATAACCGTTGTAAAGCACCAGATCCGGATGTTCGCGGCGGATCTGCTCCATCTGATACAGATCGCCCGAGGTTTGTTTCAGCGCGCCGACGCCCGGCAACGTGACCAGCGTATTGATTTGATCCAGCGTCAGTTTTACACCACTCAGCGCCGGAATGTTGTAGACCACCATCGGTAATCCATCAGCCGAGTCGATAATTGCGCGATAGTGATCGCAATGTTCTTCAAAGCTGAACGGATAGTAGAACGGCGTCACCGCAGATACCGCATCGAAGCCATAACGTTTTGCCGCTGCCGCCAGCTGCTGGCTTTCCGCCGTGCTCACACAGCCGACGTGGGCGATCAGGGTGATTTTCCCTTTTCCCTCTTCCGCCACAATTTCAAGCACTTCTTCACGCTCGGCGAGGCTTTGAATAAACGCTTCTCCGGTTGAGCCACCCACGTAGACGCCATCAATGCCCTGCGCGATGTTAAAACGTACCAGGCGACGCAGGCTCTCTTTATCAATCTTTTGTTGTGCGTCGAAAGGGGTGAGAAGCGCGGGCATTACGCCCCGTAAGTTGCTAGCCATACATACCTCGTAGTGATGTTTAATTGGATTAACTATGTACCTTTATACCTGTTATACCAGATCACTTTTGCAGCAGCGTAATACAGAAAGCTTATTGTGCGATCAACTTCACTAATTCGATCGCCGGGATGGGATCACTTACGGGATTTTTTGGCTTTGCCGAAGGCGTGCCAGGTGGCAGAGACGCTGTTGAGGTGGGTTTGCAAAGCGCGATCCGCTTCGTCCGGATCGTGCGCGCGGATAGCGTCAACAATGGCGATATGCTGTTGATAACTCACGCTGTTGTGCTCGTGGAGTTCCTGATCCGCAACTTTCGGGCGGGCGGCAATCAGCCAGTCGAGAAGCGCAACATGAATTGCCATGAAGATCGGGTTGCCGGGAATTTCCGCCAATACGCGATGGAAGTCAACGTCTGAGCGAATAAACTGCGCGTTGTTATCCAGCGCCTGGCTGTTGATCTCCAGCGCTTTACTCAGCAGCGCAATTTGTTCGTCCGTGGCGTATTCGGCGGCGTAGCGCACCAGGCTTGATTCAAAGAACAGGCGCAGTTGTTCGAAGTGTGCGATACCGCCAGGGTGCGAGAGAAAATCTTTCGCCATGCCGGAGAGTTCGCCAATGATGGTGTCCGCAGAGGGGCGCGATACGCGCGCGCGCTCGCCGTTATTAATCTGCACCAGCCCTTTACGTTTCAGCGCGGCCAGCGCTTCACGCACCGAGGGGCGGCCAACGTTGAAGAACGCCATCAGTTCACGTTCAGACGGTAGCTGTTCCCCTTCGCCAAACTCACGGCGGCGGATCATTTGTTCCAGCTCTTCCTCTACCATTTCAGACAGTTTTTTGCGCGTCAGCGGGCGGCGACGCAGGCTGTTGCCGATGGTGTCGGGTGTTTCTTCTGAGTGAGGATCAAATGCGCTCATAAGTACCGTTTTAGACAGTAAGAAGGGGGAAAATCAGCGTTTTTGCATCATATCATAAAAAAAGAAATGAGATATCAGGCGAGGTCGAATGACCTCGCCCATGGGCGAGGCTAGCGACTATAACTCATTCAATATGTACTGGAATCGGCAGGTAGAATCGATGGGCTGCCTGCTGCTGGTATCGACACGCACTACCATATCGTGTAGTTGCTTATCCGTTATCGGATGCCGGTTTGGCGTGACGGTAACTTCCGCCTTATCACAACCAGTCGCGGTAAAGGTGATCATCTGCGCGACCCAGCGGCAGTATCCACCAGTCTCATTCATCTGCGAGCTATCACACAATTTGCCATCTTTCATCAAATAGGTTGAGAGCGTTTTCTCAATCACTCCGCCCGTCGATTGCAAGGTGAGGAGTTTCGTTTTACTGACTTTATTTTCATCCCACGAAACATCATAAGGCTCAACAGAGACGGTCTGGCAGAGCGTTGCGTAACCATTCGGCCCCTGATAGCCCACTCCGCCCATACTCGCACGATTCTGGGCTTTATCATTAATGACCACGAGCCACGGACAATAAAAGTACTCTTCAATGTCCGAAGAGATAATGATTTCAAATGTCAACGAGCCACAGTCCCATCCAGAGGGTAATCCTGGACATAATGCTTTATTGAGGTGCTGAGCGAAACTTAGCAATTTAACTGTCGGTGCAGGAGGTGGTCCATTCCAACTGGTATTATGTAAATAGTCACCCGCTCGGAAAATACCACTAGATTGATATTCTCCATCGTAGACTCCCGAAGGCATCATGATTTTCAGGCTATATGTATAGGTAGCTAGCGCATCACCTCCAACGCCGTAGTAAGAGGTAACACTATGCCCCGCAGTCAGACCTTCTGTCGCACACGTCAACATCACCAGATAGAACAACCATCGTAGTATTTTCATTTTAAATGTACTCAAATGTTGCAGTCAGAGAGGCCGTAAATTCTCCCATTGTCACTTCACGACCGCTTTTCGCCTGTAGCCAGGCATTAAAATTAAGATTGTTATTACCGTTACTGAGCACAAAACTCACCCCGGTTGTGCTGTTAATCGGTACTGGCGTTCCATCTGTTTTTTCCATACCAATCCCCACCCCCTGTGCAGCAGAGGAAGTATCCAGCGCCAGAAAACCGGGCTGTTCTGCATCTTCTGTCCCCGTCAGCGTGACTTTTACTTCATATTGTGCCGGTCCTTTACAATCCTTAAGTTGAAATACAACGGGTACACGCGCCGATTGCCCGGCAACCATTAAATCTTTGCGGCTCACCGCAGGAAAATGCACTTCAGCCAATACCTCGCCCTGTACCACCAGAGTGCAAGATTTGCTGAGTAAATTACCGTAGAAATGTAGGTTTTCCACCGCTGACGCGCAGGGCGACAGCAACACTGCGCCCAGCACTGCTACAGCGTGAAATGTGTGTTTCAGGTTCATTGGTAATCCACCTGTAATGTTGCGTAGGCAGAGAATGTCCCTTCATTAAGGTCTGCATCACTGGCCTTTACCGGAACGGCTTGCAGTGTCGGCGGGCTTTCAGGATTGATCTTCAATGGCTCACCCAGCTTAAATGGCTGCTGATTTTGCTGAAGCTCAATCCCCAACCCCGTGACGTCCGTCTCGATAGCGGCATCATCATAGCTGGTTTGACTTCCCGTCCAGGTCAGCGTCATCTCCCAGGCATCGTCACGAATATCAGGGTCGCACGAGATCGTGTAGGGCACATCCTGACGGAAGTTATTTCCGTTAATATTGTCAATAATCACATTACGAAACTCGACTTCGATAGTTTTGCCGTCACTGATGATGCAAGCGGGCGGCGCAACCAACGTACCGTGAAAAGAGATATCGTTATCGGCCCCCTGAGCGCCGCCGACACAACCACACAATAAGCAAAACGCAAATCGTTTCATTGATAGTCAACCACCATCGTCATCGTTGCGCTAAACTCTGATGCAGTGAGTTGCGCACCGTTTTGTTTCACCGGAACGGCTTCCAGCGTCGGCAAATTACCGATGCTAAATGGCAACCAGTGGCCGCTATCTAGTACAAAAAGAGAATGATCGGCCGCATTCTGTACCCGAATACCAAAGCCATTAATGCCGGTACTAAGCACCGTTTCGCCGTTAATGGCGCTGGTTGTTCCCTGTAACTGCATTTGCAGATCGTCAGAAGCACGATTTTGACAGTTCAGGGTGTAAGCCACTGGCTGACGATAGTTGGCACCATCGATGTTTTTAATAACCACATTACCAAACTCAACCGCACTGCCCTTCACCGAACAGGGTGGCGGCGCATCCACTAACACGCGCAGCGTTAAATCTACGGTTTTACTGCCCGCTATCGCCGTTAAACTACCGACGCTGCACATCAGCAAACACAACGCTGTCGAGGCGAAACAAGATCCTTTCATAGGGGCGCTCCTGCCATCAGCCTTTGCGGCTCTGTTCTGCATCCACCTGGCAGCTATTGCCATTGCATTTGAAAAACAGCGGCATCCGCGCACCGTAGTCGTTGACATAGGTCAGTACCGGCACGCTGCTCATATTCACTTTCAGCGCTGCCGACGTTTTAGGCTCCATCACCAGCGGGGAGAAACCCGTGGCAGGTGTACCATTTTTCTGTGCGCTGGCGTTGCTGATGATCACGTAGTACGGCGTCGGGTTATTGACGGTGAAGTCCTGACCGTTGCGGGTGAGCGTCACCTTGTGCTGCCACGGATTTTTCATGCTGACGTTCTCCAGCGCCTTCGGTCGCCAGAACAGTTTGATACGCGTCTGCAGCGCAATTTGCAGCGTGTTAGGTTTATTGGATTTTGGCGGGATCTCACGCACGTTGAAGTAGAACAAACTCTCACGATCGGCAGGCAGCTTGTTGATATCCGGCAGTCCCTGTACCTTCACCTGGCCGTTCATCATCGCATCGATGCGCTGCACGGGCGGCAGCACCGCCAGTGGCGAGCTGATTTTGTTGCCCTTTGCGTCCTCTATCCAGCTCTGCGCCAGATAGGGCAGTTTCTGATCATTATTGCGCAGCGTGACGCTGATGGACTTGTCGCTTTCGTTAAACACCAGCCGTGTCCTGTCGGGCGTCACCGAGGCGTGGCTGGAGAAACTGACCGCGGTCGCCAGCAGCGCCAGCGCCGGGACAACGGTTTTTGCAGTGTTAGTCAGAAAAAACATGGATCATTCCTTAATCACGTTATTGATTTGCTGAAATTGAGGTTGGTGGCTCCGTTGGCGTCACCTGCTGTGTCTGTTCCTGAAGCACAGGTTTGACGTCCAGCGGAGAAACCGGTGCTACCGCGCCTTTTTGCTGGCAGGGCAGTAACAGACCGTTGAACAGATCGGCAGGTAACGGGTCTGGCAGCGAAATTTCGCAATGGGCCATGCCATCCCACGAAACGGTCATGCGCTCGCCGGCGTTCACCCCGGCCAGATAGACGTTACCGTCATCATCAACCAGGCCGACCTGCTGATCGTTGCCATTTTTTACTTCCGCGCCGAATGGCGGATGGCTGCCGTCGCTCAGGCGCAGTACAGCCATCGCTTTTTGTCCGCTAATAACAGCGAACTTACGGTAGCCAATCGCGCCCTCGGTCAGCGTGGCCTGCACCACCGACTGGGTAGCTTCGGCGTTTTCCGGCAGTTTAGTGATGTCGATGTAGGCCTGATTACGGTAATAGTTGTTGACGTCCGCCACGACCGCTTTACCAAACATGTTGGTATAAACCGGTGAGCCATTGCCTTCCACCGGCACGCCGGACACACCGTCAGCGTCAATCAGCAGACGCGTACCGCCCAGATTTTGCATGCGGTGCAATGCCCCGCCGTGCGCGGTCAGCGTCGCGCCGCCCTGCAGTGAAATACCAGCAGACTGGTATTCGCCTTCATGGTAGTTGGCGCTTAAATCCACTTTCGCCAGCGATCCGTCATGACTGTAATAGCCATCCACGCTGCCGTGGTTTTCACTGGTGCCGACGTTAATCTGGTAATGCGAGGCATCGTCGATACGGCTGAAATAGCCAACCTGGCTGGAGTCTGAGCCGCTACCGTAGTTGCCGTTATAGCTGACAGTACTGCTGTCGCCCCACGGCATACTTAGCGAGACATACACCCCCTGATCGGTGCTTTTGTCGTATTCGTAGCGGTAGCCGGTCAGGGACACGCTCATGTTGCGGATACTGCCCATATTGAAATAGTGGGAAAGCATCACGTTGTAGTTGGTTTGCTCTGGCCGGTCCCAGTAGGTGCGACGGGTATAGTTGAGATAGACAGAAACCGCGGCATCCCTGAAGTTCTGGTTATAGGTAACGGTGTACATCTCTTTATCGTTACCGGAGCGCACCATGTCAGCATCTTTAGCATCCAGATACTCGCTCATGGTCATGAAGTTTTTTTCAGAGAAGCGGTATCCGGCGAAGGTGACGCGGCTGTCGAGTTCGTCAAAGTCTTTGGCATAGCTCACGCGAAACGAGTTACCGTCCAGCGTGCGATTGTCGTAGGCGGTGTTGTCATCCAGACGTACATGCGAGTGCGTGACGTCAAACGCCATGGCGCCAAGGATGGACAGGTCACGCCCGACGCCGATGGCCGCCGACTGATAGTTCTCATCCGCCAGCGCGCCGCCGTAGAGCGACCAGCCGTTGGCAATCCCCCAGGAGGCTTCGCCGCCGGAGAAAAATCCACCGGCAATATCGTGCCCCCACTCCTGCGGCCGGCCCATCATCACTTTATAGCGCACCTGGCCCTGACGGGTCAGGAACGGCATAGATGCGGTGCTGATGTCATATTCCTGTACCTGACCGTTCTGCTCTTCAATACGTACATGCAGGGTACCGGAAACGGAATCGCCCAAATCCTGAATACGGAACGGCCCCGCCGGAACCTGGGTTTCATAAATGACGCGGCCCATCTGGCTGACGGTCACTTTCGCCGTGGTGTGCGCCACCCCGGAAATATCGGGGGCGTAGCCGCGCAGATTGGGTGGCAGCATCTGGTCGTCGGTGCTGACGCTGCCGCCGACATAGTTAAAACCGTCGAAAATATCGGAGTTGAGGTAATCTTCGCCGAGCGCAAGTTTGGCTTTCAGTGATGGCAGGGCGCGCCAGGCGTAGTAGCGGCTCCACTCCCAGTTTCTTTGTGTGCTGTCACTGTCGCTGTATTCGTCGTCATCGCCGCTGCGGGTATGCTGATAGTCCGCCTGCCAGTCGGCGCGCAGACGCCACGGGCCAAGGTTTGCCCCGACCGTGCCGTTACCGCTGATATCGTTACTGTCATCGCCGCCTTTTTCGTCGTGGCGGGTCTGCGCGTTAATGCTGTAGTCAGCAATCAGGCCTGGAATACCGTCGTCCCAGCGTGAAGGCGGGTCCCAGTCCATATCGCTGTATTCAAGATACGCTTGAGGTAAGGAGATTAATAAAGCGGACTGGCTTAAATCGGCCTTAATGTCCATCCCTTCCAGTTGGCCCGGGCTAAGACATTCACCATTGCGGACCCATTGCAGATTCTTTGCAACGTCTTCTTTCAGCCCAAACTGGGCGACAAGCGCCGGCGTTAAGCAGGCATAGGTTTTACTGGCATCTTTTTCAGAGGCATACCAGAAAATATCGTATTCATCCGGGAGCGGCTGTTTATTTACCTGAACCTGTAAATTATATTTACCCGGCTCGACATAGCCCTGACTGGAAAAACGTTTCAGATCGATTTTCGTGTCGCCTTTTAATTCCAGAAAACGGGAGTCAAACTGAATATCATCATCAGCCCAGGCACTGGCATAGCTTCCAGATATCGCTAATGCAATATACCAGGGAAGAATCCGTAAACGGAAAAGAGAAGGGTCAGGCATGCACGTATCCATCCGTGATTATAATAGCTTCATCAATATCTATAAAAAAAACCCATAGCGTATCCGCTATGGGGGAAATGCCTTAGAGATAGGTGATCTGGAAGGTCGTGTTGGCTTCAAATGCGCCCAGGGTCGGCATTGCGCTTTCGCCCACCAGCCATGCTTTAAAGTTCAGCGTCTGGTTAGGTTTACCTTTAGACGTCGCAGTATCCATAGTCAGCAGTTGTTCGATCGGCATACCGCTTTTGTATGCCGTACCATGTTCGTCACCAATCGCCAGGCTGACATTCTCAAATGGCATACCGGTTTCGGTGCTGAAAATGGTGTAGTTGCTGCTGTTAGCTGCCGCAGTATAGATGGTGCCAGTAAAGGTGGTCTGAGCCTTAGTCTGGGTATCAAAGACGCAGTCCTGCAGGCGGATTTGGAACTCTTTCGGCGTGGTTGAACCACCGTTTTTCAGTTTTTCAGAACCGATATCGCCCATATCGACTTCCAGTTTGTGATCGTCAGGCACGATAGAGCACGGGGAATCTTCGATGGTACCGTAGAAACGTGCGGTACCGTTGTTACCGGCAGCGATGGAAGAAGTTGACGCGAACGCACCCATTACCATTGCGGCTGCAACAGCAGTTTTTACAAACTTACTCATTATTTGTCCTTAAACCATAAATAATTAAATTATAAACGCCGAAAACCTCATATTAATAATGAGGTGAGCGTCTTATAGATGACCATCGAATATGCGTCATTGCTTCCCGCAAAAGTGTGCATAAGATGATATTCTTTGGTGTGTGCGGATAGTGATACTGAAGGGTCAGACACTCAATTTATTTTTAATTAATTTAGAATGTAGAATTTATAATGATATGAATGGCGTGCATGCAAATAGTGCTGATTTAGCCGAAAAATGCGATGCAAACGATAAAGGAGAACGTATGTTATAACAATATTGTATGTTTTCATGCGTGTTCACATCAGGCCGGACAATTAAAATATTGCATAATGATTACCATGGAATATAATATTAGAAAACTGATATTTAATATTAAATAAGGCCTGAAAAAGACGTTATTACAAAAACATGTTAATTAAATATCAATTCCTCCCTCTTTCGATATCAATCCCTGCTGACATAGCCACTTCAGCCGGCGACCAGGGACAATCTCACCCATAAAAAAAGGCCCTTTCGGGCCTTTCGCGATATTTACTTCACGACGCGAAGTGCCGGGCGGCCACCGCGCGGCGGCGGTGTATCGTCCGGATCGGTGTCGTCGTCGTGATCCGGCTTATCGCCGTCGATGACCGACATTACCGTTTCGTTTTCAACGACTTCGAGGTCGTCGTTGTAGCCTTCCGCATCTTCGTCGTAGGCCGTTTCCGGCTCGAACATGGTACCTGCGCCGTTTTCACGCGCATAGATAGCCAGCACGGCGGCCAGCGGGACGGAAACATTGCGTGGAACACCGCCGAAGCGGGCGTTGAAGCGAACTTCATCGTTCGCCAGCTCCAGGTTGCCCACCGCGCGCGGCGCGATGTTCAGGACTATCTGGCCGTCACGGGCGTACTCCATTGGTACCTGAACGCCTGGCTGCATGACATCAACGACCAAATGCGGCGTAAGCTGGTTGTCCAGCAGCCACTCGTAAAATGCGCGAAGCAGATACGGGCGGCGCGGAGAAAGCTGTGACACATCCATTCAGTTAACCCCGGCCAAGGCGCATTTCGCGCTCGGCTTCCGTTAAGGAGGCAAGGAAAGAATCACGTTCGAAGACACGGGTCATGTAGCCTTTCAGCTCTTTCGCACCCGCACCAGCCATTTCGATACCCATAACCGGCAGACGCCACAGCAGCGGCGCCAGGTAGCAGTCGACCAGGCTGAACTCATCGCTCAGGAAGTACGGCTTCTGGGTGAAGACCGGCGCAATCGCCAGCAGCTCTTCGCGCAGCTGTTTACGTGCAGCGTCAGCCTGAGCCGCAGAGCCCGTCATCACGACGTTCATCAGCGTGTACCAGTCTTTCTCGATACGTTGCATGTACAGGCGGCTTTCACCGCGTGCAACCGGGTAAACCGGCATCAGCGGCGGATGCGGGAAACGCTCATCCAGGTATTCCATAATGATGCGGGATTCCCACAGAGTCAGTTCGCGATCTACCAGTGTCGGAACGCTTTGATTCGGGTTGAGGTCAATCAGATCCTGCGGTGGATTGTCCTTTTCCACGTGCTCTATCTCAAAGCTGACACCTTTTTCAGCCAGCACGATGCGGACCTGATGGCTATAAATGTCAGTAGGACCAGAAAACAGCGTCATTACCGAACGTTTGTTGGCAGCGACAGCCATGAAAACCTCCAGGTATATTCAGAATTTTTACTGCTACCAGCCACACGGTGGCTAGCCAGAAGTGTGTCCCCATCCTGCGTTGAGTGGCATTCCTGCTTGCAAACCAAACAAAAATTGAACAATCACCCGCATTTGGGCAGAAAATTGGAGAATAGTTTACCAGATTTTGCACGGCTTGTGGTGAGTCGATTCTGGAAATCCGGAAAAAGAGCCGTGAGATTAGCATTGGCTAATGCGATTATGGCGGGGCGCTTCGCTTGCCTACCCTACAAATACGTTCATCGCGTAAGTGTTCAGGCATAAAAAAACCCGCCGAAGCGGGTTTTTGCGCAAATTGTTGTCTGCCGAAGCAGAAACCAATTAACGTTTGGAGAACTGAGGACGACGACGTGCTTTACGCAGGCCGACTTTCTTACGTTCAACCTGACGAGCATCACGGGTAACGAAGCCAGCTTTACGCAGTTCGCCACGCAGGGACTCATCATACTCCATCAGAGCGCGGGTGATACCGTGACGGATCGCACCAGCCTGACCAGAGATACCACCACCTTTAACGGTGATGTACAGATCCAGTTTCTCAACCATGTCGACCAGTTCCAGCGGCTGACGAACTACCATGCGGGCAGTTTCACGACCGAAGTACTGTTCCAGAGAACGTTGGTTGATAACGATTTTGCCGTTGCCCGGTTTGATGAAAACGCGAGCTGCGGAACTTTTGCGGCGACCAGTGCCGTAGTATTGATTTTCAGCCATTGCCTATAATCCCGATTAGATGTCAAGAACTTGCGGTTGCTGTGCCGCGTGGTTGTGCTCGGTACCCGCGTAAACTTTCAGTTTACGGAACATAGCACGACCCAGCGGGCCTTTTGGCAGCATGCCTTTAACCGCGATTTCAATCACGCGCTCAGGACGGCGGGCAATCATCTCTTCAAAGGTCGCTTCTTTGATACCACCGATGTGGCCGGTGTGGTGATAGTACATTTTGTCAGTACGCTTGTTGCCGGTTACAGCAACTTTGTCAGCGTTCAGAACGATGATGTAATCACCGGTATCTACGTGCGGAGTGTATTCCGCTTTATGCTTACCGCGCAGGCGACGAGCCAGTTCAGTAGCCAGACGGCCCAGAGTTTTACCGGTCGCGTCAACAACATACCAGTCACGTTGAACGGTTTCTGGTTTAGCTGTAAAAGTTTTCATTAAAAGCTTACCCAAATAAATAAGTTACACGTTGGTGAACACCCAAACGTTTTGTCAGTTGAGGTTCACACGACATTGTCCAGCAAACCTACCCCTTCGAATAGCCTATGCCGGCACATAGAAAGTTTTGGGAAAAAAACCTTCTTGTAACGTGGGGTCGCAAGATTATAGAGAAGTCGGGGTTAAAGATCGACCCTTATTTGTGATTTTGATGGGGGTTTATAATAGGAGGGGTGCGGTCTGATGCCCTCACCCCCAGCCCCTCTCCCACGGGGAGAGGGTGGCATTTACGGCATATGCGGCCGTTTCAAATACTCTTCGCTCTGCATCTCCTGCAAACGTGACAGGCAGCGCTGGAACTCAAATTTCAACCGCTCGCCCTGATAAATGTCGTACAGCGGGACTTCCGCGCTCACCACCAGCTTCACATGACGCTCATAGAATTCATCCACCAGCGCAATAAAGCGGCGCGCTTCGCTTTCCATCATTGGCGTCATGACGGGCACATCGAACAGCATCACCGTATGGAACAGGCGCGAGAGCGCGATGTAGTCGTGCTGGCTGCGCGCATCAACACACAGTGTCGTAAAGGAAACCGCCAGCGTTTGGTTCTCAACGCCTATCGTTGCTAGTTGGCGGTGGTTGATTTCCAGCTCTGGGGCATGTTCGCGCTTTGCACCCGCCAGCGCCAGCCACAGTTTATCCATCTCGATGCGCGTTTCATCGTTTAAAGGCGAGAGCCACAGATGCGCCTGAGTTAACGTGCGCAAACGGTAATCGACACCCGCATCGACGTTCATGATGTCGCAGTGGGCTTTAATCGCGTCGATGGCCGGCAAGAAGCGCGCGCGTTGTAAACCATTGCGATAAAGCTCATCCGGCGGGATATTCGAGGTCGCGACCAGCGTAATCCCACGCGAGAACAACGCTTTCATCAGGCCGCCGAGCAGCATGGCGTCAGTGATATCCGAGACAAAAAACTCGTCAAAACACAGCACGTCCGTTTCCGCTTTAAAGCGTTCAGCGACGATTTCCAGCGGGTCGCTATGGCCCTGAAGCTGCGTCAGCTCTTCATGCACCCGCAGCATAAAGCGGTGAAAGTGCAGGCGCTGTTTACGTTCGCCCGGCAGGCTGTGATAGAACATGTCCATCAGCCAGGTTTTCCCCCGGCCAACCCCGCCCCACATATATAAGCCGCGAACCGGCGTGTTCGTGTCCGCCTCGCGTTTACCAAGAAATTTTCCGAATTTTGCCATCAGGCCACCGCCGCTTTGGGCAGGCTGCGCACGATTGGCGAGCAGTTCCTGGTAGATGGTATCGAGGCGATTTACCGCCTCACGCTGGACATCATCAGGCTGATGGGTGCCCTCTTCGAGGGCCTGAAGATAACGCGATGTGGGGGACAGGCTTTGCATGATCTAATTGTTATTCCTTTGAAAACCGGTATGTCTTACTTCACGATTGGTGAAAAAAGTGCCGTTCTACACTACGCGATGATACGCCAGGATTCCACTTCTGCGGAATAAGCGGTTATAGTGGCAGTATCTGGTACAGGCAAGGAGCGCCTGGTAACCAATACCCTACGGAACCACAAAACAATGGGAGATGTTCATGACCTGGGAATATGCGCTAATTGGGCTCGTTGTCGGCATTATTATCGGTGCTGTGGCCATGCGTTTCGGTAATCGCAAATTGCGTCAACAACAGGCCCTGCAGTACGAGCTGGAAAAAAATAAAGCCGAACTGGAAGAGTACCGCGAAGAGTTAGTCAGCCATTTTGCGCGCAGTGCGGAATTGCTGAACAATATGGCGGACGACTATCGTCAGCTCTATCAGCACATGGCGAAAAGCTCAAGCAGCCTGCTGCCTGAAATGAGCGCAGAGTCTAATCCGTTCCGCAACCGTCTGGCTGAATCGGAAGCCGGTAACGACCAGGCGCCGGTACAGATGCCGCGTGACTACTCAGAAGGCGCATCCGGCCTGCTGCGTAGCGGTGCAAAACGCGACTAATCCTTTCTGCGAACAATTTATTTCACGGGCGCGCCTGTTGCGCCCGTCACTTCTCTCTGCCCCGACTATATTTAGTCAATATCCACATTGTTACCCCGAGAAAAATTCAATAACATCAGACTGTTTCGGGAAGCATGTCCTTACACCTCAGGTCAGGAGAGCCAGCATCAATGAATAAATCTACTTTGCTGTTGAGTGCGTTAGCGTTAAGTGTCGGCCTGTCCTTTGCCGTGCCTCAGGTGGCCAGCGCGTCGATTCCCACTCAGGTTCCAGGCCAGGGCGCACTGCCAAGCCTCGCGCCGATGCTGGAAAAAGTCTTGCCCGCCGTGGTGAGCGTGCAGGTGGAAGGCACCGCCACGCCGAGTCAGCGTGTGCCGGAAGAGCTAAAAAAATTCTTTGGTGAAGAAGGCGGCAACGAACCGGCGCAACCGTTCGAAGGTCTGGGTTCTGGCGTCATTATTGATGCGGCGAAAGGCTACGTCTTAACCAACAACCACGTCATCAGCCAGGCGCAAAAAATCAGCATTCAGTTGAATGATGGCCGCGAGTTCGATGCCAAACTGATTGGCAGCGATGACCAAAGCGATATCGCCCTGCTGCAAATTCAGGGCGGCAGCAAACTCACGCAAATCGCCATTGCCGACTCCGATAAACTGCGCGTCGGTGATTTCGCCGTTGCCGTGGGTAACCCCTTCGGACTGGGGCAAACTGCCACCTCCGGGATTGTATCGGCGTTAGGCCGCAGCGGGCTCAACCTCGAAGGGCTGGAAAACTTTATTCAGACCGATGCCTCAATTAACCGTGGGAACTCCGGTGGCGCATTGCTGAACCTCAATGGCGAGCTGATCGGCATTAACACCGCGATTCTCGCCCCTGGCGGCGGCAGCGTCGGGATTGGCTTCGCCATCCCCAGCAATATGGCGCAAATTCTCGCGAAACAGCTGATTCAGTTCGGCGAAATCAAACGCGGGCTGCTCGGTATTCGCGGTATGGAAATGAGCGCCGATATTGCCAAAGCGTTTAACCTCAACGTACAGCGCGGGGCGTTTGTCAGCGAAGTGCTGCCTAACTCCGGTTCGGCGAAAGCGGGCATAAAATCAGGCGACGTGATTGTTAGCCTGAACGGTAAAGCGCTGAGCAGCTTTGCCGAACTGCGCTCGCGCATCGCCACCACCGAACCCGGCTCAAAAGTGAAGCTGGGGCTGCTGCGCGATGGCAAACCGCTGGAAGTCGAAGTCACGCTGGATAAAAGCACCTCGGCGACCGCCAGCGCAGAAATGATCGCTCCGCAGCTTCAGGGGGCATCATTAAGCGACGGTCAGTTGAAAGACGGTACCAAAGGCATTGTCATCAGCGACGTAGAAAAAGGCAGCGCAGCGGCGCAGGTTGGCCTGCATAAAGATGATGTCATTATCGGTATTAACCGCCAGCGCACGCAGTCCATCGCGGATATGCGCAAAGTGCTGGAGACCAAACCGTCGGTGATTGCCCTGAACGTGATGCGCGGTGAAGAGAGCATTTATCTATTACTGCGTTAACCGTCTTACGCTGGACATCGCGCAGCGTGTGATGTCCAGCGAAGTCGTGGTATGCTGCGAACGTTTATTCATCAACGATACCTGATCATGCTTGCAAAGCTTTTACGTTCTGTCGCAATTGGTTTTATTGTCGGTGGCATTTTGCTGGCCGCGATGCCCTCTTTACGCAAGTGGACAACCGCGACCACCACGCTCACCAGCTCGGATGAATCCCCCGCCAGCTATAACCAGGCTGTGCGTCGTGCCGCGCCAGCGGTCGTCAACGTCTATAACCGTGGTCTTAACAGCACCGGACAGAATCAACTGGAGATCCGCACGCTCGGCTCCGGGGTGATCATGGACGAACGCGGGTATATCGTGACCAACAAGCATGTCATTAACGATGCCGATCAAATCATCGTCGCGTTGCAGGATGGCCGCGTATTTGAAGCGCTGCTGGTCGGCTCCGATACGCTTACCGACCTCGCAGTGCTGAAAATTAACGCCACCGGCGGCCTGCCGGTCATCCCCATCAACCCGAAGCGCGTGCCGCACATTGGCGATGTGGTGTTAGCGATTGGTAACCCTTACAACCTGGGGCAGACCATTACGCAGGGCATCATCAGCGCCACCGGGCGTATCGGCCTGAACCCGACCGGGCGACAGAACTTCCTGCAAACAGATGCCTCCATCAACCACGGCAACTCTGGCGGCGCACTGATTAACTCGCTGGGCGAGCTGATGGGTATCAACACCCTCTCCTTCGATAAGAGTAACGATGGCGAAACGCCGGAAGGCTTAAGCTTCGCCATCCCGTTCCAGCTGGCAACTAAGATCATGGATAAGCTGATCCGCGATGGTCGGGTGATCCGTGGTTACATCGGGATCGGCGGGCGCGAGATCGCCCCACTGCACGCGCAGGGCGGCGGCATGGATCAGATCCAGGGGATCGTGGTTAACGAAGTCACCGCCGGTGGCCCGGCCGCGCAGGCAGGCATTCAGGTCAATGACGTTATCACATCGGTGAACGGTAAACCGGCGCTCTCCGCGCTGGAAACCATGGACCAGGTAGCCGAGATTCGTCCGGGGTCGGACATCCCGGTTGAAGTCATGCGCGACGATAAGAAACTAACGCTGAAGGTGACGATTCAGGAGTATCCGGCGTCAAACTAGCGGACACAAAAAAGGGCCTCGCGGCCCTTTTTTTTCATGCTTTACATCACTTATTCACAAACTCTTCGCCGAGCGTAATATCTTTTCTCAGCGTATCCAGCATACCTTCCAGCGCCTGTTGTTCAAACGCGCTCAGCTTGCCGATAGACTGACGCTCTTCCACACCGTTTTTGCCCAGCAGCAGCGGCTGAGAGAAGAAACGCGCGTACTGACCGTCGCCTTCAACATAGGCGCATTCAACGATGCCTTTCTCGCCCTGCAGGGCGCGAACCAAAGAAAGACCTAAACGCGCAGCCGCCTGCCCCATCGACAGGGTTGCAGAGCCGCCACCGGCTTTGGCTTCGACCACTTCCGTACCTGCATTCTGGATACGTTTGGTGAGATCGGCCACTTCCTGATCGCTAAAGGAAACGCCAGGGATCTGCGACAACAGCGGCAGAATGGTCACGCCAGAGTGGCCGCCAATAACCGGCACTTCCACTTCTGTCGCTTTTTTACCTTTCAGCTCCGCCACAAATGTATTTGAGCGGATGATATCCAGCGTCGTGACGCCGAACAGTTTGTTCTTATCGTAAGCGCCCGCTTTTTTCAGCACTTCTGCCGCGATGGCAACGGTGGTGTTGACCGGGTTAGTAATAATGCCAATACAGGCTTTTGGGGCGGTTTTCGCCACCTGCTGCACCAGGTTCTTCACGATCCCGGCATTGACGTTAAACAGATCGGAGCGATCCATACCCGGTTTGCGCGCGACGCCCGCGGAGATCAGCACCACATCCGCACCTTCCAGCGCCGGAGAAGCATCTTCACCTGAGAAGCCTGTGATCTTCACATCGGTCGGGATATGACTGAGATCGACCGCCACGCCTGGCGTAACAGGGGCGATATCATAGAGAGTGAGTTCTGAGCCTGAAGGTAGTTGGGTCTTAAGTAGTAGGGCAAGCGCCTGACCGATACCGCCGGCGGCACCAAGGACTGCAACTTTCATCCGAAACTCCTTATTATGGTTAATGTCATTCAGGGTGACCTGTCATGTACCGCGAAACCGACGCAGGGCACTGCCTGTTATACTCCGTTGCGGCGACCTTAATTCACGGTGTAAATAATTACAATCTAATTACTTACAGAATGAGGGGTATTTAGCAGCCTTGCTACAAAATTGCTCACTCGTTTACCGGGAAAGGCCTTTTTCACGTAACCAAATCCACATCAACTATCACTTAAACTATAACCAGTGATCTGGTTAAAACAACATCATTTTCATAACATTTAATTTACTTTTAACCTTATTTGCAGGCCGTGATATAGGCATGTTTATTAATAGTAAATTTTGCTAAGATCCGCCCCTTCTCGCGATTATTATCCGCCTTTTCTGCAGATTATTTGCATAAAAATGCATTTATATGCATAATCATGTTAATTTCATCACCATATACGGGTGACTTATGCGAAGTTCGACCAAACAAGAAGAATTAGTGAAAGCGTTCAAAGCGCTATTAAAGGAAGAAAAGTTTAGCTCTCAGGGAGAGATCGTCCAGGCGCTGCAGGAGGAAGGGTTCGAGAATATTAATCAATCCAAAGTCTCCCGCATGCTGACCAAGTTTGGCGCGGTTCGTACCCGCAATGCCAAGATGGAGATGGTCTACTGCCTTCCGGCTGAACTTGGCGTACCGACGACCTCCAGCCCGCTGAAAAATCTGGTGCTGGATATCGACTACAACGATGCGGTTGTGGTTATCCACACAAGCCCTGGCGCCGCGCAGCTGATTGCCCGCCTGCTCGACTCGCTGGGTAAAGCGGAAGGTATCCTCGGCAGCATCGCCGGCGACGACACCATCTTTACCACTCCTGCCCGTGGCTTTACGGTGAAAGATCTCTACGAGGCCATTCTGGTTCTGTTCGAGCAAGAGCTGTAATCCTCCATCCTCTGGTCATCGGCCAGAGGATAATTCCTTTTTACCGCTTCGTTTCCCCGACGTTCCTCCGCCCCCCATTTTGCATTAAGTGCTAAAAACGGATTAAACACATAGTTTCAGTGAATACCTCCGCGCGAAATCGCACGAAAAATCAAATTCATGCATCCATATGATTTTCTTAGAATTCACTTCACGAAATAGCACTAATACACCATTTTTTATTTCATTTGGTCATAAAAAATAGATTCTTTAAAACAGATTTATGAGTGAAACCATTAGTCTGGTATTAATTTTAGATGTGATTAGTGTATACTTAATTTCGTGATGAGGGTCACAAAACAAAGGCCCTCCAAATAATTCGACGAGGTGTAGATCATGAAAATCAAAACAACTGTTGCGGCTCTGAGCATCCTTTCCGTTATCTCTTTTGGCGCTTTCGCCGCTGACTCTATTAACAGCGATCAAGCGCAAAATCGCCAGGCTATCGGCACCGTTTCCGTAGGTGCAGTCGGTTCTTCTCCGATGGATATGCATGAGATGCTGAACAAGAAAGCGGAAGAACAGGGTGCTTCTTCTTACCGCATCATCGAAGCGCGTACCGGTGACCACTGGCACGCAACGGCTGAACTGTACAAATAAGTTTGGCTTATAGAGTAGGTAAGATTCAGGTAAAAAAATTTTCTACAGCGGTCCAGGAAGCCATGTTTTCTCCTCTCACCGCTGTCGCACATGGTGGAGTAAAAATTATGAAAAACGCAATGATCATCGCTTCTTTGGGTCTGGCTTCTGTTCTCTCTTTTGGTGCCAGCGCCGCTGAGCAAATTAGTGCAGAACAAGCACAGAGCCTGCAATCTATGGGCACCGTTTCCGTATCCCAGGTCGGGAGTTCACCGATGGATATGAATAGCGCATTATCAGCAAAAGCAGCAAAAGAAGGCGCAAGCGGCTACCGCATTATTGAAGCGCGTACCGGTAATACCTGGCACGCGACCGCAGAATTGTACAAATAAACCCTCGTCGTCTTGTCCGACGACTTGCCCCCGCCATTACGCGGGGGCTTTTTTATGTCCGCGAAAGGTTAAAGCGCAGCATCCCTTCCAGCTCTTCCTCTGCTTCATCAAATAACAGTATCAGCGCACCGTAACGCCGCTTCTGCTTCTCATCCAGATGCAGGAACTCTATCTCCAGCGGCAGCGGAAGCTGGCTGCCGGTCACCACATCCCACAATGAATCGAGATCGTGAACCAGACCACTCTTGAGTGCGAAGAGGCGCGTGAACTCGCGGTAAAAATCACCCTGGTTTTCTATTTCATCAAAATCAAAAGAATAGACTTCCATCACTCGCCCTCAATTTTCCCGCCGCTGTCATCCGCCTCTAAGTATAGCGATAAAAAAACCGACGCTGAGGGCGTCGGCTTTGACAGGAGGATAAATGTGAGTGGCCCTGGGTGATTGCTAGCTGTTCGTTAGTGCGCTCTGATACTTATGCAGCATCGCCACCAGCCGACCAACCGGTTCGGTAACCTGCGGCGAGGCGTCCCAGATACGTAATTTTTCCTGATAGATATCTAACTCTTCCAATAGACGCAGGAAGTAGCGACGACGTTTATCATCGTTGCCCGCGGAGATCACGCTGTCCGCCGTGCGTCTGAGCTGGCGGTGAAACTCAGAGAGATCCTGATTCACCGGCACTGGCGCATCGCGCAGACGCTGGTGTGCAATAATCAGCGACAGGGCCAGACGGAATTTAGCGATATCGTCAGGGAATTTATTCAGCAACAGGAAAAGTTGCTGATAGAGCGCCGGTAGATGGTTCTCTTTACGTCGCGCGGAGTTGGTGGTCATCGCCGAAACTGCGGCTGACACAAACTGGTTCAGCAGTACGCGGCCCGTCCGCTCACGCGAGTTATCGCGAATCAGCATGATAACCATCAGCGCCAGGAAGCAGCCCACCAGCTGGCCCAACGCGCTATCGAGAAACTGGCTAAATTCAAACTTCATCGGGTTATCGAGCACGATAATGTTGATGGTACTCGCCAGCGCGCCCAGCGATCCCAGCCGCCGTTTCTGCACCTCGATACCAATAAAGAATGCCAGCACCGCAAGGCTGATGCAGAGTAACAGCATGCTTTGCTGGGTAGAAGGAATGATAACCAGGAAGAAAAGCGTTCCCAGCGGCAGCGCCAGCAGCGTGCCGTAAAGGAAGTCGACGGCGACCATTCGAGGGTTTGGCAAACGCATAGCCAGCGAGGTGACCACCGCAATCATCACCATCGCCCCACTGCCGGATGTCCAGCCGGTCCACAGCCAGAAGAGCGTGCCCAGCACGCAGGACACCGTCGTACGCCAAAAGTTAACCATCGCATGGTGGCGTTCGGCAGACTCGGCCTTCACCACCACTTCGTCCTGAAGAATTTCTTCTTCGCGGGCGCTGATTTTGGCGTTGCCAATCACGCCGCGTTTCAGCAGCAGGTAGCGCGTCGCCGTACCCACCCAGCCGTAAATCGTTACCGGCGTGCCGTGTTCCCCCGTCCAGGCCATCACCCGACGCATGCGTTTAAGCTGGCGATGCACGTCCTGTACGGTCTCAACCGGCTCGGCGAAGAGTTCGCGATAGTCATCGGTAACCGTTTCCGGGCGCGTGTTCTGAATGATGTAGGTTTCACAAGCCTGGGTGATCATGGTCAGGGAGACCGTGTTCAGCGCCTTTAAGCGCCGATTAGCGCGCGACCAGCGGGAAGACTCCATGCTCAGGTTGCTGCGCATCCCACCCAGGGCTGCGGTGCGGCGCACCAGCCCACTCCACGCGCGGTCAACTTCTTCACTGTCACCATGCTTGATGCACAGCTGCATCAAACGATATTGATCGATAAGCAGGTTATCCAGTTCAAGGTCGATCTCTTTTTTGATCGATCGCGGGGAGAAAAGAAGATCGGCCATGATCGCGCAGACGATACCAATGACGATCTCGCTACAGCGTTCGACCGCAAATTGCGGCGTGAGAAGCGGCTCGGTCTGAATAGTGATAACGATAATCAGCGCCGTGTAGCCAGCCAGCCCCCACGCGTAGGAGTTTTCTACGCGTACCAGCGAGGAGAGCCAGGTACAAAAACCGGCCCAGATACAGCACACCAGAATCATTAACAGCGGCGCGCGGATCATCACAATAATGATGGTTAACGCTGCGATACAGCCGATAAAGGTCCCGATGATACGCAGCATCCCGCGGTAGCGGATAGCACCGGAATAGGGCTCGCCACCGGCGGCAAATGCCGGGCCTGCCGCGACGATTGCTGCCGTCAGTACCGCCCAGCGCGGCGTTTCCAGCTCAAAGTGGAAACCGACAAACAGCGCCAGCACAATCGCGCACGCCAGTTTAATGGCAAAGCGGATGTGCTGATTGGCAATGCTAAAAATGCCCATAACGATTAACCGAACTCACGCAGACGCAGCGCCAGTTTCTGGAAGAAGGTCATGTTCTGCGCATCCCGGTCTTTTTCACCGGTGATCACCACCGTTGCGGTTGTCCCGGCAGGCCAGATATTGTCCTGCTGTTCATCAAGATGAATACGGACCGGCACACGCTGCGCCAGACGTACCCATTCAAGGTTGGAATCAATGGTTGCCATGCCTTTCGCATCATTGCTGCTGCTGGCGTTGGTCACGCCCGCCGCGATGCTATCTACGGTGCCTTTGATAACACGGTTGCTGCCAAGCGGGGTGACTTCCGCACGATAGCCTTTTCGCACACCTTCCAGCTTGGTTTCTTCCAGGTAGGCCAGCACGTAGAACGAATTCTTTTTCACCAGCGCAACCGCCGTGGAGCCACGGGTAATAAACTCACCGTTAAAGACGTTGAGGTTAGTGACCCAACCGGCGGCAGGCGCGCGAATAACGGTGCGGTCAAGGTCAAGGCGCGCAAGGTCGCGGGTTGCCTGTGCCTTGGCTAACTGATGCTCGACGGTTTGCAGGACGTTATTGGCCTGGTCTATTTCCTCACGCGACATCGCCTGAATGCCTAACTGGTTACGACGCCCGGCTTCGCGACGCTTTTCGCTGGCGAGCGCTTTGTAATACGACACATCAGCTTCAGCTTCTTCCAGCGCTTTCTGGTAACGTGGCTGGTCAATCGTGAACAATACCTGGTCTTTATTAACCAGTTGGTTATCCTTGATATTTACCTGAGTAATCAGCCCGGAGACATCAGGCGCGATGGCGACCACGTCTGCACTAAAACGCGCATCACGCGTCCATGGCGACTCGGTGTAGTACACCCAGGCGCGGAAAATGGCGACAAAGGCCAGAATAACCAGTATCAGTGTGATGGCTGTACGGGAGATTTTTCTTATTAGCGTTTTCACATCTACCTCAAACGAACAAACGTGATATCAGATAAAAAAGACAGCAATACAATGCAGTATTGAACAGCGCAGGGTGCCAGACAAAGTCATAGATACCGGTTGGAATAAGCAGTCGCCTCACCCCCCAGAAGATGGCGAGCGACAATAGCAACTCAAAGAAGATCGGCGGGAATGACAGGCCGAAAATCACAATGACAGGAAACAGACTCATGTTGACCTTGGTTTAGACTAGCGTGCAGGTGAGAGTGCGCTTTAATTATTCAGCTAACAGTATATTAACGTAACTGTTATGCCGTTATCTATATATTGTGATCTAAATCACTTTTAAGCCAGAGTGAATAATGGAACGACTAAAACGAATGTCGGTGTTTGCGAAAGTGGTCGAGCAAGGCTCGTTCACCGCCGCCGCGAAACAGCTTCAGATGAGCGTCTCTTCCATCAGTCAGACTGTATCAAAGCTGGAAGATGAGTTACAAGTTAAGCTGTTAAACCGCAGCACACGTAGTATAGGTCTCACAGAAGCCGGCAAAATATATTACCAGGGCTGCCGCCGTATGCTATTTGAGGCTCAGGACGTCCACGAACAGCTCTACGCGTTTAACAACACACCTATCGGTACGCTGCGGATCGGGTGTTCTTCAACTATGGCACAAAATGTCCTCGCGCGGATCACGGCTGAAATGCTGAAAGAATATACCGGGCTGACGGTCAATCTGGTCACAGGTATTCCGGCCCCGGACCTGATTGCCGATGGCCTTGATGTGGTGATCCGCGTCGGCGCGTTGCAGGATTCCAGCCTCTTCTCGCGCCGGTTAGGCTCAATGCCGATGGTTATCTGCGCGGCTAAAAGTTATCTACAACATGCAGGCATTCCTGAGAAACCCGCTGACCTCGCCAACCATTCATGGCTGGAATACAGCGTACGTCCGGACAACGAATTTGAGCTGATCGCCCCCGAAGGCCTGACAACACGCCTGATCCCTGAAGGGCGATTCGTGACTAACGATCCGATGACGCTTAGCCGCTGGCTCTCTGCGGGCGCGGGGATCGCATACGTGCCGCTAATGTGGGTGATTGAAGAGATTAACCGTGGCGAGGTAGAAATTTTACTGCCGCGCTACCAGTCCGATCCGCGTCCGGTTTACGCACTTTATACCGAGAAAGATAAGCTGCCGCTGAAAGTGCAGGTGTGTATTAATTACCTGACCGATTATTTTGTCGAGGTCGCCAGGCTGTATCAGGGGATGCGGGACAAAGATGAGACGGGAGAGCGGTGAAACATATTGCCTGATGGCGCTACGCTTATCAGGCCTACTCGATCGGTAGGCCGGATAAGGCAAAGCCGCCATCCGGCAAGGCAAAATTACGCGGTGCCACCCACGGTCAGGTTATCAACCTTCAGCGTCGGCTGACCCACGCCAACCGGCAGGCTCTGCCCCTCTTTACCGCAAACGCCCACGCCGTTATCCAGCTTCAGGTCGTTACCGACCATGGAAATCTGCTGCATGGTTTCAATACCGGAACCAATCAGCGTCGCGCCTTTCACCGGTTTCGTGACTTTACCGTTTTCAATCAGATACGCTTCTGACGTCGAGAAGACGAATTTCCCGGAGGTGATATCCACCTGGCCGCCGCCAAAGTTCGGCGCGTAGATGCCGTACTCAACGGATTCGATAATCTCCTGCGGCGTCGATTTCCCGGCCAGCATATAGGTATTGGTCATACGCGGCATCGGCAGATGCGCATAGGATTCACGACGGCCGTTCCCGGTCGGCGCAACGCCCATCAGACGCGCGTTGAGTTTGTCCTGCATGTAGCCTTTCAGAATGCCATTTTCGATCAGCACATTGTACTGGCCTGGCGTCCCTTCATCATCGATAGCCACGGAGCCACGGCGATCCTGCATGGTGCCGTCATCGACAACCGTACACAGTTCAGAGGCCACCAGCTCGCCCATATGCCCGCTGAAAACAGAGGTACCGCGACGGTTGAAGTCGCCTTCCAGGCCATGTCCTACCGCTTCATGCAGCAGTACGCCCGGCCAGCCTGCGCCCAGCACCACCGGCAGCGTTCCCGCAGGCGCCGCGACAGCGGAGAGATTCACCAGCGCCATACGCACGGCTTCTTTTGCCCATGCATCCGCGCGCACTTCACCGTCGAGATCCGCCAGGAAGTAGTCGTAGCCAAAGCGACCGCCGCCACCGCTGGCACCGCGCTCGCGTTTGCCGTTATCGTCAACCTGCACGCTTACCGACAGGCGTACCAGCGGGCGAACGTCCGCCGCCAGCGTACCGTCCGTTGCCGCGACCAGGATCAGCTCATACACGCCGGTCAGGCTGGCAGAGACTTCCTGCACGCGCTTATCTGCCGCGCGCGCGACTTTATCCACGCGACGCAGGATGTCGAGTTTCTCTTCACGGCTCATGCTTTGCAGCGGATCGAGCGATGTATAGAGCGGAGAGTGGTCTACCGCGCCCAGCGTGTGCACCTTGCCGTCACCCGCGTCACGTACGATGGTTCGTGCCGCCTGCGCGCTCTGCTCAAGTGCCAGCAGGCTAATCTGGTCTGCGTAGGCAAACCCGGTTTTTTCACCGCTCACCGCACGCACGCCAACACCCTGGTCGATATTGTAAGAACCATCTTTGATGATGCTGTCTTCTAAAACCCAGGATTCGTGATAGCTCGACTGAAAATAGAGATCGCCATAATCGAGACGGCGCTCGGCGAGTTGACCAAGAATGTCAAACAGGCGCTGATGATTCAGGCCGTTCGCTGCCAGCAATTGTTCACTTACCAGGTTTAGACTCATTATTCGCTACTCGTTAGTTACCGCTAAGATGCCCATGTTAAAAGAGTGAGGCAATTGTGCGACTGCGTCAAATCATTGCTTCGTATCGCTGCGCGCCTGGCGCAGAACTTCATTGATTTGCGGCGAATCGATTGGCCCGGTGATGCGATAACGCAGAATCGATACTTTGCTCCACAGCGGCCCCAGCACTTTACTTGCCGCGAAGACGGCTGCACCGACAATCGGGTTAATGGCAAATGCCGCTGCCACGCCGACGGTTGCAGAAATCTCAGGCGCAACAATCGCTTCCATCGCAAGTTGACGACGGACTAAATCGACCGATCCTTTCATGGCGATGTCCGCTTCCAGGCCATCAACCAGGGTGTCATCCGTGTTCAGCACGCCGTCTTTAATCCAGGCGGTGCTGCGGATGGAGTCGAAATAGAAGCCTTCCGTGAAGGTATCGCTAAAATCAAAGCGCAGTTTACGCAGCAGCGCATCGACGCTCAGCAGGCGTAACAATTGGCCCGCGTGACCGGTGCTCAAATCGGTAAACTGACCTTTGCCGATGCGCGTTTTCAAAATACCGTTCAGCGACGGTACGTCCGGCTGCCACGGGCTGGCGCGCCAGTGTAAGTCGTAATCCAGGTTAATTGAGGAGTCGCGAATCGGCGTGGCGATACCGAAGAACGCCACCGCATCGTCAATTTTCTTGCCGCGCAGCTTACCTTTCAACGACGTCCGCTGGCCGCTCAGGCCATTCACCCACTCGCCATCGCTGGTCAGCCGCGCGAAGCCGGTATCCACCAGACCGTTACTCAGAGTCAGGGTGTCGCCTTTAATAGCGAAATCGCCGTCGATACGACCATATTTCTGCCCCCACAGCCAGCATTCTGCACAACGAAGCTGAAGATCCGGCCAGCCACTGAAATCGATGCGATTACGGGTAAGCGGGCCTGTCGAAGCAGCCGACGCCTGCGTCAGCGGCGTCGAGGACGGGTTGTAATACAGATAGCGAATCGCCGCCTGCCACGGTGCATTGTCGTGCATGGTCAGCGTGGCATTCACTTCGCGGCCCTGCGCATCAACTTTGGTGCCCTGCGCCGACGGCTGCGAAACAATGCTCAGGTTATTCCACTGCTGCCCGCCTAAGGTCAGCGACGGCGTGCGCAGGGTGACCTGTTTCGGGAAGACGGCGGCAGAGCTCGCATCACTGGCCGCGCCCTGCTGGAACAGCGCCAGCCACTGCGCGCCATCCATCGGCGGGAGATTCAGCTCAACGCCCTGCTGCTGGGGCAACGGCGGATTAGTACGGCTGTCGCTTGCCCAAATTGCGCGATCCAGCGTCAGTTTCTGGTTGAGCAACCAACGGCTATTGAGATGATTATTACTTCCCACTTTGCCGGTTAAATCGAAACTTTTCAGGTTGCCATCAACGTCAATTTTCACCGGGAGCGGCTCACCGGCGGCTTTATCTACCGGCGCAGGTAAGTGACTACTCACATTTTTCAAGTCAGCGGTGACGCCCACTTTGTACGTGGGGCTACCGCGATACGGCAGCTCAATAGCGACTTTCCCCTGCCACGGCACGCTGCCGCTGATTTCGTCGTTGATAGCTTTCGGCAGCACGCCCGTGCGCGACGGTTGCCAGTTGGCGTCCATGTTGACGTCAACCTGATACGATTTCTCACCTTCACGGGTGTTGAAATCAACCTTCAGCGGCTGATTAAACCAGGTCGCGGTCATCGGCTGGCTCTGCAAATCGCCGTTGGAGAAGCTAAATTTGCCGCTCAGGTTCTGCAATGTGCTGTCGAGCGGTTTGATAAACAGGCTGTTGTTATTGAGCGCCACATCGCCAGTCGCATGCACCAGCTCGCCATTGAGGGGAATATCAAGTTGTAAGCGAGCGCTCACATTCCCATCAAGCTGGAGTTCATCCAGCGTCGCGCCTAACGATTCTTTCAGCGGTGTTTCATTGAAATACGGCCCAACCGCCTTACCCGGCCCGTTGATGTCGGCATCAATCAGCAGCTTCTCTTTGGCGTAGTCCGGGATCATGGCGTTAAGGTTAGTCGCCGTGACGCCGCCCAGTGCCACTTTGTCGGCCTTCATCCACAAGCCATCGTTGAGGAAGTCGAGATGAATGTCGAGGTCGGTCAGCGCGGGCCAGTCAGGCTGGAAGGCAAAGGTGGCATTGCGCAGCGGCACCGACACTTCAAACTGCCCTTCGTTATGCTTGTACGGGAAGAGATGCGGATTACCGCCATACACCAGCGTCGCGTTATCAGCCTGGCCGCCTTTAATCGCGCCGCTGAGATAATCGACCAGCTCTTTGCCCATCAAATTTTCCGGGAAATAGCGCCAGGCCTGGCCGCCATCGTCGGTGCTGATGCCCGCCAGAATGCCCAGCCAGGGCTGGTCGTCTTTCGGCTGCAGGTAACGGAAACCGCCTGCGGCGCGGACGGCTTTGGCTTCAACATCGATATGACGGCCATCCAGCATGAAGCCTTTGTCGTTATTCAGCCAGTTGAGCGTAGCGGTACCTTTGGCAATCTCCAGCGGCGCGCGGAAGACCGTTTCATACGGCATCGTCGCCTGCTGCATGTTCACTTTCAATGCGCCGTTTTCAACGCTACCGGACAGCTCGCCAGAAACATTCTCCGCGCCGGGTAGCAGCTTCCACTGCTTCCACGCTAAATCATTCCACGTAGCCTGAAAACGGGTTTGCTCCGTGGCCTGAAGCGGAATATCGAGCCCCAACGAGTCAATCGTGCCGTTCGGCTGCGTGGTGCGCCAGATTTCGCCAAGCGTCGGGGAGAGTTTGTCAGCAATCGGTAACAGGCCGTTGAGCCCGGCAAGGGAAAGATGACTGGCACGAATGCGCAGTTCATCGCTGCGCACGCTGTTTTTGCCGCCCACTTCCTGCTCGGGGATCCACGCCAGCGCCAGCGCACCGCGCGGCCATGGCGTGCCATCCATGGTGATGCGCGTATCGGGAATGCGGAATTCCCAACCGGCTTTTTCACGCGAGAGGTGCGCCGTCAGGTTATCCACGGCGAGCTGGTGATCGTCTTTATCGCCTTTCCAGCTCGCGCCGCCTTTTTTCAACCAGACGTCGCCGCTGGCAATTTCGCCTTTATCGACAGTCGCCCAGGCTTCAAGACTGAAGCGCGCGCTGGTGAGCGCGATATTGTCCTGCATCCATTTGCCAAGCCAGGGTTTGACGTCGATGTCATCCGCCTGTAGCCACAGCTTGCCTTTGTTCAGCAGGCCGTTTTCATCACGCAGATCCATACGCACTTTCATCACCCCGTGCTGCCCGGTGAGGCTGGTCAGGCTCAGCTCACCTTCCGCGCGGTGACGATTTTTACCGTTCAGCCAGGTGAGCTGCGGGATCGCCAGCTCGGCCCGCTGGCCGGAAAGGGTCAGGAAACTCAGGTGGCTGTCGCGCAGGGTGAACTGGTCAAACTGGCGCAGGAAGAGATCGCCGATGCGATCGCCTTCCATGCTGTCGCTGCTGTCATTGCTTTGCAGCGGCGAATTGGTGTGAATGTTGAGCTGCCAGAACGTGAGATCGCGGAACTGCCAGCGCATATGCAGCAGGCTCTGCCAGACGTCCAGCGCCAGCGAGACGCGTTTAATCGACATCTCGCCGCCGTCGTTATCCAGCACGGCTTTAATATCGCGTACTTCAAGCGTGGGGCCGAAGTTTTCCCAGCTGGCCTGAATTTTCGAGGCTTCCACCGGTTGCCCCACCGCCGAGGAGATTTTCGCGAAGATTTGCGGGCGCCATTCGTCCAGATGCGGCAGCACGAGGCGCAGGCCACTCACCAGCAGCGCAGCAATGACAATCAATGTTGCCACGGTGAGCAGTAATATCCCCGGCAATCGCCTCACGCTTCTCTCCTTGTGCCTGGCAGGCTGCTTTACATCATAACCACATCAAACTGCTCTGGATTGTAGAGCGGTTCAATTTGTACTTTTACCTGCTTGCCGACGAAGATTTCAACTTCCGCCAGCGCGTGCGACTCATCGCCTTTCAGGGTTTCCGCCACCGACGGTGACGCATACACCAGGAAACGATCGGAATCATACGCATGATGCACGCGCACAATTTCACGCATGATCTCATAACATACCGTCTCAACAGTTTTCACCGTTCCGCGTCCATGACACGTCGGGCACTGATTGCAAAGCACATGCTCCACGCTTTCACGGGTGCGCTTACGGGTCATCTCCACCAGTCCAAGCTGAGAGAAGCCATTAATGCTGGTTTTCACGCGATCTTTGCTCAGCGCCTGCTCCAGCGAGTGCAGCACGCGACGGCGGTGATCTTCATTATTCATATCGATAAAGTCGATGATGATAATGCCGCCCAGATTACGCAGGCGCAGCTGGCGCGCGATAGCCTGGGTCGCTTCAATGTTGGTATTGAAGATAGTGTCGTCGAGATTACGGTGGCCGACAAACGCGCCGGTGTTGATATCCACCGTGGTCATCGCTTCGGTCTGATCGATAATCAGATAGCCGCCCGATTTCAGTTCAACTTTACGTTCCAGCGCGCGCTGAATTTCATTTTCGACGTCAAAGAGATCGAAAATCGGCTGATGGCCGGTGTAGTGCTCCAGCTTACTGGTCATTTCCGGAATGTATTCGGCGGTAAATTCCAGCAGCGCTTCATAAGTCAGACGCGAATCAACGCGAATGCGGTCAAGCTGGGCATCGGCGAAATCACGCAGCACACGCTGCGCCAGCGCCAGTTCACCGTACATCTGATAACGCGTCTGATGGCGTTTTTTACGCTCCATCACTTTGGTCCACACGCGTTTGAGGTACGCGGCGTCAGAGGCTAAATCCTCTTCGCACACGCCTTCTGCCGCCGTACGAATGATAAACCCGCCCTGCTCGTCGCAGTATTCCGCCACCACCTTTTTCAGGCGTTCACGTTCGGCTTCGCTTTCAATACGTTGGGAGACACCGACGTGGGACGCGCCAGGCATAAAGACCAGATAACGGGAAGGGAGCGTGATATCGGTTGTCAGACGCGCGCCTTTGGTACCGAGCGGATCTTTCACCACCTGCACCATGAGGTCCTGCCCCTGACGCACCAGCTCAGAGATGTCGCGCACGGTGAACTGTTTTTGTTCCTCGCCCGCCACGCACTCGGTGTGCGGCATGATATCGGAGGCGTGAAGGAATGCGGCCTTATCCAGACCAATATCTACAAATGCCGCCTGCATCCCTGGCAATACCCGACTGACACGACCCTTGTAGATATTGCCTACTATTCCGCGTCGCGCTTCACGCTCAATATGAATTTCCTGCAAAATGCCGCCATCGATATACGCCACACGCGTTTCGGATGGCGTCACATTTACTAATAATTCAGCCGTCATGTTTATCCCTTTCCTCACGTAGTGAGTTAAAGTTACTGAGCAACTCATACGTTTCCACCAGCGGTAAGCCGACTACGGCGTGATAGCTGCCATTTATCTTCCTGACAAAACAGCCACCCAACCCTTGAATACCGTATGCACCTGCTTTATCTAAAGGTTCACCGCTGGCAACGTAGCCTGCGATATCGTGTTCGGAAAGTACTCTGAACGTCACATCGGTGACCACCAGCGCGTCGAGCGTGTTCTGGCGGTCTGCCAGCGCGACGGCGGTCATCACCTGATGCGTTTCCCCTGAAAGCTTGCCCAGCATCTCTGCCGCATGGGCGGCATCACGCGGTTTCTCCAGCACTTCGCCATTGAGGATAACTATAGTATCCGCGCCCAGAACCGGGAGGTCTTGATTGACCATCACCACCCCGGCCTGTGCTTTTTCTCGCGCCAGCCGCGTCACGTATTGCTGCGCGCTTTCCTGCGGACGGCGCTGCTCTTCAATGCCTGGAACGATTTTTTCAAACGCCACACCCAGTTGGGTGAGCAGTTCCTGGCGACGCGGGGAGCCTGAAGCGAGATAAATTTTCATAACGACCTTTATTGCACGGCGAATTGCTGACGAACTTTGCGCATCAGGAGGAAGATCCACGGCCAGAGTACGCCATTGACTACACTACTCCAGAATACTTCCGGTCGGAAAGAGACGTTGATCACTAAAAACTCTGACCAGAAAACAATAATATCCGTGGCAAGCGATAACAGAATGACGACCAGCGCCTGCTGCCAGAGCGCCAGATTACGAAACAGCTGATACTTGAGCACCACCAGATACGCCACGATACTCAACGACAGCGCGCGCACGCCGAGCGTTGAACCGCTGATGAGATCCAGAATCGCGCCCATCACAAAACCCGTACCGACATTCACCCGATGCGGCAGCGCCAGTGACCAGTAAAGCAGGATGAGCAGAACCCAGTTGGGCCGGAAAACAATAATGTTGTCCGGCCAGGGCATCACTTGTAGCAGCAGTGCGATAAGAAACGAGAGCCAGATTACCCAGCGTCCCTGGCTACGGTAACTTGCCACTATGGCCCTCCCTGAGGGGAGAGCTCAGTAGGCTGGGTTTCCGCAGGCGAGGTTGCAAGCCCCGTGGCAGGCGCAGGAACCGGCGTTGGCGGCCCCATGGAATCCGGGGATGGCAACACCTGTGGCATCATCTGCATCAGACGTTCGTTAGCCACGCGATGCACATCTTCCGGCGTCATCGGGTTCGCGCCGTTACGATCGGCGCCCCACAGCAGCAGCAGATAGCGCAGACGCTGTAAGCCGGCGGTTGGACGCGCCTGAATCACGGTGTACGCGCGCTGGGTATCGAGCTTCACGGAGGAGACTACCGCAACCGGATACCCTTCCGGGAAACGACCGCCGAGGCCTGACGTCACCAGCACGTCGCCGACGCGGATATCCGTGTTGGCAGGCAGGTGTTCAAGCTGGAGATCGTCGGTGCAGCCGTTACCGGCGGCAATCACGCGGATGTCGTTACGCAGCACCTGAATCGGCAGCGCATGTGTAGCATCGCAAATCAACAGGACGCGGCTGGTCAGTTTGGCGACGGCCACCACCTGGCCGACAACGCCTTTGTCGCTGATGACCGGCTGGCCTTCATAGACGCCATTGACGCTGCCTTTGTCGATAACCACCTGATCGCTGTACGGATCGTTAACGGTGGAGATCACCTGCGTCACCATTTTCTGCTCATCCTGACGCAGCGGCGAACCCAGCAATTCACGTAAGCGGGCGTTTTCTTGTTTGTACTGACCCAGCATCAGCAGGTCGCTGTTTTTCAGCAGCAGTTCCTGGCGAAGTGCCCGGTTTTCAAGTTCGAGTTGGTCACGTGAGGCCAGCGTTTGCGACACGCTGTCGAGTAATTCACGGGGACCATTGGAGACAAAATAGAAAGGACTGACGGCGGTATCCATGTACGTTCGGATTTGACTGAACGTACCGAGGCGGCTGTCGGCGATGATAACGCCAAGCGCGATCAGAACCGCCAGGATAAGGCGAATCTGTAGCGACGGGCCACGGCTAAAAATGGGCTTCATAGGCTATGCGTATTCTCGTGTCAGTAAAATCAAGGGTAGCCCGAAAGCTACCCCGGACTCAGGCTGACTACTCTTCGCTAAACAAGTCGCCGCCGTGCATATCGATCATTTCCAGCGCTTTGCCGCCACCGCGCGCCACACAGGTCAGCGGATCTTCAGCAACAACGACAGGAATGCCCGTTTCTTCCATTAACAGGCGGTCAAGGTTACGCAGCAGCGCACCACCACCGGTCAGAACCATACCGCGTTCGGAGATGTCGGACGCCAGTTCCGGCGGACACTGTTCCAGTGCAACCATGACGGCGCTTACGATACCGGTCAGCGGCTCTTGCAGCGCTTCGAGGATTTCGTTGGAGTTCAGGGTGAAACCGCGTGGTACGCCTTCAGCCAGGTTACGGCCACGTACTTCGATTTCACGCACTTCGTCGCCCGGGTAAGCGGAGCCAATTTCGTGCTTGATGCGCTCTGCGGTAGCTTCACCGATCAGAGAGCCGTAGTTACGACGCACGTAGTTAATGATAGCTTCATCGAAACGGTCGCCGCCGATACGTACGGAAGAGGAGTAAACCACGCCGTTCAGGGAGATAACCGCCACTTCAGTGGTACCACCACCGATATCAACCACCATAGAGCCGGTCGCTTCGGAAACCGGCAGGCCTGCGCCGATTGCCGCAGCCATCGGTTCTTCAATCAGGAACACTTCACGCGCGCCTGCGCCCTGTGCGGATTCACGAATCGCACGACGCTCAACCTGCGTGGCGCCAACCGGCACACAAACCAGTACGCGCGGGCTCGGACGCATGAAGCTGTTGCTGTGCACTTGTTTAATAAAGTGCTGCAACATTTTTTCGGTAACGAAGAAGTCAGCGATAACGCCGTCTTTCATCGGGCGGATGGCTGCGATGTTGCCAGGCGTACGACCCAGCATCTGTTTGGCGTCATGACCGACGGCAGCGACGCTTTTCGGAGAACCAGCACGATCCTGACGAATGGCCACCACGGAAGGCTCATTCAATACGATGCCTTGTCCTTTTACGTAAATCAGGGTATTCGCAGTACCCAGGTCAATGGACAGGTCATTGGAAAACATGCCACGAAATTTTTTCAACATACTAAGGGATAATCCTGAAAGCTGGGGCGGAAAACAAAATCCGCTTACTTTACCAACCACACGCAGCAGCGACAAGGCGCAAAAATCATCTGCAACGGTGAAAATTAGTGCAGTTCGTTTCCTCTGTTACAAATCCAACCTGGCTCCATCAGCGTCGGGAGTCATTAACCGTATCCCAATCTGGACTTGCAACCTGTTTCAAAGGTCGTCGACTTGCATGATGCGACATATACCCGGCGAGCAGACACGCACACCCCCGAATAAACCGCGCGCATTATTCTACGTGATAAACACGCTAAACAGCAGGTCAAACAGAGTATCTTTGCGAATATTTTTTCACATTCGTGTCAAGTGGTTGTGAAGCGGCAAAAAAATCACCTTGCCCGCCGGAAACGCCACACTCTGTCAGTACCTGCCATTCACTACGGCTCCGGATGCCCGGCGCAAAAACCTGCATGGTTGTGCCTTTCGTGGCTTCAACCAGGCTTTGCACCAGCAACTGGTTTTGACTCCGCTTCTCAATATTGCGCACCAGGCTTGGGTCAAGCTTGATGAGTTCAACCTCAAGTTGCTTGATCCAACTGGTGCTCACCAGGGTTAAACCTGCCTGTATAACGGCGATCCTGGCCCCTAATGCGTTAATCAAACGCACGACGGGCTGCAAACGGCTGATATATTGACAAACATCCGCCTCTGCAAGTTCAAAAATAATCCGTTTGCGTTGCGATTTTTCGCATTGCATTAAAGCATCACGCAGCCAGCGCTGAAAGCGCGGGCGAATGAGTGACTCAACCGACACCTGCAACGCCAGGTTTTCCTCCGGCCAGAAATTCAGGAACGGCAGCACGCGGTTTATCTGCAAGCGGTCGTACTCTTCCATCAGGCCGAACTCCAGCACCATCGGCAGATACTCTGCGGCAATCACCTCTTCAGTGCCGTCATAGATGCGGCAAATCAGCTCCCGGTGATGCACGCGGCCATTAAGCGTGACCGCCGGTTTCTGATACAGACGCGGGCCGCCGCGTCGTAACATCTGTTCGATGAGCGTACGCCAGCGCACATTCCCGCGCCCTTTCTCCGGCAGCGAGTCATCGTAAATCGCCCAGCTATTGCTGCCCTGCAACACCGCGTTGCGCACGGCGGCTTCCGCGTGCTCCATCACCTGCTGGCTGGTTTGCCCGCTACGCCAGGCGCAGATGCCAATGTGCATCATGTCATCGCGGTCGAGAATTTTGGTTATCGGCAGCGCATCCGCCGCCTTGAGCAGTTGCCCGGCGATACTGTCGGCTTCTTTCAGGGTGCGATGCGGCAACAATACAGTAAAGTCGCTGCGGTGGTATCGCGCCAGTAATGCGCCGGGATAACGCATCATAAAGGTGGAAAGCAGGTTAATAAGCATGAAGAGGTGCTCTTCAGCCGCTTCATTGCCCCAGCGGTCGCGCAATAAATCGAGGTCCGGCAGACGAATCATCATCACAATGCCGTGCGCGCCGACGTTTTCCTGATCGTCCAGCAGCGTCGCCAGTTGATTATCAAAGAAGAGGCGGTTGCTGAGGCCGGTTTTATTATCCTGCGCGGCATAGGCGCGAATCAGCGTATCCATTCGGCTGCGCTGTTCACCGGCAAACTGAATTTCTGACAGCAGTACGTCCATCGCGCTACTGGTGCGGGCGGGCCATTCGTGAACGCTGCCTTTCACTTTCGCGCCGCGCTCGCCGTTCAGGATGCGAATGGCCCGCGATTCCAGCAGTTCTTGTCCCGCCAGTTGACGACGCAGCCAGCGCACAGCGATAAACACCATCAATACCATAAAGGCGATGGTTAGCGTCAGCGGCAGTGTGGTCATCAGCGAACGGAAGTAGTTCGCCATCGGATCCTGATACTCCAGCTTAATTTGCATGCCAGGATGCTTAACAGAATCAATCACTACTTCGCGATAGCGATAATAGCTGCCCACCGGGCGGTAGCTGCTTTTGCGCGCATGATGGTAGATGTTTTTCCCATCCTGGAGGAAATCGACACGCACCACATCCACGGGCGCCAGCATTTCATCAAGCTGCGGACCCAGTTGCTCGAAAGGCGTGGTCAGCAGGCGATTATCCAGCACCGTGGCGACCGCCTCAACGCGGCTCTTCACTTTATATTGAATGCCGTTATAAAAACTCAGCGACGAGCCAATCAACGTCACCAGGATAGTCAACCCGGTCAGCAGCGTAAAAAAAGCGGAAAATTTCGTCGTTAATCGCATCCCTGATTTAACTCCGTTGGTTAATCGTCACCCGACAAATCGCCCGGCCCCGGCTGCCCGCTCCATCAAAAGTGAGCACTAACATATCAAATGAACCCGGCATACTACCAAATCAGGGGTTTCTGGCAATTTATTGCGCCAAATCGACATAGAATTGTGTGTAGCGAGTATAGTTCTGAGAGAAATTTTACCAAACATCGAGCCATTGAGGACGGGTTATGCAGGCATTAATCTTAGAACAGCAGGACGGAAAAACCCTTGCATCGGTACAGCGCATCGACGACAGCCTGTTGCCGCAAGGGGATGTCACCGTAGATATTCAGTGGTCCAGCCTGAACTATAAAGACGCGCTGGCAATCACCGGGAAAGGCAAAATTATCCGCAACTTCCCTATGGTGCCCGGTATTGATTTCGCCGGTACGGTACACGCCAGCGACGACGCACGTTTTCAACCAGGCCAGCCCGTGCTGCTGACCGGCTGGGGCGTGGGCGAAAACCACTGGGGCGGTTTGTCTGAGCGCGCACGCGTGAAGGGTGACTGGCTGGTGCCAATGCCAAATGGGCTCGATGGCCGTAAAGCGATGATTATCGGCACCGCCGGTTTCACTGCCATGCTGTGCGTGATGGCGCTGGAAGACGCGGGCGTTCGTCCGCAAGACGGTGAAATTGTGGTTACCGGCGCCAGCGGCGGCGTAGGCAGCACCGCGGTCGCGCTACTGCATAAACTGGGTTATCAGGTGGCCGCTGTTTCAGGTCGCGAAAGCACCCACGATTACCTGCGCCAGCTGGGCGCAAACCGAATTCTGGCGCGTGATGAATTCGCAGAAACGCGCCCGCTGGAAAAACAGGTCTGGGCCGGGGCCGTCGATACCGTCGGCGATAAAGTGCTGGCGAAAGTACTGGCGCAAATGAACTACGGCGGCTGCGTGGCGGCCTGCGGCCTGGCGGGCGGTTTCGCCCTGCCGACCACCGTGATGCCGTTTATTCTGCGCAACGTCCGTTTGCAGGGCGTCGATTCAGTGATGACCCCGATTGCGCGCCGTACCGCCGCGTGGGAGCGTCTGGTGAAAGATCTGCCAGAATCGTTCTACGCCCAGAGTGCGACGGAAATCACCCTTGATAAAGCACCGCAGTTTGCCGAAGCGATTATCAACAATCAGGCGCAGGGCCGTACGCTGGTAAAAATCGCCTAATCTTCAAATTTTCGTGACATATTCGCGCGAATAACGCCTCTCCGTCATGCTTAGTACAAATGACGGAGAGGTGAAATAACGTGAAAAAATTAACCGAAGCCGACGTGACCGCAGAGTCCGTCTTTATGATGCAGCGCCGCCAGGTGCTGAAGATGTTAGGAATCAGCACCGCGGCCATTGCGCTCCCTGTCCAGGCGGGCCTCAGCGACTGGTTTAAAGGCAACGATCGCCCTCCCGCGCCTTCCGGTAAACCGCTCGATTTCAGCAAACCCGCCGAATGGCAAAACAAACTCACCTTAACGCCGGAAGATAAAGTCACCGGTTACAACAACTTTTATGAGTTCGGCCTCGATAAAGCCGACCCGGCTGCCAACGCAGGCAGTTTGCCGACCGATCCCTGGAAACTGACGATCGATGGCGAAGTGGCAAAACCGCTGACGCTCGATCACGATGACCTCACCCGCCGCTTTCCACTGGAAGAGCGCATTTACCGGATGCGTTGCGTGGAGGCCTGGTCGATGGTCGTGCCGTGGGTAGGCTTTCCTTTACATAAACTGTTATCGCTGGTTGAGCCCACCAGCAATGCAAAATATGTGGCCTTCCAGACTCTGTACGCACCTGACGTGATGCCCGGACAAAAAGACCGCTTCATCGGCGGCGGGCTGAAATATCCCTACGTTGAAGGGCTGCGACTGGATGAAGCGATGCATCCCCTCACCATGCTGACCGTCGGCGTGTATGGCAAAGCGCTGCCGCCGCAAAACGGCGCGCCCATTCGCCTCACTGTGCCGTGGAAGTATGGCTTTAAGGGCATCAAATCGATTGTCTCAATTAAGCTCACCCGTGAACGCCCGCCAACCACATGGAACCTCGCCGCAGCCGATGAATACGGGTTTTATGCCAACGTGAACCCGCACGTCGATCATCCGCGCTGGTCGCAGGCGAGTGAACGCTTTATTGGTTCCGGCGGGATTCTGGATGTGAAACGTCAGCCGACGCTGCTGTTTAATGGCTATGCCGACCAGGTGGCCTCACTCTATCGTGGGCTGGATTTGCGGGAGAATTTTTAATGCGTTTAACCGTTACACACATTCGCTGGCTGAAACTTTGCCTGCATCTTGCGGCATTTTTGCCGTTTGTCTGGCTCTTTTGGGCCGCCTCTTCCGGGCAACTCAGCGCCGACCCGGCAAAAGATATCCAGCACTTCACCGGTAGGATGGCTCTGAAATTACTGCTGGCGACCTTGTTGGTTTCCCCGCTGGCGCGCTACGCTAAACAGCCATTATTGATACGCACCCGCCGCCTGTTGGGGTTATGGTGTTTTGCATGGGCGACGTTGCATTTATGTAGCTACGCGCTGCTGGAGCTCGGTATCAACAACCTGGCGCTACTGGGCCAGGAGCTGGTGATGCGCCCCTATTTGCTGCTCGGCTTCGCCAGTTGGCTGATTTTACTGGCGCTGGCGATAACCTCGACCCAGTACATGCAGCGAAAACTGGGCCGACGCTGGCAGTTATTGCACAACTTCGTCTATCTGGTGGCGATCCTCGCACCGATTCATTATCTGTGGTCGGTAAAAATTTTATCGCCGCAGCCGCTGCTTTATGCCGTGTGCGCAGTCGCGCTTTTAGCATGGCGTTATAAGAAGTTCCGCCAGTGGTGGCGCTAGCTGCGAGATATGTGCGGTTTACCGCAAATTACTGAACTCCGTCCTGACTTTACACGAATGCGGTTGATAATCTTCCCTGATAAGACCAGTATTTAGCTGCCAAATGCTACGAAATAGTTATAATGTGCGACTTCAGTTTTCCTGACAGGGGTTTTAAGCCTCTGAAAAGGTGACAATCGCGCATCGAAGGTATATTTTGTTTTTTACCGGAGAATTGCAGGAGATAGCAGCACAATGGCAGACAAGTTTCGCATTTTGCTTTTAAACGGCCCGAACCTGAATATGCTCGGCACCCGTGAACCCGAGAAGTACGGAACGCTGACGCTTGCGCAAATCGTAAACGGTTTACAGCGTGAAGCGGAAGCACTGAACGTTGAGCTGGATCATCTGCAATCTAACGCGGAGTACGCACTCATCGACCGAATTCATCAGGCTAAAGACACTGTCGACTATATCCTGATTAATCCGGCCGCGTTTACGCACACAAGCGTTGCCCTTCGAGATGCGCTGCTGGCGGTAAGTATCCCGTTTATCGAGATTCACCTCAGCAATGTGCATGCGCGCGAACCGTTTCGCCATCATTCGTATCTGTCTGATGTCTCCGCTGGCGTTATTTGCGGGTTAGGCGCAGATGGTTATTCATACGCGTTACAGACGGCGGTAAAACGCCTGTCACAATCACACTAAACAAAGAGTACGGAACCCACTCATGGATATTCGTAAGATTAAAAAACTGATCGAGCTGGTCGAAGAGTCTGGCATTTCTGAACTGGAAATTTCTGAAGGCGAAGAGTCAGTACGCATTAGCCGTGCTACCGCCCCAGCCAGTTTCCCGATGATGCAGCAGGCTTATGCTGCTCCGGTAATGCAAGCTCAACAGGCTCCAGCCGCCACTCCGGCAGCAACAGAAGCCGCAGCGCCTGCTAAAGCGGAAATCAGTGGTCACATCGTACGTTCCCCGATGGTTGGTACTTTCTACCGTACACCAGGCCCGGAAGCGAAAGCTTTCGTGGAAGTGGGTCAGAAAGTTAACGTGGGCGACACCCTGTGCATCGTAGAAGCGATGAAAATGATGAACCAGATCGAAGCAGATAAAGCGGGCGTAGTGAAAGCCGTTCTGGTCGAAAGCGGGCAACCGGTTGAATTTGACGAGCCGCTGGTCATCATCGAGTAACGAGGCGAAGATGCTGGATAAAATTGTCATCGCTAACCGTGGCGAGATCGCACTGCGTATTCTTCGTGCCTGTAAAGAACTGGGCATCAAGACCGTCGCTGTGCACTCCACCGCGGACCGCGATTTAAAACACGTATTGCTGGCGGATGAGACGGTCTGTATTGGCCCGGCTCCCTCCGTAAAAAGCTACCTGAACATCCCGGCGATCATCAGCGCGGCTGAGATCACTGGCGCAGTAGCGATTCACCCTGGTTATGGTTTTCTCTCCGAGAACGCCAACTTTGCTGAGCAGGTTGAACGTTCTGGCTTTATCTTCATCGGGCCGAAAGCCGATACTATCCGCCTGATGGGCGATAAAGTGTCAGCGATCACCGCGATGAAAAAAGCAGGCGTCCCGACCGTACCAGGCTCCGATGGCCCGCTGGGCGACGACATGGACGCTAACCGCGCGCATGCCAAACGTATCGGTTACCCGGTCATCATCAAAGCCTCTGGCGGCGGCGGCGGTCGTGGTATGCGCGTTGTGCGCAACGATGCCGACCTGGCGCAATCCATCTCCATGACCAAAGCAGAAGCCAAAGCGGCGTTCAGCAATGACATGGTGTACATGGAAAAATATCTGGAAAACCCACGCCACGTGGAAATCCAGGTACTGGCTGATGGTCAGGGTAATGCTATCTATCTGGCGGAACGTGACTGCTCCATGCAGCGTCGCCACCAGAAAGTTGTCGAAGAAGCGCCAGCACCGGGCATCACGCCGGAACTGCGTCGCTACATCGGCGAGCGTTGTGCCAAAGCCTGTGTTGATATCGGCTATCGCGGGGCGGGTACTTTCGAGTTCCTGTTCGAAAACGGCGAGTTCTACTTCATTGAAATGAACACCCGTATTCAGGTTGAACACCCGGTTACCGAAATGATCACCGGCGTTGACCTGATCAAAGAGCAGCTGCGCATCGCCGCAGGTCAACCGCTCTCTATCAAGCAGGACGAAGTGCAGGTTCGCGGCCATGCGGTGGAATGCCGTATCAACGCCGAAGACCCGGATACCTTCCTGCCGAGCCCGGGTAAAATCACGCGCTTCCACGCGCCGGGCGGCTTTGGCGTTCGTTGGGAATCTCATATCTACGCGGGCTACACGGTACCGCCGTACTATGACTCAATGATCGGCAAACTGATTTGTTACGGTGAAACCCGCGACGTTGCGATTTCCCGTATGAAAAACGCATTGCAGGAACTGATCATCGACGGTATCAAAACCAACGTTGATTTGCAGATCCGCATCATGAATGACGAGAACTTCCAGCACGGTGGCACTAACATCCACTATCTGGAGAAAAAACTCGGTCTTCAGGAAAAATAAGCCTGCGTTGATTGAAAAAGGCCGGATATTCCGGCCTTTTGTTTTTTCCCCTCCCGCTCGCCCTCATGTACAATCCCCGCTTTCTTCATCCACAAGGGACAAAAAATGGACACGCGTTTTGTTCAGGCCCACAAAGAGGCGCGCTGGGCGCTGTGGCTGACCCTTCTTTATCTTGCTGCGTGGTTAGTGGCTGCTTACTTACCTGATTCGGCAATCGGTGTTACCGGCCTGCCGCACTGGTTTGAGATGGCCTGTCTGCTGGTCCCGCTGATTTTTATTGTGCTGTGCTGGGCAATGGTGAAACTGATTTACCGCGATATTCCGCTGGAGGATGACGATGCAGCTTGAAGTAATTCTTCCGCTTATCGCCTACCTGGTGGTGGTATTTGGCCTCTCGGTTTACGCAATGCGCAAACGGGCGACAGGTTCGTTCCTTAACGAATACTTCCTCGGCAGCCGCTCGATGGGCGGGATTGTCCTGGCAATGACGCTCACGGCCACCTACATCAGCGCCAGCTCGTTTATTGGCGGGCCGGGCGCGGCGTATAAGTATGGTCTCGGCTGGGTACTGCTGGCGATGATTCAGCTGCCTGCTGTCTGGCTGTCGCTGGGGATTCTGGGCAAGAAATTCGCCATTCTGGCGCGACGCTATAATGCCGTCACGCTAAACGATATGCTGTTTGCCCGTTATCAAAGCCGCCTGCTGGTGTGGCTGGCAAGCCTGAGTCTGCTTATCGCATTCGTCGGCGCAATGACCGTGCAGTTCATCGGCGGTGCGCGTCTGCTGGAAACGGCAGCGGGAATTCCTTACGAAACCGGCCTGCTGATTTTCGGCATCAGTATTGCGCTCTACACCGCTTTTGGCGGCTTTCGCGCCAGCGTACTCAACGACACAATGCAGGGGCTGGTGATGCTGGTTGGCACCATCGTGCTGCTGGTCGGTATCGTTCACGCCGCAGGCGGCTTGACCCATGCGGTTGAGACGCTGCAAACCATTGACCCGAAACTGGTCAGCCCGGAAGGCGCGGAAGATATCCTGTCGCCAACCTTTATGACTTCATTCTGGGTGCTGGTGTGCTTCGGGGTGATTGGCCTGCCGCACACGGCAGTGCGCTGCATCTCCTACAAAGACAGTAAAGCCGTGCACCGCGGGATTATCATCGGCACCATCGTTGTCGCCATCCTGATGTTCGGTATGCACCTGGCCGGCGCGCTGGGGCGCGCGGTGATCCCGGACTTAACCGTGCCGGATTTGGTTATCCCCACGCTGATGGTTAAAGTGCTGCCGCCGTTCGCCGCCGGGATCTTCCTTGCCGCACCGATGGCCGCCATTATGTCGACGATCAACGCCCAGTTACTGCAAAGTTCCGCTACGATCATTAAAGATCTCTATCTGAACCTGCGCCCGGAGCAGTTGCAGAACGAGCGACGCCTGAAGCGGATGTCAGCGGCGATTACCCTGATTCTGGGCGCGCTGCTGCTGCTGGCGGCATGGCGTCCACCTGAGATGATCATCTGGCTGAATCTGCTGGCCTTTGGCGGCCTGGAAGCCGTGTTCCTGTGGCCGCTGGTGCTGGGGCTTTACTGGGAACGCGCTAACGCCTCAGGCGCGCTGAGCGCGATGATCGTGGGCGGCGTGCTGTATGCCGTACTCGCGACGTTTAATATTCAGTACCTGGGCTTCCACCCGATTGTGCCTTCGTTACTGCTGAGTTTGCTGGCGTTTTTGGTCGGGAACCGTTTCGGTTCATCTGAACCACAAACTGTCGTACTGTCTACTGATAAATAAAGAGTTTTGCCATGCCATGGATCCAACTGAAACTGAACACCAGCGGCGCGAACGCTGAGGACTTAAGCGATGCGCTGATGGAAACGGGCGCCGTTTCCATCACCTTCCAGGACACCCACGATACGCCGGTATTTGAGCCGCTGCCGGGCGAAACCCGTCTGTGGGGCGATACGGACGTTATCGGCCTGTTCGACGCAGAAACCGACATGAAAGAGGTGGTTGCCGCCCTGGAACTGCATCCGCTACTGGGCGCCGGTTTTGCCCATAAAATCGAGCAACTGGAAGACAAAGACTGGGAACGCGAGTGGATGGATAACTTCCACCCGATGCGTTTCGGCGAGCGCCTGTGGATTTGCCCAAGCTGGCGCGATGTGCCGGATGCCAACGCGGTTAACGTGATGCTCGACCCAGGCCTGGCGTTTGGTACCGGGACACACCCGACAACCTCCCTGTGCTTGCAGTGGCTCGACGGGCTCGATCTGGCGGGCAAAACCGTTATCGATTTCGGCTGCGGCTCCGGCATTCTGGCCATCGCGGCGTTGAAGCTCGGCGCGGCAAAAGCCATCGGTATTGATATCGACCCGCAGGCAATTCAGGCCAGCCGCGATAACGCCGAACGTAACGGCGTCTCTGAGCGTCTGGAGCTTTATCTGCCGCAGGACCAGCCAGACGCCATGAAAGCGGATGTGGTGGTCGCTAACATCCTCGCCGGCCCGTTACGCGAGCTGGCCCCGTTAATCAGCGTGCTGCCCGTTACAGGCGGCCTGCTGGGCCTTTCCGGTATTCTGGCCAGCCAGGCGGAAAGCGTATGCGAAGCTTACGTTGACCTTTTCGACCTCGACGCGGTGGTCGAGAAAGAAGAATGGTGCCGCATCACCGGCCGTAAGAAGTAAGCCTTCAGGCGGCCTGCCCGGGCCGCCTGCTCCCCCTCATTCCTGCTGACAATGGCAATAAATGCGATCCAGATCGCACTATAGCACCCTCTTTTTGCTCATAAAAACAGCGTTTTGTGTCGTGATTGCCCGATGAGAAGTAAGAAAAAACGAGAAGTTTTACCTTTTTATCGTTGAGCACAAAATATCCATCTCGAATTAATTTCATGATTATTAAAGATATTTATTTTTTGACTATCCTTTGAGCTGCGATTCATTGATCTACAACATCTGATTGCTCAAAGTTTGGCCTTTCATCTCGTCCAAAAAATGCGTAATATACGCCGCCTTGCAGTCACAGTATGGTCATTTCTTAACTCATGCGCATCGGACACTATCAGCTCAGAAATCGCCTGATCGCAGCGCCAATGGCTGGCATCACTGACAGACCATTCCGGACGCTGTGCTATGAGATGGGAGCAGGTTTAACCGTTTCCGAGATGATGTCCTCTAACCCGCAGGTTTGGGAGAGTGATAAGTCTCGCTTACGGATGGTGCACGTTGATGAACCAGGTATCCGAACCGTGCAAATCGCCGGTAGCGTTCCTGAAGAGATGGCATGGGCCGCACGCATTAATGTGGAAAGCGGCGCCCAAATTATTGATATCAATATGGGCTGTCCAGCAAAGAAAGTGAATCGCAAGCTCGCGGGCTCAGCCCTACTGCAGTATCCGGACCAGGTGCAGTCTATCCTGACCGCGGTCGTGAAGGCAGTGGACGTTCCCGTAACACTCAAAATTCGCACTGGCTGGGCTCCTGAGCACCGTAACTGTGAAGAAATTGCCCAACTGGCTGAAGATTGTGGCATTCAGGCCCTGACGATTCACGGACGCACACGCGCCTGTTTGTTTAATGGTGAAGCTGAGTACGACAGTATTCGGGCAGTTAAGCAGAAAGTTTCCATTCCGGTTATCGCGAATGGCGACATTACTGACCCGCTTAAAGCCAGAGCTGTACTGGACTATACGGGGGCTGATGCCCTGATGATAGGCCGCGCAGCTCAGGGAAGACCCTGGATCTTTCGGGAAATCCAGCATTATCTGGACACTGGGGAGCTGCTGCCCCCTCTGCCTCTGGCAGAGATTAAGCGCTTACTTTGTGCGCATGTTCGGGAGTTGCACGACTTTTATGGTCAGGCAAAAGGGTACCGAATTGCACGCAAACACGTCTCCTGGTATCTCCAGGAGCACGCTCCAGATGACCAGTTTCGGCGCACATTCAACGCCATTGAGGATGCCAGCGAACAGCTGGAGGCGTTGGAGGCATACTTCGAAAATTTTGCGTAATAGAAATAAAGAGCTGACAGAACTATGTTCGAACAACGCGTAAATTCTGACGTACTGACCGTTTCAACCGTTAACTCTCAGGATCAGGTAACTCAAAAGCCCCTGCGTGACTCGGTTAAACAGGCACTGAAGAACTATTTTGCTCAACTGAATGGTCAGGATGTTAATGATCTGTATGAGCTGGTACTGGCTGAAGTAGAACAGCCCCTGTTGGACATGGTGATGCAATACACCCGCGGTAACCAAACCCGTGCTGCTCTCATGATGGGGATCAACCGCGGTACGCTGCGTAAAAAACTGAAAAAATACGGCATGAACTAAGTTTCATTCATGACGGATAAAAAGGCGCTACTCGGCATGGGGACGCGCCTTTTTTATTGTCTGTAAAACCGCTCTTCCCCCGCTTTCCTGCCCTTCATTTTCGTGTATATTGCTGCCATTCACGTTACCAATACCAGGGTTGGCTCATGATTCGCAAATACGGTTGGCTTGTCGTTTTCGCGCTGTTTATGTTCTTCTTCGATGCGGTGGTGATGCAGTGGATAGAGCTGCTGGCAACGGAAACGGACAAGTGCAGAAACATGAACTCGGTCAATCCGTTAAAGCTGGTGAACTGTAGCGAACTGGAGTAAGCCTGATTACGCGTAACACGCAGGATAATCGCTTACGACGGCATTATCCTGCAATTCCTTCCGGCACAATGTATTCATCAACATTATAATTACTTACCAGCATACGTAACGTATTATCCACCAGCGCGGGGGCTTGCGAGAATAAATCGTAATGCGACTGATTCATCAACCAGTTTTTAACAATCCCGCTAAAACAACCATGCAGAATGATTAATATTACGTCTAAGTCCAGACTGGGCGAGAGCTGCCCTTGCGCGATGGCCTGAATCAATAAGCTACGCATCTGCGGATGGCTGAATCCAATCTTCTCACGAATATATTGTTCCGAAAGCATTTCTTCGTGGAATTCACATTTATGATACAGAATTTGCATTAATGCCCGCTGACGGGGATTAGTCGCAATATATTGCAATCCCAGTATAAGTTTTTCACGCATCAACCTGAGTGGGTTGTTCTGCCACTCTGCGGTAAGGTCAAGGGTGATCAGTTCGCTCAGTGCCGGTTGCTGGAGCCAGATTTCATTGAACAGCTGTACTTTGTTCTCAAAGTGCCAGTAGATGGCGCCACGTGTGACCTGGGCGGCATCGGCGATATCGTTCAGCGTGGTATTGGTCACGCCACGCGCAGCAAACTGCGCGATCGCCGTTTCGAGCAGAAGCTGGCGGGTTTTAAGCGCCTCTGCTTTGGTTTTTTTCGCCATGGCGTAACCCTGCATAGAAGAAAAGATGAATATGACGATAATGACACTATTTTATCTTTAATTCATCCTGAAGAATTAAAAACCGTGGTGACAACAAATATAATCACAATAAATAAATTAATATTATTATATTCATCAATCATATGTAATTACAGCCCACGGCGTTACGTTATATTTAGAAACACTCCGCCAATAAAAAACACACTTATCTTATCTCTCTTTTATGTTTGCGTGCCTTTCGAACGGTGAATAAATAACTATTACTTACATAGCCACCTTATTATTTGTAGGATAGCAAACTATTTATTTTTCGGTCTCTGTTTTCTCTATTACCCCGCAACGGTAAATAGCGAGCTTCAGTTTATAAGGAACTGCAATGACGAAATACGCCAGGTTTTCACTCCTGCCCACCTTCATCATCCTTTCGGCTACGTTACTTGCCGGTTGTAACGATCAGGATGGGAAGCAAGCCCAGCCCCAGCAACCGCAGGTTACCGTTCACATTGTAAAAACGGCGCCGCTGTCGGTGACCACTGAACTGCCGGGCCGTACATCTGCATTCCGCATCGCCCAGGTACGCCCGCAGGTCAGCGGCATCATCCTGCAACGCCACTTCACGGAAGGCAGCGACGTTGAGGCGGGGCAATCGCTGTACCAGATTGACCCGGCAACCTATCAGGCTGATTACGACAGCGCGAAGGCCGAACTGGGGAAAAGTGAAGCTGCCGCGCAGATTGCCCACCTGACGGTGAAACGTTATGTACCGCTGGTGGGAACCAAATACACCAGCCAGCAAGAGTATGACCAGGCCATTGCCGACGCGCGTCAGGCGGATGCGGTGGTCGTTGCCGCCAAAGCATCGGTGGAGAGCGCGCGTATCAATCTGGCTTATACCAAAGTCACGTCACCCATCAGCGGACGTATTGGTAAATCCAATGTGACGGAAGGCGCGCTGGTGACGAACGGGCAAACCACCGAGCTGGCAACCGTACAACAGTTAGACCCTATCTATGTCGACGTAACACAGTCCAGCAGCGACTTTATGCGCCTGAAACAGTCCGTCGAGCAGGGTAATCTGCAAAAAGAGAATACCGCCAGCAATGTGGAGTTGCTGATGGAGAATGGTCAGCCTTATCCGCTGAAAGGCACCCTGCAGTTCTCCGACGTCACCGTCGATGAAAGCACCGGTTCTATTACTCTGCGCGCCGTCTTCCCGAACCCGCAGCACACATTGCTGCCCGGAATGTTTGTGCGGGCCCGCGTCGATGAAGGCGTGCAGCCAGATGCCATGCTGGTGCCGCAACAGGGCGTCACGCGTACGCCGCGCGGTGATGCTACCGTGATGGTGGTGAACAACGACAGCGCCGCCGAAACCCGTAACGTAATCGCCACACAGGCCATTGGCGACCAATGGTTGATTAGCGACGGGCTGAAAACGGGCGACAAGGTGATTGTCAGTGGTTTACAGAAAGTGCATCCCGGCGCGAGGGTCATCGCCGTTAGCGATGAATCAACCCCGCCAGCGGCGCAGTAAGGTATCCCTACGAAATGGCTAACTTTTTTATCAAGCGTCCGATTTTCGCCTGGGTGCTGGCTATCATTCTGATGATGGCCGGCGGGCTGGCGATTTTACAGCTGCCGGTTGCGCAGTATCCCACCATCGCGCCACCGGCAGTCTCCGTTTCCGCTAACTATCCGGGGGCAGATGCGCAAACGGTGCAGGATACGGTGACGCAGGTTATCGAACAGAACATGAACGGCATCGATAACCTGATGTACATGTCATCCACCAGCGACTCCGCAGGAAGCGTGACGATCACCCTGACCTTCCAGTCGGGAACCGACTCGGATATCGCGCAGGTGCAGGTGCAGAACAAGCTCCAGCTCGCCACGCCGTTGCTGCCGCAGGAAGTGCAGCAACAGGGGATCAGCGTTGAGAAGTCGAGCAGCAGCTTCCTCATGGTGGCTGGTTTTGTCTCCGACAACCCCTCCACCACTCAGGATGATATTTCTGACTATGTGGCATCTAACGTTAAGGACACCATCAGCCGCCTTAATGGTGTGGGCGATGTACAGCTGTTCGGTGCACAGTACGCCATGCGCATCTGGCTGGACGCCAACCTGCTGAACAAATATCGCCTTACGCCGGTAGATGTTATTAACCAACTGAAAGTGCAGAACGACCAGATTGCCGCCGGTCAGCTTGGCGGAACGCCTGCGTTACCGGGGCAACAGCTTAACGCCTCTATCATTGCGCAAACGCGTCTGAAAGATCCGGTTGAGTTCGGCAACGTTACGCTGCGCGTTAACACTGACGGCTCCGTGGTACATCTGAAAGATGTCGCACGCATTGAGCTTGGCGGTGAAAACTACAACGTGGTGGCGCGAATTAACGGCAATCCGGCATCAGGTCTCGGTATCAAGCTGGCGACGGGCGCCAATGCACTGGATACAGCGAAAGCCATTAAAGAGAAGCTGGCAGAGCTACAGCCTTTCTTCCCGCAGGGGATGAAAGTGGTTTACCCGTACGACACCACACCGTTTGTCAAAATCTCCATCAATGAGGTGGTGAAAACTCTGTTCGAAGCGATCGTACTGGTCTTCCTCGTGATGTATCTGTTCTTACAGAACATCCGTGCGACACTTATCCCGACGATTGCCGTGCCAGTTGTGCTACTGGGGACGTTCGCCATTCTGTCCGCTTTCGGTTACTCCATTAACACCCTGACAATGTTTGGGATGGTGCTCGCCATCGGCCTGTTGGTCGATGATGCCATCGTGGTGGTGGAGAACGTCGAGCGCGTAATGGCTGAAGAACATCTGCCGCCAAAGGAAGCGACAGAAAAATCGATGTCACAAATTCAGGGTGCGCTGGTCGGGATCGCCATGGTGCTGTCGGCGGTATTTATCCCGATGGCCTTCTTTGGTGGCTCTACCGGGGCGATTTATCGTCAGTTTTCCATCACCATCGTCTCGGCGATGGCGCTGTCGGTGCTGGTTGCATTAATTCTGACCCCGGCGCTATGCGCCACCATCCTGAAACCGATGTCGCCAGAGCAGCATGCCCACAGAGGCGGTTTCTTTGGCTGGTTTAACAATCTGTTCGAACGAAGCGTAGGGCATTATACCGACAGCGTGAGCCGGATTCTGGGTTCAACCGGTCGTTACCTGCTGATCTTTGTTCTGATTGTGGTTGGGATGGTGATACTCGCCTTACGGCTGCCCACCTCTTTCCTGCCCGATGAAGACCAGGGGGTCTTCATGACCATCGTGCAACTTCCCGCGGGAGCGACGCAGGAACGTACGCAAAAAGTGCTCGATCAGGTAACGCATTATTACCTGAACAACGAAAAAGCGGATGTCGAAAGCGTGTTTACCGTGAACGGCTTCAGCTTTAGCGGCCAGGCGCAAAACGCGGGGATGGCATTTGTCAGCCTGAAACCCTGGGAGCAGCGTGAAGGAAAAGAGTCGAAGGTTACCGCCATTTTGAGCCGCGCCAATGCGGCATTCGAACAGATTACCGATGGCTTTGTGCGCGGCTTTAACATGCCGCCCATTCTTGAACTTGGTACGGCGACCGGTTTCGACTTCGAGCTTATCGACCAGGGCGGTCTGGGTCATCAGGCATTAACTGCCGCACGTAACGAACTGCTGGGCAAAACAATGCAACACCCGGATGTTCTGGAAGGCGTACGACCTAACGGCCTGGAAGATACGGTGCAATTTAAGCTCGATGTAGACCAGGAAAAGGCACAGGCGCTGGGCGTCTCGCTTTCGGACATCAACGAGACCATTTCGGCCTCACTGGGTGGCGCTTACGTTAACGATTTTATCGACCGTGGTCGCGTGAAAAAGGTTTATGTGCAGGCCGCTGCGAAGTACCGAATGTTGCCGGAAGATATCAATAACCTGTACGTGCGCAGCGCCAGTGGCGAAATGGTGCCATTCTCCACCTTTAGCTCGGCGCACTGGTCTCACGGTTCCCCACGTCTGGAGCGTTATAACGGGCTGCCTTCAATGGAAATTCTGGGCGAATCGGCTCCAGGTAAAAGTACCGGTGAAGCGATGGCGCTGATGGAGCATTTGGCTTCAACGCTACCTGCGGGTATTGGCTACGACTGGACGGGAATGTCTTATCAGGAACGGCTGTCAGGTAACCAGGCCCCAGCCCTGATCGGGATTTCCTTCGTTATCGTCTTCCTCTGCCTGGCCGCGCTCTACGAGAGCTGGTCGATTCCATTCTCTGTGATGCTGGTTGTACCGCTGGGGATCGTCGGCGTGTTGTTGGCTGCCACGCTCTTTGGCCAGACAAATGACGTCTACTTTATGGTTGGCCTGCTCACCACCATTGGTCTCTCGGCTAAGAACGCCATTCTGATCGTGGAGTTTGCCAAAGATTTGATGGAGAAAGAGGGCAAAGGCATCATCGAAGCAACGTTGATGTCGGTGCGAATGCGTCTGCGTCCCATCCTGATGACATCGCTCGCGTTTATCCTCGGCGTATTGCCGCTGGCAATCAGCAACGGCGCCGGGAGCGGCGCGCAGAATGCGGTAGGTATTGGCGTGATGGGCGGGATGGTTTCCGCGACATTGTTAGCCATCTTCTTCGTCCCCGTCTTCTTTGTGGTGATTCGTCGTCGCTTCAAAGGTAAAGACGAGTAAGGCTGAAACATAAAGGCGTCTTCGGACGCCTTTTTTTATACAGTCCGAAGGCTATAATAATTAATAAGATAGTGATTCGTTCTTTCTTAAAACCAATCTATAAAATTCTTCTCTCTTCATTATTTTTACAATTCACATGAATTGACATTATTCCGCACGATGGTCTTTTTATCGCCAGTGATAAAATAGCCTCGAGCTCGTTAATAAGGGATTTAACTTATTAAACGAAGGCGTGATTATTGAGGTAACACCATGAAAAGATTAATTTCTGTCGCACTGCTTACCGCGCTGCTGGCAGGTTGTGCTCACGATTCTCCCTGCGTACCGGTCTATGATGACCAGGGACGTCTGGTTCATACCAATACCTGCATGAAAGGCACCACTCAGGATAACTGGGAGACTGCCGGCGCCGTCGCTGTGGGGACTGCCGCCGTGGCTGGCCTGACGATGGGGATCATCGCCCTGTCCAAATAATGCTTTCCGCGCGCGGCCCTGGCCGCGCGTTTGCCTTTCTATGGTGCAATTTTTAACGCTCCCGCCGTTATATAAATAAATACATATAGAAGTTAATCACATCCTGCTGTCTTAAATATTGCCGTGTTGCAATTATTCGTGTTGCTTTTCACATATTCAAATCATCCTACAGTTTGCTTATATTCACGGCCAAAACTGTTAGCGAACTGTTGCCATTAAAAAGAAAATATTTTGCGCCAAAATGTGGCTTACGTTGTAATTTCGCACTATTTCGGGGCGCTGACTTTATTTTTTCCTGTCTACACTCAGACATATTGCGCTGTAACTACCCCGCGCAAACCTGGCACTACCTTTGCTTAGTAAAAAGTAGAGCCATCACGACAGACAGGTTCAGGCGTTTCCCAGACGTCACTTAATACTCAAATCATTCGAGTTGCTTCAAGGCGGCAAGAGAGTGAATCCCCAGGAGCGTACATAAGTACGTGACTGGGGTGAGCGAGCGCAGCCAACACAGAAGCAGCTTGAAGGATGAAGAGTATTTAACGATATTTTCCGCCACACAGGATGCATTATGAAAAAGATAATGATAGCCAGCCTCGCCGCTGCCGGCGCGCTGTTTGCGGTTGTGAATCAGGCACATGCAGGTACCACATTTGATGCAGTGAAGAAAAAGGGGTTCGTCCAGTGTGGGATCAGTGACGGCCTGCCCGGTTTCTCTTACGCCGATGGCGATGGCAAATTTAGCGGGATCGACGTAGATGTCTGTCGCGGGGTCGCCGCAGCCGTCTTTGGTGATGCCAGCAAAGTAAAATATACCCCGCTCACCGCCAAAGAACGCTTCACTGCGCTGCAATCGGGTGAAGTGGACCTGCTCTCCCGTAATACCACCTGGACCTCCTCGCGCGATGCTGGCATGGGTATGTCGTTCACCGGCGTAACCTATTACGACGGCATTGGCTTCCTGACCCATAACAAAGCCGACCTGAAAAGCGCGAAAGAGCTGGATGGCGCGACGGTTTGTATTCAGGCAGGTACCGACACCGAACTGAACGTGGCGGACTACTTCAAAGCCAACAACATGAAGTACACACCGGTGACCTTCGACCGCTCTGATGAATCGGCCAAAGCCCTGGAGTCAGGCCGCTGCGATACGCTGGCCTCTGACCAGTCACAACTTTATGCGCTGCGCATCAAGCTGGGTAACCCGGCGGAGTGGATTGTACTGCCTGAGGTTATCTCAAAAGAGCCGCTCGGGCCGGTTGTGCGCCGTGGAGATGACGAATGGTTCTCCGTCGTTCGCTGGACGCTTTTCGCCATGCTGAACGCCGAAGAGATGGGTATTAACTCGAAGAACGTCGACGAGAAAGCGGCCAGCCCTGCTACGCCGGATATGGCGCACCTGTTAGGCAAAGAGGGTGATTACGGTAAGGATCTTAAGCTCGATAACAAATGGGCTTACAACATTGTGAAACAGGTCGGCAACTACGGCGAGATCTTCGAGCGCAATGTCGGATCGGAAAGCCCGCTGAAGATCAAACGCGGGCAAAACAACCTCTGGAACAACGGCGGGATTCAGTACGCTCCGCCAGTACGCTAAGCACGGCAGTAACGGGCGCTGCGCTGCGGCGCCCACATTTTCGTTCTGGTTCTGAGGTTTTTTATGCGCCATCGTCACCCAACCGTAAAGGGAGCCCTCTCCTTTTCTAACCCCACGGTTCGTGCCTGGCTGTTTCAAATTATCGCCGTAGTGACGCTTGTCGCTATTGCCATCTATTTGATACACAACACGATTACCAACCTGAATAACCGCGGTATCACCTCAGGCTTCGCTTTTCTCGATCGCAGCGCCGGGTTTGGTATCGTCCAACATCTCATTGATTATCAGCAGGGTGATACCTATGGCCGGGTGTTTCTGGTCGGGCTGCTGAACACACTGCTGGTTTCAGCCCTCTGTATTGTCTTCGCCTCGATACTCGGTTTTTTCCTCGGGCTGGCGCGTTTGTCGGATAACTGGTTGCTGCGCAAACTCTCTACGATCTACATCGAGACGTTCCGTAATATTCCCCCGCTGCTGCAAATCTTCTTCTGGTACTTTGCCGTACTGCGCAACCTGCCGGGGCCGCGTCAAGCGGTTAACGCCTTTGACCTGCTGTTTCTCAGCAATCGTGGGCTGTATATTCCTGCACCGCAGTTAGGGGAAGGGCTGCTGGCGTTTCTGGCGGCCATTATTGTCGCCATCGCCGTCTCCATCGGGCTGTATCGCTATAACACATTACGTCAGATCAAAACGGGGCAACTCCGCCGTACCTGGCCTGCTTCGCTGGCACTCATTATTGGCTTACCGCTTCTGGCTCACGCGCTGTTTGGCGCGGCATTACACTGGGATGTGCCCGAACTGCGTGGGTTTAACTTCCGCGGTGGCATGGCGCTTATCCCGGAGCTGGCAGCGCTCACCCTGGCGCTCTCTGTGTATACGTCGGCGTTTATCGCGGAAATTATTCGTGCGGGTATTCAGGCAGTGCCCTATGGTCAGCACGAAGCGGCGCGTTCACTGGGTCTGCCGAATCCGGTCACGCTGCGCCAGGTGATCATCCCGCAGGCGCTGCGGGTCATCATTCCGCCGCTCACCAGCCAGTATCTGAATATTGTGAAGAACTCCTCTTTAGCGGCAGCGATTGGTTATCCCGATATGGTGTCTCTGTTTGCCGGAACGGTACTCAACCAGACCGGACAAGCGATTGAAACCATCGCCATTACTATGTCTGTTTACCTGATTATCAGCCTGACGATCTCCCTGCTGATGAACCTCTATAACCGCCGCATCGCCCTGGTCGAGCGTTAAGGAGCCATGATGACAAAAGCACTGTTATCGCATCCGGTCCCGCCCACGCCAGCTTCATCCTGGCGACCGCTGGTCTGGATGCGCAAAAACCTGTTCTCCAGCTGGCTGAATAGCCTGCTTACGCTGTTCTGTCTGTGGTTGATGTGGCAGTTAATTCCGCCGCTGCTGAACTGGGCATTTTTGCAGGCCAACTGGTTCGGCACGACACGCGCCGATTGTACGAAAGCCGGGGCGTGCTGGGTGTTTATCCACCAACGTTTTGGTCAGTTTATGTATGGCCTCTATCCGCACGATCAGCGCTGGCGAATTAATCTGGCGCTGCTGATTGGCCTGTTCTCCATTGCGCTGATGTTCTGGCGCAACCTGCCACAGCGCGGGCGCTACATTGCTGGCTGGGCGGTTATCTACCCGCTGATTGTTTGGGGGCTACTGTACGGCGGGATTTTCGGCCTGGATCGCGTCGAGACGCGCCAGTGGGGCGGGTTGACGCTGACGCTGATTATCGCCTCAGTTGGCATCGCGGGGGCACTGCCGCTCGGGATCCTCCTTGCGTTAGGCCGACGCTCGACGATGCCGGTAGTGCGTATTCTGTCGGTAATTTTTATCGAGTTCTGGCGCGGAGTGCCGCTTATTACGGTTCTGTTTATGTCTTCGGTCATGCTGCCGCTCTTTATGGCGGAAGGCACCAGTATCGATAAGCTGATTCGCGCGTTGGTCGGTGTGATCCTGTTCCAGTCAGCCTACGTCGCGGAAGTGGTACGCGGCGGGCTTCAGGCGCTGCCAAAGGGGCAATATGAAGCGGCGGAGTCGCTGGCGCTGGGTTACTGGAGGATGCAGGGACTGGTCATTCTTCCACAGGCGCTGAAACTGGTGATTCCGGGTCTGGTAAACACCATCATTGCGTTGTTTAAGGATACCAGCCTGGTGATCATCATCGGTCTGTTTGATCTCTTCAGCAGCGTACAACAAGCGACCGTCGATCCCGCCTGGCTGGGGATGTCGACCGAAGGATATGTCTTCGCTGCACTGATCTACTGGATCTTCTGTTTTAGCATGTCGCGCTATAGCCAGTACCTGGAAAAGCGCTTCCACACCGGGCGTACACCGCACTGAGGAATCTATGAGCCAAATTTTGATGCAACCCGCCGACGCGATGATTACGCTTGAAAATGTGAATAAGTGGTACGGGCAATTCCATGTTTTAAAAGACATTAACCTGAACGTGAGGCCAGGTGAGCGTATTGTATTATGCGGTCCTTCGGGCTCCGGGAAATCAACGACCATTCGCTGCATCAACCACCTGGAGGAGCATCAGCAGGGACGGATTATTGTCGATGGGATCGAGCTAAACGACGATCTGCGTAATATCGAGAAAGTACGTCAGGAAGTAGGCATGGTGTTCCAGCACTTTAATTTATTCCCGCATCTGACCGTTCTGCAAAACTGTACGCTGGCGCCCATTTGGGTGCATAAAATGCCAAAGAAAGAGGCAGAAGCGCTGGCGATGCATTACCTTGAACGCGTGAGAATTGCCGAGCATGCACATAAGTTTCCCGGGCAAATTTCCGGCGGGCAGCAGCAGCGTGTCGCGATTGCCCGTTCTCTGTGCATGAAACCCAAGATTATGCTGTTTGATGAACCGACATCGGCGCTCGATCCGGAGATGGTTAAAGAGGTGCTGGATACGATGATTGGACTGGCGCAGTCGGGTATGACGATGCTGTGTGTCACGCATGAGATGGGTTTCGCGCGTACCGTCGCTGATCGGGTGATATTTATGGATCGCGGAGAGATTGTTGAGCAGGCCGCGCCGGATGAGTTTTTTGCACACCCGAAATCCGAGCGTACACGCGCATTTTTATCGCAGGTAATCCATTAATTGGTATTTTTAGGCCGGATAAGGCGCAGCCTCTATCCGGCATGTTTTTTTCGCCACAACGCAAAAAGGCCATCCTTTTGGATGGCCTTTTGCTTAATTTGATGTCTGGCAGTTCCCTACTCTCGCATGGGGAGACCCCACACTACCATCGGCGCTACGGCGTTTCACTTCTGAGTTCGGCATGGGGTCAGGTGGGACCACCGCGCTACTGCCGCCAGACAAATTCTTTTCTAATCTGCCGAACTTTAACCGAAAAAGTGGTGCTGATACCCAGAGTCGAACTGGGGACCTCACCCTTACCAAGGGTGCGCTCTACCAACTGAGCCATATCAGCACGCTAAATTTGATGCCTGGCAGTTCCCTACTCTCGCATGGGGAGACCCCACACTACCATCGGCGCTACGGCGTTTCACTTCTGAGTTCGGCATGGGGTCAGGTGGGACCACCGCGCTAGTGCCGCCAGGCAAATTCTGTTGTATTAACCCGCTTACGCCGGTTAATTTAATCTGTTATCAAGCTTACTTATCGATGTCTCTTCGCCAAAACATCTTCGGCGTTGTAAGGTTAAGCCTCACGGTTCATTAGTACTGGTTAGCTCAATGCATCGCTGCACTTACACACCCAGCCTATCAACGTCGTAGTCTTCAACGTTCCTTCAGGACTCTTAAAGAGTCAGGGAGAACTCATCTCGGGGCAAGTTTCGTGCTTAGATGCTTTCAGCACTTATCTCTTCCGCATGTAGCTACCGGGCAATGCCATTGGCATGACAACCCGAACACCAGTGATGCGTCCACTCCGGTCCTCTCGTACTAGGAGCAGCCCCCCTCAATTCTCCAGCGCCCACGGCAGATAGGGACCGAACTGTCTCACGACGTTCTAAACCCAGCTCGCGTACCACTTTAAATGGCGAACAGCCATACCCTTGGGACCTACTTCAGCCCCAGGATGTGATGAGCCGACATCGAGGTGCCAAACACCGCCGTCGATATGAACTCTTGGGCGGTATCAGCCTGTTATCCCCGGAGTACCTTTTATCCGTTGAGCGATGGCCCTTCCATTCAGAACCACCGGATCACTATGACCTGCTTTCGCACCTGCTCGCGCCGTCACGCTCGCAGTCAAGCTAGCTTATGCCATTGCACTAACCTCCTGATGTCCGACCAGGATTAGCTAACCTTCGTGCTCCTCCGTTACTCTTTGGGAGGAGACCGCCCCAGTCAAACTACCCACCAGACACTGTCCGCAACCCGGATCACGGGTCTACGTTAGAACATCAAACATTAAAGGGTGGTATTTCAAGGTTGGCTCCATGCAGACTGGCGTCCACACTTCAAAGCCTCCCACCTATCCTACACATCAAGGCTCAATGTTCAGTGTCAAGCTATAGTAAAGGTTCACGGGGTCTTTCCGTCTTGCCGCGGGTACACTGCATCTTCACAGCGAGTTCAATTTCACTGAGTCTCGGGTGGAGACAGCCTGGCCATCATTACGCCATTCGTGCAGGTCGGAACTTACCCGACAAGGAATTTCGCTACCTTAGGACCGTTATAGTTACGGCCGCCGTTTACCGGGGCTTCGATCAAGAGCTTCGCGTTGCCGCTAACCCCATCAATTAACCTTCCGGCACCGGGCAGGCGTCACACCGTATACGTCCACTTTCGTGTTTGCACAGTGCTGTGTTTTTAATAAACAGTTGCAGCCAGCTGGTATCTTCGACTGATTTCAGCTCCACGGGTAAACCGCTTCACCTACATATCAGCGTGCCTTCTCCCGAAGTTACGGCACCATTTTGCCTAGTTCCTTCACCCGAGTTCTCTCAAGCGCCTTGGTATTCTCTACCTGACCACCTGTGTCGGTTTGGGGTACGATTCAATGTTACCTGATGCTTAGAGGCTTTTCCTGGAAGCAGGGCATTTGTTACTTCAGCACCGTAGTGCCTCGTCATCACGTCTCAGTGTTAACAGAAGTCCGGATTTACCTAAACTTCCCACCTACACGCTTAAACCGGGACAACCGTCGCCCGGCCAACATAGCCTTCTCCGTCCCCCCTTCGCAGTAACACCAAGTACAGGAATATTAACCTGTTTCCCATCGACTACGCCTTTCGGCCTCGCCTTAGGGGTCGACTCACCCTGCCCCGATTAACGTTGGACAGGAACCCTTGGTCTTCCGGCGAGCGGGCTTTTCACCCGCTTTATCGTTACTTATGTCAGCATTCGCACTTCTGATACCTCCAGCATGCCTCACGACACACCTTCAACGGCTTACAGAACGCTCCCCTACCCAACAACACATAGTGTCGCTGCCGCAGCTTCGGTGCACAGTTTAGCCCCGTTACATCTTCCGCGCAGGCCGACTCGACCAGTGAGCTATTACGCTTTCTTTAAATGATGGCTGCTTCTAAGCCAACATCCTGGCTGTCTGAGCCTTCCCACATCGTTTCCCACTTAACTGTGACTTTGGGACCTTAGCTGGCGGTCTGGGTTGTTTCCCTCTTCACGACGGACGTTAGCACCCGCCGTGTGTCTCCCGTGATAACATTCTTCGGTATTCGTAGTTTGCATCGGGTTGGTAAGTCGGGATGACCCCCTAGCCGAAACAGTGCTCTACCCCCGAAGATGAGTTCACGAGGCGCTACCTAAATAGCTTTCGGGGAGAACCAGCTATCTCCCGGTTTGATTGGCCTTTCACCCCCAGCCACAAGTCATCCGCTAATTTTTCAACATTAGTCGGTTCGGTCCTCCAGTTAGTGTTACCCAACCTTCAACCTGCCCATGGCTAGATCACCGGGTTTCGGGTCTATACCCTGCAACTTAACGCCCAGTTAAGACTCGGTTTCCCTTCGGCTCCCCTATTCGGTTAACCTTGCTACAGAATATAAGTCGCTGACCCATTATACAAAAGGTACGCAGTCACCCCATAAAGAGGCTCCCACTGCTTGTACGTACACGGTTTCAGGTTCTTTTTCACTCCCCTCGCCGGGGTTCTTTTCGCCTTTCCCTCACGGTACTGGTTCACTATCGGTCAGTCAGGAGTATTTAGCCTTGGAGGATGGTCCCCCCATATTCAGACAGGATACCACGTGTCCCGCCCTACTCTTCGAGTTCACAACATATGCATTTTGGTGTACGGGACTTTCACCCTGTATCGTGCGACTTTCCAGACGCTTCCACTAACACACATGCTGATTCAGACTCTGGGCTGCTCCCCGTTCGCTCGCCGCTACTGGGGGAATCTCGGTTGATTTCTTTTCCTCGGGGTACTTAGATGTTTCAGTTCCCCCGGTTCGCTTCGTTAAGCTATGTATTCACTTAACGATAGTGCAACGAATTGCACTGGGTTTCCCCATTCGGAAATCGCCGGTTATAACGGTTCATATCACCTTACCGACGCTTATCGCAGATTAGCACGTCCTTCATCGCCTCTGACTGCCAGGGCATCCACCGTGTACGCTTAGTCGCTTAACCTCACAACCCGAAGATGTTTCGTAAAACACCATCGTGTTGCGAAAATTTGAGAGACTCGAACACACTTAAAAGTGTGTCGTTTCAATTTTCAGCTTGATCCAGATTTTTAAAGAGCAAAACTTCGCAGCACACTTATTCAGTGTACTCTGAAGTTTTCTTGTTTTTTGCAGTAAAGATGGTGGAGCTATGCGGGATCGAACCGCAGACCTCCTGCGTGCAAAGCAGGCGCTCTCCCAGCTGAGCTATAGCCCCATCGTAGGTCAATCTCTGTAACCGTAATTCGTTTTGAGACAAGGCGTGGGATGGCGAAGCATACTGAAGTATGCGAGTCATTCCGCAACGCAGTATCAGAACGGATTTGGTAGGCCTGAGTGGACTTGAACCACCGACCTCACCCTTATCAGGGGTGCGCTCTAACCACCTGAGCTACAAGCCTGCAGAGATTTTTTACTGCTAATTTTCATCAGACAATCTGTGTGGACACTTCAAGGAACGGTTCTTTAAGGTAAGGAGGTGATCCAACCGCAGGTTCCCCTACGGTTACCTTGTTACGACTTCACCCCAGTCATGAATCACAAAGTGGTAAGCGCCCTCCCGAAGGTTAAGCTACCTACTTCTTTTGCAACCCACTCCCATGGTGTGACGGGCGGTGTGTACAAGGCCCGGGAACGTATTCACCGTAGCATTCTGATCTACGATTACTAGCGATTCCGACTTCATGGAGTCGAGTTGCAGACTCCAATCCGGACTACGACATACTTTATGAGGTCCGCTTGCTCTCGCGAGGTCGCTTCTCTTTGTATATGCCATTGTAGCACGTGTGTAGCCCTACTCGTAAGGGCCATGATGACTTGACGTCATCCCCACCTTCCTCCAGTTTATCACTGGCAGTCTCCTTTGAGTTCCCGGCCGAACCGCTGGCAACAAAGGATAAGGGTTGCGCTCGTTGCGGGACTTAACCCAACATTTCACAACACGAGCTGACGACAGCCATGCAGCACCTGTCTCACGGTTCCCGAAGGCACCAATTCATCTCTGAAAAGTTCCGTGGATGTCAAGAGTAGGTAAGGTTCTTCGCGTTGCATCGAATTAAACCACATGCTCCACCGCTTGTGCGGGCCCCCGTCAATTCATTTGAGTTTTAACCTTGCGGCCGTACTCCCCAGGCGGTCGACTTAACGCGTTAGCTCCGGAAGCCACGCCTCAAGGGCACAACCTCCAAGTCGACATCGTTTACAGCGTGGACTACCAGGGTATCTAATCCTGTTTGCTCCCCACGCTTTCGCACCTGAGCGTCAGTCTTCGTCCAGGGGGCCGCCTTCGCCACCGGTATTCCTCCAGATCTCTACGCATTTCACCGCTACACCTGGAATTCTACCCCCCTCTACGAGACTCAAGCTTGCCAGTTTCAAATGCAGTTCCCAGGTTGAGCCCGGGGATTTCACATCTGACTTAACAAACCGCCTGCGTGCGCTTTACGCCCAGTAATTCCGATTAACGCTTGCACCCTCCGTATTACCGCGGCTGCTGGCACGGAGTTAGCCGGTGCTTCTTCTGCGAGTAACGTCAATTGCTAAGGTTATTAACCTCAACACCTTCCTCCTCGCTGAAAGTACTTTACAACCCGAAGGCCTTCTTCATACACGCGGCATGGCTGCATCAGGCTTGCGCCCATTGTGCAATATTCCCCACTGCTGCCTCCCGTAGGAGTCTGGACCGTGTCTCAGTTCCAGTGTGGCTGGTCATCCTCTCAGACCAGCTAGGGATCGTCGCCTAGGTGAGCCGTTACCCCACCTACTAGCTAATCCCATCTGGGCACATCCGATGGCAAGAGGCCCGAAGGTCCCCCTCTTTGGTCTTGCGACGTTATGCGGTATTAGCTACCGTTTCCAGTAGTTATCCCCCTCCATCAGGCAGTTTCCCAGACATTACTCACCCGTCCGCCACTCGTCAGCGAATCAGCAAGCTGATTCCTGTTACCGTTCGACTTGCATGTGTTAGGCCTGCCGCCAGCGTTCAATCTGAGCCATGATCAAACTCTTCAATTTAAGTTTGATGCTCGTGAATTAAACTTCGTAATGAATTACGTGTTCACTCAGAGACTTGGTATTCATTTATCGTCTTGCGACGTTAAGAATCCGTATCATTGAGTGCCCACACAGATTGTCTGATAAATTGTTAAAGAGCAGTTGCAACGCGGCTTTACGCTCACCGTTGCGAGGTCCCGTATAATACGTTTTCCTCTTTCAGAGTCAACCCCATTTTCAAGGATTTTTCTCTTCAACCGAACCGGCTGTTTGTGTGAAGTGATTCACATCCGCCGTGTCGATGGAGGCGCATTATAGGGAGTTTGCTTCTTAGCACAAGGCCTTTTTAGATCTTTTTTTCTGACTGCTGTTTTTTCAAACTCTTTGCCTTCTAACTGCGCAATTTGCTTAAATTTTGAGGTGAGAAACCGTGAAATCGGGGCAATAATGATCGTCTGTTCCCTAAAACGATCGTTTTAAAGAGGTAATCATGGCCGCAGACTTACGCCACTATAAAGATCTTTTCCCAACCATTGGCGCTCGCGTGCTGATTGATCCCACAAGCGTAGTGATTGGCGACGTTCGTATTGGCGATGATGTCAGTATCTGGCCGCTGGTCGCCATTCGTGGCGATGTTAATTATGTCCAGATTGGCGCGCGCAGCAATATCCAGGACGGTAGCGTTCTCCACGTGACCCATAAATCGACTCATAACCCGGACGGTAATCCGCTCATCATTGGCGACGACGTCACGGTTGGGCACAAAGTGATGCTACACGGCTGCACCGTGGGCAATCGGGTTCTGGTCGGGATGGGGTCTATCTTGCTGGATGGCGTAGTGGTTGAGGATGACGTCATGATTGGCGCGGGTAGTCTGGTGCCGCAGCATAAGCGCCTGGAAAGTGGCTATCTTTATCTGGGCAGCCCGGTTAAACAGATCCGCCCATTAAAAGCGTCTGAACTGGAAGGGTTGAAATACTCGGCCAACAACTACGTGAAATGGAAAGATGATTATCTGAATCAGGATAACCAGACCCAGCCCTGATTATCTTCCTGCTGGTCGCGGATAAGATCGCTGGCTTCCTCTTCCAGGTCCCAGCGATTTTCCTGAAACAGCGCTAACCATGCCTGAGGCGTTTCGCCGCCAAAACGGGCGATCATCGTTTCGCGGCGGATGGCACACATTAGTTGCATACCCTGCACCAGCGCCGGAAAACAGACGGCACACTGGTTGTCATCCCAGTGCTCGCGGTCGGGAAACTGAATGGCCTGATTCATTCGCGCAACGCCTGCTTCATCTGTTCAATCACCGGTTCGATTTCCGGCAGCACGCCATGCCAGAGCAATACCGCATGCGCCGCCTGCCCCACCAGCATACCTAATCCATCGGCACACTGTTTTGCTCCATGCTGTCGACACCAGGCGAGGAACGGTGTATCCCCTTTCTGATAAAACATGTCGTAGCAATAAAGAGAAGGATGAATCAGCGATGCCGGGATCGCCGGGATCTCGCCATTAATGCCGCTCGAAGTCGCATTGATAATTAAATCAAATTCATGCCCTTCCAGCGCATCCAGCCCCAGCGCCTTGACACTGCCCGTATGCGCAAAAAGCTGCGCCAGTTCTTGCGCACGGGATGCGGTACGGTTGGCAATGGTGACGGCGCAATCCATCGAGAGCAGCGGCAGCAGGACACCGCGCGTCGCGCCGCCCGCCCCCAGCAGCAGAATTCGTAGCCCCGGTCGGATAAAGGAGAGACGCTCAAGGTCGCTCAGCAAACCGATGCCATCAGTGTTATCCCCCAACAAACGCCCGTCTTCCAGTCGCTTGAGCGTATTTACCGCCCCTGCCAGCGCAGCGCGCTCGGTCAGCTCATCTGCCCGGGCGAACGCTTCTTCTTTAAAAGGTACGGTGACGTTCGCCCCCTTCCCCCCTTGTGCAAAGAAGGCGTTGAGCGTGTTAACAAAATCATCAAGCGGCGCCAGCACGCGCCCATAAGGATGAGTAATGTTCAGCTGCTGCGCAAACTGTTGATGAATAAAAGGCGATTTGCTGTGCGCAATCGGGTTACCAAAGACAGCATAGGTTTCCATGAGTTACCCCTGGCGGAAAAGTTCGCCCGTCAGGGCATCACGGATTTCAGATGGATTGAGTCGACCACCGGTCAGCGCATCCACCACCGGGAACGCATCGCCAAACTGCTGGCGAACTTCTTCTGTTGTGCGGCACGGCGGCTGGCCGGTAAGGTTCGCACTGGTCGAGACCAACGGTTTACCGTACGCATTGCAAAGTTCGATGACCACCGGATGATCGGTGACGCGCACCGCGAGGGAGTCAAAGCGCCCCGTCAGCCAGCCGGGGGTTGTGGCTTTAGCCGGGAACACAAACGTGACCGGTCCAGGCCAGCAGGCAAATACGGCATCACGCTGTGCGGCAGTTAACGCGGCATCATCAATATACGGTTTCAGTTGTTCGAAGCTTGCCGCAATCAGAATCAGCCCTTTTTCAACCGGGCGTTGTTTGAGTTCCAGCAGACGATGAACGGCGATTTCACTGTCAGGGTCGCAACCGACGCCAAACACAGCTTCGGTTGGGTAAGCGATGACTTCTTTATTCTTCAGAGCGACAACCGCACGCTGTACGGTTTCTGATGGCAGGTTATTATTCACTGATTTATTCCGCCGGGATCGGCTTTCCACATTGTTTACTGGCACAGTAGCGTTTCAGGCCATGCGCCGTTTTCTTTTCGATGAGTAGCGGGTAATGACACTCTGTACACTCGCCCGCAACAGGGGTGAAGTTAAGCACAAACTGACACTCCGGATAGCGATCGCAGGAGTGAAACGTTTTGCCATAGCGTGAACGCCGCTGAACCAGATGCCCTTGCTGGCACTGTGGGCAGGCGATAGCCGTTTCATCAGGTTTGTCGATAAGTTCGGTATGCTCGCAGGCCGGATACTGGCTGCAACCAATAAACATCCCAAAACGCCCCTGACGGAGCGCCAGCTCGGCGCCACATTCCGGGCACAACTGCCCCTCCAGAATTTTGACGATATGTCCATCCGCCTGACTCTTCAGGGGACGGACATAGTCACACTCTGGATAATGGGAACAACCAAGAAACGGCCCATGCTTGCCGGACCGTATTACCAATTCAGCCCCGCACTGCGGGCAGGGCTCATTTTTACGCACTGTAAAGAGTGCTGATTTGGCCATAACAACTCTTACTGCTGCATCATCGAATTAGTGCAGCATACCTTCATTCACGTCGAAGAGTAATTCTTCCATTTGTTGATACGCGTTTTCACACCCCGGAAGATTGAACAGAACCATCAGAATCACCCATTTGAGATCTTCCAGTTCGAACTCTGCGGTATCCAGAGCCATCACGCGTTCAATCACCATTTCTCGCGTTTCGAGGTTTAGCACCTGAATCTGTTCCAGGAATAACAAGAATCCCCGACAACTGGCATCCAGTCTCTGGCTCTCTTCCGCCGTAAAGATGCGAACAGAAAGCGGATCGGAAGCCAACTGCATCGGTTCGACAAGCCCTTCCTGATAATCAGCGAGCTTCTCCAGCCACATCAACGCGTTGAAAATGTCCTCACGTTCAAAACCTGCCTCGGTGAGATCCCGTGTCAGTTTATCCTGATCCACGCGCATTTCAGCTTCGTTATGGATGTAAGTTTCAAACAAGTACAGTAGTACGTCGAACATGGCATGCCCTCCTTAATCGGACATAGCCGCCGGGTACAGCTGCGATCCATCCTGCTAACTCCAGTTCGAGTAGCTGAGCCACGGTCACTGGCACAGGTTGGCCGGCACGTTCAGCGACGACGTCAACAGGTGTTACCTCATCTCCTACGTTAGCCAGGAGCTCAGGAAATGGCAATGCTACAGAATCCTGATCTGGTGAATATTTTGACGTATCCTGCGCATTTGCGGACTGAAAAAGCGCAATTTGCCGTGTTTCAAGAATATCTTCAGGCGTTGTGACTAATATCGCGCCCTGTTGAATCAACCAGTGCGGCCCCTCACTGCCCGGGTTACCCAGAGGCCCAGGAATCGCATACACTTCCCGCCCCTGATCCGCTGCGCAACGCGCCGTCACCAGCGAACCACTTTTCAACGCCGCTTCAACCACCAGCACGCCACGGCTGAGGCCGCTGATAATACGATTACGCCGAGGAAAATTATGCGGCAACGGCGTCATCGCGAGGGGAAACTCCGAGACCAGCGCGCCGCCAGACGCCACAATGTCATCCGCCAGCTGGCGATGCCGATGTGGATAGATGTGACTCAGACCATTACCCAATACGGCGATGGTTTTGCCCGCCATGCGCAATGCGCTGCGGTGAGCAACCGCATCAATGCCCAGCGCAAGTCCGCTGGTGATGGTCACGCCCTGCTGCGCAAAGGCTTCGCAAAACACGCGCCCCCAGCGTTCGCCGTACCATGAGAAGCTCCGGCTACCGACCACCGCCAGTTGATCAGAACTCAGCAGCAACAGGTTTCCGCGAACGAAAAGCGCGGCCGGGTAATCACTGATGGCCCGCAGCGCTGTGGGGTAGAGAGGCGAACTGGCCAGCAGCAGGTGATTATCAGGCTGCGAGAGCCAGTGCTCACTTTCGCTAACCTCTTGCGTTGTCATCGAAAAAAAACGCGCCGCCTGCTTCGCGGTTAACCCAACGTCGCGCAGGTTTTTCAACGTCACTGTCGCTTCACAAATCAGGGTATCGGCGATGTTTTGCATCCTGTCGCCGTATAGATCGTTTACCTTTATCAGGCGAAACCATATCTCTGTAGGTGACATCCTTTTCCCCTTGCCACAAGCGGCATCAGCAATCTTTGCGATTGGTCACTGATGCTGTCAATTAGAGGGGGTTTTGTCTAGAATAGAGATAATATTCTTTCCAACTCCTGAACAGAACTCTGGAGATTTATGGCAGTTTTGCAAGTGTTACACATTCCGGACGAGCGTCTTCGCAAAGTCGCTAAACCGGTTGAAGAAGTGAATGCAGAAATTCAGCGTATCGTCGATGATATGTTCGAAACTATGTACGCTGAAGAAGGTATTGGCCTGGCGGCAACACAGGTGGACATCCATCAGCGCATTATCGTGATTGATGTTTCTGAAAATCGCGATGAGCAACTGGTGCTGATCAACCCGGAGCTGCTGGAGAAACACGGCGACACCGGTATTGAAGAAGGTTGTCTGTCGATTCCGGAACAGCGTGCGCTGGTGCCGCGTGCCGAGCAGGTGAAAATCCGCGCGCTCGACCGTAACGGTAAAGCGTTCGAGCTGGAAGCAGACGGCCTGCTGGCTATCTGTATCCAACACGAAATGGACCATTTAGTCGGTAAATTGTTTATCGATTATCTGTCCCCGCTGAAACAACAGCGTATTCGTCAGAAAGTCGAGAAACTGGATCGCCTGAACGCGCGTGCCTAAGGATAAGGATCAACGTGTCTGATTCACTACGTATCATCTTTGCGGGTACCCCCGATTTTGCAGCGCGTCATCTTGACGCGCTGTTGTCGTCTGAACACCAGGTAGTGGGCGTATTTACTCAGCCCGATCGCCCGGCGGGACGCGGCAAAAAAATGATGCCGAGCCCGGTAAAAGTGCTGGCCGAAGAGAAAGGCGTGCCGGTATTCCAGCCGGGTTCGCTGCGCCCTCAGGAAAATCAACAGCTGGTTGCCGATTTACAGGCCGACATCATGGTCGTGGTGGCTTATGGGTTAATCCTGCCAAAAGCCGTGCTGGATATGCCGCGACTGGGCTGCATTAACGTGCACGGTTCCCTGCTGCCGCGCTGGCGTGGTGCGGCACCTATTCAGCGTTCGCTGTGGGCAGGCGATGCCCAAACCGGCGTGACCATCATGCAGATGGACGTTGGCCTTGATACGGGCGATATGCTGCATAAGCTCTCCTGCCCAATCACTGCCGACGATACCAGCGGCAGCCTGTACGATAAGCTGGCCGACCTGGGCCCACAAGGGCTGCTGCATACGCTCGCTCAACTCGCCGCTGGCACCGCTAAACCGGAAGTTCAGGATGAAGCGCTGGTCACTTATGCTGAGAAACTCAGTAAAGAAGAAGCGCGCGTTGACTGGTCGCTCAGCGCGGCACAACTTGAGCGCTGCATCCGCGCCTTTAATCCGTGGCCGATGAGCTACATCGTGATTGATGAACAGCCTGTGAAAATCTGGCAGGCGTCAGTCATCAATACCCCAACGAGCGCGGCACCAGGTACCATTCTGGAAGCCAATCGCCAGGGTATTCAGGTGGCAACCGGCGAGGGCATTCTTAATCTGCTCTCTCTGCAGCCGGCAGGTAAAAAAGCCATGGGCGTGCAGGATCTCCTGAATTCGCGCCGGGAGTGGTTTATTCCCGGAAACTGTCTTGCCTGACGGTCACTCTCTTTTTTAAGCCCGGTGTCGCCGGGCATTTTTATTTTTGCGGTTATGAAAAAAAACATCAATTTACGCAGTCTGGCGGCGCAAACCGTCGAGCAAGTTGTCGAGCAGGGTCAATCGTTAAGTAACGTCCTGCCCGCCATGCAGCAAAAAGTGTCCGATAAAGACAAAGCCTTGCTCCAGGAGCTGTGCTTTGGCGTGTTGCGCACGCTTTCTCAGCTGGAATGGTTCATTCACAAGCTGATGTCGCGCCCGATGACGGGTAAGCAGCGTACCCTCCACTACCTGATTATGGTCGGTCTCTACCAACTGTTGTATACGCGCATTCCACCTCACGCTGCGCTGGCGGAAACGGTAGAAGGTGCAGTGGCCATTAAGCGTCCGCAGTTGAAGGGGTTGATCAATGGCGTACTGCGTCAGTTTCAGCGTCAACAGGATGAGCTACAGGCCGAATTTGCGCAGACAGAGGTCCGCTACCTGCACCCTTCCTGGCTGGTAAAACGCATCAAAAAAGCCTACCCGCAACAGTGGGAAGCCATTCTTGAGGCCAACAACCAGCGCCCGCCGATGTGGCTACGCGTGAACCGTAATCATCACACACGCGACGCATGGCTGACGCTGCTGGCAGAAGCTGGGTTAACCGGCTTCCCGCACGCGGACTACCCGGATGCCGTACGCCTCGAAACACCGGCGCCGGTGCATGCGCTACCGGGCTTTGATGAAGGTTGGGTAACCGTTCAGGATGCCTCCGCCCAGGGTTGCATGACGTATCTACAACCCGAAAATGGCGAGCAGATCCTCGACCTCTGCGCCGCGCCCGGCGGCAAAACGACCCACATTCTGGAAGTGGCGCCTGAGGCCAATGTTATGGCCGTCGATGTGGATGAAAAACGCCTGTCGCGCGTCTATGACAACCTGAAGCGCCTGGGCATGAAAGCGACGGTGAAACAGGGTGATGGCCGCTTCCCTGAGCAATGGTGTGGTGAACAGCAATTTGATCGCATTCTTCTTGATGCGCCATGTTCGGCAACGGGTGTCGTACGCCGTCATCCGGATATTAAGTGGCTACGCCGCGATCGCGATATTCCGGAACTGGCCCAGTTACAGGCTGAGATCCTCACTGCGACCTGGGCGCACCTCAAACCTGGCGGCACGCTGGTCTACGCGACCTGCTCCATTCTACCGGAAGAGAATAGCGAGCAAATTGCAGCCTTCCTGCAACGCACACCGGATGCCGTGTTGAGTGAAACCGGCACGCCAGAACAGCCCGGCAAACAGAATTTACCTGGCGCAGAAGAAGGCGATGGCTTCTTTTACGCTAAGCTAATCAAAAAATGATGAGATAACGGGTCGTGACTGATGAAAATTATCATTCTGGGCGCAGGGCAAGTAGGCGGTACGCTGGCTGAAAACCTGGTCGGAGAGAATAACGACATCACTATTGTGGATACCAATAGCGAACGTCTGCGTGGTTTGCAGGACAAATTTGACCTGCGCGTCGTCCAGGGCCATGGTTCTCATCCACGTGTGCTGCGTGAGGCCGGTGCCGACGACGCCGATATGCTGGTTGCCGTAACCAGCTCGGACGAAACCAATATGGTGGCCTGCCAGGTCGCCTATTCCCTCTTTAACACACCAAACCGTATCGCCCGCATTCGCTCACCCGACTACGTCCGTGACGCGGAGAAACTGTTCAATACTGACGCGGTGCCTATCGATCACCTGATTGCGCCTGAGCAACTGGTTATTGATAGCATCTATCGCCTGATCGAATACCCAGGCGCGCTGCAGGTGGTGAACTTCGCAGAAGGGAAAGTGAGCCTCGCCGTGGTGAAAGCCTATTACGGCGGGCCGCTGGTGGGTAATGCGCTCTCTACCATGCGCGACCATATGCCACATATCGATACGCGTGTTGCGGCCATTTTCCGCCATGACACGCCGATCCGTCCACAGGGTTCAACCATTGTGGAGGCTGGGGATGAAGTGTTCTTTATCGCGGCATCCCAGCATATTCGTGCCGTCATGAGCGAATTACAGCGTCTGGAAAAACCGTACAAGCGCATCATGCTGGTCGGTGGCGGTAACATCGGCGCGGGTCTGGCGCGTCGGCTGGAAAAAGACTATAGCGTGAAGTTGATCGAGCGCGATCAACAGCGTGCTGCTGAACTGGCAGAGAAGCTGCAAAATACGATCGTCTTCTTTGGCGATGCATCGGATCAAGAGTTGCTGGCAGAAGAACATATCGATCAGGTTGATCTGTTCATTGCCGTCACCAACGACGATGAAGCGAACATTATGTCCGCGATGCTGGCCAAGCGGATGGGCGCGAAAAAAGTGATGGTGTTGATCCAACGCCGCGCTTACGTAGACCTTGTGCAGGGGAGCGTGATTGATATCGCGATTTCGCCGCAGCAGGCCACTATTTCCGCCCTGCTGAGCCACGTGCGTAAAGCCGATATTGTCGGCGTTTCTTCCCTGCGTCGCGGGGTCGCTGAAGCGATCGAAGCCGTTGCGCATGGTGATGAAAGCACATCGCGCGTTGTCGGCAGAGTTATTGATGAGATAAAACTCCCACCGGGTACCATCATCGGCGCGATCGTGCGCGGTAATGATGTCATGATCGCCAATGATAATTTACGCATTGAGCAAGGGGACCATGTAATTATGTTCCTGACGGACAAAAAATTTATTACCGATGTCGAACGATTGTTCCAGCCAAGTCCCTTCTTCCTTTAATTACAAAAGGCGTTCTACGGAACGCTTTTTTATTAACCCTTTATTATTTAAGGCTAAATCTGTACGGCTGAATTATTGTTAATAATGGAAATTACATAAACATTTGTTAAACTTATAAACGTCAGCTGGCACAAGGAGAATAACATGAGCATTATTAAAGAGTTTCGCGAATTCGCGATGCGTGGAAACGTTGTTGATTTGGCGGTGGGTGTCATTATTGGTGCGGCGTTCGGTAAGATTGTATCGTCATTAGTTGCCGATATTATTATGCCACCGTTGGGCTTATTAATTGGCGGGATCGACTTTAAACAATTTGCGCTGACGTTACGCGACGCGCAGGGAGATGTTCCGGCTGTAGTGATGCACTACGGCGTGTTCATTCAAAATGTCTTTGATTTTGTGATCGTCGCTTTCGCTATCTTTATGGCGATCAAACTGATCAACAAACTGAATCGTAAGAAAGAAGAACCGGCTGCGGATCCAACTCCGACGAAAGAAGAAGTACTGCTTTCTGAAATCCGCGACCTGCTGAAAGAACAGAATAACCGTTCTTAATCACGCCGCTAAAAGCAGAAGGCCAGTGGTAAAGAAGCGATTCGCTTGTTTGCCACTGGCCTCCCAGTTACCCCGTTTTGCATGTTTGGTTTTGCGCAGATAACTTCCTTTCCCTTTTTTATTCTTCTCAACGCGCTGTCTGAACAGCGGGTCATGCAGCAGTGCCTCAATGGCGTTATCATTAATTTGCCCTTTGGTGTGTTGATAGCGGCTCATCATTTTCTCCTGATGGGTAATTATACGGCGCGAGTGTAGATCCGAACGGTGATAAATTCAACAGCCTTTAATATTGTTGTCAGCCCCCTGCTCCAGCGTCTCAAGGATAGAGCAATAAACGCTGCTATGTGCGGTTCCGCAGCAGGCATCATTCAGTTTCTTAAGCGACCGTTGCATTGATTGTAGCTCTTCAATGCGTGACTCAACTTCGCTGAGGCGCGCCTGGACAATACTCTTGGACTCCTGGCAGGTGTGATGTTCAGGGTCAACACGAATAGAAAGCAGTTCGCGGATCGCCTCAAGGGTAAAACCCAGTTGGCGAGCATAGCGAATAAACTTCAGGCGCTGAAGATCGGTTCCGGTATACAGGCGAAATCCGCCTTCGGTACGAACTTCATGATCCATCATCTGCTGCTTTTCATAGTAGCGGATGGTATCGGGGGTCACGCCTGCAAGCTTTGCCAGTTCACCAATGCGATACATGGATGGTTACTCCTCATTAAACCGATTCATCAATTTTTCAGCGTACTCTCCACGCAGAAAATCGGTACTTATGCCAGCCTGGCGCAATTTCAGTTCCATCAACGCGAGTCGACGACTTAATTCGTGATAGCGTTCGTCTTCTTTGTGAATGCCTTTCAGCAGATCAGCCAACGCCATTGCTTCTTTACGCTGCTCAAGCTCTGGTGGCAAACAGCCCGCGTTCTTCAACAAGCGATAACCTGAGCGTAGCTCTTCAGGGACAGCCGAATCGTCGTCCAGCGTCAAAGGCTCGCCCTGCCCGGGTAAATTATCGAACTCACCGTTACGCTGGGCATTAGCGATGTGACGCTCTGCCCACAGGTCGACTAACCACATGACAGCACTCCGGAATGAGCAGAAGGAATACAACTATTGTAGAGAGATGGGGGAAGGGGAGATATAAAAAAACCCGCCGAGGCGGGTTTTTTTACGTTACTACAGATTACTCTGCAGCAGCTTCTGCTTTCTCTGAACGATCAACCAGCTCGATGTAAGCCATCGGCGCGTTGTCGCCTGCACGGAAGCCACACTTCAGAATACGAGTGTAACCACCGGCACGGCTCGCGAAACGCGGGCCCAGTTCGTTAAACAGTTTTGCCACGATCTCGTTATCACGAGTACGGGCGAATGCCAGACGACGATTAGCAACGCTATCAGTCTTGGCAAGAGTAATCAGCGGCTCAACTACGCGACGCAGTTCTTTCGCTTTAGGCAGGGTCGTCTTGATGATTTCATGACGAACCAGTGAACCTGCCATGTTGCGGAACATAGCCTGGCGATGGCTGCTGTTGCGGTTCAGTTGACGACCACTCTTACGATGGCGCATGACCTTATCCTTCTCAGTAAAACCTTAACCTGTGATCCGGTTACTCGTCAGCAATGCTTGCCGGTGGCCAGTTTTCCAGGCGCATGCCCAGAGACAGTCCACGGGAGGCCAGCACGTCTTTAATCTCGGTAAGAGATTTTTTACCCAGGTTAGGCGTCTTAAGAAGCTCAACCTCGGTACGCTGTACCAGATCACCGATATAGTGGATAGCTTCTGCCTTAAGGCAGTTAGCAGAGCGGACAGTCAATTCCAGATCGTCAACAGGGCGCAGCAGGATCGGATCGAATTCTGGTTTCTCTTCTTTAACTTCTGGCTGACGTACATCACGTAAGTCAACAAAAGCTTCCAGTTGTTCAGCCAGGATGGTTGCCGCACGACGAATCGCCTCTTCAGGATCGATTGTGCCGTTGGTTTCCATTTCGATGACCAGCTTGTCCAGGTCGGTACGCTGTTCTACACGCGCTGCTTCAACATTGTAGGCAATACGCTCTACAGGGCTGTAGCAGGCGTCGACCAACAGACGGCCGATCGGGCGCTCATCTTCTTCCGAATGAATTCGGGAAGAAGCCGGCACATAACCGCGACCGCGCTGAACTTTGATACGCATGCTGATAGCTGCGTTTTCATCGGTCAGGTGGCAGATCACGTGCTGCGGCTTGACGATTTCGACATCACCGTCGTGGGTGATATCGGCTGCGGTCACAGGGCCAATGCCAGATTTATTCAAGGTAAGAATAACTTCATCTTTACCCTGAACTCTCACCGCCAGCCCTTTCAGGTTGAGCAGGATTTCCAGGATATCTTCCTGAACGCCTTCTTTGGTGCTGTACTCATGAAGTACACCATCAATCTCAACCTCGGTCACCGCGCAACCCGGCATCGATGAGAGCAGAATACGGCGCAGTGCGTTACCCAGAGTATGGCCAAAGCCACGCTCTAAAGGCTCAAGGGTCACCTTGGCGTGCGTCGAACTCACTTGCTCGATATCTACCAGGCGCGGTTTTAGAAACTCTGTCACAGAACCCTGCATTGTGTCCTCTCTTTGGTACTAAGCTTTACTTGGAGTAAAGCTCGACGATCAGGTGTTCGTTAATGTCCGCAGACAGATCAGAACGCTCAGGCTGACGCTTGAACGTGCCTTCCATCTTGCCAGCATCAACTTCCAGCCAGGTTGGCTTTTCACGCTGTTCAGCCAGCTCAAGAGCGGCTTTCACGCGAGATTGCTTTTTCGCTTTCTCACGGATGCTAACAACGTCATTCGCTTTAACCTGATAAGAAGCGATGTTAACAACACGACCGTTTACCATGATTGCTTTATGGCTAACCAGCTGGCGTGCTTCAGCACGAGTGGCGCCAAAGCCCATACGGTATACAACGTTGTCCAGACGACCTTCCAGCAGAGCCAACAGGTTTTCACCGGTGTTGCCTTTCAGACGTGCTGCTTCTTTGTAGTAGTTACGGAATTGACGCTCCAGCACACCGTACATACGGCGAACTTTTTGCTTCTCACGCAACTGCACACCATAGTCAGACAGACGCGGTTTACGCGCACCGTGCTGGCCAGGAGCTTGTTCAATTTTACACTTGGTATCGATCGCGCGAACGCCAGACTTAAGGAATAAGTCGGTGCCCTCACGACGGCTCAGCTTGAGCTTAGGACCCAAATATCTTGCCATTTTCTTTCTCCAACTAACCTGGAAAACGTAGCGTTATACGCGACGTTTTTTCGGCGGACGACAACCGTTATGAGGGATCGGAGTCACATCAGTAATATTAGTGATGCGGAAACCAGCGGCGTTCAGAGCACGAATAGTAGATTCGCGACCCGGACCCGGACCTTTGACCATAACTTCCAGATTCTTGATGCCGTATTCTTTTACGGCTTCTGCGCAACGCTCTGCTGCAACCTGAGCTGCGAACGGAGTGGATTTGCGAGAACCACGGAAACCGGAACCACCGGCTGTTGCCCAACCCAGCGCATTACCCTGACGATCGGTAATAGTCACGATGGTGTTGTTGAAAGAAGCATGGATATGAGCCACGCCGTCAGAGACTTGTTTTCTTACACGTTTACGTGCACGAATTGGTGCCTTTGCCATTATTCAATCACCCCGATTATTTCTTGATCGGTTTGCGCGGACCCTTACGGGTACGTGCGTTGGTCTTGGTACGCTGACCGCGAACCGGGAGACCACGACGATGACGCAAACCGCGATAGCAACCAAGATCCATCAGGCGCTTGATGCTCATGCTGATTTCACGGCGCAGATCACCTTCAACGACAAATTTGGCAACTTCGTCACGCAGCGTGTCGATTTGTTCTTCAGACAGCTCACTGATCTTAACATTTTCAGCGATGCCCGCCGCAGCTAAAATAGCCTTGGAACGGGTTTTGCCGACACCGAAGATCGAAGTTAATGCGATCACGGCGTGTTTTTGATCAGGAATGTTAATGCCTGCTATACGGGCCACTATGCACTCCTACTATTTAATATGTACGCACCATGCTGAAAAGCCCGTTTTCAGGATACTCAAATGGAAACGTACAGACATACAAAAGATTGGCTGGCTAATCTAGCCAGCTCAACCCAACTTTGCAAGAAAAATATGCGAATAAATCAGCCTTGGCGCTGTTTATGCTTCGGCTCGGCACTGCAAATCACACGGATGACACCATCACGCTTAACGATTTTGCAGTTACGGCATAATTTCTTGACGGAAGCACGAACTTTCATTTTTACTCTCCGTAACTTCTCGGGCGACCAATTATCGGCCGTAGCCTTTCAGGTTCGCCTTCTTCAATGCAGACTCGTACTGACTTGACATCATCAGAGTTTGCACTTGAGCCATAAAGTCCATAATCACGACAACAACGATAAGCAGTGAGGTCCCACCGAAGTAGAACGGTACTTTCATTGCATCACGCATGAACTCCGGGATCAGGCAGATAAAGGTAATATACAACGCACCAACCAGGGTCAGGCGGGTCATTACTTTATCGATATACTTCGCCGTTTGCTCTCCCGGACGAATTCCTGGTACAAATGCACCGGACTTCTTCAGGTTATCTGCTGTTTCACGCGGGTTGAAGACCAACGCCGTGTAGAAGAAACAGAAGAAGATGATCGCAGACGCATAGAGTAACACATAAAGCGGTTGCCCAGGCTGCAAATACAGCGAAATTGTTGTCAGCCAGTTCCAACCAGTCCCGCCCCCGAACCATGACGCGATGGTTGCCGGGAACAGAATAATACTGGAAGCGAAGATTGCCGGGATTACCCCTGCCATATTCACTTTCAGCGGTAAATGTGTGCTCTGTGCAGCATAGACACGACGACCTTGCTGACGTTTCGCGTAGTTTACCACAATGCGGCGTTGACCACGCTCAACAAATACAACAAAGAACGTCACTGCAAATACTAATACTGCAACCAACAGCAACAGGAGGAAGTGCAGGTCGCCTTGACGCGCTTGCTCGATAGTATGGGCAATGGCTGGCGGGAGTCCCGCAACGATACCAGCGAAGATAATGATTGAGATACCGTTACCGATACCGCGCTCAGTAATCTGTTCGCCGAGCCACATCAGGAACATGGTCCCTGTAACCAGACTTACAACAGCGGTGAAATAGAATGCAAAGCCTGGGTTAATAACCAGGCCCTGCATACCAGGCATATTCGGCAGACCGGTAGCAATACCGATCGACTGGAATATTGCCAGCACCAGAGTACCGTAGCGGGTGTACTGGCTGATCTTACGACGACCAGACTCCCCTTCTTTCTTAATTTCTGCCAGCGTTGGATGAACCACCGTCAGCAGCTGGATGATGATCGACGCCGAAATATACGGCATGATCCCCAGAGCAAAGATAGAAGCACGGCTGAGAGCACCACCAGAGAACATGTTAAACATCTCAATGATGGTGCCTCGCTGTTGCTCAAGCAGTTTGGCAAGTACAGCGGCATCAATACCAGGGATCGGAATGAAAGAGCCAATACGGAACACAATAAGCGCACCGATTACAAACAGCAGTCTGCGTTTCAGCTCGCCTAAGCCACCTTTGGCACTTTGAAAATCTAATCCCGGTTGTTTAGCCATCTGCTACTTATTCCTCGATTTTACCGCCAGCAGCTTCGATAGCAGCACGAGCGCCTTTAGTAACACGCAGGCCACGAACAGTTACCGGAGTAGTGACTTCACCAGCCAGGATCACTTTCGCGAACTCGATCTGGATACCGATAATGTTAGCTGCTTTCAGCGTGTTCAGGTCTACAACACCGCCTTCCACTTTCGCCAGGTCAGACAGACGGATTTCCGCTGTAATCGCTGCTTTGCGAGAAGTGAAGCCGAATTTCGGCAGACGACGGTACAGAGGCATCTGACCACCCTCGAAACCACGACGTACGCCACCGCCAGAACGAGACTTCTGACCTTTGTGACCACGACCGCCGGTTTTACCGAGGCCAGAACCGATACCACGACCCAGACGGCGACCCGCCTTTTTAGAGCCTTCGGCCGGAGACAGAGTATTTAAACGCATCTCTTACTCCTCAACTTTAACCATGAAGGAAACCGCGTTGACCATACCACGAACAGCAGGAGTATCCTCGCGTTCTACGGTGTGACCAATACGACGCAGACCCAGGCCAAGCAGCGTTGCCTTGTGTTTCGGCAGACGACCGATTGCACTGCGGGTTTGAGTAATTTTAATAGTCTTTGCCATGGTTTATTTCCCCAGAATTTCTTCAACGGATTTACCACGCTTGGCAGCGACCATTTCCGGAGATTTCATATTTTCCAGACCATCGATAGTTGCACGAACCACGTTAATCGGGTTGGTGGAACCATACGCTTTAGCCAGAACGTTACGAACTCCAGCGACTTCCAGAACGGCGCGCATTGCACCACCGGCGATGATACCGGTACCTTCGGAAGCCGGCTGCATGAATACACGAGAACCCGTGTGAGTACCCTTAACTGGGTGCTGCAGGGTGCCGGTATTCAGCGCGACGTTAATCATATTGCGACGGGCTTTTTCCATCGCTTTCTGGATCGCTGCTGGAACTTCACGCGCTTTACCGTAACCAAAACCTACGCGACCGTTACCATCGCCTACTACAGTCAGAGCTGTGAAGGAGAAAATACGACCACCTTTAACGGTTTTAGATACGCGGTTTACCGCGATCAGCTTTTCCTGCAGTTCGCCAGCTTGTTTTTCGATGTGAGCCATCTTACACCTCTACCTTAGAACTGAAGGCCAGCTTCACGGGCAGCATCTGCCAGTGCCTGGACACGACCATGATATTGGAACCCGGAACGGTCAAAGGATACATCTTTGATGCCTTTTTCCAGAGCGCGTTCAGCAACAGCTTTACCCACAGCTGCAGCCGCGTCTTTGTTACCGGTGTACTTCAGTTGTTCAGCGATAGCTTTTTCTACAGTAGAAGCAGCTACCAGAACTTCGGAACCGTTCGGTGCAATTACCTGTGCGTAAATATGACGCGGGGTACGATGTACCACCAGGCGAGTTGCGCCCAGCTCCTGGAGCTTGCGGCGTGCGCGGGTCGCACGACGGATACGAGCAGATTTCTTATCCATAGTGTTACCTTACTTCTTCTTAGCCTCTTTGGTACGCACGACTTCGTCGGCGTAACGAACACCCTTGCCTTTATAAGGCTCAGGACGACGGTAGGCGCGCAGATCCGCTGCAACCTGACCGATCACCTGCTTATCAGCGCCTTTCAGCACGATTTCAGTTTGAGTCGGACATTCAGCAGTGATACCCGCAGGCAGCTGATGGTCAACCGGGTGAGAGAAACCTAAAGACAGGTTTACTACATTCCCTTTAACCGCTGCACGATAACCTACACCAACCAGCTGTAGCTTCTTAGTGAAGCCTTCGGTAACACCGACAACCATTGAGTTCAGCAGGGCACGCGCGGTACCAGCCTGAGCCCATCCATCTGCGTAACCATCACGCGGACCGAAGGTCAGTGCATTATCTGCATGTTTAACTTCAACAGCATCGTTGAGAGTACGAGTCAGCTCGCCGTTTTTACCTTTGATCGTAATAACCTGACCGTTGATTTTTACATCAACGCCGGCAGGAACAACGACCGGTGCTTTAGCAACACGAGACATTTTTTCCTCCGATTAGGCTACGTAGCAGATAATTTCGCCACCAAGACCAGCTTGGCGCGCTGCACGATCAGTCATAACACCTTTAGAGGTAGAAACAACTGCGATACCCATGCCGGCCATAACTTTCGGCAGCTCATCTTTACGTTTGTAGATGCGCAGACCTGGGCGGCTGACACGCTGAATGCTTTCTACAACAGCTTTACCCTGGAAATACTTGAGAGTAAGTTCCAGTTCCGGCTTGGTGTCGCCTTCAACTTTAAAATCTTCAATAAAACCTTCTTCCTTCAGCACGTTGGCAATTGCCACTTTCAGCTTGGAGGAAGGCATGGTGACCGCAGCTTTGTTCGCGGCCTGACCGTTACGGATACGGGTCAGCATATCCGCGATCGGATCTTGCATGCTCATCTGTCTTTACTCCCGTGATTCAATTGGTAATTACCAGCTAGCCTTTTTCAAGCCTGGTACTTCACCGCGCATAGCGGCTTCACGAAGCTTAATACGGCTCAACCCGAACTTGCCCACATAACCATGCGGACGACCTGTTTGACGGCAGCGGTTACGCTGACGAGACGGGCTGGAATCACGCGGCAGACTCTGCAGCTTCAGAACAGCGTTCCAACGATCTTCATCGGAAGCGTTCACATCAGAGATGATAGCTTTCAGTTCAGCGCGTTTAGCGAAGAATTTATCAGCTAAAGCTACGCGTTTTACTTCGCGTGCTTTCATTGATTGCTTAGCCATTCAGTAACCCTTACTTGCGGAACGGGAAGTCAAAGGCAGCCAGCAGAGCACGGCCTTCTTCGTCAGATTTCGCAGTAGTGGTAATGGTAATATCCAAACCACGCACGCGGTCGACTTTATCGTAGTCGATTTCTGGGAAGATGATCTGCTCACGGACACCCATGCTGTAGTTACCACGGCCATCGAATGACTTAGCGGACAGGCCACGGAAGTCACGGATACGCGGTACAGCAATAGTGATCAGGCGCTCAAAGAACTCCCACATGCGTTCGCCACGCAGAGTTACTTTACAGCCGATCGGATAGCCCTGACGGATTTTGAAGCCTGCAACTGATTTGCGTGCTTTGGTGATCAGCGGTTTTTGACCGGAGATTGCTGCCAGGTCAGCTGCTGCGTTATCCAGCAGTTTCTTGTCAGCGATCGCTTCACCAACACCCATGTTCAGGGTGATCTTCTCGACCCGAGGGACTTGCATGACAGAATTGTAGTTAAACTCAGTCATGAGCTTGTTAACTACTTCGTCTTTGTAGTAATCATGCAGTTTCGCCATCGTACTACTCCAAATTACTTGATAGTTTCGCTGTTAGACTTGAAGAAACGGACTTTTTTGCCGTCTTCGAATCTAAAGCCTACACGGTCGGCCTTGCCGGTTGCCGCATTGAAGATTGCAATGTTAGAGATCTGAATAGCTGCTTCTTTCTCAACAATGCCGCCTGGTTGGTTCAGGGCCGGAACCGGCTTCTGATGTTTTTTAACCAGGTTGATACCTTCAACAATGACCTTGCCGGAAGACAGGACATTTTTTACTTTACCGCGTTTACCTTTATCTTTACCGGTTAACACGATAACTTCGTCATCACGACGGATCTTCGCTGCCATGATTCGCTCCTTAGAGTACTTCTGGTGCCAGAGAGATAATTTTCATGAACTTCTCGTTACGAAGTTCACGAGTTACCGGCCCAAAAATACGCGTACCGATAGGCTGCTCACTGTTATTGTTTAAAATAACGCATGCATTACCATCGAAGCGAATGACAGAACCGTCCGGGCGACGAACACCCTTCTTGGTGCGCACCACTACCGCCTTCAGCACATCACCTTTTTTGACCTTACCACGCGGAATTGCTTCCTTGATGGTGATCTTGATGATGTCGCCTACGCCTGCGTAGCGACGGTGCGAGCCACCCAGAACCTTGATACACATTACGCGACGTGCACCGGAGTTGTCGGCGACGTTCAGCATAGTCTGTTCTTGGATCATTTTAGTGCTCCGCTAATGTCAACTACTACTGAGACCCGAAAATCAGGCCATTAAAAAGCCCCATATATCGAGGGCGCGGCATTATAACACCACTCTCAAGATATGGGTAGAAAAAATAAACGGCTCATCGCTGAGCCGTTTATTCGTATCGAGAACGAGTACTGTATTACAGAACCGCTTTCTCTACAACGCGAACCAGCGTCCAGGACTTAGTCTTGGACAGCGGACGGCATTCGCGGATTTCAACCACGTCACCGGTACCGCATTCGTTGTTCTCGTCATGTACGTGCAGTTTGGTCGTACGTTTGATGAATTTACCGTAGATCGGGTGTTTCACAAAACGTTCGATAGCAACAACAATGGATTTCTCCATTTTCGCGCTAACGACGCGACCTTGCAGAGTACGGATTTTATCGGTCATTACGCACCCGCCTTCTGAGTCAGTAAAGTCTTAACACGTGCAACATCACGACGCACTTGCTTCAGCAGATGAGTCTGTTGCAGCTGGCCACTTGCAGCCTGCATGCGCAGGTTGAACTGCTCACGCAGCAAGTTCAGCAGCTCAGCGTTCAGATCTTCAACGCTTTTTTCACGCAGCTCTTTTGCTTTCATTACATCACCGTCTTAGTTACAAAGGTGGTTTTGATCGGCAGTTTCGCGGCTGCGAGGCCGAATGCTTCACGGGCCAGCTCTTCCGGTACACCGTCCATTTCATACAGGACTTTGCCCGGCTGAATCAAGGCAACCCAATACTCCACGTTACCTTTACCTTTACCCATACGAACTTCAAGAGGCTTCTCGGTAATCGGTTTGTCCGGGAATACACGGATCCAGATTTTACCTTGACGCTTCACTGCACGGGTCATAGCACGACGTGCTGCTTCGATCTGACGTGCAGTCAGACGACCACGGCCAACAGCTTTCAGACCGAAAGTGCCGAAGCTAACATCCGTACCCTGCGCCAGACCGCGGTTACGGCCTTTGTGCACTTTACGGAATTTTGTACGCTTTGGTTGTAACATCAGCGACGCTCCTTATTTACGGCCTTTACGCTGCTGCTTTTTAGGTTGAGCAGCCGGTTCCGGTTGTTCAACAGCAGCCATACCACCCAGGATCTCACCTTTGAAGATCCATACCTTAACGCCGATTACACCGTAAGTGGTGTGCGCTTCAGAGGTGTTGTAGTCGATGTCAGCACGCAGAGTGTGCAGCGGTACGCGACCTTCGCGGTACCATTCGGTACGTGCGATTTCCGCGCCGCCCAGACGGCCGCTAACTTCAACTTTGATACCTTTAGCGCCCAGACGCATTGCGTTCTGTACAGCACGCTTCATAGCACGACGGAACATAACGCGACGTTCCAGCTGAGAAGTGATGCTGTCAGCAACCAATTTAGCGTCCAGTTCAGGCTTACGAACTTCGGCGATATTGATCTGAGCAGGAACGCCAGCGATATCCGCTACGACCTTGCGCAGTTTTTCTACGTCTTCGCCTTTCTTACCGATAACGATACCCGGGCGAGCAGTGTGAATAGTCACACGGATGCTCTTAGCCGGACGCTCGATAACGATACGAGATACGGACGCTTTTGCCAGTTCCTTCGTCAGGTACTGACGTACTTTAAAATCGCTGTCCAGGTTGTCAGCGAATTCTTTGGTGTTCGCGAACCAGGTAGAGTTCCATGGTTTGACAATACCCAGGCGAATACCATTAGGATGTACTTTCTGACCCATTGCTAGTCTCCAGAGTCTCAGCGATCGGACACAACCACAGTAATGTGGCTGGTGCGCTTCAGGATGCGATCTGCACGACCTTTTGCACGCGGCATAATGCGCTTCATGCTCGGGCCTTCGTCTACGAAAATTTTCGCAACTTTCAGATCGTCAATGTCAGCGCCATCGTTGTGTTCAGCGTTAGCAATGGCAGATTCCAGTACTTTCTTGACCAGTACAGCCGCTTTCTTATTGGTGTAGGTCAGAATATCCAGGGCCTGCGACACTTTCTTACCGCGAATCAGGTCAGCAACAAGGCGAACCTTCTGAGCAGAAGAACGAGCATGGCGATGTTGAGCTAAAGTTTCCATCTCTTCCTCCTACCTTATTTCTTCTTCGCTTTTTTATCAGCAGCATGGCCGCGATAAGTACGAGTCGGTGCGAATTCACCCAGTTTGTGACCAACCATTTCGTCGGTAACAAAGACTGGAACGTGCTGACGACCATTATGGACAGCGATGGTCAAACCGATCATGTTAGGAAAGATCGTTGAACGACGGGACCAAGTGCGCAGGGGCTTCTTGTCTCCGCTTTCCACCGCTTTCTCTACCTTCTTCAGCAAGTGCAGGTCAATAAAAGGACCTTTCTTGAGAGAACGTGGCATGGCTTATCCTCTAAAATTATTTGCTACGGCGACGTACGATGAATTTATCAGTACGCTTGTTGCTGCGGGTCTTCTTACCTTTGGTCTGCAGGCCCCACGGGGATACCGGGTGCTTACCAAAGTTACGACCTTCACCACCACCATGTGGGTGATCGACTGGGTTCATCGCAGTACCGCGAACGGTAGGACGAACACCACGCCAGCGTGCAGCACCTGCTTTACCCAGAACGCGCAGCATATGCTCAGCATTGCCAACTTCGCCCAGAGTTGCACGGCAGTCTGCTTCGACTTTACGCATTTCACCAGAACGCAGACGCAGGGTGACATAAGCACCATCGCGAGCAACGATCTGAACGTAAGTACCAGCGGAACGTGCCAGCTGACCGCCTTTACCTGGTTTCATTTCTACGTTATGAACGGTAGAACCAACCGGGATATTGCGCATCGGCAGGGTGTTACCTGCTTTGATTGCAGCATCAACGCCAGACTGAATCTGGTCGCCAGCTTTCAGGCCTTTAGGGGCCAGGATGTAACGGCGTTCGCCATCTTTGTACAGAACCAGCGCGATGTTCGCGGAGCGGTTCGGATCGTACTCAAGACGTTCAACTGTTGCCGGGATACCGTCTTTGTTGCGTTTGAAGTCAACAATACGATAAGCCTGCTTATGGCCACCACCGATGTGACGAGTGGTGATACGGCCATTGTTGTTACGACCACCGGATTTGCTGTTTTTTTCCAGCAACGGAGCAAAAGGTTTGCCCTTGTGCAGCTCAGGGTTAACCACTTTAACTACGTGGCGACGACCCGGAGATGTCGGTTTACATTTAACAACTGCCATTGTATTACTCCTCCGACTTACTCAGCGCCGCCAACGAAGTCCAGATTCTGGCCTTCTTTCAGGGTGACGTAAGCTTTTTTCCAGTCGCTACGACGACCGATACGCTGTCCGTGACGTTTAACTTTCCCTTTAACTACCAGGGTGTTAACGACTTCGACTTCGACTTCAAACAGTTTCTGCACAGCAGCTTTGATTTCTGCTTTGGTCGCGTCTTTAGCAACTTTGAGAACGATGGTGTTAGTTTTTTCCATCGCAGTAGACGCTTTTTCAGAAACGTGCGGTGCGCGCAGCACCTTCAGCAGACGTTCTTCACGAATCATGCCAGCATCTCCTCAACTTGCTTAACAGCATCAGCAGTCATTACGACTTTGTCGAAGGCGATCAGGCTAACCGGGTCGATACCCGTTGCATCGCGAACGTCAACCTTGTGCAGGTTACGTGCTGCGAGGAACAGATTTTCGTCCAGCTCACCGGTGATGATCAGCACATCTTCCAGAGCCATGTCTTTCAGTTTCTGTGCCAGCAGCTTAGTTTTAGGCGCTTCTACAGAGAACTTCTCGACAACGATCAGACGATCCTGACGTACCAGTTCGGACAGAATGCTTTTCAGCGCGCCGCGGTACATCTTTTTGTTAACTTTTTGACTGTGGTCCTGCGGACGAGCAGCGAAGGTCACGCCACCGGAACGCCAGATCGGGCTCTTGATAGAACCTGAACGCGCACGGCCGGTACCTTTCTGGCGCCATGGTTTTTTACCAGAACCAGTTACTTCAGCACGAGTCTTCTGAGCACGAGTACCCTGACGAGCACCAGCTGCATAAGCAACAACAACCTGGTGAACCAGCGCTTCGTTGAAATCACGACCGAAGGTAGTTTCGGAAACAGTCAGCGCGCTCTGCGCGTCTTTCAATACTAATTCCATTGCTATCCCCTTACGCCTTCACAGCTGGTTTAACGATCAGGTCGCTACCGGTTGCACCCGGGACCGCACCTTTCACCAGCAGCAGGTTGCGCTCAGCGTCAACACGTACTACGTCCAGGCTCTGAACGGTGACACGTTCGTTACCCAGCTGACCTGCCATTTTCTTGCCTTTGAACACTTTGCCCGGAGTCTGGTTCTGACCGATAGAACCCGGAACGCGGTGAGACAAGGAGTTACCGTGAGTAGCGTCCTGGGTACGGAAGTTCCAGCGCTTAACGGTACCAGCAAAACCTTTACCTTTAGAGGTACCGGTTACGTCAACTTTTTTAACTTCAGCAAACAGTTCGACGCTGATGTTCTGACCAACGGTGAATTCTTCACCCTCTGCCAGACGGAATTCCCACAGGCCGCGGCCAGCTTCTACGCCAGCTTTAGCGAAATGGCCAGCTTCCGGCTTGGTTACACGGTTTGCTTTTTTAGCACCGGTGGTAACCTGAACAGCACGATAGCCGTCGTTAGCCAGGTCTTTAACCTGAGTAACACGGTTTGCTTCAACTTCGATTACGGTTACTGGGATAGAAACGCCATCTTCAGTGAAGATGCGGGTCATACCCACTTTTTTACCGACTAAACCAATCATTGTATCAACCTCTCAATCGCTCGATGACCTGATTAACCCAGGCTGATCTGCACGTCTACACCGGCAGCCAGGTCCAGACGCATCAGAGCATCAACGGTTTTCTCGGTTGGCTCAACGATGTCAACCAGACGCTTGTGAGTGCGAATTTCGTACTGATCACGCGCGTCTTTGTTAACGTGCGGAGAGATCAGAACGGTAAAGCGCTCTTTGCGGGTCGGCAGCGGGATCGGACCGCGAACCTGCGCACCAGTGCGCTTGGCAGTCTCGACGATTTCCGCGGTTGATTGATCGATCAGACGATGATCAAACGCTTTAAGGCGGATACGGATTCTTTGGTTCTGCATGAGACCAGAGCTCCAATTATTTTATAGACGAAATGATTACTCCTCATACCCATTACGATTGATGGGAGAGTGTAACCGTTCTTACGTAGTTCCCCGATTGGGAACATTGTTGATGACCAAAGAGCGCCATCGGGTTCATATCGAACCGCTGTCAATATTAGACAAGCCCGCGCATTATACGCAAATACCAGCGTGAAGCAAGGGGTGTTTAGAAATTAGTCATGACGATTTGCGTTGCTGCCCGCATCCCGCACTGTAAAAGATGTCATCACGTGAGAAATACCGGAAAGCGACTCGTAGCACTGTGTTTTGCCTTTTGCGCCCAGAGCGAGCCTTCGCCACACTCGTGGCCTGGACAACTTACCGGAGGCGAGTATGGCTTATGCTCCCCTGCCCTTCTTCATTTTCTACACGCTATTAACACTGGCGCTTAGCTGGCATGACTGGCGTACCGGTCTGCTGCCGGACAGACTGACCTGTCCGCTCTTGTGGGGCGGCGTGCTGTATCACCTGTGCCTTTACCCTGCGCAGTTATCTTTATCGCTGTGGGGAGCCATCGGAGGATACGTCGCCTTTGCGCTGATTTACTGGGGATATCGGGGCGTTCGCCATCGGGAAGGGTTAGGCTATGGCGATGTGAAATTACTTGCCGCGCTGGGTGCATGGCATGGCTGGCAGGTGCTTCCTGAGCTGATACTCTCTGCCGCGTTGTTGGCCCTGCTCTTTATCAGCCTGTCAGCGTTCTACCAGTGCAAGTGGCAGGCAATAAAAAACCCGCTGCCATTTGGCCCATTTCTGGCCACAGCGGGTTTCATCCTATTCGGGCTTAGGGTGTTTTAGTCTTCGACTTTGATTTGCGACTGTAGATAATTTTGCAGGCCAATCTTGCCGATCAGGTCAAGTTCGGTTTCCAGCCAGTCGATATGATGCTCTTCTTCACTGAGGATGTTGATAAGCATATCGCGGCTCACATAGTCATGAACGCTGTCGGCGTAGGCAATGGCTTCACGAAGGTCTTTCGCGCCTTCCAGCTCAAGACGAAGATCCGATTGCAGCATCTCTTCCACATCTTCGCCAATTTGCAGTTTGCCCAGATCCTGGAGATTCGGTATCCCTTCGAGAAATAAAATACGCTCGATATATTTATCTGCGTGCTTCATCTCATCAATTGATTCGTGATACTCGATATCGTTGAGGCGCATCAGGCCCCAGTTTTTGAACATTCTCGCATGGAGAAAGTATTGGTTGATTGCGACAAGCTCATTTCCCAATAATTTATTGAGATAATTTATAACCTTAACATCACCTTTCATTATGTAGTCCCTCCGCTTCCACTTATTGAAGCGTAGATCGGGCTACAGGGATGTCAAAAAAAGAATCAGGCTCAGGCGATTTCCTGATATTCCGGCATCTGCGTTAATTCGTCTTCCATCACTTCGCGGGCCGCACGTACGCACTTACCGCATTGATTTCCCACGGGTATAAATTTGCGTAATTGCTGGAAAGATTGAGGATGAAACTGGCGAACTACCTGGCGAATTTTTTTATCGCTTACACCGTTACACAAACAAACGTACATAATGACTCCCGCTTAATTTATGAACAGAGTGTAAATGAGAATAGTTATGATTACAATAGTAGATGACAAATGACGCAGCGGGTGCGCATTTTTAAATAAAAAATGAATGCTGGAATAATAGACAGCAAAAAGGGCGCCGAAGCGCCCTTTTTAAGCTCAAAACTAATTAATTAATAATTAGCTCATTACTTTAGCAACAACGCCCGCGCCAACGGTACGGCCGCCTTCACGGATTGCGAAACGCAGACCGTCGTCCATCGCGATCGGGTGGATCAGGGTAACAACCATTTTGATGTTGTCGCCCGGCATTACCATCTCTACGCCTTCCGGCAGTTCGATGGTACCAGTCACGTCAGTAGTACGGAAGTAGAACTGCGGACGGTAGCCTTTGAAGAACGGAGTATGACGGCCGCCTTCATCTTTGGACAGGATATAAACTTCAGATTCGAATTTGGTGTGCGGCTTGATAGAACCCGGCTTAGCCAGTACCTGACCACGTTCGATTTCTTCACGTTTGATACCACGCAGCAGAACACCAACGTTCTCACCAGCACGGCCTTCGTCCAGCAGTTTGCGGAACATTTCAACGCCAGTACAGGTAGACTTAGCAGTCTCTTTGATACCAACGATTTCAACTTCTTCACCAACTTTGATGATACCGCGTTCTACACGACCGGTAACAACGGTACCACGACCGGAGATGGAGAATACGTCTTCGATCGGCAGCAGGAACGGCTTGTCGATAGCACGTTCTGGTTCCGGGATGTAAGAATCCAGGAAGCCAGCCAGTTCGATGATTTTCGCTTCCCACTCTGCTTCGCCTTCCAGCGCTTTCAGAGCAGAACCACGAACGATCGGAGTGTCGTCGCCCGGGAAGTCGTACTGAGACAGAAGTTCACGAACTTCCATTTCTACCAGTTCCAGCAGCTCTTCGTCATCAACCATGTCGCATTTGTTCAGGAACACGATGATGTACGGAACGCCTACCTGACGACCCAGCAGGATGTGCTCACGAGTCTGCGGCATCGGGCCGTCAGTCGCAGCAACAACCAGGATCGCGCCGTCCATCTGCGCAGCACCGGTGATCATGTTTTTAACATAGTCGGCGTGGCCTGGGCAGTCTACGTGCGCGTAGTGGCGAGTCGGGGTGTCATATTCAACGTGGGAAGTGTTGATGGTGATACCACGAGCTTTTTCTTCCGGTGCGTTATCGATCTGGTCGAAAGCACGAGCAGCACCGCCGTAGGTTTTAGCCAGTACGGTGGTGATTGCAGCGGTCAGAGTAGTTTTACCGTGGTCGACGTGGCCGATAGTACCAACGTTGACGTGCGGTTTTGTACGTTCAAATTTTTCTTTAGACACGGCTATATTCCTTACTATAGTGCTCTCCCCTTCAGGAGAGAGCACGGGACTTAGGTTTTAACCCCGGGGATTATTTACCACGGGCTTCGATTACGGCCTGAGCAACGTTGTTCGGCGCATCATCATACTTCAGGAATTCCATAGTGTATGATGCACGACCTTTGGTCAGAGAACGCAGCTGAGTTGCATATCCGAACATTTCAGACAGCGGAACTTCAGCGTGGATCTTAACGCCAGTTACTTCAGATTCCTGACCGCGCAGCATACCGCGACGACGGCTCAAGTCACCGATAACATCACCAGTGTTCTCTTCCGGAGTTTCTACTTCAACCTTCATGATCGGCTCAAGCAGAACAGGTTTTGCTTTCTTAAAGCCTTCTTTAAAGGCGATAGAAGCAGCCAGTTTAAACGCCAGTTCAGAGGAGTCAACGTCGTGGTAAGAACCGAAGTGCAGACGAACACCCATGTCTACAACCGGGTAACCAGCCAGCGGACCAGATTTCAGCTGTTCCTGGATGCCTTTATCAACGGCCGGGATGTATTCGCCAGGAATTACACCACCTTTAATGTCGTTGATGAACTCGTAACCTTTCGGGTTAGAGCCCGGCTCCAGCGGGTACATGTCGATAACGACGTGACCATACTGACCGCGACCACCAGACTGTTTAGCGTGTTTACCTTCAACATCGGTAACTTTCTGACGAATCGCTTCGCGGTAAGCAACCTGCGGTTTACCGACGTTCGCTTCAACGTTGAATTCACGTTTCATACGGTCAACGATGATGTCGAGGTGCAGCTCACCCATACCAGCGATGATGGTCTGGTTAGATTCTTCGTCAGTCCATACGCGGAATGACGGGTCTTCTTTAGCCAGACGGCCCAGAGCCAGACCCATTTTTTCCTGGTCAGCTTTGGTTTTCGGTTCTACTGCGATGGAGATTACCGGCTCAGGGAATTCCATACGTTCCAGAATGATCGGCGCATCTTGATCACACAGAGTGTCACCAGTGGTTACGTCTTTCAGACCGATTGCAGCAGCGATATCGCCCGCGCGAACTTCTTTGATCTCTTCACGTTTGTTAGCGTGCATCTGAACGATACGACCGAAACGCTCACGTGCAGCTTTCACGGAGTTCAGTACGGTATCACCAGAGTTAACCACACCGGAGTACACGCGGAAGAAGGTCAGGTTACCTACGAACGGGTCGGTAGCGATTTTGAACGCCAGAGCAGCGAACGGCTCGTCATCACTTGCGTGACGCTCAGCCGGCGTGTCTTTACCGTCGTCCAGGATACCGTTGATCGCCGGAACGTCTACTGGGGATGGCAGGTAATCAATTACCGCATCCAGCATCGCCTGAACACCTTTGTTCTTGAACGCAGAACCACAGGTTACCAGGATGATTTCGTTGTTCAGAACGCGCTGACGCAGAGCACCTTTGATTTCTGCTTCAGTCAGTTCTTCACCACCCAGGTATTTCTCCATCAGCTCTTCAGAAGCTTCCGCAGCGGATTCCAGCAGGTTCTGGTGCCATTCGTCAGCCAGTTCCTGCATATCTGCCGGGATATCTTCGTAGGTGAAGGTTACACCTGCGTCTTCTTCGTTCCAGTTGATGGCTTTCATTTTCACCAGGTCAACAACACCGGTGAAATGTTCTTCAGCACCAATTGCCAGCTGCAGCGGAACCGGGTTCGCGCCCAGACGGGTTTTGATCTGACCAACAACTTTCAGGAAGTTTGCACCCATGCGGTCCATTTTGTTAACGAACGCAATGCGTGGAACTTTATATTTGTTAGCCTGACGCCATACGGTTTCAGACTGTGGCTGAACACCACCAACTGCGCAGTAAACCATTACCGCACCATCGAGAACACGCATGGAACGTTCTACTTCGATTGTGAAGTCAACGTGCCCCGGGGTGTCGATGATGTTTACGCGGTGCGGTTCATACTGCTTAGCCATACCAGACCAGAATGCAGTAGTCGCTGCGGAAGTGATGGTAATACCACGTTCCTGCTCCTGCTCCATCCAGTCCATGGTAGCCGCGCCGTCGTGAACTTCACCGATTTTGTGGTTTACACCGGTGTAGAACAGAATACGTTCGGTAGTAGTGGTTTTACCGGCGTCGATGTGCGCACTGATACCGATGTTACGGTAGCGTGCGATGGGTGTTGTACGAGCCATTTGATTCCTCGTTTATCTTTTTAGGCGTTCAGTTAAGTAACCCAAAGCGGGCTGCTTCGCTGAAGCGCCCGCCTGGTGACTAATACTCCGAAGGGATTACCAACGGTAGTGTGCGAACGCCTTGTTGGCTTCTGCCATACGGTGAACGTCTTCACGTTTCTTAACTGCAGTACCTTTGTTTTCTGCAGCATCAGAAAGTTCGTTCGCCAGGCGCAGAGCCATGGATTTATCACCGCGTTTACGAGCAGCTTCAACGATCCAACGCATTGCCAGAGCATTACGACGGACCGGACGGACTTCAACTGGTACCTGATAAGTAGAACCACCAACGCGGCGAGACTTAACTTCGACAGTCGGGCGCACGTTTTCGAGAGCTACTTCGAAAGCTTCCAGTTCATTTTTACCAGAGCGCTGAGCCAGGGTCTCCAGCGCGCTGTATACGATAGTTTCTGCAGTAGATTTTTTACCATCTACCATCAGGATGTTGACAAATTTAGCCAGCAGTTCTGATCCGAACTTAGGATCCGGCAGGATTTTACGCTGACCAATGACGCGACGACGTGGCATGGAAATACTCCGTTGTTAATTCAGGATTGTCCAAAACTCAAAGAGTTTAGTTTGACATTAATTTAAAACGTTTGGCCTTACTTAACGGAGAACCATTAAGCCTTAGGACGCTTCACGCCATACTTGGAGCGAGCTTGCTTACGGTCTTTAACGCCGGAGCAGTCAAGCGCACCACGAACGGTGTGGTAACGAACACCCGGAAGGTCTTTTACACGACCGCCACGGATCAGGATCACGGAGTGCTCCTGCAGGTTATGACCTTCACCACCAATGTAGGAGGTCACTTCAAAACCGTTAGTCAGACGAACACGGCAAACTTTACGCAGTGCGGAGTTCGGTTTTTTAGGAGTGGTAGTATATACACGAGTACATACGCCACGTTTCTGCGGGCAGGCTTCCAGTGCAGGCACGTTGCTTTTTGCAACTTTGCGAGCACGTGGTTTGCGAACCAGCTGGTTAACTGTTGCCATTAAATAGCTCCTGGTTTTAGCTTTTGCTTCGTAAACACGTAATAAATCGCCTCATATAATATGAGGACGCAGAATTTTAGGGCGGTGTCGAAAAGGTGTCAAGAAATATACAACAACCTGGCATCTACCAGGCCATCTGAGACGCATGTTTTACCGCCAGCCTGACGAAGTCAGTATAGCCAACCCTGACGACACTGTTCGAAATTTGACCGCATAGCCCACGCGCTTCAACATCTTCATTCAGCACGAACAGGGATATGGGGGCGGAACGGAGAATATCAAGAAAGCGGCTGCCTTCAATTGCGGCCACAACGCCATCAGAGCGAAGCAGCAGGTCATCCCCCTCTTTCACCATGCGCAGCAGCGCGGTGATGTCCGTATGCCAGGGAGAAGTACTTAGGGTATGCAGCATAGAGGCCTCAGAAGCGGAGAATCACATCATAGCCATCAAGCTGCTGACGAAGCGCATCGGGCTCCAGCAACTCAACGTCTGTGACAAAGGCCGCGGCCGCACTTAAGCCGCGCTCACGCAGCGACGCCGCGCACAGCCAGACGTTCTCAATATCGTAGAGCGACATCAGCTTAAAGGTAGCGATGTAGTCGCGCGCCAGCACCGCTGACGGCTTTTGATCGCTCAACAGCTGAAACACCCCGTCGCCGATGAAAAATACGCCGAGCTCTTCGCTTAATGCGGATGCGGCCAGCAGGGCATCGAGCCCTTCACGCCCGGAGGCGCTCCCGTGCGGCGCCGTCGAAAAAACAAAAGCGACACGTTTCATCAGAACTGCACCATGCGATCGCAGGTCAACGCGGCTTGCGCCAGCGCACCCAACCCGCTCAGGGAAAACCCCGGCTGAAGATTAAAAGCTGGCAGTGACAGATTTTTCGCTTCAGTCTCGTCCGTCACACCACGACGTAGCGCCGCCGCCACGCAAATATGCAGCTCGACGCCCTGTTCATCATGCAGCCGCTGCCAGCCACGCACCACGTCGAACTCATCGCTGGCAGGCGCAGTAAGCTGATTGGCGTTATAGACGCCCTCGCGATAAAAGAACACGCAGGCAAGCTCGTGACCTTCACTCAGCACCGTCTGCGCAAACTGCAGCGCGCTGCTGGCGTGTTGCGTCCCGTAGGCCGGGCCGGTCACCATGATGGCAAAACGCATTACTTATCTTGCCCCACAAAGTCGCCGCTTTTGAACTGGCGAATGTAGAGATACACCGTGTGTTTGGAGATGTTCAGGCGGTCGGCCACCTGATTAATCGCATCCTTGATATCGAAGATTCCTTTCTCGTAAAGATTAAGCACGATCTGGCGGTTTTTAGCGTTATTGGAAACGTTGCGATCGGCATTCACCTCTTCGATCGTGAACTCCAGCGTCTGGGTCACCAGGTCTTCAACCGAAGAGGCAAAGTTAACCTGCGAGTTCACTTCCGGCGTTTCCGGCGGAATAAAGGTGTTCATGATTTGTGAGAAAGGCACATCAAGGTTCATGTTGATGCACAGCAGCCCAATGACGCGTTGTTCGCGATTGCGGATCGCGATGGTCACGGACTTCATCAGCACGCCACTTTTGGCACGAGTAAAATAGCATTTGGAAACACTGCTATCTGCGCCGGTCATATCGTGCAGCATGCGCAGGGCCAGGTCGGTAATCGGCGAGCCGATTTTCCGTCCGGTATGTTCACCGTTAGCGATTCGAATAGCCGAGCACTTCAGGTCCTGCAAAGAATGCAGCACAATTTCACAATGGGAACCAATGAGCATCGCTAACCCGTCCACGACCGCTTCGTAGGACTTCAGGATCTCGAAATCGGTTTTATCGAAAGGACGTTGATCCAGTAAATCAAGTTCACTGGTTTCGTTGGTTAAAAGCGACCTGGACATGTAAAAAAGCACTCCTTTTCAGGAGCCTGTCGTTATGTTGTCAGGGCAGGCTCATCACTAATAGGGGGATCTAAAGTAATACGCGCACCTGGCGCTTTCCAGCATTAATTATATCAGGCAGGTAATAAAAAGCCGCCGCCCAATGGGCGGCGGCTATCAGACTCTTATTTTTTGTCTACGGTTGCAGCTTTCTCAGCTGGCGCAGCGTCAGCTTTCGCGTCCGCTTTTGGTGCTGGCTTAACGTCTAACAGTTCAACGTCGAAGACCAGGGTGGAGTTAGCCGGGATACCCGGAACGCCGGTTTTACCGTAAGCCAGATCCGGTGGGATAACCAGCTTGATTTTGCCGCCTTTTTTGATGTTTTTCAGGCCTTCAGTCCAGCCTGGGATCACGCCATCAAGACGGAAGGAGAGCGGCTCGCCACGAGTGTAAGAGTTATCGAACTCTTTACCGTCGATCAGCGTACCTTTGTAGTTTACTACCACAGTGTCGCTATCGGTCGGCGCGCTACCGGTACCCGCTTTCTCTACTTTGTACAGCAGGCCAGTTGAAGAGGTTTTCACATCTTTCTCTTTGGCGAATTTCGCGCGGTACTCTTTACCTTTCGCTTCGTTATCCGCGGCGTCTTTCTCCATCTTCGCCTGAGCGGAAGACTTCACGCGCGCTTCGAAAGCCTGCAGGGTTTGCTCGATTTCCTGATCGGACAGTTTGCTCTTATCAGCAAACGCGTCCTGAACACCGGCGATCAGCTGATCTTTATCCAGTTTGATGCCCAGTTTTTCCTGTTCTTTCAGGGAGTTTTCCATGTAACGACCCAGCGATGCACCCAGTGCATAGGCGGATTTCTGGTCGTCGTTTTTGAAAGCGGATTTGCTTTCTGCGGCTGCTGCGGTTTTCGCAGAGTCAGCGGCAAACGCCAGCGGCGCATTCAGTGCAACGGCCATCGTGGTTGCCAGAAGCGTTACTTTAAACAGTGATTTCATCCATCTCTCCAGGGCCGGGGCCTCTCGCCCCAAGATTTACTAAGTGAGAAGCGTACTATATAGCCTTGCAGAACAAATCTACATACGAACGCTCCTGATTCTCGACACTTTTCAGACTATTTTTGTTTAAATTAGTTTCCCCATTGACGAAGGAATGCTGCGTGGGGGCCGAAAGTTAAGTAGAATCCGCGGCACCGGGAAGCACGCCGGAACTCACAGCTAAGAGGTTAATGATGCAAGAAATGAGTATTGAAGCGCGGATGGAAGAACTTGAAAGCCGCCTGGCGTTTCAGGAGATCACCATTGAAGATCTTAACCAAACGGTCACCGCACATGAGTTAGAAATGGCCAAACTGCGTGATCATCTCCGTCTGCTGACGGAAAAACTGAAAGCCAGTCAACCGTCTAATGTCGCGTCCCAGTCAGAAGAGACGCCACCGCCTCATTATTGAGACGTAAAAAAAGCGGGATTATTCCCGCTTTTTTGTTGCCGGATAGCGGCGCAAGCCCCTTGTCCGGCGAAGGCTAAATTAATGGCAACCGCAACCGCCGTTACCACAACCGCCTTTACCGTGTTCGTGACCATGGTCGTGACCGTGGCCGCCGCAGCAACCATCGTGGTCATGATCGTGATCGTGGTCGTGACCGTTCGCACCGTGAACGTGGCCATGAGCCAGTTCTTCTTCGGTTGCTTCACGGATAGCCACAACTTCCACGTTAAATTTCAGATTCTGACCCGCCAGCATGTGGTTACCATCAACCACAACGTGATCGTCTTCGACTTCGGTGATTTCAACCGGAACCGGGCCCTGGTCAGTTTCTGCCAGGAAGCGCATGCCAACCTGCAGTTCGTCAACGCCCATGAACACGTCTTTAGGAACGCGCTGCACCAGGTTTTCGTCATACTGACCGTAAGCGTCGTTCGCGCCCACAGCCACATCGAATTTATCGCCAACTTCGTGACCATCCAGCGCTGTTTCCAGGCCAGAGATCAGGGAACCGTGACCATGCAGGTAGTCCAGCGGCGCACTTACCGGAGACTCATCAACCAACACACCGTCTTCTGTACGTACCTGATAGGCCAGGCTGACCACCAGGTCTTTTGCTACTTTCATGATATCTCCTGAGCAAGGGAAGAATAGTGGCGCAGATTGTAGCGGAATTCTGCACTCGTGTACCCCTTAGCTTAAAAAAAGGCGAGCGATAACGCTAGTCGGGATGAAAAATGCCAATCACTTGCTCATCTTTGCGAACGTGATCGCGGGCTTCTTTATCCGCTTCCCGCATCTGATGACCACACTTAACGCATTCAACAATATCAACATTATTTTCGCGCCACATGGCCATGGAATCCTGCGCCTGACACGCCGGGCATTTCGCGCCCGCGATAAACCGTTTACGTACCGCCATACTTCACCTTTTATTCAAATTCATCCCAGCCATCCAGCTGACGTCGCTCCTGTTGCATCTCGCGCTGGAAGATCTCTTCCAGCTCGCGCCGCGCTTCCCGCACGCGCGAAATCTGTTGGGTATCACTGTGCACAGGCATCAGCTCGCGCAGCATCCGCATATCGAGACGACGGAAGTGCAGTTGCGCCCGCTGTGCCTGATGAGGATGCATTCCCGTAGAAATAAGCGCCTTACGCCCCAGTTCCAGCGCGCTGGAAAAGGTCTCACGGGAAAACTGTAACACGCCTGCCTGCAGCAGTTCGTGCGCTTCCACACGTCCCCGGGCACGCGCCATAATATTGAGGTGCGGAAAGTGCTGTTGGCAGATTTCCACCAGCTTCATGGTGTCTTCCGGATCGTTACAGGTGATGACAATCGACTGCGCCTGCTCCGCCCCGGCGGAACGCAGCAACTCAACCTGCGTCGCATCGCCGTAGTAAACCTTATAACCATATTTACGCATCAGGTTTACCGCGCTGATATCCCGCTCCAGCACGGTAATACGCAGCTTGTTCGCCATCAGCAAGCGGCCAATCACCTGACCAAAACGGCCAAAACCAACCACAATCACCTGCGGCTTATCGTCTTCCACCCACGGTGCTTCCTCTTCCTCTTCCGGGCCGTTAAAGCGGCGCGACAGCACGCGGTCGATTGCTTTCATCAGCAGCGGCGTGGTCATCATCGACAGGGTTACGGTCACCAGCAGCAGCGCCATCTGGTCGCCTTTAAAGAGCTTCACGCTCGATGCGGCGGAAAAGAGTACAAACGCAAACTCACCGCCCTGGCTGAGCACGCCAGCGAACTGCATCCGCTCGGAACTACGCAGGCCATGCATCCGCGCCAGCACGTACAGCACCAGCGTTTTCACCGCCACCAGCACCACCACGCTGCCCACCACCCACAGAATATGGGTGTAGAGCACGCCAAGATTCAGCGCCATGCCGACGGAAATAAAGAACAGCCCCAGCAACAGCCCCTTAAAGGGCTCGATAGCCGTTTCCAGTTCGTGACGGTATTCACTTTCCGCCAGCAGCACCCCGGCGATAAATGTCCCGAGCGCCATTGAAAGCCCCAGCGCATCCATAAACAGCGCGGAACCCAACACCAGCAGCAGCGTCGCCGCCGTAAACACCTCGCGCACGCCGGAGGCAGCGATAAAACGGAACACCGGACGCAGCAGGTAGCGCCCGCCAATCAACACGCCACCAAATACCAGCACCTTCATGCCGACAGCCATCCAGTCAACGTGATCGTCGCCAGACCCCGCCAGCAGCGGCACCAGCGCTAACGCGGGGATGACAGCTAAATCCTGAAACAGTAGTACCGAAAAGCCAAGCTGCCCCGATTCGCTGCGGTTCATGCCCTTCTCGCGCATTAATTGCAGCGCCATCGCCGTCGATGACATCGCCAGGCCAATCCCGCCAATTACCGCCGTCTGCCAGGAAAAATCGGTCAGCATCAGCAGGCCGCCGAGAATAAGCGCGCTGAAAATAACCTGTGCCGCGCCGATACCGAAAATAGGTCGCCGCAGTTGCCAGAGTTTGGCCGGATTCAGTTCAAGCCCAATGATGAACATCAGAAAGACGACGCCCAGCTCAGAAAAATGAAGTATCTCATCAACGTCGCTGATAAATCCCAGCCCCCACGGGCCGATAGCAATCCCCGCCAGCAGGTAACCCAGCACCGCGCCAATGCCTAAACGAGCGGCAAGCGGCACCGCCACTACGGCGGCAAACAGAAACAGCACGCCGGCCAGTAACAAATCGGAACCTTCCATCAGCGGCCTCCCGGCGCAATCGGCGAGGCCAGCCACTCACCGTACGCTTTCGCGTGGCTCGCCAGCTCTTCCGGCGATTGACGGCGCGCCCAGTAGATAATCATCGGGTTCATCCAGTGCATGCGGCACATCGCCGCCGTCAGCTCAAAGGGACGTAAAATATCGCTCATGGGATAGCGGTTCAGCGCGTCATAACGGTAAGCACTTTCTGGCTCGCCAGTGGTAATGACGCTACGCCAGTACTTTCCCGCCAGTTGGTTGCCCCCCACCCCGCTGGCAAAACCACGGCTTAACACGCGATCCAGCCACTCTTTCAGCAATGCCGGGCAACTGTAGGTATAAAGCGGATGTTGAAACACAATCACCTCGTGCTCGCGCAGCAGCGCCTGTTCACGCGGGATATCAATAAAAAAATCAGGATAGTTTGCGTACAAGTCATGCACGGTCACGTTGCTCAGCTGCGTGGCAGGCTTGAGCAAAACCCGGTTCGCCACCGAGTCCTGTGATTCCGGATGGGCATACAGCAGCAATACTTTCGGCGTCTGCGACATCATTCCCCTCCGTTTATCATTTCCGGGCGCACGCGCAGCAGGAATGATTTTGTGTATCGTCATCATTTTGGGCTACCATTGCGGCCCGGTGTGGCGATTCGCTCACCACATTACATTATCACAATGACAATTTAACATACCCAGAACATACGGCGCCTTATGATTGTTTTCTCCTCGTTACAAATTCGACGCGGCGTGCGCGTCCTGCTGGACAACGCAACAGCCACCATTAACCCAGGGCAGAAAGTCGGCCTGGTGGGGAAAAACGGCTGCGGCAAATCCACGCTGCTGGCGTTATTGAAGAACGAGTTAAGCGCCGATGGCGGTAGCTTTACCTTCCCCGGCAACTGGCAACTGGCCTGGGTGAATCAGGAAACGCCAGCCCTGGCGGAGCCTGCGCTGGAGTATGTTATCGACGGCGATCGCGAATATCGCCAGCTTGAAGCGCAACTGAACGCAGCCAACGAACGCAATGACGGCCACGCCATCGCCACCGTTCATGGCAAACTGGACGCCATCGACGCGTGGACTATCCGCTCGCGTGCCTCCAGCCTGCTGCACGGTTTGGGCTTCAGTAACGAGCAGCTTGAACGTTCGGTGAGCGATTTCTCCGGTGGCTGGCGGATGCGTTTAAACCTGGCGCAGGCGCTGATTTGCCGCTCCGATTTACTGCTGCTTGATGAACCGACCAACCACCTCGATCTCGACGCGGTTATCTGGCTGGAAAAATGGCTGAAGAGCTATCAGGGCACGCTGATCCTGATTTCGCACGACCGCGACTTCCTCGATCCGATCGTTGATAAAATTATTCATATCGAACAGCAGGCGATGTTCGAGTACACCGGCAACTACAGCTCTTTCGAACGTCAGCGCGCGACGCGTCTGGCCCAGCAGCAGGCGACCTACGAAAGCCAGCAGCAGCGCGTGGCGCACCTGCAAAGCTTTATCGACCGCTTTAAAGCCAAAGCCAGCAAAGCCAAACAGGCGCAGAGCCGCGTGAAGATGCTGGAACGTATGGAGCTTATCGCCCCGGCGCACGTCGATAACCCGTTCCACTTCAGCTTCCGCGCGCCGGAAAGCCTGCCAAGCCCGCTCCTCAAAATGGAGAAAGTCAGCGCAGGCTACGGTGAGCGCATTATTCTCGACTCGATTAAACTGAATCTGGTACCCGGCTCGCGCATCGGCCTGCTGGGGCGCAACGGCGCAGGTAAATCGACGCTGATTAAAATGCTGGCCGGGGAACTCAACCCGATAAGCGGCGAGATTGGCCTGGCCAAAGGCATCAAGCTCGGCTACTTCGCTCAGCATCAGCTGGAGTTCCTGCGTGCCGATGAGTCACCCATTCAGCATCTCGCGCGCTTAGCGCCGCAGGAATTAGAACAGAAGCTGCGTGACTACCTCGGCGGTTTCGGTTTCCAGGGCGATAAAGTCAGCGAGCCAACCGGGCGTTTCTCCGGCGGTGAAAAAGCGCGTCTGGTGCTGGCGTTAATCGTCTGGCAGCGCCCGAACCTGCTGCTGCTCGATGAACCGACCAACCACCTTGACCTCGACATGCGTCAGGCGCTGACCGAAGCGCTCATTGAGTTTGAAGGCGCGCTGGTTGTCGTCTCGCACGACCGTCATCTGCTGCGCTCCACCACCGATGACCTCTATCTGGTTCACGATGGCAAAGTTGAACCGTTCGATGGCGATCTGGAGGATTATCAAAAGTGGCTGAGCGATTCGCAGAAACAGGAAGCGCAGGCGGACGACGCCCCGAGAGATAACGTCAACAGCGCTCAGGCGCGTAAAGATCAGAAGCGTCGTGAAGCAGAATTACGCACGCTCACGCAGCCGCTGCGCAAAGAGATTGCCCGTCTGGAAAAAGAGATGGAGAAGCTCAATGCGAAGCTCGCCAGCGCGGAAGAAAAACTGGGCGACAGCGAACTTTACGATCAGAGCCGCAAAGCGGAATTGACCGAATGCCTGCAACAGCAGGCGCAGGCAAAAGCGGGGCTGGAAGACGCAGAGATGGCCTGGCTGGATGCGCAGGAACAACTGGAAGCCATGCTGCAAAGCGAATAAAGGCGATACACCATGAACCCGGTAACGACTAACGACATCACGTTCCGTAAGCTGGCAATCTTCATGACCTTTATGGAGAAGGGCAACATCGCCCGTACCGCCGAGGCGCTGGAACTCAGCGGCGTGAGCGTGCATCGCGCGCTGCACACGCTGGAAGAGAATGTCCGTTGTCCGCTGTTCATCCATAAAGGCCGCAACCTGGTGGCACTTCCGGCGGCCTGGACGCTGCTGGAGTATTGTCAGGAAGTCACTCAACTGATGGCGCGCGGTCTGGAAGAAGCGCGTAAAACGGCGGGTGTCGGTCAGGGGCGTCTGCGCGTCGGCACGCTCTATTCATTGACGCTGGAAACCGTACCGCGTCTGATTATGGGTATGAAGCTGCGGCGTCCGGATCTGGAGCTTGACCTCACCATGGGCTCCAACGATACCCTGCTGCATATGCTGGAAGACGGCACGCTGGACGCGATCATCATCTCTATTTCTGAGAGCGACATCGACCGCAACAACATGGAAGTGCTGCCACTGTTCCACGACGACATCTTCCTCGCCGCGCCTGCGTCAGCCGCGCTGAATACCGACTCCCTTGCCGACCTGCGCGATTATCGTGACCAGAAATTTGTCTCGCTGGCGGAAGGGTTTGCCACCTACGCGGGGTTTCAGGAAGCGTTTCACATCGCCGGGTTTGAACCAGAGATCGTGACAAGGGTGAATGATATTTTCTCGATGCTGAGCTTAGTGCAGGCAGGCGTGGGTTTTACCCTGATGCCAGGGCGGATGAAGAAGGTGTATGAAAGTTCGGTGCAGTTGCTGAAGCTGTCGCAGCCGTACCAGATGCAGCAGCTCATCGCGATTGTGTTCAGCCGCAACCGCGAGCAGGACCCGAACCTCCGCGCGCTCGCCGCCGAAGGACGTATGTACGCGCGGAGCCTGGAAGAGAACGCCTGAGCCGTCGCCGGATGGCGGCTACGCCTTATCCGGCCTACCAATCCCTTCAACCATAGGCTCTCTCCCCATAACCTCGTAGGCCCGGTAAGCGCAGCGCCACCGGGCAACTCACCGCAGCCGCTGCGCCAGATGCACCGCAACATCCACGCCGCTACGCTCCAGCGAAATCGACTCGCCTTCCCACGCCGCCTGACGCGTTAAACAGGTCAAAATGCCGCCCGGCGGCATCTCAATCGCCAGCCGCGCTTCGCGTTCGTTGGCGGAAATCACCGCCTCCTGCCAGCGCACAGTGCGCGCCATATTCATCGCTAAATCATCGGCGATGCGTTCCGGTTGCCACAACACGCGCCCGGTACTGCCGCTCAGATACGCATAACGCGGACGCGTCAGCGTCACGCCGTTAAATGCCTGCACCAGCTTCTGCGCCGGTTGCGCCAGCAGTTCACAGTGCGACGGTACACTCACCGCCAGTCTCGGCGCTTTCGTCGCGCCTTTCTCCATCGCGCGTTTTGCCACGATGGCCATGCCGTCGTCCGGCCCGGCAATCACCGTCTGGGTTTCCGCATTCAGATTGGCGATGTACGTTCCCGTACCTTCCAGCAGCGGCTCAACCTGGTTCAGGGTGAGCCCCATAATCGCCGTTAACCCGTAACCGTGCGGATACGCCTGCTCCATCAGATCGCCACGCAGCGCCACCAGCTTCAGCGCATCGCGGAAATCGAGCGCCCCTGCCACCACGGCGGCAGGATACGCGCCAATCGACAAACCGCTGACGATATCCGGCGGCACACCTCGCCGCTCCAGTTCCCGCGCCCAGGCAACCCCCGCAATCAGCAGCGACAACTGCACCGCGCGCGTGTGTTTCAGCGCTTCTGGCGTATCCAGCGTCAGTGCCTCGTCGCCCAGCACCTCGCGGGCCTGCGTCAGTTCATCACCGGGCAGGTTTTGCAGCATGTCGGGGTGTTGCGTGCCCTGACCGGGAAAGGTAAACAGAATTTTCATTATTCCTCCCTGCTCCAGGGGGAGCGAACCAGTCGCGGCCCCTGGCTGGTTTTTAGCAACGCTTTGCCATCGCGCAGCCACTCCGCCAGCGCAAACGCGCCTTCCGGCGTTTCCACCTGGGTATCAGCGCGACACAGCGCGCCCGTCAGTTGCTGCTGCCAGCGTTGCAGTGCCTCGCGCGTTAACGGTTCAGGCGCGCGGATCAACAAATCCAGATCGCTTTCAGCGTGGATCACCGGGATCCCCGTTGCCAGCGCATAACCGGTGCTGCCGGTGACGCCCCACGTCCACGGCCAGCGTTGCTGGGCCAGCATTAACGCCAGTTGAACGGGAGGCTGTGAGACAAACGGAGAACGGAGTAATTCGAGGGGATTGACCAGCGATTCAGGCGAGCACACGCGAACCACAGCATCCGGGTTCGCCCAGCCAGCCGCACGCTGGTCGCGCTTCATTCCGCGCACCCCAACCGGGATGCGCCCCTGCGCATCGACATCACGCCGCACCACCACCGGCAGACCGGTATGCCAGATACCGTCTACCCAATCTTCTGTTACCGATTCCAGCGCATCGCGGGAATTGAGCCAGATAAGGTCATGTGGGCGTAATGTCGTGGTCATAACTTAGATTCCTGAAGTCAGCGAGATAAACAGCGGCAGCGACAGGATACACAGAACCGAGCTCAGCAGCAGCACCGCTTCCGCATCTGGCGATTGCACGCCGAAACGGTTACCGAATACCACGCCGAAGAAACCGGCAGAGAGCGCAATCATCAGAATAGCGGTGATGGCGACAGAACCATGCAGGCCAAACGCCAGTACGATACCCCATGCGATAAACGGCTGAATCAGCAGTTTGGCGATAGTCGCGCTGATAACCATGGTGTTGATTTGCAGTTTACGCGCAGAGAGGATCACCCCGGTCAGGAACAGTGCCGCAGCGGTTGCCGACAGGCCCAGCGGTTTAATCGACGCCAGCAGCATTTCCGGCATTTTGATGCCAATCGCCGAGAGGATCACCCCCAGCAGCGGGCCCATGACGATCGGTTTTTTCAGTGAACGCCACATAAGCACCGGCAGCATTGAGAGCGAGCTGCCGCTGTTGCCGCCTTCGGCACGCGCTTTTTCACGTTCCAGAATCAGCAGGCAGAACGGCGTCATCAGTACAGAACCACAGGCAATAGAGACCGCAACAGAAAGCGAGGTCGCTGGGGTTTCACCCAGCACGCTGCCCAGAATCGGCAGGCCAAGCGCGGCATAGTTCGGCAGTGCGACGGTCAGCGTCAGCACGGCGGCATCCTGCGGCGATTTATTGAAGACTTTTACGGCCAGGAAGTAGATAGCCGCATAGATAATCCACATCGCCAGCGTCAGTACCACAATCAGCGGCGACTGAGCGACAATCCCGGCCCATGGAGTTTGTACGGTTGCGCTGAACAGCGCGGCAGGCAGTGCGAAATCCATGACAAAAATATTAAGCAGGGAAACATTCTTGTTATCGACCATTTTGGCCTTACCTGCCCAGAATCCCAGTAGCATGATCACGAAAATCGGTGCCAGGGCATGAATAATTACGTAAGTCATAAATCACCTGTAGTTAAAAAGAAAAGTCACTGACGCGATGGTTATTATTTTCAGAGTGCAGACTCCCGGTGGGCGCAGCAGCTGTGCCCACCGGGTTGACTCTGGCAGGTCTCTTTTTACTTACCAGCTGGCGCGCATACGTTCGCGTACGAGCGCCGAACTGCGGCGGTTGTCAGAACCCAGGCGATTTTTCAGCGAGGTATCCTGACGAGCGTCTTTGATGGCCTGTTGCAGTGTGCTATTCACCTGCGTCAGATCGTTATCGGTTGGGGCATCCGGGTTGCTGATATCCAGCAGTTTCGCCAGCAGGCCAAGCGTGGCGTAGTTGCTGATGTCATACGCCATCGGCGGAATGGTCGCCGCCAGTTTTTCCAGTGCTTCAACGGTACGCAGGGTGATACGCGCGGCAGACTCTTTGCCCATCGCGTGGATCAACACGCCGGAATCGTTGAAGGCAATCAGTTGGTTGGCCTGATAACCGTGCGCCAGAAACGCGCCGGACATCGCTTTACCGACAATCAAACCAATCACCGGGTGACCAGCCAGACGCGCATTGGCATACGCCCCGGCAGCACCGGCCAGCGCCTGGTGAATACCGAACGCTTCTTCACGACGGCCATAGGCCTGGCTCGGTACATCAATCACTGCGATGATCGGGCGTTTAACCGCTTTATCGGCATCGGCAGCGACGGTTTCGCTCACCACTTTCGCCAGCGTCCAGCCTTCGAGCAGGCCCACTTCGCCTTTCGCCGCGCGCGGGAAATGGTTATTGGCATCGGGAACAACAGCCACAAAACGCACCGCTTCCCCGTTAATTTCGCCATCAGCCGCCTGGACTGACGGGCAAAGACCTTGTACGCGTTGTGCGTTCGGGGCCAGTTTTTCCAGCCACAATGCCCCACGGCTTACTGAGTTACTCATCATTTCACCTCCCGGGCAAAAAGCGCTTTAATCTGTTCAGAATCAGCCTGTTTGCGGGTATCGAAATTCGTCAGGCGATCCAGATACCAGTCGTAGTTATCGGTGCGATGTTTCGCCGGTACGCCTTTGGCAATCGCGTCGTTCATCGCCGCTTTCACCGCGTTAACGCCGTCACCCACCAGCGCATCGACCAGACCGCTTTGATAACGCACTTCGCCACCGGTCATGCTCCAGATAAACGGACGGTCGCGGGAGTCATATTCGGCAATCCCGGCTTCCTGTTCGATAACCTGCGGGCCGTTCAGGCCGAGACGCGCTTCGCGGGTGACAATCAGATAGCTGCACAGCGCGGCCGCGATAGACATCCCGCCGAAGCAACCAACGGTACCGGCGACAATCCCGACCACCGGGGTATAACGGCGCAGATCAACAATCGCGGCATGGATATCGGCAATCGCCGCCAGGCCGAGGTTGGCTTCCTGTAAGCGCACACCGCCGGTTTCGAGGCAAAGTACAGCCTGTGTCGGGATACCGTTACGGTTATCTTCCGCCGCCAGTTCAAGCGCCGCCGCCATTTTCGCGCCGGAAACTTCGCCCATGCTGCCACCCTGGAACGCGCCCTCAATCGCCACCACTACGGCAGGTTGACCGTTGATGGTGCCTTTGGCGACAACCATGCCGTCATCGGCCTGCGGCACGATGCCCTGCGGCCCAAGCCACGGTGAAACAATGCCTTCAAACGGGTCCAGCAGTTCGCGATAGCTGCCGTCATCCAGCAGCGCGTGCGCACGCTGACGTGCTTTTAATTCGATAAAACTGCGGTCATCACGCATAGCTCACCTCCTCAAAGACCTGTTCGATACGAATGCGAGCCACGCCCGGGGTTGCACCAAAATCGTGGATCACCAGCTTGCCGGAAGGCAGTTCGCTCACAAGGCTCAGGCGGTTAAACAGCGCTTCCCAGCGGGCGCGGCTGTTGTCCACCGAGGTGGTGATATCAATCGTCAGGGTTTTCTCCTGGTCGGCGGTGAATAACACCTCCATATCCCCGGAGCCCACAACGCCTGCCAGTGCTTTGCCGCTTACAGTGCGGCTGGCAGGCAAAGAGATCGTAATGTGTTCCATAACATCCTCTTAATTCGGTAAATAAGGCGCGGAAGACGCGTCAATACGGTCGAGAAACAGCGTGGCGGCCAGCAGGTCGGCAGCGCCGCCCGGTGAAGCGTTGAGCGCCAGCATTTGCGCATCCAGCGTTGCCAGCGCCTCGCGCCCTTCAGGCTGTGCGGTTCCGCCAGCAAGCAGGACCGCGCGCGCGCCGTTTTGCATGGTTTCAAGACCGTGCATTCCGCTGCGCGAAAGCACGCAGGTGTCGCTAAGCGAGGTCATGATCGCCATCAGTGCATCCAGCCTGGCGTGCGTTTCGCTGCTGCCGTTGAAGCGGCTTAAACGAAGCTGCGGCAATGCACGCTGCATCACATGCGGGAAAGCCTGTTGAGCTTCTTCCCTCGCGCCCGGCACACGGTAGCGGTGCGTGGCGCGAAGCCCTTTGCTGAACACTTTCGGTGCAACGGCATCCGGCAACATCGCCAGTTTCGCCGCCGTGGTGCTAATGGCTTTCGCCGTACCGGCACCGCCGAGCATCGCCACCGCGCTGACCAGCAGGCCCAGCGCCCAAATCGCGCCACGGTGGGTATTCACGCCGTCAGTGGCGGCCATCATCTGTTGCTCGCCTTCGCGTCCCAGTCGCCCAATGGTTTGTCTGAGCGCAACATCCGCCGGACGCTGCCAGCTTTGCTGCGCCAGGGCATGAAACGTTGGGGTCAGGCTGTGGGCGGAACGCTCCATCAGCGCCAGCGTCAGGTCGTGATGCGCCCCGCTGCCCCGGCTGTCCACCAGACCGGGTTTCGGGCTTAAACGTGCTTCGTCGACAAGACATTGCGTGGCGGTTCGCGCCAGCCATTCGGCACCGCCTTCAACCTGAATCTGTGGCAGAAGTTTCATTACCAGCTCCGGAATTTCGCAGGTGGGTTGTACAAACCACCGGACCATTCCACCAGGTCGGACACGCTGCTGGCAGCCAGCAGGGAACGGGTGGCGTCGGTACGGCGAATGCCCATATCTTCCGGATAAACCACTTTGCCGCTCTTACGCAGCTCAGCAACGCGTTTGGCGTCTACGCCGAGGCCAATATCGGTAATACCAGCAACGGCGGCGACCATCGCGCGACGTTCTTCCAGGCTTTCCGCACGGTAGAGGTAAGCGATACCTTCTTCGGTCAGCACGTGAGTCACGTCATCGCCGTAAATCATGACTGGCGCCAGCGGCATCCCGGAGGATTTCGCCACTTCAACAGCATCCAGCGTTTCGACGAAGGTGGGTTTCACGCCGGCCTGGAAGGTTTCCACCATCTGGACGACGAGTTTTTTACCGCGCTGCATCGGGTCTGGTTCAGTGATCATGTTCAGCCAGGCAGGCGTAGCATGACGACGACCGTGTGGGTCATGACCCATGTTTGGCGCACCACCGAAACCGGAGAGACGACCACGGGTTACGGTCGAGGAGTTAGCGAGGCCATCAACCTGTAACGTTGAACCGATAAACATATCCACCGCGTACTGACCTGCTAACTGACAGAACGCGCGATTAGAACGCATTGAACCGTCGGCACCGGTAAAGAACACATCAGGACGGGCGCGGATGTACTCTTCCATCCCCAGTTCGCCACCGAAGCAGTGCACGCTTTCCACCCAACCACTCTCAATCGCCGGGATCAGCGTCGGATGCGGGTTAAGCGTCCAGTGTTTACAGATTTTGCCTTTCAGGCCGAGCTGTTCGCCGTAGGTTGGCAGCAGCAGTTCAATTGCGGCGGTGTTAAATCCGATACCGTGATTGAGTGACTGCACCTGATGCTCTGCGTAGATGCCTTTAATCGCCATCATCGCCATCAGGATGTGTTCTTGTTTAATCAGACGCGGGTCGCGGGTAAACAGCGGTTCGATAAAGAACGGTTTGTCCGCAACGACCACGAAATCAATCCACGAGCCGGGAATATCCACGCGCGGCAGGTCGCATTCATCGTCCACCAGTTCGTTCACCTGAGCGATGACGATACCGTCGTGGAAGGCGGCTGCTTCAACCAGTGCTGGCGTATCTTCAGTACTGGCGCCGGTGTAAAGGTTGCCTTTGCTGTCGGCTTTAAAACCGGCAATCAGCGCCACGTTCGGGGCCAGGTCAACATAGAGGCGGGAGTAGAGTTCGATGTAGGTGTGAATCGCCCCGATTTCCAGCAAGCCATCTTCCAGCAGTTGCGAAATACGCAGGCTCTGCGTACCGGAGAAAGAGAAGTCCAGCTTGTGGGCGATGCCTTTCTCGAAAATGTCGAGGTGTTCACTGCGACCGACGCTTGGCATGATCATATGCAGGTCGTGAACAATCTGCGGGTTCACTTCAGCAAGGGAACGAGACAGGAAATCTGCCTGTTTTTGGTTATTCCCTTCTAATACCACTCTGTCGCCCGGGGCGATCAGTTTTTCCAGCATTGCGACAAGGTCTGCCGTCGGTAGCACCTTGCCCTGCACCGGTACAGACGCCAGGCGGCGCTGTTTCTCAGTGCGTCGCGTGTTCCATACCCGTGCGGGTGTTTGCCCAGATAACATTATTAACCTCCTGATTCAGCGAATCATTTTGATTTGCTTAACACTAAGAAGAGTCTGAACCCTGGTGAGAAAGTCATCAATTAAGCTTAGGAAGGAATCATTAGCTTGAGAGTAATAATCACATTAAAAATTTGTGACGCAGGTCAACTCAAAAAGGGGTAAAAGAGGCTACCACCGCCCATTTTCTTAAACACAATCAAAAAGTGACGGTATAGTAGTCAGCAGATTAAAAGAGAACATCGCAACGTTATGGCCCAAATTACTCCCGCAGAGTTTGCTGTCCCGCAGGACGACTCCTCATCATTTCGCCCGATGCCCGGCGTCAGCAACCCGCACCTGCAAACCATGCTGCCGAGGCTCATCCGCCGTCGGCTACACTTTACGCCGCACTGGCAGCGCCTCGATTTACCGGACGGCGACTTTCTGGATATCGCCTGGAGCGAAGACCCAATGCAGGCGAAGCACAAGCCGCGTCTGGTCGTATTCCACGGTCTGGAAGGCAGCCTGCACAGCCCCTATGCGCACGGTCTGATTCAGGCGGCGAAGGAACGCGGCTGGCTCGGCGTGGTAATGCACTTTCGCGGCTGCAGCGGCGAACCAAATCGCCTTAACCGTATTTATCACTCTGGTGAAACAGAAGACGGCACCTGGTTTTTAAACTGGCTGAAGCAGGAACTGGGCGATGCGCCCACGGCGGCGGTCGGTTATTCACTCGGCGGCAACATGCTCGCCTGCCTGCTGGCGAAAGAAGGCCCTACGGTTCCGCTGGATGCTGCGGTGATTGTCTCCGCGCCATTTGTGCTGGAAGCCTGTAGCTATCATATGGAAAAGGGCTTTTCGCGGGTGTATCAGCGCTATTTGCTGAACCTGTTAAAAGGCAACGCCTCGCGCAAACTGGCGGCGTATCCCGGCACGCTGCCGGTCGATTTGCGCCAGTTGAAGCGCGTGCGCAAAATCCGTGAATTTGATGACCTGATTACTGCCAAAATTCACGGTTTCGCCGACGCTATCGACTATTATCGTCAATGTAGCGCCATGCCGTTGCTCAATCAGATAGCCATTCCGACGCTGATTATTCATGCGAAAGACGATCCGTTTATGGATCACCACGTTATCCCCGACGCCGACGCCCTCCCCGCCTGCGTCGAATACCAGTTAACGGAACATGGCGGTCACGTCGGCTTTATCGGCGGCACCTTCCGCCGCCCGCAAATGTGGCTGGAGCGACGTATTCCCGACTGGCTGATGCCGTGGCTTGGAGGTGAAAAATGATCATTCCGTGGCAAGACATCGACGCTGAAACGCTCGATAACCTGATTGAAAGCTTTGTGTTGCGTGAAGGCACCGATTATGGTGAATATGAACGTTCACTTGCGCAAAAGGTCGCCGACGTAAAACAGCAACTACAACGCGGCGAAGCGGTACTGGTGTGGTCGGAACTTCATGAAACCGTCAACATTATGCCCCGCAGCCAGTTTCGCGGTTAATCTTACCGACTCGGGAGTTGTTCGCTATGTCTGCCAAACATCCGGTTATCGCCGTCACGGGTTCCAGCGGGGCGGGAACCACCACCACCAGCCTCGCGTTCCGCAAGATTTTCGCCCAACTCAAACTCCATGCCGCAGAGGTGGAAGGCGACAGCTTTCATCGCTACACGCGTCCGGAAATGGACTTAGCTATTCGTAAGGCGCGCGATATGGGGCGTCATATCAGCTACTTCGGGCCGGATGCCAACGACTTCAGCCTGCTGGAACAAACGTTCCGCGAGTACGGGCACAGCGGCACCGGACAGTCGCGAAAATATCTGCATACCTATGATGAAGCGGTGCCGTGGAATCAGGTGCCGGGAACCTTTACCCCGTGGCAACCGCTGCCTGAGCCGACCGACGTGCTGTTCTATGAAGGGCTGCACGGCGGCGTGGTCACGCCGCATCATGATGTGGCAAAGCATGTCGATTTACTGGTGGGTGTGGTGCCAATCGTAAACCTGGAGTGGATCCAGAAGATGATCCGCGACACCAGCGAGCGGGGTCACTCCCGCGAGGCGGTGATGGATTCCGTGGTCCGTTCGATGGAAGATTACATCAACTACATCACCCCGCAGTTCTCGCGCACGCATCTCAACTTCCAGCGTGTGCCAACGGTCGATACCTCCGATCCCTTCGCCGCCAAAGGCATTCCGTCGCTGGATGAGAGCTTTGTGGTGATCCACTTCCGCAATCTCGATAATATCGATTTCCCGTGGCTGCTGGCGATGTTGCAGGGCTCGTTTATCTCGCATATGAATACGCTGGTAGTGCCCGGCGGCAAGATGGGGCTGGCGATGGAATTGATCATGACGCCGCTGGTGCAGCGGTTGATGGAAGGGAAGAAGATTGGGTGAAGGGTGCAGGCTGGGCCCCTCACCCCGGCCCTCTCCCGCAGGGAGAGGGAGAAAATCAGCGCAGAACCTGAACACCGCACGGTCAGTCCCCTCTCCCTGCGGGAGAGGGTTAGGGTGAGGGGTGTCTCAACTTACCCCTCCACCACCTCATAAGAATGGGTAATGTTCACCGCTTTGCCCAGCATCAGCGCCACTGAACAATATTTCTCAGCGGACAAGTCCACCGCACGGGACACCGCCGCATCTTTCAGCTCTTTGCCGGTCACAATGAAGTGCAGATTAATGTGCGTGAATAGACGTGGCGCTTCTTCGCGGCGTTCAGACGTCAGTTTAACTTCACAATCGGTCACGTCGTAACGGCCCTTTTGCAGAATAGACACCACGTCGATGGCGCTACAGCCGCCCGCTGCCATCAGCACGATTTCCATCGGGCTTGGCGCTTTATCACCTGAGTTGCCATCCATCAAAATCTGGTGCCCGGAAGCCGACTCACCCAGGAAGGTTAACCCTTCAACCCATTTCACACGCGCTTGCATAATTGTCACTCCAGAGTTGCAAATTTATTGTCAGATTACGCGCACATAACAAATCTCGCAACGGAAGTAGACCTGGGTCATGCTGAAGCGAGACACCAGGAGACACACGGCAAAAGCTATGCTAAAACAGTCGGGATGCTACAGAGATACATAAACGTACTGCATGTATGCAGAGGACATCACATACTGGTCGCGACAATCTTTGACGACCAACTTCCCAGGTAGAGGGAAGGATATTATTTCAACCAGTGGCTGCCTGATTTATGCCGCTGGCGATAGCTTATAACAGAGGATAACCGCGCATGGTGCTTGGCAAACCGCAAACAGACCCGACTCTCGAATGGTTCTTGTCTCATTGCCACATTCATAAGTACCCATCGAAGAGCACGCTGATTCACCAGGGTGAAAAAGCGGAAACGCTGTACTACATCGTTAAAGGCTCCGTGGCAGTACTCATCAAGGATGAGGAAGGCAAAGAGATGATCCTTTCCTACCTCAACCAGGGCGATTTCATCGGTGAACTGGGCCTGTTTGAAGAAGGCCAGGAACGTAGCGCCTGGGTTCGGGCGAAAACCGCCTGTGAAGTGGCTGAAATCTCCTATAAGAAATTCCGTCAGCTCATCCAGGTTAACCCGGATATCCTGATGCGTCTCTCGTCTCAGATGGCGCGCCGTCTGCAGGTCACCTCTGAGAAAGTGGGCAACCTGGCGTTCCTCGACGTTACCGGTCGTATCGCGCAGACGCTGCTGAATCTGGCAAAACAGCCGGATGCTATGACCCACCCGGACGGTATGCAGATCAAAATCACCCGTCAGGAAATCGGTCAGATCGTCGGCTGCTCTCGTGAAACCGTGGGTCGTATCCTGAAGATGCTGGAAGATCAGAACCTGATCTCCGCACACGGTAAAACGATCGTCGTTTACGGCACGCGTTAATCCCGTCTGACGGCGTATTGTTCGCGCAATACGCCGTTTTTGTCTCGTATGTGGCGCAGGCTGATTTACCATCCGGAAGTCAACTATGCACTGCGGCAAACGCTGGTGTTATGTTTGCCGGTCGCCGTCGGCCTGATTCTTGGCCAGCTTCAACACGGCTTACTGTTCTCTTTAGTGCCTGCCTGCTGCAACATCGCCGGGCTGGATACTCCCCATAAACGTTTCTTCAAACGCCTGATTATCGGTGGGTCGCTGTTCGCCGGTTGCAGCCTGATTGTGCAACTGCTGTTGGCCGATGATATCCCGCTGCCGTTTATTCTCACCGGTCTGGCGATGGTGCTGGGCGTTACCGCCGAAATCAGCGCCCTGCACGGGCGATTGCTTCCGGCCTCGCTAATTGCCGCGATTTTTACCCTGAGCCTGGCGGGCAATATGCCCATCTGGGAACCGTTACTGATCTACGCGCTCGGCACGCTGTGGTACGGGTTGTTCAACTGGTTTTGGTTCTGGCTGTGGCGTGAACAACCGCTACGCGAGTCGTTAAGCCTGCTTTACCGCCAACTGGCGGAGTACTGCGAAGCCAAATATAGCCTGCTGACGCAACATACCGACCCCAATACCGCCCTGCCGCCGTTGCTTAATCGTCAGCAGAAAGTGGTCGATCTGATTTCCCAGTGCTATCAGCAGATGCACATGCTGGCGGCCAATCAGCACAATGATTACAAGCGCCTGCTGCGCGCCTTCCAGATGGGGCTGGATTTGCAGGAGCACATTTCGGTGAGTCTGCACCAGCCGGAAGAGGTGCAAAAACTGGTCGAGCGCAGCCACGCCGAAGCGGTGATTCGCTGGAACGCGCAAACCGTCGCCGCGCGCCTGCGGGTCATGGCCGATGATATTCTCTATCACCGCTTCCCGACGCGCTTCAACATGGATAAGCAAATTGGCGCGCTGGAGAAAATTGCCCGCCAGCATCCCGATAACCCGGTTGGGCAATTCTGCGCCTGGCACTTCAGCCGCATCGCCAAAGTGTTGCGTTCGCAGCGTCCGCTTTATCCGCGTAATCTGATGGCTGATAAAGAGCGCCGTCTGCCGCTGTTCCCGGCGCTGAAAAGCTATCTGTCGCTGAAATCGCCCGCGCTGCGTAATGCCGCACGTTTAAGCGTGATGCTGAGCATCGCCAGCCTGATGGGCGCAGCGCTGCATCTGCCAAAACCCTACTGGATCTTAATGACCGTGCTGTTGGTGACGCAAAACGGTTACGGCGCGACGCGCGTGCGTATCTTCCACCGTGCGGCGGGCACCCTGGCGGGGCTGGTGATTGCCGCCGCCACACTGCATTATCACTTCCCGGAAGGGTTTGCGCTGGCCGCGATGCTGGTGATCACCCTGATAAGCTATCTGATCATTCGTAAAAGCTACGGCTGGGCGACGGTGGGTTTCACCATTACGGCGGTATATACCCTGCAATTGCTGACGCTCAACGGCGAGCAGTTTATCGTCGCGCGTTTCGCCGACACCATTATTGGCTGCCTGATTGCCTTCGGCGGCATGCTGTGGCTGTGGCCGCAGTGGCAAAGCGGCCTGCTGCGGAAAAATGCGCACTCTGCGCTGGAAGCGGATCAGGAAGCGATCCAGTTAATTTTGAGTGACGACCCTTCCGCGGAAAAACTGGCGTATCAACGTATGCGCGTCAACCAGGCGCATAACGCCTTGTTTAACTCGCTCAATCAGGCGATGCAGGAACCGGGCTTTAATACGCACTATCTGGAAGATATGAAACTGTGGGTGACGCACAGCCAGTTCATCGTCGAACATATCAACGCCATGACCACGCTGGCGCGTGAGCACGACACGCTCTCGCCGGAGCTGATGCAACGTTATCTGGAATCGTGTGAAGTCGCCCTGCAACGCTGCCAGCAACGTCTGGAGTATGATGAATCGGGCAGCAGCGGGGATGTGAACATCATGGAGTCGCCGGATACGCTGTCCCACGGGCCACTCAGCACCATGGAACAGCATCTCCAGCGTATTCTGGGCCATCTCAACACCATGCACACCATTTCATCGGTGGCATGGCGTCAGCGGCCACGGCACGGTATCTGGCTAAACCGCCATATCAACTGACGACTTTCGCCACCGCCTGTGCAAAGCGCGTCATGCCGTCGTCGATGTCTTTTTCTTCCACCACCAGCGATGGCGCGAAACGCATCACGTCTGGCCCGGCGTTCAGCACCATGACACCGGCATCAGCGGCCGCGTAAAGGAATTCACGTGCGCGGCCTTTGTACGGTTCTTTCAGCTCGGCGCCAATCAGCAGGCCCATGCCGCGAATATCGCTGAAGACATCATACTTCGCGTCGATATCCTGCAAATGTTGCACAAAACGCTCGCGTTTGGCATGAACGCCATTCAGCACTTCCGGCGTGTTGATAATATCGAATGCCGCACCCGCCACGGCGCACGCCAGCGGGTTACCACCGTAGGTCGAGCCGTGGGAGCCGACGTGAAATGCGCTGGCGATATCTTCGGTAGTGAGCATGGCGCTAATCGGGAAACCCCCGCCCAATGCTTTCGCGCTGGTGAGGATATCCGGCGTCACGCCATAGTGCATATAGGCGAACAGCGAACCGGTACGGCCCATCCCGCTCTGCACTTCATCAAACACCAACAGCGCCTGATGTTTATCGCACAGGTCACGCAGCCCCTGTAAAAATTCCGGCGTCGCGGCCAGCACGCCGCCTTCGCCCTGAACGGGTTCGACCACAATCGCGCAGGTATGGTCGTCAATCACCGCTTCCACCGCGTGCAAATCGTTAAACGGCACATGGACGATATCCGCCGGTTTTGGGCCAAAGCCATCGGAATATTTCGGCTGACCGCCGACGGAAACCGTAAACAACGAGCGACCATGGAAGGCGTTGTGGAAGGCAATAATCTTACTTTTGTACGGGCTATGACGCGTAGAGGCGTAGTACCGCGCCAGTTTGAACGCGGTTTCGTTGGCTTCAGTACCGGAGTTCATAAACACCACGCGCTCGGCGAAGGTGGCGTCCACCAGCTTCTGCCCCAGACGCAGCGCCGGTTCATTGGTGAATACGTTGCTGGTGTGCCACAGGGTTTCGCCCTGCGATTTCAGCGCCTCAACCAGCGCCGGATGGCAATGCCCCAGCGCCGTCACCGCAATCCCGCCGGCGAAATCGACGTACTCTTTCCCCTGCTGATCCCACACGCGGCTGCCTTTACCTTTTACCGGGATAAACTCCGCCGGTGCATAAATTGGCAGGATCACCTGATCGAATGTCGCGCGGGTAATTGCAGGTTGTTTGGTTGTCATGTCATGCCCTTCTGTGATTATGCAGCAATGATTATGAAATTATAATCACAAAATATGCATAAAAAATCACTCAATGGCAATATGCAATTGCGGAAACACACAATTTTAGCTTTATGTTTTTAGCCGGAAAGTTATGCTACGCAATCGTAACAATGGAAATAATCACTAAGGGAATAGTATGTTTCTAAAACGCATCGCCATTATCTCGTTGTGCATAGGGCTGCTTTGCGGCTGCGATAATGCCAACGATGAAACACCGCCAACGTCTGAGCCTGCGCCTGCGCCTGCGCCTGCGCCTGCGCAAACTGATAGTGTTGATACGCATAACAACGTCGCAATGAAAGCCAATCAGTGGCTGGACATTATCAACAACGATTCCCCCGCCTATCAGTATGACAAAAGCAGTGAGGAAGATGTTGAACTGCCGACGGTTATCGGTCAGCAACTTGTCTGGGCCAAAGAGAGCTACGTTAAAACGGTCAAAGCACAACGGCTCTTCAGGCGCAAAGAACCTGTCACGGAAAGCGAATTCGACATACTGATGTCACAATTTAAGGTGATATCCAGCCCCGAAGAGAGAGAAACGTACCGGCGCATCGGTAAAACCATCTCGGCCACGCAGCCACCATTACCGCAACTGGATCGCGCCGGGCAAACGCTGATCGAGAGCGAAATAACATTGTCCGAGGCGGTTAATGCGCTTGTTGAATATCACACCTCTGGCGCCTATCGGCAGGATCGCCTGAGTAAAGCGCCGGCATTGCATATGGCGCTGGATCAGGCCTGGCAGCAATACCGGCAGGCTTCCCGAGAGGCGAGCACCCTTCGCAATGCGTTGTTCAGCGAAGAGCATGATATTGAACTGGCGTACTATAAAGACTGTGGCCTGACAGGACGACTGGCGGTTGTTGAAAGCGCAGACACTGTGCAGGAGATCGTTGACCGCTTATATACCGTGATTTCTCAGCAGAAAAAGGTCGAACATATTCCCCTGGCCGCATGGCAACAAAAAACAGAACAACTCGAAGGCGAACTGGCGCTGATCAATTCACTGGCAACAGATCCGCGCGCCCTCAGCGACAACGGCCTCGACGAGGCCTATATCAAAGACTATGCAAAGGCACTTGACGCATTCATTATCCACCTCAAACTCACCCTGCAGGGTGTCGGTGAAAGCGTGGAAAAGAACACAACGCTGCTGGACGAGCTGGAACAAAAGCAGATGGCGCTGTTCGGAGTGTATAACCAGCTTATTACCGGCGTCACTTGCGAGATGTAAAAGACGCCTTCATCATCAACGCCGCAGGAAGTTTGCCAGCAGTGCATGCCCTTGTTCGCTGAGAATACTTTCCGGGTGGAACTGCACGCCTTCGAGATCCCACTGGCGATGGCGAATGCCCATGATCTCGCCGCTTTCACTGCGCGCGGTCACTTCGAAGGTTTCCGGTAGCGTATCCGGATCGATCAGCAGGGAATGGTAGCGGGTGACGGTCAGCGGGTTATTCAGCCCCTGAAAAACGCCCTGCCCGTTGTGCGTAATGGGCGAAGTTTTGCCGTGCATCACTTTTTTCGCCCGCACGATGCGCGCGCCAAACGCCTGCGCAATCGCCTGATGCCCCAGGCAGACGCCCAGCAGCGGCGTTTTTCCGGCGTAATGGCGAATGACCTCCAGCGAAATACCCGCGTCATCCGGCGTACAGGGGCCAGGGGAGATAACGATTTTCGCCGGGTTGAGCGCGTCGATTTGCGCGAGGGAGATGTCATCGTTGCGCTTCACGAGCACCTCAGCGCCCAGCTCGCAGAAGTACTGGTAGAGGTTCCAGGTAAAGGAATCGTAGTTATCAATTAGCAGGATCATGGCGGCTCCGGTTACAGCAAACCGGAGCATTCTACCGGGTCAGGCAGCGACTCTCACCACTTTCGTAAACAACGCCAGCAGCGGTTTCAAATCCCCCATCGCCCCCTGCTGGTTGGCGTCGTTCCAGCGTAGCGGTTCAATCTCCCGCCAGTCCAGCGCGTAGCCCGCGTGAATCGCCAGTTGCTCAAAGAAAATGCGCTGCGCCAGGCCGCTGCCAATGCGAAACGGATGCAGAACGTTGATTTCGCAGTAGTACCACGTCAACCGCTCAATAAATGCGTCTTTCTCCAGCCCCGTCAGCCAGTCCTCGTCTTCCAGTTCCTGCATCAGGGCGTTGCCTTCTTTTTCAATGCGCGTGAAATGGCAGAATGGTGTATCGCCGTGGTAGATATTGATTTCCCGATACTTTCCGGCCCAGTCAAACACATCCTGATAGAGCTGATAATGAATGGCGCACAGCCAGGGAAGCCCGCGCACCTGCGGGCCAAGTTCGAGGGTCGCGGCACGCAGAGAGGTAAGCTCCCAGGCGGCCTGCTCAAGGCGGGTGGCTTCGTGGATGCCCAGTTTATTACGCATCACGTTTAAACCGGGGAACAGATAAGGGTCGCGGTCGTTACCGAATTTATCGCTCATAGTGCCCCCGCAGTTGTTCAATGCGTGTCAGCGCGTCTTCGGCGCTCAGGGTGACCAACGGGATATCAACACCTTCCAGGCGGCGACTGGCCTGAAAATTCTCGTTGCGTGTCTTTTCCCAGAGCTGAGCTTTTTGCTTATCGGTGAGTTTTTTCATGCAGCCTCCCTGAACTGTTCCCGTTTGCCACAAGTATAAGCAGCAATTCCAGGTTATGCAGAAAGGCAAAAACGCGCGGACGGCATCGCCCGCGCGAAGACGAATTTACGGCAGGACTTTTGCGGAGAGGATAACAACCGGTTTGGTCGGCACATTCTGGTACGGGCCAACGTTATGGGACTGCACCTGAGAAATTTTATCAGCGACGTCCATCCCTTTGACAACCTTACCAAATACCGCGTAGCCAAAATCACGCTGACCGTGATCGAGGAAGGCATTATCCGCAACGTTGATGAAGAACTGGCTGGTTGCGCTATCTTTATCAGCAGTACGAGCCATCGAGATAGTGCCACGGGTGTTACGCAGGCCGTTGTCCGCTTCGTTTTTGATAGGCGGGTTCGGTTGCTTCTGCTGCATCTGCTCGTTAAAACCACCGCCCTGCACCATGAATCCGGGGATCACGCGGTGGAAAGTGGTGTTGTTATAGAAACCGCTGTTGACGTAGTTCACGAAGTTTTCCACGGAAACCGGCGCTTTCTGGCTGTTCAGCTCCAGCTCAATATTCCCTGCGGAGGTCGTCAGCAGCACATGCGGATCACCGGTTGCAGCCAGGGCCGCCGGGGAGATCGCTGAGAGTGCAAAAACAGCCGTCATGGCCGCCAGAGTTGATTTGAGCATGAGAATTCCTTAACGGGTGCAGTAAAGAAGGCAAGTGGCTTGATTCTAAAGAGGGTTTGCACCCCAGGCCAGACTTTTACTTAAGTTTACTTAGTTGAAACAGATGTAACCAGCGCGGCGCTGAGATCTACGCATTTTTAATGTGACGTAAGTCACGTTAGACAGTGCAATAGATAACATTGATGCAATAAAACTAGGAATGCATCACTTTAATGAATAAAATCTGCGCACCCGGCGGGGTGTCAACGCGTTTTACGTTTCTATTCATACAGGCCAGTCATGACTAACAGCAACCGTATCAAGCTCACATGGATCAGCTTCTTCTCCTACGCCCTTACCGGTGCGTTGGTGATTGTCACCGGGATGGTGATGGGAAATATCGCCGATTACTTTAATCTGCCCGTTTCCAGCATGAGTAACACCTTCACCTTCCTGAACGCCGGGATCCTGATTTCTATCTTCCTGAACGCGTGGCTGATGGAAATCGTGCCGCTGAAAACGCAGCTCCGCTTTGGCTTTGTGCTGATGGTGCTGGCGGTTGCCGGTCTGATGACTACGCACAGTCTGGCGCTGTTCTCTGCCGCGATGTTCGTACTCGGTCTGGTCAGCGGGATCACCATGTCCATCGGTACGTTCCTGATCACCCACATGTATGAAGGCCGCCAGCGCGGCGCGCGTCTGCTGTTCACCGACTCCTTCTTCAGCATGGCCGGGATGATCTTCCCGATGGTCGCTGCGGTTCTGCTGGCACGCAGCATCGAGTGGTACTGGGTGTATGCCTGCATTGGTCTGGTCTACGTGGCTATCTTTATTCTGACCTTCGGCTGCGACTTCCCGGTTCTCGGCAAAAAAACCGCGCCCGATGCACAGCCTGTGGTGAAAGAAAAATGGGGTATCGGCGTGCTGTTCCTGTCGATTGCCGCACTGTGCTACATCCTTGGTCAGCTCGGGTTTATCTCCTGGGTGCCGGAATACGCCAAAGGCCTGGGCATGAGCCTGAACGACGCGGGTAAACTGGTCAGCGATTTCTGGATGTCATATATGTTCGGTATGTGGGCATTCAGCTTCATTCTGCGCTTCTTCGATCTGCAACGTATTCTGACCGTGCTGGCAGGCCTGGCGACCGTGCTGATGTACTTCTTCATTCACGGCGAGCCTCAGCATCTGGCGTGGTTTATTCTGACACTGGGCTTCTTCTCCAGCGCGATTTACACCTCAATCATTACGCTGGGCTCGCTGCAAACCAAAGTGGCCTCGCCGAAACTGGTTAACTTCGTTCTGACCTGCGGCACTATCGGCACCATGCTGACCTTCGTGGTCACCGGCCCGATTGTGGCTCACAGTGGCCCGCATGCGGCGCTGGTAACTGCTAACGGCCTTTATGCTGTGGTCTTCGTGATGTGTGTGATCCTCGGCTTCGTTAGCCGCCATCGCCAGCACGGCGCGGCGTCTCACTAAGACGATTGTTGTTGTGCCCGGTGGCGCTGGCGCTTACCGGGCCTACAAGGTGTGTCGCGTTGTAGGCCGGATAAGCGAAGCGCCATCCGGCATTTCATCGCCTCAGGCGTTTCGCGCGAAATTCACGCTTTCTCCCCGCACCCAGGTTTTCGCCAGCTGGGTTTCCGCAATCACCGTCCCTTCTCTTATCGACCAGCGTACCGGCACCTGACGGCGTACCGCCTCAAAACCATTCTCCGCCGGTAAAATTATCAGGTTAGCCCTATTCCCCGATGCGATGCCGTAATCCGTCACGCCAAATGTTCGCGCGCTGTGGTGCGTAATCAGCTTCAGCCCGTCGTTGATTTGCTGATACCCCATCAACTGGCAAACGTGCAGCCCCATATGCAGCACCTGCAACATATTCCCGGTGCCGAGCGGATACCACGGGTCGAACACATCATCATGCCCGAAGCAGACGTTAATCTCTGCCGCCAGCATCTCTTTCACGCGGGTGATGCCGCGACGTTTCGGATAATCATCAAAACGCCCCTGAAGATGAATATTCACCAGCGGGTTGGCGACAAAGTTAATGCCCGACATCTTCAGCAAGCGGAACAAACGGGACGTATACGCACCGTTATAGGAGTGCATCGCCGTAGTGTGACTCGCTGTTACCCGCGCGCCAATGCCCTCTTTCAGCGCCAGTGCCGCCACGGTTTCGACAAAGCGCGACTGCTCGTCGTCGATTTCGTCGCAGTGAATATCCAGCGGGCGTCCATACTTCTGCGCCAGGCGAAACGCGATATGCAGCGATTCCACGCCGTACTCGCGGGTAAATTCAAAGTGCGGGATCGCCCCCACCACATCCGCGCCAAGTTTCAGCGCCTCTTCCAGTAACGCTTCCCCGTTGGGGTACGACAGAATCCCCTCCTGCGGGAAGGCCACAATTTGCAGATCAACCCACGGCGCAACTTCCTGCTTCACTTCCAGCATGGCTTTCAGGGCGGTGAGCGATGGGTCGGAGACATCCACATGGGTACGCACGTACTGAATGCCATTCGCCATCTGCCACTTCAGGGTTTTCCACGCTCGTGCTTTCACATCGTCGTGGCTCAGCAGCGCTTTGCGCTCGGCCCAGCGCTCAATACCTTCGAACAGCGTGCCAGACTGATTCCAGTTCGGCTCGCCTGCCGTTTGCGTGGTGTCGAGGTGAATATGCGGTTCGATAAACGGCGGCAGCGCTAAACCGCCCTCAGCGTCGAGAACCTGCGGGTCGTCAGCCTGCACCACCTCTATGGGGGTAATCGCGCCAAACTGGCCATTTTCTATCGCAATTTGCCAACGTCCTTCCTGATTCGGCAAACGCACATTCTGGATTAAGCGAAGCGGTAGCGTTGTCATTCCTTTCCTCTCGTTTTAGTCGCTGTTTTTTTCACCAGCACGAAATGTTCATTTACCACTATTTTGTACACAAAAAGAGCAAGCCGGAAAAGCGTGTCTTTTCCGCAACTTATAAAAATACTGACAAATCAGTAATATACCCATTAAGTGGTAGGTAAAGGTGTATTTGATTTGTATCAATAATCGCCATAGCTGAATCGTTAAGGTAGGCAGTAATAGAAAAGAAATCGAGGCAATAATGAGCAAAGTCAGACTCGCAATTATCGGTAACGGCATGGTCGGCCACCGCTTTATCGAGGATCTTCTCGATAAGTCCGACGCCAGCCTTTACGACATCACCGTGTTCTGTGAAGAACCGCGTAAAGCCTATGACCGCGTGCACCTTTCTTCCTACTTCTCTCATCATACAGCGGAAGAGCTGTCGCTGGTGCGCGAAGGTTACTATGAGAAGCATGGCGTTAAGGCACTGATTGGCGAACGCGCCATCACCATTAACCGTCAGGAAAAGGTGATCCACTCCAGCGCCGGTCGTACCGTTTTTTATGACAAATTGATCATGGCGACGGGTTCATACCCGTGGGTGCCGCCGATCAAGGGTTCTGAAACGCAGGACTGCTTTGTTTATCGTACCATCGAAGATCTTAACGCCATTGAATCCTGCGCGCGTCGCAGCAAACGCGGCGCGGTGGTTGGCGGCGGGCTGCTCGGCCTGGAAGCGGCTGGCGCGCTGAAAAGTTTAGGCGTAGAAACCCACGTGATTGAGTTCGCACCGATGCTGATGGCTGAACAGCTTGATCAGATGGGTGGCGAGCAGTTACGTCGTAAAATTGAAAGCATGGGCGTGCGCGTGCACACCAGCAAAAATACCAAAGAGATCGTTCAGGAAGGCAAAGAAGCGCGTAAAACCATGCGCTTTGCCGACGGCAGCGATTTAGAAGTCGACTTTATCGTCTTCTCTACCGGTATTCGTCCACGCGACAAACTGGCGACCCAGTGCGGTCTGGCCGTCGCGCAGCGCGGCGGTATCGTGATTAATGACACCTGCCAGACCTCCGACCCGGATATCTACGCCATCGGCGAATGTGCCAGCTGGAATAACCGTGTTTACGGCCTGGTTGCCCCTGGCTACAAAATGGCGCAGGTCGCCGTTGACCATATCCTCGGCACGCAGAATGCGTTCCAGGGCGCAGACCTGAGCGCGAAACTGAAGTTGCTGGGCGTTGATGTTGGCGGTATTGGCGATGCGCACGGCCGCACGCCGGGCGCGCGCAGCTACGTTTACCTCGATGAAAGCAAGGAAGTCTACAAACGCCTGATCGTCAGCGAAGACAACAAATACCTGCTCGGCGCAGTGCTGGTGGGCGATACCAGCGACTACGGCAACCTGCTGCAACTGGAGATGAACAAGATTGAGCTGCCGGAAAACCCGGACTCCTTGATTCTTCCTGCACACGCGGGCAGTGGTAAACCGTCTATCGGCGTCGATAAACTGCCGGATAGCGCACAAATCTGTTCCTGCTTCGACGTCACCAAAGGTGACCTCGTCGCGGCGATTAACCGTGGCTGTCACACCGTTGCGGCGCTGAAAGCGGAAACCAAAGCCGGTACTGGCTGCGGCGGTTGTATCCCGCTGGTGACGCAAGTGCTGAACGCGGAACTGTCGAAACAGGGTATCGAAGTTAACAACAACCTCTGTGAACACTTCGCCTTCACCCGCCAGGAGCTGTATCACCTGATCCGCGTGGAAGGCATCAAATCCTTCGACGAACTGCTGCAAAAATACGGGAAAGGCTACGGCTGCGAAGTGTGTAAACCGACCGTCGGTTCGCTGCTGGCCTCCTGCTGGAATGAGTACATTCTCAAACCGGAACATACGCCGTTGCAGGATACTAACGATAACTTCCTGGCGAACATGCAGAAAGACGGGACCTACTCCGTTATTCCGCGCTCTGCGGGCGGAGAAATCACCCCGGAAGGGTTGGTCGCCGTGGGCCGTATCGCGCGTGAATTTAACCTGTACACCAAAATCACCGGTTCCCAGCGTATCGGCCTGTTTGGCGCGCAAAAAGACGACCTGCCGGAAATCTGGCGTCAACTGATTGATGCCGGCTTCGAGACCGGCCACGCGTATGCGAAAGCGCTGCGTATGGCGAAAACCTGCGTGGGCAGCACCTGGTGCCGCTATGGCGTGGGCGATAGCGTGGGCTTCGGCGTTGAGCTGGAAAACCGCTACAAAGGCATCCGTACGCCGCACAAAATGAAATTCGGCGTCTCCGGCTGTACCCGCGAATGTGCGGAAGCGCAGGGTAAAGACGTGGGCATCATCGCCACCGAGAAAGGCTGGAACCTGTATGTCTGCGGTAACGGCGGGATGAAACCGCGTCACGCGGACCTGCTGGCGGCCGATCTTGATCGCGATACGCTGGTGAAATATCTCGACCGCTTCATGATGTTCTACATCCGCACCGCCGATAAGCTGACGCGAACCGCGCCGTGGCTGGATAACCTGGAAGGCGGGATCGACTACCTGCGTGCCGTGATCATCGACGACAAACTGGGCCTGAACGAACATCTGGAATCTGAAATTGCCCGTCTGCGCGCGGCGTTCGCCTGTGAATGGACAGAAACCGTGAACAACCCGGCGGCACAGGTTCGTTTCAAACACTTTATCAATAGCGAGCAGCGTGACCCGAACGTGCAGGTTGTGCCTGAACGTGAACAGCATCGCCCGGCAACGCCGTACGAACGCATCCCGGTCACCATGGTGGAGGAAAACGCATGAGCCAGTGGGTAAACATCTGCAAAATCGACGCTATTTTGCCGGCAACCGGCGTATGCGCCCTGCTGGGCGACCAGCAGGTGGCGATTTTCCGCCCCTACGCTGACGACCAGGTTTTCGCCATCAGCAACATCGACCCGTTCTTTGAGTCCAGCGTGTTATCACGCGGCCTGATTGCAGAACACCAGGGCGATTTATGGGTCGCCAGCCCGCTGAAAAAACAGCGTTTCCGTCTGCGCGATGGGCTGTGTATGGAAGACGAAAATCACTCTGTCGCCCATTTTGAAGCTCGCGTCAAAGACGGCCAGGTGCAGCTTAAAGCCTGACGTGACAGGTCATAGGTTCCTCCTATGACCTCTTAGAGGTAACAGCAGGAAAAGTCGTATGTTTCATACGGCTTCTGCTGTTATTCTACCCGCCATATTCCCCCTGTTTCTGTCCATTTAAGAGGCTACACCGTGGATCACTTACCTATCTTCTGCCAGTTACACGACCGTGACTGTTTATTGGTTGGCGGCGGTGATGTTGCTGAACGCAAGGCGCGCTTGCTGCTTGATGCAGGAGCCCGTTTGACGGTCAACGCGCTGGAGTACGTTCCTCAGTTCAGGATTTGGGAAGAAGCAGGCATGCTGACACTGGTTGAGGGCGAATTTGCCCCGTCTCTGCTTGATACCTGCTGGCTGGCCATCGCCGCCACGGATAACGATGTGGTGAATCAGCAGGTCAGTGAAGCGGCGGAAGCGCGCCGTATTTTCTGCAACGTGGTGGATGCGCCAAAAGCCGCCAGTTTTATCATGCCGTCGATTATCGACCGCTCGCCGCTGATGGTGGCAGTCTCTTCCGGCGGCACGTCTCCGGTGCTGGCACGTCTGCTGCGCGAAAAGCTGGAATCGCTGCTGCCGCTGCATCTTGGACAGGTGGCACACTACGCAGGCCAGCTACGTTCACGGGTGAAAAAGCAGTTTTCCACCATCGCTGAACGCCGCCGTTTCTGGGAAAAACTGTTCAGCCATGACCGTTTAGCCCAGTCGCTGGCGAATCAGGACAAAGTTGCCATTGAACAGGTCACCGAACACCTGCTCAGCGAACCGCTGGATCATCGCGGCGAAGTGGTGCTGGTTGGCGCCGGGCCGGGCGATGCGGGCTTATTGACGCTCAAAGGGCTGCAACAAATCCAGCAAGCGGATGTGGTGGTTTATGACCGTCTGGTCTCCGATGACATTATGAATCTGGTGCGCCGCGACGCGGACCGCGTCTTCGTCGGTAAACGTGCCGGTTATCACTGCGTGCCGCAGGATGAGATCAACCAGATCCTGCTGCGCGAAGCGCAGAAAGGAAAACGCGTGGTGCGACTGAAAGGCGGCGACCCGTTTATCTTCGGGCGCGGGGGCGAAGAGCTGGAAACGCTGTGCGATGCCGGTATACCTTTCTCCGTTGTGCCGGGTATTACGGCGGCATCGGGTTGCTCGGCATATTCGGGTATCCCGCTCACGCACCGCGACTATGCGCAAAGCGTGCGTCTGGTCACCGGCCACCTGAAAACCGGCGGCGAGCTGGACTGGGAAAATCTGGCGGCAGAGAAACAAACGCTGGTGTTCTACATGGGGCTAAATCAGGCGGCAACTATCCAGGAAAAACTGATTGAACACGGCATGTCGGCGGAGATGCCGGTGGCGATTGTGGAAAACGGCACGGCCATTAAACAACGCGTCGTTGACGGCACGCTGGCCGAACTCGGCGCAATGGCGCAGCAGATGGAAAGCCCGTCGCTGATTATCGTCGGCCGTGTGGTTGGGCTGCGCGAGAAACTGAACTGGTTCTCAAATCATTAATGCCCTTCGGGCGTGGTAAACCTGCCGCGCCCACATATAATACAAACGCATGACACCTACGATTATTATTAATATTTAATACATTTTTAAGTTAATCGAATTATTCATTTCCCACCGTATGGCGTTAAATAGAGACAACTTATTCCGGCCTCACCGGAGATAAGTACAGGGATTTAATAACGTCTATCGATTCAAGGGATGATTCTATGAAAACCATGCTTAAAGCCGCCGCCGTCGTGCTGGCACTCTCTACTCTCACCGCCTGCACCGGGCACATTGAGAATAAAAACAAAACCTGCTCTTACGATTATTTGCTGCATCCCGCTATTTCGGTTTCCAAAATTATTGGCGGCTGCGGACCTGCGGCAGAGCAGTAATTTAAATGATATAAAAAAGCCGGGAATATTCCCGGCTTCAGTCATTTATTATACAGGCTTACCCACAAACCCAATCGCTTCATACACCGCTTTCAGGGTTTGCCCCGCGCGCGCGCTGGCTTTGTCCGCGCCCTCTTTCATGATTTTGTTGAGCAGCGCTTCATCGTTACGGAAACGGTGATAGCGTTCCTGAAGCTCGGTCAGCATGCCGGAAACGGCTTCTGCCACTTCGCCTTTCAGGTGGCCGTACATTTTGCCTTCGAAGTGTTTTTCCAGCTCCGGAATGCTCTGGCCCGTAACGGCAGAGAGAATATCAAGCAGGTTGGAAACGCCCGCTTTCTCTTTCACATCATAACGCACCACCGGCGGCTCTTCCGAGTCGGTCATCGCACGTTTGATTTTCTTCACCACGGATTTCGGATCTTCCAGCAGGCCGATGACGTTGTTGCGGTTGTCATCAGATTTGGACATCTTCTTGGTCGGCTCCAGCAGCGACATCACGCGCGCGCCGGATTTCGGAATGAACGGCTCTGGCACTTTAAAGATATCGCCGTAAATGGCGTTAAAGCGCTGGGCGATATCGCGGCTCAGTTCCAGGTGCTGTTTCTGATCTTCACCCACCGGCACCTGATTGGTTTGATACAGCAGGATGTCTGCCGCCATCAGCACCGGGTAGTCAAACAGACCGGCGTTGATGTTTTCCGCATAGCGTGCGGATTTATCTTTGAACTGGGTCATGCGGCTCAGTTCACCGAAGTAGGTGTAGCAGTTCAGCGCCCAGCTCAGCTGCGCGTGTTCCGGCACGTGAGACTGAACGAAGATGGTGCTTTTTTCCGGGTCAATGCCACAGGCCAGATAGAGCGCCAGGGTATCTAACGTCGCTTTGCGCAGCGCCTGCGGGTCCTGACGCACGGTGATCGCATGTTGGTCAACGATGCAATAGATGCAATGGTAGTCATCCTGCATGTTTACCCACTGACGCAGCGCACCCATGTAGTTGCCAATGGTCAATTCACCTGACGGCTGTGCGCCACTAAAAACGATGGGCTTAGTCATTTTCTAATTCCTGATTTTCACTGTGCGGAAGCCCGAGCGCGGGCAAGAGTTCGTTAAACTGGTCGAAGATATAATCGGGCGAGCTGAGCGCGATAGATTCGCCATAGTTGTAGCCGTAGGTCAGGCCCACGGAGCAGCAGCCCGCCGCCTGTGCCGCCTGAATATCGTTGCGTGAATCGCCCACAAACAACAGTTCAGCCGGTTCGATTTCCAGACGCTTCGCCACCAGCAACAGCGGCTCCGGATGCGGCTTCTTGTTCTGCACGTCATCGCCGCCAATCACCACGCTAAAGAAACGCGCAATGCCCAGCGACTCAAGCAGCGGCGCGACAAACGGCGTCGGCTTGTTGGTCACCAGCGCCAGCAGCAGGCCTTTGTCATGCAGCGCCGTCAGCGTCTGTTCAACATGCGGGAAGAGGAAACTGCCCTCTTCGGCAAACTCGGCGTAGTAGCGATCAAACAGGCGACGCAACACGCGCAGCTGTTCATCCTGCGGGATATCCGCATGGTCAACGGAAGGTTTCCCCTGGGCCGCACGTTGAGTCGCACGCTCCTGACGCGACCAGGCCAGCGCCCGCTCCATCAGGACATCAGCACCGTTGCCAATCCAGGTGACCACGCGTTCTTCGCCTGCTACCGGGAGTTCCAGCGCGTAGAGCGCGCTATCAACCGCCGCGGTGAGCCCCGGCGCGCTATCCACCAGCGTGCCGTCGAGATCGAAGGCCACGCCGCGGAGGGTCTGCAATTTATCCATGACTTACCTTTGCCAGTTCACTGCGCATTTCATCAATCACTTTTTTATAATCCGGCTGGTCAAAAATCGCCGAGCCTGCGACAAACATATCTGCCCCGGCGGCGGCGATTTCACCAATGTTGTTCACCTTCACCCCGCCGTCCACTTCCAGGCGGATATCATAGCCAGATTCGTCAATGCGACGACGCACTTCACGCAGCTTATCGAGGGTGTGAGGAATGAAGGACTGGCCGCCGAAGCCTGGGTTCACCGACATCAGCAGGATTACGTCCAGCTTATCCATTACATAATCGAGATAGCTCAGCGGCGTCGCCGGGTTGAATACCAGCCCCGCTTTACAGCCGTGCTCTTTGATCAGTTGCAGCGTGCGGTCAACGTGCTCAGAGGCTTCGGGATGGAAGGTAATAATGCTGGCGCCTGCCGCCGCGAAATCGGGAACAATGCGGTCAACCGGTTTCACCATCAGATGAACGTCGATAGGCGCGGTAATACCGTATTTGCGCAGGGCTTTAAGCACCATCGGGCCGATGGTCAGGTTCGGCACATAGTGGTTATCCATAACATCGAAATGAACCACATCCGCACCGGCTGCCAGTGCGTTGGCGGTGTCTTCACCCAGGCGGGCAAAATCAGCCGACAGAATTGAGGGGGCAATCAAAAACTGTTTCATCCGCATCTCCTAAAAACTATTTTTTATCTGCCGGACGATACAACGCCAGCAGCTCATCCACCTTATTACGCGTGCCGCCGTTGCGGCTAATGCTGCGTCGCACTTTTACGACGTGCTGTACTGCGTTGTTATACCACGCCACCGTCTCGGGTGTGCGATGGTTTGAAATCAGTACCGGAATACGCTTTGCCACCAGCTCTTCGGCTTTATCGGCCAGCAGCTTTTGCTGTTCGCTGCTGAAGCTATTGGTGTGGTAGGCGGTAAAGTTAGCCGTGGCGGAAAGCGGCGCGTACGGTGGATCGCAATAGACGACCGCTTTATTTGCCTGCTGCGCGCGGTCCATACACACTTCATACGACTCGCAATAGAACTCAGCGTTCTGCGCTTTTTCGGCGAAGTGATATAGCTCGGCTTCCGGGAAGTAAGGCTTCTTGTATCGGCCAAATGGCACGTTGAACTCGCCGCGCAAGTTGTAACGGCACAGGCCATTGTAACCGTGGCGATTCAGGTACAAGAAAAGAACCGCACGGCGCATTTTATCCGTGCTGGCGTTAAATTCGCTACGAAACGCATAGTAGCGCTCGGAATCATTCGTTTCTGGCGTGAAAACCTTGCGGGCCTCGGCGACATAGTCGTCAGGCTGGTTTTTTACGATGTTGTAGAGATCGATAAGATCGCTGTTGATATCAGCAAGGATATAACGAGAAAAGTCGGTATTAAGAAATACCGACCCGGCGCCCACGAAGGGCTCCACCAGGCAGTCACCTGATGGCAAGTGATGTCTAATATCTTCGAGCAGGGGGTACTTGCCCCCTGCCCATTTCAAAAAAGCGCGATTTTTTTTCATGCTGCCTAACTAATTACACTTTCTCCGGCTGTGGAGAAAGCTCCGACAGCATCCTGCGCTTGTAGCACGTCACATTACTTCAGGTCAGATTGCACCTGATGCAACGGTTTCGCCCACGGATTTTTTGCCTGTACATCGGCAGGCAGCGTGGTGACCGCGCGTTTCGCATCATCTTTCGACGCGTAAACACCCGTTACCAGCACATACCATGGCTGACCGTTACGCGTGGTCTGATAAACCACGTAGTCTTTCAGATTCTCTTTCTTCGCCCAACCGTTCAGGTTGTCGTAGTTGGAAGAGGAGCTGAGCTGCAGCGTGTAATGACCGCCTGGTGCAGATTTCAGTGAGTTCACATCACCTGCAGATTTCGCCGCGCTGCTGGCCGGAGCGCTGGTTGCCGCAGTGGCAGCCGGTGCGGCGGTCGCCGCAGGGGTAGTCGTTGATGTTGCTGCAGGTGCCGTGGTGGTTGCCGTAGCTGCCGGTTTCGCCGGAGCGGTAGAGGTCGCAGGCGTTTTCGCCGGCGTGCTCGTGGCTGCGGTTTCGGTATGTTTCGGCTGCTGGGCAACAGGTTTAGGCGTTGTCACCGGAGCCGGTTTCGCCGCCGCGGTCGTTTGCGGTTTGCTCTGCGGTTTGCTCTGCGGTTTCGGTTCAATCACAGCTTGTTTACGTTCAGGACGCGTTGCCGCCGTCTGCTGACGCGGTGCCGTTTCCGTTGCCGCCGGGCGAGATGCCGCGCCGTTACGGATAGGTGCAACGGTAGCCGGTTCGGTTGGCAGCGTGGAGTTCACTACTACGTTATCGACCTGGCCCTGCTGCTGAGTCAGTGCGTTGTTCAGATCGCCCTGTACTTCCACACGCTGCTGGCCTTCAGCCGTTGCGGCTGGCTGACCCTGAGTCGGCGTGGAAGAGATAGGCGGCAGAGAAACGTCCTGCTGCGGGTTAGCGCCTGCGGTCTGCTCTGCGGAAGTGGTGCCTGGCGCTGGCTGCGTGCCATTTGCCTGATCGGCAGCATCACCGGAGAGATCGATATTTTTTTCCGTTGACGCGCTCTGGTCGCTGGAAGAGGAAGACGGCGACTTCAGCGCCGAGCCGATGCCGACGATCAGCAGCAGCAGCACCAGAATCCCGACGCCCATCATAATGTACTGGCGGGAGGCCGGTTTACGCGGTGGGGATTTACGTTTACGCGGACGACGCTCGACGACTTCTTCCGCCTCTGCATCATCTTCGTCGTCATACAGCTCATCTTCGGGCTCGACATCTTCACGTGCCTTGCGGCTACGGGCCGGACGGCGCTCATCCGCTTCCAGCTCCACATCATCAAAATTGATCTGCGGCTCATTGTCACGATCGGAAGATTGACGAGAGCGACCAGTACGACGATCGCTGGGATCGGGTTTCAGCTCGTCTTCTGGTTTAAATTCATCCATTTAACACCCCACTAAAAGGCTCACGCCCACAACTATTGCACTTCACCTGAAGATAAAACGCCGCGCGAACGCGGCTTGACCTTTCTTATTGTTGCGCCCGCTGAGTATCAGCAATAGCGCCAAGAACCACATCATGCGGCACACCGCCGCGCACTTCACTTTTACCGATTGCCAGCGGGAGGACGAGTCGCATCTCACCGGCTAAAACTTTTTTGTCGCGCATCATGTGCGGCAGATAGGCTTGTGCCGTCATCTCCTGCGGGCCCGTGACCGGCAGGTTTGCGCGCTTGAGCAGCGCAATAATACGCTGTGTCTCTTCCGGCTTAAACTGACCTAAGCGTTCAGAGGTATGCGCCGCCATGACCATGCCAGCAGCAACCGCTTCACCGTGAAGCCAGTTACCGTAACCCATCTCGGCTTCAATCGCATGTCCAAATGTATGTCCAAGATTGAGTAAAGCACGTAAGCCGGTTTCGCGCTCGTCCGCAGCGACAACTTCTGCTTTTAATTCGCAACAGCGACGAATGCAGTACGCCATGGCTTTCTCATCGAGGGCCATCAGGGCATCAATATTCTCTTCCAGCCAGTCGAAGAACGGCGCGTCAAGGATAATGCCATATTTGATGACTTCAGCGAGACCCGAAGAGAGTTCACGCGCAGGCAGGGTTTTCAGGCAGTTCAAATCGACAACCACGGAAGCCGGTTGCCAGAACGCGCCAATCATATTCTTGCCAAGGGGATGGTTTACGGCTGTTTTGCCGCCAACCGAGGAATCTACCTGCGAAAGCAGCGTGGTAGGTACCTGAATAAAGCGCACGCCGCGCTGATAGCTCGCCGCCGCAAACCCGGTTAAATCGCCAATGACGCCGCCGCCAAGGGCTACCAGGGTCGTATCGCGACCGTGCGGTTTTTGCAGTAGTGCTGTAAAGACGGTGTCCATCACGGCCAGGCTTTTGTACTTCTCGCCATCGGGAAGGATCACGCTATCGACCTTGACGCCAGCCTGTTCTAACACAGAACGGACCTTATCAAGATAGAGCGGCGCCAGCGTTTCGTTGGTGACCAGCATAACCTGGCTGCCAGACTTGAGCGGTAAGAAGGAAGCTGGATCGTTAAACAAACCAGCCGCGATGGTTATCGGGTAACTACGTTCCCCGAGAGTTACAGTAAGCCTCTCCATAACGCGACGTCCACCTTGGTTACTTATATTCGCTTAAACGCTTTACGCTGACGCAGTGTTCGCTGCCCAGTATCAGTTGCTTTCCAGCATATGAATGATCTGGTTCGCGACCACTTTTGCACTCTGATCGTCAGTACGGATAGTGATGTCGGCAATCTCTTCATACAGCGGGTTGCGCTCATCGGCCAACGCCACGAAAACCTCGCGCTGCGGTGCATCAACCTGCAACAGCGGACGTTTTTTATCGCGCTGCGTACGTGCCAGCTGTTTTTCGATGGTCGTTTCGAGATAAACCACCACGCCGCGGGCGGAGAGACGATTGCGCGTTTCGCGAGATTTAACAGAGCCACCACCCGTCGCCAGAACAATGCCCTGCTTTTCGGTCAGCTCGTTGATGATCTTTTCTTCGCGGTCACGGAAACCTTCTTCGCCTTCGACATCAAAGACCCAGCCCACGTCAGCGCCTGTCCGTTTCTCAATCTCTTGATCAGAATCGTAAAATTCCATATTGAGCTGTTGGGCTAACTGGCGCCCAATAGTGCTTTTGCCGGCACCCATAGGTCCAACCAGAAAGATATTGCGTTTCTCTGCCATTTTTTTGGTACTACTAAGACTATTCGTTAATGATAAATCCGCGCCGCAAACACTTTGGCGTCGCCGGACATGAACTGAAACCTCTTGTGCGATACTGCGAGAGTCAGACTGAAAATTATCTCAATACTCCGGCTGGTTTGGCAACAGATTAAATTGCCGTCTTGAAGGAGACTGGAAAGAGGCGCCGACGCTCAAATCGGTACTCCTTGTATGCTAAATCCTGTCTCACGTCAAACACCTGACGTCAGTTCGTAAAGAAATTTCAGCGATTAACGGGCCTTCAGCGAGTAGAAATGATGCGTGGGGTGATAAACACCACCAGCTCTCGTCGCTCATTATCTTTGCCGTCATGGCGGAAAAGTTGGCCCAATAGCGGGATATCGCCCAATAAAGGTATACCATCCCGCGCGGTTTTGTTTTTTTGCGAGAATATTCCGCCCAGTGCCAGCGTTTCGCCGCTCTGGACTTCCACCTGGGTTTCAATCTCCTGTTTATCGATAGCCAGCACTTCACCATCGGCCTGTTGCAGTACCTGCCCCGGCATATTCTCACTAATGTGCAGTTTCAGGCGGACGCGGTTTTTCTGTAGCACTGTAGGGGTCACTTCCATCCCCAGCACCGCCTCTTTAAATTCTACCGAGGTCGCACCGCTTTCGCCGCTGGAGACCTGATAAGGAATTTCGCTCCCCTGTTTGATGCTGGCAGGCTGTAGGTGCGAAGCCAGTAAACGTGGGCTGGCGATAATTTCCAGTTGCTGCTTTTGTTCCAGCGCAGAGAGTTCCAGCTCCAGCAAACGGCCATTAATGCGGCCAATGTTAAACCCCGCGCGGGTGGTCGCATCCGCCACAGACAAGTCGCTACTGAGGGTGGTCACTTTGCCCAGCCCCGGCGGATTGTCGGCATCCGCCAGCGTCCACTTCACGCCAAGCTCGCGCAGACTCTTTTCATTAATGGTAACGATGTGCGCCGCCAGCTCAACCTGACCCACGGGAATGTCCATTTCGCTGGCCCAGCTATCAAACAGTGGCAGATGATTTTCATCATCACGCAGAATGAGCCGATTAGTGCGTTTATCGACGGTGAGCGTGCCGCGCGGGCTCAGCAACTTTTCCCCGGCTTTGGCGAGTTCCGCTGCATCCGCGTGATACAGCACGATGCTGCGGCTTTTCAGCGGAAGCGCCTGCTGGCGTTTTTCCTGCTCAGCCTGCGCGCGCTGCTGACGTGCTTCCTGCCAGGCCTGCGAATGAATGGCGATAACGCTGCCTTGCTGGGTCATGATTAATCCGCTGCTGGTTAACACCGTTTGCAGCGCCTGCTTCCACGGCACATTTTTCAGCTGCAACGACAGCGTGCCCTGCACATCGGGCGCAATCACCATATTGCGTTGCTCCAGATCGGCCAGGCTTTGCAGCACCTGCGCCACCGGCACCTCATCGACAACCAGCGACACATTTTTACTGGCGGCCAGCAGCGGCAGCAGTATCAGCGCCAGCAGGCTTATCCTTTTTATCATGCTCGATTTCTCCTTTAATGATTCGCCACTGCGACGGTTCGCAGGCTTCACCCGTCTCCATCGTCAGGCTTTGCGGCGCGATCTCCGTAATGCGCCAGCCAGCCAGGAGTACGTCTTCTCGCTGTATCCGTCGCCACTTTCCTTTTTCGTCGCGCAAAAATGCAATCTGCCGTTGCCCGCTATCCACACTGCCCGCGTACTGCAACTGGCTGAGCTGCGCGATTCGACAGGGATCGTCTACCGGCAAAAAGGGGTCACGCATACCCAGCAACAACGGGAGGGACAGCATTAGCGCGCCGCGTAAATTATTCTGCATTGATGCTCTCCAGTTGCAGCGTCAGCACATGCCGAGTCTCGCCTGCCTGAAGAGAAAAGGCCGATACCCGCATTCCCCGCTCCGCCAGAAGCATAAACACCGATGGCACCTGTTCCCATTCGGTTTCCAGCACCAGCTCACCGCCCCGCACGGCAGGCGTCCAGCTCATCAGTTCGGCCCCTGGGCGTTGAAAATCGACAGGGGAAAAGGGTTTAGTCGCAGCCAGAGTGGCGTCAGCGGCAACGTTTAGCGCCGCCTGTAGCGGCATCACGCTCTGCCAGCGGGCGATGCGCAGTATCTGCTGTTGCTTCCACGCGGCGTTCGGCGAGGCTGCTTCGGATTGCAGCAGAAACGCCACGCCGCCCGCCGCCATCAACAGCACACCTGCAAGCCCGGCATGCCAGCGTTCAGGGCGCAGCATCGGCGGATCTCCTTTTCATCTGATAGCTGAACAGCCAGCGTCCGTCTTTATCGCGCGCCATTTTTCCGGCAACGGCAGGCTGAAAACCGTCGATACGTTGCATTTGCTCATCAAGGGCGTGCAAGGCGGAAAAACGCGCCAGCACGCCGGAAAGCTGCAATACGTCGTTCTGGTAGCTCAGGCCGGTCAGCCATGCCTGCGCGGGCAACTGTTCGGCAAGCGCCACCAGCCGCGCCTGCCAGGCGAACGTATGCTGCCGCGTGGCCTGTTGACGCTGCAGCAGCGCGCGTTCTTCCAGTTGTTGCCTGAAGTGCTCTTCACGCTGGGTCAGCGCGTGAATCAACTGGCGTTCGGCATCCACATGGCAAGCCAGCAGCGTCTCTTGCAGGCGCGATTCCACCTGCCTGCTTGCCCCAGCCACCAGCAGCGCCAGCATGACGCCAGTCACGATGAGGCATGCAAGACGGAGCCGTTTTCGCTGACGAGATTGTCGCCAGGGCAGAAAGTTAACCGCCACGCTCATTCCTGTGCTCCCAGCGCCAGGCCAATGGCGATGGCAAACGCATCGCTGTCGGCGGGCAACGGCGGCTGAATCTGCCCGATGACACTCCAGGGGTCGAAGCGAGGAGCGTCATCAGCCTGCGCGGTACAGCGCACCAGCTCAGGCATAGCCAGTCGCGTGCTGAGTTGGTGCAACGAAGACGCCTCCGCCCGCAGCACGCTTCCCCAGCCTGCTGCACCGGCCCATAGCCAATGAGCATCGTCCTGCCACGCCAGCGCGCTCGCCCCGTGGGAAAGCCGGGGCAGAAAGTGGCGCAGCGCACAGGCGTCGGGCGTAATCGCCGTCACATGCAGGCGCAGCGCGCGGGCGACGCGCTGCAACGGTTCAACGTCCTTACGCTGAGCCGCAGTTACGCTCCAGCCTTCTGCCTGCATGTTTGGCTGATAATCAAAACAGAGCGCAGAAGGCTCCATCGCCACCTGTTGCGCCATGGCGCTGGCGATCCACTGCGCCTGCTCGCTGTCACGCAGCGTCATCGACGCCTGCGGCAGCGTTTTTTGTAAGGTGCGATGCGCCGGAAACGCCAGGCTGACAGCATGCTGCCACGGAAGCTCGCGTCGCCAGGCCGCGAGGGCCGCCACCAGCGCGTTTTCCGTCTGTGGGGGAGAAAGTGTCGAGAAATCAGCGGGAAGCGGCAGAAGCCACCAACGACGCAGCGCCCAGCCGCCGCGCACGCGCTGGAGCGCAAGGGCCGCAATTTTATCCTGTTGAATGTGAAGACCTATTTGCCAGCATCCGAAAGCCATTTCGTGATATCCCTTAAACGCCATCATGGTGACGGCTATATCAATGCATCTGGCTTGCCTTTATACTACCGCGCGTTTGTTTATAAACTGCCCAAATGAAACTAAATGGGAAATCTCCGGTGAAGTTCGTAAAGTATTTATTAATCCTTGCAGTCTGTTGCATTCTGCTGGGAGCAGGCTCGGTTTATGGCCTCTACAAGTATATTGAGCCCCAGCTTCCAGATGTTGCGACGCTCAGAGACGTGCGTCTGCAAATTCCAATGCAGGTTTACAGCGCAGACGGCGAGCTGATCGCCCAATATGGCGAAAAACGGCGTATTCCGGTCACCCTCAGTCAAATGCCGCCTGAGCTGGTGAAGGCCTTTATTGCCACGGAAGACAGCCGTTTCTACGAGCACCACGGGGTTGACCCGGTGGGGATTTTCCGTGCCGCCAGCGTCGCGCTGTTCTCCGGCCACGCGTCGCAGGGGGCGAGTACCATCACCCAGCAGCTGGCGCGTAACTTCTTCCTCAGCCCTGAAAAGACGCTGATGCGTAAAATAAAGGAAGTGTTCCTGGCCATTCGCATCGAGCAGATGCTGAGCAAAGATGAGATCCTCGAACTCTATCTGAACAAAATCTACCTCGGCTACCGCGCGTACGGCGTGGGCGCTGCGGCGCATGTTTACTTCGGTAAATCCATCGATCAGCTGAGCCTGAGCGAAATGGCGGTGATCGCCGGCTTACCGAAAGCGCCTTCCACCTTCAACCCGCTCTATTCTATGGATCGCGCCACGGCCCGTCGTAACGTGGTGCTGTCGCGCATGCTGAACGAAGGGTATATCACTCAGTCGCAGTACGATCAGGCACGTAGCCAGCCGATTGATGCGGACTACCATGCCCCGGAAATCGCCTTCTCTGCCCCGTATCTGACTGAAATGGTGCGCCAGGAGATGGTGAAACGCTACGGCGAGCAGGCGTATGAAGACGGCTACCGCGTTTACACCACCATCACACGTAAGAACCAGCAGGCCGCGCAGTTGGCCGTGCGGACCAACGTGATGGATTACGATATGCGTCACGGCTATCGCGGCCCGTCTAATGTGCTGTGGAAAGTGGGCGAGACGCCGTGGGATAGCAAGAAAATTACTGACTCCCTGAAAGCGCTTCCGACCTACGGGCCGCTGCGCCCGGCGGTGGTGATGTCAGCCAGCGCGACGGAAGCGACCGCACAGCTGGCCGATGGCAGTTCTGTCTCCCTGACAATGGAAGGCGTTCGCTGGGCGCGCGCCTGGCGTTCAGATACATCGCAGGGGCCAACCCCGCGTCGCGTTAGCGAAGTCGTGCAGGCCGGGCAGCAAATTTGGGTGCGTCAGGTTGGCGAAAGCTGGTGGTTGTCGCAGGTGCCGGATGTGAACTCGGCGCTGGTCTCCATCAACCCGCAGAATGGCGCGATCATCGCGCTGGTCGGCGGCTTCGATTTCAACCAGAGCAAATTTAACCGCGCCACGCAGGCGCTGCGTCAGGTGGGCTCCAACATCAAGCCGTTCCTGTACACGGCAGCGATGGACAAAGGCTTAACGCTCGCCAGCATCCTGAACGACGTGCCGATTTCCCGCTGGGATGCCGGGGCAGGTTCAGACTGGCGTCCGAAGAACTCGCCGAACGAATATGCCGGCCCGATTCGCCTGCGTCAGGGTTTGGGTCAGTCGAAAAACGTGGTGATGGTGCGCGCGATGCGTGCAATGGGCGTCGATTACGCGGCGGAGTATCTCCAGCGCTTTGGCTTCCCGTCTGAGAATATCGTTCGCACGGAATCGCTGGCGCTGGGCTCGCCATCCTTCACCCCGCTACAGGTCGCACGCGGCTATGCGGTGATGGCGAACGGCGGCTTCCTGGTCGATCCGTACTTTATCAGCAAGATTGAGAACGATCAGGGCGGCGTGATTTTTGAAGCGAAACCGAAAATCGCCTGTCCGGAATGTGATATCCCGGTGATTTACGGCAAAACGCAGAAATCCGACGTACTGGAAAACAAAAACGTTGAGGATGTCGCCGCATCACAAACGCCGCAGAATTCCAGCGTACCAATGCCGCAGCTTGAACAGGCTAACCAGTCGCTGGTGGCACAGACAGGCGCGCAGGAGTATGCCCCGCATGTGATCAACACGCCGCTGTCGTTCCTGATTAAGAGCGCGCTGAATACCAACGTCTTCGGCGAACCCGGCTGGCAGGGTACGGGCTGGCGCGCGGGTCGCGATCTGCAACGTCACGATATCGGCGGTAAAACCGGGACCACCAACAGCTCGAAAGATGCGTGGTTCTCAGGTTATGGTCCGGGCGCGGTGACCTCAGTGTGGATTGGCTTTGACGATCACCGTCGCGATCTCGGCAGAACCTCAGCCTCGGGCGCAATTAAGGATCAGATTTCCGGTTACGAAGGTGGTGCGAAAAGCGCGCAGCCTGCGTGGGATGCGTTTATGAAAGCTATTCTGGCCGGGGTGCCGGAACAGCCGTTAACGCCGCCGCCGGGTATCGTCACGATTAATATCGACCGCAGCACCGGTCAGTTGTCCAGCGGCGGTAACAGCCGCGCCGAATACTTTATCGAAGGCACCCAACCGACGCATCAGTCGATTCGCGAGGTGGGAACGGAGATTATTGATAACGGGGAATCGCAGGAATTGTTCTAACGGTACCGCGAATTGCCTGATGCGCTTCGCTTATCAGGCCTACAAAGCACCATAAATTGTAGGCCGGGTAAGCGCTAGCGCCACCCGGCAAAGCTTTAAAACCTGCCCTGCGCCTTCAGCCACTCGCGCACTAAAAACAGCGCGCTCACATTACGGGCTTCGTTGAAATCCGGCTCTTCAAGCAGTTCCATCATATTGGCGATAGGCCAGCGCACCTGCGGCAGCGGTTCCGGTTCATCGCCTTCCAGCGATTCGGGATATAGGTCTTCCGCCACCACGATATTCATCTTACTGGAGAAGTAAGACGGCGCCATGCTGAGCTGTTTCAGGAAGGTCAGGTTGTTGGCCCCGAATCCTACCTCTTCTTTCAGCTCGCGGTTCGCGGCTTCAAAGACGGTTTCACCCGGGTCGATGAGCCCTTTAGAGAACCCCAGCTCATAGGACTCAGTGCCCACGGCATATTCGCGGATAAGAATTAAGTGATCGTCCACCACCGGCACAATCATGACGGCTTCACGCGACGACGGTTTCATGCGTTCATAAACGCGGCGTACTCCGTTACTAAACTCCAGATCTACGCTTTCAACATTAAATAAACGGGAGCGCGCGACCGTTTCAACATGGAGAATCGTGGGTTTTTGTAATGGTTTACTCATTGGACCGTTCTTTGCTGTGATGACTGTTGTCATTGTGAGCCAGGAGGCGCATTCCGGCAATTTAAAATGGCTGTTATTTACATTTTCGTAACTATTGTTTTTGATAACCCTTATTTGTTCCAAAAAGTCAAGAAGTTGAAACAAATTTGAGAATTTGCTGATATTCGCCGCGAGAGGGGTTTGTTATCCTCGCGAGTTACGATAGTGTGCAACAAATCTGTGAAGACCTGGGTCATTCGTACTAAAAGTGAATAATAAAAAAGACGAATGAAGCGACCGACAAAAATAAGGATAATGGCAATAGCATGGGCACATTGACTCTCTTTACCGCTGCGATTCTGGTCTGTGCCTTACTGGCGGGCTGGTTTATTCGCATGCGCGCAAAGCGACGCCGTTTACCCTGGCTGCATGCATTCCCTGGCGCGACCACGCGCAAATTAACCGACGATGAGCGTCGCGGCATTGAGAACTATCTTGAAGATCTCAACCAGAGTCAGCAGATCCCCGCATCGGGTTCTACGGTCGCCCCTGCGCTTATCTCGTTGAATGCGCAAAGCAATACCGTTTTCACCCTGACCCGCGCCATTACCCGCTACGGCATCACGACCGACGATCCCAATAAATGGCGCTATTTCCTCGACTCCATCGAAGTTCATCTGCCGCCCTTCTGGGAGCAGCACATCAATGACGAAAACAGCATCGAACTTATCGTCACCGATGATATTCCGCTGGTGATTGCCCTCAACGGTTATTCGCTGAAAGAGTACACCCTTGAAGGCCAGCGTAAGGCGCTGGAATCCCCCACCTCGACGCAGGCATCTATTCGCGGCGAAGAGAGCGAACAGATCGAGCTACTCAACATTCGTCAGGAGACGCACGAAGAGTACGCGCTAAGCCGCCCGGACGGGCTGCGGGAAGCGCTGCTGATCGTTGGCGCATTCGTCCTGTTTTATTGCAGCCTGGTCCTGCCCGGCGTCTTTACGCCCTGGTTGCTCGGCGGTGCCATTTTGCTGCTGCTGGCGGGCCTGTGGGGCCTGTTTGCACCGCCCACCAAAACGTCGCTGCGTGAAATCCACTGCCTGCGCGGCACACCAAAACGCTGGGGTTTGTTTGGCGAAAACGACCAGGAACACATTAACAATATTTCACTGGGCATCATCGACCTGATTTACCCGCGCCACTGGCAGCCGTTTGTCGCGCAGGATCTCGGCCAGCAAACCGATATCGATATCTATCTCGACAGGCATGTAGTGCGTCAGGGACGTTTCCTGTCGCTGCACGATGAGGTCAAAAACTTCCCGCTTCAGCACTGGTTACGTAGCGCCGTCATTGCCGGTGGCGCGCTGCTGGTGGTGGTGATGCTGTGGGTGAGCGTGCCGCTCAACATGCCGTTTAAATTCACGCTCTCCTGGCTGAAAGGCGCGCAGGTGATTGAAGCCACCACCGTCGATCAGCTCGCCAAAGCGGGCGTGCGTGTGGGCGATACGCTGCAACTTCAGGGCACCGGGATGTGTAATATTCATTCGCCGGGTACCTGGACTGCGCAGGAGAGTTCGCCTTTCCTGCCGTTCGACTGCTCGCAAATTATCTGGAATAACGCGCCGCGCCTGCCGCTGCCGGAGTCGGATATCGTCAATAAAGCCACGGCGCTGGTGCAGGCGGTGAACCGTCAGCTGCACCCAACGCCGGATGACAGCTCCCGCGTCAGCCCGGCGCTACGCTCAGCGATTCAAAAATCAGGCATGGTGCTGCTGGATGACTTTGCCGATATCGTGCTGAAAACCAAAGATCTGTGCTCGGCGGCGGACGAGTGTTCGCGGCTCAAAAATGCACTGGTAAACCTTGGGAACACGCGCGATTGGGAAACGCTGGTCAAGCGCGCCAATTCGGGGCGTCTGGACGGCGTGAACGTTCTGCTACGCCCGGTCAGCGCCGAGTCGCTCGATAACCTGGTCGATACCTCCACCGCGCCGTTTATTCTGCGGGAAACTGCGCGCGCGGCACAGGCCCTGAACAGTCCGGCGCCTGGCGGTTTTCTTATCACCAGCGATGAAGGCAGCGATCTCGTTACTCAACCTTATCCAACGATGAGCCTGTATGACTTCCCGGCGCATCAGCAGTGGAGCGAGTTCCAGCGTCTGGCGGGCATGCTGATGCACACCCCGTTCCACGCGGAAGGCATCGTCACCAATATCTTTACCGACGCCAACGGCACGCAGCACGTTAACCTGCACCGCATGCCGGATAGCAGCGGCCTGTGGCGCTATCTGGCGACCACCCTGCTGATGATTGCGATGATTATCTGCGCCGTCTACAACGGCGTTCAGGCGCTGCGCCGTTATCAGCGTCATCGCGAACGTTTGGTCGAAATTCAGAAATATTACGAAAGCTGCACCAACCCCGTTTTGCTCTCCAACCCTGAGGATTATGAGCAAAATATGCCGCATCATTGATTCCATCCTGAATGAAGCAAAGCGGCAGGTTGTGCTAACCTGTCGCGCAATTCTATGGCTGGAGGCTCCTCATGCATTTTGACATCGCTTGGCAGGACGTCGATACCGTTCTGCTGGATATGGATGGTACGCTGCTCGACCTCGCATTCGATAATTACTTCTGGCAAACGCTGGTGCCTGAGACCTACGGCAGCCAGAAGGGCCTGACGCCGCAGGAAGCGCGCGACGCGCTGCGCCAGGAGTACCACGATGTGCAGCATACGCTAAACTGGTACTGTCTTGATTACTGGAGCGACCGGCTGGGTTTGGATATTTGTGCGATGACCCGCGAGCAGGGGCCGCGTGCGGCGCTGCGTGATGATACTGTGCCTTTTCTCAATGCCTTACAGGCGAGCGGTAAGCGGCGCATTCTGCTGACCAACGCGCATCCTTACAACCTTTCCGTCAAGCTGGAGCATACCGGTCTTGATGCACACCTTGATTTATTACTTTCCACCCACACATTTGGTTATCCGAAAGAGGATCAGCGGTTGTGGCAGGCGGTAGCGGAACATACAGGGCTGAAAGCGGAGCGCACGCTGTTTATCGACGATAGCGAGGCGATTCTGGACGCGGCGGCGACATTTGGTATTCGCTACTGTTTAGGCGTCACTAACCCGGACTCCGGTCTGGCGGACAAAAGCTATTTACGTCATCCCGCCCTGAATGATTACCGTCGTCTGATCCCCTCACTCAAGTGAAGGAGTGACCATGAAAGAGAAGTCCGCAGCGGGCGTTCGGCTGGATAAATGGTTATGGGCCGCGCGTTTCTATAAAACCCGGGCGCTGGCGAGGGAGATGGTTGACGGCGGCAAGGTTCACTATAACGGGCAGCGCAGCAAGCCCAGCAAGATAGTCGAACTCAACGCCCTGCTCACCTTACGCCAGGGCAACGACGAACGTACCGTCGTGGTGAAAAGCATTACCGAGCAGCGCCGCCCGGCCAGCGAAGCCATGCTGCTTTATGAAGAGACGGCTGAAAGCATTGAGAAGCGCGAGAAAGTCGCGCTGGCACGTAAACTCAACGCGCTGACGATGCCGCATCCGGACCGACGCCCGGATAAAAAAGAGCGCCGCGACCTGATGAGATTTAAATATGGCGACAGTGAGTGACTGGCGCCTCAAGAGAGAAAATTATGACTCAACACGATCAATTACATCGCTATCTGTTTGAAAACTATGCCGTCCGTGGCGAACTGGTCACCGTATCAGACACCCTCGAACAGATCCTCGCGAACCACGACTACCCGCAGCCGGTAAAAAACGTGCTGGCCGAGCTGCTGGTTGCCACCAGCCTGCTGACCGCAACGCTGAAGTTCGCTGGCGATATTACCGTTCAGTTGCAGGGCGATGGCCCGATGACGCTGGCCGTGATCAACGGCAACAACCAGCAGCAGCTGCGCGGTGTGGCGCGCGTGCAGGGCGATATTCCTGCCGATGCCGACCTGAAAGCACTGGTGGGGAATGGTTATCTGGTGATCACCATCACCCCGGAAGAAGGCGAGCGCTATCAGGGCGTGGTGGGTCTGGAAGGCGATACGCTGGCGGAATGCCTGGAAGATTACTTCCAGCGCTCTGAACAGCTGCCGACGCGTCTGTTTATCCGCACTGGCGAAGCGAACGGTAAGCCTGCGGCGGGCGGTATGCTGTTGCAGGTAATGCCAGCACAGGACGCGCAGCGTGATGATTTCGATCACCTGGCGGCACTGACCGAGACCATCAAAGGCGAAGAGCTGTTCACCCTGCCGGCGAACGATGTGCTGTGGCGTCTGTATCACGAAGAAGAAGTGACGATTTACGACCCGCAGGACGTGGAGTTCAAGTGCACCTGCTCCCGCGAGCGCTGCGCTGGCGCGCTGAAAACGCTGCCGGATGAAGAAATCGACAGCATCCTGGCCGATGAAGGCGAAATCGATATGCACTGCGATTACTGCGGTAGCCATTACGTTTTCAACGCCATGGATATTGCAGAGATCCGCAATAACGCCTCTCCGGCGGACCCGCAGGTACATTAATTATCCGGCGTTGAAAAATGCCATTTGTAGGCCCGGTAAGCGTAGCGCCACCGGGCTTTTTTTTGACCTGTCAGTTGTTGTAATACGCTTCCAGCGTTTCACCATCAATCGTCACGTCGCGCCACGATTTTAGTTTAGTCCCGATTCTCTCTTCACTCATTGCACGCAAAACCTGCTCTTTGGTGATGCTTTTTGGCAATTTCAGCGTTCCGTTTGAATCCCAGGTTTTTTTGGTAGGATCGTATGTGTAAATCGGACTCCATTTATCACCGAATATGAAAAGTATGCGTTCGGGCTGGCCATCATCATTCAAATCCTGGCTCACCAGTAAGCACGCATCTTTTACAATACAGAGGGAGAGGCGACCACGATCATCCATTACCATTCGCCAGAAGGCCTCATCCGGTTGGGAAGTGCCTGGTGCTATAGCAACATTATCCGCCAGATCTTTCATAAAGAATTGATCGCGATCCCCGCCCAGCATCGTCAGCAATTCACGCTTACGCTCTGCATCCTTCATATACTCCGCATCGTTTTTAAGCGACTCCATCGCCTCGCGTCCGTAACGACCCGTGCTATAAAGCAAATATACCGTCACCTGATCGGCGCTAATTTTCCCGCTATGATAACGCGCCATATGGCTGTTCACGCTGATACGCCAGCTGTCCAGCACGGGAGTGTTCAGTAGCGCCACGAACAGCAGCCCCAGCAGCGATACCGCCAGATTCACCTTGCCCTGCACCACTAACGGATTCCGTCCCTTCTGGCGCACAATGCTGATGAAATATCCCAACGACCACACCAGCAGCACCATCACCATCAATACGCCGTGTATACGGTCAGGCGTCCAGCCGTATTGATTTACCCGCAGCCACAGCGCCCAGGCCGAGATCAGTACATACACAGGCGCAATCAGCAGTGCGGTTTTAATCAGGCAGCGCAGCACGCCGACATAGGGCAGTGACGTTTTCTGCGGATCGCGAACGATTGCCATCAACAGAAGCAGCAGAAACGCCAGCGTCGAGAGTACCCCGGCAGCAGAGGCGTGGTCAGAAATCGCGCTCAGGCCGGTAAACGGCAGCGTCACGATAAACAGCAGCGTCAGCAGCGCCACTGGCGGCAGCAGGCCGGTGGCGATGATCGTCATCAGCTTTTGAACGGCGCCAATCAGCCGCGGCTGCGTCCGCGCCAGGATCACCGCCAGCGCCGTAATCAGCCCCAGCGTGAGGTAGATAAACCAATCGGTTTCAAAAAAGAGCGTTTTGAAAAACGTGATGCCGACAATCTTAAAGAGTTCACTCCACAGTAAGAGCACCAGCCACGTCAGGCCATTAGCGATAAATATCACCAGTAACGTGAGTGCGTTATGCCAGGCTAATCCATAAAATCGGGCATAACGTGTCACTCCCTGGCGCGGATTCAGGTTCTGTTGTATCCAGGGCAACAGCAGCATCGTCATCAGCAGCAGGTAGCAGCCGTAATCCCAGAGAAGGTTATCCGCTCGCCAGCCAGCCACGCCGCCGGTTTGCCACTTCATCCATCCGCTCATCCCCAGCACGGCGACAAAGACCAGCGCCAGCCATCCCCACAAGCGCTTCTGCCTGAAGGAAATAACCGTAAAAAGAAGTGTCGATGAGAGCGCCACCGTTGCAGGCACGCCGTAAAATAACCAGCCGCTGTTTTTCGGCGCCAGCCAGGTAATCAACAGATAGCACAACAGGCCCTGAATCAGCCCGGTGGCAACCATTCCCCAACGCGTAGGGCGAGAGAGTTCAACGTTATCCATGTCGGTGTCCGGTAAAAAGAGAGAACGTGATTATCACATTACGTCTCATAGCATGCTCACGATGTCTGAAAATTCGGAAAATGGCTCAGCGAGGTGAATCGATTTTTTCCATGAAAGGGTTACGTAATTTTCTTTCAGAAATGCGATTACATTCACATAAACATCGTATTTTAAACCATTTTTTAACCAATTAAGAACATTTACCCCAATTCAAGTCATTTTCCTGCCATAATCGGTGCCGCTTCGTGACAGGAGTCACAATGAATTCGTAAGTAGACGTTTTGTCGGGATACGTAAATCTATGAGCCTGGTCGCGGTCAACACCCCTAAAATACCCATAGAATTTGTAGCAATACAATTGGCTAAGGAGCAGTGAAATGCGCAATGGTTTAACTCCGCAGGATCTCAAGGCTTATGGTATCAACGACGCACAGGAGATTGTCTACAATCCGGATTACGACACGCTGTATCAGGAAGAACTTGATCCTAACCTGGAAGGTTACGAGCGTGGCGTCCTGACCAATCTTGGTGCTATCAACGTCGACACCGGTATCTTTACCGGCCGTTCCCCGAAAGATAAGTATATCGTCCGTGACGATACCACGCGTGATACCGTTTGGTGGTCTGATAAAGGCAAAGGAAAGAACGACAACAAGCCGCTCTCTCAGGAAACCTGGCAGCACCTGAAAGGACTCGTTTCAAATCAACTTTCTGGCAAGCGTCTGTTTATCATCGACGCTTTCTGTGGCGCAAACGAAGATACCCGTCTTTCCGTGCGCTTCATCACCGAAGTGGCCTGGCAGGCGCACTTTGTCAAAAACATGTTTATTCGCCCAACCGAAGAAGAGCTGGCAACCTTTAAACCAGACTTTATCGTGATGAACGGCGCGAAATGCACCAACCCGCAGTGGAAAGAGCAGGGTCTGAACTCTGAAAACTTCATTGCCTTTAACCTGACCGAGCGCATTCAGTTGATTGGCGGCACCTGGTACGGCGGCGAAATGAAAAAAGGGATGTTCTCTATCATGAACTACCTGCTGCCGCTGAAGGGCATCGCGTCGATGCACTGCTCGGCAAACGTCGGTGAGAAAGGTGATGTGGCGGTCTTCTTTGGTCTTTCCGGCACCGGCAAAACCACGCTGTCTACCGACCCGAAACGCCGCCTGATTGGCGATGACGAGCACGGCTGGGATGACGATGGCGTCTTCAACTTCGAAGGCGGCTGCTACGCGAAAACCATCAAGCTTTCCAAAGAAGCGGAACCGGAAATCTACAACGCGATTCGCCGCGATGCGCTGCTGGAAAACGTGGTGGTACGCGCCGACGGCACCATCGATTTCGACGACAACTCGAAAACCGAGAACACCCGCGTCTCCTACCCGATTTATCACATCGATAATATCGTGAAGCCGATTTCCAAAGCGGGCCACGCCACCAAAGTAATCTTCCTGACGGCGGATGCGTTTGGCGTACTGCCGCCGGTGTCTCGTCTGACCGCTGACCAGACGCAGTACCACTTCCTGTCTGGCTTTACCGCCAAACTGGCCGGTACCGAGCGTGGTGTCAACGAACCGACCCCAACCTTCTCCTCCTGCTTCGGCGCGGCATTCCTGTCGCTTCACCCAACGCAGTACGCAGAAGTGCTGGTGAAACGCATGAAAGCTTCTGGCGCGCAGGCGTACCTGGTCAACACCGGCTGGAACGGCACCGGCAAACGTATCTCTATCAAAGATACCCGCGCCATTATAGACGCCATCCTGAACGGTTCGCTGGATAACGCAGAAACCTTCACCCTGCCGATGTTCGATTTGCAGATCCCAACCGAGCTGCCGGGCGTGGATACGCATATTCTCGACCCGCGTAACACCTACGGTTCCCCGGAACAGTGGCAGGAAAAAGCCACCGCGCTGGCGAAACTGTTTATCGAGAACTTCGAGAAATATACCGATACTCCGGCAGGTGCCGCGCTGGTAAGCGCTGGGCCAAAGCTGTAATCGGTCTGGTGAGATGATGAAATCCCCCTTCCGTGAGGTTGGGGGATTTTTTTTGGCCAGGGTTTAGCGAGTGTGCCCGCCTGTTGCCGGGCCAACCAGCTCAGTTTTTGTAGGCCTGATAAGCGTAGCGCCATCAGGCAATACCGACGACGCGCGCTAACTCTCTTTCACCGGCCCATGCACATGCGCCACCGGAACCGGGAGCCAGGCACGAATCAGCAGGCCGCCACGTTCGCTGGTGTCAATTTCCAGCAAACCGTTATGGTTGTCGATAATACGCTGCACAATCGCCAGCCCAAGCCCCGTGCCGCTGGTGCTGCGCGCACTGTCGCCGCGCACAAACGGCTGGAACAGATGCTTGCGCTGCTCGGGTTTAATTCCCGGGCCGTTATCCTCCACCTGGAACCAGGCGCGATTGAGTTCGCTGCCGCTGCTGACTTTGATCCAGCCGTTGCCGTAGCGCGCGGCGTTCACCACCATATTGGCCAGCGCGCGTTTGATAGAGAGCGGGTGCATTCGCAGCAGAATTTCTCCTGCCTGGAGATCGGTTTCTATCTCGCGCTCATAACCACTTTCGGCGGCGATCACTTCGCCCAGTACAGCATTAAGATCCGCCATTTCCATCGGCATCTCCTGCCCGGTGCGCAGGTAGTCGATGAATTGTTCGATGATCGCGTTGCACTCTTCGATATCTTTATTGATCGATTCCGCCAGATAGCCGTCCTGCTCGCCCATCATCTCCGTCGCCAGACGAATGCGGGTGAGCGGCGTGCGCAGGTCGTGGCTGACGCCCGCCATCAGCAAGGTACGGTCATCGGCCAGCTGTTTGACGCCTGCGGCCATATGGTTAAAGGCGCGGGTTACCGAACGCACTTCCGACGCGCCATATTCGCGCAGCGGCGGCGGGATCATCCCTTTACCAACCTGGAGTGCAGCGTGTTCAAGGTCAACCAGGGGTCGGTTCTGAATACGGATAAACAGCCACGCACCGCCTATTGCCAGCAGCATGATCGCGAGTGTGTAACGGAACAGCGGCGAGAAATCGCCCTGATGGATTTCAGTAAGGGGAACGCGCACCCAGATGTTGGGAGACAACCAGGTTTTCAGCCAGACGACAGGCGAGCTTTTATTAACCTCGACGCGTACTTCCGTCGGGCCACCCAGCTGCGTCGCCATCTGCTGGCTTAAAAATTCGTAATGCTGCGCCCAGCGCAGCCCCGCCTCTTCCGCCGCTTCATCGGAATAGAGTGAGATACCAAGTTCGCGGTAAATTTCGCGACGGAACGCAGGCGGTACCACCAGCTGCGTACCGTCCTCCAGCTCAAGTTTATCGGTCATCAGCATACGGACTTCGTAGGCGAGGACCTTATTAAACTGCTGGAGGCTTGGCAAAATCGCGAAGTTCAGCACCACAAGATAGGTTGTCACCAGGCTGACAAACAGCAAGGTGACAATCAGCAACAACGTGCGGGCAAACGAACTTCGCGGAGAGAAGCGCAATCGCCTCATGCCTTAGAACCGTCCGGGACAAAGACGTAACCCAGGCCCCAAACGGTCTGGATATAGCGTGGATGGGCCGGATCTTCTTCCACCATGCGGCGCAGACGGGAGATCTGGACGTCGATGGAACGTTCCATCGCGGAGTACTCGCGACCACGCGCCAGGTTCATCAGTTTATCGCGGGAGAGCGGTTCGCGCGGGTGGCTCACCAGCGCTTTCAGTACCGCAAATTCCCCGCTGGTCAGCGGCATCGGCTCGTCTTCACGGAACATTTCACGCGTACCGAGATTCAGCTTGAACTTACCAAAGGCAATCACCGCCTCTTCCTGAGAAGGCGCGCCCGGCAGTTCGTTCGCCTGACGACGCAGCACCGCACGAATACGGGCCAGCAGTTCACGCGGGTTGAACGGTTTAGGAATATAGTCGTCAGCGCCGATTTCCAGGCCGACGATACGGTCAACTTCTTCGCCCTTCGCCGTCACCATGATGATCGGCATTGGGTTGCTTTGGCTACGCAGACGGCGGCAGATGGACAAACCGTCTTCGCCTGGCAGCATTAAATCCAGTACCATAAGATGGAAGGATTCGCGGGTTAACAGACGATCCATCTGTTCGGCGTTGGCTACACTTCGAACCTGGAAACCCTGCTCGGTCAGATAACGTTCAAGCAGCGCACGCAGGCGCATGTCGTCATCGACCACCAGAATCTTATAATTCTCTTGCATTGTTTTTACTCCCAAAGGTTCGCAACAATTATCAGTGCGTATTCTTAAAAAAGCGTAAGCCGGTCACCAGTTAAATCTGGTATAAATTCCAGGCTAAATTGTTACAAAGCATATTTTACAGCGGCTTAAGTATACATTTAATCATAAGACACATTATTCATCCTGTTGGACTCTTTTGTGCTTTCCAACAGGCCAGCAGAAGGCAGGAAACGCGGATGAAAACGCCTTTAATTACCCGTGAAGGGTATGAAAAACTGAAAAAAGAGATGGATTACCTCTGGCGCGAGGAACGCCCGGAAGTCACCAAAAAAGTGACCTGGGCAGCAAGTCTGGGCGATCGCAGTGAAAACGCCGATTACCAGTACAACAAAAAGCGCCTGCGTGAAATCGACCGCCGCGTGCGTTATCTCACCAAATGTCTGGAAAACCTGAAGATTGTCGATTATTCACCGCAGCAGGAAGGCAAAGTCTTCTTTGGCGCGTGGGTGGAAATTGAAAACGACGACGGCGATGTGAAGCGCTTTCGCATTGTCGGCTACGATGAAATATTTGGTCGTAACGACTACATCTCAATTGATTCGCCGATGGCGCGCGGCCTGCTGAAAAAAGAGGTTGGCGATCTGGCCGTGGTGCAAACGCCCGCCGGTGAGGCGAGCTGGTACATCAATGAGATCGAATATGTGAAGTAGCGCGCCTGGAACAATCCGAGAGAATACGGTGGCGACTGGCATTTTTGCCGGTCAATCCGTATAACTATCCCCTGATTTTTCGACCCAACAGATGACAACACCATGATGAATGATTCGCTCTGCCGCATTATTGCGGGTGAACTTCAGGCACGCGCAGAACAGGTGGAAGCCGCCGTTCGCCTGCTTGATGATGGGAATACCGTGCCGTTTATTGCACGTTATCGTAAGGAAGTCACCGGCGGTCTGGATGACACGCAGCTGCGTAATCTGGAATCCCGACTGGGCTATTTGCGTGAACTGGAAGATCGTCGCCAGACCATTCTTAAGTCGATCAGCGAGCAAGGTAAACTCACCGAATCGCTGGAAAAAGCCATCAACGACACCCTCAGCAAAACCGAGCTTGAAGACCTTTACCTTCCGTATAAACAAAAACGTCGCACGCGCGGGCAAATCGCCATTGAAGCCGGGCTGGAACCGCTGGCTGAGCTGCTGTGGAACGAACCGTCGCATGACCCGGAAACGGAAGCCGCCAAATTTATCGACGCCGACAAAGGCGTGGCAGACACCAAAGCCGCGCTGGATGGCGCACGCTATATCCTGATGGAGCGTTTTGCTGAAGACGCGGGCCTGTTGGCGAAAGTGCGTGATTATCTGTGGAAAAACGCCCACATCGTGGCGACCGTGGTGTCAGGCAAAGAGGAAGAAGGCGCGAAATTCCGCGACTACTTCGACCATCACGAACCGATTTCTACCGTGCCGTCTCACCGCGCGCTGGCGATGTTCCGTGGCCGCAACGAAGGCATCCTGCAACTCTCGCTGAATGCCGACCCGCAATTCGACGAGCCGCCAAAAGAGAGCCACGGCGAACAGATTATTATCGATCACCTTGGCCTGCGCCTGAACAACGCCCCGGCGGATAGCTGGCGCAAAGGCGTGGTGAGCTGGACATGGCGCATCAAGGTGCTGATGCACCTGGAAACCGAACTGATGGGCACCGTGCGCGAGCGCGCGGAAGACGAAGCAATTAACGTCTTCGCCCGTAACCTGCACGACCTGCTGATGGCGGCGCCTGCGGGCCTGCGCGCGACGATGGGCCTCGATCCGGGCCTGCGTACCGGCGTGAAAGTGGCCGTTGTTGATGGCACCGGCAAACTGGTGGCCACCGACACCATCTACCCGCATACCGGTCAGGCGGCGAAAGCAGCCGTTGCAGTCGCGGCGCTGTGCGAGAAGCATAACGTTGAGCTGGTCGCTATCGGTAACGGTACGGCCTCGCGCGAAACGGAGCGTTTCTTCCTCGACGTGCAGAAACAGTTCCCGAAAGTGACGGCGCAGAAAGTGATCGTCAGCGAAGCAGGCGCATCGGTTTACTCCGCGTCTGAACTGGCGGCGCTGGAATTCCCGGACCTCGACGTTTCTCTGCGTGGCGCGGTCTCTATCGCCCGCCGTTTGCAGGACCCGCTCGCCGAGCTGGTAAAAATCGACCCGAAATCCATCGGCGTCGGCCAGTATCAGCATGACGTTAGCCAGACCTCGCTGGCGCGTAAGCTGGATGCGGTGGTGGAAGACTGCGTAAACGCCGTTGGCGTAGACCTGAATACCGCTTCCGTTCCGCTGTTGACTCGCGTGGCGGGCCTGACGCGCATGATGGCGCAGAATATTGTCAGCTGGCGCGATGAGAACGGTCAGTTCCAGAACCGTCAGCAACTGCTGAAAGTCAGCCGTCTGGGGCCAAAAGCGTTCGAGCAGTGCGCGGGCTTCCTGCGTATTAACCACGGCGACAACCCGCTGGATGCCTCAACGGTGCACCCGGAAGCGTATCCGGTGGTCGAGCGTATCCTGGCGCGGACTCAGCAGGCTCTGAAAGATCTGATGGGCAACAGCAGCGAGTTGCGTAACCTGAAAGCCTCTGAATTCACCGACGAGCGTTTCGGCGTGCCAACCGTCACCGATATCATTAAAGAGCTGGAAAAACCGGGCCGTGACCCGCGTCCTGAGTTTAAAACCGCGCAGTTCGCTGATGGCGTAGAAACCATGAATGACCTGTTGCCGGGGATGATTCTGGAAGGCGCGGTCACTAACGTCACCAACTTTGGTGCGTTTGTGGATATCGGCGTGCATCAGGATGGCCTGGTTCACATCTCGTCGCTGGCGGATAAGTTTGTGGAAGATCCACACACGGTGGTGAAAGCCGGCGATATCGTGAAAGTGAAAGTGCTGGAAGTGGATCTGCCGCGTAAACGTATTGCGTTGACCATGCGTCTGGACGAGCAGCCGGGTGAAACCAACGCCCGTCGCGGCGGTAATAGCAATGAGCGCAACCAGGGTAATCGCCCGGCGGCCAAAGCAGCAAAACCACGCGGTCGCGATGCGCAATCTGCGGGTAACAGCGCGATGATGGATGCGCTGGCGGCGGCGATGGGGAAAAAACGCTAACGCGTGCGGTTTGTGTTGCCGGGTGGCGCTGCGCTTACCCGGCCTACAAACCAGAAACGTCTGTGGGCCCGATAAACGTTATCGGGCTTTTTATTTCGGAAATAGATTAATTGTTTTTATATTTAGCATTATTATCACCGCATTAACATTCGTCGAAATAAACAAACATACGGTTTACCCGAATTGTTTTGAGCCAAATCAACTTTGCACCACTTTATTCTCAGAAAGAACATCCGGTCACATTTTATCTATTGAAGATACAAACCATTCTCATTATCATCGTATTGTAGATTAATTAACCTCTCTCATGTTCGCGCGCCTTTCCGTTCGTTTCTGTTGAACCCGCGCGACAGTGACTCGCGATGAAATAAGTAGGCCCTATGCAATTTACTCCTGATAGTGCGTGGAAAATTACTGGCTTCTCCCGTGAAATCAGCCCGGCCTGGCGTCAGAAATTGCTGTCGCTCGGTATGCTGCCCGGCTCCTCTTTCCAGGTTGTACGTGTCGCACCATTAGGCGACCCCATTCATATTGAAACGCGTCGAGTCAGTTTAGTCCTACGCAAAAAAGATTTGGAATTTCTGGATCTTGAATCCATTTCTCGTTAATCCGATTTAGCTGTTATAGAGTTCACAAAAAATGAAAAAACTAACCATTGGCTTAATTGGTAATCCTAATTCCGGCAAGACAACATTATTCAATCAATTAACCGGCGCACGTCAGCGCGTGGGTAACTGGTCCGGGGTGACGGTCGAGCGTAAAGAAGGGTCGTTTTCAACGACCGACCACAACGTCACGCTGGTCGACCTGCCAGGCACCTACTCCCTGACCACCATCTCCTCGCAAACCTCGCTCGATGAGCAAATCGCCTGCCACTATATTCTGAGCGGCGACGCCGACCTTCTGATTAACGTCGTCGATGCCTCCAACCTCGAGCGCAACCTCTATCTGACGCTGCAACTCCTTGAGCTGGGCATTCCCTGCATCGTGGCGCTCAACATGCTTGATATCGCGGAGAAACAGAAAATCCGCATTGATATCGACGCCCTTTCCGCCCGTTTGGGTTGCCCGGTCGTTCCGCTGGTTTCCACGCGTGGCCGCGGGATCGACGCCCTGAAGCTGGCGGTTGACCGCTACCAAAGCAACGATGAGATTGAGCTGGTGCACTACGCCGCGCCGCTACTGCGTGAAGCAGAGAATCTGGCGCGCGCGATGCCGGAGTCTATTCCGGCAAAACAGCGCCACTGGCTCGGTATGCAGATGCTGGAAGGCGATATCTATAGCCGCGCCTATGCGGGCGATGCGGCAGATAAACTCGATATCGCGCTGGCTAACCTGAGCGACGAACTGGATGACCCGGCCTTGCATATCGCCGATGCGCGTTACCAGAGCATCTCCGCCATTTGCGATAGCGTCAGTAATACGCTCACCGCCGAGCCAAGCCGCTTCACCGCTGCCGTGGATAAAATCGTACTCAACCGCGTGCTGGGGCTGCCGATTTTCCTGTTCGTGATGTACCTGATGTTCCTGCTGGCGATTAACATCGGCGGCGCATTGCAGCCTATTTTCGACGGCGGTTCCGTCGCTATCTTTATTCATGGCATTCAATGGGTTGGCGCAACGCTGCACTTCCCGGAATGGCTGACGATTTTCCTCGCCCAGGGGATTGGCGGCGGGATCAACACCGTGCTACCTCTGGTACCGCAAATCGGCATGATGTACCTGTTCCTCTCCTTCCTTGAGGATTCCGGCTACATGGCGCGTGCGGCGTTTGTTATGGACCGCCTGATGCAGTCACTTGGTCTGCCGGGTAAATCCTTCGTGCCGCTGATTGTTGGTTTCGGCTGTAACGTGCCGTCGGTGATGGGCGCACGTACGCTGGACGCACCGCGTGAACGTCTGATGACTATCATGATGGCGCCGTTTATGTCCTGCGGCGCACGTCTGGCGATCTTCGCCGTCTTCGCTGCGGCGTTCTTTGGTCAACAGGGCGCGCTGGCGGTCTTCTCGCTTTACGTACTGGGCATCGTGATGGCGATCCTCACCGGTCTGATGCTCAAATACACCATCATGCGTGGTGAAGCCTCCCCGTTCGTGATGGAGCTGCCGGTTTATCACATCCCGCATCTCAAGAGCCTGTTTATCCAGACCTGGCAACGCCTGAAAGGCTTTGTGGTTCGCGCGGGTAAAGTCATCGTTATCGTCAGTATTTTCCTGAGTGCCCTGAACAGCTTCTCCCTGAGCGGCCAGGCGGTCGATAACATCAACGACTCAGCCCTTGCGTCAGTGAGCCGTCAGTTGACGCCGCTGCTGAAACCGATTGGTGTGCATGAAGACAACTGGCAGGCAGCGGTTGGCCTGTTTACCGGGGCGATGGCAAAAGAAGTGGTGGTCGGTACGCTGAACACGCTCTATACCGCTGAAAATATCCAGCAAGAAGATTTCGACCCGGCCACCTTTAGCCTGACCGACGAGCTTCTGGGCGCAGCCGATGAAACCTGGCAGAGCCTGAAAGACACCTTCAGCCTGAGCGTGCTGGCGAACCCAATCGAAGCCAGCAAAGGCGACGGGGAAATGGCGACCGGCGCGATGGGCGTGATGAGCAGCAAATTCGGCAGTGCGGCGGCGGCCTACAGCTACCTGATTTTCGTTCTGCTCTACATTCCGTGCATTTCGGTGATGGGCGCAATTGCCCGTGAATCCAGCCGCGGCTGGATGGGCTTCTCGGTGTTGTGGGGGCTGAACATCGCTTACTCACTATCAACGCTGTTTTATCAGGTCACCAGCTTCAAACAACACCCGCAGTACAGCCTGGTGTGCATTCTGGCGGTGATTCTGTTTAACGTGATAGTGATTGGCGCGCTGCGCCGGGCACGCAGCCGCGTGGATGTAAATCTGCTGGCGACGCGCAAAACCGTTCACGCTCATGAAACCTCTGGCAGCTGCCACTAAGGAGAGGCGATGGCATCGTTAATTGAGGTTCGCGATATGCTGGCACTGCAGGGACGCATGGGGGCATCACAACTCAGCGCGCAGTTACACACGCCGCAGCCGATGATCGATGCCATGCTCGAACGCCTGGAAGCGATGGGTAAAGCGCGTCGCGTGCAGGAAGACGCGGACGGCTGTCTGTCGGGAAGCTGTAAGCAGTGCCCGGAAGGGCGCGCCTGCCTGAGCGAGTGGTGGGTGCTGTGCTGATCTGCCCGGTGGCGCGTTGCTTACCGGGCCTACAAAATGGGCCAACATCCGCTTACCCGTAGGCCGGATAAGCGCAGCACCATCCGGCAAAAATGCAGGCACTCATGGCAAAAGCGGGTCCGAAGACCCGCTTTTTTAATTACTTATAAACGTCTGCGTTACCGTGCACAGTTTTCTCATTCTTTGAACCGGCGATAATCACATAGTACTTCCCGCCCAGCTCATCCGCTTTTTTCGACAAATCGCGCTTCGCATCCATCGGCGAGGTGGTGCGCGAAGTAGTAATTTCACCAATTTTGGTGAGATTCATCTTCGCGACATCTTCTTTCTGAATCTCTTGTGCCGCCAGCGCACCAAAAGAGAGCGAGCCCATAACCAGAGTCGCGACAATACCTGTAACGAGTTTCATAACGTTATCCCTATATAAGTTTTTGTTTTATATGCGGTACGCAACGGCTATCAACGCATTGAGCGTACCGGCAGGATAAGTATTATTCCGCTTTGAAACTTTTGCCATGTGGACGCAAAAATTAAATTTTAGCGTCGGCAAATTCGCGAATAACCTGACAAAATTCATCCGGATGCGAGATAAACGGCGCATGGGCGGCTTTGGCAAAAAGGTACGATTCACTCTGCGGCCACAGGGCATCGAGTTGGGGCACTATTTTGCGCGGCACCAGACCATCCAGTCGGCCATAAAGACGCAGGAAAGGTTTGTCCAGCGAGGTCAGCGCCTGACGCAAATCAGCGGTTTTGAGGATCTCCAGCCCGCCATTAAGCGCTTCGACGGTCGGCATCGGCAGTGACAGTACCGTGCTTTTCAGCGCACGCGCATCCTGCCTGGCGCTTTCCGTGCCCAGCGTTTGCAGTGCGAGGAAGCGCTCAACGGTACGCTGAAAATCTTCACTCAGTTGCTGCTGGAAGCCCGCCAGAATCTCGGGCTTGATGCCGACCCAGTCGTCCTGCGCACAGAAGCAAGGTGATGATGCGACGGTAATCAGCGCCTGGACGCGTTGTGGATGCGTCAGGGCTATCTGGCTCGCCACCAGCCCGCCGAGGCTCCAGCCCAACCAAATCGCCTGTTCAGGCGCCTGTGCAAGAACACGCTCCGCCATCGCATCCAGCGACATTGCACCGAAATCACGGCTGCGGCCAAAGCCTGGCAGGTCGACAAGATGCAGCGTGAAATGCGCGCTCAGTTCCGGCGTTATGCAATCCCACACCTGCGCGTTCAGCCCCCATCCGTGCAGCAGCACAAGATGGCAATCTCCTTCACCTTTGGTTTGCCACCAAACGTTGTTCATCAGTTATTGTTCCCACATCCAGCTTTCGAGGTGCAATATGCTAACAGTCCACAGCTTGTGCTGGCTATGCCAAATGCCGCTGGCGATCCCACGATGGGGCGTCTGCTCCCGCTGCGCGCGAACGTTATTCAACACACAACCGCGCTGCCCACAATGCGGCCTTCCGGCAGCGATCGGGCACGTCGTATGCGGGCGCTGCCTGCGTAAGGCGCCGCCCTGGAGCCGGTTAATCGCGGTGAATGATTATGTCCCGCTGCTCAGTCATTTGATTCATGAATTTAAATTCTGCGATAAGCCGGAGCTCGCCCCGATTCTGGCACGGCTCATGCTATTGAACGCGCGGCAAAGGTCGGGATTACCCCGGCCCGACCGGCTCATCAGCGTGCCGCTCTGGCAGCGACGCCACTGGCGACGGGGATTTAATCAGAGCGACCTGTTGTGTCAGGCGCTGGCAAAATGGCTTGGCTGCGCCTGGCATCCTTTTGCCCTTAAACGGGTGCGAAAAACCGCCACCCAGCACCAGCTCAGCGCGCGGTTACGCGCCCGTAACCTGAAAAATGCCTTCCGGCTTGAATTACCGGTGAAGGGGCTCCATATGGTGATTGTGGATGATGTCGTCACCACGGGCAGCACTGTCGCCGAAATTTCCCGCCTGCTTTTGCGAAACGGCGCGGCGAGCGTTCAGGTATGGTGCCTGTGTCGCACCTTGTAGACCCCCTCTGATGGGCGTATTATAACCAACTAAAGTAGTCAACTATTAGGCCAAAGCTATGATCCGTATTTCCGATGCTGCACAAGCGCACTTTGCCAAACTGCTGGTAAATCAGGAAGAAGGTACACAAATCCGCGTATTTGTTATCAATCCTGGCACGCCAAACGCAGAATGTGGCGTTTCTTATTGCCCGCCGGATGCGGTGGAAGCAAGTGACACTGCCCTGAAATTTGAACAACTCACCGCCTATGTCGATGAGCTGAGCGCACCGTATCTCGAAGATGCGGAAATCGATTTTGTTACCGATCAGTTGGGTTCTCAACTGACCCTGAAAGCGCCTAACGCCAAAATGCGTAAAGTGTCTGATGATGCGCCGTTGATGGAGCGCGTTGAGTACATGATTCAGGCGCAGGTTAACCCGCAGCTGGCAGGCCACGGTGGCCGCGTGACGCTGATGGAAATCACCGACGAAGGTTACGCGATTCTGCAATTCGGCGGCGGCTGTAACGGTTGCTCGATGGTAGACGTGACGCTGAAAGAAGGGATTGAAAAGCAGTTGCTGGCTGAATTCCCGGAACTGAAAGGCGTGCGCGACCTGACCGAACACCAGCGCGGCGAACACTCTTACTACTAAGTTTTCCCCCCTTCCCTGATTGCCCGGTGGCGCTGCGCTTACCGGGCCTACGGTTTGTGCTGCTGTTGCCCGATGCGCTTCGCTTATCGGGCCTACGTGACTGTGCCTGCTGTTGCCCGATGCGCTTTGCTTATCGGGTCTACGTGTTGTGCAGATTTTGTAGGCCGGATAAGGCGAAGCCGCATCCGGCAAATGCTTCACACCACACAAATCCATCCCCGTAATGTTACCGCGCAACATGGCTCGCAATTCCCTATACACATCTTTGCAAAAACCCGGCAAATAGTATGACATCCGTCTCAATTTTTACATTTATGCTGCCTGGGTAATTCTCACTCTTGCATGTTACCCGTATCATCCGCCCCATAGCGTCGTCACGCAAATCAATAGCCAGCTATCCTTTAGCAGGCAAAAGTGAGATTCCGACGCAATGAAGTGTGTCCACCCTCTCCAGGGGACAATTGGACGTTGTCACTGAAACAATGACGTTACCCATATAAATTAAAGGCCAGGTGCATCATGCCATTAGTCATAGTAGCTATCGGGGTTATCCTGTTATTACTGCTGATGATCCGTTTTAAAATGAACGGCTTTATTGCCCTTATCCTGGTGGCGCTCGCCGTCGGGTTGATGCAGGGTATGCCGCTCGACAAAGTCATCGTCTCTATCAAAAACGGTGTAGGTGGAACCCTGGGCAGCCTTGCGCTGATTATGGGCTTCGGCGCAATGCTCGGTAAACTGCTGGCAGACTGCGGCGGTGCTCAGCGTATCGCCACCACGCTTATCGAAAAGTTCGGCCGCAAAAACATTCAGTGGGCAGTGGTTCTGACCGGTTTCACCGTCGGTTTTGCCCTGTTCTATGAGGTTGGTTTCGTTCTGTTGCTGCCGCTGGTCTTCACCATCGCCGCTTCCGCGCGTATTCCGCTGCTGTATATCGGTGTACCGATGGCTGCCGCACTGTCCGTTACGCACGGCTTCCTGCCGCCGCACCCGGGCCCGACCGCGATTGCAACCATCTTCCACGCAGACATGGGTAAAACCCTGCTGTACGGTACGCTGCTGGCAATCCCGACTGTGATTCTGGCAGGTCCGGTTTATGCGCGCTGCCTGAAAAGCATCGACAAACCCATTCCGGAAGGTCTGCACAACCCGAAAACCTTCACCGAAGAAGAAATGCCTTCTTTCGGCGTGAGCGTTTGGACAGCTCTGGTTCCAGTCATCCTGATGGCCCTGCGCGCCATTGCAGAAATGGTGCTGCCGAAAGGCCACGCGGTGCTGCCGTACGCTGAATTCTTCGGCGACCCGGTAATGGCTACGCTGATTGCCGTCCTGATTGCCGTGTTCACGTTCGGCCTGAACCGTGGTCGTAACATGGACCAGGTGAACGATACGCTGACCTCTTCCATCAAAATCATTGCCATGATGCTGTTGATCATTGGCGGTGGCGGTGCGTTTAAGCAGGTTCTGGTTGATAGCGGCGTGGACAAATACATCGCGTCAATGATGCATGGCTCCAACGTTTCTCCGCTGCTGATGGCCTGGTCTATTGCCGCCGTGCTGCGTATCGCGCTGGGCTCTGCAACCGTTGCGGCCATCACTGCCGGTGGTATCGCAGCCCCGCTGATTGCCACTACGGGCGTGAGCCCAGAGCTGATGGTTATCGCGGTTGGTTCCGGCAGCGTTATCTTCTCTCACGTGAACGATCCAGGTTTCTGGCTGTTCAAAGAGTACTTCAACCTGACTATCGGCGAGACCATCAAGTCCTGGTCGATGCTGGAAACCATCATCTCCGTATGTGGTCTGGTAGGTTGTCTGCTGCTGGGAATGGTTGTTTAAGTGTAAACCGTCATCCGACAAAAAAAGAACCCGCCATCTGGCGGGTTCTTTTTTTTACTTCTTCTTACCTGCCGCTTTGCGCCGCTTATCCAGGTCCTTAATCAGCTTATTCACCCGTTCATCGGCAAACATCTGCTCAAGACTGGTGGTCAGCTTACGACGCCAGTTTTTGTACTGATCGCTGGTACCGGGGATATTGACCGGCTCTTCCATATTCAGCCAGTCTTCCGGTTGCAGCCCCAGCAGTGCGCTGTTGCTGTCAGCGATATAACGCTGCATACCGCGATTAAGCGTGTCGGTCATGCTCATCAGGCTGGCTTTATGCCCGGCACGTTTTGGCAGCACGCCATATTTGTGCAGCGCATCCAGCAAGCTCTGCTTCGCCAGTTCGCGATCCTGGTACAAACCACGTAACACCACTTCGTCAGGATAAAGCCCCAGCGCCCGACCCAGCGTCAGGTCACCGCTTTCCCAGTAACCGCGCAGCGTCGGCAGGTCATGGGTGGTAGCGACCGCCATGGATTGCTCCGGATACGCTTTTGGCGCACGGAAGGTTTTGTCGCTGTCATTTTCGAAGTAGAGCACTTTGTATGAGTAAACTCCGCTCTTGCGCAGTTTGCCGACAATCTCCACCGGTACGGTACCGAGATCTTCGCCAATCACCATGCAGCGATGGCGTTTACTCTCCAGCGCCAGAATCGACAGCAAATCGTCCACCGGATAATGCACGTACGCGCCGTGGTCCGCCGTTTCACCGTACGGTATCCACCACAGACGCAGCACGGACATCACGTGGTCGATACGCAGCGCGCCGCAGTTTTTCATGTTCGCGCGCAGCAGGTCGATAAACGGCTCGTAGGCACGCGCGGTAATGATGTGCGGGTCCATCGGCGGCAGGCCCCAGTTTTGCCCCAGCGGCCCGAGGATATCCGGCGGTGCGCCTACTGACGCTTTCAGGCAGTAAAGCTCGCGGTCACACCAGGTTTCCGCGCCGCCTTCCGCCACGCCCACGGCGAGGTCGCGATAAAGGCCAATCGGCATGTCATGTTGCTGGCTTTCCTGCCAGCAGGCCGCGAACTGGGTGTACGCCAGCCATTGCAGCCAAAGGTAGAAATCGACTTCATCGGCATGCTGGGCGCAGAACGCACGCACTTCCGGGCTATCGACATCCTGATACGCTTTCGGCCAGGCAGGCCAGCCCCAGCGCAGTTTGTCGATTTTTACCTGGTTGGCATGCAGCGCGTCATACGCCGCCTGCCAGTAAAGGCTTTCACCTTCACGTTCCACAAAGTTGCGGAACTGGGTCATCTGCGCGTCATCGCGTTTAGCAAAACGCGTCCACGCCATACGCAGCGCGGTCATTTTCAGTTCTGTAACCGCCGTGTAGTCAACCCAAACCGCATCGCAGGCGGCTTTCAACGCTTTCTGCGTGGCCGGTTTTTTCCACCAGGCCTGCGCTTCTTCGCTGTGCTGGAAATCCTCCACCGCATTGACGTCGATATAAATCACATTCAGCCAGCGGCGTGAAGACGGGCTGTACGGGCTGGCACTTTCCGGATTCGCCGGATAGAGCGCGTGAATCGGGTTGAGGCCGATAAATGCCCCGCCGCGTTTGGCGATTTCCGGCAGCATCGCCTTCAGGTCGCCAAAGTCGCCAATTCCCCAGTTCTTTTCAGAACGCAGGGTGTAGAGCTGCACGCAGGCGCCCCACAGTTTTTCTTTCTCTTTCAACGCCAGCGGTTCATAGCAGCGTTCCGGGGCGACAATCACCCGGCAGTGCCAGCGTTCATCAGACTGGGTCAGCGTAAGGGAGTGATAGCCCTCAGGCAGACGCGCGGGCAGCGCCAGGTTTTTGCCCCCCGTTGCTTCGCCCTGATACTGCTTGCCCTCTTCGGTGGTCAGCAGCCAGTGAAACTCACCGCTACCTTCAACCGTCAGAGCCATTTTTTTGCCATGTGTCCAGACCATGACGTTCGGGACCGGCGTCACCGCCACTTTCGTGGCGGTAGCATGCATTGCGTCCAGCAAACGCCGTTTGGTGTCAGCACCGATAGACTGCGGTTTACCGTGCGCATTGATATAGTTGGGGCTGATCCCCGCCGCCAGCGCGGCATTGTCGAGGCGTTTGCTTTCCATAGGCCTGTCCTTAGCGTTTTGCCTGCCAGATACGTTTCTGATAATCGCGAATAGAGCGATCGGAGCTAAACATGCCGCAGCGCGCGGTGTTCAGGATAGTGGCGCGAGTCCACGCTTCCTGATCGCGATACAGCACATCGACCTGTTTCTGCGCTGCCACGTAGGCTTCAAAATCGGCCAGCACCAGGTACGGGTCGCCGCCTTTCAGCAGGCTGTGCAGCATCTGGTCGAACGCGTGTTTGTCGCCATCGCTGTATTTACCGCTCTCCAGCTCTTTGAGCACCGCGTCCAGCAGTTTGTCTTTCTTACGCCATTTCAGCGGATCGTAACCTTTCGCTTTCAGCGCCTTCACCTGTTCAACGGTGTTACCGAAGATAAAGATGTTTTCATCGCCGACCACTTCCGCGATTTCCACGTTCGCACCATCCAGCGTACCGACGGTCAACGCACCGTTCAGCGCCAGCTTCATGTTGCCGGTACCGGACGCTTCTTTGCCTGCGGTAGAGATCTGCTCGGAGACGTCCGCCGCCGGGATCATTTTTTCCGCCGCCGACACACAGTAATCCGGCAGGAAGACTACTTTCAGTTTATCGCCTACTTTCGGATCGTTGTTGACGGCTTCTGCCACCTTGTTAATCGCGAAGATGATGTTCTTCGCCAGGTAGTAGCCCGGCGCTGCTTTCGCACCGAACAGGAATACGCGCGGTACGCGGTCTGCCTGCGGGTTCTCGCGGATCTCTTTATACAGTGCCAGAATGTGCAGCAGGTTCAGGTGCTGACGTTTGTATTCATGCAGGCGCTTGATTTGGATATCAAAAATCGCCTGAGTATTGATTTCAATGCCGGTACGCGCTTTCACGAACTCAGCCAGGCGCTCTTTGTTGGCCTGTTTGATCTCGCGGTATGTCTGGCGGAATTTCGCGTCATCGGCGAATTTCTCGAGGTTGATCAACTGGTCGAGATCGTTCGCCCATTCTTTCTTCAGCGACTTATCGAGCAGCGCAGCCAGTGCCGGGTTGCACTGTTTGATCCAGCGACGCGGCGTAATACCGTTGGTGACGTTGTGGAATTTGTTCGGCCACAGCTGGTGATATTCCGGGAACAGATCTTTCACCACCAGGTCGGAGTGCAGCGCGGCCACGCCGTTCACCGCAAAGCCGCTGACCACGCACATGTTCGCCATGCGCACCTGTTTGTCGTGTACCACAGCCAATTTCGCCCATACGGCTTTGTCGCCCGGCCAGGTTTTATCAACCAGCTTTTTAAAGCGCGCGTTGATTTCGTTGATGATCTGCATATGGCGCGGCAGCAGCGCTTTAATCAGTTTTTCATCCCAGCACTCGAGCGCTTCCGGCATCAGGGTGTGGTTGGTGTAGGCGAATGTTTTGCTGGTGATAGCCCAGGCGTCATCCCAGCTCAGCTGGTGCTCATCAATCAGCACGCGCAGCAGTTCCGGAATGGCGATCGTTGGGTGTGTATCGTTAAGCTGAATGACTTCGAAATTCGCCAGTTCATGCAGTTTGCGGCCCGCCAGATGATGACGACGCAGAATATCCGCCACTGAACAGGCGCACTGGAAGTATTGCTGCATCAGGCGCAGTTTTTTACCCGCCGTATGGTTGTCGTTCGGGTAGAGTACTTTCGTCAGTTTTTCGGCGTCGATGCCCTGCTGTTCTGCACGCAGGAAGTCGCCGTCGTTGAATTTGGTCAGGTTAAACGGATGCGCGTGCTTCGCCTGCCACAGGCGCAGCGGCTGTGCGATGCCGTTACGGTAGCCGAGTACCGGCAGGTCCCAGGCTTCACCGGTGATTTCGAATGCCGGGGTCCAGTGACCCTCTTTGCTGACTTTACCGCCAATACCGACCAGCACATCCAGCGCCGCGTTGTGGCGGAACCACGGGTAGCTACCGCGCTGCCAGTCATCCGGCGCTTCCATCTGCTGACCATCGGCAAAGGACTGACGGAATAAGCCATATTGATAGTTCAGGCCATAGCCCGTCGCCGACTGACCCACGGTCGCCATGGAGTCGAGGAAGCAGGCCGCCAGACGCCCCAGGCCACCGTTACCCAACGCCGGGTCCGTTTCTTCTTCCAGCAGGTCGGTCAGATGAATATCGAACGGCTTGAGCGCATCGCTCACGCCCTCATACCAGCCGAGGTTCAGCAGGTTGTTGCCGGTCAGACGACCAATCAGAAACTCCATCGAAATGTAGTTCACGTGGCGTTGATCCTTCGCCGGTTTCGCCACGGGCTGAGCGGACAGCATTTCTGCCAGCGCACCGCTCACAGCCTGCCACCACTGGTGAGAGGTCATCTCAGAAGCAGCCTGTAAACCAAATCGTTGCCACTGACGCGTCAGGGCAGCCTGAAACAGTTCTTTATTGAAGGTTGGCTGTGACATAGGGAATTCGAGTCCTTTTTACATAAACGTTAGTGATAGTTTGCCTGGCTGACTGGGTGTCTTCCTCATCCCGTCCCGGATTAGGCGGGGAGGAGTCGCAGGGATGAGCGAAAAATGTGATCGCAGACACTATTACATGATTCACTAATTCCTGATTTGCGCAAATTTTACCCAGCATCAGGCGGCCATCCATTCTGCCTGGCGGCAGTTTCAGTTATCAGAACGAAGATATCCGCGCGGTATGTCATAAAAATGAAATGGTGTTTTTCCTAATTTATGGCCGCAAGGAAATAGTTACGCTGATGAAATAACCTGAAATGAAAATAAGATGATCCATGATGCAAATAGCGCAGCTGACTATAAATTTAATAGTTGTTTAATTAACCCCATGCCCTTTGTCGCTTTTTCAGAGTTTTACTCTTTTTGACAAACCCAGTCACCACGCGCCCTGCAACCGGTCTCCGTAATTCAAATGGGCAATAAGTAGAATTGTGACAGAGTGCAAATTCGCAGACATCAAAACCGGACATAACTTGCAATAAATTGTCATTTAGCCGACCTTTGTATTGATTAATTACGAGCCCTAAAAAAATATTTTTCTCTCCTCACAGTGAAGTGATTGCTATGTTGATTCCGTCAAAATTAAGTCGACCCGTCCGTCTTGAACACACAGTGATTCGGGAACGGCTGCTGGCGAAGCTTTCAGGCGCGAACAATTATCGTCTGGCGCTGATCACCAGCCCTGCAGGTTATGGCAAGACGACGCTCATTTCACAGTGGGCGGCGGGAAAAAACGAACTGGGTTGGTACTCCCTTGATGAAGGGGATAACCAGCAAGAACGGTTCGCCAGCTACCTTATCGCCGCGATTCAGCAGGCGACGGGCGGCCATTGCAGCGCCAGTGAAAACATGGTGCAAAAACGCCAGTATGCGAGCCTGTCATCACTGTTTTCTCAGCTTTTTGTCGAGCTGAGCGAGTGGCAGAAACCGCTGTATCTGGTGATTGACGATTATCATCTGATCACCAATCCGGTGATCCACGACGCCATGCGCTTTTTCCTGCGCCATCAGCCGGAAAACCTGACGCTGGTCGTCCTGTCGCGTAATTTGCCGCAGTTGGGTATCGCCAACCTGCGCGTGCGCGATCAACTGCTGGAAATCGGCAGCCAACAGCTGGCCTTTAACCACTGTGAAACCAAACAATTCTTCGACTGCCGCCTCACCTCGCCTATCGAGCTTGCGGAGAGTGGCCGTCTGTGTGACGACGTTGCCGGTTGGGCGACGGCGTTACAGCTGATCGCCCTGTCGGCGCGTCAGCGCAATAATGCCACGCAGCACTCCGCCCGCCGTCTCTCCGGCATTAACGCCAGCCATCTGTCCGATTATCTGGTCGATGAAGTGCTGGATAACGTGGAGCCTGCAACGCGTAATTTCCTGCTGAAAAGTTCGCTGCTGCGCTCGATGAACGACGCGCTCATTGTGCGCGTGACCGGCGAAGAAAACGGCCAGATGCGGCTGGAAGAGATTGAGCGTCAGGGGCTGTTCCTGCAACGCATGGATGACTCCGGTGAATGGTTTAACTATCACCCGCTGTTCTGTAGCTTCCTGCGCCAGCGTTGTCAGTGGGAACTGGCGACAGAGTTACCTGATATTCACCGCGCCGCCGCCGAAAGCTGGATGGCGCAAGGCTTCCCGAGCGAGGCGATTCATCACGCGCTTGCAGCGGGCGACCCCAAAATGCTGCGCGATATTCTGCTGAATCACGCCTGGGGTCTGTTCCATCACAGCGAACTCGCGCTGCTGGAAGAGTCGCTCTCCGCACTGCCGTGGGAAAGCCTGCTGGAAAACCCGCGCCTGGTGCTGTTACAGGCATGGCTGATGCAGAGCCAGCATCGCTATAGCGAAGTTAACACCCTGCTGGCGCGTGCCGAACAGGAGATGGACTTCGAGATGGACAAAGCCCTGCATGGCGATTTCAACGCCCTGCGCGCGCAGGTGGCAATTAACGATGGCGACCCGGAAGAAGCGGAACGTCTGGCGATGGTTGCCCTTGATGAGCTGCCGCTGGCCAGTTTCTACAGCCGTATCGTCGCCACCTCCGTGCACGGCGAAGTGCTTCACTGCAAAGGGCAACTGGGGCAGTCGCTGTCGGTGATGCAGCAAACGGAGCAGATGGCGCGCCGTCATGATGTCTGGCATTACGCCCTGTGGAGCCTGATCCAACAAAGTGAAATTCTGTTTGCCCAGGGCTTTTTGCAGGCCGCCTGGGAGTGCCAGGAAAAAGCGTTCCAGCTGATCCGCGATCAGCATCTCGAACAGTTGCCAATGCACGAGTTCCTGTTGCGCATTCGCGCGCAGTTACTGTGGGCGTGGGCGCGTCTGGATGAAGCTGAAGCCACTGCGCGCACCGGCATGGACGTGCTGGTAAACTATCAGCCGCAGCAGCAGCTTCAGTGCCTGGCGCTGCTGGTACAATGCTCTCTGGCGCGCGGCGATCTCGACAATGCCCGCAGCCACCTGAACCGTCTGGAAAATTTACTCGGGAATGGCCCGTATCACAGCGACTGGGTCTCTAACGCCGATAAAGTGCGGGTAATTTACTGGCAAATGGTTGGCGACAAAAAATCCGCCGCCAACTGGTTGCGCCATACGCCAAAACCGGCATTCGCCAACAACCACTTCCTGCAAAGCCAGTGGCGCAACATCGCCCGCGTGCAGATCCTGCTCGGCGAATTTGATGCCGCTGAAATGGTGCTGGAAGAGTTGAACGAAAATGCGCGTTCGCTGCGTCTGATGAGCGATCTCAACCGTAATCTGCTGTTGTTGAATCAACTGTACTGGCAGGCAGGGCGGAAAAACGAAGCCCAGCGCGTACTGCTGGAAGCGCTGACGCTGGCCAACCGCACCGGGTTTATCAGCCACTTTGTGATTGAGGGCGAAGCGATGGCGCAGCAGTTGCGTCAGCTTATTCAGCTCAACACACTGCCGGAACTCGATCAGCATCGCGCTCAGCGCATTCTGCGTGAAATCAATCAGCATCATCGGCATAAGTTCGCGCACTTTGATGAGAACTTCGTCGAACGTCTGCTGAATCACCCGGAAGTGCCGGAGCTCATCCGCACCAGCCCGCTCACACAGCGTGAATGGCAGGTGCTGGGGCTTATCTACTCGGGTTACAGCAATGAACAGATTGCCGGCGAACTGGACGTGGCCGCCACGACCATCAAGACGCATATCCGTAATCTGTACCAGAAACTGGGCGTGGCACATCGTCAGGATGCGGTACAGCACGCGCAACAGCTGCTGAAAATGATGGGATATGGCGTTTAATATATATTTTGGTGGTAAATTATTATCACCAAAATATATTGTATATTGATACTTCTAATTAAGAAGAGATAGCTACGTCACATTAGAGAAGAAACATAAATCAGAAGTGAAAAATTAGAATATTTCTTCCCCGCCTCACCTTTTATAACTACTGCTGCGAGTTGGCACGTTATAAAAGGGTGATTATATGTCGGCATTAACCGAAAAAGTCAGTGCTAAAGAGAAGTTTGGATTTGGTTTGGGCGATGCCGCAAGCCATATTGTTTTCGATTCCTCTGTTGCTATTCTGGCGTACTTCTACACAAATATTTATGGCTTACCCCCGGCGGTAATGGGGACATTATTTTTAGTTGTCAGGGTCCTGGACGCCATTACCGACCCTATCATGGGGGCAATTGCAGACCAGACAAAAAGCCGATGGGGGCGTTTTCGTCCGTGGCTGTTAATTATCTGCGTACCGTTTGCCGTGAGCTGTATTTTAGTTTATTCAACGCCAGACTTTGATCAGACAGGAAAAATTATTTACGCCGTTATCGCCTATATATTTATGACGCTGATGTATACCGCGATTAATATTCCTTACTGCTCACTGGGTGCGGCCATTACTGCCGATCCGTCTGAAAACCTCTCTCTGCAATCCTGGCGCTTCGCCATCGCACCTATTGGCGGTGCAATGGGTACGGCGCTGATTCTTCCGCTGGCAGACTTCCTCGCACCAGGCGATCGCGCAAGCGGTATGCAGTGGGCGATGGGGATATTTGGTGTCATTGGCTGCATTATGTTCCTGATCTGCTTCCTGACCACCAAAGAACGTATTGAACCGGTGAAAGAAGAGAACCTGAATATTCTGCGCGACGTGAAAATCCTGGCGAAAAACGATCAGTGGTGGATTCTGTCGGTTTATAACCTGGCGATGTTGTGTGGCGTCGTTGTGCGCGGCAGCTTACTGGTTTATTTCGTGCAATATATCCTGAATCAGGGTAGCAGCGTTATTTCCATGTTTATGCTGGCGACAACGGTTGCTGCGGTGGTCGGAAGCCTGGCCGCAAAACCATTGGGTTCAAAAGTGTGCAAAATCCGCGCTTCCGTGTGGGTAAACATTCTGAGTGCCTTAATTGGCTTGCTGTTCCTCGTGTTGCCAACGGAATACTGGATCCCGGCATTTATTGTTCACATTATTCTGAACGTGTTGCAGGGCATTAACGCGCCGCTGCAATGGTCAATGATCACCGATGCCAACAACTACGGCGAATGGAAGACTCAGCGTCGTATTACCGGTATGAACGTCGCTGCGAATATTTTTATCATCAAACTGGGCGTGGCAATTGGTGGCGCACTGACGGGCTGGGGCCTGGCTTTCTACGGCTATCAGGCTGGCGTGGAACATCAATCCGCCGAAGCGATTCGCGGCGTACTGATTCTGTTTACCGTGTTACCGGCTATCTTCTATCTGATTACCGCGATTTCCATTCGCTACTATCAGCTGACGGAAGACAAAATGAATGCCATCGTAACTGACCTGAGCAAAGGGCAGTTCCAGATGTAACCGATGCCTGATGGCGGCTACGCCTTATCCGGCCTACAGATTGTTTGTAGGCCGGATAAGCGAAGCGCCATCCGGCACTTCTCACCGCTACTCCCGACACAACTCCAGCTGGATGTTATGTTCGGCAATCACCTTCATTACTCCATCCGGCGGCAACACATCTGTGTAGACTGCATCCACCATGCTGATACTGCCCATATTCACCATCGCGTTACGGCCAAACTTAGAATGGTCAACTACCAGCATCACATGACGCGAGTTCTCAATGATTGCGCGCTTGGTGCGCACTTCATGGTAATCAAACTCAAGCAGTGAACCGTCGCTGTCGATGCCGCTGATCCCCAGAATGCCGAAATCGAGGCGGAACTGAGAGATAAAATCGAGGGTTGCTTCCCCGATAATCCCACCGTCACGGCTACGTAATTCACCGCCCGCGAGGATGATGCGGAAATCTTCCTTCACCATCAGCGTGTTAGCCACGTTGAGGTTATTGGTGACGATACGCAGGTCACTATGATTTAGCAGGGCGTGGGCGACCGCTTCCGGTGTGGTGCCGATATCGATAAACAGCGTAGAGCCGTTCGGGATTTCGCTGGCCACCTTACGGGCAATGCGCTCTTTCTCCGCCGTCTGCGTCGATTTTCGGTCGTGCCACGAGGCGTTTACCGAGCTTGACGGTAACGCCGCGCCGCCGTGGTGGCGCAGGATCATCTTCTGCTCCGCCAGGTCGTTCAGGTCGCGGCGGATGGTTTGTGGGCTAACGGAAAAGTGCTCCACCAGCTCTTCGGTGCTGACATAGCCCTGCAATTTGACCAGCTCAATTATCGCGTCATGACGTTGTGTTTGTTTCATGGTGAGTCCCTGAAAAAATTACGCGCGCTTTCGCGCATTTAGCGTATCGACAAACGCCATCGCCAGACCGACCACCAGGCCGGTAACATGTGCGCCATTGGCAATCGACATGCCAAAAAGATCAAACCAACCGGCAACCAGCCAGACCAACGAAAAGATAATCAACCCACGCTGCAGGTAAATACCGCTGTCCGGATCGCGCTCGCCACGCAGCCAGACGTAACCCATCAGCGCATACACCACGCCAGACAGCCCACCAAACCATGGGCCACTAAACTGGTGCTGGATAAAACCGCTCAACAGCGCACTGATCGCGGTGATCACCACCAGTTTACCGCTGCCGATGCGTTTCTCCACCGCCCCACCGAGATACCACCACCACAGCAGGTTAAACAGAATATGCAGCACCGAGAAATGCATGAGCGCGTGGCTAAAGTAGCGCCAGGCTTCAAACTGCACCGAGCTGTCATAGGGCCAGGCCAGCCACATCATCACGGCCTGATCGCCCACCACATTCATCAGGACGAAAACCAGAATACAGGCGATCATCACCGCCATGGTCACCGGACCGGCATTGGCTTTCAGCGTTTCGAGGAACGGGAAACGACGATAGTGCAGCCCACTGTTGGTGTGGCCCGATTGCCAGCTCGCCGCCAGATAACGCGGATCTGCCGGGTTTTCCAGAAAGCGGGTCAGCTCGGCGCGCACACGTTCGGCCTGACTTTCATCTGCGAGCCAGACATCACTCTGAGTATGTTGTTGTATTGTCAGGATAATACCCTGCGTCGCCATATAGTCCACAAAGGCCTGGGCGACGCGCGGGTTAGTAAAAGAGGTGATCATCAACATGCAGAGGGTCGCTTATTCCACACAAAGGGGGACAGTATAACATCGCATTCAAATGCCTAAAGCGCGATGTGTTCAACCTCTGCCGGGAAGTGGCGATGCCAGGCGTCGAAGCCGCCGTCCACGCTGTAGACTTCATCGTAGCCCTGCTGTAGCAGATATTGCGCTGCGCCTTTGCTGCTGTTGCCGTGATAGCACATCACCATCACCGGCGTGTCAAAATCGTTGTCGCGCATAAACGCGCCCAGCGTATCGTTAGTCAGATGAAACGCACCCGGTGTGTGGCCCAGCGCATAACTCTGTGGGTCACGAATATCGACCAGCACGGCGGTCTGCTGGCGTAACTTCTGGTGCGCTTCTTCTACATTGATACACACAAACTGTTCCATGGTTTCTCTTCTCTTTATTGCAGGTGGGCGAACTCACGCCATTTTACCGCCAAGTGTACGTCCTGACGGCAGTGAAACGCCAATATGTTACACACATCACTGTAAATTGTTTTTTTGATGTTACCGAACGCGCGTTTGTTTGCTATTATTTTCGTTATCGAGCATTATTGAGCTATAACGAAAGTGAACGAGGTAGCGAGCATGGAAACCAAAGATCTGATTGTGATAGGTGGCGGGATCAACGGCGCAGGGATCGCAGCGGATGCCGCCGGGCGCGGATTATCCGTTTTGATGCTGGAAGCGCAGGATCTGGCATGCGCCACCTCCAGCGCCAGTTCTAAGCTCATCCACGGCGGCCTGCGCTACCTTGAACACTATGAATTCCGCCTGGTGAGCGAAGCGCTCGCCGAACGTGAAGTGCTGTTAAAAATGGCACCTCATATCGCTTTCCCGATGCGTTTTCGTCTGCCGCATCGCCCGCATCTGCGTCCAGCCTGGATGATCCGTATTGGTTTGTTTATGTACGATCACCTGGGCAAACGCACCAGTCTGCCGAGCTCAGCGGGTTTGCGTTTTGGCGCAGAATCGGTCCTCAAACCTGAAATCGTGCGCGGATTCGAATATTCCGACTGCTGGGTCGATGATGCTCGCCTGGTATTAGCCAACGCGCAAATGGTAGCGCGTAAAGGTGGTGAGGTACTGACTCGCACCCGTGCCACCTCCGCGCGTCGTGAGAATGGCCTGTGGATTGTGGAAGCGGAAGACATCGATACCGGCAAAAAATACACCTGGCAGGCGCGTGGCCTGGTCAATGCCACCGGCCCGTGGGTGAAACAGTTCTTCGATGACGGCATGCACCTTCCCTCGCCTTACGGCATCCGCCTGATCAAAGGCAGCCACATTGTGGTGCCGCGCGTGCACACTCAGAAGCAGGCATACATCCTGCAAAACGAAGATAAGCGTATTGTGTTCGTAATCCCGTGGATGGATGAGTTTTCGATTATCGGTACCACCGACCAGGAGTATCACGGCGATCCGAAGAATGTCGAAATCGACGAAGGGGAAATCAGTTATCTGCTGAAGGTCTATAACGCGCACTTCAAAAAACAGCTGGGGCGCGACGACATCGTCTGGACTTATTCCGGCGTACGTCCGCTGTGCGATGACGAATCTGACTCACCGCAGGCCATTACCCGCGACTACACGCTGGACGTTCATGACGTCGATAACCAGGCCCCGCTGCTGTCGGTGTTCGGCGGGAAGCTCACCACCTATCGCAAGCTGGCAGAGCACGCGCTGGAGAAACTGGCGCCGTATTACAAAAATATCGGCCCGGCATGGACCAAAGGTGCAACGCTGCCCGGCGGCGACATCAACGGTGACCGTGATGACTACGCGGCTACCCTGCGCCGCCGCTATCCGTTTATCAGCGAATCGCTGGCGCGTCATTTCGCCCGCACCTACGGCAGCAACAGCGAGCTGTTACTGGGTCAGGCGAAAAGTGTGGCTGATTTAGGCGAAGATTTCGGTCATGAATTTTATGAAGCTGAGCTGCGTTACCTGGTTGAGCATGAATGGGTACGCCGCGCCGATGACGCGCTGTGGCGCAGGACCAAGCAGGGGATGTGGCTGAACGCCGAACAGCAGTCACGCGTGGCGCAATGGCTGCTGCAAAACGCGGGAAAGCGTGAACTGTCGCTGGCGTCTTGATCAATTGCCCGGAAGCTGAACGCTTCCGGGCCTTCATATCATCAGGGACAGACTCTATTTCGTCAGGCTGGCAACCTCATTACCATTTTTATCTTTGAATCTTTTGTTGCCAGAGAAATCCACCTCAGACGTGCCTATCGTATTTCCATTTGCATCGCGATAGGTTGTCACTCCCCGATCATCTGTTGTTGCCGTTCCTTTGGTATTGCCATTGGCATCATTGAAGGTCGTTTTCCCCGCCGAATCGGTATTCGCGCTGCCATAGGTGTTACCGTTACGATCTTTAATCGTCGTCGTTCCCCTTGAATCCGTGGTTGAAGAACCGACCTGATTCCCATTACTGTCCCGATACGTTTTGTTCCCGTTCGCGTCGGCCGTTACCGAACCGGTGGCATTGCCATTGACGTCTCTGAGCGTATCCGCCAGAACAGGGGCTGCCAGAACACAACCTAAAACTGATGCCAATACCCATTTGATATTCATGTTTCCCTTCTCCATTTGCACGATAAACATTCCATTTTTTCTCCAGGAACTTGCCTGGTTTCTACACTCGTCAACGTAGTCAGCGTCGCTGGCAATCGCCTCCCATTGCAAAACCGAAATGTGTTTCTTCCTCATGTATCTTCTGGCTGTAATGAATCGCTCTCGTACATCGCGCATAGACACTCATCAATCATCCAGTCATCTTCCCAGACCTGGTACTCTGTCCACTGTTCAGGCTGCTTTTGCGGATTTTCAATCGCTAATCGCGCCCGCTCTTTAAGTAGTGCACGATTGTCACTCGACCAGTCCCGAACTTGAGTGGTCATGGCGAGATCGGTGTCGTCCGGGTTATCCCTGATATAACCTTCGCGATATTCGTACAACAGACAGGCCAGCGACGCCGTCGACCAGTAACCGGGAACGGATACGACTTCATCCAGTAATTGCGAAGGTGCAATATCAGCGCGGTAAAACATCTTCAGCATGCACTGCAATTCAACGACTTCCTCTCCCGACACCCAGTCGGCCATAAATTGACGGGCATAGCGTTCTAAAATCGCCCGTTCATCCGCCCGCCAGTGGGTCTTATCTGCCAGGTTAATCCGCCGCAATGAGAAATCTTCACACACACAGTCGAACTGACCGTGTGCGACAAATTCCAGCAAGCGCGGCAGAAAATAACGAACCTCATCGCTGTTTTGCGGATCGGGGCCGGGGCTGGAATTCCAGTCATTTAATAATGAGTAAGGTATTGCGCGCAGTGAGGTTTGCTGTAGCGCCTGTTGCTGTTGTTTATTGAGGCAGTATTCACAGCACACCACAAATTGTTTTGGCACCGTATACCGACGGAAGGTGTGATAAATCTGTTCAATCAGATTCAGCATGGCGGGGCTGGGTTGCATATTATTTCCTCCGCTTTTGTGAGCGCGTAAAGGGTATATACACAAAGCTCGCATTAGCGGCATTCAGCCTAATGATGGTACTGCGCGACAAGGAAAAACTGGGGCGAACACAGTTATCCTCACAGGCGCGGCATCCTTCATCAGCACAGTTCGTTGAGGAATAATTACGGCAATAATACGTCAGCGTCGCCTGCTTCTCACGGAATCCGCGCAGGCTGTTATCCCCGTGAAATTTCAGTGCTTCTCTGAAGACCCAAAGAGTGTATACATCCTCAATCCAGGAGGCGCATTCCCTGAGTGGACGTTTGGCAATGATTGTTCGCTCATCAGGATTTTTCATCGCCGAGAAATGGACGGTAAAGTCATCTGTTGTATTGAGTTCACACTCAATTTCAGGCACATCGCTAATATAAGGGTCAAAACCAAACTCAGCGCCGCTGGCACAAAGACGACTGATAGTCGCAGGATCGAGGGAAAACCCAGGCCAGATATGACTCGAGGACAAACCGACATTCAGAGTAACATCATAACGGCGCAAACCGTCAAGACCTGCTGCACCTACAAATTTTTCCCCTTCGTCCAGTGCCCGATTAATCAAGCGTGGAACCATATCCTCATCCCAATATGCTGATTCGCAATTGGCAATGGTGATTTCAACGCCAGTGTAGGGATCGGTGCCGACGAGGTCGGCAAATAATCTGTTAACTGATTCCATGTTACTGCCCTGAGTTAGCGAGTGTTTCATACATCGGCACATACCCCACATCCTGCACCAGCCTTTGCCCCTGTGGGCTTAAAAACCACTCGACTACTTTCTGGGTTTCCGTGGTTGGGTTTTCCTGAGTAACCATATAAACACCCGCGACCCAGGGATAAACTTCGTTGCGAATGTTCTCAGCTGTGGGGGCAATGCCGTTAATTGCCAGCAGTTTGACACCCTCACGAGCATGCATCCGCGTGGCGTAATAGCGGAAGGTGTAACCAATCGCGCCGGGGGTATCCTGATATTGCGCCACAATATCCACCATTTCCCCCATGTTTGTCGCAACCTTCATCTCCCTGGGTTTGAGCATTGGAGTCCCTTTCATCACCTTCGCCAGCATGGCGGTCTGGCTGCCTGAATCCTCGGGTCGCTGCCAGGGCTCAATGGCCGCGTCAGGGCCGCCAACCTGACGCCAGTTGGTTATTTTGCCACTGAAAATATCGCGGACCTGCTCGGTGGTGAGGCTGTTAATGGGGTTGTTTTTGTTGACGATAAAAACAAACGCTTCACGTGCGAACGGCGTGTAGGTCAGCTTTACGCCCATTTTCTGCGCATCTGATTTCTGCCCGGCAGAAGGCTGTGCGACGAAAATAATATCGACACGACCTTTGATAATATTTTCCCACGCGGCCGGCGTGCGCGAATTGAGTAAATATTTATCCTCATCAAACCGTTTCGGTAAGACGTTTAGCGCATAGAATGCGGAAGCATAGAGAGGATAACCCGCCGTCGCGCCGTCCATCCGCGGCCAGTTGTGGGTGATTTGTAACGCGGGCTTACCCTGAAGCGGGATGAGTTCGTTATGCCATTTATCAGGCTGGTAATTGCGGGTATCACGATCTTCATAAATAACGTTGGGATATTTTAGTTTCTGCTGCCATGCCTGGTACGCCGCGTAGGCTGAGGCTAAGACGATGAGAAACAGAATAATGCTGCGGCAAATGCCAGCCCTGCTTGTGAAGAAAGATCGCCTGAACGACCAGCCATAGCCGAGCGTAAAGCTTAGCTGCGAACAAACCGGTATCAGCAGGCTTCCCCAATACCATTGGCAGACAAGGTTAACGATATGAATCCCTGCCCAGGGGGATAATACGGTAAGCGTTCCGCTGCCCATCGTGTAAAAATCAAGGCCGGCCTGTTGCAGCGCGTAAATCCACCCCAGCAATGCCAGAAGTGCGGGCAGCAACAGAATCACGTGCCGCCAGATGAGGTTATCTTCCAGGGCGTTATCTTTCGACCAAATGCGACCGCCGAAAAACATCAGGTTGCAAACGGCGAGCAGAATCAATGCGGAAGGAAGCCCCTGCGTCTCTTTTCCCAGGCCAAGCCCCTCTAAAATATAAGCGATAATCGCGACACATAGCCCACAGAATAATGCCACGCAGTGCGCAAGAATGGGCACACCGATAAAAGCCATGACCAGAGAAAGAAGTATCCACTTAGTGTTTTTCATTTTTTAAATCGCATTTCCTTGCGCATTTCAAAAAAATATTATCCGTTCTTTTATTTATCTTCTTTCTTTTCTAGTTTGCGAATCAACTCAAGCCCATCTTTTTTTAAAACATAATAGTATGAATAAAATTTATTCGTTGTTTCATCCATGCCAGAAGTAATGAGCAACTTGCTGTTCTTCTCCATAAAAACGACTTCCTCACCCATTGATATTGGGTTTTCATCGTCACCACCATAATACACGGTAAAAGCTTTATCCAATGCCCTCCCGGTTCGTTTATTAATTAACGCTACGGTGTGACAACCCGACCCACCACAGCCCCACATGGCCTGAGCATATTCACCCGCAAAAACGACATCGCCCTGCATCGCTTCCTTGAAACGCGTTCTGAATTCATGCGTAAATTCATCGCTATTATCAATATCTTTTGCAGCATTGCCGGTATAAATATTATTAACAGGATAGTCTTTTGCTTCAGGCAATTTATCGGCGCCGAAGCTTGCCAATGACGTGATGCCGACAAATAAAGCTGCTATAACCATTGTGTTTTTAATGATGCGTCCTGATTTATTATTTTCCATTATGTATCCACAAAGTAAAACAAGGCCGTAGTAAACATTACTACGGCCTTGTCATTATTACGCGCTTTATCGATGCAGTGTTACAACCTCACCGGGTCAATATGCCAGATATGTTTGGCATACTCCTGAATCGTGCGGTCAGACGAGAAGTAGCCCATGTTCGCGATATTCAGCATCGCTTTAGTGGTCCACTCTTCCGGGTTACGGTAGAGCTCATCGACTTTATCCTGGGTGTCGATATAGCTACGGTAATCCGCCAGCACCTGATAGTGGTCGCCAAAGTTGATCAGAGAGTCAACCAGGTCGCGATAGCGCCCCGGCTCTTCCGGGCTAAACAGCCCACTGCCGATTTGCGTCAGCACCTGATGCAACTCTTCGTCCTGCTCGTAGTAATCACGCGGTTTGTAACCGTTACGGCGCAGCGCTTCCACTTCTTCTGCGGTGTTGCCGAAGATGAAGATATTCTCTTCGCCCACTTTCTCCTGCATCTCGACGTTTGCGCCGTCCAGCGTGCCGATGGTGAGCGCGCCGTTCAGGGCAAACTTCATATTACTGGTGCCGGAAGCTTCTGTTCCTGCCAGTGAAATCTGCTCGGAGAGATCGGCCGCCGGAATGATCACCTGCGCCAGACTGACGCTGTAGTTCGGCACAAACACCACTTTCAGCTTATCGCCAATTTGCGGATCGTTGTTGATCACATTGGCCACATCGTTGATCAGGTGAATGATGTGCTTCGCCATGTAGTACGCCGATGCTGCTTTCCCGGCAAAGATATTCACACGCGGCACCCACTCCGCCGTCGGATCAGCTTTGATACGGTTGTATCGGGTGATCACATGTAGCACATTCATTAACTGACGTTTGTACTCGTGGATACGCTTAATCTGTACATCAAACAGCGCATTCGGGTTGACCACCACGTTCAGGTGTTGGGCAATCGCCGCCGCCAGCCGTTTTTTGTTTTCCAGTTTGGCGCGATGCACGGCCTGTTTCACCGTCGGGTAATCAATGTGCTGTTCAAGGTCGCTGAGCTGGCTGAGATCGGTGCGCCAGGTACGACCAATGTTCTCATCCAGGACCTCTGACAATGGCGGATTCGCCAGCGCCAGCCAGCGACGCGGCGTGACGCCGTTAGTTACGTTGGTAAAACGCATCGGGAAGATACTGGCGAAATCGGCAAACAGTGATTGCACCATCAGGTTGGAGTGCAGTTCAGACACACCATTGACCTTGTGACTGACCACCACTGCCAGCCAGGCCATCCGCACGCGGCGACCGTTGGACTCATCAATAATAGACGTACGACTCAGCAGCCCCATATCCTGCGGGTATTGCTCCTGCAGGGTTTTGAGGAAGTAGTCGTTGATTTCAAAGATGATTTGCAGGTGACGCGGCAGAATTTTACCCAGCATGTCGACCGGCCAGGTTTCCAGCGCTTCGCTCATCAGCGTGTGGTTGGTGTAAGAGAAGACCTGGCAGGTCACCTCAAACGCGTCATCCCAGCTGAATTTGTGCTCATCAATTAACAGGCGCATCAGCTCAGGGATCGACAGCACCGGGTGGGTGTCGTTGAGGTGAATCGCGATTTTATCCGCCAGGTTGGCATAGGTTTTATGCAGTTGGTAGTGGCGGCTTAAAATATCCTGAATGGTTGAGGAGACCAGGAAATACTCCTGACGCAGACGCAGCTCGCGGCCCGAATAGGTGGAGTCATCCGGGTAGAGAACGCGTGAGACGTTTTCCGAGTGGTTTTTGTCTTCCACCGCCGCGAAGTAATCGCCCTGGTTAAATTTACCGAGGTTGATTTCACTGCTCGCCTGGGCGCTCCACAGACGCAGCGTATTGGTCGCGTCGGTGTCGTAGCCAGGAATGATTTGGTCGTAGGCTTCGGCGATGATTTCTTCGGTTTCGACCCAGCGGCTCTTTTTGCCTTCCTGCTGGATACGGCCACCAAAGCGCACTTTGTAGCGGGTGTTATGACGTTCGAACTCCCACGGGTTACCGTATTCCAGCCAGTAATCCGGCGATTCTTTCTGGCGACCATCGACAATGTTCTGGCGGAACATGCCGTAGTCGTAGCGAATACCGTAGCCACGCCCCGGCAAACCAAGGGTAGCAAGGGAATCCAGGAAGCAGGCCGCCAGTCGGCCTAAGCCGCCGTTGCCGAGCCCAGGGTCGTTTTCTTCGTCGATCAACTCTTCAAGGTCTAACCCCATCCCTTCCAGCGCGTTTTTGACATCTTCATAGATGCCGAGGGATAACAGCGCGTTGGAAAGGGTGCGGCCAATCAAAAACTCCATCGACAGGTAATAAACCTGCCGCGTTTCCTGAGAAAGTTGTGCGCGGTTGGAGCGCAACCAGCGCTCCACCATGCGGTCACGCACCGCAAACAGCGTGGCGTTCAGCCACTCATGTTTGTTGGCAATGGCCGGATCTTTCCCAATCGTGAACATCAGCTTATAGGCAATAGAGTGCTTGAGAGCCTCAACGCTAAGAGTCGGTGATGCATATGTAAATGGCGCATTCATAGAAATGGTTCCTGTGATTACATCAAGCGTTGATAAAGCTCGCGGTAAGAGTGCGCCGCGACTTGCCAGCTAAAATCCACGCTCATCGCCTGACGCTGTACATAGCGCCAGAGTGATGGGCGAGACCACAACACGAAAGCACGCCGGATGGCTCTCAATAGCGACCAGGCATTACTGTCCTCAAAGACAAAACCGCTGGCTACGCCATCGGCCAGGTTTTCCAGTGAACTGTCTGAGACCGTATCCGCCAGGCCGCCGGTACGACGCACAAGCGGTAGCGTGCCGTACTTCAGGCCATAGAGCTGCGTTAAGCCGCAAGGTTCAAAACGGCTTGGCACAAGAATGACGTCCGCGCCGCCCATAATGCGGTGCGAGAAGGCTTCATGATAGCCGATCTGGACGCCAACCTGCCCCGGATGCTCCGCCGCAGCCGCAAGGAACCCTTCCTGCAGAACAGGATCGCCGGCCCCCAGCAGCGCCAGTTGCCCACCTTGCTCCAGCAAACCCGGAAGGGCTTCCAGAACCAGGTCCAGACCTTTCTGGCTGGTTAATCGGCTGACAACGGCAAAAAGCGGCACTTTATCGTTAACATTAAGGCCCATCGCAATTTGTAGCTGGCGTTTGTTTTCCGCTTTCTCCTCAAGAGTATCGCGGTTATAGCGTGACGCCAGCAGTATGTCCTTTTCCGGACTCCATACGTTGTCATCCACGCCGTTCAGGATGCCGGAAAGCCGGCCCTCCTGGTGGCGCTGGCGCAGCAATCCTTCCATGCCGTAAGCGAACTGCGGTTCGGTAATCTCTCGTGCATAGGTTGGGCTCACCGCCGTGATGTGATCGGCGTAATAGAGCCCTGCTTTCAGGAACGAAATCTGGCCGTTAAACTCCAGCCCGTGCATGTTGAAGAACGACCACGGCAGCTCGATGTCATTCATGTGATGCGCATAGAACATGCCCTGGTAAGCCAGGTTATGCACCGTAAACACCGACTTCGCCGGGCGGCCACGCGCCGCCAGATACGCCGGGGCCAGGCCCGCATGCCAGTCGTGCGCGTGCACCACTTCCGGGCGCCAGAACGGGTCAAGCCCGCAGGCCATTTCGCAGCCTACCCACCCCAGCAGCGCAAAGCGCAGCACGTTATCGGTGTAGGCATGCAGGTTAGTGTCGTGGTACGGGCTCCCCGGGCGGTCATACAAATGCGGCGCGTCGATCAGGTAAATGCCCACTCCGTTAAAATGCCCGAACAGCAGCGAAATCGGCCCGGCAAACGTCTGACGACGCGTAACCACCTGCGCATCCGTGATGCCCCGGCGGATATCCGGGAAACCCGGCAACAGCACGCGCGTATCCGTTCCATCAGCAATTTGCGCTGCGGGCAGCGCGCCAATAACATCAGCCAGACCGCCAGTTTTCAGTAACGGGAACATCTCTGAACAAACATGTAAAACCTGCATTATCGCTCCTGTTTGACCTGCAATTTGCGCAGCATGTCACGCGTTACCAGCACAATCCCCTCTTCCGAGCGGTAAAAACGACGTGCATCGTCTTCCGCATTCTCACCAATCACCATTCCTTCTGGAATGACGCAGGCGCGGTCGATAACGCAACGGCGTAAGCGGCATGAGCGGCCAACCCAAACGTCAGGTAATAAGACTGCCGAATCAATGTTACAGAACGAATTCACGCGCACGCGCGGGAACAGTACCGATTGCACCACCACGGAACCTGAAATAATGCAGCCGCCGGAGACCAGCGAGTTCAGGGTCATGCCGTGGCTACCGGAGCGGTCCTGAACGAATTTCGCTGGCGGCAGAGATTCCATGTGAGTACGAATCGGCCAGTTCTGGTCATACATGTCCAGTTCGGGCGTGACGGACGCCAGGTCAAGGTTCGCTTTCCAGTACGCTTCCAGCGTACCCACGTCACGCCAGTACGGTTCTGCATTCGGGTCAGACTGTACGCAGGAGAGTGGGAATGGATGTGCATAAGCCATGCCAGCTTTGGTGATTTTCGGGATGATGTCTTTGCCGAAGTCGTGGCTGGAATTTTCATCCAGATCGTCTTCTTTCAGCAGTTCATAAAGATAATCTGCATCAAAGACATAGATACCCATACTGGCGAGCGATTTGCTCGAGTCGTTCGGCATGGCCGGTGGGTTCGCCGGCTTTTCAACGAATTCGATAATCTTTTCGCTTTCATCTACCGCCATTACGCCAAATGCGGATGCCTCTTCAATGGGCACCGGCATGCACGCAACGGTGCAGCGCGCGCCTTTTTCGACGTGGTCGATAAGCATGCGCGAGTAATCTTGTTTGTAGATATGGTCGCCCGCGAGGATCACCACATATTCCGCTTTATAGCGATTGATGATGTCGAGGTTCTGGGTTACCGCATCGGCGGTACCGCGATACCAGTTTTCGCCGTGTACGCGCTGCTGCGCAGGCAGAAGATCGACAAACTCGTTCATCTCTTCGCTAAAGAAGGACCAGCCGCGCTGGATGTGTTGTACCAGCGTGTGTGACTGATACTGCGTAATCACGCCAATACGACGAATCCCTGAGTTGATGCAGTTCGACAGCGCAAAGTCGATGATGCGGAATTTCCCGCCAAAGTGCACTGCCGGTTTCGCACGCTTGATGGTGAGATCTTTTAAGCGCGTGCCGCGGCCACCCGCGAGGATCAGCGCAACCGTTTTATTCGGTAACTGGCGCGCCAGCATTAAGGGATCGTTTTTTTCCAGCCTAACCATGATTAACTCCTTTTGTTGCTCGTCTTCATCCATTCTTTGTTGAGATGAATCAGAACTTATGACCTTTGAAATACGCACACTCCGTGCGCGGGCCCATGCCAGACAGCCATGACGACCGGATTATCCTCTCCGGCGAAGGGGGGAACAGCGCGCCACTCCCCCTCAGGTAAAACGAGTGTAGCCACGTCGTGCGTCGCATTGAGCGTAATAAGCCAGCGATGGGAAAGCAGGACTTGCATCCGCCTTACGCCGTTTTGCCACTCATCAGGATGCAGCGGTTGCGCATGCTGATTGAGCCACTGCACATTGCCGTCACCCTCCTGCCACCAGGCATCCTGCGTTAAGGCAGGGATGTTCTGACGCAGATGAATCAGCGCGGCGGTAAATGCGGTAAGCCCGGCATTGGCGTTTTCCCAATCCAGCCAGGTCAACGGATTGTCCTGGCAGTAGGCGTTGTTATTACCGTGCTGGCTGTGACCATGTTCGTCACCGGCCAGCAGCATTGGTGTCCCCTGGGACAGCAGCAGCGTCGTCAGCAAAGCGTGGAGGCTTGCCCGACGGCGCTCAATAATGTCCAGGTTACCACCTAATCCTTCTATACCATGATTGTTGCTATGGTTATTGCTAGTGCCGTCGCGATTTTCCTCACCGTTGGCTTCGTTATGCTTATTGTTGAAGCAAACACAGTCACGCAGCGTGAAGCCATCATGCGCCGTCACCAGATTTACCGCAGCCGACGGGCTGCGACCACCTCGCGCAAAAACATCGCTGGAGGCGGCAAAACGTTGGGCAAACTCGCCCAACGAGAGATTTTCCTGCAACCAAAATCGGCGCATTGCATCGCGGAAATGGTCGTTCCACTCCATAAACAGCGGCGGGAAATTACCGACCTGGTAACCGCCCATCCCGATATCCCACGGCTCGGCAATCAGCTTCACCGCTGACAGAACCGGGTCATGTTTAATCGCTTCAAACAGTGGCGCATCCTGACGAAATTCCGGCGTACGCCCCATAATGGTCGCTAAATCGAAGCGAAAACCATCAACATGGCAGACATCTACCCAAAAACGCAGGCACTGACGGGCATACTCCACGCCGCCAGGATGACTGAGATTGAGCGTGTTCCCACACCCCGTCCAGTTGTGGTAATCGCCATCTTCCCTTATCCAATAATAGCTACGGTTATCGATTCCGCGCAGCGAGAAGGTCGGACCATCAAGGTCAATCTCCGCGCTGTGGTTCAGCACGACGTCGAGAATCACTTCAATTCCGGCGCGGTGCAGCGCTTTTATGGCATCGCGAAATTCATCCAGCGCGCGCTCGGGCGAACTGGCGTAGCGTGGGTCGAGGGCAAACATCGCCATCGGGTTGTAGCCCCAGTAATTGCTTAACCCCATACGTTGCAGGCGCGGTTCGCTGGCAAAATGCGCTACTGGCATCAGTTCCAGCGCGGTAATACCCAGCGTTTTGAAGTAGTTAATCATCACCGGGTGAGCGAGCGCTTTGTAGGTGCCGCGAATTTCCTGCGGAATGCCCGGATGGCGATAGGTCAGCCCCTTCACATGCGCTTCGTAGATAACGGTTTTGCCCCACGCGGTACGCGGCGGCGCGTCGTCTTCCCACTGATAATCGAGCGCAGCAACGACCGATTTCGGCGCGATTGCGGCGCTGTCGCTGTTATCCGGCTGCTGATGCCCGCCGTGCAGGCTCGGGTCATCTTTCAGCGAGCCTTCCACCTGATAGCAGCACGGGTCGATAAGCAGTTTCGCCGGGTTAAAACGGTGGCCCTGCGCGGGGTCCCAAGGGCCGTGGACGCGATAACCGTAACGCAGTCCTGGGCGCGCTTTTGGCAGATAACCGTGCCAGATATCACCGCTGCGTGCGGGCAGGTCGTAGCGCGACTCGTTGCCCTGCGCATCGAACACGCAGAGTTCCACCCGCTCAGCATGGGCAGAGAAAAGCGTAAAATTCACGCCCCTGCCGTCATAGCGTGCGCCTAACGGCGTGGGTGTTCCTGCTGCGAGTACGGTCATTCCCCCTCCCGAACCAGCCAGATGGTGGACAGCGGCGGCAGCGTCAGGCTCAGGGAGTGCTCACGCCCGTGGCTGGCAATGTGATCGCTATGCACCACGCCGCCGTTCCCGGCATTACTGCCGTGATAGTGTGCGGAGTCAGTATTCAGCTCTTCACGCCAGCTACCTGGCTGATTGATACCAAAGCGATAGTCGTGGCGCGGCACTGGGGTAAAGTTGCTGGCGACGATCATTTCGTTGCCCTGCTTGTCGCGGCGCACGAAGATAAAGACCGAACGTTCGTGGTCATCGACCACCAGCCACTCAAAACCGTACGGGTCAAAGTCGAGCTCGTGCAGCGCTTTATGGTGGCGATAGGTGTGGTTCAGGTCGCGGACCAGACGCTGAACGCCGTGGTGCCAGTTGTCGCCGCCTTCCAGCAGATGCCAGTCGAGACTGCCGTCGTGGTTCCACTCGCGCCCCTGTGCAAACTCATTACCCATGAACAGCAGCTTTTTGCCCGGGAACGCAAATAACCAGCCGTAGTAGGCGCGCAGGTTGGCAAATTTCTGCCACGCATCGCCCGGCATACGGTCAAGAATCGATTTCTTACCGTGGACCACTTCATCGTGCGACAACGGCAGAACGAAGTTTTCCGTGTAGTTGTACAGCAGACCAAAGGTCATTTTGTCGTGATGATACTGACGATGTACCGGGTCAAGCTTCATGTAGTCGAGCGTGTCGTGCATCCAGCCCAGATTCCACTTGTACCAGAAGCCCAGGCCACCGGAATCCTGCGGGCGCGACACGCCGGCAAAATCGGTCGACTCTTCCGCCATACTCACCGCACCGGGAACCTGCTCGCCCAGCACGCGGTTGGTGTTGCGCAGGAATTCAATCGCTTCAAGGTTTTCACGGCCACCAAATTCATTCGGTATCCATTCACCTTCTTTGCGGCTGTAATCGCGATAAATCATCGAAGCGACCGCATCCACGCGCAGCGCGTCAATACCAAAACGCTCAACCCAGTACAGCGCATTACCGACGAGGAAATTGCTGACTTCACGGCGGCCGTAGTTGTAAATCAGGGTATTCCAGTCCTGATGGTAGCCTTCACGCGGGTCATCATGTTCGTAGAGTTTGGTGCCGTCGAATTCCGCCAGTGCGAAGTCATCCGACGGGAAGTGGCCCGGCACCCAGTCAAGAATCACGTTCAGCCCGGCGGCGTGCGCGGCATTGATAAAGTAGCGGAAATCTTCGCGCGTACCGAAACGGCGCGTCGGCGCGTACAGCCCGGTTGGCTGGTAACCCCAGCTACCGTCGAACGGATGCTCGTTAACCGGCAACAGCTCCAGATGAGTAAAGCCCATCCATTTAGCATAAGGCACTAACTGGTCCGCCAGCTCGCGATAGCTCAGCCAGAAGTTGTTATCCGTATGGCGACGCCAGGAACCGAGATGCACTTCATAGATGGAAATCGGCGCATCAAAACTGTTCGCTTTCTTACGCTCTTCCGTCTGCACCACTTTTTCCGGCAGGCCGCAAATCAGCGAGGCCGTTTCGGGTCGCATTTGGGCTTCGAAGGCGTAAGGGTCCGCTTTGATACGCAGTTTGCCGTGCGCGTCGATCATCTCAAATTTGTAGAGCTGACCGTTATGCGCGCCGGGCACAAACAGTTCCCAGATCCCCGTTTCACCACGCAGGCGCATCGGATGGCGACGGCCATCCCAGTAGTTGAACTGCCCGACCACAGAGACGCGGCGGGCGTTGGGCGCCCACACAGAGAAACGGGTGCCTGTGACGCCGTCCATTGTGTCGGCATGTGCGCCCAGCGTCTCATACGGACGCAGGTGTGTGCCTTCAGACAGCAGCCAGGCGTCCATCTCCTGCAACAGCGGGCCGAAGCGATAGGGGTCGTCAATCAGATTCTGCTGGCCGTGCCAAACCACCGCCAGTTGATAACGAAAAGGATTTTTACGTCGCGGCAGAACGCCGCAAAAGAAACCGCGCGAGTCTAAACACTCGAGCTTACCGACTTTACGCCCGGTTTTCGGTTCAATAACCCAAACATCAGTCGCATCAGGTAAAAGCGCCCGGACTTCCAGCCCTGCTTCGGTACTATGCATACCCAGAACGGAAAAAGGATCCGCAAAATGGCCAGCAATTAGCGCGTTAATCACGTCTCTATCAATACGATCGGACATGGTTCATCATCCTGTTGTATGTGTGTCGTCTCGTTCCAGTTAAGTGGACGACATTTTTGACCTGCACGGCGCAGCACAATGTGCTTCCTCTCTGCCCCGCCCAACCTTCAGTCAAGGTCGCAAAAATTGAACCTTGCTTACAGCATAGCCAACGCTTTATTTAACCTCAGAGAAAAATGAATACATTCGCGTTTACTCCTTGTAGTACGCAAAACCTATCAGATGTAAACAGGGGGGCATAAAGCCCCCCTGAGAATATTAAGCCAGCTGACGCAGCATGCGGCGCAGCGGTTCTGCTGCCCCCCACAACAACTGGTCGCCAACCGTAAAGGCAGAGAGATACTCCGGCCCCATGTTCAGCTTACGCAGACGCCCAACGGGCGTGGTCAGCGTGCCGGTGACCGCCGCTGGGGTCAGCTCGCGCATGGTGATGTCACGATCGTTCGGGATGACTTTCGCCCACGGGTTGTGAGCCGCCAGCAGCTCTTCAACGGTGGCGATAGAGATATCTTTTTTCAGTTTCAGCGTGAAAGCCTGGCTGTGGCAACGCAGCGCGCCGACACGGACGCAAAGGCCGTCAACCGGGATGGTGGACGCGGTGGCGAGGATTTTATTGGTCTCGGCCTGGCCTTTCCACTCTTCGCGGCTCTGGCCGTTATCGAGTTGTTTGTCGATCCACGGAATCAGACTGCCTGCCAGCGGTACACCGAAGTTATCGACCGCCAGATCGCCGCTGCGCGTCAGCGCGGTGACTTTGCGTTCGATATCGAGAATAGCGGAAGCCGGGTTCGCCAGTTCATCGGCGACGTGATTGTGCAGTTGGCCCATTTGGGTCAGCAGTTCACGCATATGACGCGCACCGCCGCCGGAAGCCGCCTGATAAGTAGCAACGGACGCCCACTCCACCAGGTCGTTAGCGAACAGGCCGCCTAAGGACATCAGCATCAGGCTGACGGTGCAGTTGCCGCCCACAAAGGTTTTCACGCCGTTGTTCAGGCCATCGGTGATGACTTTCTGGTTAACCGGGTCAAGAATGATAATGGCGTCGTCTTTCATGCGCAGCGAAGACGCCGCGTCAATCCAGTAGCCCTGCCAGCCGCTTTCACGAAGCTTTGGATAGATTTCGTTGGTATAATCGCCGCCCTGGCAGGTGACAATAATGTCCAGGGCCTTCAGCGCGTCAAGATCGTAAGCATCCTGCAGCGTACCACCGGTGGTGGTGCCAAAAGACGGCGCCGCCTGCCCAAGCTGGGAGGTGGAGAAGAAGACCGGGCGAATGGCGTCGAAATCGCGCTCTTCCACCATGCGTTGCATGAGTACAGAGCCGACCATTCCACGCCAGCCGATAAAACCAACATTTTTCATAACGTTTTTTTCCTGCAGAGATGTGCTGTTAATGTCACCAGATCCGGTGCGACATCCTTCACATTACAAAAAGCAGCCAAAGTCGCAAGTGAAATTAATCAATGATTGCAAAGCAATCAGAAATGCAACTTATTACCCCCATTTTGGGAGCCAACACGCGCCACTTCGGAAACCTTTCCATCGGCCACGTGTTTAGCAGAAAATCCGCAATGATTATCAGGGAATTTAGGTTATGAATGAAATCTTTTCTGCATCCGTTTTGTTGATCCTGATTATGGATCCATTAGGAAACTTGCCGATTTTTATGTCGGTATTAAAACACACGGAACCCAGACGCCGCAGGGCGATCATGATACGTGAGCTTTTAATCGCACTTCTCGTCATGCTGATTTTCCTGTTCGCGGGCGAGAAGATTTTGGCTTTTTTGAACCTGCGTGCCGAAACGGTTTCTATCTCTGGCGGCATCATTCTGTTTTTGATTGCCATTAAGATGATATTTCCCAGCAGTTCCGAAAACAGTTCCGGTTTACCGGCGGGGGAAGAGCCTTTTATTGTGCCGCTTGCCATTCCGCTGGTCGCCGGACCGACGCTGCTGGCCACCCTGATGCTGCTCTCGCATCAATATCCCAACAATATGAGCCACCTCGTTATCGCTTTGCTGATTGCCTGGGGCGGCACGGTGGCCATTCTGCTGCAATCGTCGCTGTTCCTGCGCCTGCTGGGAGAGAAAGGCGTGAACGCGCTGGAGCGCCTGATGGGGCTGATTCTGGTGATGATGGCAACCCAGATGTTCCTGGATGGCATTCGGATGTGGATGAAGGGGTGATGGAGCAGAACGACGCCGGGTGGCGGCTACGCCTTACCCAGCCTACAACAATTCCGCCATCCCATCGGCCCGGTAAGCGAAGCGCCACCGGGCGATTTAGCCAATAAAAAAGGGCTTCCATCAGGAAGCCCTTTCGCAATAACGTTCTGTAAAACCTAGCTCAGCAGGGTAAACGCAATCATACCGACAATCGCGCCCACGGTACCGAGGATGGTTTCCATCATGGTCCAGGTTTTCAGCGTCTGTGCTTCGGTGGCATTCGTAAACTTACCAAATAACCAGAAACCAGCATCGTTCACGTGGCTGACCACAATCGAGCCGCCCGCGATACAGATAGAGAGTGCCGCCATCTGCGCGCCGTTGTAGTTCAGCTGTTCAATCACCGGCATCACCAGACCCACCGCCGTCAGACAAGCAACCGTTGCGGAACCCTGAATGATACGTACCGCAGCCGCCAGGATGAAGCAGGTCAGCGCAATCGGCAGACCCATACCGGTCAGCGCTTCGCCCAGAGCCGGGCCCACGCCAGAGTCAACCAGAACCTGTTTGAACACGCCACCTGCACCGATAACCAGCAGGATGATGCCCGCAGGTTGCAGCGCGTGACCACAGATTTCCATCACTTTATCTTTCGCCATGCCCTGACGATACGCCAGACCATAAATGGCAACCAGACACGCAATCAGGATTGCAGTGAAGGGGTGACCGATAAATTCAAACCATTCGTACGCGGTAGAGCCTTCAGCCACAAAGCGCGCGGCAATCGTTTTCAGACCCACCAGGACCAGCGGCAGCAGAATCAGCGCGAGGCTGAAACCGAACGATGGCATTTTGCCTTCGCCCAGGTGCGGCTCGGTGATGTCTTCCGGAATGCTCAGCTCAACGTAACGGCTGATGAAGTTGCCCCACAGCGGGCCGGCAATGATCATGCCCGGAATCGCCGCGCACAGGCCAATCAGAATCATCCACCCGAAATCAGCGTGCATCTGGGAAGCCAGCAGCATCGGCGCAGGCCCAGGCAGCAGGAACGCCGCCGCCGCCGCAACACCGGCGAACAGAGGGATAACCAGTTTCACCAGGTTAGTCCCGGTGTGACGCGCCATAGAGAACGCTACGCTAATCAACAGCACAATCGCCACTTCGAAGAACAGCGGCAGTGCGCAAATCAGACCCGCCAGGCCAATCGCATAGTGCGCGCGGCTGTGACCAAAGGATTTCAGCATTTTGACGGCAATCTGATCGACCGCGCCCGTTTCATGCAGAATTTTGCCGAACATCGCGCCCAGCGCGACCACGATAGCCAGGAAGCCCAGCGTACCGCCCATCCCTTTTTCCATGGTTTGCGCGATCTTAATCAGCGGCATACCCGAGAAAAGACCTGCACCAATAGAAACCACCATCAAAGCCAGGAAGGCGTGCATACGCGCCTTCATGACTAAAAACAACAGCAGCAGAACAGAGCCTACTGCTGTTAAAACCAGCGTTAAAGTTGTCACGCGTTACTGCCTTTGTTAATCACTTCAATAGTACTGTTGATGACGCCTTCCAGCGGCTGATCGATATCAACCACCAGCACATCGCGTTCTTCAGCATTCGGTTCCTGCAGCGTTTCGAACTGCGTCACCAGCATTTGCGTTTTGAAGAAGTGACCTTTACGTGCTTTCAGACGGCTTTCGATCAGGTCGAAATCGCCTTTCAGGTACACGAAGGAGAGATTCGGGTTACCTTCACGCAGAATGTCGCGGTACGCTTTTTTCAGCGCAGAGCAGACAATCAGGGAAACTTTGTTGGTACGCTGCATCGCGAATGCGGCGTCGTTCAGCGCCTGCAGCCACGGTTTGCGGTCGTCGTCGTTCAGCGGTTCGCCGGAGGACATTTTGACGATGTTGCAACGCGGATGAAGGAAATCGCCATCAAGAAACGCGGCATTCAGTCGATGCGCCACTTCACTGGCGACTGCGGATTTACCACTGCCAGATACGCCCATCAGAACGTAGACATGGTGATCATGATTAGTCGTGCTCAAAGCGTCCTCCTGCTGGACACAAGAATTTGTTACGGGTAACTGTTATCGGTAACATTGTCATGCCGGACCAGTGGAGAAGCAATCACCATTCGTGCCGGAAATGAATATGTGTGATCTAGTTCAAATTTGTCGGGGCTAAATTGAACCGCCCGGTGACAAAGTGAAACCTAAATCTAACATTTTAGGAGTAACTGCTTCACCTCGGATCCGTGCTAACAGACGTTCCGCGCCGATGCGCCCCATTCGCTCACGCGGCGTCAGGACGCTTGCCAGGCGGGGTTCCATCACTTGCCCGATGTCATGGCCGTGGAAACCGGCGATGGCGATATCATCAGGAATACGTAAGCCCAGACGCTGGCACTCAAAGGATGCGCCCACCGCAAGGTCATCGTTGGTACAGAAGATGCCGTCAAGCTGTGGATATTCGCGACGCGCCTGGCGCATCAGCTCAATCCCCGACGAGTAAGAGGATGATTGCTCGACCATCACGCTGTAAGGCACCAGCCCGGCATCGAGCATCGCCTGCTCATAACCCTTCTGTTTGATGATAGTACGTTCATCAAGACGCGCGCCAAGATAAGCGATATGGCGATGGCCGCGCGCGATAATCGCTGCCGTCATCTGCCGCGCAGCTTCGAAGTTATCGAAACCGACCGCGATATCGAGGCATGGCGATTTGCTGTCCATCAGTTCGACAACCGGAATGCCCGCAACTTCAATCATCTTCAGAGTACGCGGCGTATGCGAACGCTCGGTAAGGATCAGGCCGTCAATATTCCACGACAGCATCGATTCCAGACGCTCCTGCTCCAGTTCCGGCTTATAGCCGTAGTGCGCAAGCATCGTCTGATAACCATAGGCGTCGGTCACGCTTTCAATGCCGCGAAGCACTTCTGCGAAAACCTGGTTGGTTAAGGAAGGAAGAAGAACGCCAACCGCACGGCTGGTCGCATTGGAGAGAATATCAGGGGCACGATTAGGAATATAACCCAGCTCATCCAGGGCCTGAGCAATTTTACCTCGCAGCGCGACGGAGACCTGCTCCGGATTGCGTAAAAAACGGCTGACCGTCATTTTGGTCACGCCGACGCGATCGGCCACATCCTGAAGTACGGGTCTTTTCTTTTTCATCGTCCTGAGAGAAATAAAAGTGAAACATCCTCTCAGTTTACCACGGAGATAAGAGAACCTCCCCGGTTGATTGGGGAGGTTCTCTTATTTATTTACGAGTTATCATACTGGCGGCAGATCGAAGAGCAGAATTTCGCTTTCGCTGTCGGCATGAACAGAAATCGCCTGCTCATCCCAAATTGCCAGGCCATCACTGGTGGTGGCTTTGGTACCATTGATAGTGACGTTACCTTTTACCACCTGAATCCACACGCGGCGGTCAGCGGCAATCTGGTGCACCGACTGCTCATCTTTCGCCAGCGCCCAGCGATAGAGTTCCATATCCTGGTGCACTTTCAGCGAACCATCACGCGCATCCGGCGACAGCACCAGTTGTTTACCCTGCTCGGCGTCAAAGCGACGCTGTTCGTAGCGCGGCGTAATACCGGTTTCTTCTGGAATGATCCAGATTTGATACAGACGCAGACGGTCAGTGTTGCTCGGGTTGTACTCGGAGTGACGTACACCGGTACCCGCGCTCATAATCTGGAACTCACCCGCCGGAACCTGTTCTTTGTTGCCCATGCTGTCCTGGTGCTCAACAGCGCCTTCCAGTACATAGGTCAAAATTTCCATATCTTTATGCGGGTGCGTACCGAACCCCTGGCCTGCATCAATCACGTCATCGTTAATCACGCGCAGTGCCGAGAAGCCCATAAAATTCGGGTCGTAATAGTTAGCAAACGAGAAGGTATGCCAGGAATCCAGCCAACCATGATTTGCATGACCACGTTCATTTGCTTTGCGTAAGAAAATCATTTGTTACCCCCTCATGTTTTCGATGGAGTAAGTGTGGCCCTAAACCGCCTGGGATGATAGTGGGTGAAAATTGACTCCTCTGTTCAAAAAATGTGAACAAGAATAGAGGAGCCTTAACATCTTATTTAGCGAGGGCGATCGTGGCAGGTGATGCCTGTTCGAAGGCACGTTCGAGGATCTCAAGGTTGGTCAGAACTTCAGATTCCTTGACGTAATTCGGCGTGCCCTGGGTAAGGGTTTGATACAGCGCATCGTAGACGCGGCCATAGTCGCCGGTTTCCGGTTTCACCTCTTCTTTCACCGTCACGCCTTCAGCGTTGACGTACTCAAGCTGCCCGATGGAGTCATCAGCGGCGAAGCCCGGTTCACCCGGCATAATATTGGCTTTCAGGCTGGTTTCCTGCTGGTCGATACCGTATTTCAGGTACGAGCCTTTGGTGCCGTGCACGATAAATTTCGGGTAATCGATTTTCACCAGGTGGCTGGTTTTGACAATGGCCTTCAGATCGCCGTAGAAAAGCTGCGCTTCAAAGGTGTCGTCCGGGTTGGCTTTGTTTCGCAGGCTACGGATGTCATAAGCGACGTGATCCGGGCGGCCAAACAGGGAAATGATCTGGTCCATCGTATGCACGCCAAGGCCGTAAAACGCGCCATCCTGCGGTAACCCAGGTTTGGTTTCCGCCACCGGGCGGAAGTAGTCAAAGTGGCTTTCGATTTCCACAATGTCACCAAGTTTTCCGCTTTCAATGGCCTTTTTCGCAGTCAGGAAGCAGGAGTCAAAACGGCGGTTCTGATACGGCGTAACCGTCAGCCCTTTGCTTTTCGCCAGCGCAAACAGTTCTTTCGCTTCGGCAAGCGTGGGGGTGAACGGCTTTTCGACCAACACGTTTTTCCCGGCTTCCAGCGCGCGCTTCGCGTAGTCGAAGTGGCTATCAGCGTGGGTACACACCACCACCAGTTTCACTTCCGGGTCATTGAGCACTTCATCCAGGTCGCTGGTGAAGTGAATGTGAGAATACTGCGGATGCTGCTCTTCCGGCTTCGCGCTGCGACGATAGATATGCGCCACGTGCCAGCTGTCTTTGCGGTTCAGAACATAGGGAAGATGATAGCGGGTGGTGCTTTTACCAAAACCAATGAATGCACAATGTAGGGCCATGATGTCGTCCTTTAAAGGTATCTGGTTACACCATAGCGCAAAGCGAAGAGAGACAAAATGAGGAAGTTTGGACAAGGAATGACACCAATGCCCGCGCACCAGCCATCGGCGTCGCAGCCAGTTTGTTTCCGGCCTGCGCGCAGCAACCGGAGCGTACTTAATGTACGTGAGGATTGCGAGCACAGCCCGGGAACAAAATGGCAAGTAAGCCAGGCTGGAACAATCCCCAAAAAAAAGCCAGCACGCGGCTGGCTAAAGTAATACTGGAAGCAATGTGAGCAATGTCGTGCTTTCAGGTTCTCCCTCAGGGGTCTTCCTGAATGCATTACAATAATAATCATTCTCATTCGCACTTGTCCAACACTTTTTGCAAAAAATGTCAGTTGACTCCGCTTTTAAAGTCAATGATGTTGAAAGGGATAATCCCCCCACAAAGGAAACAAGGAATGAGTGAGATAGTGATACGCCACGCGGAACCGAAAGATTACGCTGCCATTCGGCAGATCCACGCCCAGCCGGAGGTGTATTACAACACGCTACAGGTTCCTCATCCTTCCGAGCAAATGTGGGAAGCGCGTCTTGCCGACCAGCCCGGCATCAAACAGCTTGTCGCCTGCATTGACGACACGGTGGTCGGGCATTTGTGCATCGATGTAGCGCAACGCCCTCGCCGCAGTCACGTGGCTGATTTCGGCATTTGCGTTGATGCTGGCTGGCAAAACCGCGGCGTCGCCAGCGCGTTAGTGCGCGAGATGATTGATATGTGCGACAACTGGCTGCGCGTAGAACGCATTGAGCTCACGGTGTTCGTCGATAACGCCCCGGCGGTTGCGGTGTATAAGAAGCACGGCTTTGAAATTGAAGGCACCGGGAAGAAGTATGGGCTGCGCAACGGGGAATATGTGGATGCGTATTTTATGGCGCGAGTGAAAGGATTAAGTGCGGCCTGATGCCCTCTCCCCGGCCCTCTCCCACAGGGAGAGGGAGAATCGGTCCCCTCTCCCTTGAGGGAGAGGGTTAGGGTGAGGGGGTTAAATTCAGTACCCCGCCGCCAAATCATCCACCGAACGCGGGTCAGATGCGCCATACAGCGTGCCGTCTGGCCCTACCATAATGCTCTGTGTACTGCCCATCGCCTCTTTCAAGGCCACTTTCTGCCCCTTCTGCTCCAGAAGCTTCAGCGTATCCGGGCTAAAGCCCTTCTCCACGCGCAGTTCATCCGGCAGCCACTGGTGATGGAATCGCGGCGCGTTAGTGGCTTCCGCAACATTCATCCCATAATCGATGGTATTCACCACCATTTGCAGCACCGTGGTGATAATCCGGCTGCCGCCAGGGCTACCGGTAACCAGCCAGGTTTTGCCGTCTTTCACCACAATCGTTGGCGACATCGACGACAGCGGACGCTTCTTCGGCCCTACCGCATTCGCGTCACCGCCGACCAGGCCATAAACGTTCGGCACGCCCGGCTTGGCAGAGAAATCATCCATCTGATTATTCATCAGAATGCCGCTGTTCCCGGCAACAATCCCGGTACCGAAGGTGGTATTCAGTGTATAGGTCACCGCCACCGCGTTACCGTCTTTATCCACCACCGAGAAATGGGTGGTTTGATTGCTCTCGTAAGGCGCGAGTTTGCCAGGGCGAATTTCACTGGATGGTTTCGCCTTGTTGACATCAATCTGTTCGGCTATCGATTTCGCATAGGCTTTGCTGGTCAGGGCCTGCCACGGCACCTTCACAGAATCCGGGTCGCCAAGGTATTCTGAGCGATCCGCATAGGCATGTTTCTCGGCTTCCGCCATCACCTGCATGGCGTCGGCGCTGCCAAAGCCATATTTATGCATGTCGAAATTTTCGAGAATATTGAGGATTTGCACAATGTGGATCCCGCCGGAAGACGGTGGCGGCATCGAGAAGACTTGGTAACCGCGATAATCACCGCTGATTGGCGTGCGCTCTATCGCTTTGTATTCGGCGAGATCCGCTTTGGTAATCAGTCCACCGTGTTTGTGCATCTCGTCGGCAATCTGATCGGCGATGGCGCCTTTATAAAACGCATCCGGGCCGCTTTCGGCAATCAGCTCCAGGCTTTTCGCCAGATCTTTTTGCACCAGCTTGTCGCCCTTTTTCAGCGGCTCGCCGTCTTTCCAGAAAATCGCTTTGCTGTTTTCATGGTTGGGAATGACTTCACTGCCGTAGGTTTTGAGATCGTCTGCCAGCGCATCGTTCACCACAAAGCCATCGCGCGCCAGTTTGAACGCGGGCTGAACCACTTTGTTGAGCGGCAGCGTGCCATACTTTTCCAGCGCCAATGAGAAACCCGCCACCGTGCCCGGCGTACCGGAGGCCAGATGCGAGGTCAGCGATTTTTTGCTATCCGGGTTGCCATGGTCATCGAGGAACATATCGCGCGTGGCCTGGGCGGGGGCCATTTCGCGGAAGTCGATAGCCGTTGTCTTCCCGTCTTTGGTGCGCAGCAGCATAAATCCGCCGCCGCCCAGGTTCCCGGCTTGCGGATGCGTCACCGCCAGCGCATACCCCACCGCCACGGCCGCATCGACGGCATTACCGCCCTCTTTCAGGATTTGCACCCCGACCTGGGTGGCGAGCGCGTCCACCGACGCTACCATCCCCTGATGCGCGCGCACCGGGTGAAAAACATCTTCCTCTACGCCATAAGATACCGGTGGTGCAGCAGGCTCGGTCGTCGCTGCCGCCACGGCAAAACTCCCTCCGGCGGTCAGCGCGGCAATCGCCAGCCAACGCGCAAACGTCTGTTTCATCATCGTTGTTCTCCAGAATTGGGGTAACAGGTCCCGCTTAAGCCTGGTTCAAAACTCCTAAAAAATCATCGTTATGGCAAAAACGAGGTAAACTTAAGAGATCCCTCAGAAGGGAGGAGAGACAATGAAACGATTACTGATTCTGGCGGCACTGCTTCCGTTTGCCGCTTTAGCACAGCCACTCAATACCACTAACAACCCCAATCTGCCGGATTACAAAATTCCGAGCCAGCAGCGGTTACAAACCCAGATGAAATCGCAGCAGGTGCAGCAGAAAGGGATGCTGAATCAACAGTTGCAAACGCAAACGCGCGTTCAGCAGCAACAGCTTCAGACGCAGATGAATAATGACAGGCAGCGTATCCAGCAGGCCCAGCCGGGGGAGCGAAACCCCGCCGGTCAGCAAATGCTCCCCAATACTAACGGCGGGATGCTGAACCAGGGCGGGGCATCAGGGAATAGCGATTCGATGTTGAATAATCAGCAGCATATGTTGCCGCAGCGGCAGAATGGCGACATGTTGAATAACAATCCTAATCTGCCGGTGAAAACCAATCTGCCTTAAGGCTGGAAGTTCGGGCCGATGATATCAATGGCATCGGTGCAGATGCAGTTCACGCCCCAGCGCAGCAGTTGTGATGCGCGCTGGGGCTTGTTCACCGTATAGACCAGAATCTTCAGACCCGCCTCACGCAGGGCATCCACGCGCGCTTCATCCAGCAGTTTGTGGTTGAGGTGAATCGACACGCAGCCCAGCCGTGTGGTCAGTTCACGCCAGTCATCACGCCATTCATCCAGCAATAAACCACGCGGCAATTCCGGCGCGGCCTGCTGTGCCGCTTCCAGCGCATCAATTTCAAACGACGAGAGCAGCGGCGGCGTCATGCCTGCCCACAGTTCACGCGCCGCCAGCGCCACCGCTTTCCCGGTTAGCGGCCCGGTTCCGGTGGTCGGTTTGATTTCGATGTTCGCCATCATGCCGTATTCGCGGCAACGTTCCGCCACCTGCGAGAGCAGCGGCAGCGGTTCACCTTTGAATTCACCACTAAACCAGCTACCCGCGTCCACGCGCAGTAAATCGTGCCAGTTCAGTTCGCCCGCCACGCCCCAGCCGTTGCTGGTGCGCTCAAGGTTATCGTCGTGCAACAGGAAAATTTCGCCGTCTTTCGACAACTTCACGTCGAACTCAATCATGGTGTGACCGTATCGCGCCCCCACATCTATAGCCGCCAGCGTGTTTTCCGGAGCCAGTCTGCCGCCGCCACGATGGGCCGCAACGTGGGGATAAGGCCAGTTACTCATATTCTTTGTCCTGTTTCGCCATCAAAAAGATGCAAATGATTGTCCGGCACATGCAACCACAGCGTGCTGCCTGCCGTCGGGCGTTCCTGATGAGACAGACGCACCACCAGCTTTTGCGCGCCCCAGCGACCATGCGCTAGGTTATCCGCGCCCAGCATCTCCAGAGTGTCCATCACCAGCGGTATCCCGCCTTCCGCCTGCGAGCTTAACGCAATATGCTCCGGGCGGATACCGAGCGTCATTTTACGCCCGGCGTGCTGGCGAGCGTAGCCATTCAGCGGCAGCAACAGACCCTCATCCAGTTCAAAGTGCGTGCCTTCATTGTTGATGCGCCCGGCCAGCAGGTTCATCGCCGGGCTGCCGATAAAACTCGCCACAAACAGGCTGGCGGGCTTTTCGTACACTTCTACTGGCGTACCAATCTGTTCGGCGATGCCGCCATTCATCACCATCACCCGCTGGGCGAGCGTCATCGCCTCAACCTGATCGTGGGTCACGTACAGCGAGGTGGTTTTCAGGCGGCGATGCAGTTGTTGCAGCTCAAGGCGCATCTGCACGCGCAGCTTGGCATCCAGATTCGAGAGCGGTTCATCGAACAGGAACACCGCCGGGTCGCGCACAATTGCACGGCCCATTGCAACGCGCTGACGCTGACCGCCAGAAAGCTCGCGCGGGCGACGCTTAAGCAGGCCGTCAAGCTCCAGAATACGCGCGGCCTCTTTCACCCGCTCGGCAATCTGCTGTTTACCCATGCCGCGTATTTTCAGCCCCCACGCCATGTTCTCCTCCACGCTCATATGCGGGTAGAGGGCGTAGTTCTGGAACACCATCGCAATGCCGCGATCTTTCGGTTCCATTTCGGTCACGCGCTTGCCGTCAATCCAGATATCGCCGCTGGTCGCGCGTTCAAGCCCGGCCACCATGCGCAGCAGCGTGGATTTCCCGCAGCCGGACGGCCCGACCATCACGATGAATTCGCCATCGGCCACGTCCAGCGTCAGCGGTTTAATGACCTGGGTTTTGCCATCCCAGCTTTTGGTTATTGCCTGTAATTTCAGTCCTGCCATCTTATTTCTCACTGTCCACTAAACCGCGTACAAAGGCACGCTGCATCACTAAAACAATCACCACGGGTGGGATAAGCGTTAATAACATCGCTGCCATCACCTGGTTCCATTGGGTTGTGCCTTCGCCGGTGGCGATCATGCCTTTGATACCCGCAACGGTGGTGCCGAGATCAACATCGGTGATGATCAGCAGCGGCCACAGATACTGGTTCCAGCCATAGATAAAGGTGATCACGAAAAGCGCCGCCAGATTGGTTTTCGACAGCGGGAAGACGATGTCGCGGAAAAAACGCATCGGCGAGGCGCCATCAATACGCGCGGCTTCCACCAGCTCATCCGGGAGGGTCATAAAGAACTGACGGAACAGGAACGTCGCGGTTGCCGACGCCATTAGCGGCAGCGTCAGCCCGGCGTAACTATCCAGCATCTTCAGGTTGGCAATGACCTCTACCGTCGGGAAGATACGCACCTCAACCGGCAGCATCAGGGTGATAAAAATCATCCAGAAGAAGAGGTTACGCAGCGGAAAGCGGAACCAGACAATCGCAAATGCAGAGAGCATCGAGACGGTGATTTTTCCCACCGTTATGCTGAAGGCCATCACAAAACTGTTAAGCATCATTCGCCAGAACGGTGCGCTGTTTACGCCAACACCGTTCACCCAGATGTGATGCATATTTTCCAGCAGATGCGTACCCGGAATCAGCGTCATCGGCGTGGCGAAAACCGCCTGGTCATCCAGCGTCGCCGCCACGAAGGCGACGTACAGCGGGAAGAGGATCACCGCAATCCCCAGAATCAACATCGTATGGCTGAATATCGTCAGCCCCGGACGGTTCTCAATCATTGGTAACGCACCTTACTTTCCACATAGCGGAACTGCACCACCGTCAGCACGATGACGAGGAACATCAGCACCACCGACTGCGCGGCAGAGGCCGAGAGATCCAGCCCGGTAAAACCTTCGCGATAAATTTTATAAATCAGCGTGGTGGTCGCCTGCACTGGCCCGCCCGCCGTCGCGGCATCAATCACCGGGAAGGTATCGAAGAAGGCGTAGACCAGGTTCACCACCAGCAGGAAGAAGCTCACCGGCGCAATCAGCGGCAGAGCAAGCTTGAAGAAACGGCGAATCGGGCCGGCGCCATCAATCGCCGCCGCCTCAATCAGCGAACGCGGAATGGATTGCAGCGCAGCGTAGAAGAACAGGAAGTTGTAGCTGATTTGCTTCCAGACCGAGGCGAACACCACAAGGAACATCGCCTGGCCGCTGTTTTGCGCGTGGTTCCAGTCGTAACCGAATTCGGCGAGGACATGGGTGATCAACCCGCGCCCCGGGTTGAAGAGGAAAATCCATAGCACCGCCGCGACGGCAGGCGCGACGGCGTAAGGCAGCAGCATCAGCGTTTGATACAGACGACTGCCGCGCACGATGTACTCCACCAGCGCGGCGAAGACAAGCGAGATCACCAGACCGCTGACGGTCACCATGGCGCTGAATTTTATCGTCGTCCAGAAAGAATCGAGATAGTAACTGTCCTGGAACAGGGTGACGAAGTTATCCAGGCCAACAAACTGGCTGGAAAAACCAAACGGATCGACGCTTTGCAGCGAGTACCACAGCGCTTCGCCCGCAGGCCAGATAAAGAAAATAACGGTGATAACCAGCTGCGGGGCAACCAGCAAATAGGGCAGCCAACGCGAGCGGAACACCGGACGGGAAGATGACATTGAGGTTTAATTCCTGAGCAGTGCCGGATGGCGCTACGCTTATCCGGCCTACACATCTCTGTAGGCCGGGTAAGGCGCAGCCGCCACCCGGCATTTCACATTAAGACTTCGTCGATTTCTCAAAGCGGCGCAGCAGCTGATTCCCACGCTCGACGGCAGAATCCAGCGCCTGCTGAGGCGTTTTCTTACCGGTCCACACGCTTTCCAGTTCTTCATCGACAATGACGCGGATCTGCGGCATGTTGCCCAGACGCAGCCCTTTGGTGAACGACAGCGGCGGCTTGTTCAGCATCTGACGCGTGGCGGTATCCGCACCCGGGTTTTTATCGTAGTAGCCCTGCTCGCGGGTCAGGTCATAGGCGGCGGTAGTGATTGGCAGATAACCGGTTTTCTGATGCCACTCGGCGGCATTTTCCGGCTTCGCCAGGAATTCGAGGAACTTCGCCACACCGGTGTAGGTTTCTTTATCTTTACCCTGCATCACCCACAGGCTTGCCCCGCCGATAATGGCGTTCTGCGGCGCGCCTTTGGCGTCTGCATCGTACGGCATCATGCCCACGCCGTAGTTGAATTTGGCATACTGACGGATGTTCGCCAGCGAACCCGAAGAGGCGGTGGTAATCGCGCAGTCGCCGTTATAGAACTTCTCGGTCGATTCGTCTTTGCGGCCCACGTAGCTGAAATCGCCCTTCTTGTTCATCTCCTGCAACAGCGCGATGTGTTTCACCTGCTCCGGTTTGTTGAATTCCAGCACCGCATCCGTGCCGTCAAAACCGTTGTTTTTGCTGGCAAACGGCAGGCCGTTCCAGGCGCTGAAGTTTTCCAGTTGGATCCACCCCTGCCAGCCGCTGGCGTAACCGCACTTCATCCCCGCCGCTTTCAGTTTTTCGGTATAGGCCGCTAAGTCCTGCCAGGTTTTCGGCGGCTGCTCCGGGTCCAGACCCGCTTTTTTGAAGGCGTCTTTGTTGTAGTAGAGAACTGGCGTGGAGCTGTTAAACGGCTGAGAAAGGAGATGCCCGGTTTTCGCATCGGAGTAGTAACCGGAAACCGTCGGCACAAACTGCGACTCATCGAAGTTAATTCCGGCGTCTTTAAACACCTCATACACCGGTTTAATGGCTTTCGACGCCATCATCGTGGCGGTGCCGACTTCATACACCTGCAAAATCGCCGGGGCATTCCCGGTGCGGAACGCGGCGATACCCGCGCTCAGGTTCTGTTCGTAGTTGCCCTTGTAGATGGGCACAATTTTGTAATCCGGGTTAGCGGCATTGAAACGCTGCGCCAGAGAATCAACTTCTTTACCCAACTCCCCTTCCATCGAATGCCAGAACGGAATGTTAGTCACTGCCAGTGCCTGGCCAACAAATACCAGACTGAGCGCCAATCCTGAGGCTGTATGTCGTAACAGTTTCATTGATTATCTCTCTTGTTGTTTCGAATGCGCGATTTCACGCGTTTTATGCTCGCGGGGGTAACATGACATGCTCGAATTACAGAAAAATAACGTTTTTATTACAAAAAAAAGATAGTCAGGCGTCAGAGGGATGGCAAGACGATGACGCTGCGGTGACAGGAAAATGGGAGGTGGGGCACGTATAGGTGAGAGTAAAGAGACAAAAAGTCGCTATTTTAGATCTATTATTTATCTGCCAGCGCTTTTATCTCTTCACCATGTTTTTCCATCAGGGCAGCAAAGAGGAAATGCTTTCATTCATCTGACAATACCTTGCCGGAGTTTTTCATTCGCTATTTTAATCCATTCGCGATGGTATTTACGGTATTGCGACCTTGACCGTTTAGCGGTATCAACAATAGCGACATATTGCTCATTTGCTTCATGAAGGCGGTTCGATTTTTCCAGCATTTCCGCGTAGCGAATCCGTGCTTCTGGGCCAGGGTAGTATTCAACAAGTACCTTGAACTCACTCTCTGCGGCCGCGTAGTCTTCCTGAGCAGCTAAAGCTCTGGCAAAAAGTAAGTGCCCCTCTGAAGATTGAAAATCTGGATTGAATTTAATCAAATCTTCCAGCGTTTGCTGGCAACGCGCAAAATCCTGGGTAGCGAACTCAGCCCTGGCAAGACTCAACATCATCGGTGCTTCATGAGCAAAAATGCCACTCAGCGACTCTCGATAATGAGGGATAGCCTGATGATACCGCCCCAGGCGTGCTAACTCGTTTGCCAGTAAAAAGTGATTCTGATTTGTCTCAGCAATTGATAGCTCTTCCGTCAGTTTTCTAAGATGGCGTTCTGGGCTTATTTTATCCATGGCATGAGAGGTCAATGAACGTCCGTGATAACTGGAACTCGCATCCGGTAGAACCACAAATAAAAAGTAGATAAGGCATCCTATCCCAGGGAACACAAGGATAATAAAAATCCAATAGCGATCATTTCCTGAACGTACAACATGGAAAGCGCAAAATAATTGCACTGCAACCGACAAAATCAATAAGAGTGGCACCGTATTTCTCCCTGAATCAATTATTTACTGAATAATCCATGTAAAGTGCGTGGTATTTAGTGCTACTTATAACTGTCGAAATTAAATAATGGCAATAGCTGAAGGGCAAATTCGGATTTTGATTCTTCCATGAAAAAGGAGCCTTTCGGCTCCTCAGATTGCTGACAAAGTGCGCTTTGTTCTTGCCGGATGCGGCATAAACGCCTTATCCGGCCAACAATTGATAACAAATTCAATCTATTGCGCAAACTTTGTAGGCCCGGTAAGCGTAGCGCCACCGGGCATATGCGTTAACCGCCCAAATACGCACTTCTCACCGCTTCGTTCGCCAGCAGCGCGTCGCCGGTATCTTCGAGCACCACGTGACCGTTTTCGAGCACGTAGCCGCGGTCAGCGAGCTTCAGCGCCTGGTTGGCGTTCTGCTCGACAAGGAAGATGGTCATCCCCTGCTCGCGCAGTTGCTCGATGGTGTCGAAGATCTGCTGAATGATGATCGGCGCAAGTCCGAGCGAAGGCTCATCCAGCAGCAACAGGCGCGGGTTGCTCATCAGCGCGCGACCAATCGCCAGCATCTGTTGCTCACCGCCGGACATGGTACCCGCACGCTGAATACGGCGCTCGTGCAAGCGCGGGAAGAGTTCGTATACCCACTTAATACGCTCCTGGAACTGATCGCGTTCGGCAAAGAAGCCGCCCATCGCCAGGTTCTCTTCTACCGTCATACGCGAGAAGACACGACGCCCTTCCGGGACAATCGCCACCGCTTCGCGCATGATTTTCGCCGTCTGCCAGTCGGTAATGTCTTTATCATCAAAGACAATACGCCCGCTGGTGGCGCGCGGGTCGCCGCACAGCGTTCCCAGCAGCGTGGTTTTCCCCGCGCCGTTGGCACCAATCAGGGTGACGATTTCGCCCTGATTGATATGCAGACTCACCTCATGCAGCGCCTGGATCTTGCCGTAGTGGGCATTGACCTTGTCAAAAGACAACATGACTTTTTCCATTTTATGCCTCACCTAAATACGCACGAATGACGTCCGGGTTGTTACGAATTTGCTCCGGCGTACCGTTCGCCAGCGGCGTGCCCTGGTTCACCACGTAGATGCGGTCGGAAATGCCCATCACCAGCTTCATGTCATGCTCAATCAGCAAAATGGTGGTGTTATGCTCGTTACGTAGCTCGGCAATCAGCTCGTCCAGCTCTTTGGTTTCTTTCGGGTTGAGGCCCGCAGCAGGCTCATCGAGCATCAGAATTTCCGGCTGCGTGACCATGCAGCGAGCGATCTCCAGACGACGCTGGTCACCGTACGCCAGGTTGCTCGCCTGGCGGTTAGCGTGTTCCAGCAGGCCAATACGCTCAAGCCAGGTCGCGGCGCGATCGAGCGCTTCGCTCTGGGCGCGACGGAATGACGGAGTTTTCAGCAGGCCGGAGAAAACGCCGGTTTTCAGTTGTTGATGCTGCGCCACCAGCAGGTTTTCAATCACCGTCATTTCGCGGAACAGGCGCACGTGCTGGAAGGTACGCACCACGCCCATGCGGGCGATTTGCTGGCCCGGCAGCCCTTCCAGGTGCTGGTCGCGCAGCATGATGGTGCCGCCCGTCGGTTTGTAGAAACCGGTCAGACAGTTAAAGACCGTAGTTTTCCCCGCACCGTTCGGGCCAATCAGGGAGACAATCTCCTGCGGATGCAGCTCAAGATTGACGTTATTGACCGCCAGCAGGCCGCCAAAACGCATCATCAGGCCGCTAACGGATAATAATGGCTGACTCATGCCTGCTCTCCTTTCGCTTTCCCGTTTTTCAACTTCATCTGTACACGGGTCATCGGCAACAAGCCCTGCGGACGCCAGATCATCATCAGCACCATCAAACCACCCAGCATTAACATGCTGTATTCGTTAAAGTCGCGCATCAGTTCACGCGAGACCACCAGCAGAATAGCCGCAAGAATAACCGCAAACTGCGAGCCCATCCCGCCCAGTACCACAATCGCCAGCACGAAAGCGGATTCGGCGAAAGTGAACGATTCCGGGCTGACGAACCCCTGACGTGCGGCAAACAGCGTACCGGCAAAACCAGCGAACGCGGCGCTGATGGTAAAGGCCGTCAGCTTGATACGCGTCGGGCTCAGGCCCAGGGAGCGGCAGGCGATTTCATCTTCACGCAGCGCTTCCCACGCACGGCCCAGCGGCATACGCAGCAGGCGGTTAATCACGAACAGCGAGAACACCACCAGCAGCAGCGCCACCAGATAGAGCCAGATCACGCGATCGGACGGATCATACTTCACGCCGAAGAAGTTGCTGAAAGTATCCCAGCCGCCTTCACGCGCGGAACGGCTGAACTCCAGGCCGAAGAAGGTCGGTTTAGGGATCTGGCTGATCCCGTTCGGGCCGCCGGTAATTTCAGTGTTGTTGAGCAGCAGAATGCGAACGATTTCCCCAAAGCCTAAGGTGACAATCGCCAGATAATCACCGCGCAAACGCAGCACCGGGAAGCCAAGCAGGAAGCCCGCCGCCGCGGAAACCAGCCCCGCCAGCGGTAAACACGTCCAGAAACCAAGCCCGTAATAGTGGTTCAGCAGCGCGAAGGTATACGCGCCGATGGCATAAAAACCGCCGTAGCCCAGCACCAGCAGGCCAGACAGGCCAACAACCACGTTCAGACCGAGACCGAGAATGATATAAATCATGGTCAGGGTGGCGATATCGACCGTACCGCGCGACACCATAAACGGCCACGCCACAGCGATCACCAGCAGCGCCACGAGGAACAGTTTCTGTTTAACGGTGGAGCCATCAATCGCCGGCAGAACAAACTTCGGCCCGGAGACGTTTTTCAGGGTGTTCTGGAAAACAGGACGCAGCAACTGGAAGAAGAAGACCACCGCCGTACCGATGTAAACCCACTGCCAGCGAATATCCGCCGCCGAGCCCACCACCAGTTTGGTGCCATCCAGCTGTAACTGAACGCCCATAAAGACGCCCGCCAGAATAAAGAACATGACGGCAGAGAGCAGCGCCATTGCAAAATGCATCGGTTTCATACTTTCTCTACCTCCGGGCGACCCAGAATACCGGTCGGCATCACCAGCAGCACCAGAATCAGCAGGGCGAACGACACCACGTCTTTGTATTCAGTACTCAAATAAGCAGAAGAGAGCGCCTCGGCGATGCCGAGGATCAGGCCGCCAATCATTGCGCCTGGAATACTGCCGATACCGCCCAGCACCGCCGCGGTGAAGGCTTTCATCCCGGCCATAAAGCCGATATACGGGTTAATCACGCCGTAGAACTGGCCGAGCAGTACGCCCGCAACCGCTGCCATTGCCGCACCAATTACGAAGGTAAGTGCAATCACGCGGTCAGTGTTGATACCCAGCAGACTCGCCATTTTCAGGTCTTCCGAACAGGCGCGGCAGGCACGGCCCATGCGGGAATAGCGGATAAACAGCGTCAGCGCCAGCATGGAAATAAAGGTCACAATCCAGATAACCAGCTGCATGGTGGTGATGCTGGCCGAGAAGTTTTCACTGCTGCCAATCGTCCACTGACCGTTAAACAGGCTCGGCAGCGCGACGTCGCGCGAACCTTCCGTCAGGCTAACGTAGTTTTGCAGGAAGATGGACATCCCGATGGCAGAGATCAGCGCAATCAGGCGCTTGGAGCTACGCACCGGGCGATACGCGACGCGTTCAATACTCCAGCCGTAGGCGCTGGCGATAATAATCGCACCGATAAACCCGGCGGCAACCAGCAGCCAGCTGGTATCAATACCCATCATCATCAGGGCAGCGATGATCATAAAGGAGACATAGCTACCGATCATATACACCTCGCCGTGGGCGAAGTTAATCATGCCGATAATGCCGTAAACCATGGTGTAACCGATGGCGATCAATGCATAGGTGCTTCCCAGCGTAACGCCGTTAAACATCTGCTGCATGAAATAGAGAAACTGCTCTGACATAAAATGACCTTTTTCAACCCCTCCGGGTGTTGCGCCCGGAGGGTGGGATGACAGTTACTTCGCCGGGGTTGATGAGCCGTCGGCGTGCCACTGGAAGACACCAAACTCAAATCCCTTCAGATCGCCTTTTTCATCCCATTTCAGCGGCCCAATCACGGTGTTCGCACCGTTTGCTTTCAAATCTTTTACCAGCGCCAGCGGCTCATCGCTGCCGGTACGCTCCATCGCGGTTGCCAGAGACTGCACCGCCGCATAGGTGATCCACACGTACGGGCCGCTCGGATCTTTCTTCTGCGCCTTCAGTGCATCCACAATCGCTTTGTTGGCCGGTTCCTGGTCATAGCGTTTCGGCATCGTCACCAGCATGCCTTCCCCGGCATCGCCCGCGATGTTAGAGAGTGACGCGTTGCCCACACCTTCCGGGCCCATAAACTGGGTTTTCAGGCCGACGGAACGCGCCTGGCGCAGCATCTGGCCCATTTCCGGGTAGTAGCCGCCGAAGTAAACGAAATCGATATTCTCTTTTTTCAGGCGCGCGATCAGCGCCGAGAAATCTTTTTCTCCGGCGGTGATACCGTCGAAGAAGACGATATTGGCTTTACCCGCTTTCAGGCCATCCTGCACGGAACGCGCCAGGCCTTCACCGTACTGCTGTTTATCGTGGATGATAGCGATACGCTGCGGTTTCACCTTCTCCAGAATATATTTCGCGGCGGTCGGGCCCTGAGAGGAGTCGAGACCGGCGGTACGCATGATGTGCTGATAGCCACGCTGCGTCAGTTCCGGGTTGGTTGCGCCCGGCGTGATCATCAGAATGCCTTCATCTTCATAGATGTCGGAAGCCGGCTGCGTGGAGGAGGAGCAAAGGTGACCGATAACGTACTGAATGCCGTCGTTGACGATTTTGTTGGCCACGGCAACGGCCTGTTTCGGGTCGCACGCGTCGTCATACTCCACGCCAACCAGTTTGTTGCCTTTAATGCCGCCTTTAGCGTTGATGTCTTTAATCGCCTGACGCGCGCCATTGAACTCCATGTCGCCCCACTGGGCGACCGGACCAGACATCGCGCCGACCACGGCGACTTTAATATCCTCTGCCATCGCAACATGCGACATTGCCAGTGCGATCAACCCTGCGATCGCTGTTTTCGCATTCGGTCTCATTTTTATGGATCCCCACTCATGACGTGATTTATTTATTTTGTAGTTTTATGGTTAAAACGCACTTTGTTCTTTTTTTAAACAACGCTATTTTTACCAGTCTCTTTAATGGTTTAGCGCAGTTTTTTGGCTACAACCAGACTAAAATCTCTATTTTTCAGTCTATTAAGCAGAGATAATATTCTGTATTTCTGTCGATATAAACAAAAAAAGTCCAGAATTCAGCATAAAATAACGGTACATAAGGCGGAATAAATCACTACTTTTCAGGGTAAAACACTGCCTATTTTTCAATCCATACTGGATAAAACTGCCTTTATCTGGCTAAAAAAATTAATCAGCTAATGAATGGATAAAAAACAGAATCGCCCTGAAAGGAAAATTAGGTACACTCAGTTACCCGTTTTGGCAGGATTTTTTCGAATGAAACTGACCATCATCCGCTTACAGTACTTCAGCGAACAGGATCGTCTCGATCTGGCAAAAATATGGCCGGAGTACGACATCGACACGCTCACCCTTGATGACAACCATCGTATTTATGCGGCACGCTTTAACGAGCGTCTGCTCGGCGCCGTGCGCGTCACGCTTGCAGGTACTCAGGCGACACTCGACTCACTGCGCGTGCGCGAAATCACCCGCCGTCGCGGCGTGGGGCAATATCTGCTGGAAGAAACGCTGGCGGATAACGCGCAGGCATCCAGCTGGTGGATGGCGGATATCGGCGTGGAAGACCGCGGCGCAATGGCGGCGTTTATGCAGGCGCTGGGCTTTACGGCGCAGGCGGATGGGTGGGAGAAGCGGTAAACAGTCTCTCGATTGATTGGGTAGGATAAAACAGCGCCCGACGATTCTCCCGAACCAGCGGGATAAAGCCCAGCGACAGATAAAAAGCATGGGCTTTATCATTCAACGCTTCGACAAACAGGCCATAAATACCCACGGCCTGTGAGGCCTGATACACCACTTTCATGGCATGTGTCACCAGCAGCGCACCCCATCCTTCTCTCTGAAGCGATTTATCCACCGCCAGCCTGCCTAACGTAACACTTGGGATGTTCTGATAAGGGATTTTCTTTTGCCCTGCTTTCGAAGGCAGCGCCAACCGCTCAAAACAACTCCCGGACAAGGTGTAATACCCTAACACCACATTCCCGTTTCTGAGCACATAACCACGCAGGACTTTGCCATCATGTTGGCGGCGCAGATGCTCTTTCAAAAAGAGATTCAACGACGCTTCGCCGCAATCAAACTGATGCCAGTCATACTCCACATCATCCTGGAGAATCTCAATAATCAGATCTTGCACGCTCTACTCCATGTCTAAAAGACGTCTCGCTGCGCGTTTCAGTTTTTCGTTCGGCTCCGGAGGTGTATCAAGCGCATCCATCACGCGTTTCCAGGAGTCCTCATTTAAGACAATGCGTCGATGCTCTTCGATGACAGCCGCAGCCCTTTCCGAGGCGCTGTTCAGCATGAACTGAGTCACGGACTGATTGGTGATCGCCGCGGCTTCCTCAATCATGCTTTTATCATCATCACTCAACCGGAGATCGATTCGCTGTTTTTTTAGTGCTGGCATAACAGCCTCTTAATTTTTAACTTCAATTTGTACGGAAAATTACCGTACAAACAACTATACGCCAGTTAACAATGTTGGCAATAGTTGTATAAAAAACTCGCAAAAAAAAGCCCCGGTCGTAAACCGAGGCCTGTTATTCAAGGAATAGCCTTATTTGGCGTCAGTCGCCGTGCCGTTAGCGTGCCAGTCGAACACACCGAACTCGAAGCCTTTCAGATCGCCCTTCTCATCCCATGACAGCGGCCCCATTACGGTTTCTACGGAGTTCGCTTTCAGGTATTTTGCGATTTCCGCCGGGTCTTCAGACTGATTCAGGCCCGCCTGCAGTGATTGCAGCGCAGCATAGGTGGTCCACACGAATGCGCCGCTCGGATCCTGTTTCTTCGCCTTAATCGCATCCACAATCGGTTTGTTCGCCGGGACCTGGTCATAGTTCTTCGGCTTGGTCACTAACAGACCTTCCGCAGAGTCGCCCGCGATGTTAGACAGTGAAACGTTCGCCACGCCTTCCGGACCCATAAACTGGGTTTTCAGGCCTGCCGCGCGGGACTGACGCAGGATCTGCCCCATCTCAGGGTGATAGCCGCCGAAGTAGACGAAATCGATGTTCTCTTTCTTCAGACGCGCGACCAGGGTCGAGAAGTCTTTCTCGCCTGCGGTGATGCCGTCAAAGAAGACCACGTTGGCGTTGCCTTTCTTCAGGTTGTCCTGAACGGCACGCGCCAGGCCTTCACCGTACTGCTGCTTATCGTGCACGATAGCGATACGTTGCGGCTTCACTTTATCGAGAATGTATTTTGCCGCGGTTGGGCCCTGGTCAGAGTCCAGGCCGGTGGTACGCAGCAGCAGGTGATAACCGCGGGCGGTCAGCTCCGGAGCGGTCGCCGCCGGGGTGATCATCAGAATGCCTTCATCTTCATAGATATCAGACGCGGGCTGAGTGGAAGATGAGCAAAGGTGGCCGATAACATATTTGATGCCATCGTTAACCACTTTGTTCGCCACCGCGACCGCCTGTTTCGGGTCACAGGCATCATCATATTTTACGATTTGCAGCTTATTACCCTTGATGCCGCCTTTGGCGTTGATATCCGCAACCGCCTGCTCAGCACCGGTAAACTCCTGGTCGCCATACTGCGCAACCGGGCCAGACATCGCGCCCACGACCGCGACTTTAATGTTCTCTGCGAAAGCCATGTTACTGAACGCCAGCGCAATACATCCTGCCAGTAACGCTTTACCCTTCATGTTCATCCTGAGGTTCCCCATTGTTATGGTGATTGTATTTGTTGTGATGTTGTTGTGTGACACGTTATTCTGCTTTTATCTATAAGATAAGCATATGATAGTAGTAAGAACCGATGCATGCGGTGTCATAGCAGCATAGTCTGCTAAAAACATACCCCATTTTTCGGATTTTGAAACGAGAAATTTGGAAGGGATGTAACAGATTTATGACATTCTCAGTGCCGATAGCGATTGCCGGATGGCGCTTCGCTTATCCGGCCTACCTAAGAATGTGCACGATAAAAAAACAAAAACCCCCGGACTCGCATCCAGGGGTTATCGGGTACTGCTTAACGCGTTGCGCGGTTACGCTTCAATCGCGGCGCGCAGTTTTTTCATCGCGTTCTTTTCCAGCTGACGTACACGTTCCGCTGAAACGCCGTAACGATCGGCCAGTTCCTGCAACGTCGACTTGTTGTCTTCGTCCAGCCAGCGCGCGCGGATAATGTCCTGGCTACGTTCGTCCAGACCCATCATCGCGTCAGTCAGCTTGTTGGCTGCCTGCTCTTCCCAGTTATCGTCTTCGATGCCGTCGGCAAAGTTAGACGTTTTATCCTGCAGATAAAGCACCGGCGCCATCGGCTGGCTGTCGGACTCGTCGTCGGAAGACATGTCAAAGGTCATGTCTTGTGCCGCCATACGGGATTCCATTTCACGGACATCTTTGCTGGATACGCCCAGTTCGCGCGCGACCATCTCGACTTCATCCTGGTTGAACCAGCCCAGACGCTGCTTGGTTTTACGCAGGTTAAAGAACAGCTTACGCTGTGCTTTGGTCGTTGCGACTTTCACGATACGCCAGTTACGCAGTACGTATTCATGAATTTCCGCTTTGATCCAGTGTACGGCGAAAGAGACCAGACGCACGCCCACTTCAGGGTTGAAGCGACGAACGGCTTTCATCAGGCCGATATTACCTTCCTGAATCAAGTCAGCCTGCGGCAGGCCATAGCCCGAGTAGTTACGAGCGATATGAACAACAAAGCGCAGGTGAGACAGGATCAGCGTTTTAGCTGCTTCCAGATCGCCCTGGTAATGCAGCTTTTCAGCGAGCGCCCGCTCTTCATCAGCCGTCAACATCGGCCATGCGTTCGCAGCCCGGATGTAAGACTCCAGGTTACCAACAGGGGCTAAAGCTAAATTTTGCATTTCTTTGGTCATTCAATCCTCTCAATCAATATCGTCTGGCGGTTGAGCAACAACCGTGCCAGAGCTTTTGAGCAACGAGATTATCATTCACTCTTTTATCAGACAGTGATTTTATCCACAAGTTCAATGCAACACTGTGAATAGATTACGCACAAAATGTGACACTCGATAAGCGAGGGCAGGGGAAAGGTAAGAGTGGAACGTATCCCCTGCTAACGGGAACTCGTAGCAGGGGAAGAGTATAACAGAACTTTATTACTCGGGAGTAAATCGACGTAAATGTTGTGCGGTGGCAAGCCATGCCGCAATCCATCCGATCATCGAGCAAACCAGCAGCAGTAACAGGCACTCATCGAACGATAAGCCACTGAGTTCAAACTGAGTTCCGAAAACACGCGCCACTTCAGTCACCGCAGAAGAGAGCCGCATCACCAAAATTTCTGACAGAATCAGTGAAAGAAATGCGCCGGAAAAACCGAGCAGCGCGCCACCATAAAGGAACGGACGCAGAATGAAACCATCCGTTGCGCCAATCAATTTCTGCACGTTAATGGTATCGCGACGGGCAAAGATGCTCAGACGCACGCTGTTACCGATGACGAGGAATACCGCCGCCACCATCAGCACGCCGATCATGGCGGATACGCGGCCCACCAGCCCGGTCAGCGACGCCAGGCGCGCAAACCAGCTGTCATCCATACGCACTTCGTCCACGCCATCTACCTGCGCGACGCGGTCACGCAGGGTATTGAGCGAGTCAGTGCCCTGGAAATCGAGTTTCGGTATCACCACGGCCACCGCAGGCAACGGGTTCTCTTCCAGCATATCCAACGCCCCACCAAAGCCGGACCAGTTGCGGAATTCGCCCAACGCTTCATCACGGGAAAGGTAGTTTACCTTTTCTACACCCTGCTCCGCCTGCAACTGCGCGACCACGCGCGCCGCCGCATCGTCATCCAGCGTTTTTTGCAGATAGACCGTAATCTGCGGCGACGGGTAATATTGCGACGCCGCCGTGTTCACGTTCTTGTAGACCATATAGCACACGCTGGGCAGAGTCAGGGAGATGGCGATCACCATCACCGTCAGGAACGTCGCGAACGGCTTGCTTTTCAGGTCCTGTAATGCGCCCTGCCAGGCATAACGCACCTGCTCGTTGAACACATTGGTTTTGCGGTTAGCCGGTTTCGGTGCGGCTTTCGGGCGTTTTGGCGCGTTACGCCCACCGCCGCCTTTACCCACCGATTGGCGAATACGATCCAGCCTGCCGCCGAACTGGCGGATGTGATTCATTGCTTCGCGTTTATTCACCCGTGTGGCCTCCATGCAAATGGCCGTCGCTCAGCGTCAGCATGCGGTAAGCGCGGCTGGAGATGAGGCCCAGGTCGTGGGTCGCCATCAATACCGTTACGCCAACGCGGTTAAACTCTTCGAACAGGCGCAAAATGCCTTCCGACAACGCGTTATCGAGGTTACCCGTTGGTTCATCCGCCAGCAGAACGGCAGGCTTGTTCACCACCGCACGGGCAATACCCACGCGCTGCTGCTCACCGCCAGAAAGTTGAATCGGGAAGTTTTTCGCTTTGTCGAGCAGCCCGACTTTATCCAGTGCCGCCGAGACGCGACGGCGGATATCATCATAGCTTGCTCCGGCAATAATCAGCGGGATCGCCACGTTATCAAACACTGTGCGGTCCATCAGCAGATGGTGATCCTGGAAAATCATGCCGATCTGGCGACGCAGGAACGGCACCTCACGGTTTTTCAGGCGGCTGATATCATGCCCGCTGAAGTAGATTTTCCCGGCGCTGGGCCGTTCAATCCCACAGATAAGCTTCAGCAGGGTACTTTTCCCTGCGCCGGAATGGCCGGTCAGGAATGCCATCTCGCCTGGTTGCATGTGGAAGGTCACTCCCTGCAACGCTTGTCTCCCGCCGAGATAGGCTTTGCTGACGTGTTCAAAGCGAATCATTGTTAATCCTCTCGGGCAAAAAGTGCCTCAATAAAATCGCCCGCTTTAAACGGACGCAAGTCCTCGATACGTTCGCCAACACCGATATAGCGAATCGGAATACCGAACTGGTCAGCCACAGAGAAGATAACCCCACCCTTCGCCGTACCGTCCAGTTTGGTGAGCGTAATCCCCGTCAGGCCAACGGCTTCATGGAACAATTTGGCCTGGCTTATTGCGTTCTGACCGGTGCTGGCGTCAATTGTCAGCATGACTTCATGCGGAGCCTCAACGTCGAGCTTTTTCATGACGCGGACAATTTTCTTCAGCTCTTCCATCAGGTGCGATTTGTTCTGCAAACGCCCTGCGGTATCGGCGATGAGTACATCGACGTTACGCGCCTTCGCCGCCTGAATAGCATCGAAAATCACCGATGCGGAGTCCGCGCCCGTGTGCTGCGCGACCACCGGAATATTGTTGCGCTGGCCCCACACCTGAAGCTGTTCCACCGCTGCTGCGCGGAAGGTATCGCCCGCCGCCAGCATTACCGATTTGCCCTGCTGCTCGAACTGACGCGCCAGCTTACCGATGGTGGTGGTTTTACCCACGCCGTTGACGCCAACCATCAGAATGACGAACGGGGTTTTGCCTTCAATATTAAGCGGTTCATCCACTTTTGCGAGAATATCGCCCATTTCATCTTTCAGCAGGCCGTAAAGGGCTTCGGCATCGCGAAGCTGTTTGCGGCTGGCGCTTTCGGTCAGGCTGCTGATGATTTTACGGGTGGTTTCCACGCCGACGTCGGCAATCAACAGCTGTTCTTCCAGCTCTTCAAACAGATCATCGTCGATTTTCTTGCCACGGAACAGGCTGATAAATCCGGAACCGAGATTTTCTTTTGTTTTCAGAAGGCTGCGCTTGAGTCGCGCGAAGAAACCTTCTTTGGTCGGTTTTTCTTGTTCCTGTTGCTCAGGCTGTTCCTGCTGCTCTTCAACGGCTTCGTCGTCGATAGCGTTTTCTGCGGCATCAGCAGCGGCCAGCGCCTGCGTCTCGAGCTCTTCATCGCTAATCACCGGCTCGTCTTCGACGAGGATTTCTTCGGCGACAGGCTCTACGGCTGCGGGCTCTTCAGCAGCCGCTGTTTCTACGGCAGGCTCTTCAGCAACAGGCGTTTCAACGACGGGCTCTTCAACCACGGGTTCAACAACCGCGACCTCTTCAACCCGCGGTTCGGCCTCCTGAACAGGCTCAATCACCTCTTCAACGATAACCTCTTCCGGCTGCACTTCCGGCTCAGCAATGTCTTGCGCAATCTCTTCAGGCAGCGGCAGCTCTTCGTGCTCAATTACCGCTTCTGGCGCGACTTCAGGCTCAACCGGCTCAACGGGCTGCGGCTTTTCGCTCTCCGCAACCTCTTCGGTAACCTCTACCACCTCGGCGGCGAACGCTTCGCTCTCCTGCTGAGTGTGTTCAGCAGGCGCCTCGACAACCGCCGTATCATCCTGCGCAGGCTGCGCTTCTACCGCCGCCTGTTCTTCGATTTTTTGTTCAGATTCAACGTCCTGCTGCTGTTCTTTTTGCCCAAAGCCCAGCCAGGAAAAAAAGCCACGTTTCTTCTCTTTTGCCATTTGCGACTTAACTCCTCGCGGTTTATTTATGGCGCTGTTTCGCCATAACAGGGGCGAAAGCTAAAATAATGATGAAATTAGTCGGTTAGTCTACCACTTAACGCGGCGCGCATCACCGCCTGCGGATTAAGGTTTCGCCGAAGTAAGCAGATCGTTAGAATAGCAGGCCAAAAGAGCGACCTGAGCAATAAAATGAAGAAACCAACCTCTGCGGGCAGCGGCCAGATCCGGATTATCGGCGGCCAATGGCGTGGCCGAAAATTACCGGTTCCGGACAGCCCCGGCCTGCGTCCTACCACCGATCGCGTGCGTGAAACCCTGTTTAACTGGCTGGCGCCATCAATGGTCGATGCCCAGTGTCTGGACTGCTTCGCCGGAAGCGGCGCGCTCGGGCTGGAAGCGCTGTCGCGCTATGCGGCTGGCGCAACGCTGCTGGAGATGGACAAACAGGTCGCCCAGCAGTTGCAGAAGAATCTCGCCACGCTGAAAGCGAATCAGGGCAAAGTCGTGAATACGAATACGCTCTCATTCCTCAACCAGCCGGGCACGCCGCATGATATCGTTTTTGTCGATCCGCCGTTCCGTAAAGGGCTGCTCGCTGAAACGCTCGCCCTGCTGGAGAACAACGGCTGGCTGGCGGACGATGCGCTTATCTATGTTGAAAGTGAAGTGGAAAATGGCCTGCCAGCGGTGCCGGTAAGCTGGGAACTGCACCGTGAGAAAGTCGCCGGACAGGTGGCATACCGCCTGTACCATCGTGAAGCACAAGGAGAAAAGGATGCTGATTAATCTGGGCCGATTACTGATGCTGTGCGTGTGGGCGTTTTTAGTGCTCAATCTTTTCCAGCCTTTCCCGCGCCCGCTGAATATTTTCGTTAACGTCGCGCTGGTGTTTATGGTGCTGATGCACGGCATGCAACTGGCGTTGTTGCAGTCCACCATCCCGAAGGATGGCCCGCAGATGACCAAATCAGAGAAGGTGCGAATCTTCCTGTTTGGCGTTTTTGAACTGCTGGTGTGGCAGAAAAAAATCACGCCGAAGAAGAAGTAATGTGCGGTTTTTTGCCGGATGGCGCTGACGCTTATCCGGCCTACAAATGAGTGCAAACCGTAGGTCGGGTAAGCGTAGCGCCACCCGACATCACTGCCCCAAACTCTCCGCCTCAAACGCCACAAACCGCGAACCTTTATAACTCAGCACGCCTTTGTCGCCCACCGTCAGCGCATGATACTGCACGTCGTCGAGGCGAAAATGCATCTCCAGCCCGCCCTGTTCCGGCTTAAAGCTCACGTCATAGCGCATTGAACTGCCCGCCGGGATTTCCGTTTGCTGGCGCGAGCGGCGATCGTTGAGCACTTTTTCACGCTTATTGCTGACCGTGACGCGCTTTTGCATCAGCGGCGCAGCCTCGTTTTCCTGCTTCTCCCGCCGCTGCTGCACATAGCGAAACGACGCGGCAATCACGATAATTGCGACCACGACGACAAAAAATAACGGCATCTTACTCATCATCACATCTCATAGGAATTTACGGAATTCGGGCGATACGGCATGGAAGGCGATTGTCATTAGGCGCTCATGAACACTACACTGAAGACCAAGACTACGCGTGTAATACCTAATTAATGATAACAGGGACTTAATATGCTTTGGTCGTTTATTGCTGTCTGCTTATCCGCATGGCTTTATGTCGATGCATCCTACCGTGGCCCGGTCTGGCAGCGCTGGGTATTTAAACCGGTTACCCTCATTCTTCTTCTGTTTCTCGCCTGGCAAGCGCCGATGTTTGAGGCGGTTGGCTATCTGGTGGTGGCGGGGCTGTGCGCTTCCCTGATTGGCGATGCCCTTACGTTATTACCGCGCCAACGCCTGCTCTATGCCATCGGCGCATTCTTCCTGTCGCATCTGCTGTACACCATTTGGTTTGCCAGCCAAATGACGCTCAGCATTTTCTGGCCGCTGCCGCTGGTGCTGCTGGTCATTGGCGCACTGCTGCTGGCGGTTATCTGGAGCAAACTGGAAGAGCTGCGTATCCCGGTCGCCACCTTTATCGCCATGACGCTGGTCATGGTCTGGCTGGCGGGTGAACTGTGGTTCCTGCGTCCCACCAGCCCGGCGCTTTCGGGCTTCGTAGGTGCGGCACTGCTGTTGCTGGGGAATATCGTCTGGCTGGTTAGCCATTATCGCTATCGCTTCCGCGCCGATAATGCCATTTCGTCGGCCTGCTACTTCGCCGGACACTTTTTGATTGTCCGCGCGCTCTATCTGTAAAATGGCTCTTGACTCTGGAGTCGACTCCAGAGTGTATGCTGCGTTTAATGAAACAACGATCATTAACCGGAGGATACCATGTCGACTCCAGAGACGAAGCCCGCTAAAGCGCCGCAGTTTTCCTCGCTGAAGTTTACCCCTGCGCCTGCCAAAACGGACGACTGCTGCTGCGACGGCGAGTGCGCATCAACCGTTGCCGAAAACCTGCCGGATGCCCGCTACAGCTGGCTTGTCGATGGCATGGACTGCGCCGCCTGCGCCCGCAAAGTCGAAACGGCGGTAAGCCAGATCCCCGGCGTTAAACAGGTCAAAGTGCTGTTCGCCACCGAAAAGCTGCTGGTCGATGCCGATGACGATATTCGCGACCAGGTCGAACGCGCGGTCACCGCCGCCGGGTACACACTGCGCGGCGAAAACGCACCGAAAACGGAACAAGCCCCTTCCCGTCTGCGTGAAAATCTCCCCCTCATTCTGCTGACGCTGCTGATGGTGATCAGCTGGGGGCTGGAGCATTTCAATCACCCGCTCGGGAACGCCGCGTTTGTCGCGACCACGCTGGTTGGTCTCTATCCGGTGGCGCGTCAGGCGTTACGCCTGATCAAAAGCGGCAGCTGGTTTGCCATTGAAACGCTAATGAGCGTCGCAGCCATCGGCGCGCTGTTTATTGGCGCGACAGCGGAAGCGGCGATGGTGTTGCTGCTGTTTTTAATCGGCGAACGACTCGAAGGCTGGGCGGCGACCCGCGCGCGTCAGGGCGTGAGCGCGCTGATGGCGCTGAAACCCGACACCGCCGTGCGCGTGCGTGGCGACCAGCGTGAAACCGTCGCGCAGCAGGATTTACGCCCTGGTGATGTGATTGAAGTGGCGGCTGGCGGGCGCTTACCTGCCGACGGCACGCTGCTTTCTCCCTTTGCCAGCTTTGATGAAAGTGCCTTAACCGGTGAATCTATTCCGGTGGAACACAGTGCGGGCGAGCGCGTCAGCGCCGGAGCCACCAGCGTCGATCGTCTGGTACAAATCACCGTGACTTCACAGCCTGGCGACAGCGCTATCGACCGCATTCTGCGTTTAATTGAAGAAGCGGAAGAGCGCCGCGCGCCGATTGAGCGCTTTATTGACCGTTTCAGCCGCATCTACACCCCGGCGATTATGGTCGTGGCGCTGCTGGTTGCGCTGGTGCCGCCGCTGGCATTTTCCGCGCCGTGGCTGGAGTGGATCTACAAAGGTCTGACGCTGCTGCTGATTGGCTGCCCGTGTGCGCTGGTTATCTCCACTCCGGCGGCGATTACCTCTGGCCTGGCAACCGCCGCACGCTACGGCGCGTTGATTAAAGGCGGCGCGGCGCTGGAACAACTGGGCCGCGTACAGCAGGTGGCGTTCGATAAAACCGGCACCCTGACCGTCGGCAAACCGCAGGTGACATCCGTTGTCGCTACCGCGGAACTTGACGAAAACAGTTTGCTGGCGCTGGCCGCCGCCGTGGAGCAAGGCTCAACGCACCCGCTGGCGCAGGCCATTGTTCGTGAAGCGCAACAGCGCCAGCTAACGCTACCCGCAGCCGACAACCAGCGCGCGCTGGCAGGTTCCGGTATCGAAGCGGACGTTAATGGGCAACGCATTCTGATTTGCGCGGCGGGTAAATTCCCGGCGGATGCTCATCTGATGCAGATTGAAGAACTGGAAAAAGCCGGTAATACGGTAGTGCTGGTGACACGCGAAGAGACACTGCTGGGTGTACTGGCGCTGCGCGATACGCTGCGTGATGACGCCCGCGAAGCCATCGATACCCTGCATACGCTGGGTATTCAGGGCATTATCCTCACCGGTGATAACCCGCGCGCGGCGGCAGCCATTGCGGGCGAGCTGGGGCTCGATTTCCGCGCCGGGCTGCTGCCGGCGGATAAAGTCACCGAAGTTACCGCGTTGAATGCGAAAGCGCCGCTGGCGATGGTCGGCGACGGTATTAACGATGCGCCGGCCATGAAAGCCTCCACCATTGGCATTGCGATGGGTAGCGGTAGCGACGTGGCGCTGGAAACCGCCGATGCCGCGCTGACGCACAACCGCTTAACCGGCCTGGCGCAAATGCTGCGCCTGGCGCGGGCCACCCACGCCAACGCGCGGCAGAACATCGCCATCGCGCTGGGGTTGAAAGGCATTTTCCTCGTCACCACCCTGCTTGGCATTACCGGGCTGTGGCTGGCGGTGCTGGCGGATACCGGGGCAACGGTACTGGTCACGCTGAACGCACTGCGATTGTTGCGGATGAAGCTTCGGTGATGGGTTTGCCGGATGGCGGCTGCGCCTTATCCGGCCTACGGTAAGATTTCGGAGTGCCAATACATTCGTAGGCCGGATAAGCGAAGCGCCATCCGGCAACAACGCGCACCAAACTCACATCCCCAATACCCCCGGCAGCCATAGCGATATCGCCGGAACGTAGGTCACCAGCGCCAGCACCACCAACAGCATGCCGTAGAACGGCAGCATCGCTTTCACCACGCTTTCGATCTTCTGTTTACTCACCGCGCTGGCAACAAACAGCACCGAACCCACCGGCGGAGTAATCAGGCCAATCCCCAGATTCACCATCATGATCATGCCAAAATGTACCGGGTCGATGCCCAGCGCATTGGTCACCGGTAGCAGCACCGGCGTCAGAATCAGGATAATCGGCGCCATGTCCATCAACGTACCAATCAGCAGCAGCATAATGTTCAGATACATCAAAATGACGTACTTGTTATCTGACAGCGACGTAAAGAACCCGGTGATACGCACCGGAAGCTGCATATAGGTCATCACCGCGCCAAACGCGGCAGCAAAACCAATCAAAATCATCACGATACTGACGGTTTTCACCGTCCGGCACATCAGCTTCGGCAGTTCGCTCCACTTATAATCCCGGTAGATAAACATGGTCACGAAGAACGCCCACAGACAAGCCACCGCTGCCGATTCTGTGGCGGTAAAAATCCCGGAGAGAATACCGCCGAGAATAATGACCACCGTCATCAGCCCCCACAGCGCATCGACAAAAATCTTCACCGCTTGTTTAAACGGGATGCGCTCCCCTTTCGGATATCCGCGTTTGTGAGCGAAACCAAGACACAGGATCATCAGGCACAACCCCAGCAACAGCCCAGGCAATACGCCCGCGATAAACAGCGAGGCGATAGAAACCGTGCCGCCCGCCGCCAGCGAGTAAATCACCGAGTTATGGCTGGGCGGGATCAGAATCGCCTGCACCGAACCGCTCGCCGTCACCGCCGCCGCGTATTCGCGCGGGTAGCCCTTCTTTTCCATCTCCGGGATCATCACGCTGCCGATAGACGCTGTATCCGCCACCGATGAACCGGAAATCGCGCCGAAAAAGGTCGATGCGACGATGTTCACCAGCGACAGCCCACCGCGAATAAAGCCCACAAACAGATAGGCGAAATTGACCAACCGCCGGGCGATGCCACCCTCGGCCATGATCGCTCCCGCCAGAATGAAGAACGGGATCGCCAGCAGGGTAAACTTGTTCACCCCGCTGGTTATCTGAATCATTAATGCCTCCAGCGGCAGGTCAATCCAGAGCGCGCCGGCTACGGCACTTAAGCCCACCGCGAACGCGACAGGCATCCCCACGGCCAACAGAATGGCGAGGGTGAAAAGCAAAATAAACGCATCCATTTTTCACCTCATTAACCGTGGTTACCGATGAGCACCACCGGGCGGTGTTCCTGCGAACCGAACAGCAGGCGCTCAATCACAAACAGAATCAGCACAGCGGAACCCACCGGCAGCGGCAGATAGCTCTCGCCGGAGGTCATTACCGGAAATTCCGCAACGGGCTGCTCCCACAGTTCGACACAGAGCCAGAAGCTGTACCAGAACATCAGCACAGTCACCAACAGCATCAGTAAGTCCACCAGCCGCGCCGCCGCTTTTTGCAGCGCAGCGGGCAGGCGGTCGGTGAGCATATTGACCGCGATATGCGACCCGGCGCGATAGCCCACCGCCGCGCCGATAAAGGTGAAGGTCACCATGCAGATAATGGCAATCGGCTCCGGCCAGGATTCGCCCCGGTTAAGTACATAGCGAGAGAAAATGCCTACCGGGATGACAATGGTCATCAGCAGCAGTGACAGCCCGGCAACCCACATCGCCAGCATGTAAAGCCGGTCCATTGCACGCGAAAAATGCTCTGACATAGGGCCTCCGCTACTGGACATCAGCAATGGCGTTCATCAGGTCCTGATGCTTTTCGCCATACGCTTTTCGCACCGGTTCCGTGGCCTGAACAAAGAAGGTTTTGTCGATTTCGTGGAACTGCACGCCACCCGCTTTCATCTTCGCCAGCGCCTGATCGTTATAGGCTTTCCACAGTTCACGCTGCTCCAGCTGCGCTTCATGGGCCAGGGTGATGATTTTTTGCTGATCGTCCGCGCTCAGTTTGTCCCACTTCACTTTCGAGTAGAGCAGCATTTCCGGGGTAATAAAGTGGCCGCTCAGGGTGTAGTTTTTGGCGACGGGCAGGTAGTTATGGGCGATAAACGTCGGCGGATTATTTTCCGCGCCGTCAATCACGCCCGTTTGCAGGCCGCTGTATACCTCACTCACGCCCATCGCCACCGAGTTCGCCCCCATATCTTTTAGCGTCGCCAGCGCAACCGGGCTGCCCTGCACGCGGATCTTCATGCCCTTGAGATCTTCCGCCTTCAGCACCGGCTCTTTGGTGATGAGATTACGCGTACCGGAATCCATCCAGCCGAGGAAGACCAGCCGTGATTTCGGATTGTTAGTGAGCTTGTCGCCAATCTGCTTGCCGATATCGCCGTCGATCACCTTATGCATATGATCTTCATCGCGAAAAACATAGGGCAGCGTGAAGACTTCGATATCGGGCAAAATCGCCGCGACCGGGGCCATCGATACGCGGATCATGTCGATCGCCCCCATCTGCGCCTGCTCGATCATCTGCTTCTCATCGCCCAGCACGCCGCCGGGAAAGACTTTAATCTCCAGCTTGTCACCGGTTTGCTGTTTGAGTTTGTCCCCCATGTGCTGCACCGCCACCACGTTCGGGTAGCCTTCGGGGTGAACATCAGCGGCTTTGATCACCTGCGCCGAGGCGTAAGAGGTAAACAGGAGAGTGGCGGTTGAAAGGCACAAAGCGGCCACGAATGGCTTAACAGTCATCTTCATCGGTCGGCTCCAGCGGTATTTTTGCGGTAAGAGATAAAACGTTGTTTTAGTTTTCCGCTTAAAAACTAGACGGGAAGTGCGAGGTGGGCGGTGAGATAACTCACAAAAGAAACAATTTCGAAACGCGATTTTAACGATGTGATAACGATATTTCAGGACAGATCACATAATCTGCCCTGACAAAAACTAATGGCTTTTACGCAGCAGGTAGCGATACGGCAGGGTGTCAGTCTCTTTGGCAATCAATTCATGTTCCATGAACGTGCAGAAACCGGGAATATCGCGGGTGGTTGCCGGATCGTCGGCAATAATCAGCAGCGTTTCGCCCACGGGCATCGTGCGCACGGTTTTGCGCACCATCATTACCGGCTCCGGGCAACGGAGGCCAAGGGCATCTAAAGTATGGTTTGGGCTGGCGAACAGATCGGTCATTGTGGTCTCACCGTAGAAAAATCGGCCTTAGTTTACGCCGTGATTTCTGTGACGCAAGTCAGGTTAACGATTGCGTGAAAAACAACCATTGCAATGCCGCACGGAAGCAGTATCATTCGCTCCCTTATCGCGCAGGTAACGATAAGAATACGAACAGTTTTATTGGGTTCCCTCACCCCAATCTCTAAAAAGGTACAATATGACTCCCTTTACATCCGTACAGCGCAAGCACGCGCTGGTTTGGCTATCGCTATTCCATTTGCTGGTTATTATTTCCAGTAACTATCTGGTGCAGTTGCCAGTTTCTGTTTTTGGCTTCCACACCACCTGGGGCGCGTTCAGCTTTCCGTTTATTTTTCTCGCGACTGACCTCACCGTGCGCATTTTCGGCGCGCCGCTGGCTCGACGCATCGTCTTTGCGGTGATGCTCCCCGCGCTGATGGTCTCCTACGCTGTTTCATCACTTTTCTATATGGGTGAATGGCAAGGCTTTGCCGCGCTGGCGAGCTTCAACCTGTTTGTCGCCCGTATCGCCGCCGCCAGTTTTATGGCCTACGCGCTGGGGCAGATCCTCGACGTGCATGTCTTTAACCGCCTGCGCCAAAGCCGTCACTGGTGGCTTGCGCCGACAGCCTCGACGCTGTTCGGTAATATCAGCGATACGCTGGCCTTCTTCTTCATCGCCTTCTGGCGCAGCACCGACCCGTTCATGGCGCAGCACTGGGTGGAAATCGCACTGGTCGATTACTGCTTTAAAGTGCTGATCAGCATCATCTTCTTCCTGCCGATGTACGGCGTGCTGTTAAACATGCTGATGAAAAGGCTGGCAGACAAATCCGATTTGTCAGCAATGCAGCCAGGTTAAAGGTTCGTTTTCCGAGTTGTGATAAGATGGGTGAATGAGCCGTTAATGGCCGTTTATCGAAAGGAAGAAGTCAATGCGCAAATTGGTGAAATACGTTGGTATTGGCCTGCTGGTTGCCGGGCTGGCAGCCTGTGACAACAGCGATACCAAAGCTCCGGCACAGGGTGCGGCGGCAGAGAGCAACGCCTCCGGGCAGCCGATTAACCTGCTGGATGGCAAGCTGAGCTTCTCATTACCCGCGGATATGACCGACCAGAGCGGAAAAATGGGTACCCAGAGCAATAATATGCACGTCTACTCTGATGCGACCGGGCAGAAAGCCGTGATCGTTATCGTGGGTGACAACACCGATGAAGACCTCGGCGTGATGGCGAAACGTCTGGAAGAGCAGCAGCGCAGCCGCGACCCGCAGTTGCAGGTCGTGACCAATAAATCCATTGAGGTGAAAGGCCACACGCTGCAACAGCTGGACAGCATCATCTCTGCTAAAGGCCAGACCGCGTACTCTTCCGTTATCCTCGGCAAAATTGATGGCAAGCTGCTGACCATGCAGGTTACCCTGCCGGTAGATAATCAGCAGCAGGCGCAGACTGCCGCTGAGAACATCATCAATACTATCGTTATCAACTAATTAGTCTGCTGACGACGCGGCCTTCGGTTGTTCAACCGGAGGCCTTTTTTTTAGCCGCCACCCCAGCAGCAGCGCAATCGCCACCAGCCCGGCAGCGGCCAGGTAAATCGTCGATACGCCCATCCACGCCATCATCAGCCCGGCGAGCGGCCCGGTGATCCCGAGCGATAAATCCATAAACACCGTATAGGTGGCCAGCGCGGAACCCTGGTTTTGCTGCGGCACGGCCTTCACTGCCACTACACCAAGCGCCGGGAAGACCAGCGAGAAGCCTGCTCCCGCAAAGAAGGTACCGATTTTCGCCATCAGCGGTGTATCGGCGATGCCCACCAGCAACAGGCCGATAATCTCAACCGTAAAGCAGATCATTGCCACGTTCAGCCCGCCCAAACGGTTGATGCCGTTGGGGAACAGCAGACGCGTGCCGACAAATGCGCAGCTAAAGAGCGTGAGCGCAAAGGCTGCGCCATCCCAGCCTTTGGCATCATAAAACAACGTAATGAAGGTCGCGATAACGCCGAAGCCCGCCGAGGCCAGCGCCAGCGCCATGCCGTAGGGCCAAACGCGCCCGAGCACCGCGCGAAACGACATCACTTTGCCCTTCGCCGCTTTCACTTCCGCACGCGGCAGCGCACAAATCACCGCCAGCGCGGCAACCGCCATAATCACCAGCGCCAGCCCGTGCAGGCCGCCGTACTGATAGCAGAGCACGCCGAGCGGCGCGCCCATCGCCATCGCCCCGTAGGTCACGATGCCGTTCCAGGAAATGACGCGCCCGATATGCAGCGAGCCCACCACGCCAACGCCCCACAGCGTGGAGCCGGTGCCGGCAAAGCTTTGTCCAATCCCCAGAATCACACGCCCCAGGCACAGCAGCACCAGGCTTACCATCGGCCAGCCACCGCCCATCGCCGCCAGCAAATAACTCAGGCCGCTGAGAAAACAGCCGCACAAACCAAACACCACGATTTTCTTCGGCCCAAGCTGGTCCGCGTAGCGCCCGGCGTGAGGGCGACTTAACAGCGTGGCGAAGTATTGCAGGCTGATAACCAGCCCCGCCCAGAAGGCGCTAAACCCCATGACATCATGGACATAGCCCGGCAGCACCGCGAGCGGTAGGCCGATGGTGAGATAGCTGGCGAAGTTGAAAATAACGACGGAAACGATGCGTAAATTGAGGCGAAAACCGCTGAGTTGCGCCCCATCTGCGGCGTCTGGCATGACAAACATCCGAATTTTAAAACGATGTTTTCATTATTGCATGCGCTGAAATTGAAGTCGCGCTTTTGCGCCGTGCACTTTCAGATAATGCGCCTGCCGCTTCGCACTACACTTAAGTGCGAACGATCAAAAGGAATTCGATATGACATCCCCACAGCCTGATAAAGCGGGCCTGCATATTTTACTCAAACTCGCCGCCCTGGTGGTGATCCTGGCCGGTATTCATGCCGCCGCCGATATCATCGTCCAGTTGCTGCTGGCGCTCTTTTTCGCCATTGTGCTTAACCCGTTGGTGACATGGTTTTTGCGGCGCGGATTCTCCCGCGCCCTCGCCATCACCATAGTGATGATAGTGATGCTCTTCTTCCTTACGGCGCTGATGGCCGTACTCGCCTCCTCGATCAATGACTTCATTGCCCTGATGCCGAGCTACAACAAAGAGCTCACCCGCAAGTTTATCGAGTTACAGGAGATGCTACCGTTTCTGCATCTGCATGTTTCGCCGGAAAGATTACTCCAGCGAATGGATTCCGATAAGGTGATGACCCTGGCGACCACCTTAATGACCCAGCTATCCGGGGCGATGACCAGCATCGTGCTGCTGATCATGACCGTGGTGTTTATGCTGTTCGAAGCCCGCCACGTGCCTTATAAACTGCGCTTTGCGCTCTCCAACCCGAAAATCCATATCGCCGGGCTGCACCGCGCGTTGAAAGGCGTTTCCCACTATCTGGCCCTGAAAACGCTCATCAGCCTGATGACCGGCGTGATTGTCTGGCTCGGCCTGTTGCTGCTCGATGTGCAGTTCGCGCTGATGTGGGGCGTGCTGGCGTTTTTGCTGAACTATATTCCCAACATTGGCTCGGTGATATCCGCCATTCCGCCGATGATTCAGGCGCTACTGTTTAATGGCTATTACGAATGTTTAATGGTCGGCGCGCTGTTCCTGGTGGTGCACATGGTGCTGGGCAACATTCTGGAGCCACGCGTGATGGGGCATCGTCTGGGGATGTCGACGCTGGTAGTGTTCTTGTCATTACTGATATGGGGATGGCTGCTGGGGCCGGTGGGCATGTTGCTGTCAGTGCCGCTGACCAGCGTCTGTAAAATCTGGATGGAAACCACGAAAGGCGGGAGCAAACTGGCGATACTGCTTGGCCCGGGGCGGCCCAAAAGCCGCCTGCCGGGCTAGTCTTTAGCGCAGGTTTGCCGGGAAATCTTTCGGCAGTTCACTGGCGGCACAGGCGATGACGCTGTCATCGTCCGGGCCGCAGTCGCGCACGAAAGTAATGGTGGCGAACTCATCAATCACTTCGGTCGGATAAGCCGGGCCTGCATCACGATACGAATTCATCAGCGGAATATGATCGTTCTGGAAGCAGACGGTTTTTTCCGGATTGTTCATTATCCAGCGCGGGAAGAAGATGGTGCCGTGGAACAGTTTGTCGCCCAGGTTCACAATCAGGCTGACGTCAGTACCGGTCGGTTCAGTCCATGAAATTTTGTAGATGCTTTCCCCGACACGCACGATGTACGCCTGCTGATCTTTCACCCAACGATTCCCCACCAGACCGCTGTGAATGCGGTAATCAAGGGTGTTGGCGTTTTTGACGTAAATCTCGTAGTTCCAGCCGTTATCGTAGGTGTAGACCAGATGTTTACCGATAAAACCGCTTAAATCATTTTTATCAAAGCTGCTCATTATTCATTCTCCTCTTTTCGATGGAGTTATCTTATTGCTTTAAAAACTGAATGAATAACGCTATGTTTGAATGAAATTAATCTAAATTTTAAATCAATCATGCACAAGACCACCCTGGAACAATGGGCGCTACTGGAAAAAGTGGTGGCGCTCGGCAGCTTTGCCAAAGCGGCAGAAGAGACCAACCGTAGCCAGTCATCGGTTAGCTATAACTTGTCGCTGTTGCAGGAACGGTTAGGCGTTGCGCTGCTGGTGCCGGAAGGCCGCCGCGCGGTGCTGACGCCCGCAGGCGAACTGCTGCTGAGCCAGGTAAAACCCTTGTTGAAAGCCTTTTCCTGGGTCGAAACCCGCGCCGCCACGCTGCGCGACGGCATGCGTACGCGGCTTAATCTGGTCGTGGACAGCATCTTTCCTCGCAAACGCCTGTTTGCGATTTTGCGCCAGTTTCAGCAGCATTACCCGCAAACGCAGGTACGACTGACGGAAGTGCTGGAGAACAGCACCGACAACGACGCCGTGCAGGCGGAAGCGGATGTGATGGTGCTGACGCGACGCCAGGACATTACCGGGCGTGGCGAATGGCTGATGAATATCGATTTCATCGCCGTCGCCCACCGCGACCACCCGCTGTTTCATCAGGATGCCCCGTTTAGCGATGAGATGCTGCGTAACTGGCCGCTGGTGCGCATCGCCGACCATGACAGCGCTCGCCAGCCGGGCAACGATGCGTGGACCTTTTCAACAATTGATGCGGCGATTGATGCGGTGATGTATCAGGTGGGCTATGGCTGGTTACCGGAGGAGCGCATACAGCGCCTGCTGGAACAGGGCGTGTTGCAGCCTTTACCGCTCGACCACGGCGCGCGTCGCGCCACGCCGCTGCATTTGATCGTGAAGCAGGATCTCGCCCCGCTGGATGAACAGGTTGAGACGCTGTTGCGGTTGTTTAGCGAGGGGTAGGGAAACGCGGTGCAGGGAAATGCCGGATGGCGGCTGCGCCTTATCCGGCAACCCCAGGCTACGCCATCGTCCCAATCGTTTTTCTGAACCGCAGCAGGGCAATCATAAAAAATACCCCGCCAATCGCCAGCAGCGTGACAAACTGCGGCCAGACGATATCAAACCCGGCGCCGCGATAGAGAATCGCCTGCGCCAGGCTGACAAAATGGGTGGTCGGCATCGACAACATAATGTCCTGCACCATCTGCGGCATGCTCTCGCGCGGCGTCGAGCCGCCGGAGAGCATCTGCAACGGCAACAGCACCAGAATCATTAACAGCCCCAGTTGCGGCATCGAGCGCGCCACCGTGCCCATGAAAATTCCGATAGACGTGGTGGCAAACAGACTTAACGCCACGCCGAGCATAAACAGCGGGATCGATCCTTCAATCGGCACGCCCAGCACACCCTGCACCATCAGCACCAGCGACAATCCGGACACCACCAGCACCACCAGCCCCATCGACCAGATCTTGGCCATCATGATTTCAAACGGCGTAATTGGCATCACCAGCAAATGCTCAACGGTGCCGTGCTCGCGTTCGCGGATCAGCGCCGAGCCCGTCAGCACAATCGCCAGCATAGTGATGTTGTTGATAATCGCCATCACCCCGCCGAACCACGCAGGCTCAAGGTTCGGGTTAAAACGCATCCGCGTTTCCAGCGCCACCAGCGGCTCGCTGTTATCGCGGTAGCGCGCGACAAAACTATTCACCTCGCCGTTGATAATGCTCTGGATGTAGCTATTGCCGGTAAACGCCTGGCTCATACGCGTGGCATCGACGTTCACCTGAATATCCGGCTGACGCCCGGCCAGCACATCACGCTGAAAATTGGGCGGGATGTTCACCGCGAAGGTATAGCGCCCGGCATCCAGCCCGGCGTCCATTTCATCGGCAGTGATCATCTCCGGCGGCAGAAACCACGGGCGGTAGAAGCTGTTCACAATACGGTTAGAAAGCTGCGACTGGTCCATATCCGCGATAGCAATCGGCGCCAGATGCAGCGACCCCGGCGTGACCGTTGCCGACGAGTAAACCGACAGCGTAAACGCAAACACAATCAACGCCAGCATCGCTTTATCGCCCAGCAGGCTGCGCAGCTCCTTGATGCCCAGGTTATAAATATTGCGTAATCGGCGCATCATCCCTCCTGTTTTTTCAGCAGCAGCACGCTCAGGCCAATCACCAGCGGCACGGCAATCAGCAGCGGAATGAACAGCGGCCAGAGATCGCCCAGATCCAGCGCCTTCGAAAACGTCCCGCGCGCGATGGTCAGAAAATGGCTGGTCGGGTAGATCTCGCCGATCCACCGCCCCGGCCCTTCCAGCGACGCCACCGGATCGATCATCCCGGAGAACTGCGTCGCCGGGATAAGCGTAATGATCGAGGTGCCAAAAATGGCAGCGATCTGGCTTTTCATAAAGGTGGAAATCAGCAGCCCCATGCCGGTTGCGATGGTGACATACAGCAGCGCCGCCAGCGTCAGAGTAAGGAAACTGCCTTTGTGGTCAACGCCAAATACAAACACCGACAACGCGCATAGCAGGAAGAAGTTGAGCATCCCCAGCGCGATGTAGGGCAACTGCTTGCCGAGCAGGAATTCGCTACGCGTTGTCGGCGTAACGTAGAGGTTGATGATCGACCCCAGCTCTTTTTCACGCACCACGCTTAACGCACTGAGCATTGAGGGGATCATCATCAACAGCAGTGGAATAACCGCAGGCACAATCGCCGGAAGGCTTTTTACATCCGGGTTATAGCGATAGCGGGTTTCGATGGTCATCAGGCCGTTCTGCGCGTTTGACGTCGACTGGCGGCTGGCGACGTCCTGTAGCCAGGTCTGGTGCATCGCCTGCACGTAACCCTGCACCGTTTCCGCCCGACTCGGCATCGCGCCATCCACCCAGACGCCGATTTTCACCGGCGTACCGCGCGCGATATCTCGGCCAAAGTTGGGCGGAATTTCAATCGCCACGGCCACGTCGCCTGCGCGCATTCGTTTATCCAGCTCGTCATAGCTGGTGAGCGGCGGCTGTTCGATAAAGTAGCGGGAACCGGCAAGATTGAGCGACCACGCCTGGCTGCTCATGGTCTGATCGCGATCGAGCACGGCAAAGCGCAGGTTTTCGACGTCCATGCTGATGCCGTAACCCATGATCAACATCAGAATCACCGTGCCGAGCATCGCAAGTGTAGAACGTACCGGGTCGCGACGCAGTTCCAGCGCTTCCCGGCGGCTATAGCTGAACAGGCGGCGCAGGCTGAAGCCCTGACGCGGCGGTTTTGGCGCGTCATGCGTCACCGGGATGTCGTCTGGCGGCGGCACCTGCGGCGCAGGGCCGGACGCTTCCTGAAGCCAGGCGATAAACGCCTCTTCCAGATTCGCCGCGCCACGGCGCTCAATCAGTTCCTGCGGCGTGCCGCTGGCCAGCACTTTACCCGCGTGCATCAGCGACATGCGGTCGCAGCGCTCCGCTTCGTTCATAAAGTGGGTGGAGATGAAAATAGTGACTTTATCCTGCCGCGACAAATCAACCATCAGTTGCCAGAACATATCGCGCGCCACCGGGTCAACGCCGGAGGTCGGTTCATCCAGAATCAACATTTCCGGGCGATGGATCACCGCCACCGCCAGCGACAATCGCTGACGAATGCCCAGCGGCAACGAGGCGGGTAGCGCGTCCTCGACGTCGGCGAGCATGAAGCGATCGCTCATTTCCGCGACTCGCGCCGGGATTTCCGCTTCAGGAATATGAAACAGACGGGCGTGAAGCTCCAGGTTTTGCCGCACGGTGAGTTCACTGTAAAGCGAGAACGCCTGCGACATATACCCCACACGGCGGCGGGTTTCGATGTCATTCGGATCAACGGGCTGGCCGAACAGCCAGGCTTCACCTTCGCTGGCAGGCAACAGGCCGGTGAGCATCTTCATGGTGGTCGATTTGCCGCAGCCGTTGGAGCCGAGAAAACCAAAAATCTCGCCGCGCGGAATGCGAAAGTTCACATGATCGACCGCGACAAAATCGCCGAAACGCATGGTGAGATCGCGTGCTTCAATGGCGATTTCTGCATTTTCTGCCTGATACGGCGGAATGACGACCGGTTTATGCGCCTGCCGCTGCGCCTCTGGCAACAGGGCGATGAATGCCTGCTCCAGCGTCTCGCTGCCGGTTTTATCCCGTAGCTGTTGCGCGCTGCCCGTCGCCATCACTTCCCCGGCGTTCATCGCCACCAGCCAGTCGAAGCGCTCGGCTTCTTCCATGTACGCGGTCGCGACCAGCACGCTCATGTTGCTTTGCCGTTCGCGGATGCTGTCGATCAGATCCCAGAACTGCGCGCGTGAAAGTGGGTCAACGCCGGTTGTAGGTTCATCGAGGATCAGCAGTTCCGGGTCGTGGATCAACGCGCAGCACAGCCCCAGCTTTTGCTTCATCCCACCAGAGAGCTTCCCGGCGGGGCGATCGCGGAACGGGGCCAGACCGGTACTGTTCAGCAGTTCGCTGATCCGCGCTTCACGCTCCGCTTTGTTGTGGCCAAACAGTCGTGCGAAGAAATCGACGTTTTCATACACCGACAGCGTGTGATAGAGGTTTTTGCCCAGCCCCTGCGGCATCCAGGCGATACGCGGGCAGACATCGCGACGGTGCGCCGCATCGCGCATATCGCCGCCAAGCACAATCACATTGCCCTGCTCAATCACCCGCGCACCGGAAATCAGCGACAGCAGGCTCGATTTCCCCACGCCATCCGGGCCAATCAATCCCACCATGCAGCGTGAGGGAATGTTCAGCGTAATGTTCTTTAACGCCACCGTCGCGCCGTAACGCTGGCCGACGCCTTCAAGCTGCGCGACAGGCTCCCGTACCTGGCCGATCATTGCGGCAGCCTCACCACCAGGTCATCAGGCCAGGGTTGCTGTTCATCCAGACGCACCCACGCCATACCCGGCAGCCCGGTTTTTACATACTCAAGATGCTGTTGCAGCAGTTCCTGTGGAATACGCGCCTTCACGCGGAACATCAGCTTCAACCGCTCATCGCGCGTTTCCACGGTTTTTGGCGTGAACTGGGCGACGCTCGCCACAAAGCTGATGGTGGCCGGAACACGTAGATCGGGCGCGGCATCAAGCACCAGACGCGCTTCACCGCCAATCTTCAGCAAACCCGCCTGCTCGGTCGGCAGGAAGAAGGTCATATAAACATCGCTGAGATCGACCATATTGAGCACTCTGCCGCCCGCCGCCAGCACTTCGCCTGGCTCAGCGACGCGATACTGCACACGCCCGTCGCGCGGGGCTTTCAGTTCGCTATCGTCGATATCAGCCTGAATGCGCCGCTCGGTAGCCTGCGCCGCTTCGACGCGGGTTTGTGCCTGAATGATATTGGTGCGCGCCGCTTCAATCGCCGCATTGGATGCCGAAACCTGCGCCCTTGCCGACTCCAGCGCCGCACGTGCGCTCTCTGCCGCCGCGCGATCGTCATCTAACTGCTGCGCGGACACCGCGCCGCGCGTCGATAGCGTCTGCGAACGGGTATGACGTTTAGAGACGGATGCCAGCTCGGCATCACGCTGCTTCACCACCGCCTGCGCCGCACGCATCTCGCTCTGACGCTGCTCCAGCAAAGCTCGCGCTGCCGCGACCGCGCTTTCCGCTTCTTTAATTTGCGCGATAGCTTCCTGGCGTTGCTCGTTCAGCACGCGGGTGTCCATCTTCGCTAACACCTCGCCCTGACGTACAAACTGCCCTTCCGAGACCAGAATGGTGTCGATGCGCCCGGCGATTTTGGTCGCGATATCCACTTCCGTGGCCTCGATTCTGCCATTGCTGGCGGCGAAACCCTCCGGCACGCCTGCGGGGCGTAGCATCCACCACGCCACGGCAGCCACCACCACCACAATGCCAATGATCCACCACGTCAAATGACGCTTAATATTGTCCATACTCGACCCGCCATAATCCCTGTTAGCTAACCACGCGTGTCACAAAGCGCACCGAACAAGCGTTCAGCGACGATTCCCCTCCGGGATAAGAAGGAAAGAAGAGAGAGAGCCAGACGGTGTACAGGCGTCAGGATGACGCTCACCGTAAAGGAGAGTGCTGGATGAAGGTATTGCGAAATCGGGTAGTAATGTTGTCATCATCAGCGTTCCTGGCCGTAAATGAAACACGCGTACTCATTGATACTGTCAATGTGATAGTAACACCTGATTTTTGTATGTCTATTGTGTTCTTTTGGCAGCATCCTTGCTGCTTTGGGTTATCAGACGGTAGCGGCAGTGGGGTTGGCGCGCAGAATTTCCCGGAAGTGCGAGACCAGCGGGCGCTGATTCGCTTTATGCCAGGCGGCCCACAACTGAGTGGAGTAGTGCATCCAGGGCAGTTCGCGCAGTACCACGCCTTCCGGCGCATTATGGCGCAGACTGTGCTGAATCAGCGCCAGCCCCAGCCCGGCGGCCACGAGCCCCAGCGCAGTTAATGGCTCTCCCGCTTCCAGACGGATATCCGGGTTAAACCCAGCCTTCACGCAGGCCGCCACAAAACCATCACGCGAATGTGCGTCATCATTATGGACAACCGCAATCCACTCCTGCTCAGCCAGTTGTTCCGGGCGTAACGTATCGAGCAACGCCAGCGGGTGGTTCTGCGGTAACGCCAGCAACATTCTGTCATCAAGTACCTGAATATATTCCAGATCCTGCTCACCTTCTGACGGCGGCGCATCCACCAGCGAAAAATCCAGGCTACGTTGACGCAGCCCTTCGATTTGCGTAGCCGGGGGCTGGCTGTAGAGCGCGATATGCACATCCGGGCGAGACTGACGTAATGTGCGCAGGGCAGTGGAAAGTACGCCGGAGTGCATCGCATTTTCTATAAAACCAATACACAGTCCGCCATCTTCACCACGCCCCAGACGCTTCCCAAGCGACTCCAGGCGCGTGGCATGCGTTAACAGCGAGCGCGTCTCCGCCAGAAACGTCTGCCCATCTGCCGTCAGGCGAATACGCTGCTGGTTACGCTCAAATAGCATCAGCCCAAGACGCTCCTCCAGTTGCGCTATCTGACGGCTGAGCGGTGATTGCGAGATATGTAACCGCTCTGCCGCACGCCCGACATGTTCCTCTTCCGCCACCGCGACGAAGTATTTCAGTTGTCGTAAATCGATCACGTTAGACCTCAAAGGACTAAAGTTAGACTAATTATGTCCTATCAAGTCACAACCTGGCAAGGTAATGTGATCAGCGTCACAGGACGAGAGCGAAAACGCCCTTCCTGTATTCCAGATAAAGAGGACATCTTATGAGCATTAAAAATCTGTTACCTGCAAACATCGGTTTTGGCGGCGCGCCGCTGGGCAATATGTTCCGTGCTATTCCGCAAGAAGAAGCGCTGGCTACCGTTAAAGAAGCCTGGGACCTGGGCGTTCGTTATTTTGATACCGCGCCGTTATACGGTTCCGGCCTTTCTGAAATTCGCATGGGTGAAGCGCTGTCACAGTATCCACGCGATGAATATGTACTGAGCACCAAAGTCGGCCGCATCATGCTGGACGAAATGGAAGATCCGGCAAACCGTGATTTCGGTGAGAAAGGCGGGCTTTTCGAGCACGGCCTGAAAAACAAAATTCTCAACGACTATTCCGCCGACGCCACCATGCGTTCGATTGAAGACAGCCTGAAACGTTTGAAAACGGACCGTATTGATATCGTCTGGATCCACGATCCTGCACAAGATTTTTACGGCGACAACTGGCTGGAGCAGTTCAACATTGCCCGTACCGGTGCTTTCCGCACGCTGTCGCGTCTGCGTGATGAAGGCGTCATCAAAGCGTGGGGGCTGGGCGTTAACCGCGTTGAGCCGCCAGAATTAACGCTGGCGCTGGATGAACCGCAGCCCGATGCCTTCCTGCTGGCGGGCCGCTACTCGCTGCTTGACCACTCTCGCGCATTGCAGCGTTTGATGCCGGAAGCGTTGGAACAGAATGTCGATATCGTAGTCGGCGGCCCTTACAGCTCTGGTGTTATGGCGGGCGGTGATTACTTTGAATACCAGAAGGCATCGCCTGAAATGCGTCAGAAAGTTGCGAAAATTCAGTCAATTGCTGCGCAGTTCAACGTCAATGTAAAAGCTGCGGCACTGCAGTTCGCGCTGGCAAACCCGGCTGTTGCCGCCGTCATTCCTGGCTCCAGCCGTCCTGGCCGCATGGCGGAAGACCTGGCCGCACTGAAAGCCACTATCCCGGCAGCTTTCTGGGAAGAGATGCGCCGCCAGAATCTGGTTGCCGAAAACGCACCACTGCCAATCCGTTAACCCTCACGGGGCCGCAAGGCCCCAACAACGCGACGAGAAAATATATGAAACTTGATCTTACCGGCAAAGTCGCCGTGGTGAGCGGCTCAACCTCGGGCATTGGCCTTGGGATCGCAACAGGTTTAGCCAAAACGGGCGCGACCGTGGTAGTGGTTGGCCGTAAACAGGATGGCGTCACTCGTGCCATTGAAAGCATCACCGCACAGGTTCCCGGTGCCGCGTTACGCGGTGTGGTTGCCGACCTGGCGACGGCTGACGGTGCCGACGCATTGTTTGCCGCGGTACCTGAAGCCGACGTACTGGTGAATAACCTTGGCATTTTTAACGACAACGACTTTTTCACTGTACCCGACAGCGAGTGGTCGCAGTTCTACAGCACCAATGTGCTCTCTGGCGTACGCCTGTCCCGGCACTATGCCGCCACTATGGCGAAGCAAGGCTGGGGGCGCATTATTTTTGTCTCTTCCGAGTCTGGCGTCGCTATCCCTGGCGACATGATCAACTACGGCGTGACGAAAGCGGCCAACCTCGCCGTTTCACACGGCCTGGCCAAACGACTGGCTGGCACTGGCGTCACCGTTAACGCCATTTTACCGGGGCCAACGTTTACCGATGGCCTGCAGGCAATGCTCGCCGACGCAGCAAAACAGTCAGGCCGCAGCCTGCGCGATCAGGCCGATGAATTTGTGAAGTCCTCGCGCCCAAGCTCAATTATCCAGCGCGCGGCGGATGTCGAAGAAGTCGCGAATCTGGCCGTATACCTGGCATCACCGCTTTCATCGGCAACGACGGGCGCCGCCCTTCGCGTCGATGGCGGTGTCGTCGATACCTTAACAATGTAACCCTAATAAATTGAAAACTAAGAGAGAAAATATCATGGCTAAGACACTGGTCTCTATTGAAATCCCCGCATCCGCCGATGACATCTGGCAGTTAATGGGTGGCTTCGACACCCTGCCTGACTGGTTGCCGTTCATCCCAAAAAGCGTCATTTCTGAAGGTGGGCGCGTTCGCTCGCTGACCACCTCTGATGGCGGTACCGTCATTGAGCGCCTGGAAGCGTTCGACAACCGTCAGCGGAGCTATACCTACTCCATTATTCAGGCGCCGTTCCCGGTGGTGGATTATCTGTCGACGATTACCGTCGTTGCTACTGACGATAGCCGGATTTCCCGCGTGGAGTGGTCAGGAGAATTTACGCCGGTTAACGTTTCTGATGCCGAGGCTGAAGCGCTGTTTACCGGTATCTATCAGGATGGATTGGTGGCGCTGAAAAACAATTTTCACGCATAACGACAAAGCGCCGGGAAGTCTGGCGCTTTTTGCCTGATGCGCTTCGCTTATCAGGCCTACGGGTTTGTGCCCTTGTAGGCCGGGCAAGCGCAGCGCCCCCGGCGTTATTCGCCTAACGCCTGCGCACAGGCCCAGGCACTCGACCATGCCCACTGGAAGTTATAGCCGCCCAGCCAGCCGGTGACATCCATCACTTCGCCAATGAAATACAGCCCCGGCACCTTGCGTGCTTCCATGGTTCGGGAAGAGAGTTCGTTGGTATCCACACCGCCCAGCGTCACTTCCGCCGTGCGATAACCTTCCGTGCCGTTGGGCTGCACGCGCCATTCGGTTAAGGTCTCCACCAGCGTTTGCTGATCGCGCACATTAAGCTGTTTCAGCGTGACATCCGGAATCTGCCCCAACTGCTGTAAACACTCCACCAGACGTTTCGGCAGATGCATTGCCAGGGTATTTTTCAGACTCTGATTCGGGTGTTCCGCGCGCTGCGCATCAAGGAATTCGGCAAGGTCGATATCCGGCAACAGGTTAATGGTGACAAACTCCCCTGGCTGCCAGTAGCTGGAAATCTGCAACACCGCCGGGCCGGAGAGGCCGCGATGGGTAAACAACAGGCTTTCACGAAAAACGGTGCCGTCTTCAGCGCTAATCACTGAAGGAACGGAAACACCGGAGATGGTTTGGGAAACATCCAGCATCGGTTTGTGAAGTGTGAAAGGCACCAGCCCCGCGCGAGTTGGCAGAACCTTCAGGCCAAATTGTTCGGCAATTTTGTAACCAAATGGCGATGCGCCAAGACCCGGCATCGATAATCCACCACTGGCAATCACCAGTTTTTTCGTGGTGACCGTTTCACCGTTGAGTTGCAGACTAAAGCCTGCTTCATCACGCTCAACGCTCAATACTTCGCTGCGCAGGCGTGTCGTAACATTGCCTTTTGCACATTCATCCACCAGCAGCTTCACGATTTGCTCGGCAGAATCATCGCAGAAAAGTTGCCCCAGCGTCTTCTCATGCCAGGCAATGCCGTGTTTTCCGACGAGGTCGATGAAATCCCACTGGGTGTAGCGCGCCAGTGCAGATTTGCAAAAATGCGGGTTTTGGCTGAGATATGCCGCCGGTTCGACATAAAGATTAGTAAAGTTGCAGCGGCCACCGCCGGACATCAAAATCTTGCGTCCCGGCTTCTTACCGTTATCCAGCAGCAGTACGCGCAGGCCCGCCTGCCCGGCCTGCGCGGCACAAAACATTCCTGCGGCACCTGCCCCAATTACAATGGCATCAAACCTTTCCACGCACTATCCTCAACTTAGAGATTGTCGGGAAGTGTAAATTTTTCATGCATGTCCTACCAGTGAAATATAAGACAATCCTGCATATCCATTTGAAAAGTCTTAAAAAATCATTTTCACTGTTTATACAAAGATGGGGAAATATCAAAAAAAGTCTATATTTCACTTTGCCCGCGCTGCCAAAGTCCATGATAATGCCGCGCGTTCATGTCCTCAAAATGGCGTAACGTACTATGTTACATTTGTTCGCAGGTCTGGATTTACATACCGGGCTTTTGTTGGTACTTGCTCTGATTTTTGTTCTGTTCTACGAAGCGATTAACGGCTTCCATGACACAGCAAACGCAGTGGCAACCGTGATTTATACTCGCGCTATGCGATCGCAGCTTGCGGTTGCCATGGCGGCTATCTTTAACTTTTTCGGCGTTCTGCTGGGCGGCCTGAGCGTAGCCTATGCCATCGTGCATATGTTACCGACGGACCTCCTGTTGAATGTCAGTTCGGCGCACGGCCTCGCCATGGTCTTCTCCATGTTGTTGGCTGCGATTATCTGGAACCTCGGCACCTGGTATTTTGGTCTGCCGGCATCCAGTTCCCACACGCTGATTGGCGCGATTATCGGTATTGGTTTAACCAATGCGTTGATGACCGGCACATCGGTGGTGGATGCGCTTAACATTCCGAAAGTGTTAAATATTTTTGCTTCCCTCATTGTGTCACCGATTGTCGGCCTGGTCTTCGCAGGTGGTCTGGTGTTCCTGCTGCGTCGCTACTGGAGCGGTACGAAAAAACGTGCGCGTATCCACCTGACGCCAGCAGAGCGTGAAAAGAAAGACGGTAAGAAAAAGCCGCCATTCTGGACGCGTATCGCGCTGATCCTCTCGGCTATCGGCGTCGCGTTCTCTCATGGCGCGAACGACGGTCAGAAAGGCATTGGTCTGATCATGCTGGTACTGATTGGCGTGGCTCCGGCAGGGTTCGTGGTCAACATGAACGCGTCTGGCTACGAAATCACCCGTACCCGTGATGCTATCAATAACGTTGAAGTCTTCTATCAGCAGCACCCTGCGTTGCTGAAAAAAGTGACTGGCGTTGACCAAATCATTCCTGAGCCTGACACCGCCATCACGCCTTCTGGCGAGCTGCACTGTCATCCGGCAAACTCTCTCTACGCGTTAACCCGCGTGAAGAATATGCTGGCGGATATCGAGACCTACGACAAACTGAGCGTCGAGCAGCGTAGTCAGCTGCGTCGCATCATGCTATGTATCTCTGATACCACCGACAAAGTCGCTAAGCTGCCGGAAGTGAGCGCTGACGATCAGCGTCTGCTGAAGAAACTGAAAGGCGATATGCTCAATACCATCGAGTACGCGCCAATCTGGATCATCATGGCAGTAGCGCTGGCGCTGGGCTGCGGTACGATGATTGGCTGGCGTCGCGTGGCGACCACCATCGGTGAGAAAATCGGTAAGAAAGGCATGACCTACGCACAGGGTATGGCGGCGCAGATGACCTCTGCGGTATCCATCGGCCTGGCAAGTTATACCGGGATGCCGGTATCCACCACCCACGTTCTCTCCTCCTCCGTGGCGGGTACGATGATCGTGGACGGCGGCGGTCTGCAACGTAAAACCGTCACCAACATCCTGATGGCCTGGGTCTTCACGCTGCCAGCGTCGATTCTGCTGTCAGGCGGGTTGTACTGGCTGGCTCTGAAGATTATCTAATCTTCAGGCAGACAAAAAAGACGGGTCAGGAAACTGGCCCGTCTTTTTTTATGTTGAAAGATTAATGCCAGAGAGCCAGTGCAATCAGGCTTACCACCACTAATCCACACAACGAACTGGTCAAAATGAACTGGCGGCGCACGCGTTCACAGCGGCGAATAAACTCGTCGTCATGATGGTCGCGATAACGCTGACCGTAAATGTACCAAACCAGCCTCACCTGCTTGCTGGGTTGGCCATGTGAGGTAAAAAACCCACCACCATCAACATATTGATAGAGCAAGGGATCGCAACCACGCAGTACCACTAGCAATGCACGCAACGACGAGAAATAGCGTGCCATATTCACCACACAGACGACACACAGGGCCCAAAACAGCGCGATTGTGCTGATCATACCTCCTCCCCGGCGACCCGCCCAAAGGAGACGCCTCCCGGGCTACCGCACCCCGATAACCAATAGCTCTAGACAGCTCAGTGAAAAAGGTGAGAATCCGATCACGTTTATTTGCCCGACCGGCTCATTAAATAGTGTAGGAGATTAGTGAAATTTTTTACCACAACCTTAAGCGTTATCAATACGAGTGTTGCGAAAAATTTGTTTAACAAATTGGTGATCGCGTCGCATTGACGCGCAGACCCGGTCGCTATAATGTAGAAATATCTTCTACAATGAGGTCTTTAAGATTATTACAAGGCCTGATTAGCATCCTCGGATGCAGCAGATTTTAGGCAGGGCTAAACCCCCGCGCAATCGACATGCAGGACGCGGGCGACTTAACGCCCATTGGTCATCGACAACTTTATGGAAGGAGTAACACCATGGCTTACAAACACATTCTTATCGCGGTAGACCTTTCACCAGAGAGCAAAGTGCTGGTTGAGAAAGCCGTATCTATGGCACGCCCATACAACGCGAAAGTTTCCCTGATTCATGTTGATGTGAATTACTCCGATCTCTATACCGGCCTTATCGATGTGAATCTGGGCGACATGCAGAAACGCATTTCGGAAGAGACGCATCATGCGCTGTCTGAGCTGTCCACCAATGCGGGTTACCCGATTACCGAAACCCTGAGCGGCAGCGGCGATCTGGGCCAGGTGCTGGTCGACGCCATCAAGAAATACGATATGGACCTGGTGGTTTGCGGTCATCATCAGGACTTCTGGAGCAAGCTGATGTCTTCTGCTCGTCAGTTGATCAACACCGTTCACGTGGATATGTTGATTGTTCCGCTGCGCGACGAAGAAGAGGAGTAATCGCCTCTCGCGCATAATGAAAACGCCCGCTTTTGCGGGCGTTTTGTTAAGTACCCAGGCCTGATAAGCGCAGCGCCATCAGGCAATTCACTACGCTTTGCGCGCCGCAATCCAGTCCTGCACCTCGATAACAAATTCATCCGGCGCTTTGCGGTACATCTTGCGGGCAAGGTCGAGGATCGTGTGCTGAGCCAGCGCCTCTTCCATTCGCTGCTGTGCCATGTCCATTACCGAGCGCACGCCGCAGATGCCTTCACACGCCCACTCCGGCGGCTGTTCATCAAACACAGCCAGCCGCTGGCGAATTTCGCGGCATTCAAAGATGCGTTTCTCACCGTCGATAGCAACAGCCACGTCTTTCACCGTAATGTGCTCCGCGGGTTTAGCCAGCTGAAAACCGCCGCCCTTTCCTTCAATGCTGCGCACCAGCCCGGCTTTTGACAGACGGGTAAAGATTTTGGCGAGGTAGTCATAAGGCACGCTTTGCAGCTCAGCTATTTCACGCACGCTCATATCACGGGCGTCGCCCTTACTGTCTACCATGCACATCAGGCTATGGATGCCGTACTCAACCCCGGAACTGTAAAATGCCATGCTTTAATCTCAGCCAATATAACTCTGAGTTATTGTAGCTATTTTGCCCTTGGCAATCCAGATGCTTACTTGCATAGCCAAATACATTAAAAAATAAATAATGATTTATCAATGCGATAACCATCACCTTCCTCACAAAATGATTTTTCACATTGCCTTTTCATACTACGACCAATAAAATCCGAGTCAATTAATCGACGTTAACAGAGTGAATGAGCGATGCGTAAACAAATTTTGATCGTAGGAGCCGGTTTTGCCGGAATGTGGGCAGCCCTGAGCGCGGCGCGCCTGGCGGACAAGCATGATAATCAGGCTATTGATATTACAGTGATAGCTCCGCAGCCAGAGCTACGTGTTCGCCCGCGTTTTTATGAAAGCCACGTTGAAACGCTGGTTTCCCCACTGATGCCGCTATTCGACGTCACCGGCGTGAAATTCCTGCGTGGCACCGTATCGGATATTCACACAGACTCGCGTAGCGTGAGCTGGAAAGATGCCGATGGCGAAATGCATCAGCACCCCTACGACCGTCTGGTTCTGGCGAGCGGTAGCCACGTAAACCGTTCATTTGTTTCAGGCGTCGCTGAGCATGCGTTCGATCTCGATCAGCTGGAGAGCGCGGCCGTTTTAGAAAAACATCTGGAATCCCTGGCCTCTCAATCTGAAAGCGACGCGCGTAATACCGTCGTCGTCTGCGGCGGCGGGTTTACCGGTATTGAGATGGCGATGGAATTACCAGGCCGTCTGCGCGACATTCTTGGCTCAAATGCTAAGACCAGAGTAGTCGTAGTTGAGCGCGGCGCACAGCCAGGTTCACGTTACAGTGAAGAACTGCGTAATGTGGTCATTGATGCTTCAAACGAGCTGGGCGTCGAATGGATAGTGAATGCCGAAGTCGAATCGGTGGACGCAGCAGGCGTCACGCTGAAAGACGGGCAGCGAATCGACTCTTCGACCGTTATCTGGACCGTAGGCGTGCAGGCAAGCGGCCTGACGGCGCAGATTGATGCGCCGCGCGATCGCCAGGGGCGTCTGCATGTGGATGCGAATCTTCAGGTTGTCGGCCATGAAGAGATTTTCGCCACCGGCGACGTGGCGTATGCGGCAACGGATGACAAAGGCAACCACGCGCTGATGACCTGCCAGCATGCGATTCTGCTGGGCAAATTCGCCGGGAATAACGCCGCTGCCAGCCTGCTGAGTGTGGAACCGTCGCCGTATCGCCAGGAGATGTACGTCACCTGTCTGGATCTCGGCGCTTGGGGCGCGGTGTATACCGAGGGCTGGGATCAGCAGGTAAAACTGACGCGCGAAGAAGCGAAGAAGTTGAAGGTGTCGATCGTTAGCGAGCTGATTTACCCGCCGAAAGCGGAGAGAACAGCGGCGTTTGAGATGGCCGATCCGTACGCGCCGTTTGTGTAGAGGCCCTCACCCCGGCCCTCTCCCACAGGGAGAGGGAGAAAACCGCACAACTTTCACCATTGGCATGATCGGTCCCCTCTCCCAGTGGGAGAGGGTTAGGGTGAGGGGGCCCAGGCCGCACCACCCTTATTCCGCCGTCCCCGCATAAATATCAAACCGATGCCCTTTCGTGACCACCGCGTTGGTTGTCGCCACGTCCGCGAGCGGCGGCGCATAGTCTGGCCGCTTCACTACCACGCGTTTTGTCGCCAGCAACCGCGCGGGTTCCAGCAATCCATCCGCGTCGAGATCGGGCCCCACCAGCGACTGAAATACGCGCATCTCTTTCTTTACCAGCGCGCTTTTCTGCTTATGCGGAAACATCGGGTCAAGGTACACCACCTGCGGACGCGGGGTGATATCCGCGAGCGTCGTCAGGCTGGAGGCGTGGATCAGTTGCAAGCGTTCCTGCAACCAGCCGCCAATTTCCGGGTCGGCATAGCCGCGCGCCAGGCCATCATCGAGCAGCGCCGCCACTACCGGGTTGCGTTCCAGCATCCGCACATGGCAACCCACCGAGGCCAGCACAAAGGCATCGCGCCCCAGCCCCGCCGTGGCGTCAACCACGTCCGGCAAATAGCTGCCCTTGATGCCGACTGCTTTTGCCACCGCTTCACCGCGACCGCCGCCAAATTTGCGTCGGTGCGCCATCGCCCCGCCGACAAAATCCACGAAGATGCCGCCAAGCTTTGGCTCATCGCGCTTGCGCAGTTCAAGATGCTCCGGCGTTAACACCAGCGCCATCAGGTTGTCTTCATCGTGCTCCAGCCCCCAGCGGGCGGCAAGAACAGATAAGGCGCCGTCTCCGGCGCCCGTTTCATCAAGTAAACAGATTTTCACTGACTGATTAGCCTTTGATCCCGTAGTGCTCCAGCATTGCATCAAGCTGCGGTTCACGGCCACGGAAGCGTTTGAACAGCGCCATTGGCTCCTCAGAACCGCCGCGCGTCAGGATGTTATCAAGGAACGACTGCCCGGTATCGCGGTTGAAAATCCCCTCTTCTTCGAAGCGGGAGAACGCATCCGCCGCCAGCACATCGGCCCACAGATAGCTGTAGTAACCCGCCGCATAACCACCGGCAAAGATGTGGCTGAAGGCGTGCGGGAAGCGGCCCCATGACGGCCCCGGCACCACGGCAACCTGTTTCTTGATTTCCGCCAGGGTTTCGAGGATTTTCGCGCCCTGCTCTGGGTTAAATTCCGCGTGCAGGCGGAAGTCGAACAGGCCAAACTCCAGTTGACGCAGGATAAACAGCGCCGCCTGGTAGTTTTTCGCCGCCAGCATTTTATCGAGCAGTTCTTTCGGCAGCGGTTCGCCGGTTTCGTAGTGACCGGAGATAAACGCCAGCGCGTCCGGCTCCCAGCACCAGTTTTCCATAAACTGGCTCGGCAGTTCGACCGCATCCCACGGCACGCCGTTGATCCCGGAAACGCCTGCGGTTTCGATGCGGGTCAGCATGTGATGCAGGCCGTGACCGAATTCATGGAACAGGGTGATCACTTCGTCATGCGTAAACAGCGCCGGTTTGCCGTTGACCGGACGGTTGAAGTTACAGGTCAGATAGGCGACCGGTTTTTGCAGCGAGCCATCAAGCTTGCGCATCTGACCAACGCAGTCGTCCATCCACGCCCCGCCGCGTTTGTGTTCACGCGCGTACAGGTCGAGGTAGAAGCTACCGCGCAGTTCGTTATTTTCGTCATACAGCTCGAAGAAGCGCACTTCCGGGTTCCAGACGTCAACATCTTTGCGCTCTTTGGCTGTGATGCCGTAAATACGTTTCACCACTTCAAACAGGCCGTTAACGGCTTTGTTTTCCGGGAAGTACGGGCGCAGCTGTTCGTCGCTGATGCTGTAGAGGTGCTGTTTCTGTTTTTCGCTGTAGTAGGCGATATCCCACGGTTGCAGCTCATCGACGCCAAATTCCGCCTTCGCGAAGGCACGCAGTTGCGCCAGCTCTTTTTCACCCTGCGGACGCGCGCGTTTGGCCAGATCGGTTAAGAATTCGAGCACCTGCTGCGGGTTTTCCGCCATTTTGGTGGCGAGTGATTTAAAGGCGTAGCTTTCGAAGCCCAGCAGTTGCGCCAGTTCGTGACGCAGGGCGAGGATTTCCGCCATCACCGGGCTGTTGTCCCATTTACCGGCATTCGGGCCTTGATCGGAGGCACGGGTGCTGTAGGCGCGATACATCTCTTCACGCAGGGCCTGGTTGTCACAGTAGGTCATCACTGGTAGATAGCTTGGGATATCCAGCGTCAGCAGGTAGCCGTCCAGCTCTTTGGCTTCGGCCTGCGCTTTGGCGGCAGCCAGCGCGCTTTCCGGCATGCCGGAGAGTTCCGCTTCGTCGCTCACCTGTTTTGTCCAGCCCATGGTGGCATCGAGTACGTTGTTGCTATAGATGTTGCCCAGTTCAGACAGGCGCGTCGCAATTTCACCGTAGCGCTGCTGTTTCTCTTTCGGCAACCCGATCCCGGACAGTTCGAAATCACGCAGCGCGTTATCGACCGCTTTTTTCTGTGCCGTCGAGAGCGTGGCGTAATTATCGCCGTCGCGCAGGTCGCGATACGCTTTATACAGCCCTTCATGCTGACCGACCCAGGTGCTGTATTCCGACAACAGCGGCAGAGTTTGTTCGTAAGCTTCGCGCAGTTCCGGGCTGTTTTTGACCGAGTTCAGATGGCTGACCGGCGAGAAAATACGCCCCAGCACATCATCGACTTCTGCCAGCGGCTGGCATAAGTTTTCCCAGGAATACGGTGCGCCCTGCGCTACCACGCGTTCCACATTTTCACGGCAGTCGTTCAACGCTTTGGTGACGGCGGGAACAACATGCTCAGGCTTGATTGCGGAAAACGGTGGCAGTTCGAAGGGAGTCAGTAATGGATTCGTCATATGCACAGTCCTGGTTAAAAAGGGGGAAACAAACGCGTATGCGCGTTGTTGGCGGGTGGCGGCTGCGCCTTACCCGACCTACGCCTGTAGATCGGATAAGACGCGTTACATCGCCATCCGCTATGTAATGTATGTAGCATGGGGTTAAGTGTAGTGAATTTCAATGATGAAGGTGATGCTGGGTTTTCTTTCAGTCGCATTGCTGAATCAATTGCGCCCGCTCAAAGCGACGCGCAATCAGGTCGCTGCGTTTGATCCACAGATAAAGCCGTCCCCAATCGCAATTCATCCATCCGATATCTTCAGAATCGAATTGCGCCAGCAATATCCATTCGGTCGCAGTGGCGCGAATTGATTCTGAATCTACTACTGTGTAGATATTATCACCGTCACAGACATGACCGGAGCTTACAAACGCACAACCAACCTGCATATCATCCTGCATAACATCAGGCCAACCGCTAATCTGACTACCAGGAAAATCATCCAGAGCCTTGCGCCAGCCAGCAACAATGCCCGCCGTCTCATCGGAAAGCCTGGATAGTTCCCATTGCGCTGTTCCGTAGGGTAGAAGAGATAACTTTTTCTCAGTTTCACACCTGTTTACTGGCCTCATAGTACTCCAGCAATCCAGCCACAACAGTTGTTCTGGAATTTCTCGGCGAATTAATTTCGTGTCAGAAGCAATATAAAGAACAGAAAAGCCCACGTTCTCTTTAGGATCGCAGCCCCACGGTTGCACGATCAAATCGTAAAAAAGATACAGTACCCCTTCACACGGCATACACTCATTCAACTCTCCCCCCCACATCTCAGCGAAATTGATCTGGGCAATAAACGATAAGGGAAAAGCATGTTCTACTGCATAAAGATCGCGCTTTGCCTCTTCACAGTTTTCAATCCGCTGCTCCAGCGTTCCCCAACGCCAGTCATCCACTGTCCTGGTTGCCCTTTCACGGAAACTCGCCATGCAACTCGCTTTCTCTGGATAAGCCGAGCGCCATGGCCATTCGACGCCTTCCGGTAAATCGGGTCTGCCGCCGATTTTCGTCATACCAACAGGGATGCTCTCTTCATTATCAACAGGATGCGGGATAAGGCGTGTTGCGGGCCGGGCCTGCTGCGCGAGTATTCTGGCCTCTTTGGGATTAACTCCAGCTTCCACCAGGCTCTCTTCAATCTCATCTCTGCTCGTAAACATCCTGCTGTTCTCGTCTGCGAAGTGTTCACTCCAGAATAAATTCCAGGAAAAGAAAATACCTGTGCTATTCCTCATTAAGGGTGAATTCAGAAAACATCAAGGTCAGGTAATTTGGACGTTTCTGCGGTAAACTATCTGCTAATTCGTTTATTTTCCGGAACCCCTTTACCCATGCTCAGTTATCGCCACAGCTTCCACGCTGGCAACCACGCCGACGTTCTCAAACATACCGTTCAGAGCCTGATCATCGAATCACTGAAAGAGAAAGATAAACCGTTTCTCTATCTGGACACCCATGCGGGCGCGGGCCGTTACCAGTTAAGCAGCGAGCATGCCGAGCGTACCGGTGAGTATCTGGAAGGTATCGCCCGTATCTGGCAGCAAGACGATCTGCCTGCCGAACTGGAGCCATACATCAGCGTGGTACAGCATTTCAACCGCAGCGGTCAGTTGCGCTACTACCCAGGCTCACCGCTGATTGCCCGCCAGTTGCTGCGTGAACAAGACAGCCTGATGATGACTGAACTGCACCCAAGCGATTTCCCGCTGCTGCGCTCAGAGTTCCAGAAAGACGATCGTGCGCGCGTGGAAAAAGCCGACGGTTATCAACAACTCAAATCCAAACTGCCGCCGGTGTCTCGTCGTGGCCTGATCCTCATCGACCCGCCGTACGAAATCAAAACCGATTACCAGGCTGTGGTTACGGGCATTCACGAAGGCTATAAGCGCTTTGCGACAGGCACCTATGCGTTGTGGTATCCGGTCGTCCTGCGTGCGCAAATCAAACGCATGATCAAAGACCTGGAAGCCACCGGCATCCGTAAAATCCTGCAAATCGAGCTGGCGGTACGCCCGGACAGCGATCAGCGCGGCATGACCGCGTCCGGCATGATTGTTATCAACCCGCCGTGGAAGCTGGAACAGCAGATGAACGCCGTTCTGCCATGGCTGCACAGCAAGCTGGTGCCGAACGGTATCGGCCACACCACGGTAAGCTGGATCGTGCCTGAGTAATTGCAGACATAGCCAGAACCTATCAGTTTCAGGTATACAATCGCGGATCTTTGGCGCTGGGCGTAGAGCCCTCGCCTGACAATGAACAGGAAGGAGCGGTCATGACCAAACATTACGACTATATCGCTATTGGCGGCGGCAGCGGCGGCATCGCCTCGATTAACCGTGCGGCGATGTACGGCCAGAAGTGCGCGCTGATTGAAGCCAAAGAGCTGGGCGGCACCTGCGTTAACGTCGGTTGCGTGCCGAAAAAAGTGATGTGGCATGCCGCGCAAATCCGCGAAGCCATCCACATGTATGGCCCGGATTACGGTTTTGATACCACCATCAACGACTTCGACTGGAACAAGCTGATTGCCAGCCGCACGGCCTACATTGACCGTATTCATACGTCGTATGACAACGGCCTGGCGAAAAACAAAGTCGACGTCATTAAAGGCTTTGCCCGCTTTGTTGATGCGAAAACCGTGGAAGTGAACGGGGAAACGATCACTGCCGATCATATCCTGATCGCCACCGGCGGTCGCCCAAGCCATCCGGATATTCCGGGCGTGGAATACGGTATCGATTCCGACGGTTTCTTCGCGCTGCCGGCATTGCCGAAACGCGTTGCCGTTGTCGGCGCGGGCTACATTGCTGTGGAACTGGCAGGCGTGATTAACGGACTGGGCGCGGAAACGCACCTGTTTGTGCGTAAACACGCGCCGCTGCGTACCTTCGACCCGCTGATTGTCGAAACACTGGTGGAAGTCATGAACGCGGAAGGCCCAACGCTGCATACCCAGGCTATTCCTAAAGCAGTCGTGAAAAACGCCGACGGCAGCCTGACCATTGAACTGGAAGATGGCCGCAGCCAGACGGTAGATTGCCTGATTTGGGCGATTGGCCGTGAACCGGCGAATGACAACTTCAACCTGGCCGCAACGGGCGTGAAAACCAACGATAAAGGCTACATCGTCGTTGATAAATTCCAGAACACCAACGTTCCGGGAATTTATGCGGTGGGCGATAACACCGGTGCCGTTGAGCTGACGCCGGTTGCCGTGGCCGCAGGTCGTCGTCTCTCAGAGCGTCTGTTTAATAACAAGCCAGATGAGCACCTGGATTACAGTAACATTCCGACGGTGGTCTTCAGTCATCCGCCCATCGGCACCGTCGGTTTAACCGAACCGCAGGCGCGTGAGCAGTATGGCGACGACGCCGTGAAGGTTTATAAGTCGTCCTTCACCGCAATGTATACCGCTGTTACCACGCATCGCCAGCCGTGCCGTATGAAGCTGGTTTGCGTTGGCCCGGAAGAGAAAATTGTCGGTATTCACGGCATCGGCTTTGGTATGGATGAAATGCTGCAAGGCTTCGCCGTGGCGCTGAAAATGGGCGCAACCAAAAAAGATTTCGATAATACCGTGGCAATTCACCCGACAGCGGCGGAAGAGTTTGTTACTATGCGTTAATATATGACGCGCAATCCCCTATATGAAAACATATAGGGGATATCCGACTCTCCCGTTAATTCCCTGTGGGTTTATGAAGAATAAGAAAACTAAAATATTATCAGGCTTTATTATTGTTCTTCTTTGTATTTTCTCTTTCTATTACTACATCACAAATTACCCACAAATAGATAACTACCACGTCACGATCGACGCCAAACAGATTTCAGGTCTGGAGGGCGGATTATCCGGTCTGACCTGGAATAAAGACACACAAACGCTGTTCGCCGTCACCGATGCGCCCTCTTTAATTCTGGAACTTAGCACGGATGGGAAGGTGCTGCGCCGTATCAAAACGGATACACCCGCAGACCTTGAGGCCATTGAATATATCGGCAATCAACGCTTTTACCTTTCCAAAGAAAAGAGCGGCACGCTGGCTATCGTCACCATTAATAACGATACACAAAAAGTGGATATCAGCCATGCCGAAATTTATCGTCCGGCAGTTCAGGCGGAAAAGGAAAACAGCGGCGTGGAAGGATTAGCCTGGAAACCCGAACTGTCTCGCATGGTGACAGCCCAGGAGAAAAAACCCGTCCGCATTTTTAATATCCTCGATAACGAAGGGGTATTCAAAACGGATATAAGTCCGCTCAATGAATTAATGCTCTCCTGGTATGTGCGCGATATCTCCGGAATGGATTTTGATGGCTCGACGTCTAACCTCTATATTCTCTCCGACATTTCGCAAAAAGTCGTGCTGGTAGACCGCGAACATAACCTGAAATTTATGTCGCTGACGGCGGGCCATTACGGCCTTTCCCGTGATATTCCACAGCCGGAAGGTATCGCTACCGACGGCACGGGTAATCTTTACATCGTCAGCGAGCCGAATCTGTTTTATAAATTCAGTCCGCGTTAAAACCCGTTACAATCGATTGTTCTGAAAATCCCGGCGACGGTGAAAACCGGGATTCCCATTTTTTATTATTTTTCAAAAACCTGAAAAAAAACCCTCTTATCACCTCGCCATAAAATGTGATCTTCCGCACGCTTTGCTCACCCGTAACCGAAGCGAATGTCTACGCTTTATAAGTGGCCGGATAAAACCGGGATGTAAAACGACGCTCACCGGAGGTGACCTGCGATATGTTCAACCAGAAAATACGTCACGAAGAGTCCGAGGCCTTAGCCATTGATATCGAGCTGTGCTACGAAGCGGATCCGTACGAATTAAAACTGGATGAAATGCTCGATGCCGAACCGGAGCCGGAAGTCATTGAGGGGCTACCCGCCTCCGATGCCTTAACGCCAGCCGATCGTTATCTGGAACTGTTCGAAAACGTTCAGCGCGCACGCATTTTTAGCGATAGCAAAACGTTTCCTGACTGCGCGCCGAAGAAAGATCCGCTGGATATTCTCATCCATTATCGCCGTATCAAGCGTATACCTGGCTTTGATCTGCGCCGTTTTGTGGAAGAGAACTTCTGGCCGCCGGAACTGCGCGACAGTGAATACGTTTCGGACCCGGATAAATCGCTGAAGGAGCACATCGACACGCTCTGGCCGGTGCTCACCCGCGAGCCGCAGGACCATATTCCCGGTTCGTCGCTGCTGGCGCTGCCGCAGTCCTATATCGTGCCCGGCGGGCGCTTTAGCGAGACCTACTACTGGGACTCCTACTTCACCATGCTTGGCCTGGCGGAGAGCGGTCGGGAAGACCTGCTGAAATGCATGGCCGATAACTTCGCGTGGATGATTGAGCGCTACGGGCATATTCCTAACGGCAACCGCACCTACTACCTCAGCCGCTCGCAGCCCCCGGTGTTTGCGCTGATGGTTGAACTGTTCGAAGAGGATGGCGTGCGCGGCGCGAAACGCTACCTCGACCATCTGAAGATGGAGTACAGCTTCTGGATGGATGGCGCGGATTCGCTCATTCCCAATCAGGCTTATCGCCACGTGGTGCGCATGCCGGACGGTTCATTGCTCAACCGCTACTGGGACGACCGCGACACGCCGCGTGATGAGTCATGGATTGAAGATGTCGAAACGGCGCAGCATTCAGGCCGACCGCCCAATGAGGTGTATCGCGACCTGCGCGCCGGGGCAGCATCCGGTTGGGACTATTCTTCACGCTGGCTGCGCGATACGTCGCGACTGGCAAGCATCCGGACGACCCAGTTTATTCCCATCGATTTGAACGCTTTTCTGTTCAAACTGGAAAACACCATCGCTAATCTTTCTGGTTTGAAGGGCGATAAAGAGACACAGGCGCTGTTTAAACAGAAAGCCAGCGCACGCCGTGCAGCGGTGACGCGTTATCTGTGGGATGAAGAAAATGGTCTGTTCCGCGATTACGACTGGCGCCGCGAGCAACAGGCGCTGTTCTCCGCCGCCAGCGTCGTGCCATTGTATGTCGGCATGGCGACGCATGAACAGGCAGACCGGCTGGCGCTTGCCGTCCGCGCCCGGTTGCTCACGCCGCGCGGTATTCTGGCAACAGAGTATGAAAGCGGCGAGCAGTGGGATTATCCGAACGGCTGGGCCCCGCTACAGTGGATGGCGATTCAGGGATTCAAACTCTACGGCCACGACGTGCTGGGCAACGAAATCGCCCATAACTGGCTGGAGACGGTGAATCATTTCTATCGCGACCATCATAAGCTAATTGAGAAGTATCACATCGCCGAAGGCACGCCGCGCGAAGGGGGCGGCGGGGAGTATCCGTTACAGGATGGTTTCGGCTGGACCAACGGCGTGGTACGCCGTTTGATTGGTTTGTACGGCGAGCCTTAATAACGTGAAAAAACCGTAGGCCTGATAAGCGAAGCGCATCAGGCATTTACACCGCACCCGCCGGGGGCGCTGCGCTTGCCCGGCCTACAATGGCTCAATAACCGCTATTTAATCACGGCATAAATCTCGCGCTGTACGTCCAGCCATCGCTTATTGTGTGTCGTCGGCTCGGCCTTCACGCGTTGTCGGGCGTTATCCACTTCCCGTCGTTGACGTTCAACCACGGCGGGGCGGGTGCAAAACGTCTGTAAAAGATCTCTTCTTGACGACGTGAGCGCTTCACCGCCCGCCAGCGCGTGGCTCAGAGCGGTGATAAAGCGCCGACAGGGTTTTGGCTCATCCATTTGCAGGCGATATCGCAGCAGCAAAGCAATCACCTCATCGTGCTGTGCTGACAGCGCCTGCTCCGTCCAGGCGAGCTGCCAGTCCATCCCGCCACGCATAAACAGCTGTACGACACCCGCATCGTTACGATCGATAGCCGAACGTAATCCGTTGATATCCCAATTAATACCGCGATTCGCCAGCTGTTCTCGCGGTGACTCACGCGACGGCGCTTCAATTCCCGGCGCAGGCGTTGTCGATGCGCTGGCCGTTGGCGCGGCAGGCGACGCATTGAGCATCCAGATGCCCCCAACAACCATCGCCACCACCATCAGGCCCACGGCGGCCCACAGCCCCGAGGAGATTAATTTATCCCGCGCTTCCACCGTACGGGCTGATTTTTTACGAGTTCGTTCAATAGACTCATGGACAGGCTGCTCATCCGCACCGTTAAGCCGGGCAAACTCGCGTTGCTCATCCCAGAAATGCTGCACCACGTTACCGTCTGTCGCCATCAGGCTTGCGGGATTCACCAACGTTCTGCCCTGCTCAAACGCGCGCTGAATCGGCGTGGCAATCTGCCGGGCATAGATATCCAGCAGCAGAAAAGCGGTGGATGACACGGCCCGCTGGCTGACCACCGCCTTGCGCATCAGGCGGATATCATCCAGGAAAGCATGCAGCGTCAGACGAGGGTCCGCATGGAAGGTCAACAGGGTCGTACTGTGGAAAAGCGAAGCGTAGTGGCGCGAAAACTCTTTTTTATCCACCACCAGTAGCGCCAGCTCGCTGAACTGCATGCCACTGAGAATATCGCCCTCTTTGCTGCGCGAGAGCCAGCCCCGCACGCAGTCCGCGCCAAACTGTAGTTTGAGGTGATTGTGCAAACGGGTGGTATCCGGCCAGGCCTGACGAATAAGCGCGGTCAGCATCAGTTGGATCATCCGCAGCTGCCGCAGCGCCAGGGCCTCCAACTGCTCGGCATCCGCATCAGAGTCGCTCTCAAAGACCAGCAACGGCTGACGGCGGCGCATCAGCTCCAGCGCGGCCACCATTCGCGCCGCAGCAATCAGCTGATCCTCCGTGATGGGTTGCCCGCGCTCATAGTGCGGCACCAGTTTCTGTAAATGACGGAGTTGCAGGGTGAACTCGCTCAGCTCGGCATCATTGAGGTTCAGCTTTTTCGCCACGCTCGCCCAGCCGCCAAGATTCAGCCGGGCCTGATCCAGTTGCTCCAGAAACCAACGAGGCTCCTTACCTTCCCCGACGCGCATGTCGAGCAGGTTGAGGATCTCCACAGACGCCTGGCGGATCACGCCAAGGCAATGTTCAAATAATTGATGCGATGGAGTAGGCATCATCCACGTCCTTAACCCACAGTAGGAAAGTAACCTGAAGATTAGTAAGGTTTATTTTTGTTTTTTTGCCGATACAACATATACGAAACCCTTAAAATTAAAAGGCCGCTGCGCTGACACTGACGCGAAACTCGATCGTTCTCACGACTTTTTCGCAAACGGTTGGCCCGTATTTCTATTGTTGCAGCGAATTTTACGATTGGCGGAATATATTCTCGCCACATGCAGGATTTACCCAGGCCATCTGGCGAATAGGCGCGCGATTCCCCATCCTCTACACTCGCTAACCATCTGAGTGAGGAAGAAAAATGCCAAATACTGCCCTGCGCCTCAGCCCGGAAGGGTTAGCGTTTATTAAACAATGTCAGGGGTTTTCTGCTGAGCCCTACCAGGATGAATGCCATCTTTGGGTCGTGGGATATGGTCATTTGATTCAGGGGAGTGAGACGTTCAATACGCCGCTTAGCCAGCCACAGGCCGACGCGTTGTTACAGCTGGATATTTACGCCTGCCAGCGCGTACTGGCGCAAGAGATAAAGGTGCCACTGGTGCAGATTCAATATGATGCGCTGATATCGCTGGCACTCAGTTTAGGCCCCGAGACATTTGCCGCTTCCGCTGTAGTGCGCTACATCAATCAGCGCCAGTTCGCGAAAGCACTTGCAGTATGGCTGGCAGAAACAGAGTTAAACGGGGTGAGAAGCAACGGCCTGAACAAACAGCGTCAGGCCGAATGTGCCTTATTCCGAACAGATCTGGGGCGGGAGCTCATGCGCGCCGAATAACATCGCCGCCTGGGTGCGGTTTTTCACATCCAGACGCCGGTACAGTGATTCCAGATGCGCTTTCACCGTACCCGCGCTGATATTCAACGTTCGACTGATCTCTTTATTCGACTCGCCGTTCGCCAGCAGCTCCAGAATTTCACGCTGGCGATGGCTAAGCTTCTCAAGACCACATCTCTCGTTTTCGTAATTAAACGTCCAGCCGCCGGGAAGACACATTAACCCGCACGCGGCGCTGTTAATCGCCTGCACAAACGTTTCGACGCTTTCATCACGTGGCACAATAGCCTGCACATTCCACGCAAGCGACTCTTTCAGCCAGGCCTGCTGGCAATCACTCGCCACAATCACCGTATGCGATGACGGAAACTGCTGCGCTTTTTCCTGCAATAACCAACTGCAAAACGATTTATCCATGTCGCCATCCAGAATAAGTAATGCCTCTGGATATTCCAGCAACCGTCGCCACAGTTCATCAGCCTGACTGACGGCGTAAATATCTACTTCAGGAATATTTTCCTGCAAACTGATCTTCATTCCATGAATAAATATCGACTGCCTGTCAAACATGATTACCTGCATACTGATTCCTCATCAGAAAAATGAACCCTACACATTGAAGGGTGAAGGGTATTACTAGCGGAGGTAAATAAGAACTCGCTGTTTGGCCTGGGCTATTTTACTGATGAAAACAAAAATAAAAACATTTTTGTTATGAATGAGTTAGAGGCATGGGGAAGTATTACTTATTCATATTGTTTATTACATCCTATTTAAGGAAATCCTGAATATAATTGTCAGCGGGATAAATATTAATTTCCAGAAGAATAGCGCGATGGCGGAAATAAAGAAAAGGCAGTGAGAAAGGTTGAGTGTTACCAGGTGTGAAATAGCACGTGTTGTTGGGGAGCCCCTCACCCTAACCCTCTCCCACAGGGAGAGGGGACTGATTGTGCATAGCCTACAGAACTGCGTCGGTTTTCTCCCTCTCCCTGTGGGAGAGGGCTGGGGTGAGGGGCCCCTACAAAAACATCCCCCCGGAGACCTCCACCCGCTGCGCGTTCATCCAGCCGAGCTTATCGCTCAGCAGTGCGGCAATCGCATCGCCGATGTCGTCCGGCATACCCACGCGCCCCAGCGCGGTTTGCGAGGCAATATACTGATTAATCTGTTCATTATCACGCACACTGCCGCCGCCGAAGTCGGTTTCTATCGCCCCCGGCGCAATCACATTGACCGCAATGCCGCGCTCGCCCAGTTCTTTCGCCTGATAACGCGTTAACACTTCCATTGCCCCCTTCATGGCGGCATAAGCGGCAAACCCCGGAAGCGCAAAACGCGCCAGCCCCGTCGAGACGTTCAGGATGCGTCCGCCGTTTTTAATCAGCGGCAGCAGGCGCTGAGTCAGGAAAAATGGCCCCTTAAACTGGATGTTCAATAATTCATCAAACTGTGCTTCCGTGGTCTCGGCAAATGGAGCATTGATACCAATTCCGGCATTGTTCACTAAATAATCAAACGTGTCGCGCTGCCACGTCTCTTTTAGCGCCTGTTGAACCTGCTGAGCAAAATCACCAAACGTGCTGATATCACTGACGTTAAGCTGTAATGCCACCGCTTTCACGCCCGTTTGCTGAAGTTCTTTCACCAGATCCTGCGCCGCCTGCTGCTGGCTATTCCAGGTAAAGATAATATCTGTTCCCTGGGCCGCCAGCTTCAATACGGCATTTTTGCCCAGTCCACGGCTGCCGCCAGTCACTAATGCGATACGTTGCGTCATGAGAAACCTCATTTCAGTGGGGTTGTTCGTTGAGAACAAGCTTATTAGGTGATAAAAGAACAATAAATATTGCTGATTACGCTTCACTGTCTCATTCAAAACAACAATAAGGGTTGGGGATGGATAAAATTCACGCAATGCAACTGTTCATCCGCGTGGCGGAACTGGAGAGTTTCTCCCGCGCCGCCGATACCCTCGGCCTTCCTAAAGGTAGCGTATCGCGCCAGATTCAGGCGCTGGAAAACCAGCTCGGCTGCCGCCTGCTGCACCGCACCACGCGGCGCGTCCAACTGACGCAGGACGGCATGGTCTACTACGAGCGCGCCAAAGATCTGCTCAGCAATCTGGAAGAGCTCGACAGCATGTTTCAAAGCGACCCCAGCAGCGTGAGCGGGCGGCTGCGCGTCGATATGCCCGTTGCTGTAGCGCGAAATGTGGTCATTCCCCGCCTGCCCGCGTTTTTGCAGCACTACCCCGGCATTGAGCTGGAACTGAGCAGCAGCGACCGCCTGGTGGATGTCATTCGTGAAGGATTTGACTGCGTGGTACGCGTGGGTCACCTGAAGGATTCAGGATTAATCGCCAGACCGCTCGGCAAACTGACGGTGATAAACTGCGCCAGCCCGGATTATCTGGCGCGATTCGGTTATCCAGAATCGCTGGACGCACTCGACGACCATGCGGTGGTGCATTACGCCACCAGCCTCGGCGTGCGCCCGCAGGGGTTTGAAGTGGTTATTGATAACACCACGCGCTGGGTAAAAACCGGTGGCGTGCTGACGGTCAACAGCACCGAAACCTATCACGCCGCCTGCCTTGCCGGGCTGGGGATAATTCAGGTTCCGCGTGTTGGCGTGCGGGAGGCGTTACGCAGCGGTAAGCTTATCGAAATTTTGCCGCAGTACCGCGCAGAACCGATGCCGGTATCGCTGATTTATCCCCATCGCCGCAACCTATCACGCCGCGTTCATCTGTTTATGGAATGGCTAACGGAGGTGATGAAAGAGTACGTTGATTAGCAGAGTCTATAATTTAGTGATAGTAAACAAGAGAAAAGGAAAACCGACCTGATGACGCCGGAAAATGACGTAAAACGTCCTACTCAGGAACTGGAGCACGACCCCATCAAATCCATTGATACCGAAACGCATCGGGCCCCTGAGGAGCCCGGAAAAGCGACGCAGGCGCTGAACAAAGTCACGCATACCGCACAGAAAATTCAGCAGCAACCGATCATCGCCCACCTGCTTCGCGCCGCCGAGCGCTTTAACGATCGCCTGGGCAATCAGTTTGGTGCTGCGATCACCTACTTTTCGTTCCTGTCGATGATTCCAATTCTGATGGTGTCCTTTGCCGCAGGCGGTTTTATCCTCGCCTCGCACCCAACGTTGTTGCAGGACATCTTTGATAAAATCCTCACCAATGTGAGTGACCCGACGCTTGCCACCACGCTAAAAAGCACCATCAACACCGCCGTCCAGCAGCGTACCACTGTCGGTTTAGTTGGGCTTGTGGTGGCGCTCTATTCCGGCGTGAACTGGATGGGCAACCTGCGCGAGGCCATCCGCGCGCAATCGCGTGATGTCTGGGAACGCACCCCGCAGGATCAGGAAAAAATCTGGATTAAATACCTGCGCGATTTTGTCTCGCTGATTGGCCTGCTGGTTGCGCTGATTGTCACCCTGTCGATTACTTCTGTTTCCGGCGCAGCGCAGCAGATGATCATCTCAGCCCTCTATCTCGACAGCATTGAGTGGCTGAAACCGGCCTGGCGATTGATTGGTCTGGCGATTTCCATTTTTGCCAACTATCTGCTCTTCTTCTGGATCTTCTGGCGACTGCCGCGTCACCGCCCGCGCAAAAAGGCGCTGATTCGCGGCACCTTCATTGCAGCGATTGGCTTTGAGGTGATTAAAATCATCATGACCTGGACGCTGCCTGCGCTGGTGAAATCCCCGTCCGGCGCGGCATTTGGTTCGGTTCTGGGGCTGATGGCGTTCTTCTACTTCTTCGCACGCTTAACCCTGTTTTGCGCGGCGTGGATCGCCACCGCGCAGTACAAAGATGACCCGCGCATGCCAGGCAAAACGCACCGTTAATGCACTATCGGGCTGAATGAAAATGCAAAATTTCAGCCCAATTCATCATTTCAGCAGATAAATCCAGTTAGTAACTTTTTTTTAACCGAAAACCAGTTTTATCCACTAACGTGTAAATTCTGTGAAGCATTTCATAGAAGTGATTTCGCTGGCTTAAAAACGATCCACTTTTTGCCGCTTTTCCACGCACCCGCCCGGTCTGTTACAGATTGAAATGTCGATTTTGCTATGTCTAATATGGCCGTTCGTTCGCTATAAAATAAGAAAAGACTATGCAAGCTACCGCCACAACACTCGATAACGAACAAGACATCGCACCGGTTAACTCACGTAATAAAGTCGTCGTCGCCTCACTCATCGGCACCGCCATCGAGTTCTTCGATTTCTACATTTACGCCACCGCTGCGGTGATTGTTTTCCCGCACATCTTCTTCCCGCAGGGCGACCCGGCCGCGGCCACGCTCCAGTCGCTGGCGACCTTTGCCATTGCCTTCGTCGCGCGCCCGATTGGCTCCGCGCTGTTCGGCCATTTTGGCGATCGCGTCGGGCGTAAAGTGACGTTAGTGGCCTCGTTGCTGACGATGGGCATTTCCACAGTGGTGATCGGCCTGCTGCCGGGCTACGAAACCATCGGCATTCTGGCGCCGATGCTGCTGGCGCTGGCGCGTTTCGGTCAGGGGCTGGGATTAGGCGGTGAATGGGGCGGCGCAGCGTTGCTGGCAACGGAGAACGCACCGCCGCGTAAGCGCGCGCTGTACGGGTCTTTCCCGCAGTTGGGTGCGCCTATCGGCTTCTTCTTTGCCAACGGCACCTTCCTGCTGCTCTCCTGGCTGTTGACCGACGAGCAGTTCATGAGCTGGGGCTGGCGCGTGCCGTTTATCTTCTCTGCGGTGCTGGTGATTATCGGGTTATATGTCCGCGTGTCGCTGCATGAAACGCCGGTGTTCGCGAAAGTCGCCGCCGCAAAAAAACAGGTTAAAGTGCCGATGGGCACGCTGTTGACCAAACATATGCGCGTGACGGTTCTCGGCACCTTTATCATGCTGGCGACCTATACGCTGTTTTACATCATGACCGTTTACTCCATGAGCTACAGCACCGCCGCCGCGCCGAACGGGCTGGGGCTGCCGCGTAACGAAGTGCTGTGGATGCTGATGCTGGCGGTAATTGGTTTTGGCGTGATGGTGCCAATTGCCGGACTGCTGGCCGACCGTTTTGGCCGCCGTTCCAGCATGATTGTCATTACCTCGTTGATTATTCTTTTCGCCCTGTTCTTCTTCCAGCCGCTGCTGGGGTCCGGCGAGCCGTCGCTGATTATGCTGTTCCTGTTGATTGGCCTGAGCCTGATGGGGCTGACCTTCGGCCCGATGGGCGCACTGCTGCCGGAGTTATTCCCGACAGAAGTGCGTTATACCGGTGCGTCGTTCTCTTATAACGTGTCGTCGATTCTTGGCGCGTCGGTTGCGCCGTATATCGCGGCCTGGTTACAGGGCAGCTACGGGCTGTACTACGTAGGCGTGTATCTGGCAGCAATGGCGGCGTTGACGCTGATTGCGCTGCTGCTGACCCATGAGACGAAGCATCAGGCGCTGTAAAAACCCCCTCACCCCGCCCTCTCCCGCAGGGAGAGGGCGAAAACCGCACGGTCGGTCCCCTCTCCCTGGGGAGAGGGTTAGGGTGAGGGCATCAGCGCGCACCGTCCAACATCAATGCTTCATCTGTGCCAGAATCGACTGGCACTGATTCACATCCCCTTCTGACGGCGAAATCAACGCCAGCAGCGCCGCCGCAGGTGTGACGAGCGTCGCCAGCGCCGCTGCCACCGCGCCACGGGCAATCAGCGGCCCGGCTTTCACGCCCGCCTGCGGGTTCTTGAAACTGCCGCGCACATACAGCGGTGAGCGCAGGGTAATGATACGAATCCCCTTACTTTCCGGGTCAATCGTCAAATCGAGCTGCTCTGAGGCGAAACTGGCGGTGCCGGTCACGTTAATCAGCGCATTTTCCGTATCAAAGGCAAAAATCTGTGGACGCGCTACGCCGTTCACAATATCGAGGTTGGCTGCCGCGCAGTTCACTCGCACTTCATCATCGCCAAAAATCTGCCCAACGATAAAGTTACCGACGTTAAGCCCGACAATCTCCATCAGGTTACGGCTGATAAGCCCATCGTTCATCAGCAGCTTCAGGTTGCCGTTGCTGTTGCCCAACAGCGCGGCCACGGAATTCCCGGTGCCGCGAAATTCTGCATCGCCGTTCATCTCACCGAGCGTTTTCTGCATCAGTTCCACGTTGGGCATCAGCTCTTTCAGCTTCAGGCGACGCGCCTGAATATCTGCCTGGCCGCGCATGGGTTTACGGTCGCCTTCCAGATGGATATTGCCGCTGATCGAGCCGCCCGCCAGCCCCAGTTTGATCGGTTGCAGACGCAAATCGGCATTTTTGAGGATGATATGCGTGGACAAATCGCTAATCGGCAAGGAGCTGCCGTGCTCAATACGACGCCCTTTAAAGCGCACATCCGCATCCATCACGTTCCATTTGTCGGTTTCGAAGCGGTCATAAGGCAACACCTTGTCGGCAGGCTGGACCGTGGCTTCCCCTTTACGCGCCTCGGCGCTTTTCGCTTTTTGCGCGCCTTTCCCGGAGTCCACGCCAATCAGCGGGCCTAAATCCGCCAGCCGAAGCTGGCGCGATTCCAGGTCGCCTTCCAGTTTCGGGCGCGGTTTCCCGGTGGTATAGGTCAGCGAGCCGTGGATATCGCTGTCGCCGATACGGCCGTTGAATTTGCGATAGTCAAAGACGGAAGACTTTTCGCTGTCAATTTTTGCCACCAGTCGGCCATCCGTTTCAAACGGTGGGGTGTCCGGTAGCAGCACGCCGGTGAGATCGTAGAGATCGCTCAGCGAGTCGCCAGAGAATTTAAGTTGCAGATCGACCCCGCCCATCTTCATGGGATCGTTGACCGCGCCAACAAACGCCACTCGCGTATTGCCGGAGCGGAAATCGGCCTGCACCGGGAAAGGCTGTCCTTCGCCACGCAGCGCCAGCATGCCGCCAATCTTACCGGTGCCGGTGAGCGGCTCGCCGCGATAGCGCCCCTGCGCTTTCAGGCCAAACACATAATCCCCGGCTTTGGCGTTATCGCCCTGACCTTTGCTGCCGGTCACTTCACTAAAAGGCAGCGGTTTGCCGAGCGGATCGACTAGGATCTCAATGGCCGCCTGACTCACTTTGTCATCCACGGTAATGCGCCCGCGATCGAACAAAATATTATCCAGCCGGAATGACCACGCCGACGGCTGGGCGTTTTTCTCGTCCTTACCGTCGCCGATATTGAAGGTCCAGTTATTGTTCTTTTCAGAGAGGCGAATCAGGCGCGCGTCGGGTTGTTCCAGCTTAATCCACGGCAGCCAGACCGTTTTGGTGAGCAGCGCCAGCGGCGCGAGCGTGGCTTCTACGCGCGGAAGATGCACCATGGTGACGTCCGGAATATCCGGTGGGTTGCCGAGCATGATGTCTTCAGCATGCACGTGCGGCCAGGGGATCCAGCTTCGCCAGCCGGTCTCCTGCTTCTGACGCTCCCACACCACGCCAAGATCGCCGCGAATAGCGAAGGGCCGGTGCAGTTCAGTGGACACTTTTTCGTTGATGGTTGGCTTCAGCCGGTTCCAGTCGAAGGTCGCAATAATTATCACCAGCAGGATAATCAGGGCCACTAATACCCCTGCGGTGATGGCAATCGCTTTGCTTAATTTCGTCACGCTCGCTCCTTTTGTGAAATTCCTCACCTCTCATAAAGATAGCTGAGGGAGAAGAGAGCGGGATAAATCAGGAAAATGCTATCACCACATCATCGAGCGTCTTCATGGGAACCGGGCGGGAAAGAAAGTAGCCTTGCGCCGCAAAAGCGGGCGATTCCTGCACATCCTGCCACTCTTCCTGGGTCTCGACACCTTCTACGATCACGCCACGGCAATAGCGGTTCATCAGCTGTAATAGCATGGTGAAGAGATTGCGCCCCTCGGGGGTTTTACGCAGCATGATAAACAGGTCGCGGGCGACTTTGATGTAGTCGTAGCGCACTTCGCTGAGTGACGAGAAGTTTGCCATGCCCGTGCCAAAATCATCGAGCCACAGCGGGCCAAACTCGCAAATGGACGCATACGACGATTCCTGCGGCAGACGCGTATGCTCAACTAATTCAAAACGCAGCCAGTCGAGCGGCTCAATCATATTTTTTAGCGCCTGATCCTGCTGCATCGCCATCAGCGTGGGGCCATCCACGTTGACCGACGCCAGGATCTGGTTCTGTGCAAAGAATTCCTGCTTCAGCATCAGCATGTGCAGTTGCTCTTTTAAGACGGCGATACGTTGACTGACGGGCACTTCAGAGAAATAACGGTCTGGCGCAATGCGTTGCGAGGGATGGTTGGGATGCGTCACTACCGTCAGCACTTCAATCGCCATCAGGCGGCCTTCGGTGGTGTAAATGGGCTGGTAAGTGTAGGCGCGTTCACACTCCAGCCAGTAGTGCTGTGCCTGCAGATTCGCGAGACCTGGCTCAGGAATGCTCAACTGCGGGATGACCGGCGTTAACTTCATTTCAGCTTCCTGTTGCAATGAGGGATCGAATGGAACTCGTCAACAGGTTATCGGCGGGTTAAAGGAGAACTTTATGTGCAAAAATTTGCGCTAACACGCGCTAGCTCAAAAAAATAATGGAACGATGTTTTAATATAGTTGACCACTAAAACAGCGCAGCGCACACTAGCGCTAATATTCCGATTCAGATCAGGTTCACGACTATGTCTAAAAAAATTGCCGTGATTGGCGAATGCATGATTGAGCTGTCCGAGAAGGGCGCAGACGTAACCCGCGGCTTTGGCGGCGACACTTTAAACACATCAGTGTATATCGCACGCCAGGTTGATTCCGCGGCGCTGCGCGTCGACTACGTCACCGCGCTGGGCACCGATACGTTCAGCCAGCAGATGCTGGATGCCTGGAAGGCAGAAAACGTCGGCACCGGGCTGATTCAGCGCATGAGCAACCGCATGCCGGGCCTCTACTACATCGAAACCGACGATACCGGCGAGCGCACGTTCTACTACTGGCGTAACGAAGCGGCGGCAAAATTCTGGCTGGAAAGCGATGAAGCTGCCGCCGTTTGCGAAGAGCTGGCGACCTACGACTACCTCTACCTGAGCGGGATCAGCCTGGCGATTTTAAGCCCGACCAGCCGCGAAAAATTACTCTCTCTGCTGCGCGAATGCCGCGCCAACGGCGGGAAAGTCATTTTCGACAATAACTACCGTCCGCGCCTGTGGGCCAGCAAAGAAGAAACCCAGCAGGTTTACCAACAGATGCTGGAATGCACCGATATCGCCTTCCTGACGCTGGACGACGAAGACGCGCTGTGGGGCGAGAAGCCGGTTGAAGAAGTGATCGCGCGTACCCATGCGGCAGGCGTGCAGGAAGTGGTGGTGAAACGCGGCGCCGACTCCTGTCTGGTAGCGATTGCAGGCCAGAACGTGGTTGATGTTCCTGCGGTGAAACTGCCGAAAGAGAAAGTTGTGGATACCACCGCAGCGGGCGATTCTTTCAGTGCGGGTTACCTGGCGGTACGTCTGACCGGCGGCGATGCAACAGCAGCAGCGCAACGTGGTCACCTGACCGCCAGCACCGTAATTCAGCATCGCGGCGCGATTATTCCGCGCGAGGCGATGCCGGCTTAAAGGCGAGCCCCCTCTCCCTAAGGGAGAGGGGGCCGATTGTGCCAAAGGTTAAGCGTGTGCGGTTTTTCTCCCTCTCCCTCAGGGAGAGGGCGGGGTTAGGGTTGTGTTACTGTGGCGGAATATCCGACACGTCCTGGCGCACGTCATCCCCGCTTACCGGTTCTGCCGCCGCAGGCGCTGCCATCACGTTATCCCACGTGGCTTTCAGTTCCTTCATATTATGCTCCGGCTCACCGGCAGGCTGCTGCAAAATCAGCGCCATATCCTGCGACAGCTGGCTGCGCAGATCCTGGTTCACCATATCGAGCGTTAACGTATCAAGGAAGTTCTGGCGCAGTTGCTGATACTGCTCTGGCGCGATATCCACCACCTGATTCTGCAATGAACGCATACGCTGGCTTATTAGCACATCGGTGTCGGTGCGGGCATAAGTTGCGAACAGTTTTTGCAGCTCCAGCTTTTTCTGCGCGACCAGCGCGTCAAACTCTTCGACCGGCAAACCCTTTTCGCGGACTTCTGCCAGCTCTTTCGCCACCACGCCAAGGTTACCGTCGAGCTTATCGCCCGGGGAATCCAGGTTGATGGAACACTGAGCGCGCAGATACAGCACCCGGCAATCAAAGCCTAACGCGATGTCTTTCGCATTGTTTTTGCTCAGTTTCTGCTGAACATGCCAGAACAGCGCTTCACGCGCGAGGTCCGCACGCCAGTAACGCAGCATCGCCGCAGATTCGCGGATAGGCTGCCATGGGGTATCCCACATCAGCGACAGACGATCCTGGGTGACGTTTTTGGTCATGATACTGACCGCTTCCGGACGCAGCGGCGAAAGCGTTGGCACTGCCGCAGGCGTTTCACGTTTGCCCTTCAGCTCGCCGAAGGTTTTGTTGATTTGCTCGGCAACCGTGCGGCTATCGACGTTGCCGACCACAATCAGGGTCATCGCATCCGGCGTGTACCATTTCTGGTAGAACGCTTTCACCTGTTCGGCATCCACCGGGCGCTTCAGCGGCTCTGCCGGGTCGTGGCCCAGCATAGTGGAGCCTTTCAGGCGATAGCGCCACCAGCCGTCTTTGGTATCCTGCGGCCAGGTTGCCACCATATCCTGCGTATTCAACGCATGTTCTATCGTCTGCGGCGTAATCGACACGCTGCCGCCCGCGCTGGCAAGCCAGGAGAGTGACTCTTTCAGTAAGTCTGTGCGGTTGTTCGGCAGGCTTAAATTAAAGTGGGTGTAATCATAGGAAACGATCGCCGGCGGCAGCGGCCGTTTCGGGTCGATGCCCTGCTGCCACAGTGAGCGAGCCTGCATCGGTTGTAAGCTTCCGCTTTGCGTCAGCGCAATGCGGGGAATGAGGTGGCTGTAGCCGGTTTGTTGCGCGCTTTCAGAGAGCGAGCCGATATTCACCACCAGCCGGATTTCAACGCGATCGCTGGGACGCTGAGGTGTGGAAAGCACCTGCCACTGAAAACCATTAGCCAGGGTACCCTGTTGCCAGGCGGGATCGGGCTGTAGCGCCTCTGCCTGCACATAACCCGCTGTCGCCATCATCAGCAAACTGCCAGCTAAGAGTCGAATTTTTGTGCCCTGCATGTGAACCCCTGATGAACGTTCCTGGTTACAAAGGCAATCCACACGTCGTGGTTGCCGAAAAGAATGTCGTAAACACGTCTGTTTGACCACACGATCGTCAAAACGTCACATCGCTACGAAAAATAATGTCTTACGATAGCATGACGTCGCTGCATGCAATATGCAACGCCGCCTAATTATGCGCAGGAGCCCGCACTCCAGCAAGGGAGTACGGGCTTAAGATGAGGATTTAAGAGGATAATTCGTGCGGTTTGTTGGCAGGCGTACGATTATTCAGCACATCATCCAGCTGCTGCTGGTCGAGCTGCTTAACGCGTTTCGCCACCACAATCGTTGCCACGCCGTTACCAATCAGGTTAGTCAGGGCGCGCGCTTCCGACATAAAGCGGTCGATACCCAGAATCAGGGCCAGGCCCGCGACCGGTAAATGCCCAACGGCAGAGATAGTTGCCGCCAGCACGATGAACCCGCTTCCGGTGACACCCGCCGCCCCTTTGGAGGAGAGCAACAACACCACCAACAGGGTGATTTGATGGAAAATATCCATGTGGCTGTTGGTCGCCTGGGCGATAAACACCGCCGCCATCGTCAGGTAAATAGAGGTGCCATCGAGGTTAAACGAGTATCCGGTCGGTATCACCAGCCCCACCACCGATTTCTTACAACCCAGTTTCTCCATCTTGTCCAGCATACGCGGCAGCGCCGATTCGGAAGACGACGTGCCCAGTACAATCAGCAGCTCTTCACGGATATAGCGGATGAATTTGAAGATGCTGAAGCCGGTGGCTTTGGCGATAGAACCGAGTACCACCACCACGAACAGAATACAGGTAATGTAGAAGCAGATGATCAGCTGGCCGAGTTGCACCAGCGTGCCCACACCGTACTTACCGATGGTGAAGGCCATCGCCCCGAACGCCCCGATAGGTGCCAGGCGCATGATCATGTTGATGATGCCGAAGATAACCTGCGAGAAGCTCTCGATAACGTTAAAAATCAGCTGGCCTTTGCTGCCCAGGCGGTGCAACGCAAAGCCAAACAGCACCGCAAACAGCAGCACCTGCAGAATGTTACCGCTGGCGAACGCACCAATCACGCTGGAAGGAATGACATCCAGTAAGAAAGCGACAATGCCCTGATCCTTCGCCTGCTCGGCGTACACGGCCACGGCGCCCGCATCCAGACTTGCCGGATCAACGTTCATGCCCGCACCGGGTTGCACCACGTTAACAATAATCAGGCCGATAATCAGCGCAATGGTACTGACCACTTCGAAGTAGAGTAGCGCCACCGCACCGGTGCGCCCTACCGCCTTCATGCTTTCCATCCCGGCAATACCGGTCACGACGGTACAAAAGATGACAGGCGCGATGATCATTTTAATCAGCTTAACGAACGCGTCGCCAAGCGGTTTCATTTGCGCGCCTAACTCAGGGTAGTAGTGGCCCAACAGCACACCGATGACGATGGCGGTCAGAACCTGCACGTAGAGGCTTTTGAAGAAAGAGGTTTTCATAGGATGTCCTTAAGATAAAACCACAAACCAGGTAGGGGATTACCCAACTTGTGACCTCAAAATAACACCCACGAAACATTACGGAAATATATATAGCTACATTTGCAACTGAATTGTTAAAAACCTTGAGCTGACTCGCACAACTGCGAAATCATTTTCAATCGGGTTTCACCGCCGAATCCGGCAGGTAGTCCTGCTCAAAGTTTTCCGGTGACACCGCGCGCGCAAACAGGAAACCCTGTAACACATCGACATTCGCCGCCTTCAGCCATTCATATTGTTCCTGCGTTTCCACCCCTTCCGCCACCAGCCGCAGATGCAGACTGCGTGCGAGTTGAATAATCGCCGCGACCATGCTGGCATCTTCCGGCAGGGTATCCACAAACAGCTTGTCGATTTTCAGGATATCCACCGGCAGCGACTTCATATGCTGAAGCTGCTGGAGTCCCGCATAGCCCATACCAAAATCATCCAGCGCGATACGCACCCCGGCATTGCGCAACGGGCGCAGAATCGCTACAGCGGCTTTGGGATCGTCGATGCTGCGGCTTTCTGTCACTTCCAGCACCAGCGTGCCGGGTGCTATGCGGTAGCGTTCGAGCAGTGCCAGCATATCCGGCACCATGTTGTGATGCATCAGTTGCAGGGCAGAGAGATTGACCGACAGCGGTAGCATGATGCCGCGCTTCTGCCACGCGGAAAGCAGACGACACGCCTCTTCCAGCACCCAATGGCCGACGGTCACCATCAGCCCGCAGGATTCGATGGTGTCGATCAGGTCGTTTGGCAACTCCCAATCGCCGTTCACCTGCTGCTGGCGCAGCAACACTTCCGCGCTGCACACCTTGCCGGTTTCGGTATCGATTTGCGGCTGTAGCCAGATGGCAAACTGATGGTGTTCCAGCGCCGAGAGAATGTCGCTCTCCTGCGTCAGGCGTTTTTGCGCTTTTTCCATCTGCTCCGGGTTAAAAAACTCAATCTGATTTTTGCCCTTGCGACGCGCGCTAAAGGCCGCCGAAATGGCGCGACGGTAGAGTTGCTCGGCGCTCAACCCTCCTTCGAACATGGCGATACCAACGCTTGCGGTTGGGCGCAGTTGAATACCCTGCAACGGCAAACGCTCATTCATGACAGTGAGTACTTGCTGACCTAATGTGATGGCGTGCCACGGTTCGGTAACGCCTTCAGCCAGAATGGCGAAGTCATAGGCGCTGACCTGCGCCAGCACCATGCGTGGTGAGATCACCTGTTTCAGCTTCTCAACCAGGGTCAGCAACAGCATTTCGCGCTGCTCTTCTTTCAGAACGCCCGCTGTGTCCTGCAAGGTCTCGCACGCCACCATCAACAGCGCGGTGGTTTTCTGCTGGCTGACGGTTCGCTCAAGCAACGCCAGTAAAAAGGCTTTATTTGGTAATTCGGAAACCGGGAAACGCGTTGCTCGGCTGCAAAGCTCATCATACTGGCGCAAAGCAAGCTGCTGATGGCGGTTGTAGCTGCGCACCATTTTGCCGATTTCATCGTCGTGATGCAGACGCGGCAGTGTGAGCTGATGGCCCACGCGCTCTTCCGGCGAGAGGTCGTTCAGTTCATTGGCAATCGCGCGCAGCGGGCGCACAATCAGGCGGTTGATGCTCCACGTCAGCGCCACGGTGAGGATCAGCACCAAAAGTAAGTAAGCAGTCACTAACGTAGCGAGGGCGCTCATCACGAATTTGTACATGCGGTACGAATCGGACTGAAGCACCAGATAAGCCAGCGGCTGTGGGTTTGCCGGGCGTTCCAGCGAATAGAGCGGTAGCGAAATCTGTACCGGCAGCTCAAAAATACGGGTGATCATCACCGGAACCGGGCGTTCCGGAATAAAACTCATGCGCAGCGCCTGGAACTGGTTAGGCAACACCACATCGGCCCGGCTCACAATGCCGGAAGGCTGAATGCGGCCAAGAATGGTTTCCGCTTCCGGAATATCGGCCTTGAGAATGGCCGCAGAAAGCGGCTGGCGAACGGAACGGGCGATGCTTTCAAGTTGCGTGGCCGTGTTATAGCGATTCTGCTGCACAAAGTGAAAAAGCAGAATGAAACAAAAGACAAACACGAACACCATGGTTACGCCTGCAACCATTGCCATTTGTTTGATCGTAAGTGAACGGCTGACGCGCAAAAGAATTCTCCACTAAATACTTAACGCACTGCCCGTCATGAGGATAACGAGGTCGATGACAAAGTCAAAAGGTGACCAAAAGGAACAGGCCGACAAAACGACGATCCACAACAGAAAGCACTAACGTCTTACTGTGCAGATATCAGATGCGCAACAAAACAGGACAAAGCCCGCGATAACGTAACAAAGTATGACGTTTCGCGGGCCGATTATACGCTAAGAGAATGGAATTCGTGACAGTTGTCGGTTAATTTCAGCGATTAAAATCACCAGTCAGCATATGGGACTAATGGCTGAGGCGGCATATCCAGATCGCCCTGCCAGCCTGCCGCCGAGTAACGCACATACAGTAACGCATGGCTCGGGGTGTAATCCTTCGCTTCCTGAATATCCACCGCCGCGCCAACGAACCAGTTCGACGTCACCCGACGCTCTACCAGCGCACGCGCGGTGTAACCGAAGCCCTGACTGCTGCCGCCGCTGCTGCTGTCCTGGCTGGCGTTTTCCCGCCAGTCGGTCGGTATCAAATTCATCAGCGGATAGCTGGCCTGCGATTTGGTGCGTGAATGCGACCACGATACCGAACCGCCCAGCTCCCACGACCAGTTTTCTGTCCGCTGACGCCAGGTCACCGGCACGGCAAACGACACATACTCTTGCGGGCTGTAGTATCCACCCTGACCCAGGGTATAGCCGCTCAGATCCTTCTGATAATGCCAAATCATATTGTTCAGGCCGACCGTCACCCGGCGATTATTTTCATTAATCACCTTGTAGTAGTAGCCGGTCATCCAGCGCACGCGCCAGTTATCGTCAACGTTCTTACCGGTTAACTGATCTGCACCCAACGACGCCCATACGCCGTTGGCCTCGCCTTTGTCATAGCTCAGGCTGAGCACGCCGCCGTCAGCGCGTACCCCGCCCCATTTCTTGCCGGTGTGACCATCTTTGCTGTTATCCTGCTGGCCGCCGAAGGCCAGCAGCGAGCTGGAGATCGGGCGACGATGACCTTCCAGGGTGTAACCAATCGGGCCCGCTTTGCTGCTGTAGCTCAGGCCACCGACCACATCCACCACATTGAAGCCCATCGGCGTGGTACCGATGTCGCCGCTCCAGGTGTCGTTTTTCCAGCCCACCGCCACGCTGACGCCGTTATCGCTTGCGCTTGCGCCGCCACGACAGGCGTGATCTTTAATGCCGCAGGTACCCCAGTCCGGCGCGTAGCTGCCGTCGCTTTTACGCGAGAAGCTGCCGACGTTCATGTCCACCCAATCGGAGCGGAAGAACATTCGTCCGTCTGAGAGCGGCGCATCCACCTGAAGCATAGTGGTATGCGCTTTCAGGTCTGAATACCCGCCCGTACCGCTGGAACCCCAGTAGTCATGCTCCAGCGTCACGTTGAGATCCTGCTGACGATACAGGTCCGCGGCATCGCTGCGCACACCACGCTTGAGCCAGTCATCGCTGGCATCGTTGCGCGTCAGGCGCGTGAAGGTGTCGTTATCCTGCGGTCGCGTCGGCGTAATCCCGGTGGCGACCATCGTATCTTTATAGGTTTCCAGCGCCTGCTGCGGGTTGCCGTCCTGCGCCTGAAAACGTGCGGCATCGCGCAGCACCAGCGCGCTGTCCATTGACGGCGGCTGAGATTTCGCCTGCTGCACCAGCGTGTTAAAGGTATTCCGCGCTTTTTCGTTTTCACCGAGGCCAGACTGCACCAGCGCAATACGCCGCTGCGTACCCATCGACGGCGCTTCCCCCGTGGTGGAGAGCTGCGCCAGTTGCGCACGCGCGGCGGCCTTATCGCCCTGCGCTAAATAAAGCTCCGCCAGCCCCAGTCGCGCATCGTCATTCTGCGGCTCTTTGCTCAGCACCTCGTTGTAGAGCGCGATAGCCTGAGGCGCATCGCCGCGCTGCTGCGCCCAGTCGGCGAGGGTCAGCGTGATCCGCGTAGACGCGGGTTGTTTTCGCAGAAGCGCAATGGCCTGCTTCTCCTGACCGGCGTCACGCAGTCGGTTCGCCTCCTGCATCGTCTTCGCAAATTGCAGGCGGTCCGAAAGTTCCTGAATGTTGCTGTTCCACTGACTGCGCGGCAGCGTACCTAAATGAGAAATGGCGGCAGCATCACGTTCGGTGCTGGAAAGATACAGGCTGTAGGCATATACCTGATCCGGGTCTTTTGCCTGCTTCTGCGCCAGATTGCGCATCAGCGAATCCGCTTCGCTGCGCTTGCCCGCGCTGTCGAGGTCTTTCGCCAGACGATAGGTTATCCACACACTGTCCGGGTTGAGCGCCAGACGCTGACGCTGAACCTCGGCGGCCTGAGCCCACTGGCCTTTGCTCTCAAGCGTTTCGGCCTGCTGTTCAAGGCGATCGTTGGTCAGACCGCGCTCGATATCATCAATGCTGCGACGTTGTGCCGCAGGTAACGATTGAATGTAAGCGGTCGCTTTCTCGGGAGACTGCGCCCGATAGACATTCGCCAGCCCGCGTACCGCGAGATTATTATCCCGGTCCATGCGCAGTGTCTGTTTGTAATAGCCTTCCGCCGTCGGGTAATCCTTACGCGCGGCAGCGACGTCGCCCAGCCCAAGAATCGCATAGCTGTCGGTGTTATCCACCCGCTGCGCCTGCTGGTAATACGTTTGCGCCTGCGCCGGGTTATTGGCCTTCAGCGCCGCATCGCCCTGCTGAATCAGCAGCCAGTAGCGGTTGGTTTTCAGCAGGCTATCCCACTTGCTGCGGCTGGTGTTTTGCGGGTCGAGAGCAATCGCTTTTTGCAACTGCGCCACCGCACGCACGCGGTCGCCTTTCTGCGAATAGGCTTCGCCGAGCGTACCGATAGCGTCGGCATCTTTATTGTTTGTTGCTACAGCGCGTTGCAAATCGGCAATGGCTGACGCTGCATTGCCCGACGCCAGCGCAGCAGCGGCTTCGCTCTTCGCGCGAACGGTAGGATCAGACAAGGTTTTCTGTTGTTCAGCCAGCAAGCCACGGGCATCATCCGCCTTCTCACCGGTGGTGAAAATTTGCAGAAAACGCTGAAGCGATTGCACGCTCGCCTGGCTCGGCGGCTGATCCTTAATGGCGTTGAACCAGACATCGCCCGCTTCATTGCGCCCGTTGGACGATTTCGCCATCTGTTCCAGTACGGCAAACGCCTCGTCGCGACGGTTATCCGCCAGCAGCGTGCGCGCCAGGGTGGATTGCAGCGTGACGTTGCCCGGCATTTGCTTGTTCAGTGCCTGCAAGCGCACCAATGCATTATTGTGGCGCGCCGGGATTTTCAGCGCCGTCGCCCAGTACTCCACCGCATAATCACCGTCCGGCGGCGGGCCGTTAAATGCTTTCTCGTAGGCCGCGATGGCTTCATCGGCATGGCCGGTGGTCGCCAGCAGACGCGCCTGTTGCAGCGCCTGACGACCTTCCGCCGAATTCAACAAAAGCTCCGTACGCGAAGCGTTGTATTCCGCTGAGTTGGGTGCCAGGGTTTTTATTCGCTCAAGCTGTTTCTGCGCCCCGGCGGTATCGCCCTGGCGCAGCATGTAGCGCAATCGCGCGGCCAGCACCTGCGGGTTATTCGGGTCGATCAGCTCCAGGCGATAGAGCGACTGCTGCACGATATCTTCGCGCTTGCTGGATTCCCCCAACCGCACCTGATTGAGCAGTTGCTCCTGTGCTGAGGGCGCGGCATAACTCGCCGGAATCAGCGTAATGCCTAAAGAAAGAGTGAGTAAACTTAGTGTGAACTTGCGCATTCCTGGCCCCAGTCAGGTAGTAATTCACCGCGGGCGCTGAAGCGAAAACGGTGTTGGTCCCAGCCCTGGCCAAAGAGGGTCAGGACATAGCTGTAATAGGCGTCTGCGCCAGGGAAGTTGTCGGCCACGCGCTGGCGCTGAACGGCTTGCGCATCACGATCCTGCAGGAACGGCAGCAGCGAGGCGGAGAAGCCCACCGGGCCATTGCCGGTCACGTTGCCGGTGAGGGTATCGACTTTTTCCGGCGGAACGCCTTCGCGAACGGTCTGCGCCGCCATCGCTTTAAATCGGGTTAACAGACGGGCTTTTTGCGGGTCGCTGTTATGCATCATGCCCACCCATAAATAGACGCGGATGGCGTCATAGCTGCCCACCAGCGGCGTTTTACTCTGCTTCTGCCAGCCTTTGCCTTTCTCATAGTTCACCCAGTCCGGCGAATAGCCTTTCGGGGCGGTTTCCATCAGCAGGCGCTGGTTGGTTTCGCGCAGCGTCGTCCACGGCGCACCAAAGCGGGTGAAATAGCTCGCCAGCTGTGGCGGCAGGTAGCTTGGGTTGAAGCGCCAGCTATTGGTTTCGGCAAAACCAATTTTGCCCGGCAGCAGCATCGAGCCCAGCCCCGGCACATTCACCACTTCTTCACGGGCAATGCGCGAAAGCAGCGCTTTCCCGGTTTCGCTGTAATTGGCGTTCTTCCACAGACGGCCCGCTTCCAGCAGCGACCAGGCTATCCAGACGTCAGAATCGGATGCGGAGTTGGTATCCAGCACCGTCCACGCGTTGTCCTCTTTCTTGCCCCACAGCCAGGCAGGCAGCGTGCTTTTCAGGTCACCCTGCGCCAGGTTGTTCTGCGTCCAGTCGAACAGTTTGCCGAACGTTTCGCGATCGTTGGCCGCCAGCGCGAAGAACAGCGCATAGCTCTGCCCTTCGGAGGTGGTAATTTTGCGCGCATCGCTCGGGTCGATAACGCGCCCTTCGGCACTGACATAGTCTTTTTTGAACTGATCCCAGGCAGGCCAGTTACAGCCCGCCTGGGCCTGTACCATCGTGCCCAGCGCTAACAGCAAAACTATCCAGCGTACGCTTTTCATCACGGCTTACTCGTCTTCAGGGTCCAGGCGACGGCGGCTGATAATGCGCAGCAGTCGCCACAGCACCCACGCCAGCAATACGATGCTGATAGCGGCAAACAGCGCCAGCAGAATCGGATGGTTAGAGAGGGCAAACCACAGGCGCTCGAACCATGGCAGGTGACCGACGTAGTACACATCGCCCACGCGCAGGCTGCTCACGCCCGATTCACGAATCACCGAAACCGAACCAAACATCGCCGCGCGCTTACCGCTGTCGTTCAGCGCGCCGTTCAGCAGTTCATAACCGCGCGGGCTGTCTGCCAGCAGCGCAACCACGCTGCGCTGGTCGTTATACGGCGACTGGAAGCCGACGATTGCCGCCATCGGGCCGGATGAGGTGACGTCCGTCTGCACGTTCGGTTTACGTTCGTTTTCATCGAGATAGATGCTCGGCAGCTCATGATGACGCAGCGGCGTTTTCACCCAGCTCTTCGTGGCTTCAACCAGCAGGTCAATCTGCTTGTCGTTTTTCAGTTTTTCCGGGATGGAACCAATCAGCAGCAGGTCGGTATCTTTGCCCTGAATGTCGCTGCCTTCATCGGCCAGGGTCAGGTTCATCGCCGGGAAGCCGGTCTGTGCGCCCATTTCGCCGACGGTATTCAGTAGCGTGGTTACCTGTTCAACGGTCGGGTTTTTCGGCATCACCACGGTGGTGTCAGAGAGATCCGCCATGCGGCTGAACGGGAAGCCCGCGTTGGCAAACGCGCGCAGGTCCGGCATCGCCAGGAAGTGATAGTAGTTCGAGAAGTCGATCGTTGAGTCGTCGCCAATCACCACATGGTTCTGCACCGGCTGGAAGGTAATACAGTTATCAATCGAGCCGCCCGGCATCGGGTTCATATACTGGAAGTCGAAACGCAGCTGGTTCATTGCGCCCAGACGCAGCGCCGGAATAGTCACTTCGTTTTTACCGTCAACCAGCCCCTGCAATACCGGCAGACGCAGCAGCAGGCTGCTCACTTCCTGCGTGCTGTTGAGGTTAAACGACTGCAGGAACTGATCGTTCAGGCTGATATCCATTCGCGAACTGTCTTTCACCGCAGGCATGGTAAAGCGATATTTGAGGTCCATATCGATACCGTTGCTGCGCAGCAGGTAGAGATCCGGCGGCAGGTTCAGCGCCACGTTAATGGACGCCGGTTCCAGCCCGGTGGATTGCAGCTGTTGCTCGTAAGTTTTTAGCTCACCAAAAGTGACCGCGCGGTCGGTACGCACCCAGTTCGGCGCATCGTATGGCACACGTGCCAGCAGCGGTTTCACATCGTCCACCACCACGCTGTCGCCACGGAACAAGATATTGCCCTGAGCAATGCCTTTCGCGGCCATCAACAGATCTTTATCATCGCGGCCCATGATCACCAGCAGCTTGACGTAAGGATCGTTCGGGTGGTTGATCATTTCGATCGTCGGGGCTTTTACCGCCGGATGATCGCGCAGGAAATCAGGACGCTTGTCATTGGTGGCAAACACAATGGCATTTTTATCCGGCAGCGTGTTGTAGCTGACCGGGAAGGTCTGCCCACGCCAGCCGGCACGCGAACCAAACCACGAGGCGACAATGCCCGCCGCCTGCTGCTGTGGCAGATCCGGCGTCGCCGCGAAGACGATCGGCAGCGTGAGCGGTCGGTTGTCGCGGGAATCGAAGAACGGTATCGGGAAGTGCGACAGATCGTTACGCACGTTCAGCGCCTGATAGGTCAAATCCAGCGAGCTGTTGCGGCCTACATCCAGCCAGACGGTGCTGTTAGCCGGGTTTTCACAGACGTCGCGATAGTGGCCAACAAACTCCAGACGCACGCGGTTAAAGTCGGTGATATAGAGCGGGTCGATAGGGATCTGCGCGCTGACCTTTTTCCCCAGTTGCTCTTTGGTGACCGGCAACACATCCATCAGCTCTTCGTTCAGGTAAACCTTCAGCTGCGACAGCACCGGTTGTAGCGATGGCGATGGCGTATAGGTGAGATTCAGCAGCGCTTTCGACACCACTTCGTCGCTGCGCATACCAAATTCAATGGAGCCATTAGGATTCGCACCGCGCAGCACCATGCTGCCCGGCGGCGGCGCAATTTGCGCGAAGGTGAGTTTGACATCGCGCGAGGGCACGCTTTCCACCACCACCGGCGAGGCATCGGACGGCGCAGCAGGCGTCGTCGCGCTCTCCTGAGCAGGCGGCATTACCGGCGTTGCGGTCGTCGGTTCAGACCAGGTTGTCGCAGGCAGCAGGCTGCCCATTCCCATCGCCACTGCACAAATCCAGGAGAGTTTTCTTTTCATCGTGTAATCATCATTATTGTTGAGCCATAACCGGCTGTGAGTGCGGCTGCACAGCTTCACGCTCAGGGCGACGCGGGACAAAAGAAGCCACCCAGGCCACCAGCGAAGTGAGCGTACGGAAAATTACTTTTGCAAACGGTGGAGCAAATTCCGCCAGATGGCGATAGCCCCGGAAGCCGAGCTTGAGAATATCCAGCAGGCTTTCCAGTGGTTTATCTTCCGGATAGCTGTCCTGCCAGAGCGCCCAGGTATCGGCACGCGCGAAGGTACATTGAACAAAATCGATATGCTGACGGGTGGTCATCGGCAGCAGTTTCAGACCGACTTCACTGCCAAACACGCGCACCACCTGCGTCGGGAAGACGTACTCCTGCTGGCCACGCTTGAGCAGCAGATTCACTTTCTGCCCTTCCAGCACCTGCGCGTCGCCGTTAATTTTGATCCCCACCCCGCCGTCGGAGAAGTCATGCACCGTGCAGGAAAAGAGATGCCCGTCTTCGCGGGCAATCGCGCCAGGCATTTTGATCTCCACGCGATGCGAGCGACGAACCTGTTTGCTTTCAACCGACACGGCCACCGCACCGCCGAGGATAATCAGGTTGTAGAAGACCCACACCAGGCTGACCCAGACCGTGAGAATTTCATCCTCCGGGCCGTACATATAGCGCCAGATACCGAACGCCACGCCCACCAGGTTTATCAGAACGAGATAGATGTAAGGCCGGGAAATCACCCAGTCGACATACTCCTCTTTCACCAGCCCGCCTTTCGCCGTGACGTTGAATTTGCCTTTGTGCGGGTTAATCAACGCCACCAGCGTTGGCGGCGCGATATACCACGCCAGTACCGTTTCGTAGATTTCGCTCCAGAAGGAGTGGCGGTATTTGCCCTGAATCTTCGAGTTGGTCAGGCTGGCGTGGATCATGTGCGGCAGTACAAACAGCGCAATCATCAGCGCCGGAGCGTAAATGATGTAGGCGTGCAGCAACAGGAAAGCGAGCGGCGCGGTCAGGAAGATAAGCCTCGGCACGCCGGACAAGAAGTGGAACATGGCGTTGACGTAACAGAGCCGCTGCGCGAACTTCAACCCTTTGCCGGTCAGCGGGTTATCAAGACGGAAGATTTGTACCATCCCGCGCGCCCAGCGAATACGCTGGCCGATATGCGCGGATAAACTCTCCGTCGCCAGCCCCGCCGCCTGCGGAAGGCGCATATACGCAGACGTGTAGCCGCGACGGTGCAAACGCAGCGAGGTGTGCGCATCTTCCGTCACCGTTTCGACAGCAATGCCGCCAATCTCATCCAGCGGTTTACGGCGGATGACGGCGCAGGAACCGCAGAAGAAGGTCGCATCCCACATGTCGTTACCGTCCTGCACCAGGCCGTAGAACAGCGTGCCTTCGTTCGGCGTTTTACGGAAGCGGCCCAGGTTGCGTTCAAACGGATCGGGCGAGAAGAAGTGGTGCGGCGTCTGCATCATCGCCAGCTTTTTATCCTTCAGGAACCAGCCCATGGTCATTTGCAGGAACGAACGGGTAGGCACGTGGTCGCAGTCGAAAATCGACACGAATTCACCTTTCGCCAGCTTCAACGCATTGTTGATGTTCCCGGCTTTCGCATGCTCATGGGTGCTACGCGCGACGTACTCGACGCCAACATCTTTCGCAAACTGACGAAACTCAGGACGGTTGCCGTCATCCAGTATCCAGATTGACACTTTATCCTTCGGCCAGTCGATACCCAGCGACGCGTAGACCGTGTTCTTCACCACATTGAGGTCTTCGTTGTAGGTTGGCACAAAAATGTCGACCGTCGGCCACTGATTCATGTCTTTTGGCAGCGGAACGGGCTGGCGGTTGAGCGGCCAGACAACCTGGAAATAACCCAGCACCAGCACAATCCACGCGTAGGTTTCAGCGAACAGCAGAATGAGGCCGCACACCAGGCTCACCGGATCGTTCCAGTTAAGCGTCGAGGTATAGCGCCACCAGATATAGCGGCAGGACACGGTGAGCGACAAAACAATCAGCATCAGCGCCGAGAAGCGCCCGGGGATGCGTCTGACCAGCAGCGCCACGCCCCATAGCAGCATCAGGAAGATGAACTGAGACAATGGGTTAAAGGGTTGCGTAATACAAATCAGCGCCAGCGCGAGCGACAGCGTCACCACCACGCCCAGCACAATGCGGCGGATTTTCGGATTGATGTGCGCCAGCTCTTTGTGGCTATCGAGATGCCCGGTTCGCGCGTTGACCTTCGCCGGAATCGCCTCGACCCACTGATGATAGCGCCCCATCACGCCCTGCACCGCCGCAAGCGATCGCCAGCCAGGACGTTTAGCCGGTTCAGGCCGCTTCGTCGCCAGCAGCCACACGCTTTGCAGCAGATAGCGTAGCGGGTCGAGCGGACGCGGACGCTGGGCGTCAATATGGGGATAAAGCTCATCCTGGCGGGCGATCAGCCGCTGCCAGTTCGCCTGTTCAAGCGGAATAAACGCCCACACAAGCGCCACCCAAAAGCAGCCCAGCGACGCGCTAAAACGAGATGCGCCCGCGCGCCGATAACCCTGATAGCGCGCATGCAGGCGCGTATAGGCTTCCGGCGCAAACAGCCAGGCGCTCAGGCTTATCATGATGCGGACTCCTCAGGAGCGCGGACACCGGCGTAATGCAGCAAACACCAGCTCGCCAGCGTCAGGATCTCTTCCGCCGCCAGCGAGTCGTGACGATATTCGCCCAGCGGTTGCTTCGCCGCCATACACTCGGCCATCGCTTCATCGCGATGCACGGCAATCGGTAGCAGGCGGCGTTGGGTTTGCAGCCATACCTGATACAAATCTTCCTGGAGCTGACTGCCGACGCGCAAGTCGTTAATCAGGATATGGGCATTCACCGGCAGCGCCTGCTGGTGCAGGCGCACATGGCAGTTGGTGTCCGGCTGGACAATCATCAGCGTATGATGGCAGGCCGCCATTAGGGATTGCGTCCACGGATAAAAACCGTGCGGCAGGTCGAGGAGGATCCAGCGATACTCTCCCTGACGCTGGAGCGCGTCAACAATGGTGGTAATTTCCGCAAGTTTATCCGCCAGCGACAGGACATTCTCACGCTCGCCCGGCGTCAGCGCGCCAAACGGTAAAACGTCAATCAGCGTGGTGTAACGCATCCCGGCATCGCGCCAGTCGGCTCCGTCAAGCACCGCACGCGCCCAGCCGCCCTGGTGGGCAATGTCGTCATTAAATGACAGGCGCAGCAAATTATCGGGGCAGGCATCAATCACCAGCACCGATTCGCCAAGTAGTTGCAATGACCAGGCTAGCGCCGCCGTAACTGAAGTGGTGCCCACTCCGCCACGCACGCCCTGTAATCCCAGAATGGCCATTATGGCTTCCTTATTTTTGTTCGACTTTTTGTTCTGCAAACTCAGCCAGCAAAGGCCAACGCTTAAAGGCTGCGGCGAGTTGTTCGCGCTGAGAAATATCGGTGTAGTCTATATCCGGCAAAGAAAATGCCCGGCTCAACGCCAGGAAGTCATTCTGAAATGTATAACCGAGCGTCGAATCTGACGAAGTCATGGGTTCATTATCAGGCATTTTTGTCGATCCCTATGGAATAAACCAGGAACTACGCTACGGTGCTAAGTAAGCTTTTCCTGAAATTCGTTTACATGCTAAATCTGATGTTATTTAATTTCAATCTTAGGTTTATTCTGCTGCTTTCGCTAGTAAACTGATATGCAGGCTAATCAGCAAAAAGAAGGACACGATGAACCCCATATTTTCTATTGGTATTCAGTCATTATGGGACGAAGTCAGTCACATGCCCACCGGTGGTGTGTGGTGGATTAATACCGATCGCCATGAAGACGCTGTCAGCCTGCTCAACCAAACCCTTTCCGCGCAACCAAAAGAGGCGCGGGTCGCGGTGGTATGCATGGGTTCAGATCCAAAGAAAATCATAAAGTTAGACGAAGACTGCGGGCCTCAAAAAATAGATCTTTTTTCCATGCAGGAAAATGAAAGCAGTCTATACTTTATGCGCCGCGATTTACTCTGTTCTCTCGATCCGACAAATTATCTGGTTGTGGTTTTATGCAGCAACAATGCATGGAAAAATATTCCTCCAGAAAAATTTCACGATTGGCTCAGTAAATCCAACAAGTGGGTAAAATATCATCGTTGTACTCTCTTGATTCTCAGCCCCGGAAACAATTCTGACGCCCAAACCTCGCGTTTGTTAAGTGAGTACGGTTCGCTTGCCGGTCTGGCAAGTTTACGTTACCAGGGCGATGGAATGCTTTTTGACATTGCTTTCTGGGCAAATGAAAAAGGCGTTAGCGCCCGTCAGCAACTTCTCATCAGGCAAAACGATAACGGTCTGGAATTAGTTCAGGAAGAGCTGGCAAATGTTCAGCCGCGTACTGATGAAAAAGCAGTATTTAGCAATATTGCTTTTCTGGAAGGGGCTCCGCCGCTTTCGGAGCACTGGTCAGTATTCGATACCAATGACGCCGTCTTTAATGCCGCGCGCAGCGCGCAGGCCGCGACGGTGATTTTCGTGATGGGCCAGAACAGCCAGATTGAACAGCTCGCGCGTTATATTCATACGCTGCGACGCCAGCGCGGTACAGCGTTGAAAATCGTGGTGCGCGAAAGCGTACCCAGCCTGCGCGCCACCGACGAGCGCCTGCTGCTAAGCTGCGGTGCAAACCTGGTTATCTCTCACAGTTCGGCGCTTTCGCGCTGCCTGACGTTAATTGAAAGCGTGCAAAATCAGCAATTCAGCCGCCGCGTACCGGAAGATTTGGCTACGCTGTTCAGTAATACCGAACCATTAAAGCTTAAGGGCTACCTGAAATGGGACGTCTTCTGCGAGGCAGTGCAAAAAATCGTCAGCAACCCACTATTGCCTGCTGATGGCAAAGGCGTGCTGGTCGCGCTGCGCCCTGCTCCGGGCTTGCGCGTTGAACAAGCGCTGACCCTGTGCCGCCCGCACCGTATGGGCGATATCGCCACTATTGCCGACAAGCGCCTGATGATCTTTTTATCGTTTTGCCGGGTCAACGATCTTGATATCGCCCTGAACCATATTTTCCCGCTGCCGACGGGCGACATTTTCTCTAACCGGGTGATTTGGTTTGAAGATAAACAAATCGCGGCAGAACTGGTGAATATGCAGGACGTGAAACCGGAGCGCTGGACGAAGCCGCTGCCGGTGACCACCCAGCCGGGCAAAATTATCAACGCCACGCACGATGGCCGTCACTGGCGTCGGTATCCGGAACCGCATCGTTTATCCACTGACACGGGAGAACAGTCATCATGATGTCGATAAGCGATATTATTCAGTTAGTTGTCTTGTGTGCGCTGCTTTTCTTCCCGCTGGGATATTTGACGCGCCACTATCAGCGCCGCATCGAAAACGCCTTCCGGCTGATGTTTTTTAAACCGCGTTATGTCAAACCTGCTGGCATCGTCCGCCGGGGTTCAAGTTCCAGAGCGAAAACAGAAAAATGACCCAATCAACCCAAACCGCCACGGCCTCATCGCCGCTCTGGCAATACTGGCGCGGCTTGTCCGGCTGGAATTTCTATTTCCTGGTAAAGTTCGGCCTGCTGTGGGCCGGTTACCTCAATTTCCACGCCATGCAGAACCTGGTGTTTATGGCGTTTCTGCTGTTTCCGCTGCCTAATCGCCGCCTGCACAAATGGCGCAACTGGATTGCCATCCCGATTGGTTTTGCCCTCTTCTGGCATGATACCTGGCTGCCTGGCCCGGAAAGCATCATGAGTCAGGGCTCGCAGGTCGCCGGCTTCAGCGCGGACTATATCTGGGATCTGGTGACCCGCTTTATCAACTGGCAGATGGTTGGCGCCTTCTTTGTGCTGCTGGTCGCCTGGCTGTTCTTAACCCAGTGGATCCGCGTGACCGTGTTTGTGGTTGCCGCGATGGTCTGGCTGAACCTGATTACGCTGGTTGGCCCTTCCTTTAGCCTGTTCCCTGGCGGCCAGCCGACCAATACTGTCACCACCACCGGCGGCACGGCTGCCGCGACGGTCGCCACGGCGGGCAATACGCCGGTTGTCGGTGATATTCCAGCGCAAACCGCGCCGCCAACCTCCGCCAATCTCAACGCCTGGCTGAGCAGTTTCTATCAATCTGAAGAAAAGCGTTCGACCAAATTCCCGGACGCGTTGCCTGCCGATGCCCAGCCGTTTGAACTGCTGGTGATCAACATCTGCTCGCTCTCTAACGCCGATATTGAAGCCGCTGGCTTGATGCAGCACCCGCTGTGGTCGCACTTTGATATTCGCTTTACCAACTTCAACTCAGCAACCTCCTACAGCGGCCCGGCGGCGATTCGCCTGCTGCGCGCCAGCTGCGGTCAACCGTCGCATACCAATCTGTATCAGCCTGCCGGTAATCAGTGCTACCTGTTCGATAACCTGAGCAAACTGGGCTTCGCACAGCAGCTGATGCTGGATCACAACGGCGTCTTCGGTGGTTTCCTGAAAGAAATACGTGATAACGGGGGTGTGCAAAGCCCGCTGATGGATCAAAGCAAACTGCCGGTTAACCTGTTCTCTTTCGACGGCTCGCCGGTGTATGACGATCTTGCCGTTCTGAAACGCTGGCAGGAATCGGAAGGCCAGGGGGCGGAAAAACGCACCGCAACCTTCTTTAATATTCTGCCGCTGCACGACGGTAACCACTATCAGGGCCAGAGCAAAACCGCCGACTACAAAGCGCGTGCGCAGAAGCTGTTTGATGAGCTGGATACCTTCTTTACCGAACTGGAAAAATCGGGGCGTAAAGTGATGGTAGTCGTGGTGCCGGAACACGGCGCGGCGCTACAGGGCGATAAAATGCAGGTGTCTGGCCTGCGCGATATTCCAAGCCCGTCCATTACGCATGTTCCCGCTGCGGTGAAATTCTTCGGCATGAAAGCGCCGCATCAGGGTGCGCCGATCGTCATCGATCAGCCGAGCAGCTACCTTGCGGTCTCCGAACTGGTTGCCCGCGCCGTTGACGGTAAGATGTTTAATGAGGATAGCGTGGACTGGCAGGCCTACACCAACAGCTTGCCGCAAACGGCCCCGGTCTCTGAGAACTCCAACGCCGTTGTGATGCAGTACCAGGGTAAACCGTACGTTCGCCTGAACGGCGGCGACTGGGTACCGTATCCGCAGTAAGCAAAAAAGGCCGCAGGATGTTACCCCTGCGGCCCGATTCGGGCGCGCGTTGCCATCTCGACAGCCTGACGCCCGCCTGCATGTTATCTCCGGTTACGCCACCAGCTCACGATTGCGGTGGTGATAATCCCCACCAGAATCGGCGCTGCCAGATCGTGCCAGAAGATTACACAGAGTTGTGCGAACGTCATATAGCCGCCTTGCTTGAAATGACAACGGTTCGCGGCTATTCTTGAATTGTCTAGATGCAAGATTAGCCCCCGTTATGTTGTCAGGTTAAACCTCTCAACGTGCGGGGGTTTTCTCTTTCCAGCAACCAATGCCGCCGGGGATCAAGCCCCCGCAACATTGCGCCTGACCGGGCGAACCCGGCCTGGCGTCGATACTACGCTTATCTGTTTATTCCCTTCACCTGGCAATCACGCAATTTGCGCACTGCCTTCCAGACCTTATAACGCCTTTTCAGGGTTTTCATCCTGGTCTACGGCGAAGCACGCAACCAGTTGACCGTTATACTCTTTCAGCTGCGGCGCGAGTTGGGTGCAGGGGCCAAAGCGACGACGGCAGCGGGCGTTGAAGGCACAGCCCGGCGGTGGATTCAGCGGGCTTGGCAGTTCGCCGGTGAGCTTAATCCGCTCGCGACGATCGTCCGGATTCAGACGTGGTGTCGCAGAAAGCAGTGCCTGAGTGTACGGGTGACGCGGGTTATTGAAGATTTGATCCTTGGTACCTTTCTCCACACAGCGGCCCAGGTACATCACCATCACTTCATCGGCGATGTGTTCCACTACCGACAGGTCGTGAGAGATGAAGACATAAGACAACCCCAGCTCCTGCTGCAAATCCATCATCAGGTTGAGCACCTGCGCCCGCACCGAAACGTCCAGCGCGGAAACCGGTTCGTCGGCAATCACCACGTCCGGGTCGAGCATCAACCCACGCGCGATGGCGATACGCTGACGCTGGCCGCCGGAGAACATATGCGGATAGCGGTCGTAGTGTTCCGTTTTCAGGCCCACTTTCGCCATCATCGCCAGCGCTTTTTCACGGCGTTCGGCTTTGCTGAGTGAGGTGTTAATCAGCAGCGGTTCTTCCAGAATCTGCCCCACTTTTTTGCGCGGGTTCAGTGAACCGTATGGGTTCTGGAAGACTATCTGAATTTTCTGCCGACGCAGCTTTTGCGCGTGCGGATCGTGTTTCAGCAGGTCCTGCCCCTGATAAGAAAGCGCCCCGCCAGTGGGGGTTTCAATCATCGTCAGCAGACGGCCGAGCGTCGATTTCCCGCAGCCGGATTCCCCCACCACCGCCAGCGTTTTACCGCGTTCGAGGGTAAACGACACGCCGTCCAGCGCTTTCACCAGACGCTCAGGGGCAAACAGCCCTTTCTTCACCGGGTAGTATTTTTTCAGATCGGTTGCCTGCAACAGCGGTTGTTGCAGTGCGGCCTCTTGCGTACTCATCGTGTAGGCCTCCCGGCGTCATCGAGTGGGTAGTGACATTTAGACTGACGCGCGCCGTCCAGCAGGTTCAGGTCCGGCTCCTCGCTGCGGCATTTATCCGTCGCATACGGGCAGCGCGGGTTAAGCAGGCAGCCGTTCGGGCGGTCGTATTTGCCCGGAACCACGCCTGGCAGCGAGGCCAGACGCGCTTTGTCCTGGGCAAACTCCGGCAGCGCGCGCAGCAGCGCCTGGGTGTAGGGATGGCGCGGCGCGCGGAAAATATCGTGCGCGGCACCGGTTTCCACCACCTGGCCGGCATACATGACGATAATTTTATGCGCGGCTTCCGCCACCAGCGCCAGATCGTGAGTGATCAGGATCAGCGCCATGTTCTCTTTCTGCTGTAGCTCCAGCAGCAGTTCGATGATCTGCGCCTGAATGGTCACATCGAGTGCCGTTGTCGGTTCATCGGCAATCAGCAGTTTTGGCCGACAGGCTATCGCCATGGCGATCATCACGCGCTGGCTCATCCCACCGGAAAGCTGATGCGGATAAACGTCTAAACGCGAGGCCGGGTCAGGAATGCCGACCTGATTCAGCAGGTCAATCGCCCGCTGACGACGCGTTTTCTTATTACCGCCTTGATGTACCTTAATCGCTTCCATTATCTGGAAACCGACGGTGTAGCACGGGTTGAGGCTGGTCATCGGGTCCTGGAAGATCATCGCCACTTCGGCGCCCACCAGGTTGCGACGCTCTTTCTCCGAGATACGCTTGAGATCCTGGCCGTTAAATTCCAGGCTCTCCGCCATCACGCGGCCCGGATAGTCAATCAGCCCCATAATCGCCAGCGAGCTGACCGATTTACCGGAACCGGATTCGCCAACAATCCCGACAACTTCGCCTTGATCCACGCTATAACTGATGCGGTCTACGGCGCGGAATTCAGCACCCACTTCACCGAAGTGCACCGATAATTTATCTACATTTAATAACGCCATCTCGAACCTCTTACTGCTTCAGTTTGGGATCGAGCGCGTCACGCAGACCGTCACCCATCAGGTTAAATGCCAGCACCGTCAGCAGGATCGCCAGACCGGGGAAGGTCACGACCCACCAGGCGCTTTGCGCGAACTGCAACACGTCGGAGAGCATGGTGCCCCACTCCGGTGTTGGCGGCTGCGCACCCATGCCAAGGAAGCCAAGGGCGGCCATATCGAGAATGGCGTTAGAGAAACCGAGCGACGCCTGAACAATCAGCGGCGCAAGGCAGTTCGGGAAGATATTGACGAACATCTGGCGCATCGCTCCCGCCCCCGCCACGCGAGACGCGGTGACGTAGTCGCGATTGACTTCTACCAGTACGGCGGCACGCGTCAAACGGACATAGTGAGGAAGCGCCACAAAAGTTAGCGCCAGCGCAGCATTGCCGATAGATGGGCCGAAAATCGCCACCAGTACCAGCGCGAGCAGCAGGCTTGGCAGCGCCAGCATGATATCGACGACGCGCATAATGACGTTATCAACCAGGCCGCCGAAGTAGCCCGCCACCAGCCCGAGGATAACCCCCAGCACCAGCGACAACACCACCACCAGACAACCGACCAGCAGTGAGAGGCGCGCGCCATACATCAGGCGAGACATCACATCACGGCCTACGTCATCCGTGCCCAGCAAATGCGCCCAGCTTCCGCCCTCCTGCCAGACCGGCGGGGAGAGCAGCGAGTCGCGAAACTGTTCGGCTGGGTTATAAGGCGCAATCCAGTTAGCGAAAATCGCAATAAACAGCACGATAACCACGTAAGCCAGGCCAACCACTGCGCCCTTGTTACGTTTAAAGTAGTGCCAGAATTCCTGCAGCGGCGTCATCGGTACCGGTGCGGACACCGTTTTATTTTCAGTGACTTGTGACATGATGGCCCCTTACTTCTTATGCCGAATACGCGGGTTCACCACGCCATAGAGGAGATCAACCAGCAGGTTGACGAGGATAATCATCGTCGCTACCAGCAGCACGCCGCCCTGTACCACCGGGTAGTCGCGGCGCTGTAAGGCATCGATTAACCAGCGGCCCAGCCCCGGCCAGGAGAAGATGGTTTCCGTCAGGATCGCGCCTGCCAGCAGCGTACCGACCTGCAAGCCGATAACCGTCACCACCGGCAGCATGGCGTTACGCAGCGCGTGCACCACGATGACCCGCATGCGGGTGAGCCCTTTGGCGCGCGCGGTACGGATGTAATCTTCACCTAATACTTCCAGCATGGAAGAACGTGTCATACGCACAATCACCGCCAGCGGGATGGTACCGAGCACGATGGCAGGCAAAATCATATGCGCCACCGCATCAATGAAGTTGCCCTCTTCACCCCAGATGGCGGTATCAATCAGCATAAAACCGGTTAGCGGGTTCGAGTCATCAAGGAACACCATGTCGCTCACGCGCCCGGAAACCGGCGTCAGGTTCCACTGCACCGAGACCAGCATGATCAGCATCATGCCCCACCAGAAGATAGGCATGGAGTAACCGGTCAGCGCCAGACCAACCGCTGTGTGATCGAAGATAGAGCCGCGTTTCACCGCAGCCAGCACGCCCACCGGGATACCCACGGCAACGGCGAACATCATGGCGCAGATACCAAGTTCCAGCGTCGCTTTAAAACGCGGCACGAACTCGTCCCACACCGGGAGACGGCTTTTCAGCGAGATCCCTAAATCACCATGCAACACGCCCCAGATATAGTGGAGGTACTGCTGCCACATCGGCTTATCAAGGCCGAGCGCGGCCAGCAGTTCAGCATGGCGTTCAGGGGAGATACCACGCTCGCCCGCCATAATCATCACCGGGTCGCCGGGGATCATATGGACAAACGCAAACGTGAGAAGGGTAATACCGATAAACGTGGGGATGACGAGTCCCAAACGTCGGAGAATAAACTGCAACATAACCCGGATTCTCTCTAGTAACACTCAGCCTGGAACTGGGTGTCTGTATTGCTCACAAATCCTGGCCCGCACGTACACTGCCACGGGCAAAGTATTACGCCGGATGGCGCTGCGCTTATCCGGCCTACAGGTGCAGGTGAGGACAAGCGCAGCAATCCAGCTTTTTAATTATTCGATGGAGACGTTGTCGAAGTGGTGTTTGCCCAACGGATCGACCACATAGCCTTTGACTTCTTTACGCACCGGCTCGTATACAGTGGAGTGAGCGATGATCAGCGCCGGAGCCTGGTCATGCATCACTACCTGAGCCTGTTTGTACAGTTCAATACGCTTGTTGTGATCGTCGGTGGCGCGCGCCGGCTGAATCAGGTCTTCAAACGGCTTGTAGCACCATTTCGAGTAGTTGGAGCCTTGCTCTGAGGCGGCACAGCTGAACAGGGTGGCGAAGAAGTTATCCGGATCCCCGTTATCGCCAGTCCAGCCCATCATGACCGTTTGGTGCTCGCCATCTTTCGCACGTTTCAGGTACTCGCCCCACTCATAGGTAACGATGTTGGCTTTCACGCCCACTTTCGCCCAGTCAGCCTGAATCATCTCTGCCATACGGCGAGCGTTCGGGTTATATGGACGCTGAACCGGCATCGCCCACAGATCGATAGTGAAACCGTCCGCATGGCCCGCTTCTTTCAGCAGCGCTTTCGCTTTTTCAGGATCGTAGCTGTAGTCTTTCACATCGTCGTTGTAGCCCCACATGGTTGGCGGGATCAGGTTTTTCGCGGCCACGCCAGCGCCCTGATAAACGGCTTTGATGATCGCTTCTTTGTTCACCGCATAGGTCAGCGCCTGGCGAACTTTCACTTCATCGAGTGGTTTTTTCTGCACGTTGTAAGAGAGGTAGCCCACGTTCAGGCCCGCCTGCTCGTGCAGGGTAATATTTTTATCCTGCTTCATGCGCGCGATGTCTGCCGGGTTCGGGTACGGCATCACCTGGCATTCGTTCTTCTGCAGCTTGGCATAACGCACGGAAGCGTCAGGCGTGATAGAGAAGACCAGACGGTCGATCTGCGGCTTGGTGCCCCAGTAGCCCGGGAAGGCTTTGTAGAGAATACGGGAGTCTTTCTGGTACTGCTGCAGCTGGAATGGCCCGGTACCGATTGGGTTCAGGTCAACTTTATCCGGCGTACCGGCTTTCAGCATGTTGTCAGCATATTCTTTTGACAGAATAGAGGCGAAGTCCATCGCCAGGTCGGCAAGGAACGGTGCTTCCGGGCGAGTCAGGATGAACTGAACCGTGTGATCGTCGACTTTTTTCACTTCGCTAATCAGCTCCGGCAGGCCCATGCCTTCGAAGTATTCATAGCTGCCGCCAGAGACTTTGTGGTACGGGTTCTGGTCGTTTTTCTGACGGTCGAACGAGAACACCACGTCATCGGCGTTGAAGTCGCGCGTCGGTTTGAAATCTTTGCTGTCCTGCCACTTCACACCGTTACGCAGGTGGAAGGTGTAGGTTTTGCCATCTTCGCTGACTTCCCACTTTTCAGCGAGGCCAGGGATAACTTCGGTAGTACCGGTTTTGAATTCCACCAGACGGTTATAGATTGGCACCGAGCTGGCGTCATAGGTGGTTCCCGAGGTAAAGAGCTGTGGGTTAAAGCCTTCCGGCGAGCCTTCAGAACAATAAACCAGGGTTTTGGCCTGCACGCCCGCTGCGACGGTCATCGCCACCAGGCTGAGACCAAGCTTCAGCATCCCTGACTTCTTCAAGGAAATACTCATTATTGTGCTCCAGGTTATGTGTGTTGTGTTGTTGTTATTCCGCCAGCCTTTATTTGTTTTTTAACCGGTCTGGTCGGTGGTGCCCGAAGGCGTTACAGGGGATGGAGATTCCTTTCAGGTGAGCGTGTGAGTTGCAGCGCAGATCCTCCCTGAAATGCCCCTCGTGCCCTACAATCTGTCAATAGAATGTGAAAACGTCAATACACTCATCCGGGATTTACAACGAGGGTGAGAATTGGCAGGCAAAGATTAAAAAAACTCCAGGGCGGTATTTTCAGCAGAGAAATTTATGCTACTCGCCAGGAGCCAGAGTTTTGTTCTTGATATTTCCGGGTGGTCAGTGATTAACGTTTAATCACATTATGAAAAAATAATGACAGAACGGTGATTATCTGAGCGATAAATACCGCGAACGTTAAAACGCACAGGGGAAAATGCTGAGGTTATCCATAAGCAACGAAAAAAAAGATCTGACTATGTATAAAAAAAAGCAATGGAATAGGTCACAAAATGGAGAGGTCGCGGATATTCAGATGCGTAAAGGGCCTTATGTGTGATCGTCGCACGCTGTTGCCCTCACCCCGGCACTCTCCCACAGGGAGAGGGAGAAAACCGGCATGAACCTAAACTTGCAAGCGATCGGTCCGCTCTCCATGAGGGAGAGGGTTGTCTTCAAACACCAGACGCAAAAAAGCCCGCTCATAGAGCGGGCTTTTCAAATTTGGTCGGTGATAGAGGATTCGAACCTCCGACCCCTTCGTCCCGAACGAAGTGCGCTACCAGGCTGCGCCAATCACCGAATGCGGGGCGCATCTTACTGCTGTGATGCACCCTCGTCAATCCCTTACCTTAAAAAAGCCATCCGTTCGGCGAGAAAGTCGCCATCCCGGTTAATTCGTAGCTTTCTTGCTGGCATCCGGGATGTGACACCAGTTGTTATTCTCGTTAATCCCGCCGTTTGGCGAGGTGTAACCGAGGCAGCCCATAATGGTGTCGTACAGCTCAACGTGACGACGCGGCTGTTTCATATCGGCTTCCTTCTTCAACTGAGCAAACGCCGCAGCATTCGATGGATTCTCCAGATATTTATCCGACATCCACACCATCATCGGCACGCGGAACTGCTCCGGCGGGGCCATATGGCGTGGGGTGCCGTGCAGGTGCTCGCGTTCCTCAATCGACTCACCGTGGTCAGAGGCGTAGAACACGATCGCTTTCTTATCGCGCACCTGATCGATAATGGTATCGATAAAGTGATCGACGTAGGTGATGGAGTTATCAAACGAGTTGATCATCAGGTCTTTCGGACACTTACGATCGACCGCGTAGCACTCTGGCCCCCACTGGGCGAAGGCGCGCGGGTAACGCTGTGTATAGTTGTAGTGCGACCCTTTGGTATGCAACACAATCAGGTGTTTACCCTGCGGGTTATCATCCAACGAGCGCTGAACTTCGCTCGACAACAGCATATCGTCCACGGCTTTACCCCGGTTACGCGGTTCAGCGGCGATCTGCTCACGGTAGGCGATGTTATCCGCCATGGTGTTGGTATAGAACCACATCTCGCTCTGCATCGCATACAGGTCGGAACTGAAACCTAACTGCTTAAGCACCGCAAACACGTTCTGCTCTTTCAGCGTGCGCTGCGGATTATCTTCCGCCCCGCCCTGACGCACGAACATGCAGCGCAGCGACAGCTTGGTCGCGGTGTCACAGGAGTAACCACGGTACATCACCAGATTCTTCTCTTTAGAGAGTTTCGGCGTAGTATTGCGTTCGTACCCCAGCATACCCATGTGGTCCCAGCGGGTGGTTTCGCCGATGATGAAAATCACATAGGTATCATCGAGATTTTGCGTCGGCGTATAGGTAAATTTCTTCGCCGGATTCATCAAAGATTTGTTATCGGATGATTCATCCACCTGGGCAAAGGCGTAAAGCCCCAGCGCAGAGAGCCAGTTCGTCGGCAGATAGGAGTTAGCCAGTACGCCACCGTAACTCGGCATATCCACGCCCGCGATGCGGTCATCGCGCTTCTGGCGCGTATCAAGGAAGCGAATCGGGCCCCAGACCATCAGACCCGCCAGCAGTACCACCAGCACGCTGCGCCAGCGCAGTTCCGGCGTGCGAATCTGACGCCACAGCGTCATGTTGCTGCCGTTGAACCAGATAAGGAACAGCGGAATGGCACTTATCAGCACCACCGAGATAACCAGCGTCCAGCCAACCACTTCTTTCGACAGATCGATATCCGTCGTCATCACCGACGCGACAATGCCGTAGCCAATCATGACGTTCATGGTGGTCATGTAATAACAGGCGCCAGCGGAGATCAGCACCAGCAACGATGCCAGCACCTGCCAGACACGTCTGCCGAGTAACGACAACAAGCGCAGTAAGAAGAAGCAGATCAGAACGGCGGCAATCATCTCAACGATGGCAGCGACGCCTTTCCAGAAAGAGAGGTCCTGAGCGTAGCCTTCAAAGCGACGCAGGAACACGGAAGCATTCATAAACAGACCGATGTAAACAGCCAGCAGCCAGCACAGCGTCTGCTGAGACATCGTTTTTAAATATCGCATGCAAATAACCCTGAAAAAAGGGAACAACAGATCCAGCGCCGTACCTTCCTGGTAAGCGCATCAGGCAATTGTGCGGGAGTAATAGAGTCCGTTCGGTACACGCGCGGCTAAGTAGACCACAGTAAGAGGGAAAAGTGGCAATGATGTGCGTTTTCGCTACAGATATTTACAAAAAAGCAAGTGCGGAAGTGGACAAAAAAGGGGGTAGAAACAGCAAAAGAGGAGCATAGCTCCTCTTTTTTCGGACTTGCAATTAATGAGCGTGTATCTGGCGCAGTGTTGGCTGGGCCGGCTGACGAATCGTCGTGGACAGCGCCAGCGAGATAATCAGCAGAGCGAAGATAACGCAGAAGGTCACGTAGAAGCCGCCGAACAGTGAGGCAATCAACGAACCGCAGATGCTGCCGATACCGAAACCTAAGTAAATCACACCGTAGTTTTTCGCCAGATTGTTCAGACCGAAGAACTCACTCACCAGCGATGGGAACACGGTGATGGTGCCGCCAAAGTTAAAGGCGACGCAGGCAATTGCCGCGAAGAAGGTGGTCGCGTTGAGCGGGGCGAAGAGCAGTGCAGCCATGCCCACCAGCGAAATGACCTGGCCGATAGTAATGACACGGATACGGGAGATTTTATCAGACAAGATCCCCAGCACCAGACGTCCACTCAGGTTAGCGATAGAGATAATGGTCACCGCGTTCGCCGCCGTGGCGATATCCAGATGTACCATGCCCTGGGCAATATCTTTCGCCACGCCAATCACATACAGGCCACTCATGCAGGCCGTCAGGAACATCACCGCCAGCATCCAGTACTGCGGTTTACGCATGGATTCAGCCAGGGTGAAGTCATTTTCAACTACGCCGTTAACGCTTTTCACTTCCTGCTGCGGCGCATCGGTCATCAGCATCGCGCCGAAGACAATCATCACCAGCACAATCGCGCCCCAAATCATGAAGGTTTTTTCCAGGCCGACGGTTTCCAGCAGGTGGCTGTCAATGAATTTAAAACCGAGGCTGCCTAAACCGTAAGAACCGATGGCAAACGCGGAAATCAGCCCTTTTCGTTCCGGGAACCATTTCACGCAGTTGGAGAGCGTCAGCAGATAGCCCGCGCCGTCGGCGAGGCCAACCAGCACGCCTGCGCTCAGCCACAACATCATCAGGCTGTTAGAGTGCGCCGTCAGGAAGAAGCCGATGCCCAGTAAAATCCCGGAAGCCATGGTGACGCGTTTTACGCCAAAACGTTCCTGTAATTTCCCGGCCACAGAGGAGGAAAGCGCGAGGCCAAGACTTAATAAACCGAAGGAGAAAGCGACCTGGCTGACCGGCGCATCCAGCTTGCTGGAGAGCGAGCTGTTAAACAGGCTCCAGGTGTAAACTGACCCCAGCGCAAACTGGGTAATGATGGTGCCGATAAGCGTCAGCCAGCGAGTATGGTTTTGAGTTGCAGCGTTCATGATGAAGATGCCTTCTTGAATTAACTGCGGCTACGATAACGAAACCCGCGTATTCCATGGGGGAAAAAGGCATGAAGTGCGTTGAGGACGGAATGAAATGCACTGAGAGTGGAATGAATGACATTGCGTGCAGCTTATGCCCGATGGCGCGGTCTGTCGCCCACGCCATCCGACAATCTAAAAGCGAGCGCTCACGCCCATGGTATAGAGGTAGTTAGAACCGGTGGTCATGTTGTCGGCCTGCGAGAGAGCCGCATACGCAGCAACATGTTGATTCAGCAGCATATCAGCGCCGAGCGTCACATCGACCCAGTTGCCTTCCTGATTGGTGCCCGGCATGCGATTAAGGCCTGACTGGGCTTTCCACTGATTTTCGCCGTACTGCTGGTTATAACTGACCTGCGCCCACGGATGAACACCCCACCAGGAGCGGGAGTCCACGCGCCAGCCCAGCGTGCTGATACTGGCATGCCACATCGGATCGGTATAACTGCCAATATCACCCGCGTCAGTAAATACCGCGCCAGGGGAGCCATCGTAGCTCCACGCGGCAACCGGCCCGGTCGTCAGGCCCGCCGTCAGCGGCATATTCCAGCCGATGCTCATTGATTTGGTCGCGTCCAGCGGCGTCTCATCCGGCATCGTCATCGCCAGACCGGGCCCATCGCTGGAAGCCTTGATACGTTCCGCCAGAATATCGTCATAGCGCGGTTGGTGATCGCTATCCCATGTATAGCGTTCAGCGGTACGACTTTCTGTGTCAGTCACGATATATTCTTGCTGCCAGGCGTGCGCCTGAGCCGTAAAGAGTAAGCAAAAAAAGACAGGCGCAGTCAAAACGGCTGGTCGAAAGCCAGTGCATTTCTTATCAATCATTCAAGCGACTCCAGAGTAGAGCCGAACCCGGCGATATTGTTATGTTTTTAGGGGGTGTGTATCCCTGTATTAAATATTGTCTTTTTATTTCTGGCGTCAAGCATGATTTGCAGGTTTTATTATCAGGTCAGGACCATGAAACAGGAGAAGGGTATGCAGCGTTGTGGTTGGGTCAGTCAGGACCCGCTCTATATCGACTATCACGACAAGGAGTGGGGCGTTGCGCAGAAAGACGGGCAGCAGCTGTTTGAAATGATCTGCCTTGAAGGCCAGCAGGCCGGGCTTTCATGGATTACGGTACTTAAAAAACGGGAAAATTACCGTCACGCTTTCCACCATTTCGACCCGCGCAAGGTTGCGGCCATGACGGAAGAAGACGTTGAGCGGCTGGTGCTGGATGCCGGAATTATCCGCCATCGCGGGAAAATTCAGGCCATTATTGGCAACGCGCGCGCCTGGCTGGCAATGGAAGAAAACGGTGAACCGTTTGCCGATTTCGTCTGGTCGTTCGTGGATAACACGCCCATCATCACTCAGGCGGCAGAGCTGTCCGGCATTCCAACCTCGACGCCCGCGTCCGATGCCTTATCAAAAGCGCTGAAAAAACGCGGTTTTAAGTTCGTCGGAACCACCATTTGCTACTCCTTTATGCAGGCGTGCGGGCTGGTTAACGATCACGTAACGGGCTGCTTCTGCCATCCCGGAGGCCAGCATGATCCGCAAGTGGACAGCTAAATCCCTCGACCCGGTGCTCACTCTGTGGCTGGAAAGCACCACCTTCGCGCATCCTTTTATTGATGAGCAGTACTGGCACGACAGCCTCGCGCTGGTACGCGACGTTTACCTACCGGCGGCGCAAACCTGGGTGTGGGAAGAAAATGACACCCTGCTGGGGTTCGTCAGCGTGATGGATAACCAGTTTGTCGGTGCGCTGTTTGTGGCGCCGCAGGCGCTGCATCGCGGCATTGGCAGCGCGCTGCTCAACGAAGTTAAGCAGCGCTATCCGATGTTAAGCCTGGAGGTGTATCAGAAAAATGGCCGCGCGGTGAATTTCTACCATGCGCTCGGTTTTCGCATCGAAGACGGCGCATGGCAGGAAGAGACCAAACATCCCACCTGGATTATGCGTTGGCAGGCGGATCAAACGCCGTTAGCCTAAGCGCCGGGCCGCGGTATTTCTCCACCCACGCCAGCGCCGTATTGCCCGCACAGCCATTCCCCAGCTTCGAGCTGGGGAGGTCTTTGGTCAGTACGTTGACTGCACCGTTTTTACAGATGCCTCCGGCCTGAAGGTCAAGATCCGGCCACGCGCCTTCATGCAGGCAAATCACGCCAGGCTTAATGCCGTCGTTCACCACCGCGCCCGCCAGCACCTGCCCGCGATGATTCCACACGCGCACCACATCGCCATCCTGAATATTTCGTGCACGCGCATCCTGCGGATGCAGAGTAAGCGGTTCACGCCCCGCAACCGCGTACTGCTCGCGCAGGGAAGTGTGATTGAGCTGGCTGTGCAGACGATGAGCCGGATGCGCGGAGAGCAGCTGCAACTGCTCTGGCTCGGCATTGCCGTGCCATTCGTCCGGCTCCAGCCACATCGGATGCGGCGGACAATCGGCATAGTTGAAACTGGCGATGCGCTCGGAATAAATTTCAATTTTCCCGCTCGGCGTTTTCAACGGATTGGCCTGCGGATCGGCACGGAAGGCCGCGAAACGGACAAACTGAGCGTTTTGTTCGCTGGTCGGCATTTCGATAAGCTGATTCGCCTGCCAGAATTCCGCAAACGGCGGCAGCGTAACCTGCTGGCTGGCGCCCCGCTCTGCGGCGATGCGGTAGAACGTTTCCAGCCATTGCAGGTCGCTTTTGCCTTCAGTAAAACGCTCACGCCCACCCGTTTCCCAGCGCTCGCTCAGTTCAGCGAAGACCTCAAAATCATCGCGCGCTTCACCCTGCGGCATCACCACGCGCTTCATCGGCACCAGGTGCTGATTACTGTAATCCCCGGTCATGGTGAGATCGTTGCGCTCGAAAGAAGTGGTGGCGGGCAGAACGATATCGGCGTGACGCGCCGCCGCCGTCCAGTTGCACTCGGAAATCACCACCAGCTCCGGTCGCTGCCAGGCGCGAATTAAGCGGTTGGTATCCTGATGATGGGTAAAGTTAGCGCCACCCGCCCACCAGACAAAACGGATATCCGGGAAGTGCCTGTCCATGCCGTTGTGCTGATACGGTGCGCCGGGGTTTTCCAGTGCCTCGACAATCCGCGCAACGGGAATTTTATCGACTGCTTCCACCCCGCCTTTTACCGCGCCCTGCATCGACGCCAGCACGGCTGCGCGGCGCGTCGGGTTGCCGCCGTTGGCAAAGTGATAGGAGAGCCCAAAGCCCCCGCCCGGCGTACCGATTTGCCCCAGCATGGCGGCGAGCGTCACCAGCATCCAGTGCTTTTGTTCGCCGAATTGCTGACGCTGCATCCCCCACCCCGCCATTAACATGGTGGTATTTTCGTGGAACAGTTTCGCCAGTTCACGGATTTTAGCCGCACTTACGCCACAAATGGCTGAGGCCCATTCCGCGGTTTTCGGCTGCCCGTCACGTTCACCGAGCAGATAAGCGGCGAAGGTGTCGAATCCAGTCGTGCAGCGCGCGAGGAATTGCGCATCATGCCAGTCGTTTTCCACCAGCGTATGGGCAATGCCAAGCATCATCGCCACGTCAGTGCCCATATGTGGGGCTATCCACTCCATCGTCTCACCGAAGAAATCGACGGTCTCCGATCGCATCGGATCGATGCAGATCAGGCGCTTGCCGCTTTTACGCAGTTGTTCAAAGTAAGGAATGCCTTGTTCATCCGAAGCATTCCAGGCAATTTTCAGCGTATTCAGCGGGTTGGCGCTCCACAGCACCACCACGTCCGTATGCTCCAGCACCAGTGGCCAGCTGGTTTGCTGCTGATACACTTCGTTGCCGCCGACCACGTGCGGCATGATAGCCTGCGCCGCGCCGGTCGAGTAATCCCCCAGGTGCCCGGTGTAACCGCCCGCCAGGCTCATATAGCGCTGTAGCAGCGTCGCCGCTTTGTGGAGTACGCCATTGGATCGCCAGCCGTAGGAACCGGCAAAAATCGAGGACGGGCCATAAGTCTCACGAATACGTTTGTGCTGCGCGTGAATAAGATCCAGCGCCTCGTCCCAGCTTACCCGCACGAATTCGTCCTGCCCGCGCCCCCCCTTCGGCGACGCCGGCGAGGCCAGATAACCTTTGCGCACCATCGGGTAACGTACCCGCGTTTTACTGTGCACCTGATCGCGCACGGCGCTTTGCAAAGAGTTAACAAACGAGGTTTCAAGCGCCCCGCGCGAGGAAAAAACGGTTTCCCCGTCCGTCTCGACAAGCATGGGGCCCCAGTGGGCGGCAGTTAAGATGGTGTGCGTTTTCGCTGTAGTAGCCAAAGCGTGCTCCTGAGTGTTCGATGCAGGTGTTGTGGCGATGAATTAACCATCACTCATTATTTTTTACATAAATCGGAGTTATAGAGGGAATTTTCCGCTTATTTCCACGTCATAATCAACCGTCACGGACGCCGTGGCAAAGAATAAAAAAAGGATTAAGGAATTAAGATGAAAAAAAGCGTACTGATGATTGCTGCCGTTGTGAGCGGAGCTCTGGCAGTTTCTGGCTGCACCACTAACCCTTACACCGGTGAGCGCGAAGCGGGCAAATCCGGCATTGGCGCCGGGCTCGGCTCTCTGGTTGGTGCTGGCGTTGGCGCACTCTCTTCGTCGAAGAAAGATCGCGGTAAAGGCGCGTTGATTGGTGCGGCTGCGGGTGCGGCCCTTGGCGGCGGCGTCGGTTACTACATGGACGTGCAGGAAGCCAAACTGCGCGACAAAATGCAGGGAACTGGCGTGAGTGTGACGCGAAATGGCGACAACATCGTGTTAAACATGCCAAGCAATGTCACCTTCGACAGCAGCAGCGCAACGCTGAAACCGGCGGGCGCTAATACCCTGACCGGCGTGGCGATGGTGCTAAAAGAGTATGAGAAAACCGCAGTAAACGTGATTGGCTACACCGACAGCACCGGTGGCCAGGATCTGAACATGCGCCTGTCTCAGCAACGTGCGGATTCCGTCGCCAGCTCGCTGATTACGCAGGGCGTAGCGGCAACGCGTATTCGTACCAGCGGGATGGGCCCGGCGAACCCTATCGCCAGCAACAGCACCGAAGCGGGCAAAGCGCAGAACCGTCGCGTTGAAATCACTTTAAGCCCTCTCCAGTAATACATCAGCCCGGTAACGCCTCGTTTACCGGGCAAATCACTTGCTTAGCCAGATTTTCGCGCTAAGGTGTTCTCACTTTGCAAAGAGAGGCCCCTATGGCGAAATCAACACGCCCGACTATCAGCGACGTCGCAAAAGCAGCGAAAACCGGTAAAACCAGCATCTCCCGTTACCTTAACGGCGAGAAGCATCTGCTTTCCGATACGCTTCTGGCGCGTATTGAAAACGCCATCGCCGAACTCGATTATCGCCCCAGCCTGATGGCGCGCAGCCTGAAGCGTGGCCGCACCCGCCTGATTGGCCTGATTATCGCCGATATCACCAACCCCTACTCGGTTAACGTGTTAAGCGGTATTGAGGCCGCCTGCCGCGAGAAAGGCTTCACCCCGCTGGTGTGTAATACCAACAATGAGGTCGATCAGGAGCAGCATTACCTCGACCTGCTGCGCAGTTATCAGGTGGAAGGAATTGTGGTCAATGCCGTCGGGATGCGCGAAGAGGCGCTCAATCGTCTGCAACAATCCTCACTGCCAATGGTCCTCATTGACCGCAAAATTCCCGATTTCGCCTGCGACGTGGTGGGGCTCGATAATACCCAGGCGGCCACAACCGCCACCGAACATCTGATTGACCAGGGTTTCGAAGCCCTGCTGTTTCTCAGCGAACCGCTGGGCACCGTCAACACCCGCCGCGAGCGTCTGGCGGCGTTTAATGCCACGCTGGCGCGCTACCCTGGCGTGCTGGCCGAAAATGCGGAAGTGCCGCTGGCCGAGAATGCGCTGCTGGATAACTCTCTGCGCCAGTTCCACACCCGCTATCGCGGTATGCGCAAAGCGATTATCTCTGCCAACGGCGCGCTCACGCTACAGGTTGCCCGCTCGCTCAAACGCATCGGTTTGAACTGGGGCAGCGATATCGGCCTGCTGGGTTTCGATGAACTGGAGTGGGCAGAACTGGCAGGCGTCGGCATCACCACCTTAAAACAACCCACCTGGCAGATTGGTTTTGCGGCGGTCGAACAGGTCGTGCGCCGCATCGAAGGTGGCAGCACCGCCATCCATGAACAGGTTTTCTCTGGCGAACTGATTATCAGGGGATCAACCTCCCGTTAACGAACCTTCGTGATGACGATCATAAATTCAACATCCTGAGCTTTTCTTTGGAACCGGTTCCATCTAGCGTATTAACCATACGATGACGCTGGAGTTCCCCATGAAAAGACAAATTATCGTGGTTACTGCCGCTTACGGACATGACCAGGTCCGCGCCGCGGGTGGCCAGGCGGCGATGCTGCCGATAATCGCGAAAGCGGGCGCGGATGGTGTAGAAATCCGCCGCGAGATGTTCAACGATGCCGAGCTAAACGCCCTGCCTGAGCTGGCCCGCGCGATAGAAGCACAAAAATTACTGGCCTGTTATTCCGCCCCTGAGCCGCTGTTTCTTGCCGACGGCACGCTTAACCCGCACCTTCCCGCCCTGCTCGAAGAAGCCCGCACGCTGAACGCCCTGTGGCTGAAAGTTTCCCTTGGTCATTTCGAGCGCAAAGCGCCACTGGAAACCCTGCGCACCTGGCTGGAAGTCAGCGGTATGGCGCTGGTGGTGGAAAACGACCAGACCGAATGCGGCCAGCTGCCGCCGATGCAACGTTTCAAAGCCGCCTGCCGTGTACTCAACCTGCCCGTGCGCCTGACCTTTGATATGGGTAACTGGCTGTGGGTCGGAAACTGCCCGCAGGAAGCGGCCCAGCAGTTGGCTCCTTCAGTGTGCTACATCCACGTCAAAGCGGCGACGCCTCACCATGACAGCTTCCGCGCCGTGCCGCCGGACCCCATCAATACCGACTGGCTGGATGTACTGCGCGCCCTGCCCGCCGACGCGCCGCGTGGAATTGAGTTTCCGCTGGAAGGCAACGACCTGACCGCAGTAACCCGTCGCTATGTCGAACTGTTACGCGAGGATTAAGCAATGAATAAACAATTGGATGTCATCACCATCGGTGAAGCCATGGCAATGTTTGTGGCAACACAAACGGGCGATCTCAGTGAGGTTGAGCAGTTTATCAAACGTGTCGCCGGGGCTGAGCTCAACGTCGCGACCGGACTGGCGCGCCTGGGCCTGAATGTGGGCTGGGTCAGCCGCATTGGAGACGACAGCTTCGGCCAGTTTGTGATCAATAGCCTTAAAAAAGAAGGTATTGATGCGACAGGTGTCACCTGCGATCCGCGTTTCGCTACCGGCTTTCAGGTTAAATCTAAGGTCGAAAATGGAACCGATCCCATTGTGGAATACTTCCGTAAAAACTCAGCGGCCAGCCATCTTTCGCTCGATGACTTCAATGACAATTATTTCGCCAGCGCACGCCATCTACACTTAAGCGGCGTTGCGGCGGCGCTCTCTGACTCGTCCTACGCCCTGCTCGACCATACGGCCCGCACGATGAAAGCACAGGGCAAAACCATTTCATTCGACCCGAACCTGCGCCCGGTGCTGTGGAAAAGCGAAGCAGAGATGGTGGAAAAACTCAACCACCTGGCGTTCCAGGCCGACTGGGTTTTACCTGGTTTGAAAGAGGGCATGATCCTGACCGGCCAACAAACACCGGAAGCCATCGCCGATTTCTATCTGGCTCATGGTGTAAAAGCGGTGGTGCTGAAAATCGGGGCAGACGGCGCCTGGTATAAAACCGCAGATGGCGAGAAAGGCTGCGTCGCGCCGGTAAAAGTCGACAAGGTGGTCGATACGGTGGGTGCGGGCGATGGCTTCGCCGTCGGGGTAATTAGCGCCCTGCTGGAAGGTCGCTCACTGCGTGATGCGGTAACCCGCGGGAATAAAATTGGCGCACTGGCCATTCAGGTTCAGGGCGACAGTGAAGGATTACCGACGCGTGAGGCGTTGGGGGAGTAGCGCCCTCACCCTAACCCTCTCCCTCCAGGGAGAGGGAATAGATTGTGCAAATTATTGGTTTCCCCCTCTCCCTGTGGGAGAGGGCCGGGGTGAGGGCACCAGCGCGCACCTTCCCCAAATAACACTCTGACCCTACAACCACAGAGGCAGGACTATGAATAGCTCAACCAATGCAGCCAAACGCTGGTGGTACATCATGCCAATCGTGTTTATCACGTACAGCCTGGCGTACCTCGATCGCGCAAACTTCAGCTTCGCTTCCGCCGCAGGCATTAACGAAGATTTAGGCATCACCAAAGGGATCTCTTCCCTGCTGGGCGCCCTCTTCTTCCTCGGCTACTTCTTCTTCCAGATCCCCGGCGCGATGTATGCGGAACGCCGCAGCGTGCGCAAACTGATTTTCGTCTGCCTGATCCTGTGGGGGGCCTGCGCCTCGCTCACCGGGATTGTGCACAATATTCCGATGCTTGCCGCCATTCGCTTTATTCTCGGCGTGGTGGAAGCCGCGGTGATGCCTGCCATGCTGATTTACATCAGCAACTGGTTTACCAAATCCGAACGTTCGCGCGCCAATACCTTCCTGATCCTCGGTAACCCGGTGACGGTGCTGTGGATGTCGGTGGTTTCCGGCTACCTGATTCAGGCGCTCGGCTGGCGTGAAATGTTCATTATTGAAGGCTTCCCGGCCATCATCTGGGCGTTCTGCTGGTGGGTGCTGGTAAAAGATAAACCGGCGCAGGTGGGCTGGTTGTCTGAATCCGAAAAAGCGGCGTTGCAGGCCGAGCTCGATAAAGAGCAGCAGGGCATTAAAGCCGTGCGTAACTACGGCGAAGCGTTCCGTTCCCGCAACGTCATTCTGCTGTGCATGCAGTATTTCGCCTGGAGTATCGGCGTTTACGGTTTCGTGCTGTGGCTGCCGTCGATTATCCGCAGCGGTGGCGAAAACCTCGGCATGGTTGAAGTGGGCTGGCTGTCATCTGTGCCGTATCTGGCCGCCACAGCGGCGATGATTCTGGTCTCCTGGGCTTCCGATAAAATGCAGAACCGTAAACTGTTTGTCTGGCCGCTGCTGCTGATTGCCGGTTTCGCCTTTATCGGTTCATGGGCGGTGGGCGCTAACCACTTCTGGATTTCCTACACTCTGCTGGTTGTCGCCGGTGCCGCAATGTACGCGCCGTATGGCCCGTTCTTTGCCATCATCCCGGAAATGCTGCCGCGCAACGTCGCTGGCGGCGCGATGGCCTTAATCAACAGTATGGGCGCGCTGGGATCGTTCTTTGGCTCCTGGTTCGTCGGCTACCTCAACGGCGCGACCGGTTCGCCGTCCGCCTCTTACATTTTTATGGGGGTGGCGCTTTTCGCCTCGGTATGGCTTACTCTGATTGTTAAGCCTGCTAAGAATCAACAACTTCCCGTTGGCGCACGCCACGCTTAAATCACACTTACGGAGAGTCGCATGAAGCCGTCCATTATTCTCTACAAGGCACTGCCTGACGATTTACTGCATCGCCTGGAAGCCCACTTTACCGTTACGCAGGTGCCAAACCTGCGCCCGGAAACCGTCCAACAGCATGCAGAGGTGTTTGCTAACGCCGTCGGCCTGCTGGGCTCCAGCGAAGCCGTTAACGAAGCGCTGCTGGAGAAAATGCCGAAGCTGCGCGCGACCTCGACCGTCTCCGTGGGTTATGACAACTTTGATGTTGATGCCCTGAACGCGCGTAACATTCTGCTGATGCATACGCCCACCGTTCTGACGGAAACCGTGGCGGATACGGTGATGGCGCTGGTGCTCAGTACCGCGCGCCGGGTGGTGGAAGTCGCCGATCGCGTAAAAGCCGGCGAGTGGAAAAAGAGCATCGGACCGGACTGGTTCGGTACCGATGTGCACCATAAAACGCTGGGTATTGTCGGGATGGGCCGCATCGGCATGGCGCTGGCTCAGCGCGCGCACTGCGGTTTCGGCATGCCGATTCTGTATAACGCTCGCCGCCAGCATCCGCAGGCCGAAGAGCGCTTCAGTGCGCGTTACTGTGACCTCGACACGCTATTGCAGGAATCCGATTTCGTGTGTCTGATTCTGCCGCTCAGCGACGAGACGCATCATCTTTTCGGTAAAGAACAGTTCGCGAAGATGAAATCCTCCGCCATCTTTATCAACGCGGGGCGTGGCCCGGTGGTAGACGAGCAGGCGCTCATTGCCGCGCTGCAGGCGGGTGAAATTCATGCCGCCGGGCTGGATGTCTTTGAGCAGGAGCCGCTGCCTGTCGATTCACCGTTGCTGACGCTGCCGAACGTCGTTGCGCTGCCGCATATCGGTTCTGCGACGCATGAGACGCGCTTTAACATGGCGGCCTGCGCGGTGGATAACCTGATTGATGCATTGCAGGGGAAGGTTGAGAAGAACTGCGTGAACCCGCAGGTGTTAAGGAAATAAAACGAATAAGGCGGGAATTCCCCGCCTTATTTCTGCCGGATGGCGAATTACGATAAGACGCCATCTAACATAATGTTACTTCGTCGCTTCTACTGCCGCAGTCCAGGCCTGAGTAAATGCCTGATGCTGGGAAGCCAGCGGGCCGATCAGCGAGTTGTACTGGCTTGCCTGCTGTGAGGTCGGGAACTGAATCCCGTTCGCCACGAAGCTCACCTGCTCACCCTGCTGCGCGACAAAATCACCGACCTGGACCAGCTGCTGCGTGAAGATTTGCGCCGCCGGGATCAACGGTTGCATCGCATTTGCAGGTGCCGTCACCACTTTGCTGTACACCTGATCAAAGACCGGCTTCAGGTCATCCGCCTGTTTCAGCGCCGCATGTGCCGCATCGGCCTGCATCTTCGCATTTTCCAGCTGCTGGCTCAGTACGCCCAACGAACCGTTCGCCTGACGCAGTGGCTCGCGCTGAGTCATATAATCCTGCGGAACGCGAATGGCGTTAACGCTATCGACAACCGGGCGCAGACCCGCATCCATCGCCTGGCTCACCTGCTGCGAATAGCCGTAAATGACGGCGTAATCGGAGACAAAGGGACCAAACTGTTTTTTCTGGTCAGCGGTCAGCGTTGGCAGACGTTCGCCCCCACGCATCACTGTATTTTGCAGGAAATCGACAAACGCTTTGCGCTGGTCGCCTTCTTTATCAAAACACCCACTCAGGCTAACAACCATCAACAACGCCGCAACAGGCGCAAACCAGCGAGAGCAGGACTTTCCTGTCGCCATTTTATTACTCCTTCAGCCAAAAAAAACGCAAACAGGCACCCGCGTGCCCGACGCTGACAAGGATAGTCCAGCAGCGCGCCGCAGGATACCTTTTCCTGACAAAGTTATGGCAGGAAATCACGATGGGGAAAGGGAGAAAACACGGATGTTAATACATTGTTGCGCACATCACATTTATGACCACAACTTTTACGCGAAATATTGTTATTAATCTATTGTTTTAAAATGATTTTAATCTTCTCGCGTGTTTGTCTCCCCGCAGGGAGTACGATAATCGCACACTTCCTGATTTCCCCTGCATTGTCGCCGCAAACGTTAAGTGTTTTGATGAATTGAACGATTACCGGAAATAGGTTCGATAATCGCACAACTTCATGCGGGAGAATCCTTCTCCCCGCTGTTTTCAGGAATTGCCGCATGACGAAGACAACCACGGATATTCAGGCTTTTATCAACGATCATCCCTTTTCTAAATACCAGTGGATGATCCTCGCATTATGCTTTGTGACCGTCGCCATGGACGGTTTCGATACTGCGATTATTGGCTTTATCGCTTCTGACCTGGTGCAGGAGTGGGGCGTGCAGAAATCAGATCTCGGGCCGGTGATGAGCGCCGCGCTGGTTGGCCTGGCGGTAGGTGCATTAACGGCAGGCCCGATGGCGGACCGTATTGGCCGCAAGAAAGTGCTGGTGCTGTCGATTCTGGTTTTTGGCGGCTTTAGCCTTGTCACTGCTTTTGCCACCAACCTCACCCAGCTTACGCTGCTGCGTTTCCTGACCGGGCTGGGGCTGGGTGCGGCGATGCCCAATGCCGCCACGCTGATGAGCGAATATGCGCCAGAGCGTCGTCGTGCGTTGCTGGTGAACCTGATGTTTGTGGGCTTCCCGATCGGCTCGTCGATGGGCGGGTTTATCTCCGCGTGGCTAATTCCACACTACGGCTGGCAGAGCGTGCTGATCCTCGGCGGCGTCATGCCGCTGGCGCTGGCGGTGCTGCTAATATTCCTGCTGCCGGAATCCGCACGTTATATGGTGGTCAAAAATCAGCCTCAACATAAAATTGCCGCCATCCTCAAACACATCGCCCCGGTGGCCGATAACGCGAGTTTTGTCTTGCAGGAAGCCGGACAGGTGAAAGAGAAATCGGCGCTGGGGGTGATTTTCTCGCCTCGCTATGCTGTCGGCACGGTGATGCTGTGCCTGACCTACTTCATGGGCCTGTTGATTTTTTATTTACTGACCAGCTGGCTACCGCTGTTAATTCGCGAAACTGGTGCATCGTTAAGCCAGGCGTCGGTTATCACCGCCCTCTTCCCACTGGGCGGCGGCATTGGCGTGCTTATCCTCGGCGTGCTGATGGATAAACTCAATCCCAATAAAGTGGTGGCGGTAGGCTACGTACTGACAGGCGTTTTTGTCTGCCTGGTCGGGTTCTCAACCAACAGCCTGGTGCTGATGGGCGTGATGGTCTTTATTGCCGGAACCATCATGAACGGCGCGCAATCGTCAATGCCGGCTCTCGCGGCGGGTTTCTACCCGACGCAGGGGCGCGCTACAGGCGTGGCGTGGATGCTGGGGCTGGGCCGTTTCGGCGGCATTCTGGGCGCATTCAGCGGGGCGTTCCTGATGCAGGCGGAACTCTCCTTCCAGACCATTTTCACGCTGCTGGCCATTCCCGCCCTGGTGTCAGCACTGGCGCTGCTGGTGAAACACATCGTCAGCCAGCGGCAAACGCTGAAAAGCGAAGCGGAAACGCCGGCATTGAACCGCAATACGCAGAAAGCCTGAGTTAGCGAACCGGCGGCTCAGCCGTCGGTTTTAGCGATTTTTACAAAATTATACCTGGCGAAGCCGTCATTGATTTTTGAGCGTTTTTCGCCCGATAGTTGACGGGTGAAAATGGATCTCACAAATAGTCACATTCGTGATCATCTTCTCATCGGAAATCCCGACTATTCTTAATTAGCTCTACGATATTCACGATCCCGCTGTGTGTTTACAGGAGTTATCAATGGAAGAAAAAGATCCAACAATTGAACTGCTGAGCAGTCTGGAACAGATTGTCTTCAAAGATGCATCACATGTGATTACCCTGACAGCAAAACCGTCCGTCTTTACGGAGTTCGAAGAGTTGCGTAAAGGTACCGGTTTGCAGATGACTGAGTTTGCCAAAGCGATGGGTGTAAGCGTATCGACAGTACAGGAATGGGAGTCCAGACGGGTAAAACCGTCCGCCACCGAACTCAAGCTGATGCGTTTGATCCAGGCAGACCCACAAATTTATCATCGCCTAGTTGATTGATAGATAACACTTTTTAAGTATTTTAACGGTCCTTCTCAGGGCCGTTTTATGTTTTTTCTCAGATAACGTTTGCGTTTAGAGGCCGAAGTATGCGTTAATAGCTTCACGGTTTGACGCACAGACCACAAAGCAGTTGAGTAAAGCAGTTCCCTTCAAGGTTATCCATTGGTACCCCTCGTAGCGACATTTCCTTTACGCTTTAAATTCTGTAAAGCATGCCATATCGCCGTAAGGCTCACTTAATTTATAAAGGTAATTTCTATGTCCGGTAAAATGACTGGTATCGTAAAATGGTTCAACGCTGATAAAGGTTTCGGCTTCATCACTCCTGACGATGGTTCTAAAGACGTGTTCGTACACTTCTCTGCTATCCAGAACGATGGCTACAAATCTCTGGACGAAGGTCAGAAAGTGTCCTTCACCATCGAAAGCGGCGCTAAAGGCCCGGCAGCTGGCAACGTAACTTCTCTGTAAGTTTAAGCCGCTAAAAATTCGAATCCCTGCCCTCGGGCGGGGATTTTTTTTGCCTGCGATTTATCGTCGTAGACTTTAGTGATATTCATATCATAAATAAAAAGGGTGCATTGAAAATGCATCACACCGTAAGAAAGGCGGAGATCTCTCCCCGCCAAATGCTCTTACTTTTTATTTCCACAGGCTAAAAATGCCGCCAGCTCATTACTTCCCTGCTTGATATGTAATTCACACAGTGAATCTCTTACCATCCAGGTAAATAATAATAGCGTGAAACAAATCACTACTAAGCCAAATAACAAATGTTTTTGCGGCATTCCCAGCCTCCGGTGTTGATTTCCAACAAGCAAGAGGCTACCTTTATGGTGTCTATGCATAGAGGGGCCTCACTTTGATTTATAGTCAGGTGGGGCTTTTCTCTGTCTGCCTTTCGGTGATACCTGAGACAAACAGTCTCAAGCACCCGTCGCTATTCTAGCAAACACCGCTCACGCAAAAGAATTAATGTATTCTGAAAAAAATTTTTGCGTAATAAATGTGTAAGTACACACACATTAATCGAATAAATATTACTTGTTTATATTAGCGCATAAAAAAACCTGCCATTCGGCAGGTTTTTATTTATCAGCAGTAAACTTATTGCAGCAGCGAAATATCCGCAACCTGCAGGAACAGTTCACGCAGCTTCGACAGCATAGTCAGACGGTTGATACGCAGATCTTTGTCATCAACCATAACCATCACTTTATCGAAGAAGGCATCGACAGGCTCGCGCAGTTCAGCCAGTTCAACCAGCGCTTCCTGATAACGCCCTTCCGCAAAAGCTGGTGCCAGTTTGTCGCGCAGCACCACAACCTGCATTGCCAGCGCAATTTCTTCTGGCTCTTTCAGCGTGGCGGCGTTTACGCGGTCATTCAGCACTTCATCGGTTTTCGCCAGGATGTTAGACACACGCTTGTTGGCCGCAGCCAGCGCAGACGCGGCTTCCAGGGTACGGAAGTGAGAGACGGCTTTCATACGCGCATCAAAGTCTGCCGGACGTGTCGGACGACGCGCCAGAACGGCCTGGATGGTATCGACGGTATAACCGGCATCCTGATACCAGGCACGGAAACGGCCCAGCATAAAGTCGATGACATCATCAACCACGTTGGCGTTAGTCAGCTTATCACCGTACAGACGCGCCGCTTCTTCAGTCAGCGTTTGCAGATCGAGGTTGAGGTTCTTCTCAACGATAATACGCAGCACGCCGAGCGCCGCGCGACGCAGCGCAAACGGGTCTTTATCGCCTTTCGGATGCTGACCAATCCCGAAGATACCCGCCAGGGTGTCCATCTTGTCAGCAATCGCCAGTGCGCAGGCTACCGGGTTAGACGGCAGGTCATCACCGGCAAAACGCGGCTGATACTGCTCATTCAGCGCCACGGCAACATCTTCCGCTTCGCCATCATGACGCGCGTAGTGCATACCCATTACGCCCTGAGTGTCGGTGAACTCGAAGACCATGTTGGTCATCAGGTCGCACTTGGACAGCAGGCCCGCACGGGTGGCGTGGTTAACGTCAGCACCAATCTGTTCAGCAATCCAGCCAGCCAGCGCCTGAATGCGGTCAGTTTTGTCGCGCAGCGTGCCCAGCTGTTGCTGGAACAGCACGGTTTGCAGGCGCGGCAGGTTATCTTCCAGACGTTTTTTACGGTCGGTGTTGAAGAAGAACTCGGCATCGGCCAGACGTGGGCGAACCACTTTCTCGTTACCGGAGATAATCTGCTGCGGATCTCTGGACTCGATATTGGAGACAAAGATGAAGTTCGGCAGCAGTTTGCCGTCGTTTGCATACACCGGGAAGTACTTCTGGTCACCTTTCATGGTGTAAACCAGCGCTTCAGACGGCACCGCGAGGAATTTCTCTTCAAACTTCGCAGTCAGTACAACCGGCCATTCCACCAGCGAGGTGACTTCTTCCACCAGGCTTTCGCTTAAGTCAGCGTTACCGCCAATTTTACGTGCGGCTTCTTCGGCGTCGGCTTTGATCTTCGCTTTACGCTCCGCGTAATCGGCGATGACTTTCCCGCGCTCGCGCAGAATTTCCGGATACTGATCGGCGTTATCGATGGTGAATTCCGGCTCGCCCATAAAGCGGTGGCCGCGAATCACGCGATCGGACTGAATACCCAGAATGGTTGCCGGAATAACTTTGTCGCCCAGCAGCAGGGTCACGGTGTGAACCGGACGCACGAAGTGTACGTCAGACGCGCCCCAGCGCATCAGTTTCGGGATAGGCAGTTTAGCGAGCGAAGTGGCAACCATGTTCGGCACCAGCGCTTCGGTGCTTTCGCCCTTCACGTGGGCGCGATACAGCAGCCATTCGCCTTTATCGGTAGTCAGACGCTCGGCCTGGTCTACGGTGATACCGCAGCCACGCGCCCAGCCCTCTGCCGCTTTACTCGGTTTGCCTTCGGCGTCGAACGCCTGCGCAATCGCCGGGCCGCGTTTTTCAACTTCGCGATCGGCCTGGGCTTCCGCCAGGTTAGCGACCTTCAGCGCCAGACGGCGCGGGGCAGCAAACCATTCAACGTTACCGTGTGCAAGGCCGGCGTTATCCAGCTCCGCAGTGAAGTTCGCAGCAAAGGACTCAGCCAGGCTGCGCAGTGCTTTTGGTGGCAGCTCTTCAGTGCCGATTTCCACCAGAAAAGTTTTCTCAGACATGGCCGCCTCTTACTTGTCTTTGTTGCACATCGGGAAGCCGAGGGCTTCACGGGAAGCATAATAAGCTTCTGCCACCGCTTTGGTCAGGGTGCGAATGCGCAGAATGTAGCGCTGACGCTCGGTGACGGAGATGGCTTTACGCGCATCCAGCAGGTTGAAGCTGTGGGCGGCTTTCAGAATACGCTCGTAAGCAGGCAACGGCAGCGGATTTTCCAGCGCCAGCAGCTGCTGGGCTTCTTTCTCGTACTGCTCGAAGCAGGTGAACAGGAAGTCCACGTCCGCGTATTCGAAGTTGTAGGTGGATTGCTCCACTTCGTTCTGATGGAACACGTCGCCGTAGGTGGTTTTACCCAGCGGGCCGTCGCTCCAGACCAAGTCGTAAACGCTGTCTACGCCCTGAATGTACATTGCCAGACGTTCCAGACCGTAGGTGATCTCGCCGGTAACCGGTTTACATTCCAGGCCGCCAACCTGCTGGAAGTAAGTGAACTGCGTCACTTCCATGCCGTTCAGCCACACTTCCCAGCCCAGACCCCAGGCACCCAGCGTCGGGTTTTCCCAGTTATCTTCCACGAAACGGATGTCGTGGATGGTCGGGTCCATTCCCAGCTCTTTCAGGGAACCGAGGTACAGTTCCTGAATGTTGTCCGGCGATGGCTTGATGACCACCTGGAACTGATAGTAGTGCTGTAAACGGTTCGGGTTTTCGCCGTAGCGGCCATCGGTCGGACGACGGGAAGGCTGCACATAAGCAGTCGCCATCGGCTCTGGACCCAGCGCGCGCAGGCAGGTCATTGGGTGAGAGGTACCCGCGCCAACTTCCATGTCCAATGGTTGAACAATGGTGCAGCCCTGGCGAGCCCAGTAATCCTGTAAGGTCAGGATCAAGCCCTGGAAGGTCCTGGTATCAAACTTTTGCATATTATTTCGTGCTGGATACGTGTGGATTTAAAGGAAGGGATCAGTATACCCGCTGGCTGGAAGATATACAGTATGAAAGCGACCTGTTTAGGGAAAATAGAGGAAAACAGGCCGACTTTTCGTGCCATATTGCCGCGTTTAACGCATCGATAAGTGTAAAAAATCACCATTTGCGTCAAATGAGCAGACAAAACCTTCATTGCGCGCAGTATAGCCGCGTAATTCATAGCTGCCCTGAAAACGCTCAAAGCCCGTGACGTCAATTTTCTGCGCCGCCGTGTTATAGCGCTCCGCCGCCCGTTCCTTGCATAAATTTTCCATCCCCAGCGAACGGGCGGGGTTCGCTTTCGCATTTTGCGCTTTCATCGGCGTCGCGGATTCGGACGCGGCGCATCCCGCCAGTAATAGCCCCATTAGCAGGGGAAGGAGTCGCTTCATCATCATTTTTCATTACCGCCTTACGATCGGGCTGTTATTTTAGTGGGTAGTCACTGCTGTGATGGCATTCTGCGAATCACACCACAACACGACAAGTGTGGGGTGAAAAACTCAGAATAATCCAGTCAAATAGCCTAATAAATATTGAGTCACACTTTGTTTGAAAGGAGGAACCGGCCCTAATGCAGCCCAAAATAAACTGGATTGATAACCTACGCGGAATAGCCTGCCTGATGGTAGTGATGATCCATACGACAACCTGGTACATTACCAACGCGCACAGTATCAGCCCGGTGAACTGGGATATTGCTAATGTTCTCAACTCTGCCTCACGCGTGAGCGTGCCGCTGTTCTTCATGATCTCCGGCTATCTCTTTTTCGGCCCGCGCAGCGCTCAGCCACGCCATTTTCTGCGGATTGCGCTGTGCCTGCTGTTTTACAGCGTCGTGGCGCTTATCTATATCGCGGCATTCACACATATCAATATCGAAGGGTCGCTTAAGAATATCCTACAGAAGCCTGTTTTCTATCACCTATGGTTTTTCTTCGCCATCATGGTGATTTATCTGGTCTCGCCGCTGATTGAGGTGAAAGCGATAAGCAGCAAAATGCTACTGGCGCTGATGGTGGTGATTGGTATTGTTGCTAACCCGAATACAGTGACGTTGAAAACCGACGGCATCGAATGGTTACCGGTGAATCTCTATATCAACGGCGATACCTTTTATTACCTGATTTACGGCCTGCTGGGGCGCGCCATCGGCATGATGGAGACGCAAAAACGTGGGTTAAGCGGGTTATGTGGCATCGGTTTTGTGCTGGCGGTAGTGGTGATTTCGCGTGGCACGCTGCATGAATTGAGCTGGCGCGGCAACTTTGCCGACACCTGGTATCTCTATTGCGGGCCGATGGTGTTTATCTGCGCGGCAACGCTGTTTGTGGTGGTAAAAAACTGTCTGAACCATCGCGTATTGCCGGGATTAGCGCTGATTTCGCGCCATTCGCTGGGCATTTATGGTTTTCACGCCCTGATTATTCATGCTTTACGCAGCAGCGGCGCAGACATTAAAAGCTGGCCGCTGCTCGATATTGTGTGGATTTTCTGCGCCACGCTGGCGGGGAGCCTGGTGCTGTCGATGCTGGTACAGCGCGTGGATAGCAAGCGATTCGTCAGCTAGCGCCAGCGCGCCGCGCCGTACATCGCGGCAAACCAGGCGAGAACGCTAAGCCCCTTTTCCGTCAGGCTGAGGGGTAAGTTCCAGATGCCCACCAGCATTAAGCCTGTCGCCAGCAGCAGCACAAAGCGGCACAGCCCGGCAAAACGCCCCTCATCTTTTTCTTTTCCGGATAATCGCTGGTACGTCAGTACGGTGAACACACCAAGTACCAGCACGGCCAGGAAATAACCTTTATCGGTCAACTGCGGGCAGTCGCCCCATAGACATACAACGTAGAGAATAACTCCGGCACACAACACGCCCTGCGGGGCTTTCAGCGCTAACTTCATGGCGGTCTCCTTATCCATAGCAATCGCATTATGAACGGAAACCACAGCGCAACATTGGAGCAACACGAAATTTCCCGCCAATTCGGAATTCATCAATTTTGGTGGAGAATCCGCCCCGGAGACGAGGCGGAATACATCAGGACATCAGCGGCAGCAGTTGCTGATAGAGTTGACGGAAGGTTTCACGACGCGGGGCATATTGCGCATGGCGCTGTGCGTCCGGATAGTGCGCCTGCTCAAGCGGTAACTGCGGCAGCAGATCAGTGAACGGCTTATCGTGGTGAATCGCCAGTTGCGCCAGGCGCGCTGCGCCCAATGCCGGTCCGACATCGCCGCCAGTGCGGTAATCCAGCTGTTGACCGCTGATATCCGCCAGCATCTGACGCCAGTAAGCGCTACGCGCACCACCGCCAATCAGGGTCACACTTTTCGGTGTGACGCCGCAGGCATGAACCACATCCATACCGTCGGCCAGCGCAAAACCTACGCCTTCGAGCACCGCGCGCGCCAGTTCCGCCGGGCCGTGCTGGTGCGTCAGGCCAAAGAAGACGCCCTTAGCCTGCGGGTTATTGTGCGGCGTACGCTCACCGGAAAGATACGGCAGAAACCACACCGGCCCGGCATTCTCATCGGCGGATTGCGCCGCGCTGATCAGCGCAGGTACGTTTTCCAGCCCGGTGAGTTTTGCTGCCCAGTCAAGGCACGACGCTGCACTAAGCATCACCGACATTAAATGCCAGCGCCCCGGCAACGCATGACAGAAACTGTGCACCGCGCTTTCTGGCTTGCTGAGGAAACCTTCGCTTACCGCAAAGTAAACGCCTGACGTGCCGAGCGAAAGCATCGCCTGCCCGGCATCGGCCATGCCCACACCGACAGCGCCCGCCGCGTTGTCACCGCCGCCCGCTACCACCGGCACCGCTGGCATATTCCACGCCTGCGCGACGGATGGCAGCAGCGTGCCAGTAATATCACAGCCTTCAAATAGCGCAGGCATGTTGTCACGGCTCAGGCCACAAGCCGCGAGCATTTCATCGCTCCAGTCGCGTTTTGCCACGTCCATCCACATCGTGCCCGCGGCGTCGGACATGTCGCTGGCGAATTCACCGGTGATACGCAGGCGCAAATAATCTTTTGGCAGCAGGACTTTATCGACCTGAGCAAAAATCTCCGGCTCATGGCGCTTCACCCACAGCAGTTTCGGCGCGGTAAAGCCCGGCATCATCAGATTGCCGGTAATCTGGCGGGAATTTTTCACCGCGTCTTCCAGCAACTGGCACTCTTGCGCACAGCGGCCATCGTTCCACAGAATCGCCGGGCGAAGCACGCGCTGCTGCTTGTCGAGAAGGGTTGCGCCGTGCATCTGCCCGGCAATGCCCAGCGCTTTCACGTCCTGTAAACTGTGCTGCTGCGAAAGCGCTTTAATCGCGCGATCGGTCGCCTGCCACCACTGTTCCGGGTCCTGTTCAGACCACAGCGGATGCGGGCGTGAAACGGTGAGTTTCTCCGTTTGCGAGGCGACGACATCGCCCTCTTCACTCAGCAGGATAGCTTTAACGCCGGATGTACCCAGATCAATCCCAATATACATAGCGTATCGTTCCTTAAAAAAAGCCCGGTGGCGCTAACGCTTACCGGGCCTACAGACGGGTAGACCGGGCAAACTCGCTGCCGCCCGGCGTTTTCCATTATTTGTCGAACAGATAGTGATTAACCAGGTTTTCCAGCAGCTCCTGGTGACCGCTCTGATGCTGCGGCGCCAGCTGATGCTGCTCGGCATATTTTGCCAGGTCCTGCAGCGACATCTGCCCTTTCAGGATTTGCTGACCCAGTTCACCGTTCCAGCCCGCGTAACGTTTAGCCACACGTTTATCCAGCTCGCCGCCTTCAATCATACGCGCCGCCACTTTCAGCGACAGTGCCATGGTATCCATCGCGCCAATGTGGCCGTAGAACAGGTCATATTTGTCGGTGCTCTGACGACGCACTTTCGCATCGAAGTTCAGGCCACCGGTAGTGAAGCCGCCCGCTTTGAGAATTTCGTACATCACCAACGCATTCTCTTCCACGCTGTTCGGGAACTGGTCGGTATCCCAGCCCAGCTGCGGATCGCCACGGTTGGCATCAACGGAACCGAACAGGCCCAACGCAATTGCGGTAGCAATTTCGTGATGGAAAGAGTGCCCCGCCAGCGTCGCGTGGTTCGCTTCGATGTTCAGTTTAATCTCTTTTTCCAGGCCGAACTGTTTAAGGAAACCGTAAACGGTCGATGCATCGTAATCATACTGATGCTTGGTCGGTTCCTGCGGTTTCGGTTCGATAAGCAGGGTGCCCTGGAAACCGATTTTGTGTTTGTGCTCTACCACCATCTGCATGAAGCGGCCAATCTGCTCGCGTTCCTGACGCAAGTCGGTGTTCAGCAGAGATTCGTAGCCTTCACGGCCCCCCCACAGTACATAGTTCTCGCCGCCCAGTTTGTGAGTGGCATTCATAGCGGTGAAGACCTGAGTCGCCGCCCAGCTAAAGACTTCCGGGTCCGGGTTCGTTGCCGCGCCTGCGCCGTAGCGCGGGTTAGTAAAGCAGTTCGCCGTACCCCATAGCAGCTTCACACCGCTCTGCTGCTGTTTTTCGGCCAGCACGTCTACCATCTGCGCGAAGTTGTTCAGATACTCTTTCAGCGACGCACCTTCCGGCGATACGTCAACATCATGGAAGCAGTAGTAAGGCACGTTCAGCTTATGGAAGAATTCAAATGCGACATCCGCTTTGCGTTTCGCCAGGGCAATGGCTTCGCCCGGCTGCTGCCACGGGCGGTCGAATGCGCCCACGCCGAACATATCTGCGCCATTCCAGCAGAAGGTGTGCCAGTAGCAGGCGGCGAAGCGCAGGTGATCTTCCATCCGTTTACCCAGCACCAGTTCGTCAGGGTTGTAGTGGCGGAAAGCCAGCGGGTTTTCCGTTTTAGGGCCTTCGAAACGAACACGATCCAGTTGGTCGAAATAAGCTTGCATAATGAACTCCATAATCAGATACGCGGCGAGGAATAATTCGTTAGCTAATACTGAGTTCAGATTTCCTGTTCCTCAATTACGTTATTTCACACTGCGATTAAGAGAATCCACAAACGTGCGCTGGCTCGCAAAATAAAACGGCTCGCAAAATTTATGTAAATTTCTCTTAGGCGATATATAAAACTCGATCAAGCTCATAAATTGACAATTAAACCAAATATCGTAATGGGAAGATAAAAATCTGTAATTGCCAGCACCGCTTTCTATGTTAAAAATTTGCTGCGTGTTAAGTCGTGCTTGTTTCTTTTATCGCCAATCTCATTACCTACCCTACAAAAGGCATTACGACTATGAAAATCAAGAACCTTTGCCTCACGCTCTGCGCATCCCTTCTGCTTACCAGCATGGCGAGCAGCGCAAAAGAAGTCAAAATCGGTATGGCTATCGACGATCTGCGTCTTGAGCGCTGGCAGAAAGACCGCGATATTTTTGTTAATAAAGCAGAATCGTTAGGCGCCAAAGTATTTGTACAGTCGGCTAACGGAAACGAAGAAACCCAGATGTCGCAGATTGAAAATATGATCAACCGTGGCGTCGATGTTCTGGTTATTATTCCTTACAACGGTCAGGTACTCAGTAACGTCATTAAAGAAGCCAAACAGGAAGGTATTAAAGTTCTGGCTTACGATCGCATGATCAATAACGCTGATATCGATTTTTATATCTCTTTTGATAATGAAAAAGTGGGCGAAATGCAGGCCCAAAGCCTGGTCAATCAGGTGCCACAAGGGAACTATTTCCTGATGGGCGGCTCACCGGTAGATAATAACGCCAAACTGTTCCGCGCGGGTCAGATGAAAGTCTTAAAGCCGTATATCGATAGCGGCAAAATTAAAGTCGTCGGCGATCAATGGGCTGATGGCTGGTTACCGGAAAACGCGCTGAAAATTATGGAAAACGCCCTCACCGCCAATAACAACAAAATTGATGCCGTGGTGGCATCAAACGATGCGACCGCTGGCGGTGCGATTCAGGCGCTGAGCGCGCAAGGGCTGGCGGGTAAAGTCGCTATCTCCGGGCAGGATGCGGATCTTGCTGGCGTGAAACGCATTATTGCGGGCACGCAAACCATGACCGTGTATAAACCGATCACCACGCTTGCGACAACCGCCGCTGAAATCGCCGTCGAGCTCGGTAACGATCAGCAACCGAAGCCTGATACCACGCTAAATAATGGCCTGAAAGATGTGCCGTCTCGTCTGCTGACGCCAATCGAAGTGAATAAGACCAATATCGACCAGACCGTCGTTAAAGATGGGTTCCATAAGAAGAGCGAACTTTAATTTCCCTGCCCCGGTAACGGGGCAGTCGTTCTCGTTCGGCCTGAATTATCGGCTTACGTGGAGCAGCTATGTCTTATTTACTTGAAATGAAAAATATCACCAAAGCCTTTGGCGCGGTGAAAGCGGTGGATAACGTCAGCCTGCGTTTAAACCCTGGCGAGGTGGTGTCGCTGTGCGGTGAAAATGGCTCCGGAAAATCGACGCTCATGAAAGTACTGTGCGGTATTTACCCGCACGGCAGCTACGACGGCGAGATTATTTTTGCCGGGGAGACGCTTACCCCGACGCATATTCGCGATACAGAACGCAAAGGCATCGCCATTATTCACCAGGAGCTGGCGCTGGTGAAACACCTTACGGTGCTGGAGAATATTTTCCTTGGGGCAGAAATCAGCCGCCACGGTATTCTCGACTACGATGCCATGACCCTACGCTGCGAAAAATTACTTGCCCAGGTCAGTCTGGCGATTTCCCCCGACACCCGCGTGGGCGATTTGGGGCTGGGGCAACAGCAACTGGTCGAAATTGCCAAGGCGCTGAATAAACAGGTGCGCCTGCTGATCCTCGACGAGCCAACCGCCTCGCTCACCGAGCAGGAAACTGCCGTGCTGCTGGATATCATCCGCGACCTTCAGCACCACGGCATTGCCTGCATCTACATTTCACACAAGCTCAATGAAGTGAAGGCTATCTCCGACACTATTTGCGTGATCCGCGATGGTCAGCACATCGGCACGCGCGACGCCAGCAGCATGAGCGAGGACGACATCATCACCATGATGGTGGGCCGCGAACTGACGGCGCTCTATCCCAACGAACCGCACACCACCGGTGACGAGATCCTGCGCGTGGAACACCTCACGGCGTGGCATCCGGTTAACCGCCACATCAAGCGGGTAAACGATATCTCTTTCAGCCTTCGGCGCGGGGAAATTCTCGGGATTGCCGGGCTGGTCGGTGCCGGACGTACTGAGGCGGTACAGTGCCTGTTTGGCGTCTGGCGCGGGCGCTGGGAGGGAAAAATCTTTCTGGATGGCAAACCCGTGACCATTAACACCTGCCAGCAGGCGATTGCCCACGGTATTGCAATGGTGCCGGAAGATCGCAAAAAAGATGGCATCGTGCCGGTGATGGCGGTCGGTAAAAATATGACGCTGGCGGCGCTCGATCAGTTCAGCGGCGCGCTAAGCAGCCTGGATGACGCCCGCGAGCAGCAGTGTATTTTACAGTCGCTGCAGCGGCTTAAAGTCAAAACATCCTCACCGGAGCTGGCGATTGGTCGCCTCAGCGGTGGTAATCAACAGAAAGCGATTCTGGCACGCTGCCTGTTGCTCAACCCGCGCATTCTGATCCTCGACGAACCGACGCGCGGTATCGACATTGGCGCGAAATATGAAATTTACAAGCTGATCAACCAACTGGTGCAACAGGGGATCGCCGTCATCGTTATCTCTTCCGAACTGCCGGAAGTACTGGGTCTGAGCGACCGGGTGCTGGTCATGCACGAAGGGAAACTGAAAGCAGACCTGGTGAACCACAACCTGACGCAGGAAAAAGTGATGGAAGCCGCATTGAGGAGCGAACGTCATGTCGAAAAACAACCCGTCTGAAATCAAGCTGGCGGCGCCGACGCCGGCCCCCACATTTAGCCTGAAGTCGCTGAACTTGCAGGTATTCGTGATGATTGCCGCCATTGTGGTCATCATGCTGTTCTTCACCTGGACGACCGAAGGCGCGTACCTCAGCGCCCGTAACGTCTCTAACCTGCTGCGCCAGACTGCCATCACCGGCATTCTGGCGGTAGGGATGGTGTTTGTGATTATCTCCGCCGAAATCGACCTCTCTGTCGGCTCGATGATGGGGCTGCTCGGCGGCGTAGCGGCGATTTTCGACGTCTGGCTCGGCTGGCCCTTGCCGCTGACCATCATTGTGACGCTGGCGATGGGCCTGGTACTCGGCGCATGGAACGGTTGGTGGGTTGCCTATCGGAAAGTACCGTCGTTTATCGTTACCCTCGCCGGGATGCTGGCGTTCCGCGGTATTCTGATTGGCATTACAAACGGTACCACCGTGTCGCCCACCAGTGCTGCGATGTCGCAAATTGGCCAAAGTTACCTGCCTGATGGCATTGGTTTCTCCTTCGGGGCGATTGGCCTGATGGCGTTTATTGTCTGGCAGTGGCGCGGGCGCATGCGTCGTCAGAATCTTGGGCTCGCCACACCGGCCTCTACCGGCGTGGTCGGGCGTCAGGCACTGACAGCGATAATTGTGCTGGGCGCGATCTGGCTGTTGAATGACTATCGCGGCGTGCCGACACCGGTTCTGCTGCTGACGCTGCTGCTGTTGGGCGGAATGTTTATGGCCACGCGCACAGCGTTTGGACGTCGCATTTACGCCATCGGCGGTAACATCGAAGCCGCGCGCCTGTCAGGGATTAACGTCGAGCGCACCAAGCTTGCCGTCTTCGCCATCAACGGCCTGATGGTGGCGATCGCCGGGTTAATCCTCAGCTCACGTCTTGGCGCAGGTTCACCGTCGGCAGGCAACATTGCCGAGCTGGACGCTATCGCCGCCTGCGTGATTGGCGGCACCAGTCTGGCGGGCGGCGTAGGTAGCGTGGCCGGGGCGGTAATGGGCGCATTTATCATGGCGTCGCTGGATAATGGAATGAGCATGATGGACGTGCCCACTTTCTGGCAATATATCGTTAAGGGCGCCATTTTGCTGCTGGCAGTCTGGATGGATTCGGCCACCAAACGCCGCGCTTGATACGATGTACGATGACAATACCGGCCATTAAGCCGGTATTGTCATTCATGATTCACCAGGGAAATTGAACCATGTTTGAAAAGCGTCACCGTATTACCCTGTTATTCAACGCGAATAAGGCCTATGACCGACAGGTGGTCGAAGGGGTTGGCGAGTATTTACAGGCGTCGCAGTCGGAGTGGGATATTTTCATTGAGGAAGATTTCCGCGCACGAATCGAAAACATCAAAGAGTGGCTTGGCGATGGCGTGATTGCCGATTATGACGATCCGCACATCGAAGCGTTACTGGCCGACGTGAAAGTGCCCATTGTCGGCGTAGGCGGCTCTTATCATCGCCCGGAGCAGTATCCGCCCGTCCATTACATCGCCACCGATAACTATGCGCTGGTCGAAACCGCTTTCCTGCATCTGAAAGAGAAAGGCGTACATCGATTCGCGTTCTACGGCTTGCCGGGCTCCAGCGGTAAACGCTGGGCGGTAGAGCGGGAATATGCCTTTAGCCAGATTGTGGCTAAAGAGAAATATCGCGGCGTGATTTATCAGGGGCAAGAGACCGCGCCAGAGAACTGGCAGCACGCACAGAACCGCCTGGCGGACTGGCTACAAACGCTGCCGCCGCAAACCGGCATTATCGCCGTAACCGACGCCCGCGCGCGTCATATCCTGCAAGCCTGCGAACACCTGCACATTCCGGTGCCAGAGAAGCTGTGCGTCATTGGTATCGATAACGAAGAGCTTACCCGCTATCTTTCGCGGGTGGCGCTGTCATCTGTGGCACAGGGCGCGCGGCAGATGGGGTATCAGGCCGCCAAACTGCTGCACCGCCTGCTGGATAACGAGGAATTACCGCTACAGCGCCTGCTGGTGCCCCCGATGCGCGTCATTGAACGACGCTCCACCGACTACCGCTCGCTGAACGACCCGGCGGTCATTCAGGCGATGCACTACATCCGCAACAACGCCTGCAAAGGCATTAAAGTGGAGCAGGTACTCGATTCTGTCGGTATTTCGCGCTCGAACCTTGAGAAACGCTTCAAAGAAGAAGTGGGCGAAACCATTCACGCCGTGATCCACAGCGAAAAGCTGGAAAAAGCGCGCAGTTTGCTTATTTCCACCTCGCTGTCGATTAACGAAATCTCGCAAATGTGCGGCTACCCTTCCCTGCAATATTTCTATTCGGTGTTTAAAAAAGAGTACGACACCACGCCGAAAGAGTACCGCGAACAACACAGCGAAGTGCGGTTGTAGCCGCTTTGATGCTGGATGGCGCTGCGCGTGTCCGGTTTACTTCCAGGCCATCTCGCCGGTGTTGACCTTTGCGCTCAGTTCCAGCGAACTCTCATCGGCGAGATCCGGATACGCCTTTTTCATCACCCCAATCACGCCAGCCGAATTTTTCTGGCTGTTCAGCGCCAGCTCAAATTTTTGCAGATAATCAAGGGTAAAGGTGATGGCTTTCGCCCCGGAGGGCAACTTGCCAAGGTAATGGCCCGGAATCACCGTCTGCGGCTGTTCGGCCTGCATCGCTTTCAGCACGCTGCGCCATTCATTACGGCGCGTCACGGTCTGTGTATCGGCGCTCCAGATATGAATGCCGGACGCCACGCCGGTGCCGCCAAGAATCGCCTTATTCGCCGGGATCCAAACGTAGGCGGCATAGCTTTCAGGGTGTTTGATTTCGACCGCTTCGCCATCAATGGTGAAACGCATGTCGTGGAGCGGTTTTGGCGTATAGAGCTGGTGCGGCGCATCGGCTTTCAGCTGTGGCCCCCAGTAGGCCAGTTTGGCATCTCGCGTAGCCTCAATGTGAGATACCACCGCAGGCGTCGCAACAATCTCCACATTCGGGAAGGCTTTGACTATCGGTTCAAGACCAAAATAGAAATCAGGATCACCCGAGGTAATCACAATGCGCGAGAGTTTTTTACCACTTTCGCGAATCATGGCGACCAGCTTTTCACCGTCTTTCACGCTGAACTGGGCATCAAACAGCACGGCTTCTGAGGGACCGTAGACCAGCGTCGATGAGACCGGAAAAACGGCATTTTCCTGAGGGTTATACGTCTTCATCGTCAGCGGAGCGGCAAAAGTCGTGCTGCTGATAACAAGGGCGGCGATGGCGGTGAATGCACGTTTCATGATGAACCTGATGTTGTTATGTGTGAGACCGTCCATTTTACGGATTTCCCCACCTGTCAGAATTCCCGAAAACCGATATGCTTGGTTTCATAAAACGATCAGCTGGAGCCGTTCATGGATAGAGTCACCGCCGCACGCGTATTTAATCGCATCTGCGAACTGGGCAGCCTGAGCGCCGCATCACGCGCGCTGGGAATTTCGCGGCCTATGGTCAGCCGCTATCTGGAACAGATGGAACAGTGGGCGGGCGCGCGCCTGATTCATCGTACTTCGCGCCGCCTGACGCTGACGCCAGCTGGCGAAGAGATTTTGCTTAAGACGCGCCATCTGATTCAGCTCGCCCAGGAAATTGAGCTGCGCAATCAGCAGGATGAACCCTCCGGCGTGCTGCGCGTTGCCTGTGCGCACCTGACGGCTACCTGCATCATTGGGCCGATTGTCACCGAATTTCTGAATCGGTATCCGGCGCTACGCCTGGAACTGGATGTGAACAACCATCCGGTGAACCTGGTGAGCGAGCGCATTGACGTGGCAGTGCGCATTACCAATAACCCGGAGCCTGGAACCATTGCTCGCCGCCTGGGCGAATGCCGTTCAGTGCTTTGCGCCGCACCGGATTATCTGGCCCGCTACGGTACGCCGCAAACGCCTGCCGATCTCGCCCATCATAACTGCCTGCACTACAGCCGTTTCGCCGGGCAGAGCTGGCACTTTACCACTGCCGAAGAAACAGAGGTATCGGTCAATATCAGCGGTAATTTCAGCGCCACGATTTCAACGGTGTTACTGGATGCGGCCATAGCGGGCTGTGGTATTGCGATGGTGCCGGAAATGGAAGCCAGGGAAGCATTGGCAAAAGGAAGTGTGGTAGCGCTGCTGGCAGAGTATGAACCGGCCAGGCTGGGAATTTATGGTATGTATTTGTCGCGGGAGTATCAGCCAGGGGGATTAAGGCCGTTTCTGGATATGCTGGAGCATGCATTGTTAGGGGCGTAAAAAAGGGAGCTTCCGCTCCCTTTAGCATTCCAGATGAGGATTACATATGCGCCGCAATCAGACGCTGGTTATCCTGGTACATCGCGAACAGATAGTTGTTGTAGCTCGAACCTTTGGTGGAATAACCCTTCAGCTTATGAATCATCGCGCTGGCGGTGACTTCCTGGTCCGTCTTACGCAACTGCGCGCGAGACTTACGGAATGACGAGTACGCCGGATGGGTATTCAGGTTCATCGCGTAGGCCTGGACAGACGCTTTGACAGAGTCAAAGTGCGAGTAGCCATTCACTTTACCGGAACCATTTTTACACTTACCGGAACCACACTTCATCCCGAACAGATTGTTGTTGGCGCGTGCCAGTTTTGACGTCCCCCAACCACTCTCTGCCGCAGCCATGGTCGCCACCATGCTGCCAGGGATGATGTCGACACGTTCAAGCAGTGAATTCCACGGCACCTTGCGGGTGTTACCGTTCCACTTCACCTTATAGCGCGTGGTGATGTCTTTCAAACGCGCACGCTCAGACGGCGACCAGCGGCCTTCGTACTGCTTTGAAACCAGCCAGTTACGATCGGCAGTGATTGCTGCATTTTGGCTTGTAATATAAGGCATTACCGTCCGGAGAAACGCTCTTTTCCTTGGGGTTCCGGAAGGGTATTTTCGCAAATCAGGAAGTGAACTGCTCTTTACACTATTGCGAGAATACTCTTGTTTACTGCTAACCTTAGTACTACTAACCTTTTTAACTGAGGCTTTATGATGCTCTGTTACTGTGTGAGTTTTCGCTAACACCCCACCAGAAAAAATCATGGTGAGTAACATAAGTATCGCTGCCCCATATCGTCGAATGGGAGTCGATATCATTAGGTCTCCTGGTCGGATTTAATCATTCCAACACCTTATTTTTGTCTCGAAATTGAGAGTTGAATCTCAAATCATACCAAAAATAGCCCGCCTACGCACCCTGTTGAATAGTCCTTGTCCTAAAACAATGGCACAACTTTGCCATGGACAAAAACCGTACGCATAATAGTAATCATTGGAAATGATACGGTTATCGCACTTTTTACTGAATTTTGACGCCCGTCACTCACCCCTTTTTATCCTCCCCCTGAGAGGATGAGGCTTGCGCGGTCAATTGCTGCCACACTGTTGAAAAAAACCGCGACAGGACCCGACATGAAACTCGCTGCGCTTGTACCGCTACTGCTCCCGACCTACGCCTTCGCCGCCTGGACAGTGAATGACTTCCCGGCATTTACTCCCGAAGGTACCGGCAAATTCGTCAGTCAAAAAACACTCACGAAGGGTACTCGCCCCCTGACGTTAAATTTTGACCAACAGTGCTGGCAGCCTGCCGCAGGCATTAAGCTTAATCAGATGCTGTCGCTGGAGCCCTGCAAAGGCGACGCACCGCAGTGGCGCATCTTCCGCGACGGCAATTATCAACTGGAGATAGACACTCGATCAGGCACGCCGACGCTGTCGATTTCGGTACAAAGCGCAGCGCAAACCAGCAGCGTACAGACAGCGATTCGTCAGTGTCCGCGCTGGGATGGTAAACCGTTAACCCTTGACGTCAGCCAGACCTTTGCCGAAGGCAGCAACGTGCGGGATTTCTACAGCGGCCAAACGGCGCAGGTAAAACAGGGAAAAATCACTCTGCAACCGGCACCAGAAAGTAATGGCCTGTTGCTGCTGGAAAGTGCAGACACCACCAAACCGGCCCCCTTTAGCTGGCACAACGCTACGGTCTATTTCGTGCTGACCGACCGTTTTGTTAATGGCGATCCGGGTAACGACAACAGCTATGGCCGCCGCAAAGATGGTATGCAGGAGATAGGCACTTTCCACGGCGGTGACCTGAAAGGGCTCACCAGCAAGCTGGATTACCTGCAACAGTTGGGCGTTAACGCGCTGTGGATTAGCTCGCCGCTGGAGCAAATTCACGGCTGGGTCGGCGGCGGTACCAAGGGCGATTTCCCCCACTACGCCTATCACGGCTACTACACCCAGGACTGGACAAAACTCGACGCCAACATGGGCGACGAAAACGACCTGCGTAATCTGGTTGAGGGCGCCCATCAGCGCGGCATGCGCATTCTGTTTGACGTGGTGATGAACCACACGGGCTATGCCACGCTCGCCGATATGCAAGAGTTCCAGTTTGGCGCGCTCTATCTGGAAGGTAGCGACATCGAAAAAACGCTCGGGAAGAACTGGACAGACTGGACGCCGGGCCCAGGTCAAACCTGGCATAGCTTTAACGATTACATCAACTTCAGCGATAAAGCCGCATGGGAAAAATGGTGGGGGAAAGGCTGGATCCGCACCGATATCGGCGACTACGACAGCCCCGGTTTTGACGATCTCACCATGTCGCTGGCTTTCCTGCCAGATTTAAAAACCGAATCCGCCGCCGCCGTGGGCCTGCCCAATTTCTATGCCCATAAACCCGATACGCAGGCCAAAGCGCTGGCCGACTTCACGCCGCGCGATTACCTCACTCACTGGCTGAGCCAATGGGTGCGCGATTACGGCATCGACGGTTTCCGCGTGGACACCGCCAAACATGTAGAAATGGCGGGCTGGCAGCAACTGAAGACGCAATCCAGCCAGGCGCTGGCCGAGTGGAAAAAAGCCAACCCGGACAAAGCGCTGGATAACGCCCCCTTCTGGATGACCGGCGAAGCCTGGGGCCACGGCGTGATGGAGAGCGACTATTACCGTCACGGCTTTGACGCGATGATTAACTTCGATTATCAGGACCAGGCGGCGAAGGCGGCAGATTGCCTGGCGAATATCGATCTCACCTGGCAACAGATGGCCGACAAATTACAGTCGTTCAACGTGCTGAGCTACCTTTCATCCCACGACACCAGCCTGTTCCGCGAGAAAGGTAACAACGCCGCCGAGCTTCTGCTGCTGGCCCCCGGTGCGGTGCAGATTTTCTATGGCGACGAGTCGAATCGTCCGTTTGGCCCAACCGGCTCTGACCCGCTTCAGGGTACGCGCTCAGAGATGAACTGGCAGGATATCAGCGGGAAATCGGCCGCCAGCGTCGCGCACTGGCAGCGTTTAGGCCAGTTCCGCGCGCGCCACCCGGCGGTGGGCGCAGGCAAACAGACGACGCTGACGCTCCCACAGGGCTATGGTTTTGTGCGGCAAAACGGTGACGATAGCGTGATGGTTATCTGGGCCGGGAATCGCTAAAAATCCGCTATTTGGCCCGTTCTACGCAGAGCGGGCCACCGCAACATAAAGCTCCACATACGTAGATAATCGTAGGTAGTTATTCCGACGCACCTGTCATTAAGCCATTTGCACCGCGCGGGCGGTGGCGTTATGGTGAGCCTCTTTACAGCAATAGCAGTCGATGATCCGCGATGAAATTTTCACTTTTCGGCGATAAATTCGCCCGCCATTCAGGCATTACGCGCCTGATGGAAGACCTGAACGATGGCCTGCGCACTCCCGGCGCAATCATGCTCGGCGGCGGTAACCCCGCGCAAATCCCCCAGATGAATACGTACTTCAAAAACCTGTTGGCGGATATGCTTGAAAGCGGTAAAGCCACGGATGCGCTATGTAATTACGACGGTCCTCAGGGGAAAAGTGAGCTACTCGCGGCGCTGGCAGAAATGCTGCGCGAAGAATTAGGTTGGGATATTGAACCGCAGAACATTGCACTGACAAACGGCAGCCAGAGCGCGTTTTTCTACTTGTTCAATCTCTTCGCCGGTCGCCGTGCCGATGGCACCACCCGCAAGGTGCTGTTCCCGCTGACGCCGGAGTATATCGGCTATGCCGATTCCGGCCTGGAAGATGAACTGTTCGTCTCTACGCGCCCCAATATCGAGCTGCTGCCAGACGGCCAGTTTAAATATCACGTCGATTTTGACCGCCTGCCGATCAACGACGAAACGGGCATGATTTGCGTCTCGCGCCCAACCAACCCGACCGGCAACGTCATCACCGATGAGGAAGTGCTGCGTCTGGACGCGCTGGCGAATCAACACGGCATTCCGCTGGTGATTGATAACGCCTATGGTCTGCCGTTCCCGGGCATTATTTTCAGCGAAGCGCGCCCGCTGTGGAACCCGAACATTGTGCTGTGCATGAGCCTCTCCAAGCTCGGCCTGCCGGGCAGCCGTTGCGGGATTATCATCGCCAACGAAGAGATCATCACCGCCATCAGCAACATGAACGGCATTATCAGCCTTGCGCCTGGCGGAATGGGCCCGGCGATGATGTGCGAAATGATCAAACGCCGCGACCTGCTTAAGCTTTCAGAAACGGTGATTAAACCGTTCTACTATCAGCGTGTTCAGGAGACGATCGCGATCATTCGCCGCTATTTGCCGGAAGAACGCTGTTTAATTCACAAACCCGAAGGGGCGATTTTCCTCTGGCTGTGGTTTAAAGATTTGCCGATCACCACCGAACTGCTGTACCAGCGCCTGAAAAAGCGCGGCGTGTTGATGGTGCCGGGCGACTACTTCTTCCCGGGTCTGGAAAAACCGTGGCCGCATACACACCAGTGCATGCGTATGAACTACGTGCCGGAGCCGGATAAAATTGAAGCGGGCGTGAAAATTTTGGCGGAAGAAGTGGAACGCGCGTGGCAGGAAAGTAACTGCATCTGACCGCTTCAGGCAAACAGAGCCTTGATGCCAATTTTACTCGTGTCCACACAGCGCAATGCCGATGTCGGACACGCCTCCACACACGCTGGCCCCTGCGCGCGATGCTGACATAAATCGCATTTAATCGCCTGGGGCCGCGCATTCTGTACCACCACACGCATCGCGCCAAACGGGCACGCCACCATACAGCTTTTACAGCCAATACAACGCTGCTGTTCAACGGAAATGTACTCTTTTTCACGGCGAATCGCCCCCGTTGGGCACACGTTCATGCACGGCGCATCTTCGCACTGATGACACGCCACGGCGGACGAGAACGTATCGCCTTTCACCACCTGAATGCGGGGAAGGAAAGCCTCACGCGACACGGCTGCGCAATCCTGTTCCGCCTGATGCGACACCACGCAGGCCACTTCACAGGTACGGCAACCGATGCACTTCTGCGCATCCGCAACAATAAACGGGTTCATTCTCCACTCCATCCGGGGCTCCAGCCTTAAGAGTGCCAGAGCGGATGGCAGGCACGCCTTGATCCCGCGCGGGAAAGGCGTGTTTTTTGTCAGACGCCAGAGAGGATCTGGCGGTATGCCTGAAACGCTAGCTGCGAACGCTAAAACCGAGTTCGTTAGAAATAGCCAGCGCCGTTTCACGCAGCGGCTTCAGCAGGTTTTTCTCGCCTACCTGTTTAAGGCGCGACGTCGAGAGCGAAATCGAGATGGCGTAAGGCACACGACCATGAATATCAAACACCGGTACCGCAATACAGGATACGCCTAACTCATTCTCTTCCCGGTCCATCGCCATGCTGCTTTCGCGAATTTGCGCCAGCTCATCGTACATCGCCGGCAGGCCGGTAATGGTATTGCGGGTCAGCGGCTGAATTTGTTCCTTGTGGCTTTCCCAGTAGCTTTCGACGTAATCCGCATGGCCAAACGCCATATAAATTTTGCCCATCGCGGAGCAGTAGAGCGGCATGTGCTGGCCGATATAGGCACGCGTACGCAGCATCCCGGTAGTCGGTTCCAGCTTATAGATCAAAATCGCGTGGTCGTCTTCACGGCTGGAGAAGTTCACCGTCTCACCCGTCGCGAGGTTCAGCGCCTCAAGATGCGGCGCGGCAACGTGAATGATATTAAGCGACGAGAGCGCCTTTTGCCCGACGGCGATAAATTTAGTGGTCAGCCGATAGCTTCCGGCGGCAGGCGCGGGCGTCACATACCCGCACGATTGCAAACCTTGCAGCAGGCGGTGAACGGTACTCTTGTTTAACCCAGCCAGCTCAGACAAATGCGCCAGCGGGCAACCGTTGGGATAGTTACTTAAGATTTCAATCAGCATCAACCCACGAAACAGGCTCTGGCTTCCTGCTGGCCGCTCTTTCTCCGACGTCATTTCACTCTCTTTATCGCTCATGCCGCTGCTCCCGTTTTTATCGCGCTCTGATGGTAGCGCAAAGTGTGGCTCAGTTCACGATCTGGACAGAAAATTTGTAATCATTTGATTTTACGGTGTTTTGAAAAATATGGAACAGATTGCTTTGTTAAAAAACGATCGCTATATTTGAAATCAGATTTCGCAATGTGAAATATACAGATCAACAAGCACCCAGAAACAGCTTCCAAACGGATGCTTGCGCTGATGAAAAATCGAGCAAGATGTACTGGAGATGACGTATGTTAGTTAGCTTTGCAGACCTGAAAAATGAGTTCACCCGCGTCCTGCTGGCGCGTGGCGTGGCGGCAAATACGGCAGAAGCCTGTGCCGACATGTTCGCCCGCACCACCGAGTCAGGCGTCTATTCACACGGCGTCAACCGCTTCCCGCGCTTTATCCAACAACTGGAAAACGGCGACATCATTCCCGATGCCTTACCTGAGCGCATTACCAGCCTTGGCGCAATTGAACAGTGGGACGCGCAGCGTTCTATCGGCAACCTGACGGCGAAAAAGATGATGGATCGCGCCATTGACCTGGCTTCCGATCACGGTATTGGGCTGGTTGCGGTACGCAACGCTAATCACTGGATGCGCGGCGGCAGCTACGGCTGGCAGGCAGCGGAAAAAGGCTATATCGGCATTTGCTGGACGAACTCCATCGCGGTGATGCCCTCCTGGGGCGCAAAAGAGTGCAACATCGGCACCAACCCGCTGATCGTCGCGATTCCTTCCACGCCGATCACCATGGTGGATATGTCGATGTCGATGTTCTCTTACGGCATGCTGGAAGTGAATCGTCTGGCGGGTCGCCAGCTACCGGTCGATGGCGGCTTTGACGATGAAGGCAATCTCACCAAAGAACCAGGCGTGATTGAGAAAAACCGTCGCATTCTGCCGATGGGTTACTGGAAAGGTTCCGGCCTCTCTATCGTGCTGGATATGATTGCCACCCTGCTCTCTAACGGCGCATCCGTTGCCGAAGTCACCGAAGACAACAGCGATGAATACGGTATCTCGCAGATTTTCATCGCTATTGAAGTCGACAAACTGATCGACGGCGAAACGCGCGACGCCAAACTGCAACGCATCATGGATTACATCACCAGCGCCGAACGCGCGGATGAAAACGTCGCGATACGTCTGCCAGGCCATGAATTTACCCGACTTCTTGAAGAAAACCGCCGCAACGGCATTACCGTTGACGACAGCGTGTGGGCGAAAATTAAAGCCCTGTAAGGAGATGCGCCATGATTTTTGGTCATATTTCTCAGCCTAATCCCTGCCGGCTTCCGGCAGCGATTGAAAAAGCGCTCAATTTCCTGCGCACGACCGATTTCAGCCAGCTGTCGCCGGGCGTGGTAGAAATCGATGGCAAGACCATTTTCGCGCAGGTCATCGATTTAACCACGCGCGAACCACATGAAAATCGCCCCGAAGTACATCGCCGCTACCTGGATATTCAGTTTCTGGCGTGGGGAGAAGAGAAAATCGGTATTGCCATCGACACCGGTAATAATGAGGTGAGCGAAGAACTTCTTGAACAGCGCGACATTATTTTTTATCACCACAGCGAGAATGAATCGTTTATTGAAATGGTTCCCGGAAGCTACGCTATATTTTTCCCGCAAGACGTCCATCGCCCGGCGTGTAATAAAAACGGGGCAACGCCAATCAGGAAAATTGTGGTTAAAGTCGCGGTGTCGGCACTGAATTAACGAACTCAATTTTCAGGAGTGAAAAATGAATACTCATAACGCCGGTTATATTATCGGCGCGTATCCCTGCGCGCCGTCATTCCACCAGCAAAGTGAAGAGCAGGAAGCTGAATTCTGGAAGCAGCTTGCCGACACGCCGCATATTCGCGGGCTGGAACAACCGTGCCTGGAAAATCTGCATCCTTTTGGCGATGAATGGCTGTTAAAACACACGCCTGGTGAGTGGCAAATCGTGGTCACTGCCGTCATGGAAACCATGCGCCGTCGTGGGGGAAATGGTGCCTTTGGCCTGGCCTCTGCCGATGAAGAGCAGCGCCAGCAGTGCGTGGCGTATTATCGCCATCTGCTCAATAAAATTACAGCAGTAAATAAGGCGCACCCCGGCAAAGTTATCGCGCTGGAAATGCAGGCCGCACCGCAGGCGGGAAACAGCAATATACAGCAGGCCACCGCCGCTTTTGCCTGCTCAATCAACGAGATTACAGCCTGGGACTGGCCGTGCGAACTGGTGCTGGAACACTGCGATGCGATGACCTCCGCCGCGCCGCGCAAAGGCTTTCTTCCACTGGAAAATGTACTGGAGGTGCTCTCTGACCGCGACGTTGGCGTCTGCATCAACTGGGCGCGTTCCGCCATTGAAGGCCGCAACACCACTTTACCTCTCGAGCATACGGTGATGGCCAAACAGGCCGGGAAACTGCGCGCGCTGATGTTCTCCGGCACCACGCTTGAGGGTGAATATGGCGAGTGGCAGGATCTGCACGCACCGTTTGCGCCCTTCTGCCCGGACAGTTTAATGACCGCAGAACACGCCAAATCACTCTTTAATGCGGCGGGGCCTGCAACCTTACAATTTTCCGGTATCAAATTACTGGAAATTAATGCTAATGCCTCCGTTAATCACCGCGTAGAAATACTGCGTGACGGCATAAGCCAGTTACAGAAAATCTAATAATAAAAATACTTATCCTCTTTAAGAGAACATTATTATGAATACTTCATCATCTGTACCTACAGTAATACCACACCAGCGCTGGCTCAGAATTATTCCACCGATTCTGATTGCCTGTATTATTTCCTATATGGACCGCGTCAATATCGCCTTTGCTATGCCAGGCGGTATGGATGAAGAACTTGGTATTTCCGCCACTATGGCAGGGCTGGCGGGCGGGATATTCTTTATTGGTTATCTCTTTTTGCAGGTTCCCGGCGGCAAAATTGCCGTTCACGGTAGCGGTAAGAAATTTATCGGCTGGTCACTGGTGGCATGGGCTGTTATTTCCGTTCTCACCGGCGTGATCACCAACCAGTATCAATTACTGGTTCTGCGCTTCTTACTCGGTGTGGCAGAAGGCGGCATGCTGCCGGTGGTACTCACCATGATCAGCAACTGGTTCCCGGATGCCGAGCGTGGGCGTGCGAACGCGATTGTCATTATGTTCGTCCCTATCGCCGGAATTATCACGGCCCCGCTGTCAGGTTGGATCATCACGGTGCTCGACTGGCGCTGGCTGTTTATCATTGAAGGCCTGCTCTCTATCGTCGTCCTAGTGCTGTGGTCGCTGACGGTCTATGACCGCCCGCAGGAAGCGCGCTGGATAAGCGAAGCCGAGAAAAACTGGCTGGTGAAAACGCTGGCGGCAGAACAACAAGCTATCGCTGGCACAGAAGTGCGTAATGCTTCACTCAGCGCGGTGCTTTCCGATAAAACCATGTGGCAACTTATCGCGCTCAACTTCTTCTATCAGACCGGGATTTACGGCTACACCCTCTGGCTGCCAACCATTCTCAAAGAGTTAACCCACTCCAGCATGGGTCAGGTGGGGATGCTGGCGATTCTGCCTTATGTCGGCGCTATTGCCGGGATGTTCCTTTTCTCCTCGCTGTCGGACAAAACCGGCAAACGTAAGCTGTTCGTCTCTTTGCCGCTGATTGGTTTCGCGCTCTGCATGTTCCTTTCTGTAGCCCTGAAAGAGAACGTCTGGCTGGCCTATGCCGCTCTGGTTGGCTGTGGTTTCTTCCTGCAATCCGCAGCGGGTGTGTTCTGGACCATTCCGGCCCGCCTGTTCAGCGCCGAAATGGCCGGTGGCGCACGCGGCGTGATTAACGCCCTCGGTAACCTCGGCGGCTTCTGCGGCCCTTACGCAGTCGGCGTGCTGATTACCCTCTACAGCAAAGACGCGGGCGTTTACTGCCTGGCGATATCTCTGGCACTGGCGGCACTTATGGCCCTGCTGCTGCCAGCGAAATGCGATGCCGGCGCAGCACCAACGAAAGCCGTCACACCACGCAAACACGCAGCATAAGAAATTCGCCCGGTGAGCACTTTTCACCGGGCGCGTCAGCACACGGGAAAGAAAGATGAGTGATAAAGAAACCTTCTGGCTGGGTATCGATTGTGGCGGTACTTATCTGAAAGCCGGGTTGTATAACCGCCAGGGAGAGGAGTTCCGCGTGGAGCGCCAGTCGCTTCAAACGCTCAGCCCAAAACCGGGTTATGCCGAGCGGGATATGCCGTCGCTCTGGCAGGCCTGCGCCGACACCCTTCGTCGGCTAATACAAAACAGTGGTATTAGCCCCCATCAGGTGCAAGGCGTAGGCATTTCCGCTCAGGGTAAGGGGCTGTTTCCTCTTGATAAAAACGATAAACCGCTCGGTAACGCCATACTGTCTTCCGACCGCCGGGCGCTGGAGATCGTCCGTCGCTGGCAGCAGGATGGCATCCCAGAAAAACTCTACCCGCACACCCGCCAGACCTTATGGACCGGGCACCCCGTTTCGCTGCTGCGCTGGCTAAAAGAGAACGAACCGCAGCGTTATACGCATATCGGCTGCGTGATGATGGGCCACGATTTTCTGCGCTGGTGCCTTACCGGCGTGAAAGGCGCGGAAGAGAGCAATATCTCTGAATCCAACCTCTACAACATGAACAGCGGGCGTTACGACCCACAACTCACGCGCTGGCTGGGTATCAGTGAAATTGACGACGCGCTGCCCCCAGTCATCGGTTCAGCAGAAATTTGCGGGGAAATCACGCCTCAGGCGGCCGCTCTTACCGGTCTGGCTGCGGGAACACCCGTTGTTGGCGGTTTGTTTGACGTGGTTTCCACCGCACTCTGCGCGGGCCTTGAAGATGAACACACGCTTAACGCCGTGATGGGCACCTGGGCGGTGACCAGCGGTATTACCCAGGGGCTACGCGACCATGAACCACACCCTTATGTTTATGGCCGCTATGTGAATAACGGCGAATACATCGTTCACGAAGCCAGCCCCACGTCATCCGGCAATCTGGAATGGCTGACGGCGCAATGGGGCGATATCTCTTTTGATGAGATAAATCAGTCCGTCGCCAGTCTGCCCAAAGCGGGAAGCGGCCTCTTTTTCCTGCCTTTCCTCTACGGCAGTAACGCCGGGCTGGAGATGACCAGCGGCTTTTACGGCATGCAGTCATTACATACTCGTGCGCACTTACTTCAGGCCGTTTACGAAGGCGTGGTGTTCTGCCACATGACCCATCTCAACCGGATGCGCGAGCGCTTCACCAATGTTCACGCCCTGCGTGTCACCGGCGGCCCGGCCCACTCCGATGTCTGGATGCAAATGCTCGCCGACGTCAGCGGCCTGACGGTCGAACTGCCGCAAGTGGAAGAGACAGGATGTTTTGGCGCCGCGCTGGCCGCGCAGGTGGGAACAGGCCTTTTCGTCGATTTTCATGCCGCGCAACACGCCCGTCAGCTAACCATCCGCACGTTGAAGCCCGACGCCGCAGCTCACACGGCCTATCAGAAAAAATATCAGCACTATCAATTTCTTATTGAAGCCCTTCAGGGCTTCCATGCCCGCATCAAGGAGTACAACGCATGAGCATCCCTCTGTTACAACTGGCGCTCGACCACACCAGTCTGCAGGCCGCCCAGCACGACGTGGCGCTGCTGCGCGACCATGTGGATATCGTCGAAGCCGGAACCATTCTCTGCCTGACCGAAGGCCTGAACGCCGTTCGCGCGCTGCGCGAACAGTGCCCCGATAAAATCATTGTTGCCGACTGGAAGGTCGCGGACGCCGGTGAAACCCTGGCGCAGCAGGCGTTCAATGCCGGAGCGAACTGGATGACCATTATCTGCGCTGCTCCACTGGCGACCGTCATTAAAGGCCATGAAGTGGCACAGCAACACAACGCAGAAATTCAGATTGAGCTGTTCGGCAACTGGACGCTGGACGACGCTCGCGCCTGGTACGCCGCCGGTATCCGTCAGGCCATCTACCATCGCGGGCGCGATGCGCAGGCCAGCGGGCAACAGTGGGGCGAAGCAGACCTGTCACGTATGAAAGCGCTCTCCGATATCGGGCTGGAACTCTCCATCACCGGTGGTGTGACGCCCGCTGACCTGCCGCTGTTTAAAGAGATCAACGCCAAAGCCTTTATTGCCGGGCGAGCGCTGGCTGGCGCGGCGAACCCTGCACAGGTCGCGGCGGAATTCCACGCGCAGATCCACGCTATCTGGGGAGAGAAATAATGCGTCGTCACCCGTTAGGTATTTATGAGAAAGCGCTGGCGAAAGATCTCAGCTGGCCAGAAAGGCTGGTACTGGCAAAAAGCTGCGGCTTTGATTTTGTCGAGATGTCCGTCGATGAAACCGATGAACGTCTGTCCCGCCTCGACTGGAGCACCGCACAGCGTGCCTCTCTGGTAGAAGCGATGCTGGAAACCGGCGTCGCCATTCCATCAATGTGCCTGTCTGCGCATCGTCGTTTTCCATTTGGCAGCCGCGATGAAAATGTGCGCGAGCGTGCGCGCGAGATCATGACCAAAGCCATCAAACTGGCGCGCGACCTCGGCATTCGCACCATCCAGCTTGCGGGCTATGACGTTTATTACGAAGAACATGACGAAGGCACACAACAACGATTCGCTGAAGGGCTGGCGTGGGCAGTAGAGCAAGCCGCTGCCGCACAGGTCATGCTGGCGGTGGAGATCATGGACACCGCGTTTATGAACTCCATCAGCAAGTGGAAGAAATGGGATGAGATGCTCTCTTCCCCGTGGTTCAGCGTCTACCCGGACGTCGGCAATCTGAGCGCCTGGGGCAACGATGTGCCCGCTGAACTGGCGTTAGGCATTGACCGCATCGCCGCGATTCACCTGAAAGACACCCAACCGGTAACGAAACAAAGCCCAGGCCAGTTCCGCGATGTACCGTTTGGCGAAGGGTGCGTGGATTTTGTCGGCGTCTTCAATACGCTGCAAAAGCTCAATTATCGTGGTGCCTTCCTGATTGAAATGTGGACGGAAAAAGCCAAAGAGCCGGTGCTGGAAATTATTCAGGCGCGCCGCTGGATTGAAGCGCGCATGCAGGAGGGAGGATTCACATGTTAGAACAACTGAAAGCCGAAGTGCTGGCAGCAAATCTGGCGCTGCCTGCGCATCAACTGGTGACCTTCACATGGGGCAACGTCAGCGCAGTGGATGAAACGCGTAAACTGATGGTGATTAAACCTTCCGGCGTTGAATACGACGTGATGAGTGCGCAGGATATGGTGGTGGTGGATATCGCCACGGGTCAGGTCGTTGAAGGCAGCAAAAAACCCTCTTCCGATACGCCGACGCATCTGGCGCTCTACCGTCGTTACGCAGAGATTGGCGGTATTGTGCATACCCACTCGCGCCACGCCACGATTTGGTCACAGGCCGGGCTGGATCTCCCGGCATGGGGCACCACGCATGCCGACTATTTTTACGGTGCCATCCCCTGTACACGGCTGATGACCGACGCTGAAATCAACGGCGAATACGAATATCAAACCGGTGAAGTCATCATTAAAACCTTCGAGGAGCGCGAGCTAAATCCAATGCAGGTACCGGCAGTACTGGTACATTCTCACGGCCCGTTTGCCTGGGGAAAAAACGCCGCCGATGCGGTACACAATGCCGTGGTGCTGGAAGAGTGTGCGTATATGGGGCTGTTCTCCCGCCAGCTCGCACCACAGTTGCCGGAAATGCAAAATACGCTGCTTGATAAGCATTATCTGCGTAAGCATGGGGCGAAGGCGTATTACGGGCAGTAAGCTCTTTAGCCAGAGTTAATATGCTCCTTACAATACCGCCGCTTCCACGCGGCGGGTGTCAGATCATTGATATAACTCTCTAGGTTTATCAAATTAATTTGAAAAATGTGATTTACCTTCAAATAGATTTTTTTAAATTACCGCACCATCACTGATCTCAGACATATTTATTTCAAAGACATCATTCGTCATGAATGAATAATCATAAAATCATTTAATTCACAAATGCATTAAGAAATAGTTAGTGAATTCCGTAAAAGTCACGAATACGTTATCGCAAGAAGGAAATTGTTTAAATGATAGAATTTATAGAAAAGCTGAATGCTTTAGCATCAAAAATCAAACAACAGTCACATGCTATTGAGACGGAAGAGGCCACTAAAAATGCCTTTGTCATGCCATTTATTAATAATGTCTTAGGTTACGATGTTTTTGACCCTACAGAAGTCATACCCGAATTTGTTTGCGACATTGGTACAAAGAAATTGACTATGCTATTCTGAAGAATAGTGAGGTACAAATACTTATTGAGTGCAAAAAAATTGGTGACCCCTTAAACATCAATCATGCATCTCAGCTTTTTCGGTATTTTCATGTAACGAATGCAAGGATATCTATCCTTACGAATGGCCAACAGTACAAATTTTATACTGATCTTGAGGCCACTAATAAAATGGATGAAAAACCGTTTTTAGAAATAGATCTTCTTGATATAGATGAAACTGTTACTCCCGAATTGAAGAAACTAACAAAAACAGCATTTGATCTCGAATCTATTATCAATGCTGCTGGCGAGTTAAAATATGTCAGTCAGATCAAAAAATTGCTCCATACGCAGATGAGCGATCCGGAGGAAGATTTTGTCAAATTTTTTGCATCTAGAATTTACGATGGAATGCTAACCCAGAAAGTACGAGACACTTTTACACAACTAACAAAAAAAGCAGCGAGTCAGTATATTAATTCTCAGATTAATGAGAGATTAAAATCAGCTATGGGTGGAACCATAACCCATTCAATTGAATCCTCCACTTCTGATCAACACAATGAAAGCACTGAGGATATTACGAAAGATGAATCGAGTATCACAACGACAGTCGAAGAACTAGAAGGATTTCATATTGTCAAAGCAATAGTTAGAAAGGTAATTGATGTACAGAGAATCACACATCGAGACACTAAAAGCTACTTTGGTATTTTAATTGATGACAATAACAGAAAACCACTCTGTCGATTACACTTCAACAGGAATCAAAAATATATTGGTCTATTCGATCTTGAAAAAAATGAAACTCGTCATCCAATTGAATCATTAGATGATATTTATTCTTACAGCGATGAGTTAGTAGCAGCAGCAACATTATACATATAAAAATTTTGGGGGGGTGACAAGCTATCCCCGACTGATTTGTAATGGAAGAACAGTTGAAGCCTTATTGGATTTCAAATCCAATAAGGCTTGCAACAGCAAACTCATTTCCTCATGATATAATCACGCCACCTTACCTTCCCATGAGAAAATAAAAATGAGCAAGGACAGCAGTACCGACGTCACCCTGAAGCGCATCAAACCGTCATCCATCTATCGGCTGATGCTGATAGGTCTGGGTATTCCATTGCAAATTTTTGCGGTGGTGTGCGGGGTAATGGGGATCTTTGGCGCCGATATGGTGAAATGGAACGATCAGCCGGTACATGGCATTCTCGCGCTTCCTGCCGCGATATTCAGCGCCCTGTTCGTAACCGTCCTCTTTACCGCATTCCTGGGGTCCGTCGCTTGTCTGGGGCTGTGGATCTACAGCCGTTTCCGCCCGCTTGAGGTGAAAACGCTGGATTAACCCGGCAACACTCGCCGTGCAGCTTCAGCCAGAAACGCGCTTCTGTTGGCATAGTCAGGATTGTTACGAACAAACGAATCAATCTTTTGCAGAAGCCGTTTCGGCATAGTGATGTTAATCCGCTCGGCTCTGCCCTCAAACTGATTCATATTGATGTCGACGAGCAACCATTGCCCGCCAGTATAGTTTTGTGGATCACAAGCCAAATGCGTCTCCACAGAACCCGGTAAGGGCAATTCTTTATTAAGCTCACAAAGCGCTTCAAAATGCGCAACCAACGCCCCTCGCGCATCCTGAAAAGTGTCATCAAGAGAATCCCCCGCGAAATAACAACCCGGTACATCAGGGAAAAAACCACTGCTGCTGCCATCGGGGTCGGTGTGTATATAAGCCGGATAGAACATAAAAACTCCTGGTGATTTACATTTTTATCCCGGCCTGGCGGCAAATCTGGGCCAGGGTTCCCGGTTTAATATCTTTGCGAGGATGCGGTACAGTGACCAGCCCCGCTCGGCTGGGATGATGAAACTGCTGATGGCTTCCCCGGGTACGAACATGTACCCAGCCGTGCTGTTTCAGGATTGCAATAACCTCCGCGCTCTTCACATCCTTGCCCTTTTTTAATTATACACACAATACACACCATACCTATGTCCTCCATCACAATATCGCAGCGCCAAACGTGATGCAGCCAGGAGATTTTGCTTCAGGAAAGTGGCTCGAAAAGAAAAGCAGGGAAGCGTGTAATAGGTAGCTAAGAATGCGAATCTCTTCGCAAAACACAGTATTAACCCGGCAACATACTGCCGGGTTAATGCGCTTATCAGAAATGCCAGCTCGCGCCAGTCAGGAAGGTAAAACTGTCGTCACGATCGACCATCGGGCTGTTTTTAATGTCATCCGGCAGCACGCTGTACATCGCGCTCGCCTGCAAAATGATGTTCTTCGTTAAAGGATATTTCGCGCCGATGCCAATGTATGGCGTCCAGCTGTCGTCCGGAGAATATGACGAGAGCCCGCTACGGTGCGATTCTCCGGATGAGATGCCGTAGTAGTAGTCGTTAAAGTTTTTATCGTAATAGAGAACGCCAGCAGAAGGCGTGAGCGTCAGCTTACCAATCGGCATCACACGGAAGAGCGACATTTCTGCCACCCAGCCATCGCTGTTATCCAGAATATCGGTCGCAGCTGAAACCTTCAGGCTGCCCCATTTTTCGTGGTGATACCACGCGGCGCCCGCCATCGCTGTGCTGTCACGCTTATCCAGACGGCTCATCGCATAATCGTCGTTATCCGAAGGAGAAAACTCCAGCGGCATCCACGATGCAGTGATGCTGATTTCGTTCTTTTCACTCTTTGAAAGGATGTAACCTAAGGTTGTCTGGCGAATATATAAGGATTCGCCCTCATAACTGATTAGCGGCACGAGATGGGTATTTTCATTATAACCACGGTACGGTGATTCATTATATACCGCCCCCGCACCAATAGATAATTCAGACGCTGTTGCAGTTGCCATAAACGACAAAGCAATCAGCGCCGTAACATTGCGTGTATTTAACATTCCCGGCTGTCCATTTTAAAATAGGAAAATAAAGCGCGAGAATAATAATGTTTACAAATTCATCAATGCAATGTTCATATTTATATAGTAATATATAAAATCATATATATATTAGGTTTAGCGATGAATAATTTACAACTTAAGCCCCGGGAGCTGAAGATTATCTCGGTCATCGCGGCCAGTGAAAATATCAGCCATGCCGCCACAATTCTTGGCATTGCACAGGCCAACGTCAGTAAGTATCTTGCTGATTTTGAATCAAAAGTTGGGCTTAAAGTTTTTGACCGTTCACCCCGAAAACTGACCCTTACACCTTTCGGTACGGCCTTACTTCCCTACATCAATGACATGCTCGATAGACACGAGCAGCTTAACAATTTCATTGCTGACTATAAGCATGAGAAACGTGGTCGGGTGACTGTTTACGCCCCTACCGGGATAGTCGCTTATCTGGCAAAGAATGTCATCGCAAATATTGTGGATATTGGTGATATTACCTTTTCGCTTAAAACGTACAATCTGGAACCCAAAGCATTTTATGATGGTGTCGAGTTCCCGGACGATTGCGATGTCTTAATTACTTACGCGCAACCGAAAGATGAATCATTAGTCGCCAGTTTTATTACAAAATATTCCGTTACCGCGTTTGCCAGCCCCAATTATCTCAATAAACATCCGATTCATGGCCCGGAAGAACTGGTGCAGCATTCGTGTATTTTGATTGATTCGATGATGATTGGTGAGTCAAATATCTGGCGATTCAGCGCCGGAGAAAATAAATCATCCGTCGATTATCGGGTGAAAGGTAATTACGTTTGCGATAATACGCAGTCTGCGCTGGAGCTGGCGCGTAACGATCTTGGTATTGTATTTGCGCCCAAAGAGAGCGTCAGAAATGATATGCAGGCGGGTACGCTGGTAGCCTGTTTCCCCGATCAGCAGGAGTGGTGGTTGGATCTGGTGGCTATCTTCCGCAAACGCGAATATCAGCCGTGGCGGGTGCAGTTTATTCTGGATGCCATGCTCAGTGAAATACGTAAGCAGCTTGCTGTGACGCGTCTGTTGCCGTCACAGCAAGTGCCTTCAAACGATAATTAGTGGTCGAGATAGAGGTAATGCACCCAGCTGGTCATTCGCAGCAGCACTTTGCGCATCACCGATACATGACTGAAATGGTCGGAGTAGACCGCCGCCTGCGCGTAAATACCGTCGGGTAGCGCGCTGAGGTCAGCATTTTCGTCCAGTTCAATCGTCGCAATCACCCCTTCAGAGCCCGGCGTCGTATTCAGCGACTGCAACACGCCCGTGGATTGATACGTTCCGCCGGGAACCGCCGGGCTGATGGCCGCCAGTTTGCCGCTGAAAACCTGGCCCGGCAGCGCATTGAACACCACTTCAGCCTCATCGCCTGGCTCCAGCCTCAGCAAAGAGTTCTGGCGGAACTGGGCGATGATCTGCCGTTTCTGGTCTGGAATAAAGACCATCACCGGTCGCAGCGGCAGCGCGGCGGCGTAGGTTCCCGGCCGAATCAGAACCTGCGTGATGTAGCCGTCGCTGGGGGCGCGAACAACCGTCTGATCCAGGTTAAACTGTGCTTCCGCAAGCTGTGCTTTCAGGCTAGCGATTTGCGAATGCTCGCCCAGCACCATGCTATCCAGCTCGCTCTGGATCTGTTTCTGCTCTGCCGCAGATGACTTAACTGAGGCTTCCTGCGCCAGATAGTTTTGCCGCGCCGCGTCAATATCGCGTTCTGAGAACGGGTTTACTTTGGCCTGGCTGCCCTGAAGATAGCGCTGATAATCTTTCGCCAGCTTGTCACGCGTCGCTTTCGCCTGCTGGGTGTTGGCCATCATCTCATCGAGCTGCGCCACCAGCGCCTGTTGCTTGTGCTCTGCCGTCACAATATCGGCCTTCAGGCGGTCTACGCGCGCCTGATAGCGAGTCGGATCAAGCTTAAATAACACCTCACCTTTTTTAATCAGGGTATTTTTCTTGTCCGTGACCTCCGTTACCACACCGGTAACCAGCGGAACAACGGGAATAGATACCACCGCTTTTTGCGCTTTAAAGGTATAAGGATGGTTATAATTCATAAGCAGAATTAAACCGCTGACAATAAATATACCGCCCAATGCCGCCGTCGGAATGGTCCATTTATTAACGGGAATTTTGAATATTTTAAACAGCGCCCATGCGAAAGCCACATAGGTCAGGATGATCAATAAATCCATAACTATTACTCCGCTGAGGAAGCCTTCGCCTCAGCCAGTTGTTTCTCCAGCCCAGCCACGCGCTCCTGAAGCTGGATAAGCGACGAATCAGGGGTTTGCATTCCCCAACCGCGTTCAGGACGGTATAACGTTGCCCAAATCCACAGGAAAGGCCAGATAACATGCAGCGTAAAAAGACTCACCCAGCCCGCAACATGAATGGCGTCAGCGTGGGGATGATTGCGTTTTTTAGCAATCAAATAGGGAATATCATGTAAGATGATAATCCCATAGAAAATTACCAGGAATACAAATATCAGCACTCCCAGTGCGAAATAATTAAGAAACATAAATCCTCAGAGATTAAAATAAATAATCGGGGGATGGGAAATAGTAGAGGAATTATTAGATATCAGGCAAACATCTAATTTATATAATGCCATATGGGTTTTCATATACAACAGACCCAGCGGCGAAGCACCGCCGGGCCGTTAATGCAGGATGATTAGAACAGACCGAGTGGTTTGTCCGAGTAGCTTACCAGCAGGCATTTGGTTTGCTGATAGTGCTCCAGCATCATCTTGTGGGTCTCGCGGCCAATGCCCGACTGCTTATAGCCGCCAAATGCCGCGTGCGCAGGGTAGGCGTGATAGCAGTTGGTCCAGACGCGCCCGGCCTGAATGCCGCGCCCCATTTTGTATGCCAGATTGCCGTTGCGGCTCCAGACGCCCGCGCCCAGGCCATACTGAGTATCGTTCGCCAGCGCCAGCGCTTCTTCGGTGGTTTTAAAGGTGGTGACCGCCAGCACCGGGCCGAAGATCTCCTCCTGGAAGACACGCATGCTGTTCTGGCCAAACAGAATCGTCGGCTCCAGGTAATAGCCGTCGTGAAGCTCGCCGTCGAGGCGTTTGCGTCGCCCGCCGGTCAGCACATCCGCGCCCTCTTTCTTGCCGATATCGATGTAGTTGAGGATGGTCTCCATCTGCCCATGCGACACCTGTGCGCCCATTTGCGTGACGCTGTCGAGCGGGTTGCCGCTGCGGATGCTTTCCACCCGGCGAATCGCTCGCTCCATGAAGCGATCGTAGATAGATTCATGCACCAGTGCACGGCTTGGGCAGGTACACACTTCACCCTGGTTGAACGCAAAGAGCGCGAAGCCTTCCAGCGCCTTATCAAAGAAAGCGTCCTCTTCATCCATCACATCGGCAAAGAAGATATTCGGCGATTTCCCGCCCAGCTCCAGCGTCACCGGAATGATGTTTTGGGTCGCGTATTGCATGATTTGCTGGCCGACTTCAGTCGAGCCGGTGAAGGCAACTTTGGCGATGCGCTTAGAGGTCGCCAGATATTCGCCAATTTCCCCACCCGCGCCGTTCACCACATTGATGACGCCAGGCGGCAGTAAGTCACCGATGATTTCCATCAGCAGCAGCACCGAAAGCGGGGTTAATCGCGCCGGTTTTAGCACGATGCAGTTGCCTGCGGCCAGCGCCGGGGCCATTTTCCAGCTCGCCATCAGCAGCGGGAAATTCCATGGGATGATTTGCGCGACCACGCCCAATGGTTCATGGAAGTGATACGCCACGGTATCTTTATCCACTTCACTGATGCCGCCCTCTTGTGCACGGATGCACGAGGCAAAGTAGCGGAAATGGTCAATCGCCAGCGGCACATCGGCTGCGCTGGTTTCGCGGATCGGTTTACCGTTATCCCAGGTTTCCGCTGTCGCCAGCAGATCGAGGTTTTGCTCCATGCGATCGGCAATTTTCAGCAAGATCCCCGCACGATCCTGCACGGACATCTGCGCCCATTTATCTTTGGCTTTATGTGCAGCATCTAATGCCAGGTCGATATCACGCTTGCCGGATGAGGCCACTTCACAAAGCAGCTGCCCGGTCACTGGCGTCAAATTCTGGTAATACTCGCCGTCGACGGGCGCAACCCAATCGCCGCCGATAAAGTTGTCATAGCGAGGTTTAAGCTTAAGGGGAAAACCGTACTCACCCGGTTGAATGCGGGCTGAAGGGGGATTGTTAGTCATCGCCGTCTCTCCTTGCTGTTGTAGTCTTACAAGGGTAGACGCGGCTGGCGTTTTTTTCGCCAGCCGTTCATAGGTTTACGACAACGGTCACGAATTACATTGCGGCGCGGTAAATCGCCATAATTTCGTCGTGCGTCGCCTGAATCGGGTTAGTGAAACCGCAGGCATCTTTCAGGGCGTTGGTTGCCAGAACCGGGATATCTTCTTCTTTCACGTTCAGATCACGCAGGCCCGCCGGAATGTTCACTTCGCGCGCCAGTTTGCAGATAGCGTCGATGCAGGCTTTCGCGCCCTGTTCATCGCTCAGACCTGCAACGTTGACGTTCATTGCCTGTGCGCAGTCACGCAGACGCGCGGCGGCTACTTTGCTGTTGAATGCCTGCACGTGCGGCAGCAGGACGGCGTTGCAGACACCGTGCGGCAGGTCATAGAAACCACCCAGCTGGTGCGCCATCGCGTGAACATAGCCGAGAGACGCGTTGTTAAACGCCATTCCCGCCAGGAACTGCGCGTAAGCCATTGCTTCGCGTGCTTCCGCGTTCGCGCCATCCGCTACGGCAATGCTCAGGTTTTCGGCAATCATGGTGATCGCTTTCAGCGCGCAGGCGTCGGTAATTGGAGTAGCGGCGATAGACACATAGGCTTCGATAGCATGGGTCAGTGCATCCATCCCGGTCGCAGCGGTCAGCGATTTCGGCATGCCGGTCATCAGGGAGGAGTCATTCACGGACAGAATGGGCGTCACGTGTTTATCAACAATCGCCATTTTAATATGACGCGCCTCATCAGTGATGATGCAGAAGCGAGTCATTTCAGACGCGGTGCCTGCGGTGGTGTTAATGGCAATCATCGGCAGCTGTGGTTTAGCCGAGCGGTCAACGCCTTCGTAATCGCTAATTTTGCCACCGTTGGACGCCACCAGCGCAATACCTTTCGCACAGTCGTGCGGAGAACCGCCGCCTAAAGAAATGACGCAATCACAATTATTTTCCTGGAGAATTTTCAGGCCCGCGTTGACGTTCGCTGTGGTCGGGTTCGGCTGTACGCCATCATAAATCACGCTGAAAATATCGCGTGCGGCCAGCCCTTTTTGCACATCGCTCGCCATACCCAATTTATTCAGAATCGCATCCGTTACAATTAATGCGCGACGATAGCCGTAGTCGCGCATGGTATCCATTGCGCCATTTAATGAGTCAGCGCCAATAACATTCACTGAAGGAATATAAAAAGTGGATGCTGCCATGATCGTTCCTTAATTAATGAAAAATTGGCGGCAAGAGTACGGGATGGATAAAATAAAAAGTATGATCCATATTCTATTTTTGTAATTAAAAAATATTGGATGCGTTATTTCTGCGCATCCAATATTAATCAATATAAAATTTGTATTAATTCATTTAATATTTAAATTAATCGTTACTTTTATTGTCCGGGAAAAGTAACGCATCACGTAATAAGTGGTCATTCCCCCGGCGGCGGGTAAAGCCGATACGATTAAAATATTCCAGAATCTGGATCGCCAGCTTACGCCCGACGTTGAGTTTATCGCGAAAATCTGCGGCGCAGGTTGAGCCCTTTTCCTGATCCAGTTCGCGGATCATGCTCGCAAAGGTGACGATGCGATCGTTACGGTAATAACGATCTTTGACGATCGCCGTAATCATGCCCTGCTGCGCGGCCTGGCGAAGCACCGCGCGCATCAGTTGCTCATCGGTTCCGGTTTGCTGCGCTAAATCGCGCACCCACCAGGGTTCATCAGCAAACAACGGTGCCGCTTTTTGCCATACCGCATCCTGTTCGTCGGTAAACCCGGCTTTGTGATCCGGCAGATGCAGCCAACCGTGATGACTGGCCACGACACCGCTTTCACGCATCTGCTCAATCAGCGTCAGCACCAGCGCTTCATCTTCCATCGGCAGCGCGATACGACGCAGGCGTTCACGGCCTGGCCCCGGTTCATCTTTATGCTGCTCGTGGTAGGTCGCCAGCGCATCCAGCAGTTTACGCTGCCAGCGCGCGGCGAGCGGCGCATCCAGCAGCGCGTTGCCTGCCAGAATATAGCCCGGCCGGGAAATCAGCTGTTGCAAACCCTGCTCGCTCAGCTGGCGAGCCCAGGCGAAATCACTGAGCTGTACCGCATCGCGTTGCAGATGGATGGAGAGCGCCTGCGCATCGTTTTCAGCGGTAGCCAGTTCGGCAATCCACGCCAGATATTCGGCTTTACGCTTTCCGCGACGCGGTGAATTGAGCGTCACCACGCGCGCGCCGGCAAGAGTAAGACGTGCTGAAATATCGCGTAGCACCAGGCGGTCGTTGTCCGCCAGATACAGCGGCGTGTCCAGCACCAGCTCGGCCAGATTGTTCTCCAGCAGCGAGACGCGCCCGGTAATGTGGCTGGCGGCATGGTGAATATGCAGCGGCTGCCATTGGGTTAGCGGCACGTGGTTATGCAGCGCGACAATGACCCGCTCGACGGGCGCGGGCGGTTGCTGCGATAGCAGCCAGTCACCGCGATTCAATTCTTCTTTCTGCGCATCGCCGACGATATTCAGCGCAATACGCTGCCCACCGTGCGCCTGTTCGGTCGCCTGGTTTTGCGCGTGGATACCACGCACGCGCATCGGTTTATCGACGCCCGTCAGCCACAGCGTGTCTCCCACTTTTACATCGCCGGAAAGCGCAGTACCGGTGACCACCAGCCCGGCGCCTTTCACGGTAAATGCGCGGTCGATCGCCAGACGAAAACGCTGATTCTCCGGATTCACACGCTCCGGAAGTTGCAGCAGATGCGCGCGTAATTCATCGATACCCCGCCCCTGCGTGGCAGCGGTTTCAAACAGCGTGGCGTCTTCAAAACCGTATTCACGCAGTACAGCGTCTATCTCGTGACGCACCTCCGCCACGCGCGCCGCATCGACGCGATCGGTTTTAGTCAGCGCCACCGTCAGCGTCGGTTTGCCGGTCAGTTGCAGAATCGCCAGATGTTCGCGCGTTTGCGCCATCACACCATCGTCACAGGCCACCACCAACAGAGCATGATCGATCCCCCCCACGCCCGCCAGCATGTTAGAGAGAAATTTCTCGTGCCCTGGCACATCGATAAACCCGAGCACCCGTCCATCGGGCTGCGGCCAGTAGGCGTAGCCCAGGTCGATGGTCATCCCGCGAGATTTCTCTTCCGGCAGGCGGTCGGCGTTAACGCCGGTAATCGCCTGAAGCAGCGTGGTTTTGCCGTGGTCAACGTGCCCGGCGGTGGCAATAATCATTTCAGCAACATCTCCAGAAAACGTGATTCATCCTCAAGACAGCGCAGGTCGAGCCATAATCGCCCGTCGTAAATGCGCCCGATAACCGGCACCGGCAGGCTGCGCCAGCGGTTAGCCAGTGCATCAAGGCGACTACCTCGCCCGTCTTTAGGGGTAAAGGTGATGGCGGCACTCGGCAGGCGATCGACGGGCAAGGAGCCACTGCCGATTTGTGAGGCACATTCCATCACCGTAACAGAAAATTCGTCACCGTAGCGCTGCGTCAGCGAGGCACACAAGCGTTCAGCCTGCGCGCGGATTTCATCCGCGCGGCGGTTAAGCAAACGCAGCGTCGGCAGGTCAGCGGCCAGGCGTTCAGGATGCAGATAAAGGCGCAGCGTTGCCTCCAGCGCTGCCAGCGTCATTTTATCGGCACGCAGCGCGCGCTTGAGCGGATGCTGCTGTAGCTGAGCAATCATCGCTTTCTTGCCGACGATAATCCCCGCCTGCGGGCCACCCAGCAGTTTGTCGCCGGAAAAACTCACCAGGCTGACGCCTGCGGCGATCATCTCCTGCGGCATCGGCTCTTTCGGCAGGCCGTACTGGCTTAAATCGACCAGCGAGCCGCTGCCTAAATCGGCCACCACCGGGATATCCAGCTCGCGGCCAATCTCGGCCAGCTCGGCTTCTTCTACGGTTTTGGTGAAACCTTCAATGCTGTAGTTGCTGGTGTGTACTTTCATCAGCAGCCCGGTGTTTTCATTTACCGCCTGACGATAATCTTCAGCGTGGGTGCGGTTGGTTGTGCCGACTTCATGCAGCTCGCAGCCCGCCTGACGCATCACGTCCGGGATGCGAAACGCGCCGCCAATTTCCACCAGCTCGCCGCGCGAGACGACAACCTCTTTGCCGCTCGCCGTTGCCGCCAGCATCAGCAGGACGGCGGCAGCGTTATTGTTAACAATGCAGGCATCTTCCGCGCCGGTCAGGCGGCAAAGTAAATCCGCCAGCGCGCGATCGCGATGGCCGCGCCCGGCACCGTCGAGGTCATATTCCAGCGTCACCGGGTCGCGCATCACCTGCGTCACCGCCGCAATGGCGGCTTCCGCCTGCTGGGCTCGCCCAAGATTCGTATGCAGCACCGTACCGGTCAGGTTAATGACCGGGCGGATGGCGCTTTGTGTATCCGTGGTAAAACGACGCGCGACTTCCCCGGCCCAGTCGTCACTCCAGCCCGGAAGCGCGCCGGTATCGCGGATAGCCAGGCGGGCCTCCTCCTGAAGCTGGCGGATCTGTTCCACCACCTGAGAATGACCGTGGTTTTCCAGAAGGGAAGCAAAGGCGGCATCGCGCAGTAAGCGGTCGGTCGCAGGAAGCTGGCTGTAGAGTGAGCGAGTATCGGTAGTCATGAGTTGGCCTGACGGTTAACGATTTTCCCCCCTCCCGACGGGAGAGGGAGTCCATAGTGAGGAGGGATTGTACAGCGTACGACCATGAAGTGTTATAGCGCGTAATCAAGCCTTTGGCGGTTCTGTACGGGCAAAACTCTCGCGCTGGAACAACGTTTCCACCAGTTTGACCAGATTGGGGCGGTCAACGCACCAGCCCGGCGCGATGCGGCGAAAGTTGAGATAGCTAATGGCACAGGCGATGGCGATCGTCGCCAGGTTTAACGTATCGGTACTGAACGTGCCCTCTTTGAGATGGGTTTCAAGCGCATCAAGGCTGCGGCTGATTTTCTCGCGCTGGCGCAAACATTCTGCTTCCGATTGCTGTGCAGGCGGGCGGGCCAGTTCACGCACCGCCACCAGCCCGGCGTCCATAATGCCGTCGGCGAGCGCTTCCAGCTGACGCACTTTCAGACGCGCCAGCGGGTCAGACGGCAGCATCTGCGGCTCGACGTTCAGTAGTTCGATGTACTCGGCAATAATCGGTGAATCAAACCAACATTCACCGTCGTCGGTCATCAATGCCGGGACCTTGCCCAGCGGATTGTACTGCGCCACGCCATTTTCCAGGTTATAGGGCAGTTCATTGATAAATTCGAATGAAATGCCCTTTTCCAGCAATAAGATAGAAATTTTACGTACGAAAGGGCTGGTATAGCTGCCGATGAGTTTCATGCCATGTCCTTTTTGCCAACGAAAAAAAGAAGTATGGCTCAGCTGTGGCTAAAAAGATGCTTTTACCCTCAATGATCAAGGTAAAGATAATGCATCCAGCTCGTCATTCGCAGCAGTACCTTACGCATAATCGACAGGTGCTCAAAATGGTCAGAATAGACCGCGACCTGCGCATAAATACCATCCGGCAGCGAGTCCACCTCTTCACTCGGTTGAAGTTCAATCAGGGCCATCACGCCGTCGGTGCCGGGGACAATCGTCAGCGCCTGCAATGTGCCCTGAGCCTGATAAGAACCACCGGGCACAACGGGCAAAATGCTGGTGAGCTTGCCGCTAAAAATCTGCCCCGGTAGCGCATTAAACACCACTTCGGCTTCATCGCCAGGTTTTAGGCGCAGCAGTGAGTTCTGGCGGAACTGGGCCACAATCTGGCGTTTTTGTTCCGGCACGAACACCATTACCGGGCGCAGCGGTAGCGCGGCGGCATAGGTGCCAGGGCGAATCAACACCTGGGTGGCGAAACCATCGCTGGGAGCGCGAATCACGGTTTGATCGAGATTGAATTTGGCTTCGGTAAGCTGCGCGCGCAGGCTGGCAACCTGCGACTGATCGCCGTTCACCACGCTGTCCAGTTGGCTTTTAATTTGCGATTGATCGGCAATAGACGCTTTCACCAGCGCGTCCTGGGCCAGATAGTTTTGCCGCGCGTTATCGATATCGCTTTCCGAAAATGGATTCACCCGCGCCTTACTGCCCTGCAAATAGCGCTGATAATCTTTATACAGGCGGTCGCGTTCTGCCGAGACGCGCGTGGTATTTGCCAACGCTTCATCCAGCTGCGCCTTCAGCACTTGGGTATTATGGACGGCAGTGACTAAATCGGCCTCCAGCCGGTCAACGCGGGCCTGGTAGCGTGTCGGGTCAATCTTAAACAGCACCTCGCCCTTTTTAATAAGCTGGTTTTGTTTATTCGTCACCTCACTCACCACGCCGGTCACCTGTGGAGTGATCGGAATAGAGATAACCGCCTTCTGTGCCTGAAAGGTATAGGGGTGGTTATAGTTCATCCCTAATATCAGCGCACCGACAATAAATACTCCGCCTAATACTGCGGTAGGCACCGTCCATTTATTTACCGGGATCCTGAATATCTTAAAAATCGCCCATGCCAGGGCGACGTAGGTCAATATAATAAGCAGATCCATGATGGCTATTCCCCTGAAGGCGTTTGCATTTTTTTCAGTTGTTTTTCAAGCTCTTCAACGCGTTGTCGCAGCGCATCCTCGCCTTCAGACGCAGGAGGATGCTGCATCCCCCAGCCGCGATCGGGGCGATAAAGCGTCGCCCAAATCCACAGGAACGGCCAGAGAACATGTAATGTAAAAAGACTTACCCAGCCTGCAACGTGAATCGCATCGGCGTGGGGATGATTGCGTGCCTTCGCAATCATGTAGGGAATATCGTGAATAATAATAATGCCGTAAAAGATAACCAGAAAAACGAAGATCAGAATGCCAAGCGCAAAGTAATTCAGGAACATAGCCGTAACCTCGAATTCACGCTGTCGATAGTGAGCCCGCTATACGAAATAGCACGTAGCGGGCGTCTACTTTGAACATAATCGGCATTTCATCGTTCTGCCATACTCCTCATTCATTATTCTTTTTAGTGTGATGTTACTCAGTTACAGAGGGCGCTCATCACAGCGGCAGAACTTGCCACGGATCACATCTTGTTTTGGCGACCTGAAAATATCTTGTGAACTCAATCACAAAAAACAAACAAACCATCAAGAGTAAAATGTGATTAACATCACATTTACATGTGTTCTGCGATGCTTTTTCCTGCTGTGTTGTTTTTTTACACAGTTGTTTTGTGATGATGATCACTCAAAATCATCATGTATCTCCTATATTTGTGTGATCTAAGTCACATGAAGACCCGCTATCTGGACAGCTTAACGATTCAGTGCCAGATTTCGCATCATCAACCAGGGTTCGGCTACTACCTCTGCCGCCAATTAACAATAAACTTCAGGTGATCCACCTGCGGGCAAACAGAAACAAGGGGTGTTTTATGTCATCCGATATCAAGATCAAGGTGCAAAGCTTTGGTCGCTTCCTCAGCAACATGGTGATGCCAAATATCGGCGCGTTTATCGCGTGGGGTATTATCACCGCGTTATTTATTCCAACAGGGTGGTTGCCGAACGAAACGCTGGCGAAGCTGGTTGGCCCGATGATCACCTACCTGCTGCCGCTGCTCATCGGTTATACCGGTGGTAAGCTGATTGGCGGCGAACGTGGCGGCGTGGTCGGTGCGATTACCACAATGGGCGTTATCGTCGGTGCAGACATGCCGATGTTCCTGGGTTCCATGATTGCAGGCCCGCTGGGCGGCTGGGCAATCAAGAAATTCGACATCTGGGTAGACGGTAAAATCAAATCCGGTTTTGAGATGCTGGTGAATAACTTCTCCGCTGGCATCATTGGTATGATCCTCGCCATTCTGGCCTTTATGGGCATCGGCCCGGCGGTTGAAGTCCTGTCCAAGCTGCTGGCAGCTGGCGTTAACTTCATGGTTGTACACGACATGCTGCCGCTGGCATCTGTCTTTGTAGAACCAGCGAAAATTCTGTTCCTGAACAACGCGATTAACCACGGCATCTTCTCACCGCTGGGTATTCAGCAGTCTCATGACCTCGGCAAATCTATCTTCTTCCTGATTGAAGCCAACCCGGGCCCAGGTATGGGCGTTCTGCTGGCGTACATGTTCTTCGGTCGCGGCAGTGCTAAACAGTCTGCAGGCGGCGCGGCAATCATCCACTTCCTGGGTGGTATTCACGAAATTTACTTCCCGTATGTGCTGATGAACCCACGTCTGATCCTGGCGGTCATTCTGGGTGGTATGACTGGCGTGTTCACCCTGACGCTGCTGAACGGCGGTCTGGTATCTCCGGCTTCCCCTGGCTCCATCCTGGCCGTACTGGCGATGACGCCAAAAGGCGCGTACTTCGCCAACATCGCGGCTATCGTTGCGGCAATGGCGGTCTCCTTCATCGTTTCTGCCATCCTGCTGAAAACCAGCAAAGTGAAAGAAGAAGATGACATCGAAGCGGCAACCCGTCGTATGAATGACATGAAAGCTGAATCCAAAGGCGGTACCCCGCTGGCGGCTGGCGACGTCACCAACGACCTGAGCCACGTGCGTAAAATCATCGTAGCCTGCGACGCCGGTATGGGTTCCAGCGCAATGGGTGCGGGCGTACTGCGTAAGAAAGTACAGGATGCAGGCCTTAGCAACATCTCGGTCACCAACTGCGCGATTAACAACCTGCCGCCGGATGTTGACCTGGTCATCACCCACCGCGATCTGACCGAACGTGCCATGCGTCAGGTACCGCAGGCGCAGCATATTTCGCTGACCAACTTCCTCGACAGCGGCCTGTATACCAACCTGACCGAGCGTCTGGTTGCTGCACAGCGCCACACTGACAACGAAGTGAAGGTGAAAGACAGCCTGAAAGACAGCTTTGATGATTCCAGTGCCAACCTGTTTAAACTGGGCGCAGAGAACATCTTCCTGGGCCGCAAAGCCGCCACCAAAGAAGAAGCTATTCTCTTTGCCGGTGAGCAACTGGTGAAAGGTGGTTACGTTGAGCCTGAGTATGTACAGGCGATGCTGGACCGTGAAAAACTGACGCCAACTTATCTGGGCGAGTCCATCGCGGTACCGCACGGCACTATCGAAGCAAAAGACCGCGTGCTGAAAACCGGTATCGTGTTCTGTCAGTATCCGGAAGGCGTGCGCTTCGGCGAAGACGAGGACGACATTGCCCGTCTGGTAATTGGTATCGCTGCGCGTAACAACGAGCACATCCAGGTGATTACCGGCCTGACCAACGCGCTGGATGACGAATCCGTTATCGAACGTCTGGCCAGCACCACCAGCGTGGAAGAAGTTCTGGCGCTGTTGCAGAAGTAAGACACTATTCCCTCTCCCATTGGGAGAGGGTTAGGGTGAGGGAAAAGCCTCACCCCAGCCCTCTCGGGTCGAAAACATTAATGAAGGTTAATACTATGAAAGCATTACATTTTGGCGCAGGTAATATCGGACGTGGCTTTATCGGCAAACTGCTGGCCGACGCGGGCATTACATTGACGTTCGCCGATGTAAACCAGGTCGTTCTGGATGCCCTGAATGCCCGTCATAGCTATCAGGTTCATGTCGTGGGTGAAAATGAGCAGGTTGATACCGTTTCTGGCGTTAACGCGGTCAGCAGCATTGGTGACGACGTCGTCGAGCTGATTGCCCAGGTTGACCTGGTGACCACCGCCGTGGGCCCGGTTGTACTTGAACGGATTGCACCGGCTATCGCCAAAGGTCTCGCGAAACGCAAAGCGCAGGGCGTAAATACCCCGCTGAACATTATTGCCTGCGAAAACATGGTGCGCGGCACCAGCCAGCTGAAAGGCCACGTGATGGCCGCCGTTGCCGAAGACGAAAAAGCCTGGGTGGAAGCGAACGTCGGTTTCGTCGATTCCGCCGTTGACCGTATCGTGCCACCGTCCGCTTCTGCAACCAATGACCCGCTGGAAGTGACCGTTGAAACCTTCAGCGAGTGGATCGTCGATAAAACCCAGTTCAAAGGCACGCTGCCGAACATTCCAGGCATGGAATTAACCGATAACCTGATGGCATTTGTCGAACGTAAACTCTTCACGCTGAACACAGGTCATGCTATAACCGCCTACCTCGGCAAAATGGCCGGGCATCAAACTATCCGCGACGCAATCCTCGATGAGAAAATCCGCGCGGTGGTAAAAGGCGCGATGGAAGAAAGCGGCGCGGTGCTGATCAAACGCTACGGTTTTGATGCGCAGAAACATGCGGCATACATTCAGAAAATCCTCGGTCGTTTTGAAAACCCGTATCTGAAAGATGACGTTGAGCGCGTGGGCCGTCAGCCGCTGCGTAAACTGAGCGCGGGCGACCGTCTGATTAAACCGCTGCTGGGCACGCTGGAATACGGTTTGCCGCACGTTAACCTGGTGAAAGGTATCGCCGCTGCGATGCATTTCCGCAGTGAAGAAGATCCGCAGGCGCAGGAACTGGCCGCGCTGATTGATGAAAAAGGCCCGCAGGCCGCGCTGGCGCAGATCTCTGGTCTGGACGCGAACAGCGACGTGGTGAAAGCCGCCGTCGCCCTCTATAACGCCAGCAAATGATGCAAGACCCGGCGCAGGTTATCCTGCGCCTGAACAGTAGATTGTCAGATATGCAGGCAATAATGGAAGAAACACAGGCTTTTGAAAACCGTGTGCTTGAGCGTCTGAATGCTGGCAAAACCGTCAGAAGTTTCCTGATTGCCGCCGTCGAGTTACTGACCGAGGCGGTCAATATTCTGGTGCTTCAGGTGTTCCGCAAAGACGATTACGCGGTGAAATACGCCGTCGAACCGTTGCTTGACGGCAGCGGCCCGCTGGGCGACCTTTCGGTCCGGCTCAAGCTTATCTATGGGCTGGGCGTAATCAGTCGCCCGGAGTATGAAGATGCGGAATTGCTGATGGCGCTGCGTGAAGAACTAAATCATGATGGCAGCGAATATGCCTTCACCGATGACGAGATTCTCGGGCCGCTGGGTGAACTGCACTGCGTCTCTGCCCTTCCGCCAGCACCGCTCTTTGACGATAGCGATGCCGACCTGCTGGCAATGCAAAAACAGCGTTATCAACAGGTCGTTCGCTCAACGATGGTACTTTCTCTGACCGAGCTGATTTCCCGAATCAGCTTGAAAAAAGCCTTCCAGAAATAACGCACTCAAACTTCATTCGCCTGGTTTTCGACCGGCTGATAAAGTTTGCGGTAGTGCTCTAATCGCTCCAGAAACATTGCCGCTTTCTCTTCCGGGATCTCTTCCGGCACGTGACTCAGGCGAGGCGATTTCTTCAGGTACTCCATAAATGCCTGACTGGACGCCATAAAATCTACGGCTTTGTCGATGACAAGTGGTACGTTTTCGCCAAGTTTGCCCATAACGTAGTCCTCCTCATGATTCCTGCCTTCAGAATGGACAATTTAGGGCGGTGCGTTTGGGGAAAATGTGCGATTCCATGTGACGACGTGTCAAAAAAGAGATCTGCTTAACCATTTTCCATAAAATGCTATTAATTCATAGCATTACTAATAATGCGCAGGTAAATAAGTGCAGACCTAATCAGACTATTTTGTATAATTCGCTATCGGTTACGATCGCTGTCGCGCATACTATGCGCTATTACGTCATTTTTTTATCAGATATACGCAAAATGAAAGAAATCGAAAAAAACGAAATCAAACGCCTGAGCGACCGTCTGGACGCTATCCGTCACCAGCAGGCTGAACTGTCGCTGGTTGAAAACGCAGAGAAGTATGCCGAGCTGGAAAGCGAGAAAGAGAAGCTGGAAGTGGAAATCGCGCGTCTGCGTGAAGTTCATACCCAGAAGCTCAGCAAAGAAGCCCAAAAACTCACCAAAATGGCATTCAGCCGTCCAATCACCAAGAAAGAACAGGCTGATATGGGCAAGCTGAAGAAAAGCGTGCGCGGACTGGTGGTGGTTCACCCAATGACCGCGTTAGGCCGTGAGATGGGCCTCGAGGTGATGACCGGTTACGCGAAGACTGAGTTCTGATCGATACAGATAGCGCCCGGTAGCATTTCGCTTACCGGGCCTGGCTGATATGGCATTCCCGTAGATTGAATCTGCGGAATGCCATTCGGCAATTCTTTTCTCCCCTCGTCAATTGGCCCAACCAATTCCTCTCTTTCCTTCCAGTGGTTCACAATTTCGCTATTTATTCATACAATACCGTTGCTAGAACATAACAATTAGTTAACCATTCATTGTCATTATCCCTACACCATCATATTGGAAGGGCCACTTTTACATAACATGTGACGCCGAGATGAGCACAGACTCACCGCAAAGCAGGTTATGGGCCCCCAGGAGACCTGCACAATGAGCCTCTGGCAACAAAACTATGACCCGGCCAATAACATCTGGCTGTCGAGCCTGATAGCATCGCTACCCATTCTTTTTTTCTTCTTCGCGCTGATTAAGCTCAAGCTGAAAGGCTACGTCGCCGCCAGCTGGACCGTCGCCATCGCGCTCGCCGTTGCCCTGCTGTTCTACAAAATGCCGGTGGATAACGCGCTGGCATCGGTGGTGTATGGCTTCTTCTACGGCCTGTGGCCAATTGCGTGGATCATCATCGCCGCCGTTTTCGTCTACAAAATTTCGGTGAAAACAGGGCAGTTCGACATCATCCGATCATCAATACTGTCGATTACGCCCGACCAACGTTTGCAGATGCTGATCGTCGGTTTCTCCTTCGGCGCCTTTTTGGAAGGGGCCGCGGGCTTTGGCGCACCGGTGGCGATTACCGCCGCGCTGTTGGTCGGTTTAGGCTTCAACCCGCTGTATGCCGCGGGCCTGTGCCTGATCGTCAACACCGCACCCGTGGCCTTTGGCGCGATGGGGATTCCGATTCTGGTCGCCGGGCAGGTCACCGGTCTGGATAGCTTTGAGATTGGCCAGATGGTTGGCCGCCAGCTGCCGTTCCTGACCATTATCGTGCTGTTCTGGATCATGGCGATTATGGACGGCTGGCGCGGTGTCAAAGAAACCTGGCCTGCGGTAATGGTCGCAGGTGGTTCATTCGCCATTGCCCAGTATCTGAGCTCTAACTTTATTGGCCCGGAGCTGCCGGACATTATCTCTTCGCTGGTTTCTCTGGTGTGCCTGACGCTGTTCCTGAAACGCTGGCAGCCGGTACGTATCTTCCGCTTTGGCGATATGGGCGCATCGCAGGTCGATCAGACGCTGGCGCGTACCAACTACACTGCCGGGCAGATTGTTCGCGCCTGGTCGCCGTTCCTGTTCCTGACCGCCACCGTTACGCTGTGGAGTATTCCGCCGTTTAAAGCGCTGTTCGCGCCGGGCGGTGCGATGTATGAGTTTGTGATTAATATTCCGGTTCCGTTCCTCGACAAACTGGTGGCCCGTATGCCGCCTGTTGTGAGCGAAGCCACGGCCTACGCGGCGGTCTATAAGTTCGACTGGCTGTCGGCTACAGGCACCGCCATTCTGTTTGCGGCGCTGCTCTCTATCGTCTGGCTGCGCATGAAGCCGAAAGACGCTATCAGCACTTTCGGTACCACGCTGAAAGAACTGGCGCTGCCGATTTACTCTATCGGGATGGTGCTGGCGTTCGCGTTTATCTCGAACTACTCCGGCCTCTCTTCAACGCTGGCACTGGCATTAGCGCATACCGGTCATGCGTTTACCTTCTTCTCGCCATTCCTTGGCTGGCTGGGCGTATTCCTGACCGGTTCAGATACCTCATCAAACGCGCTGTTTGCCGCATTGCAGGCCACCGCCGCGCAGCAGATTGGCGTCTCTGACGTGCTGCTGGTTGCCGCCAATACCACCGGCGGCGTCACCGGCAAGATGATTTCACCGCAGTCCATCGCCATTGCCTGTGCGGCGGTAGGTCTGGTCGGCAAAGAGTCTGATCTGTTCCGCTTTACCGTGAAACACAGCCTGATATTCACCTGCATGGTGGGCGTAATCACCACGCTTCAGGCCTATGTCTTAACCTGGATGATCCCATGATAGTGATGCCCAGACGCCTGTCCGACGAGATTGCTTCTCGCGTGCGGGCGCTGATTGAAGAACAACAGCTGGAAGCGGGCATGAAATTGCCCGCCGAACGCCAGCTGGCAGCCCAGCTTGGCGTGTCGCGCAATTCCCTGCGTGAGGCGCTGGCAACGCTGGTCAGTGAAGGCGTGCTGCTCAGCCGTCGCGGCGGCGGCACGTTTGTGCGCTGGCCACATGAAGCGTGGTCAGAGCAAAACATCGTTCAGCCGCTGAAAACGCTGCTGGCCGATGACCCGGATTACAGCTTCGATATTCTTGAAGCGCGCCACGCCATTGAGGGCAGCACCGCCTGGCACGCCGCCATGCGTGCAACGGATGCCGATAAAGAGAAAATCGCCCTTTGCTTTGAAGCGACGCTCAGTGAAGACCCGGACCTCGCCTCGCAGGCCGACGTCCGTTTTCACCTGGCGATTGCCGAAGCCTCGCACAACGTCGTGCTGCTGCAAACCATGCGTGGTTTCTTCGATTTGCTGCAATCCTCAGTCAAACAGAGCCGTCAGCGTATGTATCTGGTGCCGCCGGTCTTTGCCCGCCTGACCGAACAACATCAGGCCATTCTTGATGCCATTGTGGCCGGTGACGCCGAAGGCGCACGCCAGGCGATGATGGCCCATTTAGGTTTCGTTCACACCACCATTAAACGTTTTGATGAAGATCTGGCTCGCCAGGCACGCATCACCCGCCTGCCCGACGACCACGCTGAAAATTCCAGGGAGAAAAAAGCATGATTATTTCAGCCGCGAGTGACTACCGTGCCGCCGCCGAGCGCATTCTGCCGCCGTTCCTGTTCCACTACATCGATGGCGGCGCGTATGCGGAATATACCCTGCGCCGCAACGTGGAAGATTTATCTCAGGTTGCCCTGCGCCAGCGCGTGCTGAAGAACATGGCCGACCTCAGCCTGGAAACCACGCTGTTTAAGGAAAAACTCTCCATGCCGGTCGCCCTTGCGCCGGTGGGCCTGTGCGGCATGTACGCACGTCGCGGCGAAGTACAGGCTGCGGCAGCTGCCGATGCTCACGGTATTCCGTTTACGCTCTCTACCGTGTCCGTTTGCCCCATTGAAGAGGTCGCGCCAACCATCAAGCGCCCAATGTGGTTCCAGCTGTACGTGCTGCGCGACCGGGGTTTTATGCGTAACGCGCTGGAACGCGCAAAGGCGGCGGGTTGCTCCACGCTGGTATTTACGGTTGATATGCCGACGCCCGGCGCGCGTTACCGCGATGCCCACTCGGGCATGAGCGGCCCGAATGCCGCGATGCGTCGCTACTGGCAGGCGGTAACCCATCCGCAATGGGCATGGGATGTCGGCCTGAACGGGCGTCCGCACGATCTGGGTAACATCTCCGCCTACCTCGGCAAACCAACCGGGCTGGAGGATTACATCGGCTGGCTGGCGAATAATTTCGATCCGTCCATTTCGTGGAAAGACCTGGAGTGGATCCGTGAATTCTGGGATGGCCCGATGGTGATCAAAGGGATCCTCGATCCGGAAGATGCACGCGATGCGGTACGCTTTGGCGCGGACGGGATTGTGGTCTCCAACCACGGTGGCCGCCAGCTGGATGGCGTGCTTTCTTCTGCCCGCGCACTGCCTGCGATTGCCGATGCGGTGAAAGGCGATATCGCGATTCTGGCCGACAGCGGTATTCGTAACGGGTTGGATGTAGTGCGCATGATTGCGCTGGGCGCGGATACCGTTCTGCTGGGCCGCGCGTATCTTTATGCGCTGGCAACCGCAGGACAGGCGGGCGTGGCGAATCTGCTGAGCCTGATTGAAAAAGAGATGAAGGTGGCGATGACGCTGACGGGTGCGAAAACGATCAGTGAAATCAGCCGCGATTCCCTGGTGCAGGAGTTGGGTAAAACCTTGCCTGCGGCACTGGCCCCGCTGGCGCGTGGCGATGCCGCGTGAGGGTGAAGTAAATATCTGCTATTCTGCCCCCGCACTTAAGGGGGCAGCATGCTTAACATCGTTTTATTCGAACCAGAAATCCCGCCAAATACCGGCAATATCATCCGCCTTTGCGCCAATACCGGCTTTCGTCTGCATATCATCGAACCGATGGGTTTTACCTGGGACGATAAGCGTCTGCGCCGCGCGGGGCTGGATTATCACGAATTTACCGCTGTCACGCGTTATCAAAACTACGACGTGTTTTTTGAGGCAGAGAAACCCCAGCGACTGTTTGCTCTGACCACCAAAGGCACGCCTGCACACAGTGCGGTAAGCTATCAGGATGGCGACTATCTGATGTTTGGCCCGGAAACGCGCGGCCTGCCAGCGTCTATTCTGGATGCCCTGCCGCCGGAACAAAAAATTCGGATACCCATGATGCCGGACAGCCGCAGCATGAACCTGTCAAATGCGGTGTCGGTGGTGGTGTATGAAGCGTGGCGCCAGCTGGGATATCCGGGCGCCATTTTACGAAGTTAAATTAAATCCCGTCGCCATACTCAAACGTATGGTGAATGCCGTTGAAGTGCTGGTCCATATCCATCGACGGCTTATCGCTGTCTGGCTTACCGACAATACGTGCCGGTACGCCTGCGGCGGTCGTGTGCGGTGGCACGGGTTGCAGAACCACAGAGCCTGCGCCAATTTTCGCGCCGCGCCCGACTTCAATATTGCCGAGGATTTTCGCCCCCGCGCCAATCATCACGCCTTCGCGGATTTTCGGATGACGATCGCCGCTGGTTTTCCCGGTACCGCCAAGGGTGACCGATTGCAGAATCGAGACGTCGTTCTCAATCACCGCCGTTTCACCCACGACGATCCCGGTGGCGTGGTCGAGCATGATACCACGACCGATTTTCGCGGCCGGGTGGATATCGACCTGGAACGTCACAGAGACCTGATTTTGCAGGAAAATCGCCAGAGCGCGACGCCCCTGCAACCACAGCCAGTGGCCAATACGGTAGGCCTGCAACGCGTGGAAGCCTTTCAGGTAGAGCAGCGGCGTGGAGTATTTATCAACCGCAGGGTCACGCGTGCGCACCGCCTGAATATCACAGGCCGCAGAGGCGATCATTTCCGGGTCAGCCGCGTAGGCTTCTTCTACCACTTCACGGATAGCGATGGCAGGCATAATCGGCGACGCCAGTTTATTGGCTAACATGTAGCTGAGGGCGCTGCCGAGATTTTCATGCTTGAGTAGCGTCGCGTGATAAAAGCTGGCCAGCATCGGCTCACAATCGGCCAGTGCCCGGGCTTCAGCTTTAATGTTGTTCCAGACAATCTCCAGTTCTTCACACGACATTGCATACTCCAGACGATGATGAATGACCGGCCAGTTCTGTGCCGGCCGGGTCATTTGAGGTGACAAAGGTTTCCTGTATTTACTTGCCGCTGCGTTCGTCCTTGCGAGCACGACCTAATAACGTCAATGCTGCCTCGCGCGCGCTTTTTCCGCAATATAATACCTGATAAATTTCCTCGGTTATTGGCATTTCGACACCCACACGGTGCGCCAATTCGCGAACTTCTTTGGTATTACGGTAACCTTCGACCACCTGGCCGATTTTATCCTGCGCATCCTGAACGTCTGCACCCTGGCCGAGCGCCATGCCGAAACGTCGGTTACGCGACTGGTTGTCAGTACAGGTCAGCACCAGATCGCCCAGCCCCGCCATCCCCATAAAGGTGACCGGATCGGCGCCCAGTGCCGCCCCCAGACGTGACATTTCGGTCAGGCCACGGGTGATCAGCGCCGTACGGGCATTTGCGCCAAAACCGATACCGTCGGAGATACCCGCGCCAATGGCAATGACGTTCTTCACCGCGCCGCCCAGCTGCACGCCGATAAAATCAGGGTTGCTGTAAACGCGGAAGCTTTTGCCGCAGTGCAGCAGTTGCTGTAAATCGTCGGCAAAGACCGGGTCGGTTGATGCCAGGGAGATCGCGGTCGGCAAGCCTGCCGCCAGCTCTTTGGCAAACGTCGGCCCGGAGATAACCGCCAGCGGGATATCATCGCCAAGGGCTTCTCGCGCCACATCCTGCAACAGACGCCCCGTTTCCGCTTCCAGCCCTTTCGTCGCCCACACCACGCGCGCATCGCTGCGCATCAGCGGTTTCATGTGGCGCAGCACCAGGCCGAAGACGTGACTCGGCACCACCACCAGCACATTGCGGCTGGCGGCCAGCGCCGTCGCGAGATCGCTTTCGAGGTGCAGAGAATCCGGGAAGGGAACATCGGGAAGAAACGCCACGTTGCAGCGGTCACGCTGTAAGGTCGCGATATGTTCAGGATCGTGGCCCCAGAGTACGACCTGGTGGCCGTTTCTTGCCAGTGTGATGGCAAGAGCGGTGCCGTACGAGCCGGCACCGATCACAGTCATTGAAGCATTAAGTGCGTTCATCAGGCATCCTGATGTTGTTCTGCACCTTCGCCGGACTGCTGCTGCAAATAGTTCATGAACAGCGCATCAAAGTTAACCGGCGCAAGGTTCAGCTGCGGGAAAGTCCCACGGGAAACCAGGCTGGTGATGCATTCACGCGCATACGGGAACAGGATGTTCGGGCAGTATGCACCCAGGCAGTGCGCCATCTGAGTACCTTCGATACCTTCGATGGAGAAAATACCGCCCTGCTGAACTTCACACAGGAAGCCCGTTTCTTCGCCCAGCGTCGCCGTTACGGTGACACGCAGCACCACTTCAAACACGCCTTCCGCCAGTTGGTTGGAAGCCGTATCAAGATCAAGTTTAACCTCTGGTTGCCAATCTTTCTGGAAAACGTGCGGCGCATTTGGCGCTTCGAAAGATACGTCCTTGGTGTAGATACGCTGGATCTGGAAATTCATTTCAGTATTGTTTTGCTCAGACATGTGTAAAAACCCTTTCGTGTTGTCCTTAAAATACGCGTTATTCTTCAGGCCGATACGTGTCGGCGTGACGCTCACGCAAATGCGTTATCACAGCAGGGGATCAAGTCCACCACGTGCATCAAGCGCATACAAGTCATCACAGCCGCCAATGTGCTGTGCATCAATAAAAATCTGCGGAACCGTCGTGCGGCCACTGCGCTTAATCATCTCTTCGCGTTTTTCCGCGTCGCCATCGATCGGCAGCTCCTGGAAGGTCACGCCTTTGCTGCTCAGCAATGCTTTTGCGCGATGGCAGAACGGGCAGGTCGCTTTGGTATAGATTTCGATAGTAGCCATGACAATTATCCTTACTTACCGCGAACTAAAGGAAGATTTTCGCCGCTCCAGCCTGCAATGCCTTCTTTCAGCACATAAACCTGTTCAAAGCCCGCTTTGAGCAGCGCGTTTGCTGATTCCTGAGCCTGCATGCCAGAAGCATCGGTGACGATCACCGGCTTATTCTTGTGCTTGTCTAACTCACCCACGTTGTTGGCTTTCACTTCCGCCGGCAACAGGTTGATAGAGCCTGCGATGTGGCCTTTACGGAAATCATCGCGCTGACGCAGGTCGACAACCACCGCGTCTTCTTTGTTGATAAGACGTGTAGCTTCACCACGGGTAATCACTTTAACTTTAGACGCCAGGCCTTTGAAGGTGGTGAACAGAACGGCCACCAGTAAGGCGATCCATGCGATGCTCAGCACAGGGTGACGGCTAACAAATTGCATAATTTCTTGCATGGGGGGTAACGACTCCCGACTTAATGATTAAAAAACCAGGGAAGGAGTATACCTGTGCAGTGGAGCAAATACAGCCAGGCCGCGCGATGTAATGCATTTTCTGCGGCGTACTCCGGAAAAAATGCCACAAAAGCGCCCTTTCATTGCTTAATCCTTCCTCTTTTTTTGATCTTCAGTGGCTGTTTGATCGATTCAGCTGTAGTAAAATTACGCAAAATTTTTTATCTCCTTCGAGCATGAGGTTGTCGCAATGTCGGTTTCTAAAAAACCTATGGTACTGGTAATCCTTGATGGCTACGGCTATCGCGAAGAAAGCCAGGATAACGCTATCTTCAGCGCAAAAACCCCTGTCATGGACGCCCTGTGGGCCAAACGTCCTCACACCCTGATCGACGCATCCGGTCTGGAAGTTGGCCTGCCGGATCGCCAGATGGGCAACTCCGAAGTCGGTCACGTTAACCTGGGCGCAGGCCGTATCGTGTATCAGGACCTGACCCGTCTCGACGTGGAAATTAAAGAACGCACCTTCTTCGCTAACCCGGTTCTGTGCGGCGCAGTCGATAAAGCCGCGAAAGCAGGCAAAGCCGTGCACATCATGGGGCTGCTCTCTGCGGGCGGCGTTCACAGCCACGAAGATCACATCCTGGCGATGGTTGAACTGGCCGCTGAACGCGGTGCGGAAAAAATCTATCTGCACGCTTTCCTGGATGGCCGCGATACGCCGCCGCGCAGCGCTGAAGGTTCACTGAAAAAATTTGAAGACAAATTTGCGGCGCTGGGCAAAGGCCGCGTGGCGTCCATCATTGGCCGTTACTACGCCATGGACCGCGACAACCGTTGGGATCGCGTTGAACAAGCCTACAACCTGATGACCCAGGCCAAAGGCGAGTTCCAGTTCGACACCGCAGTAGAAGGCCTGCAGGCTGCCTACGCGCGTGATGAAAACGATGAATTCGTGAAAGCGACCGTTATCCGTGCCGCAGGCCAGGCCGATGCCGCAATGGAAGATGGCGATGCGCTGATTTTCATGAACTTCCGTGCTGACCGTGCGCGTGAAATCACCCGCGCCTTCGTAAACGCTGATTTCGACGGTTTCAAACGTCAGAAAGAAGTGAAACTGGGCGACTTCATCCAGCTGACCGAATACGCTGCCGACATCAAAGCACCGTGCGCTTACCCGCCGGCGTCTCTGGCAAATACCTTCGGCGAGTGGATGGCGAAAAACGACAAAACCCAGCTGCGCATCTCCGAAACCGAGAAATACGCACACGTCACCTTCTTCTTTAACGGCGGTGTAGAAGAACCGTTCAAAGGTGAAGACCGCATTCTGATCAACTCGCCGAAAGTGGCGACCTACGATCTGCAGCCGGAAATGAGCTCCGAAGAGCTGACCGAAAAACTGGTCGCGGCAATCAAGAGCGGTAAATACGACACCATCATCTGTAACTACCCGAACGGCGACATGGTTGGCCACACCGGCGTGATGGATGCGGCAATCAAAGCCGTTGAAGCACTGGATAATTGTGTGGATCAGGTCACCAAAGCGGTTGAATCCGTTGGCGGCCAGCTGCTGATCACCGCAGACCACGGTAACGCTGAACAGATGCGTGACCCGTCTACCGGTCAGGCACACACCGCGCACACCAACCTGCCGGTTCCGCTGATCTACGTTGGCGAGAAAAATCTGAAAGCTGTCGATGGCGGCAAGCTTTCCGATATCGCGCCGACCATGCTGACGCTGATGGGCATGGAAATCCCGCAAGAGATGACTGGTAAGCCGCTGTTCATCGTGGAATAATCCCTCCCCATGAGGGGAAAGGCGATTTTTGTACTTAAAGGGGCCGTGGTTACGCTGCGGTCCACGTTATACGCCAGCGCACTCAGCGCTGGCGTATTGCTGTGCGCGTCATCTGCCCACGCCGACGATCGCACACAGCTGCAATCTATTCAGGCCGATATTGCCGCTAAAGAGCGCGCAGTACGCCAGCAACAACAGCAACGTTCCTCTCTGCTCGCCCAGTTGAAAGCGCAGGATCAGGCCATCGCCGCCGCCGCGCGTCAGCTTCGCGAAACGCAAGCTACGCTGACGCAGCTCAATAAGCAAATCGACGAAATGAACGCCTCGATTGCGAAGCTGGAAGCGCAGCGCGCCACGCAGGAGCGCAATCTTGCCGCTCAGCTCGATGCCGCGTTCCGCCAGGGTGAACACACCGGTATTCAGCTCATTCTCAGCGGCGAAGAGAGCCAGCGCGGCCAGCGCTTACAGGCTTACTTCGGCTACCTCAACCAGGCGCGCCAGGAAACCATCGCCGAGCTGAAACAGACGCGCGAGCAGGTCACCGCGCAGAAAGCCGAGCTGGAAGAGAAACAAAGCCAACAGCAAACCCTGCTGTATGAACAAAAAGCGCAGCAGGCGAAGCTTGAGCAGGCGCGCAGCGAACGACAGAAAACCATCGCCGGGCTGGAGTCTTCCATCCAGCAGGGCCAGCAGCAGTTAAGCGAACTGCGTGCGAACGAATCCCGTCTGCGTAACAGCATCGCCCGCGCGGCGGCGGCTGCCAAAGCGCGCGCCGAACGTGAAGCCCGTGAAGCCGATGCGGTTCGCGACCGTCAGAAAGAAGCCACCAGCAAAGGCAAAACCTACAAACCTACCGAAAGCGAACGCTCGCTGATGTCGCGTACCGGTGGCCTCGGCACACCGCGCGGTCAGGCCTACTGGCCGGTTCGCGGCTCTACGCTGCACCGCTATGGCGAACAGTTGCAGGGTGAGCTTCGCTGGAAAGGGATGGTCATTAGCGCCTCGGAAGGTACTGAGGTTAAAGCCATCGCCGATGGCCGCGTGATCCTCGCCGACTGGTTGCAGGGCTACGGTTTGGTCGTGGTGGTTGAGCACGGGAAAGGCGATATGAGTCTTTACGGCTATAATCAGAGTGCGCTGGTCAGCGTAGGTACGCAGGTTCGCGCCGGACAGCCGATTGCGCTGGTTGGTAACAGCGGAGGTCAGGGCCGACCGTCGCTCTATTTCGAAATTCGCCGCCAGGGTCAGGCGGTCAATCCACTACCGTGGTTGGGAAGATAAGTTTGCTTCAATTTCGCAGGATCCTTCTTCTTGGTGCCCTCACCTTAGCGGCGCCAGTCTTTGCGGGAAAGCTGGCGATTGTCATTGATGATTTTGGCTATCGCCCGCACAACGAAAATCAGGTGCTGGCGATGCCGTCAGCCGTCTCCGTCGCCGTTCTCCCCAATGCGCCCCATGCCCATGAAATGGCCACCAAAGCGCATAACAGCGGGCATGAAGTGCTCATCCATCTGCCGATGGCGCCGCTCAGCAAGCAGCCGCTGGAAAGAGATACGCTGCGCCCGGAAATGAGCAGTGATGAAATCGAACGCATCATTCGCGAAGCGGTAAACAAAGTGCCGTATGCCGTGGGGTTGAATAACCATATGGGCAGCGCGATGACCTCGAGCCTGTTCGGCATGCAGAAAGTGATGCAGGCGCTGAGCCGTTATAACCTTTATTTCCTCGATAGCATGACCATTGGCAACAGCCAGGCGATGCGCGCCGCCAGCGGCACGGGCGTGAAGGTAATTAAACGCAAAGTGTTCCTCGACGATACGCAGAACGAAGCCGATATTCGTCGTCAGTTTAACCGGGCGGTAGAAGTGGCACGCCGTAATGGTTCGGCGATTGCGATTGGTCACCCGCATCCGTCGACCGTACGTGTATTGCAGCAGATGCTGCCCACATTGCCGTCGGATATCACCCTGGTACGCCCGAGCGATCTGCTTAACGAACCACAGGTGGACACCTCCACGCCAAATCTGACGCCACCGAAAGGCACAACGCCAGACGCACCGCGCAATCCGTTCCGCGGCGTGAAGCTGTGTAAAACGAAGAAAGCGCCGGAACCGGTTTATGCCACCCAGTTCTTTACCGTGATGGCCGACAGCATTAGCAACAGTACCGTGATGCAGTACCTGCGGCTACAGTGGCAGGGTTGGGATAAGCCGTAACCTGCGAAAATGCCCGGTGGCGCTGCGCTTACCGGGCCTAATGATCTCGCTGAACATCAACGCAGGCTAAGCGCCTTACGTGCCAGCCTGCGGCTCGCCAGATCGCGATCCTGCCAGCTGTATAACCGCACCGACCACAGCAGCACCTGATACGCCATCTTCGGGCTACGTACATTAGCCACCATCCGTTTATACATTCCGGACGCAAATATCTCAGCAATCATCATTTTACGCGTAATTGAATCGTGCTCTTTACGCACCGCATGACAAACACGTAATGCTTCATAGGTTATTTGCTGATAAAACTCGGGATACATCTTAATTTTATCCGCATAATCACGATTTAATTTATCCAGCAGGCGGGTAATTTTAATGTAATGACGTTGATAGGAAAGGTTTTTACGCCCGGTACGTTTTTTACGGCTCACCGAAACATCATGCAGGAAATATTTATATAACGATTCTTCGGTATATCGCGCACGCGTGGCGTTATACATAAATTCCGTCGACCAGAGAATATCCTGATGGTGTAATCCCGGTACAAATTTCAGATTACATTGCTTAATTAATTCATGACGATAAACGCCCATCCAGACTACGTGCGTCCAGCGACGGCTGGCTAACGCCATACGCAGCCACTCCGGGCCGCTCATCACGCCGGTTGAGCGGATGCGTTCCTGCGGGATGGATTGCCAGGTTTTGCCCGTCTCGCGTTCACACCAGTCGGCATTACACTGGGCGACATCGAGATTATCCTGCAACGCCATGGTCATCAGCGTTTCATACAGTTGTGGATAGGTAATATCATCGGCATCCACAAACGCGATGTACTCACCGTGTGCCAGCTCCAGACCCCGATTTCGGGCAACCGATGCCCCGGCGTTGGCCTGATGAACCAAACGAACCTGTGGGTAATTCTCGGCATAATACGTTGCGATATCGACAGAATTATCCGTAGAGCCGTCATTCACAATGATAATTTCCAGCGCCGTCCTGGTTTGCGCCAGCAGCGATTCCATACAGGCTTTAAATGCATCGCCTGCGTTATAAAGTGGGATGATGACACTGAGTGTCCCTGGGCTATTCATCTTTTTCATTACCTGATCACCTTAACGTGTAGGTTACGTTTTACCCTTCCCACCTTAAGAATGAATTAAGGGCGAAAGATATTTCGGCGTCATTCCTTCGATCCGGCGAACTTTATTTTTATAAACAGGAATTAGCGTGCAACAGAGGGATTTGTAATGAAATAAGACTAACGCCCGAATACGAAACATTTATGACAATGACAAAGCTTTACATATATCAGGTAATTTTAAGATTAACTTCAGGAAATACGCCTCATGCCTGAAGAGACATGAGGCGATGAGCCTTAATCCCAGCTCAGAATGACTTTACCTGACTGGCCGGAACGCATCGCGTCGAAGCCTTTCTGGAAATCATCAATGCCGTAGTGGTGGGTGATAATCGGCGTTAAATCCAGGCCAGACTGAATGAGCGCCGCCATCTTGTACCAGGTTTCGAACATTTCGCGGCCATAAATCCCTTTGATAAACAGCCCTTTGAAGATGACTTTGGTCCAGTCGATCGACATATCAGACGGCGGAATACCCAGCATCGCAATACGCCCGCCGTGGTTCATGGTGTCGAGCATGGTGCGGAAGGCCGCTGGCGCGCCAGACATTTCCAGGCCGACATCAAAGCCTTCAGTCATACCGAGTTCAGCCATCACGTCGGTCAGGCTCTCTTTGGAGACGTTTACCGCGCGAGTGACGCCCATTTTACGCGCCAGATCGAGACGGTATTCATTCACATCAGTGATAACAACATTACGCGCGCCGACGTGTTTCGCGACCGCTGCCGCCATCACGCCAATCGGGCCTGCTCCGGATACCAGCACATCTTCGCCGACCAGGTCGAAAGAGAGCGCCGTGTGTACCGCGTTGCCAAACGGGTCAAAAATAGAGGCTAAATCATCGGAAATGTTATCCGGGATTTTGAAGGCGTTGAACGCAGGGATCACCAGATATTCCGCGAAGCAGCCCGGACGATTCACGCCCACGCCAATAGTGTTGCGGCACAGGTGCGTGCGGCCGCCACGGCAGTTACGGCAGTGGCCGCAGGTAATATGGCCTTCACCGGAAACGCGGTCGCCAATTTTAAAGCCTTTCACTTCCTGGCCGATACCGACAACTTCGCCGACATATTCATGACCGACCACCATCGGAACCGGGATGGTTTTCTGCGACCATTCATCCCAGTTATAAATGTGCACATCCGTACCGCAAATCGCCGTTTTACGGATTTTAATCAGCAGATCGTTATGGCCCACGTCCGGTTTCGGCACGTCGGTCATCCAGATCCCCTCTTCCGCTTTCAGTTTCGACAACGCTTTCATCTGGCTTCCTCAGGCAATCACGCCCAGTTGTTTACCAATGCGGATAAAGGCTTCCACCGCACGTTCGATTTGTTCAGGGGAGTGTGCCGCCGACATCTGGGTGCGAATGCGCGCCTGACCTTTCGGCACCACCGGATAGAAGAAACCGGTCACGTAGATCCCCTCTTTTTGCAGCAGACGGGCGAAATCCTGCGCCACAACCGCATCGCCCAGCATCACCGGGATAATGGCGTGATCGGCACCCGCCAGAGTAAACCCTGCGGCGCTCATTTTTTCACGGAACAGGCGGGCGTTAGACCACAGGCGATCGCGCAGTTCAGCGCCGGAAGCAACCATTTCCAGCACTTTGATAGAAGCCGAGACAATCGCCGGGGCCAGCGAGTTGGAGAACAGATACGGGCGGGAGCGCTGGCGCAGCCACTCAACCACTTCTTTGCGTGCCGCAGTGTAACCACCGGATGCGCCGCCGAGCGCTTTGCCCAGCGTGCCGGTGATAATGTCCACACGGCCCATCACGTCGCAATATTCATGGGAGCCACGCCCGTTTTCGCCGACAAAACCGACGGCGTGAGAGTCATCGACCATCACCAGCGCATCGTACTTATCGGCCAGGTCGCAGACGCCTTTCAGGTTGGCAATCACGCCGTCCATCGAGAACACGCCGTCGGTGGCAATCAGTACGTGGCGTGCCCCGGCGTCACGCGCCTCTTTCAGACGCGCTTCCAGTTCCTGCATGTCGTTGTTGGCATAGCGGAAGCGCTTCGCTTTACACAGGCGCACACCGTCAATGATGGAGGCGTGGTTCAGGGCGTCGGAGATAATCGCATCTTCCGGCCCCAGCAGCGTTTCAAACAGGCCGCCATTGGCGTCAAAGCAGGAGGAATAGAGAATTGCGTCTTCCATACCAAGGAATTCCGCCAATTTCTGCTCCAGCACTTTGTGGTTATCCTGGGTGCCGCAGATAAAGCGCACAGACGCCATACCAAAACCGTGGCTGTCGAGACCCGCTTTCGCGGCGGCAATCAGCGCCGGATGGTTCGCCAGCCCAAGATAGTTATTGGCGCAGAAGTTAATCACGTGGCTGCCATCGCCCACGGTGATATCCGCCTGCTGAGCTGACGTGATAATACGCTCTTCTTTAAACAACCCTTCCGCGCGGGCGGTATCCAGGTCACCGGCTAACTGTTTGTAAAAATCACCACGCATTGCAACTCTCCAGATTCGGCAAATGTCGGCACATATTACCTAAAGCTATACGTATGTACGAGATGACGCAGCACCAGTTACATTTTTTGTAGCATAAATCACGCGTCACACGGGGCTTTGATGGCGAAAGGCTGAAGGCGGGTCGATGTGATGTTATGATAAGAGTCATTAGCGCCCTGGATTGTCCAGGGTACTCACATTTCAAAGGTTACAGTTATGATCATCGTTACCGGCGGCGCTGGCTTTATCGGCAGCAACATCGTTAAAGCGCTCAATGACAAAGGCATCACCGACATTCTGGTGGTAGATAACCTGAAAGACGGCACCAAGTTCGTAAACCTGGTCGACCTGAATATCGCCGACTACATGGATAAAGAAGACTTTCTGATCCAGATTATGGCGGGTGAAGAGTTCGGTGAAATCGAAGCTATCTTCCACGAAGGCGCCTGCTCCTCCACCACCGAGTGGGACGGCAAGTACATGATGGATAACAACTATCAGTACTCTAAAGAGCTGCTGCACTACTGCCTGGAGCGCGAAATTCCGTTCCTGTACGCCTCCTCCGCAGCCACCTACGGCGGCCGCACCAGCGACTTCATCGAATCCCGCGAATATGAGAAACCGCTGAACGTTTACGGCTACTCCAAATTCCTGTTCGACGAATATGTCCGTCAGATCCTGCCAGAAGCGAACTCGCCGATTGTCGGCTTCCGCTACTTCAACGTCTACGGCCCGCGCGAAGGCCATAAAGGCAGCATGGCGAGCGTGGCATTCCACCTCAACACCCAGTTGAACAACGGCGAAAGCCCGAAACTGTTCGAAGGCAGCGATGGCTTCAAACGCGATTTCGTCTACGTGGGCGACGTGGCAGATGTGAACCTGTGGTTCTGGGAAAACGGTGTATCCGGTATTTACAACCTGGGGACCGGTCGCGCGGAATCCTTCCAGGCCGTAGCGGATGCTGCGCTGGCGTATCACAAAAAAGGGACGCTGGAATACATTCCGTTCCCGGAAAAACTGAAAGGTCGCTACCAGGCATTTACTCAGGCTGACCTGACAAACCTGCGTGCTGCTGGCTACGACAAGCCGTTCAAAACCGTCGCTGAAGGTGTGGCGGAATATATGGCCTGGTTGAACCGCGACGCTTAACAATGAATATTTTGGTGATTGGCCCGTCATGGGTAGGCGACATGATGATGTCGCAAAGTCTCTATCGCACGCTCAAGGCGCGCTATCCCCAGGCTATCATTGACGTGATGGCACCCGCGTGGTGCCGTCCGCTTTTAGCACGTATGCCGGAAGTCAACGACGCGATCCCGATGCCGCTTGGGCACGGAGCGCTGGAGTTGGGCGAACGTCGCAGGCTGGGTCACAGCCTGCGTGACCGCCGTTATGACCGTGCGTACGTGCTGCCTAATTCGTTTAAATCGGCACTGGTTCCCTTCTTTGCCGGTATTCCGCTGCGTACAGGCTGGCGTGGCGAAATGCGCTACGGCCTGCTCAACGACGCCCGCGTGCTGGATAAAAACGCCTGGCCGCTGATGGTCGAACGCTATGTGGCGCTGGCCTTTGATAAAGGCGTAATGCGCTGCGCAAAAGATTTACCGCAGCCGCTGCTGTGGCCGCAGTTGCATGTTGCCGAAGGCGAGAAATCGCAGATGTGCAACACCTTCACTATCTCCTCTGAACGCCCAATAATTGGCTTCTGCCCTGGCGCAGAGTTCGGCCCGGCAAAACGCTGGCCGCACTATCATTATGCCGAGCTGGCGAAACAGCTGATCGACGAAGGCTATCAAATCGCTCTATTTGGCTCCGCGAAAGATCATGAAGCCGGCAACGAAATTCTCGCCGCGCTGAGTTCGGAACAACAGGTGTGGTGCCGCAACCTGGCCGGAGAAACCCAGCTGGAGCAGGCTGTGGTCCTGATTGCCGCCTGCAAAGCGGTAGTCACTAATGACTCCGGTTTAATGCACGTCGCCGCGGCCCTGAACCGTCCGCTGGTTGCCCTTTACGGCCCCAGCAGCCCGGATTTCACCCCGCCGCTGTCGAACAAAGCACGCGTCATTCGTCTGATTACCGGCTACCACAAAGTGCGCAAAGGCGATACCGCAGAAGGCTACCATCAAAGCCTGATCGACATCACGCCAGCCCGTGTGCTGGAAGAGCTGAACGCCCTACTGCTGGACGAGGAAGCCTGACGGATGCGGGTACTGATCGTAAAAACCTCCTCGATGGGCGACGTATTGCATACATTACCCGCACTGACTGACGCCATGCAGGCATTTCCGGGCATTCGCTTCGACTGGGTGGTTGAAGAAGGTTTCGCGCAGATCCCTTCGTGGCACGAAGCCGTCGAGCGCGTTATCCCGGTGGCCATTCGTCGCTGGCGCAAAGCGTGGTTCTCCGCGCCGATTAAAGCCGAGCGTAAAGCGTTTCGCGAGGCGCTTCAGGCCGTGAAATACGATGCGGTGATTGATGCGCAGGGGCTGGTAAAAAGCGCCGCGCTCGTCACACGGTTGGCGCACGGCATCAAGCACGGCATGGACTGGCAGACCGCCCGCGAACCGCTGGCAAGCCTGTTCTACAACCGTCGCCACCATATCGCCAAACAGCAGCATGCCGTTGAACGCACACGCGAACTGTTTGCAAAAAGTTTGGGATATGCAAAACCGCAAATCCAGGGTGATTATGCGATTGCGCGTCACTTCCTGACGCAAACCGCGACCGAGCCTTACGTCGTATTCCTGCATGCCACCACGCGTGATGACAAACACTGGCCGGAAACGCACTGGCGAGAGTTAATTGGCTTGCTGAAAGAGAGCGGGCTGAAGGTGAAATTGCCGTGGGGCGCACCGCACGAAGAAGCGCGGGCAAAGCGGTTAGCGGAAGGATTTGATTATGTCGAAGTACTGCCGCGTCTGAGCCTCGAAGCCATCGCACATGTGCTGGCTGGCGCAAACTACGTTGTCTCGGTGGACACCGGGCTTAGCCATTTAACGGCGGCGCTGGACCGACCGAATATTACGTTGTATGGCCCAACGGACCCTGGGTTAATTGGTGGTTATGGGAAGAACCAGGTAGCGTGCCGCTCTACCGATCGTGATTTAGCGCATCTGACTGCAAATGCCGTATGGCATGAGATCTCAGCCCTTAAATAAAGGACCTGTATGTTAGCCTCTACAACCGTACCAGGCTGGAAGGGTTATACCCAAAAAACCGCTTCTGTCCTGGAAATCATCACATTTACACTCTGTGCTGTGACATTACTTACCGCACTAATTAATAATAACTTAAGTATGAAGTTATTTAATATTACCGGGGTTCTGGCCATACTGACGTTAATCGCAAGGGGAAAAGCGGCCACGCTAACAGGCAAAGCCTGCATTCTTCCGGCCGCTATCTTACTGATCGGTATTGTAGATGTTATCTGGTATTCCATGTTCAAGGTGGATAACTCACCCTTTCGGGCCACGTATCACAGCTATCTGAACACCGCGAAAATCTTTCTGTTCGGGACATTTATTGTTCTGCTGGCATCGACATCAAAATTTAAAGTTAAGAAAAATGCGCTGCTTTATCTCTTTTACGCGGTGTCATTTATTATTTTTGGCTATGCCGCCTGGCTGAAATTTAATGCCGGTATGGCGCGAATCGATTTCGGTATCGGCACGGCAACGGGTGCGGCCTACTCCATCATGCTGATTGGCATTATCAGCGCGATATCTATTCTCTATGTAGAGAAAAGCCATCCTCTGCTATTTCTGCTTAATACTGCCGCAATCTTCACTGCGCTGATCTTCACGCAAACTCGCTCTGCGGTGCTGCTGTTCCCGGTTATATGCGCCATCACGCTGGTGCTCTACTTGAGTAAGGCACCCAAAAAGCTCTTTTTATCGGTGATAACGTTCCTCACTTTACTTGTTGTCCTGAGCTTTATCTTCAGTAAGCCGATTTCTCAACGCTATGAAAGTGCAATGCACGATATTGAGAAATACCAGACCAAAAACAACAGCCAGTCTTCGTTAGGCGCTCGTCTGGCGATGTATCAGGTTGGGTTTGATATTTTTGAAGATGCGCCGCTGGCCTGGCGAAGCGCTGAAGAACGTGCGCAGAGCGCGAAGGGGTTAGTTGCCAGGGATAAATCGCTGATGGGTGTAATGCCCTTCCTCAATGTACATTTACATAATGAATTCATTGAGGCGGGATCGTTAAAAGGGCTGGCGGGAGTGTTATCTACGCTACTGTTCTATGCTGGGTTATTCTATGCCGTCTACTACTACCGTTCGCTCGGTCTGTTTGCATTTACCCTGGCCATTATTGGCCTGGGATTAAGCGATGTCCTGATCTGGTCGCGAAGCATACCAATAATTATTATCTGCGGCACCACGGTACTGCTCTTCTTCCAGAGCCAGCGTGAATTACCCGCCAGACCACAAGAATAAAATCGCCAAAAAAAAGTGAGCCATAATGGCTCACTTTTTTATTGGAACAACCGTTTTAAAGCATCCAACAAGACAGTCTCTTTGATATCGTATGCGCTACAGGTCGGCGATATCACCTGCTGCGCCCGTAGATTATTCGGTGCCCAAATGATCGGCGACGGATAATCTTCATGCCTTGCTTTCGGGTAGAAGGCCAGCGTTGGCCGGTCATAAGCAGAAGCAATATGGACCAGGGCGGTATCAACGGAGATAACGTACTGACAATATTTAGTCAGTGCGACGGCATGGATGAAATCTTTAAACGGCAGCGTCTCGAAATCCTTAATCGGGATCAGCGGGAGATCTTTTGGGTGCCCCGTATAAATAATTCGCAGCTCCGGATGATTCTCTTTTAACCAGCTATCGATGAGCTGAATTTGCTGAGTCGACATTCGGCAAATTTTCTTTGCCCCGATGGGATTAACAATCACCACCTTTGAATCGCCGACAAAGTCTTGTAACTGCTGTTCCACATCAGCGGGAAGCGGCAAATCATAACGCTCATCGTATTGAACGCCTTCGCCAAAAAGATGCTCACAGATAACGCGCGTCCGCGTGGCCATGTGCTCTGTTAACTGCTCATCATGCGGATGATAACTGGAGTAGTAGCGCTTGTACCACTTATCAAAGCCAAGGATATAATGATTTCTTAGCCCTGACAGAAGCAGCGCATGGCCGAAGCTGGGCAGCGTTTCAAAAGGGTCCAGCACAACATCGAATTGATGCCGTGCAAGCTCTCTGCGCAGCTTCAGAACGTCTGGGATACTATTTGAATCTTTGATAAAGAAGTGGGTAATGCCTGGGTTGGCTTTCAAAAATGCATGCCCGACACCACAAGAGATAATAGACAGCTTAATGCCTCGCTCAGCCAGCGCCCGATATAAGGCACTTAAGACAATCAGATCACCAAGCTTACTATTATCATGAATCAGCAAACAGCTTTTGATAGAGTCTGCAGGTAAAAGATTCACACCTTTATGGTTAAAAAGAAAAGAGAGAAAGTTGATTTTAATTTTATTAATTAATAATCTTTTTTTCTTGTGAAATGTTCCAAGGCGCATCTTTTTTACCAGCACATGGTCTAATTAATCAAACTATTCGATATGGCTTTTACGCGTGAACACGCGCATCATCAGATGTGAATTTTTTTTTAGTATCCACGATCTTTTTTGGCGTAGTATCGGCCAGTTCTGAAACTTCAATAAAAGGGATAATGTCGTAACTGATTGCAGTGTCATCAGACAGATTATAGATCCGCATATCAGGCACATTACGGCTCATAAACTTAAAGAACGGCAATATCTTATGCAGATCCTTACTCAGTTCAGAAGGCATCGGATTATTGCTTTCATCATAAAAACGCTGACAGGTACCGGTAAGATCGAGTCCGGAACATACAATCCGCGAATAGCACAATGAGTAAGCAATCTGAATCGCCGTATAAGCTACGGTATGGCACGAGCAGTAGCCAATCGCAATATCCTTACAAAAGCCGACGAGACGTCCTCTCTTCGAAAAGGGTACCTTAATCAGTAAATTGCGGTACAAACGCCTCAGCACCGCGAGCTTTACTTTTTTGGCAAATCCGCCTTTCTCCCGCTTATAAAATGCTTTGAGGATATGGCAATTTTCACGCAGATATTTTTTATCCTCTTCTGAGGCCTCTTCATAAACATCCGTATTTACGATTGTAAAGCGGCTACCGCGGCTGAAACGATAGAAATCGTCACGGCGTTGATGCAAAAAACGCGCATCCGTCAAAATGTAGATGAATGGCGCAATATTGTGACTGAGTAAATAGTCTGCAGACCCATTTACCGTGATGACATCTTTACTTTCCAGTATAGAAAGTGGCGTCTTCTTTGATGTTGGGCCTGACAGAAAAATGATCGCATCGTCCGATGTTTTCTGCTCAATCAGGCTCTGAACATCAGCATGTGTAATATATTTAATGTGTTTCATAAAAAACCTGTAGAGATAGGCTACTTTTCGCCGGCAAATGCAGCAAGCTTTAAACTACGATGAACTCCACAAAAACGTATAAAGCATATACAATTAAAACCAGGATTTGTCCACAGTTGAATATATATCCGTATCATTAATAATTTGTCAGTATGTATATTTCTAAAATCATTGATGACACATATAATAAGTAAAGACTTTACCGGACTTCTTTCCCTTTAAGTCTTCTAATAAAATTACGAAATTTCTTTTTAAAAATCAGACGATAGTAACCTGCATCTTTAACCTCATTAACAATACCATAATGACGTTCAAGATCGATTCGGTCCTTGGCCATGCGCATAGACGAAGGCGATTTACCCGATAAGTCGATAATTCTGACAACGCCATCTTCAATGATAAAGTTGCCTTTATGTGGATCGCCAGAAACCATACCGTGCTGATGTAACCCGGAAATTGACGCTTTGATTTTTTGTTTAAGTTCATCGTCTATTTCAGGAATATCAACCAGTTCAACACCTTCGATATACTCAATCAGCATGATGTAGTAATGCGCAAAGCGTAACGTTTTCTTCTCCGCCAGGAGATAGAAATCGTTAACTGAGTCGAGGCCTTCTTTCCTGACACGCTCGGTTTGTTCGAACAGTTTCTCGTAGTAATCGCCCTTCACCATCGCTTTGAGGAAACGTTCATTCTGCTTAACTTTTGGTGCAAAGATTTTTAAGATCATTTTCCCGTACTGGGTATCGATCAACAAAACCTTAGTATCCTCAATATTACGGAAGACTTTTACAATCTTAATATTGTAGGATAAAAAATCGTTAAACACATCGATGTATTTTTCACCATCTGATTTCGTGAAAACGACATAATCGTTAATGTGATGTTTAATACTCATAATAAACCAAAAGTTAATAAAATATTCAGCGAATGGAATGCTTTCTCAGTAAATAGGAAACGCCAGCAACAAATCCGGAGTAATATTTGTGTTGAACAAGCAGATGTTTATAGCGTTTTTTCAATTCAACAATAGTCTGTGCATCACGAGGGGGCTGGTCTTTCCACGGTGACACTGCCAGCGCCTGCAAGTAATAACGAACAGATGGATAAACAGCCCACTTATGCCACGGCTTGGTGACACCGGTATAATGGATAAGTACCGTTTCATCAAAAATGGTGTCTTTATATTTTTGATGTGTTCTGTCTTTTAGCTCACTTTTTATTGTATAAATAGTATTAAACTTCCTCGGCAGGAATTTTATTTTCCCTTTGAGCAAAATATTTAATACATCCTGATCAGGGTATTTATAGACAATATTGTCATGATTTTCATGCGTCAGCATTGCCAGAATTCGGTGAGTTAAATCGTTTTTCACCCACTCCTGCAAGTTGGCATAAACCACACCGGAGTTAAAATAGTTTCCCTGAAGCTCAGGGTCTTTCAACCGATCGACCACTTTTTTCTGCATCGAGTCGACATCTTTCACGACTGCTGCAATCGTTCCATTCAGGTCGCACGCGGCCAGCTCATCCAGACGCCCTTTGCAAAAGACATCGGCGTCCAGATAGAGCAGTTTATCCAGTTTGTTGCTAAAGAGTTGGAACGCAAACAGCCGGAAGTACATGGCGCGAGACCAGACTTTTGTTCTTGGTAAACAGTCCAGCCGATCGGCATTAATTAAATATAAACTAATTTTTAGTTTGTATTTCTTTGCTAAGGCTTCAATATTTTCCAGGAAAGAGGCATTGTATTCATCAGCCACAATATGATAATTAATATCAATACTGTTATTAATGACTACTGACGTGATGGATATTCCCACCCAGTCGAGGTAATTCCTGTCTACACCATAAGCAATATTCAATGCATCAATATCAGTACCACTATGTGGTCTATCATCAAAGACTTTATATTCTGATATTTCAATTACGGGAAGTGAGTTCACAGCATCACCTATATATATTTTATTTTGTGATTTTCTTTTTAAAATAAAGAACGTAACTCAAAATACCTTTAACGAATTGCTTCTGATGCAGCTGATGTTTGGCACAGTATCGGTATTGGGCCGCCGTTTTCGGTGCCAGCAGCGCATCATCCTTCCACGGTGAATGATCTTTTGCATTCAGGAAGCAGGCTGAAACCGGATAGTCTCCCCAGAGATGCCACGGTTTCGTGGGGCCGATGTAATGGATAAACACCGTTTTATCATTCACCGGCCTGACAACGGATTTTTTCAGTTCATAGTTGAGACTGTACTGCGTATTAAACTTCGGATCGATAAAGCGCGCTTTACCCACCAACAGCATGTTCAGGACATCCTGATCGAGGTGCGTTATCTTGCTGGTAACTTCCGGGTCCCGCAGCATTTCAATGGCTTTCTTCGATATCTCTTCGGCATTCCAGGCTGCGATATTAATGAGCAGGAAACCGGCATTGAAGTAACCTTCTGCCAGGCCTGGTGTATGCAGAGTTTCCGCTCTCTTACCCCACCAGGCGGTGTTCCCTTCCATGACTACAGCCGCGATCTCATTTTCAGTAAACTGCAAATCGATAAGCTCTTTAATACTTCCTTTGCAGCCGATATCCGCATCCAGGTATAAGACTTTTTTAGCTTTCCCTGCAAAATAGTCAGCAATAATGAAGCGAAAATAAGTCGCATAAGTCCAGTTCCTGGTACTCGGAAGTGATTTCAGGGCATCACAGTTGACCAGATAAATAACTATGCGCGCACAGTATTTCTGTGCAAGTTTCGAGAATTTATTACGAACATCTTCTGTCAAAAAATCAGTGAACACATGAAAAGTTAAACTAGTTCCCTGATTCGCTACAAGGATAGATGCGATTGAAATACCACAACCATAGAGAAAATTCTTATCAATCCCGTAGGATATATTGAAAGTTTCGCTAATATTATCAGATAAATAATTATAATCATTTACTGACAATATAACGTCTTTCTCATTGAAGTAAGTTGTTCTCATTAATTACTCATTCAATTCTGTGGAAATATCATCTATTGACATAAAAATTATCATCGGAGCAATTCTATAATTTACGTTTCGATAACTTAGAGACAATATATAAAATATAATACTTCAGACCTTCGAAATAGTTCCCTTGAGATACTTCATGCTTTGCTTTCAATCTAATCACACTGTATGAAGGTGATAGATATCGTTTACATAAAGACCATGGAGAGTTGTTAAAATAGGAATCAAAGCGTTTAGCTTGAAATATCTTATACCATGGTTTACTTGGGGTCACATAATGCATAATCAGAGTGCCATCTATATTTTTCTGCTCAACATCTTCGTTAACACTCAACGTTACTTTATTATTATATTTTGCATCGAGGTAAAGCAGTTTGTCATTTAATAGAATATTTAATACATCCTGATCTGCATATCGAAAAACCTTTCCACTATTAATCATTGTTAGCGCTTGCCCGGTGATATCACTACCCCTCCAGGCTTCAGTATTGATGAGCATAACGCCGGCATTAAAGTAACAATGAAAGTTAACATTATAACCGAGCTGTTCGACTCTATCTTTCATTTCCTGTGAGTCGGAAATCACCGCGGCGATGGCATTGCCAAAATCAACATGCATAAGTCCCGATATATCACCATGACAAATCACATCACAATCAAGATAAAGAATCGATTCTATTTCTTTATCGATTACCTCGGGAATTAAAAATCGTAAACATGTTGATAATGGAATACCTAAGACTAATGTATCAGAATTGATGTTGAAATTATCATCAATATAATAAACAGTTATTGATACATTACTTACTTTTAACTTTTTAAAAGAATCTACATCGGCATCAGTAATGCCTGTAGTAATAAGATGAAAATGTAAGTTCGTGTTCTTGTTATTTTCTATAATTGAAAATATAGCCACACCGGCAGGCATTGCAAAGTTATGGTCAAAACATAGCGCGATATGCAATGTCTTGTCCATTTCACTGTCATTGCTAAATAGTGCTTCCTGATGAGAGACAAAGTTATTACGATAGGCTGCAGTATTAATTTCTTGGTTCATCATTAATTTCTTGAATGGCTATCTTTAAAGTGATTTTCTTATTGTCCGCTCACGAATATATTCAGCTTTTTTCTCAGCGCGACTGATCAGATCTTTTTCCTGGATAAGAATCTCCCGCAGCGGCTTAGCAAAATAAACCTTCATAAAGCGGAAGATATCTCTCTGGGTCAAACCGATATTCATCGAAGAAAAATAGAGCCCAATCAGGTCCTTATCGCGCCAGCGCAGCGGCACGTGGCTGCGCATTTGTGCGCGATGCAGGTCGATAACCGAAATCTTCAGGTTCTCTTCGTGGCCATCAAACGGCAGATGCAGCAGGAAGTGGCAGATGTAGCAGTCTCGGTGATTAATCCCCGCCAGGTGCATCTTTCTCACCATCGTCGCGACACGGTTGATGATCATCCGTTTTACGCGCGGCTGCGGCGGATTGTTGACCCAATCTGCACAGTAATCTTCCAGACTGATGGTCGGGGTCAGATCTTCGGTGATGATAAACGACACTTTGCGCACCGGGTTCAGACCTTTTTCGCCATAACCCACACCGCACATGGTATCCACGCCGACATCGCGCAATTTATGAATCGCGTTCCACTCTCTGTCTGCGCCGAGCACCGGCATACGCAGGGAAAGCAGGTTTTTCACCACTTCTTTCATCGCGGTGCCGCGGTGCCACTTCAGGAAGTAGCTTTTCCCGGCCAGTTCAAAACGCAGCGTACGGCGCGTTTCCAGCTCTCTGAAAACTTCCCCCTGCAATTTTTTCACCTCTTCAAACGGATCTTTTCCGCGCCAGAGGGTCGCAAGAGGTTCTTTCAACTCAACCATGAACATCACCAATTATGATATCAGCCGCCTTCTCAGGCAGGCTGTAGAGATCCTGCGTATCCGCGTAATGGCGGGCATTTTCAGCCCATGCCTGGCGGAGTTGCGGATTCGTCAATGCATTGCGTAGCGCATCATTTAGCGCCGACTGCTTCCAGGGCTCACCCAGTACCTCGCCGCAGTTTGCCGCCGCGATGTAGTGCGCGTAGCCGCAAACTTCACTTACCAGCACCGGCAGCCCGCCGGTAATCGCCTCGAGCAGCACAATCCCGGCCGCTTCCTGATAGGCCGGATGCAGTAAAACATCGGCGGCGGCCATCAGTTCAGAGACGTCGTTACGCCCCGAGAAAAAGTGGACGTTCTCACGCACGCCTCGCTTTGTTGCCAGCGCCTCAAATCGCCCAGGTTTATCCTGACCCACAACATACAGCGTGGTTTTGCAGCGAAGGGCATCCGGTAACGCCGCGAGCGCTTCAATCGAGCGATCCACGCCTTTTCGGCTGAAATCGGAACCGACCTGAAGCAGCAGGAAATCGTGTTCGCCAATACCGTTTTTCGCGCGATAAACCGCGCGGGCGTCGGGAATTTGCTGACTATATTTACGATCCGGGTAAATCCCCGGCGGCAAAATATGAAAGCGCTCAGGTTCGGTTTGATAATGCTTCTGGAAATCGGCGATTTGCTTATTCGTCAGCATCAATAGTTGCGTTGGTTCGCCTTTCTCAAACGTGGCGCGTTCAAACGCCGCATAGTGACGATAGCGGGCCGTCAGGCGATAGAAAAAGCCTTTCTCCTGCGCCACTTTCTCGGCATAACAAACGTCGGCGGCGTAATACACATCCAGACCCGGCATTTTATTGAAACCAATAATACGATCCGCCGGATGCGCTTTCAGATGCGCCTGCACCCACGCGTAATACTCAGCGTTGCGCCCGTGGTTGGTCCGCGATTTCACCGGAACGGTGATCAGTTCAAACTCAGCCGGGCAGTCGCCCTGCCAGGATTGCGTATAAACGCGTACGTGATGACCGCGCGCCGCCACGGTTTGAGCAATGCGCAAAAAATCGCGCTGCAGGCCACCGAACGGAAAATATTTATAGAGACAGAAGGCGACAATCATAGCGCCTCTCCCGACGGCAACATTTTCTCCGTTGCCGCAATCACATCGGCAGCAGGAATAACGGACATATACTTTTTATTGCGATCGAGCTGCGAGCGCGGCGGCATCGCCTGATAATTCCCGGCCCAGAACTGAATAATGTCTTCGGTCCACGGACGCCAGAAAACATGGTCAGTCGCGCCAAACAGACAAATCACCGGCGTTTTTACCGCAGCGGCAATGTGACCGGGTGCCGAATCGACACCAATAAACAGTACGGCATGGTCGATTAACGCGCCCAGTTCGGGAAAGCGCGTTTTACCCGCAAGGCCCGTCACCGGGCGAGATGCACACTGTGCCGCGATATCTTCTACACAGGCGAGGTCTTCCGCGCCGGGCCCGGAGGTCAACACCACCTGATAGCCACGCTGCTGGAGCGAATCGATGACCTGCGCGAATTTATCGTTATCCCAGCACTTGAACGGCTGGCGCGCGGTCGGCTGAATGACGACATAGTTGTCACCCACTCCGAAAGCATCCAGTTGCTGTCGCATACGCTCCCAATGTTCCGGCGCATAGGGCATGGATGTTTCCTGACAGGTTTGGGTTAACCCCAGCGGTGCCAGCGCAGAAAGGTTGCGTAGCACGCAGTGTTCGCCCTGAAACGGCGCAAGATGGGTAAAGCTTTTTTTCCAGAATGCCGACTGGCGATGGGCGAAATCCTGGGAGATTTTGACATTGGCGTTCAACAAACGCACCAGCACCGCAATCATCCATTGATCGGTCAGATTGACAATCAGGTCATACTGATTCGCTCGCAGGGTTTTCACCAATCCGTAAAAATTCGCTATTTTCGCGGTTGCCGCTGTGCCTTTATTGCTGATGCCATATAACGCATTGATTTCCGGATTTTCCGAAATAATGGGGATCGTATCCTGATACAGCAGCATATCGATTTTCGCATCAGGGTAATTACGTTTCAGCGTGCTGATAACTGGCGTAGTCAGCAACATATCCCCATGAAAACGCATTTTAATAACCAGAATTCGGGTGAACGTTTTTTCCACAAGCGGCTCTTTATGATGATAATAACCAGTCGGAATTGAAAAAAAGGCACGCTACCGCCCCAGGCTCACAGTTACCTGAATACTGACGTCGTGCTCTAATTGCGGCTTAGTGTATCACTTATTCCTAAGCAAACCGAATTGAATATTTTTTAACCTTGCTTAAGTATATTCTCTGTTAAAACAATGAGTAATATGATTGCATAAGTGATTTTGTTTAAGGGCAAGACCGTTGGGTCGCACCGGAACAACCTCAATTAATCATATAAAAAAGCAAATATAGTTTAACGTTTAATGGCGCAAAGGCATTTTTCCCGCTAAATCAGCTCAAATCGGCAAAAATGATGGTAAAGGTTGGGCTAAATACTTAGAATCCTCAGCACATTCCTAAGCCAGCTGCGTACTATGCTCCAATTGCTCTACACATCACTCCTCTACCTTATTCAGCCTTTGATCTGGATACGGCTTTGGGTGCGTGGACGTAAAGCGCCGGCATACCGCAAACGTTGGGGCGAGCGCTACGGTTTTTATCGTAAGCCGCTGACGCCGGGCGGCATTATGCTGCACTCGGTTTCCGTCGGCGAAACGCTGGCCGCCATTCCGCTGGTGCGCGCACTGCGCCATCGCTATCCCGACCTGCCGATTACCGTGACCACTATGACGCCAACCGGCTCTGAGCGCGTCCTTTCCGCCTTCGGCAGCGACGTACAGCACGTTTATCTTCCTTACGATCTCCCGGACGCCATCAGCCGTTTTCTCGATAAAGTCGACCCCAAGCTGGTGCTGATCATGGAGACCGAGCTGTGGCCGAACCTGATTGCCGCACTGCATAAACGTAAAATCCCGCTGGTGATTGCCAACGCACGCCTGTCTGCGCGCTCTGCGGCGGGTTATGCCAAACTCGGCAAGTTTGTGCAGACGCTGTTGCGCCGTATAACGCTCATTGCCGCGCAAAACGAAGAAGACGGCGAACGGTTTATTGCGCTGGGTGCAAAACGCAATCAGCTCTCGGTTACCGGCAGCCTGAAGTTTGATATCTCCGTGACGCCACAGCTGGCGACGAAAGCCATTACCCTGCGCCGCCAGTGGGCGCCGCATCGGCCGGTATGGATTGCCACCAGCACGCACGAAGGCGAAGAGAGCATCATGCTGGAAGCGCATCAGCAACTGCTGAAAACCTTCCCCGACCTGCTGTTGATTCTGGTCCCGCGCCATCCGGAACGTTTCCCGGACACCATCAATCTGGTGCGCCAGGCAGGTTTAAGCTTTATCACTCGCTCCTCTGGCGAAGTTCCTTCGGCGGGCACCCAGGTTGTGGTGGGCGACACGATGGGCGAACTGATGCTGCTTTACGGTATTGCAGACCTCGCTTTTGTGGGCGGATCGCTGGTTGAGCGTGGTGGTCATAACCCGCTGGAAGCGGCGGCGCACGCCATTCCGGTGCTCATGGGGCCACACACGTTCAACTTTAAAGACATCTGCGCGCGTCTCGATCAGGCCAGCGGTCTGATCACGGTGACCGACGCCGCGTCGCTGGCGAAAGAGATTTCCTCTTTACTGACCGACGAAGATTATCGTAACTTCTACGGTCGACACGCAGTTGAAGTGCTCTACCAAAACCAGGGCGCGTTACAGCGCATGCTGCAACTGCTGGAACCTTATCTGCCACCCAGAGCGCACTGAGGCTGTCATGCAAAAACGGGCGATTTATCCAGGCACGTTCGATCCCATCACTAACGGACATATCGATATCATTACCCGCGCGAGCAAAATGTTCGATCGGGTGATTCTGGCAATTGCCGCCAGCCCCAGCAAGAAACCGATGTTTGATCTCAATGAACGCGTCGCGCTGGCACAACAGGCGATTGCGCATCTGGATAACGTAGAAGTTGTCGGTTTCAGCGATTTGATGGCCAACTTTGCTCGCGATCGGCAGGCCACTATTTTGATTCGCGGCCTGCGTGCGGTGGCGGATTTTGAATATGAAATGCAGCTGGCGCACATGAACCGTCATCTGATGCCGGCACTGGAAAGCGTGTTTTTGATGCCGTCAAAAGAGTGGTCGTTTATCTCCTCTTCTTTAGTCAAAGAGGTGGCGCGTCATCAGGGCGATGTCACCGACTTTCTGCCGCCTAACGTCCATCAGGCGTTAATGGAAAAACTCAAATAGCCGTTTGCCGGATGACGTCATCCGGCTCGCAACCCACTCATTTCTGACACTGACGACAATAAAATGTCGCGCGCTGTGCGTGTTTGGTGGCGATAATCGGCGTTCCGCAAACCCGACACGACTCTCCCTTGCGACCGTACACCTGCAACTCCTGGGCAAAGTAGCCCGGCTTACCATCGCTTTGCAGAAAGTCTTTCAGAGTGGTTCCGCCCTGTTCAATCGAACGCAACAAGACCGCCTTAATGGTGCTTACCAGCAGCGTGCACTCCTGCGGCGACAGCGACGAGGCGAGTCGGTCAGGATGAATCCCCGCCGCAAACAGCGATTCACTGGCATAGATGTTCCCCACCCCAACGACCAGCTTGTTATCCATTAGCCAGGGCTTAATCGCCGTTTTCTTCTTCGCGCACCTCTGTTGCAGGTACTCTGCGTTGAATTCGTCGCTCAGCGGCTCAGGACCGAGATGCGCCAGTACGTTGTGCCCTTCCAGCTCTTTGGTCCATAACCAGGCGCCAAAGCGGCGTGGGTCCGTATATCGCAGCACTTTGCCGTTGCTCATCACCAGGTCAACGTGGTCGTGTTTCTCTGCCGGGAGTTCTTCCGTCAATATGCGCAGGCTACCCGACATACCAAGGTGGATGATAATCCAGCCATCCGGCAGCTCCAGCAGCAGATATTTGGCGCGACGCTGGACGCTGAGAACGGGTTTGTCGCTCAGGCGGTGAATTTCATCGGAGACGGGCCAGCGCAGGCGTCCGTTGCGGATAATCGCATACTGGATGGTTGCGCCAACCAGATGCGGTTCAATCCCGCGGCGGCTGGTTTCAACTTCGGGTAATTCAGGCATAGCGTCTCCGACTGTTTAACTGATGTCTTCAATATGGGGACGGCCAGAAAACAAAAAACCCCGCCGAGGCGAGGTTTTTCGTGACATCGAATCTAAAATTATTTGATTTTAGCTTCTTTGTACAGAACGTGCTGACGGACAACTGGATCGAATTTTTTCAGTTCCAGTTTTTCCGGTTTAGTACGTTTGTTCTTCGTGGTGGTATAGAAGTGACCAGTACCAGCAGAAGAAACCAGCTTGATTTTCTCACGAATACCTTTAGCCATGATTTATTTCCTCTAAGTACTTAGTACTTTTCGCCACGGGCACGCAGTTCAGAAAGAACTGTATCAATGCCTTTTTTATCGATTACACGCATACCTTTAGCAGATACGCGCAGGGTGACAAAACGCTTCTCGCTCTCAACCCAGAAACGGTGAGAGTGCAGGTTCGGCAGGAAACGGCGTTTAGTCGCGTTCAGTGCGTGGGAACGGTTGTTACCGGTCACCGGACGCTTGCCAGTAACTTGGCAGACTCGGGACATGTCTATTCTCCAAAAATCAAATTAGCTCGAGCTTCGTATGGGGTATCGGCGCCTCGTCAGGCTTTACAGCCCGGTCATCGCATAGTTCTAAGTGAACTCTCGATTGCCAGGCCCAAATGCCAAACCCGAGATTCTCAAAGGTGGCGTAGTATACGCTGACCCGGCGTTATGCTCAAGTCCCGAACAGACAAAGATCCCGGTGGATCGCGTAATAATCGGCTAAATCCAGCCGCGTTCGGCAAAAGAGACATACTCACCACGCCCAATAACGAGGTGGTCAAGGACGCGTATATCCATGAATTGGCATGATTTTACCACCCTTTCGGTGATAAGTCTGTCTGATTTACTGGGTTCAGCACTTCCTGAAGGATGATTATGCGCCAGGATCACCGCCGCAGCGTTCACTTTGATGGCTTCTCGTACAATTTCGCGCGGATGCACTTCCACGTGGCTGAGTGTGCCGGCAAAAAGTCGGCTGTGTTTCAGCACCCGATTCTGGTTGTCGAGAAAGATCACGATAAAGATCTCGCGCATTTCGTCGCTGAGCTGACTTTGCAAAAATTCACGCGTCATCTCCGGGCTGAGTAACGCATTCTTCGCCAGTACCCGCAGGCTAAAATAGCGCCGCGCCAGCTCAGCAATGCCTTTTAGCTGCGCACACTTCGCCAGCCCCATACCGTATTGTTCGGTGATTTCCTGCTCCGAAGCCGAAAGCAGCTCATACAGCGAGCCAAAATGATGCAGTAAATCACGCGACCAGGTCATGACGTCTTTGTCCCGCGTGCCGGTGCGCAAAAACAGCGCCAGCAACTCCACATCGGACAGTGATTCGATGCCCATTTTCTGCATTTTTTCGCGCGGCATCAGCGTATCTGAGCTATCCATATCTCCTCCTCCCTGACAATGTTCGCCATCCTGCCACAGCAAAGCGCGGCCTGCGCGGGTCACTTTTTACTCTTGCGTAGCCCCTCGCAAAGTGGATACTCCCTAACCGCACGACCCCGAAAATATTGTGATAAAATCCCACTTTCAGATGAACTCGACAGGAAAGAATCATGATGAGCCTGGCCGGAAAAAAAATTGTTCTCGGCGTGAGCGGCGGTATCGCGGCCTATAAAGCCCCCGAACTGGTGCGCCGTTTGCGCGACCGTGGCGCCGAAGTGCGCGTTGCCATGACCGAGGCGGCGAAAGCTTTCATCACCCCGCTAAGCCTGCAAGCCGTCTCCGGTTATCCGGTATCCGACAGCCTGCTCGACCCGGCGGCAGAAGCGGCAATGGGCCACATCGAGCTGGGAAAATGGGCGGATCTCGTGATTCTCGCCCCCGCCACGGCGGATCTCATCGCTCGCGTAGCGGCCGGTATGGCTAACGACCTGGTTTCCACCATTTGCCTGGCGACGCCATCGCCGGTTGCCGTAGTGCCCGCGATGAATCAACAGATGTATCGTGCGGCAGCCACGCAGCATAACCTGTCAGTTCTGGCATCTCGTGACCTGCTTATCTGGGGCCCGGACAGCGGAAGCCAGGCCTGTGGCGATATCGGTCCAGGCCGCATGCTCGACCCGTTAACCATCGTCGATATGGCTGCGGCGCATTTTTCGCCTGTCAAAGATCTGCAACATCTGAACATCATGATTACGGCGGGCCCCACCCGCGAGCCGTTAGATCCCGTTCGCTATATCAGCAATCACAGCTCCGGCAAGATGGGCTTTGCTATTGCGGAGGCTGCCGCTCAGCGCGGCGCAAATGTCACCCTGGTGAGCGGTCCGGTGTCGCTCGCAACGCCCGCTTTTGTGCAGCGCATTGACGTGACAACCGCGCAGGAAATGGACGCAGCCGTGCAGGCTGGCGCGCAAAAGCAGCATATTTTCATTGGCTGTGCCGCCGTCGCAGATTATCGAGCCGCCATCATTGCCGATGAAAAAATTAAAAAGCAGGACACGCAGGGCGATGAATTTATTATCAAAATGGTGAAAAACCCGGACATCGTGGCAGGCGTTGCAGCGCTGAAAACGCACCGCCCTTACGTCGTCGGATTTGCCGCCGAAACGAATAATGTGGAAGAATATGCGCGGCAAAAACGCGCCCGCAAAAACCTCGATCTGATCTGCGCTAACGATGTATCACAGGCAAATCAAGGCTTTAATAGCGATAACAATGCATTACACCTTTTCTGGCAGGACGGCGATAAACGCTTACCGTTAAGCAGCAAAGCGCTGCTGGGCCAACTTTTACTGAACGAGATCGTTACCCGTTATGATGAAAAAAATCGACGTTAAGATTCTGGACCCACGTATTGGTCAGGAATTCCCGCTGCCGACCTATGCAACCCCTGGCTCTGCCGGGCTTGATTTGCGTGCCTGCCTTGATAGCGCAATCGTGCTGGAACCGGGTCAAACGACACTGCTGCCGACCGGTCTGGCGATTCACATCGCCGATCCTTCTCTGGCGGCGATGATGCTGCCGCGCTCGGGTCTGGGCCATAAACACGGTATCGTTCTGGGCAACCTGGTCGGTCTTATTGATTCTGATTATCAGGGGCAACTGATGGTCTCTATCTGGAACCGTGGGCAAACCACCTTCACCATCGAACCTGGTGAACGCGTCGCACAAATGATTATTGTCCCGGTCGTGCAGGCCGAGTTTAATCTGGTTGAAGATTTCGATGCCACCGAACGTGGCGAAGGCGGCTTCGGCCACTCCGGGCGTCAGTAACCGGTCCTGTCTCTGTCCGGCTTCATGCGGGGCAGAGACATTTAAACGCATCCCACAGCGTCATAATGCAATAACATCACTGCAAATTCGGATTTGCGGTCACTGTGTGGATGTCTGCCTGACGAGCATTTATTTTCAGGGGTATTTTAGAACATGGCAGAAAAGCAAACTGCGAAACGGAATCGTCGCGAAGAAATACTTCAATCTCTGGCGCTGATGCTTGAATCCAGTGATGGTAGCCAACGCATTACCACGGCAAAACTGGCAGCTTCAGTTGGCGTTTCCGAAGCGGCGCTCTATCGTCACTTTCCCAGCAAAACACGCATGTTCGATAGCCTTATCGAGTTTATCGAAGATAGCCTGATTACCCGCATCAACCTGATTTTAAAAGATGAAAAGGACACCACCGCGCGTCTGCGCCTGATTGTTCTGCTGATCCTCGGGTTTGGTGAGCGTAATCCTGGCCTGACTCGAATTCTCACCGGACACGCGTTGATGTTCGAGCAGGACCGCCTGCAGGGGCGCATCAATCAGCTTTTTGAACGCATTGAAGCCCAGCTGCGTCAGGTGCTGCGCGAGCGAAAAATGCGTGAAGGTGAAGGCTACGAGACGGATGAAACCCTGCTGGCAAGCCAGCTGCTCGCCTTCTGTGAAGGAATGCTCTCTCGCTTTGTCCGCAGCGAATTCAAATATCGCCCCACCGACGATTTTGACGCCCGCTGGCCGCTCATGGCCACGCAGCTTCGCTAACGTGTCTCAGGCAGAGCAATCTGCCTTATCATTTGCTGCACATCATGTAGCGCCTGCCTGAACGCGCGATCGTCCGGGTTAATCTGTAGCAGCCAGGCTATTTTCCCCTGCAAACGCTGAAGATAACGCAGCGCCGATTCTGTCGGCTGTCCGCTGCGGCTAAGGTGCGACGCAACACCAAATTTCCGGCAGAAATGCACTTCCTGACGCAACAATCGCCGCTGTTCGCGGGAAAGTTGCAGCTTTTCGTTCACCACGATACCCGTCACCGTCTGTTGTTTATGCGCGGGTATCTGCGCTGTTTTGCGTTGATTCAGCCGTAACCCCCTTTCAGCCAACAGCGCAGCGACTTTAATGCGCACCTGCCGGGCGGAAAACTCGCCGGAAAAGGTCATATCGTCGCAGTAACGCGTGTAGGCAATGTGGCGCTCCTGGCACCAGCGACCCATCCGTTCATCAAAACTCCGCATGACCAGGTTCGAGATCGCCGGCGAGGTGGCCGCCCCCTGCGGTAACGCATCGCGATAACAACAAAGGTGGGTCAGCATCGTCACCACCGCGTTGGGTAATGTGGTCTGCCGGAAAACCCGCCACACCTGTAACCCACTGATATTGTCGAAAAAACCTTCAATGTCGAGCTTCAGAATCTGCGATTGAGAAAGGTGAGGCCGCGCGTTGTGCACCACAGTACTGCCGGGGCGATAAGCCGTTGCAAAGGGGGAAACAGGGAAATGCGCGAGGACGTTCTTCAGGATATTACGCTGCACCGTTTTCAACAAATAATCGGGCGCCAGGATCTGCCGCTCGCCACCGTCGCGCTTCGACAACACGATAGCCCGGTAATGCTTCGACGTGCTGTTGCTGAGTGCATACAGCCTGCGTATCTCCTCGTTCGCGCTCCAGCCCGGAGAGCTAAATAAGTCCAGCGCCAGAAGGCAAACCCGGGTCGCATCCATTCAACGCTCCACATCGCTGAGAAAAGTGGGTGCCAACAGCGGCGATACTCGAAAACCATCCCGAAGGCGTGGAAATGTACTTCGCGCGACAGCGCGCGCACGTGAAACGTGCCGAGGTACAATGGAACGACTTTGGGTATATGAGTGAACTGCGGGCGTTAAGTCGGCGACTCGCCGACCCTTCTGGATAACTCCAGAAACGCTATCGCCACTGCTGACAAAGAAAGCATAGCATGGGCATTGCGGGGAAAACTATTCGGCACATCACGCTGCGGGCGGATACCCGCAGCGTGATGGATCAGACGCCGTACGCTTCGCGATAGGCGCGAACGGCGGCAAGATGCTCCGCCATTTCTGGTTTTTCTTCCAGATACGCAATCAGGTCTTTCAGGGTGATGATGGAGATAACTTTGCAACCGTAGTCGCGCTCCACTTCCTGAATCGCCGAAATCTCGCCACGGCCACGTTCCTGACGATCGAGAGAGATCAGCACACCAGCAAGCGTTGCGCCGTTGGCCTGAATGATTTCCATTGATTCACGGATCGCCGTTCCGGCGGTGATCACATCATCCACCAGCATCACACGCCCCTGGAGCGGGCTACCTACCAGGCTGCCGCCCTCGCCGTGATCTTTCGCTTCTTTGCGGTTAAAGCAGTACGGCAGATCGCGGTCGTGATGTTCCGCCAGAGCAACCGCGGTGGTGGTGGCAATTGGAATACCTTTGTAGGCCGGGCCAAACAGCAGGTCGAAATCAATCGCGGAATCGACCAACGCTTCGGCATAGAAGCGGCCTAACAACGCCAGATCGCGCCCGGTATTAAACAGCCCGGCGTTGAAGAAATAGGGGCTCTTGCGCCCGGATTTCAGCGTAAATTCGCCAAACTTCAGTACCTGCTTGCTAAGCGCAAATTCAATAAACTGGCGCTGATACGGTTTCATGGATTCGCTCCTTACTTACTTTTCTACGGACAAAAAAAAGGCGACTCATCAGTCGCCTTAATAATCAATTTTCCAGCGCCGCCTTCTGCGTCGCTACAATGGATTCGATACCCCCTCGGGCCAACGCCAGCAAGGTAAGTAGCTCTTCGTGGCTGAACGGTTCGCCTTCTGCGGTGCCCTGCACCTCAATCATGCGACCATCTTCCATCATTACTACGTTCATGTCGGTTTCTGCTGCCGAGTCTTCAACATATTCAAGGTCGCATACTGCTTCACCACCAACAATCCCGACGGAAACCGCGGCCACCATCCCTTTCATTGGGTTGGTTTTCAGTTTACCGGCAGCGACCAGCTTGTTCAGCGCATCGGCCAGTGCCACACAAGCGCCGGTGATAGACGCAGTACGGGTGCCGCCATCGGCCTGGATTACGTCGCAGTCGAGGGTAATGGTGAACTCGCCCAGTGCTTTCAGATCAACCGCCGCACGCAGCGCTCGCGCGATCAGACGCTGAATTTCCATGGTACGGCCGCCCTGCTTGCCCTTCGCCGCTTCACGCGCGTTACGGGTGTGCGTGGCGCGCGGCAGCATGCCATATTCTGCGGTGATCCAACCCTGGCCCTGACCTTTCAGGAAACGTGGCACGCTCTCTTCAACAGAGGCGGTGCACAGGACTTTGGTTTCACCGAATTCGACGAGCACGGAGCCTTCAGCGTGTTTTGTGTAATTACGGGTCAGGGTGACGGGACGCACCTGGTTAGCGCTACGGCCTGCTGGACGCATGATAAAATCTCCGGCTTGAAACGAATGTGGCTGCGCATTATACGGACTTCCGGCGGTTATTCCTATCCTGGCAGGTGAGGGATAGCTATAATCCCTCCATCACTCCTTTAAAAACAGGAACGTCTATGATCCGCAGTATGACCGCCTACGCCCGCCATGAAATCAAGGGCCAGTGGGGCAGCGCCGCCTGGGAACTGCGCTCAGTGAACCAGCGTTATCTTGAAACCTATTTCCGTCTGCCGGAACAGTTCCGCAGCCTGGAACCGGTGGTCCGCGAACGTCTGCGCACGCGTCTGACGCGCGGTAAAGTCGAATGCACCCTGCGTTTTGAGCCTGACGCCAGCGCGCAGGGCGAGCTGATCCTCAACGAGAAACTGGCTAAACAGCTGGTTAACGCGGCAAACTGGGTCAAAATGCAGAGCGATGAAGGCGAGATTAACCCGGTCGATATTCTGCGCTGGCCAGGCGTGATGGCAGCACAGGAACAGGATCTGGACGCCATTACCACTGAAATTCTTTCGGCGCTGGATAAAGCCCTCGATTCCTTCATCATCGCCCGTGAAACGGAAGGTCAGGCGCTGAAAGCGCTGATCGAGCAGCGACTGGAAGGCGTCAGCAATGAAGTCGCCAAAGTGCGCGCCCACATGCCGGAAATTCTGCAATGGCAGCGTGAACGCCTGGTCGCCAAACTGGAAGATGCCGAAGTTCAGCTGGAAAATAACCGCCTCGAGCAAGAACTGGTGCTGATGGCGCAGCGCATCGACGTTGCCGAAGAGCTCGACCGTCTGGAAGCGCACGTTAAAGAAACCTATAACATCCTGAAGAAGAAAGAGGCCGTGGGCCGTCGTCTCGACTTTATGATGCAGGAATTTAACCGCGAGTCGAATACCCTGGCGTCGAAATCCATCAATGCGGAAGTAACGAATTCTGCAATTGAGCTTAAAGTTCTGATCGAGCAAATGCGCGAGCAGATTCAGAATATCGAGTAAACTATCAGCAAGATTCAAGACGACGCATAAATCACATCAAGCCCGCAAACCAGCGGGCTTTTTTGTTATCATGGGCTATCATAACGACGCAACAAAGCGCATGATTGCCGTGTACACCTGGGTGTACCTACGGCGTTAGGTGTACTCAACTAGGTGTACACCCCTTATTAAACTTTTGGATATTCGCAAAATGCCAAAACTTACAGACATGCAGATCCGCGCATGGATAAAGGCCGGGGAGCGATTCGAGGGGCGATCTGATGGTAACGGGCTTTATCTTTCATACCGCGAAAACTACCAGACCCCCGTCTGGCGATTCCGCTATAAATTCGCTGGGAAACCCCGCGCAATGATGATCGGCTCATATGCTGAGCTATCACTATCAAAAGCCAGAGAGACAGCCAAAGAGCTATCGGCGCGTGTTGCGCTGGGTTATGACGTCGCGGGAGAGAAGCAGGAACGGAAAGCCGAAGCGCTGGCGAAGATGGAAGCAGAGAGAAACGCCATGCGCGTTTCAGAACTTGCCGCTGAATACTTTGAGCGTCAGATCCTGCCGCGCTGGAAGCACCCCGATATACTCCGCCGCCGTATCGACAAAGATATAAACCCCTGCATTGGCAGCATGAAGGTAGAGGACGTGAAGCCGCGCCATATCGACGACATGCTGAAAGGTATTGTTGACCGTGGAGCGCCGACCATAGCAACGGACGTGCTGAGATGGACACGCCGCATATTCGATTATGGGATTAAACGACACGCGCTGGAGATAAACCCCTGTTCTGCGTTTGAGGTTGCCGACGCTGGAGGGAAAGAGGTTGCCCGTGACCGATGGTTAACCCGTGAAGAACTGATCAGGCTGTTTCAGGCCATGCGTATGGCGAAGGGATTCAGCCGCCAGAACGAGCTTACCTTCAAGCTACTACTGACCTTATGCGTGCGTAAGATGGAATTGTGCGCTGCCCGCTGGGAAGAGTTCGACCTAGACCGGGCAATCTGGCACTTACCCGAAGAACGCAGCAAAAACGGCGATGCTATCGACATACCGTTACCCCCACCAGCAGTTGCATGGCTACGGGAGCTTCACACGTTCTCATGCAATACAGCATGGGTGCTGCCAGCCAGAAAGATGCAAAGCCGGATGATTCCCCATATTCAGGAAAGTACCCTGCCCGTTGCGCTGGCAAAGGTTCGCCATGAAATGCCGGACGTTCCTAACTTCACCATTCACGACTTCCGACGCACTGCCCGCACCCATTTAGCCGCGCTGGGCGTTGATCCGGTAGTCGCAGAAAGATGCCTCAACCACAAAATTAAAGGCGTGGAGGGTATCTATAACCGTCACCAGTATTTTGACGAACGGCGGGCAGCGCTGGCGCAGTGGTGTGATTTGCTGGTGGCACTGGAGAAGGGTGAGGATTACAACGTTACGCCATTTGACTTAGAGCGAAGGAAAGTATGAAAGATATCCTTAGAAAATCACCAATTGAAAGGCTTTGTGTATCTGTCTCAATAACCCCACAAGAGATGGCCTTAGCTCTTGCTGGGCTAAACCCTTTGACCAGAATAAGTGATGTTCCTGAAGAATATTATGATTACGTTGACCATACGAGAAGGGCAATTGCTAGAGCATTAAAGGTGTACAGAGATAAAAAGATATCTACAGATGAAGCATGTAACGCACTAGATATTCTTTTAGCCGCTTTCCCATTTGTGGAAGAGAGCACGCCAGAAATAATCACCCAAAAAGTGACTGAGGCTATCGACGATTTACGCGGAACCAAAGGATGGGAAGAGAAAGCCCGTAATTTAGGCGGCCTACATCTTGTGAACTACATTAAAGAGACGAACCGAAGCGGACGTGGGCAACACCGCAAACAGGATGAAGAAGACGGAACAATGAAAATGATGGGCCTACTTATCCAGTTACTGGTAAAAAAAACTGGCGCATCTTCATACATTAACTCAGGGAAACCGAATGTAACGGCTATCTATAAGGATGTGATCGATTTATTGGACTCAGAACGCATTTCCAAAAAAGGCATTAGTAGGGCAGCTTTTGCGGCAAAGGCCAGGCAGGCTCTCTTAGCTTTACACAATCCTGAGTAAAAATAAGCTGTACCTTAATAAATTGCATGCGCTCATTAGGGGCGCAAGCTCATATATTCGTTTTTCACTCTACTGGCATTACCTCGCCTTACCCGAGGTTACCACGACATAAATTCACCTTAGTTCATCTTAAAACGTCTCATTATAGTTCGTGGGAAGCCGTCTCATTCCGTCCCATTCTGTACCTTTTAACAATGATTGATTTCGCGTTGATGCGTGCTGTTATGCGTCGTTGCGTGTCGTTAAGTGCGGTTCACTGACACTCATATAACATCACTGCTATTAACCAGCGTTCAAAAAAACACTCCAAATCAATACATAACTAAAGATGCAAACACATGCCAAAACTTCGAAAAAGATGCAAAAACATGAGAAATCATAAATTTATGATTTGTGATAAGTCCTTGTTTATAAGCGTAACAGCAACCCATTCACCAAAGGCAATCTTTTAATGGAATATTAATCTTTCAAAAGAAATATCGTTTCTTTCAAAAGAATCCATTTTCACTGGAATAACTGGATAAATAGTCACTAAACTGCCCATAACTTCACCAGCTATCACGGGAGTTAATGAGCACATGACAGCACATCAAGCAGCACAATCAGCACTTCCCACCACTGGCTATATTCGCCGCTTCCGTATGCCGGAATTGCTGGGCGTTTCCATGCCTACTATTGATCGCTGGGTGAAGAACGGCACACTGCCGCGCCCGGTGAAACTCACCGATAACGTGACCGCCTTTGATGCGGTAGAGATTAATAACTGGCTGGCAGAACGTCGCGGGAAGGTGGCGTAATGGAAAAGAAAAACCGCCCCGTACAGCAGGCGGCTAACATAGATATTCGCGGATCTGATGTTACGCCACCAGCGCCCACCACACAAGCGCCACGCCGCACACCGAAGAAGCACCGCGCCCGCGTCTACATGCTACGCACTGGCGTAGAGGGATGGACAGAAAACGACATTCTTCGCTATTGCCGCCTTTCGTCCGGGCGTAATTATGCGTCTGAACTGGAGCGCCAGCTTGATATTCAACTGGAGCGTATCGACGAGAAAAACCCGGATGGTATCGGCGCACACCTGCGCTACCGCTTTTCCTGCCGTGGCGATGTTCTCAAGGTGATCCAGCTTGTGAACCATAACGCCGCAATTAATGAACATCACGGGTTATCTCAGCAGGATATTACCGACATTCTGAACCTCTACCCGGACGCGTTTAACGCCGCATAACGGAGCCGAAAATATGACTATCGAAAAAAGCCGATTCAATTCGGAGGCCGCCCCACAATCCAACGCTTGCCAGGGCGAACATAGCAATAATGACTTTGCCGCGATTGTTCCCGTTATTTCCGGTCAAATTGGCGGGCGTGAGGCCAGTATTGTTAGCGCTAAGGCACTGCATAAAGCGCTCGGAGTAGGTAACGACTTTTCAACCTGGATCAAACTACGCATTGATGAATATGGCTTTAGCCTGAGTGCTGATTACGTGGTTTTTGATTCCTCAGATTTCAGGAATCAAAGTTCAAATTTTGAACAGGGTAGCCCCGGATGGGTGACAAAGCGTGGCGGCGACCGTCGCAGTAAAGATTATGGCCTTTCTCTGGGAATGGCTAAAGAACTGGCAATGGTTGAGCGAAACGAACAAGGTCGCGCCGTTCGCCGTTACTTTATTCAGTGTGAAGAAGCCCTACAGCGCAGCGTGCCAGAGATTGCCGCTCAGTATCGCCGCCAGCTCAAAGCCCGTATCGGTGCCGCCAACCTGTTTAAACCGATGTGCGTAGCACTGGAAAGCGCCCGCGCAGAACAGGGTAAACAGACGCAGGCTCGCCACTACAGCAACGAGAGTAATATGATCGCCCGCATTGTTTTGGGTGGCATGACGGCGAAGCAGTGGGCGCAGGCGAATAGCATTATTGGCGAACCACGGGACAGCATGAACGCCGGGCAACTGGAGCACCTTACCTATCTGGAGAGTACCAACATTACGCTGATTGATATGGGCATGGGATATGACCAGCGTAAAGCCGAACTAATCCGCCTTTCTCAGCGCTGGTTAGCTAAGCATTTGGGGGCTAATCATGCTTAATGCCGCCGTCCAGAATAAAGTCTTTCCCTTGGCTGACCTGATATACGCCTTACGCGGGATCGCACATACGTGTGAGGGTAAAGCTGGCATAACAGTGCCAGCTAATGCCAGCTCCTCATTTTCTCGTCGTGGTGACGAGGAGAGTTTCGAGACCAGTACGCGCGCGAAGATTTTTGCGGGGTCACTACGCGAGGAAGATTTTTCCAACATCACAACACGAGGCGGGAAGATTTTTCTGACATCACCACTAGATGCAGGGAATTTATGCAACAGTACGCGCACGCGCGAAGGTGAGTTTCTGGAGTCCATAAAAAAGGGCTTGCTGACTATCGCCAACCCGGTTTATGGTTATAGCGCACCAGCAAAATCTGGTGCCGGGATTGGCGTCCCGATAACCTGTATAGTGCCGACACGCACTAAGCGTGTTTTTTTGTCGGCAAAATTCCTGCGCACCCAAATTATGGTGGGCTGGATGAGGCTTCCGAAAGGAAGGCCGGTGTCTATACAGGCCGGTTACGCCAACCTTGTTCAGCTCACCACCAGTCTGAGATTGGCGTCTCTTGGTGGTGAATTCAAAATTCACTGTATAGAGGCTGCCATCATGGCTACTACCCCTACCCAAAATTCTCAATTTATCTGGTTAATCGCAGCCGTTCGCCGCGATATGCCGACAATTACCGCCAAAATCCATCACATTGCTGCTGAAACTGAGCGCGAAGCCCGCCGCACTCTGGCGCGGGATCACGTCTGTTTCTTTGCAGGCCGCATCCGTCTGGAGGTGGCAGCATGAGCCAGTTACCTGACCAGATTGAGGAAGCAACAGCAGTAAGTAACCGCATTCGTGCCGCGCTGGGTTGCGGTGAAATCACCGAACTACACACCCCGGAGAATGTTTCACGCGCCCGCCTTTTGCGTGTACGTGCTGGCCTTTGCCATGTGCTGACGGAGATTATGCCCGGAATAACAGCGAGTGCGGAACGTGACGAGCTGTATGCGTGGTTGTTTGAGATTCACTCCGTGACAAGAGCTGAAGAGTGCCAGGCGAGACTGGAGGCGGACAAATGAAACAGTTCCGAATTACCGCAACCTGTTTTGATGGTTCAGGAGCGTCGATCCCGGTCACATGGTACGGCAATGCCGTCAGTTCGAGTGATGCCAAATTGCAAATGACCCACGAAGCACAGCGCAACGGCTGGAGCGTTGGGGCAATTATTTGTGTACAGCAGCGAAAAATCAGCAAGAGCATAGAGGTGGTGGCATGAATTATCGCGCAGAAGCCACACCGCACGGCGTCAATATCATGACCCGCAATGATGCCGGAATGTATGAGCATGTTTGCCTTGTTCCCTATTCAGACGCGGTAACTCATCTCGATAGCGGCAGGTATGACGAAATCCCCGATGAAGGATTTGCCCTGCATTTGGCAGTGGCTGACGGCGGGGCGCGTGGCTGGTTCGACTTCACCGCGCAGCATAACGTCACTATGTGGCGCTGGCTGATTGCTGCGACGTTCGTTTCTGAGATGAAGCGCGAGAACGGCACCACCTCCGTCACTGAACCTGACGGCACATCATCGCAGGTGGCGATTTACTCCAATGGTAATGCGGGCATGGTGATTTATCCGTTTGCTGAACGGCTGGCGATGGCAAACAACATCGAGGGCGCACTGATTGAACGCTACGGCACTGAGCAGGGGACGGAGAACGCCATTGTGTTCTATCAGGCCATGCTGGATACGGAGCGCGGAGAGCTGACCCCGTTCGGACGTGAAACGCTGGCAGAGCTACATGATGGATTCATTGCTGATCTGGATGAAAACGGCTGGCCTGAAATGCCAGCGGCGCACTGAGGGAGGTAACACGAATGCGTAATATCGACCTTATCCGCGAAGTGACCACCGCCGCCGCTGGTAACTGGCCTTATGTGCTGGCTGGCCTGTCTATCGACGTGCCTGATTCATCACGCCGTCATGCCCCCTGCCCTGCATGTGGCGGTACGGATCGCTTCCGGTTCGACGACAACGGTCGCGGTAGCTTTATCTGTAACCAATGCGGCGCGGGCGACGGCTTAGACCTGATTAAGAAGGTGAACAACTGCGACACCACAGAGGCGGCACAGCTTGCCGCTGATGTGCTGGGTATTGATTACCGGGCAGCGCAAACCGACCCGGCGGCAGCGAGCCAGAGAAGGGAGCAACTGGAAGCTGACCGCCAGCAGCGTGAGCAGGAGCGCCAGCAACAGGCAGCAGACGACGCAGAGCAGCGAAGGGCTACGTTTGCCCGTCTGTATGCCGGAATGCGCCAGAGTGTCGCACAGGGCGAATCTGAATATCTGATGGCTAAGGGGCTGGACGGATTCACTTTCCCGCTATTGCCTGATGGTTCAGTCCTGCTTGAGCTGGTGGATGAGTCCGGCGCAGTGGCAGCCGCACAGACCATCACCCCACAGGGAGAAAAGCGCCTCCTGACAGGTTCAGCAAAGCGCGGGGCATACCATGCCGTAAACGCGGCAGAATCGCCGCAGAGCGTTTTAATTGCCGAGGGGCTGGCTACCGCCCTGTCCGTTCACCTGATGCGCCATGACGCGCTCACAGTGGCGGCAATTGACGCCGGGAACCTGATCCACGTTGCCGGAGTAATGCGCCGGAAATACCCGCAGTCGCAAATTATTATCGCCGCAGATAACGACCACCCTACAGCAGCCTCCGAAACCGGAGCCACCAACATCGGGAAGGAGGCCGCAGAGAAAGCAGCTTTATCCGTGGCTGGCTGGGTATCGCTGCCACCGACTGACAGCAAAGCTGACTGGAACGACTACCACCAGCAACACGGGCTGGAAGTCGCTACGGCTGCGATTAACGATTCGATGTACCAGCCGCAGGGGGAATGCGTGAAACCACAACTACAGGCCATTGAGGGCGGTAAAACTGACCAGCCAGAGAAAGACCCGCTAAAACCCCGCATTGAGAGCCGCAAAGATGGCGTTTTCTGGGTGACTCCGAAGGTGGACAAGGAAAGCGGGAAGGTTATCAACGCTGAAAGCTGGCTGGCCTCACCGATGGAGGTTATCGGTACGGGACGCGACGACAAAGATCAGTATCTTATTATCTCATGGCTGGCATTCGGCGCAGGCATACCGACAACAGCAGCTATCCCGCTGGCTGATATTGGCGAGCGTGAAGGCTGGCGTACCCTGAAAGCGGGCGGCGTCAACGTCACCACGAAAAACAGTTTACGGGCGATTCTTGCAGACTGGCTACAGCGGAGCGGCTCGCGTGAATTGTGGCGCGTTGCTCATGCTACAGGCTGGCAGTGCGGGGCATACATCATGCCGGACGGGGAGATTATCGGCGCACCTGCACAACCCGTTTTATTCAGTGGCCGCAGTTCTGCCGCTGCCGGGTACACCGTGGCGGGAACCTCAGAGAGCTGGCGTAAGAGTGTTGCGCGTCTGGCATACGGTAACTACGCGATGATGACAGGCATTGCCGCCGCACTTGCAGCACCGTTAATCGGGCTGGCTGGCGCTGACGGATTCGGCATTCACTTCTATGAGCAATCGAGCGCGGGTAAAACCACCACAGCAAACGTTGCCAGCAGTCTGTACGGCAACCCGGACTTGCTACGCCTGACGTGGTACGGCACGGCGCTGGGGCTGGCGAACGAAGCCGCCGCACACAATGACGGGCTGATGCCACTGGATGAAGTCGGACAGGGCGCAGACCCGATAAGCGTTTCTCAGTCTGCCTATGCCCTGTTTAATGGCGTTGGGAAATTGCAGGGGGCGAAGGAAGGGGGAAACCGGGATTTAAAACGCTGGCGCACCGTGGCGATCAGTACCGGGGAAATGGACTTAGAAACCTTCATCGCCACCGCCGGACGCAAGACCAAAGCCGGGCAACTGGTGCGCCTGCTGAATATCCCGCTGAGTAAGGCGGTGCGCTTCCACGACCACCAGAACGGCAAACAGCACGCCGACGCGCTGAAAGACGCTTACCAGCACCATCACGGCGCTGCCGGGCGGGAGTGGATCGGGTGGCTGGCAGACCACCAGCAGCAGGCCATTGATACCGTTCGTGACTGTGAAACCCGCTGGCGCAGCCTTATTCCTGCTGACTATGGCGAGCAGGTACACCGCGTGGCCGCACGTTTTGCCATTCTGGAGGCGGCTTTATTGCTGGGTGAGGTTGTTACCGGATGGGACGATCAGACGTGCCGTGATGCGATACAGCACAGCTACAATGCCTGGCTGCGCGAGTTCGGCACGGGCAACAAAGAGCACCAGCAGATAATTGAGCAGACGGAGGCGTTTTTGAATGCTCATGGCCTGAGCCGCTACGCGCCGCTGGGTTATGACCCCCGTGATTTACCGATCCGTGATTTAGCCGGGTACAGGAAGAAGGGGAACCACGACAGCGACCCGATAATTTTTTACACCTTCCCGGCGACCTTCGAGCAGGAGATCGCACGGGGATTCAATGCCAGGCAGTTTGCCGAAGTTCTCAAGAATGCAGGAATGCTAACACCACCAACGAGCGGGCGAGGTTATCAGGGACGTGTGCGCGAGGATGGCAGGCAAATCCGCGTTTATGTGCTCAACTTCATGGCAGAGGAAACCAGCCAGCCAGAGGAGTGATCTTTTTTCACATACGTAGTTTTAGTGTTGTCTCAGTTGTCTTTGTTGTCTCAATTTGTAAATTTAATTGATTTATAAGGATTTTATTTCATTTTCTGAGACAACAGCGAGACAACATTTAGCTGTTTTGAGACAACATAGTGAAAGTGTGATTTTTTGCCTGGCTGGCAGTGAGACAACATTGACCCTGCGTGAGACAACACAAAACCATCAATGTTGTCTCAGCAAAACCCAGACGTGGCGCGGCCTGTAGCGCCGTGAGACAACAAAGACAACTGAGACAACACTATTTCTGCTTACTATGAAAAAAAATCGGCAGGTGTCTCACGTTAAGAAATCGTTATTAGCAAAACTAATAATCCAGTGAGGAGAAAATGACAGCACATATTTCAGCATACGGGCGGCTGGTGGCAGATCCCCAGACCAGCACCACAACGAACGGTAACAACATGGCTATGGCGCGGATGGCGGTGTCGCTCCCCTGTAATGCGGCAGAGGCGGGAGAGTCAACCTTCTGGCTGGGCGTTATTGCTTTTGGGAAGCAGGCCGATGCGCTGGCAAAGCACCAGAAAGGCGACCTTGTGAGCGTGGCAGGCAATATGCAACTCAACCAGTGGACAGGGCAGGACGGCGGTACACAGCAGGGGTATCAGGTAGTAGCCGACAGTGTGATCAGCGCCAGAACGGTACGCCCCGGCGGGAAGGCAGGACAGCAGGGACAGGCAACGGACGCGCTGAGACGTGCGCAGCAGCCATCCCGTGATGAATACGACCAGCGCCCACCATTCGACGATGAAACGCCATTATGAGGGAGATAAGCATGGTCAACGATAGTAAAGCAGAGGCTCTGGAAGCAAAGGGGCTGTATCGCAGGGCTGCGACGCGCTGGCAGGAAGTCATGATGCTTTGTGCTGAGGACGATGATCGGGAATGGGTAAAGCAGCGACGTGATACGTGTCTGACGAACGTGAAGCGCCCGCCAGTGAAAACCGATGATTACGGCGATCTGCATAAAGCAGTCACTGAGACACAACACCGCATGGGAATTGCCAGACCGAACGGCGAAGCATTCAGGCTGAAGGGCAAGGCTGTTTAGGCAATGGTAATGGAACGGGAAGCCAGTAAGTACGGGCTGTTTCCCGTTTAGCAAAACGCTGGTAGGCTTTATTCACATTTACATTGGGGGATAAGGACATGAAGGGGATTTGGGCTATATGCGCTATCGCTCTGACGCTTACTGGCTGCGGTGAGAAGACCGATGAACAATTAATAAAGAGTGCGCAAGAAGCTGTAAAAAAAGAACTAACGAGTAAATATAAGCCGGGCGAATGTGATAACTGGACATTCATGGCTTCCGGCGGTGCGGTCTCGAAGAGAGCGGCAATAGCCGTGTGCGATGATAACTTCAATGTCAGCAAGGGCCTCACGTTTTCTGACGTTAAGGTATATCGCCATGAAAGTGGGGGGGCGGTCTGCGGTATTGTTTCAGGCCACACAGACATTAGCCGTATTGGCGCTAGGTTTGTTTATCAGGATGGTGACAGCGAAAGCGTGGCAATAAAAAAATCAAAACATCCTATGCGTGAGCAGGAGAAAGACTCCAAAAGCCTTGAGCTTATTAAACTAGAAAACAAACTATTCGAATCGTGGTCAACCCTATGCCAGTAACGAAGAACCCCGCTCAGTCGGGGTTTTTTATTGTCTACGCATTAATAAATTCGATCGTGAGCATTAAATAATCATTTCAAAATACGCAATATAGCCATTAGATGTTGCTGATTATGCAAGTATAATTACTGTATAAATATCAGGAGGAACTAAAATGGCAACACCATCAGTAAAACCAGTCCTGCTCAGTCGTAATCAAATCGATAAGCTTAAAGCGCTACAGGAGCAGGAGCGAAGAAAATCCCCACTAGGCCTTGCCCCATCAATCCATGTTATCGCGCGTCAGATTATGGATCGCGCCCTGAATATGCCGAAGGAGGCTTAATGGAACAGTTAACGCGACTGGCGGATACAATTGCAGAAACGTATACCCGTGATTTGAAGCGAGAGACTGGCGGCAATACCGTTGAATATAACGGTGTATCGGGGCAGGTAGTACCACACCGTCTGTCATCCGGGCTGGTGGACAATGTTATCTCTGCTGTGCGTGATGACGCCGACAAAGAGGCAGCGGCTTATAAATTGCTGCTACGACTAATTGATATTACCGGACGTGAATATCGCTTGACGGAGCGTGGTGTTCTGGTGATGGAAAGTATGATCAGGAATGGCCTGATGGGTAGCAATAAACGTGTGGTTCACTAAGGGGAAATAATGGACGCCGGATCAGTTGTATACATCATCAAAGCCGAAACAGACCAACTGCTTAAGGCCAATAAGCAGGTCGATAAATTCCTTTCACAACTACAGTCATCTTTTGACGGCGCGGACAAAGCAGCGGATAACCTTGGCGATACGCTCAAGCAGGCTGGATCGGCTATTGATGATACCAGTAGCGCCGCTGGTGGTATGGCTAAGAATGTTGCCGCCGTAGAGGGTGCCATTGGCAAGCTAAATACCAATATCAACTCACTGACGCGGGCTATCCTTGAGTCTCGTTCTGGCGTCAGTGGGGCCAGTTCTGAATTTAGCCGGGCGGAGTCCATAATTGAATCGCTGGGTAATCAACTGGCAATTCTGGAAGAACAACAGGAAGGTAGCGCCAGAGGTGCTGCTATTCTTGCCGCCCAGCTTCGTGCCGGTTCCAACGCTACGGAAGCAGAGAAAAAGACCATCGCCGATCTGACTGGCCGTCTGTATGACATGAAGAACGGTACTGAAGCAGGTGCAAAGGGTACTAAAAACTGGAAATCCACCATGCAGCAGGCGGGTTATCAGGTACAGGATTTTATTGTGCAGGTTCAGGGTGGGCAATCCGCGTTGGTGGCATTTAGTCAGCAGGGTTCTCAACTGGCCGGCGCATTTGGTCCGGGCGGTGCTGTACTGGGTGCTGTGTTGGCCTTAAGCACTGTAGTAGCTGGCACGTTTATTACTTCTTTGAAGGGTGGGAAAAACTCAGTTGATGCCCTCAAGGATGCTATATCGGCCACGGATAAGGTTATTGCAACGTCTCAGAATGGCGTTAGTGCGCTATCCGATGACTTCGCCGCTCTTGCAAGAAACAATATAAAAGCTGCTACGCTCATGCGTAAATTAGCTGAATTAGAAGTACAGTCGGCTTTGTCGGAGGTCTCAAAGGAAGTACAAAAAACATCAAAGGACATCATATCTTTTGGTGACTCTCTGGTTTCCTCTTTAGGCGGGGGCTACGCAAGCGTCAAGCTGTTTAGCGGCTACCTTTCCACGCTAAATATAACGACAAATGATTTTAGCGAAGCCATGAAGCAAGCGGCCGCTTCGGGGGAAGGCGGGAAGACTGCAATGAATTCCATGATTGCGACAGTAGGCGCTCTTGCCAATAAATTCGACATTAGCGATCAGCAGGCCTATGAGTTTGCCAAGCAGTTGTCCGACATCGCCAACAATCCCACTGATGAAAAACTTAATCAGCTTATTGCCACGCTCGTGAGGGTGGGGCAAGGTCATTCTGAAGGGGCTAAGGCTGCCAGGGTGCAGGCAAAATCTCTTCTTGAGATAGTAGAGTCAGCCTCAAACGCTACTGATAGACTAAAGAGACTAAAAGAGATTACGGACAGCCTGACCTCCAGCCAGGATAGAGCGCTACAGCTGGCAAGGCAGGAGCTGTTTATTGCCAAGCAGACCGGTGACGAAAAGCTCAAAGCTCAGGCTTGGCGTGACGCCGAAACACAGGGGCTTAAAGCTGGCACCCAGGCATTTCGCGATTATTACAATGTTAGGCTGCAAACCTATCAGCAGCAGAAAGCTAATGCCGAGTCTGCAAAAAATGAACGAAAAGAGCAGAGTGCGTCTCTATCTGCTGCTAAAAAGGCCGAGTCTCAGGCGGAACGCAATGCAAGAGTGCTTAATGAATATCGACAGAAAGCAGATATATCGGCAGATTCAACCAGCGATCTATCCAGAGAACAGGCGATTCTTGCCGCTCGCCAGAAGTTAGCGAACCCCACCACTCAGCAAATTGCCCAGGTAGAAAAGGATGCCGCAGCAGCATGGGATAAAGCCGCCGCTCTCAAAGCTCAGAATGCTGTCCCTGAGCTAAAAGAGAACGCCAGTTATAATGCCCAGCGCAAGGCGCTGGATAGTCTCAAAGACCAGAAGGACGCCAACGGGAAGCTGATTCTATCGCAACAGCAATATAGCCAAGCGAGTGAGCAGCTTGAGCAGCAGCACAAGGTTAATTTAGCCAAAATCAGAGCAGAGCAGGCATCTGTTAATCCCATTGCCGAGGCTAGAGGACAGGTTGACCCGGTTCAACAACTGGCTAATGAGAATACTCAAAAACTGAAGCTCATGCAGCAGTACCAGCAGCAGGAGCAGGCCGTGCTAAGCCAGTCGTATAAAAACGGCCAAATGACTTATGCGGAATACATCGCTGCCAAACAGACAACAGACGCTCAGTATCTCGCGCTCAGAACCGCACAGGAAACACAGTACGAACAGCAGCGAATTGAAGCTCAATGGGAAATATTCCGCAATCAGAGCCAGGCTAACGAATTGCTGGCCGCATCGCTGGAAGGCCTGCAGAGCAGCACGTCAAGCGCTCTTACTGGCTTAATAAATGGGACTCAAAGCCTGCAAGAATCATTCGCAAATATTGGCTCGACAATCCTCAACAGTGTTGTAAGCGCCATTGTGGATATGGGTGTTCAGTATGTTAAGAGCCTGATTATTGGTAAGGCCATGTCATCTGCCGCAACTGCCGCACAAATTGCTGAGGCTGGCGCTCTAGCAACAGCTTGGGCTCCTGCAGCCATGGCGGCGTCTATTGCGACTCAGGGTAAAGCATCTGCTATCGGTTTGGCTGCTTATAGTTCATCTATGGCTGCAGGACAGGCGCTTTCTATTGCCGGGGCTCGTTATAACGGCGGGCCGGTTTCCGCTAACTCAATGTATCGTGTAGGTGAGCACGGAAAGCCTGAGATATTCCAGGCGGCCAATGGCAGCCAGTACATGATACCGGGCGACAACGGACGGGTGATAAGTAACAAGGATATGCAGGGAGGCGGTGGCGCAGTCATTCACCAGCAGATGAATGTGACTATTCACACGACAAATGGCATTACAGAGGAAAATTTACGGCAGATTGAATCCCGAATGTATAAAGTTGGGAGAAAAGCGGCCCTGGATGAGATGTTTAACCAACAGAGGCCGAAAGGGATATTGCCTCCAAGGAGATAGTTAAAAAAGCTGGCAGGGATGTTACCGCCAGCTTTTTTATTGCTTTACGCCTCCTGCCCCATGAAAGGGCTACAAAATATTAGACTGTTCTTGACGGATTGGACCGCCGAATAAATAGAGATCCGCACCAGCGGCGGGCTAGACGCCTGATCGTGATTTAGGCCGTCCAAAATATTCAGGTTCGCGCCACTGGTTCGCAGTACGCAGTCAGGTACGCGGCAAAACTGCGCATTCAGCGTGCGCACCACCTGATGATTTCTAACGTGGCATTGCGAATTGCGCAGTTAACAAAAAACCGCGCAAAACAAAACGGTTACCAATTAGCAAACCAGCCCACAGCCCGTACTATTGCTGGGCTTATTGGCGTGAAGTGCGCAAAAACGTGCGCAGTTTACAGTAAAATACGCTTATTATTTCGTATTCATTTTGCGCCGCGCTGGTCAGATTCGCACTTTCAGTGCTAAGAAAAGCTAAGTCTTTTCACAGGCGCAGTAATTCGCAGGAGGCCAGCCAGTGAGAGGCAGAACGCGCAGCTATACAACGGACTTACCCCGCATAGGATTGCCATTCCTTGCGAACATGCGTAGCAGACTGGCAGACGCTGAACCGGGGACGCAGCTTTATACCCAGACCGAAAGCGGAACGCTGTACACCTTCCGGCAAGACGACAGCTACGCCATGACAATCAACGGCGTGACGCGGGCGATTCGCTCCACGACCACACAGGCAGGGTATGGTGTGCGGGAATGGTACGTTTGCCCCCACTGTATGAATCGGGCTGCAAAGCTGTATATCGGCAGAAAAGATATTGGCTGCCGGGCGTGCTGGAAACTTCACTATAAAAGCCAGAGTGCCGACAGACTGGACAGGATGCGCATGAAGATACGCCAGCAGCGATACGCGATTTGGGGCAACAATGACCTTGCCAATAATCTGTTTAATGACATTCGCATGTTCCCGAAGCCAAAGGGGATGCGCTGGGCTACGTTTGACAGGAAGCGGGCAGAGTTGTCAGCAATGGAGGTGGCTTACTGGCAGGCATTCAGTCCGGTAGTAGATAGAATCACGGGCGTGATTGAGCGTAAGGCGGGGAAAGCGGCGCGAGCTATAGGGCTGGAGTTGTAGCGATATTCTGGTTTTCTGACATAATTATGTAAAATCAGCCAGTTACCCACCATAGCAGGAGCTGCCATAGTGACACCACAGGAGATAGCAGCACTGACAGCCGCTAAACTGGAGCATGAAGGCCGCCAGCTTACCCCGGCAGAGGTTCGGGAAATGGAGCGCATTATTGAAGCTGATACAGCCCGGCGCAAACGGTTCGGGGAGATGATGCGATCACCCGCCTACCAGTGGAGGAAGCCAGCGCCGCGCAGGTAGATACGGGATTATTCCGCATGTAACTTATGCGTATTAAGCAAATTTCCTTTATTCACCTTTACAGAATTGTGAGTGCGTCAGTATCGTTATCCTTCCGATTCGCATTTATTCAGGATTTGCATGTACCAGCTAAAGATAACCATCCGAGACAGCAAACCACCTATATGGCGGCGTGTGCTGGTTCCAGAGCAAATCCCCTTTAGTGAACTTCACACGGTGATCCAGTTGGCTTTTGGCTGGAATGACGAACATCTGTATATGTTCGAGAAAGGCCGTAAAGGTGATCTAGGTAGCGAGTATCGCGTATGGGGTGAGGGTGAAAGCATGGGTAATGCGGCAATCACGCCACTATGGGCGGCGATCCAGAATGAGGGTGACAAGCTGGTTTACACGTATGACTTTGGCGACTGGTGGGATTGTCTTATTGTGCTGGAGAAGCAAACCCATGATACCAGTATCCAGCCTGTTAGCTGTTTGCGTGGGAGGGGGACTACCCCGGCGGAAAATTCGGGGGGATTGCATGGTTACAATGAATTGCTCTTACAGGCCAGAGAATCTGATAATCCTGAACAAGCCGAGATCCGCAATTTCCTGATGCTGGATATTGAACGCCGGGTTTACGACCTGAACAACATTAACGACAGATTGCAGGCTCTTAACTGACCCGCATGTATTCGCCTGATATTGCGTTATCAGCGCCGCCAGTATCGCGCATAACAGCACAATGACCGGGTAAACCGTAACGCACGACCGTTGCGTTAGTCTCACCGCCGCGCCGTACCTGACGAGACTCATACACCGCCACACGCTCAAGCAACCCACCAGCAACCATACTTTCAAGAGTTCGCCGGGTTGATTCGAGCTGGTGGCGCTTATCGAACGACGCCATGCCATGAAGAAGGTAGGCCACGCCCGACACATCGAACGGCGGCGCACCAATCTCACCAGTAACCCAATCGAGGCTATCAGGTTCAAAATAGCTGAGTATATCTTTTTTGCGGCTGGTCATTCTCATGGCTGGCTGATTCCTTATTGTGGGATAGAGGTATCATACAATAATGCCCAAAAGACAAGAGCACGCAACAGGCAGCGTGAGAGCATAAAATGAGCAGACAAAGGCAGCACCTCAAAATACCGTGTACACAAGGGTGTACCCATTGAAAAAAGGCATTATCAAAAACACAGTAACCACGCGGCTTTAAGTCACATACTCAATAAACAGATCCAACATTGAGTGATTTTTGCCGCTCCTGAATGCTGCCAGGCCCACAGATTCTGTGGGCCTTTTTGTTATGCTTCAACTGTTCCAGGGAAGATTCTGGAGAGGTCTCTTATACAACACGCATATCAAGGAGTGAGCGATGAACGAACATCAGCCGTTTGAAGAAATAAAGCAGGTCGATCAGAATGGCGCAGAATTCTGGTCTGCACGGGCATTATCCAAATTACTGGACTACTCGGAGTACCGACACTTCACGCCGGTGCTCACGCGAGCCAAAGAGGCTTGTAAGCAAAGTGGACATGCCATTTCGGACCATTTCGAGGATGTGCTCGAAATGGTCCAAATCGGTTCAGGGGCTCAGCGAGAAATAAAGGATATTATCCTTTCCCGCTACGCATGCTACCTGGTCGTACAAAATGGCGATCCAACTAAGCCCGTTATTGCCGCCGGGCAGACCTACTTCGCTATCCAGACTCGCCGCCAGGAGCTGGCGGACGACGAGGCATTTAAACAACTCCGCGAAGATGAAAAACGTCTGTTTCTACGCAACGAATTGAAAGAACACAATAAACATTTGGTTGAAGCTGCGCAGCAGGCCGGTGTAGAAACTACTCTCGATTTTGCCGTATTCCAGAACCATGGTTATCAGGGGCTCTATGGCGGGTTGGATCAGAAAGCCATTCATCAACGCAAAGGGCTAAAAAAGAGCCAAAAAATACTCGACCATATGGGTTCAACCGAGCTTGCCGCGAATCTGTTCCGCGCAACCCAGACGGAAGAGAAGTTGCGCCGAGACCAGGTAAGTTCGAAGAAGCAAGCCAATGAAACCCATTTCGAGGTGGGCAAAAAAGTGCGTCAAACCATCAAGGAACTGGGTGGTACAATGCCTGAAAGCCTTCCCGTACCGAACAAAAGCATCAAGCAGCTGGAAACTGTGGCAAAGAAGCTGGATAAAAAGTAACAGCATGATGCCGATGTGGTTCATCCAAACCCGAACGTGAACCACATTTAAATATTCTAATCTGAATTTCAAGATTATTGACCAGCATGTCACATCAAACCTAATATTTATCACATTCACTCATTACTTTTTCTAAGCCAAAGCCCTTCACCTTAGAAAATCTCAATCGTGACGTCGCGCACAAATCGCTACCCTTCCGCCATCGATTTCGGGGGCTCATATGTTATTGCACGTTCTTTACCTTATCGGCATTACCGCCGAAGCCATGACCGGCGCTTTAGCCGCAGGGCGTCGACGCATGGATACCTTTGGCGTCATTATTATCGCGACGGCCACCGCGCTGGGCGGCGGTTCGGTGCGCGATATCCTGTTAGGTCATTATCCGCTGGGCTGGGTAAAGCACCCGGAATACGTGATTATCGTGGCGACAGCGGCAGTTTTGACTACCATCGTGGCCCCGGTAATGCCCTATTTGCGTAAACTGTTTCTGGTACTGGATGCACTCGGTCTGGTGGTGTTCTCTATCATCGGTGCGCAAATCGCGCTGGATATGGGCGAAGGCCCGGTTATTGCGACCATCGCTGCCGTCGTCACCGGCGTATTTGGCGGTGTGCTGCGCGATATGTTCTGCAAACGCATTCCTCTGGTGTTCCAGAAAGAGCTTTACGCGGGCGTGTCGTTTTCCGCCGCCGTGCTCTATGTTGCGTTGCAACACTATGTCAGCAACCAGGATATCGTGGTGATCGCCACCCTGCTGTTTGGCTTCACGGCCCGCCTGCTGGCACTGCGTCTGAAGCTGGGTCTACCGGTGTTTTATTACAAACACAACGCGCACTGAGATTAAAATCCGGGAATTTTCTGGCTGGTGAGCCACTGCGCCAGCCGGGAAATATCCGGATGATGCACCGCCTCCACCATCCGCTGCGCACGCAGGTTTCCCATCCCCGGCAGGCGTTGCCAGTCCTGAGCACTTCTCGACACCAACGTCTCCCAGCGGTTATCCGCCAGCGCATCCAGCGCAGCTCTGCTCAGCGGTAAACCGAACGCCGTCACCCAACGCTTAAACGGCTGCTGACGTACCAGATTGAACTGATGCCACAGCTGAGTCGCGCGAGACGGCGTGAACCCAGGCGTGCCGCGTAGCTGCTCCGGCGTCAGCGCCAGCCACGAGAAAAGATGATCCAGAGGTTGTGCCTGATGCAGCGTCTTCCAGCCCGCGCGGCCCAGGCCATCAATGTCAAAAACCGCCTTTGAACTCAGCCATTCCAGCCGCGCCATAAACTGTTCTTCGCAGCCCGTCGTGGCATAAAAGCAGGTGAGTGCATTGTATTTCTGCGCAGGCGGCGTGGGCTTGATACGCTGCGTACTGCGCCAGACCACGCTATCAATGCGTGGGATCCCCTGCCCGGCCAGGCTGACCAGCACCTGATCGCCCTCGGCGATATCCAGCGTTTGCCAGCGGGCGACTGAACCGATATTCACCCGCTGAACCTGTTTATCATCCAGCTTCACCGGAAAAAGCTGCGCGACGACGGCAATCTTTCCTGTGCGCCCCACCGTGAAACTTACGGTTTTGACCTCAGCCACCTGCTCCGCCGGAACATATTTCCAGGCGGCAACCCAACTCCCCTGCGTGGGCAGCCAGTGTTTGCCTTCTGGCTCATCGGCTGAGCGAATCACTACGCCATCGGTCACAAACGGCAGCGGCGTGGTAAACCAGCGATCGCGCCAGCTTGCGATATCGTCAACCCGCGTCACGGCTTTCGAATAGCGCTGCACTAACGAAAACCCAGCCTGGCTCAGCAAGGTCAGTCGCTCTTCCATAGGTTGTGGCCCATCGGGCCACGCCCAGATAAACGCACCCAGGTTCGCCAGCGTTTTGCTTTCACCCTGTTGCATCAGGGCGCCAGCGACCTTAGCACGGGCGTTCATGCCGCCCATCTGCTTTTGAATATGGTCGCTGCGTTGCAGGAATATTTCCCCCTGCAGCACGCTTTCCGCCAGCCTGCCCGTTACCGTTTTGGGGATAGCCGGAATGTGCCGCGCTTTCTCAGTCCAGTCCTCCCCTTTCAGGCCATCGCCACGGCTGATGGCCTGCTGCAAGCGCCCCTGGTGATAAACCAGCGTCACCGCGACACCATCCACCTTAGGCTGCACCCAGAGATGACGTTTGCCCGCCATCCACTGACTCACCGCCCGCGCATCCGCCAGCTTCTGCACACCCGTATGGGCGACCGGATGCATAACGCCGGAAGCCAGGCGCGGCGGCGCACTCTCGCCGCTCTCAGCATAACCAAAACAGCGCTGCCACTGCGCCAGTCGCGCCGAGAGCTGATCGTAAACAACATCGTTCACTTCGCTCGCGCCCTGCCGCCAGTATTCGTCGTTCCAGCGTGCGATTTGTGCCGTGAGCTGTGTAATTTCCCGTTCCGCTCGTGCGGGAGCCCAGGCAGGGCAAGTTGCCTGAGCCCCCGTTACGGTCGCGATGAACAGCAGTAGTATCCTTTTCACTTTCGCCCCTCCATTTGCGCTGTAGCGGTGTTTTACCGCCCGGCGAAAAAGATTGCGAACGCCTGATGCGAAATCCCCGAGGAGGCTTCCAGGGAAATTGATTTGTTGCAGCAACAGGTAAGGAAATCAGGAAAGTGACACGCAAAATGAAAGAAAGCAGCGCAAAAAGTGTGACAAAGACTACGTCACGATGCGCCGACGTGTATAATAAGCCCGTATGTAGAACTTCATTGCTGGCAACATACACAAATACTCATGGCTCAAGGCACGCTTTATATTGTTTCTGCCCCCAGTGGCGCAGGTAAATCCAGCCTGATTCAGGCTTTATTGAAAACCCAACCGTTATACGACACTCAGGTTTCTGTTTCGCATACCACGCGCGCGCCGCGTCCGGGTGAAGTGCACGGTGAACATTATTACTTTGTGAATCATGACGAATTCAAAACCATGATTGGCAGAGACGCGTTTCTTGAACATGCGGAAGTGTTCGGTAATTACTACGGCACCTCGCGTGAAACCATTGAGCAAGTGCTGGCAACGGGCGTCGATGTTTTCCTTGATATCGACTGGCAGGGCGCGCAGCAAATTCGTACTAAAATGCCGCACGCGCGCAGTATCTTTATCCTGCCGCCGTCCAAAATTGAACTGGATCGCCGCCTGCGTGGCCGCGGCCAGGACAGCGAAGAGGTGATCACCAAACGAATGGCGCAGGCAGTTGCAGAAATGAGCCATTACGCGGAATATGATTACCTGATCGTGAACGACGATTTCGATACCGCTTTAGGCGATCTGAAAACGATTATCCGTGCTGAACGTCTGCGCATGAGCCGCCAAAAGCAGCGACATGACGCTTTAATCAGCAAACTATTGGCAGACTGAACCCACTTTCAGTATCATGCCCAGTCATTTCTTCACCTGTGGAGCATTAAAGTATGGCACGCGTAACTGTTCAGGACGCTGTAGAGAAAATTGGTAACCGTTTTGACCTGGTACTGGTCGCCGCGCGTCGCGCTCGTCAGATGCAGGTAGGCGGAAAGGATCCGCTGGTACCGGAAGAAAACGATAAAACCACAGTAATCGCACTGCGCGAAATCGAAGAAGGTCTGATCAACAACCAGATCCTCGACGTGCGCGAGCGCCAGGAACAGCAAGAGCAGGAAGCCGCTGAATTACAGGCCGTTACCGCTATTGCTGAAGGTCGTCGTTAATTACAGAGCGGGTCGCCCTTGTATCTGTTTGAAAGCCTGAATCAGCTGATTCAAAACTACCTGCCGGAAGATCAAATCAAACGTCTGCGGCAGGCGTACCTCGTTGCACGTGACGCTCACGAGGGCCAGACACGTTCAAGCGGTGAACCCTATATCACGCATCCCGTCGCGGTTGCCTGTATTCTGGCCGAGATGAAGCTCGACCATGAAACACTAATGGCAGCACTGCTGCATGACGTGATTGAAGATACCCCTGCCACCTACCAGGACATGGAACAGCTTTTTGGCAAAAGCGTCGCCGAACTGGTAGAGGGGGTGTCGAAACTTGATAAACTCAAGTTCCGCGATAAGAAAGAGGCGCAGGCCGAAAACTTTCGCAAGATGATTATGGCGATGGTGCAGGATATCCGCGTCATCCTCATCAAACTCGCAGACCGTACCCACAACATGCGCACGCTGGGCTCACTTCGCCCGGATAAACGTCGCCGCATCGCCCGTGAAACCCTCGAAATCTACAGCCCGCTGGCACACCGTTTAGGTATCCACCACATTAAAACCGAACTCGAAGAGTTGGGTTTTGAAGCGCTGTATCCCAACCGTTATCGCGTAATTAAAGAAGTGGTGAAAGCCGCGCGCGGCAACCGTAAAGAGATGATCCAAAAAATCCTCTCGGAAATCGAAGGGCGTTTGCAGGAAGCGGGAATACCGTGCCGCGTCAGTGGTCGCGAGAAACATCTTTATTCGATTTACTGCAAAATGGTGCTCAAAGAGCAGCGTTTTCACTCGATCATGGATATCTACGCCTTCCGCGTGATCGTCAATGATTCCGACACCTGTTATCGCGTGCTCGGCCAGATGCACAGCCTGTATAAGCCGCGTCCAGGTCGTGTGAAAGACTATATCGCCATTCCAAAAGCGAACGGCTATCAATCTTTGCACACCTCGATGATCGGCCCGCACGGCGTGCCGGTTGAGGTCCAGATCCGCACCGAAGATATGGACCAGATGGCGGAGATGGGTGTTGCCGCACACTGGGCTTATAAAGAGCACGGCGAAACCAGCACGACTGCACAAATCCGCGCTCAGCGCTGGATGCAAAGCCTGCTGGAGCTGCAACAGAGCGCCGGTAGCTCGTTTGAATTTATCGAGAGCGTTAAATCCGATCTCTTCCCGGATGAGATTTACGTTTTCACACCGGAAGGGCGCATTGTCGAACTGCCTGCCGGTGCAACGCCCGTCGACTTCGCATATGCGGTGCATACCGATATCGGTCATGCCTGCGTGGGCGCACGTGTCGACAGGCAGCCTTACCCGCTGTCGCAGCCGCTCTCCAGCGGCCAGACCGTTGAAATCATTACCGCACCTGGCGCTCGCCCGAATGCCGCGTGGCTGAACTTTGTCGTCAGCTCAAAAGCGCGCGCCAAAATTCGTCAGTTGCTGAAAAACCTCAAGCGTGATGATTCCGTAAGCCTGGGGCGTCGCCTGCTCAACCACGCGTTGGGTGGCAGCCGTAAGCTCGCAGAGATTCCGCCAGAGCATATCCAGCGCGAACTTGAGCGCATGAAACTCACCTCGCTTGACGATCTGCTGGCTGAAATCGGCCTCGGCAATGCCATGAGCGTGGTCGTGGCGAAAAACCTGCAACAGGGCGAAGCCACACCTTCCGCACCGGGTGCTTCCGGCCATGCGCATCTGCCTATCAAAGGCGCAGATGGCGTGCTGATCACCTTCGCAAAATGCTGCCGTCCAATTCCTGGCGATCCGATTATCGCTCACGTCAGCCCAGGCAAAGGCCTGGTTATCCACCATGAATCCTGCCGTAACATCCGTGGCTATCAGAAAGAGCCAGAGAAGTTCATGGCCGTAGAGTGGGATAAAGAGACTGAGCAGGAATTTATCACCGAAATTAAGGTGGATATGTTCAATCATCAGGGTGCGCTGGCTAACCTGACGGCGGCAATCAATACAGCGACGTCTAATATTCAGAGTCTGAATACTGAAGAGAAGGATGGCCGCGTTTACAGCGCCTTTATTCGCCTGACGGCGCGCGACCGCGTGCATCTGGCGAATATCATGCGCAAAATCCGCGTAATGCCGGACGTCATTAAAGTCACACGTAACCGAAACTAGTTTTATGAATTCTAAACGTTATGCGCGTATCCGCGAGATGCTCGCCAGGCGACAGCCTGACCTGACCGTCTGCATGGAGCAGGTCCACAAACCTCATAACGTTTCAGCGATTGTGCGCACCGCTGACGCCGTGGGCGTACATGAAGTTCACGCCGTCTGGCCAGGCAGCCGCATGCGCACCATGGCTTCAACGGCGGCGGGCAGCAACAGCTGGGTTTCGGTTAAAACGCACCCGACGATTGGCGAGGCGGTTTCGCATCTGAAAGGGCGCGGTATGCAGGTGCTGGCGACCAATCTCTCTGATAAAGCCGTCGATTTTCGCGAAATCGATTATACCCGCCCAACCTGTATTTTAATGGGTCAGGAGAAAACCGGCATCACTCAGGAAGCGTTAGCACTCGCAGACCAGGACATCATCATTCCGATGATCGGCATGGTGCAGTCGCTCAACGTCTCCGTGGCCTCCGCGCTTATTCTGTATGAAGCGCAGCGCCAGCGGCAGAACGCCGGTATGTATCAGCGTGAAAACAGTATGCTGCCGGACGACGAACAACAGCGTCTGCTGTTTGAAGGCGGATATCCAGTGCTGGCAAACGTCGCGAAGCGCAAAGGCCTTCCCTACCCGCACGTCAACGATCGCGGCGAGATTGAAGCCGACGCGACCTGGTGGGCCACCATGCAGGCCACGAGGTAATCCATGCAAAGTCGCCTGTTAGATGCTGTTCCGCTCAGTTCGCTAACGGGCGTTGGTGCAGCGCAAAGTCAGAAGCTCGCTAAAATTGGTCTGCACACGGTGCAGGACTTATTGCTTCATCTGCCGTTGCGCTACGAAGACCGCACTCAACTCTATCCCATTGGCGAACTACTGCCCGGTATCTATGCCACGGTAGAAGGCGAAGTTCTCAACTCAAACATTACGTTCGGTGGACGGCGAATGATGACCTGCCAGATTAGCGACGGCACGGGCATCCTCACCATGCGCTTCTTCAACTTCAACGCGGCAATGAAAAACAGCCTCGCAACCGGACGTCGCGTGCTGGCCTACGGCGAAGCGAAGCGCGGCAAATTTGGCGCGGAGATGATCCACCCGGAATACCGCGTACAGGGCGATTTGAGCACGCCGGAATTGCAGGAGACGCTTACGCCGATTTATCCAACCACCGAAGGCATCAAGCAGGCGACGCTACGCAAGCTGACCGACCAGGCGCTGGATCTCCTCGATACCTGCGCCATCGCCGAGCTGTTGCCGCCAGAATTAGCCTCCGGCATGATGAGCCTGCCGGAAGCGCTACGCACCCTGCACCGCCCACCGCCATCGCTGCAACTCAGCGACCTGGAAACCGGCAAGCATCCGGCCCAGCGGCGCTTAATTCTGGAAGAGTTACTCGCCCATAACCTGAGCATGCTGGCGCTCCGTGCCGGGGCGCAGCGCTACCATGCCCTGCCGCTGAATGAACAGGGCGAGCTGAAAAATCAGTTCCTCGATTCGCTGCCGTTCAAACCCACCGGGGCGCAAACCCGCGTGGTCGCTGAAATTGAACGCGATATGACGCTCGACGTGCCGATGATGCGTCTGGTGCAGGGCGATGTGGGTTCCGGTAAAACGCTGGTCGCCGCACTGGCAGCATTAAGGGCGATTGCCCACGGCAAGCAGGTGGCGCTGATGGCACCCACCGAACTGCTCGCTGAACAACACGCCAATAACTTCCGCACCTGGTTTGAACCGCTCGGTATCGAAGTGGGCTGGCTTGCCGGGAAGCAAAAAGGGAAAGCGCGGCTGGCGCAGCAGGAAGCCATCGCCAGCGGCCAGGTGCAGATGATTGTCGGCACCCATGCTATTTTCCAGGAGCAGGTGCAGTTTAACGGCCTCGCGCTGGTGATTATCGATGAACAGCACCGCTTTGGTGTCCACCAGCGTCTGGCGCTGTGGGAGAAAGGCCAGCAGCAGGGCTTCCATCCGCATCAGCTGATTATGACCGCGACACCAATTCCGCGAACGCTGGCAATGACTGCCTATGCCGATCTCGATACTTCGGTGATTGACGAACTGCCGCCAGGCCGAACGCCGGTCACCACCGTCGCGATTCCGGACACGCGTCGCAGCGACATCATCAATCGCGTGCGTCACGCTTGTACCGAAGAGGGTCGTCAGGCGTATTGGGTCTGTACGCTGATTGAGGAGTCAGAGCTACTGGAAGCACAGGCGGCAGAAGCCACGTGGGAAGAGTTAAAGCTGGCGCTGCCGGAACTCAACGTCGGCCTCGTTCACGGGCGTATGAAACCTGCCGAAAAGCAGGCGGTAATGCAATCCTTCAAGCAGGGTGAGCTGCATCTGCTGATTGCCACCACGGTGATTGAAGTCGGTGTCGATGTGCCCAACGCCAGCCTGATGATTATCGAAAACCCGGAACGTCTGGGTCTTGCGCAACTCCATCAGCTGCGTGGCCGTGTGGGCCGTGGCGCGGTGGCCTCGCACTGTGTGCTGCTCTACAAATCGCCGCTGTCGAAAACCGCGCAAATGCGCCTGCAGGTGCTGCGCGACAGCAACGACGGCTTTGTGATTGCGCAAAAAGATCTCGAAATTCGCGGTCCTGGCGAGCTGCTTGGTACACGCCAGACGGGCAATGCTGAGTTCAAAGTGGCGGACTTACTGCGCGATCAGGCGATGATCCCCGAAGTTCAGCGCATCGCTCGCCATGTTCACGAACGTTATCCGCAGCAGGCCACCGCGCTGATTGAGCGCTGGATGCCGGAAACGGAACGTTATTCCAACGCGTGACCCGACTCGTCACGCGACAAATCCAGCAGCAAGTCTTCAATTTGAATGGTGATGATATCGTGGGCATTCAGCGCATCGCTCGCGATACGCGCCGCCATTGCGCCTTCCGGTTCGCCACGCAATCTTTCGGCGGCGGCCTGAACACCCGCCAGTAGAGCATCGGTAGTTAGCACTCCGCGTAAAAACGCGCGATTTTCCGCGGTCCACGCATGCTCATCGCTTAACGGGTGATACCACAAGCGCGGCTCATCCGGCCAAAGCGGATTATCACCTTGCGGGTAGATCAGATAAGCGGCGTACTGAAGCGCACAAATGGCTCTGCCCGGTGTTTCCAGCGCCCACCACTGCGTCCAGATAGCGCGTATCACCGTAGCCGCGCCGCCCAGGCCATTGAAAGTGGTTAGCCATCCGCAGGGATGCCTGTCAAAGCTGCGTCCGTTATCCATCTGCACCAGCATCGTCTCAATTAAAAAGTGACGAACGTTTTGGCGCTGTTGACTATCCATCATCTCCTGCCACAGATAAGGCCGTCGCAGCGCTTTCAATAACGACTCTTCAAAATAATCACCGTAGCCGTCATACAGCAGCGCTTCATGCCACTCGGCAAGACACAGGGGAAAGAGATAGCGAAACAGCTCTGGCTGCATCGGTTCGTGATAAACCAGATTTAATACGTAATAGCAGCCTAGTTGATGCCCCGTAATCTGCTGCCACGGCGTCTTTGCCAGCTTACGCAACGATTCCGTATCGTAATCAAACTCTGGCTCCCAGACGTACTGCACCGGTGGCTCATTCTGAAAGATGGCCCGGCATCGTTCACGCAGCGTTGGCTCCAGCACTTTTCCCCGTTTCATAAAGCCTCCCTGATTTTTCCACACAGGATACACCCGTCATTAATAGGGCTGTCTGGTGCCGCTGTGCTAAACTTCGCGCAATTTTTCTTCTGAAACGAGTTTGCTATGAGACGAGAACTGGCTATCGAATTTTCGCGCGTCACGGAAGCGGCGGCGCTGGCAGGTTACAAATGGCTGGGCCGGGGCGATAAAAATGTCGCTGACGGCGCGGCGGTAAATGCGATGCGCATCATGCTCAACAAGGTCAACATTGATGGCACCATCGTCATTGGCGAAGGCGAAATTGATGAAGCGCCGATGCTCTACATTGGCGAAAGCGTCGGGACCGGAAAAGGTGATGCGGTAGATATTGCCGTCGACCCGATTGAAGGCACCCGCATGACCGCAATGGGCCAGGCAAATGCGCTGGCGGTGCTGGCGGTGGGCGATAAAGGCTGCTTCCTGAACGCGCCGGACATGTACATGGAGAAGCTGATTGTCGGGCCGGGCGCGAAAGGTGTTATCGACCTCAACAAGCCGCTGGAAGAAAACCTGCGCAATATTGCAAGCGCGCTGAATAAACCGTTTGAAGAGCTGACGGTCACTATTCTGGCGAAACCGCGCCACGATGCGGTGATTGCCGAGTTGCAGAAACTGGGCGTGCGCGTGTTCGCCATTCCTGATGGTGATGTCGCGGCGTCCATTCTGACCTGCATGCCGGACAGCGAAGTTGATGTGCTTTACGGTATCGGCGGCGCGCCGGAAGGCGTGGTCTCTGCGGCAGTGATCCGCGCGCTGGATGGCGATATGCATGGCCGCCTGCTGGCGCGTCATCACGTGAAAGGCGATAGCGAAGAGAACCGCCGCATTGGCGAAGACGAACTGCGCCGTTGTCATGAGATGGGTATCGAAGCCGGGAAAGTGCTGACGCTGGATGATATGGCACGCAGCGACAACGTTATCTTCTCCGCCACCGGGATCACCAAAGGCGACCTGCTGGACGGCATCAGCCGCAAAGGCAATATCGCCACCACCGAGACGCTGCTGATTCGCGGAAAATCGCGCACCATTCGTCGCATTCAGTCGATTCATTATCTCGATCGTAAAGACCCTGAGATCCAGAATCACATCCTGTAAATCATTTGTTCAATTGAGCTTTCCGGCCCCATGGGGCTGGAAATCTTCTCCTGACACAGCGAAGATAGGGTAACAACGCGCAGAGGAGACGATCATGGCCGATTGGGTAACAGGTAAAGTCACAAAGGTGCATTTCTGGACCGATGCACTGTTTAGCCTCACCGTTCACGCCCCCGTTAATCCTTTCACCGCCGGGCAGTTTGCCAAGCTGGGTCTGGATGTTGACGGCGAGCGCGTGCAGCGCGCGTACTCCTACGTTAACGCACCCAGCAATCCCGATCTTGAGTTCTATCTGGTCACCGTACCAGAGGGAAAACTGAGCCCGCGCCTTGCCGCGCTGAAGCCGGGTGATGATGTACAAATTGTCAGCGAAGCGGCGGGCTTCTTTGTGCTGGATGAAGTACCTGACTGCGAAACCCTGTGGATGCTGGCAACCGGTACCGCGATTGGCCCGTATCTGTCGATTTTGCAGGAAGGGAAAGATTTAGAGCGCTTTAAGAATATCGTACTGGTTCACGCCGCGCGCTTTGCCGCGGACTTAAGTTATCTGCCGTTGATGCAGGAGCTTGAGAAACGCTACGAAGGGAAGTTGCGCATTAAAACCGTTGTCAGTCGCGAAACGGTGGCTGATTCCCTGACCGGACGCGTGCCCGCATTGATTGAAAGCGGTGCGCTGGAAGAGGCGGTTGGCCTGCCAATGAATGCCGAAACCAGCCACGTGATGCTGTGTGGTAATCCGCAGATGGTGCGCGATACCCAGCAGTTGCTGAAAGATACCCGCCAGATGACCAAACATCTGCGCCGCCGTCCAGGCCATATGACGGCGGAACATTACTGGTAATCAGCGGTATTTCACGTCCTGCGTATCTTTACCGTACTTGTTTTCCCCCTGGGTGCCGACAAACGCGCCCAGGTCAATCAGCATCATCACGATAATCAGAGTCGGAATAAACCGCCCTACGCCCCACTGCCAGACACCCGGCAACATCGCCCAGTTACCGGCCAACAGCATCCACGCCAGCACCATCAGCAGGGCCCAGATGCCAGATTTACCGCGATCGTGCAGACGTTTCACCGTGACCGCCGCCGTTGGCCACAGCAGACAAACCAGGATAAACGCCGCGGTCTGAATACTTAGCATCTCACCGCCAGCCAGCGTAAACAGAATCACCATCGCCAGCAGCCAGATCCCCATCCAGATCCAGAAATCACGGCGACCAATGCGGCCCTTAATTGAAAACAACCATTGTTGTAGGGTCATGTCTGATTCCTTATTCTCATCATGCGGCGTAGTGTACCCTGAAACGCTCTCTTTTTGACAAGCGAGGCCGTTCCCGTTTTAATCGTCTGCTGGAGAATATGAGGACGACAAACATGAAGAAGTGGATCGCTGTGTGTCTTGCAGGCGTCATCGCCCTGAGCGCTGGCCGCTTCGCGTTTGCCGTTGAGTCTCCGGATACCACCGCGCCCTATTTGCTTTCCGGCGCGCCCACGTTCGATCTCTCCATCAGCCAGTTTCGCGAGCGGTTTAATATTGATAATCCGTCGCTGCCACTTAATGAATTTCGTTCAATTTCCTCCAGCCGCGACAAGCTGAATCTGACGCGCGCAGCGAGCAAAATTAACGAGAATCTGTATGCGTCCACCGCACTCGAGCGCGGAACGCTGAAAATCAAGTCGATACAGATAACCTGGCTGCCCATTCCAGGCCCTGAACAGAAAGCGGCGAAAGCCAAAGCGCTGGAGTACATGACGGCGGTGCTGCGTCTGTTCACGCCCACGCTCACCAAAGCGCAAAGCCAGCAGAAGCTGCAAAAACTGTTGGCTCAGGGAAAAGGAAAGCACTACTTCACCACCAGCGAAGGCGCGATTCGTTATGTTGTCGCCGATAATGGCGAAAAAGGGCTGACCTTCGCTGTTGAACCGATTAAGCTGGCGCTATCTGAAAATCTTGAAGGAGGCGAATAAATGATAAAAAGCAAAGCCTTCAGGATGAACACTCTCTATACTGATTCACAGACCATGCTGCCCTTACGGGCGGCCATATTCCTTAATTCGCTAACAAGCGTGGAGAATTAAAATGCGACATCCTTTAGTGATGGGTAACTGGAAACTGAACGGCAGCCGCCACATGGTAAACGAGCTGGTTGCTAACCTGCGTAAAGAGCTGGCTGGCGTTGCTGGTTGTGGCGTAGCGATCGCGCCGCCGGAAATGTACATCGACATGGCGAAACACGCTGCTGCCGGTAGCCACATTGCTCTGGGCGCGCAGAACGTTGACCTGAACCTGTCTGGCGCATTCACCGGTGAAACCTCCGCAGAAATGCTGAAAGATGTCGGCGCGCAGTACATCATTATCGGTCACTCTGAGCGTCGTACTTACCACAAAGAGTCTGACGAACTGATCGCGAAAAAATTCGCTGTGCTGAAAGAGCAGGGTCTGACTCCGGTTCTGTGCATCGGTGAAACCGAAGCAGAAAATGAAGCGGGCAAAACTGAAGAAGTTTGCGCACGTCAGATCGACGCGGTCCTGAAAACTCAGGGCGCTGCGGCATTCGAAGGCGTGGTTATCGCTTACGAACCCGTATGGGCAATCGGTACTGGTAAATCTGCGACCCCAGCTCAGGCTCAGGCGGTTCACAAATTCATCCGTGACCACATTGCTAAAGCTGACGCGAAAATCGCTGAACAGGTTATCATCCAGTACGGCGGTTCCGTTAACGCAAGCAACGCAGCAGAACTGTTCACCCAGCCGGACATCGACGGCGCGCTGGTTGGCGGCGCATCCCTGAAAGCAGACGCTTTCGCGGTGATCGTTAAAGCAGCAGAAGCGGCTAAACAGGCTTAATCCTGTTTACGCGCCGGATGGCGGCTTCGCCTTATCCGACCTACAGTCCTGACGATGTAGGCCGGATAAGCGCAGCGCATCCGGCAAAAACTCACAACTTTCCCAACACCTGATACCAAAGATAATCCAGCGGCAACAACAGCAGATAACTCGCCGCCGCCAGCGCCAGACACAGCATCATCCCCGCCCTTGCAGGCACTTTCCCTAACGCCATCGCCACCACAATCGGCGACGCCTGATACGGCAGAAGCGGCGTGGAATAGCCTAATACCTGAATCATAATCACGCTCAACAGCGGGAAATTTGTCGCCTCAGCAAAACTTTGCGCAAAGGTGGTGTAGAGCGCCGGCACGCCGTTGGCGGTCATAATGAAGTTGAGCGCGGTCGTGATCCCCGTCAACGCCACAAAACTGGTGAACGGGCGTTCCGGGTCGAGCGGCATCACGCGCAGCAGCGCCTCGCCTACCGCATCGCCAATCCCCGTCTGGGTCACGGTGATAGCCAGCCCCAGAATCCCGGCGACGTAAATACAGGTACGAATGTTCACGCCCGCCGAGAACTCCTCGCCGCTGATAAACCCAACACGCGGTAGCAGCGTCACGCACGCCGCCGCCAGTCCTGTCCACGCCGGGCCGATGCCGTGCCAGCTCTCCGTCACCCACAGGGTTAACACTATTGCCAGCAACCAGGCCAGGCGCTTCTCTGCCGCGCTCATAGGCGGCGCCGCCTGTACCGATTTCGGCGGCTGCGGTTTTCCGGGGAAGAGCCAGCAAATCAGCCCGATAAGCAGTGCGCCTTTCAACCAGCCGAGCACCGGCGTATGCAGCAGCAGATAGGGCAAATAGTTCAGATGAATGCCCCATGCCCCCTCCGCTGCGCCGCTCATCACCAGGTTAGGCACGTTGGCAGGCAGGATGGTGGCGGAAAGCTGGAACGTACCGAAACCGACCGCCAGCGCCAGCCCGTACCACGGTCGCGTGCCCTCTTTAATGCCTGCACGCGAGGCCATCGCCGCGACAATCGGCATCAGCAACGCGATTCGCCCCATATTTGAGGGCATCACAAATGCCAGCGCATAACTCAGCAGCACCACGCTCGCCACCATGCGCAGCCACGAATCAGTTAGCCTTGCCGACAGCGCCCTCGCCGCCCGGTCGGCAAGCCCCGTTTTGCGGATCGCCACGCCGAGCACAAACCCGCTGAACACCAGCCAGAAGGCTGATGAGGCAAAGCCGCCGAAAATGACCTCCGGCGGGGCGATTTTCGCCGCCATCGCAACGGTAAAGAATAAAAGCGCAGTGATAAATTCAGGCAGCAGCGAAGTCGCCCAGAGGATGATGGTGATGCCAACAACCAGCGATGGAAGGAACAGAGGATGGGAAAACCAGAGCGTCATACCTGACTCCTGTCGTTTTTTTCAGCAAGAATACGACGGCAGGCAAGTCAGGTAAACGCCAGAACGGGTAGGGTTACTTCAGAATATCACATTGATGATCCTGAATTTCCTCGGCCGACGCGCGGTTCAGCGCCAGTAAATTACGCTGCGTTGCCAGCAGGACAAAGCTTTCATCGCTTAAGCGAACCATCGCCAGAGCGTAGCTTCCCATGTGGTCGCGCGCGTCGGGCACCTCTTCCGCCAGCATCATAAACGGGCTGCTTTTCACCATTTCGCTTTCGGTGACACGGCGCGCCAGATACTCATTCCCTCGCAGGCCACCCGGCAGTGGCAACCAGCGGGTGCTGATTTTCGCCATATTCGTATCCAGTTGATGACGCACGTCCGTGCGCAGACAAGAGATGTGAATGTGGAAGTGATTTTGCGTACGCCCAGTGCGTGAATTAATCGCCAGCGACACGGCGCTGTCCGGGATCTCTTTGCCATATTTCTGGCTCATAAAGCTGCGCGCCTGCCAGGCCAGCCAGAAGAAATTCGGCGTATAAGGCTCCAGCAGCATCGGGCTTTCAGTACCGTTGATACGATAAGTGGGCATCAGAAGATATTGCAGCGGGCCGTTGCGGTCTTTGAAAACCACGTATCCGGCATCCGGTTTCACATCCGCACACGGCGCGGGATTCTGGTGTTGGAGCTGACCAGGAAGGCACTGTTCGAAGACGATGGTGCGCAGCGCGTTCGGGTTTCCGGCCCACTTCCAGTAGCCTGCGCCCGCCGCGAGAGCCATGACGATCATCGCCAGAATAAGATAGCCAGCTTTTTTCATTGTGCGTTCCCTGTAATTCGATGACTGGCAAGGGTACCGCATAATCGTGACAAATAAAAAAGCCCGGTATGATTACCGGGCCATCTCGCGCTAACCGTGATTAACGCTTGCTAATCTGATCGAAGGTACCGCCGTTAGAGAAGTGCGTCTGTTGCGCTTTCGCCCAACCGCCAAACTCTTCGTCGATAGTGAACAGTTTCAGTTTCGGGAACGCGCTTTCATACTTCTTCGCCACTTCCGGGTCACGTGGGCGATAGAAGTTTTTCGCCGCAATCTCCTGGCCTTCTGGCGAGTACAGGTACTTCAGATAGGCTTCAGCGACTTCTTTAGTGCCTTTTTTATCAACCACTTTGTCGACTACAGAAACGGTTGGCTCTGCCAGAATCGACTCGCTCGGCGTGACGATTTCAAATTTATCTTTACCCAGCTCATTTGTCGCCAACAGCGCTTCGTTCTCCCACGCAATCAGCACATCGCCAATGCCGCGTTCAACGAAGGTATTGGTTGCACCGCGTGCGCCAGAATCAAGCACTTCAACGTTTTTAAACAGCGATTTCACGAAATCCTGCGCTTTGGCCTGGTCACCATTATTGTGGTGCAGCGCATAACCCCATGCAGCAAGGTAGTTCCAGCGAGCGCCGCCAGAGCTTTTCGGGTTCGGCGTGATGACAGACACACCCGGTTTCACCAGGTCGTTCCAGTCATGAATCTGTTTAGGGTTGCCTTTACGCACCAGGAAAACGATGGTGGAGGTGTACGGCGCGGAGTTATCCGGCAGGCGTTTAATCCAGTTTTTATCGATGCGCCCGCGCTCAGCAATCGCGTCAACGTCATAGGCCAGCGCCAGCGTCACCACGTCGGCTTCGATACCATTGATAACCGATGTCGCCTGTTTTCCGGACCCGCCGTGTGACTGACGAATCACCACGTTATCGCCCGTCTCTTTTTTCCAGTGCGCGCTGAAGGCTTTATTGTACTGATCGTACAGTTCGCGCGTCGGATCGTAAGAAACGTTAAGTAATTGAATATCCTTAGCCAGTACGCTGGTGGAAGCCAGCAAAAGAGTTAAACCCACGCCCCACTTGTTCATCGCCCGCTCTCTTATGTTGTGTCGTTGATGAGGCTAGCGTGCCAGAAAGCAAATCGAACATTAAAGAATAAAAAAAGATTGATTATGTGATTTTGAAATATACAGCGGGGAAATAATGCGAAGAGAAGTCGCTGCCTTCCTGGCATAACGCCCGATGAAGGCAGCAAACTTAATGGAAGATTAAACTTCTTCCATACGGCCCAGCAGCGCCTGCAGACGATCCTGCCAGCCGTTCTGCTGTTCTTTCAGCTGGTTGTTTTCGCGTTCCAGCTCTTCACGGCTGTGCTGTGCAGACTGAACGTCCTGCGCCAGCGCGTTGTTCTTTTCTTTCAGTTCTTCGATTTCCATCTGCAACAGGGTGATGGTATCAATCGCCTGCTGAACTTTTGCTTCCAGTTTCTCAAATACTTCTAATGACATCGTCATACCTCTCCTGATCTTGCAAGGCGTTGATATCGTCCCGGGAACCCGGCGACGCCTTAACGAAAATAAGCGCACTTCTGACCTTCGATTGTATGGAGCCCCGCTCCCCCTGTCCAGCGCCAGGGCACGTAGATTGCGGTTTGCAACAATTTTCAGTCTAGACCTGGAGCTTTCGGCGCATTTACCCCTTATTTGTTAACACGGAAGGTTCATGAAATGATTCAGCTCTCTTTTTTTAGTTCCGTAAAGACACACAATGTAGCGCGAAATCGCTCATTTTATGACGCAGTACACACATTTTGATTTCGATATTTCTCGTTTATGTTCGTTAACGATAAATTAACACCATGCCTACATGGCAGCGTGGGTGTCTTCGACCACCACGACACTATAACTAGCAAACTGTCTTCAGGAACCGATTATGAGCCAAACTTCAACCCTAAAAGGCCAGTGCATTGCAGAGTTTCTTGGTACCGGGCTGTTGATCTTTTTCGGCGTGGGATGTGTTGCGGCATTAAAAGTCGCAGGGGCCAGCTTTGGCCAGTGGGAAATCAGCATCATTTGGGGTCTGGGCGTGGCGATGGCCATCTACCTGACCGCAGGGGTTTCCGGCGCACATCTTAACCCGGCGGTCACCGTTGCGCTGTGGCTGTTCGCCTGTTTCGAACGCCGTAAAGTGGTCCCTTTCATTCTTTCTCAGTTTGCCGGTGCGTTTTGCGCAGCGGCGTTGGTTTACGGGCTTTACTACAATCTTTTCTACGACTACGAATTAACCCATCATATGGTGCGCGGCAGTGTAGAAAGTCTTGATCTTGCTGGAATATTCTCCACTTACCCGAACCCACATATCAATTTTGTGCAGGCCTTCGCGGTAGAAATGGTGATAACCGCTATTCTGATGGGCGTGATCATGGCGCTCGGCGATGATGGCAACGGCATTCCGCGCGGGCCTCTGGCACCGCTGCTGATTGGCCTGTTAATCGCCGTTATCGGCGCATCGATGGGGCCGCTGACCGGCTTTGCGATGAACCCGGCGCGTGATATTGGACCAAAAACCTTCGCCTGGCTGGCAGGCTGGGGCGACGTTGCCTTCACCGGCGGCAAAGATATTCCTTATTTCGTGGTGCCGATGTTCGCACCCGTGGTGGGCGCGGCGCTGGGTGCATTCAGCTATCGCAAACTGATTGGCCGCCATTTGCCGTGTGATACCTGTGTGGTTGAAGAGAAAGAAACCACCTCCGGTAGCGCTCAACACAATGCTTCGCTGTAATCTGACTATGGAACACGCATTATGACTGACAAAAAATATATCGTTGCGCTCGACCAGGGCACCACCAGTTCCCGCGCCGTGGTGATGGATCACGATGCCAATATCATCAGTGTTTCACAGCGCGAGTTTGAACAAATTTATCCTAAGCCAGGCTGGGTTGAGCACGACCCGATGGAAATCTGGGCGACCCAGAGCTCCACGCTGGTCGAAGTGCTGGCAAAAGCCGATATCAATTCCGATCAGATTGCCGCGATTGGTATCACCAACCAGCGCGAAACCACCGTGGTATGGGAACGTGAAACCGGGAAACCGATTTATAACGCGATTGTCTGGCAGTGCCGCCGTACCGCTGATATCTGTGAGCAGTTGAAACGCGACGGCATGGAAGAGTACGTGCGCAGCGCGACGGGTCTGGTGGTAGACCCGTACTTCTCCGGCACCAAAGTGAAATGGATCCTGGACCACGTTGAAGGCTCCCGTGAACGCGCGAAGCGTGGCGAACTGCTGTTCGGTACCGTCGATACCTGGCTTATCTGGAAAATGACCCAGGGACGCGTGCACGTCACCGACTACACCAACGCCTCACGTACCATGCTGTTCAACATCAACGAGCTGGACTGGGATGACAAAATGCTGGACGCTCTGGATATCCCGCGCGCCATGCTGCCAGAAGTACGCAAATCCTCGGAAGTGTATGGCCAGACTAACATCGGCGGGAAAGGCGGTACGCGTATTCCGATCGCCGGGATCGCAGGCGATCAGCAGGCCGCACTGTTCGGCCAGCTGTGCGTGAAGGAAGGGATGGCGAAAAATACCTACGGCACCGGCTGCTTTATGCTGATGAACACCGGCGAAAAAGCGGTGAAATCCGAGCATGGCCTGCTGACCACCATTGCCTGCGGCCCGCGCGGCGAAGTGAACTATGCGCTGGAAGGCGCAGTGTTTATGGCTGGCGCGTCTATTCAGTGGCTGCGTGATGAGATGAAACTCATCAGCGACGCGTTCGATTCCGAATATTTCGCCACCAAAGTAAAAGATACCAACGGTGTGTATGTGGTTCCGGCGTTTACCGGCCTCGGCGCGCCATACTGGGACCCGTATGCGCGCGGCGCGATTTTCGGCCTGACGCGCGGCGTCAACTCGAACCATATTATTCGCGCCACGCTGGAATCCATTGCTTATCAAACGCGCGACGTGCTGGAAGCGATGCAGGCTGACTCCGGCATTCGTCTGCACGCCCTGCGCGTTGACGGCGGCGCGGTTGCCAATAATTTCCTGATGCAGTTCCAGTCAGACATTCTGGGTACCCGCGTAGAGCGCCCGGAAGTGCGTGAAGTCACCGCGTTAGGGGCTGCGTATCTTGCAGGCCTGGCGGTAGGCTTCTGGCAGAATCTGGATGAGTTGCAGGAGAAAGCGGTGATTGAGCGTGAATTCCGTCCGGGGATCGAAACGACCGAGCGTAATTATCGTTACAGCGGCTGGAAAAAAGCAGTGAAACGCGCGCTGGCGTGGGAAGATCACGGAGAGTAAAAAACGATGGCGGGGGCGCTTCGCTTGCCCGCCCTACAAAGAATTGCGATCGATGTAGGGCGGGCAAGCGAAGCGCCCCCGCCACATCCGCCACATTCCCCGCACTGATTAGCCAAACATCGGCAACATCAAATAGAGCTTAATCACCAGCGCATTGACGATATCGAGGAAGAACGCCCCCACCATCGGTACCACCAGAAACGCCGTATGCGACGGGCCGAAACGTTCGGTAATCGCCTGCATATTGGCAATCGCCGTTGGCGTCGCACCCAGCCCAAAGCCACAGTGACCCGCCGCCAGCACCGCCGCATCGTAGTTTTTACCCATCATCCGGTAGGTGACAAAAATGGCGTACAGCGCCATTGCCAGCGTCTGCGCGCCCAGAATCGCCAGCATCGGCAGCGCCAGTGAAGCCAGCTCCCACAGTTTCAGGCTCATCAAGGCCATCGCCAGGAATAACGACAAGCTGACGTTGCCAAGCACCGACACCGCACGTTCAAAGACGCGATAGAATCCCACCAGCGCCAGGCCGTTACTCAGGATAACGCCAATAAACAGCACGCATACAAAGGTTGGCAATTCAAACATGGTGCCGGTAATCAGTTGCGCAACGACTCGCCCGACCGTCAGACAAATCGCAATCAATGCGATGGTTTCAATCAACACCAGCGAGGTGATAACGCGCCCAACGTCCGGCTTTTCAAATGCCGTCGGCACTTCCTGATCCTCCGGCGTACCGTCCGGCGAGGAAGAGTGTTTAACCAGATAACGCGCCACTGGCCCGCCAATCAGGCCGCCCAGCACCAGGCCAAACGTTGCGCAGGCCATCGCGACTTCCGTTGCGCTGGTAAAACCGTAGCGTTCGGTAAACAGTTTGCCCCACGCCGCCCCGGTGCCGTGGCCGCCAGAGAGCGTAATCGAGCCTGCCAGAAGGCCCATCAACGGGTCCAGTCCCAGCATTTTCGCCATGCCAATGCCGATGGCGTTCTGCATCAGCAGCAGCCCCACCACCACAATCAGAAAGGTGCCTAATACTTTACCGCCCGCACGCAGGCTGGCGAGATTGGCATTCAGGCCAATCGTGGCGAAGAAGGCCAGCATCAGCGGGTCTTTCAGACTCATATCGAAGTCGATTTCCCAGCCCATGCTTTTTTTCAGCACCAGCAACGCCAGCGCGACCAGCAGCCCACCGGCGACCGGTTCAGGAATGGTATATTTTTTAAAGAAGGGAACGGAGTGAACCAGTTTGCGCCCTAACAGCAGCACCATTGTCGCCGCGACCAGCGTAGATAACGTATCGAGATGAAACATATTTAAAGCTCCTTACCAGACGCATGATTCATTCATACGCGACGTATTTCCTGTGTCGTTGAGATCTCATCGTAAGATCAGGGAGCAGATTGTAATCAATAAATGCGCAAAAATGACAGAAAAAGGTTAATCACGCTGATAAACCATTTATGCAATGAATAATTGATAAAAATTAAGGTCCGGTAATTTTTTAACGCCATCACAAAGCAACCGTTTGCTTTTACCCACCAGTCCGATAAAATCGCCACTTTTCCACCACGAGATCGCCCCTGATGTCCGCCAACACCCTTGAGTCAGAAAATGCGCAACCGGTTGCGCACACTCAAAACAGCGAATTGATTTACCGCTTAGAAGACCGCCCGCCGCTGCCACAAACCCTTTTTGCCGCACTGCAACACCTGCTGGCGATGTTTGTCGCGGTGATCACGCCCGCCCTGCTGATTTGTCAGGCGCTGGGTCTGCCGGCGGCCGATACTCAGCACATCATCAGCATGTCGCTGTTTGCATCCGGTGTGGCATCCATTATCCAGATTAAAGCCTGGGGCCCGGTGGGTTCAGGTCTGCTGTCGATTCAGGGCACCAGTTTCAATTTCGTTGCGCCGCTGATTATGGGCGGTACCGCGCTGAAAACCGGCGGTGCCGATGTGCCGACCATGATGGCGGCGCTGTTTGGTACCTTAATGCTGGCGAGCTGCACCGAGATGGTGTTGTCACGCGTGCTGCACCTTGCGCGACGTATTATCACGCCGCTGGTTTCTGGCGTGGTGGTAATGATTATTGGCCTGTCGCTGATTCAGGTCGGCCTGACATCCATTGGCGGCGGTTATGCGGCAATGAGCAACAACACCTTTGGCGCGCCGAAAAACCTGCTGCTGGCGGGTATCGTGCTGGTACTGATTATTCTGCTTAACCGCCAGCGCAACCCGTACCTGCGCATTGCGTCGCTGGTGATTGCCATGGCGGCGGGATATCTGATGGCCTGGTTCCTGGGTATGCTGCCGGAAAATACCGCGCCGACTAACACCGATCTGCTGATGATCCCGACGCCGCTGTACTATGGTCTGGGCATTGACTGGAACCTGCTGCTGCCGCTGATGCTGGTGTTTATGATCACCTCACTGGAAACGATTGGTGATATTACGGCGACATCTGACGTCTCTGAGCAACCGGTCTCCGGCCCGGTTTACATGAAACGTTTGAAAGGCGGCGTGCTGGCCAACGGCCTGAACTCGTTTGTCTCGGCGGTATTCAACACCTTCCCGAACTCCTGCTTCGGCCAGAACAACGGCGTGATTCAGTTGACCGGCGTCGCCAGCCGTTACGTTGGTTTCGTGGTGGCGTTGATGCTGATTGTCCTTGGTCTGTTCCCGGCGGTAAGTGGTTTTGTGCAGCACATCCCTGAGCCGGTTCTGGGTGGCGCAACGCTGGTGATGTTCGGCACCATCGCCGCGTCCGGCGTGCGTATTGTCTCCCGCGAGCCGCTGAACCGCCGCGCAATCCTGATTATTGCCCTTTCACTGGCCATCGGCCTGGGCGTCTCCCAGCAGCCGCAGATCCTCCAGTTTGCGCCGGACTGGCTGAAAAATCTGCTCTCCTCGGGTATCGCCGCTGGCGGTATCACCGCGATTGTTCTGAATCTGGTCTTCCCGCCAGAGAAAGCGTAATCCGCTTTGCCGGATGGCGGCGACGTCATCCGGCATTATCCCCACACGCTGACACCGAATTTCACCCTTCTCACCTTGAGCATTGCGCATAATTCGTGCATAACTGCCTTATGTGCCCTTCTCAGGATGGAAGATCATGAAATTTATTGGAAAGCTGATTCTCTGGCTCCTCGTCGCACTGCTGCTGGTCATTCTCGCCTTCTACTTCCTGCTGCAAACCCGTTGGGGCGCGCGCGAAGTCAGTCAGTGGCTTACTGAGAACACCGATTACCAGGTGACGTTCGATGCGATGGATCACCGTTTCTCATCACCCTCTCATATCTTGTTCAGGAATGTGACCTTCGGGCGTGATGGCAAACCCGCGACGCTGGTCGCTAAAGCTGTCGATATCGGCCTGAGCACCCGCCAGGTGACCGATCCGCTACACGTTGACACTATCCTGCTGCAAGACGGAACGTTAAATCTCTCGCCGTCTAACGCGCCGCTTCCCTTTGCCGCCGATCGCCTGCAGCTCAACAATATGGCTTTCAACAGCCCGGAAACCGGCTGGGAATTAAGTGCGCAACGGGTTAACGGCAGCATTGCGCCATGGACGCCGGAAGCAGGCAACGTGCTGGGCAAGAAAACGCATTTGCAGGTGAATGCCGGTTCCCTGACGCTCAATGGCGTACCCACCAGCAACGCGGTTATTGAAGGGGATATTGATAACGGTGTAGTAACGCTGACCAGCCTTGGCGCGGAGGTCGCGCGCGGCTCGCTGGCCGGAAATGCCCGCCGCAACGCCGACGGAAGTTGGGTGGTGGATAATCTGCGCCTGAACGATATTCGTCTGCAAAGCGACAAAACGCTGATCGATTTCTTCGCCCCGCTCAGCACCGTTCCGTCGCTGCAAATTGGCCGCCTTGAGGTCGTGGATGCCCGTTTACAGGGGCCAGACTGGGCGGTAACCGATCTCGATATGAACGTGCGCAACTTGTCCCTAACCCAGGGCGGATGGCAAAGTACGGACGGTAAAATCACCCTGAACGCCAGTGAGTTTATCTACGGCTCGCTACATCTGCTGGCCCCCATTTTCAACGGCGAGCTCTCAGACCAGGGCATCGCCCTGCGCCAGTTTACCACCCGCTGGGAGGGCAGCACGGTGCGAACGTCCGGTTTCTGGTTGCGCAACGGGCAGGCGCTGACGCTGGATGATGCGTCGATTGTGGGCCTTGAATACACGTTACCCAATAACTGGAAACAGTTATGGATGGACGCATTGCCGGAGTGGCTCAACAGCGTGACCCTGAAGAAATTTACCGCCAGCCGCAATCTGGTTATCGATATCGACCCGGCTTTCCCGTGGCAGATCACGGCGCTGGAAGGCAGCGCCACCAACCTGCAACTGGTGAAGAATCGCCTGTGGGGCGTATGGGGCGGAAATGCGCAACTCAATGCGGCGGCGGCGACGTTTAATCGCGTAGACGTCAATCGACCGAGCCTCGCGCTGTCGGCAAACGCCTCGACGGTCAATATCAGCGAACTTACGGCGTACACAGAGAAAGGCATGCTCAAAGCCACCGCCACGGTTTCTCAGTTGCCGCAACGGCAGGTGAACGTCAGCCTCGACGCACGCGGCGTGCCGCTGAATACTTTGCAGGCCTGGGGATGGCCAGCGCTCCCCATCAGCGGCGACGGTAACCTTCAGCTCACCGCCACCGGCGCAGTGCAGGCAGACGCACCGCTCAAGCCAACGGTAAACGGACAGCTGAGCGCGGTGAATATGGCGAAGGAGCAGGTAACGCAGACGATGCGGGGCGGGGAGATTACCACCCCGTAATTGCCCGGTGGCGCTACGCTTACCAGGCCTACAATGACATAACCAAATTCATCGTAGGCCGGATAAGCGACAGCGCCATCCGGCGTTTTTAAAGTGTGATCGTCAGCGTATTACTCTGCGCTTTCACCACCACACCCAGCTCACTTCCCGCATGTGCGCCGCCCTTAATACCGCTGATCTGCTGCACGTTACGCAGGCACAGCGTCCAGTCACGCGCGTTACCTTCGCCAGTTACGGTGATGGTGTTGCCCGCGCGCACCGCTTTCAACGTAAACGCGGCTGAACCATCCGTTGCCGGAACAGTGCAGACTGCTTCGCGGCCATCATCCAGACAGAAGAGCTGGAATTCAGTGCCTTCATGCCACTCGTAGTTCGGTTTCTGGTTGTTGTTGCCCAGTGCCAGCAAGGTGTTGTCGCGGACATACACCGGCAGGCTCAGGAAGTCGTGCTGCTGTTTATGCCAGCGGCTGCCCTGTACTTCATCGTTGTGCCACAGGTGCGTCCAGCGGCCTTCCGGCAGATAGAACTGCACGTCGCCCGCTTCCGAGAACACCGGTGCCACCATCACGGAATCGCCCAGCATATACTGGCGATCGAGGTAGTCGCATGCCGGGTCGTTCGGGAACTCCAGCATCATGGCGCGCAGCATTGGCGTGCCCTGCTCATGCGCCAGCGCAGCCTGGCGATAGAGGTACGGCATCATGCGGCACTTCATTTCCGTGAAGAAGCGCACCACGTCGCAGGACTCTTCGTCGTACGCCCATGGTACACGGTAGGATTTGCTGCCGTGCAGGCGGCTATGGCTGGAGAAGAGGCCGAATGCACACCAGCGTTTGTAGACATCGGCAGGCGCGGTATTTTCGAAGCCGCCGATATCGTGACTCCAGAAGCCGAAGCCGGAGAGGCCAATCGACAGGCCACCGCGCAGGCTTTCCGCCATTGATTCGTAGTTGGCGTAGCAGTCACCACCCCAGTGAACCGGGAACTGTTGCGCCCCCACGGACGCGGAACGGGCAAACAGCACCGCCTCTTCCTCGCCAACGGTCTCTTTCAGCACGTTCCACACCAGTTCGTTGTAGATAAAGGCGTAGTGGTTGTGCATTTTCTGCGGATCGGAACCGTCAAACCATTGCACATCCGTTGGGATACGTTCGCCGAAGTCGGTTTTGAAGCAATCTACGCCAATATCCACCAGCCCTTTCAGCTTGTCGGCGTACCACTGGCAGGCATCCGGGTTGGTGAAGTCATAAATCGCTAATCCAGGCTGCCATTTATCCCACTGCCAGATCGAACCGTCCGGGCGTTTAAGCAGATAGCCCTTCTCTTTCAGTTCCTGGAAGATCGGTGATTTTTGGCCAATGTACGGGTTGATCCACACACAGACCTTCAGCCCTTTCTCTTTCAGGCGCTGAATCATGCCTTTCGGGTCAGGGAAGGTCACCGGGTCCCACTCGAAATCACACCACTGGAAGGCTTTCATCCAGAAGCAGTCGAAGTGGAAAACGTGCAACGGCAGGTTGCGCTCGGCCATGCCATCGATAAAGCTATTAACGGTCGCCTCATCGTAGTTAGTGGTGAACGACGTGGTGAGCCACAGACCAAAGGACCACGCTGGCGGCAGCGCCGGGCGACCGGTAAATTGCGTGTAGCGATTGAGCACCTCTTTTGGTGTCGGACCGTCGATGACGAAATATTCCAGATACTCGCCTTCCACGCTGAACTGCACTTTCGAGACTTTTTCTGAGCCAATCTCGAACGAGACGTTTTCCGGGTGATTCACCAGCACGCCGTAACCGCGGTTGGTAATGTAGAACGGGATGTTTTTGTAGGACTGCTCGGTACTGGTGCCACCGTCACGGTTCCAGGTTTCAACCGTCTGGCCGTTACGCACCAGCGCAGTAAAGCGCTCACCCAGGCCATAAACCGTTTCACCCACGCCGAGGTCCAGGCGCTCAAACAGGTAGTTTTTACCGGTGTTGCCGTCCTGCACGTAGCCGTTGTTTTTCACCTGAGAACCGGTAATACGCACGCCGTTGCGCAGGAAATCGAGCGACCAGAATTCACCTTTGGTTACGCGCACGCTCAGGTTGCCGCTTTTCAGCTCGGCAAATTCAGCGGTGTTCTGCATTTCAACTTTGACGTCTTTCAGGACATTCAGCGGATAGTGCGGGCCGTTATTTAACGCGCCCTGGAAGTGTTCGATACGTACGCCGACCACCCCTTCCTGCGGGGCGAAAAAGCGCAGCGTAAACATTGGAGTATCCAGTTGCCAGGTACGCTCACGCACATCGCGCGGCGCGGCATAAACCACCATCTCATTACCGTGCTGCTCGACATCGAACACCTGGATGGGGTGGATAAGATTGAGACCCGGTTGGATCAGCCAGTTTCCATCACTGATTTTCATAGTTCGTCCTCTTAACTCTGTAATGATTTTGATTCGGGTACGTGTTCAAATTCTTGTTGATTGCGACGTGCGCCCTGCGCCAGCTCGCCCATAATTTTCAGCAAGAACGGCGTTTTCAGGGTGTAGTAGCGCTTCGCAATGATGGCGCTCAGCAGATAGCAAACCGCAGGAACGATAGTGAACAGGGCGATAATGATGCTGATGGTGGTGCTGTTCTGCGCTTTCGCGGCCGCATCGTAGCCCCCGCCCGCCAGCATCCAGCCAATCATCGCGCCACCCAGCGCCAGGCCCAGCTTCAGCACGAACAGCGTGCCTGCGAAACTGATGCCGGTAAGACGTTTACCGTTACACCACTCACCGTAATCGACGGTGTCGGACATCATCACCCACTGAATCGGCGTCACCAGTTGGTGCAGCACGCCAATCACGAAAATAAAGCCGAACATCAGCACGTTGGCATTCATCGGTACAAAGAACATCGCCAGGCTCAGCACCGCCAGAATAGCGTTGGTCCACCAGAAGACGCTCACTTTGCATTTCCAGTCGGTGAGCGGTTTGGCCATCGCGGAGCCAATCAGGTTGCCGACGCAATAGGTGGTCAGGAATACGGTAAACAGCGCCGGGGAGCCCATAATCCAGGTCACGTAGTACATCATCGCGCCACCGCGCACGCAGACGGCAAGAATATTCAGAATGGTGAGCAAGCCGACAATTCGCCACTGATCGTTCTGCCAGATATCGCGCAGATCTTCACGCATACCGGTGGTGCTTGGCGGCACCTGAATACGTTCTTTGGTGGTGAAGAAACAGAACGCCAGCATCAGGAACGCAACCACCGACAGCACGGCTATCCCGCCCTGGAAGCCGAACGCTTTATCCTCGCCGCCGATTAAATTCACCAGCGGCATCATCAGCACGGTAGAGAGCATGCCGCCCGCCGTCGCCAGCACGAAGCGCCAGGATTGCAGCGAGATACGCTGCGTTGGGTCGTTAGTGATTACGCCGCCCAGCGCACAGTAAGGAATATTCACCACGGTATAGAGCAGGGTCAGCAGCGTGTAAGTTACTGCGGCGTAGATCATTTTGCCGTTAAGGCTGAGATCTGGCGTGCTGTAAGCCAGCACACACACCACACCAAACGGCAGCGCGCCAAATAGCACCCACGGGCGGAACTTACCCCAGCGACTGCGGGTACGGTCAGCCAGCAGGCCCATGCAGGGGTCGGAAATGGCATCCAGCGCGCGCGCCAACAGGAACATGGTGCCGACAAAGCCGGCAGGAATACCGAAAATATCGGTGTAAAAAAACATCATGTACAACATGACGTTATCAAAAATGATATGGCTGGCGGCGTCGCCCATACCATAACCAATCTTCTCTTTGACGGATAAAACTTCGCTCTTCATGTCGAAATCCCTTCTTGAGCCGACGCCACGCTGGTACCGGTTACGGTTTTTGTAAACCATCCGACCGCTAAGATGAATTCCGATATCTCGTTATCAAATTACGTTTCTTAATTTCTGTGATCGCGGTAGGACTAGAGAGTGTGTCGAAGTGTAACTTGCGGATTTTATGGGGTTTTGTTCTGAGGCGGACATTCACACGCGTGATATGTACCAAATGAATCCAAAAAAGGTGCATTAAAAGATGTGGTAAATGCCTGAAAGTAGCTATAATGCGCCCCGCCTCCATGTAGCAATCGAGGCGCGGAAGATCGTCATCTCCGGTGAGGTGGCTGGACTTCAAATCCAGTTGGGGCCGCCAGCGGTCCCGGGCAGGTTCGACTCCTGTGATCTTCCGCCAATTAACCTCTTCTGAGCTCTCTCGAAGTCAATAACTCTTTCTTAACCCCTTGTATATCAGGCTTCATCGTGTCCCAAACTCAATCGAACTAAACCTACATCAAGCATTTTTTGGGGGTGCATTAGGGGGTGTTATTTCCCTACCGAAACTTCGGAACCCCCATAATGTGAAAAATATGATATATAATAATAGGTTTAAACAACACCTTTGTTATACAAGGGGTGGGGGTATCAGATAGGTTACTAGTGTAAGTCCCCATGGAGGATGAACTCATCAAAAACCGGAGGGCGTGATGGCACTAACTGATGTTAAAGTCAAAACAGCAAAACCAAAAGAAAAGCCTTATAAGCTAGCTGACGGTGGAGGTATGTATCTGCTGACTAATACCAATGGCTCAAAGTACTGGCGTATGAAGTATCGTTTTGCTGGTAAAGAAAAAATGCTTTCTATTGGTGTCTACCCTGATATATCTCTGGCTGACGCACGTGAAAAACGTAGTGAAGCTAGGAAAATCCTTGCCGCAGGAGGCGACCCGGGCGAAGTGAAGAAAGAGGGGAAAATAGCCAAGCAAATGAGTCTGAAAAGCACTTTTGAGGCTGTCGCACGTGAATGGCACCAGTCTAAAGCCGACCGTTGGTCACTACGTTACCGCATTGAAATCATCGAGACCTTCGAGAAAGACATCTTCCCCTACATCGGCAAGCGCCCTATTGCTGAAATTAAGCCAATGGAACTACTGGAAACTTTGCGTAAAATGGAGAAACGCGGAGCGCTCGAGAAGATGCGCAAAGTCCGTCAACGTTGCGGTGAGGTGTTCCGCTATGCAATTGTCACTGGTCGGGCCGACTACAACCCCGCCCCCGACCTTGCTAGCGCTTTAGCTACGCCGAAAAAAGTACATTTCCCCTTCCTTTCTGCCATTGAACTTCCTAACTTCCTTAACGATCTAGCGGGCTATACCGGCAGTGTTATCACGAAGACAGCGACTCAAATCATTATGTTAACCGGTGTACGCACACAGGAGCTGCGTTTCGCCCGTTGGGAGGATATCAATTTTGAGGCAAAGTTATGGGAAATCCCAGCAGAAGTGATGAAAATGAAACGGCCCCATGTTGTACCGCTCTCAGAGCAGGTCATTGCGCTGTTTAAACAGCTTGAACCGATATCGAAGCATTATCCGCTGGTTTTTATCGGTCGAAACGATCCTCTCAAGCCTATCAGCAAGGAAAGCGTTAATCAGGTGATTGAGTTGCTGGGGTATAAAGGCAGGATAACTGGGCACGGTTTTCGCCACACAATGAGCACTATTCTGCATGAGCAAGGCTTTAACTCGGCGTGGATTGAAACACAGCTTGCGCATGTCGATAAAAACGCGATTCGTGGAACATATAACCATGCTCAGTATCTGGAAGGGAGAAGAGAGATGATGCAGTGGTATGCGGATTATATCAATAGCCTAAAACAACCGGCATAATAGCACAGCCCAAAGCGGGCTGTGCTTCACCTACACCGTTCTTTTTTGGTAAATCACCGAAGAAAATAACATTGTAATATGCTGTTTTTAAAGTATTTTTTAATTAACTCGCCATTTACAAAAACATCGAGACCAAACAGCCAGTTATGTTATCAGGTAAAAATTAGTTGAGACTATCCCTGTTAAAACAGGCATAGCTAATTAACTGCTAACTTGAGAGAAAAAGTGTTTTAATTACGTCGAGTGTAATTACAATCGCTGGCGACGCCAGCAGTGCCAGTGGTGGTCTCAGCCCGGAACAATTTGAAAAAACAGATCTTCGCTTAAGATGGTATCCACCTTACGTGGGTAGGATCAGCGTTCCTCGCTGACTATAGAGTGGAATAAGCGTTGCACTAAAATCCATAAAACAGAGTCCATTTAGTCGGGCATCTTCCGACAACAGCACCAATTCGACGGGTTACGTTTCCTTATCTAAGTCCTAAGCGAGCTAGTTTGTACCATCATACAAACACCTAGAGACACATGATGGTAAGATTTTTACAGCTGGTTTCTCATACCCCATACAGAGCCCTAGTTAAAGTTCAGAACCTTTACCCGTAAGTACGCCTATTCCATGCTCCCGGTAGGCATAAACCTATTTTCTTACTGTGCAGGGGCTGATGCCGTACATCCTGGCTACAGATTTCAAACTCAACTCATCTTCCAGGTACTTCACTGACACTTCCTTTTTGAATTCCAATGAAAATTTTGCCATACGCCCTCAGTTTTTGATCTGGTGTCTAACTTTTGAGGCTCACAGCATCCTCTCAGGAATTTCAGGAGCTGCTAGACGGTGCTGGAACAACGCTTATTCTCAATGACAGTGGTTTATGTTACAAAAAAACGCTCCCGGAAAGGAGCGTAAACCAGTGACTTCGGCATCAAATGAGGGTCTGACAAGTGGAGCAGCGGGTTAATTCTGGGTAACCTGGCTACGATGCTTTTCCGCCTGCTGCTGATGAATAACGGAAGACTGGCCATTTTTCGCGTTCTCATGCACAACAGCAGCTTTCTCATGCTCGCTCATTTCGGAAAATGGCTTAGCAGTTTCTTGGGTGTTCTCAGGTTTGGCTTTCATCATTTTTTTATGCATTTCAGCCATGTCCTGATGGGCGGCAGAATTGCCGTTTTGCATCATTTCATGGGACATAGCGGCCTGATCGTGACCGCTCATATCCATCATTTTCATGCTCTCCCCCTGAACTGCACTTTTTTCAGCGGATGACTGCATCTGATGGGCAGGCGCCTGGGCATTATTTACCTGGTCATGCATGTTCATTGTCTCTGCAGCCCAGGCAGATGAAGCGACAGCCATCATGGCAATAAAGGATACAAGAATTTTTTTCATGGTTGGGTCTCCGGTGTTTTCATACCCGAACAATCAATGCTTATAACAGAGAAAGCATTTGATCTCAGGGCTGGTTAATCATCACGCCAGGAACCGGGCGATTGAATTATCACGTTGCTCCTGATTTATGACTGATTATAAAAAACCGCCTCTGTTTATCGCGTGACTAAATGATGACATTTTTGTCACCTTCCGGATTTTTACTGAATAACAGTATTAATCCGTTAACAGACGCACACTGAACACAATTTCCCGCCCCTGCTGTTCTGCTGACAGCTCGCCGCCGTGAGCATGAATGATCGACCTTGTAATTGATAATCCCAGCCCCGCACCTTCCGTATTGTGGACCCTAGATGAGTCTGCGCGATAGAACCGGTCAAACAGGCGTTCCAGATTAGCGGGAACCGGGCCAGACATCGTATTCGTAATCATCACGTTCACACAGTCACTGTCACGCTCAAGGTGTATCGCTGTACAGGTGTTATCGGGAGAATACTTGATTGCATTGGAAAGCAGGTTACTGAAAGCACGTCGCAGCATATCGCTGTCTCCGGCAACAACGCCCTCTCCTTCAACCGTGATTGTCTTTCCTGTTTCGTCTGACAGGGGCTCGAATAACTCACGTAATTCATTCAGTTCGGCTGCCAGATCTACATCATGTTTATCCAGCTGCAGCAGACCATGCTCTGAACGTGCCAGAAAAAGCATGTCACTGGTCATTCGTGACAACCTTTTCAGTTCTTCTAGGTTAGCGAATAAAATTTCGCGGTAATGCGAAACATCCCTTTCCTTAGCCAGTGCAAACTGCGTCTGCATCATCAGATTACTGACTGGTGTGCGCAGCTCATGCGCGATGTCAGACGAGAAATCTGACAGTTTCCGAAATGACCCCTCCAGGCGATCGAACATGTTATTGAATTCCTGCATGGTCTCAGAGATTTCCGGTGGAGCCAGATCGGGATTAAGACGCTGATCAAGGCTGTGTACGGTCATGGAGGAAGCCAGACTGGTCATTTCCCGTAACGGTTTCAGACCAATACGTGTGGTCAGCCAGCCCAGAAAAACAGAAATAAAGACCAGACCGATATTGAACCAGAACAGCCAGGTACTGAGCTTATCCATAAACAGGGTGTGATACCCAGTATCCGTGGCAACCGTAATGATGAAATGTTTACTTTTACCCTGTTCCGGCGTCACGGCAACCCGCCGCGAGATACTGCGGTACACGGTGTTATTTTCTTCCGTCTGGATCATATAGTCGAGAATATCACCCGACTTATTAAGCAGGACCGCTGGAACAACAGAATTTTTGGCATAAAGTTCAACAATTTTTTCATTTTCCATGTTTTTTATAGAAATGAATAAACCATTGTGCCCTACCATCGCATCGTTTATTTTTTCTGATAATGACTTAATATCCGTTTTGTTCCGGAACGTCTCTGTTTTAAGAAACTCTTCGGTGAGCTGAAGTTTACCTGTCAGAAAATCGCGGTCCTGATTATCGAAATAGCCATTCAGGGTGCTCACCAGCATAAAACTGGATAACCACCATACCGTAAGCATCACTGCAGAAAAAATCAGGCTCAGGCGCGTGGTCAGGGAAATTTTGAACCTCACTCTTCTCTGATCTCCAGGACATATCCGGCACCACGAACGGTATGGATCAGTTTTGGCTCAAAGTCATCATCAATTTTACTTCTCAGGCGTCTCACGGCGACATCAATCACATTCGTGTCACTGTCAAAGTTCATATTCCAGACCAGGGACGAGATAAGACTCCTGGGTAACACTTCTCCGGTGCGTTGCAGCAGCAACTCAAGCAGAACGTATTCTTTACCGGTGAGATGGATCTTCTTCCCCGAACGGATCACGGTCCGGCGCACCATATCAACGGTCATATCGGCGATAGTGCAAACTGTGGCGGCCTGCGAGCGGGCGCGTCGCAGCAAGGTTCTTACACGTGCAACAAGCTCTGTAAAATCGAAGGGCTTAATCAGATAGTCATCTGCGCCAAGCTCCAGTCCTTTCACTTTGTCCCGCACGTTGTCCTTTGCGGTTAAAAACAGGACCGGTTCTTCATGCCCGGACTCCCTCAGTGCGCTGATGATTTGCCACCCGTTGAGGAAAGGCAGCATCACGTCCAGTATTATCAAATCATACTGTCCCTTCGACGCGGCCCCGAGACCATCGCGGCCATTATTAAAGAGATCGGCCTGATAGCCTTCCTCAATCAGTCCCTGCTGCAGGTAACGACCTGTTTTTTGTTCGTCTTCAACGATTAAAATACGCTGCATGGTCAACTCGCTGATATGAAAGTAAAAATCTCACGCATGAGCTTTGGCTGTCCCCTAGCTGACCTGAGACGGAGCAAGCATTCCGAGCCACGCAACGGCGCCCAGAATGATAATCGCAACAACGAATTCTGTCAGGATGCTGTTTCGCATCAGGGCAACGCTGCGATCATAATTCCCTTCCCTGACCATAACTTCAAGCCGGGGACCCAGGTGAAACCGGTTTGCTGCAGCCAGAAGAAGCATCAGAACAAACAGAGCCGTCTTAGCAAGCAATATCCCCCCCCAGGAGCTGTTGAATAAGGGGTTTAAGTTACCCTCAGCAATATACAGATAGTTGACCAGCGCACTCAGGATCAGGGCTACAACAATCACCGTACCTGCCGTGGCAAATTTTGCCAGGGAGTCAGATATCACAATGACGCTCTGTGCATTATGCGCGTTTCTGCGCATCAGCAGGATAGCAAATGCAACCAGAGCACCTGTCCAGGCACCTGCAGCGCCGAGATGAGTCAGATCGCTCAGTAAATGGAGATAGTAATGCAGACCGTCATGCATGACGGCGTGTCCTCCCCAGGCAAGTGTAGCCAGCGCCACGCCCCCACTCATCGTCATCAGCAGGCAGGACAATACTCTCTTATTAGTGTAAAGGAACAAAGCACCGAGAGTGGTAAACAGGGCACAGAGTCTGACAATCCAGCTAATACCTACATCCGTTTCTTCTATCACCATCTCGATAATATGGATAGATAATTCTCTGAGATCAGTTACTCCGCTCATGGCATTAGATACCAGGAGCATATTAATGCCAGTAAGAATGATGCCTGCAACAACAGCAAAGGTTATAAACGACCTGAAATTAGTCAGGTTATACGTTTCATGTCTGACACTGCTTATTCCATATATCTGAAAAAATGGCAATCCAAATATTACCATCAAATCAAGATAAAGAAGAAAACGAATAACAATCATAATCAGGTCGTTCATAATATTACTTCACTGTAAAAGTGTAATTGCCGGTAATAGGGTGTGTATCTGCAGAAACCGCGCGCCAGTCAACACGATAAGTGCCGGCTGGCAGAGGTTCTCGTGGGATAATGACCATTGATTTAGGGTCAGCACCTGGTGCCACTTTTGCCGCGACTGGCATTGGCGAATGGGATGACATGCCTTTCATCCCGGTCATTGTTAATTTAGCCCCTGAGAATTTCACAGTCAGATCTTCTGTGAAATTAAGCTGGATCTTTTCCGGGGCCGCTATGGCTGAATCTGCCTGCGGGACAGAACTTTTTAATTCAGGATGGGCCATAGCAGAGAAAGCAACGCCCATAACGAGGCCACCTGTAAGAATGGCTTTATTTAAAATCGACATTTTATTTACCTGTTTAGTTGAGTGTTTTATATCGGTGCGTTAAAACCAGATTCTGGCTCCCGCCAGGAATACTACCTGATGGTCTTTCTCACCTTCTCTTTTCGCCATATCGGATGTTTTCCCGTAAAGTTGATTCCAGGAAACGCCTATATAGGGTGCAAACTCACGGCGTATTTCATAGCGCAGCCGGAGCCCCAGTTCTGTGTCAGTCAGTCCCCTGCCGCGACCCCGCGATTCATCATCCTGACTGTAGAAATTCACCTCATAGGATGGCTGGAGTATGAGCCGGTTAGTCAGTAAAACGTCGTATTCTCCTCCCAGACGAAGGGCTGCTTTTCCGCCATTACTGACAAACCCCGTAATTTCAGATTCAAAATTATAGAGTGCCAGCCCCTGAAAACCGACAGCAGCCCAGGTCTGGGCAGAAGCAGGTCTGAAATCCTGCCTGACACCCGCAACCAAATCCCACCAGGGGCCAACCGCATGTCCCCAGAGTAACTGCGCTTCAGCCGCCTCCGTTTCCCCATTGCTTCGTTCGCCTTCGCTCTTTAGCCAAAGCCGGTCTGTGTCGCCTCCAATCCAGCTGTTAACACTCCAGCTGAAATTGTTGGTGTTATCCGACCGTTGCCATTCCAGTTGATCCAGCAGAACCAGATAATTAATCGCACTGTCGTGAATCGCATGCCCCTGTAAATTGCCGAATGCAGCCTTCCGGTCGGCATCGGTAACAGGCGGAATTGGCGTTCTGCTCTCGGTTACAATGGGCTCCATTGACGTCATCTCAGTGAAATTCTCATCTGCTGGCATCTGCATGGCAGACATGTCGTGCCCGGCGTGGGGATCTGCAGAGACGAAGCCCGCCGCAATAGAAAGCTGTGAGGTAAACAAACCGGCGACCAGAACAGGTATGGCCTTCAAATTTCTCTTCATTCGCATCATTCCTCCACCCGGACTTCACGAAACATTCCCATTTCCATGTGATAGAGCAAATGGCAGTGATACGCCCAGCGTCCAAGTGCATCTGCTGTCACTCTGTAACTGCGTTTTGTACCAGGGGGAACATCTATTGTGTGTTTACGAACCATGAAATTACCGTTTTCATCTTCCAGATCGCTCCACATACCATGCAGGTGAATGGGGTGAGTCATCATGGTATCGTTGATCAGCGTGATCCTGAGCCGCTCACCGTATTTCAGCAGCACCGGTGCGGCATCTGAAAACTTGATTCCGTTAAATGACCAGGCAAACTTTTCCATGTGGCCGGTTAAATGCAGTTCTATAGTGCGGCCAGGTTCACGTCCGTCAGGATCCTCAAAGCGGCTTTTCAAATCCGCGTACGTGAGAACCTTTCTTCCGTTATTTCGAAGACCAATACCCGGATCGTTTAATTTCGGAGAGACGCTCATCGCCTGCATATCAACCAGTGGGTTATCCGTTTCTGACGCAGGATGACTTTGCATACCCGGCATTCCGGCCATCTGGGAATGATTCATACCGGCCATGCTACTGTGATCCATGGGCGCGGAGGATGTCCCGCTATCCGGAAGGTCAGCACCGTCCATAGACATCATCTCTCCGCTGTTATCCATGCCTCCCATCTGGCTGTGGTCCATTCCTGCCATATCATGTCCCATTCCTCCCATACCCATATCTTCCATGGTCAACAGAGGGCGGGGATCGAGGGCGGGAACGGCAGCACTTAACCCCTCTCTCGTGGCCAGTGTCCCCCGAGCGTAACCGGTCCTGTCCATGGATTGTGCGAAGATGGTATAGGCCTCACCCTGAGGCTCCACAATGACATCATAGGTTTCGGCAACGGCAATCCTGAATTCGTCAACGGTAACCGGGTTTACATACTGGCCATCTGCAGCCACGACCGTCATTTTCAGCCCGGGGATACGGATATCGAAATAGGTCATCGCCGAGCCGTTGATAAACCGTAAGCGTATCTTTTCAGCGGGACGGAACAGTCCGGTCCAGTTTTTCAGCGGGGCCTGCCCGTTCATGAGATAGGTGTAGGTGTAGCCACTGACATCCGCGAGGTCAGTCGGATTCATTTTCATTTCAGCCCACATTTTCCGATCGGCAATGGTGGCTGACAGCCCCCGGGTATTCACGTCACGGAAAAAAGAGCCAACGGTTGGTTTATTGAAATTGTAGTAATCCGACTGTTTTTTTAATTTTTTCAGCAGGCTGTGAGGATTTTCATCGGTCCAGTCAGACAACATGACCACATGCTCACGATCGTAAGCAAACGGTTCTGGCTCCCTGGCATCGATGATAATGGCACCGTATACCCCCTCCTGTTCCTGCAGACCGGAATGGCTGTGGTACCAGTAAGTCCCGTTCTGCTTAACCTTAAAGGTGTAAGCGTAGGTATCATCAGGCTCTATGCCCATAAAACTCAGCCCCGGAACACCATCCATATTGGCCGGAAGAATAATGCCGTGCCAGTGAATGGACGTCTGTTCATTAAGACGGTTTTTGACCTTCAGGGTAATGGTGTCACCTTCTTTCCAGCGAAGAACGGGCCCCGGCAGGCCTCCATTGATTGTTTTGGCCTGACGCTCACTGCCCGTGATATTGACGGCCGTTTCACCAATGGTCAGGTCAAACTGAGTACCCTGCAGGGATGCGGCAACTGGCAGGCTCAGACTGGAACGCGCATTGAAACTCCATACGCCAAGACTTCCGGCTACGCCAGAGAGGGTTAACCCCTTCAGGAAAGTTCGTCGAGACGTTTTCAACAGCATGCGCGTTCCCTTATTTAAAGTATGGTTACTGACAGAATTCGAGAACCGATTTAAATTAAATTACTGGTTCATCCTCTTACAATGAAATGAAGCTAGCACACCTTAAGAAACAAATTCATTACAATCGTGTAATGTACATAGCTGTATTACATTTACGTCATCTTCCCCACAGGTTGATTATTTTTATATATGATCGTAAGGACATCTTTTATGTACCTCAGAAGGTAATTACACATGAATATATTAATCACAACCACTGCGTTTACAGCTTTATTTTGTGGGGCAGCTTTTGCTCAGTCCAGTGATATTGCCCATGAAGCACATCGATTTGTTAATAATGCCTCAGCCGTCAGTCATGTGAATTCCTCGACGCATGAAAATTTGCCGGACATGATTAATAAAAACAGCACGCCCTCATTCTCTGAAATGAATGAACATGAAAGGGCCATTGTTGCTCATTCATTTATGAACAACAGCGCGTCCTATGCACATCAGAAAATGATTGAGGAACATAAAAAAATGCTGTCCGACAGTGGTGCAAATTCAAAGACCTCCTCTTCTTCTTTTAACGAACTGAATGCCGGAGAGAAAGCCGCCCTCGTGCATGAGCAGGTCAATAATGCCGGTGCGGAAGCTCATCAGACGCAGGCAAGAAAGCTTCGCGGCCTTTATTCGTCCAGGTAACGGCAGGCGAGTTAGTGCTTAGCGTCAGGTGCGCAGCAGGGCTTCACTGACGGGTTACGTCGCAGGACATGAGCCTCATATTGCTCTGCCGTAACCTGTTTCAGACCCGTTAATCATCACCGTCGGGCTGGTCATACAGTTCCCAGAGCTTCAGGAGCAAACGGGAAACAAGATATGTTACAAAAATGACGACCATCAACGGTGCTCCCGATTAACTGACAGATGACACGCCTCCTGAAAACCCCTAGCATACGCCGCAGTGTTCATGCTAACGGCGAATTCCAGTAAATGTATTCTACCGATGTCGTAAAAGAAAATGCTTACCTTTCAGCCACGCGCTCGGGGCTGGAATCGAACGAGATCGCTATCCTTCAGCGCTCTTTGCCTTCCCGGTTTAATCTTCGGCATTTGAAAAAAAATGAATCATTAAAACTCGTACTGCAAAAGAAAGCGGGAAAATCACGTGTAGTGGCCTATAAATTTACGTCCGGTTCATTTAATTACACGGCGTATCGTATATCAGACAAAAAGTTCTATAACCTTTCCGATACTTCCGGGAAAGGCAGTCTCGATTATCCGTTACCAGCCGCAGCAAGACTCAGCTCGCCTTTCAATCCTGCAAGACTTAACCCTGTATCGGGAAAAGTGAGTCCCCATAATGGCATTGATTATTCCATGCCCATGAACACAAAAATAGTCAGTGTCATCGACGGAAAAATCACCCGGGCCGAATACAACAGTACCATGGGATATTTTGTTGAAGTAACGGGAAAAGCCGGTGTTAAAACTCGCTATCTCCACCTCAATAAAATACTCGTTACCAAAGGGGCCAGGGTTACCCGGGGAGGCGCTATTGCGTTATCCGGTAACAGTGGACGTTCATCCGGTCCTCATCTGCATTACGAGCTGGTCATCAATAACAATCCTGTTAACTCACTGGCGTTCCGGGCAGCGGCACCCGCTGATAACAAACTTGAACAGCATGCCTTTGCGCATGCCAGAGACTACGAACGATACCTGGACTGATAACGGGACCGCGACGCGGCCCCGTTTGCCGGATTAATTTTTTTTATCGTTTTCACTTCCGTGATGTTGATGATCTCCATGCCCTCCGTGGCCGTGGAAAAGATGCATTAGCGGGCAGACCAGCAATAACAGATATGGCCAGTAACCTGCCACATGTGACCAGTGTTCGCGCAGGAGGGCAAATGCCGCGATCGCGGCGACAGCAATAAGCGCATAGGTGGTACTTTTCATACTGGACTCCTTCTGTTCGTAACAACCCCTTCACCAGTGTTATTTCCCGAGCCTGACACTTTTCAGACGCAACGCATTCACAATGACGCTGACGGAAGAAAGAGCCATGGCCGCCGCCGCAATAACTGGCGACAGCAGTATTCCATACACAGGATAAAGCAGACCTGCAGCCACAGGCACACCAAGTGCGTTGTAGATAAATGCAAAAAACAGATTCTGTCGGATATTTTTCATGGTGATCTCTGACAGATGACGGGCCCTGTTCAGTATCATCAGGTCGCCTTTGAGAAGGGTGACTCCGGCACTTTCAATTGCCACATCTGTACCCGTTCCCATGGCTATACCCACGTCAGCCGCTGCCAGAGCCGGGGCATCATTCACACCGTCTCCGGCCATCGCAACCACATGGCCAGACTCTTTCAGTCGGGTTATCACTGCTTTTTTGCCATCCGGCAGAATCCCTGCTTCAACCTCATCTATTCCCAGTTTCCGTGCGACTGCTTCAGCAGTAAGCTGGTTATCCCCGGTGAGCATAACAATGCGGATCCCCGCCTGACGCAACGCTTTAAGCGCATCCGGCGTGGATGCTTTCACGGGATCCGAGATAGCTATCAGGCCTGCAAGGTCCCCGTCCGTGGCCACATAGATAACGGTAGCGCCTTCCATCCGCAACGTATCCGCAATGGCCTTTTGATTTTCAATAACGATACTGTTTTCCTGCATAGCCAGTTCATTACCAATAACAACCCATTGACCTTCGACATCGCCTGTGACACCTTTACCCGACGGCGCATCGAAATGAGTGACTGCGGGTATTGCGATCCCCTTTTCCTGCGCTGCTTTAACTACTGCCATACCCAGCGGATGCTGCGAGCCTTTTTCCACTGCGGCCGTTACACGCAAAAGAGATGTTTCCCCACCCGGATTGAGACTGATAATCCCTGTCACCGTCGGCGAACCTTCCGTGAGCGTGCCTGTTTTGTCGACAACCAGCGTGTCCACTTTTTCAAGACGCTCAAGGGCTTCGGCATTCTTAATTAACACCCCGGCCTGGGCTCCTTTGCCCACCCCCACCATTATCGACATCGGCGTGGCCAGCCCCAGCGCGCAGGGACAGGCAATAATCAGGACCGACACAGCCGCAATGAGACCGTGCGCCATCCTGGGCTCGGGCCCCCAGACAGACCAGATCATGAAAGCAACAACCGCGATAAGTATCACCAGAGGAACAAACCAGCCTGAAACGCTGTCAGCCATTCTCTGGATGGGGGCCCGCGAACGCTGTGCATCAGCGACCATCTGAACAATTCGTGAGAGCATCGTTTCATCACCGACTTTCTCTGCACGGATGATAAGACTACCTGTCTGATTAATCGTCCCCCCAATGACGGGTTCACCCTCCGTTTTGGTAACCGGCATAGACTCCCCGGTCACCATCGATTCATCCACGGTTGTTTTGCCTTCGACCACGATACCGTCGACCGGAATACTCTCTCCAGGTCTGATGCGGAGCTTATCGCCAGGCAGGACATCTTCCGCATTAATATCCGTTTCATGACCGTCATGATCCAGCCGCCTGGCGGTTTTGGGGGCAAGGTTCAGAAGCGCAGTAATGGCACCTGAGGTTTGTTCCCGTGCCCGCAGCTCAAGAACCTGTCCCAGCAATACAAGCACCGTAATTACTGCCGCGGCTTCAAAATAAACGGCCACCAGGCCATCCATGTTTCTGAACGATGCAGGAAACCAGGAGGGGAAGACGGTTGCAATGACGCTGTAAACCCAGGCTACGCCGGTCCCCATAGCAACAAGGGTAAACATATTCAGGGAGCGGTTACGTAACGACATTCCGGCCCGGGCGAAAAATGGCCAGCCACACCACAACACGACAGGAGAGGCCAGAAGCAGCTGCAGCCATGTGTTGTACTGTGGTGATACTGTATTCCTCAAAGCGGGAAACAGATGAGATCCCATTTCGAGTATCAGAACCGGAAACGCCAGCAACAACCCCAGCCAGAAGCGTCTTGTCATGTCGCGAAGTTCATCACTCGGCCCCGTGGATGCCGTGGCTACGAGCGGTTCCAGTGCCATTCCACAGACAGGACAGCTTCCGGGACCACTGCGGCGTATCTCCGGGTGCATCGGACATGTCCACACACCTTCAGAAATATCGTTCTCCGCCTGGTGGTGAGGCTGTTTTATCTGATCAGGGATGACTTCGTGGTGATGGTGATGGGAATGTTCACTGGCATCTTCTGTAAGATAACGATCGGGATGGGCTTTAAATTTACTCTCACAGCTGGCGGAGCAGAAATAAAGCTGATGCTCCTGGTATCGAATGCTGCTGTGCGTCTTGTCGGGCAGGATTTCCATCCCGCACACGGGATCTCTCACCTTATGCAATACGTGACTCTCGTCCGGGGATAATGTCTGTTCAGAAGCAGTCTGGTTGTTGTGTTGCACTGCATTGTCATTTTTCACAGTAACTCTCCTTATGCAAACCTGAAGCATCTTCTGTATTCAGGTTATGTCATGGATGCGATTACCACGAATGTCGCCGGCACAGGAGTGCCTGCTGCCGGCGTCCCGTTATCAGCCGTTCCGCTGACTATTCGATTCGCTGGAAGACCTTTTTACTGCCCTCCGGTGAGAATGCGATAACATCGTAAGCCTCTTTACGGGCCCCCATCTCCATTCCCGGGCTCCCCGCAGGCATGCCGGGGGTGGCAAGGCCATAAATCCCTGAACCAGACTGCATTGCCTTATGTATCGTGGCTGCAGGCACATGGCCTTCAATGATCAAATTACCAGCAACCGCGGTATGACAGCTTCTCAGTCCAGCAGGAACAGCATATTTTTCTTTCAGGGCTGACAGAGCCTGATCATTCATGACGTGGGTCCGCACCTCAAACCCGTCATTTTCCATCGCCTTACCCCACAGGGAACAGCATCCACAGTTTTCAGATTTATACATATCAATCACTTTTTCACTCGCCATCGCGGGCAGTGAAAGGCCAAAAGCCAGGGTCATTAAAATTATTTTTTTCATACTCACCTCTGTATGTTATCGATATAAACCCTGACGTCAGGGTGAATTTATGCAAAAGGACACCCGCAGGGGTGCCCTTTCAGGGTTATGACACGCTCTTTTTATGTCTGCGCAGCCAGATGAGTTTATAGGCGGCAGGTATAATGAACAGGGACAGCAGCGGAGCCGTGATCATCCCACCAATCATGGGGGCCGCAATACGGCTCATGACTTCTGAACCTGCGCCGGTTCCCCAGAGTATCGGCAGCAGACCCGCGATGATCACCGCCACGGTCATGGCTTTCGGCCGGACACGCAGCACGGCACCATGATAAAGGGCTTCATCAAGACCTTCCGGTGTGAACGTTTCTTTGTTTGACAGTTCCGGATGCGCTTCAATGGCATGACGCAGATACATCAGCATGACCACGCCAAACTCTGCTGCCACACCGGTCAGGGCGATAAACCCGGTTCCGGTTGCGACTGACATATGGAAGCCCTGCCAGTACAGGAACCATATCCCGCCAACCAGGGCGAACGGCAGACTCATCAGGATAAGTAAGGCCTCATCAACCCGACGGAATGCCAGATATAACAGGATGAAAATGATCATCACCGTCATCGGCACCATCAGTTTCAGTTTCTTGTTGGCGTGTTCAAGTAATTCAAACTGTCCGGAGAATGACACGCTGGTACCTGGTTTCAGTTTCACTTTCTGACTGATAGCTGTCTTAATATCATTGACCACCGACACCATATCCCTGTCGCGTGCATCGATATAAATCCAGCTGGCTGGTCGGGCGTTTTCCGTTTTCAGCATGGTTGGCCCGGAAACTACTTTAACGTCAGCAACATCTCCCAACGTGATTTGTTGCTTCATTGGCGTCAGGATTGGCATTTGTTTCAGAGCCAGAGGGCTATTCCGGTAATCCTGCGGGTAGCGGATATTGATTGGGTACCGGGCCACACCTTCAACGGTTTCACCTACCATTGCGCCACCTATAGCTGAGGAGACGAACAGCTGAACATCTCCTACAGTCATTCCATAGCGGGAGGCTTTCTCACGGTTAATATCGATGTCAATGTAGCGCCCACCCTCCAGACGTTCAGCGAGAGCAGAAACCACGCCCGGCACGGTTTTGGCTACCGCTTCGATACTCAGTGCCGTCGCATCGATATCGGACAGAACAGTCCCGGATACCTTGATACCTATCGGGCTTTTGATACCGGTAGAGAGCATATCAATACGGTTACGAATTGGCGGCACCCAGAGGTTAGCCAGACCAGGCAGACGGACGGTCTTATCAAGTTCGTCGATAATCTTGTCAATAGTCATGCCTGGCCGCCACTGATCCTCAGGTTTCAGCTGAATGGTGGTTTCCACCATTTCGAGTGGCGCGGAATCCGTTGCGGTCTCTGCCTTACCGGTCTTGCCAAATACAGAGGCCACTTCAGGAACGGTTTTGATTAACTTATCCGTGGTCTGCAGTAGCGCCGCTGCTTCCGCCGGAGAGACGCCTGGCAACGTTGACGGCATATACAGCAGGTCACCTTCGTTGATCTTCGGCAAAAACTCACCGCCGACCTGGCTCAGTGGCCAGATAACCGTGAAGATGGACAAGGCCGCAACCAGCAGGGTTGCTTTTGGCCAGTGCAATACCCGTAACAGCAACGGATGATACGCTTTAATCAGCATCCGGTTGAGGGGGTTACTGGTCTCGGCAGGGATTTTCCCGCGGATCCAGAATCCCATCAGAATAGGAATGACGATAATAGCCAGCGCGGCCGCTCCTGCCATGGAATAGGTTTTCGTGAACGCCAGCGGGCCAAACAGACGCCCTTCCTGTCCTTCAAGGGTAAAGATAGGAATGAACGAAAGGGTGATAATCAGCAGACTGATGAACAGTGCAGGTCCCACTTCCACGGAGGCGTCAGTAATGACTTTCCAGCGGGTGGCGTTATCAATCTGCTCTCCTGGATGTTGATGATCCCACTCCTCCAGCCGTTTGTGCGCATTTTCAATCATGACAATAGCGGCATCCACCATTGCGCCGACGGCAATGGCTATCCCTCCCAACGACATAATATTGGCGTTCAGTCCCTGGAAGTGCATGACGATAAAGGCGATACACAGGCCAAGTGGCAGAGAAATAATTGCCACCAGGGCAGAACGAACATGCCAGAGGAACAGGGCACAGACAATGGCAACAACGATGAACTCTTCAAGGAGCTTATAACTGAGATTGTCAATTGACCTGTCGATAAGCTGACTGCGATCGTAGGTGGTCACGATTTCGACCCCCTCAGGCAGGCTGGCCTTCAACGTTTCCAGTTTGTCTTTTACTGCTGTGATAACGTCTCGCGCATTTTTACCCGACCGCAGAATCACCACGCCGCCGGCAACTTCTCCCTGACCATTAAGCTCTGCTATCCCGCGCCGCATTTCTGGCCCGATCTGTACGCGAGCGACATCACGCAGATAAACCGGTACACCGTTCTCGCCTGTTTTCAGAACAATATTATTAAAATCATCAATGGACTGAAGATATCCGCTGGCACGGACCATGTACTCTGCTTCTGCAATTTCAACGGACGAACCACCGGCCTCCTGGTTAGACGATCCAAGAGCCTGTTTAACTTCAGGCAGGCTGACACTGTACTGGGACAATTTCTCCGGATTAACCTGGATCTGATACTGTTTCACCACGCCGCCAACCGAAGCGACCTCAGCCACGTTCGGAATGGTTTTCAGTTCAAATTTCAGGAACCAGTCCTGCAGAGAGCGCAGTTCTGAAAGGTCGTGTTTCCCGCTGTGATCAACCAACGCATATTCAAATATCCAGCCCACGCCTGTGGCATCTGGACCGATTTCTGAACTTACGCCGGCAGGAAGTTTACCCTGAACCTGATTAAGATATTCCAGCACGCGCGAGCGGGCCCAGTACAGATCTGTTCCATCTTCAAAAATGACATACACATAAGAGTCACCGAACTGAGAAAAACCGCGCACGGTCTTTGCGCCCGGCACCGACAGCATGGTAGTCGTGAGCGGATAGGTGACCTGGTTTTCAACAATCTGAGGAGCCTGGCCGGGATAGCTGGTTTTAATGATTACCTGCACATCTGACAGGTCAGGCAGGGCATCAACCGGCGTGTTAATAATCGTCCATGTGCCCCAGATGCTGAGAAACAGGGCACCCATCATGACCAGGAAACGGTTGGCGACAGAGCGCCGGATAATCCATTCAATCATCGTCGTCTCCTCAGTGTCCTGAATGCATATTTGCAGGCTGCTCAGGCATTACTGGCAAACTGTTTTCTGCTTTTTCAGGATTACGCATACGTTCCAGCGCGCCCGTAATATTGGCTTCAGAGTCAATGAGGAACAGGCCGCTGACTACCACGTTATCCCCTTCATTCAGGCCGGAACCAATGCCGGACTGTTGCTGTGATTCATGCAAAACGTGGATCTGTTTTGGCACAAAATGGCCTTCATCATCGACCGTAATCACGCGCTGTTCTTTGCCGGTATCGATAACGGCCTGGCTTGGTATCAGCAACATTTCCTGGCTTTGGGTATTCAGTTTCAGGTAGGCATTCATGCCCGGCTTAAGAAACTCATCCTTATTAGAAACCTGGAGACGGACCTGAAGCGTACGGGTTGTCTGATCCACGCTGGGAAGAATGTTCCATTTTTCGACATGGAATGTTTTATCCGGATAAGCCGGTACCGAAATTTCAAATTGCGACGTATCTTTCAGCAGATAGGCGATAGATTCCGGCACTGCAGCGCTGATCCAGACCGGGTCCATCCCCTGAATCTGAGCCACCACCTTATCTTTCGAAATATTCATGCCGGTGCGCAGGTCAAATGCAGTAATGACACCATCAATAGGTGCTTTAATGGTAAAACGGGTCTGGATTGTACGGGTTGAACGCAGCCTTTGAATATCCTCTTCCGGCATACCGGCCAGGCGAAGCCGTTCAAGAACGCCTCGGGTTTGCGTTGGCGTTCCACCGGTACCGGATAACAGCAGGAACTCACTTTGTGCCTCAACCCATTCAGGAATGGTGATATCGATAAGCGGAGTGCCTTTCTTTACATGATCGCCAATCGTCAGGGGATACACTTTTTCGACAAAACCGTCAGAACGCGCCTGTACAATGACAAACTGATATTCGTTATAACTGACGTTAGCCGGAATAGTCTGGGAGTAATTCAGTGCTCCACGAGCGACTTTTTGTGTTTTTAATCCCAGGTTCTGAACCTGAGTTGGGTTAATGCGGATCCCGCTACTGCTTTTATCGCCACTTTCATCAGCATATTTTGGCACCAGGTCCATATCCATAAAGGGAGATTTTCCGGGTTTATCAAATTTGGTATCCGGTTTCATCGGATCATACCAGAAAAGTACCTTTTTCTCCGGTGCCTTTTGTTCTGTTTGTACTGTTTTTTGTGATGAGTTTACATACTGCCAGGCAGTAACCGATATCAGCCCTCCTGCTATGAGGCTGCTGATAATTATTGCAGCATATTTTATCTTTAAAGAAGCCATACAATTTCTCGCTGAAAAATCAAAACACCTGGCATATGCGCCCGATCATTCATTCACAGTGATCCCATAATGAATGTTCAGGCGCACTGGATGTATCCGCTCCGGACTGTTAATCAGGATTGCGTAACGTTAATGCTTTTGAGTAAGGAGATATTGCCCTGCTGAATAAACGAGAAATCGACATGGTTGCCGGTTTTCAGGGCATTGATAGCGTCGTCTGCATTAACAAAAGTGAAGCGCATGGTCATTGCAGGCCAGCCCACCGCCGGGATTGCTTCGTGCGAAATGGTAATCTTTTTACTATTCATATCAATTTCTTTAACGATACCGGTGCCCTTGATAACCTGCTGTACCGAAGCATCACTGGCAGCATTCATATCGCCATGCTGATGTGTCTCAGCATGAAGACCGGTAGAAAACATGACAGAGAAGGCACCAAATAAAACGGCTTTAAGTGAATTACGCATTTTTAATTTCCTGATTAATTGAATAAATTTACTCTACCCAGCCGCCACCCAGCGCGGTAAACAGATTAATTTCGTTAACCTGTCGGGAATAGGTAAGATCGAGGATGGTTTGCTGTGTCGCGAAGAGGGAACGTTCTGCATCCAGCACTTCGATGTAACTGACAGCACCACTTGCATACAATCCTCTGGCACGCTGCAGGGTTATCTGAAGTGAATCAAGATAACGCTGCTGTGACTCAAGTTGCTGGCTAAGGCTATCGCGCAGCGCAAGCGTGTCGGAAACATCCTTAAAGGCTGACTGAATTTTTTGTTCGTAATTAACCACCGACTGTTGCTGGCGAATTTCAGCCAGCTTCAGATTGGCTTTGTTCCTGCCAGCATTAAAAATAGGAATTTCAATTTTAGGAATAAAATTCCACATTCCGCTTCCTGACGTAAAGAGGCTGGACAACTCCGTACTGCTTGCGGAAAGGCCACTGGTCAGGGTAATGGACGGGAAAAAGGCCGCTCGCGCTGCGCCAATATTGGCATCAGCTGCTTTTAGCTGGTATTCAGCTTCCAGGATATCCGGGCGCTGCAGTAAAATTTGTGAGGACAGGTTTGGTGGCAGTTTTACTGGCGCGATCTCACCGCCCTTCATCCCTTTTTCTGACGGAAGTGCACGGTACGTTCCCAGTACAAGCTGCAGGGCATTATTTGCCTGTGCCAGATCGCCTTCTCGTTTGGCTATCTCTGCGCGGGTACTTTCGATTTGTCCCCTTGCCTGTTCAAGCGCCAGGACATTCGTACTCCCGGTCACCAGCTGTTGCTCAACGAAAGCATAGGACTGTTCATAATTTTTTAGCGTTTCACGCGCGATACGGAGTTGTTCATACGCCAGTTGCTGGCTGAAATAGCTCTGTGAAACGTTGGAAACCAGCAGGATATGCACGGCCCGACGGGCTTCTTCACTGGCAAAGTAGTTCTGACGGTCAGCTTCACTCATGTTCTTAAGCTTGCCGAAAAAATCGAGCTCATAGCTGAGCTCCAGACCCGCGTCATACTCCTGTGTCGTCGGCTTGTCGCCTTTCAGTCCACCGCTGTATGTGATCCCTGATGAGGCATTCAACTGCGGATAACGATCTGCATCCGTGACGTTGAACTGGGCTCGGGCCTCTTCAACCTTCAGGGCAGCCATTCTCAAATCACGGTTATTATTCAGAGCTTCAGTAATCAGCCGTGTAACCTGGGGATCGACAAAAAAGTTACGCCAGCCCGTATCCTGATAACCATTCACTGCTGGCGTCAGGCTGTTTCGGGACAGCGAAAACTGCTGGGGTACCGGTGCTGCCGGGCGCTGATATTCTGGTGCCAGAGAGACACAACCGGCCAGGATGAATATCGTGCTAATGCTGAGTAATTTTAATTTGAACATAACGCTTCTCTTCCAGGCAGACCTGGTAAATGGTTCAAATGAAGTCCAGAGTATTGATAGGGGTACTTTACCGAACGCTCTCTGTTTGCCGGGTGACAGGATAATGACAATGTTGTCATTTTTGCTGTAATCCGTTGATAACGATCGTGAGCGCAATAGAATGACCTTAGCAGCCAGCCGGGGAGCAAGATGAAAATATTGATCGTCGAAGACGAAATTAAAACAGGTGAATATCTCAGCAAAGGGCTTACAGAGGCAGGGTTCATAGTGGATCACGCTGATAATGGTCTTACCGGATATCATCTCGCCATGACAGCCGAGTATGATTTAGTCATTCTGGACATCATGCTGCCTGATGTGAACGGCTGGGATATCATCCGCATGCTGCGCACTGCCGGAAAGGGGATGCCGGTATTACTGCTGACGGCCCTTGGCACGATTGAAAACAGGGTCAAAGGACTTGAGCTGGGGGCGGATGATTACCTGGTTAAACCCTTTGCATTTGCCGAACTGCTCGCCCGGGTGAGAACTCTTCTGAGACGGGGGAACACGGTGATCACAGAAAGCCAGTTTAAGGTGGCTGACCTCTCGGTTGATCTCGTTTCCAGAAAAGTCAGCCGCGGGGGGAACCGCATTGTACTCACCAGTAAGGAGTTCAGCCTGCTGGAATTTTTCATTCGCCATCAGGGCGAAGTATTACCTCGTTCGCTGATTGCTTCCCAGGTCTGGGATATGAACTTTGACAGTGATACCAACGCGATTGATGTCGCTGTAAAGCGGCTTCGCGCGAAAATAGACAATGATTACGAGGCAAAACTGATCCAGACAGTCCGGGGCGTGGGCTACATGCTGGAGGTTCCGGATGCGTAACAAGTTTTCCAGACGCCCATTTTCACTTGCCCTGAGGCTGACCTTTTTCATCAGTCTGTCCACAATACTGGCTTTTATTGCGTTTACCTGGTTTATGCTGCATTCCGTTGAAAAGCATTTTGCCGAGCAGGATGTCAGCGATCTGCAGCAAATCAGCACCACACTGAACCGAATACTGCAGTCTCCGGCGGATGCGGATGAGAAAAAAATAAGTAAAATAAAGGAGTCGATTGCCAGTTACCGTAATATTGCCCTTTTGCTCCTTAGCCCGCAGGGAGAGGTGCTGTTTAGTTCAGCGCAGGGATCAGCATTACGATCGGCCCTGAATTCAGCAGACTTTAGCGAGCACACTCGCGTCCGGGACGTGTTTCTCTGGACGGTGGAAGATCCGGCTGAACCGATGTTTTCCGGCTCCGGAATGAAAATGGAAACCTACAGAATTATCGCCTCCTCTGGTCAGGCGATATTTCAGGGTAAACAGCAGCACTATGTCATGCTGACCGGACTCTCTATTAATTTCCATCTTCACTATCTCGATGCGCTGAAAAAGAATCTGATTGCCATTGCCGTCGTGATAAGCTTGCTGATTATTCTGATCATTCGAATTACTGTCCACCAGGGGCATCTGCCCCTTCGCAATGTCAGCAACGCCATTAAAAATATTACTTCTGAAAACCTTGATGCGCGGCTGGAACCCGCTCGCGTTCCTATTGAACTGGAGCAACTGGTTATCTCGTTCAATCACATGATTGAAAAGATAGAGGATGTTTTTACCCGTCAGGCCAATTTCTCTGCCGATATTGCGCACGAAATCAGAACCCCGATCACCAACTTGGTGACGCAGACTGAAATTGCACTGAGTCAGGATCGATCGCAGCAGGAGCTTGAGGATATTCTCTACTCCAGCCTTGAAGAATACAACCGGATGACCAAAATGGTCAGCGACATGCTGTTTCTGGCTCAGGCGGACAATAATCAACTGATTCCTGACAAGGTCATGTTTGACCTGAGTGCCGAAGTCATGAAAGTCTTTGAGTTCTTCGAAGCCTGGGCGGAAGAACGCAATATCACACTGAGGTTTAACGGGATGTCCTGTCTAGCAGAAGGGGATCCACAGATGTTCAGAAGAGCAATTAATAACCTGTTATCCAATGCCTTGCGCTATACGCCGGAGGGACAGGCGATCGACGTCTCAATAAGTGAACAGGACTGCTGTTTTAAGCTGATGATTGAAAATCCCGGAAGGCCAATCCCTGAAGAACATTTACCACGGCTGTTTGACCGGTTTTATCGGGTGGATCCGTCCAGACAACGAAAAGGCGAAGGCAGCGGCATAGGCCTTGCTATTGTAAAGTCAATCGTGGAGGCCCATCACGGAAAAGTACACGTGGAATCGGATATACACTCGACTCGTTTCATTTTATCTGTACCAAGACTGAGCAAAATGAATCCGATCATACCCCACTGATAATATTACAAAGATGTCATCAGCCTGTCATGCTACGAACAGAAGCCATTCGGTATAATTTTTGCAACTTATCAGGAAGTCTGGACGACTCCATCATTACATAGCGTCAGAGTACCTCAGGTAATGAATGTACAGTCACTTGCCAGAGAAGACTGGCATTTTCAGAGATACAACTGAAGAAACAGGTCGTGATTTCCCGGACATCATTGATTTAAAAATGGAGAGTTACCATGAATAATATCGTAATAGCTTCGGTGTTAGGTTTTGGATTAATTTCTGCGACATGGGCCGCTGAAACCGTGAATATCCATGAGCGTGTCAATAATGCACAGGCACCTGCTCATCAGATGCAGTCTGCTTCCGCTCCTGCCCAGATTCAGGGGGGGGATTCCCGTATAGCTGGTATGGATCAGCATGAACAAGCCATTATTGCCCATGAAACTATGAATAATGGTTCAGCTGATGCGCACCAGAAAATCGCGGAAAGTCACCAGAAGATGATGGGGAATAACCCCGTTTCCGCTACCAGCCCGTCGACCTCATACGCGGCGATGAATGACCATGAAAGAGCGGCTGTTGCCCATGAATTCATGAATAACGGTCAGTCCGGCCCGCATCAGGCTATGGCCGATGCACACCGCCGCATGATGAATGCTGGCTGAATGTGACTGTGATACCCGTGCATTTACCCTTTCCTTGGATTATTCCTTAAGCGGAATATGTTGTTATGTTGCTGTATTTTGGCCCCCGTCTGGGGGCTTTTTTATCTGACTCTGCTACAATTAAACAATACCTACTCGAAAAGGATTTATTTTATGAAAATAAAAAAAAACTCTTTCTGTTATATTGTTGCTGTCGCTGCCAGCAATTTCCGCATAACATTCAGAAATGAAAATTTCTGAATGTGTCCTCATCGGCATCTTCACAGAAATATATGTCAGGGATGAAAAGCATGCATGACAAAATGATGGGTTCCGTTAATGAATCCGATCCCGACAAGGCTTTTGCAAAAGGCATGGTTGCACACTATGAAGGGGCAATAGCAATGGCTGAAACCGAGCTGAAGTACGGGAGAGATCCTGAAATGAGAAAACTCGCGCAGGACATCATTAAAGCACAAAAGGAGAAATTGAGCAGATGAATAAATGGCTTAGCAGTCAAAAATAATGATTGTGGAAATATTATATTGCGCGTATAGTCAGATTGTTCCCAGGTACGGGAACCTGTTAATCGTTAACTAATCAAAACCCGATTAATTTCGGGTTTTTCATTTTAACCCCCCCAACGCATGCACTGCACCGAGTGAAATTCACCTGAGCCAATTCTGCTTGCTTATTATTTCGATGGGAATTGCTGATTTTAATTAAGTCTATGTTTTAAAGGTGTTTCTCATGCCTGGGTTTGGCAGGGGGTCGTCCTGTTCTCTGGTCATGCGCAATGGCAATTCGCAGTCAGGGCTCAAGACTACTTTTACCTCTTTTTTAACAGAAAGTTTCTGAACCAGATACTTGCCGGAAACATCATCTGCTGTTCATCCCGACCAATAAAACGAAGGTATCACTCTCGTTTGAAACTCACTTACTTTCCATTTTGTAATAAAGAATCAAGTTTTCCAGTGATATATCAATACCAACTTTTTTTAATAACCTTTTTCTCGCAGTGTATATTTCTTTCAGCATATCTTCATAACCCTGTCCAAGGTGAATTTGTTTATGGCAATTGCAACACAGAGATATTATATTTTCTTCGACATCAAGAGAGGTGTCGAAATCATCTTGCCTGGACATAGGTACAATGTGATGAGGTTCAGTATAATTTAAGGATGAGTTTCGCCTTCTGAAGGTTGGGTGATCGCTATTGATTTCACATATGTAACCTGCTTTATTCAGTGCATTTTTGGATACCCCTTTACTCCTGGGATACGAGAGGCCATTTTTTACTTCTATTGCATTTTTCTTTGGTTTGGCTTCTCCTGTATATTCAAACGTCTGAGCGTCGTCGAAGATATTACTTTCCTCTATGGCATTGATCAACTCAGCGTCAGAGTAATACTCACTGCAGGCCATTTCTGTTGTACCAAAAAAATCAAGTTCATTAATTGCCTGAACAAGTTCCTCACGAATTGTCCATAAATTTCTTTTGGGTTTCCCGACGATTTCTTTACTCTTCATGACTGTAATAAATTTTGTACCGGACGCGATATTTCCGATACCTTCAACTTCAAATCGACCAAGTTCTTTTTGAACTCTCCCACCCAGTCCGTTAATAACACCATTAGCACTCATACTGTGCAGTTCGTACTTTTTACCAATATCGAAGCATGTGCAAGAATGATTTGGTTCAATGAACCATTTTTTTAACGCTGTAATACTCTTTTCATCAAAAACTTTTTCATTCACTAATAAATCTTTCCATTCCTCCACGCTGATATCAATATCACAGACGTACTCCCCGTCAATCACCTGGCAAATTTTTTTTATCACGGCCATCCCCCTAAAATATAAAAATCATCATGAAAATATAAAGTGCGGTATCTAGCATGGTTGCAAAGGACGATTGTCTGCAAGATCACGTATTTTCCGTTATCTTCATCCCTAGAAAATCAAGGAAGCCATTGTACCTCAAAAAATTTATTACGGGGATCGCTCATTCAGATGATCATCCGCTTGATCATACCTGATTAGCAGACAGCACCCCAATATTAAAGCTTTACGGTATTATGGGAGATAATCGGTTCTCTGGCTATTGCACGAATGCTCAGCCCCCTGCTTATGCAAGATTTTAATGTCCATAACTGTCTCAAAAGTAACCATAAGCTCCCCCAAATCAGGAGAGCAGATTTATCCCCCTAGCTCTGGTTTGTACGGTCCGAGGACATGGTGAACACTTTTTAACATCCTTTACCCATGGTGATCGACTTTTTCTTCAGGTCGATCACCCCCACCTTTGTACTGCACCACCACACTTCATAGCAGCCATCCTCCAGCGTCTCCTTCAGCCCGACCCGCTCCCCCCTGAACGCTTTGCCTGCATTTAGACTGATACCTTTTATGCTCAGCGTCCCGCTGATATCGCGAGGTAGGAACGGCCATACCCAGTGCTTCATGGGGCCGTTCAAGGTTATACACCGTACGCCAGTGGTCGAAAGCACGCTGCAGCTCACCGCTGTCTGTGAACCACTTACCCTGTGTCTGCAGATGATATGGCCGGGAATGCCCCACCCGGATACCCTGGCGCATCAGCCACAACTCCAGTGCCGTCCAGGTGCCGGTGGTGTCGCCCCACGGTGAGCCGTTGTCCATCGTCATCCGGTCTGGCAACCCGTAGCGTTCAAACACGCTGACCAGCTGTTGCTGCACGGTCTCACGGCGTTCATCGGTGCAGGGTGCCAGACACAGGGAGAAACGGGAGTGGTCATCCAGCAGGGTGAACGGAAGGCACGGCCCCCGCCGAAGGGGAAGTGGCCCTTAAAATCCATCTGCCAGAGCCGGTTCGGCGCGTCATGTTCGAAGCGTCCTGCGGCCGGAATACCCGGAGCCGTACCCGGCAGCAGACCGTGACGGGCCATCAGGTTATGGACGGTGCTGAAGGAGGGCATACGGTGCCCCTGGTCTTCGAGCCAGCGTTTTATCTTGCGCGCGCCCCAGCGCTCATGACGGACATGGGCGATACGCAGCAGGTCAGTGATGTCGTCGGGCGAGCGGTTGGGAGAATAATGAGGCGTCCGGGGACGGTCCAGAAGACCGGATGTGCTTTCCTCAGCCCAGCGGCGAAGCCACTTGTAGCCAGTGGCGGGAGAAATGCCGTAGTGACGGCAGAGGGAACGGATGTTCGCCCCGTCTTGTGAGGCGGACAGAACAAACTCGGAACGTAATGACATGGTATCTCTCGCATCCCAGGGCATAAGCGACTCCATAAACGGGTTCTTATGCCTTAGTTGTAAGTGTCTACCATGTCCCCGAACAAGTGTTCACTATGTCCCCGGACTGTACAGATTTCAGGTGTCGGATATGGATCACTTTCGCACCGTTGGTAACACTCAATGCCACCAGCATGGGATAAGGGTCAACTGCCTGCTACAGAAAAGTTCGCAGGGTTACCGCATTACCCGCATCAGAAATGGGGGAGTAATAATTCATAAAGGGTACTCTCTGTTCTTTTAGCGGAAGACAAGATGCCGGCGAATGGACACCAGCAGGGTGGGGAGATATCGGGCGTATTTTGACGGTGTGTCTATACAGGTCATACTGGCCAGAGTTCGGCTAATTGCATCTGGCTCTCGCTGAACACGGCATGTCGGCATTCTGTATCGACGCACTGTCCAGTGATGATGACTTACAATCCCCGGATCCCTGTCGAAAATGTGGGAGGACGGTAACAACAGCGAATCACCCGCCGTCTGTCGGCTTCTGAACGCGGTCGGTGAACCAGCTGCCAGCCATTATCACCCTGCGTCACGGTGGCTGGCGTATGGCAGGATCCACATAACAGCGGCTTGGTATGCTGATATGAGAGCGCATCAACAGCCACCCATTCGCCATCAGCAGTAATCACATATTCTGTTGGTCTGAACCGTATCGCCATGGTCAGTATCCTCCCAGGTCTGCTGGTGGGCACTGTGCCGGATCTTCAATTGGATGGATGTCACCCTGCCCGACCGTGTCTTCGATGCTGTAGATACCGGTGTTACAGACCGCGCAATGCTTCTCGCCCTCGTAATGACATCCGCACCAGACACAGTACCAGGACTCCGTCGCCATGCGGATATCCTGTCCATGAACGGAGTACAACATCACTCTGAAGCGTTCACCCGGCAATCCGTCACGGTGCTGACGATACTGGCAGTATGCCAGAGCAGATGCATCTGCTGACGTCTGGTCATGCTCAAACCAGGGAGGGGTATCATCGTCTCCCGGGTGCAGCACCAGACGACATCCGCAGGACGTACAGCGCCAGCCATCAGCAGATTCGCTAATGGCGTCCCGGGAGCGGCTCATCGCCCCCTTGCTGTTGAGAGCGAGGTGGCACGACATCATAAGCATAAGACCTCCCCGGCCCTGCGGTATTCATATAACGGGCAGTGATGCACACCAGGCCCTATCACCGGCATTGCATTCGGTACGTAACGTCGTAGCTGGAGTATTAACAGAACTTCATCAATGTCTGGTTGGATGTACGGACAGCCTTGCCTGCCTACAGTGAGTGCAGCATCGGTATGCGTAAACCACGGGCGCTCAGCGTCAGTGTGCAGCACCAGGTCACTCCCACAGTGATGGCAGGTGTATCGTTCGCCGGGAGAGCGCAGTGCGGTTCTGGCACCGGTCAGGCGACCAGCACTGTTACAGGCCAGGAAACATTTTGCGTACATAGTAATAGTCCTTACCGCCATATGACACGCAGGCACAGGCCGTCCCGGTATGGGCAGCATCATGCGTGGTTACTGGCGGGGTATAGATTTACGTGTATGAGTGAGTAATGCTGAGGGGGATGATTCAACCAGCTGTGGCAGCTATCACATTGGCCGTGCCGTAGCAGTGCGGGCACATACGCTCACCACAGTACTGGCGATGACACTGCAGACAAATCCAGCGTACCGGAGCCTGCCATGTCTTACGGTTATGTTTCTTCTTCATGCGTGCTCAGCCCCGTGATTCAGCGATACGCAGCTGTAACCAGGCTTCCACTTCGCTCTGCAACCATCTGGAGCTACGCCCCAGTTTGATAGGCTTAGGGAATACCCCATCCTGAATAAGCTTGTAGAACCATTTATCCGTTAAGCCGGTTAACCGGGTAATAAACTTCATGTCGACAAACTGGTCATTCAGGACAGGGATATCGGTATTCATCATCTTGTTCTCCGTAAAGTGAATGGAGAAGGAATTACGAGTGAGATGTGATTCCTTCAGATGATGAGTGCGGGGTATAAATTTTGATATTCACGATATCCCCCGGTTTAAATGGTGTCTGATATTATTACCAACCAGTGATTTCAGATTCTGACTTTCGCCTTGGCCTTCCTCTCCTGCTTCGTTCAGGAATATCACTGAACTGATAAATTAATCTGTCCTCTTTCTGGTCCACTTTGCTCAGATAGCTGAGGATATAGGTCATCCCATTGCGACCTTTATCGTCATCATGACAGATAACCCTCTCCCCACGAACCCGATAATGCTCCTGAGGTTTACACCATTGTGCATGCCCTTCACCATTAGTTATGTCCCCCCATAAGCATTCAACTGCCTGCCAGGTATTCCAGACTTTACGGTGCCGTTGTCCATCGAGATAAAAGGTGGCGTGGATATGTATCCCGTGTTTCTCTGAGCGTTCCATTACCCATGCAAATCCAATGATATCAGTATGGATATTCAGTTGTTCAGTCAGGAGTGTCATCTGCCAGGCCATGTCCTTTTCGTCTTGTAGACTGAATGCTTCACTGTATTGCAGATACCCAAGGTCAATACGTAGCATTAAGATCTTGGCGTAATTATCAAAGAGTGTATCAAGGTGAGTGAATAGTCTGTTCTTCAGATGATTGTAGTGGATGTAACGGTTATTTTGCTTCATGGGTAGAATATCTCGTGTGTGTGAGTCATGAGATACGTATGGGATGTTATTTTTGATTGGCTGTAACTTAGGGGGATAAGTGTGGGATTGATATGGCGTTACAGGTGACCAATGAGTGAGGTGATGTGAATGGGTTTCATGGATTTAAAAACTGTTTCCATATAAAATAACAATAATTACCTAAATTAATTATTAGGTACCACTTTACAGTCATCAACAGCACCCTCTATCCTGATATTCCAATCTGTCACTTTTATCCAGTGGTTCGCTTACCATAGCATCTGAAGCACTGCTTGCCACTTTTCAAATTCAGAAACGATTTCAATCGATATCTTTTTCGGATATGTCTCGATACAACCAGGGAGCAGTGAGGCATCCAGATAATAGCATTCATATGTATTTTTTGAATCGGTATCTCACATAGTCTGCCCTTATCTCCTGTTATCCATTACGGTACCCCAAAGATCTCCGGATATGGCCCTTTCCTGCGCTGTGGATGCTGTGCAGTCGGGGAGACATCATGACCAGGAATGGCTTCTGATAAGCCATGATTGTTCTTATCTGTTTTATGAGATAAAACAACGGATTCAAAATGAATATTAGCGATAATTATATACACTACCAATAATTCACATCATTGTTACTAACCCATTGTTTTTAGTGACTTGTTAACCAAAAACGCATACTCTTAATTATTTGATTTTTACACTTAATAAATACTATTAAAGCTTCATTTATAGCCATATAATTAATAGGGTGATAAAATAACTAAAAACCACCTCTGTAAGGAAGTTTCATGCGAAAGGATGGAATGAATGATTTTTACGAAGTGAATTTCCTCAGGCTTCGTGAGAAAGACAACACATATCCGGCACCTGAAATCAAATATAATAAACTTGCTGGCATCTACAGCTTTATCAGCTTTGATGATGTAAAAATTGAAAAGGGGAAGGAGCTTAGCGATGATGAACTGAATGACACTGACAGTGAAGTTCAAATACAGGGGCACGCCACAAACAGACTGCGTGAAATACTGGCATCAGAAATAGAAAACATACCACTCTCAGAACGCAATACTAATCCTAATATACCTGATGACATAATACACCTGCGCCATCCGGCCCGGCCTGTGCAGAGAAATTTTCTCAAGGCGTCACTTATTCATAAAGAGACCGTTTACAATAAACTGCTGCAAAAATATGCAAAAATAAAAAAGAAAGCAAATCATCAGAAATTAACACTATTTGGTATCAGCCTTCGTCTGGGGAAAAAGACTGAGGGTAAAGCCAGGCATATCGTCGATGATCTACGTATCATGAATCGCGCACTGAATTTCATGATCAGTAAAATCAGATACCGTGCCATGTATAAACGAATAGCAGGTTATCAGCGCATAGCGATAATTGATGAATCTTTCTTACCCTGCGCACATGTGCTTTTTTACATTCGGGATGGTGTTATTAATGAGAGTTTCATACAGGAACTTATTCTTACATGGTGTTCATTTATCCCGGCAGAGCATAACTGCTACGCAGGCATTTACAGTTTCGATTTTAATTTCACCATGGGATTACAGAAACACCTGATCGAGAATAAAACCAATACATACCGGGCTAAAGATACTGAAGGACATTCGTCTGATAAGCAGGTTCATATCTTTATTAATGATATTCTGGTTCCGTTTCCTGATGCATCCGTCCACGGGTATGACTTCAGACAAACGTTCAGCCTTCCCGACCAATTAATACGGAAAATGGCACGTGATGACAGCGAGAACAAATCATCTCAGGCGTCAAATTCAGGAAAGAACAGCTATCTTAAAGGATACGAAAAAATAAAAAACACCCCAGCAGAACATAAAGATTTCCTACTGAGGATTGCAAAGAAAACAAATAAAATCCCTTTAATTCGTACCGTGGACTAACCTCCTTGATACAGCAAGGAGAGATGCTTCCTCTCCTTTTTAAATATTTTTCAGATATATATTACATCATTGAATAACAGACTATTTGCTCATCAGGCTATCCTCCGGGATGGCCTGTTTTATTTCTGAGGAATATTCAATGAAACAACCATCAGGATATCAGATTATCCGCCGCCATTTACGCCGCTATCCCCGTACATTACGCCACACGCTGATTAAGGAGCTCAGCCAGCTTATTACTTACGAACCAGTCATCGGTATTATGGGAAAAACAGGTGCAGGTAAATCGTCGCTCTGCAATGCCCTGTTCCGCAGTGAAGTCTGCGCAGTGAATGCTGTGGAAGCCTGTACCCGTAAACCACAGCGTGTACGCCTGCGATTCGGCCAACATTATCTGACGCTGGTGGACCTGCCCGGTGTGGGCGAGAGCCAGAGTCGGGATAAAGAATATCGTGAGCTCTATCGGGAGCAGCTCCCGAAGCTGGATATGGTGCTGTGGGTACTAAAGGCGGACGACCGGGCATTCTCCGTGGAAGAGACGTTTTATCAGTTCATTCAGGCCCGGTGCGGTAACACCATGCCGCCGGTACTCTGGGTGCTCAATCAGGTGGATAAAGTCGAGCCATCCGAGCAGTGGAACCGACACACTGCGATGCCATCACCCGGCCAGCTTGAACACATTAAACGTAAACAGCAGGCCGTCGCCAGTCAGTTGGGTATACAGAAAGATGCTGTCATTCCTGTTTCAGTGAAGGGGCGTTATCACCTGGCCCACATCGTGGAGCGGATGATAAATCGCCTCCCAAAGCAGGCACGCAGCCCGCTGCTGCCCCACCTGCATCAGTCCTATCACTCAACCCCCATACAGGATACCGCCCGCAGCAGCTTTGGCGACGCCGTTGTTGATACCCTTGACCACGTCATTGACAGCGTACCACTGCCACTGCTTGTCCGGCAGGCCTTGCAGGCTGTGACACACACCGTTGCCCATGTGGCCCGCAGCGTCTGGTCCTTCTTTTTCGATTAGTTTTGCACGTCCAACGATAAAGAGTTTTGCTTGTTCATGATCGATTTTGTCGATCGTTCCGATCGGTTTTATTCATTATCCCTTCATCTATCATGGTTATAAACTTGAGCTGAAATGCTGCTATCTGATTGAAATAAAACAGATATGGAGACGCACGTTAAAACATTGTAAGGAGATGACATGCCACTGGTTTTGTTATGGATTTTTCTGGCCGTTGTGCTGGGGTTTCTGGCCAAAGGTGCCGGAAGGTCATTCTGGGGATGGTTTATTCTCGCAATGATAATTGACCCGATTCTTGCCGGGTTGCTCTTCTTTCTCATTGTCAGAGACTGAGGTTCCCGATGGCATTCCCGCACCGACTGGCACGGAAAATCTTCCGCTGCTTAATCATCAACGTTCTGCTCACGATATTCATCGTGTTCGCCATGATTTTCCTCGTCGATACCTTTGCCCCATAGGGAAATAAACATGAAGAAACTGACCCTGCCTGCACTGGCTCTTCTGGCTCTCTCATCCGCACCGGCTATAGCCGACGGAGGCTGGGGATATGCCAGTGGGGAGTATTACTACACGATTAACCGAAACAGCACGTTTTCCATGGATGACACACCCGGATATGAATATATCCAGGTTCAGACCAATGAGAGAAACAAGAAGGCCTGCCAGACGCCGGAGGCTGACAGCGTCACACTGACGCTGAATGAACACCCGGTTCAGGGTGAGCGCCATATATGGCAGAAAAAAGGCGAATGCCAGATATCCCTGATTATTCGGGGTAAAGCCACTCAGCAATGGCTGGTGAATTATCTGCGCGAATATGGTCATGTCGTCACGCTCACTGATATTACCGGAGAATTTAAAATCAGCGGACGTGGCTTTAAAGATTTCTGGGACGCCAATCAGTGAGGTAAATAATGAAAAGTTTAATGAATGTGGTGTTGAGTGCCGCGATATTGCCCCTGGCAGTCCCTGCGGTTGCCGCCACCATCACAACCCAGGTCAGTATCCCTGACAGCACCTATACGCTGGCCAGTACCGTCAACGGTGATGGTCTGTGGTGCAATGGCTGCGGCGGAAAACAGGGCTGGGTCCATATCGACAGCGATGAAATGATGACGCTGGGCGCAGGAACGTCTGTCACAGCCTCCGGAGGCAAATTCGCTATTCTGCATACCGATATGGGCATGTCCTGCCCGGCGGGCAATATCGCTGTCCTGAACCTTGAAACCGGAAAATACGTCGGCCCCGAAATTGATGAATGTAATGACGAAAAAGTTGATTACAAAATCAGTAACGGTAAATGGTGGGTGAAAGTCCGCAACCACATGTACTCCGGAAAATAACCTGTCGCCATCTGACTGAATACCGTCTCTTTTACTTCCGCTTCTGAAACTTCCACCTTTAAGGATAAACCATGCCTGTCATTACCGACCTCAGCGCCCGACTGAACACAAAAACGCTGAATTTTGTCTTACTCTCTTTCGTTACCTTCGGTATCTATCCACTGATGTGGCTCTACCGAAAACAAGGCATCATCATCGACACCACGAAGGTTTCGTTTTCCTCTGACCTTTATGTTCTGTGGATAGCCATCTGCTACGGTATTTCGCGCCAGCTCAGTGTGATGGGCACCACCGACCCGGAACTCTATGGTTATGACCCGACCATGGATGCCATTGCCATGCTCGGCGGCGTGTTGTCCATTGCCAGTGGTGTGATGTATATCATCTGGGCCTTTAAAGCCCGCACAGCGCTGCAGAGCTACGTGCTGAACACCTTTAAGTTCGAACTGAAGATGAATGTGTTCTACGTCATTATCTTCAATGTCTTTTATATCACTTACTGCATCAACACGATGCCGGAGGCTTTTGCTAAACACAAAATTATCCAGGGTGGCTTAACTACAGCCCCTGCTGAAGCCACTTTACCGACGGGAAATAGCCAGGCCGACACGGACCCGAAATAACCGCGCGGTAACGTTCGCTGTCATTACAGAATCCCGCCATTCCCTGATACACCCCCTCTGAAGCCCTGCTCGTATGAGCAGGGCTTTTTCGTTTATGTCATCCATAAAGGTAACCCCATGAAATTAGCCAGCCGTTTTGGTCGTGTGAACCTGATCCGTCGCGACTGTCCCTTAACACACGAAGAACTGATGTTGCACACCCCGAGCGTGTTTGGTGAAAACAAGCATGCCTCCCGCAGCGAGCGGTATGCCTATATCCCCACCATCACCCTGCTGGAGAGCCTCCAGCGCGAAGGTTTTCAGCCGTTCTTTGCCTGTCAGACCCGAGTGCGCGATGCGTCCCGCCGGGAGCACACGAAGCATATGCTGCGCCTGCGCCGTGCCGGGCAAATCACCGGTCAGCAAGTCCCGGAAATTATTCTGCTCAACTCACATGACGGCTCCAGCAGTTATCAGATGCTGCCGGGGCTGTTCCGTAGCGTCTGCTGTAACGGCCTGGTCTGCGGGACGTCCTTTGGTGAAGTACGCGTACCGCATAAAGGCGATGTGGTGGAAAAAGTCATCGAGGGTGCTTATGAGGTACTCGGCGTATTTGACCGGGTGGAGGAGAAGCGAGATGCCATGCAGTCTCTGTTGCTGCCCCCTCCGGCGCAGCAGGCGCTGGCGAAAGCGGCCCTGACGTACCGTTTTGGAGAAGAGCATCAACCGGTCACAGAGACACAGATTCTGGCACCACGCCGCTGGCAGGATGAGCAGAATGACCTGTGGACGGTCTTCAATCGTCTGCAGGAAAACCTGCAGAAAGGCGGGTTATCCGGTCGTTCAGCACAGGGCAAACGCAGCCGGACGCGGGCAGTGAACGGTATCGACGGTGACATAAAGCTCAACCGCGCGCTGTGGGTGATGGCTGAAGAGCTGCAGCAGGCACTGAGCTGATGCCCGTTCTTCCTGAAAATACCCACAAGGCCGGCGTTTATCCGGCTTCCCTGAGCGATACCGCTTTCTGCCGTTCCATCTCCGATGATGACCTCTGTGCCTGGTGCGCATACCTCTGTTACCGGCCTGGCGAACTCAGCTTGTGCAGACTGGCAGATGCCGGTGGCGTATGGCCCTGTCTGAGCGATATCGATGGCTATGCACAATCCTGCCCCCGGTTATGTCTGCTGTTAATGCCAGACTGACGCGCTGCGGTTTCTTTCCGCACATATGCGCATATCTGCTCTTCTCCCCCTGATTTTCATTATTGCTCGCGCCACCGCCCTTCTCTGAACGGCGTACTCATACTCTTACACAAGGAACACCCATGAACATGAATCATTCGTCCGTGACAGCGGACACAGAACAGGTCCCGACCATCACCGCCACGCTGCTGCCTGATGCACAGCGGCTTCATTTCTGGCCGCAACATTTTGGCGGCATTCCACAGTGGATACTGCTGGAGCCCCGCATCTTCGCGTGGATGGACCGGCTTTGTGAGGATTACCACGGCGGCATCTGGAATTTTTACACACTCAGCAACGGCGGCGTGTTTATGGCACCGGAGCCGGATGGAGACACTGGTGATAAATGGACACTGTTCAATGCCATGAATGGCAACAGTGCTGAAATGAGCGCTGAGGCGGCGGGTATCGCGGCCTGTCTGCTGGAGTATAGCCATCATGCCTGCCGTACGGAATGCGACGCCATGACAGAGCACTATTACCGTCTGCGGGACTACGCACTGAACCATCCCGAATGCGACACCATTATGCACATCATCGACTGAGGTCAAAATTATGGAACAACAACTTCCGCTGTTTGCCCGTGAACTGGCCCCCACAGAACAGCAGACGGTCAGGACGGCACTGACCCTGCTGGAGCAACAGTTACGTGAACCCGGGGCGTCATTTACCTCCAGCCATGCCCTTCGCGACTGGCTGCGCCTGCAGCTTGCCACACAGGAGCGCGAAGAGTTTGCTGCGCTCTTCCTCGATAACCAGCACCGGTTGATTGCGCATGAAACGCTGTTCACCGGCACCATCAATCATACACAGGTTCATCCCCGGGAAATTGTAAAAGCCGCCCTGCAGCATAATGCCGCTGCGGTGGTGGTGGTGCATAACCATCCCTCAGGGTATGCAGAGCCCAGTCAGGACGACCGGAATATTACCGGGCGCATCAGTGAAGCCCTGGCGCTGGTTGATATCCGCCTGCTGGACCACATGGTCATCGGCGGGATGGAGATTGTGTCCTTTGCCGAACGCGGCTGGCTGTAGGGGGAAATAAATGAAGATTATCAGCAAGCGTCAGGCCATGGCGATATACCGGCAGCATCCGCAGTCCCGCTTGTTTCGCTTCTGTACCGGCAAATATAAGTGGAGTGGCAGTATATGCCATTACGCCGGTCGCGAGGTACAGGACATCGGTGGTGTGTTGGCCGTCTTCGCTGAACGCCGCCAGGACCGTAACGGCCCGTATGTCGTATTGCGCAGCGTCACACTGAATTAACACACGTTTAAGGAAGGCTAAAATTGTCGAATAAAATACCGGCAGAAAACCACGATATCACTGAACCCTGGTGGGGACTTAAACGCAGTATCACTCCCTGTTTTGGCGCTCGCCTGGTGCAGGAGGACAACCGGCTGCACTATCTCGCTGACCGCGCCAGTATCACCGGACAGTTCAGCGACGCGGATTTACGCCTTCTCGACCAGGCATTCCCGGTACTGCTCAAACAACTGGAACTCATGCTGGTTTCCGGTGAGCTCAGTCCCCGCCATCAGCACTGTGTCACGTTATACGCAACAGGGCTGACCTGCGAGGCCGACAGCCTCGGCTCGCATGGATACGTGTACGTAGCGATTTACCCGACACCATCTGAAGCAACCGCGTAAACCTTCGCACTATTTTCCCTCGTTTTAACCCGTCAACGAAGAGATCCCACTATGCAAACCCAACCACTATCCTCCACGCAGGAGGATTCGCCACGTCCGACGCCCGTTGAAATCTGGCAGCAACTTCTTGTATATCTGCTGGAACAGCATTATGGCCTTTCACTTAACGACACACCGTTTGGCAACGATGGTGTCATTCCGGAACATATTGACGCAGGCATTTCACTGTGCGACGCGGTGAATTTCATCGTCGAAAAATACGATCTTGTCCGTATCGATCGTCGCAGTTTCAGTGCAGAAACACAGTCCCCACTCATCAGCAGTATTGATATCCTCCGCGCCCGTAAGGACTGTGGACTGATGACGCGTAACGGCTACAGAATGGTAACCGATATCACCACCGGCAAATACAGCGGAGCGACTCAATGAAGCTGTCTCTGACCGTGGAGGCTGATGCCGTCAATATACTGGCCCTCAACATGGGCCGGATCGCTGTTGATATCGACGGTATTGAACTGGCCAACCTGATCGATGTGGTCTGCGATAACGGTTATTCACTTCGCATTGCTGACGCCCCCGGGAAGTTGGTTGTTGAAGATCCTCTGCCACGTGTCGCCCGTCTGAACTGGATCCAGTGTAGCACCGCCCGTATTACCTGTGAGGATAACGCTATCCTTGACCAGGTAACACTTCAACGTCATGACGGCGGCAACTACGACTGGATACTGTATACCGGCTACGGATTTATTCTCAGGCTGAATGCCCGTTTACATCGCGTACTGGAACTAAAGCGACTGGGGTTATCAAAAGCCTGTCGTCGTCTGGTTGTTACGCTTATGCATCGTTATTCCCCCGACATAATCCATTTTGATGCTGCAGGGTAAATGCTGCCCGGATTAGAAATCTTCGACTGGTAACCCACGTATCCTCCTCTGATACGGTTTTCCCGTGCAAGCCTTAACCTCCGAAGAAACCCTGCAAATTCTGTTCGGCTGGCTGCGCGACAATATTTGCAGGGGCACGGAAATAATCTCCAACAACGTCGAAGACAATACCCCACGATAACACTGTTATCCGGTTTAAAGGACAACTGCTCCACTTAAAAACAGCCTAAAGCAATAAGGGGTTGTCATTTTGCTATCATAGAAAACACAGGTCAAAACGTAGCACTGGGTTCCCCCTCTCCCCACAAACAAATCCATTTGGGGGTGCTTATGGGGGTTACTCATTTGCCAAACATAAAATATCATCATTTAATCAATTAATTAACTATCGAATACGACTCCTGTGATCTTCCGCCAAAATGCTCCCTTTTTGCCCTGACTTATCAACCTCGTCTCTTTTCCCCACACCACCATTACTCATAGTGACGCGAAAATTATTCGAACTATCACCGCGCTAAAATTAAGTCAAAAAAAAGCCCTCCCGGAAGGGAAGGCCATTTTATTACGTCGGGCAGTACGCCCTCCGTTAACCCACGCGGATTAGTACAGCATTTTCGCGCAGTCTAACCAGTCACCTTTGAACGGACGCTTCATATTTTCGATAGCGTCGATAATGTCATGGTGAACCAGTTTCTCGTTCTGAATACCGACGCAGCGGCCACCGAAGCCCTGCTGCAGCAGTTCAATGGCGTACGCGCCCATACGGGAAGCCAGAATACGGTCGTAAGGCACCGGGGAGCCGCCGCGCTGGATATGGCCCAGAACGGTTGCACGGGTTTCACGGCCGGTTTCTTTCTCAATGAAATGCGCCAGTTCGTCGATATCGCACATGTGTTCAGTGATGGCGACGATTGCGTGTTTTTTACCTTTCGCGATGCCGGCTTTAATTTCATTCACCAGATCGTCACGGTTGAATTCAACTTCCGGCAGAACCACGAATTCACAACCACCGGCAATCGCTGCCGCCAGGGTCAGGTCACCGCAGTAACGGCCCATGACTTCCACTACGGAGATACGCTGGTGAGAAGAAGAGGTGTCACGCAGACGGTCAATCGCTTCAACCACGGTGCTCAGTGCGGTGAAGAAACCGATGGTGTAGTCAGTGCCTTTGATATCGTTGTCGATGGTGCCCGGCAGGCCGATGCACGGGAAGCCCATTTCGGTCAGACGCATGGCGCCCATGTAGGAGCCGTCACCGCCGATAACGACCAGCGCGTCCAGACCGCGTTTTTTCATGTTTTCGATAGCCACAGCGCGGATATTCTCATCACGGAATTCCGGGAAACGCGCTGAACCGAGGAAGGTACCGCCACGGTTGATCATATCGGAGACGCTGTAACGGTCGAGCTGAACCATACGGTCTTCGTACAGACCAAGATAACCGTCATAGATACCAAAGACTTCCAGACCTTCCGTTAACGCAGCGCGCACAACACCACGAATGGCAGCGTTCATACCCGGCGCATCACCGCCGCTTGTCAACACACCGATTTTCTTAATCATGACTACCTCTGAACTTAGGAATGCTAATAATTAATTCTTCTGCCCGAAGCGCTCCCTGTAGGGAGAGAACGACCTTATTACAGATAGTATATCAAGTGCTTCGTGCTGAATTGATTCAGGTCAGGCCGAATGGCGGTTATTTGAACAAAAAATGCCGATCGACCCCACACTTTTACAACGACTTACGAAAGTTCAAACGCTCCTGCCACCATCCGGGACAACTGAGCACGGATCCTGGTGAATAATCACATCGGATCCGGGGAAGCGACGCAAAATAGCCTGCTCCACCTGTTCGGCAATCACATGTGCCTGAACTAAGGGTAGGTTATCTTCCATTTCCAGATGGATCTGAATAAAGCGGGTCGGCCCTGACTGCCGCGTTCTGAGATCGTGTGCACCGCTTACCCCAGGCCAGGCGGTCACGATGTCGATAATTTCCTGACGTTCTCCGTCGGGTAATGCACGATCCAACAAAGACTGAACCGCCTCATAACCCATACGTAATGCGCTATATAAAATATAGATGCCAATTCCTAAAGCAAACAGCGCATCTGCGCGATGCCAGCCGTACCAGGAGAGCCCCAGAGCGACCAAAATTGCACCGTTCATCATAACATCAGACTGATAATGAAGCATATCCGCCCTTACCGCCTGACTTTGCGTTCTTCGCACCACCCAGCGCTGGAAAGAAACCAGCACTAATGTACTCACCAACGCAACGATCGTCACAATGATGCCAATACCCGGTTTATTCATCACCTGCGGCTGAGCCAGATGCTGGATGCCGGTTAAGAAAAGAAACAGCGCCGAACCAGAAATAAACATGCTCTGCGCCAGCGCCGCCAGCGATTCTGCTTTGCCGTGACCGAAGGTGTGCTCGTCATCTGCGGGTTGCAGCGAATAACGCACCACCCACAGGTTAGTCAACGATGCCGCAATATCCACCAGGGAATCCACCAACGCCGCCAGAATACTGACGGAACCGGTGTACCACCACGCAAAAATTTTGATCAAAAGTAACACCGAGGCCATCACCGTCGCGGCAAGCGCTGCGCGGCTGATGAGCTGGCCATATGATTGATTCATAAACGCTCCTGCCATTCATTCTGCGGCTAGTATAGCGGAGGCGGTGGCAAAATTTGGGCAAAAAAAACCCCCACATCATGTGGGGGAAGACAGGGATGGTGTCTATGGCAAGGAAAAACAGGGTTTGTTACTGGTTGCTACGGGTACTACTAAATAACATTGTCGTTGGGTTTTTCTGCATCCCGGCAACCTCACGCAACTGGTCCATACGTTGCTGGTGTTTCTCATTTAAAGCCGCTTGCTGCTCTGGCGTTAGCAGGCGATACATCTGGTTGCGCACTTTCGCCATTTCTACCTGGCGGGCAACCTGCTCCTGCGCCATTTTTTCTGCCTGAGCGCGTACAGCGGCTTCATCAAATTTTTCTGCTGTGATGAGACGATGCATCGTCTCTACTTCGCTAACATTAACGGGCGGCTGGTCATGCCGGGCACGTTGCATCAGATCTCGCATCTGCTGACGTTGATGTTCGGTTAAACTTATGCCGTCAAACATATGACCCTGACTGCTACGCTGCGTGCTACCCTCAGCGGGGTGCCAGTTAACGCTGGTGACGACTTCAGCTGCCTGGCTATAAGCACTTAGCGCCAGTGTTGAGGCCATGACGGCAGCGATAACATTGCGCATCACTTGCTCCCAAAAACTTTTGTGTCGCGATTCAACGAGAGACAGTTTACGATTCAGGCTGCAAACATGCGTCAGGGGGTGTAAAACAACGTAAAGTCATGGATTAGCGGGCCTTGATGACGTAATTTCTGCCTCGGAGGTATTTAAAATATGAATAAAATTTTATTAGTTGATGATGACCGCGAGCTCACTTCCTTGTTAAAGGAGTTGCTCGACATGGAAGGGTTCAACGTTCTGGTAGCCCATGACGGTGAACAGGCGCTGGCACTTCTGGACGACAGCATCGACCTGCTTTTGCTCGATGTGATGATGCCGAAGAAAAACGGTATCGACACGCTTAAAGAGCTTCGTCAGACACACCAGACCCCCGTTATTATGCTTACCGCGCGCGGAAGCGAGCTGGATCGCGTTCTGGGCCTTGAACTGGGCGCAGATGACTACTTGCCTAAGCCGTTCAACGATCGCGAGCTGGTTGCGCGTATACGCGCAATTCTGCGTCGTTCCCACTGGAGCGAACAGCAGCAAAACAGCGACGTCGGTTCCCCAACCGTTGAAGTTGATTCCCTGAGCCTGAATCCGGGCCGTCAGGAAGCCAGCTTTGATGGGCAGGTCCTTGAACTGACCGGCACTGAATTCACCCTGCTTTATCTGCTGGCACAGCATCTCGGCCAGGTAGTTTCCCGTGAACATCTGAGTCAGGAAGTGCTGGGCAAGCGCTTGACCCCGTTCGACCGCGCTATCGACATGCACATCTCCAACCTGCGCCGCAAACTGCCGGAACGTAAAGATGGGCATCCGTGGTTTAAAACCCTGCGTGGTCGCGGTTATCTGATGGTGTCGGCTTCATGATAGGAAGTTTGACCGCACGCATCTTCGCCATTTTCTGGTTAACGCTGGCGCTGGTGCTGATGCTGGTTCTGATGCTACCGAAGCTCGATTCTCGTCAAATGACTGAGCTGCTGGACAGCGAACAGCGCCAGGGCATGATGATTGAGCAGCACGTTGAAGAAGAGCTGGCGGCAGATCCACCGAACGATTTGATGTGGTGGCGTCGTCTGTTCCGTGCCATTGATAAGTGGGCGCCGCCCGGCCAACGCCTTCTGCTGGTGACCAGCGAAGGCCGCGTGATCGGCGCAGAACGCAGCGAAATGCAGATCATTCGCAACTTTATCGGGCAATCAGATAACTCAGATCACCCGCAAAAGAAAAAATATGGCCGCGTTGAGCTGGTTGGCCCGTTCTCCATCCGCGATGGGGAAGATAACTACCAGTTATACCTGATTCGACCTGCCAGCAGTTCACAGTCCGATTTTATCAACCTGCTGTTTGACCGCCCGTTATTGCTGCTCATCGTGACGATGTTAGTCAGTTCGCCACTGTTGTTATGGCTCGCGTGGAGCCTGGCAAAACCGGCGCGTAAACTGAAAAACGCCGCCGATGAAGTCGCCCAGGGGAACCTGCGTCAGCATCCTGAACTGGAGGCCGGCCCGCAGGAGTTTTTAGCCGCAGGCGCCAGCTTTAACCAGATGGTGACGGCGCTGGAACGCATGATGACGGCGCAGCAACGTCTGCTTTCTGATATCTCCCACGAGTTGCGCACGCCGTTAACGCGTTTGCAGCTGGGCACCGCATTGTTGCGTCGCCGCAGCGGAGAGAGCAAAGAGCTGGAGCGTATTGAAACCGAAGCGCAACGTCTGGACAGTATGATCAACGATCTGCTGGTGATGTCGCGTAATCAGGCGAATAACGCGCTGGTCAGCGAGACGATGAAGGCCAACCAACTGTGGGGTGAAGTGCTGGACAACGCCGCCTTCGAAGCCGAGCAGATGGGCAAATCCTTTAGCATCGATTATCCGCCAGGCCCGTGGCCGTTGTACGGTAACCCGAATGCGCTGGAAAGCGCGCTGGAAAACATCGTGCGCAACGCCCTGCGTTACTCACACACCAAAATCGCCGTGGCATTTGCAGTCGATAAAGATGGCATCACCGTAAACGTTGACGATGATGGCCCGGGTGTCAGCCCGGAGGACAGAGAGCAAATCTTCCGACCGTTCTATCGCACCGATGAAGCACGTGACCGTGAATCCGGCGGCACCGGGCTTGGCCTGGCGATTGTTGAAGCCGCTATTCAGCAGCATCGCGGCTGGGTTAAGGCCGATGACAGCCCGCTGGGTGGTTTGCGGTTAACGATTTGGTTGCCGTTGTATAAGCGGACGTAATCAGCACTATGCCCGGTGGCGCTTCGCTTACCGGGCCTACTTACCCCACAATCTCCGCGAATTATCCTCAATCTTGCCGCTAAGTACCCGCTTCTGCATTGTTCTCGTCCAGCTTGTCGATAGCCCTGCCGCCGACATCAACCGATGATACTGCTCTTCATCAAACGGCATATGCCACGCAATTGCTGCCGCTTCATGTACGGAAACCTCGCTCAGCCGCGAAACCAGCTCCAGCGGTGCATCGCTCGACACCTGCCCCGGCGCGACCACGCGATACAACCAGCCCACTTTGCCACGGCTTTGCATCTGTGAAGACATATCGGCAATACCAAAATGGTAGTTCAGCTTGAAGCAGGGTGAACGCGGCTGGCTGATCTGAATCAACGCCTCGCCCCAGCGGAAAATATCGCCGATAAAGGCCTCTTTTTCCGTCAAACCGTGCGTTGAAATATTTTCGCCAAACGCAGGCGCATAGAAGAGATCGGCCTGATCGGGAAATTCGCGCATCCACTCTGCGTAATGTTCGCGAGGATAGTGGCACAGCGCGCGCTCCGGGCCACCGTGGATTTTTTTCTCTGCCTGCTCATCGCCCGCCAGCCCCAGTTCGGTCAGCGTCAGCTCGCCGTCTACCTGCACCTTAGCAATCGCACTTGGGCGGCTACCGTCGTAGTCGCGGATGGTGCCAATAAAAACCTCAACCGGATAATGCATCTCGTCACCCTGTTTCACGGAAATCACTGCCTAAAGGCTCGCTGGTTGCAGGGGGAAATTCAATCTTTTTTTGCTATTAAAAAACCGGCCATAAAGGCCGGTTTCTACGCGCAAAAGCTATTTCACGCGGTGACGTAAGTCCATCTGCACTCTTTCCGCTTTCGCATAGCGAGACCAGATGGAGGTAACAATCGGCACCAGAATCGAGGTCACAATTACCGACGTTGCGACCAGCGATGTGGCGGCTGGCGCCATCGGTTTAAATGCCGGTACCATCTCTGCAATCAACACTGGCGTGGCGACCGCGGCCCCAGCCGAACTGGACGCAGCAATTCCCGCTGTGCCGTCACCGCCGCCGATGAATTTATCCGCCAACATCAGTGGGATACCGGTGATGATAATCACTGCCACCCCGAGCAGAATGCCCAACAGCCCGGTTTGAGCAATCACACTCAAATCAATGGTATTCCCTAATGCGAAAGCGAAGAACGGAATCAGCGTCTGCACCGCTTTGGTAAAGAAATCGCGCAGCTCAGGGTCAAGATTACCGAGCGCAAAACCAATCAGGAACGGCAATACCGCGCCAACAAACACATGCGGTTCAAACGAGGCAATCCCCGCTGTACCGAGAATAATCATCGTCATCAGCGGGCCGGACTCCAGCGACATCAATACAAACGCGCCCGATTCCTCTTTGGTGCCGTACTGTTGCATGATAGACGCGTAAAGCCCGCCGTTGGTCATATCCATCGAGGCGACCAGAGCCAGCGTTGATAACCCAGCAAAGAATCCCACTTCAACGCCGTGGACAGGCAGCAAGCGAGAGGTCACCGCAGCGACAACCCAGGCGACCAGAATTTTGGTGATGACCAGCGTACCCGATTTACGCAGCACCGTACCGGTCGCGCTGAGTTTGATGGAGGCGCCCATACAGAAAAACCATACCGCCAGGATCGGTACCGTTCCGGTGATCATCCCGTTGGTGAACGAGCCAAAATATTTACCCGCGCCCGGAGAGAAAGTGTGGCAAAGCGCCCCTAAAAACAGTGGCACCAGCATCATGCCGCCAGGAATTTTTTCTATCGCACGTTTAATTTGCATCGTCATCATCCTCATCCAGGATCGCTAATTTTTTGCCTGGCGGGTTTTCCTGAAACGGCTGAAAAACTCGTCTTCGATGATGAGATGCTAGACATTCATCGTACGAATAAAAGTGACCCAACATACAAATTAAAACAATATTTCATTTTTTACGGGATCGCGTTTCTTAGATGAGTTCCTGATAAAAAAAGCCCCCGCAGGCTTACCCAACGGGGGCTTTCGTACCTCACCTTACGGCAAGGCTATGGATAAAAACTTATTTTTTAGCCGCGAAACGTGCAGCAGCTTCGTCCCAGTTCACCACGTTCCAGAACTCTTTGATGTAGTCCGGGCGGCGGTTCTGGAATTTCAGGTAGTAAGCGTGTTCCCAAACGTCCAGGCCCACAATCGGGAAGCCAGATGCGCCAGAGATAGCTTCACCCATCAGCGGGGAATCCTGGTTAGCGGTAGAAACAACAGCCAGTTTGTCGCCTTTCAGCACCAGCCATGCCCAACCGGAACCGAAACGGGTTGCAGCCGCTTTTTCGAATTCTTCTTTGAATTTGTCAACGGAACCGAAATCGCGCTCGATAGCCGCTTTCAGATCACCCTGCAGGGTGGTGCCTTTTTTCAGGCCTTTCCAGAACAGGCTGTGGTTAGCGTGGCCGCCGGCGTTGTTGCGCAGGAACGTTCTTTTTTCAGCCGGGATCTGGTCCAGTTTGGTGATCAGTTCTTCAGCAGACAGGGAAGCGAACTCCGGCAGGCTTTCCAGCGCGGTATTCGCGTTGTTCACGTAGGTCTGGTGGTGTTTAGTGTGATGGATTTCCATCGTCTGCTTATCGAAGTGCGGTTCCAGGGCATCGTATGCATAAGGCAGTGATGGCAGGGTATAGCTCATAATCTTCTCCATTATTGTCGGGCGGCAAAGTGTTAACGCCGCGTAAGCAGTTGGTTCATTATAGTTAATTAAATGATATTGAAAATGATTATCAATGCCGTAGTTTTTATAAGGTTATAACTTTTTGTTATGTGACTGATTTTACGGGGCTTACAGGTCATAAACGCGTTGCCTATCAATGAAAAAGGCACAACCGCCTCGCTTTTTACACAGAATGTAAAAGTGTGAAGCCACTCACTACGACTTTGCTCTGATGGTCATTTTTTGAATCTCAGTGGCAATTACCGGAAGGTTATTAAATCGCATACTTTTTAAGCTCAATGGGTTGGCAGGAAGCCTGAACCAACAACAACCCGTTGAGGAAACAATAATGAATAATGCGATTATGATGGGCATTTTTTGGCATTTGATAGGCGCAGCCAGTGCAGCCTGTTTCTATGCCCCCTTCAAGAAGGTCAAACACTGGTCCTGGGAGACGATGTGGTCCGTTGGCGGCACCGTATCGTGGCTTATTCTCCCCTGGACAATCAGTGCCCTGCTGTTACCCAATTTCTGGGCCTATTACGGCTCATTTAGCGCCTCAACCCTGATGCCGGTCTTTCTCTTCGGCGCGATGTGGGGCATCGGCAATATCAACTATGGCCTGACGATGCGCTATCTCGGCATGTCGATGGGCATCGGGATTGCGATTGGCATTACGCTGATTGTTGGCACGCTAATGACGCCGATTCTGAACGGTAACTTTGATGTGCTGATTAACACCAAAGGCGGCCGCATGACGCTGCTGGGCGTGCTGGTTGCGCTGATCGGCGTGGGCATCGTCACCCGCGCGGGCCAGTTGAAAGAGCGCAACATGGGCATTAAAGCGGAAGACTTCAACCTCAAGAAAGGGCTGGTGCTGGCAGTGATGTGCGGCATCTTCTCAGCGGGGATGTCATTCGCCATGAGTGCTGCAAAACCGATGCACGAAGCGGCGGCTGCGCTGGGCGTTGACCCGCTCTACGTCGCGCTGCCTAGCTACGTCGTTATCATGGGCGGCGGCGCGCTGATTAACCTCGGTTTCTGCTTCATTCGTCTGGCAAAAGTTAAAACCCTGTCGGTAAAAGCTGACTTCTCGCTGGCAAAACCGCTGATCATCACCAACGTATTGCTCTCCGCGTTGGGCGGCCTGATGTGGTATTTGCAGTTCTTCTTCTACGCCTGGGGCCACGCCAAAATTCCGGCGCAGTATGAATACATCAGCTGGATGTTGCACATGAGCTTCTACGTGCTGTGCGGCGGTCTGGTTGGGCTGGTACTGAAAGAGTGGACCAATGCAGGTCGCCGTCCGGTCGGCGTGCTGAGCGTCGGCTGCGTGGTGATTATCATCGCGGCGAATATTGTTGGGCTGGGTATGGCCAGCTAATCAGGCAACCACTCCGGTACGATGACGCCACTGACCTGGCGTCATCCCCACCTCGCGGTTAAACACCACCGAAAAGTAGTTACTGTCCTCAAAACCGCACTGCATCGCCACCTCTCCGATCATCAAATCTGTATGCTGCAACAAATACTGCGCGTGGCAGATGCGTAACTGACGCAGATAGTGATTCACGGTCATGCCTGTCTGTTGGCGAAACTGCTGACGCAGCGCGCGTTCGCTGCAACCTTCCTGCGAACAAAAGAGATCCAGCGAGAAAGGGCGGTTCAGGCTTCCGGCAAGCGCACTCAGCAATCGGTCGAGCATCGCTTCGCTTTGCGTCGCTTCCAGATTATCGGTGGCGTAGCGATAACGTTTGAATGAGACCACCAGTTGGGCAAAAAGCAGCTCGGCCATTTCATTCGCCAGCGGTTCATCTTTGCGGCTTTCATGTTCCAGTTGGGTGATGATTTGCCGCGTCTGGGTCATTCCGCTGCTGCCAATGCGCCAGTGCGGCGTCCAGGCGCTGCCGTTCAGGCCGGGCAGGTAGTTTTGCCAGTCCAGATTAAGCTTCAGCCGCTCGGGGCAGTAGATAATATTCTGTAAAACCAGATCGTTAACCGAGGCGTAGGAGTGTTTATCTTCCGCGCGGATGTAGAAGAGATCGCCACGCGTGATGCGATAAGGGCGATCGTTGAGCATATGCAGGCCGTTTCCGCGCCAGACCAGCACCAGCTCGCTAAATTCATGGGTATGCTCCGCAAAGACGTTTTGCGGATAACGATCGGCGACCGCCACCGCTTGCCCAGGGCGGGCAAAGAATTCCTCTTTTCGCAGAACTAAGTGACCCGACACAGCCATACCTCACGACCTATAACGCACTATTGTCGCAGTTCTACGCTGAGAAAACGTTGATAGCCGCCGCGTTACTGCAAGGTGGCATCACGGCCCTGGCGAATATCGCGCGGTGACCAGTCGAATTCCCGGCGGAACAGGGTGGAAAAGTGGTTGCTGTCGCCAAAGCCACAGTGGTAGGCAATATCCGTTACGCTTTCGTCGCTGTGGCGCAGCAGATGGCGGGCCTTAATCAAACGCAGGCGATTGAGATAACGCTGCGGAGTCAGGCCCGTCGAGTGTTTAAGCTGGCGATGGAGCGTGCGCAGCGACAGCGAAAACTGCTCGGCCAGCGCTTCCCAGCAAACATCTTCCGCAAAATGATCTTCCAGCCAGGCCATCAACTGATTCAGACGCGCGTCGTTATCAACACTGCCCGCAACCTGGGTTCCACGACGCAGCAACACCAGCAGTTGCATAAAGAGAATTTCGCGGTTGGCGAGCGTTGCCGCGTCCATGTTGTCATCCACCTGCGCCATCTGATCGAGGATAAAGCGCACCTGTTGCAGCGTGCTCTGGCTCACCCGCCAGTGGGAAGGATAATTACCCTCTTTCTCCTGCGGCAGCAGTTGATCGAGCCCGGAAAGAAACTGGAACGCTTCCGGTGAGCGATAAAGGACATTGGTCAGACAAAGATTATCGGTGTGCTCATAAAGATGGCGATCCGTATCGCGAACAAAACAGACCGTGCCGCCGCAAATGGTATGTGGCTGACCATTGAAAACATGAATACCGGTCCCCTGCTCAACAATCACAATTTCATGAAAATCATGATGATGCTCAGGAAAAGCGGGCTGCGGAAGTCGCGGTTCAATCGCTACAGGTAATCGCCCTGAACGGAAAAAATCCACACTGTGCAATACGGTCATAACGCCCCCACTAAATGAGAAAAGTTATCAGGATAGTAATCGGGGGTGGCTGACCTCACCTTAAAGTTTCGACAGCAAAGGGCGCAAACCCGGTCGTTTTTTCAAGAAAGGCCGGGAAAGATCGGGAATTGCGGAGAGCGTCACACCCGCGCAATACGGGGCAATTGGCGGAAATTGTGAGCTCTCTCACGTCTACCTTTGCTTTCTTGCCAGCCGCCCATTTTGCTGTCAGTGATGAGAAGGTCACGTTCGTACGCGCTTCTTAGACTGGGTCCAATGACATTAAGAAGGACTCCAGCCATGACTCTTCGCCATTGTGTGGCCGTCGATTTAGGGGCATCCAGCGGACGCGTGATGCTTGCCCGCTACGACACCGGGCAACACACACTCTCTCTGCACGAAATCCACCGTTTCGTGAACTGCCTGCAAAAACAGGATGGATTTGATACCTGGGACATCGACGGGCTTGAGGCGGAGATCCGCACCGGCCTGAACAAGGTGTGCGAACAGGGCATCCTGATCGACAGCATCGGCATCGACACCTGGGGCGTGGATTACGTTCTGCTTAACCGCGACGGTCAGCGCGTTGGCCTGCCGGTCTCCTACCGTGACAGCCGCACCGACGGTGTGATGGCGCGGGCGATTGAACAGCTCGGGAAAGCGCAAATCTATCGCCGCAGCGGTATTCAGTTCCTGCCGTTTAATACGCTCTATCAGCTACGCGCGCTGGTTGAACAGCAGCCGGAAATCGCCGCCGAAGTGGCCCATGCCCTGCTGATCCCCGATTATTTCAGCTATCGCCTGACCGGCAAAATGAACTGGGAATATACCAACGCCACCACCACGCAGCTGGTCAATATTCAGACCGATAACTGGGATGAAGACCTGCTGAACTGGACCGGCGCATCGCCGAAATGGTTCGGTACGCCAACGCATCCTGGCAACGTGATTGGTCACTGGATTTGCCCGCTGGGCAACAAAATCCCGGTGGTGGCCGTCGCGAGCCATGACACGGCAAGCGCAGTCATTGCTTCGCCGCTGGCGAACAAAGACGCCGCTTATCTCTCTTCCGGTACCTGGTCGCTGATGGGCTTTGAAAGCACCACGCCGTATACCAGCGAGTATGCACTGGCAGCCAATATCACTAACGAAGGCGGCGCAGAAGGGCGTTATCGGGTGCTGAAAAACATTATGGGGTTGTGGCTGCTTCAGCGCGTGATTAAAGAGCAGAACATCACTGACCTGCCTGCATTGATTGCAGAAACGGAACAACTCAGCGCCTGCCATTTCCTGATCAACCCCAATGAAGACCGTTTTATTAACCCGGACAACATGAGCGCTGAAATTCAGGCCGCCTGCCGCGAGACCTCGCAGCCGGTGCCGCAGCGCCCTGCCGAACTGGCGCGCTGTATTTTCGACAGCCTTGCCCTGCTTTACGCCGACATTCTGAATGAACTGGCGCGCCTGCGCGGCAAACCGTTCAGCCAGCTGCATGTCGTCGGCGGCGGTTGCCAGAACCACTTACTCAACCAGCTTTGTGCCGACGCCTGCGGCGTGACGGTGGTGGCGGGCCCGATTGAGGCCTCCACGCTCGGCAATATCGGCGTGCAGCTGATGACGCTGGAAGAACTGGGCACCGTAGATGATTTCCGTCAGGTGGTAACCGGCAACTACGGCCTGACCACCTTTACACCTAATTCTGAACATGAAATTGCCCGCTACGTTGCGCAGTTTCAGCAAAAACGACTGACAAAGGAGCTTTGCGCATGACCACTCAACTTGAACAAGCCTGGGAACTGGCGAAACAGCGTTATTCCGCCATTGGCATCGACGTCGAAGAGACCCTGCGTCAGCTCGATCGCCTGCCGGTATCCATGCACTGCTGGCAGGGCGATGATGTCGCCGGTTTTGAAAACCCGGAGGGCAATCTGACCGGCGGTATTCAGGCGACGGGTAACTATCCAGGAAAAGCGCGTAATGCAACGGAATTACGTGCCGATCTGGAACAGGCACTGAGCCTGATCCCGGGGCCAAAACGTCTGAATCTGCACGCTATTTATCTGGAATCCGATACGCCGGTTTCCCGCGACAAAATCAAGCCGGAACACTTTAAAAACTGGGTGGAATGGGCGAAAGCGAATCACCTGGGTCTCGATTTCAACCCGTCCTGCTTCTCGCATCCGTTGAGTGCCGACGGTTTTACCCTCTCCCACCCGGACGCGAAAATTCGTCAGTTCTGGATCGATCACTGCAAGGCCAGCCGCCGTATCTCCGCTTACTTCGGCGAGCAACTGGGCACGCCGTCGGTGATGAATATCTGGATCCCGGACGGCATGAAAGACATCACCGTAGACCGTCTGGCACCGCGTCAGCGTCTGCTCAATGCGCTGGATGAAGTGATTAGCGAAAAACTGGACCCGGCACACCACATTGATGCAGTGGAGAGCAAGCTGTTCGGTATCGGCGCAGAAAGCTACACCGTGGGCTCCAACGAATTCTATATGGGCTATGCCGCCAGCCGCCAGACCGCGCTGTGCCTGGATGCGGGCCACTTCCACCCGACGGAAGTGATCTCCGACAAAATCTCTTCCGCCATGCTGTACGTTCCGCGTCTACTGCTGCACGTCAGCCGCCCGGTGCGCTGGGATAGCGATCACGTGGTACTGCTGGATGACGAAACTCAGGCTATCGCGAGCGAAATAGTGCGCAACGATTTGTTCGACCGCGTGCACATCGGCCTCGACTTCTTTGATGCTTCCATCAACCGCATCGCGGCGTGGGTTATCGGTACCCGCAACATGAAGAAAGCCCTGCTGCGCGCCCTGCTCGAACCCGTGGATGAGCTGCGTCAGTTGGAAGCGGAAGGCGATTACACCGCACGCCTGGCGCTGCTGGAAGAGCAGAAATCCCTGCCGTGGCAGGCGGTGTGGGAAATGTATTGCCAGCGCCACGATACGCCAGCAGGCAGCCAGTGGCTGGAGAACGTGCGTGCGTATGAAAAAGAGATTTTGAGTAAACGCGGGTAAACAACCCTCACCCCGGCCCTCTCCCACAGGGAGAGGGTGAATACCGAAACCGGACAATCCCCTCTCCCTGTGGGAGAGGGTTAGGGTGAGGGGTAAACCCCGCACCACCTAACAGGAACTCGAATACTATGCAATCCATCACTCAATCCTGGTTCGTCCAGGGCATGATCAAAGCCACCTCTGACGCCTGGCTGAAAGGCTGGGATGAACGTAACGGCGGTAACCTGACGCTGCGTCTGGACGAAGCCGACATCGCCCCTTACGAGGCTGATTTCCATAAAGAACCGCGCTATATCGCGCTCAGCCAGCCGATGCCCCTGCTGGCGAATACGCCGTTTATCGTCACTGGCTCCGGTAAATTCTTCCGCAACGTTCAGCTCGACACCGCCGCAAACATCGGCGTGGTAAAAGTGGACAGCGACGGCGCGGGCTATCACATCCTGTGGGGTTTAACCCATGAGGCGGTGCCAACATCTGAATTACCGGCCCACTTCCTGTCGCACTGCGAGCGCATCAAGGCAACCAACGGCAAAGATCGCGTGATCATGCACTGCCACGCCACCAACCTGATCGCCCTGACCTACGTGCTGGAAAATCGCACCGACGTGATCACCCGCCAGTTGTGGGAAGGCAGCACCGAATGTCTGGTGGTGTTCCCGGACGGCGTGGGCATTCTGCCGTGGATGGTGCCGGGTACAGACGAAATCGGCCAGGCGACTGCCGTCGAAATGCAGAAACATTCGCTGGTGCTGTGGCCATTCCACGGGGTATTCGGCAGCGGGCCGACGCTGGACGAGGCGTTTGGTTTGATCGATACCGCCGAGAAATCCGCAGAAGTGCTGGTGAAAGTCTATTCCATGGGCGGCATGAAGCAGACCATCACCCGTGAAGAGCTGATTGCCCTTGGCAAACGCTTTGGCGTCACTCCGCTCGCCAGCGCCCTCGCGCTCTAACCTATCCGCTCACGCCCGGCGACAGTGGCTGCCGCCGGACATAGGGCTTTTAATTTAAGGAGAAATATCATGAGCTTTATGTTGGCGCTTCCCAAAATCAGCCTGCACGGCGCGGGCGCGATTGCCGATATGGTCAACCTTGTTGCGAACAAACAGTGGGGCAAAGCGCTGGTGGTCACCGACGGGCAACTGGTGGAGCTGGGTCTGCTGGATAGTCTGTTTACCGCGCTTGATGCGCAGAATATGTCTTATCATCTTTTCGATGAGGTGTTTCCTAACCCCACCGAAGAGCTGGTGCAAAAAGGCTTTGCGGCGTATCAGGACGCGAACTGCGATTTCATCATCGCCTTTGGCGGCGGCAGCCCGATCGACACCGCCAAAGCGATCAAAATTCTGACCGCCAACCCTGGCCCGTCTACCGCCTACTCCGGCGTGGGCAAAGTTAAAAATGCCGGCGTGCCGCTGGTTGCCATTAACACCACCGCAGGCACCGCCGCCGAGATGACCAGCAACGCAGTGATCATCGATACCGCGCGCCAGGTGAAAGAAGTCATTATCGATTCCAATATTATCCCGGACATCGCCGTAGATGACGCCAGCGTGATGCTGGAAATTCCGGCGTCCGTCACCGCGGCCACCGGTATGGATGCGCTGACCCACGCGATTGAAGCTTACGTTTCCGTTGGCGCGCATCCGCTGACTGACGCCAACGCGCTGGAAGCCATTCGTCTGATCACCCAGTGGCTGCCGAAAGCGGTCGATGATGGCCATAACCTGGAAGCCCGCGAGCAGATGGCATTTGGTCAGTATCTGGCAGGAATGGCGTTCAACAGCGCCGGTCTTGGCCTGGTACACGCACTGGCGCATCAGCCGGGCGCAACGCACAATCTGCCGCACGGCGTGTGCAATGCCATCCTGCTGCCGATCATCGAAAACTTTAACCGCCCGAACGCAGTCGCCCGTTTTGCACGCGTCGCGCAGGCAATGGGCGTCAATACCCAGGGCATGAGCGACGAAGCGGCCAGCATGGAAGCTATCAACGCCATTCGAAAACTGAGCGCGCGTGTTGGCATTCCGGAAGGTTTCAGCAAGCTGGGCGTAACGAAAGCAGATATCGAAGGCTGGCTGGACAAAGCGCTGGCTGACCCTTGCGCGCCGTGCAACCCGCGCACCGCCAGCCGCGATGAAGTACGCGAGCTGTATCTGGAGGCGTTATGATCCGCAAAGCCTTTGTAATGCAGGTGCATGCCGACGCACACGAAGAGTATCAGCGTCGTCATAATCCTATCTGGCCGGAACTGGAAGCCACACTGAAATCCCACGGTGCGCACCATTACGCCATTTATCTCGATAAAGAGCGTAACCTGCTGTTCGCCACGGTGGAAATTGAATCTGAAGAGCGCTGGAACGCGGTGGCGAATACCGACGTTTGCCAGCGTTGGTGGAAATATATGACCGAGGTGATGCCTGCTAATCCAGATAACAGCCCGGTAAGCGCAGAGCTGAAAAACGTTTTTTATCTTGATTAAGTGTTTCACTAATAAAAACGCCTGCATCGCAGGCGTTTTTATTCTGTCGGTTTGCTGAAACCTTAGAAGTAATATTTGAAGCGGATACGACCACCGTAACGATCGTCGTTCTTAGTATAACCGTCTGCGTTACTATTATCGCTGTTGATCATAGAGTAGTACGCGCCGAGATAAATATTGAAGTTCTTCATATTCATGACATTCGGAATCAAATAAGACGCATGAATAGTATGAATATCGTACGTACCTTCGCTATAAATCCAGTCGTCGTCATCATGCTTAATCAGGCCAGCATAGTCATCAATGGTATTATGCGCGTAGATATAGCCCAGCTCGAAGTTTCTCCACAGGGCGTTCACCGCCGCAGTGAAGTCTTTTTCATTGTTGGCATCCAGATACGCCGTGTTCAGGTTAACCACTACGCCGTTTTCCGGATCGGTTTTCTGGCCGTTCCAGGTAAAGGTTAAGCCATAACCGGTACGGTCGGACTGGTCGATAAATTTGCCGTTGCTGTCGGTATAACCATAGGCTTTATCAACAACGTTGGATTCCATCGCCGCAGATACGGTAATTTCATCCTGAGAGTAGGCGATAACAGGACGCATGTAGATAACGTTTTTCTGCTGTTCCATCGCACGGCCATGATAGGAGTGCTGGCCATCATTTTCGCTATACAGAGATGTACCGTCTTCAAACAAGGTGTTCAGCTCGAAGTACCAGTTATCAAGCTGTTTGCTCATCAGGAAGTTGCCACCGGCATCAGAACGACCACGACCTTCTTTCATCATATAGATGTAGCCGCTACCGTCGTCATACAGGTCATTCGCCGTGTTACCGGAGTGCTCAACAAAGGTATCCTGATTGAGTGGGAACATATCGTAGGCTTCGAAACGACCGACTTTCACTTTCCAGTCGTCCTGACGACCAAAGAAGAATACCGCATCATCGATGTTAACCACGCCTTCCATATCACCCAAAGGCTGAGCTGAGAAGCCCGCGTAGTAACCATCGCCTAACTGGCGGGTACCGTCAAAGCCGAGCAGAATACGGCCATTCAGGTTCCACTGTTCGTTAGAGTTGTCAGGTTTGAAATTACCGTTGGTTGCCGCCAGCACACCGTGGCTACTTTCAGCATCCATGTTGAATTCAACGTCGCCGTAGAATTTGATGTCGCCGTATCCGGACAACGTCAACGTCGGTTTAGACGCATTATTGGCGATTTCTGATGCAGGCTGTTGACCATTTACAGGCGTATTCCCCTGAGCATCTTTGATCTCTTTGATTTCGGCAGCCTGTTGAACCTGAAGCTGCTGAACTTTATTTTCTGCCTGCGTCGCGCGATTTTCCGCAGCTTCCAGACGGTTTTCAAGCATTTCCAGACGCTGTTCCAACGTCATTGTTCTTGGTTTTGCAACACCTGTGTTTGCCACTAACAACAACCCAATGGCGATAGATAATGTTGTTTTCTTCATTATTCGCTTTCCTTGAGATAACTAATAATTAGTAAAACTCTGCGCGAGTTTATTCATCTACTTATATAAAATGGATGAATGTAATTTTATTAGATTGCCCGGACGCGAAATAACGTGAAAGCATCAATCCCATTGATTCGGTTTTCCACGCCTCAGGAGCTAATAAATATTAGCTAAATAGTTCCGCAAGTAAACACAGGTAATTACCATATCGTGAGCGAGGTAACACTGGAAACAAATTTTAATAAATAATCGATCGTTAGTATTTTTTAAATAAATTGGATTTAATTATAAATACATTATTTATATAAATTATATGAATTTTCAGTGAGATGTAATAATTGAAATATATAATTGTGCGCACAGACGTGCGCACGACGGCTTAATTTTGCTCAGCAACCAGAATCGCCAGGGTATCGGGTTCAAGTGCTTTGAAGATATGTTCCTGATCGCCAGGATAACAGATGTAATCGCCCGCACTTAACTCTTCCGGTGCATCGGTTAACCCAACCAGCGCGCGACCTTGCGTCACAATAATGTGTTCTACCGAACCGACAGGATGGGGCTGCGAGATACGATCCGCGCCTGGCTGTGTTGTTAGCAGATAGATATCGCGACGTGCGCCGGGCGGACAGGTTGCCAACAGCGTCGCCTGGTAGTTCGCCTGCTCCGCCAGCACTTTCACCCCTTCCCCCCGGCGAATTACCTGCGTCTTCTGCACCTGTGGTTCCAGCAGGCGGCTGAAAGGGATATCCAGCGCGACGCAGAGCGACCACAGCGTTTCCAGGCTAGGATTACCATTCCCTGCTTCAAGCTGCGAGAGTGTCGATTTCGCGATACCGGCACGACGGGCAATTTCCGCCAAAGACAGCCCTGTCCTCATACGCTCGCGTACCAGACTCTTTGCGATCACGCTGATTGGCTGCGTCATAATGCCACTCCATTATTCTATTAATCGAACGAATTGATTATCTTGAAAAGGCCTTCTGTTGCGTTCATTATAATGGAAACTCGTTCGATATAGCCAACAATCATGTTCAAAAAACATTTCGGTTGCCTGAAAGGCGACACCTTAAAAGCGATTTTTCTGGTCTGTCTTGCCGTTGGGATCGTCGCAGTTTCCTACGGCTCGCTGGCGATGGCGTACGGTTTTCCGCTATGGGTGCCGCTCATTCTTTCACTCACCGTACTGGCGGGCGCATCTGAATTTATGTTTATCGGCATCGTTGCCAGCGGCGGTAACCCGCTTGCGGCAGCCGTGGCGGGATTGTTGGTCAACGCACGTCATTTTCCGTTTGGTATTACCGTCCGTGACCTGGTGGGCAAACGCATGTTGAGCTTCCTCGGTTGCCACATCATGAATGATGAAAGCGTCGTTTTCGGCCTGTCGCAACCGACACCAGAACAGCGTAAAGCGGCATTCTGGCTGTGCGGGCTGGGCGTTGCCTTTGTCTGGCCAGCAGGAACGCTGCTGGGCGCAGGCGTCGGCAAACTCCTTCCCTCTCCGGAGACCATCGGCCTTGATGCCGTGTTCCCGGCCATTCTGCTGGCGTTAGTGCTTCCGGCATTAAAGAAAAGTAAAACGTCACTTATTCGTGCATCCAGCGGAGCGGCTATCTCACTGGCTTCCGTGCCTTTCGCGCCGGTCGGTTTACCCGTCCTGCTCTCCATGCTCGGCTTACTGGCGAGGAAAAAATAATGGGCGACACCACACTGATTATTCTGGGTATCGCGCTGCTTTCTGCGGGTACCTATTTAATGCGCCTGGGCGGAGCAAAGCTGGGCGGGCGTTTACAGTTTTCTGAACGATCTCAGGCGCTATTATCAGATGCCGCAACCACGTTGTTATTTGCCGTGGCGCTGGCAACCACCTTTTACGAAGGTGAACATTTTGCCGGTCTGGCACGTGTTCTGGGCGTGGGCTTTGCGGTGTTTCTGGCATGGCGAAAGTGCCCGCTTATTGTGGTAATTTTCGCGGCGGCGATCGTGACGGGGTTGCTGCGGATGGCGGGAATGCATTAAGAACATAACTAAACCGTTCAGTACAAATTCATCAGTATTATTTTTAGCCCCTAATATGTGCCCTGTTTCGCAAAAATAGGGCATGACTCCCTCCGGTATTGTCATGTCATCGGGACATATTGCCACTCATCTCCTTCGGCAGCCGCCGTTAAAATCTAGCCAAATGGATTTTAACGGAGCGCATTATGGCAGCCCTCACCACTCACTGTATTGATCTCAATATTCAGGGCAATACTGCCTATTCCATCCTGAAACAGCTCGCAGAACTCGCTTTTCAAAATGGCTATATCACCAACCGCGGTCAGTTTTTGCAAACGCTACTGCAACGAGAAAAGCTCCATTCCACTGGATTCGGTTCCGGGGTTGCCGTACCACACGGAAAAAGCCCTTGCATCAAACAACCGTTCGTTCTTTTTGCCCGCAAAACGCAGCTCATCGACTGGAAAGCGGAGGATGGCGAAGCCGTCAACTGCTGGATCTGTCTTGGTGTACCGCAAACCGGTGAAGAGGAGCAGGTCAAAATCATCGGGACATTATGCCGAAAAATCATCCATCAGGAATTTATTCATCAACTTAAACAGGGCGATGCCAATCAGGTACTGGCTCTGTTAAACCAAACTTTAACCGCATAAGGACGTGGCTATGACATCATCCTTAAATTTAGTGGCGATCACCAATTGCCCCGCAGGAATCGCTCACACCTATATGGTCGCGGAAGCGCTGGAGCAAAAAGCGCGAACTCTCGGTCACGCCATAAAAGTCGAAACACAAGGGTCGAGTGGTGTTGAAAATCGCCTGACGAGCGATGAAATTGCCGCTGCCGACTATGTCATTCTGGCGACAGGACGCGGGTTGAGCGCTGAAGACCGGGCGCGCTTTGCCGGGAAAAAAGTGTATGAAATAGCTATCTCTCAGGCACTTAAAAATATCGATCGGATATTCATTGAGTTGCCAACAAATTCACAGGTATTTACCGCAGAGAGTAGCGTGAAGCTGGGGAAACAGGAGGTCCAGAGCGGTAGTGTAATGAGCCACCTGATGGCAGGCGTATCTGCAGCGCTACCGTTTGTGATTGGCGGCGGTATTCTGGTGGCTATTGCCAATATGCTGGTGCAAATGGGATTGCCCTATACGGACATGTCCAAAGGCACGCCTTCCTTTACCTGGATAGTGGAATCTATAGGGTATCTTGGGTTCACCTTTATGATCCCGATAATGGGTGCCTATATTGCCTGGTCAATCGCTGATAAACCTGCATTTGCACCAGCATTTCTGGTGTGTTACCTGGCGAACGATAAAGGTTTGCTCGGTACACAATCTGGCGCCGGTTTTCTCGGCGCAGTCATTTTAGGCCTGGCGATTGGCTATTTTGTGCTGTGGTTTCGCAAAGTGCGTCTCGGTAAGGCTTTACAACCGTTGCTGGGTTCCATGCTTATCCCGTTTGTAACGTTATTTGTCTTTGGCGTATTGACCTATTACGTCATCGGCCCTGTGATGTCCGACATTATGGGTGGACTGCTGCATATGCTGAATACCATCCCACCGTCAATGAAACTGGGTGCCGCGTTTCTGGTTGGTGCAATGCTGGCTTTCGATATGGGAGGCCCAATCAACAAAACCGCGTGGTTCTTCTGTTTCTCCCTGCTCGAAAAGCATATTTATGATTGGTACGCAATTGTTGGTGTGGTGGCGCTTATGCCCCCCGTCGCGGCAGGCCTTGCCACTTATCTTGCCCCCAAACTCTTCACTCAGCAGGAGAAAGGGGCTGCCAGTAGCGCCATCGTGGTTGGCGCCACTGTCGCCACCGAACCCGCGATTCCTTACGCATTAGCCGCGCCCCTGCCGATGATCACCGCCAATACCCTTGCTGGCGGTATCACCGGCATGCTGGTTATCGCTTTTGGAATCAAACGTCTGGCACCTGGATTAGGTATCTTTGACCCGCTGATTGGCCTGATGTCACCCATCGGTTCATTTTATCTGGTGCTGGCAATAGGCCTGGCGCTAAACATTTCGTTAATCATTGTTCTGAAAGGATTATGGCTTAAACGTAAAGCCGCTCAGCAGGAGGCAAACCATGAACATTGAACTACTTCAGCACTTATGTGAAGCCAGCGCCGTCAGCGGCGATGAGCAGGAAGTTCGCGCGCATCTGATTAAAACGCTGCAATCAAGCGTGGATGAAATCACATTTGACGGTCTGGGAAGTTTTGTCGCGCGGAAAGGTCATCGCGGACCGAAGGTCGCCATTGTGGGCCATATGGACGAAGTGGGATTTATGGTAACCCACATTGATGAAGGAGGGTTTCTGCGCTTTACCACTATTGGCGGTTGGTGGAATCAATCCATGCTTAACCACCTGGTAACGATACGTACCCGTGACGGGCATAAGATACCGGGGATCATCGGCTCTGTCGCTCCACATGCATTGACGGAGAAACAGAAACAACAGCCCCTCTCTTTCGACGAAATGTTCATTGATATTGGCGCAGGCAGCCGTGAAGACGTTGAACGAAAAGGAATAAAGATCGGCGATTTTGTCAGCCCTGAAGCCAATTTTGCACGTTGGGGCGAGGATAAAATTGTGGGGAAGGCGCTGGATAATCGCGTCGGTTGCGCCCTGATGGCTGAGTTATTGCAGAAGGTCGATAACCCCGACATTACGCTTTATGGCGTAGGCAGCGTTGAAGAGGAAGTGGGGCTACGGGGCGCGCAAACCTCGGCAGAACACATCAAGCCCGATGTTGTCATTGTGCTTGATACCGCTGTGGCGGGCGATGTTCCGGGTATTGATAGCGTCAAATATCCATTGAAGCTGGGCGCGGGGCCGGGGGTAATGCTATTTGATAAACGTTACTTCCCTAATCAGCGTCTGGTTGCCGCCCTGAAAGCATGCGCCGAACATCATTCAACGCCTTTACAATTTTGCACCATGAAAACCGGGGCGACGGACGGTGGGCGCTATAACGTGATGGGCGGTGGCCGCCCTGTTGTAGCATTGTGTCTGCCAACGCGTTACCTGCATGCCAACAGCGGTATGATTTCCGTAAAAGATTATGACGCCTTGTTTACGCTAATCAGCAAGTGGTTGACCTCGCTTACGGCCAGGGAAGTCGCGGCTTATACTGATTTTCATCAGGAGAGCTAATGCTAACGGAACGCCAGTTAAAGCTTATCGACCTCCTGGAGCATCAGGCTCAGTCTCTGGGTGAACTGGCTCGGCAAACTGGCGTTTCGGGCAGAACGGTCCTGCGCGATCTCGATTACCTCAACTTTACCTTTAGCGGTAAAGCCCATATTCATCCCAGCGGAAACGCCGGTTATCAACTCGAAATTGTCGACAAGCGTGGCTTCTTTCAGCTTTTGCAGCGGCATGATAATGATGATCGGTTGCTGGCGCTGTTATTGCTCAAGCCATTCACGCCAAGAATACAGCTTGCTTCAGTGCTGAATTTGCCGGAAGCCTGGGTCGCGGAAAAACTCCCTCGATTAAAACAGCGCTATGAACGCGCATTTTGCCTTGCCAGCCGCCCCGGTCTGGGCCATTTCATCGACGAACCGGAAGAGAAACGCATTATTTTATTGGCGAATCTGTTAAGGAAAGATCCGCTACTCATCCCTTTACCAGGATTAACGGCAGACAATATCACGCAGCTTTATGCGCATTGCGAAAAACAGAGCCTGTTTCCCCTGATGCCGGGTAACTATCTCGCCAGTCTGGTGCTAGCGATTTATGCCTTGCGTAATCAACTTAAAACCCATTGGCCGACCTGCGCGCCCACGGCGCTCACCACCTTCGTCGATCAGGCGGGAATATATTTGGGTGATAACGCATGCAGGGCGCTGTTTGGTTTGCTGGAAACACTGCGACAGCAGGCCGAAAAAATATCCAGTGACGCCGTGGTCTCTCTTTTACAATGCGTTCCTGGAGTTGCCTCCCTGAACATCATTGACGAGCAACTGATTGAAAATATTACGGGTCATCTTCTGAGGTGTGTCACTGCGCCTGTATGGGTAGCCGAGTATCGCCCCAGCAGCATGAACAATCTCAAGGCGGCCTGGCCATCCGCGTTCGATATGAGTCTGCACTTTATTGCCTTGCTGCGTGAAAAACTGAATATTTTGCTCTTTGACAGCGACCTGATAGGCCTGTATTTCGCCTGTGCGCTGGAACGGCATCAGAAGGAGCGCCATCCCGTTATTTTATTATCCGATCAGAATGCAATTGCGACGATTAATCAGCAGGCGATTGAGCGAGATGTATTGAATTGCAGGGTCATCATTGCGCGGATGCCAGAGGACGTGAACGCCCTGATCCAGGAAATTGAGCCATTGCTGATCATCAATAACAGCCACTATTTATTAGATGAGCGCTTCAAAAATGTTCTGGTGATTAAGAACATTATTACCGCCGCAGGCACTGAACAGATTAGAAACTTTCTTGCTACTGCATTCATTCGCCAGCAACCAGAACGTTTCTTCTTAAAGAATGGAAGCTTTCACCTTTCGAACCCACCTCATTCTCTATGGCACCATGTCATCAGCGATATTTGCGGCCAACTTGTCGCCCGCCAGGCCATCACGAAGGACGAAGCGCAACGTATTTGCGCTCGGGAAAGCGAAGGGGAAAATCTGGTTGTAAACCACCTTGCTATTCCCCATTGCTGGAGCGAACAGGCAGATCATTTTCGCGGTTTTTTTATTACTCTTCAACATCCTGTGCATGTGTGTGGAGAAGCCGTCAATCACGTACTGGTAACATGCGCAGCGGCAGACGCTCGGGATGAATTGAAAATATTTAGTTATTTATCAGGTGCTTTAATTCGATACCCATGGGAAACAATTAAAAACCTGAGCGGGTATGATTCCTTTATTACATTGCTCCAGCAGCCATAAACAAAAAAAGCGCCCCGAGGGCGCTCTTTCGACACTAACAATGGCTTATTTATTCAGTTCTGCGGTCATGTGCACGCGGTTACCGGTAAAGGCCTGAGTAATTTTGTAAGACGATGCGCCAGCTTGTTCTGCTTTGGCGGCGATTTTCGCTTCAGCGCTGTCCAGCGTAGATGCGGTTGCAGAAACAGTCTGTGCAGCGAAAGAACCAAAAGAAGCAGACAGAGCGATAACAGCGACAAAAGTTTTGATGCTTTTCATGATATAAACCCTTTCACTTAGTTGTTTGAGTAAGGCACCGTGCCTTGATGTGATAAATGATAGGTCGATTTATCACCAACTGAAAGCGGAAGGATTTGCCAGTATTGGTCAAAATTTTTGATTAAAAACTATTCGCCCGTTAATCGCTGCGGATGCGTGTAAATCGTTGCTCTGCCAGGTTTGCAAAAACCCACCAGCGTCAGGTTGCAGCGTTCGGCCACTTCCACGGCAAGCGTCGTCGCAGCAGAGACCGCAAACAGGATCTCGACGCCGCACATGGCGGATTTCTGCACCATCTCATAGCTGGCACGGCTGGAAACCAGTGCGGCGCCGTGCTGCCAAAGGTCGCCCTCTTTCGCACGATGGCCCAGCAGTTTATCGAGCGCTACGTGGCGTCCCACATCTTCATGCCCGCCCACCAGCTCGCCCGACGGCATAACCCACGCCGCCGCGTGCGTACAGCCGGTTTCGCGGCCTACGGGCTGCACATCATTTAAATGTTTGAGCGCGTGATCGAGATGTGAAAGGTCAAACGTTTGGGTAAATGGCAGCGGCTTGATGGGTTTGCCGATGTCGTTGAGCTGCTCAACGCCGCAGACACCGCAGCCGGTACGCCCGGCCAGTGCGCGACGCCGTTCCTTAAGGCCCATAAACCGGCGACTGGAGAGATCGATTTGTACTTCCAGACCGTTGCAGGCCTGCGTGACTTCGATTCCAAAAATTTCCCGTGGGTGCTCAATAATGCCTTCTGAAAGCGAAAAACCAATGGCAAACGCTTCCAGATCTTTCGGCGTCGCCATCATCACGACGTGAGAGATGCCGTTGTAGACCAACGCAACGGGAATTTCTTCAGCAAGAATATCCTGAGTAGGTTGCATAATCTGTGGCCTTCTGAAGACAGAACGCTCGACGGCACCGATAAGTTGCGACGATGGTTTGACTTCATCTTTAAAATTAAACACGGCAAATACTCTGAACAACGACGGAAAAGGAGAGGCGTCTATTCCATCACATCCGGAGGGAATCAGGGCTTATTATGGATCAAGTTTCTGGTGCAATAACACTCAATCTTCAGTTTCGCTCATCCTTTCGTATCAAAAAACCGATGAAAAGATAATTACCACCAATGGGTTAACCACGTTAAACGCATGGTATTTTTTGCGCGTAATTCGTTTTAAATGCGATCATTATCACAATTCAATGTTAATGCGCGCAAATTCTGTTCACCCGCCGTTAACCGCATTGGAACAAGCCTACCGAAATTGTGGTATTCTGATTCAACGTCCTCCAGGAACTGAGGACGCTAACTATTCAGCATCTTTGCGGCGCACGCGGCGAAGAAAAATTACAAGCAATGACAATGTCGAAACAAGGAGCGAACCATGCAGGTCAGCAGAAGGCAGTTCTTTAAGATCTGCGCTGGCGGTATGGCAGGCACCACGGCAGCAGCGCTGGGATTTGCCCCCAGCGTTGCACTGGCGGAAACGCGGCAATATAAGCTGCTGCGCACCCGTGAAACCCGTAACACCTGCACATATTGTTCCGTCGGCTGTGGGCTGTTGATGTACAGCCTCGGCGATGGCGCAAAAAACGCTAAAGCGTCCATTTTCCATATCGAAGGCGATCCGGACCATCCGGTAAACCGTGGTGCGCTCTGCCCGAAAGGCGCTGGTCTGGTGGATTTCATCCACTCCGAAAGCCGCCTGAAATTCCCGGAATATCGCGCGCCTGGCTCCGATAAATGGCAGAAAATCAGCTGGGATGAGGCATTTGACCGCATCGCGAAACTGATGAAAGAAGACCGCGACGCCAACTACGTTGCACAGAACGCCGAAGGCGTGACCGTTAACCGCTGGCTCTCCACCGGGATGCTGTGTGCATCCGCGTCGAGCAACGAAACCGGCTATTTAACACAGAAATTCTCCCGCGCGCTGGGTATGCTCGCGGTCGACAACCAGGCGCGTGTCTGACACGGACCAACGGTAGCAAGTCTTGCTCCAACATTTGGTCGCGGTGCGATGACCAACCACTGGGTCGACATCAAGAACGCCAACCTGATTGTGGTGATGGGCGGTAATGCCGCTGAAGCTCACCCTGTAGGGTTCCGCTGGGCGATGGAAGCGAAAATTCACAACGGCGCGAAGCTGATTGTGATCGATCCTCGTTTCACGCGTACGGCGTCGGTGGCCGACTTCTATGCGCCGATCCGTTCCGGTACTGACATTACGTTCCTGTCGGGCGTTATGCTGTACCTGCTGAACAACGAAAAATTCAACCGCGAATACACCGAAGCCTATACCAACGCCAGCCTGATCGTGCGTGAAGATTTTGGCTTTGAAGATGGCCTGTTCACCGGCTATGACGCGGACAAACGCAAGTACGATAAAACCAGCTGGAACTACGAGCTGGATGAAAACGGCTTTGCCAAACGCGATACCACCCTGCAACATCCGCGCTGTGTCTGGAATCTGCTGAAAACGCACGTTTCCCGCTACACGCCTGATGTTGTCGAAAATATCTGCGGTACGCCGAAAGCCGACTTCCTGAAAGTCTGCGAGTACATCGCAGAAACCAGCGCGCATGATAAAACCGCGTCGTTCCTGTATGCCCTCGGCTGGACGCAGCACTCCATTGGCGCGCAGAACATCCGCACCATGGCGATGATCCAGTTGCTGCTCGGCAACATGGGGATGGCGGGCGGTGGCGTGAACGCCCTGCGCGGTCACTCCAACATTCAGGGTCTGACCGACCTTGGCCTGCTGTCACAAAGCCTGCCGGGCTACATGACGCTGCCAAGCGAGAAACAAACCGACCTGCAAACCTACCTTGCCGCCAACACGCCTAAACCTCTGCTGGAAGGCCAGGTGAACTACTGGGGCAATTACCCGAAATTCTTCGTCTCGATGATGAAAGCCTTCTTTGGCGACAAAGCGACGAAAGAGAACGACTGGGGCTTCGACCTGCTGCCTAAGTGGGACAAAGGCTACGACGTTCTGCAATATTTCGAGATGATGAACCAGGGTCTGGTGAATGGTTATATCTGCCAGGGCTTCAACCCGGTGGCGTCGTTCCCGAACAAAAACAAAGTGGTCGCATCACTGTCGAAACTGAAGTTCCTGGTGACCATCGATCCGCTCAATACCGAGACCTCTACCTTCTGGCAGAACCACGGTGAGTCTAACGATGTCGATCCATCGAAGATTCAGACTGAAGTGTTCCGTCTGCCCTCTACCTGCTTCGCGGAAGAGAACGGCTCGATCGTCAACTCTGGCCGCTGGTTGCAGTGGCACTGGAAAGGCGCGGACGGCCCGGGCGAATCCATCACCGATGGCGAAATCCTTGCCGGTATCTTCCTGCGTCTGCGCAAGATGTATGCCGAACAGGGCGGCGCGAACCCGGAACAGGTGCTGAGCATGACGTGGAACTACTCCACGCCGCATGAACCGAAGTCCGAAGAAGTGGCGATGGAAAGCAACGGGAAAGCGCTGGCCGATATTATCGACCCGGCAACCGGTGCAGTGCTGGTGAAAAAAGGCCAGTTACTCAGTACGTTCGCCCATCTGCGCGATGACGGCACCACCTCAAGCGGTTGCTGGATCTTCGCCGGTAGCTGGACGCCGGAAGGCAACCAGATGGCGCGTCGCGATAACGCCGATCCGTCAGGTCTCGGTAATACACTCGGCTGGGCATGGGCGTGGCCGCTCAACCGCCGCATTCTGTATAACCGTGCTTCCGCTGACCCGCAGGGTAATCCGTGGGATCCAAAACGTCAGATCCTGAAATGGGATGGCGCGAAATGGGGCGGGATGGATATTCCTGACTACAGTGCCGCCGCACCTGGCAGCAACGTTGGGCCGTTCATCATGCAGCCGGAAGGGATGGGTCGCCTGTTTGCCCTCGATAAGATGGCGGAAGGTCCGTTCCCGGAACACTACGAGCCGTTTGAGACGCCGCTAGGGACCAACCCGCTGCACCCGAACGTTATCTCCAACCCTGCCGCCCGTATCTTTAAAGGCGACGCAGAAGCGCTGGGTAAAGCCGATAAGTTCCCGTATGTGGGCACCACCTATCGTCTGACCGAGCACTTCCACTACTGGACCAAGCATGCGCTGCTTAATGCCATCGCCCAGCCGGAACAGTTCGTGGAGATTGGCGAGAAGCTGGCGAATAAACTCGGCATCGCCCATGGCGATACCGTGAAGGTTTCCTCCAACCGTGGCTACATCAAGGCCAAGGCGGTGGTGACCAAACGTATTCGCACGCTGAAAGCGGACGGGAAAGATATCGATACCATCGGTATTCCAATCCACTGGGGCTACGAAGGTGTTGCGAAGAAAGGCTTTATTGCCAACACGTTAACGCCATTCGTCGGTGATGCGAACACGCAGACGCCGGAGTTTAAGTCCTTCCTCGTAAACGTGGAAAAGGTGTAACGGAGACGACCTATGGCTTATCAATCTCAAGACATCATCCGTCGTTCCGCGACTAACGGTTTCACCCCCGCGCCTCAGGCGCGGGACCACCAGCAGGAAGTGGCGAAGCTTATCGACGTGACCACCTGTATCGGCTGTAAAGCCTGTCAGGTGGCGTGTTCGGAGTGGAACGACATCCGTGATGAGATCGGCAGCAACGTCGGGGTGTACGACAACCCGGCGGATCTGACCGCCAAATCCTGGACGGTGATGCGTTTCTCGGAAGTGGAGCAAAACGACAAACTGGAATGGCTTATCCGCAAAGACGGCTGTATGCACTGTGCGGATCCGGGCTGCCTGAAGGCGTGCCCGGCGGAAGGGGCGATTATTCAGTATGCCAACGGCATCGTCGATTTCCAGTCTGAGCAGTGCATCGGCTGCGGCTACTGCATCGCGGGTTGCCCGTTCAACGTGCCGCGACTGAACCCGGAAGACAACCGCGTCTACAAATGTACGCTGTGCGTGGACCGCGTGAACGTCGGGCAGGAACCGGCCTGCGTGAAAACCTGCCCAACCGGCGCTATCCACTTTGGCTCTAAAGAGGATATGAAAGCGCTGGCGGGCGAGCGCGTCGCCGAGCTGAATACCCGTGGTTACGAAAACGCCGGGCTGTACGATCCAGCAGGCGTTGGCGGTACACACGTGATGTACGTGCTGCACCACGCCGACAAGCCGAATCTGTACCACGGCCTGCCGGAGAATCCGGAAATCAGCGCCACGGTGAAATTCTGGAAAGGTATCTGGAAACCACTGGCGGCGGTCGGTTTTGCCGCAACGTTTGCAGCGAGCATCTTCCACTACGTCGGTGTCGGCCCGAACCGTGCGGAAGAGGAAGAAGACAATCTGCATGAAGAGAAAGACGAGGTGCGCAAATGAAACGACGTGACACCATCGTGCGCTACACCGCGCCGGAACGTATCAACCACTGGGTCACCGCCTTCTGCTTCATCCTGGCGGCGGTGAGCGGGCTGGGGTTCTTCTTCCCCTCCTTCAACTGGCTGATGCAAATTATGGGGACACCGCAACTGGCGCGCATTCTGCACCCGTTTGTGGGCGTCATCATGTTTGCCTCGTTTATCATCATGTTTTTCCGTTACTGGCACCACAATCTAATCAATCGGGATGATATCTTTTGGGCGAAGAATATTCGTAAGATCGTCGTCAACGAGGAAGTGGGTGACACCGGGCGTTATAACTTCGGCCAGAAATGCGTATTCTGGGCGGCGATTATCTTCCTGGTCCTGCTGCTGGTAAGCGGTGTGATTATCTGGCGTCCGTACTTTGCGCCTGCTTTCTCAATCCCGGTGATCCGATTTGCGTTAATGCTGCATTCATTTGCCGCAGTAGCGTTAATTGTGGTTATCATGGTGCATATCTACGCCGCCCTTTGGGTGAAAGGCACCATTACCGCGATGGTGGAAGGATGGGTTACCAGTACGTGGGCGAAGAAACATCACCCGCGCTGGTACCGTGAAGTCCGCCAGAAACAGGAAAAGTCATCTGAATGAGTATTCGCATAATCCCGCAAGATGAGCTGGGTTCGAGCGAGAAACGCACGGCGGAGTACATTCCGCCGTTATTGTTCCCCAGACTCAAGAACCTCTACAACCGCCGCGCCGATCGTCTGCGCGAGCTGGCCGAGAACAATCCGCTGGGTGATTACCTGCGCTTCGCCGCGCTGATTGCCCACGCGCAGGAAGTGGTGCTGTACGACCATCCGTTACAGATGGACCTTACCGCGCGCATCAAAGAAGCGAACGACCAGGGCAAACCGCCGCTGGATATTCACGTTCTGCCGCGCGATAAGCACTGGCATACCCTGCTGCACTCGATGATTGCCGAGCTGAAACCGGAAATGACCGGGCCGGCGTTAGCGGTTATCGAGAATCTGGAAAAAGCGTCTGAGCAGGAACTGGAGCAGATGGCCAGCGCGCTGTTTGCGTCAGACTTTGCGTCAGTGAGCAGCGATAAAGCGCCGTTCATCTGGGCAGCCTTGTCGCTCTACTGGGCGCAAATGGCCAGCCTGATCCCTGGCAAAGCCCGCGCAGAATATGGCGAACAGCGCCAGTACTGCCCGGTGTGTGGCTCAATGCCAGTTTCCAGCATGGTGCAAATTGGTACGACGCAGGGCCTGCGTTATCTGCACTGCAACCTGTGTGAAACCGAGTGGCACGTGGTGCGCGTGAAATGCAGCAACTGCGAGCAGAGCCGCGATTTGCACTATTGGTCTCTTGATAACGAGCAGGCCGCTATCAAAGCGGAAAGCTGCGGCGACTGCGGCACTTACCTGAAGATTCTGTATCAGGAAAAAGACCCGAAAGTAGAAGCCGTTGCCGACGACCTCGCCTCACTGGTGCTGGATGCGCGTATGGAGCAAGAAGGGTTCGCCCGCAGCTCTATTAACCCGTTCCTGTTCCCGGGAGAAGGGGAGTAAGCTTTTGTATTATCGGGCGGCGCAAGTCGCCCGATTTAGAGCTCAGATGCCCCTCTGTTTTCTGCTTGCCATATCTTTCACTTCCTTAACGACTCAACGCCTGAATAACATGCTGTGGATCGTTAGCAATTGCACGCAGCAATGCTTTCGCAGGCCCGGTAGGTGAACGGCGACCTTGTTCCCAGTTACGCAAAGTATCCACACTGACGGATATCAGTTCAGCAAACTTAGATTGAGATAAACCAGATGCATGACGAATCTCTTTAATTTTAAGCGCATCAATGTGAAAAACCCTGGAAGGTTTACGCTCACCAGCAACAATCTCATTCATCTGAGCCATGCTTTGGGCTAACCGCTCGAACAGCGCTTTATCCATCTACCACCTCGCATTTAACATTCGCAGCATCGCCTTTTCCTGGGCGGTAAGATCATCTTTAATTCCCTTTTTATAGATTAGAAGGAGTCGGATCTCACTCTCCGAAGCGCGATAGTAATAAATAACGCGCACGCCGCCCCGCTTTCCCGTTCCCTCTGCTACCCACCGAATTTTCCGCAAACCGCCCGTTTCTGGAATGACGTCTCCATTAAGAGGATTCAATGTGAGAAAAATCTGGAGACGACCGTATTCATCGTCATTCAGTAGCTTTTGAACATCTTCAGTAAAAAAATCCGTTTCGATGAAGATCATAATAATACGCCATTGGCTTAGAGTGACAACCATCTTATGTACGCCATTGACGTACATTATTCATTGAATTGCCTACCGCCCTAAAATCAGCAAAACCACATTCTCGCGCTCTCAATTTCCCTTCTGCGAGCCGCTTTCCAAAATTCATACTTATTGCCTTCCCCCTCTTCCTATCCGTCAAAAGCCAGCGTATAAAACTGTACATTCATACAGCAAAAAGGATTTCAACATGGTGCTGGAAAAAGGTATCGCTGAGCAGGTTGAGGCGTTTATTGCCGCAGGCCGCCCCTCTTCACGACAGCAGAGTATTGATGACCGGAGGGCGAGCTATCTCGCCAGTACGGTCCTGGCGGGTGAAACGGAGTCATTCGTCTCTATCCAGACTATTGAGCTGGAAGAGATGACGTTTCGCGTCTATTCGCCACTGCAAAGCCCGGCACATCTTCCAACGGTTATCTACTACCACGGAGGCTGTTTTATCAGCGGCAGCTTTGCTACGCATGATAATCAGCTGCGTCAGCTGGCGGTGTATGGCGGGTGCCGGGTAATTGCGGTGCAGTATCGATTAGCGCCTGAACACACCTTTCCTGCCGCGCATGATGATGCCCAACGGGGAGCGGAACTGGTGTGGCAACATGCCGAGCTATTTGGCGTAGATAAAGATCACATTACTCTGGCTGGCGATAGTGCTGGCGGGCATCTGGCGCTGGTCACAGCGCTGAGACTCAAAGCAGCCGGCAGCTGGCTGCCCAGCCAACTTATCCTGATTTACCCCATGGTGGATGCGACTGCTCATTTCGAAAGCTATGTCCGTAACGGAAAGGATTACATCATTACCCGCGACACGCTGCTGAGCGGATATGAAATCTATTTACCGGGCGTCGATCGACGCCATCCGGAGGCCAGCCCGCTGTGGCGAGATGATTTCAGCGGCCTGCCGTCCGTGCATATCATCACCGCAGAATTTGACCCGTTATGCGATGAAGGTAAGGCGCTGTATCAGCGAATGACGGAACAAGGCGTGGCGTGCACTTGCCAGCAGTATCTTGGGGTGATTCATGGCTTCTTTCAGTTAGGTGGAATCAGCCTCGCGGCAAGAGATGCAGTGAGGGATGTGGCGTACCGGGTGGGGAGGTAATTCCGGATACAGACTTCAATCTGTTTTCAACTTGAAAACATCGTATTTCGCGCTACACTGTTTTCAGGTTGAAAACTTCAGTAGGGAAACTGAAGCATGCACGTTATCAGCCGAAAGCCTTTCAATGAGGCGATAGAGAATTTTCCGCATTGCGCTCAAGCGATAGCAGACTTATTAAGTGTGCTCGAAAAGAGAAGCTTCAATACACCGCTCGAAATGCGAGAGCAGCTCACTTCACTGGATAACTTTAAATACAGAAACAAATGGTGGGTCATCGATATCGCCGGTAATCATCTGAGGCTCATCGCCTACATCGATTTCAGGCTCCAGAAGCTTTTCGTAAAGCATATTGTCACCCATCTGGAATATGAAAGACTGAATCACTTCTATCGAGGTCATAAAGAATGAAGATGAGGCATACTCAGGTGCTGAATAATGGACATGCCGAGGAGTTAGTGAATGCCTTTATGCTGGCATTGCAGTCCATTCCCTTAATGGGAAAGACGAGTAATGAGAGAGAATACCTTAAGGCACTGGAAATCATTGAATTTCTTGTTGATCGAGACCAGATAGACAACCCTTTATTTGAGCTACTCTCGTCAAAAATCCATGAGTATGAACAGCATGCTCCTGAATTTTCACATCTCAATAATGTGCTGAACGATACGCCTACCGGCGTTGCGATGCTACGCACGCTGATGGATCAAAATGGGCTTAAACCCGCTGATTTAGCCAATGAGCTGGGTTCAAAATCCAATATCAGCAACATCCTCAATGGCCGCAGATCGCTAACCGTTCGACATATCAAAGCCCTTTCAGAACGTTTTAACCTCCCTGCCGAAACTTTTATCGATTGAGGCTACTCCTCCTCATTCCCCCCTTCCTCGTACGCGCCAAACGGCTTCGCGGGAAGCACAATGAAAGTCCCTTCAAATACGGCGCCAAGGTTGTCATCACCAGACAACTCAACCAGCAGCTGCACGCGCGCTTTGCGCCCTCGCGCTAACCGGTCCAGATCGCCGCTCAGTGAGCCGAGATCGGCCACCGCCTGCGGCTTGCCGCTGATGGGATGACTGTAACGAATATGCGCATCGGCAAGGATGATAGTGCCACCCAGGTGGCGTTCGCGCAGCATCAGCCAGATGAGCCCCCAACCGGTGAGCGTCGCCAGAGAAAACAGGCTGCCGGCAAACAGCGTATGGTGCGGATTTTGATTGCCCGTTTCAGGCATGGTGGTGATAAATTTCTGCCCGGTATACTGCTGAATGCGTACGCCCATTTTTTCACTGAGCGGGATATGCTCATACCAGGCCTGCTGAAGCTGCCCGCACCAGTCGCCGCGATGCAGAATGTCATCCAGCGAGGCTACCGGTTTGATCATCAGAAAATGGCGAATGGGCGTGGTGGTGGGCGTGGTGATTTCACCCTGATTTACGAATCCGAGCTTGGCAAAAAACTCTACCGCATCTTCGCGCGCGCTACAGGTTACGCGCTTCACGCCTTCCTGACGCGCGACGGACTCCAGCGTCATCGCCATCAGCGTACCAAGGCCTTTATCCTGCACGGACGGATGCACCGCCATAAAACGAATCGAGGCTTCAAAATCGGCGTTGATGTAGAGCCGCCCAATCGCGACCAGATTGCCCTCTTCATCAACCACCATTTGATGGTGTGCCATCGCATCCCAGGCATCACGCTCAGAGCCTTTCGGCTGATGAAGGGGTTTACGCAGCATTTCCCAACGAAACTGGTAGTAGCGGTCTAACTCTTCTTCCGTTTGCGGCACTCGAAGGTGATACATAGCAGCACTCTCTTTTGTCGCCCGTAACCTCACTGGAAGTTGGTTCATACCTGCAACCAGAACGTAACGGGGCCATCATTGACCAGCGAAACCTGCATATCGGCAGCGAATCGCCCGGTGTGGGTGTTCATCTCTTGCTGGCGACAACGTTCAACAAAATAGTCATACAGCGCTTCTGCTCTCTGCGGCTCTGCGCCTTTAGAGAAACTCGGACGCATGCCGCGCTCGGTATCCGCCGCCAGCGTAAACTGCGACACCACCAGCACGCTTCCCCCCGCCTGCTGCACGTTGAGATTCATCTTGCCTTCCGCATCGCTGAATATGCGATAACCCAGCACGCGCTCGCACAGGCGGTTGGCTTTTTGTTCGTCGTCATCCTTTTCGACACCTAATAACACCAGAAGTCCCGGCCCAATTTCGCCCGTCACTTCATCCGCCACGGTGACGCTGGCCCGGGTTACGCGTTGAATCAATGCAATCATGGTTGTTCTGCTTCTTGTTGTTCTGTTTTAAGTTTTCGGTATTCCCCGAGAGTGACAGTTATTTCTGCCCCAAGCAAGACGATACACCAGGTCCAGTAGACCCAGACAAACAGGATAGGCACGACGGCGAGCACACCGTAAATCAACTGATAGGACGGGAACGCAGTGATATATAACGCAAAAGCTTTCTTACCAAGCTCGTAAAGCAATGCCGCCACCAGCGCGCCGATAATCGCATCGCGGTTCGGCACACGCGTCGTCGGCACCACGCTATAGAGCAGCCAGAACGAGATCCACGACAGCAGCAGCGGGAAGATGCGTAGTGCGTTATCCACCGCGCTATTAAACTCACTCGCCCAACGCAGCGATAGCAGGTATGAGCTAATCGCCAGGCTGGCACCCGCCAGCAACGGCCCAAGCGTAAGGATCATCCAGTAAATCGCAAACGAGTAGACTTTTGGCCGAACGCGCTTGCTGCGCCAGATGGTATTCAGCGCGCTATCGATGGAGTACATCAACAGCAGCGCCGTGACGATAAGCCCGCAGGCGCCAACTGCCGTCATACGGTTGGAATTGGCGACAAACTGCTCAATGTAGCGCTGAATAACGTCACCGGTCGCCGGAATAAAGTTGGCGAAGATAAAGTGGCGAATCTGAACGCTGACCTCAGAAAACATCGGAAAAGCGGCGAACAGCGCAAAAACCACGGCCACCAGCGGTACCAGCGAGAGCAACGACACGTAGGCCAGATTCCCGGCCAGCGTCGTCATATTATCTTCGTCGATGCGCCGCCAGAGGAGCTTTCCCCACGCCACCAGTGGCCGGGTATGATGAATCGTTTTTTGATGAACGGTTTTTAACATAACTGCTTCGTAAAGTAGCGAGGTATCGTCTCCTTTCCCGTTACCAGGATAGAGGTGATCCCCAATTGATTGGCTCCCTCTATATTATCGGCATTATCATCAAAAAAGACCGTATCGGCGGCAGAAAAACCTTCTGCTTCAAGCACACGCTGGTAGATACGCGCTTCCGGTTTACGCATCCCCATCTCTTGCGACAGATAAACATGGTCCGCCGCGGCGTGAATTTCCGGGTATTCATCCGGCCAAAAGGTGGTGTGCAGGCGGTTGGTATTAGAGAGCACCACCACACGATGACCCTGCTCGCGCAGTTTATGCATGATCTCAATCACCTCCGGGCGCAGCGAAACAAATATCGCCTGCCAGCCGTGAGAGAACTGCTCATAGCTCAGCGGTAAATCCATCTCATGACAAATCGCCTGCGCAAAAGCTTCGTCAGTAATTTCACCGCGCTCATGCTGATGGAAGGCTTCGCCCATGGTGAAACTCTGCTTGAGCGTGGCCAGCGGCACACGGGTAAGATCGCTCCACGTCCCGAACACACGGTTGAAGTCGATATCGACAATCACATTACCTAAATCAAAGATATAGAGCATTTTCGCCTCCTTTCTCGCCGTGGAAAATTAACTGTAGCGGGAAAGGCGGGGTTTGACTATGAGGTGAACGGGATAAGTGTGAGGCATATGAGAAAAGGCCGCCAATTTGCGCGGCCCATTTGGACGTAGAATCAAGCCTCCGCCGCCAGCATCTCTTTCTTACGCTGGCTAATGCGCTTAACCAGCATCACCGAGACCACCGCGCCGCAGAAGGCGAAGCAGGCCATGATGCCAAACACGATCTTGTAGCCGACGATCCCCGGGTTTAAATCCAGAATGTAGCCGTAGAGGCTAAAGCAGAACATCGCCGGGGCGTAGCCGATGAAGCTGCCGAGCGCCATCGCGGCACCGGTCTGGTTTTCGGCGATTTTCGCTTCGCCAATCGGCGCAAAGAAGACGGCACGCTGGGTGAAGACGATCGCGCCAAAGCCCAATGTGCACATCATGCCGAGGTAAACCGGCATACTTTCATGCGGCAGCATAATCAGCAGAATCAGTGCCACGGTGCTGATCACAAAGGTGTAGCACAGGTATTTGCTGGGTGATTTCAGGATTTTGTCAGAAATCATGCCACCAACCGGTCCGCCGATCATTTTCAGGCAGTACTGGTTAATAATGCCATACGCGCCCACCAGCGCGACGGGCAGCATGTAGATGTTTTTCAGGAACGGAATGAAGAACGTCAGGCCGCAGTACACCGCGTACACAAAGAAGACGTTGAAGGCGATGAGCCAGATGGTTTTGTCTTTCAACACCGACGTCATGCTGGTGTTTTTGCTGGCGTCTTCATCCTTTGTCACCTCAACCGACGGCACCTCTTCTTTGTCATTCAGCACGAAGAAGATGATAACGCCGACGGCAATCACGATGATGGAATAGAACCAGATACCCGCCTTGAAGCCCAATAAGCCACTGCCGAACCAGGCGAAGACGGCCAGTGCGGAGAATGCGACAACGGTATCGACGATGCCGCGCCCCGTTTCAAAGAAACCAAACAGACGGCCCTGCTGTTCACTGTTACCCAGCCGGCTTACCGATTTCAGCAGTACCGGCCAGTTCATCATGTCGCAGGTGACACCAAACAGCGCCCAGACAAAAAGGATGCCCCAGTATCCCGGCATGGTCGTCAAATAAACGCCCAGTAAACCCGTCGCGATGAGCGAAAAAGACATGGTGTATTTACGCGGCAGTTTGTCGGCAAAATAGATTGAGAGGAAAAAGCCGATGGTCGTAACAAATGAGTTCACCGACATCGCATTACCTATTTGACCATTAGTCAAATGGAAATACTCCTGCATCGGAATATAAAACGCATCTTTCAGTGAAGGTAATTTATAAATCGTACCGCCGCAGAGCGTTAACAGACTAAATAACGCCCATTTCTTTTTCGTGAGCATAACATCCCCTATGCGATTTTTTAAATCGCTGTCTTAAAAGGCAATAGGATACCGGCCATCCTTATAAGATGGTTTTTATTAACTGCTAATAAATTTAAAGCTTATTAGTGATTTAGAAGATGCGTCGCCTCTTGTTTTATTTGTTGCAACACGCTCCGAACATAATTTATCTGATTCACCGCATCCTGCTTTTCTTTACTCAACCGAGCGTCCAGCGCACTTTGTTCAGGTAATGGCGTTTCACTCATTTGACGATAGGGGATCCACGGATTATCACCTTCGTGCTCAAAACGAAATGCCGGAGCATAATAATCCACCTCTTCTTCGAGGCCGTAAGCCATCACCTGCGGTTCTTCATCACCCAGGCAGATAAGGTTGGTTAACAGATCTTTGAATGGCATGTCACCCTGCCCGGAAATACAGGCTTTATGCCCCAGCCCGCCGTCTTCATTGACGATCAGCGCATCTTTAATATGCACCTGGGTGATATGCGGGGACATGGTTTTTAACGCGTCCAAAGGATGTTCGTTGGCGTTAATCATGTTTGCAAAATCAAACAGTAAGGAGAGAGAATCCATCCCGCTGTCTTGAATAAGCGTCGCCAGCTCGTGGCTCTTCAGGTCTTCATGCTGTTCAAGAGTGAAGGTCAATCCGCTGTCCTGATACGTATCGCGAATGTACGCGATATCACGGGCAATCACCGACATCACTTGCTGCAAATGCCCTTCGTAGCGCGGATAGAAACGGACCGATGACGCGCCCGTTTTTAAGGCAATGCCGGCAGCCAGATCGATCGCTTTTTTATCGGAAGCGCTGGTTTCGATATGCACATCCAGATTGAGCTGGCGGGCTTTCTCACCAAAAGCAGTCAGTTCGCTATCACTCATATTTTCCAGCGAGAAGCGCTCGCCATCCAGTACGTGAATTTTTACACCACGTAGCTGATTCTCATAAGCAATATCCAGCAAGTCACCCGGTAATACACGTTCAAGACGCATATTTAAATGATACGCATAGGCATGCAGATAAAGAGGAAGATTATCGACACGTTGTAGAATTTTTGTTGCGTTATTTATTGTGAGCATAAAACACCTACAGATTAATGATGAGGTCAACCGCCTCAAACCGCCAATATTCAATGTCTACTTGTACAATATTGCCATTCCGGTCGGCCCGGTGCTTTTCAATTAAAATAGCGGGCATGCCGGCAGAGCCACCCAGATATTTACTGATATCACCCGGCATTCTGACGGGTTTAAACACTAATTTTTTTACGATGGTCTCTTTTTGATAGCATTTTTCCCAAACCGAGGAAAAAGAGTGGTTTTCAAGTTGATCGATAAAGCCTGGTGCCACTTCAGGATTGATATACGTTTCGTGATAGAAGACTTTATGGCCTTCCAGCGCGCCCCACCCTGTTACGCGATAAAGCGTCTCAGAGGGCGTCGCCGCCGTCAGAGGCAGCAGCATTTCCGGCAGATCCGTAATACGGGTTTTCTCCGTAAATCCCCATGAGGGCTCTCTACCCTGCTCAATGGCCGCGCGTTGAAAGCTTGCCGACAGCTCGGGGCTGTAATTGAAACGCGGTTGCGTGACGAACCAGCCTTTACGGTCTTTGCGGAAGATTTTTGATTCCGCCTCAAGGTTCAACAATGCCTGGCGCAGCGTCATACGTTTGATGCCCAGCAGCTCGCACAACTCTCTTTCAGAAGGGAGCTTTCCGCCCGGCGTGGTAATGCCATCTTTTAACCACCGATCTAACTTCTCTTTGGCATTCTCAACGGTGGACTGATTTTCCGTCATTGCTTGTTTTAATCCTATTGGTTTAAACCAGATGATGCATCTTACGCTCACGGCGAAAACGAACGCAAACAGCGCCGCAGAACTTTGCGGATAATTGTGACAAAGCTCTCTTAAGCAGTAACCCTGCATTTAAAAGGGGGATAAAAAGGCGCTTGCCGTGACGTGAAGGCAAAAAAAAACCTGCCATCGCTGGCAGGTTTTTCATACGTTAAAGAGGAGGATTACTCTTCTTTCGCACCGCGCATCGCGCGTTTACGGTCGTTCTCGGTCAGGTGACGTTTACGGATACGGACAGAAGTTGGGGTAACTTCTACCAGTTCGTCGTCATCGATGAACTCAAGAGCCTGTTCCAGCGTCATTTTAACCGGCGGAACCAGAACCGTTGCTTCGTCTGTACCAGACGCACGCATGTTGGTCAGTTTCTTACCGGTCAGGCAGTTTACAGTCAGGTCGTTAGAACGACTGTGAATACCGATGATCTGGCCTTCATAAACTTCAGCACCGTGACCCAGGAACAGCTTACCGCGGTCCTGCAGGCTGAACAGTGCGAACGCAACTGCTTTACCCTGGCCGTTAGAGATCAGTACACCGTTCTGGCGCTGACCCACATCACCCGGACGGATATCGTCGTAGTGGCTGAAGGTGGAGTACAGCAGACCGGTACCGGAAGTCATGGTCATGAATTCTGAACGGAAGCCGATCAGACCACGGCTTGGGATCACGTAGTCGAGACGTACGCGGCCTTTGCCATCTGGATTCATGTTTTTCAGGTCGCCTTTACGCTCACCCAGAGCCTGCATCACAGAACCCTGATGTTGTTCTTCAACGTCCAGCGTGACGTTTTCGAACGGCTCTTGTTTACGGCCATCGATTTCGCGGAAGATAACTTTCGGACGGGAAACCGCCATTTCGAAACCTTCACGACGCATGTTTTCGATAAGAACGGACAGGTGCAGTTCACCACGACCAGACACGCGGAATGCGTCAGCATCCGGCGTTTCTTCTACGCGCAGCGCCACGTTGTGTACCAGTTCTTTGTTCAGACGATCAAGGATCTGGCGAGACGTGACGTATTTACCTTCTTTACCGCAGAACGGAGAGGTGTTTACGCAGAAGAACATAGAAACGGTCGGTTCATCAACGGACAGGGCTGGCAGCGCTTCCACATTTTGCGTGTCGCAAATGGTGTCAGAGATGTTCAGCTCACCCAGACCGGTGATAGCGATGATGTCGCCAGCTTCAGCCACGTCGGTTTCGATACGTTCCAGACCCAGATGGCCCAGCACTTTACCGACTTTACCGTTACGGGTTTTGCCTTCGCTATCGATGATAGTCACTTGCTGGTTCGGTTTCACTTTACCGCGTTTGATACGGCCGATACCGATAACACCCACATAGCTGTTGTAGTCCAGCTGGGAGATCTGCATCTGCAGAGGACCGTCGAGATCGACGTCCGGCGCAGGAACATGGTCAACAATCGCCTGATACAGCGGGGTCATGTCTTCAGCCATGTCTTCGTGATCCAGACCCGCGATACCGTTCAGCGCAGATGCGTAAACGATCGGGAAGTCCAGCTGTTCGTCGGTCGCATCAAGGTTAACGAACAGGTCAAAGACCTGGTCAACAACCCAGTCAGGACGCGCGCCAGGGCGGTCAACTTTGTTGATAACAACAATAGGTTTCAGGCCATAGGCAAAGGCTTTCTTGGTCACGAAGCGCGTCTGCGGCATCGGGCCGTCAAATGCGTCAACGACCAGCAGCACGGAGTCTACCATGGACATTACACGTTCAACTTCACCACCGAAGTCGGCGTGCCCTGGGGTATCAACGATGTTGATACGGTAGTCATTCCATTTGATAGCGGTGTTTTTCGCGAGGATGGTAATCCCACGCTCTTTCTCCAAATCGTTGGAGTCCATCACACGCTCTTGAGTTTCGGCACGTGCATCAAACGTACCGGATTGCTGCAGCAGCTTATCAACCAGGGTAGTTTTACCATGGTCAACGTGCGCGATGATGGCGATGTTACGCAAATTTTCGATCACAACTTTGCCTCGGGCATTAGAAATAGCGCGTTATTGTACACGGATTAATCGCAGTACAAAACAGGATCACAAACATCCTCCGCAAACAAGTATTGCAGAGTTCCTTTGTGATCGCTTTCACGGAGCGAAAAAAGGGCACCTTAACGCAAATTGCACCAATATGGTGCTCTATGTTCACATATAAGCACTATACTGGTGCAATGACACCATCGTGGTGCAGCCCTTTTGCACTATGATGCGCATGATAGCGCCTTTTGGGGGTAATTTAAAAGTTGGCACAGATTTCGCTTTATAAATTTCAGGGCAACAACGCCACTTTTAAGAAGTGTTTGAAGACCTCGTTACCACGACGACAATGACAAATCCGGGAGATGTAAAGTATGTCCGCTGAACACGTTTTGACGATGCTGAATGAGCACGAAGTGAAGTTTGTCGATCTGCGCTTCACCGATACCAAAGGTAAAGAACAGCACGTCACTATCCCTTCCCATCAGGTTAATGCCGAATTCTTTGAAGAAGGCAAAATGTTTGACGGCTCCTCTATCGGCGGCTGGAAAGGCATTAACGAATCTGACATGGTTCTGATGCCGGACGCATCTACCGCACTCATTGACCCGTTCTACGAAGAACCAACACTGATCATCCGCTGCGATATCCTGGAACCAGGTACCCTGCAGGGCTATGACCGTGACCCGCGCTCCATCGCGAAACGCGCTGAAGAATACCTGCGCTCCACTGGCATTGCCGACACCGTACTGTTCGGGCCAGAACCAGAATTCTTCCTGTTTGACGACATCCGCTTCGGCGCATCCATTTCCGGTTCTCACGTGGCTATCGACGATATCGAAGGCGCGTGGAACTCTTCCACCAAATACGAAGGTGGTAACAAAGGTCACCGTCCGGGCGTGAAAGGCGGTTACTTCCCGGTTCCGCCGGTCGATTCTTCCCAGGACATCCGTTCTACCATGTGTATGATCATGGAAGAAATGGGCCTGGTTGTTGAAGCTCACCACCACGAAGTGGCAACGGCAGGTCAGAACGAAATCGCGACCCGCTTCAACACCATGACCAAAAAAGCGGACGAAATTCAGATCTACAAATATGTCGTTCACAACGTTGCGCACCGTTTCGGTAAAACCGCGACCTTCATGCCAAAACCGATGTTCGGCGATAACGGTTCCGGTATGCACTGCCACATGTCTCTCTCCAAGAACGGCGTAAACCTGTTCTCTGGCGACAAATACGCGGGTCTGTCTGAGCAGGCGCTGCACTACATCGGCGGTGTTATCAAACACGCGAAAGCGATCAACGCCCTGGCGAACCCGACCACCAACTCCTACAAACGTCTGGTCCCGGGTTACGAAGCACCAGTTATGCTGGCTTACTCTGCCCGTAACCGTTCTGCTTCCATCCGTATTCCGGTTGTTACCAGCCCGAAAGCGCGTCGTATCGAAGTGCGCTTCCCGGACCCGGCAGCTAACCCGTACCTGTGCTTCGCAGCACTGCTGATGGCTGGCCTTGACGGTATCAAGAACAAAATCCATCCGGGCGAAGCGATGGACAAAAACCTGTATGACCTGCCGCCGGAAGAAGCGAAAGAGATCCCACAGGTTGCTGGTTCTCTGGAAGAAGCACTGAAAGAACTGGATCTGGACCGCGAGTTCCTGAAAGCCGGTGGTGTGTTCACTGACGAATCCATCGATGCTTACATCGCGCTGCGCCGCGAAGAAGATGACCGTGTGCGCATGACTCCGCACCCGGTAGAGTTCGAGCTGTACTACAGCGTTTAATTTAAGTTAGTCATTCTCCGCCCACTTCTTGTCGCCGCCTGGCGGCAAGAACAAGCTGAGTAAGTTGTTGCCGTGGAACTTTTAGCCCATCTCTGGATGGGCTTTTTTCTCCACAAAAACGCGTAGTTAGCGCCTTTTTCCCGTCCATCCAGCTATAATGCACTAAAACAGTGCAATCTAAGGAGACTGCTAAATGGCAACCGGCGCGCTGCCCGATGCTGGGCAGATCCTCAATTCTTTAATTAATAGCATTCTGCTGGTCGATGACGACCTGGCGGTGCATTACGCCAATCCGGCGGCGCAGCAGCTGCTGGCGCAAAGCTCGCGAAAACTGTTCGGTACGCCGTTACCGGAACTGCTGAGCTATTTCTCGCTGAATATCGGTTTGATGCAGGAGAGCCTGCAAACGGGCCAGGGCTTCACGGATAACGAAGTGACGCTGGTGATCGACGGGCGCTCGCATATCCTCTCTCTGACGGCTCAGCGGCTGCCTGACGGCTTTATTTTGCTGGAGATGGCCCCGATGGATAACCAACGCCGTTTAAGCCAGGAGCAGCTACAGCACGCCCAGCAGATTGCAGCACGCGATTTAGTCCGTGGCTTAGCCCATGAGATTAAAAACCCGCTCGGCGGCTTACGCGGCGCAGCACAGCTGTTAAGCAGAGCACTGCCCGACCCGTCGCTCACCGAATACACCAAAATGATTATTGAGCAGGCCGATCGCCTGCGTAACCTGGTCGACCGTCTGCTGGGGCCGCAACAGCCAGGGATGCACGTGACCGAAAGTATCCACAAAGTGGCCGAACGCGTCTTTTCGCTGGTGTCGATGGAGCTGCCGGATAACGTGCGGCTGGTGCGTGATTACGATCCGAGTTTGCCGGAGTTACCGCACGATCCCGACCAGATTGAACAGGTTTTGCTGAATATTGTTCGCAATGCATTGCAGGCATTAGGGCCAGAAGGCGGCGAAATCATTCTGCGTACCCGCACCGCGTTCCAGCTGACGCTACACGGCGAGCGCTATCGCCTGGCGGCACGCATTGACGTTGAAGATAACGGGCCGGGCATTCCGTCCCATTTACAGGACACGCTGTTCTATCCGATGGTAAGTGGCCGCGAAGGCGGCACCGGGCTGGGTTTATCCATCGCCCGTAGCCTGATCGATCAGCATTCCGGAAAAATTGAATTTACCAGTTGGCCAGGCCATACCGAGTTCTCGGTTTACCTGCCAATTCGAAAATAAGGTGTGTTTATGCAACGAGGGATAGTCTGGGTCGTAGATGACGATAGCTCCATCCGTTGGGTGCTTGAACGCGCACTCACCGGGGCGGGCTTAAGCTGTACTACATTTGAAAGCGGCAACGAGGTGCTGGACGCGCTCACCACCAAAACGCCGGACGTGCTGCTGTCGGATATTCGTATGCCAGGCATGGACGGCCTTGCGCTGCTCAAACAGATTAAACAGCGTCACCCGATGCTTCCGGTCATCATAATGACGGCCCATTCGGATCTGGATGCGGCGGTCAGCGCTTATCAACAAGGCGCATTCGATTACCTGCCCAAACCGTTCGATATCGATGAGGCGGTGGCGCTGGTTGAACGTGCCATCAGCCACTATCAGGAACAGCAGCAGCCGCGCGATGTGCCCGCGTTCGGGCCTACCGCCGATATTATCGGTGAAGCGCCAGCGATGCAGGACGTCTTTCGCATTATCGGGCGACTCTCCCGGTCATCAATAAGCGTGCTGATTAACGGCGAATCCGGTACCGGTAAAGAGCTCGTCGCGCATGCGCTGCATCGTCACAGCCCACGCGCGAAAGCGCCGTTTATCGCCCTGAACATGGCGGCGATACCGAAAGATTTGATTGAATCCGAGCTTTTTGGTCACGAGAAAGGCGCGTTCACCGGTGCTAATACCGTGCGTCAGGGGCGTTTTGAGCAGGCAGACGGCGGCACGCTGTTTCTCGATGAAATTGGCGATATGCCCAACGATGTACAGACCCGTTTGCTGCGCGTACTGGCCGACGGGCAGTTTTACCGCGTCGGCGGCTATGCGCCGGTGAAAGTGGATGTGCGTATCATCGCAGCGACCCACCAGAACCTGGAGCTGCGCGTACAGGAGGGGAAATTTCGTGAGGATTTATTCCACCGCCTGAACGTGATACGCGTTCATCTGCCGCCGCTGCGTGAGCGTCGGGAAGATATTCCGCGTCTGGCGCGCCACTTCCTGCAAATTGCTGCACGCGAGCTCGGCGTAGAAGTGAAACTCCTGCACCCGGAAACCGAAGCGGCGTTAACGCGTCTGGCGTGGCCTGGCAACGTGCGCCAGCTGGAAAACACCTGCCGCTGGCTGACAGTGATGGCCGCAGGCCAGGAAGTATTGATCCAGGATTTGCCGAGCGAACTGTTTGAAACCACTGTTCCGGATGGTACGACCCAAACCCAGCCTGATAACTGGGCGACGCTGCTGGCGCAATGGGCCGATCGTGCCCTGCGTTCCGGTCATCAAAACCTGTTATCGGAAGCACAGCCGGAAATGGAGCGTACGCTGCTGACAACCGCGCTGCGTCATACTCAGGGGCATAAACAGGAAGCCGCACGTTTGCTGGGTTGGGGGCGTAATACCCTGACGCGCAAGCTGAAAGAGCTGGGGATGGAGTAGCACAGCGTTGCGCCGGATGGCGCTTCGCTTATCCGGCCTACAAACAACGAGGCGTTGTAGGCCCGGTATGCGCCACCGGGCAATAACTTAAATCACACGAGAGAACTGCTGCATCCGCGCTTTCTGGCGCAAATAGGCATCGAAGCACATACAGATATTACGAATCAACAGACGACCTTTTGGCGTCACCTGGATTCCTTTTTCATCCACATCCACCAGCCCATCTTTCGCCAGCGGCGCCAGCAGTTTTAAATCTTCCGCAAAATAGTCGGCAAAATTCAGATCCCACTGCTGCTCAACGGCGGCGTAATCCAGGCGGAAATTACAAATCAGCGCCTTAATCACGTCACGACGAATGCAGTCATCGCGGGTTAGGGCAATCCCGCGCCACAGCGCATCGCCGCGTTCATCAACCTGCTGATAATAGAGTTTCAGCTCTTTCTGGTTCTGCGCGTAGCAGTCGCCAATCATGCTGATCGCCGAGACGCCCATGCCGAGCAGGTCGGTATCGCCCTGCGTGGTGTAGCCCTGGAAGTTACGATGCAGCACGCCTTCACGCTGAGCAACGGCCAGCTCGTTATCCGGACGGGCGAAGTGGTCCATACCGATAAACTGGTAACCGGCATCAGTGAGCGACGAGATGGTTTCCTGAAGAATATCCAGCTTCTGCTGGGCGGAAGGTAAATCGGCATCTTTAATTTTGCGCTGCGCGGCAAACAACGTCGGCAGGTGCGCATAGTTAAAGACGCTCAGGCGATCCGGGTTGAGCTCACCTACACGTTTAAGCGTAAAGGCAAAGCTTTCCGGCGTCTGTTTTGGCAGGCCGTAGATCAGATCGATGTTGGTGGAGGTGAAGCCGATCTCGCGCGCGTGATTCAGCAACGCGAAGATAAATTCTTCATCCTGTTCGCGATTTACCAGACGCTGAACTTCTTTGTTGAAGTCCTGCACGCCCATGCTCAGACGGTTAAATCCTTCGGCGCGCAGATGGTCGATCACGTCCAGTTCGATTTCGCGCGGGTCAACTTCAATCGAGATCTCGGCGTCGGCGGTAAAGTGGAAGTTCTCGCGCAGCAGCGTCATCAGGCGAGTAATTTGCGCTTTATTCAGATAGGTTGGCGTGCCGCCGCCCCAGTGCAGCTGGGTGACATTGCGTTGGGTGAACAACGGTGCGCGGTGGCGAATTTCCTGCTCCAGCGCGTCGAGATACTGATCGGCTTTATGCTGCTGGCGAGTGACAATTTTATTGCAGCCGCAGAAATAGCAGAGCTTATGGCAGAACGGGATATGCACGTACAGCGACAGCGGCCGCTCGGGATAACGCGCAACCGCATTCAGAAACTCGCTCTCGCCAAACGCGTCGGAAAATTCCAGCGCGGTGGGATACGAAGTGTAACGTGGCCCGGAATAGTTATATTTCTGGATCAGGGCCAGATCCCAGTCGATTAACTGCACAGACATGCTTACTCCTTCCAGTGACGTCGCTAACGACGACGGCGTGCCGGCCTGGCTCCTTGTTGAGCCATTAGCCGGTTGCGCAGCCGTTTTTGACGCCGCGACAACCGTTGTAGTTTAACGAATAACCACACCAGATAACATATAACCAGAAGGGTTATAAGCAGGACCGGGAAACCAACTGCGTGCAAACGTTAGTTTCCGCCCTTAAGCAGACGCATCATGTCTTCCTTGCCCTCTTCTTCCTCTTCCTCTTCTTCTTCGTCATCGTCGTAGGAGAGGCCAAGCTGCTGCATCAGCTCGTCGATACGATCCAGTTTGGCATCGACCCAGCTTTGCTCTTCAGCATTCAGTTTTCCGCCTTCTTCCAGGCGTTCCAGCAGCGCATCCAAACGCTCATCCGTTTCTAACTGCTCCAGCTCAGCCTGCGGTGAAAGCATAGGTTTCTCGCTTTTTGGTTTTTGCTGACGAGGGGTTGTCTGCACAGCGGTAGCGCCCAGCTGAACAGGTTTTTTACTGCCAATACGGGGATCTTTTTCCTGACCTTTTTGGCCCGCGCGTCCAGATTCACCGCTGCTACTTGCACGGCTGCCCGGCGTATGGCCACGATGTTTCTTCTGGCGCTTACGATCGCGCGCTTCCTGGTCCAGTTCTTCGCGGGTTTTGCGGCGTGTTTTGGCACGCGGTGCAGATGTTGGTTTTTTCATGGTGTCGTCTTATGGCCGTTTTATTCAGTATAGAATTGAGGCGGAATCTAGCAGAATACCAACAAAGAAAAAAGGCGACAGAGTAATCTGTCGCCTTTTTCCTGACTCTCCACCCTTAACGGGCGCTACATTCCATGTTAGCTACCGACACACCCTGTCTTTCCTTCAGCCTGGAACGATCCCTGTACGATTCCATTTCCTTTCTCTACGTCTCCGGACGTTTGTCATCCTGACAATCCTAAGTCTTCGCCTCCTGGCGCTCCTGACCCTCATCCTGAGTTAGAAATCCTTCCGGCGTCCTCGCCAATGAGTGATACTTTACCTTGTTGAGCTAAACTAACAAGCAGCGAAACGGCACATAAATATAAAATCAGAGTTTTCCCCAACATTAACTCTATGATTTATCTATTTTTACCGATTTTTCCTTCTCAAACTTCTCTGAAATTTCGCATAGGGTTTATGGGCAATATCTCACAAACTGTAGGGGTTTTGCTTACATCCTGTAGACTCGCTGAGGAAAATCAGCCTTTTTTTACCGATCGGGTATAATCGCCAGCATTGCCTGATTTAACGGAGACGACCGTTTTGACTAACTGGAATTACCAACTGACGCACTTTGTGACCAGCGCGCCAGATATCCGCCATTTACCTTCCGATACCGGAATTGAAGTGGCATTTGCGGGCCGCTCCAACGCCGGAAAGTCCAGCGCACTGAATACGCTGACTAACCAAAAAAGTCTGGCTCGAACCTCGAAGACGCCGGGCCGTACACAGTTGATTAACCTGTTTGAAGTGGCTGACGGTAAACGTCTGGTCGACTTACCGGGCTACGGTTACGCCGAAGTGCCGGAAGAGATGAAAATCAAATGGCAGCGTGCGTTGGGTGAATACCTGGAAAAACGCCTGTGTCTGAAAGGGATTGTTATCCTGATGGACATCCGCCATCCGCTGAAAGATCTCGATCAACAGATGATTCAGTGGGCCGTAGACAGTGAAATTGAAGTGCTGGTATTGCTGACCAAAGCCGATAAGCTCGCCAGCGGTGCGCGTAAAGCGCAGGTTAATATGGTACGCGAAGCCGTGCTCGCCTTTAACGGTGACGTGCAGGTTGAAGCGTTTTCATCGCTGAAAAAGCAGGGTGTGGATAAGCTGCGTCAGAAGCTGGACACCTGGTTTAGTGAGATCCCGCCGGAAGTGGCGGCTGAAGAAGCCGAAGAGTAATCATTCTGTCGTCGGGCACGCTTGCCCGACCCGGATTTCACGTAAAGCTGCCATCCGGCGGCTTTTCTTTCGCCCAATAAAAAACGCCCCGGTCATTACTGACCGGGGCGGCTAAAATATTCAGCCAAATCCGATTACGTGAAGTAAAAGGTCTGAAAGATAGAACATCTTACCTCTGTACCCTACGCGACTAACTCTACTCTTTTTTTTTGGTCACAGAAAGCACTTTTTGTAGTTTTTTTTCACTCATTACATAGCGAATTCTAATGTTCATCACAAAACGCTATAAGTTATGTTGCTTACTTACCAAAAAAGCGCTTGGTCGCGGAAAGCTTAGTGCGCCTGATCCCAGTTTTCGCCGCTGCCCACTTCCACCAGCAATGGCACATCCAGTTGGGTGCTGTTTTCCATCAGTTCATGGATTTTTTTCGACACGGCATCCACATCATCTTTATGCACTTCGAACACCAGTTCATCGTGCACCTGCATGATCATGCGCACGCGCGGTTTTTCGCTCTCAAGCCAGGCATCCACAGCAATCATCGCTCGCTTGATGATATCGGCGGCAGTGCCCTGCATTGGGGCGTTGATCGCGGCTCGTTCAGCCCCGGCACGACGCGCGCCGTTGCTGGATTTGATGTCCGGAAGGTAAAGACGACGGCCATCCAGCGTTTCAACGTAGCCCTGATCTTTCGCCTGTGCGCGGGTACGCTCCATATACTCCAGTACGCCAGGGTAACGCTCGAAGTAGAGATCCATATACTTCTGCGACTCTTTACGCGGAATGTTGAGCTGGCGAGAGAGGCCAAAAGCGCTCATGCCGTAGATCAAACCGAAGTTAATCGCCTTCGCGCTGCGGCGCTGTTCGCTGCTTACACTCTCTAATGGCAAGCCAAAAACTTCCGCCGCCGTCGCGCGGTGGATATCTTTCCCTTCCGCAAACGCGGTCAGCAGGCCCTTATCACGCGACAGGTGCGCCATAATACGCAGCTCGATTTGTGAGTAGTCCGCAGAGACAATCACGTAATCTTTCGGCGCAATAAACGCCTGGCGAATACGACGCCCTTCATCATTACGTACCGGAATGTTTTGCAGGTTCGGATCCGTCGAGGAGAGACGCCCGGTTGCGGTGACAGCCTGATGATAAGAAGTGTGCACGCGCCCGGTTTTCGGGTTAATCATCAACGGTAGCTTATCGGTATAGGTGGATTTCAGCTTCGCCAGGCCACGATACTCAAGAATGACTTTTGGCAGTGGATAATCCAGCGCCAGCTCTTCCAGCACTTCTTCCGACGTAGACGGTGCGCCGCCCGGCGTTTTCTTCAGCGGTTTAATGCCCTGTTTTTCAAACAGAATGGTTTGCAGCTGCTTTGGCGAGGAGAGGTTAAACTCTTCCCCAGCGACCTCAAAGGCTTTCTGCTCCAGCTCCACCAGCCGTTTCGCAATCTCCTGCGAATGCGCATGCAGCACTGCCGGGTCGATCTTCACGCCATTGCGTTCCACGCGCGACAGCACCGGCACCAGTGGCATCTCGATATTTTCGAAGACGCTCAGCGGCCCCTTCTCCTTTTGCAGCTTCGGCCACATTTTCAGATGCAGTTGCAGCGTGACGTCGGCGTCTTCCGCCGCATAGCGGCCCGCTTCTTCCAGTGCGATCTGGTTGAAGGTCAGCTGCTTCTTACCTTTGCCGGCGATCTCTTCAAAAGTGATGGTTTTATGCTTCAACCAGCGGTCAGAAAGGCTGTCCATGTCGTGACGGCCCGCAACGCTATCCAGCGTGTAGGATTCCAGCATGGTGTCATAGGCAATCCCGCGCAGTTCAATACCGTAGTTCGCAAGGATCCCGCGGTCATATTTCAGGTTCTGCCCGACTTTCAGGCATTTTTCATCTTCCAGCAGCGGCTTGAGCAGTTCCAGCGCGCGTTCGCGGGAAATCTGTTCTGGCGCGTCAAGATAATCGTGCGCCACTGGCACATATGCGGCAACGCCCGGTTCGGTTGCAAACGACAGGCCAACCATATTGGCAGAGACATTATCGAGGCTGTCCGTTTCCGTATCGAAAGCAAACAACGGCGCTTTTTTCAGCTTCTCAATCCAGTCAAGCAGGGTCGCCTCGTCCAGGATCGTGACGTAGTTATCGGCGCTCAGGGTGGCGGTGGTTTCGACTTCCTCTTCCACCACGATGGTTTCCGCAGGTTTGGCGGCGGATTTTGTCGGCTTCGCGCCCTTCGCCTGCAACCATTTGCCGGATTCGACATCAGTGATCCAGCGTTTAAATTCGTACTTTTTAAACAGACCCAGTAATTCTTCTGCGGCTGGCGGTTTCACTTCCAGCTGTTCGCAGGTCAGTTCCAGTTCTACGTCAGTTTTGATGGTCGCGAGTTTATAGGAGAGATACGCCACCTCTTTGTTCTGCTCAAGCTTAGCGGCCATGGTTTTCGCACCACGGAAGCTCAGCCCGGCAATTTTATCCGACTCAGCATAGAGGGTATCCAGCCCCCCCAGGCCCTGAAGCAGCGCCTGCGCGGTTTTTTCGCCCACGCCCGGCACGCCAGGAATGTTATCCGAGGAGTCGCCCATCAGCGCGAGGAAGTCGATGATGAGTTCCGGCGGCACGCCGTACTTGGTCACCACCTCATCCGGGCCAAGAATGGTGTTGGTCATGGTGTTAATCAGGGTGATACCCGGCGTAACCAGCTGCGCCATATCTTTATCACCGGTGCTGATCAACACCGGGCGACCCGCCGCTTCCGCTTCGCGCGCCAGCGTGCCGATCACATCATCCGCTTCGACGCCCGATACCGCCATCAACGGAAGCCCCATGGCTTTTACCATCGCGTGCAGCGGCTCGATCTGCGCACGCAGATCGTCAGGCATCGGTGGGCGGTGAGATTTGTAATCCTCAAACAGTTCGTCACGGAAGGTTTTACCCTTCGCATCAAACACCACGACCGCGTGCGTCGGCTGATATTGCAGCAACAGGCTGCGCAGCATATTCAGCACGCCATACATCGCGCCGGTTGGTTCGCCTGCGCCATTGGTCAGCGGTGGGAAAGCATGATACGCCCTGTAAAGATACGAGGAGCCATCAACGAGGATAAGGGGATTTTCGGGGATCTGAACCATAATTTCCGTGCCTGTTTATCAGATTATGGTTAAAGGATGCCACAGACAGCATGAAAACATGAGTTTTTCGCCCCATTTACGCGAAAAGATTTGCAGATCTTCTGGATCACTCGCAAATCAAAACTGTGGATAACTTTGTGCATAGTTTTATTATGCTAATAACATGTGATCATTTATGTCTATATAATTTCTAAATAGATTATATTTTTCATATAGTTATGCAATGATCGCCAACACAAAACAAGATGTGGTGACAATTTATCCTGTGTGGATATAAGCAGAGGTTATTTTTCTGTTCTGGTAAGACCCGTCATTAGGTGTGTTTTCTGATAAAATCAGCCCCCTGTGCGTTTTGCCTGCGCGCGTTAAATGACTAACTATCTGAATAAACTAATTATGTCGAGATTGCTCGCGGCGATAACGCTTCCCATAAGTATCGCGCTTACTATTTTACTGACCATATTGTGTTCCGTGCCGATCATCATCGCCGGGCTTGTTAAGCTTATTTTGCCCATCCCGGCAATCTGGCGTTCCGTCTCCGTTTTTTGCAATTTTATGATGTACTGCTGGTGTGAAGGCCTGGCGGCGCTGCTGCATCTCAACCCGCATCTGAAGTGGGAAATTGAGGGCCTGGAAAAGCTGAACAAAAAGAACTGGTATCTGCTTATCTGTAATCACCACAGCTGGGCCGACATCGTGGTGCTGTGCGTGATTTTCCGTAAGCATATTCCGATGAATAAGTATTTCCTGAAACAGCAACTGGCCTGGGTTCCGTTTATCGGTCTGGCCTGCTGGGCGCTGGATATGCCATTTATGCGCCGCTACTCGCACAGCTATCTCATCCGCCATCCGGAGCGTCGCGGAAAAGATGTTGAAACCACGCGCCGCTCCTGCGAGAAATTTCGCACGCATCCCACCACTATCGTGAATTTTGTCGAAGGCTCACGCTTTACCGAAGAGAAACGCCGCCAGACCCGCTCGCCGTATAAAAATCTGCTGCCGCCAAAAGCTGCCGGTATTGCGATGGCGCTGGGCGTGCTGGGTGCGCAGTTCGATAAGTTGCTCGATGTGACGCTGTGTTACCCGGAAAATAACGATAGCCCGTTCTTTGACATGCTGAGCGGAAAACTGACGCGCATAGTGGTACGCGTGAATCTGCTGCCGGTGGCCGAGGAGTTACACGGTGATTACGTCTCAGATAAGAACTTTAAGCGCCGTTTCCAGCAGTGGTTGAATACCCTGTGGGAAGAAAAAGATACGCTGCTGACGTCACTCATTACGCCGCACCCGCAGAAGAAATAATATCTAGCCTCGCCTCCAGAATGACAGGAGGCGAGGTAATCCGCTTATTGCAGGAAACGACCGCCCCGCGCCATAAACTCTTCCGCTGTCATCTCTTTGCCATTAAAGATAACGTTGCCCTGCTGATATTCAAAATCAAGCTTCGCCGCTTTATCGTCTACGCTGATAAGATCCATCATCTTGCCAATCGTAGTGGCATTTTTAACATCTTTCTCAGCCTGTTTTTGTGCGGCAGCGTCATCCTTACCCTCCGCCAGCTTTATTTGCTTAGCGGTGTAGGTGAAAACATCCAGAGGCAGCATGACGTTAGCCGTAATGGTTTTGACATTCTGGTCAACGGATTCGGTTAACGTACCCGGTGTGAAGGTGGCTTTGGCCGGGTCGGCAATGGCGATATTAAGATTGGCGGTCATTTCGCCTTTCTCATTTTTCCAGCTAATCGGTAATTTGATGACTGGCTCGCTTTTCTGGATGTTGGCAATGTACTTCTGGAGCAGCTTCAGACTGAGCTCACTCATCGCGTCTTCATCTTCACTCAGCGCAGGATTCGCCACCATAGCCTTACTGAGTTCCATATTATAATCCGTGAACAACTGGCGAATCGCGGCAGGATCGAGATTATCTAAGAGCAGCGCAATTTTACCGCTTCCCAGATTCTGTTTTTCACGCGTCAAATCTTTGATGCCATATTCCTGGGTGTAGTTAATGTGTTTTTTATCACTGGATAATGCCATAGCCGTTGTTGCTGTCATGGCGTTAATCTGTACGATATCTTTACCCTTTGCATTTACATGAATATTATTTAACGCAATATTCACGCTCCCAACCGGGATATTATCATCAGCCGTATGGCCGGTAGATGTCATCGTCATTGAGTCTGAATAAACTTTGACGTCATTGCTATCCTGGCTAATAACGATGTTCTTTAATTGTCCATCAATCTGCACATCAGCAAGCGATAATTTATCACCAGATAAATTAAATTCGCCACCGTCAAAAGCAAATGTTGTTTTAGTATCTGAATAGGAAGCAGGTGCCACTACAAGCTGGGTCGCAATGGATTTATCATAACTTGCACGAATATTTGCATCGATTGGCGAGCGCCCTTTTGCCGCATCAAAAAGCGGTTTGGTGATTTCACCGTTAACCAGCGACACGTTCATCGCCGCCATGGCAGGCCCGAAACGTCCTTTTGCCAGCGAGGAAAGCGGGAAAGGACCATGGTCTACATCAACATTAAACGCAACGTTTTGCCCGGCTTTGATACCACTGGCTTCTGCGCCATGTTCAAACGTCAGCACCACCTGGAAATGAGAACTCAGCATGCCGCTGGAAAAATCCTTGTAGCTTAATGTCATCCCCATTTGTGGCGATTTCACTTTACTGGCCTGATTAAACGCAGAAACAAAATCAGCAACTTTCGGTTCGATCTGTTTACCGGTATACCATGCGCTACCCATCCAACACACACCCAAAGCAACCACTACGCCCGCCGCTACGACACTCTTTTTCATGACAATCATCCCTAATAAATATGTACAGGCATTATATAAAAGAATATCCGGGGCCTGTATATTTGTTAGACTTAAAAGCGAATTATCAGAATGTGTTTATTTTAGGGGTGTAAAAAAGGCCCGCAATAATTTGCGAGCCTTATATATTATTAATTAAACTTATTTTTTCTCAATAAGTTGTTTTACGGTATCAGCATACTGCTGAACAAAGATTTCCATATTGCTGGCATCCATACCCTGCGGATTCAGCTGATATTTGCCGTTAACAAACATCGCCGGAACACCTTGCAGTTGCAGATCAGCGGCCGCTTTTTCCTGCTGTGCTACCAGAGATTTCACCACAAAGCTGTTCCATGCGGCATCGTATTCTTCACCTTTCACGCCCGCATCGACGAAGACCTTACGGATATCAGCAACGTTCTGGACGGTCTGTGTTTTCTGAATGGCTTCGAACATCGGCGCAGTGATTTTATCTTCCACGCCCAGTGCCATTGCAACTGCCCACGCCTGAGTCAGGTCTTTGCCCAATGGGCCCAGGAACTCAACGTGGTATTTGGTCATTTTGGTGCCTTCCGGCAGTTTCTGTTTCACAGTATCGGAAACATGCAGCACTTCTTCAAACTGATAGCAGTGCGGGCAGTAGAACGAGAAGAACTCCAGCACCTGCGGCTCGCCGGCAACCGGTTTATCGAGGGTAGTGTATTGTTTGCCGTCGGTGATCTGAGCAGCGGAAGCGCTGAATGCCAGAATCATACCTGCCAGCGCAAGCCAAATTTTTTTCATAACGAATTCTCTCCTGAATATGTCAAATTAATACATTGGCGTTAACTGAAGAGGGGGCTCCTGAAGAACCTTCACCTGCTCAATAAATATCGAAATCTGCCGCAGCCAGAAATCTTCCCCGGTAAGCCAGGGGAAATTCTGAGGAAACGCAGGGTCATCCCAGCGCCTGATAATCCACGCAAGATAATAAACCAATCGCATCGCGCGTAAAGGCTCAATGAGAGCCAGCTCATCCAGATTAAAATTGCTGAACTCCTCATAGGCTTCAACAATCATCTCCATCTGCATCCGCTGCTCGGCACGATCGCCATTCAGCAACATCCACAGATCCTGTACGGCCGGGCCAGTGCGCGCATCATCCAAATCAACAAACAGCGGCCCATCACGCCAGAGAATATTACCGGCATGGCAATCACCGTGCAGGCGCAGTGTGTTAAAGCGGCCATGCCACTGCGCCATTACGGCGTCAATGAGGTCATCGGTCGCTTTAAGAAAACGTTCTTTCAACGCGGCGGGAACCAGAGCGGAATGTTCAAAAACGGCGCGCGGCTCAATAAGATACTCTTTCACGCCAATTTCCGGACGGGCTACAAAGCGCGACTTACGGCCGGTTTGGTGCAAACGGCCCAGATACCGCCCAACCCACTCCATTTGGTCCAGATTATCAGATTCAAACTGGCGGCCTCCCAGGCTTGGGAATACGGCGAAGTAAAACCCCTGATGGGTCAGCAGCGTTTTGTTGTTGAAAGCGATGGGGGCGGCAACAGGCACTTCATCATTAAGAAGTTCCTGGGCGAAGAGATGTTCTTCCAGAATTTGGTCAGCCGACCAGCGTTCGGGGCGATAGAACTTCACCACCATACGGCGGCGATCTTCATCCTGAAATTGATAAACCCGGTTTTCATAGCTGTTTAACGGGGTAAGGCCAGAATCGACCCGAATACCTTGATCGAATAACGCATCGATGATGGTATCCGGGTGCAATGTCTGAAAAGTGAAAGCCTTGTCGTTCATCCTGCCAATCCGACTAACTATACGAATAGTTCAGGATATCATTTCGTAGCGCTTTCAGCGGCTGTGCTTACAACCTTTTACTCTTTAATCACACCGCGTGCGCGTAACAGCGCGGTTTTAAAATCTTCTTCGTAATCTTTCTGAATACCCGGAATCACGGCATCTTTCGCCGAGTCACGCATTTTCAGGTGATAGATCAGAATATCATCCGTTAAATCCGCCAGTTCACCCTCATAACCTGACTCCTTCGCCAGTTTCTGCAAAAATTGCATCAGGTTCAGTTCCGGCTCTTTCTGCCAGGCTGGCTGGAGGAGTTCAATAACTTCATTCAGACGTTTACATTTCATGGTCGTGCTCCTTACTCTTGATTAACACACGGTAGCAGGGTCAAACCCACAATAAAAGAGGCGATATAGTGAATATAACGGGCGTCGTGCTGGCGGGCGGTAAAGCATCACGAATGGGCGGGCAGGATAAGGGGTTAATGACGCTGCATGGGAAATCGCTGTGGAAACATGTGGCGGATCGTTTACAGCCGCAGGTGAGCGCCGTGGCGATCAGCGCTAATCGCAATATTTCGGTGTATCAGGCCAGCGGTTTTCCCGTTTATCAGGATACGCTTGCCGACTTTCCGGGGCCGCTTGCCGGGATGGCTTCTGTCATCAGGCAAGCTGAGGGCGAGTGGTTCCTGTTCTGCCCCTGTGATACGCCGTTTATTCCTGCCCATCTGGCTGAACGTCTACAATCCCAGCGTAATGAAGCGCCGGTGGTGTGGGTTCATGATGGCGACCGCGATCACCCCGCGATTGCGTTAGCCCATCGGCGAATTGCTGCGGATATTGAAGCCTATCTTGCACGCGGCGACCGACGCGTGATGGTCTTTATGCGCGAGGCCGGCGGGCATGCGGTGGATTTTAGCGATTGCCCTGAAGCGTTCAGTAACGTGAATACGCTGGAGGATTTGGCCTGGTTTGAGGCGCACTCATGATTCCCTTATTAGCGATAGCGGCATGGAGCGGGACCGGTAAAACAACTCTCCTTAAGCAGTTGATCCCAGAGCTATGTCAGCGCGGGATACGTCCGGGGCTTATAAAGCATACGCACCACAATATGGATGTGGATAAGCCAGGCAAGGATAGTTACGAATTACGTAAAGCAGGCGCGGCGCAGACGCTGGTTGCCAGCAAACAGCGCTGGGCGCTAATGACGGAGACGCCGGAGGAAGAGGAGCTGGATCTCGTATTCCTGGCCAGCAGAATGGATGCATCAACGCTGGATTTAATTCTGGTGGAGGGATTCAAGCACGAGGAGATCGCGAAGATTGTGTTGTTTCGTGAGGATGCCGGGCATAAGCCGGAAGATCTGGTGATCGATGCGCATGTAATAGCCGTGGCCAGTGATATTTCGCTCAGTGTGGATGTGCCGTTATTGGATATTAATGACGTCGAGGGGATCGCGGATTTTGTTGTGCAGTGGATGCGGATGTTGTGAATTGTGCGAGTTGTTGCCCGGTGGCGCTGCGCTTACCGGGCCTACAATGTGCACCGTACCCGCAGGCCGGATAAGGCGCAGCCGCATTCGGCAGTTTTTTTCCGCACCAGCGCAAAAAGGCCATCCTTTCGGATGGCCTTCTGCTTTATTTGATGCCTGGCAGTTCCCTACTCTCGCATGGGGAGACCCCACACTACCATCGGCGCTACGGCGTTTCACTTCTGAGTTCGGCATGGGGTCAGGTGGGACCACCGCGCTAGTGCCGCCAGGCAAATTCTGTTGTATTAACCCGCTTACGCCGGTTAATTTAATCTGTTATCAAGCTTACTTATCGATGTCTCTTCGCCAAAACATCTTCGGCGTTGTAAGGTTAAGCCTCACGGTTCATTAGTACTGGTTAGCTCAATGCATCGCTGCACTTACACACCCAGCCTATCAACGTCGTAGTCTTCAACGTTCCTTCAGGACTCTCAAGGAGTCAGGGAGAACTCATCTCGGGGCAAGTTTCGTGCTTAGATGCTTTCAGCACTTATCTCTTCCGCATGTAGCTACCGGGCAATGCCATTGGCATGACAACCCGAACACCAGTGATGCGTCCACTCCGGTCCTCTCGTACTAGGAGCAGCCCCCCTCAATTCTCCAGCGCCCACGGCAGATAGGGACCGAACTGTCTCACGACGTTCTAAACCCAGCTCGCGTACCACTTTAAATGGCGAACAGCCATACCCTTGGGACCTACTTCAGCCCCAGGATGTGATGAGCCGACATCGAGGTGCCAAACACCGCCGTCGATATGAACTCTTGGGCGGTATCAGCCTGTTATCCCCGGAGTACCTTTTATCCGTTGAGCGATGGCCCTTCCATTCAGAACCACCGGATCACTATGACCTGCTTTCGCACCTGCTCGCGCCGTCACGCTCGCAGTCAAGCTAGCTTATGCCATTGCACTAACCTCCTGATGTCCGACCAGGATTAGCTAACCTTCGTGCTCCTCCGTTACTCTTTGGGAGGAGACCGCCCCAGTCAAACTACCCACCAGACACTGTCCGCAACCCGGATCACGGGTCTACGTTAGAACATCAAACATTAAAGGGTGGTATTTCAAGGTTGGCTCCATGCAGACTGGCGTCCACACTTCAAAGCCTCCCACCTATCCTACACATCAAGGCTCAATGTTCAGTGTCAAGCTATAGTAAAGGTTCACGGGGTCTTTCCGTCTTGCCGCGGGTACACTGCATCTTCACAGCGAGTTCAATTTCACTGAGTCTCGGGTGGAGACAGCCTGGCCATCATTACGCCATTCGTGCAGGTCGGAACTTACCCGACAAGGAATTTCGCTACCTTAGGACCGTTATAGTTACGGCCGCCGTTTACCGGGGCTTCGATCAAGAGCTTCGCGTTGCCGCTAACCCCATCAATTAACCTTCCGGCACCGGGCAGGCGTCACACCGTATACGTCCACTTTCGTGTTTGCACAGTGCTGTGTTTTTAATAAACAGTTGCAGCCAGCTGGTATCTTCGACTGATTTCAGCTCCACGGGTAAACCGCTTCACCTACATATCAGCGTGCCTTCTCCCGAAGTTACGGCACCATTTTGCCTAGTTCCTTCACCCGAGTTCTCTCAAGCGCCTTGGTATTCTCTACCTGACCACCTGTGTCGGTTTGGGGTACGATTCAATGTTACCTGATGCTTAGAGGCTTTTCCTGGAAGCAGGGCATTTGTTACTTCAGCACCGTAGTGCCTCGTCATCACGTCTCAGTGTTAACAGAAGTCCGGATTTACCTAAACTTCCCACCTACACGCTTAAACCGGGACAACCGTCGCCCGGCCAACATAGCCTTCTCCGTCCCCCCTTCGCAGTAACACCAAGTACAGGAATATTAACCTGTTTCCCATCGACTACGCCTTTCGGCCTCGCCTTAGGGGTCGACTCACCCTGCCCCGATTAACGTTGGACAGGAACCCTTGGTCTTCCGGCGAGCGGGCTTTTCACCCGCTTTATCGTTACTTATGTCAGCATTCGCACTTCTGATACCTCCAGCATGCCTCACGACACACCTTCAACGGCTTACAGAACGCTCCCCTACCCAACAACACATAGTGTCGCTGCCGCAGCTTCGGTGCACAGTTTAGCCCCGTTACATCTTCCGCGCAGGCCGACTCGACCAGTGAGCTATTACGCTTTCTTTAAATGATGGCTGCTTCTAAGCCAACATCCTGGCTGTCTGAGCCTTCCCACATCGTTTCCCACTTAACTGTGACTTTGGGACCTTAGCTGGCGGTCTGGGTTGTTTCCCTCTTCACGACGGACGTTAGCACCCGCCGTGTGTCTCCCGTGATAACATTCTTCGGTATTCGTAGTTTGCATCGGGTTGGTAAGTCGGGATGACCCCCTAGCCGAAACAGTGCTCTACCCCCGAAGATGAGTTCACGAGGCGCTACCTAAATAGCTTTCGGGGAGAACCAGCTATCTCCCGGTTTGATTGGCCTTTCACCCCCAGCCACAAGTCATCCGCTAATTTTTCAACATTAGTCGGTTCGGTCCTCCAGTTAGTGTTACCCAACCTTCAACCTGCCCATGGCTAGATCACCGGGTTTCGGGTCTATACCCTGCAACTTAACGCCCAGTTAAGACTCGGTTTCCCTTCGGCTCCCCTATTCGGTTAACCTTGCTACAGAATATAAGTCGCTGACCCATTATACAAAAGGTACGCAGTCACCCCATAAAGAGGCTCCCACTGCTTGTACGTACACGGTTTCAGGTTCTTTTTCACTCCCCTCGCCGGGGTTCTTTTCGCCTTTCCCTCACGGTACTGGTTCACTATCGGTCAGTCAGGAGTATTTAGCCTTGGAGGATGGTCCCCCCATATTCAGACAGGATACCACGTGTCCCGCCCTACTCTTCGAGTTCACAACATATGCATTTTGGTGTACGGGACTTTCACCCTGTATCGTGCGACTTTCCAGACGCTTCCACTAACACACATGCTGATTCAGACTCTGGGCTGCTCCCCGTTCGCTCGCCGCTACTGGGGGAATCTCGGTTGATTTCTTTTCCTCGGGGTACTTAGATGTTTCAGTTCCCCCGGTTCGCTTCGTTAAGCTATGTATTCACTTAACGATAGTGCAACGAATTGCACTGGGTTTCCCCATTCGGAAATCGCCGGTTATAACGGTTCATATCACCTTACCGACGCTTATCGCAGATTAGCACGTCCTTCATCGCCTCTGACTGCCAGGGCATCCACCGTGTACGCTTAGTCGCTTAACCTCACAACCCGAAGATGTTTCGTAAAACACCATCGTGTTGCGAAAATTTGAGAGACTCGAACACACTTAAAAGTGTGTCGTTTCAATTTTCAGCTTGATCCAGATTTTTAAAGAGCAAAACTTCTTAATGCACTCGAAAGTACATTCAGAAGTTCATCATTTATCAGACAATTTGTGTGGACACTTCAAGGAACGGTTCTTTAAGGTAAGGAGGTGATCCAACCGCAGGTTCCCCTACGGTTACCTTGTTACGACTTCACCCCAGTCATGAATCACAAAGTGGTAAGCGCCCTCCCGAAGGTTAAGCTACCTACTTCTTTTGCAACCCACTCCCATGGTGTGACGGGCGGTGTGTACAAGGCCCGGGAACGTATTCACCGTAGCATTCTGATCTACGATTACTAGCGATTCCGACTTCATGGAGTCGAGTTGCAGACTCCAATCCGGACTACGACATACTTTATGAGGTCCGCTTGCTCTCGCGAGGTCGCTTCTCTTTGTATATGCCATTGTAGCACGTGTGTAGCCCTACTCGTAAGGGCCATGATGACTTGACGTCATCCCCACCTTCCTCCAGTTTATCACTGGCAGTCTCCTTTGAGTTCCCGGCCGAACCGCTGGCAACAAAGGATAAGGGTTGCGCTCGTTGCGGGACTTAACCCAACATTTCACAACACGAGCTGACGACAGCCATGCAGCACCTGTCTCACGGTTCCCGAAGGCACCAATTCATCTCTGAAAAGTTCCGTGGATGTCAAGAGTAGGTAAGGTTCTTCGCGTTGCATCGAATTAAACCACATGCTCCACCGCTTGTGCGGGCCCCCGTCAATTCATTTGAGTTTTAACCTTGCGGCCGTACTCCCCAGGCGGTCGACTTAACGCGTTAGCTCCGGAAGCCACGCCTCAAGGGCACAACCTCCAAGTCGACATCGTTTACAGCGTGGACTACCAGGGTATCTAATCCTGTTTGCTCCCCACGCTTTCGCACCTGAGCGTCAGTCTTCGTCCAGGGGGCCGCCTTCGCCACCGGTATTCCTCCAGATCTCTACGCATTTCACCGCTACACCTGGAATTCTACCCCCCTCTACGAGACTCAAGCTTGCCAGTTTCAAATGCAGTTCCCAGGTTGAGCCCGGGGATTTCACATCTGACTTAACAAACCGCCTGCGTGCGCTTTACGCCCAGTAATTCCGATTAACGCTTGCACCCTCCGTATTACCGCGGCTGCTGGCACGGAGTTAGCCGGTGCTTCTTCTGCGAGTAACGTCAATTGCTGAGGTTATTAACCTCAACACCTTCCTCCTCGCTGAAAGTACTTTACAACCCGAAGGCCTTCTTCATACACGCGGCATGGCTGCATCAGGCTTGCGCCCATTGTGCAATATTCCCCACTGCTGCCTCCCGTAGGAGTCTGGACCGTGTCTCAGTTCCAGTGTGGCTGGTCATCCTCTCAGACCAGCTAGGGATCGTCGCCTAGGTGAGCCGTTACCCCACCTACTAGCTAATCCCATCTGGGCACATCCGATGGCAAGAGGCCCGAAGGTCCCCCTCTTTGGTCTTGCGACGTTATGCGGTATTAGCTACCGTTTCCAGTAGTTATCCCCCTCCATCAGGCAGTTTCCCAGACATTACTCACCCGTCCGCCACTCGTCAGCGAATCAGCAAGCTGATTCCTGTTACCGTTCGACTTGCATGTGTTAGGCCTGCCGCCAGCGTTCAATCTGAGCCATGATCAAACTCTTCAATTTAAGTTTGATGCTCGTGAATTAAACTTCGTAATGAATTACGTGTTCACTCAGAGACTTGGTATTCATTTATCGTCTTGCGACGTTAAGAATCCGTATCATTGAGTGCCCACACAGATTGTCTGATAAATTGTTAAAGAGCAGTGCAACGCGGCGTGAAGCTCACCGTTGCGAGGTGCGCATATTACGCTTTCCTCCTTCAGAGTCAAGCGCTTATTTTCGCTTTTTCTCTGGCGGCGTTCCCGAAGGAAGCCTGCTAACCCGGCGGCTTAGAGGCCGTTGTTCCGTGTCAGTGGAGGCGCATTATAGGGAGTTATTTCAGACAGACAAGAGGTTATTTAAAAAAAATTACAGTTCGTGCTTTTTTTCACCAATATGCATGCTAATACGCCATAAAATGCACTCTTTGGCGTTTTTGCAGCCGATTTTTGTCGGTGAATGGCATACTAGAACCAATAACAAGATACAGGACACCTTTTATGTCTTTAAGCGCACAGCAATTAGCAGCTCAAAAAAACATCTCGTGGGTATTAGCGGAGAAGTTAGCTCAGAAAATCCTTAAAGGTGAATATCCTCCGGAAAGTATTCTGCCGGGCGAAATGGAATTAGGTGAGATCTTCGGCGTGAGCCGTACCGCCGTTCGTGAAGCGGTCAAAACCCTTTCCGCGAAAGGGATGCTTCTGCCGCGCCCGCGTATTGGCACTCGTGTCATGCCGCAATCACACTGGAACTTTCTCGATACCGAGCTGCTTTCATGGTGGCTGACGGAAGATAATTTCCAGGAAGTGATGAAACACTTTCTGGTGCTCCGCCACAGCCTCGAACCGCAGGCCTGCTTACTGGCCGCCGTATTAGGCACCGCAGAGCAAAAAGCAGAACTCAATACACTAATGAAGGAGATGGCGATTCTGAAAAAGAATTTCGATCGCCAACGCTGGATTGATGTAGATACCGCCTGGCACGAGCATATCTATGAAATGACGGCCAACCCGTTCCTGATATCCTTCGCTAAACTTTTCCATTCGGTCTATCACACTTACTTTACCTCGATTACTCAGGATGAAGTGATCGAACTGGAAAAGCATCAGGCAATTGTTAACGCTATTCAGGAAAGCGATAGCCAAAAAGCGTTTATTGCCTGCCAGGCGCTATTAAGCGCTCCGCATATTCGACCTGGAGTATAAAAGCATCGCATGATAAAGAAAAAAGCGCGGAGTATGGCCGGGTTGCCGTGGATAGCCGCCATGGCATTTTTCATGCAGGCCCTGGATGCGACAATCCTTAATACCGCGCTCCCCGCCATCGCGCACAGCCTTAACCGTTCACCGCTTGCTATGCAGTCCGCCATTATCAGTTACACCCTGACGGTAGCCATGCTGATCCCGGTTAGCGGCTGGTTAGCCGACCGCTTCGGTACTCGTCGCATCTTTATGATTGCCGTGACGCTTTTCACGCTGGGTTCGTTAGCCTGCGCCCTCTCAACATCATTATTAGAGCTGGTTATCTTCCGCGTCATTCAGGGTATCGGCGGGGCAATGATGATGCCCGTCGCGCGTCTGGCGCTACTGCGCGCGTACCCACGCAGCGAACTGCTGCCGGTGCTTAACTTCGTCACTATGCCGGGACTGGTGGGGCCGATACTCGGTCCGGTACTCGGCGGCGTGCTGGTCACGTGGGCCAGCTGGCATTGGATTTTCCTTATCAATATTCCGATTGGAATTACGGGTCTCTTCTATGCCCGCAAATACATGCCCAATTTCACCACGCCGAAGCGCAGCTTTGATATGTCCGGCTTCCTGCTGTTCGGCCTGAGCCTGGTGCTGTTCTCCAGCGGGATGGAACTGTTCGGCGAACGTATTGTGGCAAGCTGGATAGCTTTCGCGATTATTGGCATCAGTATTCTGCTGTTGCTGGCTTATATTCGCCACGCCCGCCGTCATCCGACGCCGCTTATCTCTCTGTCACTCTTTAAGACGCGCACTTTTTCCGTCGGCATTGCCGGCAATCTGGCCACGCGTTTGGGCACTGGCTGCGTGCCGTTCCTGATGCCACTGATGTTGCAGGTCGGCTTTGGCTATCCGGCGTTGATAGCCGGTTGCATGATGGCGCCGACCGCGCTTGGGTCTATTCTGGCAAAATCGACGGTTACGCAGGTACTGCGCTGGCTCGGTTATCGGAAAACACTGGTGGGTATTACGCTGTTTATTGGCGTGATGATTGCGCAGTTCTCGCTGCAATCACCCTCAATGCCGATTTGGATGTTGATCCTGCCGCTGTTTGTGCTCGGGATGGCGATGTCGACGCAGTTTACGTCGATGAATACCATTACACTTGCCGATCTGACGGATGAAAACGCCAGCAGCGGCAACAGTATGCTGGCCGTCACCCAACAGCTCTCAATCAGTTTAGGGGTGGCGATCAGCGCCACCGTGTTAAGGGTGTACCAGGGAATGGAAGGCTCAAACACCATCGAACAATTCCACTACACCTTTATTACGATGGGCGGGATAACGGTAGTGTCAGCATTCATGTTTATGCTGCTGAAGCCGAAAGATGGCCGCAACCTGATTAAGGAGCGGCACAAAACTTAAACGGAGCCGCGAACCACCAGCTCGGGCGTCAACTGCACACGCTGCTGTTTTTGTCCGGGCTGGGCCATACGGTGGATTAACACATCAATCGCCAGTTCACCCAGTTCATCTTTGGGCTGATGAATGGTCGTCAGCGGTGGCGTCATGTAGCGTGCCAGTTCAATATCATCATAACCAATCACCGCCATATCCTGCGGAATACGCAATCCGGCCTGATAAAGCGCCTGATACGCACCCACCGCCATCGCATCATTTCCGACGAATACCGCCTGCGGTAATTCCGGCAGCGCCAGCAACTGCTGCATGGCATCAAAACCACCGCCAAATTCAAAGTTACTGGTGATCACATACCCGTCGGGTACAGGAAGCTCCGCATGCTGCATAGCTGAGTGATATCCTTCCAGACGCAGACGTGCAGGCGTTTTATCCAGCGGCCCGGCGATACAGGCGATGCGGGTGTGGCCCTGTTCGATGAGATAGCGCGTCGCCATGTCACCGCCCAGCAAAGAGTTATCCTGAATCAGATCGCTGTCGCCATCAAACGGCGCCCAGTCCATCATCACCGTCGGAATGGACGGATAACGCTGCATAATCTCCTGCGACGGCTGGTGCGTTTCGGTGCATAACAGCAATAACCCATCAACGCGTTTTTGCATTAGCGTCTCCAGGTTGCGGTTCATCCGCTGCTCGTCGCCTTCGGTATTACACAGCACCAGACTGTAGCCGCGTTCAAAACAGCTTCTCTCCACGCCGCGCACCAGCTCCGAATAGAATGGATTTGTACTGGCGGTAATCAGCATGCCGATTGTGCGGGTTTGATTCAGTTTGAGGCTACGCGCTATCGCAGATGGCGCGTAGTTCAGGCTTTTGATGGCCGCATCGACTTTTTCAGTGATCGCTTCACTGACGTAGCGGTCTTTATTGATGACGTGAGAAACGGTAGAGGTTGAAACGCCCGCCACGCGAGCGACATCTTTCATGGTAGCCAAACATTACCTCTGCTGATTCAGAAATTCGTCGATCTCTTCACGCCAGGGAACGGAAGGCTGCGCGCCTTTACGGGTGACGGCAATGGCCGCCGCCGCGTGCGCAAACCGAATCGCCTCGTTCAGCGGTTTATCTTCCAGCAGTGCGGTGATCAGCGCGCCGTTAAAGGTATCTCCGGCGGCGATGGTATCAATGGCCTGCACTTTAAAGCCCGCCACGCGTTGACCTTCGCCCTTCACACTTGCCCACACGCCACGGCTACCCAGGGTGATGATAACGGTATCGATGCCTTTGGCGTGCAACGCCTGCGCCGCTTTCGCCGCATCGTCATCGTTTTCTACGCGGATGCCGGTTAGCTTCTCAGCTTCCGTTTCATTCGGCGTGATGATGTCCACCAGCGCCAGTAATTCGTCAGACAGTTCACGTGCCGGAGCCGGGTTTAAAATCACCTGTGTCTGGTGCTGATGGGCAATTTTAGCCGCCAGCAGGACGCTTTCCAGCGGTGATTCCAGCTGCATCAGCAGCGCATCCGCCTGTGCAATACGCGTTTTCTGCGCCTCAACCAATGCAGGCGACAGCGCCGCATTGGCGCCCGCATGAATACCAATGACGTTTTCGCCTTCGCCGTTAACGAAAATCAGCGCCACGCCGGTTGATTCCCCCGGAATCACGCTCACCGGCGCCACGTCGATACGATCGTTCGCCAGCTGTTGACGCACGCGCTCGCCAGTATCATCGTCACCCGTACAGGCGATAAACGCGATATCCGCGCCGCTGCGCCCTGCGGCCACCGCCTGGTTTGCGCCTTTGCCACCAAAAGCGACCTGGTACTGGTTACCGGTGACGGTTTCACCCGGCGTCGGGAAGGATTCGAGGTTAAGGATGTGATCGGCATTGATGCTGCCAAGAACGACGAGTTTGCCTGCGGTTTTCATTTCAGCGTGTCCGATAAGTGCGCCACCCGTTGCCGGGTGGCGCGTGCCCTGCTTTTCTTTATAGGTTGTCCCTCAAGCCTTTTGTGGCCTGATAGTGACTTATTGCTTAATGACCAGTTTCAGGTCAACCGGATATTTAGCCTGAACTTTCTCACCTTTCAGGACCTTATCCGCAGTTTCAACGCCTTTCGCGCCGATCTGCTCTGGCAACTGAGCAATAGTCGCCGACAGTTTGCCATCATTTACTGCTTTTTCGCCATCTGGCGTGCCGTCAAACCCGACAACCATCACATCGGATTTACCTGCGGTTTGCAGCGCACGCAGTGCACCCAGCGCCATTTCATCGTTCTGAGCAAATACCGCCTGCACATCCGGGTGCGCAGTCAGCAGGTTCTGCATGACGTTCAGGCCCTTAGTGCGGTCGAAATCAGCCGGTTGGCTCGCCAGCACATTAAATTTGTGCGCTGCCACAGCCTGCTGGAAACCTTCACCACGCTCACGTGCAGCAGAGGTTCCGGCGATACCTTGTAATTCAATCACCTTCGCGCCTTCACCGGCTTTTTTCGCAATGTAATCACCGGCGATTTTTCCGCCCAGCACGTTATCAGACGCGATATGGCTGACCACTTCGCCTTTCGACGCTACGCGGTCGAGGGTGATTACCGGAATTTTAGACTGGTTAGCCATTTTGATGGCGTTACCCACTGCGTCGGAATCCGTTGGGTTGACCAGCAGAATTTTCGCGCCGCGCACGGTCAGGTCCTGCACGTTCGCCAGCTCTTTCGCCGGGTTGTTCTGCGAATCCAGTACCACCAGGTTGTAACCCAGTTTGTCGGCTTCTTTCTGCGCGCCATCTTTCAGGGACACGAAGAACGGGTTATTCAGGGTAGAGATGACCAGCGCGATGGTGTCTTTCGCCATCGCGTTTGCGCTCACAGTGGCGCTCAGCGCAACAGCAGAAACCAGGGTTGCCAGTTTTTTCATATTCATAGTTAAGATGTCCTGTAGAGTCGTGAGTTACTGCTTTTTGTTGTCTACCAGCACCGCCAGCAAAATCACCACTGCTTTAACGATCATCTGGTAATAGGAAGAAACACCCAGCAAATTCAAACCATTATTCAGGAAACCGAGGATCAGCGCGCCGATCAGCGTCCCAACAATGCGACCTTTACCGCCCGCAAGACTGGTGCCGCCCAGCACAACCGCCGCGATAGCATCCAGCTCGTAGCCGGTGCCCGCCGTCGGCTGCGCAGAAGAGAGACGCGCCACTTCGATAACACCCGCCAGCGACGCCAGCAGGCCGCACAAAGCGTAGACGATAATTTTGATTTTATTGACGCTGATACCGGAAAGGCGTGTTGCCGCTTCGCTACCGCCCAGCGCATAGATATAGCGGCCAAGACGCGTGTGGTGCAGCATGTACCAGGCCGCGAGGAAGACAATCGCCATGATCCACACCGGCGTCGGGATGCCGAGCGGGCGGCCAATCCCGAACCAGCCGAACAGATCGGCGTTATCGGTAAAACCGGTATTCACCGGGCTGCCGTTGGTGTACACCATGGTCACCCCGCGCAGCAGTAGCATCATCACCAGCGTGGCGATAAACGCCTGCACGCGGCCTTTCGCCACAATCACCCCGGTCACCGCGCCAATAGCGCCGCCCAGCACCAGCGCGGCAGCCACCGCCACCAGCGCATTGACTTCAAGGCCGACAATCGAGGCAGCGACCGCGCCGGTGAGCGCCAGCAGAGAACCGACGGACAGGTCGATCCCCGAGGTCAAAATCACCAGCGTCATCCCCACCGCCATAATGGCGTTAACGGAGGTCTGTTGCAGGATGTTGAACAGGTTATTGACGGTAAAAAAGTTGGGACTCATGGTCGAGACGATGGCAATCAGCACCAGCAAAGCGATCAGCGATTTTTGCTCCAGCAGCCATGCTTTGGTGAAATAGCGGCGACCAGCGACAGCCTGGTTTGTCATCTTCTTTACTCCTGATTCACACGGTTAAGCTTGCCCACAGCGGCAGCCATTAATACTTCCTGGGTGGCCTGCTCGCGTGTGAATTCACCGCCGAGATGCCCTTCATGCATCACAATAATGCGATCGCTCATCCCCAGTACTTCCGGCATCTCGGAGGAGACCAGAATGATGCTCAGGCCGTCAGCCTTGAACTGGTTGATCAGCTGATAAATCTCTTTTTTTGCGCCAACGTCTACGCCACGCGTGGGTTCGTCGAGAATCAGCACTTTCGGGCGCGTCATCAGGCCACGCGCGATGGCGACTTTCTGTTGATTACCGCCGGAGAGCAGGCCGATAGCCTGTTCCATTGATGGCGTTTTGACGTTAAACAGACGGATAAAATCGCTGACCGCCTGCTGCTCATCTTTATGCTTCAGGCTGCCGCCCGCGTGGCTGAAATAGCGCAGCGCCGTCAGCGACATATTCTCTTTCACCGACATGCCGAGCACTAAGCCGTCCCGTTTACGGTCTTCAGAGATATAGACAATGCCGTTCGCCAGGCCATCCTGCGGGGAACGCGCCACCACTTCGTGGCCGTCGAGGGTGACATAGCCGCTGCTGCGCGGCAGCGCGCCGTACAGCACTTTCATCAGTTCCGTACGCCCTGCGCCCATCAGGCCCGCCACGCCAAGAATTTCGCCTTTGCGCAGCGTAAAGGAGACGTTTTCAACGCCCGATCCGCACAGGTTATCGACCTTCAGGCGGATCTCACCCGGCGCTTTATCGAGGCGTGGGTATTGATCTTCGAGCTTGCGCCCTACCATCATTTCGATCAGTGAATCTTCCGTTAGCGAGGAAACTTCCCGCTCAGCGATAAACTGCCCATCGCGGAATACGGTCACGTCATCGCAAATCTCGAAGATTTCTTTCATGCGGTGGGAGATATAGACAATGCCGCGCCCCTGCGATTTCAGCTCGCGGATAACACGGAAGAGGGATTCGGTTTCGGTATCAGTCAACGCATCGGTCGGTTCATCCATCACGATGACTTTCGACTCAAAGCTCAGCACCTTGGCAATTTCCACCATCTGCTGATCGCCGATGGAGAGTTCGCCCACCAGCCTGTCGCTTTTAAAGCGCAGGTTGAGTTTCGCCAGCAGCACGTTCGCTTCGGCGTACATCTTCTTCCAGTCGATTTTGCCAAAGCGATTCACAAACTCGCGGCCGAGGAAGATGTTTTCCGCAATGGTGAGCTGCGGGATCAGGTTCAGTTCCTGGTGAATGATGCCAATCCCGGCTTCCTGCGACGATTTCGGCCCGCTAAAGGTGGTTTCTTTGCCCAGCCATAACAGCGAACCGGCATCGCGAGAGTAGATACCGGTCAGCACTTTCATCATCGTGGATTTGCCGGCGCCGTTTTCGCCAACCAGCGCCATCACGCGGCCCGCATAAACATTTAACGCCGCGCCAGAGAGGGCTTTCACCCCCGGGAAGGATTTATCGATACCTTTTAATTGCAGTAATGCGTCCATGTTGGCCTCAGAAGGTGACGCCAGCACAGAGAATAATGTTCGCATACGGGGAACACTCCCCGCTGCGAATCACCGCCTGACTGTCTGCGGTTTGTTTTTTAAACTGCTCATGGGTGGTGTAACGAATTTCTATGGTATTTCCCTGGTGTTGTTGCAGTTGCCCGATGAATTTGAGCAACGTTTCGTGGAGTTGCGGATTATGTTGTTTAATCTCCGAGGCGAGAATGGCGGCCTCAACCTGCATTTCACGGGTCACTACGTCCAGCACCTGCATAAAGGTGGGAACGCCCTGAGTTAATGCCATATCGATACGCGTTGTACTGCGTGGGATGGGTAAACCCGCATCACACACCACCAGCGTATCGGTATGCCCCAGGCGGGAGATGACCGATGAGATCTCAGAATTAAGTACCGTGCCTTTCTTCATTTTCTTGCTCCACTAGCGAAACGTTTCGCTGATGTAAGTTTAATCTTAAGAGTGAGCAGAAAACCAACATGGCGTAACAGAATTGTGATCGTCGTCGAAACGTTTCGCTCGCGACGTAAAAAGCGAAGAGTAGAAAGAGAAACGCCGGGAGGTGATAAACCTTCCCGGCGTGTTGATAGACTTTAAATCTCGACCTGGGTGCCCAGCTCGATAACCCGGTTCGGCGGGATTTCGAACTGATCCGGCGCGCGCAGGGCGTTACGTTGCAGCAGCAAATAGAGCTTACCGCGCAGGCGTAAATACCATGGGCGTTTGCCAACAATCAGCGACTCATGCGACATAAAGAACGACGTTTCCATCATTCGGCAGCTTAAACCTTCCAGACCACAGCGATGGAACACCTCTTCCACGTTCGGCGTTTCACGCCAGCCGTAGCTGGCCACCACCCGCCAGAAGGTTGGCGAAAGCTGTTCAATCTGCACACGACGCACGTTGTGGACGTAAGGCGCATCTTCCGTGCGCAGCGTCAGTAAGATCACCCGCTCATGCAGCACCTTGTTGTGCTTGAGGTTGTGCATCATGGCAAACGGAATCACGTTCAGCGCGCGCGACATATACACCGCGGTGCCCGGTACGCGAACCGGCGGTGATTTCTCCAGCGACGCGATCATCGCTTCCAGAGAGTTACCGTGCTCATGCATACGACGCAGCAGGCGGAAGCGCTCGCTTTTCCAGGTCGTCATCACGATAAACATCACCGTACCGAGGCTCAGCGGCAGCCAGCCACCGGAGACGATTTTATCGAGGTTCGCCGAGAACAGCGGAATATCGATGCACAGGAAGGCGACCAGAATGAACGCCACCAGGAACTTGTTCCAGTGCCAGTTTTTACGCGCCACGGTGGTCGACAGAATTGAGGTCAGCACCATCGTACCCGTTACCGCGATACCGTAAGCTGCCGCCAGATTACTGGAGTGCTCGAAGTTGATAATGACGATAACCACCGAGAAATAGAGCAGCCAGTTGATGAACGGGATGTAAATCTGCCCGGACTCCATTTCAGAGGTGTGAATAATGCGCATCGGCGAGAGATAACCCAGACGCACCGCCTGGCGAGTCAGTGAGAAGACGCCGGAAATAACCGCCTGCGAGGCGATAACCGTCGCCAGCGCCGCCAGAATCAGCAGCGGGATCAGCGCCCATTCCGGCGCGAGCAGGAAGAACGGGTTCTTAATCGCTTCCGGATGCTTCAAAAGCAGCGCGCCCTGACCGAAGTAGTTCAGCGTCAAAGACGGCAGCACCACCGAGAACCAGGCCAAACGAATCGGGAATTTACCGAAGTGGCCCATATCCGCATACAGCGCTTCTACCCCGGTGATGGAGAGGACAACCGCCCCCAGCGCCACAAACGACACCATCTTATATTCAAGGAAGAAGTGCACCGCCCACATTGGATTCAGCGCCTGAAGGACTTCCGGGTTACCGATAATGCTGCGCACGCCAAGCACCGCCAGAATCAGGAACCATGCCAGCATAATCGGGGCGAAGAGTTTGCCCACCATGCCGGTACCGTGCTTCTGAATCATAAACAGCAGCGTCAGCACCAGGATTGAGAGCGGTACTATCCAGCTATCAAGCTGTGGTGCGACAATTTCCAGGCCTTCAATGGCTGACATCACCGATATCGCCGGCGTGATGACCACTTCCCCATAGAAGAAGCTGCCGCCGATCAATCCAATGATCACCAGGAAGGAGGTGGTTTTTGCCGACGTGTTGCGCCCCGCCAAAGACATTAGCGTCAGGATCCCCCCCTCACCGGCGTTATCCGCGCGCATGACGAAGGTCAGATACTTAATGGAGACAACAAAGATCAGCAGCCAGAAGATTAATGACAGAAAGCCAAAAACCGCGTCACGTTCAACGCCAAAACCAAACTGCCCGGACAAACATTCTCGAAGAGTATAAAGAGGGCTGGTGCCGATATCGCCGTATACCACCCCAATGGCAGCGAGGGTTATCGCCGACAAAGATTGCTTCTTATCAGTGCTCATAGACTAGTCTTTCGTTTGTAAAACAAATGAGTGCCTGGTCCCTTGGCCCACGAAAAGCGCACAGTATGCACGATTAATCGCAAAATCGTACCCTTATGTGAATTCATATTAACCTGGCGCAAAGAAAATGAAGCGCTTCTTCAGCCTATTATCCTCGTCCATGAAACGTCTATACTCGCTCAGTTAGCCGTATGTTCGGCGAAAGGATGCAACTCAATTATGGCCCAATCACATTTATTAGCAGAAAGAATTTCGCGCCTGAGTAGCGCGCTTGAGAAAGGGCTGTATGAACGCAGTCACGCTATCCGCCTGTGCCTGCTGGCAGCGCTCAGCGGCGAGAGCGTGTTTTTGCTTGGCCCGCCAGGTATCGCCAAGAGTCTGATTGCGCGGCGCATTAAGTTCGCTTTTCAACACGCGCGCGCTTTCGAATATCTGATGACCCGCTTCTCCACGCCGGAAGAAGTCTTTGGCCCGCTGTCCATCCAGGCGTTAAAAGATGAAGGGCGCTATGAGCGTCTGACCGCAGGCTATTTACCGGAAGCGGAAATCGTTTTTCTTGATGAGATCTGGAAAGCTGGCCCGGCGATTCTGAACACCCTGCTGACCGCCATTAACGAACGTCATTTCCGCAACGGCGCGACGGTCGAGAAAATCCCGATGCGCCTGCTGGTGGCCGCATCGAACGAACTGCCGGAAGCAGAAAGCAGCCTTGAAGCGCTGTATGACCGTATGCTGATTCGTCTGTGGCTCGACAAGGTGCAGGAGAAAGGCAACTTCCGTTCCATGCTGGTGAGCCAGCAGGATGAGAACGAAAACCCGGTATCGTCGGTGCTTCAGGTCACGGATGAAGAGTTCTTCCAGTGGCAGAAAGACATCGCCGCTATCAAGCTGCCGGATACGGTTTTTGAACTGATCTTCACCCTGCGCCAGCAGCTCGATACGCTGCCCAATGCGCCCTATGTCTCTGACCGTCGCTGGAAGAAAGCGATTCGTCTGCTACAGGCCTGCGCATTCTTCAGCGGGCGCGATGCCATTGCGCCTATCGATCTTATTCTGCTTAAAGAGTGCCTGTGGCACGACGCGCAAAGCCGCAATTTGATGCAGCAACAGCTCGAAATATTGATGACCGGGCACGCCTGGCAACAGCAATCGATGCTGAATCGCCTGAGCGCCATTACTCAGCATCGCTTGCAGCTTCAGCAGCAGGAAAGCGATAAAACCGCGCTCAAAGTGACGCGTCTGGGCGGTATGTTCAGCCGTAAACCGCACTATGAACTTCCGGCGGAAGTTCAGGGCCCAACGGTCACGTTGCTGCTGCAAAAACCGCTTAAATTGCACGATATCGACGTTATTCACATCACCTTCGAGCGTCAGGTGCTGGCGCACTGGCTGGAGAAAGGCGGTGAAATTCGCGGCAAACTCAACGGCATCGGTTTTGCGCTGACGTTGAATATGGAGGTTGATAACGCGCAGCATCTGGTAGTGCGTGATATCAGTTTGCAGGGCTCACGCCTGGCGCTGCCGGGAACCGAAAGCCAGCAGAACATGCCTGCCGAAATCAAACAGCAGCTCGACGAACTGGCGGAAGAGTGGCATCGGCAGCATCTCAGCTTTAACGATCAGCAGAAATGCCTGTTCATTCATAGCGACTGGCTGGCGCAGATCGAAGCTAGCCTGCAGGATGTCGCGGCGCAGATCAAACAGGCACAGCAATGCTGACGATCGATACGCTCAACGTGATGCTGGCGGTCAGCGAAGAGGGATTGATCGAAGAGACGATCATCGCCCTGCTGGCGTCACCACAGCTATCGGCATTCTTTAAGAAATTCCCGCGCCTGAAAAGCGCTATTACGGAAGATCTGCCCCGCTGGCGTGAAAACCTGAAAAGCACGCTTAAAGGTACGCATGTGCCGCCGGAGCTGGAAGAAGAAGTGCTCTGCTATCAGCAGTGCCAGACCTTCTCCACGCCGCAAATCAATGCGCAGTTGCCGCAGATCCTGGCGCTGCTGAAAAAGGTGCGCTCACCGTACGCCGAACAGGCACAACAGCTGGCGGCGCATAATCCCACCTTTACCCCGGCGCTGCATACGCTGTTCCTGCAACGCTGGCGGCTAAGCCTGGTGGTGCAGGTGACATCGCTCAACCAGCAGTTACTGGAAGGTGAACGGGAACAGCTGCTGAGCGAGGTTCAGGAGCGAATGACCCTGAGCGGCCAACTGGAACCGGTGCTGGTCGAGAACGAAAACGCCGCCGGACGCCTGTGGGACATGAGCGCCGGGCAGCTTAAGCGCGGTGATTATCAGTTGATCGTGAAGTATGGCGATTTCCTCAGTCAGCAGCCGGAACTGATGCAGCTGGCGGATCAGCTTGGACGTTCGCGCGAAGCGAAATCGGTGCCCAAAAAAGATGCGCCAATGGAAACCTTCCGCACCCTGGTGCGCGAACCGTCAACGGTGCCGGAGCAGGTCGACGGCATTCAACAGAGCGATGACATTCTGCGCCTGCTGCCACCCGAACTTGCCACGCTCGGCATCACCGAACTGGAATATGAATTTTATCGGCGGCTGGTGGAGAAACAGCTTCTCACCTACCGTCTGCACGGCGACGCGTGGCATGAGAAAGTCACCGAACGCCCGGTGGTACACCAGGATGTAGACGAACAGCCGCGCGGGCCGTTTATCGTCTGCGTAGATACTTCAGGCTCAATGGGCGGCTTTAACGAGCAGTGCGCGAAAGCCTTTTGCCTTGCGATGATGCGCGTCGCGCTAGCGGACAACCGTCGCTGCTTCATTATGCTGTTTTCCAGCGAAGTGGTGCGCTACGAGCTAACCGGCCCGCAGGGGATCGAACAGGCGATCCGTTTCCTGAGTCAGCGTTTTCGCGGCGGTACCGACATGGCGAGCTGTTTTCGCGCCATCATCGAACGGCTGGAAAATCCCGCCTGGCAGGATGCCGACGCGGTGGTGATTTCAGACTTTATTGCCCAGCGGCTGCCGGATGAAGTGGTGAATAAGGTAGGGGAGTTACAGCGAAAACATCAGCACCGTTTTCACGCGGTGGCGATGTCTGCGCATGGCAAGCCCGGCATCATGCGCATCTTTGACCACATCTGGCGCTTCGATACCGGGTTGCGTAGCCGCCTGCTCAGACGCTGGCGGCGTTAATCTTACAGCAGGGAAGAGACGCCTTCACGTACCTGCGCCGGCCATACGCCGCATTGAACCTGCCCGATGTGGGAGAGTTGCAGCAGCAGCATGGTCAGACGCGACTGGCCAATCCCGCCGCCGATAGTCTGCGGCATTTCACCGCGCAGCAGCGCCTGATGCCATTCCAGCTGCAGGCGCTCTTCGTCGCCGGTCAGCTGTAACTGGTGTTGCAGCGCGTTGGCATCAACGCGGATCCCCATCGAAGAGAGCTCAAACGCATCTTCCAGAATCGGGTTCCACACCAGGATATCGCCGTTCAGACCCGCCAGACCAGATTCCGCCTGCGTGCTCCAGTCATCATAATCCGGCGCACGGACGTCGTGGCGTTGACCATCAGAGAGTTTGCCACCGATCCCAATCAGGAAGACGGCACCCAGTTCTTTGGCAATGGCGCGTTCACGACCTTTCGCATCGAGATCCGGATAACGGCTTAACAGCGTCTGGCTGTGCACAAAGTGGATCTGTTCTGGCAGGAACGGTGCCAGACCAAACTCTTTGCTTACTGCTTCTTCTGTTGCTTTGATCCCCGCCCAAATCGCCTTCACGGTACTTTCCAGAGTACCGAGATGACGCTCGCCATCACCCATCACGCGTTCCCAGTCCCACTGGTCAACGTAAACGGAGTGAATCGGCGAAAGGCGGTCTTCATCGGGGCGAAGGGCTTTCATGTGCGTGTAGAGCCCTTCACCCGCGCTGAAGTCGTGCTGTCCCAGGGTTTGACGTTTCCACTTAGCCAGAGAGTGCACCACTTCAAACTGGGCCTCTGGCAGGGCTTTCACTTTTACCTGTACCGCTTTTTCGCAACCAGAAAGGTTGTCCTGCGTCCCATCCCCTACGCGGCTCAGCAGCGGTGCCTGGACTTCAATCAGGCCCAACTTTTCTTCTAACTGGCGAGAGAAAAAGGATTTTACGAAACTAATCTGGCGTTGTTTTGCGATGTAAGCGGTTTTCATTTTTTATTACTCCTGCGTCCTGTTGGTTATGATTAAGCAACAGAATGCGGGTCATATTCAATAATCAACAGATAAAAAGGCGACTTCACTTTTGATTCGTTAAAAACAGGCGCTAAAATAGAAAGAATCATCATTCTTCATAAGAAAAAGCTATGGAAAATTATCAGATCGACAATCTGGACCGCGGCATCCTCGACGCCTTAATGGCGAATGCCCGAACCGCTTACGCCGAATTAGCCAAACAGTTCGGCGTCAGCCCTGGCACCATTCACGTTCGCGTCGAAAAAATGAAACAGGCGGGCATCATTACCGGCGCGCGCGTCGATGTCAGCCCAAAACAGCTCGGATACGATGTCGGCTGCTTTATCGGCATTATATTGAAGAGTGCAAAAGACTATCCGTCAGCGCTGGCGCGGCTGGAAAGCCTGGATGAAGTGACCGAGGCGTACTACACCACCGGCCATTACAGTATCTTTATTAAAGTGATGTGCCGGTCGATCGACGCGTTGCAGCACGTACTTATCAACAAGATCCAAACAATTGATGAAATTCAGTCCACCGAAACACTGATCGTCCTGCAGAACCCGATCATGCGTACCATCAAGCCGTGATCGGCTTTTTTAATCCCGCACTTTTCCACAGGTAGATCCCAGACCGTTCACAGCGTACAATACGCCACTCTTAATAAAGGTGGCGGTTATGGCAGATATCACACTCATCAGCGGAAGCACACTTGGCAGCGCCGAGTATGTGGCGGAACACCTGGCTGAAAAGCTGGAAGACGCGGGTTTTTCGACCGAAACGCTGCATGGTCCTTTATTAGAGGATCTCTCTGCGTCGGGGATCTGGCTGGTTATCAGCTCCACGCACGGTGCCGGTGATATTCCTGACAATCTGCTGCCTTTTTATAACGATCTCCGCGAGCAGAAACCCGACCTCTCTCAGGTTCGTTTCGGTTCTATCGGTATTGGCAGTCGTGAATACGACACTTTTTGCGGTGCCATCGATAAAATCGACACCGAATTGACCGCCTGCGGCGCGAAACAGATTGGTGAAACGCTCAAGATCAATGTCCTTGAACATGACATTCCTGAAGATCCTGCGGAAATTTGGGTCGGATCATGGGCCGATCGGCTCAGAGATTTGTAAAGATCCAACTTTATTCTGTGGATAACCCTGGTTAAAACCTTGGATCAACCGGTAGTTATCCAAAGAACAACTCTTGGTTAGTTTTTGAGTTGTGTATAACTCCCCGTTTTGATCCCAGCTTATACGGAACAGGATCACCGATCATTCACAGATAGTGATCCTTCTTAAGCTTTTGATCTTAAATACCGGATCGCACTTATCCACAGAAACTGGCGATCCTAATAAGAGATCACAATAGAACAGATCTCTAAATAAAAAGATCTTCTTTTAAATAGCAAAGATCCAGACGCTTTCTCCATCGACTAAAGTTGAGTAGAATCCACGCCCGGACTTCAATCCATCATCAAACCGCTTTATGCGAGGCAGACCACCATGTTTTATCAGGATCCTTTTGACGTCATCATCATTGGCGGGGGTCATGCAGGCACTGAGGCCGCGATGGCCGCAGCGCGAATGGGTCAGCAGACCCTGCTTTTGACACACAATATCGACACTCTGGGGCAGATGAGCTGCAACCCGGCGATTGGCGGCATTGGGAAAGGACACCTGGTAAAAGAAGTGGATGCACTTGGCGGCCTGATGGCCACCGCGATCGACCATGCAGGTATCCAGTTTAGGATACTAAACGCGAGCAAAGGGCCGGCGGTACGCGCCACTCGTGCTCAGGCGGATCGCGTGCTCTATCGCCAGGCCGTGCGTACTGCGCTTGAGAACCAACCCAACCTGATGATCTTCCAGCAGGCGGTTGAAGATCTGATTGTGGAAAACGATCGCGTGGTTGGCGCTGTCACCCAGATGGGACTGAAATTCCGTGCGAAAGCAGTCGTGCTGACCGTCGGAACTTTCCTCGACGGCAAAATTCATATCGGGCTGGATAACTACAGCGGTGGCCGTGCTGGCGATCCGCCGTCCATTCCGCTCTCTCGTCGTCTGCGTGAACTGCCGCTGCGCGTGAGCCGTCTGAAAACCGGCACCCCGCCGCGTATCGACGCGCGCACTATCGACTTCAGCGTGCTGGCGCAACAGCATGGCGATAACCCAATGCCCGTTTTCTCGTTCCTCGGCTATGCGTCCCAGCATCCGCGTCAGGTGCCGTGCTATGTCACGCATACCAACGAGAAAACCCATGACGTGATCCGCAATAACCTCGACCGCAGCCCAATGTATGCTGGCGTGATTGAAGGGATTGGCCCACGTTACTGCCCGTCTATTGAAGACAAAGTGATGCGCTTTGCCGACCGAAACCAGCACCAGATTTTCCTGGAGCCGGAAGGGCTGACCTCCAACGAAATTTACCCGAACGGTATCTCCACCAGCCTGCCATTCGATGTGCAGATGCAAATCGTCCGCTCTATGCAGGGGATGGAAAACGCAAAGATCGTCCGTCCAGGCTATGCTATCGAGTACGATTTCTTCGATCCTCGCGACCTGAAACCGACGCTGGAAAGCAAATACATTCATGGTCTGTTCTTTGCGGGTCAGATCAACGGCACCACCGGTTACGAAGAAGCTGCTGCACAAGGCCTGCTTGCCGGTCTGAACGCCGCTCGATTCTCTGCGGAGAAAGAGGGCTGGGCGCCGCGTCGCGATCAGGCCTACCTGGGTGTACTGGTCGACGATCTCTGCACGCTGGGTACCAAAGAACCGTACCGCATGTTTACCTCACGTGCGGAATATCGCCTGATGCTGCGCGAAGACAATGCCGATCTGCGTCTGACCGAAGCGGGCCGTGAGCTGGGTCTGGTTGATGACGTGCGTTGGGCGCGCTTCAACGAGAAGCTGGAAAATATCGAACGTGAACGTCAGCGTCTGAAATCCACCTGGGTGTCGCCATCCTCTGAGTCTGCGGGCGAAGTGAATACTCACCTGAGTGCGCCGCTGTCACGTGAAGCCAGCGGAGAAGATCTGCTGCGTCGCCCGGAAATGACCTACGAACAGCTGACCGCGCTGACGCCATTCGCGCCAGCGCTGGGCGATGCTCAGGCCGCTGAACAGGTTGAGATTCAGGTGAAATACGAAGGTTATATCGCGCGTCAGCAGGATGAGATTGAAAAACAGCAGCGTAACGAAAATACGCTCCTGCCTGCGACGCTCGATTATCGTCAGGTTAACGGTCTCTCCAACGAAGTGATCGCCAAGCTGAACGATCATAAACCGGTTTCAATTGGCCAGGCGTCACGTATTTCCGGGATTACTCCTGCCGCGATCTCAATTTTGCTGGTTTGGCTGAAAAAACAAGGTATGCTGCGCCGCAGCGCGTAATAACGGTTTTGGGCGGCGGCGTTTCGCGAGCCGCCCTACAAATTCGTAAGCCGGATAAAGCTAACATCCGGCAAATTATCCCCAACAGGTAACTTTCGTGATTAACAAACTCTCTCGTCTGCTGGATGAAGCAGGCATTTCGCTCACCGATCACCAGAAAAATCAGCTGGTGGCCTATGTCGATATGCTGAACAAATGGAACAAAGCGTACAACCTGACGTCCGTACGCGATCCTAACGAGATGTTAATTCGACATATTCTGGACAGCATCGTGGTTGCGCCGCATTTGCAGGGGCAACGGTTTATCGATGTCGGTACGGGCCCTGGATTGCCGGGTATCCCGCTTTCGATCGTGCGTCCGGAATCGCATTTTACGTTGCTCGACAGCCTGGGTAAGCGTGTACGCTTCCTGCGTCAGGTGCAGCATGAGCTGAAACTGGAGAACATCGCGCCGGTGCAAAGCCGAGTGGAAGAGTTCCCCGCAGAGCCGCCGTTTGACGGCGTCATCAGCCGTGCGTTTGCTTCTCTGACGGACATGGTGACCTGGTGTAAGCACTTACCAGCGGAAAATGGCCGCTTCTATGCGCTGAAAGGGCAGAGGCCTGACGATGAAATCAGCCAGTTACCGACTGAATTTTCCGTAGAAAATATCGTTGAACTCCGTGTTCCGCACCTGGAAGGCGAACGCCATCTGGTGACAATTAGAACAAACAAAAGTTAACTTTTATCAAAAAATATCGGAAAAAACCGACCTCGATTTTGTTAAAAAGAAGCGACAAAAGCGATGGAACATTCAGTTACATTTAACGACATTTTAACTAAACTGTATCTGGCATTTAACGTGGCTCTTTTTGTTAACAATAAAAATAGTCAACGTGGAAAATATCAGTCTACTAGCAGTCGATTCGCTGAATGAAAATTGAATGTTAAATTTTTATTATAAATGTCAATAAGCTGTTTTTACGGTGTGTGTGTCATTTTTGAAAAGAGTTGTCTCTAATTGCCTTTAAGATCAAAACACTGGCAAGTTATGAATTGAGGCTAATCTCAATCGAACATCATCAAAAATGTTTATTATGTGATCTGGAGCACGCTTTGTAGTCAGCGTTTTCGCGGTATTTGCACTTTTGTTCGATCGTTCACACTTTCACAAAAATCGCGAAAATAGAGGTGAGGAAAAATATTTAAACATTTATTCACCTTTTTGCTACTTATTGTTTGAAATCACGAGGCGTCACCGTATAATTTGACCGCTTTTTGATGCTTGACTCCGAGCCTTAAAGAACGTTTTATACGACACGCGGCATACCTCAAAGGGAGCAGGAGTAATAACGTGATGTCATTGTCGCTCGTGAGTCGAAACGTTGCTCGTAAGCTTCTGTTCATTCAGCTCCTGGCAGTAATAGCAAGTGGACTGCTGTTCAGCCTCAAAGACCCCTTTTGGGGCATTTCCTCCGCGTGCGGAGGTATGGCAGTATTCCTGCCTAACATGTTGTTTATGATTTTTGCCTGGCGCCACCAGGTACATACACCGGCTAAAGGCCGAGTCGCCTGGACATTCGCGTTTGGCGAAGCGTTCAAGGTGTTGGCGATGCTGGTGTTGCTGATCGTGGCGTTGGCAGTTTTGAAGGCGGTGTTCTTGCCGCTAATCGTGACATGGATTTTGGTGCTGGTGGTTCAGATACTGGCACCCGCTGTAATTAACAACAAAGGGTAAAAGGCATCATGGCTTCTGAAAATATGACGCCGCAGGATTACATAGGTCACCACCTGAATAACCTTCAGCTGGACCTGCGTACATTCTCGCTGGTAGATCCGCATAACCCCCCAGCCACCTTCTGGACGCTCAATATTGACTCCATGTTCTTCTCGGTGGTGCTGGGTCTGTTGTTCCTGCTTATGTTCCGTAGCGTTGCTAAACGAGCAACCAGCGGCGTACCAGGCAAATTTCAGACCGCGATTGAGCTGGTAATCGGCTTCGTTCATGGCAGTGTCAAAGACATGTACCATGGCAAAAGCAAGCTCATCGCTCCTCTGGCTCTGACGGTTTTCGTCTGGGTCTTCCTGATGAACCTGATGGACCTTCTGCCTATCGACCTGCTGCCGTACATTGCTGAGCATGTACTGGGCCTGCCGGCGCTGCGCGTGGTACCGTCTGCGGATGTGAACATTACCCTGTCTATGGCACTGGGCGTGTTTATCCTGATTCTGTTCTACAGCATCAAAATGAAAGGCATCGGCGGCTTCGCTAAAGAGTTGACGCTGCAGCCGTTCAATCACTGGGCTTTCATTCCTATCAACTTAATCCTTGAAGGGGTCAGCCTGCTGTCCAAACCGATTTCACTCGGTCTGCGACTGTTCGGTAACATGTATGCCGGTGAGCTGATTTTCATTCTGATTGCTGGTCTGTTGCCGTGGTGGTCACAGTGGATTCTGAATGTGCCGTGGGCCATTTTCCACATCCTGATCATTACGCTGCAAGCCTTCATCTTCATGGTTCTGACGATCGTCTATCTGTCGATGGCGTCTGAAGAGCATTAATTTACCAACACTACTACGTTTTAACTGAAACAAACTGGAGACTGTCATGGAAAACCTGAATATGGATCTGCTGTACATGGCTGCCGCTGTGATGATGGGTCTGGCGGCAATCGGTGCTGCGATCGGTATCGGCATCCTCGGGGGCAAATTCCTGGAAGGCGCAGCGCGTCAACCGGATCTGATTCCACTGCTGCGTACTCAGTTCTTTATCGTTATGGGTCTGGTGGATGCTATCCCAATGATCGCTGTAGGTCTGGGTCTGTACGTGATGTTTGCTGTCGCGTAGTAAGCGTTGCTTGAATTAGTAAGCAATATCAGAACGTTAACTAGATAAGAGGCATTGTGCTGTGAATCTTAACGCAACAATCCTCGGCCAGGCCATCGCGTTTGTCCTGTTCGTTCTGTTCTGCATGAAGTACGTATGGCCGCCGTTAATGGCTGCCATCGAAAAACGTCAAAAAGAGATTGCTGACGGTCTTGCTTCTGCTGAACGAGCTAAAAAGGATTTGGACCTTGCACAGGCCAACGCGACCGACCAGCTGAAAAAAGCGAAAGCGGAAGCCCAGGTTATCATTGAGCAGGCGAACAAACGTCGCGCCCAGATCCTGGACGAAGTGAAAGCTGAAGCAGAACAGGAACGTACTAAAATCGTGGCGCAGGCTCAGGCGGAAATCGACGCTGAGCGTAAACGTGCTCGCGAAGAACTGCGTAAGCAAGTTGCTATCCTGGCTGTTGCTGGCGCCGAGAAGATCATCGAACGTTCCGTGGATGAAGCTGCTAACAGCGACATCGTGGACAAACTTGTCGCTGAACTGTAAGGAGGGAGGGGCTGATGTCTGAATTTGTTACTGTAGCTCGCCCCTACGCCAAAGCAGCTTTTGACTTTGCCGTTGAACACAACAGTGTAGAGCGCTGGCAGGACATGCTGGCGTTTACCGCTGAAGTGACGAAAAACGAACAAATGGCAGAGCTTCTGTCTGGCGCGATGGCGCCGGAAACGCTCGCTAAGTCGTTTATCGCCGTCTGTGGTGAGCAACTGGACGAAAACGGCCAGAATCTGATTAAGGTTATGGCTGAAAATGGTCGTCTGAGAGTGCTCCCGGATGTTCTTGAGCAGTTTATTCATTTACGTGCCGCCAGCGAGGCGATTGCAGAAGTCGAAGTGACTTCCGCGACAGCACTGAGTGAAGAACAGCTTGCGAAAATCAGCACAGCGATGGAAAAACGTCTGTCACGCAAAGTGAAGCTGAATTGCAATATCGATAAGTCTGTAATGGCAGGCATTATCATCCGTTCGGGTGATATGGTCATTGATGGCAGCGTACGCGGCCGTCTTGAACGCCTTGCAGACGTCTTGCAGTCTTAAGGGGACTGGAGCATGCAACTGAATTCCACCGAAATCAGCGAACTGATCAAGCAGCGCATTGCTCAGTTCAGTGTTGTGAGTGAAGCTCACAACGAAGGTACTATTGTTTCTGTAAGTGACGGTGTTATCCGCATCCACGGCCTGGCCGATTGTATGCAGGGTGAAATGATCTCCCTGCCGGGTAACCGTTACGCTATCGCACTGAACCTGGAGCGCGACTCCGTTGGTGCAGTTGTGATGGGTCCGTATGCTGACCTTGCCGAAGGCATGAAAGTTAAGTGTACGGGTCGTATCCTGGAAGTTCCGGTTGGCCGCGGCCTGCTGGGTCGTGTGGTTAACACCCTGGGTGCGCCAATCGACGGTAAAGGTGCGCTGGATAACGACGGCTTCTCCGCTGTTGAAGCTATCGCGCCGGGCGTTATCGAACGTCAGTCCGTTGATCAGCCTGTTCAGACTGGTTATAAGTCCGTTGATGCCATGATCCCAATCGGTCGTGGTCAGCGTGAACTGATCATCGGTGACCGTCAGACCGGTAAAACGGCGCTGGCAATCGATGCCATCATCAACCAGCGTGATTCCGGCATCAAATGTGTCTACGTTGCTATCGGCCAGAAAGCGTCCACTATTTCTAACGTGGTACGTAAACTGGAAGAACACGGCGCGCTGGCTAACACCATCGTTGTTGTGGCAACCGCGTCTGAATCCGCTGCACTGCAATACCTGGCGCCGTATGCCGGTTGCGCAATGGGTGAATACTTCCGTGACCGTGGTGAAGATGCGCTGATCATTTATGATGACCTGTCTAAACAGGCTGTCGCATACCGTCAGATCTCCCTGCTGCTCCGTCGTCCGCCAGGACGTGAAGCATTCCCGGGCGACGTATTCTATCTCCACTCCCGTCTGCTGGAGCGTGCTGCGCGTGTTAACGCCGAATACGTTGAAGCCTTCACCAAAGGTGAAGTGAAAGGGAAAACCGGTTCTCTGACCGCTCTGCCGATTATCGAAACCCAGGCGGGTGACGTTTCTGCGTTCGTTCCGACTAACGTAATCTCCATTACCGATGGTCAGATCTTCCTGGAAACCAACCTGTTTAACGCCGGTATTCGTCCTGCGGTTAACCCGGGTATCTCCGTATCCCGTGTAGGTGGTGCAGCGCAGACCAAGATCATGAAAAAACTGTCCGGTGGTATCCGTACCGCACTGGCACAGTATCGTGAACTGGCGGCGTTCTCTCAGTTTGCATCCGACCTTGACGATGCAACCCGTAAGCAGCTTGACCACGGTCAGAAAGTGACCGAACTGCTGAAACAGAAACAGTATGCGCCGATGTCTGTCGCGCAGCAGTCTCTGGTTCTGTTCGCAGCAGAACGTGGTTACCTGGCAGATGTTGAATTGTCGAAAATCGGTAGCTTCGAAGCCGCTCTGCTGGCTTACGTCGACCGTGATCACGCTCCACTGATGCAAGAGATCAACCAGTCCGGTGGCTATAACGACGAAATCGAAGGCAAGCTGAAAGGCATCCTCGATTCCTTCAAAGCAACCCAATCCTGGTAACGTCTGGTGGCCTGCCCTAAGGCAGGCCGCAAGGCATTGAGGAGAAGCTCATGGCCGGCGCAAAAGAGATACGTAGTAAGATCGCAAGCGTCCAGAACACGCAGAAGATCACTAAAGCGATGGAAATGGTCGCCGCTTCCAAAATGCGTAAATCGCAGGAACGTATGGCGGCCAGCCGTCCTTATGCAGAAACCATGCGCAAAGTGATTGGTCACCTTGCAAACGGTAATCTGGAATATAAGCACCCTTACCTGGAAGAACGCGACGTTAAACGCGTGGGCTACCTGGTGGTGTCGACAGACCGTGGTCTGTGTGGTGGCTTGAACATTAACCTGTTCAAAAAAATTCTGGCGGAAATGAAAGGTTGGTCTGATAAAGGCGTTCAGTGCGATATCGCAATGATCGGCTCTAAAGGCGTCTCTTTCTTCAATTCCGTTGGCGGCAACATCGTCGCGCAGGTCACTGGCATGGGGGATAACCCTTCCCTGTCCGAACTGATCGGCCCGGTAAAAGTGATGTTGCAGGCTTACGATGAAGGCCGTCTGGACAAGCTTTATATTGTAAACAACAAATTTATCAACACCATGTCTCAGGTTCCTACCATCACTCAGCTGCTGCCGCTGCCTGCGTCAGAAGATGAGGATCTGAAGCGTAAATCCTGGGATTACCTGTATGAACCCGATCCGAAAGCGCTGCTGGATACCCTCCTGCGCCGCTACGTAGAGTCTCAGGTTTATCAAGGTGTTGTAGAAAACCTGGCCAGCGAGCAGGCCGCACGTATGGTGGCGATGAAAGCCGCGACCGACAATGGCGGCAGCCTGATCAAAGAGCTGCAGTTGGTATACAACAAAGCTCGTCAGGCCAGCATTACTCAGGAACTCACCGAGATCGTCGGTGGTGCATCCGCGGTATAACCAGGTTAATTCGTAGAGGATTCAAGATGGCTACTGGAAAAATTGTCCAGGTAATCGGCGCCGTAGTTGACGTCGAATTCCCTCAGGATGCCGTACCGCGCGTGTACGAAGCTCTTGAGGTACAGAATGGTAATGAAGTGCTGGTGCTGGAAGTTCAGCAGCAGCTCGGCGGCGGTATCGTGCGTACCATCGCAATGGGTTCTTCTGACGGCCTGCGCCGTGGTCTGGATGTAAAAGACCTCGAGCACCCGATCGAAGTCCCGGTAGGTAAAGCGACACTGGGTCGCATCATGAACGTACTGGGTCAACCGGTTGACATGAAAGGCGACATCGGTGAAGAAGAGCGTTGGGCTATCCACCGCGCAGCACCGTCCTATGAAGAGCTGTCAAACTCTCAGGAACTGCTGGAAACCGGTATCAAAGTAATCGACCTGATGTGTCCGTTCGCTAAGGGCGGTAAAGTCGGTCTGTTCGGTGGTGCGGGTGTAGGTAAAACCGTAAACATGATGGAGCTGATCCGTAACATCGCGATCGAGCACTCCGGTTACTCTGTGTTTGCGGGCGTAGGTGAACGTACTCGTGAGGGTAACGACTTCTACCACGAAATGACCGAATCCAACGTTATCGATAAAGTATCCCTGGTGTATGGCCAGATGAACGAGCCGCCGGGAAACCGTCTGCGCGTTGCACTGACCGGCCTGACTATGGCTGAGAAATTCCGTGACGAAGGCCGTGACGTACTGCTGTTCGTCGATAACATCTATCGTTATACCCTGGCCGGTACGGAAGTATCCGCACTGCTGGGTCGTATGCCTTCAGCGGTAGGTTATCAGCCGACCCTGGCGGAAGAGATGGGTGTTCTTCAGGAACGTATCACCTCCACCAAAACCGGTTCTATCACCTCCGTACAGGCGGTATACGTACCTGCGGATGACTTGACTGACCCATCCCCAGCAACCACCTTTGCGCACTTAGACGCAACCGTGGTACTGAGCCGTCAGATCGCGTCTCTGGGTATCTACCCGGCCGTTGACCCGCTGGACTCCACCAGCCGTCAGCTGGACCCGCTGGTTGTTGGTCAGGAACACTACGACACTGCGCGTGGCGTTCAGTCCATCCTGCAGCGTTATCAGGAACTGAAAGACATCATCGCCATCCTGGGTATGGATGAACTGTCTGAAGAAGATAAACTGGTGGTAGCACGCGCACGTAAAATTCAGCGCTTCCTGTCCCAGCCGTTCTTCGTAGCGGAAGTATTCACCGGTTCTCCGGGTAAATACGTTTCCCTGAAAGACACCATCCGTGGCTTTAAAGGCATCATGGACGGCGAATACGATCACCTGCCAGAGCAGGCGTTCTACATGGTCGGTTCCATCGACGAAGCCGTGGAAAAAGCCAAAAAACTTTAACGCCTTAATCGGAGGGTGATATGGCAATGACTTACCACCTGGACGTCGTCAGCGCAGAGCAACAAATGTTCTCTGGTCTGGTCGAGAAAATCCAGGTAACGGGTAGCGAAGGTGAACTGGGTATTTACCCGGGTCACGCCCCGCTGCTCACCGCCATTAAGCCTGGTATGATCCGCATCGTGAAACAGCACGGTCATGAAGAGTTTATCTACCTGTCTGGCGGCATTCTTGAAGTGCAGCCTGGTAGCACGACCGTTCTGGCTGATACCGCCATTCGTGGCCAGGATCTCGACGAAGCGCGAGCCCTGGAAGCGAAACGCAAAGCGGAAGAGCACATCAAGAGCTCTCACGGCGACGTGGATTACGCTCAGGCGTCTGCGGAACTGGCCAAAGCGATCGCGCAGCTGCGCGTTATCGAGCTGACCAAGAAAGCGATGTAACACCGGCTTGAAAGTCATAAAGCCAGTCTGGTTTCCAGGCTGGCTTTTTTTATGATTTTGACCCGTTATATACATAATATTTATTAATATTCAAAAAGTTATCCGATCCCGTCAACGCTAATTGTCACCCTCTCGACGCAGTGCTATTTTGTCTCGCATGTAACTATTACAGCTGTAACTATATGAGGGATCATTAGCATGTCATTTAAACCTTTATTTGAAGGCCCGCAATCTGCTCGTCAGACTGACCGCGCCACGTTTATTCGTCAAACCTACATTCACCTTGCCGTTTCGGTACTGGGCTTTATTTTGCTGAGCGCGGTGTTGATGAATCAGGGCGTGGGCGAGATGATGCTGGCAAAACTGGCGGCAGGCGGTCGTTATGGCTGGCTGGTGGTACTGGGGGCATTTATGCTGGTGAGCATGCTGGCGACGCGTCTCGCCGATAACGTGGAATCCGATAACACTCAGCAGATTGGCCTTGGGATTTACGTGCTCGCCGAAGCGTTAATTTTCGCGCCGTTGCTCACCATGGCCAGATACATCAACCCGGACATCATCCCATCCGCTGCGATTACCACGCTGCTGCTGGTGTGCGGCCTGACCTTTACCGCCTTCACCACGCGTAAAGACTTTTCTTTTATGCGTTCGTTTTTGACGATGGCGAGCTTTATCGCGCTGGGGGCTATTGTGGCAAGCGTGATGCTCGGGTTCTCGCTCGGGATTTGGTTTAGTGCCGCGATGGTGCTGCTGTGTGCCGGGTTTATTCTGTACGATACCTCCAACATCATTCATCACTATCCAACCAACCGTCCTGCTGGCGCAGCGCTGCATCTGTTCGCATCCATCGCCACGATGTTCTGGTATGTGCTGCGGCTGTTTATGTCACGCAACTAAGTTCACGCGGTAAATCGTGCATATGCAGGTTTTACCGCGCTGTTTCAATTTGCCTGAAACTGAAAAGCGGTTTTGATATTTTGTGATGAGCATCACAAAAACGTTGATCGATTAAAAAATGAGGCGTAGACTTCTTTTTGTGAGTTGAATCACAAAAATTATTTTCCTACAAAGGTGCTATCATGAAACTGATCAACAAAATCATCGCTCTTTTCAGCTCTATGAATATCTCTTTCGGTACTATCAACCACTAAGGTTGCATGGCTGAGAGCCTCGTTTGCTGTGTTTCGTTTTGCGCTGTACCGCTAACTAAAACCACAACACATGCGGTGTGAACGAGAACCAAACGAAGAAGGTCGCCTGATGGCGACCTTTTTGTTTATTTGCGGCGTTAATTTTTAGTCAGAAAATCCCCGGTCTTAAAGCTGCCATCCGCGTTACGCTCCAGCGGTTGTGGCAGGTCCAGCGAGAGATACTCCTTGCTGTTTATGCTTTTCCCTTCAGCAATAAAGATATTGCTGGCATCAATATTCCCCACCACCGCATCATCGTATTTTCCGGGCGTCGTCCGCAGCGAAAGGTTGTCGCTGAAGACACCCTGCGTTGACGCATCGCCGTAGGGGCTCGGGCGGAAGATGTAGTTGAAACGCTGATTGTCGACGGCAACGTTGTTCACCACCACCAGCTTGCCCGGGTTAAAGTTATCGGTGAAACCATCAAGATGGTTGCCAATGGCAATACTGTTGCGGATCTCATGTGCGACGGGCTGCCCTTCTCCACCTAACTTAAAGCCGTTACTGGTGTTGTTACGGGCGATGGAGTTTTCAATGACCACCACCCCGTTGGCGCCGTCTTCGATTTTGTTGAACAGATCGTAGCCGTCATCAATGTTGTCGTGTGCATAACATCCTTCCAGCCGGTTGCCTTCCCCCACGCGCATCTTCACCGCAAAGCCGTCGGCATTGATCTTGCCGGGATCTTCATTGCTGAACGATTCCGAATTCACGACCCGGTTGTAACTGGCCCACAGTGGGCGACCCAGTTTATCCGGCGAGGAGATTTGAATTCCGGTATCGTCGTTGTGATAGGCCACAATGTTCTCGATAGTGTTATGGCTGCCCTGAATACGCAAACTCTTATCGGTAATATCGATACCGTTGAGATGCCAGTAGTTCGCGTCCAGCAACATACCGTGGATCACCGCTTTGCCCTTGGCCGCCAGCACTTTCGGCTTATCCTTCAGGCCGCTGGCGCTGAGCGGAATATCCGTTTTCGGATAGCTTCCCTCAGCAAGAATAATTGTTCCGCCTGGCGGCAGCAGATTAATAGCCGTATTGAGATCTAACGGCGACGCTTGCGTCCCTTTCCCCTCAGCTTTTCCGTCTGGCGCGACATACAACGTGTTGCCCGTGATGGTCGTGACGAGTTGCACGTCCATGCTCTGAGTTACCGGCTTGCCGTTTGTGGGCGTCCAGCTAATCTGGAAATTATTGTTCTCCTGAAGCTGAGTGGGCAGGGTAAACATCTCGCCGGCCTTCACCACTTTATCAAGCCCGATCACCACTTCGTTGTGACGCACGGTAAAGTTTCCGTCACCGTTGGCGCGTGCCTGGAGGATGTAATCCTTGCTCAGACTCTTCTCTGCGGAAGCAATCTGCATCACCGGCGGCCAGCTTTTCGCCACAAAAGGCGCGGATGCCACGGTTTGCGCAGTAGACGTGGTAAGTGACGCATCGCGAACGGTGATTTTGGCATTGCGCGAGGCGAAGAAGCCAACGTAGTAATGTTGCTTATCCTGTACCGAAATAAGATCGGCACGCGGCAGTTTTTCGCTGACCCACTCATCACTGCCCGCAGGCGCCCAGGCGGTAATGAAGCCATCATTGGTACGCTCAAGCTTCAGGCGGAAGGTCGGCGTCTTTTGCAGATCAACTTCTTCTTTGTAGCTCACCTTATTTATCGCTGACCCGGCATTGCCCCACGGTTGTGTGATGCCTTCGCGCGCGATGGCCTGTAGCTTCACGCGGTGAGCATCTTTTTTGTCCTGCGTCATGATGGCATTCATCACCATGTTGGATGCGGCCGGGAACTCCTCGTAGCCCTCTTTCAGTGGCTCCTGACGCGGAGTGCCAATTACATCGCGCACCAGTAAACCCGCACCCTCTTGTGCCGCCGGTTTGGCGCCGTTTTCCGGGCCAAACTGATCGACGGTCACCGTGGCCTGCAGCACAAAGTTTTCATCTGCGGGGAGTTGGGTGTAGAAAAACGTCAGGCCATCATGCGAGTTAGCAATCTTGCCGCCACGGCTCTCGAGGGTAATCGGTTTGCTCAAATCCGCCGTGCTGTCCGGACTGAGCGTTTTACCCTCAATGGTGACGTTATTCACGCCAACCTTTTCCGGCAGGACGTTGGAGGAGAAATTGACATCAGTCGATTGCCCAAAGGCGACCGCTTTCCAGAGTGGAGCCTGTGCGGCCAGTGCCGGTAGGGTAATAACAGCGCTGCACAGAGTTAAAGCCAGAGGTAATTTGTTTTTCATATTATATTCCTGAATGGTTTCCCGCTGCGATTATCACCAAAATGAAATACTGTTTCTTTTTTGTGCGTCACAAAATAGCTCAAATAAAACGCTGTTTTATTTCTGCACGATCTTTATTCAGGTGGCAAAAGAAGAGCCTAAGCAGTGGCATAGCGCGTAATTCGGCGTTCTGGCTAAACTTTTACAAGACAAAACGTTTTATGATGGTCGAAAATGGGCTCAGAAAGGCGTGTAACAACAGACGGTTGACCGTTTTAACAGCAGACCATTTCATGATGAAAAATATGTAGAAATTTCAAGGTGAAATGGGGTTTACTTCTTACTTAATTTACAGACAGGATGCATATGTCTAACAGTACAATGAGCGTCGTGATCCTTGCCGCTGGCAAAGGCACCCGCATGTATTCCGAACTTCCAAAAGTGCTGCACACCCTGGCAGGAAAGCCAATGGTGCAACACGTCATTGATGCTGCCAATAAATTAGGCGCAGCGCAGGTCCATCTGGTATATGGCCACGGCGGCGAACTGCTCAAAAAGACGCTGACAGACGGCAATCTGAACTGGGTGCTTCAGGCTGAACAGCTGGGTACGGGCCATGCCATGCAGCAGGCCGCGCCGTTCTTTGCCGATGATGAAGACATCATGATGCTGTATGGCGATGTACCGCTGATTTCCATTGAGACGCTGCAACGCCTGCGCGATGCGAAACCGCAGGGCGGCATTGGCCTGCTGACCGTCAAGCTCGACGATCCTACCGGCTATGGCCGCATCACCCGCGAAAATGGCAAGGTGACCGGCATCGTTGAGCATAAAGACGCCAGCGATGAACAGCGTCAGATTCAGGAAATTAACACCGGCATTTTGATTGCCAGCGGTGCGGATATGAAGCGCTGGTTGTCGAAGCTGAACAATAACAATGCGCAGGGTGAGTTCTATATCACCGACATCATCGCGATGGCGTATCAGGAAGGGCGTGAAATTGCCGCCGTACATCCTGACCGCCTGAGCGAAGTAGAGGGCGTCAACAACCGTCTGCAACTCTCTCGCCTGGAACGCGTTTACCAGTCTGAGCAGGCCGAAAAGCTGCTGCTGGCTGGCGTAATGCTGCGCGACCCGGCGCGTTTTGATCTCCGTGGCACCCTGGTTCACGGGCGCGATGTGGAAATTGACGCTAACGTTATTCTGGAAGGCGACGTTACGCTGGGCAACCGCGTCAAAATTGGCGCGGGCTGCGTGATTAAAAACGCGGTGATTGGCGATGATTGCGAAATCAGCCCCTACAGCGTGGTGGAAGACGCGCGTCTTGACGCCGCCTGCACCATCGGCCCGTTCGCTCGTCTGCGTCCTGGCGCGGAACTCATGGAAGGCGCGCACGTCGGCAACTTCGTTGAAATGAAAAAAGCGCGTCTGGGTAAAGGCTCGAAAGCCGGTCATCTGACTTACCTGGGCGATGCAGAAATTGGCGACAACGTGAATATCGGCGCAGGCACCATCACCTGTAACTACGATGGTGCGAATAAATTCAAAACCATCATTGGGAATGATGTTTTTGTGGGTTCTGACACGCAGCTGGTGGCGCCGGTTACCGTCGGCAATGGCGTGACCATCGCCGCTGGCACCACCGTAACGCGCAATGTTGCTGATAACGAACTGGTTTTAAGCCGTGTACCGCAGGTCCATAAACAGGGCTGGCAGCGTCCGGTGAAGAAGAAGTAAGTTTCGTGGCGGGCTTGCCCGCCCAACAAATTTGTAGGCCTGATAAGGCGAAGCCGCCATCAGGCAGACAGGGGATGAGGAGATAACATAATCTCCCGCCCGAAATGCAGTACTCAAAATAATAACCCCACTCTCTACAAAGGCTCGGGGCGCCCGAAAATACGGGCATACAGGTTGACCGACAACGACTGGCATATCGCCAAAATCGGAATTAAAAAACTATGTGTGGAATTGTAGGCGCAGTCGCGCAACGTGATGTAGCTGAGATCCTTCTCGAAGGTTTACGTCGTCTGGAATACCGTGGTTATGACTCCGCGGGTCTGGCGGTCGTTGATGAAAAGGGCAATATGACCCGTCTGCGTCGTCTGGGTAAAGTCCAGATGCTCTCTCAGGCGGCGGAAGAACACCCGCTTCACGGCGGCACCGGTATTGCTCACACCCGTTGGGCAACGCACGGCGAACCATCAGAAACCAACGCACATCCTCATGTTTCTGAACACATTGTGGTGGTGCATAACGGCATCATCGAAAACCACGAACCGCTGCGCGAAATGTTGCAGGGCCGTGGCTATACCTTCGTGTCCGAAACGGATACCGAAGTGATCGCGCACCTGGTGCACTGGGAAATGGAACAGGGCGGCACCCTGCGTGAAGCCGTACTGCGCGCCATCCCACAGCTGCGTGGCGCGTACGGTACCGTGATTATGGATACCCGCAACCCGGAAACCCTGCTGGCCGCGCGTTCGGGTAGCCCGCTGGTTATCGGCCTCGGCATGGGTGAAAACTTTATCGCCTCTGACCAGCTGGCGCTGCTGCCGGTGACGCGTCGCTTTATCTTCCTCGAAGAGGGCGATATCGCGGAAGTGACCCGCCGCGCGGTAACCGTGTTTGATAAATCTGGCGCAGAAGTAAAACGTCAGGATATCGAATCCAATCTCCAGTATGACGCCGGCGATAAAGGTATTTACCGCCACTACATGCAGAAAGAGATTTACGAGCAGCCTAACGCCATCAAAAACACCCTGACTGGCCGCATCAGCCACGGGCAGGTTGATTTAAGCGAACTGGGTCCGAACGCCGACGAACTGCTGGCGAAAGTGGAGCACATTCAGATTATCGCGTGTGGTACCTCCTACAACTCCGGGATGGTTTCTCGCTACTGGTTTGAATCGCTGGCGGGCGTACCGTGCGACGTGGAAATCGCTTCTGAATTCCGCTATCGCAAATCCGCAGTGCGTCGCAACAGCCTGATGATCACCCTGTCGCAGTCTGGTGAAACGGCAGATACCCTCGCGGGCCTGCGTCTGTCGAAAGAGCTGGGTTACCTGGGGTCTCTGGCTATTTGTAACGTACCGGGCTCTTCGCTGGTCCGTGAATCCGACCTGTCGATGATGACCAATGCCGGTACTGAAATCGGTGTAGCGTCTACCAAAGCCTTCACCACGCAGTTGACCGTTCTGCTGATGCTGGTGGCGAAACTGGCAAGCCTGAAAGGTCTGGATGCGTCCATCGAGCACGATATCGTTCATGGCCTGCAAGCACTGCCGAGCCGTATTGAGCAGATGCTGTCGCAGGACAAACGCATTGAAGCGCTGGCAGAAGATTTCTCTGACAAGCATCACGCATTGTTCCTCGGTCGTGGCGATCAGTACCCGATCGCCCTGGAAGGCGCGCTGAAGCTAAAAGAGATCTCCTACATTCACGCGGAAGCCTACGCTGCAGGCGAGCTGAAACACGGCCCGCTGGCGCTGATTGACGCGGATATGCCGGTTATCGTGGTTGCACCGAACAACGAACTGCTGGAAAAACTGAAATCCAACATTGAAGAAGTTCGCGCACGCGGTGGCCAGCTTTATGTCTTCGCCGACCAGGATGCCGCTTTCACCAACAGCGACAACATGCACATCATCGAGATGCCGCACGTTGAAGAGGTGATTGCGCCAATCTTCTACACCGTGCCGCTGCAACTGCTGGCGTACCACGTCGCGCTGATCAAAGGCACTGACGTTGACCAGCCGCGTAACCTGGCGAAATCGGTTACAGTGGAGTAATTTTTACAGTCTTGAAAAAGGGTCACCAGGCGGTGACCCTTTTTATTTCAGCTATTGATATATATAACTTATTTGGTTTTTTTATAAATAAAATATTTGTATGGATGTATTCTGAAAAATACTCTTTTTAATTAAACTTGTTTGATATTTTTGTTTTTAAGGCGTAATAGAAATAAATATATATACAGTTATCTTTGGATTATTTAATATTATTATTTGAGATTTCTATTTTCATTGGTGTAGTATGTCCATGAATTACACGGTTATTTATTAATTTGACCGATGATTCAGGTTTATGGATATATAATATCAATGGAGTTTCTATGAAACGTAATATTATTGGCGGTGCATTCACGCTGGCATCTTTAATGATGGCCGGGCATGCTCTCGCTGAAGATGGTGTTGTGCACTTTGTTGGCGAGATTGTAGACAGCACCTGTGAAGTGACTTCCGATACCGCAGATCAAACCGTCCCCCTTGGTAAAGTCAATAAAACAGCATTTTCGGGTGTTGGTAGCGTTGCATCACCACAAGAGTTCAGTATCAAACTGATTAATTGCCCGGCAACCTATACTAAAGCGGCTGTACGTTTTGATGGTACAGAAGCACCGGGAGGCGATGGCGACCTTAAAGTAGGGACACCTATAACCGCGGCTGCTCCGGGGGATTACACCGGTACAGGCCCGGCTATTGTGGCTGAAGGTGTGGGTATTCGTATCTTTAACCGCGCAAGTAATAGCCAGGTCAAGCTCTACAGCGACTCTGATTACACTCCTATTGATGCCGCCGGTACCGCTGAAATGAAATTTATTGCGCGATATATCGCCACCAGTGCAAACGTGACACCGGGTACGGCAAACGCCGATTCGCAATTCACGATTGAATACCAGAAATAATAATAAAAGGGCCTTTTTATTCAGTTGGCTTATTTAAGCCTGGGAGTCGTTATGTCCAAAAGAACTTGTTTAATCAGGCTCTTTATTAAGACCAAGGTGAACATATTAAGTGTTCTGCTAATAACGGTGGTGGCGGCTTACTGTTTGTTAACGCCTGCGTTAACGTATGCCGGAATTGTGATTGGTGGAACTCGACTTATTTATCTAAGCGATAAATCAGATGAGACGATATCAATTTACAGCAAAGAAGAGAAAACCCCTTACCTCATCCAGGCGTGGGTCGACCCGTTTAATACAGACGATAAAAATAAAGCGCCGTTTACCGTTATTCCACCAGTATCTCGATTAGAGCCCGCACAAGAAAAGATACTGCGTGTTTTACATACACAAGGGATGTCACTACCGGACGACCGTGAATCTGTCTTCTGGCTGAATATCAAAAACATCCCACCAGCTGCTAACAATAAGCAGGCGAATACGCTGGAAATTGCTATCAAAACACGCATCAAACTGTTCTGGCGCCCCGCGAGTATTCGCATGATTCCTGAAGGTGCAGCACCACTGGTTAAGTGGCGGCGTGAAGGACGAAATCTGATAGTCGAGAATCCAAACCCGATTCATATCAGTGTGATGGATGTAAAAATTGGTGGGCAAGATGTTCCTCTGAACATGATCCGTCCCTTTGAAACGCTCACACTGCCATTACCGACAAATGCATCAGGTAACAAAATGACCTGGCGTTTTATCAATGATTACGGCGCGATAAGTAAGCCAATCGAACAGACGCTGTAATTATTCATAAGGACATGAATACTATGGTTGCGACCAGAGTTTTACTCAGCCTGACTGCGGGGTCATGTTTGGTTTTTTCCCCAACATTCCTGGCTCAGGGGAGCACGTTTAACCCTGCGCTATTGGAAATTGATCATCCATCGGGTGTTGATATTAGCCAGTTTAACCGGGCAAATATGATCCCTCCGGGTGTGTATAACGTTGATATTTACATCAACGACAAAATGTTTGAGCGGCAGGATGTGACCTTTGTTCAGGATAATCCAGATGCTGAACTTCATCCCTGTTTTGTCGGTGTAACGAAAGTACTTAGCGAATTCGGCGTAAAGGTGAAGGCGCTAAAAACGCTCAATGGTGTGGATGAAAATACATGTCTGGATCCTAAAACGTTAGTTGACGGTTCCTCGTGGCTGCTGGATAGCGAAAAGTTACGTTTAAATATCACCATCCCACAGATCTACATAGACGCACAGGCATATGACTATATTAGCCCCTCGCGTTGGGATGAGGGGATTAATGCGCTCTCGGTCAATTATGATTATTCAGGTTCTCATACCTTACGGTCGGATTATAACTCGGAAGAAACCAACAGTAACTATCTCAACTTACGTAACGGGCTCAATATTGGGCCGTGGCGGTTGCGTAACTACAGCACCTTAAGTACAGAGAACGGGAAGGCTGATTACCAGTCCATCAGTACCTGGCTGCAGCGCGATATTGCTGCATTAAGAAGCCAAATCATGGTGGGCGATACCTGGACGGCAAGTGATATTTTCGACAGTACGCAAATCCGTGGCGTTCGCTTATATACCGATAACGACATGCTACCTTCAAGCCAGAACGGCTTTGCACCTGTCGTTCGCGGTATCGCGAAAACAAATGCTACCGTTATTATCAAGCAGAACGGATATGTGATTTATCAATCAGCCGTACCGCAAGGAGCGTTTGAAATCACTGATCTAAATACCACCAACTCGGGTGGCGATCTGGATGTCACCATTAAAGAAGAAGATGGCAGTGAACAGCGATTTGTTCAGCCTTATGCTTCACTTGCCATTCTTAAGCGTGAAGGGCAAACCGATGTTGATGTTAGTTTGGGTGAAATGCGTGATGAGTCCGGGTTTACGCCTGATGTTCTTCAGGCGCAGATCCTTCACGGCTTTTCTCATGGCGTTACGCTTTATGGCGGTGTACAGGCTGCCGAAGATTATGGTTCCGTCGCCTTAGGGATTGGTAAAGATTTGGGAGCGTTGGGGGCAATATCCTTTGATGTGACTCACGCCCGATCGAATTTTGATCATGAAGATAGTGAATCCGGGCAATCTTACCGCTTTCTCTATTCCAAACGGTTTGATGATACTGATACCAGCTTACGGTTAGTGGGATACCGATATTCAACCGAAGGCTATTACTCGCTTAATGAATGGGCATCCAGGCGTAATAACGCTGACGATTTTTGGGAAACCGGGAACCGTCGTAGTCGTATTGAAGGCACGTTAACACAATCGTTGGGCAAAGATTTTGGCAACTTCTACCTGACACTCAGCCGCCAACAATACTGGCATACGGATGATGTCGAGCGATTAGTACAATTTGGCTACAGCAGTAGCTGGCACAATCTCTCCTGGAATGTGTCGTGGAGTTATTCAAATACTGCCCGTCAGGGAACTGACGATAACCACGCTAGTGATAACACCAGCGAGCAGATTTACATGCTGTCCTTATCCATTCCTTTATCAGGCTGGTTAGGAAATAGCTACGCCACCTACTCAGTTTCACAAAATGATAATTCTGGCAGCTCACACCAGCTTGGGCTTAGTGGTACAGCCTTAGAAAGAAATAATCTTTCGTGGAATCTGATGCAGTCCTATAACAGCAACGATGATGCCGTTGGCGGAAATATGGCACTCACCTATGACGGAACATACGGTACGGTGAATGGTGGCTATAACTATAGCCAAAATTCGCAGCGCCTTAACTACGGTATTAAAGGGGGCATTCTGGCACACAGTGAAGGGATCACTTTTAGTCAGGAGTTGGGTGAAACTATTGCTCTGGTGAACGCGCCCGGTGCAGCTGGTTTGGAAATAGATAATATGCGTGGAGCCGCAACTGACTGGCGAGGCTATACCGTTAAGACACAACTTAACCCTTACGATGAAAACCGTATCGCTATCGATAACGACTATTTTTCTAAAGAAAATATCGAACTTGAAAATACGGTTGTTAATTTAGTCCCAACACGTGGTGCAGTGGTAAAAGCAACATTTGTGACGCATGTAGGATATCGCGTGCTATTCAACGCAATTCAAACCAATGGGCAACCGGCCCCCTTTGGCGCAATCGCTACTGTAAAAATAGACTCAGCTACGGTGACAGGTATTGTTGGTGAAAACGGTGAACTGTATCTGGCCGGATTACCCGAACAAGGGCGTGTTCAATTATCCTGGGGGGACGGGCAAGCTAAACAGTGTGTAGCTTCATATCGGATAACCAAACAGCCCGTAAATGGATTAGTGCAGATGCCTGTCACCTGCCAGTAAGAGGCGTGAAAATATGAATATTTTGAATTATATAAGTGGGTTGGCGCTATTTTTTTCATGGCTACCACTTGGATATGCGGCAAATGATGGCACATGTGCAACAAGAGGTGGTACGCACACATTAAGTCTTAATTTTCCCCTGACAACAGTAAGCTCACAAAATAATGTGCCAGGGAAAACCTTAATGGATATTGCCAATGCGACTTCAGCAGAAAGCTACAGTGTTTTATGTAACTGCGATTTGGCACACAGCAACGGTGCTTACCACGAAATATTTTATACGGCCGATCCTGCTCCCGGTATGGTTTATGACCAGACTATTAGTGGCCTCTCTTTTTACAATCTTAATCAATATGTCAACGTAGGAAGTAAAATATCAGTCCTGAATGCCGGCTATAATGGCGTGCCTTTTGAGCATGTGTCTAACAAAACCACGACAACAAACCATACTTGCGGAGGCAGTAAAACGACCGCTGTTGGTGTCAATCTAACAACAGGTACTAATGCGCGAGTCTCATTTAATATTAAGCGTTCAATAAATGGGACAGTCGTTATCCCGATGACGGATATAGCCCTTCTATATGCAAATATATCCAGCACAACAACACGTGGTGAGCCGATAGCAAAGGTGCGTATTTCTGGAAGCCTTACCGCGCCACAATCCTGTCAGATAAATGCAGGGCAGGTGGTTAATTTTGATTTTAATACGATCCCTGCTTCTGCCTTTTCGTCTACCGTTGGCCAGGCCATAACATCCCGAAAAATAACAAAAACGGTGAATATTGAGTGTACCGGGATGGGGGACGCAAGTACGCAGGGCCTGGACGTCTCGTTTACGGGAACGAACCGTAGTAGTGATGACACGATGGTGGCGACAGACAATACCGATGTTGGGATTAAAGTTTACAATAAATCTAACGTTGAGATTAGCACCAATAACGGAAAATTGCCTGCGGATATGGAGAGCACATCGGTTTCAGGGCATAAAAATGGTTCGGTTACCTTTTCCGCCGCTCCTGCGAGTCTGACGGGCGCTCGGCCGCAACCCGGTGTTTTTAATGCTACAGCAACGTTAACGATTGAATTTATCAACTAAGCTTTTGCGGCTGTTTTATGGCAGCCGTTCACATTATAAAATATGCCCTTAAAAGTTGAGAAAAAATCCTCTTTAATATCAATGGATAACACGCTTCATTTCCTTGTCATAAAACTGTCATATTCCATACATATAACTGTCACCTGTTTGTCCTATTTTGCTCATCGTAGCCATTAAACAATGCTTTATGAATCCTCCCAGGAGACATTATGAAAGTTATGCGTACCACCGTCGCAACTGTTGTCGCCGCGACCTTATCGATGAGTGCTTTCTCTGCGTTTGCTGCAGCAAGCCTGACAGGTGCTGGTGCAACATTCCCGGCGCCGGTGTATGCCAAATGGGCTGACACCTATCAGAAAGAGACCGGTAATAAGGTTAACTACCAGGGTATTGGTTCTTCTGGCGGCGTAAAACAAATTACCGCTAACACCGTGGATTTCGGCGCATCTGATGCCCCGCTGTCTGACGAAAAACTGGCGCAGGAAGGCCTGTTCCAGTTCCCGACCGTTATCGGCGGTGTGGTTCTGGCTGTAAACATTCCGGGTCTGAAATCCGGCGAACTGGTGCTGGATGGCAAAACCCTGGGTGACATCTACCTGGGTAAAATCAAGAAGTGGGATGATGAAGCCATCACCAAACTGAACCCAGGTGTGAAACTGCCTTCGCAGAATATCGCCGTCGTGCGTCGTGCGGATGGTTCCGGTACCTCCTTCGTCTTCACCAGCTACCTGGCGAAAGTGAACGAAGAGTGGAAATCCAAAGTTGGCGCAGGCTCTACCGTGAACTGGCCGACTGGCCTGGGCGGTAAAGGCAACGACGGTATCGCGGCGTTCGTACAGCGTCTGCCGGGTGCGATTGGTTATGTCGAGTACGCTTATGCGAAACAGAATAACCTGGCCTATACCAAAATTGTTTCTGCCGACGGTAAGCCGGTAAGCCCGACCGAAGAGAGCTTCTCTAACGCCGCAAAAGGCGTCGACTGGAGCAAATCTTTCGCTCAGGACCTGACAAACCAGAAAGGTGACGATGTGTGGCCGATTACCTCCACCACCTTCATCCTGGTGCACAAAGAGCAGAAGAAACCTGAGCAGGGTGTAGAAGTGCTGAAGTTCTTCGACTGGGCTTACAAAAACGGCGCGAAACAGGCTAACGACCTGGATTACGCTTCACTGCCGGACAGCGTGGTTGAGCAGGTTCGTGCCGCATGGAAGACCAGCGTGAAAGACAGCAGCGGTAAAGCGCTGTACTAACGGGAAATATTGACGAAAATGGCGGGTGGCGCTGCGCTTACCCGCCCTACGGTTCACACTGTAGGCCCGATAAGTGCTTGCGCCATCGGGCAACTTCGTAAAACGCGTTTAACGGAAAGAGTGATTTATGGCTGCAACCAAGCCTGCTTTTAACCCACCGGGTAAAAAGGGTGACATGATCTTCAGCGCGCTGGTAAAACTGGCTGCGCTGATTGTGCTATTGATGTTGGGCGGCATTATTGTGTCCCTGATCATCTCCTCCTGGCCGAGCATCGAAAAATTCGGCTTCTCATTCCTGTGGACCAAAGAGTGGGATGCGCCGAACGATATTTACGGTGCGCTGGTTCCCATCTACGGCACCCTCGTCACCTCGATTATCGCGCTGCTGATCGCCGTTCCGGTGAGTTTCGGCATCGCGCTGTTCCTGACGGAACTGGCTCCCAACTGGCTGCGTCGCCCGTTGGGTATCGCTATTGAACTGCTGGCGGCTATCCCGAGTATCGTTTACGGCATGTGGGGCCTGTTTATCTTTGCCCCGCTGTTTGCGACCTATTTCCAGGAGCCGGTTGGCAACGTTCTCTCCAACATCCCGTTTGTTGGCGCGCTGTTCTCCGGCCCGGCCTTTGGTATCGGGATTCTGGCGGCTGGCGTGATCCTCGCCATCATGATTATCCCGTACATCGCGGCGGTCATGCGCGATGTGTTCGAACAAACGCCGGTAATGATGAAAGAGTCGGCCTACGGTATCGGCTGCACTACCTGGGAAGTTATCTGGCGCATCGTCCTTCCGTTCACCAAAAATGGCGTGATTGGCGGTGTGATGCTGGGCCTCGGTCGTGCGCTGGGGGAAACCATGGCGGTGACCTTTATCATCGGTAACACCTACCAGCTCGACAGCGCCTCGCTGTACATGCCGGGTAACAGTATTACCTCGGCGCTGGCGAATGAATTTGCGGAAGCGGAGTCCGGCCTGCATGTCGCGGCACTGATGGAACTGGGGCTGATCCTGTTTGTGATTACCTTTATCGTGCTGGCAGCGTCTAAATTTATGGTGATGCGTCTGGCGAAAAACGAGGGGGCGCGTTAATGGCTACGCTCGAAATGCAAAACACGGCTGCCCTGGCGGAATCTCGCCGCAAAATGCAGGCGCGTCGCCGTCTGAAGAACCGTATCGCGCTGACGCTTTCGATGGCGACGATGGCATTCGGCCTGTTCTGGCTGGTGTGGATCCTGATGTCCACCGTAACCCGTGGTATCGATGGGATGTCGCTGGCGCTGTTCACTGAAATGACGCCGCCGCCGAATACAGCAGGTGGTGGTCTGGCGAATGCCCTGGCAGGCAGTGGTTTGCTGATCCTGTGGGCGACGGTATTTGGTACGCCGCTCGGCATTATGGCGGGGATCTACCTGGCGGAATATGGCCGTAAATCCTGGCTGGCGGAAGTGATTCGTTTTATTAACGACATCCTGCTTTCCGCACCGTCGATTGTCGTGGGGCTGTTCGTCTATACCATCGTGGTGGCGCAGATGCAGCACTTCTCCGGCTGGGCCGGGGTGATTGCGCTGGCGCTGTTGCAGGTGCCAATCGTTATTCGTACCACCGAAAACATGCTGAAACTGGTACCCGATAGCCTGCGAGAAGCGGCTTATGCGCTGGGTACGCCGAAGTGGAAGATGATCTCCGCTATCACGCTGAAGGCGTCTGTTTCGGGGATCATGACCGGTATCCTGCTGGCGATTGCCCGTATTGCGGGCGAAACCGCACCGCTGCTGTTTACCGCACTCTCGAACCAGTTCTGGAGTACGGACATGATGCAGCCGATCGCCAACCTTCCGGTCACCATATTTAAATTTGCGATGAGCCCGTTTGCCGAGTGGCAGCAACTGGCCTGGGCCGGGGTACTGATTATTACCCTGTGCGTACTGCTACTGAATATTCTGGCGCGCGTTGTTTTCGCGAAGCAGAAACACGGTTAATTTTTGCGGCGTGGCGGATGCCGCGTCGGATGAGGAAAAGAGTGAAATGAGTATGGTCAATACAACCCCGGGTAAAATTCAGGTTCGTGATTTGAACTTCTACTACGGTAAATTCCATGCCCTGAAGAACATCAACCTGGATATCGCCAAAAACCAGGTGACGGCGTTTATCGGGCCGTCCGGCTGCGGTAAATCCACGCTGTTGCGTACCTTCAACAAAATGTTCGCGCTCTATCCGGATCAGCGTGCGGAAGGGGAAATTCTGCTCGATGGCGACAACATCCTGACCAACACCCAGGATATCGCCCTGCTGCGTGCGAAAGTGGGCATGGTGTTTCAGAAACCGACGCCGTTCCCGATGTCGATTTATGACAACATCGCCTTTGGTGTGCGTCTGTTTGAAAAGCTCTCGCGCACCGATATGGATGAGCGTGTGCAGTGGGCGTTGACCAAGGCCGCATTATGGAACGAAACCAAAGATAAACTGCATCAGAGCGGGTACTCTCTCTCCGGTGGTCAGCAACAGCGTCTGTGCATCGCGCGCGGTATCGCTATTCGCCCGGAAGTGCTGTTGCTTGATGAACCGTGCTCCGCGCTTGACCCTATCTCCACCGGGCGTATCGAAGAACTGATCACCGAACTGAAGCAGGATTACACCGTGGTAATTGTTACGCACAACATGCAGCAGGCTGCGCGTTGCTCGGATCACACGGCGTTTATGTACCTGGGCGAGCTGATTGAGTTCAGCGACACGGATGCACTGTTCACCCGCCCGGCGAAGAAACAGACTGAAGATTACATTACTGGCCGCTACGGTTGATTTGGAGTTAACCATGGACAACCTCAATCTTAATAAACACATTTCCGGCCAGTTCAACGCCGAGCTGGAAAGCATCCGCACCCAGGTGATGACCATGGGCGGCATGGTCGAGCAGCAGCTCTCCGACGCGATTACCGCGATGCACAACCAGGACAGCGATCTGGCCAAACGCGTGGTGGAAGGCGACAAACAGGTCAACATGATGGAAGTCGCTATCGACGAAGCGTGCGTGCGCATTATCGCCAAACGCCAGCCGACGGCGAGCGACCTGCGCCTGGTGATGGCGATTATCAAAACCATCGCCGAGCTGGAACGTATTGGCGACGTTGCCGATAAAATCTGTCGCACGGCGCTGGAGAAGTTTTCTTCTCAGCACCAGCCGCTGCTGGTGAGTCTGGAATCGCTGGGCCGCCACACGGTGCAGATGCTGCATGACGTGCTGGACGCGTTTGCGCGTATGGATCTTGACGAAGCGGTGCGTATCTATCGCGAAGATAAGAAAGTCGATCAGGAATATGAAGGCATCGTGCGTCAGTTGATGACCTACATGATGGAAGATCCGCGCACTATCCCGAGCGTGTTAACGGCGCTGTTCTGCGCGCGCTCTATCGAGCGTATCGGTGACCGCTGCCAGAATATCTGCGAATACATCTTCTACTTCGTGAAAGGACAGGATTTCCGTCACGTGGGCGGCGATGAGCTGGATAAGCTGCTGGCGGGAAAAGATCCGAAAGAGTAATCGGCTGCGGTAAAATGCCCGGTGGCGCTGCGCTTACCGGGCCAACCCAACGTATGTAGGCCGGATAAGCGTTAACGCCATCCGGCTTTGTTTAGCGTGTAATATCCCACCCGCGCGCTTTCCACAGCGCAGGCAATTGCGCCAAATCGGTAAACGTCGTCACCTTCGGATGATCAATCGGCTTGTTATGCGGGTCGGCGCAGAAGTAGAACACCTCCATTCCCGCATCAATTCCCGACTGCGCGCCAGCGGAAGAGTCATCCACCAGAATGCAGTTCTCAACGTTGACGTTCATCGCCTTCGCCGCGTGGAACATCAGCGCCGGGTCCGGCTTCCAGCGCTGGATGTCGTAGCCGCTGAACAGTTTTTCCGGGAAATGGTGCAACATCTGAAGCTTGCCCAATGAGTGCTGCATTTTGCTGACCGGGCCGTTAGAGACCACGCACATCGGCACTTTCATGGCATTCAGCAGCGTATCTGCCCCGGCGATAATCTCAAGTTCCGAGTCGAACAGGCGTGCGACCTCAGCGCGATAAACCGGTTCCAGATCCGCGCGGGCGAGATTAACCCCGTGCTCTGCGTTAATGATGTCGATGATCTCGTAGAGTTTCACGCCTTTAAAGCGTTTAAAGATCTCTTCCAGATCAAGCGTAATGCCAAATTCTTTGAACATATGGACATACGCGCGAGAACAAATCACTTCGCTGTCGACCAGCGTGCCGTCACAGTCGAAAAATACTGCTTCAATCCCGGACATATCATTCCCTTAATAACTAGTTTAACGTTTTCGTACTGCTGAATTGAGAGACGCAATCGTTGCCGTATAAGCAAAACAGATGAAAAAAAGTATCTCGCAACCGCGCCTATTGTCGCATTTTGGTATAGGATAGCGACGAATTTTCCTTCCTTTCTGCGGAAATAGATGATGAGCCAACAACAAACTACCCAGGCTTCCGGTCAGGGTATGCTGGAACGCGTGTTCAAACTGCGCGAACACGGCACAACGGCACGTACTGAAGTGATTGCCGGTTTCACCACTTTCCTGACGATGGTCTACATCGTTTTTGTAAACCCACAAATTCTTGGCGTGGCGGGCATGGACACCAGCGCGGTGTTTGTCACCACCTGCCTGATTGCTGCGCTGGGCAGCATCCTGATGGGCGTGTTCGCGAACCTGCCGGTGGCACTGGCGCCCGCGATGGGCCTGAACGCCTTCTTCGCCTTTGTCGTGGTACAGGCGATGGGCCTGCCGTGGCAGGTTGGCATGGGCGCAATCTTCTGGGGCGCAATCGGCCTGCTGTTGCTGACTATCTTCCGCGTGCGTTACTGGATGATTGCCAATATCCCGGTAAGCCTGCGCGTGGGCATCACCAGCGGTATTGGCCTGTTCATCGGTATGATGGGCCTGAAAAACGCGGGTGTCATCGTGGCGAACTCCGAAACGCTGGTGGCGATTGGCAACCTGACCTCTCACAGCGTCCTGCTGGGTGTGCTGGGCTTCTTCATTATCGCCATTCTGGCCTCGCGTAACATTCATGCTGCCGTACTGGTCTCCATCGTGGTTACCACGCTGCTGGGCTGGATGCTGGGCGACGTGCATTACAACGGTATCGTTTCTGCGCCACCAAGCGTCATGACGGTTGTGGGTCATGTTGACCTGGCTGGGTCATTCAACCTGGGCCTGGCGGGCGTGATTTTCTCCTTCATGCTGGTGAACCTGTTCGACTCCTCCGGTACGCTGATTGGCGTGACCGATAAAGCAGGCCTGACCGACGAAAAAGGCAAATTCCCGCGCATGAAACAAGCGCTGTATGTGGATAGCGTCTCGTCCGTCGCCGGTTCCTTTATTGGCACCTCGTCCGTAACCGCGTACATCGAATCCTCTTCCGGTGTGTCCGTCGGTGGCCGTACCGGCCTGACAGCGGTCGTTGTGGGTATGTTATTCCTGCTGGTTATCTTCCTGTCTCCGCTGGCTGGAATGGTTCCGGGCTATGCGGCTGCGGGTGCGCTGATTTACGTTGGCGTGCTGATGACCTCAAGCCTCGCGCGCGTGAAATGGGAAGACCTGACCGAATCCGTACCGGCGTTCATTACCGCCGTGATGATGCCGTTTAGCTTCTCGATTACTGAAGGTATTGCGCTGGGTTTCATCTCTTACTGCGTGATGAAAATCGGTACCGGCCGTTTCCGCGACCTCAGCCCGTGCGTGATTATCGTTGCGCTGCTGTTTGTGCTGAAGATTGTGTTTATTGACGGGCATTAATGCCCTCACCCTAACCCTCTCCCACAGGGAGAGGGGATGGTATGGTGTTCTCCCTCTCCCTGTGGGAGAGGGCCGGGGTGAGGGGAAATTTTTTACGCCTTAACCCGCGAAATATACTCGCCAAACGCGGTCAACTGACCGGTCAGATGATCCAGCGTACCCTGCTCAATGACTTCACCCAACTGCGGGTCAACCTTGTTCTGAATCACGCCGCCCATAAATTCCGGCTTGTTCATCACCATTGCATCGAGGAAGACCAGAATCTGACGCAGGTGATACTGGCAGCGTGCGCCGCCAATCGCGCCCATAGAGCTGGTCTGAATCAGCACCGGCTTACCGGCCAGCGGCTGTTCCGGCAGGCGTGACAGCCAGTCGATGGCGTTTTTCAGGCCACCCGGCACCGAGTAGTTATATTCCGGCGTCACAATCACCACGCCATCTGCCTGACGAATCTGCTCCGCCAGCGCTAATACGCTTTGCGGAAAACCGTCTTCCTGCTGAACGTCGGCGTCATACAGCGGGATATCGCCAATCGACGGCAGCGGAGCAACGTCCATACCCGCAGGCGCAATTTTCGGCAGGGTGCGCGCAACCATACCGTTAAATGAACCTTTGCGCAGGCTTCCCAGTAACGTAACAACTTTCAACGCTTCGGACATGATTACTCCTGTTTATCTACTGGCCTACAACGGCCAGGCTAATTGAGTATAAGAGCCTTATCAGCCGACAGGCTGGTGAATCGCATCAGACGGGCATCTTCGGCATTCGCGCGCGTTTGTGCGTCGGGCAGGCTCTGCCAGCCGTGCTTACCGTCATATTGCCAGATTTTGAGCTTCTCGATGGCGGGCGTCGCGGCGAGCGACCAGACCAGCACATCCTCCGCATCGCTCAGCGCTTCCAGCTGCGCCAGGCTTGCCGAACGTAAGCGCCCAGAACCGGGTAACAGCTGAAGCAGTTCGGGCTTATCTTTATGGATTTCACCGGTGAGTTTCAGAATGCTGTGGCGCAGGGTCAGCAACTGAACCTGTGCTTCATTCGCGTCATTTTGATTTTTAATCCACAGCTTCTCATTGCCGGTGAAGCAGTCACTTTCCGGGTTCTGGGCACGGGAAAGCGAGTAGGCAGAACGCTGTAGTTCAATATCGAGCCCGCATTTTCCTTCGGTGGTCAGGGCGACACCGACAATGTTTCCGGCGTAGGCCAGCGAAAAATCGGGAAGGTTGGGGTCACGAAAAACCGGCCTGCCATCAGGCTGATTGATGATTTCTGGTAGTTCGCTGATGCCGTAGAGCATGAACACCAGTTCGGCGAGCAAGGCGCGTGACGCCAGAAATCGTGTTCGTCGATGTGATGGTAATTCGCGGGCCGCATTATGACAGGCTGTTGATAGCCTGACCGAGAGCATATGCCCGTCGTTCAGTATCCCTCTTGCAAAATGTATCGCCATTTTTCGCTCCGTGATTAATGGTCCGTTAATAAATTTCACCCTTATATTATCGGTGAAACGTATACGTTTTAATGCGGAAGCGCAGACTTTGAAAGGGGCAGGACAGGACTTTTACAATTCCTTAGCCGTAACAGTTAAAGATCTCGCAAAAATGACATAAATAAGCAGGATCATTTAATGTTCCGGTATAACGATTTGATGGTCTCCTTGAGCCAGACGATTTTGGGATTGTGGCTATTACGCTTGTGCCAGAGAAGCGTAAAAGGCACCATCAGCTTCTCACGTTGACTCTCATCAAAGGGCAGCGGGCGGGCAACCAGCGGTAGATGATGCTGCTGATTGTAGTGCTGACAGTAGAGCGGCGCGGTAGCGATCAGCGAATGATCCGGTTGGGCGGCCATAAACAGCGATTGCTCAAACCCCGCCAGGCTCAGGGCGATAGTGCGTTCGCGTCCCAGCTCCTGTAACACGTTGTCCAGCGCCCAGGTGTCACTCTGTTCCCAGCAGATGCTGATATGCGGATAACGCAGGAAGGTCTCCAGATTCCACTCTTCGCGCAGCGCCGGATGATCCTCGCGCAGCCAGACCCAGGGAAGATCGGTAAACAGCACCTCGAAGTCGATCGACAGCGGCAGGGCGCTAAGCAGTTCTCGTGAGCGCGGGTGGGTTTCGCGACCGGTAAATCCGATATCGACCTCGCCACGCGTGATGGCATCCAGCGAGTCGTAATCCCAGTTACGCACTTTTATCGACGCCTGCGGGTAACGCTGATAAATCTGCTGCGACAGCGTATTAAATTTCAGCATCATCAGCGGCGATTCGGCCGCCAGCTCGAATTTCAGCCCTCCCGGCGTCTCGTTGTGCGGCTTATCGAGGATTTGCTTACCCATCTGCATCCAGTCCGCCAGGTCCTGCTCAATGCTCACCATTAGCGGCGTCGGCGTCAGCCCTAGTGGCGTATTGATAAACAGCGGATCATCAAACCAGGCGCGCAGCTTGGCCAAAGACTTACTGACCGCCGACGGCGTCACGCTCATCCGCTTCGCCGCTTTGGTCACGCTACGCTCCTGCGCCAGCAGTTGCAGGCATAACAGCAGGTTAAGATCGAGGCTGGTGATGGATTTCTTCATGGCGATGCGCGGTCCTGTTGGGCGTGACGGCGATAATCAGCAATAGACTCAGTATGCTACAGGCAATCAGAATCCCGATCAGCATATTCAGCGCATTGAGGCCGAGCACCGCCGCCAGCCAAATCCACAGTGATGAACCGCAGACCTGAGCAATTCCCAGTACCGAACTGGCGACGCCCGCACGCAGGGCGAACGGGCCGAGTGCCTGGCTCATTGCCACGCCAAAGCCGACCGAGAACCCTGCGCAAATCAGCGTAATGCCAAACAGCGTAACAGCATGGGTTGGCGCAAGGATGAGCACCACGCCCGCCGCCAGAAACAGGCACTGCGAGGCCATCATCAGCGTGCGCGGCTTGAAGATGCTCAGCGCAAACGGCGTTGAGAACGAGACTGCCATGCTTACACCCGCCGTTAACGCCATGGTGGTGGCATACTCGCCGCGCGCAAAGCCCATCATCTCCATCAACAGCACCGGTGACGTATTCACAAAGGTGAGGATCACCGAGACGCTAAGCGTGGTGATGGCCAGGCGGCTGAGGAAGAATCGGTCGAGCAGCGATTCGGGTGAGGGCGCAGAGTGGGCGGTGGCATTGTGTTGTTTATCGGGCCGCGTCTCTTTCAGCACCAGCAGTGAGAGCAGGAATACCACTACGCCCATGGTTAACATGGTCCAGAACAGGCTCTGCCAGGGATAGCTGAGCATAATCAGATGTCCCATCACGGGCGCCAGTACGGGCACAATACAGGTGATACCGTTCAGCAGCGACAGTACTTTTGCCCGTCGCTGGTCATCCAGCGTATCGCGCAGAATCGCAAAGGCGACGACGTAACAGTTCCCGGCACCGAATCCCTGCACGAAACGCCCCAGCAGAAACAGCGAGCTCTCCTGCGCCAGTGCGCATAGCGCGGAGGCCAGCACAAACACCACCGCGCCAAACAGCGCGACAGGCCGACGCCCTGAGCGATCGGCGACGCGTCCGGCAAACAGCATCGCGGTCGCCATTCCGGCCAGATAAACCGAGAAGGCAATATGCAGCTGCGCCTCGCTGGCGTTGAGATCGGCGGCAATACGCGGTAAACCCACCAGATACATATCGATACCAGCGGGATAAAGCAAAACAAGGGCGAAACTACACAGGAGATATCGGGCCATAGCGTCCTCACAATAAGCGTGGCGCTCAGGATACGGGGAGGGCGGATGGCTGGCGAGTTGCCATTTGGACAAGTGTGATTTCCTGTGGGGAAAACTCACATGGCAGGCAGTGGTGTTAAACGCCCGGTGGCGCTACGCTTACCGGGCCTACAGGGGTTGTGGCCGAAAACACGGCACGGCCCCGTAGGCCGGATAAGGCGCAGCCGCCATCCGGCGATGGGCGCGAAAGTCTGACAAAAAGACCTTACTTCCCGATACAAAAACTCGAGAAAATCCGCCCCAGCAAATCATCGGAGGTGAATTCCCCGGTTATCTCGCTCAGGGCTTGCTGTGCGAGGCGCAGTTCTTCAGCCAGCAGTTCACCCGCCCAGGCACCCAACAGCTGCGCCTTGCCCTGCTGAAGGTGCTCTGCGGCCTGTTCCAGCGCCTGCAAGTGGCGACGACGCGCCAGGAAGCCGCCTTCCATATTGGTTTCAAAGCCCATGCTCTGTTTGAGATGGTTGCGCAGCACTTCCACACCATCGCCGGTACGCGCGGAAAGACGAACCAGTGAGTGACCATTCACCTCGCTCAGTCCCTGCGGCTCGCCGGTTATATCCGCTTTGTTACGCACCACGGTTATCGGCAGATTTTCCGGCAGACGGGCGATAAAATCCGGCCAGATTGTTGCCGGATCAACGGCGTCGGTGGTGGTGCCATCAACCATAAACAGCACGCGGTCAGCTTGTTCGATTTCCTGCCAGGCGCGCTCGATACCGATGCGTTCCACTTCATCACTGGCTTCACGCAGGCCCGCCGTATCGATGATGTGCAGCGGCATGCCGTCGATATGAATATGTTCGCGCAGTACGTCGCGCGTGGTACCTGCGATATCGGTGACGATAGCGGCTTCGCGTCCTGCCAGCGCATTCAGCAGGCTCGATTTCCCGGCATTAGGGCGTCCAGCAATCACCACTTTCATCCCTTCACGCAGCAGGCTGCCCTGACGCGCTTCGGCGCGCACGGCGTAGAGATCGGTCATCACATTGTTGAGCTGCGCTTCGATTTTACCGTCGGAGAGAAAATCAATTTCTTCATCCGGGAAGTCGATGGCAGCTTCCACGTAGATGCGCAGGTGAGTGAGTGCTTCCACTAAGTGATTTACGCGAGCGGAAAATGCACCTTGCAACGAGTTCAGCGCGGAACGCGCCGCTTGTTCGGAGCTGGCGTCAATCAGATCGGCAATCGCTTCTGCCTGCGCTAAATCAAGCTTGTCGTTCAGGAATGCACGCTCGGAGAACTCGCCCGGCTTCGCGATACGCACGCCCGGGATCGTCAGAATACGTTTGAGCAGCAGGTCCAGAATCACCGGGCCGCCGTGTCCCTGAAGTTCCAGAACGTCTTCACCGGTAAAGGAGTTTGGGCCAGGGAACCACAGGGCGATGCCCTGATCCAGCGCGGTACCATCGACATCTTTGAATGGCAGATAGTCGGCGTAGCGAGGTTTTGGCAGTTTGCCCAGTACGGCTTCGGCCACCTCACGCGCCTTCAGGCCAGAGATGCGCAGAATGCCCACACCACCGCGTCCCGGTGGGGTAGCCTGGGCGATGATCGTGTCGTTTTGGCTCATGATATGTCTCGTCCAATACAAATAAAAAAAGGCGGTCATGAGACCGCCCTATCATTATTGTTCCGATTGCCGGGTGGCGCTACGCTTACCCGGCCAACACCGAATCAGGAGCTTTTCTTCTCGCGGCTATGCAAGCCACGTTTCTCCAGACCACGGTAAATCAGCTGCTGCTGAATAATGGTCACCAGGTTGCTGACGATATAGTACAGCACCAGACCTGACGGGAACCACAGGAAGAACACGGTGAAGATGACCGGCATAAAGGTCATGATCTTCTGCTGCATCGGGTCGGTTACGGTGGTCGGCGACATCTTCTGAATGAAGAACATCGTTACGCCCATCAGAATCGGCAGGATGTAGTACGGGTCTTGTGCGGACAAGTCGTGGATCCAGAGCGCGAACGGCGCATGGCGCAGTTCAACAGAGCCCATCAGCATGTAGTACAGCGCAAGGAAGATAGGCATCTGGATAACCAGCGGGAAACAACCGCCCAGCGGGTTAACCTTCTCTGCTTTGTACAGGGCCATCATTTCCTGGCTCTGACGCTGTTTGTCATCGCCCAGACGCTCACGCATTGCCGCAATTTTCGGCTGCAGCATACGCATCTTCGCCATGGAGGTGTACTGCGCTTTAGTCAGCGGGTACATGATGCCACGAACGATGAAGGTGATAACGATGATGGAGAAGCCCCAGTTACCCAGGAAGCTGTGGATCCATTTCAGCAGTTTGAACAGCGGCTGAGAGATGAACCACAACCAACCGTAATCAACGGTCAGATCCAGGTGCGGCGCAACGGCTGCCATTTTATCCTGAATTTCCGGGCCAACCCACAGGGTGCTGCCAAGCGTACCGGTTTGACCCGGTTGAACCAGCACTGGCTGAGATTTGTAGCCGATTGCTGCAACGCCGTTACCGAGGTTAGCGGTATAGAAGTTGTTGGAGCCATCGTTACGCGGAACCCATGCCGTCGCGAAATACTGTTGCAGCATCGCCACCCAACCGCCTTTGGAGCTGACGTTCAGGTTTTCGTTATCTGCAATGGTATCGAATTTGTATTTTTCATACTTCGCGTCAGGCGTGGAGTATGCAGCGCCGCGGAAGGTGTGCAGCGCAAAGTTGCTGCTGCCCGTATCGCGGTGAGTCGGCAGATTGATGGACTGCTTAAGCTGGCCAAAGGTGGACAACTCTAACGGTTTCTCGCTGCTGTTCTGCACGCTATAGCCCACGTTCACCGCATACTCGCCCTTTTTCAGGGTGAAGGTTTTGGTGAAGGTGTTGCCCGCTTTATCGGTATAGGTCATCGGGATAACCAGTTCGTTCTGACCATTGGCCATCACGAAAGTATCGCTGGTGACGTTATACAGCGGACGATCGCCATTTGCCGGGTTATCCGGGCCATCACGACCGGTCAGGCCGCTTTGTGCCTGATAGATAAACTGCGGCGTCGTTTCCAGTAACTGGAACGGCTCAGAAGATTTGAGTTCTTTCGGGTAAGCCAACAGGAGTGCCTGCTCAACATCACCACCACGGGTGTTGATGGTCAGCTCGAGCACATCGGTTTTCACCGTAATCAGTTTCCCCTGGCCACTGGCCGGTACGCCCTGGTCGGCGGCGCTACCCGCTGCGGTGGTCGTAGTCTGCGTGGTCTGCTGCTGAGGTTGAGGATTGTTATCCTGTTCCCAAGCCTGCCAGATCATGAAAGACACGAACAACAAAGCGATGATGAGAAGATTGCGTTGCGAATCCATCGTTAGTGTTCTCTGGTATCAAAAGGTCCGGGGGGGACGGGGTCGTCTCCACCTGGGTGTAAAGGGTGGCATTTTAATACGCGTTTCACTGTCAACCAACTGCCTTTTATCACTCCAAACCTGCGCAATGCCTCAATTCCGTATTGTGAACAGGTAGGAGTGAAACGGCAATGCGGCCCGAGTAGCGGACTAATCAGGCGTTGATAGACCCGAATGAGGGCTATCAGGAGCCGTGAGCCAGGCGACAATGGCGGCGCCATAATTTTTCCAACGCTTCCGAAAGAGCACGGTTATCGAGGTCTGCAACCCCCTTCTTCGCCACCACCACGAAATCCATAGACGGGAGTTCATGTTGACGTAAACGGAAGCTTTCACGCGTCAGACGTTTAATCCGGTTGCGTTCATGCGCACGTTTAACATTTTTCTTGGCGACTGTAAGACCGATACGGGGATGCCCCAGCGAATTTTGGCGGCCGAGGATGGTGATTTGCGGCGTGCCAGCCCGTTGTGGCTGCTGGAAGACGAATGTGAAATGAGTGGGAGTTAACAAACGTAACTCCCTGGGAAATGCTAGCTTAACCACTCAGGGGTTAGCTTTATTACTTGGAAACGGTCAGACGAGCGCGGCCTTTAGCACGACGACGTGCCAGAACCTGACGACCATTTTTAGTAGCCATACGAGCACGGAAGCCGTGAGAACGGTTGCGCTTCAGTACAGACGGTTGAAAAGTGCGTTTCATGGCGATTTCTACCTAAACTTGAATAAATTCAATGGCTTTATTGGATATCCGCCCGAAAATCGAACGATGGACACCGAAGCCATGGGTGATTAAAGAGGCCGGATTGTAATAATTGTACACTCCGGAGTCAATTCTCTTTCCTTATTTACCGCGCAATTTACCACGTTTTTTTGTAGCGATTAGCACGGAAAATGAGCAACATCTGACGCCTGTAGGCACGTAGCATGCGCTGGGTCGGGGATTATACGGCCTGACCATTAAAGCGCAAGGATCATCCAGGATCTTTGTTAGATCATTTAAGCAAAAATTTGTCGTTACTCATTAATTTTTCCAATATGCGGCGTAAATCCCCCCTCCTTCTCTTGCGGATCGTTTACACTTAGCCGATCTCGATCCTTCCTGTGGATAAATCGGGAAGAATCTGTGAGAAACAGAAGATCTCTGGCTCAGTTTAGGCTATGATCCGCGGTCCTGATCGGATCAACGGATCCTGAACCGGGAAAACACACTGAACGCTTCCGGTGTTTCTGGTTGCGGTACTGCCCACGGGCAGCCCGAGGTGTTTTGTGGAAAACCGCAAAGAGCGGTTCGCACGTCACCCTTGTGCATTGGGTCTTTTCGACGTGTGCCAATAATCACGAACTTTTTAATCTTATACACAGCACTATTCAGGCTGCATCTGCGGCTACTGAGTGAGTCCCCGACAGTTTATGTCAGGCAGGTTCATCAACAGCACCCTGACAGGGTCGCCTGAACGATGATGTGTATCGACTTTTTTTCGAGTGGAGTCCGCC